>NZ_CP048799.1:0-20000 GCF_010748895.1 Brevibacillus sp. 7WMA2
AGAAGTGTTGTTGGAGGGGAGAATCGGCAAGATAACATTCATTCAAAATACGTGACGAGTTTGAGGGGGATACAGATGCGAAACGTAATAAAAGAATGGTACGAGGGTCATATAACAGTAACGATTCGCGGCAAACGGTTTGAACGTCTTATCAACCTAGCCGTCCGCGAAAACATTTTAATGTGGAATATCAAGCGTTTAGGGCCTGAGTTAGGACAGTGCGAGATGATGATTGCCGATTTCTATCGGCTTCGTCCCTTCTTAAAGGAGACAGGCTGCCGGGTGCATGTGACGAGTCGACAAGGCCTACCGTTTTTGTTGTTACGAATGCGAATGAGGAGCGGATTTGTTGCAGGTATTTTTATTTTTCTACTCGGATTGTACATGCTCTCTACGTTTGTATGGCAAGTCGAGGTGCAAGGAACGCATAATATTTCGCCGTATCAGGTGACACAGGCAGCCGAGAAGGTAGGGTTAAGAGCAGGTGCGTGGAAATTAAAAATGGGAGACCCCCAAGAGTTGCAGCGCCGTATTTTGGGGTATATTCCAGAAGCCTCATGGGTAGGTGTTGAGTTAAATGGTACAAAGGCCATTATTCAAGTCGTTGAAAAGGTTGATCCGGAAAAGATTGTTGCGCATGAACCTAAACACGTTGTGGCAAAGAAAAAAGCAGTCATTCACAGTATTTTTGCTGAAACAGGTAAGACTATGGTTAAAGCGAATCAGTATGTTGATAAAGACCAGATTTTAATTTCAGGTATTATTGGTAATGAGGAGCGCCAATCGATCGTTGCTGCCCGGGGACAAGTGACAGGAGAGGTCTGGTATCGTTCTGATGTGACCGTCCCCTTAATCCAGAACCAGCTTCTTTATACAGGTGAAAAACAGAAGCAGCACTTTTTGATTTTTGGATCATCGGCAGTACGTCTTTGGCCGTTTGAAATCAAGTCGTACAAGCATGCTCGTAAAACAGAGAAACGTTTTCAAGCGGCTTTTTTTGACTATCAATTGCCGTTTGGCTGGAAGACAGAAATTGATCGAGAGCTGGAGCCTAAGGTTATCCGAATGAGCGATCGGGACGCTTTAGAGGTAGCTAAACATTTTGCAAAAGCAGATATCTTGAAACGAGCTGGAGAAGATGCGAAGATAAAAGAAGAAAAAGTTTTGCACGTAAAACAAGAGAATGGTAAAGTTTATGTAAGTATCTATTTTTCCGTCATCGAAAATATAGCGATGGACCAACCGATTGTTGCTACGCCACCCGCACTAGAAGACACACCAAACTAAAATAACTGATGGCAAGGAGATGGACAAAGGTTGCAAGTACAAGAAGAAGTAGTGATCCAGTTTGCAGATGCACAGGAAGCATTGCTTTTGTTTGGACCTCATGATTCCTATTTAAAAAAGATCGAAGAAAAAACATCAGCTCAGATAGGAACCCGCACCGGCGCATTCGTCATCAGTGGGGAAAAGGCAGAAGTCGACAAGCTGGCTACGCTATTTGATACTTTATTGCAGCTGATCCGCAGGGGGATTACATTATCAGAACGTGATGTATACTATGCGATGCAGCTAACAGAAAAAGGAGAAGAGCAAGAGCTTCTGCATCTTTATGAAGAAGAGGTAGCACGTTCTCACCGCGGTAAACTAGTCCGCGCTAAAACCTTAGGGCAACGCCATTATTTGTCTGCTATTAAACGAAATGATATCGTGTTTGGGATTGGTCCTGCTGGTACTGGTAAAACATATCTAGCGGTTGTAATGGCCGTACAGGCCCTTAAAAACGGTCGAGTAAAACGAATTGTTCTCACGCGCCCAGCAGTGGAAGCAGGCGAAAGCCTTGGCTTTTTACCAGGCGATTTGCAAGAAAAGGTAGACCCGTACCTACGGCCGCTCTATGATGCTTTGTATGATATGTTAGGAACCGAACAGGTTAGTAAAATGATGGAACGAGGTATCATTGAGGTAGCTCCGCTTGCTTATATGAGAGGGCGTACATTAGAAGACAGCTTTATTATTCTGGATGAAGCACAAAATACTACACCAGAACAAATGAAAATGTTCTTGACGCGCTTGGGTTTTGGCTCCAAAATGGTCATCACGGGGGATGTAACCCAAATTGACCTGCCAAAAGGCAAAAAGTCTGGGCTGCGAGAAGCAGAGCGCATTCTTTCCGTTATTACTGATATTGCTTTTATTGAATTTCAGGATACAGATGTTGTGCGTCATAGCTTGGTTCAAAAAATCATTACAGCGTATTCCAAAGAGGAGCAGCAGATCTAGGCTGGCTCCTCTTGGAGTCTCTTTATGTGATTATACATGAGGTAAAGTTTCAGAAGAAAAAGAGGGAAGAACATTGCTGACGATTGAGATTGTAAATGAGCAAGACGAAGAAATTACGCAAGAGCACCAACAGCTTATTGAAAATTGCTTGCAAAAAGCGGCCCAATTTGAAGAAATTAAGGGTGAAGTAGTTATCACACTTGTTAACAATGAACGTATCCATGAGCTGAATCGCGATTATCGTGGAGTGGATCGCCCCACTGACGTGCTATCGTTTGCGCTGAATGAAGAGGGCGAGGGAGACATGGAGATCTTTGTGGAAGAAAGTGAATTTGATGATTATCCAAATATGCTAGGCGATATCATCATCTCCATCCCGCGAACAAAAGAACAAGCACAGGATTATGGCCATTCTTTTGAACGGGAGCTTGGTTTTCTAGCAGTGCATGGATTTTTGCATCTGATTGGCTATGACCATGGGACACCTGAGGAAGAAAAAGACATGTTTACCCGTCAAGAAAATATTCTGCAAGAAGTCGGATTGACGAGATAGGAGCGGTCAACGTGAAGGAATGGCTTCGTTTATGGCGCAGCTTTGGTTATGCTTTACAGGGAATTAACCATGCTGTACGCACCCAACGAAACATGCAAATACACGTAGCAGTTGCACTCGGTGTGGTTATTTTATCCATATGGCTACAAATTACTCGCCTGGAGCTGAGCTTGTTACTATTGGTTATTGCGATTGTTTGGGCGCTTGAATTACTTAATACCGCCATTGAAGCTTGCGTTGATCTGGTGACAAAAGAGTACCATCCACAGGCAAAAATAGCGAAGGATGTTGCTGCTGGAGCTGTCTTTGTATCCGCTATGTTTGCCATCGTGATTGGAATCCTCATTCTTGGCCCACCTTTGTATGCCTATTTCTTTACTCGCTAGGACAAAAGAGACGCTATTTACGGTCAAGGAAACAGCTAGACGAACCTTCCAAAATGGGAACGGCCTCGTCTGGTCTCTTGGCATCTTCATTTTTATTTAGACACAGGAGAGGAAGAATTGTATGAACCAACAACAACTGATTGAACAAGCAAAAACAGCAAGAGAAACAGCTTACGTACCTTATTCTAAATTCCCGGTGGGTGCTGCATTGTTGTCCGAAACGGGTAAAGTATATCTAGGATGCAATATTGAAAATGCCGCTTATCCTCTGTGCAACTGCGCAGAAAGAACAGCTTTGTTTAAAGCATATTCCGAGGGAGATAAGACCTATCAAGCCATCGCTGTGGTAGCGGATACGCCGAAGCCAGTACCGCCATGTGGAGCGTGCCGTCAGGTAATGGCAGAAATGTGCCCACCTGATATGAAGGTAATCTTGTCCAATCTGAATGGAGATGTTACGGTTACTACAGTGAGTGAATTATTGCCAGGTGCTTTTACAAAGGAGGATCTTCTTGGATAATCAAAAAAAGAAAGAAACGTTTAAATCAGGATTTGTCTCAATTATTGGCCGTCCCAATGTAGGGAAATCCACATTGTTAAATCAGGTTGTTGGACAAAAGGTTGCCATCATGTCTAATAAACCGCAAACGACACGAAATCAGATTCGTGCTGTGTATACCTCTGACAAAGGTCAATTAATTTTTATTGATACACCGGGTATTCATAAAGCGAAGTCCAAATTGGGCGATTATATGGTAGCGGCGGCCGAAAATACACTTAATGAGGTAGACTTGGTACTGTTTGTCATTGATGCGACGGAGAAACGCGGGGCAGGGGAAGAGTATATTCTTGAGCGTTTGAAAAAGGTTAATACTCCTGTCTTCTTGGTTATAAACAAAATTGATCAAATTCATCCAGAAGAATTGCTTCCTTTAATTGATGAATATCGAAAGCATCATGATTTTAAACAAATTGTTCCTATTTCTGCTTTGCAGGGTAACAACACTGATGCCCTACTGCAATCCATTTTGCTGGAGATGCCAGAGGGGCCGATGTATTATCCAGCAGATCAAGTAACGGATCATCCAGAGCGCTTTATCGTAGCGGAGCTGATTCGTGAAAAGGTTCTTCATCTGACGCGGGAAGAAATTCCTCATTCCATTGCTGTAACGGTGGAAGAGATGAAGCGTGGAGAAAATGGCAAAACATTAGACATTTATGCTGCCATCTACGTGGAGCGTGATTCCCAAAAAGGAATTTTGATCGGCAAAAGAGGGGACATGCTAAAAGAAATTTCCAAACGTGCACGGATGGACATGGAGCGTTTATTAGGTGAGAAAATCTTTTTAGAAGTATGGGTCAAAGTAAAGAAAGATTGGCGTAATCAGGAAAGGATGCTTCGTAATTTTGGTTTTTATGAAGAAAAATAAACTTTTTCTTTGCTATACGTGACAATTTTTCCAAGGCATAGAAATGGGGGCTACGGTGGATTCTATATAAAGAAAGTGGTGGCCGAAAAAAGGAAAGGATGATGCAACATGCTTCGCAACTTTTCTTGGAGTTATTTTGCTTCAACCGGTGATATCCACGCTTACCTTCTTTATAAGGAACATCATGAAGCACAAAACGATGCAGATGATGCAGGATCACTGGATCAAGCCCTATTGGAACAGGGTGATTCTCAGGTATGCTTGTAAAGTGGGAAGGTATTGTCATCCGTAGTGTTGATTACGGAGAAAGTAGTAAAGTGGTTACGCTTTACACTAGGGAATACGGTAAGGTCGGGGTAATGGCAAAGGGGGCAAAAAAACCTCGAAGTCGCCTGGCCGCCGTATCTCAATTGTTTACACATGGATACTATCTATGTAAAAAAGGAACAGGGACAGGAATGCCGGAGCTCACACAAGGGGATATTCTTCACTCTTTTAAGGATCTCCGTCAGGATTTAATGCTGACTGCCTACTCTGCTTATATGGCAGAAATGCTAGATCGCTTGACAGAGGAACGTGAGCCCAATCCTTACCTGTTCCAATTATTAGTCCATACCCTTCAGTATTTGGATGAAGGCAAGGATGCGGAAATTCTTTGCCGTATTTTTGAAAGTAAAATGCTGGTTCTCGCAGGAATACGTCCGCATGTTGAAAGCTGCATTTCCTGTGGGGCAGAGGGCGAGCTTTACACATTTAGTATTACACAAGGCGGTCTTTTATGTCAGAGATGTACACATACTGATCCTTATTCATTTCATATTTTACCAGCCACCTGGAAATTATTACGGCTGTTTTTATTATTCCCTCTCGAGCGTTTAGGTGAGATTGAAGTAAAAACATCTACGCGAAATCAACTAAGGCTTTTACTGCATAGATATCTAGATCAGCATATTGACCTGCGTCTTAAAAGCCGAAACTTTCTAGAACAAATGGAACGTCTAGAGTTTTCAGATGGATTTGACAAGGCATAGTTTTTTGGCTATCATGATCAATTGTGATCATATAAATACATATACAACGGCTTATCGGGACATAGCTCCCTGCCTCCTCTTGTGGAGGCTTTTTTCTACTTCCAGTACATTCCAGTAGCAGAAAAAAAGCTTTTTACGATTCTTTTGCAGGAATCTATCTCTTTATAGAGTAATACTAGGGATAGTAATTTATGAATCGGTGGTGATCCGTCATCGAATTGACCAAACGCCAAGAACAAATTTTGCAAATTGTAAAAGATGAAGGTCCAATTACAGGTGAGAATATTGCCGAACACTTGAATCTTACAAGGGCTACTCTTCGACCTGATTTATCCATTCTTACTATGTCGGGTTATTTAGATGCAAGACCGAGGGTTGGCTATTTTTACGCAGGTCGTCCTACATCGTCGGTAATTGCAGAACGATTGCACAAGCTAATAGTAAATGATTATAAAGCAGTGCCTATCGTCGTGGCTGAATCAGCGTCGGTGTATGATGCAATTGTGACATTATTCTTAGAGGATGTAGGTACATTGTTTGTTGTCAATCAAAAAGGTTTGTTAGCTGGTGTAGTGTCCCGAAAGGATTTACTCCGGGCTTCATTAGGTAACAAGGGATTGGAGAGCATTCCTGTCAGCATTATCATGACAAGAATGCCCAACATCGTCACGTGCACTCCAGAAGAAACTCTTCTGGATACCGCGCAAAAATTGATTGAATTCCAAATTGATTCACTGCCGGTCGTACGCCCCAACGAAGAAGATCCAAAAACCTTTGAATTGTTGGGCAGGATTACCAAAACAACAATTTCTAGAGCTTTTGTGGAGCTTGGCAAAGAGACGAATGTGTAGGGGGAAGTTGGATTGGAAATGAATACCCAATTAATTTATGTCGTATCGGATTCAATTGGAGAAACAGCAGAATTTGTCGTAAGGGCAGTAGCAAGTCAATTTAACGGTAAAACGGTAGATATTCACAAGTATCCGTACATGGAGGATAAAGAGTCCATTGACGAAGTTATCCTCTCCGCCAAAGAATCAAAGGCTCTGGTGGTCTTTACTCTCGTTGTTCCTGAACTAAAAACGTATATTTTGGAACAGGCCAACAAACATCAGGTACCCATTGTGGATGTAATGGGTCCGCTGCTGACCATTATGGAAGATCTACTCCAGACAAAACAATCCGGAAAGCCTGGATTAGTACGTAAATTGGATGAAGATTATTTCCGAAAAGTGGAAGCCATCGAGTTCGCTGTAAAATACGATGATGGCAGAGACCCTCGTGGTTTACTTCGGGCAGATGTTGTACTAATTGGGGTTTCGCGTACGTCAAAAACCCCATTGTCCATGTACTTGGCTAACAAACGCTTGAAGGTAGCAAATGTACCTTTGGTTCCAGAGGTTGAGCCGCCAGAGGAATTGTTCTTACTGCCGGCGGAAAAATGTATTGGACTTACCATAAATTCAGATCAATTAAACGGGATTCGTACCGAGCGGTTAAAAGCATTAGGTCTAACTGCCCAAGCGAATTATGCAACAATGGATCGAATTGAAACAGAATTGGAATACTCAAGAAAAATTATGGAACGCGTAGGTTGTCCCGTGATTGATGTTTCTATCAAAGCGGTTGAAGAAACAGCTAATATTATCCTTGACATTATTCGACGTAATAAACTCAAAGCACGCCGATAAGGTTCAGGAACAAAAAATAGTAGTTGGAAGAAGGATTTTGCCGAACTTTGACGAATAAAGTAATTTCATTGCTGTGAAAAGGTGGATGGCTATGGCTCAATCTACACCCGAAGAGTTCGTCAACCAGGTTCGAGCAGCTGTTGACATCGTAGACGTGGTGGGAGAATACGTACAACTGAAGAAGAGGGGTCGCGCCTATCTAGGCTTGTGTCCGTTTCATTCGGAAAAAACCCCCTCCTTTAATGTGAACGCGGAGCGACAGTTTTATCATTGCTTCGGGTGTCATGCAGGTGGTGACGTATTCTCTTTCGTTATGCAAGTCGAACAGCTTTCGTTTCCCGAGGCCTTGCAAAAACTTGCAGACCGGGTGGGATTAACCCCGCCAGCTCCCCTCACTCACGAAGATAATCCGATGCAGAGCGCGAAGGCGAAAATGTATGAAGCCTACCGTTTTGTGGCGAAACTATATCATTATGTTTTAACGTCCACTCCCTATGGATCGGAAGCTCTTCGCTATTTGGAGAATCGAGGCTTTACTAGGACGACAATTGACGAATACATGATTGGGTTTGCTCCAGAATCATGGGATTTCGTTAAGGATAACCTTGTAAAGCGTAACTTTCCGTTAGAGCTAATGGTCGAAGCAGGATTGCTATCCTCCAATGATCGTGGAAGAGTGTATGACAAATTTCGCAAGAGAGTTATCTTTCCGATTCAGGATTCACAGGGAGAGGTTATCGGATTTGGAGGAAGGTCTATAGACGGCTCGGAACCCAAGTATTTAAATAGTCCAGAAACGCTCCTATTTAACAAAAGTCGCACTATATTTAACTTGCATCGCGCAAGAAGCCAAATACGTAAACGAAACCAGGCAATCCTTTTTGAAGGATATGCAGATGTAATTGCTGCGTGGCAGGCTGGCATTAGTAACGGAATCGCTACGCTAGGAACCGCTTTTACGGAGCAACAAGCCCATCTGATCAGAAGAAATACAGATCAGGTAATCCTATGCTACGACGGCGACTTTGCCGGACAGGAGGCTACGGCAAAAGCGATTGACCAATTACAAAAAGCTGGTTGTACGGTGCGAATTGCTCCACTCCCCCAGGGTAGTGACCCTGATGATTATATACGGCAGTATGGCGCTGAACAATTTTCCCAGCAGGTATTATTACAAGCTATGCCGGTGACGTCCTTTCAATTGAAACATTTGCGGAGTAAAACTGTAATACAAGACGAAGCGGATAAGGCTGAGTATGTAAGACAGGCACTGGAATTCATCGTTACACTCCCGAATGCGATCGAGCGGGATATGTATGAACGGAAACTGTCTGAAGAGTATTCTCTATCCCTTGATGCTGTAAAGACAGAAGCAAAAAAGCTGTACAAGCAACAAAAATTAATGAATCAAAGGGATAAAGTTACAGCACCATGGAATAATAGTATAAATAATGGCAAATTTATGGTTACAAAAGCACCTGCACACGAAAATGCAGAACGAATGTTGCTATACTATATGATGCGTGATCCGGAAATTGCTTTACGTGTGCAACAGGAATGTAACGCAGATTTCCAAGTGGACGAACACAGTGCTCTAGCCGCTTACTTGTATGCTTATTATGCAGAGGGGCATCCGGCAGATCCTGGAGCCTTTATACACTATGTTGAAGATGAGAAGTGCAAGCAATTAGCCTCGGGATTAGCCATGATGGAATGCAGAGAAGATGTATCTGATAAGGAAATTGAAGACTACATCAAGCAGGTGAACAATTACCCTGTTCGCGCGGAACTACAAAAGCTACGTGAACAACAAAAGCAACTAAATTTGCAAGCGGGAAGCACCATAGATGAGGAGCAGCGTAAAAAGCTTATTATTGAAGCCGCTTTACTAGGGATGAAGATCGCCGAATTGGAAAATGCTTTGAGGGAAGGGTAGTTATCAGCATCATTCCCGAGGAAGGAGGGAAAATAGATGAACAAGCAAAACTTGACATCAGACATGGAGACCCTGTCGGTGGATCAGGTGAAAGAACAATTAGTGGAATTAGGTAAGAAGAAGGGAAGCTTGACTTTCAAAGAAATTACAAATCGTCTATCTAACTTTGATCAGGATTCTGATCAGATGGATGAGTTCTTCGAGTTCCTAGGAGATCAAGGCATCGATGTCAATAATGATAATGAAGAAGACGAAGAAGCAGATGCTATGATGATCAAGGATGATGAGCAGGAAGGGTTTGAATATGATGACCTGTCTGTGCCGCCAGGAATCAAAATTAATGATCCTGTGCGTATGTACTTAAAAGAAATTGGGCGTGTTCCTCTACTTTCCGCTGAAGAGGAGATTAAACTTGCGCAACGCATTGAACAAGGCGATGAAGAAGCAAAACGCCGATTGGCTGAAGCTAACTTACGTCTCGTTGTAAGCATAGCTAAACGCTATGTGGGTCGTGGTATGCTATTCCTAGACCTGATCCAGGAAGGTAATATGGGTCTTATTAAGGCCGTTGAGAAGTTTGACTACCAAAAAGGATACAAGTTTAGTACCTATGCAACCTGGTGGATTCGACAAGCGATCACTCGTGCTATTGCTGACCAAGCAAGAACCATCCGTATTCCAGTGCATATGGTTGAGACGATTAATAAGCTAATCCGAGTTTCTCGCCAATTACTACAAGAATTGGGACGTGAACCTGCTCCTGAAGAGATTGCTGAAAAGATGGATCTAACTCCTGAAAAAGTACGTGAAATCATGAAAATTGCTCAGGAGCCTGTATCATTAGAAACACCGATCGGGGAAGAAGATGATTCCCATCTAGGTGATTTTATTGAGGATCAGGAAGCGCTAGCTCCTTCTGACGCTGCTGCGTATGAGCTGTTGAAAGAACAATTAGAAGATGTGTTAGATACATTAACAGATCGTGAAGAAAACGTACTGCGTCTTCGTTTCGGATTAGATGACGGTCGGACGAGAACGCTTGAGGAAGTAGGAAAAGTTTTCGGGGTAACTCGTGAGCGTATTCGTCAAATTGAGGCGAAAGCCCTACGTAAATTAAGACATCCTTCTCGTAGTAAACGTTTAAAAGATTTTTTGGAATAGCCGATAAAGATATAGTAAGCACTAAGCCTACGTTTTGCCACACACGCTGCGTAGGCTTTTTTGTTGGGAAGAACGGGATGTTACTTCAAAAATAGTCGATTTCATTAATCAAAAAGAAATGGCAGTTAGGAGGCGATGTCTACTTGGATGATCAACGTAGAAAAATCATTATTACAGAGATTGAAAATTGGCGACGTAATCATTTACTGCCAGAACATTATTGCATTTTTCTGTTAAATCTCTATACAGAAGGCAAGCACGCTCCAAATCAAGAGGAGCCCATCACAAAAAAACGTTTCTTTCTTTTTCCCAACAGAAAAGCGAGAATGGATAAGCTTTATAATCAGCAAGCCTTTCTACAAAGTGCAAGCACTCCAATTCAAGGGAGCGGTAAAGAAGCACAAATCCTTTCCGTAAAACTAATGGGAGGAATATTTTTTATAGGACTTGTAATCGCTGTCATGCTTTTACTTGCTTTTTATTTTAACGCTTTTAGTATTCCAATGCAAATGAGCATTTTGGTGTTCAGTTGGATACTTGCATACGTCCTAGCTTTTGTATTTAAGCGAAAAATACCGTTATTATCCTATTTTTTCTTACTTGTTACGATCCTCATTGCTATAACTAGTCTCTACTATTTTGGGGAAAAATGGAAAATAAGTCAAGTTACATATTTATGGTGGCTACTTTTAATTGCTGGGTATTCTTTTTTACATGGTTTACTATTTCGTTATTCGTTGTTGATATTAGCTGGACTAATAGGTATAGGTATTTTATATGGAACAGCCATGCTGACACGTATGGGGGAATTTTTTAGTTGGACAAATATAGAATTATATTGGGTACCTTTATCTTTCCTGATGATTGGATTAGGGTATTTGTTCCATGCTCGTCATCAGCAGCTTGCGTATACACTTGTGGTAAGTGGATTACTGTACTTTTTTGGTCCAGAGATTAGTTCATTGTGGGTACCCGAAGCGTCACGAGAGATAATGCAAATTATATTGGGTAGTAAGGTTTTATTGAGTGGATTATTGCTAACCATTACTCGTCACTACTGGCTTGAATGGCTTCGAAGATAGAATTAGTCGCGTACATAAATGAATCATTACTTTCTTTACAAAGGATGGAGGCTTCGTCAACACGGAGTCTCTTTATTTTGTTTTGGAGACTATCCAAATATCTTTTGAATTGTATATAATAATAAGTAAATTCTGAACAAACGCTCGGTCAGTCGATCTTGTTATTTACATCTGTGGCGATTTGAACATGATTTAGCACATAAAGGGGAGATTGACATGCATTTTGATCTTACATCAGAACAGCAGATGTTGCAGAAAATGATTCGGGAATTTGCGGATGAAGTAGTCGCACCAGGGGCGGAGCAACGCGATAAGGAAAAGCGGTTTCCGATTGAGATTATGAAACAACTAGGGGAATTGGAATTGATGGGATTGCCATTTCCTGAAGAGTTTGGTGGAGCTGGAGCGGATACGATTAGCTTTGCTATTGTCACGGAGGAGCTTAGTCGTGCTTGTGCTTCTACAGGCATTACGTATTCAGCCCATATATCCTTAGGCGGAGCCCCCTTGCATTTATTTGGAACAAAGCAACAAAAAGAAGCCTATTTAACAAAAATCTGTAGTGGGGAGAGTATAGGAGCATTTGGGTTAACAGAACCGCAGGCAGGCTCTGATGCAGGTGGTACCAAAACGCAGGCAGTATTACAGAATGGACAATATGTTATTAACGGTTCGAAATGCTTTATCACGAATGCTTCCTATGCTACGTTTCTTGCTTTAACTGCTGTAACCGATAAAACGAAGGGTACGAAAGGAATCACAGCTCTTTTAGTCCCGACAGACGCCCCGGGATTTAAGGTAGTGGATCGCTATGAAAAACTAGGATTACATGCTTCGAATACTACAGAGTTAGTCTTAGAAGACGTTGTAGTCCCCCAAGAGGCAATTTTAGGCAAAGAGGGAGAGGGCTTCAAACAATTTTTAATCACATTGGATGGTGGTCGCATTGGTATTGGTGCCATGTCAGTTGGAATAGCACAGGCAGCTTTTAATCGCGCCTTACAGTATGCCAAAGAAAGGAAAGCCTTTGGTTCTAGCTTGTCGCATTTCCAAATGATTCAGCAGAAGTTGGCGGATATGGCAACTCAGATCGAATTAGCTCGTACTTTGGTTTACAAAGCAGCGTGGCTTAAAGATCAAGGACGCAAATTCACCCAAGAAGCGGCGATGGCTAAGCTGTATGCTTCGGAGATCGCAATGTCTGCGACTCATCAGGCTATTCAGATTCACGGAGGATACGGCTATATGAAGGATTATCAGGTGGAACGTTATTTCCGAGATGCACGTCTGCTAGAAATCGGTGAAGGCACTTCAGAAATTCTGCGAATGGTAATTGCACGTGAAATCAGTAAATAAGACATATAAAGATCTCTCCAGCTTTTATGATGGAGGGATTTTTTTATTAGTGGAAATTCAAGTGAAAAAACAGCATATGGGAATAGTATTCTTGTGTCATACTAGTCTTTTTAAAGGTTATTTGTTAATATCTGGTTACGCATTTAATTTAGGAATCGCTTCCTGATAGTGGGCTAAAAATTACCATATTACTCATCCAGTTTCTGCATGTGTTTTTTTGGCAAGATGAGGTAAAATGGATGAACTGGAGGTAATAGGAACATGACATTAACTATTTCTAAACGATTACAAACAATTGCAGCATATTGCCCCAAAGATGCGCTTGTAGCTGATATTGGATCGGACCACGCCCTGCTGGCTTCCTATTTATTAGTCAATAATCAGGCTCGCTTTGTAATAGCAGGGGAATTAAATGAAGGACCATATCAAGCAGCACTTCGTCAAATTGCAACGTTAACAGCAAAAGATAGAGCTTCTGTTCGCAAAGGAGATGGCTTAGCTGTTTTGGCTCCAAATGAGGCAGAGGTCATTTGCATTGCCGGAATGGGTGGCCAATTAATCGCTTCTATTTTGGAAGCCGGCCTTGATAAATTAGGAAAAGTACAGCGTTTGATCCTTCAACCAAATGTTGGAGAAGATATACTGCGTAAATGGCTATATGACCATGGTTATCAATTAGTAGCTGAGGATATTGTAGAGGAAGATGGCATTATTTACGAAGTGCTGGTAGCTGAACCAGGCAATCCAGATAAGCCATATCAATCGGATAAATGGAGTCAAGCAGAGCTAATGGAAATCGGGCCTTTTTTATTGCAGCAACAATCACCGATTTTGCTCACAAAATGGAAGTCTGAATTAGAAAAATGGGAAAAAATCAAAGCGCGCATGATGGCATCCACTCGTGTGGAAACACAGGAAAAACTGTCGGAAATTGAGGATAAAATTATTTGGATTAAAGGAGTTTTGACATGCTTGCAAACGGACAAACCATCATACAATTAGTGGAGAGACTAGCGCCAAAATCCCTAGCGATGGAATGGGATAAGATCGGATTGCAAGTCGGGACACTGCAAAAGCCTGTACAGAAGGTAATGACAGCGTTGGATGTAAATGAAGAGGTGGTTGAAGAGGCGATTCAAAAAGGGGTTTCGCTTATAATTGCTCACCATCCTGTGATATTCCGCCCCTTAAAGCATTTGCGCACTGATTTGCCGGCTGGCCGCTTGTTAGCAAAGTTGCTGGCTCACGATATCGCCGTCTACAGCATGCATACGAATCTAGATGTCGCAAATGGGGGCTTGAATGATTGGCTTGCAGAAGAATTGGAATTACAACAAACCGAAATTCTAGATGTAACTTATCAGGATGAGCTGAAAAAGCTAGTAACCTTTGTACCAAAATCGCATCGTGAACAAGTGTTCCAGGCTATGGCGAATGCAGGGGCTGGTCATATTGGACAGTACAGTCACTGTAGCTTCCAGATTGAGGGGACAGGTACTTTTTTACCACTTGAAGGCACGACTCCTTTCATTGGGGAACAGGGAAAAGTGGAGCATGTAGATGAGGTTCGAATTGAAACGGTTATAAAAAGTAGTCAGCAAGCTTCTGTGATTAAGGCTATGAAAGCGGCGCATCCCTACGATGAGGTAGCATATGATATCTATCCTCTTGATCTACCACCATTTACGCTTGGGCTTGGGAGAATTGGCAAACTGGCCGAACCTATGACGCTAGAGGAGTATGCCCAATTTGTCAAAAGGAAGCTTGGTTTAGAAGGAGTTCGTATAGTTGGTCCTAAGGATCGCATCGTGAAAAAGGTGGCAGTTCTGGGAGGTAGCGGCGGTTCTTATTTGTTAAAAGCTACTTTTCGTGGTGCAGATGTAATGGTAACTGGCGATGTCGGCTATCATGAAGCGCAGGACGCTTTCGTGGAAGGACTATCAATAATTGATGCTGGTCATAACATCGAAAAGATCATGAAGCCAAGATTAGCTAGTTTTATACAAGAAAAGCTACAGGAACAGAAATATAAAACCGAAGTAATTGCCTCAGAGGTTCATACAGACCCGTTTCAATACCTCTAAGGCCAAAGAGCTACGGAATAACTAAGGGAGTGGGCAACTTGTCCTCGATTCGTGATTTCTATGAATGGCACCTATCACTTGGAAAAATAAAGCGAGCCGAGCGTGAATTGGCTGGTGTAAAAGAGCAAGAAAGAGAACAAATGAAACATATCAGGGCGATTGAACATCAAATAGAAGGCATGCCTACTGACACCCCTGATCAACAAATTGAACGAATGCTAAAGGAGCAAGAGCTCTGGATGCTTAAAAAAGAGTGGGAGCGTAATGGAAATGAGCTGATTGAAAAACGTTTCTCTTTAGAACAATTCCTGCAGCTCTCTCGTTTGGAAGCAGAAGAACGTCAAGCAAAATGTAACCCAGAATGGCTAAAAGAATATGACCGACTGCTGGAAACGAAAAAAAATCCAGTGGTTGAAGTAAAAAACAAGTCTTGTATGGGGTGTTTTATGCCATTATCAACCAGCAACTTTGATAAATGGCGGAGAGGGAAGGGGCTGGTATATTGTGACGAGTGTGAAAGAATTCTTGTGTAGTAGGAGATGGGGGAAAGCAATTCCTGCTACTGTAGCTATTGCAATGGCTAGCTGTATTTTCTTAGAACCTGTGCAAGCGGAAGAAATAGGGAATGATCTTTTGGCTCCATTGCCTTTCATTGATATTTCTAATCATCCCGCTAAAGAGGCTATTGTCAAAGCCTATGAGGAAGGTTTGTTTAGTGATTCAACGAAAGCGATTAAGCAATTTTTCCCTGATAAGGCTATGACACGGGCAGAGTTCTTTTTATTGACCAGCCGTTTTTTGGAGCTAAACCAAAATAAATTGTTTCCCTTGACCTTGTTGGAAGACAATGATGAATTCGGTCGGGGACAAGGAATGGACGAGCCATATTTACCCTATAAGGATGTTCACTACATGACGTGGATGTATCCTGGTATCTTGCGGGTATTTGTGTATCACGATCGGATTGCAGGAGCTAGGACACTACATAAGATTTTTCCAGGAGATCAATTTTATCCGAACCAGCCTATCACAAATGAAGAGGCAGCTAAAGTGCTGTCCGTGCTATCCTTTGCCACGAAGCAATCTGAATGGGAATTAGAATTGCTAAAAAGAGGTTCAAGCAGATTAACACGTGCAGAAGCTGCTATTTTGATGGAAAAGGTGAGCGCTTCAACTCAATCCCAGATGCTCTTGCCTTTAGCTGATGAAACGCGTTCTCTATACCCGCATGTACCTGTTCAGAAGGAGATGTATCCTTTATTTTCCACGTATGATTCTCCAACGGAAACGGAGCAGAAATTCATAGATATCGTGGATTCAATCAAAAATTATCTTGAAGAAGAGGGAACCTTTAAGGAGCTGGAGGAGCTACCTACTGATTTTCCTAACCAGGTGGGGGTTCATTACTACAAAAGCTGGAACTACTATAAGGAACCCGCAGATAATGCAAAAGAAGCCCTCCTTGCATTAGACGCTTATCTGGAAACAGTGGAGCATGATCCAAAAATGCTAGGCCTTCTTACGGCTAATATCTATGATGTTGGCTTACAAATGCTACGGACTAATCAAGGTAAAGAATTTGAAGAATTGCATCAAAAATTACTTTCTTATGAATCAAAACTGGTTAAGAATTCAGAGGAATGGAAAGTATTTGGTCTATATTTGGCAGCTATTGAAATTCATTTAGGTCAATATGGAAATGCAAGTAAACGTTATGAGGAAAGACCGGATATCAAGCTGGCTGTACAAAATGGCTTGTACTATTTGGTGAAAGAAAATCGGATTTCTGATGCGGAAAATTTGTTAAAACGTGCTATGAAAGCAGCAGATCAAGATCGTGAGCTTCAAGCTTTATATGAACAAGCGGCTCACGAATTAGATCTGTTGTCCTCCACTAGACAAAATCTTTATGCCACTCTATTAAGTGATGCTTATAACAAGCTGGATGAAGCTCAAAGGATTATTGTCAAGACGGAAATGAATTACGGTGGTACGGTGCTTAAAACTACTGAAGAGATGGATGCTCAAAGAGGAATCACGCATACAAAAGGTATTTACCAAAAAGCGGATCAAGCCGTTTTGAATAAAATGGAAAGATATACAGATCGTCGTAATCAAGTCAAGTACGATTGGGATAATGAAAAGGGTATCTGGACCCAAAAAGAGACTGGTAACCTAATTGGGAAAAAAGCGTATCTACATGAGTATGTGACTGATCTGCCTGTTTTAAGCCGTTTAAATAAGCTTCATGCTAGATACTTAAAGCAAAGCTTCGGAGCATATGAGATTATTACCGAATTTTATGAACCAAATGAACTTCAGCGCTATGCTGAAACGCTTGATTTACAAGAGAAAAAGCTTTTATATGCTCCTACGTTTGTTGTGAAGTACTATTTGGATTCTGAAACGAAACAATTATTACGCCAATCTTGGAAAATTACGGAGGCCTATGATAATGGGGAATACCTCAAGCTGGATGGCGATGAAGAATATGAATTTCCCGAGAGCTTGCGTCTGGATATTCCACAAGAGGTGACAAAAGGAGCTGTTGTTATACATGAAACTTAGAAAAACGGGGATTCTGGCTCTTACACTCATGCTCTTGTTGCCTGGCTCGGGGGCTATGGCTTCTATGTCACAGTCCTTTAATCAAGCTTCATCTTTTGATATAAACAGTACGAGTAACATGCCGCTTCTGGAGCTACAACAGGTGTATTATATTTTGCAAGAAAACCACCTTGATAAACCAAGTGAAAAAAAACTTGTGCAAGGAGCCTTGCAAGGTGTTCAACAATATATAAAAGCTGAAAAACATGCTGAAGTTGTCGTGGACGAGAAAGATGATACCATTACCGAAATGGTGGATCGTATAACACAATGGCAAGCCCAGCAAAAGCTGGATTGGTATACGGTAAGCTACTACGGGATTGAAGGAATGCTGGCCCAAATAAATGATCCTTACACGACTTTATTTACTGAAACGGAATTGGATCAGTTCCAGAACAGTGTGAATAATAACTTTGTGGGCTTTGGAATTACCTTTCGCGAAACTGATAACGGTTTTATTGTGCGTAGTGTAGTTGAAAATTCTCCAGCAGCTAAGGCAGGAATTCATTCAGGTGATAAGCTGGAAGCAATGAATGGTAGTAAGATAACCGTAAAGGGTATAGGAGAGTTAAATAGGATCCTGCAAGGTGAAGAGGGGACGAGTGCAACTCTTACTTTTTTCAAATCGGGGACCGCAAAAATGAAGGATTACACGATCAAGCGCTCACCTCTGGTTATACCAGAAGCAACAAGTAAACTTTTCGGCTCCAAATCCACAGCGATAGGGTATGTTAAGCTGGATACGTTTGGAAGCGATGCAGGTGATCGGTTTAAAGAGCAATTAGATCAAATAGAAAATCAAAAGAAATTGACAGGCTTGATCATTGATTTACGTGATAACAGTGGGGGATATCTTAATGCAGCGAAGGATATTGCCAGTTTATTTATGGAAAATGGCTTATTGATGTATACGACTAATCGCAATGATGTTGAAGTGGAAAATTGGGTGCGCAATGGCAGACCAGCTCCCTATCCTGTTACGGTGTTAGTAAACGGACAAACAGCCTCAGCTTCAGAAATGCTAGCTGGAGCGCTACAAGATCATAAAATAGCCAAATTGATTGGAACCAAGACTTTTGGTAAGGGAATTGCTCAAACAGTCCTGCCTCTCGTTGATGGTGATGCGTTAAAAGTGACATTGCAAGAGTACAAGACACCGGCTCACCGTAAAGTCAACAAGGTTGGCCTTGAACCTGATATTGTAATTGAAGACGATATTAGTCAAGTGGTGGGAGCGTTATATGAGCTGGGAGAAAAACGCATTGAGGTAAGACAAAAAAGTGGTTTTGAGGTAGTGGTAAATGGAGTCAGTTTCTATAGCACTTCTCCTTTACTCAAAAAGGTGGGGAATAGCTTAAATATCCGTAGCACCTTTATGCAAAGTATGCTTCGGGAAAAAACGGCTGTTTCATCGGAATATCGCCCGATAGTCTCAGTTACCAATCCTACTGTTACTTTTACTTGGAAAAAAGAACATGATGAATATATTTTTATCAGTGAGCAGAAATAATAGCCATATGCCCGAAACAGTGAAAAGTCTCGGGCAATTTTATTGACCAATTCATACTTGACAGGTCGGAATAGTATGAATTAAACTTGAACTAACAATCCAGATAGGCTGAGTAGCAAAGGAAAAAGCGAATTTTCCTTTTTGATAAGTAAGTAAGAGTGGTGAGAGGAAAAAGGAGATGTGTGACACGTGAAGAGACATGTTGAAATCAAATGGCAGGATGAAACATTGGCGGCTACCTTATATGTACCTGAACTCGAAAATCAAGCAGAAACATTTCCTCTGATTGTCATTTGTCATGGTTTTATCGGTTCGCGTATTGGTGTCAATCGATTGTTTGTTGAAACTGCTACTCAATTGATTAAAGATGGCTATGCAGTGTTATGCTTTGATTATGTGGGATGTGGAGAGAGTACAGGCGAATATGGCCATTCAGGTTTTGATCAATTAGTTGCCCAAACTAGGCATGTTCTACAAGAAGCAGCACATTTTCCGGAAATTGATTCACAACGAATTTCTTTACTAGGTCATAGTTTAGGTGGTCCGGTTGCTTTGTATACAGCTATAAGCGAACCTAACATTCGTAAGCTTATGCTATGGTCTCCAGTTGCTCACCCCTATAAAGATATTGTTCGGATTGTTGGAGTAGATACCTATCAAAGAGCATGGCAGCATACATCTGTGGATTACATGGGCTATGGATTGACACTTGCATTCTTTGAGTCGCTGCATTCTTATGTGCCGCTTAAAGAGCTACAGAAATATGCGGGAGATGTTTTTATTGCCCATGGCACAGCAGATATTGACATTCCAGTCGAGTATTGCTTTCACTATTATTATGCCTTTCGTTCACGTTCTACTGGTAAAAGTGACAAAGAGATTATTTTAGA
>NZ_CP048799.1:25000-2497500 GCF_010748895.1 Brevibacillus sp. 7WMA2
TAGGTGGGAAGCTGTGAAGCGAGGGCGCCAGCCTTCGTGGAGCTGTCGTTGGGATACCACCCTTGATGTACGGAGTTTCTAACTTGCCGCCCTTATCGGGTGGAAGGACCATGCCAGGTGGGCAGTTTGACTGGGGCGGTCGCCTCCTAAAGAGTAACGGAGGCGCCCAAAGGTTCCCTCAGAATGGTCGGAAATCATTCGTAGAGTGTAAAGGCACAAGGGAGCTTGACTGCGAGACCTACAAGTCGAGCAGGGACGAAAGTCGGGCTTAGTGATCCGGTGGTTCCGCATGGAAGGGCCATCGCTCAACGGATAAAAGCTACCCTGGGGATAACAGGCTTATCTCCCCCAAGAGTCCACATCGACGGGGAGGTTTGGCACCTCGATGTCGGCTCATCGCATCCTGGGGCTGAAGTAGGTCCCAAGGGTTGGGCTGTTCGCCCATTAAAGCGGTACGCGAGCTGGGTTCAGAACGTCGTGAGACAGTTCGGTCCCTATCTGTCGCGGGCGTAGGAAGTTTGAGGAGAGCTGTCCTTAGTACGAGAGGACCGGGATGGACGCACCTCTGGTGCACCAGTTGTCACGCCAGTGGCACAGCTGGGTAGCTATGTGCGGACGGGATAAGCGCTGAAAGCATCTAAGCGTGAAGCCCCCTTCAAGATGAGACTTCCCATAGCGCAAGCTAGTAAGACCCCTTATAGACGATGAGGTTGATAGGTTCGGTGTGGAAGTGCAGTAATGCATGGAGCTGACGAATACTAATCGGTCGAGGACTTATCCACATTGCCTTATGCTAACTTTCATTATTCAGTTTTCAGGGAATAAAGGTATGTGTTTGATATAATTATTCCTTAGGTATATTAAATAAGAATAATGTAGTAGATTGAATCATATAGATTTATTCTGAGGAGTTATTATACGGAGAGTTACCCAAGAGGCCGAAGGGGACGGTTTGCTAAACCGTTAGTATGCGTAAGCGTAGCGAGGGTTCGAATCCCTCACTCTCCGCCATATTGTTTTATATCGTTTTTTGGCGGTGTAGCTCAGCTGGCTAGAGCGTTCGGTTCATACCCGAAAGGTCGGGGGTTCGATCCCCTCCGCCGCTACCATAGGGGCATAGTTTAGTGGTAGAACAAAAGTCTCCAAAACTTTTGGTGTGGGTTCGATTCCTACTGCCCCTGCCAACTTTTACTTACATAATGGCGGTCGTGGCGAAGTGGTTAACGCATCGGATTGTGGCTCCGACACTCGTGGGTTCGATTCCCATCGATCGCCCCTTTTTAATTTCATAAGGGAGTATAGCCAAGTGGTAAGGCACAGGTCTGCAAAACCTTTATTCCCCGGTTCAAATCCGGGTACTCCCTCCAAAATGCGTCTCAGTAGCTCAGCTGGATAGAGCAACCGCCTTCTAAGCGGTCGGTCGGGAGTTCGAGTCTCTCCTGAGACGCCATTTTTATGTATTTGTAAAAATTGAATGCCAACCTTCAAAAAAGGAAATCACATAAGACTCTGCTCGGCCAAAGGGTTCGTATCGCTGAGTTTTTATTTGTTTTTATAGTTGTAAAGAAAAGTAAGAAGTGAGAAATTTGTTAAAAATATTCCATAAAAATTCATATTTTGTCATTTTATACAAAAAAATTGCTGATGAAATAGGATTTTTTATAAGAGACAGAGAATAGGTAAATGATTACATCTAATGTCAATTAGTTCTTTTGTCCCTGGGATAAAAAAACATCACTATAGAAATTTTACTAGGAATATCGGCTGACCTTTAGTTATAGAGGCCAGATTTTTGCATCTTCTGGATTCAAGCCTATTTGAAAAGGGTAGACCTTTTTATAGCAGGCTTTTTTTTCTGTAGTAAATTTTGAGGTTGCAGAATAAGAGTAGGATGAAGAGGGAAACGTGATAGGGACAAGTGTTTCTCAAAAACTGCTTGCAAGATGAAGCGAATCACTGAGCTTTTGCGTCATATTAAGCAACAAATAGATATAGAGAGAAGTAAACATTGATTTTTCCCACTTTTGAACGATTGCAGGCTAGTTGTGAATCGTGTAAACTCGCAAATAGGGTTTGAAGGAGATATAACACTACCTGTATGCATATAAGCATACTAGGTCGAGGAGAAGAAAAGATGGTTGACTTAAAAGATATAATTGAGGGGCTTTTCATCGGTTTTACCACCACAATGGGGTTAGTCAGCATCTATCAAACAGCAATTTCAGTAGGGGGAGGCATTTTACTTCATAAGAAAAAGCCTGTGACCCACAAGCCAGAGAAAACATTTGCTGTATTGATAGCTGCACACAATGAATCAGCGGTTGTTGCACCATTGATCGAGAATTTGAAAAAAATGGACTATCCGCGTGAGATGTACGACATTTTTGTTATCTGTGACAATTGTACAGATAACACCGCGGAGATTGTTCGGAAGCATGGCGCCTATGCTTGCGAACGATTTGACACTTCAAAGCGTGGCAAGGGCTACGGTATTGAGTGGATGCTAGAAAATTTATGGTCACGAGAAAAGCAGTACGATGCTGTCGTAATGTTTGATGCAGATAACTTGGTAGAGAAAAACTTCCTAACTGTCATGAACGATCGTCTATGCAAAGGACAACAAGTTATCCAAGGTTACCTTGACTCCAAAAACCCGTTTGACTCTTGGATTACTCTTTCGTACGCTTGTACGTACTGGTTCACCAACCGTATGTGGCAATTGGCTCGCCATAACCTAGGGTTGCCAAACACATTAGGTGGTACAGGACTTTGTATTGAGAGTAAGCTGTTAAAAGATATGGGTTGGGGGGCAACCAGCTTAACGGAAGACTTAGAGTTTGCAACGAGATGTATCGAACGTGGCATCTATCCTTGCTGGGCTCATGAAACAAAGGTTTTTGACGAAAAACCAATCGACCTAAAATCTTCAATGAAGCAGAGACTTCGTTGGATGCAAGGTCATTATGATGTAGCTGGACGTTACATTGGTTCAGTTGTCAAAAATGGCTTAAAAGCAAGAAGACTAGGAATGCTTGACGCAGCTTTTTACCTCTTTCAACCCATGTATGTGTTGATTGTTACATTTATGTCGGTATTGTTTATGGCCAGATTGTTGAGCTTTAACACGTTCCTACCTACAACAGGCTTCTTGCCTGATTGGTTGATTTACGTGACAACAGGTATTTTCTATTTGTTACCTGTACTCGCATTGTACTTAGAGAAAGTCCCACTAAAAGCTTATTTGGGACTCATCCTGTTGCCAATTTTCTTCCTGACATGGTTACCTATCTTTATTTACGCGTTCTTTACCAAGAACAATCAAGAGTGGAGCCATACTGCACATACACGTGCAATTCAGATAGAAGAAATGCAACAGTAATGTAAACGTAATAAAGTGGGAAATATAATGATAATGAACCGCGGGAAAGAACTGCGGTTCTTTTTTTCTAGTAAAAACTTCGAAATGTTATTGATGTTGATATAAAAGCAACAATTGACGGAAGCATGATATGTGCAAAAATGTGTGGTGTAATATTTTTCACTATTAAAAAGCTCTACAGAAACTGGTATACTGTAGAAATGCATGGGACAGAAGGGAGTATAAAGATGTCAACGGAGGATATACAAAAGAGCTGTCAGCCTCTGCTATGGGGTGATAAGCGTTATCATACATGGAACTATCATTTGCGTAGTATGTTTCAACACAAGGTATTTAAGGTACCGCTAGATGGAGGATTTTCCTGCCCCAATCGAGATGGCAATGTTGCAGTAGGTGGCTGTACATTTTGTAGTGCACGCGGATCGGGGGACTTTGCAGGCGATCGTCGTATGACGTTAGAGAAGCAGTTTCATGATGTTAAGGATCGTATGCATGAAAAATGGCCTACAGCGAAGTACTTAGGTTTTTTTCAGGCATTTAGCAATACCTATGCGCCTGTAGAAGAGCTTCGCGATATGTACGAAACGATTTTACGACAAGATGATGTTGTGGGTCTTTCTATAGCAACCAGACCTGACTGTTTAGAAGATGATGTAGTAGAGTACTTAGCAGAATTAAATGAACGTACCTATCTATGGGTAGAATTAGGGTTGCAAACAGTACATGAACGTACACAGCTACTGATTAATCGTGCCCATGATTATCAATGCTATCTTGATGGACTAGAGAAGCTTCGTAAACATAACATTCGTGTCTGCTCCCACATTATTTATGGATTACCTGGAGAAACTGCCGAAGATATGATGATGACTGCGCAGGCCGCTGCTCATTTGGACGTACAAGGTATTAAAATACATTTGCTACATCTGTTAAAGAAAACGCCAATGGTGAAGCAGTACAATGCTGGTTTATTGGAATTCTTGACACAAGAGGAGTATACGAAATTAGTTGTCGACACTCTGGAAATTCTACCACCAGAAATGATTGTGCATCGTATTACTGGTGATGGGCCTCCTGATATTTTGATTGGGCCGATGTGGAGTCGTAAAAAATGGGAAGTGCTCAATGGCATTGAGGCAGAGATGAAACGTCGTAATACATGGCAAGGAAAGTTCTTTGATCCAAATTGGGTACCGCCTCTGGACCTTGGAAAATAATCGAATCGGAATGTAAAAAAGGAACGCAAGCAATTAGCGTTCCTTTTTTTATTATAAATTCTTGCTTCTTACTACATGCTGGGGAGTTAGCTTTCATGAACAGAGGTGACAGCAAAGCCATGATTCTCCAGTTCCTGAATAATATCAATCAGATTATCTTCCGTTTTAAACTTAACTAAAATACGTCTGACACCAGAGTGTTTAGAATCAAAGGATACACAGGAGATCACATTTGACTTGTGTTCGGTCAAAATACTAGAGATTTCTCGTAACACACCTTTTCCTTCGAAACGGGTTAGGGTTATTCTAGTCCCTTTCACACCCATCCCAAAAACAGATTCTAATACTAACTCCATATCTTTACGTTTAATGATACCAAGAAAACGATTATTCTCGTCTACAATCGGTACAAATGGATAACGCACAATAATAGGGAGGGCGTCTTCATAAAGATGTTCAGTCGTAAGTGGCTTTAAATTCTGATCAACACCATCGGCAAGAGGAAGTTGAGTGAATTCTGTAAAAGTTTTGTCCGCATGATCTTGTTCGAATTTTTCAAACAAACTGCGTTTGCTCAGCGTTCCAAAATAAGTACCATCTTCATTAATCACAGGCATGCTAAGCAATTTTCCCTTTTTCATTTCCTCCAGAGCATGGGCAATGGTGTCGGTTGGCTTTACCACTGTGAGAGAATGTAGTGGTGATAGACAGTCGGTAATGAACATGCAATAACCCCCTTATATCCTGATCTCTTCTTTAGTATAGAAATATCCTGTAGGGCTTGTAAACAATCCTTTTACTTCTTATTCAAATATTTTCGTGCTACATTAGGATAATTTGTAATTATGCCATCAATTTGTAATGAAAAGAGCTCCTGCATGCGTTCCGGAGTGTTCACTGTCCATGCAAGCAGTGATAAATGGTGCTGACGAGCAGCTTGCAGTAGTGCTTTATTTACCTGTTCCTCGGGGGCATGGAGTTCGTCAGCACGAAATTGTTTGGCAATCTCCCAGGGTTTATGTAGTTGTCCGAAATAAAGCATACCGGTGCGAATTTGTGGGTCTAGCTCCTTAACATGCAACAGACTGTGATAATTAAAAGAGGAAATGACCACCTGTTTATGTAAACGAAGATCATGGATGAGACGAATTACATGCTCTTCCAATTGAGGCTGAGGGACGATAAAGTTCTTTAGTTCAATGATAAGTCGAAGCCCAGTTGTTTTGACGAACAATAAGACATCTGATAGCTCTGGAACCTTTGTAGGGGGATAATATTTTCTGCTTTTGGCTGCCGCATTTAGACGATAGATCTGTTCATAGGTGAGATGCCGTACTTCGCCGACCCCGTCAGTTGTATGCTCTACATTGGTATCGTGCATGACAATAAGCTGTTCATCGGCTGTTACTTGAACGTCGATTTCCATACCGTTAGAGCCTTGTAGATAGGCAGCATGAAAAGCTGGAAATGTATTTTCGGGATACATGCCAGAGGCACCCCTGTGAGCATAAATAAGGGTATGCATGGGTGGAATCCTCCTTTTTTCCTGTCTCTTCTTGATACCTATGCGCAAAGGCTATGGTTTAGATATGAAAGAAGCGAATTGTGTCAAAGAGGTACTTTGGACAACTTGTCGAATGACTAGCAATGCAAGGGGTTTTATAATAGAAAGAAATAACGCAATGAGGTGTAAAGAAATGACGATGGAACCGATTGAAAATCTTTCACAAATAATTGTGGATATACATAACCAACGTATCAAGGTAATGGAGTACGACTCTGATCAAATTGACGAGATTGCAAAGTCTTGCAAACAACAGGCTGACAAATTGGGTATGACTAAGCTAATTGTCTATGCCCGACATGAGGATTTGTCAGCCTGGGGGAAACATGGATTTGTACGTGAAGGGATTCTAGAAGGCTGTATGAATGGTCAGAATGCTCACATGCTTCGTTATTTTGTTACATCAGAGCGAGGAACTCCTAAAAATGAGCCACTTGCAGACGAAATTCTACAAATAAGCTTGGCCAAACAAGCAACCAATAGTGTATGCAAGGAGCTACCAGACGATTGTCGTGTCCGCTGGGCTAAGCTTGAAGATGCTGAAGAACTGGCTAAGCTGTATCAAGTTGTTTTTGAGACCTATCCAACCCCCATGCATGATCCCGAGTATGTGCGAACTACGATACAAGCAGACACCTATTACGCTGTTGTAGAAGCAGGGGGCAAGATTGTTTGCGCTGCTTCTGCTGAAGTGACGCCGAATTGGGGATCAGCAGAAATGACGGATTGTGCCACACACCCTGAATGGTTAGGAAAGGGATTGCTTCAGCACCTGTTTGTAGCTTTGGAGCAACATATGCAAGAAATAGGTATTTCCTATCTATATACACTTACACGTGCCCATTCCGCTGCGATGAATGTGACAGCCGCTAAAATGGGCTATCGATATACTGGCAGGCTAATTAACAATTGTGTGATTTCAACCGGCTTTGAAGATATGAATATCTGGGTTAAGCCGTTGAAAGCTGTATGGGACTGATAGCTCCGTAAGCTTACTCTAGGGAATGCCTGACATGTCTGGGTAGAAAATTTGTTGTAAATGATAAGCCATGATGGCTAGCTGTAACTGCCAACGGTGAGATGCGTCTTGAAGTGATCCAGCGGTTTTTTGCTCGATCTGCTGTAAACGGTATTTAAGCGTGTGCCGGTGAATAAATAGACGTTGTGATGTTTTTTGCCCATTCAGACACTCTTCAAAATAAACTTGGATAGTCTCTAACAATTGTTGTCCATGCTTCTGATCATAGTGAAGCAATGTGGCTAAGAGTGGCTTCCAGAGCTCCTGTAAGGCCTCAGGCTGCGCGTGATAGGGAAACAGGAACTGATAGCCGGCTAGTCGGTCAAAATGAGATACAGACTGTATTTGGAGTGCTGGGAGGAGAGCTGATTGGCATTTCATGGCATAGATCGCTTCTTGAACGGCTATTGACAAGGTATCGAAGGAAGCACGGGGGTTGCTAATCCCGATTGCCAACGGATGCTGAGGATACAAATCAAGCCACTTTTTTGCCATTTTTTGAATAAAAACTTCACTAGCCTTATCCTCAGGCATTAGTAATAAGATTTCGGTTGCCCGTTCCTTACTGAGATAAGTAGGCTGATAAACCTCTGCTACCCGCTTTAATAAGGTGGGTAGCTTTTGTAGCATGGCAAAATTATATTCCTTTGCAGAAGGAGTAGCGGGTATGGCTAGCGCAACAACAAGGTGACGGGCATGATGATGTAGAGGGTAGCCTAACATACGGCTGCGTGCCTCCGATTCTGCATTACGTTCAAAGGTTCCGCTTAGTAATTCATCTAAAAAATCGCCTTTTAGACGCCATTCTGCTTGGGCTATCTCCCTGTCCTTACTGCAAGCTAAGGCAGCCAATGTTGAGGCATGCTGCAAAGCGATCATATCCCATTCCTGCCGGCATGTTTGCTGTTTGCGTAAGGTGATAGCGCCAAAGGTAAAACGAGCGGCTTCGATTGGATGGGTTAATTCGATAGAGGAGATGGATTCACGGCTTTGATCAGAGCGGACTTGACGGGAATCTTCTGTTGAGAGCATGTCAACAGTAGCAGGCCGACATGCCTGTGGGCACGTACGAACTAATTCATAGCCAAGTACGTCTGTTATAATTACTTCTCCTTGGGTAACGGTGGCTAATTCGTCTGCAATGGCAGAAAGACCCTCACCTAGCAAAGCTACATTTAACAATCGCTGATGAATTTGTTCTGAATAGCGAATCAGCTCAAATTGACGATTCACAATCGGCTGAAGAATGGCTTTTGTGATGGTAGAGAAATTAAGCTCTGTGGGAATCTCAATTAAAGGGAGTCCAAACTGATTCGCTTGTTGAACAAAAAGCGCTGGAATTTCACGTAAATAAAATCCGGTATGAATCGCAACTCCACTCAATCCTCGAGCTGCCAGTGAAGGTATGAATTGATCGTATTTATCCGTGTTCATCTCCAAACCAAAACCAGTGGTAATAAGAAATTCCCCTGCTTGTAAACGTTCCAAATCCTCTACAATTTCTACGATTGTGACCCATTGAATTGGATGATGTAATCCAGATTCCCCTGCTACCAATCTGGTTTGCACCATATCAGGTAACTGCATGGCTTCACGGATCGTTATAGACATGGGCTTCACCACCTCTCTATTACTTTGAAAACCTCTACTCTTTACATAAACTAGCATTATACAAAATGTACAAAAAATTCTGGTTTTTATCCAGCGTTTTTTGGCCAGGAAGTAGAATGTCAGGAGGTTCTAGATTCGATACGATGAGTAATAAAGTGGCAGTGAAAACGGAAGGAGCGAAGGGCATGGATAGCAAAACCGAACAAAAAAGCTATGTAATTAAACCTGAATGGGGCAAACAATATCCACGAATTTCTCACGGAAAAGGAATTTATTTATATGAAGAGAGCGGAAAGCGTTATATGGATGCTTGTTCAGGGGCTGTAACTGTGAGTATCGGGCATGCGATGGATGAAGTGGTCGATGCTATGAGACAGCAAGCTGAAAAGGTATCCTTTGCTTATCGCTCACACTTCAGTAGTGAAGCAGTAGAGGAGTTAGCGGATATTCTGGCTGCTTGGGCACCTGGTAATGTGAATTGGAGCTTTTTTGTCAGCAGTGGATCAGAGGCAACGGAGACAGCTCAAAAAATTGTAATTCAGTACTGGCAAGAACAAGGACGCATGACCAAAAATCGGATTTTATCACGCTGGATGAGCTATCACGGAATTACGATGGGGGCATTATCCATGTCAGGACATGTGCTAAGACGCAAGCGTTTCGTACCGTTATTGGCAGATTACCCCTGTATATCGGCACCCTATCCCTATCGAAATCAGCAGGGACTTGACAGTGATGCATATGCACGTCAGGCTGCGGATGAGTTAGAAGCGGCCATTATCAGAACAGGAGCGGAAAATGTTGCGGCCTTTATCGCAGAGCCAATTATTGGCGCTTCTGGAGGTGCTGTAGTACCCCCAGACGGCTATTTTGCTCGTATCCGTGAAATTTGTACGAAGCATCACATTTTATTTATAGCCGACGAAGTTATGACAGGTGTGGGGCGTACTGGTAAAAACTTTGGAATTGATCATTGGCAGGTAACGCCTGATGTAATGACGTTGGGGAAAGGAATGAGTTCAGGATATACACCGATGGCAGCCACTATGGTGAGTGATTCCATCATGCAGACGATTGCAGAAGGCTCTGGCTCTATCATGGCAGGTCATACCTACAGCGCTAACCCTCAATCAGCAGCGATCTGTGTGTCTGTGATACGTTACATGCAACAACATCAGCTAGTGCAAAAAGCTGAACAGAATGGAAAGTATTTATTACAACACTTAAAACAAATAGAGCAGGAATTTGACATTGTTGGAGAGGCACGTGGGAAAGGATTACTGTGTGGACTAGAGTTTGTAAAGAACAAGCTGACGAAAGAGCCATTCGCACTCTCACATCAAGTAACCAATCGAATTATCCAAATAGCGTTTGCTAAAGGATTGATGATTTACCCAGCTATTGGAGGTTTAGATGGAATAGCAGGCGATGCGGTCATTATTTCGCCTCCGCTTATCATTGAACAGCATGAAATTGATGAATTGATCCATTTACTGCGTCAGACTTTACAGGAAGCCCAAGCAGAGTTCACGAAAGAGGGAATTTGGTAGAAAGGAGGAGCGCATATGATATCACAATCAACCTGGAATAAAGAGATTTCATTAAAAGAAGCATTGGAGCATTTTCATGATGGGATGACATTGATGGTTGGTGGCTTCGGTGGGGTCGGTAACCCTCCTACCTTAATACAGGGACTATTGGAAAAACAATTCAAAGGACTAACACTGATTAGTAACGATACAGCTTTTCCTGATATTGGGGTCGGACGATTAATTACACAGCGCCGAGTAAAGAAGGTCATTGCTTCTCACATTGGCTCTAATCCGAATGCTGGTGCCCAAATGACGGCAGGGGAGCTGGAGGTGGAATTTTGTCCACAAGGCATTTTGGCAGAAAGAGTTCGAGCAGGTGGAGTAGGTCTAGGAGGAATTTTATCTGACATCGGAATCGGTACAATTGCGGAAGAAGGGAAGCAGCAGGTGATAGTGGATGGAAAAACATTTTTGATTGAGACACCGCTAACTGCCCAAGTGGCTATCGTATCTGCTAAAAAGGCAGATCGATTTGGCAATCTTGTTTTTGATACAAGTGCGCGTAATTTTAACCCCTTGGTGGCCATGGCTGGAGATATCACGATCGTGGAAGCAGAAGAAATTGTTGAGATTGGAGAGCTTGATCCTGAAGAAATCGTGACACCAGGCGTGTTTGTAACCTATATCGTGCAAAGTGAAGGGGTGAATTGGCGATGGGCATGGGAGAAGTAACAAAAGAAGGTACGACGGAGAGTTATCGGGAGCGAATTGCTAGGCGTGCTGCTTTGGAGGTAAAAAGCGGTATGCTGATTAATCTAGGGATCGGGATCCCTACGCTTGTAGCAGATTTTATACCAGAAGAAAAATATGTTTTGTTTCATGCTGAAAATGGCATTGTAGGTACAGGTCCCACTCCCCAGAAAGGAGAAGAAAATCCGAATTTGTGCAACGCGGGAGGCTTTCCTGTTACTTTGATGCCCGGCGCTTCCTTTTTTGATAGTGCCACTGCTTTTGCGGTCATTCGCAGAGGGTTGCTAGATATGACGATTCTTGGGGTGTTAGAGGTAAGTCAGCGTGGTGATATTGCCAATTGGATTGTTCCCGGAAAACGGGTTCCTGGGATGGGCGGTGCGATGGAATTAGCACAAAAGGCAAAGAAGGTTCTAGTCCTTACTACACATTTGGACAAAAATGGTCGCTCCAAGATTGTCCGTGAGTGCAAGCTACCTCTGACCGCAAAAGGAAGTGCCGATATGATAATCACTGATATGGCAGTGATGGAGGTAAAAACGGATGGATTGCATTTATTGGAGGTTATGCATCCATACACCGTAGCAGATGTGATTGGTGCGACAGAAGCAGAGCTGTTATTTAGCGGAGAAGTAACCACTTTTATCTAAGGGGGAGACTACCATGAGCGTAAGCCAGACACTAACATGGCAGGAACGAATTCGTGAGCAGCTACAGAAGGATCGAGCGGGTGCCATAGGCTTGTTGCAGGAATGGGTGCGTGAGGCTAGCGTACAAGGGCAGGAAGCGGGGATTCAGCAGAAAATAGCCAATCACTTGGTAGAGATGGGACTTGAAGTCGATGTGTGGGAGATGACAGGTGACGAGCTTGAAAAGCTGGAGAAACATGCCTATTTTGTTTCGCCGCGTACTGAATTTTCAGGTAGTCCGAACGTAGTAGGGGTATGGAAGGGTACGGGAGGAGGACGTTCTCTTATTCTCAATGGCCATGTTGATGTTGTGCCGGAAGGAGAGCGAAAACAATGGACACAGGAGCCGTTTAGTGGAGAAATTGTGGATGGAAAATTGTATGGCCGCGGGGTAACTGACATGAAAGGTGGCAATCTCGCGTCTCTCGTAGCTATTCAAACCCTCCAACAGCTTGGTGTACGTTTGAAGGGCGATGTTATCTTTCAAAGTGTTGTAGAAGAAGAAAGCGGTGGGGCTGGGACCTTATCCACCATTTTACGTGGGTATAAAGCCGACGCTGCTTTAATACCTGAGCCAACAAACCTGAAAATTTTTCCCAAGCAACAAGGCTCCATGTGGTTCCGCTTGTTCATACGAGGCAGATCGGCACATGGAGGTACACGCTATGAAGGAGTTAGTGCCATCGAAAAAAGCATGACCGTAATCAGACAGATTCAGCGCTTAGAGCAAGAGAGAAATCAACGAATGTCAGACCCTTTATACGCGAAATTGCCTATACCGATCCCGATTAATCTAGGTGTAATACAAGGGGGAAAATGGCCATCATCTGTTTCGGATTTGGTTACAATAGAAGGACGTATGGGTGTAGCACCTGGAGAAGAAATGGAGATGGCCAAAATTGAAATGCAGGCTGCGTTACAAAAGCTTACCGAGGAAGATGAATGGTTTGTAGATCATCCTGTGGAGCTGGAATGGTACGGTGCCAGATGGGTGCCAGGAGAAGTAGAAATGGATCATCCATTGCTTGCACGATTGCAGGAGCTATATCCGTCTGTTTTTGGAGAGGCAGCGATCATAGAAGCATCGCCATGGGGGACTGATGGAGGTCTATTAACGAAGCTGGCCGATACGCCTTCTATCATTATAGGACCAGGGGTAACCCAAGTTGCACATTATCCCGATGAGTATATCGTCCTCGATGATATTTTTGCGTGTGCTGAGTTATTTGCACTGACTCTCATCGAGTGGTGTGAGCTAGCTGATTGAAAAGAAAAACTATTAAACTCATAAATTTTTTTAAAAAGGTGTTGCTATTTGATTTTTTATATGCTATATTTTTTATGTAGAAACGCGGAGGGATACCGAAGTGGTCATAACGGGGCGGTCTTGAAAACCGTTAGGCGGCAACGTCACGGGGGTTCGAATCCCTCTCCCTCCGCCATACATAAAGAATAGCAAACCGATGAGCTGAGAGGTTCCTCGGTTTTTTTGTATGCTTATATAGTGGACGTGTCTAATAGCAAGAGTACATTGTAAATCACTACACAAAATGGATATAAACATACCTATATGAAAAATCCCGGCTCGTAGCCTTAGCAGGCGTGAACCGGGATTCTTACTTAGCAAGTAAAGTTAATAGACGAATATATTGGTGTTTACGGTGTTGATTTACCATCAGCAGCCTTCTGGATGTGTTGCTGAGCTAATTCACCTAGATCTTTAATATTAATGGAGAAATTAAAATTCTTATAGTAGACAGTGGCTTTCGGATCGCCCTTTTTCCCCTCAATACGGATATTCGTCGTCTTGATTTCATAGCTTCCATCTTCACGGAAATTGTAAGTGGCGTCCTTAATTTCAGAATCAATTAAAGGTCTTACAGTAGATGTGAACACTTCATCGACACCATTTACCACCTGACGTCCTATGTTCACCACTTCAGTTGGTGTATAATTGAAACCAAAGACCAGAATAGCCCCGACGACGAGACTAAATAAAACAATTTTGTACAAGGCTTTTAGAAAAAAATTAAGCACAAACACTGCCAATAAGACTAGGATAAGAATTACCCAATAATCCTTAGCAAATGTAATGAGTTGGTCCATTGCTACAAAGTCACTCCTTCATGAAAGGGTAAGAACCATAAGGATTATGTAGGAACTTACCAAATTACGTATTTAGTCTATCATACACAATCTGGTGAACGGATACAAACGTTGCAATCATTTTAGAAAAAAATAATAAAAAAATACTTGTCTTTTTACATATGCTCTAGTATAATAATCCTTGCTGATGTATTTCGCAGGACGAAATTATTTCATACATAATGATTATCAGCTATTATATGGAGGGATACCGAAGTGGTCATAACGGGGCGGTCTTGAAAACCGTTAGGCGGCAACGTCACGGGGGTTCGAATCCCTCTCCCTCCGCCATATTGCTTACATGGGAAGCCGATGACTTGTTCATCGGCTTTTTTACTTTCATAAAAACAATAGGCTACGACTAGAACAAGTTGCTAGGGGATGGATAATCTGTCTTAGGCTGCAATCGTTTGAAGCAGTAAGATTACGGGTATCAATAATGTAAATAGAGTACATAACGAAGATCACACCAATGAAATATGAATGAGTAATCACTTTTTTCCAAAAATACCTTGACGGTCATCAAAAAGCAGAGTACACTAATCTCTGTACTGACTGGTCAGTTTATATGGGGGTACATATTAATGAGTAAAAAGAAGGATTTAATTTATGAAAGTGCCCTGCAAGCTTTTGCCCAATATGGGTATACGGATACAACGATGGATACGATTGCAGAATTTGCCCAGGTAGCTAAGGGTACGTTGTATTATCACTTTAAGACAAAGGAGGAGTTATTCTATTATGTAAATCAAAAGGGAGTGGAAATGCTGATGGAGTCCGTCAAAGGGGCGACGGAAGATAGCAGCTTAACGCCACAGGAACGTCTTTTACACGTACTAGATGAGCATTTGCGCTTCTTTTCGGATAACAGTGAGTTTTGTTTATTGCTGTTAAGTTTCTCCTCAGGAGATATAACACGGGATAATATGGTTCGAACATTATTAGGTAATTATTTTTCTTTAATGGAGAAATACCTGGCAAACATGCAGGAACAAGGCTTTATAAAAAGCGATATGGAAACGCAGACAGTGGTATCCGCTTTGTTTGGGAGTATTGGGTTTGTGGTTCTTCGCAAGATGTTCCGCAATGAGCCAGTTTATACGCTAGAGACCAGAGATACATTACTCATTCTATTTAAAGGAGCTCTGGGACTCGCTTAAATTGCGAATTGGAGTGGAAGGTTATGAGAGAGAATAAAAAGATGATGGTTGGTTTGGTTGGGTTCTTAGCAGCTATCGTACTTTTAGGTGGATACTTACTTTTTTCTGAAAAAAATAGTTATGCCGGAGGTTCCGCGAAACAAGTAACTGCTGTTGTAGAAGGAACCGAGGTAGATTTAGCCTTCAAGGTTCCAGGAACCATTGACAAGATTGATGTTAAAGAGGGCGACAAAGTAGTTGAAGGTCAACTCTTAGCTGTGCTGGGAAGCGCTGAGATTGCAGCAAAACGCGATCAGGCAGCAGCAGCGTACCAATTAGCTCAAGCGAAATTGGAGCAGGCTAAAAAAGGAGTTTCCGTTACCAGCGGATCAAGCGATGCTACGGTAAAGCAGGCTCAGGCAGCTTTGCAAGCAGCTCAAGCTAATTTGCAAGCCAACAAAAACGGGGCTCGTCCAGAAGAGATTGCGCAGCTAAAAGGAAAGCTTCAGGCAACTAAAACAGCTCGCAACTTGGCTCAGACGAACATGAAACGCATGGAGGATTTATTAAAAGAAGGGGCTATTCCAAAAATTAAATTGGAAGAATCTCAGGCTGAATTTGAAAAATACTCCGCTGAATATACGGCAACACAAGAGCAATTAAACATGGCGCAAAAAGGTGCTCGACCAGAACAGATTGAAGCACTTACAGCTCAAGTAAACCAAGCGAATGCAGCATACCAGAATGCAATTGCTGGGCTTGGTCAGGTAGGATTGCGCGAATCTGATGTAAAATCAGCAGAAGCAGGCGTAAAACAAGCAAAAGGTGCTTTGGATGAAGCAGAGGCATACTTGCGCAATACACAAATGATTGCACCTGTTAGCGGTATTGTAAAATCTATTTCCTCACAAAAAGGGGAACTTGTAGCACAAGGCTCTTCCATCATGACAATTCAAGTAGAGAACGATAAATTTGTAAAAATGTATGTGGATGAAAACCAGCTTGGCAACATAAAAGTAGGCGAGAAAACTACATTGTTTGTCCCAAGCTTAAATAAGGAAGTAAATGCGACTGTACAAATGGTGGCACCAGCAGCAGATTTTGCAACGAAGAAAGCAACACAGGAGCTAAACTCCCGTGATTTGCGAGCATTCCAAGTGAAATTGCAAGTGGAGGATATTGATGTACGCCCTGGCTTTACTGTCGAATGGCACCTAAAAGGGGCTGGCGCTCGTGAATAGCTTTTTGCAATTAGTTGCTGACGAATGGCGATCCATTTATACGAATAAAACGATACGTAATATTGTGTTTCTTGTTCCGTGTGTCTATATGCTCATGTTTGGATATTTGTATCAGGAAAAACGCGTGATGGAAATACCGACAGTGGTAGCAGACCTGGACCAAACAGAATTAACAAGAGAATTGATTAGAGCGATTGATAATGATCAAACGTTTTCAGTAACAAATGTAGTTACAACAGAAGAAGAGTTACAACATCTGATGACTTATGAAGAGGCGCAGGTTGGATTTATCATTCCCAAGGGCTTGACCGTCAATGCCAAATTGGGTAAGCCAACAGAGATTTTAAATCTGATTGATGGAAGTAACATGATGGTTTCCAATACCTCTGTTCGCGCTGCGAGCTCTCTAGTGAAAACAATCTCTGGTGGAGTGACGTTAAAAAAGTTAGAGGCGAAAGGTGAATGGGGCAGTGCGGCAACAAACTTTGCGACAGGGATTGACTATCGCTATCGTATTCTGCATAACCCAACCTTTAACTATCTGGCATTTATGATCTTTGGGTTGGCCGGAACTGTTTTGCAGCAGGTAGCATTCTTGAGTGTTTCTTTAAGCGTAACTCGCCAAAAAGAAGAAGGAACTTGGATGGATACCTTAAACGGAAATGGGTTTGTCAAAATTGCGTTAAGTAAAATAACGACTCATATGATCCTTGCCATGTTTAACTTTTTGCTAACCTATGTACTGATCTTTAAATTTTTTGCTGTTACGTACTATGGAAGCTTGAGCTTACTTTTCCTTAGCGGATTTATTTTCAATCTAGCAGTCGTGTCTATTGGATTTGCTATCTCGTTTTTCTCTTCCAATATGCTACAAGCGACACAAACAGCTATGCTAATCGCAGTACCATCATTTATGCTATCTGGATGGACTTGGCCAATTACTTCTATGCCAACAGCGATTGCGATCATAGCAAAATCCTTGCCGCTCACATATTTCCTACATTCCGTACGAGAAATTATCAGTAAAGGACACGGCTGGGAATTTGTTAGCACCGATAATCTTATATTGCTCTTTATGGTTGTCGTGGCGCTATTTGTGGCATTTGTTACGTACATGTATCAAAAGAAATATACTAGAAAAAACTATCAATCTAATTCAGAAACTGTGTTATAAAATAAAAACTTCTTGTAACTCCGGGGCAGTTTTTTTACAATAAACGTAAATCTTAATATCTGTTGCCCTAAGGAGGATTCTCTATGTCAGACGCTCATGTAAAACAGTTATGCGAAGATACCTTTATGCGGTTGAAGAAGGTTAGCATAGAAGTGGAGAGATTCCTAAATCAAACTACTTTAGCAGATTTGATTGAAAGATCTGGAGATGCTGAGGAGTATGAAGCTTACTATGGTAGCTATCTTTCTGATTTACGTCGCTTGTTGGTTTATGCAGAGAATGCCTATGAGAAGTTGGGAATCTGTCTTCGGCGTGCTCGCTTTAACGAGGAGTTTGCCGAAGAAGCCCTCTATCAGGTGTACCACACCTGTGTAATTAATTTTTACTATCCCAAAGGCGAGGTTTACGATGAGGATGGCAGGTACTCGTACACAGGGCAAGACTGCATTATTTTCCGCAAAGAGGTTACTCCTGAACTAGAGAGCCTAACATTAGGATTATCTCGAATTTTTGAGCCTCTACGTGATGAATTGCAGTACTACGAAACAGATTACATTACGAAAAAGCGGATGCAACCGAGCAATTAACAGGAGAATGGGTTTACAAGTATTTATTTTATAACGGCATTATATCTGGGTGGAGACCTTTCATTTTGAAGGGTCTCTTTTTTCTCTGCTAATATGTTGTATGCTTTCTTTTTCTATTATACGAATAAATCAGAAAATTAAAAGGGAGTATATGAAAGAAAAGTGTCAAATTTTTTGACTTTTTTGTGACCTGTTACAAAATTTTACAAAATGAATTGATTTCTCCTTATAAAAAATAGGCTTTCCAAAAATTTTAATGGAACTGTTGCATGTAAGACAACATCTAGTCCATTTGAGGAAAGCCTATTTTTACATAGGGTCTACATCAGTACGGGAAGTTTTAACGAAGCAATCGCTTGACCTACCTGTTGTAGATAGGTTTCTCGAATAGCTTCCTCCACATATGGTACTTCTGCAAAATTATGATAGATAACTGGTTCAAATCCTGAGAATCGTAAAATACCATCTACGACCTGTTTTTTAACAACCTCATCTAGACCGCTTGCCTGCATTTCCTGCTGTGATTCTCGCGTAGTTGTAAAAACTAGGGCTTGTTTCCCCGTTAACAAACCAACAGGTCCATTTTTTTCATATTTAAAAGCAAACCCGTCTGAAAAGATACGATCAATGTAGCCTTTCAAAATGGCTGGCTGTGACCACCACCAAACAGGATGAATCATAATCAATAGATCAGATTCCGATAAAATGGTTTGTTCCTCTTCGATGGCTTTTGGCACTTGCTCTGATTCCAATGCCTGCATATCAGCGGGAGAAAAAATGGGTGAAAATTTTTGTTCATACAAATTACGTAAGATTGGGGTGATACCATGCTTATGCAGGCTCTCTGTCACTTGCTGTAAGATAGCGTGATTAAAGCTTTTCGTTCCAGGATGAGCAAACAAAATGACGGCTTTCAATAACATCGTCCTCCTTTTATATGGGGATATACCTTATTGCTGGTGGGTACGAAATGATTGTAGATAGCGACCCAGCAGTAACTCTAAAAAACGCTGAAAGCCAGAAACTGGAGCCTGTTCAGTGGAAGGCGTAGCCGCGGGAGAAATTAGAGGTGCTGTTTCTTGTCCCACTTGACTTTCCTGTAGCGCTTTTTTTACATTGATATATCCGTACCCATATAATGAATCCCGACCTGGTGCGCCTAAGTCTGTTGCTGTCTTTTCTAGAATTTGTCTGACCTGTTTATTGCTAAGAGAAGGATTAACAGAACGAATTAAACTGGCCACCGCTGCGACATGAGGGCAAGCCATCGACGTGCCTGAGAGTGCCGCATAGTCTTTGTAGATATAGGTACTAGGAATATCTACTCCTGGGGCAACGACACTAACCGTTTTTCCATAATTAGAGAAGTCTGCTAGATTCTCATCCTGATCGACGGCTGAAACCCCAATTACCTCTGGAAAAGCAGCTGGAAAGCTTGGTTGCTCGCTTGCATCGTTTCCAGTGGCAGCTACAAGTACTACATCATTTTGAAAGGCATACGTACATGCTGCCTTTAAGGCTGCGGAGGACACATAATTTCCCACACTTAAATTAATAATTGAAGCTCCATGGTCAACAGCCCACTCGATTCCCTGAGCAATGTCGATAGCACTACCACTACCATCTGCTCCAATTGCTTTAATAGGCATAATCTTACTTTTCCAAGAGATACCGGCGATCCCATCCTTATTATTGGTACGGGCGGCGATAATTCCCGCTACGTGCGTTCCATGACCATTATCGTCTTGTGGACGCTTATTCGTGTTTAATACATTGTATCCATTCACCAATTTCCCTTTGAACTCAGGATGGGTCAAGTCAACCCCTGTATCTACCACGGCTACAATGACCTGACTGGAGCCTTCAGTAATTTCCCAGCTTTGTTCCATACCTAGCTGGTTAAGATTCCATTGATAGCGTTTGTAGTAGGTATCATTAGGTTGTTTATTTGGCAGCAGTAAATAATTGGGTTCAGCATACACAGAATCTGGATGTTCAGCAAAATACCTCATCAGCTGTTCAGTAGATAGCGTGCGGGATTTGATAATCATTGCCTTTTTAAAGTCCCGTTTTACATATCCGTCAACCTTGCGTAGCATTTTTTGTAAATCTTGATTGGAAGGACGGGGAGTGAAGTGAACGACTACCTCTCGGTCAACATAATGGCTCTTATCCTTTTTGTTGTGATGAATGGTCTTGATATGCTGTCGACGCTCCATATCTCGGCGCATGTCCCGGACTTGCTCAACATAGTTAATTTTGGGAACCCGCACTTTATCTTGGGTTACAGCAGGCGGTTCTTTTTTGTTTTCTAAAGTTCGTGAGGTAGGGGATTTCACTGCTTGCGGCATTTGTTTTCCCGGAGTGAGCCAGTGACTTCCCGTAAACAAAACACCTGCTAAAAGGCCAACAAATAATAGTGTAAAGATGGTTTTCACGTAAACTCCTCCCCACATTAGATTATCTTTAGCCTGTACGTTTCCCCGTTCTTTATGACGGAAAATCTTAGTGGAGCCAAATGGTTAAAAATAAAAGGGACAAAGCAAAATAGAAGAGGAACGGTAAATGATATAAGGAGGTATGGAAGGTGGAAAAGCAAAACAATAAGAGTAACAATAAGCAGGCTTCAAGTGATCAGTACGCTACAAAATCATATGATATCAATGATTACCAAAGTAATGACATACAAAGTAAAGGGTTAGCCGTGACGCATGAGCAGGTAAGTGATTCCTATGCGCTGGGGACTGTTGACGGGACAAACATCCGTGAAGAGGATAGTGAGGCAAGCGTCCGAACAGAGTAAAAAATACAGGCATCTCCTAATCGTTCCATGATTTTTAGGGGATGCCTATCTTACCTATTGGTAAATTATAGCTAAAGCCACCACTGTAAAAAGATACTGCTTACATACCCATAGATAGGAGTATTTCGTTTAGCTGCTATTGATCCGTTTAGGGATTGATAAAATGGATTGGTCTTGAGCTTGCTCCATATGTTCTACCTTTCCAAAGCCAAAATTCATGGTAGGAGGACATTTTGGCTCCTTCTCACCTAAATAAAGTGGGGTGTGTAACCTAATCATCACAGGGGAATGAGGTAAGAAACTAGAACTTCCCGTCATGACAATTGGTGCTTTAATCATGGGTAGCGTTGATTTATCTAAAATGTTAGAATAATCAAAAGGTTAAGAGGAATTGATTCGTACTTGGAGAAATATGTATGTCGGAAAGTCTTCTCAGTACATGAACCTAGAGAATCGGAGAGTGAAGAATATGAAAGTTGAAAGCATTCCAGCAACCCATGAAAATAGTAACCTTAAAGATTACGATCGCACTTATGAAGCCTTTCAATGGGAAGATGTAGAGAAACAATTCAGTTGGTACGAGACAGGCAAGGTTAACATGTCCTATGAGGCTATTGATCGTCATGCTCATTCAGAAAAGAAAGATAAAGTAGCGCTTGTCTATAGTGATTCTACACGAGAAGAAAGCTATACCTATGCTGAATTAAGCAGGCTTTCCAACCGTTTTGCTAATGTTCTTCATGATTTGGGAGTAAATAAAGGAGATCGCGTATTTATTTTCATGCCACGTACTCCAGAGCTTTATGTAAGCTTATTGGGGATTTTAAAGAATGGGGCTATTGTAGGCCCGTTATTTGAAGCCTTTATGGAGGCGGCTGTTCGAGATCGACTAGCAGATAGTGAAGCAGTAGCTATTGTGACAACTCCTACCTTACTACCGCGTATTCCAGTTAAGGAGCTATCTCATCTCAAGCATGTTATTGTAGTGGGAGCGAAGGGAGAGGTATCTGACGGACAAGTAAGCTACGAGAAACAAATGGAACAAGCTTCCGATGAATTCGATATGGTTTGGCTAGATCGAGAAGACGGAATGATTTTACACTATACATCAGGTTCTACTGGAAAACCAAAGGGCGTATTGCATGTGCATAATGCAATGATTCAGCATTACCAAACAGGAAAATGGGTACTGGATTTAAAAGATGATGATGTATACTGGTGTACCGCCGACCCAGGCTGGGTGACTGGGACATCTTATGGTATCTTTTCGCCTTGGCTCAATGGTGTAACCAATGTTGTCCGCGGTGGCCGCTTCACACCAGATGACTGGTATAAAACGCTGGAAAAAAATAAAATTACCGTCTGGTATAGTGCACCAACTGCTTTTCGCATGCTGATGGGAGCGGGGGATGAATTAGTTCAAAAATACGATCTTACCTCTTTACGTCATATCTTGAGTGTAGGCGAGCCGCTTAATCCTGAGGTTGTGTATTGGGGTATGAAGGTTTTTGAAAAACGTATCCATGATAACTGGTGGATGACAGAAACAGGTGGGCAATTAATATCCAATTATCCAAGTATGTCGATTAAGCCAGGTTCCATGGGTAAACCAGTACCGGGCGTCTATGCGACCATTCTGGATAATCAAGGAAATGAACTACCGCCCAATCGCATGGGAAATTTGGCTATTAAAGCAGGCTGGCCGTCTATGATGCGAGCTATCTGGAAAAATCTCGCCAAGTATGAAGAGTATTTTTTTATACCTGGATGGTATATTTCAGGCGATTCTGCTTATAAGGATGAGGAAGGCTATTTCTGGTTCCAGGGGCGTATTGACGATGTAATCAATACTTCTGGTGAACGCGTTGGCCCATTTGAAGTCGAAAGTAAATTGGTTGAACACCCTGCTGTTGCTGAAGCTGGAGTTATTGGGAAACCTGATCCTGTGCGTGGAGAAGTAATTAAGGCCTTTATTGCTCTGCGTGACGGGTATGAGGCCAGTGATGAGCTGATGGATGACATTAAGCGATTTGTCAAAGAAGGATTAGCAGCACATGCAGCACCTCGTGAGATTGAGTTCCGTGATAAGCTTCCAAAAACCCGTTCTGGTAAAATCATGCGTCGAGTGCTTAAAGCGTGGGAGCTGGGGCTACCGACCGGAGATTTATCTACAATGGAAGACTAAAGGCAAATGCCAACAAGCGGTCGAATGAAATCGGCTGCTTGTTTATTTTCAGATATAAATGAAAATTCAGGTTTCTAGAGAAAAATTACTTGCAAAATAGAGCTATCTTCGCCTACTTTTATTATAAATACTTATCATATAAAGAGAGTAGGTAAATCCGTGTGAAAGTAAACCTCATCAAGCAGAGCCTGCCCCCTGAAACAGACAAAAAACAGACAAAACCAGAGAGTCATCCCGTTATTGCTATACCATTTGTTCATTCGAGAGCGATGTACACGGCTATTTTATTGCTCCATATCTTTGTTATTTGGTTTGCATTGCAACTAGACCCTGTTCATCCTAGAGTAGTTACCTATCCTTTGATTGCCTTACATTTTATTACGATTGTTATGGGAATCTGGATCTCTATTCAACCATATGAGCATCGAAGGCAGGTTTTAAGCCTACTGTTCTATGCCTATTACGGTTTTCTGACGTCGGTTGATTTATTATTTATTTCCGGCAAGCTTATACATATCTTTTTTCATGTTAAAGAGTGGTGGATGTACGCCATGCTTGGCGTTATTTATATAGGAGCTGGTCTGGAAATAGCTACGGCTGGCAAGTGGCGCTTACTCCTATTCGTTCAGCAACGCGAATGTTCTTACAAGAAAAAAATAACAGCAGAAGAAGCAAGGAAAAGAGAAAAACATTTTACAAATGCGGCGCTTATTATTTTGTCTCCATTAGCTGTCTTATTTGTTTTACCTTTCGCAACAACAAGACAGATTAGCATGGTATTGCTTCTGTTTGTCACAGCGTTATTATTTTTATTATTTGTACGCCAGTTGTCTCTTTATAAAATGGCTCGCAAGCATCCGGCTTGGATCGTGTACCAAATTAAGAGAAAGCAGCGACGAAAATCAGTAGGCGGCTAAACCTGACAGTTGGGTTGTATAGCTTTCTTCTGTTATACTAAATGGGAATAGACAGAAGATTGATACATAGAGCGGGGGATCGGAGTGAAGAAACCATCTATAGCTATGACAATTGCAGGTTCCGATAGTGGCGGTGGGGCTGGAATACAGGCTGATCTTAAAACCTTCCATCAAAGAGGAGTTTATGGCACCAGTGCTCTTACTGCTATTACCGCTCAAAATACACAGGGTGTTCACGGTGTTCATGTAATGACCCCAGAGTTTGTTGCTGATCAAATCAGAGTCGTATTAGATGATTTGCCTGCTGATGCTGTTAAGACAGGCATGCTAGCTACTGCTCCAATTATTCAAGCGGTAGGGGAACAACTTCGCAAGCATCAAGCAACCAAATTGGTAATTGATCCGGTTATGGTGGCTAAAGGCGGTGCCAAGTTACTTCAGGATGAAGCGATTCAAGCGCTTTTGACTCAGCTTCTCCCCCAAGCTCATATGATTACTCCTAATTTACCGGAAGCTGAGGTTTTAGTAGGGAGAACGATTCAAAATGTAGCTGATATGAAGGAAGCAGCAAAATATCTCCACGAATATGGAGTAGCACACGTAGTAATGAAAGGTGGTCATATGCTTGATCACCAACTGACTGATCTATTATTTGATGGTCAATATTTTCATGAAGTTGAGCATGTACGAATTAACACTCGACATACTCATGGAACAGGTTGTACATTCTCAGCATGCCTTACAGCCGAATTAGCTAAAGGAGCTGATGCTGTAACCGCTTTTCATACCGCACAGCAATTTATCGTAATGGCTATTCAAACGGCACCAAATCTTGGCTCTGGTCATGGGCCAACAAACCACTGGGTTCAGCTCCCACTCTAAGTTACCTCTTATGGAAAACCTCTCTCGTTAGCTGATCGCGATTTCACAAAATCATGTAGATAATTTTTAACGGGAGAGGTGCTTTATTAGACAGGACGCATATGATAGTAGAATAACTATTCTGGTTTTTTACCTTTTCTTGAATAGCAATATCTATAGATGTAAGCGTTTTCGTTAATTAAGGAAGGAGTAATGCTTCATGTGGGTTAAATGGGTAAGTATACACCAGTCGTATGGTTTACCGAGAGCAGCTGAGGATTATCGGCAGAGATTAAAACTGGCTCATATCCGAAGTAGAATTACGTCCAAAAAGAGCGGAGCCACCTTCATTTATAATGTCCAGGTTCCTATTGGAGAAAAAGACAGAGCATTGCAGGTGCTTCATACTATGAAAAAAGAGATGCAATTATAATACCCAGTATTCCCCTTGCTACTGATGCATGTAACACGGAAATGCTAGTAGTAAGAGGAGGGATAGCATGACTACTCAGGTGCTGGAAAGACCATCCACTGCAAAGCAGGTCTTTGGAAATCAGACAGGGGGGAATGGCACAACAGGCCCAACTCGATACTTTGAGCCTGATTTGGTTTATTTTGAACCAGATGCGCTTTCCTTTCCACTTGGGAAACAATTGTATGAGAAATACCAGAAATCCGATATTCCTATTAAAATGACCACAAGTCACAATCAGGTGCGTGGAATTCCGGGGGATACGGAACTGCAACAATACCGCAATGCCAAACGTACTTTGGTGGTTGGCGTCAAAAAAACGCTTAAATTCGAACAGTCAAAGCCGTCTGCTGAATATGCGCTTCCTCTGGCGACGGGGTGTGCTGCACACTGTCATTATTGCTATCTAAATACAAATGTAGGTACAAAGCCATATGTTCGCGTCTATGTTAATACAGACGAAATTTTAGCAAAGGCCGAAGCATATATTCAGGAGCGAGTACCAGAGATAACTCGATTTGAAGCGGCTTGTACATCAGATCCGATCAATATTGAGCATCTAACAGGAAATCTAAAAAAAGCGATTGAATTTATGGGAAAGCAGCCATTGGGGCGCTTGCGCTTCGTGACTAAGTTCCATCAGGTTGACTCCTTACTGGATGCAAAGCATAACAAGCATACTCGTTTTCGGTTTAGCATGAATGCAGATTATGTCATACGAAATTTTGAACCGGGAACCTCTTCCTTTGAACAGCGAATTGAGGCAGCGGGAAAGGTCTCGATGGCTGGTTATCCGCTCGGTTTTATTATTGCACCACTGTACTGGTTTGCTGGCTGGGAAGCAGGATATACAGATTTATTGGAACGTCTCAGCTCACGACTAGATGATGAAGCAAAAAAGGATATCACTTTTGAATTGATACAGCACCGATTTACGAAAATAGCTAAAGGCCTCATTCTAAAGAGATACCCAAAAACAAAATTAATCATGAATGAGGAAGAACGAAAATACAAATGGGGAAAGTATGGGAAAGGTAAGTATGTCTATCCTGATATTCAAGCCAATGCATTAAAGACACATATGCAAAAAGAGATTGCAAGGCTCTTTCCGGATGCTAAGATTGAATATTTTACCTGACCTTTTAGTAACAAAAAAGATCGTGCGGATATCGTCTCGCATGATCTTTTTGTATGTACAGTGACATGTTTATATAACCTAAATTTATGGTAGGAATGAAAATAAATTACTAGACAGATAGCGTTCTCCACTGTCTGCACAAATAGCAAGTACTTTTTTTCGGGGCCTAATTGTTTGGCTACCTGCAAGGCTGCATAAACTGCTGCACCGGAAGAGGGTCCGACTAGGATTGCCTCTTGTGAAGCAAGCTTGCGTGTCGTTTCAATAGCTTGCTCATCGGTTATATGAATGATTTCATCGTATACTTGCTGATTCAGAATGGGAGGAATAAAGCCTGGACTTGTGCCTACAATTTGATGGGGACCTGGCTTTCCACCTGCTAATACTGGTGATCCAGATGGTTCTACTACAGCTATGTGCAGATCTTTGTAATGCTGACGTAATACCTCACCGCATCCAGTAATGGTTCCGCCTGTACCTGCCGTTGCCACAAATCCATCAAGTGAGCTTCCCATCTGTTCGATTATTTCTAAAGCAGTGGTATGCCGATGAATATCTGGATTTGAGGCATTCTCGAACTGCATAGGCATAAAGCTGTTTGAAATACTAGCGGCTAATTCCGTAGCTTTGCGAATGGCACCCGGCATTTTTTCGTCGCCAGGGGTGAGAATGATCTCAGCTCCATAAGCACGTAACAGTTGAATGCGTTCGCGGGTCATTGTATCTGGCATAACAATTATGCAACGGTATCCTTTAGCGGCACATGCCATTGCTAAACCGATGCCTGTATTGCCGCTGGTTGGTTCAATGACGGTAGAACCGACTAAAAGCTTGCCTGCCTTTTCTGCTTGTACAAGCATATGGTAGGCCGCTCGGTCTTTAACACTGCCGCTCGGGTTGTATTTTTCTAATTTTACAAAGACCTGTGCCATGTCTTGACTTATCAATCGTTGCAGCTGGACTATCGGAGTGTGACCGATTAAATCAGCCATGGTTTGAGCAACACGCATGTTCGATTCCTCCCTGTGGCTTTATTTTCATTGTTTCTTGTTAATTACATCATAACATATCGGAATTGTGTGTATAATAATTGGCTGCCTACTTCAGTATGTTTTTCCTTTCGACAAATGATCGTTTCACATGGTAAAATGATATTCGTTTTGGTCTTACTGGGAGGGGTACAGATACGCATGAAATCCATTTTTATTACAGTGGAAGGCCCGATTGGGGTAGGGAAAACCTCTTTGTCAAAGGCGATTAGCAAGCAGTGGGGCTTGGAGCTTTTGGAAGAGATTGTGTACGAGAATCCATTTTTGGACAAGTTCTACGAGAATATTTCGGAATGGAGCTTCCAGACTGAGATGTTCTTTCTTTGCAATCGCTATAAACAATTACAAGATATAGCAAAACGGCTACATAATGGGTACTCTGTTGTGGCTGATTATAATATTTTTAAGAATACAATATTTGCTAAACGGACATTGAGTGAAGATAATTTGCCAAAGTACCAGCAAATTTATGGCATCCTGACTAGTGATATTCCTCAAGCTAATTTAGTTATTTATTTAAAAGCTTCTGTCGAAACGGCGATGCAACGGATTGCACTACGTGGTCGAGGGATGGAACAAATGATTGAACGGTCTTATATGGAGAATTTAATCTCGGATTATGAGGAATTTATGCACCAATTTCAATTGATGCATCCAACAATCCCTGTATTGACTATCGAATGTGATCAACTAGATTATGTACACCAACCAGAAGATTTGGACTATGTTATAAAGCGTGTCGCACAATTTTTACCTAACAATCTAACTAAACAGCGATAAGGAGTATATCATGTCGGTTTTTCAAACAAATGAATTGCGTGAAAAGTATCAAATTCCAAGTGATGCGGTTATTACCATTGCTGGAATGGTGGGTGTAGGCAAATCAACGTTTACGAAAGCGCTAGCTGAATTGCTTGGATTCCGTGTTTCTTATGAAAAAGTAGACAATAATCCTTATTTGGATCGATTTTATGATGATTTATCGCGGTGGGGTTTTCATTTACAAATCTTTTTCCTTGCTGAACGCTTTAAGGAACAAAAACGTATCTTTGACTACGGTGGTGGATTTGTGCAGGACCGTTCTATTTATGAAGATACAGGCATCTTTGCTAAAATGCTGCATGATCAGGGAAATATGACAGATGAGGATTATCAGACGTATACTCAATTATTTGAAGCAATGGTGATGACACCTTATTTTCCGCATCCAGATGTGCTGATTTCTTTAGAGGGTAGCTTTGAGGATATCATTGATCGCATTCAGGAACGCGGTCGACCAATGGAACAACAAACTCCGCTTAGTTACTGGAAGGATCTGTATGCTAGGTATGACGAGTGGATTACTAATTTTACATCTTGTCCGGTATTGCGTGTTAATATCAATGAATACGACGTGATGGATGATATCAACTCTGTAGAGGTTGTATTAGCACGTTTGTCTGATAAAATTAATACAGCTCGTCATTACCGACGCTAGTTGTTCCGACGGCTTTGCTGAACAGAATAAGCAAAGCCGTCGTTTTGCTATATTGATTTAGATTGATCCTGCTTTAGGCTTCGATCATCTAGGAGTAAGGGGTTACTTGCAATGGAAGAACGTAAACCTAAAGTTTTCTGCAAACCGGTAAATGTAAAACCTACGAACCGGGGTATGATATAATAACCGAAGTAGTTACAAATGTAACAGACGAAATGAGAATCAAAGGGGTAGAGAGCATGGGAGACGCTTGGTTTGAAAAAAGCTTCCGAGAAGACTATCTGCTGGTATATCAGCATCGAGACGAGGCTTCTGCGGATCAAGAAATACATAATCTATTGGAACGTTTACCTATTAAGAGTAAGGGAAGAGTTCTAGACTTGTGCTGTGGAAGCGGTCGACACTCGCGAGCTATTGCCAAACGTGGTTATGAGGTAGTGGGAGTTGATTTATCTTCTGTGCTGTTAGAGCAGGCAGAGCTACTTAATGACCAAAAGCAGGTTACGTATTATCAATATGATATGAGAGATATTCCGTTTGAGTCGGAATTTGATATTGTTGTTAACTTGTTTACAAGCTTTGGATATTTCTCTGATGATCAAGAGAGTGCTAAGGTTATTAAAAATATGGCGAAAGCTTTACGCTCGGGTGGAGAAGTTGTGATTGATTACCTTAACCCAAGCTATGTAAAAGCTCATCTGGTTCCAGAATCTGAACGAGAAGCAAATGGCTTATTGATTACAGAACGTCGTCTTCTTGAAGATGGTTTTGTAAAAAAAGAGATTACAATCCAAGACGTTGAAGCGAGAGAGCCGCGTATCTATCAGGAACAGGTAAGATTATTTGAATTAGAACAGATGATGGGAATGCTAGAGGACGCTGGATTTATCCAGATTCAGGTCTTTGGTGACTATGCCTTTAAACCTTACGACAAGGGAAGCTCTCCGCGTATGATTTTTCATGCGGTAAAAAAGTAAAGTCGAAAAAAGGAAACGTTTACAAATAAAAAAGGCTTTTCAAAAGAGTGCTATAGCGGGTAAGCTAACAGATAAAGTGCTACTCTCTCAGATTAATAAGGAGGTAACTATGGATATTCATAACCATGCTGCTCTAATGGAAATACTAGAAAAAGCATATGTAAATCAACAAGTGCAGATAACATATACAGACTGGGAAGGCGACGAGCAAGAAGACGAGGTAGTAACTACCTTTCGTGGGACTTTGCTAGGGGTGAGTCTAGTCGATAATGAGTTCGAGGAAAAAGATTTGGCCCTTCGCTTCTTAGAAGATGACGATGAGGTAGAGCTTTTAATGGAAATCCCAGCGGACGAACAAGATCTTGGTGTGAGTGAAGAACAACTAGTACGTATTTTCGGTACAGAGGCGGAGCTTGTTCTAGCAAAATGAGAAATGTTGAAACCTACGGATATTACGGTACGACTGAGCGGATGTCTCAGAAAGAATCGTACCATTTGCATAAATATGTAAAGAGGAAGAAAAACCGCCTTGTGCAAAAAGGGCATTTCTACATTGATGTAGATGCCCTGCAAAGGCCGTGTCACCTAGATTGCTTCAATTGTCATATTGTTCATCGCGAAACGTGTTGTGAGAATGGACAACCGTATGCTGTACAGGACTGGCAGCTTTCCATTATTGAAGCAGAAAGTCGCTCTGTTGCTGTCGCCTATCTGAACGGTCGATCACAACAAAGGGTTATGGAGCATGGTTGCTTTGAATCGGCTGAACCAGGAGTTGTACGTATGGAAAAAGGCTCCTGTCTATTCTACGGACAGGTAGATGGACAGCGCTGCTGTTTGCTGCATGCTCATGGGCTGCGCGAGCAAAAGGATGTGCATTCCATCAAACCGTTTAGCTGTCAGCTATACCCGATTGATTTAGTGATGATGGACAATGAACACATCCTAATAACTGCTTTAACGGAAGAGACAGCAGCCTTTTCACGCTGGGGACATGAATATTTGGACATATTCTACTGTGCTAACAAGGAAAAACGTAAACAAGCAACGCACATTGAAGAACACCTTTTTTCATTAGACGGATATCAGCCTGCTTATATCTGGGGCCGAGAGCTTATCGAACGCTCTTTTGGTGAGGAAGCTTATCAGGCGGTTATCGAAGCCATATATCAGTACAGCTAGAGAGGGAGAAACTGCTATGGACATGGAGTTAAAAGGAAAGACGGTCAAAGAATCACGTACGGTGAAAGCATCGCTTATCTTACCTTCAGATACCAATCATCATGGTACCATTTTTGGCGGGACAATTATGTCTTATGTTGATGAAGTGAGCGCGATTGCGGCGATGCGCCATTCTCGCAAGCCAGTTGTAACAGCTTCGATTGATTCGGTTGACTTTATCGTACCCGCAAAGCTGGGCTTCTCAGTATGTGTGGACGCGTTCGTTACTTCGACGGGGCGTACGTCCATTGAGGTCTTTGTTAAAATCATCAGCGAGAATTTGCAAACTGGGGAACGTCAATTAACCGCTACTTCGTTTGTCACTTTTGTCGCTTTAGATGAAGATGGAAAACCGACTCCTGTACCACCAATCATTCCAGAGACGGAAGAAGAAATTTATCTCTACCAGACGGCACCACAGCGAATAAAAATGCGTAGGGAACGTCGGAATGCAACTCAACAGTTTTACGATTCATTAGATATTACGAAGGATATCTAGCAACAAAGAGAAGCCTAATCCCTGAAGCGAACACTGCTAGGGATTGGGCTTTTTTTGTATGAGACTTAAAAAATAAAATAAATACCAAAAAATACTAGGGAAAAGGGAAAAGAAGCAGAATAAGTAAAATAGCTAACGTGAAGAAATAGCACCTATGGGATAGTACGCAACAAATATTCCACCCATAGGAGGTGAGTCAGCCATTGCAGGCTGAGAAAAATGGGTATCAAACAAACAATAGGTACCAATTATCATAATTCACTCATCAGACTATCTGAAAATTTCGATCCCGTTATGCATAGGTTCCGTAAAAGCTATGAGGATACTCAGAACCAAGGCTGGATGATACCACTGGTATTAAAGCTTGTCCCAGATGTTAGAAGAATGATGGAAGCCGTGAAGAATTTGGACTCGGAAGGAATTGTTAAATCGCTAAGCTCAGTAATACCGAGTGTTGGTATTATTGGAATTCCTTTTGCAGTTCCCTATTTAGGAGTGTCATCTGTAGTAGGTTTTGGAATATCAGGGCTAATTTTATTTGTTTCATTAAGTAGATACCTTTGGTTAATGACGCAGCTAGATAGTACTCATTTTCATATAGGAGCGTATCGGTTTTTAAAAAGAAGAGAGTATGATCTTTTTACAGGGAGCTTTTTGTTTTCGGATTTCTCCTTTAAAGGCTTGTTATATGTTGTCAATCATTCTTTAAATGGAGAAGAAGAATTAAACAAAACGTTTGAAAGACTAAAAAACGAATTTGATAGCTTTACATTTGCTCATCAAGCAAGGTATGAGGAAAAAGAATCCCATCTTTTAAAACAAAACAATGAGCTAGAGGAAGAATTATTACGGCAAAAAGAGGTTATAAACTCGATTATTACCAAAGCAGATCAATCTCTTCATCAGCTATATGATGAACTAAGCGAGGCAAACTTATCCTCTGAATACATGGCGGATTTACTTGACCGGCTAATCACTATTTTATACCGATATCGAAATGGCCGGTTTTCCGTTTCTGACTTGAAATTAATTGCAGACTTTACGATTTATAAGGTAGAAGGAGGACACCTAATAAAAATTGCTGATGAGGGCACAAGTGGTCATAGCCTAGGGGTGATCAGTATGGACTCCAAGGAACATGCTACGTGGGCGGCTGTGCAGGTTGTTAAAACGAAATCTACTGACCCTCTTTTCAATGAACCTCGGAAAAACTATTATATTGCTTCTTATCTGATGAGAATGGGGAATAATGAGCTGTGGGTGTATAATCTTCATTTTCATCGAGACCGGAACAAAAAAGCGGTAGACTTGACAATTCATGATATAATTGATAATAAATTACTGTTCAGATTGATACATGTTCTATGTCTTTTACTGCAAAGCACTGGATTTCCTAAGAAGGAGGAGAGCTCAGATGACCACCTCTTATCAAGATGACACAGACCTACGAAGAATCGTATCCTTAACCCAAAATGAAATCAGTCAAAAACGACAAAAGACTGCTAAAGATATCATTCAGGGCTTTAATCTTATGGCATCCCGTGTTGTAGAAGAAAATAATATACAAATTGCCGCGACACTTAGTGGATCAAAGCATACAGATAGAAAGTCCTAAGCGATAGGGCTTTTTTATTTTGGTCTTGTAACGTTTACATTTTGTTGGTTCTCCATATACTGATAAAAAGGAGGAGAAGGGATGAAGGCTGGTCTTAAGCAAAATGTTTTTGTTCTAAAATGCTACCCCCAAAGAATTCCGAATGAATCCATGAAACAAATCATTAAAAATCGCACAGAAAATGCAAATCGAATCCTTGCTCATTGGAATCAATATACAGAGCGAATTCGTTTTCTTATGAAATAAGATACAGCTATAACGATAAATGCAGGAAGGCACAGAGGATGTTTTTGACATCTGTGCCTTTTTTGAGTGCGTTATTTTACAATTTAGTTGGTAGATAGGATATCTTCTTGGAGGATTTGTTCTGCTAAAGCTAAATCTACATGCAGTTCTCGATCCACCTCAAGCTTTGGTATTACACGACGCAGACGTTGATAGGCTCTTGATGTTCCTTCTCCCAGTTTTCCAGTTGAGAATTCAATTGCTTGGCCAGCACAAATATATTCAATAGCTAAAACTTTACGTACATTGGCTAAAACAGTACGAAGCTTACGCGCTGCGGTCGTTCCCATACTGACATGATCCTCCTGATTGGCAGAGGACGGGATAGAATCAACAGAAGCAGGGTGACATAGTACCTTGTTCTCAGAAACGATCGAAGCAGCTACATATTGGGCGATCATAAATCCAGAATGTAAGCCGCCATTAGGTGTTAGAAATGCTGGTAGGTTACTGAGCTGAGGGTTAACGAGACGCTCTGTCCGGCGCTCCGAAATATTGGCTAACTCAGACATAGCAATTGCTAAAAAATCGGCTACCAACGCCATCGGTTGACCATGGAAATTACCGCCTGAAATGACATCTCCCGTTTCAGAAAATAAGATTGGATTATCTGTGACACTGTTGCATTCACGTGTTACTGTTTGCCAAACATACTCCAGTGTATCACGAGTAGCCCCATGTACTTGCGGGATACAACGCAGACTGTAGGCATCCTGTACCCGAATTTCTCCTTGTTCGGTTGTGCGTTCACTATTTGCTAGATGTTGTAACATCCGTCGCGCAGACTCTTGCTGACCTGGATGAGGCCGTACAGCATGCAATTGAGCATCGTATGCTTTGGGAATTCCGTGAAGTGCTTCCACTGTTAACGAAGCAATAACTTCAGCATTTTCCATAAGAGAACGCGCATCATAAAGAGCAAGACATAAGAGAGCGGTCATTGCCTGTGTCCCATTTATTAATGCTAATCCCTCTTTGGCTCCTAGACGAACGGGAGTCAGATTAGCTTTTTGCAAAGCATCCTTTCCTGACATCCGTTTTCCTTGATATTCGGCTTCTCCCTTACCCAGCATCACCAATACCATGTGTGCTAAGGGAGCCAAATCACCACTAGCCCCTAAAGAGCCCTGCTGAGGAATAATGGGATGAACACCGCGATTGCACATCTCTACTAACAATTGAAGGGTCTTTAAATGAATGCCTGAAAAACCTTGGGATAAAGCATTGATTCTAAGGATCATCATGGCACGAACCACCTCGGTAGGATAAGGCTCTCCCATTCCGCAAGCATGGCTCATAATTAAATTTTCCTGTAAATGGCTAACATCTTCCTGAGAGATCATGACGTCTGAAAATTTACCAAACCCTGTAGTGATTCCATATACGACTTTTTCTTCATGGATTATTTCTTCTACCATTTCACGAGAGTGGAGTACTTTGGCAACAGCATTAGAAGAAAGAGAAATAGGATGATGCTTACGAGCTACCATAACAACCTGTTCAATTGAAAGAGAAGTACCGTCTAATGCTAGTGCGTGTTGAATGGACATGATAAATTTCCTCCTTTAGCAGAGCAGAGAGCGAAAATAAAAGGGGCTAGGAACGAATTCCTAACCCCTTGTTACCCTGATATATAGTTGACATGTCACATTTATATTGGCATGTTACCCTCATTCGCTATTCCTCGCTTTTCGTAATATTGTTATTATGTCAAACGGATAGCCTGAGTGTCAATAAGAGTGTTTGTATAAATAGGTTTGGGCGCGGGTCTTCACCCAAATTGGGCATTGGTCAGGGGTGCATATACTGGTTATTTATCATACCATGCTATATGTCATGTAATAATGAAAGGATGGGGTTAATCGAATGGAAAGTAGTAGCATATATATGCCTGCCAGGGAAAAATATCCGCCTAAGGAAATGATGCCAGTAAGGCCAGCACCAAAAAAGGAGTATCCCAGAAGGCCTACAAGGCCTATGAAACCAATGCGACCAATGCCCAGGCCGCCTAGACAAAGACCTACTGCCCCCATGGTACAGCCCAAAATAGAGATCTATATCTTTAAGTATCATTTCCATTATGAAAAAATGATGGGCTATGAGGATAAGTGCATGCGACATAGAAGATCTCCTAGGCACTACCACAAATATTATCAAATGTATAAGCATCACAAGAAAAAAATGAATTATTACTACCAAAAATGTTATGCCTGCAACTATCACCCAAGTGATTCATGTAGCTCGCATTCTGCCTCTCATTCTTTCTCCGAATCCAGTTGTTCAGCTTCTAGTCCTTCCCATTATGTAGAGCCTTACAAAGATGACGGATGTAAGTGCGGAGGTAAATGTGGCGGCGCATGCAGCGGTAAGTGTGGTCGGTGGCAAAAATAGTCGCTAACAAGCATAAACGTTTCATACTAGTTAGGTCCCACTATCCCTGTGATTGTGGGCTTATTTTTGTACATAGGTTTATAGATAAATGGATTCTTGAGTCTGATTATTGGCTAGCATTTCATTACGCAGTTTCAAAAGAGCTTCATCCTTATTTTTACATTCAAGCATAATATCCACATTATAGTTCTCTAATAGAGGGAGATATGACATAAAGTCCTCATACAAAATATCATCTGCGTGACTGCGATACTCTTTATCAGATTTAGGTGTAGAAAAGTGCATTTTAACAGTCCGAGTTCCCCAAGTTTTGATGATACGCGGTAAGTATTCAGCTAAATCCTCCCCATTATGAAGACAGCGATGATGATGGATATCGAGTACCATAGGTATCTTAATACGCTCACATAAATGTAAGACTTCGCGCATAGTAAAAGAGGTATCGTCATTTTCTACGACGAGGCGCTTTTTTATTTTCTCCGGTAGCTGTAAAAAATTCTCCTCAAACCGATTAAGTGAGCTTTCTTTATCATCATAAACGCCCCCTACATGCGTGACTAACACGGAGTTTTCATCGAGGCCCATTAAATCAAAGACAGAGGCGTGATAATAAAAATCCTTAGTGGTGCTCTCCAGAACTTTTTTAGACGGTGTATTTAAAATGCTGTAATGACCTGGATGGGTGGTCATTCGTATGCCATGCGCACGAATATATTCTCCTACCTTATTAAAATCCCAAGTAAATTCCTTTGCCCAATCCCATTGCTCTGCAACAGAATGTGTAGCAAAAGGCACAAATTCAGAAGGTAATCGGTATAGAAATATGCCATGCTCCACGTTGTATTTCAACAGATCTAAGAGATTAAAAAAATTAGTTTGCATGATTTTTCGTAGTTTTTTTAACTGGTCAGGAGGAGAAAGCTTAGCTAGTTGTCCCAATGTAGTTTTTTTATTTGGATTGTTCTTGGTTGCCATACTGATGCAGGCATAGCCCAGACGGATCAATCATGCTCATTCCTTTCTCCTAATGGTTGGTTAGGAGTAGTATTACCCGATTCATGAAAAAAAGAATACATGAATGTAAGAAGAAGGTGGAAACATAAGCATGATCTGGATGATAGAGGAGGCGTTAACATGGCAGAACATTTATTAGCAGAACAATATCGGGATGGCCTACAGACATTTGGACAAATGATGCCAAATGTATTGCAAGCCTACAATCAATTTACGAGCGCTTGTTTTGCTTCCGGTGCGATGGATAGCAAACAGAAGCACTTAATGGCCCTTGGAATTTCTTTATATGCAGGTAATGAGCACTGTATTGTCTATCATATGGAGGCTGCCTTAGCTGAGGGTGCTAGCCAGCAGGAGATTGCAGAAACAGTAGGCGTCTCTGGAGCGTATGGAGGCGGAACAACTTTTTCGCATGGTGTTATTTTAGTTACCGAGGTTATGAAAGCAAAAAATCAAATTCAATAAAAGAATATGATAAAAAAGATGGTAGCCAGAGAATGGCTCAACCATCTTTTTTACAGTTAGCTCGGGGCAATATGTAATGCATTTTTGACTACATTAAACGCAAGTGTTAGCAAGAGTAGGAGCAACTTTCTCCATTTTTTTAGCTTGGATTTTCATAAGGAAGTACCTCCTTTCTGTTGTCAATTCGATTAATAAGGCAGTTTATGAAAATGAACTAGTCTTACATTAAACGCAAGTGTTAGCAAGGGTAGGAGCGACTTTCTCCATTTTTTTAGCCTGAATTTTCATAAGTAGGACCTCCTTTATGTTTTGTTTTTGTAAGACATGCTCAGTATAAAATATATTCTGAATATTTACAATATTTTTTTGATAAACTATTTTTATAAATATTGAAATAACCCTTATTGATTTCTGACAACATTTTTACAGATGTCCGGAATTTGGAAGAAAAACGATTGTAATCATGCTTTTTCGCAATCTTTTCGTGAAAAATGTTGTATAATAGGAATATAAGAAGGAAATAACGGAGGATATCGTATTTACGATAGATGTTACATAACGGTTCACGGAGAGGAGAGATGGGAATTTGACCAATGTCACCTGCCAAATTGCTCCCGGTGTTTGGACGATCATCACTTATGAAGACTCATGGAAAAGTTACATCAATAATTATGTAGTGGAACGAAATGGACGGTTTTATTTAATTGATACAAATCTTAAAAAGCAACGTTCGTATTTTCAGCAAGCACTTGAGGATATTGGTGCCACTTCAGATAAAGTGGAAGATGTGCTATGTACCCATCGTTTGCCTGATCATATTGGAAATGTGGAGTTGTTTGCCACCAGCCAAAATTGGATTCACCTGCATGATTTTTTTGAACTAGATGATTTTTCGCAAACGTTATTCGGTCATTCCTTTACGGGAGAAAAAGGGCAGATTGGGCTGTTTTCATTTGTGAACTTACCAACTTATACAGAGGGCTCAGTAGCTTTTTTTGATTCCGAAACAAATATTTGTTTTATTGGCGATCACCTTCATTTTTTTGGTATGGACATTGAGCAGGTGATCGGTTATCAGGAGAAATGTCGAAAAGAGCTTATTTTTTATTTCGTGGCCTGGTTACAACGTTGTCCTGATATCGATCAGGTTATGGGATTTCTAGAAGCAACCAAATCATTACTACAGTGGCCCATTGAAATATTGGCGACAGGGCATGGTCCAATTCTACAAGGTAATATTCCGCAATTCCTCCAGGAAATCGTGGAGATATTGTCTCAATACACGGAGCAGCGCTTGGCTTGAATTCATGAAGAGATGACCTAGTAACAAAGAAAGCTCTTAGCTATAGGGCTGTAAAAATAATAGATGACGAATGCATAGTAGGAAAACAAAAACCCTTGTCCACAGTCTGACCCGATTCTTCAAGTGAATCGGGTTTTATAGGCTGAGAAAATGACCGAACGGGCATTTTTTCATGTTTTGAAGTTTCAGTCGTTGCCAAGTACTCTTATTTTGACGAGGAAAGAGAGAAAGACTAATACGCGAATTAGGAGGGGCTGAAAGCGAGGCTACTGGCCATTTAAAGAGCTGAAGATTGAATGACCAGCCAGGATCCGGATGAACTGCCCCGAACCATGCTTAGCGTATGATAAAACGCGCTTAGCAGGTCATGATTAGGGCTTAGCGTATATTTTCGTTAAAATGCTGGCAGACCCCCATTCATAAAATAGACTGTTAACAAAATAAAAACCAATTATATCAAGAAAGGCTCATGATACAACTGGTTTTTTATATGATTAACATTTTCTTACTTTATATCTAAAGATAAATGTACATTTATACTAAATGAAGAGGCGGGTTTTACTAGAATACTTGCACTAATCTATAAGCATTATTTGTAACATCATATACACTCACTTGTAATTTACTTCCAAAAATACCCTCTATTTTTGCTTTACCATTAAGTGTTAAATTCTTCTTATTATCAAAGGAGATTCCAGTAATTTGATTTCGTTGATCATTCGTTAAATCTTTTAACATGTCTGCTGTCGCATAGGTGAAAGAGTACTCTTTATCCAGTCGAGGGAATCCAGGGCCAACATATGATGCATTTACTCTTAATTTTGAATTTACATTAGTTGCTTTACCAGTGAAGTCTATATCTCCAGTGAAGCTTTTCTTGTATAGATTTACTACCACCTTATAGGTTTTACCTGCTGGTACCTTGATGTTTTGAGGAGATGCTGTAAGCGTCTTCGTATCTGTAGTTGTGTTCGTTGTACTCGTAGCGGAATTGAATTCTGCACTCAGTTTTATTCCATCTTTTAATAAAATAGGAATTTTGAAAATAGTATCTCCACTACCTCCGATTTTAAATCCATTTGTAACAGTAGAACTTACAGTGTTTGTAACTGAATGAGAATAGGATGCTGTCGTAAATGTTTGATCCTGATCGGTTGTATTTTTAAATTCGTTTTCACCTATATATTCTGGTTGTAAGTCATTATATGTTACGTTATTTATATCAGAGGCGTTCAGATCTAAGGACATGGTAGTCTTTTTTTCTTTTAATTGGTTTACATAATAGTAAGTCGAGATTTCTTTCCCTCGAAGGTTATTTTGATAATAAAAATCAGAAATTTTGTTCATCTGTTCGTCAACGTTAGTAACATTGGAAGAGTAGGCAGATTTGACAGAGGATTTATGAGCATTTCCTAGTAAATCATTTCTTATCATATTGCTTTTTTCTTCCGCTATTTTCTTATTGTCAGTCTTTTGTTCTGTGTTGCTGACTGCATAAGATGTTACTGGATAGACCGCGAGCTGGGATAAGACGGCTGAAATTGTAAGACATTTGCATATTCTTTTTAGTTTCATACAATTCACTCCTCTTAATTGTTTTCGAAGAGACAATCGGAATGTACCCGATTCTTTCTTCTTTTCACTTGCAAATTCATTATACAAAAAATAGAAGATTATGTTGTGAAATTATTCACATTTAATACCACGTTTTTTTAATAAATATCTTTAAAAATCCTATCGGAGAAGGGGCAGTGGCCAATTTTTTCCTTAGCAAAAAAATATAAAAAAACTTGTGAGCTGAAGGGTAATGGCTCCTAGCCCACAAGTAAAAACCTCACCGGATCATCCTGCATGAGAAGCCGCTTTTGTCCATTCTTGTAGACGCAAGTCAAGTTCTTCTTTACGGAGAAACAGTGTTTGAGAATATGCGTAGTTCCTGATTTTTTCAATATGCTCGACTGCGAGCGTATAACGTCCTGCTGCGGCTTCTATTTCAGCTAAACAAAAATACTGCAAAGCAGGGCGGATTCGTCTTCGCTGTAATAATGATAAGGCGTGCTTAGCAGCTGGAAGGTCCCCCATTCGAGCTTGACAGCAAATAATGACGCCCAGAGCACTGTGCATACGCGGATCTCTCTTATATAGATGTATGCCAATTTGCAGAGCATCCCGATATCGTCCCCGATAATAGCAGGCAACAGCCAAATTGTAAAAAAGATGCTGTAAGAGGCCACGATGAAATAATGTGGGTGATTCTTTACACAAGATAATAGCCTGAGTAATATATGATTCAGCTGCATCGTACTTCCCTTGTAGTAGCTGTTGACTTGATTTGTCGAGTAGCGCTACTGAGCGCTTTTTGTTTCTTAGATAAGAAGCCTCCAGGATCGTTTGCATACGCTCGGGGTTTCGCTTGCATAACAACGTTCTGTAATAGTAGCGAAAAGGCCACTGCAAACGGAGTAAGCCAACGAATAAAACTACTGCCAATCCGGTCAGTGTAGCAGGCAACGTCATCTGAAAATAATGCATATGAACCCTACTCCTCTTCCGTTTTTTCCGTCAAAAAAGTATCTTCATGATATCACAGCTAAGATGACAGGTATAGGGAGGGTTGTATCTGAGTCGGCTGAGAAAAAACGCACAATTGGAAGTGTCGCACCTATTTTTTTGCTATGCTATAATTATGATCGTTGTGTAGAGTATTTATTCTTTTTTGAAAAGAGAGGCGACTTCCATCATGGATAAGTTCAAAGATAGCATGTTGCAGTTGATTGTGGAGACCTCCACTAACTTGCCGCCAGATGTTCGTCATGCCATTAACGCTGCGAAAAAAAGAGAGGATGCTGGCACGCGTGCTGCTTTATCGCTCACTACCATTGCGCAAAACATTAAGATGGCTGAAGAAAATGTTTCCCCAATTTGTCAGGATACAGGAATGCCTACATTTGAAATTAAGACACCGGTAGGAGTTAATCAGATCGCGATGAAGAAAGCGATTCTGGAAGCGATTGCAGAAGCGACACGTACTGGTAAATTACGTACGAACTCTGTAGACTCGTTAACAGGTGCCAACTCTGGAGATAATATTGGACCTGGCACACCTGTTGTTCATTTTGAACAATGGGAAGAGGATTACGCCGAAGTGAAGTTAATTCTTAAAGGTGGCGGCTGTGAAAATAAAAACATACAATATTCTCTTCCCTGTGAGCTTCCCCACTTAGGAAAAGCTGGTCGTGACCTGGATGGCATCCGCAAATGCATCCTGCATGCTGTCTATCAGGCACAAGGTCAAGGCTGTAGCGCTGGCTTTATCGGGGTAGGTATTGGCGGAGACCGTACAAGTGGCTACTCACTTGCCAAGCATCAATTGTTCCGCAGCGCAGATGATTCCAATCCGATTCCTGCGTTAGCTGAATTAGAAGACTATATTATGCAAACGGCAAATGAACTGGGGATCGGAACCATGGGTTTCGGCGGAAATACAACCCTACTTGGCTGTAAAATTGGTGTAGAAAATCGCTTGCCAGCTAGCTTTTTCGTCTCCGTAGCTTATAACTGCTGGGCATTCCGACGCCAAGGGGTGCATATTAAACCAGAAACTGGAGAAATCATCCGTTATTTATACACAGAAGAAAATCATGTGGAAATGGACATGACTTCCGCAAGCGAGGAACAAACAGAGCGTCGTGAGGTTGTATTGGAGGCACCAATAACAGAAGAACAGATTCGCAGTCTTAAAGTGGGTGATGTGGTCACTATTAATGGTATGATGCATACCGGCCGCGATGCCTTGCATAAATACTTAATCGATCATGAGTGTCCAATTGACCTAAATGGTGGCATTATCTATCACTGTGGTCCAGTTATGCTAAAAGATGAAGAAGGGAACTATCATGTCAAAGCAGCAGGGCCTACCACTAGTATTCGTGAGGAGCCATATCAAGGCGACATCATGAAAAAATTCGGAATTCGAGCGGTAATGGGAAAAGGTGGTATGGGTCCTAAAACATTGAAAGCCTTACAAGAGCATGGTGGTGTATACTTAAATGCCATTGGTGGAGCTGCGCAATACTACGCGGATTGTATCGAGCAGGTAGAAGGCGTGGACTACTTGGAATTTGGTATTCCAGAAGCAATGTGGCATTTACGTGTTAAAGGCTTTGCCGCTATAGTCACAATGGATTCACACGGCAACAGCCTACATGCTGATGTAGATAAGGATTCTGCTGAGAAGCTCGCGAAGTATGCAGATCCCGTTTTTAAATAAGAAAAAATTAGTATTCTAAATCAACATGTAGTATTTGAGCGCATAGAAACGGAAAAGACCTTGCAACGCTAACAGTAGCGAACGCAAGGTCTTTTTGTGCATCGATTTAGAAGACAAGTAAGGACAGGGTCAGCATCAGAAGAAAAGGAGAGGATGCCCGTTCCGAGAGAGGTACAAAAGAGGAGTAAGGGTTGCGATACAATGAAGAAATAAAGGAGCTTTTACCTTCCATTCTTGTCAGGTCATAGGTTGATGCCTACCTTTTAAAAAATGGGTATTCGTTTATCTCCTCTCAACCAAAACGGGCATACGGTACTAATAGAAGATAACTTTCTTTAGGGAGCTGGTACGTATGAATTATACTGTTCAACGCGGGGATAGACTATATGCTATTGCTCAACGCTTTGGAGTGCCTATCGATGTACTTATTCGTGTGAATCGTCTATTTCCACCATATGAGCTGTACGTCGGTCAAACTCTTTTCATTCCTAATCAAGGGCCTCCATTACCTAATGTGGATGAGGAACGCAGAATCGAACGTTTAGAGCGTGAGGTACGGAGACTAAATGAAAGGTATAGAGATTTAAATCGTCGCGTCAGAGCTTTAGAACAACATCGCCGTACTTAGTAACTACTAGTATGCTATGCATGGAGGGGAGGAGCTGTATCCGCTCCTCTTTCTTTTTTGACAAAATTCCACTACTATAATGGTGATAAGATGCGGGGGATGGGAGGAATACGTAATGAGTAACAAGTGGAGAATAGCTTTAATCCAAATGGATGTCGTGCTAGGAAATCCAGAGGCAAACAGAGAAAAGGTAAAGAAAATGACCGAAAATTTACGCGAATCAGGCAAAGGGATTGATGCATTATTGCTACCCGAATTATGGGATACTGCCTATGATTTGGAGCGTCTGGACGAGATTGCGGATGAGCAAGGGAAGAATGCCCAGATGTTTTTAAAGGAACTTGCTCGATCACTACATAGCTATGTATATGGTGGCTCTATTGCTGAACATAAGGAAGATGGGGTCTATAATACCTCCTATGTGTTTGATAAGCAGGGAAATTTGGTTGGCTCTTATTCAAAAGCCCATTTATTCAAGCTAATGAATGAACACCAGTTCCTGCAATCAGGTGATCAACTGGGCTTGTATCATATGGACGATCAGAAGGTGGGAGCGGTTATTTGCTATGATATTCGTTTCCCGGAATGGATTCGTCTGCATGCAGTTAAGGGAGCAAAGGTCTTGTTCGTATGTGCTCAGTGGCCAAACCCGAGACTGGCTCATTGGCGCGCCCTATTGATTGCCCGAGCGATTGAAAATCAAATGTATGTCGTTGCTTGCAATCGAGTAGGAAGCGATTCTGCGAGTAGCTTCTTCGGTCACTCTATGGTGATTGATCCATGGGGAGAAGTGATTGCTGAAGCTGGTGAAGAAGAAATGATTCTAACTGCTGAGATCGATTTGGATATTGTCGATCAGGTTCGTTCTAAGATTCCGGTATTTACTGATCGCCGTCCTGATATTTACAACTAAGAAGGCATGGTTGATTGTAGCCTGGAGAAAATGGTCGGTATCTATGCTTCTGCCTACAGCGTTTGCCCCTTTTTTACATAGCCTATAGTAAGGAATGTTAGGAGGTGGGGAACAATGGCTGGACTTAATAGCAAAGGGATGATGCACCATTTTTTAGGGATTCGTACAAAAGTTGTTCAAATCCGAGAGTTAGTGGAGACAGTGGACACCTTATTTACTTCATTCGATCGAATGGGTGAATTAGGGAAAGCTGTTAACCCTTTTAAGGCTAAAAAAACAAAAGAGAACATTCCACACGATATGGATTAATATGGGAAATGCACGCTGAAAAGGTTGCCTTGAGAAGGGCAACCTTTCAACGTGTTGGAAGATCATTTTTATTTTCGCCGTACATATTGAGAATGATCTTTATATAAGTGCCTTACGTTCTTTAAAATCAGTATTCAGGTAATAGCTATGATATACGAGCAGATTTGGGCCTGCACATTCCGCATTTGGGCAAAAACAATTAATGGATTGATTGAGAGAGTGACTTTGCCAACGAGCGAACATAGTCTCTAGGGTATCTGTTTGAATATTTCCTAGAATGCCTACATCCCCAAAGTCAGTTACGGTTACATCTCCGGTAAATATGTTGATATTTAAGCGACAGCGTCCATCAGGGTCGTTACGTACAGTAACATTCTTGGATTGACGCAGACGCAGAATAAGCTCCTGATCATCAGGGTCTTGGCTACATGCGAAAAATGGCAGGGTACCGAACAGCATCCACATCTCTTCATCGCGTACATCTAAAAGGGTGTGAATAGATTCACGTAATTGAGGCAAGCTCAGCACTGGTAAATTTTTGGCGAAATCGCTTTGATACATAGGGTGCACCTCGTGGCGAACACAACCCATTTCTTTAATTAGTTGATGAATCTTCGGGAGCTTTTGCCACGTCCGAGTATTCAGCATGCTTTCGGCAGAGACGATTACACCTGCGTGTGCTAATTTTTTTGCATTGTCCATTGTCAATTGGTACAGTTTCTCTGCTTGGGTGAGCGAAACCTTTTGCGGACTATTTACGTATACCACTTCATGAAAATCCTCAGGCTTACTATAGTTCCACGACATATGCATGACATCAATGTAGGGCAAAACAGCCTCGTAACGGGAAAATGGCAGAGATAAGTTGGAGTTAATCTGTGTGCGCAAGCCCCGATCTGTCGCATACTGTAAAATTGGTGCAATTACATTATTTACTGTCCGTATACTGTACATCGGTTCCCCACCCGTAATGCTAAGGGTTAATAAATCCTTGGCTTCATCTAGACGCTGTAGGATAAGTTCTATTGGCAAGTGTGGATCGTCTTTTATCCGTAATGTTTCACCAACAGCGCAATGTTCACAGCGCAGATTGCATAGATTGGTCACAGTAAACTCGATACTGGTCAATTTGTAGGAAGGTGGTGTAGCATTATATAAAGGCTCCCATGGGTCCTTTTGAGGTGTAATGGGTGTAGTTGGAACAAAGCGTTTCAATGGTGAAACCTCCTTAGTAGAAACATAACGTGGCCTCAATAGCTTTAGATGAGGCTATATGAACAAACACCATTATAACCATAAATGGAGAGGGTGAGAATACCAACACCATGATTGCAGGCATTTCATTTGGCAACGGAGTCTTTTATCACAACAAAAATGTCATTGCATGTGCCGAGGTAAAGAACGGTGTCATCCACACATGGGCTGAGAAAATGGGGATGAGAACGCTATGTAAAATGTGGTGGCGGATTGTCAGCTCATTGCCTTGGTACTATCATATCCTACATTTGTTGATGCTTTTGTATGTTTTTTTTCCGGTTTTAGGAGAATTTGATCCTTTGTGGTTGGTAGTTTATGGAGCAGGCTTTCATTTTATTTTTCCAAAACGATTAAAACAGTTTCATGGAGCTGAGCATAAGGTTTTTAGCTACTATGGGGAAGTTAAACCAGAGAATTGGGAAACAATACAGCAGGCTTCCATTATCAATCGAGGCTGTTCTACGAATATGGTTACTTTTTTCTTTGCTTTTTTTCTTCCAACCATTTGTTTTTTTCAACTGTGGATAGCTATTGTGATTGGACTTGTTGGAATAGGAATATGTAATCTATTATCCAAATATGCACCAAGGCTAATTGAGCCATTGTATCGTGTATCGGGCTTCTTGCAATATTATCTTACAACAAAGGAACCGGAGCGCATACATATGGACACAGCGATTCGGTCTTATGCGTTGTTTATTTATTTTCGGAATATGGAAGAGGCAAACGATTCATTATAGGACTTTGGTTGGTATCTATCTTATGAATAAAGTATGATAGATTCCCATTTTTCTGTCTGATAATATTTCTTTCAGACACATTATTTGTGAAAGAAATATGAAAGATTGAGATAAAAGAAAGAGAGTGGGAACAGATCCATGAAGGTTAGAAAAGAAATCGTAGCAGGTATCACAACAATGTTTGCAATCATTGCGGCTTTTTGTATGCCGGCCGAGATACAAGCGGAAAATCCACATACCCCTAGCACTGTACAAGCGAGTACCTTCACTGATATAGATGAGCATTGGGCGAAATCTTACATTCAATTTCTTGCCGAGCGTGGCATTGTAAAAGGAAAATATATTCCGTTTCGCCCGAACGCTCCGATTTCTCGGGGAGAGGCAATTGCTTTGTTGAATCGAGTAACGCAGTATTCCTACGGAGTTGTAGCTCCTCCTGTTGAAGCAGCTAAAGTAGATAAACGATATCCGCTCGTTCAAGAAGTCAAGCAGGCTGTAGGTACTATGAATGCTATGCTGTATGCGGATCAGAAGGCATATACACGTTTAAATCCAGGGGATAATGCCTTGTACTTGCTTCACCTCAGTGCAGGTAAAAAACCAATGAAAATGGGAGCTATCTTAGAAAGCGATTGGTGGTTATCCGCTGAGCATTTACAAGCACCATTAAATCGAGAAGAAGCTAGCATGCTGTTGTTTCATACGATTCTGCCGAATATTCGACATGATTTACATATAGAGCCGGCTAAAATTCAGGAGGGTTTAAACGGCTATTATCAGGCGACACTTTCGAATGCGTATCAGGATACAAAATCGTTGTATGCTACCGGAATTAAAGGCTATCAACTATTGGAAGATAGCACCGGTTTTTTTCAGCCAACCAAGACTATGACTCGGGCCCAATTCGCGGTTATTTTACAGCGGCTAGTGATCGCCAATGAGCAGCAAAAAGAAAAACAATGGAACGGCTCAGTGCAACAGCAAACACGCATCAGCAATCTGATGCTAACAGCGGCCACCCATGCTTATCTAAGGCAGAACGAGCAAGGGATGACGTCCTACTTCGGGAAAGAGGCATTACAGACGATAGAGAAGCTACGCCCGCTACCTTTGCATGATGTTTTGGGTAGCTATCAGGTGATGGATAGTAATGAAAGTACCATGAAGGCTAAAGGCGCTTATTTTTCCACAATGACTGGTAATTATGAAGTGGAATATGAAATGGTTAAAAGCGACCAGAGTAGCAATCCGTACGGCTGGATTATTACGAAAATTACTCATATCCAAAAATAAAGAAACGATCGTATCCTTGTTAGAAGAGGGTACGATCGTTTTTTGTTTTTACCTGGTAAGTGGATTTTCTTCCAGCTTTCGATACATTTTTCCTTTATCCACATAAGACTGACGAACACGGCGTAAATCCTTAAAATCGTCTTCGTTTAATTCGCGCTTTACCTTAGCGGGAGAGCCTACGACCAATGTCCGAGGGGGGACTTTCATGCCGGGTGGAACCAAAGCACCCGCTGCAACCATAGCCTCTTCTCCGATCTCGGCGCCATCTAGCACAATAGAACCCATACCGATCAAAGCGCCTTGGCGTACGGTGCAGCTATGTAACACGGCGTTATGGCCAATTGTGACATCATCCTCAATAAGGAGTGGACAAAGAGGACTTTGGTGGAGAGTGCTATTATCTTGAACACTGACTCGTTTCCCAATAATAGTAGGAGAGACATCGCCTCGTATGACCGAATTGTACCAGATCGATGTCTCTTCCCCGATAATAACGTCACCCGTGACAACAGCACCTTTGGCGATAAACACGCTAGGATGAATCTGTGGCTCTTTACCTTCAAAAGGGAGTAGTAGCATGAAAAATAAGCCTCCTGTTCGATGATGGATATTTCATTCCTGAGTGAAATGTAGAGTTGCAATACTCTTTTTATAATTCTAACACACAACGATCTACCAAGCTTTGCTAAGGCATTTCTGTGAGTAATCGCTTTGTCTTTAGTCTTTTATAGTAATCGTCTCAGCTTTTTCTTCATAGATAACAGGATAAGGAGCGTTTTGATAAAGTTCATCAAACCTTTCTTTGGTCAGAGCATAAAATAAATGATCTTCCCATTTACCGTTGATTTTAAGATAATTGGCACCGAACCCCTCTTTGACGAATCCTGCTTTTTCCAAAACCCGTTGAGACGCTCGATTATGTGGCATGATATTGGCTTGCAAACGATGCAAAAGAAGTCTATTGAAGGAAAACGACTTGATGAGATGGAGAGCTTCAGTCATATAGCCTTGGCTTTGACAGGAATGGTCTAGATCATAACCGATAAAAGCATTTTGAAAAGGACCGCGAAATACTTGGGATAGTGTTATTTTTCCAACAAGGAGTTCACTGGCTTGCTCAAAGATACCAAAAGAATATCGTTGATCCTGTTCAACCTCTGTCCATTGAGTTGTTTGGATTATGGCATTTTCGAGTGTGAAATAACTCTCGTCACGCAAAGGGACATACGGCGCATGAAATGGTTGATTTGCAAGTAAATAAGTAAGAAAAAATTCTGCATGTGCAGGGGTTAGTAATTGTAAAAAAATAAGCCTACCCTTTATTCGCAGGTTAAATACATTCATTTTCAAACCTCCTAAAAATAAAGTAAATAAGAATAAACATGATATTTTACATCTTTTAGTAGCGTTTCCAGAATGTCAAGGTTGAATTGTACCCCTATATATGATAGATTAATCCTTAGTAAGGCAAGGATTGTGGGTAGTCGCTGTTGTCACCAGCTTGTCTGGGAGACGATAGAGGAAAGTCCAGGCTCGCCCGGGCTGCGATGCCCGGAGTGTTCGTACCTAGTGCAAACTAGGGCAGTGAGGTTCGCCTCATTGACGGCGCAGAAAGGGTTCTCCCTGAGACCCAAGTACGCTGAAAGTGCCACAGAAACGTAGCTTCTCTGGCGACAGAGAAGATGGAACGAGGTAAACCCTGCGAGCGAGAAACCCAAATTAGGTAGGGGAACCGTCTGGACGGAATTGAACGAAAAGGACGGATGGCAAAAGAAATTTTGCCATAGATAGATGACTACAGCTCTTCGTGCGAGGGGAAGGTCCGTTTGCAGCACGAGAGATACAGAACCTGGCTTATAGCATTCCTTGCTTATTCAATATTTTTTAAGTATAAATGTAAATGAAATGATAAAGCAACAAACAAATATGATCGTATAAAAAGGAAAAACCGGTGCAGCAAAGCGCCGGTTTTTTTGTTTCTTTACATGATGCGTACTTTGTATGTTTTCATCCAGAAGTCTACTTGTGCTAAAAAGGCAAACATCTGAGGGGTGCTCATTAATTGACCAAAAAAAGGAATTTCAATCGCAGATGCATCTGTTTGTAGGAGAGTACGGAGGTAAGGAACATCTAATAGAGTATGAAGGGGAGATCTGTTATCATCTAAAACATCGTTAAGCCACTGCCTTGTTGCTAGGGCATATGCGGGATTATGTGTTTTGGGATAAGGACTTTTTTTACGATATAACACATCAGAGGGCAAGATTCCTTCCAAAGCTTTGCGCAAAATGCCTTTTTCCCTGGAATCGTACATTTTCATCTCCCAAGGTACATTCCACATGTATTCTACAAGTCGATGATCGCAAAAGGGTACACGGGCTTCTAGGCTAGCCATCATACTCATGCGATCCTTTCGATCCAGTAACGTATTCATAAACCAGACATGATTTAAGTAAAACATCTCGCGCCGTTTTTCATCTATACGAAACTCCCCCTCCAAGCGGGGAACCTCTGCTAGTGTATCACGAAAACGTCCTTTTACATACGAATCTGGTTGTAACCAAGCCTTCATTTCATTCGAGAGCCATTTGTATCGCTGCTCACTTTTTCGCGCCCATGGAAAAGTTTCTGCATAAAGAGCGTCTTCTTGATGAAACCAAGGATAGCCCCCAAATATTTCGTCAGCGCATTCACCTGAAAGTACGACTGTTGTTTCCTTTTTCATTTCCGCGCAAAAAAGATACAGCGAAGCGTCAATATCTGCCATACCAGGCAAGTCGCGAGCATAAACAGCGGTTTGGAGGGCTTGCACCAACTCGGGGGTATCAAACTCAATATAATGGTGCTGGGTTCCTATATGATCGCTAACTCGTTTAATCCATTGAGAATCTGAATCAGGTTGATAGGCATGGGCAGTGAAAAAGTGGTCATTATCTTTATAATCAATGGAGTAGGTGTGAATCGTTCCTTTTCCTTGATGTTGATAATATCTTGCCGCAATAGCGGTGATGGCGCTGGAATCAAGGCCTCCTGAAAGCAGCATCGAGACAGGAACATCAGCAACGAGTTGACGTTCGATTGCATTTATGACTAAATCACGAATGGTATCGACGGTTGTCTCAAAATTGTCGAGATGCTCACGACTTTTCAAGCTCCAGTACGATTCTGTAGTAAAGCCATTTTGAGAGTATATCCCATAGTAGCCAGGGCGTAACTCATGCATTCCTTTGAATACACCGTGTCCAGGCGTGCGAGCGGGTGAAATAAGCAGTACCTCGGCTAAGCCTTCCCGATCAACAATAGGCTCAACTTCGGGGTGGGCAAGAATAGCTTTTATTTCTGAACCAAATAGAAACTGCCCATCTTTTTCTAGATAAAAGAACGGCTTCACACCCATTCGATCACGTGCGACAAATAAGAGCTGCTCTTTGTCATTCCAGATAGCAAATGCAAAAATACCGTTCAGTCGCTCCAGACATTTTTCTCCCCATTCTACATAAGCCGTGAGTAATACCTCCGTATCTGAGTGGGAAGAGAAGCGGTGACCACGGTCTAGCAATTCCTTGCGTAAATCTTCTGTATTGTACAATTCGCCGTTATACACAAGTGTGTAGCTTATATCCCCATATCTTTTGGTCATGGGCTGAGTTCCGCCTTCAGGATCTACAACAATAAGACGACGATGTCCAAATACAACCCGATCATGAAAAAAATACCCCATACTATCTGGACCTCTGTGTTGAAGTGTCTTAGTCATTGCTTCTATAGTCTCTTGTTCATCTTTTACATTCCGCATAAAACTAGCCCAGCCTGCAATTCCACACATGATTTCTCACCCTTTCTCATCTATGCTTTTTCATGTAAACGTTACTAAGCAAAACGGGTCATCTAGGCTCATCGTATGCAAAGCAGGCTAACATGGTACCCTGTCTCTTTTTTTAAAACAAACAATAAAAAAGTTCTTTTTCCTTTACAATGGCTGATCTTTGATGCGAATATGAAATATACATACATTTTTATCCTTATTTTGGAGGTGCGGTTTGTGCGAGAGGTCATCTCGTGGTCAGAAACAGATGGATTTGTATCTTTTGTTCAAAATTGTCCAGATGCAGTCTTCATTTTTTCTTCAGACGGTACTGTTTTGTATGCCAATCAGTCCTGGTACCAATTGGCAGGTAATTGTTTTTCTGATGAATTCGAAGTAGCCATTGATGTATATCTACTTCGATGTAAACAAGGGATAGTGAGTATAGAGCCAAGTGTCATACAACCATTGTGTACCAATCATGATCCTTACATCATTCAAATTCCTCATAAGGAAGGGGGAATGATGGACGTTTCATTTACGCTTTTTCCGATGAAATGGTATAAAGGAAAAGCGGCTGTGGGAGCTCTTGTACGAGATGTAACAGAGCAAAAGCTAAGACAGAGGAAGCTGGAGGAAATGGAGAAGAGCCTCGATACCTTTATTACGTACACACGGGATGCGCTTTTTCTCATTTCACCCGATTTTCAAATAGTACGTATGAGCAATTCATTTCAGATCATGACCGGGTATTCTCCACAGGAGCTGTATGACAATCCTAGAATCTTACTTCCTGATGCTGTTGCGCTACAAGAACAGGAGCTGCATTTTGATTACGTTGTAAAAACAGGAAAACCTGTATTGTTTCATACGAGACGACGTCATAAGAAGGGGCATCTTCTTGAGATTTGTATGACTTATAAACCTATTTGCAAGAAAGATGCTGGCGTTATAGGTGTAATAGCGGTGATGCGCAATATTACTGAGCGTATTCAGGTTGAGACTGAATTACGAGATGCGAAAGAACTGTTGGAATCTTTCGTAAATAGCGCTTCTGATTGTATCGTGCTTATTGATTTAGATTGGAATATTTTAATGGTGAATCCTGCTTGTGAAAAAATGTATGGATACAGTTATGAAGAATTGCTTATGCATCAAGAAAATCTGCTAAAGCCAGTCATATTGCGAGGAATTATTGATAACACACAAAAGGCTATGAACGGAAAGATGGTTTTGGATGAGGAGAATTCATTTACTCATCGGAATGGACATCTTGTTCACACCCTATCCTCCTATATTCCGATTCGAAATACGGAAGGAAAGATTTTGGCGGTCGCTTTAATTACGAGGGATGTAACGGAACAGAGGAGGATTGCGCAGGCATTGGGTGACAGTGAGGCAAAATATAGATTGATTTCCGAAAATATGACGGATCTTATTGCTATTTTGGATCGGAGTGGACGCTATATTTATGTGTCTCCTTCGTTTAAGACCATTTTAGGATATACACCGGAAAGCTTATTGGGAATGGATTATCGTAAATGGGTACATACCGATGACAGAGAGTTTTTGAAACAGGGACGTAAACGATTAATCGCTGAAGGTAGCGTGATGCAAGTAGAGCTTCGCTATCGGTGTGCTTCAGGCGACTGGATGTATTTGGAGGCTAATGGTACGCCAGTCTTTAATGGGGAAAAAAATTTAGAGCACTTTGTTTTTGTAGCCAGAAATATTACCGATCGGAAACAAGCAGAGGCCTTATTGCGTAACTCGGATAAGCTATCCCTTATTGGAGAGATGGCGGCAGGAGTTGCTCATGAAATTCGCAATCCGCTAACTGCACTGCGAGGCTTTATTCAGTTGTTACAAAATCAAACCAGTGAGCATGATTTTTATTTTGAAGTCATGATATCTGAATTAGATCGAATCAATTTTATTGTAAGCGAGTTATTAGTATTAGCGAAACCGCAAGTTCAGAATGTAAAGCAAAAAAATGTAGTCGATCTCGTTCGTAATGTAATGACGCTATTAGAGAGCCAAGCTTTGATGCATAATGTGATTTTTCAGCTTGAATGTAAAGAGAAGCCAATATTGATCACTTGTGAGGAAAATCAGATTAAACAAGTCTTTATAAATATCATGAAAAATGCAATGGAAGCAATGCCGAATGGTGGAATGATCTATATAACGGTAAAACAGAATGCTCAGATGGTGGATATATGTTTTCGCGATGAAGGATGCGGCATACCGGAAGATCGTGTTAGTAAACTTGGTGAGCCTTTTTATACTACAAAGGATAAAGGAACAGGGCTAGGCCTCATGGTTAGTAAAAAAATCATCAGGGATCATCAGGGCTCCATACTCATTGACAGTGTGATCAATCAAGGAACAACAGTGCATGTGAATGTACCTCTCTCAAGTCTGAAACAATAATAAATAATGTTGACAGCGTAGCAACGAGAAACAGGGAAGGGAGGCGACAAATTGCACATCGGTTGTCATGTAAGCGTACGTCAGGGATATACGGAAGCCGCCCGGATCGCGCAACGCTTGGGAGGGACTTGCTATCAGTATTTTCCTAAAAACCCGCGCAGTTTACAAATCAAATCATTCTCAAGACAGGATGCCCAACAATGTCGTGATTTTTGCAAGGAACACAGGATTATTTCGATTGCCCACACACCATATCCAACTAACTTGTGTACAGAGGGAAGAGAGGAACAAGCGGCAATGGTGGCTTCAGTACGCAATGATTTGGAGATTGCGGACGCGTGTGGATCGATTGGCGTTGTTGTTCATTTCGGGCAATATAAAGGAAATCACCCTGATCCGTTATTTGGCTACCAATTGATGATTCGTTCACTAAATGAAATCTTAGAAGGCTGGACAGGTAATACACTTATTTTACTTGAAAATAATGCTGGTCAGGGAAATAAGATGGGGATGACATTAGAAGAGCTTGTACAAGTGCGTGCATTGATCAATAGACCCGAACTTGTCGGATTTTGCTTCGATACCTGCCATGCCTTTGCAAGTGGATTATGGACAGGAGGGAATTGGGAAGAGGTGCAGAAGCGAGGCGAGGAATTAGGATATTTTACTCATGTGAAGGCTGTTCATCTCAATGATTCTCGCTATCCTACCGGCTCCCATCGTGATCGCCATGCTGATATTGGTTACGGGGAGATCGGTGCTGAAAGGATAGGCGAATTGATTAGAAGCAGGGTTGTTCGTGAGGTTCCCTTATTTTTGGAAACGCCAGCAGAACGACCGGGTGGGCATAAATCAGAAATCGCTTTTGTCAAACAATTGTTTGCAAGTCCACAGTAGGATATGATTAGAGGGACCGTATTTCAGAACGGATTTTACGAGACAGAGGAGATATTATGACACGCACAATTAAAGTAACCATTCACAGCTTTGATAAAATCAAAGAAAATTTAGCTGACCTTAATGAACTAAAACTTTATGAAGAAGCAAATGGCAAGGTCTTAGAAGCAGAAATTGAATCAGATGGCTATGCCATTGTAGATATTACAGAAGAAGAATACATTGAATTAGCTCCAGATGAATATGAGCTAATGATTATGGAATGGAAAGTGGCTGGAAAAATCGACGAGCTGATTTTAGAAACAATGTCAGACCCTAATGATGATAAGGCAATGCTATATCGTGGTGTTGACCCTATTGGAACTGTAAAAATAGAGCCTGTTTCCCTACCGAAAAAACTGATTGAGCAATTAGCAAAGGCTTGGTTCTTGACACCAAAACCAGCTATTGAACCGAAAATAAACGAAAAAGAGTAAAAGGAACATAGATGAGAGGCGTTTTGGTAAAGCAGGATTAAAAAGAGGAGGGGAAGCCCTCCTTTTTTGGATGAGTTGAGTTGGATGAATTTTTGACCAAAAATAAAAGGGCGCCCATTGTGTTAGGGGCCCTTATTTTTCTTACATTTCCTCAGGAGCTTCCAATCCCAATAGACGGAGTCCTTCTTTTAGTACAACAATAACTGCTGCAACCAATTGTAGGCGAGCTTGTTTTACTTGCTCATCCTCTGCGACAATGCGGACATGCGCGTAGAATTTGTTGAAGGTTTGAGCCAGATCAATTACGTATTTTCCAATCTGCGAAGGATCGAATTGATCGCGAGCCTTTTCCAGAATGCTTGGGAACTGCAAGAGAGTAGTAATGACTGCCCATGCTTCTGGGCCCTCTAAAGCATTGTCTACTACGGTTACAGCTCCTGGCTGGTACCCACCTTTTTTCAATAGAGAGCAAGCGCGGGCATGAGTGTATTGAACGTAAGGCCCTGTTTCCCCTTCAAAAGTAAGCATTTCTTCCCAGGAAAAGTTGACATCGTTTAAACGATAATTTTTCAAGTCATGGAAGATAACGGCACCTACACCAACTTGGCGAGCAACCTGTTCTTTATTTGCAAGAGAAGGATTTTTGTCTTGGATTACTTTTAATACGTCTGCGATTGCTTGGGACAATACTTCTTCCAACAGAACGACTTTCCCTTTGCGGGTGGACATTTTTTTACCATCTTTTAACATCATGCCAAATGGAATGTGATGCATATTGTTAGCCCAGTCATAGCCCATTTTTAGCAAGACTTTAAATAGCTGTTGGAAATGCAGGCGTTGTTCTCCGCCAACCACATATAATGCTTTTCCAAAATCATATTGCTCATGGCGATACAAAGCAGCAGCTAGGTCGCGGGTTGCGTAAAGGGTAGCACCGTCACGTTTTTTAATTAAGCAAGGAGGCATGTCGTACTCATCCAGAGATACAACCATTGCGCCTTCGGATTCTGTTAACAATCCTTTTTCCTCTAATAAATCAACAACGCGATCCATTTGATTATTGTAGAATGCTTCTCCATTGAAGGAGTCAAAGGATACACCCATTAATTCATAGATCTTTTTAAATTCTTGTAAGGATTCGTCGCGGAACCATTGCCATAATTGCTGGGCTTCTTGATCGCCGTCCTCTAATTTCTTGAACCATTCACGGCCTTGATCTTCCAGTGTTGGATCGTTTTCTACTTCTTCATGGAAGTGTACATACAGCTTGAGCAATTCTTTAATAGGCTCAGCTTTTACTTTATCTTCATCGCCCCATTTTTTATAGGCAACAATCAGTTTACCAAATTGTGTACCCCAGTCCCCTAAGTGATTGATGCGAACTGGCTGATAGCCATGCTTTTCCATGATGTTTGCAAGTGCATTCCCGATAACGGTTGAGCGCAAATGCCCCATCGAGAAGGGTTTAGCAATGTTTGGAGAAGATAAGTCGATTGGTACCTTTTTACCAGCACCAGCAGTAGTCGCGCCATATGCAGACCCTTGCTCTAGAATCGTTTTAATACAAGCGGTTATAACGCTGGTTTGATCATAAAACAGATTGATATATGCATTTGTCACCTGTACATCCTGTAAGAAAGGCAGAGAAATCTTAGAAGCTAGCTCCGTTGCAATCATTGGTGGTGCTTTGCGTAGAGCTTTAGCTAATTGGAAGCAAGGGAAGGCTAAATCACCCATTTGTGGGTTAGGAGGAGTTTCGAGCATGCCAAGGACACGTTCGCAGGAAAAATCCTCTACGCCCATTTCAGTTAGAGCAGCAGAGATTTGTTCAGCTACTAGTTGTTTGTAATTCATGTTTATTTCATCCTTTCTTTTTAATCAACCTAAACTTTCAGGGAATATGTAATCATTCCGTGGAAAAGTGGGATACAACATAAATATAACCATAGGTATACAAGCACAGAGCGCTTTGATTAGACACAGCATACGATGTTCAAAGCAACAACAGCAAAAAAACCCCCCGTCTCTTTTGGATAGATATCAGTAAAAATCAATCCGTAAAGAGACGAGAGGTTATTTTATCATACTCCCGCGGTACCACTCTTCTTGTTCTTTTCAATTAGACCAATAAATGATCGTAATTGGAAAAAACCTGCTTGATAGCTGTAACGGGCAAACCCGGCAAGCTCTATACATTGTCAATAGACAAGATTCAAGCTGCGTCTCCGAGGTGCGCTTCATCATGGACGTTCTATCAGGCTTCCACCAATCCTGACTCGCTAGTAGCACGAACCATCATTACTCTCCTCATCATCGAGTACATGGCTATATAGCGTCTAGTATACCCAACAAAAGACATTCTAGCAAGCAAGGTTTATCAGTGGCTCTTATTTTGCTGATCCCATTGTGCAAAATAAGATTTGGTAAGGGAATGATATGCTTCCCTACCAAATAAAAGACCCATGGCTTGACCGGTTGATAAAGGAAGATAGTATTCATAGGTTTCATGATTACCGCCTGTCATAAGATCATGGTGGTGAATTTGGTCATGCAAATAGTGCTGTTCACTCTCATGATGTTTTACGACAGTGTAGATTTCAAAGTCCGTCTCTTCTAGTACCTTTACTGGAATCAATGAGGCCTGAAACACAGATGTATGTAAATAGGCTAGATTGTTTTCCATAAAAAACCCTCCATCTATCTTCCTTTTTATCCTAGCAGAGGGCCATTATTTCTACAAGCGAAGGAAAGAATGGATAAGAGATGAAAGGGGCATGTGCCTGCCCCTTCCCCTCTCCTATATTGGTGAGTGTACAAACCTGAGTAATGTTTTTGGGTTTCCTTATGGAGGTATGAAACATTGTAGAATCATGTAGAGGTGGGCGCAGATAAAAAAGAGCGTAATCGAATTCAGGTTTGCCGGTGAAAGAGCTTCTTATATTTTAGCAGCAGCCGCAAGAAATGATGACCAGTAGGATGAACAGCACTAAAATGAAGCTGAAATTATCACCGAAGAAATTTCCGCAGTAAGATGTACTCATGAAAGAATTCCTCCTTAAAGGTTATATGTTTGAAGGTGTCGCTACACGGTTGCTAGTTATCGCAGCAGCTGCAGCTTATGATTACCAGCAGAATGAACAACACTAGAATGAAGCTAAAACTTCCGCCTCCCCAGTTACCGCAAAACGATGTACTCATCTGGCAATTCCTCCTTCGCTTTGTTATTCTACAGTCTATACATATCTGTCTATCTGGTGTGGGCTTATGCCTAAGGGAAGCAAAATTTGGGCAGCAGACTACAAAAAAATAAAAGATTGGCAGATAATCCATTGACGCCAATAATATCTGAATGTTAAGATACCTGTATTCAAAAGACGAACAAAACGTCATATGGACATTTAACTAAATATGATTTCTCTTATCTAGAGAGGCGGAGGGACTGGCCCGAAGATGCCTCGGCAACCGATAGATCAGGTGCCAATTCCAGCAGGGCTGTTTGCCTTGAAAGATAAGAGGGGGTAAGTTCCTACTTAACGAACATTAGTAATCCTCTTCTTGCTTTCAGGCAGGAAGGGGATTTTTTTATTTGCCAAGTCTAATGGAGATTACGGAGGGATATAGGGGATGAACAAACCAACATTGCAAGAGCAGCTAGCACGAAAAATATTGATACTCGATGGTGCAATGGGAACGATGCTACAGCAGGCTAATCTCACAGCGGACGATTTTGGCGGTGAGGAATATGAAGGCTGCAACGAACTATTGAATGTAACAAGACCAGATGTCATCCGGCATATTCATGCTACCTATTTTGAAGCAGGTGCTGACATTGTGGAAACAAACACATTTGGAGCAACTGATGTTGTTTTGGCTGAGTATGACATAGCAGATCGAGATTATGAACTTAATCTGGCGGCTGCACGTATTGCTAAAGAAGTAGCAGATGAATTTAGCACGGAGTCGTGGCCACGTTATGTAGCAGGCTCTATGGGGCCCACTACGAAAACCCTTTCGTTAACAGGGGGCGTTACATTTGAGCAATTAATTCATGCGTACTATTGTCAGACTAAAGCATTGATGGAAGGTGGGGTAGATTTATTACTGGTGGAAACCTCACAGGACACATTGAACGTAAAAGCTGGCGGCATTGGCATACGTCAGGCATTTCAGGAGCTTGGCTATGAGCTGCCTATCATGATTTCTGGAACAATCGAACCGATGGGCACGACTCTGGCAGGCCAAAACATCGAGGCTTTTTATGTATCGATTGAACATCTCAAACCGATCACGATTGGTCTGAATTGCGCGACAGGTCCGGAGTTCATGCGTGATCATTTACGAACCTTATCTGATCTGGCCTTGTGTGGAATCAGTTGTTATCCTAATGCAGGTTTACCTGATGAGAATGGTCACTATCACGAGTCACCGCAGGGGTTAGCGATGAAAATGAAAGCATTTGCGGAAAAGGGATGGCTTAACGTAGCGGGTGGTTGTTGTGGTACCACACCCGAGCATATTCGAGCGCTACACGAAGCATTGCAAGGGATTACACCACGAGAAAATAAAAAGTCTCATGCAACTGCTGTATCAGGCATTGAGGTGCTCTATGTTGAGGACGACAATCGCCCCATTTTTGTAGGGGAACGTACCAACGTTATTGGATCAAAGAAGTTCCGTGACTTGATTGCTGCTGGTCAATTCGAGGAAGGATCAGACATAGCACGGGCACAGGTAAAACGAGGAGCCGCTGTTATAGATATTTGTTTAGCAGACCCTGACCGTGATGAGTACGAGGATATGGAGAAATTTCTTCCATACGTAAGCAGAAAGGTAAAAGCACCGTTGATGATCGATTCCACGGATAAAAAGGTAGTGGAGCTGGGCTTGAAATATTCTCAGGGGAAGGCAATCATTAATTCGATTAATCTAGAAGATGGACTAGATCGTTTTGAAGAGGTTGTACCACTGATTCATAAATATGGAGCGGCTGTGGTTGTCGGGACCATTGATGAAACGGGAATGGCAATCACTCGTGAACGTAAGCTGGAGGTAGCTACACGTTCCTACGATTTGTTGGTAAATCAGTTTGGAATTAATCCGCAGGACATTATTTTTGATGCTCTTGTATTTCCGGTAGGAACAGGCGATGAGCAATACATTGGTTCAGCGCAGGAAACGATAGAAGGTATCCGCCTTATTAAACAACATTTTCCATTATGTAAACAAATTCTGGGTGTGAGCAATGTTTCCTTTGGATTACCCCCGGCAGGTCGTGAGGTTTTAAATGCGGTCTTTTTATATCACACAACAGTAGCCGGGCTTGATTACGCGATTGTTAACACCGAAAAGATAGAACGTTATGCTTCGATTTCTGAAGAGGAACGCAAGCTGGCAGAGGACTTGTTATTTCATACAAACGATGAAACCTTAGCAACGTTTACTGATTTTTATCGGCAGAAAAAGAAAGAGGTTGTAAAAGAGGTATCCAATCTAACGTTAGAAGAACGTTTAGCTAATTATGTGGTGGAAGGCTCGAAGGACGGATTAATCCCAGATTTAACCCTCGCTTTGGAAAAATATGTTCCGCTTGATATTATTAATGGTCCACTTATGAAAGGGATGGAAGAGGTTGGTCGCCTGTTTAACGGGAACCAATTGATTGTAGCAGAAGTGCTACAGAGTGCAGAGGTCATGAAGGCGTCAGTTGCCTTTTTGGAACCGCATATGGAAAAGTCTGAATCAACCGTAAAAGGAAAAATCTTGTTAGCTACGGTTAAAGGGGATGTCCACGATATCGGTAAAAACCTAGTGGAGATCATTTTATCCAATAATGGCTATGAGGTAGTTAATTTAGGGATTAAAGTTGCACCAGAGCAGTTGATTGCTGCTTGTCATCAGGAAAAACCAGATGCCATTGGTCTTTCAGGTTTATTAGTAAAATCAGCGCAGCAGATGGTGATTACCGCGCAGGATTTGCGAAGCTCTGGCATTGATGTACCGCTGATGGTTGGAGGAGCGGCGCTCACGCGTAAATTTACAACAAATCGAATTGCTCCTGAATATGAAGGCATCGTTTTATTCGCAAAAGATGCGATGGATGGCCTGAACCTAGCTAATAAATTGCATGATCCGCAAGCTCGACTGAAGCTGGTAGAGGAATTACAAGCGCAAGCGACAGTCAATCAGGCTCAAATAGAAGAAAAAGCTAGCGAATCAGTTGTTATTCCACAGCCGGAAATGAATCGCTCTGCGACAAGCATTACAACACCGGTCTATGTTGCACCTGATTTGGAGCGCCATGTCTTGCGCAACTATCCGATTAACCATCTGCGTCCTTACGTTAATTTACGTATGCTGCTTGGAAAGCATCTTGGTATCAAGGGCAACGTCGATAAATTAATCGAATCAGGCGACAAGAAAGCGACCGAATTATATGAAATCGTAGATGATTTGCTAAATGAAGCGATCCGTAGTCAGATTTTGCAGGCGAATGGAATGTATCAATTCTTTCCGGCTCAATCTTTTGGCAATGACATCCTGATCTATGATCCAAACGATCATTCAAAGCTGTTAGAACGTTTTACTTTCCCGCGTCAACCGCAAGCTCCTCATCTTTGTCTCGCTGATTTTTTACGGCCTGTGGAAACGAATGAGATGGATTACGTAGCTTTCTTGACAGTTACAGCCGGAAGGGGAGTAAGAAATTTAGCGCAGGAATGGAAAGAAAAAGGGGACTATTTACGTTCTCATGTCCTGCAAGCAGTCGCCCTAGAGCTAGCAGAAGCGTTTGCCGAACGAATTCATCATGTTATTCGCGATTCATGGGGCTTTCCAGACCCAGCAGATATGACTATGCTAGAACGTTTTGGGGCGCGTTATCAGGGAATCCGCGTATCGTTTGGATATCCTGCTTGCCCGGATTTAGAAGATCAAGAAAAACTCTTTAAGCTGTTGTCGCCACAAGACATCGGAATTCAACTAACAGAAGGCTTCATGATGGACCCTGAAGCATCCGTGTCAGCCATGGTATTTGCTCATCCTGAAGCCCGTTATTTTAATGCGACTCCACCAGTTGGAGTGGAAGTGTGATCATAAACGACGAAAAGGGGGAGTCTCAATGGGAAACCGAGATTTGCGGGCTTATCTCACACAGCACGTACTAGTGGGTGACGGAGCGATGGCTACTCAGCTATACGAGCAGGGAGTTCCGATTGGCGTTAGTTACGAAGAGTTATGTTTAAGTAATCCACAGATAATCCGCAACGTACATACCGCTTATTATGAAGCGGGAGCACGGCTGATTGAGACGAATACATTTGGGGCTAATCGGGATAGCTTGTCCCGATATGGCCTAGAAAGTAAGGTTACGCGGATGAATCGAGCCGCGGTGACCCTTGCGAGGGAAGCGGTCGGAGATGATGCTTTCGTAGTTGGAGCGATGGGTTCAATTATTGCTGGACGTGTCCGCACTAAGCAAATCGACCAATTTAAAGACCAGTTCGAAGAGCAAGCTACTTCTCTTTTGCATGCAGGTGTAGACGGAATTTTGCTGGAAACGTTCTTGGATGTTGATGAATTATTGCTAGCGCTGGAGGTGATACGTCCTCTTACAGAGCTACCCATCATAGCCCAGCTTGCTACTTTGGAAGTAGGTACCACGCGTGATGGGCATTCGTTGACGTATGCCTTCCAGCAGATTAAGGATGCAGGAGCGGACGTAATAGGACTCAATTGTCGCTTGGGACCGGCAGAGATCCTGCGTTCCTTCGAAGCTACAGTGTGTCCAGATGATGTTTTTCTCTCTGCATTCCCCAATGCAGGCCGTCTTGGCATGGCTGATGGAACCCTTTCTTACAAATCATCTCCAGACTACTTTGCGGAAAGTGCTTTGCGCTTACATGAACAGGGTGTAAGACTAATTGGGGGGTGTTGTGGTACAACGCCAGAACATACCAGAGCAATTGCAGAAAAATTGGCAGGGCGCAAACCGCTGCCACGGGTGAATCCACCCGCTCCTATTCACTCGGAGAGAATTGAGGTGCAGGCCGTCCAAAAACGTCTTCAGCCAAGTATTATCGAAGAAGTAAAGCACCATCCTACGATTATCGTTGAATTCGATCCGCCTAAGGATCTGCATACAGAAGATTTCTTACAGGGCTGTTGTGCTTTACATGATGCCGGTGCTAATGCAATAACGCTAGCAGATAACTCACTAGCAACAGTTCGTATGAGCAATATGGCTTTAGGAGCCATGATGAAGCGATTAGGAATCGAGCCGCTACTTCACATTGCCTGCCGCGACCGAAATCTGATTGGACAGCAATCACATTTAATGGGTCTTCACGCACTGGGTATTGACCAGGTACTAGTTATTACGGGCGATCCTTCACGCTTTGGAGATTTGCCGGGTGCTAGTTCTGTCTATGATGTGAGCTCATTTGATTTAATCCGTATGGTAAAACAGTTAAATCAAGGCTATGCGTTTTCGGGCAAACAATTGAAGCAGCATGCTCAGTTTATTGTCGGGGCAGCATTTAATCCACATGTGCGCCACTTGGATGCAGCTGTGGCTCGTTTAGAAAAGAAGGTTGAGGCTGGAGCCGATTACATTATGACGCAGCCTGTTTATGATGCCGAGACCATTGTACAAATATATGAAGCCACGAAGCATATTCGTGTACCTATCTTTATTGGCATCATGCCGTTAACGAGCTCGCGTAATGCAGAGTTTTTGCATAACGAGGTACCTGGTATCAAGCTGTCCCCATATGCATTAGAACAAATGAAGCTATTTACAGGTGAAGCCGCTCGTCAGGAAGGGAATCGTATGGCAAAGGAACTAATCGATGCAACGCTTCAATACTTTAATGGAATATACTTGATTACCCCGTTCAATTACTACCAGATGACCGTCGAGCTGACCCAATATATCAGGCAACAAGAGCAAGTAAAGGCAGGCCTTAAAGAAGTGTCCAGCTCATAAGGAGCAGAGAGTTAATCATACCGTTCAGATAAAGGAAGACCCTTACAAGAAAACGTAGGAGGTCTTCTTCGTTATGTACCTTTTTTACGGTTTTGGACAACGGAATAAATAAGGTGAACCATAACCAAAAAAATCAGAATGCCAAGTAAAACATTTGTGGTCTGTATTGCTTTACTTATCTTACTTAATTCAGAATGAATCCCGATTAGAGCATTCCCTGTCTTACTGCTGATATCACCAATACTGTGTGCAATATCGTTAAAATATTGACGTAACGAAGAAAAATCCATTGTTTCCCCTCCAACTCAAAAAAGTAGATATTAATTGGTTAGTATTCTATATTTGGGTAGATAATCACCAATTTTTCTTCCCAAATGTGACAAAACAGAAAAGAAAGTGAAAAATTTCTCATAAAGTGACAGATATAACTTTTGCATTGAAGCCGAACCCGTTATACTACGAATGTAGAATGAAATAGAGATTTTTTTTTGTATGTCCAAAGGGAAGGAAGTGTTAGAAGCATGCTGCATCCTGTTGCTGAACAGTTAGTTTGTTTCTATGAAATAGGGAATATTGATGATTTTCCAAAGAAAGTAGGCCGAGTGGTTTGTGTAGAAGAAACAGAGGTTGCTCTGTTTCGTTTAGATGATGATCAATTCTATGCAGTGGCTAATCGCAATCCACATCCTAGGGGAGGCACATTAGTAGACGGAATCGTTTCTGATCTATTTTTGTATGACCCTTTGTACGACTGGAAAATTTCGCTGGTTGATGGAACAGTACAAGCTCCTGATCGAGGCCAAGTAGAAGTATACCCTGTAGTGGTCGAAGGAAAAACGGTGAAACTAGGCTTGCCTGCTTGCGATAACTTTTTATCTTAACATACACGTGCCTAACACCTAAGGAGTTGGAGACCTTGTATACTGACACTCTGGAAATAATGGCTAAGAACGCAGTAAAGAAAAAAGAGATGCTGGATAAAAGCATAGCCCGCTATTTACTACACGCAGCACTGGCAGGCTGTTATGTAGGGATTGGAATCGTATTAATCTTAACGGTAGGTGAGCCGTTGCTACAAGCGGGTTCCCCTCTTACAATGACATTGATGGGCGTGTCGTTTGGGATTGCTTTAACCTTGGTCATTTTTGCTGGTTCTGATTTGTTTACTGGTAATAATATGTATTTCACCATAGGTGCCTTAAGCGGGGCGACTAAATGGAAGGATGCAGGGAAAAACTGGGTATGGTGCTGGATTGGTAACCTACTCGGTGCAACTGTTTTCTGTCTGATTATTGTAGGTTCGGGTGTGTTTAGTCATGCTTCAAGCGACCATATGCTCTTTTATCTAGCAGCCAAAAAAATGAACTTACCAACTGTGCAATTATTTTTCAGAGGAATTCTTTGTAACTGGTTAGTCTGCTTGTCTATTTGGACAGCGACCCGGGCAAAGGAGGATACAGCGAAACTAATTCTGATTTTCTGGATGTTGTTTGCCTTTATTACCTCTGGCTATGAGCATAGTGTAGCCAACATGACAGTGCTAACGCTGGCGCTAATGCTTCCTCACCCAGAAACGATTACCATTGCGGGCTGGGTTCATAATCTGAGCATTGTTACACTAGGTAATATTGTCGGAGGAGCATTATTTGTAGGCACCATGTATTGGTTGGTATCGCCTATCAAAACCAAGTTTACAAAAGGCAAACAACAGGAAGAACGTAAAGAAATGAAGCAGGTAGCCTCAACAGATAGCGCTACCCTGCAAGCGAAATAATATATACTTCATTCGGGTAAGAAAGGTCTGTTCCTTGGCACGTGGGAGCGGGCCTTTTGTATGTTTAATAAGCATCCCGTCCATAGTAAGAAGATATGTGAAGAGCTGACAGAATAATGAGATAACCGGCAGAACAATCTGAATTCAGCGAGTGCACTTTTTCCTACTAAAAAAAACCAACCAAATGGTGTATTGTGGTACTATTACTGTTGATGGTAAAGACCATTTACATAAACAATAGAGAGAAAAAACGATTATTTTTATTAAAAAGTGGGAGAGATTTACTTGTCTAATAGCACGATAGCGTATATCAAAGTATCCATTGCCATGTCTATAATAGGGAGCTTTGTAGTAGTAAATAAATTTATTTTAGAGCAAATCCCTATTTTTTTAGCATCTGAATTAAGGCTATTGATTGCTAGCCTTATCTTACTGCCAATGTTTTACCGAAAGGAAAGAAGGCTTCCTACCTTATATAAAAAAGATGTTTTTGTTCTACTTATACAAAGCTTCGTAGGGATTTTTCTATTTAGCATCTGCTTGCTATATGGCTTACAATATACGTCCGCTGTGGAGAGCGGGATAGTACTGAGTTGTACTCCAGCTGTAATGGGAGTCATTGCGTACGTTTTTCTTAAAGAGAAATTAGGCTTTGCCAAGATTTCAGGGATTTTGTTAACCATTTTAGGAACGGTTTCTATAAATGTATTCGGAATTATTGCTACAAATAGTATAAGCTTTAGCTCATTATTTGGGAACTTTCTCATTCTTTGTGCTGTTATAGGGGATGCTATCTTTTTTTCGTTTGGAAAACTATTATCGAAAGCTTGGTCTCCTTTAGCTATCTCAACGGCGTTAAGTATTGTAGGGGCGATTTTATTTTTACCACTAGCTATACATGATGCATTAAGCGTTGATCTTTCTGAAATATCCATAACGATTTGGCTGTTGGTTTTCTACACAGCAATTGTCGTAACAATTTTAGCTGTCATTTTAATGAATCAAGGATTAAAAGTGATACCTGCTAGTGTAGCATCCGTGTTTACTGCGTTAACACCCATTACTACGATTTTATTATCGAGTTTAGTACTGAAGGAAGATATCTATTGGTATCATATTTTAGGAATGGGGTTTGTAGTATTGGGAATTATTGTCCTGACCCGAACAAAAGAAAAACCAGTAGGGATGAATGTAGTCAAAACAGACGAAGCTAAATGATAAATACGTCAATTGAGTGAATGTGTGATTTGTTCAATACCATTATAAATAGCCCCCTTGTGCAGCATCTAAAACAGGATGAGCATGCAAGGAGGCTATTTTTTATATGTCTATAAGGAAATACCTTGTCTTATTTCTATAGCTGATATAAATCCTTATACTTTGTTTCTAGATAATGAACTAGATAGCTTGCATTTACTTTTTCCCCGGTAACGTGCTGCAAAAGCTCCTGAGGAGATTTCATTTTTCCGAATTGGTGGATATTCTCGCGTAACCATTGGTTAATCGGTGCAAAATCACCTGCACGTAAAAGATCGTCAAAATTAGGAAGCTGTTTTTTCATTGCATGCGTAAATTGCGCGGCATAAACATTTCCTAGGGAATATGTTGGGAAGTAGCCCATTAAGCCGCTTGACCAATGAACATCCTGTAGGACACCAAGATCATCGCTAGGTACATCGACGCCTAGGTATTCTTTCATTTTCTCGTTCCAAATTTGTGGTAGCTCTCCTACTTCAATGGTTTCATTGATTAAGCCCTTTTCGATTTCATAGCGGACCATGATATGCAAATTGTAGGTGAGTTCGTCTGATTCCGTACGGATAAAGGAAGGTTCCACTAGGTTGGCTGCCCGATAGAAATCTTGTAAGGCTACATCGGCAAACTGCTCAGGGAAAGCTTGTTGCGCCGCTGGATAGAAATGCTCCCAGAAAGGTAAGCTTCGTCCTACCATGTTCTCCCAAAAACGAGACTGGGATTCATGAACGCCCATCGAAGTACCGTTACTTAGCAATAGACCATTGTAAGCCGCATTTACATTTTGCTCATACATACCATGACCTGCTTCATGTATACTGCTCCATAATGCATAACGGAAGTCCTGTTCATCGTATCGGGTGGTTAGACGGACATCGGTGGAGCCGAAGTGAATGCAGAAAGGATGGGTACTCGTATCCAGGCGTCCAGCTTGGAAATCAAAGCCGATTTTTTGGAGCACGAGCTGATTAAATGCCGCTTGATCTGCTTTGGCAAAATGCTTTTCCATAAAGCTAATATTGGGGCGACGATTTGATTCATTGATGGCATGAACCAAAGGAACCGTTTTATCACGCAATAAGGTGAAAATTTGATCTAATTGTTTTACTGTCATACCAGGTTCATATTGATCCAACAAAGTATCATATTTATCTGGCTTTGCTCCCCAGTAATCAATGAATTCCAATTTCATTTTTACGATTTTTTCTAGGTAGGGACGAAACAGGGAAAAATCATTTTTTTCGCGAGCCTCTTCCCAAAGATTTTCAGCTTGGCTTGTAACAAGCACATATTCCTGATAACGGTCGGTAGGAATCTTTTTGTTTAAGTCAAAATCCTTTTTGGATTCTTCCACTAATTTTTGAGTGACCGAATCTAATTGCTTGTAGGCTTGCTCCTCAGTTAGACGTTGTAGGAAATCCTCCATTTGATCGGATGTGGAAAGCTTGAATGCTTCAGTGGATAAGGTCGAAATCACTTCAGAGCGAGCATCCATTCCTTTTTTCGGTGCTTTTGTGCGAAGGTCCCAGTATAAGACGGCAGTTGCATTGTTGTACGCCTGAATTTTTTTAGAGAAAGTAATAAAATCGGCAGCTAATTGATTAATCGTACTCATAGACAGAACGCCTCCTAAAGAAAATTTTCTGATAAAAAATTTTTGTTTGAAAATTATGTATATATTGCGCGCCTACGATATCTTCGCTACACACGCTAACTGTCTCATTATTATAGCGGATTTTTGCTCTAAGTACATCTATCTTCAGCAAAAGAAAAGCAGTAATTTATTTGTTCGCTCTACATTTTGAATAACGGATGATGATATAGCCAATAAAGAAAATAGCAAGGATAGGCGCCATGATGATAGTCCAGTTCATCTCACTATTATGGCTATCTTTAGCTTGTGCGATCTCTTCTAAGGAGCCAGCAACGACATACTTTTGTTTTGGCATCCACCCACTGAGTCCTGTTATCATTTCCCCATTCTTTATCTCTGCCGCTAAATAGATTTCAGCGTGGTTTGGAACAACTTTGTAACTGATAGCTTTAGGTGGTAGAGAACCGACTGAGAGCTTTTGGTCTTTGTCAGTAATCCCATTGATAAACTCAGGTTTTACTGTGATTTCATTTAAAACCAAATCTTCTTTCATTACATAACCTTGTCTAAAGCGATCGGCTTACCAGTAAAGACAGTGTCAGCCGCAATGAATAGTTCATAACCGTCATTACGCCAGTTTCATTTCTTCTTACTCATGGTATGCTGGTATAGAACAGCTTTGATCTGACAAAAGATGGACTCCAAATGGTAAAAGGCACCTTGGAAGCAGACGCACTTGTTAGTGATCAGCTACATGTAAAGCAATCCTATGTTATTCTTCAAAATAACAGGTAGTGATAGCAAGTGTGCTTCTAGTTTGGCTGATTGTTTGGAGTCAAGATATGCAGATATCAGTCCAATGCTCATTAAAGCAGCTATCAAAACAAGTCCGATCATCATTTTTATACGACCGATGATGCACACCCCCTTTGTTGTGAAAATATAGAAACCTTTTACATGAATGACGGATCATGTTGGATAAAGTTTCAGGAAAGATAGGACGTGGTTGAAGAGATTCGTGTTGATTGTAGACTTTTCTCTTTTATCGTGGCGAGTTTGTTTGTATAATCGTACTGGTAGAGAAGCGTAAGGAAGAATTTGATTGCTATAGGAGAATGAATAAATGACTCAATCACAAGCGAATTGGGAGAATGAAATTACGAGACGGCGTACATTCGCTATCATTTCCCACCCGGATGCCGGGAAAACGACAATGACTGAAAAATTATTGTATTATGGAGGCGCTATTCGAGAAGCCGGTGTGGTGAAAGGGCGTAAAAATTCGAAGCATGCTACTTCCGACTGGATGGAGATTGAGAAAAAACGTGGTATCTCAGTAACCTCCTCTGCGATGGACTTTGAATATAAAGGACACCATATTAACATTTTGGATACACCTGGTCATGAAGACTTTAGTGAAGATACGTACCGTACATTGACTGCTGCTGATGCCGCGGTCATGATCATTGACGTAGCAAAAGGGGTAGAGGCGCAGACCATTAAGCTGTTTAAGGTTTGTCGGATGCGTGGGATTCCTATTTTTACCTTTATCAACAAATTGGATCGTCACGGAAAGGACCCGTTCTCTCTTTTAGAAGAACTAGAGAATGTTTTGGGAATCCGCTCTTATCCAATGAACTGGCCAATCGGTATGGGGAGCGATCTTTGCGGTGTATACGACCGAATGAAAAATCGCGTTGAGCTGTATCAGGATGGTAGCGATCACCAGGAGATATCCTCTGTTGAGGTAAGTGGACCTGATGATCCTAAAATTAAGAGCAGCGTAGGCGAGGTTTTGTACGATCAGCTTCAGGAAGAGGTTTCATTGTTAGATATCGCTGGAGATGAATACGATGAGTCGCTGATTGCTAAAGGGGAGCTAACCCCGGTATTTTTCGGTTCGGCGATCAATAACTTCGGCGTGCAAACTTTCCTAGAAAATTTCTTGCAGATGGCGCCATCACCTTCACCAAAGAAAAGTACGATCGGTGAGATTGATCCATTAAGTGGTAAATTCTCTGGTTTTATCTTTAAAATTCAGGCGAACATGAACCCAGCACATCGGGACCGTGTAGCATTTATGCGAATTTGCTCAGGTAAGTTCCAAAGAGGAATGAGTGTTCGTCACGTGCGGTTAGGCAAGGATATTAAATTGGCTCAACCCATGCAATTTATGGCGCAGGATCGCGAAATCGTTGATGAATCATTTGCTGGTGACGTGATTGGGTTATTTGACCCAGGAATTTTTCAAATTGGAGATACACTCTGTGTTGGTCCTGCATTTGAATATGAGGAAATGCCTCATTTCTCTCCAGAATTCTTTGCTAAGGTGACCGTTAAAGACGCGATGAAGCACAAGCAATTTCAAAAAGGCGTCATGCAACTGACAGAAGAAGGTACTGTGCAATTGTTTAAGACCCATCCATGGGATGAACTCATTCTTGGAGTGGTTGGTGTCTTGCAATTTGAAGTACTGGAGTATCGCTTGAAGGCAGAGTACGGCGTTGATATTGAATTACAACGCATGTCCTATCAGATTGCTCGCTGGATCGAAGGAGATAAAGAGACGATGGATGCGGTTAAATCACGTAGCCAATCTGTTACAGATCGTTATGGTCGTCTAGTCATGCTATTTGATAGTGAATACCAATTGCGCATGGCACAGGAAAAATATCCGAAGCTTACTTTCCATGAGAGTTCACTAGGATTACAACGTGTAACGGACTAACATACAAAAGCAACTGCTAGAAGACGCAAGGGATGCAAAGACATCTTTTGCGTCTTTCTTTGTATAAAAAGGTTTTTTCATTCATGAAGCGGACAGCCACTCTCATATAGTGAAAAGAGCAGTAGCAAAGGAAGGAGTGGAAATTGTTTTGCGGAGAAAGTATGCCCTTTGGTTGCTGTTTGTCATTTTGTTTTTGGCCTCGTTCGACATGCATGCACAAATGCCCCTCTTGTCACCCTTTATTGAAGAATTAGGAGCGCCTGCGTTGCTAATTGGACTTTTGTTAAGCGCGTATTCCTTCACCAACCTGATTGGCAATTTGACAGCAGGACCTATCATTGATCGTTATAGCAAAAAAGGATTTATTAGCGCAGGCTTGATGATCTCAGGAATTCTATTAATGCTGCATGGGATTATTGATAGCTCTACGCAATTGCTCGGTATTCGTTTGACCTATGGGTATGTTATGGCTTTTGTTTCTCCAGCTTGCTTTGCAGTACTCGCCTCATCTGCGGATACGGTCGATGAGCAAAATAAAATATTTGTGCAAAAGGGGATTATTCTGACCTTTGCCTCTATTTTGTCACCAGCGGTCGGGGGATTTCTCGCAGGAAGGTTTGGATTTGCTAACTCCTTTGTCATTCTGGGGTGGGTAATGCTCATCACAGGGCTGATTGCATTGCTTTTTTTACCCAAGCATAGTGGTGATGCAAGGAGGGTGAATCCTGAGGAATATGTATTCAAGGAGGAGGTGCAGGAACAAAAGCAGGACCACCAAAACAGCCTGAGTCAAAAGAAAACGGTAAAAGCAACGCTACAGGTGATATTCGGAAGCGTCGGGATGTATCCCGCTTTCTTTTCTGCCTTTGCTATCATGTATGCGCAAGGGACTATGATGTATGAAGTACCGCTATTAATTGCACGTCAGCATTTAGATCCTACTGTCACTGGAATGGTTTTTAGCATGATGGGAATAGGCTCATTGCTTACATTGAGCATAGCGCAGATTCAACGTAAATCGCCTGTGGTTCGCTGCTTAATTGGCCTATCTATGTTGAGTGCCATGTTTTATGCGACAGCAATGAATTGGAATGTCTCGATTTACTGGATGATGTTTATAGTGGGGGGAGCCTTTGGTCTGTTATTTCCGGCAATGACAACCATTTTAACCTCTTATGCTCCACGTCAGCTCTACGGAACCGCATTTAGTTTTTACTCTGCTATTATGTCTGCTGGAGCTATATTAAGTCCGATAGTGGCGGGAATATTTGATAATATCAGTCGCTCATTTTTTACTGGATTTCTCGTGCTGATGACGGCTAGTGTGTGTTGCATCCTGTTTCAGGATAAAAAGTGGCAAGCAGTCTCTCCGGTGCGGCGCTAATATGGCGCCATGACGGGGAGAATTTTCATTTTTTGAGGAGTGAATTGTCAGTACATGGTAAATCTATTAGAGAACGAGGACAAATTAAAAACTTCTTGTGCAAATTGTTACGAAACTATTGCTAGTATGGCTTTTAGCCTCCATACTAAAACTAATTTTGTTAAGGAGGAATGTACATGTCTACAAAACGCAGCATGTGGTCATTATCAACTACTGCTCTCGTACTTATTCCAGTAGCAGTTGGTGTAAATTACATCGGTAAGCTGTTTGCTGGACTCTTAAAATTACCTCTATGGCTGGATGCTATTGGAACAGTGCTGGCTAGTTTGCTTGCGGGTCCTATTATCGGGGGATTGTCTGGACTTATTAACAACATTATTTATGGTTTAACAGTGGACCCGATTTCGTTTGTATATGCTATAACGAGTTTGTGCATGGGCTTGGTTGCAGGGGTAATGGCTTTTAAGGGCTGGATAAACAGTTGGGGTAAGGCGGCGGTTGTTGGATTAACTGTCGGGGTCACCGCTGTACTTATTTCTACACCGCTAAATGTATGGTTTTGGGGAGGACAGACAGGGAATTTATGGGGCGATATTGTGTTTGCATCTGTAATGAACAAGACACAATCCATCTGGCTTGCTTCTTTCTTAGATGAACTAGTGGTGGACGTTCCGGATAAACTTTTAACGGTTTTGGTTGCTTATGGTATATATCGCGTATTGCCAAAGAGCCTTATTCATATGTACAAAAACAAGTCAGATATTGAGTCACTGGATTAAGTTGGTAGATAAGAGGTGTAGAAACCATGAAAACATTAAGTTTATATGTTCAAAAGGATACGGTCATACACCAGATTGATCCGATTACCAAGCTGTTCTATATTGTTTTTGCTATATTGGTACCTATTATTTTACCGACTCTGTACACTGCCTTGTTTGGGATGCTGGTGAGCTTCTTTATTTTATGGATTGGCAAAGTGTTCAAACGTGCTTTGGCAGTCATTAGCTTTGTTGGATTTGTGCTGATAACCATTGTGCTGATCCAAGGTTTTTTTCATGTGGAAAACCAAACAGTACTATTTCATATTGGCTCTTGGGCGTTTTATCAGGAAGGACTACTATATGCGTTGGGAATTTGTTTTCGCGCCTTAAATATTGTAGGAGCCTTTCTCATTCTTGTCCTGACGACGAAACCGTCTGATTTAATTGACTCGCTTGTCCGAAAAGGGTTGTCGCCTCGCTTCGGATATGTATTAAGCTCTGTATTTCAAATTATCCCACAAATGATGGCAACAATGGAAACGATTACAGATGCGCAGCGATCGCGAGGAATGGAGACACAAGGAGGCCTGCTGACCAGAATGAAAGCATTTGTTCCACTAATCGGTCCGGTTGTATTAAGCTCGCTCATTGATACGAAGGAACGAAGCCTAGCCATACAGGTTCGCGGATTTAATGTGGCCGGTCCTAAGACGTTCTTGCAGGAAGAAACACAATATGCACATGGAAAAATGTTACGAGCACTCATGGGAGTAAGCATAGTGATTGCGATTGTTTGGAGGGTTATCGGATGAGTCACATTGAGATTAAACAGCTAAAATATCGGTACCCGATGAGCGAACAATTGGCGTTAGATGGTGTGAGCATGACAGTGCAACGTGGTGAGTTCCTTGGTGTGATTGGACAAAATCGAGCGGGTAAATCAACATTTTGCCAAGCATTAACCGGCCTAGTCCCTCATTTTTATAAAGGAGCCTACGGGGGCAGTGTGATGATTGATGGCACGGATGTGGGCAAAGCAGGAATTGACGAAACCATACGCAAGGTGGGCATTGTCTTTCAGAATCCTTTTACACAGGTGACAGGTGCTAAGCTAACGGTGTATGAAGAAATTGCGTTTGGCTTGGAACAATTGGGTGTGCCTCGTCAACAGATGATGGAGAGAATTGATCAAGTCCTCCATTTGTTAGATATCGAGGAATGCAAGGACCGAGCCCCATTTGACTTGTCAGGCGGTCAGATGCAACGCATGGCAATTGCTAGTGTTATTGCTATGCGTCCTCAGGTGATCGTGCTGGATGAACCTACGTCTCAGCTAGATCCCAAAGGCTCCGAGGAGGTTTTTCGTGCTATTCATAGTTTGAGTCAGGAAGGCATGACTGTCATATTGGCTGAACACAAAATGGAAAAGCTGGCCGAATACGCTGACCGTATTGCTTTATTTCATCAGGGAAAATTGATTGATGTGGATACACCGCCCCGCCTGTTTTCACGCGATGATTTGGCTCAGTACGATATTCAACCACCTGTCTATACCAGAGTATGTCGTGAATTAGGGCTAAAGGTACCTGGTGCAAATACATATCCTGTTACATTAGGGGAAGCACAGCGTTCGTATGAGGCATATCAGCAACCAAATAGGCAAGGGACGGCTGAAGGACAACAAATATCAGATTCCTTGAAAACAACAATAAAGCCTATCGAGCACCATGGGCAACAAAGATCGCAGTCTAATGAGGGTGACCAGTATGATTAAACTAATGGATGTTCGGTTTGGTTATCAAAATGGCCAAGAAGTACTAAAAGGAATATCGCTTGCCTTTGACCAACGCACAACAGCTATTATTGGTCAAAATGGTGCGGGGAAAACAACGTTCGTCAAGCTGTTAAAAGGTTTATTGCAGCCAACAGCGGGTGACATTCTCATTGGAGAGGTTGATACAAAAACAGCAACGGTAGCTCAGCTTGCTGGTTCAATTGGACTCGTCTTTCAAAATCCACATGATCAGATTTTTAAAAGAACGGTAGTAGACGAAGTGATGTTTGGCCCCCTACAGCTTAAGGTAGACGTGCAAACGGCAAAGCAGCGTGCCAAGGAAGCATTGCAGCTAGTAGGCTTGTGGGATCGTCATGCTGAGAATCCACATGATCTGGGACTATCGGAGAAAAAACTAATTACCATCGCATCTGTGGTTGCTATGAATACGGAGGTTGTCATTTTAGACGAGCCAACAATAGCACAGGACGATGCTGGAAAACGGCGGATTGCTGAAATTATTAGGCAGTTGAACCAGGAAGGCAAACTAGTGCTGGCTATTTTGCATGATATGGATTTTGTGGCTGCCCATTTTGAGCGAACCATTGTTTTGAACCAGGGGCAGGTACTCGTTGACGCTGACACTCGCGATGTCTTTTCCAATCGGGAGCTTTTGCAACGCGCAGGATTGGACACGCCCTATGTGACTCAACTAGGTGAAAAGTTAGGGGAAGCTGAAACCGTCCTGACAGCGGAGGAACTGATCAAAAGATGGTCAAGTAAGAGCAAGTAGTCCACGTTAGCCTATTTTGTAACTGATTAACATTTATCGAAAAAGCCCATGGTTTCCACCGCTGAAGAGAAATCATGGGCTTTTCGTGTGTAAAGTCTAAAAATGAATTACAGGAAGGGATTTGAGAGAGGAACAATATAGGTTTATTCCTCAACTAAATGCCGATTTTCAAAAACCTTTATCTGACCGACGGATTGAAATCCTGATCTTTTATAGATATTGATTCCATCAGGAGAGGCTTGGAGAACACAGAGAGGAATTTTTTGTTTTTGGACCTCCATGACAAGAAAATTAAACATTGCCGATCCCAAGCCTCTTCCCCTGTATTCTGATCTTGTAGCAATATCGTAGATACCAACACTCTCTTTGGTGAAAACCAGGGACCCAATTGATACAATCTCCTCTTTGTATGCACCAAGATAGAGCTTCATTTTTTCACTAAATAATTGTGGATAGGAGGAGAGCTGTTCATAATAAGAGCGTACCGAGGATGATTCCTGTGACGTATGAAACAGAGAGGCAAGTACTTCGCCAAATACTCTGATATCTTCAGCAGTTGATACTTGCCTTATGACAAAGCCTTCGGGAGCCAACACAACAGGCTCTAATTGGTCTACATTTGCGAGCATGGCCACATTCATTTCGGCTTCTGCTAATCCAGTACCCTCCAGTATAGGACTCAAATCTTGGCCATCCTCCCAGTACCAAAAGGCCATGGGGAACTTTTTAGTTTGAAAGTGGCGTATATCTTTTTTTAATTCTTTTTCTTCCGATTGGTTTAGTCGATTATTCTGTAATACAATGATATTAAACGTATCTGCGGGAAGACCACAATCTACTTTGACGTAATTTTCTGCATTCTTTACCGCCATGCCAGCTACGTTATTTGCTAGAAATGAAACCTTGTCAATCAGATTGGTCAAAATTACACGCTGGTAATATGTTTGATTGATGTCCATTTTCATGTTCCTTTCATCATTTATCAGGTAAGAGCGCTCTTATATGTAAAAATGATACAATAGCTGAGGAAAAATTGAAATTACTTTCACCATATCTACATCCTCCCATAATATTCTGATAATAATTTTCTTTTACAAACTACGGCGTAGTTGGAAAATCATCATTCGTTGGCGGGGGATTTTACCCATTCTTTCTTCTACTGTTCCAACGTTTATTTTATGCCTGACATTTATAGTAAGTTAGTCATTTTCTTACCTTTTGATAAAAAATAATCGTTATCTATAATTGTTTGTATAAGTAGACTGTGGTATCATGTTTTTTGTAAGCGATACCATTTATACGGCGTGTTACTAGTTAGACTAGGCATAAGCCAAATGAACGGAGCAATTCTTCCGTTTTTTTGCCTTATGCCTTTTTTATTTTATTCGTTAATTTTTAATGCGCTTACATAACCTAGCTGTACCTATTTGACTCAATAGGTAACGTACATCGCCAAGAACTATTAGGAGGAACTACCATGATAAGACACAAAAACAAACTGATCCTTTCATTAGCGCTGGCACTCTCTGTCTCTCCTTTGACTAGCGCATTTGCTCAAGGAGAAACAACTCCTGTTGTGAAAAACGAAACAACAGCACAACGAATCCAGCATCTGGTTGATTCCACAATTGACCTGTTTCGCAATAGCTCTCAAAAAGATAAATTTGCATTAATGGAAAAAAATCTTAAAGAAGCAAGCTCCTTAGACCCGTTTAACATGGAGTTAAAATTCTATTTGGCCTCAACCTTGGTTTTTCAGAAGAAAGTAGAAGAGGCTGTGGGCATCTACAAGCAAATTGTTAATTTCCAGCCTAATCATTTTGAGGCAAATCTCTTGTATGGTGTTTATTCGAAGGTAAATGGCGACGAGGCTACCTATCAAAAATCCATGGCTGCATTACAAAAGATTGATCCACAGCGAGCAGCAGCTTTTCAAGCGAAGCTACAAGCGGCAGATGGATATTTAAAAACGGAACTGAATACCACAGTGCCTCAAAATCTGCCTCAAAAAAATCATGCGATTATTATTTTGGGCTTTGCACTTGAAGATAATGGCTCTATGAAACAACCATTAATTGAACGTTTGCAAGCTGGATTCGCTATTGCAAAAAAATATCCTCATTCCAAAATTATCGTTACAGGTGGCTCGCCAAAAAATGGTATTACAGAAGCAGAAGCGATGAGCAAATGGTTGTTGGAAAAAGGAGTAGATCAGAATCGAATTGTATTAGAAAAAAGTGCATCTGATACAGTTGAAAACGCATTATGCACAACGGCTATTTTAGAGACCATGGAGATTACTGATGCAACCTTAGTAACAAATGCAACACATATGCGTCGAGCTCTATCTGGCTTCCAAGCATCTAGTGATCACTATGCGCGCCTAATGGGAAAAGAAAATAAACGTACCTTTACGAACATGGTATATATGGATTACGCATCTGCTGAAAAAGCAAAGCAAGTAACCAAGGATGAAAAGCTAGGGATTTACCGTGATTTATTACGCACTTCAGGAATCTGGGCATTCCCAGGCTATCAGCGTTAATAGAACAAATAAAGATGGAAAAGCCCCGTTGAATGGGGCTTTTCCTTTCTGTTTAGAAGGGGCAATATTAAGATAATAGTATTATCTATTACTTTAGAATTTATTGTAAAATTCCAGTTCTACACATCTGGATTGTGGTATATTGTTACAACAAGAAGAGAGAGAATAGAAGAGAGGTGCAATATGGAAATTAAGGTGGATGAAAAAGGCAATTCAAAGGTTGCCATGATATCAAGCGACAGCATCATCATTCAGAATGTAAACGATGCTTTGGATTTAATAGCAAACGTAGGATATAATGGATGCGAGAAAATGCTTTTGAGAAAAGAACACCTGACTGAGGAGTTCTTTGATTTAAAAACAGGTCTTGCAGGTGAAATTCTACAAAAGTATACAAATTATAAAATGAAGCTTGCACTGGTTGGCGAATTTGACTCCTATAACAGCAAGAGTTTGAAAGACTTTATGTACGAATGCAACAAAGGAAAACAGGTGTTTTTCAAACGAACAGAAGAGGCAGCGTTAGAAGCGCTACATGGTATAGATACGTAAAAATAAGCGGTGTCAGATCAGTATTTTTCGTAGTCAATAATTCCATATAAAGCACAATCCAAATGTTAGCAAATCACTAGAAAAAGACCATCTAAACGTACTAGATGGTCTTTCTTTTCATTACTCATCACCTGTCGCCACAGGGCTATCTGGATAGGAGGACCAATCGCTCCAGCTTCCTCCGTACAGCTTGGCATCGGGTCGACCGGCTCTCATAAGCGCTAGAAGATTAACGCATGCTGTTACACCCGATCCACAGTACACGATAATTTGTTCTTGCTGTAATAACTCATCGAAATGATTTTGCAGTTGTTCCTTCGTTTGTAATGTACCGTCTGCTTGCAGGGTATATTTGTAAAAGAAACACTTGGCTCCAGGAATGTGTCCCGCCTTAGGGTCCAATGGTTCCATTTCCCCACGATAGCGCTCCGGGGCACGAGAATCCAGAAGAGGTGTAGAAGACTCCCGCTGGACCACTTCATTCTTGGTAAGAAGCATATCTGATTGGACATTAGCTGTGAAGGAACGTGGCTTTCTATGCAGGATTTCTGTACTAGTCGGATAAGTAGCTCTGTTCCATGCGGCATAACCACCATCAAGTACATATACCCGCTCATGTCCAACGTAGCGTAACATCCACCACAAGCGTGCTGCCATTGCCAAATCATCCCCGTCATAGGCGACAACGGTTGTATGTTGGTCAATACCAATTCGGGAAAATAAAGCTTCCATAGCGGCAATGTTCGGCAATGGATGGCGTCCACCATGTCCCTGCTCTGTTTTTTGGCCGGATAGGTCTGACTCCAAGCTGATGTAGACGGCCCCTGGAATATGCCCTGCATCGTATTCTGCACGCCCTAGATCTGGTTGTCCAAGTATAAAACGGCAGTCTAGTATTACAATTGAAGGATCATTCAGGTGTTCATAAAGCCAATCAGCTTGCACCATGGGATCTTGCAGCTTACTCTGTAACATTTCATCCCTTCCTTCCAAACAAGATCGAAATTATTGCCTTTTTTCTACTATAGCAGATTAAAAGTTGTTTCGTCTTTGAAAAGAATGATACATTGAGGATAGAGGGGCATACCTTTCCGTTTTCATGAAATACATATGATTTAGAGCAAGAAAACATTTTTGTTTTATTAGAGATTGTCAATATTCATAGGTTAGATAGATTAACAGGTAGGAGGATACCATGATAAAAGCGCTAGTGTTTGATTTTGACGGAACCATCTTAGATACGGAATGGACATTATATCAATCATTTAAGGAAATCTATGATTCTTATGGTGTAATACTTCCTGTTGATCTATGGTCACAAGGGGTGGGGAGTGAGCTTGTATTTGACCCTTTTTCTCATTTAGAAGAGCTGATTCAAACTCCGATTGACCGAGTTGCAACAGAAGATAAATGGTTGAATCGTCACAGAGAATTGTTGCAGACAACAGATTTGCGCCCAGGTGTACGGGATTATTTAGAAGCAGCGCGTAATCTAGGGTTAAAAATTGGTCTTGCCTCTAGCTCTCCCCGTTCTTGGGTAGACCCTCATCTAAAGAAATATGGTATACGGGATTATTTTTCTTGTGTCTTAACCAAGGATGATGTACTGCAAGTCAAACCTGACCCAGAGCTTTACACAAAAACGCTTGAGTGCCTAGGAGTAAGACCGTATGAAGCAATTGCCGTGGAGGATTCAGTCACTGGAGCGAAAGCTGCCAAAGCGGCTGGAATGTACTGTATGATTACACCGCATGAGCTATCTCGTAAGCATATTTTTGCAGAGTATGATGTGCGGCTGGAATCTCTTGCGGAGAGACAGTTGGAGCAGGTGTTAGAAGATTTTAAATAACGTTCTTGTAAAGAATTGATTTTTCATATAACATACGCTATTAAAATTCCATACGAAAACCCTTCTGATCCCCAGCCATTTTTAAGACGGGATAAGCAGAAGGGTTTTAATTTGTTATCTATATCGGTGTTCATTCTGTTATTGACGTTTACCAAGGAAGACGACATCGTCATCATCTGAAATGGAATGTTCGCGAGGCTTGTTCTGAAAAGGCCCGTTTTTATGCGACACAGTACTGGAAAAAACATGAGGGCTATTGCCATTTTTCAGTCCTTGGATAAACCGACTAGCTTTCCCTGCTATAACAAGTGCCACTACGGCAATCAATACAATTGGAATCAAAGCTAACATCGCTAAAATGAGTAAAAATTTCATCTTGGTCTCCCCTTTAAGTCGGTTAGTAATATATACGAAATAGGAGCAGGGAAGTTTCAGGCTTGTAAATATTTTTGAAAAGGTGTAAAGTCAATTTCTTTTTCTTTTAAATGGGCAATCAAAAATTTATGATCACGTTTTGGCGTTGCGATGATATATCCGCGAATGATTAGCTCTGTTGTCATATGCTCAGCTTTTTCATCTAGTGCCAACTGTCCAATTTTAGCAGCAATGGTACGTCTCGCAACGGGACGGAACAACTCAGGCACAGGGCTAACCAGTTCGTTTAATAGCTGAAGGCTATCGTCATCCCACATATGACTAGTCTGATCAATAAAGTGATCTTGCCAATCTAATTCCGATTTACCATCCTGCTTAGGCATTGATTTTAGAAATTTTCGGAACATAAAATAGCCACCAATGGCAAACAGACCAACTAGCACAATAGTCCAACCGACAATAAACCAGGAAAACAATCCGTTCACAAGCTACACCTCGTTATCGTTATGCTTCTTACTATCCGTAATTTAACTATCGATCTAATATTTTCATTGTACAACAAATATTCCGTTTTTTTAAGAGGAGGAATAGGCCGAAGCTAGCCAAACTCACACCAATTACCTATACTGAATTGCCTAATCAAGGATTTTCTCTTTCCAATTCTACACGAAATGAGTAAGATAGATAGTACAATAGCTGTTGGAAAAGGGGGCTCGTGTCTATGTTTACACTTGGACAACGGGTAATTATCACAGCAGATTCCTTTGAACAATCGTTGCCAATCGGAGAACATGCCTATCTTATTGGCCGCGATCGCAACCCGGATTCGGCTTTTGACTGGTTGATTCGTGTCCCAAAATATGATCGGCATTTTCCTGTAACGGATAAAGATATTGCTTTAGAAGAGACCATTTGGGCGGAAGCAGCTGAGCGAGCGCAGCAAGAAGCTTTGCTTGACTTTGCCTTGGCTACCAAAAATGAAGCTTTGTTTCGAAAAGTGGTAGGTCTTGCTGACGAAGACCCTGAACAAGGTGCGACAAAGGAATCACCTGAGGAATTTATTCGTAAGGTAAATATGAAAGCTTGGATATAGGTAACGATCAGAATGATTTCCCTGTAGGGCCTAATGAAAAGGCGGCTTGGGGAGATCATTTTGTATTTTCTCTGCCTTCATTGCAGGAATTGCAGGGTGATAACAAGAAATCTGTTAGAGAAGAGATCGATTTTTTAAAAACTAGGTGACGAAGCTCATATCGCCATGGAAAGAGAGGCCTTTTAGCCATGTCAGATTTTATCGAATTTCAAAATGAAGATGGACAGAGTATGCAGTTATCCCGTGAGGATTTTCAAAATACAATAATTCCGAAGTATATGGAGCTTTACTGGAATGAGAATGAAAAATTACGAGAGTTCGCGATGGAGCTGGTGCGTCAGGAATTTCCTGAGCAGGCTTCTAAAGCAGCGGATCGCTTATTGGAATTATACGGACCAATTGAACCAGCAATGATATTCCGTTCCATTGTACATATGCAAATAGGGGAATTTCCACAGGCTCAGAAGCTATTGCACGAAACGATTGATCAATACCCAGAATCAGCTACCGCTCATCTTAATCTCGCTCGCCTGTATGCTCATGGAGGCGAGGAGCATACGGCAGGATTACTGTTGCAAAAGTCATTGCTTATTGATCCAAATCAGGACAATGCATTAGAATGGCTGACTACCTCCTTTATGGAAGCAGGTAAGAAAGAGGAGCTATATCAATATTTAACCGAGCTTGGTAATCGCGAAGGTGCATGGCGTCCGCATTATGTGTTAGCCCTAGTTGCTTTAAAGGAAGGCGACCTGTTGACGGCTATGAATATGTTTAAAGAAACGCTAGAGAAAGTAAACGGTCATGAAGAAATTGTCATGAACGTGACAGGGGAACTTGGACAGGCAGGGTACGTTTATCAGCTTATCCAGATTAGCGAGCAATATTGGAAACCAAGCTTTGAACGTCCATATGCAGGTTTTAACTATATCAATGCGCTGTTACAAACAGATGAGACAAAAAAAGCGATTGATGTCTTAAAAGAATTAGTAGAACATACGCGTGAAGAATTTAAGCCAGCGGTACAAGAATATGTGGACAAATTGCCACAGGAACTTCTGGAAGCACACCAAGCCGAAGAGAAAAATCCAGTAGCCACCAATGGAGAAACGAAGAAGTCTTGGTGGAAAATTTGGTAATTAGCAAAAGACACGTATAAAAAAGAGACAAGGCGCTATTTTCCTTTTCGGAAGATGGGGTCTTGTTTTTTGTTTGTAACGGTGTTTGAAGGATAAACAGTTTGTTGACGATATCCTCTAGTAACCAGAACAAAAAGGTGATAAAATGCAAGTAAATATTTGATAATGATTATCATTTTTAATGATGGGCATATCTTTCGTGAAATGAATCTACGAATGTAGACATAAATGCTAACGAAAAGGCTACCTGTTACAACGTATACAGATATAAAACGGCACAATACCATCAGATCCAGATCAATAAACTATCGAGGAGGAACATACTCATGACAGAAGCAATGCAGACGTTGGCAACACTCATTACGTCCAGAAGAACTGTACGCCAAACCGAAAACACTCCCATTCCGCTGGAGACGATCTATAAAATTTTAGAGCAGGCAGCATATGCTCCTTTTCATAGCGAAGTAGAGCCTTGGGCAGTCAAAATTGCTTCCACTGAGCAAGAAAAAAAGTTTTTTTTCCAATGTGTCTTTAATAGCTACGAACGAATTGGGATTTTTGAATCTCATACGGATGAGAAAAAGGAAAAGGTGAGAGAGTCATATCGAGAATACTTTGAAGGTACACCGATTTCCATGCTGATAGCAACAGATGTATTTGATCATGAGAAAAAGAATTTTGAAGCAGTTGGGGCTACGTGTGCCTTTATTCAAAACATCCAATTGCTATGCTGGGAGCAGAACATTGGGGCTGTATGGCGGACCAATCCTTATATTTTTGACGCAGAATTTACAAAGGAAATCGGTTTTCGTTCCAACCAAAAAATTGTAGGTTCTCTTCATTTAGGCTATCCACAGCAGGTACCGAAAGCTAAAGAACGCCGAGCATTAGATCAATGGGTATCGAGTATTCAAGTAGGGGCGAAATAAGAGGCCAGACGATAGCGATAGCAATCTCAACATTCCATGTACCACCAGCGTGTGGCGATGGAATGTTTTTTTGTAATTTGTAAAGGGAAGGTAAAAGTTATAAGTAGATTTGCATAAGCTTGTGATTTGAAATAGGGCAGGATATACTTAATTTGTTTCCTGGGAAACAAAAAAGAAAGGAGAAGTGGATACATGATTACACAACAAATTGTCGGGAAGCTGCAAAAGCTACTGCATCAACATGAAGAAAACCTGAAGCAAAGACGTACTGGCTTATTGAACTCGATTCGAGATTTAGACAGGTTGACAGGAGAGCTGACTTTATCTGAACTGCATGTAATCGCTTGTATAGGAAAACAGGGTCAAGTAAATGTAACAGCTATTTCACAAGAGATGGATATGACTCGTGGAGCGATTTCTAAGATTAGTACGAAGCTTTTGCAAAGAGGTTATCTAGTAAAAAAACAAAGAGCTGATAATCAAAAAGAGGTACATTTTCAGTTAACACCGATGGGTGATGAAATTTTTCGTTTACATGAGGAGCTACATGAACAGGCAGAGAGGCGAATCGAGAGGTTTTTACAAAAATACTCCAGCTCTGAACTTGCTTTTATTGATCGTTTGCTCAGCGATGCCATTGCTGAACATAAAAACAAGCAGACAGAATAGGAAATTGTGAATTGGTTAGGAGGAAAGAGAGAATGAAGACAAAAGTGATTTTGTATACATTAGCCATCAGCGCGTTAGTAGGATCGCTGTCTCAAAACATCTACACGCCGATCTTACAGCAAATGCAGGAGCAATTACATACATCACCGTACTTAATCAATCTAAGCATTTCTGTGTTCACTATCGCTCTAGCTGTCATGCAAATCGTGTATGGCCCCCTTATTGATAGTATCGGACGCAGGGCTGTGTTGCTTCCTAGTCTGCTTCTCTATGTGATAGCTTCTGTGGGATGCGCCTTTGCCGAAAGCATTTTTGGATTTTTATTCTATCGTGTATTACAAGGAATCGGAGTAGCCGCAATTCCAGTGATAGCAGCTACGGTCATTGGGGATATATTTGAAGGTTCGCATAGAGCTCAAGCTATGAGCAGCTATCAGATGCTTCTATCCCTAGCATCGGTCATCGGGCCATTATTGGGCGGGTTTATTGGAGGACAGAGTGGATTTGCGGGTATTTTCACCTTTTTAGGTGTAACGGGTCTCGTTATGTTTCTCGCTAGCTTAGTCTTTGTACCAGAAACGAAGCCCACAAAGGGAATCGTACGAACATTTCAACTACAGGCTTATGGAAAAGTACTTGTTCACCCGATTGGGCGGCTAGTCCTGTTGCTTGGCTTTGCTCAGTTTTATTTGTTTTACAGTGTATTGGTGTTTTTACCACATGTGCTCCAGAACACATATGGGTTATCTGCTCAGCAAACAGGGCTAGCTTTTTTACCATTGTCCCTATGCTTGATGGCAGGGAGCTTTGTAAGTGGAAGATTGAAAAAGAAACAGCAGGAAAGAACTGAACAAAGATTGGTGTTCACTTGCTTTTTACATCTGATAGCGGTCGTCATTTTTACACTGACCGCAAATATTTCTGTAGGATGGCTTTTGTTTAGCTTATCTTTATACGGTTTTAGCGGCGGTTATGCCATGCCAATCCAAAGTACGCTGCTAACGGAGCTCTTTGTAGCAGAGCGAGCAACAGCGATTGGCTTCTACAATTTTATTCGTTATGTCGGCATGGCGGCAGGGCCGATTATCGGTAGCTTCTTGTATCAAGGGGGACAATTTGTTTTGACATTTGGAGTAGGAGCTACGGGATTTGCGATTGTCATTTTATTTGCAAGGAACATGATTAGAATAGGTGAAAAACAGCTTTTGCAATAGCTGGTGCCGGTTAAAAGCTTTCTTACGTCAAAACAACATCATTACTTAGGAAGGGTCATCCAAGGGACGTGGGTGACTTTTTTTGTGATCTAACATCACTAAAAAACAAGAGACAGTAAGAAACAACTAATCTAGTATTACTACGAACGAACTCTGGATCGATAAGGAAACCGGTCTAAAGCTAAAGTTCATTACCAATGCAAATAACAAACAAATTTCCGAGTATATCGTAACTAAGGTTGATTTTCATCCACAATTTCATGAAAAAGACTTTACTCTTGATTTACCTAAGGATGTTAAAATAATAGAAAACTAAGCCGAAAGAAGCCAGTGAGTTATATCCTCAAAGAAATACATGAAAACATACCCATCTAATAAAAAATGACTCTGACGTTCATTCAGGGTTATTTTTTTATGCCCTAGCACTTGTGAACGTTACAGGTAGAGATGCAAAAGTAAACGATTTGATGCATTTTGATCATTGTCGTATATTGACGGAATTTGTATAATAAGCGTACCTTTTCAAACTTGTTATCTTTCAATCCAATGGTGGAAAGGGTAACGTTATCAATCTAATATTTGATTGATTAACCTGAAGATGAATTATAAATGATCAGAAAAAGCTCTTGCCAAAGCATAAGAGCTTTTTACGCCTTGTTCGCCATAATGAGCCAAATGAATCATGTAGAAAAAGATTCATAGAGTGGACAGGTTTGGTTAGGTTTGAGTACTGAGGATTCTATATAACTGGAAAAGGGGAGATGATCTATGTTTTTTAAGTCAGTACAAGCTAACGAGCTTACTGCATTCGTAGAGGAAAGCCGGAAATTACGCAAAATGGTTGAAATGAATGACTTTTCCACTGAGTTTCAGCCGTCTACAGATAACCCAGAAGCAAAGGAATTTGCTGAAAATCTGAATGAGATTTTAAGAACGATGCAAAGCTTTAGAGAAAATGTAGCCGTTCGACTTGAATTGGTAACGGAAGCCATTGAAGTGGGCTTATGGGATATGAATGTGATAGCAGGTGATCCTGTAAATCCTCAGAATACGTTTACCTGGACGAATGAATTCCGCAAAATGCTGGGCTATCGGGATGAAACTGATTTTCCTAACGTGCTTCACAGCTGGGCATCAAAACTGCATCCAGATGATCATGACCAGGTTCTAGAAGCTTTTGAAAAGCATCTATTGGATCACTCAGGAAAAACTCCTTATGATGTGGAGTATCGTTTATTATTAAAAAACGGTGAATATCGCTGGTTCCGAGCTACTGGGGCAACGATTCGAGATGCTAATGGCGTTCCTTTACGGGTCGCAGGTGCCTTATTCGATATACACGATAAGAAAATGAAAGAACAAGAATTAGAATCCTTGGTAGAACGGTATGATCTTATCAATCGTGTTCTAGTGGAAGCTCCTTGGGATATGACCGTTGTTGAGGGCGATGTCATTAATCCCAATAATGAATTTTGGTGGTCACCTCAATTCCGAAGAGCTCTTGGATTTAAAGATGAAACAGATTTCCCAAATGTGATGAGTAGCTGGAGCAGCAGACTTCACCCAGAGGATGAAAAACGAACATTAGAAGCCTTTGCTAATCACTTGAATGATTATAGCGGGAAAACTCCATTTGATATTGATTATCGACTACGCTTAAAAAATGGTGAATATCGTTGGTATCATGCTAGCGGTGAAACGATTCGAAGTCGCACTGGTATTCCATTGCGAGTAGCTGGGACCATACGGGATATTACCCTTGAGAAAAACAAAGAGCAGGTCGTACGTGAAATGACCTCTCAAATGAAGCATCTGTCAGACTCGATTAGCGATATGGTGAAAGGTGTTAATTCAATAACGAATCAAGCTCAGGAGCTTGCAGTTGCGCAGGATCAATCAACTGAAGCGGCCAATCAAGCGAAGGGCAGTGCAGATGAAACCAAAAATATTTCAAATTTTATTAAAGAAATTGCTGAGCAGACGAATTTGTTAGGCTTAAATGCAGCCATCGAAGCAGCACGTGCAGGTGAGCAGGGGCGAGGTTTTGGGATTGTCGCAGACGAGGTAAGAAAGCTAGCTGTACATAGCGCAAATGCTACTGTAAACATTGAAAGCAGTTTGAATGAAATGAAGGAACTCATTGAAACCATTCTATTGCATATTGGAAAAATGAGTACTCTTACACAGACACAGGCGGCCTTGACAGAGCAAGTAAACTCATCAATGGATGAGATTAATAAAATGTCACAGTCCCTAGTAGATTTTACGAAAACATTATAAGCTACTTATATCGTATTATGAAGCTTACTAGAATCTATACCGGCAAGCAGCCGGGCATCCATTAACACGGTTGTGCCCGGTTGCTTATTTTTAGGCAGGTAGGATGTACGATGAACAAAGTTTTTTAATTCCGTTGCTTTAGGTATTCCTCAAGTTGAATAGATATGTACATCAACACTCCCACAAGTGCCCCAACCATCACACCGTCCAAGAAAAAGCCGATACTTCCCCCAACTAAAGCAAACGTCATTACCTTTGTACCCATCATAGTAGTATCTCCTTTTTTACTAGAGTTGAAGTTTTTATTATATCAATAGTTACAATGTTTTTTGTATACCAAAAAATCAGTTTTTCATTGGGTGAGGTGGGCTTGCCACATCTATTTCCTCTTTAGCAGAACTCAATATCTTTATTTTTATCATGATGAAGAAGAAAGCAAGCAAGGCAAATGTAATTCCGCTCCAAATGAGCTGATGTATGCCCAGTTGAGAGATAAACCAGCCACCAATAGAAGTTCCCAACGTAATTCCAAGATTGGAGAATGAGACAAATAAACTGTTGCCAAATTCAGGAGATTCCTTTGCCTCAGTCATGAGCCATGTTTGGCTGACGATTAGCCCTCCAGAATGTATGATTCCCCAAAAGAATACGACAGCCGCCATTGGAATGAAAGAAGAACCAAAATAGTAAGCAAGTACGTAAATTACTATATAGAGAAGAGGAAACGATATCACTGTCTTCATCATGTTTTTTTGTAAGGAAGACCCGAATAAAAAATTGCCAAAAATCATAATGAGGCCAAACAGCATCAACATGAAACTAATCCATGAGCCGTTCATGTGTGTTACCTGCCCCAGATATTCAGCAAAATAGCTATATACAGTAAACATAGCTGCAAAGATGCATATAACTGTGGCGATATTTACCCATAGTCCCGGTTTACGTAATATGCTAATCTGCTTTCCATAAGACATCTTTTCTTTAACAGGCATGGAGGGGAGCCAAAATAAAATTCCTGCAAAAGCAATCGCGCTTACAATAGCCCCAAACAGAAAAGCGGCCTCTAACGAGAACTGCTCGGCGAGAAAAGAGGTTAAAGGTATACCAAAGGCAAATCCGACAGTTATCCCAGCAAAAACCTTTGTAATCGCATGCCCGCTTTTTTCTAAAGGGACAAGTTTGGCAGCAGTTACGAGAGCCACTGAAAAAAAGATGGGATGAAAAATAGCAGGCAGAATACGGAAAGCTAGCATCATCTCGAAGCTAGTTGTATAAGCGTAAACCATATTTGAAATCATGAACATAAGGACTGCGGTTAACAGAATTCCTTTTCGATTGATGCCAGAAGCAAGCAATGTCAGAAATGGACCTGTAATAGCAACGACTAAAGCAAAGATACTTACAAGTAGTCCAGCTTGTGAAGTTGTTATGTTAAATTTTTGTGTGATCTGAGGGAGAACCCCTACAATCCCCATTTCAGTGGTAATAATACCAAATACACCTAAAGCTAGCATTATGATAAGAAGAGGGTTAAGCTTTTTCATGTAAATAAATCTCCATTCTTATTTGTATCGGTCATTTTACATACAAAAAACTATATATCTATATATATAGATGTTAAAGGTAAAAAAGAAAAGCCTCCTTTCCTTTTATAGTTCTTGTTGGACATACTCGGCAAATTCCCGAATGGTCTTTTCGTTTCGTCGATAATACGTCCATTTTCCGATTCGTTCTGATTCCAACAACCCAGCTTTTTGCATGGTTAACAAGTAACTAGAAATGACTGATTGGGCTAAACCAGATTTTGTTTGGATATCGCCCACACATACACCAATTTGAAAACTCAGCCCTTGTTGTAAATAAGGTCTTTCATCAAAGAATTCCCCTGGATTTTTTAACCATAGTAAGATTTGTCGACGAGTCTCGTTAGTCAGTGCTTTATAAATCAATGAAGGTTCCATGGAGATTATTATATCTATTTTTATAGATTTGTAAATATAAGAAGTGTGCATTGTAATTTTTTAAGATGGCTGAAAGGAAAAAGCCGCCCCGAATAGGAGCAACTTTTTGGTATTGCTATCTATTTAAACTGGCTGGTAAGCCTCTTCTCTAGGTAGCTGACACCTTGGTACATCAAAGCGGCGACGAGAGCAATGACGAAGAGAGACACCATGACCAGGGAAAAATTAAATACCTGAAAGCCATAAATAATGAGATAGCCTAAGCCTTTTTGAGCAACTAGAAATTCTCCAACAACAACACCTATCCAAGAAAGTCCGACATTTACCTTTAAGGATGAAATAATCGTTGGCATTGTGGCAGGAAATATCACCTTGGCAAACATCTGACTTTTTCTTGCACCAAAGGTCTGCATGACCTTCAGATAGTTAGGATTAACCTCACGGAAGCCGGAATAGATCGTGATGGCGGTAATAATAATCGAAACAGAGAGGGTCGTGGCAATTATGGAGATGACTCCGGGACCTAAACCTACAATGAACAGAGGCCCCAATGCTACTTTAGGCATGCTATTTGCGATAATTAAATAGGGTTCTAGCACGCGCGATAAAAATGGGGACCACCAAATCATAATAGCCAGTAAGGTACCGAGGAGAGTTCCGAGTAAGAAGCCAATGATCGTTTCAAGGACGGTTACGCTGGTATGCATCAACAAGCTCATATCAGCCATCTTTTCGATAAACAAACTCCAGATTCGGCTAGGTGAGCTAAACAATAGGACATCAATCCATTTGAAGAAAGCAGCCAATTCCCATGTGCCTAAAAAAACAAATAAGATGAGAAGCTGGGTGAGAAAAACTAACCATTTTGTACGTGTGACGCCATGTTTATACTGCTGATGAATATGATCAATGTTAATCTGCTCCATCAGAACTTCCCTCCATCTCTCTCCACACGTGGTTATACAGATCGGAGAAGCCAGTCAATTGTCGAGCTTGGAACGGCAACGCCTGACGGATTAACTCTGGTATCTTCATTTCTGAACGAATGCGTCCCGGATTTCGATCTAATATGTAGATTCGGTCTCCCATAGCTACAGCTTCTTGTAAATCATGGGTGACTAAAATAGCGGTTTTTTTGTGACGACGCAAGGTTTTGATAATAAGGTCTTCGAGCTTAAGCTTCGTCTGATGATCCAGAGCGGAGAAGGGTTCATCGAGAAGTAGGATTTCCGGTTGACAGGCAAGCGTTCGGACCAAGGCTACACGCTGTCTCATTCCGCCAGACAATTGCTGTGGAGAAGCTTTGCGAAAATGAATCAGCTCCATTTCTTCCAGTAAATGCAATGCGTATTCTTCATTTGCTTTGCTGCGGATTCCCTGCACTTCTAATCCGAGAAACACATTCTCTTCTATGGTGCGCCAGTTAAATAAATAATCCTGCTGAAGCATATAGCCAACCTTAAGAGTCGTTCCTGTTAGCTGACTCCCGTCTACGTATATTTGACCTGCTGTAGGCTTTTCGAGTCCTGCTATGAGTGAAAGCAAGGTGGTTTTTCCGCAACCACTAGGGCCTACTAAACAGACGAACTCACCTTCCTCCACATGCAAGGAAATATTGTTTACTGCCATAAATGCATTGCGTGGTGTTACGTATAGATGGGTGACATCATTTACCTCAATTTTTGCCTGGGGAGAAGGGGGCATAGGCTATTTACCTCCTATCGCCTGATTGGCAAATGTTTCATTCACTAGTTTTTCATAGGGGATTGACTGTTTCAGCTCTCCAGCAGTCTTCATAATTTCTAATAATAATTCCCAGTCAGCTTTTTTTAATAAGGGAGTGGCTGAATAGGAACCCTGCTCCTGATAACGCTGAATAGAACGAGTGAGAATATCTGCTTTTACATCAGAAAAATAGGGAGTAATTACTTTTGCCACTTCCTCGGCAGAATGAGAGTTTACCCATTGTTGCCCTTTATATATGGCGTTAGTGAATTTCTGAATATTCTTCTTGTTTTTCTGGATATAGCTTTGTTTCGTCATATAGCTGGTATAAGGAACATTACCACTTTCCTTACCAAAGGAGGCTACTACATGACCTATGCCTTCTTGTTCGAATTGAGATGCTGTTGGTTCAAAGAGTTGTACAAAATCTCCAGTACCTGAAGCGAAGGCGGAAGGGATATTTTTAAATTCAATGTTTTGAAGAACGGTAGCATCCGTTTGGGGCTCAATTTTATTTTTTTTAAGGACAAACTCGCCGACCATTTGAGGCATTCCACCCTTTCGTTGACCGAGGAATACCTTGTCTTTTACCTGATCCCACGAAAAGTGCTTTGATTTGGGCCGGGCGACTAAGAATGTGCCGTCAGTTTGGGTAAGCTGGGGGAAATTACACATATAACAGGGTTAACGCATAGAATATTCAATTCGAATTTTCTTGTTTCTTCCGCGTTCTCGGTAAATAATAACTTTTTCGAATAAACTATGAAGCAGCTCTTTTTTGCGAAATACGTCTGCTAAACGATACTGTTCTCTGATATTGGTCATTTTTTTAATTTTGCGATATTTTTCCTCTGGGGTTTCCTCTTCCACATCATAAGCATTGATGAGTTCTTGCAGTTCATTTTCCTTATGGTTCAAAGTGTTGATCTTTTCAAAAAGTGTTTCCTTTGGAATAGGGTTGCTGTCGTTCATGAACACATCGTACCACTTTTCTTTTTGTGTTTGGATTTTTGCTATCTCATTCCTGATTTTATCTAAATCTAATTCGACTTCTCTTTGATTTTCGACCTTTTCTACGAAATACTCTTTTGATGTAATCAATCTATCGATCTCGCCGAGGAGAGGGTCTAATATTCTCTGATCATGGGTCATGCGGTTACATCCCAGACAACGATAATACGTCTTTTGATCGCGATGATCGTAGAACCCTTGCATATTGTGTTCTTCACAGTGCCCGCAACGTAGTATCCCTGTCAAAGGGAACTTTCCTTTCCTTGGCGATTGACCGGACTTTTCCTCCATTGTCTTTTTGACCTTGGCGAACAATTGTTTTGAGATGATGGGAGGATGGTTCTCCAGCACAATTTTATTACCCCATCGGTATACGCCTATGTACATGTCGTTCAACAGAATATCCCGAACGGAAATATGGTTCCAACGTTTAGCGATACGTGGACGAACATCCATTTCATTAAGGTGTTTAGCAATCGACCGATACCCAAAACCTTCCACGTACCATTGGTATATCTTTTCTACTGTCTTTGCTTCCTGCTCAATGATTGTACATGTAAAATCTTTATCGAAGTGATAACCAAATGGGGAGTGTCCTCCAGGTTTCTTGCCCTCATCAATCATCTGTTCAATGCCGAATTTCACACGCTCTGCTAAGTTCTCCCTTTCCCACTGTGCCAGAGCCGCAACAAGTGTAATGAATAGGCGCCCCATAGCTGTTGAGGTGTCATATACTTCAGTAGCTGATCTGAAAGCGACATCATGTTTTTCAAATAGCTGCAGCAGTAAGTAAAGATCGAGAACAGACCGAGTAAGTCGATCCAAACGGTACACTAGAACCATATCAAGGGTTCCTTTTTTGATATCCTTTAATAGACGTTGCATTTGTGGCCTTTGAATATCTTTTGCTGACCATCCTTCTTCGATATATTCCTCTACGATTTCCCAGCCTTGGCTTTTACAAAATGCTCGGAGTCGTTCACGTTGAGCTGGGATAGAGAAGCCTTCTTTTGCTTGTTCATCTGTTGAAACACGTACATAAATCGCTACTCTTGTGATTATGACTTTTTTCATTAAACTCACTTTCTCTCCATTTTATATACTTACCCATCTCAGTTGGGATACCGTTACGTAGACAAATCTCATCTGAGGCTTCTTCGCATTGAATTTTGTCTTCGTGAATGAGCAATTTTACTGCAAATGCATTTACGTGCCTTTCAAATTTATCTGGATTAAGAGTTGGTTTTGTCCTAGGTCAGTAAAAGAAAATGATTCCCAAGTACACGAGAGATTATAAAAGAGCAATTAGTTTTGTAACATTTGACCAAGTTGTTTCTTGTTTCCTCCATTATTTACTCTTTAATTGATGTCGCTCTTGATGTCATTCTCCTAATTCTTTTAATGCTTATTCATTTTCTTTGCTTCCCAGAATAATCCTGTCAAACCTTCCATGATACGCTGTCGAGCATTTTCATCTAATGGAATACCATCAAACATCAGATCACCATCTTCTTGAAGCATTTTTCTAAAATCGCGATTATCTTTGAAAGTGGCCCAAAACGGAATTGATTCGCTCATTCCAGCATTGCCAAGCAAAAAGTCTACAGATTCATTGTGGATATCTGCTATTTTTTTATCATTGTAAGATCTGGTTTTAAATGTCATTTTCCCAAGCGTTATATCTAGGACGTTTTACTCCTGACAAATCTGCCATTTGAGCTTGGGGTACATGTCGTTTGTTCCTTAGTTTTGTTATGGGTTCTCCGATTTTCATAAGTGTTGTCCTCAACGAATCGTTGCATACATCTTCTACAAGGGAGATGGTGCTTATGGAAGGTGGAAGAACGAGACCGGAAATTTGGGCAATCGGTAGACGGGAACCATCAAAAGAGGCTCTTGACCGATTCATTGAGATTTACCTTGATATTCTTACAGAGAACGAGCGCAAAGGAAAAGAAGTGGCTATGAAAGCTGAGAAGGATAGTGAATCAAGCGACTCCTAAGGGGTCGTAAACATGGACAAGTTATGATAAGGAAGATAGCTGAAGACGATGATAAAAAACGTACTCTTTGGATGGCTGTAAACTCCGTATACAGAGAACGTCAATTACAGATCGCACAGGAACATTCTCGGCAGTCGATTTACACATTCCATACGAAAGAACTCCGTAAAGAACGCGAAATGATCATAAAGCAGTTTGAAGGTTAGTCACCTACGAGTGGCTATTTTTATATCAATAATGAATATTCTTATCATAAGTATATTGAAAAGGCAGAATTAACGGAGTATTATATATTCATAATCTTTTATGTAATTTTTTTACAATAAAGGTTAATTGTTGAAATTAGGAGGAGGATGGTCAAAATGAAAGTTGGACGTAAGTTTTTAATTTCATTAATGGGATTGTCTCTGATGTTATCAACAGGAGCGACAGGAGCATTAGCGAGTGAAAATGTAACCAACACCCCAAACCAATTTCCACCAAGTATTCATAAGTCTGAAAAAAGCGTTCTTCCAGTAGATGTTGCCCGTGAGAATTTTGTTAAAGACACACTTTACCATGCATTTTACCAAGTGGGTCAAGGAAAAAAGAATGTGGTGGTTTATAATTTAAATCAAAGATATTCTCATAATCTACAAGGCATTCAAACATCTTATACAGTGCGTTATGGTAACATTCTTTATGGAGTGTGGGTTTTCACAGATGGTGAATTCTGGAATAACGGGGATGGCGGATGGATTAACGGGGGGTATCAAGGTAGTTTTGACAGATATGCAGGATATGTACGATTCCATAGAATAAGTTAAAATCCCGTTTGAGGGGATGGCTAGATCAAGGCAATCAGTTGACTTAATGTAAAAAGATTGAAAGCGAGCTGCTGCAAATCGGCATCATGATTAATCTTGATGTAGATGCACTGGCTCGCTTTTTATATGCTCGAAAGATGTATATAAAAGTTACAGATGCCTTGTTACAAACGGAATTGACAGTGTAGCGTAAACAAGCAATTCATGATGATAATAGGGCAGTAATTGACAAGAACGAATGAGAGGAAGCAAATGCAGTTACGAAGATGGATACTCAGGAAAATATTATGTTGGACAAGTCCAAATTTACGGATCGGACAATTGGCAGACGAGTTGAAGGTTGCTAGTGGTCAAAAAGCACAAAATAATGGCGTCTAGTGACATAAATATAGTCACTATTATGTAAGGTTATATTTGAAATTCCTTCGCATAATGATAATATAGCCATATAGCTATATGGTAATTATAAAGGAGGCATTATTCACATGGATTTAATCCAACTTTCTTCGGCCTTAAAAGCATTAGGTGATCCAACCCGGCTTAAAATCATTGCCTTATTAAATCAAAGGGATTGTTGCGTATGTGAATTAGTCCCGATCTTCGGTATTTCTCAACCTTCGATATCTAGGCACATGAGTCGTCTAAAGAACGAGAATTTAGTAAATGAAACACGGAAAGGGCAATGGGTCTTTTACTCTTTGAATCGTTCAACTATGGAGAAAATCGGTTTGTCTCTTGCACAGCTACCTGATTGCACCTCAGATTTTGAGAAATTGAAAGAAGCAAACTTACAGATTACTTGCGATTAAACCCTCTACTAAAAAGAAAGGTAAGGGAGATGTAACAATGAGTCATGTAGGGAAAAAACGTCTTTCGTTTTTAGATCGCTACCTAACACTTTGGATTTTTTTGGCTATGGGCATTGGAGTTGGTTTTGGGTTTATCTATCCACAGTTAGTAAATAAGTTAAATAGCTTACAGGTGGGAACCACATCCATTCCCCTTGCAATGGGTCTTATCTTAATGATGTACCCACCACTTGCAAAGGTACGTTATGAAGAAATGGGAAGAGTTTTTAAGGATACTAAGGTTTTAATCCTTTCTCTTGTTCAAAACTGGATTATCGGCCCAATTTTAATGTTTGGTCTTGCCATCTTATTCCTATCAGATAAGCCAGAGTACATGGTCGGCTTAATTATGATTGGCTTGGCACGTTGTATTGCTATGGTAATTGTTTGGAATGATCTTGCCAAAGGAGATACGGAATATGCTGCTGGATTAGTGGCATTTAATTCAGTTTTCCAAATGCTTTTCTTTTCAGTGTATGCCTATTTATTTGTAACTGTCATTCCAGAATGGTTGGGGTTAGAAGGTGCAGTTGTTTCGGTCACTATGGTGGAAGTAGCGAAGACTGTCATGGTTTACCTAGGAGTTCCATTTCTTGCAGGGATGCTGACACGTTTTACTCTTGTAAAAGTAAAAGGGCGCCACTGGTATGAAAACGAGTTTATTCCTAAAATTAGTCCCATCACCCTAATTGCTTTACTCTTCACCATTATCGTGATGTTTTCCTTAAAAGGCGATGCCATTATCAGCTTACCACTCGATGTAGTTCGTATTGCAATCCCATTACTAATTTATTTTGTACTCATGTTTTTTCTTTCTTTCTTTATGGGAAAGAAAATGGGAGCAAGCTACCCAGTTACAACAACACTTGCTTTTACGGCAGGTAGTAATAACTTTGAACTTGCGATCGCTGTTGCAGTAGGAGTGTTTGGTATTCACTCCGGTGCTGCCTTTGCAGCAGTTATTGGCCCATTAGTAGAAGTACCAGTCATGATTGCACTAGTAAATGTGGCTTTCTGGTTTAAACGAATGTATTTTACTGAACAGAAAACGTAAATTATAGGAGCCTGTCGATTCGGGTAAGGGTTGCAAGTGGACAGGAGCCGCAGAAAAAAAAGTAAACAGTTACTAGAAACGAGAAAACGTCCGAATGCGAGGGAGATTCGGACGTTTTACATAATGATTTTTTAGTTAAGATTAAAAGGGACAGCTACTCTTCTTTATCCTTTTTTTTGTAAATCTTATCCAAAAGGATAGAAACAAACAAGGTTACTACGAAGCTAATTAAGTAACGAACAGGCTCTCTGATAAACCAATTATCAGCTATATTCATATCCTTTGTAATTTGCATAGTAGCATATACAGAAAAGATAATTAGAACCAACTTTAAAGTCTCTGTGTTCATTTTATCTCCTTTCTGTTTATTAAATGATAGCGTAAACGATACCTTCTACAATATAACCGCAAGTTTTTGCAACCCACCCCCAAACATATGGCTCCAGGGCTTTGGTTACAGTTTCACGTATTTCTTCTAATGGACCCAATAAAATTATGCCATTCCAAAGAGTAAGCCATTTCTCTTCAGAAAGTTTTTCTTTTAAAATATCAGGGAATTTAGAATACATCTTTTTCGGTAACTCTTTTTTCACATACCCTTTCCCAAAATATTTCATTAGCTTTGATCCAAGAGAAACAAAACCCTGTGCTTCAAGTTGTGCAGGCTCTTTTACTACTACTCTTGGTGTAGTTTCTAAAATGTCCTTAGCAGTTTCTTGGATGATTTTATCCATCTCTTGTTTCGACATTGGAGTTTGGTAAGAAACTGATTGTGACACTTTTTCTTGAGCAAACGCGCTGGTCGCCGGAGCTATAGCAGTCCCTAGAAAACCAACCGTAGATAAAATTGCAATTCCTTTAATAAACTTTTTGTTCATCATAAAGTGTAACCTCTTTTCCTAATGTTTTCAATAAAGTGATATTTTTACATTAGCGATTTCATTTTCAAATAAAAGAAATGAATTGTCTCATATTAACATGTTGTAAACCTCCTAGAAGGTCTTTAGTGAATAGCTGAAAAGCGGCTTTTTAATTATGCCCCCTACTGGGTTTCGTAACGTTTTCCGTACAGCTTATTCATATCGACCAACTAGCGTCTAAGCTTCTGTAAATCATCTTTCGATTGGGTGTTTTCCATTTCACATTCCTTTATTTGAGTGATACAATTAATCCGAATAACAATTTTTGTTATTCACGACAGGGGCGTTCCAATTAGTTTGATGGCTAGGGGAACGTCCTTTTGAAGTGTAAACAAACCTAATTCTAATCCCTCCTTTCTTCCTCTTGTGCAATATTTTACCAACCGTATTGTTTTTTCTACAAAATAGAAAAAAGTCGAAACACTCAACAAAATTTGACAAACTATTACATAATTCGCACCTTGGTATAAATAAAAAGAACACCACTCTGTAAAAAGTGTGGTGTCCACTGGAAAAATTTCAAAGGATTAATGTCCAGGGTCTTCGTTATAACCTTTTGAGCTGAATACGTTTCTGGATATGATTCCGTAAATTTATAGTACATACCGAACTAGTCCGCCTTCCCGCCAATCCCAAATTAACTATAATTCAAAGTGAAATGATGAGGTTCATTTACCTGTTGTAAAGTTAACTTCAGATGAGCAAAATTAATGATCGGATCTTGCCCACCCTGTTGATCGACATAAATGCTGGTCTCGGACCCCACCAATGCGACATCAATGCCATTAGATAGCAGGGAGGTCATTGTTTTGTCGCCACCCCAAGTAGTTATGACTTCGACCTCCAAGCCCTCTTCTTTGAAAAATCCCTTTTCTAAAGCAACGTATTGTGGAGCGTAGAAAAGAGAGCGTGTAACCTCTCCTACTCGGAGCTTATTGGTATCGCTACTGGAACAGCCGGTCAAAAAGCTGAAAAGCCCTAGGCAAAGAATAATGCCTAGGATAAGGAATTGTTTCATCAAAAAACCTCCTAGGCGTTTCGTTTTACTCTAACCTATGCCAGATTGCGGTGAATGGTGAAAGTGAAAAAAATAGTAAGAGGTATGAATCATGATGCCTTTCGGAACTGTAATGGTAGAAGGTTAGATGAAATTTTGCTCCAAATATGATAAGATTGGTAAAATATGCACGTGGATTTTACATAAAGGATGGAGGTGGATAGGGCATGCAGATTGTTTTTCTTGGAACTAGCTCAGGCGCCCCTACCACTAAGCGGAATGTATCGGGTATCGGACTTCGTCTCATGGATCGAGGCGCGTGGTGGCTCATTGACTGTGGGGAAGGTACGCAACACCAAATCATGCGTTCTGTGCTGAATATTTCGCAGTTGGAAAAGATATTTATTACGCATTTGCATGGCGATCATTTATACGGATTAATTGGCATGCTTGCCAGTCGTTCTCTACGTGGGGCTGAAACAGGCGGAATTACGCTATATGGTCCAAAAGGCATTGATGAGTATGTACAAGCCATCATGCGTATTAGTCCCGTTCATTTACAGTATCCCCTAATCATTAAAGTGGTGGAGGAAGGAATTATTTACGAGGATGATACCATTGTCGTGGAAGCGGCAAAGGTGAAGCATCGCGTTCCAGCCTTTGCCTATTCGATGACAGAGAAGCCACGTCCTGGTGCGTTTAAGATTGAATTAGCAAAAGAGGCGGGTATTCCTAAAGGGCCCATGTATGCTCAGCTTAAAGCGGGAGGGACTGTTCAATTAGAGGATGGCAGGGTTTTTCATGGTAAAGACTTTGTTCACCCACCTCAGCCAGGCCTTAAGGTTGCATTTAGTGGCGATACAATACCTTGTCAGAATATGGTGCGTTTAGCCCAAGGAGCAGATATGCTTGTGCACGAATCTACCTATGTTCATCAGCATCTGGAATTAGCTGAACGAAGTGGGCATTCCACAGCAAAACAAGCGGCAGAAATCGCTGTTGCAGCAGAAGCAAAAGGCTTATTGCTTACCCATTTGAGCCCACGTTATGATATTGAAGACGGACCGATTACTCTTGATGATATGCTACAGGAAGCGCAGGAGGTTTTTCTGAACAGCCAGATCGCTCAGGATTTGTGTGTTTATGAGGTAAAAAGAACGCGTTTGCTGTAACGTAAATGCTTGATAAGAATTAGGTAAACCCTTGTAGCATAAATAATAGTACTGCAAGGGTTTTTCCATTTGAAAGAAGAAATAATTGAATTAAATAAATATTTTTAATTGGTAATGATTATCATTTAAGGTATAATTATCTTAGTTAAATCCTTTCAATGCATGCTGTAAAAAGGAGGGAGTAAAGATGAATCTACCTATAGATTTCACGGTACAAACAAAAGCGCAGTTGCGAGAGGTAGTCGGCTCGCCGTCTGAGGCTTTACTAGAAAAAATATTACCTAGCTTAGAGGAACAAAGCCGCTACTTTATTCAGCATTCGTCCATTGTATGTGCTACAACTAAGCAAAGGAATCATTTCTTGCATGGGTCTATGTTTGGCGGGGAAAAGGGCTTTGTCCGTTTTATTGCTGAGAATAGTTTGCTTATCCCCATAAAAGAAGCTGGCGACTACATGCGTTTGATTGAAAATATCAATGCGAATCCATTCATCGGGCTGCTATTTTTTATCCAAGGAGTAAGCGAAACCCTACGAGTTAATGGCAGGGCCAGCATTGTTAAAGAGAAAGCACTTCTAACCGCCCATTTTCCAGCAGATCAGCAGCTCACAGCAGCGATCCGGGTAGATGTCGAGGAATGCTTTTTTCATTGTGCCAAAGCCTTTATTCGCTCCAAGCTGTGGGATTCTACAACCTATCTACCTAGCTATCATACAGAGATGTCTTCAGCAAGTGACTTCTTCTACCAGCACACGATTCTAAGCGAACAAATGCAATCCTTTATTACACACGCTCCATTCATTTGTGTCGGCACCAGTCAAATGGAAGGAGGAGCTGATATATCGCCCAAAGGTGATCCGGCGGGCTTTGTACAAATACTAGATGAACGTACCATTTTGATTCCCGATCGTCCTGGTAACAAAATTTGCGATAATTTTGAGAATATACTTGTTAATCCATCTATATGTGTTCTCTTTTTTGTTCCAGGTGTAGATCATATCCTCCATGTTCAAGGCAAAGCTTCTATTGTAAAGGAAGCCAAAATATTAGAACCTCTCTCAATAGCAGGAAAACGCCCGGCGCTAGGAATATGGATAGAACTTCAACAAGTGACCTTAGCTTACTCGCAAGCAATGGTGGATGCGGGATTATGGAATCCGGCTAATCAAATAGATCGAAAGATGTTCCCAACGATGGGAGAGATGGTGATGAAACAACTAGCTCATTCAAAATTAACAAAGGGAATGAGTGCCAAGGCCTTTGATGACATGGTCAGCCAAGAGTACAAGCAGCATTTATATTAAGTGGGGATGAATCGGATAGATGCTACTGACCGACTTTTACAATTAGGCAGCAGGAAACGAAGATTATTAAAAGAGATGAGCTGCTACTGCCTCGGCATCATCAGCTTCCAACACACGTAAGGACTTTGCAGGTGGGGCAGGGAGAGTTGAGGGTGGACGTTTTTTGCTAATCCCGAAAGGAGGAGCGATCCCTTCTAGGAGAAATCCTGATAGCATCCACTACTAATATGACAAGTCTAAAGACAGAAGATAGAGTTATCGTTGATGGCGGACAGGTGGGTGTTCGCCTTCTATATTTTAGGGCATTATTGCTTCGATGTTAAAAGGAAAATGTTTAACCCGGAGAAAAATTTATGAAATGCCACTAACACGTGCTAAAGCACGATCTATCCTAAACATTACAGAACGGATGCTACTGCTTTGAAGTAATACTAATGGCGTCATTGTTCGTCCCTGTTGGCGTTCGGCGTTGTAATCATATCGGTATGACGCGCATTCTGTAAATTTAGGATAGATACATACTTTATAAGCCAGGGGTAACATAGAGCTTACTTACAGACCTCTCCCTTTATATGCTGGCTACTTTTTTGTAAAATAGTGCTTTTTTCTCATGGATATACAATATATTTACTTTTTTAAAAATGTTTAGTGAAACAGTACAGCAGAAAGAGCAAGCTCGCTTATCGATGCATTGCAAATTTTGACGTTTTGCCAATACGTTTCGGCTTAAAATTAACCAAAACGATGCTTCCAGTAATCAATAAAAGTCCAACAATCAGCTTATATGTCACCTGTTCATGTAAGAAAAGCACGCTGAACATGACGGAGATGAGTGGAATGAGAAAGGTAAAAGCGCCCACCTTACTGGCTTCGATTGTTGCGAGCAGTTGAAAATAAACTAGCCAGCCCAATGCAATGACGAAAATTGAGATAAAAAGAGTAACAATGATAAACGAGGTATTCCAAGCAATATCAGACCAGCTCTCAATGGCTGAACCTGAACCCAGCATGACGATGCCGCCAATTGTAATTTGTAGGGCTGTCATCCAAACAGAGTCGACCTGATCTGCTGTTTTTTTCGTATAAACCGTCCCACAGGCCCAGCTAATGGCAGAGGCGATAGCGAATATAATCCCCCATGCTGACATATTCCCAGTAAACCCATCGGTAGTTAATGAGGCAACGCCGAAAAATCCGAGTAAAAGACCGAGAATTTTTAATCCGTACATGGATTCTCCAAGCCAAATCCAGGAAAAAACCCCGAGTAGCACAGGCTGAAGGAATACGATAGCCGAGAACAATCCGGCAGGCATGTACTGTAAGCCAATGGTTTGAAAGCCATAGTAGAGTATGATGTTCAAAGCTGAGGAAATGAGATAGATATGCCACGTTCCTTTTAAATGAAGCTGTTTTCGTTTCCATACAGCAAAGGAAATGAGAAGAAGGCCGCCGATAAATGTCCTCAAGCCAGCGAACAGCAGTGGCGGGGTATAGGTTAATGCGTATTTGGAAAGCGGCCAATTAACGCCCCACATAAGAACCAAAAATGCGAGATATAGACCTGCCTTTATACGAGATTGTTGAAGCATGTATATGTCACTCCTTGTCTTGGTGTCATTGTACATGATAAAATGATTTCTCATATAAATAAAATGAATGTTTTTTATAGGGGGCATATCATTTTTGTTATGACACATGCACAAATAGAGTTATTCGTCAAAATTGCGGATACTGGGAGCTTCACCAAAGCAGGTCTAGAACTAAATATGACGCAGCCTGCCGTCAGTCGTGCCATCTCTACACTTGAAGCGGAGCTGGATGTAACTCTTCTGATTCGGGATCGGAAAAACGGTATTATGCTTACCGATGTGGGAAAGCGAATTTTAGTTTTATTTCGGGATATTTTACAGTCCTTCGAAAAAGTACACCAGGAAATTGCAAGTGAAAAAGGTCTTGAAATCGGCACGATACGTGTTGGTGCATTTCCAGTGGCGTCTGCTCACTTTTTACCCAAAATAATTAAGGTCATGGCTGAACAATATCCTCAGTTGGAGTTTGTGATCTATGAAGGAACCATCGATGAAATTAAAGAGTGGCTAGAAACCCGGGTAATCGATGTTGGTTTAATTATCCCGCCGGACGATGAATTTGAAACGATACCGTTATTTCGAGAGAGAATGTATGCGGTGATAAGAGATGACCATCCCCTGCAAAATCGCCCAGTTATCTCTGTCAAAGATTTGAGCAACGAGCCGTTGATTAGCTGTAAATCAGGTTACGAGCCGCCTATTGTTGATTTGTTTAATCGAGCACGAGTAGACCTGAGGATTCGATTTGTGGTCAGAAACGTCAACTCAGCGCTAAGTATGGTACAGGAGGGACTTGGAATTGCGGTGCTGTCGGAATTATCGCTTTGGGCGCTTCCGCCTAATGTTCTCAAAAAAGAACTGGAGCCAGAAGCATTTAGAGACATTCGTTTGGCAGTTCCTTCATTGAAGGAGTCTTCCAATGCCGTTCAAACGTTTATCCAAACAGCACGTAAGCTCTTTGCCTAAAGCTTTTAAAAGGGGGCTTATTGCTGTACAGATAAAGCAAAGGAGTGAGGAATACCAGCCTCACTCCTTTTATTATGCAAGATGGGGTTTAAATAAGGATTATCCATTAATGTTCAGCTTTTTTGTCGCAATAGAATCGGGTATCTTTCGCGAAAATAGTTCAAATTATAATGTTTTGAAAAATTTTTTGAAAAGTTTAAGAGGGGTCTCCTTTATTTTTCGTTATATATAAATGAACAGACAAAAAGGTAAGAGCTGCGCAGCCCCTTTTTGGAATGGGAGGATAGTCAATGCAGGAAGATGAGGAGATTATAGAGCAAATCTTACAGGGTAACAAAGAAATCTATGCTCAAATTATTCATAAATATAAGGGTAAAGTGGCTTCCATCCTTACGAAAATGCTAGGTCATACATCAAATATACAAGACATTGTTCAAGAGATTTTTATTAAGGCATACTACCATTTGCCAGAATATCAATCACAACAAAAATTTTCGGCATGGCTATATCGTATCTCCATTAATCGTGGACTAGATGAGGTACGCATGCGAAAAAGAACCCCGTTAGTTAGTGACCTAACCTTTGAAATAATGGATAGCTATACACCTGAAAAAGCCTATCTGGACAAGGAGCAAAAAGAGTTTTTGCAGCATCTTTTATTACGTGTTGACGACGAGTATCAAACCATTCTTGAGATGCACTATATTCAGGATTTAAGCTACAAAGAAATTAGTGAAAAATTATGTGTATCGATGAGTACGGTAAGAATGCGGCTTTCTTATGCTAGAAAAAAGGTAAAGGATGAATTTATTCGGATGAACAAAAGGGGGGAGTTTATTTATGAAGTGCCTAAGCCAAGAGCATCTGATAGCATACATGCACGATAAGCTTCCTGCAACGAAGAGAGAGCAACTAGAAAAACATCTGGATTATTGTAGCGATTGTCAAAAACAGCTAGAGCAATTTGTTAATGAATTGGATAGCATTGGTGATGACGGATGGATAGTCGATTCGTTTTCAGAAACGTTTGAACAAGACATCATAAATAAAATCCACCCTTATCCGGTAAGTGTGTTGAAACAATCAGTCCCACATAAGTTGTCTCCAAAAATGAATTGGAAAAAAAGGAGTATAGACATAATGAAAAAAATGACGATTACGGTAGCTGGATTGGCATTGGTTGTATCTTTAGGAACGCTTGTTTCTCCTACTTTTGCTACCTATGTAAGTGGATTGTATACCGGTCAGACAGATGCTGGTATACATGTTGTTTCGACGAAAAACAGCTTATTTTCTGACTACAAGAAAGCTGATAAAGGTCTTATACATGCTATACAAAAAGGATATTCAAAACCTTTGGATTTGTCTGTTACAGATCATGGGCTTACTTTTGAAGTAAAAGAGGTTCTAGCCGATCCCTTGCGAATTGCCATGGTTATTGGTGTGAAGGATAGCAAGGGAAATCGTTTAGATGCAAGCGAGTTGTATGATGAAGAGGAAATTAGCTTGAAGGATAAAAAGGGAAATGTATTGAAGCCGAATCAGGAGCTTGCTAATGATCCTCTTTATAAGCAGGAATCAGATTTTTGGGCTTACAATATACATGGTGATTATATCGTGCTAGAGCGGACACTATTCGATTTTTATGGGAAAGAAAATGCTTTACCAGATGAAATGAACGTTGAACTTACTGTGAAAAAATTAGGTGAAACGAATGGGAATTGGAAAATACAGGTTCCGATTGAGATGGAAAAGGCCAAAGAGGCAACAAAAATGAAAAAGATTAACCAGGAATATACCAGTCCTCAGGGATTAAAGATTAGTTTGAAAGAGGTCGTTTTTGCTCCAAGTGGTACTCAGCTTATTATGGAGACAACAGCTAAGGGGGCAGATAAAGAGTTTACCTATGAGCTTGTTGATGAACAAGGAAAGAATATGGCTGCATGGGAAAGTCCTTACTTAAGAGGAACGCCTCCTGTTGATGAGCCTCTTTCTGAAAAGAATGGAAGCAGTAATAAAAATGTATTAGATTCTCTCACAGAGCGTATTAGATTAGCAGAAGGATCAGATAGATGGTTCCATACGTTTACCCCTACTTCAGAGAAAATGTCCTTTAGGCTTACCTCACTCTTTCTACGTGAGACAGCCAATTTTCAGGCGAAATTGAACATAGAGAAGCTACAAAAAGAACCTATAAAAGTTGAGGGGCAAGGGAATCCCTTCCGTTTTACAAAGTATAATCAAGACGAAAAAACAGTGAAGGGGGGAAGTAGTATTGATTTTGAAGCGGTTTTCCCAAAAGATTTCATAAACGTGAGTGGATGGAAAATCAAGGATGAAACTGGGGAACGAATAAATAAGGTTTTCCACTCTGAGAAGACAACGATCACCCCAAATGGAAATATCCAATTACAAGGGAAGCTGATATTTGATAATAAAGGCAAGCTTCCAAAAGAGCTTACCATTTCCTATGATAAAGTATTAAAACAAAACCACAATGTACAGTGGGAAGTACCTTTTCATCTAGAGAAATAATGCTAATCGCTACAATAAGTCATATTACCGTTATGTCAAGCTGTCCAATTTGGACGGCTTTTTTTCTTGAAGAAGCAATCTTTAGTAACCGGGTAACATTTTTTCTAAGTTCCCACTTTCGTACACTAGGCATATGGTATAGGCAAAAGCAACAAAACAAGAAGCAGGTGACCAAAAATGTACGAAGGTCTAAGAGAAAACCCGTTTTATCCTGAAGGCGATCTTGGAAAAATGTCATGGCAACCGTATCCTCACCAGCATTTCAATTATCCTTATCCAGATAATTATCCTGACTCTTCTCCTATTACCTTTGTTTTAGTTCACGGTTCTTGGGGGGATTGTAGCTATTGGCATAATACAGTCGAGGAACTGTATCAGATGGGTAACTCAGTATATACTCCAAATTTACCGGGACATGGTAGCGATACAAATAAAGCGGTAACTCACGAAGATTATGTTAGGTCCGTCGTTGATTTTATAGAGAAGAGAAATTTATGTAATATTGTTCTTGTCGGGCATAGCTTCGGGGGAACGGTTATTTCTAAAGTGGCAGAACAGATTCCCAAGCGAATTAGACGGCTGGTGTTTATGGACGCGTTCGTTTTACAGAATGGCTATAGTGTCGCGGACGAGATACCACCCGAGGGAAAGGCTCTCTGGGAGGAGCTTGCCCAAAAATCACCTGACAATACAATTATGCTACCTTTTCTAAATTGGCGGGAAACGTTTATGAATACAGCCGATCTTGAACTGGCTACAGAGATTTATCAAACCGTCACTCCAGAACCAGCGGGGCCATTATTTCAAAAGCTGGATCTGTCGGTATTCGATAGCTTGGATATTCCCAAAAGCTACTACTACCTCACAGAGGATATAGCGGTTCCACAAGGGGAGCAGTATGGATGGCATCCACACATGTCCAACCGACTTGGATTGTTTCGGTTAATTAAATCAAAAGGGGATCATATGACATCCTTTTATACCATGCCGTCCATGATTGCAAAAAATCTGGTCAGAGCAGGTAGAGATTAATGAAAATGTAAGGTATTTTTGCTCATTACTTGATCTATTTTGCTTGGCTTATTCCAAATTGTTTTGGAGTAAGTCTTTTTTGTAAAAAAATTTATTTTCCCTATAAGATTTTTACTTCATTTTGAATAGCAAGGATAGAAGGATTTTACGTAAAGATTTTCTCTTTACCAACGCTCCATTTAATGCCATAATGTCGCCATACAGTGTCAATAATAGACAGGAGTGAAATGAAAGAATGAAACGCATTACTTTTCAAACCCCGAATGAGCTTGCCGATTATGGACGTGAGCGCGATGTAGCAATTACTGTGGAATATCGCGATGAAAATGGAAAGCAACGTCAAGTGATCCTATCTGATGAACGTTTAGCCGAAATTGGAGAGTATTTGGCAAAACCAAATGCTATGGCGTATTTTAAAGAGGAGAAAATCTTCTATGAAGTAAATGCTGCATGGCTTCGAGCCTGATAACAGTAGCACGTTGTATCTGAATACATACTCGATATGGCGTTTTTGTGGGTTTATAGCGCTGTTTATTTGGTTGGATGTACGTCCAACCTCAGCTTTATATTACCTGAATATTCTGTTGATAATAGGGGCCGGGATTTAGCATTACAAGTCTGAACACATGAAGCGGAAACCCTTTGAAAGCAAACAGAAAAAATTAGTTTGAAAATCGGAGCGATTCTTCTCTTGCCTTCGTGAAAAAGTAGTCATAAAACCCATTTTTCCTTTGATAGAAAGGTTCAATGGGTATTTTTGTTTTTATTAGGTATTAGTTATCATGTCGTATAAAAAACGTACGAGAAACATAGTTTTATACTTATTTTCATACACAAAAACCGAGTTGCTTACACCTCAAGCATAGAAATATCACCCGTGTATTTCAGTCGGTTCAAAATCCTGCTGAATACGAAACCAAATGTTTAGATCATTGATTGTACTCGCTAACTCAGCAATTTCAGAATTAAGCTCACACGAACGTTCAAAATCCTCTTCCTGATAGAGCTCCGCTTGTTTTTGGTTAATAACAGCTTCAAGAGCGATCACGCGATCTGGTATTCTAGAACGAATTTCTTCCCATTGCAACAAGATATCGGCCCTCTCAGCAGGATCGTATTCTTCCCATTCCAAATAGAGAAAGGGAATGAGAATGCCAAGCCGCTCCTCATGTTTGAATTCATAACGTACCACGTATCTGACTCCCTTCAGCAAAGCATGCTATAATTATCGTATACGAAAAAGAGCAAATAATATAGAGCTATGCTACATAAAACTGCATATATAGAAAAGCTGATGTATGCAGGATACAGTTATATGAAAGGAATATAATATGAATCAAAAATCTAGAGTCTTAATAGATGCAGATGCTTGTCCCAAAAAGGCTCTCCAGATAGCAGTCGAGCTATGTCAACTATACGGCTATGAGCTGATCACCTTCGCTAGCTATAACCATCAATTTCAGCATGATAATCATGTGGTTGTAGATGCAGGCTCACAAGCAGTGGATATTCGTTTAACGAATGAAGCGAAAGCAGGCGATATCGTGGTGACGCAGGATATTGGTTTGGGCGCTATGGTAATGGGGAAGGGGGCCAGAGCCCTGACACCACATGGTAAAATTTTCACTTCAGATAACATTACATTTGATTTAGAAGTACGTAATGAAAAGGCGAGATTCCGACGTGGCGGTGGACGAACAAAAGGACCGCACGCTAGAACTCCAATGGACGACCAACATTTCCGGGAAGCACTGACGCACCTGATACAGGGGGGAGGCGAGTAGTGATGAAAAAAGACAGGATGCAAGACGCCTCACCCTTTCATAGCAGGTTTTCTCTATTGATAGCAGCTATTTTATTTATCGCTTTCTTTTGGATAACCTATCTGGTCATTGGGCTCGGTTCTCATGTGATGGATGAATGGGGCATCATGATGAGTAAGGAAGTACGCAAGCCCTACTTAACGATTATTATGCATGCTATTACCCAATTGGGAGATGTGTACATTTTAGTGATTGTGGTAGTCCTGTTTGTCACAGGCTGGTGGAAAAAGCATCGGATAGAGTCCTGGTTTTTTCTGGGGACGCTAGCTTTTGGTTTTTTAGGAAAAGAAATTCTAAAAAGAACGATTATGCGCGAGCGGCCTATTGATGTAAATTTGATTGATCTTCCTTCCTCATGGTCCTTCCCTAGTGGGCATACGACATTTAGTACCTTATTTTTTGGAATGGGAGCCTATTTGCTATGGAAGCATCAGCGTGGGCGTACAAACGCATGGATTTGGCCGATGATAGGCATTGCCATTCCTTTATTGGTTGGATGCAGCCGAATTTATTTAGGAGTGCATTTCTTCAGTGATGTTGTGGCAGCTTGGTTATATTCTGCTGGATGTATCCTTGTATCAGCCTATTTGTATGAAAGAAGACAGGCACGAGCTCTAAATTAGGTAAGGCTGAAAAAAAGAAGTGGCCAAACGAACTCTGTTGACATATAAATGGGAAGTATGGTAGGGTAAATATTAATTGTTGAATTTATCTGACTATTACTCAGTAGCTCAATGGTGGAGCAACCGGCTGTTAACCAGTAGGCTGGCGGTTCGAGTCCTGCTGAGGAGCCATGCTCCTGTAGCTCAGTCGGTAGAGCGTTTCCATGGTAAGGAAGAGGTCGCAGGTTCGATTCCTGTCGGGTGCATTCCTTTCTCCGTTATAGATTGATGAGGCGTAACCTAGCAGGGTAGCGTCTCTTTTTATTGAGAAAATTATTTTTTACAGTTTTACTGTTGCTTTTTTCTGGAAAAAAGCGAAATCTGTGTTACAATGATATGCATAAACACTTATATTGTGTTGGTATGCATCAGCCCGCAAAAGAGTTGTTACTTTTGAGAACGATACACGGCTGGAAGAGTCATTTTTCTTCAAAAAACTTCTTACATGGTGAAACCTTTTACCTGTCTGATCGTATACCTTACCTGTCAGTCGAAAAGAGAGGGGAATATATCTTATTATGAAAAGAAACAAGCTATTGATGGTCTTCATGGCATTAGCATTAATGTTTACGACCGTTGGAATAAACGCTCATGAAGTAGACGCAAAGCGCGGTGGTGGATACAAGTCTGGTTCGAAATCATTCCAACCTACACAAAGTACAACTACTCCAAAATCTAATGCAAAGCAAGATCAAAACGTAAACAGCAAAACAAACACTACTGCACCAGCAGCAAATACTGCTAGCAAAAGCGGCGGTTTCATGAAAGGCTTATTGTTTGGTGGATTGGCAGGTATGTTGTTTGGTGGTCTGTTAGGTCACCTAGGTGGTTTTGGAGCGTTTGCGGCTGCATTATTGAATATCCTGATGCTAGTAGGGATTGTCTTGCTGGTGGTTCGTCTCTTCCAGATGGTGCGAAATAATAAAAACAATAATAAATATAAGGAACAGGAAAACCGATGGAAACAATAAGACTATTAGAACAGGATCTTATTAACGCAATTTGTCTTTACATTGCTGAGAAAAGAGAGATCGAACCTTATCAGGTAAATGTCGAACTGATGTGGGATGAGGAATATGGTTATTCTGCCGAAGTGAATGCGAACGAGCGAGAGCAGGTTCTGATTGAGGCCAATATGCTAGAGGCCCTGCGCAAGTACTTGCGTGATCAGATGGAGCTAGATCCATTTTCAGCTCGCATTCAGCTAGATATTGATGATGAAGAGGGCATGATCGCTCTTGTATCCTACAACGAATGATAAAAAGCCACGTGGAGTATCTACACTCTGCGTGGCTTTTTGCGTGTGTAACTACATTTTTAGGTAGCCTATTACGACTTTTTGGCTTCTCTTGTATCATTCATAAATAAACGCCAGAAGTATAGAAAGCCCGGAGTAAGAATAGCAAATCCTACGATATAGACAACAAACATAGCCCGAAAATTATTTGGATGTGTGAAGCCTGATTCGATCGTAACATTTGGATAAACCAAATAAGGAAGATGAGCTACACCATAGGCATAGCTGGCTAACAGGTACTGAATGATAGCAGCAATGGTAGCGAAGCGTGGGAAGCTAAGCCAGCCTTTTCGTCTAGATGTAGCATATAACGATGCGTAAGAGAGTAGGAAAAAGCCAGCAGAAGCGACTAGCCAGCCAGTCTGAGAACGCAAATTGGCATAAATCCAAGAGGCCTCGCTGGACATGGTAATTACGACCGCAATGGCCAGCACAATTGTGATAGGGCCTACAATCCGAGCATCTCTGCGATAAATTTGAAATGCTTCCCGTTCGCCAAGAACATTGGAAAAATCGGCTAGCAAAAGTGAGGAAAGAAAAAGAGTACTAGTAATCGCCAGCCCAATATACATATATTCATGTGGACTTGAAAACAGTCTGAGTAGCTGAAGCTGTTCGTAGCCGTTTTCAAGTGTAATAAAGCCGCCCTGTGTGATTGGCAATACACTGATTAATAGGGCAGGAATCAAGATACCCGTAATGCCTGAGATTATCGACATCATTTTACGATAATCCTCTACTACATGAGAAAAAACCAAGAAGGCACTTCGCAACAACAGCAAGAGCAATATTAAACTGCCAGGTATAATCAATACAGTGCCTAACGTATAGGTAGCTCCCGGGAAAAAGGTAACAAGTGCTATGACGATCAGTACGATAAAGACATTCGTTACTTCCCAAGAGGGAGAAAGATAACGATTAGCGATTTGGGTTGCTTTGGTCTGATCGCGATCCCGATAAATCATAGACCAAAAGCCCGCACCAAAGTCGATGGAAGCAGCGACCGAATAGATAAAGACGAACCCCCACAGCATGGTAACTGCAATAATGGTATCACTCATGCTTCTCCCTCCAAGCTGATGGGATGTCGGCGGAAATAATAACGGAAGACTAGGATTGTTGCGATAGCCATGAACAGATAGATTCCTAAGAATAACAGAAATAGCGCACCTAAGCCCTGTGACTGGGTAGTAGCATCTGCTGTTTTCATCACACGATATAAAATCCAAGGCTGACGGCCGGTACATGCGAAAATCCAGCCAGCCTCAATACCTAGCATAGATAAAGGTCCACTTAGGACAAAAATCCACAATACCCATCGAGGATAATGAGAATGCTTGAGCCATTTTTTCCAAACAAAACCGATAAAACCAACAAAAATGAGTGCACCACCAACCAACACCATAAAATTAAAGAGGGTATGGACAAAGAGTGGAGGCCATTCGTCCCGCGGGAAATCATTTAGCCCTACGACCACCTCATTTGGTGTATTTCCCGCTAGCACACTTAGCACCCAAGGAATTTCAAGTCCATATTTTACTTGCTGTGTCGCCTCATCCGTGATTCCACCGATAACAAGAGGAGCATGGGACTGTGTCTCAAATAAACCCTCTGCCGCGGCCAATTTTTCTGGTTGATATTGATGCAAATGCTGAGCAGAATCATGTCCATTGATCCCTGTCAGTAAGGAAAATGTACCACCGATGACCAGCCCCATTAATAAGGCTTTTTGATGAAAGGCATATTCACGAGACGTTTTATTGACCTTCAGCATTTTATAGGCCGCGATCGATGCAATGACAAACGCACCTGTCATATAGGCGGAAACAACGACATGCCCGGCTGTAACAAAAAAGCTAGGGTTAAAAAATGCTTTCCAAGGGTCGACGTCAACCACTTCTCCATTGACCAAATGAAAGCCGGTCGGAGTCCCTTCAAAGGCGTGAACATTGGTAATGAGCACAGCGGAAGCAGTGGCCCCAATTAAAACAAGTAGTACACTTACAATTCGCATTTTGGGAGAGAGACGGTGTGCTGCATATACATAAATAGATAAAAACAAGGCTTCTAAAAAAAAAGCAAAGATTTCAATTTGGAAGGGGAGAGAGATAACCTTGCCGACGACTTCCATAAAACCGGGCCATAGTAAGGATAATTGCACACCTGAGATCGTTCCAGAGGGAATAGCGATTCCAAGTAAAATGGCCTGTCCTTTGGTCCAGCGCTTTGCCATTAGGGAATAGTCGGCGTCCTTTGTGCGCTGATACAACAGCTCTGCGATTAAAATCATTAACGGCAAGCCAACGCCAAGCGAAGCAAAAATAATATGAAAGCCCATCGTCATACCAAAGGTGCTTCTGGCGATCAGAATTTGATCCATATCCCAACAACCTTTCTCCGTAACAAGTTCCTCCTTACCTTTGCATTTTTTTCCTGTTATTATGCATGAAGGTTGGAAAAAGGCTCCATTTGGCTTTCAATATTGACCCCACCATCGCTATACCTATCGTTCTAAAATATCAAACATTCATTGTTGCAATTACTTTTTATTAGTCCCCAATTTGCTCTCACTAGGTATAGTTATGAAAAAAGTAGGTAACAGATAAAAATAAAAAAGACCTTGTTAACAAGGTCTTTTACGATGGTTATATTGTATGGAGCGGGTGATGGGAATCGAACCCACGCGACCAGCTTGGAAGGCTGGAGTTCTACCATTGAACTACACCCGCATATATGATTGGTGCGGACAAGAGGACTTGAACCTCCACGGTGTTGCCACCACTAGAACCTGAATCTAGCGCGTCTGCCAATTCCGCCATGACCGCAAAATTAGTGCGTTTTCTAGCGTTGTGACCGCGTCTTTATTGACGTCCTGTAATAGATCGTTCTGGCAACCGTTAGGCTATAACGTTGGACTATCGCACTATTACGGATTAGACTCTACAAAAGCGCGCCTCGCAACTGACAAAATCTATTTTAAACCAAACGGGCTATACCTGTCAATATCCGAATTATTCCGAAATATCAACGCATTTTTCTAACATAAGATGAGGTCAGGTTGAGAACAGCTAAATGATTAAGGTCTAATCTCGTTCTTCGTGGCTGGCGTTCTTTTTTGTTCAGAAACTTTCGAATTGTACTTAATACGCTGTCACTGTAAATTATAGGAAGAGGTTTGACTATAACCATGATTTTTCAAGGCGCTATTAATTAGCGTCTTTTTTTTGTGAAAATTTTGTGATTTATTGTCGGAATTTGAAGAACGTTTCAAATTTTTTATTCCACATCAAATATCGAAAAGGTATGGTAAAATAATCCACAGGAGGAAGAAAGGAGGGTTTGGAATTTTTTCTTATAACTCAAAGGGACGTTCCCTAGTCGCCATACTAACTGGAACGCCCCACCATCATGAATAACAAAAATTGTTATTCGGATTAATTGTATCACTCAAATAAAGGAATGTGAAATGGAAAATACCCAATCGAAAGATGATCTACAGAAGCTTATAGAAATCCTCCGCCAAGAACTAGAACAGTTATACTTCAAAAAAGGCTCATTTCTACACCCAACCGTACTACAACTGAGCCAACAACTAGATGAGTACATCGTAATCTTACAGAAGCATAGACGCTAGTTGGTCGATATGAATAAAGTTGTACGGGAAACTTTACAAAGCCCAGTACGGGGAATAATTATAAAGCCGTGGTTCAGCTATTCATTGAAGACCTCTTAGGAGGTTAGTATGGGGTGACTCCCATCGAGACAGTGATCATGCAAGAAGAATCAGAAAACAAAAACTAAGACAAAGTGGTTAGCACATCGTCTAGGTCTGAAAAGTAAGCCAGAGATGTAGACGTTTTTCTCGAAACAAGAAATAGTAAACCTAAAAAGTCCATAAAACGAACCAAATTCCAGAAAATATGTTAATATTTTAATATTAGCTTATTAGTATCGTTGGGGAGGATAGTATGAAAAAAAAGACTCTTGCTTCATTAGCAACACTTTTGGTATTATCTGTAACAGTCTTTTCGGGGTTAGGGTTATCAGGTGTAAGTGCGAAAAAACATGAAACACCAAATGAAGATTTTGTCTACCTAAATGAGCAACCAGTTAAGACTAATGAGGTTATCTATGCAACTCCTGAAAACCAGGAAGAATTAGTAAAAAAATACGGTTTGGAAAAACCTTCTCAAACAGCTAAGTTACGATCAATACGAGTAATTGATACGCCTGCAGAAATGGAACAAAAACACGGAAATGAACACAAAAATAAAACATTAGCTCTTGGGGGATATCGTTTTGAAAAAGAGAAAACCAAAAATGTAGATGGATCAGACGAAATTGCCCGGGGTAAATATTTTTGTAACAAAAAGTCAGGTTCTTGCAAGGCAGAAATCGCTTTATCAGCAAATGAAGATGTAAGTGTAGAACTTAATGCAACATTCGGAGCAAGCTATAATGATGTAGTATCTGCAGAGTTCGGGTATTCGGTAGGAAGTACTGTAGGTGTTTCAACAACAGTAAATGTACAAAATGAATCAATACCTGCTAAAAAGACTTGGATTGTTGTGGGATACCCAGTATATAAATCTACTTTCTTCAAGCTTTACGATGACTCTATTTTTGGCTCAAGATATATTGGAAGCGGAACATTTATGGTTCCTAAAAGATCAAGTTTAGCTGTTACAGATTGGATTCAAGGTTAAACCCTAGGTTTGATTCTGAATATAAGCATTACGTAAACAAACGTCCGAACCTAAATTCGGACGTTTGTTCTTTTATTATCATTATTTATTCCTTTTCATGAAACAAAAATTACTTATTCTGCGGCTCCTGTCCACTAGCAATCCTTACCCAATCTGCCCGTTCCCCAAGATATTGAGTCAGATTCTTCATTCCCATTGCATCACTAACTTTCCATTGTGTTTTGAATACTAAAATGATCTCATCTGCAAGCATTCTATCCATCGTTGTTTCCTCCTTTATAATTGCATCCCAAAAATCTTTTTCCATACAGTTCATGTCCACATTACCGTAAATCCCAGCCACTTTCCCACAGTGGGAATACTGGAATACCGCCCCTTCTTATACGAAATCGAGGGCGAGATGAATCCTATCTACTTGCAGACGTGGGATATAGCTAGGTGTCTAGCAATCGGGCTACTTGTATGCTGGCATATGTATCGAATGGATAAAAGAATGGCAATACAAACAAAGAGAGTAGCTATCTAATGCTTGCGGATTTTTTTCCGCTGATGTCGATTTAACTCAGAAATTCGGGGTAAAAAGAGATAGAAGAGTAAACAAAAATTGAAACGAAATGGCCTCCTCATACGTATGGATATATATAATACTACCGGAGTAGGAATTCTGGTTGAAAGCGAGGGACATAAGGTGGAAGATAAAAAGAAAATTCGCCACATGTTATTCTTCACTGGTTCATTCGGGTTTGCTGTCTTCGCTATGGTTGTTGTCACCGAGATTATTCGTGTCTCCATGCACTAGTCTCATACTCAAAAAGCGAATATCGAACATAAAAGTGACTCGGATAGAAAGAGAGGCGGCCATTACGGCCGTCTTTTTTTTGTATGAAATCTATATTTTTCGACAATATGTAATTATTTGTGGATAATTCAAAAAAAGAAATCCACAAGAGTATATATACATTTATACGTCTTTTGCACAATTACCCCACAGGCTATCAACAGGATTTCCACAGCACTTGTGGATATCGGAACGATTGTTCGTTTTTTTAATAGCTGATACAATACGGTATAGAATAAAAGGGAGGTGACAAGCGTGAGATACTTAAGTGATACGATGTTGATAGAAGTATATCAACGTGCAGTCGCCCTTCATCTCGATGCCGATTTTATTTTCTTGGTAGAAGCTGAAATGGCGCGTAGGAAACTCTCTTTTCAAAGTGCTTGAGTTATGTAGGTATTAGACTTACAAACATAAACTAGAAAACGGGCAAATCGAGATAGCCACCCTATGGAAGGGTGGCACTTATTTTTTGCTTATAGCAGGACTTCAAACATTGTAATGTTATGTAGGGGTTGCTTGTTTTCTTGTAGATCTTCTGGGAAATATAAAAAGACCGGTCCTTTGTCTCGAATTGGTTTACCGTCTTTTGAGAATTGAAGAATGATTTGCTTGGATTTTTCCAGAGAAACATCTACATAATCTTGTTGCTCACGGTGAATACGTAGAGTCGTGGCGTTCGGATGAGGCTTGGCATTTTCCAAAAAAGGTGCAAATTTGATTGCATAATCGCCCTCAAGCACTTTTCGTTCTTCAACCAAGCTTTTGCGTTGACTAGGAGGAGTGGCGCCTTCCTTCATTTCTTTTTCCCAATGCAGGGCTGCACTACGGATATATCTATTTGTCTCTTGTAATTCCAGATGCTCCTGCTCCTTATAAGAAGACAGTTCGAATTTTCGGTCATCAAACACCCACACGCTTGGATCAATGGTGATAGGGAATTCTACAGCTCCCTTTACTACAATCACGTCTGCCATTTTGGTCTTCCTCTCTGTTAGCCTTTTCCTACTTCATTATTGTATCGCAGGATGTAGAGTGCCGCAATGAATGTGTTGGTTAGAAGAGTTTATTGGCAACGTTTTCACAGCCGTTTAACATATTATGCACTATGAATAAAAGGTTATCCCCTTTTCAAATGACTCGTTATGACGTACTATGTATGTATGGTAAGGACGTGTCCAAACGGAGGGATAGGTTTTGACAGACGTAAAAATTCATAACGATATGGCCAATAAAGCTTTAGCGTTATTAAGAGCAGATGCGGATAAAATATATAAATTAATTGATGTTCAGATGGAGAACTTGAACATGCCACAGTGTCCTTTATACGAAGAGGTGCTTGATACACAGATGTTCGGTTTGTCGCGTGAAATCGAGTTCGCTGTTCGCCTAGGTGTAGTAGAGGAAGATGAAGGCAGGTCTATTCTGGAAAATCTTGAACACAAATTAGCCGATTTACACGAGCTCTTTAACGAAAAAAAATAAAAACTCGCTAGGAAAGCTTTCTTTCCTTAGCGAGTTTTTGTTACGTGTGGACGATCTAATCGAAGAAGAAGGCTGTACCAAGAATCAGATACACAATTAACAGCAATACTCCTTCGAACCAATTGGTTTTACCGTCTCGACAGATCGAAATCGTGATAATGGTTGATACGGCAATTGCTGTGAGCTCTGGTACAGTAAAAACGATGTTCATAGGAGAACCGAATAAGAGACTGATTAAGACCAGTGTGGGAGCTACGAACAAAGCTACTTGTAAACTAGAACCCACAGCAATTTCCACAGCTGCGCCGATACGCCCTTTCAATGCTAGTAGGACTGCGGCACTGTGCTCCGCGGCATTTCCAATAATAGCAATGACAAAAGCACCCACAAACAGCTCTGACCAGCCAAAGGTATGTGAGACTGCTTCCACACTATGTACTAACCACTCGGATACCACAGCGACAAAGAATGTTGATAGTACCAGCATGACGATGGACACTGGCTTTGACCAAATAGCCTCGCTCTCATATTGTTCCACATCAGTGAGAAACGATTTATGTGTGACCATCGAGAAGATCAGCCACAGTACATACGCAATAATTAATAAGATCGCAATCACGATCGACAGAGTGTTAATCTTATCAAGGGATAGCTCAGACATAAAGACAGCAGGAATAAATAACGAAACCAAAGCCAACGTCATCATGGAAGCATTGTGCCCGGCTAGTTGGCTATTAAAGATTTGTTCTTTAAATTTTAAACCACCAAGCAATACGCTTAAGCCTAAAACCAATAAAAGATTTCCGATAACAGAGCCTGTGATAGACGCTTTTACCATCTCAAACAAACCTTCTCTAACTAAAAAGAACGCAATAATTAATTCCGCGGCATTGCCAAAGGTTGCGTTTAAGAATCCACCAATGCGATCCCCTGCATAATGAGCGACATTCTCCGTAGCTTTTCCTAACCAGGATGCGAGAAAGATAATGGCTAAGGAAGCTGTGATAAACCGTAATACTTCATTTTCTGTGAAATAGTGAAACCCAGCCGCCAGTGCGAAGCTTCCCCCTACCAGCAAATAAAATAGCCGCATGCTTTTCATACCATATAACCCCTCATTTCTTACCGGTTTATTTCCCACTGTTTGTTGCAGAGATGATCGAGATTCATGAGTGCATATTCCCTTTACGTTAAAGGAAAACTAAGGAAAACGTAAGGAGGTGCTTTATGTTTGCTCCCTATTGCTGTCCGGTATGCCGCACTAATCGTATGAGATTTACCATCATACGTCAACAACCCCAATATGTTCGCTTACATCCGCAAACCGGTGAGACCGTAGAAGAATTGACGCAAACGGAATTAGATGCTTTTCATCAGCCGTATAAAGGGGATGACTATCTTGTTCAATGTGGCATCTGTGGTACCATTGAAAGCGAAGAAAGGTTTGTAAAAATGGCGCAACACTCATTTGGACCAAAATGAGCACGCTGAAACATTATTATGTCTATTAAAAAGAGAGAAACCTGGTAATGATTTATACCAGGTTTTACATCTTTATACGGTTAAATCTCATGATTATCTACAAAAGATGTGTTTACCTATCCTTTTAATTTGCGGGCGACTCCAGATCCAAGCAGAGGTTGCTGTATCTGGATTAAAATAATAGGTAGCGCCTTCACTAGGGTCCCACCCCTTTAGAGCATCTTGAACTGCCTTTCGCGCTGTTTCATCTGGTGATAGATAAATTTGACCGTCAGCTACAGCTGTAAATGCACGTGGTTCAAACACAACAGCAGCCGGTGAATTAGGGAAGGATGGGCTTTTGGTACGATTTAAAATAACGGCCGCGACTGCAACCTGTCCGGTATACGGTTCACCGCGTGCTTCTCCATATACAGCTTGGGCCATAATTTGCAGGTCATTAGTCGAAAAGCCATTAGAAGCCGTGATTACTTGATTTCCTTTTTCTTTTGGTTTAAAAGTCCCCATCACATAATTTTTTGTTGCATTGTACAGTCGGACTTTTGTTTTATCGTCTAGCTCCCCGGTAATAGTCATGCCAAATTCATATTGAAAAAGACGCAGAGCATTTCTTGTGCGAGGACCGAAAATAGAATCGATATCTCCTGTGTAAAAACCAATATGTTTAAGCCTCTCCTGTAGTTCTCTTACATTGGTCCCTGTGCTTCCTTCCTTATAGGTAGGACCCATGGTAAATGCTTGTGTGATACTTGGAATACTACTAACCAGAAATGCAGTACACAAGATTACTCCGAAACACCAATACATAACTTTTTGCACTGTATGTATGCCTCCCTTTTGTAAAAAAGCTACGTTAGTAAACGGTAGTTCGTTTTGTAAGGGTAGTTTGTCCGATTTTCTATTGGTTTAAAAGCTGGTAAAATTTTCGAGAATAGTGCTTCAAGCCTTTGCCGAAACCCGTTATAATAAAAGAAAAACATTTTTGAAGCAGCACATGATTAGTTGGGTAAACTATGTACAACAGGTAAGTAGCGCTACATAAGGGCGGTTCACATAAGGAGGCGGTAGGGATGGATTCCGTGAAAGACCAAATCAGAGTGGCAGATCAAGTAGTTGCAGTTATTGCAGGAGTAGCGGCTCAAGAGATTGAAGAGGTAGCTGTAGGCGGTTCTACTACATTTTATGATGAATGGACGAAGCGATTAGGTGCGAAGAATAACGCAAAAGGAATCATGGTCGAAATAGGAGACATGGGTGCTTCTATTACATTATGGGTTTCTGTTCGATACGGAACTATCATTAGCAAGACCTGCCAGCATCTACAAGAGAAAGTAAAAGAAACAGTGGAGTTTTTAACAGGATTGACGGTTTATGAAGTAAACGTACGCGTCGAGGGCCTCACGATTGAATAACGAGAACCAAGTATAGGTATACACAGAAATAGAAAAAATCCAACGACGAATTTGTTGCTGTCGTTGGATTTTTTATGTTTGTGAAGGGGAAAAACCTATCCTTGCATCGAGGAGCTCTGGGCATTTTTTTGTCTATTAACATCACGAGATACGCTTAGTAGGATTCCCATGCTCGTCATACAAATCAACAGGGATGATCCACCATAACTGATAAATGGCAAGGGTACACCTGTCAAAGGTATAGCACCTGTTACACCACCGATATTAATCATTGCCTGAATGCTAATCATGGTAACAATTCCTGTTCCAGCCAGCGTAGCAAAGGTATCAGTTGATCGTAAGCTGATCTGCAGTCCTCGAATGATTAACAGCAGATATAAGAGCAGGAAGATTGAGGTACCGATTAGCCCCATCTCTTCAGCAATAACGGAAAAGATAAAATCGGTATATGCCTCAGGTAGATACAGATACTTCTGCAAGCTTTTCCCGAACCCTGTACCGAAGATTCCACCTCGTGCAATAGCATAGAGGGATTGAACCATATGAAATCCTTTATCTAATGGATCATTCCAAGGATTAGTAAAAGAGGTTAATCGTGCCCAAGCATGTTGTTTTACCATGATATAAGTAGTAATAAACAGAGTAGATGGAGGGACCGTAAGCAAAAAGATATGCTTAATATTAGCTCCACCTGCTATTAAGATAACCCCAGCCGTTCCTAAAATAATGGCTGCAGTTCCTAAATCCGGCTGGGCCATAATCATCAAAAAGAAAATACCCGTAACTGTCAAAGGTGGTATTAAACCTGTTTTGAAGCTTCGGAAGGCATCTCCCTTTTTGGCGATGAGGGCTGACAGATACAGAATTAATCCCAGCTTGGCAACCTCTGAGGTTTGTAAATTCATAAAGCCTAATTTAATCCATGATTGCGCACCGTTAGCTTTGTTCCCAAATCCAGGAATATAAACAAGTAGAAGTAAGAAAAAGCTACCGATGGCAATCAACAGGAAGTTTTTCTTATAAAAGGAGAAGGGGATGTTCATAACAAAGAACATAAGAAACAAACCCAAGATGGCAAAGATGATTTGTCTTTTTGCGAAGTACAAACCGTCACCTAGACATTGATCACAACCTTTGGATGTCAATATTCCGGTTTGAGCATAGATGTAGCTGGAGCTCATTACCATCGTAATGCCAAAGCCTACAAGTAGCACTGTTAAAAAAAGTAGGAGAAAATCTGGTACGCCCCGAGTTTTCATTGAAAAAGAAATCACCCCTAGAAATGAAACAGAGAGGTGGGTATGTCCTCTCTGCTTGTGTAAAGTATTTGAACAAACTGAACCTTCATACTGTTATGCTAATTTGTCTTTTAATCCTTGTAAAATCTGTTTTGCATTGTTGAGTACGCCATCTGGCATAGGACAGTCATAATCAATTCCATGCGGGAACAGATGCTTGCCAATGAATGGCTCGTCCAATTTTAATACAGTGTCTGGATCTTCCATTTTGCCTTCTACACAATGTGCTTGAATGCGAAGATAGTACGTGGTGTCTCTATCCTTTAGCTTGTAATCGTAGGTTGCATGGGTATAATCCCAAGCAAAACGCGTGAAACCTAAGCTATCCATAGCAATGTCCAAGTCGGCTAGAGTTCCTTGTTGGCCGCCGATTCCCGTTTCTTTGAGAAGCATTCTGCCTTCCTCCTTCGTGATATTCACTCCCTTATGATAGTAGGTTTTTCCTGATTGTGCAATGATTATGAGACGTAAAAAATAGCTCGATTGCATGAAAGAATACAGGAGGGGGGAAACTAACCTTTGTTTAAGTACGGAAGGAGGAAGAAAAATGGCAAAAAGAACATTACGTGAAATCATGACCGAGAATCTTGCTACCGTTACATTATTAGATAATGTATATGAAGTAGCGGTGAAAATGAGAGATTGGGACGTTGGCGTTATCCCAGTTGTGAATGAGCAAAAAGATGTTATCGGAGTAATTACAGACCGTGATATCGTCATTCGTGGACTTGCTGAAAAGCACCAAGGCTCTAGTAAGGTCGAAGAGGTTATGAGTAGAGACATCGTGCTTGGTACCCCAGAAATGACCGTGGATGCAGCAGCTAAGCTGATGGCCAAGCATCAAATTCGTCGTCTGCCGGTAGTTGATAACGGAAAATTAGTTGGCATTGTGGCGATTGGAGACATGGCAATCCGCAACATTTTACAAGATGAGGCTGGAGAAGCGTTAGCAGAGATTTCCGAAACAGCTTCACGCCATTAAAATTTAAAATGAAGAGAGCATTTGTGGGCACTCGAAAAACGAGTGTCTTTTTCTATTTTATTTTTTTGTGTCATTCCATAATATTTGGGCTTGTCTTTTTTGGACCCAATTTATCCCTTTTCGCATAGGCTGTAACGAAGAGGAAAGGAGGGTCCACATGGGTTTTTTCGATTTTGACTTCTTAAATGGAGATAACGAGGAACTGATATGGATCATCATAATCGTCGTGGTTTTATTTGTACTACTCGTTGATTGGGACTGGGAATAATGACCGGATAAAAAGGCGGCCTACCAAGATGTTGTGGGTCGTTTTTTGCTTTATAAGAATAGAAAAACTGTAGACAAGCACGTATGTTTGGTATGATGGGAAAGGTAGAAATAAACAAAAAGCATGGAGGATTTGTACATGAGAACAATGTTTGCCAAAACGAAGCATTTATTAGCCATTCTTTCCCTTGGTGTTGCCTTGGCGGTTAGTGGATGCGCCACTGACAAAGACAGCCAAGAAAACAACGAGCCTACTCCCAATGGAAAAATGAAAGTTAAAATAGAGAGAGTGGTCGATGGGGATACCTTTAAAACAACAAGAGGTGATAAGGTAAGGCTAATCGGAGTGGATACACCAGAGACGGTAAAGCCCAATACTCCTGTACAGCCATATGGAAAAGAAGCGAGTAACTATTCGAAAAGTATGTTAGAAGGCAAGGAGGTCACTCTTCAATTCGATGTTCAGCCTTTCGATAAATATCAAAGATTATTAGCTTATGTTTATTTAGAAGATGGCACATTCTATAATGAGCATCTTGTACATGAAGGATACGCTCGCATCATGACAGTTCCACCTAATGTAGCCCAAGCAGAAGTGTTCTTAAAGGCAGAACAGGATGCTAGAGAAAATAATCGAGGGCTCTGGGCATTAGATGTTTATCAGAAAGCGGATCAGGATAAGCAAATGAATACATCCTCGAAGAAGCAAAAGAATCAATATGATAAAAAGGAAAGTAGTTCACAAAAGGAAAGTAGCTCGCAAAAAGACAACAGCAAGCAGCAAATCAAAGGAAATATTAATTCAAAGGGTGAAAAAATTTATCATGTGCCTGGTGGACGTTATTATGAGCAAACAAAACCAGAAGAGTGGTTTGATACCGAAGAAGCTGCAATAAAAGCAGGATTTAGAAAATCAAAGGAATAACATTTAGATGATTGTTTGAATATTATAATGTTATCTGATACACTACGATGTAGAGAGATCGGAAAATGAGGTGCTGCGGGATGAGGAAAAATCTGAATCATAAGCATAATGGACAAGAAAAAAACTCCAATTATTCTCACGTAGAACATCAAGATAACGAAATTGTAACGAAAACTTGCTGTGGTGAACAGGGGCAGCATTCCCATGCAGATCACCATCAGCACGAGCATTGTCAAGATGCAGGTCACTCGCATCAAGACCATCATCACAAAAATCATAGTCACGATCACGAACATCATAAACACACTCATCACGGCCATAATCATGCTGAACATTCACACGCTACAGGATGCTGTTCAGCCCAACATGAAATGGCGACGAATGAATTAACCAATAAACCCGCTGCACAGGTATATCATATTGAGGGCATGGATTGCGGCTCCTGCGCATTGACGTTACAGAAGCATGTGCAGAAAAGCCTGAACATGTCTGAAGTAGAAGTAAACTTTAGCACAGCTAAAATGCGCTTAGGTAAAAAAGCTAATGTTGAACAAGTTCTCCAAGCTATTACGGAAGCTGGTTACAAAGGTACATATCAAGACGGAAATGATCGCTTGGCTAGTGTTGAACCGGAAGCTTGGTGGCGAAATGAGGCGGTTTGGCGTACGGGAACAGCAGGTTTTTTTATTCTGGCAGGGCTTATACTGCATGCGTTCCAGTTAGAACTGCTGGGGAATAGTGCTTATGCTATAGCTATGGTGATTGCTGGATTAAAGCCATTAAAAGCCGCCTGGTATGCTCTAAAAAGCAAATCGGCCGATATGAATCTGCTGATGAGCTTAGCGGCAATAGGTGCAGCTTTTATTGGGGAATGGTTAGAAGGGGCAACGGTTGTTTTCTTATTTGGACTTGGGAACGCTTTGCAAACCCTATCTATCAATAAAACGCGTCAATCTATCCGCTCCTTGCTACGTTTAGCACCAAAGGAAGCGATTGTTTATAGAGGAGCCGAATGGGTTAGTATCCCAGTAAAAGATGTACTAGTTGGAGAGCGCTTGTTAATCAAAGCAGGTGAAGGAATTCCTCTTGATGGGTTTATTGTTAAAGGGATTTCAACGTTTAATCAGGCGCCGATCACTGGGGAATCCATGCCAGTTGACAAAGGCGTAGGTGACACTCTTTTTGCTGGTAGTATAAACGAAACTGACGTAGTTGAGATGGAAGTCACGAAGATCGGCTCCGATTCGACGTTAGCTCGCATCATTCATTTAGTGGAGGAAGCACAGGAGAAGAAGGCACCGACGGAGCAGTTCGTAGAGAAATTTGCTAGAATTTATACGCCCATTGTCATTGTAGTGGCCCTAGCTGTTATTATTTTGCCTCCTTTATTTACAGGAGAGTGGCAACATTGGTTTTACCGTGGCTTGGAGCTATTGGTGATCGCTTGCCCTTGCGCCTTAGTGATTTCGACTCCAGTTGCAGTAGTGTCAGCTATTGGCAGTGCGGCACGTCATGGTGTGCTTATTAAGGGTGGAGCCGCCTTGGAGATGATTGGTCATTTAAAGCAAGTGGCGTGTGATAAGACGGGTACGATCACAACTGGAAAATTACAGGTTGAAAAAATTCTTACTCTTCAGGAACGTTCAGAGACAGAAATTCTTGAAAAGGCGGCCATGATCGAGCAATCCTCACATCATCCTATTGCTACAGCTATCCTGTTGCAGGCAAGGGAAAATGGGATTCTCCCGCAGAATTCTGATCATCATCAAACCATTGTTGGTAAGGGTGCTAGTGCTACCCTGTCAGGAATCACGTATTTGGCTGGGAATGAAAAGCTGTTTATCGAATATAATGTTGAGGTTGGCCTTTTACAAGAACAGATTAAAGAAGAGCAACAAGCTGGCAAGACGATTGTATTAGTGGGAACAACAAAAGAAATTTGGGGTGCCCTCATCATATCTGATACCATTCGCCCAACAAGCCAACAGGTGATGCAGCAATTACAAGGCATTGGCGTAAAAACCTTGTTGCTGACGGGAGATAATGCCGGAGCGGCACAGCATATGGCTCAAAAAGTGGGGATCGGACACGTACAAGCAGGATTGTTGCCAGAGGATAAGCTGGAGGCAATAAAGGTAGCGAAAAAGCGAGAAGGTGGCACGATCGCAATGGTGGGTGACGGTATTAATGATGCCCCAGCTTTAGCTACTGCTGATGTAGGTATTGCGATGGGAGGAGCAGGGACAGATACTGCGATGGAAACAGCAGGAATTGTATTGATGGCTGATGACCTAGAAAAATTACCATATGTAATTAGACTTAGCCAACAAGCGTTAGCGATTATCAAGCAAAACATATATTTCTCTCTGTTGATCAAAGCCATTGCACTACTTTTGATCATCCCAAATTGGCTCACACTGTGGATGGCCGTCATTAGCGATACAGGAGCAGCCATGATTGTTATTCTTAATAGCATGAGGCTATTGAGAAAGTAATTTTACAAGAGAATAAAATTCGCTTAACGAACTGATCAATGAAGTAGACGATTGTAGCATAAACAGGGAAAAACAGGGCACTCTAGGGCTATATTCACCAAAAAGTAAGGAGTGTCCTGTATGATCCAAAAATTGCGTGGACGTCGTTTTTACTTATTTATTTTGTTTGTAGCTATTTTAGAGCTATCCATGATGGGATTGCATTCATTGGAAGGAAAAAAGGCAACTCACAGCAATCAGACACATGTACTTGCTGAAGAAGTGAAGAAGCCCTCTCTTGTCGTGGAACACCAAGTAAAAGGCAATGATCTGGAATTAAAATTGATTGTTCAAGATTTCCGGTTCTCATTGGAAAACATGGGAAAAGAAAATAAAGACGGTGAAGGCCATGTCCATTTGTATGTAGATGGGAAGAAAATAGCCAAGATTTTTGGACCGCAATTTACCTTAGCGGATGTGGCTCCCGGTAAGCACAAAATAGAAGTGGAATTAGCCCATAACAACCATGAATCCTATGGTGTCAAACAGACCTTTGAAATCGTAGTCAACTAAGCAAATGAAAAAGAGAGTCTTATGAGGCTTTCGCCTACATAGGAAAAAGCTGTGGAGTCCATGAAGACCATCCACAGCTTTTTCCTTTTCGCTCTGTCGTTCGTTATTATAGGTAGTTTATGGTTACGTGTTGTGCATCTTGAGGTAAGGTAATCACCGTAGTTGGGTAGGTAATTACTTGAAGCAGCATTGATTTTTGAGGTCGCTCTTCTACGACATGGATGACATAAGTTCCGTCAGTCTCTTGCTGGACCTTGTCAACCTTGATAGAATAGCCACTGGTAGGGCGCTCACCAAGCGCAATGGCTACATAGGTGAGATCATTTTCATGAATCAGTCGATAGCCACCCTGTTCTTGTATATCGGCAAGCGCCAGATCTACAGAAGTGGGGTAGGAAGTAGGAGCAGTGCTAAAATCATTCATAGATACAACTCCTTTTTGGTTAGACTGTTGAATATTGTGAGGCAAAGAGATATCCTGAGCTGTTGCAGTTGGGGTCGTGTTAATGTAGGAAATCAGGATTCCTCCCATTAGCAATAAACCTGCTAATACATGTTTCATTCTCTATCCCTCCTATGATTTCCTCCATCTACCGTTACGAATAGAGGTGAGCTTCGTGAATTTATATAAATGTCTGGATATGTTGTCAGAACGTACAATGGAAGAGATTATCCAGGAACAGAACCGGCGATTAAACATCAAATGCGACAAATCTTTAATGAACCGACTACAGGATGCAAGCTTCTGTCAATCATTATGGGAAGCACTCACAGAGCACGAGCGTCAAGCAGTGTCTCTTTTTTATACAAATGCGCAACAGGGATTTATACGTAAGCGTGAATTTGAGACAATTACTCAGCAAGATATTCTGTTAACAGCAGGTCTTACAAAGCTACGTCGACTAGGTATTATTTATACGGTTCGAAAAATGTGGAGCGAGATAGGCTATATGATGCCATTCGAATTACGTAAAAATATATACGCCTTTAGTAGCCTTACACACAAAAAAGGGATAGAACCATCAGTAAAAGAGGAAGCCATCCCGCATGTATTTTCCTATTCACTTCCAGCAGGGCGCGGTATCCATATGGATATGCTTGCCTTTCTGCTGTTTTTAAGAGAACAATCGGTTTCTCTTACACAAAAAAATGGAATACCCCGGCGAATGCTCCTCAAATGGATGGATCGCATTTCTTTGAGAGATGAACATATGCGGGGGTGGTTTTCTAGTCTTTTGCCGTCTGAAGTAAAGGTAGATGATCAAACGCCCGTTTCTTTTCTCTTTGATCTATCCTTACGAATGCGGCTTGTCTATTTACAAGATAAAAGAATTTGCCTGCATCCCGCAATATTAAATGATTGGTTACGAAAGAAAAATGTGGAACAGCTTGAGGATATCAAAACAAACTTATTACGATACTATGCGCCAAAGGAGTCGTGGCAAGAAGGATTTCTATTTGAATTGCAATTGCTCGATAAAGAATGGTACAGGATAGATGAGATTCTTTCTAAGCTAACGAAGATAGGTTATAGGCTACCAGAACAGACCCTGGAGCAATTGAAAAAGACCTGGTTACATCCTTTGCTTGGTTTTGGACTCATTCAATTAGGCGAAGATAATGAACAAAACCTGTGGATTCGCCATAATCCCTATCATCAGGATCAGGGGGATCATCAGCCTAAATGGTATTTGGATTCGACTGGTGAAGTCATGGTTCCTCCGGGTATGATGTTAGCTCAGCTTTGGGAGCTAAGCCGTTTGGGAGAAATGAATGTAGCTGGGGATTTTATTACCTGCAATGTAACCTCCCAACGTGTGCAGACCTACTTATCGACAGGAGGAAGTGTTGACCAAATTCTTCAATTTTTCCACGAGCATACAGCCCATCCAGTACCAGACTCTGTTGCTCAACTCCTCATAAAATGGTCAGAGGACGCGAAACAGCTCTCCTATGAGCAGGTGATTCGGTTTAAAACAACCAGTCCTGCATTGTTAGCTGAATTACGTGATATAGGAATTCTTGCCCCGTTTATATCGGAGGTCATTTCGCCTGTAGCTTTTTTACTTCCTGAAAGTAAATTGGAGGAATTTATCTCCTTGCTTAGGGAATGTGGGTATGAGCCGCAGTCAGGGGAAATCCGTCGTTTCCAGGCTTTAGGCTCCAATTTCGATGAGGCTCACTCGGATAACAATCTCATTCCATCAGAGATAAACCTAGATAGTGAAGGCTTTTTCCCCTTGGTAACAGCCTTTCTTGATTTCAAGGTTGAAAATGTTTTTCCTGATGTCGGTGAAGCCATCCCGGGTCTATCAGCCTTACCAAAAATGTGGACGGAACATTATCAAGGCTATCATCCAAATACGATGCGCCTGATACTAAAACGAGCACAGGAGCTCCGATTAGAGGTACAATGCCAAACCCATCGACAAGATGAATGGACGGGCAGAGTACAGGAAGTGGAATTGGAACATGGGTACTGGCAAGTACGTATGATGTCAAAAGATAAATTTTGGAAAGAAAAAGTGGATGAAATATCACGGCTACGTATCCTGATTCCAGCATATTTATAGGAAAGCCAAGTAAAAAATGTGTGATGTTTAAATCTTTCCTGTGCCTCCATGAGGGGTTTCGTGCTAAAATAATAGTAGGTTTGCCTGTAAAGGAGGTAAAACATGATAGATATACCAAGTGAATTAGATATGGCTAGCTTGTTGTATGAGGCTGATCATTTAGCCATTATGATAAATGAATCACAAGAAGTGAATGATTATTTACAAACGAAGCAAGCTATGGAAAATGACGAGAAAGTCTTACTATATATCCAGCGCTTTGAGCGTAAAAAGCTAGACTATGAAGAAGTGCAACGTTTTGGTAAGTACCACCCTGATTTCCACAAGGTAATGGCTGAGATAAGAGAATTAAAGCAGTCTTATGAAGCGTTGCCAACTGTTCGTGAATTTAAGAAAGCAGAAGCAAGCTTAGATCAGCTATTGTATCAAGTAGGTCGTGTTATAGCTGATTCTGTATCAGAGAGTGTTAAAGTTCCTAGCAATAACCCAATTATGGAGGCAATGGCCAGCGGTTGCGGTACTGGTGGCAGCTGTGGTTGCGGTAACAAAGAAAAGAAACACGCTTAATGAAAAATACGACAGCGCTCATAAAACTACGTTTTTTGCTAAAAGACGTAGTTTGAGCCTGATTACATAGGATTGTCAGTAGAGGAAGGAGTTTTCAGGGCACGATGAGACTGAAAAGATTGGGAGTAGCTGTTTGGATTAAAAATCCTCGTGTTGCGAAGAATTTACGAAAATTCGGCACCATTCATTACGTATCCAAAAGACTCAATTACGTTGCCATGTATGTGGACGCTGAAGAAATTGAGCAAGTGATATCACAATTAGAGCGGCTTCACTTTGTACTAAAGGTTGAACGTTCACATCGCCATGAAATCCCAACTGAGTATAACAATGCGAAGCCGGATAAAGCGAAGGAATTTGACTATCAATTAGAGAAAAATCAACTGATGGCTTTGGCTGAATCATTAATCAGCGATAATACATCTATCGCCAAATCGGAGCATCCGACAGCAAAGCCTATCCCGGTTCAAAGCTAGCTAGCAGAGCTTTTGATTGTAAAACATAAAGGAGCTTTTCTCATCCAATCAGTTCGTTGTGATGGGAAAAGTCTTTTTTATTCTTCTTCATGTTGTCCTGGTGAAGGCGCGAGTAAATAAAAAAGTGAACTTTGTTTCACTTTTTTGTAATTGGGCCACGTGGTATGATAAGGAAATAAGGTTTAAGGTAAGGTAAAATATTACAGCTTTGTTTGAATGCGCTTACAATTATATGGACAAAGAGAGAGCGAGGGGACAAAGACAGGATGAAACTAGATATTAACTGCGATATGGGAGAGATGTTTGGGCGTCATCGACTTGATGAAGATATGGGAATTTTACGCTGGATTACATCGGTCAATATTGCTTGTGGCTTTCACTCTGGGGACCCGCATGTGATATGCCGTACGGTTGAAGCAGCACTGAAGCAGGGTGTAAAAATAGGAGCTCATCCCGGTTACCCTGACGTTCATGGGTTTGGTCGTCGTTCCATGAATTTGTCCATGCGCGAAGTATATGAGCTGGTGTTATATCAGGTGTCTGCTTTGGAAGGAATTACAAGAGCACTGGGAGGCACATTGCATCATGTGAAGCTGCATGGAGCTCTGTACAATGAAGCAGCGGAGCGGCCAGAATTAGCAGAAGCAGTTGTTCGCGCTATTACGGATATTCGAGAGGATTTAATCCTGTACGCATTATCAGGAAGCTCGTTGGTTCAGGTCGGGCTAGAGCATGGGCTGTATGTGGCGGAGGAAGTATTTGCAGATCGAGCATACCTGCCGAATGGGCGATTAGCCCCCCGAGAATTGGAAGGAAGCATTTTAATTAGCAAGGAGGAGCAATTGCAGCAGGCAAGTCAGCTCGTAAAAGAACAACGGGTACGAACGGTAGATGGCAGTGTCATTGAATTAGCCGCAGATACGCTTTGCATTCATAGAGAAAGTCCTGATTGCATACATGTTCTAAAGGAACTGCATCGTTGGGCACAGCAAAACGAGGTTTGTCTAGAGGCGGTTGCTGTGTGTTAATTTAGAAAAGGGCGACTTAGGTCGCCTTTCTAGCCACGGGGTGATATTTCTGAAAAATAAGTTAATTCATTCTTTACGGCATACACTATTGAAAACGATGGCTCCTTTTATAGGAGGTGGAAGTAGCCCTTCGTCCCTTTTTATTCCAGAAGCGCGCAATGTTACAGTGAAAACCTTTGATGGCAAAGCAGGGAATTGGCTTACTACTAAAAATCCTGTTCAATACCAAGCAGCTATTGTGCAGGGAAATGATAGCTTGGCTCCCTTAGCGTGGGGGGACCCGATGCAGGGGACGGGCTGGTATCACATGTATAAGCCGGGAGAGATTACAGGAAAGCAGATCAATGGCATGCTAGATGATGCCAAATTTCTGATCCGTATCCCAGATGATTGGAATGGAAAATTAGTGGTGGCTGGAGTACCGGCGACACGTAATGAAACATCAACCGATTTATTATTCAGTGATTATGTTCTAGGACAAGGCTACGCTTTTGCGGCTATTGATAAAGGAACTCAGGGGAAGTGTGATCCAAATGATCCGTTAGCAAAAGTGAAGAATGCACTGATAGCAAAGGACGACAGCATAGCGAAATGGCATAGGTGCTTTCGACAGGTAACAAAAGTAGCTCAGGATTACTTAACCACTCATCATCAAGAGCAGTTGATTTCCAGCAAGGACGACGGCAATCCGGCTCATGGTTTACTGACTGAACATCATCGGGTTCCTACCTATGCCATGGGAATTTCTAACGGTGGCTATGTAGTGAGGTATGCACTGGAACATGATGATCCCCAATTAACGGGAGAGCCAGCTCTATTTGATGGAGGACTAGAGCTGGAAGGGGTGATGTGGCAAGCAGAGGCTCCGAATTTGATTAGCTCGCTCACCACCGTTGTACAACATGCCTATGCTGCCATATATAGCACAGGGGACGGACAAAAGCAGGCACGCACATGCATCTATGAGGCTGGAATGCCAGTAGGCTCTGAAAAATTATGGGCATATTATGATCAGCTCTATTGGTTTGTTAGCCTAAATATTTATCGAGATAAGTTCGATCCCACCGCTCCTAATCGCTTGGCTTGGCAGGATTATCTCTGCTTTGATCAAACCGGCCTGCGTGACCGAAGCTATGACCATATTTTTGCTTCTTATGATTATAAAAAAAGACCTACATCGGTCAAACAAGCAGTTCAGCCAATTGCAAATACCGGCCGGATACACGCGCCGCTTATTTCAGTTGCTGGAACGTGGGACGCTTTGATTTTTCCCGATCTGCATGCAAAGGCTTATGCAAAATTAATCCAGCAGGCAGGGCAAGCGAGTAAGCATCGGTTGTACATGATTGAACAAGCGAATCATGTGGACGGTCTGGTTTGGAGCAAGGTTGATCCTGAGCATGAATTACAGCCAATGCTACCTTATGCACACCAATGTTTTGATTTATTGGTCGAATGGGTGGAAAAAGGAATAAGTCCTCCTGCTAGTAAAAGCATATCAACCCCACTTCATCCAGCGCATGTAATTGATGTAGTGACTGGAGAAGAAAGGGAACCATAGGGGTGAGATGAAAAATATCAGTAACAAAGAAACGCAGCGTATTTCCTGTCCGTATGCAGGTTTATTCTGCGTTTCTTCTTATTTTTTAGAAATGATGTCACACAGTAGAAATCGACTATGTTACAATCTGTAAAGAAGTTTCTTGCATTAGCCGATTGTACCAGTAGAGGAATTATTATTCAGCTTTGGCTTGGGAAGTAGTGGGGAGAGTTCTACATGAAAGCAATACATAAGAAAAGTTTAGCAGTATGTGTAGGTTTATTGATGTGCTTTGCAGCGATGGGAGCCTACATGAAATTACCTGAGATTAAGGAGTTTTTATCCTCTTTACAATCTGATTCTTTATTTTATAACAGTACAACCTCAGTAGATCCGTTTCGTAAAGAAGAGTTGTTACCGCCAGTAGTCAAAGAACTTAATCCTTCTTATACAATTAAGGCATCTTTATTGCCTGATCAAGCAACAATAGCAGGAACGGTTACTATGACTTTTGATAATCCACAGACGGAGAAGCTATATCTGTATTATTACGGTTATAAATGGAACAACAACAAAATTTCCGCCATTCGCTGGAAAGGAAAAAGTATGTCCTATAACCGGCGCGATCCTGTCCTTGTGTTGGATAACCCAGCTAAAAACGAAACTCGAACACAGCTAGAAGTGGTTTTTGAAACAAAGGTTCCACGTGGGCCAACTCGCTTTGGTGTTCATCAAGGAATTTGGACCTTAACACATTGGTACCCGATGCTTGGAGCTATGGATCAGCAGAAGCGCTGGTATGAGCCTCCACAGGTCATCGGATATGGTGACCCTTACATTTATCATTATGCCGATTATGAAGTCGATATGGTCGCTCCCTCTTCATTTAATTGGGTAACTTCATGGGGAAGAGGAAAGAAATTCAGTAATGAAGGTGGCCGATCTACTTATCATTTTACAGGGAAAAAGCTACTTAATTTTACAATGGTAGGCAGTCCATTATACAAAGTTGAAACGGTCAAAATCTCTCCAAATCTAACAGTGGATATTGGATCGACAGATGTAACTCGTTTGGCAAAATTAAAGGAGATTGCTACTCAGGTTCTGCCGATTTACAGCAAATTGATGGGCGAGCTTCCTTATCCTCGAATTGGTATAGCAGAGACAGGAGATGACACAGTCTATGCTATGGAATACGCGAATATGGCTATTATCGCCAAGCATAAGGTTAACAGCAATCAGGTAGAGCATTGGTTACCGCATGAGTTAGCTCATTTGTGGTGGTACAATTCTGTTGAAAATATTGAGCCATATACAGGATGGATGGACGAAGGATTAGTAGAGGCGAGTGTTACCTTTTATTATCGGGAACGCTATGGAGAAAAAGCCGCGGCCAAAATATTAGCGGAGTATCAGGCGGAGGCGAATAGGCTGGCAAAAGCTTATCCATATGGGAAACTTTCGAATCACCTGACACAGTTTAAGGATTACTATGAATTTGATTGGACCTGGTACTCCAATGCGGCCTTACTGTTCGATAATTTACGAAAACAACTAGGGGACCAATTATTCTTTGACTTTTTAAAACGGGTGCAAAGCAATTACCAGCATAAAGTCATTGGTCCAGAGCATTTGGATCAGGCGTTAGGTCAAATCTTAGAAGCTGAGGCCCAGTATTTTGTGCCAAATGTCCATAAACAAAATCAAAAGAGCTTTATCCCAATTGCTGCGGAATATTATGTGAATATCATTATAGGTCAAACTCATTTTTATCCAGTTACAAGGGGACGCATCCGTAATCAAGTAGTTTATTTGCCCCTACGCGAAACCTTGGAGCAGTTAGGTTTTAAGGTAACATCGGATCAAGCCAACCGTACAATACGAGCAGAGTCAAAGCGTAACGTCATTGTTTTCCATGAAAAATCAGATCGTTATGTTTTAAATGGGGTTGAACAGAAAATGCCGGTTCCTTTGTTAGAGTGGCACGCACGCAGCTTATTCCCACTTGCTTTGCTAAACGAGGGCTTAGGGTACCGAGTAACTTATCAGAAGGAAAAGCGGACGGTCACCATTCAATAATAGTGACGAGGGGAAAAACACCATGCAATCAACCAATATTATTCTCATTGGATTTATGGGAACAGGTAAATCAACAGTAGGTGAACAGCTCGCACAGCGGCTACATTATGAGCGATGTGATCTAGATGAAGAAATCGTCAAAGTAACGGGGAAAACAATCCCCCAAATTTTTGCCGAGGATGGCGAAGAGATATTTAGACAGCTTGAGACGAATGTGTTACGTCAATTGGCTGACGGAAATCGTCGCGTGATAATCACGGGTGGCGGAGCGGTGTTGCGACCTGAGAACGTTCAGGTAATGCTTCAGCATGGACGAGTAGTAGCCCTTACTGCTTGCGAGCAGGAGATTATTCGCCGTGTTGAACGAGATCAGAATCGGCCGCTTCTTCAAGGAAATGTGAAGGAAAAAGTACGAGAACTGCTACAAGCACGCGCAGGGGCATACGATTTTGCTCCGGTTCAAATCGATACAACTGGGAAAACGATAGAAGAAATTGTCGATGAAATAACCACCGCATAACGATTTAAATTGCTCTTCTTCGGCAACACTAATGCCAAGGGAGGGATGCGCGATGTCATCGCAAGAATACGTAAAGTATATGACCAAGCGCTTTGTGCAATATTTGGAGACTCCTAAGGAAGAGCGTCGGCGACAACGTGAAGTGCCGCGCGAACCCTGGTCCTCTAAATGGTTTGGCGCAATCCCGATGTCCATCAAGCTATTATTCAAAAAATAACATCTGGGGGTTCTTATGCCAAAAGTAGCCGTAGAAAAAACATTATCCCATGTAAGCTCGATGCTACGCAGTAATGGTTTTGATGTGGTTGAATTGGGAAATTGGCAACAGATGGTAGATGCTGTAGTCATTACAGGTATGGATGAAAACTTGATTGGGGATCAGTCCAAGAGTATTGCGGGAGCGCCTGTTATCAATGCAGAGGGCATGACACTGGATGAAATTTTTCATCAGGTAAATGAGCGCTGTTCTCCTGTTGATGATGGTTTTCGCTGAATAAAGGTCAAAACGGTGGTATTCTCTCACATGAAAGGAGAGAAACCACCGTTTTGCTATTTTACATGGTTTGATGAAGTGTGTACGATACTTCCCACTTGTTCAATATAAGAGTAAGGTAAGAAACGCAACCCCGAGTCCCAGACACCTATGTACGGTTCGTTATCCCAGAGGTGAACGGTTCCGATAGTAAAAGGAGCCATCACTTCTTTTTCGAACAAATCGGCAGTAATAACAATCGGTTCATTTGGTTTTTGAGTGAGCAAGTAGGTTAGCTCTTGTTTTGGCGTAGTAGGACGATTCACTCTTGCGGTTAACCAGTCAATACGGGAAAAAGGGTCCGTTTCCGTAGATAGCAACGTCCGGCTCAAAGTTAGTTGAGCCTCTTTATCCACTAATTTTTGACTAGCGATACGATGCATAACGGAAGGATCAGGCTTGAGTCGAGACGGAAACTTTTCGCCGGATTTCGCATCGATATATTCATGCGTATCTGCTATCGGTATGCGCCAATACGATGTAAAACCATCATAATATAATTCTGCTTTCGCATCTTTTGGTGCTAGCTTTTGATCAAACAATGTATATTCACCCAGTCCGTATTCCATCAAAACAAATTCAGGAGTTACTTGGTTTGCTGTCTCCTGTGACTCGGTGACAATCATATAGCCAAGGGGTTTGTCTTTTTCCTTTATTGTGACCAGCCATTCATGTGAACCAGGACCTAATGCTTGGATTTCAATGCTAGCTTGTTTCCAGGCTTTGAACTGACTATCCTTTTCTTCTAATTTTTTCATCCAAGTCTGAATGTGTTGGGTAAAAGCTGCGGTCCATGGACCTTCTTGTGCAGCATGCGCTTGAGAAGAGGGAAGCGAGAATAAGAGGAGTAGCAACAAGAATCGGCTCGCTAGTGAACGTAGTTTCATACACTGAGACACCATCCCTTCGTAGGTTACGTTACCTATTGTAACCAAATGCCATCAAAAGATTTGTTGGTTGCTGTCAGCTCTCCTCTATATTTCTTCGCTGTTGTTTTACAAATTTCTGGGCTATGTAGAATCAGGTCTAACTAAGCAATGCACCGATTAGATTGGTGGCAAATTAAATAAATAAAACAGGCCACCATTAATAAGCTTTACGTCGACACGCGGTTCATATTGCCAGCGTAATTCGCTCATACGTCGCTCTTTTTCCTCCTCGATACTACTTGCTTTCCATTCCTCTTGTTCGACTTGCTCCTTTGGTGTTTCTTGTATGCCGTTTATTCGTAGAAAATCAAGAATACGTCCACCCTTTTGTAAATGATCCTGCATCGTTGCAGGGGATTGCGAGAGTGTGACAGGGATCGATTCGTCAGCGATAGGTGTCGGACGCTTCACCGAGAGCAAATGCCCCAATGGAGAAGGGGAATCCGTGTGAAGAACCGGAGTTTCGCTTGTTTCACCTTGTATACTCTTACCGATTTGACTCTTTGCCTGTGGAGTAGGGGTTAAAACGGAAGCATTTGAGGCCTCTTCTAAATCGGCTTCTCCAGTAGCTTCTTCTTTAGAAGTTGTTTTTGAAGCCTTAGCCTCCTCCCGCTCTTGTTCTAGTGCCGCATGCTTGTAATATTCCTCTAAGATATCTAACTCCTCCTGAAGACGAAGGCGAGCTTGGTCAGCCCAGGAATGATCTTGATTATCTAAAAAATGGTACACTTCACTTTTAGCCATTTCAATAGCTTGGGGAATGTCCAGACGACGATCCAATGTATAAAAATAATCAGGTATAGCAGGAGTAAGCTGTAACCGCTTGAGAAACGGGTAAAAATCCTGAACCACTCGCGCTTGATGTAGATTTACCCCGAGAGAAAGAAGGAAATCGCGTTTTTTGTCACAGATAAAAGAAACTTTTATATTTAAATGGAGCCAAGGAGTTAACGCTGTCGATCTTCGTGTCGACATACTTGCTTTTTGCAAGATACCCTTTGGAGTTTCGTACATACAAACAAAACGTCCGTGCTTGTAAGTAGATTCAAAGATTTGCTGAAGCCGTTTTGAACCAAAATGAATATGCTCAGCCCGCAGCTCCTTTGGAATCTCTGTCTGAGGAAAATAAAGGGTGAGGTGGAGTGGCTGAGGAGCGATGTTCATTTTCTCCACCCAAGACCAGTAAAATGGGCGATTCCCGATATCCTTATCTACATCCTCTGGTAATTTTACAGTGACATAGTCTGGATGGTTCTCAACTACGTGTGACTGAAAGGCTGCAAAATACTTTTCTACGAATTCCCGTACTTCCGTCTGTTGCATGAGGGGGAACTTCCTTTCTCGATAAGTGATGAAGGTGTGAGAATTTCCTGAACCACCGGTTGCAAAGGTGCTTATGATTGCGGAAGGGATTGTGGGTGTTTATGCAGCTCTTTATTTTGGCGTAGAGAGCGAAGCACACTGCCCATATTATCCATTTTTAACGCCATTTCTTTATTGGAGCGGGAATCCATAATGATTTCTACAAGACTTTGCTCCAAGGATTTTGTTAAAGCAAGACGTTCTACTATATCATCTAGCTCGCCAATAACCATTTCAAATAGATCAATTTTTTCATATAGCAGGCGAAGAATATGTTCTTCGATCGTATCGGTGGTGGATAAGTTATAGATAAACACATCCTTTTTTTGACCGAGTCGATGAACACGTCCGATTCTTTGTTCGATGCGCATTGGATTCCAGGGCATGTCATAATTGATAACGTGATTGCAAAATTGCAGGTTAATTCCTTCCCCGCCAGCTTCAGTAGCAATGAGTACCTGTGCCCGGTTTTGAAACAAGTCCGTCATCCAATCCTTTTTACTACGCTTAAAGCCTCCCCTGAAAGGCACCGATGTAATACCGTTTTCGCTTAAATATTTTTGTAAATAGTTTTGCGTAGCACGATATTCGGTAAAGATGATCACCTTGTCATTGATTTGTTTTAATAGCTCTACGGTTTTTGTCGCTTTGGAATGCGTCTTAATTTGCTTGATCATATCGACTAAACGCATGATTTCCGCCCGTTTCGGAGAGGCCTCCGGGGCTTTTTGATGCATATGATATAACGTCATGAAAGCTGCTTCACGACTTGAGCATACCTCTCGTTGCAAGGTTAATAAAGCTAGAGCATTGACCTTTCCCGTCTCCTGCTGATATCTTTCCTTGACGAATTGAGTAACGCCATCATAAAGCGCACGCTCCTCAACAGATAACTCAATCGGGATAGATTGAACACGGCGCGGAGTAAAATGAACTCCTCCGTCACTGCGGCGATTGCGGATCATAATTTTTTTGATTTCCGTTTGCAATTTACCACTGTTCTTAGCTTGGCGTTTGCCATCTACATAGGTGGATGAGAAGGACTGCGTATGCCCTAAATGCCCAGGACGAAGTAAATTGATTAGATTATAGAGTTCATCCATCTCGTTTTGAATAGGGGTGGCAGTCAGCAGCAGGCAATATTTTTTCTTAATTTCTTTCACGAACTGATAATTTTTCGTCCGTTTATTTTTTAGCTTGTGTGCCTCATCAATGATTAACATATCATAATCAATATCAAGCACATGCCGACGGTGAGGGTCCCGTTTAGCAGTATCAATCGAGGCCACAACCACATCATATTGGCGCCACATGTACTCCTTCTTTTGTGGCATGGCTGGGATGCCGAATTTTTGATTAAGCTCCTTGGTCCATTGTATGACAAGAGAAGCGGGTACAAGGATCAGAATTTTTTTGGCTAATCCGCGTACCATATACTCTTTCATTATGAGTCCTGCTTCAATCGTTTTACCTAGCCCTACTTCATCGGCCAAAATAGCCCGACCCCTCATCTGATTTAGAACGCGATTAGCCGTTTCGATTTGATGAGGGAAGGGTTCTACATAAGGGAGGTACTTTAAACATTGAAGCTGATCAAAATCAGTTACTGCCAATGCCTCCTCTGCCTGTAACGCGAGCTGAAACAACTCCCATTTATTCCAAGGCCCATCCTGCTGAATTAATTCTTCCAAAGGGGCAACCCAGCTCGTATCGAAAGAAAGTGAGAAATTCGTCATACATGGTATCTCCCTTCTTACTATCTTAAAATCACAAGGTAAATCTATTTAAAAAACGAACATTTTTATGATGTAAGCGTTTTAATGTTAATAAATAATTGCTGTTTTGCAAATTTCTGTTTTCTTCTTTCCAAAGTCATGTTAGGATAAAGGAGACAGACAGGAAGACACGTTATAGTATGCGTTTCTTTCATAGATTTTATGTACAATAACCCTTCTTTTGCGAATGAAGGTAGTAGGGAGAGACTGCGAGTATTATCTGTGCAGCGCCGAAGGAGCAAACCAGAAATGGTGAATCTCTCAGGCAAAAGAACCTCTACTGGACGCACCTCTGGAGAGAGCTTTTTTCATAGAAGCCACCAAAGGGGAAACCTACTTACCAGTAGGGTAACTCTCAGGTACCGGGACAGAGAGCTTGGAGAGCGGGCGCTTATTTGCGTTGGCTGTTACAGGTTCGCTGTCTTTTTTTGTGCTATCAAAAATGATCATGATGCAAAAAAAGATAGGAAAAGAGCAACAAGACTCTGCCGGCGCCAAGTTTCGTTTAGGTGAAAAACAAAGAGATGAAGAAAGCGAGTGGTTACATGTCAAAGCTGAAGCAAACGCCATTGTATCCGATCTATGCTACACACGGGGCCAAAACCATTGATTTTGGCGGCTGGGACCTTCCCGTTCAATTTAGTAGCATCACGCAAGAACACGAAGCGGTTCGTACAAAAGCAGGCCTATTTGATGTATCCCACATGGGTGAAGTGGAAGTAAAAGGGGAAGGTGCCCTGTATTATTTACAACGCTTGACTACGAACGATGTATCTAAACTAGAGGACGGTCAGGCTCAATATGCAGCGATGTGTTATCCAGATGGTGGTACTGTTGATGACTTAATCATTTATAAAAAACGAGATCATGATTACTTGCTAGTAATTAACGCTGGCAATATTGATAAGGATTTTGCTTGGATGCAGGAAAATCTAACAGAAAATGTCACTGTTACAAATATCTCATCCCAAATAGCACAGCTTGCGATTCAAGGTCCGCTTGCTGAAACGATTCTACAGAAAATGACGGATGTGAACCTCAAGGAGATCGGGTTCTTCCAATTTGAAGAAAACGTTTCCATTGGTGGGATTACTGCGCTAGTATCGCGTAGTGGTTATACGGGAGAGGATGGCTTTGAACTGTACGTGGATCAAGCTGATGCCATTGAGCTATGGGGAAAATTATTGGTAAATGGCAAAGAGGATGGCTTGGTTCCATGCGGATTAGGTGCACGTGATACCTTACGCTTTGAAGCTAAGCTACCATTATACGGTCAAGAGCTATCCCAGAACATTACGCCAATCGAAGCAGGTATTGGTTTTGCAGTTAAAGTAGATAAAGATGTGCCAAGCATTGGACATGACGTGTTGCTGGAGCAAAAAACGAATGGGGCTTTACGCAAGCTAGTTGGATTAGAAATGATTGATCGTGGTATTCCTCGCACACATTATCCAGTATTTGTTGGCGATGAACAGATTGGAGAGGTTACTACTGGGACACAATCGCCTACTTTGAAAAAGAATGTAGGGCTGGCGCTGATTCAAACTGCTCATGCTACTATCGACAATGAGGTAGAAGTAGAGATACGTGGAAAACGCCTGCGTGCTAAAATTATCGCCACTCCATTTTATAAACGACCTAAAAAGTAAGGAATTCGAGAAGTTAAATCAGAGGGGGAACCATCCGTGACATATCGTTATCTACCAACTACGGAGCAAGATAAGAAAGAGATGCTGGAATTTCTGGGTGTTTCCAGCGTGGATGAATTGTTTTCCGATATACCTGAAGAAGTACGTTTTCCAAGAGAATTAGCAATAGACGAAGCGCTATCTGAGCCAGATCTAGTAAAATTCATGGGCGGATTAGCTTCGAAAAATGCTAACTTTACAACTCATGTAAACTTTTTAGGAGCTGGGGTGTACCAGCATTATACGCCAAGCACCGTTAACCATATGTTATTGCGTGGTGAGTTTTTTACTGCTTATACTCCGTACCAACCCGAAATCAGCCAAGGGGAGCTACAGGCAATCTTTGAGTTTCAAACAATGGTTTGTGAACTCACAGGCATGGAGGTAGCCAATTCCTCAATGTATGACGGGTATACCTCGATGGCGGAAGCAGCAATGATGGCGGCTGGTCATAAAGGGAAGCCACGTGTAATTGTCTCCAAGACAGTTCATCCAGAATCACGCGCGGTCCTTGCAACCTATGCATATGGTCAACAAGTAGAGGTAGTTGAAGTAGACTTCACCGAGGAGGGTGTCACTAATTTATCGCAGCTACAGGCTGCTTTAGAGGTGGAAACAGCCGCCGTATTGGTTCAATACCCTAACTTTTTTGGTAGCGTAGAGGATTTACGGGCAATTGAACAGCTTACTCATGAAAAAGGGGCTCTTCTTATTGTCTCCTCCAATCCAGTTGCACTTGGCTTATTAGAAGCACCAGGAAAATTAGGAGCAGACATCGTAGTCGGAGATATGCAACCGTTCGGAATTCCAGTGTCCTTCGGAGGTCCGCACTGCGGATATTTTGCTACAACTTCCAAATTAATGCGGAAAATGCCAGGCCGTATTGTGGGTCAGACCAAGGATGAGGATGGCAAACGTGGTTTTGTACTCACCCTTCAAGCACGTGAGCAGCATATTCGTCGCGAAAAAGCGACTTCTAATATTTGTTCCAATCAAGCCTTGCTAGCGCTGGCTTCTTCGATCGCGTTAACTGCACTTGGTAAACAGGGAGTGCAGGAAATGTCACAAATGAACCTGCATAAAGCCCATTATGCGAAACAGGTGCTGGACCAACTAGACGGTGTAGAAAATGTATTTACAGCTCCATTTTTTAATGAATTTGTTATCAAGTTGCCAATAGCTGTAGCTGATGTGAATCGTAGCTTGCTACAAAAAGGCATCATTGGCGGTTATGATCTGGGTCTCGCTTATCCGGAGCTTGCCAACCATATGCTGATCGCCGTGACAGAGCTAAGAACCAAAGCAGAAATTGATCAGTTGGCAAAAGAATTGGAGGCGATCCTACATGCGTAACGATAAACAAAAAGAGATCATTTTTGAAATGAGCAAGCCAGGACGTGTAGCTTATAGCTTACCAAAAAATGATGTTCCTGAAGCTGAGATCTCCTCTTATTTTCCAGAGCATTTGATCAGAAAAACGCCAGCAGAATTGCCAGAAGTCTCCGAGTTGCAATTAGTGCGCCATTATACCGAATTATCGCGTCGGAATCATGGTATTGACAATGGATTCTATCCGTTAGGCTCTTGCACGATGAAGTACAATCCAAAAATTAATGAAGATATTGCTCGTTTTGCAGGATTTGCTCAGGTACATCCTTATCAACCGGAGGAATCGGTGCAAGGTTCACTAGAATTATTATATAATCTACAAAATGAGCTGGCTGAAATCACAGGCATGGACGCTGTGACCTTACAACCTGCGGCAGGTGCAGCAGGAGAATGGACAGGGTTGCTATTGATTCGGGCTTATCATGAAAGTCGGGGAGAAAAGCGTACAAAGGTCATCGTGCCAAACTCTGCCCATGGTACCAATCCTGCATCTGCAACGATTGCGGGATTGGAAACAATCACAATTCCATCCGATGAGCGTGGACTTGTTGATATTGAAGCTTTGCGTCAGGCAGTAGGGCCAGATACGGCAGCCTTGATGCTCACGAATCCAAATACACTAGGTCTATTCGAAGAAAATATTGTGGAAATGGCTCAGATCGTACATGAAGCGGGTGGAAAACTGTACTATGACGGAGCGAATGCAAACGCCATTTTAGGAATTGCTCGCCCGGGCGATATGGGCTTTGATGTTGTGCATTTGAATTTGCATAAAACCTTCACAGGTCCTCACGGTGGCGGTGGTCCAGGAGCAGGTCCGGTTGGCGTAAAAGAAGATTTACTTCCATTCCTGCCAAAACCAATGGTGAAGAAGACGGATGAAGGCACTTTTACACTCGATTACAATATCCCAGCTTCCATTGGCCGAGTAAAAGGTTTTTATGGCAACTTTGGCATTTTGGTTCGCGCTTACAGCTATATACGCACGATGGGACCAGATGGCTTGCTACAGGTGTCTCAAAACGCTGTGTTAAACGCTAACTATATGATGCGTAAGTTAGCTACTGCATTTGAGTTACCTTTTGATCGAGTGTGTAAGCATGAATTTGTTCTCTCTGGCGTTCGTCAGAAGAAATTAGGGGTACGTACGCTTGATATGGCTAAGCGTTTACTAGATTTCGGCTATCATCCACCTACAATCTACTTCCCATTGATTGTGGATGAATGCTTAATGATTGAACCAACCGAGACAGAAAGCAAGGAAACTCTTGATGAATTCATCGAGGTGCTCCTGCAGATTGCCAAAGAATGCGAAGAAAATCCAGAATTGGTTCAAGAAGCACCTCATACAACGGTAGTAAAACGACTTGACGAAGCAACAGCAGCAAGAAAACCAATCTTGCGCTACCAGCCTGAAGCTTAAAGATTTATATGTTGGATCAAACATCCCGTGTCCTCTACAGGTTACACGGGATGTTTTTGTATAAGCTCCTCATTAACGAGTAGGAGCTTTTTGTTGTTTCCAAAAAGGGATATGCTGGTTTACGGGTAAAGAAAAGTGACATTTTTAAAAGCAATATGTTTGATACTAAAGTGCTGATTCTCCCCCATTTGCTGTGGGAAAATCGGTTGTTTTTGGTGTCGAGATATCCGGTAGTTCAATAATAGTTCTTAAATTTGTAACATATTTATCATTTATTTTGATACTTTCGTCCGATATAAAAGTGTAAAGGAATGACTGGAGGGAATCATACCGAATGAAAGTATTTAATATTTGTAAGAAAATTAGCCTAGTGACCAATATTCGTATCCTTGTTGCGATTGGTTTACTGTTCAGCTTGATTATGAGTGGGCTAGGAATGTATTTTATGAAAGATATTAATGATTCATCTACGTTAATTAATCGAAATGTCGTAGACCCATTAGTGAAAGCAAATAATTTACGTTCAGACTTTTATAAGCTAAGATTTGCTGTTCTGCAAACCATAAGTGAGTATGATGCAAAAAATTATGACGAGATTGATAAGCTGTACAATACTGTTTTAGCTTCGGAAGCTGATTACTTTACGAATCGGGAAGAAAATGAGTTTGACCGAGAAAAGAAGACGCAGATTGATCAATTATTACGTGGCTATTTTGAAAATTGGGTGACGATTCGCGATACGTATTTAAAGGCAAACAACCCAGTCCTGCAAGATGTTAAGCAGACCTTTGCCGAGTATGCGATTAAGTTGGATAATAATATAAATGATCTCATTCTTTACTTAACAACAAATGGAGACAAGCTAGACTCAGATGCAACAGAAAAATATGAGAACGCATGGAGCTACTATGCTATTTTAATGGGATCTGTTATTTTTATCGTCGTTTTGGTATCATATATACTTTCTACTTCTATTAATAATTCAGCTAAAGAAATGATTCAGTACTGTGAAGAATTTGGAAAAGGGAATCTTACCATTAAGATTGAGGAAGCTGACAATACGGAGTTTGGTAGAATGAGAGGGGCATTGGCGAATGCCGTCGTAAATACCTCAGCAATGATTGATACTGTACAACGAAAATCAGATGACTTAACAAAGGCCTCACATAATTTAAGTGCTATATCGGAGCAGCTAAGTGCGGCGTTTGAAATCGTCTCACAATCTGTCCATGAAACCTCTACTGGGGTGGGAGAACAAACCAGAGACCTAGTAGCGATCGCTGAGACCATGGCTGAATTTGGCGAACAGCTAACGGAAATTGTCCAATCTATTCAAGTAGTCGATGGATTAACTCGCGATATTCAAGACGTAGCACGCGAAAGCGACATACATATGAATAAAGCTGCTCAATCTGTGGAGCATACCAATGAAGTCTTCTTAGGACTAATTAGAAATATCACGAAAGTAAATGAGAATGTAAACAAGATTGATGAATTTACAGGTTTAATTAATACAATAGCGGATCAGACTAATTTATTAGCCTTAAATGCAGCAATTGAATCGGCGCGTGCTGGTGAACATGGAAAGGGCTTTGCAGTAGTAGCAAATGAGGTGAGAAAGCTAGCAGAACAATCTCGCATTTTCTCCCAACGCATTAGTGACCAGATTGGAACGATTTCTAAGGATTCCGAGCATATGCTACAAACAGCAGATGAGATGCAGATGGAAATGTATACGCAGAAGAACGATATTGCTAATGCATTGCATTCCTTTGCCAACATTACAAAAGCTGTAGAAGATATCGGTCCGAAAATTCATCATCTAAGTCAAAGTGCCGGCCATATCCTTCAAGAAAAAGAAACTATTTCTGCAAGAGTAGAAAATAGTACGGCCGTTGCGGAAGAAATATTTGCGAAAACAGAAGAGATTGCCAGCACTTCTGAACAAACAACAGCTTCCTCACAGGAAGTGGCTACGACAGCAGAGGTTATGTCAGAAATGACCAATGATATGCAGGCAGTAATGAACAATTTTAAAGTATAAATGTAATCAGGAAATATAGATAGAGACAGGCGCTCGACAGTTGGCGCTTGTCTCTTACTCTATAGAAGCCTTACAATGAGGAGTGTACTATGTCTAAGCAGCGTTGTTTGCGACAGATATAGAGTGCGAGCAGTCCTCATTAACAAGATTGCTCCCAGCCGCTTGATTGGACGTAGATATATGGGAGGTATTTAGCATGGAAATGGAAAAATGGCGTTATGTGGTGACTCCGCCTATGTCACCTGAAATGAATATGGCAATTGACGAAGCCATTTTAACTTTGCACAGCCAAGGAAAAGTACCGCCTACCGTTCGTTTTTATACATGGAACCCGGCGACTCTCTCTATCGGTTATTTTCAAAAAATGGAAAAAGAGATCAATATTGATGAAGTGAAGCGCCTTGGACTTGGATTGGTTCGACGCCCGACAGGAGGACGAGCAGTCCTTCATGATGCTGAGCTTACCTATAGTGTGATAGTATCTGAAGACCATCCGCAGATGCCAAAAAGCGTCACAGAAGCTTATAAGGTAATTTCCATGGGCTTATTACATGGATTTCAGAAGCTAGGGTTAAAAGCGGAGATGGTGTCGCTTGCTACAGAGGAGGAGAAGGCAAAATATAATTCTCCAGGCTCGTCTGCATGCTTTGATTCCCCTTCCTGGTATGAATTAGTGGTAGAAGGAAAAAAAGTAGCAGGCAGTGCACAAACACGTCAGAAGGGTGTTATCCTACAGCATGGCTCCATCTTGTTGGATATGGATGTTGATTTGCTATTTTCTCTGTTAACCTTCCCGAGTGAACGTGTCAAGGAACGGATGATGAATAGCTTTAAACAAAAAGCCGTTACGATAAACGAAGTAAGCTCAAAACCTATTTCTTTAGAAGAAGCGATTGAAGCCTTTTATCAAGGGTTTGCCGAGGGTCTGGGCATTGAGCTTATCCCGATGGATTTGACAGCTGAAGAGCAGCAATTGGCGAAAGAATTAGCGGAAAATCGTTATCGTACGGATGAATGGAATTTCCGCCGATAGAAGCACCTGAAGCCACTTTTCTTGATCTATAATCAAACACAATGAAGCTTTTGGAGAAAATAAACATAAGCGGAAGCAAAAAAATACTGTAGGCGTAAGAAAAAGCCGTTCCCTCAAACATCAACGAGGAGAACGGCTTTTTTACTAGAAAAATACCTTCGCATATAAAAAGAGGGCTCTTTTTATAAAAGATGTACACCCTGTCTTTTACTTGGTGATGCTATTACGGTCAATAGCGATGTGCTCTTCAAAGGCTTCTTGTAAACGTCGAACGATAGTACCCACTTTACCATCTCCTACAGGCGTACCTTGAAGCTCAATGATGGGAGTTATTTCGCTTGTAGTACCAGTAATGAATAATTCATCAGCCATTTGAGCAAAATTCACAGAAAATACTTCTTCTACTACCGGGATGCCCAGAGTTTTGGCTAATTGAATAACAGTACGCCGCGTAATCCCGTGCAAAATTAGGTTAGTAGCTGGATGGGTATGTATTTTGCCATCTTTCACAGCAAATAGATTAGCTGAAGTAGCTTCCGTAATGGTTCCATTTCGGTGAAGAATTGCTTCGTCTACTCCTTGCTCTGTCGCTTGCTGTTTAGCCCAAGTGGCCCCGAGCAGATTAAGACTTTTAATATCACAGCGCAACCAACGAATGTCATCGACAAGTCCAGCCCTTAACCCATTTTGCATCTGTTGAATCGGGCGTAATTTAGGTACAGCATACATCGTTAAAATAGGGCGGGTATTTGACGGGAATGTAAATTGCCGCTCTGACACGCCACGAGTAATTTGCATGTAAAGGATTGCATCTTCAGAAAATTGCAAGGAATACTGTCTAAGGACTTTATGAGCAATTTCGGTTAATTCTGTGCGAGTTGGGATCGTTAGAGAAAGCTCCTTTGCACTGCGTTCCAAGCGAATCATGTGCTCGTCCCACTGATAGAAGCGACCATTATAGATACGCACAACCTCATAAATTCCGTCCCCAAACTGATAGCCTCGATCCTCTGGAAAAATAGCAGGCTCATCGGGTTTATACCAAACTCCATCTACATAATACATGAAAGTTCCTCCCAAGGGAATAGGATGATAGTAACACAATATCTAGTGATAAATGTCGAAAAAAATTCTTATATATTCAATATATTGATTTGCAGGCAGGCGTATGGTATCGTTAAAACCGTCTTACATAAAGATAACAAAATGATCTGAGAGGGTCAATTTGAAATATATTTTGGAGGGGAAAAGACCGTGGGTTTAGTAGAACATAAGCCATTAGAAGGGTTAAGTGAAAAGATCTTTTTGGACCGTTATGCAATGAAAGATCTGGATTACATAAATACAAAGGTTGGAGATACCGTTCTCGTATTAACCAAGGATGACCCGAAATTTCCGCAAAAAGAAGTGGGTGAAATTGTTGCCCTGGAGAAAAATCAAGTATCCATTCTACTAAGAAACGGAGAAACCATTACCACAACGGTAGAAAAAACGACCCGTCCAATTGAAGTAACGCCGGAAGCAATGTGGGATCGCTTGGCTCGCGCAATTGCTTCTGTAGAGAAGACAGAAGAAAAACAAGCAGAATGGACAAGTAAATTTCGTGAATTGCTAGACGATTGGAAATTAGTACCAGGCGGCCGCATTGCAGCAGGTGCAGGAGCAAGCGAAGAATTAACCCTCTTTAACTGCTATGTAATTCCGTCACCGCATGATTCACGAGGTGGCATTATGGATACGCTGACTCAAATGACAGAGATAATGTCACGTGGAGGCGGTGTTGGTATTAACTTATCCAGCCTCCGTCCTCGGCGTGCGTTGGTACGTGGAGTCAATGGTTCCTCAAGTGGCTCAGTATCCTGGGGCGGCTTGTTCAGCTATACCACAGGTCTAATTGAGCAGGGTGGCTCACGCCGCGGTGCTCTGATGCTAATGATGAATGATTGGCATCCAGACCTTATGGAATTCATTACGGTAAAACAAACGATGGGGCTTGTTACAAATGCCAATCTATCGGTTTGTATCTCCAATAGCTTCATGAAAGCTGTAAAAGAGGACTTAGACTGGGAGCTCGTGTTTCCAGATGTAAATGATCCTGATTATGATGCATTGTGGGACGGAAACATGAAAAAATGGCGCGAGGAGCTAGGTAAACCCGTCAAATTGGTTAAGACCGTTCGTGCCCGGGAGATTTGGCATACCATCATTGAATCTGCATGGAAATCGGCTGAGCCTGGGGTTGTATTTACAGAGTATTATAATGACATGTCTAATAGCTGGTATTTTAACCCAATCATTTGCACGAATCCGTGCGGGGAACAAGGACTTCCAGCTTGGGGCGTATGTAATTTATCCTCGTTAAATCTATCTAAATTCGTTCTGGATAACGAGGTAGACTGGACAAGCCTAGGTGAAGCTGTTCGTTATTCGATCCGTTTCTTGGATAACGTAATTGATGCGACTCCTTATCATTTTGAAGAGAACAGAGAAAATCAGCAGTCAGAGCGTCGTGTAGGATTAGGAACCATGGGTCTTGCCGAAATGATGATTAAATTAGGGATTCGTTATGGCAGTCCTATGTCTTTAGATTTTTTGGACAAGCTTTATAACTTTATCGCCCGCGAAGCATACTTGGCATCTGCTGATATAGCAAAGGAAAAAGGTAGCTTTCCTAAATTTGATGCTGAAAAATATCTCATGAGCGGTTTTATGAAACAGTTTGATGAAGAAGTACGAGAAGCAATACGTGAAAAAGGAATTCGCAACGTAACCTTATTAACACAGGCACCAACGGGGTCTACTGGAACGATGGTAGGTACATCTACAGGGATTGAGCCGTATTATGCATTCGAATACTACCGTCAAAGTCGCCTTGGCTTTGATAAACAGTACGTGCCGATCGCTCAGGAATGGATGGATGCCCATCCGGGTCTAGACCTGCCAGAGTATTTTGTTTGTGCGATGGACTTAGCCGCTGAAGATCATGTACGTGTTCAAGCTGCAATTCAAAAATGGGTGGACTCTTCCATTTCGAAAACAGCTAACGCTCCACACGATTTCACAGTAGAAGATACAAAGAATCTGTATGAACTGGCGTTTGACTTAGGTTGCAAAGGGGTAACAATCTATCGAGATGGCAGCCGTGATGTACAGGTATTGTCTACGGAGAAAAAGGAAGAGAAGGTAGGGGCAAGTAACGATCAAGCATCAGCGAAGGAACAAAAGGACTCAGAGCCCAAAACAAGCCAGGAAGCTGCGTCTGCTGGTCAGGATCAGGGTGTGAAAAGCGGAAGGGATGGAGCTACAGAACGTGCTTATAATAAACGTCCGAAACGTTTAAGTGGTGCTACCTATAAAATGAACACACCTCTTGGAAAAGCGTATATTACAATCAACGATGTAGATCATGCTCCGTTTGAAGTGATTGTGAATGTAGGAAAAGCTGGAAGCGATGTGTTTGCAATGTCAGAGGCTTTAGGGCGCGTATCCACCTTATTCCTACGTTTTGGAGAGTTACCAGATGGCAACAAGGCCCGGTTGTTAATTAAACATTTAAAAGGGATTGGTGGCTCAGGAGCAGTTGGTTTTGGAGCAAACCGTGTGGAATCCATCCCAGATGCTGTAGCAAAAGCATTAGAAATGCATCTTGACGGGGAAGACGAGCATCAGGCAGTAGCAGCTACTAGCAGCTATTCAATCACCTCAGCTCCAGATAAAGAAGAGGTGCATCACGACGTATACGGCGATGCTGATCACAAAGACTTCTGCCCATCATGCGGCTCTGCGACATTATTGCATGCAGAAGGATGTAAGACATGTACAACTTGCGGATTTTCCAAATGCTCGTAATGTTATAGACCGCAGTGCAGTGATCACGATCCCTCAAGCATAAGATTTGGTTTCGATCAAACGGCTCTATTCGCAGCTTTTGCGGTAGAGCTGTTTTTTCATTTCTAATTGGCAGCAGACCTTTGCAAAATGCCGCTGAAATGGGACACTTCGAAATTGTGAAATATTTATTGAAGCATCCTACGATTAAGGATCAATATGGGGAACGACCGTACACAGAAGCGGTCTATAGAAGGTATTCACCAAATGAAAAAATTAATACTTCAGCGAGTAAAGACCCCCTAATCAGGGTCTTTTTTATGTTTACCTATCATGAATACAGGAATTATTGACTTAATTCTGTAAATACTACTAATCTCTTAGCATGTTCTTGGGTTTTCTTATTAAATTTGCCAGAGCAAGTGACCAGATTCAGATTAGAGGTATTTGACTCGCCGAAAATTCTCTCTAAGGGAGCTTCTTTCGTTTTAAAAGTGGTTACTTCTTTGACTGCATAGATAAGCCGATGGTCGTTTGAATCTGAGACGATAACATGATCGCCATGCTTTAATTTTTTTAAATGATAAAAGATCGCTGGACCCGTGTAATGATCAAAGTGACCAGCAATAACAGCATTTCCCTTTTCACCTGGTTTTGTCCACGGAGATAAAATGCCTACTTTATCAAATGCCTTCGGAACATCCATATTTCCTTCCACTGTTATTCCTACTGTTTCTATTGTTGTATCCAATCCAATAGAGGGAATTTGTAGGCGATTTGGTATGAAGGATGCTGTTACCGGTTTTCTCTGTGAAGTTGAAGAGGAACCAGTTGTTGTATTTGATTGCTTTTCTTCAACATGAGGAAAGGCTTGATCCCTAGATAGAGAATGGGGGATGGCAGGCTTTTTTTCCGGATTAGCGGAGCCTGAACACCCTGAAAGGATACATATCAGTAAAGCAAGGAAAAATATTCTCATCTTACATACCTCTTATTCATAACAGCATTACTTATTTAATTGATTGAAAATATTCCATCAGGGATTCGTTTTTACATAAAACATTCCCTGATGGAAAAGACTGAAAGAGTTTTTACTGTTTAGTTACTTGCTCCACCCATACCTGTTTTAGGCATTCCTTTAATATGGAATTTGTGATGTTTTTTATGAGACATTGTTTTTGCCTTGTGGTGTTTCTTGTGAGACATTGTTTTTGCCTTGTGGTGTTTCTTGTGAGACACTGTTTTTACCTTATGGTGTTTATGATGTCCTTCTTCCATAGCGAATACGGAAGCATTAGAGAACACAAAACAAATAGCAAGTGTTACAGCTGCTAATTTTTTCATTTTATTCGTCCTTTCAAGGTTTAATGGTGTACTACATTTCATATAGTCTCCACTTGGCAAAGGGATATGACAGTAAAAAATTCCTACAAACGTGTCCATTTTGGTATCCTTTATAGAAGAAAAAGTTATCAAAGCGAAGCATCTGTGATTGGACTAATCTCTACATTTCGTATCGTAACTGGTAAATGAATCCTAAATACTCCTGAGAATCAATGGATATCCTATAAAATGAATTATTTTTATGGCCCACAGGGAAATAGAACAAGTTATACCAGTAAAAGATCGGATAAAATACGAAATGTAGGGGACTCAAAATGAAAAAGGTATTTTGGATTCTTGTAGCTTTGACCATTATGTTTATAAATAATACAGAAGAGGTTAAAGCGGAGCATGCAGAAATTGAAAGCTTGTTACATAGTATGTATAACGAACGTTCCAAAGCAATGATCACGAAGGAGCATGAGGCAATCAAGCATCATTATCTTACTACTTATAAAAGCAGTCGATCTGCACTAGAACATGAAAGAAATCGGAGTACGTATATTCATACATGGGGATCAAAAAGAAACCTATCATTTATAGATGCTGAAAGTAAAATTCAAATTGTAAATATTAAGCGTATAGGAGCGAAAGCAAAGGTTTTTTTAAAACAATCACAACTAATCACGTACCAACATAATGGTGTTCCCTTTCAACCACAAAAATTTGGAATTGGAACGCGACATCTCCTAACTTTAGAGCAAAAAGATAGCAAATGGTACATTGTGAAAGAATGGTATCTGGACCCTTTAGAGGAAAATCCGAATTTAATTCCTGTATCAAAAAAATTCGTTACCAAAGAAGAGTTAGCCGCATATAAGCAAAGAAAGAAAAAAATAAGATATAACCGTGAGAAAGCGGTTGCTTACGCGGAAAAGTATGCTGGTGCAGCCCCTATGGCAGGGAACAATCACCGATACAACCGGAAATACGCAGATTATACATATGAAGGAGGGGACTGTACCAATTTCACTTCTCAAGTGCTGGGGGACCCGCTAGAAGGTGGAGGACTCCCTATGAATGGAGGATGGTTTTATAGGAAAGGTGGGAGCGTTGCTTGGATCAGAACCGATGCCTTGTACCAATTTCTTATTCATAGTGGGTACGGGAAATTAATTGCACGAGGGACATATAAAGAGGTAGCGAAACCGAACAAAAAATTTCCTCAAGGTGCCCTTTCCCATCTTGAACCAGGCGATTTGATTGCTTATGAACTTGAAGGGAATATTGATCATTTCTCCATCGTAACCGCTAGGGATGATCAGGGCTATGTATTAGTAAACTCTCATTCCGCTGATCGTTATCATGTACCGTGGGATTTGGGATGGGATAAGAAAACCAAATTTTATCTGATCCATATCAGAGATTAACAGAAAGAATTTATGGAATAACATGGGACAGCCCCACATACACATCTCTTAATGAAAACTCTTCATAAGGAGTAGACCTATGGGGCTGCCACTTATCATACGTCAATTTCTTTTACGTAGTGGTCTTCTATTTCTCGTCAAAATAATTGGTGCAATCGGACGTATTTTCTTATTTCGGATTTTTGGCGCAGAAGGTATGGGATTGTATCAAATGGTGTATGCCTTTTATGGATTTGTTTTAACCTTAGTAACAGCAGGGCTACCTACCTCTTTGTCCTTAACAACAGCCAAGGATGTTCATAAGGGTATGTATTTTCTAAAGGTCTCCCTAATTCTTACGTGCATTTTAGGTGGAAGTGCAACGATATTATCATACAGTTACGCTGAGATCATTGCTGATTGGTACGGAGATTCGAAACTAACTGTCGCTATTCAACTCCTGTCACCTGTTTTTTTGTTTGTACCTCAGCTCCATTTATTCCGCGGCTTTTTTCAAGGAGTTGAAATATACGGTTCTATTTCCTTTTCTGAACTGCTAGAGCAATCAATGCGAGTTATTACGATGCTTGTTTTAGCAAATATTTGGATTTCGTATGGAGTATCAGTTGCGGTTGGAGGAGCGGTGCTTGGAGCTGTAGTGGGAGGATTGTCAGCTCTTCTTTTTTTTATCGGGATCTATCTTCTACAGCGCAAGAAGCTGCGTTACTTGAGTCTACCTTCACGTTTTCATCATAGTACTGAAACCTCGATTTTTTTAAAAATGTCTGTAAGTGTGCTGGCAACTAGGCTGTTACTTCCATTAACGGATTTTATAGACTCGATATTAATTCCCAACCGTCTCATGCATTCAGGTTTAACTGCTCATCAATCTACCAGCATTTATGGGGAAATAACAGGTATGGCATTAACCATTGTTTATTTACCTTCGATGGTTACATCTGCATTTCTGCATGTGATTATTCCTAAAATTGCGGGGAATTGGGAAAAGAATAATGTGGGGCAATTTAGAAGCCGTGTCAACAAATCTATGAAGGTTGGCTGGTTATGGGGAATTAGTGCATCCTTGTATTTCTTTTTGTATGGTCAAAACATTTCACAAGCGATTACGGGAGATGCTTCCCTTGCTTATTCTTTGATTAGTCTATCTTTGATTCCTTTTTTATCAGGGATTCGAGACATTTCCACTAACATACTATGGGTGAAAGGTCGAAAAAAAGGACCGTTAGTAGGTGTAATAGTAGGCTCTATTATTTCAATCATTATCAACTATTGGCTGGTTGGAATTCCCTCCTTTCAATACAGTGGGATTGTCATTGGAATTGTATCGTTTGAACTAGCTTCTCTACTTTGGAATTTGCATTACATGCGACGTTTTTTATCATGGAAAATAGTAATCGAGTCCGGTGTATTCATTGTTTTTTGCTATACAATTGGACGAATGCTAGAAGGTTTTCCTTTATTCATTCATGTTGTACTTTACTTTAGTTGTGTGTCTCTTTACTTTTTTCTGCGTTTTTCCCGGCGAATAATCTATATGTAGTGCATTTCAGCTTGTTGTGTTCTGAAGATAGTGATTTGGTTGGAAAGCTTTTACTAGTGGAAAGTATCGATTACTTTGGTAGGATTGTGTGAGGAAAGAAGGGAGGATATAGGTATGGTTTCAAGTGTAAAACTCAGCTCAATCCTAACAAAGTCCGTGCTTATTTGTTCCATTGGTCTTTCTTTTACCTGTGGTACTGCTTATGCAACTGGAATAAATAAAGAAAAGCAAAACGGGACAACCAATCATAGCTCTACAATAACTGTATCAAAACCGAAATGGGAAGATACGGCTGATCATATTATTTCTCTAGGGAAAACCTATATGGGAACCCCTTATGTTTATGGTGCAGAACGTTTTCAAGATAAAACCTTTGATTGCTCTTCTTATGTACAATACCTGTATGGGAAATCTGGCATCTCACTCGGCTGGCACGCTAGAGAGCAAGCGAAGCAAGGGACATGGATTCCATTTGATCAAATCCAAAAGGGAGATCTTTTGTTTTTTGCAGATGAAAAATTTCCTAATGAAACGGGTCTAAATAAGGTTAGACATGTTGGGATCTACATGGGAGATGGGAAAATCCTCCACACCTATGAAGAAGGAATAGGTGTAATTATTAGTGATTTCCAAAATGATAAACTAGAGGACGACTATTGGTATAACTACTTTCTTTTTGCAAAAAGAGTTATTCCTGAAGCAACTAAATAAATCAGAACTGAAATTTGATGTATACCTCATGAGACCAAGTAGCTCCATGTATTGATTGGAGATCTGGTTGAATGAGGTTTTTTTATGAGCAAAAGGAGGTATCAAGGGGAGAGGAGCGTTAAAGGATGACGATAACGTAACATAGCAAATTTTCATGCAAAAGACTTGCTACTGATCGGGTATATGTATTTATTCTCTTGGTCAAAACTGTACGTGAGGTGAGCAATCATGCATGAATATATGGACACGATAGGGAGAACAATCCTTTCCTTTGGTCTGCTTTTACTGGTAGCCAGAGTTCTAGGAAAGCAGACCTTATCTAACATGACGTTTCACGATTTTGTGACAGGGATTACACTGGGAGCAATTGCAGCCAATCTAGCTTTTAATGAAAAAATTAAAATGATGGAATTGATTTTGTCTTTAGCGGTATTTTCAGGAACTTCTTATCTTATGTCAAATATAGCTATTAAAATACAAAAATCAAGAAAATGGATATCGGGAGCGCCGACCGTACTTATTGAAAATGGGAAAATTTTAGAGGAGAATATGAGGAAAAATAAATATACGATGGATTCCCTTAACCAATCTCTTCGGCAAAAAGATATTTTTAATCTCCAAGAGGTTGAGAATGCTGTTGTAGAGACTAATGGAAAATTATCTGTACAAAAGAAAACAGAATTTCAGAGTGTAACTAAGAAGGATTTGCAAATTTTCACAGGAGGGAAAGAAAAATTTCCGATAGAGCTAGTTATGGAAGGGCAAATATTAGAAGACAATTTACGCCAAAATAAATTATCAAAGGACTGGTTGCATAAAGAAATCAAACGGATTGGAAAGGATCTAGATGAGATTTTCTATGCTGTAAAAACCACAAACGGGACAATTGTTTTTGATTTTTACGCAGATCACATAAAATCTCCGATTGATAAAGAATAGTAGTTAAAAAAATTCTTTTACAGTAAAAAGACAACGGGATTCCTTCGTTGTCTTTTTTTCTATGTTTTATTTCCTCTATGCAATTAATGATTTACATCGTTTACTAGTTCATCAAATTGCACCTATTGATAAAAATAATCCAAATTATTTTTATTGTAAAATATTGTAAAAATTAATAATATAATATATGTTAGTAATAGATGGTATTTTGTAGAAAAAAGTTTGCATATGAAAGGAGGTTCTAGGTGGTAGCTGTCTTGTTCTAGGTGTGTTGTTTACCCATTATGTTTTGCCCGGGTGTATCATCATTCAAATCCAAATTGATAGGAGGAGAAGGAATATGAAAAAAGCGATGTTGCTCTTGGTTATTTCATTGATGACGTATGCCTGTTTCGGATTTTTACCTGCTGTTGGGGCAGAAGAGTATTCGGAAAATAACAACAAAGAACCGATCATCCTAGTAAATGGATTTCTAGGCTGGGGAAGAGAAGAGGTACTTGGTTTTAAGTATTGGGGTGGATTTCATGATATACAGGAAAAACTAAAAACAGATGGCTACCAAGTGTTTACCTCGGCTGTAGGGCCTGTTTCAAGTAACTGGGATCGTGCTTGTGAGTTGTATGCTCAAATAAATGGGGGAACAGTGGATTATGGAGCGGCTCATGCCGAGGAACATGGACATGCCCGTTTTGGACGTACGTATGAAGGATTTAATGTGAATTGGGATGAGAACAATAAAGTGCATCTAGTCGGTCACAGTATGGGCGGACAGACAAGCCGTACTCTTGTCCAATTGTTAAACGAAGGTAGTCGTGAGGAGCAGGAATATAAAAATCAACATCCTGAAGTAGAATTATCTCCTTTGTTTGAAGGCGGCAAATCATTTGTTCGGAGTGTTACAACACTTGCTAGTCCTCACAATGGGACAACCCTTGCTGATGGTGTAGGGACGTTTATTCCATTTGCTAAGGATCTTCTTGTTGCTACTGCTTTTTTTCTACATAGTGCAGACTACACGGTGTATGACTTTAAACTGGATCAATGGGGGATTAAGAAAAAGAAGGGCGAATCGGTTGTTAGCTATTCAAAGCGTGTATGGAATAGCCCCATTTGGAGTGATACCAAAGATACCTGCCAATGGGACCTTAGTACAGATGGGGCCCGGGAATTGAATAGCTGGGTAAAAACGCAACCAGATGTCTATTATTTTTCTTATAGCGCCAGCGCAACAAAGCCAGGAATATTGACAGGAGTGCATATCCCCATCCTATCAATGAATAAAGCATTATTGGGAAATGCGCTATTTATGGGATCATATTTGCGAAACGATCAAAATCGTCCGATTATTGATGAATCATGGTGGGAAAATGATGGGGTTATTAATACAAATTCTATGATCGGTCCAGAAACAGATGAAATTGTTCCATACAGACAGAAAGCACAAATCGGTAAATGGAACTATTTGGGTAAAAAAGCAGGCTGGGATCATCTCGATCTAATTGGATTAAGTATATCTGATTCACTTGGCTTCTCGGATATTACGATGTTTTATAGGGACATTGCTAAGCTGGTAACAAAATTACCGCATAATGAGGTCGATTATTGAAGGCGTTTTCATTTTGGGTAAGTCAAATGGAATAGATCATTTGCTTTTCAAGAGGATTGTTTTTTAAACATTCCTCTCTTTCTATTTTCTCAATGATTCTATGAACAATCATCAATCTAGATCAGAGGTACAATCATTTGCATAGCTTCTCATGACTAAATCTCAATTGATAGATTGATTAACAATAAACACACTTGACATATAGGTTATATTTGCTAAAATAAGTACTGGCCAACAGGTGATAATGATTATCAATATCGTATTTTTGATGCTTTTTGCAATTTTTTATTGTACATAAAGGTGGTTATACTGATGTCAGAAGAAGGAGCGGCTCATTCTTTATCCAGAGCAGTAGATAAAGCACCGCGTTATATGGTTGCAAGTATGATGCTCACGATTGGTGTTTTCCTGCTAGTGCTCGGATTTTTACTGTCTATTTCATATGGTGCCGCAGACGTCGGGTTCCGAGAAGTATGGGATATGATCTTTTTTTTCAACTCTGATTCACCTGCACATCTACTCATATACGAATTGCGAATGCCAAGAGCATTAAGTGGAATTTTTGTCGGCGCTTGCCTTGCGGTATCTGGATCAATTATGCAGGGAATCACTCGTAATCCATTAGCAACTCCTTCCATTATGGGCCTGTCACAAGGATCAGGTCTGGCGATTGCGATCGCTATGATTCTCTTCCCAGCAATTAATTATTTTGAAATGGTTATTTTTTCTTTTAGTGGAGCTGCGGTTGGGGTCATGGTTGTTTACGCAATCAGTGCGCTGTCACCAGGAGGGATGTCACCAGTTAAGCTTGTTTTGGCTGGTACAGCGGTAAGCACTCTATTTGGTGCTTTATCAACTGGGCTAGCCATTTATTTTAAAATCGCTCAGGATATGAGCTTTTTTGCAGCGGGCGGCTTAACAATGGTGCGATGGGATGCGATTGGCATGATTTTGCCAGTAAGTGTCGTTTGCCTTCTATTGTCGATTATGCTGTCACGCTATGTAACGGTTCTTAGTTTTGGTGAAGACGTAGCTATTGGACTTGGGCAACGAACCATGTTGATTAAGACATGCTGCACGATAATCGTATTGTTCATGACAGGGGCAGCAGTATCTGTTGCAGGGGGAGTTGGGTTTGTAGGATTGATTATTCCCCATATCATGCGTTCGATTGTTGGTGTTGATTATCGGTTGATCATACCTTGTTCGGCAGTATTTGGTGGTGTACTTGTTACCTTTGCAGATATTGCAGCAAGATGGTTCAACTCGCCATATGAAACACCAATTGGTACTGTTACAGCTGTTATTGGTGTACCGTTCTTCCTGTATATGGCTCGTAGGGAAGGAAGGAGTTTATGATGCAATCAATTTTATACAGACGCGCGCCTCTCATCATGGGATTGCTTGTTGCGATGATTGTTACAGTAATCTTAATTAGCTTGAATTCAGGTTCAATTCCTATTTCCCCATTGGAAGTATGGGAGACGTTTTTAAATGGTGGAACGCGTCAGCAAGAAACGGTACTCTTTCAGTTTCGCATGCCACGTTTGGTCATTGCTTTGCTCATTGGCAGTGGACTCGCGGTTTCTGGTGTAATTTTACAGGGCTTATCTCGAAATGCATTGGCAGACCCGGGTATTTTGGGGATTAACGCAGGAGCTGGATTGGCTGTAGTGCTGTTCATGTATTTTGCATTTGAAACAAAGAATATTAAGAATGTTCTGCCTGTTATGATGATTCCGATAGTTGCTTTAATAGGAGCCGGTGTTACCTCATTGCTTATCTTTATGCTTGCGTGGAAGCGAGGGATTACTCCAATTCGCTTAATTCTTGTAGGGATAGCAGTTTCGGCTGGAATCGGTGCGATAAATACTGTTGTGTCATTAAAGCTTGCTTTTGCAAATTTTATGTATGCTACAGTCTGGCTTGCAGGTAGCCTGTGGGGAACCAGTTGGACCTTTGTTATTGCCATACTTCCATGGATTCTCATTCTTGTTCCGTATGCGATATGGAAAGCTCGATATCTGAATGTACTTAATCTAGGCGATGAATTAGCAACTGGTGTTGGAATGAGAGTAGAACGAGAGCGTGGAAAATTAATTTTTGTGAGTGCCGGACTTGCTGGAGCTTGCGTTGCGGCTGGTGGAGGTATTGGGTTTATCGGACTGGTTGCACCACATATCGCCCGCAAACTGGTTGGACCGAAGCATCAATTTCTCATCCCTACTGCTACGCTTGTGGGGGCATTACTGCTATTGTTGGCCGATTTAGTAGCACGTAATATACTAACGCGTACAGAAGTTCCAGTTGGTATCGTAATCTCTGTTCTTGGGGCGCCCTATTTCATCTATCTTTTAATGAAAACGAAAACCTAACAAGCTACTAATATAATATTCTTTGGGGTTTTTTGTAGTAACTCGTAGGGCACATCTTGTGCTTATAGATAAAAAAGGAGATCAATCTATGAAACGTTTCATGAATGTAATGATTATTTTTGTACTATTGTTTGTTTTTGCAGGTTGCAGCCAGAAGGAATCGGCTTCAGTAGCAAGTAAGCAGGAAGGAGCATCCCAACAAGCAGGGGACACTGAGTTTAAAACGGTAAAAACCTCCCGCGGAGAAGTGAAAATTCCTGTACATCCAAAACGTGTTGTTGACCTTGCTTATGCAACCGAAGAATTATTAATTATGGGGATCAAGCCTGTGATGTCTACTTCAGGCCCTGATTTGCCGGATTATTTAAAAGGGAAGCTTGACGGAGTAGCGTTAGTTGAAACTAGTTCAGTTAAAGTAGAAGACGTAATGGCCTTACAACCGGATTTGATTCTTACAAGCAACCGCACTGAAAAGCTTTACGATCAGCTTACGCAAATTGCACCAACCGTTCAACTGGAAGGAGACTTTTACACTTGGCGTGAAAGATTCCCGGAAATGGCAAGTATTTTAGGCAAAGAAAAAGAAATGAACGAATGGCTTGCTCAATATGATGCAAAAGCGAAACAAATTGGGGATGAAATTAAAAAGCAATCGAAGGATGCAACCTTTGCTCTATATGTAACAAACGCTTCCCAATATCGTATCTATGGTAAGGCGCTTTTAGGAGATGTTTTATTTACTGATTTAGGCTTGCCTATGGCAGAAGGAGCTCCGAAAGAAAAGCTTGTAGAAATCGTATCGCTTGAAAATCTGTATAAGTTTGATCCAGACTATATTTTCTTAGGATTATACGGTAGCAATCTCGCTGTGGCACAGAAAAAGCTGGATGATATGCAGAAATCAGAGCTTTGGGGTAAGCTAAAAGCGGTTAAAAATGGACATGTTTATATGCTAGACAACCCTACATGGTCTCTTGGAACCTTCCCGCTTGGAAAAGAGAAAGCGATTGAAATGGTTCGTGATCTTGTTTTAAAAAAAAAGAACTAAAGAGTTTATTTCATTCAATGAAGCACGATAAAAATATGTGCTAGAACGTAAAGCTACCTTTTCTTTATGGAAGGTAGCTTTTTACGTTTCACCATGAAAGAACTGTTGTGAGAACAACAAGAATGAAGGAAGATAGATAGTGAATCAAAAGATGATAGGTCTTATTAGTTTTGTTTCGGCGAAGATACATAAACGCTTAGATTGATAGCTAAGGATAAAAATGACCAATAGAAAAAGCAGTAGGTTATACCTACCGCTTTTTTCATTCTACGTATTTCGTTTTCCTGACATTTATTATAACGATATTTTGAAATAAGTAGCATAACTCGTGTGAGTTGCTAGTGATGCAAGGTGAATAACCACTAGGATGTCTTGAATATAGCTTCTTCTTTCTCATTCAGTGGTTTTATGATACTAGCTTTTTTGGCATTCGATGAAAAACGTGGAAAGTTAATCACGATTGACACGATACCGCAAACAGCAACTAGCAATGGATAAAAAGCAAATGGCAATAGTTCGATTGGTGAGAGTGCAGCAAATCCTGCTGCTGTTAACATTTGAGCCCCGTAAGGAATGATCCCTTGTACGCTGCACGAAAATAAATCTAGTAAGCTTGCAGATTTTCTTGGATCGATTTCATATTGATCTGAAATATTTTTAGCAAGCGGACCTGCGAAAAGGATAGCGATTGTATTATTAGCTGTGCACATATTTGTCAGGCTCACAAGACCAGCAATACCAAATTCTGCGCCTTTTTTTGAGCGAATATTACGCGTCAATACATGTAATAGATATTGAATCCCGCCATTATGTTGAATAATCTCAATCATTCCACCAATGAGCATGGTTAGCAATACAAGCTCCATCATTCCACTAATCCCTAGTGTCACATTTTTGAAGAAAGTGGCAAGTGTGTAGCTTCCATCTATCATTCCGATGACACCTGATAAAACAGTTCCTCCCATTAGAACCACAAGTACATTCCAGCCAAGCAAGGCCGCAAGCAGCACTCCTGCATAAGGTAACACTTTGACCCAATTGAAGGTTCCAACTGTAATATTTGTATGACTTCCTAATGTAAGCACGATTAATAGGATGCAAGTTAAAATGGCCGCTGGTAATACAATTAAAAAGTTGGTTTTGAATTTATCTTTCATTTCTGTTCCTTGCGTGCGTACTGCGGCAATTGTCGTATCCGAAATAAATGATAAATTATCTCCGAACATAGCTCCTCCGACAACAGTAGCCATTGTGAATGCAACAGAGATATCAGTCTGTTGGCTGATTCCTACGGCAATTGGAGCTAATGCAGCAATAGTTCCCATGGATGTCCCCATTGCTAGTGAAATAAATGATCCGATTACAAATAAACCAACAACTAGAAGACCCTGAGGCAAAACGGAAAGGGCTAGGTTTACGGTAGCTTCAACACTACCCATACCTTTAGCTGTTTGAGAAAACGCACCAGCTAATACAAAAATTAATAACATAATAACGATATTTGGATTGCCTGCTCCTTTAGCAAATCGTTCTACCTTTGTGGTAAAACTGTCTTTTCGGTTCATGACTAATGCCACCGTACTCGCGATCAAAATAGCAACAATGATAGGTAGCTGATAAAAATCTCCAGTAATAATTCCAGAGCCAATAAATAGTGCTAAAAATATACCAAGAGGCAATAAAGCCAACGCACTTCCTTTTGTCTGATTCATCAATAACACCCTCTCTATTTCTACCTTTTTCTGAGAAAAAATGAAGAAGACCTCTTCTCGTGAGAAGAGGTCTTATATGGGATAAGAATCACTCTTCTCATCTTTCAAGCACATGCTTGCTGGATTTGGCACAGCACTCTAAATACGAGTCCGCTGCCGAGGCATCAAAGGGCCAGTCCCTCCGCCTCTCTTGATAAGAAGGTTTCATATTTTATTCTCGGATGCTTAAGCTTTTTCTACTTTACTCTTTTCTGAGAAAAATGTCAAATATTTTTTAGTGAAACTTAAATTATGCCGAGGATACTACAGCCTAGCTCCATTTTTTATCATCAATAGATTCTTAAGAAAGACTACTCCGCATATAGGAATGCTTGTACTTGTAGGTAAGCCGGTAATCCCCGATTCCAGTTGATAGGTTAGCAATAGGAGTAGCAAATGGAAATATCGCCCATCAAACGGTATAATAAAAAAAGATGTAATGAAAAAGGGAGTGAATTTGAGTGAAGCAGGATATCATAGAGCGTTTTACAAGATATGTACAGATTGATACACAATCCAATGCACAGAGTCAGACAGTTCCGTCTACACCAGGTCAGCTAGAGCTGGGTAAATTGCTAGTTGAAGAACTAAAGGCGATGGGACTTTCAGAGGTTACGATGGATGCAAATGGATATGTCATGGCGACACTCCCTACAAATACGGATAAGCAGGTTCCCGTAATCGGCTTTTTATCCCATCTAGATACTGCCACGGATTTTACAGGCAAAAATGTTAATCCGCAGGTTCACGAAAATTTTGACGGTAAAGCCATTACGCTAAATAAGGAACGGGGCGTTGTTTTATCACCGGAATTATTTCCAGAGCTACCGTCCTACAAGGGTCACACATTGATTACGACCGATGGGACAACCTTGCTTGGAGCAGATGATAAAGCGGGTATCACTGAAATTATGACCGCCATGGATTATTTGCTAAAGCATCCGGAAATTAAACATGGGAAAATTAGGGTGGCGTTCACTCCTGACGAAGAAATCAGTAGAGGGCCGGCTCATTTTGATGTGGCAGCTTTTGGTGCGAAATTTGCGTACACAATGGACGGAGGGCCACTAGGTGGCTTGGAGTATGAAAGCTTTAACGCCGCAGAACTCAAGCTTACTTTTAAGGGAGTTAGCACGCATCCTGGAACAGCCAAAAATAAAATGCTAAACGCTAGTAAGCTAGCAATGGAATTCCATGCACAACTTCCTGAAGAAGAGGCGCCAGAGTACACAGAGGGCTATGAGGGCTTTTACCATCTTAGCTCAATAAACGGTGATGTCGAACAAAGTAAATCTCAATACATTATTAGAGATTTTGATAAAGATCATTTTCATGCCAAAAAAGAGAAAGTAACAAGCATCGTGAAAAAGATGCAAGAGAAATACGGCGAAGAAAATATCAGCTTTGAACTCAATGATCAATACTACAACATGCGCGATAAAATTGAACCGGTTAAGGAAGTTGTTGACATTGCCTATGAAGCGATGAAAAACCTCAATATCGAGCCGGTAATCAGCCCGATCCGAGGTGGTACGGATGGCTCTCAATTATCATATATGGGTCTGCCAACGCCAAATATTTTTACTGGTGGGGAAAATTATCACGGTAAATTCGAATATGTTTCTGTAGATAATATGGAAAAAGCTGTTCAGGTTATTATCGAGATAGCTCGGTTGTTTGAAGAAAAAGCATGATGAAAGCAAGCTAAAAAGAAATCAAATCCCCTTGGAGTCAACAATTATGAAGTTCCATGCACGCATGGATTCGTTATTGTTGAGCAAAGGGGATTTTGTTTATAAATATGTACTACATAATCTTAGTAATCCCATCAAAATAACGCCGAAAATGACAGTAATGGCAAGGCTTTTCGTCCGCAAAGCTAATAATAGAGTAGGAACTATCGCAATGAGTGTTAGCCAATTCACTCCGATTGAATCACTGCTTTTATCAATGACACTCTCCACAACGAGGGCTGTGAGAATACAAATAGGTATAAAAGAAAGCCATTTAAGTACAGGGGCAGGCAATTGTAAGTTACGGACCACTAAAAATGGCAGAATACGCGGAATTACTGTTACAAATGTACAACCGAGTATGAGAAGAAGAATGGATAGATTAAGGCTCATTTATCAGTCACCACCCCAATAGTAGCTACAATAACCGTCGCTAAAATGACTGCAACGTGTGAAGGGACCAGAAAGGATAAAACCAGCATAGCTATGATCATATATACAACAAGACTGAGAGAATGCTTGAGCTTTGAAGGCTCCATAGATTGCAATTGCAGGACAAGTAAGGCTACAAACATTGCTGTTAAAGCAAAATCCAATCCAAATACCATCGGATTCGTAATCCATTTCCCAAGAATAGCTCTTAGCATGCACGATAAGATCCAAATGATATAAGCGGTAAGATTTAGACCATTCATCCAGCGATCGTTTATCTGCTCTCCCTTTGTAATCTTATTGATAGCAACACCGAAGGACTCATCTGTAACCAGTGCGCCGATTCCGATGTTTTTGAATAAAGAATATTTGGTGAAGGAGGGAGCTAGAGTTGCGCTTAATAAAAAGTTGCGTAGATTTACAATAAAAGTAGTTACAATAATGGCTGAGTAGGGACTATTCGCTGCTAATAGGGCACAAATGATAAATTGAGCTGACCCGGCATATACCAAAGCCGATAATAAAGTAATTTCTAAAATGCTCAAGTGAGAAGAGACACCAATTACTCCAGCTGCTAATCCAATACTAATGTAGCCCAACAAGGTAGGGATACAATCCTTAACGCCTTGGCCGAATGTAGGGGCATTAGCTTCCTTCATCCTGGTTTCTCTTCCTATATTCATCTCCAGTGTAACCACTCCTTTGCAGTATTTTCCCCCTTATCTATGGAAGGGAGGTTGTGACTTTAAAAAATATTAAAACAACATTGTGGTTTTGTTAAAAATTACATTTTATCAAGTATATTGAAAATTAGCAACAATTATATAAAAAATTAGTAAAGCTATGAACGTTTTGTTCTTCCTTTATAAATTCTTGAGAATTTCTATTTATGATGAATCATGTTCGTAGAGCTGGAAAGGAAGGATTCATCATGAAAATAAAAGGAATAAAAGCCGCGATTGTTTATAGTACTCTGGTTCTTGGATTGACCTTGTTTGCTAATGTTACAAAGATTTATTTGCTGATCGGGCTCGTTCAATTATCGCCTATGCTGGTATTAGGGCTAATGCTTCTATTTTTTTCAGAACGTAAAGCTACAATTCGATCCACTGGAATCGGAAAGCTTGGGAATTGGAAGTGGTACATTCTAGCGGGGGTCTCAGGTTTACCAATTCTTATCAGCTTTTTAGTGGCTTGGGGAATCGGTTATATTGCGCTCCCAACGGCTGCTTTTTTAAACACCGGAGCTGCTCATTTTACAGTATTTGAGTATGTTGGTTACATGACAAAAGCATTTTGGAGCCCAGCCATGCTGATCTCAATGGCGATTTTTGCATTCGGTGAAGAAATTGGATGGAGAGGATACCTACAACCCAAGCTAACGGAAACGTATGGAAGTAAGAGAGCAATTTTGGGAACCTCTATAGTATGGGCACTATTTCATTATCCGTTCTACTTAAATGGCTATAATGAAGATGGAAATTTTATTGTCACAATACTGCTGTTTACGATTATGATCTTTCCGCTTTCTGTTTTTATAGGGTGGATTCGTTTTGCAAGCGGTAGTATTTGGCCTGCGGTGCTTAGTCATACCATGATTAATCTTACTCGAAGCTGGTTGGAGCAGTTGTTTACAACAAAAGCAGAGGGATGGACTTACATAGCTGGAGAATCAGGTATGGTAACGATCATATTGTGGGGTTTTGTGGCCTGGTTCATCTGGCGCAGTTTGTCGCGAACAACAACATGCACTCCCATGTAACCCATGCTAGCTGGTGCGGTATATAGTATTTTCACCAATTCTATGGTATAAAAAGTGATGTTAAATCCGATAGATAACGTATATACCATTGTTAGCAGATAAGCAGGTGAATCAAATGAATGCGAGGCAAATAGAGATCTTGCGTATTCTATTAACACAATCCGACCAGCATGTATTAGTACAAGAGATAGCAGAAAAGGTAGGCTGCTCGGAAAAGACGATTCGCAATGATTGTAAAAGAATACAGGACTACCTTAGAGAGCATTCAAATGCCACCTTAATCCGAAAACCGGGATTAGGGGTTTTCCTAGAGATAGAAGAGCATGAAAAAGCAAGCTTATTTCACAAATTACACATAGTGAATCATCCAATCAAATATGAATCTGATGAAAAAATGATTCTTGAAATAGCTTATCAGTTAGTTATGAATGTAAAGCCCATAACTGTTCAGGAGCTTGCTTCCAAATACTTTGTCAACAAAGCGGTTATCAAAAAAAGTTTGGACAAAATTGAAAAGTGGCTAAACGTTTGGGGACTTACGTTGATCTCTAAGCAAAAAGTAGGTCTAATGATTGAAGGGAACGAAAAAGCCAAAAGAACTGCATTAGCCCGATTATCACAATTGACCAATAATTCTCAGCTTAGTGACTCATTTATTAAGGAGCAATTTTCATCCCATGAGGTTGAGATTGTCAAAAATGAATTAAAACAGCTCCAAAAGCGACATTCCTTCTTTTTTACGGATGAAACGCTGGAAGGGTTGATCGTACATGTTCTGCTGATGATTAGGCGAACAAAGCTTAAACAGCCTATTACTCTCTCAGAGAAAGAAAGAACCCTTCTACAAGATAAAAAAGAATATGAATGGACTGCTGAATTTCTTACATCATTGGAAGCTATTTTTGCAGTAAGGTTTCCAGAGGTTGAAATCACTTATCTGGCCTTACACATTTTGGGTGGTAAAATTCGTTATCAGCAAAAGAATGAACCATTGAAAATAGATGATTTTACTGAAAATAATCCAGTTCTTTCACAGCTTTTGTCACTATTGATTACGCGCATGTCTGAGTTTAATATGATTGAATTTATGAACGACCAAGCTTTACTGGACGGCTTGAAGGTTCATTTATATACAACTTTAAATCGCCTTACTTACGGTCTTCCTGTATCGAATCCGATGCTAAGTGATATAAAGAGAATGTATCCGTATATGTTTGATATGGTGCTTTGTGTATTAGAAGAGGTCTATCAATCGCTCTCTCTTTCAATACCTGAGGAGGAAGCAGCTTATCTTGTGTTACATTTTCAAGCTTCCATTGAGCGCTTTCATAGCAATCGGGAAAAAACAAAGAATGTTGTCATTGTTTGTCATATGGGGATTGGAATGTCTCAACTGTTACGAACAAAGCTCGAACGGAAATTTATTTCTATTCATATTGTAGCGTGTCTAGCTAAGGCTGATGTAAAAGAGTATCTTGCTAATCATGACGTAGACTTTGTTATATCGACTGTTTCGCTGCCTGAAATAAATATCCCTTATATTGTTATTTCTCCGTTATTAGGGGCTACGGAAGAAAAAAGACTAGAGAATTTTATTACACAACTGAATGAACCTGTACAGCAGGCACCGAAAGAATCTGTGCTTTTGAAATTTACCACTCCTTTTTTAGTTTTTTTACATCAGGATGCCAAACATCGCTATGAGTTGATTGAAATGCTTGCAACTGTTTTACATGAAAAAGGATTTGTGGAGAAGGAATACACGCATCATGCTATTACCCGGGAAAGAATGTCATCGACTAATATTGGTTCAGGTGTCGCTATCCCACATGGTAATCCCAAATTGATTAGACATTCAGCTATTGCGATTGCTACGTTGAAGGAACCAATTGAGTGGGGATCGGAAAAGGTATCACTCGTCTTCATGCTGGCAGTAAAGAATGACGATCAAGAGGATACGCGACAACTATTCCGGGAATTATCGTTTATCAGTGAACAGCCAGCTTTTATTCAAACGCTTATAAAGGAAACAGATAACATGCAATTTCTATCTCATTTTCACCAAAGCAAATAAAATCTCACATTTTGCTTTGCCTACTCCAAGGGAAATAAAATTCGTTTTTCCGGAAACTACGGAAAAAAACTAAACTTTTGTCCGATCGATTTCGCAGTATAGTATATGTAAGCGATTTCGAAATAGATAAAGGGGGATTAGTGATGAAACTCTTGGCGATTACTTCATGTCCTAATGGAATTGCCCATACGTATATGGCGGCAGAAAATCTCCAAAAAGCTGCTGATAAATTAGGTGTTCAGATGAAAGTGGAAACACAGGGCTCGATTGGAGTAGAAAATAAATTTACAGAACAGGAAATACGTGAAGCGGATGGTATCATTATTGCTGCTGATAAAACAGTCGACAAAGATCGCTTCATTGGGAAAAAGGTATTACTTGTTGGGGTTCAGGATGGTATACGCAAGCCTGAAGAGCTAATCAATTTAGTATCAAGTGGAGAAGTACCTATCTATCAGGGTCAAGCCAATGCGGTAGAGAACAAGACTACTGAGAAAGCTGATAAGCAAAACTCATTTTATCGTCATTTGATGAGTGGTGTATCCTACATGGTCCCATTCATCGTTATCGGCGGGCTATTAATCGCCATTGCCTTAACACTTGGAGGAGAAAAAACACCTGGTGGTTTGGTTATTCCAGATGCTTCATTCTGGAAGACCATTGAGAAGCTTGGCGCAGCCTCCTTTACCTTCATGGTTCCTATTCTTGCTGGTTTTATTGCCTTTAGTATTGCGGATCGACCAGGTCTTGCTCCTGGTATGATTGGTGGATTAATTGCCGCGAATGGGAGCTTCTATGGAAGTGAAGCAGGAGCTGGCTTTATCGGTGGTATTATTGCAGGTTTCTTAGCAGGTTATGTAGCATTAGGAATTAAAAGTATGAAAGTTCCAAAAGCCATCCAGCCTATTATGCCAATCATTATCATTCCGGTATTTGCTTCCCTTATTGTAGGTCTGGTGTTTGTCTATGTTATTGGATCGCCTATTGCACAGGTATTTGAGGCTTTAACAGCGTGGTTATCAAGCATGCAAGGTACAAGCTCCATTCTCTTAGCTATTATCCTAGGTGCTATGATTTCCTTTGATATGGGTGGGCCTGTTAATAAAGTTGCCTTCTTGTTCGGTTCTGCCATGATTGCAGAGGGAAACTATGATATCATGGGAGCCATTGCGGTTGCGATCTGTATCCCTCCAATTGGTATGGGTTTAGCTACTTTTATCAATAAGAAGAAATATCAGGATACTGAACGAGAAGCAGGGAAAGCGACATTTACAATGGGGTTATTTGGGATTACAGAAGGAGCTATTCCCTTCGCAGCTCAGGACCCATTCCGCGTTATTCCAAGTATCATGATTGGTTCCATCGTAGGTTCGGTTATCGCTATGGTGGGACATGTTGGAGATAAAGTAGCACATGGAGGCCCAATCGTTGCTGTACTTGGTGCTGTTGATAATGTTTTGATGTTCTTCCTCGCAGTTATTGTAGGTGCGATTGTAACAGCAGTATTGGTCAATATCTTAAAAAAAGATATACAAAATGGAAATGCTCCAGCTACAAAAGCAGTAGCAGATTCAACAACCAAGCAAAGCCTTCCTAAGGAAGAAAGAAAAGTAAAGCCTGTGGAAATTAAAAAACTAACTGATATTACCAGCTTAGAATTAATAGATGTAGATGTAGCAGGTGCAATACGCGATGAGGTCATTGATGAAATGATCCATAAGTTGAAGCGTGCAGGAGCAATTGATTCTACTTCCGAGTTCAAGCAGGCGATACTAAGCCGCGAACAAGAAAGCTCCACAGGAATTGGCATGAACATTGCTATTCCTCATGGAAAATCGGAGACCGTCCAAAAAACAAGCGTGGTGTTTGGGCTTAAACGTGACGGAGTAAATTGGAACAGTCTTGACGGGTCCGATGCAAAGTTAATTTTTATGATCGCTGTTCCAAAAGAGAGTGAAGGAAATGAACACTTAAAAATTCTTCAAATGCTATCTCGCAAGCTTATGGACGAAGGCTTTAGAGAACAGCTATTATCAATTAAAACAAAGGAAGAGGCCTACCAGCTATTGGGGTCTATTGAATAAAAAGCTATTCTAGCATCTGGAAGATGACTCATATAAATACTGGGATCAATAAAGGCCCTCTCTCCTTTTCTAAGGGGAGAGGGCCTTCCCTTTTCATCGTAAACCTAGAAAAGAAGGCAGATTGAGTACTTCTACTCCTTTTCTCTATGAATGTGAATGAGAGCCATGCAAATTAGATATGTACTAGACCGGAGGAGACATGATGAAACAGACGATTTTGCTTGTAGATGATGAACTAGATATGATAACGTTCATGCGCGATGCGTTAGAAGATGAAGGCTATGAAGTCATGACAGCATTACATGCTGAACAGGCGTTTCTGATGATCAGTGAGAAGCTGCCCGATCTAATTGTGCTTGATGTGATGATGCCTGGAACAGACGGATTTTCGTTTTGTAAACAAATGAGAGATAGGGTAGATGGACCGATCCTTTTTGTGAGCGCTAAACAAAGTGAGGCGGATCGCATTTATGGATTAGCAGTAGGCGGAGATGATTATTTAGTAAAACCGTTTAGCTTGCAGGAGCTTAAGGCACGGATTGCCGCTCATTTACGCCGTGAGCAGCGCTTGTTTAATCGGAAAAACCTCGGAATCATACGATTTGGACCGTTTACTCTGGATATACAAGGACATGAACTACGTTGTAACGAGATACTGATTCCACTTACGCTCAGGGAATTTTCTATCGTGGAACTGTTAGCACTTCACCCCGGGCAGGTGTTTGCACGAGAGCATATTTATCAAAAAGTCTGGGGGATTGATGCTACAGGTGACGACTCAACTGTAACGGAGCACATCAAAAATATACGTGCTAAGATGTTTACGGCTGATCCAGCCTATCGCTTTATCGAAACCATATGGGGAGTAGGATATAAATGGGGCACAGGCAGATGAAAAGCAAACGGACAGTAAAACGTCAATTTTTGATGTATTTTACTCTTACGCTTGGACTTAGCTTTATTATGACGATTGTGGCATGGAGTTTCATTTTCTGGGCTTTCTTCCAAGCAGGATCGTCATTTATAAGACCTGCCAACTATTATGAAAAACAGATGACAGCTATCCGATCATATATTAATGAGCAGGGAAGTCGTTTGTTACAGCAAGAAAAGAGGAAGGAGCTTGAGAACGTCATTCCTCTAGAAGGAATGGATTATGCGATTTATCTGTTAAATGGTAAGCAGTTGTACGGAACGATACAGCATTCGCCGATTTCAAACCAAAAGCAGCTGCTTACAATGCTAAATACCATCGAAAATGTCAAGGCAAATAAAATAAGGCATGTTCATCCGCTGGTAGATGAAACAGACTCGCTTCAAGGTGCAATTGTTCTCGAATATGGGCTGGCTGTATCCGGGGCAACTCCGGAGTTAATTCCTGTTGTAAAAATATTTAGACTCATGACGGTTTTATTGCCCTTTATTCTAGTGTGTGTATTTGCATGGATTTTTGGTCATCGATTTAACAAACAGCTAAATGAACCCATACAACAATTAATAGAAGGAACGAAGCGAGTACAGTCACGAGATTTGAATTTCACATTTTCGTATGAAGGTACGCAGGAATTGACTCAGCTTACACAGGCATTTGAAGATATGCGCAAGGCCTTATCTGATTCCCTACAAAGGGAAATGCATTTGGTGCAGGAACGGCGGGATATGGTAGCGGCGCTTGCTCATGATTTAAGAACCCCTTTAGCTATCATTCAAGGACATGTAGAGGGACTGATGAATGGCGGACCAAAACGTCAGGAACGGCTGGATAGCTATTTATTGACTATACAGAAAAACACGCAAAGGGCAGCAAGAATGATTGGAGAAATCAATGAGGTATCTGAAATGGAAAAGCCTGAGTTTCGGTTGCAATGGCAGGATGTAGATTTGCAACAATTCGTTCAAGACAAGGTATCTGACTATGAACAGCTCTGTCATCAATATAGGCTACATTTTCTTTGCAGCTATGAAGATCTGCGACAGAAACGAACCACTATTAAAATGGACCCTGACCGGATTGCACAAATAGTAGATAATGTAGTTTCCAACAGTAGCCGATTTACCGCTGAAAATGGGGAAATTCATTGGGAGCTGTGCATGACAGACCTTCAATGGACGATGAAGGTTAGTGATACTGGTTCGGGCTTTTCGAAGAGCAGTACTCCTTTTTTATTCGATAAATTTTATCAGGAGGATCGATTGCAACCACAGCGTAAGGGACATGTTGGACTTGGCTTGTACATTGTTAAATTGTTGACGATGAAACATGGCGGGACAGTTGAAGCTTCCAATACACCGGAGGGTGGTGCTTACGTGTTGTTCCATTTTCCAATCAGATCGGGAAAAGAATGAAGGATGTGTAAAAATGAATAAGGTTTTAGGAAATCGTTCTTCCACATGGAAAAGCGGGGATACATAAAGAAATCCATTTGTTATTAATTTACAAGTATGCTTCTGCCGAAAGAGCAGTTCAAATGGTAAGAAATGTACATTAGGAGGAAATGAAGAAAAAGAGGCTATTCCTGATTGCGATCGGATAGCCTCTTTTCTGTTGGAAAGTAATTTATATTTACTCTATCTCCTATACTGCTTGCGCATAGATAACACAATTCCAATCAATATCATGTTAGAAAGGAGCGAACTGCCACCATAAGATAAAAATGGCAAGGCTATTCCCTTTACTGGCATTAATCCAATGGTCATTCCAATGTTTTGAAAGGTTTGAAAGGTGAGGACAGCTACAATTCCAGAGCATACGCAGGCACAAAATATATCATTTGATTCATTCCCAATTTTTATCACACGATACATAAGAATAAAGAAGAGTGAAACAATCAGTACTGCAATGATATATCCACCTTCTTCTCCAATGGTTGCAAAAATAAAATCAGAATGCTTTTCAGGAATATAAACGTTTCCTTGTCCAATCCCTTTTCCTTCCAGTCCTCCAGAACCAATTGCTAACAGGCTCTGCATGGATTGATAGCCTTCATCTTTAAAGGTAGAGGGATCAAGCCATCCTAAAATCCTCTGTTGTCTGTGGCCACTAAAGAGCGAAAGGACATAGGTTCTGAATACATCAGGGAGTTCAAAATATAAATACAGCAAAAAGGATACCAAAAAGGCGGGAATTAATGAGAGTGTTAAGATTAATTTGGTTTGTAGCTGGGAAAGGAACATAATTGCTATTATGGAAATCAAATAGAGAATAACCATTCCAGTATCTGGCTGGGTATACACTAAAATAGACGGAAGCAGGGTTATACCTAGTAATTTGGCAATTAATAATAGATCGCTTCCAATGGTTTTCATAATATGTTTTTTTTGATGCTCCATTACCAGATAACTAGCCAAAAGGATAATGGCAACCTTTAAAAACTCTGATGGTTGAATGGAGCCTATACCTGGCAAGGAAAACCATCGCTTTGCCCCATTAAGTATAGGGGCAATTTTTTCTGGAGAAAATTTAAGAACGATAATACAAAGCAGACAAAAAACATAAAAAACCCAAGATAATTTCTTAATCTGTTCCATATCTAAAATAGAAATATAGAGCATCAGAGCAAATCCAATTACATAGTATATGGTTTGTTTTCCGACGAAGTTTGTCTGTCCGTATTGACCCGTTTGCTGACTACTATAAATAAAGAGAAGGCTAGTAGTGAGAAAAATAACAAGGATTAGCATGATGAGCCAGTCTAGTTTTTTCAGATGTTTGTAAATTATGTTCATGTAAAAGTCCTCTGGTTTCAAATAAGTATGAGCCTTGAAAAAATCAACAACGATCATTTAGGCTCATATTATATTACGAATGATGTAGGCGTGAGGTAACAAGCTTCTAAAAAACAATTCTTGTATCAACGCCTTGTCATCCCACGAGGATAAAGGCATACCACAGGTACCACTATGAATTTTATCAAAAAAGGCACTTGCAAAGGGGAGCTTCGCAAGTGCCTTATTCTTATTTAAAAATAACTACGCTAGAGGATGCTTCATCCCAAGACATGTTAAAACGTAAATTGTCTGTAATCGTACGTATTGGCAGCATTGGGATATTGTTTTTCAATTGAACAGCATCTGTCATGTTGTAATTCTTGCCATTAATAGAAACGACCTTTGATCCAACTTTAAATACCATGGTTGTGTTGCCACTTTTAACAGTAGCGCCTGTTTTTGTGTAGGATGTGCTTACTTTTAGTCCATCACGAATAAAAGTAGCCGGTACCATTGTGTTACCATTCACAGTTTGTGGTGCTGCAGCTAATGGGAAGGTTTTCCCTTGGGATTTATAGGAAGCTGTACCCACTTTGAAGCTAATCCCGTTTTGGGCACCTACCATTACTTGACGAGTGAACAGTGGGTTTCTTTCCTCAGATGTATAAACCCCAATATTATACACATTGGATGCTGCCGGTGTTTGAAGTTTAGCATTTTCATTGATGGTTACACTTACTGCTTGACCTGCAGGAATAGCAAGTGATGGATAGATAACCAGATTCTGACCACGAGTGCCTACATAGCTAGGATACGCACCATTTACTGTCACAGCATTGGTTGCGATCGTAGTAGGGACACGGAAAGAAGTTGGCATCGCTACTTCAATGAAATCATTCGTATTCAGTCCAACTCCTAGCGCTTTAATCCCAACTGTCATACCTGAAATTGCATTTGGATTCGGCTTACTCAATTTTACCGTAGCAGTGCTGTTATTCACTGGCACGGGGGTTGGAGTAGGATTCGTTGGGTTCGTTGGGTTAGTTGGATATGTCGGATTCGTAGGTGTTACGGAAGTACCTGAAACAGTAAAAGATTTTGAACGGTAGGTAACATCATTATGCTTTACAGCCATTTCATAACTACCTGACGTTGTTGGGTTCTTAATAAAGGCTTCCATTTTAAAGTCGATACGAATTTTATCAGTGCTAGAGAAATTACTCGGTGTTCTCAGAGAAATCGTGCGTCCAGATATATTTGCCGAGCTAACCTGTGTACCATTAATTGTTGCTGATGTAGCAGACATGTAACCAGGTAGCATATCTTGGGACGGGAATTCGATATAAATATCGTTACCGTATCGTAGGTCTTCTTTTAATTTTACTTCCATGGATACAGTTGTACGTGCACCAACTGAGCTATCTGATAGGGAAACACTATAGTCGCTGCTAACAGAAGAAGAGCCCTTCTTCACATCAAATTCTTTTGATGTATAGGTCGTGTTTTTGTACTCAACTTCAATTTTATAGGAAGAGCTGGAGGATGGAGTTTTAAAGCCAGCCCCTTTTTTGAATGAAATCTCAAGTTTTTTCTCATCATTATCCTTGGAGCTCGGTTTAATTTTTACCGTTCTACCAGAGACGCTGACATCTTTCGGAGTGTGACCGTTAATTTCTACATCGTCTGTGCTGAGTCTGCTTGGAACCATGCTAGATTCAGGGAAAGTAACCTCAATATATTTTGAATCGTCCAATTTGTCTTCTAACGTAAATTTAGATAGCTCAATAGAGGTTTTTTCATCTGAGTAGCTACTGCCTAAAGACACAGAGAAAGCATTTTTTTCACTGCCGCTTTTGCTAGAAGAGCCTTTTGATTTTGTGATCTCGATTTTTTCATCATCATCACTATCGCCATCATCGACGGAGATTTTGTAATCGTCGGCTTTATCAGGGTTGATAACATCTTCAATGACGATTTTGACATCATCGCCTTTACCGATATTTTTGCTTAGTTCAATCGTAATTTTACCCTTTTTAACAGTAACATCCTTTGGTTCCTTACCATTTACTTCCACAGAACTAGTTTTAACTTTGTCCAGGTCAAAATCAGAATCAAAATCTACCTCAATCTCGTTTGTTTTCTTGTCTGATTCAAACTTTATCGTATAGGTAGTTTTCTCACCTGCTTTGGTGCTCTTGGCGTTGATAGATAAACTAGATACAGCATAAGCACCTTGTGGCACAGAGAGTAGGGGTGTGATTGCCAGAGTTGTGGCTAGCAGTAAGAATGCGCTTTTTTTCATTTGTTTCCTCATTGTTTTCCTCCTGAATATCCATAAAATTTTGCCTGTAGACAGCAACCTACTCCCTCTTTAAGCCATAAAACAGGGCAAAACAAAGGGAAGTCGTTGATAACCCCAAAGCATATTTTTGGTAATCGTAAATAGAGACGTTGGGGAAGGGAATAAGTTACACAGAAAATGAGAAAAATTCGCCATTTTTTTGCTCAAATGTGTTCTCCCATTAAAAAGGAGCTGGGTTCCCGATTTCTACCATATGGCAAAATTTAATATAGACTTCTTTTGGATAGAAAGTTAAAATGTGGACTGAAGAAATGGTTGATAATCGTTATCAAAATCATGAGTTTCTGTGTAACGATCTGACTTACATATTGGAGGATGAACATGCTACATTTCACACAACGAGGCTTCATGCCGATTATGCTGCTGCTTCTAGCTTTGATAGTTAGTGCTTGCAATACGACACCAAACACAGTGTCGCAGCCAAATAACGCGGGTAATTCTTCTGCTGAAAAAAAGACAAAGGTCTTTAAAGATGCCACGGGAGAAATCGAAATTCCTACTCATCCAGAGCGTATTGTCAGCATTACTTTTTTAGGTGATTTGGCAGCGCTGGGTGTAAAACCGGTAGGAGCTGGATCAATTGCCCTAGAGAATTCAGTATTGCTGTCTAAAGAGCTGGAGGGCGTGGAAAATGTAGGGGATGTTTCCATTGAGAAAGTGATGCAGCTAAAGCCAGATTTAATCATTGTACCAACCTATTTGCCTTCAGAAATGACGGAGCAGTTGAAAAAAATTGCCCCGACGGTTTCTTTACCTTCGGGAACACTTGAAGGTACTGACCCAATTGAGGAGGTTCGGACTTTTGGAAGGCTATTAGGAAAAGAATCGGAAGCGGAAGCATTTATTACTCGTTATAATGAAAAAGCTAAAGCGGCTAAAGAAAAAGTAAAAGCCATGATTGGATCAAATGAAACAGTAGGTAGCTACTCAATCTGGGCCAAAAATTTCTGGGTGTGGCCAAAAACACGTGATGCTGGCTACAATCTGATGGAAATGTTTGAGTTAAAGCCGGTAGAGAAAGTGAAACAAGAGATTTTCCCAACTCGTCAAGGGAAGGATATTTCCTTAGAGCTTTTGCCTGATTATGCTGCTGATCACATGTTTATCAGCGTATATGAACCAGACGGTGGAGCAGAGCGTGCAAAGGAAATCATGAACAGTCCAATCTGGAAAAATCTAGAGGCAGTAAAGCATAATCATGTATACATGCTTGATTCCAAGAAGTTTTGAATGACAGATGGATTGAATTTGGAGAAGCAGTTGGATATCATTGTTGATCTAATTGAAAGTAAGAATAAGCAATAAGCTAAAGAAAAAGGCACCAGGAACGCCTGAACCTGATAAATGGGGTGGAAAGGTTACGAATGTAGAAGGCTTATTTAAGATGAAGCCAGATCATATTATTGGTTAGCTGATAATGATAAAAATGTGTTAGAAGAAAGCAGTCTCTGGAAAGGGCTACAGGCAGTGAAAAATGGAAGAGTATATCGAATGACCAGTAGGCAAAATTACAATGAGGCATTTTTCGCTCTTGGCAAACAAGCTCTGATGGAACAGGTAAGTAAGGCAATTTTGCAGAAGGAAAAGGAATAAATTAAGTCATAACGCTTATTTCTCCGAATAATAGACAGTAATCTGTCCGTTATTCGGTTTTTTTCATTTATAATGAGGGAAGACATAGAGAGAAGGGGATAGCTACAAAAGTAATCAAGCTGATACGAACTTAGAGAAGTTGTTGAGCTGTACATGCAACCATTGGTTTCAGAGTGGAAAATGTTTGCTACTAGTGTCCATAACATCATTGAGGGGGATGAGGAGTGAATAACGTTACTAGATAGTACGATTGTAAGTTCAAAACATGTAGCTTCTTAACGACATCTGGCTAATGTAGTTGTCTAGAAGGTAAATAGGAGAGGGTTCAGGTGAGAAAATCAGCTATCGTAGGCGTACTGTTTATTATAATAGGTGTCATGGGATGTGTAGGCTGGGTTTTACAAGGGGGAATTTATGGACAAAAAGCAGCAAGTATCATTAACGAAAAGGCGATCGAGCATACACAATTCAAACAACTTATAGTGGATAGTGCTAGTAAGGATATTCATATTGTTCCAAGTAATGATGATTACATAAAGATTCGGTTGAACGAGAAATCTGGATGGTTTGGTACCAGAAATACAGAGCTACAAGTAACAGAGGAGAATGATAAGCTTCTGATTGCAACAACACGCCCTCCGACTTGGTTTAGCCTTAATTTTAGCATGGATGACGAAGGTTTAACTATCTCGCTTCCCCAAAAAACGTGGGAAAAAATGAAGCTTAGCAGCACTTCAGGTAATATCACGGCGGGCGATGTGTTTGCCAAAGAATTTGTAGCATCCAGTACATCCGGGGACATAGAGATGAAACAGCTTGAAAGTGAAAAGAGTGATATTCAGGTTACTTCAGGAAATGTGGAAATCTCCAGGCTTGTCGCTACGTATTCAACATTTGAATCTACCTCAGGTGACATAGACGTACAAGAAGCAACTGGAGAGATAAAAGCAAATAGTACCTCAGGAAACATTGATCTAAAGACGGCTGAAGTGGCGCACAATCTAACCTTGGAAGCATCTAGTGGTAATATTAATATCGTTACGACGAAACAGCCTATAGATACCCGGCTTGTAGCAAAGACATCCTCTGGAGAGATTCAGACCAATCTAGAAGGATTCCGCTTCAACAGCATCTCGAATCATAACGTAGAGGCCACGAATGGCAAAGAGATCAAACGTACCGTTCACATTCAAACAACCTCAGGAGATATCGCATTTATGCAACGATAGGAAAAAGGAGACAATAATACTACACGATTAGGCTTAGAGGATAATTTTCATCGTGTAAGACTTCTATGTGTTTCTCTTTTTTTTACATACAATTTAAGTACGATGCTAAGCAAGAAGGGAAGCCAAAAAAGTATAAGTTTACAAAAAAGCAACGTAGAGGTCTTACACGATGTTGTATAATAAAGACAAGCTTTTATTCAAATCGGGTTTTACATAAACGAATTCAGGCTTTTAATAAGCAAGGATACTTAGATGAACAAATAGGAAGGTGTAGAACGTGTATCTTCGCCAAGTGCGGCTGCTAACTGAAAAATACCCTAATCGTAAGGAGTATCCCTTTTCGATTCCTGCACTGCAAAACCTAGAGAGTTTATCGCTTGATAAAAATATCACCTTTTTTGTAGGTGAGAATGGATCGGGAAAATCTACTCTGCTAGAAGCCATTGCTTATCAATGCGATTTCCATACAGCGGGTGGGGGCAGACATAATTACTATGAAGTGGATGCTTCCGATGCCCCTTTAGGGGAGTATATTCAGTTATCGTGGCTACCTAAGATTACGAAGGGTTTTTTTTTGCGGGCAGAAACCTTCTATCAGTTTGCTAGTCATATAGACAGTATAAACGGCACGGGTAGCTACGGAGGACGTTCCTTACATGCTCAGTCACACGGTGAATCGTTTCTCTCTCTTTTTCGCAATCGGTTTGGTCATAAAGCAATTTATTTACTAGACGAGCCGGAAGCGGCCTTGTCACCTGCACGACAGCTTTCCTTATTACGTTTAATGAAAGATCTAGAGAGATCAGCACAGTTTATTATTGCTACGCATTCACCGATACTACTAGCATTTCCAGGAGCACAAATTTATAACTTTGACCAATCTCCTATTGCGACGACTAGCTATGAGCAAACATTGCACTACCAGATTACGAAACGGTTTTTAGAAAATAAAGAGGCAATGCTTGCAGAGTTATTTCGTGATGAGGATGAATAATTATATTCTTATCGGCATGTAATGGGATAGAGAGGAAAAAAATGGACTTGGATTCACTAACATGTTACTTTACTAATATACGTACCTTCATTTGAAACCAGATTACGTTATTAAACGTATTAAGATATACCAACATAAAGGAGCACGAAACCCTTATATGACCTCTCTAAAAGAAGTATTTAAAAGTACAATCATGAAAAAAATTATTGTATTACTTATCTTAATTGCACTTGTCTACATGTTTCGAAGTATGATGAACATGATCTTGCTCTTTTTTATCATTACCTTTTTGATGAACGAATTGCATCAATTTCTTGTTCGTCGGCTGAGCATCGAGCGAAAGGTACTGAAGAAAGTCACATTGATTCTCCAGTATGCAGTGTTTATTTCACTGATTGTCATTGGGTTACTACGATTTTTACCGAGTGTGATTACTGAATTATCGCCGCTTGTACAGCAAGTGATTGCTTTTTATGAGAAACCGATTATTCCAGTGGATAATTTTATACTAGAATTCATGGTAGAGTCGTTGCAAAAGATTAACCTAGCAAGCTATGTGAATAATGGGATGGAATTTTTAGTTGGTGTTGTTACCAATGCAAGTAAGCTAGGTATCAATTTTGTGATTGCCATGATTTTAAGTCTTTTCTTCCTGCTGGAAAAAGAAAAGATCTTCTTTTTAACCTCGAAAGTAAGAACAAGCAAGCTATCTTATTTCTATGAGGATTTTCGTTCCTTTGGGAATAAGTTTACACAGTCCTTTGGAAAAGTAATTGAAGTACAATTTATGATCTCCTTGGTTAACTGCATTATGTCAATAATTGCTTTATGGATTATGGATTTTCCGCATCTATTTGCATTAGGAATCATGATTTTCGTACTTGGCTTGATTCCGGTGGCAGGTGTCATTATTTCATTGATTCCTCTGTGTGCTATCGCTTTTAGTATTGGGGGCTTTATCAAGATTATCTATGTACTTATCATGATTGCTGTATTGCATGCTATCGAAGCCTATCTGCTAAATCCAAAGCTAATGTCGTCCAAAACCAAGTTACCGATCTTTGTTACATTTGCTGTATTGATTATCTCAGAACACTTTATCGGGGTATGGGGACTGATACTGGGGATTCCGATCTTCATATTCCTACTGGATTTACTTGAAGTTAAATTTATGGAAAAGCAGTGATTTGTACAGAAAAAAGCCTAACGTATTTCCTTGTGGAAAGGAGCGTTGGGCTTTTTACTCATAGAAAAGCCAATATTTGTCGTTACATAAAAGAAGAGAATTTTAGATTGCTGGCTCCGGAAAGCGGAAGGAGGCACACATGGTAAACGAACGAAGGATTGTAATCTTTCTAGTTATTCTGTTCATGTATGTTACGACCCTTTTCTTAGGAGGTTCGGAGATGATGAAGGGAAAACTGGTGAATTCGGATCTATTTACAACGAATTCACTTAACTCCGATAAACTCTTGTCTACTAGTGAACAAAAGACACTGCATACAGGTTCCATTGCATCACTTTTACAAAAGCGTCCGTTAGTTGTTGTTGCGGGACCAAACCTGCCTAAAGGGGCGAATGAGGATTTGATAAAAACGCAACTTTCAAGCTCATTAGCTCCGTTGTTTCAAGACGTACAGCAGACAGGGCAGGAATCTCCTTTAGTCATCGTCGTACCGCCTAACAAGCAACTCCCAGTGTACCAGGCACTACCTTTTTATAGCCCAGAACAGGTTCTTGGGATTACGAATGCCGCCGGGGAGTGGTTTCCGATAACGGATGAACAGTGTGCATGTAATAGTCAACAGCTTGTGGCATCCATCAAAAAAAGGATCGATGAACAGCAGCATTCTTTACTAGGATTATTATCTTTACGGACAGCACTTTATCATTACTATCTTCGAACACATACGCTTCCAAAGCAGCTTAATCAATTGGTGCAAGCATCTCCGAATAATTATTTGTCCCAAATTCCTGCACCTCCAGTGGGCGCTCAGGAAGGCTGGATTTACAATCCAACCGCCTTTCAACCGCAAAGGCCTTGGGAAAGTATGGAGCAGGTAGTAGGGACAAAGGGGCTACATTTGTTAGCGAAAGGGCTTCAGCCAATTGAAGTTAACATCTCGATTCCTGAATTTCGGATGCATGTGGTGAGTGGCTCCTATCTATTGCGTTCCTACCCAGTGGCGCTAGGAGCTCGCAATCAGACACCTGTTGGAGATTTTAGCATTGCACTAAAGGTAAATAAGCCTAGATCAGCAACTAAAGTATATGGAACGCGTGCTTTAGCATTGAGTAACCCCGATTATGCTATCCACGGGACGAATGACCCTTCTTCTATCGGTAAAGCAGTGTCTAAAGGCTGCATTCGGCTGTTTAATCGCGATGTGGAAGAATTGTATAGCTTAGTCCCATTAGGAACGAAAGTACATATTGGTAAGACAAAGCTGAAAACATCATCAGCAATGGGCCTCCCAGGAAGCGGCAAGCCGTATCTACTTCCCGGAAGATCAGATGAGAAGTCAAAAAAATTCTATCACTGGCGTAGATAAAGTGGCATTGCAAAAACAGATAAAATAGCGTGACCAAAGTTGAGAATCGATATCGCCTATGCTATTATCTTTGGTAAAGGTTTGACTCCCCCTATTAAAAGTATGGTGATAGAAATGCTTTCATTTGCTAGATTAAGTAAGTGTAAACCCCCTATTCCGTAATCGTTATGTGCAGAGTTTTGAGATTTGCACATGATAGGGGGAATCGGTATGACCAAAAAAATCTCAACACCGTCACTGTTACTATTTATTATTCTTGTCGGCTTTCCACAAATTAGTGAAACGATATATACACCTTCTTTACCTGATATTTCACAGGCGCTTGGAGTTAGTAGCAATATCATTCAATTGACATTAAGCCTTTACTTCTTTGGCTTTGCCCTAGGAGTCTTCTTTTGGGGAAGACTATCTGATGTAATTGGAAGGCGGCCAGCATTGCTATGGGGTATATTTATTTATGGAGCTGGCAGTCTTGGCTGCTATCTGTCTAATGCAGTTGAGTGGCTATTAGTCAGTAGATTTGTTCAGGCCTTTGGAGCAAGTACTGGCTCTGTGGTGACGCAAGCCATTCTCCGTGAAAGCATAGACGGAGGTAGACGTCATGCTGTGTTTGCCCAGATCTCTGCTGCGCTTGCTTTTACTCCCGCAATTGGCCCCTTACTGGGAGGATTCATTGATCAGGCTTTGGGATTTCGGGCTGTTTTCTTTACCCTTGTTGTGATGGGGGTACTTGTTTTTGTTTACACATGGAGGGCATTACCTGAGACAAGATTATCTGTAACTTCCAAAAGTAGTGTAAGTTTGGTAGCCAAACGCATGGCTCGTGATCAAAGAGTCTGGTTGTTTGGATTGCTGATTGGAATAACGAATGGAATTTTGTTCAGTTACTATGCAGAGGCTCCTTTTATTTACATGGAGTTTTTTCATATGACACCAGGTGTGTTTGGATTTTTTGGTGTTTTTGTAGCTTTAGCGTCCATAATTGGTGCGTTGCTTTCAAAGAAATTGCTACAGAAGCTTTCAGCCGAGCTGATTATTTATGTAGGATCGCTTGTAACGGCATTGGGTGCCGGGAGCCTAACCGCTCTGGTGCTTATTGGTTTAGATTCGTCGATCCTGTCATTGGTATTACTAGTTAGTTGTGTTTTTATACTTTTGATGGGGATTGGGATGGCTATACCGAATGGTTTAAGCTTAGCATTGGTACATTATCATGATACACAAGGTACAGCAGGTGCTATATTTGGACTAAGCTACTACTTTCTCGTAAGTTTTATTACGACAGGGATGAGCTATCTTCATAATGGGATGCTGTTGCCTATGCCAATGTATTTTCTTTTACTGGCTTTGGTCATGATAGTTGTCAGCTACAAGCTGATGATTCCACCGAATACGATGAAATAAAGAACAAAGAAGGGCCTACAATTATGTAGGTCTTTCTTTTTCACTATTTACATAGGGTAGGGGGGTATAGTATTATGAATTTAACAATGCTGATAAGGAGAGATATCATGATGACCAAAACAGTTTTGCATGTAGAAGGAATGTCTTGCAAGAGCTGTGCAGCAAAGATTAAACTAGCAAGCAAGGCATTAGGCGCTAAAAAAGTTCAGGTAGATCTTGTTCAAAAGCAGGTGGAAATTGAGCATGACACTAATAGCCTAGAAGCCATCCTTTTACAAGAACATGTGGAGAAATTGGGATATAAGGTAGTCGAAGACAGCGAAGGCAACTGAAAAAGAGCTGTCGCAGTACAATGACTTTTTGTTGTATGATAATAAGATTCACGAAAAGCAAATCTATTTAGTAGAAGGGGCCTTGACTTCACAGAAGGGGGCTTTTTTAAAACGATATAATATACCTATATAGGGTATTGTATAGGTAAGGGAGGTAGTAGCATGGCGGAGAATGTCGCAGCAAATAAGCAACAAAAAACCACAATGCAAATTACTGGAATGACTTGCGCCGCGTGTGCCCGACGGATCGAAAAGGGATTGCAGAAGACAGAGGGGGTTCAGGATGCCACAGTTAATCTTAGCTTAGAACGGGCTTCGGTTACGTTTGACCCCAAAAAGGTAAGTGTGGTTGATCTGGAGCAACGTATAGAGTCCCTTGGGTATGGTACGGTTAAGGAGAAAGCAGAGCTCCTTGTTACTGGAATGACATGTGCTGCATGTGCGACTCGAATCGAAAAGGGCCTTAAAAAGCTTCCTGGGGTCTTGGAAGCAAGTGTGAATCTAGCGATGGAACGAGCAACGGTGGTGTATCAGCCTTCCGAGACAACTACGGTTGATTTCGTAAAAAAGGTAGAGAATTTAGGATATGGAGCAAGTCTGAAGCAGGAGGAGCAAGTAGACGAGTCTGATCATCGAAAAAGAGAGATCGCTAAGCAAAAGCGTAAACTGATCTTCTCTGCAATCCTATCTCTTCCATTGCTATGGACGATGGTGAAGCATTTTTCGTTTACCTCATTTATTTGGGCGCCTGAGATTTTGATGAACCCATGGATTCAATTACTATTGGCCACTCCCGTACAGTTCATGATTGGGTGGCAATTTTACCAAGGAGCGTATAAGGCACTTCGCAATGGCTCAGCAAACATGGATGTATTAGTAGCGTTAGGAACATCAGCAGCTTATTTTTACAGTCTTTATGAAACGATTAGAAGTATGCAGGCCATGCATCATGATATCCATCTTTATTATGAAACTAGTGCTGTACTCATTACCTTAATTTTATTAGGAAAACTTTTTGAAGCATTAGCAAAGGGACGCACATCGGAAGCCATCAAAACCTTAATGGGACTTCAGGCAAAGACGGCTACGGTTATACGCAATGGCCAAGAACTGGTCATTGCTGTGGAGGAAGTGCAGGTTAATGATCTGTTTCTTGTGAAGCCAGGAGAAAAAATACCGGTAGATGGAGAGATTGTTGAGGGAAAATCCTCGGTGGATGAATCAATGCTAACGGGAGAAAGCATTCCTGTGGAAAAAGAATCAGGCGATCAAGTGATAGGAGCTACGATTAATAAAAACGGTGTTTTACAAGTAAAGGCAACAAAGGTCGGCAGGGAAACAGCATTGGCCCAAATCATTAAAGTAGTGGAAGAAGCACAGGGATCTAAAGCGCCGATTCAACGTGTGGCCGACAAGATTTCAGGTATTTTTGTTCCGATTGTAGTATCGCTTGCCGTTTTGGCTTTTCTGATTTGGTACTTCTTCATTACACCAGGCGATTTTACTAGCGCACTAGAAATTCTAATAGCTGTTCTAGTCATTGCTTGCCCGTGTGCACTTGGTTTAGCAACTCCAACCTCAATCATGGCAGGCTCTGGTCGGGCAGCAGAAGCGGGTGTTCTATTTAAGGGTGGAGAACATTTGGAAGCGACACATCGAATTGATACAGTCCTACTTGATAAAACGGGGACGATTACAAAGGGTAAGCCTGAATTGACAGATGTGCTGACGGCAGATCACTGGGAAAAACAACAATTTCTTCAGTATATCGCTAGTGCTGAGAAAAACTCCGAGCATCCTTTAGCAGAGGCCATTGTGGCGGGCGTCATTGAGCAGGGGATTGATTTGCAAAGCCCTAGCGAATTCGAAGCCATTCCAGGGTACGGTGTGCGAGCCATTATTGGGGGGAAAGAAGTATTAGTTGGAACACGCAAGCTCATGGGGAAATTTGCGGTACAGATCGATCTAGCATTGCCTATTATGGAAAAATGGGAGCAGGAAGGTAAAACAGCGATGCTGGCTGCCATTGATCAGCGATATGCCGGAGTGATCGCAGTAGCGGATACCGTCAAACAAACCTCCCGAGAAGCGATTGCTCGCTTAAAAGAAATGGGCTTAAGCGTCTATATGGTCACAGGCGATAATGAACGAACAGCAAAAGCGATCGCGGCACAGGTTGGTGTCGAGCATGTGATCGCAGAAGTGTTGCCAGAGGGAAAAGCAGCCGAAGTAACTAAGTTACAACAAGCAGGCAAAAAAGTAGCGATGGTTGGAGATGGAATTAACGATGCTCCAGCATTAGCCACAGCAGATATAGGTATCGCCATGGGAACGGGTACAGATATAGCGATGGAAGCAGCAGATATTACGTTGATGCGGGGCGATCTAAATAGCATTGCGGATGCCTTCACGATGAGCAAGAAAACGATGACGAACATCAAACAAAACTTATTTTGGGCGCTGGCCTACAATTGTTTAGGGATTCCCATTGCGGCTGCTGGGTTATTAGCTCCATGGTTGGCAGGTGCAGCGATGGCATTAAGCTCCGTATCGGTTGTGTTAAATGCTCTGCGATTACAACGGGTAAAGCTTTAAAAAGAGAATAAATAATTGTAAAACGAAAATAAAAAAAGATGACTACATAAAACAGTGGTCATCTTTTTTGTTTATCAAAAAAATAACATTTTTTCAAAAAACTTACCCGTATAAGTTGGTAGATTTAATATCGTTGTTATATAGGTAATTTTCTGAATAATCTTTTGTTAAAATGTTACTTTTTGTCGGATAGATGAATCTTTTCAAATTAGATTGAAACTAGTGAACTAAATGTGATAAATATCACACATGGGGTATGGAACAATCTGAGAAAATAACGCAAGGATAGATAAAATACCTTTTAGTTAAAAAACTATCAAGAGAGAGGGATGAGGAAATCAATGGATTTGGATCTGGTAATGCTTTCACGTACTCAGTTTGCTTCCACAACGATTTTCCACTTCATCTTCGTCCCATTGACGATTGGATTATCTTTTCTAATCGCAATAATGGAAACGATGTATGTGGTCAAAGGGGAAGAAAAATATAAGCACATGGCAAAGTTCTGGGGCAAGCTGTTCCTGATTAACTTTGGTGTGGGTGTCGTAACAGGGATTCTACAGGAGTTCCAATTTGGTATGAACTGGTCTAATTATTCAAGATTTGTCGGTGACGTTTTCGGTGCACCCCTTGCAATTGAGGCATTATTAGCTTTCTTTTTGGAATCTACATTTATCGGTTTATGGATTTTTGGTTGGGAGCGTTTGTCGAAAAAGGTTCACTGTCTCTGTATTTGGCTGGTGGCTTTCGGTACGACAATGTCTGCTTTCTGGATACTGTTAGCCAACTCTTTTATGCAACGACCTGTAGGCTTTGAGATCAACAATGGTCGAGCGGAGATGAATGACTTTTTTGCGCTCGTTACGAATGGTCAGTTAATGGTAGAGTTCCCGCATACGATTTTTTCCGCGTTTGCGACGGGAGCTTTCCTAGTAGCTGGTGTTAGTGCTTATAAATTATTGCGTAAACAAGAGGTATCATTCTTTAAATCATCTTTTCAGTTATCGATTGTGGTTGCACTTCTATCTTCTCTCCTAGTAGCTGTATTTGGTCACCAGCAAGCTCAATATCTGGTGGGAACACAGCCTATGAAAATGGCTGCAAGTGAAGCCTTGTGGGAAAGAAGTCCGGACCCAGCTCCTTGGACAGTATTTGCTACGATTGATCCAGAAAACAAGAAAAATGGAATAGAGGTTTCAATCCCATACCTGTTAAGCTATCTATCCTATAGTAAATTCTCAGGTGACCTTCCTGGAATGAATGAGTTACAAGCTGAATACGAACAAAAATATGGTCCTGGCGATTATATTCCACCTGTTCGCACGACATTCTGGAGCTTCCGCATCATGGTAGCAGGTGGTAGTTTAATGATTCTCCTTGCAATGATCGGATTCTATCTATCATGGCGCAAAAAGCTAGAGCAGCCAAATAAATGGTTTATGCATGCAATGGTATATAGTATTTCTTTACCATTTATCGCAAATACAGCAGGGTGGGTTATGACTGAATTTGGTCGTCAGCCATGGACTGTTTTTGGATTGATGAAAACTGAAGATAGTATTTCACCTAGCGTATCTGCTGGCGAAGTGTTATTCTCCCTGATTGCTTTTAGTACGATTTATTTGGTGCTGTTCATCGTGCTCCTTTATTTGTTTACTCGTGTTATCAAGAAGGGTCCTTATGCTCTAGTGAAGGCAGAAGCAAGTACAAATGACCCGTTTAATAAGGAGGAAACTCATGCTTTCTCTTAATGAACTCTGGTTTGTTTTAATCGCCGTTTTATTTATTGGCTTCTTCTTTTTAGAGGGCTTTGATTTTGGAATTGGAATGTCTACTACTTTCCTAGCCAAATCAGACATAGAGCGCCGTGTTTTAATCAATTCAATTGGCCCGTTCTGGGATGCGAATGAAGTATGGCTCTTGACCGCAGGGGGAGCGATGTTTGCTGCATTCCCTAACTGGTATGCAACTCTGTTTAGTGGCTTTTATTTACCGTTAGTATTTCTTCTATTAGCGTTAATCGGTCGCGGTGTTGCTTTTGAATACCGTGGCAAAGTAGATAATCCTGTATGGAGAAAAGTTTGGGATGTTGCGATTTTTATCGGTAGCTTTTTACCGCCATTCCTACTGGGTGTAGTATTTGCTTGTCTATTAAAGGGCTTACCAATTGATGCAAACATGGAAATGAACGCTGGATTGTTTGACATGGTTAATCTGTATAGCGTGATGGGCGGAGTAACCGTTGTTGTTCTTTGCCAAGTACACGGTCTTTTGTTTGCAACACTACGGACAACAGGTGATCTGCGCTTACGTGCTCGCAAGCAGGCAAAAATGCTGTTGGTTCCATTAGCACTTCTGTTGGTTATCTTTGGAAGTATGACCTACTTCATGACGGATATTTTTGCCGTTCGGGGTGGAATACTAAGCGTGATAGCCGTATTAGGTGTCATTGCTTATGTGCTAGCTGGTTACTTTATTTCGAAAGAACGCGATGGCTGGGCATTCGGTATGACTGGTACAGTAATTGCTCTTTCCATTAGTTCCGTATTTATTGGATTGTTCCCGCGTGTAATGATTAGCTCGATTGACAGTATGTTCAACCTAACTATTCAAAATGCATCATCTAGTCCATACTCTCTTAAAATCATGACGATTGTAGCTTTATCCTTGCTACCATTTGTATTGGGCTATCAAATTTGGAGTTACTTTGTATTTCATAAACGTGTACATGAGAAGGAGCACTTGGAATATTAATGGGTAAAAACTTACTCGGTTATAAAGGAATTGTGCCGGTTCTACTAGCAGTAGCTGTGCTTGTTCTAATCCAAAGCTTGTCCATTCTATACCAGGCAAAATGGTTGGCGGAAGTTATTTCCGCCCTTTTTGCTGGTCAAAAACTACAGGAACTATATATGGGCTTGGGTTTGTTTTTGTTGGCGTTTCTCGTTCGTCATTTGACCAACCTGCTGCAACAGAAAATCGCCTATCGCTTTGCGATGAAGACAGGCAGTGATGTACGTAAAAGGTTAATGGAAAAACTATTTTTGTTAGGACCGCGTTTTGCTAAAACACAGGGTACAGGGAATGTGGTAACGCTCGTGATCGAGGGAGTTGCGCAATTTCGGACCTATCTCGAATTGATTATTCCCCGCATGGTTAGTACGGCGATCACACCTTGGATCATTCTTGCTTATGTAGCCTGGCAGGATATGATTTCTGGAATTATTTTGCTTGTTACGATGCCGATTTTAATTGTGTTTATGATTCTAATTGGTCTTGCAGCTAAGGGAAAAATGGATCGCCAATGGAAATCATATCGCATTTTATCCAACCATTTTGTAGATGCATTGCGTGGATTGGAAACCCTTAAATATTTAGGATTAAGCCGTTCGCATAGCAAAACAATCGAGCGTGTGAGTGATCGCTATCGTTCTGCGACGATGGGCACCTTACGCGTAGCTTTTCTATCATCATTTGCGCTGGATTTTTTCACAATGCTTTCCGTGGCTTGTGTTGCGGTTAGTCTAGGGCTACGACTTATTTCTGGGGAAATTTTTCTGTTATCAGGGTTAACCGTTTTGATTTTGGCCCCCGAATATTTCTTGCCAATTCGTATGGTGGGCGCTGATTATCATGCGACATTAAATGGGAAAGAAGCAGGAGAGGCGATTCAAGCGATTCTGAAACAGCAGGTAGCTCAAGGCAAGGAAGAAGATTCTAGCGTAACGATAAGCGAATGGACAAATGAAAGCTCTCTGGTACTTACTTCTATTGGTATGAAGCATGAGAGTCAAACAAACTCAATTCAGAAAGAACAAGCCCTTTTGGAAGCTAAGCCTTCCCTAAAAGATATCTCTTTTAGCATAACAGGTAAACAAAAGATCGGAATTATTGGAGAAAGTGGTGCAGGTAAGTCCACATTAATTGATGTACTTGCTGGATTTTTGGCTCCCACATCTGGACAAATGGAGTTGAATGGACAACGGGTATCTTCGCTATGTCAAGCAAAATGGCAAAGCCAAACAACCTATATTCCTCAGCATCCATATATTTTTTCATGCTCGCTATATGATAATGTCAGGTTTTACTCTCCTACAGCTAGTGATGATCAGATAGATAAGGCGATTCAAGCTGCTGGTCTAGGTGATTTATTCAATAGTTTGCCTAGAAAAGGTGAAGAACGAATCGGGAATGGCGGACGTACATTAAGTGGTGGACAGGAGCAACGCATCGCTCTTGCTCGTGCATTTTTAAGCAATCGACCTATAATTTTATTAGACGAACCGACCGCTCATCTTGATATTGAAACGGAATATGAACTAAAAGAGACGATGCTCTCTTTGTTTGAAGATAAATTAGTGCTGCTAGCGACACATAGGCTTCATTGGATGCTTGATATGGACCTTATCATTGTATTGGAGCAGGGGATGATAAAAGAAGTAGGTACACATGCAGAGTTGCTTGCCAAACGAGGAACCTACTATCAAATGATTGCAATGCAAGGGGAGGAAATCTAATGAAGCGAGAAGAATGGCTTTTCCCCTACATGAAAGCTTATGCGAGAAGGTTTGCTCTTATTGTCCTTTTAGGCGTATGTACGGCTGTAACAGCTAGTTCCTTGATGTTTACATCTGGCTTTCTCATTTCTAAATCAGCATTACGACCTGAAAATATTTTATTGGTCTATGTGCCTGTAGTATTGGTTCGTACGTTTGGGATCAGTCGTGCTGTTGTTCATTATGTGGAACGGTTGGTAGGACATGATACAATCTTGCGGATTTTATCAAAAATGCGTTTACGGTTGTATCAGATTTTGGAACCGCAGGCTTTATTTGTTCGTTCACGCTTCCGCACAGGTGATCTACTGGGTGTTCTGGCTGATGATGTCGAGTATCTTCAAAATGTCTACTTACGCACTATTTTTCCTAGCATCGTGGCATTGGTTATGTATGTGGTGGTGCTTGCGGTCATTGGCTGGTTTGATACGGGATTTGCCTTGTTCATGGCTTTTTTAATCCTGTTATTGCTATTTGTGTTTCCGGCTATTTCACTCGTGTTGACCAAACAACTGCAAACAGAAAGCAAATCCGAACGCAATGGGTTATATCAAAAACTAACTGATGCCATAATGGGGATGGGCGACTGGGTAATTAGTGGTAGGGAGGAGCAGTTTGTTCATTCCTACGAGCAGGATGAGGCGAAAGTAGCCCGCATTGACGCTACATTAAGCGAATGGAGTAAGTGGCGTAATTTCCTAGGACAAACGATTGTGGGTTGTATTATTGTAGCCATGTTATTTTGGACAGGTGATCAATATGCTATGGGTGAAATTGCTGTCACATTGATCGCAGCTTTGGTACTGGTAATGTTTCCGGTGATGGATATCTTTTTACCAATCTCAGAAGCGATTGAGAAGATCCCCCAATATCAAAACTCATTAGACCGCCTGAACAGTATTGATAAGGCAGATGGAAAAAACCGTACAAGTGAGTTCCAGTCAAAGATTGATGAACAACAAATAAAAGTAGCTCAGAAGGATGCACACATCCGTATCGAGGAAGTCACTTATCAATATGCTCCAGAAGCACCTGTTGCCGTTCAACAGGTATCGCTTACTGTGCCGCAGGGTAAAAAAATAGCAATTATCGGACGAAGCGGTGCTGGTAAATCAACGTTATTAAAGCTCATACAGGGAGCGCTTCTTCCTACTCAGGGGCGTGTCAGCATTCAGGGGATACCGGCAGATCATTATGGAGAGCATATTCCGACGATCATGTCAGTATTAAATCAAAGCCCCCATCTGTTTGATACTACTGTAGAAAATAATATTCGACTTGGAAAGGTCGAAGCGTCTGATGAGGAATTGAGGCAGGTTTGCAGACAGGTTCAATTGGATCGTTTAATCGAATCCTTGCCAGAAGGGTATCAAACGCAAATGAATGAGACAGGGCAACGCTTTTCGGGCGGCGAACGTCAACGAATTGCACTTGCACGCATTCTTCTACAAAATACATCGATCGTCTTGCTCGATGAACCTACTGTTGGGCTAGATCCTCGTACGGAACGGGAGCTTTTGCGGACTATTTTTAACACCTTGAACGAAAAAACGCTCATTTGGATCACCCATCATTTGGTGGGGGCAGAGCATATGGATGAAATCATTTTTATGGAGGATGGAAGGATTGTCATGCGAGGAACACATACAGAATTAATGAATAAAGAGCCTCGCTATATGAACCTCTATCGTTTGGATCGACCTGAGGAATTTGAAGTAAACTGAGAATGCTTGCATAAAAATGAGGAAGTAGCAAATGGTACGGACACTTTTGCTGACTTCCTCTATTTTTTTATGCGATACATGCCAGAGTGATTCAATGTAACGTGGACTTGAATGGTTTTTAGTGACGCCTTTGTTAAGATAATTCCACTATTGTCGGACAGACGCTTCCAGGCCTGTATATCTTGTTTGTACAGATGATTTTTTAGTGAATATAGATCAATTCCCTTTTTGATTCCGTGTTGATAGGTATCTCTAATTTCTTGTTTTATTTTTTTCTCTGCTCTTTTACGAAGCTCCTCCATATCCGCCTTCTCGGATAATTCATCTATTGACCCATGCACCTTTACAGAAATGGAAAATCGGGGTTGACCACTTTGATCAAATGTAAACCTTACCTGATGCTTGGGCTTGGAAAAGGACAGGTTAGCCAATGGTTTATCTTCACGATCTAGATGAACGAAGGTTTGAACGGTATCGGGTGTCATCCAACGTAAACCAGCAATCTTCGCAGATGGAAACCACCCGCCATTGGTTCCCTCTTTAATGGCATAGACGCCATCTATTTGGAATTGAGGTGATTCTTTTTGATTTCTGGTCCATTCCTTTTGGCTAGTACTTAGGGATGGTAGTAATAACGTAAGCCCAGGCTCCCTTATTTCGTAAACAAACCGTTGAAAACTTATTGGTGCAATGATCGAATCTTGTTTAAAGGATTCTTCCGGATTATGTAAGATGGTCAGGAGTGGTGACAGTCCAAATAATGATGGAGTAGTAAATAAGCTGTCTATAGGCTTATCTGAGCCAAAAATCCAAGGAGTGTATCGTACCTCAGGATAACGAAGCAAGCTATCAATATTTGCTAAAAGATCTTTCGCTAACATCCTCTCACTTAGAACAATTCCAGTAACATAATCCCAAACAACACGTAATTGGTTCGATTTGAAAAAATGATTTATGGCTCGATCAATCGTTTTTCCTTTGGCCTGAGCGGTCCAAATAGGCTTGTCTACTTTATTACTAGCTCCTTCCTGCTTAGCAATATTGGTGAAATCAAGCGACTGTGTGTAAATAATAAATTCTCCATCCTTAAAATCAATCCCGAGTGCTGTCACGTAGTTGAGGTCTTGAATATTTTTATTATCCCAACAGCCGGTTAACAAAATCAACAGAAGGATTGTCGATAGATAGGAGATACATGTCCGAGACATCTTCCTCACGCTTCATCACTGCCTTGTCTAGTGGGATCGGTTGTATGCAGGATTTTCGGCCGTTTTTTCATCGCTTTTAAAGGAAGAGCGATTAACGATTGGAGCATATCTTTAAAGGTTGGCGGAGAGATTGGTGCTAAATAAGGAAGGCCGAATGATTCCTGAGTGCTCAGATAAAGTACAATTGATAAAACAGAGAGAAAAAAACCGTACATCCCTAAAAAGGACGATACAATGAGTACAAATATTCGCAGGACACTCACTGTTCCGCTCAACGATTGATTGACTAAGGTAAAGGTTGCTACTGCCGTCACTGCAGCAACGACCAAGGTAGTGGGGGAACCAAGCCCGGCACGGATAGAGGCATCCCCAACAATTAATCCCCCAACTACCGCTACTGTTTGGCCCACCGCTTTTGGCAAACGAATACCAGCCTCACGAAAAATTTCAAACAAACCCAGCATCAAGAACATTTCCATGGAGGATGAAAGAGGTAGTCCAACCCTCGCAGTGGTTACTGTAGCTAACAGAGGAAACGGTAATTGTTCTACATTAAAGGAAATCAAAGCAGTCCAGAATCCAGGAGTAAAAATGGAAACGATCAAGCCAAGGAGCCTAAGGATACGCTCAAAGGTAACGAAATAGAAGGGAAAGTGGATATCCTCAGGTGATTTTAGGGTCAAAAGAAGATTGGTAGGCCCAATCAATGCCATAGGAGAACCTTCTATAAAAATGATAAAGCGTCCGCGCAATAAGCTCTGTACAACATAATCAGGACGTCCAACATAATCCAATAAAGGAAATAAAGAATAAGAAGAGTCCCCTAACGCTTCCCCAAGCTGAGAGCTACTGACTAATGCATCTACACTAATGCTGGTAAGCCGATGCCGTACTTCTTCTACGAGTTTGGGATCAATAATATCTTTTATATACAAAAGAGCTACCTGAGATTGACTGCGTTGACCGATCGTAAAGCGTTCATGCCACATTGATTCAGAGCGAAGTCTTTTTCTAATCAGGGCTATGTTTGTTGAAACGCTTTCTGTAAACCCATCCTTTGGGCCTTTGACTGAAATCTCCGTATTAGATTCTTCAGGCGAACGATTTGGGGGATCTGAAATATCCAATACAAAGGCTCGATCATATGAATCGACAGTAATGATGAGCTTCCCAATAAACAGATCTCGCTCAATCTCTTTTAGATCAATAGGCGAATCAATAGGCTGCACGGGTAAGCTTCGATCTAACTCTTCTAATGAGGAATATCTGCTAAACTTTTTTTGGAGATCGGAAAACACAAATTGCCGATACATTCTAGCATCGATTAATCCATCACAATAAAAAAACGAAATAGGTACAGATGAATCTGTGGTAGCAAACTGAAATGTTTCTACTTTTACATCAGCACATTTTGCAAAATAGTCACAGAGAAGCTGACGTAAGCCGATACTGTTTGTGCTGGTAGCTTGGTTATGTTGATTTGCTTCCTTTTGCATGTTCATCCGTACCTCTCGCGTTCTGTTTTGACCAGCTTCCAATGAAAGCAAGTAAGAGAGAAATAGCCAATAAAACAAATAAAGCTAAGGGAAAATAGATTCTTTTAAAGGAATCAATTAATAAAGGGTCCTTTGTATGCAATAAGATAATAACTACAATAAGGCTGCCAGACAAAACCGTTACTAGGATTTGATGACCACGTTTTTTTATGGGGAGGATATCATAAATAAGGAATAAAGCTAGTGAAACACGTATAAATGCTCCAGATAACCATTGGAAAATTGAGAGAAAATCAACATGCTCAATATACTTGCCAATGGTTACGAGACGCCATTGCTCAAAAGATGGATACATTTGATTCGCAGCTTCTTTTGGCCCGAAACTAGCTACTGCTCCCATATAGGGGCCAAGTGTCAGGCCAGCGAGTAGGATACAGAGCCACACTGCCTTTTTAAAGGTGATTGAGGTAGAAATGTGGTGTTGTAGCATCAACAGAAAGATGATTTCTACCATACCATTTCCAACGATCATTGCACCTCTTAGAACGGGAAGATAACCATTTTCGAGAATCGGCAGTAAAAGCGAATAATTCTTGTACTGAAAGTTGGCGCCCATCACGAAATACCCTAATAAAAGAACGATTGGTAATATGATTCCAGCACAAATCGCCAAGGGTTGGATACCAGATAAAGCACAAAGTATGGATAAGAGGATTATGCTGGCAGCTACCAAAAATACAGGGGTTTGCGGTAAATAGGAAATCTTGGTCCACATGGTCATATCCAGAGTTGTAACATATATATCTGAAAGTAAGTAGAGAATGAACAGCCCGATGATGATCCAAGCAAACCAAGCACTGCTCTGTTGCGTAATCCAAGAGAATAAACTCGTGCCCCTTTGCCGACGAATAATGAACAGCAACAGAGGAAGCCAACAAATTGTAAGTATCATAGCGATGAGAATACTAATCCAACCGTCTCTTTCAACTGTACGAAGTAATAAGGGAATTAAAATAACATGGTTAAGAAGTCCTGTTGATAGAAAGAGAATGCAGCAGGCTTGAAGGAACGTAATAGGTGTATTTCTATATTTCACAAGATATCCTCCATTTACTAAAAATGGATTTTTCTTAGTGTGATCGAAATCAAACAAGTTTAATCGAAAAAAGTCTTTCCTAATAAAGGAAAGACTTGGGGGTTAATGACTGTGATTATGTTCATGCTTGTCACTTGTTTGAGGTCCTGTTTCACATAAAAGCTCCTGATGTAAAATACTTGAATCTTCAATTTGAATGGTGGAGTGGGTAATGCCGAATTGATGTTCTAATAAGTGTAACGCTTCTTGCAGAATAGGGTAACTGGCTAAGCCATCTTTAACATGTAAGTGGCAACTGAGTGAATCAAATCCAGAGGTAACCGTCCAGATATGTAAATCATGCACACTAGTAACTCCTTCAATCTTGGATAGAGCATCCGAAACCTGATCAGCGTCTATAGAAGCTGGTGTGCTTTCCATGAGAACATCAACAGAATCTCTAGTAACACGCCAGGCGCTTAACATAATTAGAACCGCTACTACTACACTGATGATGGGGTCTGCGATATACCAATTGAATTTCCACATGAGAAGACCTGCTAGAATAGCCCCTACTGATCCCAATAAATCACCAAGGACATGCAAAAAAGCACTACGAATATTCAGGTTGTTTTTGTAATCACCACGCATCAGAACGAAGGCGGCTGCAATGTTAGCCAATAGACCAACGAACGCAATCCCCATCATCGACAGACTTGCTACTTCAGGTGGTGCGAAGAATCGTTGATAAGCCTCCCAAATGATGACAAGGGAGATAACCACGAGCATTACACCATTAATGAGCGCGGCTAGGATTTCGAAGCGATAAAAGCCGTATGTTTTTTTGGCTGAAGGTTTTCTAGTGGCAAAAAACATGGCGATCAGACTAAGAAATAGAGCAGAAGAGTCGCTTAGCATATGCCCTGCATCCGACAAAAGGGCAAGGCTGTTTGTGAGAAAGCCGCCAATTACCTCTACAATTAAAAAAGCAGTGATTATGAATAGGGAAATCAATAGAGCGCGCTTGTTCGCTCCTTTCCCGTGATGATGATGTCCTCCGTGAGAATGATCATGATGGTGTCCCATATAAATTCTCCTTTCAACAAGAAATCAGTAAGCTATACTCCTTTAAACGTGGATAGATGTTTATGTATTGTTGCCTTGTTTGATTTATATTATATAACCAAACCGCCAAACATTCAAATGTTTATTTGAATGTTTGAATGATGATCTGCTGATTCTCCTTTTCTCATAACGGGTAAATAATAGGAACGAAAGAGACGGAGGTAGAAAGGATGCAAGTAACATCTCAACAGGTAGCGAATTGCCTACAAGTGTGTAAAGCTTGTTTACAGGCCTGCAATGAATGCTATGCAGCCTGTCTACAGGATAGTGATCTGGATAAATACCGAGATTGTCTTTTCATCGTACGGCAAAGTGCAGAGATATGTATGCTAGCAATTAGTGCATTATCCTTGGATAGCATGTTTTGTAGTCAGATCTGCAAATTAACAGCGGAAATCTGCGAAGCATGTGCAAAAATATGCAGTCAGTTTGAACAAGATCATTGTCAGGCCTGCGCTCATGCTTGCTATCAATGCGTAGCAGCCTGTCGGGAAATGGTCGTTCACTAACTTGGCAGACAGTCGCCGATTTTGTATCATTGACTTTATTGGTAGGCGATAATGTATTAGGATAAAAATGTGATAAACTAAAGGGAAGCAAACGGTTGGAAAAGGGGAAAATGAGATGAACGTAAATACTGTATACATCGTGGAAGATGATCCCAAACTAGCTGAACTCTTACAAAGTTATATTGAAAAATATGGATATCAAGCTGTTATTGTTAAGAATTTTGAACGTGTGATAGAGGAATTTCAAGAGCTGAATCCACAGTTGGTTCTTTTAGATGTGAATTTGCCAAAATTCGATGGTTATTATTGGTGCCGTCAAATCAGAAAAATTTCTACATGTCCAATCCTGTTCATTTCGGCCCGAGCAGGCGAAATGGATCAGATTCTAGGCTTGGAGAACGGAGCAGATGACTATATAGCTAAACCGTTTCATTATGATGTTGTGATGGCCAAAATCCGCAGCCATTTACGCCGCAACTATGGAGATTATGCGCCTAAAATGCAGGAGAGAATTGTACAACAGGCTGGATTAACATTGTACCCAGAACGAATGGAGCTCACCTTACATAATGAAATGGTGAGTTTAACCAAAAAAGAAGCTGTATTAATTGAAGAGCTAATGAAACGCTACCCTCGCATTGTGAGTCGGGAGCGTTTGCTAGAAAACTTATGGGATGATCAGGTGTACGTGGACGATAATACATTAAATGTGAATATCACACGTGTCCGTAAAAAGTTTCAGGAATTAGGGATTGAAGATGCAATTGAAACAGTACGAGGAGCTGGGTACCGTTTAGTGCTAACGTGGGGGAATGAAGCGTGAAGTTGTTCTTTCGTGAACATCTGCGGCTGATATTCTTTCAGGTTTTTCAATTGCTGTTTGTTTTGTTCATCTTATTATTAGACGGATATGCTAAAAATTCCGTGTTAATCTATATGTTTGTTTTAAGTATAGGCTTGTTAGCTATCTATCTTTTTATTACTTACATCCGCTCAAGAGAATTTTATTTGCATTTAGAAAAGCCAATGGAAACGCTGGAGGATTCTTTAGTTGATTTTCACGAAACACCAGTTAGTGAAGCGTATGCTGAAGCAATGCAAAGTCAATATCGGATGTATCAGCAAATGATCCTTGAGCATGAGCGAAAGAAGGACGAGCATGTCACTTTCATGAATCAGTGGGTTCACCAGATGAAGACACCTCTATCTGTCATTCAGTTATTAGTACAGGATGAGGATGATCCGCCTTTCCCAAGTATCAGAGAAGAGGCGGAGCGAATTGGACGAGGGTTAGAAATGGTCCTGCATACATCCCGCCTAGAAGTATTTGAGCGAGACTTCCGTGTTGATTCTGTTGAATTGAAGCCTATTGTACAACGGGTCATACAGGAGAATAAAACCTATTTTATTCGCAATCAGGTTTATCCAGATGTACAAATTCCGGATGGACTGTATGTGAAATCGGATTCGAAATGGCTTCCTTTTATGTTAAATCAAATTATTACGAATGCCATTAAATATTCCGCAGGCTCTAAGCAAAAGGTTACAATTTCGGCAACCCAAGAGGAGACAGAGGTTAGATTAGAAATTACCGATAGAGGAGTAGGCATTCCCGAAGCAGATATTAAACGGGTATTCCGTCCTTTCTTTACTGGAGAGAATGGGCGTAAATATCGAGAATCAACGGGAATGGGACTATATTTGGTACAACAGATTAGCGAGAAATTAGATCATCAGGTGAGCATTACCTCAGCAGTAGGAGAGGGAACGACAGTTTCGTTGGTTTTCCCCTGCCATATGATCAAGTAATGACAGTTCTTATCTAGAAGCCAAGAACACCCTAATACTGAGACAATCATGAGCATGTTTGTAAATACAGTAGCTATTTTTGCAAAGCTTGATTCATCAAAAACCTTTGCTGATTTCCTAAAAGAGTTACAGGAGTGCGTACAAGGGGCTTTTGAACATCAGGATTACCTGTTTGAGTGGCTATTGGAAATGGAAAATAAAGAGGAAAAAAGCTAACCGACCGTGGGATCTGTACAGCCTGCGGTCGGTTTTTTGAATAATCCCCTATGCTAACGGGTTGAATTCATGACGTGGATTTCTTTGTTTGCATCGATTCTGTACGCTGCTGAAGCATCCCTTCAGCATTGATGCTGGTAACTGCTATTGAGACTGAAGGCAAAAGCTGTTAATAAACTGATGAACCAATAAATTAACCTCGTGATAAGCTTTGGTAGGAAGCTGATGCTTATAACGGGGAATGGAACGAATTTTTGCCATCGGTAAGTGAGAAGCCATTTCTTTAGCAAAGCAGGTAAAATGCGGATCCTTTTCACCCGTTAATAAAAGAATGGGGAACTTAATCTCATGGAGGCGATCCAACACATCGTAGCAAGCAGCATAGTGATAATAGTCAGCAATCCCTATTGGGTTTCCTTTTATTGCATCTTTATAATTTCGTATAAACGTAAGGAAATTATTAGAATTACTATAGCCAATTACCGTTGATAATGTGTGTAGAGCCCCTCGTCGAGCTAACTTTTCAGCAATCGTAATTAATCGATGCAGATAGGGACTTCTACAGTGGGCCATTCCGCTTAATAATATTGCACCTCTGACGTGCTGAGGTTTTTTTAACATCATTTCTAATGCGATAGAGCCTCCAGTAGAATAGCCTAACAGGACGGCTTGTTCAATACAGAGATGCTCTAATAATAGATGTAAGTCAGATGCGATTCCTTCATAGGTAAAGGGATGGGCTGAAATACTGCTCCTGCCGTGTCCTCTCAAATCCACTGTAATCACCTTATAGCGGTCTTGCAGCTCTTTTTGCTGGTAATAAAAAATGCTGCCTGTAAGCAGAGGGGGGTGGATACACAAAATCGGAAGCCCTTCCCCTTTTATCTCATAGTGAATGGTTGCGCCATTTGCAATAAAGTAAGGCATATGATACCTCCGTTTTACATGTTTAATTACTAATCTGCGCAAGCCAATCTGGTTTCAAACATCAAGGTGGCTATTAAGGTTGCTAGAACATGGGTTTGCTTGTATAGTCTTGATAGATGACGTAAAGGTACGGGTGACATATGGAAGAAAATAAAATTAGTAAGATGGTCGAAGCAGCTAAAATGTATTATCAATTGGATTTGAGTCAACAAGAGATTGCTAAGCAATTAGGTGTATCAAGACCAACTGTATCGAGACTGCTACAGCAAGCCAAGGCTGAAGGCATTGTGCGCATTGAAATTATGGACCCAGAGGAAAGTCTTCAGCGCATTGAGCTGGAACTAGCGCAAAAATATCATTTAAAAGCTGTTATGGTTGTACCAGTAGCGACTAATGACGAGACACTCATTAAAGAAATGATTGGGAAACGAACCGCACAGTATCTTCATGAGGTTGTCACAGATCATGATATAATCGCAGTTACGTGGGGCACGACAATGTATCGAGTAGCCATGGAATTGCAGCCAAAAGCCATTCAGGGGGCACAGGTGGTACAATTAAAGGGGGGTGTGAGCCATTCGCAAACAAATACCTATGCCTCAGAGGTATTGCATTTGTTTGGACAAGCCTACCAAACTACGCCGCATTATTTGCCTCTACCCGCAATCGTCGACTCAGCGTTGGTAAAAGAAACAGTAGAGACAGATCGTTACATACAACGACAGCTAGAACTAGCACGAAAGGCTAACATTGCTATCTTTACAGTAGGTGGAGTGATGTCTGATGCCTTATTGTTTCGATTAGGCTATTTTAGTGAACATGATTTAGCCTTGTTAGCCGAGCGGGCAGTTGGCGATATCTGCTCCCGGTTCTACGATCAGGACGGTAACATTGTAAATGAAGAGCTAACGAACCGGACAGTTGGTATCCCGATAGAGGAGCTCAAGAGTAAGGAACGGTCTATTTTAGTCGCTGGAGGCTCAACCAAGCTAGAGGCAATTAGGGGAGCAATCCGTGGTGGTTATAATAATGTTTTGGTTACTGATCAATATACTGCCAAGGAATTATTAAAAAAATAAAAAGGGAATAAAACAACTCAAATGACCTTTAGATTGCAAGAAAAAGAGGCAAGCTTCCCTTTATGGAGCAGGCCTCTTTTTGCTTTTCGAAAATTCATGCTTGTAATCTTCACAAAATGTCTTAAAATAGGTGCTTACCCTTTTTAAAGACAGCAGACCGTTACTACCTTCTGAATAGGGCTCCATTTATATATGATACGAATTGGACAAATGTTCAAACGAGATTTGACATTTTTTCATGAGGCTGGTAAGGTGAAGATGGAGATACTGAAGTAGGTAATCTCACGGTAGTAGCTGTCAACATACATAATGAAACAGCAGGTGATCAATATGAGAATGGTCGATTTAATTGAAAAGAAACGCGATGGGAAAGAACTGACCAAAGAAGAGATTATCTTTATCGTTGAGGGTTTTACGGATGGATCTATTCCGGATTATCAAATGTCTGCTTTAGCTATGGCGATTTACTTTCAGGGGATGACTCCAGAAGAAACAGCCTATCTGACAATGGCCATGGTTGAATCAGGTGATCAGATTGATTTGTCCGCTATAGAAGGTGTAAAGGTAGACAAACACAGCACAGGTGGTGTTGGTGACACTACAACGCTAGTACTTGCTCCGCTAGTTGCGGCAGTAGGTGTTCCTGTAGCAAAAATGTCTGGTCGTGGTCTAGGACACACAGGCGGTACAATAGACAAGCTAGAAGCAGTAACAGGCTTCCATGTCGAGATTGATAATGATGAATTTAACCGTTTAGTGAACACAAATAAAGTAGCCGTAGTTGGACAAAGCGGTAATCTTACCCCCGCTGATAAAAAGCTATATGGCTTACGTGATGTCACAGGATCAGTAAGCTCCATTCCATTAATTGCAAGCTCGATTATGAGTAAAAAGATTGCTTCTGGTGCGGATGCCATTGTTTTGGATGTAAAAACAGGCGCCGGAGCCTTCATGAAAACGTTAGATGATGCGAAAGAACTAGCTAGTACCATGGTTAAAATCGGTAACCAAGTAGGGCGAAAAACGATGGCGGTTATTTCTGACATGAGTCAGCCTCTTGGTTTTGCAATCGGAAATGCTTTAGAAGTGAAGGAAGCAATTGACACGTTAAAAGGTGAAGGGCCAGAAGATCTGCGTGAACTTTGCTTAGTATTAGGCTCTCAAATGGTTTATTTAGCAGGTGAAGCGGCAAGTCTAGAAGAAGCACGGACCAAGCTCGAAGAAGTGATTGCAAATGGCAAAGCACTCGAAACCTTTAAAACCTTCCTGGCTGCACAAGGCGGAGATGCTAGCGTTGTCGATCAACCGGAGCGTTTGCCAACAGCTCAATTTACAATAGAGGTTCCAGCCAAGGAAGATGGTTATGTAGCCGAGATTATTGCCGATGATATTGGTACAGCGGCAATGATTTTAGGAGCAGGACGTGCTACGAAAGAATCTGAAATCGACCTAGCTGTTGGTCTGATCCTGCATAAAAAAGTGGGGGATCAGGTGAAGCAAGGGGAGTCGCTTGTAACGATCCACAGTAATACACAGGACGTCGATCAGGTGATTGAACGTATCTATCAATCATATGGATTCTCCAAAGGCCCAGTGGAAGCATTGCCGTTGGTTTATTGTGAAATTAAAGAATAGATAACTGGTAACGGTTGCGAAAGAGGGATGTACATGTCCAAAGAAAGCGTAGCAAAATATATTGATCACACAGCACTAAAGCCGGATACAACTAGAGACATGATTGTAGGGCTTTGTGAAGAAGCAAAAGAATATCGATTTGCTTCCGTTTGTGTGAATCCTACTTGGGTAAGCTTGTGCGCGGAGCTTTTGAAGGAAGCTCCAGAGGTCAAGGTGTGCACGGTTATCGGGTTTCCTTTAGGCGCGAACACTCCTGACCTGAAAGCCTATGAAACAACGAACGCGATTGAAAACGGTGCTACTGAAGTAGATATGGTTATAAACGTTGGTGCATTAAAAGACAAAAATGACCAGCTAGTTGAACAGGATATCCGTGCAGTAGTAGAAGCAGCAAAAGGCAAAGCACTGGTCAAGGTTATTATTGAAACGTGCTTGCTCACTGAAGAAGAAAAAGTACGTGCGTGTAAATTATCCGTGAAAGCTGGAGCGGATTTTGTCAAGACATCAACAGGCTTTTCAACAGGCGGAGCCACTGCGGAAGATATAGCTTTAATGCGAAAAACAGTAGGTCCCGAGTTAGGGGTAAAAGCCTCTGGCGGTATTCGCAGCTATGCAGATGTTGAAAAAATGCTTCAAGCTGGCGCGTGCCGGATCGGTGCAAGTGCGGGTGTGTCCATTGTAAAGGGCGAGGTATCGAACTCGCAATACTAGGGCCAAGCATATAGGGATTAATGAAAAAAGCGCTTCTCTTTCAGAAGTTATTTCTGCAAGGAGAAGCGCTTTTTGTCATGCAAAAACAGTCGCTGCCTTATTGTGCTGTTGTGTAGTCGGAACAAAGTATCAAGTATCGTTGGTATCCTGTGGAGGCTTACGCTTGCCGCTAAACTGCACGATGAGAATGCTTAATAAAGCGAGGCCAACATAAGTGATCGTGCTGTAAAGCAAGGGGTAAAGAAAGGAGAAGAAGATGCCAAAGAAGGAGATTACCCCTACAAAGCTTACTAAGGTAAGAACAAGCGGTAGCTCACTCACCTGCGTCTCCTGAAGTAACGGGTCAGTTAGACTGCGTAGGAGGATGCTTGCCAGTATAATGACATGTCCGAGACTTATAGGCAGATAAGCATACACACTATACGGCAATTGAGCCATCAAAATTTCCACAATGGGCTTGAGGTGGGTATGAACATCATGCCAATGCGATAAGATTTGCAAATGAATGAACAATCCAATAACACCAAACAATAAGCTGCTTAATACGATGCCAAGTCGCAATGAAGAAAGTGACTCTGTTTCGCGCACCAAAGGGAGAAGCACAGCCATGCTAAAAAATAGATGCAGGCCAGTAAATAATAAACCATTCCAAAGCCATTTTAGGTTTAGCTGATAAGATAAACTGGGTAATGGAATATGAGTTTGATTGCTATATAAAAACAATACAATGATGACAGCTCCCACTATGCACCCTGCGGCTATTTTAGCTAAGGAAGCGTTGGGGAGCCTAGCGCCCAAAAAGACGAGCACAAGGAAAACAAGTAAACCAAGCAGTGGTGATAGGGAGGTTGTCTGCTCCAAAAAAATTGCTTGATCCGCTAACATGATCCCACTGTATAAGATGATGATGAGAGCTGTAAAGAAACCAAGTACATGAGTGAGCTGTGGCCCGATAAGGTGGGCTAAAAACTGAGACAGGGAGAATAGCTGATTTCGATAGGCTAGGTGAAGAGATTCATACAGAATCCAAGTCATCGCTATAATAGCCAAGATTAAACCAATGGAACCCCAGGTGCCGTAGTAGGTAAAAAACCGCAACCATTCATAACCGCTGAGAAATCCCGCCCCAAGCATCGAGGATGTAAGTAAGGACGTGACACGAAAGGTTTTTTTTATCATTGACCATCTTCCTTCTTGTTGGAAAAATGTTGAAGAAGACAAGGAGTTATATCCTGATATCAGTCTATGAGGGGAGCCTGTTCATTCAGAACAACAGCTTGATTTTTATACTTATTAAATAAATTTGTTTACTCAAATAATGAGATTCGTTATCATAGAAATAAACGAAAAGCAATAAATGGAATGCTTTTTTAGAGGGAAGGATGTTTTCTTAATGAAGATTGTTGGAATAGCAGGCTCGATGAATGTTGAATCCAGCACAAAAAAGGTAATGCAAATTGTTTTAGATTCAGCAAAGATGGAAGGGGCAGAAGTTGAATTAATTCATTTAGCTGAGTGGCCACTGCCTCTATATGATGCTAGAAGCGATGCTAGTACGTATCCAGAGATTGTTCATCAATTTGTGAAGAAAGTAGCGGAAGCCGATGCACTTGTGGTTGGTTCTCCAGAATATCACGGAACCATTACAGGTGCTTTGAAAAACTCGTTTGATTTTTTGGAAGGGCGATTTTTACAGGGAAAACCAGTCGCAATTATTGGCGTAGCAGGCGGAAGTATGGGAGCAACGAATACGGTTAATACACTACAGCTTATATTCCGTAATTTGCATGCTTATCCGTTACCAGGTTCTCCGAGCGTTTCTAATTCCTATAAAGCGTTTACAGAGGACAACACCTTGCAGGACGAACGTCTTCAGGAACGCTTTGTGAACTTGGGGAAGGAACTGGTTTGGATGACCAAAAAATTAAAATAGGACAATTATTTTAGCAAATGCCGGAAAATCTTTCAACTTTCCCTTGAAACAAAAGCAAAGAAAGCGGTATGATAGAGTCATATGTCTTTGGCGATACTGGCTGAAACGAGGGATGAGAGTGCCAACTCCAAGTATGGAAGATTATCTGGAAAGAATTTATAGTTTAATTGATACCAAGGGATATGCTCGTGTGTCCGATATTGCAGAAGCGTTAGAGGTGCATCCGTCCTCTGTTACAAAAATGGTACAGAAACTAGATAAAGACAATTACTTAGTCTATGAAAAATATCGCGGGCTAGTCTTAACGGCTAAAGGAAAAAAAGTAGGTAAACGTTTAGTGCGGCGACATGCATTACTGGAAGATTTCTTGACGCTAATCGGTGTCGATCAGGATTTAATTTATAAGGACGTTGAGGGAATTGAACACCACTTGAGCTGGGAATCCATTGCTAGCATAGAGTATTTGGTTCAATTTTTAAAAGAGGATCCTTCACGTGTTGCTGAACTCATGCGTATTCGAGAGGAAGACGAACAAAAAGAGGACACGGATACTAAACCAGATTCCATGTAGCACAGAAGGCAAGCCAGATAAGCTTGCTTTTTTGTGTTTTTTATCCCTAATTTTCAGGAGTAGGATAACTATCCTGCCGCATAAACTATTTGTGGATTCATCCTTGTATGAATGGAGGGAGCACATGCGAGTAGATGCGGTTTTTGAAGGGGGAGGCATGAAGGGGATAGCTTTGATTGGAGCGATTACGGCGATGGAACAGCATGGATACCAGTGGGAGAGCGTTGCTGGCACGTCAGCAGGTTCCATCGTTGCCGCTCTGTTGGCTGCCGGATATCGTCATCAAGAGCTTCGGGAGATATTCGAAACGTTAAATTTTTTGCAATTTTTAAAAAGGAAAGGCTTATCGAAAGTTCCTTATCTTGGCTCATGCTATAACCTGATCGTCCAAAAGGGCTTGTATCCCAGTGATGAAATTGAACGTTTTGTCAGTCAATTATTGCTCAAAAAAGGAATTCGTACCTTTGGTGATTTGCCGAAAGAAAAATTACGCATCATCGCTTCTGACATCAGTGCTGGCACCATGCTAACCCTACCAGATGACCTACCTGATTTTGAAATTAACCCAGAAACCTTCCCGATCGCAAAAGCAGTTCGAATGAGCTGTGCAATCCCCTATTTCTTCCAACCTTATTTTTTGTATAAAAACAAGACCCCTCATATCATTGTAGATGGTGGTCTATTGAGTAATTTTCCCGTTTGGCTGTTTGATTCTAAGGAAAGGCCCTTATGGCCGACCTTTGGCTTTCGTTTAAATGATAGGTCGGTTCCTGTTCGTCCTCAAACAGTGAAAAGCTTATACGGTTTATCCAAGGCTTTGCTAATGACCATGATGGACGCCCATGATCGGTTTCATGTAAAAAAAGCAGAAGCTATTCGCACGGTTTTCATTCCTACCAAGGGCTATAGCGCCATTGATTTCCATTTAAGCGCCGCTCAACGACAAGAGTTATTTGATTCAGGGAAAAAGGCAGCGGAGGACTTCTTAAACAAGTGGGATTTTAATAAGTACGTTACTGCTTATCGGAGTGAAAAAAATAACAGCTTTCTGGTTTGAAAGCTGTTACTGATACATCTTCGGCTTATTTTGTTTCGTTTTATCACGTTTGTCTTTTTTACTGCCTTTACTGCCTTCAATAACCTGAAAGGGATTGGGGCGACGATTAGCTGTTACAGATCGCTTTAATCCTGGTTTCATTGGTCTGACCTTAGGAGTTTTTTTGGTGAACCGCGGCATGAACTTGCCTGTTTTCAAAAAATTACGCGCAAGATACAACAGAAGAGCAGAAAAGGCAATTAACGCGATCATTGTACCGGGGTTCTGTAAAAATTGGGTTGTAAATCCTACAACCGCCAACAGCATGATTACCCCAAAAACCGGATAAAGAAAGCCTCTTTTCACTAGCTTCACCTCTTTAAGATAGGTTACTTAACCGGTGGTAGCAAGGTTTTGATTCTTCATAAATTCTTGATCCCGTTCCCTCATTTTTTCAAAAGAGGCAATAGCTACTTCCACTTGCGTATCATCAGGTTCTCTTGTCGTGATGCGCTGCAACCAGAGCCCAGGATAACCCAAGAAACGAAGAACTGGAATATCTCGCAATAGATTGGTTCCTTGTAAAACCTCATACGAAACGCCAATTACCACTGGTAACAAGATAATCCGTTGAACAACACGATCCCACATTGTATGGTAATCAACTAAGGAGTATACAAACACCCCGACAATAATGGAAAAAATGAGAAAGCTACTGCCACAACGGTAGTGTAGGGTGGAAAAACTTTGCACGTTCTTTACTGTTAATTCTACCCCAGCCTCATACGCATTAATCACTTTATGTTCAGCGCCGTGATATTGAAATAAGCGTTTGATCAATGGTGTCTGGGCAATCAAGCTAATATAGCCGATGAGCAGGAAGAATTTAATTCCGCCTTCAATTAAATTTTGCCACACACCAGCCGGAACCCATTTTCCAAATAGAAAGCCTGCAAGTATAGCTGGTACAACCGTAAATAAAATTTTACCAACTAGAAAAGAAAGTACACCTACCACGGCGACGCCTAATATTAGTGTCATCTTAGATGGACCAGAGCTTTTATCTGCCTCATCATCTGATTCCATGCTGTATTGTTCAGAAGCGAAGTTCAGATGCTTAGCTCCGCTGGCACTTGCCTCAATCAATCCAACGATACCGCGAAGAAAAGGAATTTTTTTCAGGTTATTCACCCATGCGATCGTCTTTTTAGGCTCTTCAAAGAATTCAATCTCCTGATTCTTTCGGCGGATGGCGGTTACGGTCACTTTTCTACCGCCAAACATAACGCCTTCTATTACGGCTTGCCCGCCATATGCTGGCACATTTTGTTGCTTCAAATTTAATCACCATCCTTAATTTCTATTGTAACCGAAAGTTATATCCTTCTGCCACCTAATGTTCCAAGGTACTTTTCGCAATGAAATATTTCATGTTTTTCCTAGATATAGCCATACTAGTACCGAGGTGATTAACGTGAGTGCAACTATCTCGAAACAACAACGGCTAAAAACAGAGGAATCTGAAGAGCAGCAACCTAAAAATCGATCCTCGTCTGATAAAAAATTAAAGGCAAAACCGATCCAGGCGAAGACCATTTTAGAATTTTCGATATGCGGAACGTTGATCTGGAGTATTCTTCGTATCCTGATGCACTTCTTTCAATTTACTCCTTACGGGCTCTATGTCTTTGCACGTCCATTCATTGGCAAAGCTAGAGAGAATTCCTACGCAGGTCTAGCTTTAGGAGTGGTAATGTTATTTCTAATTATTTTTGTCGGATGCTTGGTGTATAGCTTTGTTCTTGGAAACATATACAATTGGTGGCTTGGGGCATTGTATGGAATTGCGTTTTTTTATTTATTTGGGTATTTTTTTCATATGCATCGCTGGGGATGGGGTGTCTGGAGTACAGAATTTTTCTGGTTTATGTCAATAGGGATGTTTATTGGGATGAGTATTGTAGCGGCAAGATTTGATATCGAGGAAGCAAAAACGTAAGAGACCAATAATGTAGCAATGAAAAGAATATGATAAGATAGACAGAGATTAAGGGGGAAGGGAGATGACCAACTATGATCTCTGTCTTGGTATTAAATGGACCCAATTTACATGCATTAGGGAAACGTGAGCCTACTATTTACGGCCAGGATACGTTAGAAGATATTGTAGCGCATTTGCAAGAGGTAGCAAATGAACTGCATGTCTCAATGGGACATCTTCAATCCAATCATGAAGGTGTATTAATCGATGCTATTCATGATGCACGAGATGTATACGATGGGATTATTATGAACCCTGGGGCGTTTACTCACTATAGCTATGCGATTCGTGACGCAGTAGCCAGTGTGTCGTTGCCTTTGATTGAGGTTCACATCTCCAATGTTCACAAGCGTGAAGAGTTCCGTCATACGTCTGTCATTGCTCCTGTAGCGTTGGGACAGATTGTCGGGCTGGGTAACGATGGGTACGAATGGGCATTACGGGCCATGGTTCGCCATTTGCAACACAACAGAAGTACATAGAAGTCAACCAGAATGGGAGAGATCATGATGTCACATCGTTTGGAAAAACTAAGAGCTGTATTGAAGGAACAAAATGTAGATGCACTCATTATTGAGAGCGAAGTAAATCGTCAGTATATTAGTAATTTTAGTGGTTCCACAGGATGGGCAATCGTATCTTTGGACCAAGCTAAATTTGTAACAGATTTTCGCTATATCGAACAAGCCACGAACGAATGTACAGGTTTTGAAGTCATTAATAATAAACGTCAAGCATTACCGACGATAAAACAAGTGCTCCAAGATATGAAGGTAGCAAAGGTTGGATTTGAGGCGGAACATACAAGCTATGCGACCTTTGAAGCTTGGAAGCAGACGTTAGACCATGTGGAGTTAGTGGCTACGAAGGGTCTTGTGGAGAAATTGCGTTTATACAAAGACGAAGCGGAAATAGCTATTATGAGACAGGCAGCCCAATTATCTGATGCTGCTTTTGCCCATGTGATCAAAATGATTAAACCGGGAATTCGTGAAATAGACGTAGCCAGTGAGCTGGAATACTATATGCGTAAGCACGGGGCAAAAGGCTCCGGCTTTGATATCATTGTAGCTTCAGGAAAACGCGGGGCCTTACCGCATGGTCGTGCTAGTGAAAAAGTGATAGAAGCCGGAGATATGGTAACGATTGATTTTGGGGCACATTATAAGGGTTATCACTCTGACATGACACGTACCTTTGCTGTTGGCGAACCTGATCCGAAAATGAAGGAAATCTACGAGATTGTGTTACGGGCAGAGCTGGAAGGTGTGAATCGGGTAAAGGTTGGGATGACCGGTAAAGAAGTAGATGCATTGACGCGTGATATCATTAAAGAAGCAGGATATGGGGATTACTACGGTCATGCTGCTGGTCATGGCTTAGGAATGGACGTCCATGAGGCGCCTGCGGTCTCGATGCTTTCAGACACGGTACTTGAGCCGGGTATGGTGATAACAATTGAGCCGGGCATTTATGTCGAGGGCCTTGGTGGAGTACGTATTGAAGATGATGTGGTATTAACTGAAAATGGAATCGAGATTCTGAACAAAACTCCAAAAGAGTTGCTGATTTTGCCGGTATAAATTATACTATGTAAGGTTGAGTTATATTTAGGAGGAAAAGCATGATTTCTGTAAACGATTTTCGCACTGGTTTAACTATTGAAGTTGACGGTAATATTTATTCAGTACTTGAATTCCAACACGTAAAACCAGGAAAAGGTGCGGCATTCGTTCGTTCCAAACTGCGTAACCTGCGCAATGGCAACGTAACGGAAATGACCTTCCGTGGTGGAGAAAAAGTAAACCCTGCTCGTATTGAATCAAGCACAATGCAATACTTGTATGCTAGCGGTGATGATTATACGTTCATGAATACAGAAACGTATGAGCAAATCACTTTTACCCAACAACAAATTGAGCATGAGTTGAAATTCCTTAAAGAAAACATGAATGTTCAAATCATGCAATATAATGGTGAGACGATCGGTATCCAGCTTCCAAACACAGTTGAATTGGAAGTTGCAGAAACAGAACCAGGTATTAAAGGTGATACAGCTACAGGTGCTTCTAAAAAAGCAACGTTGGAAACTGGCTTTATCGTAAACGTACCATTGTTCGTTAACCAAGGTGACAAGTTGATCATTGATACTCGTACTCAAGCGTACGTGTCTCGTGCATAAGTAAAATAACTACACAGAATAGCAAAGAGAAACTGCCGATTTTCGGTAGTTTTTTTGCTATCTGATATTAGCATCATTAAGGAATACATGAAAACAAGCCTCTAGTTTGAAGGAATCTAGGGCTTGTTTTTTTATTATTTCTCTGCTCGAATGTCACGTAATGTAATTCGTTCAAGCTGGAGAAAAGCAAAATCACTGGTTAAGCCTTCACCTGTGGGAGATTGAGAAACGATCCCTACTTTTACGGTAGCGCTAACTGGTAAACGGAAATATCTAACTGTTTGAAATTTTCCTCCATTCAAGGAATAATGCAAGGCGAAGGTATCCCCTTTTCTAGCCATTTGTCTCTCACGTTTACATCATCAATAAAATTTTTACAATTAACTGTCATGTTTTTGACTTAGCGGGATCAAATAGACATACAAAACGAAAAGGGGGAGGCATTTCATTGTGTATGAGGATATAAAGCAGGCGGATCAGGATCTTGCTATGACGAGAGAGGCATATCTGGAATTCCTGATGGCAGAGTACGGAGAGAGAATTATTCAATTGGTGTATCTCATCGTAAAAGACCGTAATATGTCGGAGGATATCACACAGGAGGTATTTCTAAAGGCCTTTCGTGGGCTACATTCATTTCGAGGAGAAAGTAATGTAAAAACGTGGCTGTATCGAATTGCTATTAACGAAGCAAAAAAATACTTGCGTTCATGGTCCTTTCGGCGAATTTTCTCTACCTTCAAAAAAGAAGATGTTCTTCATAATCAATATGAAAAAACCGGACAACGAGTAGAGGAGACGGTAATTGGCAAACTGACAAAGGCAGAAATGGCAGAGAAGGTTATGTCATTGTCTCCTCAGTACCGGCAGATTATTTTACTGCATTACTATGAGGATTTTACAGTAAAGGAAATCGCGCAGGTGCTTGAAATATCCGCAGAGGCCGTTCGCACGAAGCTACATCGGGCACGAAAGAGCTTTAAGTCATTATTAGAAAGGGAGGGAGTAGAATGGATGTAGAAAAAGAGTTTCGTGAATCTGTCCAGACTGTAAGCCGGAATGCAGCTAAGGATGTGCGTTTTACCGCTGATTTAGAAAAAAGGATTAAAGACAAGGCCAGCATGGGTGTGCGCAAACGTCATCGCAGACTTTATACAGTGGCCACAGCAGTAGCCTGCCTTGCTTTGGCGATAACGGTATGGAAATTGACACCTGCAGGATTACAGGAGATGTTGAAACAGTCGGCAACTGCTTTGACAGAGAAAAAGACGAACGCCATCGTTGAGAAAGCTCTACAGTCCCTTCAAAAAGCAATCCCTGATTTAAGTAGCTATCAGGTTAACATCAGGGAAACAACGGATAACAGAATTAATGTTCAGCTACGAGCAAAGGACGGTAAGCTTGCGAAGGTGGCTATCAACAAGGAAACTGGGAGTGTAGAAGTGTTTAAGTGGTTTAAGGGAGATTCCTCTGAGCAAATTCCATCCAAAAAGATCGCTAAAGAAAAAGCGGATTTATTTTTGAAATCTCTGCTCGGTGATCATAGTGAAGAATATCAGCAGATTGCGATAAGTGAGATAAAGCCACCACAAAGTGGATACCTACAGTTGGATGTGAAAGGAATGAATGTCTCCTATCAACAGATGAAAAACGGAGAACCTGTTCCTTTCGCTAAGCTATCAGTATGGGTGGATGGTTCCGGGAGAATTGCTTCCTACGGGGAGCTTAACAAAGCAGAGCAAGCGATGCTTATCAAGCTGAAGGAAGCCATTCCTGAGTTAAATACCGAAGCAGCTTTGACAAACAAAGAGATAGAGTCCTCTGGATACCATTTTTCATTAGCGAATGCTGATAAAGAAGGAAATACGGTAATGATCAGAACGGAGGGAAAAGGCGAATTATTGAAAAACTACAGACTGGAAAGCCCAAGAAATGAGAATGTTGAATGGGCACAAAAGTCGTTGATGAATGAAAAAGCGAATCTATTTTTACAGCATATGCTTGGAGACGATTTTACCAATTATCAAGAGGAAGGAACAGTTGACAGAGCTAGCTACATGCGCTTTTACAACGGATTGCCTGTGCTAGAGGATAATCTTACCGTTGTAGTAGATAAAGCAGGACGTATCACTTATTACTCCAGAGCAACAGGCTTGTACGACCTAGCTAGTTTACCTGATCGCTCAAAAGCAATTTCTCAGAAAAAAGCGGAAGAAGCATTAACGCATAATATGAAACTACGCTACATCGAGCGTTCAGTAGTCAAGCGTGATCCAGAAACACATCAGGTAATCGAAGAACGCCCGTTGCTTGACTATACTCCAACCGTTACACATGTACAAATGGGTGAAATTCGCACACTTAACTGGTATATAGATGCAGGTACTGGAAAAGTAGAGCGTGGAATGGGTAATAATGGAATTGAATATGATCGTCGTATGACACATGAGCCAATCAGACTCAAAGCCGTAAAACCAACGATGATCAAAACCAAGGAAGAAGCGGTTCGTCTATTGACGGATCAATTTGGAGTGAAGGTAACTGGCCTTCCAGTGAGTGAGAGGGAAGGGAAATCTAGGTTTGGGGCAAAACAGCATGTATTCCAATGGCAAACAAACAATGAGAAGCGCCTTGAGGTGGTTACGAATGCCAAAACAGGTCAGGTGGAGGAAATATATATCCCCAGAGCTGATGGTAAGATCACCGTTTCTCAACAAGACGCCTTAAAGGAAGCGATCGCTACTCTGGAAAAATACGTAGATCCAGGGGTTATCGAAGTACAAATTAGTCAAATTCTAGAGCCGCAAGAGGCTAACCCTGTAAATTCAGGTAACTGGCATTTTTCATTCTTTAAGAGTCAGGATGGTGTACCGGTTATCGAACAATATCCTGATTTGGCTTATCAGGTTTCTGTTGACCCGTCTACGGGAAAGGTTAATGGATTCCAAAATCTAACACAATGGAAGGACAAAATTGTTCTGCCCGATAAGAGTCAAGTAGTTCCAGTAAAGGAGGCTGTACAGGAATACCTCAAAGTCATGCCGCTTCAATTAGCATATACCCTAAAGGGAGTCGATGGAGAGAAATTGTCAGAGCCGAAATTAATCTACGTTTCAATAGGCACAAAAGAGAATGCTGATAAACATATTTATTTAAACGCCATTACAGGAAAAGTAGAAGTGCGATAAGCTCATAGAAACATGTAGCTGATCACATACAAAAATACACCCGATCCTATGGCATTGGAAAGCTTAGAAGAGACAAACAGAGCTCCTAAGAACCAACGTCAGATAAGCGGGTGTATTTTTACTTTTTTCTTGTCATAACTAACCCTCACATTGCTTTGCCTATCCAGTCCAATAGTTTCATGAAAAAAGCTGTTATACCAGCAGCCATTAAAGGACCGACAGGCACTCCTCTAAAGAATACAATCCCAATAATAGAACCAATAACTAAACCTACAATTAACTGAGGGTCAGCACGTAGCATATCCAGTCCTTTTCCGTTTAGATGGGTAGCTAATATACCCCCTATCAATGCCATAATCCCAACAACGGTGGTAAACAGTGGAGTTACATCCTTAAGCGATACCTTTTCACTGGCAAACGGCACGAGAACGGATACGGTTAAAAAGAGAAGGCCCAATTCCAGACCACGTCTCTCCACAGTCGGAAATAGGCGTTCTAACGAAGTTAATTTTAAGACCAACAATAAGCTAGCTGCGGTAGCAATGATAGGAGAACGACCAATCAGGCCAATAATGATGAGTACTACCAACATAATTTCACCGCTTGTGACATGCATGCTTCATCGAACCCCTGTCCTGTGTCTTCCTCTCAAACTTATGAGCCAAGCAGGGGGAGTATGCATTTTTCCTTACATACTGGAACGATTTTATAAAGATTGAGCTGACTAGCCATTTCGATATCTTCCTGATAATGATGCTGCTGTAGACGTTTTCCCGTTTTACTATTCATCATCACTTGTAAGAGGGAAGGAGCAAATGTCTGATAGGCTCCTCGCATTGCTTCCGCTAAATCACATACCTCGATGGAGGGGAGAAAACGCTTCGCCTCCTCCACTAAGTAGCCAGCACACAGACCATCCTCTAGAGCGAATTCCATTCGGGTCCCAGAGCAATATAAGGTGATATCGCGTTTTAATTGAAGGGCTTGAGCTATACAAGCTGATGCATTTAGAAAAGAAGCGATATACAAATTCTCAGCCTTCTCGGCTTTTTGCATGGCACGGGTACCATTTGTAGTGGTTAACACTAGATGAGGTGTCTGTTCCCAATTTACCTTTTTCATAGCAATCGGAGAATTATTTTCATCAAACGAGGTGATTTTTTTGCAATGGCGTTCCCCAGCTAGAATAGATTCAGATGTCCGTAGAGCCAGTGCTTGCCTAATTGTCTCAGTAGCACTAATGGACCGACAACCGTGAGCCAGAGCGCTGACAATCGTGCTAGTTGAGCGGAGTACATCAATGACGATGACGGTTCGATGGATGATCTGTTCTACTCGTATTTCTTCAACGGTGGGGACCAGCTCTATTCGCATACCAATCTTCTCCTGTCTTCTAATACCTGATAGGCGGTATCACCACGCAACCCACGACGCAGAGTTTCAAGAGATAAGAGATCTACAGGAGCAATGTTTCCTAGATTAGCGTCAAGTCCGATTGTCTTTAACAAGCCGACCTGTTGGGGTTTCTGCGGAGCTTCCCAGATTAGCCTAGTTGCTAGCGTAGAGGCTTGTTGTATGACTTGACGTACGAATTCTGAATCAATTTCGCCTTGTTTGTTATAAATTCCCACATTACCGCTTTCACGTGCTTCTACAATGACATAGTCGGCACCAGCATTCACGTCTCCCACGAGTGTTGACAGGAGCATTTCCTGATCAGCACGGAAGGTACTCGCCTTTTGACCATATTCTGAAAATACGCGAAAGCCCATTTCTCTAGCCATCGAAATCGCGTCATGCCTTTCCTGAGTGGAAATAGGCATACTTCCATCTGAAATTTCTACTGCGTTAAATCCAGCATCGCGAATTCGTTCCAGATATGTCTTAATCCCATCCTGTGTATAGGCTATTTCAAAAAAGGTTCCGCCCGGCATAATCGCAATATCTAGAGAGAGAGCTAATGTTAGCTTTTCTTCTAGCACAGAAAAAGGATAGAGAACAGAGGTTCCGAAGCCTAGTTTATAAATATCAATGTAGGAGGAAGCAGTGTGTAGCAAATCTTTCATGGCGTGCAAGCCTAATCCTTTGTCTATTACCATGGTAATTCCGGTATGACGTGGCTTACATTCTCGGGTACAGGATGGATCTACCCATTGAGTCGGCCAGAACGCAGTCTCTTTTTCCATTCGTAAGCTCTCTCCAATCCATAGGCATTTGTTTTACCATATGCAGTCTGTGTCTACATGGTCGAAGGGGTATAAGCCTATCTATTTTTGATTGCGAAAAGGACATAACAGCGGACAAGTTGCATAGAGTGGGTAAGAGAAGGGAGAGACGTGCATGTGGGAAAAGGCAATTATTGGGATGGCGTCCCTACGATTGTTGTCCGGCAGTATGGAAATTATTGTAGCTTTGCTCATCCTTAAGGTAAACCAAGTTGAAAAAGCATTGATCTATAATTCCAGCTTAGCGTTGATTGGTCCCTTAATCTTACTCACAACAACAACGATTGGAATGGTAGGTATATCTGACAAATTATCACTTACGAAAATACTATGGATTTTTATTGGGGTAACTTGCATTTTGATTGGCGTAAAAAGTAAATAGTGCTTGAGGGTTCTGGGGAATACTACCCACTAGCATACGTGAGGAGGTATTCTTATGGAACATGTGGAACAGCATTTGGCTTATTTACAAGGATTACTGGAGGGACTGGACCCAGAACTAGCAGGGTTGGAAGAAAAAGCCTTGTATAGACTTGTACAGCTTTGTGATGATTTGGTAGCGGAAATGAGAACGATCCATGTACGTGTAGAAGAATGTGAACAATATGTTGAGGCTGTAGACGAAGATTTAACCGATCTGGAGTACCTGTTATACGATGATGATGAATTTTATGAAACGGTATACGAAGACTATCAAGAAGCGATGAATTACAGAGAGCGATTCTCCGATTTGGATGACTCGGACGAAGCGTATTATTACGAAGCGCTACACGATACAGATAGAAAAGGGACCGTTTCACATGTCCACGAATTAGAATGTCCTCAATGCAGAGAGGTTTTAATGGTGAAAGAAGAGGTTGATCCTGAGGGCTATCATTCCTATGAAATAACCAATCGCTCACATCGGGATGTTTATAACCCTTCCTAGTTCACTTCTACATGCATAAGAGTAGGTCACTCTAGTAAGGGAAAAAGTTGTACTAGTTTTCCTTGGCTTGATAGTCATAAATGTTGTCCCTTCCTGCATAGGATGAGATAAGTCTGAGTGGACAAAGGGGAGACTTTATGAAACATATCTTGTCTTTGTTGCCGACAGAGATTCGTGCCGTGATAGCCGCTCTGCCTGTAAACGTGCAAGAACATGTAGAAGAGATTCGACTACGACAAAATTTACCGATCGAGATTCGTTACGGACATCAGGCTAGTTATGTAACGCCTTCAGGCCAGCTAACAGCCAATTTTCGCCAAGGGTGGATGTTTCGTGAGGATTCTAGCGTGAAATTGCTTAATCAGATTAGTCAGCACTCGCTTTATGCACTGGAGGAAGAATTAAAACGTGGCTACATTACGGTTGTCGGAGGACATCGTATCGGTATCGCCGGCAGGGTGGTGTTAGAGCATGGAGATGTTAAAGGAATTCGAGATATTACCAGTTTTAATATAAGGATTGCCCGCGAGAAAAAGGGAGTTGCCAGGGACATTCTAGCCTATTTATTTGATCAGGGGCAATTCCAATCAACATTGGTGATCTCGCCTCCTCAATGTGGCAAAACAACATTACTTCGTGATTTGGCAAGAAGCATTAGTTACGGGAATGAGTGGTCTTCTAGCAAAAAAGTAGGGATTGTGGACGAACGCTCCGAAATAGCTGGATGCTACAATGGTATTCCTCAACGAGACGTAGGGCCGCGCACCGATGTGTTGGACGCTTGTCCGAAAGCGATTGGAATGATGATGATGATTCGTTCCATGTCACCTGACCTGGTTGTGGTGGACGAAATCGGAAGACAGGAGGACAGCGAAGCGATATGGGAGGCTTTGCATGCAGGGGTAGGAGTGTTATGCAGCGCTCACGGAATTTCGCTTGAAGATATCGCGAAGCGGCCTACGATTTCTCGTTTAATCAAGGAAAGAGTCTTTAAACGGTACGTGATTCTTAGTCGCAAGCACGGAGCTGGCACAATGGATGGACTATACGATGAACACTTGCGATCGATTCAAAAGGAGAAGGTCATATGCTTAAGATAGGGGCAGCCATCGTAGTGCTAGTGTCAGCCTCTCTCATTGGTATCCAGCTCGGAAAGCGTTATAGCGACCGAGTAAAAGAATTAAGAGCTTTGCTTCACTCCTTGCAAATGCTAGAGACGGAGATCGTGTATGGAGCTACGCCCCTCTCGCTAGCCTTTGAAAAAATTTCTGATCGAGTGACCCACAGCATTGGGAATCTGTACAAGCGGGCTAGTGAGCTATTGCAAACAAATGCAGGCGAATCCACTCAAATGGTCTGGCAAACCGCATTAGAGCAGACGTGGAGCTTAACTGCACTGCGAAAAGAGGAGAAGGAAATTTTAAAGAACCTAGGCTATGTGATGGGAAATTCTGATCGAGAGGACCAGAAGAAACATCTGCAACTAACAGTCTTTCATTTACGAGGTTTAGAAGAAGAGGCCAAGGAAGAACAGCTCAAGTATGAAAAAATGTACAAAAATTTAGGATTTTTAGGCGGACTTCTCATTGTCATATTAATGATGTAAGAGCGAGGTGTGGGGCGTGGGCTTTGATTTGACTCCAGTGTTTCAAATTGCCGGCGTTGGGTTTATCGTTGCGATAATTCAGACGGTGCTAAAAGCCTCAGGAAAGGAAGACATTGCTCAATGGGCGACGTTGGTCGGATTTATCATTGTGTTGTTTATGGTAGCGCATTATCTAGGTGATTTATTTACCGAGGTCAAACGAGTCTTCCTTTTTAATTAGGGGGTGAGGAGCCGTTGGACATCGTACAAATTGTCGGTCTGGGCTTAGTAGCAACGCTTCTCGCCCTTGTTATCAAAGAACAAAAACCCTTATTCGCCTTTTTATTGGCTATCGTAAGCGGTGTCATCATTTTTACCTTTTTAATTGGAAAGATATCTGATGTTATTCGTGTTTTAGAAAAGTTAGCTGTCCATGCAGACCTCAATCTTGTGTTTCTTAGCACGATTCTAAAGATTATTGGGATTGCTTACATTGCCGAATTTGGAGCGCAGGTGACAAGAGATGCTGGACAAGGGGCAATCGCCTCCAAAATTGAATTGGCTGGCAAAGTGCTAATTCTTGTCATGGCTGTTCCCATTATTCAAATCATTATTGAAACAGTCGTCAATTTACTGCCTGCTTAAAGGGAGGTGAGGATGAACGATGGCGCACAGATGTACCCTCTTGCTCCTGTTTCTTCTGCTATTCTTTGCAAATGGTGCCATCGCAGCATCATCAAATCCCGAGAATTTTTCGCCAGTAGAAAAAATGGTCAAGCAGCAGACGGAGCATTTAAATCTACAACAAATTGAGACCTTTTGGAAAAAGACATTGGACCAGTATGAGGGGTACCTGCCAGATCTGAAACAAAAAGGCTTCATGCAATTGCTGATGGAGGATGGCGGTTTGTCACCATCAGGGATGCTTAAAGGTATTTTAAAATTCTTCTTTCATGAAATTCTGATGAATGGGAAGCTACTCAGCTCGATCATCATCATTACGGTATTCGCGATGCTACTAGAATCCATGCAAAATGCTTTTGAAAAAAATACAGTATCCGTCGTAGCTTACGCTATTGCTTATCTGGTTCTGATGGTGCTTGCGATGAATAGCTTTCATGTGGCGATTACCTATGCCAAGGATGCCATTCAAGGGATGTCAGACTTTATGCTTGCCATGATACCGCTTGTACTTGCCTTGCTTGCTTCCATGGGTAACATGGCCTCAGCAGCTATGTTCCATCCTATTATTGTCTTCATGATCAATATAAGCGGGTTTCTCATTTCCACGATCATTTTTCCGCTTTTATTTCTCTCAGCCATGCTGTCTATTGTGAGTCTATTTTCAGAGAGATATAAAGTAACGCAGCTCGCGATCTTGCTTCGAAATGTAGCCATGGGAGTGATGGGTTCCTTTTTAACAATCTTTCTTGCCATCTTGAGCATTCAGGGAGCTACCACAGCAATGGCAGATGGGGTCACGATTCGAACAGCAAAGTATATCACAGGTAATTTTGTACCTGTGGTTGGGCGAATGTTCACGGATGCAGCAGATACCGTCGTAAGTGCTTCTGTTCTTGTTAAAAATGCAGTGGGACTGGCTGGTGTGATCATTCTGCTCCTCTTATGTGCTTTTCCAGCTATGAAAATTCTGATATTGGCCCTTATCTATAATTTTTCCTCAGCGATACTGCAACCGTTGGGAAATAGCCCGATTATCAAAGCACTAGGTACTATCGGTAAAAGTCTGCTGTATGTTTTTGCAGCCCTAGCAACAGTTGGATTGATGTTCTTTTTAGCCATCACCATCATTATTGCAGCTGGAAACATATCCTTGATGGTTCGGTAGGTGAAATGAAATGGAATGGTTGAATCTCTGGTTGCGAAAGGTTGTTCTGCTAGTGTTGTTAGCCGCCTTTCTGGATCTTATTCTGCCCAATACGAAGATACAGCAATACGTGAAAATGGTGATGGGGCTTATTATTTTGCTAACAATCATGTCGCCAGTCTTCTCTATATTTCAAATTACGCCAGATGAAATAGCCACAAAAATTGGCATGTACCAAAACGAGCAGAACAAGAAAAAGCAAGAGGAACAGTCACAGTGGGAGCAATTAACCCAGAAATTAATTCAAGCCAAAGATGATCAAATGAACCAATATGTCTCCTCACAATTAAGTAATCTGCTTACTGAAAAGGTAAAGCTGACTTTTGGAGTGACGCTCTCAGATGTAGCGATTCGGTTTGCATCGCATGGCACCAGAGAACAAGCAATAAAAGAAATCACGGCAACGATTGGGCCCGATCAACCTCCTACAAATAAAGCCCGGCAAGAACGGAAGGAAGGGATAAATCCACCTATTGAAAAAATTACGCCGATCCAATCTGTTGAAATAAATCTAAATAATCAACAAGAGAGAAGTGAGAGAAAGGATGAAGCCGTTGTAGCTTCTGCTTCGGTGGCAAAACAAGACCCGCTTCATGCAGAGATTGCGGCGTATCTTGCCAAGGAATGCGGTGTGGAAATAAAGCAGGTCCAAATAATTGCTCCCAAACGGGAAGCGGAAAAGCGCTGATTGGGCGGTATCTGAAAGGGGGGACCCATTATGCTGAATTCATTAAAGAAACTGATTCAATCCAAGGACGAGCCAAAAAAGATGAAGCCGCTTCATTATTTTATTATCCTGCTTTGCTTAGGCGCGGCATTCATGATCTTTACAGATTTTTTGTCGTTCACCCCAGATATAGCACGAGAACAAGAAGGTACCTATAGTTCTGTACAGCCTCCTGATGATCCGGTTAAAAGTGCTCCCGCTTTCTCTTCTCATGCAACAGGTGGCGATTTAATTCGGGAATACGAGAATCGTTTTGAAACCCAGCTCAAGGATATTTTAGAAAAGGTAACAGGAGTAGGCTCTGTAGAAGTGATGGTGAATCTCGATTCGACTCCAGAAGTGGTGGTAGAGAAAAATCGGGAACAACGACAAGCCACTACAAACGAAACCGATAAAGAAAAAGCGACTCGCGCTCAAAGTGACCAATCCCGCAACGAACAGGTAGTGATCATGAATGGTTCCAAACAAGAACAGCCTGTCGTAGTGAAAACCTTAAAACCTAAAGTGAGAGGAGTGCTGGTTGTAGCAAAAGGAGCCGAAAACATTCAGGTGAAAGCGTGGATTACAGAAGCCGTGCAGAAAACATTAGAAGTACCTGCTTATAAAATTTCTATTTTGCCCAAAAAATAGTAGGAGGGATTTCAAATGATTTTACGTAAACAAACAGTCTGGTTGTTAACAATGCTTGCGGTAATGGTCGTGTTGTCCGGATATTATATGGTTAAAGGTCCAAATGATCAGGTGCCGGCAACCACTGATCATAAAGAAGCACAAAAGGAAGATCAATCGATCACAGGGATTGAAGTAGATACCAAGCAATTAGACCAGCCAATGCAAGATGCAAAACCTGTTGAAAGCAAAGGAGAAGTAGATAAAGCTACAGCACAGTCTTCTGGCAAAGATGTTGAGAAGCCGAATCAAAAAGCCGCCAATAAAACTCCAGCCACAGCACCCGATACGACGACATTGCCTGCACCAGAATCAGCCGATGTTTTCCAAGGATATAAGCTGAAACGAGAAGCGATGACCCAATTGCAAAAGGATGAGCAAACAGCTATTATGACCAACTCCAATTCAACTCCTCAAGCGATAGCAGAAGCAAATGCACGTTTAGAGGAATTATCCACGCTTGAGCAACAAACACTAGCGTTAGAAGAGCTAATCAAAACAAAGGGCTATAAAGATTGCGTAGTAAATACCCAAAAGGACAGTGTCAGCATTATTGTGCAGAAGGATAAGGTCGATTCGAAGGAAGCAATTAAATTGATTGCTCTTGCCAAACAACATTTAAATGTTCCAGGCAAAAATATTACAGTTAGTTTTCAACCCTAAGGGGGAAAAAAGGATTTCTTTCTCGAAATTAGTTATGAATGAGAAAGAAATCCTTTCTTGACGTTCGCGTGACAAAAAGTTACCATAAATTTTATGACCAGCTCATAACATGCAATCATAATCGTCATTCTAATCGACAAAAGAGCTGAATTATTGAATGAACAAAGGGGTGCTAGGTAGTGTTTAAACTGCATGAGATCCGTGAAATTATCAAATTGCTGGACCAATCCTCCATTAAAGAATTTGAGCTTGAGACGGATGGCTCTAAGCTCTCTATTAAAAAAAGCGGCGGAGTAGAAGTATCTCAACCAGTTGTTGTATGCTCTGAGCCTGTTGCTTATACATCAGCTCCAGCCGAGCAACACGCACCGAAAATGGAAGCTGCTGTTGCACCACAACAAGCTCCTGCAGCACCAGCTGTTGCGGCTCCATCAGTAGAAAATGAGGCTAATTTGCATAAAATTGTTTCTCCAATGGTAGGTACATTCTACATATCTCCAGAACCAGGAGCACCAGTCTATGTAAATCCGGGTGATCGAGTTACGCCAAATAAGGTTGTATGTATTGTAGAAGCAATGAAATTATTTAATGAAATCGAAGCAGAAGTGACTGGCGAAATCGTTAAAGTCCTAGTAGAAGATGGACAACTAGTAGAATACGGTCAACCTTTATTCTTGGTAAAGGCACAATAATTGGAGGAGAACGCGATGTTTCAAAAGATTCTCATTGCCAACCGCGGTGAAATTGCCGTGCGCGTTATCCGTGCATGCCGCGAATTAGGTATCCAAACGGTTGCTGTATACTCTGAGGCAGATCGAGAAGCCTTGCATGTAAAGCTCGCGGATGAGGCTTACTGTATAGGACCTACTGCTTCGAAAGACAGCTATTTAAATATGGCAAGTATCATGAGCGTTGCGACCAAAGTGGGAGCAGATGCGATTCATCCGGGATATGGATTTTTAGCAGAGAATGCTGACTTTGCTGAGATTTGCTCGGCTTGTAACATCACTTTTATCGGACCAGATCCAGAAGCAATAACTGGTATGGGAGATAAATCCACAGCTAAAGATACCATGAAGCGTGCAGGGGTTCCTACTGTACCGGGTACGGACGGGCTGATCGAAAGCATTGCTGAAGCTTTGGATACGGCAAAAGAGATAGGATATCCTGTTATGGTCAAGGCTACGGCAGGCGGCGGCGGTCGAGGCATGCGAGTAGCTGTAGATGACGAGGATTTAGAGAAAGCAATTCGTCAAGCTCAAAATGAAGCAAAAACCGCATTTGGAAATGCTGGCGTTTATTTAGAAAAATTCGTTGAAGGTCCTCGTCACGTGGAGATTCAAATCATGGGCGATAAGCATGGTAATGTGGTTTACCTTGGAGAACGTGACTGCTCCATTCAACGACGCCACCAAAAATTAGTCGAAGAAGCTCCATCCCCAGCGCTAAGTCAAGAGCTGCGCAAACAGATGGGAGAGGCTGCTGTAGCTGCCGCTCAAGCTGTAAATTATCATGGTGCAGGTACGGTAGAATTCCTATTGGACAAACACGGCCAATTCTACTTCATGGAAATGAATACTCGTATTCAAGTAGAACATCCGGTAACTGAAATGATTACAGGGATCGACCTTATTAAAGAGCAAATCAGTGTTGCATATGGCAACCAACTGTCCTTTACACAGGACGATATCGTCTTGGACGGCTGGTCCATTGAGTGCCGTATCAATGCTGAAAATCCGGCAAAGGGCTTTATGCCATCACCGGGTAAAATTGAGGGCTACCTAGCTCCGGGTGGGTTTGGTGTTCGAATTGATAGCGCTGTATACCCTGGATATACGATTCCGCCTTACTATGATTCCATGATTGCCAAGGTAATCGTTTGGGGAAAAACGCGTGAGGAAGCGATCGAGCGCATGAAGCGCGCTTTGCAGGAATTAATGATCGAAGGCGTTCATACGACAATTCCTTTCCACTTAAAATTATTAGAGCATGATGTTTTTATCAGTGGACAATTTGATACAAAATTTTTAGAGACATACGATCTTCATTTGAATGATCTCTAGGATGTTTGCAAAAAATCACACCCCGCTGTTATAATGAGGTGTAATTGAAAAGGGAGGTGCGAAGCGTGGAATTCATAGATGCAGAAGAGACAAAATCAGAGCTTGGAAAAATCCAGATCGCTCCCGAAGTCTTGGAAGTTATTGCTGGTATGGCATCTGCTGAAGTTGAGGGAGTTGCCCATATGAGCGGTGGATTGGTTGGAGATTTCGTTGAAAAGTTAGGGAAAAAAAACGCAGCCCGAGGAGTTCGTGTAGAAGTAGGCTCCAAAGAAGCAGCAGTTGACGTTTCCATTATCGTAAAATACGGCCATCGAATTCCCGAGGTAGCTCGAAACATTCAAGATAGCGTGCGAAACGCGATTGAAGCGATGACTGGGCTATCAGTGGTGGAAGTAAATGTACATATCATCGATGTTGAATTAAAATCCGAGGAAAAAGTACAACCAGCAGCAACTCCACCTGCTACACAAACGGAAGAATATCAGCGGGTTCGATAAACCTTATTAGGAGTGCCCCCAGCTTAGGGGGCATTTTTCCTACTGGTCGAGCATGCTGATCAGAGTTCTTTGCTGGTTGATGTTTCCTACAAAGGAGAGGCGCGCATGAATCTTTTTGACCGGTTTATCCTAACAATTTACAGTATTGCGCTCACAGCAGGCTCAATTATTGCGATTGGTGTCATTACTCGTCTAATTCAGCCGTACTATGTAGAAGCGGTGCTTCGTGAATTGTATAATGCCGATATGATTAACATTCCCTATCTAATTGTAGCTGTCATCTTCTTGGTGATTAGCGTTCGGTTTATTTTCAGTGCGTTTCCACAGCGAAGGGTACGAGAAGAAAAAGGGATTTATCAACGCAATGAGAATGGAATGGTAAATATCAGCTTTGCAACAATCAAAGCGATTGCAGAACGCGCAGGGCGAAAGGTTCGTGGGGTTCGCGATCTTACCACCACAATTCGCTCCATGGAAAACGGGAATGCGATCATTTTGAAAATCACTGTAGATGGTGAGTCCCCAATTCCTGAAATGACGCAAACGTTGCAAACCGAAGTAAAACAGCAAGTGGAAAGCATCGCTGGCGTTGACATCGCAGAGGTGACTGTTGTGGTAACGGAAGTCGTCTCAAAGGAAAATAATGTCGCCGTTCGAAACAGAAAGTTGGATTAGAGGGTGAATAGGATGCTTTGGGAGTTATTATGGGAACATAAGGGGAAACTGTTAGGAGTTCTGGCTGGTTTTCTTTTTGGTATCATTTATTTGATAGTAGGCTTCTGGAACACGCTGGTTTTCATCGTGTTTATTGGGACAGGCTACTTTATCGGACAAAAACTGGATCGAAAAGAAGACCTGCGAGAAATTCTCGATCGGATTTTACCTGGCAAATTTAAATAGTAGGTGACTAAGTACATGAAACGCAGAATTGCACGCGAAAAAGCGGTTCAAATCCTTTTTCAAATCGACATGGCTGAGGTTGAGCTACACCATGCTTTACAGATGGTAATGGAAGACAGCTCACAAGATAATAAATACCTTTTGTACCTGGTAGAAGGCGCATTAAATAATTTAGACTCCATTGATGAAGCAGTAAAACAATATCTGCGTGGGTGGCAATTGGATCGTATTGCAAATGTAGATCGAGCGATTTTACGCCTTGCCTTTTTTGAATTGATGTTTGAAGAGGGAGTACCTGCCCGCGTAATAGTGAATGAAGCGATTGAGCTAGCGAAGCTGTTTAGCGACGATCAGTCTTATCGTTTTGTGAATGGCGTGCTGTCTAATTATCTGCAAAGCAATGAAAGAGTAGAAACTCAAGAATAAATGATAGGTGAAGCGAATGAAAAACGTGATGGTAGGAATTGACACCAGCAATTATCGGACATCGCTTTGCCTTGCTACAGAAGACGGTGAGATTGTCGCAGAAGCCAAAAAACTCTTGCGTGTGAAAGAGGGAGAACGGGGTTTGCAACAATCGGAAGCCGTCTTTCAGCATGTGATGAACCTTCCTGAACTTTGTGATCAACTAAAATTACAAGAGTATCAAGTAAAGGGGATATGTGTGAGTGAAAAACCTCGTCCGAAAGACGGGTCCTACATGCCTGTTTTTAAAGTGGGTGAAGGTCTAGGGAAATCACTTTCTTTATTTTTGCGTGTCCCTCTTTATCTGACAACGCATCAGGAAGGTCACATCGCGGCAGGCGAGTTTACTGCTGATGACCGACCAGCTAATGACCGATTTTTAGCTGTCCATTTATCCGGAGGAACCAGTGAAATTCTTTCGTGCCAACGCATTGAAACAGGCTACCAGATAGATATCATTGGAGGAACGATCGATCTGCATGCAGGACAACTAGTAGATCGTATAGGAGTAGCTTTGAAACTGCCTTTCCCTGCAGGCCCTTATCTGGAGGAACTGGCAAAAGAGATAGATCGCGCAGAGACCTCAACAGAGGAGTTCAGGGTATCCTCTTCTGTAAAAGAACTTACCTTTAGCTTCTCTGGTCCAGAAAATGCTTTATTACGAGCAATCAAAGAGAAAATGGCAACACCAGCTCAGATTGCACGTGCAACGGAGCAGTGCGTGGCTAACAGTTTAGAAAAGGCCTTGCGCAATGCGATGGAGGCTGGCCACGGTCGAGAAGTTCTGATTGTAGGCGGTGTGGCTGCTAACCTATACATACGTGAACGCTTGATTAAGCGACTCGAACATCCAGCGGTTAAGGGCAAACTCTTTTTCTGTGATCCTGCTTATACAGGCGATAATGCCTATGGTGTGGCTATGCTAGGGTGGATGAAAGCTAAAGGCGAACATTAAAAGTTTTTTTGTTAAAAAAATTCGTCTTTACACCTGTATCCTCTTTCCGCTACACTTACTGTATACAGATGAACGAATATGGAGGAGTGACAAATATGACAGCCCAAGTAATCAATGGTAAAGAGTTTGCAAAATCATATCGTGAACGAATCAAACAAGAGGTGGCAGAACTAGTTGATAAAGGGATTCAACCTGGTTTGGCTGTTGTTTTAGTTGGTGATGATCCTGCTTCTCAAACGTATGTGAACGGTAAAATCAAAGCGTGTGAGGAAACGGGGATTTACTCTAAGTCATTTCGTCTTGAAAGTAATGTAACACAACAGGAAGTAGTAGATTTAGTAAAGGAATTAAATCAAGATCCGAACATTCATGGTATTTTGGTACAATTACCTTTACCAAAGCATATGAACGAGGAAGCGATTATTGATACGATTTCCCCGGAAAAGGATGTAGATGGCTTTCATCCGATCAGCGTAGGGAACTTATGTATTGGCAAAGAGACGTTTCTTCCTTGCACGCCACATGGTGTAATTGAGCTGATTAAAAGTACAGGAATTAGTATGGAGGGTAAGCATGCTGTAGTAGTCGGTCGCAGTAATATTGTAGGGAAACCTGTCTCTTTATTACTGTTACATGAAAATGCTACAGTTACTATGTGTCATTCTCGTACGAAAAACCTAGAGGAACATACTCGTCAGGCAGACATATTGGTGGTTGCAGTAGGAATCGCTCACTTAATCAAGAAAGAGCATGTAAAGGATGGTGCTATTGTCATTGATGTTGGAATGAATCGTCTAGATGGCAAGCTGACTGGAGATGTTTTGTTTGATGAAGTGAAGGAAGTAGCGAGTCATATCACTCCAGTTCCAGGTGGTGTTGGTCCAATGACAATTACAATGCTCATGCAGAATACGGTCATCTCGGCAAGGCGTAAACTGACTGTATAATTGTAGATAGAGGAAGGGATCGTTTATGAAGCCAGCAGAGGTCATGTCTGTCGCGGAGTTAAACCGCTATGTGAAGCGTATGATGGAGGGAGATCTTAGGCTAGCTGATGTTTGGGTTCGTGGAGAGATATCCAACTTTACGCATCATCACAGCGGTCATATGTACTTCACGTTAAAAGACAAGGATTCACGGCTTAAAATCGTGATGTTTGCTAGCTATAACCGTTTCCTTACATTTATACCGAAAAATGGAACCAAAGCGATTGTGCGTGGTTCCATTTCTGTATTTGAAAGGGACGGAGCATATCAATTATATGCAAGGGAATTACAACCCGATGGGATAGGGGCTTTGTTCCTTGCTTTTGAACAATTAAAAGAAAAACTACAGCAGGAAGGTCTGTTTGCTTCTGAAAGAAAGCGGGCTTTACCGCTGTTTCCGAAAACAATCGGAGTGGTTACTTCACCTACAGGAGCAGCAATACGAGATATTATTACTACAATTAAGCGCAGGTACCCTCAAGCAGAAATTATGCTTGCTCCAGCGATTGTACAAGGTGTTGAGGCCCCTGCTTCTATCATCCGTGCTATCAGACATATCAATCAGTATCAAGTAGATGTTATGATCGTGGGTCGAGGAGGAGGTTCAATTGAAGAGCTTTGGGCATTTAATGACGAGGCCGTTGCCAGAGCGATTGTAGCTTCTCAAATACCTATAATCTCAGCAGTTGGCCATGAGACAGATTATACAATTGCAGACTTTGTTGCTGATATCCGAGCGGCCACTCCGACGGCGGCAGCCGAGTTAGCCGTACCTCATTATTTAGAGTGGCTGGAGAGAATTAAACAGCTAGATCATCGACTGGCTCGTGCTCTCCAAACTCAGCTTCAAGAGAAGCGCACCCATTTACAACGATTACAGCAATCGTATGGGCTAAAAAATCCATTGCGACGAGTAGAAGAGCGACGACAGCGAATTGACGAAGTAACGCTACGTCTTAGTGCTATGGTGAAAATGAAAGTAGTCCGTAAACGTGAGCAAGTCAGCCATGTGAAAAAACGGTTAAAACAAATTCGATTGGAGCGACAGGTGGCAGAAGGACGAGGCCAAGTCAATCGAATGGAGAGCCAATTAACACAGTATATGAAACAAAAAACGGAAAGATCAAGGCAAGCATGGCTGTCTTTGGTCCAGCATTTGGATGCCTTGAGTCCGTTAAGGGTTATGCAACGTGGCTTTAGCCTATCCTATAAAGATGATACATTAATCAAATCTGTTGAAGGAATTGAAGTGGGAGATCAGCTCATGATACGATATCAAGATGGGAAGATCATGACAACGGTAACAGACATAGAGCGAAAGGAAGAGAACCATGGCTCGTAAAAAAGCAGCACAGGAAACAGAGCTTTTATTTGAAGAAGCAATGCAACGGCTGGAAGAAGTGGTGCGTCAGCTAGAAGAAGGCGATGTTCCTTTAGAGAGAGCGATTGAGTTGTACCAAGAAGGAATTCAATTATCTCGTCAATGTGCAACAAAGCTAGATGCAATTGAAGCCAAGGTAATTCAGCTTCTAGACCAAGACGGCAGCATATCCGAGCGTCCGTTCCATGTGGAGGAGGACTAGCATGAGTTTTCGTTTGAAGGATTATTTAAATGAAAAAATTGCATTATTGGAAGCTGAATTACCAAGAGCACTATCTACAGAAGGTGTTCCTAGCGAACTGTACGAATCAATGCACTATTCATTGATGGCTGGTGGGAAGCGGTTACGTCCCATTCTTGTTCTAGCGGTACTGGAAGCGTTTCAACAACCAATTGAACGTGGCCTTCCATATGCGATAGCCTTAGAAATGATTCACACTTACTCATTGATCCATGACGATCTCCCTGCCATGGATGATGATGATTTACGTAGGGGTAAACCGACTAATCATAAGGTATTTGGTGAAGCCACTGCTATTTTAGCAGGAGATGCCCTACTGACAAGAGCGTTTGGCCTAGTGGCTAGCTCTTATGTACATCATCCTGAGGTTAAAGCTGAAACAACTGTCCAATTGATAGCTGAGCTTGGGCAGCGTGCCGGTGAACGAGGGATGGTAGGTGGTCAGATGGCTGATATTATGGGAGAAGGCAAACAGCTTTCCCTTGAGCAATTAGAGTATATCCACTTACATAAAACAGGCGATCTGCTGATTGCGGCTTTGCGAGGCGGAGGATATTTGGCAGAAGCAACACCAAAGCAATTGCAGTCCCTAACTAATTATGCTGTTAAGATCGGACTAGCCTTCCAGATTAAAGATGACATTTTAAACGTTGAGGGAGATGCGGCATTGCTTGGTAAAGCTGTGGGAAGTGATGCGAGTAAAGAGAAAGCAACCTATCCTGCGTTACTTGGACTTGCTGAATCCAAACGACGTCTAGCTTTGCTTGTCAAGGAGGCTCAAGCTGAGCTTGTAGCAGTAAAGATTAATCATCCTGCTCTCTTTGCACTAGCGGAGTATGTGATGGAGCGTGTAAGCTAGCATAAAGGATTTTTGCCTAAAGAGAGATATCATTACTCTCTTATGGTTTTTTACATAAGAAAAGGATATAATGCGTGTACGTGTAATTTTTTGTGAAGCATGATGTATGATTAGTATGGAAGGTTTTGCGACTTAGTGAAAGCGAGGGGTTACAGTGTTGCTTGAAAACATGAAGAGCCCAGATGATCTCAAGCATTTGACAATCTCCCAATTACAGCAGTTGTCCGAAGAAATTCGTCGGTTCCTGATAGAAAACCTCTCTAAAACAGGGGGACATTTAGCTCCTAACCTAGGAGTTGTGGAGCTAACGATCGCACTACACTATTGCTTTAACAGTCCAAAGGATAAAATTTTATGGGATGTTGGTCATCAAGCCTATGTACACAAAATTTTAACTGGACGAAAAGATGATTTTCCGACACTGCGTCAATATAAGGGATTGTGCGGTTTTCCAAAAATGGCGGAGAGTGCTCATGATGTTTGGGAAACAGGGCATAGCAGCACTTCGTTGTCAGGTGCCATGGGCATGGCGAGCGCCCGCGATTTGAAGAAGGAAAATTACCATGTGATAGGTGTCATTGGAGACGGTGCATTGACAGGTGGTATGGCTTTTGAAGCCTTAAATCACATTGGTCATGAGAAGAAGAATGTAATCGTGGTCTTAAATGATAATGAAATGTCCATCGCGCCAAATGTAGGTGCTATGCATAACTATCTGGGCAAATTACGTACAGATCATATTTATAATAGAGCTAAGGATGAGGTAGAAAGCCTACTCAAGGCGATTCCCGCTGTAGGGGGAAAATTGGCTCAACTGGCTGAAAAGGTCAAGGATAGCATGAAATACATGCTTGTATCCGGTATTTTATTCGAAGAGCTGGGCTTTACGTACATTGGTCCTATTGATGGACATAACCTAGAGCTTGTGATTGATTCACTGCGTACAGCTGCGAATACACGTGGACCGGTCTTATTGCATGTGATCACCAAAAAAGGAAAAGGCTATCTGCCAGCAGAACAAAACGCAATGAAATGGCACGGAACAGATACCTATAAGATTGAATCTGGTGAAATGATTAAAGCCGTTGCTGCTGCGCCTGCCTACAAGAGTGTATTTGCTGATACGTTAATTAAGCTAACACAGCAAGACGATCGTATTGTAGCGATTACACCGGCTATGCCAGATGGTTCTGGTCTCTTAAAGTATGCTTCCGTATATCCTGAGCGAATGTTTGATGTAGGGATTGCTGAACAACATGCTTGTACATTCGCGGCTGGGCTGGCGACACAAGGAATGAAGCCGTTCCTAGCAATTTATTCCACCTTTTTGCAACGTGCCTATGACCAGTTAATCCATGATGTTGCTCGAATGAAGCTACCTGTTGTTTTTGCGGTAGACCGTGCTGGTTTGGTTGGAGCTGATGGAGAGACGCACCAAGGTGTTTATGATATCGCTTTTATGCGTGCTATTCCCAATATGGTCATTATGGCTCCAAAAGATGAGAATGAAATGCAGCATATGATGAAAACAGCGGCAGAATATGATGGCCCTATTTCCTTCCGCTATCCGCGCGGAAACGGTCTAGGTGTCAAAATGGATGAAGAGCTCAAGGCCCTTCCAATCGGTCAGATGGAAGTAGTTAGAGAGGGGAAAGGCGTAGCTGTTCTTTCATTTGGGCATATTTATGACGTTGCGGAAAAAGCCATTAATCTACTGCAAATGGATGGCATCATGCCGATGTTTGTCAATGCACGTTTTTGTAAACCATTAGACGAGGAATTGCTCTTGCGTCTTGCTAAGGAAAATATGGATATTGTTACTGTAGAAGAGGGCTGTGTACAAGGCGGCTTTGGCAGTGCAGTCATGGAATTTTATGCTGAACAAGGCTACCATAATATGGTGGTGGAACCGATGGGGATTCCCGATTATTTTGTAGAGCATGGAAGTGTTAAGGAGCAACGACAAGAAATCAGTTTAACAGCGGAAGCGATCGCTGCACGTGTACGCTCCTTGCTACCAGTAAATAAACAGAGGGCTTAATAACGACTATGAAAAAAGAACGATTAGATGTCTTACTTGCAGATCGAGGTCTGTATGAGACCCGAGAAAAGGCAAAACGAGCCGTTATGGCAGGGCTTGTTATTGTTGCGGGTGAAAGATGCGATAAACCAGGTACAAAATTTCCAGAGGATGTTGCTATTCAAGTAAAAGGTAATATTCATCCCTATGTAAGCCGGGGTGGGCTTAAGCTGGAAAAGGCTATTAAAGAGTTTCAAATTGACTTAACCGATCGGATTATGATGGATATTGGTTCATCCACAGGAGGCTTTACGGACTGTGCCCTGCAAAATGGGGCACGAAAGGTTTATGCCATTGACGTAGGCTACAACCAACTAGCATGGAAATTACGTCAGGATGAACGAGTCGTTGTCATGGAACGTACGAACTTTCGTCATATGGGCCCGGCTACTTTTGAACACGAAATGCCAAACATGGCTTCGATAGATGTATCATTTATTTCGTTAAGGCTGATTCTGCCAGTGCTGTACACGTTTTTACAAGAAGGTGGACATGTACTAGCATTGGTAAAACCACAATTTGAAGCAGGTAAAGAAAAAGTGGGTAAAAATGGAATCGTTCGAGATGCCAGTGTGCATCGTCAGGTCGTAGAAGAAATCGCCGGATTTGCTACGACATTAGGCTTCCAAGTAAATGGTGTCAGCTATTCGCCAATTACGGGAGGAGAGGGAAATATTGAGTTTCTTCTCCATCTTTATAAACCGCAAGCTGATGAACGTGTAGTAGAACAGGATGAGCCGTGGTGGCTTTCACGTATTGAAGAAGTTGTCGCCGAGGCACATAGGCAATTGAGTTAGGTTAAGCAAATGAATAACAGAACCTCAAATCATTTTCTAATGAGTTTGGGGTTTTTTCTTTATCCTCAAGTCATAAAAATCATTTTGAAAGACGTTTCTTACAAGAAAATTTGATTTGTCCATGTTACATTGTTTATAAGGATGCTAAGTGTTGTCCTTAAAAAAGAAAATAGGAGAGAAGGTTATGGAACTTACGATAATAATGGTTTTAGTTTGCATTGTATTACTGTTAGTCGAAAAGGTTAATCGGCTACAAAATCAATTAAAAAGAATGAATGTTATCCTACAGCAAATTGCTGCTCAGGTTGGCGTTACAAATTATTCTGAGAGTACAAAACCAAATAACAATGTCGTTCTGAATCATCCGATAAATGCAAAGCTACATAGGTTACTTGCTGAAGGCAAACAAATAGAAGCGATCAAAGAGGCAAGAATAGAACTGGGGCTGTCTCTTAAAGAAGCAAAGGAATATGTGGAAAGATTATAATCTGCATAATAAGAAGCAGGTTTATGCGATGTTTAGCTTGTTGAATATGGGAAGGAAGCCTTACTCCCTCTATCCATTATGCAAAAAAATATGTATAATTGTATAAAGATGAACAAATGTTAAAGCGAATCCTTCGTTTCAAATTAATCAAACGAGTAACCCTCATCTGAGATGATCAGCAAGAATTCATGGGGATCAGATTCGCGTAATATCCCTGCTAGGAGCAGATGATCAAAGATACTGGGGTGACACTGTGAAGTCCATTGGAATTATCGCGAACAAGGGCAAGCCTAAAGCCCGCGTGGTCGCCCGTGAGTTATTATACTTGTTGGAAGCGCGTGGGGCAAAAGTTTATTTGGAACAAGATTTAGCAGGAGTGATCGGTCGAGAAGATGTGGCTGTATCCCTTTATGACTTTTCAAAATATGTGGAGATTCTTTGCGTGCTTGGGGGAGATGGCACCTTACTCGGTATCGCTCGGCAGCTTGCAGGTCATAATTTACCAGTGCTCGGTATTAATCTTGGTACATTAGGCTTTTTGTCAGAGGCAGAGCCAGATAATCTAACCGATGCCGTAGAGAAGCTACTATCCGGGCAATACTATACAGAAGAACGAAGTATGCTCACCACTGAGTTGTACCGACAAGGTGAACGACTTGCCACTTATACAGCTATGAATGATATTGGGATCACCAAGGGATCATTCTGTCGGATCATTAAGTGTTCCGTTTATTCAAATGGATTTTATGTAGGAACTTTTAGTGGAGATGGGATTATTGTCTCCAGCCCGACTGGCTCTACGGCCTATTCGTTAGCAGCGGGTGGTCCCATTGTAGCTCCAAATGTTGCCATGCTTTTGCTTACACCAATAGCTTCTCATTCTTTGACGGCGAGACCTATCGTACTGGCATCAGACCAGCGCCTTCGAATTGAGGTAGATGCTGTGCATGATAAGATTGGACTTTCGATCGATGGTCAATTTGGTTCTCGTTTAGAGGGCGGAGATGAGATTTTTATTGAGCAATCCAAGCATGTTACACCGCTGATCAAATGGACACAGGGCAATTTTTATGAATTAATTCGAACTAAATTACAAGGTGAATGGGAGTAAATGTATGAATAAAGGCCAACGACACATCAAAATCAAAGAGATCATCATGAATAATGATATAGAAACACAGGATGAGCTCGTAGAATACCTGCGTTCAAACGGGTACAGTGTAACACAGGCAACTGTTTCACGTGATATTAAAGAATTGCATTTGATAAAAATCCCGATGAGTGACGGCCGTTACAAATATTCTGTACCAACGGACCAAAAGTTTAATCCATTGCAAAAAATGAAGCGCGTGCTATTGGATTCCTTTGTGAGCATTGATTTTTCTGAAAATCTGATCGTACTAAAGACAATGCCAGGAAATGCTAATTCCGTTGCTGTTCTGATTGACAATTTACATTGGAATGAGATAATGGGTTGTGTTTGCGGTGATGATACGATTTTAATCATTTGCCGAACCAAAGAGAATGCAAAAGAAGTGTCCCAACGCTTCTTAGACATGCTATAAGGAAGGGTATGCATGATCCACGAACTAACCATCCGCAATTTTGCGATTATCAAACACACCACGATCTCTTTTGGGCATGGGCTTAATATCCTGACAGGAGAGACAGGGGCAGGTAAATCCATTATTATCGATGCGCTAGGGCAATTGCTCGGTGATCGCAGTTCAGCAGAGCTTATCCGTTACGGAGAAAAACGGGCAGAGATAGAAGGTCTGTTCGAATGTAAGCCAGGGCACCCTGCTTACGCCGTTTGTGAGAGCTTCGGCATTCAGGTTGACCCGGATGGTATCCTGGTTGTACGTCGGGATATTTCCTCTACGGGTAAAAGCATCATTCGCGTGAATGGCCAGCTAATTACGTTAGCCATGTTACGAGAATTAGGACCGTGGCTGGTAAACGTTCACGGTCAGCATGATCATCAGGCGCTTATGCAATCAGATAAGCATATTCGCTGGCTCGATGCTTATGGAGAATCTCGCTTGGCTGGAACAAAGCAGGAATTTAGTCATTTATATCAAAAATATCGCAAAGCCGTGCAGGATTTATCAAGAATGGCTAAAAACGAGCGCGAATTAATGCAGCGCATTGACCTATTAAGCTATCAGTTAAATGAAATTGAAGCGGCAAAATTAATCCCTGGTGAAGACGAGAAGCTCATACAGCAACGTAAGAAGTGGGCTAATATTGAAAAAATATTTGCTGGTGTACAGGATGCTTACATGTCCCTTTATGGAGATCAGAGGGGACAAGATTGGCTAGGGCACGCTATGGGAGAATTGGAGCGGGTACAACAATATGATGAACAGCTAGTTCCGATCGTAGAAACGATTCAAAGTGCCTATTATCAGGTAGAGGACACTGTTCAACAATTGCGTCATATAAAGGACCGTTTGGATTTTGATCCTGCTATCCTAGCTGAAGTAGAAGGCAGATTAGACCAATTATCTGGATTAAAGCGCAAGTATGGTAAGTCCGTAGATGAGATTTTGGAATATGCAGCAGGCATACAGGATGAACTAGATGAAATCCAGCATTATGATGATCGTTTGCAACAAATGGAAAAAACACTCCGGGAAGCCGAAGCTGATGTAGCTATTGAGGCGCTGGAATTAAGTACGCTCCGCCGTGAGTTAGCAGTAGAGCTTGCTAACTTAATTGAGCATGAGCTAAAAGAATTGCATATGGAGCGAGCACGTTTTGCAATTGAGATTAAGCATATTCCAGACGAGCGAGGTATTGAGGTTGAGGGGAATCGAGTTAGGGTGAGTTCTCGCGGGATTGATGAGATAGAATTTTTGATTGCGCCGAACCCAGGTGAACCTCTGCGCCCCTTAACTAAGATTGCGTCTGGAGGGGAATTATCTCGTGTCATGCTCGCGATTAAAAGCATACTAGCTACTACCGAGCAGGTGGGTACTCTGATCTTTGACGAGGTAGATACGGGTGTAAGCGGTCGAGCTGCTCAAGCTATTGCGGAAAAATTGGCACGAGTAGCGAAACATCGTCAAGTGCTATGTATTACGCATTTACCGCAAGTAGCTTCTATGGCGGATGCCCATTTTTATATTCAAAAGCAGATGGATGAACAGGAGACCAGCACAACGGTTGTCCTCATGTCTTCGGAAGAGCGTGTGAACGAGCTTGCTCGTATGCTTGGCGGAGCTGAAGTTACAGAGAAAACAAAAGAACATGCTAAGGAAATGATTCTCCTTGGAGAAGAGCGGAAAGCTGTCAATTGAAATTGACAGCTCAGCGTGTAGACAAAATACCGAAAGGTATGAAGGTCTGCACGCTTTTTTGCCAACTGTCCGTTGTTTCAATAGATGAGCTTGTCCCTTCTAATCATTTAGTTCGTAAAATTGAGAAAGCAATTGATTTTACTTTTATATACGACCTTGTAAAAAGACAAATACTCGCAAGATAATGGGAGACCGAGTGTCGATCCTATTGTATTAATCAAGATCGTATTTATTCAATATTTATTTGGAATAAAATCTATGCGTCAGACAATCAAAGAACTGGAAACGAATGTAGCTTATCGGTTATGACTTCACTCAACCAATTCCTCATTTCTCTACATATTATGCTCGTCGGTTTCAAGATACAGACCTCTTTGAAACGATTTTCGCACATATTCTTGGACAAGCTCTTACGCATTGATTTGTTGATCCTTCTGTTATGTTTATTGATTCTACTCATGTAAAGGCTAATGCTAATAAGAAGAAATACAGGAAGACTATATATCTATCTTACTTAACAGACGAATTAAATCAGGATAGGATCGATCACGGAAAGAAGCCCTTGGGACGATATTTCTGATCAATTTGATGATATTATAAGAGCGTTTAGAAGAGCATTTAATACTATGAAAGGTAAAATTGAAGAGGCTTTCGATTATCTGTATGCTGAAGTAATAATTCACTACACTGATATTCCTAAGAGATTACTAGATACAGATTCTGATGGTAATGTAATTGTTGATCTAGATGTATTTACTAATAGAATTGATGGAAGTGAGCGTAGGGAACCAAAGACTGGTTGGACTATCGACAAGGATAAAGGAAGTAGACCTCATGGTGGGAGTGCTTGGAAACTAAAAAATTTTAAAGGAAAACGTGTTGCTACTTTGGATAAAAAGGAAAAATACTTAGGGAGTAGATTCAAATGAATATTGAGTCAATTATTAATGGACTATGGGATTATAAGTGGGATATTTCGACAGACCCTAGTAAAGATTTAGAGGCTAGTACCTTGTTGCTAGAAAATAATGAACTAGTGTTTTCAAGATTCCCTACCGATATTTATACGCTAGATAGATATCCTTTCCAGATTGTTGATTATAGAAAATTTGAAGAGAGTAATATTTTTTATGAAAAAAGTCTTGAAAATAAAAATTTAGCTGACGTTTATAAAAAAGAAGAGGAAAAATTTATACGGGTGTTTCAAATATTGTGGTCAAATAGTTCGGTTTATGTTGAAACTCCGCTTCAATATAAAAATATCGAGTCAATAATTACTGCGGTTTCAGATGAGGCAAAAATAAATCGTATATGTGATCTTCATAAACAACTTAGTAGTAGGAATGAAAACATGTTAGAAATACAAGATTTTATTGATCTTCAATTACTACTTGAATTGGGATTAAGAGAACAGGTTTCCTCTGTATTTATATTTGAAACAATAAAGTTATGTATTTGGTCAAATTTTGATTTAAATATGCCCGTTTATTCTGGAAGTAAGTCCAACACAGAGTTATTAAGCTTAATTTGTACTACAGAAGGTTTGTATTTACGTTAAAATCTATTTAGGAACAGTATACAAAAAAACGCCAAGGTGATTGGTGGTTTTTTTTGTCACTGACCTACATTTCCTCGCAAAGCTAGGAGCTAGTGCAAATGTGGGTTGTGCATCAACGGATGGCAGAGCTTTGGTTCATCAATAAGACAAGGGAGCTTACCGACTCGGAAATGACAGAAATGAGTCATTGTCTGAGTGCAAACGCTCAAAGGGCATGGAAGATTGTAAAACTCAAAAACTTATCTTTGATCGCCAGTATGACGAACGACACGGACTGGCAGCATGATGAGCTATGTTCAAAGATAGAGAAGATATAGGGCTGAACAAGAAAGTCACCCCTATAGAAAGGGACTGACAACATTGACAACCAAATTGACAACACACTTAAATAAATCATGTAAATTTAAATCATCTTAATCACATACAAACCGCACTACAGTAAGGTTTATGCACTTAAATTAACTAGCGTAAAGGCGTTTGACCAAATTGACAGAGTGGGGGTCACTTGTTTGAACCCAGTCTGGATCACCATAATAGAAACGTTAAAAACCTTGATTATCAAGGCTTTTTTTGATGTTACAGGGCTGTTTAATTTACTGGTACAGGCTCTAAAATACTAACTTGGGGACGGATTGGGGACGAAACTTTTTTTGTCCTCTTTTTTGTCTTCTAAAATCGAGTTATGCATTTTTGAGGACTGATATATATTGTAGTTTATATCCCGATCCGAAGGCATACGTTTCAACGTTGGTGAGATGAACCTTTAATTATTTATAAGCACGAAATCCCTCTAGGGGCTTCCTAGAGGGATAATTTTATTACAACAACTTAATAATCACCTTAAAAAACATGAGAACCCCCTCCGTGGTGTAGGAGGGGGTATCTTATTATCTACTGTATTCTTGAACTTCAAAGCTTTCAATATGACTGTAGCTAATGAAGTCTTTTCTAGAATTGAAAGGTCCGATGTTGTATTTCTTATTAACGATTGGGGATTTTCCACTGTTACTTAAAGGGGTGCATTTCATAATATCAATTTAAAAATCAAAAAATCCTTCATCATACAAATGGTCAGATTCAGGGGATACATCTTCAATTTTAGTAAATAAACTTTCGAATTTATCCTCTGTGATTAACTGATCGATAATGGATGTAATCGTCTCGGCTTTGATATTGTCGACTATCACCATATCGCTTGACCAGAAATATAGTCCACTCATATTTTCACCGCATTCTTTATTATGTTGTCTTATACTTTCAATGTTTTTATAAGTAAAGAATGAGGCAACATATCTTGTTCGATTCGGGAAGGTTACGATGACATCTGTATTTTCGTCGTAAGGATCAAACTCTCCTTCACCAATTTCTGATCTAATCCAAATGTTTTTTTTCTGATGTTTCTTTAATTGATTCATCTTCATCTATAGAACCCCTTTTACAAATATTTAATTATAAAGCCTTCTCAATCGATCAATTACCGTTTGCTGATTATGTTTATCTGATTTCCTAAAATCTCAAAAGTATCCCCTTTCATTCTATAATATACTCTTGCTCCTTCCTCTCCTCTAAGTTCATGTACATTTCCAAATAAAGGTCTTGAACCTTTATTTGGGTTTAGGCCTCTTAGGTATTTTTCGACCAAGTTATTAGCTTCCCTTTGAATAATAGGGCTTTTCATAGCTTTTTCAGTCTCTTTTAAGATAACTTTATCTTCATCGATCCTAGATTTCACAAAATATTTACCAATCTTCTGTCGTCCTTTGAGGACATCATTTGCAAGATCGATTACATCATCACCGTATTTTTTCAGTAGGTCATACGTTTTTTTACCAACCTTTGCTCCCTTGCCTGCAGGGAATAGAGAGAGAATTGCGAATCCTTTCTCTGCACCACTAGCTTTTGGATCAAAAATTGTTTTTACATCATCTAAAATTAAGAAGTCCAGTCCTGCTTTGGCAGCGTCTAATAAAAAATTACCAGCATCAACTAGCCATCTCTTACTAGAATCAATCCAATCAGAGGCTGTATCTTTTAAATCATCCCACCATGAATTAGAACTAGCTGAAGCGGTAGCTAGATATAATTGTTTACCTTCTTTAGATATTTGTATCCTATCGTTTTGAATATTACTCTGCAGATGATCATTGTTACGTTGCTCTTGTTCATTTCTCAAAGCCATTACTTCTCTTGAACTGTTCAGGTTGGTATAACCGAACCCGAATACATGGTAGTCTAGGCTACAAAACACCTCAAGAAGTAGAAGACTTTCAAAGAAAAGCATCCTAGTACTTAACTTAGTTGTGTCCAAGATATTGACTCAAATCCAGTTTTTGAATGCCTTATAAGGATTATTCCTTAATAAAATAAGTTAATACCATTATTTAAATCAATTAGTTAAAACCATAGTTTAATACCATTCTATAGGACGTTATTATAGCCGTAAATCCTTGATAGAATAGGCTTTTTTTGCTGGTAGGAATTTGGAAATAGAAGAAGAAGCTCGTTATCCTAAAGTGTTATATAGTTATTCCGCCTAATATTAACTTTACTAAGAAGTATAATTTAGTCATACACGATCAATTACATTTTATCCAATCAAGCTATTTTCTTATCCATGTAAGGAAATAGCTTTTCCATTGTCAGAAAAACGTTATCCACAGCTTTTTAGAGATTAACTCCAGTATTTGTATATTTTAATGTCCAATAAATTCAGTAAAAGGACAAGAGATCAATAGAAAAAACAAATGAATGAAAGCTGGAATTGAAGTAAGAGGGGAGGATAAGGTAGTAAGGAACGCCAAATTACGGTCGCTCAACAATCATGAAAGCCACCGTTCGGTTCTTTATTACTTATTCAATTAATGAGACAGAAAAATGAACATGCGAAAGAAGCTGCATCCGAGGCAATTTTAAAAAAATTAAACTGCCCAATGTTTGTATCTAGAATCTGGTGCCGCTTGTTGACTCATATGTAATTGAATCTCCTTTTGAATTTCATAAAAAGGAGCTGTTGGTAAGGATGCGATCTGATGGCGATGTTTAATAAACCATTCAGGTCTCAAAGAAAAGCGTCTTAACCAGCAACGTTGCATGTGAAGAAGTTTTTCCCATACTTCCTTAATTTGTGTGCTTGATTCTTCAATGACTTGTTGATTAATAGAAGAGAGTTCACCATCCTCAAAAAGGTTCTGTTCAGCTAACTGCCTCTTTTTCGTAAGTGCATCGAAATCCATGGACATCTGTACAGCATAATTAAGCTCGGCGGATTCCATGACAGCACGAAAATAGGCACTAATTTCCTCCAGTTCGTTCTTTTCATCATTGACTACATATTCGGATTCTTCTTTGTAAATTAGGTTGAAGAAAGTCTGGGATCGGGCTTTATTTTTTTGTATGCTGTATAGGGCCGTATCGAAAATTTCAGTTGCATAGTCATAACCGAATTTAGCATAGTAATCTTCCATCACTTTTGCTAGCTGCCATAGAGCTTTTCTGGATAAAAAGTCACAGCAAAAACGATGCTTTTTGAGCTGTTTAAAAACCCATAGCTCTGCACCTTCTGAGTAGACTTCCCCCATATCTAACCATTTTTGATGGACATGGAGTACCTGATAGTTCTCGTCACAAACTTTAATTTTTAGATATTTAGATGCTTTTTCTAAGATCAATAAGGCTTCTTTACGAGTACGGATGTTAAGTAAACCTTCTATACCATAAAGATCTTTAATATGCCCCCATTTCCAGTTTCCAGGGAGGTATACCAATTCTTTTCCAACATAATGAAGAACAAAGCGCTGCACATTTCTGTTTTCGCTTAGAAATTCTTCACATGTAAAAAAGTGAAAATTTTTGGAGTAAAGGTCATCTTTAGTAGTATCTTCTTTCTCTTGAACAAATACGAAACGGTTGAAAAAAAGCTTGTCGCGGTCATCGTAATAAACAATACCTTCGTGAACTAATTTAGATAGGAGGGTACGTACTCTGTAATTGGATGTTCCCATTCTTTTTGCAAGTTCTGAATGAGATAGGGGAATTTCGCCACCATAAGCACAAACCGTACCAAGTAATAGCTTGAGCTTAAAAAGAAGGCGAGTATCATTATGTAGGGTTCTGGCATCAAATAGATCAGGATGGTGTTTCATAAGGAGACCTCCTTATAATCCCAACCTGAAAAAGTCATTACCAAATAAAGGTCACGGCTTCTATTTTTCAAAAAAACATGGTATAATAGTCACGAATCTTTGAAAGCGTATGAAACCTAGACCCCGACTTCTGGAATTCTAATAAGTGGCTGAGTTTGGCGACCTGGACACTCATTAGAATTGATGTGGTTGGGTTCTTTTTTATATATAGATAATTAATATTCTACTAAACTATTAGAAATACTGATTAGAGCATGATTCTTCCAATCTCAAAGTCATTATAGCATCGAGAGATTTGTCGGTAAATAGATGCAGAAATAGCGGAAATGTGGGCGAAAAATAAAACTTACCTTACATACAACGGTATAAGGATTTATAAAAAAATAGCGGTAATTTAGACGACTTTTTTTAAATCCTTTGTTTACAAAGGATTTGTTGAACAAGGATGAGTAGAAAAAAATTTTGAAGTAATATTTAGCGGAAATTTGGATGAATTTTTTAAGGATATAGTTGAATAAATATTCAATTTAAGTTTTAAAGATATTAATAGCGGAAAAACGGGCGAAAAATGGAGAGAATTTTAATTATTACCCTCCTTTATCATTTAAATAAGTATGAAAAAAATTGATAAGTAATCTCTCGATTTAACAGCGCATAGAATTTAGCGGGAAAATGGATGAATATTTTATAATTAGCGGAAAGATGGGCGATTTTACATATTAATAGCGGAAATTTGGATGAATTCTATTAAATTAGCGGAAATGTGGGCGAATTTTGGGTAAAAAAGTTCAGTTTTTTATCGCTTAGATAAATAGCGGGAAAATGGACGAATTTATAATAGGCGGATATTTGGGCGAAAAAACAAACAAAAATAGAGTTAGTTTCCTAACTCTATGGTAAAGAGCCTTATGTTTCTGTTTCAAGTTGAAGACTTAATTGTTCTGGTACTTCCTCGATAAAGTTGTCCAATTGCTGATTACCAAGTAAGTCCTGTACCTCATAAGATTCTACAGGCAGGAATGTAATATAGAAGACATCTTTTTTTCTTTCGAAAGAGTGTATTGTTACTTGCTGCTTCACAAAGTCTTGTAAGCATTCCTCAATTAAGGCTAGGTTTACATCTTTTCTTTTACTTCTAAATTGTATTTTATGGATGAAGTATGTGTAGTCAAATACAGTAGAGTAACCTGTTTGTCTGAAATAGCAAAGGAAACGTTCTTTTTGAAGAGGGAAAATAAGACTTTGGGATACTTTGTTTTCAAAGCTACTGAGTCGATCACTATAAGCCCGAATAACTTGGCCCTTCATATAATTTTGATGAATCTCTTCGTTGATTGTGATTTCAGCGATTTCGCCATTTCCATGTGGTTGAATATCTAAACGATCAAAAATACCAAAGACTAAAGTACGGTTCGGTTCGACAACATTAAATTTTACATTCGCCATCTTCATCAAACGTTCTTTGACAGCGTTATAGCTTTGCTTGTTGTCTGATCCGTAGGTATTACGAACAAGATCACCAATTGTAACATATATTTTTCGCTCTTCAAAAAAAAGTTTTTGATCTCTCATAGAAATAACAGAGCGAAAAATATTCAAGTCGGTATTATCAATTGCTCGTAATACTTTTTCTTCACTTACAATTTCTTGATTTACAAGTGTAAGTAGAGAGTAGTTTTCGTCAGCCTTATATTCACTGATAAAGTGTAGCTTGTTATCAATCAGAACACTTTTGTCGGTTAACTTCATCTTGGACAAACCTGTGTTCCCAACTGGATGATCAGTGTATTTTAATGGATGATCAACGATGATCTTGTTCAAATTACCATCAAAGTTCTTTAATAGAATATCAGCAACTGTAATGATTGCATCACTGCGGATTGCCTTTTTGATCTGGTTAGGCGTTTTATCACGAATATACTTATATTCAAAAAGCCAAGAATCTTTATCCGCACCCCATGCAGAAACCTCTTCTATTCTTTTTTGAATTAATTCTTCGATGGTATCTACATCCTGTAGTTTTTTTAGTTCAGCCGAACCGTAGATCTCCACCAGTTTTTCTAAAAGTTCTACTTCTTTCATAAGTTCAGCGTTCTTCGTTGATTTTTTATTTGAATGGATGCTTTCCTTTAAAGAATCTGCCCATCTCTTTTTAGTCGCTTGAGAATATTTGTAGGTTATTCGTCTTAGTTCATTAGTATTTGTTGGGGTAAATTCAGAGGAGATGATATCTTTAAGAAAATCTCGAATATTACCCTCTTTTAACTCATTAAAAATTGTTTCGCATTTTTCTCCTAGCTCAGCAACAACCTGGTTGAGAAAGTATTGCGGTACATGTTGTTCTATCAAAACAGTCACCTCCACGAATTCTATGATAACACAAATTAAAGATTGTTATGAATGAATGATTAAGGAGAGACGGGGGAAGGGGATAAATTGTCATACAGTCCACGTTCAATCTATGCGAAATAGATATTAAAACAAGTAATAAATCAGATATATCAAGGATTTTTGCAACTTCTTTAATTGTTCTTTCGGAGAACATTCTTTGGTATGTTCTAAATGAATGTCAGCCTTGTTACGTAATTAGTCGAAGGACATGTACTTTTATCCAACGATATATTGAAGATAATCTGGCCACGAAATGAAAAACCTCAAAGAACGGTAAGCCCACTCAAGGGCTACCGAATAATAAATAGAAAATCATATCTAAAACGGTAGATTAAAGGATTGATTGCTATGAAAGGAATAATTATAAAAATAATTTCCATTATGTTTGCTTGGTTTGTGATGCATGTTCTAATCACAAGCCTTGATGGTTTATTTGATGAAAAACAACAGGTGGATCTTGCTGTTATATTAGGTAATAAGGTTGAAAATGACGGAAGACCATCAGATAGATTAAGATATCGATTAAATAAAGCGGTAGATCTTTATAACCAAGGCTATTTTAAATACGTACTTGTTAGTGGAGGAGTTGGTAAAGAAGGTTTTGATGAAGCACAAATAATGAAACAATACTTGGTTCAAAAAAATATACCTAGTGATAAGATAATAACAGATAGCATGGGATTAAATACAATAATGACTGCTCAGAACACTAGGAAAATTTCAGAAGACATGGAAATCAAATCTGTTATGGTGATAACTCAGTTTTATCATATTAGTAGGACTAAGTTAGCCTTCTATAAGTTGGGATTCGAAGATGTTTATTCGGCTCATGCGGAATATTTTGAATTAAGGGATTTCTATTCGCTTTTCAGAGAGTTCTTTGCCTACTATAAGTATCTAATTTTTGAGTGATGATACTTTACCATTTTTGATATATCTCTTGCGTAAAGCTTGGAGGACTTTTTTATTGTTGTTCCAGAGGGAATATAGTCTTTGGATATTACAAAATGAAATCAAAACACTAATCTTTTAAAAAGGTTGTTTTTTCTAGCTGAATCTCTCCGTTATTAGTAATAGGTTAATTACCGCACGGGAAATTACTTGTTACTATATTTTTGGAGGAAGATAAATTATGGAACGAACAAAACTCAAACAATACTCAGATACGATTACTGTAAACGAAAGACAACTTGACGATCTTGCTGAAACCATGGAGGCTGTTCTGGAATATGGTGTAATCCAGATTGATGATAATAAACTGGCAACTAATATTTCTCTTGGATCTGCTATCACTGGCACTGTGTTCAATCTAATTCGACCGGATGCCATGGCGGTAGGTATTGTTAGTTTGGTTACATCTTTATCAACAAATTTGCGGGGAGATCTTGAAAATAATATCGAGCAAGCGGTTAGAGACTTGCATAGAACTCGTCGTTTCATGAGAGATAATCCGCAATACACAAAGCTTGAGATCGAATTCCCGTTAATGGACTATGACGACATTCGCCTCATTACCGGCAAGGGATTAGTTACTCGCGTGTACGGTAAGAGCGGCTGGACAGAGATGTAATTTAAAAAGGGAGTTGTTCGGAAGTTTAACCGAACAGCCCCTTTTTTATGTGGAAGATAGGTCATTTATTTCTAGCAGATTCGAAAACAGCGTGAATCTCTAGGTCTGGGTTATTTACAATATTATATATGTCGATCTCTTCCTTAGTATTCTGATAGAACTTTATATAGTTGGTGTCATTAAAATATATTGTGCCAATGTCCTGGTTATTTTCTTTCAGATCAATAACGTATTTAGGGGATTCATTTGCATTTTTCGAAACAGAATCAAAAGCATCAGATGCTCTCTTTATTTTTCGAAGTTCCATTTTAGAGAAATCATTTAGTACTTTTTGAATATCTTCGGTAGTTAGTTCTACGTATTCATTATCATTATCATTATTTTTTTTCATACTCAGATAAGTGATCTTTTCTTTATTGAACCAACCAAGTTCGTCAAATGACTTTACTTTTAGTCCTGGAAAATAAATAAGGTTACTGAGTGCAATTCCTATGAGAGAGAAAATAAGGATATAAATTTTTTTCAAGGCTTACATCTCCTTGATTTCAATATGTGAAACCCTCTTTTTGATTATTGCATTATGCATAACACAACTTGTCTTTTTCTGTGTCGTCAATTAAAGTGAACACTATATCTATTTTAACATATATATCCAATAAAATGATGGAAAGAAAAAAAGATAAAAGCAAAAAACGGTAGTCCGAAAGTGGATTTACCGTTTTTTCTACTGAAAAACCTATTTAGCAACGTTTAACCGTTGACTTATTGCCCTTTCCATTCCTGAATTTCTTTAACAGGTGATGGAGACAGTCGAGCGAGAAATGAACCAGCTACTAACAACGAGGTCGGGATGAGAACCATGATTCGCGCAGTACAATTTGACATACGCATGGCCGAGTTAGAAGTGACTAATCGCCTCAAGAAACAGGCCCAGGATGAATGAAATCGTCTGCCTGAAGGAGAGAGGTATCGGAAGAAAGGGCTCTTTGGCCTAAAGTTAAGCAAATTGATTTTTGGGAGATGTAACTTTTGTATAAGACTTTATAGGATTTTAGGCTGCGACTTTATATGCAAGAGCCTATCGAGAGATTGATATTGAAGCTATAAAACGTTTCATGGAACTGAAACAAGAAAATAGAATGCGCGTAGAGACTGTTGAATCGTCCTCAGGTTAGGTGTGTACGCATCCTGAGAATTTACTCTACATTCATATCTGAAAGAGTAATAAAAAAGAGATATGCTAAATGTTTCTAAAAGCATGTTGTATATTTAATCATAAGGGTTCCATTTTGGGAAGATCAGTGGGATGTAGCAATATCTAATATAAATACTAGGGTTTCTGTTGTATCACAAAAATGGTTTTGATGGTACTAGTGGTGGCAGGGACTTCATAAATTTATTAGGAGAGATGATTGTAGTGGATAAAAAATATAGTCCGGATTCAGAAGTGATTGAAATTCTCGACAGTGGTAAGACACTCCGTTGCGATACAATAAGTGGATATGTTTCACTTAAGCTACAAAGGGAAGGGAAGTATATAGGCACGTACAAAATAACGCTTGATGGAGAGAGTCCAACAGATTTTTATGGAGATACTGGGATTATAACGGGGACAATTCTTAAGGGGCTTAAAGACGGATGGTACATAGTCTAGATTGAATCTCGATCTGAATAATTATAATATGTATGGTTATATTATTATTGCCGAGTCTTCAAGTGAGCAATAAATGTTGGTTTTAAAATAAAAAATGGAAACCTTGACTAATATTTACAAAATAAGCTATACTAAAAGCAGGTAAGAGACAAGTGCATAGACCGAAAGGGTCTTGACAGTGTTGAGTGGCAAAAAACAAAAAAGTAGTTAATCCAAACACTTTGCAAGGGCGGTTGGGTTGGCTACTTTTTTGTCATCTTATCAGCAATTGTAATCATAAGATTTACTAATTGAAGGATAATACTGACAATATAGTAAATTGCTTGCTCTATATTCAACACCTCCTTACCTACGAGATGTTGAACCCCAACGCCCTATGCACTTGCCTACAAATATAATACCATATTTTTCAATATTTTGGGTTATTTTCATTTTTATTTTTTGAAAAAATAGACTTATCTTCTTTCTCAAAAATCTTCTGATGGAATCTATTCGCAGGATATCCAATTATGAGACATCGATGCCGGGTATTTATGCAGCGGGCGATATTTTACGCCATGAAGGAACTAGTGGGCAACTTGCTCTCTAACAATGGAGGCCGTCTTTTTGTTCATGAACTTGTGTTAATCGGATTCGAGTTCAAAATACTTTAGTAAATTATACAGCCAGTTGCCGAGATGTATCGGTGACTGGCTGCTTAATTTTGTTTGAAAGCAAACGGAGTAATATATTTTTGAACGGACAGTACAACGATGGCAGTCATTGTACTGGTTACCCCCTCAAGAGCGCTAGTGCATAATAGACAAGTTTAGATAGTTAGATTATAATGTCAAAATAGGTTAATAATGGAAAAATGTAATATATATAAAAAATCCGTTCATCACCACAAGCCATCTAGACATGTAAAAAAACGTAAATGTTCCTCTATCGTGGGTGGTATCTAGAACCACCACCGTTAGTAGAAAATCTACGTTGTCTTTTGGTTTTACCCTTTTCTCAATCTACCGTCACTTTTACTGGGTGGTAACTCTACAGCCAAATCCAGCCTCTCCTCTGTGTTTCTTCTATCCGGAAAGAAAGAACCAATCATACTTATCCCGGACGTCGCCTTCTTCGTCATCACTTAGCTCCCTCCTAAATCGATTACTGGGTTCGGTTCCCGTTTATCGACAGCGTTGTGACGATTTTCAAATTACCTGAGTTCTTGAATGGGAATGGATTCCCTATCGAGGAACGGCTACGTTTGCATTTCGCCAATGGTTGAGTTGTGTGTTACAAAGGGATTTGCTTAGCGTTCCAAACAACTCAGACTCAGTTACACCACATTAGAACGGTGGTATTACCAACTGGCTCCTCAGTTTTTTCAATGAGAACCGTCTATACTATTCGTACAGTGAAAGGAGGAAAAGGAAATTCCCTAAATAATGGATTACAGATCATCAAGCTTTCCCTCACTGACACAGTTAGATCCATTGCTAAACGACAATCTAGTAGTCTGAGCTGATTCATAATTTTTTCATTTTGGGTAACGAATGTTCTGATTGAAGGAACACAACAAGGAAAAAGTCATCTAGCGAGAGTCTATGGTTATCCCAGCCAAGGAACGAGTCAAGATTCGTATTCGGTTGGAGTGCAAAACAGCAATGTAAAACGTTGAAAACCTGTACTATAGGGGGATCAAGCACGTTTAATTGTGAAGAGCTAAAATATAATAAAGGAGCCCTAAACTATGAATCTGACTGTCGACAACATGAAAATATCTCTTGGAGAAGATTGTTATCTTGATTTAGAGCAAGAGGTCATCTTAAAAGATGGTATGGAACGCGCTCTTTCTCGAACGATGTTTAAAGTCTTGCGATTTTTAGCGGAAAAGATGGGGGAAGAAAGGACACCAACTGAATTAATCCGACGCGGTTGGGGAAAAAACAGCACTATTCGAAAGGATGCACTATACGTAGTGATAAAACGGATTCGTGACCGTCTTGAAGATGATCCTTCGAACCCACAATGTCTAGTTTCCAACTATGGGAAAGGATATGTTTTGTACCCAAGAAAAAAGAAGAAGGTCCTCTCGAAGTAAAACAATGACGAATTATATTCCAAAAACTGTCTAAAGTGAAAGTTTTTGGAATATAATTATGTGATAATATATTCATGCAAGTCAAAAATATAAAAATTAAAGGAGATGGCAATGATGTTGAAAAAAGGCATGGTAGGCGCGATTGCAGCACTGACTTTGGCAATGGGTTCTCAGGTGATGGCGGCAGAAGAAATTCAGACACATGGAAAGGTTGAACTGGTAAACTCTAATGTGACTCCATTCGCGATAAAAAATGTGGGTGGCGGTGAATGGGATTACGGCACAGGCACATCTGGTTCGCAAAAGCATTGCTGGTCCCATTACAATCACCCAAAAAACTTCCACTCTTCGACAGCTAAGGTAGGAACCAGTACTGATAAGGCTTATGCGGACGCAGGTAAGTGGTCACTTGCAGATGCATACGGACCAAAGGATAAAACCGGGTATGCATACTGGGACAACAAGGCATCTCGACCTTAATACTATAACGATTGACAAGCAACTACCATACGTTACTCAGAAGAGTAACGTATGGTATGTTTATGAGTAAGGTCGGAATTCTTTATCATATGAGGGGAGCGGGTGAATTGAAAAAAATATTATCTAGTTTGCTAGCCTTTATTTTCGCTGTGTCTTTTCTGTTGGTTTACAATCAAGCCTATCGAAATGAACTTGATCATATGGAAAAGGCAGGAGAGGGGATTTCAAGGCAGTTTGGGATTCCCAACTATGCGAATTTTTCTTCACCAGACGAGATGTATCCGATCTTACACGAAGCGGCCATCGAAAGCACGGTGAATATCTTCAGAACACACATCAATTACGGCGTAGATGACGAGGTTCAAATTCACAAATACGTGCTATTGACAAACAGTACCCGGTTATTTGATTCCTTTCGATTAGAAACGGGCAAGTTTCTGACCTCGGATGACACACAGCATAGAAATTTCTTTCTATCTACGTTAGATACTGGTAATCAGGATCAGGTAGGTATAATCAAGGGTTTTGGTAATAATTACTTATTTGAAATGAAACCACTTAAGGTTGCTTATGAACATCTTCCCGTAGCAGGCCAGTACTTTGTCGAGGCATCTGAAGAACGATACAATGAGTTTGTTGAGCGTGTCATCAGCAAAATAATTGCTAATGAATTGGTTGGCCAAGGAGCTCTGCTTACTCCTGAAGATTTCAAAGGTCAATCTTACAATTCTGGAGAAATGGAAATTGAGGAAGATTTCTTTACATATATTAAGTACTTAATTATTATCATCGTGATTATTATGCTCATCTACTACATTTTTAACGAGTCCAAGCGGATCGGCGTCATGAAAATGCACGGCTTGTCTAACTTGTATCTATGGTACCTAGTCGTAGGAAGATTAATTACTGTTATTTTTGTTCTTGCTGCAACGACCTCTGTACTTGCGGCCTTGCTAATTAAGGACACAACTGTTCAGTTCGTAGGAAATGTCATCATTTCTGAATTGATCAGTTATGTCATTGTCACTTTAATTTCACTCATCGCCTATATCTATATCTCTAAAATCAAGGTAGTCGATGCAATCAAAAACCGCAAAGAAACAAAGGGCATCTTTGCTATGAACACCCTGCTCAAGATTGGATGCTCCATATTTCTTATCCTGGTTATTCTTTCAATCTGGAATCAGTATAATGATTTGCACATCAAGCAGGAAAATTTGAAGAGTTGGGAGCGCAGCAAAGATTATGGTGTGTTCTATCCCGTAAAGGTTGGGAATGATTTAGAGGATTTACAGAAAGGTTCACCCAAAACGACTGTAGCTGAAGTCACAGGTCTTTACCCTCTACTCAATCGAATGGGAGCCGTATACATCGATGCAAGAGCATATGAGCAAAAATCGCTTGTTCTTAACAGTGAGTTTGACGGCATACGTTCTATCTCGGTAAATCTTAATTATCTGCATGAGTTTCCCGTGTATGATATTCAAAATAATTCTGTGAAAATTTTGGAAGATACAAGTGATTTCATTTTGCTTGTACCTGAAAAATACCGTGATAATGAAAAAGATATTTTGGATTACTTTAAGAAAATCAGAAAAAGTCGTCTTGAAGCGGATGAAAACCTGTTTAAAATAGAGGTTCCAGATCACGTAAGGAATCAACAGCTTACAATCAACTGGATTGCTAATGGCCAGAAAATTTTCAGCTTCAACCCTGATGTATTTCGCTTAGAAAACAATATGATTGTAGATCCGATCATCCAAGTGATCACTGAGAAAAACAGTCTTGTTGCCGATAAGGCAAACATGATGACCGGTGGTGGGGGCAGGGATCCGTTGAAGGTGAAGCTGATCAATAGAGACAGCCAGCAGACGTTAAAAGCGCTGGAACCTGAACTTAAAAGGCTGGAACTCGATGACAACTTGACAAACCTGATATCAGTTGACCAGTACGTTATAGAGCAGATATACGATCTGCAAAAGCAGAGGAATCAGCTTTTATTCATAAGCCTCGGATTGCTAGCTGGATTATTAGTTCTTGTTGTGCAGAATCTGAGTGTATTCTTCAGCAAATACCAACGAAGATTTATCGTTCGAAGATTATTTGGTGTTGGTTTTTTTAAAACGTACAAGGAGTATATATGGCTTTTAACAACGACATGGCTGATTCAAATCGGCATCTGTTTCCTTATTAACAACGGGCTGGCATCTAGGTTGTTGGAGAAGGCGGGGAGTGTATTTTCAGTCGCGTCATCCATCTACCAAGCAATCGGATCATCTGACATTAATGTGCTTGCAGTAGGGGGTGGGGTAATAGTTATTGAATTAGTAGCATCTGTTCTTGCACTCTTTGTTATCGAGCGTAAAAACAAAGTGAAAATCCTGAAAGGAGGGGTTTAAGCAGCATGAAAACGGTATGTGAGCTGGTGGATGTCAGCAAGCGCTATCAAGACCACTTGGTTCTTGAACATATAAATTTGAAGGTCTATGAGGGTGAAATGCTAGCCATTACTGGGAAAAGCGGATCAGGAAAGACAACAGTTCTAAATATCATGGGATTACTGGAAAATCCAAGTAGTGGCACTGTCAAACTGTTTGATAAGAATAGCCCTCGGATTGGTTCAGTTCAAGCAAACAGGCTTCTCAGGACAAAAATCGCTTATTTATTCCAAAATTACGCATTAATTGATGATGCAACAGTGGAATATAATCTTGAAATTCCGTTACTCTATTCAAGAAAATCAAAAAAGGAAAAGCAAAAGTTAAAAATGGATGCGCTGGAGAAGGTGGGGATGGATATACCGCTCAAGCAAAAAACATACGGCCTTTCAGGCGGAGAGCAGCAGAGGGTGGCGATTGCGAGAACCTTGTTAAAACCCTGCGACCTCATCCTTGCCGATGAACCTACTGGCTCATTGGATATTGACAACAGAAACGAAATTGTTAAGCTTCTAAAGGGACTCAATAATGAAGGCAAAACAATCATTATCGTTACGCATGATCAGTACGTTGCGGAAGCGTGTGACAGAATCATAAAACTGTTGTGAGGATTAGATCTGCGTGTTTAATTAAACTTCTTGTATGCTATCCCATAATGTCCTTCCTTAAAGTGATCTTTCCCTGTCAAATGGACAACTTTAAATAATCCCCATCTAGCCTGCCTGAGTTCGGTAATCTACCGAACTTATTTTTTTAAAATCTAGATACTTTGTTGATTATTTTGGCAACGACCATGCTGCCTAGCTACTTAGCTTGCGTTTCAGACTTCTTGAATGAGTTGCTGTTTAAATTCGATTGAATAGTGTTGTGTTATCGTTGTATAAAAAATCTCCCTCTGTGCTCTCGATATTAGCTTCATCGGATAAGAGGGAATGAGTCGAATCCAATTCCGGGGGTTAAGAAAAAGCGTATCGTTAAAAATATAATCTGGATTCATTACAGGACAAAAGACCAATGGAACTTAAACTGAATGATTCAAAGATGCAATTGGAAAAGAAAACAAAAATACTTGATTCGTTAGACAAAAAGTATCTACATGGGGAAATTGGAAGCTAATAACTCTAACAGACTTTCTAGTAAGGTACAGAAAGAAATAGTACAGATTAATTGAGATGTTAACAAAGAAAGGGAGCTTGGTAGGCTCAATTTCTTGTTGCTTCGTCTATACGGTGATGGATCGAGTAATTCAAGGAGAACTAACCGATAATCCGTGCCCGGAACGATGTTGTTTCCGTTTCTTGATCCTTCATGCGTTGCGCCATGATCGAGTAGAAAATTCCGCCACAGAGCACAAATAGTAACGTCGTGTTCCCAAAGACGATCGCAGCAATCCTCTCGTTCAGCCCGAACTTCTGGAAATACATTCCTATGACAGTCAACCCCCGTGCTGCATCAAGCTCAACAAGACACCCCTTTGATTTGCCTACAGGAGGATAAACCGGACACCGGCATGCAAAATATCCGGCTTGCAGCATATGCTCACGAGTCCGCTCCGCTAGGAGAAGATAGCCATGTTTCCCCCTGTTTCTCATACCATTTTAGCTTAGCTATCATCCACTTTCTATTCTGCAGTAAATTAGCTGAACATCGTTGTGTGATAAACGGATTACTATTCTTGTCTGTATTTAACAGTATAGTAGGTTTATTGAAATTTTTAATAATATTGAAATGGAATATTTTATATGTTAAAATGTTAAAGGGTGGTAAAAATAGGGAATGATTTAGTTCTCAACACGATTTTTTGATGGTCTTTCAAACCTCCATAGAGACAAAAGAATCGTTTTCTGCTAGAGGAGTAAACGATGTTTCCAAGCTGATAGCGTTTTTTCTATCTCGATTGGATGGAAAGGGAGGAGTACTTCGATAAAATGGGTTGGTATGTACTTTTTGTTCAAGCAGGACAAGAAGACTTAGTTCGGACAATGATTTATAAGTTTTTTGTCCGGGGGAGCATTCATGCAATTGTACCTAAAAGAAAAATAATAGAACGTAGACAAGGTGAAAATTACGAAATTTGCAAAACAATGTTTCCCGGTTATGTTTTTGTGAATACTAAGATGAATGTAAAAACTTATTATAAACTTAAGAAAATACCAAGGTATTATCGTCTTCTAAATAAGTATCAAAACACTAACGAACGAGATAAAAAATTATGTGGGCTTGATATGGGAAATGTTAAAGAAGATGATTTCGAATTATTTTCAAAGATTGAAGACGAAGAAATGGATCAAGTCCTGCAACTTATAGGGAAAGACGAAGTAATTGACTTTTCCTTCTTTTATGTAGAAGATGGACGGGTTACAGTGCATGATGGTCCATTAAAAGGGAATGAAGGAATTATAAAGAAGATTGATAAACGTAAAAAAAGAGCTCGAATCGTTCTACAGATTATGGGAAATGAAAAAATGATAGATATCGGCATTGAGATGTTGACGCCATCAGACAATGGTAATTGTTAATTAGTTAAGTGATTAAAAAAATCAGAGTCGAAACCAATCGTTGCTTCGGTACGTTGGTGTAGCTTTGAGGTCATATTGCAATAGTGTAGTGTATATTTTACATATAGATGACAGGGCGAAGCTGTACCTATATTTGGATGGTAGAAAATTTGTCTTTTCATAGTAAAGTATTTTGAAATCTTAAGGAGCTTCGATAAACGTGGAGAGCAGCTATGATAGATGGGCAGTTTCGATTACTGACAGCCAAGATGATGGTTATAGAGTGTATTTATCTTTATTTCCGACAACGGGCTTGAGTCAAGCCTCAAAGGAAGTTCATTATTTGCATCCAATCGAGCGCCGTTATTTTGATCTACTTAAGTTTGACAGGCGAATTCAGAGCTATTTGTCTGGAAGAATGGCTGCCAAACAGGCAATTTCTAAGTGTATACACGAGGAACGTCTAGAATCTATCTGTATTGATCAAGGAATATTTCAGCATCCCGTTGTGGTACATCCTTGCAAGGGAAATTACCAAGTCAGTATTACGCATTGTCACAAGCTTGCAGCATCAATAGCCCACACGGATTATATGCCAATGGGGATCGACTTAGAAAGCATAGATGAACGTCTAGACTCTATATTGGAATCACAGATGACAGATTCAGAGGTCTTGTTAGCCAATACTGTAAATTTCCATTATTCAGGGTTCTTGACTGTGGTGTGGACGGTAAAAGAGGCATTATCCAAAGTTTTGCGGACTGGGTTTACGGTTCCACTTCAACTGTTTGAACTAAAACGAATAGAACAGCAGAATGACTATTTCGTCAGTCGATTTGTTAATTTTCCCCAATATGAGGCGATCTCCCTTGTATTCAAGTATGAGGTTTGTTCTATTGTTTATCCAAAACAGATGAGATTAGATATTGAATCAATCAAACAATTATTAGTTAAAGCAGGTCTGTGATACATAAGATAAAAATACGGTAGACAATTTACGTTTATGGTGCTGATATTCAGCACCTCTTTTTTGTAAGGTGATAAGACTTTTTTAGAAACAAGTTTTTAGCTCTTGGCAACTTTAAAAGAGGTACAAAGATATGACTTATGATGTAATGGTATTGAGACTAGGGAGAAAAATAATTAATTATGTCTATATTATAGTAGATCGTCTAACCAAGCAAGCAGCAATTGTTGATCCAGCTTGGGATATGCCTGCATTTTGCAGTGTAATAGAGAAAAATAATTTGCAAATCGTGATGATTTTACTCACTCATTCTCATGAGGATCATGTGCAATTAGTAGAACCGTTAGTATCTAGATATAATTGTAAAGTTTACATATCAATACATGAGGCTCATTTTTATCAGTTTCAGTGCTCCAATATGCAAGTTTTAGATGATGGAAGTAGGATACTATTGGGGGGAACTGCAGTTACCTGTATTTTAACACCAGGTCATACCGCTGGGGGAATGTGTTATTCGTTATCACACAGTTTGTTTACAGGGGATACGATTTTCATAGAAGGCTGTGGGATATGTAGTACATATGGAGGGGATCCTTACCGTATGTTTGAGAGTATGCGTAGAATTAGAACGATGATCGAACCGAATGTATTGATCTATCCGGGGCATTCTTTCGGTATATTTCCTGGTGTGCCAATGAAATATGTAATAGATAATAACTTATATTTTCAAATTGACGACGTTGAAACTTTTGTGAGATTTCGAATGCGGCCTAATCAACCCAAAGATTATAAATATGTTTGATACTTTGAAGGAGCTAGGGAATGGATCGTAAGCCAATAATTTTTATGTTTTCAGGTCAGGGATCTCAATACTATCAAATGGGAAGACATTTGTATGAAAATGAGGCTATTTTCCGAAAGTGGATGCAAAATTTAGATGTAATCGTTCACGATCTAGTAGGAATCTCTATTGTTCAAAAGTTATATCATGAAAATAAACATATAAGGGAGCCATTTATTCGGTTGCTATATTCTCATCCGGCTATTTTTATGGTGGAATATGCTTTAGCTCAAATTTTTATAGCCAACGGAGTGGAACCTGACTATGTACTTGGAACGAGTTTGGGAGAATATACGGCTGCTTGCATTTCCGAAGTGGTAACAATAGAAGATTCAATTACATGTCTAATTAAACAAGCAAAATTAATAGAAGAGAGATGCCCTTCAGGCGGAATGACAGCTATTATGGATGAGGCGAGTCTATTCGAACAAAAGCCAATTTTGTATAACCAAAGTGAATTGGCAGCATTAAATTTTAAAAAGCATTTTGTGATTTCTGGATCGTCCGATTCACTACAACAAATTGAAAGTTATTTGGAGAATCAAAATATCTTGTTTCAAAGAATTCCTGTTAGCTTTGGTTTTCACTCACGATGCATTGATCCAATTAAAGATGAATTTACTACATTTTTAAAGAAAATTGATGTTCGTATGCCCAAAATCCCGATCGTTTCTTGTGTAGACGCTCAGATTCATAATTTTTTGCCAAGGGATTATTTATGGTCTGTCGTTCGCCAGCCCATTTTATTTCAAGAAGCGATTCAGACTATTGAAAGTGTGACATCAGGTAATTACTTCGACTTAGGGCCTAGCGGTACCCTTGCTCATTTTTTCAAAAAAAACACCGCATCTGGGTCGACTTCCAAGAGTATTCCAATATTGAGTGCTTTTCAACCAAGTAACAATCGTTTAGAAAATGTGCTACAGGAGTACAAATCATCGAAAATCGATACCCAGAAAAGGAGAGTTGATAGCAGAATGATAGCTTACCTATTTCCAGGACAAGGTTCTCAGAAAAAAGGAATGGGAGAGGGACTGTTTGATGAATTCCGAGAAATAACAAGCAAGGCAAGTGGAATATTAGGTTACTGTATCAAAGAATTGTGTTTATCTGATCCTAACCAGCAACTTAATCAAACACAATATACACAACCAGCGCTCTACACTGTTAATGCGTTAAGTTACTTAAAAGCAATATCAGATTCGGGTAGGAAACCTGATTTTGTAGCCGGTCATAGTTTAGGAGAATATAATGCTTTATTTGCAGCCGGGGTAATTGACTTTGAAACAGGTCTCCAATTGGTGAAAAAAAGAGGAGAATTGATGAGTCAGGCAACTAATGGTGGAATGGCAGCAATTCTGGGTCTTACTCAGGAAGTAATACAAAAGATACTGATCGCAAATGATTTGTCATCTATTGATATTGCTAATTTGAATGGTTTAAAGCAAATTATCATTTCTGGGCCTGTATCGGATATTGCTAAAGCACAGGGTATTTTCGAATCTTCTGGGGCAACCATGTATATTCCGCTGAATGTAAGTGGTGCCTTTCATTCACGTTACATGTTAGAAGCAAAACAGAGATTTTCAGAGTATATCGGAAATTTTAATTTTCAATCATTTGGGATCCCGGTCATTTCCAACGTTACTGCAAGACCATACCGATTGACTGAAATCAAGACCAATATAATTGAGCAAATAGTTCAGCCGGTGCGGTGGACGGAATCGATACAGTATCTTATGGGGATGGGGGTTTCGGATTTTTTAGAAATTGGCCATGGAACGGTCTTGAGTAAATTAGTTGAAAAAATTAAAAGGGAAGTAGAGCCCTTGAAAGTTGATATCTACCAAGAAAGGCAAGAATGGAGTGAAATGAATCCAATGGCCGTTGGGATGGAAGTTGAATCCAATGATGAACCAGTAAATCCTTGGCTTAGTCAGGTACAAGAAATAGAAAGGCCACCAGCAGTTGTTACGCTTAACTCTTCTAAATCCAGAGCGCAGTCATCGACAAATTCAGTTGCATTAGAGTGCTCATTTTCCAATCAGATAACAGCCGAATCTTTAGGCGACTCCGAGTTTAAGGAAGATTATAGCCTGCAATACGCTTACCTTGCCGGTGGAATGTATCATGGAATTTCTTCAAAAGAATTGGTTGTATGTATGGCGAAGTCTGGAATGATGGGTTTTTTTGGTACTGGGGGTTTGGATTTACAGCAGACCGAAGATAGTATCAGGTATATTCAATGCCATATTGCTCATGGACAAGCCTACGGTGTTAACTTGGTGCATAATTTGAGGAATGCGGAACGAGAAAATAAAATGATTGATCTTCTCCTACGTATGCAAGTTAGAAATGTAGAGGCATCGGCTTTTCTATCCGTTACACCGTCTCTCGTTCGATTTCACGCTAAAGGATTAAAACGAGATTCCAACGGGAATGTGGTCACTTTACATAAGATTATAGCAAAAGTATCTCGACCGGAAGTTGCGGAAACCTTTCTAAGCCCTGCTCCGGAGCATATTCTTCAAGAACTGCTGAAAAAAAATCAAATTACACCGGAAGAAGCTGAATTATCAAGGGAAGTTCCTGTTGCTGATGATATATGCGTTGAAGCCGATTCAGCTGGTCATACCGATGGCGGAGTCGCTTATACCCTAATTCCATCCATGTCACGGTTGCGGAACGAAATGATGGAAAAGTACAAATATCATAAGCGGGTACGAATTGGTGCTGCAGGAGGAATTGGAACTCCTGAAGCAGCGATGGCAGCGTTTATGTTAGGTGCAGACTTTATCCTTACTGGTTCGATTAATCAATGTACGGTAGAGGCAGGAACAAGCGACAGGGTAAAAGATTTATTGCTGCAAATGAATGTTCAGGATACGGACTATGCTCCGGCAGGGGATAGTTTTGAAATGGGCAGTAAAGTTCAGGTGCTGAAAAAAGGGTTATTTTTCCCATCGCGGGCCAACAAATTGAACGAATTATATCGACGATATAAATCGTTAGATGAAATAGATGAGCAAACATTAAAGCAAATTCAGGAAAAATATTTTAAGCGAAGTATCGCAGAGGTGTATCAGGAGATTAAGGCCTATTATCCAGCTCAAGAGATTGAGAAGGCTGAGCATAATCCGAAACATAAAATGGCTTTGGTCTTTAGATGGTACTTTGGATACGGTACACGCTTGGCTTTAAGTGGTAGTGAAGAATCCAGAGTAGATTATCAGATTCACTGCGGACCTGCTTTGGGAGCTTTTAATCAATGGATGAAAGGTACCGAATTAGATAACTGGCGGAATCGGCACGTGGATAAGATCGGTATCAAAATCATGAAAGCAACTGCAGACTTACTCAATGATAAAATTCATTCATTTTTGCTAAATCAAACTATTTTAGGAGTGGGTAAATATGAATAAGCAGGAGATTTTCGAGATAGTTGTGCGCATTATTTGTGAGGTACTTCCGGAATTGGAGGATCATCATTTCAAATCGGAAGATCAGTTATTAGATTTAGGTGCAAACTCGGTGGATCGAGCTGAGATTGTAGCTCAAGCAATGGAAGAATTGAACTTAAATATTCCTCGTGTAGAGCTTTTTGGTGTGAAAAACATCGGGGAATTAGCAGAGGTTCTATATGAAAAATTACAGTCAGCCTGAGTTGTACATTACTGGCATCGGAGTTACTTCGACGATTGCTCAAGGAAAAGAAGGTTTTTCTTCTGCATTGCTACGAGGAGAGCATGCCTTTGGAGTTATGAAGCGTCCAGGTAGACAAAAAGAGACTTCATTTATCGGGGCTGAGATTGCATCTTTGTCTTATCCGCAAGCACTCTCTAAAAAGTTACTTCGTAAAGCCTCTTTTTCAGGTCACGTAGCGATGATCACTCTTCATGAAGCATGGATGGAGGCCAATTTGGATGCAGCAGAGCCTGCACGTATCGGATTGGTAATCGGAGGTTCCAATATCCAACAAAGAGATGTGTTGCAAACCTTTGAAACCTATAAAGATCGCTCTGTTTTTATCCCCCCTACTTATGGCATATCCTTTATGGATAGCGACTTATGCGGGTTATGTACAGAACAGTTTGGGATTCAGGGGCCAGCTTATACGGTTGGGGGGGCTTCTGCAAGTGGTCAACTAGCTGTTATTCAGGCTATCCAGGCCGTTTTGTTAGATCAGGTTGATATTTGTATTGCTATGGGGGCATTGTGTGATATTTCCTATCTGGAATGTCAGGCATTCCGTGTGTTAGGTGCTATGGGGACAGAGCGCTATGTAGAAGATCCTGCAAAGGCTTGTCGTCCCTTTGATGAGAATAGGGATGGATTTATTTATGGAGAATCATGCGGAGTAGTCGTCATAGAACGACAAAACACAGCTCTTAGCCGCAAGGTCAAGCCGTATGCAAAGGTATCAGGTTGGGCGGTACAAATGGATGGAAATCGCAATCCTAACCCTTCTTACGATGGAGAGGTTTACGTGATACAGAAGGCATTGAATAATGCAAGATTAACACCCAAAGATATTGATTATATAAACCCGCATGGAACAGGTTCGATCGTTGGGGATGAAATAGAACTTAAGGCAATTAGAAATTGCCAACTCGATCATGCTTACATTAATGCAACAAAATCTATTACTGGTCACGGACTAAGTGCTGCGGGTACAGTTGAAATTATTTCAACAGTGCTCCAGATGAAAGAGTCTCGGCTTCACCCCACTAGAAATTTGGAAAACCCGATAGAGCCTTCATTTAATTGGGTACGAGAGCAGTCGATTTCACACAAGATTAAACATGCACTAAGTTTAAGCATGGGGTTTGGTGGTATCAATACGGCAGTTTGTTTACAAAATTTGTATTAGTGGTAAGGAGATAAACATAATGGTTTCTGTTGGAATAGAAGCGATGAATGTTTTTGGTGGGACAGCATATCTGGATGTCATGCAGTTAGCAGAGTATCGAAAATTGGACATAGGTAGATTTGAAAATCTGTTAATGAAAGAAAAATCAGTGGCATTGCCATATGAAGATCCGATCACTTTGGGGGTCAATGCAGCAAAACCAATTGTGAATTCTTTATCTGAGGAGGAGAAAAATCGGATTGAATTGGTAGTTACCTGTACGGAATCAGGGATAGATTTTAGTAAATCAATAAGTACTTATATTCATCACTACTTGGGACTTAATCGGAATTGTCGCTTATTTGAGCTTAAGCAAGCTTGCTATTCAGGAACTGCCGGACTACAGTTAGCGGTTAATTTTGTATTGTCTCAAATCTCACCTGGAGCAAAAGCTCTTGTCGTTGCAACTGATATTTCACGCTTCTTGATCGCTGGGGGGGACATTTTGTCAGAGGAATGGTCTTACGCAGAGCCAACCGGCGGAGCGGGGGCTGTTGCTATTCTCGTTGGAGAAAATCCTAGTATGTTTCAAGTAGATGTGGGGGCTAATGGGTATTATGGTTATGAGGTAATGGATACATGCCGTCCCGTTCCTGACAGCGAGGCAGGAAATGCGGATTTGTCCCTATTGTCTTATCTGGATTGTTGTGAACAGACTTTTTTAGAGTATCAAAGAAGAGTCGTTGGTGTTGATTATCAAAAGACATTCCAATATCTCAGCTTTCATACTCCTTTCGGAGGTATGGTGAAAGGAGCGCACCGTTCAATGATGCGGAAAATCCTTAAAGCTAAGTCTGCTGAGATAGAGTCTGACTTTGAACAGCGTGTGTTACCAGGACTGAATTATTGCCAGCGTATCGGTAACATTATGGGAGCCTCTGTGCTTTTATCACTTGCCAGCACGATTGATAATGGGGATTTTGATACAGCCAAAAGAATTGGCTGTTTTTCTTATGGGTCAGGGTGCTGTTCGGAGTTCTATAGTGGGGTTGTAACCTCTCAAGGTCAGGAGCATTTGCGTCGCTTTGAGATTGAAAAACAGTTGAACGAGCGTTATCACCTATCTATGGACGAATATGAGGAACTATTAAGAGAAAGCGGCATGGTCAAATTCGGTACTAGGAATGCTAAGTTGGATTTAAATTTATTTCCAGAAGCACTAAAATCAAGTTTCGGAAAGCAAAGATTAGTTTTAAAAGAAATCAATGAGTACCATAGAGAGTATGAGTGGTTATGATGAGCTTCCAAACGATCAAGGTACATATTAAAGAGAAGATTTGCTTCATCCAGTTTTATCGTCCTGAAGCAAATAATACTATGAATGATCGAATGATTGAGGAATTTCACCATGTTTTGAATTTATGTGAAGAAGCAGCAGTAACTGTCGTGGTTCTGGAAGGATTACCGGAAGTTTTTTGCTTGGGGGCCGATTTCGAGAGCATCCACCGAAAAATAGAAGAGAGAAGTGTTACTGGTGGGGATCCGGAACCCATATATGACCTGTGGTTAAGGTTGTCAAATGGACCGTATATAACAATTTCCCACGTACGTGGAAGAGTTAATGCCGGTGGAATAGGGTTCGTTGCAGCCAGTGATATTGTACTAGCTGATCTAACGGCTCAATTTAGTTTATCGGAATTATTATTCGGACTGTTTCCAGCTTGCGTACTGCCGTTTTTAATTCGACGTATCGGTGTTCAAAAGGCTCATTATATGACTTTGATGACTTGGCCGGTAGGTGTTCAGCAGGCTCATGCTTGGGGACTTGTTGATACATACCATACGGAGAGTGAAGTGTTGCTTGGCAAGCATTTGCGTCGTCTTAAATTACTATCTCGATTCGGGATCTCTTCATATAAACGTTATATGAACATGCTGCATCAGTCGCTTTATCAATCGAAATTGATAGCGTTGTCCGCTAACAAGGAAATGTTTTCCGATTCGGCTAATCTTGAGCGGATTTATAAATTTGTAGAAACGGGTCGTTTTCCATGGGAAGACAATCACCAGTAGAAGAAATGAGTCAATCGTATAGGCAGTCTTATAAAACGAAGTATTTTGTAGGGATTATAAAGGGGAGAGAATAAGAGATGAGCGATAATCTTCAAAGTATAGTCGCTAAAGTAAACTCGTTATCTGTTGACAAGCAGCAAGCGTTGATTGCTCTCCTTAAAAAGCAGGGCATCGACATCTCGCCGTATGTCGTTATACCTAGAAGTACAACGGAAAGTGACGACGATATACAGCTCTCATTCGCACAGCAAAGACTTTGGTTTCTAGCGAAACTTGAGGATAACAGTGGCTATTATAACATTCCCCGGGCATGGAGGCTTAGCGGTAGGCTGGACAAGCAGGCATTGTTTCGGGCACTGCAGGAAATTACGACAAGACATAGTGTGCTTAGAACACGTTTCGTTGAGCGTGAAGGAGTTCCCTATCAGTGTATAGATAGCCCAAGTCCGTTGGTCATTCAAGAAGGGGACGTGTACTCGGAGGCACATCTTCTCCGTCTATGCGAAGAGGAAGCACTGGCCCCATTTGACCTTGGTGCCGAGAGTTTGGTCCGGTTAACATTGCTCAAAAAGTCGGAGATTGAACATATACTTTTGGTCACTATGCATCACAGTATATCTGATGGTTGGTCTTTAACAGTCTTTATTAATGAAGTTAAGAGTTTATATACTTCCTATTGTGCTGGGGAGTCTTCAAAGTTAAAGCCGCTTCAGATTCAGTATTCCGACTTTGCTCGGTGGCAGCGACACTGGTTGACAGGAGATGTGAAGGAAAAGCAACTCGGTTACTGGCGGGAACAACTAAAGGATATTAATGCCCAGTTGGTGTTACCAACAGATCGTCCAAGGCCTGCGGTCAAAACTTATAACGGTTCTCGTGAAGGATTTCTTTGCCCGCCTGAGTTGCTGGAAGACCTGCGTAAACTGAGTGACGAGCATGGTGCTACTCTCTATATGACGCTACTCTCAGGGTTTATGATCTTGTTAAGGAGTTATACCCAGCAAACAGACCTGACTATCGGTACACCAATCGCAAACCGAGATCGATCTGAGCTTGAAAATCTAATTGGTTTATTTGTGAATACACTCGTGATTAGAAGCGATTTGTCTGGTGATCCAACGTTTGCAGAGCTTCTGGGGCGAGTCAAAATGACGGCGCTTGATGCTTTCAGTCACAAAGATATTCCGTTTGAATCGGTTGTAGACGCATTGGACTTGGAGCGCAGCAGGAGCTATTCTCCACTGTTCCAGGTGATGTTCGTATTACAAGAGTCAGTCGCGCAGTACAATGATAAATTGGTTGATTTGGCTATATCCCAAGTTGATTATGATTTTAAAATCGCAAAGTATGATTTAACACTGGACTTGCAAGAAACAGCCAAAGGGCTAGAAGGACTTTTTGAATATAATAGTGATCTCTTTGACCGATCGACCATCAAACGGTTTGCTGATCACTATCTGAATTTGTTAAGCCAAGTGATTAAGAACCCTGAGCGAAGGCTATCGGAATATGAATATTTAAGCAAAGCAGAACGAAATCAGTTGTTAGTCGAATGGAACCCGATTGCGAAGTATGCAACAGACATATGCCTGCATGAAATGTTTGAAAAAGAATGCAAAATATCGCCTGATCGTATTGCCTTAACATTTGAAGATGAAGAGTTAACTTATCGGCAATTAAATGAGCGGGCTAATCAGGTCGCACACTGTCTACATACTATGGGGGTTAATCCTGATGATTTGGTGGGACTATGTTTAGAGCGTTCGATTGATATGGTTGTTGCTATTCTAGGTATTTTGAAGGCTGGTGGGGCATACGTACCGATCGACCCTGCTTCTCCTGCAGAGAGAGTTCGTTATATTTTGGAGGATTCTGGTGCGGCGTTGTTGCTAACTCATTCAGAATTGGTTCCGCAGATAACAATAAATGATAAGCTAGTTGTATGTCTCGACAATTATGATTTTAATGGGTATGATACCTCTGATATTCCGGTATCTTCCATTAGTCTTGAGCCTAAACATCTAGCTTACATAATCTACACATCAGGGTCTACAGGCAAGCCAAAAGGTGTTATGGTAGAGCACAGAAATGCTACCCGTTTGTTTAACGCTACGCAACCCGAGTTTGGCTTTACACGTGACGACGTGTGGACAATGTTTCACTCGTTTGCGTTTGACTTTTCTGTTTGGGAAATGTGGGGAGCCTTGGCCTATGGTGGAAGAATTGTTCTAGTTTCCAAGGCAACGGCGCAGTCACTGGACGATTTTTATACACTGCTCGTAAAGGAGCGGGTCACTGTCCTTAACCAAACACCAACGGTATTTGAGCAATTGATTTCAGTCGATGCCGTGAGAAGAGAGAATCTCTCACTCAGATATGTAATATTCGGTGGAGAAGCCTTAAAACCGGCCATTCTCAAACCCTGGTTTGATTGGCATGGGGACGAATCCATTCAATTGATTAACATGTACGGCATAACGGAAACAACGGTTCATGTCACGCATCACCGATTGCGTAAACAAAATATAAATCAGAAAAGTGTCATAGGTAAGAAAATATCTGATCTAGCTCTATATGTACTAAACGAACAGTTTTTACCAGTTCCTGTTGGGATTACCGGGCGTATGTATGTCGGCGGTGCCGGGGTTACAAGAGGTTATTTGAAGCGCCCAGATTTGACGGCGCAACGCTTTATCCTCAATCCTATAGATGGCGAACGGTTGTATGATACGGGAGATCTGGCGCGTTGGTTGCCAGATGGAAGCTTGGAGTTTATGGGACGAGCCGACGATCAGGTCAAAATAAGAGGTTTTAGGATTGAGTTAGGTGAAATTGAGTCACGATTATTAGAACATCCAACGGTGGATTCCTGCTGTGTGATTGCACGTGAAGATACGCCTGGCAATAAGATGCTTGTGGCTTATTTAGTATTTACCGATGGTTGTAACGAGCTTGATGGAAGCCATTTTAATGAATTGAGCAGCTTTTTAAAAACGATGCTGCCAGACTATATGGTACCGAGTGCTTATGTTAAGCTCGAAAGATTGCCAGTCACATCAAATGGTAAAGTAGATCATAAAGCTCTGCCGCAACCAAGTATTGATGTTTTTTCTTCCGGTTCATATTCTGCACCGCGTACAGAGACTGAAATCATTTTAAGTAGTATTTGGAGTGAACTTTTAGGTTTTGACGAAGATAAAATTAGTATAAATGATAATTTTTTTGCCCTGGGTGGTCATTCTCTGCTAATTACAAAATTAATTGCTAGATTACAAGCCCATGGATTGTATTGCGATGTCCTTACAGTATTTACTGCGCCAACATTGGAAGTGCTTGCTGCATCTCTAGATAATAACAATATTTCGATGGGCTATGATGTGCCCGAAAATGTGATTCCTTTCGGCTGTGATCACATAGCTCCTGATATGTTGCCGCTTGTTAAACTTAGTCAGGAGGAAATCGATGTTATCGTCTCTACTGTGCGCGGAGGTGCGCGTAATATTCAGGATATCTACCCATTAGTTCCGTCACAAGAGGGAATTTTGTTCCATCATTTGATGGATCCAAAGAAGGATCCTTATGTAATACCTGTACTATTCCGCATTCATTCAAAAGAAAGATTGGATCAATTTATAGATGCATTGCAATATGTGATCGACCGCCATGACGCTTTACGTACTGGGATAATTGTAAATGGTCTGGCCAAACCGGTGCAGGTGGTCCTTAGGTATGTTGCGCTTCCTGTAAAGACGATTATTCTTACTTCCGAAGTTGACGCAGAGCAACAAATGCGCGACAAGATGCATGAGCCTGAAGTGATCGATATTACACATGCACCTCTATTGCGGCTCAAGGTTGCTAATGAACCAGGAACAGATGTATGGTACGGTCTATTTTATATGCATCATCTAATAGAAGACGCAACCTCATTAAAGTTGATTATTCATGAAATGCTGGCGCATTTCTCTTCTACAACGAATCAACTCGAGAGAGCTGTACCTTACAGAGACTTTGTTGCCCATACTCTGCATCAACTCGAAGCCTACAATGCTGAAGCATTTTTCCATAAAAAGCTGGGTGATGTAACCGAGACTACATCGCCATTTGGTCTATACGATGTACATGGTGATGGCAGTGATATTGCAAGTCTCAGACGTTCGCTTCCTGCTCTGCTTGCGGACGAGATACGTTCACGAGCAAAAGAGCTTGGAATAAGCCCTGCAAGCATCTTCCATGCTGCATGGGCGTTGGTAGTCGCAAAGTGCAGTGGACGTGAGGATGTTGTGTTCGGGACCGTACTATCCGGTCGACTACAAGGTGTACCAGGTGTTGAAAGAATAGTGGGGAACTTTATCAATACATTGCCGATCAGGCTCTCTCTATCCGGTAAAAGTGTTGCCGAAATGGTACATGATACAGACGCGGAACTAAAAGAGCTGATCCGATATGAACAGACATCACTAATTCTTGCCCAGAGCTGCAGTGGTGTAGGTAATGATGCTCCTTTATTTACAGCGATGTTGAATTATCGCCACTTTGAAGAAAATGTGTCTGCTCATGGTAGCGGTGATATCCATGATTTTGGGGTAGAATGGCTTGATTCTTTGGATAGAACCAATTATCCTGTCGGTCTTTCTATAGATGATCTGGGAAATGAATTCTCGTTGAATGTTCAGGTTGATCGTTCGCTAGCAACCGAGGCGGTATATTCCTATATGGAATTCGCTCTGAAGGGGATTGTTACGGCACTACATGATAGTCAGACAGCGGGCACGCATGTTCTGGATATCGAAATCATATCAGATGGTGAACGTACAATGCAGCTTATTGACTGGAATCGGACGGAAAAACCATATCCATCGGAAAGCTGTCTGCATGAGTTATTCGAGCAGCATGCGAAGACCACGCCGAACAAAATTGCAGTGGAATTCGGGGATGAGATGGTTACATACGGCCAATTAGATGCACGTGCTAATCAACTTGCTGATTATTTGCGCGAGCAAGGTGTTGGACCGGATGTTCTAGTCGGTTTATGTCTCAGAAGATCAATAGAGATGGTAGTCGCCATCTTGGGAATTCTCAAGGCTGGAGGCGCTTATGTTCCAATCGATCCAGATTATCCTGCTGAACGGATTACCCATATCATAAGTGATTCTGGGTTTAGATTGTTGATTACGACTAAGAAATTGGCAGAACTTATTCCTGTTATCGATCAACTATTAATTTATATGGATGCTGACAGTTTGGAATCTATGCTTGCTGGTCGTTCTAAAACTAGTTTGATTAGTGAAGAGCGCATCGTTACTCCCGAAAATCTTGCATACGTAATATATACATCAGGATCGACAGGTAAGCCTAAAGGGGTAATGGTTGAGCAGCGTGGCGTAGTAAGATTGGTGCGTAATCCAGATTATTTCCCGGCTGATCCTGACACAGTAATGCTACATCATATGTCCATTTCGTTTGATGTTGGTAGTCAAGAATTATTGATACCTCTCATGAACGGAGGACGTCTGGTCATTCTTCAGGGCGAAGCAAAAGACATGAATCAAATCATCGATTGTATTAATCAAGCAGGTGTTACGATGCTTTCGCTGTCTGCAGCGTTTCTTCCGGCATTTGCAGAGGCTGTAAAAACACGCCCGATAGGACTAACGTACCTTGGAGTAGGGGGAGAAGCATTTTCTGCATGTGACGTGAAGTCCATCTATGATTCTCTTGAAAATATTACGATCGTCAATGCTTATGGACCAACGGAAAACTCCATCGCTTCTACTTGTTATGTGATACCAAGGAAAATCCCTTTGGATGGCATTATTCCTATTGGAACGCCAATTGCTCAGACTCAGGCATATGTCGTTGATAAGAACTTGTGCCTTGTACCTATTGGAGTCATTGGAGAGTTGTGTGTTGGCGGGGATGGCGTTGCCCGAGGATATCTGAACAATGCTGAGCTTACAAGTGAACGCTTCGTCAAAAATCCATTCAGCGATAAAGAAGCGGCGAGACTTTATCGTACGGGTGATTTGGTACGATGGAACGCTGATGGACAACTAGAGTTTAAAGGACGGTGCGATAGTCAGGTAAAAGTGCGCGGGTTTCGAATTGAGCTGGGTGAGATCGAGAACGTTCTAGGAGCTCATCCCGCTGTAAATAATGCTATCGTTTCAACGTACTCAGCAGGTGAGAATGACGTTCGACTGGTGGCGCATATTTGTCCTACAGCTGGATGTCTGGATGAGCTGTCCCAGGCGCATAACGATGAAAACCTGAAGCGTTGGACAACGGTATTTGATGATCAATATGAAGCAGTAGACCAAGCGGAAGACATTGCAGAGCAAAATTATATTGGCTGGAATAGTAGCTATACAGGTGAGCCGATTTCACAGGAGCAAATGGAAGAGTGGGTTTCCGGTACGGTTGACAGAATAAGAGATTTACATCCTAAAAAGCTGCTGGAGATAGGTTGCGGCACCGGGCTATTGTTATATCGCTATGCCCCGGTATGTGATTTTGTTCAGGCTATTGATATATCTGAGTCAGCCCTGAGAGGAATTCAAAAACAGCTTGATCGCAAGTCGTGGAAACATGTCAGCTTGACTAGAAGCGATGCATTGAATTTAGAGCAGTTTGCCCAAGGCTGTTTCGATACGGTTGTGGTGAATTCGGTAATCCAGTATTTCCCGAATAGACTCTATCTTGCGCAAATGCTATCTGATATCATTCGGTGCATGGTACCGGGCGGGAAAATCTTTATCGGCGATGTGAGAAACCTGGATCTTTTTGATGCACATCTCATTGCTATCGAACGTTGCCAGGCTAATTCTCCAATAAAATATGACGTGTTGACAAGCAGAATTCACAGGCGGGCACAGCAAGAGACAGAGTTATTGGTCAGTCCTTCATTCTTTACTTCCTTGACAGAACTGATTCCCGAAATCGAGCGTGTAGACATACTCGTAAAAAAAGGTATCGGTGATAATGAAATGCTTAGTTACCGGTACGATGTTGTTCTTACCACTCGAGCGGAAGCGGACAGTGGTGGATGCGAGAATGCTCCGATTGAATGGTATCCGTTTAGCAATGTTGAGAACGTGTTTCGTATGCTCGAATCAAACGCCCACGATGCTCTTGGTATTCACGGGTTTGTTAACGGACGTGTACAGGAGGATGTATTGATCGCTGACAACGTATTGCACTCTGTCGTAACAGGGATGGTGACGCCTATAAATCAAAAGGGGCGCTTGTCGGAGCGTGCTCTTGAGCAAGTGGAGCAACTTGCAGATATGATTCGCTTTGCAGAAAGTCATGGCTATCGTTGTGAAGCGACTTGGTCTCAGGAGAATACGGCTCATTTGGATATTATTTTTGCAAAAGGCAATATGCCGCAGGTTCAGGCCCGAAGCTCTTATGTCACTACACGACTTACCAACTATCCGCAGATTTCATTGTTAGGACAATCTTTATCGAAGGTTTTCAAAAACCATTTGTCCGGTTTGTTGCCCGACTATATGATACCTAGCACTTATATCTTGCTCGAAACCTTACCTTTGACACCTAACGGCAAGGTTGATAAGTCGTCGTTACCTAAACCGGATGATTCGGATTACGTAAAAGCAAATTATTTGGAGCCGCGTACTGAGACAGAGAAAGTAATAGGTAAACTGTTTCAGGAATTGTTGGGTGTAGACAAAGTTGGCGTTTTTGACAATTTTTTCGATTTAGGGGGACACTCGCTAATCGTTGTCCGTCTTGTTAGTCGGGTAAAACAATTGTTAGGAAAGGATCTTCCTTTCAAAGCCATATTTGAAAATGCGACTGTGGAATTGCTTGCCAGTGCAATACAGTCACAGGAGGATTCCACGGATAATCTACCTATCGTTGCAAGAACACGGACGGAAGAGGGGGTACCTTTATCTCTTGAGCAGGATGAGTTATGGTTCCTACGCTTTGGTGACAGTTATGTGCCTAGTAACGAAAATGTACTTTCAGCATTTCGCTTGATAGGGAAGGTTAATATAGAGGCTCTCGTTAAAAGTGTCAAGGAAGTTGTGCAGAGGCATGAGATGCTTCGAACTAGCTTTATTGACGTGGATGGGGAAGTGAGACAGGTCGTAAATTCCCCTTCAGTGTTCAGACCACTAATCAGTACAATTGAATCCGAATCTCAGTTTTTTGAATTGTGCTTAGAGGAAAAATCTCGAACCTTCCACCGATATGAGCCGTATTTGTTCCGGTTCCACTTTGTTAAACGTTCAGATGATGAATCTTTTCTAATTATTTCACGTCCTTGGGGATTGTTTGACGGTTGGTCTACAGGTGTGATGATGAAAGAACTTGAAGTACTCTATCAGAATTACTGTGAATCTCGTTCTGCTGACTTACCGTTGCCGATGGTACAATACAGCGACTTTGCCTTATGGCAACAGACCACTGTTTCCAAAGCCCGTCTTGATGCGCAGGTAAATTACTGGCGTAAAACATTCGCTAATTATCATGGGGAATTGCAAATAAATTCCGATTATGCTCGGACTGACTTTACTGGCTCGAAAGCCGCGAAAATGGAAATAACTCTGTCTTCTGAGCTTGTGACTGAACTACAAAGCTTCTGTCAGGTTCATGGAGTTACGTTATATATGGTACTCTTGTCTGCCTATTCAGTGCTCTTGAGCGGATACACAGAACAACAGGATATTTGTGTATTGTCGCCCGTTTCTAAACGTTCGACAACGGAGCTTGATCATGTCATTGGGTACTTTGTCAATGTTGTTGCAATGCGGCTCTCTTTTACCAAAGACATGCGGTATACCGACCTAATTTCCCGAACGAAGAAAGTGGCCATAGAGGCATTCGCGAATAAGGATCTTCCATTCTCAAAGGTAGTGGAGATGTTAGGAGGAACCGCTAACTCGTCCTTGTTTAATGTGATGTTCAACTTGATACGATTACCTGATGCTGAACAAATATCATCTGGCCTGAAATTAGTTCCTGTAGAACTTAGTAAAGATGCTACCAACTTTGACCTGAGTTTAGTATTATATGAGACGTCTACGCTCATACAGGGTTATCTTGAATATAACGCTGACCTCTTCAGTGAAATAACCATTGAATCTATGATGGAGAGGTATCAGATTATTCTTAAGACGGCGCTACAAAACCCGAATGCAAGTGTGGCACAACTTGTTTCGAAAAGTAACCCTAAATTAGGGAATCAAATATAGCGAGTAGCGTTGGCAATAGCTGATAAAATAATGATTTTGGTATTAAACATAGTTTGCGAGGAGAAAGACGATGAAATATCTAAATGATGATACTATTACGAGCAAGAGAGGCGATCATTTGCGTGCTGACTGCGAAAGCTGTTTCGGATTGTGCTGTGTCGCATTATGCTTTTCAGCTTCGGATGGTTTCCCCATTAATAAAGATGCAGGTACACCCTGCATCAAGCTGCAAAAAGATTTTCGATGTGGTATTCACGAAAGCCTCAGTAAACGAGGTCTTAAAGGTTGTATAGCTTTTGACTGCTTTGGCGCAGGGCAAAAAGTTTCTCAGGTCAGCTTTGGTGGCCAAGACTGGCAGCAAGCTCCTGAATCTGCTAAGCCGATGTTTAAAGTGTTCTTAATCATGCTGCAAATTCATGAATTACTCTGGTATCTGACAGAAGCTTTGATGTTACAAGCTGCTTTGCCTATCCATGATGAGCTCCGTTCCGTGCTTGAAAAAACGGAAAAACTTACTTATCTTAGCCCGGACGAGCTCATGAAGCTGGACGTGGCAGAGCACCGAGCTATTGTAAATACATTACTGCTAAAAACAAGTGAACTTGTGCGAGCTCAGGCGCGCATCAAGAAAAAGCATCGGCCGGAGCAAAAGGCTCGTTCAGGACGTAAGAAAAACATTGGTCGTGGTGCCGACCTTATTGCCGCTGATCTGAGAAAAACGGACCTTAGAGGGGCTGACTTAAGAGGAGCTTACCTGATCGCTGCTGACCTGAGAGGAACCGATCTTAGTGGAGCTGATCTTATCGGGGCTGATTTCCGGGATGCTGATCTAAGTGGAGCTGATCTATCCAAAAGTATCTTTCTTACTCAGTCTCAAATCAGCTCAGCAAAAGGGGATAGTAGGACAAAATTACCTTCGTCACTCTCTCGTCCAGAGCACTGGGTTACGATATGATCATATAGATTATTTTCTGGGGTGAAAACATGTTAACGATTTTAAACAATTATGCACATGGTTATGTCACCATCCCTGTTATTATTGCCTGCAAAAAACAAGGCCTTTTTGAGATTTTAGATACAAATAATCCGGTTCCTTTTACCACCCTTGTTCACCGTTTGCAGGCAAATAGCGGGCATCTTCGAATAGCATTGCATACTTTGGAATCCTTAAACTGGGTTTCTAAAAACAGTAGCGATGAATATGTATTAACTGCTGAAGCGGAGATTCATCAGAAAATCCCGCAAGATATTATGGACTTAATGTCATTTCCTATGCAGGATTACGTAAATCAAGCAAAGAAAAAGCATAGTCTCAAAAAATGGATGAAATTATCCGGGAAGAGTTGGAATATAGACAATCCTATGTACTCGCAATTTCTTGATGGTATGTTGATTATTCCGCTGCTTCTTACTTTGAAAGAATATGAACAATTGGGTAATTCGGATAATCCGGAAGTACCATTGTTATCAAAGCTTAGCCCTGCGGTACGCGAAGAAATTATAGCGTTTTTTATCAATCAAGGTTGGCTGACCCAACAACAGGGAGTAGATAGATTTACAGACATCGGCCGATTTATTATGGATCGAATTTTTATTACAGCAACGGTCGCTTCCTATAGACCAATGCTTTCAAAGATGTCCGAATTAATATTCGGAGATTGTAAGTCTGTCTTTGAACGGGATTTGTTGGATCACGAACTGCATGTAGACCGTACGTTAAATGTAATTGGAAGTGGATTTCAACATGAAAAATATTTTTCTGATATGGAAGAAATCATCCTATCTATATTTAATCGTGAACCTATTGACGAACAGCCTAGATATGTTGCGGATATGGGGTGCGGTGATGGAAAACTACTTGAAAAAATATATGCCATTATCAAGAATAAATCGCTAAGGGGCAAGGCTCTTGATGAGCATCCGATTAAGCTAATAGGTATAGATTTCAATGAGAAAGCATTGAAAGAAACTGCTAAAACCCTTATAAATATAGATCATGTCGTTTTAAAAGGCGATATTAATGATCCAGAGCAGATGATCGTGGATATAAAAAATAGAGGCATTCATGATGTAGAAAATATTTTACATGTTCGTTCTTTTCTCGATCATGACCGGCCTTATATTCCACCATCCAATATTTCTGCAGCTGAAGCACGATCCAAAATTCCGTCTGAAGCTGTCTATGTTGACAGAGCAGGAAAAAGTATACCAGCAACCTCTGTTATGCAAAGCCTAGTAGAACATCTGGAACGATGGTCATTCATTATTGGCAAGCATGGCTTAATTGTGCTTGAAGTACATTGTTTAGAACCCAAAACAGTCAATGACTTTATAGATAAGTGTGAAAATCTACATTTTGATGCGTATCATAGATTTTCACAACAGCAACTGGTCGAGGCGGATAAATTTTTAATGGCAGCAGCGGAAATCGGGTTATTTCCTAATAAGAATACTTGTAAAAAGTATCCAAAGACACTGCCGTTTGGACGGATTACTCTAAATCATTTTACGCCAAGAGAATATAGAGTACGCTTTGCGCGAGAAGCAGATTTGCCAGCTTTACAATTAATAGAAAACCAATCTTGGGAACCTGGCTTGCAAGCTCCTTTAGCTGTTCTTAAAGAAAGATTGAAAAAGTATCCTGAAGGACAATTGGTACTCGAATTGGATAATCAAGTTGTAGGAGCTGTTTATTCGCAGCGAATTGCGAACAAGGATGATTTAAAAGACCACTCTATTGAGACGGTAGAAAGCCTGCACAGCAGAGAAGGAAGTATCATTCAATTACTGGGCGTAAATATTCTTCCGGAGATGCAGCATCGAAATTTGGGCGATCAATTACTAGAGTTTATGCTGCAGCGATGCAGTCTGATGAATGGTATCCAGTCGGTAGTAGGCATTACAAGATGTAAAGAGTTCCATAATTCTACTTCAACAGACATTCAGGAATATATTACAATTCGTAATGTACAGGGAAGATTAGTTGATACTACGTTGCGATTTCATGAAGTGCATGGAGCGAAAATTTTGGAGCCCGTTCCTAATTATCGTCCTCATGATAAAAAGAACAATGGATATGGAGTTTTGTTAGAATACGACATTTTTAATCGAAAACGTTCCGATATTCAATTGAACAGCAAAAATTCCAAAAAGATCGCCAAGGTAGACGATACGGAAAAATTGAATTCGATTAAACATTTTATAGAGAACACAATTACATTCATTCTTGGGAGTACAAAAGAGGATGGATTCTCATTAGAACGGCCATTGATGGAAATGGGATTGGATTCCGCTGATTTGCTGGAACTTAACGAACAAATCAGTTATAAATATCAACTCCCACTCAAGCCTACTTTTTTCTTTAAGCATAATACAGCTGAACGAATTATTACGTACTTACAAGAGCATGTTGATGATGTAGCATTGGAAAGGACTACGAAAACTCAAGAAACTATTATTCCGGAACAAAGCGTTCGAAATAATTACAACGACTTGGATGAACCGGAAGTTATCGTACATGATTCAGCAATTCAGCAAAATGGGATCGCTATCGTAGGTGTAGCTTGTCGACTTCCAAGCGGTATCGTGAACAAGCATCAATTTTGGGAGCTATTAATAAACGGCAACGATGCCATAGGTAAGATGCCTCCTAAAAGATGGAATTGGCCGCCTGATATTGATCCTAGTAATCAGCATAAGGGAATCGATACGGGTGGCTTTTTAGATGATATCGCTCATTTTGACGCCTCCTTTTTCCGTATATCTCCAAAAGAAGCGGAAATTATGGACCCCCAACAGCGAATTTTATTAGAAATGAGCTGGGGATGTCTGGAGGATGCCGGATATAATGCAAAAGTCTTATCAGGCAGCAAGACAGGTGTTTTTATTGGTGCCAGTGGCTCTGATTACAATAGACTTCTTGATAAAAATATTCAGGAGGTAGAAGCTCATTTCGGTATAGGGGTTTCTATGGCTGCTTTGGCTAATAGAATTTCTTATTTCTATGATTTTAATGGTCCAAGTATTCAAATTGACACAGCTTGTTCGAGCTCTTTGGTAGCTGTTCATGAGGCTATTAAATCCTTGAACCAAGGAGAGTGCGAACAAGCTTTAGTTGGCGGAATACACATCATGTGTTATCCATCCAACACAATCGCTTATTATAAAGCAGGAATGTTGTCGAAAGACGGAAAATGTAAAACCTTTGACAAAGAGGCTAATGGTTATGTACGCGGTGAAGGGGCGGTTATGATCCTTTTAAAACCTGTAGAACAGGCCATTCGTGATCAAGACTCAATCTATGCCGTCATAAAAGGTACGGTAATAAATCACGGAGGTCAGGCGGGCGGGCTGACTGTGCCGAACCCAGAAAAACAGGCTGATTTAGTAAGCGAAGCCTTAAAAACTGCTAAAATCGAACCAGAAACTGTAGGATATATTGAGCTTCATGGTACGGGGACTTCATTAGGAGATCCGATCGAATTTAGTGGACTAAAAGAGGCTTTTGCCCAGCTTTCTAAGACGAAAGAGGAACATTATTCGCAGCCTTACTGTGGCTTAGGCTCGGTTAAAACGAATATTGGACATTTAGAAGCCGCTGCAGGTTTAGCAGGTCTTTTAAAGGTAATTCTAAGCATGAGGCATCAAGCGCTTCCTGCTTCTTTGCATTTCAAGGAATTGAATCCACATATCGATTTTTCGAACACTCCTTTTTACATGGTAAATAAAAATAGGCCATGGACACTTTCAAATGGTCAAACAATACGACGTGCAGGAGTGAGTAGCTTTGGATCCGGCGGTGCCAATGCACATGTAGTGCTTGAAGAAGCTCCAATCGTCAATCGACAAGGTAACAGAAAATTATCCAGTTATATCATTGCTTTGTCAGCCAAATCAGAAGAAGCGCTTCAACAAAGAGAGAGGGATTTGGCACTTTGGCTGGAGCAGGAAGGAAAACAGCACGATCTTACTGATATTAGTGCAACCTTGCTTTTGGGTAGGAAACATCTTGAGTTCAGATCTGCTTTTGTGATCAAAGATGTTCGGGATCTGCAAGAAAAACTCAAGGAAATTCTTCTTCATGGTCATGTTGACGGATATTTTAAGGAAAACCGGTTCCAAAAAAGAGATCAGACTGAGCCTCTGTTTGAACAGGTAGGACATATGATTCTGAAAGAACTATCAGAAGGCATAGAATGGAGTGTAGCCGAATACAGCAATAAACTAAGGACTTTGGCTGAATTGTTTGTGAAGGGATATGAGCTAGACTGGAAAAATATTTTTGTTGCTGACAACATATCGCGAATCAGTCTTCCAACCTATCCTTTTGCCAAAGAGCATTATTGGGTGCCTGAATTAGTGGTTACCAACCCAACGAAAAGCAGCCCATCAACGAAAGAAATAGAAGAGTCTTTTGACGAAAAATACGTAGTACCACGTGCTATGTGTCTTTTGAAAAAACAATGGGAACCTAGTGAGTGTCATTCGGCTAAAGTCGTGGAGCGGTCGATTGTCATTTTGAAAACAGAGGATACAGAGGAGTTGGCCAATTGTCTTGCCCAGTATTTCTCTGGTAGCATAGTCGTAAACTTCGATGATCTGTTATCTCAACCTCCGCTTTCAGGAAAAGAATGGCTAGAGTGTGATGGCATTATCGATTTGGTTGGCTGTGGATTTGATAAAAATGAGTCATTGGATTGGATTCCATGGGTTCAGCAGTGGATTGAATATGGCCATAATCAGAGTTTAATGTTGTGCGTGACTAAAGGATTGGAGTCTTATTTTCATTCATCTGTCAATTTGTCCGGGGCTTCCCGTGCCGGATTGTATCGTATGTTACAGAGTGAATATGGACATCTACAGTCGCGTCATATGGATGTAGAACGAACCAGCGATGATCACGAGCTCGCCAAACAGATTGTTTCCGAATTTTTGATAGATAGCGAAGATGCTGAGGTTTGTTATCGAAATGGAAAACGTTATCGAGCCTATTTGCAGGAATATCAAGTGGCAGAGCAAGAGGGACAAAAAATAGCGTTCCCTGAAGAACATGTGCTATGGATTACCGGTGGGACACGCGGGCTTGGATATTTATGTGCCCAACATTTTGTAACAAACTATGGAGTTAAACGCGTAGTGCTCACAGGAAGAGAGACTATTCCTCCTAGAGATCAGTGGGATTTATATATACGACAAAACCATCCCATTGTGCAAAAAATTAGAAATGTACAAGCGCTGGAAGCACAGGGTGTTCAGGTTCGAGTTTTATCAGTTTCATTGACGGATGAACATGCTGTACAACAGAGTCTGCAAGAGATAAAAAGGACATTAGGGCCTATCGGTGGGGTCATTCATTGTGCTGGTATCGACAACACAGACAATCCTGCTTTTATCCGCAAGTCTATCGATAGCATCCAGCGTGTTGCAGATCCTAAGGTTAGAGGTCTTGATATCCTTTATCAATGCGTAAGAAATGAGCCTTTGCAGTATTTTGTCCTGTTCTCTTCGGTATCGGCAATTATACCAACTTTGGCTTCCGGACAAAGTGATTATGCTGCAGCTAACGCCTACATGGATTACTTTGCAGAAGCGAATTATCATACTTGTCCAATCGTCAGTATTCAATGGCCAAACTGGAAAGAGACCGGAATGGGTGAAGTCAAAAACAAGGCTTATCAACAAACTGGTTTGTTGAGTCATACGAATGCAGAAGGGCTAAAACTTTTAGATTACATCCTCTCAAAAAAGATGGGCCCCGTGGTTTTGCCAGCTGTGGTTGAGCCAAATCTATGGAAGCCGCATCAGTTAATGCTACGAAGAAGTCAGGAAGCCAATTCGCTGATTGCTAGGACACAACGCCTGAAGACGGTTGACACTAATTCTGCATCACAATCAGATACTCTTATGGGTGCGACTCGAACATGGCTAATTTCGTTGTTTTCTAAAGAATTAAAGATGGATCCTTCGAAATTGGAGACAGAAACGCCATTTCAAGAATTTGGAGTGGACTCTATTTTTCTGGCTCAAATATTGCGATCAATAAATCAATATATTAAAGCCGATTTAGATCCATCTCTTTTATACGAATTTTCAACCATCGAGCTGCTTTCGGCATGGCTTATTGAAACATATCCAACTGTATTATCGACAGTGCTTCCTAATGTGCAAGATTCGTTGTCTGTTCTATCCGACCGTAACACAGAGAGTCTATCATTGGAAAAAGAATCACAAAGAAGAGCTGACATAACGAAGGGAAATCTATTAGATGTTGCTATAATTGGACTTTCCTGCCGTTTCCCGGGTGCACACAATATTGAAGAGTACTGGAATATGTTGTCGGAAGGCAAATCAATGGTTCGTGCGGTGCCTCAAGAACGTTGGGGGTATTTGAGCGGATTTTACGCAGGAATGCTCGATAACATCAGATGTTTTGATCCGAAATTTTTCCTGCTCTCAGAAGAAGATGTCAAGGCGATGGATCCACAGGCTTTATTGTTGCTCGAGGAAAGTCTCAAGCTATGGTATCACGCAGGGTATACCCATCAAGAAATGAAAGGAAGGTCGGTAGGGGTTTATCTTGGGGCACGAAGTCAACACAAACCAGAAGAACTCAGTATTCGTCAAGCTCAGAATCCTATACTAGCTTTCGGCCAAAACTATTTAGCAGCTAATATTTCACAATTCTTTGATCTTCGAGGACCAAGTCTTGTGTTGGATACGGCTTGCTCTTCTGCATTAGTTGTGATGCATATGGCAATGCAAGCCTTGAGCAGCGGAGAGGTTGAATCCGCTCTCGTCGGTGGAGTTAATGTGTTAAATACGGATGAAACCCATCGGATATTGCAACAGCGGGGGATATTGAATCCTGAGTCATCGTTCCATGCTTTTGACCAGCGCGCCAATGGAAATGTGTTAGGAGAAGGCGTAGGTATGGTTTTGTTAAAAACAGTGAAGCAAGCAGTGGAGGACGGGGACCAAATTTATGCCGTCATTAAAGCTTCTGCAATTAATAACGATGGACGAACTGCGGGACCGGCAACCCCTAATTTGCAGGCGCTTAAAGAGGTTATGCAAACTGCACTAACCAAAAGTGCCAAAAAAGCAGAAGAGATTAGCTATATTGAAGCGAATGCCTCAGGTTCTCAGGTGACTGACTTGCTCGAACTTAAGGCAATCCAATCTACTTACCGATCTCATACTATTGCTCCTTTGGGATTAGGATCGATTAAACCTAATATCGGGCATCCGTTATGTGCGGAAGGCATTGCAAGCTTGCTTAAAGTGGTTCTCATGCTTCAGCATCGAAAATTTGTTCCCTTTTTGTCTGGAGAGCAGCCGCCAAAGTATTTTGACATAGAATCATCACCGTTTTATTTTTGTCGAAATAGTAGGGAGTGGACAAATCCTTCTTTGATTGCAGCAATAAACTGTTTTGCCGATGGTGGCACTAACGCCCATGTTATTTTGGAAGCTTGGGATGACCTATCTTCGCGCGTAATAAAGCGACATCCGATAGCTCCTCCAAAATTAGATAGATGTGAGATTGTCCCTTTAACTGAAAAAACGCAATCTTTAATACCGGTAAATGAGAGCAAAGTAGTAGTAGTTAAGAAGACATTAGACATCAATGATCCTGTTTTACAGCATCATAAAGTTTATGGTCAGTCATTGTTGCCGGGACTGGCCTATATTGATTTGTTATATCAAATATTTGCGCAGAATGGGTATAAGTACTATAACCTTGAACTTCGCAAATTAACCATCTATAACCCGTTAACTGTGGGAGAAGATTATAATGTTGTGCTTAGTATTCAGTGCTCTGAAAGGAGCGATGGCCAATGGCAGCTTCGTGTGGAAGGGCAAGAAGAACACAACGGAAGTTTAGTTGCAGATAAAAAACTATACGTCACGGCAGAAATGCATCAAATAGAACCGGCTGTATTTGATGAAACACTTGATGTAGAAACCATTCAAAAATCAGCGAACAAGATATACAGTTTAGAGGAGTTATATGCACGAAGCAGGCGTCAGGAATTGGTTCATACCGGATTTATTAAGGCAGAAGGTAGGGTTTTTGATTTAGATTCTGCAACTATTGTAGATATTTCCCTTGGTCACGAGGCTATGCCAAGTGCAGGCGATTCCCTGTTTCACCCGACGCTTATTGATGGCAGTGCGGTAGGATCTAAATTGTTTCCCACATTGGTTGACGGGGAACCGCAATTATTTTTGCCGCTCTATTATGAATCCTTCCGTGCTTCTTCTCTCTTGCAAAGACACTGCTACACGCGGATTCAAAATTCGTCGGTACAACAGAAAAAAGAACTTCTTTCTCTGACAATGGAATTTTTTGATAGTACCGGCAAAAAAGTAGGAGAATTAAAGCAATTCATTAATAAATTGGTTCGAGATGCTGGATTAATTGATCCTGCTCGCCAGAAAACAGCACTGCCGTCGATAGAGGATGTGGCTTCATCAGTGCCTCCATCTGTCGCTCAATCTATCACGTCAAGCGTCTCATCGATTGAATTTGAATCTTTTTTACGGCAATTGATAGCAGAGCAATTGAAAAAACCGATAGAGCAAATCGATACGCAGACTGGTTATTATGAGATGGGTTTAAATTCGCAAAAATTGTTGGAGGTTGTAACTGCACTTGAGCACAAAATTGAAGACTCCTTATCTCCGACTTTGTTATTTGAATACACAACAATTGCTGAATTAGCAGCTTATCTCACTGAACATTATCAATCGCAAGAGATTGAACAAATACCAGAGAGCAGTTCGATACTTAGAGACTCTTCCACAGCTGAGAATACGTCGAACTTTAAGTTTGAACCAGAGGATTATTCGTCTGAAAAATCCAGTCTTATAAATTCTTCAGTAAAGGAAGACATTGCGATAATCGGGATGTCGGGACGCTATCCTGGAGCAAAAAATCTCCAAGAATTCTGGTTGAATCTAAAAGCGGGTAAAGATTGTGTCAGTGAAGTTCCGAAATCTCGCTGGGAATGGCATCAATTTGATGGATTGCAGTCGCCCTCAGACAAAAACATATCTAAGTGGGGGGGATTCTTAGATGATCCGGATTGCTTCGATCCTCAATTTTTCCGAATATCGCCTAGAGAAGCAGAGATTATGGATCCACAAGAGCGTTTATTCTTGGAAACTTGTTGGGAAACGATAGAAGATGCCGGCTATACTCCCCAGACATTGGTTAGGACAAAGGGGAAGAATACAAGAAGACAAGTAGGCGTATTCGTTGGTGTCATGCATAAAGATTATGCCTTTATCGGTGCCGAAGCGTTATCTTCGGAACAGGTATTTCCTTTGTCATTGAACTATGCTCAAATTGCCAATAGGGTTTCTTATTTTTGCGATTTCCACGGCCCTAGCATGGCGGTTGACACCGTTTGTTCTTCTTCTCTCACAGCCTTACATATGGCTTTAGAAAGTATTAGGCATGGTGAGTGTGAGGTAGCTCTGGCTGGTGGTGTCAATCTATCCTTGCATCCTCATAAATATTTATCTTATGGGATGATGGATTTACATTCCAGTGATGGACATTGTCGTACATTTGGTAAGGGTGGCGATGGATATGTGTCAGGCGAAGGCATTGGTGCTGTCCTGTTAAAACCGTTAACGAAGGCAATTCAAGATGGCGATCATATCTATACGGTGGTTAAAGGCAGTAGTATCAATCATGTGGGAACAGTTAGTGGGATTACGGTACCGAGTCCTGTTGCACAGGCGGATATGATTGCGACATGTTTGGAAAAAACCGGAATACATCCGCGAACAATTAGTTATGTAGAAGCACATGGAACAGGAACATCTTTGGGGGATCCGATTGAGTTGCAGGGGTTAGAGAAAGCTTACCGTCAATATACGCATGATAAGCAATACTGCGCGATTGGTTCCGTTAAATCCAATATAGGGCATGCTGAGTCCGCTGCGGGAATTAGTGGTCTTCACAAGGTGGTACTAAATCTCTACCATAAAACTCTAGTTCCTTCCTTACATTCAGAGGAATTAAATCCGTATATTAATTTTGAGAAATCTCCATTCTATGTTCAGCGCTTAACCGAGGATTGGAAACAACCTGTGATAATGGAGAATGACCAGGAAGTTCGTTATCCTCGTCGTGCCGCTTTAAGTTCCTTTGGAGCTACTGGATCAAATGCTCATGTTATTTTGGAGGAATATATTCCTACTGAAGCAAACGTGTCACAAGGCGCCGAGCAGACAAAGTCTACATTATTTATGATTCCTCTTTCTGCGAAAAATAAAGAACGACTGCATGTCTATGCAGAGAACCTGCTTACTTTCCTCAAAAGGCAGCAATCTTCTGACGGCAACGCAGAACAAGGAGCATCGAATGATCAAACAAAACGTAGAGAAAATCTGGAGTTACGAATCCGTAGAATTCTATCGAGTCTTATTCATGTAGAAGAAGAGGCCATTGAATTAGAAGAAGATTGGAATGAGTATGGAGTAGATGCCGTTCAGTTCATGCGTATTGAGGAGGAGATTCAAAAGGAGTGTAAGGTTGAGATCAACATTAAGGAACCGGATCAACCTTGTTCCATTGTCTCTGTAGCGGCGAAACTCTTAAATCACTATGAGGAAGGCAAGGATGGTCAAGAATCCGCCCTTTCTCCCTGCGGAGTCAATTTGGCAGATTTGGCCTACACATTACAAGTGGGACGCCAAGCGATGGAAGAACGGATGCTATTCATCGTTAAAGATGTCCAAGACTTAATTACAAAACTAGAAGATTTTATAGACAATAAAAACTTGAATAAACATTGCTACCAAGGAAATGTCAAACAAAATAAAGAAATCATTAAGTTTTTTGCAGTGGATGAAGATTCAAAAGAATTACTCCACAAATGGATCCTGAAAGGAAAGCTTGAAAAGTTAGCGGAATTATGGACAACAGGCTTAGAAATGGATTGGGATTTATTATATGGCGACAGAAAGCCTAGACGGATTAGTCTGCCAACCTATCCCTTCGCCAAGGAACGCTATTGGATAACTAAGAACGAAAGCAATACGCGTACAGTGCTTCAAGGTATGGGGATAAATAGCTCATCATTTGAACGTCAAGTCAAGTATGTGCAGAAGTCGTGGAGAAAATCAGAAGCTATTAGTTTTAATGAGAGCAACGGTCTCATGCTGATCTACCATAACAGCTCTACAAGAGCATTGGCTGAATGTATTGCTCAACAATATGGCAATTCCATATTGTTGCAAAAAGGTCAGTTAAGCAACGTCTGGCAAGAACAAATGATGGAATGTGACGTTTGGGTTAATATAGCAGAGATCGAAGAATTCGAAACATCTCTTGAGTCAATTCCTTATCTGCAACGATTGATAGAAAATAGCAGGTCTGTTAGTGGTCTAAAGCTCATCCATATTACGAAAGGGCTTGAATCATTCCAGAATGATAATGTCAATGTGTTTGGTGCAGCATCGGCAGGTCTGTATAGAATGTTGCAGAACGAATATTCCTCTCTTAACAGTCGTCATGTTGACCTTGATCCTAAGGATGAAGATCTGACACGGCAAGCCGAAGTCATTTTGCGAGAAATCCAAACGGAAACAAAAATAAATGAAGTTTGCTATCGCAATGACGTACGTTATGAGTCCATTTTAGTGGACTTCGATCTCGACCGTATTCGTACAGAGTCAAAAACACTTACATTTAACGACGATCACGTTTTGCTGGTGACCGGCGGAACAAGAGGATTGGGAATGCTGTGTGCCCGCCATATGGTTACGAAGTACGGAGTTAAACAGCTTGTCTTAACCGGGCAGGAGAAAATTCCCGACAGAAGCAAGTGGTCACAATTAGATCAGTTTTGTGCTTCGGTACAAGAAAAAATTAAGGCAATCGAAAGCATAGAAAAACAAGGTGTTACCGTCAGGGTCTTATCGGTACCGCTTAATGATGCTGATGCCGTTCGGTCTGAAATATCTGCTATAGAGTCCTCTATGGGACGAATTACAGGTGTTATACATGCAGCAGGTTTAGCTGATTTTATTAATCCTGCGTTCATCAGGAAGGACCAGGAGAGTATAGCGCGGGTGTTATCACCTAAAGTAACGGGAACTGAAAACCTATTACGTTGTCTCAATCCAGATCATATAGCGTTTGTTCTCCTGTTTTCATCGGTAGCATCCGCTATTCCTAGCTTGGGTGCTGGACAAAGTGACTATGCAATGGCAAATGCTTTTATGGATTATTTCTCGGAGTCAACCGCTTCTTCCAAGGTTCCTATAGTGAGTATTCAATGGCCAAGTTGGAAGGAAACGGGCCTTGGGGAAATTAAAAGTCAGGCTTATCTCAACACTGGAATCAAGAGTATTACAGATGCGGAAGGCTTACGCATCCTGGATGAGATTCTGGGAGGAATAAATGCCCGAATTGTAATGCCAGTGGTTGTCAATGGCCGTGATTGGAGCTCAGGTCATTTGTTGAATAATGTCCCACGTTACAATGCGAAAGATAAGCCAAGTAAAGGAATACAGAAGCAATCTGCAGTGGTTGGGCAACAGGCAGGTATTGGTGCTATTGAAAGGGCATTATCGTTTTTGCAGCCGATATTTGAATCCGAGTTAAAGTTAAATCCTAATCAACTTGACAAGGATACATTGTTCGCTGATTATGGCATCGATTCGATTTTGATGGCACAAATTTTACAAAAAATAAATCGAGCCTTAAATATTCGAATCGACCCGTCTATTTTACTTGAGTATTCAACCCTAGATGCATTTGCTATTTGGTTTTCAGAAACGTATCTCGAACAGTTGAGTTCTTACGGTAATGAGGAGGATAACACATGGAACGGTCAGGAGGAGCCAACCGTTCTAGAAGCAAAGGACATTAAATATATGGAAGAATCACCGACTCCAACCCCTCAATGTATGAGCGAAAAAGAGATATACCCTTCGATGAGCGAGGACATCGCTGTTGTGGGCATGGCGTGCCGTTTTCCTGAGGCTGAGAGTCTAGAAGCATACTGGGATCTCATTTCAGAAGGCCGTTGTGCGATTAAACAAGTACCTGAGACGCGCTGGAATATGAAGAGCAATTACTATGCTGGATTGGTAGATGATATCTACAGTATTGATCCTCAGTTCTTTAACCTCCCAGCAGATGATGCAAGTGTGATGGATCCTCAAGCTATCGTATTGTTAGAGGAGAGTCTGAAAGCCGTATATCATGCTGGATACAGTCAACAGGACATAAATGGCGCTAATATTGGTGTTTATATTGGAGCAAGGACAATTGGTGAAATAGACAAGTCAGCAATGGAGAACGCTCGTAACCCAATCAGAGTGATGGGACAAAACTATTTCGCAGCCAATATCTCGCAATTTTTTAATTTTAGGGGACCTTCTGTTGTATTGGATACTGCATGTTCCTCAGCGTTGGTGGCCATGCAGGTCGCAATTGATGCCTTGAAGGGCGGTTCTCTTGATGCTGCATTGGTGGGTGGCGTCACTCTTTTGACTAGTTCTTATGCACACGAACTGTTCGCCCGTCGTAATTTGCTGCAGAAAAATGGAGAGTTTCACATCCTGGATCGTCGAGCATCAGGTGTCGTACTAGGCGAGGGCTGCGGAGTTGTACTATTAAAAACACTGTCTCAGGCAAAACGAGATGGAGATATCGTATACGCAGTTGTTAAAGGAATAGCGATTAATAATGACGGTAGAACCGTTGGGCCTGCCACACCAAATATAAATGCACAAAAAGAAGTTATGAAAACTGCATTACAAAAAAGCGGCTGCACGCCGAATCAGATCGAATATTTGGAAGTAAATGGTTCTGGCTCAGAGGTAACAGATCTGCTGGAAATCAAGGCCGTGGAATCCGTCTATCGGGAACAGACATCAAATGCGCTATATCTGGGCTCAGTAAAGCCGAACATAGGACACCCTTTGTGTGCTAAGGGTATCGCAAGTTTTATTAAAGTGGCATTGATGCTTAAAAAACAATCACTCGTGCCATTTTTGTCCGGGATAGAACCATTGGAACATTACTCCTTGCAGGAGGCGAATTTTAAACTTTCTAATAAAAAGATAGCTCACGCACTAAAATTCGCGTCGATAAATTGTTTTGCGGATGGAGGTACAAACGCACATGTGATCCTAGGGCATCATGATGACGGTCAATATAGCCCTATCCGTCGTCCACTATCTCTTCCGGTGATGAAGCGCCTTGATCTCAAAACCCTGTCACCTTTACATACCAAGGATGAGGTTTTCGCTAAGGGTACCGTCGTTCTAGATCATGGCTTTACGAAATCTTTATCTTGGAATGATAAATTGTCCGTCAATCACCCGATCATACAAAATCATGTTGTGTTTGAAGAAAACGTGTTGCCTGGTCTTGCCTGGATAGACTTGCTCTATCAGTGGTGTTTGGAGGCTGATCTTCCATATGGCTTGCTAGAATTGAAGAATCTGACTATTTATCGCCCTCTAATCGTAAGCGAATCGCACCCAGTAAAATTAGATATAAATGCGAAATTGGAAGAGAACGGCTGTTGGGTGATTCAAATTACTGGAACCGGTCAGGCAAAGGTGGATGGAACAGAAGCAGCCGTGCTTTACGTTTCGGCAGAAATGCATCGGAGTGAGCCTTCTGCGTTTACTGAAGTTGTGGACATTTCGCAGATTCCCGTGCTTGCAAGGGAAATAGTCAATTTAGGTGAAATATACTCGGATTACACTCAAAACAGCTTGGTGCATACCGGAGTCATGAAGGGACAAGGGGCTGTTCTGATAGGGGATAGCGAGAATTGGATTCATGTTTCGATTAACGAAAGTGATAGAGATATTAATGAGCGCTACCTGTTTCATCCCGCTGTGTTAGATGCAAGCGTAGTTGGCGCCACACGTGCGGTATTAGGAAAGCTCGCTGATGATCAGTTATATTTACCGTTATATTACGAATCGTTCAATGCGAGCGAACCATTCGGTAGAGAGTGCTATACGCGCATCAATCATTCTGGCACAACGGTGACTCAGGATTTGGTAACCATAACATTGGAGTACTTCTCATCTGACGGACGCAAAATAGGTGAACTGAAGAACTTGAAAATCAAAGCAGTTCGGAATGAACGTTTTTTAAAGAAAACGCAATACAATACACCAAAATCTCTTCCTGCACAGCACAACCAAGTACCAAATGTAACGCTAGAGGCACTATTGAAATCTATGATTGCGTCATACGTGGGTGTCAATGAAAAAGAAGTAGGCGAACATAAAGGATACTATGAGCTTGGTTTGGATTCGATTATGTTGTTGCAAGCAGTGAAAAACCTCAGTTTAGCGATCGGTGTAAAACTGTCGCCAACGATTTTTTTCGAGCACTCAACAATATCAATGCTAAGCGGATATTTATGGCGTCAATACCCTGCTGAAATAGATAGGCTACTAAACAAAGAAAGCGCATTGCAAACGATGGAAAGTACTAAAAGTATTACTGAAGTTGAATCTCTTATTTCAAATGAGCCTAAAACTTCCATGACGGTAGACATAAGTGAAATAAAATGCTCATCTACTTCGGTGAATTCGTTGGGGATAAAAGATGTCGCGGTTATAGGGATGGCTGGTCGTTTTCCTAAATCGACAAATCTCGAAGAATTCTGGGAAAATTTATGCAATGGTGTTGATTGTATTACAGAAATTCCACACACACGATGGGATAACAATTATTTTGACGGGATAACATCTCCCTCCGGAAAGCCTATGTCCAAATGGGGTGGGTTTATTAGCGATGTGGAGTGTTTTGATGCAGGTTTTTTTGGCATTACACCTGAAGAAGCAACGCAGATGGATCCCCAAGAAAGACACTTCCTAGAAGTATGTTGGGAGGGGATCGAAAATGCTGGATATACACCGGATAACCTTGTTGCCTCCATTGGGGAGCATAACCGACGAATGGTGGGAGTGTTTGTAGGTGCTATGCACCAGGACTATGCGATGCTCCAAAGTGAAGAGTCGCGTGATTCGAAGGATATTCCTTTATCGTTCAATGCTTCATTAATCGCAAATCGTGTATCGTATTTTTGCAATTTCCATGGTCCTTCTATTGCAATTGATACGGTATGCACGTCTTCCTTAACGGCTATTCATTTAGCGCTCGAAAGCATATACAGAGGTGAGAGTCAGGTTGCAATTGCAGGTGGAGTAAATTTGTCGATACATCCAAGCAAGTATCAAAGCTATGGCATGCTGGATATGCACTCTAGTGATGGACGTTGCCATTCATTTGGAGCAGGGGGTGATGGATATGTATCCTCCGAAGGTGTCGGAGTAGTTATCCTTAAACCGCTAGACCAAGCATTGATGGATAAGGATTCAATCTACGCCGTTATCAAGTCAAGTGCTGTAAATCATGTAGGCAAATCAAGCGGCATGCACGTACCAAGTCCAGTCGCTCAAGCATCTGTCATCACGGATTGTTTAGAGAAGTCGGGAATTGATCCAGAAACAATAAGTTATATGGAAGCACATGCGACAGGTACATTAATCGGAGATTCGATTGAAGTAGATGCAATGACAATGGCATACCGAAAATATACGCAGAAAAACGGTTTTTGTGCTTTAGGATCGGTTAAGTCAAATATCGGCCACGCTGAATCAGCAGCAGGTATAAGTGGAGTGACGAGTGCAATCTTGCAACTGCATCATAAGAAAATTTTGCATCCCTTGCCTAGCAAAGAAATAAATCCTTATTTGAATCTTGAATCATCCCCTTTTTATCTATCGAGTCAGGTTATGGATTGGTCGGACGACAAGATATTAAAAGGGGATGTGCGCAGGGCAGCCGTACATTCCATAGGTGCAACCGGATCTAATGCACATATTATCTTGGAGGAAGCACCTGACGTTGATGCCCGTCTGGTTGATGAAACGCAGGGAGTACTAATTCCTGTGTCGGCTAAAAATCGAGAAACTTTGACCGAATACATTCGCAAGCTAGTTGGGTTTATTGAGGCTAATAAGAATATCCCGTTGTCCCTTTTAGCCTTTACAATGCAGACAGGACGGATTGCTTGTCGGGAGCGTTTTATTACGTTGATTACGAGTTTGGAGGAGTTATGTTCTCGTTTCCATGAGTTTCTAAACGGGAAGCAGAACATAGAGAACAGTTGGTATGAATCAGTCGATGAAACGTATGAAGATCAAGGATTATGTAATAATGACGAGGAATTGGAGCAAATGATTTCCATGCGGATGGATAAAGATAGGCTTAAAAAAGTCGCGGAACTATGGAGTAAGGGCCATTCTATCGATTGGAAGACCATGTACAAGGAAGTTCCAGGGCGTGCTCATTTGCCAACATACCCGTTTAGTAAAGAGAAATATTGGATTACGAGCAGGTCAACGGAGAATCATCCGGAGTCTAAAAATCTTTCTAAGTTGGAACCTAGATCCACGATGCACGTAACGTTTATACGCGCAGACGATACAGGCAGAATAGAACATAACCATGATAACCATGTCGCGTTAAGCAGAAGTGAAAAAGCATTATTATTTTGCCGTACACTAGTGGCTGACGTGATGAATAAACCGGTTGAAGCTATCAAAAAAGATGACGGTTTTTTTGCGATGGGATTGACTTCAGCTGCGATTGTAAGTATGGCATTAGAAATTGCAGATAAGATAGATCCTACTATTTTTCCTAGTCGATTATTCCATTATAAAACCGTGTCAGAATTGTCGGCGTTCTTAGAAAGTCACTACCCGACTGCATTGGATAATCTCATTGCTGTACAAAAAACAAAAGCTTCTTCCAAGCCATCGCCCACCATGTTTACAAATAATAAATGTGATGACCTAAATATGGAAAACGTTGATCGAAAACTATTAAATGCACTAAGCGAACTGGAGAAAGGTTCTATCGATATTGATGTAGCGTTGAAGTTAATTGATTAATCAAGGGGGGAATAATTAAATGAACCTTGGAAATGTTAGTGAGCTCATCGCCCAATATAAGGGCGGTAAGCTAAGTAAATCCGAAATCAAAAAAATTCTTCATAGGATGCAAAACGAATGGAAGAAACAACCGTTGTCAGAAGGTCAAAAAGGCCTTTGGGCTATTCAGAAATCAAATAAAGAATCGTCAGCTTATCATATACCTTTATGTTTTCGGGTCGTTGACTTGGATCTGAGCTGCTTTACAAATGCATGTCATTTTATCCTAGAACAGTATCCGATTTTGAATGCGGTGTTCACAATGGAGGGTGCTACTCCTTATCAGGTTGATTCAAAGCATAGATCTCTGAGTTTGACGCTAGAGGACATCCATTCACTGTCAGAGACTGACTTAATCGCACATATTCAGAACCGGATGCAAATGCCTTTTGACTTGGAAAAGGGTCCCCTTTTCCGAGTGTCCGTGTTTAAAAACTCTGGTAGCGAAAGCATCGTCCTGATCACGATACACCACATTATTATTGATGGAGGTTCTGTACCGGTTCTGCTTCAAATGTTGTTTGAAGCTTATGAAACCTACATGAATGGGCGTGAACCAGAAGTTAAGACATTAGAATCAACTTATGCTGATTATGTTGAAAGAGAGCAAGCGCTGATAAATATGAACGGCAGTGCCTATCTGGCATATTGGGAAGATAAGCTGAAACAGCCTTTGCCACGACTAAACTTACCACTGGATAAGGCTCGTCCCTCTGTAAAGTCTACAACAGGTGATATATGGAGTCAGCATATTGACATAGTTCAAGGGGAGCGCCTAAAAAGTTTTGCAGCCAAACAGGGAGTATACGTTTGGACTGTCATTCTCGCGGCGTTTAATGTGTTATTGCACAGATATTCAGGTCAGAATGACATTATGGTCGGTATGCCTGTTAACCAGCGCAACGAGAAGCGTTTTGAGAAGTTAATTGGATTTTGCATAAATATGATGCCTGTGCGCAGCAAAATTAGCATGGAAACTTCATTTGAAAGCTATTTGGACAAGCTCAAAAACGACGTCATTGACGGGATGGCATGCAGCTATCCCTTTCCATTATTAGTTAGAAAATTAAACCTTGGTTACGACTCTGCTCTGTCACCACTATTTCAGACTTCTTTCGTATATCAAGATGTACTCGACCCGCTTTTAAGAGAAGAGCATGGTTTCACATTGATGGATGAAATTCAGCAGCAGAGTGAATACGAAATTACACTTGAAGTGATGAATAAGCCCGATGGTATGCTGTTGAACTGGAAGTATGATTCAAGTATTTTCGAGCAATCTACGATCGAACGTATGGGGCAACATTTTACAAATATAGTAGAGAGTATATTAGTAGATCAATCTGCAAAAATCTGTGAAATCTCAATGTTATCTCAACAAGAAGCAGATCTGATCATGAACGAGTGGAATAGCTCAGAAGTCCAGTATCCACAAGATATGTGCATCCATCAGCTATTCGAGCGAAAAGCCCTCAAGAGACCTCAAGATATAGCCGTTATGGACAGCACTGATTATATTAGCTACAAAGTATTAAATCAAAAGGCTGATGCACTGGCTGCCTACCTTTCCTTTGAAGGAATCGGGACTGGGAGTCTTGTTGCCATTTGTGTCGAACGTTCATTGAATATGGTTGTTGCGCTACTAGGAATTCTAAAGACGGGTGCTGCCTACGTTCCAATTGACCCGAACACTCCCCATGAGCGGGTTGGGCATATTCTTAAGGACTCAGGTGTAAAAATAGCACTGGTACATGGAAAAACGAATCATTTCTTGGATAACGTTCTAATACATTGTGGAACGGCGTTGGAGGATATTCGTCTTGTTGACCTGGATATACAAGGTGAGCAGATATACAGCACTTCGCCGGAGAGTGATGTGTACGTAAATAACGTTGATATCGATAATCCGGCCTATGTAATCTATACCTCAGGTACAACAGGTGCGCCAAAAGGTGTATGTGTTACACATAGAAGCATTCTAAATACACTGTATTTCCTAGAACAAGAATATCCTCTAGGCAAGGAAGATAGATATCTCCTTAAAACGAACTATACTTTTGATGTATCAATTGCTGAACTTTTTGGTTGGTTTGTAGGGGATGGTTGTCTGGTTATCGCACCGCCAGGAGCTGAGAAGTCTCCAAGCAAGCTTGTTGATTGCGTGATTCGATTCGGGATTACTCATATCAACTTCGTACCGTCCATGTTAAGCTTGTTTTTTGATGCTGCGAAAGAGAATTATCAGCAGGGAGAAAGCAGGTCTCTTAAATACATATTGGTCGCTGGTGAAGCCTTCCCTAAAGAACTAGCCGATAAATGCGTATCCCTGTTTGATGGAGCACGTGTGGAAAACGTGTACGGTCCAACGGAAGCCTCAATTTATGCAACTTATTTCTCTTGTAAAAATAGTAATAGCAACAATACAACCATTCCGATTGGAAGGCCGATTCCAAATACAAAACTATACATTTTGGATCGGGAAACCAACGGGCTTTCGCCAATCGGAGTACCTGGTGAGCTGTGTATTGCCGGACCTGGTTTAGCAATAGGCTATTTAAACAATGAGGAACTTACCAATAAGGTATTTGTAGAAAACCCACTTGTTCCCGGTGAAAGAATATATCGCACCGGTGATTTGGCTCGTTGGCGGTCAGACGGTGTTGTTGAATATATGGGCCGCCTTGATTTTCAGGTGAAGGTGAGAGGGTTTCGGATTGAATTGGAAGAGATTGAATATCATCTTGCTCACCATGACTATATCAAAGAGTGTGCCGTTGTTGTTAGAGGGTCGGGAGATACGGCTCAGCTGGTTGCGTATTATGTACCAGTTGGGACAAGCGTGAAATCGACATCTGAAGATGCACACACTCTTAAGAAATATCTTGCCAGTAAGCTTCCTGCCTATATGGTACCGGATTTCGTAATACAGCTTGAACATTTACCACTTACTTCAAACGGCAAGTTAGATAGAAAATTTTTGATGAATCGAATAATTACAATACACCAAAACCCACAGACTTCTGATAGAGGAAATGTTACGCAAGATCGAGTTCTAAGCATTTGGAAAGAAGTTTTGAATATCGAAAACCTAGAGCCCACAGATGCCTTTTTTGAGGCTGGCGGTAACTCTTTGCTTGCAGTAACGCTGGCAGAAGGGATCAGTACTGAATTCAACGTATCTTTTGATTCTACAGACCTGTTTACATATCCAAATGTCAATTCGATCTGTAAGTATTTGTCTGAAACGGGAAGCATACAGATTTCTATTGAGGAAGAGGCTGAATGTCCTCTTGATAGTTACTCTACCCATGCAAAGGGATATCCACAGTATTATAAAGAAAGTGTGGCAGTCATCGGAATCTCATGTCATTTCCCTGGTGCCCGTAATTGTAAAGAATTTTGGAATAATCTGATGGATGGAAAGAATTCAGCGGTCTACTTTGACGACAATGTATTACGGAAGTCAAATATTCCTCCGGATATTTTGGAAAATCCAAATTATGTCCCTGTGAATATTGGTCTAGCGGGAAAAGAGAGCTTTGACGGCGAGTTCTTCAAGCTGTCACCTAGTCATGTTGCTCTTATGGATCCCCAATTCCGTCAACTTTTGCTTCATGCATGGAGGGTTGTGGAAGATGCGGGCTACTATCATAAAAACATTCCGAATACAGGTGTATACGTAACCACAGCGAACCACAATTACGGTGCATTAAGTGAAAATACTTTTAGAACGAAGGAAGTTACGGAATCCCCCGAACAGTACTTGGCATGGGTATTGTCCCAAAGTGGATCCGTCTCTTCGATGATCTCCTATCAGCTAGGTTTTACAGGACCAAGCCTATCGGTCCATTCTAACTGTTCATCATCAATGAGCGCTCTTGATCTAGCGTTTCAAGCCTTGATGAGCGGGAAGATTGATTACGCTATTGTAGCTGCAGGGGGAATATCTCATTTAGACCGAAAAGGATATATCTATCAGCCTGGGCTTAATTTCTCCAGCGATGGACAGATCAAGACGTTTGATAGTAACGCGGACGGTATGATGGGAGGAGAGGGCGTTGGTGCAATCCTGTTAAAACGCGCGTCTGATGCTGTAGAAAGCAACGATCATATTTACGGCATACTAAGAGGAGTAGCTACCAATAGTGACGGTGGTGACACCCCTGGTTTTTATAGCCCTAGCGCCAACGGTCAAGGGAAAGTCATACAGGAAGTGATTGAACAAACAAAGGTTAGCCCGGATACCATCACATACGTGGAAGCACATGGCACCGGAACCAAGTTAGGTGACCCGGTTGAGTTTAAGGCACTCACGGATGTTTATCGACGTTATACCTCCAAAAACTCATTTTGCGTTATAGGATCGCTTAAACCTAATATTGGTCATCTTGATACGGCAGCAGGTCTAGCTGGATGTATCAAGGTTTTGCTCGCGTTACAAAACAAGCAAATTCCGCCTTCAATCAATTATTCAGCACCAAATCCCAAAATCGATGTAGAACAATCACCGTTTTACATTGTGAAGGACGCCATTGAGTGGTCAGTTGATGAATATCCGCGTAGAGCTGCAGTAAGCTCTATCGGACTTGGCGGAACAAACGGACATGCTATTTTTGAAGAATATATGGACATGCTTTCCTATAAGAATGACATCGAATCTTGTGACAACGATAATGGGTTTATTGTACCGGTGTCGGCTCACAAGGAATCGATACTATCATCCTATGTCAATGCGTTATATGAGTACGTACAGACTTTAGACTCTGGCAACGATCGAACTCAATCCCAGCGCGTGCTGGCTAACATAGCTTATACATTCCAGACGGGACGCGCCCAGATGAAATATCGTGTTGCCTTTGTTGTGCAAAACCTTGCCCAGTTCTTGGAGGGCATGGAACAATATCTGCATGGGAATCAATCATCTTTGTATGTAACAGGTTTGCGGGAGAAAAACAGCAACTACGAGGTAGTGGAACAGCATGTTTCTAATATGACATTAAGAGATAATGTGTCTGAAATTGTACAGGCATGGGTTTCTGGTGCAAATATAGACTGGACTACTTATTATCCGCCTGCAGTTTTTAAACGTATGAGTTTACCGACCTATCCGTTTGAATTGAAATCGTACGACTGGCCACAACAGAATTCAGATGCGCATACAGACACAAGTTTAGTAGGTAGCCCAATTCATTCTCTGCTTCACCGAAATGTATCTACATTTGATCAAATCAAATATAGGTCTTTTTTTAGTGGGCGTGAATTTTTTCTGGCCGACCATATTGTAGACGGTCGAATGTTAATGCCTGCAGTTGCCGTACTGGAAATGGCTCGGGCTGCAATAACGAATGCCATGCAATGTGAAGACGAAATGGAAACACATATAATGTTCAAAAATATATCGTGGATACGTCCGATATACATTCTTGAAACGGGTATTGCATTGGACGTAGAGCTGGTTCGTGTTAACTCAGGTAAAGATGACAGAATCAAATTCAGCATTGTTAGTGTTGAAAAGAATGAACTTGTTCAGCATGCAGAAGGCGAAGCGATTATTTTACCACTTAAGAGAGAAGCGAGCGCTGACGTGAAGGCGCTGTTGAACAAAGCTACGGGAATATCTATCCTAAAAGACGTTTGTTATGACTACATTAAGCTAGCAGGTATTGATTACGGAGATTCATTTAAGATTGTAGATATTGTTCATCGAGGCATAGAGGCAGGTGCTCCATTTGCAATCGGAGAATTGCGGTTACCGGATGCATTGTCCTCTACATCCAGTCAGTATCTTCTACACCCAAGTATGTTGGATGGTGCCATTCAGACTTCCATAGGACTCGTATCGGATCAGGTTGTTTGTAGAATGAAACAACAAGATACATCGGTCTTTCAGGAACAGGACATTATGATTCCGTTTTCAATGAAATCTATGGAGATCTATGGATCTTGTAAAGAGCACATGTATTCGATCGTTCGCGATGGTGACCCGTCCCAAAAAAGCACGTTTTCTAAGTTGCTCGATATCGATTTAGTAGATAAGAATGGAATGATATGCGTGAGAATGAGAGGAGTCGGTTATCGGAAATTTTCCGATAGTAGAATTCATTCTAGGAATGTGACACAACCGCAAACAGCCAAGCAGCATACAATCATTCCGGTATGGAAGCCTGTCTGCTTATCTGAAGGTGGAAAAGTATTTTCAGCCAACCATACTGAAGCTGAACTAGGGACTACATTAGTATTCTATACAAGTGATAAGTATTACTCAGAGATTAAAAAGAAAATAAGTGGAGAATGCCGTCATATCCTGATTAAGCCGGCAGATACAATCGACGTACTACAAGGTATGATTGAAGTAGAAAATGTGAGCCATATTATATGGTTTGCTCCCGCTGGATCAGATTCCGATTCACATGTCAGAAATTTAATAGAAGATCAAGAATCTGGAACATTCCATTTATTTCGATTGATAAAGGCATGTTTACACTTAGGCTATGGTGTTAAAAAGCTACGTTGGACTGTGGTAACATTCTCCTCTCAAAAGATTAAAACGGATGATCAGGTAAACCCTGCTCATGCAGGAGTTCATGGCTTGATCAGTAGCATGGCGAAAGAGTATGCCCACTGGGATATTGCGCTTCTTGATGTACCGATTGACATGCCTGTTCCATTAGATAAAATTGTTTCCATACATTCCACAAATAGGAAGACGCTTGGGTTACGTAACAATGAATGGTTTGCCCAGGAGTTAATGACCGTGCAAACACAGCCGAATTATACAGCAGGCTATCGAGAGTGCGGCGTGTATGTAGTTATCGGCGGTGCAGGAGGGATCGGTGAACTCTGGACTCGATACATGATTGAACATTACCGGGCAAGTGTAGTATGGATTGGGCGTCGACCTATGGATCAGCATATTCGACAACAACTTGATTCTATAGGCAAATTCGCTGATAAACATAATGCAATTGCACCTATTTACATTTCAGCGGATGCGTGCGATCGTTCACAATTAACACGTGCGTATGAAAGAATACGTGAAATATATCCGACTATTAACGGTGTTGTTCACTCAGCCATCGTACTGGCCGACAAAAGTCTTGCTTATATGGATGAAGAATGTTTTAAATCCGTGATGTCAGTTAAAGTTGACGCCAGTGTCAATATGGTTGAGGTATTTATACAAGAGAGACTGGACTTCATTCTGTTCTTTTCTTCAATTGAATCATTTGTTAGAGAAGCAGGACAGGCTAATTATGCAGCGGGATGTACGTTTATAGATTCTTTTGCGCAGGCACTTGGTAGCGATACGGATTGGTTTAAAGAAAAACCACAGATTAAAACCATGAACTGGGGATATTGGGGGAACGTTGGTGTAGTTTCTGATGATTTTTATAAGGAAAGAATGGCAGCCTTGGGATTTGATTCTTTAGAAACGAGTGAAGCTATGACCCATCTCCAGAGATTCCTTTCCGGTCCTTTTTCTCAGATTTCTCTTGTAAGAACGCTCAAAGATGATGCACTTGAACTTCTGGGGGATTTAGGAAACGCTCGTCAGTTAGTTGCAACCATTCCCAATGTGCTTGAGGATAAACATATATGGAGCAATATTGGCGGAGATGCAGCACAGATTAATGCTCTAATGGAAACCTTGCCTCCACAGTCAATGCAAGATATGACCCTAAACCTTATATGTGGAATATTAAAGGATTTATCAAGAAGTTCCGAAATAGGGGAATCGAAACTTAATCTGCCAAGTTTGTATCGGATGTTACCAAAAAATATGCATCGTTGGTTGGATGAAAGTAAAAGGCAACTCCTGCTCAGAGGGTTTGCCAAACAGGATAACGGCGGAAATCTTGTGCTTGACGAGTCTCTAGCACGATCCACAAACGTGATGTGGCATCAATGGGAAAGTGAAAAGCAAGCATGGTTAAAAAATAAAAATCTAACACCACATGTCCGATTGGTAGAGAACTGTCTTAAAGGACTTAAAGACGTGCTGCTAGGCAAAAAGAAAGCAACTGACATTATCTTTCCAAACTCATCTATGGATGCCCTTGATGGGATCTATAAGGGAAGCCCGGTTGTTGACTACTTTAATCTGGAACTGAGCAGAATCCTCTGCGACGTTATCAAGTCACAATTGATCCATCGTCCAGATGCTAGATTTCGGATCCTTGAAGTAGGGGCTGGAACTGGCGGTACAACGACAAAAGTGTTAGCGGCACTAGAACCATTTTCCGACTCGATTGATGAGTACTGCTATACTGATATTTCAAAAGCATTTCTTAACCATGCAGAAGACACTTTCTTTAAAAATTATCCATATCTAAAAACAAGAATTCTTAATATAGAAGATATCCCGGTCGATCAGGGCTTCGAGGAAGGTTATTATGATGTAGTAATCTCAACGAATGCCTTGCATGCAACTTCTAATATCCGTAAAACAATGCTTAATATTAAGTCAGTCATGAAGAGCAATGCTGTTGTGCTGCTAAATGAAATGTGCAGCAACAATATCCTTGCCCACGTAACATTTGGGTTGCTTGATGGATGGTGGTTATATCGGGATGGAGAGGTGAGAATTCCCGGAAGCCCGGGTCTGACTGGTGAGTTATGGATCGATATATTGTCAGAACTCGGATTTATCAATGCCACACTCCCTGATATAAAAGCAAAATGCCTTGGACAACAAGTTATTGTTGCAGCGAGTAATGGCATTATATTTGATAGTGATTTCTATACTCGTACAACTACGCCAACCGACCAGGATGTAAAAGGAGATGCTTATGCTGATTTAAGCCCAGTCTCCCGATCAGGTGTTGAGCGTACTGCTGCACAGACCTCAAACAAGGATCTGTTAATAGAAATGACGCAAACCTACTTAATCAGATTGATCAGCGAGGCACTAAATGTTCCCGATTCCGAGTTGGATGTTGATACTGATCTAGAGGAATACGGTCTTGACTCCATTCTAATTGTAAAGATAAATAACGAACTTGCGAACAGGTTCAACAATTTAGACAGCTCGCTATTGTTTGAATATAAGTGCATATCTGCACTTACTAACTATCTTATCTCGGAAAGGTTTGAAGAGTTACAAGTCTTAATGGGCAACAGCGGATCCTTGGGTGAAGGTACTGACTCTGAATCGGAGTTAAGAAAGCGTTGTGCGAACTATTTGAAGTCCATTATCGGCAAGACGTTAAAAGTGGAAATTGCGGATATAGATGAATATAGGAGTTTGTTTGATTATGGACTCGACTCTATCTTAGTCGTAAAAATAAATAATGATCTATCGTCTAATTTCAAAGAACTTGAATCTTCCCTAGTGTTTGATCACCCGACGATATCCGAATTGGTGAATTATTTGATCTCGACAAGGAAGGAAGAGCTCGCCAATGTCATAGGCATGGTTTCCGAGCATATAGTGACGAACTCTCAATTCGGTACTGAGTCAATAGAAAGTCATAGCAGGATATCACTAGATTCCTCCATAAGCAAATCTGTAAAAATGGCATCTACTATACAGCCTAAGATTGCTATAGTTGGGCTGAATGTACGGATGCCAGGTGCAGCAAATATCGACGAATTTTGGGAGAAGATTGCTAACGGCATTAATTGTATTACACCATTCCCAGCGGACAGATGGTGGTATGACGATACCCCGATTGAGAACAAGTATGGCGGATTTTTGGAAGATGTGGGCTGTTTTGATGCACCGTTCTTTGGTATCTCAGAAAAAGATGCGGCAATGATGGATCCTCAAGAGCGAGTGTTCATTGAAACGGTGTACGGAGCGATTGAGGATGCCGGCTATACCCCTGAGAATCTGGCCGATTCACGCAAGATAGGTGTGTTCGTAGGCGTTATGAACGCTACTTATAACAAGCGTGCATCTTATTCATCGATCGCCAATCGTACTTCTTATCTGTTTGACTTTCAGGGTACCAGCCTTGCAGTTGATACGGCATGCTCTTCGTCGTTGACGGCAATTCATCTAGCAGTTGAAAGCATACTCAGAGGCGAAAATGAATGTGCGATCGCAGGTGGTGTAAACCTGCTTTTAAATATGGATCATTTCAAGCTCTTGTCAGACCTTAACATGCTCACTCCGGACCAAACATGCAGACCATTTGCGGAAAACGCTAATGGTTTTTTGGTTTCCGAAGGTGTCGGTGCAGTTGTATTGCGTCCATTAGAAAAAGCAATAGAAAATGGAGACCATATTTACGGCATCATTAAAGGAAGCGCAGTTAACGCTAGCGGCAGATCGTATAAGTATAATGTTTCGAATATGAAAGCCCAGGTGGATGTTGTCGTCGAGGCTATGAAAAATGCTGAAGTCACACCAAATGCACTTAGCTACATCGAAACCCATGGTACAGGTACATCTCTTGGAGATTCTATAGAGGTATCTGCACTTAAACGCGCATTTCAGACAGAATCTGACGGTAGTGAGCACTGTGCAATCGGTTCTGTTAAGTCAAACATCGGGCATAGTGAAAGTGCCTCTGGTATGGCTGCATTAGCAAAAGTACTAATGCAAATCAAACACCGTAAGCTGGCTCCATCAATCAATTGTGAAGAAATCAATAGCGGGATTATCTTTTCAAATACCCCGTTCTACGTACAGCGAGAGTTGACTGATTGGGTACCTCCTGTTAAAAAAGACGGAAATCCCACTCTTATAGCGGGTATTTCCTCTTTTGGAGCCGGCGGTTCTAACGCGAACATGATTATCGAGGAATACCATCCCGAATCGTTGTACCAGCATCGTGAAGAGGTTACGCTTTCGCGCAAAACAGTACTGATACCTTTGTCTGCTCAAAATATAGAGAGACTCGAAATAATCATCAGAAATCTCGTTCATTATCTGGATAAATGCAAGTATAACCTTGAAGATATTGCCTATACTTTGCAGCTCGGACGTGAACATTTGGAAGCCCGTATTCTGTTTAGCGTTTCATCAGTTGAAGAGTTAGTGACTAAGCTTCAATCTGTGCTGAACAACGGTTTGACTGATGTGGTAATGATCAAGCATCTAGATAAGTTAGCCAGAGAATATGCCAAAAACGAAACCGTACAAGAGTCGATCATTGCCGCGATTAAGTCTTATGACGAGGAATCGATCTCAGCTCATTGGCTGGGTGGTCACCCAGTGCCTTGGGATTTGCTTTATTCATTTGCGCGTCCATATCGCGTCAGTTTGCCAACGTACCCATTTAAAAAGCTATTTTATTGGGAGACGGAGCCTAAGGAAGTGTGTGAAATTAGTGAGAAACAATCTAAAATTGATGCTCTTCATATATCGACAGCGCCAGTGAAGCATTCATCAAAAGAGCACCTTTTCGAGGCAGAAACAAGCTTATTCAGTGCGGCCCAAATGTTTCTAGCAAATGCGATTGAAGAAGAGACTTCCTTTCCAATGAAAGCAAGCAGTTTCGAAACAAGCTTTCTTGACTTGAATTTGCCTTCAAAATCGTTAATCCGTATTACGCAGCTGATTAGAAAACAAATTGATGCACAGTTTGACTCAGCTAGCATTTTTGAGTACTCCACAGTCAATGCATTGGCTTCCTATCTGAGCGAAACGTGCCCGGATAGAATTCAGGCACTCATAAAACGCACGGATGAGCACCATAGTAGTGAACATCATCCTTCTATTGATGAGCAGGGTGCGGAGAAATATGCTTACCCGCTGTCTTCATCTCAACAAGGCATTTGGGCATTGCAAAAAGCGTTTCCAGAATCTAGTTCCTATAATGTACCAATGTGCTTTCGGACAAGCCAGCTTGATCGAAAGTCACTGGAGAGAGCGTATCAGTACACGTTGACTCAACATCCAATATTAACCAGTGTAATTGGTGAGAAGAATGGCGAGCTGATCATGATTGAAAACTCAGGTTCTGCGCCTAACATCGTAGAAACAGATTTAACACATATGAGTGAGTCCGAAGCACTAGCATATATGAAACAGGAGTCAAGCCAGCCTATTAGCTTGGATGAAGGACCAATATGCAGGCTTCATATTTATCGCACATCTGGCAATGCAGCTTTCATCTTGTTCAATGTGCACCACATTGTGTTTGATGGACAGTCTGCAATTGTGTTTATGAAAACCCTTTTCAAGTCTTATCAAACTGTAACAGATGGGGGAGTTCTTTCCACTCAAGCATCAGTTGCTACATACAGCGATTTTGTCAGTCAAGAACAGCAACTGGTTACAAGTGAAGAGGGGACCAGCCGATTAGATTACTGGAAAAGGCAATTACACAACGCGCCTGTGCCAATCGAGCTATACACGGATCACCCCCGAAAAGATAAGTTTCTTGTGTCAAAGGGTGCTACCTTGAAGTATAGTATGTCTGCTGAAGAGAGTCGTGCTGTTATACAAACAGCGCATCGTCTAAATGTTTATTCATCAACTGTGTTCATGACTATGCTCAATGTTTTGCTTTACGTCCACACCCAACAACGGGACATTGTTGTGGGTATGCCTATAAACTGCCGTGATGGGCAGCTTTATGAAAATGTAATTGGAAATTTCGTAAACATGATTCCTGTCAGGACTTGCATTAATGATCAGGACAACTTGGATACTCTATGTAAGAATTTACAACGTACAGTCATTAACGGCGTATCGAACAGCTATCCGTTTCCGCTTTTAATACGAAAACTTGGGCTTACGGCGGATTCTGGTTCTGCGCCGCTGTTCCAAATTGCTTATATGTATCAGGATTGGGCAGATACAGAATCAGTAGGTATACATTCTTTTCAATATGTAGAGGGAATTCATCAAGAAGGGGAGTATGAGCTAGTTCTTGAGGTCATCGAACCTTCCAATCCGGATAAAAACTATGCCCTTAATTGGAAATATAACGATGAATTATTTGATGAGGAGACGATCAGTTGTCTAAGTAGTCATTTCCTTCAGTTGCTCAATACGTTCATCAGCAATCCTGCTCAACCCGTTGATGCTGTTTCGGTGATGTCTACGGCTGAAGCTGACCGAGTGTTGAACCAATGGAATGACACAAAAACCGATTACCCGCGTGAAATGTGCGTTCACCAGCTTTTTATGAGAAAAGCAAAGGAAGTACCTCATGCGACTGCGTTGGTATATGATGATACCCACGTTAGCTATGCTGAATTGGACGAAAGAAGTAACAAACTTGCATCCTACTTACAGCAGCTCGGTGTCGGCCCGAACAAATTGGTTGCTGTCTATGTGGATCGCTCCGTGGAACTCGTTGTCTTGTTGTTGGGGGTATTAAAATCAGGCGCTGCATATGTTCCTCTTGACCCTGAATATCCAGATGAGCGAGTTGACCATATTTTATCTGATTCTGGTGCAAAAATTGTGTTGACGCAATCTTCGTTTGCTACAAAGCTAAAAAGGATTGTCGGCGATTTGGATGTTACAACCAAGCCTCTAATTACAACGATAGACCAAGATACCCTGCAAGAGGTTTCAATGATTCATGAAATGCAGAGTACAACTAGTTTGGCAACCAGTGATGATCTCGCATACGTCATTTATACGTCCGGTAGCACTGGTAAACCTAAGGGCGTAATGGTTCATCATCAAGCTCTGACAAACTTTTTATTTTCGATGACGAAGGAACCCGGTCTAGGCGTGGCCGACATCATGCTGGCCGTCACAACACATTGCTTTGACATTTCTGTGTTAGAGTTATTTTTGCCTTTGATTCAGGGTGCTACGTGTTATATCTGTGATACTGCCACCTCTAAAAATGGAGATTCCTTAAAGGCGCTCATAGAAAAAGTTCGACCGACCATTATGCAAGCTACGCCGTCTACTTGGTCGATGTTGTTTTATTGTGGATGGCGCAATCCGGAGAAACTCAAAATCCTGTGTGGTGGAGAGGCAATGTCTACATCACTCAAGCAGCAGATTTGTGACTTGGGCACAGACGCTTGGAATCTTTACGGCCCGACAGAAACTACTGTCTGGAGTACGGTGAGCAGAGTGAGTGCCAATGGGCCTATGACTATCGGCAAACCAATTGCTAACACGCAAATCTATATCTTAAATGATCACGGTAAACCAAATCCTGTGGCAGTTCCAGGAGAGCTTTGTATTTCAGGAGATGGAGTTTCAAAAGGATATTGGAACCGTCCGGAGTTGAGTGCAGAAAAGTTCATTGATAACTCACTTTTATCAACTGGGAGACTGTACAAAACCGGTGATCTGGCACGCTGGAGACCTGATGGTAGCATCGAATATCTTGGACGCATTGACTCTCAAGTAAAGCTCAGAGGATATCGCATAGAGCTGGGGGAGATAGAGGCCCAATTAATGAATCATTCGGCAATAGACCAGTGTGCAGTCGTTGATAAGGTTCTCGGGGAAGAAAAACAGCTCGTTGCTTATTTCACGAGTCGGTCATCTAATAATAGAGATACACAAGTAGATGAGCTTGAGTTGAAAACCTATCTTGCTAAAAGGTTGCCGGGATATATGGTGCCAGCATATTTTGTGGCACTTGACAAATTGCCGCAGACACCAAATGGAAAATTGGATAGGAAGCAGCTAAGGAGCTTGTCGATATCAAATAGACGACCAACTGAAACAGCAAATGAAGGAGGATACAACGTAAGCGCTATACTAGCTATCTGGGAAAATGTATTGGGGATAGAGAATATACGTGCTGACGAAGGATTTTTTGAAGTCGGTGGAAGCTCGGTGTCTGCTGCAATTGTTGCCAACAAGATAAGTAAGACATTCCAAGTTTCGTTCTCGGTAACTGATATGTTCAAATATTCGAAGGCTCGGGATATAGCCGCATATTTGGACAATATCGGAAATGAAAGCAAGGTTGCCGTTACATCTTTAAAAGATATAGACCACGAAAAAGAGAAAGAGGGGCAGCAAATTAAATCGGATACATTACCTGATTACTACAAGAACAGTGTGGCAATTATCGGGATCTCATGCCAATTCCCTGGTTCAGATAATTTTACGCAGTTTTGGAATAACCTTGTAAATGGTGTGGAAAGCGTTAGGTTCTACTCGCAAGATGAACTAAAAGAGATGCATATGAATCCTGACGTAATAAAGGATAAACGTTTTGTTCCAGCCCAGTCATCACTAGAAGGTAAATATGATTTTGATCCTGAATTCTTTAAAATTTCTGCGAGAGATGCTGAACTATTGGATCCTCAGCTGCGTTTATTGTTGAGTAATTCGTGGAAAGCAATCGAAGACGCTGGGTATGTTCCATCTGAAATTTCGGATGCTGCTGTTTATATGTCTACCTGCAATTCTCAATATCATGCAGACATTATAAACAATACGGACAAAAAGGATTCGGAAGCACTGGTCAACTTCTTGATGTCGCAAATGGGAACAATTCCAACGATGATTTCATATAAGCTAGGCTTAAAAGGGCCAAGTATGTTTATTCACACCAACTGCTCGTCTTCCTTGAGTGGGCTATCCGTTGCTTTTAATGCGATACAGGCAAAACAGTGTACACATGCATTGGTAGGTGCTGCAGCTGTTTATGCGCCGACAGGTGTTGGATATCTTTATGAGGAAGGGCTCAGTTTATCTTCCGACGGTCATTGCAAAGCGTTTGATGCAAGTGCCGATGGGATGATCGGAGGAGAAGGCGTAGCTGTCCTGCTTCTGAAAGATGCAATACAGGCTATTGAAGATAACGATAATATTTATGCGATTATTCGTGGCATCGGTATTAATAACGATGGAAACGATAAATCTGGTTTCTATGCACCAAGTGTTTCAGGGCAGTCGGATGTAATTAAACAGGTGTATAAAGCTACCAATATCAACCCAGATACCATTTCCTATGTGGAAGCACACGGTACTGGCACTAAGCTTGGTGACCCTATAGAAATATCTGCATTGTCTGATGCTTATCGCGAGTTTACAAGCCGGAATCAATATTGTGCAATCGGCTCCGTAAAAAGCAATATTGGTCATCTTGATGCGGCAGCTGGTCTGGCAGGATGCATCAAGACAGCGTTGGTACTTCGTAATGGCTATGTACCAGCTTCTATTAACTATCAACATCCCAACCCAAATATAGCGTTTGAAACATCTCCGTTTTTTGTGGCTACCGAGGGATGTTCACTGAAACAGAGTGATTTTCCGCTCAGAGCTGCACTGAGCTCTTTTGGGATTGGTGGAACAAACGTACATGCCATTCTTGAAGCACCAATACTTCAGGGTGACCGTACACTGCAGAAAAGAGGTCTTGTAGAAAAGCCATCCATTGTTCCGCTTTCTGCTCTGAAGCAAGATAACCTTAAGCAGTATGTTGAAGCGATGCTGGACTTCTTGCTGTCATCGAGCGGACAAGTCAGTCTCAACTCCATAGCATATACATTGCAGGCGGGGAGGGTATCTTTGCCATGTCGGATAGTATTTCTTGTCCGGGATATTACGGAGTTGATTGAATCACTTACATTATATATTGAAGGAAAACAGGATAACCGCCGCTTCATTGGAGAAATGAGCAATAATGGCATAACCTCTATCATCAGTGATGAGGCTGATCAGGCACTCTTATTAAAACAGTGGATTGATACGGGAAATCTCACGAAAATTGCGCAGTGGTGGGTAGCCGGGGGGAATATACATTGGTCCAGCCTGTATGGCGATCAAAGGCCACCGCGAGTGAGTGTTCCTACCTACCCATTTAGCAAAGAGATCTATTATCTTGAAAAGAGCAGCATGAAGCAGGTAATGAGCCCTGTGCCGTCAACTAAGGATGAATACTCGATTATGACATTTGAAGAATACTGGGAAGCTGCACCGATTCAACAAACGAATTTAGATGAAGGCAAAACAGTCGTTTGCTTTCTTCATGATTTTGAAGCACAGCAGATATTTACTGACTACATTTCTGTGTATGCCTCCGGTTTGAATGTTATATACGTTGGCAAGGGGGACATCTTCCAAAAAGTATCAGATACGTTCTATGTTATTGATAGCAATGATCCAAATGCGGTAGTGCATTTGTTTGATGATCTTTATATGAATCGCATTGATGTTTGCTCGGTAGTCTATATGTGGACGGTAGAAGAGAATCGGGCACTGATTGATACGTCATATGTAATAGGGGTCATTCAAATGATAGCCCGGTCACTCCTTCATATTCCTGATGTTGTTATCGCAGGAACATACGTAAATGATATTGAACAGGCGTCCCTTGATTGCTTGATTGGTATTGAAAGATCGATTAAGCAAGTGTCTACTGATACGACCGTAAGAGTGCTTCTTAGTGAGGATATGTCTGATCTAGAATATTGGGCGCCAATTGTGGCAAAAGAATTATCCAGCACGAAGCGCACCAGTGCATTATATAGCGATGGGGTCAGGTATAGTAGTGTAATCCGTCCTGTCTCGATCCCTAGCGATCCGGGAACACCCATCGTTCCTAGCGGTACTTACGTTGTTGCAGGTGGAACTGGAGGTATTGGTAGAAAGCTAACGGAGTATCTCGTTACTAATTATAATGCTCAGATTATCCTGATCGGTAGAAGCGATTATGATATCACCTCTGCCGAATGGATACAAAACCTAGGCGAAAAATCAAAGCTCATAACGTATTGGCAAGTTGATATAAGCGACGCCGATGCATTAAGCCAGCATTATGAAGTTTACAGGAAAAATAATACTTCCGTTAACGGAGTATTTCACGTAGCAGGGATTGCCGAAAAGTCTATTTTTACCGAAAAGAGTTTTGATGATATAAACAAAGTGTTATGTCCTAAAACCTGCGGTACGCTGTCTATAGAAAAGGTTTTTGGTTCTGCATCCCTTGATTTTATTTGTCATTTTTCTTCTATTGCATCAGTTATTGGTGACTTTGGAAGTTGCGACTATGCTATTGCCAATAGGTTTCAGTCGAGCCTTACTCGAGCTAAACAGAGGGACACTGAACAGTCGTTTCCCGTATACTCAATAAATTGGCCGATTTTGGAGGATGGCGGTTTGGGATCATTGGCACGCAAGGGTAAGGACAAGCACTCGATGGAAATGTATTTAACATCTAGCGCCCAGAAACCTCTTGACTTTGCCAAGGTGATGAATCTGCTGTTCGCTACTCTTCAATCTGGCTGTGTTAGTCCAATCATTGTCAATGTTCAAAATAGAAGGGCAGAAAGAGTGTTGGGCGATTACCTATCGAGCGCTGACCGAATGATCATTGTCAATCCGAGTGAGAGTAAGCTGGCTGATAATTGTGATTGTAATGTTAAATCAGAAATCGACATTTTTACGACAGTTGCTTCCGTAGTAAAAGATATCGTAAGTTCACTTTTAAATGTTCCGATTGAGAAGTTGGAATTAACCAAAAATTTTGCTGACATTGGTTTAGATTCCATTAGACTGGCTCAATTCGCCAGACTTCTCTCGGAGAGATTCGGTGTAAGCATTTTACCTTCTGTGTTCTTCGACTATACAAACATTTCCGAGTTGATTGAATACATCCTTGAGCGACACAACACTACTATTGCCTTATCATTATTGGAACAGGAATCAGAAGTTCCGGAAATAGTGACAAGTAGCCATGCAAGTGAACGACTTCTTCCTGAAGCTTCACAACTTGTACGTAACAGCGAATCGAGTGAAAAATGTGATGAGAACGATGATGCGATCGCAATTATTGGCATGAGCGGATTATTTCCAGAGGCAGAATCGGTCGAACTTTTTTGGGAAAATATCGTAAATGGTCGTGACTCTGTCAAAGAAATACCGAAGTCGAGATTCGATGTAAATGCGTATTATTCAGAAGAAGCTACGCCAATGACGACGAATTGTAAATGGATGGGCTCAATCGATAAGGTAGGCGAGTTCGATCCACTATTTTTTGAGATTTCACCAAGGGAAGCCCGGACGATGGATCCACGCCAGCGCCATTTGTTACAAGAGGCATGGAAAGCCCTTGAAGATGCCGAAGTGGGCCAGGAGGAACTGGCTTGCAATACTGTTGGTGTATTTGTCGGTGCTGAGCCGGGCGATTACCATCTTGTTACTGATGATATTACGGTTACATCAAATAGTGATGCAATATTAGCTTCTCGACTATCTTATTTCTTAGATCTATCAGGACCGGTGCTAGCGATTAATACAGCTTGCTCGTCCGGCCTGATCGCTGTTCATCAGGCATGTGCCAGCTTGCGAGCAGGTGAGTGCGATATAGCTATTGTGGCTGCTGCAAATTTTGTCTTGTCACCTGATTCCTTCATTGCATTAAGTCAGATGGGAATGCTCTCTGCGGATGGAAAATGCCACTCCTTTGACGAACACGCCAATGGAATGGTTCCTGGAGAAGCTGTTACTGTCCTAGTGCTTAAACGAAAGTCCAAAGCTGAACGTGATGGAAATTCTATCTACAGCCTAATAGTGGGAAGCGGTATTAACTACGACGGCAAAACGAATGGGATTACAGCACCTAGTGGACGTGCTCAGCAAGCGTTGATTACGTCTGTCTACCAAAAGTACAATATCGATCCTGCCGATATAGGGCATATTGTTACACATGGTACAGGAACGAGACTGGGGGATCCCGTTGAAATAAATGCCTTAATTCGTACTTTTGAGGATGTCACGGACAAAAAAGGCTATTGTGCATTAACATCAACCAAAACAAATATCGGCCATACCTTTGCAGCCTCTGGTATTGTCAGTCTAATCTCGCTTTCCGAGTCCGTTCGACATGGTGTTATCCCTGCATCGTTGAATTGTCAGAATGAGAGTGATTATATTAACTGGCACGATAGTCCGTTTTATGTAAATCATTCGACTAAGGAGTGGTCACATTCTGGAAACGGTACACGTACGGGATCTGTAAGTGCCTTCGGTATGAGCGGGTCCAATGCACATGTAGTCCTTCGCGAATATGTTCCAAAAACATACGTAGCTCCGGATCCTTCTCCTGGCTATTTGCTGTTATTATCAGCGAAGACACAAGAAGCTCTTAACGCTCGAATCGCTTCAATGATTGAGCTGTTTGAACGTGAAGAGATTAATCAATCTATGCTAGCTCGGATCAGTGATACTCTAGGCAAGGGGCGTCATCATTTTAGATACAGGTGTGCAATCGTGGTTACCTCTGCCCGTGAAGCGATACATGTATGGAGAGGGGTTCTCAGCGGAACGCCAGATGAACGAGTGTATGCAGGCTTAGTGGAGCGTAATTTCACTGTTGATTCTTCCGTTGTTCAAGAACTTGAACACAAGTTCAAACAGGTAAAGCAGCTTGGCATCAGTCAAGAGGCTTACATTCAGCTTATTACGGACCTGGCACAACGCTATATTGAAGGATACACCCTGCCATGGCAGAAGCATGATTATCAGGCAGTTGCGAAAGGAATTTCTTTACCTCCGTATCCATTTTTCACAAAACGTTATTGGAGCAAGCAAAAGCAGGAGATGCTCGTTTCCAGAGAGACAGACACTCATCCAGTTGGCAGCCAATCGGAGGAAAATCAAGTTCAAAAGACTGCCATCGGAAGACAACAACACAAATCAAAGAGCTTGACGGGATTACGAAATGATTCCCGAAATAAGGGAAATATAGTTGAACTTGTATCACTAGATCACTACTTGCGCCCTTCGAGAAAGCCTGCGATCCATGTGCTTAAACCGAATGATATTGTCCTTGCTCCATTGCCGTTTTATGCAGTCGGATCGACACTCAAGTCGCGAAAGGATGAAAAAAATGCGAAAGTGCTTAAGAAGCATGATATTTTAGAAGACTTGAAGTCTGCGGCCGCCATCAATTTCAAGGGTATGGTACCTACTTTAAATAGAACGGGTGTGATGGTAGAGCATCTGATTCCATATTCCAGCGACTTCGTCGAATACGCGGGTATCTGTGGTGGAGAGGTTCTTGATATTGGATGTGCGTATGGGGTAGCAACAATCGCAGCATTGGAAAACGGCGCCAGAGTTTTCGCTGTGGACCTGGAGCAAAAACATTTAGATATCCTTGAACAGCGTATTGATGAACAATTTCGAGATCGGCTTACTTTGAAGCAAGGCAAACTCCCAAATATAGATTTTGAGGATGGACAGTTTAGTGCGATTCATGCAAGTCGTGTGATTCATTTCCTAAGTCCGGAAGAGGTGAAGATAACACTGCAGAAGATGTACCGTTGGCTTAAACCAGGCGGGAAGGTTTTCTTGAGTACAGACTCCCCATATTTTGGATATTGGCAATCCAAAGCGCCAGTTTATGAGCGCCGTAAGCGGGAGGGTGATGCATGGCCCGGCTTTATCGAGAATGTAGCAGATCACTTTGATCCGGTTGATGTGCAGGGCGGGCCTAGTCTGATTAATGCACTGGATCCCGATGTATTTGAGCGGGAATGCGTGGCTGCTGGCTTTACTGTGGAGAAACTTGGATTTTTCGGTAGCGTTGGTGTGGATCGCAATGCACAACATGCACCGGATTCGGCAATGGAGCATGTGGGCATTATCGCACAAAAACCGTTCTTGCCTAATAAATCGAGACTTAATCACCGTAATAGTGTTTTTTCCAAAGATGGAGTTTGTATAAACTACGAAGTATCTGGTAACGGCGGTATGACCATTGTGCTTGTCCACGGTCTAGGATGTAATTCGAGCTTCTGGGCTAATCAAATTGAGTATTTCAGTAAGAAATATCGTGTAGTCAACATTGAGTTGGCCGGTCACGGAGATTCCGGTAGCAATCGAGAGAAATGGACCATTGAGGCCTATGCCAATGATGTAGCCTCAGTGGTTAACAGTCTGGAATTGACCAATATTGTATTGGTGGGCCACTCACTAGGTGGTCCCGTTATTGTCGAAGCAGAGTACCTCATTAGCGGAAACGTCATTGGTTTGATCGGAGTGGAAACTTTGCATAACGTTGAGCCAAAGCATCTTTCCGCTGAGCAATTGGAGATATATGTAGACTCTGTCTTCGAGTGTGACGTGGAGATAAAGGATATGTTTTTGCCCAATGCAGACGCTTCATTAATCAAGCTGGTCGAATCTGTCAGGAATTTGGTAGGCAAGCATATTCTAGAATCTTCATATCGTGAAATGGTCACTTATATGCAGACTGTGAGAAACAGGATTAGAATCCCAATTACATTGATAAATTCATCATCATGGTTAACAACAAACGTTAATGCCGCCAAACATTACGGCATTAACGTTGAATCAATCGAAAACGTTGGCCACTACAGTATGCTCGAAGCACCGGAGCGGCTCAACAAAGCGATTGAAAACATAGTTGCAAAATATAAGGTTTTGGTCACGCAACAGTAAACAAGCGGGGAGGAAGTCAATATGAATCGAAGGGAAGAAGACGTGTATTCGTTTCTTAGGGAGAGTATGGCGCACGAGCTAAGTGTTGATGTTGAATTGATCCAGCCTGATGTTCCCTTTATTGAGATGGGTATGGATTCTATTATAGGTGTCAGCTGGATAAGAAAAATAAATTCGAATTTCAATTTGTCCATACCTGCAACAAAAATATATGCCTATCCGACCCTGGGAGAGTTTCACCAATACCTTCTTTCAATACTAGGTGATTCAACGGTGGAGCGGGTAGATCATGTAGAAGATAAATTAACCACAAATGTACGCCAAGATGTACAACATGTAAATTCAAATGAAGGGCCTACTAAGCAGATTGATGAGGCTGCTCCTGATGTTTCAGGAGCAGCTTTGTTTGATGTTGTGTCTGAACTTAAAGGGGCTTTAGCTGCTGAACTAGATCTCAATACCTCTTTTATTGATGAAGATACACCATTCACAGAGCTTGGCCTCGACTCAATAATAGGGGTTACCTGGATACGTAAAATTAATAGCAGATTTAAACTGTCTCTTCCCGTTACGAAGGTATACAGCTATCCAACGATTTCAAAATTTGCTGAGTACCTGATCCAAGAACATGGTGAAATACTTTGTGATGTTTCTACTCAGGAAGTGGAGAATCCTAAATCCGCAATTTTTCAAAGTGAGATAACCGATTCTGTATTGTCGCAAGTAAATGCCAGTCCGATTTCTGTTCATGATGTTGATCCAAAGCAAGAACTTGCCACTGAACAGGTTGCCGCTTCAATCACACCTTTGGAGCGTATAAGCGCCAAAGCACCCGCGAGTGATCAAACTGGTAGTAAGACTGAAGGTGAGAGCGCAATTACATGTGATATCGCAATCGTCGGAATGTCTGGAAGCTTCCCACAGGCTCAAAATCTGGACGAATTCTGGAACAACATCTTGGAGGGGAAAGATTGTATTTCAGAGGTGCCGACTTGGCGTTGGAAGGCGGATGAGTTTTATGATCCAAAACCTGATATACCCGGAAAAACATATAGTAAATGGATGGGCGTTCTTGAAAACGCAGACAAATTTGACCCTCTGTTTTTCAATATCTCGCCGATTGAGGCGGAACAAATGGATCCTCAGCAGAGGCTAATGCTACAGGAAAGCTGGAGATGCATTGAGGATGCAGGATATGATCCTTTTACCTTATCAGGCAGTAAATGCGGTGTATATATCGGGTGTTCTCCAAGCGGATATGGAGGAAACCTCGAATTAACAGATTTAAATGCTCATCAGAACCTTGGTAACAATATGGCTGTCCTTGCCAGCCGTATTTCGTATTTTCTTAATCTGCGCGGGCCATGTCTTTCTATTGACACGGCTTGTTCTTCTTCATTGGTTGCGATCGCCAGTGCATGTGACAATTTGTTGTTGGGAAACATTGATCTAGCGTTATCAGGTGGAGTGTGGGTAATTCCAGGGCCAGGACTTCACGTGGCTATGAGTCAGCTTGGAGCTCTTTCCCCGGATGGACGCTGCTTTGCCTTCGAGAGCCGTGCGAACGGATTCGTACCGGCGGAAGGCGTGGGCGTTGTCATGTTAAAACGACTTGAAGATGCAGAGAGAGACAGAGATCACATCTATGCGGTGATCAAGGGCTGGGGGATTAACCAGGATGGTAAAACCAATGGCATCACAGCCCCTAATGCCGCTGCACAAGCCGATCTTCATCGGAGTATTTACCAAAAATTTAACATAAACCCTGAAAACATACAGCTCATCGAGACACATGGAACCGGTACATCACTAGGTGATCCTATTGAAGTTGAAGGGCTTGTCAGCGCATTTAGTGAATATACCGATAAGCGCCATTTCTGCGCACTAACTTCTGTAAAAAGTAATATCGGTCATACTGCTTGCGCGGCTGGTGTGGCGGGTTTAATTAAAACGGCTTTAGCCATTAAAAATAAGGAGCTTCCTCCTATTGCAAACTTCTCTAGTTTGAACCCGCATATTGATTTTAAAGAAACACCATTTTATGTGAATGAAAAACGGAGACATTGGGTGCAAACTACGGGTTTGCGTCAAGCTGCCGTGAGTTCATTTGGATATAGCGGGACTAATACACATATTGTGTTGGCGGAAACACCATACGTGGAGGCAGATAGTCCGGACAATCCTTCTTACCTGATCGTGCTTTCTGCAAGGGATGGGAAGCAATTAGAGGCTCAGGCAAGAAACTTATTGTCTTACATTAGCCAGAAGCCAGACATCGTTATTGGGAATATAAGTTACACCTTGCTGGTGGGCAGAAAACACTTCCGCAATAGAGTGGCTGTTGTAGTTAGCAATTTATCTGAACTGTCTACAGAACTCATGAAATGGTTAGAAAAGGACCCTAGCAGTCGAATTACAACTGGTAATGCGACCCCACTTCCTATAACAAATTCAAACCCTGAATTGGAGTCGTTTTATTACTCTGTCAAAGTATGCCACATGGAATCGAGTGAGGCTGAATATGCGAGTGCATTATCGATTGTAGCTAAGCTATATATAAAGGGTTACAACCTCCCATTTGTGAAATTGTTTGATTCTAAGAAGTATCGTCGGGTTCCATTACCGACATACCCGTTTGTACAGCAATCTTACTGGCTTAATCATGACATAACGATTCCGAAACAGGATCGTGTATCTGGGGAGATACGTATGTACCCCGTGACCCACAGTGATACCTCAGTTGGGGATCGTATTAGCTTTACAGCCAGTTTGGGAGCCGATGACTTTTTTATGCGTGATCACAAAGTAGGTAAAACTATGGTTGTGCCAGGAGTTGTCTATGTAGAAATGGCCCGTGAAGCGATACAGAGAGCGATGGCGATGCTTGCTGGTACTCGGTTGCGGTCATTCTCTGAATCTCAGATTCGCTTACAGAACGTCATCTGGCTTCAGCCAGGCGCATTATCTGGTAACGAACTTTCGTTAGAATTACGCGTGTTGCCAAAATCAGACGATAGGTTCGAATATACGATTATGGAGTCAGGTGGGAATGAGGAGATTTTATATAACCAAGGTGTTGTACGGTTAGTTCCTCGGGTTACCCCTAAGATACTAGATGTTGAAGAGTTGGCACGCATCTACTCAGAGCGAATAATCTCTTCACAAGAGTTTTATCGCATTTATAACGATATAGGTCTTATATATGGATCGTCACATCAAGCGGTAGTGGAACTACGCGTGGGTCAGGGCGAAGATTCCCTCCCAGGCGTGCTAGTGAAACTAGAGAACCCACGTAGTAAAGAAGAGCATAACGATGGGTTCGTGCTCCATCCAAGTATTATGGATGGTGCCTTGCAAGCTACGATAGCATTAGGTCTCGAAACTAGTGGAGTAACGAGATTTGATAGTAAAGCCAGACTTCCTTTTTCCTTCGATAGCCTCGATATATGTCAACCAACACCGAATCGAGCTTATGCATGGATTAGGCATTCTATAGGCGGATCAAGGAATAGTTCCGTTCAAAAGCTGGATATCAGTATATGTGATGAACAAGGTAATATTTGCGTCGACATCAAAGGATTTTCATCCCGAGAATATGTTGCTTCGATGCCTAATCATGAAGATGTTTCGTTCATTACCCCTATATGGACACCTACTGATTTAAAGCTTAGCCAAACGTACTCTATACCTGAACAAGATGTTACTCATAAAGTAGTGTTGCTTGGCGCTGTAAATCAAAAATTGGTAGACAATGTAAGAAAGTTGTTGCCTGAGTCGATCGAGCTAGAGCGTATTCAAATGGACGATAACTCACTCAGTGAACGCTATGAATCTGCCACACAGTATGTTACATCACTGATAAGAGAGTGGGCGGGGGCTGGTTATTCACGTAAAAAACTCCTGCAAGTTGTTGTCGTTGACAATGAAACAAAGGAGTATCGAACGTTATGTGGAATTTCCGGCTTACTTAAGACGGCTTCTTTAGAATATCCTACGATTAGAACGCAGTGTATCGGCTGGTTTGATGAGATGGATCCCTACATTTTTAAAGATTTCATCTACTCTGTAGCGGCTCAGGAAGTAAGGGATTTCAAATATAGCGGCAATATCATGTATCACAAAAAGTATGAAACCTTGTCAGATCATAATGAAATCGGCGGTGCCTTCGCATTGCGTGAAGGGGGGACCTACCTCATTACGGGAGGCATTGGCGGATTGGGTCGTATATTCGCCCGTTTTATAGCATCTAATCTTAAGCGTGGTGCGGTTATTTTGACGGGACGCTCGACACGGGATCATCATATAGAGGAGTTCCTAAATTCCCTACGAGGAACAGAATTCAGAGCCGAGTATGTTCAGTGTGATATTTCGGATTCGAATTCTGTAGCGAAATTGTTTGATTACATCGAGACTAGTTATTGCGAGCTAGCAGGAATTATTCACGCAGCAGGCACACTAAATGATGGATATATTATGAAAAAATCACGCAGTGCTATTCATGACGTGTTATCGCCGAAAGTTGCGGGTATAGTAAACCTGGATCAGGCAAGTAAAGTTCACAGGCTTGATTTTTTTGCCAGTTTTTCTTCAAATGTAAGTGAATTGGGAAATCCAGGGCAATCTGATTACGCTGCAGCAAACGGATTTATGGATGTTTACTCCGCTTGCCGTGCTGATTTGGTCGTTGCAGGACAACGCTATGGGCAAACACTTTCTGTTAATTGGCCGCTTTGGGCCGAAGGAGGCATGAAGGTTGATCATGACACCGAACAACAACTGCGCTCACAGGGCCTAGTTCCCTTAGGTTCACGTGAAGGGGTTGAGGCGTTCCAGCAAGCACTGCTCTTTGGTCGCAGTCAGTTGTGTGTATTTGCGGGCAATACGGATCGGGTAAAGAATGCGTTTGAGATGTATTCAACAATTTTGCTTGACACAAGGACGCAGGACGTTGCTGCTCAAGTCGCTACTGAAAATAATGGAAGCATTCCTATGGATAAGGAGCAATTGCTGCATCGTATACAGACTGCCTTGATTGAAATGGTAACGGAGCAGTTGAAGGTTCAGCCGGATGACATTGATATCTATAATGAACTAAGTGAATACGGGTTTGATTCGATCAGCTTTACCAAGTTTGCCAATACAATCAACAGTAAGTATGATGTTGGGCTTACACCGACCATATTTTTCGAATATCCGACACTTGGCGGAATATCTGAATATCTTCTTGAGGAACATGAGGCATTGTTTGCGAAGCAGTGGCGCGATCTGTTAGGCAACGAGGTGCTTGATGATAAATTTGGTAAAGAAGCTAATGAGAAAGTCCAGAATGATCGGACTGTGAGCAAACAGCTGTCACGAGATCGTCAACGTGTTGCGATTATCGGGATGAGCGGTTGTTTTCCCCAAGCAGATGATTTGGAGCAATTCTGGGATAACTTGTTGAACGGGGCAGACTGTATTACCGAAATTCCCTCCAGTCGCTGGGACTGGCGCAAACTACAAGGTGATCCAAAGTCTGGAGATGGTAAAACCAATGTGAAATGGGGCGGCTTCATCAACGAAGTAGATCGCTTTGATCCCCTGTTCTTTGGCATTTCACCACGAGAAGCCGTGTCCATGGATCCACAGCAGCGTTTGTTGATGACACACGCATGGCTTGCGCTTGAGGACTCTGGTTATGCACCATCCAGCTTAGCAGGGTCTGACACGGCAGTTCTGATTGGAACTGCACCAAGCGGTTACGGCAACTTGCTTTTACAGGCACGCCATCTAGGTGAAAGCTATGCATCAACAGGCATATCTGGCTCGGTCGGGCCTAACAGAGTTAGCTATCTGCTTGATTTGCATGGTCCTAGTGAGCCGATTGAGACAGCATGTTCTAGTTCTCTTGTAGCGATACATAGAGGGGCAGAACTGATACGCCGTGGTGAAGTAAGCATGGCTATTGTCGGCGGGGTTAATACCATTGTTAGTCCTGATCTTCACATCAGTTATAGTCGTGCAGGAATGTTGTGCGATGATGGACGTTGTAAAACATTTTCCGATAAGGCTAACGGCTACGTAAGAGGCGAAGGTGTTGGCGTGTTAGTACTCAAATCTTTGGAGTTGGCGGAGGCCGATGGTGATCACATATATGGTGTAATTCTCGCAAGTGTAGAAAATCATGGAGGACGTGCAAATTCGCTTACGGCACCGAATCCTAATGCACAGGCGGAGCTTATTAAAGCCGCGTATCGACAAGCTGATATTGATCCGAGCACAGTCACATATATAGAAGCCCATGGTACGGGGACTGAGCTAGGTGATCCAATTGAAATAAATGCTCTTAAGAAAGCTTTTGTCGAAATACACGAAGAGAGGGGAAGCGATCTGAGCATAGCCCCGGTCTGTGGCATAGGCTCGGTCAAATCAAACATAGGACATCTCGAACTTGCTGCTGGTGTAGCAGGTGTTATCAAAACATTGCTCCAGATGAAGCATAAAACGCTTGTCAAAAGCTTGCATACGGATACGATTAACCCATATATCAGGCTTGAACAGAGTCCTTTTTATATTTTGCGGGAGAATCGTCCTTGGGAGACTCAAAAAGGAAGTAATGGAGAAATAATTCCGAGAAGGGCAGGGGTCAGCTCATTTGGATTTGGCGGAGTGAACGCGCATCTTCTGCTTGAGGAATACACTATTCAAGAATCGGAGAAGAAAGGATTAGATAACAGCAGACAAACTGCCTATCCTATTGTACTATCCGCACGCTCCGAACAACAACTTTTACAAATCGCCAGCAGTTTACTAGATTTTATTGACGTGAACCGTCTCAATGATCAAGATTTGGCAAGTCTAGCGTTTACCTTGCAAGTTGGAAGGGATGCAATGGAAGAGAGACTTGCGACGGTTGTCCGTAATATGAAAGATCTAAGAGAGAAACTGGAATCGATTTGCGCAGATCAGCCTAATTATATCTCTTGGTACAAAGGTACAGTCAAGCAGTCCGCAATGCAGTTGGCGACATTTAATTCAGACAAGGATCGGCAGAAGGTAGTATCTGATTGGTTACAGCGGAAGAAATATGAGCCCGTTCTCGACCTATGGATTCAGGGACTCCATTTTGACTGGATGAGACTCCATTCAGAAGGACAAATGCCGAAACGCATGAGCCTACCAACTTATCCTTTTGAAAGACAAAAGTATTGGGTAAAAGGAGGAGATACGGGCAGTCATCTTCATGAAAGCTGTAATGTACTACCTGAAAGTGTGTCTCAGATACATCCATTAATCCATCAGAATATTTCAACTTTACATGGGGCTGTTTTCTCTTCCCACTTCGATGGCAGTGAGTTTTTCCTTGCAGACCATATCGTGAATGGACACCCTATGCTTCCTGGGGTTGCCTATTTAGAGATGGCCCGAGAAGCAATCGTTCGTGCGGCAGGTGCCGCAACAAACATCCTTGTGGCATTAGATAATGTTGTATGGCTCAAACCAGCAATTGTTACAGATCAACCAGTTGATTTGCGTATCCGAATTCACTCGACACATAACAATGAATTAAGTTACGAGATTTACACGTTATCCGACGGTAAAGATGTAGTATTTTGCAAGGGCAATGGTTGTCTAATGGAAACCTCTCCAACCATCAAAACTCGTAAATTGGATGTGAATCAATTACTTACATCATGCAGTCAACAACGGGTGACTGGTGATGAAATTTACTCAGCATACGACAACTTGGGACTGCACTATGGACCTGCGTACAGAGCAGTGATGGAAGTAAATTGCGGTATTGATAATATGGGCAACCCTCAAGCGGTTGCAAAATTATCATGCCCAGAAGCAACCCTTCCAACGTTGTTTGAATTTATGCTGCATCCATCAGTGATTGACAGTGCACTTCAAGCATCGTTGGGCATGAACATTAGCTTCGTTTCTGAAAAGCAGCAGCAGCGATTAGGCGTGCCGTATGCACTTGATTTCGTAAATATTTATTCCGAAAGCCCTAGCGAGGCTTATGCTTGGATACGCTACAGCGAAGGAAATGCTCCGGGTAATTCTATACGTAAATTGGATATCAGTGTGTTTGATGCTGAAGGTAACGTATGTGCAGAACTGGGCGGATTAAGTTCCAGAGAATTTAAGGAGCGCGATACCGACAGTGCTCCATATTTGTTGTATGGTCCCGAATGGGTACCTGCACCGCTGCCCAGTATTGAAAGTGTAATACCAAGTAATGCTCATATCTTTTTAATAGGCGATTTCAATTCCGATCAGAAGAGCCGGCTTGAGCAGGTATTGAGCAGCAACCAGCTCATGTTTATCCCTGTAAAAGACACTTCATCAGATCAACAATATGTGGACGTGGTACAAAGGTTGTTTAGGGCTATCCAACCTCTTGTTTCCGTACGTACTATCACCCAGACGCTAGTTCAGGTCGTTATTGTCAATGTGTCTGAAAACGCAGGAGCTTCTTTAGCTGGTGTCTCCGGTTTACTGAAGACAGCAGCTCTTGAGAACCCTAACCTGAATATTCAGTGCGTGGAGATTGATCGCGAGCTTGAAGCAGATGAGTTAATTGATACTATAAGACGCAACAGTGCTGATCCAGATGCGAAAGAGGTGCGTTACAGCGGGGAAGAGCGCCTAGTAAAACGTATGGTTGAACTCTCGAGCATACCTGAAGTACAAAATAGTTCGATTTGGAAAAACGAAGGGATCTATCTAATTACTGGAGGACTGGGCAAGCTTGGTCTTACTTTTGCAAGAGATATAGCCACACACGCTGCCAACGCTACAATCATCCTGTGTGGTCGAGCTCCAATCAGCGCAGAAAAGCAATTGGAAGTGGACTTGTTAAATGAACTTGGTGTTAGCATTGTCTATCAATGTGTCGATATTTCTAGCTATGAGCAGGTCAAGCGTTTGGTAAGAAGCATTGAGATGACACATGGAACTCTCACAGGTATCATTCATTGCGCAGGTATCATCAAAGACAGATATATCATAAATAAACCAATTGAAGATCTGGAAAGTGTGTTAATGCCTAAAGTTTCCGGTACAGTTAATTTGGATAGAGCAACAAGCACACATCCGCTTGATTATTTTATTTGTTTTTCGTCCACATCAGCCGAACTTGGGAATCCGGGACAAAGTGACTATGCTGCCGCAAATGCTTTTATGGATAAGTATTCTCTGTATCGTAACCAACTTGTCCGTGAAGGTAAGCGAGTGGGCCACACGTTGTCTATCAACTGGCCTCTGTGGACTGAAGGAGGCATGCAAGTTGAAGAAGGGATGCGTAAACGCATGGCGATGAAGGGCATTGGCACCCTTAGTACGGAAAAAGGTCTGGAAGCGTTTAAAAATGCAGCGCGTGCTCAATTGGATCAGGTGCTCATTATCTCCAGCGACCCTGATAGTGAGTCTGAAAGAAAGCAGACTCAGACAACCGAAGCGGCTACAGTACCGGCCCATTTAAAAATCCCTTCGGATTCCGCGCTGCGAGAAACGGCACTACGGTATTTTAAGAAGGTAATTGCCGATGCATTATCAATGCCTGTCGAGCGTTTGGATATCGATGCACAATTGGAGCGGTATGGAGTGGATTCGATGTTGTCCATGGATCTTATCTCTCATCTTGAAAAAACGTTTGGTTCATTATCTAATACACTGTTTTTCGAGGTTCAGACCATTCGCGATTTGACGGACTATTTTATCGATCGACATCGTTCTGTACTGAGCTCACTATTTGGCGTTAAAGAAAATTCCTCCATTGGTTCAGTTCCAAATCTAATGCAGGAGCAAGAAAAACCTGTACTGTCTAGCAAAACTGATGAAGAGAATGAAAGACCAATACCGTCAAATCAAGTAAAGTCAACAGATGTTGCCATTATTGGTATGGTTGGACGTTATCCTAAAGCACGGAATGTCAATGAGTTTTGGAATAATCTTGTGAGCGGCACAGATTGTGTAAGCGAAATTCCTACTGAACGTTGGAATCTCAACGATTTTTTTGATTCAAATAAAGATTCTGTTGGTACCAGTTACTGTAAATGGGGCGGTTTCCTAGATGATGTTGATCAATTTGATCCACAGTTTTTCAACATAACACCTCGTGAAGCAAAATTGATGGATCCACAGCAACGAATATTTTTGGAAGCTGTTTGGGAATTGCTCGAAGGAAACGGCATAACTCAGTCCAAGATAGACGTTCAGTACGATCGGCGCGTAGGAGTTTATGTAGGTTCGATGTATCAGATGTACCAAGCAGAAAACACTGACATCGTCGGAAATGCATTAACTTCTATCTCATCATACAATATGATAGCCAATCGGGTATCCTACTATTTCGGTTTTGAAGGCCCTAGTGTTGCTGTGGACAATATGTGCTCTTCTTCAGCGATGGCGATACATCTGGCGTGTAATGCGCTGGCACAGGGTGAAGCCAAACTGGCAATTGCCGGCGGTGTAAATTTGAGTATTGATCCTAAAAAATATATCGCGTTGAGCCAGACGCAGCTTCTTGCAAGCAGCCCTCATAGTAGAAGCTTTAGTGATGGTGACGGATATTTGCCGTCAGAAGGTGTCGGTGCAGTATTGTTAAAACCTCTCAGTGATGCAATCAAAGATGGTGATAATATTATGGCGGTGATCAAGTCGAGTTCATCTATGCACGGCGGCCGCTCTAACGGGTTTATGGCACCTAGATACAAAACACAGGTAAACGTAATTGAAGATTGCCTTTCCCGTGCAGGGCTCGTTCCCGATGATATCGGGTATATTGAGGCCGCTGCCAATGGTGCGGCACTTGGCGATGCAGTCGAGATTAATGCAATGGCCCATGTGTTTAGAAACACAGAAAAAGCTATCCCAATAGGTTCGGTGAAGTCGAATATAGGACATCCGGAAGCTGCTTCGGGAATCGCTCAGTTAACAAAGGTGGTATTGCAACTTGAAAATAATATAATCCCACCGATAATGCAGTTCGGAAAGGTAAACCCAAATCTCAACATAGAAAATCTACCATTCAGGTTGACAAGCGAACTTGAGACATGGCAGGAAGGTTCTCAGCAAGATCAACACCAGTCAGGCAATTCCCCAAGACGGGCATTAATCAATTCAATTGGTGCCGGCGGTAGTTATGTGAGCTTAATTATTGAGAAATATATAAATAGAAAAACGAATGCCCCTGCGGATATGGAAATAAATCCTCAGCTCATTGTGTTATCTGCCAAAGATGATGAAGCACTTCGCAGGGTAGCTGAAAATTCCATTCATTATTTAGAAGAGAACAAGGAGATAGTTTTATCGAATTTAGCGTATACATTGCAGCTTGGACGCAATGAGCTTCCTGTACGTCTTGCCTTTACTGCCCGATCCGTGGATGATGTGGTGGCCAATCTAACTTCTTACTTAGGAAAGTCTTCGTCCAAGGGATCTCATAATCAGGCGATATATATAGGAAATGCAGAAACCGATTTTGCCGAGTTGGAATTGCTTGTTACAGGTCGACGAGGTGAGGAGTTTGTACATGCGTTGGTTTCCGATCGAGACCTGGATAAACTTGCGGCGATTTGGGTTAAGGGTTGCCGCGTAGACTGGTCCAGTCTGCATGATCAGTCACAACGTACGATTATGTCGTTTCCGACATATCCCTTTAAGAAAAGTAGGTACTGGCATTCAGAGGGACTTTATTCGAAAACCTTACCGCAGCAAAGTTTAGCACCAGTTGAGCAGGTCAAAAACCAAGCGCATACCGGTAAGCCTGATTTTGTCGCCTATCTGATTGAGTTTTTTGCAGAATTCGTGGGAGTGGCAATGGAACAAATTCCTGTTGACAAGGATATACATTCTATGGGAATAGACTCTCTTGCATGGATCAGACTCCAACGTAAAGTAGAAAAGGATTTCGGTATCCAATTATTATCCACTGAATTACTGAATTTTACGAAGATAAGTGCACTTGCTGATTATCTCGAAGACAAGCTGGTTTCTCAAACGTCTAATGATCCAATTGATAAGGATAAGGGCGAGAAAAAATTCGTACAAGTTTCTGATTCTAATAGCGTTCCTCTTGAATCTAATATCAGTGAAGTAGAAAGAAAGATGAAAATGCTAGAAGATTTCAAAAATGGGGAAGTCGGACTAGAAAAATTGAAGATATCATTTCGCCAGTAAAGGAGTTTAGCCCACATGAATGAAAACGAAATATTACTGGGGTTCAAAAATGGAAAGTATACGATGGAAGAAGTATTAGAGTTCTATCAGAAGCTCAAAAATAACGAGATTAGATATCCCCTTTCAGAGGGTCAGAAGGGTTTGTGGATGCTGAACAAACTTGATCCGACTTCTAACGTTTATAATATTCCAATATGCTTCCGTATTCGTGCTAATGTTGATATAGAGAAGCTTAAACAGGCGTTTGGTCTGGTAGTTACCCGTCACGATCAACTTTCTTGCGTAATAATTGAAGATGGAGGGGTGCCTTATTTGGCGCCCCAGCCTTTCAATCCTGAGACATTTTCGTCAATCGAAGACGAAGTACCTGATGAAGACGAGCTCTTATCTCTTTTAAAGGAGGATGCAAAGAAACCGTTCGATCTGGCTCGTGATCCATTCATACGAATGAACATTTATAGCATATCTCCAATCGAACATATAGCTCTAATTGTCGTTCATCACTTGGTATTTGATGGTGCGTCAACCCCTGTTTTATTGGCCGATCTGCTCTCGTTCTATGAAGCTGCTGTAAACTGTCGTGATGCTGAAGTGTCTGAAGAAGTCATTATGTATGACCAATTCGTTAAATGGGAACAAGATTATCTTTTCGGAACAAAAAGTAAGACAGATAGAGAATATTGGCTGTCCAAGCTCGAAGGTGAGCTCCCAACTTTATTACTTGACATTGAACAGCAAAATGAAACCTGTGTCAGTGCACAAGGGACAACCTTGGCAACCCAACTAACTGGTTCCAAATGCACTGCCGTATCTGAATTCTGCACGGAGCATCGAGTTAAGCCTACGGCCTTCTTTCTCTCGATATTTCAGATATTATTGCAACGATATACAGGGGAGAATGACCTGATAATCGGTATCCCTACGATGGGAAGGCCAAAATTGGAGTTCTATGATGTAGTTGGTTACTTTATAAATATGATTCCGCTACGCAGTATGGTTAATGAAGATAGGTTTTATTCAGACTATTTGACTGAACTTAACTATGCGCTCGCAGAAGGGATGGATCATTCCATGTATCCATTTCCCCGCATTGTTCAGGATCTAAATATCCAGAGAAACATACAGACACCGCCTGTATTCCAGGTTACTTATACCTTCCAAAACAAAAATCTGTTTAAAATCTCGGCAAACTCACCAGCACTTGGTGAAGTTGAGTACGTTGAGAAGCTTAGCCAGGAAGGTGAGTTCAAGTTGTCCCTTGAGGTGTATGAAAAGCAGGATCGATTTGTAGTGTGCTTCAAATATGATGCAAACAAATTTGACGAGGAAGATATTGCCTCCATGATGAACCACTATAATAACTTACTTACAGCGGTTATGCGTAACCCACGAGCACCTATTGGAAGCTACTGTTATTTATCTGAAAAAGAGCGAAATCAGGTACTCATTGACTGGAATCGTACAATGGCACCATATCCTGAGGAGCGATGCCTGCATGAAATCTTTGAAGCTCAAGTCAACGCCCATCCAGACTCCGTTGCTTTGGAATTTGAGGGGTTAAAATTGAGCTATAGACAACTAAATGAACGAGCAAATCAAGTGGCTGCTTACCTGCGCCAATCTGGTGTTCGAACGGAAACTGTGGTAGCGCTTTGTGCAGAGCGTTCTTTTGAGATGGTGATTGGTATCTTAGGGATTGTTAAGGCGGGGGGTGCTTACTTGCCCATAGATCCAGCTTATCCTACTGAACGCATAAACTACATGTTAGAGAATGCAGGTGTGAATCGTATGCTCACTCTGTCATATCTAGCTGACGCGCTGCCCACGGAAAATATGAATGTTGCCTTTCTTGATACCGGTAAGGATTTGGGGGGAGAAGCAGTATTTGCGAATCAACCTACCACTAATTTGACACATTTAGAGAGCGGGTTAGAGACGAGCAATCTAGCATACGTAATGTATACTTCGGGATCCACCGGCCTGCCGAAAGCCGTTATGGTAGAGCATCGGGCACTGACAAATCGCATAGACTGGATGCAAAAAAAATATAAACTCAGTACATACGATGTCGTTTTGCAAAAAACGCCTTTTAGTTTCGATGTATCTGTTTGGGAATTTTTCTGGCCTCTTATCACTGGCGCTCGCATGGTCATCGCCAAACCGGGTGGTCACGCAGATCCTGAGTATCTGACTTCGTTGATTCAGTCCTCAGGCGTCACAACACTCCATTTTGTACCATCCATGTTCAGGATTATTCTGGGACAGGAAGCGTGGAGTTTATGTCGCACCATTCGTCATGTATTTTGTAGTGGTGAAGCGCTGGCGCCAGATCTTGTTACAAAGCACTATGCGCAGAATCCCGCGCCGCTTATTAATCTATACGGACCGACGGAAGCTGCTATAGATGTGAGTTATTGGGCTTGCTCAAATAACAATGAGATTAACACTGTTCCTATTGGTAAGCCCATTCAAAATGTACAGTTATACGTACTGAACAATCACTGCTCTCCTCAGGCAGTGGGCTGCCGAGGACAGCTTTACATAGGTGGAGACTGTCTTGCCAGAGGTTATTTGAATAACTCTGAACTCACCGCCGAAAAATTCATTGCTAATCCTTTTTCAAATGATAAAAATGCCCGTTTGTACAAGACAGGAGATATAGTTCGATGGTTACAAGATGGTAGCTTAGAATATTGCGGACGTAGTGACGATCAGGTGAAGATTCGCGGAGTACGCATTGAACTTGGTGAGATTGAAGCAAAGCTGAACAGCGTTAAGGAAGTGGATTCTTCTTTGGTGATCGTGCGGGAGGACAACCCCGGCGATCAACGTATAGTCGCTTATGTTGTTCTGTCTGACGGAGATCAAGATACGGATGTAGGGGATACACTGACGAAGGTTCTTAAAGAGACGCTGCCTGATCACATGCTCCCTAGTGCATATGTCGTGCTCGATGAGATTCCTGTCACCGCAAACGGTAAAGCAAACCGCTCGAAATTACCTGTCCCGGAATGGGATGCATATACATCTCAAGTGTATGTGGCCCCACGCACTGAAATGGAGACACTGCTAGTAGATATTTGGACAGAAATTTTAGGTTTTGAAGCAGGTCAAATCGGAGTGAATGACAACTTTTTTGCGTTAGGCGGACACTCCCTGCTTATTCCTAAACTTCTTGCTCGCCTTCAACAAAATGAATTGATGACAGATATACGAAGTGTATTTGAAGCACCGACACTCGCACATTTAGCATCGGAAATTCAAGATGCCGCTACGCTGGAGGCTTATATGATTCCTCCTAATAAGATTCCGGAGGGATGTAGACATATTACGGCTGACATGCTCACCCTAGTGTCACTTAGTGATGAGGAGATTGACAGCATTGTATCTGACACACAAGGCGGGTCAGCTAACATTCAAGATATCTATCCGCTGGCACCTCTGCAAGAAGGGATTCTTTTCCATCACCTGATGGACGTGGAAAATGATCCTTATGTGCTATCAGGTTTATTTTCATTTGACAACAGAGAGCGGCTAGACCAGTTTGTTTCTGCGTTGCAGAAGGTAATTAATAGAAACGATGTGCTAAGGACTGCAATTGTTAAAAAGGGAGTTTCGCAACCTGTACAGGTGGTATGGAGACGAGCTGAACTAGTATTAGGAATCATTCAGCCTGCTCCTGGTGTTGATACGCAACAGTACATCCGAAGCATGCTATCCGGTCCTCATGTGATGGACATCAGCGTAGCCCCAATGATGCAACTCAAGGCCGTGTGTGATTCAGAAACAGGCGTGTGGTATTTGTTGTTTAATATGCACCACCTTGTGGATGATGCCACCTCGCTTGGATTCTTGTTCGCAGAAGTTGTTGCTTATTTAAAAGGGAAGGAAGCTAGTCTGAGTACTCCTATTCCATACAGGGAGTTCATTGCACATACAATGAAACAGGTGAACTCGCTTGAAGCGAAAGCTTTCTTTGAAAGAACGCTAGGTGATTTGAATGAACCAACGTTGCCATATGGATTAGCAAATGTACATGTTGACAGAAACATCATTCATGTTTTTAGCAAGTCATTCCCTGCAGACTTATCCAGCAATATCCGTGCACTCGCAAAAAGGATGCATCTGAGCCCTGCAAGTATTTTTCACGCAGCTTGGGCAATGGTTATTTCCACCTGCTCGGGTAAAGAGGATGTCGTCTTCGGAACTGTGCTGTCAGGTCGATTGCAGGGAGTACAGGGAGCTGAGAGAATGCTTGGGAATTTTATCAACACACTGCCGTTACGTGTTTCTCTCGCCAACAAATCAGTCAAACAGTTGCTGCAAGAAACTGATGTAATATTACGAAACCTAATTAAATATGAGCAAGCATCTTTGTCTCTTGCCCAGAGCTGTTCCAGCTTGGATAACGATATTCCGCTGTTTAACGCTGTGTTAAACTTCCGCTTCATGAACGCTAGTGAACGAATTAATGAAGATGAACTTGCACAGTTCGGTATTAAGTCACTTGTGGGTGTCTTTGAGCGTACTAATTATCCGCTGTTTTTATCCATTGATGATCAGGGTGTCGATTTCTCGGTCGAGATCCAAGCTGTGCAGTCACTCTCTTGTGAGTCCATCCACAGCTATCTGGAGAACGCTGTTTCAGAAATCATCAACGCAATGTCAAAAGAAGCGGCCACGAGTACCCTTGTTTCAACGATTTCTATCCTTCCTCAACCTGAATTGGAGCAAGTCGTTGAGGTTTGGAATTCGACCGAACGAGATTATCCTAACGATATGTGCATTCATCAAGTATTTCGTCGTCGGGCTCAAGAAAATCCAGAACGTATAGCCATTCTCTATGGCGACAATGCAGTTACATACGGTGAACTGGACCAGATGGCGACTGACCTTGCCAACGATTTAAGCCAGAGCGGTGCAGCGATGAACAAATTTGTTGCGGTAGTAGCTGATCGATCTATAGAGATGGTTGTAGGACTGCTTGGTGTGATGAAAGCGGGGGCTGCCTATATTCCGATTGATCCGGAGATACCAGAAGAGCGCTTGGCACACATTTTAACTGATAGTAAAGCTGGCATTGTGTTAACGCACGACAAATATAAAGAACGAATAAGCAATGTGCTGAATAACATCCTTCATGAACACGGGGTGACTGACCGTCCTTTAATTATAGACCTGAAAGACACAGTTTCGAGGGAGAAGTCTGCGCACGGTCATCTGTACAATGATGAAAATAGCATGGCAATTACGATTGATAGCCTTGCCTATGTGATTTATACATCGGGAACGACAGGTAATCCCAAAGGAGTTTGTGTAACACACAAAAGCATTATGAATACACTCTATTTCCTTGAGGAGATGTACCCTGTTGAAGAAAATGACTGCTATATGCTCAAGACCAATTATACGTTCGATGTATCCAATTCAGAGTTGTTTGGTTGGTTTGTTGGCAAAGGATACTTGGTTATTTTGCCTCCGGGCGATGAAAAGTCTCCGTATGAGCTTATCCGTCACATTGAGAATTATGGAGTTACGCATATCAACTTTGTACCTTCAATGCTTAGAGAATTCCTGCAATCAGCACAAGGAAACAAATCCTTCCTGGCAAACTGTTCCATAAAATACCTGATGGTCGCTGGTGAGGCATTTCCGAAAGAGCTTGTGGAGCAAACTACCACAACATTTAAGAATGTGAAAGTTGAGAACATTTACGGTCCAACTGAAGCTGCGATATATGCAACTTTTCACTCTTGTTCCAATCGTGAGATCACAGGAATGATCACACCGATTGGCAAACCGATTGGCAACGTTCAAGTTTATATTGTGGACAGTAATTGTAAGCCAACTCCTATTGGTGTTCCAGGCGAATTGTGCATCTCAGGAGCCGGCGTAGCACAAGGGTACCTTAATAATGAGCAATTGACTAAGGAAAAATTCATCGACAATCCTTTTCAGTCTGGCACAAAGTTGTATAAGACTGGAGATTTGGCTCGCTGGTCATCGGATGGGCATATTGAGTACTTGGGCAGACTTGATTTTCAAGTAAAAATCCGTGGCTATCGGATCGAGCTCGGAGAAATTGAACATCATCTAAATCAACATCCTGCTGTTAGAGATACTGTTGTGGTCAAGCGGGAACTCATAAGAGGTGAAGATACATTGGTTGCGTATCCCGCAATCGATAGGAAATCTGCATCTACATGCTATAACATTCTCACCATGTTGGAAGAAGGTACATTGGCGCAAGACGACTTATATGAACTTGATAACGGAATGGAAGTATGCGGCCTAAATAAATATGAAATCGATATACTCAATAGGGATAACTTTTTAAACATGCTGCCAGATGTTTCCTTAAAGGAAGGGGATTGTGTGTTTGATGTAGGGGCAAATATCGGTATGTCCAGCCTTAGTCTATTATCCAAGGTGGAAGGCTTGCGTATCTATTCTTTTGAGCCTATTTATCCTGTTTATGAGGTCCTTTGCAAAAATAGTCGAATTAATGGAAGCAATTCAATAATCCCTGTTCACGCTGGGCTTTCTAATTCTACGAGAGAAACTCAGTTCGATTATTATCCAGACCTATCTCTGATTTCTGGTGAGTACAAGGATTCAGACACCGCTGACATTATTAGATGCCAGCGCTATCTCACAGATGCAGGGAATATAGACGGTAAAGCTCTTTCATACACTCATACAGGTAAGATTCTAGAAAGCCAACATGTAAATGTGTCACTAACAACAATTTCTGAACAAATCCGAGTACTAGGATTGACGTCGATAGCGCTAGTGAAAATAGATATTAACAATAGTGGACTGGAAATCCTTGAGGGTATTGATGCCGAGGATTGGGAGAAGATTGATCAGTTTGAAATTACAGTATCTCCAGTTCTCAGTGAGATCGATAAGCTCAAAGAATGCCTTAGAGCACAAGGCTTTAAACATGTAGTATCCTACTATCCAGAAGGAAATGAAGGCGGAAAATATAACTTAATTGCGAAACGCGATGTTACAGGACCAAAATCAAGTAATTCTCAAAGCAATAATATCGATCTTAAGTATATAGGTACGAAAAAAGTAAAAGATTTACTAATAACTCACTTAGAGTCAAATCTGCCGGATTATATGATACCAACTAGGATCGTTTTGATGAATAAGTTGCCGCTTAGCCAAGTAGGAAAAGTCGACTACAAATCACTGCCTATGCCTAAAAGAAGCTCCACGTTTGAAGAGCATATCGGGCCACATAATCAGTTGGAAGAACTATTAACTTCCATCTGGGCTGAGCTTCTTGATATGGAAGTGGGAAATATTAGTGTGAACGAAAGCTTTTTTAGCTACGGAGGACACTCATTGTTGGTAATGAGAATGCTTAACCGGATTAAGCAAAAAACGGGTGTGGAACTGCCGATAAAGAATATATTTAACAATCCCACTGTTTCTGCAATTGCTGTGGAGTTGAACCAATTCATGCCGGAAGTGTCCGATAATGCATCTCAAATTACAGAGAAAATACTACAGGGCATAGAGATGATTGAAGGACTTACGGAGGAAGAGTTGAGAAAATTGCTCGGCTGATAAGCGAAGTAACATAAAAAAAGCTAGCCTTTCTTAAGTCAACGTAGCTATATTAATTGCAAATGTGTATTTAACCATAAAAAAACTGTATTCTCATTGTTAGTTTTGTGTAACAAAGAGGATGCAATGATGTAGACTTTTCACTTTAGGGATTTTTTGTAACGACCTTAGACAAATGAATGTTTAGGGTCGTTTTTATTTATCAAGTGTCTTAACCATAACCGCATTACCAGTTATGATTATGTCCTAGAGAATTTTAGAAGGTGGAAACATGATCGCCATTTACGCTGGTAGTGCGGAAATAAGCTGTGCTTAGTTTTGCTATGAACAATTTCACTCCAGCAGACGTGATGCAATATATTGTGGCAGTGCTTGTCGTCAAATAGCTTCACGACACAGGAGAAAAAGTCTTAACACGTATGAGCTACCCAATTGGATGAGGTTTCGCATAATTCATTATCAAGAAGTATTTAAATTAAAAACACTCGCTATAAAACCGACTTGGTTAAATTTAATCTTTTATAAAGAATTGTGTAGATCATATGTATGGTTCAGCATGTAAGTCAATTGATGAATTAGAGAGTTACAGAACAGAATTGAGGAAGAAATTGGGGGTTTAATAACCTTAGAATCTCTATTAGTATGACAAGAAAATGTACTTCATACTTGGGGTAGTACCAGCGTTGCTGACACCACCCGCGAAGTAGAGTTCTATTGGGGTGATATAGATGCGCGTGGGCTAGCTACGCGGGGTATAAGATTTTGTGTAGCAAACAGGTGTGTGTTCGGGAACAAACAAAAACTTAATTAGGTGAATAAAAATGAAACGGCCAACTCTTTTGAAACTGAGAAGTGCCTCATCATTAGGGCTTCTTCTAAAAATTGAAACCTCTAGAATAGCGCAGCGTATTACTAGAAAAGGTTATTTTTAGGAGGCGTACGATGATAGAATTAAATTTAAATCCCCTGTAAATATTATCTTATGCTATAGAATTGGGACGGCCACTATTTCTGATTGTTGGAGCAATAATAGTATATAAAAAATTTCAAGGCGCTTAACTAAGCGTCTTTTTATTTTGCCCATCGTTGGGCTTCTGAAGTTCGGTAGGAAACTACCACAGCGCGACGGACTTCGGAACCCGAATGATGGTCAAAACCAACTATACGTTAAAGGAATAGCGTCAGGAAATGCGGATTTACAACGATAAGCCTATCCCTCGATATAAATATACTGTTTTAACAACGTTAAGATATTTGAGACAAGTTATATGATACAAGAGTGAAATCTTTGTTCTCAAGATTTCACTCTTGTATCAATAGAGTAAACCCTATTGATACAAACTGGGGAAACGTGATACACAAGACTTCTTATTCTTAACGATGTAAAAGCGCAAAATACTGATGTTACCCCTACTTGATTATATATTTTAAAGGTGTAACATATAATTAATGGATTATTTACCTATAAATGGAAAGGTGGTATACAATGTTAACCGAATTACAAAAAAATTTTTTCTCCCGGTTACAGATATCTCCAAAAGAAGATGTAACCTTTGAAGATTTACATGGAATTCTTTTGCAAATGGGATATGTACTACCCTATGAAAATTTAGACGTTATGGACAAGAATATCCGAAAAATTTCTAGAGAAAATGTCCAAGAAAAATTACTATTAACCCATTGCGGAGGACTATGTTACGAGCTTAATTCCTTATTATATTATTTTTTAATTGATTGTGGATTTGATGTCTATCGAGTATCTGGTACGGTCTACGATTTAGGGAGTGGTAAGTGGAAACCTGATGATGGGCATGTGATTATTATTTTAAACTATAATAATCAGAAATACATTATAGACGGGGGGTTTGCCTCACATCTTCCTTTATATCCAGTCCCATTTAGCGGGGAAGTCATCTCATCTCAAACAGGAAAATACCGTATTCGTAAACAAAATACTGAAAAAGGAACCTACCTACTAGAAATGAAAAAAGGAGAAAATGGGGAGAGCGCCCAATTCCTTGATTCTGAACCTACAAATACATGGCGCACTGGATATGCATTTACATTAGATGAAATAGATACAAATAAAGTAAATGTCATACAAAATATTATTGTAGAGCACCCAGAATCTCCATTTAACAAAGGGTGTATTATCAGTAAATTAATTGAAGGTGGGCATATTTCACTTACTAAACGAAGCTTTACAGAAACCAAAAAAGGCCAAAAAAGAAAACGAACCATAAATGAAGAAGAGTATCATCAGATTCTTACAGAAGTATTCCGAATAAATACCTCGATAAAACTTTAGAAAGTGGCTAGCTGAAATCAACTCATATAAAATTTCTCTACCACTTTAGAGCCAAATTTGTTGAAATAAAATTGCATTTTATTCATATTGTTAAATAATTCCAATAGAAGCTGTTGGTATACTTTATTTGCAATATGTTTTGAGAGTGGAAAACAGAACTTCTTATGCAGTATCACAAAAAACCACTCAAAAGAGTGCTTTTTCCAGGCTGTGGAGAAAACTTTCTCCACAGCCTCTTATTTAACAGAAGCAACTACAGTAGTAAAGGGAAAAGGACTATTTAAGGAAGAGTTAATGCAGCATATATCACCATTGGGCTGGGAACATATCAATTTTCTTGGAGAATACTCTTTCGATATAAGCAAGACGACAAATATAAAAGCATTGAGACCCCTAACCATTTAATGACAAAGCCGAACTTCCTTAGAGTAGGAAAATTGGATTTTTTCATGTCGAATTTTGCTTAGCGTATGTTTTCCGTGTTTTGCTATCGGGACCCCACTAAGGAGAAAATGGGCCTGTGATTGAAAGGAAGGAGTGAGGCAAAATGACATGAACGAGAGATATGTAGATCATGAAACAGGCGAGATCCTCGAAGAACGCTGTTTGCTACTCCGATGAGATTGTTAAGGTTATCAATCCGTATACAACGGGTGGCCGAAATTTGTTAAGTCAAAGACGAGTCAGAAGGGCAAAGAGAAGGTTCTATCAGCTCAACGTGGAAGAAGAGGGGGGTCTCTCCAGGATTTCTCGTTATGCTATACCAGGACGCAACCTCTTAGTCGGAGATGGAAAGCGCGGGATGAAAGGAAAGTCGCTTACAACTAAGCAGCTATTCCAAATCTGCCGCCTAAGCAAGCAGAGAGGGTATAAGATACACAAAACCTTACTGGATTATAACTGTCTGAAGCTTACCGAATACGGGTATGTCATTAATCTAGATTATTACATCAATGGGAAAGCTCCTGATCCAGCGTTATTAAAGTATTTTAGATCAGAATCTGAACAAGAAGGAGATCGGCTTTTTTAATATATCATTTGAGGATAAACACACTCTACTTTGCGGGTGGTGTCAGCGACGCTGGTACTACCCCTACTTAGGGAGTTTTGTGTCAACAGATATGTGTCTAGTGATACAATCATGAGTACCAAATTTCAAACTAAAAATATGATAACTATAAGGTTTTGAGTAAATATGGGTGTCACACTTTTGGTCACCTTTTTGATGTATGACACAAATTTGTATACTAAATTGACTTTTCGAAGGAATGGAGTCGATTTTCCTTCGAAATAAAGTTGTAAACCTAAGAATGTATCGATATGAATAACGTGTTAAAATAGAAAAATAAACTACATAAACTTAACAGGCTTACACAGTGAAGTGGTTGCCTTTTTATCTTTTCTGAGAACAAAAAAGTGAACGAAATTAGCGATAGTGAGGCGGTATTATGAGGATTAATGAAGTTTAGTTAGAAAATTTAGGTAAATGTATACAATTTCGAGATGAGCTTATTGCTAAAATTGCAAATGCGAATTTAGTGAAGAATACAGAGGATATTGTGGTTATGGCTTTATATAGAAAGTTGCTTGAACAATTAGACGGCATGTTCATTTTAGCTGATCACCATATAGAAAGCCCAACAACAGTAATGATTCGAGTAAGCTTTAGAGACTTATTTCGCCTTTAGCTCGTCCTACATGACGCAGACTTGATTAATAGAAGAGCAGCTTGTTATTATGTAGGATTTGTAAAAAATCAAAATAAAGCAGCTAAAAACACATTATCAGGGCAGTACAATGAGATGAATTTGGGAAAAATGAGATCCGCTGTCGCTAAAACAACCCGAATTTTAAACTTACCTGAATACCAAAATATTATTAAAGAATGGAAAAGAACTAAGAAGAAGTTGAAATATCCTACGAACCTAACTGGTATTCTCTTTTTGACGGTCCAAAAAATTTCAAAGAATGTATCGGAATTGGTGTGTCCATTTAACACAATAAAAAGTAGAAGAGCTACAAACAGTAAAAATTGAGGCAAATCAATGTAGGTATATAGAAAAAGATCAATCATATTCAATGCAAGAAAATCTTTTGGCAAATCTTATAGTTGTTTATATAGTATGCTTGTTACATCTACTTCGTTGACAACTATCTTGTTCATATATACAATTATAAGTCCTGTCAACAAAATGTTGACGTATAGGGGACTTTGAAAGTTCATTCTTAGAGAAAAGAGTGGATAATATGAATAAAGAGATTTTAATGGAAAGTGCACGTAATATGAAAGAAAAAGCATACGTACCTTATTCCAAATTTCCAGTTGGAGTAGCTTTATTACTAAAAGATGGTACTGTAATTAATGGAGTAAATGTAGAAAATGTTTCACTAGGTGCAACTAATTGTGCTGAGAGAACAGCTATTTTCACCGCAATATCAAATGGTTATAAAAAAGGTGATTTTCAAGCTATAGCTGTTGCAGGTGATACGGTAGATTTTCTTCCGCCTTGTAGTATTTGCAGACAAGTTTTAGCAGAATTTTGTTCACCTGAAATGCCAGTTTATTTAACTAATGAGAAGAAAGATATACTAGGATTAACCCTAAAGGAATTATTACCATACGCATTTACGAATTTAGAAATGTAAAAATAGATAAAATTCTTATTGAACCTGTTCGTTGGTGCGTATATTTGTGAAATATTACACTTAAGCTATCAGGTGCGATAGTGTAATAAGGAGTAATAAAATAATCAAACTTTATTATAAAAAACTCATACCTAGTTATAAAAGAAACTCCATTTTGATCAATCTTTTTTCAAAATGGAGTTTTTCTATTTGTTGTTAAATAAAGATTGAAGAGAACTTTTTAATCAATCGTTATTCTAAAGCTAAAGCTTCCGCCATCGCTCAAGGACTAGCCAAGAAAGGACATCGTGTTCACTTAACAACGACCGATCCAGCTACTCATTTGGAATACCATATTCGAAACGACCAAAAGTTAATCACAGTCAGTCGAATAGACCCAAAAGTAGAAGTAGAGAACTATAAAAATGAAGTCATTCAACAATCTGCTGACTCGTTAGATGAAGAAGGACTCGCTTATTTAGAAGAAGATCTACGTTCTCCTTGTACAGAAGAAATTGCTGTTTTTAGGGCTTTTGCCGACATTGTGGAAAAAACAACAGAAGAAATTGTTGTAATTGATACTGCTCCAACTGGACATACCTTGCTCTTGCTGGATGCAGCCCAGGCGTATCATAAAGAGATTACTCGATCCACAGGAGAGGTTCCAAAATCCATTCAAGATCTTTTACCACGTCTTCGTAATCATGAGGAAATCAGTGTTGTCATTGTCACGTTAGCCGAAGCTACTCCGGTGCACGAATCTACAAGATTACAAGAGGATCTATTACGTGCAGGTATAACACCAATCTGGTGGGTTATTAACCAAAGTTTCTATGCTACACCAACAGATGATCCTATTTTACGTGGACGAGTTTATTCAGAGAAAGCATGGATCGAGGAAGTGAAGAATAAATCACAGAATCACTTTGCTGTAATCCTTTGGATATATGAAGAGAGCAGAGAATAATACAGTACAGGATGTAGACAAGTATTCATTCATTATGGTAACTAAGGTCACTAGTGAGAAAATAAGCTATACAGGCGATGTATCCAACTTAATAGTAGATAGATGATCGTGGAAAAGGTATAGGAACAGTTTTACTTAAAAAATTGGAGGAGGAAGGTTTAAAACTTCAATACAATAAGTTTGTATTTCAGCGTGTAGACAAAATACCAAAAGGTATGAAGGTTTGCGCGCTTTTTTGTTGAATGTATGAATATAGTGGAAATGAGTGAGTTTCTTGTTAAAAAGACAAGATGCAGAAGCCCGTTACCAACTGTCCGTTGTTTCATTAGATGAGCTTGTCCCTTCTAATCATTTAGTTCGTAAAATTAGAAAGCAATTGATTTTACTTTTATATACGACCTTGTAAAAGACAAATACTCGCAAGATAATGGGAGACCGAGTGTCGACCCTGTTGTATTAATCAAGATCGTATTTATTCAATATTTATTTGGAATAAAATCTATGCGTCAGACAATCAAAGAACTGGAAACGAATGTAGCTTATCGATGGTTTATCGGTTATGACTTCACTCAACCAATTCCTCATTTCTTTACCTTCGGTAAAAATTATACTCGTCGTTTTCAAGATACAGACCTCTTTGAAACCATTTTCGCACATATTCTTGACAAGCTCTTACGCATCGATTTGTTGATCCTACTGTTATGTTTATTGAGTCTACTCATGTAAAGGCTAATGCTAATAAGAAGAAATACAGAAAGACTATAGTTGAACAAGAGCCTAAAACATATCTATCTTACTTAACAGACGAATTAAATCAGGATAGGATCGATCACGGAAAGAAGCCCTTGTCAAAAAAGTCTGAGTCTATAAAAAAGGAAGTGAAGTTAAGCACTACTGATCTGGATAGTGGTTGGTTTATTAAGGATGAAAAAGAAAGATTATTTGCATACTCTTTCCATGCTGCAAGCGATAAGAATGGATTCATTTTAAGTGCAAACGTAACAACTGCTAATGTTCACGACAGCCAAGTGTTTCAGGATGTTTTAAACCAAGCTATTCATCAAGTAGGAAAACCGTATGCAGTAGCAGTAGATGCAGGCTATAAAACTCCTTATATTGCTAAAACCCTTATTACATCTGGTATACGTCCTGTAATGCCGTATACTCGACCACGTACAAAGGATGGATTCTTTAAGAAATACGAATATACTTATGATGAATATTATGATTGCTATGTTTGTCCTTCAAATGAAGTATTATCTTATGAGACAACAACCCGCGAGGGGTATCGAATGTACAGAGCGAATCCATCAATCTGCAAAGATTGTTCCTTTCGGAACCAATGTACAAATAGCAAGGATGCAGTAAAAAAATCAGTCCTCATATATGGACAGAATACATAGAAAAAGCTGATCATCTTAGACATACGCCAAAAAATAAAGAAATCTATTCAAGAAGAAAAGAAACGATTGAACGAGTATTTGCAGATTTAAAGGAAAAGCATGGCTTGAGATGAACCACTTTACGAGGAATTAAAAAAGTGACCATGCAGGTGATGCTTGTTTTTGCTTCTATGAATTTAAAAAAGCTTGCTACTTGGGGTAGTACCAGCGTCGCTGACACCGCCCCTATCTGAAGGGCAGCACATGCGTTGAAAAAGGGGGTTGCATGGCAGCAAGTTTTCTCGTATGATCTTTGTGATAATAATTATCAATATCATAATGCAACCGAAGCGGTTTTGCAAGCTTCCGAGGAGAGACATTCTAACATGCGGCAAACACAGAAACGGTGGAGCGCCATGCTCCTGATTATGCTAGTGGTCGTCGTTTTGAGCGCCTGCGGCAAGCCCGCAGCAGAGGGCGGAACACAACAAGAAGGAGCAGACAAGCAGGTAACGGAACAAGCCCGCACGATCACGCATATGAAGGGGGAGCGTGTATTTGAGAAAGCGCCGGAGCGCATCGTTGTACTGGATACCCAATATCTCGACCAGTTGACAGCACTTGGTCAACGTGTGGCAGGCAGCACGGTTGCGACGAATGAAGCAACGCCGTTCCCCGCTTATTTGGTAGACAAAATTGGCGATGTCACGCAGATCGGCTCGAGCAGCGGGGTCAACCTGGAGGCGGTATTGGCGCTCAATCCGGACGTCATCATTTGCACCGAGTTCCAGAACGAGATTTACGACGCTTTGGACAAAATCGCGCCAACGTTGATGTTTGAGCGCAACGAGGACTGGCAAAAAACAATCGTGACATTGGGTCAATTGCTTCACAAGGAAAAAGAAGCCGAACAGGTGATCAACGACTACAAGAAGAAGGTCGCTTCTTTGAAGGCCGATCTGGCCAAAAAAATGGGAGACGAGACGGTAGCAATGATTCGGCCGCGTGACAAACAGATCCGGATTCATACGACAGCGCACCGGACGTCGCAGATTTTGTATCAGGATTTGGGGCTGAAGGCGCCGGCGATGGTTCTCGATGATAAAAATACGAGTGCGATGATCAATCTGGAAGTGATGCCGGAATTGAACGCAGACCATCTGTTTGTGTTGACGGACAACCAGTATCAGCAGTTGACCGAGGAGTTTGCGCAGACAGCGGTTTGGAACAGCTTGAAACCTGTGCAGAACAAACAAGTGTATACGGTCAATACGACGACGTGGATCGTCTATTACGGTCCGCTGGCGATCAACCGGATTGTCGACGAGATTGCAGCATCGCTGCTGCCATAAGAGAAGCAAGACGCCGCTCAAACCACGGGACTGTGGATGGAGCGGCGTCGTTTATTTCTGCTTGCTGTTGCTGGAGTGCTACTTTGCTTTGTATTCGCAGTGTTCACGTCCTGCTTCCCTTCGATCACTTTCAAGCATCTACTTTGCGGGTGGTGTTAGCTTCGCTGGTACTACCCCTACTTGGCTTTGGAATTCTGAAAAAGAGAAGCTCAAGCTTCTTCAATCACTGACTTTTTACCAACAAAAAATAAAACAAACTCTCCTTATATCAGTAGCATAAGAAGAGTTTGTCCACAGTCTGAGCTGTCAATTGAAATTGACAGCTTTTTGGTGTTATAAACAGGTGGCGTGCAGGTAACATTAAATATTAGTAAGTGAGGTGTAGCTGTAGGTGTAGGTAGGGAAGCTAGGAGTGATTGCTGGGTGATACGAAATCACAAAAGAAAATGGATTGGATCTCTGCTCTTACTCTTGACCGCGTTTATTGTTACTTCAACCCCCTTTCATGATGTAACCTCTTTACCCAAAGAACTACGGTTGTTTGAAGGTTCCCTTAGCCAATTAAAGCTTTCCGTACCTGTAATGGGAACACTAGTAAACAGTAACCCCGAAATTTTGCAAGTAAACGGAATAGAAGCCCGTGAAGTACACGTCGATTTTAGCCAACCATTGCAAGTGGCACCCAAAAAAGTAGGGCAGGCTCGTCTGCAATGGCGAGTTGGCAAGCTTCCCATTAAAGAAGTTAAGGTTAATGTGCTCCCCGATCTGAAAGTCATACCTGGCGGACAATCAATTGGTGTTAAGCTACAGACTGCTGGCGTTCTTGTAGTTGGCCATCATTTGGTTGATACAGGTAAAGAAAAAGTTTCACCTGGTGAAAAATCTGGCATTCATGTTGGAGATATGATTGTCAAAATGAATGATCTGTACATTAATGACATGAGTGAAGTCAAAAAGATTGTAAATGAAGCTGGTGCAAAGAACCAATCTATTCAACTCATGGTTGTACGTGGAAAAGAAAAGATCGTTCTGACACTTAAACCAGCACAAGACAAAAAAGATAATCAGTATCGCATGGGACTTTATATTCGTGATTCCGCAGCAGGTGTGGGTACGTTAACTTTTTATGAGCCAGAATCAAAGGCATATGGAGCTCTTGGTCACGTCATTTCAGATGTAGATACAGGACAGCCTATCGTTGTGGGAGATGGACAAATCGTGCAGGCTAGTGTTACTTCCATTGAGAAAGGGCAGAGTGGTAATCCAGGTGAGAAATTCGCCCGCTTTTACAATGAAAATGAAGTGTTAGGCAACATTTCTAAAAACACCCCGTTTGGCATTTTCGGAAAAATGTATGACAAACCCAAAAGAGCAAAGCGAAATGAACCATTGCCGGTAGCATTAGCTGAGCAGGTAAAAGAAGGTCCAGCAAAAATTTTAACAGTCGTGAATGGACAAGAGGTAGAAGAGTTTGAGATTGAAATTGTCAATGTTGTAAAACAGCATTTTCCTGCAACTAAAGGGATGATCATTAAGGTTAATGACAAGCGACTATTAGAAAAAACAGGTGGAATTGTACAAGGTATGAGTGGCAGCCCTATTATTCAAGATGGGAAAGTGGTTGGAGCAGTTACGCATGTATTCGTCAATGATCCTACTTCCGGCTATGGTTGTTTTATTGAATGGATGCTTCAGGATGCGGGTTTGACGATAAAACAACAACAATCTATGGGTCTCAAGGCGAGCTAAATGCTTGCTTGAGACCTTTTTACATTCTTGTTTTTGATGAATCAAATACGGAGGATAGCAAAAGTTCTACAGCAAATCACACGATACCCCTTCTATAAAAATCTGATCATCGGTCCTTTTACTCTTATTTGTCGAATCATCAGAGATATCATTCAATCTTTCGTCATGGGCAGGAGTTAAAAATGACCTGTCGAATAATTTACCATAAGGAATCAAGAGAAACGTACTTCTTCACAGGAAAGAAGTGTTAGATCATGCACTGTGATCGAATGCGTAAGGAGGAACGAATTTGAGTAAGATAAGCGTAGTATTAGCTGATGACAATCGTGAGTTTGTAGGTCTTCTTGAAGAGTATATTAACACTCAGAGTGATATGAGCGTAAGCGGTGTCGCTTATAACGGAAATGATGTATTAAAGATCGTCCAAGAGCGCGTTCCAGATATTATCATTTTGGACATTATCATGCCTCATTTGGATGGCTTGGCTGTATTAGAGCAAATTCAAGCGATGCGACTAACACCTCAACCTAAAATCATCATGCTGACAGCATTTGGCCAAGAAGAGATTACAAAGCGCGCGGTAGAACTTGGGGCATCTTACTATATATTAAAGCCTTTTGACATGGACATTCTTGCACAGCGAATTCGTCAGATGATCGGTAGCAAGACCTCTTTTATCCCCGTAATGAAAACTTCTTCTATGATACAAAATAAAGGACGTAATTTAGATGCCAACATAACCAGCATTATCCATGAGATCGGAGTGCCTGCTCATATTAAAGGATATTTATATTTGCGAGAAGCGATTACGATGGTCTATAACGATGTTGAACTATTGGGTTCTATCACAAAGGTACTATATCCGGATATTGCTAAAAAGTTTAATACAACAGCCAGTCGTGTAGAGCGTGCAATCCGTCATGCGATTGAGGTGGCTTGGTCAAGAGGTAATCTGGATTCCATTTCTAGCTTGTTTGGCTATACGGTTTCTAATACCAAGGCAAAACCTACGAACAGCGAATTTATCGCGATGGTGGCGGATAAGCTGCGGATTGAGGCGAAGATTAGCTAAAGACGATACCTACGCTGTTTTCACGTTAAGCTAAGCGTCCTGTTCCCGTCAATTTTTGCTTGTGGCTCGGTCGAGATTCCAATAAATTTTTCATCGTCATTCCAATAAAGTTGGTCTTTTCACCTCCGTATTTTTTACGTAATTAGTCGGAAAGATCACTTGACCCAAAGTGTTCCCGAATATTTATTGCGAATTAACTTTAACTGGAGGATAAGTTAGAAAATAGTAGAATACCTTCGCGGATATACTCACGATTTCATTGCGCTAGTCCTTCGGGGCTGGCGTTTTTTTATTTGGATTATACTGGGGAATTTAGTGAGAGTGGTTATTGATCTACATTCAAACTGTAGAAGAGATACGGCTGGAAATGGAGAGCGATAATCCGCATGCAGATTATGTAAGTATGAATGGAGTGAGAGACCATAGTAAGTAAAGAAAAATTAATGCAAATAACTAAAAGAATAAAAGAGCCTCCCTTTAAAGGAGGCATTAGCTTAAGTTATTTGATCACATTGCTCAACCTGACAGAAACTTTGTTGTTCAGCAGCGATTGCGGCACTGGAAAGTGATAAGATCATCAAGGCACTAATTCCTATAGTAAATATCTTTTTCATATTATAGGTTTCTGTGGGATTGATACCTTTTAGTCGTAGGTTCTATGTGTGTGACAAAATTAGGGTAATCAATTAGAAGAGAAGTCCTTCGATTTTAAATGCTACGAAATAATTAGTACAGAAGGCTTATGTAAGATGGGAATAACAAACTTAATTAGTAATTATATGGTATAATCTTACTATCAAGTAAGGTTAATGCTTTTACTTTTGTCCTAAAATTAATCAAATTTTCAAGGGGAAGCGTATATGTCTATATTCAATAAATTATTTGGTCAAAAAAGGACAATCCAAAGTCCGACATTTGTTAAGGATTTCTCAAAAGATAATCCTCAGCTTTCTGGCCTTAATGAGCTTTTAAACAAGGTTGCAGATGGAGAAAAGAAGGATTACATTGAGAGGGATATTAAGTCTCTTACATATGGACTTGCTGGCGAGAATAATGTCTACTTTGAACTAAAAAATTCATTCCTGCCAATTTTGTGTTTACACGATGTAAGGGTAGAGTATGAGGGGTATGTTGCTCAGCTTGATTTCGTTGTCATTTCTAATAAGTTTATCTGTATTTTAGAAACGAAGAAATTAAGTGGAGATATCTCGATTGACCAAGAAGGTAACTTTGTAAGAACCATAAAACTTAGATATGGAAAAGAAATTGTAGAGGGAATTTATAGTCCTGTAACTCAAAATGCAAGGCATATCGATATTATAAAACATGTCTTGTCAAAAGAATTGAAAATCAGCAATATACCAATTTTATCTCTTGTAGTCATGGCTAATCCCAAAACCATTAATAATAAATATAGTTGCCCTGCTGAGATAGAAAACTCAATTATCAAATACGATCAAATTAAAGCAACGCTGGAAAAATACCAGAATGATAAATCAAATACATATGACTTAGCTGAGAAGGATATGTATGCAATTTCAAATTTGCTAGTCAGGCTACATACACCAAAGGAGATGGATTTCGTTGCAAAATATCGGTTTTCGAAAGATGATTTTCAAAAGAGGGATGAAACTTTACTTCGTGAAGAACTAAAATCGTACAGGCTTCAAACTTCAAGAGAAGAGAACATCAAGGCTTACTACATCTTCAATAATAATGAGATGGAAGATATGATAGCGAAATATCCGAGAACCAAAGAAGAGCTACTTACTGTTAAAGGCTTTGGACAAGTTAAAGTTGAAAAATACGGCGAGCGAATATTGAATATTTTTAATGGGTAATTGGATTATTATTACAATAATTTACTATCAAAATCCAGATCAGGCTCATTTAAAAAAGAAACATTACACTGTTTTTTGGATGGTTTACTGATGGTGAAAACTTGATTATGTATAATATTTACAAAAAGGATTGTTTTACAACAGCTCCACATTTGTTACACATATTGGACGGACATCTCGTTGTACTTCGTCTACTAAATTTGTGGACGCTTACACGCTATTTTACGATGAAAAGAGGGCGGGAATTACTTGACGACCGCCCTCTTCTTCATATTGGTAGACAATAAAACTTGGATAAGTTATCTTCTGTGATGGAAATGTAAACAATCTCGAAATTCTCGATGACATCTTCTGTTGCATCGGACATTATCGTGTCCGAACATGTGGTGGCAGCGTCTTTCGCATCTTCGCCATTCTCTGATACATCTCTCACGGTGGTCAGGATGCCGTGGTACGAATGGGTCAAATTGGAAATACGGATCATCGTATGGATTCACATACCCGTCGTAATATACTTGTTGAATAATTGGCTTCTTACTTTTTCTTTTCATGTTTTTACCCCCCCACTTTGGAAGTAATATGTTCTTTATAGTAAATGACGCTATGCCCTGTCCTGACTAAACGAATTAACGGGGTGTTTCACCCAAATACTTGTAGTGGTGACGTTCGCCTAGGCTCTGTGTGTTACATGATCTACTATCACTGTCCTGTCTATAGATATTATCCCTTTTTTGGGGCTTATTCTCTGTTCGGTCGAAAAGAGTAGGTGTTACTCAGTTGAGTTAATCCCAGTCCCAAATGAACATCTATGCAATGTGAAAAGCACCCAGCTACTTTTTGCTGAGTGCTTCTTTTCACGGGTGTTAATGGTTTATCTTTTTATCTGATGGGAAGAAGGGATTTAAAAGCCCTTATCATGCACCTGTCCAAACATCCTTTACATATTGTTCATCCCGTTGAAGCTTATCGAGCCAAGCTTGGGCTTCTTCTTTGCTTACAGAAAGAATTGTTTGATAGGATGAAATCAGCGTGGCTTCCACATCAGGAGCCATTCGACTCCCATCCCCACATACATAAAGTCGAGCTCCCTGATCTAGAAGACGAATCAACTCTTGTTCATTTTGTTTCATGAGATGCTGAACATAGGTTTTCGGCTGGCCCTCTACACGTGAAAAAGCGGTATGAATGGTCACGATACCTTCTTTTTCATATTGCGCAAACTCTTCTTGATACAAGTAATCCTGTTGCGGATGGCGGGCACCAAAGTAAAGATGGGCTTCACCAAGCTGTTTTCCTTGTTGCTGATAGTGCTTTCGTGCCTGAAGAAATCCCCGGAATGGTGCAACCCCGGTACCAGGTCCGATCATGATAAGAGGTGTTTCTGTATTTGTAGGTAGCGTGAAGTGAGATTCTGGTGTGCGTACAAATATAACAACAGGATCATTTGGCTTTAGATCGGCTAGATAATTTGAGGCAACACCTCGATACTCCCCATGTCCACTCCAGGCTGGGCCGCGGACTACGCTCACTGTTATACTAGCGCGATCTGGCAAGAGATGAGGGGAGCTGGAAATGGAATAGTAACGAGCTTTTAAAGGTGGAAGAAGCTCTAAAAAGCGTTCGAAAGGTAATTCACAGGCGGGATACTGTTCCATAAGATTAAACATGGATATGCGTTTATTCATTATATTGGTTTTGTAGGTATCCTCTTCAAGTAAGGCTTCCAATTCCCGTTTATGAGGTGGGCAGGTTGTATAAGAAGCAAGTTCACGTAGTTGAGCACGGGTTGCTGCTTCCTGTAATTCTACGCTATGACTTAGCAGATCATATACACTTACCGGACGATCCAGCGGAAGATGCGCTGCACTGCGTCCACTGCCACTAAGAATTAGATAATCGTTACCATTCAAACCAAACCGATGTACAATACGTTCCACTAGCTGAGGACAGTTTTTGGGCAGAACACCTAAATGATCCCCCTCGTGGTAATGGACTCCTGCTGGAATAGCTATCTCGATATGACGAGTGCTACGTTCGCTAGTTTCTCCCTGAAGCTCTCTATTCTCTGTAACGTACGAACGAAGAGCATCATAGGACTCAGCGAGTGGAACTCCCGCAATTCCATTAACATATTGGACAGAAAGCGTGCTGCGCTCTCGCTCCCGATTTTCGTTGATCTTGAGCCCTAAAGCGTTCATTACACCAGGCCACAATTGATGACGCCAATCCTCAAGTTGTTTCTCAAAATCTCCGCTAGCGTCACCCTCTCCCTGCTTCATTAGACGTGTCGCACCTTTTGCTCCGAGCTGCTTATCAATCAGGTGAGGAACCTGCTGGTATGTGCTGGCCCAATTATGGTCGCCACATCCGAATACAGTATAGTTGACCCCTGTAAATTCTCCAGGCTCTGCTTCTTTTAGCCATTGTACAAAGTCTTTGGCATTACTCGGTGGTTTTCCGTTATAAGAGGAGGTAATAATAAATACGGCTCCTTCTTTGGGTAGCTTACCTAAATAATCATTTAAAGGAGCAACCTCGCTCTTGAACCCTTGGAAACGTGCATCCTCTGCAAGTTCTCTTGCAATCCCCTCTGCAGTGCCAAGATTGGAACCATATAGCACTAGCAAGGGTGTATTATGTGCGTCAACGATGGTAGAGGCCTTTGGCTGCGCTTGTGTTTTTTCGCGTTCCTTCTCTTGTCCGGTAATTTGAAAGGAGAGTTCATTCGTGCGTAAACGGACACGCATGGTAAAGCCTTCAGGTTTTAAAGTTAGTGTTTCTTTAATTTTTAGCTGATAATGATTATGGTCAATGATGTCAAAGTACTTTAAAATCATACCAAGTACTAAGGTCGCCTCTTGAAGCGCGAATTGCTGTCCTATGCATGCTCGCTGCCCGTTTCCAAATGGTTTATACGCATCATAGGGGATTTGACTAGAGTCTTCAAAGCGCTCAGGGCGAAACTCCTCGACATTATCTCCCCAGACGCTTGTATCCCGATGAAGAGTAGGAATGAGTACATTGACACTTTCGCCTTTTTTCAAAGGATATTTTCCATCCAGCAGTGTGTCTTCCTTCGCGTAAAGAGAGAAGGCAGGAGCTGTTGGCCACAGACGAAGAGACTCATTCAAAATCATCGATATGTACGTAAGATTTCGCACTTCAGTATAAGTTGGAGTAGAACCAGTTAAGACACGGTCTACCTCTTCATATGCCTTTTGAAGCTTATCCGGGTTCTTTAATAGAAAGTATAAAGCAAAGGATAAGAGACCGCTTGTGGTTTCATGACCAGCAATTAAGAAAGTAATAATCTGATAGCGAATATTTTCGTCATCCAAGCCTTCGCCCGTTTGGGGGTCTTTTCCCTTTAGCATATGGGAAAGTAAATCGTTTGCATCATGATCCTCGTGCTCTTTACGTTCTGCTATTATTTTATCCACAAGGGTAAACATGGCTTGTATATCATGTTTAAATTGACGTTTTGTAATAACCATCAATTTATCTTTAATTTCTAGGCGCTGTAGCTGGCTCATTGCTTCATCCAGCGCACGAACCATGCTGGTAATAAAGGGATGCGGTTGTTCTCGATAAAAGCTATTAAACCGATAATTAAAGCCGCACAACCCAATGGTATCCAACGTAAGCCTTGTCATATCCTCGGGTACGTCAATGCTTTCATCTGGGTTAAGGCGCGCCCATTTCTGGATAAGCTGTACAGCAATGTCTACCATCATGGAATGATACCCTTGCATGGCTCTTTGGCTAAAGCTTGGGAGCAGGATATTATGAGCTTTTTGCCAATTGGGCTCATCGGTTGAGCTAGTAAAAAGACCATCGCCTGCAAATGTTCTTACTTTTTGCAAGGGAGGCCATACATTTTTATCAAAACGGGACTCATCACAAGCCTCTGCTACCAACTTATGATTGGAAATATAGATGCTAACGCGGCCTCCAGGGTATTCCAGCCGGAAGATAGGACCAAGTTCATTGGCTAGCTTCATGATGGATTGAATTGGCATCTCTGGATTGATTAAAGGTAAATTTCCAAGGGGACCAAAGGTTTTTGGTTGCGGAATGTTTTGTAAGTGAGAAATCGTAATCAATCCTCTCTAATACGTATTTCTTGATGACTCTCGCATCCTCTTTAGAGATTTCTACCTTATTTTTACAAGGATTGTCTGGTTTTATTCGGTTTGTAAGGAAAGATTACAAGTAATAAAATAACGTCTAAAAAATTAGGGAAACGAAAGCTCTGCAAGAAACGGGCTTTTTACTCGTCTGTTAAGAGTTATTTCATATACAAAGGGAGAAGATGTAAGCTATGACTGCTACAATAGGTTCAATTGTCGATATAAAAGGGATCAAGGTAGGTCATCAACAAGATGAGGAAGCACTGACAGGCTGTACCGTACTTCTAATGGAGGAAGGTGCAGTATGCGGAGTCGACGTTCGTGGCTCAGCTCCAGGTACCCGTGAGACTGATTTGCTTTCCCCGATCAATAAAGTAGATCAAGTCCATGGGATATGCTTGTCTGGGGGAAGCGCGTTTGGCTTGGATGCAGCTAGTGGGGTAATGCGTTATTTAGAGGAGCAGGGAATTGGACTTGATGTGAAAGTTGCAAAAGTGCCGATTGTACCAGCAGCAGTATTATTTGATCTTGCTATCGGGGATGCTTCGATCCGACCTACCATGGCCATGGGCTATGAAGCGGCAAAGCAGGCGAGTGAACAGGTGTTTGCTGAGGGAAATATTGGAGCGGGCTGTGGAGCTACTGTTGGAAAAATGGCCGGTTTTGAACGCGCGATGAAAGGGGGGCTAGGCACGGCGTCCCGTGAGCTGGGTAACGGGCTAGTAATTGGAGCAATTGTTGCTGTGAATGCAGTTGGAGAGGTACGGTGTCCTGTAACTGGAGAAAGACTTGCAGGTGTGCGCGGGGAAAACGAGGAGTTACTAGATATCTATGATTGTATGGAAAAAGCTAGCTTTCAGTTCATTCCAACTGGAGCGAATACCACGATTGGCGTAGTAGCTTGTAATGCTACCTTAACCAAATCAGAAGCGAATAAGGTTGCTCAAATGGCACATGATGGACTAGCCCGCACAATTTATCCCATTCACACCATGCATGACGGGGATACGATATTTGCGATTGGAACAGGAGAAGTACAGGCTTCTGTGGATGTAATCGGTGCATTAGCAGCAGAAGTACTGGCAGAAGCGGTTGTAAGAGCTATCAAGGCAGCGGAGCCAGCAGGTACGATTCCATCTTACCGGAGTCGACAAGATGAGAAAGCAGAAATGATATTTTGATGAAATGAAAATATTCATTAAAGGAACGAAAGGCTTATGTTAAACCTATCCAAAAAAGGATCACCTACCGTAACCTGTAACTAAAAAAGTGCAGTGAAATCTTGTCATTTTTATGAAATGTTATCAATTTTTCATTTGGGAAAAGCTTCAATAACCAAGCGCACTGACTTTGTCTTTGTGCTATTTGGCTTGCTTTACATCAAGCTAAATCGTTATGAAATAAGCCTTTATGCTCTTTTCTCCATAGTTAGTCCTATACATCCTGCCAGTGAATTTTTTATGCAATGGCAAAAATGGTACATGTAAGTGAAAAAAGACTTGATTTTTTTAACATATAGAAATTAAAGCTTTTGTGATTTCATACCGATACTAGGGATAGCGCCCTATTTTACATATTTCTAGAAGCAGGGAAAAGAAAGAGAGGGGAAAGAGTTGTTTTCCAACATGAAAATATCTACTAGGAATTTATTGTTCACAGTTCTTAATACTATGTTGATCGGTGCTGTATTAATCCTAGCAAGTTTCGTCATTCAAGGGCAAGTCCTTATTGAAATGCTAGAAAAAGATACGCGAGCCTTGTTACAGTCACAATCTGTACATGTTTCTGCGGAAGACATAGATGAGGCTGTTAGAAATCCTGATTTGAATGCTTCCATCCAGAAGAAACTGACAGAGGGGCTTGACCAGATCAGTAAAGAGCATCCTCAGATTAAACAGGCGTATGTTTTTGGAGTGGAATTGAAAGAGGGAAATCAGACTTCTATTATTGCTCAGCCAACTCCAATTCACGAGTTTATGAAATCAGAAGGAATTAAATTGGGAGATATGCTCCCTCAGCCAGACGTCATTGTGAAGGGAGTTCAGAATCTTGTCACTGCCAAACAAGATACGATAACTTCTATTTATGATGATGAGTTAGGTACTTGGATCTCGGCTCTTCATCCAATCATGGACAACAGTGGAAACGTTGTTGCTTATTTTGGTATGGATGTTGATGCTAGTATGGTGACCAATGGGCAGGACGCGCTATTGCTGAACTCTTCCATATTGCTGTTCTTTTTGCTACTTATCAATGTAGTTTTCCAATATTTGATTGTGAATCGTACCTTTAAACCCATTCAAGAGCTTATGCGTGGTATTAATGAAATGAGCAGAGGAAATTTAGATGTTCGTTTGCGCGAAGGAAAGGACGAGCTGGGTCAGGTAAATAACAAATTTAATCAAATGGCAGAAAATATGCGTACGATTATGATGACGATCCGCGAATCCTCGAATCAGCTAGTGAAAAACTCACAGCAATTACATACGATTATGGAAGAAAATAATCAGCATGCTACAACCATTACAGATAACATCCAAGAAATGTTCCAGCACACCAATCTGCAAAATATAGCTACAACAGAATGTGTGAAATCGTTGGATGAGATGGTGATTAGTGTTGAAAGCATCGCCAATAATTCAACAGAGGTTCATCACACATCTTTGAACATGAAAGATCAGGCAGAGTCCGGTCAATACTCTGTCACTAAAGTGGCAGATCAAATGCAGCTCATTCAGCACTCTGTAGAGGAATCTGAAAATATTATTGATGTTCTACAATCTCAGTCAGGTAAAATTGGTGAGATTGTCAAAATGATTTCCGAAATTGCAAACCAGACGAATTTACTTGCTTTAAATGCAGCTATTGAAGCCCAACGAGCAGGTGAACACGGTCGAGGCTTCTCAGTTGTTGCAGATGAGGTACGAAAACTAGCGGAACAATCTAAGCAATCGGCAGAAGAAATCAGCCAGCTCATCAAAGAGATTCAGGAACGTACAAATACAGCAGTAATCTCTATTCGCCAAGGTTCTGCGCACGTGTTGGATGGTGTGAAAATCGTGCAAGAAACAGGTGAGATATTCCGCCATATGGTTCAGGCGAGTACAGAGGTATCCGACCGTATGCAAGAGGTATCTGCTTCCACGCAACAAATGGCAGCTGAAACAGAAGAGGTTACCTCTGTGGTAAAACAAGTATCGGAGAATGCACGTAAAAACACAAAATCAGCAGAAAACATCCAGGTCAAGTCAGATAATCAGTTAGCTTCTTACCAAGAAATTTTAGTTTCTGTTGACGGATTAAGTAAAATAGCGCAGGAGTTAGATAGCGCGCTATCCCAACTTAAATTAGAAGAACACAAGTAGGTTTTCATTTCTAAGAGAGTGTTGGGTCGTCAGCAGAATGCTAATATGGAGTACAAAAGAGGAGAGATCAGATGCTGGTCTCTCTTCTTTTTTCACCTTTTCATATACATTTTATTAGGAGGCAGGAGTTTATCATGCACAATACACCAAGATACGAACCTATAACGTTCCCACTAGACAATAATCGCTTCGGTCAGTTCACAGATACTGTGACTACAAGAAGCTCGTATGATTTGACTCCATATATGACAAAGTTATGGGAAAAGGGACAGGAAATTCATCTATTGGCTTTGTACATCATGTGGCTGCACAGAGTCAGCGGAACCCAGCAGATTACGTTGGGTACTCTTAGTCAGGAGAAATGGGCACCAGTAGCTATAAATGTTCAACAAGGAATGAACTATAATGATGTACTAGATCAGGTTGAACAAGCTTGGAAGCATGGAACAGAAGATGCTGATGCTTCTTATTCGTTCGATCAATTCCCAAGCACGTTTTGTCTGCAACAAGACTCACTCATGCAAATTGAAGCACATACAGCTGCTCCCCTACATGCTGGGATCATCGTAAACAAAGCAAAAGCTAGCTGGGAAATGTATTATGATTCCAACAGCTTCCGTCAACAGACAATTGATCGATTTATGGAACAAATGGAATGTTTAGCAGAACAAGCTGTGCTGCATCCGCAGACAAGCTTTACTGCTTATCCCATGCTATCTGAAATGGAACAGAAACTGTATCAATCCATGAATCAGACGACAGAAGCATTTCCAGCAGAAAAGACGATTCTGGATGTCTTTCAAGAGGTAGTAGAAGCGCATGGTGAGAGGCTTGCCTTACAGACTGATGAGACTAGGTATACGTATAAACAAGCAGATACGGCATCTAATCGGGTAGCTACAATGCTACAACAGCATGGGATTAAGCCAGGGCAATATGTTTCTTTATTTATGGAGCGAAGTATCGAAGCCACCATAGCCGTACTTGGGATATTAAAAGCGGGCGCAGCTTATGTTCCATTAGACCCGCATCATCCGCAAGAACGTAATGCCCATATTATTCAGGAAACGAATTCTCATGTAGTTCTTTCTAGTCTTGCCTATCGAGATTTAGTGGTACAAGCTATTCCGAAAGCACAGGTCTTATGGATGGAAGACATTGAAATATATTCTGATACAGCGATAAAACCGGCTATTACGCCGTTGCATCCAGCCTATGTCATTTTTACCTCGGGGTCCACAGGAACGCCCAAGGGAGTTATTTTGCACCATCAGGGGGTAGTGAATTACGGGGTTGCTGTTAGAAAAATGATGAACGTAACAGAGCAGGATATCTTCACACAATTCATCACGTTTAGCTTTGATGCATCCGTTCATGAGTTATTTGGAGGCTTATTAAACGGCGTTACCTTACATTTTTTAACGAAAGAAGAAAGAATGGATTCGATTTCGTTTGCAAGAGCAGTCAAGCGTGTAGGAGTTACGTGCATTCCCGGCATTCCTGCTGCCTTCTTTAACCAATTAGTTAAAACGTTGCCAAGCACAGAAGCAGACTGCTTCGCCACAGTAAAAAGCATAGGAGTAGGCGGAGAGCTTCTAGCGGGCGAGGTTGTTCGTTCCTTCCAGGCTAAATTTTCGAGTGATACAATCATTTACAATTTGTACGGGCCGACTGAATGCACCGTGACGTCTACGTATCATGCTGTGACTAAACCAGTGAAAGCTGATACGACCAGCATCCCGATTGGAAAGCCTCTTGCAAACTATGAAATATATCTGGTTAATGAATCGTATCAACTGTGCCCGATTGGTGTTCCAGGAGAAATTCTGATTAGCAGTGTAGGAATCTCACACGGCTATCTGCACATGCCTGAAAAAACGAAGGAAGCCTTTATTTCAGACCCCTTCACACCAGGATCAGGAAAAATCTTTTATAAAACAGGTGACCTGGGACGCTTGCTAGAAGATGGAGAGGTAGAGTATTTAGAACGTAAAGATTTTCAGGTCAAAATTCGTGGGCATCGAATTGAAATAGGAGAGATTGAGGAGCGATTAGCTACGTATCCTGAGATACAAAGCGTAACAGTTATTGTGAAAAAGGATCATGATAATCAGAATACATTGGTCGCTTTTTACACAACAAATACACAGCAGGAGATTGATCCGGCGCTTTTACAAGCTTTTTGCTCACAGAAGCTGCCTCCTTACATGATTCCAGTGCAATTTGGTTATCTATCGTCTATGCCTATTGCACCAACCGGTAAAATTGATCGAAAAAAGCTAGCTACTATTGAGCTAAAACCGGTGACAAGAACACAAACGTATATCGCACCCAAAACGGAGGTTGAGCAGGAAATTGCCCGAGTATGGGAAATAGGATTAGGAGTAGAGCGCGTAGGTGCAAATGATAATTTTTTTGAAATAGGAGGACATTCTCTTAAAATTATAGAGATATTAGTTGAAATAAAGCCAAAATATCCACTGCTAAAAATTAATGACTTCTTCACACATCCAACTGTACAAGCATTAGCGCATCGAATTGAAGAGCTGAGTCAGGAAGAGCAGAACACAGAACGCACTGATTCTGGGCTGATTGAGAGTAATCTACAAACAGAAGAAGTCCTTGCTGAATATCCAGAGCGTTTACAAACGATCAAAAAGGTTCTAAGACGCGGTCAGCATACATTTTTACTAACGGGGGCGACAGGCTATCTTGGTTCTCATTTGTTAAATGAATTGCTGCAAACAGCATCGGGCACGATTTATTGCTTGGTACGTGGGGAAGATGTTCAGAGTACTACAGAACGTTTATATCAAAATTATTCCTTTTACTTTGGAGATAAGCTGAGTAGACAGCTTCATTCACGTGTGAGGGTGATGATAGGTGATTTGCAGGAAGTGCGCTTGGGATTAGGCAAAGAGGATTGGCATGAGCTTGTTCAAAACATTGATGCTATCATGCACTGCGGAGCGGATGTAGCTCACTTTGGTGACTCTCAGCATTTCTATCGAGTAAATGTACAAAGCACGGAGACGTTACTTGATCTGGCCAGGGAAAAACAGGGTATTCATTTTCACTATGTTTCCACGATCGGTATTCCTGAAGAACTGTCTTATGCAGGAAAATGGCACGCATTGCGCAATGCAGACCAAGTGGACTATTCCATTGTGCTAGACAATCATTATATCAATAGCAAATGGGAGTCAGAGAAGCTTGTGATGAGAGGTTTTGAACAGGAAGGTATACCGGTGACAATCTATCGTGCTGGTAATTTGAGTAGCCATTCGTTATCTGGTGCATTTCAACGAAACATGGAAACAAATGCGATGTATCGGATGTGTCGGGCGATGTTTTTGCTGGGAGTTGCCCCACATGCTGATTGGCTAGTAGACTTCACCCCTATTGATTTTGCAGGAAAGGCGATTGCTAGCCTTGCATTACAAGAGGAAGCAGTCGGAGCCGTTTTCCATATTGTTAATCCAGAACAGATTCCGTATGTGGAGCTATTGGAGCATTTTCAGTCTTTTGGCTATCAGCTGAGTCTGGTTTCCCAACAAGAATATGAGCAATGGCTATTTGATGGAACGAAAAAAAATCGGGAAGGGATGGAGCTAGCTATTACGCAACTGGAGGGAGATGGCGCACGTGATTCGAATGTTCGATTTGCATGCCCTAAAACAACAGCCCTATTACAAAAGCTCCAGATTACATGCCCAACACCGACGAAACCATATTTCCAGGCGATGGTGAGGTATGCAATAGAAAATGGATATTTCCCAATGCCAACACTTGCAGAGCCGATTTGCTAACAAGGCTGTGCTCCGTTAATCATCCTCTACGTATCAGTTGGTTTAAGAATAGCTCATCAGGATTTATAATAAGCTACAGGTAATAAAAGTCGTCAGACAAACCAGGTTAGAGGTGGAATAACATGGAATTAATTATTTTAGCAAAGTTGATGCTTTCTGCTTTCCTTGGAATCGTAATTGGAATTGAGCGTGAATTAAAACAGAAGCCACTAGGATTAAAAACTAGCGTAATCATATCGGTTAGTAGCTGCTTACTGACGATTGTTTCGATTGAATCTGCCCAATTTTATGCGGAAACGTCTATGAACAATCGAACAGATCCCATGCGTTTGGCTGCACAGATCGTTAGTGGAATCGGCTTTTTGGGTGCAGGGGTCATTTTGCGCCGAAATAATGATGTTATTTCTGGTCTAACCACAGCTGCAATTATTTGGTCTAGTGCAGGGATTGGAATTGCGGTTGGCTCGGGCTTTTATTATGAGGCAGCGTTAGGAGCTGCGATGATTTTGTTCTCTGTACAGTTGCTTCCTTATTTAGTAAATATGATTGGGGTTCGAAAATTACAAGGAAAAGAATTAAAAATTCGCCTGTTCTTAGATGAGCATTCCCATATGACAGGGATCATCCAGAAATTCAAAGAAGAAGATATGAAGATTAAGAATGTCTGGTTAAAGGATGTTGATAAGCAAAGGGTACAGATGGATTTACGTCTAGTCGTGTACGATCATATTTACATTACTGACATTTATGAGATGGTCCATAATTTAAACGGGGTGGCACGTGTAGAGATTGACAGCTAGTGTGAGGTTACGTATACTGATTGATAAGTTTACAGGAATGCTATACATCTAATAATGATAACAAGCGCAATGATGAAGAGGAGTATGCAGGCAAGAATGCTTAAGAGAGCTGATGGTTGGTGAAAATCAGTGCGGGAAGCTTGCAGAATGGACTTTTGAGCGTCCAGACCGATAGTGTGAACAGAACATGGTAACACACAGGTAGGCTCTGGCGGAGCGTCTCACCGATAGAAGAGACAGGTATTCGAGCAAAGGCATGCAGAGCTAGCACTTGCTCCGATACATTGAGCGCGCTGTGTAGACAGCGAATAAAGGTGGCACCACGGGTTTCTCGTCCTTATTTTATAAAGATAAGGATGGGAAGCCCTTTTTGTATTTCTTGTAAACAAAATAGAGGTAATCAGGACAAGGAGCGTGATGAGAATGGAAGATGGTTGGTGGTGGCTTTATCAACTGAATGAGATAAATAAACAGAGGGAGATCAATGCCTTTCATACCCCACGATCTCCGCTCTCAAAACGAAAGAGGCTGATTATCTATGAAAAATCAAAAACTGGTATCAGGTATCCGTTCTACTGGTGAATTACATTTGGGTAACTATTATGGAGCAATGAAAGGCATTGAGAAGCTTGTAAACACATACGATGCTAATTTTTTTATAGCAGATTTGCATACATTGACCACACATCCTAGCCGCGAGCATATGTCTAAAAATGCTCTAGAAGCTGCCGCCAGTTATTTGGCTGCAGGACTGAATCCTGAGCATTGTACGTTTTATACACAATCTTCTCTGTCAGCCGAGGCTGCGGAATTATCCTTATATCTAGGAATGGTCATGCCTTTAGGTGAGCTGATGAGATGTCCAACCTTTAAAGAAAAGGCGAAGAAGCATCCTGATAATGTTAATTATGGTTTAGTGGGATACCCTGTGCTGATGACAGCAGATATCCTGCTGCATAAAGGTGAAGTAGTTCCTGTTGGTGAAGATCAATTAGTGCATTTGGAGATGGCACGGCAAATTGCTAGGCGTTTTAATAATAGGTATGGTGAGGTTTTTGCATACCCGCAACCGTTGGCAGAGAATGCTGTTCGTATTCCTGCACTACATGGTCAGGGTAAAATGAGTAAATCAGACGGAGTAGATACGTATATTAGTTTACAGGATGAGCAAAGACAGATCGCTCAGAAAGTAAAAAAGGCATACTCTGATCCAACTCGTCTCTATCTGCAACAACCAGGTCATCCGAGTGTACAAGGCTGTAATGTTTATCATCTGCACACGTATTTTACGGATGAGCAGGGTCAACAGCAGCTTAGAGAGCAATGCTCCATGGCATCAATCGGGTGTGTAGCTTGTAAACAGCGACTAGCTGAAGAAATCGAACAAATTGTGGAGCCATTCCGTACCCGCAAACAGCAACTTACAGAAGAACAAATAATCGATACCCTGCAACAGGGTGCCGAGAAAGCTCGGCTGTCTGCACAAAAGGTTCTTCAGGAGGTACGAAATGCCATAGGAATTCTAATGGTTTAAATCTGGAGGCAATTTGGATTATATTGTAGAAGCTTCCTTTAAAACTACCAACAGCAGAGAAGCTTCAGAGGAACAAAAGAGGCTAAAGGCTTACCTAGAAGAAAAGGGATGGTTTTTGCCAAAAGACTCATTGAAAACCGCTTTGATTTTGGAAAGATATTAGTTCTATCTCTATTATATCCTGACAAAAAATCCTTGAAGAGAAGCTTCAAGGATTTTTTCTTTATTATTTACTTACCTTATGAACATAAACTGAATGGATTGCTTAAGCTGATTTAGCATGTCCACGCTTTCTTTAAATTCCGGGCTTTCTGGTTTCTCCAAATAAGGTGCTTCACTCGGTGTTTGCAATGCATATACCTTTCCGTCCTGCATTCCTAACATCGTAAAGAGTCCTGTATCTGCATACTCATCTTTATCCCATACGGTTTTAGTAATGATGAGCACTCTGAAGAAAAATTCAGGTTTTACTGCCTTATTTTTCGGTACATATTGAAAAATAACTTCATTTGCTTTTTTTTCTACTTTGATCTTATCCTTCCATTCAGAAGGGAGACTGATCAGAACCTTTTGATCCTCAATCACATATGCATCCTTGCCAGTTATTGCTCCATTTTGGCTAGAGGATTTGCTTTTTACGTTCACGATCTTGTTTTTTTGATCCCATTGCACCTCTCCTCCGAGAGATTCTGCCAAACCCCGTGCAGGTACGAGTACCCGACCATTAATGATTTGAGCTTGCGCGTCCGTTTTCACTTCTTTCCCATCGACCATCACTTTGATGGCTGGAGCAGCGTAAGTCATGCCTGATACGAGCAGTGCTGTAGCTAATACGCCGCAAAACATCCCTTTTTTCCCTATCATCTTCATGTTGTGTCTGTCTCCTTTAGTGTAAATCTCTGTTTATTGACAACTTTTTAGATCTAAAGCATACAGAATATTCAAGAGAAAAAGCAAACATCAAATCTGGCTGTATTTTCCTAATATCCTGCATCTCACGAAATCTGGTCTATTCAGCATGGCTATACAAATGGTTCCTCAAGCCAGCACGACATACAACGCAAAAGAAAAATGACCCGAGTTTCCTTAAGCAGGACTCAAGTCATTTTTTTATTTTACCTATCCTGAACCACTAATTCCTGCACGAATTCACGAAGCTTCTTATTATCTCGCACACTCAGGACAGAGGCCCCTTTCACTGACGTGCCGTCAATTAATTCCATCGGCGGTACTTGTGCTAAGCCGGCTATGTGGCTTTCCACACCGAGCTTTGCCAGCTTCAGCATATCGGGGATATTCAGATTTGTCTGGATGTAAGGTGCTACACTTTCCAAAATTTGCCTCATCCGCAATAGGTTCCAGTCGGATTTCAGCTTTTCAGCGATGGCAAGCAACAGGTTACGTTGTCGCTCGGTCCGGGTGAAATCGCTCATTGCGTCATGGCGGAAACGCACGTATTGCAGCGCTTTATCTCCATCCAGCATTTGTTGCCCTTTTCGCAGATGGATGTCGTATTGGTTACCGTCGGTTTTGTCGGTGTAGTCCATGTTTTTCTCGACATAAAAATCAATGCCGCCAATTCCATCGATGAGTGATTTGAATCCTTCGAAATCGGTATATACATAATATTGAATATCAAGACCGAGCAAGTCGCCTATCGTTTTCATGGCAAGGTTAGGTCCCCCTAGTGCGAGTGCGGTGTTGATTCTTCCTTTGCCATGACCTTCGATTTCGACATAAGTATCCCGAAGAACAGACATAAGATGTGCTTTTTTCGTGGTGGGGTCAATCGTTACTACCAGCATGGAATCGGAACGCGCTTGAACGTTCTTCTTCACCCCCCGATTGTCGCCGCCCATAAGCAGAATGCTGACGCGCTCGGTGCCTTCCCATATGACAGGCTTCAGCGCGTCATTCTCCTGCTCCTCGATTAGAATGGTATCCTTTGGTTTGTCCAGACTGTCAAGTACATAGTAGGTGCCAATGAGCTGATAGCCGAAAAAAATGATGATGCTCAAAAGCAAAACTCTGAAGCTGATCAGCACGAACCTCCATGTTTTCTTTTTATGATTCTTTTGCTTTTTTTCCAAAATCCATGACATGTTGCTCCTCCAATAATCTCATCCATTTTTCGTTGATGTTCACATTGTTATTTGCGTCTGGGGATGCAATCAGTGTAGTCTGCGAATATATGATAAATAAGATGGACTTGTAATGAAGTTGTAAATTGTCGAATTTATATAAATTACATGAGCAGTGATAGATTACCTCTTTTGCAGCTTTTGATAGGGGGAATGAGCCGTTCTAGAAACAATCCAATTCCTATTTCACTTGTTGCATGTTTCACAAAGATATATATTGTCTCTATAAAAATATTCTTTTATCATGTAATATCAGTAACAAAACATATAAACCATTCATGAAATGTTAGGTGATTACGAAGATGCAAAAGAAGATACTGATTGTCGAGGACGATATTCATATAGCCAAAATTATTAAAATGAATCTTACGCTCGTGAACTTTTTAACGACCGAGGTACATGACGGTCTTTCGGCACTGGAGGCGGTGAAGCGAGAGAAGTTTGATCTTATCCTGTTGGACGTTATGATTCCGAAGCTGGACGGCTTTTCGCTGATGGAAAAAATGAAATCCTACCACATACCAGTGATTTTCCTGAGCGCGAAAAACTCTGTATACGATAAAGTCAACGGACTTAAACTAGGGGCGGATGATTACATTGTTAAGCCCTTTGAAGCAATTGAACTCTTGGCTCGAATCGAAACAGTGCTACGTAGATATGGCAAAGAAGACTCTATCATCAAGTTTCAAAACATTGAAGTGGCTCTGGACAAACGAGAGGCGACTATCCAGGGCCAACCGGTAGAGCTGACTCCAAAGGAATACGATTTGCTGGTCGTATTGCTGAAAAACAAGAACATAGCACTATCCAGAGAGCAGTTCCTTGACAAAGTATGGGGCTGCGATTTCTATGGTGAAACAAGAACGGTCGATATGCACATCAAATCGCTACGCAAAAAACTCCAGCTACATGACCAAATCAAGACGATTTATAAAATTGGGTACCGGCTGGAGGATTGATGGATGAAGTTTTGGCAGAAAATATACTTGTTTTCCATTCTTGCATTCGTTCTCATCTTTCATATTTTTTCGATAATGGTCATCGAGCGGAATCACATGAAGATGCTAGAACAGGAAATTAATAGCGCATTAAGCCAGTACATCAGCATTCATTCTAGCGTAAATGCAATCCTTCCAATCCTTCGTATCTATGATTCCGTCGATTACGAAAAAACAGTATTAACGAATATTGCTAACGAATTTGTCGAGAAGAACAGCGAGCAACGAACCTATTTGCAGATTCTAAATGATAGCAATCAGGCGATTTTCAGCAATACCGATTTCAAGATGCCATTTGAGCGTAAGGAGCTGGACAAGCTAGGTACGGATGAAATCAGATATATTTTACGAGATATTGATGAACGTACGATATTGTTTGCAACGAATATAACGTACATTAATCATAAAAGTTACGTATTCACTTACATGAAGGATCTTACGCCGGTGTATCAGGAGCGCGTAGATCAATACAGCTTTTTCGTTAAAGTGGATGTGGCCGCCTGCATTCTTTATATGCTTATTATGTATGTTGTGAGCAAAGGCCTGACGAAGCCGATTGATCGTCTAAATCGAACGGCTCGGGTTATTGCACAGGGGGATTTTTCAGAACGCGTTCAGATAACAACAAAGGATGAAATCGGCGTGCTGGCCAAAAATTTTAACGAAATGGCTTCGGTGGTCGAGGATAAAATCAATGACTTGGAGCTACACAACCAACAGAAGCAAAGGTTTATCAATAACTTTACTCACGAATTAAAAACACCATTGACCTCGATTATCGGATTCGCCAATTTTCTGAGAACAACTAAATACAAAGAAGATATATTTTTAGATGCTCTGGATGTCATTTATTCAGAAGGAAAGCGGCTAGAATCCTTTTCGTTAAAGCTGATGGATTTGGTTTTCCTAGAGGAGCACCATTTTCAAATGGAGGAACATGATCTTAAGGCCACAATTGCCGAAATGGAACCTGTGCTGAAAATGAAAGCGAGAGAAAAGCAGATTAGCATCGTTATTGATTGCGAAGAAGGGTCTCTGCTTATGGATAAGGATGTAATGAAAAGCTTAATTTTCAATCTTGTAGATAATGCGCTTAAAGCTTCCGCCAAACAGCAGAGCATTACACTTCGTACCTACTGGAGCGATAACCATTGCATCCTCGAAATAATTGATCAGGGCATAGGGATTGCCAAAGAGCATCAGGATAAAATATTTGAACCGTTTTTCATGACGGATATAGCAAGAACGAGAAGCAATAATGGAGCGGGCTTAGGTCTCTCCATATGTCACAGTATTGCACACATTCATAAAGCAAGTATCAAAGTGATTAGCGAGGTCAATCAAGGTACGACAATTCAGGTTATTTTTAATGGAACGGGTCAAAAGACTGGGGTGCAACAATGAAAAAATATCTATTTTCTATTGTAAGCATGGCGTTTTTATTAATGACGACAGGTTGCACTGGATTTTACAATGCTATCGAGAAGGACACTGTCATGGTTAAAAAAATAAATAGCGAGCACAAGAGCAACGAGGTGAAATATGAAGGTACGCTTTCGCAAGATGCCGTGAGGATGCTCAGCGTAAATGCCGTCAACAAATATTTTAATGAGAAGCTTACTGTAGATGATGTCCAATTTGAGCTATCGGTGATTGACCAGAACAAGCTGAAGGATCTAGTCGAAAAAGTATTCAAGGGACTAAATCAGGAAGTAAGTGAACATGTCGAAAAGGAGCTAAACAAAATTCCCAGTGGCCTGTACTATATGACGCTAACGGTTTCAACCGGTCCCAATGATATTTACGATATCATCTTGAATGCCAGAGACGGAGATGTTCTTAAAATCTTGAAAGTAAACGGAGCGAACTTCTTTGGTGACACATCTCCCGGTCGTAATCTGTTTGAACTTGCTGATCAGTTTATTCAGGAAAAAGGAGATTCTGAGCTGGCGTCCGATCTGACATTGGACCAGGATGCTGTGCGGTTTGGCACCAAGACGGAAGTTTATTATAAGAGCAAGACGAACAAAACGTGGAAATATAACGTGATGATCAATCAAAGAACAATGAAAGTGATTGGCTTTACCAAAGATATCATGGCAATACTCAATTATTATTCAGGATCGACCTCTTATCGATAATCCTAAGACTGGCCGCTAGTTGTGGCTGGTCTTTTTTTGTGCGGTATCGACCTTACATCTCAACATTTTACAACTTGATTACAAGTCCATCTCACTTATCATATAATCCCGTACTACACTGAATGCATACTCCAAGTTATGGTGTGTTACAAATAATTAGAGGGAGGTCAAGTTTCAGTGGAAGCAACGTATCGATTAAATAAATCGCATGTAAATATAGAGGATGGCAAACGACGATATATGCCGGGATTGGACGGGATACGGGCACTAGCTGTCCTTGTCGTTGTGGCATATCATTTTGGGTGGAGAGGAGCCTCAGGAGGACTACTGGGAGTTAATGTGTTCTTCGTTCTGTCCGGTTACCTCATCATGGATTTATTGGTGGAAGAGTATCGGAGCAAAGGGCGGATCGATCTGAAACGATTCTGGTTCCGTCGCGCACGCAGACTACTTCCAGCTCTGCTACTTATGCTACTTGTTGTTTCCGTAATTCTATTTATATCGGATAGCAGTCGATTTGTCTCGATTCAGGGAGATATTTGGGCTGCGATCATGTACATGAGTAACTGGTACTTTATTTATCACGATGTGTCATACTTCGAGAGCTTTGGTCCAGCTTCTCCTTTAGGTCATCTCTGGTCACTGGCAGTCGAGGAGCAATTCTATCTATTGCTACCATTGTTACTGTTTGGCATCATAAGATTCACAAACCCTACGTGTGGAAAACTTGCGCTGTATTTGTTGATCGGTGCAGCAGTATCTTTTGGTACGATGGTACTGCTATACGATCCTAATACGGACCCGAGCAGGGTGTATTATGGTACGGATACACGAGCATTCGGATTTTTGATCGGGGCTGCACTCGCGCTTGCATGGCCAAGTCGTATTCTTGCCACACCCTTGTCACGTAAGGGTACCGTTGCCCTCGATGTTGTAGGTGCTATGGGTGGAGCTATTGTCGCTTACATGATTGTCTTTACCGGAGAATATGACGAGTGGCTGTATAGGGGAGGCATGGTTGTCCTTTCAGTCGCGGCGGCATTGGTCATTGCCGCTGCTGTAAGCCCGTTCACTACTGTGAGCAAACTGCTTGCATGGAAACCTCTTAGGTGGGTCGGTCAGCGATCATATGGCATTTACCTATTGCATTATCCGATTATCGTTTTAACAGCTCCTGCAAATCCTAATATGAAAGCCGGCTTTTTCCTTCAGCTTGTTTTACTCGTGGTGATGATATGGCTAGCAGCGCTGTCTTATAAATTCGTAGAGTCACCTTTTATAGAGTCATCTACTTTAATCGAAGGCTGGAAACGAAGTAAGATCGAACTACGGAAAAGGGTAAACCAGACCGCCTTCATTCGACGTCGAAGATTATCTGTATTACTGTCAATTGGCATGATTGTTCTCTTATGCGTCTCTTGTGCCCAGCGTGAGAGCGAGACTACGGGAGCTTCATCCAAAGAAGTGAAACAAGAAATGATCCAAGGCGAAACTACCGACAAGCTTAAGGAGGAACCGAAGGAAGAACCAGAGCTACATGAATTGCTGATACAGTCGCAGGATGTCCAGACACCGTCTTTACTATCCGATGGGGTAACTGCTATTGGGGATTCGGTCTTGCTCGGTGTTGCTCCAGAACTAGAGAAGCTTGTACCAGGTATTATCATCGATGCGAAGGTCAGCCGGCAAATGAAAGATGCACTAGCTATTGTACAACAGCTTGAATCTGAAAACCGGCTTGGGAAGTGTGTCATCGTTGAGCTTGGTACGAATGGTCCCTTTACATCGGATACGCTAACTAACCTACTCGATACCCTTGGTGCAGAACGACAGATTATTCTTATTAATACACGAGTTCCGCGGAATTGGCAGGATAAGGTGAACCAAGAGCTGAGCAGGGCAGGTGAGGAGCGTTCCAATGTTAAGGTAATCGATTGGTATTCCTATAGTGCGAACCAATCGGGCTGGCTAACTAAAGATGGAATTCATTTACAACCTGAAGGAGCAAAAGCATACGCCTCGCTGGTCGCCGAAACGATCAGTAATTAAGGCAGACTGTATCTTTATCGGACAAGGCTATGCAAGATGCTGCTACTTGTTTGAAGCAGCGAAAGGACAGATAGCACGCTTGCTGACTGGTTTACTGATAGGGGAGCTAGACTCCAAGTTCTAAGCAAGTTTCTTATCAAAAGCGGAACGTAAGTGGAGTAGCGTGCCGCGGCAACTGCTCCACTTTTCGCTTAACTTACGCATAGCGAAACAATTCATCTTGGGAAAACTAGCTCTAAAACGTTGCATGGGATGGTCAATATTACAACGTTATGTAAAACGGATAAGCCTCAATATAATAATGTCAAATTACGCTTTTTTATGTTCCTTTGATACAGATGTTGACAGCAGAACGTTATTACTAAATAACATGAGCGAAAGAGCAGGCCTTCTGACAGCTGTTTCGTTTTAGCATTTCCTCGAATCGCTCCCATCCTAACGACCTATAATTTCGAATGTTCCGGAAAAACAAGCCTCCTACTATATAAAAAACCAGTCCATTTTCAACTACACAGGCACAAATGAGATGTATGTAAAAACAAGATGGAAGCGCAAAACAATCCTCAACTTACAAATTTGTAATATTAGTGTCACCTAATTAAATAGTAAACATTTTCCCTTTAGCCTAGAATACAAGTTGTTCAAGTAAATGATGGTAAAAATGAATGGTGTAGAGAGGTGATGATTTTTGAAAAAATGAGTAAAATCTATAGAACTATTGCAAGATTTATACGTAAATCCTTTATAAAGATATTTGTAAGGAGGCTATTATGAAGAAACGTTGGTGGGGTGTTATTGCAGCTGGAGTACTAGTCGCCGGCGCCTATGGTTATTTGAAATTGACCGCTGTCGACGCAACAGGCCTTCCTGTTTCCGTCATTCCTGTTGTAAAAGGAAGCATTGAAAACAAAGTAATGGCATCAGGAATGGTTAAAGCAAAGCAAGAGGTTACGCTTTTCTCCCCAAATAATGGGACCTTGCTGCAATTTAACGTACAAGAAGGGGACAAGGTTACAGCAAATCAAGTCATTGCTCGTATAGATGTTACCGATCTATCAAGCGAAATGGCATCCATTGATGCGCAAATCGCTTCGCAGCATGCTGAACTAAATCGTGTTAAATCAGGCAAAGAACCTGAAACGATTGCCCAACAGGAAGAACGCGTTCGTCAAGAGAAAGAAAAGGTTGACTCTGCCGAGAAGGAATACAACCGTACCAAACAATTGGTAGAGGCTGGTGCTTCTCCTGCCACTGATTTGGACAAGGCTAAGGACTCATTATCCCAAGCGCAATCATCTCTTAAAATGTCCCAGAGCGAATTAGCCCTCAATAAAAAAGGTCCAAAAAGCACAGATATTGCTTCCGTTCAAGCACAGATTAACCAGCTACAGGTAAAAAAAGCGGAGCTAGCGAAGCAAAGCTCTCAATCCACCGTGGTGGCTCCTTTCTCCGGTACCGTTTTAAAGGTGGATGCTAAGAATGGTCAAGCCGTGACGAAGGGTACAGAAATCATTACGATGGGTGATTTGACAAAATTACAAGTAGTAGCAGATATTAACGAATCAGATGTAAAAGAGCTTCAAATGGGACAAAAAGCACTTGTAAGCGGCACTTCTATGGGCAAAGAAAAAGCAGCAGCTACGGTAACCCGTATTTCACCGCTGGCTACAAAGATTCAAAAAGGGGAAACGACAGGAAAAACAAAAGTAAATGTCACATTGGAATTGGATCAGGCTGTCTCTGTGCTAAAACCTGGCTTTAATGTCGATGTGGATATTATGATCACCAATAAAAACAACATTCTTGTTGTCCCTTTCCAAGCGGTTGTGAATGATCCAAGCGGTTCCTTTGTCTGGGTCGTAGAAAATGGTCTGGCGAAAAAACGTCCCGTACAAACCGGTACAGAAAGTGACTTGAATGTAGAAATCACAAGCGGTCTAAATGAAGGAGACAGTGTCATTAGCAGCCCTTCCGCTGATTTGATGGAAGGCATGCCTGTAATGGCAATGGAAGCAGGCGTACCTGGAGCAGTATAAAAGGAGGGAAACAGATGCTAACCGTTACTGATATTCGTAAGACCTTTATGAACGGTGATTCTGAGCTACCCATCCTAAAAGGAGTTAATTTTACCGTTAATAAAGGGGAATTCGTCGCAATCATGGGGCCCTCTGGTTCTGGTAAATCCACCTTTATGAACATGCTGGGTTGCTTGGATCGCCCCTCTTCCGGTTCTTATGTACTGGACGGAGTAGAGGTCACTACCTTAAACGAAAATCAACAAGCTGATCTTCGAAACCAAAAAATTGGGTTCGTCTTTCAGGCATTTAATCTATTGCCACGTATTTCTGCGATTCGCAATGTAGAATTGCCTATGCTCTATGCAGGCATCTCGGCAAGCGAACGCAAAAAACGTGCAGAAGAAGCGCTCATTAGCGTAGGTCTAAAAGAGCGTATGGAACACAAGCCGCCTATGATGTCCGGTGGTCAAAAGCAACGTGTAGCCATCGCCCGTTCTCTCGTGAATCGCCCGGCGATTTTGCTAGCGGATGAACCAACGGGAAACCTAGACAGCCGTTCTACTAGAGAGGTTATGGCCATTTTCCAAGAATTGCACGCACAGGGAGTTACCATTATTCTGGTCACGCATGAATTGGATACCGCTCAGCACGCAGAACGTATTGTTGTCTTTAAAGATGGTGTCATTATGAAGGATGAAAAAGTAAAAGAACGACTCTTTGCTGTCGCAGATGAAAACGAGGTGTTCGCTACATGAACCTCATCGAAAGCTTTCGCATTGCTATAGATGGTATTTGGTCCAATAAATTGCGTTCCATTTTAACCATGCTAGGAATTATTATCGGCATCGCTTCCGTCATTGCCATTATGACAATGGGTAAGGGCGGAAAAGAAATGATGACAAGTCAGTTCGGAAATGTAGCCGATGCAAAGTTTACCGCGATAGTAAGCTGGGAGACCGAAGAACCTGTCAAGGATGATGATTTGACCATTGATGATGCCGTTACCCTGGAAAGAATTAATCCTTACGTTCAAAATGTCATGGCTCAAATCTACGGTAGCGGAACCATCAAGGATAAGAAAAAGGATATCAGTGCTCAAGTATATGGGACAACGGGTAACTTTTTAGAGGTAAATTCGAGCTATAAGATTGAGAAGGGTCGTTTCTACACCAGAGATGACGATAAAGAACAGCGAGATGTTGTGGTATTAGACAAGGGCTTAGCAGATAAATTGTTTCCTCAGGGAAATGCTGTAGGAAATCGGATTTACATGTCAGATGCCTCCTTTGTGGTCATTGGGATTCTAAAAAATGATATGCAGGGCTTAATGGGCGGTGGCATGCAGGATCTGGTGTACATGCCGGCACGAACTTATCTCAATCACAATGAAAAAGCAACGGTAAGCATGTTCCACATTCAAGCCAAATCAAATGCTACGATTCAAGCCGCGATGGACTTTACCAAGCAATATCTAAATCGTGTACATAAGCATACCGATCATTACACGGTAAAAAACAGCGCCGATGAGCTAAAAGAGATCACGAAGATGCTTGACATGCTTACAATGGTCTTCTCGGTTATCGCCGGAATTTCTCTTTTAGTGGGCGGTATCGGGGTAATGAACATCATGCTCGTCTCCGTAACGGAGCGCACACGCGAAATCGGGATTCGAAAAGCCCTAGGTGCCAAAAAACGGGATATCCTGACCCAATTTTTGATCGAATCCATTATTGTCTGCTTAATTGGTGGCGGTGTAGGGGTAGGTCTTGGACTTGGGTTAGCTTCGATTATTATCTCATTTGCAGGCATGCCTCCTGTTACATCCTGGGATAGTATTCTGATCGCATTTGGCTTCTCTAGTGCAATCGGGATCTTCTTTGGAATCTATCCGGCAAACAAAGCAGCCAAGCTTGATCCAATTGAAGCATTGCGTTACGAATAATGCAACGAATAGAAATAGGATGCCGTGTCACCAATTTGAGTGGGAGTTCGGCATCCTATTTTTTATGGAGTGTTCGATTATTTCTGGCTCAAAGGAACAGTTCCGTCCAGTATGGAACGTTTATTTTCCCCTTTTTTCAACAAAGACGTTAAATTCGATTCCGTACTCTTCTTTAAAGGTTTTCGCGTACTTTTCATTTATTTCCGAAGCTTTTTGTTTTGCTGCCTCCATGTTTTCTAACATTCCTACTTCAATATAAAACCTATTCTCGCTGTCTTTTAACACACGAATTCCTTTTTCCTCAGACAGGGCATATTCCATGAGAGCAAATTGTTCCCCAAGTGGATATGCGGCAGTTCTGATTGAGTATACAGTTTTTAGCTGTGCCTGATTATCTTTTGAAAGATTCAATACGATTTGGGCAGGGTCCGAATATTCCTTTACTTCATATTTAACTGGTGATGTAAAGACAAATACGAAACGATCAGAAGAATCGTCTAATGTAATCAACCGGTATGCATCTGCTATTAAATCGCTTTTCTTCAGTTCCTCAAAGGTTTGCTGATCAAACCATCTTACGCCATTCAAGGTAAAAGTCATTGTGTATGGATTTTCCTGATAGGATACGTTGAAAGCAGGGGCGGTTTTTTTGGGTGCTTCCCCCAATTCCTCGTTACCTTGGGCAAAGTTGATGACTATTTGCTCGGCATCTTTTTCTTTTACGAGCGTAATTGGCTTGATGCTAGTTCCGTCCGTTCTTTCGCCGCCATCGGCATACCCGCCATTAAATTGCAATACCTTTACAAGGCTTCCTAGAAACGGTACATGTGCTGCTGCAGCAACAAAACCCGGTAGTGTGTTGACGGCAACGCCAAACAATATAAACATGGCAGCGACCCCGCCAAGCCCTTTCATTACCATTCTGTTAGTTTTCATTTTCATTGGCCTTTCTCCCTTATTTCGCGATGATAATTCTGCATTAGCCTTTGCTTTAGCCGATTGGATTACAGCATCTAGCTCCTTGGGTATTTCGATGCTTTCATAGCTCTTTTTTACTTCATTTAATTGATTGTTCAAGATGTTCAACCTCCTGCAAATCAATTTTTAATTTTTGAAGTCCCCGATAGAGACGCGTTTTAACAGTACTTACGGGTATGTCCAATATTTCTGCTACGGACTCCAGTGTCATATCTTCGAAAAATCGTAAGATAATTACTGTCTTATATTTTAGATCGAGTTTTTCTAGTGCCTGTCTCACATCGAAGATATCATCCCGATTTTTATCCGAATGCTGCATAACATTTTCCAAAATACTCGTGTCCATAAATACCATTCTTCGCGTCTTTCGCAAGGAATTATGAGAGCAATTAATCGCGATCCGATACAGCCATGATTTGAGAAATTCAGGTTTTCTCAGGGTATCAATTGAAACGATAGCTTTATATATCGTTTCCTGTACGATATCCAGTGCTTCTTCTCTGTTTTTTACAAAACTGTAAGCGAGTCTGTACAATTGCTCCTTGTTTTCTTCAATGATTTTATAAAGATGATCGCTCTCCTTCGAGGAATGATTGGGAGTATGCGCGCGCATATCGTTCTCTCCTTTCAAACAAATGCTCCAATCGTTTGGTTCCACTATTAGACAAGGCAGTAGAACAGAAAGTTTCATTTTAAAAAAAAGGGGTAGGCCTTTTTTATTCAAAGAAGATGGGAGTACAAGGAAGGTGCCCAGTTTTTATTGTTATGTAATCCTTTGTTGAAAACAACCTGCTTATCAGACGGACGATATGTAAAAAGTTACCCCCCTTTAACCTTAGTAGTAAAAGGGGGGTAACTTTTTTAAGCTTGGAACAAATCATTTACTTAACGATTTATGTCCGGCAGCTAATTCCTCGTCGCTTGGAACCTTGCCTTTAAAAGCTAGAGAAGCCTTTGAAACCTGGTTATTGTATGCAACCTGATTTTCCTGCTGTTGCCTGTCAATGGTTTGGTTCATAAGTTGCTGAGAATAAACCGGCATTGCCGCTGAATTTTGAGTCATTTGCTGGGAAGACTGCATTAAAAGCATTGCCTGTTTATCATGTAAATCAGCCTGTTGACGATGAATCAGAGCTTGGTGCTCGTGAGCCTGAGCTTGAGTGAGATGGGCTTGAGCTTGTTGCTTATGCATATTGATTTGTTGGTTGTATTGTGATGTAAGCATGTGCATGAGTTATCCTCCTTTCCACTGGTTCACTTTAGCGCTATCGGGAAATAGGTTTTGCCTGCGATTCCTTGCTCATGGTATGGGAAGATCGCGTTTGTGAGGGGTTATTTTTATCGCTTTGCTTAGGTTTGACTCCGTTATGCTTGGACATCATGACACTTCCTTTCTTCAATGGTTAGCTGTTGAAAATGTCTTTCATAGCATCCCCAATTTCGCAAAACACATGGCGTCAATTAGTCAAAAAGGAATGAAAAACTTTTACCAATCCCATCAGTGATCATAATGCTGTATCACCCAATCTATAAAGGATGCGAGACGCAGATCGGTTGCTTTTTCAGCAGGATAGGCGAGTAGTGTAGGCCGGGTAAACGTGCCTTGGGAAATATCAATTGTAACTAATGTTCCCTGTAGCTGTTCCTGTTGAACGAAACGTGAAGGTAGCAGAGAAATCCCTACATTTTGTAACACCATCTGCTTAACATTTTCATAATCCACTCTTAAAGGAAGCGTACAAGGCTAGGGAACGACTGATAGTTGGAGAGACAAAATGCTAGAGGTTATACAACCAAAAGGGTTGCAGGAAAATAAAAGATAGAAAAGTTGACGAAGTTGGAAAGTTGCCAATCTATAGAGTGGTGGGAAACTTGTGAATTTACTTGTCACAATTGCTGTTATGACTTGTTTCAATATTGGCTACATTATATAATTGAATTGCCATTGTTTGCTATTCTTGGACAGGTATATTATTTGCAAAGGGGTTGAATTGGGATGCAATGGGTTATGGACGTAACCATGTTTCTGATAACTCTGTTTATTTTGGCTGGGGTTTTTCGTTCCATAAAGGCGAAAAACAGGTTTGCCACAGCGTTTGGCTTGGTGTCATTAGCAGTATTTGTCTACGCCGATTTCCTTATTCTTAAATTCGCAACAGGTGCGTAATTGTAAAATGTAAGTGGTTTCATCATGAGAAGCTTTTGCTTTTGCAAAGCTTCTTTTTTTATGTTTATTTCGTGTAAGAATCCAAAGTCAATTCGAATGACGTTCTCCTATTGACGCATGATCAAGAAGGGGTTACGTCATACTAGAAATAGGAGGTGGAGTAATAATGAGATGGCGTAAAGGCAAGTCCGATTCTGTTCACATTAAGGGAACCCTCATGACAGATTCAAAAACCAAGTGGCTGTGTCAACGATTAAAGGCAGGGCATATTGCCATGATTGACCATAAAAATCTGGATGTAACAGCGGCTGAAGACCTGATTGCATCTCAAGTACAAGCAGTTATCAATCTCTCCCCCTTTTTGACAGGCGATTTTTTGACAGAAGGAGCAGCCCTTCTTTTACAAGAGAACATAATACTTTATGAGATCGAACATACAGCAGCTGTTACAAGAGATTTACAAGAGTTTTTAGACGGAAAGCAAATCGAAATTATCAATGATTGCTTACATGCTCTTCCTGCCAAACAACCAATCAAGATTGCTCTACGTCCATTTCGTATGTCAGATTACGAAACGAGAGCGCAGCAAGCTATAAATCACGAGCCAAAACATTACATAGAGTTTCTAACAAATACGCTATCGTTTCTGGAACAAGAAAAAAAACTTTTTACAGCTAAACTTCCATCTGTCTGCATCCGTGCGTCGTTTACGAATCGATTTGTTGTGCTTGTGAACCGTGGGCCCTCTGCACGAGACGATCTTCACTCATTATCCTCATTTATAAAGAAGTATCGACCAATTCTGCTTGCGGTAGATGGGGGAGCTGATGTCATCCTGAGCTGCGGATGGATTCCTGACGTTATTATAGGTGATTTAGATAGCGTATCGGATCGGGCCCTGTTTTCTGGAGCAGACATTATCTTGCACGCTTATAAAAATGGAATCGCACCGGGGCGAAGTCGGTTAGATAGGCTGGGGGTGTCGTATCAGCTCTTACCCGCTCCTGGTACGAGTGAGGACGTAGCTATGCTAGTTGCTTATCAAGGTCAGGCTACTCGGATTATTACAGTCGGGAGTCATACCAACATGCAAGATTTCTTGGAAAAAGGAAGAAAGGGAATGGCTAGTACTTTTCTGATTCGTACTCGCATTGGACATAAGCTGATTGACGCAAAGGGCGTTCATTACTTGATTCAGCAAAAAGAAATGTACAAGCCTTCTGTGGCTACTGTTGTGGCAAGCTCTTTGTGCTTACTTCTTCTGCTTTTATTCATGCATCCAACCATTCGTACTGTTGGCTATATGCTCTGGACGCACGTTAGTAGGGGAATGGTATGAGAGTTAGCGCGATTATTCCAGCCTTTAATGAGCAGGATTGGATTGAGGAAACCGTTTCTACATTAAGAGGGTCATCGTTCATCCATGAGTTGATTGTAGTAGATGATGGGAGTATCGATTGTACTGCTGACATCGCTCGGCCTTGGGTGGATCAGCTCATTATCATGCCTAAGAATGTTGGCAAGGGAGCTGCTTTGCATGCGGGTTGGAAGGAAGCGACAGGTGATATTATTTTGTTTTTGGATGCTGATTTACAAAAGAGCGCCTGTGAAGTAGATAAATTACTGACTCCTGTCGTCAGAAAAGATTGTGATATGTCGATAGCTATATTACCTAAAGCCTCTCGTAAGGCTGGCTTTGGACTAGCTAAAAAGCTGGCCCATCAAGGGATAGTACAGATGACTCTGCAGAAGCTGCAAGCCCCTTTATCCGGACAAAGAGCTTTTAGACGCGATTTGTTTTCCTGTGTTCGGTTCGTGGATTGTGGGTTTGGGATTGAGGTAGCAATGACAATTGATATTTTACGAGCTGGATATCGAATCATAGAAGTTCCGGTGAATTTCACACATCGTTATACAACAAACAATCTTCACGGATTTTTGCATAGGGGCAAAGAGTTTTGGCATGTGTACCGAACCTTACAACGCAAGCGGCAGGAGGTGGAAAAGAGATGAATAATAGCTTCATACCATTACTATCCTGTATTGCCATCATGCTACCGCTGATCTTGCACGATGTATTTTTCCTTCGAGGAATTAAAATATTGAAGAAACACGAGATTGTCAGATTAAATTATCAGGAGGAATTGATACCAACAGGCTGCGGGTGGTTTTTATTTTTTTATATTACCAGTACCTATTTGCTGCTCTTGCTATTATGGTGTTTCCAGCCTTCTGTAGCATTACCTTGGAAATTGGGGGTGTTTTTTCTTTGTGGTTCTTTTGCAATCGCCGCGCTGGGCTGGCAGGATGACTGCGCGCACGATAAGCATATTAAGGGATTCCGCGGACATGTCGGTATCCTAGTTACTGAACGAAGAATGACCAGTGGCTTTTTAAAAGCCTGGGCAGGGGGCAATATCTCTCTTATTATTTGTCTGGCGTTATACGATAATGTGCTGGAAATTCTGTTTCATACTATCCTCCTTGCCTTGTCGATTAATCTAATAAACCTATTTGATCTGCGACCTGGAAGAGCCAGTAAGGTGTTTTTGAGCTTATTTATTCTTGTGTTAGTATCGACTCCTTTTTTTAGCGTACCAGTGTCGTGGATCATGATTTATCCCATTATAAGTGCGACCCTTCTTTTATTTTATCATGATGCAAAACGTATGGTCATGCTAGGAGATACAGGCTCCAATTATCTTGGATTTATTTTAGGGTACACGTTAATCAGTACTACTCCCTTGAACATCAAAATTGTTTTTTTTCTACTGTTTCTGTTTCTGCATATATTGGCAGAGCGTTATTCATTTACGACCTTTATCCGAAATCGCCCTCTTTTGCATAAACTAGATTTATTGGGAGGAAAAAAAGCTCCGCCTATGCATAGCGAAGCTTCTTACTCATCATCTTCATCGGGATCTCGCTTCATAAAGCGCGGTTGAACGCGATTGCGTTTACGGTCATGATGCAAAATAAAGCCTCCAATAAATGCAATAGGCACAACAAATAAAAAGGCTCCTAAAGTGAAGTGCCCCCACATAAATTGATTGATATCAGGATTAAAGTATTGATAGAGTGTATCGCGCATTATCTTAAAGCCCCAGCCTGCGATGACAGCGGGAATTACCATGATGAGCAACGCAACCAGTCTTTGACCAAGCAACCAAGACACATCCTTTTGTAAAGGTTTGTTTATTTCCATCATAAAACATATGGGGATGCTTGTCTAACCTACAAAATACGATAAAATGTAAGGTGGAAGATTCAGCCATAGCAGCAGTCCTCAATGAAAGGGGTGGGTTTTATATGCATAAAGTTATTGTAGTGGGGGCTGGAAAAGGCGGTACACTACTAATCCACTTATTGTTGCAGATGGAGGGTGTAAAGCTGATTGCTGTGATCGACCACAATGCTGATGCCCCAGGTATACTAGTGGCTAACTCTCTTGGGATACAGGTAGGGACGGATTATGTTCCTTATTTGGCTGATGTGGATTTGATTTTAGAAGCAACTGGCGATCCTCATGCCTATGATGACATTTTAAAGAAAAAGCGTGCTGAAACGGTTTTAATACCAGGTAACTTTACGAGTATTATCATGAGATTGATTCGTGAGCGCGAAAAGCTCATTCAGACACTTCGTCAGAAGCAACGGGAGTATGATACCATGCTAAACTCCACTCATGACGCAATTATTGCTGTCAATGAAGAGGGGAAGGTAACGATCTTTAATCGAGCTAGTGAAAAGCTCATGGGGTTGTCTAAGAATGAAGTGATTGGTACGCGTGCGGAGCATACGATTCCGAATACACGTTTGCACTATGTACTAAAATCCGGTCAGCCAGAGATTAATCAGGAGCAGGCCTTAACAAATGACACTCGTATTATTACGAATCGAGTACCTGTACGAAATGATGCTGGGGAAGTGGTCGGGGCTGTCTCCGTCTTCCGAGATATTACCGAGATTATATCTTTACTTGAAGAAGTAACGGATTTAAAAGAATTACAAAGCTTATTGCAAGGAATTTTACATTCCTCTGACGAGGCGATTTCTGTTGTTGATGGAGATGGGATCGGACTATTGATTAACCCAGCCTATACACGCATTACGGGAATGACACCCAAGGATGTTATAGGCAAGCCAGCTACTGTGGATATTTCTGAAGGTGAGAGTATGCATATGCAAGTGCTGCGTACCAAAAAACCAGTTCGCGGTGTACGTATGAAGCTAGGGCCAATGCGTAAGGATGTGGTGGTAAACGTAGCCCCGGTGCTGGTTAATGGAGAATTGCGTGGCAGTGTAGGCGTTATTCATGATATATCTGAATTTAAGACCTTATCTGAAGAATTAGAGACGGCTAAACGACTGATCCGCACTCTGGAAGCAAAGTATACCTTCGATGATATTATCGGGGATAGTGAAACAATGAAGGGTGCGATTGAACAGGCTAAGCTGGCTGCCATGACTCCAGCTACGGTCATTTTGCGTGGTGAATCAGGAACGGGTAAGGAATTGTTTGCCCATGCGATTCATAATGGAAGCTCGCGAAAGTACAATCAATTCATTCGGGTTAATTGTGCATCCTTATCAGAGACCCTGTTAGAAAGTGAACTATTTGGTTATGAGGAGGGAGCCTTCACTGGTGCAAAACGTGGGGGCAAACGCGGTCTATTTGAGGAAGCTAGTGGCGGTACCATTTTCCTAGATGAAATTGGTGAATTATCAATGGGTATGCAGGCTAAGCTTTTACGCGTATTACAGGAAAAAGAGATTATCCGTGTTGGTGGCACCAAAGCGATTCCAATCGATGTTCGCATTATTGCAGCTACACATGTTCATATGGAAACAGCAATACAAGCTGGCAAATTCCGAGAAGATTTGTATTATCGCTTACATGTGCTCCCGATCTACATACCACCTCTGCGTCAACGGCAGGAGGACTTGGAAGCGCTTGCTAGTTTTTTGCTCCAAAAATTTAATCTCGAATATGGTCGCCGCGTTCAGCAAATCAACAAATCCACACTAGAAGTCCTAAAAGGATACCGTTGGCCAGGTAACGTTCGTGAGCTCGAAAATATTTTGGGACGGGCTATTATTCACATGAAATTTACAGAGATAGAGATCATGCCGCATCATTTGCCACCCTTGGAACGAACTTATGCTTCTCAAACGGAAGCGGTCAATCAGAAACCAACTAATAGGAAAAGTAGAACCTTGAAGCAAGCCGTCGAAGAGGCGGAGAAACAATGTATTTTACAAGAGTTACATAAGGCAAAGGGCAATCGAACAGAAGCAGCTAAGCAGTTAGGTGTATCCTTACGCAATCTTTATTACAAAATGGAGAAACTAGGTATTTTGGAAACGAATCCACAAGATGGTTTGTGAAGATCTGCAAAATTTTGCGTGCAAAGGATTGCAAAGTAATGCAAAATATTTCATCATAGATAAAGTGAAACGTGTTGTTCACATCCTCTCCACCGATTGTTCACAAATATCTTGTGGGTTGGCATGCTTATTGCTTTAGAAAAAAGGTAGGTTGTGTAAGCGAATTCATAGAAAGAAAAACAAACCCCAAAAATCGTTTTGGAATAGAAACAGCAGGAGGGCTACTCATGAAAATCTTTGATTATATGCAAAAATACGATTACGAACAATTGGTGTTTTGTCAGGATGAAACTTCTGGATTAAAAGCAATTATTGCAATTCATGATACAACGCTTGGCCCAGCTTTGGGTGGTACACGGATGTGGATGTATAATTCCGAAGAAGAGGCAATTGAAGATGCACTTCGCTTGTCTCGTGGTATGACGTATAAAGCTGCGGCAGCAGGACTTAATTTGGGCGGAGGAAAAGCGGTTATTATCGGTGATCCTCGTAAAGATAAGAGCGAAGAGTTATTCCGAGCATTCGGGCGTTTTGTCCAAGGCTTGAACGGACGTTATATTACGGCTGAAGATGTAGGAACAACTGTTGCTGATATGGATTTAATTTATCAAGAAACTAACTATGTAACAGGCGTATCTCCAGCATTTGGTTCTGGTGGAAATCCTTCTCCTGTAACAGCCTATGGTGTGTATCGCGGGATGAAGGCAGCAGCAAAACGCGGCTTTGGTCATGATGATCTCTCCGGTAAAACAATTGCTATTCAAGGGGTAGGGAATGTTGCTTACAATTTGTGCCGTTATCTGCATGAAGAAGGCGCAAATCTAATTGTAACGGATATTAACACGGAAAATGTTCAACGTGCGGTTGTGGACTTCGGAGCTAAAGCGGTAGGAGTCAATGAAATCTTCGGCGTTGAGTGCGATATCTTCTCTCCATGTGCATTAGGTGCAATTATCAATGATGACACCATTCCACAATTTAAAGCCAAAGTAATCGCTGGAGCGGCTAATAATCAATTAAAAGAAGAACGTCACGGCGACATTATCCAGGAAATGGGCATCGTCTATGCGCCTGATTATGTAATTAACGCTGGTGGTGTCATTAACGTTGCAGATGAATTGCATGGCTACAACCGTGAACGTGCTATGAAGAAGGTAGAGACGATTTACGATAATATGAACCGCGTGTTTGAGATTGCAGATCGCGATAATATTCCTACGTACAAAGCGGCTGATCGCATGGCAGAGGAGCGTATTGCTCGTCTAGCTAGATCGCGTAAAACGTTTTTGCGTGATCCAAAAGCAAGCTTACCAAAGTAAGAACAACTTGACTGAAAAAAGCATTGGTAGTACGGTAGTGCAAGAATGTAATTGATTCTTGCACTACCTACACGATCTACTTTATGCCAAATCCCAAGATAAAAAGGCAGAACAAATGAGAAAAGAGTAGGAGTTGGACCATTTCTTGACACATCCAACTCTTTTTTTAGTACCAGGTCATGGAATGTGGTATAATGTGTCTCGGTAAGGCAAAAGCAACACATAGCTACTACAGGGTAAAGGAGATATGAACATGTCCCAAGAATTTGATCTTGTCGTGCTTGGTGGAGGAATTGGCGGCTATGTAGCGGCGATCCGTGCCACACAATTAGGCATGTCGGTAGCCATCGTCGAAAAGGATAAAATGGGCGGAACGTGCCTACACCGCGGATGCATACCATCCAAAGCATTATTGCGTAGTGCGGAGGTTTTTGCCACGATCAAGGAAAGTGAGAAATATGGGGTACGCACAGGTAATGTAGAGCTGGATTTTGGGCTGGTACAACAGCGCAAACGCTCGATTACGGAGCAATTGCATAAAGGCGTAGAATACTTGATGAGCAAAGGAAAAATCAAAATATATCAAGGATTTGGTCGCGTAATGGGACCAAGCATATTTTCTCCGCAAGCTGGTGCGGTGCGCATTGAGACAACGGATGGTGAACAAGAAATCATCGTTCCTCGCTTCTTATTGATTGCAACTGGCTCTAGACCACGCGTTTTACCTGGCCTAAATATAGATGGAATACATATAATGACGAGCGATGAAGCGTTGGAAATGGAACAGCTCCCAGCGTCTATGATCATCGTTGGTGGTGGAGTTATCGGTATGGAATGGGCATCCTTGTTAAGCGACTTTGGTGTGGATGTGACCGTAATCGAGTACGGGGATCGCATTTTGCCAACAGAGGATGCTGATATCAGTAAGGAATTAACTCGCATACTTAAAAAACGAAAAGTAAAAATCGTGACAAATGCAAAAGTAATGTCCGAAACCGCTCAGGTGGCGGAAGGTCAGGTAAGCGTACAAGCGGAGGTAAAGGGAGAAATTCAAACCTTTATCGCTGAAAAAATGCTCTTGTCTGTTGGCCGTCAAGCTAATGTAGATAATTTAGGCATAGAAGCCACTGAAATTAAGGTAGATCAAGGGCATATTGCAGTTAATTCTACCTATCAAACGGCTGAACCGCATATCTATGCAGTAGGAGACGTGATTGGTGGAATTCAATTGGCTCACGTAGCTGCTCACGAAGGAATTTTGGCCGTTGAGCATATGAATAATCGACCAGTGGAGACACTTGATCCGGCAAAGGTAGCCAAATGCACCTATAGCCGTCCCGAAGTAGCAAGTGTAGGCTTAAGTGAAGCAGAAGCGAAACAACAGGGTTATCGCGTTAAAACAGGCAAATTTAGTTTTAAATCACTAGGAAAAGCATTAGTTTTTGGAGAAAACGATGGATTTGTAAAGTTAGTTGTCGATGAACAAACCAATGATGTACTTGGTGTACACATGATTGGGCCGCATGTTACTGAAATGATTTCAGAAGGAGCATTAGCGCGTGTATTGGATGCGACCCCTTGGGAGATCGCCCATACCATTCATCCGCACCCGACATTGTCGGAAGCCTTTGCGGAAGCGGCTCTGGATGTTGACAATCTGGCTATTCATTCTTAAATGCAGGGAGGAAACCTTATGACAAAGAATCGTCATCAGGCTGTAGGTTTAACCGATGAGCAAGTGCTGGACATGTATCGCTACATGCTCTTGGCAAGAAAAGTGGATGAGCGCCTTTGGCTGTTAAACCGAGCTGGTAAAGTTCCATTCGTTATTTCCTGCCAAGGACAGGAAGCCGCTCAGGTTGGGGCCGCTTTTGCCTTTGATAAAGAAAAAGATTATTTATGCCCGTACTATCGTGATTTTGGAGCGGTTATGGTCTTTGGGCAAACAGCTCGTGATACGTTGCTGTCAGCTTTTGCAAAGGCTGAAGATCCTAACAGTGGCGGTCGTCAAATGCCGGGTCATTTTGGCGGGAAGAAATATCGAATTTTAACAGGATCGAGTCCCGTTACGACACAGGTGCCACATGCTGTTGGAATTGCCTTAGCAGGTCGAATGACAGGTGAGAATCATGCAGTTTTCACCTCTTTTGGCGAAGGGTCTAGCAACCAAGGTGATTTCCATGAAGGGGCTAACTTTGCAGGGGTGCATAAATTGCCGGTTATTTTCTTCTGCGAAAATAATAAATATGCCATTTCCGTTCCCTTGAAAAAGCAATTGGCCTGCGAAAGCGTGGCTGACCGCGCAGTTGGTTATGGATTCCCAGGGGTTAGCGTAGATGGTAACGACCCTATTGAAGTGTATCGTGTCATGAAAGAAGCGGTTGATCGAGCAAAGGCTGGAGAAGGACCTACCTTAGTCGAAGCCGTAACCTATCGTCTCGTACCTCATTCAAGTGATGATGACGATCGTGTATACCGCGATCGTGGAGAAGTGGACGAAGCGAAAAAACAAGACCCCATCATCACCTTTGCCCAATATTTAAAAGAGGCAGGCCTCTTAACGGATGAGTCAGAGTTGGCTCTATCTAACGAAGTGCAAGCAATTGTAGATGAAGCGACGGAATACGCTGAGCAGGCACCATATCCAGCGCCAGAATCTACTTTGATGCACGTATACGGATCGTAAGGGGGAGTTAAGATGGCAGTTATTTCTTTTATTGATGCAATTACCATGGCGATGAAAGAAGAAATGCGTCGTGATCCTAAAGTATTTCTGTTGGGAGAAGACGTAGGAGTACGCGGAGGGGTTTTCCGTGCATCAAATGGTATGATTGAAGAGTTTGGAGAGCAACGTGTTATCGACACACCATTAGCTGAATCAGCGATTGTGGGCGTAGCAATTGGAGCAGCAGCGGTAGGCATGCGTCCTATTGCCGAGATACAATTTGCTGATTTCATTTTGCCAGCGGTGAACCAAATTGTTTCCGAGGCCGCTAAAATGCGTTATCGTTCCAATAATGATTGGAATTGCCCGCTTACTGTTCGAGCTCCGTTTGGTGGAGGGGTACATGGGGCCTTGTACCATTCGCAATCCTTAGAAGCGATGTTTACGAACGTTCCAGGGTTAAAAGTGGTAGTTCCTTCAACCCCATATGATGCAAAAGGTTTATTAAAAGCAGCTATCCGTGACGAAGATCCGGTTCTGTTTTTTGAGCATAAACGCTGCTATCGCTTAATTAAAGGCGAAGTGCCAGAGGAAGATTACACAGTACCAATTGGCAAGGCAGATGTAAAGCGAGAAGGAGACGATATTACCGTCATTTCCTATGGGCTCTCCCTGCATTTTGCTTTGCAGGCTGCGGAAAAGCTCGATCAAGAAGGAATTTCTGCCCATGTTCTGGATCTGCGTACACTTTATCCGCTAGACAAGGAAGCGATTGTAGAAGCGGCATCTAAGACGGGGAAAGTGTTAATCATCCATGAAGATAATAAGGAAGGCGGAGTTGGTGGCGAGGTAGCTGCTATTATCGCTGAGCATTGTCTATTCGATTTGGATGCGCCAATTAAGCGTCTGTGCGGACCGGATGTACCGGCAATGCCATACAGCCCACCGATGGAAAAATTCTTTATGTTAAGTCCAGAAAAAGTATTGGAAGAGATGCGTGAATTAGCGCACTTCTAGGCAAAAGGAGGACGAACCATGGCAACGAAAGTACTCATGCCACAATTGGGCGAGAGCGTTACAGAAGGGACCATCACCAAGTGGCTTGTAAATGTGGGCGATGTGGTCAACAAGTATGATCCGTTAGCTGAAGTAAATACGGATAAGGTAACCGCCGAAGTGCCCTCCACTGTATCGGGACGCATTAAGGAGATCGTAGTTCCTGAAGGAGAGACGGTTAGTGTCGGTACTCTTATTCTTTATATAGAAGAAGGAACGGAAAGTGTCAGCAATTCAGCAGGCAGTGTAGAAGTAAGCTTGCCGGAATCTGCCACATCAATGCCGTCTTCAGCTCCTGCCGCGACAGGTGGAGCTGTGAAAAATGAAACGAAGGGGCAATCGGGAAGTAAACAACGCTATTCCCCTGCTGTGATGCGTCTTGCTCAGGAGCATAATATTGATCTAGCCCATGTGACAGGCACTGGCTTAGAAGGACGAATTACGCGTAAAGATGTACAAAAGGTGATTGATCAAGGTGGCTTACCGCAAGCAACCGATGCGAACAAATTAGCAACAACTCCACAGTCTGCGGCAATGCCGACTAGTGCACCAGCACCATCTATGCCAGCAACACCGCAGTCCAATAGTCTCAGTCCAATGACCTCTTCAGCACCAAGTCAAGTATCTGTAGCAGCAGGAGACCAGAGCATCCCTGTGACGCCAGTTCGTAAAACGATAGCGTCACGCATGGTACAAAGTAAGCATGAATCCCCGCATGCTTGGATGATGGTTGAGGTGGACGTGACCAATCTTGTTCATTTCCGCAATCGTATAAAGGATGAATTCAAGCAAAAAGAAGGCGTTTCTTTAACCTTCCTACCATTCTTTATCAAGGCAGTGGTAGAAGCATTGAAAGAATTTCCGATGCTTAACTCCTCTTGGGCAGGCGATCAAATCATCGTTCGTAAAAACATAAACATCTCTATTGCTGTAGCGAGCGAGGATGCTTTATTTGTTCCAGTTATTAAGGATGCTGATCAAAAATCAGTGTACGGCATTGCCAAATCAATTGAAGATTTAGCATACAGAGCGCGAGCAGGTAAGCTAACGATGGATGATATGAGCGGCGGAACCTTTACCGTCAATAATACTGGATCATTTGGTTCTGTGCTGTCACAGCCTATCATCAATGCACCGCAAGCGGCGATTATGAGCGTGGAATCCATCGTGAAACGTCCAGTGGTTATAAACGATATGATTGCTGTTCGTTCCATGGTTAATCTGTGTTTATCTCTTGATCATCGTGTTCTGGATGGGTTAGTATGTGGCCGATTCCTGCAAAGTGTAAAGGCGAAATTGGAAGCCATTGGCCCAGAAACGAAGGTTTACTAACACGAAATAAAATGGAAAAAATGAGGAAGATAGGTAATCTTCCTCATTTTTTTGGTTTTTTTATGTAACTTTTTCACGATTTGTTCGTATTAAATAATGGATACTATTTTAAAATTGCCTTAATGTTATGAACAACTTTGTCTTATTAACATTCTGTTAATGGTACACTGAAAGGGAGAGTTGAATTTATCCAAAGGCAAAAAATCGAGAGTGAACAGGAGGAGAATTATGAATAAACAACTAAAGAGAGGCGCATTCCTACTGCTAGCATCGACTCTAGCAATTACACCTTTGGTCTCTGTTCCGCAGAGTACATACGCAGCTAAGGGTTTGTCTGTTGATGCAAAAGATACGAAAACAGATAAGACAACGACCTACACCCTTGAATTTGAAGCAGAAGATGATCTAAAAAAGGGTGATGAGATCGTTGTAAATTTTGGTACAGATTTTGACTTGAGAGACGTTGATGAAGATTCGATCAAAGTAAATGGAAGCAAGCCAAAAGACGTATCTGTTAGCCGTGGAAAAATCACCATTGAAATCAGTAAGAAAATTGATGATGGTGATGATGTAGAAATTGTTATCAAGGATGTCGGTAACCCTGATGATGACGACGAATATGATATCTCTGTAGATGATGGAGAAGGAAAATCAACAGACTCAATTAAAATCGGGAAAAGTAAAAGCTCTTCTTCCAAAAGCAAAACTGAGAAAAGCGCCTTTTCCGTCGACTTTGGAAGCAAATATCAAGATGAAAAAACATCCCTTGAATTAACCCGAATTGATCTAAATGACAAGCTAGACGATACAAAGTATGTAGAAGTGACATTCCCTTACTCTAGCATGGTACCTAATAAAATCAGCACAAGTGACGTTGAACTAAATGGATATTCTCCAAAAGACGTTGAGGTATCTGGAAGAACAGTTAAAATTAAGCCTAGCTCGAAAGCAGACGGCGATAAAAGGCTGACGATTAAATTTAACAAAGATGCGGGGATCAGAACCCCTTCTTCTAGTAGCTCTTTTAAAGTAGAAGTTGATTATAGAAATACGACCTACGTTTCAAAAGAATTTGAAATGAAAAAAGGTTCCTCCTCTGTAGATAGTGACTACAGTGTCACTTTATCCGATAACAAAGCAGGAGCTCGCAGTTCTGTGGCAATGGATGTAAGATTAAGGGATGAACTTAGAGGCGGCAATGATCTTTATGTAGAATTTCCTACCCAAGATATGGTTCCAGGCTATATTTTTAGCTCATCTGTAACAATCAATGGAACTCCTGCGAGATCTACTGGAGTTTCGGGTCGTACGGTAACCTTGTCAACACCTTATAACTTCTCTAGTACAGATCGTGTACGTATCGAATTTAAAAACGACGCGTTCCTTAAAATGCCTACATCAACAGGCAACTACGATCTGGCTGTAAAATATAGAGATACAACTTATCGTTCTAAATCGTTTACTGTAGCAGCAGGAGGAGTAACACCAACAAATCCGACTAATCCTACGTATCCGACAAACCCAACAAACCCAACTAATCCTACAGTACCTGTGGTTCCTGCTAACAACAGCACAGCGACTGTAGCACTTAGCAAGCCTAATCCAAATGCAATTACTGGTATGACTGTTGGAATTAAGGCGCTAGGCGTTGGTCTTAGCACATCTGATTATATTGAAGTGGTTATGCCAACAACCTTCCGTGTCCCTACGACTATTCCAACAACAGCCGTGACCGTTAATGGCACATATCCAAGCTATGTTGGTACTCGTGGACAAAACTTGGTTATCTACCCATCAGTTAACCTACCTGCAGGTCAAGCAGTAAGCGTAGCAGTAAATGAAAATGCAAAAATCCAAACACCTGGAGCATCTAATATTTACAATGTAGGCGTTTATACATCTGCTGAAAAAAATCCGTTGTTCATTCGTCAAGTAACGGTCGGTGCGCAAAACGGAATCAGCTTTAAAGTAGGTGCAGCATCCTTTAAAACACAAGGAAAAACCTTCCCATTGGCTGTAGCTCCTTACACAGTGAATGGTAATACGATGGTACCAGCTACCTTTGTACGTGATGGATTGAAAGTAAGCACAACCTACACAAAAGCGGCTGCTACTGTAAAATATGGAAAAACAACAATGAGCTTCAAAGTAGGTTCAAAGGTTGTCAACATCAATGGTAAGAACTATACTCTGCCAACCCCTGTACAATTGAAAAACAATGTACCAATGTTACCAATTCGTACAATCACTGATAACTTGCGCTTCAACCTAGCATGGGATAACGCTTCTTCCAGCGTCATTATTTTTAAATAAGAGCGTAGCTTAAAGCCAAATACCCCCAGAAAAGATGGACATCCATGCAAGTCCATCTTTTGACTGGGGGTATTTTTTAATGGTTATAGGAGAGTGTTTCCTAAATGTATTGAAAAATCATCGGAACAATGAGAGCCAATACAAGAATAACGACCAGAATTTTGGCGATAGTAGATTGATGTTTCAATATGGGACAGCTCCTTTTCTTATGTTCAATAATGTTGCAAAAGGCTTTACTGTAACCAGAGGGAGGTAAAGCCATCATTTCTAAAAATTGAATCTGTTTACTTAAATGTACAAATGCTACTACCGTTGATTGAAAAACGGCGAGGCTATGCTAGAATAAAATAGAGGAGAATTCTTAATTTTTCCATTATGCTGGCATTGGGGGAGAACACGTGTCTGATCATAATTTTACCCAAATCTATCAGGACTGGCAACAACGGTTGAATCAACTGCTCGAGAAAATACCGGAACGCAAGAAAAGGTTTTTTACCTCTTCCGATTTGGAAGTCGAGCAGCTTTATCTGCCTAAAGAAGTGAATCAATCATATATGGATCAAATCGGTCTTCCCGGAGAATATCCATATACTCGTGGAGTTCAACCTACGATGTATAGAGGGCGCTTTTGGACGATGCGTCAGTATGCTGGATTTGGCTCAGCAGAAGAGACGAATAAACGGTTTCGCTACCTGTTAGAGCAGGGACAGACTGGACTAAGCGTTGCTTTTGACCTACCTACACAAATTGGGTATGACTCCGATGATTCTATGTCGGTGGGAGAAGTAGGGAAGGTTGGTGTTGCAATTGATTCCTTGGAAGACATGGAAACCTTATTACAGGGGATTCCGCTCGATAAAGTGAGTACCTCTATGACCATAAATGCACCGGCTTCTGTATTATTGGCCATGTACATCGTTGTTGCAGAGAAACAAGGAACACCGTCACACGCTCTAAGCGGCACAATTCAAAATGACATTTTAAAGGAATATATTGCTAGGGGTACTTACATTTTTCCACCGCAGCCCTCTATGCGTCTGATTACAGACATTTTTGCGTACTGTGCGCAACATGTGCCTAAATGGAACACGATCAGCATTAGTGGGTACCATATTCGAGAAGCGGGTTCTAGTGCTGTACAAGAGGTAGCTTTTACTCTAGCGGATGGCAGAGCATATGTAGAAGCAGCATTGCAAGCAGGCCTTGATATCGATCTTTTTGCTCCGCAGTTATCTTTCTTTTTTAATGCACATAATCATTTCTTTGAAGAAGTCGCAAAATTTAGAGCTGCCAGAAGAATCTGGTCAAATTTAATGAGAAATGTTTATGGAGCAAAGCAGCCAAAATCTTGGCAGTTCCGTGTTCATACACAAACAGGCGGTTCTACTTTAACGGCACAGCAGCCAGATAATAATATTGTGCGAGTTACTTTACAAGCGTTGGCGGCTGTATTGGGTGGAACGCAGAGCTTGCATACCAATTCCCGTGATGAAGCTCTTGCTCTGCCCACTGAGGACTCTGCACGTATTGCCCTACGCACTCAGCAGATTATTGCCCATGAAAGCGGGGTTACAGATACGGTCGATCCATTGGGCGGCTCGTATTATGTGGAAGCCTTAACTGACGAGATTGAAAAAGGCGTTCTGGCTTATATGGACAAAATCGAGAAAATGGGTGGTGCAGTTGCGGCAGTCGAAGCAGGATATATGCAACGTGAGATACACAAGCAAGCCTATGAAACACAACGTAATATTGAGTCTGGAGAAGAAGTGGTAGTAGGCGTCAATCGGTTCACGCTTGAGAATGAGACGCAGCCTGAGCTTTTACGAGTAGATCCATCGATTGGTACAAAACAGACGGAGCGACTGGCAAACCTGCGTAATCGTCGAGATGCGGTTTCGGTTGATCAAACGCTCGGTCGATTAAAGGCAGCCGCAGAGGGCAAAGAAAATGTAATGCCGTTTATTCTCGACTGTGTACGCGCTTATGCCACGATTGGAGAAATCTGTGGGGTTTTACGTCAGGTTTTTGGGGAGTACCGGGCGGTTTAATCGGGTCGAAGGAGGAAAGACAACGATGAAACAAAAAATTCGTGTATTAGTAGCAAAGCCAGGTTTGGATGGCCATGATCGCGGTGCACTCGTTATCGCCCAATCCTTACGTGATGCAGGGATGGAGGTCGTATATACCGGCTTGCGTCAAACCCCTGCACAAATTGTACATGCGGCGATTCAAGAGGACGTTGATTTTATTGGATTGTCCTGCTTATCTGGGGCGCATAATGAATTATTTCCAGAAGTAATTCGTTTGTTACGAGAGCAGCAGGCTGAGGATATTATGGTTTTTGGCGGCGGAGTAATTCCGCAAGAAGATATTCCTTTCCTAAAAGAACAGGGGATTGCTGAAATTTTTACACCGGGTACTCCAACACAGGCGGCTGTAGACTTTGTTCGAAGCAAGGCGAGACCTAAAAGGGATAGCTGGCACGAAACTCCCAAACGAATTGCTCATATAGGCATCGCTGTCCAGTCAATTGAAGCGGTCCTTCCCTTTTACACGGAACAATTAGGTCTACAGCTTAAGGGAAGGGAAAAAGTGGAATCAGAGCAGGTCGAGGTTGCCTTTTTGCAAATTGGAGAAACGAATCTGGAACTATTGGAGCCTCTCTCCCCGGAAAGCCCAATCGCTAGCTTTATTACAAAACGAGGCGAGGGTATTCATCATATTGCATTGGATGTGGATGATATTGAGGGACGATTGCAGCAATTTAAACAGAATGGAGTACAGCTTGTCCATGAACAGGCGAAGCTAGGGGCGCATGGAGCACAGATAGCCTTTTTGCATCCCAAAGCGGCGAATGGCGTATTATTCGAGCTATGCCAGTATGAACAGCAGAAGGAGGAACTGGCAGATGAGTGATGAGATGTACGCTAAGATTGACGAGCTATACGAGCGGAAGAATAAAATAGAATTGGGCGGCGGAGATGAACGAATCGAAGCCCAGCATAGACGTGGAAAGCTCACAGCTCGTGAAAGAATTGATCTGTTAGTGGATTCAGGAACCTTCGTAGAGCTTCAGCCATTCGTAAAGCATCGCAGCAATCTGTTTGGACTAGATAAGCTGGAAGCCCCTGGGGAAGGCGTTGTGACAGGATACGGAAAAGTTCAGGGACGGACGATTTATGTGTTTGCCCAGGACTTTACTGTCTTTGGCGGGGCGTTAGGTGAAATGCACGCTAAGAAAATTGCTAATATTATGGATTTGGCGGCGAAAAATGGCGCCCCTGTTGTAGGCTTAAATGATTCTGGAGGAGCACGCATCCAAGAAGGGGTCGTTTCCCTAGATGGCTATGGGCATATTTTTTATCGGAATTCTATCTATTCAGGCGTCATTCCACAAATTTCGGTCATTCTTGGACCATGCGCTGGAGGAGCCGTTTATTCGCCTGCTATCACTGATTTTGTGTTTATGGTAGAAAAAAGCTCGCAGATGTTTATCACGGGCCCCAAGGTCATTGAAACTGTTACAGGGGAAAGAATTTCTAGTGAAGATCTTGGCGGGGCAAAGGTTCATTCCAGCATAAGTGGAGTTGCTCATTTTACGTCTGAATCGGAGGCGGAAGTGCTGGAAGAAGTTCGCCGTCTCCTTCAGTTTTTGCCTCAAAACTACCGTGAAGAGCCTCCCGTTATTTTGTTTGACGGGGACGAGGGAAATTGGCTAGAGGAGATGCTAGACATTGTTCCTGTCGCTGGGACTAAGGTATACGACGTGAAAAAGGTGTTGAAACTCATTGTAGATGATGGAGATTTCATGGAAATTCAATCACAATTTGCTAGAAATGTTGTGGTTGGATTTGGGCGGTTAAAAGGTCAACCTGTAGGCTTTATTGCCAATCAGCCTAAAGTAATGGCAGGGGGACTTGATATTGATTCGTCTGATAAATTGGCACGTTTTATTCGCACTTGTGATTGTTTTAATATTCCGTTAGTTACCTTTGTGGACGTGACCGGCTTTTTTCCAGGAGTTAATCAGGAGCATGGGGGAATTATCCGACATGGAGCCAAAATTCTGTATGCATACTCAGAAGCAACTGTACCAAAAATAAGCGTCATTACTCGTAAAGCATATGGCGGTGCTTACGTTGCGCTAAATTCCAAAGCCATTGGTGCTGATGTTGTATATGCTTGGCCTAATGCGGAGATAGCGGTGATGGGGCCAGAGGGCGCAGCTAGTGTCATTTTTGCAAAAGAAATTGAGAAAAGTGAAGATGCTTTGGCGACTAGACAACGAAAAATTACTGAATACCGTGAAAAATTTGCCAATCCTTATGTAGCAGCAGAGCATGGCATGGTAGATGATATTATTGATCCGAGAGAAACGAGAAAATACCTTATTCATTCTCTGGACATGCTAAAGACGAAACGTGAGGAGCGCCCTGCAAAAAAACATGGCAATATTCCATTATAGCTATGCGAAATGGGAAAGAAAAAAAGTTCCGACTGAATAGTACAGACTACTTTTTTACGGTATACTAAAAGGGTTACATAGAGAATTGGGAACGGAGGAAGTCAATGTGATTAATCAAGAACGAATTCTTGCAGAGTTTTTGGAGCTTGTACAGATTGACAGTGAAACAAAAGAAGAAGCAGCGATTGCTGAGGTATTAAAGGATAAATTGGCAAGCTTGGGCTTTTCTGTAGAGGAAGATGATGTTGCTTCCAAAACAGAACATAGTGCGAACAATTTGTTTGCTAACCTAGAAGGTACTGCTAAGGGTCCTGCCATTTTGTTTAGCTGCCACATGGATACCGTCGTTCCAGGCAAAGGTGTAAAGCCTTCCATTAAAGATGGGTATGTTGTAACAGATGGTACTACGATACTGGGTGCTGACGATAAAGCAGGTATCGTGGCGATCTTTGAAGCGATTCGTACATTAAAAGAGAAAAACCTACCCCACCCATCTATTCAGGTTGTATTAACCGTTGGCGAGGAATCTGGTCTAGTTGGATCACGTCACATGGATGCGAGCAAATTAAAGGCAGAAATGGGCTTTATTTTGGATTCAACAGGGAAAGTGGGCGAAATTGTCAAAGCTGGAGCTGGCCAATACCGCATTGTTACCAAAATCCACGGAAAAGCTGCTCATGCCGGTGTGAATCCAGAGGATGGCATAAGCGCTATCACTGTGGCTAGCAAGGCTATTTCACGTATGCCGCTTGGACGTATTGATGAAGATACTACTGCAAACATTGGCCGTTTTGAAGGTGGTCGCGCTTACAATATCGTGACAGATTACGTGGAGATTTGGTCTGAAGCACGTAGTATGGTAAATGAAAAATTAGAAGCACAAGTGAAAAAAATGACGACTGCTTTTGAAGAAGTGGCTTCTGAGCTTGGGGCGACTTGTGAAAATGATGTTAAGTTTATGTATTCCGGCTATAAATTTGATGAAGGTACGCCAGTGCTACAAAAAGCGATTGCTGCGGTTAAACGTGTAGATCGCGAGCCGAAGCTAACCAATAGTGGCGGGGGCAGTGACGGTAACGTGTTTAACGGACATGGCATCCCATCTGTCAACTTTGGTATCGGGTATGAAGATATACATACAAAAAATGAACGCATGCCTTTAGAGGAGCTATACAAGGCTTCTGAATTGGTACTAGCGGTTATCGCTGAATGTGTAGAATAACGAATAGGAAAAGAGCTTGGTCATCGCACCAAGCTCTTTTTTGTATGTCCTAGAAAGTTTGGAAGAGGAGGGGCATAGGTATGGAATGTATAATGTTCCATCTTTTTTAAGAAATAAAATGGATGAGGATGAAGAGAATGCAACAAATGATGGCAGGTCATATTCTTACCTGTATAGAAGAACGAACAGGAGTTACAGAAGTACTCGTTCAGCGAGCAGATGGTAAAAAACAACGTGCTATTTATTATGGTCAAAAAGAAGATGTAAGGGTGGGGAAATCAGTGTTGCTTAATGTTACAGCAACTCATTTGGAGTTAGGAACCGGTGGGACAGACTTTATAATGGCTCTGGAACCTTTTTGTAATAGACAACATTACCCATCAAAATACGGGCATATTATGAAAATGCGCTATACTCCATGGCAGATGGCCGTGGATACACTAGAAGAACAGGAGAGTCCCTATCATGGGCTATTTGCTCAGGAGGAATTGTCTTTAGCGGGGAGTTTTGTACTGGTAGCAGAATTACATAGTATGCTGCCTGCATTGTGCGTTCAATTAAAAGAACGGATGCCAGAAGCACGAATTGTTTATATGATGACGGACCATACCGCACTGCCACTCTCACTATCACAGCATGTACACTGGCTTGTAAGCAACGAATATGTACACGCGACCATTACGACCGGTCAGGCTTTTGGGGGAGATGGAGAATGCGTCAATACCGTAACGGGCCTACTAGCTGCAAAACATGTGTATCAAGCGGATTGGATCATTTGTACGCCTGGACCTGGCGGAGTAGGTACAGGTACGCCTTATGGCTTCACAGGCTTACAATTAGCGGATATTTTGCATCATGTGGATATTCTGGGCGGAGTACCGTTTTTTTTACCAAGAATTAGCTTTGGAGATAAAAGAGAACGGCACTATGGCATTAGTCATCATACAACCACCCTGTTAAAGAAATTTGTGCTTCGACCTGTACTTCTACCGATACCTCTGTTTGGAGATGCACGTGATCTACATATCGAAAGCCAGATAGAACAGTCATCTTTGGCCAAAAAACATATTATCCTCAGACAAAAAGCAGGGACAGTATCAGCGATTGATAGTCTGTATAAAAGGCATCACCTAGAGAAGCTTTCTTCGATGGGACGGAATTGGAAGGAAGACCCGACTCCCTTTATAACCGCTGATATAATGGCCAAAACTGCCTGGTGGCTTAAGCAACTAGTCGAAATGAACTAAGTACCGTTTAGACCTTGGGTTGATTTATTTGCTGTAAATAGTCATGTAATGTGATGGGCTGCTCAGATAAGCCACGCAGAGCGGCCTGAATTTCATTTACTTTCCCAACCAAGCGTAACTGTTTCAAATCTGTATATAATTTCATCCTAATGTCCCCCTTTGGATTTAGAAGAGTTATGTACAACTAATTAAGAGTGTGCTTAGAACTGCGGTTTTATGTAAGAAGTTGTGGTCATTGAAATTCGAGGAGAGATTTTCTGAGAAAGGGTTGTACAAGCTATTCTTGATGCTAAGATATGGAGAGGGGCTTGAAAATAGAACTAAAAGGTGAATTATTTCAAAGGTAAACAGGTATTTTTATGAAAAGCATGGTGTGCAAAATCAGCAAAAAACATTGTCCTTTAGGAGGAAACATCCATGAAACAAGCTCAGCACGATTCGTTATATGAAAAAACGATTGCTACGAAAAAAATCTACGACGGCAAAATTATTTCGGTTCAGGTTGACGATGTAGAACTACCGAATGGTCATACAGCTAAACGGGAGATTGTGAAGCATCAAGGTGCTGTAGCGGTTATGCCGATTACAGAGGATGGCAAATTGATCGTTGTGCGTCAATTTCGTAAACCATTGGAGCGATCTATTGTAGAAATTCCTGCTGGTAAGCTTGAGAGGGGAGAAGATCCTTTAGAGTGTGCCAAGCGTGAATTAGAAGAAGAGACTGGCTTTAAGGCCAAGGAGTATAAACATATCAGCTCTTTTTATACCTCACCGGGGTTTGCAGATGAGCTTTTACATCTGTACATGGCTACGGGATTGGTCGAGGGAGAATGCAAACCTGACGAAGATGAATTTGTTGAAGTGATGTTCGTGACACTTGAAGAAGCTAGAAAACTTCATGAAGCGGGAGAGATTCGAGACGCTAAAAGCGTTCTTGCTTTGTTTGTAATGGAAAATGAGCGTTTGAATCAGCGTCTGTAATCATGATGTCCTCTTTCTTTGCGGATTTACATATACACATTGGCGGAACGATGTCAGGTAAGGCTGTGAAAATTACGGCTTCCAGAAAAATGACGCTTCATAGTATTTTGGAGGAAGCATCTGAGCGTAAGGGAATGGAGATCATTGGTGTTATAGACGCGCATGCTCCCGAGGTGCAGGCTGAATTGCAGGAATTGATTGATCGAAAAATGGCTATAGCTCATCCCGATGGAGGCATCTATTATAAACGAACACTTCTACTGCTCGGCTGTGAGGTTGAAATTAAGGAACCTAATAGGGGAGAAGCTCATTTTTTGTGTTATATGCCTGATTTGCGCAGGATGCGTCTCTTAACGGAGTGGTTGGCTGTTCGTTGCAAGAATGTACACCTAAGCTCACAACGCGTATATACAAGCCTTCTTGAGCTCCAGCATTTTATTGACCGGCACGAGGGACTTATGATACCAGCACACATCTTTACACCTCATAAAGGGCTTTATGGGAGCTGTACGGATCATCTTAGCGAGGTTGCCGATCCTAGCTTGGTCTATGCAGTTGAGCTAGGTTTAAGTGCAAATACAGATATGGCAGATCGGCTACAGGAGTTGCATGAGAAAACCTTTGTGACAAATTCAGATGCCCATTCCTTACAAAAGATTGGTAGGGAATATCAAGCGATCTTGCTAAAGCAACCAAGCTTCCAGGAGTGGGCGATGGCGATGCGGCGTGAGCAAGGCAGAAGGGTTGCGTCTAATTATGGGCTATCTCCACAGCTAGGTAAGTATCACCAAACAGCGTGTCAGGGATGTGGGTCCATGGAACAAGAGAATGAGCTGGGACGGTGCCCTGCGTGTGGGTATAAACGGATGGTAAGAGGTGTTAGCCAACGGATAGATCAGTTAGCTGATGTGCCAATCGGGGTGCATCCTACTCATCGTCCACCATATGTAGAGCAGATTCCTTTAGAGTTTTTACCAGGGATAGGCCCTAAAATGCGGCAAAAGATCTATGAACAAATCGGAACAGAAATGGATGTTCTTCACCGAGTGAATGAGGAGATTTTGTGTCAGGTATTGGGTGAAAAAGTGACGAGTACGATTGTAAAGGCAAGGCGTGGCGAGCTATTGATTCAAGCAGGTCGAGCTGGGATCTATGGAAAGGTAATGGAAGAAAAAGGGGAGTAGCACCTATTTATTAGTCATAGAATAGACAAGCGGTGCATAGATTGTAAGTATCCTGACAGCCAAGGAGGGGGCCGTCTTGCGTAACCGCTTTGGACATGGCATCCAACTTTATTTAAAAGAAAACCAATCCCTTTTCCTATTTACCATCGTCCTATTTACAATGGGCATTATCTTTGGAGCTGTGCTTGTTAATTCGCTTGATTTGTCACAGCGCCATGAATTGCTTGGCTTTCTCAATTATTTTTTCTCTAACTTTGATAAAAGCGGCATAACGGATTCCTCCCTACATTTTCAACAAGCGTTTGGATATCACTTAAAAACAATTTTGATACTGTGGGTATTAGGAATGTCCATTATTGGATTGCCTATGATTTTGCTCCTATTATTTCTTAAGGGTATCATTGTTGGTTTTACCGTTGGATTTCTCGTAGGAGAATTGCAATGGAAGGGAGTGACGTTTGCTCTGCTCGGTGTTCTTCCGCAAAATATGTTAGTGGTTCCGGCTATGCTCATTGCCGGTGTTGCAGGTATTTCATTTTCTCTTCGTTTGGTTCGTACTAGATTAGTTACACGTCGAGATAGCATTATGCCCCATTTCGCTCATTATTCGATTTTAATGGGGAGCATGTTTATAATCCTGATAGCTGCTGCTTTATTGGAGACTTTTTTGTCGCCATTATTAATGCAGTACGCTATTAATTAAGAATAATTATAAGATAAGAACTTATGTATTTGACTAAATAGATTTCTCTCCTCTATAATAAGTACAGGTTTGATGCGAACGGGGAGGGGCATACATGGAAGAAAAAATAGAAAAGATAAAGCAACAATTACATTCGCACCACTATAAATTGACTCCGCAACGCGAAGCTACAGTTCGTGTCTTACTGGAGAATGAAGCAGATCATCTCAGCGCTGAGGATGTCTACTTAAAGGTAAAAGACAAAGCTCCTGAGATTGGCTTAGCGACGGTATATCGGACCTTGGAGCTATTGAGTGAGCTGCGGATTATCCATAAAATGAACTTTGGCGATGGAGTAGCGCGTTATGACCTCCGAGATGATAATGCTAAACATCACCATCATCACTTAATATGCTTACATTGTGGTACGGTGGATGAGATATTCGAAGATTTGTTAGTGGGAACAGAAGAGAAGGTAAAAGCGGACTACAAATTTGCTGTAACAGATCACCGACTCAGTTTTTATGGAATCTGCCATCGTTGTCTAGATAAAGTTAATTTGGAAGACTACAAGTAAGAACTTCTCCATAGTAAAGGAGAAGTTTTTTTCTTGTTCATGAAAGTCATGAATAGGGACAAAAAGGCATAAAATAGCAACAACCGTGCTCAAGGGGCTGTTGCAATGAGTTTTCCATTTCGCCGTTTTATGGAATTAATTCGATTCTTTTTGCTTTTTGTCACTTGTTCCTTGTTTAGCTATGGAGTAGTATCCTACTTATCACACCATCTTTTGCCGGCAAATCCCTATAGAGAACCTACCGGGAATGCTGTTAAGGTGGTAAAATGGCTGAACAATAAACCCGTATCTGAGTTGGACTGGTATTTAGAGCGCCTTCAGCTTTTTTTCTTGGAAGGAGAATGAAAAAGCAGGATTTTGTAAGTGCGCTGTTGAAATGTATAAGGTACCACTCTGGTATAATTAATCCAGGAGGAGAAGTGGCTTCATGGATACGCTAATCGATCAGTTTACCCACTTTCTCGCAGTAGAAAAAGGACTTGCAGCAAATACGCTGGAATCCTATCAACATGACTTGGTAATGTACGCTGCTTATTTGAATGACCAGGGAATTAGCAAGATAGAAGATACTACACGTACTCATATCGTTGGCTATCTATTCATGCTTCAAGAGAAAGGACGGGCTACGGCTACCTTATCTAGAAATATGGCATCCATACGTGCCTTTTATCAGTTCTTGGTTCGAGACCGTCATATGACAACTGATCCATCCATTCATCTGGAAACACCCAAAATCGAGAAAAGGTTGCCTAAGGTGCTGTCAGTAGAAGAGGTAGAGCGGTTATTAGATGGTCCAAAAGGAAATGTACCTATAGCATATCGTGATAAAGCCATGCTAGAATTACTATATGCGACCGGAATTCGCGTTTCCGAGTTAGTATCCTTACAACTGGGGGATATTAATTTGGACATGGGCTTTGTCAAATGTATGGGGAAAGGTTCCAAGGAACGTATGATTCCACTTGGTAGCATTGCCATTCAAGTAATCCGAACCTATTTGGATCGGGGGCGTCCACAGCTTGTTAAGGCAAGTTCAGACCAGGCGTTGTTTTTAAATCATTTAGGCACACAGATTACGCGCCAGGGGTTTTGGAAAATTATTAAAAAATATGCCTTACAAGAGGGAATCCAAAAGGAGATTACACCGCATACCTTGCGACACTCCTTTGCAACACATCTTTTAGAAAATGGTGCAGACTTGCGATCTGTACAGGAAATGTTGGGACATGCCGATATTTCTACCACTCAAATTTATACGCATGTAACGCGTACGCGCATCAAAGATGTATATGCAAAAACACATCCTCGTGCCTAAAGAGATGGACGTACACTTTACAAGGCAGACTTCAAGTGCATAAGGAGGAACACACAAATGAATCGTTTTTCGCGTGTATTTTTAATTGTGTTGGATAGTGTTGGAATTGGTGAATTGCCTGACGCTAAGAAATTTAATGATGAAGGTTCTCATACACTTGGTCATATTGCACAAAAGGTAGATGGGTTCGCACTTCCGCATCTTGCAGAATTGGGTCTGGGTACTATTGCTCCGCTACATAATGTACCAGCTGTGGCTGCACCTCGCGCACACTATGGCAAAATGAAAGAAATCTCTATGGGGAAAGATACAACAACTGGACATTGGGAAATTATGGGGTTGCATGTATCTACTCCGTTTAATACATATCCAGATGGATTTCCACAAGAATTAATTGAGGAATTCGAGCAACGCATCGGGCGTAAAGTATTAGGTAACAAGGTAGCATCTGGAACTGAAATTCTGGATGAATTAGGCGAAGAGCATATGAAAACAGGTGCAGTAATTGTGTATACGTCTGCTGATAGCGTATTCCAAGTTGCTGCTCATGAAGAAATCGTACCGCTAGAAGAGCTATACAATATCTGTGAGATTGCCCGTGAGCTTACACTGCGTGACGAATATGCGGTTACACGTGTAATTGCTCGTCCGTTTTTAGGAAAACCAGGGGCATTTGAACGTACCTCAAATCGTCATGACTACTCTGTGAAACCATTTGACAATACGGTTATGAACAACCTTGTAGAGGCAGGACTCACTTCCATTGCGATTGGTAAAATCTCTGATATTTATGCAGGAGAGGGTGTAAGTAAAGAGATTCGATCCAAGGACAACATGGATGGAGTAGATAAACTACTTCAAAGCATGCAAGAATCCTTTACAGGGCTTAGCTTTGTAAATCTAGTTGATTTCGATGCCAAATATGGTCATCGCCGCGATCCAGAAGGGTACGGAAAAGCGTTAATGGAGTTTGACGCACGCGTTCCTGAGCTACTGGCAGCTTTAAAAGAAAATGATTTACTTATCATAACAGCTGATCATGGAAATGACCCAACTCATCATGGCACTGATCATACTCGCGAATATGTACCTATACTGGCTTACTACAAAAACTTGGAGACAGGCAAAAATCTAGGTGTGCGTGAAACATTTGCTGACCTAGGGGCAACCATTGCCGAAAACTTCGAAGTGAAAATGCCGAAAATCGGTCAAAGTTTCTTAGCTCAATTGTAGGGGGAGAGCATACATGTCCAAAATTCTTGAAGCAAAGGCGTTTATTGAGGAAAAGCTTACTGAAAAGCCAACCATCGGCTTAGTTTTAGGCTCAGGTCTAGGTGTTTTGGCAGATGAAATTGAAGAAACTACTGTTATTCCATACAACGAGATTCCCCATTTTACAAAATCAACAGTAGTCGGACATAAAGGGCAGCTTGTTATAGGAAAATTGAAAGGCAAGCAGGTAGTAGCGATGCAAGGACGCTTTCACTACTATGAAGGGCATGAATTGGAAGCTGTTGTGTTCCCGATTCGTGTCATGAAAGCGATTGGTGTAGAAACCATCATTGTTACGAATGCAGCAGGTGGCATCAATGAATCCTACAAACCAGGTGATTTGATGTTAATTTCTGATCATCTCAATCTGACGTATCGCAATCCGTTAATCGGAGGAAATGATGAGTCTTTAGGCGCTCGCTTCCCTGATATGTCTGAAGCTTATTCCAAACGTTTACGTAAGCTTTCTAAAGAGATTGCAGCTACATTGGGCATCCAATTACAAGAAGGCGTGTATGCAGGGCTATTAGGCCCATCCTATGAAACTCCTGCTGAGATTCGCATGTTGCGTATTCTGGGCGGAGATGCTGTTGGGATGTCTACAGTACCAGAGGTAATCGTGGCTCGCCATATGAACATAGAGGTACTCGGTATTTCTTGCATCAGCAATATGGCGGCAGGAATTCTTGATCAACCATTATCCCATGACGAGGTAATGGAGACGACTGAGAAGGTAAAAGCGGAGTTTCTTTCCTTAGTAAAAAGTGTAATTGAAAAGATGTAATCTTTCATAATCTGTCGACGAGTGAAAATAAGGAATGCTTTCAAGCATTCACAAAAACCCCTTTGGATTTGGGACTGACCCCCGTTTGTAGGACAGGGATCAAAACACCTTACATGTTTAAGCAGCCAGTCGTCGGAATTCAACCGGCGACTGGTTGCTTAGTTTTGTTTGAATGCGAATTGAGTTATAGTAAGAGATATATTCTCGAACGGTCTGTTCAACGATTGCCGTCGTTGTACAGGTTAACCCTTCGAGGATGAACGTTTCCGACTTGAGGCAGGCGTGAAACGATTCAATCGGGGCATTATCAGCAGGTGTTCCCTTCCGGGACATACTCATGGTAATGCCTCTTTCCTTTACAGCTAATTGATAAGCCGACGATGTATAGACTGACCCTTGATCACTATGCAACATGCATTGCTCCAGTGGTGGAAGTTGTTGCAACGTATCTAAAACAAAGGTAGTATCTTGCGTGTCTCCAATATTGTAGGCGATGATCTCGCCATTGTATAAGTCCATGATACTGGATAAGTACAACATTTTTCCGCCGTAAGGCAGGTAAGTAATGTCTGTAACGAGCTTCTGTAGCGGATGATTCGCCTGAAAATCCCGTTTTAGAAGATGATCCGCAACCTGTATCGGTTGTCCGATTCTCTTACGCTTTTTTACTTTGACTCGACATTGCAATCCTTCCTCCCTCATAATACGTTGCACTCGCTTATGATTAATTTGCATCACTCGTCGCAAAAGTGCAGTGATTTTACGGTATCCATAACGAAAGCGATGTTCCTGACACAATCTTCGGATATGGGAAACCAAAGGATTCAGAACCTGTACGTCTACTTGTTTTCTCCATCGATAGTACGTAGAGCGAGAAATTCCGAGCCACTGGCATGCTAATTGCGTAGATACTTCTCCCTTTATCTCGTTCATCCATTGAACTACTACTTCTGGTGACACCTCCTTTCCCACTCCCTGTACTTTTTTAAAACATCAAGTTGTTGTTTTAAGAACCTATTTTCTTGTTTCAATTTCTCCAACTCTGATGTAAATTCCGCCCCTTTCCCATACGTGTACTGTTTACCTACAGGTTGCTCAAAACGATGTGTCTCGCCATTTCTGTACCATCGCATCCATGTTTTAAGTTGTGTTTTGTTTTTAATACAAAGCTGATCCATCACTTCTTTCACGGGGATACCAGCCAATCTCATCTCAACAGCCTTCATCTTAATTTCCATAGGGTAACTCACTCTCGTTGCCAAAGAAAAAACACCTCCAGGTTACTTCCATATCTTACGACATGGTTGCATTCTCTTGAAGGTGTTTTGATTTGTCTCACGTTATGGGGTCAGTCCCTTTTCTGCCCAAAGGGGTTTTTTATGCTAGTGGTGATACCCTAAACCAAGTGATAATTGGGAAACGGTTCGTAATACTTTCTGCTGAAAATCATTCATATGAGGAAGCATACGTTCAGATGGACCGATTAGACTGATGGAAGCGATGGCTTGTCCGGTTGCATCAAAAATAGGGGCAGCAATAGCCGTTACACCAACATTGCGCAGATTGGAGCTAACTTCATAGCCGGTTCTCCTAATCGTTGTCAGACGCTGTTTCATTTCCTCAGTAGAAGTAAGGGATTGAGGTGTGTATGCTTTTAGCCCAGATGCAAGAACTTCATCAATAAAAGTCTCAGATTGATAAGCAAGCAAACACCGAGCACTACTTGTCGCATATAAAGGAAACCGCCGATAGGCATCAACGGTAAAGCGAATAGGATATTCAGAGTCGATTTTGTCCACGTAAATAGCATCTTTACCATCCATAATACAAAGACATACCAATTCTTTGGTCTGGCCTGCCAGTTCTACAAGATGGGGTTTTGTATATTCTACGGTATTGTGATCACGTAATACCTTTGAACCTAATTCAAGTAAGGTATAACCAAGTGCATATTGCTTGGTTTTTTGGTTTTGGCGAATAAAGCCCTCGCTCTCAAGTGTGGTTAGTAATTTATGTGCGGCGCTTTTGGACATCGCCAGTTTTTTACTTATTTCTGTTACACCCAATTCTCTAGGAGAATCTAAAAAGAGTTGCATAAGATGACAGCTTTTTTTAACGGAAGATAAGAAGTTGTCCATCCGATTATTCCTTTCCTATGAAAAGTCATACACGATTGACTGATATTCCAAAAAATAGGGGAAAAACCCTGATGTAACGGTATTGTAACACGGACACATAATTTTCACAAATAATTGATTTTTGAAAATATTCATGCTAAAATTCACATATCGTTCCTATATGGATAACATAGTTCACTATAAGAGAACAATAAAAGAGAGTATGGGGTGCTTATGATGAAGAAACAAGCGTGGTCAGTTTTATCGGTTATTGCACTTTCGGCAGTATTGGTGGCAGGCTGTGGAAGCTCAGCACAACCATCGGGAAGCAATGAGGCAAAATCTCAATTCGAAGAAAAGCTCGTTATTGCTGGAAATGGCGCTACCGTAGAAAAATTGATGAAAGACGAGATTTTTAAAAAATTTAATGAAAAACATCCGAATGTAAAGCTCTCCTATGTATCAGGTGTTTCTACGGAAATTGTAGCCAAGATAAAGGCACAGAAAAACTCTCCACAAATAGACGTAGCCATCATAGAGGGCGGTGAGCAAGAAAAAGGCCGTACAGAAGGATTATGGCAACCGATTACAGCAACAGATATCCCCAATGCGGCTAACGTAGCTGATGACTTAAAAGTGTTAGAAAATTCAGGAGTTACGGTTAATTTCACACCTATGGGCATCTCCTATAATACTGACCTCATTAAGGAAAAGGGGTTACCTGTGCCAGAATCCTGGAATGATCTAGCTCGTCCTGAAATGAAAGGAAATTTGATTTTAACGGATATTTCTAGCAACTTCGGGCGTAGTGCGTTAATCATGCTTGCGTATGCCAATGGTGGTTCGGAAAAAGAAATGGAGGAGGGCTTCAAAAAGCTAGAGATAATTGCCGGATATATGCCTACATTTGCAAAGTCTGCTGCACAGCTCCAACAGAATTTGCAAAGTAAGACCTCTGCCTACACAGCGTGGACAATGGCGCGGAGCATTACACAAAAAAAAGCAGGATTACCCCTTGAATTCGTCTTTCCCAAAGAAGGGGCTAATATAGTACCAAACGTAGCGGTTATGGTTAAAGGGGCAAAGCATCCTGAGGTAGCTAAGGAATTTATGAATTTCTTACTAACAGATGAGGTGCAGAGCATGTATGCTTCAAAATTATATTACAATCCTGCTACCAAAGTGGACTTGCCGGGTGATGTAGCTGAACAGCTTGATTTTGATCGGACCAAAGTTGTGAACTTTGATTATGCCGTTTTAGGAAGTAAGACGGGAGAGTGGATTAATCATTTCAACAAGGAAATTGCGCCCAAAGTAGGAAAGTAGGTGTCCACATTGACAAGAGTGCCGGATGTAGAGTTGATAAATATTCAGAAAAGGTTCCAAAATCAGATTATTGTTGATGACTTCCAGCTTCAAATTGAGCAAGGCGAGTTCATCTCCTTGCTAGGACCTTCTGGTTGTGGCAAAACAACAACGTTAAATATGATTGCCGGTTTTTTAGATCCTGACCAGGGTGATTTGCTCATTAAAGGCAAGAGGATGAATGGAATTCCCCCCTATAAGAGAGAATTGGGTATGGTATTTCAAACCTATTCCTTATTCCCGCACATGACGGTAGGGGAGAACATTGGCTATGGGTTAAAATTACGCAAAATATCTAAAGCGGAACAGAAGGAGCGAATCCAAAAGGTCCTAGATCTGGTAAAGCTACCACATGTAGCAGATCGATACCCCAAGCAGCTTTCAGGTGGACAGCGTCAACGTATTGCCATTGCCAGAGCATTAGTTGTAGAGCCGTCATTGTTACTTCTTGACGAGCCATTAAGCAACCTAGATGCGAAATTACGTGAAGAATTACGTGATGAGTTGAAACGGCTACACCAGGAAATTGGAGTTACGACCATTTTTGTTACGCATGATCAGGAAGAAGCTTTATCCCTATCTGATCGAATAGTAGTCATGAATTATGGACGTGTAGAGCAAATCGGTCGACCTCACGAAATTTATCATCATCCAGCAACAGAATTTGTTCATACGTTTATTGGCAAGTCAAATCGAATACCTGGTCGTATTACCGCTATAAACGGTCAGATCATGACGATTAAAACAGATGGAGATTGGGAGATACAAGCTGTTGTGACTAACAAAAATCTACAGATAGATCAGCGAGTGATAGCCTATGTCCGTCCAGAGAAAATCAAACTATTTTCGTTGCATGATCAATCAAGCGATAAATCCTCCATGGATAATAAAGTATACGGACAACTGACGTTTTCCTCATTCCTTGGTGCCTATACGGAATGTAGGGTGCAGATTGGAGGAGCTCAGCTTGATGTACGCGTGCAAGAATCGAGTGTGCTTACAGAAATGAAGCAGGAAGCAACGATCATTTGTCAATGGGAAAAGGAAGATGTTTTTGTAATGGCGGAGAGGAGAGAGTAAAGATGTCAAAACGACTCGGCTATCTGTTATTACTTTTACCGGCCATGATTATTTTATTTGGTGTCTTTCTTATCCCTATGCTTTTCATTCTTCTTTTAAGTTTGGAAGGAGTAGAGGGGCAGTTTAGTTGGTCCAATTATCTCATGTTTTTTCAGGATACCTATTATCTAGAGATACTAGGACGAACAATCTCTCTAAGCTTATACACCGTTGCCTGCACATTACTACTAGCCTATCCTGTAGCGATGTTTATGGCCCGTACACAGGGAAAGCTGCGTGGGCTCGTCACGATGTTAATTTTGTGTCCACATCTTATAAGTGTTGTGATACGAAATTTCGGCTGGGTAGTCATTTTGGGAGATACAGGCTGGCTGAATACCATGCTACTAAAAGTAGGGATTATTGAAACGCCACTCCGCTTGTTATACAACGAATTAGGTATTGTTATAGGCTTAACGGATGCGTTTATTGCTTATATGGTATTGGCAATTGCGACTAGTCTATATACCATTGATGCTTCCCTGTATAAAGCGGCTTCTATCTTAGGAGCAACACGCCTTCAATCTTTTTTTCACATAACCTTACCTCTGAGCATGCCTGGTGTGTTTGCCGGCATTACACTAGTTTTTAGTTTGTCGATGAGTGCCTATGTTACACCAGCCCTAATGGGAGGAACGTCGGTTAAGGTTATTCCTGTACTAGCCTTTGAACAAATCATGTCGACCCTTAACTGGCCCTTAGGAGCAGCTCTCGCTATCTTATTGCTTTCAAGTACGGTTGTGCTGGTCACTTTGTTTAGTCGATTAGTAGAAACAAAACGGTATAAAGAGGTGTTTACATCATGAGACAAGGTAAATTTTCTTGGCTAGGTGTTATCACCGTTGCCATTTTGATTTTTGTAAATGCGCCTTTTTTGATTATTGTTCCAAGCTCATTTACTGCTGCCGGCTACCTATCGTTTCCCCCAGAAGGGTTTTCCTTGGATTGGTATAAGCAAATCCTTGATCGGCCTGAGTTTATAGAAGCCTTCTGGTTTAGCCTCCAGTTAGCAGCTATCACGGCCATCCTTTCGACCTTGATTGGAACAATGGCTGCCATCGCAATCTCTAAATATCAATTTAAGGGTAAAAATTTTATTAGTGGCTTGCTCTTATCACCTTTAACCGTGCCGTCACTGATTATTGGTATCGCGGCGCTGTTGTTCTTTACCCGTCTTGGGCTTGGGGGAACATTCTTGGGCTTGCTACTAGCACACATATTAATTTCAATTCCTTATGTCGTACGACTTGTTTTGACGGGGTTAACTACCTTTGATTACACCTTAGAAAAGGCGGCATATATGCTAGGGGCAAGACCGGTACATGTGTTTTGGAATATTACATTACCGATGTTGCGTCATGCGATCTTGTCAGGATTTATTTTTTCGTTCCTGACTTCCTTTGATAATGTGACAGTATCCTTATTCCTCGTTGCTCCAGATACAACAACGTTACCGCTCGCCATTTTTACCTACATGCAGGAATCACTTGATCCAATGGTGGCTTCTATATCATCGGTTGTTATTCTGATTAGTTTATTTTTTATCTTTTTATTGGAAAAGGTATATGGTTTAGATCGATTATTTGGACTAAACGCACAACAACATTAATGGAGATGTCATCTACCTATGGCCCTATATACTTATTTGCAAGAACAACTGCCTAGCTTTATGCAACACTTAGAGGAGAGTGTCAATATTGATTCTCCTTCTAAACATAAATCACAGAGCGAAAAAATGATTGCTTGGTATATAAAAGTCATGCATAAATTAACGGACGGAAGGGTTCACCGTTATACGAACCCCACCTATGGCGACCAATTGCGCTGGGAGGTAGGGACAGGAAGGAAAAGAATCTTATTAGTCGGTCATTATGATACAGTATGGCCACTACAGGAGAGTATAAAGCGACCATTTCGTTGCCAGGATGGAAAGGCATACGGACCCGGAGTCTATGATATGAAAGCAGGGATTCTTCAAGCTATTTTTGCCATTCAAGCTCTGAATAGATTTAATCGCCTTCCAAAGGATAAAACGATTGTGCTTCTTCTTACAGGAGATGAGGAAATCGGTAGCCCGACTTCTCGATTGATTTTGGAAGAGGAGGCGAAAAAAGCAGAGGTAGCGTTCATATTAGAACCGCCGGTAGCTCCTCATGGGGCATTGAAGACGTGGCGCAAGGGTAGCTCGCAGTACACGATTCAGGTATCGGGGGTTTCGGCTCATGCTGGAGTTGATCACGATAAAGGAATTTCAGCTATTCAAGAAATAACCTATCATATTCAACATTTGCACTCGCTGACCAATTATGCAAATGGAACAACGGTTAATGTGGGGACAATTACAGGCGGGGTAGGGCGAAATGTAGTAGCCGATTATGCTGAAGCAGAGGTAGATGTGCGAGTGCAATCTCAAGAAGAGGCGGAACGAATTCACCAGATCATGATGTCTTTACAGCCAGTTCTTCCTGGAACAAAGCTAGTTGTGAAGGGAGGTATCAACCGTCCGCCGATGGAAAAAACGGAGAAAAGCTATGCACTTTTTGCGTTAGCGAAGTATATTTGTGAACAGGAGTTCTCCTGCTCCTTAACAGAAGAGGGAACAGGTGGTGTTAGCGATGGTAACTTTGTCGCCGCTTGCGGGGTTCCCACGTTAGATGGATTAGGGGCAAGTGGCGATTATGCCCATTCCCCACGTGAGTTCATCTGGATAAAAGATATTCCAAAACGAACGACACTATTAGCTCGTTTGTTAGAAGAATGTTAAAAAGGATAGATAAGACTCTCTTGATCCAAACCTAGGCCAGGATTGCTTTTATGGATAAATGGGTGGGGCAGGTTAGAGAGTCTTTCCTTTACATGTTACGATGCAAGGTCAAAAATGTATGCGTTATGTTACATATGTAAGATAATTCTGTCAGCTGAACATAAAAAAATATAAAATAAATAAATTATAATAATGAAAGACAAAGAATGGGATATTTCAAACAAGAGACAAAATGAAAGCGTTATCATCGCTTTATTACCAAGACTATTTTGATTTAAAACGAAAAGTTTATGAAAATTGACCGGCTCGTTCAGTTTGCAGCATACATTTGTAGGAAATTCATGCTAGTTCTATTCACTTTGTTTATAATATTTTATGTTTGTAGGGGCTGTAATTCGTTGACACCGTAATAAATTCGTAATATTTTTATATGTAACAGACAGTTTGTTTCGTTATTTTGCGAAATTCGTAATGAAATGGAAAAGTACGAAAGTGAATTCGTAGAGTAGATGAGATCAAACAGAAATAAGAGTAAAATGGAGTGGTAAGATTGAGGAAAATCGACCATGTGGATAGGCAAATCTTGCAGATCCTCCAAGAAGATGGCCGAACTCCTTATACAGAGATTGCTCACCAATTAAAAGTGAGTGAAGGCACGATTCGCTCGAGGATATCTCGTCTATTGCATGATGGAGTTTTTCAATTCGTCATTCGCACCGATCCGGAAAAGCTAGGGCTTAATGTGTTGGCGTTTATCGGTCTAACCACGAAATTGGGCAAACAGAAACAAGTAGCTGCGGAGTTATCGGAACTACCTCAGGTTACATTTGTGGGGGCTTTTAGTGGTAAGCACGATTTAATCATACAAGCCTGTTTTTACAGTAATGACGAGCTGATTATCTTTGTTAATGAGCAACTCTCGCGAATCGATGGCATACTCGCTGCCGATGTCTCTTTGGAGCTAAAGCAGTATAAAGAATCTTTTTCGTATGTACGTGAAGAGGATATTACGACATCAGAAGGGGGTTAAACAAGCCGGCTTTAGAACCTTATCTCCCGATGCTAGATTTTTCAGAAAAAACATACAATGAGAGCATTGTACTATGAATCATGCATCTATCAGGTATAGATAGGGCATGGTTTAGTGAACTATTTGCCCTCTGTTTTGATGTATGAACAACCTTCTGAATTGCACTGATTAGAAAGACATTATACAGTCTCTTGGTTTTTATCTAGAATATTCAGAATGAATAACCTATTTGGTTTACTTTACCTAAGTAGTACAATAACGCATAAGATTTAGGGAAAGAAACAATTGGTTCATTTCATGTGAATAGATAACTAAGATTGGATAATAGCTTTCATGCAGACATGGACAGACAGCGTATGCTCGAAAACTGTCGAATATTGTAAAATGCTTGCTTGAAAAATGATGATCGCTTGTACAGTAGCACAATCATATATTCACATATGGTCATCTAAGATGCACCAAGGTGGATTGTGTAGAGATAGTAGAAATCTTTTTAAGGGGGAATGAGGTTTGCTCCGTTACCTTGGTAAACGTATTATTTTTATGTTTGTTTCTTTGTTTTTAATTGTTACCGCGACTTTTTTCCTGATGCATTCAATTCCGGGTGGACCATTCACCGGTGAACGTAATGTACCACCAGAAATTCAAAAAGCGCTGGAAGCAAAGTACAATCTGGACCTACCGATTAGTCAGCAGTACCTGTTGTACTTGAAAGGGATTGCTACTTGGGATTTGGGTCCATCCTTTACTGAGAAATCATCAACGGTTAATGATATGATCAATCGTGGATTTCCTGTATCAGCACATTTAGGTCTACAGGCTTTATTAGTCGCTATTTTTGGCGGAATTTCCTTGGGTGTAATTGCAGCTCTCTATCATAATAAATGGCAGGATTATAGTGCCATGCTGATTGCTGTGCTTGGACTTTCGGTACCTAGCTTTATCCTTGCAAGTTTTTATCAATATTTCTTCTCGATTGAGCTTGGATGGTTCCCAATTGCAAAGTGGGAAACTTGGAAGCATACTGTCTTACCAACATTCGCGTTGGCAGCAAGTCCGCTAGCCTTTATCGCGCGTCTGACTCGTTCTAATATGATTGAAATTATGGGACAAGATTATATTAAAACAGCTAAATCTAAAGGATTAAGTACTTTCGTTATCACAGTAAAACATGCGATCCGAAATGCACTTTTACCTGTTATTACTTACTTAGGACCTTTGTCTGCTAGCATTTTGACTGGGGCTTTCGTAGTTGAAAGAATTTTTGGTATTCCTGGTCTTGGTAGAGAATTTGTTATATCCATTACGAATCGTGATTATACGGTTATCATGGGTACAACCGTCTTCTATGCGATGATACTTGTAGTCATGGTTTTGATTGTGGATATTGCCTATACATTGATTGACCCACGCATTAAGCTTGGCGATGTTGGAAGGGAGTAGTGACAGAATGCAATTAACAGAAAAACACTTTGAGCCTGTCTCTGTAGATGCTAGTCAGGCTGAACAAATTAAGCGTCCAAGTTTATCCTTTTGGCAAGACGCATGGCGTCGTCTTAAACAAAATAAAGTAGCTATGGTTTCTCTTATCTTTTTGGTAGCCCTAATTGTCTGTGCTATCGCTATGCCAATGATTAGTTCTAATGACTACTTCTCTACAGATTTAACTGGTAAAAACAAAAAGCCATCCATGGAACACTTTTTTGGAACGGATGATCTAGGACGTGATATGTTCGTTCGTATTTGGTACGGTGCACGTATCTCCCTTGAAGTAGGTTTTGCCGCTGCCTTTATTGATTTGATCGTTGGAGTACTTTGGGGTGGTATCGCAGGTTTCTATGGTGGTAAAGTGGACGAGGTTATGATGCGCATTGCTGATATCCTGTTTGCTATTCCTTATCTATTAGTAGTTATCTTACTTCTGGTTGTTTTAAAGCCTGGTGTTACGACTATTATTTTAGCCCTTACCATAACAGGCTGGATCGGGATGGCCAGGATTGTAAGGGGACAGATGCTACAGCTTAAGCAGCAGGAATATGTATTAGCTGCGAAATCGCTTGGTGCTGATAGCAAACGCATTATCTTTAAGCATTTGATCCCAAATGCTTTGGGTCCGATCATCGTAACGTTGAGTTTGTCGATTCCAAGTGCAATTTTTGCTGAAGCATTCTTATCCTTCCTTGGTCTAGGGGTTTCTGCACCAGTTGCTTCATGGGGAACCATGGCATCAGAGGGATTACCGGCTATGAAGTATTACCCATGGCGTTTAATGTTCCCAGCTATTTTTATTAGTTTAACCATTTTGGCCTTAAACCTGTTGGGTGACGGTATTCGAGATGCAGTAGACCCACGCTTACGTAAATAGGAGGGATTAGGATGGAACGAATTTTGGAAGTAAAAGATTTGCATGTTTCCTTCCACACCTATGCTGGTGAAGTGAAAGCTGTGCGTGGCGTAAACTTTCATGTAAATAAAGGGGAAGCAGTAGCAATTGTAGGTGAGTCCGGCTGTGGAAAGTCGGTAACAGCTCAATCTTTGATGAAGCTAATTCCGACGCCTCCGGGTGAATATAAGCAGGGCCAGATTCTGTTTAATGGTCAGGATATTATTAAAAAGACAAATAAAGAGATGGAATCTATTCGCGGTAAAGAAATCGGTATGATTTTCCAAGACCCGATGACTTCCCTTAACCCAACCATGACGATCGGTAATCAGATCATGGAGGGCTTAATTAAACATCAAAACATGAGCAAAGCCGCTGCTAAAGAGCGTGCTATTGAACTATTAAGCATTGTAGGTATTCCACAACCAGATCGTCGTGTGAACCAATACCCGCATGAATTTTCCGGTGGTATGCGCCAACGCGGCATGATCGCAATCTCTCTTTCATGTTCGCCAAAGCTGTTAATTGCCGACGAGCCAACAACAGCTCTTGATGTAACCATTCAAGCGCAAATTCTTGATTTGATGAAAGATTTGCAAAAGAAAATGGGAACTTCAATTATCATGATCACGCATGATTTGGGTGTAGTTGCTGAAATGTGCGATCGTGTAGTCGTTATGTATGCTGGTAAGGTTATTGAAGAGGGTACGGTAGACGAAGTATTCTACAATCCTCAGCATCCTTATACAAAAGGCTTGCTGCGCTCTGTACCACGACTCGATTTAAATCGTGATGAGCCGCTTACTCCAATCTTCGGTACTCCGCCGGATTTGTTAAAACCTCCAGTGGGATGTGGCTTTGCTGCACGCTGTGAGTGCACAATGAAGGTATGCATGGAATACGATCCAGAATTGACTACAATTAGCGACAGTCAACGCGCCGCCTGCTGGTTACAGCATCCGTTAGCACAAGCTCGCACAGGTTCGTAAGGGAGGAGGAGCACAGATGTCAAACAAAGCTATGTCAAACGATGATACATTGGTTGAGGTACGCAATTTAAAGAAATACTTTAAGATCGGTGAAAATACATTAAAGGCAGTCAATGACGTATCCTTTACGATTAAACGCGGTGAAACTCTAGGGATCGTAGGCGAGTCTGGCTGTGGGAAGTCTACTGCTGGTCGTACAATGCTTCGCTTATACGATCCAACTGAAGGACAAGTAATTTTTGAGGGTAAAGATTTGGCGAAATTAAGCCCTGCTGAAATGAAAGCAATGCGTCGTAACATCCAGATGATTTTCCAAGATCCATACGCTTCTCTTAACCCGCGTATGACAGTTGGCGATATTATCGGTGAAGCATTAGATATTCATGGGCTGGCTAGTGGTTCAAAACGTAAAGAACGCATCCAAGAATTGTTGTCGTTAGTAAGCTTGAATCCTGAACATATGAACCGTTTTCCACATGAGTTTTCTGGTGGTCAGCGTCAACGTATTGGGATTGCACGCGCTCTAGCTGTTGAACCGAAATTTATCGTGTGTGACGAACCGATTTCAGCATTGGACGTATCCGTTCAAGCTCAGGTTGTTAACCTATTGGAGCAGTTGCAAGAAAAAATGGGCTTAACGTATATGTTTATCGCCCATGACTTGTCCATGGTAAAATACATTTCTGATCGAGTTGGCGTTATGTATTTAGGAAAAATGGTAGAGCTAGCAGATAGTGAAAAGCTGTATGAAAAACCGCTCCATCCGTATACACAAGCTTTATTATCTGCGATTCCGATTCCAGATCCTGAAATCGAGCGTACTCGTGAGCGTATCGTCCTGCAAGGCGATGTACCGAGTCCAATGAATCCACCAAGCGGTTGTCATTTCCGTACGCGTTGCCCGAAAGCAATGCCGGAGTGTGCAGCGAAGGAGCCAGCTTGGAAAGAGATTGAATCAGGTCATTTCGTCGCTTGTCACTTGTTCAACTAAATTCGTTATTCTCTGCGAAAAACGAGTATAAAAGAAAACGGCGCCTTGCAGTACAGCAGGGCGCCGTTGTTCTTTTATCCGGTAAAGCATGGTAATTTCATTTATTTCAAAATATCCGAAAATTGCAGAGAATCTTATTTTGTAAAATGGTGTGGTAATCATTTGTAAAGTTATTATTTTGTGAAATTTTACAGTTTTTTAGTAATTAAGTCCCTCTGTTTATCCGATATAGATAATAAGTTTCATGTTTCTTTTATACATATGAATAATTTGTGGTACTATAGGCTCGATATGTGCCGGGTCTTTTAACATGTAAGGAGGATGATATAATGATCAAGGGAGTTAGGGGGTTAAAGGATAACTGGAGGCCCTCTTTAACAAACATAAGAAAAGTAAGACTTCATATGGGTAACTCCATAGCAACTAAAATGATTATCTGGGGAATCATCCTGGTTCTATTGATCTTTGGAACCTTAGAAACGATCGTATTGTCTTTCTCCAAAAATACGTTAATCAACATTACAACCAAACAATCTAAAATGTTGACAGAGCAATACACAGCCAGTGTTGATGATTGGATAAATTCAATTTCGACAAAAGTAAAAAGCTCTGCTTCAAAGAATGTAATGCGTACCAACATTGATACCCTCATAAAAGATGAATTTAAATTGTTGCGACAGAGTTTTCCGGAAATTAAAAAGATTCATCTAGTGAATGGAAATACAGGAATCGAAGAGTATTCATTAACTACTATGAATTTTACGAATTTTAATGATAAATTCTTTTTTAAAGAGGCAGTTTCTAAAAAACAAATGGTTATTTCGGGTGAAGATATTCAGCCTCATGTAGAAAAAAGCTATGGCTACATCGCAACACCAATTGGTCCATCTAATAGCGATACAAGCCGTATCCTGATCGTTGCCTTTTCTATGCAAAAATTGCTAGACAGCGTAGCAGGAGTTCAGTTCATGGAAAATGGCTATGGCTATGTATTAAACGAGAATGGTCTGGTCGTGGCTCATAAAAATGAGGAATACACGAACAATTTAGAGGTAGGTAGTAATCCGGCTTATAAAGAATTGATGCAAAAAGTAGTCGATCGCTCAAGTTCCAATGTTATTTACAATGATAATGGAATCGAATCATTCGCATCCATTGCTCCATTAAAAACATTGCCATGGAGCTTGGTATTAAGCACAAGCCTGTCGGAAGTCTACGGAGAAGTTAACAGCATGGGCTGGATTATCTTCTTAGTCAGTATTCCGGTCACTGTGCTAGCAGGTGTAGCTATTTGGTGGTATGCAAATTCGATGAAACGGCAATTATTATCTGTAACAACACAAATGCAGCGAGTTGGCGGTGGAGACTTCACGACAAAAATTGAGGTGCGGGGTAAAGACGAAATTGCTCAAGTCGGACAAGCACTTAACCAGATGGTGGGGGAACTAAAGGATTTAATCACCCGTGTACAAAGTCAAGCAGTTGTCCTAAATGTGGCATCTGGTGAGTTGCAGAAACATTCTGAAGCAAATACCGTGTCCTTGCATCAGATTTCAGGTACGTTAACTGGGATATCAGAACGCATATCCATGCAAAATCGAGAGGTACAGAATACTGTGACTACTGTTTCGGAGATCTCCGAGGGGGTGGAGCAGGTTGCGATATCAGCAGAAGCTACCTCTCATGCTACATCGAAAACATTAGAACGGGCACAGGTCGGCATGAAGCAGGTTCAAGATGTAGTAGAGGTTGTTCGTGGTGTTACGAAAGAAATCGGACAAAATGCGAATCGGATGCATTCGTTACGCCAGCGCTCAAATGAAATTGCAGAAATTGTTAAAATGATAACGGGAATCGCATCTCAAACCAATCTGCTTGCTTTAAATGCAGCTATAGAAGCAGCACGGGCGGGAGAAGCAGGTAAAGGATTCTCGGTAGTAGCAAGCGAGGTTCGCAAGTTAGCAGAGGAAAGCAGCAGCTTCTCGGAAAAAATTGCAGCAATCGCGGGATCGATTAACTATGAAGCAAAAGAGATGACGCAAAATATGGATGAGGTAGTAAAACAAGCGGATGCTGGACTTACATCCGTGGAAATGGTAGGCCAATCCTTTACCCATATCTTACAGGAGATTCAGGCGGCTGCTGAACAGAGTGAATCTATGACTGCTATTTCAGAAGAGATGGCAGCCGGTAATCAAGTTGTTAGTAGCTCCATGCAAAACTTGTCACAAAGGTCTGGGGAGATTGATCAATCACTGATTGAAGCAGTTACTACTATCGAAGGGCAGTTAAAAGCGATTGCAGAGATAAATAAAAACGTCCAAAGTATGCAAGAATTATCAAATGATTTAGAAGCCCATGTGGCTAAATTCCAAGTATAAGTATAAGCTTGCCGTTCTCCTTAGCAGGGACGGCAAGCTTTTTTGTCAGTACAGTAAGCAACCTCTCGAATCTCTTTATTTTTTATTTCGATCAAAGTGTGAATATTTTCCTGAGAAAAGGGGAAGCTAGAAATACGAATGGAGGTACGAGATTGAAATGAAAAGATTACTTCATGTTTTTCTCTGTTTGGTTACTTGCATAACCATGCTTACTCCAGGGCTAGCTTCTGCAGAAGAGTCAAAACCTAATATGGCTCCGCATGCAAAATCAGCGATCCTAATGGAGGCAGATTCCGGAACCATTCTGTTTGAAAAAAATGCGCATGAGAAACTACCGCCTGCAAGTATCACTAAGGTAATGACCTTGTTATTGATTTTTGAGGCGATGGAACGAGGAGAAGTAAAGCTAACCGACAAAGTTCGTACCAGTGAACGAGCTGCTTCCATGGGCGGATCTCAGATTTTCTTGCAGCCTGGTGAAGAGATGACAGTGGAGGATATGGTGAAAGGGATTGCTATTGCTTCTGGAAATGATGCTGCAGTTGCTATGGCTGAGCATATCGGAGGAACAGAAGAAGCGTTTATCAAGAAGATGAATGAACGAGCTGCCCAATTAGGTTTAAAAAATACACACTTTATTAACTGCAACGGATTACCCTCCCCAGATCATTACACAACTGCCTCTGACATTGCAATCATGTCGCGTGAGCTGTTAAAACATGAAATAATTACTAAATATACCGGCATCTATCAAGATTATCTACGAAAAGACAGTGCCAGCCCATTCTGGTTAGTTAACACGAATCGACTTGTTCGATTTTATGACGGAGTAGATGGCTTGAAGACGGGTTACACCTCGGAAGCCAAATTTTGTATTACAGCAACAGCAAAACGTAAAAATATGCGCGTAATTGCTGTTGTATTGGGTGAACCCGATACCAAGGTAAGAAATAAAGAAATTACTGGCATGTTTGATTATGCCTTTAATCATTATCAAGTACATCCCATATATAAAAAAGGGGATGTTATTCAACAGCTTTCTTTGGATAAGGGAGAAGAAACGAAGGTAAACGTTGTGACCGAACAGCCTGTTAGTCTTCTTTTGAAAAAGGGAGAAAATCCTAATGCATTTGAAAAAAAGATTACACTTGCTAGTGAGGCAAAAGCTCCGATTAAAAAGTCAAATGTAGTGGGCCATATTTTTATCAAAAAAAATGGTAAAGAAGTAGCCCGAATTGATTTGTATCCAGAGAAAACCGTTGAACGAGCCAATATGTGGGACATACTCAAAAGAACAACCCAGAAGGTAATGTTTACCTATCGCTGAAATTACGAAAAATGTCGAGAATGTCCACTTTTGTAGAGGCTTCTCGACTTTTTTGTTCTTTTGTCGGCTGGGAGGATTTGGTTTATTGAATAGAGAAAAAGAGAGACATCAACGGGAGAAGGAGTTGTTCCAAGTTATGAGCTTGCACATTGAAATGGAGACCTTACGTGAGGTCCTGTTGGTCCGCCTGCAAGGGGAGCTGGATCATCACACAGCGGAAACTTTGAGGAACCGTTTAGACACCGCTATCAAGGATGAGCAGATTCGTCATGTGGTCCTCGACTTGGAGGACTTGGCCTTCATGGATAGCTCAGGAATTGGTGTGATTTTAGGGAGATACAAACAAATTACAGCGCGTTCTGGTGAGGTATTTGTCTGTTCCATTAATCCAACCATTTATCGCATTTTTGAAATGTCAGGTTTGTTTAAGGTATTAAAGTATAAAGAGCATGTATCAGATGCTTTGGACGTACTGGGGGTGGCATAACGATGAGAAATCACATGCAACTACAATTCTCTGCCCTCAGTCAAAACGAAGCATTTGCTCGCGTTGCAGTGGCATCTTTTATCTCGCAGCTCGATGTCACAATGGAAGAATTAGAGGAAATCAAAACTGTCGTATCAGAAGCAGTGACAAATGCGATTATCCATGCCTATGAGGAAAACCCACTTGGAGTGGTTCATATTGAAGCTTCTTTAGAGGATGGAGTAGTTGAGCTTGTCATTGAGGATTATGGAAAAGGAATTGTTGATGTGGAAGAGGCGATGCAACCATTGTTTACTTCTAAGCCAGAGCTGGAACGCTCAGGAATGGGTTTTACGATTATGGAAAATTTCATGGATTCATTAGAAGTTGTTACGGCCATTGATCAGGGTACAAGGATTCGCTTAGTTAAACGTCTCGCTTATGCAAAAGCTTTACAAAGCTAGGGGTAATGCCATGGGAGCCGATATTAAAAACGCTAGTCAGCCGTTTCTTACTAACGAACAAGTAAAAGAGCTCATTGCTAAAAGCCAAACGGGAGATACGTCTGCACGTGACCAACTGGTAAGTAGTAATATTCGTTTAGTATGGTCTGTTGTCCAACGTTTTATGAACCGTGGCTATGAAGCAGATGATTTGTTTCAAATTGGATGTATTGGATTATTAAAGGCAGTCGACAAATTCGATTTAAACTATGATGTCAAATTCTCAACGTATGCTGTTCCAATGATCATCGGAGAAATTCAACGCTTTCTGCGGGATGATGGTACGGTCAAAGTAAGCCGTTCGTTGAAGGAAACGGCAAACAAAGTGCGAAGAACGCGGGACGAATTGTATAAGAAATTCGGGCGTTCCCCTACCATCAGCGAAGTTGCAGAGACGTTGGGTCTGTCTAATGAGGATGTCGTATTCGCTCAGGAGGCTAGTCGAGCGCCCTCATCGATTCATGAAACGGTTTTTGAAAATGATGGTGACCCGATCACCTTGATTGATCAAATAGCCGATGAAAGCTTAAGCAAATGGTTTGATCAGATTGCCTTGCGTGATGCAATAAGTAAGTTGACAGAACGGGAACAATTGATCGTTCTTCTTCGTTACTATAAAGATCAAACTCAATCTGAGGTAGCTGAGAGATTAGGAATCTCACAGGTACAGGTGTCGCGATTGGAAAAGAGGATACTTCAAACGATAAGAGACCAAATCGAGCAATAGCTCGAATGGTCTCTTTCTTTTTGCAGATACTACATAAAAACACCGCACTGCTTGCATTAGGCAGGAAGGAGGCAGTGAATATGGAGCAGATTTTATTTTTACGCTTACGTAAGCGACTGGTGATAAGACAGAAAGATGTTATTCTGCTCGGTGATATCTGTCAGCTTTATTTAGATGGGGAGCGCGAGGAGAAATTACGTCGTATTCCGCTCTATCAAGTAAAAAAAGAGGATGGGAATTTGATTATCATCGACATTATGCAGGTAATCCGTAAACTGCGTCAGATGTATCCAGAGATCCACCTTAAGGTACAGGGTTCGACTCAAATTATCGTTGAGGTAGAGAATCCCGCCAAACGTGCTAATTTTTTTCTTGTATCATTTGTTTGGCTTCTTCTGTTTATAGGATCTGGTTTAGCCCTAATGAACTTTCACGCTGATGTCAGCATGTTAGAGGTACAGCGACGTCTATATCAGCTAATCACGGGACAATATGAAAAACGTCCTCTACTACTCCAAATCCCTTACTCATTAGGAATCGGTCTTGGGATGGTTTTGTTTTTTAATCATATTTTTCGTAAACGATTCAACGAAGAGCCCAGTCCACTTGACGTTGAATTATTTTTATATCAACAGAACCTGGATCAATATTATTTAGAAAATGAGAACGAGGAAAATCAACGAGATAAGACATGATGCTGCTATATTTGTTTGTCATCGTAATGGGACTAGGCTGGGGTCTTGCTGTAGGAAGTGGTCTGGTCGCTTTTTTAAGCGTTCTAGATATCATTCCACGCCTTACACAGCTCTCTTCTTCTCATTCTTTTACTCGCAGCTATGAATGGGCCATCGTCTTAGGTGCGCTTTGGTTTACATGGTGTGATTACTTGGCGATTTCTGTGCAGCTCCCAGCAGTGTTAACCGCGGTGGTAGGAAGCTTCGCTGGTATATTCGTAGGAATGCTAGCGGCTGGTCTTACAGAGGTATTAAATGTGTTTCCTATTCTAACCAAGCGATTAGGGCTCCATGATTATATGAGAAATTTTTTGATGGCGATGGTATTAGGGAAGATAGTAGGTTCTTTGCTGCAATGGACTTTCTCCTTATAAAAGCCCATGAGAGGCTAGGAAGGAACCAGAAATAAGCCTGGTAAATCGAACCATTCATAGAATAGCACTGACATAGCAAAAATAAGCAGGAGGAATTAGACATTACAATGGCACTTCATAATGGAAATAAAGGGGACAAGTTAGATGGCAACAAAGCAAAAACAAAAACAGGGCTTTAAACTACAAATGAATAAGCAGGTCTATCAGGAGCAAGCTCAAAAATATGAACCCAAACGAAATATTTTGCTAAACTGCTTTCGTGCTTTCTGGGTAGGTGGAGCAATTTGTTTGCTAGGGCAAATCATTCAGAATCTCTATATCGCTTTCATGCATCTGGACGCAGAAAAGGCTGCCGGACCAACCTCCATTACTCTTATTTTTATCTCTGTTTTATTAACCGGATTTGGTATTTATGACAATATCGGTCAATATGCCGGGGCTGGTTCAGCAGTTCCCATTACAGGTTTTGCTAATTCTATGTCATCTGCTGCCATTGAACATCGCAGTGAAGGCTATGTGCTTGGTGTAGCTGGCAACATGTTTAAACTGGCAGGTGCTGTTATCGTTTATGGAGTTACAGCAGCTTTTATTTTTGGAATGCTGCGAGTGATATTAAATATGTTCTACTAAAACGAGGTGAAAACAGTGAGTACGGCAACGAAAGGTAAAAATAGAGTTAGTCAGCAAACGTGGAGATTCAACGAGGATGTTCGGATTCAGGGAAGTGCGGTGGTTGTAGGGCCTAAGGAAGCAGAAGGACCATTAAAAGATTTATTTGATAAAAGTTATGACGATATGTACGCAGGTCAGGATTCCTGGGAAAAAGCCGAAAAAAAGCTAATGGAGGACGCCATTACTTTTGCAATTAAGAAAGCTAATTTGAAAAAAAATCAAATCGATCAGATTATCGCAGGTGATCTGCTTAATCAAAATATCACCGTTAGCTTTACGGCTGAAAAAATGCAATTTCCTACACTTGGCATGTACGGGGCATGTTCCTCCTCGATGCTGACACTCTCAACCGCTACCGCCCTAGTCAATGCAAGATATTCTAACTATATAGTAGCCGCGTGCAGCAGCCATAACGCAACAGCCGAACGGCAATTCCGTTATCCGACTGAATATGGTGGACAAAAGCCGCCTCATTCACAAGTTACAGTTACCGGAGCAGGCGCAGCAGTTGTAGGGATAGGGGGAAAGGGACCTCGGATCACCTATTCTACAGTCGGAAAAGTAATAGATATGGGAATTACAGACCCTTTTGCAATGGGAGCCGCGATGGCGCCTGCCGCTGTTTCTACGATCGCCACTCATTTTATTGATACGGGACGTAGCCCATCTGATTATGATCTCATTGTCACAGGAGATTTGGGGAGCATAGGCTATGCCATTTGCAAAGATATGCTAGCGAAAGAAGGCTATAACGTTGAAGGTGTGTACAATGACTGCGGTCTTATGATTTATCCACCTGACGAGGAAGTGTTTGCAGGGGCGAGTGGATGCGCCTCAAGTGCCAGCGTAACCTACAGCTATATTATGAAGCAGCTTCAATCTGGCGAATTGAAAAAGGTGCTTGTGTGCGCAACCGGTGCATTACTTAGTCCCACCAGTACACAACAGGGAAATTCAATCCCGTGTATCGCTCACGCAGTAGCATTTGAAGGAGGTGAGTAATCGTGGAATACCTTATTGCCTTTATCATAGGAGGTATAATCTGTGTGGTTGGGCAGATCATGTTAGATGTAGCTAAAATAACACCTGCCCATGTCATGGTTACATTAGTAGTCTCAGGTGTGGTGCTTGATTTTATTGGAATCTACGATGGTTTTATTAAATTTGCAGGTGCAGGTGCTACTGTGCCAATTATCAGCTTCGGACATTCACTGTACCACGGTGCCTTACAGGAGTTAAATCAAACCGGTGCCATGGGAGTAGCGAGCGGGATGTTTGAGGTACCAGCGGCTGGTATTACTGCGGCCATTGCTTTTAGTTTTCTTGCTTCTCTGGTGTTCAAACCAAAAGGATAGGAATTTTTGGCGGAGGAGGCGGTTCGATGAATCAGGCTCGACGCCGCGTTATCATCATCACAGACGGTGACCACATTGCTCAGAGGGTAATAGAAGAAGTAGCCCGACAAATCGGAGGAAGATGCATTTCATTATCCGCGGGAAATCCAACACCACTGTCAGGAGAGCAGATGGTAACCCTTATTAAGCAGACACCCTATGATCCGGTGCTAGTAATGTTTGATGACAATGGGAATTACGGTTTTGGACGTGGAGAAAGGGCTATTTGTTTTGTGGCGAAGCATCCAGACATTGAAGTGTTAGGGGCAGTAGCAGTTGCCTCCAATACGAAATGGGTAACAGGTACTAAAGTGAAATATTCGGTTACGAAACAAGGAATAGTGGTGGAGGATGCTGTCGACAAAGATGGGGTCGTCCACAAGGAACTTCAGCATCGAATTTACGGCGATACGGTTGATATTCTAAATGCATGTGATATTACCCACATAATTGGGATTGGCGACATCGGAAAAATGGACGGCAGGGACCACATTAATAAAGGCTGTCCGATTACTAAAAAAGCAATAGAGTGGATTATGGAAAGGAGTGGATATCGTGTCGGAGGATAAACAGGACAAGCAACCTATAGTCCCTAGCCTTGAAGAAAATAGGGCGTTTCTTGATGACAAGCTAGGGGTAGGCACAACGTTTGATATTGGCGTCCATGATATAAAAGTAGGTCGTACTCGAGTTAGTCTGTATTATATTAATGGTTTTGCGGATAGCACAATCGTAACGTTAATTTTACAAGACCTCAATAATGTAAAAGAACGGGAAACGAGCGAGGATGGCTGGAAAATATTTTATCAGAAATATGTCCCTTTCTTTCAAATATCCAAGATAAAAACGTGTAATGAATTCATGGATAAAGTTTTGGTTGGTCAAATCGGGATGCTGATTGATGGTGAGGATACAGCTCTGATGATCGATGCAAAAATTTATTTGACTCGTACACCAGAAGAGCCAGATACTGAACGCGTTGTACGAGGAGCTCATGATGGTTTTACAGAAGGTCTAGTTTCCAATACCTCGCTTACTCGGCGCCGTATTCGTGATGAGCGTTTGCGTTTTGAAATTATGCAGGTCGGGGAACGCTCGAAAACAGATGTTGCGATCGCTTATCTGGCAGATGTAGCTAATCCGCAGTTAGTGGAAAAATTAAAATCAAAGATTCAGGAGATCCAAATCGATGGAATTCCCATGTCAGAGAAAACCGTTGAAGAGTTTATTATTGGAAAATCGTTTAATCCATTCCCTATGGTACGTTATACAGAACGTCCGGACGTAGCTGCCATTCATTTGCTTGAGGGACATGTCCTAATTTATGTAGATACATCACCGAGTGTCATCATCACTCCTGCTACCTACTTTCATCATGTACAGCATGCGGAGGAATACAGGCAAACACCAGTTGTTGGAGCATATCTACGCTGGGTACGTTTTCTAGGGATTATTGCCTCTTTACTGTTACCGCCCTTATGGCTGTTATTAGTGATGCATACGGAGTATATCCCTCCTCATCTGGAATTTCTCGGTGTGAAGAATCAAGGTTCCATTCCCATCATGATACAGTTTTTATTAGCTGAGCTTGGACTGGATTTAATGAGGATGGCAGCGGTCCATACTCCTGCACCGCTTTCTATTGCAATGGGACTGATTGCAGCTATTTTAATTGGTGAGATTGCCATTAAGGTAGGCCTGTTCTCGCCAGAAGTAATCCTGTATCTAGCTGTTGCGGCAATTGGAACCTATGCGACTCCAAGCTATGAACTCAGCATGGCCAACCGGCTGGTCCGGTTACTATTACTGGTAACTACTGGACTTTTTGGATTGCAAGGCTATATGTTTAGCTGTGCCTTTGTCTTACTTGTCCTTGCGATGACCAGATCGATTGATACCCCTTATTTGTGGCCATTAATTCCGTTTAATTATGAAGGATTTAAGGAAATTGTACTACGCAAGGCTGTGCCGTATCAGGAGAAACGGCCGAAGATTGTTCGTTCCCAAAATCCAGACAGACAATAACAGAGTAGACATAGTTATATATATCTTGGATTTGGTTACTTGCTGTGGTATATTAATGCTTAAAAATTAGATATACGAATAAAAAATACAGGGGATATAGCAAGCCACGAGAATGTGGCTTCGCTATATCCTTCCTAAAAGAGTCAAAATACATGGAAAAGACAGAATAGCTTTATACAATGATAGGGAAAGTGGATGAGGGGGCAAAGGTTATGTTTTTGCATGGCACAAGTCGCATCAATGAAAAAGGGCATCTTGAAATTGGGGGATGTGATACTACCAAGCTAGTAGAGCAATATCAGACTCCATTGTACGTCTATGATGAAACATTAATTCGGGAAAAGTGCCGTGCTTTTGTAGAGGCCTTTCAGCAAAGCGGGTTTGCCTTCCAAGTAGCCTATGCCAGTAAAGCTTTTTGTACGATGGCAATGTGCAAGTTGATAGAAGAGGAAGGATTATCTCTGGATGTAGTTTCTGCTGGAGAATTATATACGGCATTGGCAGCAGGGTTCCCGGCAGAACGAATTCATTTCCACGGGAATAATAAAACCATGCAGGAGTTAATTATGGCTCTAGAAGCCAATATTGGCTGTTTTGTGGCTGATAATTTTTATGAATTAGAGATGCTGCATGACCTTGCCAAAGAACGTGGATTGATAGCTAATGTGTTGTTGCGTCTTACACCAGGCGTAGAAGCACACACTCATGAATATATATCCACTGGACAGCAGGACTCCAAATTTGGATTTGATATGATAAGCAATCAAGCGATGAAGGCGATTGAAGTAGCACAGGAAAGCCAAGCTTTGCATTTACTTGGTATCCATTGTCATATAGGCTCGCAAATTTTTGAAACGGATGGTTTTTTATTGGCTATTCAGCGGTTGACGGAATTTTTAGCAGATGTTAGACAGGAGTTAGGCTTTACCTGTCAGGTATTTAATGTCGGAGGCGGTTTTGGAATTCGCTATGTGGAAGGAGATACACCCCTTGTAGCAAAAGATTATATTGAAGCAATTGCAAATAGCGTTCGTACAGAATTTATCAAGCATAACTTGCCCTTCCCAGAAATTTGGATTGAACCTGGACGAAGCATTATTGGAGATGCTGGGACAACCTTGTATACCATTGGGGCAACGAAGGAAATTCCTAATGTCCGAAAATATGTTGCAATTGATGGGGGAATGACTGATAACCTGCGTCCGGCCTTGTATCAGGCTAAATATGAGGCCTGTGTGGCTAATCGCTTACATGAGCCTGCTACAGAATTGGTTTCGATAGCAGGTAAATGCTGTGAATCAGGCGATATGCTAATCTGGGACATTTGTCTATCCGCACATCAGCCAGGAGATATTTTAGCAGTTTCTAGTACCGGTGCTTATGGATATGCAATGGCAAATAACTATAATCGAATCACCCGCCCTGCTGTTGTATTTGTTAAGGACGGAGAGGCCGAATTGGTGGTCCAGCGTGAATCATTAATGGATCTGATTCGAAATGATCGCCTGTATACGAAGGTCTCTCTATAAAAAGGATGACAAAGTACCTCAAGGAAAAGAGATATCAGCTATTGAATCTCTTTTTTTGCTTTGTACAATGATAACTTGCTATTAGGAATTGAACAAGATAAGATAAAAGGGATAAAGACTGCTACGTTCTTTGAGCGGGTGGCTACTTATTTACCCTCTTGTAAGGGAATGGAAATATTGGAGGTATATACATATGAAAAAAGGTCAAATTACCCTAGAAAACGGCAATAAGGTTGTTATTGAATTCTTTGATAAAGAAGCTCCTGGCACCGTTGCAAACTTTGAAAAGCTAGCAAATGAAGGCTTTTACAATGGCCTAACCTTCCACCGTGTTATTCCAGGATTTGTTGCACAAGGCGGTTGCCCGCACGGAACAGGAACTGGCGGCCCTGGATACACAATCAAATGTGAAACACAAGGTAACCCACACAAACACGTTCGTGGTGCATTGTCGATGGCACATGCAGGTAAAGATACAGGCGGCAGCCAATTCTTTATCGGCTATGATGCATTCCCGCATCTAGACGGCGTTCATACTGTATTCGGACAAATTATCGAAGGCATGGAGCATGTGGACAAAATTCAGCAAGGCAATAAAATGACTGAAGTGAAGGTTTGGGAAGAATAGTTCCTAAATAGTCAAAAATGATTCCTCTAGTGAAGCATTAGCTCCACTAGGGGGTTTTTATTTATTTTCAAAGGATACCCCCCATATAAACACAAAATCCCCTTCCAGCATATAGCCAGAAGGGGGTAATTATTTTACTTCATTTGTTTATTCAATTCATCTTTCCATTCACGAAGAGTAGATTCAATCAATGCTTTAATTTCTTCATCGGTTACTTTAATTTTATTTCGAGTCATACTTGCAACAAAGTACTTAACAGCTTCATTGTATTTCTCTGACCCTTTTAAATGAATAAAGGCTTGTTCCGCATATTGTACAGCACGTAATGCATGTTCTTTTTTAATCTTACCTTTGAGAAACGTAACCAAATAAAAAATAGCCCATGTTCCTACTGCTAACAGTAGAAAATGAGCTACATCCAATACGATTTTACCTAATAAAATACTCATTTCATCATACTCCTTTTTACATTATTGCTTTCTTATTTAACTTCTTTCAGAACGTATTCAACTGCTCGATCAATAAAAGAAATTACCTCAGCACGAGTAGCTGGTTTATCTGGATGTAGATTACCTTTCTCATCTCCAAGTACAATGCCTTTCTCATACAAACGATCAGCAGGATCAGAAACCCATTTCATCTTTTCAGGAATATCTTTAAAGTATTTTGACATGATATATACCACCTTTTCTTTTGTTATAGTTGTTGTATTTTTGGGAGTGTCACCGTGTAATGCTTTTCCAACTTTCTCTTTAAACAAAGCCCACTCATCAGGATTGTTTACAAACCATCTATGACAATCCTTCCAGCCAACAACTTCTTTGTGTAACCTCAGATCATTTTCAGTTAGGTTATAACGTTTCAATAGCGGTACGCAAAATTCTAAGAGAGATTGATATGTTTCAAATGTCATCTTTCCACTCATATCTATATGGTTGCATTCAATTCCAATCGTGCAGTTATTCGGATATGTACTTTCTTCACGCTGTTGACGCATCTCTTCGCGTTGTTGGCCAGCAATCGTAGTTAGCTTGGTAATGTTTTCAGTCATGGTCATAGCAGCATTAAAAAGCTTCTCACTTTGTTTAATACTTATGTTAATATCTCGGATATCTTCTTTTGTCTCTTCTTTGAATGAATTGAGTTCTCTGTGTAGACTTTCAATTTTTACTTCTAAAACTTGATTACTGGACATGGTAATAGTCCCTTTCAACGTAGAGTTATATGAAACATGTACATATTGACTAACCTCCTTTCCAACGAATAAGAGTAGATTTGTGAGGCTTTTGAGTCCATTTTTAAAAAACCACCTTTCTTGTTTTGAAAAAACAAAAAAATTATTTAATCCAATATTTTTTATTGTTATTTACAAAAAAATACAATAAAGTTAGAATTAAGTTAAGATTGATAAAGGAATCGATGTGATTATTCATAAAGTATGGAAGGGGATTAGCATGAGGGTAAATCTAACTTTCACAACATTGGGGGAACTGATAAAAGAAAAAAGAACAGAAATGGGAATTAGCTTATCGGAATTAGGGAGAATGACAGGGATTAGTAAAGGGGTTTTATCGAAGATTGAAAATGATGAAACGAAGCGACCTGAGCTAAGAACAATCAAGCCTCTAGTCGATACATTAAAACTACCCTATGAAAACATTGTAGAACTTTATGTAGAGATTGGTCAGCGTTTTGATGTTCTATGTGAGTTGATATTAGAAGCAATTGAACTAAGAAATGCAAAATTAGTTTCTGCAATTGTTCGAAAGCTACTCGAATCTCCACATGAAAACACCCACAAATCACTAGAACGACTTTACAAGGTAGCCAATTCAATAGTCAATACAGAAATGAAGATAGCTATATTCACACCAGTTATTATGTATGCCAGAGAACGTGGAATTCCCCTTTACATAGCAAAAGGATTATATCAACAATATCTCATCGAGAGAGAAGATTTAAAGCGTTTGGAAGAATCCTTCAGAATGGGAGAAGAGATAGCTCACTACGTTGATTTTTTGTCTCATGAAGAACAGTTAGTTTATTATTACCGCATGACTTTACACGCTTACAATATAAAAAAATATGAAAAATGTATTGATATGGGGAAAAGAGGATTTAAAATTGATCAAACTATACATGAACTAAAGCAAAGAGCTGCTTATGTTGTAATTAATTCTTATATTCTCTTAAACGAATTTGCAAGTGCGGAAGAACTTTTATATGTGTCAGAAAAGTCAAACCATAATTTTATTATTGAACGTTCGAAATTTATACGTGCCAACATATACTTTGGCAAAGGCGAATATAACGTGGCAATCCCAATTCTTCAAGAATGTTTGTCGGAAGCAACGGAAGATACAAGAGTTCACATTATGAACGATTTGTTGGAATCATACATTAACTTAGACGATATGAACTCGGTACAAAAATTTTTAGAAGCAGAAGAGGATTCACTTTGTTTTAATGTAAAAACACCTCATAAACATCGTGAACTGGGAAGGTTTTTTAAGCTGAAAGGAATCTGGCAAGTCAAGATGGGAAAATATGATTGTGCTATCCAATCTTACTTAAGAAGTATTCACTCTTATGAACAGATTAGTGCAAACGAAGATATTAACCAATGCATAGGAGAGATTTTCTCTCTTCATTTTGAGCTTCAACAGTCAATTGAATTAAATCTGCTAGAAAAACTTGTTAATGTTTATAATGCTATTAATAAGCCAATTAAAGGAAAGGTGGTAATTTAATGAAAAAGTTTGTATTAACCGCTTCTGTTCTTTTACTATCTTTATCGTTATCAACTCCTTTTTTGTCTGTAGATAAGCCTATTGAAAAAAGATTATTCTCAACAAACACTTTCAAACCATATACTGGCGATGGGGGACATTGATGACGTTAGACTATTTGGTGTAGGACGCCTTATTTTGGCGTTCTTTTTTATTTTAGTATCCTTGTAGAAATAAGTCGAAGATTGTAAAACGTTTTTAGCAGATATAAACGAATGCTGTAAAAGAAACATATGGTAAAGTTATACATATAAGGAGAAAGGAGGTAATCATATTGCTTCAAAAGTTTAAATTTAAATAAAGAAGGGCGTGCTTGTTAGTTTACCGACCACCAGAACGCCCCCGTCATGAATAACAAAAAATGTTATTCGAGTCAATTGTATCACTTAAATAAGGAAAGAGAAATGCAAAATTCTCAACTAGAACAAGATTTACAGAAACATTTTGATCTGCTACGTCAAGGATTAGAGATGTTGTATTACAAAGAAGGCTCATTTTTACATCCAGAAGTATTGCAGATGACCCAACAACTAGATGAGTACATCGTTGCATTTCAAAAAACAATAATTAATTTCAAGAAAAGCATTTTTGCTAGGTTAAAAAGATAAGTGCATTCCAAACCTTTTACTTCTTGTAATACCATTTTTTGTTGTAATATAATTAAAATGGAGGTTTTTAAATGTTTAAAAAAGTATTGCCTGTAATGTTTACTCTTTCTATGATAGCTACGGGAGTTGTATCTGCGAATGAGCCGACTCAATCACAAAGTCACACAAAACTTCCGCAAGTACAATCTAATGCCACGTATTATTACTGGAAAATAATCGGCACTGAGAACCTTGGCAAAGTGACAAAAGGTGATTGGATAGTGGACTATATCGGCTATCCAGCAAAAGGTGCAGGAGAGGTGGATTCGTTTTCTATTTCTACTTCTTACTCTCACTCAGTAAGTGGATCAATTCAAGTTGGGAATGATATTATATCAGCTACTGTTGGATATGAAATAGGGGACGAGGTGCAACTAACAGTACAGAAGGCATCAAGACCGCTTGCTAAAGGAGAATATGTTAAAGCTAGTTACAGAAAAACTTATCTACGTACGCTTATAGATCAACAACAGTACTTCTATGATTTAGGGAACACATATCCTCAAAACAAATATGCAAAGGGTTATGCAGACGAGGCAATTAAGCCTGAAATTAAACTAGATTATTATAAAACGAATGCATCACTTACACCAGAAGAGGAAAAACCTTACTTTACCGAAATTTTTGAGTACGTTAATGGAGAGTATGTAAAAGTTTCTGAACAAACCCATTAATGGTACACTTTGGAGGGTGCATATGAAGACAACAGGATTAATTATAACTTCGTTAGGACTGATTGGACTCTCGCTAGTATTAGGAATAGCAAAGTTAACCATGTATGTTGACAAAATGATTGGTAGTTACCACCCAGATTGGACAAAATATTTAGAAATGGGCACGATACTTCCTGTAATTATTGTCTTAGTTATAGGAGTTGTTTGCTTATTTATTAAACAAAAATGAACATTATGAATTAAGGGTAATGAGCTATTATTTGCCTTGGAAATGTCTTTTATATTTAATTGAATCTCCCCCCAATGGGGCGGCTCATTCTGAATACTGTGATGTAAGACCGCTAAAGCTTCTCAGGCTCGTAGGCGGTCTTACTTTTTTTCATTTATTAAATCTCATCCTACAAAATAAATACATAGCCAGCATCTGCATCATATTTTAAATTCCTCACCGTAATCCTTGCATGTATGTCACAAATCCTTCTTACCCTTACTGTAACAGTAGCTGGAATTTGTACATCCCGATATCCTCTAACCTTGATTTCTGCATGTAAAAATCCTGAGTTAACTTGAATACTACAAGGGAAATCTCTAACATGTCGAATAAACATTTGGCTAGTGAAAAACTTCCTTAATGGAATAACAACTGAGCCACTGAGTGCATCACTTTCTCGTTGTCGAACAATTAATGAACATGCAAGATCACGATTTCTTTCCCTTTTCTCAATACTCAAGGTAGCTGGCAAACTCTTTACATAAGCAACTTTAATGTTTGAACGTAATTCTTTATTGCGTGCTTTTTTCTCAATGCGGAGATTGGAGAATAACTGTTGATACTCAGCTACACGTACAGTTAATGAAGCATCTAACTGACTCATACGTGACTTTTTCTCGATTGTTATAGTGGATTTGAGTCAATATCTTGGACACAATTAAGTTAAGTACTAGGATGCTTTTCTTTGCATGTCTTCTACTTCTTGAGGTGTTTTGTATCCTAGACTACCATGTATTCGGGTTCGGTTATACCAACCTTCTATATATGTAAAAAGCGCAAGCTTTGCGGATTCATAATCAATGTAAGTCACATGGTTTACTTCTTCTTTCTTCAGAATAGCATGGAACGATTCGATACAGGCATTGTCATAGGGACAGCCCTTTCTGCTACATGAGTGAACAATGTGAAGTTGCTTAACATATTGCGTGAAATCCTTGTTTGTATATTGGGCACCTAAATCAGTATGAAGCACCAAATCCCTTGTGGGTTTTTGAGTATCATAGGCATTTTTAATGCATGCAAAACTACATCCACTGTCATATGACGTGAAAAAGAGTACCCAATGATTTTTTAGAATGTAGATAAAGAACGGATGCCAAATAACACCAACCATCCCGAAGAGTATGAATATACGTAATATCTGCTACCCATTTCTCGTTAATAGATGTTGGAGAGGAGTAAATTCTTTGATCCATTTGTAAATAGTGACTTCTGAAATACCATATTCGCTAGATAGTTCCTTTACAGAGTAACCAGAGTGATAAAGATCTACCACTGTTCTTTTAAAATCTTCATTGTATCTCTAGTTCGTTTTTTTGTGTTCCATCCGGACTCATCTCCTCTTGTTTTCATTTGTAAGGACTTAACTAAGAGGTGTCCATGAAACTATACTAACTCCAGATTGTAGAACAACATGGGTTAAAAATGATCAAACTCTTTATTTATAAATGCCAAACCTAAATCTGATAGAGAATAATTCATTTTAATTAATCTTTTTTAAATGGATTCTTTTTATTTATCGTAAAATATGGATTTGTGGATGTTTTTAATCGAACATTATTTCAAAGCTACAAATATGCTAAAAACCACTTTCCGTTACCGTTACTGGAAAGTGGTTTTTTCATGAAACAAAGCTAATGTATCTTTTGCACCTGCTATGGCATCTAATAATGATTTACCTAATTGATCCGTTACTGACACGATATCTTCTTCATCTGTTGGTGTATTTAAAATCGCGAAAATATCAGGGCTTGGTTGTTGGATTTGTTTGAGTAAACGTAAAATGGCATTAATTGAGTAATGGGCACTTCTTAAACTACGAATAACTCGTAGCTGCTCAAGTTCTCTTTCACCATATGCTCGGTAACCATTGTCCAGTCTCGGTACGGTAATGAGTCCGTTACGTTCCCAATTTCGTACAGCTTCAGATGTAATATCTAGAAGCAGTGCCACTTCCGTTCGAGAATAAGTGCGTGTACTAACAGTAGGATCTTCTCTCAACCATTTCTCAACAACTTTTGTAGCAGACAAGGCATGAACATATTCGCGTTCTAAATTGGTGAGATAGTCTATTGTTAGTTCTTCAGCCTTCGCAAAATTTTCTTGTCCGCAAGTATATACAATTGCACGAGCTCTTTTCCGAATATCTCCTTGTACAATTTCACACCGAAAGAGCGTCCGTGCGACCATTAACTGAAATAAATGGATGTCTGAATAAATACGATAGCCATTTGCTTGTCTTGGTACAGGGGAGATAAAGCACCATTCCTCATAAATGCGTACAGTGTTTGGGTGTACCCCAACAAGTGTTGCGATTTCTTTTGTTTTGTACACCCGACACACCTACTTCCATTTAAAGAATTTAATCGATCCACATAATCCGATTACAATGCATAGAGCTAAAATCACGATATGGAATAGACCATCTGTTAGTGGCTCTCCTGTACTTGCCTGCTTTAATAAGTGAATACCATGAGAAAGTGGCAAAATATCCATCACCCATTGGAAGAATCGAGGCATGGCTTCATACGGAATCGTTGCTCCCGAAAACAGTAACATCGTGAAGTAAGCAACAGAGCTCCAAACATTTGCTGACTTTTGGTCAGGTACTAAGCTTCCAATGAAAATCCCGATACTATACATCGCTATAATGACAAAAGTGTATGTCAGAAGGAATATCCCCCAGGAGCCCTTTAGTTCATAATCAAATAATAAATGATAAACAAGTGTGACACCAATAAATGATACAAGTGCTGAAGAAAGCTGAATCAGTCCTTGGGCAAATAGAATTTGGAGAGGTGACACAGGTGTCACTTGGAATCGCTTTAAAATCCCTCGGTGACGGTAATCTGCAATGGTCAGTGGTACACCCATAACTCCTGTTGCTAGTACACCAATCGTAATTACAGATGCGTACGATAATTCAAAGTTGGAAGCACCAGCTAATCCGTCCTTACTCAGAAAATAACCAAATAGGGTAGCTAATATAATAGGGAAGCAGATCCCAAAAATGAGAATATCAATGCCCTTCCAAACGAGCTTGCCCTCAATTTTTAAAAAGGTTAGAAATGTACTCATACCCAGTCCTCCTCGCCTGCAAAATATAGGTACGCGTCTTCTAGTGTGGCTTTCTCACTTGCACGGATTGCTTCTTGGATCGTGCCATATAAGACCGTTTTGCCTTCTTTTAAAATTAAAATTTTATCACATAACGCCTCAACCTCGTCCATGTAGTGTGATGTTAGAACAATTGCCAGCCCTTTTTCTTTCATCGCTAAAAGCTGTTTCCAAAGCATACGTCGAGCCTTTGTATCTAATCCTGTTGTGAGCTCATCTAGGAAAACAAGCTTAGGAATTGAAATTAATGCCAGCAGCACCGCTAAGCGTTGACGTTCACCCCCTGAAAGAGATTTCACAAGTTGAGTTTCCTTCCCAACTAGACCAAATGTTTGTAAGAGTAGAGGCACATCAGCAGTTTGTTTATAAAGCGACTCCCACTGCTCGCATGCCTCACGCACCGTTAATCCATCTTGGAAATTTGTTTCTTGAAACTGTACACCCACCTCTTGATAGACTTCCTTGCGATGGAGAATTGGTGACTTTCCGAGCATTGTGAGCTCTTCGTAATTACTCTTTTCAATACCAAGCACTGCTGCAATAGTAGAGGATTTCCCTGCACCGTTTGCCCCAAGTAAGCCAATTACTTCCCCAGGCTTGATGCTAAAACTAATGTTGTGGACAGCTTCTTTAGTACCGTATGTGACCGATAAGTTTTTGACGGTTAAGATCATATTTGTTCCCTCCTATATAAGACTTAGTAAGCTACTATATCAAAGAGTGGTGGGGGTGGTGTCTTATTGGAGGCTTTTATAAATGTGGATTTTGAATAAAGTATGATAATTATTTGTTCCAGGACGATCTTCAGCAATCGGGCGCGATTGTGGAACAACACAGGTAGAAAATGATCAAACTTTTTTATAAAACCGAAACCTAAATATGCCAGAAAAGAATCTATTTTGATCAATCTTGATATGCTCCCCCTAGGTAGACAGATAAAAAATAAAATCTGTTTATCTAAGTAAGATTTTGGTGAAAAAAGAAAGGGTATTTAAAGACGTGGAACGAAATAACAATAAAAATAGGGTGTTTTGACCAGAGAAAGGGGAAATTTTATGTTAGAGCTAATACAGGTTGTGACTTATTCCAACGATAAAAAGAAAATTCTTGAAAAAGAACCTCTTCCCAAAATAGGTTTTAATAGTGTAATGGAAGTAGCTAAATATCTTTATTTAGAAGAGGAGCTTGATTTAAAACATTGCATAGATGAACATCTGGTTTCAGAAGATTGGTTTGAGCATGGCGATGATTTTTTTAATGAAACTGGTTATAAATATACGAAACATTATTATTTCATTAATAACTTCCAAGAAATAAAGGATATTAGTTTGAAAGCAGCAATGGAAATAGTAGATGCATTATATTTGATAGAAGAACACACCCGCAAAATAAAAAATGAGGTTTATGACGTTGAAAAGAGATTTGCAGATGATGCGTATTTAGATAATATCAAATATTTAATCGATATTATTAAAATTAAGAAGAATGTTCTTTTGCGATATGGCTATTCTCAAACGAAAACAGCTGAAATGATGAAGGGTTTATATTATAACACGAATAATTTCGGGAGATAAGCAATGACATTGATATTTTAAATATTATCAAAGGCTAAAGAGCAAAGGGTATTTACTATTCAAGAGGGCACGATATTTCCTGTAATGATTGTTTTAGTTATAGGAATTGCTTGCTTATTCATTAAACAAAAATAAATATCAGAATGAAAGGCAATGAGTTATTATGCACCTTGGAATTTGTCTATTAGATACAATAGATTGTCTCCCAAAGGGCGACTCAAACGTTAGAAATGAGAATGATCTCCGTAGTCTGTAAGATTAAAGGAGGTCATTTTTTTAGGCAAGCAGCTGTATTATATTTTTAGATTTCTCGCTGTAAATCCCGCATAAATATTATCAATTTCCATATTTGTATTACTAGTCGAGGGTTACAATTAATAGATGAAAACTCTAACCTCCTTAGAGGGTTAAAAGGAGAACGATTGTGATGAAAAAATGTAATACTTCATTTGTATTATCTTTACTAGCAAATATAGGATTTATACTATTTATAATCGCAGATTTTTCCTTTAGTTTCGGAAAGGTTTACTGGTTACAGTGGGGATTACTTTTAAATTTTTTGATAATGGTTTACTTTATTTCTCTTATGTTTACTTTTTATGAATTTGTTAAGGGGGTATGTAATAACTCCTTTATTGGTGGTCTTACTCTGAATATTTTAGGATTTATTCTATACTTGATGTATACGAGTAGTTTATAGGGATTAAATAATCTGGATGGACAAACTCTCATTATTGTTAACAAGAACTATACATACCACATAAGATCACAGGCTAACACTACTGAGGAGGAGAAGATGCCTTTATTTAGGTATGAAAAATTCTTACATAATTATAGCCAGTATCTGCATCATATTGTAGGTTCCTCACTGTAATCCTCGCTTGTATATCAATAATCCTTCTTACCCTTACCTTATCTGGAATTTTTTTGCATTCCAATATCCTCTAACCTTGATTTCCTTCATTTACATTTCCTGAGTAGACTTAAATACTACAAGAGAATTCTATACCATGTCGAATAAACTTCCTTGTAGGAAAAACTATAGATAAAACATTTGATAGTGATTGAAATGAAAGAACCAGAAAAACTATCCATACATCTTCAGGGAAAATATATGCAAATATAAATATTATCCTTCGATACATCTAGTTCTATCAAAAACGAACATTATATGATCAGTAAGGGACAGCGAGCCTTCCATACGATTCATTCATCATCTCTTTTTTGCTACTCATTTGTCATATGGAACCACTTATATAAGAAAATTAAATATGAAAAGTTTCCATGTTATATTTGATTTATGGAGTGGAGGGTGCATATGCAAATCAAATTAATCATCGATGAGAATGTAAAGGAAACAGAAATCCATATTCATACAAATGCGTATACAAATGAAATTGAACAAATTATGAGGTATTTTGAGTCTTCTAACACAGAAGTAATTGATGGTTATTTACAACAGCAAATCTATATGTTGAAAATTACAGATATTTACTTTATTTATTCAGAAGGGACAAAGGTTTATTTTTCAACAGATGAGGATGAATATGAATCAAAGCGCAAATTATATGAGCTGGAAGATTTGTTAAAAAAGAACTTTGTCCGTGTCAATAAATCAACGCTCGTAAATGTGTCTAAGATTTTCTCTATGAAGATGGAGAAATTAGGTATGATGCAGCTTGTGATGGACAATGGATCAACAGCTCATGTTAGTCGTATGTATTTAAAGTTACTGAAGAAGCGGCTAGGAATTGGGAGGGATACGTAATGAAAAAAATAATCCAATCTTCATTAATAGGGGCCCTTATTGGGTTAAGCACTTCTTATATCATTATGACAATTGTTTTATTACAAAATCCAACCAGAGTAATGAATGGGCAAGAGCTTTTGGTGGAGTTTCTTTTGGCTGTATTTCTAGGAGTGGGTTGTGGTCTTATCACGCTTATTTTTTACTCTGATCGTTGGCCATTTGTGGTAAATCTATCGATACATTATGTTGTGGTCTTACTACTTGTACTTATTTGTGGTGCAATTGGAGAGTGGTATGAAAATCCAGCTGAGAATCCAGTCAGGTTTCTTATGTTTATTGTGATTCAATTCATTATTTATATTCTTGTCTGGGTGGGGGTATATTGGATGGATTCAAAAGAAATAAAAAAAATTAACAATCAGTTAAAGAGGAAATAATCCCAAATCATATCGTAATAAAAAGAATGCAGAAAAAGAAATTATTCGATGCCTTTAGTTGAAAACCGTAATTATAGATTCGCAGCTAAAAAATCAAATGAATGATGAAAAGTCAGCCATAGAATTTCTAAGGGCTGACTTTTCTTTTCGAGAAGAGGGGTCTCTTAAGTAAAGTTACTGCTCTTCCTAATAATTTTCCTTAAGACGTTGTCAGGTGTTTGTTAAGTGGTACTTCTATACCTTCGTCAATAAAGACCATATCGTGGAAATTGATAAAACTCATTGTATTTCTAATCCAATAGAGATTAGGTTCAATTTTAAACAAATGGGTGGCAGGTTGATCATCAAAAGTGATAATAAAATGCTCAACAATACGGCTGACAGTAAAGCATGTTTGATAGTCATCAGTGAGCTGATACGTACCTTCTATGCTATCTGTCGTGTTTATTCCCATGATAGTAGGGTGTTTTGGTGCTATAGGTTTTTCTCTGTTTTGAGGAAAGGTTAAAAATGATAATATTTGTTGTTCATACATAGGGCTTATCTCTTCATTTGTTAAAAGAATGATTATTTTTTCATTTGGTAAAGAATATAAGCAATGGGCGGAGTATCCGATCTCCCCACCAGAGTGACCAAAAGAGTCGTCTTGAATTACGAATCCGTAGCCATAATTGTTAGATAAAGAGGAAGGAGTTAAAGCACTTTTTACCAATTCGGGGGATACCAGTTTTCCTTGAATAAATCCCTTTAAAAACTGAGCAATTTCCTTTGCTGTAGAGTAAATGCCACCATCACCATAGAAGCCCGCATGTTTATCAACGTAATGCAAGATAGGATCGTCTGTTACAGCAATATATTTTCGATTAGTATAATCGAAAAGCCTTCCGACAGCAATTTGTTCAGCGCTTGGTTTCGTAGTTGTATGTGTAAGATGAAGAGGGGCTACAATCATCTTATGTAGACAATCTTCATATGAAAGTTTGCTTACATCCTCAATGATTTTTGCTAATAATACATAGTTTGTATTGGAATAAAACGATCCGCATCCTGTAGGGAAGTATGGCTCTTTAGTATGTAAGATTTCTTCAATGACTGTTACTGAAGGGTTACCTATATATTCTGGGATGCCTGATGTATGTGTTAATAATTGTTCAATAGTTACATTTTTATAGGTAATCGTGTTAAACCATTTCGTCAGTTTATCTTCAAGATTAATAGCTTTTGTTTCTAGTAATTGCAATATCATTACGGCGGTATACATTTTACTTAAAGAAGCAATATCGAACAGTGTATGTTCCGTAATAGAGATGTAATTATCTATATCTTTATAACCTAATGTAAGGCTAAGGCTTTCGTTATTTCTTGTCTCTATATAAAGAGAACCGTTAAATTGTAATTTTTGTAACGTAGGATAAATAGTATTGTACATATTTTAGTCTCCTTATTATATTAGTTACCTAACATATTTGGCGTGAGGAAATCACAAGAACTCTTTCATGGCGATTTCCTGTAATTTTTTTGTAATTCGTTCCAATTCATTAAGCTCTGAAATCGTCAATTTAGAAAATAAACGATCAGCCACAGCTCGTTCTACATACTCCTGCTTGTGGAAATATTCCCAACCGTTTTTATCTAATGTAATAAATATTTCACGACGATTATCTGGATTAATAGTACGATGGATTAACTGATTTTTCTCCATTTTGGAGATAAGCTGACTTACTGCACTAGAGCTAACGTTCATTTCTATAGCAATTTCACCTACAGATATTTTTTTAGCATAATAGACAATATCTAACAGCACAGCTTGTTGTGTTGTGATAGAACTAGCTAGATGTTTTTTGTAATATTTATAAATCAATCGATTGATTGCATAATCGGCTTCATTAATTTGTTTTACTTGCGTGTACAAATCCAAACAGATCATCCTTTAATATGTTAGTTAACTAATATATTAGAGGATGATTTAAAAAAAGTCAATTTTCTGTAATTGTAAAATATAAAAAAGAAATCTCTTTTAATGAAGGATAAGGGCAAGTAATTGGGAGTAGAAGTCACATTCGGTAAAAAAGAGCCAGGAACCTTTCTATGACCTGGGGATGTATCCATTTATGTCTACAAACATGGTTCCTTACATTGTATAAGAAATATAGCTGATGGAATCCTGATTCAACAAATTCTCTGTTTCTAATAACAACCTGCCTATATCTAAACTTTATAGATTCAATAGCTGACAAACCCAAAAAAGGGCTTATTCTATTATCAAAAGTAGGTATACATCCAAACCCATTTATTAGGGTCAGCATATCTTTAAAGGGTAAGATATAAAGGAGGTATGTAAAATGAGGCGTCGTAAGCGAGAATATTGTGAATGTTGCTGTCCCCCTACGCATAGAAAATATGATCATCCTATGGATTACAGAGATTGGGATGTCGATCCAGATCCACCTAGAGGGGGCTTCAGAGGCAGAAGGTTTGACGGTCGGAGAGGCTTCCGCGAATCCCCTTTCTTCCGACGTGAATTTGAATCCCCTTTCTTCCGTGGTGAATTTTTCGAATCACCGTTTTTCTTCTTTTAAGACATGTAGGAGCCAAATATATAGAGTCCATGTTCATCCCGAAAGGAGGACTCTATATATTCATTTATATTAGTGGTGTTTCACTTCATATCATTGTCTTCATTCTATTTTTTATCTATAGGAATAGTATATAGGCTAGAAAGGATGCTGATTGAGCAATCCAGAAAACTTATTCGAAAAATGAAACTACCCGTCTCCATATGTATATGGAAAATAGGTAGTTTCGATCCCATTATCTATCTAAGTAATAATGATGTTTATCTACGTGTTACAATTGGTTTCTATAAGCCAGCGAGTATAAAAGGCTAAGCTGACGTACGCCTGCTGTGTTTGTTACATACGACATAGGGGGATTACCTTCCATTCCACTATGAAAATCCCGCCCTAATACTTATAAATATCAGAATCAACATCAATGGTTACAGTGTTATTGTTGTCGCGGGTTACTTTTGCGTGATCCTCCTGAGGGATTGAAAATTTATTGTTAGGAACAGGGGTGCCATCGACTTTAATATTTGAATAGATGGCTCGATTTTTCCCCGTATTATCATTGGATACCACAGTAGAAAGTAGCTTCCAATTCGAGATTTGAGGTATGTTCAATTTGTCTGCAGATTCAATGATGGTGATGGTTTTTGTATCGCCAGGTGTAGTGCATGTCCGCTCGCTGCAAATTGTGGTACCGTCCAGTTTCAAGCGAACCTTTCCATTGTAGTTATACCACAAATAGAGGTTTACATCGGAACCTGACTTATATGCATTTCGATACTGTCCTTCTTTGTAGTTTGGATCGAAAATATCGCTTTTATAGGCTGTCCAAGCAGTGGCAGACGTTTTTTGCTTTACGATGATAATAGGTTTCCAGCCGGTCTCTGTTTGCGATTGACCAACATTGGTATAGTAGCTTAAGCCCATATCCGCTACCCATGAACCGATTGCTCCGCTTGTATTTGCCAGATAGAAAAAACCACCATAATTGTATGCTGCCACTTTTTTATCAACCATCGAATCTTGCGGGAGGGTAAGCTTGGTACTTAAATAGGTTCCACTTTGCGTGATTTCTTGCTTTCCCCCAACGCCATCTGCTATAAAATCAGATGCTATCCCTTGTAATTGAGATTGTTTGGAGGAGAGGGCCTCTGCTTTTTGGTTATCTGAATCAAGGATAATTAATTCAGGATTTGCAGAAGAGGCTTCTTCATATACATAAGATACTCCGTCCTCAAAGGCAATATAGCTGTATGTAGTATCTAATGCCTCAGCCCGTAAGCTGTTTTTTTTGTTCTTTTTTTCCTGAGAAATGGATTCCTTAGCTCTTTCAATCATTTCATTGATTTTAGAATCAGAAATGGTACTTGTTTCCTCATGTACAACCCCAACGCTTTTTTCATTTGTGCCTTTCCATTCTCTGAAGTCATCTGCTGCGGCAAATGCGGAAAATGACGAAAGGGGGAGGCTAAGAAGACAAATCATGGTTGTGACTAGGTTAGCTTTTTTCAAAAACTTCAACTCCTAACATAAATTTGTTTACAAAGACAATATATTACAAATATTCGAAAAACAAAATATATTTTATTGCTATCTAATGAATTTTTATTATATAAAATAATTTCTTAAAAAATGATTGACAGTAACCTTTAAAGATTACTATAATACTAACAAATCAAACAAATGTAAAAGTTGTGATGAGGACAAGTAGAAGATAAGAAAGAATGATAGAGAGCCGTCCCATAGTGCTGAAAGGATGGTCGTTGTTTCCCTTTGAATATCACCTCGGAGCTTTGTTAACGAACGATGAATGTATCGAGTAGGTAACAACGGAATGTCCACCGTTAAAAGGAGCTAAGTCTATGTTATTTTAGACTTGATAAGTGTCTGCTTTTCGTGAGGAAGGCGGAAAGCTGAGTGGTACCGCGAAACTCTCGTCTCTGCAATCAAAATGTAAGTTGATTGTGGAGACGAGAGTTTTTCATTTTAATTTCATAAATAAAAAGCATTGATGAGGAGAAGTAGGGAAAAGATTAATGTGCAGAGAGCTGTCCCATGGCTGAAAGGATGGTCATTACACCTTTTTTTGAATATCACCTTAGAGCTTTGTTCCTGAAAGGACATCTGCCAATTGTCAGAGTAGGGAGCAACGGAAAATCACCGTTATCTGATGAAAGTCCTTATAGACTTGCAGAGTCTGTTTTTCGCGAGAAGACAGAAAGCTGAGTGGTACCGCGTATATCTTCGCCTCAGTAACCAAAGTAAGGTGTTTTAGATGAAACACTTGCTTGGTTGCTGAGGTGTTTTTTATTGTAAATAAAAGAAGGAGTTGAGCTGGACAGCCTTTTCATTTCAAAGTTGATTACCAAAATACATCATTTCATTAAGGGGCCCGTTGTATTTGAAAGCAGAGTACAAGCCATTTTTTGGATCGTAGCACTTTTAATTCCTAGTATTCGGGGTTGTAAACTTATGTTTAGACAGGAGGGTGCACAATGGAAATTGAGATTCAAGTTACCGTCAGAATCGATCCAGTTCATCTAGAAAATGAATCATAGTGAGGAGAATTAATATGCAGAGGCTATCAAGAAAAGATTTACTGTTAGTAAGCTTTATGATGTTTTCTTTATTTTTTGGAGCAGGAAATTTAATCTTTCCCCCTTTCTTAGGACAGTCAGCGGGAACTAACTTTTGGCAAGCAATGAGCGGTTTTATCATCTCTGCTGTTGGACTACCTATCTTGGGAGTTGTTGCCGTAGCAAAATCTGATGGTTTGCACAATTTGGCCAAACGAGTACACCCTGTTTTTGCTTTTATCTTCACTCTTCTTATCTATTTATCAATTGGTCCTTTCCTAGGTATTCCGCGTAATGGAAGCTTAGCCTTTGAAATGGGAGTGGCTCCTTTTTTACCAGTAGAATGGCAACAAACTAGCTGGGTGCTCTTTCTCTATACACTAGTGTACTTTTCGATTGCTTTTTGGCTTTGTTTAAATCCAGCTAAGCTCTCTGATCGATTTGGTAAAGTGCTAACGCCATCGTTATTGATTTTACTTACAGGTATTTTCATTTATAGCTTATTCAAGCCGCTGGGGTCTTTTACTAGTCCAATTGAAAGTTATATACAAACACCGTATTTCAATGGGTTTTTGGATGGGTATTTAACGATGGATACAATTGCGGCACTTAATTTTGGAATTGTCATTTCAGTAACTCTGAAGCAAAAGGGAATTAAAGAGAAAAAATCATTGATTGCAACTACTGTCTATGCAGGATTAATTGCTGGGGCGATTCTAGTTTCGATCTATGTTCTACTTGGTTACCTTGGAGCGGCTAGCACCTCTATGTTTGGAGTGACCGAGAATGGAGCCCAAACGTTAACGAATGTGGTGTTATATTTATTTGGTAAACCTGGGGTAATACTACTGGGTCTTGTATTTTCATTGGCATGCCTAACTACATCGGTTGGACTTATCACTTCATGCAGTCAATACTTTACATCGCTTGTACCGAGAGTTTCATACAAGATGTGGGTGAGTATACTTGCACTAACTAGTATGTTCTTTGCTAACATGGGCTTAAGTGGAATTTTATCAATTTCTGTGCCGATCTTGTCTGCCATCTATCCATTAGCTATTGCTTTAATTGTATTGTCCTTTACGAATGACGTACTAAAAGGCGATTCCATTGTCTACACATGCAGCATGCTGCTTGTTGGAATTGTTAGTGTTGCTGATGCATTGGGTCAGGTAGGAATTCATTCTCTAGCTGTTGACCGTGTGCTGAGTTATTTGCCGCTGCATGAAAAAGGACTTGGCTGGGTTGTCCCAGGAATCGTAGGTGCGCTGATTGGATATGTAATTTCGTTTATAAAAAAGAAAAACACCAGCTTAGCTCCCCAGACTACAGAATGATCATTTCAAAAAAACAATTCCAGTCCCGCAGTGGACGGGGTTGTTTTTTTGTTTTGAATGAATAAATGGATAAAAAATATACCGAGGGAAAAGAGGGAAGTTTTAATAAATATACAATTATCTAATTATTTTTTTAGTATAATTTAACATAATACTTGCAGGATTATCCAATTTGAAGTTAAATTATAGTAAAACAACAAATTACTAGTACGAAAAAAGCATTTTTTAAAATAAAAGCATTTCTGTTTAGAATTTTTAAAATTTGGTTTTTATTTAGAAGGGAAAAATTATGGTTGTTCAAGGTACGTTTTGCATCTGGCGAAAGCCATTCATGGATGAATGTGTCAGTAGGATTGTTTAGAAAGGTGTTGGGAGAGTTTGAAGGAAAATCAAAATTCGTTTATTTCATTATGTCCCGTTTCATCAAGAGATAAAAATATTATTTTCAATCTCATGCCTCTATATTTACATGATTTATCGGCCTACACCAATAATCTTACAGTCGATCGGCAAGGCAGATTTGTATATGAGAATCTGGACCTTTACTGGGAAAGGGAGGCTCTGCAGCCATATCTCATTAAATCTGCGGAGGATATCGTCGGCTTTCTGCTGCTCAATCGACCACCATTTGCCCCAACGGGTACAGATTTTTATGTGAATGAGCTGTTTATTCTTACTTATTACCGGAGAAAAGGGTTCGCTAGAAAGGCATTAAAGCAATGTTTTACAGACAATCCTGGGAACTATATGGTCGTGCAGATGATTAAAAACAAACCAGCGATTTCATTCTGGCATCGATTGTATGAGGAGGAAGGGATTATCTTTGAGGAGAGGCAAGATGTTTTACAAGATGAACCGTGCTTACTACAAAAATTCACAATCTAATTTACGATTTGGGAAGGTGGCTCATAACGATCATGGTAGTCTTTAACAATAGGGTGATGGAACAGGAACAATTTTGGTTGTCTAAGCTTGGCGATGAGTTCATCCCTTCTATGGTCCCCGCGGACTATCCTTACGTCGGTCAAACCAAATGTAAGGCTTCATTTCAAGTAACTATTGAACAAGAAATAACAGACAGGCTCATGCAGGTTTGTAAAAACTCTGATTTGCTTTTGTATACCTTTTTGTTAGCAACAGCAAAAATCTGGCTACATAAATATACCCAGCAAACAGAAATTTGCGTAGGCGCACCAAATCTTTCACCATCAAACAAGCTGGTTCCGATCGTCTCGAATCCGGCCCCACATCTAATCTCCAAGCAATTTATTAGGGATGTAAAGCAGTCTCTTGCGGAGTCTTACAAAAATCAGGATTATCCGCTTCATCATATTTATGAAAAATTGGATATAAATCCACAGGGCTCTGCCTCTCCCTTTATCAAGCTAGCTGTAGCTCTTGACAGGATACACGACCGAGATTTTGTAATGGCTCAGGAGATAGACTTTCTCTTATTTTTTTCAAAATCTGATCACTCGCTTCAGGTAACACTTCATTATGATCAGGCAGTTTATGAGTTACGGACATTAGAACGATTTTTGTCTCATTACATAAATATACTGCGTGCAATCGTTACAGACGTAAATATTACCATCAGCGAGATCGAGCTAATGAATGAGGCAGAAAAAGCTCAGCTTACTTCTTTTTCTCAAACACTTGAATCTTATTCAACAGATCAATTGGTTCATCAAGTATTTGAGAAAAAAGCTGAACGTTATCCAGATAAAGTAGCTGTAGTCTATCAGGAACAAAAGATAACCTATCGACAGCTAAACGAAAAAGCAAATCAATTGGCACGGCACTTACGAGAAAAAGGGGTAGAAAAGGACGAGGTAATTGCTCTGATGGTAGAGCGTTCCTTAGAGATGATCATCGGAATATTAGGTATTCTCAAGGCAGGGGGGGCCTATCTTCCAATCGACCCTGAAAATCCTTCCGAGCGTATAAGCTATATCCTTGCCGATAGTCAAGCGCGCTTGTTCTTGACACAAAAGACAGGAGGAAGCGATGTAGCATTTGCCGGAGAAAGAATAAACCTAGATGAGGATGAGTTATATGTAGGTGAGACCAATAATCTTGCACCAAGGCAGACACCGGCACATCTGTTATATGTCATCTATACTTCAGGTACGACCGGCAATCCAAAGGGTGTAATGGTAGAGCATCGGAACTTAATTAATTATGTAACTTGGTTTAGTAAGCAGGCTAGCATTACCCAAGACGACAGTACAATGCTCTTATCTTCTTATGCATTTGATTTAGGATATACAAGTCTTTTTCCAGCATTGCTTACTGGATGTACCTTACATATTGTACCTAAAGATACATATCTGCATCCTGACAGCTTGTTGAATTATATAAATAAGGAACAGATCAGTTTTATCAAACTTACTCCATCTCTATTTTCATTGCTAGTACAAGCCGTGGACGATGTACATACGTCTTATTTGCCCGCTTTACGTCTAGTAGTGACAGGAGGAGAGCCGATTCAGCCTATTGATGTTCATACATTTCATAGTTACTTTCCTCATGCAGCTGTCATGAATCACTACGGTCCAACAGAAGCTACAATCGGTACGTTGGCTGGACAGATTAACTTTGATGAATGGCAGAGTTTTGAAAAACGTCCGACTATCGGTAAACCAATATCTCAAGCGGAGGTTTTGATTGTCAATTCGGATTTGCAGCTTGTTCCTATAGGAGTACCTGGTGAATTGTGCATCGCAGGAAAAGGACTTGTACGCGGTTATATCGGTCAGCCTGCTTTAACAAGAGAAAAATTTATTGATCACCCCTTTCATTTAGGTGAACGACTATATAAAACGGGAGATTTCGCACGGTGGGATGAGACAGGGAAGGTTGAGTTTTTAGGCCGAATGGATCAGCAGGTAAAAATCCGAGGCTATCGGATTGAAGTAGGAGAAATTGAAAAGCATATAATCACTCATCCGTCCATCCATGAAGCAATTGTACTAGCATTTCCTAATGATCAAAACGAAAATGAGCTATACAGTTATTATCTTTCTGATGAAGAAGTAGGACAAAGTGAGCTGCGTCAATTTCTACAACAGAAAGTGCCAGATTATATGATTCCTATGCTTTTTATCCGAATAGAAAAGGTTCCTCTTACATCAAATGGTAAAATCAATCGTCATGCTTTACCTAAACCAGATGAATGTAAGCTTGATCAGCATTCCTACATAGCTCCAAGCAGTGAGATGGAAAAGCAATTGGTATTCGTATGGAAAGATATTTTAAAAAGAGAGCCTATAGGGGTAACGGATAACTTCTTTCAACTGGGTGGACATTCACTAACCGCTATTAAATTAGCCCATAAAATCGGTAAAAAATATGGGATTCGTGTCACATTGAATGATATTTTTCTGTATTCAACCGTTCGCGATCAGATTGTAATGATTGAGCAGTCAGAACAAAGAGTTGAAAGACAAATTGAGATTTCACAGAGAAGCGACTTTTATCCACTTTCTTCTATGCAACGACGTTTATTTTTATTACATCAATTTGAGGGCGTAGAGACAGCTTACAATATGCCTACGATCTGGCGGTTTTCCGGGAATTTAGACCTAAGAAAGCTAGAGCAGGCGTTTCAAACGCTGATCGACCGTCATGAAGCATTGCGTACATCGTTTCATGTGATTGATCATGTACCGATGCAACGTGTTCATTCTAACATCAACTTTTCTCTATCATTTCAAACAAAAACAAAAGTAGAAGAAAAGCAGGTGATTGAGTCATTCTTCCAGCCTTTCAATTTAGAAGTGGCTCCCTTATTTCGTGCAGGGGTAGTATCGCTATCTAATGATGAGTATCTTTTGATTGTTGATATGCATCACATTATTTCGGATGGTATCTCCATAAGCATACTAATGGCTGAGCTTAAAAAAGCTTATCGCGACCAGAATTTGCCACCATTACGGATTCAATACAAAGATTATGCGATGTGGCAGCAAAAGTGGGAACAATCAGAAGAGTATAAGCAACAAAAACAATTTTGGCTAACGCAATTTTCTGATGAGCTTCCCGTTCTAAACCTGCCAACAGACTTTATACGCCCAAAAATCCAGACTTTTAAGGGAGATATCGTAACTGCTACGTTATCGGGAAAACAATTTGAAGCGATGAAACAGCTCTGTCAAAAAAACGGGGCGACCCTTTATATGTTTCTACTGGCTGCATACAACATTGTGCTCGCTAAATATAGCAATCAGGAAGATATCGTGGTTGGAACGGCAGTGGCTGGGCGAAATGTCAGCGATCTGGAATCTGTAATCGGCATGTTCGTTAATACATTAGCAATTCGAAATAAACCCGTAACAAGTAAAATATTTACGGGTTTCTTAGAAGAAGTAAAGCAACAAACCATTCAGGCGTTTAACCATCAGGATTACTCTTTAGATGAATTGGTAGAAAATCTTGCGCTACCTAGAGATATGGGACGAAATCCATTATTTGATACGATGCTAACGCTTCAGAACTATGAGAAACAGACCGTTGAATTAGATGGAATTACAATCAGACCAATCATGAAAGATCATGAAGTTGCTAAATTTGATATTACGGTTGTCGCTGTAGAAAATGAGGATCAATTACAGCTTTCCTGGGAATTTTCCACTGATCTCTGGAAGAAGGAATCAGCGAAGCAGATGTTGAAACATTTTATAACAGTAATGGAAAAAGTTTCAATAAGACCTGAGATAACCATCGGCGAAATAGAAGTCCTATGTGAAGAAGAAAAAAACGAATTGCTAGCCATCAATCACCAAATGGCGATTTCTTATGACAAAGAACAAACTATTATGGATTTGATTGAGTGTCAGGTGAATTTGCATCCTGATCACGTTGCGGTTGTTTCGGATGGGAACAAACTGTCATATCAAGAGCTGAATCAAGCAGCTAACCGACTTGCTAAGCATCTGCTCTTAAAAGGGGTGAAGCGCAATCAACCAATTGGTGTCATGATGGATCGTAGTCCCGAACTCATTATCAGCATTTTAGCTATTTTAAAGGCGGGCGGTGTTTACGTACCTATATCTACGAATTATCCCACAGAACGAATTGAATACATGCTAGAAGATAGTAAAGTTGGCTTGGTAGTAACCAATCAGTATCCACTGCCAGAGTTACGCTTTGAGGGTGAATGGATTCGTGTAGAGGAAGTAGCATTAGACGAAAATGTTGAAGATATCACAAGGCTTGCGAAAGCAGATGATCTTGTTTATATCATTTACACGTCTGGTTCAACGGGAAAACCAAAAGGGGTCATGATTCAACACAGAGCCTTACATCATTTCGTCACTGCCATGAATAAAGAATTCTTAGATGAAATTAGTTATTTAGATCGTGTACTCATCTCTACAGATATCTCGTTTGACGTTAGCTGCTTTGAAATTTTTCAGGCATTGATAAATGGTTCAACACTTGTTCTTTTTAATGGACAGAAATTTGATGTTGCGCTTCTTGCAACAACAATTCGGGAAGAAAAGGTAACGTTAGCTTACATACCACCAGCTCTGCTTAACCAATTGTATGAGACGATCCTTGCATCACCTGATCAATATGCCTTACATAAAATGCTTGTTGGTGTAGAACCAATTAAGGATGAGGTATTGGCACGATACCTGTCACTTCATCCTAATATGTGTATCGTCAATGGCTATGGACCAAGTGAGGCTACCATTTGCTGTACTGCTTTCCGCTATGAAAAAAGCGAGATAACGGGCAAATATGTATCCATTGGTAAACCGATAGGCAACACGCAGGTTTATATTCTAGATTCTGAGCTTCATCTGGTTCCAAAAGGTGTGACTGGTGAACTGTGGATTGCAGGAGAGGGGCTATCCCTCGGATATCTGAATCAGCCAAAGCTGACAGAAGAACGGTTTATAGCGAACCCCTTTGATTCTAATACTTTGATGTACCGAACAGGAGACAAAGCAAAATGGACAGAGGGGGGGAATTTGGAGTTTTTGGGTAGAATCGATCATCAGGTGAAAATTCGAGGTTACCGGGTTGAACTGGGTGAAATTGAAACTCTTCTGCTGCGTCATCCAGAGGTTAAAGCGGCACTGGTTATGACTAGAACAGATTCTTATGACATTCCATATTTGTGTGCTTATGTCGTCTTTCAAAATAATGATTGGACTTCAGCTCCAGATGCTACACAGATTCTACACCAATGGCTTGCTGCTTTTTTACCTGATTATATGATCCCTAGCTTTTTTATTGCAGTAGATGAATTCAAACTAACCCCCAATGGCAAAATCGATCGCAAAAGCTTGCCTGAACCAAATGCAAACGTGCCTAGAAATGAACAGAGCTACTTGGCGCCGCGAAACAGCTTTGAAGAACAAATGGTACGGTTGTGGGAGGAAGTTTTAGAAGTTACACCGATTGGGATTATGGACAATTTCTTTATGCTAGGAGGTCATTCACTTAAAGCGTTTGTGCTGGCTAACAAGATTAGGCAACGCTTTGGGCTCAGCCTGCCTTTGTCCGATTTATTTAAGGCCCCGACTATAGCAGGCTTATGTGATCATTTACAGAATCGAGAGTCTGTCCTAGACAAGAATGTTATTTTGCTTAAAAAAGGAAGTAGTAAGGTCCCTCCACTATTCTTGATTCACGGTCAAGGAGGAGGAGTTATTACATTCTCTCATTTAGCGCGTGAATTAGAGTGTGACTGTAGCGTTTATGGTATTCAAGCTGTTGGTTATGAGGGGGAAGCGGATGCTCTGTCAACAGTTGAAGAAATGGCTGCTCACTATATCGCTTCTATTCGACGGATTGCGCCAACAATGCCTATTCAGCTAGTTGGTTGGTCCTTTGGAGGCTTGGTTGCTTATGAAATGACTAAACAATTAGAGCAGCAGGGAGAACAGGTCGAATTACTGGCTATGATTGACTGTCTACCGCTGCTGGATAGGGAGCGCATTTCGATAGACCAGAGTTATAAAGAATTGGACGCTGTCATTTTATATGCGCTTCTAAATGGGATAAATCAGGAGGATTTGGCAGCAGTAGCGGAAGAAGAAAAAATGAGATTTTGCTGGGAAGAGGCATGCAAACAAAAACTGTTTCCCGACGAGGAGTATCGACCAGAGTTACTGTCTAAACTACGCATTCATGCAACGAACGGATTGGCTATTCACAAATATCGGCTTTCTGGGCAGATTGACACTGATCTGCACCTATTTCTTGCTTCAGATGAATCAATACGGCATCAGGTTACCACGAGTAAAGAGGTGACACGTTGGAAGCCATTTACTACGGGACAGATAAAGTCAGCATATTTTTCAGGGGATCATTACACGATGCTTGAAATGCCGCATGTTCAGCAGATGGCTAAAATCCTTAACGAGCTGATGATCTGAGATAGAAGAGTTTTCACCAATTGAGATTGACTGACATCTTTTTTATCGCTGATGGGATTCTACTTACCCTGTGGAAAATGGATTTGGAAAGCTGTAGCGATTTAGTAGTAGAGATTTATAAATACTGAAAGTGAGGGTGATTATTTTGACCGTTACGTATGAATACTTTCCGCTTTCGCATCCGCAAAAACGAATCTGGTACATAGAAAAAACATATCCTCACACCTCCATGTACAATATCGGGGGAATCGTTCAAATGAATGGCTCTGTTGATATTGCTTGCCTTACTCAGGCTATCAAGATTTTTATAAAAAAGCATGATGGGTTAAGGCTTCACATGCATGATAACGAGGGTAATGTAAGTCAATACATGGTAGAACTGGATGATGTTGAAGTGCCTTTCTACGATTTTAGTCATTCGGAGCATGCTGAAGAAGAGGCACTGAAATGGGCTGAGACAGAGTTTAAAAAGCCCTTTGTGCTAGTTGATCGTCCGTTGTTTTCTTTTGCTACTTTTCGAGCTCACGAGAAATATACTGGATATTTTGTTAAGTTACATCATATTATTGCTGATGGCTGGTCTATCAATATTATGACAAATCAAATCAGCAGTATTTATCAAAAAGTAAAAAATGGTCACGATTTAGCAGAAGAGGTTGAATCCTCATACTTAGATTTTTTGCAACAAGAGGACAAGTATTTAACTTCCTCACGTTTTGAAAAGAATAAGAAATATTGGAATGAGAAATTCCATTCACTCCCTGACAGCTTTTTGAATAAAAGCTCAGATCAGGTAGAAGGAAAGAGAAGGAGTATTGAGCTTGATAAAGACCTGTCAGCTCGTATAAATAGGTTTGCTACTAGTCACAAGCTATCGCTAAATTCCCTGTTTATCATGCTCGTCTTACTCTATCAGTACAAAACGCAACAAAATCATGATCAAATACTCGGTATCCCCGTACTTAATCGTTCGGGAAATAAAGAAAAAAATATCTTTGGAATGTTTACAAGCACCATGCCATTTCGCATGGTGCTAGAGGATACGGAAACATTAGTAGGCTTATCTAAACGGATTCATAATGAAATACTAAGTAATTTTTTTCATCAAAAATATCCGTATGATCTGTTGATTAGTGACTTGGAGCTGAAGAAAAAAGGCTATGATAACCTCTTCCAAGTTTGTGTGAATTATTATGGAACAAGACTAGTTAATGAGCTGGAAGGGATTCGCTTAGATAATGTGGAGTTTTATAGTGGGTATCAGGCTTATTCATTGCAGCTAGTAATAAAAGAATGGTCAAGTGAGAGCAAAATTACCTTATTCTACGATTACAAAACCAGTGATTATACCAATGAAAAAATAGAAGAAATTCACAATCGGCTAATGTACATGCTTGAACAGTTCTTAGAACAACCAGAGAAGTCGATCAAGGAGGTTTCTCTTTTAAGTCCTCAAGAAAAACATGAGAATTTGTATGGTCGAAATCAAACAGATGCGTTTTACCCAAAAGATAAGCTGATCCATCAGCTTTTTGAGGAACAGGTAGCGTTAACGCCTGATCGTGTGGCTGTGTGTTTTCAACAAAACACCTACACCTATTTTCAGCTAAATGAACAAGCCAACAGATTAGCACGCACCCTTCGTGCAAAAGGTGTAGGGCCAGATCAATTGGTTGGCATTTATATGAGGCATTCGTATGAGATGATTGTGGGCATCTGGGCGGTATTAAAAGCAGGAGGGGCATACGTGCCGATCGATCCTGATTTTCCGCTTGATCGTGTTTCATATATTTTGCAGGATAGTCAGGCCAAGCTTTTACTATCAAATGAAGATGTACATCTTGAAAGCTTCAAGGGAGAGATTATTCGTCTGGATGATCCAGCAAGCTATTCTTCAGAATCGCAAAACCTTACAACCCTTAATCAAGCAAGCGACTTGGTGTATGCGATTTATACTTCTGGCTCTACAGGAAAACCAAAGGGGACATTAATTGAACATAGAGGCTTGGTCAACTACATCCATTGGGCAAAACAAAAGTACATACAAACTCAGGATGAAACCTTTGCACTCTATTCTTCCTTAGCATTTGATTTAACCGTTACTTCTATTTTTGCTCCGCTTTTAAATGGAAATCAGGTGATTGTATATGTCGAGAATGACTCTGAATTTGTGCTAGATACAATTCTTCGCGAGAATCGTGTCAATATTCTTAAACTCACACCAGCACATCTTGCTTTAATTAGCAGCAGGGATAATCACAATTCCGTAATCAAGCGGCTTATCGTTGGTGGAGAAGACCTGAAGGCAACACTTGCCGCTAAAACCTATGAAAGCTTCAGCGGAGATATCTGTATTTACAATGAGTATGGTCCGACAGAAACGGTAGTGGGCTGCATGATTTATGAATATAATCCGCAGATAGATCGGATGGGTTCTGTGCCAATTGGTCGTCCAATTCATAACGTACAAATCTACCTGCTCAATGATGATTTACAGCCTGTACCTGATGGTGTTATAGGAGAGTTGTATATTTCTGGTGATGGAGTCGCTAGAGGATATTTGGCTAGAGAGGATTTAACGAAGGATCGTTTCTTAGACAATCCGTTTAAGCAGGGACATCGTCTGTACAAGACGGGTGACCTTGCCAGAATGCTACCTTCACAAGATATAGAGTATGCAGGAAGAATTGATCATCAGGTAAAGCTAAAAGGATATCGGATTGAATTAGGGGAAATTGAGAACTGCTTAACTAGTTTCGCATCTGTTAAGGAAGCTGTGGTCATTGATCGATTAGAGGAGAACGGGCACAAATACCTGTGTGCCTATATGATTGCAGATAAAAATATTTCCATCGTTGAGATGCGTGTAAAGCTAGCAAGCAAGCTCCCTTCTTATATGATTCCAAGCTATTTCGTTACGGTTGATACATTTCCATTAACCTCAAATGGAAAAATTGATCGCAATCAGCTTCCTGATCCGCTTGCTACAAATCGTGCTAATCAAGTGGGCGATAAACCGGCAAACGATACAGAAGGAATAGTAATGAAAATCATGAAAGAAGTGCTACAGACACATGAAATTACCGTAGATTCTAATTTTTATTTTCTTGGTGGAGATTCAATAAAAGCGATACAGGTTGTTAGTAAGTTAAACCAGATGAATCTGGGTGCAACCGTGAAAGATATTATGACTTTCCCAGTGATACATGAGCTTGCAGCAGCAATTGAATTGAACCAACAGCCTGTGGCTCCACAAACTGTGATGAGCGGTACAATTAAGCCAACACCAATCACCGCATGGTTTTTCTCACAGAATCTAAGTAAACCCGAGCATTGGAATCAATCTGTTCTGCTTCAACTAAAAAAGACATTTTCAACGGAACAAATAAGTAACGTACTCACAAAAATTGTCCATCATCACGATACGTTACGACTGAACTATGATGGGAAGGCAGAAGTCCTCTACTATAATGAGAAGCATTTAGCTCACCCAGTGGATGTTCAAACAGTTAATTTAATGGGAATGCCTATTGATAAACAGCTCGAAAAAATGAAACAAATGGGTGAGCAGGTGAAAAGCAGTCTAGATCTAGAAGGGGGATTATTGCTTAAGGCAGTATTGTTCCTGTTAGATGAAGGGCAGACAAGGTTGTTACTCACGGCACATCATTTAGTAGTAGATGGGGTTTCGTGGCGGATTTTATTAGAAGATATGGGGCTGCTTCTCGGCTGTATAGAAGGAGGACGTGATTTACATTTACCAGCAAAAACGCATTCGTTTCAAAAATGGGCGGAGGAGCTGGATGCTTATAGTAAAACAGGAGCATTACGCTATGAGCAATACTGGAAGGAAGCAATCGGGGCTCCGGTATTACAAAATGAAACAAAAAACGAAACCAAGGAATCCTTACAAAATACTGAAACACTTCATGCTGAGTTTAGCATAGAGTCAACGGAGCAATTGCTACGCAACGCCAACAGAGCATATCAAACCCATGCTCATGAGCTCATCATCATGGGAGTATGCTTAGCAATCAAATCTGCGATGAATGAAACTGACATAGTGCTTGAGATGGAGGGGCATGGACGAGAACAGTTGTTTTCTGATATCGATGTATCGCGTACCATTGGATGGTTTACGTCTATGTATCCCGTCAGATTACAACTTCCTCAGGGGGATATTGCTCAGGTAATGAAAGATATCAAGGAACAGATCAGAACTGTGCCTAATAAAGGGATCGACTTTGGAGTTCTCTCTTATTTGACAGGTACACTTACCCAGCCCTCAGATAAGCGAATTCGTTTTAACTTTTTAGGCGAAGTGGACAATCAAATGGACAACCAGTACCTTACGTTAGCACATGAGGATACGGGAACGGATATCTCCTTACAAAATCCAATGACATACCTCATAGAAATTAATGCCATGATCAAAGAGAAAAAATTGCATGTTGCTCTTACCTACAGTCAAAGCAACTATCAGCGAGTAGCCATGAAAGAATTTCTGGATATTATCATCACTAGCACAAACGATATTCTCAAGCATTGCTGCCAGTCAGAAGAGATACGAGATTTTACCCCTTCTGATTTTACTACTGTTACTCTCACACAAGATGATCTTGATGATTTATTCGCATAAGAAAGGAAACGAAACAGATGAACATGAAAAAATTGTTAAGCTTCCCCATTTTTTTGACATGGGTGCTTGCCTTTATTCTCTTCGTGTATCCAGTTACTCAAATCAGTGCAGCTACTCTTTCTCTATCACCCCAAAGCTTAGAGCAGATTGAATCGTTCATTACAAAGCAAATGAATACGGCTGAAATTCCTGGTCTACAGGTCATCATCGTGGAAAAAGACAAAACCATATATCAGAAGGGCTTTGGCTATGCAGATATATTGAGCAACAAGCCTGTTACAAATGAAACGTTGTTTGAACTGGGATCAAATAGCAAGGCTTTTACTGGTCTTGCCGTCTTAGAATTAGCTGATAAAGGACTGCTTGATTTGAATGACCCGGTAACAAAGTATCTTCCTTGGTTGAATCTTTCCTATAAAGGGAAGATTCAACCTATTACAATCAGACAATTCCTTTATCATACTAGTGGAGTTCCGTTCAAATCGATAGGTTTTCTCCCTGAAGGTAATGAAGAGGATGCACTTGAAAAAACGGTGCGAACATTGCTTTCACAGGAATTGAATCGTGAACCAGGTACAAGGTATGAATATGCGACCATCAATTACGATGTGTTAGGATTGGTAATAGAAAAGGTCACGAAACAATCTTTTGAAACCTATATCAAGCAAAATATCTTACATGCTCTTGAGCTTTCACATACATATGTTGGTGAGCAAAACGTCGATCAGACTCAAAAGGCCACAGGCTACAAGATAGGGTTCACAGAGCCTCAACAATACAATCCGCCTAGTTTCCGGGGAAATACGCCAGCAGGCTATCTCATAAGCAATGGAGTAGATATAGCTCGGTGGATGAAAATCCAAATCGGAGCAGCTAGCACAGGTAGTTTTAAGCCTGATCTAATAAAAGCATCTCATGAGCCAGATCGTAAGGTAAAACCTAGCAGCAATGGGTCATCATATGCGGCGGGCTGGGAGGTTTATCAAAGTGGAGATGGTGAGATTTCCCACTCCGGAAGTAACCCAACGTTTAGCTCGTTTATTGTCATTCGTCCAACTGAACAAATCGGAGTGGCTGTATTAGCCAATATGAACAGTACCTATACAGTTAATATCGGGCAGGGAATCATGAATATGCTTCTTGATAAAGAGGTGCCCCCCATTCATTCCGACCTGAATAAAAAACTGGACCAGTTAGCGTTTTCCATTATTTGTGTAGTTGCTCCAGTTTGTTTCGCCATTCTTTTTTTACTAGGCCGTATTTTTCTTGAAATAGGGAAAAAGCAACGAAAGCTTCAAGTGACAAAAAAGAAGGTAATTGTGGGTCTACTGTTCCATTTGTTGTTGTTATGCATATTTTCGTTAACCATTTTTTATTTGCCGAACCTACTGTTTATGGAATTAACGTGGCAATTTATTAAAGTATGGATTCCAGAGACAATTATGCTGGCTATATATGGAGTTACATTAGCATTTGTTCTCTATATATGTTATTCATTACTTCTTTTATTTTCTAAAAAAAAACAGGAAAACATCTATTTTTCCTTGATGGTTCTAAGCATTGTTAGTGGTTTTGGTAACGCCTTTATTATCTTCATTGTAAATGAAGCCTTTGTAAGAACGAATAATCTAGTTAACGGTTTATTGTTTTATTTTATCATCGGGATTTTTATGTATGTTGTAAGTCAAAAGGTACTTCGTTCACGTCTTGTGACATTAACCAATCAATTAGTTTATGAAAAACGGATGGAATTGGTTGATAAATTACTTCAAACTAGCTTTAGCAGCTTAGAACAAATAGAGCAAGGCCGTATTCAGGCAACACTAAACAATGATACAGAGGTTATTAGTCGAGCAATCAATATTATTATCACTTGTGTGACGAATCTAATCACGTTAGTGTGTTGCTTTATTTATCTAGGGGTCATGAATTTTTATGCATTTGTACTTTCCGCTCTGATCATCGGGCTTGTTGCAGCAATCTACTATCTGATTGGGGAGAAGGCAAATAAACTGTGGGAGAAAACACGTGATATTCAGAATGTTTTCTTCAAATTCATCAGCGATATGACTAGTGGAAGTAAAGAACTGACCTTGCATAGAAGGAAACGTGAAGAATTTCATCTTGCCGTTCAGGAAAGCTGCGCGGAATATCGGGACAAGCGAGCTGAGGGCGATCTTAAATTTGCCAACGTATTCATTATTGGAGAATTACTGTTTATTATCGTCATCGGTTGTGTCGTATTCATCTTTCCTGAGATTTTTAAACAAATGGATGTTGATATGCTGCGGAACTATGTTTTTGTTTTCTTGTATATGACCGGTCCTGTCAATGGTTTATTAAATGGACTCCCGCAAATTGTGATGATTCGTATTAGCTGGAAACGTATCACTAACATGATTCAAGAACTAGCTTTAGCCAAGGACAAAGAGCAAGATAAGGTGATATTGTCAGAGAGCGTCAAGCAACCCATTCGGATGGTCGTAACGGATGTTTCATACGATTATGAAGCTCAAGAGGAGCGAGGCTTTAGCGTTGGACCGATTAATTTTGAATTTGCGTCTGGAGAAATTATTTTTATTACAGGCGGAAATGGGAGTGGGAAGTCGACGCTCGCGAAGCTACTAACCGGTCTGTACGCCCCGGTAAAAGGGGAAATTTCTATCAATGGCAGCAAGGTGACACATGCTCAATTGAATCAATATTACTCTGCCATTTTTGGCGATTTCCACTTGTTTGATCGCCTTTATGGGATTGATTTTATGCAAAATGAAAAAGAGATTGAGCGTTATTTAGAGGTCTTAGAGCTACAGGATAAGGTGAAAGTGGAAAATGGGGTTTTCAGTACAACCAAGCTTTCAACAGGACAAAAGAAACGTCTTGCTCTTTTGATTACCTATCTTGAAGATCGGCCCATTTGCCTTTTTGATGAGTGGGCTGCTGACCAAGATCCTGAATATCGGCGCTTTTTCTACCAAGTATTATTGCCAGACATGAAGCAAAAAGGAAAATGTATTATTGCCATTACACATGATGATCAATACTTCCACATCGCAGATAAGGTGATTAAGATGGATGCGGGGCAAATGAAGAGCCCAGTATGTGTTTGAGCAGATGATGCGGTAGTTTGGTAAGCCAGCAAAGAGACTCACTTTTTACTGCCTTAAGCAGAAAGTGAGTCTCTTACTTTACCAAATCAGAAAACGTATGTAGTAGACAACTGGGTTCATCATTAGGCATCAAGGCATACTTGGGTTAAATTTATAGCAGAGATTAGTAAGCTACATTTTTGGAGATAAAACCGACAACCACGTTGCCATTTGAGTCCTTACTAGAACCATAGTACCAAGTCTGATTTTCTCCGACAACGGACACCTCAGCATGCAGCGGGGCAGAACCACGGGCTTTACTTTTAGTTGATGGTGTTGCATAGAAATAACCTTTATCAGCTTGGATGCTTACTTTTTTAGGGCTAATTACAGTGTATTGGGTTAGCAGTGTTTTAGAGAGATAGCCTTGCTCTAGGGAGGCAAACTGAGCTGAACCGCCTTTATCCTTTACCTCATAGCCATACCAGAGGGTTGTAGATACAGTAGCAGAGGTTGCAGGAGCACTATAGACAGGTGCTTGGTCGACTGCAACGATGGTTTTCTTCTGTACGACCGGGGCTTTTCCAGCAGGTTTCGCGGTGGGAGCAGTGCTTTTACTAGGTGCTTTAGCTTTGGTAGGAGATGTACCTTTGGTTGAACTGGAGCTACCACCATTATGGTAATGATATTCTCCATAGGAAAGGCCCCACTTTTCACAGTTGGTGCGGCAGGTATGCCCTCCGTTCTTGTCTGTACGACCTGGATGTGCAGAGGTTTGTTGGAAAGGAACAGCTAGCATCGTTACGAACAGAAAGAATAGTAGTGCTTTTTTCATAGAACATTCCTCCTATAATAATCTCGATTCTATCATAACATAAATCCAAAAAATGGAAAGTTATGAATTTATGCTCAAATATTGCTAGTAAAAATAGAAATGCATACAGCAAAAAAGAGAGGGACAGTACCCCTCTTTTTTGGTCAGATGTATCGCAATCATCGGTATTCATCTCTTATTTGGTGCACTCGTAATTCATCTCGTGGTATTCTTTAATTAGTTTTTTTAGAAGGATGCTTTCATAAGTGTTTAGACCTTGCGAATTCTCCAACATGATGAGGGAGTGTAGGTCGTTCTCTAGCATTAATTTCCTACGGTCTGTACTCGTTAGTGCCATGGGGTCTTCCCAACTCCTTTATTGTTAGATTGGTAATTAGTATATCGTTATTTCATTCTTTGGTAAAACATGGGAAATGGCGACCTCTCTTGATAATATAGCTTCTCATGGTCTGAGCGAAGCTGACTTAACCTATCCCTACAATTGCGACAATATAATGCCGAATACAGCCAAATACGGCTGTTTTGGGTAGAAATACAAGAAATAGGCATGATTTTTGTAATCATGGATTTCATCTAATAAAGAAGGTATTTAGGAGGAGTTACACATGAATATGGCTGTAGAAGCTGTTCTATTAGCAACAAAAGCACATGCCAATCAACAAGATAAAGGGGGACAGCCTTATATACTACATCCCTTGCGCGTTATGATGTACATGCCTTCGGACGAAGCGAGAGCCGTTGCTGTTTTACATGATGTATTAGAGGATACTGATGTCACTGTGGATGATTTGCGAGTAGCAGGATTTCCAAAGGAAGTTGTGGAGGCTGTTATGATTCTTACGAAAAATCCAAAAGAGGAATATGACAGCTATATTACAAGGGTGAAACACAATCAACTGGCGCGAGCTGTAAAGATTGCCGATATCAAGGATAATTTGGATTTAACTCGAATAGCTGAGCCTACGGAGGATGATTTGGCTTGCATAGAAAAATACAAGCGTGCACTTAAAGAATTAGAGGCTGATGATGAGAATAATCAAAAGGTAAAAAGGCAGGAGGCCAGTGCACCAGCACAAGCGGAGCTAGCAGAAAAAAACGAAGAAAGCACTTCTTGTGAATCTACAAAGGAAGACGATTCTCAAACAGAAGCGATGGCTAATGACCAACAAGATAAAGCGGAATGAAATTCTCAATAATTTTGATTGAAACTGCTTGGACTTGTGTCATTCTCTGAAGGCTGTTATTCTAATAAAATAGTGTATTTTTGCACAAGCGACCTACGATAAAGGAATGTGCAAGAGAGAGAGAATGAAGGAGGGCTCCATGGGCTTATTTCACTTTGACCTAAACACGCTCCCATTCCGGGTTATTGCGTTCGTGATTGCCTTTTCCATGCATGAATGGGCACATGCGTTTATTGCCTATCGATTGGGTGATAACACAGCGAAAAATGAGGGGCGTTTAACACTTAATCCAATTCCGCATCTAGATCCATTCGGACTCCTGATGATTTTGTTTGGACCATTTGGATGGGCTAGACCTGTTCCGTTTAATCCATATAATTTTAGAGGGAATAAACGCTTAGGAATTGTGTATGTTGCAGCAGCAGGACCGTTCATAAATCTAGTATTAGCATTTTTCTTTTCGTTTTTATGGTTTTATATTCAGACCCCATTCTGGGTAGATTTGATGGCTTCGTGGCCTGCCAAAGGGATAGAAGCAGTTTCCTTAACCTTGCAGTACTGTATTGTGATTAACTGCGCTATGTTAGTGTTTAACATGCTTCCTATAGCTCCATTAGATGGTTCTAAAATCTTGCGTTACATTTTACCTCAAAAATGCAGTGGATTCTTTGATAAATTAGATCTATATGGACCATGGCTGCTATTGTTAATCGTATTCTTGCCACCGTTGCGAGGATTGCTTAGCGTACCACTCAACATCGTATGGTCTTGGATTGAAAGCACGACTCGGTATGTGGTTATTCAGCTTTTTTTATAACATGATTGCAATGAAGTAAGGCGGGATTAGCGTTGTCATATAGTATTAAATTGGATTCGTTTGAAGGGCCGCTCGATTTGCTTTTGCATTTGATCGACAAGGCAGAGGTAGATATCTATGATATACCCATAGCTGTGATTACTGAACAGTATTTGGATACCATTCATACGATGCGTGAGCTTCAATTGGATGTAGCTAGTGAGTTCGTAGTCATGGCTGCTACTCTATTGGCCATCAAAAGCAAAACGCTGCTTCCGAAAAAAGAGGAGTTACATTTTGAGCCATTGCACGATGATTATGGTGAAGAGGAAGATCCTCGCGATGAACTGGTACAACGCTTATTGGAATATAAAAAATTCAAGCGTGTAGCCGAACAACTGCGCGAAATGGAGACGGGGCGTAGTCAGGTATTTACTCGACCGGCTGAAGACTTAACACCATATGTGCGTGAGGAAGAGCCCGGAGTTGCCAACGTAACCCTATTTGACATGCTTCACGCGTTAGAAAAATTGTTTGCTAGATTGCAAACAAAAGAGCCTGTAGCCAAGGTTTCACGGGATGAAATATCCATAAAGGATCGGATGAAAGAGATTCGTCAGCTCATTAAGGTTGGAGGAGGGCATGTTCGCTTCTCTCAATTGTTTATCACAAATGTTACTCGCACTGAGATTGTAACAACGTTCCTTGCCTTACTGGAATTGATGAAGGGAAAGGCTATCACGTGTGTTCAAAATCAATTATTTACGGACATCTTGATCAGTGAGGGAAAGGGAGAAACGGAACATGGATTATGATAAATTAAAATCGGTGATAGAGGGACTTTTATTTATCTCCGGTGATGAGGGGATAGATGCAAAGCAGATTGCGGAAATCATTGAGGTTTCTGAGGAGGTTGTCGTTGACCTACTCGAAGATATGAAGGCGGACTTTTACCGATCGAAAAGAGGCATTCAGCTTGTGGAAGTGGCGAAAGCTTATCAATTGACTACCTTGCCTGAACACATGATGTATTTTGAAAAGCTGGCTACTTCCCCTACCCACTCGTCTTTATCGCAAGCGGCATTGGAAACCTTAGCTATCATCGCGTATCGCCAGCCGATCACTCGCTCTGAGGTAGAGGAGATTCGTGGAGTTAAATGCGAAAAAGCGTTACATACCCTGACATCAAAGCTTTTAATTAAAGAAATGGGACGTGCAGAGGGGATCGGACGACCGATTTTATATGGCACTACCAAAGATTTTCTAGAGTATTTTGGATTGAAAGGAATTGCAGATTTACCAGAACCGCCAGTTGATTTTTCATTTGATCAGCAGGATGAGGATATGGCTCAATTGTTTGGCGGAAAGGAATCTGCTGGAAACGACTAGGACCCGATTAAGATTGGGGTATATCATAGGTCTTGTCTCCATATACTTGGTACAAACCCATTGTAAACCAAGCATGAGGAGGACACTATGAGATACCAACGAATAATCGGCGTACTCGTCGTTTTTCTTTTGTGCGTTAGCTATTTAGGCCCACAACCTCGTGCATGGGCATCGCTAGCACCTAAGGTTTCGGCGGAAGCAGCAGCTGTAATTGATGTTAAATCAGGACGTATTCTGTACCAGAAAAATGGAAACAAGAAAATGAGAATTGCCAGCTTGACGAAGACATTAACAGCCATAGTGGCAATAGAAGCAACCGATATAAAAAAGGTGGTTACGGTACCAGACAAAGCCGTAGGAGTGGAAGGCTCCTCCATTTATTTAAAAAGAGGGGAGAAGCTGACCCTAGAAGAATTGCTATACGGCTTGATGCTTCGTTCTGGTAACGATGCCGCTGCCACGATTGCTTTGCAGGTAGGGGGCTCCATTGAAGGGTTTGCCGCCATGATGAATGAAAAAGCTATGTATATTGGCATGGCTCAAAGTAATTTTATGAACCCGCACGGATTAGACAGTAGCAAGGAGCACTATTCCACTGCCGTAGACATGGCTAAATTATCTGCTTATGCCTTACAAAATCCACAGTTTCAGCAGATTGTTTCCACGAAAGTAAAAAGTATTTCCTGGGAAGGCGAGAAATGGGAGCGTAGGCTGCAAAACAAAAATAAAATGCTCCATCTCTATGACGGAGCAGATGGTGTCAAAACGGGATATACAAAGCTTGCCAAACGTTGCTTAGCATCATCAGCGACCCGAGATGGACGGCAAGTTGCTGTTATTACGCTTAATGCACCTGATGATTGGAATGACCATGCTAATCTTCTCGATTATGGCTTTCAACAGTTCAAAGAAAGCTCTTTACTTCACAAGGGCGAAAAATGTGATGCTCCTCAATCTATTAAATTGGAGGACAAAGGAAAGGTTGAGCTGGTTTCATTAGCTGACTTTACATACCCGCTTAAAGCTGAAGAAGAGCAGCATGTGAGTAAAAAGGTTCAACTGTTTCAAAAACAGGTAGGTCAACATGATGTAAATGAGCATGTTGGGTTTGTTGAGATATACTTAGGCCAACATCCCATTGGTAAAATACCACTTACCCTACGAAAAATGAAAGTAACGGATACCTTTCAAAACAAAACACCAAGTGGTATCTGGAAGCATGTCTCCCAATTGCTGAAGGGAGGATTACCTGATGCTTAACATCATATGGTTATTATTAATTATAGTCAGTGTGATCGTAGCAGCTGTAAACGGACGTATGGAAATGATAAGTCAATCAATATTTGAAGGTGCCAAAACAGGCGTTACTGTCTGTTTTGGTCTTCTCAGCGTCCTCATCTTCTGGATGGGGATCATGAAAATTGCCGAAAAATCTGGACTTTTACAGCTAATCTCAATCTGGTTATCACCTATTGTACAAAAGCTTTTCCCCGACATACCGAAAGGACATCCGGCCATTGGCTACATTCTCTCTAACATGAGCGCTAACATCCTCGGGCTTGGAAATGCTGCTACTCCTATGGGAATTAAAGCAATGGAGGAGCTACAAAAATTAAACCCCCACAAAGATATCGCAACCCCTGCTATGTGCACCTTACTTGCCATCAATACGGCCAGCATCACACTGATTCCTACTACGATGATTGCCATTCGCTTGCAATATGGTTCAACGAATGCGTTTGAAATCGTGGGTACAACGTTGCTCGCCTCCTTTATTGCAACAGCTTTTGCCCTGCTGCTTGATCGTGTGTATCGTCTGCGCTACAAGCGCAAGTCCCGTTAAAGGAGGGAGCTAGCTTGTACTCACTGATCAATGTCTTCTCGCTTTGGGCAATTCCAGTCTTTATTTCTTTCGTTTTAACATACGGATGGTATAAAAGAGTGCAAGTCTATGAAACATTTGTAGAAGGAGCTAAAGGAGGACTTGTGACAACCATCAAAATATTACCTCATTTAGTAGCGATGATGGTGTCCATTACTTTGTTTCGAGAATCAGGTGCATTAGATATTTTGCTCCAAGCGATGAAGCCTGTCCTCCACATTCTTCATATTCCCTCGGAAATTGTCCCATTGGCTTTGCTGCGTCCTTTGTCCGGTACAGGGTCACTCGCTATCACAACGGATTTAATTGCGCAATTTGGACCAGATTCAATGATTGGTAGACTTGCTTCTACGATGCAGGGAAGCACTGATACAACCTTTTATGTGCTGACCGTGTACTTCGGGGCAGTGGGGATCAAAAATGGCTTGTACGCATTAAAGGTAGGCCTATGGTCAGATTTGATTGGTGTAGTTGCTTCTCTAGTGGTTGTTTCCTATATTTTTTCCTAAAATGGCTACTCCTTCTCGCATGAGCGTGCGCCTTCATCTTTATCTGAATGTTTTAAAGCTTGTGTCAGTGGTTGCTGGTAAACTGTGATACAAGCTTTTTTCATTGGTTTGTTCTGTGCAATCTTTATAGACAACCAACAACATATTTTTTAACCCCATATGACAAGACTAATAATCATACTAGCAGTGGGGGATTCATTGTGTTTTTTCCTAAAAAAACTGCTCGTGTACGAGTAATTTGCAATCTTTGTCAACCGTGCTCTTGTCCAACCTGCTGGAAATAGGTAGAATGTGTGAGGGGTGGTCTATATGGAAGAACGCTTGCAGAAGGTGCTGGCACAAGCGGGTGTCGCCTCGCGTCGCAGCTGTGAAGAACTGATTAAGCAAGGTAGAGTAAAAGTAAACGGACAAGTGATAACCGAGCTGGGTACCAAGGTAAATGCCTCTGTAGATCAAATTCTGGTTGATAATAAGTCCATTGCACAAGAAGAACATGTATATCTCTTACTTAACAAACCTACAGGAGTCATTACAAGCATGAGTGATCCTGAAGGACGTAAAACCGTTCGTGATCTGGTTAAACAAATTCCACAGAGGGTCTATCCAGTGGGCCGTTTAGATTTTGATACATCGGGTCTCTTAATTATGACAAACGACGGGGAATTGGCTAATCGTTTGGCTCATCCGTCATTTGAGATGGATAAGGTATATCGGGCTTGGGTCAAAGGGATGCCTACATCGGAAAGTGTCTCTCGACTAGCTAAGGGGATTAAACTAGAGGACGGAATGACCTCTCCTGGAAAAGCTAGAATTTTGGAGCGAGATGTCAAGAAAAATCGCACCTTAATTGAGCTGACCATTCATGAAGGCCGCAATCGTCAAGTGCGCAGAATGTGTCAAGCAATTGGACATCCCGTAATTACCCTGCAACGAATTCAGGTTAGCTTTCTTACGCTAGGCAATCTTGGCCTTGGTACATATCGGTTATTAAAAAAGGAAGAAGTAGAACGATTGCGGAGTGAGTTAAAAAAAGTTCAAAAGAAACCGAACAAACGTTTGTGATAAATAGCACATCGTTCAAAAGTTGTTCAAAATATCCAACTCGTTTAAAATAGCGGCAAGCTATAATAAAGAAGGAATGAGTAATAATTGGAATGATTCTGAACAAAGTCAGGTGAACAAATGTGAATAAACAAAAAAGAACATCAATGCGAGTTGCTATTTTGGGAGTTTTGTTAGTTGCTCTCGTTTTTGCTTTGTACACAAGCTTTGCTAAGCCAAATGAAATTAAAAAAGGAGATAAAGCGCCTAATTTCAGTTTGCAAAGCTTAGAGGGTGAAACGATGACATTGGCTGATCTAAAAGGGAAGGGAGTCATCCTTAATTTCTGGGGCTCTTGGTGTGAACCCTGTAGAAATGAAATGCCCGACTTAGAAAAAGCATGGCTTGCCAATAAGGATCAAAACATTGTCATCGTAGGGGTCAACGTGGGAGAGTCGGAGGTATCTGCTGAGCAATTTGTCCGTCAGGTAAATACCACGTTTCCTATTTTGATGGATAAGCAAAAAGAAGTAACAAAAGCATATAACATCGGAAAAATGCCTAGTACGTTTTATATTGATCAGGATGGCATCGTTCAAGAAATCATCATTGGACAAATGGATGAAAAAAGAATAAATTCCGCGCTAGAAAAGATTAGACCTGTGAAGACAAATTAAACCGTAAGCGAGGACACGAACATGGATCAGAGAAAATGTGAGTGCGGACACACCAACCCGGTGGGGACGCTTTTGTGTGAATCCTGCGGTATACCTCTTTTGCATTCTGTTAAAGAGTTAGATGAAAAGAAAGCGTTTCCTGATATGCGTTATGAAGGAACAGCGCGTCGTTCCCAGACTTATTCCACCACGGTGGTGGACAAAGTCTGGAATTTCTTTTCGTCTGTAAAAATCGCAATCATCATAATAATCATTACCTTAGTAATGGCAGGAATTGGGACGATCCTACCGCAGTTGGAATACGTACCAGTCCCGTTGCTGGATGAACCAAGCAAAGCTTTGTTTTACGAGCAAACATACGGTTTTTTTGGCAAGGTATATTACGCCTTAGGTTTTCATGAGATGTATGGGTCCTGGTGGTTTGTTAGCTTACTGGTAATGATCGGAATATCATTGGTTATTTGTAGCTTAGACCGGGTAATTCCACTGTACAAAGCTTTGAATAAACCACGTTTGAATCAGCACCTATCGTTTTATAAAGGGCAGAAATTACATGCTGATACGGTATTGCCTGAGGGACTTTCCGTTGAAGAGAAGCTTGAACAAGTCCAGGGCTGGTATAAGAAAAAAGGCTATCGCGTTTACCGGGAAGGTAATTCCCTACTGGGAGAAAAAGCAAGGTTTAGCAGATGGGGTCCTTATGTGAATCATATTGGACTGATTATTTTCTTGTTAGGTGTTTTACTGCGTGGCGTCCCACAATTCTTTTTAGAGGAAACGATTTGGGTGCGTGAAGGGCAAACCGTAAAAGTGCCGGGAACAGAGTTCTATATTGAGAATTTAGATTATAAGACTGAATATTATACAAAGGATGAATTTGCTGAAGATCTTCCTTTGCAAGAAGGGCAAGTAATCGCGAAGAATTACCAGACTGATGCCGTTTTATACAAAAATGAAAATGATGGGCTAGCAGGAGCCAAGCCCAAATTGGTGGAGGTCAAGAGAGGATCGATTACTGTTAATCATCCAATGACTTACGAGGGTATCCTTTTATATCAATTGGATCGCCGAGAACAAATGCTGGGCGCTCTTAATTTTGACTTATATGATGCCAAAGAAAAAGAAAAAAGAATAGGTTCGTTCAAAATTGATTTGTATGAGCCGAAAAAGGAACAAAAGGTAGGCAATCATTACGTTGTTCGTGTCATGGATTATTTCCCAGATTTTGAGTTGGGCAAAGATGGATTACCAACGACCAAAACGACTTTACCAAATAATCCGATGGTTGCCTTGGAAATTATTGATTCCAAAACAAATGAAAGTGAACGATTAGCATACGTAGCTGGTGGTTTTATTGAAAATACAAAATCGCCTCGCTTCATTTTAGAGGTACATAAGCCTGATATCATTGATTCAAGCGGCCTATTGGTGCGTAAAGATACGATGATTCCGTTAATCTACAGTGGGGCTTTTATTACGATGATTGGATTAGTCATGGGCTTCTATTGGCAACATCGCCGTATTTGGGTCCATGTTACAAATAATGAGCTGTATCTAGCCGGTCACACCAATAAAAACTGGTTTGGTTTACAACAAGAAGCTAAGAACCTAGTGAAACAATTAGAGTTACCATTGGAACTCATTCTTGAACAAGATAAACAAAAATCGAAGAAGAAAGCGTAAAGAAAGGGGTTCTCACGATTGATACAGGTAAGTAGCAATCTATTATTGATGGCCTTTGTGTTGTATTTGATCGCTACGATCGTATTTGCAGTAGCAATCACGGGAAAACGTTGGTCTAACAGGGATGCAAAGGCGCACCAGGCACGATATGCAAAGATTGGCGTGGGAATCACTGTAATCGGGTTTTTAGGCCATTTGGGACAGTTTATCATAAGATGGATCGTGTCTGGACGTATTCCTACCAGTAATATGTTTGAATTTATCTCCTTTTTGTCAATATGTATTGTAGCCGCATTCTTACTGCTTTATTACATCTACAAATTAGGCGTACTTGGTGCCTTCGCAATGCCGCTAGCAGCTATTATGCTCGCTTATGCAAGTGTATTCCCTAAGGAGATCACGCCACTTATTCCACCGTTACAAAGCTACTGGTTAAAGATTCATGTAACGACTGCAGCACTTGGGGAAGGAATTTTGGCGGTTGGCTTTGCTGCGGGGCTCATGTACTTAATTCGCACCATTCCACAAATCAAAAAGTCAGCAAGTACCTTTTGGCTAGAGTTTTCCATTAGTGTTGTTTTAATGATGGTTGGATTTATTGTTGTCTCGGCATCCTTTTCCTCACCAAGCCTAAGAACATCCTTTGAATTTCCGGTTTATGACGAAAATAATCCGGCTATTGTTAAAAATATGCAGCAGGTTGAGTATAAATTGCCGGCAATTGTGGCACCACAAGAGTATAAAATCATCAAAGAAGGTCCAATCAAGCCATTATTTGAAGCGCCCACCTTTATGCATGGGAAGGATGCGGCTCGTAAATTTAATACGATGATCTGGTCTGTGCTGTCAGGAGTTGTGTTTTATGGATTGCTTCGATTGATTTTACGTAAACGGATTGCAGCAGCGATCCAACCAGCTTTAGAAGACATTGATCCAGAGCTCATTGATGAGATCAGCTACCGTGCCATTGCTATTGGATATCCCATTTTCACTTTAGGAGCGCTTGTTTTCGCCATGATCTGGGCAAATGAAGCATGGGGTCGCTTCTGGGGCTGGGACCCGAAAGAGACATGGGCATTGATTGTATGGCTGTTTTACAGTGTCTATTTGCACCTTCGTCTATCGAAGGGATGGATTGGAGAAAAATCTGCTTGGATGGCAGTACTAGGGTTTGTTATTATATTAGTAACACTGGTTGTAGTAAATTTGGTGATCGTAGGCTTGCACTCTTATGCAGGTGCTTAACTCTAAAAATTTGCTAACAAGTTAAAAAAGCTGGTTGTACGCCAGCTTTTTACTTGTACTATCAAGATGTATAGGCTATTTTAGATAAGTAGGTTGTACTCATTTTAACAATTAATTTCAATGTTGTAGCAGAGGTGATCTGGGTGGAGAAAGAAAGAATCCTCATCGTAGACGACGAAGAAAGAATCCGTCGCCTTCTAAAGATGTATTTGGAGAGAGAGAATTACTATATTGATGAGGCAGAGCATGGAGAAGAAGCCTTGGATAAGGCTTTAAATCAAGATTACGATATTATCTTGCTCGATCTGATGCTGCCTGGTATGGATGGAATCGAAGTTTGTACAAGAATTCGTGAGCAAAAAGCGACGCCAATCATCATGTTGACGGCTAAAGGAGAAGAAACGAATCGTGTGAATGGTTTCGAGGCTGGCGCAGATGATTATGTAGTAAAGCCGTTTAGTCCGCGTGAGGTTGTTTTCCGTGTGAAAGCGATTTTGCGTCGTTCTTCTGCTACTGCTTATTTAAAAACAGATACGGTATCCAGTCATTCCATTCTGGTTTTTCCAGAGTTAACAATTGATCATGATGCTCATAAGGTCACCGCAAATGGTGTTGAGGTAAATCTAACTCCAAAAGAGTATGAGTTATTGCATTATTTAGCATTATCTCCAGATAAAGTATTTACGCGAGAAGAATTACTAAAAGATGTTTGGCACTATGATTTTTTCGGGGATTTGCGGACCGTGGATACGCATATCAAACGTCTGAGAGAAAAGCTAAACAAAGTATCTCCTGACGCTGCTCAAATGATTTCAACCGTTTGGGGCGTAGGGTATAAACTCGAGGTGCCAAAATAAGTGGATAATATACTGCGAAGTGTTGTCGGAAAGCTTTGGATGACAATCATAGCGTTATTCGCGGTGGTACTTACGATTTTCAGCCTCCTGCTAGTTCAGTCCTTTGGCAGTTATTATCTGAAAAAGCAGTCGGCTGATTTAGCTCTTCTTGGAACAAAAGTTGCTGCCGATCTGGAAACTGTGCGTGATCAAAAAGAAATGCTGAAGATGGCTTCCAAAATCTTGACAGTATACCATACAGGTCTACTGGTAGTGGATGAGCAAAAACGCGTTCTTGCTCATGAAGCGACGGATGAAAAGCAACCGTCCCTTACGCTGGATAAGCTGTTAAACAGCGGGGGATTTCCTATAGACGATGCTTTTGCAGGAAAGCAGGTTGGCCCTAATCGTTTGATTTTTGGAGATAAAGCTTCAGACAGTCTTGAACACACGCAGTTTCTGGCTATGGCTATTCCTTTTTCCTTTGATGGGAAACAAAAATCGGCACTTATTTTATATCAAGCCATCCAAGAAGTGAATGGTACTTATCTCGAGATTAGACAACTTATTTTTGTTGTAGGTGTCATTGGATTTATTTTAACAACGGTATTCGCGTTCTTTCTATCTTCGCGTATTACCTCACCATTGCGTCAGATTAAGCAATCTGCTCAACGCATCGCTGAAGGAGAATTTAATACGGAAATACCGCTTCGATCTACGGATGAAATCGGTGAGCTAGCTGCTGCCTTTAATGTTATGACACTGAAACTGCGTAATGTAGTAAATGCTCTGTCGCATGAGAAGGAGCAAATGGCAACTGTTTTACGTAGTATGATTGATGGCGTTATCATGCTGGATCAAAAAGGGCGTGTCGTATTAACAAATCCTCAGGCAGAAGATTTTACTCGGGACTGGGCGTATGAAAATCAAGGGCGTCCTTTACCGATTCAGGAATTGTATCAAAAAATGTTGCTATCAGAACAAGAAGTAATGGAAGATTTTGAAGCACAAGGGCGTTTCTGGTCTGTTGTGATGGTACCGCTATACGATCACAATCAAGTTCGAGGGGCTGTCGCTGTACTGCGGGACATGACTAAAGAGCGGAAACTGGACAAATTACGCCAAGACTTTGTTGCAAATATTTCGCATGAATTAAGAACACCTCTGTCTATGCTACAGGGCTACAGTGAAGCCATTGTAGATGGCATTGCTTCCACTCCAGAGGAACATAAGGAGCTAGCTAAAATCATTTATGATGAATCAGTTAGGATGACGAAGCTAGTAAATGAATTACTAAGCTTGGCTCGTATGGAAGCAGGGCATGTGGAGCTCCATGAAGAAGTAACAGAGCTTCTTCCTTACTTCGAACGTGTGTTACGCAAATTTGCCAACAGAGCGGCAGAACGTAATATCGAAATCCAGCTTGATAGGCAAACGGATTATGACGCGATTTCCATTGATCCGGACAAAATGGAGCAGGTACTGACTAATTTAATTGACAATGCTATTCGTCATATTCCTGACGGTGGACTTATTACTGTTCGTATAAAGAATGAGGATGCAGGAAAAATAACCATTGAGGTAATCGACACAGGCAGTGGAATTCCGCAAGAGGATTTGCCATTTGTTTTTGAGCGTTTTTACAAAGCAGATAAAGCTCGAACGCGTGGTCGAGCTGGAACTGGATTAGGTTTAGCAATTGCAAAAAATATCGTAGCAGCCCATAACGGAAAAATTTCTGTCCAAAGTAAGATGAAGGAAGGAACAACCTTTACCATTACAATACCAGTCATCACATAGATAGAGAGTAAGATGGATGAGAGAATGGAGTGTTTTTTGGGGATGAACAAAACGATTTTATTTGATGTGGATGGTGTATTTTTAAGCGAAGAGAGATATTTTGACGCCTCTTCTCTGACCATTTGGGAAATGCTATTTAGCGAAAAATATATCGGAATAGAAGGACAGGATTTCACACCGACACCTGAGGAAAAGGTGATTAGACGTGTCCGAACCGAGATTTTTGCAAATGACCAAGTGCTGACCTTTCTGAAAGCTCAAGGTATTAACTCTAACTGGGATATGGTGTACTTAGTTGTTGCGTATCATCTTATTTGCCTTGTTGCAAAATTACAAGAAACGAAGCAAGAAGAAGTTCGTGAGCTGTTAACGAATCAGATTGGGCGAGCAGAGATTAAAAAAATTCAAGCTTTGCTGAAAGAAGCAAAACTTTCCTTTGCACCTGACTATGCGGCTTTTGTTTCGGATTTTGCAAAAGGGAATGTAGAGAAGAGTGAAATGCTACTCTATCTCAACCAAATTGCTTATGAAAAATGTGGAATAACCACGAACATTTTTGCGCGTACTAGCACGCTGTGGGAGCTATGTCAGGAGACATTCCAAGAATGGTATTTGGGCGACGGACTGATTGCTGATTCCATAGACAGAGCGGCTTATCAGGAAGGGAAAAGAGGATTTTTGTCAGACGAAATTCCGATCATTGAACCAGCCGTTATGAGAGAAGTGCTACAAGGCTTACGTGATCGTGGGTATCGTTTAGGAGTAGGTACAGGACGTCCTTCAATCGAAACGTATGTTCCACTAAAAGAGCTTGGTATTTTAGAGTTTTTTGACCCGGATTGTATTGTAACAGCCTCGCATGTATTGGAAGCTGAACAGCAATTCCCAGAAACCGCCCCGCTCTCTAAGCCTCATCCATACTGTTACTTTCAAGGTTACTTGACTAGAGGAAAAGGTGTTTCCGCCGCGCTTTCCTGCCAGCTAACAGAGGAAGAACGTAAGAATTTGCTAGTTGTTGGAGATTCTGTTGCTGACTTAATGGCAGCTAGATCAATTGGTTGTCAGTTTGCAGCTACTTTAACAGGGCTAACAGGAGAGGAAGCACGGGAGAAATTTGAAAAAGCAAATGCAGAATTTATTTTGCGTGATGTAAGCGAGATTGCAACAATCGAGTTTTAATCGAAATTGGATTGAGAAAGAGCATGTGAGCAACCACGGTTGTATTCATATGCTTTTTTCTTTTTATCATAGACGATAAATTGGAGACATTTTCCTCTAATAACGAAACAAATAAGAGGAATAGTAAAAAAAAGTATGTGCTTAGGGAGGAAACCCACATGCCCATCATCTCCATTTTTACTTTTGGAAAGGTCATTGGCTAATCAATATGGAAGATAAAAAAACTTGGGACCTTATTTCTGTAGCATCAATTCCTCTAGTTATGACACTGGGTAATTCTATGCTTATTCCGGTTTTGACCATAATGGAAAAGAAACTTGGGATTTCCTCTTTGCAGTCAAGTATGCTTATTACTACGTATTCTGTGGTAGCCATTCTACTTATACCGCTAGCCGGTTTTTTATCAGATCGTATGGGGAGAAAAACAATAATCATACCGAGTTTGTTGATTGCTGGCTTAGGAGGACTTCTTTCAGGCTGGGTTGCGTGGAAAATGGCTAATCCTTATATGATGATTCTAGTCGGTCGTACCTTACAGGGTGTAGGAGCAGCTGGAGCGTTTCCTATTGTTATGCCACTAATTGGGGACATGTACCGAAATGACAAGGAGGTTAGCACTGGTCTAGGTATCATTGAAACATCCAATACCTTTGGTAAAGTATTATCTCCCGTATTAGGTGCTTGGTTGGCTTCGTTGATCTGGTTTTTACCTTTTTTTGCAACCCCTGTCTTTTGCCTACTTTCTCTTTTATTAGTAGCCTGTTTTGTGAAAGCGCCAAGAGAGAAACAAAAACCAAAAAGCTTCGGAGAATATAAAAAGTCCATTCGGGCTATTTTTCATGCAGAGGGGCGTTGGCTGTATGCGGTATTTGCGATCGGATGTATCTCCATGCTTGTATTATTTGGCGTGCTTTTTCATTTATCGTCGGTGCTAGAGGATCAGTATAAGTGGGAAGGCATAAAAAAAGGGCTTGTGCTAGCCATACCATTAGCTTCCCTGTGTTTCGTATCCTATGTGACAGGGAAGGTAATTGGTGAAAATAAGCTGTTAATGAAATGGTTGTCCACTTCGGGAATGTTGGTCCTTTTTGTCAGTATGGTTTGGATTAGCCTTAGCCAGCCGAGCATATATCTGTTCCTGATTCTTTTATGTGCCGGTGGGGCAGGGATAGGAGCGACACTTCCAAGTTTAGATGCTCTGTTGACGGAACGCTTTGAAAAAACAGAGAGAGGAACCATTACAGCATTGTACAATAGTGCACGGTTTGTTGGAGTTGCCATAGGGCCGCCTTTATTTGCCTATTTGATTGCATTTTCGCATCGTGTATTATTTCTGATGGTAGCGGGAATCTGTTTAGTGGCCGTAATTCTTTCCTTGTTTGCTATTAAACCAGCAAAAACAGGGACCACAAAGAAAGAAGATAGTAGTTCTGAGTCAAGTATGATAGCCAGAAAGCGTAAAGCAAAAACGTAACGAGCAGAGAAATATCAGATACCTAGCTTAAAAACCAAGTGTTCATATTGGTTTGGTTGATAAATTGCAAAAAAGCCAAGGCAATAGGTGTATCTTCCTAAGCACTTGGCTTTTTACTACGGAGTACGATTTTTTCACTTCTATTATTCGTTCCAACGTAGCGATTCTAGACAATGAAAACGGAAGGCTTCCGTTAAAAATTTCAAATAGTAATCATTTCGAACGATAATTTCAAAGACTCCTTGCTGATCGGTATAAAATAATGCGTCTGTATAATCTTTATCGTTGTTTAGATAGGTACGCAATTCTTTGATACGATCCCGCATTGCCTCTGATTTTATTTCTACACGGAAGGTAACATCCTTCTCGTTAGGTGTTTCTTCAATGTGGATGGCTGTTTCATTAAACGTATACGCAACCATGATTTTTCCTCCTTTTTACATGAAATAAACCAAATACAGATAAAGATTAGACATCAAGATGGAAAGAAGCATGAGTGGGAAAGCGATCTTCATGAAGCCTAGAAAGCTAATGCGATAACCATCCTTCATGGCCAATCCAATCACAATGACGTTAGCACTAGCGCCGATTACTGTTCCATTTCCACCTAGACAAGCTCCAAGTGATAAACTCCACCAAAGAGGTTCTATATTTTCTATACCCAAATGGCCCAAGCCTTTAATCAAGGGTATCATCGTCGCTACAAATGGAATATTATCGACGAAGGCTGATGCTATCGCACTTAACCAAAGAATAAGAAAAGCTGAGCTCATAGCCTCTCCACCTGTTAGTGACATGACTCTCTTCGCCAGTAAATCAATTACTCCTGTTTCTACTAATCCACCAACCAAAATAAAGAGGCCTACAAAGAAAAACAGGGTTGTCCATTCTATCTGTAACAAGGCATCCTCTAAATAATTTTCTCCCGTTATCAATAATAAGAAAAATGCACCTGTTAAAGCGATAGTAGCCGTTTCCAATCCTAGTAGATTATGAATAACAAAGCCTGTAATGGTCAGACCTAGCACAATAAGGGATTTTACTAGTAAACGGATATCGGTCAGTTCTTCTTTTTCATTTAGTTCCATAATTTTGTCTTGCAGGTCTGGTGTTGTCACTAATTGCTTACGAAAAATGAAATACAATAAAGTAAGTGTTACGAGCATAATGAGGATGACGATCGGAGCCAGATTTGTTAGAAAAGCCATGAAGTCTAGCTTGGGGACAGCACTACCTATCATAATATTGGGCGGGTCACCAATTAATGTTGCGGTGCCTCCAATATTAGCGGCTAATATTTCACTTATCAGATAGGGAATGGGGTTTACTCTAAGGGAATGAGCGATACTAAAAGTAATGGGCACAATCAGCAAGACAGTGGTTACGTTGTCTAAAAAAGCAGAAGCCACCGCTGTAATCAAGCTAAGATAGATAAGAATCGCGGCGGGTCTGCCCTTCGCTAATTTAGCAGCTTTAATGGCCATATACTTAAAAAGGCCAGTTTGAGAAGTGATTGCCACTAAGATCATCATGCCAATCAACAGCCCAAGCGTATTAAAGTCAATGTAATGAAGCGCATGCTCCTGGCTGACGATGCCTGTTATAACCAGCAGGACAGCACCAACCATTGCAATAATGGTTCGATGAATTTTCTCACTGATGATACATGCGTACGTGAAAAGAAAGAACGTAAGCGCAAGATAGGCCTGGCTGCCCATTCTGATTTCCTCCTAGCTTTATTGTATATACCTAAAATATATTTTGGGAGAAAACAGCCAAAAAGGCAGAATCTCTACCAGTTTGGCTGTTTACAGGTTCATCTATACTTTACCTAGATTCTTATATTGTTATAACTCAATTTGCGTTACGCTAGAGATTTCAAGGGATTGACCTAGTTCATCCAAGAGTTCAGTGCTAAGCGGTTTATCAACGGTTAGCATCATAATGGCATCTCCGCCTACATCCTTGCGACCGACCTGCATGGTGGCAATATTGACACCATTTTGTCCAAGCACGCTGCCAACATATCCAATAACACCTGGGCGGTCATGGTGCTGAACGTATAGGAGGTAGCCTTGAGGCTGTACATCAATGGTGGATTGATCAATTTTGACAATTCGATCACCAAAGCCATTTAAGCGCGTACCAGCAATCGTTCTTGTCTCTAGATTGGAGCGAAGTGTCACAGTAATTAAATTGGTAAAACCACGGGATATTGTTGACTTTTCTTCCGTTACAGAGATATCCCGCATTTTTGCTAGGTAGGGTGCATTAATGTAGTTAACTTCGGCACCTAGTCGATATGCTAATAAGCCTTTTAAAATCGTGCGAGTTAATGGAGAGGTGCTCATCTCAGATAATTCGCCGCTATACGTAATTTTCACTTCTTGTAATGCACCGATTGTTAGTTGAGCTAAGAATTGTCCCAATTTTTCAGATAGGGAGAAGAAAGGCTGTACTCGTTCCATTAGATGAGCGTCTACAGTAGGTAAATTTACTGCATTTTTGAAAGTTTGATTACGTAATGCCTTGAGTAACTCTTCAGATACATCAATCGCAACATTTTCTTGGGCTTCCACAGTAGATGCCCCTAGGTGAGGAGTTGTAACAACTCGTGGATGACCTATCAATGGATTATTAACCGGTGGCTCTTCTTCATATACATCAAGTGCGGCTGCAGCAATTAATCCATTATCTAATGCATGCAACAAAGCCTTTTCATCAATGATTCCGCCACGCGCACAATTAATCACCCGAGTGGTTGGTTTCATTTTAGCGAACTGCTTGGCATTTAACAGATGCTTGGTCTCTTTCATTAATGGAGTATGCACGGTGATAAAGTCCGCCTGTGTAACAATATCATCTACAGTGCCGTTTGTTACACCAAGCTTTTGAGCGCGTTCGTCTGTCAAATAAGGATCGTAACCAATTACGTTCATCTGAAAGGCTTTTGCTCGCTTCGCTACTTCAGAACCAATTCGGCCCATTCCAATAATTCCTAAGGTTTTATTGTGAAGCTCTACACCCTGAAAGCTTTTACGGTCCCATGCTCCATCAACCAATTTTTTATGTGCCTGAGGAATGTTGCGAGCGACAGCCATAAGCATTGCAAAGGAGTGCTCAGCCGTGGAAATGGTATTACCATCTGGAGCATTGATAACTACAATACCTGCTGCCGTGGCTGTATTAATATCAATATTGTCGACACCAACACCGGCACGACCAATTACCTTTAGTTTCTTCGCTGCATGTATTACTTCAGCAGTCACCTGTGTTTGACTCCGAACCAATAAAGCATCATATTGTTCAATGATTTCAAGTAACTCATCAGGAGATAGAGCTGTTTTTTGTTCAACGATCACATCCTGAGCGTCTAGCAGTTGCTGAATACCTTGTTCACTTAAGGGATCACTTATTAATACGCGAAATCTATCCATGCTGAATCAATACCTCCTGAGCCGCACGTACACCGGCACCTAATGTTATTTCGTAACCAATCTGCTGCAAAGAGACTTCAATGAGTGAAATGACAGTCAATACGTCCTGCGGATCACAATAGCCCATATGACCAATCCGGAAAATTCTTCCTTTTAAATGCTGCTGTCCACCAGCAATGACCACATTATATTTGGTGCGCAATATTTTACGTAGCTCCTCAGCATCAAATAAATCGCCAGGATCTACGGATGTAACAGTAGGAGAGGCGTATTCATCCTCTGTCATTAACGGTAATCCTAATGCTCTCATGGCAGCTCGTGTCATATTTTTCATAAGCTCATGGCGAGCGAATACCTGAGGAAGACCTTCTTCATCGAGCATTGCTACTACTTCCTCTAATCCAAACACAAGGGATACGGCAGGGGTATAAGGCGTTGTCTGATCTGCCATACTTTTTCGATATGCCTTAAGATCAAGATAGAAGGCTTGAGGAGTGATTTGTTCAATACGTTTCCATGCCTGTTGGCTAACGGCAATAAAAGCAAGTCCAGTAGGCAGCATAAAGGCTTTTTGTGAACCTGTTACAACAATATCCAGACCCCATTCATCCATTTCGCAAGGCACAGCTCCTAAGCAACTAACCGCATCAACAATAAATAAAGCGTTGCTATGCTTTTTGACGACCCTCGATAATTCAGGTATTGGATTTAACACACCAGAGGATGTTTCACAATAGGTAGCAAATACAGCTTTTGCCATCGGATGCTGTACGAGAAAATCTTGCAAGAGTTCAGGCGTAATTGCTTCTCCCCAAGCAACCTCTAAACGGTGAACTTTGATTTGATACCGTTCGCAGATTTTTGCGAATCGTTCGCCAAAAGCTCCGCTAATCGTGACGATTGCTTCATCCCCGGCTTGCAAAGTATTAACTACGCTCATTTCCAAAGCGCTTGTACCGCTTCCGGCAATGACATACACTTGCTGAGTGGTACCGAAAGCCGGTTTTATTTTCTCAGCTACGTCAGAAAGCATTTGAGAAAATTGACCACTGCGATGACCGATCATGGGACGGTTCATTGCTTGCTGCACACGAGGTGGGATTGGGGTAGGGCCAGGTATACGTAATGTGATTTTCTCTTTAAACATGATTCTCATCCTCCTAAATATATCTCTATGGCTTCCTTACTTGTAGACATTTTGTCTTTTGAGCATATAAAAAAACTTCTCAGCCTCCCCACTACAAATCACATGATGTAGTGAGGGGCGAGAAGTTATATTCGCGGTACCACCCTCATTTGTTCTTCTTTTCGCAAAAAAGAACCTTACCAGGTAACAAGACCTGAGAGATAACGGATCATCCGTTCAAACCTACGACCGCAAGCGGGCTTGGTTTGCCAACTCGGAAGTGCTCATCTCTTAAAGGAATCACCGGTTCGCAGCACCCACCGGCTCTCTGAGGATTTCCTGTAAAAGCATCTCTTCGTCAAAGTTGTTTTGTATGTAGCTGTTAAAGTTAGAACTTACTTTATCACCGTACAACAGTAGCGTCAAGAAGAAAAATTGAAAAAGAAAGAACATTGATTTTATGTACTGTCGCTGTTGTTCGTAAATAAGTGAAGTATATACATAATTGTGTTGTAAAAACAGGTGAATGTACGGTTTTTGTGAGATGAAGAAAAAACGAGTAATGAGTAGAAAACGAGAGACAAATGGTAGAAAGTAATAAAAAATGAGAGATTGTTCAACCGAGGATGATAGAGTTAAAAATGAGAATGTTATAGATAAATATTCGGATTTTAGCAAGCAAGGTTTGCTTAAAAAAAGTAAATTTTTATTGAGATAAAACAAGGTTTGGACAGAAGAAAAACCACTCACACTGCTAAAGCAGAGTAAGTGGTTTTGGTCTTCCTTATTTGATTGCAATCGATTATCCGTCGATTTTAATAGAGTCAGTTGGGCAACCGTCTGCTGCATCACGAACATCATCGTGCAGGATCTCAGGGATCTCAGCAGTGTTTGTATTGTCGTCAATCGTGTTGAACGCCAAACCTTCATCGTCGTAATCAAATACATCAGGAGCTGTGGCGCCACAGGCCCCACACGCAATACAGGTATCTTTATCTACCCATGTAGTCATTATGGTTTCACCTCCTGCCCCTTGATAGTACGTCCAGCTTACACAATTATTGTATAATTACTTTATGCCGATTACAAGAATGAATCGCGTCCAAATATGTACCTAGAACACGATTTATTTATGATAAATCGGCACTTCAGGCAAGGAGAGAGCAGGGTAGATCTTTTTGTTTAATTGTACAAAATCTCCAGCATGTACCCCATTGCTTGCAATCAATACATTAACACCAAACGGGATGTTTTGCCAGCCTAATTTCACTGTCTCTTTATTTTTTATACGCGCATCGATAGAAGCCGTCAAATCCTGAGGGAAGAATTGAGGTATGCTTCTAATATTCTCCATATATCGTGCAGATATGTAATTGCGATAATGAAAAGGTAGTGTATCCCATGCTGCAAATGTCAGCGAGGTAATATCGACATCACCGATAGGGTGTTGTAGTACATAGATTTGTTCCCACATAGCAATTGCATGATAAAATTTTGTTTGAGCTTGTAAATATTCTGATTGAAAGTCTTTGGCATGACGCAGGGCTGCGATGTCTTCGGAGGAGTAGTGACTGCCTTTCGTATCTGCCATGGCTTTCGTTAAACTATTATGTAAGGTATGTAGGCTTCCAAGAAATTGATTTCTAGACGCAACCAACAAAGGAGAACGTTCACTGATATATACTTTTTCTAGCTGTTCGATTTTAGTCTGTACGACTTGTTTGAGTTGGCTATGAACTCCTTTTTGTTCTTCCAATGTTTTTCCCTGTAAGTTGGCTACATAATAAAAATAGTCGGTTTGAAAAGTGCTGAGTGGTTCATAAAAGCTGTAGTAATAATGGGTGAAATCTTGCTCGGGGTATAGTTTCTTTTCACGAATGAGTTTTTCCTGATTATGTGTTTGGTGCGTTAATTGCTGGAGCTGAGTTAGTTGCTCATCCATTTTAGATTGAACTACGTTTGCTCCCCAAAAAAATCCGACAACCAAACATGTTAATGATAAAATAATCATGTATGTAACAATATACTCGTGCTTGGACAAACGCTTTGTCATAGGTAATCCCTCCGTCTAAAGCAAAAACAGTACAATCAATTTTTGTCACTGCTTTCATGATAAAATAAATAAATTAATCAAACGTGAAGGAGAAACTTTGATCCATGGAGGAACAAGATTTCCGATTTTTTGAAGCTCTCGTATTGAAAGGTCTAGCTGTGTTGCAAGGGGAACGTACTCCTCAATCTCTCTACTACATGGTAAAAGGACGTAAAGCTAATCAAGTATGGCAGGATGTGAATAATTTTAACCTCCACTCCTATTATCGGCTCTTCCCTTGGATTTCAAGAGGGCTGTGGGAGCAAATCATCCAAAACCTCATGGAAAAAAAGTGGGTCTCAAATACTAATACAGTGCAAAAGGATGGTATATCAAGCTTTGAGCTAACTCATTTGGGGAATCAACAACTTTGTGAACAAAATAAAACCTATCAATTGGAGCGGTGGTTATCTGGAATTAATGGGATGTCGATAACAGAGCAGGCAATGTTATTTCGCTTACAAGCTTTGCTCATGGTTCAAACTATATCACAGCTACTACATGACAACTCTCACTTTTCACCGATTGTGCAAAACAAAGAGATTCAACGTAGAATCAAGCAACTGCTGGCAGAGCCGGATGAGCGAGCGGCATGGCTTAATGGATTGGTAGACGAGCTCTATCTGTTTATGGATATGCTTGAGCCTACGCTACAGCAGCAGTTTTTTTTGCAGTGGACGGGAGCTTCACAGGTAGGCCTCACAGCTCGGCAAATTGCCTACCAATTTCGTGAATCATTTCTACTTACGGAGGTAAAGCTGTTGTCGATTTGGAGTAGCTTTTATTCTGAGGTAAAGGAGAACAAATCAGGCCGATTCCCCTTATTACAAAAACTATGCCTGCTTCAACCAGCACAAAAGCCGCCAATCAGTATAAGTGCTTGGGAAACATATAACATGCTTCAAAAAGATATGACGCTTGAGGAGATTGCTTCTAGGCGTACGATTAAATTAAATACCGTAGAGGATCATCTGATTGAAGCTGCTTTAAAGGGGCTGCCTTGTAAGTATGGTCGTTTTGTGAGCGATCAGCAGATTCAATTCGTACATGAAGCAAGCGATCGCCTACAGACAAAGCGACTGCGACTGTTAAAGGATGAATTGGGCCATGATTATAGTTATTTGCAAATCCGATTGGCTTTGGCCATTAGAGGAGCGTCAGCATGGAAACAAATATGAAAAACATTCGTCTTATCTTACAACGGTACTTTGGTCATGCCGCGTTTCGCACTGGACAAGAGGAGATTATTAGTCGAATCTTAAAAGGGGAAAATGTGCTTGGTATCATGTCTACAGGTGGTGGGAAATCACTTACGTATCAGGTGCCGGCATATGTGCTACCTGGTATCACACTTGTAGTATCCCCGCTAATTTCCTTAATGGTCGATCAGGTTCAGCAGTTGTTAAAAAACGGACATCGGCTAGCGACCTACATAAATAGTTCCTTGGATCGTGATGAAATTCGCTTGGTCATAGATGAGCTGGAAGCGGGGAAATACAAACTTGTCTATATTTCCCCAGAAAAATTGCAACAACCTTCTATTATCCGGCTCCTCCAAAAAAGAGGTGTGTCCTTGGTAGCGATTGACGAGGCTCATTGCATATCGCAGTGGGGCCATGACTTTCGTACAGATTATTTAAAATTGCCGTCTTTGATTAAAGCACTGGGAGAACCTCCTGTGCTAGCTGTGACGGCCACTGCTACACATAACGTGGCGCAAGAAATTGCTGATCTGTTTGACATTGCTGTAGATAATCAAATCCGCTTAAGTGTGAATCGTTCTAACATTGCCTATGATCTATATCCGGCCAGCGATGAGGCAGACAAAAACACACGATTGCTTGCTCAATTACGTGAGTGCCAAAAGCCGGGCATCGTATACTGCAGTACAAGGCAAGCAGTAGAACAACTCGTAGTGCTGTGCCAGCAAGGCGGGATTCAGCGGGTAAGCGGCTTTCATGGTGGAATGAACCCGATGGAGCGGATTTTGATTCAAGAGCAATTTATTGCAAATCAATTAGACGTGATTATTGCTACGAACGCTTTTGGAATGGGAATTGATAAGCCAGATATCCGCTTTGTTATTCACTATCATCTTCCTGCAAGCATAGAAGCTTATACACAAGAGGTTGGACGGATTGGACGTGACCAACAACCTGGATATGCTTGTTTGTATGTACAGGAAGAGGATGTGCATATTCACCACCGTCTTTTCCAAAACGAATATCCAACAGACGAAGAATTAGTTGCCTTTCTAGGACTGCTACGTACCTCAGTTTACCGAGCTGATTCCCACGTTCTCACCAGAGAGGGGTATGAGCAAAAAATCACACATGAGGAACTTTTTGCAGCTATTGGCATTGGCGAGAATGTAACAAGGCTCTTATTTTACTATGCACAGGAAGCAGGAGCGGTTCATAGTGTTCAACTAGGAAAAAACGGGTATACCTACTGGATTCAACCACATGACCCCAAGCTCATCCATGGTACGATGAAGCAACGAATACAGCTAGTAAAGCGTTCTAAATTTGCGAAATTAGGGACTATGCAGGAGTGGATTCAGACCTCTGGTTGTTTGCGCGAAGCGTTGCTAGCTTATTTTGGGGAGAGGATGATAGACAAACCAGAGTCATGCTGTAGAACCTGCGGAATCAACAGAGAGCTTTATCATGAGTCTGCAAAGCAGGAACGGATTACTCGTGAAGCAGTCTGGAATCTTCCGGAAGCCCTGGAACGATTGTTGCCCCGTAAATCGCCAAACGAAGGAGGTTCCGCTTCGTTGTGAATAGAAAAAATGAGCTAGATCAGTTAGATGACCGTACGCTGTTACTCAATCTGTGGCTCACACAAGGTATCGTTCTTTTGATTGCCCTACTAGGGTCATGGTTTCTTTATACGAAAACAGAATTTTGGCAGCTTCTATTAACGATGCACCCTTCTTATCTTGGCTATGCAGTTCTTTTGATCGTCCTTGTTGTGGCTAGTAATATTATTATAGAAAAAACAGTTCCGCCAAGCTGGATAGATGATGGTGGAATGAATGAACGGATTTTTCGTTCTCTTTCGATTCCTACTACGTTTTTACTCTGTGTAGCTGTAGGGATTAGTGAGGAATGGCTTTTTCGCGGTGTAATTCATGAGTTGATAGGTAATGTGTGGACAAGTATACTCTTCACAGCGATTCATTTTCGATATTTACAAAAACCTATTCTCATTGGAATGGTGTTTCTAACAAGCTATTTACTAGGCATACTTTTTACCTGGACCAATAGTCTGATCACAGTTATGTTTGTTCATGCTACTATCAATTTCGTCCTTGCTTTATTTTTAAAATATAAGGCAAGCTCGATACATTCACAGGAAGATATGTAACACGAAGGGGAGGAAATAAGATGGAAGGTAGAGATGGAGACAAGCAAATAGCAGAGCAGCAGGATACCCTGCTTGGCTTACCTCCTAGAAAAACGAGGATCAAAAATAAAAAACAAGCACAAAAAAAGCAAGCAACTCGCATAAGCGAAGAAAAACAAGCAGCAAAGAGTGATAACGAAGGATCTAAGGAGCAAGTAAAGGCCTCGTCTACACTCGCTAGTGGAGGTGGATGGAAAATCATTGTTCCGTTAGCAGGAGCAGTAGTCGTGGCAGGTGTTTTATTCATCTGGAAGGAGATGAATTCGACACAACCGGCGTTCATTTTTAGTGGGCACCAGACGCGGACAGATGAGATTGCTTCAGGAACAGGAGTTTCCGTTACAGGATCTGAACCTCTAAATAGGGAGGGTACAGATCCGGCAAATGCTGCAAAGCCTGAAATGAACCCGCAGCCACATTTAGAGGATAAGAAACCAGCGAATAATGCAGTCCTTGGGCAGGAAGGGGATAAAGGTGGTTTAGGTACAGAGGCTACCGTTGCCTCTACGGCTAAATCTACCGTTAAACCTACTAGTACCTCGGCCCCAACTACTAATAAAACTACCGCTGAGCAGAAAACTAGCCCAACTTCAGTTCCAGCTTCAAACAAGCCTGAAACAACGGTAAGTGAGGAAAAACCTGCAAAAAAAATAAAAAGTAAATTGTATAAAGTTAAAAGAGGAGATAATTTACATAAGATTTCCCGTGCTTACTATGGAAATAATAATGGAGTAAAACGAATCGCAACTTTTAATGGTCTTAATACAGAAGCCCCATTAATAGAGGGAAAAACACTTTACATTCCTGTAGATTAGTGAAAGATAATCATGTTAATCGCCTAAAATGGTTACTCTAGATAGAGAAACCGTTAGGAGGGACTCATGATTTACGACACCATCGTGATTGGAGGCGGAATTGCTGGTTTACAAGCAGCAATTCAGCTCTCGCGAAGCTTACATAAGGTTTTAGTTATTGATAAAAAATCGGGGAGATCGACCTTAGCCCGTAAATACCGAAACATTTTGGGTTATCCAGAGGGTGTCAGTGGAATGGAACTGAGAACGCAGGGAGAAATAATGGCCAAGCGTTTTGGAGCCGCATTTATTCAAGATGAAGCAACATTTTGTGAGCAGAATCAGGAGCATATTTTCTGTGTGACCACAAGAGAACATAAGGAAACCTTTATGGCAAAGACTTTACTAATTGCCACGGGAATTACTGACCCTTTGCCAGAGATTCCAGGGTTGGTGGAATGCCTAGGGGAATCCATTTACATTTGCCCCGATTGTGATGGCTATGAAGTACAGCAAAAGCGTACAGTCGTAATTGGTTCGGGCAAGCAAGCCTTGCAAATGGCACAGGAATTAAAATACTACACACAAGATATCATGGTTATTAATCATTCGCTAACATCGCTGGATAAGGAGGATCAAATCAGGGCTAATGAATGGGGGAACTATTATAGAGAGGGTGAGATCGTCTCTATAGAACAGCAGAATGGTTATTTGTCATCAATAAATTTACGCTCTGGTGAAGCAATTTCAGTAGAACGAGGTTTTTTAGCTTTTGCCGGAGCACATGTTAATTCAGACCTACTACAAGCTTTTCAAATTCAACTTTTACCCCAAGGACATGTTCAGGTAGATCCACGAACCAAGGAAACGAATCATCGCAATATCTGGGCAGCTGGAGACGTCAATGCTCACTCTCAACAGGTTACGATCTCAATGGGAGACGGCTCTCAGGCTGCTATTTGGATACACAAGCGATTATTGGAGCTGGCACAAGAATAAAGATCGCCATAAGATGGGCTTATGATATGACGTTATAATCTTCCGCACTTGATGAGAAACGATGATGAACAGGCGTCGGGAAAAAGCTCATAAGTTTTCTGGAAGCAGTAACGTCATTTTTTTTTTCCATGCATATTGTGGATTATGAGATCATATTGAACAGGATCAATGAGTTGTATAAATACATATCAGTTGGGTATATTCTTTTTACATGAAACGAACTGCTAGAATATTACGTATAAGGTATATAATTGAGCCTGGCCTAGATGTTTTTCTTTCCTGAGAAAGTAAAATTTCTTACAATAATACCTTGGTTTTCCACTAGATTGACGATTTATGTCGGAAAGAGAGTAGTAGGAAAAACTTCAATATCTATGTTCTTGTCTCACAATGTGGTATTATACAAGAATGGATGAATTATATTTACAGCAGGATTATAGCTTAAAGGGAGTTTGTCTAGTAAGAATGAAATAGATATTTTTGTACGCCAGGTTATTCTATTTATAGATGTATGTACGGAACTATTACAGGCTTCTTAACATACGTTGTAATAGGACTGGATGGTGAGGAGGGACAGTCATGCGAGTTGAACGCCTTGGCCAAGACAAGATAAGAATTTTTTTAACCTTTGACGATCTTACGGAGCGAGGTATTGAAAAGGAAGACATGTGGCGTGACATTCCTAAAGTTCATGAGCTGTTTAATGATATGATGGAGCAGGCTTATGATGAGCTTGGATTTGAAATATCTGGTCCAGTTGCTGTAGAAGTCTTTGCTTTACCTGCCCAAGGAATGGTAGTCATTGTCACTCGTGGCAAAACAGGAATCACTGCTGAAAAAGATGAAGAAGATGATGTATACGAAATGGAAGTTACTTTAGAAGAGAGTGACTTAATCATATATGCTTTCCGCGATTTTGAACATGTCGTAGAGGTAGCTCACAGAATTAATGCCTTTTTAACATACGGAGGTAGCTTATATTCTTATCAGGATAAATACTACCTTGTTTTAGAGGATGTAGAGCTAGAACAAGAGCGTTACCAGCATCTCATTGCGATTTTATCGGAATATGGTGAGGCAAATCCTATTACTGTATATGTGTTAGAAGAATACGGAAAGTCGATCATGCCTGATGACGCTGTTAAAGAAATCGCTCGATATTTTCGTTAATAAGAAGAGAAGGACACCTATGTGCGTAAGTTATAAGGTGTCCTTCTTTTTTATGCTGTCATTTTTTATTGGATACCGGCAAATAAGTCGGTTTCTTTTTCTGTAGGCTGATAGTTGGGCAAGTTATGCCATGCCAATAGATAATAATTAGTGGTTGGTACGTTTTTATAATCATGAGAGGTTATACCTGGAAAGACTCGCTCGACAGATAAATGCTGGGTTTTATGTGCTAGTAAGGCTTTCGCTATCTGCTCTCTGTAGGGCTTTTGATCGATGACAGTTGTAATATCCTCCAATGAATCGCCATTGGTAGGTGTCCCGTTTTTACTCGTAAAGGGAGCTGTTAACGGGATGGTTGCATGATATAGCTTACGAACGCTTGAAGAATCGTCCAGCAGGTGATCCACAACATACTGAGTAGCCTTCGACATCGCGATATGATCAGGATGACCCGATATCCCATGCGGAGCAAACGTAATTAAAATTTGTGGTTGCTCCTCATCAATCATTGCTTTTATATGGGCAGCAAGCTCTTGTATGGGAGAATTGTCTACCAGTTTATCCTGATAATCTAATACCGCAACCCGATCTACACCTAAGATGTCACAGGCATGGCGTAATTCGGCTTCTCTATAGGCGGGTAGCTCCTCTGGTGTGCATAGTGGTGGTGTCCCTGCTTTACCTGCCTGACCTCTCGTAGCACACAGAAGAGTTTGACGTACATTCGCTTGGTCCTTATAGAATGCAATCGTGGCACCGGAGGCAAATGTCTCGTCGTCTGGATGTGCATATATTAGTAGAATTCCTTTTTGTGTTGTCAACAAATTCACACTCCTAATAGCCTTTTCTATTTGTTATTATGACATAGGTTCTCCCAATCGAATACAAAAGAAAGCACATTTCAGAGCAAGTAACCCTTTTCATTTTAGTAAAAGAGGAGTATGCTTTGGCTGTAGGAAAGTTTAGTGACAAGCGAGAATTTCTGTTTTTTCTTGAAAGTTCTTATAAATAAGGAAAAAGCAGAATTTTTACTTCTCTTTCAGGTATTGAGCGTGTATACTGAACGATGGATTTACTGAACATAACTTTTTGAGGTGATTATACAATGGGGAATCACGAAATGGTAACCAACAACACTGAGACTGCGCAACAAAAAGAAAGTTTGAATCTTTTGGCTTCGACGCAGACGGTGATTAAGGAAGCACTAGAAAAACTAGGTTACCAAGAGTCGATGTACGAACTGTTAAAGGAGCCTTTGCGAGTCCTGACTGTTCGCATCCCAGTTCGAATGGACAATGGCGAGACTAAAGTGTTCACAGGCTATCGTGCCCAACACAACGACGCTGTTGGTCCAACAAAAGGCGGCATACGTTTCCATCCAGAAGTTACAGAGGATGAAGTGAAAGCGCTTTCTATTTGGATGAGCTTGAAAGCGGGAATTGTTGATTTGCCTTATGGTGGAGGAAAAGGTGGAATTATTTGTGATCCGCGTGAAATGTCCTTCCCAGAATTAGAGCGTCTTAGCCGCGGTTATGTACGCGCTATCAGTCAACTAGTTGGACCAACGAAAGACATTCCTGCTCCAGACGTATTTACCAATTCACAAATCATGGCTTGGATGATGGATGAGTATAGCTGTATTCGTGAGTTTGACTCTCCAGGATTTATTACAGGTAAACCTATTGCATTAGGTGGGTCTCATGGTCGTGAAACTGCTACAGCAAAGGGAGTAACGATCTGCATTCGAGAAGCTGCTAAGAAAGTAGGTATCAACCTGGAAGGTGCTCGCGTGGTTGTACAAGGCTTTGGTAATGCAGGAAGCTATTTATCTAAATTCATGCATGATGCAGGTGCTAAAGTGGTAGGTATCTCTGATGCTTATGGTGCTCTATACGATCCAAATGGTTTGGATATTGATTACCTTTTAGATCGTCGTGATTCCTTTGGTACTGTTACCAAACTATTTACTAATACCATTTCCAATAAAGAACTATTGGAATTGGATTGCGATATTCTTGTACCGGCTGCTATTGAAAACCAAATCACAGCCGATAATGCACATAACATCAAAGCTTCTATTGTAGTAGAAGCAGCCAATGGACCAACTACTTTGGAAGCTACAAAAATTTTGACAGAACGCGGCATTTTGTTAGTGCCTGACGTACTTGCTAGCTCTGGCGGTGTAACAGTATCGTACTTCGAGTGGGTACAAAACAACCAAGGTTACTATTGGACAGAAGAAGAAGTGGAAGAGAAGCTAGAACGTGTAATGGTGCGCTCGTTTGAAAACGTCTATCAGACTTCTCAAACACGCCGTGTAAATATGCGCTTAGCTGCTTACATGGTAGGCGCTCGTAAGATGGCGGAAGCATCACGTTTCCGCGGATGGGTGTAAGCTAAATGAAGAGCCTTCTTGGTTTAATGCCAAGAAGGCTTTTTTTCTTATCATTATAATGAGCAAGGATGGGGAACGGGTAGAGCAAACCAAAACAGCCACGCAGAAAGGAAATATCCTACTTCTACGTGGCTGTTACTAATATACACTAAGTTTTTAGTGATCGAAGCAATCTTGCAATTTAGTTGAATCAACGGTTTGCTGCAAGGCTACCAACAGCTTCAGACGAGCCTTTTGTCCATTTAATCCGTTTGAAAAGATCATACCCATGTCTTTTAATTGACGGCCTCCACCTTCGTATCCATATAGGTCTTGTACCTGTCCATTGTAGCAACGAGAAACAACTACAATAGGTACATTTCGCTGTAATAGCTCCTTTAATACAGGAAGGATCATCGGAGGCAGGTTTCCTAATCCGAATGCTTCAATTACCATTCCGTCAATTTTTTGGTCTAATAAAAAGTGAAGCCAGGTAGGGTCCATACCTGTGACTGCCTTAATAAGCGGTACATTTCCATCCGCATGCGATATTTCGTAAAACTCGCGTGAAAGTGGTGCATGATGATATTGAATGGATTTCTTTGAGATAGTCCCAATCGGCCCATAGGAGGGAGATTGGAAAGTAGCTACATTAGAGGTATGGGTTTTGGTTACGTGCCGGGCTGCATGAATTTCGTCATTAAAAACCACAAGTACACCTTTGTTGCGACTGCTAGGGTCGATAGCCGTGCGAACGGAAGAAATCAGATTGACTGGACCGTCAGCTCCTAATTCATTACTAGATCGCATAGCGCCTGTAACGACAATCGGCACGGTTACTGGCAGGGTAAGGTCAAGAAAGTATGCGGTTTCTTCGAGGGTATCCGTACCATGAGTAATAACGATGCCATCGTAAGTATCCTGTAACAGCTCTTGCTCAATGATTTCCCGTAGTTTATTCATAATAGCAGGCGTCATGTGTGGGCTTGGTAGATTAACGAAATCCTTCATGACAACATCAGCATATTTACTTAAATAGGGAAGATTATGATTTAGGACATGCTCGTCTAACGGTTTAACGCTTTCTGTACCTTCTTCAACTGACATGGCAATGGTACCGCCTGTATTTATCACTAGCACTTTTTTCATAGGGATCTCTCTCCTGTTGCGGGTTTTCATATATTATCTTTCATGGTACGATGAATAGGGAACCTATGTAAAGGAGCAAACAAGAAAATATGATTCCGTTAATTGGTGCAGCTTTGGCGCCAGGACTTGCTTTGCTGTGTTATTTTTATTTGCGCGATAACTTAGAGCCGGAGCCAATATCAATGGTAGTGCGCTCTTTTATTTTTGGTATCTTGCTTGCTTTTCCCGTAATGGTGTTGCAATATATTTTTCAAAATGAGTGGGGCATCGATTCCGTCTGGTTTAACACGGTAATTTCACCTGCGGTTGTGGAAGAATTTTTTAAATGGTTAGTTGTATTTCATACCGCATATAAGCATGTAGAGTTTAACGAGCCGTATGATGGTATTGTCTATGCTGTAGCGGTTTCCCTTGGTTTTGCGACGCTTGAAAACTTTTTGTATCTTGTGATTAACGGAAAGCAAGTTGCCATGTGGCGTGCATTATTACCAGTTTCTAGCCATGCTTTGTTCGGTATCTATATGGGCTATTTTATGGGTAGAGCTAAATTTGCAAATGCCGACGAGAATCCACTATGGTTATTATTTGTCTCTTTAATGCTGCCCATGTGTTATCATGCGATTTACAATTTTATTTTTCTGTCTGTTAATTATTGGTTGTTCCTGGTCGTGCCATATATGGCAATACTTTGGTGGTTTGGAATGAAAAAAGTAGAACTGGCTCACGATATCAGTTCTAAAAATATATACAATCGTCCACAATAAAGGTTATGAGGAGGCGACTGTAATTGTTCAAAACCCAGCGATCTAAAATTATGATACGGTGCAACCAATGCGGCGAAAAATTTATCTTGCGTGGTCGCCCAGGCATGGAAGGAAAAGTTGACACAGGATTTAAGCAATGTATCTGCGACAATCAAGAAAAATTTGATATTACCCATCTGGAAGAATGAAAGAGACTGGTATTTACTGGTCTCTTTCTTTTTGTATAAACATGATTTCCCTCACGAACAATACAGACAAGGAAAGGAAATTTACCGGTCTGAAGGAGGAAGTCCAATGAGGAGTAAAGAGGTCAAAACATGGAGGCTAATGGTTGCAAGTACAGTTGTAGTAATCTGTACGGCATTCTATTTAATACTTGCTACTACCCCACCCCAAGTGGAGCACCAGCATGCAGATCAGCCGATGGAATCTAAGGTAACACCAGTGGCAGCTACCACAGCACAAAAAACGTTTTCAGCTTCACAGCTATCAGAAAATGACCTTAAGCTAATGGCAAATGCGGTATATGGAGAAGCGCGTGGAGAACCGTACATCGGGCAAGTAGCGATTGCGGCCGTAATTATAAATCGGACAAAGAGTTCATCGTTTCCCAATACGCCTTCCGCTGTTATTTTTGAACCTCGTGCTTTTACTGCGGTAGCAGATGGTCAGATTTATTTAAGCCCGAATGAAAATGCGAAGAAAGCAGTGAAGGATGCTTTAAAGGGGTGGGACCCTACTGAAGGATGTACCTATTATTTTAATCCCGAAACAGCTACATCCAAATGGATATGGGGGCGTCCTCAAGTAAAAAAAATTGGTAAACATATATTCTGCCGCTAATCAATAACAACGGAAGAAGGAGGATCTAGAAATGGTTTATGGTGCAATTTCACGAGTGCTGTTTCCAGTATGTTTAATCGGATTGGTCGGTGTTGGTGTATGGGGCTATCAGGAACATAACGAAAAAAACAGCATACTAATCAAAGCAGAGAATCAATACCAAAGAGCCTTCCATGATTTAAACTTTCATATGAATAAACTGCATGATGAGTTAGGAAAATCTGTTGTATTAAACACACGCAAGCAACTAGCTCCGTGTCTTACGAATGTGTGGCGTTTAGCGTATACCTCGCAAAACGATGTCGGTCAACTTCCTTTGACGCTAATGCCATTCAATCACACAGAAGAATTTTTATCCAAAGTAGCAGATTTTTCTTATGAAGTAGCCGTGAGAGATTTAAATCAGCATCCGTTGAGTGAAAAAGAGTATAAAACACTCAATAAATTGTACCAGAACTCTAAGCACATCCAAAAAGAATTATCTGGTGTGCAAACTAAGGTTCTTGATAGTAAATTGCGCTGGATGGATGTAGAAACGGCCTTAGCTAAACAGCAACAGCCTGGTGATAACACCATCATTGACGGTTTTAAAACGATTGATAAAAAAGTGCAGGAGTTCCCTGAAATGGAGTGGGGAATGACTGTCCAAAATATGGAAACGAAACGCCAGCAACGCATTAAGGGCATATCAGGAAAAACAGTTAGTGAACAGCAAGCGATCGATATTGCTAAAAAATTCGTTGGTAAAATTTCGTCTGGTGACAAGGTTTCTGTTGAAAAGAACGGAAAAGGCATGCAATACAATGCATACAGTGTCCGTATAACTGGTAAAAACGCTAGTCCGATCAATATGGATGTAACCAAAAAAGGCGGAAAGGTAGTCTGGTTATTAAACGAAAGAGAAATCAAACAAACAAAATTGAACTTAGATCAGGCGGAAAAAAGCGCTAAGAAGTTTCTAAAAGAAAAGGGATACGGCGACATGGTAGCGACGGAACGAGATACATACGGAGGGATAGGAGTATTTACGTTTGTGCCAAAAGTGGAAGACGTGCTCATCTATCCTGATTCCGTAACGGTCAAAGTAGCGCTTGATAATGGGGATGTAAATGGTTTTCATGCTGTCGAATATTTATTTAACCATAAGCAGCGCATCATTCCAAAAGCAAAGGTATCCGCCAAGCAAGCAAGAACGATGATCAATCCACATGTTAAGGTTACGGAATCTAGACTTGCCATGATTCAGGGGAAAAACAACGGGAAAGAAGTATTAGCATATGAGTTCTCTGGGCAATTTGAAAAGGATATCTATATGATCTATATCAATGCCCAGACAGGTGAAGAAGAGGATGTAATAAAAATGAGTGTAGGCGAGCAAAAAATGCCAAATCATGGCGAAAAAGGATAAGAGGATAAGAGAGAGTACAAAGAAGTTTGTCTAAGGGCAAACTTCTTTGTTTGCTGTATGGATAACAGCGTGTGTATAATGTTGGAAGAGGGTGAGAAGGGGAGGAAATAAGAGTGAGTGTGCTACCTCAAGTAGGACAAGTGATGCGTCTATCACTCGCGTCCTTGTCAGAAGAGCAAAGTAAAGAAGTATATAAGACTAGAGTAGCAGATTATTCTGAAAAAAACATTGCAATTGAATTACCCATCGACGAGGAAACAGGCAGAACGAAGACTCTTTCAATTGGGACGACCTGTTTCGTATGGTATGTTGGACAGGATGGCTCGCGTTTTGATTTTGAAACCAAAATTGTTGGTACCAAGCAAGAAAATATACCAATGCTTTTAATGGAAAAAGTGCCAAAGGAGCAGATCGTTCGCACGCAACGCAGAGGCTATCTACGAGTACCTGCAAGCTTTGAGATCTCTGTTAGCTATCCAAGCATTCGAGGAAAACAGAAGTTCCTAGCGAAGACGCTGGATATTAGTGGTGGTGGTCTAGCATTTGCATGTCCCAAGAACCATTTCTTAGAAGAAGAGCAGGAAGTAGATATGTGGATTAGCTTGCCAGCAAAAGCGGGGACTGTTAGTCATGCCTTTGCAAAAGCACAGGTAGCACGCGTTCAGGAGCAGGAGCTGAGTGACTTTAATTGGATATCTCTACAGTTTACAGCCATATCGGAAGCAGATCGAGCTAAAATTGTTCGTGTATGCTATGAACGTCAATTGGAAATAAGACAAAAAGGTATAGTTGAATAACGGTTGACTATCAACAGGAAGAGGAGCGTTACTCCATGAAAAAATCAACGTTTGATGCTCGCTTTATATTGCTGTCCAGTCGTTTAGAGAGACATCTTGTGAAAGCTATCATTGTTTTTATTGCTTCTTTACTGTTGGCTCAAACTATTTTAACATGGGGTTCCATTCGCCCTTATTTCGTTCGCGTTGAGAGAGTGGAGGGCATCCCAGCCATCCGCTAATTTGCTTCATAAGCGCTACTGTGGTACAATATACCATAGCTTGGCTTCGACGAACTGTCTTCGCTCGAGGCTTTTCTTCATTATTAACGTATTTAAACTCTAGTAGGTGAATTTACATAATGAATATTGCAATTGATGGACCTGCTGGTGCAGGGAAGAGTACCGTAGCACAGCTTGTGGCTGCTGCATTACAGTACGTTTATATTGATACAGGAGCGATGTATCGGGCTTTGGCATGGGCTGTATTAAAGAACGGCACTGCAATTGAGGATCAGGAATCCGTTGCAAGCCTGCTACAGCAAGCCAAGATTGAGTTGAAGCGCACAGAGGAAGGACAGCGTGTGTATTGGGATCATGAGGATATCACTCATCAAATTCGCACACAGGAAGTTAGTAATTATGCTTCCGTAGTAGCGAGCTATCCAGCGGTTCGTGCTACAATGCTGATACTACAGCGTGAGATGGCTCAGCAAGGAAACGTGGTTATGGATGGGCGTGATATAGGTACTCACGTGTTACCTGAAGCTGAAGTGAAGATCTTTCTGACAGCTTCCATAGAAGAGCGAGCTACACGTCGTTTTGGTGATCTTCTTGCAAAAGGAGAACAACCTGATATAAACGAATTACAAAAGGAAATTGCAGAGCGTGATAAACGTGACCGTGAGCGAGAAACAGCCCCACTCAAGCAGGCAGATGATGCTATCTTATTAGACACCACCGGAATGCCGCTAGATGAGGTTGTTAATAAAATTCTTGCGCTTTGCAAATGATTGGGTGAAATACATTGATTCTTTATAAATTTTTTCGAGCTATCTTCCGTATTGTGCTTAAAGGACTATACCGATATGAGTCCATTGGATATGAGAATGTGCCAAATGAAGGTCCAGTCATTCTATGCTCTAATCATATCAGTAATTGGGACCCGCCCTTACTAGGATGTGGAATAGATAGACAAGTCAGTTATATGGCAAAAGAAGAATTGTTTAGGTTCCCTGTTTTGTCCCATTTATTGAAAAGCTTTAATGCTATTCCCGTTAAGCGTGGTGGTAATGACCGTGGTGCTATCCGCACTACACTACAGGTTCTAGAGCAGGGAAAGGTCTTTGGTATTTTTCCAGAAGGAACGCGAAGCAAAACCGGAGAATTGAGCGAGGGAAAGACGGGAGTAGCGATGTTTGCTCTCAAATCAGAGGCAGCTATCATTCCTGTGGCAATCATTGGACCATACCGTTTGTTCCACAAAGTAAAGGTCGTGTATGGAAAGCCAATTGATATCTCGAAATACCGAGAGGCTAAAAGCAGCAGTGAAACGATGCGCGAGGTAACGCAGGTGATCATGAGCGAGATTCAAAAATTGAAAGATACTCATCAACAGTAGCAAAGTTACATTTCTGGAATTTGTATGGTTTTTCCAGTATCATCATATACTAATAGCTACTCTCCTGCTTAAAATTTGGAAGACCACACGCCATTGGCGGGGTTTAATATATTTTGTTCACAGGTTGGCTTCAATAACACTTACATGTCAATGTTGGCATTCGAGGAGGTTTGTTCAATGGTCGATGGCACAGATAACAACGTAAGTCTAACAGATGTTCAAACTCTGTCCGTAGGGGACATTGTGAAGGCAAAAGTGACAAAGGTAGAAGAGAAACAAGTATTGGTCGATGTAGGCTACAAATATGATGGTCTTATCCCAATCAGTGAGCTTTCTGGTCTTCATGTAGAAAAAACTTCTGATATTGTTTCAGAAGGCGATGAGTTTACTGTAAAAGTAACAAAACTGAATGAAGAAAAAGAAGAGCTGGTTGTTTCGAAAAAAGCGGTAGATGCTCAAATAGCATGGGAAGAACTAGCTAAAAAGCAACAAAACAATGAAACGATCGAAGCAGAAGTGAAAGACGTAGTAAAAGGTGGACTTGTAGTTGATGTAGGTCTGCGTGGTTTTATCCCTGCTTCTATGGTAGAGCGTCATTTTGTAGAGGATTTTAGCGATTACAAAGGACGTACGCTCACGCTAAAAGTTATGGAATTGGATCAAGAAAAGAACAAGGTGATCCTTTCTCATAAAGCTGTGTTAGAAGAAGAGGCCAAAGCGAGCAAAGGCAAAGTACTGGATAGAATCGAAGCTGGAAATATTCTTGAGGGTACTGTGCAACGCCTGACTGATTTTGGCGTATTTGTTGATATCGGTGGTGTAGACGGGCTGGTACATGTGTCCGAATTAGCTTGGGAGCATGTAGAAAAACCTGCTGATGTAGTAAAAGAAGGCGACAAGGTTAAAGTGAAGGTTTTGAAGGTGGATAAGGAAAATGAGCGCATCAGCTTGAGCATGAAAGAAGCGCAACCAGGACCTTACCATGATATCGCTGAGAAGTTCAAAAAAGGTGACGTGGTCACTGGTACAGTGAAGCGTTTAACCGGTTTTGGTGCATTTGTAGAGATTGCTCCTCATGTAGAGGGCTTGGTGCATATCTCACAAATCGCAAACCGCCGTGTGAAATCACCTAGTGAGGTATTAAAAGAAGGGCAAGAAGTAAATGTGAAGGTCCTGGAAATCAATCCTGCTGAGCAACGTGTAAGCTTAAGTATTCGCGCGGTAGAAGAAGATCGCGACGAAGAAGCAGAACGTGTATCTCGTAAGGAACTGCAACAATATACACAAGACAACAATCAACAGGGTATGGGTGTAACGCTGGGCGATTTGTTCGGCGACCTACGTGACAAGTTAAAATAAACACGTAATACCGTACTATACGTGAAAGAGGCAAGTGCTCGTTAATCATTAGATTAATGGAGTGGCTTGCCTCTTTTTTAGTAGATTTTGTCAAATGGGATTACTTGTCCTGTATCTGAGTCATACTAGGATTACTTACCTATGAAGCCTATGTTAACTAATGAAGGTGTTGTCAAATGAATGATGGAACAATAGCCATGATTGTAGAGTGGACACTACTTTGCGTGGTCTGGATGGGACTTACTGATCGTTTTTTACATCAAATGGGCTGGAAACGTTCAACAGCGTTGTTGATTCTAACGGCTTTTCTTGTTACAAGCTACAGTGAGTGGCGACTTTTTCTTTTGCCTGTAGAGGTAAATGTGAGCGGGATGCTTCTCCCCTTATTGTTAGGCGGGACATTATGGTATCATCTCAAAAAGAAGCGGCGAAAGTATATGATAACGAGTGCTATCCTTCTTGCCTTTGCGCTTATCCTGTTGCGTAAATTGTTTTTTTGGGACCCGGTGCTTTTATTCATAGATGAGATCATGATTTTACCGGTTCTTTGTGTCATTTTGTGTTTTATTGTGACCAGGCATGCTATCTACCATTGGTTTTTACTGTGTGTTGCTTTTCCGTTATCAGATGCGTTTTATCAGGTTTCTTTTCTCTCCCTTACAGAACGCTGCATCATTGGAGGAGAGTACCAGCAAGATTTATTTTGGACAGCATTCGCCTTGTGGTCAATCTGTTATTTGGTGATTCAATTGCTTCAAAAAACGGGTGTGGCCTTTCGCACAAGAATTGCCCCTTTGATTCGGTTTAAATCAAAATCCCCTACGAACAGGTGAAACAACATATGATCAAAGAATTGCTTTCAAATGAGTACGTGGTCCCGCTTTTACTTGGAATTCTCGCTGGGATTGTCACACGGCTGTATTTACTGCGGACAGATTATCGGCAATATCCTACTTATCCTCATGGTAAACTAATTCATATAGCATTAGGAATTATTGCCTCTGGATTAGGGGCGGTTGCGGTACCATCCTTTTTAAAGGAGGACTACACAGCCATTACGTTTTTAGCTCTTGCTGCTCAACAGTTTAGGGATGTTCGGAACATGGAACGAGCAACCCTGACAGAGATAGATAAGCACGAACTCGTTCCACGAGGTGGGAGTTATATTGAAGGAATTGCGATGGTTTTCGAAGGGCGTAATTATCTGGTCATTTTCGCTTCATTTTGTACTACGTTTGCGACTGTGCTGTTCAATTGGTACGGAGGAGTATTGGTAGGGATAGTTGTTTTATTGATTTCTCGTGCCTTTAAATCGGGGAAATCATTGAAACACATAGCGGACGTGGTACCATCATCTATTCGTCTCGATGGCGTGCATTTATATGTAGACGACATTTATATAATGAATGTAGGGTCGCCCGAAGCTCAGGACACCATCAGGGAGCGAGGTGTAGGCTATATACTAATTCCTAAGAATGCCAATGCAAAGGTAACGATTGCGCATCCAGGACAACGCCAGGCTATTCTTCACGATGCCTCAACGATTTTAGGAATTTATTCAGACGAGGGGGAGCCTTCTCTTACTCCTTTGGTAAAACGAGATTTGAAAACGGGTCGCATGGGGATTTTTCTGTTACCCTATGAGCATGGAATCGAAAAAGGGCAACGTGTCCTTGAAAATACGCCTATTATTGAAAGTGCCATTCGGATGCCTAGTGAAGCTAAGGTAAATCAGCCAAAGGGGAGTTCATCATGAATGCTGGTATTGTGGCGATCATTACAACCAGAAAAGGAGATGTAGCAGGCGGAGCGCCTATCTTTTTTGCCAAGGATAATCAAGAGATGCAAGATATGGCGTTTACACTAGAAAAAATAACAGATGCAATGATTCATCAAATTACACCAGAAATCCTGGTCATTGTTAGGCACAAGTAGAATATGGTATGATTAATAGATGAAATAAGCTAGCAGAGAGAGAGTGTTGTGTAGTATGGGATTACCAGTAGTTGCAATCGTAGGCCGCCCGAATGTAGGGAAGTCAACGATCTTTAATCGATTGATCGGCGAAAGAGTTGCTATAGTAGAAGACAAACCAGGAGTTACACGTGACCGTTTATATGCAAAAGGTGAATGGTTAAATCGTGAATTTCACGTCATTGATACAGGTGGAATTGAATTTGCTGAGACGGATCAAATCTTAACGCAAATGCGCTATCAGGCAGAATTGGCTATTGATGAGGCAGATGTTATTATTTTGATCGTTGATGTACGCTCTGGTGTTACTGATGCTGATTTAAATGTAGCTCGTATGTTAAACCGGACAGGTAAGCCAATTGTATTAGCTGTCAACAAAGTAGATAATTTTGAGATGCGTAATGATATTTATGAGTTTTATCAATTGGGCGTAGGAGAGCCATTCCCGATTTCAGGATCACATGGTCTTGGCTTAGGTGATATGCTAGACGAGGTTTTCCATCACTTGCCTCCTGTGGATGCAGAGGAGAAGCGCGATGATGTGATTCGTGTGTCTATCATTGGACGTCCTAATGTAGGGAAATCCTCTTTAACCAACGCAATTTTGGGCGAAGAGCGCGTAATTGTCAGCGAGATCGCAGGTACAACACGCGATGCGATTGATACGCCGTTTGTACGTGATGGACAGGAGTATGTGCTAGTAGATACAGCCGGTATGCGTAAAAAAGGCAAAGTATACGAAGGCACCGAGAAGTATAGCGTAATGCGCGCACTTAAAGCGATAGAGGATTCTGACGTTGTATTGGTGGTAATCAATGGCGAAGAAGGCATCATCGAGCAAGATAAGAAGATTGCCGGATACGCACATGAGGCTGGCCGTGGAGTCATCATTGTCGTGAACAAATGGGATGCCTTGGAAAAAGATGATAAAACCATGCAACGTTTTACAGAGCTGATCCGTGAAGAGTTCAAATACTTATCGTATGCACCGATTCTTTATGTTTCTGCGAAGACGAAACAACGTGTTCATACCATTTTACCTAAAGTCAATGCTGTAGCAGATTCACATTCAATGCGAGTGAACACCTCGGTCTTAAATGATTTGATTACGGATGCTACCATTATGGCACCTCCGCCAACAGACAGAGGAAAACGTCTTAAAATCAATTATACGACACAGGTTGCTGTTAAACCACCAACGTTTATCGTGTTTGTAAATGATCCTGAGTTAATGCATTTCTCCTATGAAAGATATTTAGAAAATAAAATTCGCGGAGCGTTTGAATTTGAAGGAACGCCAATCCGTATTTTAACCCGTAAGAAAACATAGGGAGTGGAGAATGCAATGATGGTATTGATTTCTCTGGTCATCAGTTATTTGCTTGGTTCTGTCAGTTTCAGCTATTTAGTTGCTAAAAAAATAGCTGGTATTGACATCCGAAGTCATGGTAGTGGGAATGCTGGAGCGACTAATACGCTTCGTGTTCTAGGTAAAGGACCGGCGATTGTGGTTTTACTTTTGGATCTATTAAAAGGTGTGCTAGCCATGTACATAACTCATTGGCTTACTAATGGAGATCCTGTGGCGTATGCTTTTTCTGGAATATTAGCGATCGTTGGGCACAATTGGCCCATTTTTTATGGATTCCGTGGCGGCAAAGGCATTGCTACAACTGTTGGGGTAGCTTTGGCCTTATCGCCACTAGCATTTTTGATTTGTACGATTCTGACTATTATTTGTATTGCTATTACCAGGTATGTCTCTGTGGGATCGTTGCTTTTTGTTACTTTATTTCCTATCTTGATTTGGTTTTTTAAACAGGACATTTATATTTTCTTGATTACCTTAGCCATTCCTGCATTGGCTTATTATCGGCATTATTCCAATTTGGTTAATCTATGGAACGGAACAGAGCGTAAACTTGGTGATAAATCGAATAGGAAACTAAGCTGAGTGGAGGGAAGAATGTTGACTAAGCGCATAGCAGTGATTGGAGCAGGCAGTTGGGGTACCGCCCTAGCTTCAGTCTGTGCAGCGAATGATTTTCAGGTGACATTATGGGTTCGAGATCCAAAAAATGCACATGAGATCAACACAAACCATACCAACGAAAAGTACTTACCAGGCATCACATTATCCGACACGATCGTTGCAGAAACAGACCTACAACAAGTGGTTACAGAAAAAACTTCTATTATTCTGGCATTACCTTCAAAGGCAATGCGTGAGGTAGTAAAGCAAATATCTCCGTGGCTACACCCTGATGTGACACTTATTCATGCAACTAAAGGCTTCGAGCTGGAGAGTCTAAAACGCATGTCAGAAGTGATCAGAGAAGAGGTGCCTAAGGAGATTGGTGATCGCGTTGTGGTGTTAACAGGACCAAGTCATGCTGAAGAAGTAATTCAACAATCACCAACAACAGTCGTTGTAGCTTCCGAATGTGAGGAAAGCATGCTCAAAGCTCAGGATATTTTGATGAATTCCTACTTCCGTGTATACACCAACCCTGACATGATCGGTGCTGAAATTGCGGGTGCCTTAAAAAATATTATTGCACTCGGAGCTGGTCTTAGCGACGGTTTAGGATATGGGGATAATGCCAAAGCTGCATTGTTAACCCGTGGTTTGGCCGAAATAGGACGTTTAGGTGTAAAATTGGGTGCTAATCCTTTAACGTTTGCTGGACTTGCAGGAGTAGGAGACTTGGTGGTGACGTGTACCAGTAAGCATAGCCGTAACTGGCGAGCTGGCTATATGCTAGGCCAAGGAAAAAATCTTGATGAGGTTCTTGCTCATATGGGAATGGTTGTTGAAGGAGTGCGCACCACTAAGGCTGCAAAAGCACTAGCTGAGAGAGAAGGCGTAGAGATGCCCATCACCAAGGTGTTTTATCAGGTGTTCTTTGGGGATTGCTCCCCTCGTCAGGCAGTGGAAGAGCTGATGGGGAGAGGGCGCAGACTTGAGCTAGAAGATATCGTTCGATATAAGGATAAATAGGCTTTACACCAATTTTGCTCCCGCTTCATACGCTAAAGAGAGTACCCATTTTGAGAATTGGGACGTATGAGGAGGAGTTACACATGAATAAGCGAATATCTAGAAGTTTGTTCAACAAGTTAACGGGCAAGACTAACATTGATCAATCGCAGTTGTTTCAGCTTGCTAGTTCTTTTAGTAAAGAGGACCTACAAGATGAGCAGAAGCTGCGTCAGTTGATTCAGATGGTTTCCATGATGAGCGGAGTTGCCGTAAGTTCAGACAAAGAAGAAGAGATTATGGGCATGGTTCAAAATGGCTCCTTTAATCCGGCTGATCTATCTGGAATGCTTGATAAAATGAAATAGGCTTCTTTTGCTCATAAATGGGCCACTTCGCTAGTTCCCAGCCTTCTACAATCACATAGAGTAAAATAGGAACAATCATGGCTCTACAGGGACATGGCTGCTCTATCCAATCAAGAAAAAAAGAGGGGAATCCTACCCCTCTTTTTTTCGTTTGCCAGAGTCGCTTGATGATTGGGTTAAAAGACTTTGCACTAAAGGTGATTGCAGTAATCCCAACAATTGGCCAATATCTAGTCCGCTAAATGGGTTTGACGTATTTTCTTGAGCAGGAGCTGTTTCTTCCGTCTCCTCCTCATCGTCAAAGAGAAAGGCAGATTCATGTTGTTGCTTTTGATTCGAGCTCTCTTCACTCGCTGTTTTCACGTCCCCGCTTTTATTTACCTTCCTAAACGAGTCCAACATCTCCATCGCACCAAAGATCGATTCCATTGTATCTTCCATTTGGCGAATAGTTGAGCTAATCCCTTTAATGTTAGTTCTCACCTTGGTGACAGAGGTACGCAAATCAAGGGTGCTTAGAATGTCCAGCGATGGCAGCTTTGATAAAAGTCCCTTTTTTTGAACAGTTTCTGCCACTACAGGTTCTTTTACAGCAATAGTTGCATTTTCTTTTACTTTTGTTTTGGCTTTATTGGCACTCGGACGAGAAGGTTTTTTATTAATGGTGACATAAGGATTTCGCCATTTTCGCTTACTCATGCAGCTCCCTCCATATGGGCGTGGATTATCTCAATATCCTATGCGACTACTCTTAAATAGGTTCTTGACCCGGATAATTATGCTATAATCAGGCTAAAAAGAAAAAGTAAAGGACGCAGAAGAATATGTACATTGACCCCATGACTAAAATGAATATTTCGCTTCTTGCGATTTTTCTTATGTTTGTGTGCAATTTACTCTTGTTATTCTCACGTAAAAAAGCGGGGACATTCCTAGGTATTATTCTGAAAATCTTGGCATTTCTCATGCTGTTGATTGTGTTTGGAATGATTTTAATCGTATTACTAGTCTAGGAGATGGTAGAATGAAAGAATTGACATTGGTTACCAAGCTTGGAGAGTCTCATGAAGTCATAATTGAAAAAAATATGACTATTGTAAAATTAGCGAAAAAAAATAAAATACAATGGGGTCATGCATGCGAAAGAGGTATCTGCGCACAATGCCGTACAAAGATTTTGGAAGGAGCAGAATTTCTTAATGAAGTCACAAAAGAAGAAAAGCTGCGTCTAAAAAAAGCAGAGCGTCAGGACCATTATCGTTTGGGGTGTCAAATCCAAGTTCAGGAAGAGGGCCCCGTTCGTTTGTGGCATGTCCCATATTAAAGTGAGGGAGCAGATATGCCAAAAGTAACATTTTATCCGAGTAAAAAAACCATAAAAGCTCGTCCGGGGCAAACAATATTGCAGCTCTCCCGAGTAGCTCGTGTCGCTATACCTACCCGTTGTGATGGAAATGCTGCTTGTTTGTTATGCAAAGTAACGATTGAGAAGGGAACAGCCTCGCCGTTATCAGCTGGTGAAGAACGTAAATTAGCCGAGCGTGATAAAGCGAGGGGAATGCGTTTAGCTTGTCAGGTCCGAGTGATGGAGGAAGACCTTGTCGTGCGTATTCCTGAGTCAAGATGGAAATCAGTTGTGGAGAAAGCCTTGGAGCGTCAACGCCTTGAGGAGGAAGAATGGTAGGAGGAACAGCATGATTCAGAAGAAGATTATATTATTTGCTCTTGTACTTTTGCTTTCCAGTTTCGTAAGCGGTTGCTTATACCCAGCAGACCGGAAATCGGAGAATCAGGTACCGCATCCAATTTATGTAGAACAAACGCAAAAGGCAGTAGAACAACTTCAAGAGCAATCTGGAGTGTTACCTATTGTTACGAAGGATGCATCAACGCCTTACTTTGAAAAGTATGAGGTGGATTTTACCAGACTAGTTCCAAAGTACATGCCAGATGCCCCGGCCAATGCTTTTGAAAAAGGGGGTAACTTTAAGTACGTCTTGGTTGATGTGGAAGAAAAGCCATTGGTGAAACTCATCAATTTACCTACAGTTAGTCTAGTGGCAGATGTTCAGCAAGCGGTTATTCGTTATCAAATTTCTCATGATAAGCTACCTATTAAGGAGCACATAAGCAATGGTTATTTTTCCATTCGCTATGATCTTATTGGTATAAAGGAGCCTGTAATTCATAGCCCCTATACACAAAATACTCTCTCATTAATCATGAATGCGAAAGGTGAAGTAGGGATTGATTACGCTATTGATATCGCTACGCTACTACGTGAGAAGAAATGGAATGTGCCAAAGGGAACAGATCCACGCTATGTATTGGCACGGGAAACATTTTTCGTACCTGTGAAGTCCTTTCCTTACAAGCTGGTGAATCATGAACCAGAATTATTGCAATTATAAGCGAGTAGTAGAAATAGACATGAATAATGAACGGGCGTCTGCATATTGCAGGCGTCTTTTTTAGTTCTAAAAATACGATCTATTCATATATTGATACTGTCCACAACACTTGTACAAAAAAGATTATTAAAAATGTTCGAAATCAGGGATAAATAAGAAAAAGAGCCATAGATTTAAATAGACAATCACAAGGAGGTTTTCGATGGTGGAACGAATCGATATCTTTAAAGACATAGCAGAACGTACGGGCGGTGATATTTATCTTGGCATTGTGGGTCCTGTCCGTACTGGGAAGTCAACATTTATCAAACGTTTTATGGAGCAAGCGGTCATTCCTAATATTCCATCCGAGGCAGATCGTATTCGCGCCACGGATGAACTACCGCAAAGTGCTTCCGGAAAAACCATCATGACGACCGAGCCAAAATTTGTTCCAAACCAAGCTGTACAAATAAACGTAACAGAAGGCCTTAATATAAATGTACGCCTTGTGGATTGCGTAGGATATACAGTAGCTGGAGCAAAGGGATTTGAGGATGAGAATGGTCCTCGGATGGTTAATACGCCTTGGTATGAAGAACCAGTCCCATTTGAAGAGGCGGCGGAAGTAGGAACGCGGAAAGTCATCCAAGAGCATTCCACCATCGGAATCGTCGTTACAACAGATGGTAGCATTGCTGAAATACCTCGTGAAGGCTATGTGGATGCCGAAGAGCGTGTAGTAGCTGAATTGAAGGAAGTAGGCAAGCCTTTTGTGATCTTAATTAATTCCACCCGCCCTCGCTCAGAAGAAACACAAGCATTACGCCTCGAACTTCAAGAGAAATATGATGTTCCGGTTGTGGCTCTCTCTGTTGATTCAATGACAGAGTCGGAAGTTCTCTTGATTCTAAAAGAAGTATTATTTGAATTCCCTGTACATGAGGTAAACGTAAATCTGCCAAGCTGGGTCATGGTGCTTGAGAGCGGCCATTGGTTGCGTCAGAACTATGAGGAAGCAGTAGGATTGACCGTTAAAGATATTCGTCGTCTGCGCGATGTGGACCGTGTAGTAGGACAATTTAACGAATATGAGTTCATTGAAAAAGCCGCATTAGCCGGTATGGATATGGGACACGGTGTAGCGGAGATTGATTTGATTGCACCAGATCACCTGTATGACCAAATCCTGATGGAAATCGTTGGCGAGGAGATTAGTGGCAAGGATCATTTACTACGAATTATGCAAGAATTTGCTCATGCAAAACGAGAATATGATCAGGTTGCAGAGGCACTGCATATGGTTCGTTCCACCGGCTATGGAATTGCGGCTCCATCTCTGCATGAAATGACATTGGATGAGCCAGAGATGATTCGACAAGGACCACGCTTCGGCGTCCGTCTTAAAGCTACGGCACCATCTATTCACATGATTCGTGTTGATGTGGAATCTGAGTTTGCCCCGATTATAGGAACGGAGAAGCAGAGTGAAGAGCTGGTGCGATACCTGATGCAAGATTTTGATAAAGATCCGCTGGCGATTTGGAACTCAGACATTTTTGGCCGATCCCTGCATTCCATTGTACGCGAAGGTATCCAAGCCAAGATTTTGATGATGCCTGACAATGCTCGCTATAAGCTGCAAGAGACTCTTGGACGTATTATTAACGAAGGCTCTGGAGGACTCATTGCCATCATCTTATAAAGGTGAAGCCACTATAGATAGACCCTGTTCTTTCTTCGTAGTACGAGAGAGGAGAACAGGGTTTTTTGCTATTGAAGAGAAGAAAATATAAAGCGACATAAGGAAGGAACACATCAACATTATTTATTTGAGCTTGATTGAAAAAGCAACAGATTTTTTCATTTTTTATATAATAGATGACGAATGTTTTTTAGGTGCTATCGTGTTTTTTTAACCAGTGTTCTCCTGCTAGAGAACTGTTTTTCGCTTTTGATGTGGAAAAGTCTTGTAAAAATAAAATCTCTGTATTACTATAAGCTTGTCAGAAGGCATAATTACGCCATTCTGCGTATAAAATTAGCTGAATCTGTTAAGACATGTAATACCATCTATGCAACTCCAAGTTTTGAGGGGAGGTGAATGTAATGAATAAAACAGAACTCATTGCAAAGGTAGCTGAAACGTCTGAACTAACTAAGAAAGATGCTACAAAAGCAGTTGACGCTGTTCTTGATGCGATTTCTGATGCGCTAAAAGAGGGTGACAAAGTTCAATTAATTGGCTTTGGAAACTTCGAAGTGCGCGAGCGTGCTGCCCGTAAAGGCCGTAACCCACAAACAGGGGAAGAGATCGAGATCGCTTCCAGTAAGATTCCTGCCTTCAAACCTGGTAAACAGCTGAAGGATTCAATCAAATAGATTGAAGCTCCAAGATCTTACATATAAAGGTCCCAAAGAGAAGTAGCTGCAATTTGCTACCTTCTTTTAGGGGCCTTTTTTGGCGATTTCACTAATAAATAGCCTCTTAAACTCTCAAAGTGCAATCCAAATGCTCTCCTAATCTGTAAATTGTTATCATAAAGGATGAAAAAGCAGTCTAATTAGGATATAGTAATAAGTAAGTTTCTACACATTGGTGTTTTGTATTTTTATATAGGGTATGATAAAATTGGCTTGTTCTTGTTGCAAAGGGTTTGAGGAGGCTGTCATTATGAATGTAGATCACGAAAAAATAAAACAAGCTGTTCGAATGATCCTAGAAGCTGTCGGTGAAGATCCAGACCGAGAAGGCTTATTGGATACACCTAAACGCGTAGCAAAAATGTACGCAGAAGCTTTTGAAGGCATGAATGTTGACGAAGAGACATACTTCGAAACCATATTCAGCGAAGACCATGAAGAAATTGTACTCGTTAAAGATATTCCTTTTTATTCTATGTGTGAACATCATTTAGTACCGTTTTTTGGAAAAGCGCATGTAGCTTATATACCAAAGGGTGGACGAGTTGTAGGATTGAGTAAATTAGCACGAGCTGTGGAAACGGTAGCACGTCGTCCACAATTGCAAGAACGTATTACTTCCACTGTAGCGAACGCAATTATGAAGAAACTAGAGCCACATGGTGTTATGGTGATGGTAGAAGCAGAGCATATGTGCATGACCATGCGTGGTGTGAAAAAGCCTGGCTCTTCTACTGTAACTACGGCTGTTCGTGGAGTATTTGAAAAAGATGCTAATGCACGTGCAGAGGTTTTGCAATACATCAAAGCTTAGTATCCTGTCGCGAAGAGCGAGCCGATTTTACTTCCTATGATAACAAGAAAATGAAAACCCGCCTTTCTTTATTAGGCGGGTTTTAGTGTGTTTTCATGAACTATTTTTGAAATGAACGCAATGCCCACCACTCCTCATACATAGGATGTGGGCTTTTTGCATAACGCTGGATTCATTTTGATATGGTCATTATATTATTGAACCACAATTCCCAATTAGGAAAAAAGAAGGGGGATCGTGAGGAGCATAGGGGGAAATTAACTCTAAGTTGAGGTGTAAAACGGAACCTATGGGTTAACAACAGGGATTTTGTTAGCTATCCACATTAATGGAGTTATGTAATGAAATGAATAATGATGTGATACAAACTAGATCGATTAGTATGAAATGAAAAAAGCACCACCTGTAATGGCAGTGCCTCCATAAAGAAATCTAGTTTGTACCTGTCCACCAGATTGCTTTTTGAGCTAAGTATATAACCACGTTCCCATCATTTTGTACAACCAATCTAGCTCCTGGGTTATTGTGAGTATTGGAATGCCAAATTGCATGAGGATAACCGTAAATTACTAGATTGCCATCTGCTTGCATAATTAAGTTACTAGCAGCTTGGCCATGTGTATTAGAATTCCACAATGCTCTTCCTCTTCCATAAAGGACGAGATTCCCATCATCTTGCATGACAAATTGATATTCACCATTGGTCGATTTCAGATACTGTCCTCTGACAAGCTTTTCACCCGGATCGAGGTGATCTTCTCCAGCAGCCGCGAAAGCTGGGATGCTTAACAATAGCATCATGGCAAAGAGAAAAAATGAAGCAGTAACCTTTTTTAGCACATGAAACACTTCCTTTCATTTGGTATGTTGATATGTGGAAATAATATCATATGATTCTAAAAATTACCAATATATTTTTTATTCCTACATTCATTATTGAGTTAGTCTTTTTTGCTGAGTACCTTTATTTAGACCTAGCAAGTTGAATAAGATATCGTGAAGGAAGGAATCTCCGGAAACTTTGGAGTTTCTTTGTGGTGGGGAGATTGGGGGATTGAAATGAAAAAACACCGCCTATAAAGGCAGTGTGCAAGAACTACTGGCTCGTGCCAGTGGGCCATTGTTTTTAAAAATCTTTGTTATAGAAAACAATTTTTGTTCATAACATTCAAAACATAACAAGAATATAAATATAAGGAAGGAGGTTAAAGCCATGAAAAAAGTTTTAGCATTCTCACTTGCTTTTGGTTTCGTTTTTGGAATAGCTGGATATACTCCTACGCCGACACAAGCCTCACAGCCCTCCGATCTAATTTGCATCCCACTTAAAGGCGGGCTATGGTTTTGTAATTATTAGCTTTTTTAGTAAGTAATCGTATATCGAAAGTGTAGCAAAAGAGGACATCTGACGACAACATTAGGTGTCCTTTTTGTTCGTTTAATCGTTCAATCGTTCAATAATGTCGGTAATATCACGACTCGTCTCGAATATATCTGCAGGCTTCTCGAATACCGTTTCATTTTTACTTTGTTAATTTTTACAATATGCTATTGATATTCTGGATACTAGAAATTATACTAATTTATGTAAAATGATTAGTTTATATTTCTAAGGAGAAAATGAAAAAAGTGATTTTATCTAGTGCTCTTGTTTTATCAGTACTATCTTCATCTAGTATTCCTGCTTTTGCTATAAATGAATCTAATCAAATGGTTGAAGCAGAAACCCTTGAAGACAGTCAAGGAAATAGATATAAGATTGAGATTTTAGAAGATAATGACAGTGTAAGGGTAGAGAGTGAAAATGGAATTATCGAGGCTACAGATGATAAGATGAATCACACTATAGAATTCGATGATAGCACCATAACACAGGTCTCGATAGCAGATTCTGAAGAACAGGTAAAGAAAGAAAAACACAAGCAAAAACAGTCTAAAATGGCGGCTTTTGCAAAGAAAGCTATCGTACGAGAAGCACATGAAAAATACTATGGTTATTATTATGTAATTGATAAAAGTGGCTGCAAAAAGTACTGGGATATCGGAAACGGTAAAGAAGGAACCTATGTAAAACAAACCTCTAGTAATAAAGTTGATTTGTTTCATTATGAGGATAAAGTTGATGAGTTAATGAAAGCTGAGGCTCTGTTAGTGGTGAACTCAACTGTTTCAGCCACTTCATTTATGGCAAGTACAAAAGGAATTAAATCAGGTTGGGGCGCTGATAGCATGATTTCCTTTTTTGTAGGTGCTGGTTTTGGCTTGGCAGCGGCCGTTAATGCAGCGGATGTGGTTATAGCTGAGAGAAAAGCAGCACGTGCATTTGATAGTATTATGGAAGGAGAAAAGTAGTGGGTGAAATAATAGCAAGTATTTTTTTTAGCAAGTGGATTATACTTCTTTTACCTTTGTATATATTCCTTAATCTAGCAATCCTACCTTTTCTTTTAAAGGGTAAATTCGAAAAGTTACGAAAAGTGCTCTATATTATAAATATTGTAGTGACGGCATACTCATTTATCATGTTTATATATATTTTTTATTCCATAATGTCCTTTTCTTTTTTTTAAACTATTACATTGGTAATTGCGGTGGTAGCGTTGGACTTCTCGATCACCGCGTTGGTACAAGCCGTGAAAAAACGCAATTAGTCGTCGGATAGCCGGCGGTTTTTTGTATTTGGAAGGATTTTGGTAATTTTCTTATCGAAAGGTGTAGGCAAGGAGGATAGGGTGAATACACATAATGGTTCGGGTTGGAGTTTCAAAAGATTTCCGGAGTGGAAACATTATGTAGACCCGGATTGGCACGATGCCCACGGTGAATAATATAGGGAGGTTATGTGACATGGCTAATCCAGAATGGCATTACGATCCTGGACACTAATTAGAGGAGGGAACCCTATGAGGTACGATATTAATTGGGTTGATGACCCGCAAGGCATTGTTGTTTGGTTCGAGGACCCTAGACACTAATAAAAGGAGTGTACACGGCATGCTAGAACCAGAATGGCCTGATGACCCCGGATACTAAAACGAGGGAGGAATCACGATTTGATTTATGATTGGACTGATAATCCACAAGGTATCGTTGATTGGATCGACAATCCCGGTCAATAAATTAGGAGATTACGGGGTATGACCGAATCAGACTGGGCAGTACAACCTAATTCCAAAACGGGGGATCGGGGTTAGACTGACGGTCCCTGGTATTAGTCGTAACAAAGACCAACCTCGTCTGAGGGTGTGGCTGACGCTGGTAGTCTGTCCTTTTGGGCTATGAGGGCGAGAAAATTCGGAATGGACGAGGAACCTCTATGTCGAAAGTAGTAAGATGAATGAAAAAAAACTGACGCCTAAATTCATTAGTCGTCAGTTAAGGTCATTTCGATATTCTAGAAATTACATCAAAAAATAACTTTACGATTACTTATATCTTTTATGTGTCTGAACAACCAAGAAAAGCAGCACGATATTAATTAAATAAAATATGCTTTGGGTTTCTATGGGATGATTATTTCTTTCTATACTACTCACAAAAATATAAAGATAAGAATTAATAGTAAAGATCATCAAACATAGTACGAATATAAGTATTTTCAAAATTTACCCCCAGAAAAGTATAAAGTGTTTATTCTTTAGTCGTAAGTCTTAATCTGTCGTCTTTATAGAAATATTTTACATTATATTTATGTTGTAAGTCAGCAGAGTTTGAACCAGTACTAAAACTAAGCCAAAATTCATCCCATACTTGGAGGTTAACAGAATTCCAATCAGGCCCTTTATCAATATATGCTCCTTGTGAGAATTGAAAACCCTTTCTGAAGGCAGCAAAATTATAGGGGTACATTGTCCATACAGCGTGATTAGTTGACATGGAAAACTCATGTTTCAGCGTCAACGATGTAATGAAATCGGCTGAGCTGGGGGCTGGTTCAATTTTGCTTGATATTTACCTACAAGAAAGAAAGGTTAAACGCGCATTCAGAGACGCGTATGATTCGGAATGATACTATTAAATATCATGTTTAATAAATGGGTTATTCTTTTTTATATAGCTTTTCTTGTACTTACACTTATATTATTGTTTTTTTTAAACAATAAAAAATTACCAAGGATAAGGAAAATATTCAATTATATTAGTTCTTTTCTTCTTATTTATCTTTCTATTGGTATTATTATTTTCCTTTATAACATTGTTTTAATGATATAGTGAAATAAAAAATGAACCTCGGATTTCTTTCGGTTTTTTTGCGTTAATCTCTTACTATGAAAATAAGCACTATAACGATTTTGATCGCTTTTACTTACCGAGAAAACGTGAACATTTCGAATGTTACACTGCATCAATGTTGGCGCGAGGTATCTGAGGAAGGGGGGCGAGTTCTTGAGGGGCTTTGCCAGCTCGTTTGATACTAAGAATGGAAGGAGAACATGGTGAGTAGACGTGGGAAGACTTGGGATATATCGCCAGTGTTGTGTAATGGAGTTATTACGGTACGGTTTAAGCGCATTATGGATGTCGGATTCTTTGTAAAGATTATCAAGGGTCAGTGACTAAATATCCAACCGAACAGAAGCTAATATATCTCAAAGCCTACGGAAATTATGTCCTATATAATGAAAGAAAAATAACACATGGGTGCGTTCCCAAATATTGCAAGGGTGCGCACCTATATGTTAAAATGGGGTTGTTACGAAGAAAGGTCGTTTTTGAGAGCAGACGGAAAATCCCATAAAATCAACGCTTTACAACGTTATAACCTGATTAAAACATCGGGATGTGGCGCAGCCAGGTAGCGCGCACCCTTGGGGTGGGTGAGGTCCAGGGTTCGAATCCCTGCATTCCGACCATGTAGAATTTAGGCACTTCTTCTGCATTTTGATGCGAAGAAGTGTTTTTAGATAAGACAGCTATATGAATTTTGACTATTTATGCTGTATTCATCCTTCACTGAAAACGAATATCCAATCAGAAAACCTACCCTTCATTTATTATTTAAAAAGCGCCACTAGAAGGTTGATAAAATACTAGTTTTGTCATTTGAAATACATGGAGCTATCAACGATTTAGGCTGTGTGAAACAATGCTATTACCAAAACAAGTAACCTTAATCACGTTAATCTGGTAAGAAGTCTTCTATCCTATTATGAAATCAAACAAACCCTACTAAGGGTGAATGTAGTTTCATCCCATTCCGTAAAGTCCACTCTGACAACAGACCTCAATACTGCCTACGTTCCTTTATAATGCAAGGCTCAATCAGCTTGATCTGATTCAAAGCATTCGGCATAAAGATGTTTATAGCAAGTAAGTTTTACAAGGGCTTTTGACCTATAAAAATTATCCGCGTTTAAACGATAAAATAAATAGAAGCAATAAAATGTTTTGTTATAAAGAAGCTGATCATAGGCAAAACGCAAATGTTTTCTGTCAGATGACATGATTACATTCTGAAAAGGATAGCCATTTTTCAAGCTGCCAACAAAAGAATAAAAAGGTTTCCGCTTTGTTTTCCTATTTTGATTTGTAATAGAATGCAGGTAAAGATTTTCTTGCGCCCGGGCCTTTTTTCTCTTGGCTCTATGGAAAGCCTTCCCTTATAATAGAACATAAAAGACAGAGGAGAATGGATGATCTAATCGTGAAAATAGATAATAATCAGTTTATTAAAACCCTTGCATCTACTGGGCAATACACATCGAGTGATGTTACTCAAGTAGCACAATTACAAGGGCTATTGGATAATCAGACAAATCCAGATGGACAAGATCCCTTGTTTTCTGATGTGTTTGAAAATGAACTGCAAAAATATCAGCATGTAATCTCTAAAGAACAGGTTCTAGCTGAATTAGATGGAACGAACCAGCAGCAAAATAGCTGGAATTCCTCTCTAACCTACTCTTCACCTTCACTTGATCTCACCTCTAATAAGGACGAATCCATGACGTGGGGCCGTCAGCAGATTGTGGATAAAATTGAGCAGGTGAGCAAACGCTTTGGCGTCAACTCTTCCTTGGTCAGAGAGGTAGTCCGCGCCGAGTCTAACTTTAACCCTACTGCTACCTCTCACGCGGGAGCAAAAGGACTTATGCAGTTAATGGACGATACTGCTCGTAGTGTAGGGGTACGCAATTCTTACGATCCCGATCAAAATTTGATGGGCGGAACCAAATATTTGGGCAAATTACTAGATCGATATGATGGCAATGTAAAGGTTGCTTTGGCTGCTTATAATGCAGGATCTGGTCGAGTCAGAAGGGCTGGAATTGAGACAGATGAAGACTTTGATCGTCTAGCAGTTAATCTTCCTCAAGAGACACAGCGCTATGTCGCCAAAATAACGACGAAATTGCAAGCGGAAGTTTAGGTAGGGTATAGTAAAGAGGAGAAATTCTCTTAGGGGGACACGTAGATGGAACAACATCAACAACGAAGCGGTGGCAGCCAAGACTTTTTTGTCATTAAAGCAAAAGAAAACGGAGTACATGTTATTGGATTAACCCGTGGCACAGATACACGCTTCCACCATACAGAAAAGCTAGATAAGGGTGAAGTTATGCTAGCTCAATTTACTGAGCATACATCTGCTATCAAGGTACGTGGCAAAGCAATTATTCAAACCAGACATGGAGTTATTGATACAGAGGAATAATGGTAGAAAATGTAGAAGAGAAAGTGACCATAGGTCGCTTTTTTTCTTTTCCGGTATAAAAAGTGAAGAAAATGTTGTTGACGTTTATCAGTAAGGATAGTATGATTAAGCTATAAGGAACAAATGATAAAAGTAAGAACAAATGTAACAGGAAATAATGGAATAATTTGTGAAAAGAGCCGCGGGCTAGTTTCGTATGAATGTCATACGATCTAGCCTTTTTTTGTATAGAAAAATTGGCTTTTTACACAAAACAGAGTCAGCTTAGATAGGAGGGAGAATCCACATGTCATTTTTGGAGATGGTGCAAACAGATCATTTGTTTATCTTTCCAGATGAAACCCGCCAAGACGTAATCTTAGAAACCATGGCAAAATCGTTATGGAGGAAGGGCTTTGTGCACGAGAGCTATGTAAACGCTGTCAAGGATCGTGAGCAGCATTATCCTACTGGATTGGAGTTGGCTGATGTACATGTGGCTATTCCGCACACGGATGCGTGTCATGTTAAACAGCAGACGATTGCATTGGGTCTTGTGAAACAGGGTACCAAGTTTCAGTGCATGGCAGATGCCAGCAGAATCATTTCAGTCAAGCTTATTATCATGCTAGCGATTGAAAAAAGTGAGGCTCATTTGGAGATGCTGGAAGAAATTATGACGTTCATTCAGGATGCTCCACGTTTGGAGGCACTTAGTCAGGCTAGCACACCAGTAGAATTACTTTCCGTTATCCAACCTGTTAACAGTTACAACCACTAATTTTAGGAGGAATTCATTATGGCAAAGAAAAAAGTTATGGTGATTTGTGGCACAGGTGTAGCAACTTCTACAGTGGTTATGCAGAAATTAAAAACGTTCTTACAAGAAAAAGGATTAGAGGCTAATTTAGAACAATCAAAAGTAAGTGATATTTTAAATAAAGGTGACCAGTATGATCTGATTATTTCTACTACAGCAGTACCGGCTCATATACAGGATAAAGTGATTAATGCTGTTCCTTTGTTAACAGGAATCGGTAAAGAAAAAGTATTTGCCGAAATTGAGAAACGGATGACCGCCGAATAGCCATTTAATTGAGTTAGGGGATGAGGAAATGGAGTATTTACAAAAGATTGTTAATTTAGGGCCAACTGTTGTATTGCCCATCATCATCTTCATTTTTGCGATTCTCTTAAAAACAAAGCCTGGACAGGCATTCCGGGCTGGACTCACTATTGGGATTGGATTTGTTGGGGTCAATCTGATTATCGGATTACTTAGCAGTTCACTCGGTCCTGCCGCTCAAGATATGGTTAAAAATTTGGGAGTGGAGTTAACGATTATTGATGTAGGCTGGCCGGCTAGCTCAGCCATTGCGTTTGGGACAACGATTGGTGCTTTAGCTATCCCGATTGGCCTTGGGGTCAACCTAGCGATGCTTCTTTTCGGACTCACGAAGACATTAAATGTGGATGTTTGGAACCTGTGGCATATCGCGTTTACAGGATCGTTGGTAACAGTTATGACTAATAGTGTACCGATGGGGCTATTAACAGCGATTGTTCATGCAATCGTGTTACTTGTACTAGCAGACATGTCTTCGAAGCATGTGTCAGAATTTTATGGTTATCAGGGGGTTACATTCCCGCATGGTACCTCAACTGCTTTTTATGTGATCGCCATGCCACTCGAAAAATTATTTGATATGATTCCAGGATTACGCAGTTTAAAAGCCGATCCAGATTCTATCCAAAAACGGATGGGAGTGCTGGGTGAATCAACTGTGTTAGGTCTTATATTAGGTATTATTATTGGCCTTTTAGCTGGATGGAGTGTCAAGGACGTTTTAACCTTAGGGGTAAATACAGCCGCGGTGATGCTACTGTTGCCTCGAATGGTAGCTGTTCTTATGGAAGGGCTGTTGCCAGTATCAGAAGCGGCTTCAGAATTTGTTCGCAGTAAGTTTCCAGATCGCGAAGTAAATATTGGGATGGATTCTGCGTTAGCTGTAGGACATCCAGCCGCTATAGCTTCATCGTTAATTATGATCCCTATCGTTCTGGCATTAGCCGTACTACTGCCTGGGAATAAGGTATTACCCTTCGGAGATTTAGCGACCATTCCGTTTATTGTCTGCTTAATGGTTCCTGTGTTTAAAGGAAACGTAGTACGTACGGTTCTGGGTTCGACGATCGCTCTGGGAGTAGGTTTACTATTAGCTACCTACGTATCTCCGCTCATTACTACCGCGGCAACTATGGCAGGGTTTAAATTCCCTGAAGGTGCTGCTGCAATCTCTTCCTTGGTCGATGGTGCCGTTCCTACCACAGCATTATTTGTTTTTGGGGCTAAGCTGGGTTACTTCGGTATCATTGGTATTGGCGCTATTGCCATAGGTACAGCCATTTATCGAAGACGACGGGAAAAAAGAGAGATACTACAACAACGCGAGATGTGATAAAAATATAATAACGAAAGATCAGTTGTTCCTTTAGATCACAAGTATGGATAACCAGGAGAGCATAATCTCCTGGTTCGTCTACGTTTGTCTCGCACTTTTGTGCCTGTGAAGAACAATTTCTACCATTGGTATAGATTGAGTGATCGGTGTGAATCAATCTCCATAAATGAAAGGAATTGTGAGCAATTGTCAGGGATTCTGCTAAAAAGGGAAGGAATGGTGGCAAATGAAGAGACAGTTCCTACAGATTGTAAGGGATGAAGATCCCAAAAATCCGCTGACTGACGAAGAGATTGCCGGAAAATTAGGAATTAGGAGAGATAAATGTACGTTGTTGCGTCAGCAGCTTCAAATCCCTGATTCCCGCAAACGGCGGTTACCATTGCTACTTGCAGAAATGAACCGGATTTTAAAGGAGCATTCACAGATATCCGATCGCAAGCTAACAGGAGAGCTACGTAAAATAGGTTTTGAAATATCAAAATTTACTGTGATGAATTTACGGAAAGAACAGCAGGAAGATTGGCAAGAGATGCCTCTGGCTACCGGATCTCATACTTCTTTAGGCAAGGAACAGTCAGTACACCGAAAACTGCGTCAGTTTGCTGATTTGATCGAGAGCGATGGCTTCCTTTTACCATTTGTCCAACAGGTGAAGGCGGTCATCTTATATCCGTACCAAAAGCTCCCCATTTTATTTCAGGGAGAAAAGGGAACAGGAAAGCGAGCTATTGCAGAAGCCGCCTTTTCCTTTGCAAAACAAGAGAAAAAACTGAAATCAGAAGCAATTTTTACAGAAATAGATATACGCGAAATGACGGAAGGCCCATTATTTGAGCAACAGATCTGCGATACACTAAGTAGCTATCAAGATGTAGGCGGGGCATTGTATATTCGGGAAATTCAGCTTTTATCTCTTGAGTCTATAGAAGCGGTGCTTAAGCGTGTACGAGAGATGGACTCACCCGTATTCATTTTTGCGTCCAGCACAAATACAGCAGGTTGGGGTGATCCTGACTTACTGCATCGTCTATTTCCTATTCAGGTTCACTTGCCATCCTTAGCTTCATGGCCGAGGGAGTCACAGCTTCGGTTAATTGATGATATGATTCAGCAGCAAGCACAACAAGCGGGGTGCCCGATTCATAAGGATAAATGCGGCGAGCGTAAAAAACTGATGAATGGGTATACGGGGAACATTTCGCAGCTACAAGCAGACATTCGCGCTTTTGTTTGTAACGAATTCATAGATTGGTTAGTTGAACATCTTTCTCCTGTCCAAGTTGATGAAAGAACGACACGAAGCGCTCTACCAGCATTAGCTCCTGACTCCATTTATCATTGGCTCCACATTCGATTTTCCCAAATGAATCAACAGGGAGTTCGGCCTGAATTAATTCGACTCCGATTACAGCAGGAATGCCGTGAACGATTAAGAGATGACAGTGGAAAACGTAAATCAGATGCGGAACGTGTGCGTAGTTTAAGTATTTTTGTCGGAGAAAAGGTCATGCAAATGGTAGAGCAAATGCTATGGATTGCAGAAAAGCACCTCGTACTCGATCATGAAAAACTAGTAATGGCTCTTGCCTTGCATGTGAAAGGAATGCTAGAACGTTATCAGGTTACAGAGCCAAATCAGATATATCATGGGGATCAAAAAAGCGAAGCAGCTTCCTCCTACCTTTCTATGGAGTGGATTGTTGCTCAGGAGATGGCAGAGGTAATCAAAAGCACGTGGGGAATTAGCATTACGAAGGCAGAAACAGAAATGCTGGCTCGCTATGTAAAGCATTGCACCCTGATTGAAAAAAATTCACCAACGGTAGGTATGGTGTTGGTTTCATACGGCAGTATTGCTGAGAGTATGGCAGAACAATTACATTCTTTATTTGGACAGCATCACATTCAAGCAGTTAGTCTCTCTGTAGATGATTCGGAGGAGCGCTTTTTGTCCAAAGTTAGCTCTGCGATTAAACGCGCAGATCATGGCATGGGAGTCGTTGTCTTGGCAGATGCGGGACGGATGGTAGGTAGTGAAGAGATTTGGCGAGAACATGTTCAAGTCGAAACATTGATATTTGCCCCCTTGAGCTTGCCATTTGCTATGGAGGTTATGCGCCGGTGTTTATATGCACCAAAGTCATTGTCTCATGTCGCGCAGGAAATTGTTCAATGGCGTATGCCTGTTTCCCCTTTTTTAGATGAGTGGAAAATAGTGAAACCCAAAGCGTTGATGTTGGTTTGCTTGACGGGGGAAGGGGCAGCACGTCAGCTTGGACAAATTGTGAGCGAGCATGTCGGTGATCGTGGTGGTGATCTGCATTATTTATTTGCTAATACTCATACAGTACGTTCCTCCTATACAAGGTGGAAAGAGGAATATCATATTTTAGCTGTTGTAGGCACGATTGATCCATTGGTAGAGGGACTACCATTCATCTCCTTACAGCATTTAATTGAGGGAAGCGGATTTTCGTTTTTAGACCGCTTGTTAATGATCGGGGATCTGACCGTTGGACAAGCTTCTGTTGACCAACGAACACCGCTACACATGCAGGATTTAATAGTGACCGACCTTATTTTTTCTGCTTGCAACATTTCGAATAAAAAGGAAGCAATTCTATTTCTTGCTCACAAGCTAGTAGAAAAAGGCTATGTAAAACCCGAATTCGTGCAAAAGGTGTGGGAACGAGAAAAACTCGGGTCAACATCACTAGCAGGTGGTATTGCTATCCCGCATGCAGAACCTGCTCAGACTATCAATCCTGCCATTGCCATTTTGCAATTGGCTCACCCTCTGGAGTGGGAACCGGGAATTCAGGTAGACTGGGTGATCATGCTGGCAGTTAATGATACATGCCAATTTGCTGTGGAAGAATTAATGGAAGCATTGGAGGAACCAGCAAATATCCAGAAGATTACAACCAGAGGTGGGGAGGAAGGGAGATGGAATCAATGAAAAGAGTGACTCCTGGTACAAAAATATATAAATTGTTTGAACACGATAAATTTGTATGTGAGGGTACGGAAGAAGTATTTCTTATTTCCATTGAAAAGTTGACCAAAGAGGAATTTAAAAAAAGATTGGAAGAAAACCCAAAGCTGTTAGAAGGATAGACAGCCCAGAAAGTAATAGTTGACGGATATAAAAAAAGAGGTAAAATAAAGGTGTAGAACAAATGTAATCAACTAGAACAAATGTAAAAGGGGCCTCGGGCCGAATGCTTCCCTGTGTGGAGGTATTCGGCCTTTTGTTTTTCTAAAGAGCAAAGGAGGGTACAACATGACTACTGCTTGGGAATTACCTAAGATGATTACGGAGCAAAAGTTGGTTGAATTATTACATCAAATGTGGGTCATACGCTTTTTTGATGAAAAGGTAGATGAATTTTTCGCAAAAGGATTAATTCACGGAACAACCCATCTATGTGTCGGACAAGAGGCAACGGCGGCAGGTGCAATCGCTGTGCTTCAACCAACGGATAAAATTACGAGTACGCACCGAGGTCATGGTCACTGCATTGCCAAAGGTGCTGATGTTAATAAAATGATGGCTGAACTATTTGGCCGTGAAACAGGATATTGCAAGGGAAAAGGCGGATCAATGCATATTGCGGATGTAGAGAAAGGCAATTTAGGCGCGAATGGAATTGTCGGTGGCGGTATCCCTATTGCAGTTGGAGCAGCGCTTACCTCACAAATGAAGAAACTAGGCTATGTTACAATCAGTTTTTTTGGCGATGGAGCGAGCAATGAAGGCAGTTTTCATGAATCACTAAATATGGCGTCCATCTGGAAATTGCCAGTTATCTTTTTCTGTGAAAATAATCAATATGGAATGTCTGGTCCTGTAACGGAAATGGTGAATATCGAAAATATTGCGGATCGGTCAAAAGCCTATGGTATTCCTGGTGTAGTAGTAGATGGAAACGATCTTTTGGCAGTCATGAATGCTGTAGCTGAAGCAGCAGAACGAGCTCGGCGTGGTGAAGGACCTACTTTACTCGAAGCCAAAACATATCGTTATAAAGGGCACTCTAAGAGTGATGCGAAAAAATATCGGACCCGTGATGAAGAACTGGATTGGCGGAAAAATCGTGATTGTATCAAAAGATTACAGGAAATCTTGATAGAAAAAGGCCTACTTACACAAGAACAGGCCAAAGAAATAGAACAGCAAGCAAAGAAGGAGATCGAGGAAGCAGTGGTGTTTGCAGAAAAAAGCCCGATGCCTTCCCTAGATACGTTGGAAGAAGACGTTTACGCATAACGGATAAAAAAGAAGGAAGGGAACCTCATGAGAGAGATTACGTACTTAGAAGCGGTCCGAGAAGCGATGACTCAGGAGATGCGTGTCAATCCAGATGTTTTTTTGATGGGAGAAGACATTGGAGTATATGGAGGAGCGTTTGGGGTGTCGCGTGGGATGATTGAAGAATTTGGTCCAGAGCGAATCCGCAACACACCGATTTCCGAAGCGGCGATTGCAGGGGCTGCTGTCGGAGCCGCTATGACTGGCATGCGACCTATCATGGAGCTACAATTCTCTGACTTCATAACCATTGCGATGGACCAGTTGGTAAATCAGGCTGCGAAAAATCGCTACATGTTTGGTGGGAAAGGGAATGTGCCGATGGTCGTGCGTACACCATCCGGTTCGGGTACAGGTGCCGCGGCGCAGCATACACAAAGCTTGGAAGCGTGGATGGCCCATATTCCCGGGCTAAAAGTGGTCCAGCCCTCAACTGCTTATGATGTAAAGGGGTTATTAAAGGCAGCCATCGACGATCATAACCCGGTGATTTTTTATGAACACAAGCTCCTCTATAAAACATTGGGGCATGTCCCAGAAGAATCATACAGTATTCCGCTTGGTGTGGCAGATGTAAAACGTGAAGGCACAGACGTAACAATTGTAGCCACTGCTATTATGATACACAAAGCATTAGAAGCAGCCTCCGAATTAGAAAAGGAAGGCATCTCTGTGGAAGTTATCGATCCACGAACATTGGTGCCATTGGATACCGACACCATTATTCGGTCAGTGAAGAAAACAGGAAAGCTGATTGTGGTTCATGAAGCGGTCAAGTTCGGCGGATTCGGCGGAGAGATTGTCAGCATGATTGCCGAGAGTGAAGCCTTCGATTATGTAGATGCCCCTATTAGACGATTGGGCGGTAAGTGGATACCAATGCCTTATAATCCCGTTCTAGAAAAGGCGGCAATCCCGCAGGTGCCTGATATTATACAAGCAGTAAAAGACACAGTGGCACATCGTTAGAAGGGGGAGAGGAACATGGCAACAGGAATCTTCATGCCGAAGCTTAGTATGACAATGGAGACGGGAACCATATTGCAATGGTTTAAAAAAGAGGGAGACCCGGTAGAAGAGGGTGACCTACTACTAGAAGTGATGACAGACAAAATTAACATTGAAGTAGAGGCGTATGCAACAGGTACGTTACTAAAAATTTATGATGATGTGAACGCGATTGTACCTGTACAAAAAATCATCGGGTATATTGGAGAGCCGGGAGAACAAGTTCCAGACATGCCTCTAGAGCTGGAGGAAGAAAAAACTCCTGCTGATATAAACAAAGCTAGTGAGGAGAGCGAAGCTAAAAGAGAGACTTCTACTTCTGAAGAAGAAGCGAATAAAGTGCGGGCTACACCAGCGGCTCGACGTCTTTCACGAGAAAACAGTGTCGCACTACATGAGATTAGAGGGCGTGGAACATATGGGCGCATTCATGCCGAAGATGTAGAAGCTTATGTTAAACAATCTCAAGAGAGAATGGTGACACCTCTAGCGAAAAAAATCGCCTCGAACACGGGAGTCCAGTTAAACAGCATACAGGGATCAGGTGCTAATGGAAAAATCACAAAACATGATGTTCTGCAGGCTCCTCCTAATCGTTTGCAAGTAGCTATGAACAGCAGTGTAGCAAACAACACAAAATCATCTGTGGAGTTATCGCGTGTGAAACTGGAGGGCATGCGTAAGGTTATCTCTGAGCGAATGATCCGAAGTGTTACTACAGCACCGCATGTCACGCTAGTAACGGAAGTAGATATGAGCAATGCAATCAAGCTTCGCAAAAGCTTACTCCCAGTGATTGAGAATCAGACAGGATATCGGTTGTCTTATACAGAGATCATCATGAAAGCGGTTGCGATAGCATTGCGTCAACATCCACAGATGAATGCTTCCGTTGAAGGTGACTATATTCTCTATAAACAGGAAGTAAACACTGGTCTTGCGGTTTCAGTACCAAACGGTCTAATGGTGCCAGTTGTCAAACATGCTGATCAGAAAGGCTTGGCGACATTAACGACAGAGTGCAAAGAGCTGGGACGATTAGCAAGAGAAGGTAAATTGCTTCCTGATCAGATGCAGGGAGGCACCTTTACCATTAGCAATCTTGGAATGTACGACATTGATGCCTTTACACCCATTATTAATCAGCCAGAGGTTGCCATTTTAGGGGTTGGCCGTATTACGGAAAAAGCAGTTGGGATTCACGGAGAGTTAAAACTTCGTCCGCAGATGACTTTGAGCCTTTCCTTTGACCACCGGATCGTGGATGGAGCACCAGCAGCAGAATTTTTACAAAGTATGAAACGTTCTCTTGAAGAACCATATCAGCTACTAGTCTAGGGGGAACAGCCATGAAAACCTACGATATTGTTGTCATCGGGGGAGGACCGGGCGGATACGTAGCGGCCATTCGCGCGTCAAAAGAAGGAAAGAAGGTGGCACTTATTGAGCAGGGACATTTGGGAGGAACCTGCTTGAATCGAGGGTGCATTCCATCAAAAGCGTTATTGAAGCATGCTGAAATGATTCATGCTATCAGAGATGCGTCCAAATACGGAATTGAGGTAGGAGACATGAGGCTCTCCTTACCAAAAATGATGCAGAGAAAAAATCAGGTTATTAATCAGCTCCGTGGAGGAATTGCCCATCTATTACGAACGGGAAATATTGATTTCTATCATGGTAAGGCTGAGATTCAACCAGACCAGATCGTGGAAATTACGGGTGATAAACCAGAGAGAATCAAGGCAGGGTCAATCATTATTGCGACAGGCTCCTCTCCAGCCGTACCTCCGATTGAAGGATTAGAGCAGGTAGCATATCACACAAGCGATACTATTTTTGATATAGAGAAAATTCCTGCGTCCCTTGCCATTATTGGTGGTGGTGTTATTGGTGTAGAGTTTGCCAGCATTTTTGAAAGCTTGGGAACAAAGGTAACAATCATTGAAATGGCAGATCGCATATTGGCTACAGAAGATGAAATGGCTTCACAGGTACTAACAAAACATGTAGGCAAAAGGGGAATTACGATTCTCACCAAGGCGAAAGTAGTTGCGGTTAAAGCCCTTGGCTCGCAAAAACAGCTTATGATCTACAATGAAGCTGGAGCAAAACAGGATGTTGTCGCGGAAGAAATACTAGTCGCAATTGGACGTCGCCCGAATCTGTCGGCATCTGCTAACCTATCGCTTGATATGGATGGTCCATTTATTAAAGTAAATGCACGTATGGAAACAAGTGTACCAAATCTCTATGCTATAGGTGACGTGGTTGGCAATTGGCAATTGGCTCATGTAGCAAGTGCAGAAGGAATTGTAGCTGCTCTGAATGCGACAGGGCACGTTAAAGATATGGAATACCATATCGTACCAAGATGCATCTACACCTACCCTGAGATAGCAAGTGTAGGGCTTAGCGAGCGTGAAGCAAAAGAAAAGGGCTTTCAGGTAAAAATCTCAATGTATCAGCTCGCAGTGAACGGTAAGGCCTTAGCAAGTGGTCAAGCAGAAGGCTTTGTAAAGCTGATTGCAGATGAGACCTACGGGGAAATAGTAGGGGCTGTGATGGTTGGCCCACATGTGACTGAGATGATTTCACAAATCTCTGCTTATATGCAATTGGAAGGAACCGTTGAAGAAATGGCAAATCTGATGTTTCCACATCCAACTGTATCAGAAGGATTACTGGAAGCAGCCAGTGATTGGTTAGGAAAAGGTATCCACTCGTAAAGGCTTGATATCTATAGAGCAGCTTACATGGGACACAACATAAAAGAAGAACTGGGGACGCCCTTCCTCAGTTCTTTTTTGCTCCTCTTATCTTAGAGATTTATGGATTGCTTACGATGGTACAGGAATTTGTAATCTTTTTCGCGCTCCTATGAGTTTATGTTTATAATAGATGAAGGATGATAGATGTAAGAGAGGTGAGACAATGGATTGGGCTGAGAAAAGGGAACTCGTGCGTGTCGCTAAACTATATTATTTTCAAGGACTAACCCAGGCAGAAATCTCTAAAAAGATCGGGGTTTCCCGCCCTGTAATATCCAAACTCCTACAAAAAGCAAAAGATGCTGGAATAGTAGAGATCATTATTAAAGATGAGACTGTAAACGTAGTGGAGATTGAACAAAAGCTAGAAGAAATGTTTTCTTTAGATGAAGCTATTGTTGTGCCTGCGAACGGAATAGAGAATCAGGAATTAATCAAGCAGCTAGTAGCTAAGGAAGCGGCCATGCATCTATCTAAATTGGCTAAAAACGTCAAAAGCATCGGATTATCATGGGGGACTACCCTCTATCATATGGTAAATGAATACCCGTACGAACGAAATCCAGAAATGATGGTGTACCCTCTAGTTGGAGGGACAGGACGAAAGCACGTGGAAATCCATTCTAACCAATTAGCCTATGAGCTCTCAAAACGAATGGGTGCAAACTGTGAATTTTTATATGCACCGGCATTGGTAGAAACAGTAGATCTCAAGGAACAAATTCTACAATCAGAATCCATTCGCGTTTTACTAGATCAAATTCGCAAGGTGGAAATTGCCCTGTTAGGAATCGGTTTTCTGGAAGAATCAACATTGTTTAACATGGGATATTTAAAAGAAGAGGAAATGGAAGAGCTAAAGCAAAATCAAGCTGTAGGGGATATAGGCTCCCGCTTTATCGACAAGGATGGCAAACAGATTCAGATACCGTTGAACAATCGCGTTATTGGGATTGACCTGCCCGATTTATTTCAAATTCCCACTGTTATTGCAGTGGCGACTGGGTTAGCGAAAGTGACAGCAATTAGAGCTGCTTTACGTGGTGGTTATTTCCATAAATTATTTGTAGACGAGCGCACAGCTAGAGAATTAATTGCTACATCTGATGATAAAGGCAACAGTGAGGAGTAAGGAGGGAACGGGTTTGGAAGAGACAGTGATTGAAACAGAACTCTACTGCATAACTTGTCTTGGTCAAGCACCTCACACTGTCACGTATGTACATGATATTTTATATATGGTTAAATGTGAGCAGTGTGGAAAAGAGAGCGTTATGGAACCAGATTTGTTGAAAGAAATTTATTCGCAGTATGTTGACCGAATTATTTCGAAGCCACAACGGATCACTCAGGAATTCAGAGAAGATTTAAGTCATTTTATCTCAACCATGCCGTACCGTGTTATCAGCAAGCCTTTTCGTACGTATAAGGAGCTAAAGGCGATTTTCCGCTATAGAAAAAAAGGCTACACTGATTCATCAAAGATAGATAAATAAGAAAATCGTTTCTACTCCTTTGAAGGGATTACCAGCATTTTTCTCTCTGGCAGGCATAGCCTGCTTTTTTCTTTTATAGAATGGAAAAAGGGGGAATGCATAAAATGCCACGGCGATTTTTATTTGCAATGATGATTTCAGTAGGTTTATCACTGATGCTGTCCGTTTTGCCGGTTTTTACAAAAAAAGGACCTGTCGCTGACGTCCCAACCTTTCGAGAATTTCCTAGACTTACAGTAAGTTCACACAATCTTGTGGATTTATTTACTTTACTGGAAACTCATTATAAGATAAGTCATGTAGAGTGGGATCAGCCTTCCATCATGCTCACGCTGTCCTTGCCTGAAGACCACAAGAAAGTAAATGACCTCATGTATCATGATGCCTATTCAATTGTTTATGTACTGATGAATAAGACGACGAATGTTAAGCATGTCACCCTCCAATTCACTAGATCCAATGAACAAAAAGCACAAAGCCCAGCTACGCTTCTGATCCAAGCAGATCGAGCGCAAATGGGACAAGAAGATAAATGGAAAAGCCCAACTGAACTAAGCGATGCAGAGCAGTATGTAAAGCAGCATTTTTTTGTTAAAGAAGCAACTTGATTACAGCAGAAAATTATTCCTTCCTTTAAAAGTGTGATATACTGTATGGCGATGGATTACTGCGTACCATTTTTTTGTGTTCAAAAACATTACATTCTTTGTAAAAAATGGGGACAGTGATGGAGCTTCAACGCTTTAAATGGAGGAGGCATAATGGGCACAGATCGAAATGCATATTCACAGGAATTAAAAGCTATCATCGAAGAAATTCAAGGTCGAATACAACAAACATATATTCAACAATATGTGGATGTCCCAGCTATGGCTGAAAATCGACTCGCTCTCTTATTCTTCTTTTTACATGAGAACGGCTTCACAAAAGAACGAGCTCATCTACTCTCGGTAGCGACTGGGTTCGTACAATTGGGCATTGATACACATGAAACCGTACGGAATCATTATGAAAAAACGCTGGTTTCCGAACGTAATAGACAGTTAACCGTTTTAGCGGGGGATTACTACAGTAGTCTTTACTATAATATACTCGCTGACGCTAATGAGATTGAAGCAATTCAAGTTTTGGCTGTAGGTAATCAGCTTGCTCACGAAACGAAAATGAAGCTATATATTGCTCAGAAAGAAAATAAATTGACACAGGAGACGTATCTTAGCTTGCGCAAAAAGATTGATACGGCTCTTTATGTAGCTTTTGTAGACAAATATGCAAAAAATGACTCTGTACGCGAATTTTGGACCAGCTTGTTTGAACAGACCTCAGCCTTTGAACAACTGATCGGGGAATGGGAGCAGTTACAATGGCAAGAGCAAGCTCCAAACGGCTTGACACAATTTTTGCTACAGAAGCCAGGCTCAACAATCGCCAATGCAGTCGAAATGATTGAAGGGAAAGTCATGGAATTATTGCATATCTGTGAGCAATTGATCGTTACCTTAAAATCGGGCGACACACAAAGCGAGTTAGCGTGGATGACTTCCCGCTATACCAATCGCGTACAACGGTTAAAGCGGGCAGAGGAGATGTAGGCTTTGAACACAAATGGACAACCATCGAAGGCGGAATATGTACATTCCGTTTTTGAGAGCATCGCGAATGAATATGACCGTATGAATAATGTCATCAGTTTTGGCAGCCATTCATCATGGCGCAAGTATACGATGAACCAAATGCAGGTGAAGCCAGGAGATGCTTGTCTGGATGTTGCATGCGGGACTGGTGATTGGACAATTAGCTTGGCCAAAACAGTAGGTCCTACTGGGAAAGTAATAGGGCTTGATTTTAGTCAAAATATGTTGAATGTAGGAGCGTACAAGGTCGAAAAGGAAGGGCTAAGTCAAGTGCAATTAGTGAATGCTGATGCCATGAAAATGCCCTTTGAAGATAATACGTTTGATTTTGTTACGATTGGATTTGCCCTACGCAACGTGCCCGATGTACAAACGGTGCTTAACGAGATGACACGCGTTGTAAAGCCAGGGGGCAAGGTTGTGTCTTTAGAGGTATCGAAGCCACCATTTATCCCATATCGTAAGCTATTTTATCTTTATTTCTATAAAATGCTACCAATTGTTGCTAAAATGGTAGTTAATAAGTATGAAGAATACGCTTGGTTACCTCAGTCCCTTACGAATTTTCCTGACAGTAAAGAGCTGGCTGAGATGTTTAGAAGAGCGGGGCTTGATCATGTACAGGTAAAATTGTTTATGGGCGGTGTCTCTGCCCTGCATATCGGTACGAAAAATCCATAGCCTATCCGCAAAATAGAATGGAAGTGCAAGTCGAAATGGTCTTTAATAAAGTGAAAATCATTCTCGAAATGATTAAATTTGAACATAGTATTTTTGCGTTGCCATTTGCTTTTATTGGGGCAGTACTAGGCAATATCATTATAGAAGGTACATGGCCTACCTGGGGGGAAATCTTCTGGGTTACGATAGCGATGGTAGCGGCAAGAAGCGCAGCGATGTCACTAAATCGGTTGATAGACCGTGTCATTGATGCAAAAAACCCGCGAACAGCGAAGCGTGCCATTCCGGCAGGATTGCTGTCTGTCACGGAAGTGCTTCTTTTTATTATTGTTTCTTTCTTGGTCTTATTCGTTGCTGCATCGCAACTAAACCCATTAGCAGTTAAGCTTTTACCACTTGCAGTCTTTGTATTAGTCTTATATTCCTATTGCAAACGATTTACGTGGCTCTGCCATTTTATCTTAGGTGTAGCCCTTGGGTTCGGGCCATTGGGCGGTTGGATTGCAACCACAGGTCAAGTAAATGGAACTGCAATGCTACTGTTCTTTACAGTCATGATCTGGACAGCCGGTTTTGATATTATTTATGCTTGTCAGGATACAGAGTTCGATGTTAAAGAAGGTCTCTACTCTGTCCCTAGTCGGTTTGGAATTAAGAATGCACTGATAATTGCTCGTCTCTGTCATTTGTTAACCATTCTAGGTCTTCTCTTGATGTATATGACGACTAATCTTTCCGTATGGTTTCTTGTCGGCATTATTGCTGGGGCAGCGATTTTACTCTATGAGCACAGTCAAGTTAAACATAACGACCTGTCTAAAATTGAAATTGCTTTCTTTGCAATGAATGGTATTTTTAGCGTAGTGATATGCTGCTTTACTGTTCTGGACTTGGTGATTCTATGAAAAAGATGAAACTAGGTGTAGGCATAACAGGAGCAAGTGGTGCCAAATATGGAATTCGACTAGTTGAAGAATTGCTAAGAGCTGGACATACGGTTCACTTGATGATAACAGAAGCTGGTTGGCAGGTTTTTCATGACGAATTGGATTTTGCACCTGCTGTGGATGAACGTGAGACGTTTTTACAAGGGTATTTTAAGAAATACTCCGCAGGCGAGCTTCATTATTGGACGCTGCGAGATTTTAATTGTCCGATGGCAAGTGGCTCGTATAAGAGTGATGGGATGATTATTATCCCATGTTCGATGGGAACACTTTCGGGTATTGCTCACGGTGCTTCCGGTAATTTATTAGAACGCTGTGCTGATGTAATGATTAAAGAGGGACGCAAGCTCGTGCTGGTCCCACGTGAAACACCCTTTAACGCGCTACATCTAGAGAATATGCTGAAACTAAGCCGTATCGGAGTTAAGATTCTCCCTGCGATGCCTGGTTTCTATCAACGCCCGCAAACACTTGATGACCTAGTGAATTTCGTGGTTGGCAAAGCGCTTGACCAACTTGATGTGGAAAATCATTTGTTTACGAGATGGGGAGAGGGCCATGAGTAAAAGACAACTACAGGTCGGACAAATCTTATATACAAACACGCTTCCTGTCTATTTTTATGTAAATTTAGACCGCTTTTTGGGGAAAGCTGATTTTATCCAGCAATATCCTGCACAATTAAATAAAGCTATGGCAGAGGGGAACATTGACGTAGGTCCTATATCCTCCTTCAGCTACGCGGAACATGAAGATCAATATGTGCTAATGCCAGATGTATGTGTTGGTGCTAAAGGTCCTGTAGGTTCTATTTTCTTATTTAGTAAACGTCCGATTGATCAACTGGATCAAGCTCGTATTGCATTAACAAATACCTCTGCTACCTCTGTTAATTTGTTGCGGGTAATATTGGAAAAATTTAAAGGTATGAGTCTTGAATACACCACAATGCGCCCTGATATCAAGTCGATGATGGAGGAACACGATGCTTCCCTGCTCATTGGAGATGAAGCAATTCTAGCCCGTCAGCAGGATCTGGGATATTATGTGTACGATTTAGGACAGCTGTGGTATGAGCATACAGGATACCCAATGACGTTTGCTGTATGGGCCATTCGCAGAGAAGCTGTTGAAACACATGGTAAATTGTTGCATCAGCTTCATGAGGAGTTTGTTCGTAGCAAAAACAAGAGTCATGCCGATTGTAGTGAAATCGTTCAGTATGCTCACCAGCATTTTGGTGGCGATGTATCTTTCTGGGAAGGGTATTTTACTGGACTCATTCATGATTTTACGCAGGAACAAATTATGGGATTGGAACATTACTATGCTTGCACGGCTGATCTTGGTCTATTGCCCAAGCCGGTGAAAGTAGCATTTTGGGCAACGGACAACATTACTACTATGTCAACGAGTTAGGTGGATGAAATGAATCTGGTCGATATCTATATGCAAGTAAAAAGTGATGTTTCATATATCGAACGAGAACTGGAACGAGCCATTAATCCAGAGTCTCGTGAACTCTACCAATCTTCTACCCATCTTCTGAAGGCAGGCGGAAAGCGAATCCGCCCTGTCTTTGTGTTGCTAGCGGGGAAATTTGGTGATTATAATGTGCAAAATTTATCTCAAGTAGCTGTACCGCTTGAGCTTATTCATATGGCTACACTTGTTCATGATGATGTGGTGGATGATGCAAACAAGCGCCGAGGCAAAGACACCGTACGCACGAAATGGGACAATCGAGTGGCGATGTATTCTGGGAACTACATACTAGCAAGAGCTTTAGGTATCGTAACGCAATTACCTAATCCAGCGATCCATCAAATTCTCTCCAAAGCCATCGTAGAGATGTGTAAAGGAGAGATTGAGCAAGTTCGTGATTTGGGAAATTGGAATCAGGGCTTGCGCAATTATCTCCGCCGGATTAAACGCAAAACAGCGCTTTTAATTGCGATTAGCTGTCAGCTTGGCGCAGTTGCGACTAATGCATCGGCAGATGTCGTGCGCCGTATGTACCATTTTGGGTATAATGTTGGAATGGCTTTTCAAATTACAGATGATATTCTAGATTTTACAGGAACAGAAAAACAGCTAGGTAAGCCGGCGGGAAGTGACTTGCGTCAAGGAAACGTCACTTTGCCAGCTCTTTATAGCGCTTATCAGGGCAGTACAAAGGATGTCTTTCAGGAGTGGATTCGTAAGGGTGATATCAACTCTCGTATTGAACAGGCAATTCCGCTGATTCATCAGGGAGAAGGAATTGCTTATTCACAAGCGTTGGCTGAACGCTATCTAAAAAGAGCAAAACTAGCATTAGCAGATCTGCCTGCATCTCCGACCAAAAAATCATTACTACAAATTGCTGATTATATTGGTGGGCGTAAATTTTAATCCAGAGTTGATGCAGAAGCCTCTTTCTTGTGGGAAAGGGGCTTTATGTATAGGGAGGATTTGCATGATTAACAGATGCATGCCTCTTACTATATGAAAATAACAACTTTTCCATATCGATCAAATTTATTGAAGTTTCTGCAATTGAGCGGTTGCTTGTACGGCTTTCTTCTGATAAAATTTTCGTTGGTACAAATATTTTCTACATAGAGGTATGGAGGGCATTCGAATGGAAAAAACTTTTATCATGGTAAAGCCAGACGGCGTACAACGTAATCTTGTAGGAGAGATCGTTGCCCGTTTTGAGAAAAAAGGCTTTGCTTTGGTTGGCGCTAAACTAATGAATGTGAGCCGTGAAAAAGCGGAAGAGCATTATGCTGAACATAAAGAGCGTCCATTCTTTGGTGAATTAGTAGACTTCATTACTTCTGGTCCTGTATTTGCAATGGTATGGGAAGGCGACAAGGTGATTAGCACTGCCCGTAACATGATGGGGAAAACGAACCCAGCAGATGCAGCACCTGGTACGATCCGTGGTGATTACGCAGTATCTGTAGGCATGAATATCATTCACGGTTCTGATTCTGCTGAAAGTGCAGAGCGTGAAATTGGTCTTTGGTTCTCAAAGGATGAAATCGTTTCCGTAGAAAAAACGATCGCTCGTTGGATCTAAAATGACAAATTTCGTAAGAAGGGCCTTCTTTTGAAGGTCTTTTTTTCGTATCGTAGCAGGATTTGACGAATAGTGTAACGAATGGCTTGGAGTAAGGCAAAAGGGGGATACACACAGTGGAGGATAAAGACTTCTTGCAATTTATTGCACTGATTAAAAAGAAAACAGGGATTGATCTAGCGTTATATAAAGAAGCACAAATGAAACGCAGATTAACCTCATTACGAATCAAGCGCGGATATAACAGCTTTGTCGCGTATTTTGAGGCCCTGAATAAAGATCTGGATTTATTTTACGAATTCTTGGATCGGATGACAATAAATGTTTCAGAGTTTTTCCGAAATCCAGGCAGATGGGAGACGCTCGAAAATAAAATTTTGCCAAGATTATACGCAGAATCCCGTCGTTTGAAGGTGTGGAGCGCAGCGTGTTCGACGGGAGAAGAACCGTATACACTATCACTTGTGTTAAAAAGAAAGCAATTACTAGCGTCCTCTAGCATCCTTGCTAGCGATATTGACGAGGGAGCGCTGGCGAAAGCGAAGCAGGGTGTATATTTGGAGCGTTCCTTACAGGATTGCCCTAAAGATTTATTACAGAAATATTTTCATAAGGACCAGCTTACTTATCGTTTAGATCAAGAAATTAAAAATGCCGTGAACTTTAAAAAGCATAATCTGCTTGCGGAGTCGTTTGATACAGGCTTTGATCTAATTATTTGCCGAAATGTCTTGATTTATTTTACAGAAGAAGCGAAGCATGAATTATATCAAAAGTTTAGTCGTGCCCTACGCCCTGGCGGCGTATTGTTTGTGGGAAGCACAGAGCAAATTTTCCAGCCGCAACAATATCAGTTTGAAGTAGAAGATACGTTTTTTTACAAAAAAACACTGTAAAATCGTAATGAAAGATGTATACCAATGATTTATTTATTGAACAATAGCTACTAGGAAGATAAACATTTCCAGATGGAGGCAACGAGTCAATGGATAAATCAAAGGTGATTGAAGCGTATCGACTTGGGCTCATCAATTTGCAGGAGTGCGGACAAATTCTAGGAGCGGAAACTCGCCAGCTGGAAAACCTAGTAATGCAGAAGCGACTCTACTATCGTGAGCAGGCTGATCGACTGATAACAATCGATCATCTATAGAGATGGCAGAATGCTTCTCCTTATTGTGAGAAGCATTTTGTCTATTTTTGTTTTCATCTTAGGCTATGTATGATATTATATCGCTTAAAAGTGTTAAAGGATTTGACTGGAGGAGAGAAGAGTGAGATATATAACCGCAGGAGAGTCACACGGACCACAATTAACAGCTATTATTGAAGGAATTCCTAGCAATCTCCCCTTTTCATTTGACGAAATAAACAAACAATTACACCGTCGCCAAAAGGGGCATGGCCGAGGTCGCCGGATGCAGATTGAGAAAGATACTGTTCAGGTCGTATCTGGTGTTCGTCATGGTTATACAACGGGGGCTCCTGTTACGTTGGTTGTTGAGAATAATGACTGGACCCACTGGCAAAAAATTATGAGTGCTACACCTGTGCCAGAAGAGGATGAAGCACGTCGTCGTGTATCACGTCCGCGTCCTGGTCATGCTGACTTGAATGGGGCTATTAAATATCACCAAAGGGATATGCGAAATATTCTGGAGCGCTCTAGTGCGAGGGAAACGACAATGCGTGTAGCCGTAGGTGCGGTGGCACGTCAATTGTTATCCCAATTCGGTATTCGGGTAGCTGGGCATGTTAAGCAGATTGGACAGGTAGTGGCCCAAGAACGTGAATTGTCCCTAGATGAGCTAATGCAAATAACAGAGGATTCACCTGTACGTTGCATTGACCCTGATGCAGAGAAAAAAATGATGGAGCTTATCGATCGTGCTAAAGAAGAAGGCGATTCTTTAGGCGGAATTGTAGAAGTAATTGTGGAAGGTGTACCGATTGGTTTAGGTAGTCATGTGCAATGGGATCGCAAGCTGGATGCTAGATTGGCGCAAGCTATTATGAGCATTCAAGCCTTTAAAGGAGTAGAGATCGGAATCGGTTTTGAAGCGGCAGGATTGCCAGGCTCACAGGTACACGATGAGATTGAATGGACAGAAGGAAAAGGCTACAGTCGCAAAACAAATCGAGCAGGCGGCTTGGAGGGCAGTATGACCACTGGAATGCCTATCGTTGTGCGAGGTGTAATGAAGCCTATCCCTACTTTATATAAACCGTTAATGAGTGTAGATATCGATACGAAGGAGCCATTTGCAGCAACTATTGAACGTTCAGATAGTTGTGCTGTACCAGCAGCAAGTGTAGTTGCCGAAGCAGTTGTTGCTTGGGAAATAGCGCGTGCCATGTGTGAGAAGTTCCCGTCCGATGCTTTAGACGATATGGTGGCAAACGTAGAAGAATATCGAGCTTATACGGAGAGATTCTAATGGAAAAACGTACGTTACTAGTTGACTTGAATGAAAGAGCTTATCCTATTCATATTGGGGCAGGTTTGTTGAGCCAAACACCTGCCCTATTGCAGGAAGCAAACATCAAAGTCTCTCAAAAATTATTCCTCATTACAGACGCTCATGTGGCGCAGCATTATTTGAAGCCGTTGCAGCTTCTTCTAGAACAAGCGGGATACCAGGTTTTTTCCCACATTGTTGTAGCTGGTGAAAAAGCGAAGCAGTTTGCTGTTTATGAAGAGGTGATGACAGCTGCTATTGAGGCAGGACTTGATCGTAAATCTGTCGTGCTAGCGTTAGGCGGTGGAGTCGTAGGTGACCTGGCAGGCTTTGTAGCGGCTACATATATGCGTGGAATTGATTTTGTGCAAATTCCCACAAGCTTATTGGCTCATGATAGCTCGGTAGGTGGCAAGGTAGCGATTAATCATCGTTTGGGCAAAAATTTAATTGGGGCTTTTCACCAACCCTTGATGGTTATTTATGATGTGGATACTCTGCAAACATTGCCTCGCAGAGAAATCTCCGCTGGCTTTGCGGAAGTGATCAAGCATGGACTGATTTCAGATGAGGGCTTTGTTGGATGGTTGGAGGAGCATGCAAAAGGCCTAATGGAATTGGATGCAAAACTGGTTAGTGAAGCCATCTATCGCGGCTGTGCCGTGAAAGCGGCGGTAGTAGCCAAAGACGAAACTGAGCAAGATATTCGCATGACCTTAAATGTAGGTCATACCTTTGGTCATGCCTTTGAGGCGTTAACTGGTTACGGTCAGCTTAATCATGGTGAAGCAATCTCCATTGGGATGGTTTTAGCCGCCCGTTATGCAGAATCCATTGGAATGTCGCCAGAAGGTGTAGCAAAACGTACAAAAAGAGTGCTTACAGCCTTTGGACTCCCAACTCAATGGCCAAAAGAATTGCATCCAGAAGATGTTTTACGGGCAATGCATTTGGATAAAAAGGGCGTAGCAGGTACACTTACACTTGTTTTGCCAACATCTATGGAGCATGTAGAGATCGTGCCTAGGGTAAAAGAAGAAGATGTACTACGGTTTATGAGCGAAGAGTGGGAGGAATCACAAAAATGAGTAAGGTACGAGGAGTCCGTGGTGCAACAACGGTCATCCGAAATGATAAAAGTGAAATCTTAGAGGCAACAGCTGAGCTTTTACGTGAAATGATTCATCAAAATAAAATTGAGACTGACGATATAGCAAGTGCTATAATCACGATGACAGAGGAGCTGGATGCTGTATTTCCAGCTCAGGCTGCCCGTGAGTTTTTAAAATGGGAGCATGTTCCCCTGATGTGTGCAAAAGAAATTCCTGTGGCTGGGAGTTTAAAAAATTGTATTCGTGTTATGCTTCACATCAATACTGACAAGTCTCCACATGAAATTACGCATATTTTTCTAGGAGAAGCAATTCGATTACGCCCAGATTTAGTAAAAGAATAGTTGACAGTAGGGGCTAGGTTTTGTAAAGTAAGAGCAAGTTTTACAAGTTCAGAGCATGAAGGTAGTTACGAGCAAGTTAGTAAGTTAGTCGAGAGCCGAGTAGAGTTGAGAAGAGATAGGTTGTATGAGACGAGGAGAGTTGAGACTGGTTTCGTTATGCTATAAACCAACACCCAGGACTCTTTCCTGGGTGTTTTTTGTCTTACATATTATCCCATCTTCTATACGACCATCCTCTTCTATCAAAAGAAGAGAGGTGTGTTGTCCATGTTAGAGCCCACATTTCAAGAGGTGCAGCACTATGCATCTACACACAATTTTATTCCCATTCGCCTTACTTTGTTAGCTGATCAGGAAACGCCGATCAGTTTGTATCAAAAATGTACGGAACAAGCAGCTTTTTTACTAGAAAGTGTTGAAGGGGGAGGACGCTGGTCTAGGTACTCCTTTATAGGACTACGCCCCTTTTTGCGAGTAGAAGCGATAGACCAGCAGGTGACGCTTCTTAAAGAATCGGGGGAACGAGAGCAGTATAACCGCAATCCAATGGAAGTGCTTCGAGAATTATGTCAGCAATATAGAGCGCCATCCATTGCTGAATTTCCACCGTTAACAGGAGGAGCAATCGGATATTTAGGATATAATACATTGCGCTATGTAGAGACGCAATTGCCTAAGCATCAGAACCAACCGCTTGATATCCCGGATATGCATGTCGTTTTTGTAGATGAAATGCTGGTTTATGATCATGCAAAGCAAGAAATTCAATGCATGGTTCACATTAGAGTTTCTGAGGAGGACACAGAAAAATCGTTGCAGATAAAGTATGCAAAGGCTAGTGCCCGATTGGTCGCTTTACGTGATCACATCCTGCATACACCTATACCGAAGGACACAAGGCTACAGCAATATCAATTAAGTCAGCTAGACGAAGCGGTCAAAAAGCCAGAGACCAGCAGCCTGCAAAGTAACATGAGTCTCTCAGAGTATAAGACCATGATCGCTAAAGCAAAAGATTATATTGCCAGCGGAGATATCTTTCAGGTTGTTCTATCTCAACGCATGACGATGAAGACGGATGTGGATCCATTTGCCGTTTATCGGATGCTACGAACGACGAATCCATCTCCTTACCTGTATTATCTACCATTTGGATCAGCGACTTTGGTAGGGGCATCACCGGAAGTGCTAGTAAAGGTTCAGAACAAGAAGGTTGAGGTTCGTCCGATAGCTGGAACTCGCAAACGTGGAGCAACAATCGAGGAGGATTTGGCGTTAGAGCAAGAATTGCTGGCTGATCCAAAAGAATTAGCGGAACATCATATGCTAGTTGATTTGGCCCGCAATGACGTAGGGAGAGTCTCCAAATACGGTACGGTAAAGGTGGAAAACCCCTTACATGTAGACCGTTATTCGCATGTGATGCATATTGTCTCAGATGTGTCAGGAGAGATGCGTGAAGATTTGGATTGTTTTGATGCTCTTCTTGCCGCTTTTCCTGCTGGTACTGTATCTGGCGCTCCTAAATTGCGAGCGATGGAAATCATTGCAGAATTGGAGCAAGACGCTCGTCACACGTATGCAGGCTCGATTTGTTACTTCAGCTTTACTGGAAATTTAGACAGTTGCATTACGATTCGTACCCTGTTGTTTACACAAAATCATGTGCATATACAAGCAGGAGGCGGCATCGTCGCTGATTCAGTAGCGGAGCTAGAATATCAAGAAGCAATGAATAAGGCAGCAGCAATGGTCAAAGCTCTAGAAAAGGCAGAGCTGCATTTTCAACCAAAGGGGGTAGCGTTATGCTAACGACCTCCTTAGATAAGATTACCCGAAAGCAACATCTAGATCGTACGCTGGCTCGATTAGCGATGGGTGAAATCATGGATGGAAAAGCAACACATGCACAGATCGGAGCATTTTTAGCGGCACTCAGGGTAAAAGGTGAACAGGTTGAAGAATTGATTGGCTTTGCAGAAGCGATGCGTGAACGGGTTAAAGCATTTCCTGTTGCTAAGCAAAACGTGATTGATACATGCGGCACTGGGGGAGATGGTGCTTCTACCTTTAATATTTCAACTGCCTCAGCCATTGTAGCCGCTAGTGGCGGTGTTAGTGTAGCCAAACATGGAAATCGTGCCGTTTCTAGCAAGTGTGGTAGCGCTGATGTGTTAGAAGCACTAGGGATTCCGATTCAACTGACGCCTGAGCAAGCGGGAGAATGTCTGGAAGAAACCAACCTTTGCTTCTTATTTGCGCCCCTATACCATGAAGCAATGCGCCATGCGGCTATACCGAGAAAAGAGCTGGCGATACGGACGGTCTTCAATTTACTGGGGCCATTAACCAATCCTGCTCGGGCTGATCGCCAGTTATTAGGCTTGTACGATCGTGGATTGCTGGTTCCGATTGCCAAGACATTAAGTGAGTTAGGTGTATCCAGAGCCATGGTTGTTGCTGGACTAGACGGTTTAGATGAACTAACGATTACAGGGGAAAGCGAAGTAGCTGAATTAAGAGATGGTGAGGTATCGGCGTATCGACTTGACCCGGAGCGGTTAGGATTGAGGCTTGGGACCTCCGCAGAGCTTGCAGGGGGTGATGCAGCAGACAACGCGCTAATCCTAGAGCAAATTTTTAAAGGTGAACGGGGTGCGAAACGCGATATTGTGCTGCTCAATGCAGGTGCCATTCTGTACCTCACGGATAACGTAAGTAGCTTGCAAAAGGGTGTCATCCGGGCTGCTGAGCTGATCGACAATGGAAATGCAATACGTAAGCTTGAACAACTACGTCAGGTCATGAGGAGGGTTCATCATGCTTCGTAAAATTGTGGAGCAAAAAAGAGGAGAAGTGGCGACCCTGCGTCAAGGAACAAGTCTTCAACAGATGCTAACGGAGATGAAAGCACTGCCAGCTACTCGCGGTTTTGTCAACGCTCTTACCACAAGCCCTCGGAAGGTAAGCTTAATTGCTGAGGTAAAAAAAGCTTCTCCGTCAAAAGGCATCATTCGTGCTAATTTTGACCCTGCCGCTATTGCTGGGTCTTATCAGGAAGCTAGTGTGGATGCGATTTCAGTTTTAACGGACGAAACGTTTTTTCAAGGTGAACTAAGGTATCTACAGATGATCAAAGAATTGGTTCCTCAGCCGTTGTTACGCAAAGATTTTACTATTGATGAATATCAGGTTGCACAATCAAGAGTGAGCGGAGCGGATGCTATTTTATTGATTGCAGCCATTCTGGATTCTGAACAAATCAAGCACTTTTATCAAATGGCAGTAGAGATCGGACTAGATGTGCTAATAGAGGTTCATGATCAAACGGAATTAGAGCAGGTGATGTCGGCAGTAGAACCTATGCTACTCGGCATTAATAATCGAGATTTGCGAACCTTCACCACGAATCTAGATACTTCCGTAGATCTATTGAAGCTGATTCCTAGCGGCATTCCTGTCGTAAGTGAGAGTGGGTTAGCGACAGCGGAAGATGTTCATTTAGTCGGGATGGCGGGAGCGCGCTCCATTTTAGTAGGTGAGCAGTTCATGCGTCAGCAGGACGTAGTTCAAGCCGTTCGTGAGCTAATGCAAGATCAACATATGAAGCCTCAGGTGATTTCACGAGGTGACACAATATGACCGCCTTAAAAATTTGTGGGATAAAAGACGCGAATACACTGGTCTTATTGCAGAAGCTTAGCGTGGAATATGCAGGCTTGGTGTTTGCCGAAAGTAAGCGTCGGGTGACAGTAGAGCAGGCTAGGACTCTGATTGCAGAGGCTAAGACTTCAGCGGATGCAGAGGTTTTAGAAAATATGAACAGACCTTTCCCGCATCTAGTAGGGGTTTTTGTGAATCCAGATGTATCTGAGCTTGATCGCATAGTGAATCAGGTCCCTCTGGACGTGATCCAATTGCATGGCCAAGAAACGCCAGAATTTTGTCAAATGGCCCAAAAACGCTTTGGCAAGCCTGTATGGAAAGCGATTGGCATCGGGACAGGGAGTGATTCCATTATAGAAAAGCTTGCCTCCTACAAAAATAGTGTGCAAGCCTACTTATTTGACACGCATGATCCAAAACAAGCGGGAGGTACGGGTAAAAAATTTGCCTGGGAGAACATTCCCGATTTGCAACGAATGGTAGCTCCCTTTCAAGCAATCATTGCTGGTGGTATTTCAATAGAGAATGTAGAGACTTTACTTAGCAAATATGCACCAGCCTTAATTGATCTTTCCAGCGGTGTAGAGACCAATGGGGAAAAGGATGCTCACAAAATAACAATTTTAGCGGAAAGGGTGAAGCAGCATGGCACAAGCTACGAATGTACGAGATGATTCTGTCCTACGATCAGGTCGATTTGGTGAATATGGGGGCAGATTTGTTCCTGAAACCTTAATGAAGGCATTAATCGAATTGGAGAAAAGCTTAGTGGAAGCGTTGGAGGATGAGACCTTTCATGCAGAATTAAATCAATTTCTTCGCTTTTATTCGGGTAGGCCGACTCCCTTTTATCATGCTGAACGTCTGAGTGAGCATCTGGGAGGGGCACACATTTACTTAAAACGAGAAGATTTAAATCACACAGGCGCTCACAAATTAAATAATGCCTTGGCACAAGCGTTACTGGCTAAACGAATGGGGAAGCAAGCTATTATTGCCGAAACAGGAGCTGGCCAGCATGGGGTAGCGAGTGCAACTGTAGCCGCGCGTCTTGGACTTTCTTGCAAGGTTTTTATGGGAGTAGAGGATATTAAACGCCAGGAGTTAAATGTTTTTCGGATGAAGCTTTTAGGAGCAGAGGTTATTCCAGTATCATCAGGAACAGCCACGTTAAAGGATGCTACCAATGAAGCAATTCGTTATTGGGTGAGTAATGTAGAAGAAACCTACTATGTAATTGGTTCGGCGATGGGACCTCATCCATATCCCTATATGGTGCGGGAGTTCCAAAAAATCATTGGAACAGAGACACGAGCCCAATCTCTGGAGCAGCTTGGGCGCTTACCTGATGAACTTATCGCATGCGTCGGAGGAGGGAGCAATGCCATTGGCTTTTTCTATCCATTTGTGGGGGATCAGGTGAGATTGACTGCAGTAGAAGCAGCAGGAGAAGGTGTGGATACAGACAAGCATGCGGCAACATTAACAAAAGGACGTCCAGGTATTATTCATGGCTCCCTAACATATCTGTTGCAGGATGATGATGGACAGGTGCAGGAAGCTCATTCCATTTCGGCTGGACTTGATTACCCAGGTGTTGGTCCCGAGCATTCTTATTTAAAAGACCGCGGCAGAGTGGAGTATGTGGCAATTACTGATCAGGAAGCTTTAGAGGCTTGCCAATTGCTTACGAAATTAGAAGGGATACTACCTGCCTTGGAAAGCTCTCATGCTATAGCGGAGGTCATAAAGCGCGCTCCGCGAATGAATTCCGATCAAATCATCGCTGTATGCCTTTCTGGACGCGGGGATAAAGATGTTCATACCTTACAAAACCATCTGAACAAGGAGGAGAATTAACATGCAACATACCATGACAAGAATGGAAGAGCTGTTTGCTGATCGAACAGTAAAACGATTCATTCCTTTCATAACGGTAGGAGATCCTTCTTTAGATGTCACCTTTGAACTGGTTCACAAGCTTATTGAAGCGGGAGCTGATGTCATTGAGCTTGGGGTTCCCTATTCTGATCCTTTGGCAGATGGGCCGATTATTCAACGAGCTTCACAGCGTGCCTTAGCACAGGGTGTGACATTAAAAGACGCTATTCAATTAGGAGAGAGGCTACGTGCATCAGGGGTGAGCATTCCGCTGGTGATCTTTACATATTGTAATCCAGTCATGCAATATGGTGTGGAACGTTTCTTTGCTGATTTGCGGGCGTATGGACTTGATGGTGCCATTATCCCTGATTTGCCGTTTGAGGAGAGTGCGGAGGCGCGTGGGGCGGCAAAGAAAAACGGAATACATTTGATTCAATTAATTGCGCCAACATCACAGGAGAGAATCGAGATGATCGGCAAAGAAGCAGACGGTTTTTTATATTGCGTATCGTCTTTGGGGGTTACAGGGGTTAGAGATAATCTTCCGTTTGAATTAGATGATTTAATTAAAACTGCTCGTGAAAATAGCAGTATACCTGTTGCAGTAGGGTTTGGGATTTCTTCTCCTGAACAAGTTCGCGCTGTTGCAGGTTATGCGGATGCTGTGATTGTGGGAAGCGCAATTGTTAGAGAGGTTGAGAAAAATATCGAGGCCCTCTCTAGTGAGGAGATGCGAAACAGCGGATTAGAACGTGTGAAAAAGTTTGTAAAATCCTTATCCAATGAGTTAAAATAACAGAAACAAAAAGCATGGGGTGAGGACAAGTGCTACCAAAAGAGCGAATTTTAAATGTTCCGGTGTACAAACCTGGAAAACCTATCGACGATGTAAAGCGCGAATTAGGACTTACAGAAGTAATTAAATTAGCTTCTAATGAAAATCCATACGGTTATTCCCCAGTTGTAAAAGAAGCGATGCTTGCTGCTATGAATGATCTGGCTATCTATCCAGATGGTGGAAGTATGCAACTTCGATGGGAACTTGCAGAATTTTTAAACGTACAACCTGAACAATTGATTTTCGGAAATGGTTCTGACGAAATTGTACTAATGATTTCCCGTGCTTATCTGGAGAAGGGGACCAATAGCGTAATGGCTACCCCGACATTTTCTCAATACAGGTCTAATGTGACGGTAGAGGGTGCTGATTTACTCGAAATCCCTCTAAAGAATGGCGTTCATGATTTAGAGGCGATGCTAGCTGCAATCAATGAACAGACCCGAGTGGTTTGGGTTTGCAACCCTAACAATCCATCTGGAACAATGAATACATCTGATGAGCTGCTTGCTTTTTTAGAAAAGGTACCAGCTAACGTATTAGTTGTATTGGACGAAGCTTATTACGAATATGTGGTGGATGAAAATTACCCTCAAACCATACCGCTCCTTGATAAATATAAAAATATGATTATTTTACGTACATTCTCGAAAATCTATGGATTGGCGGCTCTGCGTATCGGGTATGGTATAGCTAATCCAGAGGTCGTCTCACATCTGAATCATGTGCGTGGACCGTTCAATACAGGTTCCCTGTCGCAAGTCGCAGCACGTGCAGCGATTTCAGATCAGGAATTTGTGACACAATGTAGCCAGAAAAATCGTCAACAAATGAAGCGAATCACAGATAAATGTGATGAACTAGGCTTACACTATTTCCCTTCTCAAACCAACTTTGTTTTATTGGAGGTAAAGAGAGATTCAGACGAGGCCTTCCAATACTTGTTGAAAAAAGGAATTATCACTCGTTCAGGCAATGCGCTCGGTCATCCCGGTTATCTGCGTGTCACGATAGGAAATAGCGAGCAAAACGATAAGCTGTTAGCAGCTTTGGAAAGTCTAGTGACAGAAGCTGCTAAAAAATAGCGAAATAAAAAAATAATAGGGCAAAAAGTAAGAAGAAAAGTAGTGGAGCAGGCCGGTCAACACCGGCTTTTTCTACTATCTAAATGAACTCCTTTGTTCTCATGCAAAATATGAGGACAGGTATAGACGAAAAATAGAGAGATTCTTTGGAGTGGAGCGGAGAATATGAATAGAACAATTGCCATTCTGGGAGTTGGATTAATAGGAGCTTCCATTGGACTTGCGTTGCGTCAGAACCCTCTCAACAGAATTGTCGGGTTTGATTTACACCAGGAACAATTGGACAAGGCAATAGATAAAGGGGTTATCCATTCTGGAAGCACAGACCTGCAACTTGCTGTGCAGGAAGCGGATATTATCTTTATTGCAGCTCCCGTAGAGCAAATCCATCATCTTATGCGATCAGTTGCTCAATTGCGTTTAAAAGAAGGAACGATTATTACGGATGTAGGGAGCACTAAATATCAGGTAGTACAGAGTGCGCGCATTTTACGTGAGAAAGGTGTTACGTTTATCGGGGGTCATCCCATGGCAGGATCTCATAAATCAGGAGTAGAAGCAGGAAATGAACGTTTGTTTGAAAATGCTTTTTATGTGCTTACACCAGATGAAGAGACACCTTATGAGCAAGTAGAGCTTTTGAAGGAAGTGCTTGAGCCGTTACGTGCAAAGGTCATTGTGCTACAGCCTGACGAGCATGATGAAATCGTTGGGGCAATCAGTCATTTTCCTCATTTGATCGCTGCTCTATTAGTCAATCAAGTATCGAAATACAACACGCAAAAACCATGGTATCATCGATTAGCAGCAGGTGGATTTCGTGATATCACTCGTATTGCCTCTAGCAATCCTAAACTGTGGAGAGATGTATTATTAAGCAATAAGACATATCTGTTACAGATCGCTCGCGATTGGCAGGAGGATTTTACTGCGATTATCCATGCGCTGGAGCAGGAGGATGCAAACGAGATTGAGTCGTTTTTCCAAGATGCGCGTGAATTCCGTGACTCGATACCGGAACGACGCCCAGGGGCTATTCCAGCTTTACATGATTTATACATGGATATTCCTGACCATCCAGGTGAGATTGGTAGAATTACCACTTTACTGGGAAGTAAGGAAATTAGTATTACGAACATACAAATCAGAGAAACACGTGAGGACGAATATGGCGCGCTGCGAATCAGCTTTCGCAATGAAACAGAGCTGGCAAAAGGCATAGAACTCCTTGGGTATTTTGATTACAATGTGTATCGCAGAGACTAAAAGAGGGAAGTAAAGAGAGGAGTAACGTCATGTTAACCATTCAACCAGCTAAGAGAATACAGGGTGAAACACAAGTACCTGGAGATAAGTCGATTTCGCATCGGGCTGTCATGTTTGGGGCACTGGCAGAGGGAACCACGCATATAAGTGGTTTTTTACAAGGAGCAGATTGCTTGAGTACGATTGATTGTTTTTCCCGTATGGGCGTTGTAATAGCGCGAGAAGGTGATCGTGTAACAGTTCATGGGAAAGGCTGGTTTGGATTGCAAGAACCGGATCAAAAGCTTGATGTAGGCAACTCGGGTACCACCATTCGTTTAATGAGTGGTATTTTGGCTACGCAACCATTTCATTGTGTAGTAGAAGGAGATGAATCTATTGCGAAACGTCCGATGCGACGAGTAGTAGGTCCTCTACGTGAAATGGGCGCCAAGATAGATGGCCGAAAAAATGGTGAGTTCACGCCGTTATCCATACGTGGAGGCGATTTGAAAGGCATAACCTATACTTCCCCAGTCGCTAGCGCGCAAATCAAGTCTGCTATTCTCTTAGCTGGCTTGCAAGCTGAAGGAACCACAACTGTTGAAGAACCAAGCGTATCGCGCGATCATACCGAACGAATGTTGCGAGCTTTTGGTGTCCAAGTAACCCAATCTGGAAAAAGTGTCAGCGTGCAAGGTGGGCAAAAACTGATTGGTAGGGAGATCAGTGTACCAGGAGACATTTCATCTGCCGCTTTCTTAATTGCGGCTGTTATGATGCTGCCAGAAAGCGAGCTTCTGATTAAAAACGTGGGAATTAACCCAACACGTACTGGAATTATTGATGTAGTCCGCGCGATGGGTGGGACTATTGAATTACGCAATGAACGAGTAGTGAACGAGGAACCCGTAGCAGATATTTATGTAGCTCATACAAAATTGCATGGAACTATTATTGAAGGTGATCTCATTCCGCGTTTGATTGATGAAATTCCTGTGATTGCTGTAATGGCTACACAAGCCGTAGGAGAAACGATTATCCGGGATGCTGCAGAATTAAAAGTGAAGGAGACAGATCGAATTGCAACCGTGGCAAGCCAGCTAGGGAAATTTGGTGCAAAAGTTCAACCGACTGATGATGGCATGATCATTACCGGAGAATGCGACTTACACGGCGCGGATATCAACAGTATGGGTGACCATCGTATCGGTATGGCAATGGCTATTGCGGGATTGGCATCACAAGATGAAACAATTGTTCGACAAGCTGAAGCAATCGACGTATCGTTTCCTGGCTTTGCTACCTTACTTTCTTCCATTTGTCAGCGGTAAGTGTAGAGGATTTAATTCAATAAGTTAACAGCGTTTAGTAGGGATAGCTTCTATCATCATTGGTAGGAGCTATTTCTTGTTTAATGATAGATTTATATGAAACAATCGGGGGTCTTAGTCGAAGATACGTCCAAGGACTGAGCCGATATCAAATGTGTTATGCTACAATTAAGCCAACGCACAAACGGATGTAGTTTAGAGAGGAGAAGTTCATGCGTCAGCCGGAAGAAAAACAATCATCTTTACAATCCCACCGCTCGCGTCAAAAGCGGATAGGTCCTTGGCAGTTAGCCATAACTGTTTTAGCCGTAGGGATTGGTATTCTAGTAGATCAACTTTTTTATACGAACGTTTTAGCAACAGTCTTAAAGTTTTGGCCGTTGCTCCTAATTATCATTGGAGTTGAATTGATTTTCCGTCAATTATTCCAAACATCTGAGAATAGTCCAGGCTGGAAACTAGATGCTAGTAGCTTGATCCTAATGGTTGTGATTCTTATGGGAGCAAACGTTTACCAAGCTTTCTCTAATGGAAACATTATGGAGCTAGTAACGAATCGGCTTTATAAGGGGCCTGTGCAATTTGTTACAGTCATGGAAAAGGATTTGGAAGTGGCTGATATGAAAACGCTTCGGCTTACAAATGATTTTGGCAAGGTTATGGTAGAGGGTGCGGCGGATGGACGTTTTCATATTCGTGTTGATGGGAATGTGAAAGCTGATTCGAAGCAAGAGGCCCAGCAAAGAGCCAAGGATATAGAAGTAAATGTGGAACAAGGACAAGAAACCAGTATAGAGATCAGAGATAACTATAATAAGGCTAGAGATTTAACCTTATATGTGATGGTTCCCGAAAATACGGAGATTATCTCTGAGGTAAAAGCAGGTGTAACGGACATTAAGAAGGTAAGGAAAGCAGATGTGAAATCAGATGCAGGTAAGGTTACGGTTTCTGATATTACCGAACAGCTAAAAGTCAGTTCTAACGCAGGTGCTATTGAGGCGATGAACATTTCGAATACAACACTCCGTTCAAATGTAGGAATGATTACAGTGAGCGGATCAGTGCAAGGAACGCTGGATGTAGGAAATGATGCCGGTAAAATTAATGTATCAAGTGATGTAGTTCTTAATGGGCCATGGCAACTGCACTCGGATTTAGGGGCTGTTATGATACATATCCCAAAAGAGAGTCAGGTGACCTTAACAGCAAGTACCAAGTTAGGAAGTATTACAGGGAATGAGTTAGAAGTTGAACGGAGCGGAGCAAGTGTCAAGACGGTCAAAACCTTGGGAGATGGGACCTTTCCGATCCAGGTATCAACTGATTTAGGAAGTATCACGTTTGATGCTACACGATAATAAAATAAACCCCAGTAATGGAAAGAATTTTGTAAATAAAGCTCTCCTTACTGGGGTTCTATTTCTTTATAAAATACGTACTTTTCAAAAATATACTCACGATAAAAATAGTTTGACAAGTTACTAAATATGGGTATAATTAGAAGTACAGTATGGTTTCTCTCCACTCCTATCCAAATATTTTGCACAAGTGTGCTACCGTTGATTGAATGCGCTTTCATTCGATCAACGGTTTTTTTTTGAATCGAATGGTCTGAAGCCTAAAATTTTGGGAATAATCACCGAAATTTCACATATGCTCGTAGTAAAGATAATCTTACTAACGAAAAGATATAGAGGGGGACGAGCATGGATGGGCTTCTCACGATAATTCGTAACGCTTCAGTTGTTACACAGCATGCGGTGAAACAAACGGATATTTGGATTCAAAACGGTAAAATTGTGCGCACTCATCCAGATACATTGCGCAGAGAATGGAGTAGTGGACAAGCTAGAGTAGAAATTGATGCTTCCGATTATTATATTTTGCCTGGATTTTTGCAGGTAATGAAAGCACATTCACTCAATTATCGGCCTACCCAATCGTACGTTCAGCAGATCCAAATGCTAGTCGAACAAGGAATTACAACATTTATTGATACGATTAAGATAGGCAAATGGATGGATAAGTCACAATGCATGTACCAGCTATCCCCCCATTACAATAGTCCACTTGATTATGCAGTACGAATCGAAATCATGGCTTCTGAGTGCCATTACGATCGAATTCGGCAATTAATAAAACAAGGATTCCGTCTCATCCAAATTGTAGTGTGTACAGTAGAAGAAGTGCACCGAATTAACTGGAATAGCCTATATCCGCTCCTTCTGCAGGAGAGAGTGTCATTGCATTTGCACATTTTGGGTGAAACCATTTCCCAAGAAGATCGTCAAATTATCATAGAAGCATGGTTGCAATATTGCCATTATGGAAAAATTCGCACCTGCATAAATGAAAATCAAACAAAAGACGTAATAAATGAAGCGATTTCTTTTTATCATCTCCAGCCGGTTGGGAAACTTGAAGAAAAACAGAAAGAGCATGGATGGATCTTGAAGCACTTAAGAAATTGGTATTCGCACCATTCGTTATATGCTTCAATCAAGGAGTTAACTGTCCCATCACAATTTTGGGCGCGTGGACAAGCAGAGCGAATCCTGTCCTTAACAGTACGGCTAGCTTCGACGAACGTTGCAAAGCTGGCTGGCTGCTATCCGGTTAAAGGAAGCTTGTTGCCAGGTGCAGATGCTGATTTATTGTTCCTAAAAAAAGACAAATGGTTGACAAATCATTCTATTTCCACTATGCTCAATCTTAGCGAAGTATGTAATCCTGTGAGAGTTATGTCGAAAGGCGTCTTTATTTATCAGAACGGTACTCATCATTCGACAATTGGTGCAGGAAAACATCTGAGGCCATTACGGCCATATAACTACGCGATGTAACCCCGTCATGGGGTTTTTTCATACTGTTCTTACTATGATGAAGTCCCCTGATTTTCTTCTTTGTTACTCTACGTAGGCTACTTTTGCATAAGAAATGGTGAGTTGTAGAACGCGTCCCTTCAGAAGGGCTATGCTTTTCCTGAAGGCGGATTCTTCATCGCTGAAAAAGTTTATGCCTTTTCCGCAACTTTTGGTGATCTGCGTGGTCTAATTTAGTGCATGGGTCACTGGGGAGTTTGGAATCGCTTAGGAGGTAAACCTAGTCAATGACCGATTCCCAGTTAATTCGCGAAATAAAAGAGGGCAATATTGAGAGTTATGCCGAGCTGATACGTCGGTATGAAAGGAAAATCTTGACCTTTGTTGCTCATATGCTTCGCCAAGCACATCTGGAGCATATAGCCGAGGACATTTGTCAGGAAACCTTTTACAAAGCGTATAAAAGCCTTCATTCTTTCCGAGATGTGGAAGCTACATTTTCAACATGGCTGTATACCATTGCTCGCAACACCGTATTGAGTGAATTGCGTAAAAGTCGTAACGCTGACGTTTATTTGGAAGATAGTGTTCAGGTTCCAAGCATTTCCTTTGAACGGCTCCCTGAACAACAATTGTTGCAAACAGAGCGTGAGGATCTGGTGAGACAAGCGATTAATAATCTTCCCGAAAAACAACGGTCGGCGCTTATTTTACGTGAGTATGAGCAACTGGATTACAATGAAATTGCCAAAATCCTCGATCTTACGGTTAGTTCGGTTAAATCTCTTTTATTTCGGGCTAGACAAAGCATTAAATTACAATTGGAATCCTATTTTATCGATTCTCAATTGGAAGAAGCTGAAGGGATGAGTAAGCGATGAGGTGCGATGAAGCACAAGAAATGTTACATGACTATGCACAGGGTGATTTGCCAGAGTTATCGGAGCGCAGGCTTCAGAACCATCTGGCCTGTTGTGACTCCTGTCATTCTAAATATGATGTATTACTAGATAGCGACAAATTCATACAAATGCATAAAGATGACTACATAGCTAATCCACCTGCCACTTCGATTGTAGATGCCGTCATGGCACGCATTTTATCAGAAGAGAAATGGGCCATTCCGATTGGGAAAAAAGTGTTTACATTAACCGTGCGTATGCGACGTATTGGACTTAGTGTGGCCATGGTACTTTTAATGATATGTTCCTTCACTCTTTATCATAATTCAGATGACAATCTTAATTCGTTTGTACCTTATACTGCAAAAGCAGAAGCTCTGTCCTCTGATAATGTCAAATCTGAAGTAAGTACTGCCTCTGAATCAGATCAAGATGTGGTATTTCAGTCAATTGATTCTGGCGGTGAAACAACGGCTCCGTTAATAAAACAACAAAAAGAGATGCGTGTTAATGTGATTACCTCTGATATGGAACCATCGTCGAATAAACCAAATTATAGTGTCATTTTAAGCTTTTTTGGGATTTTAATTACGGTTTTGACTATGAGCTGGTTTACAAGAGCTTAAAATCATATAAAATAAAGGAAGAGGACCGTCATTTTGACGGTCTTTTATCGCTTAGTTATAGAAATGGGGTGTTTCGTATGCCAAAAAAATGGCTGCGTATCATTGAGGAAGCTGTTAATAAAATCGAAAATGATGAAATGGAACTTGGATTGCAAGTTTTACATAAAATAGGTGAACACGGAAAAGAAATTCCTGAAGTAATGTTCTGTTTGGCAGATGTCTGGTATGGACTTGGACATAATCAGGAAGCAATTAAGATCATTCGAGATTTGCTAGCAAATCCCACTATACCAAAAGAGATGGATCAGGAAGCCAAAATTATGGCTGCGGAGATTGCGTTAGACGAAGCAGACTACGATGCTGCCCATGAATATCTGTATGCGCTTAAAGAGGAAGGCTATGAAGAGATTCAATTGTATCTCCTACTGGCTGACTTGTATGCTATCCAGGATTTAGAAGAGGTAGCTGTAAAGTATTTAAAAATTGCTCACGAACGTGATCCAGATAATGAAGAATTGCGAGCGGCTTTAAGCGAGATGTATATGAAAACAGGCGAGGTGCAGGAAGCCATAAACCTGTTAGATGAAATTTCTGAAACCACGTTCCATGCGCTTGTATTAAAAGCACGTACATTTGCTCAGCAGGGTCAATTTGAAGAAGCCTATCAACTCTATACAAAGGCAGTGCAGTACGAGCAATTACCAGAGGTTGTATATGGCTGTGCTTTGATGTCTTTCTATACCGACAAATGGGAAGAAGCAGAGCGCTATATTCAGCTCTTGATTGCGATTGATGAAGAATATGTCATCGCCTACCCGCTGCATAGTGATATTTTATTATCCCAAGGAAAGACAGAAGCAGCGATTGATGCGCTGAAAAAGTATGTAGATCTTTCTGGTTTTGATGTAGAACATATCCGCCGTTTAACAGCTCTATTAATGCAGGCTGGTCGTTATGAGGAATCAAAAGAATATCAGAAGTTATTGGAGCAATGGGATTTACAAGAAGAGACAAACGAAGAATAAATCAGCAGGCTGAGTTGAAGGTAATCAAACGGCCTGATTGGACTTCATTCGCAGTTCTCTTCTTCCCATGCGATTTACAAAGCACAGTGAAAGCTGTGCTTTTTTTATTTGTCGCATCACCTAATAGGCTCAATTGCATTCGAATAATGATTTGATATGTGTCCAAGGTTTTCTTTATCAAAATGATTGGAGCAGGTTTAATCCGAGAATGAACTGGGCAACAATGGATGTAAATCTGCAAAGTAAGAAGGGATGCGCAATGAAATTAGCTGAAGTACTCGTTTACGCTGATATTGCCCAATTACATCAGATTGCGAGACATTATGGTTATCAGTGCGATCCGCATTCGAAAAACGAGTTGGTCACGACTTTAATGACCGGGCTGCGACATCAAAAGACAATACAAACGGAGCTAGAGCAGCTTTCTTCGGCTGATCTGCACTTCCTGTTGCTGTTATTTCTGGATAAACGCGAGCGGTATACACTCGAGGATTTACTAGCAAAAGCAGCGATTGCACAAGTAGAGGAGTGTGAGGAAAAGAAGGAAGAGGCGCGTAAAAAAGTAGCGTTTGCCTTAAAACGAGGTTGGATGTTTCCCGCGAAGGGTAGGCTGCAAGGACAATTTGAAATCCCAGTTGATATTCGTGAGCTGTATGTACAGACATGGATCCAGCACTTGCCTGGGATAAAAGTCCAGAATGAGGTCCCTAGTGCTTATCGTGATGAAGGAACGGCTTTATTAGATGATATGCTGATTTTGCTCCGTTTCCTGCAAAATGAGCCTGTTCCTCTTACTCAAGATGGAGGCATGTACAGACGCTTTCAGGTACAGCTATTTCATTTTTTAAGCGTAAAAGAGGAACCACTTGCTCCACAGAAATGGCGTTTTGGATATGGATTGCATTTTGACCTATATCCAGACCGATTCTCGCTACTTTATGATTTTTGTTACCATAAAGGTTGGATTGCTGAGGATGGGAAGCACGTTTTTATCACACCGATTGGTTTAGAGGTTCTCCAACAAGGAATTAGCCTGCATACTCAGAGTGAATGCATCCGTTTTTGGTTTCGTTTATATAAACGAGCGATTCCTAATCTTCCCTTGTTGGTTCAGTTGATAGCGATGCTAACTTCTAATCAATGGTACTCCTCCCAACAGCTATCCGATTTGTTACTACCTTGGATGAAGTCTTTTTATTATGACAAACGAGAGGAAATCCTATCGAACCGTATTTTAAAGATGATGGTTCATGTTGGATTGCTAAAGGTAGGACAATCGAGGGCAGGCGAGTGGGTTTATGAAAGAACGGACGTTTGCGAGGTTTGGCTGCGAGATTATAACGGTTTTGTCGATACCACCATATTAATGAAATGAGGGACTAGTCATGGAACAGTCCAAGTACTTGGGCAATGGTTTTATGTCGGGATTGCTATCGGAGATCATGATTGACCAGCAGGTGAGAGAATTTCGCAAGCGCACACTATATAAAGAGATTGATGAAGCATTGGCTGTAAAAAATAAGGAAAAGTTTCTAATGCTGACAAATGAATTGAAAGAATTACTAACATATGAGATAACTGAAACAGGTTAAAAAATGAGGAGCTCGCTTGTAAGCGGGCGTTTTTCCTCGTTTTAGCTTAAGATAACGGGGAGAGGCGGTACGCACTATGCAATGGAATGTAGAAGAACTGCAAGGGTTTGAGGCAGTTAGACCTTATTATGATTCAGCAATTTTACCGCATTACATATTTGACAAGAAGCTATCAATTGCAACAAATGCTACACGTATGGGTTACCTCTCTAGTCTAGCTATGGCTGTGGAACAACGATTGAAGGGAAGAATCGTGTTGTTTCCCCTCATGTATCAGATAAAAGAGGATGCCGCAGGACCCAACGAGATTCAATTACCCAATGAATTTGACTATAATTTTATTTTACGTTTTTCTGGAATCGATGTTCATCTACCACAATACCAGGATGTAGACACTCATGTGGAGTTCTTAACGATCAGTGATGAAGATTTAGAGTCAGAGATTCGCTTTCAAATTACATGTGATGTTTTATATCAAGAGATTTTACAAATTTGGCAAAAACATAAAAGATAGACTATTTTATAGAAATGTAAGAAAGGGAATTTACTTTTCGCCAGACAAGCCTGATTCTGGATGAGTAATCCCTTTCTTTCCAATAACAGGGTGAAAAAGAGACGGAATGATAAGGATTTTTGGATAACTCTTCCTTTTTCAGCCTAATTTGCCTGAATTGTGTTGAATTTTTGACAAAATCTTAACATTATCAGTATTTTCGCAAAGCAATGGTTACTCTAAAGAGTCATATTATTGACATTACTTGAGGGGTTAGCTATTATTGGTCTTGACCTAGTGTTTCCTATATGCATGTAGTCGAAATCTGAAAGAAATCTAACAGGATAAGGAGGGAAATAGATGAGCAAAAAAGAAATTTCCAGACGTACGTTTCTAAACTATGCGCTCATGGGAACTGGTGGTTTCTTGGCTGCAGGTATGATCACACCAATGATTCGCTTTGCCATTGATCCTGTGCTGAAAACTTCGGCTGCTGGAGATAAAGTTGCGGTTGGAAATGTAAGCGATTTTGGGCCGGAACCAAAGAACGTGAACTTTACTCTTCATACTAAAGACGGCTGGTATGAATCAGAAACAACAATGTCTGCCTGGATTCGCAAGCTAGAAGATGGCAAGCTGTTGGCATTGTCGCCTGTCTGTAAGCACTTGGGCTGTACCGTGAGCTGGAATTCAAGTGAAGATTTTAAAAACGAGTACTTTTGCCCATGTCACTTTGGTAGGTATGCAATTAATGGAGAGCACATTCTGAATACTCCGCCAACTCAATCGCTTGATGAGTACGAAGTAGAAATTAAAGATGGTAAAGTTTACTTAGGTAAAATTGTACCAAATCCACGTCCAGGGGTGAGCGGATAAAATGATACAAAAAATGTATGATTGGGTGGACGAACGCCTAAATATCACTCCTATGTGGCGTGATCTGGCTGACCATGAAGTACCTGAACACGTAAATCCCGCACATCACTTTTCAGCGTTCGTTTACTGTTTTGGGGGCCTTACTTTTTTTATTACTGTAATTCAGATTTTATCTGGAATGTTTTTGACCATGTATTATGTTCCAGACATCATTAATGCTTATGAGTCCGTAAAATACTTACAAACTGAAGTTGCTTTTGGTGTAATCGTTCGCGGTATGCATCATTGGGGCGCAAGTTTAGTAATCGTCATGATGTTCCTACATACCTTACGTGTCTTCTTCACAGGATCTTATAAAAAACCACGCGAATTAAACTGGATTGTAGGGATGTTAATTTTCTTCGTTATGCTTGGACTAGGCTTTACTGGTTATCTTTTACCTTGGGATAACACAGCCTATTTCGCTACAAAAGTAGGGCTTCAAATCGCAGACTCAATTCCGATAATTGGACCTTATGCGAAAACTTTGTTAACGGGTGGAGAAATTGTAGGAGCGCAAACGCTTACTCGTTTCTTCGCAATCCATGTATTCTTCTTGCCAGCTGGCTTGTTGGGATTATTGGGTGCTCACTTTATTATGATTCGTGTACAAGGTATTTCTGGACCTCTATAAAACTAGTCTTCAACAATAGGAGGAATTAGCATGGCAAAACAGGATAAAAATGCTACCTTCGTTGGAGACTCTCGGATCTCAGCGAAGCGCATGCCAAATGTGTCACCTTCATATTCTGACTATCCAGGAACCACTGAACCGTTTTGGCCAAACTTTCTGTTAAAAGAGTGGATGGTTGCTGCGGTTTGTTTGCTTGGTTTCTTGGTGTTAACGGTTTCACATGAATCACCACTAACAGCAAAAGCTGACCCAAATGATACTTCTTTTATTCCAGTACCGGACTGGTATTTCTTGTTCCTGTACCAATTATTGAAGTATCCATGGGCAGCAGGTGATCACGTACTGCTTGGCGTAATCGGTATTCCGGGCATTGCCTTTGGTGCTATGATTTTAGCGCCATTCCTTGATACAGGTAAAGAGAGACGTCCAATTCGTCGTCCTGTTGCAACTGGACTTATGCTTCTGTCCTTGTTCTCCATCTTCTTCTTAACTTGGGCAGCTCATGACGAGCATGAAAAACAGTTAGCTAAGCTAGGTGGCGGTAGCGGCGGCGGTGGAGGAGGAGCTCCTGCTGCTGCAGCGAAGGCTGATCCGAACTTTAAAGCTGACCCATTGTGGGCAGCAAATCAGTCTTGTATTGGGTGTCATGGTGGAAATCTTGAAGGCGGTATGGGACCTAATCTACAAAAAATTGGTTCAACCCTAAGCGCCGAGGATATCCACAAAACCATTGCAGAAGGAAAAGGTGATATGCCAGGTGGTATGTTTAAAGGATCAGATGAGGATCTGAAAAAACTGGTAGATTACCTAGCGAGTTTGAAATAGCAAAGAACGAAAGCTGGCTGATGACCTCGGTCAGCTTTTCTTATTTTTAGAGACTATACATAATAGACAGTTCGACACGCAACTGTAACACAATTCTTACAAACGTGTGTACATTGGTTGCAGATGGAAGTTGGTACATGTAAACTAGAGAGGTATCTTTTTACAGCTAATAGGGGTGACGTAAGGAAATGAAATGGATGTGGCTCTGGTTTCTAGGATCATTGAAAAAATCGTGGTTTCTCTGGACATTGTTCTTCATTAACTCTTTCGGGACAATCTACGGTTTTTACTGGTATAAGGACCAACTTGCAGATGTAGCTGCCTATAATTCGCCCTATTTGCTGTTATTTGTCCCAGATAGCCCTACTGGGAGCGGACTATTTACTCTAGTTATCTTCATGTATATATTGGGGCGAAATGTTCCAATATTGGAAGCGGTAGCATCAGTTACGAACTTTAAATATGGAATGTGGGCAGTTGGAGTTATTATTGCAGGCTGGTCCCTTGGCAACGAAGTTCGTTGGCAGGATTTGATGCTTTTAGCGTCTCATTTGGGCATGGCAGTAGAGTCGATGCTATATGCTCGTTACTATCAAATAACGTGGTTGGGGCTTGGAATAGCAGCGCTTTGGGTGTTAAATAACGATTTTCTCGATTACGTAATGGAAATTCACCCGTACCTACCAACACCACTGGTTCCATATACCGGTATCGTGGGCTTGTGTACGGTTGTTTTAAGCTTGCTTTCCATTGCGACTATTTATTATTTACATACACAAGCGAATAAAAATCAGGTCTAATCTTGTCCTCCATTCCATAGTCTGTACTATGGGAAAGGAGGTTTTTTTGTGCCAAAAAACATCAAAATGCTACTGCTCTTATTGGTGGTGGGATTTCTATTATCCATGCCGATTAGTTACTTTGTGACAAAAATGAACCAACCGCCAGAAGAAAAACATTTGGCTGAATTAGATAAGGTGGCAGGGGAGATGCTACGAGCTACTGAAAAAGGAGATTATGACACAGCAAAACTTAAAATAGAGAGGTTAGCTTCTCAATTTCCCAATGAAACCCTTCCTATATCTTTACGGATTGAGAGTCTGAATGCTGTAACACAGTCCATTTTATCAGCCAAAAAAGCCTATACAAATCCAAAAACGACAGAGAATCGGTTGCTGTGGCATGCCACGCAGGTGAGAGTCGCTGTAGATGCTCTGAGCCATCAAAGGAGTCCTATGTGGCGCACTTATTATAATTCCTACTCAAAGCAAATGCAGAATCTCCTGCAAGCCGCTGTGGAGCGAGATACCGAGACCCTTCGCGCGCAATATGAAGAAAATTACCAGTTGTATTTAGCACTACGGCCTGCAATGACGATCCAATTAAAAGAACAGGCAATGGATAAGGTAACACGAAAATATGAAGAAATAGCCAAGCATCTATTAAATCAAAAGCTGGATTGGCAGATAATGCGTTCTTCTATCAGAGAACTGAGTAGTACGATGCAGGAAGCGTTTGTTGGGGAGGATCAGACTGCTGTGGGATCATTTATGGATAATCCAGAATCAACATATCGTCTGATGGTTTGGATCTCGACATTAGTGACTGTTTCACTAGCATATGTAGCTTGGATAAAGTACTCTGCTATGAAGCAACGAAGAATCTAATGCGGAATGGAACGATTCATAACGAAAAAAGACCTCTTCACAATCAGAGAGGTCTTTTTTGAAGTAATCAAGATGAGATCACTCATTGGATGCGTAGAGATTCGCAAGTATCCATGATAACACCCAAAAGTCTTGATAATTCAAACTACAGATATAACGCACAAAGCCATTTTATGTTTGGCGCAAGGGCTTTTTATTTTCATCAAATGTAAAACCCTCACCTAAAACTTCATGAACCTCGCTAACGATCACAAAAGCATGAGGGTCAATTTCATTCATAAGGTTTTTAAGACGAGGGACTTCATTTCTGCTAACAACACAGTAGACAATCTCCTTCTCCATGCCTGAGAAGGCCCCTTTTCCATTTAGAATCGTGACACCTCGCCCTGTGGTCAGAATCTCCTGCGCTATTTTTTGAGGGTACTCCGATACGATCATTAAAGCTTTGCCAGCATATGCCCCGTCCTGGAAAAAGTCTATGACACGTGCAGCAATATAGACACAGACCAAGGTATACATAGCGTTTTGAATAGATAAGTAGACCAGAGAGGCACCGACTACTAGAATGTCACCCATGAGTAAGGTGCGGCCCATACTGATCCCAAACATTTTGTTTAATAAGCGGGCGATAATATCGACACCGCCTGTCGTTCCACCATAACGGAAAATAATTCCAAGCCCGCTGCCGATTGCTACTCCGGCAAATAATGCAGCAAGTAAAGTGTCGCCCAATTTTTCATAATCTAAAATCATGCCAAATACTGACAGCGAAACAGATAAAGAAACCGTTCCCACAAGGGTGTAAAAAAAGCTGACCTTCCCTAACAAACGATAGCCAATAAAGAATAAAGGAAGATTGAGTAATAGATACACAATCCCTTGATCAATAGCTGGAAAGGCTAGCTTGATCAGGATACTGATCCCTGTGATACCGCCTTCTGCCAGTCCGTTCGGAATGTTAAAAGCGTTAATGCCAAAACCCATGATGATAGAACCGAGGATAATTGCCAATATGTTCTTCAAATGCAATTTCATGAAGGGAAATCTCTCCTTTTCCGGTAAATCAAAAGGTAGCAAACATGCTGACTGTACACAGGTAGGAAAAACTTGCTTGTAACCCTAATCAGAGTCATTATAAAGGAGGTTTTTTGCCTTGTCTATTTATGATACACTTTAGCCAATGGGATTTTTGATTAATTGGCTTGCTTACATAGTTTGCTCGGTTTTGGGTCTAGTATGAGGGAGGAAAAAATGGATAATAAAAAAACATTACAAGAAATTCAAGAAGAAGTGGATCAGTATATCTCTCAGTTTAAAGAAGGGTATTTTTCTCCGTTAGCTATGTTGGCTCGTATGACTGAGGAAGTAGGAGAGCTAGCTCGTGAAATTAATCATTATTATGGAGAAAAGCCTAAGAAATCAACTGAAGCAGAAAAAACCGTTGAAGATGAACTAGGAGATGTATTCTTCATTGTCTTATGTTTTGCCAATTCTCTTGGTATCGATTTGCAGGAAGCGTTCGATCGAATTATGCACAAGTTTAATACTCGTGACAAGGATAGATGGACCAGAATAGAAGAGTAGGAGAGGGTAGGATGGAAAAGAAAATTCGCGTTGCCGTAGCTGGCGCCAAAGGAAGAATGGGGCGCGAAGTGGTTAAAATGCTTGGACAAGATCCCTCTCTGGAGTTTGTTGCAGGGATTGATTCAAAGCTGACAGGTGTAGATGTGGGTGAAGTGTTAGGCGGTAAGCCACTAGGCGTACCAATGGTTGATTCCTTAGAGGAGGCCCTGCTAGCTTTTAAACCAGATGTCGTCGTAGATTTTACCACACCTTCACAGGTTTACCAAAACATGCTTCTGTGTCTGAAACATGGTGTGAGACCAGTTGTAGGTACGACTGGTCTTAGTCCTGAAGAGATAGAAGAAATAAAACAAATATGTGTAGACAATGAGCTTGGAGCTATCATCGCGCCTAATTTTGCTATCGGAGCAATCCTATTGATGAAGTTCGCTAGCATGGCAGCTAAATATATGCCGCATGTCGAGATTATCGAACTGCATCACGATCAAAAGCTTGATGCCCCAAGTGGAACTGCGATTAAAACGGCAGAAATGATTGCTACAGCTCGTAATGATATCCAGCAAGGTCATCCAGATGAGAAAGAGATCCTTGATGGAGCACGTGGAGCGGATTATAACGGCTTCCGTATCCATAGTGTCCGTTTGCCTGGTATGGTAGCACATCAGGAAGTATTATTTGGAGCAATTGGACAAACCTTATCCATTCGTCATGACTCCATAAATCGTGAATCATTTATGCCAGGTGTTCAAATGGCAATTAAGGCAGTTGTCTCGTTACAGACGTTAGTATATGGACTAGAACACCTTATTGATTAATACCAAAAGAGTAGTGGTAAATAAGGATAGAATGAGTGACTGAGAGGGGATTTTACATGAACATCGCATTGATTGCACATGACCAGAAAAAAGAAGAGATGGTTCAGTTGGCTGTTGCCTATGAGGGGATTTTACAAAAGCATCATTTGTTTACGACAGGGACTACAGGGTTGCGCATTATGGAAAATACGAGATTGCAGGTAACCCGTTTTTTATCAGGACCATTAGGTGGCGATCAGCAAATTGGCGCTATGATTGCCAAGAACGAAATGGACGTCATCGTGTTTTTGCGTGACCCACTCACTTCTCAACCACATGAACCAGATATTCTGGCTTTATTACGATTGTGCGATGTTCATCGAATACCAGTTGCGACTAATCTAGCTACAGCAGAAATCTTGCTAAAAGCTGTGGAGCAGGGTAACATGGCTTGGCGGGAAATCTAACAGGGGGAATATTATGGAAGAGAATCACTTAGATATATTAGCCATTGGTGCTCATCCTGATGACGTAGAGATTGGGGCAGCAGGTGTCTTGCTACGAGCCAATCAACAAGGGAAAAAGACGGGTATCCTTGATTTGACGTATGCAGAGCTTTCTTCAAATGGGACAGTGGTACGTCGTCAAGAGGAGGCAGCCATTGCTTCTGAACATATGAAATTAACTGCTCGTTACAATTTTGGATTGCCTGATCGCGGACTCGAAGCAAACCGCGAAATGGCTATAAAAAAGGTTGTCGATCTTATTCGAAAAACTCAACCTAAAGTAGTTTTAGCTCCGTATTTTCATGATCGACACCCTGATCATGAGAGCGTAAGCCGGATCGTAAAAGAAGCGATTTTTTCGGCAGGAGTCAAAAAATTCGTAGGCGAACGCGAATTACCCGCCTATCGTCCTGAGCAATTTTTTTATTACTTCATTAATAGTACCGCTACTCCTAGTTTCTTTGTAGATATCACAGAGCTGTATCCGCAAAAAATACAGGTGTTAGAGTCGTATCGAAGTCAATTCGAACAAGAAGAAGGAAGTGTAAGCACTCCGTTAAACAATGGCTATATTGAATTAGTAGAGTATCGGGAGCGTTTATTTGGGCAACAAGCAGGAGTGAAATATGCAGAAGGGTTTGTGAGTGCCACACCTTTGGTGCTTTCATCCTTGTAACAGTGGGAGACGCCCGAGTGCCTGTCAGCCGATGACAGGCCATTTCCTGTGTAAAAAAAGGGAGGAATGAAAATGAATATAGGTATTACGTGTTATCCTTCCTTGGGCGGTTCCGGTGTGGTAGCCACAGAGTTAGGCAAATTGTTGGCTGAGCGTGGACATAATGTACATTTTATTACAGCAGGCATGCCGTTTCGTTTAGGGAAGTTTCACCCCAATATATTTTTTCATGAAGTAGAAGTAAATCAATATGATGTATTTAAATATCCGCCCTATGATTTAACATTAGCAAATCGGATGGCGCAGGTTGCACAAAATGAGAATCTCGATATTTTGCATGTTCATTATGCTGTACCTCACGCATTATGTGCTTATTTGGCCAAGCAAATGGTAGGCGATCATTTGAAAATCATCACTACTTTACATGGCACAGATATCACGGTCCTTGGCTATGATCCAAGCTTACGCGATATGATTCGCTTTGGAATTGAAAAAAGCGATATGGTAACGGCTGTTTCTGCTGATTTAATCCGTGAAACACATGATTCTCTTCAGGTAGATAAGAAGATCGAGCTTGTTTACAATTTTGTAGATAAGCGAAGATATTCACGTAAGGATGTAGCTGAGTGGCGGGCAAAATTCGCACCTAACGGGGAAAAAATCATCATGCACATTTCCAATTTCCGTCCGGTCAAGCGTGTCCAGGATGTAGTAGCAGCTTTTCGCTATGTTCGTGATGAAATGCCTGCTAAATTAATTCTGATTGGGGAAGGTCCTGAGCAGTGCAATATCAGGAAACTAATTCAGGAGAAAGATCTCTGTGACGATGTTTTCTTTTTAGGAAAACAAGATGACGTAGCAGAAGTTATTTCATTAGCTGACCTCATGCTACTACCATCCGAAAAAGAGAGCTTTGGATTAGTGGCATTAGAAGCAATGGCATGCGGTGTGCCTGTTGTTGCTTCCTGCGCTGGAGGTTTGCCAGAGGTGGTTTCACATGGTGAGTCTGGATATCTATGTGAGATTGGCGATACAAAGCAGATGGCGATGTATGCTCGTAAATTGCTACAGGACGAAAAGCTGTACGAAAGTTTTCGTGTAGAAGGACTGCGTCGCTCTGAGGATAAATTTAGCTATGACACTATTACATCCCAATATGAATCGTTATATGAGCAACTACTCTCTACATAAAAGAGCAACCTTATTTGCATCAAAGGCAATCAATTGACGTAGCCAAGGCCTAACGTGTGGTTAGGCTTTGCTACGAAATGAAGTGAAGAATTGAGAGATAAGCACAGCAATTCCTAGTAAAATACGCATATCTTAGCACCCCTATTTGAAAAGTAGATAGTAAAAATGGATGTAGCAAGAAAGGACAGGAGGCGAGTAAATGAAAGAAGAGGCGAAAAAGGTACTTAAAAAATTGGAAGAACACGGATACGAGGCTTATTTTGTCGGTGGTTGCGTCCGTGATTGGCTTCTTCACCGTCCTGTTCATGATATAGATATATGTACAAATGCCCATCCAGGAGACATTATGAAGCTGTTCCCCGACCATATTCCTACAGGATTACAGCATGGAACAGTTACTGTTAAACAGGATGGCTATTTATTTGAAGTGACTACCTTTCGAACGGAGGGAGTATATGAAGATTTTCGTCGACCAAGCGAAGTCACATATGTAAACGAAGTAGTAGAGGATTTGGCCCGTCGTGATTTTACAATTAATGCAATGGCGATGAAATATAATAAAGAATTAATTGATCCTTTTTTTGGACTAGAGGATGTAAATGATCATGTAATCCGAGCAGTGGGTGATGCTAATCGCAGATTTCATGAGGATGCATTACGACTGATTCGGGGAGTTCGTTTCGCTTCTCAGCTAGGCTTCCAGATTGAGGATGAAACAAGAAAAGCTATGAGGGATAATGCTCCATTGCTGATCCATATTGCCGTTGAGAGGGTTCGTGAAGAATGCAATAAGCTCATTGATAGCAGGCATCCTGATAAAGGCTTCCAATTTGCGAAACAAACAAAGATATTTCAGTCCATCCCTTTGTTACAACAATTATTTGATCAATCGACAATGCATTTATGGCGATTACAAACAGTGGAGAGCGTTATCCATAAATGGGTAGTGTTACTTTTTGCGGCAGACTTCAGTTGGGAGCAGTCGCGTGAATTATGCCGATATTTAAAGATGTCCCGGAAAGAGGAAGAAACCATTACGTTTCTCATGCAACAGCTAATGCTCCTTCAGCCATTATGGGATCAATGTCAATCTATAGACTGGACCCGATTGATTATGAAGCATGGTCGAGAGCGATGCTATGACTTGGAAAAAGTGTTGGATGTCCTATGGTGGAACGATCTCTCAAATAAGAAGATCACACTCCAAGCTACTTTAGATAAGATGGCAGTAAAAACCTTGAAGGAATTAGCGGTAGATGGATCGGAAATCAGAAAGCTGAGTGATCAAAAACAAGGCCCTTGGATACAGAAAACCCTAGAATATCTCTGGGAGCGTACAGTAACTGGAGAACTTGCTAACGTATCAGAGGCCTTGCTGATAGCGGCTAAAGATTTTATACATGGTGAGATGGAACATCCTGCAAATGAAATAAAAAAATGACGTTTGGTTCTACATATGCGTTTCATGGATGTACGAAAAAGGAATAGAATCGTTATTTTTTGCGGCTATGACGGAGGAGACCTATGAATATTAAGCAGGAAATATTACGCGCTTTTCGTAATCATCCACATGAATTTATTTCGGGTGAATATATAAGTCAAATTTGTAATTGTACGCGAGCAGCAGTATGGAAACATATTGAAGAACTGCGTCAAGAGGGATATGAGTTTGAAGCAGTACGCAAATCAGGGTATCGACTTGTTTCCTCACCAGATTCATTATCGGCAGAAGAAATTTTGTCTGCCATGCATACAGAACGTATTGGAAAAAATATAATTGCCTACGAAACGGTTGCAACAACACAGGCATTAGCCCATGAATTAGCTTCTAAGGGAGCGCCTGAAGGAACCCTAGTGGTAGCAGATCAGCAAACTGGCGGAAAAGGTCGGTTGGGTCGGGTGTGGCATTCACCAAAAGGGACAGGAATATGGATGAGCTTAGTGTTGCGTCCGGTTATCCCGATTGGGCGTGCTCCCCAAATGACGTTGCTAACAGCGGTTGCTATGGCGAGAGCGATCCAAGAGTTCCAAATCTCGGTTAAAATAAAATGGCCTAATGATATTTTTGTAAATGGCAAAAAAGTATGTGGAATTTTAACAGAGCTACATGCAGAGGCTGATCGTGTCAATTACTTAATTATTGGGATTGGCATTAATGTGAATAATCAAGAGTCAGATTTTGATCCGGCTCTGCAAGAGGTTGCGACCTCATTACGTATAGCATTAGGTGAGCCAATAAAGAGATCTCAATTCATTCAAGTATTTTGCCGTATATTTGAACAACTCTACCTGGCATATCTAAGCGAGGGATTTGGTCAAATCAAGGTCGAATGGGAAGCTTTGTCAATGTCCTTACATCGTCGTGTTACAGTCCGGACTCTGCAAGCAGCATTGGAAGGGGAAGCGACAGGCTTAAATGAAGAGGGAGTGCTCTTATTACGCGATGATGAGGGAGTCATGCACAAGGTATATTCTGCTGATATTGAGTATGGCGATACCTAGGAAATTTTGTTATACTGCTTCTGAAGGCTATATCCTATTGGAATAGCACTTCCATTTAAGAAGTATGCTAGGAAAACAACTGAAACAAAAATCTGCTCTAAGCCTAAATGGACCGAGACAGAAGGAAGAAATTCTAATGGATACGTGCTTTATTGCGTAAACACAACCTTCGCCTGCGGTGCGGAGGTTTTTTGGTATGTAGAAAGCACAACAAAGGTATGCCATTGGAATACATTCAAGACGGTATTGGGTGTAGGAGACAACGGGAGTGTCTGATGTGCAGGAAAAAAAACCGATAACGACGTCCAAGCTACGTCAAATGAAGCAGAACAAAGAGCCAATTACTATGCTTACGGCCTACGATTATCCCTCTGCAAAATTGGCAGAAGAAGCGGGAATAGACATCCTGCTAGTAGGGGATTCGCTAGGAATGGTTGTGCTAGGCTATGAATCTACGGTGTCTGTTACCATGGATGACATGGTTCATCACACAAAAGCTGTTACACGCGCAGCAAAAACAGCCTTTGTTGTAGCGGACATGCCTTTTTTGACATGCCATGGCTCTGTAGAAGAAGCCATTCATCATGCAGGCCGGTTAATTCAGGAAGGAAATGCAAAAGCCGTGAAGATTGAAGGGGGAGAAGAAATTCTTCCTATTGTCAAAAGATGCACAAAGGCTGGAATTCCTGTTATGGGTCATTTAGGGCTAACGCCACAGTCTGTCCATCAATTAGGTGGATATAAAGTACAAGGTAAGGATCTAGAATCTGCTAAGCAATTAATCACGGATGCGAAGGCATTAGAAGAGGCTGGAGCATTTGGAATAGTTTTGGAATGCGTACCAGCAGAAGTAACAGCAAAAGTTGCGGAAGCTGTGGAAATCCCTGTTATTGGTATTGGAGCTGGGGTACAATGCGATGGACAGGTTCTAGTGTTCCATGATGTACTTTCTTATGCCTCCAATTTAACGCCTAAATTTGTGAAATCATACGCCCAGATCGGTGACATGATTCAGTCAGCGATTTCTCAATACGTAATAGAAGTAAGAAGCAGACAATTCCCTGAACAACGCCATTCTTTTGCTGCATCAGAAGAAACGATTCAGCAATTATATGGAGAAGAGGTACGAGTATGATCACGATTAGCACCATCAAAGAACTACGTGAAGCGCTTTCTGTGCATAAAAGAGCAGGGAAAACAATCGGATTTGTACCAACGATGGGTTACTTGCATGATGGGCACCTCAGCTTAGTAGAGCGGGCAAAAAGCGAAACAGATGTGGTGGTCATGAGCATTTTTGTTAACCAGTTGCAATTTGGTCCAAATGAAGACTATTCCGTTTACCCGCGAGATTTAGCACGCGATCAGAAATTGGCAGAGAGTGCGGGAGTAGACTATTTATTTACTCCTTCTGTAGAGGAAATGTACCCCCGCCCTATGCTGACGAATATTTCTGTTCATAACATTACGGAAGCCTTGTGTGGTTTGTCGCGACCGGGACATTTTGATGGAGTGGCGACAGTGGTCAATAAGCTTTTTAATATTGTAGGCCCCCATAAAGCATTCTTTGGTCAAAAAGATGCACAGCAGGTAGCTGTTATTGAACAAATGGTTTATGATTTACAAATCCCTGTTCAGATTGTCCCATGCCCTATTCATCGCGAAAAAGACGGGCTGGCAATGAGCTCACGAAATGTCTTTCTTTCAGAGGAAGAGCGATCTCAGGCATTAATTCTCTCCAGAAGCTTGACTCGTGCCGAACAGATGATTGCGAATCATCAAAGAGACGTAGACGTTATTTGTAACGAAGTACGTAATCTCATCCAAAGTCAGCCTTTAGCAGAAATAGATTATGTAGAATTGAAACGTTATCCTGAAATGAGCGATATCGAATTTCTAAAAACAGGAGATAGAATTTTATTTGCACTTGCAGTAAAATTTGGTCGTGTCCGTTTAATAGATAACGTAATTCTTACGGTGATGGATTAAAGTGTGAACAAAAGATAATAGACATGAGAAGATTCACATAAAAGGGAGCGAATTTAGATGTTTCGTACAATGATGACTGCTAAAATTCACCGTGCTACCGTTACGGAAGCAAATTTAAATTATGTAGGTAGCATAACCATTGATAAAGAAATTTTAGACGCACTTGATTTACTGCCAAATGAGAAAGTGCAGATCGTAAATAACAACAATGGTGCGCGTTTAGAGACCTATATTATCGAAGGTGAACCAGGCAGTGGCGTTATTTGTTTAAATGGAGCAGCAGCAAGGCTTGTCCAACCAGGGGATGTGGTGATTATTATTGCTTATGCGATGATGACAGATGAACAGGCACGCAAGCATAAGCCTAAGGTTGCCATTATGGACGAGCATAATAAAATCGCTCAATTATTAGCGGAAGAAGTTCACGCTACTATTTTATAGAACAAGAGCTGGAAGGACTACCAGCGCCATTTTTGCATAGAGCCATCCCACTTGTGAGACAATGAGACTACTCACTCTGATAAAGGGGGTGGCTCTTGTGTTTATTGAGGATTGGTTTGAGGAGTTACGTCAAAAAGTAGATCGTATTGAAAAAGAATGGGCAACAGCTTCTACAGAAAAGCAGGAACACCTGATACGACAGCTAAAACAACTCCGAACATGCAGTGATCAGGTGATTGATCTGTGGTTAAAATATGAAGAAAAGCTAAATGAAGCAATTCGGATGATAAAGCAAACGAGTAATATACCCGCATCCGCTACAGAAAGCTTGGTAAAAGAATATGATAAGCTGTCGGAAGCAAAGCAGCCACTTGAATTCTCTACACTTCTTGAGGATGAACAGCCACAAATGGAACTACACAAGGAGCTATATGAAAAGGCAGAAGGATTTTATCATCTGCGGCTATATGAACAAGCTAAACAACACTTTGCTTCTTTCTTAGAACAAGCGCCTGACTGGGAAAGTGGACGCCTTTATTATGCCTATAGCCTATATTATTGTTGTGATTATGAACTCGCTCTAAAAGAATTTCGATTGTTGACACGAACGGCTGTTTCCCCTAAAGTTGTTTCCATCAGTTTCAATGCCTTAGGGTGTATGTATGTACAGGAGCAAAAATGGCTAGAGGCCATACAGGCATTTGAAATGGCAATATCTGTCCGTCCTCAGTACACGGAGAGTAGATACAATCTGGCCATCTGTTATTTGGAGCAGGGAGACACGGAAAAAACAATGAAATTATGTGAACAGCTATTAGCCGAGAATGATCAGGATTGGCAAGTGGAAGTGCTCTATTTACGTGCTGTTCGTCAGCTATTTGCTCGATATCCACAAAAAGATATAGAGCGAATGCTGAAAATGTACGATCCGAATCGAAATCTTGATTCGCCAACCTTATGGGAATTGGCTATGCTAGCAGAACAAGCTGGGTTTTATAGGCATGCGCTCAGTTGCTACCAATTCCTTTTGGAACGTCAACCATTAGATGCTGGACTTTGGCATGCCATTGCTTGGAATAAGTGGCTGTTAGACGGTCCTAAGCAAGCGATGCCTGCTTTAAAAAAAGCACTTACACTGGCACCTGAGCATCCAGATTACTTATTTTCATACGGTTGGATGCAGCTCGCAACAGGTGAGATTACTTCAGCTCGGATCGCCTTTTCAAAAATATTAAACGCCACAGAAAATCATCATCTTGGCCTACTGGGATTAATTTATGCCCATGAGGGAGAAGGGGCTTATGATCAAGCCAAGGATATAGCCACTACTCTCATTCAAAAACAGGATCAGTACTCCCAGATGCTAGGGCATTATCAACTGGGAAAATTATCTCTTCAACAGGGAAACCAAATCGAGGCAAGTCAATATTTGGAGAAAGCACGCTCTTACAGCGATGTTGTCCCAGAGGTCAATCAATGGTGGGAGAGATGTAAGAACACAAAGGACCATGTGCAGGTTACTACTAATCCAACAGCAGGAATTTCGACATCTACTGCCGAATGGTAAAAAGAAAACAGTAGCAGCATGAGTTGTGAGTGTCAATAGAGGTGACGATAATGAAGCAGTTCATCGTCGTAGATTTTGAAACTACGGGTAATCAGCCACGGCGGGGAGATTCCATCATACAAATCGGAGCTGTCGTGGTCGAGAATGGACAAATAATAGAAAGTTACTCCACATTTGTAAAACCAGATAAACCAATCCCGCCATTTATTACTCAGTTGACGGGAATAACCGATGAGATGGTCAGTGACGCTCCTTCTATTGAAGAAGTGCTTCCTGATTTATTGCGCCTTTTAGATGGGCGTACGTTTGTGGCACATAATGCAGCGTTTGACTTGAATTTTTTACAAGAAGCCCTGCTAAGTCAGGGCTATTATCCATTTGATGGGCCTATTTTGGATACAGTGGAATTAGCACGGGTATTATTGCCCATGCAAAGTGGCTATCGGCTAGTAGAGCTAGCATCTGATTTTGATATTCAGCATGAAAATCCACACCAGGCAGACAGTGACGCTATTGCTACTGCACACTTATTGTTACGATTGTTAGATATCCTGTATAAGCTTCCTCTTATTACAATTCAAGGATTGCAGATGATGATCTCTTCTTTCCGTTTTGATGTAGCGACCTTACTACGAGAAATTGAGATGGAGAAGCTCATGCACAGTTTTCCGGTAGACGAAGCAGGCTCCTTTATAACTGCATCTTCTGCTCCTGAGGAAACAAGCAATTATGATATCTATCGAAACCTTGGATTAAAACGACGAAAGAAATGGACGGAGAAGCAATCCGAACAGCCACCGATCCATTTTTCTTTTGAACCATTTTTCGAACGTATGGTTGCATTAGATGGCGACGGGCTCGCACTTCATCATGAACACTATGAGAAACGTGAGTCACAGGAAGCGATGATGCATGCTGTATACCAAGCTTTTACTGATCAGAAGCATTTGTTAGTAGAAGCGGGTACAGGAACAGGAAAATCGTTGGGTTATTTGTTACCAGGTATCCTATGGGCACGTATGCACAAACAGCAAGTAATCGTGAGTACGCATACCATTCATTTACAGGACCAGCTTTTTGGCAAAGATATTCCTCTATTACAAAAAGCATTGCCATTTCCCTTTCGAGCTGCTCAATTGAAGGGTCGAGGAAATTACCTGTGCTTGCGAAAATTTGAACAAAGCATAGAGAGCCAGGAGGGGGCCACACAGGATATACAGCTAGCCAAAGCACAGATTTTAACATGGCTTACCGAAACGACTACAGGTGATGTAGAGGAGCTTAGTTTAAGTCCGAGTGGGCAGTCCTTTTGGCAATCAGTCAGAAGTGACACAGCCTCCTGTCTAAATCGAGAGTGTCCGTGGTTTAGCCGCTGTTTTTACTTCCAAGCGAAGCAGCAAGCAAAAGAGGCTGATGTGATTATTGTTAACCATGCCTTATTAATTGGTGATATTGATAAGGAGAATGGTGTATTGCCATCATTTGAGGTTGCAATTATTGATGAAGCGCATCAGCTTGATGAAGTAGCAAGTCAACATTTTGGGACACAGCTCTCCAGCGTAGAATTGTTTCAATTGGTAGAGCAGCTTGGAACAGAAGGAGAAAAGCAAATGCTACTCCTGTTAGCCAATGAGTTGAAAATGTGGCAACCAGCTGAAAAGGCAAGAATAGAACAGCACCTACAACAAATAAGGATTGAGCAGCAAATGCTAAAAGAGGCTGTTACGAACTGGCTACAACTCTTTTATCATTGGGGTTCTGAACGGGGTATGGATACAGGGGAATCTCAAAGAGCTACACTTCGATATAAAACAGAAGACTTTAAGAAAAAATATAAGAAGCTTGCAAAATCCAGCGATCTCATTTTACAAAAGTTAGGGAATGTAGCCAAGGAAATTGAACAACTGTTACGTATTCTGCCATCTTCTAATGGGGAAGCTCCGTACTCCTTACAGCGGTTGCAAACGGATGCAGCTGGTTTAGTAGAAGAAATCAGTCAAGTGGCTGTAAAGCTTCATTTTTTGTTAGTAGAAGAGCAGGATGAGTATGTAAGCTGGATGGAAATAGAAACAAGAACATCCCGCAAACAACTCTTTTTCTTTAAAACGCCACTAGATATAGCTGATACCTTGCGTACAACTTTACTGGAGCCAAAACGCAGTATTATTATGACCTCAGCGACACTGACAGTGAAGAATAGGTTTACTTACTTTATGGAGCGAATGGGTTTTGCTAATCTTCCAGAAGAACGGGTCGAAACACTCTCACTCCCATCGCCCTTTGACTATGCGCTGCAAGGACTCATCCTGATTCCCTCCGATTTCCCTTCTGTAAACAAGGAAGGAGAACAGCGTTTTGTAGAAGCCGTAATTGCTGGCTGCGTTGATGCTGTTCGAGCAAGTGAGGGGCGGACAATGATTTTATTTACCTCATATAGCATGCTTAGAACTGTTTATGAAGGAATGAAAAGCTTACTCGAAGGTGAAGAGTTTGAACTATTAGGCCATGGAGTAGATTCAAGTAATAGAAGCAAGTTGGTACGTCGCTTTCAAACCGGGACAAAAACAGTGCTTCTGGGTACGAATAGCTTCTGGGAGGGTGTAGATATACCTGGAAATGTACTGAGCTGTCTGATCATTGTTCGTCTCCCTTTTCAACCGCCCAACCAACCACTTTTAGAAGGACGTTCGGAGCGGCTGAAGGCCGAGAAAAAGAATCCTTTTATGACGCTTTCTTTGCCCCATGCAGTTATTCGTTTTAAGCAGGGAGTGGGTCGATTAATACGTCAACAGACAGACAGCGGTGTTGTAATTGTATTTGATACACGCATCATTGAATCTAAATATGGTCGTATGTTTTTGCAATCTTTGCCGCCTTATCAGGTAGAGACTGGTCCATGGACTACATTACGTGAGCGAATAGCTCCTTTTTTACAATAAAATCAGTCCCTTAGGAAAAACAAATCTAAAATGATTGTATGAATTTTACCCAAGCCATAAAGTAGGAGGGAAGCAGATCCATGACTACAAAACGACATAACCTATGTCTAGTTATTTGTATAGGCATGATGATCTTTGCATTATCCCAAACCGTTGAAGCAAGCCGCCCCATTGCGATAGCACATCAGCAACAGCATATTGAGGACCCCGATGCTGTTGAACAGGAGGAAGATTTTGTGGGGCTTACCACTACTTTTTTCTCTTTACCAGAAGGAGAAAGTACGCTCATTCGCTTCCCTTCTGGTAAAACGATGCTAATTGATACAGGGAGCGAAAAAGATACGGAAAAATTGGTTTCCTTACTACTTGAGCGCCATGTTACAAAAGTGGATTACCTGTTATTGACAAACGATTTACCTACTCATATTGGCGGCTATGATAAGCTTGCGGAGAAAATTCAATTTGATAAGATTTACATGCCAAAATTGACAGCCTTCGTAATTCACAGTAATATCCATATATCTAGGGAAAAGCAAGTTGTGTATGTAAAGGAAAAGGATCAATTACTGGATGGGAAAGATGTGGTGATCACATTTTTACATCCCAGCGAGAACCTGTTTTTATCACCACAGGATAATTCGCTTGTGTTTAGTCTGACCCAAGGAGAGCTCCAGTTTTTATTCACCAGTGCCATCAATGAAAAAGCAGAGGAGCGTTTGTTTGCGAAATACCCTTCTTTACTGCCGGCTGAAATCTTAAAGGTTGCGGCACAAGGCAGCAATCAGGCTTCTATTCAATCCTTCTTAACTAAGGTTGATCCCCAGATTGCTGTTGTGCAGACCGGTATTGTTCGTGAGCAATGGAAAGACTCCATGCGTGAGGTGGTGGAGCGTTTGGAGGAATCATGGGCAGATACGTATGTGACTAGCCGGGATGGGTCAATTACCATTCTCTCTAACGGACAAGATTATAAGGTTTTAAAGGCAGTCAAGACCTCTACACGTGATAGACAACGAAGTTAGGAGTGCAATTTATGGGGAAAGTACCAAAAATTTCTGAAGCGGTCGTTCGCCGTCTGCCGATCTATTTGCGATATTTAACAAATCTACAGGAACTACAGGTAAAAACGGTGTCTTCCCAACAGATGGGCAAAACAATGGATATTAATCCAGCCCAAATTCGAAAGGACCTGTCTGCATTTGGTGACTTTGGCAAAAAAGGCATTGGCTATGACGTAGATTACTTGATTGAAAAGATTCGTCATATCTTGAAATTGGACCAAGTGATCCATGTAGCGTTGGTGGGGGCCGGTAATCTAGGTCAAGCGATTTCCAATTACAATGTGTATTTAAAAGATAACATGAAAATTGTTTCCATTTTTGATGCCGACCCGCAAAAAATAGGTAAGGATTTAGGTGGATTGGTCATTGAACCGATTGATAAAATGGAAGATATCATCAAGGAAAAACAAATTCGGATGGCGATAATTACGACGCCAGCCTCCGCCGCACAGGAAGTGGCAAATAAACTGATCGAAGCTGGAATAGAAGCGATCCTCAATTTTGCCCCAACAACCATTCGCACCGAAAAAGAAGTAAAAATTGATCATAACGATTTGACTTCCAGCTTGCAAAGCTTAGCGTATTATTTAAACTAAGTAATGACTAACAGATAAAGGGAGAGTGTCTACGTTGATGAAAATCATTACCAACGCAACCGTAATTACTGTTAATGAACAAAATGAGGTTATTTATAATGGAGCAGTTGGCTTTGATGGGGGAAAAATTACATATGTAGGTAAAACGCCAGAAGATTTATCAGCATATGACGAGATCATTGATGGAACGAATAAATATCTAATGCCAGGATTTATTAATACACATGGTCACGTAGGCATGTCTCTACTGCGCGGATTTGCGGATGACCTACCTTTAAAACAGTGGCTGGAAGATAAAATGTGGCCAATGGAAGGTCAATTTACAGCGGAGCATGTGAAATGGGGTACAGCTATTTCCATTATCGAGATGATTCGTACCGGTACAACTACCTTTGTAGATATGTATGATCATATGGATACAGTAGCACAGGAAGTGGAAGCATCCGGGATGCGCGGTGTACTATGCCGTGGGGTAATTGGTTTCTGCTCAGAAGAAGAACGCCAGCAGAAATTACAAGAAGCTGCATCTTTCGCATCACGTTGGAACGGAGCAGCCAACGGTCGTATCCATACCATGATGTCGCCGCATGCACCTTATACGTGCTCTCCTGAGTACATCCAGCAAATCCTTGAGAAGGCTATCGAGTTAAACGTACCATTACATATCCATATGTCTGAATCAAAAGCAGAAGTAGAACAAAACGTTCAGGATTACGGTGTACGCCCTGTTGCTCACTTAGAAAATCTAGGTGTATTTAATCACCCTACACTAGTTGCCCATGCAGTGCATTTAACGGATGAAGAAATTGATACATTGGCTAAATATAATGTTAAAGTAGCTCATAATCCAATTAGTAACTTAAAATTGGCAAGTGGTGTAGCAAGAGTGCCTGAGATGCTTGCGAAAGGTGTTTGTGTAAGTTTGGCAACTGACAGCTCAGCAAGTAACAACAACTTAAATCTATTTGAAGAGCTAAAATTAGCGGCTATCCTGCATAAGGGTGTTTCCTATGATCCAGAAGTGGTTCCGGCAGAAGAAGCGCTTCGTATGGCTACACGTTATGCGGCAGATGCTGTGTTCCAAAAAGACAGCTTAGGCTCATTAGAAGTAGGGAAAAAAGCAGATATGATTATGCTAAATGCTGCTCAAGCACATTTCCAACCGGCAAATGATCCGATTTCCCATGTTGTTTATGCAGCAAATGGCTATGATGTAACAGATACAATTGTTGATGGGCATTTCTTAATGAAAGATAAAGAGTTAATCACAATGGATGAACAAAAAGCAATCGCTGAAGTGAATCGTGTGTTTGCGCTTTTAAAGCAATAAACTCATAAAAGTCACCTCTTCATATGACAAAGGCTCCTGCCAAGTGGTTGATACGGCAGGAGACAGTGTAGTGTAGGTGTGTAGGCAGAGAAAAAATTTAATCCGTCCGTTGCATCTCTGTTTGCCATAAATCTGTAAGTGAGGAGTGACGAACAGAGAGCGTAGCGGTAGGTGGCAAGGTACGCAGCGGTGAGGACAGACCTACCCAGGATTCGTACAAATCGTGTTGTTCCCAACCCTGTTTTGGTAGGACAAGGCTCCTGTCGGTTTGATTCACACGCTCACCTCCTTGTGGTGTACTGATAGTATGGCTCCTTCTCATGACTCTATAATTAGTAAGTTTTCCACGTGGTTCTAAAACCTTCTTGTATCTCATAATTGTTAGGAGATACGCAAGGGAGGGGTTACCCATGTACGTGAAGCAACGGTATCTTTGGCTGTTGGTGCCAATATTAGCATGCTTATTTGGTTTGGGTGTATTATTGGGACAAGCAACAGACAAGCTATCTGTAGCACAAAACAGGACGAAGGAGCTACATGACAAAAGTAGATGGAATGCCGATCAAAATCAAAATAACACCAATCTAAAACAATTGATTGATCAGCTTTTTGTAGAGAAAGCAACTCCATTTGGAGTCAAGATACAGAATCAACCTTTTACAGGGAGCTATCGAGGCAATCACTTTCAACTAACGGGAGCATTACAGGGAAAAAAAGTGAAAATTGAACGTAACAATCGAGGTGCTTCGCTCGTCATAGATAATGAACTACGGGATTTGAACGTACTGCCCTATGCCTTGTTCACACCATCTGAGCATGCCTCAATCTTGAAGGATCAAATCTCACAGCTACAGCCTGTCGCAATCGTTTCAAGAGATGAAGCAGGTTTGCGAGGGTATAGCGTTAGCCTACAGCCAGAAAAAGTCAAAGACCTTTTACGAGAATGGTTGGGACCTTCTTTTCCTGTAGAAAATGAACTTGTACAATTACAGCAATCAACTACAATTAACTATCAATTGTGGTATGATGATGAAAGAAAGCAGTTGAAGCGTATGGTCGTCTTGCTTCAGTTGAAGAACCAGAAGGGCGATAGATCAGATCAACTGATTTTTAATTTTTAGGGAAGTAGGAGAATCATTGTGTGGAAACGCATCTTGATCATTTCAGCATGTGCGCTTGTTGTGCTAGGCGCATCCCTGTATCAGCTACTTTCCAGCTTATTGTCTGAGCGTCACACGTTAGAAGCAGAGGCCAGAGCATTAGTAGCAGAAAAAACAAACATTGCTGAGATCGATACGATAGAAGAATATCGAGGACGGGAAGCCTATATTGTAGTTACAGGCAAAAACAAGGTAGGAACCCCAGTGGTGGCTTGGTTTAGCAAAGAACACGTCACATTTGACTTGCTGGAAAAAGCTTTTCCTCGCACAAAAATTAAACAAGTAGCGGAAGCCTCTTATCCAGGAGCCCAGATCGAACGCATTGTACCTGGCTTAGAGGGTGATAAGAAGCTATGGGAAGTCACTTTAGTGGACAAGCAAAATCGTTACAACTACGTATATTATGATTTTTTGACTGGTCAAAAAATACGGGCATATACGTTAAATATTCCAAAATCATAAGATGACCCGTTCCTTCTGGAAAGGGTTTTCTTACTTTATCACCGTTTTTCTCTTCTTGAAATGGAATTGGTCGTAGTTCCAGCAAATACATAGCAAAAAGGTACCATAAAAATGCTATACTTGGTTTCGTAACTGATAATAAAGCCGTTCTGAACGGAACAAATAAAAGTTTTTATGAGCAAAGAAAGGGGAGTTATTGGTGAAATTACGTAAAGTACCTATGTTACTGTCACTGCTTGCCGCACTTACGCTCCTCTTTGGTGGCTGGTTTTTATACCAAAAGATGCAGGTAGAAAGTCCATTACGAGAAAAGGCACAACAACTAACGTCGGCTACCTTGGTCGATTTTAAGATGAATAAAGAGCGTGTTGATATGAAGCTACAAGTCACAAATCCAGATAAATTTGTAGAAGAATACCCGGAACTGTTAAAAACACTTCAAGCCTATGCACGCGGGAAGGCTTTTGATATAATGCTTACCAATCAAGCTGATTCACTCAAGCCGGTCTGGAATGAGGGGCTATTTGGACTAACAGAGGCCATCGAAGGCAAGGCTTATAGTCAAATTCCTGCCATTTTAGCTCAAATGAAAGATCGTTATAAGCTTGATGAAGCATATGGACGCATTGACGATGCAAATGTTTATATTTTTTTGAAACGAGGAACTGATGAATACTACCAAATTATTCCTCGTAAACAGTCAACAAGCGAGGTGGTAAACCTTGGGTAAAGAAATATTATTTGGTGTAGTACCAGCGGTTATCGTTTTCTTGCTGTTTTTGGGCATTAATATTGGACCATTTTTGCTATTTGGGGCAATTTTAGCAGGTACATACTTGTTGTTTTCCAAACAAGGTGGCATGCAGATTGGTTCCGGTAAAAGCAAAAGTGGCAGTCAGGTTGTGAAGAAATCCAATATTACCTTTGCCGATATCGGAGGACAGCAACGTGCAAAAAAAGAAATCAAGGAAGCCCTAGATTTCTTATTGCATAAAGATGCGATCGCTCAATACGGAATTCGTCCCTTAAAGGGTGTACTGTTAACGGGGCCTCCTGGAACAGGTAAAACGTTGATGGCAAAGGCCGCCGCTAATTATACGAACTCTGCATTTGTTGCAGCATCTGGCTCACAATTTGTAGAGATGTACGTAGGGGTGGGAGCTCAGCGTGTTCGTGAATTGTTTAAGGAAGTTCGTTCTTTAGCAGAGAAAAACAATCAAGATAGCGGGATTATTTTTATTGACGAAATTGACGTTATTGGTGGAAAACGCGATGGTCAGCAGCAAAGAGAATATGACCAAACCTTAAACCAACTGTTAACCGAAATGGATGGTATGACAACAAGTGAAAAACCGCGCATACTCATTATGGCGGCAACGAACCGAAAAGATATGCTTGATGCAGCATTATTGCGTCCAGGACGTTTTGATCGCCACATTCAGGTCGATTTGCCAGATAAACCAGCCCGCGAACAAATATTAACCATACACACAGAAAATAAACCACTTGCACTTGACATAAAATTGGAAAAAGTGGCGCAAGAAACATTTGGGTTCTCCGGTGCCCAATTAGAAAGTGTGTGCAATGAGGCTGCTATTTATGCAATGCGTGACAAATCCGATAAAGTGATGCAAAGTCATTTTTCACTTGCTATCGATAAGGTAATGATGGGGGAAATGACCGATCGTGAAGCACCTCAGACTGAGAAGGAGCGGGTAGCGATTCATGAATTGGGACATGCTATTGTTAGCGAACGAGTACGTCCTGGCTCCGTGTCACAGGTAACATTAACCCCTCGCGGACAAGCATTAGGTTATGTACGTCAAAACCCAATGGACGATCATTATCTTTATACCCGTGAGTATATGGAAGGGCAGATTATGGTTTGCCTTGCGGGTGCAGTGTCAGAAGAAATTTATTATGGCGGACGTAGCACGGGGTCTAAAAATGATTTTGAACAAGCCCTGCAAATGGCGCAAGAAATTGTTCAAAGTGGTATGTCTAGATTAGGGATTATTAATATGCAATATGCGGATAAAAATGCAATCCATCAAGAAGTACATTCTATCATTGAGGGATTGCTTGAAAAAACACGGTCTTTGCTCGGCGAACATGATTCAGTTTATCGCTATAGTCTGCAGGTGTTATTGGAGGCTGAAGTGTTAAGTGGTGATCAATTCCGCGAAAAGCTGGCCGAAATAGATATGGTAGTAGCGTAATGACCGATGGATACGTCTATCGGTTTTTCTTTTTGTCAATTAAAAAAGAATGGTCATGTTTCTCTTTCCTACATACAATATCGTATTCATAACAATAAGGAAAGGAAAAGAATATGGCTAAACAAAACTTACAAAAGCAGAATATGAAAAACAGACAAAGGAAATTGAAAAAGAAAAACAAAGCTCTTCAAGAGTTAGATGCACTGGAAACAGCCTTAGTTAATAATTGGATTGATGATAGTTCCGATTTTTACTTCCAAGAGGAGGAGACCTCTATACCTCACTTGGCAAATGACGTGAAGACATTGCTACAGGAATCTTCTCAAATGGAAATCCGTAAGCCTAACCGCTCACTATCCAAAAAGCGAAAGCAACGAAAAGGTCGTCGAAAGCCAAAACGTTTTTCTTCTAAGCGAAGCCCAACATATTCGGAACTTAAATTAGTGTCATCAAAAATTCCACAAAATCAGCAGCACTTCATTACAAAATGGAATGATGAAGAAAAAAGTAATGACGAGGATTCGCCTTATTCTGGCGTACCATCCTATTATGAGGACAGCGATTGCAAGCTTGTTGATGTAAAACCAAACATAGACGATCAAATTTTTTCTCAACTTCCGCATCAAGTTGCGCAATTTATGTTTACAATGCCAGAGGTTTTCGGGTTGACAGGGCATCATCTGCAACCATTGTCCGTCTTGACTCGACATTTGCAAGATTTTTTAAACGCTGAGAAAAAAATAGAAGCTGAGCATGCATTATCAAATCATTCAGATACTTCTGTTGTGGAAAATCAAATCGTTAACGATCCTCCAAGTGATCTTTCAAGTGGTTCTCCAAGCGATTCTCTAAGTGATCCTTCAAATGATCCTTCAAATGATCCTCCAAGTGTTCCATCTGAGGTGTCATTGGATCATCCACCGAATCAGTTGGAAATCATAGATCTACAACAAGTCGGAAAAGAAAACTTTACGTTACAACAAGGTCGCGTGAGAACAAGCTTGACAATCAATTTAACAGAACCCTTCCAAGAGAAGGATTATGTATTTATGGCAACGACAGATATACCTTTTTGTTTTGTCGTTGTAGAGAAGAAGGAATCGGATAAAGTGACTATTGAAATCCTACGTCAAATTGCTAATCGCGAGGTATCTGGACAGGTGGAATGGATTGCAATTGGTACAAAAAGGGTAGAGGAGCAGGTAGTTGAAATAGTGCAGTAGCAATTTGACGAGCTTGAGATAATTACTAATGAGAAACACCATGGAGGCCATGGTGTTTCGGCCTTCTCTTTTTACTGGAGAAAAACCTTATAAATAAGGTAAGTGAATCAATGTCTGGATGCTAAAGGATTAGCGCTTTGAAAATATGACCACAATGTTTTTCTGGTTCTTTCCGGTAGGCACAAAATATGTTTGCTTTAATGTGTTGTTACTCTGAATGGTAAAGGTATAGTTCATTTGAGAGACATGCTTTTTCAACGCAGGGGCTTGTTCCTTTTGCTCTAGGCAATCTTGTTCATTGAGGTCAGCATTGTCATGCTTTGTTTCTATTTGTTTTTCCGACAGCATTTTTTCTATTTCTTCTTTGTGAATGTTACTTACCATACTCCCAAGTAATTGTTGATAAAGGGCGGGATCATGTATGGTGAGGAGAGGATGAGTTGCTTCATTTGCGATCTTTTCGGAGGTTTGTAATTTTTTCTGGGAAATGCCCCCGTACATATAACAGGCTAAGCTGTTCATTTCATGAGGTTGTTTCCATTCGTTGTACAGCTCGGATGCCATTTTTTCCATAAAAGCAAGAAAGAGAGTGGCTTGTTTGGCAGCAAGACCGATAAGTATTTTTCGGGGATAAAGATAGGTTCGATCTCGCCCAGCACTTTTATCCACATTTTTTACCTTAAGCTGTCCAGATGGGAGCAGGTAGAGATTTTTCTTATCCGGATCACCTTGTTCAGAACTAATTTTTTTAAAGATAAAAAGTAGCTGTATTAGCTTCAGCAATAATTCTGTTGTTAAGATCTTCGTTTGTAGATATTCACGCAAATCCATTCCAGTTATTTGTTTCATTACAATGTTATTGTTGTCGTGCTCGGAGCTGTCTGAAAGTAAGGTTGAATGTTGTTCAAGTGGCAAGTCGTAATATTTACATTCACAATCCTTTAGCTTTCCAGACATGTTGGCGCAAATACTATTCATTAATTCGAATACAGCCCCTTGTTTCCCTGTTTCGATTGGTTGTATCGGGGGCGGATTTACTACTTCCACATCTTGATTTTCTTTTGGGATTACCCAAATGAGAGCTAAGCATTTAAGAAAATTGGTATACTCCAAAAGGTCCCCTCCTGACTGCTACATGACAGTATATTTGATATCTTTATTAGATGCACCAACTCCCATAGTCGTTCATAAAATAGTCGCTTGTACGTTTGATAATAGCCCTTAAGATTCTATAACGAAGAACTATACATCTATATCTATGTGTGATAGGCTAACAATAAAGTATTTGGCATTTTTTATAACACGACGTTACCAGGAGGTTCAGGTTTTCCATGAAACTTGCAAATCGAGTCACAGTTCTTTCTCCATCTTCTACTTTGGCTATTACGGCGAAAGCAAACGAAATGAAGCGGCAAGGGATTGACGTTGTTAGCTTTGGAGCGGGGGAGCCTGACTTTAATACCCCGGAACATATCATTGAAGCAGCCGAAAAAGCGATGCGCGAAGGAAAAACCAAGTATACTGCAACAGCCGGTATTCCTGAATTGTTACAAGCCATCAGCAACAAGTATCAGCAGGAATATAATTTGACTTACACCACCAAGCAAGTCATCGTGACCAATGGGGGAAAACATGCCTTATTCAACTTGTTCATGGCGTTGTTAAACCCTGGTGATGAAGTGATTGTCCCGATACCTTATTGGGTGAGCTATCCAGAGATGGTCAAGGTAGCAGAGGGCGTTCCTGTTTTTGTTGAAGGAAAGGAATCCAACAATTTCAAGGTGACAGCCGAGCAAGTAAAACAGGCTATCACCCCTCGGACACGTGCACTCATTATAAATTCTCCAAGTAATCCTACTGGCAGCATTTATACGCGTAAGGAATTGGAAGAAATTGTTGATGTTTGCTTGTCACATAATGTATTAATGGTATCTGATGAAATTTATGAAAAGCTGATCTATGATGGTCATGAAGCCGTTACAGTAGCCTCATTTGGCAAAGAAGCCTATGAAAACACAGTGATTATTAACGGAATGTCGAAACCATATTCCATGACAGGCTGGCGGATGGGCTACGCTTTAGGGAATGAGAATTTGATTCGTGCCATGGTTGATTTGTCGAGTCATAGTACTTCTAACCCAACTTCTTTTGCTCAATATGGAGCACTGGCGGCATTGACAGGACCTCAAACTTCCTTGGAAATGATGCGTGGCGAGTTTGTGAAGCGTCGCGATCGTGTAGTCGATTTATTAAATGAAATCGAGGGTGTGAAATGCCTAAAACCAGAGGGAGCCTTCTATGTTTTCCCGAATGTTGCTAAAGCCATGGAAAAACAGGGCTTTACTAATATAGATGACTGGAGTAAAGCGTTATTAGAACAACAAAAGGTAGCTTTAATCCCGGGTAGTGGCTTTGGATCTCCTGAAAATATTCGCATTTCTTATGCAACATCTATGGAACAATTGGAAAAGGGCATTGCTCGTATTAAGCAATTTGTGGAAGGAAAGTCTCTCTAAGGAGGGGCTTTTTTCCATGCCGAAAAAGAAGCAAGAACAAGCGTTGAAATTAGTAGAGCGAGGATAGTATAATTGTAAGGGTTATCTGGTACAGATAAATGGAGGTCTTATTATGTCATTAATTACAATTGGTCAGGTCGGGCAACATGTCGGGCAAGAAGTCAAGATAGGTTGCTGGCTATACAACAAGAGAAGCAGTGGGAAAATTCAATTTCTCCAACTGCGTGACGGCTCCGGATTTATCCAAGGGGTTGTAGTAAAAGCAGAAGTAAGCGAAGAAGCTTGGAACAATGCGAAAGAACTAACCCAGGAAAGTTCTTTGTACATAACAGGAATGGTACGCGCAGACGATCGTGCTCCAAGCGGTTATGAGCTAACAGTAACAGGAGTAGAAATTATTCAAATTGCTCAAGATTACCCGATTTCTCTTAAAGAGCATGGGGTAGACTTCTTGATGGATAACCGTCATCTATGGTTGCGTTCTCCACGTCAACGTGCCGCGATGGCTGTTCGCTCCGAAATTATTCGTTCCGTGTACGAGTTCTTCCAAATCAATGGATTTTATAAAGTAGATCCGCCGATTTTGACACCTACATCTGCTGAAGGAACAACTAACTTGTTCCATACGAAATATTTTGATGAAGATGCGTATCTTTCCCAAAGTGGTCAGTTATACATGGAAGCTGCTGCAATGGCTTTAGGACGTGTATTTTCTTTTGGTCCTACATTCCGTGCTGAGAAATCCAAAACACGTCGTCACTTAATTGAGTTCTGGATGATTGAACCGGAAATGGCATTCGTTGATCATGAGGAAAGCCTGCGCATTCAAGAAAATTTTGTGTCGCATGTGGTTCAGTCCGTATTAAAGAACTGCCAACGTGAGTTAAAAGCACTAGATCGCGATACTACGAAGCTGGAAAAGGTGAAAGCGCCATTCCCGCGCATTACGTACGATGATGCGATTAAGCTTCTTCAAGAAAAAGGTAGCGAGATTAAATGGGGCGACGATTTTGGCGCACCAGATGAGACCGCAATTGCTGAGCATTTTGATATGCCTGTTTTCATTACGCATTATCCTGCGGAAATTAAGGCATTTTATATGAAGCCACATCCAGAACGTCCAGAAGTGGTTCTTTGTGCAGACTTGATTGCACCAGAGGGCTATGGAGAGATTATTGGTGGTAGCCAGCGTATTGATGATCCAGAATTACTAGAGGCACGTTTTAATGAGCATAACCTCTCTGAAGAAACCTACAAATGGTATATGGACCTACGTAAATATGGAACAGCACCTCATTCTGGATTCGGCTTGGGCTTAGAAAGAACAGTGGCATGGATCTGTGGATTGGATCATGTACGTGAGACAATTCCATTCCCACGTCTGTTGTATAGACTATACCCATAATAGATTGTTTATCAATCAATAAACTTTTAATTTGTTAAATAGTATGAAAACCTCTTGTTCAAAAATAAGAACAAGAGGTTTTTCCTGTTTCCTATTGATTAAAACTACTTTGTTTAGGGAAGAAAAGGTTAGAAATGTAGAAAAGACGAAAAAACAGTTGAATATGAGAATGAAAATCATTTATAATACTCTTTGGATGATGGTTAATGAAAATCAATCTCATTTGTAATAATTTGTAATATAAACAATTACATAATTGATCCATAACACGAAAATAAAACGATTAAATACTAAAGATCGCATCAGTTGCTAATGTCATACGGGGGGAACTATGAAAAAGAGATATTTATTTTTAGCATTAATCATCCTATCCATGTGCTCCTTATTTATTGGAGTTAAAAACATTACTCCACTTGACATTCTAAATTTTAATAATGAGCAGGTTGAAATTTTCTTAATTAGCCGTGTTCCACGATTAGTTAGCATTATTGTGGCTGGTATTAGCCTTAGTATCTGTGGCTTAATCATGCAGCAGATCACCCGTAATAAATTCGTATCTCCTACTACTGCTGGAACGATGGACTGTGCTCGATTAGGAGTGCTGGTATCACTCATGCTATTTACTACGGAGAGTCCGATTGTAAAGATGATTGTCGCATTTATTTTTGCCTTAGGTGGCACCTTTATTTTTATGAAAATCCTTAGAAAAATAAAGTTCAAAGACAATATCTTTATTCCATTGGTAGGTATTATGTTTGGTAATATTATCAGTTCTATAAGCACTTTCTTTGCTTATAAATATGACCTGATACAAAATATATCCTCATGGTTACAAGGAGACTTCTCCATGATCATGAAGGGAAGATATGAGCTTTTGTATATTAGTATCCCGCTTGTCATTATCGCCTTTCTTTATGCGAATAAATTCACGGTCGCAGGAATGGGAGAAGAATTCGCGGTTAATCTAGGACTCAACTATCAGCGTGTGATCAATATCGGATTAATCATCGTTGCTATGATTTCCTCTCTGGTATTGCTCACAGTCGGAATGATTCCATTCCTTGGTTTAATTATTCCGAACATCGTTTCCATTTATCGTGGGGATAATCTACGGAACAGTCTACCGCATACAGCCTTACTCGGAGCCGTATTTGTCCTAGCATGTGATATATTAGGGCGTATCGTAATTTTTCCTTATGAGCTCTCGATTGGACTTATGGTCGGAGTTATCGGCAGTGGAATCTTCCTGTACTTACTCATGAGGAGAAATGCATATGCAACAATGTAGAAGAATGTTGGGCATCCTTGCGATGATCGCACTCGTCTTGATCGGATTATTTATTTTCTACAAGATAAATGCGAATAATTGGGATTATGTTCTTCCCAAACGCAGTAAAAATGTACTTGCTATCTTATTAACTGGGGGAGCGATTGCGTTCTCATCTGTTGTATTTCAAACGATAACGAATAACCGAATCTTAACTCCAAGCGTCATCGGTTTAGATTCGCTGTATATGTTTATTCAAACATTGGTCATTTTCTTATTTGGTTCTATGCACATCACAATCACGAATAACAACGTTAACTTTGTGCTTTCAGTAGGGCTCATGATTGTATTCTCAAGCATTTTATTTAAAACGCTGTTTAGAGGTGAGGGCAGGAATATCTTTTTCTTGCTATTAGTGGGGATTATCTTTGGAACCTTTTTCTCCAGTCTTTCCTCGTTTATGCAAATGTTAATTGATCCAAACGAATTTCAGGTCATTCAGGATAAAATGTTTGCCAGTTTTAACAGTGTAAACACAGATATCCTGATACTATCTGTGATTGGAATCGCCTTAGCTTGTGGTTATATTTTTAAACAGTTAAAATTCCTCGATGTCTTGTCTTTGGGAAGAGATCAAGCGATTAATTTAGGAATTAACTACGAGCGAGTTGTGAAAAGATTACTGATCGTAATTGCGGTGCTAGTGTCTATTTCAACCGCATTAGTTGGTCCGATTACCTTTTTAGGATTATTGGTAGCTAATCTGGCCCGGGAATTCTTAAAGGTGTACCAGCACAAATATTTGCTTATTGGTTCTATGCTGATTAGTACCATTGCTTTAGTTGGCGGACAGTTCATCGTGGAGCGGGTTTTTCAATTCTCGACACCGCTCAGTGTCATCATCAATTTTATTGGTGGTATGTACTTCTTATATCTGCTGTTAAAGGAGAATAAAGCATGGTAGAAGTTAAAAACGTCACAAAATTCTATGGAAATAAGCCTGTTGTTGAAAATATATCGGTGAAGATAAAAAAGGGAAGCATCACCTCCTTTATCGGTCCCAACGGTGCTGGAAAAAGTACATTGCTGTCCATGATCAGCCGCTTGCTCAAGAAAGATGAAGGCGAGGTTTATATTGAAGGACAGGAAATAAGTAAATGGAACAGCAACGATTTGGCCAAGAAGATTTCGATTCTAAAACAGTCCAACCATATTAATATTCGTTTAACCGTGAAAGAATTGATAAGTTTCGGTCGTTTTCCTTATTCACAGGGTAATTTATCACCGGAAGATTGGAAATATGTCGAAGAAGCGATTGCTTACATGGAACTGGAAGATATGCAGGATAAATATTTAGACCAATTAAGCGGTGGACAAAGACAACGAGCTTACATTGCAATGGTTATCGCGCAAAACACGGATTATATCCTGTTGGATGAGCCACTTAATAACTTGGATATGAAGCACTCGGTGCAAATCATGAAAACCCTGCGACGGTTGGTAGCTGAATTAGGCAAGACGATCATCATTGTTATTCATGATATTAACTTTGCATCCTGTTACTCCGATTATATTGTTGCATTAAAAGACGGTAAAATCGTCAAAGAGGGCTCGACCCAAGAAATCATTAACCCTAGGGTCTTACAGGACTTGTATGAGATGGATTTCAATATCCAAAACATCGAGGGTAATGACATTTGTGTCTATTTCGCTTAACAAAGAATATCGCTGAAAACCAATTTACAAATCATACTGAGAACGAAAACGGATGTAGTTGGATTCATGAAACAAAGAACCGAAAAAGGATGGCAAAACTGGCCTGCCGATGTGGGAAACCTTCTTTCCTCCCTTTCTTAACGTACGGAAGAGACCTACGGGTTGATTCCAAGCTGGGTAATACCCCCAATGACAAGCGTCCTGTCGTCACTCAAGCAAGGGGGATCACGGACCGCGTAGCAATGTAAGGACGTGAATTGACATAGGACACTTGGAGGAAGAGAAAGAAGGTACAAAGCAGGCACAGATAAGTTTTACCTTTGTTTCATTAGCTGAAGGAAGAGCAGATCTTCCTAGCATATGATCTGATCTACATCTTGTTTCAAAAAATTTATAGAGGTGAGAATGTTGAAGAAATTAGCAATGGTATTTGCTACATTTATGTTAGCATTGGTTACGGCGGCTTGCGGGTCAAATAATGCTACAGATAAAACATCTGGTGCTCAACCGGAAGCAGCAAAACAAACAGCTCCTGTAGAAATTACTGTAAAACACGAACTAGGTGAGACAGTAGTTAAGAAAAATCCACAAAAAGTCATTGTGTTTGACTTTGGTTCCCTTGACACTATGGATGCATTGGGCGTAGAACCAGCTGGTCTGCCACAAAAAAGCCTACCTAGCTATCTAGATAAATACAAAGATGAAAAATATATCAATGTTGGCGGTTTGAAAGAGCCTGACTTTGAAAAAATTCATGAAGCAAAACCTGATTTAATCATCATTGCTGGTCGTCAAGCCGATAAGTATGAAGAATTTAAAAAGATCGCTCCAACAATCTACATGGATGTTGATGATAAGAAATACATGGAATCCTTCACTACTAAAGTAAAAACATTGGCTCAAATTTTTGATAAAGAAGCAAAAGCTGATGAAATGCTAGCTAAAATTGAAAAAGAAATTAAAGACCTAAATGAAAAAACAAAAGCTGACGAGAAAAAAGCTTTAGTTATTCTTGCTAACGATGGCAAAGTAAGTGCTTATGGTTCTACTTCTCGCTTTGGTATTGTTCATGATGTGTTTGGCTTCAAACAAGCAGATGATAAAATCGGCGCATCTACACATGGACAAAGTGTTTCTTTCGAGTACATCTTGGAGAAAAACCCTGATTACATTTTCGTAGTTGACCGTACTGCGGCTATTAAAAAAGGTGAATCTTCTGCGAAACAAGTAATAGAAAATGAAATTGTGAAGAAAACGAATGCAGTTAAAAACAATAAAGTCATTTACCTAGATCCAGGATACTGGTACCTATCTGGTGGCGGATTAGAATCTGTATCTGAAATGGTAAAAGAAACAGCTGCTGTTTATAAATAAAAAATAAAATAGCACTGAAGGAACGTTACAGCTAGTAGAAATCCCCCTTTCTACTAGCTGTTTTCTTTTTTCAGCTTTTTTTATGGCAAAGAAAGGTCCTCCAATGGTTTATATGTTTTTTTACTAGGTGAATTTGCCTGTCCTTGTTATAATAGGGGAGAGGTGAAAGCACGACATGGATCGACAAATAAGACAATTGATACAAGAGGGTTCTACGTCCGTTTCTAATTTATTATTAAAAAATTATAAACGTATGTCGTTAGCGGACGAAGAAATGATGTTAATTATCCACCTCTTGTCATTTCAACAAGAAGGGAATCAATTTCCCACCTTATCACAGCTTGAGGATCGGCTCTCCATGTCTGGATTGCGTTTAATACAATTGTTGCAGAAAATGATGAAGGATCAATGGATCAGCATTGATGAGAATGTTGATGAACAAACAGGTTTTCGTTCGGAAAGCTACAATCTTTCTGTTGTCTATGACCGTTTGTTTGAGTGTTTGAAACAAAGTTATCAAGTACAACGTGAAGCATTTAGTGATTCCAGACAGGAAGTGGCAGTTACGTCTCACATGGATATACCGGGTGGACCTACTGATACGATGCTATTTACACTAGATGAGGAACAGCAGGCAGATAATTTGTACACACAATTTGAACAAACATTTGGGCGACCGCTTTCTCCGATTGAGGTAGAGACATTACAAATTTGGATGGAAGAGGATAGATATGCAGAAGAGCTAATCATAGCTGCCTTACGAGAGGCACAGTCTGTTGGCAAGCTATTTATCCGCTATATTGACCGTATCTTATTGGAGTGGCAACGCAATCAGGTCTGCTCTGTTGAGGAAGCGAGAGAGTACAGTCAACGATTTCGTCGCCAAGTAGCTGTAAAAGAGGGACGGTAGGTTAGCAATCAGAGATCATCTAGGCTACAGTATAAAAAATAAATAAAGAAAAAACCCCTTTACGTAATCGATAAAAGGCTCTATGTTTTCATGCTCTTTACCGATGCGCAAAGGGGTTTTTGTATTCCTTGGCTTTTATAGTAGCCAGCCATTAAGAATGCCGAGTGAGAGCATTGCATGATTTGAATGAGAACAACCTAGTAGGTATGCACCTATCAGCCGGTTAAGTACATAGAATATAACATGTAAAGGAGGGAGAACTAATGGATAATCGAAAGCAGCTAGAACTGAATACTGAGGGAGGGCCTTCTGTTTTCTCGGCCATGTTTGATTTGCAAGCCTCAGGGGGCCAAAATGACTGCCGGGTGATCCCTGATGCCGTTTTATTGGAGGGACTATATCCAAAAAAGGCGAAAGAAAAACAAGAATTACTTAATCAATGGAAGGAAATGCAGCAGCGTTTAGATCAGTTGGAGAAGGAGCGAACCGTATGGCAAGAACAAATTAAAGAATATCAGAAGGTAATGGCTACGATGGAATCCAAAATGGCTGCGATGATAAATCGATGGGAGATGTTACAGCACAATAGCGAAAAATGGAAACAACAAGTGGAGAAAGTAGTTCTTCAATGGAACAAGGAACGAGAACAAATTTATCAGATCGTGCTTACCATTAAAAAGGAATGGGAATCAAACAGAGCATGAGAATTGCAATCATAAGTCCTGGCCCTTTTTCTGTTCCACCTGTTCGAGGTAGTTCAGTTGAATTGGATATTGATGAGGTAAGTAAAAGATTAGCACTGTCTCATGATATCGAAATTTACACAAGAACCTGCGAAGATTACCCACGGTCAGAACTAGATGGCAGAATCAAGTATATTCGGTTATCGTATCATGGACAAAAGTCTTATATGAAGCAAGTAGCAAGTCGAATAAAAAAAAACAAGCCTGATTTAATTTTGATAGAGAATCGTCCAAGTTTTGTTTCTATAGTGCGCAAGGCTTGTAAAGATATACCTATTGTACTAAATATGCATTCTCATGTATTTGCTTCACGTAAGGTGATTTCGCCTCTCCGTATGAAAAAAGTGAAAAAGCAGGTAGATTGTTTTATTACCAACAGTAACTATCTACGACAATATCTTATCAAGAAGCATGGTATCTCAACACAGAAGATACACGCCGTTCACCTTGGAGTAGATGTTCCCACTTATTCACTGTCTAAGGAGGGGCAGAAGATCATTTCCGAAAAACGAGAATCCCTGGGTTATCAACCGCACCATCGCGTGATGATGTATGCCGGGCGATTAATGCGTGAAAAAGGGGTACATCTCTTAATTCATGCCTTCGAACAGATCGCTAAGCGAGACCAGCATGCACGTCTGCTCATAGTTGGCGGAAAAGGATATGGAAACAATGAGGAAAACAAATACGTACGCTATTTGAAAAAATTGGCTACACCCCTAAAAGAGAAGGTACGCTTTGTTAATTTTATTCCTTCGAAACAGATGCCAGAGTGGTATCATATCTGTGATATTGTAGCTACCCCATCCGTTTGGAACGAGCCGTTTTGTCGGGTTAATATAGAGGGAATGGCGGCAGGAAAGCCTATTTTAACTACAACAAAAGGAGGAATAGGAGAGGTGGTTGAACACAATGAGACCGGCTATCTCATTCCTCCTAAGGAATGGGTGAAAACCATACCAGACCTCTGGGAACAAATGTGGAATTCTGCCTCTTTCTTTACAACCTTTGGCTCTCGTTCGATATTACGAGCAAGTGAATTTACATGGGAAAAAACAGCTAATGAATATATGGAGGTTTTCTCTAAGGCAATTCAGACACGTGAACAGAAAATACAGCGCCCACGCCAGAAAACGTAGGCGCTTTTTACATAGGCATCCGCCACTATTTGGGTAATTATGGCCAATCACCCAAACCGTTGTTTTCCCTGTGCATACAGTATAGATATCTCTATGGAACAGGGGTGAATGTCATTTGAAAGGGTTAATTTTATGCGCTGGCCGTGGCACACGACTATATCCACTTTCCTATTCACAGCCCAAGACACTCCTACCTGTAGCTAATCTACCGGTGATCCAGCATTGTTTGCAAAAGTTACTTGATGTCGGTATTAGGGAAATAGGTATCGTGATTAGTCCAAACCAATTGCAAATACCCGCGTATGTTGGGAATGGACAAAAATATGGCGCAGTGATTAGGTATATTGAACAGCAGGAGCCATTGGGTATTGCCCATGCTGTTTCATTAGCTGAATCTTTTATAGCTGAAGATAAGTTTGCTTTGTTTTTAGGGGATAACTTAATGATGGAGTCCTTGCATAGTTTACACGACAGCTTCATTAAGACAGATGCTTACGCTGCCGTTTTACTAAGCGAGGTAGAGAAACCACAGGATTTTGGCATAGCTGAAGTGCAAGGAGAACAAATCCAATCCATTGTTGAAAAGCCACAATTTCCCAAAAGCAATTTAGCTGTAATCGGAGCCTACTTTTTTACCCCTGCTATCTTTCAAGTAATTGCTGGATTACAACCATCTAAGCGGGGCGAATATGAAATTACTGATGCCATTGCCGCACTTTTACAGCAAGGTAAAAAGGTAGTACATTCTACAACCAAGCTACCTTATTCCGATGTAGGGACGATGGAGAGATGGTTGGAGGCTAATCGCTGGATGCTAGACAAATCTATTGGAGATGAGGTGCAAGTAGGAGAGGGAAGTATGATTGATAACTGTGAGATTATAGGGCCAGTGATGATAGGTGAAAACTGCCTATTGTCTAACTGCACAATTGGTCCTTATGTATGTATCCAAAATGGAGCGGAGGTAAGAAATTGCCAAAGAATTGAAAACAGTATTTTATTAGAAGACACCAAATTAGTAAATTTAGATTGTTATATTCATGACAGTATTTTTGGGCGCTCATCTTATTTGGTTGGGGGAGTACCAAATGTTTTACGACAGGATATGGGGATATTTATTATGAGTGATCATTCGACGATAACACTACCTGCGACAAGGAGAATTGGGGTTTCATGACTGACATAGAAATAGAAGATAATGCAGTTATCCCCATGTTTACTGTCGTAATACCTACCTATAACCGATCGGATATGCTACAAAAGGCGATAAAAAGTGTCTTGAAGCAGACCTGTGATGATTGGGAAATACTCGTCATGGATGATGCTTCTACGGATAGTACGGAGGAAATTGTCGCTAACACTTTTACTCATGCGAAGATTCGATACTATCGTATGGAAAAGAATTCAGGCATATCGAAGGTCATGAATAAGGCATTGGGACTGACTCGCACTCCTTATCTGATTCAATTGGATTCCGATGATTGGTTAGCCAAACGTACTTTGGAGAGGTTTAAACAAGTCATTTTGAAAAATCAACATAGTAAAAAAAAGGAAAAATGTGCTCTGTACTATGGAAATATGAATGTGTGGCGTGTTTATAAAGGTAAATATCGTAAGCGAAAAGGCATTAGACATCGGCAAATTAGAGGGAAGTATGATTTTTTACAATATGATGGCTGGATGGTAGCACCGCGTTGTTATCGCGTGAATGCCTTGCAAGAGGTAGGGGGATGGGATACCTCGGACAAATTTGGTGGCAGAATTATGGAAGATCGTCGAATGATTTTACGCTTAATTGAAAAGTTTCCCGTTCAGCATATAGATAAAACGTTATATAACAGAACAAAGCATCGAAAACAATTGACAGAGCCAGGGTCGATTCAAAAACGTAATTATTTACGGAGGCAGACGTATGAATATTATTTAAAGAGATGGGGGAATAAATATCGTGCTATTTTTGGCACGAGAGGACGTTTTCTAGTCATTAAACAGCTAGTGAGGCGCAAAAAGAAAAGAGGTCATCGCAAATGAGGAAAAAAGCTGTGGTGACTGGCTGCGCAGGATTTATCGGCTCTCATTTGACAGAGCGATTGCTGGCAGACGATTATGAAGTAATTGGTGTAGATAATATGCTTCTGAACTACCCATTGTCTTATAAGGAACGCAACATCAAGGATAGTTTACAGGATTCCCGATTTCATTTCATCAATCAACCCATTCAGGATGTTGACTGGTCTTATCTGTTAAAGGGTGTGCAGTATATTTTCCACCTGGCTGCCTTACCTGGTGTGCGTGCAAGCTGGGGGGATGCTTTTCAGGAGTATGTTAAACACAATGTGACTGCAACCCAAATCCTATTAGAAGCTAGCCTTACTCATCAATCATTGCGAAAAATTGTGCTTGCCTCCTCCTCTTCTGTTTATGGAACAATGCAAGAAGGAGTAACACAGGAAACAGCTCCGCTTGAACCACTTTCCCCTTATGGTGTAACCAAAGTCTCCATGGAGTACTTGATGCAAGCTTATGTGAAAGCCTATCAATTACCAGTGGTTGCACTCCGCTATTTTACCGTATATGGCCCCAGACAGCGTCCTGACATGGCCTTTCATCGATTTTTTCGAGCTATGATGCACAAAGAGCCCATACAAATTTACGGGGATGGTAGTCAAAGCCGTAACTTTAGCTACGTACACGATGTGGTGGAAGCCAATCTGTTGGCAAGTGAGTTCGGTCAGGCGGGGAAGGTTTATAACATCGGTGGAGAACGAGAAATTAGCTTGTTAGAGGCCGTTTCGCTTATGGCAAAGATCATGCAAGTGGAGCCGGATATTACCTTCACAATAGCAGAAAAAGGTGATTCGAGGCGTACCTGTGCTGATATATCCCTAGCAGCTCAACAGATTGGCTATCGTCCACATACCTCGTTGGAACAGGGGCTCTACCAGCAATTTCAGGATATTAAGAAGCTGTACCAGGGGGGATGAAAGCATGCATCGTGTTCTTTTATATCGCCGAATTTATCTTCCAAGAAGTGAAACCTTCATTTACGAACAACTAATTGGACATACACAGGTGGAACCACTAGTAGTAACTAGGAGTAACCCGATTAATGTGGATCAATTTCCTCATAAGTCAATCTACGTAAAAAAGAAATTAACAAATCTCCATCATTGGGTGAAGAGAAAACAGATTAAGATACTCCACGCTAGATTTGGAACAGGGGGGCTTGAATTACTACCGGTTGCCAAACGTTCCAAATTACCGTTACTGGTGTCATTTCACGGAACGGATGTATCCCGCCGGCCCAATGTTGATCCTAACTATAAACGACAATTAAAGCAGTTGTTTCGGAGAGGAAGCGCATTTACAGTCGTAAGTAAGCACATGAAAAAAAAGATAATAAAACTAGGATGCCCGAAACACAAAATAACGTTGCTGCGATCAGGAATTGACCTTCAAAAATTTGCCTATCAGGCTATGCAACCTGTTTGGAATCATTTCTATAAATTTTTAAGTATTGGGCGACTAGTAGAAAAAAAAGGAATGGATACGCTCATTAGCGCCTTTCGACATGTACACAAGGTTTTTCCAAATGCTACGTTAACAATAGTAGGGGAAGGGGATCAGCAAAAGAAACTAAAAAAATTGATTAAGCGCTATAAGTTACAAAATAGTGTGGCGCTTAAAGGCGGTGTCAGCCACCTGCAAGTAGCCGAGGAGTTGGCTCGTTGTCATATGTTTGTACTTGCTTGCCAAACAGCGAAAGATGGCAATCAAGAGGGAATTCCTAATGTACTAATGGAAGCCATGGCTACAGGAAGGCCGGTTATTTCTACCAGCCATGCTGGCATTCCAGAACTGATAGAGCACGGTGTAAGCGGGTTACTTGCTCCCGAGAGGTCACCTCGCAAATTTGCCGAAATGATGATTCGTATGATCCAGGAAGAACAACGGTGGACAGAATACACCTTGAATGCACGTGTGAAAGTGGAAAAACAACATGACATTAACAAGCAACGTAAGGTTTTGGAAAACGTATATATACGACTAATAAAAGAAAACAATAGGCACTTAGCAACCAAGTAACATGAATATCACCAAATCATGGCGGAGGTGTCAGCATGAAAGTAGCCGTCATTGGAACTGGATATGTAGGAGTTACAACAGGGGTCGCACTAGCAATGGCAGGACATGAAGTGACGGGAGTGGATGTAGACGAAGAAAAGATACGCTTGTTGCAAACCGGCAAATCACCCATATATGAACCAGATTTAGATGAAGCTCTAGTTGATGTAATAAGTAGAGGAAAGCTGGAATTTACAACTGATCATACAGTAGCATTACTTTCAGCTCAGATCATATTTATCTGTGTAGGCACCCCTTCCGATCAGGAGGGAAGGGCTGATTTACGTGTTTTTAAGGATGTAATAGATCAAGTTCACCAGATGCTTTGTCACGATGATGATGAACGCATATTAGTCATCAAAAGTACAGTACCTGTAGGGAGTAATGATCAAGTAGCAGAGCTTTTTTCCGATTGTCCACAGATACACGTTGTCTCTAACCCAGAATTTCTACGGGAGGGAAGTGCATTACAGGATTCATTACAGCCAGCTCGCATCGTAATGGGAGCTTCGTCTACTCAGGCTTTTGAACGATTAGAAGAATTATACAAAAATATTGAAGCACCACGGATTAAAACGAGTCGATTAAATGCAGAAATGATAAAATATGCCTCTAATGCTTTTTTATCGATGCGAATTTCTTTCATGAATGAACTAGCACGACTAAGCGATAAGCTAGGAACAGATATTTCGATTATCGCTACTGGAATGGGTCTTGATTCCAGAATTGGTCCAGAATTTTTACAGGCCGGCTTGGGGTATGGGGGTTCCTGTTTCCCTAAGGATACTTCTGCTCTACTCTCAATAGCGGAAGAGAGAGATGAGCCATTGACTATTTTGTATCAAGTAGCTAAGGTGAATGAGCAACAGCCTACTTGGTTTTTGCAAAAGCTGGAACAACGCTTAGGAGACCTGGCTAACAAGCGAATTGCATTATTAGGTTTATCTTTTAAACCAAATACCGATGATATCCGAGAAGCTCCTGCACAGAAATTGCTAACGATCTTACGAGAAAAGGAAGCGCTCATCACTGCCTATGATCCTGTTGCTATGCCTAACATGCAACGCGTGTTTTCTGGTGAGCAGGTAACTTATACTCAAACACCTTATGAGGCTGTGAACGGAGCAGATGCGGTGATTCTTTGCACGGAGTGGGGAGAGTTTCTTGAATTAGATTATGAACGTGTTTACCAAATTATGAGGAAGCCTCTGATCTTTGATGGTCGCAATGCATTAGCCCACTCTGAATTAGGAAAAATTGGATTTGAATATGTAGGGATTGGAAATCAAGTGGGGAGCCTGGTGTAGAAGCCAGGTTTTTTCTATTGGTGCAAAGAATTGAATCAGAGCTTCGCTTGGTGTACGATGGAGAATAGTACCAGTTTTTCTGATGGCTCTGCCTATTTTCCATAAAAAGGAGTGTATTACCGTGAACAAAAGCAAAACATTACCCAAACGTAGCGAAGTACCGGACCAATTCAAATGGAAGCTAGAAGACATTTATGCTTCCACTAACGATTGGGAAAAAGACGCAGAGCTAGCAAAAACCTTGATTCAGAAAGCGCAAAGCTTTAAGGGAAAATTAGCTGATTCTGGGAAGCAATTGTTAGAAGCGCTGACATTAATGGATGAGCTATCTCAATTGATAGAAAAACTGTACGTGTACGCTCGCATGAGAAGAGATGAGGATAACGGAAACTCTACATACCAGGCTTTAACAGATCGGGCAACCTCTCTATCTACGCAGGTCTCCAGTGCATTGGCATATATCCAACCAGAAATTTTAGCAATAGAAGATGAGCGTCTCGAAGCTTTACTAAACGAAGAAAGTGGCTTAGATCATTACAGAAAATTTTTAGAAGTGGAGATCATTCGTTATAAGCCACATACGTTGTCAGCAGAGGAAGAGGTCTTGCTTGCTGAAATGCGTGAGATTGCGGGTGCTCCTTCCAATATTTTTACAATGTTAAACAATGCAGATATTAAATTTCCAATGGTTACAGATGAGAATGGTGAAGAGGTTGAACTAACAAAAGGTCGATACTCTCAATACATGGAAAGCAAAGACCGACGCGTGCGTCACGATGCTTTCAAAGCCTTGTATGAAACCTACCGAAACCATAAAAATACAATTGCAGCAACACTGATTGCAAGCGTAAAACGTGATGTGTTCTATGCACGTACCCGGAAGCATTCATCCGCATTACAGGCGTCTCTATTTAACGATAATGTAGATCAATCCGTATACGACAATCTCATCGCCACCATCCATAAGAATTTGCCTGAACTACAGCGTTATTTAGATTTACGCAAAAAAGTGTTGGGTGCAGATGAGCTTCACATGTATGATTTATATGTTCCGATTGTAGCAGAAGCCAACATGGAAATTCCTTATGAAGAGGCTGTTAAAACAGTAGAGGACTCATTGGCTCCACTTGGTGAGGACTATGGAAAGGTGCTGCATGAAGGATTCACTTCCGGATGGGTAGACGTCTATGAAAATCAAGGCAAAACGAGCGGTGCTTATTCGTGGGGGACATATTCTGTTCATCCTTACGTGCTAATGAATTATCAGGATAACCTCAATAACATGTTCACGTTAGCACACGAAATGGGCCACGCCATGCACAGCTATTATTCGCATAAAAACCAGCCATACACCTATTCTCAATATCAGATCTTTGTAGCAGAGGTAGCGTCTACATTAAATGAAGCTCTGTTAATGCAACATTTACTTGCTCAAACGACTGAAAAAGAAAAACGCATGTACCTGCTTAACTACTACTTAGAGCAGTTTAGAGCGACTGTTTTCCGTCAGACCATGTTTGCTGAATTCGAAAAAATGATTCATGCTACCATTGAAGAAGGGCATGCGCTGACAGTAGACTCTCTATCCAGCATGTATCGTGAGTTAAATGTGAAATATTTCGGAGACTCTGTGGTAATCGATGAGGAGATTGATCTTGAATGGGCAAGAATCCCTCATTTCTATAACAATTTCTACGTGTACAAATATGCTACAGGCTTCTCAGCTGCTACTTCTCTGTCGAAACAAATTTTGGAGGAGGGGGAACCAGCAGTCGAACGATACTTGAACTTCCTATCTAGTGGTGGTTCCGATTATCCTATTGAATTATTGAAAAAAGCTGGAGTCGATATGGCAAAACCAGAGCCGATCGAGGAAGCAATGGATGTCTTTAAAGGCTTGTTAGATGAATTGGAGCAATTAGCTTTATCTAAATAGAAGCGTTGCAGGAACTCACAAAGGGAGGGTGTGTAACCCTCTTTTTTGTTTGTAAACTACTACAGCTTGTCATATAGAAACACTAGCTAGAAGCAAGCAAGAATGCTGGTATGTCAATACTTCAGTTGTGTGTCTGTTTCTTGAAGAGTAAGAAGATTCTTGGGTAACAGCCTTGTTTTCTGTTACAATAATAAGTGAGAAATCGCTTACGTAGATTTTTTTACAAACGCTTTCTCCATAATAATTCTAGGAAATGCGTATAATCGGACGCCTAACTAAAAATAGACAGAGGCTTCCTGGAGTTTGAAAAATAGGAGGAGTACACCATGACTGTTACTCAAACACAAAAAATTATAAATGTGAATATTGTCACAGAAAAAGGTATTCTTGAACAGGCCATTCTCCTTATGGAAAACGGAAAAATTATCTATGTAGGCCCTGAAAATGGACAAGAAGCAGAATCTGTATACGATGGAAAAGGTGAAACTCTAGCACCGGGATTCATTGATTTACATGTACACGGTGGTGCGGGATATGATTTTATGGACAGCACACAGGAAGCAGTTGACGGCATTTGTAGCTTCCATGCTAAGCACGGTACTACTGGTCTATTGGCTACTACGATGACAGCTCCCATCGAACGTAATCTTGAAATATTAGAATTTTATTCAAATATAAAGGAGAACAAAGGTGCTAAAGTAGTTGGCGTTCATATGGAGGGACCGTTTATTAATCCAGTCTTAAAGGGAGCGCAAAATGGAGAGTGGATTGAGCCCCCAACACTTGCTAATATGCAAAAGGTTTTCTCAATCGCTCGTCCAGGCCTAGTCAAGCTTATGACATTAGCCCCTGAGCTGGTTACTGAAGAAGAGGTATTTGATCTATTGCGCGAACAAAAGGTCATTGCATCTGTTGGACACTCCTTACAAGATTATGATGGCGCATGCCAATGCTTACGCAAAGGGGTAAACCACGCGACCCATTTAGGGAATGCGATGAAGGGCTTGCACCATCGTGATGTGGGCATTATCGGTTTAGCCATGCAGAATCCAGAAATGACATTTGATTTTATCTGTGATGGTATTCATCTATCTCCTAACTTCATCCGTATTTTGGCAAAAGCATGCGAATTAAATCAAATGATGCTCATTACCGATGCGATGCGTGCAGCAGGCTTAGATGATGGTGAATATGATTTGGGTGGACAAAATGTGATCGTTCGTGGGGATGAAGCGCGTCTTTCTGATGGTACATTAGCGGGAAGTGTTCTTACCCTGGATAAAGCATTGTCTAACTTTATGAAGTTTACAAACATCCCTTTGGAAAAAGCAATTTACTTGCTTACAATGAACCAAGCAAAAAAATTAGGCATTAGTGAAACAAAAGGTAGCATCCAAGTAGACAAAGATGCTGATCTTGTACTGTTATCGAAGGAATATCAGGTTATGGCTACTTGGGTGGAAGGAAAAATCGTATTTGAAAAGACGGAGGAATAGATGATGCAGGTACAGGTTTTTGAGGATTATGACACACTCAGCCGCTATGCAGCAGATATTTTTTTAGAACAGATTAAGAAAAAATCTGATTCCGTTCTGGGATTAGCTACGGGCGGAACACCAGAAGGATTTTATCGACACCTGATTACTAGTTATAAAGATCAAAAGCTGGACTTTTCAAGATTGCATACTTTTAACCTAGACGAATATTATCCGATTAAGCGTGAGCATCCACAAAGCTATTGGACATTCATGCATGATCATTTATTTGCTTATGTCAATATACCAACAAGCAATATCCACCTTCCCAACGGCGAAACGATCAATGTGGATGCAGAGTGCAACCGATATGAAGAAGAGATCGGAGCAAACGGAGGAGTAGATATTCAAATTCTAGGAATAGGTGAAAATGGTCATATTGGCTTTAATGAACCAGGCGCTTCTTTCGATTCTCGCACGCGTATGGTCGAGCTGACTAAGAACACGATCCAAGCCAACTCTCGCTATTTCGACAGTGAGGAGGATGTACCGCGTCATGCGATTACAATGGGGATTGCTAGCATTATGCAAAGTAAAAAAATCGTAATCCTCGCAGCAGGTGTAAAAAAGGCAGAGGCAGTGGCGAAAGCGATTCAAGGCGAAATAACTGAAGCGATGCCAGCTTCTATTTTACAAAAGCATCCTGATGTAATCTTCCTTCTAGATAAGGAAGCAGCCTCCCTGCTCACTCATAACTAGCACATAGCTCTAAAAAGACGGTCTATATAAGTAGACGGTCTTTTTTTTATTTAGAAGAGAAGAATTGTTGGATAGCTCCTATTGAAGAGGATAGACTTGAGTTACTGTTTTTATATAAAAAGGTTATTAATTTTAATTTTGTATAAAATTTCATTTTGCTATTTTCAATACAACATATCAATCTCCGTCTTAAGTTGGATATAAGCTCCACCTGCTGGCCGTTCTGTTATTTCAGAAAATTAGAGAGAATAGAATAAAAAAGGAAAGAGCTGGGAGGAACAGATGTGAGACGTGTTGTCGTATCGGTTTTGGGCGCCTTTATTTTGTTAGTTAGTGGCTGTGGGAGTAATGTGGAGCCAGTAGCTAGTGTACAAGAGGAGAAAAATAACAAATGGGTGGAGACCTATAAGATTGAACAAGCACCAGCTTCAACTTTACTAGGATATTCGGGAGTAGTTGAAGCAAATAAGCAGGTAATGCTAGGCTTCGGTAGTTCAGGAAAAATTGCACAGGTAAACACCGAAAAAGGGGCACAGGTACAGCAAGGTCAGGTCTTGGCCTCTTTAGACGCGAAAGTATATCAGGTAGCTGCTCAGGCTGCCGCAGGGCAAGTACAATCCGCAACTGTTGCCGCTCAGGAAGCAAAGAAAGGAGCCTCTCAAGAAGCACTTGCTCAGCAAAAAATCAAGCTGGAGCGAGAGCAACAAAATGCTGCAGAGGCAAAAAAGGCCGCGAAGCAGGGCGATGTTTTGTTTCAAGGCGGTGCGCTTTCAAAAAATGATTATGAGGCTCTTCTTCTCAAAGCAAAGCAAGCAGAGATGAGTGTAAAAAATGAACAGATTGCACTTCAGGAGCTTCAAAGAGGGGCAAATCCAGATCAACTAGCTAGAGCAAGCGCTGCCATTACGCAGGCAAACAGCGAGGCTGTACGAGCGCAGGAGAGTTTACAACAAACCAAAATCATTGCGCCATTCTCAGGAACGATCGTAGCAGTGCATGAACAGACAGGGAAGGTCGTAGCTGGTGGACAAAGCGTAATTGAGCTAGTTGATTTGAAAACTGTTAAGGTAGTTTTGGCTGTTGAAAGCGATGAGGTGGGATTTTTTACGGAAGGGAAGCAGGTAGAAGTACAGGATGCTTCTGGTATAAGCAGTAAGGGGACAATTCAGTTTGTCTCACCTGTGATCGACCAAGCAAACGGGAAATATCGAGTGGAGATTCATATAAGTAATTCAGATAAAAAATGGCGAGGTGGTATGGTTGCGAATGTTAAGGTACCTCGCCCATTGCAGGGATTTTTATTGCCTCTAGAATGTGTAGGGCTTACAAATGAGACCCATTTCGTCATGAAGGTGGAGAATGGCATTGTTAGGAAACAACCTGTACAAGTCGGACAGATTATTAATGGAAATATTGAAATTGTAAAAGGTGTTTCAGTAGGGGAACAGGTAGTAAAAAGTGGAATCACCTATATCGTTGACGGTGAGAACGTAGCAGTGAAGGGAGTAAAACAATGAGTAAACTCCTATCATTCTTTCTCCAACGAAAGCTTATTGTGTATCTCTTAACTCTCATAATTTTATTCGCAGGCTTTGCTTCTCTTGCCTCCTTTAAAATATTTCTGGTTCCAAAAACGAATTTGCCTTGGATTATTGCTACTATTTCTGGCGGATCACTCCCTCCTGAAGAAATGGAGAAAAAAGTAGCGGAGCGAGTAGAAAATGAAGTGAAGGGAATGGAGGAGATAAAGGATTATTTTTCGTCTTCTTCTAGCGGCAAGGTTCAAATCACTTTGGTGGCGAAGGAAGGAAAAGGTGAGGCAGCAAAGCAAAAACTGGAGAGCATTATTAATCGTGAGCGATCCAATTTTCCGAAAGCGGTTGAACATAGTAATATCTATCAGGCCAATTATGGTGATGAAACTCTGATGGTGTTGGCTTTAACAGGCAATGATCCTCAATCATTATATAATTATGCTCAGGATACGCTAAAAGAGCGAATAGAGGCAGTATCTGGAGTGAAAGGCGTAGAGATTAGTAAAGGAAGCTTTGAAAATAAAATCACCATCACCTTATTGCCAGAGAGACTCTCGGCTTATCAGGTAACCCCTGCACAGATCTATCAGGAGCTACAAAAACAAAATTGGAAGCAGGCGCTCGGAACACTTGATAACGCCGGCTATCAGACGGTCATCGAATTAGATAAGACACTGCAACATGTAGAGGAATTAAAATCTGTAATGATCCCAACACCAAGGGGAATGGCATTGCTTGACCAATTGGCAACCGTGAAAGATTTACGTGGAAGTGAGAGTGATCAGACGCTTGCCATCTATAAAGGAAAACCCTACATTGGTATCTCGATAAAACGTACAGAGGGTAGCGAAATTATACCAACCCAAGCAAGGGTAGAACAGCTTATTGCCCAGATCAATCAAGAAGCAAACGGAATTTATCATCTTACATCCATTTTTGAAGCGGCTTCTTTTATCGAGCATTCCATTAGTAATTTAAGCAGAGATGTTATGATCGGTGGAGCTCTCGCTATTTTGATCTTATTTATCTTTTTACGTAACTGGCGGGTTACGATGGTCATTGCTACCACGCTACCGCTTTCGATTTTAATGACATTTATTGCACTGAAGGTATTTGGCTATAATTTCGATATGGTAACGCTTATTTCTCTTAGTCTGTCCGTTGGTTTAATTGTTGACGCTGCAATCGTGGTACTAGAGAGTATCTATCACTACCGAGAGCAGGGAAAAGCATTGCGTGAGTCAATTTTACTGGGTACGAAAGAGGTGCTTACGCCTGTATTATCATCACAGATCACCATGGTAGTTGTATTCTTACCTTTGGTATTAGCAGGCTTTGATGAAGCGTTGACGCCCATATTCACTACGATTGCTTTTACAGTGACAGCGGCTATTGTATCATCTACGATTGTATCAATTTTCTTTGTACCGATTTTCTCAGATAGCTTTCTAAAAAATGATAAGCAAAAGGTGAATGGAGAAAATCAAAAGGAAAATATCCTGGTGCGGAGCTTCGACCGCATCTTGCATCTGTGTTTGCGTCGACGATTTGTTACACTTGGTCTAGCTTTTCTCATGTTTTGCAGTATCTTTGTGCTGGCCCCCCACGTTAAAACCAATCTGGGGATTGATGTGAATGAGAACTTTATCTTTGCAGATATTACGTTGCCACATGGAACGTCCTTGGAGGCGGCCAAACAAGTCATTTCTCAAACGGAAGAAAAATTGTCTGCGATAAAAGAAGTTAAAGATGCATACATTGGTGGAAATTTAGAACGATTGCAGTTACAAATCGCCTTATTACCGAGAGCAGAGCGCTCATTGAGCAAAGAAGAAATTGGCAAGCAGATCATGGAAAAAACAAAAGAAGTAACAGGTGTAGAACGCTTTTCCTTTAGCACCAATAGCCCAGACGGTGGTGCAGTAACTGTTGAAGTAGAGATTACTGGCAAAGATTTAGAGAAGGCGAAAGAATTAAGTGAGCAAGTATCAGCAATGCTTGTTGGTATAGAGGGTATTTCAGGTGTTCGCAACGATTTTAGTGAGGGTAAAGAAAAGATAACCCTCATTCCCATAAAAGAAGCAATGAATCGATTACAGGTGGACGAACGGGTACTAGCTCAGCATTTATCCAGCATGATGGGTGAGCAAAAAGTGGCTGAACTTACAACCGACGGTACAAATGTGGATGTAATGGCTCGACTGCCTGAGCAAGAAATGAAACATCCTGAGCAACTAAAGAAGCTGTTAATTCCCACACAAAATCAGACAATGATTCCACTAATAGATGTCGTCGAATGGAAATATGGAAAGACGCCACAACAAATTAATCACCGTAACGGGGAACGTGTCATTAAAGTGTCTGCCGATCTTGTAGGAATCGATCCAGGGAATGCTACCCGTTTGTTACAAACGAAGCTGGATCAATTGGTAGTGCCGGCTGGTTTGCAAGTGGAGTTAGCAGGCAGTCTTAAAAATCAAGAAAGCAATATGTCCAGTGCATTGTTTGTGTTTTTAGGCGCTATTGCTTGCATCTATCTGATTATGGTTGCGCAATTCGGACGTTTGTCGCATCCATTTATCATCATGCTGACATTACCTATGGCAGGCGTAGGCGTTGTTGCTGGTCTCGTGTTGACACAACGCATGATGACAGCTATGTCCATCATTGGCATCATTATGTTAATCGGTATTGTCGTTTCCAATGCGATTTTGTTAATCGATCGAATAAATTTACTTAGAAAACGCGGCGTATCGTTACAAGCCGCAATTATTCAAGGGACCCATGAGCGAGTACGCCCCGTTTTGATGACTAAAATTACCGCCATTTTGGGCATGGTACCGATGGCTTTGGCATTTGGAGATGGTGCTAGCTTAGAAGCTCCACTCGCAACTGTAGTAATAGCGGGACTTGTGTTTCATACGTTAGTTACACTAGTGCTGGTGCCGGTGCTGTATTCCGTTTTTGAAGGAATTCGGGATTGGTGGGACCATAAAAGAGATAAGCGCATGCAAAAGAGATTACAGAGATCATTAGTGGCATCCGCAGAGGGTGCAATAGGGGAAGAAAAATAGAAATGTAGCTTAGAGATAGCAGAACGTAGCCAACAGAAGGGCTCTCTTTCCTCCATTCGGAGTGTTGAGAAGCCCTTCTATTTATTTCGAGCAGATCTAAAGATTTCAGATGACATGGTAGATTTGTTTGTAGATATCCTCTAAAATATGGAAAAGGGAGAGGGGAATTACATGACAAACGTATTTGCTCTACATATACCAGCAGAACTAGAGAAGGATACATTTACACGTTTATTAGATCATGTATCCCAAGAAAAACGTGAAAAAATCCTTCGATTTCGCAGACGTGAGGATGCCTATAGGGGATTGCTGGCTGATTTACTCGTTCGCTATATTTTGCTTACACATCACTTTATTTCTAAAGAGGAGATTCAATTTGAGTACAATGAGTATGGTAAACCTTATCTGCCATATACCAATTGCAATATGAACTTGTCTCACTCTGGTGAATGGGTAGTGTGCGGTACAGGCATTGAACCTGTAGGAATTGATATAGAACAGCAAAAGCCCATAGAGATGGAAATTGCTAAGCATTACTTTTCAAAGCAAGAGTACACGGATTTAGTAGTAAAATCAGAAGGAGAAGAACAACTGTCGTATTTTTATGACCTTTGGACATTGAAGGAGAGCTACATCAAGGCAGTTGGCAAGGGGCTATCCATTCCTCTTTCCTCTTTTTCCATTAGAAAAAATGAGAATGGTACCATTGATTTTAGCGAAGAGATACCGTCACAGACGAATTGGTTTTTTAAACAATATCAGCTAGCGAAAGGATATCCGTTGTCTGTATGCAGTGCTAGTAATCAGTTTGCAGAAGAGGTAAAAATGATTCGAGTAGACGAATTGATTCAATATTTTGTCTCCTAAATCTAATGAGAATGTCATTTGTAGCGAAAAGGAGGAAGGAACTATGTATCAAGCATTGCTACATCACGGTCAAGCAGGCTTAAAAGGAGTAACAATAGGAGAACGAGCTAAACGGATATTGGCTGCTGATGAGGTGCTAGTTCGGTTGAAGGCATCTGGTTTAAACCGTCGGGATTTACTCACGATCATGTGGAGAAGCGAACAAGACGCTCCGCTCGTTCTGGGTGCTGATGGTGCTGGAGAAATTGAAGAAATAGGTAGTGAAGTAGAGGGATGGCATGTCGGTGACGCGGTAATTTTGCATGCAGGCGTGAACTGGTTAACCAAAAGCGATGCTCCTCCTGCCACGTTCGAGATTTTAGGGACTTCCTTCGATGGGACCCATGCTCAGTATATTGTGGTTCCTGCTTCGCTACTCGTGAAAAAGCCTACCTATCTAACATGGGAAGAAGCTGGAGTACTCTCTGTAGCAGCTCTTACGGCTTATCGCGCCATATGTACAAAAGGACAGGTCAAAAAGGGAAATACGGTGTTGATTCCTGGAATTGGGAGTGGGGTAGCTACCTTTTTACTTCAAATGAGTAAGGCCTTGGAATGTCGTGTCATTGTTACTTCCCGGAGCAAAGCGAAACAAGAAAGGGCTCTGCAACTAGGTGCTGACGTTGCGATTGATACAGCAACCGATTGGAACGAGGCCTTACAGGGCGAGAAGGTTGACATCGTGTTTGATAGTGTGGGTCCTGCTACATTTCAGCAATCTTTGCATCAACTGCGCCCCGGGGGGACGTGCGTTACATTTGGTGCTACTACCGGTGATATCATAGAATTTAATCTAAGAAGCTTTTTTTACAGCCAGTGTAATATTCTAGGAACTACACTGGGTAGTAAGGAAGAATTTATTGAGATGCTAGGTTTTATGGAACAACATCAAATCCGCCCGATTATAGATCATGTCTATGAGCTGGAGCAAGGTATAACTGCCCTTCAACGACTACAGGATTCGGAACAATTTGGCAAAATCGTATTGCGTAGAAGAGAAACAGGGATGGATCTTTAGGGATAATACGCTTCATAATCGAAGGAAAAAGGAAGGAATTCCTCAGGTAAGATTTGATGAAATATATAAGCCTCATATGCTTGTAGCAGTTTTCTACAAGATTTACTTCTAACTCTCTTCATTCTCGCGTATGCATGTACAAATAGGGCGGAAAGGGAGAGTTACGAATGAAAGTATTTGTAATTAGTTTGCGCAAGTTGCTATATGGCTCTGCTGTAGGGGTTGGCTTAGTACTTGCCATCGTACTGGTAATATGGAAAGATCCATTACATGTCGCAACCCTGTTCCAATTTGATCGGGAAAGCATGGAGACAACAGCAAAAGTAGCAGACAACCCGTTTGCCTCCGAAAGGCCTCAGGTAGCTATGGATGTACAGGTAGAGAATAATGAGATAGCTGTTAATCTCATCACCACAGGCTTTACCTTTACAGAAGAGCAGTCCAACGCAGAACAAAAATTGGAGTCCATGCATGGGAAGGGACATGCACATCTCTATGTGGATGGAAAAATGATTCAGAAGATTTATCAGCCCCAATTTACTATTAAAAATATGCCAAAAGGGGAGCACGAATTGAAAATAGAATTAGCTTACCCGAATCATCTATCTTACAAGGTAGAAACAGTAAAAATACTGCAAATCAAATAGATGGGAAAGAAGTGCCTCGATGGTTGATACCTTATCGGGGACTTTTTGCTATATAAAATGACCATTAACAGATATGATGGTATATAGCGGGAAGCAGGAAAATATATGATTTGATGGAATGTTCTGATTAATACGGCTAGGAGGTCGAAAAAATGGCTGATCTACGTTCTATTACGATGGGTGATTTATTAGATGAGACAGCAGACATGTTTCCTGACAAGGAAGCCATTATTTATCATGAGCGTGAACTTACGTATACATATCGGGAGTTTCAGTTGGTGTGCAATCAATTAGCTCGGGGATTTATGGCCTTAGGTATCCAGCCAGGCGAACATATAGCAATTTGGGCTAATAATGTTCCAGAGTGGGTATTAACTCAGTTTGCCACAGCTAAAATAGGTGGTGTACTCGTGACCGTTAATACAAACTACCGTACACATGAGCTCGAATATTTGCTGCATCAATCGGATGCTACTACCTTACTATTAATTGATCAGTTTAAGGGTGTTTCCTATGTCGACATGTTGCATGAAATTTGCCCAGAACTACAAACTGCGACACCTGGAGAGCTTCAAGCAGAACGCCTCCCTCAATTACGCCGAGTAATCTATCTGGGAGAAGAGCGCCAGTCAGGCATGTATTTATTTAAGGACCTCTATGAGCTAGCTGAACAAGTGACGGAAGCGGAGCAAATTGATTGTCAAAAGACGATTCATCCCGATTCGGTAGTTAATATGCAATATACTTCAGGTACGACAGGATTTCCAAAAGGCGTCATGCTTAGTCATAACAATATTATTAACAATGCAATTCAAGTAGCTAGTTGTCAAAATTTACACCAAGAAGATCGCGTTTGCATTCCAGTACCATTTTTTCATTGCTTTGGCTGTGTCATGGGAACTTTAGCCTGCGTAGCAACGGGAGCAACGATGGTTCCTATCATTACGTTTCAGCCCAAAGTTGTGTTGGAGGTGGTTTCTAAGACAAGGTGCACTGCGCTATATGGAGTGCCAACTATGTTTATTGCGGAGCTGAATGAACCCACGTTTGCGCAGTATGATCTAAGCTCATTGCGCACCGGTATCATGGCGGGTTCGCCTTGCCCAGAAGAAGTAATGAAAAATGTCGTAGATAAAATGGGGATTCGTGATATTACTATTGCATATGGGCAGACGGAATCATCGCCAGTCGTAACTCAGACTAGAGTAGATGATAGCATCGAGCTTCGTGTGTCAACAGTAGGTCGTAAGCATGATCCGGTTGAAATTAAGCTAATGAATCCGGAAACAGGGGAAGAGGTGGCTAGAGGCGAGCAGGGTGAACTTTGTACGCGAGGCTATCAGGTTATGAAAGGATACTATAAAATGCCGGAACAGACAGCTCAGGCGATTGATTCTGAGGGCTGGCTCCACACGGGAGACCTAGCAACCGTTGATGAATCGGGGTACTATCGCATAACAGGGCGCCTGAAAGACATGATCATTCGTGGAGGAGAAAATATTTATCCACGTGAGATTGAAGAGTTTTTGTATACCCATCTCAAGGTGTTGGATGTACAGGTTATTGGTGTTCCTGATCCTCACTATGGTGAACAGGTATTGGCATGCGTTAAAGTGCGGGAGGGCGAAACCCTGACATCAAATGAGCTTAAAGATTTCTGTCAGGGGAAGATTGCTCGCTTTAAAATTCCATATTATGTACAAATTGTAAGTGATTACCCGATGACTGCCTCTGGTAAAATTCAAAAATATAAGCTAAGAGAGCAAGCCATTGAAATCCTTGGCTTGAATCAATCTGCGGCTACTAGGGAGTAGTTCGAAGGTAGAAATACCTTTATATATAAAAAAGGGATAGTGATATCCCTGTTAGCCTGGGAAGGTTTTTCCTAATAAAATCATTGTTTTAATCTGTTCGCCGTTAACTACTATGAACCCTCTGTCACAATAAAGTGGCAGAGGGCTTTACGTTTGTGAGGAAAATTTAATTTCTAGCCATTGCATAATCTCCACATCATCTTATGGAATGGGGATGTATTGATGGCTAGTAAAATTCTTGATCCATTTTGTTAAACAGTATATCTGAACGGAAACAATGAAATATATCGAAGCTCCTTTTACAAAATTAACAATTTCAAAATCCCTCTTGACACTCATGGCATGTTGTAACTATAATGGTTACATCGAGAGGGTGTCAGTAATGAAAATAAGCAGCAGATTTTCCATAGCGGTTCACATTCTTTCGTTGCTTTCTACAGCCAAGGATGCGCACTGCACATCGGAATGGATTGCTGGTAGCGTCGGAACGAATCCGGTTATCATTCGGAAAATACTCGGGCAGCTAAAGAAAGCAGGATTGGCGGGCGTTCGAGCCGGTAAAGGCGGAGCTTTTTTACTTAAAGGGCTGGAAGAAGTTACGTTGCTGGATGTTTACCGGGCGGCGGAAGTCGTGGAGGAAGGGGAGCTCTTTCATCTCCATGAACAGCCGAATCCCGACTGTCCGGTCGGTGCGAACATTCAAGCCGTTCTGGAACTGATCGTAAGACGGGCCCAAAACGCCATGGAAGCGATTCTGGCTGACATAACGATGCATGAGTTGCTTTCCGAACTTGCCGAACATATGAACATGAAAAAGTGAACCCATTTTTTTTGGAGTTGTTGTAACTTAAGTGGTTACAACAAAAAATCTCGAAATAAATGGAAAGGAGGTTCCCAGAATGAAAGTGGAAGTTTGGTCCGATTTTGCTTGTCCTTTCTGCTACATCGGCAAACAACAGATCGAAGCGGCGCTTGATAAATTTGCGCACAAAGATGATGTTGAAGTTGTTTTTCGAAGCTTCGAGCTTGATCCGAAAGCACAGAGGGACGTGGATTACGACGTACATGACATGCTGGTCGCCAAGTACGGCATGAGCCGGGATCAAGCGATTGCGATGAACGAGAATCTTAGCAGTAAAGCGAAGGAAGTCGGGCTTACATTCCAATTTGACACCTTGATTCTGACGAACACATTCGATGCCCATCGGTTGGCGAAGTACGCAATCAAGCAAGGTAAAATGAACCCGATGGCACAGGAACTGTTTCAGGCATACTTTACCGACTCCCGGCATTTGGGCGACCACGAAACGCTGGTGGAATTAGCAGTGAAGGTCGGATTGGATCGCGATGAAGCGCTCAAGGTGCTTGCTGGCGATGATTATTCCGCCGACGTGCGCGCGGATGAGGAAGAAGCAAGCCGGCTTGGCGTCAGCGGAGTGCCGTTTTTCGTCATCGACCGCAAATACGCCGTATCGGGGGCGCAGTCAACCGACATGTTTCTCAATGCTTTGCAGACGGCTTGGAAGGAATCGCAGTCGTTGAACGTGTCGGACGATGCCGGAAGTGAATCCGAGTGAGCAGCTTGTGCTGACGGCATTACGTTACGATTTTGATAACCGTTATTATTATTATTAGAGAGAGGGAGATTTACCGATGTTTAGCAAGAAATCATCAATAGGAGTTATTATGTTGCTTTGTTTCACGCTATTGCTGAGCGCATGCTCCAGTGAGCCGAGTAAGACGAATACCGCGAGCGAGGGAACTCAGAAACAGGCGGCTGAACTCAAGATCACGCCGTTCAACCCTGGAGAAAACGGGCTCTTCTCCGTCACATCTAGCCTGATCGAAGGGCCAAGCGAGGTGCTGCTCGTCGATGCTCAGTTCGAAAAGAGCAACGCCGCGCAACTGGTTAAGATGATCCGCGAAACCGGTAAGAAGCTGACTACAGTTTATGTCAGCCACCAGGATCCGGATTTCTATTTCGGCCTGTCGACGATCCGCGAGGCATTTCCTGATGTAAAGATCGTTGCCACCCCGGCTACAGTGGAAGGGATCAAGGCAACTATCAAACTTAAGAGTGAATTCTGGGGTCCGCTCATGAAAGAAAACGCCCCAACTGCGATGATCGTCCCTGATGTCCTTGACGGGGATAAGCTAACGGTTGATGGCCAAACCGTGCAGGTGATCGGTCTCGACGGTTCGGATCCGTCTCACACAGTCCTTTGGGTTCCGTCGAAAAAGACCATCCTGGGTGGTGTGCCGGTCTATGAGAACCTGCATGTCTGGATGGCAGACAACCAGACTCTAGAGAGCCGTGACCACTGGCGGGAGATTCTGGACCGAGTTCTCGCTCTGAAGCCTGAACGAGTTATCCCGGGCCATTTCATGAACAAGAGCTCTGAAGATATATCCAACGTCACCTTCACCCGTGACTACATTACAAAATTTGATGCTGCGGCAAAGCAGGCCAAGAACTCCGCTGAGCTGATTGCAGCGATGAAGAAGGCCTATCCTGACTTAAAGAACATAAGTGATCTGGAAATGGGCGCCCAGGTGATCAAGGGTGAGCGTTCTTGGCCATGATATAACGCCGAAACCGCCCGTTAGATGCGGAGATGGTTAACTACTGTTGCGGCTTATGAAGGCGCCCGGGTTTAGACCCGGGCGTTTTCATGATTACGGTGTGCTCGGCGGGGATACGTCGATAATTTCTTATTGTAATCTATCATCAAACATTAATTGTATTTGAATACCGAACGGGTTTTCAATAATACCGTATGCTTTGCTAAACACATTTTTAGATAAAGGGATACAACGATTTAGAAAGGCGTCTCATATCTTGACATCATCGCTTTTAGCCCATAGAAATATGGTCAGACCAGGTGCAGGAGATTTATCTCTTATTTAGCAGAGTCGAAAAGTTTTAATAGAAGAAGTGATATCATTAAAATCTTTGTGAATGTTGAAGAGATGGGATCGATCACTTGAATTTTCAAGCAGCTTTTTTCTACCTGTAAAATTTATATGCTCATATAAAACAACAAGCGTTTTAGGTGCGACACGTACAGACGAAATTCTGTCGTTCCAAGCATCCCCCACGTATGACAATCTATCTCCCGAGTTCAGAGTGAAAGACGCACCGTTTCCGTCTATATGTTCAAAAAAACGATTCACACGATGCTGAACTTCTACATAATGATACGGGTCATCATAATGCGGATTATAATCATACGGATTATAAAACATGAACACCTCTCCAATACTTTTTTGTAATTCATACACTGTATGCCTAATTGCCATATCTGTGCATTGACACAGGTATTTTTTTGAAATATGAGGAAAGATGGGGAATAGGAGCTTTTTAAGAGGCCAGAGTTAGCCAGATCAGCTATTTTCTCAGTTCTCTTATCTGATATATTCTTTTTCAACAAGACCTTCGCGAATGAATAGATTTTGAGAAATTTACTAGCAGTAGGTTCTCCGGAGACGAAGAATAAGGAAGGAACTTTAATAGCGGGATTCTATATGAAAAAAGCTAGGAGAGCAAAATGAGAACCAATCATATGCTGTCAAGGAAATCTATTTATGCTAAAAACGAAGCTGTTTTGCGATGAGAGACTGATCATAATGAAAAAAGGGCCACCTGCTGGTGAACCCTTTTTCTCTGTGTCTCAATTATTTATTACCTACCATGCAGGCATTTTTTGTTCATAAGCCATAATTTTGTCTTCTTGTTGTAAAGTAATTCCAATATCATCTAAACCATGTAACAAGCAATATCGGCGATAAGGATCTATCTCGAAAGGATAGGAGAGACCTCTGTCATCCTCTACTACTTGATTTTCTAAATCAATGGTTAATGTATAACCTTCAGTAGCTTCCGTACGTGTAAACAATTCCTCTATCTGTTGTTCTGTTAATTTGATTGGCAAAATTCCATTTTTAAAGCAGTTATTATAAAAGATATCTGCAAAGGACGGTGCAATGATTACTCTAAATCCAAAATCCAACAACGCCCAAGGTGCATGCTCGCGTGAGGAGCCACAACCAAAGTTATTGCGTGCAAGAAGAATCGTTGCTCCTTCATAACGCGGCTGATGGAGGACAAATGAATCAATTCGCTCGCCATCAATCGTAAAGCGCCATTCATAAAACAAGAATTGACCAAAGCCTGTACGTTCAATACGCTTTAAAAATTGTTTGGGGATAATAGCATCTGTATCAATATTGGCCCGATCAACGGGAGCAGCCAAACCAGTTACTTTTACAAATGGTTCCATGGATAGTGCCTCCTTTTACATGTAGGGATGAGCTTATGCTTTTCTCCAACAAAATTACCTGTTACATCTTGAGTGACTCAACCATTGCAAGATAAGCTGTTTACTTGCAATTTTCGAAATCCTAACGTCTATTTACACGACAGAAGCAGTGTTTAGCCATTGACGGACATCAACGAATCTACCTTCGACCGCGGCGGCAACCGCCATTTCAGGGCTCACAAGATGTGTGCGTCCATCGCGCCCTTGTCGGCCTTCAAAGTTACGGTTAGAGGTGGAAGCGCAACGCTCACCTGGTGACAAAATATCTGGATTCATCGCAAGACACATGGAGCAACCAGATTCCCGCCACTCAAAGCCAGCCTCAATGAAGATTTGATGTAATCCTTCTTGTTCAGCACGTTCCTTGACTGCTTGTGACCCTGGCACGACCATGGCATTAACCTTGGAGGATACCTTGCGACCTTTAGCTACTGCGGCGGCACGGCGTAAATCTTCAATCCGTCCGTTTGTACAGGAACCAATAAACACACGATCAATAGCGATTTCGGTCATGGGAGTACCTGCAACTAATCCCATATAAGAAAGGGCATCTCGTGCCGCCTTTTGTTCGGTTTGGCTCATAAATTCTTCAGGAAGAGGGACATTCCTAGTGATGCCGGTTCCCATACCGGGACTAGTTCCCCAGGTTACTTGTGGCTCAATCTCGCTTGCATGAATCTCAATGTAAGCATCATATTCGGCACCTTCATCCGTCACCAACTCTTTCCATACAGCAACAGCTTGGTCAAATGCTTCTCCTTGAGGAGCATGCCGGCGACCTTTTAAGTATGCGAAAGTAGTATTATCCGGAGCGATCAGACCTGCACGTGCTCCAGCCTCAATGGACATGTTACAAACTGTCATCCGTTCTTCCATTGTCAATTGACGAATAGCTTCCCCTGTATATTCAATAACATAGCCTGTGGCAAAGTCAGTGCCGAATTTTGCGATAATAGCCAAAATTAAATCTTTCGCAGAGACACCTAGTGGCATGGGACCTTTGACATGGACTTCCATTGTTTTTGGTTTTGCTTGCTGCAAGCATTGTGTTGCCAATACATGTTCAACCTCACTGGTTCCGATGCCAAAAGCAAGAGCACCAAAAGCGCCATGTGTAGAGGTATGACTATCTCCACAAACAATTGTTTTACCCGGATGAGTTAACCCAAGTTCGGGTCCAATGACGTGAACAATTCCTTGATCTGGGCTGTCTAAATCTGCAAGGGGTACTTCGAAATCTCGACAGTTATTGGTTAAGGTCTCCATCTGTGTTAGTGAAATGGGGTCTTCTACAAGATAGCGGTTCTTCGTGGGCACATTGTGATCCATCGTTGCAAAAGTAAGATCGGGACGGCGTACCTTCCGATTAGCTAGACGTAAACCTTCAAAAGCCTGTGGGGAGGTTACTTCATGTACTAAATGTAAATCGATATATAATAAGCTAGGTTTTCCCGGTTCTTCGTGAATGACGTGCTGATCCCAGATTTTTTCAAAAAGTGTGCGTGCTTTCATCGTATTTCCTCTCCTCTACATTGTAATCGCGTTCCTGCTTTTTTTAGTTGTATCATGGATAAGTAAATAGCACAAAGATATAATGATTATAGAATGGATAGGAATTACCTATATGTATGGAAGGAAGCAACGAATAGGTGGTGGAAACAGAGATGGAATTGCGACAAATAAGATATGTGTTGATGGTAGCTCAAGAAAAAAGCTTTTCTCGTGCAGCGGAGAAGCTTCATTTAGCACAACCATCACTTAGTCAACAAATTGCAAAATTAGAACGTGAATGGGGTGTTCTGTTGTTTCAGCGGTTGCCACAACGAGTCGAGCTAACTGATGCGGGCCATCGATTTCTACAATTAGCCACTCAGCTCATTGTGAAAGCAGATGCATTAGAACGTGAAATGGTTCAATTTGCAGAAGGGAACGCGGGGAGAATCGTTGTTGGTAGCCTTCCGATCACAGGGGCTTTTGTGTTGCCGGAAGCTTTTTCAGCCTTTACGAAACGCTATCCTCGCATCGAGGTTACTTTAATAGAAGACACATCTAGCAACCTGGAGCAAATGCTGGTGAATGGGAAGCTGGATATGAGCTTGCTAACAATGCCGATACAACATCCAGCAATAGTAACAACGCAGGTATTACAGGAGGAAATATATTTATCCTTGCCACCTCAGCATCCATTTGCGGAGGAGCCGGTTGTTGATTTAAAGGCATTGGCAGATGAACCATTTATTCTGTTAAAAGAGGGGCAAGGATTTCGTACCATCTCACTCACATTGTGCGAGCAGGCTGGTTTTATGCCTAAAGTAGTGTTTGAAAGCTCCAACATTCAGACGGTGCAAGCTTTAGTAGCATCAGGCATGGGAGTTTCTTTTGCGCCTCATATGATTACAGGTTCAATGAACGGTAACATCTGTCCCGCTTATGTGCATCTATCAACGCGCCCTAATAGAACCTTAGTAGTCGCATCCCATAAAGATAAGCATTTATCTGCTCCAATGCTAGCATTACGCGAAGAGATAGCCTTAGCCGGAAAGCAGTACTCACTAAACCTGGTGTAGAGACAAAAAAGTAGCAGGTGTGTTACACTATCAACAAAACATCATGGAAAGGAAGGATACATACATGAAAGAGATTAAAACAGAAGAAGCATTCCAAGAAGCCATCCGTTCTTCCAAACCGGTTGTAGTTAAATTTTATACAACCTGGTGCCCTGACTGCTTTCGGATCGACCCGTTTATGCCGGAGTTAGAGGAAGCCTATAAAGAACAATTGGATATGATAGCAGTTAACCGTGATGACCTTCCAGAATTGTCTCAGCAGTTAGAGATCATGGGTATCCCTAGCTTTGTTACGTTCAAGAATGGCAAGGAAGTTATACGTTTTGTAAGCAAATTAGCTAAAAGTCGTGAAGAGATCGAGCAATTTTTAGATCGTTCCGTGCAAATTAGCGCAGAACTTTAAAGCAAAAATTCGCTCTCAAAAATGTAAGGACGTTATGGCTTTTGCAAACAATTTGAGCAGATTTTGCTGAAAATGCTCATAACTATAAGCAATGAGGGAAAACTGGAGTTCTTTCAAGGAGGGTTGAGCTTGCGAAGCAATGTATGCATCGCGCACCGGGGTTGGTCAGGAGTTGCTCCAGAAAATACTTTGGCGTCTATCCGAATGGCACTTGAACACCCAAACATAGATGGGATTGAATTTGATGTTCAACTGACAAAGGACCAAATTCCTGTGGTTATTCACGACTATTCGTTGGGACGTACCACGAATGGAACTGGATGGGTCAAGGATCATACGTTTGCAGAGTTGCGTTCTCTCGATGCAGGCGGTTGGTTCAACAAGCAATTTGTCGGCGAGACGATTCCTTCCTTGGAAGAAGTGCTCATTGCCAATCGTGAGAAAAAATGGCTTAATATGGAGCTAAAGCAGATGGTGGCAAGCAAGGAGCAGGTGCTGGAAGAAAAAGTGATCCGTTTAATCGAACAGTATGATATGGAAGAGCATGTGATCATTACATCATTTCAACATCAGAGCGTCTATCACGTAAAAAGATTGGCTCCACGATTGCAGGTGGGACCATTGATTTATGGAATGCCACTTTTATTACACGAACAAGCCCAGCATATCGGGGCCGACGTGTTATCGCTCGCGTATCCTTATCTGACCCAAGAGATTGCGGACCAAGCGAGGGATTGGGGATTTCATATCATAGCTTGGACGATAGATGATCCAGAACATATGCGACAGGTAGCTGAATTTGGATCGCATGTGCACATCTGCACCAATCATCCCGATAGATGGTTTTCAAAGAAAGGAAGTACGGCATGATTTCAATGAAAAGAGAGGGAGAGTGGCTTCTTGGCACGCTAGGCGAACAAGAGGCTGCTCTTTCTTTTGGAGACTTGCTTCGAAAAAGATGGGGATTTCCCAAAAAAACAGCGCACCTTTTATTTCAAAACAAAGAGATTCTGGTCAATGGCCAACCAGCAACCCAAGTCCAAAAAACAGAAAGCGGACAACATATTGCGATCCGCGTTTGTCAGGAAGAGGAACTGGGATTAGAGCCAGTCAAAGGTTATTTACAAATTGTCTATGAAGACGATCATATCTTGATTGTTGATAAACCAGCGGGCTTGCTTTTACATCCTACCGAGCCTACTCACCATGAGACATTAGATCATTGGGTGGCCGGCTATTTTCAAGAACAGAACATAAAGAACAAGGTTCGACATATTCATCGTTTGGATCAAGATACATCTGGACTCGTGATGTATGCGAAACATCCACTCGCAGGAGCTATGCTTGCTGAGAGATTGGAAAGACGAGATATTTCTCGCCAGTACATCGCTTTTGTGGAAGGAATCATGCAGGAAGAACAAGGTAAAATAGATGCGCCTATAGGAAAAGATCGTCATCATGCAACGAGAAGACGTGTTTCGCCTCAAGGTGACCGAGCTATTACGCATTTTCATGTGATTGAACGCTATCGTGATACGACACAAGTATCCTGTCGTCTTGAAACAGGACGGACTCATCAGATTCGTGTTCATTTCGCTTATTTGGGCTATCCATTGCTCGGGGATATTTTGTATGGGGCTAGAAAAAATCAAGCACTGCAAAATAGACAAGCATTACATGCAACGAAACTTCATTTTATCCACCCATTTGGGGAGCAGCATGTGGAGGTCACAGCAAAGCTGCCACAGGATTTACAAGAGCTTAAGACCCGATTATTAAGCAATAAAAAGTCCTTTTAAAACAAACCCTAGAGAAAAAGCCGAAAGCCAGGAAACGAATGTCCGTATAATGAATACAATGCCTAGAGATCACATGAAAGGGCGATGGTATGAAAAAAACCATCATCGGTGTGCTAACCTGGCGATCAGGACGGACGTTTGCAGAACCTGGCTATTTTAAAAAGCTATTCCAAGCATCAAAGCGATTGGGTGTAATTCTGTACCTGTTTTCCCCTCAAGATGTAGATGAAAAAGCGAAGCTAGTGCAAGGATTTTTTTGGTCCGGTGACAAAGGGTGGCTTTCTAAACGCTTTCCTTGGCCGGATGTGGTGATTGATCGCTATCGTTATCGATCTGATCAGGCTTTCAAAAAGTATCTAGATTTTCGTAAGCGAAATCACATGCATTATGCAAATAATCGACTCGCTAACAAATGGAAGGTACACCAGGTCTTGTCCGCAGAGCCTTCTATGGTAAAGTGGCTACCGGAAACCTATTTGTATACAGAAGAGAGAATAGCGAAATTGCTAGGAAGCTATTCTCTTGTGTATATAAAGCCAGTCAATGGTACGGGTGGCAGAGGGATCGTAAAGGTGGAACGTGTAGGGAATCATTATGAGCTATTGGGAAGAAATGATCAGCGAAAGAAAATCAAAGCTACATGTAAAACACTCATGAAAACAACCAAATGGCTGGATACATGGAAAAGGAAGGATAAATGGATTGTACAGCAAGGCTTGCACATAGACCTGCTACCTGCAAGATCAGTTGATGTCCGTTTACTCATTCAGAAGGAAGAAACAGGTGTCTGGGATGTGACTGGAATGGGTGTTCGGATTGGCCCAATTCATTCAGCTACCTCTAATCTGCATGGTGGGGGACAGGCAAAAGAGTTAGCTTCGTTTTTGGAATCGTTATTTGGAGCAGAAAGAGCACAGATGATTAAAAAAGAGTGTCATCAATTAGCAAAACGGACTGCTCTCACAGTCGAACGGCATTTTGGCCGGATGCTGGAGCTTGCCCTTGATATTGGCATCGATGTAAATGGACTTATTTGGCTGATCGAGGTAAATCCTAAGCCTGGCCGGGAAATTTTCCGGGAATTAGGACAAATGAAAACCTACCAGCAAGCGATTGAACGTCCCATTCAATATGCAAAGTATTTGGCTTCACAACAATAGCACAGCTTTGGTGGCACGAGTTACCTCGAATATAACGGAAATACAAATATTCAGGCGCCCGAGTTCTAAGGAATAGACCGGCTACCGCCTGCTTTTTTTCGTTTCGAGGATGGACAAGGAATACTACATGTTATAAAAGCTGACAGGAGTAGAAGGAGAAACGAATGTATGAAAGCTGAAAAATTCTTTACACATCCCGCGGGTATTGCTGTTGCTGCCACAGTCACTACCTTTTTATGGGGAAGTTCTTTCCCGTTTATTAAAAAAAGCTATGAGCATTTACAGATCGCAAAGTCAGATATCTTTGAACAGATGCTTTTTGCTGGCTATCGTTTTGTGCTGGCTGCCCTTGGAATCTTATTGGTGATGTTTTTGCTTCGTAAACAGTTAGCGTATCAAACAGGCTCCTTGAAGCGATTGGTAAGGGTCGGAGCTTTTCAAACATTTTTGCAATATATCTTTTTTTATATTGGCCTTAGCTATAGTTCAGGGATTCAAGGCTCCATTATTGCAGGAACTACTTCCTTTTTTCAGATTATCCTAGCTCATTTTATGTATAAAAATGATTCATTAAGTATTCGAAAATGTGTGGGATTAGCGATTGGATTTCTAGGTGTTATTATTGTTAATTTACCGAGTGGAGGTTCAATGGCAATCACATTTGGAATAGGAGAGATTTGTTTATTGGCTGCTATGTTTTGTGGTGGGTTGGGAAATATTTTATCAAAGCAGGAAGCAGCTCATCTCGATATTCTATATTTGACCTCGTATCAAATGCTACTAGGGGGATTAGGTTTACTTGCAGTTGGAGCTAGTCAGGTAGGGATAATGCCTTTTCAGTTTGATTGGGACACCAGCCTGATGTTGCTCTATTTGGCATTTATTTCAGGTGCTGGTTTTGTATTATGGAACAACATCATGAAGTACAACAAAGTAGGGAATGTTTCCATGTATTTATTTTTGATTCCCGTGTTTGGGGTTCTTCTTTCCTCCGTTATGCTACAAGAAGCCATTCATCTCGTGGTATTAGTTGCTCTGGTTTGTGTAGCTGGGGGCATTATCATTGTTAATAAACAACGGTCCACAACATCAGCTACAGATCCTGTAGAAAAAGCTGGAAAACCATTGAAATAAAGATATGTGCATTCACCCACCCTCTCCTTTAGGCATATGGTACAAAAGGGGAGGGGTGTTGGAACTGATGCAGGTTGAGTTTGGATGGCTTCATTGGATATACGTTTTTTTTATCCTGCTCATTATTTTGCTAATGGTGCTGAGGAGAGACACAAGTCTTATCAGTATAGTAGGGATTGCTGTATTGGGTTTTGTGGCAAGTGGCTCCTTGTATACAGCAGTAGAGGGAATCTTTAATAGCTTCATTTATGCTATCAATGAGTTATTACCTACCATTCTCATTATTTGCGTAATTGTTGCCATGACCCTAGTATTATCAGCTTCTGGAGTAAATGAAACAATGATTACACCTATGACGTATTTTATCAAGGCACCAGGCCCAGCTTACTGGATCATTGGGGTTTTTATGATGGTGATCTCATGGTTTTTCTGGCCATCACCAGCAGTGGCTTTAATTGGTGCTGTTGTGCTCCCTGTTGCTGTTCGAATAGGGTTACCAGCAATAGGCGTTGCCATAGCGATGAATTTATTTGGTCATGGGATAGCATTATCTAGTGATTTTATTATTCAAGGCGCACCCACCCTTACTGCAGGAGCTGCTGGGATAGCAGTGGAGGATGTCATACGTGCAAGCGTCCCTTTAATCATGGTCATGGGACTTGTTTCAACAAGTGTTGCGTTTTTTTTATTACGTCGAGATATGAAAAAAGGAAAATTGCAAGCCGATTCAGGCTTGTTACCAAATAAAGCTTTTGTGGAGGAAAAAGGGGAAATAAGGGAGGATGCTTCAACAGATATTCCCTTGCTTTCAAAGCCAGTGCGTATTGCTTTTTCTATTTTAGTTCCCGCCTTGTTTGCCTTAGATGTTCTAGCTATGTGGCTTTTTGATCTAAGGGGAGGGGATGCAACAGCTTTAGTTGGTGGCACAGCCATGTCAATTATGTTGCTTGTCACTATGTCTATGCACAAAAAAAGGGGCTTGGAAAAGACTACAGAGTATCTCATCCAAGGGTTTCAATTCGGCTTCAAAGTGTTTGGGCCTGTTATTCCAATAGCAGCCTTTTTTTACATGGGAGATAGTGGTTTTATCAAGGTATTTGGTGAAATTTTACCTGTTCATTCTCAGGGAATAGTGAATGATCTTGGGGTTGCTTTGGCTCAGACCATTCCGTTAACCAAGGAAGTAGCAGCAGCGACTGTTGCGGGAGTCGGAATAATAACTGGTTTAGATGGCTCAGGATTCTCTGGTATTAGTTTGACTGGGTCGGTGTCCCATCTTTTTGCTTCTTCGATGTATGATGGTGTTGCCACTCTTACGGCTTTAGGTCAGGTTGCAGCCATATGGGTTGGTGGTGGTACTCTAGTTCCTTGGGCGTTAATCCCAGCGGCAGCGATTTGTGGTGTCAGTCCGTTTGAGTTAGCGAGGCGCAACTTGATCCCAGTTTTAATCGGACTAGGTGCGACAACAATCGTTGCTGTTCTTCTACTTTGAGAGAAAAGACCAGAGAGGCGTGAAGAGATACTTGGTATTATCCCCTTTGAGTAGACAGTGTAAAAAGCCCGCCCACCTGACGGTGGGTGGTACACTCTACTTGGAGGGGATTTCCTATGGCTAAAAAAGGTCAAAAATTCAAACGTTATTCCGAGGAGTTTAAGCTGAAGGCTGTAAATTTGTATCAAGAAAAAGGGATGTCTTATAAAGCGATAACTAAAGCATTAGGAATACCAAGTTCAACTCAGGTTAAGCAGTGGGTTCGAAAGTTCAATAGCGGAGAAGGGGTTATGGATAAACGAGGGAAGAGCCGTTCTGGTGACCACCCTTTTATTGGTCGTCCACGCACCAAATTTGCTACTGTGGAAGAAGAAAGAGATTATCTTAAAGCGCAGGTAGAATACCTAAAAAAGCGCAATCCGAATCTGCATCTGGGGGGAAGGTATGGAAAGTAAATCGGTTTTTAATCATAAATGAGCTACGTAAAAAATATCCCCTTACTTGGTTAGTGGAAATTGCGAGAGTGTCTCGATCCGGTTACTACAAATGGCTCAACGCAAAAGGAAAACCATCATTGAGACAAGAGCAGAATCAAAATCTGAAGGAACATCTAATAGCGATCCACCAAGCTCATCCATACTTCGGATATCCAAGAATGCAAATTGCATTAAGAAAGAAAGGATGGAATGTGAATCACAAACGAGTATACCGGTTGATGAAGGAGCTAAACCTTCGGTCTATTATCCGAAAGAAGAGACGTTATTTTGGTAAAACAGTATCTGTTATTCATCCTAATTTACTTAACCGTAAGTTTAAAACGGACAAGCCAAATCACTTGTTTGTAACAGATATCACCTTTGTATCGTTTCAAAATCGATTTTACTATCTCTCAGTCATCCAGGATCTCTATAACAACGAAGTTGTTAGTTGGAAGATTTCTCATCGAAATGACTTACAGCTCGTATTGGATACTGTGGAACAACTGAGCAAAAAAAGAGACGTGCAGGAAGCGATCCTGCATTCTGATCAGGGTTTCCAGTACACGTCTAAGCAGTACAATAAGCTAATAAAGGAACTTGGCATAAAAGGCAGCCACTCTCGCAAAGGAAACTGCCTCGATAACGCCTGCATTGAATCCTTTTTTTCGCATCTCAAAACCGAGACATTGTACTTTTCTGAGTGTAAAACAGAAGAAGAACTCTTTCAAGCCATAAAAAAATACATATGGTTTTATAACCATGAACGATTCCAGAAAAAATTAAACCAGTGTGCTCCGGTGGAATACCGAAACACACTGGCTGCTTAGGCTTTTTTAATACTGTCTACTTGACAGGGGTAAGACCAACTCTGGTCTTTTTGAGTTACCGGATGGTTTTTCGCTAGATGGGCTTCCATATATTTCATTTTCATATGATTAGGAAAATGGATCTCCAAATCTGCGTTCAAAAATGGTTTCGTCTAATTCTCGTCTAGAATTAGGCATCTCACGTTCTTGAAAGGCTTCTGATAAGGCTTCTTTTTCTCCCTGATAACCAATCGCGATAACGACTTCAATCTCGTATTCATCTGGAATCTTCAGTAGCTCACGGGCTTTGTCAGGATAGAAGCCACCCATTGCGTGAGTGACCAGACCCTGACGAACACATTCTAGTGCTAAATATCCCCATGATGTGCCTGCATCAAAGGAATGAGAGCGAAGCGGTTCATTGCGTGAGGAAAGCTTGCGAGATAAGAGAAGGGCAAGCACAGGAGCCTTGTCACACCAAGCGGTATTACCAGACATAATAAATTCCAGAAAGGTAGCCCGATCTTCTGGTGAGCATGCCAAAATATATCGCCAAGGCTGTTCATTACTGCCTGATGGAGCCCAACGTGCCGCTTCAAATATGCGATATAATTTTTCAGATTCGACAGGCTTTTCCGCAAATGAGCGTGGAGACCAGCGATTTAAATAAATAGGATCAATCGCATGCTGACTTTTGCGATGAAGTTGTCCCCATGTAGATTTTTCACTATGTTTCATTTGATTTGCCCTCCTTTTTGGTTGAAGCAAAAAATGTTTGGCTGAATTTTCTGTTATTTTCGCTTGATGTAAGTATAGCAATGCAAATCCTTTTTGGCACTTCTAAAACTGTTTAAGGGGAAAGTTATGCCTTTTAGGGTATCCATTATCGTAACGCATCTATCAAGAGGCTACTGATTTTTGTTTACATAATAAAATTATAAGCAACCATTTCCTACATGATTTCCACATTTCCTCCATACTCCTGCTTTATGTACTCGCTAAGATAACGATAGAAAGGCGGGAAGAGTATGCAAGAATTAAAAGCAGCACGCTTAGAAATCTGTGCTATGTTAAATCAGTGTCAGTCTTGCAATTTGCCTCTGCTTCATCGCCGTCCTGGTCAAAAAAAGCGGAACAATCAGTTCTGTGCTACCCATTGTAGTTTTTACAGGGAAATTCAGATGAAGCGACGTAGTATGGAGCGTTTGCAAATACAACGGAGAGTACAGCTTGGAGTGCCACGCACAGGGACAATGGAACCAGACGAGGAACGTGTTTTCGTTCTTAGTTAAAATAACATAGACAGTTTTACTTGCTTTCAGTTGAACATAGTGAAAAAAAGTCGACAAAAGCCCACAAAAAGCACATCAAATGTATCTTAGCTTGATTTATGTATTTGTAGGATGACTAAACAAATAGGAGATACGTTAAGAGAGAGTAAGCTTTATGTAAATGAGAGAACCGAACGCTAGTAAGGGTTGTTATTCTTTGCTTCACAATGTTTTGTGAGAGTAAACAATAGCAGCCCTTCTTTCATGCATAAAAATAAACGCTTGTCTATTCTTGTAGAAAATGTGCAAATAAATTAACTTGTACAAGCGACTGTTTCACTCTATCCTATAGATAAGAATTTAAAATCGGAACTGGAAGCAAGAGGAGGTAACCTATATGTCAAAAGATTTACTTGAAATGCTAGAGGAGCTACATGAAGATAAACAAAGATATGTACATTATTTAGAACAAAGTGAAAAATCTCTCTCGCAACTTATCATGACAAAGGGAGACGCTCATTGCGCAGACACTCTTAATCTTCTGCAAGCCACCGAATCGGAAGTAGAAACCTTACAAAAATTAATTTCTTATATTGACTTTAAGATAAAACTTTTACGAGTAAAAGAATACGCTTCCTAGGAACCTCATCGCCCCAGATGGGGTTCCTTTTTCATAATAATAGATATGATTTTTTACATAAAAAGTTGTCATCTGTTCGTATCCTACCTGCATCTGCTACAATAGGAGCATCAGCTATAAAACGATGACGGAGGGAAATACACATGTCACAAAACCAGGATCAACAACCACAAAATCATACAGAGCCTAGAGTAAATAAGGAAGCTAAGGTTGTCATTATTACTTTTATTGGGTTAATGGTCATTTGTGTGTTTATTATTGGCTGGTTTATGTTTCTCCGCTAGGATACAAACGAAGAAAGCAGGTGTAGTAATATGTCAGAACGATCTCTACAACTAGGTGATATCGTTACAGTAAGACATCGAACAGGCGAATATATTAGTGAGATTATAGAACTGACGCCAAGTAAAGCGTTAGTCAAAACATTAGCAGTGCTCACACACCCTACACAAGGTGATTTACATAATTTATATGAAACGAATGTACCTTTGTTTCATCAGCGCAAAGCAATGGCTTATCTTGAAAAGGTATATGTTCCTACAGCCGTTTTGCAACCCTATTCAGGAGAAGGTGTGCCATCCTATCCCGACTCTTTACAGCAGGCATTGCAAAAGCTAGAAGAGCAATTGCGTGAGCGCGGCGATGAGTATGCTAACCTTGCGCTACATCAATTAACTCAGCTTCGTGAGGAATATTTTTCATAAAAGGCAACCCTCTTTGGTCATAAAACACGGAAAAACAGGGAATCCTAATTAGGGATATAACTCTGATTTCTATCAAACCAAGGGGGTTTTCATGTATGGCAGCAGGATTAGGTGCACATGAGGTGCTAGATTTACATGAAGTCTTAGATGGCATGATTAACACTGGCAACAATATGCAAATGTATCGTTCGTATGTGAAAGATCCGCAATTAATGAGTATATTGGAGAATCAACTGCAATTTCATTTGCAATCCTACAACATGCTCATTTCTATTTTGCAACAGACAAATTATCAGAAACCCATCCAAGAGCGTCATTTGAAAATTTTGGGATATTCACAACCTACATATGGTTTGCGTCAACCTACTCCGTTAGCTCCTTCTACTTCTCCACAGGAAATAGATGATCGCGATATTGCTAGTTGCATGTTGGGATTACATAAATCTGCGGCGACTATTAAAATGACGGCGACATTGGAATGTGCAGACCCAACGTTGCGACGGGCACTATCACAAGCTGCTGTTAATTGTGCAGATATGGCATATGAAGTGTGGCAGTACATGAACCAGAGAGGCTATTATCAGGTGGCTACTTTGAAGGAAGTAACCACGCAGACCATGATTAATACATATCAGCCCACTATGAACCAATCATTTGGTCTACATTCTCCTCTTATGAATCAACCAGTTAAGCCATCTCCACAACTGGTCTCACAAGTCCAACACATGAATCAACCAAGCGCATCGATTTTACCTCAGCATACGTATGCTAATTATTCTGGGACTTCAGGAAGTGTTGATGTGCAGCACAGCAATCAAAATGTACCAAGTGGAGTAGGAAATCAAGCTATGCATGCTCAAACGCTAGATCATACCATTTCTCATGGGGAGCAACAACCATCCGCTGCTAGTATCTTTAGTAATCATGTGGGACAGGCTCCGCACACAACGGAATAACGAAGGACAGTACATCCCGATAAAAGCTACCTCCTTTTTTTAACAGGGGCTTTTACTCGGGATGTTTTTGCGAACTCGGGTATCATCGAAAGTTTGGCAATGTTCATGTTACATGTTTTGTACTATAATAGGGGAGTGTTTATATAAAAGGAGAGTTTTTAATGTCTCGGGCTGTCATAGATGCAATACTTTTTGGAATAGTTGCTCTGGTTCTCTTTGGGGCAATGGTCTACTACATTAAAAAATGGAAATGAGAAAAAACGCTAATCTTATCAGAGAAGGGATTAGCGTTTTTTGCATTTTATGAAGGTGCATTTGTGCGGCTTATTTCATATGTAGCAATGCCGTACGATCTCCATTCATAATGATATCAATGTGATTTGAGATTTTTTCAATGTCCCATTCCCACCATGCCACATCGAGCAGGGCTGCAATGATGTCGTCTGAAAATCGCTTCTTCAGCTCCTTGGAGGGATTCCCACCTACAATCGTATAAGGTTGAACGTCTTTGGTTACAACTGATTTGGCGGCAATAATTGCACCGTCTCCAATTTTCACTCCTGGCATGATACAAGCATTCATACCTATCCAAACATCGTTTCCAACCACGGTGTCTCCTTTATATGGAAGTTCTTCGATAGCTGATGTAAACTTTTCCTATCCATGCCCGAAAATGTTGAAGGGATAGGTAGAAAAGCCCTCCATCTTATGATTAGCCCCATTCATAATAATTTACTCCTTTTGGATTAGAATGAAAATGTCTAAATTTTATACAACAAAAAAACTCCTAATCCACTTTATGGATAGGAGGAGGTTGGCTAATCATGAACAGAAATAATCCACATGATAAAGGCAGAATTATTTCATCTAAAAATTAAAAAAGCCCGTACTAATCCTATCTAGAAAGTGTTTCGTATGATACGAAATTTTCATTAAAAATAGGATTAGTTGATCATTGGACTTTTGTTCACCCTTTCGAATTACATGTTCTCTACTATATTGGAGCAGAATGATCTTGTAAAGAAATGGATTCTTGAACAAATTGAAAGGAATAGTGCAGAGGGGGGAATCAAGATGCTTAGGATTCTTGATGCAAGATATAGATACATAGAACTTTTAGTTTTACTAAAAAAGAAAGGCGATATTCATCGCCTTTCTTTTTTAGATTTTTAGTTTAATTTAATAATTTTTATTATGACTCCACTTACACTGCTGCTATTGATAGTGAAAGCATTATTCAGTAAATTTCTCAGTTGCAGAGTGGAGTTAGACGGTATTGTCACAATAGCTTCTCTTGAGATTTGGATAGTACCTGTAGAGTCAGTGTTTGAAGTTACTGTGGAAGTTTTGAAACCAGGAATTTCTTTGTTATTAATTGTCAAGCCAACTTCGATATAATCTGGTTGCAATGCGCTGATTGGATTCACTGTTACAAGGAAGCAAATGGAATAGTCTCCTCCCTGAGTAACGCTGATAGTGGTTGCATCAGATTGTGAAATTCCTCCATGAGATGGACCAGTAATATCAAAAGGTATGGCTTCATTTGAAGATATTAACATAGTCTTGCTTAATTCGAAGAAACCGTAAGAAGGAGAGAACACTCCAGCTGGTCCAGTCGGTCCAGTCGGTCCAGTTGGCCCGATGTCGCCAGTCGGTCCAGTAGCGCCAGTGTCTCCGGTAGGTCCAGTAGCACCAGTAGCACCAGTTGGTCCAGTGTCGCCAATCGGTCCAGTTGGTCCAATGTCGCCAGTTGGACCAGTCGGTCCGATGTCTCCGGTAGGTCCAGTCGATCCGATGTCGCCAGTCGGTCCAGTTGGTCCAGTGTCGCCAGTCGGTCCAGTCGGTCCGATGTCTCCGGTAGGTCCAGTAGCGCCAGTGTCTCCGGTAGGTCCAGTCGGTCCGATGTCACCAGTCGGTCCAGTTGGTCCGATGTCTCCGGTAGGTCCAGTCGGTCCAGTGTCGCCAGTTGGTCCAGTTGGTCCGATGTCTCCGGTAGGTCCAGTCGGTCCGATGTCGCCAGTTGGACCAGTCGGTCCGGTGTCACCAGTCGGTCCAGTAGCGCCAGTGTCTCCGGTAGGACCAGTTGGTCCGATGTCGCCGGTAGGACCAGTTGGTCCGATGTCGCCGGTAGGACCAGTTGGTCCAATGTCGCCGGTAGGACCAGTTGGTCCGATGTCGCCAGTCGGTCCAGTCGGTCCAGTTGGTCCGATGTCTCCGGTAGGTCCAGTCGGTCCGGTGTCGCCGGTAGGTCCAGTCGGTCCGATGTCGCCAGTTGGACCAGTTGGTCCGGTGTCGCCAGTCGGTCCAGTCGGTCCGGTGTCACCAGTCGGTCCAGTAGCGCCAGTGTCTCCGGTAGGCCCAGTCGGTCCGATGTCGCCAGTCGGTCCAGTTGGTCCAGTTGGTCCAATGTCTCCGGTAGGTCCAGTCGGTCCGGTGTCTCCGGTAGGACCAGTTGGTCCAGTGTCGCCAGTTGGACCAGTCGGTCCGGTGTCACCAGTCGGTCCAGTCGGTCCGGTGTCTCCGGTAGGACCAGTTGGTCCGGTGTCTCCGGTAGGTCCAGTTGGTCCGGTGTCCCCGGTAGGTCCAGTCGGTCCGATGTCGCCAGTCGGTCCAGTGTTACCAGTCGGTCCAGTCGGTCCGGTGTCTCCGGTAGGTCCAGTTGGTCCGATGTCGCCAGTCGGTCCAGTTGGTCCAATGTCTCCGGTAGGTCCAGTCGGTCCAGTGTCACCAGTCGGTCCAGTTGGTCCAATGTCTCCGGTAGGTCCAGTCGGTCCAATGTCGCCAGTTGGACCAGTCGGTCCGATGTCTCCGGTAGGTCCAGTCGGTCCGGTGTCTCCGGTAGGTCCAGTTAGTCCGGTGTCGCCAGTCGGTCCAGTAGCGCCAGTGTCACCAGTAGGTCCAGTCGGTCCGATGTCGCCAGTTGGACCAGTCGGTCCGATGTCTCCGGTAGGTCCAGTCGGTCCGGTGTCGCCGGTAGGTCCAGTCGGTCCGATGTCGCCAGTTGGACCAGTCGGTCCGATGTCGCCAGTAGGTCCAGTCGGTCCAGTAGCGCCAGTGTCTCCGGTAGGTCCAGTCGGTCCGGTGTCTCCGGTAGGTCCAGTTGGTCCAGTGTCGCCAGTCGGTCCAGTCGGCCCGGTGTCGCCAGTCGGTCCAGTAGCGCCAGTGTCTCCGGTAGGTCCAGTCGGTCCGGTGTCTCCGGTAGGTCCAGTCGGTCCGGTGTCGCCAGTAGGTCCAGTTGGCCCGGTGTCTCCGGTAGGTCCAGTCGGTCCGATGTCGCCAGTTGGACCAGTTGGTCCGGTGTCGCCAGTCGGTCCAGTTGGTCCAGTGTCGCCAGTCGGTCCGATGTCTCCGGTAGGTCCAGTCGGTCCGATGTCGCCAGTTGGACCAGTCGGTCCGATGTCTCCGGTAGGTCCCGTTGGTCCAGTGTCGCCAGTCGGTCCAGTAGCGCCAGTGTCTCCGGTAGGTCCAGTAGCACCAGTTGGTCCAGTTGGTCCAGTGTCTCCAGTCGGACCAGTTGGTCCAATGTCGCCAGTTGGACCAGTCGGTCCGATGTCTCCGGTAGGTCCAGTCGATCCGATGTCGCCAGTCGGTCCAGTAGCGCCAGTGTCACCAGTCGGACCAGTCGGTCCGATGTCGCCAGTTGGACCAGTCGGTCCGGTGTCTCCGGTAGGTCCAGTCGGTCCGATGTCGCCAGTTGGACCAGTCGGTCCGATGTCTCCGGTAGGTCCAGTCGGTCCGGTGTCTCCGGTAGGTCCCGTTGGTCCGGTGTCTCCGGTAGGTCCAGTCGGTCCGGTGTCGCCAGTAGGTCCAGTTGGTCCGGTGTCTCCGGTAGGTCCAGTCGGTCCGATGTCGCCAGTCGGTCCAGTTGGTCCGGTGTCTCCGGTAGGTCCAGTCGGTCCGGTGTCACCAGTCGGTCCAGTCGGTCCGATGTCTCCGGTAGGTCCAGTCGGTCCGATGTCGCCAGTCGGTCCAGTCGGTCCGGTGTCGCCAGTCGGTCCAATGTCTCCGGTAGGTCCAGTCGGTCCGATGTCGCCAGTCGGACCAGTTGGTCCAGTGTCACCAGTCGGTCCAGTAGCGCCAGTGTCACCGGTAGGTCCAGTCGGTCCGATGTCTCCGGTAGGTCCAGTAGCGCCAGTGTCTCCGGTAGGTCCAGTTGGTCCGATGTCGCCAGTCGGTCCGATGTCACCGGTAGGTCCAGTAGCGCCAGTGTCACCGGTAGGTCCAGTAGCGCCAGTGTCACCGGTAGGTCCAGTAGCGCCAGTGTCACCGGTAGGTCCAGTCGGTCCGGTGTCACCAGTCGGTCCAGTAGCGCCAGTGTCACCGGTAGGTCCAGTCGGTCCGATGTCGCCAGTCGGTCCAGTCGGTCCGGTGTCGCCAGTCGGACCAGTTGGTCCAATGTCACCGGTAGGTCCAGTCGGTCCGATGTCGCCAGTTGGACCAGTCGGTCCGGTGTCGCCAGTCGGTCCAGTAGCGCCAGTGTCACCGGTAGGTCCAGTCGGTCCAGTAGCTCCGGTAGGCCCAGTAGCCCCTCCACTAACCTGTAATAATTCGATGTCATCAACAACTATATCCGCAGTAGTTAGGGTAGGAATTTTATTAATAATAAGCAAAGCTTGAGTAGCCGTTGCTGGAACAACAGTAGTGGTTTCATAAATTGTAGTCCAAATATTATCTGCGTTATCCGGAAGATGGCCTATAGGTATTGTAATATTAAGTCCAATACCAACAGGGGTAGCTGCCACATCTAAATAGAGAAGGGCAATATTTACTTGAGGACTCAATAAAGTACCTAATTTTGCAATGGATAGAAAAAATTCGAAGCTATCTCCAGGTGTTACAGGTACAGCTTGAAACAATAGACTATTTGCTGTAGTTCCAAATAATCGTGCACTAAAAAAACCGGAATGACTTTGTAGATTAGTAATTGCTACATTTGTAAAGCTCCACGGGATCAAGGTTCCCGTTTCAAAATCACCATTTACAATTTTGTTACTAAAGGGCAACTAAACCACCACTTTCATGAAAAAGGTTTTGGTGCTAGTACATCGTATGTTGCCCATTCTATTAAGGGAACGGTAAGTATCATTAGATCGAACCCCAATTTTGAAAGAATTGCCTAGAGTAATAGATTATATAAAAATCACATAAAGAAGATTAAAAAGCTTACTCACATAAAAGCGTACAGATGTAAAAAAGCAGAGATAATAAAAGACCGTATATTAGCAAAATAATTTTATAACTAGTTCTTACAAATAACGTTTCTTTCCTGAATATTGAGCTCCATGGAAAAGCAGAGGAGAGATGAATAAAAACAATCCATATAATTAAGGAAGCAAAAAATAATAGATGAATGGGAGGGATTAAACTAAATCGGGCTTGATAAAAGTAGCAGGGGGAAGAATTCATCCTTTCAAAAATGCACTTTTGACTCCTAATTTGCAACGAATAAAAAAGAAGCCTGATAAAAATAATAGAGGATTTTATCGATAATAAAATGGTTTTAATTTATAACTTCCATATGAAAATGAGATAATACCGGCGTAGCTGATACTACGCTGGTATTATCTAAATTAATGTACTCCCGTTTTAAGGCTGTTTAGCTGCGTATGTAAGGATTTTAACAATCTAAGTAAGGTATCCACATCTTCAGGGTCCATGCTTTGTAAAGCCGTTTCCATAACATGATGAGCAGAAGAGTGATTATTGATCGTTTGAGATAACTTGTGTCCTTCAGGTGTCAACGACAAAATAGTTTCGCGTCTATCTTGAGAAGGTTCTCTGGTAAGATATCCAAGCGTTACTAGTCCATCTATAGAAATACTCAGAGTGCTTTTAGCTGTTAACAAGCGATCTGTTAATTGTTTCAATGTTTTTAACTCTGGATGGAAGCGTATGACATGTAAAATAGCTAACTGTTGCAAGGTAAGGCCAGCATCGGCAGCATCTAGCTGGGTCAATTTAGATGTGATCCTATTGATAGCCCAAAATGATTGCAGAAACGCAAGGGATTGTTTCATTTCTACCCTCCTATTATTCACTTTTAACACCTTTGATTTCTGATAAATAGTTTAAGTTTGAATTATTGAATATCGAACGATTGCATGCATAAGTTTAGCTGATGCTTTATAAATTGTAAAGGATGCTTTCAACACACTTAGTGAGCTTGCATATAGTATAGGAAGCGGATATGACCAGCAAAGTGTCCGAGAGGTTGACTGGGTGTATTCATCTGACATCTAACCGTGTGTTACGTAGGGGTGTTGTTCGTCTATGACAATGAAGAGGGGGGATTTCATATGCCAAACCATGTACGCCATATTTTCGCAGCAGTCTATACCTCCAAAGGGTATTACAGCTTTTATGATTCCATTTTACAAGATATAAATTACCTGTACCTGATAGATGGCCCGATCGGTACCGGGAAGTCGACTGTTCTTGCATCGATCCAACAGAGGTTGGCTGAACAAGGGGATACCATACAAGTGGTTCATTCTCCTTGGGAGCAAAAAGATATAGATGCTCTGCTATTACCAACCCAACGAATTGCCATTTTAGATGGGAACATTTATGAGAAGGCAGTTGCCGACAAATCAAGATTTAAACGAACTGTTATTGATATAAAAGAAGCTTGTGATGTAACAAGGCTTACCCAATCAGAGTATCAAAATAGGGAATACGAAGAACAAATGGAGGCCGAATTAGAAGCAGCGTATGCTTCTTATCGTGATGCGTTGTTTGTTCATGATGATTGGGAGAGAATTTATATAAGTAATCTAGATTTTGAGAAAGCCAACAAGGCAGCAGAGGAAGTCTGCCAAACAATCTTTGGGGATGTTTTTTTACAGAAGGAATCACGTGTGCAAGAATGTTATTTTGGGGCAGCTACGCCAAATGGTAATGTGGATTATATTATGAGCCTAACGGAAGAGATCGTGCGGTATTTTATTAAAGGACGTCCTGGTTCAGGGAAGTCTACATTGTTAAAAAAGGTAGTGCAGGAAGCCAAACAGCGTGGTTTTGACATGGAAATTTATCATTGTGCCTTAGATCCAAATAGCTTAGACATGGTTATTGTACCGGAAGCTAATGTAGCGATTTTTGATAGTACAGCCCCGCATGAATATCTTCCCAGCCGTAGCTCTGATCGCGTTATTGATATGTATGAACGAGCAATTACTCCATTTACGGACCAGAAGTATGCCTTTCAATTACGTACCATATTGAAAAAATATAATCAGACAATCCAAAGAGCGAAGGAGCATTTGATTCAAGCTAAATGGTTCCGAGATCAGATCGTTAATCAAAATGAGCAAGCAGTATATTTTGAAAAGTTAGATGTGATTACAGATCGGTTACTAAAGCAGTTGAAGGAAGCATAATTTGATAGTCTATAAGGAAAAACAAAACGCGTCCCTGTTTATGTCGACCTCAGGAACGCGTTTTGTAATGAATCGTGTAGTACGAAAAAAGTTAAGGAAGAACTACTAAATGAGTAGTCAAAGATAATTCACGCCCGCTAGAAGGATGGTTTAAAACTTTACCATTATAATAAAAGACACTGGAACTTCCACCATCTAGGTTGTATGCGTCACGTACTTTAAACTCAAGCAATTTACGTTGGGCCTCCTCTAGGGTAACCCCTTTACTGCCACCTTTATTGCGTCCGTCAATTACGATAAATAACAGATCACCATTTTCAAAATTTCCGATCAGTGTACGTGGTTCACGCCGGTTTGCCCATGCTTTTGGAATTGCTTTTTTCTGACCATTTTCCAAAAGGATTGGCAAGAAGCTCGCTCCCTGCATGATGCCGTTCTTTTTCACTTGCTCCTGTGAGGTAAGACGTCCACTGTGCAAGCGACCATTTTTATTAAAGCCGACAAAGCTTAGATTCGGATTATTGGAAAATGTCTTGACCTGTCCATCTACCACTGTAATGCCGAGTGGGGCAAGTTTACCATTGCGCTTATCAAAACCACCTGCATTCACTGCTAAGACGGCACCTTTTCGTTTTGCTGCATGACTTGTTGTTTCCCCTCTACTATAAACGCTATCGTTGGCCAAGACCATTTTCAGCGCATTGGGGTTAAACAGATGGACTTTTGCCATGTAGCCGCTATATCCAGCTTCTTTAAGCGAGTACACTTTAATTCGCGAATTTTTACCGAAGTTTTGTCCAATTGGATCTCCTAGCAGGTTTGCTAGGATTTCATCTAGTAATCCAGTAGATTGCTTCGTCTGGTTTTTGCTAGCTGCGACAAGATTATCAAGCTGCTTCTGATAATGCTCTGCTTCTTTTTTATCCTGATCAGCCGTTTTACGTAGACTTGCCAAAATGTCTTTCGTTTCATTAGAGGCTTTTTCCAGCTCCGACATTTGGGCAGCGAGTTGAGCACTTTTTAACGATAGCTTGTCCATATTGGCTTCCAAGGGTGAGGGCTTGGCAAAAGCAAGCAGAATCCCACAAAGGGGAGCCAGCAATAAAACAAAAAACAGATTCAGCCTAGAAAGCACGAGCAGCATCCTCCAGTTTTTTCAAAGAGCCCTTCAGTTCCGCCAATTGTTTATCTAATGTTGTAATTCGTTGTGACAGAGCTTGCTTCGTCTTGTCTGTTCCAGAGATGGTCTCACCAGTTAATGCTAATTCCTCTTTAATTCCATTCATCTCGGACTGTACATCTCCCATTTGTGTTTCAATCATCTTCATCAACTCATCATTTTTGGCTTCCACCATGCTTATGCGCTGATCCAGATAACTCTGTGAAGCAGAGATATAACTTTGGGCAAGCAAAAAACCGCCAAAGCACAATCCACCCCAGAGTAGCACAATACCAGCGACTAATATTCCCTTGCGTTTGGGAGTGCTTAGTCGTTTTTGTTTTGATGGTCGCACGGCTGCTGAAGCTGATTTTGTTTGCTCCATATAGCTTTGATTCATTCCATTCCCTCCCATTCAAGAAGTCAGGACAGTCCCTTGTAGTTAGGGAGCTTTTTACTTGTTCTCTTTTTCGAAAAAGCTTGTCCAAACAAAGGCATCAAACAAGACACCATTCGTGTAATGTAGCGTTAGTACGACATTTTTTACACGACACTCTATTATAGCATGGAATGAATTACGTGTATTTTACCAACAAAATGGAAGAACGAAGAAAAGAGCTTATTTTCAGCAGTTATCTGCTAAATCCATGGAATTTCTCTGTTTTTCGACCTGTATAGCAAGGGTAGACTACTTGCTTGCAGTACTAAAGCTGGATTTAGCCGTTTATGTAAAAAATGGAAACGGACAGTTTCGTAATCCAAAACTGTCCGTTCGTTACATTCCTATTTATTGTTCTGATAATTGTTTGATGGGCAGAACGGATTGCTGTTTCGCTGCATTCGGATCGGATAAGACCGTACATTCACGGAAGCTAAAATGCTTACATCCTAAGCATTTTTGATAATCTAATTGAGTTAAAGCGTACTCAATAGCTTCACCTGTATGTGCAAAAAAGTGCTCCTCCCCAATTTTATCTGCCAGACCTGTTTTTGTTATCACTTCTTTAGGCTGAGTCTGAATGCCTGATATGAGAACTTTTCCACCGTTTCTTGTAAAATCGTTCACTACATTTGCAAGGTTAGACTCACCAGTGGTGTCCATAAAAGGAACCTTCGCCATCTTCAGGAGTAGTATTTTAGGGCGATAATGAATGGTTTGCATAATTGATGATTCAAACATAGCAGCCGCACCAAAGAATAGCGCTCCTTCAATGGTAAAAATAGCTATTTGGGGACAATCGTGTCCTTCCTTTACCATATGAGGAGACATTTTTTCGTGTTTTACTGTCGGATCAGGCAGTACCTTTGCAACGGTTAAAATGTCCCTCATTCGCTTCACAAACAGGATAATTGCCAAGATTAAACCTGCTTCGACCGCGGTTACTAAATCGGTTAATACAGTTAGGAAGAAAGTGATTACTAAGACAAGCGAATCACTTGTTTTGGTTTTTACGATATGAACAAATGCCTTGCGTTCACTCATATTCCAGGCCACAACCATTAAGATAGGGGCCATACTGGCTAAAGGAATGGAAGAGGCCCACGGAGCAAACAGCATTAATACGATTAACACAACCAGACTATGAATCATTCCTGAAATCGGACTCTTGGCACCACTTTTTATGTTGGTAGCTGTACGAGCAATGGCTCCAGTCGCAGGGATTCCACCAAACAAGGGGGTAATCATATTTGCAATTCCTTGCCCAATTAGCTCACGATTGCTTTTATGACGGGTTCCAGTCATACCATCAGCTACTACCGCAGATAACAGAGATTCAATTCCTCCGAGTAAGGCAATCACAAAGGCAGGCTTAAGCAACTGAACAATTCGATCCAAGGTGATATCAGGTATATGAAAGTGGGGAAGAGTGCTGGGAATTTCCCCATATGTCGAACCTATGGTTGCTACTTTTCCTTCAAAAAACCATGCTGCCAGCAAACTGGACAAGATAAGTCCGATGAGAGACCCAGGTATTTTGGGAAACAGCTTGGGTGTAATCAAAAGAATAGCGAAACAAATAAGTGCGGTTACAATGCTGTATGGATTGATCGTGGACAGATGGATTCCAAGCTCCCGCATATTCGAAAGAAAGTCTTGATGCCTTTGGACTCCTGTTAACCCCAAAAAGTTTGCAATTTGACCAGTAAAAATAATGACAGCTATGCCAGACGTAAATCCAATGGTAACTGGACGCGGAATGAATGCAATAAGTGCACCTAGCCTCAAGATTCCCATCAGAACGAGCATTACTCCAGCTAATAAGCCTGCAATTAGTAGATTCTCATACCCGTACTGCATGACAATCGCAAATAAGATGGGGATAAAGGCCCCAGTAGGTCCCCCAATTTGAAATTTGGACCCACCAAAGAAAGAAATAAGAAAACCAGCAATAATCGTTGTGTAAATTCCATATTGAGGGCTAACGCCAGCAGCAATAGCAAAAGCCATTCCTAAAGGAATGGCAATGACACCTACAATTAACCCTGATATGAGATCATGTCGAAAATAAGTACTGTTGTAGTGCTCGAATCTTCCCGACAATTTCATTTTTAACCCTTCTTTTTTTATATATTTGATTATTTGAATATAAGGGGAATATACACCCGTTGATCCGTTTTTGTCAATGTAGGAAAAGAGCTGATACATATGGTAAAAATTTGGGTTACAAACAAAAAAACAAGAAAATCCTGTTTCAGTGGGATTCTCTTGCTTTTTTTATGTTTATTCATCCCGCATGTTTTGAAGTAAAGAAATGGCATCTACTAAATGATTGTCAAAAATCTGCTTGGAAACCTTAAGTAAATCTTTAATAAGGGGATCTCTCAGTGAGTAGATCACAGAGGTGCCTTCTTTTGTTCCACTTACCACATTTTTATTTCTAAGGACAGCTAATTGTTGGGACACAGCAGAACCTTCCGTTCCTAAAATAGCCTGTAGTTCATTAACGTTTTTATCACCTTCACATAAAACCTCAAGGATTCGAATACGCAAGGGATGGGCCAGGGCTTTAAAAAATTCTGCTTTAAATTGTTGAATTTCTCGGTTCATATATCTAAACTCCTTACAAACAATTTTAATGATAGGAATATAAGAATAAGATAACACAGATAGTCAGGAAGTTGTAAAAGAGTACATTGCTACTAGTAATATTTTTTGATTCATTCTAATCATCTATGCTGTAGATCCCGATTTTAATAGTAACAGGAGGGTGATTTTCTTACCATTTTATTTTATTCATATTATGATCATATATATAAAATTTTGCAAACTGTTCAATTTGTGTACACATTTTTTCCATATAGGCAAATTTTGCTAGATTTTTTTCAAAATATGGGTTATGATCTTAATAGAAAGTGACTTTCTATTTTTACCCAAGGGGGAGATATTATGAGCATCGCAATCGCTGTATTACAATTCCTTGGCGCAGTAATCCCTTTAGTAATTGATCTTCTAAAGGCGATCGCTTAGGGCTAATCATTTTCAAATTGTTTTAATGTCCTTATTTTTAACATTATTGCCAAAAGGCCAGCTTCCTATGAGCTGGCCTTTTGGCATTTTTGAACTAGTAAACTATTTTGGTAGTGGCTCTGTTATCAACTCAATTGTTTTTTAAACAGTGTCAGGAAATGTCACTATTAGAGGCTAGAATGGAGGGAGAAAAGGGGGAGAATTATGTTTAAGCAATTACATTGCCTTGCCATTTATACGAAAGACTTGGAATCAGCTATTCTTTTCTATGAGAAAATGGGGTTAGTAAAAAAGTGGGAGGCTGAACAAATTCCGGGTAAACCATGGAAACTAGTAGGTATGGGGTTTGGAGAAGGCCATGCAGAGTTAGTTTTGAAAAATAACCCTGAATTACATTTCATAGAGCCAGAGATTTTTGTAGAAGATGTCACTGCATTCTATGAAGAGTGGAAAGACGATCCTTCCATTCAGTGGATTCGTCCGCCATTTTCCAATTCATTAGGTGGTCATGTAGCTATTATGGAGGCGCCGGATGGCAATGTATTTGTATTAATCGGGAAGTAGGCTGATAAATATGATACAATGGGAGGAATGTAACTTTTATTGATCATAAAAACATGGGGGGAGAGAGTGATTGAACTTTATTGGAAAACACTCGCTAAATCTATTGCTGCTGATTGTCGGGCCTACATTTTTCCTGAATCTATTTATTAAGGAAGGCACTGCAAAAAATATCATTAGTGTCGTTAGTTTCCTACTAGTGTTGCTTGTCGTTATTTGTGGAAGAAGATATCAAAAGAAGAATTCAGAATAACGGAAAAGATGTGATAAACCCCTTCTTTCTCGGTTCTTATGTGTGACCTTTCTACATACATTGTTGTCAGAACGAAAGGAGAGGGGCACATGGAAGCTACAATTGCTCGGTATTTTGCGATCAAACAACAGCAAAAAGAGTTAGAAGAGGAGCTGGCAGAGCTACGACGAATTCTGTTGGCTGTTTATCCAAAACCGTGTGAGATTGAGATAGGAGACTACCGTCTGAAAATTAGTCAACAAGAGAAGAAAGAGTTTAATGAGGAACACCTGCTTAAAGCCGTAGAAGATCCACAAATATGGAGGCTGATGTCCAAGGTGGATGTGGCAAAAATAAACAGCCTACTTAAGCTAGGTGTCATAAAAGAAGAAACACTCGCAGATACGTACACGGTGAAGCAGACCGCATATGTTCAGGTATCGAAAAAGTAAGCGATGAGCCAAAAGCCAAATTTACATCTTACATATAGAAAAAGGCGTGCGACTGGCAACAGTGAAGCACGCCTTTTTACATCCTACACGATTCTCAGCTTACACTTGTACAGCTTCCACAGCTTTTTGAATAGCCTGCTCTACATCCTGCAAAATATCTTCAATTGCCTCTGTACCTACGGAAAGACGAATCATCCCAGGGGTCACCCCGGCCTTAGCTTGTTCTCCTGGGGTAAGTTGGAGATGAGTAGTACTAGCTGGATGAATGATCAATGATTTGGAGTCTCCTACATTAGCCAAATGCGAGAACAATTGAACAGATTCAATTACTTTTTTGCCAGCTTCTACTCCACCTTTGATTCCAAAAGTCAACAAAGCCCCCTGACCATCTGGTAAATAGCGTTGACTAAGTTCGTAGGTAGGTGAGCTAGCAAGCCCTGGGTAGCTCACCCACTCTACATCGTTGTGTTGTTCTAAATATTGAGCAACAGCAAGTGCATTTTGACTATGCCGTTCCATCCGCAGGTGGAGAGTCTCTAGACCTTGTAAGAATAAAAAGGAGTTAAAAGGAGATAAGGTAGCTCCTACATCTCGCTGTAGCTGCACACGAGCTTTTACGATATAAGCAGCATCGCCAACCGCCTCTGTATATACAATTCCATTGTAGGTAGGGTCTGGAGTGGAGAGCCCAGGGAACTTGCCGTTACTCCAATCGAAATGACCGGAGTCTACGATAATTCCCCCGATAGATGTGCCGTGACCGCCAATAAATTTAGTAGCAGAATGGATAACGATATCTGCCCCATGTTCAATCGGTCGGCACAAAATAGGGGAGGCAAAGGTATTATCCACAAGGAGCGGTAATCCATATTCATGAGCTATGGTAGCAATAGCGTTTAGATCGGCAACCTGCATTTGAGGATTTCCGATCGTTTCGCAGAAAATCGCCTTGGTTTTGTCCGTAATCTTTGAACGGAAATTGTCTGGGTTGGATTGGTCAACAAAATGAACGGTAATTCCAAGCTTTGCAAAGGTATGGGCAAATAAATTGTAGGTTCCCCCATATAAACTGCTAGAGGAGATGATTTCATCACCGGCTTGTGCAATATTTAATAAGGCAAATGTAATGGCGGCTTGACCAGATGCAGTTGCAAGTGCCCCAATACCGCCTTCTAATAGGGCGACACGTTTCTCAAATACATCCTGGGTTGGATTCATGATGCGGGTATAAATGTTCCCAGGCTCCTGTAACGCGAATAGATTGGCTGCATGGCTGGTGTCACGAAACTCATAGGAGGATGTTTGATAGATGGGGACGGCAAGAGCGCCGGTAGTTGGGTCTGCCTCCTGACCTCCGTGAAGAGCTAGTGTTTCTCTTTTCCAATTGAGGTTTGACATAAAAAAACCACTCCTTTTCCATGTAAAGTAAGGTGATTCTCTTGGTTTCAATGGTGGCGCAGTAGAGAGGGAAGACAGGCTTCTCATAGCAAAAAGCCCTCCTCTGAGTAGAGGAAGGCTGCGTTACTAATTTCGCATACATTCATCTCTCAGAACCTTGCAGATTCTGCAGGATTTAGCACCATGAACACTATGTTCCGGTTGCCGGGCTTCGTCGGGCCAGTCCCTCCACCACTCTTGATGAAAATAAAAGTTTGTTTTATTGTAAGGAGCTTGGAATGATAAGTCAATAATATTTTGTGCATTCTGAAAAAATAGCGGAATCAAATTCAGTTTCCGTTTATGATAACTATTGAAATCATCTTGTTTTAACTTGATTAAACTTCTAAAAATTTAGCTACATATCGACAGCAAAACAGATTTATTTACAGGATACATGAAGTGAATAATCATGAATAAAAATACAAATAAGTATAATTATACATAATAAGATGCATAACTTGTATAGCAGCTTGCTTTTTGGAGGGTAAAATAGAAGTAGCTGGAAACATGAAAACCTACATACAAGCATAACTGCCTTTTTTATGTGCACATTTTTACATTTTCCTATTTACTCTTTTTCGTTCTTTTTGCTACTATAGGGAAAGGTGTCTTGCCCCAATTTTTGGGGTGAATTGGCACGGGTGGGCCGAGGGGTTGTTTTGCTTAAAGAAGGGAACCGATATTGTACTCATTTTTTCGTAAAAGATTTGATGTAAAAGGTCATCAAACAACGGTTCGCAACGAAATTTTGGCTGGTTTAACCACGTTTTTCACCGCTGTCTACATCATTGCCGTGAATTCAATGATCTTATCGGATGCAGGTATACCATTGGAAGCAGGTATTGTTGCCACGATCGTTATCTCCTTCATAGGATGCTTGATCATGGGTTTTTGGGCGAATGCTCCTGTAGCACTTGTTCCTGGTATGGGCATTAATGCGTTTTTCTCCTATACGATTGTTAAATCTATGGGATTATCATGGGAGAGCGCTTTGGCAGTTGTATTCATGTCAGGTGTTTTATTTATCGTGATTGCTTTTACACCGGTTGCCAAAATCTTAGCGAAAAGCATTCCACTGTCTCTAAAAGAAGGAATGACGGTTGGAATTGGGTTGTTTCTTACCTTTATTGGTTTGCAAAAAGGCGGCTTAATCGTACCTAATCCATCTACATTTATTGCTTTAGGCGATCTGGGCGATACGAAGGTAGTATTGGGATTGGTCAGCTTGGTAATTGCCGTTGTGCTATTTTTACGCAATGTAAAAGGTAGCTTTTTAATCAGTATTATTGTAAATACGCTGATTGCTATTGCCCTTGGTACGGTAGGTGGTACAAGTCAGGCAAGTGATTTCTCGTTCTCGACATACCTCACTGTCTTTGGAGCATTTTCGTTTGACGGCATAGTTACTACTGGATTTTGGCTGGCTGTGTTTCCGCTAACCATGGTGATTGTTTTTGAAAATATGGGGCTTTTGCACAGCATGGTTCCAGAAAGTAAATTTGCTCGTACTTTTCAAGCAAACTCCATTTCAGCTATGCTTTCTGGATTGTTTGGTACGAGTCCAACTGTGTCTTCAGCGGAAAGTTCTGCAGGAATTGCCGCTGGCGGGAAAACAGGGATTACAGCAATTACGGTAGGAATTCTGTTCTTGATCTCAATCTTTTGCATTCCTGTCATTCGTTACGTGCCGGATACAGCGATTGCTCCTATCTTAATTCTAGTTGGTAGCCTAATGATGCAAAGTGTCAATCAGATTAAGTTCTCCGACATGTCAGAAGGCTTGCCAGCGTTCTTGATCATTGTGCTGATTCCCTTTACAGCGAGTATTGCAGATGGAATTGCTTTCGGATTTATGGCGTATCCAATTGTTAAACTGGCGATGGGCAGACGAAAAGAAATTCCCTTGCCGCTTTTAATCATTTCGTTTATGTTTTTCCTATATTTTGTGTTGCTAGCATTGCAGCTTCATTAAGGTAAAAGGCAGCCATTTTCTCTTTTGAGAGGATGGCTGCTTTTTTGCATACGGGCATGAAAAGTATGAATGAAGGAATGCAGAATGGATATGGAACGGCTAGTCACTGTTGCTAGATGGAGCAAGCATTTTTCTTTTTTTACTAGTTTTAGACGCTTGCGTGACTGAATATACTGAAGAGAAATACATTCCAATCTATGAAACAGTAAAGAAGGTGAGATTTCTGTACGAGACGACGAGCAGATATCGCTATTACAGAGAAGCTTTGGCGAACCTATCTATGCCGTTTGCCTATATTGACCTTGATTTGTTGGATCAGAATATGGCTGAAATTGTAGCTAGGAGCAATGGTAAACGTATACGAATTGCCAGTAAGTCAATTCGTTCTATTCCTATGCTCCGATATATTTTAGATTATGATCCTTTGATCCAGGGCATCATGTGTTTTACAGCATCAGAAGCATTGTTTTTGTGGGAGAACGGATTTCATAATCTGCTACTTGGTTACCCTGTGGTGGACAGATCTTCGCTACTTACGATAGCACGAGCTGTACAGCAGGGCGCACAAATTACATTAATGGTCGATTCATTGGAGCATATTAACTTGGCGGAGGAGGTGGCCAAACAAGTAAGTACGCCCTTGTTGCTTTGTGTGGAGATGGATGCCTCTGACTCATTTTTGGGCTTGCATATTGGTGTATACCGCTCATCCTTACGTACATTCGAGCAAGTGATGCAGATGGTTGAAAGAATTGGATCGAGTCCTTGGCTTGTGTTGGATGGAATCATGAGCTATGAGGCGCAAATTGCTGGTGTTGGTGATAATATGCCAGGGCACGGTTTCAAAAATGGGGTTATCTCTTATCTAAAAAAACGTTCTATACGCGTAGTGAGGGAAAAGCGGAAACGTGTAGATGACGAATTACAACGACAGCATATTTCGCTCCGCTTTTTTAATGGTGGCGGTACCGGAAGTATGAGCTCTACTTGCTACGAGAATGCAGTGACAGAAGTAACGGTAGGCTCTGGTTTTTACGCTCCTGCCTTATTTGATTACTACAAAGAATTTCATTTCCAGCCAGCCGCGGGGTTTGCTGTTGAGATAGTGCGACAGCCTAGATTCAATATCTATACTTGTATGGGGGGCGGGTATGTGGCCTCTGGAGCGATAGGGAAAGAAAAACTGCCCCTCCCATATTTGCCACCACAGGCTGCGTTATTGCGCTTGGAAGGAGCAGGAGAGGTCCAAACGCCTGTACGTTATGAAGGCGATCAAAAGCTTGCAATTGGAGATCCCATCTTTTTTCGGCATAGTAAGGCAGGAGAATTATGTGAACGCTTTCCAACACTACACTTGCTACGGAAAGGGAAAAGGATAGGGGAGGCCATAACGTATCGGGGAGAGGGCAGGTGTTTTCTATGAGAACAGTAGCAATGCAACCATGGAAGAATTGGGCAGGATTAGCTACTAGCACACCACAGCAAGCGATTTATCCATCCTGCTTGGAGGAAGTGGTAGAAGTTGTAAAAAAAGCTAGTCAACAGGGAAAAACGATTCGTGTAGTCGGCTCAGGGCATTCCTTTCCTGCGCTTGTAGAAACAGATCAAATTCTTCTATCATTAGATGATTTACAAGGTGTACTATCAATTGATGAAAAGGAACAAACAGCAACTGTGTGGGCAGGGACAAAGCTCAGGCTTTTGGGAGAAATGCTATACGAGCGAGGCTATTCGCAAGAGAATTTAGGAGATATTAATGCCCAGTCCATTGGCGGAGCGATTAGTACAGGAACACATGGTACGGGGATTCGGTTCGGAAGTGTTTCCACACAAGTAGTTGGTTTAACTGTAGTAACCGCTCAGGGTGATTTGTTGGAATGCTCCGAAAGCTCTCATCCTGAACTTTTTCGTGCATTGCAAATCTCTCTTGGCGCACTCGGGATCATTGTCAAAGTGAAGATACGTGTGCTTCCTACGTACAACATTTATTATAAGAGCAGACGGATGAATTTAAACGACTGTTTAAAAAATTTGACCAGCTTTACTGATCGTCATCGTCATTTCGAATTTTACTGGTTTGTGTATACAGATATGGTACAAGCAAAATTCATGCAAATTACTCAAGAGCCGGCTACTAGAAATAGTGCTTGGAATCAGTTTAAAAAAATAGGTATAGAAAATGGTCTATTCTGGCTTTTATCAGAGGGATGTCGTTTATTTCCTCAGTTGTGTGCACCCGTAAGTAAACTTTCCGCAAGAGCTGTTCCTGATATGGAGGAGGTGGGGGCTAGTCATAAATTGTTTGCTACTCCACGCTGGGTTCGATTTAGTGAGATGGAGTATAGTGTGCCTGCTGATAAAATGCAAGAGGTAGTTCAAGAGATCAGAGAATGCATACAAAAGCATCGTTTTGCTGTCCACTTTCCGATTGAATGTAGGTATGTGAAAGGAGATGAAATCTGGCTTAGCCCGGCTTACAAGCGAGATTCTGCGTATATTGCGGTGCATATGTATAAAGGAATGCCCTATAAGGCGTATTTTCAGGAAATGGAGCGTATTTTTCTCAAATATGATGGGAGGCCGCATTGGGGGAAGTTGCATGAATTAACAGCTACTGATTTACAAGAGAGATTACCCATGTGGAGTCAGTTTATCGCAATTCGCAAAGAGCTGGACCCGAATGGATTATTTCTAAATCCCTACTTGTCACGGCTGTTTGGAGTATAATAGTTATCCATCGAAAAAAGCGTTCGTGATCCTGTAGAGGAGGAGAGAACGCTTTTTCGATAGAAGAGATAGGTTGACTCTTGGGCTTTTAACAATTGAATTACGAGGCGATAGTAGAATCTGAATGAGAAGCCATCGTAGGATGGAATTCTTTCTCCGATTTGGAAACCACTACAGTAGCAACACCGTTACCAATTAAATTAGTGACAGCCCGCGCTTCAGACATGAACCGGTCTACACCTATTAATAATGCGATTCCTTCAACTGGAATCATAGGAAAAGCAGCTAGAGTGGCAGCAAGTGTAATTAAACCAGAGCCTGTAACACCGGCAGCACCTTTTGAAGTGAGCATCAGCACAGCCAATAGAGTAATTTCCTGCCAGATTGTAAGGTCGATACCATAAGCTTGCGCAATGAAGATGGCTCCCATTGACAGGTATATGGAGGTTCCGTCAAGGTTAAAGGAATACCCGGTTGGGACCACTAGACCTACTACGGATTTGGAGCAACCATACGCTTCAAGCTTGCGCATCATGCCGGGTAGGGCAGATTCTGAAGAAGAGGTACCAACAACCAATAAAATTTCTTCCTTAATATAACGGATAAAGGAGAAGATATTAAATTTGTAGGCTTTTGCGATAAGACCTAATACTACGATGATAAAACAGCACATAGTTAGGTAAACAGAGCTCATCAGAAGGCCTAGGTTAATCAAAGATTTGATACCAAAATTACCGATTGTGTAGGCCATTGCTCCAAATGCTGCGATTGGAGAGAGGCGCATGATCATGTTAACAACGCCGAAGAATCCTTGTGCCAGCTTCTCGAATAACTGTAGAACGGGCTTCGCCTGCGACCCCATTGCCGTTAATGAAATGCCGAACAGAACCGCAAAGAATAAAATAGGAAGTAATTCGCCTTTTGCCATAGCACCTACTACATTGTCTGGAACAATATTAATAAGGAAGTCTAAAAAGCTACCACTTTCCGTTGCAGATGAGGTGTATTTTGAAATATCTGTGCTAGCAGCTTTTGATGTATCAATGCCCACGCCTGGCTTTATGATGTTAACGACAAAAATTCCGATCGTAAGTGCTAGTGTTGTTACAATTTCAAAGTAGAGCAAGGCCTTTCCGCCTATTCTGCCTACCTTTTTCATGTCTCCCATACCAGCAATACCATGAACGATTGTGAAAAATACAATGGGTGGAATAACCATCTTGATCATTTTAATAAAGACGTCTGCTAGGACTTTTAGTTTCGCTCCAAATTCGGGGAAGATAAAACCAACTATAATACCTAAAATTACACCCGTAATAACCTGGAACGTTAAATTTTTCAATATTTTCATGGATAGTTCACTTCCTTTGTTTGTAAGCGCTTTTATTTATCTGAATTTATTGTAAAAGCTTTTGGGAAGTTATAAAAGAATATGGTCTTATTGTTCTTTTTGGTTTTTTTGGTCATGAACAAATCAAGTTGTTTCGACGATAAGTAAACCATAATGGGTTAGTAAGCTGACCTCGAGGCTCATCGCTCTGGATTATTGAATTTTACCGATATTAAAATGTTAGACCAAAAAGTGATTCTTTTAGAAAATGCTGCTGTTACTGTAACACGAGCCGCTTTAAAAGGAACAATCGGCACAGAGCCAATGGAAGGGGAAATGTGTTATTCAGGAGAGTTAGATTTTAAACATTATAAATTTATATATAATATGGAAGTTTATGGCTGTACAGACAGCAACTCCTCCCATTATAATCAACTGTTGTATAGAGGCGATGTTCAGGTAAGCAAAAAGTGGCAGCATGTAACCATCAAATGATCATATGTATAGAAAAGGTTCGAGCTGTCGAACCATTCTTCTTCCTTCGCAGAAAGTAACGGATTTGGAAACAAAAGCTCAGCTAGTAGTACCAAAAGAGGTTTGGAGGAAGTTTTTATCGAAAAGGGCGATAGATAGGACACCAATAAAGCTGGAAAAGGAAGGATTAGGAGGATCACCATGAATCAAACAAAAAAAGTGGTTTCTAAGGTAGCAGCCATCGCGCTCGTGTCGATGGGCATAGCAGGATGTTCCTCCTCAGAGTCTGGGCCATCGTTACCAGAGGATCGTAATTGTGGCTCGTGGGATTATGACGGGGATGACGATGTATACAAGTGTTCAGATAGGAGTTCGTCTTATCATGGTAGCTACTATCATGCAGGCTCCTATTACAGTAATAAAAACCAGCTCTATGAGAGCAGCTCATATAAAAGCTACAGGAATAGCTCCAGCTTTAAAAGCTCATCTCGAAGCGGATTTGGTAGCGGGTCTCATTCTTCGGGTGGCTGAAGCTAGTCCAAAAGAGTGTTCCTTAGAGCAAGCAATAAGGATATAACATACAGGAGTGATGCATTCATGTCTTTAGTCATAAATTTTTTAAGCTATGCTGGCACAGCTTTTGCCATGATGCTAATTGGATTCATTTTATTTGTTGTCAGTACTACAAGAGTAAAAGAGTTTCAATTAATTGCAAATAATAATCAGGCAGCGGCATTGACCCTAGGTGGAAAAATGCTTGGTCTTGCGTATGTACTCGGTTCCGCTGTGGCCAATTCCGTCTCCTTGGTGGATATGGTGATTTGGAGCGGAGTTGGAATCGTAGCTCAAATCATTTTCTCTTATCTAGCTGAACTCATTACGATTCGATTTAGCATTCGGGAAGCAATAGAAAAGAATAATACGGCTGTCGGAATCCTTTTAATGATGCTATCGTTATCAATTGGCTGGATAGTAGGGCAATGCTTGACCTATTAGGCTGATACGAAAAAAGTTGTCGAAGCGAATCAGCTTTTGCGCTTTCCCGGGTGATGAATTTCCCAGAATAAAAAATTCATACGGGAAAGCGTAAAATGCTCGAAATGCTACACCACATAAATGACGTAGACACCGCGATCTTCATCAAGTTCGGTAGAATCCACCTCGAAATGTCCTAGCTCTGGGATATGGATATAATCCTTCAACAAATAACGGACCACATCCATATGATGACGGACGGTTATGTGGCTTAGAAGCTCTGTATCGCCAGCGGCTAGCAGTCTCCGAAACTCAATGAGAACCCCTTTATTCTTGTTAAATAGCTCGTCGTGAAAGTATTCTGCACTTCCTTGGTATTCATAAATGAGGATTTCTCTATTTTCCTCCATCTCATTTGAAAGAAGCTGATATTGCTTTCCATCTTTAACGAGATAATGGCATAAGTGACGAGCTAAAATACCATCCTCTCCGATTTCTGTAGAATGGTATTCGGCAAAGGCCGTGAATTCATCTTCCTTTTGTTTGATATAACACGTACACGTATGGATATAAATCACCCTTTCATCTGATAGATTGATTATGACATACGCTCTTACGATAGAAAAGGATGCGACTCTCCTTCATGAATCATAAAGAGAAAAGAAAGCAATTTTATCAGCAGATCCCACAATATTGGGCAGATTTATATGGTCAGGAGTATAGCTTATACGACATGCATCTGGTGACAGAGCAAGAAGCCTCTACCATTCGAAAAACGACTAATCGGGTAGGGCATTTATTCTTTAAAACAGCAGAGTTAATGCGTCAGCTAGATGATGATCTACTGCTTTCGTTAGGCTTTCCTGCTAGTTCCTTGCGTTTTTTGCGTATTCACCACATCAATGTAGAGAGTGTTATTGCAAGGTTAGACCTCGTGCAGGTCGATAAACGATATGTAGTCCTCGAAATCAATAGTGACACGCCCACATTTTTGAAGGAATTATTCTTTGTAAATGAGCGGATTTGTAAGGAATTTGGTTATAAAAACCCGAATGAAGGGGAGGAAAAAAGGCTCAAGGAGGCTGTTCAAGCTGCGATTTTTATGAGCCTTGAGGACATGGTGCCAAGCCATGTAGAGACGCCGCATATCGCATTTACCTCGCATGCTGATAACCCGGAAGATCGATATACAGCAGAGTATTTACGTGAAATGACACCGTTACCTAGCCGCTATATACCTCTTCATGAACTACAAATCGTCGAGGGAAAGGGGTTATATGATGCTGACGGCCAACGCATTGATCTTTTATACCGTCAAACATACCCCATTGAGCAAATGCTAGCTGATTATGATCCGATTACCAAAGAAGCCGTGGGTGAGATGCTCCTTGAATTAGTAGCTCTTCGTAAGCTGGCTATACTTAACCCAATCTCAGCATTTTTGTTGCAAAGCAAAGCGATCCAGGCTGTTATTTGGGGCCTGCATGAGGAGCAGCATCCTTTTTATTCAACTGAGGAACACGCATGGATTGCCGAACACTTTTTACCCACTTATTTAGAGCCTGATCTTTTCCGAGAACAAGGAGTAGCTTATGTACAAAAGCCTGCCTTTGGAAGAGAGGGGGATACCGTGCAGATTATGAAGGATGATGCCATTCTCCATGAAGATAGTAACAAATCATATGCCGACTTTTTATCTGTTTATCAGAAATATGTACCGCTTCCAACTACTTATGTCCAGACCGTTGAAAAAATCGTCAAGGGACACCTCATGGTTGGAAGCTTTCTTATCAATGGTCAGGCCTCTGCCTTTGGCTATCGGTTAGGCGGGCCTATCACAGATAATATGGCGTATTTTCTCCCTTGCGGCTATAAGTAATAAGCTCTTATTTTTTTGCCTTCAAGTCAACTATCTTTTGCATGAGTTCCTTACCGATGAATGGTTCAAATTGCTTGTATATGGGCTGGAGTGTAGCAATCCAAGCTTCTTTTTGTGCAGGTGTCAGCGTTTGAATATAAACATCCTTTTTTCGGCGTAATAAAGCTAATTGCTGTCTGTTCATTTCAATTGCTCGCTGCCTGTTCCACGCAGTTGTTTCTGCTAAAGCTTCTGTTAACACATCTCGGGTTTGTGGTTCAAGCTCTTCCCAAAAGTCTTTATTTACAATGACTGCATAACCCAAATATCCATGGTTACTGATAGTGATATAAGGCTGTACTTGGTCCAGATGCTTCGTGAAAATGTTCGAAATCGTATTTTCTTGTCCATTGACGTAACCCGATTCAATATTACGATAGACCTCTGTGAAGGGCATGACTACGGTATTAGCCCCTAACAGCTTAAATTGGCTTTCAAGGACTTTACTGGGTAAAATGCGAAAGGTATGTCCAGTAAAATCAGCAGGGCGAAGCAAGGGATGCTGATTGCTGCTTACCTGTTTAAAGCCATTACTCCAAAAGGCCAAGCCATGCATGTTTTTTTGCTCTAGTGTTTGAAACAGGAGACGACCAATCTCACCATCAAAGACTTGATGAATGGAATCCTGATCGGGATAAGCAAACGGCAAATCTAGTGCAAGCCACTGCGGTATCACATTAGACAGATTAGAAAAAGCCGGGGCGATCATCTGAATGTCACCCTTGGCTAAAGCTTCAAATTCATCCTTGTCTGAGTAGAGAATACCATTTGGGAATACTTGGACCTCAACCTGATCGTTTGTTTTCTCTTTGACTAATTGAGCAAATTTCTCAGCGGCTAAGCCCTTCGGAGTATTTTCTGCTACTACATGACTAAATTTTATGATAACTCGATGCTTTAGTCCGCTTTGTTCCTCGTCAAGAGGTTTTATTCCAGGAATTAATTCTGTACGAAAACCAATGAACAAAGCCGTTAAAAGCCCGATTAGGATAAAGGAAAAAATACCGACAACTGATTTCAAACAATTCACCTGCTTTCTTAGTTGAAGAATCCGTCAATCTATTTCAAAATAGAAACAATAAAGATGATAGCGGAAGGATTGTGAAGATTCTGCTCAAAAACCTACAACTTCATTGGAAAATTACGATTCTCTCCTTTGGTATTGTACTATTTTCTCTCTTGATTGGGGGAATTATTATTATCGGAAAAATGTCAATGGAGATAGAGTCAGAGTTAGGACAGCGGTTGTTGGTTACTGCGCGTACCGTTGCTGAAATACCTGCGATAGCAGAAAATATCGTAAAACCAGATGGCTGGAAGTCGATTCAATCAACAACGAAACGCATCCAAATTGTAAATGATGTGAGCTATATTGTTGTATTGTCGATGAATCGAATTCGTTTATCGGATGTAATGGAAGAGAGAATTGGCACAGCCTTTACCGGGAAAGAAGCCGGGCCAGCCTTTGCGGAACACACCTTCGTGCATAAGGTAAAAGGGGAACTTGGGGTGGCTTTACGGGCTTACGTACCTGTTATGAATGCGGAGCACCGTCAGATTGGGGTAGTGATGACAGGACATATGCTGCCTACTTTATATGAAATGCTGGCGAATCAAAAAGAGAGCATCACCATCACGTTGTTTCTATCTCTCTTGTTTGGCGTAATAGGCTCATGGCAGTTAGCTCGGCATATGAAAAAGCAACTGTTAAATCTAGAACCCCAGGAAATTGCCCGGTTACTAATTGAACGCACTGCAACCTTTCAAGCTATGCATGAAGGTGTGATTGCGATTGATAACGCTTTAACGATTACGATTTTTAATGAGCACGCCAAGCGAATCTTTCGTGTTTCAGGTGATGTGATCGGTAAAAAAATTAATGATGTAATCCCCGATTCCAGACTGCCGGAAATTTTACGCTTAGATCAACCTATCTATAATCAGGAATTGCAAATGCAGCATGCCGTCATTTGGTCCAATCGTGTCCCGATTAAGGTAAATAATAAAACAGTAGGGGCACTTGCAATCTTTCAGGATCGCACAGAATTTGCCAAAATTGCTGAGGAATTAACGGGAGTGAAAGCGTTTGTAGAAGCACTGCGGGTACAAAACCATGAGCATCGCAATAAAATGCATACCATCGCAGGCTTACTCCAATTAAATCAAGCTGAGAAAGCCTTGCAGTACGTTTTTGATGTTTCCGAAAAACATGAGGAGCTAAGCAGTTTCCTGACTGAAAATATTTATGACGATAATCTTTCAGGTTTATTACTCAGTAAAGTGGGTCGAGGCAAAGAACTGGGCATACAGGTGGAAATCGACCGGAAAAGTAGATTCTATGCATTTCCAAATAGGATGGATCACCATGATTTTGTGCTAATCATTGGTAATCTAGTTGAAAATGCTTTTGACGCTTTAACCATGTCAAAGAGGGAAGACAAGCACTTATTTATCAGCATACACCAAGACGAGGAAAGCTTATCATTAATGGTAGAAGACAATGGAACTGGAATGGATGCCAGTACCGAAGCACGCGTGTTTGAGAGAGGTTTTACAACCAAATACGAGCATAATCAGGGATTAGGACTATATTTGGTAAAAACGCTTGTGACAAAAGGACGTGGGGAAATTTCGGTTGACTCTGAACCGGGATATGGAACTACCTTTTTCATTCAGCTTCCCATGAAAGGAGAGAAATGAGTATGTTTCGTGTCGTTATTATCGAGGACGATCCGATGGTCCAGGAATTGCATCGCTTGTTTATCCAACAGGTGGAAGGATTTACGGTAATAGGAGTGGCTTCTAATGGATTGGAAGGACTTTCTATGATTCAAGAGCTACAGCCGGATTTGGCCATCATGGATATTTTCATGCCCTCCCAAAATGGTATTGAGACACTAAAACAATTGCGTAGTGGCGATAATCCAGTAGAGATAATCGTAATTACTGCCGCTAAAGACATGGAGACTATCCAAACCATGATGCGTCACGGAGCTTTTGATTATATTATGAAACCGTTTAAATTTGAACGAATAAAGCAAGCACTTGATAATTTCAGTAAATATGCGAAGCAGACAGGCGAACAATCCACAATGTCACAATCCGAACTAGATTCTCTCTTATTTGGGCAACCCGCTAAACAAGAGCATCAGCAGCAGGAATTACCAAAAGGCTTAAATTCGATCACCATGCATCAAATCAAACAATTCATGGTTGAACAAAAGCAGTCCATGTCGGCTGAGGAGGTAGCTGAGCATGTGGGGCTTGCCCGAGTTACAGCTAGGCGTTATCTCGAATACTTGGAACGTACACAGATGGTGGAGCGTGATGTTCAATATGGTGGAGTTGGCAGGCCTGTTAATCGCTATTTAATCAAAAAATAGGTAAAAGCTTGTATCTTGCATGAGCTATAATGAAACATATTTATTTTCGTCTTTATCGCTTGTAAATATTTTTTTTGGTACAATATAAAATTATGTGCGAACTTATGCTATGATATACAAATTACACAAATTATTGCAAAGGAGAATTAGGTAGCAATGGATATTATTCAAGAGCTAGAAAGCAGAGGGCTGATCTACCAAACAACAGATAAAGAAGAACTAACAAAGCGTCTTCAACAAGGTAAGCTCACACTGTATACGGGCTTTGACCCAACTGCTGATAGCTTACATATTGGGCACCTTCTTCCCATTCTAACCTTACGCCGCTTTCAGCAGGCAGGTCATCAGCCAATCGCCCTAGTAGGTGGGGGGACAGGTATGATTGGCGATCCAAGCGGTCGTTCTACAGAGCGTTCATTAAACACAGCAGATGTTGTAAAAGGCTATTCCGACAAGCTAAAAAACCAATTGGAGCGTTTTTTAGATTTTGATCGTGAGGGTAATCCAGCGATCATGGCTAATAACTATGATTGGCTAGGGCAGCTAACCCTAATTGAATTCCTTCGTGATATTGGAAAACATTTTTCGATTAACTATATGCTCGCTAAGGATTCTGTAAGTGCTCGTTTGGAAAACGGAATCTCTTTCACTGAGTTTAGCTATATGATTATGCAGGCATACGATTTCTGGAAATTAAACCAAACCCATAACTGTGAATTGCAAATGGGTGGTAGTGACCAGTGGGGAAATATCACTGCTGGTACAGAATTCATTCGACGTGCGAACCAAGATAATGAAAATCAGACGGAAGCGAAAAAAGTATTTGGCTTGACGCTACCATTGGTTCTTAAAAGTGATGGTACAAAGTTTGGTAAAACAGCGGGTGGAGCAGTATGGTTAGATGCTAGCAAAACCTCTCCATATAAATTCTATCAGTTCTGGTTAAACACGGATGATCGTGATGTTGTGAAGTTCTTAAAATACTTTACGTTCTTAAGCATGGAAGAGTTGAATGCATTAGAAAATGCAGTAGCAACTGAACCGGAAAAACGGGAAGCGCAACGTACTCTAGCTCGTGAAGTAACAAGTCTGGTTCATGGGGAAGCAGCAATGAAACGTGCCGAAGAAATTTCTGTTGCTCTGTTTAATGGGGGACTAAAAGAACTAACACCATCTGAAATTGCTGATAGCTTCAGCGATGTGCCATCTACTACTCTAGAGGATGGAGAGCTAACAATGGTAGATGTACTAGTTCAAGTAGGTGCAGCTAAATCAAAACGTGAATCCCGCGAATATCTGAACAACAATGCTATTACAGTAAATGATGTTCGTTTCACTGATTTAGAAACCAAGCTGGCCGATATTGAGCTTCTAGGCGGTCAGTACCTGGTAATTCGCCGCGGGAAGAAAAACTACTACCTTGTTGAGTACAAAGGATAAGTATCTTTTAAAAATATCCTTACTGGGAATAGAAAAGGGTTGTTGTTATCATGACGACAGCCCTTTTTCTTACATAAAGGAAGAGGTTGGCTAAGATCAATCTTCGTATGTCAAATAGCGTTTACCTAGTAAAATGCGAGTAAAGCTCGTGCTAGTTTTTACACAATAAAAAAAGCTTGGTAAGAGGAGTTGCTCTCACCAAGCCTTTGTTTTATTTCTATAGCTTAAAAGCTCTCATTGATGACGAGATCACTAAGAGGCAAGCGACCAGTAGCATGTGCAGGAGTACTTGCTTTTCCCAATGTTAGCATCATGACCGGGTAATAACGATCCGGAATATTGCATTCCTTCACAATACCATCACGATCAATTCCACCCATTGGGCACGTATCATAGCCTTTTGCTTTTGCTGCAAGCATTAATTGCATGGAAGCAAGAGAGGCATTCAAAATAGCTTCCTTCATGCCAATTTCAGAATTGCTTGCATAAGCACCTTCTACTTGATTTACCATGATATCAAACACTTGCTGGTTAATTAGACCTTCTTCTAAAGCTTTTCCGTAGATATCGCGTACAGCTAGATTTGCTTTAACATCACCTAGAACGATAATTACCGCAGATGCATCTACGACTTGTTGCTGATTGTAAGCAAGTGGGAGCAGCTTCTCTTTTTTCTCTTGATTTGTAACTACTAGGAAACGCCAATGTTGCAGGTTCCAAGAGGAAGGAGCAGATGCAGCTAGTTCCAAAATTTCATCAAGCTCGGAACGAGGAATTTCTACTCCAGTCTCGTATTTGCGTACACTATGACGTGCTTTCATAACCTCAACAAGTGTTTCGAATGTAGCAGTATTCATAGGGAAATCTCTCCAATCATTAAATGAAGTAGCATAACTGTAACATAAATCGAAGTTACTTACAATAATATAGTGTGCTATGCATGATTTATTCATGTTTATTGAAGCTGCTGGTTATATTCTAACCAAAATGTGTATAAAGTAAATGGTGCGATTAGAACTGAGTCATTCAGGGATATTTTGTTTTTACGAGAATATTTAGGGAAAAAGTCCTATTTATCATATAGGTATATATAAAATCAGTAAGAATAAAGTTATATTTTTGAAAAGTAGAATAACAAAGTCTAATTTGTAGCGTCTAGTATATAGGAGAACCGAACATATCACTAATAAATGAGGGATTGCTTGGATCAAGTAGGATGGATAACGCTTAATTTAACTCAAAAGAAACAGACACATGGTTCTAATTCAAGGGGAGATTGAGGTGAACGTTTGTTGACAAAGAAAAAATGGATACAGGCGCTTTCGGGTATGCTACTACTTACATGTCTTACTCCTTACCCTAATGTACAAGGGGGAGACACACACCAAGGCTTACAAGAAACTTACTCAGAACAGCGTACAACTCAATATAATTTACAGAAAAAACAAATAATGTTCTCTAATCAGGATCGTTATTGGATCGAACGGATACAATCTAAACCAGGCGTAAAGCAAATCAAGCAAAAAATTTCCCTGTTTATTCCCGGTACGCAAGGGGAATTCCGCTATCTTACAAGTAATGGGGCCAAAACGAAATGGACGAAAGCATCTTTACAGGGAAACTTACCTGTACATACCGGGTATATCAAGACAGATCAGTATTCGATCATTTTAAGTAAACCACATATTTATATACCACGGACACATAATTCAATTGAGATTGTACCTAAAAATATGAATCAAATTAAAATGATTGCGAAAAAGACATATGGTGGTTTTAACGTGAGTATTGAAATGCCAGTGGAATCTCATATGTTTGGAGAAGTGTGGGCATTAGAATCGTTTCAACCATTAATTGACTGGGATGCACTAAATATGGAGCTTATCTGGAAAAGTATTGATTTTGAAGATCGGTTACGCTGGAGCTGGGATGGTTTCTACGATCGAACACCCACTACATATGTTCCAACAGGTCCCAATTATTTCTGGCGCAATCCCGATAACTATTTTGCTACTTCTTTTGTGATTACGCGAGGAAGTAGGGCAGCGCATGATCTTGGCTGGATGATGCTTCACACTATTTTGCCAAATCAAAATGCACAAGGATTTTGGCCATCAGCTCCTAAATCAACATGGTTATGGAATGATTACCAAGTAGATGCTGGGTTTTATGATACACGATTTAATACGGATATTGCCTATTTGTTATTGAAAGCGTATCAATCTTATCATGATGAACGATTATTACAAGCAAGTATGCGGTATGCGGAGTTTCTCTTACAGCATAGCCAGCAAAATCATTTTCTAATTGAAAGAAATGGTCAAGTAGGGATATTGGTAAGTGATTATTCCCATGAAAAGCCACATAAATTAACTCATAGCTCCTTGAACCATCAATTACAGGAGATGAATTATCTGTATGAGTTATACATGCAAACAAAAGACGAGCGATTCAAAGAGCTTGCAGATAAAATGCTGTGGGGAATTAAATTAACGCGGGATGCTTGGGTGATGCCAAATTCTAACTTACATTATGCATATATGCCTGATGGTACGATGGGACTTAAAGATTATCCATTCCTGACGTATAATGATCTGCATGCCGTTCAAAGTGTTCTAATGCTTATACAAGGCTGGGAAGATCCCGACTTAGCTTATTTAATGCAAATGAAAAAGCAATGGATGGATGCAAATAACGTGACAGGTTATAGAAAATAGGTAAGCATTTGCAAGTTGCATAAGCATGAAGAAGCGCTGTGAGAACGAGAACTAAAACTAAAAAAGGTACGAGGCAAGGGCGTAGGCTCTTGCTTTTTTTTTGTAATTTTTTGATCCAACAAATAAAAGACGAAATGCTTATTTGGAGATAAACGCCAAATGGGGAGCACTTCGTCAGGGTTTTGTCTGTTTGTTCATGTTTTTCCTCCATTTATCATGGGCAGCGAGATTGAGTTTCTAATGAATTGAGTTTTGGCTGTTAGGCGTATTGCCAAAGGAGGCTGGGTGAGAAAAATGAGGTTGAGTGAATTTTTCTTTTTTGCATCTGCAAGATGTAGGTATCCAAAGTCTGACTTAGGTGAATAACCGAGTGATCTAAAAAGCTACCCTTTTCTGATACTAATTGAACCAACTCATTTTTTAATTGATTAATTACGTTTTGTAGCTCGATTTCATCCTCTAAGGGCTCAGGGACATTTGTCCGTATTTTTAGCTGTTTTGGTTCCATCGAATTTTTCTCCTCTCATCTTTTTCTTACCCTTACTATATCTAGCGTATCAAAGGAAAAGGACTTATTCGGTAATTAGAAACGTTTTACAGCCTTCGACAGTCGTCGTCCGGTTTCTTTCAGACATAATTCTACAGATGCTCACTAGTAATATCATTATTTTGTATAACATTCATCTAAGATAAAAAAGTTAAAAAATAAAAACATGATACGATGTCGTCTGCATCCTGAAAACACTCGATTTCATTCGATGATTACACCGTTACATAAGCATATTGCTGATGGAGATTCGCGGTTTCTAATGTGGTTTGCGTTAATTTTTATTATGATTCTAAAAAAGTAAATAAACAAACAGAGCCTTCTTTTTACAATGTGATCAGCAGATCAAAGCGCCAAAATAAGAAAATGTCGAGTGAATTGGTAATTCTGCTTTTTTCTACTTCGTTTTCCACATATAAAGTGGGATGTCGGAATAATACCCTGTTATCCTGTCAAAGTTTTTCGAATTACTTCGAATGGATGGATTTTAGGAGAGGTTCAGCAGTGGCTAGCAGTGGGGAAGTCACATGAGAGACGGTTTTCGAATGAGGGTTCATATTCGATGGTATAGTGATATACATTCATCAGAAATCAGGTGGATTTGTTACTGACATATAGTGAAATATTAAGCTTTCGTGACATGATCTTATTTATATTTACTAACATGACATTTTGTGGTAACTTTAGTTTGCGACTAGCAAATGAAGTAAAAATTAACATTTTATCAACGGAATAAAACAGATATGAACAAGGCTGAAAAACATTAAGGCTGAGGGCTGTTAACACTCAGTTGCATTAGATGAATAGGTATTTAGAAGCGAAAGCTGGTGATTTCATGATTTATCAACATTTGAAGCAACGAAACGAGCATAACCCTCATGCAATAGCCATTATCAAAGAGACAGAAGAGATACCTAATCAGGCTATGGTAAGTGAAGTAGATCATCTGATTCGGAATTTTCAAAAATTTGGCTTGGATAAAGTGACGCCTCTAGCCATTGTTCTCCAAAAAAGTGAAGTTATCTGGGCAGCGATCATAGCCGCTAGTCATCTGGAAATTTCGGTCATGTTAGTTGATCCTCATTTAAAAGAAGAGGAAATGCAGAAGATCATGACAATGTATCAAACAGATTATGTACTGCGTGAAATAAATAGTAAGGCAATAGATTCACTTGGATACAATGAATGGTACGAGCTTTCCTGTTTTGAACATGTTTTTTTAATTGGGAATATAGGCGAGCATGCAGCGTGTTGGAACGAATACTTAAAGCCAGAGGTAAATCAGAGCCATCTGGTGTTTCTAACGTCCGGCTCAACCAAGATACCGTCAGCAGTGGTTAAAAAAATGGAAAGCTTTATGCTTGATGGAAAACGAATAGGTGAGGCTCTTGGAATTGTCCCTGAAGATCGTATCTTATGTGCAACACCCACCTATCATATTTATGGCACAATTTGTGGATGCTTTGTTCCTTTCTTATGTGGAGCATCGGTATCGTTTACTGGCGCGTATGTTTTACCATCTAGCTTGGAAAAGAAAATAGACAAGCAGGCATGTAATATACTAATGGCTGTACCTGCCCATTATAAAATGCTGGTAGAGCATGTTCATAAGCCGCTAGATCAGATTAGGATTGCTTTATCAGCAACTTCTCCATTGCAAGATGACCTGATGTTGACCTGTAAGGAAAAATTGAACCTATCAATCCAAAACATATATGGGTCTTCAGAAGCAGGGGTTGTTTCCATTCAACGCAATCCTCAATCTATCGGCGAAGCTACTAACGTAGGTGTTCCTGTTGATGGCGTAGATGTAATGCTTGATGAGACGAGTCCATTTGAATTTGATGGAAAGACGGTTTATGAAGTACTCATCAAAAGCGATTCGCTTGCTAAGGGATACTTGCGTAAGGAAGAGGTGGATGATAGTGGTTATGTAGTAGAGGATGGATGGTGGAGAACTGGGGATTTGGCCTATTTAAGTAAAGAGAATGAACTTCATCTGGTTGGTCGTCTGAATATTACAATAAATGTGAATGGTAAAAAAGTGAATCCGTATGAAATTGAGGAGGTACTAAGTCAGCATCCAGCAATAGAAGATTCAGTAGTGGTTGGCGAACATGACCCTATCCGTGGGGAAATGGCGGTAGCCTATGTAGTAGTTAAAAATCACATTACGGAAGCAGAGTTACTCGAATATTGTCGTGCAAAACTATCTGATTTCAAAGTACCAAGACGAATTGAATTTCGAGATGATTTACCTAAAACGGCGGCAGGCAAGGTACGTCGAAAAGAAGTGAGATAGCTTAAGAAAAAGGGGCGAACCAACGTGGGAACTACAAATTCAGCAGACTACGGTCTAGTCATTAAAAATGATCTGGCGGAGATTATAAAATCACATTATGGTCAGGAAGTTGATCCCGCTAGTATTTCAAACGACCTAGATATTATCAAACAATATAATTTAGATTCCATTGTTATTATGGAATTGCTAGTAACGATCGAAAAGCGATTTGATATTCAAATAGAAGATGATGAGCTTAGTTCAGAATTAGTACGGACAATTCATACGGTAGTGACTTATATTCAGTCGAAAAAAAGATAAAGAGGAGTCCTTGATATGTGCGGGATAACAGGCTGGATCGATTGGGAACATAACTTGTTGCATCAAAAGCATATTTTACAGCAGATGTCTGATTCTATTCGTCATCGGGGACCGGATGCTGAAGGATGTTGGATCACGGAACACGCAGCATTAGCACATCGGCGTTTAATAGTGATTGACCCTGAGGGCGGGGTTCAACCCTTTATCTATCACGAGTCTGAGCCTTTATATGCTATGACTTATAATGGGGAGATTTATAATTATCTAGAACTACGTCGTGAATTAATTGAACGAGGACATCGATTTAAAACCAATTCTGACACGGAAGTATTGCTACATGCTTACATGGAATGGTCAGAAGATTGTGTCAAACATTTGAATGGTATTTTTGCCTTTGCGATTTGGGATCAGGTGAAGCAGAGTCTGTTTTTAGCACGAGATCATTTAGGCGTCAAGCCCTTGTTTTATTATCAACAAGGAAGCTCCATTTTATTTGGATCTGAAATAAAGGCAATTCTGGCTCACCCAGAAGTGAAACGCGAAGTTGATGTTCAAGGATTAGCTGAATTAATTGCTCTTGGTGGCATACGTACGCCTGGCAATGGGATTTTTTCAAATATTTTCGAAGTAAAGCCCGCTCATTCCATAACCTTTACAAAGGAAAGAACAAGAGAGACCCAATATTGGCAGCTCCAGAGTAAGTTGCATACTGAAACGGCAGCAGAAACTGCTGATCATATCAGATATTTGCTAGAAGATACAGTTAAGCGCCAATTAATTGCTGATGTTCCGGTTGTATCCATGCTTTCAGGTGGATTGGATTCAAGCGGCTTAGTTTCGATTGCGGGACGTCAATTTTTTGATAAAGGTCAGCAGCTATCTACATACTCAGTTGACTTTGTAGGAAGTGATCAGGATTTTGTAGCGGATAAAGCTCGTCCTAGTTTAGATGCACCGTATGCAAAAATGCTGTCTGAGTATGTGGGAACGAAGCACCATTTTATAACGCTTACCTCTGAAGAATTGCTCAAAAATTTACTTATTCCCATGCGTATGCGCGATCTACCCGGCTATGGCGATATGGAAACATCCTTACACTTATTATGTAAGGAGATGAAGAAGGATGCTACGGTAGCTATTTCAGGTGAGTCGGCAGACGAAATATTTAGCGGGTATCCATGGTTCCACCAAGAAGAATATTTGAATTCTCGTATGTATCCATGGCTGTTAAACACATGGGATAAATTTGCCTCTTTATTACAGCAGGATGTGATAGAGGGCATTCAACCAAATCATTATGCAGCGATGAGATACGCTGAAGCGACGAAGGAAGTACCACTGCTTGAAAATGAAACAATAACACAGATGCATCAACGCAGAATGTCATACTTATTCATCACTCGATTTTTAGTCGGTTTATTGGAGCGCAAGGATCGGGCAAGTATGTATGCGGGCTTTGAGGTACGTGTTCCCTTTTGCGATTACCGTTTAGTGGAGTATGCATTTAATATTCCATTTGAGCTGAAGACCGTGGGGAACATCGAGAAAGGTATACTTCGTCAAGCCTTCCTAGGTTCGATACCAGAAGAAGTACGACTTCGTAGAAAGAGCGCTTATCCATCTACCCAAGACCCAGTCTATTTCGCAGGTGTTCAGTCTATTTTTCAAGAGATCATGTCAAATCCGAATGCACCTCTTCATGATTTATTGGATAAAAAGAAAGTGATGCATGTAGTAGGTGGGAACTCCTCGCTCTTGCAGGGAAAAATGCACTCTAGTCAAGGATTGTTACTCAAGCTAATGGAGTACTTTATTCAAGTAAATATGTGGCTAAGCGAATATAAAATTGTGCTCCAATCCGCTAACCGTAATCTACACGGCTCAATGTAAACATTGAGATACCAGCACAATATTGAGTAGGTAAGACTAATCTTTATTCAATTCTACCTTGAGGTGTTTCCAGATGAGTCCATCGCTTGTATTTATGTATTCGGGTCAAGGCTCGCAGTATTATCAAATGGGAAAAGCCTTATTTGAGCACAATCGTATTTTTAGATCGTACATGAATGAATTAGATGCGAAAGCACGCGAGCTGATTGGCATATCGGTACAGAGTGAGTTGTATGGGACCAATAGGAACATGACAGAGCCTTTTACTCGTACGCTGCATACGCATGTGTGTATTTTTATGGTGGAATATGCCACTACGATGGTTTTATTAGAAAATGGAATGGTCCCAGATGCTGTTATTGGTGTGAGTATGGGGGAATTTGCAGCATCGGTAGCAGCAGGTGTATGTAGTGTGGATACGGCACTCAAATCCGTTGTGAAGCAGGCACAATTACTAGAAAAGCATTGTGATAAAGGGGCTATGTTAGCTATTTTGGATCGTCCGTCCCTTTTCTTGTCTGATCTGGTGTTGTACGAGAATAGCGAATTGGTTTCTATTCATAACGAGAATCATTTTATTGTATCAGGTAGAAAAGAACATATGGCGATGATTGAACAGCATGCGAAGAAAAATGGAATCATGTGTAGCAAATTACCGGTTACTCATGGATTTCATTCTTCTAGCATTGATCCAGCATCAGATGAATACGTTGCTTTTTTACAAAAGCAACTTTTTCTTGATCCTAGAATCCCTTATATATCGAGTGTGTCCGGCAGCTTGCTCAGCGAATGGAATACGGATTATTTTTGGCAGGTAATTCGAAAGCCCATTCAATTTACAGAGGGGATCACCTTCTTACAAAAGGACGATGATGATCGAATTTATATAGATGTAGGTCCTTCAGGAACGCTATCTACTTTGTGTAAATCGATGTCCAATCTAAAAAAGAATCAAATAATGCTACCCATTATCACTCCATATAAAACGGAGCTACAAAATTTGGATTATATCCTAACGAACTACGCTAGCAAAAGTAGGACTACAGTAAAAAAGGAGAATAAAAGTATGCTTGCTTTTGTATTTCCTGGACAAGGATCGCAAAAAAAAGGAATGGGGGGAGATTTATTTGATCAATACCCTGAAATCACGAGTCAGGCAGATTCGATTTTAGGATACTCCATTAAAGAATTGTGTCTAGAAGACCCATTAGGAAGATTACAACAGACCGAGTACACACAGCCTGCGCTGTATACGGTAAACGCACTGATGTATTTGAATACCGTTAACGAGACGGGAAGAAAACCAGATATCCTAGCGGGGCACAGCTTAGGTGAATATAATGCGTTGTTTGCAGCAGGAGCTTTTGATTTTATAACGGGATTAAAGCTGGTGAAAAAAAGAGGGGAAGTAATGAGCCAAGCCGTTGGAGGGGGGATGGCAGCGGTTATAGGAATAGATGAGAAACAGATAAAGCATATCTTGCTTCAAAATCAATTAGATAGCATTGATATTGCGAATTTTAATTCTCCTCGCCAGTTTGTCATTTCCGGACTACAATCAGATATTGCTCGGGCCAAGCTCGTGTTTGAAACGGAAGGCATCACGTATATTCTGTTACGAGTAAGTGGAGCCTTTCATTCAAGATATATGGGAGAGGCAAGAGAGCAGTATAAAAATTATATTGATTCATTCGCGCTTTCTGAATGTACCATCCCTGTATTGTCAAACGTCAACGCAAGATACTATCAAAAAAACGATATGAAAATAAATTTGGTCAGACAAATAACGGAGTCAGTCCGCTGGTGTGAGACGGTGCAAGTGTTAATGGGATTTGAAGGAATGGAAATCAAAGAAATTGGACCAGGAAACGTGTTAACAGGACTGATGCGAAAAATAACAGCAGAAGCAACTCCCATTTACTTACCTCTTGAAACAGAGCATCAGCAGCCTACAAATTCAACTATTCTCCAGCAATCCAATAGCGATAGCGATGAAAAGCACTTCATTCAACAACCAAACGCTAATGTGATTACCGCTATTGGATGCAAGCAATTTATGCAGGATTATCATTTGAAGTACCCCTATGTAGCTGGTGGAATGTATAAAGGAATCGCCTCTAAAGATGTAGTAGTGAAACTGGGGAAGGCTGGGATGATGGGCTTTTTCGGTACGGGAGGCTTACGGCTGGCTCAAATCGAGGAATCGATTCAATACATTCAAAAGGAACTAACGAGCGGACAAGCGTATGGAATGAACCTTCTTCACACTCCAGATCAACAAGAAAGAGAAGATCAACTGGTTGAATTATATATTCGATACGGTATCAACGTCATAGAAGCATCTGCTTACATGAGCATTACTCCAGCATTACTAAAGTATCGTGCACATGGAGTCAAAATGCTCCCGGATGGAGCTGTAATGAGCACGAATCGAATCATCGGCAAGGTATCAAGAGCAGAAGTGGCTGAACTATTTCTACGTCCTGCCCCAGAGTACCTCGTCGAGAAAATGGTTCGGGAAAATCAAATTACCAGAGAACAAGCTCAATTGCTCAATAAAATCCCTATGGTAGATGACTTGTGTATCGTAGCTGACTCAGGGGGGCCTACAGATGGAGCAGTAGCCTATGTTTTATTGCCAGCTATGATACAGCTACGTGATGAGATGATGAAAAAATATAAGTACCCTAAGAAAATCCGAATCGGTGCAGCAGGAGGAATTGGTACTCCTGAGGCAGCGGCGGCAGCTTTTATTCTAGGTGCGGATTTTATCTTAACGGGTTCTATTAATCAATGTACCGTAGAAGCGGGCACAAGCGAGGCTGTTAAAGACTTGCTACAGCAGGTACACATTCAAGATACCGCATATGCACCGGCAAAAGAACGGTTTGAAATAGGAGCGAAGGCTCAGGTTGTAAAAAAGGGAGTGTTTTTCCCTGCTAGAGCGAGCAGGCTGTTTGAATTATATTCTCGATACCAATCACTTGACGAAATGAGCGAAAAAGATAAAAAACTCATTCAGGTTAAATACCTGAAACGTAGTTTTGAGGAGGTTTATGAGGAATGCAAGCAGAACGCCTCCCCAGTTGAAATAGATAAAGCAGAAAAAAATCAGAAGTATAAAATGGCTATGATTTTTAAGTGGTACCTAGCTCATTCTGTTCATGTAGCAATCGATGGTATTTTGGAACAACAAGCAGATTACCAGATTTATTGCGGGCCAGCGTTAGGGGCGTTTAATGACTGGGTAAGGGGAACAAGCTTGGAGAGCTGGAAAAATCGCCATGTAGATGAGATTGGTGTAAAAATAATGGAAGAAACTGTTAAAGTTTTGAATGGGAAATTTCAAAATCTTGTGATGGGCTAGTCTGATTGGAAAATTCATTACTGAAACGAGGTATATTTCATGTTATCTACCTTACATCATTATTCTCATGGGTATTTGGCAATTCCAGTGCTTTTATCGTGCAAAAAACGAGGTTTATTTGATCTTTTGCAAAAAAGTCGGTCTACTCCGTTTAGTCAGCTTGTAGATGAGCTACATGCCAATAGTGGTCACTTACGCAGTGCTCTTCAGTTATTAGAGTCTCTACAAATCCTGTGTCGAGATAGTAAGGATACGTATGCGTTACTGTCCGGATGGAATGTGGTAGAAACAATTCCGGAAGATGTCATGGAGTTATTCGATTTTCCGATGAAGGAATACTTCAAAAAATCTCAGAGAAAGTATCGTTTGCAAAAATGGATTGAGCTGTCCGGCAAACAATGGAATGTCGAAAATGCGATGTATTCACATTTTTTAGATGGGATCGTAATGATTCCTTTGTTATTCGCGTTAAATGAACAAAGATTCATTTTGCGCGATTCTCCTCAGCAAAATGAATTAGTGCTCCAAAACGTATCTGGTATCGCGAAGCAAGAAATTACACAGTTATTTCAGCAAAAGCATTGGATGGATCAAACAAGAAAGAACGGGGTTTTAACGGAAACCGGCAAGTATATGCTAGACGCGATTTTGAATATGGCATCCATTCATTCCTATCGTTCCATAATAAAAAATATGGATCAGCTACTATTTGGTGATTGCCAAGCTCTTGTTGCTAGCACGAATCAAGCGTATGAGACATATATGGAACGTATGCTAGAGATGCTAGAGTGTGGCTTTCAGCAAGAGGAGTATTTTTGCGATTTAGAGCAGACCATTATTTCTGTTTTTAATAGAGAACCAGTAGAGGAGCAGCCGAAATATATAGCTAATATGGGATGTGGCAATGGGTTGCTTCTAAAAAAGATATACGAGACGATCAAAATGAAATCACGAAGAGGCAAGAGGTTTGATGAATATCCCTTGACGTTGATTGGAATTGACAACAAGGAAGAATCTCTAGCAAAAACGGCTATCACTCTAAAGGATATCAACCATGTTTTGCTCAAAGGGACGCTTGATAATCTAAATGAGCTTATGATTGATTTACGAAAAGAAGGAATTCGTGACACAGAACATATCCTACATGTTCAGTCATTTTTTAATCACGAGCGACCTTGTATCATATCAGCAGAAACAGTTGAAGCAAGGGGTCAGGCTCCAAGCTTCACCAAGTCAATTTTTGTAGATCAAAATGGACGTGAATGTTCTTCTACATTAGGCATGAAAAAACTGCACGAACACCTACAACATTGGTCACATCTAGTAAATAAGCATGGATTGATCCTTTTAGAAGCGCATTGTTTGGAACCGAAAACGATTCGTCCATATATGGATAAATGTGAGGGCTTACATGTAGATGCGATTCATAGATTCTCGCAAAAGCTGCTAGTAGAAGCAGATACTTATATGTTGACTGCCGCAGAGGTAGGATTGTTTCCTCATAAACAACATTTCCACAAATATCCAAAAACCATGCCTTTTTCACGCATTACGTTACATTTGTTTGAGCAGAGAGAATACCGGATTAGGATGGCACATAAGAATGACATTTCGGTATTAAGGCAGCTTGAGCTGCAATGCTGGGGGGAGGAACTAGCTGCTCCTACTGAAAGGATTTTACAAAGAATAAGGAAATATCCAGAAGGGCAGTTAGTTCTTGAAGTAGAGAATCGAGTAGTTGGTGTGATTTATTCTCAAAAAATTAGAGATATGAACGAGATAAAGGGACTTCAAAGCAATACTGTTGAACAGCTTCACCAGCCTGAAGGGACAATTATACAATTGTTAGCTATCAATATTCTACCAGAGATGCAGGATCGCAAGCTGGGAGATCAGCTTTTAGAATTTATGCTTCAGCGCTGTAGTTTGATAAGTGGAGTCAGGAGTGTCATTGGGATAACAAGGTGCAAGGATTATCAGCGATATTCTACGATCGCTACGGACAAATATATCACTCTTCGTAATAAACATAATAAATTAGTCGATAAAACATTGCGATTTCACGAAATGCATGGAGCAAAGATTAAAGAATTAATTCCGAACTATCGGCCATTAGATGATGCCAATCTTGGCTATGGTGTACTTGTTGAATACGACATGTTAAATCGGGGAAATGATGAGCCTCCTGCTATCGAACGAAATCAAGAATGTCATGAGAAGAATAGCCATTCTTTTCAAACGGGGAGCACGGATCGTTCTAAGACTATTACAGCTTTTGTATTAGATTGTATCGGTTCTCTTTTAAATGAAGAGAGAAAGGATGTTCTAGCTTATGTAGATCGTCCTCTTATGGAGCTTGGCTTGGATTCAGGAGATTTGCTGGAATTAAACGATCTGCTGGGTACGAGGTTTCGCATAGAACTCGAAACAACATTCTTTTTTACATACAATACCGCTAGAAAAATCATTTCGTATCTTATAGAAAATGCAGATGAAATAGCGCAGGCGTCTGCATCAGAAGAATCTGTTTCAAAAAACGAAGCAGTCTCATGGAGTCATTCTAATGTAGAAAAGGATGACATTGCCATCATAGGCGCGGCCTGTCGTCTTCCTGGAGGAGTGAGCAATCTTGATGAATTATGGGAATTATTAGTGAACAATCGTGATGCTATTAGACGGATGCCTGAGCATAGATGGGCTTGGCCTGGTACAATTCATCCTGCTACGGAACATAAGGGAATAGATCAAGGTGGATTTTTGGATCATATTGCTGAATTTGACCCGCTGTTTTTTAGAATTTCCCCTTCAGAGGCGGAGATTTTGGACCCTCAGCAACGTTTACTAATGGAATTAAGCTGGGAGTGTATAGAAGGGGCTAATTATTCTGCAAGTGCAATTTCAGGTAGTAATACAGGTGTATTTATAGGAGCAAGCGGCTCCGATTATAGCAAGCTTTTAGATCGCTACAGTGACGAGGTTCAAGCTAAGTATGGCATAGCTACATCCATGGCGATTCTCTCTAATCGAATCTCTTATTTTTATAATTTTCATGGTCCAAGTGTTCAAATCGATACAGCTTGCTCTAGTTCTTTGGTTGCCGTTCATCAAGCCGTTACATCTCTACAAAGCGGAGAGTGCGAGCAGGCTTTAGTAGGCGGGGTCCATCTTATGTGTCATCCTGCTAACAGCATTGCTTATTATAAAGCTGGAATGCTGTCCACAGATGGAAAATGTAAGACGTTTGATAAAGCTGCAAATGGCTATGTTCGTGGGGAAGGTGGAGTTGTACTACTGTTAAAGCCTGTGAAACAGGCAGAGCGCGATGGTGACTCTATCCTTGGTGTCATAAAAGGAACAGCTACGAATCATGGAGGACAGGCAAACGGAATAACTGTGCCCAATCCGGCTAAGCAAGCTGCCTTAATCAAGAAGGCCTTCCGCTCTGCCGATATTGCCCCAGAGTCTGTAGGCTATATTGAAGCACATGGGACAGGCACTTCATTAGGTGATCCGATTGAATTTGCAGCCTTGAAGGACGCATTTTTAGAGCTTTCACAGCAAAGTGACAACAGAAATGAACCCTATTGTGGGTTAGGTTCTATTAAAACAAATATCGGACACCTGGAAGCTGCCGCCGGGTTGGCAGGCCTAGTTAAGGTTTTAGTCAGTTTACGCCATCGTATGATACCGGCATCGTTGCATTTTCAGGAATTGAACCCACACATTCCTATTGAAAACTCCCCATTTTATCTTGTAACGAGCAATCAAAAGTGGATGCCATCTCATAGAGAAGGCTTGCGTAGGGCGGGAATTAGCAGTTTTGGCTCGGGTGGTTCAAATGCTCATATTGTGATTGAGGAATATCGGTCTAACCATCGTGTAGATACGAAAAGGGCTACCAGTAATAGTAATCCTGTCATGATTGTGCTGTCCGCTAGGAATGAAAATCGTTTACAAGAGCAAGTGAAGCAATTATTACAAGCAATTAAAAACCAAAACCTGACTGATGTTCATCTCAAAGATATGGCCTATACCCTTCATGTTGCAAGAGAGGCAATGGAAGAGAGATTTGCTACCGTCGTATGCGATATTGATGAATTAGAAAAATCATTACTCGATTACCTTGATAGGAAAGGAACACTGAAAAGCAATTATCAGGGGAATGTGAATGAGAATCATTCGATTTCTAGTTTATCGATTGGAAATGAAGAAAAGCATGAGATGGTTAATCACTTTATTGTTAACAATGATTTGCATCAATTGGCCTATTTATGGGTGTCGGGACTAGACATTGATTGGAAGGTGCTGTACAAATCCGAGGCAGATTATCGAAAAATGTCACTTCCAACATATCCGTTTGCAAGAGAACGTTATTGGATATCAGAAATAAGTTCCCGTTACGACATAAGCCAGACAGAAAAAATATCTGCGGACACACGCGATATGCTTCATCCGCTGTTGCAGCAAAATACATCTAATTTATCAACGATTCGCTTTTGCTCCACGTTTACAGGCAAGGAATTTTTTCTGAAGGATCATGTAGTGAGTGGCAGCAAGGTTTTACCTGGTGTTGCTCATCTGGAAATGGCGCGCAAGGCTATGGAACAAGCTCTGGAAAATAAGCATGATCAGGTGATTGAACTTCATAACGTGATTTGGAAAAAGCCCATCCTTCAAGAAGAAGAATCAAAGCAAGTGCAGATTCGCGTTTTTTCAGGTGTACAAGGTGAGGTAAATTATGAGATTTACAGCGAGGAAATACCAGGAAACAGCAAACCTGTTGTGTTTAGTTCAGGCTATGCAGTATGTAGAGAACAAAAGGAAGCATTCATCTTGGATATCTCTGGCATACTCTCCGCATGTAAGCAGCATGTGCTGACAGGTAGAGAATGTTATCAAGCCTTTCAGCAGGTAGGGATTACTTACGGCAAAAGTCATCAGGGAATACAACGTGTGCATATAGCAGAGGATCAGGTGTTGGCCGAGCTAGTCTTACCTGCTTGCATAAAACATACCCAAGAACAATATGTCCTGCATCCTAGTCTATTGGATGCTGCTTTACAGGCATCCCTTGTATTTCAGATGCAAGTACAGAATACCTCCAACACATCCGTACAGCCATCGTTACCTTTTGCTTTGGAAATGATCGAAATCGTTCGTCCGTGCACATCAAAAATGTGGGCTCATGTACGACACAGTGAAGATCATATCAGTGGAAATGAGACACAGAAGTATGATATCGACCTTTGTGACGACAGAGGAAACGTTTGTGTCCGAATGTTTGGATTTTCGTCAAGGATATTAGAGGGAGAGATTGCAACCGGTGGCTCTATTGATTCTACACAGAGAGAAACGATAATGACACAGCCATTTGAACCTGTGATGATCTCCCCGATTTGGGAAGCAATCCGTCATGAAGAAGGACAAAAGCTTCCTGCTCTCACTGACAACTTAGTCATAGTCGGAGGCAATGAAACCATCTGGAATGAAATCCGAAAGCAATACCCGCATGCGCGTGTGCTATCCATTCATCATGATGATTCAGTTGAGGAAATGGTCCAGATATTCAGCCAGCTCGATCCTATCGATCATATGCTATGGATTGCACCAGAGGAGCAGTTGCCATCCCTCACAGACGACAGCATCATCGAGGGACAGGAAAAAGGGGCAATTTATCTCTTTACAATCATCAAAAGTCTGTTAGCCCTAGGGTACGATAGTAAACAAATAAGCTGGACGGTTATTACCCAAAAAGCACAGCCTCTTCATAAATACGATGAGGTAAATCCAACCCATGCCAGTATTCACGGCTTAATGGGGACGCTGGCCAAGGAATATAGCCATTGGAAAATCCGAGTCATCGACCTAGAATCCCTAGCGAGCTGGCCCATGCAGGAGCTGTTTACCCTGCCAAGTGATGCAGACGGGAACCCTTACGTTTATCGAGAACAGCAATGGCATCAGCAGGAGCTGGTTCCGGTACGTTATAACCAGCAGGAGGAAACACTGTATAAGACTGGTGGCGTGTATGTGGTGATTGGAGGCGCTGGGGGAATTGGCGAGGTATGGAGTGAATACGTGATTCGAATGTATGAAGCTAAGGTGATTTGGATTGGCAGAAGAGAAAAGGATGCCAATATTCAAGCAAAGATAGACCGACTAGCATCAATCGGTCCTACACCTAGCTATATCGCGGCAGATGCAGCAGACCAAGAAGAGCTGTACCGAGCCTACGAAGAAATCAAACAGCAATACGGCCCTATTCATGGAATCGTCCATTCTGCCATCGTGCTGCTGGATAAAAGTCTAGCGAATATGGAGGAGGAAAGATTCCGAGCTGGGCTTCGTGTCAAAGTAGACGTGAGTGTGAATATAGCAGAGGTCTTTCAGGATGAGCCGCTTGATTTCGTGTTATTTTTCTCGTCAATGAATTCGTTTGTCAAAGCCGCTGGACAAAGCAATTATGTAGCAGGCTGTACATTTAAGGATGCTTTTGCCAGTCAATTAGCTCTGGAATGGCCATGTGCCGTAAAGGTGATGAACTGGGGATATTGGGGAACGGTAGGTACGGTAGCATCCGAGGAGTATCAAAGACGGATGAAAAGCAGAGGGGTTGGTTCGATTGAGCCTCCAGAAGCAATGAAAGCATTAGAGGCCCTTTTGGTCGGACCGATGAACCAATTAGCGTTTGCAAAAATGACTACGTCTTCAACCTGGGTTGAAGTTAATCGAGGAAAGTGTATAACGATTTATCAATAAAAAATTCGTATTCGTCAGAAATCAACCAATAGAGAGGTAAAACATGAAAAATGATGATCAATTCATTTATGTGACTAAGCAATTGGGCGATATGGATAAGCTTCTCATCAAATTAATGTGGGAAAAATGTAGAGGGATACAGATGTTTACATCGAACTCCTTCGATCCAGCAACTGTCATCACAAGAATAGGAATCATCGATTTATATAAAAAATGGGTAGATGAGACGCTTGCTATATTTACGAGGAGTGGGTATTTGTCATTTGACGGCGAAACGTATACAGTCACGAAACATACATCTATTGAAGATACCAGCTCTTGGAAAGAGTGGGAATACCGAAGAGAGGAGTGGCTAAAGGATGATAACCTAAAATCTCAGGTTGTATTGGTAGAGACGATGCTAGGTGCATTACCTGACATGCTTACAGGGAAACAACCTGCCACCGATATCATGTTTCCCCAGTCATCTATGACTTTGGTGGAAGGAGTATATAAGTACAATTTACTCGCAGATTACTTTAATGATGTACTCGCTGAAAAAATAGTCGCGTTTATGCAGGAACGTATCAATCAAAGCAATGTTACAAGTAAATCAATCCGAATCTTAGAGATTGGAGCCGGGACGGGGGGAACCAGTGCTAGTGTTCTTTCTAGACTAAAGCCGTTTCAGGAGTATATCGAGGAATATTGCTATACAGATCTTTCTTTGGCTTTTCTTAGACATGGAGAGAAGGAATATGGCTCAGGGTATCCATTTGTCACATGTAAGATTTTTAATATTGAACAACCTGTTGCGACTCAGGATATTGATCCGAACGGATATGATTTGGTCATTGCTACAAATGTTGTGCATGCCACGAAAAATATCCGTCATACGCTACGCAATGTAAAAGCGGCAATGAAAAATAATGGTTTATTGCTATTAAATGAAATAGCTGATCGTTCTGTGTTTACACATCTTACCTTTGGCTTTTTACAAGGCTGGTGGATGTATGAAGATACAGCTCTACGTATTCCGGGCTGTCCAGGCTTATATCCAGATAGCTGGAAAAAGGTACTAAAATCGGAAGGCTTCCATTCTATTGACTTCCCCGTAGATGAAAAAAACGATTATAAGCAACAGATTATCTGTGCAAAAAGCGATGGAGTCACCTTACAGCTTCAAGACCTCGGCCCTGTTACAGCTATGGCAGACAACAAACAAGACGAGAGAAAGACACCGTTTGCTCATAAGGGGCTTCAACAAAAGCAGTCTGAAGGGGAAAGTCCGAAAGACAAGCTGGGGCATATGGATATAACGGATCAAATGATCGAGGAGCATCTTATCCAGATAATCCGAGAAAGCATTTCTGAAGAATTGAAGATCAACGAGGCAATGATTCACAATGATCAGAGTTTTTCGGAGTACGGTGTAGATTCCATTATCGGCATTCAACTTATTCAGCGCATTAATAATAAATGTCATACACGGCTGCAAACGACTGTTGTCTTTGATTATAATAACGTAAATCAATTGGTTCATTACATGATAACGGAATATAGAGAGACATTAGTAGCTCTTTTTGATATCCAAAAACCTATGGATGTCTCAAGCTCAACGAAATGGAACAAAGAAGAGGACATGCAAAACAATCAACGAACAGTTACCGCAACTAGTGAAAAAATGATCCAAAAAAGTGATTCTATAAAAGCTGGCATGAATCATTCGAATGAACATTCATCCCTTAATAGGGAACGGTCTACGTTTCATAGGGTGCTTATTGAATCCCCAGGGGGAATCGATGATATTCAGATTGTAGAATCAGATATTTTAGAATTGAAAGAAGATGAGGTAAGAATTTCGGTTCGAGCTTTTTCCCTAAATTTTGGGGACCTATTATGTTTACAAGGCTTATACCCGACTATGCCCCCCTATCCGTTTACTCCTGGATTTGAAGCTAGTGGTGTAGTAGTTGAAGTGGGGAGTGCAGTGAGCACGATCCGTCCTGGAGATGAGGTTGTGTATTGCGGGGGAGAGCATTTGGCTGGACAGGCCAGTTTACTTACATGTAAGGCAGCCTATGTTTTTCCTAAGCCTTCTTCGCTGTCCTTTGAGGAAGCATGCTCCTTACCGGTTGTATCGATGACGGTGATCGCTGCTTTTCGTAGAGCACAGGTAAAGAAAGGTGAAAAAATTCTCATCCAAACAGCGACGGGCGGAGTTGGACTTATTGCTGTCCAACTGGCTAAGCATTATGGAGCTGACATTTATGCGACTGCAAGCTCTGAGCATAAGCTAGAGTATGTAAAGCAAATGGGTGTTTCCCATGCGATTAATTACATGGAGTCTGATTTTGAGCAAGAAATCTCTCGACTGACGAATGGTAAGGGTGTTGATGTCGTCATCAATACGTTAGCAGGAGATGCTATTCAAAAAGGCTTAGGCTGTCTAGCAAGAGGTGGTAGATACATTGAAATTGCGATGACAGCACTGAAAAGCGCCCGAGACATTGATTTGTCCATTTTAAACAACAATCAATCTTTTATAAGCCTTGATCTGAGAAAATTGATGCTGGAGCAGCCTAATGCACTACGTGATTATCGAAACGAGATGCTTCGATTAATAAAGGACAATGTGATTCAGCCGACTATCTATCAAGTATTTTCATTTGACGAGATAAAAGAAGCTTACCAGTGTATGAAAAATCGAGAGAATATCGGAAAAATAGTCGTACAGCTACCTAAGCGATACCAATATAAACCAGCCCTTTCTATCCAGAGAGAACCCATTGCGATTATTGGGATGAGTGGAAGATATGCAAAATCTAAAACGGTTCATGAGCTATGGGAGCATCTAGCAAAGGGCCATGACCTCGTAGAAGAAGTATCGCGTTGGGATCTCTCACCGTATTACGAAGAAGATGCATCCTATTGTAATCAGGGCAGTTTTGTTGACCGAATCGACCAATTTGATCCACTTTTCTTTAATATCTCAGGTGTTGAAGCCATGTATATGGACCCGCAGCAACGAATCTTTTTGGAGGAATCCTGGAAAGCATTAGAGGACGCTGGATATGCAGGAGCGGGAGTTCAGGGTAAAAAGTGTGGCGTGTATGTGGGCTGTAGCGGTAAAGACTATCAAAATTTATTCGATACGAAGCCTCCTGCCACTTCGTTTTGGGGAAATGCAGCTTCCATCATTCCGGCACGCATTGCATACTATCTCGATTTACAGGGTCCGGCGATAGCTGTAGATACCGCTTGTTCTAGTTCGTTAGTAGCGATCCATCTTGCTTGTCAAAGTCTTTGGACAAAAGAAACAGAAATGGCATTGGCCGGCGGTGTATTCCTTCAATCGACCCCTGCTTTTTACTTAGAGTCGAATCGAGCAGGGATGCTGTCTCCTGCTGGTCGCTGTCATACCTTTGACGAACGGGCAGATGGTTTTGTTCCCGGTGAGGGAGCGGGAGTCATCATACTGAAACGTTTGTCTGATGCCATCGCGGATCGGGATCATATTTATGGAGTGATTCGTGGTTCGGGAGTCAATCAGGATGGCAGTACAAATGGCATTACCGCACCTAGCGCCAAATCACAAGAACGATTGGAGCAAGAGGTATATGATACCTTTAACATTCAGCCCCGACACATTCAAATGATCGAGGCCCATGGAACAGGCACGAAGCTGGGGGATCCCATCGAATTTCAGGCCTTGACGCGGGCATTTACGAAATACACGGATGAAAAAAATTATTGTGCAATCGGATCAATAAAAAGTAACCTTGGACATTTAGCCTTTGCGGCCGGAGTCACAGGCATCATTAAAATTTTATTGTCTTTACAGCACAAACAGATTCCACCAACGCTACATTTTCAGAAGGGAAATCCAAATATCGAGTTTGAAGATAGTCCCTTTTATATCAATACCGCACTGACAGAGTGGACGGCTGAACCAAACAAGAAGCGCTGTGCAGCTATTAGCTCATTTGGCTTTAGTGGAACAAATGCACATATGGTTATTGAAGAAGCGCCGAGAAGACAGCTAACATCCTCACCAAAATCAGGCTATTTACTAACATTATCCGCTCGTACACAAGACCAGTTAAAACAACAAGTAGAACAGATCATTCAGTATTGTGAAAAAGCAGAGCAGATTCACTATGGAGATATGAGTTATACCTTATTGCTGGGAAGAAAGCACTTTAATCACCGCTTAGCCTTTGTGGTTCACGAGCGCAATGAACTCGTACAGGTCTTGAAAAGATGGCTAGAAAAAGGAAAAGCACCAGATGTATATACCTCTATCGTAAATAAAAATGAACAACGCGAGCAAATCGCATTAAAACGCTACGGAAATGAATGCTTACGAAATATAAATGGGGATATGACTGCCAATGAATATATGGAACAACTGTCTATTCTCGCGTCCTTGTATACCCAAGGATATGAATTAGATTTTGAGCATCTATTTGAAGAAGATCACTTTGCGAGAATCCCGCTTCCAACTTATCCGTTTGCTAAAGAGTTTTACTGGGTGCCTGAAAGAGACGTGGATGTCATTGGGGATGAGAATAAAGCAAGTCAAGGAACAGCAAATGAAATGCCTTCATTAGTGCCACCACATACATCCGAGATACAAGAAAAAGTGAGCCAGTCTGATAAGCTTTCCGCGATTGATGAAGAAGCTATTATGGTAGCGCCCGTTTGGGAACCACTTTGTTATGACAAGCAGCAAATGATTCCTGGGCTACATGAAAATCTAGTCATAGTCGGAGGCAATGAAAGCATCTGGAATGAAATCCGAAAGCAATACCCGCATGCGCGTGTGCTATCCATTCATCATGATGATTCAGTTGAGGAAATGGTCCAGAAATTTAGCCAGCTCGATCCTATCGATCATATGCTATGGATTGCACCAGAGGAGCAGTTGCCATCCCTCACAGACGACAGCATCATCGAGGGACAGGAAAAAGGGGTAATTTATCTCTTTGCAATCATCAAAAGCCTGTTAGCCCTAGGGTACGATCGTAAACAAATAGGCTGGACGGTTATTACCCAAAAAGCTCAGCCTCTTCATAAATACGATGAGGTAAATCCAACTCATGCCAGTATTCACGGCTTAATGGGGACGTTGGCCAAGGAATATAGTCATTGGAAAATCCGAGTCATTGACCTAGAATCCCTAGCGAGCTGGCCCATGCAGGAGCTGTTTACCCTGCCAAGTGATGCAGACGGAAACCCTTACGTTTATCGAGAACAGCAATGGCATCAGCAGGAGCTGGTTCCGGTACGTTATAACCAGCAGGAGGAAACCCTGTATAAAACCGGTGGCGTGTATGTGGTGATTGGTGGCGCCGGGGGAATTGGCGAGGCATGGAGTGAATACGTGATTCGAATGTATGAAGCTAAGGTGATTTGGATTGGCAGAAGAGAAAAGGATGCCAATATTCAAGCAAAGATAGACCGACTAGCATCAATCGGCCCTACACCTAGCTATATCGCGGCAGATGCGACAGACCAAGAAGAGCTGTACCGAGCCTACGAAGAAATCAAACAGCAATACGGCCCCATTCATGGAATCGTCCATTCTGCCATCGTGCTGCTGGATAAAAGTCTGGCGAATATGGAGGAGGAAAGATTCCGAGCTGGGCTTCGTGTCAAAGTAGACGTGAGTGTGAATATAGCAGAGGTATTTCAGGATGAGCCGCTTGATTTCGTGTTATTTTTCTCGTCAATGAATTCGTTTGTCAAAGCCGCTGGACAAAGCAATTATGTAGCAGGCTGTACATTTAAGGATGCTTTTGCCAGTCAATTAGCTCTGGAATGGCCATGTGCCGTAAAGGTGATGAACTGGGGGTATTGGGGAACGGTAGGTACGGTAGCATCCGAGGAGTATCAAAGACGGATGAAAAGCAGAGGGGTTGGTTCAATTGAGCCTCCAGAGGCAATGGAAGCATTAGAGGCCCTTTTGGTCGGACCGATGAACCAATTAGCGTTTGCAAAAATGACTACATCTTCTACGTGGATAAACGTTAACAAGGGACATTCTTTTGTTTTGGTGTAATAAAATGACTCTAATGTATAATAAAGAGTTTCTAACTTATCGAATCTTGATGTGTGGAGAGATGAACATGCAAGCATTCCAACGTAAAGAAATATATGAAGAGAAACAACAAATGGAAGTAATGCAGGGATTAATGCTGAAGCTGCTGATGGCTCAATTGTCAAATATGGGTTTACTCTCAAGGAATTCTCCCTCTCGTTTTCAAGCGCAAACCGAATTACCGGATTTTTATGACAAATGGCTGAAGGTAAGTTTAGATTTTTTGGCTGAGGAGCAGTATATCAAACAAACGGAAGAAACATTTCACGTATGTGGCGAAGCTCTAGTGGCTCAGGAATTACTATGGAACGAGTGGGAGAGTAAGAAGCGTGAGTGGATGAAGGACAGTAGCATAAAGGCGAAGGTACTATTAGCTGAAACAATGCTACGTGCATTGCCTGATATTTTGACTGGATCAAAAAAAGCTACCGATATCATGTTTCCTCATTCCTCTATGGAACTGGTTGAGGGAATTTATAAACATAATCAGATGGCAGATTATTTTAATAATGTGCTAGCTCATACCGTCATTTCTTATGTACAGGATCAGATAGACCGCAAATCCAATGTGAAGCTTCGGATATTAGAAATTGGAGCCGGTACAGGAGGGACAAGCGCTAGCGTTTTACAAACATTAACACCCTATCACGACTACATTCGGGAATACTGCTATACGGATATTTCCAAAGCGTTTCTCATGCATGGAGCAAAGGAATATGAGCTTAGCCATCCTTTTTTAACCTTTAAAATGCTAGATATCAATAAATCGGTCACCGAGCAGAAGGTAGATATAGGTGGTTATGATGTGGTCATCGCTGCCAATGTTTTGCATGCAACTCCCAACATCCATCAAACGCTAAGACATGCAAAAGCCTTGTTAAAGAGAAATGGAATCATTGTCATAAATGAAATCACAGAGAAGACATTGTTTCATCATCTTACATTTGGGCTACTAGAGGGATGGTGGCTATATGAAGATGCGAAACTGCGAATCCCAGGTTGCCCAGGGCTAAGTGCAGAAGGATGGAAAAAGGCATTAACAGTAGAAGGCTTTACCTCCGTCTCATTTCCGGCTATTGATGCACAGGAGCTGGGTCAACAAATTATTTCTGCCAAAAGTGATGGACTTATACGATACAAACAAGACTTTCAAAAACAAGCAAGCACGGATCAAAAAAGAAATGAGAGAAAGTCTGCGGCATCCAACCAACAAAGAGTTGCCTCTACAGAGCATCAGGAAATCGAAGCTAAAATGCTTGATTCTGTTAGGAACACAATTATTCAAAAGCTTTCAGAATCACTACTAATTGATGCTCACATGATTGATCAGCATGAATCGTTTTCTGATTATGGAGTAGATTCCATTACAGGGGTAAAGCTGGTACAAGCAATTAATCAAGCCTTGCATATTACATTGAATACGACTACGTTATTTGATTATAGCTCAGTCACTTTATTAGCTTCGCATATTATTGCGGAGTATAAAACGGTCATCATGCAGCCGTTATCTAAAAATATAGAACAGGATGCAACGCCAATTACGATGCTGGCAAAGGAAACAAAATATCAAGAAGATATGACTTCTCAGCCTGTTTCAATTGGCGAAACTGAATCTGACAGTGGTGTTACAAATACAAGGATTCAAACGGATATAGCTATCATTGGTATGAGTGGGCGATTCGCAAGTTCAGAAACAATCCAAGATTTATGGAAGCATCTTGCTAGTGGCAGCGATTTAGTCGGAGAAGTATCTCGCTGGGATTTATCTGAATATGATAAGCAGGGTATGAGCGACTGTCATCAAGGCAGCTTCTTAGAGCATATCGATCGGTTTGATCCACTTTTTTTCAATATCTCAGGCTCTGAGGCTGAATATATGGACCCACAGCAACGAATCTTTTTAGAAGAAACGTGGAAGGCCCTAGAGGATGCGGGATATGCTGGTGCAGGGGTTCAAGGGAAAAAATGCGGCATCTACGTAGGATGCGGTGCGAATGATTACCAACAGCTACTTGGCCATAATCCACCACCACAGGCCTTCTGGGGTACGGCTAATTCCATCATTCCGGCACGAATTGCTTACTATTTGGACTTACAGGGTCCGGCCATCGCTGTAGATACAGCATGCTCAAGCTCTCTAGTAGCCATTCATCTAGCCTGTCAGGGTTTATGGGCAAACGAAACGGATATGGCCATAGCGGGTGGCGTATTCATTCAATCAACACCGGGAATCTATCAATTTACAAATCGTGCTGGAATGTTATCTCCTACAGGCCGCTGCTATACATTTGACGAGCGTGCTGATGGCTTTGTGCTTGGTGAAGGAGCAGGGGTGGTTATACTTAAACGACTTTCAGATGCGATAGCTGATCGTGATCATATTTATGGGGTTATTCGTGGCTCAGCTATTAATCAAGATGGGACTACCAATGGAATTACAGCACCCAGTGCGAAATCCCAGGAACGTTTAGAGCGAGAAGTATATGATACGTTTCAAATTAATCCACAGCACATCCAAATGGTTGAAGCGCATGGCACAGGAACAAAGCTTGGTGACCCCATCGAATATAGGGCGTTGACACGAGCCTTTAGCAACTATACAAATGAGAAAAATTATTGTGCAATCGGATCAATAAAAAGTAATATAGGACATTTAACCTTTGCGGCAGGGGTAGCAGGACTTATTAAAATCTTGTTGTCCTTACAGCAAAAACAAATTCCACCAACACTGCATTTTGAGAATGGTAATTCGAATATTAATTTCCAAGAAAGTCCCTTTTATGTAAATACCAAGCTTAGCAATTGGTCTGTGAAACCAAGCATGAAGCGTTGCGCCGCCATCAGCTCCTTTGGATTTAGTGGTACAAATGCACACATGGTTATTGAAGAAGCGCCATATGTAGAGAAGAGTTCTGAAATCAAACCAGGCTATGTAATCACTCTATCTGCTCGTACAGCAGATCAACTACAACAACAGGTGAAACAACTCATCCAGTATTGTGAACATACGGATCAGATTGATTATGGCAATATGAGTTATACATTACTCATGGGAAGAAAACACTGTACTCATCGTCTAGCTTGTGTTGTGCATGAGCAGAATGAACTGGTGGATGCCTTAAAAAAATGGATAGAAACAGGGGAAGCAACTGGGGTATATGCTTCTGTTGTCGATAAAAAGGGGCAGCACGAACAAATAGCGATGAAGCAATATGGGAATGAATGCATTCAAAAAGTAAAGATTGAAACAGATGCCAATGCTTATCTAAAACATTTGTCTACCGTGGCGTCCCTGTATACGCAAGGCTATGAGTTAGAATTTGAGCCATTATTTTTACAAAATCATTATTCGAGAATCCCTCTTCCAACCTATCCGTTTGCAAAGGAGCGTTATTGGATACCAGAAGAAGAGGATAATCAGCCTAAAAATGTTGGGCCGATCAACAAGATAGTTCTTGAGCCAGTCTGGCAGGAACAACAAATCATTCAAAAAAAGCACGTACCTATTTACGATCAGCACCTTGTCATGCTTGGTGAACCATTTGCCCATTTACATGCTCAGTTAGTAGCACAATCAAATGGGATTACCTTTATCCCGTTACATTCAGATAAGACCAGGCTCGAACAAAGGTTTGAGTGTTATGCTGTGGAAGCTTTTCAAACCGTACAGCAAATGATTCAGTCCAAACCAAAAGGGAATGTTTTGATTCAAATCGTTGGCTCTTATCAAGGAGAACAGCAGGTTTTTTCAGGACTTGTAGGATTATTGCAAACAGCCAGATTGGAAAATCCCAAAATTCTTGGACAAATGATTGAAATCGAGCAAGGAGTCAGCCACACCGAACTGATTGAAAAAATAATCAATGAAAAGCAATATCCTGAAGACAGGCATATTCGATATGAAAAAGGCAAACGGTGGGTCGCTAGTTGGAAGGAACGCGAAGACGTAGCGAAAGCCGTTATGATTCCTTGGAAGGATCAGGGCGTCTATCTTATAACGGGTGGAGCTGGCGGAATAGGCCTTATTTTTGCAGAAGAAATTGTGCAAAAAAGCAAAAATGTAACGTTAATTCTCACTGGCAGGTCTGAATGGAAGGAAGAGAAAACAGCGAAGTTACAGGAACTGCAATCATTAGGTGCCAAAATTATTTATATACAAGCTGATATGACGAAGAAAGATCAAGTAGAGAACTTGGTTACACAAATTAAGGAACAGATTGGAAGTCTACATGGGATTATTCATAGTGCGGGAATCATTCAAGATAATTATATTTTGAAGAAAAATACGGATGAGATAATAAACGTCCTTTCTCCCAAAGTAGCAGGAACCATTTACTTGGATGAAGCTACCCAAGACATTCCATTGGATTTCTTCCTTTTATTTTCATCCATGTCAGGGGCCATAGGCAATCCCGGACAAGCAGATTATGCGATGGGGAATGCGTTTATGGACAACTACGCTGAGTATCGGAATCAACTGGCGTATGCAGATCAGCGTAAGGGTCTGACCTACTCCATTAACTGGCCGCTTTGGAAGGAAGGCGGTATGCATGTTGACCTGGAAACGGAAAAAATGTTACGGAATAGTACCGGTATGATTGGGATTGAATCTAAAACTGGCATTGAAAATATCTATCAAATGTTTACAGCTAAAAGGAATAGATTGGTGCTTTTACAGGGAGATGTGCCTAAGCTTAGGTCTTATTTTACGACAAAGCAAGCGATGAAAATGGAGACTACTATGAAGCAAGCTGTTTCTCAGATCGATAAGGCTGTTCTAGAGGAAAGAACCCAGATGAAATTGAAAAGTCTGCTGGGGGGACAGTTAAAGATAAGTGTTGACCAAATTAATGCTTTCGAGACTTTAGATCAATATGGAATTGATTCACTGGTCATTATGGAGCTGAATCAAAAGCTGGAAGGCATCTTTGGGGAATGCTCAAAAACGGTTTTCTATGAATATCAAACCGTGCAGGAATTAACGCAATATTTTACTCAACAGTATCTGGAGCAGTGTCTGGAATGGACAGGATTAGCTCAGACACGGAAGATTGAAACACAGATACCAGCACCAGACCAAGGTATGATAAAAGAATTACCGATTCAACAAATCACTAGTAATCAAACAAAACAATTACCTAGCTATGTGCCCATGGAGCAAAACACGCCAGATCAGCTTGAACCGATTGCGATCATTGGCATGAGTGGTCATTATCCACAGGCAAGCACTTTGCAACAATTCTGGCATAACCTTGCTCAGGGAAAGGATTGTATCGTAGAAATTCCGGAGGAGCGCTGGTCAACGGAAACGTTCTATGATCCGAATCGAAAAGACGCTTTTGCTAAGGGAAAAAGCTATTGCAAATGGGGTGGCTTTCTCCAAGATTTCGCTAGCTTTGATCCTTTGTTCTTTTCTATCTCACCTCGTGAAGCAATGAATATGGACCCGCAGGAACGTGTATTCATTCAGACTTGCTGGGAAGCTCTAGAGGATGCAGGATATACCAAGGAGCTACTAGCATCGCGACATAAGGGACGAGTGGGTGTATTTGCTGGCGTTACGAAGACAGGGTTCCAGTTATACGGTCCACCGCTATGGGAGCAGGGGGAGGAGTTATTTCCGTATACTTCATTTAGTTCTATTGCAAATCGAGTATCGTATTTACTTAACCTAAAAGGCCCAAGCATGCCAATTGATACGATGTGTTCCTCCTCTCTAACAGCTATACACGAAGCGTGTGAGCATATCCGTCATGGAGCATGTGACATGGCTATAGCCGGCGGGGTTAATCTATATTTACATCCATCTACTTACATTCAATTATGTGGCCAACAAATGCTTTCTGCAAAAGGAAAATGCAAAAGCTTTGGACAAGCTGCCGATGGTTTTGTTCCTGGTGAAGGGGTAGGTGCGGTTTTATTAAAGCCTCTTTCAAAAGCTCTTGAAGATGGTGATCAGGTTCATGCCTTAATCCGTGCAACGAGCATTAATCATGGAGGGAAAACCAATGGGTATACAGTACCAAATCCAGTAGCCCAGGGTGAGCTTGTACGAGAAGCAATGGAGAAAGCAGGTATAGATGCTCGAACGATCAGTTATATCGAAGCTCATGGCACTGGGACGGAGTTAGGAGACCCAATAGAGATTACAGGCCTTCAGCAGGCCTTTAGTAAAGATACGCAAGATACGAACTTCTGTGCAATTGGCTCTGTGAAGAGTAATATTGGTCATTTAGAGGCCGCAGCAGGTATAGCAGGGGTAACAAAAATTATTCTTCAAATGAAGCATCAGCAGCTAGTTCCAAGTTTGCATGCTCAGGAAATAAACCCAAATATCAATTTTGCCAAAACTCCCTTCACGGTTCAACAAACGCTCAGTGAATGGAAGAGACCTGTCATCGAAATAAATGGGGTCGCCCAAGAATGCCCCAGAATTGCGGGTATATCATCTTTCGGAGCGGGAGGAGCAAATGCACATGTAATCGTGGAGGAATTTATTCCACACGAAGAAGCTCAATCTAGCGATTCACACGACAACCATCCTGTCATCATTGTTCTTTCTGCCAAGAATGAAGAACGCTTGAAGGAGCAGGGTAACCAATTATTGGCTGCACTTCAGGAGCAAGCCTATACCGATCGTGATTTGCCACATATAGCGTATACGTTACAAACAGGAAGAGAGGCAATGGAAGAACGTCTAGGAATGATTGTGGAATCTATCGGTGAGCTTGAAGAGAAGCTTAGGGGCCTGTGTAATAATCAAGCGAATATAGAAAATGTGTACCAAGGGCAAGTGAAACAAAATAAAGAGACAGTATCTATCTTTCTTGCCGATGAAGAATTACAAGAGGCAGTTCAAAAGTGGATAGAGCGTAAAAAATATGCAAAATTACTGCGCTTATGGGTAAAGGGCTTGAATATAGACTGGAACGAATTATATCGAGAAAATAAGCCCCGGAGAATAAGCTTGCCCACCTATCCTTTTGCTAAAGAATCATATTGGATTTCTCCATCTCGCAAGGGTTCAGCATCTACCTTTGGAAAAGCCTTAACGGAATCAAGTCATCACAGCAAAATAACATCACGTGCGGCTTGCTTTGTCACAAAGCATTGGAAGCTAGCTAGTGTAACTAAATCGAAGGAATTACATGGAACCATTGCCATTTTAACAACGAATGAAACAGAGGCGCTAGCGAAGCGAATCTCCGAACGTATTACAAATACACGAATCATAAATATGCATGAAATGCCACGACAGCTAGACCAATCACAAGAAGAGTGGAAAAAATATGCGGGTATTATTGATCTAGCTGGATGTGGCGCTGCAAATCAGACCGATATGAGTTGGCTATTCACACTTCAACATATAATCGGGCTAGGAAAAAAAGAAGCTATCGTGCTTTTATGTGTCACAAAAGGGCTGGAATCCTTTAAAAATAGCTCAATAAATATAGCAGGAGCTTCACGCGTTGGATTGTATCGTACGTTACAAAGTGAATACAGCTATGTTTGTTCAAGACACATGGATGTAGAACGACATCTTGAGGATCATGTGCTTGCAGATCAAATCGTCGAGGAGCTATTTGCAGAAAGTCAGGATGTGGAGGTTTGTTACCGGGATGGACAGCGATACCGTGCTTATCTGGATGTAGAACACAGCAAAATGGAAAATAGTCAAAAGCAGAATTTCCCGTCTACCCATGTGTTATGGATTACAGGAGGAACAAGAGGACTCGGATTATTATGTGCAAGGCATTTTGTGGAAAACTATGGTGTGAAGCAAATTGTGCTAACTGGGCGGGAATCGCTACCACCGCGGGAAGCATGGGATTTATATAAGGAACAACAATCATCTACAGCTCATAAAATTAGAACCATTGAACAATTGGAACAGTTAGGAGCCCAAATCCAAGTATTGTCCATCGCTTTATCAGACAAGGATGAGGTACGCAGTAGTGTAGAGAAAGTGAAACGCACGATGGGGCCAATAGGCGGGGTTATTCATTGTGCGGGCTCTGTAGATCTGGAAAACCCGGCATTTATTCGAAAATCCTTAGAAACAATCAATCAAGTGCTAGAACCTAAGATTCAAGGATTAAACGTACTCTACAACAGTCTCAAAGAAGAGCCATTACAATTCTTTGTATTGTTTTCATCCGTTTCTGCCATTGTTCCTAGCTTAGGAGCGGGTCAAAGCGATTATGCGATGGCGAATGCCTATATGGACTATTTTAGTGAAGCTCATGCTCATTCCTGCCCAATTGTGAGCATTCAATGGCCAAGCTGGAAAGAGACCGGTATGGGAGAAGTGAAAAGTAGCGCTTATGAACAATCTGGAATGCTCAGTATGACAAATCAAGAAGGGCTTTCCCTCCTAGATCAGATTTTAGCTAATAAGCTGGGACCGGTTATTCTTCCCGCTATGATTCAAGAGGCAATTTGGAAGCCAGAAACGCTTATGCAAACACAGAAAAAAGCTACTGGTGAACAGCATGCCCAGGGAAAGCAAGAAATCCTGACTAACGAGGAATTTGCTCACGACGAGCTAATGCAGAAAACTCAAGCGTGGCTACTCGCCTTATTTTCAAAGGAATTCATGCTAGATGCTTCCCTGTTGGATGCTGATAGCCTATTTCAAGAATATGGCATGGATTCTATCTTATTAGCACAAATTATTACGAAAATGGACCGTGAATTAAAGGTTGTGGCCTTAGATCCTTCTATCCTGCTCGAATATCCAACAATAGGACGTCTGGCTGCCTATTTGATCGAAACCTACCCAGATGTAGTAGCGACATTATTCTCAATCAAAAGGAAAAAGACTCATGTAACACCTATGATTGAACATAAGCACGGCGCAGAATCAGAACGATCCGATGTAATCGATGAACATGAAAATAAGCTGAATCATACGGATAAAATTGCTGTCATCGGCATAGCTTGTCATTTTCCAGATGCGAAGAATGCAAGAGAATATTGGGCAAATCTAATGGCGGGAATGGAGAGTATTCGTGAAATACCAAAATCTCGTTGGGATAGTAAAAAGCTACACACCTTACACGATTACACCGAAGGAAAAACGAAAAGGAATTGGGGAGGCTTCCTAGATTCAATTGAGGATTTTGATCCTGATTATTTCCATATTTCAAAATCCTTAGCCACCCAAATTGATCCATTGCAACGACAATTGTTAGAGGTGAGTGCAGAAGCGCTTCTTGATGCTGGTTACAAGGAAAAAGAACTGTGGAATAAGGAAGTAGGAGTTTTTGTAGGTTCGAGAGCTAGCAATTTTTCTCAAAAGCTGGATCAAAGCACGAAGGATACCATTGTGGGAACCGGGCAAAACTTCATTGCAGCCCATTTAGCCCATGTATATAACTTTAAAGGACCTAACATGGTGATTGACACGGCTTGCTCAAGTTCATTAACAGCTATTCATCTTGCTGTAAGAAGCATTCAAAATAAAGAGAGTGAGCTTGCTTTAGCAGGGGGAGTAGACATTCTATTAGATGAATCACCTTATCTTGCTATGAGTGCAGCTAATGTATTATCCCCGGATGGGCGTTGCAAAACCTTTAGCGCCGAAGCCGATGGAATAGGTCTAGGAGAAGGCTGCGGAGTCCTCATTTTAAAGCCTCTACAGCAAGCCATCCGAGATAACAATAAAATTTATGGCGTGATTGAGGGCTCAGCGATTAATAATGATGGCAACACAATGGGCATTACAACTCCAAATCCAGAGGCGCAGAGAGAATTGATTGAAAAAGCGATTGTAGATGCAAAAATAAACCCTGAGACCATAAGCTATGTGGAAACACATGGTACTGGCACTTTAATTGGAGACCCGATTGAATTAAAAGCTTTGACCCAAGTATTTAAGCAGCACACGATGCAAAAGCAATTTTGTGGTGTGGGCAGTGTGAAAAGTAACATCGGGCATTTGATGAGTGCTGCAGGGGTAGCCAGTTTTATTAAGGTATTGCTATCGCTTGTTCATGAGGAGCTTCCTGCCACCTTGCATTGTGAACACCCGAATCCGCGTTTTCATTTTGAGGAATCACCATTTTTTATCGTGCAGGAGCCAATGAAATGGACAAGTAAATATGCTGTTTTGCGAGCAGGAATTAGTGCGTTTGGATTGGGCGGAAACAATGCTCATATCATTGTGAGTAATGAAGGTATTCCCCGAACACATCGAGTACCTCTGGAAAGTATCAATCCAAACCTATTATTCCAAAGAAGAAGATACTGGCCAGAAGGAAGGCAAGAGGCAGTTAATATAGGAGAACATGAACAAAATAACAAACGAACCGAGGAAAACCTTGCCTATTATAAGCCGATCCGAGTGGAGCGTAGGGGAGAATAAATGAGATGAAGCAAACACAAGTACAAGAGACTTTTTTACAGCGATTGTATCATAGTCACTATTTAGTACAAGATCACCGTGTTCATGGCATTTGTGCCGTTCCAGGCTTAGCTCTCATGGATATGGTTTATCGTGTAGCGGCTCTGTATCTCGATAAACAGCCTATAGAGTTGAGACAGGTTTTGTTCAAGCAGCCTATCGTAACATCAGAGGATTTTGACAAGAATATTTATGTTGCGTTTACACCTATTGATTCTTACTGGAAAGTGACGATCACCAGCCAAAAAATAAAAGATGACGTGATTATTGATCAGCAAATGGAAGTAAACATGGAATGCTTTATGTATGTCATGAATAATAGGAATAACTCTCAAGCATTCGATGTGCAAGCCTTCATGAAGCAATCCACCAAGCAGTGGGATATGGATCAAATGTACGATTTGGTGCGAAAGACGAAAATCTTCCATGATACTTTCATGAAAACGGAAGGTACGGTGTATCAATGGGGGAATCAGGAATTAATGGAGCTTAGACTTAGTAGCCTAGCAGAATCCTACCTCGATCAATTTTATGCCCATGCCGCTTTTTTAGATGGATCATGTTTAGCTGGAGCGTCTTTTATGGTAACGGGGATGCAATACAATATTTTTCAGGAGAATACGCCTTATATACCATTTATGCTTGAACGGTTTTGTATCTATAAGCCTTTGCCAAATAAGGTTTATACGTACACCGAGCAGACAAAAACGCAAGAAAAGATATCATCTGCCCCAGATATTGTATCTCGTGATATTACTATTTTTAATGAAGGAGGTGATATATTAGCCGAATATAATACATTCACTGTAAAACGAGTTAGGGAGCCACAGCTTATAAAAAAATTAACAGAAACACGCTCCCTGCATATTAGTGACATCGCAAAGACTCATTCCATTGCGCATGCAGTTGAACAGAGTGAGATGATACAGCCTGCGAAGACCATCCACCAAGGAAGAGAGAGTCCTCATCTAGCCTCTATTCAAAGATATTTACAGCAGGAAATAGCAGGCGTGCTGAAAATACATGCAGAGAGCGTGCAAACGAACACAGGCTTTTATGAGCTGGGACTAGATTCTACGCAATTACTAGGGCTTGTAAAGGTCCTGGAGAACAAAGTAAAGACAGCTCTGTACCCGACGCTGCTATTCGAATATTCGACAGTAGAACGTTTATCGCAATATTTGCTAGATCATTTTGAACCAGTTTTTGTGACAGAACATGGTACCGCTAAATCGTCAGAATCACGTGCGGATTTGATCCACTCATACCTACAACAAGAAATCGCCTCCGTACTACAAACAAATCCTAAAGACATCCCGTTGCATACAGGCTTTTATGAATTAGGATTAGACTCAACACATTTACTAAGTCTTGTCAAAGTCTTGGAGAAGAAGGTAGATGCACCCCTCTATCCAACTCTATTATTTGAATATTCAACAGTCGCCAAGCTGTCTGAATATTTGCAGGAAAATTGGGGGGAAGCTTTTATAGCGGAAGCTAAAGTGGATACAAAAGAAATAGCTGTGTCGCCTCTGTCGAGCAAATTACAAGCTGAGCAAGCTACCGTGCTTTATTTTAATCGACACTGGAAAAAGCTAGGGCTCAAGGAATCACGTTCTTCCGCTATCAGTCGCAAGCAAGTTGTTCTTTTATTTCATGATGATAGGGGCCTACAAGCTGAATTGAAGCGACATTTGCAGCGTGAGAATGTGTTTGCCTTGAAATCCGATGGGGTGGACATGATTGATCAATTTCAAGCTAAGTGCAAGGAATGTCTTCTGCACATTCAGGAACTGTTACAGCAAAAACCGGTAACGGACATTCTCATTCAGATTGTCGCTGGTTCAGGTGAAGTAGATCAATACGCTGAAGCTTTAGAAGGAATGCTCAGGACAGCCTACCTAGAACAACCAAAAATACACAGTCAAATCATTCATTTTGAGAATTTAAATAAGACGCCTGCACATGAAATCGCAGTCTTGCTGGAAAAAGAGGCACGTTGCCACGATGAAGGGGTAGCTAGCATTCAGTATCGTGGTAAGGACTTAAGCCGGTATGTTTATCAGCTAAGAGAAATGACTCCTAAATCTACCCCCCGATCTCATTATGTCATGGAGCATGGTGTATATGTTATTACAGGCGGCTTAGGTGGCTTAGGGTATTTAATCGCCAGTCATCTGGCACAGCAGGTGGGTATCAAGCTTGCTTTATTGGGACGTTCCCGGTTGGATCAAAAGAAACAGCAACAGATCTATCGCTTAATGGAAATGGGAGCGGACGTACGTTATATAGAAGTAGACTTATGCATACAGGCAGACACGGCTCAAGCTTTTCAGTCTATTAGAGAAGAACTTGGACCGATCACAGGTATTTTTCATTGTGCTGGCGTGATTCAAGACCGATTACTCCTTCATAAGGATTCCAATGATTTGCAAGCTGTGCTCTCACCAAAATGGAAGGGAACGTGGAATGTAGATCTGGCCACCGAGGATGATGAATTGGAATATTTCGTTCTCTTTTCATCAGTTTCAGCCATTATGGGAAATGTAGGCCAAGCTGATTATGCTTGTGCCAACGCATCTATGGATTTGTTTGCCCTACAGCGACAGGAACTGGTCAATAGCGGCAAGAGATGCGGCCAAACCTTTACGATTAACTGGCCACTATGGGCAGACGGTGGAATGCAGCTTCAGGAAGACCTGTTACAAATGATGAGTGCTTCAACAGGATTATCTGTATTGCCAAGTACCGAAGGATTAGTAGCACTGGACCATATCTTATCACAACACAGCACGCAAACGATCGTGTTATATGGTGAGGAGCGTGCTATTAGGAGCCAAATTCAAAAGCTAAACGCATTGCGTGCAGAACAAGAGGAAGAAACAGCTAGTGTCATAACGAGAATATGCTGTGATCATTTTACTTTTCCAGAAGATTTGAAAACCTACTGGAAAAACATGAAAGCTGGACAGCCGATCAGTAGACATCCATCAACTATCTCAGAGGTTCAGTCATTGAGAGAACAAGAAAATGATATCCTGCATTTACTAATTCGCACGCAAACCTCCCGACAGATTGAAGCGGTTATCTGTGGAAAAGGGAAAAAAACGGTTCTGTTATTCTGCGGTTTCGGTTTAACTGCTTCTCAATGGTACTACCAAATAAAGGAACTGCGAGAGGACTGTCAATTCATTATTATCCACCCACCAGGAGTCGGTTTAAGTGAAGATAACGGCGATCTTACGTTTCAGGGTATTTCAAATACGGTTTGTGAGGTATTAGATATCTTACAAATACCTTCTCCTCTTTATGTGGTGGGAACTTCCTGGGGAGGAATGCTTGCCCAGACCTTTGCAGCGAAATTCCCTGAAAAGGTTGTTTCCTTAGCATTGGCAACAAGTTTCTGCGACATGAATCAATTATGGGATGAACAATCCTTAAAGGATGCCTTTGCACTTGATTTCTATGTGAATTATCGACAAGGTGCGTATGAACTGATTCAAGACAGTAAATTTGTAAATCCAGTTGCCTTTCAATATAACGAGATCGAAAGACAAGGTAAATTAAATACCTACAAAATCCTGGGAGATATTACTGTGCCAACATTGATCGTATCAGCGAAACGAGACATCATGGGCTTTTATTCTCAAACAAATCAATTAGTAACAAAAATTCCGCAAGCTACGTTAGTCGAGATCAACGGTGGTCATGGATGTAATATCACTCATTACGAGGAGTTTAATCGCATTCTACTTCAGTATTTACAAGAACATGAATAGGGGATGGTTACATTGGTGAAAAAAACGGTGATTAAAACGTATCCGTTATCAAAAGTGCAGAGTGTATTTTATCAACATTATGCCCTGCTTCCTGATTCCTATGGGAACAATGAAAAAATCCTTTACCGTATACATTCCAAGATCAATATAGATGTCATGAAGGAAGCCTTCTTACAGGTGATCAAGCGACATGAAATGTACCGTACCAATTTTCTCATGGAGGAGGAGCCGGTGCATAAAGTATATGAGGAAGCGATTCTGGATTTTGAAGTGGTGGATGCTAGCGGTTGGTCACAAGAGCTCGTAACACAGTTTTTAAGTGAGGAAACCTACCGCCCCTTTCAATTGGAAGAAAATCCTCCCTTTCGAATTAGATTGTTCCGCTTTTCAGAGGATGATTTTATCTTGCTTTTAGTGTGGCATCATGTTGCTGTAGATGGCTGGTCTGCTTCTCTTACAATCGATGATTTTGGATTAATATACAAGAGTTTATTGGAAGGAAAGGAATGTGAGCTTACTCCGATCAGAAAACAGTTTTCAGACTTTGTTGCAGCCCAAAACGAAATGTTAGAAAGTCCAGAAGGTGAAAGACAGCGTTTATTTTGGAAAGAAAAGCTGTCAGGGGAGCTTCCTGTCCTGAAGCTTCCAGCAGATCGAGATTTTCCACAGGTTCGTACGTATAAAGGAGGGACGGTATCGTTTCGTCTTGAGAAAACAGTAAGCGATCAAGTTTTTGCTTATTGTCAACAGAATGAGACGACCCTTGATCGAGTTCTGCTCTCCTTATATTTCGCGTTTTTACATGGTTATTCACAGCAAGAAGAAATCGTAATTGGAACACCTAGGTATGGACGTGCATCGACAAGCTATTATAATACGTGTGGTGTTTTTGTCAATCTAATTCCATTGCGATTGAAAATGCCGAAAAATCCCACGTATGCTGAGCTGGTGCATTTTGTTGATGAACAAATTAAACAATGTCTGGATTATCAGGATTTTCCCATGACGCTTATGATGGAAGAGCAGGATATCAAAACCGGTCTAACTCCCTTGTTTCAGACCTGCTTCTCCATTCAAAAATGGCCTAGACAAAACACAACGTTTCATTTTGGGGATTCCACACATGAGATCAATTTACATGGATTACAAATGAGCCACTACTATACAGAAAAGAAAATCTCAAAGTTTGATCTTGCGCTGTATGTGGAAGAAGATCGTAAGAAAGGCATTTTACCTATCTTTGAATATAATGCTGATATTTTTGATAAAAAAACGATAGAGAAGCTAAGTCGTATTTTCATAACATTCATCACTTCGGTTATGGAAGATGATCAGGTGAAAATTTCCACCTTGTGCTCATACCTTCAAGCGATTGAGAAATAGAGAAGAAACCAGATACACATAGAGAGGATAGGTTGAAAATGAGTCAAGCAGCCCTTTTCGAACCAAAGTTGATGCTACATGGAAAGCATACACTTCAATTAAATGGAAATGATCTGACCATAACAGATGTAGCCCAGATGGCGAAAGGTACCTTCGAAGCATTTACTTTTCACATATCAGAAGAAGCGAACAAAAGAATCGAAGAGTGCAACGAGCTAAAACATGAAATTATGAATCAGCAGTATCCCATTTATGGGGTTACGACAGGCTTTGGGGACAGTGTACACAGACAAATTTCTGGTGAGAAAGCATGGGATTTGCAACGAAATTTAATTAGATTTCTATCGTGTGGGGTTGGTCCAGTAGCAGATGAGGCTGTGGCAAGAGCAACTATGCTCATACGCACGAATTGTTTGGTGAAGGGCAATTCAGCGGTACGATTGGAGGTCATTCATCAACTTATAGCGTATATGGAACGGGGAATTACACCAATTATTCCTGAACGCGGATCGGTTGGAGCGAGTGGTGATTTAGTTCCGTTAAGCTATCTTGCCTCTATATTAGTTGGGGAAGGAAAAGTTCTGTATAAAGGGGAGGAGCATGAGGTAGCAGAAGCACTTGGAGCCGAGGGACTCGAGCCTTTGACTTTGGAAGCCAAGGAAGGACTTGCTTTAGTAAATGGGACCTCTTTTATGTCTGCCTTTGCTTGTCTCGCTTACGCGGATGCAGAAGAAATCGCATTTATAGCCGATATTTGTACGGCGATGGCTTCAGAAGCATTGCTTGGAAACCGAGGACACTTTTATTCATTCATTCATGAACAAAAACCACACCTTGGACAAATGGCAAGTGCGAAAAATATTTATACCCTGCTAGAAGGATCTCAATTATCTAAAGAATATTCACAAATTGTAGGGAATAATGAAAAATTGGATTCAAAGGCCTATTTGGAATTAACACAAAGCATCCAGGATCGCTATTCGATCCGTTGCGCTCCCCATGTTACTGGCGTGCTGTATGACACATTAGATTGGGTGAAAAAATGGCTAGAGGTGGAAATTAATTCAACGAACGATAATCCTATCTTTGATGTGGAAACACGTGACGTTTACAATGGGGGAAATTTTTATGGCGGTCATGTTGTACAAGCTATGGATTCACTTAAAGTAGCAGTTGCAAATATTGCAGATTTACTAGATCGACAATTGCAACTGGTGGTCGACGAAAAATTCAATAAGGATTTGACCCCCAATTTAATTCCGCGTTTTAACAGTGACAATTACGAAATCGGCTTGCATCATGGATTTAAGGGTATGCAAATTGCAAGCTCAGCCCTAACGGCGGAGGCTTTAAAGATGAGTGGTCCAGTAAGTGTATTTTCACGTTCTACAGAAGCCCATAATCAGGATAAGGTGAGTATGGGCACAATTTCTTCACGAGATGCACGTACCATTGTTGAATTGACCCAACATGTAGCGGCAATTCATCTCATCGCCCTTTGTCAGGCATTAGATTTGCGTGATAGTAAAAAAATGTCTCCCCAAACAACAAAGATTTACAATATGATCCGCAAGCAAGTACCCTTTGTAGAACGTGATAGGGCATTGGATGGAGACATTGAGAAAGTTGTCCAGCTTATCCGCTCTGGAAATCTAAAGAAAGAAATTCACGATCAAAATGTGAATGACTAGCTAACGAAAGTTATTTCAGATAGAGGAATATGTAAGACTTCCCAGCGAGTTTGGGAAGTCTTTTATTAGTAGCAGGACTTGCAAAGGGAATCGAATTTCTCATATGATACAAGGGCATTATATTTTTTAACAAATAGAAATTAGGTGAATAATTATGATGAAGCACATTTCCACGGTAGGGGTATACGTAGAAGACCAACAAAAAGCACTAGCTTTCTGGACAGAGAAAGTAGGATTTACTGTATATGCTAACTTTCCTATGGGGCCTAAAGCAACATGGTTGGAAGTAGGTCCCGAAAATGCCCAGACACGCCTCGTTCTTTATCCAAAAGCAATGATGAAAAACTGGGCAGAGTTAAAGCCATCCATCGTATTTGCATGTGACGATATTAATAAATTGTATGAAGACCTGCAAGCAAAAGGAGTAGACGTTGATAAACCGAATGAAATGGAATTTGGCATCTTTTGCTTTTTCAGAGACGAGGATGGCAATCAATTCGGTTTAAAACAGCCAAAATAAGTAATGCCTGAATGAAAGCGAACCCAAGGAAAAAGTGGGTTCGTTTTTTCTTTATTAAAAATCCTTTGACAAGTAAACGCTTTCAAATTACAATTGTAAGCAACTAGAACAAATGTAATGAGGTGAGCGATGATGGGCTTGTGGGGAGCACTTCTATTCTTTTTCATTGGGATGTGGCTTTGCCAAATTTACTTTACGCTTCGTCAGGTGAAACATTATCGTCAAAGCATAGATGAAATGAAACAGCAACGTGCTGGTTTTCTAGGAGTTGGAGTGCAGAAAAACAGATTGTCGATCGGCTCTGTCGTCATACTTACTACGAATCCAGATGGATCTATTACTAGATGCAAGAGAATGACGGGGGTAACTGTTTTTGCTACCTTCAAGGAAGTACCTGAGCTAATCGGGAAGACGCTAGAAGATTGTTACTCTGCTACTCCAGTTACACCAGAAGAAAAAGCGCTGCAAATAGCGATTCAACAGATTGACCTACAACGAAAAAAACTACAGAGAGCAAAAACCGCATTCCCTTCCACAACAGCTATGGAAGGCGAGGCTAAGTCAATACCTACATTGATTACACCTTTAACACCTAGATAGATTTTTACCCAGCTTCAACTTTACAAATACAGTAGTGATTCATACTTGGGTCGTGGGCCGAGTACATGCAAAAAGGATGCATGACTCGGCCTGTTTTTTCATCTTCAAGGGTAAAAAGCTCGGTTACTCCGAGTAACTCATTTAACTGTGAGGGGGTATGGCTATGGATTTCCTTATCCATCTGGCTGAAGGGTTTATTGGAATGTTTAATGAAGGGGGGAAAACATTTATTGGTTTCGTAACAGGGATCATTCCTACGCTAGTTTGTCTGATTACAGCAGTAAACGCATTACTCAAATTTTGCGGTGAAGAACGAATTGCACGCTTTGCACAAAAGTGTACAGGAAATATTGTGTTACGCTACACGGTATTTCCCATTATGGCGATGTTTTTCTTAACGAATCCAATGGCATATACCTTTGGACGCTTCTTGAAGGAAGAACAGAAACCAGCTTTTTATGATTCCGCCGTCTCGATGTGTCATCCGATCACGGGTATGTTTCCGCATGCGAACCCTGCTGAGTTATTTGTTTATATGGGAATTGCCACAGGCATTCAGCAATTAGGCTACACACTGGGACCAATCGCCATTCGCTTTTTCATCGTTGGTGCAATCGTGATCCTAATTCGAGGCGTATTGACGGAGTATATCACTAAGATGATGCTAAAACGTAAAGCTCAACAAGCAAGTGTATAGAAGGTGAAAAGGGGGGAGCGGAAATGCAAAACTACCGTGCTGTTCATATTGTCAAAGGCTCTGGCGGCTGGGGTGGTCCACTGACCATTTTACCAACCCATGAAAAGAAATATATCGCTTGCGTAACGGGAGGGGGTATCCATCCTGTAGCGAACAAAATTGCTCAGTTGACTGGTGGTATTGCTGTTGATGCGTTTAACAATAAGGTGGAACCAGATGAAATGGCTTGCGTGGTCATTGATTGTGGTGGAACGGCTCGTTGCGGTGTATATCCTCGCTTAAACGTCATGACTGTCGACATCACTGCCACCTCACCATCTGGACCGCTCATTCAATTTATTAAAGAAGAGATTTTTGTATCTGGTGTACGTGAACAGGATATCATGGAAGCCGAAACCGCAGGGCAAGAAACAAAAGGAGCCTTGGTAGCAGAGAAAGGAATCACAGAAACGGATACAGCTCAGGCTTCATTGTCTCTAACAGGTAAAAGCGCAAAGGAATTAAAGGAGGAAGCCAAAACCAGAGTAGCTGAGATGAAAGCCGCCAAACAACCTACTATCATCGAAAAAATTGGGCGTGTGATGGGAAGCATCGTCAATGTTTTTTATCAGGCTGGCCGTGAAACAATTGAACAGGTTATTAAAAATATATTACCGTTTATGGCATTTGTAAGTACACTGATCGGCATTATCACCTATTCCGGTATTGGAGATGTGATTGCACGATTTGTTTCTCCTCTTGCTGGTAATCTAGTAGGGCTATTGTTATTGTCAATCATTGCGGCTCTGCCGTTTTTATCCCCAGTTTTAGGGCCAGGTGCGGTGATTGCTCAAGTGGTTGGTGTTCTCATTGGGGTAGAGATCGGTCGAGGAAATATTCCACCACAGCTTGCTTTACCAGCGTTATTTGCTATCAATCCACAGGTAGGATGTGATTTCGTCCCAGTAGGACTTACTTTGGGAGAAGCGGAGCCGGAAACAATCGAGGTTGGCGTGCCAGCGGTTTTAATTTCCCGCTTATTTACAGGTCCACTTGCTGTTGTGATTGCTTATTTATTCAGCTTCGGACTTTATTCAGAGTAAGTAATCCATTTGTGTGTGGAATAAAAAATACGCAGGGAGTATTCGTGAAGGAGAGAAACCAATGACAACATTGCTAGAAGTAAAAGCCACCAAAATTGGCGAATTAGTCGAAAGCTTTCTAACAGAGCGTACGCTGATTATTTTTGATGATAATGTTCCAGACGAATTGCACGATATCGCTGTTCTACACACCAAAGCGGATTTGTTTGCACCTGTACAAGCAGGCGATTTTCTGGTTGTTGGAGATAGAAAGTATAGGATTGCAGCAGTCGGAGCAACAGCTAATGAAACACTCCGAAGCATGGGTCACTGTACACTTAGGTTTGATGGAGAGCCTACCCCAGAGTTACCGGGTACCATCCATGTGGAAGAGAATGAGTTGCCGGTTCCTGATATTGATACGGTCATTGCTTTTGTACGTTACTAAAAATCCGTTCCTACAAAACCAAGGGGGAGAAGTATGATGCTAAACATCAATCGAAAACTAGCTGAGTTGGCAAAAGACGGAGGCTCTATCAAGGTAGGTTTGGTCGGGGCAGGGCAAATGGGGCGCGGGCTGATTTCTCAAATTGAGTCGATGAAAGGCATGCGAGTGGTTGCTACAGCCGATATTGCACCAGAAAATGCAGTGAATGCGTACAAAAAGGCTGGGGTGGGAGATACCGACATTTATGAAACGCAAGATAATGATAAAGCAGATCAAGTCATCAATCGAGGAAGTGTAGTTGTCACGAAGGATGCCTCTCTGATAGCTAGTCTCAAGGAAGTAGATGTGATCGTTGATGCGACAGGGGTTCCTACTATCGGCGCTAAAATGGCATGGGATGGTATTATGAATCAAAAACATGTAGTGATGTTAAATGCGGAAGCAGATGTGACTGTTGGCCCGCTCCTTTCAAAAATGGCTAGAGCCGCAGGGCTGGTCTATACAGGGACAGCAGGGGACGAGCCTGGATGCATTATGGAATTGCATGATTTTGCAGATGCATTAGGATTTGAGATTGTGGCGCTTGGAAAGGGAAAAAACAATCAAGTAAATTACTTTGCAAATCCGGACACGGCGCGTGAGGAAGCGCTCCAAAAAGGGGCTAGTCCGAAGATGATTGCTTCTTTCCAGGATGGAACAAAGACGATGGTCGAGATGACATGTGTAGCCAATGCTACAGGCTTTATTCCTGATATACCAGGTATGCATGGAGTAAAGTCAGGAGTGAGAGAATTGCCGGACATTTTCCGATTACAAGAGCATGGCGGTATTTTACATCAGCACAAGATCGTAGAGTATGTGGATGGAATTGCTCCAGGTGTGTTTGCAATCATTACTTCTGATAAAGAAGAAGTACACCACGAAATGCGATATCTCAAAATGGGGAATGGCCCACATTATGTATTATATCGACCGTATCACCTGTGTAGTTTAGAAACACCGCTTTCGGTAGCCAAAGCTTATTTAGATCAAGAGCCAACCATTATACCGTATTATGGCTCTGTAGCTGAAACCGTGGCGGTAGCTAAAAAAGATTTGCTGCCCGGTGACGCATTAGATTGTATCGGTGGATTCACGGCATTTGGCAGGATCGTGACAGCTACGGATAAACAGCGGATGAATGCATTGCCGATTGGTTTAATTGGTCCGCACATCCGTCTGAAAAGAATTGTAAAACAAGGTGACTATATTACGTATGACGACGTAGAGTTTATGGAGGAAAACATAATCTTACATCTGCGAAGAATGATGGATGCACAGATGTAAGGAAAGTCTCTAAAATGCCCGTGGCCAAGAGGAGCTGCGGGCATTTTTATTGAAAAGGTACTAGCTTTTGCCAGTTGTAAGTCGTTTGGTCCAATTCTCTCGACTATACTGCAAAAGAAAGGCAGTCGGCAATATGGTTCCTGTTGCGTGTTCCTTTGTGTTACTTTTCCATTAGAGTCAAATTGTTTATAAATGCTTTAGTAGGCTCTTCCATTAGTAAAGTAACCTCCTTGCTTTGGAGATCGTATCGATAAACGCCACGTTTTTTTTGATAGGTACCAAGCAGCAGCAAGCCCTGATCCCCGGGTTCAAAAAACGCATCAGAAATCTGTTCAAATGGTGTAAAAGGAGTTTTGGAAGAAGTGGCAAGCTCAAGGAACTGATAGCTTCTAGGCGTAAAGGTGGTAGTAGCACTGCTATAAAAGGCTTGTTTTTGATCAGAAGATAGTGCAAAGAAAGGTAACTCCTCTTTTGTCTCAAACCATTTCTTGATTTTATTTCCCCTATCATCAAACTCGAATACTGTGTAGAGAGGGGGCTCTGCTCCGTCCTGTAGCTGTAGCTGATTTGCTTTTTCAAGATTGGTGAAACTTTCCCCAAATGAGTATAGCCCAGCATATAACCGATTGGTTCCAGGAATGGGTTTTGCAAACTTAACGGTGGTATCCTCCTTATTGGGGTCCCACCAGAATTGGAATTGCTTATGATCCAAATCATAGGAAGCGAGTGGCATGATATGATTGTCTGTTGCCTTTTTGGAGGAAGCAGCCAAAACTACTTGTTTATCAATAACAAACAATTCATTGATAGCGAATAAATCAGTTGTAAGCGTCTGAGATTGCTTTGATGTCAAATCATACACCTGTAACTGATCGGCTAATCCAGATTGATCGCGTCCGGTATAGTAAATCACCTGTCGTTTGACATCCACAGCAGTTAAAGGATACTGCGATGTATAAGGTACTTGTCCTCGCATCAATAATTTTTTCGTAGATAGGTCATATTCATAGGTAGTGGATAAAAGCTGGTCACCTTCGCCTGCTGTTACAGTAATGGAGAGATAAGGTGATTTGGTAGGGCTACAAGAAACAAGTAAGGTAGAAAGAATCAAAAAGAAAAAGAGGAGTTGTTTTTTCATTGATTAGAATCTCCTGAATAATGTGGTGAATTGCGATATTACTTATTTTACATAATAATAGCGGCCAGGGAAACTAGTATAGTCTGAGACTTTTTCACCAAAATCCGCAAGAGTAGGCTGCCAAACATCGAGGACTGCATCTGGTAAGGCACCTATATCATTTTTATATACATAGACAATGCGATCATTATTAAAATTGCGAACACGAATCGAGGTATTGCTTTTTGGATTATCGTATACTCCTTTGGTAGCGGCGTCATATTTTTTTAGTCGATTATCATGATCCCCGATTGCATCAGTGAAGTTGGTGACACGTCCTGTACCTTCAACATCGGTAGCAGTCGCAATAATCTTGTTTTTGTGCGCACCCCACGGGCCATATGTACCTGGGGTTGCTGGTCCCTTTGCCCAAGCTGCTAACACATTTACTCCGTCTAGGGTTACCTTATACAGATCTCCCTCCGCATTGTAGTAGGCAAGCATTCCCTCTTGAGGTTCAATCTCGTTATATACGATTTCTGGGTGTACAGGCAATTGGGCTAGCTCCTCATCAGTTACAATTTCTGAGTGCTGCATTTTTTCTAGTATTTCAGCTGAATATTCTTCACTGGCAGAAAGGGCTTTTACCTGTGATGGTTTAGCTTCTTCCTTCACCATAAATGTTCCATTTGAGAATGCAAGAACGGTTTTACCAGGCATCTTTTCAGGCAGAGCTTCTACTGTAAGCTTGTCCTTAGATGCTGTTGATGTAGCGGTACCATCCCATGCAAAAACGCTAGACGTACTTAATAAGCTTACAAGACCGATGGCTGCAAGTGACATTTTTTTCATAGAATAACAATCCTCCTAAAAATTATAATATAAAACAAATTTCTTATATATTATTTTAAAATTCAGAAAAATTCAATAAAATTTACCGATAGTTGTTGCCGATATTTTCTTTTCAGGATAGCTATATTCTGTTTTGCAGGGGGGTACTCTAGTCATTTGCGATGCATATAAAAAAGCTTGGAGAATGAAACTCCAAGCTTTTTCGCTGAGATCAGCTCGTCTTTAATCCGTTGTTTTAGGTTCTTTTATTTTACGTGCAATTCTTGTTTGGCTAATGGTTTCATAGTAAAATTGTCGTTTTCTTCGTAGGATGATCAGTACGAAGTGAAGTACTAACACGGACTGATATAAGAAAACTACTCCAAAAATCATAATATAGAGCAGCGGATAGTATGATAGGGTGGTTGGCAATCCATTCAGGATAAAATAACCTATGGAGGTAATTCCGATATTCCCGATATAGAAGGAGATGTTCCGCTTGGCGATCTCTTTTATTGTTAGCTCCTGATGTACGGTGGATACAACCCTAAGACGCAATAGCCATAGTCCAACGGTTTGCCCTTTGCATAAATAGGTCATTCCTATAAAGTAAAGAATGAAGCAGGCAAAGGTAATGATCGGATACTGAAATGTCGTAACCCCCCAGTTCGTAGAAGGCGTATTTCTAACAAACAAATCCGTAAACACAGATGTTAGCTTTTCTACGATTAGAGAATCAATCATGAAGGCCAACAAACGATGTATGTAGCCAACAGGCTTTTCGTCTAAGTTAATCCCTTGATCTAATTGATCCTTAGGAGGGAACATGATCAGTAGAAATGGCGCTATGAAAAATCCAGCTACTGCACCGGACGTATTTAGCATCAAATCATCAATATCAAATAGACGATATGGACAAGTATAAAAGCCATAGAGGGCAGTTAGCTGTGTTATTTCAAAAAAGAGTGACGTTGCAAAGCCTACACCTAATGCAAACTTCCAACCTTTCTTAAAGAAATATCGTACATAGACTCCTAATGGCAACAATAATAGGAAGTTAAAGGCTGCTTGCAAAAAGGCACGTTCTCGTAAGGCCGACAGATAGGTAGCTGGTTTGGACCAGACAAGATTTGTCTCCTTGAGAAAGTCTTGTACAAAGGAAAATGGCTGTAAATTGTAATAAACGGTTCCCGGTGATTGGATGGAACAAGTATCAATGATGTCCGGCAAAGGTAGAATCACTAGAAAATAGGCACATAGTGCGTAAAACAAAAAGGAAGACAGGAAAAGGACACGATACCTATTAATGTAGCCATAGCGTCTATAGCTAAAGATCATATAAGGAACAGTCAAGACGAAGGCTACAAGGAGAAAGATGAATAATGCAGTTTGAATTGGTACGAGATAGGCTCCCATTTTGACACTCCTTAGATGATGGAATAGAGGAAGTTTGCAGATTGGCACTCCCAGCTCTCATTTTAACAAAAAAAACAATATTTGAATCGTATACTTTTGCAACTTCAGAGAAAAAAGTGTTAGACAGCCTTTCGTACATCCTCTTCGAAATGAACAATAAACGAAATGCTTTCTTACTTAAATAAGCCTTGAGGTCTTAGAAAGACTCAAGGCTAGTACCCATGGATTCCGTAATAACATCATTCATTTTTAAGATTTTGGGATGCTTTGTGTTTGGTGTTTCTTTTGGCCTAAAAAGGAAGTACCAATCACTCCGACTATAATCATGGCTGCTCCTACGTAATGGTAGTACCCTAATTCCTCTTGTAGAAAAATGACTCCAGCTAGCATTGAGATAAGTGTTGAAAGGTTGTTAAATACGCTCATCTTGGTAGCTTCTATTTTAGATAAAACATAATTGGATAAAAAGGCAGAGCCCACAGAAGACAGAATGCTCAGATATATTATAGCCAACACAAAGCGCATATCGCTCCAAGGTGCAAAAAAAGCCGAAATGGTACCATTACCGAGGTGCTGGGTCAGGGAAAGGATGTTAAAGCAAACGAAACCTAATGACATCATGATAAAGGTTAACTCTAGGGGTTTCCAGATTTTTGTTAAGGAACGTGCAAGTACGCTTCGCAAATGGCAACAAAGTCATAATGTGGTGGAAGCTCCGATAAATGGTGGTGTGCACTCGTATATGAAGACAAAAGAGCGAATATCGGAAACCAAGATAAAAACAAATCTGCTCAAACGCGGAATTATTATAGACACTGTAGAACGTTACTACATGAAGGACTCTGAAAAAGAGCTATTATGGCGAATCAATGTTTCCAATGTAGAGGAAGCTCGGATTGCGAAGGCACTAGGGGAGGTTGCGGAGGTCCTGCGCTTATAAAGCTAAAGGAATAGAACAACTATTTTGAGGATACAGATAGCTACAGGTTACTCTTTCGCCACAGCTATCAAATTCTCAGGAAGGATAAAAGTCACCAACAGCCGCATCAGAAAAGAAAGGGAGACCTTCTATCTTTTGGGATAAAGGTCTCTTATTTTTACCTTTTATGAGTAAACTCCTTTCGCAAAATGGCAAAAATAACAGCGTCAACAAAACAGCCCTTTTCGAAAAAATATTCCTTCAGGAAGCCTTCCTCTCGAAGCCCTATTTTGGTTAAAAGTTTTCTGGACCCCTCATTCTCCGGATTAATAAAGGCCTCAATCCGATTCAAATTCCATTGAGAAAATCCAAATTCAATAATGGCTTGAACCGCTTCAGTCATGATCCCCTGCTGCCAAAATGCAGGAGATAGCTCGTAACCAATCTCTGCTTTGGAATGCTCCGTACGAACATTATGATATCCGCAGGTTCCAATCACTACATCGTCCGCTTTTTGTGTAATGCCCCAGCGAATCCCTTGCTTTGCCATATAACGTTCGTTAAATAAAGAAATGAGGTTTTCTGCTTGTTCTAGTTCTGAGAACGTTTCTAAGTCATAATATTTCATTACTTCATCCTTGGAGAAATAATGAAATAGGGCAGGTGCATCAGAGGGCTGCAACTGACGAAGAATGAGTCTCTTTGTTTCAAGCTTTGGAAAGATTTGTTCTGGATTCATTTTACCTGTTCCTCTCTTGATCTTTGCTTATTGGTTTATTGTGGAATTATCAGATAGTTGGAATTATTTTAGCATAAGGAGAAAAATATACAATCGAATTGGATAAAAGATGCAAAGATTGAGGCAAGTTTGCTACAATCATGTTATAAGACCACTGGCAAAGGGTAAAATCGGATTATTTTGAAAATAATAAGCAACTAGGAGAGTGTAACATGTACCAAACGATTCAAAATGTGCGTGTCTGGGGAACACCCCTAGATAATGCTGTCTCGCAAGCTGTAACTTGCGCTCAGCATGGAAATGTTGTGCAGGTGTTATTGATGGCAGATCATCATAAAGGGTACTCCCAACCGGTTGGGGGAGTTGTCGTCTACGAAGGACAAATCTCCCCATCTGGGGTAGGTTATGATATAGCATGCGGAAACAAGGCCGTTCGTACTAATTTACTGTATCGGGATATTCAGCAAAAAATGCCTGCTATCATGAACAAAATTGCCAAGCGAATCTCTTTTGGAATGGGCCGCGTTAATAAAGAAAAAGTAGATCACGAGCTGTTTGATGATGATAACTGGAACGTGTATAAGCAAATTGGCAAAAAAGAATACCAATCCCTTTATTCATTGGCGCACAACCAATTAGGGACGGTAGGTAGCGGTAATCATTTTGTCGATATTTTTGTGGAAGAAGCTACGGACGTCGTATGGATTGCGAATCATTTTGGCAGTCGTGGCTTTGGTCATAAGACTGCAAGTGGGTTTCTTAATTTGGCTCACGGTCGTAGTTTTTCCGACAAGGCACCAGGAGAAAGCATGGATCAAGCACCGACTCTGCTAGATTTAGATACGGAAATTGGTGATATGTATCTGCGAGCAATGAGCTTAGCCGGTAAGTATGCTTATGCAGGACGGGATTATGTGATTGATCAGGTATTAAAAATTTTAGGAGCCTCCAGTACGTTTGAGGTGCATAATCATCATAATTTTGCATGGAAGGAAATACATGATCAGAAGGAGTATGTTGTTGTACGTAAAGGGGCAACTCCTTCAGCTCCGGGTCAGCTTGGATTTATTGGCGGTAGTATGGGAGATATTTCTGTCATTGTTCAAGGAAAGGATTCGAAGGAAAATAAAGAAGCTTTTTACAGCACGGTGCATGGTGCAGGTAGAATGATGAGCCGAACAGAGGCCGCCGGTCGCCTTAATTGGAAAACTCGCAAGCGTAGCGGAGGAAAGATTACCGAGGAGCAGATGAAAAAAGCGGTGCAGGATTTTGGGGTAGAGCTTCGAGGTGCAGGTCCCGATGAAAGTCCCTTCGTTTATAAAAAGCTTCAGGACGTCCTACAAGCTCACGCCGAAACTCTGGACGTTTTACATGTGTTAAAGCCTGTAGGAGTATGCATGGCAGGGGCGGATGAGTTTGATCCGTATAAGGATTAACACAAGGAAAAGAAAAGACTGACTTTTCTTGTTACACTTTCTTTTCCTTCAGCGTTTGCTTATCCTTTCATTTGGATATTTAATAGAGGAAGGGACAGATTTTTTCGTTCCTTGTTAGGCAAGAGCAGGAAATGGGAGGAGATATCTATGAATAACATCATTGAAACCATGTTGAACCACCGTTCTATTCGACAGTATGAGGATCGTCCGTTATCAGAAGAACAAATTATGACCATTGTCAGATGTGCCCAAGCGGCCTCTACCTCCAGTTACATACAAGCTTATTCCATCATCGGAATTACAGATAAAGAGACAAAACGCAAGTTGGCTGAGCTATGCGGTAATCAACCGTATGTGGAAACCAATGGGCATCTATTCGTGTTTTGCGCCGATTTACACCGTCATCAGGTGATTGCCGAGATGGAAGGGCAAGACCTGTCTCCAGCCATTGAAAGCACAGAAAAATTCATGGTAGCGGTGATTGATGCGACCCTTGCAGCACAGAATGCGGCTCTTGCAGCAGAATCTATGGGGCTTGGCATTTGCTATATTGGTGGTTTGCGCAATCAATTGCAGGCTGTCACAGAGCTTTTAGACATCCCTACTCACGTTATGCCACTCTTTGCGATGACAGTAGGCTATCCATTACAGGAGTCGAGTCAGAAGCCGCGTCTGCCAATTGGGCATGTGTACCATCAGGAGAAATATAATCAGGATAAACAGAGCTATCAACAGCAATTACAGGAGTATAACGCCACGATTTCTAGCTACTATCAGGAACGTACACAAGGGGAACGCTCAGATACATGGACAGGACAGATGGCCAATATGCTGTCCAAACCTGCTCGTATGTATATGAAGGAATTTGTTGAGAAGCAAGGATTGAACAAAAAGTAGGATAATAGGACAGCACTTATTCAGGAAGCGTAATCTCAGTTAATTCGGAGGTAATCTCATGAAGGTGTTAGTTATTGTTGCTCATCCAAATATGGAGGAATCGGTTGTTAATCGCGCTTGGATAGAGGAAGCAAAGAAGCATGCAGCGATTACCGTACATGAGCTGTATAAGGAATATCCTGATGAACAAATAAATGTAGAAGCAGAACAAAAGCTATGTGAGCAGCATGACCGAATTGTTTTACAGTTCCCTCTCTATTGGTATAGCTCGCCGTCGTTACTGAAAAAGTGGCAGGATACAGTTCTCACACATGGCTGGGCGTACGGGACGAATGGCAACAACTTACACAACAAAGATTTAATCCTTGCGATATCCACTGGTAGCTCGGAGGACAAATATCGTGCTGGTGGCCTTAATCAGTATTCCATGAGCGAATTATTGAAGCCTTTCCAAGCAACAAGTAATTTTATCGGTACGACATTTTTGCCTGCGTATATTTTCCATGGGGTATTCCAAGCAGATGAGCATACGGTTCAAAAGAGTGCAGAAGAGTATGTGCAATATATTGTAGCAGAGCGTCAGGTGTAAAGCTTGTGAGATCCAAGACATCCTATTATGAAGGGGTCTTGGATTTTTTCATGCCTCATACTTGAACTGTTATGATCTATGGAAATGGAAGAAGGGAAGCTGGCTATCGAGGATAAACTGGAAATAATTGATGGAAAAATCATTTCATGTGCAAGGAGTTCGACTACATTTTGGGCAGGACGTAGCATTTGCTCGATCATGATAGGGCAAAAGTGGAGTAGGACGAATGTGAGTTATCCTTTCCGATTTCGACATCATTTGCAGTTAGTAGCTCCGAGAATTTTCATAAGCATGCACCAAATCCCTGTGTTCAGTGTTAAAATAAGAGAGCAATGAAATCTATAACGCAAGGAAGTCGATCAATGATTCGTTGTTACTAGACTCATTCCTTAGCTAGCAGAAAAGAGGTAGAAGACATGGAACAAGTGCAAAACATCTTTTGTGTAGGTCGTAACTATCGTTTACACGCAGCTGAACTAGGCAATCAGGTGCCGACATCTCCATTTCTTTTTATGAAGCCAACCCATGCTCAGGTGATTGCGGATGGACAGGATATCCGGTTGCCAAATGATCAAGGGGCCATTCACTACGAAGTGGAGCTGGTCGTACATATAAATCAAGCTTATCAAAAAGGAATGAAAGCTGACGAGTTAATCGATCGTGTTTCACTAGGCATTGATTTTACCATGCGAGATTTACAGGACCAATTAAAAGAGAAGAAGCTTCCTTGGCTATTGGCGAAAGGCTTCCGTAACTCCGCAATTCTGACTGCAAGCACACCAATTAGCAGTATTGCTGAGCTAGAAAAGGTAGATTTTAGCCTGTTGAAAAATGGTCAGGAAGTACAACGGGGCAATATCACAGACATGATTTTTGACATTCAGTCCTTGGTTAATTTTACAGGTGAGCATTTTGGTCTAGGAAAAGGAGATGTCCTGTTTACAGGCACACCGTCAGGCGTGGGTGCGATTGCAGATGGCGACCATCTGGAGCTAGTTTTTGGAGATAAGGTGTTAGGTAGTTGTGTGATTAAACTGGGCTGATGGATCAAAGAGTCGTGTCAATCATGAATGAGAAGGGCATGTAACAGAATGCCGTAATTTTGACTCGTGTAGGCAACTGTGTTTTTGTATATATTTTGATTGCTAAGGATGAGATCCCGTTTCGCTTTTTAACAGTGAAACGGGATTTTTTTGTAGAAGAAAGGTTAAAGACATAGGGACAATATTCCGAAATTGTGTGACTTATCACATTTATCTTACTGGTAATCCAGCTATGCTGCTTGTTATGGCTATAGTGTTTTAAACGTGGACTTTTTACCTTCTTCCCCACAGCAAATGGAAATGGAAACCATATTCATGCAGTCAGACGAATCCTGACAGATAAAGTTTGATCAAAGAGCTATCTCTCTGGTGCAAAATAAAGCAGTGCTATGACCGGAAAAGCTATTCCAATCCATAATGCTGCACTCCATCCACATAAGGCGTATGCACATACTCCGATAGAGGAGGAGCCAATAGCACCACCCAAAAAGAAAATAGCCATGAATAGCTCGTTTAATCGACTACAAATTTCTGACCCCAACGAAAAATCGAACGTTGACTGAGCACAAGGTTTGCGGATACTCCTATGTCCAACAAAATAGCTGCGACTACTAGAACAGCTATTCAGACGGGCGAGTTACTTTGAATTATCAGTGGTAGTAATAAAGAAGCGAAGATAACAGCGAAACGAAGACAACAACGAGAGCTATCTCTGTACCAAGTCGAGTCCAGCCGCGTAATGTCGAAACACATAAGTCAATCCTTTCCGCATCCTAGCCTCCATGAGTTAACAAGAAACCTTTAAACAAATGAGGGCAATTAAATCCGGTATAACGTTACATGTTACAATGTGTATTCAATTTAATTGAAGAACTCAATTGAAGGATTTCCTCTTCAGAAAGATTTCCAAGTTCAAAGGCTATCAAAAAATGATTGGAATCAAAATAAAACGTAAAATGTTCCGAGGATAACGTAGAAGCTGCTGCATTTGTATCCTCAAAAACTATGGTTAACCTTCCATTAAAAAAGAATGATTGGAAATCAATGGGATCATCAATATATTTGATTTTTTCCCAAGCAGATATATCAAAGACTGGGATGCCAGATTGATCAATAGCTTTTTGACTATTTAAGAAAGTGGGCGACTCATAAGATATAGAAGGTAGTAATAGTGATGTAATGGAGAGTAATTCACCAGAGTCTGAATTAATCCCAATCTCTATAAAGGATTCTTTTAAATCTCCAGTTCTCCAGTATTGAGTAGGAAATACAAATGGAGTTTTCCAGTAAACATTGAACGGAATATAATCATCTAGTTCTAGCGTTTCATGTACTATTTCTTGGATTCCTATTTTTCATAACATGTATATCCCTCTTTTATCTATATAATGCATGCTTTATCAATGGTAGCAATCCGTTTTAGCAAACACTAATTCCCATCCATCTACAATTATTAGTTCACCATATTTTATACCATTTTTTTAAGCCTTCTCAACAGCTGCTTTAAAACTACTCAATAATGGGGTATTCGTCAACATTGCGAAATAACTGAATGAGAAGAAGTACATGGAGAACGATATCAGAAGAAGCCCATAGTGACTCAGTTGGAATCTGTAATGGAGCTTCTACCGTCTGGGGGAGACATGTCTTAATACCATTTAAGAAAATGGGTTACTATACACGATGGAGCAGTTACCGGTTCTTCCCAATGGTCTTACATTTGGTAACAAGAGCTTTGTCAGAAACATTTGATATACGAGGAGGATCTTATGCTCTAAGCCATGGACCCACAAGCCATTGATAATACAAATCAATTTGCTTCTCATGTGTCCGAGCATCAAGACATCTGTTTACCGGCATTGTAGCCTCTAATGGATTTTTAATTCGCGCCAAAAGTGTAGCGTGCAGTATTTATTGAAGTTGTCCCAATTTATTAGAGAGAATACGATCTCTGTTGACTCCACTGGTATTAAAAGAATAGAAAGCCCATCTCAAGCTTTAACTAGAGATGGGCTTTTATACGATTTTTTGAGATAAAAATCATCTCTAAGATGTACTTAGTAATGCCCTGGGTTTTTATAGATATTTTTTATAACCAGCAACCACTACTTCTGTAAGGTATATCCCTTTGATGTTCTCATTAATAAATTCATCATAATCAGTTAAATCCATAATTGGTTCCTCTATAGTGTATATTTTAACAACGTTTTGAAGAGCTATCTTAAATTGATGCTTACTTTCTGTTTTATACCCTAGGTCTAATAGAAGCTTTCCTAATTCTACACGATTAAAAACGAAGTTAGGTGCTAAATCAATTGATTTCTGTAAATGGATTTTATAATTGTTTAGGTCATCAATTTTACAAGAATACCATCCTTTTATTAATTCAATGATAGATTGGGTTTCTTTTTCCTTTGGATGTAACGTAGAAAGATGGTCGATAACCCTGATGTCAATACCTCCCAGTCTTGTTTCATGAATATGGGAAAGAATAAACCAAGCTTTATGATTAGTAGGGTCGATGGTTAACGCTTTTTCTAAATAATCTAAGCTTTTATATACATCAGCAACAGGGGGACTTAAAACTAAGACAGCACCACGAATCAATATGTCAATGTCAGTGGGATGAAGATGAAGATAGCTATCTATAAAAGATTCAATTTGTTCTATATCATGAGATGGTGATAAATCTAATATGTTCTTGAACAGTTCTTGCTTTTCCATGAATATCTCCTTTTCTAAGGGAATTTAATACTGTTTCCCATTTTTCGTGTAGAGAACCCCTTAAAACCATCCAGATTCAGTACTTTTCCTTCAGAAACAAAAACTCGAATCTCGGCTTCATGCCCGTTAATTATGGTTTGAATCTGGTTCATTCCTTCTTTGAGCATCCCTTTACTATCCGCTGTTTTTACTGTGTTAATAAATTTTTCTAGTATTTCGTTTTGATTTTTTCCTAGATCCATTATTCCATTATTAATGTGCTTTTTTGAAAAAATATGTTCTATTTTTATTACACTTTTATCAAAAACTTTAATAACCGATTCAACTTTACTTGACTTCAAAATTTTAGCCGTTTCCTTAACTAATTGAGATCCTCTTTTAGTAAGGATAATAGACTCATATGCAACTCCAGCTACACTTGAAGCCACTTCAGAAAGTATTAAGACATCTCCAGTGTAAAATATATCATATATACTTCCAAATTTATCACGGCCTAAACCTGCATCTATTTTTGCGTAATTAAGGAGTCTGTTATCTATTTGTCCAACTTCAGAAAAATAACCTGTCCCTTTTGTATATACTTCTACAGCTAATTGACGACTCCATTTATTTAGAACATTTTCATATGCGATTACTGCCATCAATGTTTCAGTATCATATTTCCCAGTAAATTCGCCTTCATAAAAGCTCATTTTCTCCAAGAGCATCTGCATTTCTGAAATTTTAGCCTGTGGAATCGTACTGTTATATTTAGATATCAATAAATCTGCATTAATCTCAGCAGCGGCAATAGAATTATTTACAATAACATCGGCTTCATATTTAAATTGAGGAGCATCCTCAGCAAAAATAGATACCGTGTATCGCCCATTACCTGCATAAGCCCCGAAACCTTCTTGATTTACATTTATAAACCCATCCCAAAGGAAACTGTAGTTTTTATTTGCTTCAAATAACTCATTTTTTTCGTTACGATAAACTAAATATTTCTTTTTCCCACCAACTTTTAAGTAAACTTCAAAAATAGTTTTGTTATGTGGACTTAAATATTTCCATTTAAAAGAGACAGGTTGTTTAGAACCAGGCACTGAAACGATAGGAGTAAAGATCGGAGTAGGGGTTAAATCTTTAACAGCAAATTTTCCTTTGCTACTTCCAATGCTTCGTTTCGTTCGAGACTGAGGTTCATCAGGATTTAATTGTTGCTTTACAAAATAAACGCCGGGATTTTCGGGTATGAATACAGTATCATCACTGCCAGCTACTATTGTTTTTAAAATATCCCCGTTTCCATTTTCAATAGTGGCTATTCCTTTTGGAAGAATAATGTTCAGGTGAGATGATTCAGATAAAATATATCGATAATAATCAATGTCAAATACTGAACTGAGATCAAAGTCATAAATAGCATTGAGAGTACCCAGTGTTGCATCTTGAGGCGTTGAATCAAAATCCTCTTCAAGAGTAATGCTTCTGCCGGAGTTAGCACCTGTTAGTTGAACATAATAGGTTTGGTTTCCTCTCAAAAGTGCTTCCGCTTTTTTATAATGAGAGGATCCAAGCGTAATGTTTTCGGCACTCTCCGTAATTAATGTAGTTAGCTGAGGATCTTCGTATATTTTGATATCAGTGCTATTAACGTCAATAGAGTCAGTAAACAGGCGATGTAATCCTGATTTGTTTGTTGTAAATTTGTAATAAAGAGTATCGGTATTTTCTTGGTCTAATGTTTGAGATGAATGAAGCTCAAGCGTATTGTATGTTGGGAGCATACTGGCTGCTTTAGTAATAAGTTCAGCCGGTCCATAGAATGTAATTGGTTCTTCACTTAAAAGGGTGATCGTTACACGACTATGGGCTGGTAACGCTGTATTGTTAATATAACCTTCATATTCTTGAGTTCTGCCATCCTCTAAATAACGTATGTAGTTGTATTTAGATTTTTCGCGTTTCCCAAATGGTTTAAGTAACGTATCATGATCAGTGTTATTATAAAGAGTGATGCTTTCACCTTGATGTAAAAGTTTATAGGTGAGAGCTTCCTTCTTAGAATAACGCATGGAAAAGTTATCTTTATTGTAAATGAATGTAGCTGGGTTTTTAGAAATTCCAGAAAATACGATTTTTTCGTTTTGTAAAACCGTTTTTTCTTTTGAATTTGTTCCAACAACCGAACCCCAAAGGTACGAAAATGCATCACTTCTAATCGAACCATCAGACTTGTACTTAGCCATATGAACTAGGTTGTCATCCTTTTTAGAAGTATCCGTCCGGATTTTTTGTGCTTTATCAGAGATATTAACAAATTCAATTGTTTCTCCTTCATGTAACACAACACGTTCAAGAGCTGGTTCAGAGCTGTCTGTAGAAGATAAATATCTATAATGGCTGTAAATGGTAATTGGGTTATCTGATACATTACTAATTAAAGCTCTACCATTAGGTGATAATTTTGGGGGTGTTGATGTATTCACAAACTCTCTGACAAAATTACCTTCGTCATCATAAATTTGATAATCAAATTTATCAGAGGAAGAAACTCGGATTTCTTTCAGACTTAATGGAAAGTCACTCAAATTATCAAAATAATAACTGTCACCCTTTTGCAATACTTGCTCATATAAAGGAGGATCAGATTCATCCTCATTGCGGAACTGAAGGGGATGGTAAATGAATGTTACAGGCTCACTTGTTGACGGTGATACTACAATTGTTTCACCAGGACTTATTGAAGTGTTTGTTGTCTGTTTTAGATTAAGAAGACCGGGTTCTCCATTACTTTTGTATTTTACATACTTAAAAGGTTTTTTAGATGAAGCATTCGTTTGCAAATAAATTAATTTATTACTTATATTGGTAAGAGTCAACGATTCATCCAAAGCTAACTCTGTTCTGTTCAATGCAGGGGTATCACTATGTCCACCTGTTGTTAAATCAAATGGGGCTAAAAATCTAATAGAATCACCTGAAATTGTGGTTACAACAGCTTTTTCGCCCGGTTTTAAAAGAACCCCACCTGCTTGAGATCCAGACCCCTGAGCTACTAAAGCTTTGATTAAATTATCATCAGAGTCATAAAGAGAAAAATCATATTTAGGAGAGGGACTTTTCGTTCCTCCTTTAGCTTTCACATAAAATTTGAAATCTGAAGTGTTTGTAAATGTATAGCTTTCGTTTCCTTCTAATTCAACAGTCCTCAATGCAGGGGTGTTAGGAAATGAGACGTTTACCCCTGTAGGGTATGTAAAGGTTACAGGTTCATCAGTAATGACTGTAGCGATCATTTTACCTTTTATAGTTTTTCCACCTCGAGCATCTTCAAAAAACTCAACAGGTGCACCCTTAGTGTCATACTTTATATATTGGTAAAGGTTATTTTTAGAGCTTGTTGCATTACTTGATATTGATATAGCTGTATCACTTTCAAATACAATTGTTTCTCCTTTATGTACAGTTACCTCCTCTTTTACTGCTACGATTGCACGTTTGTTACGCTTCTTGAAATCATCAACATTAGCTTCTGTTTCTTCTGATTCTTCTATTTTTTCTACTTCTTCTACTTCTTCTAAAACAGTACTATCTTTATTTGTATCACTTGTATTGTTTTCGGGTTCCTTTTCAATAGAATCAGTTGTATCTCTGGATACTTGCTCCTTTAATTCTATATCCTCGCTGTTTTCAGAGGATTCAGTGGGGAGAATAGTAGTTGTGTCATCAGGGGAAATATCTTCTTCAGAACCCTGATGTAAGTCCGTAGACTCTTTTTGTGCTTCAGATTTGCTGATGATAGAAAGTTCATCTGAAGCAGCAAATGCTTGAAACGGTGTTAAAATGGTTTGACTAACTAAGCTGAGTAAAAGTACAAATGTAACTAATCTAAAATTCACTTTCCAAATCCCTCCAATATAATAGTTTCGTTATATTATAAGGTTGTTAACAATTAATGTAAATAAAAAGGATAATAAAGTAATTCATATAATCGTAAAATATTGATTTGGTGGACCAATCTTTTTAACTGATTTTGGTCTGTTTGATTGCACAAGATTAGCTTATAAACAACCGGATAAAGTCTAAAATTAACTTCATCAAATTCGCATATCCGATTTGAAAGTAGTTGCATTCTATCATTAAGTTCAGCAACCATGCAGATAGGATTTTATAGAAATATCAGCAAGATTAACTCAAGAAGATATAGAGTTCAATTTGATAGTGCTGATAAAGTTGAGCATCTACTATAATTATGGTGCATATGGATACGATTAATCACTGCCTAGTAACACGAGTAGATTTACAGAATCGCTTATAAAGAAGAGAAGCTCTATTCAGCTCATGATTCCTAAGGATGGGGAGTGTATTGCAATACAAATGTAGATATGAAATAGTTGGGAATGGTTGTTAAAAACGTTGCAAATAAAGGTATGAAGTAACAAATAAATAACATTTTTTTGGGGTAAATCTTTACGTTTTCATAAGAGTGCAGTTTTGTAAGAAAATTTTTTTAGAAACTGTTAAGGATGCTACTACTAATTCCGATAGTAATAATAGTCAAGCTGATTTTGAACCTACAATCTAGGGAAAGAGTAGTTTGACTGGCTATGAACAGCTAAAAGGAACGAACCCTTTCATCAGTAATAACATTCTATTGTGAAGTAGTACGTATGGGGCAAAAGTGCATAAGAAGGTGGAAGCACGTGAATATGCATCGATCCTCTGAACAATGTGCTACCCCAAGAAGAGTGATTATTATATATCAGCTTGGGCATAGGATGGCTCAAGACTACACAACTAAAACACGGAGGTATTATCATGAGAATCAATCACAACGTATCAGCACTAAACACACACCGTCAACTAGGTGTAAACACTGGCGCATCAGGTAAAAACCTGGAGAAATTGTCTTCTGGTCTTCGCATCAACCGTGCAGGTGATGACGCAGCAGGTCTAGCAATCTCTGAAAAAATGCGTGGTCAAATCCGCGGTCTAGAAATGGCTTCTAAAAATGCGCAAGATGGTATTTCCTTGATCCAAACTGCAGAGGGTGCATTAACTGAAACACACAGCATCCTACAACGTATGCGCGAACTAGCAGTTCAAGCATCTTCTGACACAAACGAAGGCGTAGACCGTCAAAAGCTTCAAGCAGAGGTTGATGAATTGTCTAAAGAAATCAAACGTATTTCTACAGACACAGAATTCAACAACCAAAAAGTATTGGATGGTTCTTTCGAAGATAAAACGTTCCATATCGGTGCTAACCAAGGACAAAGCATCAAATTGAGCATCAACAACATGAGCAATAAAGATCTTGGTGTAAATGGTAACAAAGGTGCAGATTTAGAATTGGCTGGTACGGACATTATTGTAAACAGCAAAGTTACTGCTAATGATCTTTCTATTGAATATACAGCGTTGGGCGACAAAGATGCAAAAGCTGTTGAAAAAACAACGGCTAAATACGACGAAGCCAACAAGAAAATTGTTATTACATTAGCACAAGCTGGTGGTAATGGTGTAGCAGCAGGGGCAATCACTGCTACTAAGCAAGATGTGTTGAACGCATTGAGGGACTCTGGAGCAGCATTTGCATCCGCTAAAAAGGATGCAACTGGTAAAGATTTAGATCTTTCCGGAAAGCTTGCTACTCTGCCAGCAGCTCCAGCTACTAATGCTTTGAAAACTGCTACTGCTGATGACACAATTGGTGTTGATATCTCTTCTCAAAAAGCAGCAGACAAAGCAATCACAACCATCAACAGCGCTCTTAACAAAGTATCCGAAGAGCGCTCTAAACTAGGTGCAAACCAAAACCGTCTAGAGCACACAATCAACAACTTGGGAGCAACTGCAGAGAACCTAACAGCTGCAGAATCTCGTATCCGTGACGTTGATATGGCGAAAGAAATGATGGACTTCACGAAAAACAACATCTTGACTCAAGCAGCACAAGCAATGCTTGCACAAGCTAACCAACAACCACAAGGCGTACTTCAATTACTTCGTTAATTGACTAGCTATTAACTAAATGAGAAGAAGCCTAGATATTATAGGTTTCTTCTCTCCTTAAAATTATTATTTTTATCGTCTCATTCCCATTGATAATAACATTCGACTTACGAGTCATTTAGGGTGTTTTTATCCCAAAATACTACTTAAGAAGAGTGATTATTATAGATAAGCATGAGCATAGGATGGCTCAAGACCACACAACAAAAACACGGAGGTATTATCATGAGAATCAATCACAACGTATCAGCACTAAACACGCACCGTCAACTAGGTGTAAACACTGGTGCATCTGGTAAAAACCTGGAGAAATTGTCTTCTGGTCTTCGCATCAACCGTGCAGGTGATGACGCAGCAGGTCTAGCAATCTCTGAAAAAATGCGTGGTCAAATCCGCGGTCTAGAAATGGCTTCTAAAAATGCGCAAGACGGTATCTCCTTGATCCAAACAGCTGAGGGTGCATTAACTGAAACACACAGCATCCTACAACGTATGCGAGAATTAGCAGTTCAAGCATCTTCTGACACAAACGAAGGCGTAGACCGTCAAAAGCTTCAAGCAGAGGTTGACGAATTGTCTAAAGAAATCAAACGTATTTCTACAGACACAGAATTCAACAACCAAAAAGTACTAGATGGATCTTTTGAAGACAAAACATTCCATATCGGTGCTAACCAAGGACAAAGCATCAAATTGAGCATCAACGACATGAGCAATAAAGAGCTTGGTGTAAACGGCCTTTCCAAAGATACTGTAGGACAAGACTTAGCAATTACGAACCGCAGTGGTGATAGCGATATTACTATTAAATTTAATGCACTTGGTACTACTGCAGTAGCAGAAACTACTGCTACAGTAGATCCAAAAAATAGCAATGTAATTACTGTTACACTAGCCCAGACTACTACAACTGGTACAGCTACTAAAGCTGATATTATGGAAGCACTTAAAAAAGCAGGTTTAGAAGTAAAAGCTAATGATCCTACTAAAATGGCTGATGTTGTAGCTGCAGTACCTCCAACTATTACAGTAGCCAAAGCTGCTTTAACAGACGTTGATGACACAAGAGGTGTTAACATCTCCACTCAAAAAGCAGCAGACAAAGCAATCACAACCATCAACAGCGCTCTTAACAAAGTATCCGAAGAGCGCTCTAAACTAGGTGCAAACCAAAACCGTCTAGAGCACACAATCAACAACTTGGGAGCAACTGCAGAGAACCTAACAGCTGCAGAATCTCGTATCCGTGACGTTGATATGGCGAAAGAAATGATGGACTTCACGAAAAACAACATCTTGACTCAAGCAGCACAAGCAATGCTTGCACAAGCTAACCAACAGCCTCAAGGTGTACTTCAATTACTTCGTTAATTGAGCGATGATAATGATAAGAAAAGACCTAACGAATCAGTTAGGTCTTTTCTTTTTGTAAAAATTAGTGCTGTAATCCACAATAAATTGCAAGAAAAATTTGAATAAAAAAACATTCTGCTGTACTGTAAAGTTTTATAAAGCGAATCCGATATTAATAATAGTCGCCTAACTCATATTTTCTGAATGATAGGTACTAGGTGTAGAGCTACTACTAGCCTATAGAGGTGGCTGTATCAGTTGTCTTTTGAATGAAGTAATTTTATTTAAAATGCCAACACAACATCATCTTGAACAAATGGATGGTTCAAGAAATAAAAAACACGGAGGTAACAAATCATGAGAATTAATCACAACGTATCAGCACTAAACACGCACCGCCAACTAGGTGTAAACACTGGCGCATCTGGTAAAAACTTGGAGAAATTGTCTTCTGGTCTTCGTATCAACCGTGCAGGTGATGACGCAGCAGGTCTAGCAATCTCTGAAAAAATGCGTGGTCAAATCCGTGGTCTAGAAATGGCTTCTAAAAATGCGCAAGATGGTATTTCCTTGATCCAAACTGCTGAGGGTGCATTAACTGAAACACACAGCATCCTACAACGTATGCGCGAACTAGCAGTTCAAGCATCTTCTGACACCAACGAAGGCGTTGACCGTCAAAAGCTACAAGCAGAGGTTGATGAATTGTCCAAAGAAATCAACCGTATTTCTACAGACACAGAATTCAACAACCAAAAAGTATTGGATGGTTCTTTCGAAGACAAAACATTCCATATCGGTGCTAACCAAGGACAAAGCATCAAATTGAGCATCAACGACATGAGCAACTCAGAGCTTGGTGTGAACGGACTAAAAAATGAAACAACGCATGGTGAACTTGGTGTTAAGGTTACGAATCGTGATGGTGAAACAGACATTGTAATTGATGTTGCTGCTAAAGCAGCGGCTGCGGTTGCAGAAACTACTGCTTCCATCGATAAAGATGGAAATGTCAAATTAACTTTAAAACAAGATGCAGCGGGTGCAGTTCAAGCTACGAAAGCTGACGTATTAGATGCATTAAAGAAAGTTGGATTAGAAGTTCAGGATGACGGTACTGCTGCTGGTACAGTTGCAACCGCTGCTTTTGGAAAAACGTATACATCAGCAAAAGCAGATGCAGCGAACCCAGCTCAGGTTGATGACACAAGAGGTGTTAACATCTCCACTCAAAAAGCAGCAGACAAAGCAATCACAACCATCAACAACGCTCTTAACAAAGTATCCGAAGAGCGCTCTAAACTAGGTGCAAACCAAAACCGTCTAGAGCACACAATCAACAACTTGGGAGCAACTGCAGAGAACCTAACAGCTGCAGAATCCCGTATCCGTGACGTTGATATGGCAAAAGAAATGATGGACTTCACGAAAAACAACATCTTGAGTCAAGCAGCTCAAGCAATGCTTGCACAAGCTAATCAACAACCTCAAGGCGTACTTCAATTACTTCGTTAATTGATCGTCTATACAAACAAAAGAGACCTAGCCTCGCGCTGGGTCTTTTTTTATTCATGTAAAAGACTAGATACTTCCATTACATTATCATCAGAGTTATATTGAAGTGAAATGACCAATATCTTACAATTGAAAGGGCGGTGTCATTATTTTTCGTCATCGACAATATAATGATTTCTCTTATAAGAAAGGAGACACACAATGAAAATAGCACATGTATTCGCAATATTCACAGCTATCTCGCTATTATTAGTAGGCTGTTCTACATCGGAACAAGCAGACAAGGACGTCAACATCCAAATTTCAGAAGTGAAAAAAGAAGTGGCGACAGAAAAGAAAAGCATAAGAAAAACAGAAGAAGGAAACTCAACTGATTCAGGGGCAACAAGCAAAGCAACTACAGACAAATCTACTGATAAATCTACTGAACCCCTCGATTCGACCAAGAGCAAGCTGCTCCTCGATATAAAAGAGCAAGCGGAAAAAGGTAAGCTGAAAGGTATCACGACTTCAATAAGAACCGCTTATAATGAAATAGTAAAAGCCTATGGCAAGCCTAAAGTGGCAAATGTTGAATGCTGGACGTATAGCTATGACCACGCTAAGACCACTGCCAATTTCTTTTATGACCATGATTCCTGCGGAGAAGAGTTAAATCAAGTAAAGCCAACTACTAAGCTTAACCGAATAACGGTCGAACCAACCTATTACAATGTTCAGCTTACAGAACATGATATTCGACAAGGCTTAGGCGAACCAACGAATGCTTATGATAATGAAGCCTATGGTGGCTATGAGATGTATTATAATGTAGGGAAAAATCAGATTTTTATCCAGATAGATACCGATTCTTCAGTTCGAAAAGTAAGTTCTATTTCGGTTAGAACTCCTCTTGTTTTTGAAAAGTAAAAATTCGGTCCAAAAGCTGGGTGGTATAGTAGAATAACCCAGCTTGTTATTTTGAGTTATGAAAAACGTAGCTTTAAAAATATGGATACGCTACAGTAGCATCTCTTTGTAGATGTGAATGAAAAAATACAATTTCCTCTAGCCCATACATATGAATACAATATGTCATAGGTTCTTTTGTTCAAGCTTCGTAATAAGTTTACATCAGAAACAACATTCCTCTTTAAATTAAGTAATAAGGAAAAGATAAAGACTTAGTTTTTTTGATGTTCATAGTTTTTTTATGGGCAGATGCCGATCTCTTTTTTATCTGCCCTGACCAGATCATTTTTTTATGGGCCAAAAATCTGTGGATAACCTACCCATAAAAATCGTATCAGCCTTTTGTTATAGAACTCGGGTGTTGCCCATAGGATTTTAATGGGCAACCCATAAAATATTGTTTATGGAAAGAAACAAAAGTTCAAAGAAACTTTATTCGTTTTCGTCTAGACAGGCCATAAAAGTTATTTGTTCAAATTCAAAAAAATGAGATGCATCGTGGAGAGCCTCTATAATTAATTCCCGATAACGACTGGATAGCCAATCCCGATGAAATGCGTTTTTGGCGTAGATTATAAGTTCTTTCTCTTTTGAGATACAAAACGTGTCGGCATACCAGGTTTTAAATGAATTAAGAGTTAGCCGTTGCCGGATATAAGCTAGCACGTTAATCCACAGTTGTTCATCTGCTATGCTCCTTTGATCCATAATAGCTGTAATCCTCCTTTTAGCATATACGATACGTTCCGCAGGTGAAAGGTCAATCGGGAGCCTACCAAGCTTACCTTTTTCGCGTAATTTCTCGAAATCATTGGTGTAATCGTAACTTTCTGCAAGCTCAATATGCGTAACCTCCATGACCTGTTCCATGTATTGATCATGCATGGATTGAAAGGGCTTAGACAGATTTTCAACCAACTCTCTGCTTAAAATAGGAATAGTACGTCTTACCTTATAGATAATTCCACAATCATTATTATTCTCTTCAGGATTCTGTAACCAAAATCGAAAGATAAAGCCATGCTGTTCAAGAATATCCATATATTTATGTAAGGTCGTGGTTGTCATCTTCATTTTTACGGCGATCGTAGGTAAGTCAGGAAAGCAGAAGTCCTTGTCTCCATAGCAATATCTAGTAAGGTGAATAAAAAGGGAAGTGGCTGTTGCTCCCATAACAGCACCCCAGAAGTCCAAAAAATAATTACTAATCGTGGTAAACCCCTTGTTATCAATGGGTAGATTTACCCCCAATTTTTCTAGTCGAAGAGTCTGAAAATCTTGATAGGTGTAATAGACTCGTTGTAAAACCTCCTGATCATAGGTCTGCTCAACAGGCTTTCCTTTTACGATTCTTATTCGTGAGACAGGCTTTTTAATGCCTGTTTTTTCAATTCGATAATAGGTTAATTTCTTTAAATCGAGATGTTTCTTTTTTTTCATAGAAGAAATCCTTTCTATAGAAAAGAAGTAGCAATCTTATGAACGGGACAATGACTGAGTTTGTGTTCCATCAAAATGTACAGCTTCAAATGATATCTTTATAGATAAAGAAGGTCCCTCTCTTTCAATGTAACCAGAGAGGGTTTTGTATTTCATGAACAACTGTCAGCTGTAAATGGAGCAATGGAGTGGGGCAGCTAATTATTTGAACACAGATTGTTAACAATGCTTGCCGCTCACTTATATTGAAATGGAAACCATCTTTGCGAATAGGGAGATGATCCTATTGTTAGACAACCTTTGTAAACAAATTACGTCCAGCTTCGGTCGGGATACCTATTTCATGGGACTGGCTTTCCGATTCAAAAAAGGTATTGTGATGACGGATATATACGTTAATAGTCAACAAAAAGCAGAATATACACTAGAGTTTGTTAGTTTTATCGAGCATGAGCCGCCAGTATATGTAATCGTAAAAAGTAAAGAGGAGCTTTATAGAGTTATTCAAGAGCTTGCCATGTAGCCTTTTCGATTGTAAATATTGCACCTTACTTTTTTAGTAGTGGTTCTATCCTAAGGAAAGGTTGCGAAACTTTTCATTTTTTTCTTGAGGCACAAGAAGTGGAAATAGGAATACTTGAGATGTAGTAAACAACCGAAAGCAGAGCTATAAATGAAAGATGGAAGAATTGGTTGATTGCTAGTAGATTGGATGGATACAATGCAAAAATTAGAGAAATGTGTACAATGTGGTTTCCGCTACGTAACGGAAAAGGCAAAACAAAATTATTTTGCGGAAGGATTTACAGGAGAGCCGCAAACCTGCTTGCATTGTTTGGGAGAGAAAACAGGAAAAGTAATGAATGCTTATGGAGATCTTGTATTTCCGCATGAAGTTGAGTCACCTAGTAAACAACTGTATATTCCTAAAACGGTGATTGAAGGCTGTCGTCCTTGTATGAAGAGAAGAGAGTTTCTTTACAAATGACTTTTGAAGCACGTGTTGTCTTAAAGAGGGCTTACACGAACAACACGTTCATTTTAGTTAAAAGAAAAGATAAACAGAAAAAAACTCGTTTCCATACGCAGGTTAGTTAAAGCCTGCACTGCTTTTACTTATATTGTGATACGAACCATGAAAAAGATGATGGGTGCTAGTAGTATTTTGTGTTTCGAATCTATACGCATATGGTAGGCGTTACTGATCAGAGAACGCTGACCTTCATGTTTTGGTTAGGAATTGATAGATTCAGAGGTTTTCAAAGGTGTAGCCTATTAAAAAGCGTAAGGAAGCACGAATTACTATAACCATTGTTTTGAGATGATTAGAGGAGGGTTTTATACATGAGTACAACGAAGAATAAGAAAATGCTAATTAAGGGTGCAGGTAAATTTATGGCAAAATTGCCTAATTGTGATGAATTAATCACGATTGGTACGTTGAACAACATGCGCTTGGATATTCAGCTTGACATGCAAGATATTGAAGGTGGGGACTCTAGCGTTGCTCTTGATACCCTTTTACGAAAAAAGACGATTGATATCACAGCCGAAGATGCAAAATTTGACTTAAACCTTGTCCGTCTGGCTCTTGGCTCAAAATTACGAGAAGGTGTTAGTGGTGCCACCTATAAAATGGTGACGGAAGCGGTACAGGTACCATCTTCTGCACCTTATCAGGGTACGCTTTCTGAAGCATCCGTATCAAATCCTGCTCATAAAGCGTATGAGAGTACGATCAACGGAACAGACGTAACATCTAAAGTAACACTTGCAGGTAAAACAATCACGTTTGATGATGCTCTTGCAGGTAAAACCGTGGTTATCGTGTATCCAGTTGCTCTTAGTGGAGTATCGTACGATGAGGATGGCTTTGTTTGGGTATTAGAAGAGAAGAATACTGTAAAAGAAACGGGCGGCAAATTCGAAGTCGATCTTGTTTTCGGAGCTGCCCTGCATAAAGACCCTCAAATTTCTGTTCGTACCCTAAAAGGCAACAAGCTTTTAAAGAAAACGACAAACGCTACTCCAAAAGAGAACGAGTACACCGTAAATGGCGGTACGCTATCTTTTCATTCTTCCTTAAAAGACGTGGATATTTACGTAAACTACAAACGTAATGAAGTTGTAGACGTGTTGGATATTAGTACGAAGGATGTGCCTCTTACTGTCCATGTCATTCATGATGGTCAATTTGAACAAAAGGACGGGTCTATCCAAGGCTATCAAACAGAACTGTACTTGTGCCGTGTAAAATCAAACTTTACGGTGGATGCACAACGTCAACAGGCTTCTACACATAGCGTAACCTTAACCGTTATTGATCCTGATCGTGTAGATGGAAAACTTGGAACAATCAAACGATATGAAGCCCAAAGTGCAAATGCCAAAAATCTTTGCTAGGTAGGGACCCCTCTAGGAGGGGTTCTTTCCATAATCATGTTCGAAAACACTAAGAAGTACTTAGAATGACAGCATAGGTAGCTATCTGGTTACCCCCGCCATTTAGCTTACCTATGTCTAACAGTCAATGGGGGAAAACACATGTGGGGGTGCCACGTTTTGAGTGATCGAAATTTTGCAATTCCAAAGCAACAGGAAAATAACTCGGAGCAAGAGCAGGCTATTCAACAAGAGGTAGCCGGTCAGGTTGAAAAGCAGCCAGCCGTTTCAACAACGGAGGAAACACCAGCTAAAGTATTGAGCCAAGAAGAGGCGTCCATTCGCGAAAAGGTATTTTTTGAAGAGGATGAAAAGGTGCGGCTGCGTGATGGCAAAACGTACTCAATTCCTCCTCTAGGTATCAGGGATGCCCGAAAATTGATGAAATTGCTAAATACGATTGATTCAGGAATTATTATTGCCAACTTAATTCCAGAGTCAGAGCTAGACGATGATCGTTATGAGGAATTATTACATGTACTTCTAATGGCGTTTAAACCCTATTATAAACACGTGGATACAGATTACTTAGCTGATTTTGTAGACTTAGAAACGGCCAAGAAAATTATTGATGCAATGATCGGATTAAATGGATTAAAAAAGTCAATGTAACCACTGAGGAGGAAGATGAGGAGTATAAGGCACGAGCTCCTATCAATTGGGCTGATATTTTCTTTAAACTAGCTCATTATTGTCATCTGGATAAATATCAGGTTTGGCAACTGACATTACCTCAGTTGGGTTTTTATTTAGAGCAATGCAATGAACATATCGAATTCACTGTGAAGGTTTCAACCATGTCCTTTGGAAGCCTGTTTGGCGGAGGGCTATCCCCCAAGGATCAATCACATGGACAGACCGGGACTAGAACAGATGGAACTTACCTGGATGGCTATAAAGTAGCAGATGAATCAGATATGGAATGGCTTGCCAACGTTTTGGGTTAATACATACTCCTGCTCTGCTCCTGAATGGAGGGGCAGGAGTTTTATTTTATAAGGCAGGTGAGACGATGAATAATGAAATGAGGGCAACTTTTGCCACTGAGCTGCGTGCTTCCATTCAAAGCTCCATTCAATACAGCAAGGAGCTGGAGCGACTTGACTCCCGATTTGGCAATTTGGCTGCTCGGATCAATGCGGCACACAATTCTCTACGTTCCTTTCACAGAGAAGTAAATAGAGACATGGGAAGAAAGCTGCACCAACAAATGAATCAGGATGGTAGCTCCATGCCTGCAAGCAAGAATATGGGACAGAGGGCTGGAACACTCACTCAGCGAATGCCAGAATTACAATCCCAGATGCAAAGAGTCTCTGATGAGGTGCAAGGAAAAGTAAAACGAGGTATTCAGCTTGAACTGCAGAAGCTAGCAGACAGCATTGAAACATTAGATATTAAATCGAGTCCTAGGCTAAAAAAACACCTCATTAGTCAAATCAATTTGATCAACGAAAAGCTAATCCAAAAGATTAAGAAACAATTCGATCTTCAAGTGGAGCATATATTGCAAGAATTTGGGCAAAGTACGGGGCGCATACAGAGACATAACCGTATCTTGCCACCGTTTCTCTCTTCTCCTGTCATGTTACGTTCATTAGATCATGGTACTACAGACACGGGTATAACAGCAGGTAAGAAGACTGGTGCTTCTCCAGCTTCAAACGAGGCGGCTCCTGCTACTAGTGTAGTGACAGCTATCAACGCTCAAAACGCTGCTATTGCTTCTATTCGCAATAACTTAGCGGTAAGCGGAGCTAAAGACCCTTCCTCACTTTTCTACCAAGCTATCGATATTTTTAATCATATTCAGCAGGAAGAGATCAAGCTATACCGCAGTCTCTCGCTACTAAAAGATTATCGAGTTGATCCTAATCACGCTCAAAGCCCGGTTGATCAGGGAAAAGTAGCGAGTGCAATTGAAGGGATTAAAGGATTTGTTCGTCAACAAAGTTCTTTTTATGGTCTTTCCTTTAAGCAGCTTTTTGAAGTAGCCTCTATAGGTGGTAAAACACTTACGGAACCAGCAGAGATGAAAAAGCTAGTACAACAGGTAGCCCAGATCAAAATAATTGACCCTTCTACTGATATGAAAGCAGTAGCTAACGGCCTGTTGGCTACTAAAGATAAGCTGGGCCTATCCATGAAAGAAATGGATGATAAGATTATTCGTTCTATTGCTGCTGTCACTCAAATGGGAACGGCAAATAGTGAACAAATTCTGCAAATGATTAATAAAACTGGTAATACTTTTAAATCAAAAACAGACGCAGATATGCTCGTAGGGCTTTCTGCTGCCTCCATTCAAACAAATACAAATCTCGGAATCTATGAAAAAATCCTGAAACGCTTTGAAACGGACAAAGGAAGAGATAAAGCGAAAGAGCTCGGTGTCAAAACAGAAGAGATGGACCCAGCAACTGGTGGAATGAAAAACAGAAGTGCAGAGTCCATGTATAAGGATTTTGCGGATATGCTTTCCTCCTTGCGTAATAGTGCTGAACGAGATAGGCTGATCGATTCTTTCTTTGGTACCACAGAAGGAGGGAGGGGTGGCGGCAGTCAGGAAGCCCTTTTAGCAAAAACTCATGCAGAGCTTATTACGAAGATGAAAGGCTTTGATCAGTCTGCATTTGAGGGAATGCTTCAGCAGTCCCTGCAAAATCCTTCAGTCAATATGAATCGAGTTAATACAAGCTTAGAAGTAGCCTTGGACGCATTAGTTACTGAACTGACACCATCTATTAATAAGGTGTCTTATATGCTGATGAATATGGCAGATGGCGTTTCAAGGAATATGCAGCTTTTTGCTAGTTTAGCAGATGTAGTGTCTAACGCATTGCTTGGTCTTACACTGATGAAAGGCATCAAATGGGGCTGGCAAAAATCTGGAATCCCCGAAAACTGGGAAAAGCAAAGAGAGCGCACTGCTTATGCGGATCGTATGAAACGGATGGTATCAGACCCTGTAGTAACGAGTATGATGGGGAATGATTTAAAGGGAAATCATAGGAAATTACGGCAGCAGGCAGCAGATTTTCAGGGAAATGACATCTTTTTAAAACGAATGCAAGAGTTTAATTCCATGAGTAAAGCTCAGCACGAGCATTTTAAAAAGTATGTAGCCAGCTCTGGACATAAGGTAAATGATTTTCCTACTTTTTTTGCGATGATGGAGGAATCAAAAAGCTGGAAGGAAAAAGGGAAGGTTTCCTATCAAGAAAGATTTAATCGGAATCGGACTTATGCGAATCGGTTGAAAACGAATCCTGATTCCAATCAACTCATTCAGCCGACATTTTTGAATTCTCTGCTAGCAAGTACAGCGGACCGCACTTCCTTTGTGCAAAACATGGCTTCCCATACAGAATTTAAAAATGTTGCTTCACGCATGGGTGCAATGAGTCAAACTGAATTTGAGGGGTTTGAAAAGCATCTTCAGGAATTACGGAGGAATGGTTCTCCAGCGGTCAATAGCATTACGAGTCTACAACAAGCTTTAGATAGTTATCAGAATTCGTTAAGGCAAAGTTCGGCAGTTACACGTAACGCTTCTTCCACCTATCTAGAGCTATCTCATGCGATGCGCAGTATGAATGAGCAAGTTAATCGAAACAAAGTGGGGGACAAGTTTAAGCGCTTTCTAAGTGAAACCTCCGATCTCGCTAGGGGAGCTGGGGGAGCCATTGGTGGTTTAACAGCTAACATTTTCAAGATGGGGGCACAGCTTGTAGCCATGCTAGCTTTGGCCCAAGCTGCCAAGACAGTAGCGATGAACATGACGACCACAGATGATCAGCGTCAATTAATGAGTGCGGAAAAACAAGAGAAAGACATAGTAGGTGTGGCGAACACATTAAGAGTGGCGGGAGATAATGGAGTTTGGAGTTTACCTAACATTGGGAATACTCTTTATCTCATGTATGGGACCTTCATGAATGGTGTCAGTCGCTTTTTTGGAGGAGAAGATACACACTTAGGAGTCGGGCATGCTAAGGAAATGATGGATGGGATTCGCGAAATGTACAATAAACAGGGAGCGAACCTCAAAAATAATGAAGACCTTGCCAATTATCTAAAAGATAATGATATTTCCGAAGAAGAAGCTGTGAATGCTTGGTCTGAGGCAAGTGGCAAGAAAAAAGAAATTCAGGAAAAGAAAAAACAGGCTTTTATCAAACAATATGAACGGACTCAGCTTGAAAATAAAGAAAAAGCTTCAATCGAAAAAGAAGCTAAGAAAAGCTACGATGAGAAATATCAAAATGGACTCTTATCCAACATTACCGCAGATGAAGCTAAGATTAGGCTTAAAGAGGGCTACACAGAGGTACAGAAAAAAAACGAGGCAGAGAGCTTACAGGCAGAATTGGATGGCGTGGCTACTGATAGCAAAGCTTTCCTTGATATGAAGGAGGCACAGATAAAACGCTTAGAAGAGGTATTACAGCGTGAATTAGCAATTTTTGATAGGTATATTGAAGAATCTAAGAAGCGCCTACAAAGCATTCAAAATAAAAATTCTGCAGAATACAAGGAAGAAGAAAAGCGCTATAAGCAATTAATCGATGATCGAAAAAGTACAGACGAAGAAGGCAAAAAGCAGATAGATATGGACAGAAAGCTGGAACAGCAAAGACAATTTCAAACAAAGTTTTCTTCCGTACAAAAAAGGCTACAGCAGACAGAACAAGTCGCTCAAGCCAAGGAATTGATGGTTGCTATCAACATGGACAGACAATCTAAGGCTTATATTGGTGCATTACAAAAAATTACAAGCTCCAAAATTAGCGACTTACAAAAGAGGCTTGCTGAATTAAAAGCGATGGAGGCGAAGGGGGATCAAAGAGATGAGTTAGCCTTTGCTATTCAGGATTTGAATAATAGCATTTTGAATGAACAGCTTCGCTATAAGGATCTATCGCTATCAAAAATTGGCATTGAGCGGATTGATTTAGAAGAGAAAGCGGGAAATCGAGAAAATTCGTACCTGGCAGAAAAGCTGAGACGAGGAGGCGCACCAGACGATTCCCCTGGACTGCGGGCACTACGTATTGCTTCTGCCAAACAAGAAGTTCAGGACATCAATAAGCTAATCGGGCAATACAAGAAGGATATGGTTGGAAAGAGTCCAGAAGAGCAGAAGAAGTATATGCAAGAAATTCGGGATTTAACCAAACAATCTCTACAGGCTCAGCTAGGCATTCTTGAAGAAGTGAAATCGCCTGTAGGTACCTTTAATTTGCCAGACGGCATAACAGCCATGAGCCGCTATGATTATTTGACGCGAGGAAATACGCATCAGTCCTTTACAGTTGGTTCAGGTGATGTAGTAGTAAATATCGCATTACCTAATGTAACCAACAATACTACATCAGAACAATTAACTGCGATTGGGAATGGGATCGGTCGTGGCTTATTCACAGGTCGAGTAGGTAGCATACGCGACCAAATGCTGATGGGAACGGCTGCTTATCGTTCAAGTTATCCGTAATATTTCGTTATGAAAATGAAGCCCTACCTTATATTGAGGTAGGGTATTTCTTTTACTGAGTAACGAGCGTGTCTTTTCCTGAATATTTCTCCCAAAAAGTCTAAGCCCTAACAAGGAGGTAGTAATATGACTCAGCAAAACAGCTTTCATTCAGAAGATTACATATATAAAAAGCGCCTCTTTTATGATAATGGCATTCGTTTTACCGAGGTAAAAGCAAAGCTTATTAATGATTACAAACCGCCTTCGCCTAATCTAAAGACACATGTAAACCAAACGCTGTCGTCTTCCGCTGGTTTAATCAGTCATGGAACCTCTCATTATACAACGACGCTTACCTTATTGTTTTACAGTAAAAAGGAATTTGCAGACTGGCTACAGTTTAGTGGAGCCAAGCATCGTTACTATGATGAAAAGGGAACGATTTATGTCGGGATTCTAACCGGGGAACCAGACATTAGAACAGCAGAGATCGAAACAAAATATATTGTGTCGATTGGACTTTCACTTATTCGGAAACAAGAGCATGAATACCGATATAAAAATCAATTCATTGATATGGAGAAGCATTGGGCAAAAACATATGTTGATGAAATGCAACAGAGAGGCTTAATTGCCAACTATGAAGATGATGGTGAGGCAATTTCTTACTTCAGACCTGACAAAGTATGTACACGCGCAGAAGGAATCACCTTTTTGATGAGGACCTACCGTCATATTGATCGGATTTTAAGGGGGTATTAATGGTGAGGCGTTGGATTGACATTGATCCACTAGATTGGTTTTATCGGGACCTGCTGGAGGCTACTCGTCTTCATTTGGATGGTGAAGGCACACAGAGTTTTATTGATGGGATGTATTATGATGCTTTTGAAAAAGGCTACGAGCGTATCGTCAAGCGCTTTGTTACCGTGGATGGACAACAGGAATTTCTCATTCCTGATTATAAAGTACATGATGATAATCCAATTTTTGTGATCGTACATGGGGTGGAGGTTCAACCCGAGAAGGTAGAGAATGGGAAAATTACGCTGTCCAATCCGATGTCAGGTGGAATTGAAGTTGTCTGTATTACTTTCGGGAAGCCCAAATATAAGCAGGAAGGCTGTGTATATACACCCTTTAGCACTTGCGGGGAAAATGCTGTCCGCATGCCATCTGCGGATGTGATGAAAAAATCCCAATATACGTTTAGCCTACGCTTAAAGCCCGAAACTTGTACGGTTTTAGGGGTGAAGCTGAAGCGCAAGCTAGTAGATATTCAACCAGGAGATCATCCAGAACAGAAAATAAAAGAAGCGATTGGCTTTAATCGAGATGTATTTGTTATGCACGCAGGACGAGTATATCTACCATACATGTATAATGGCTATCCGGCAAAAGTGACGTACAACTACAAGGTGGGGGGGAAATTCAAAACAACAACAGACACAGTCATAGTAGAGTCAAGCTGTGTTCGTTATAATGATCGATTTTTCCCAAAAGTCCAATTAAGAAGATTTGAATTTATGGTATTCCTGCAACGTATGAGAAGAAGCTTTTACAATCGTTTTACAGATAAGGAGTACAAGCCTAATCCATCTCCAACTCGTTACATTGCTGATCAGGGTACCTTTTCTGGCAAGTGGTACGAGTCGGATGTGATCGATATTTTAGAGGAAAGATTTTTGGACGGATGCTACGCGTTTCCACTATATGAGGATGAACGCTTTGAACCAGAGGAATGTATCACGCGTGCCGAAGCAATTGTTTTTCTCAATCGATTCATTGAATGGGCAATAGAAAGGTTTAGGTAGGTGACGAAAAATGGCTTTTGTAAGTGATGTAAACTATCCTTCCTCCAGATTACTGGAGTCGATTATGAGACGAATAAATGCGTATGGAACACAGCCACGTGTAATTATTGAGCTAGATAAGCTGTCTTACGTGCCGGGAGTTCGGCAAAAATATGATACGGTACAGTACGTGTATGACTCAGTTGTGGGAAATATGCTGTCCATCGACGGGATCACACCATTAACGAATGAAACAGATGGTACACCAATTATCGCCCCGACCGAGTTGATTAATACAACGATGTCAATGCCGATTTTGTCCAGTAGAACGATGATTGGTAAGAAGAATGACAGTACTCATATAAATGGGATGCTAATTACAGATTGGCATGACTCTGATCCAAGGTGTTCTAGAAAAAGACATAAAGGGATCGATTTGGACTGTGAAAAAGGAGACCATATCCATGCTGTATGGGGAGGCCGTATCGTGCAAGCAGGCTGGATAAATGGGTACGGCGCTGCTGTGTACATTGATCACGGGAACGGCTGGTCTACTCGTTACGCTCATATGAAACCGAATCACCTGCTGGTTACAAAAGGGGAAACGGTTCATGCAGGGCAACCGATTGGGATTGGCTGGAATTCGGGACTCGTGATTAAAGGAGGGGGAGGTGACGGTTCCCATCTTCATTTTGAGGTGCGGCAGAATGGTCAGGACCTTAATCCAGAGCCATTTCTACGGGGTGAGAAGGTAATTCAGGCTCCAGCACGTATCCTGTCACCAACCCAAAAATCCGTGCAATCAGCAGGTACCGCTATTGAATATCCGATGGAAGCCACTGCCTATCATGCAAAATGTACGGGGTGTACAGGAATTACAAAAGGGGGAACGGATGTTAGTGTCTGGAAAAACGATAAAATCATCGCTGTCGATCCCTCTATCATACCCCTCAAAAGTAAAGTAGAGGTAATTGTCGATGGCGTTAGCTGGGGAGAATATCTAGCTGATGACATTGGTGGAGCGATCAAGGGTAATAAGATTGATATTTTAATGGAAAATGATCAAAAGTGCAGGGCATTTGGCAGAAAACAAGTTCTTGTTCGGGTAAAAAGCTGGGGAGATGGTAGGGCACGCAAGTCGGATGGTCAGATTGATCATGCCGTTTCCACCTATAAATTTAACCGGACAACTGAAAAGATTTCCTATTATAAGGATTTTACTGCAAAAAAGACGGCATTAGACCCTGCTAAATATATAGAGATAGCAGGTGCCGAGCAGTACATCGACTACGATTCACACAAAAAAACCTATCATCTTCTTGGATTTAAGAAAACCAATGCGGCCGGACAAATGAAAAAGTTTACGTTTGATCATGACTGGTTTAAGGCTGGCAGTTTAGGTTGGGCTTATATGGCCAATCTGGAATTGGAAGATATGGTTCAGGTCAAGGTTGATGGGGTCACAGTAGCTACGATAAGAGGTGTAAATGCCAAGTATGGGATAGCATATCCACCATCTATTCCTGTCCCAAAAGGAAAACACAAAATCGAATTTTCTTTATCCAATCCCTCAAAAGCTTCTACTGGACGTTTTGGCATTCTTTTCTTAAAAGCACGTGAATTCGATGTAGAATCAATTAATAGGAAAACGGTTTGGGATTATGAAGATACGATGAGTTCTGCGAAGAATTGGATTATGTATCAGCAAGCAGATATTAAGGATAATGGTGCCTATCAAACCATTACGTCTAAGGGAAAAGAAGCAGGTCTAGAACGAGTGGGCAGGGTAAAAAGCTTCCCATTTACCATTCAATTTAAGGTGAAGGTTGATAAAGCTTCCCAAGGTAAGGTATATATCTCTGATGGAAAAAAAGGGTATCAAATCGAGATTACCGACGTGGGGATCAGTACCAATGGTGGAGCATATCAAGTGGACAATAAAAAGGATTTTGTGGAGTATGTTATTGTTTGTCATAATGAAACGGATATGGATGTCTATATTAAGAAGCAGCTCCCTGATGATAAAGAAAAGTGGGAAAATACAGGTGTGCGCGGAACAGCCGTTCCTTATGGGACAAACCGTATTTTGTTTGCTGTTACGAAGGGAGCCATACACCTTGCTGATGTGAGGTATGCATTCAGTAATTATGCTATCGAACAGTTTGCTACGCACATTGGGAATACGTACAAAGAAAAGTGGTATGAGGTGGGGAGCTTTCAATACGAGGATACATTCGTCTTAGAGGATGACATCATGTCCTGGGAGGTGAACTCACATCTAGATACCTCCTCTACAACTGCTGCTATTACGCTAAATAACGCAACGGGGAAATATTCTCCTACATTTGAGAGAAATACGATTTTTCCTGATACCTATAAAAGTTTACCGTCTCCCTATTCTTATTGGGAGGAAGGCGAAATGCGCCATGTTATTAGTGAAGGGACGCCTATTCGAATCTATGCTGGCTATGGAGAAGATGTGGTTCGCATTTTTACAGGACTGATTAAGGGTGAAATTGAAGAGGATGCCGAGGCTAAAACGATCACCTTTCATTGTGTTGATCGGTACGATATGCTGGAGGAATTTGTATTTTATAAACAGATGTCCTACCCGCCAGAAGAAGCGTATGCAGGTGATGGTGGAGCCTTTGCTTGGCTAAAATCTAGTATTGTTGAAGATATCGCAGTGACTGCTGGATTAGGCAATTGGCGGGTTCATTATGAAGACACTAAATACCCAGATTACGAAATTGAGGAGACAGTCTATATTGATGTAAATAAAGGGAAGAACACCTTTATGAAATTTAATAGAAAGACAAATGAATTAGAGGCAGTTACTCAGGAAAGTGCGAAAACAGTGGGAGGCTGGCAAAATCCATTTGTTTCGTCTGTCACCTTCCAGCCAGGAACCAGAGCAGCAGATGCTATTCAGTCATTGCTACAAGATATGCCCTACAGAGCCTACTGTGATAGATATGGAACCTTTCATGTAAAACGTCTCTCCTTCCTAGATGTCCCCCATTGGCAAATAATAGATTCAGCGAAATGGGAGTTTGTCGATAGTAACAATTTGCTAGAAATGACCTCCTCTACAGACTACTCGCGAATTCGAAATCACCTGATGATTTCGGGCTCAGCAGGCTTGGTTGAGCATTTTTTTGATAAGAGTTTATTAGTGGCCACGAAAGGAAATATTCGAACAGCTGGTATGCATATGGCTTGGATTGAGGAAAAGGATGGAGCTACCATGCGTGGTTTGAAGGAAGAGATTGCTAATAAAATTTTCTTTGATATGAAACGTCAGGCACGTACAAAAAATGTAGTGGTGAAGGGCAATCCATTTATTGAATTGCTAGATGGCTGTTACGTGTATGATCAAAATACGTATACAGCCGGCTACTATCTGATTAAAGGAAACAGGCTTGTTGGCAATGAAAGCGGCATGGTTAACTTTTTGGAACTAACCTGGCACTCTTTGCCACAGCCTAAATAGAGAAAAGACTCATCGTACTTGTATGACATCTCCATAAAAAAGCAAGGAAAGTTTACGTATCAAACGATAACTGTTCCTTGCTTTTTCTTATATTGAAATAGAAGCTGAGGTGTTGATGATGTTCAATCGTAACTTTACAAACGCAAATGAAGTTTTCCCCATTATAGACCTGATTAGAAGAGAGCTGAAAAAAGGGGGGCTATACGCAGGGGGGGATGATTTAACCATTGTCCAGAGCCAGAGGGAGCCTGAGGTTGTGAGTGTTGAGGTATTGCGAGAATTGGCATCACATCCATCACTGGTTACTACCGTTATTTATACATATGACAATGGGACAATTGAAAAACTCAGTCTTGAACGTGATGGAAGCTTACTAATCACGGGTTTTTTAATCGAAGTAGAGCAATCCTCCATTGTAAATGAGGAGCTGGAGGAGGAGACAGATATTCAAGCATGTAGAGCGATTCAGGGCAGCATTATTCGAGAAAACGGTTTGTTTAAGAGTCTTCAACTTGACTATGTAAGGGCGGTGTAGGTATTGGCGAGTGGTGCTAATTTTGCTAGTTATGTAGTTGGCGGAAGGCTCGATCCGCCTTTTATGCCAACGAAAACAACTCCTTATATTGAGGGGATCATTCTTACCTCCAAAGGCCTTGGCAAGATAGATCATACGTTAGCTATTGCTGAGGATAGTGAACTACTTTCCATTGCTGTTGGGTCTTCCCATTATGAAGCAAAGGATTTTTGGAATTTTTACGTAAACAATCAATTGATTTGCAAGAACATCTATACAAAGGATTTACCTGAGGGAATGTATTTAACAGCTCTTATACCATGTAAGGCAGGGAGTACCTTCTATTTTGAATTTTTTAATGAGGGTGGAAAAAATAAATATATTTGGGTGAATTATCAAATGCTGAGGTAGGAAGGGAGGAGATTATATGCCTAATGCTCACCCTTGGCTTGATGTTATGCTGACTGAAAAACATTTGCTTGAAGGCCTCGCGGATCTATGTATAGCAAATGGTTGGAGGAAGGAAGCTGAATTTCACAAAGTAGTGTATGCATCGCGACTGACCAAGCCAACGATTGTTCGTTTCTTTTTACCTTTGGCTCGCCCCTATGTCGATATTCCCAAGCTAGCATATCCAGATGATTTTTATATTTATTTGGATGGAGAATTGATGCCTAGTACGTATTATAGCGTTATGGAGAAGGTAGATGGCGGTTTACGAATTGAATTCGAGCCAGGCGTACAGGGGCAAGCTGCCATTTACTACAGCGAGATAGAAGGCTCAGATGAGTTTGAGTTTTACGTCGCTAAACACTATATTGTACGAAACATCTCCGGAAATCTGTTTGGGATGGCGGTGCTTGGAAAGGTAAAGGAACAAATTTATAACACAGGTGAGAGAGTACCTTTCGCTGTTTATCATCCATCTGCAGATTGGGGTACGCAGCTAATGCCACATGATACAGGCATTTTTTCTTGGGCAATAAAAAAAGTGGAGGAAGAAGACCTGTATGAACGGCACACGTTGTATTTCTATCAGCTTGATAAATTTATTTTAGGCGGAAATATGATCGTAGGTTGGCAAGATCCAAAAGAGTTCCAAAGAGTTGCACTGGATGTAGAGGTTCAGGCCGCGATGTGGGGATTACAGGCCAAGTCACAAGCCTTGCAATACAAGGTTACAGAGCAGTATCCGCAATTTTATCAGTCTCCAATTGTTACTTCGAGAACCCGCATTCCACAGCTAGAGAGCATTGGTGATATCCATGGATTGCATGTAAAATACACCAATTGGTGGAGCGATAGCAAAGTGTTTGTTAAAGGCTTTGTGGATGGTAAATCACTGATGTTTATCATTACTTCTGATACCGCACCTGTTTGGAATAGTAATGCCGTACCGGCTATTCCTCTTTATATGGGGGATTTTGACGTAGAAGGCGAGACAGAGGAAGTGTTGAAGCGAGAGCTTGTCTTCGAGCTGGACCAAGCCACTAGGAAAAAGATGACCATTGTATCCAATAATCCCATGAATTCGAAGGGATCAAAGGTCAAAGTTTGGTTATCTGGAGATGTCAATGGAGATGAAGGTGAGCTTGTAAAGGTATCTGTTGAAGGGATAGAGGTAGGTGTTTTTCATACAACCGGCTATCAAAAACCCGTTGATAAAAAAGTGGATGCAGAGTACCTAGGAGAGTTTGATGTTTTTGGAATTGATGCTAAGAGTACGATTACAATAGAGGTTCAGAGTACTGCTGGAGTGAATGCTTATCCTCCTGTATCAGCCCGCGTATGGATGGATTTTACTATTTATACAGATAAGGGTGGCAAACCTGCAGCTTTGTTCGCGGGGTCTGCTATAAGTAAAAAGGGTGCTAGCGTAGACAATGCACTAAGGGCTTCTGCCGCATTTGACTATGATGATTACGACGATGCTAACTGGCAAGATACCTTACTGCCTATTTTAAAGGAATATCCAGTCCATGCGAGTAACGGAATCGACTCTGTCATGGTTAAAAGAACGAAATACGGTGCACGTTATCAATCCTATTATTTTTCTTGGAATGTTCCCCCTAATAGTATGCCTCCGTTGCGTGAAACTAAGAAGAAAGAAAAACATCCACGGGCTTGGAACAACTATATGCAAGAGCTATACAAGTATCAATTCACCCCTTCTAGATATAGTGAAAAAGCACATGCATCTAAAGCGATGCTGATTCATCCTGAAGATGGAGCTCATGGAACGCTACGACATGTTATTTTTGTATCTCCCTTACCTATAATGAATGGTGATGAATTAGCTGTAGCCGATCAATACTGCGATGTAGACGGAAATCATAAATATCGAATCTATTCCTACTATTTGGTTGAGGGAATTTCCCCCATGACGAAACGACCTGGAACCTCTTTTCGTCCAGCAGGACTCGGGATTTTAAAAGATGGAAACTTCACGCTTCCGCCAATACCTCCCGATCCACCGTCGCCACTGCCATTCGTGGTAACCATTGCACCATCCTATTCGAGAATAAAGACTGGGGAATCCGTTAACTTTACATCAAGTTATAGTAGGCATTCACCCATCCTTCATTTTGAATGGAATGGCTCAGGAGACCACCATAAAGGGAGTTATTCCGTAGATCAGGCTCAATTTACATTCAAACAGAGTGGAACCTACACGATAACCTTCATGATTGTAAATGAACAGGGGCAAAAAGGGAAAGCGACGGCAACGATTGAGGTTATAGACCCGCCACCACCCCCACCACCTCCTCCGCCACCCCCACCACCAAACACACAAAAATGTGGCAAGATGGCAGAATCAGGTGGAGGACAGCGGACGGAAAAATATCATGAGCTTGGTTCTAATGGAGGGAATGTCGTTATTGAATACGACATGTACGGGGTACCTGATCGTATGGATGTCTTTTATCAAGATAATCTAGTGGCTAGTACTCATGGCGAAGTAAGTAACAAAGGGAGCTTGTCGTTTCAATATAATCCATTTGGTGGAATAACCCAGATTAAAGTCGTCGTATCATCAAGCAGACCGGGTACGCAATGGGAATACTTGGTGCATTGCCCTAGTCCATAGGAGTAGGGGAGTAAATAAAACATATAAGGGGTGTATGATATGCCTTTCATTGACACGACTGCTGCTACTTTTTCACCAAAAGTAACAGAGTCTGATTTACAAGCACGATTAGGTGATTTGCTCGCAACAGCAGGCTGGAAGGTTGTGGCGAACTTTAAGAAGGTCATTTTTGATGCAGTCCTAACAAACCCACGATCGACGAAAACACCCAGCACAGCGTATCGAATAACGGTAGCGGAGCATTTTATTTATGCCAATCAGGAAAATAAGATGTTCGGGATTGCTATCGCTGGATCTTGGAGTCCAAAACTACTTGAGTATAAGTTCAGACCTGATAAAGATGCCTTAGCTGACTTTGCTGATTGGACAACAAATGAATTTAGAAAATATCGTTCCCCTCAAACCTTATTTGTTTATATGGTTGAAGACCTAAAGGGCATGACTCTGAATTATCCTGATATTGTCTTGGCTTGGGATACAAGTCTGGAAAAGGAACAATTGCGTGCAGCAGTCGATATTGAGGTGGAATCCAGTAAATGGAGCGATTCTGGGTCATCAAATGTGGTATTTACCATTGAAAAGGCTGAGGGTGACCGAATGCAATCACCTGTCATGCAGGCTGGTCTTCGCACCAATTTATTGGAGAAATATTTCGAACCCTCATACAATTCGGCTGTTCAATTTACGAACTGGTGGTCTGATTCTGAGATATCAATCAAAGGGACTCTTTCTAAAACGAATCTATTCTTTGTTATGCAATGTGATAATGTGCCCGCACCTGAAGGGAACTTAGTCCCAAGCATTCCATTTTACTTTGGCAAGCTGGACCCGGTTGAAGAGGGAGATAATGCTTACGCTTTGTTTGTAGGCAGTGTACCTATTGAGAAAAATCTCAAAGATATTACGGAATATGATTACGACAATACAGCTACTCGTCAGCCTAATATTATGCCGTTGTTAAAATCATATCCAAAATTCCCTGCAAACGGGCTGGATAACGTATGTGTGCATCGCGGTAAGCTGGGTGCTCGCTATCAGGCGCACTATTTGTCCTGGAATGCGCCACCTAATCAAATGCCGCCAGCACGATCTTCAGTCGATGGAAAACGAGATTACCCGCGAGCTTGGAATAACGCAGAAAATCCTTTATATAAATACAATTTTAATCCATCTCGATATAGTAGCAAGGTTCATACCTCCAAGGTATATGTCATCCATCCTGAGGAGGGTGTGCGTGGAACGTTAAAAGACACCATCGCATTAGCTGCGTTCTCCTTTCATGCAAATAAATTACGGGTTAAAAAAGCATATTGCCCAGACGAATTTGATGTATATCGGTATTTCATGGTCGAAGGTGTATCTCCTCTTACCAAGAAGCCAGGGACTCAGTTCCGACCTGCGGGAATTGGTTTGTATTTGAACACGGTTGATAAAGAAGGAAAAGAAATCCCTACTCCTTAGGATTAGGTAAAACACGTAGAGAGGTGAATGCGTAATGGCATGGTTTGATGGAGATTCTACCATTCAATTGTTTCCTGATAAACTGGAAAAATTATTTAATGAGCATGGCTGGCAAACTTATGTAAAATATCGTGCAGTAACAGATCAGGCAAAGAGAGTGACAACTAAATTTGCAGATGTAAGATTGTTTCGATCTGTTGGAAGTGATGGTCAGGTTCGAAACTTTGGTATGGTTTATGGGTATGGTGGAAAATTCAAGAAACCTGGTGAAGTAGATTATATTTCACAAAACTCAGTGTTAGGTGAAGCTGCATTCCTACCAGGTTCAACGACCCAATTACAGGTCATTGTGTACCCTATTGAAAAAGGCTCATTAATGCTTTACAAAAATGGAGTATTTGTTGATAAAGCCGAGTACAAGGTAGAGGACTTTACCGGAGTGGTTACTCTTACTGCTCCAGCAGACCCAAATGATAAATTCACGGCTTCCTATGCTCCAGCACCAAATGCACCTGATATGCCGAAAAGATTGTATTTCTTTACCTATGATGATGTGCGAAGTGAGAAGATTGTGCAAGGAATGGATGGCAATGTAAAAGTGGGTGATCCTGAATCTATTTTACCTGATGGAGACGGGGCTAAACGAAGCTTCCAGATTCCAACAGCCGCTACCATTAAGGAAGGAACTGTACGTCTTTATATTAACCAAATTGAAATTTCGGCAGATGAGTACGAGGTAGATTATACGACTAACACAATCAAAATTCTCTCAACTCGTCCAGCCCCTGATTTAGGTGCAGAGCTACATGCTTCTTATGTACGCGTGTTAGTTGGAACAGGGACAAAAACAATTAACTATGGCGATATCTTAGTGAAAAAATTTGATCCAGATGACGGTAAGTCTATGATGGATGGTGTATATTCCGCCATTACGTATATTTATCCATCTATGCCAACTGCCTTGTCCTTTACACCTTTAGATCACTTTGATCGTGGTTGGCAGCGTGACTCAACAATGTTTTATTGGGGAAATATGACGAAGGATCGAATCGTTTTATTCTTACGGCCTGATCCAACAGCGGGTCCCGAGAACACCTATTATGCTCCTTTATATATTGGACGTATGACTACGCTTGGCAAATCTCCTCGTAAAAATCATGTACTTATATCAGGATGTCGTCAAAAAGATGAGATTAAATGGAAAAAGGATATGAAGCTAGGGGCGCTATTTGTTGACTATGGCAACCATACCTCCAATGGTAATAGTAGCGTTCAGTTGCAACAGTCTATTGGTGGTACGTACTATCAGGAGCATTATCTCGCGTTTATTACGCATGACAAAATGGTTGATGAAGGCGAATCGCGCTTTAATCCATCTGTGTATAGTGGGAAATATCATATTTCACCAATGTATGTCGTCCATCCTAACGATGGTTTTGTTGGGAAACTGGATGAGTGCTACGCTATTCACCCTAAAAATATCTCCCAATTGGACGAGCTTGAAGTGATTGAAAATTCCGAGAATGAAGACCTAGGTAAAGGTGATGGAGTCAAAAAAACATTTCATCTTTCCCATCAGCCTTCATTAAAAGACGATGGAACTCCATTCAAGCTTGAGGTAAAGGTTGATTGTGCGCTGATGGTGCTCGGTAAAGACTATACGCTTGATTTTGAAACAAAGAGAATTGTGTTCTTAGACGGAAAAGAACCTGCGAAAGATGCAGAAGTCCTTGCTACTTATGACTATAAGCAGTTGTATCGCTATACGTTAGCAGATACACCTGTATGTCCGTTAACGTTAGCGACCATTAGCCCGTTTGCACCTATCGGTCTTGGTATCCTAAAAGACACACTTGTTAAAAACAGCTAATAAGGCGGGGGAGGTTGGCGGTGTGCTGAACGGTAAAAAATCTTACCTAATCAGTTTCACCGCCCTTTTTTCTAAAAAGGGCTATGAACTGGCGTTTGGTATAGACACAGTGTTTAATGGGACCAGAAATACTAAATACCATGTAACAGCCCCTGTTAACAGTACTACTTATAGAAGCCTAAAATTGGATACCTACAAGACAGCAAATAAAGTCCCAAACTCTGCTACCGGTCTGCTTGGAAAAAATATAAAGTTGGCTTCTAACGTGACAGAAGTGGAGGGAGTAGAAGTAGAGTTAGCTTTTGGTAATGTCGTATCCTATCTTTTGGACATCTATAAATACAGTAACGGGGAGTATGCAGGGAAAGAGAGCAACCATCATGACCTGTATAAAGGAACATCATTTTTGAATGTCCAGGAACAGATCGTCAGAACTACAAAAGCTGATTCTATTTTACATGCTAATCAGGAACGAACGGTCTTATCAGAGACACTAGTTCCCGTTTGTCAGTCCTCATTTATCTATGGATCACCAAGCCTAGAGGTTTTGAATCAGCTTACCATGAGGGCTTTAGGATATGTCCAGCATACTCAAACAGACACTAATTTTGTAGCAGATAAAATCTTAAATACCTACAGAGCAGCGGTGGAGAATCAGGAGCTTGCATCTACCCGCAAAAAGCTTGATGCTTCTCATCCGAATCAACTGATGAATAGTAAAAGGAAAACGCCAACCTATGAGAGTGAGGAAATGCTCCTTCTCCAAAACACTCTCTATGAAAAAGAAGGCGAACTCCAAAAGTCATATTTGACTAGTAAAATGGATTACGATCTAGAGAATCAAGGAAGTACAACTGCTGTTCGTCTTCACGGGGAGATGCTTGATGCAAAAGGGGAACAGAATGCTCTTGGATATAGGAAATCCATCTATGATGCCGATGCATTAGATGACGTACCTGATCCAGTAAGGCGTGCCTCTTATCTAGCAGATTGTATAGATAAAAAAGCAGCCAAGCCCGTTTTTAACCATAAAGAACAAATAGTAATTGAAACCTTATTTCATCCTAATAGAAAAGAAAACACAGATGTATATTCTATTCGTGCTTTTTCAGCAAGTGATTCGCTATCAATACAAGCAGATGCAAAGCTGCCTCAGAAAGTAATCAATGGATTAGCTTCTGAATATGTACCTGGACATGTTTTGGATTTCATACAAAGCTATGTCAAACGAGATGGTGGGGTAACGTTAGATAAATTGTCTGCTTCAAATCTGGGAATTGATAAGGGTGTCGACCTGCAAACATTCCATGCTGTAGAAGGATTAAAAAGTATCTTAGCCCAAAATCCTGAGATAAGTAAGCTAAGTCGTTTATTAGAAATTATGCATGGTGCTCAAGCTTTTAAAATGATTGAGGCAGGCATGGAAAATGTGATTAAACATACGGTAATACAAGCTACTTCAGATGTCGATATTTATTCGGTCTCACAATCAGTAATACAGCACCTTATGAAGGGGAATAGCAGTCAACACTCAGAATCAGGAATGCAAAAATTCACAGAAGGTCTAGCGGCTTATACCAAGGATGTCCAGATAGAAAAAGAAGAGCTTGGACAAAATCAGACAAAAGCTAATGGCTTTGAAGACAAACAAATGGATGCGTCTGTCAGTACTAGGGGAAAAGAGGCTACTGCAAGCTGTTTTGTAGCTACAGAGCATAGCAATTTTAACCAGCTAGCAAATCATTCTATATTCCTAATGGGTCAGCCTGTACGTACACAATACTCAGATGAGTCAGGAAGCATAATCCATGATTTACTAAACAACCATTTGCCTTTGAATGTCGATGATGCTGTTTTTGTAACGAAAAGCCAAAATCGTAGGATTGATCTGGAAGAGCTGATTTCATCGAATAGAGGGCTTGTTCAAGAGCTGGATCACCAGCAACAATTCCAGTTGGCAGAAGTAGAAAAAGACGCTAATTCCGATACGCCACTGAATGATATAAGAGCAAATTTTATCAGTGATAAAGCAGCAGAAAATGCATTGTGGTTAGAAATAGGAAATAAAAATTATGTAGCAGAATCTCTTATGCTCGAAAAAACGTGCGGGACGAATATTTATTCTGCTAGTGAAGCGATAACCGATGATGGAATACCTGCTTATAAAAATTACATTTCTAATACAGAGCTTGAGAAAGGTGCGAAAGGCTGTAGTGGGTATACTGAAGATACACAGCAAGAATCCATATTATGGGCGGACAAACGAATGGACCAGGAAAGTGAATATCAACCCCAGCATACAGCACATACAACTACAGGTGGGCATGCTGTAGTAGAAGAAGGCGAGAAAATCCGGGAAAGGACAGATTTTCCGATTGCTATGCTGGAGTACAAGGGGTTAGGAACAAAGGCTGTTTATGCTGAAGGTATTCTTGATTTCACGAAATTATCCAAACGAGAGCATACCGATAATGGAATGTTTGTTTTCTTAACAGAGGCTGCGTCTTCCCTAGCAGAAGATTCAAGCAGAGTAGGCTCAACAGAAACCGCTGATTATCTAACGAATTACGAAACATCAGAGCAACAGCCAGAAAGGGCGAATCATGTAACGAGCTACGAAGCCTCAGAGCAACAGCCAGAAACGGCCGATCATGTAATGAGCTACGAAGCCTCAGAGAAACGCCCAGAAACAGCCGATCATGTAACAGACTACGAAGCCTCAGAGCAACACCCGGAAACGGCTGATCATGTAACAGACTACGAAGCCTCAGAGCAACGCCCGGAAACAGCGAATCATGTAACAGACTATGAGGCCTCAGAGCAGCAGCCAGAAACCGCCAACTATGTGACCAACTACGAAGCCTCAGAGCAACACCCGGAAACGGCTGATCATGTAACAGACTACGAAGCCTCAGAGCAACGCCCGGAAACAGCGAATCATGTAACAGACTATGAGGCCTCAGAGCAGCAGCCAGAAACCGCCAACTATGTGACCAACTACGAAGCCTCAGAGCAACACCCGGAAACGGCTGATCATGTAACAGACTACGAAGCCTCAGAGCAACGCCCGGAAACAGCGAATCATGTAACAGACTATGAGGCCTCAGAGCAGCAGCCAGAAACCGCCAACTATGTGACCAACTATGAAGCATTAGACCAGCACCAAGAAACGGTCGACTATGTAACCAATTATGAAGCATTAGACCAACAGTCAGAAACGGCTGACTATGTAACCAACTATGAAGCATTAGACCAGCACCAAGAAACGGCCGACTATGTAACCAATTATGAAGCATTAGACCAACACCAAGAAACGGCTGACTATGTAACCAACTATGAAGCATTAGACCAGCACCCGGAAACGGCTGACTATGTAACCAATTATGAAGCATTAGACCAGCACCCAGAAACGGCTGACTATGTAACCAATTATGAAGCATTAGACCAACAGCCAGAAACGGCCGACTATGTAACCAATTACGATTCATCAGAGCAACAGCTGGAAACCGCTGATTATGTAATAGATTACAATAAACTAGCTGTAGATAAGCTAGAATCAGGAGCGTATGAAGTTACTTATGATGCCGAGACAAGTAACAGCGAATCAGGCGTCTATCAAGAAAAAATTCTGAATACCTATGCTTCTGTAAATAATATGGCATCTGTACAAAAATCCACCGATGATTCTAGTTTTATTGAGTGGGATAGTGGCAGTAGACAACAGCTTTCTATAGATACGATTTCAAGTGGTCTGGAATCAGGAGAAAATAATAAATATGATAACGCCACCCTCCAGAATGATGAGTTAGCTTCCTTTGATAAAGGTTTGACTACTGTTATAGAAGAAATGACGATGCAAGTAGGAGATAGCATCTATGATGCGCTTCTGGAAACCGCTGAAGGCTCAGGAGCGGATACCATTTCAGTCAGCGTTACCCAAAAGTTTGAAGAATCTAATATGGACGGAAGTAACAAATTAGGGATTTTACACCGTCAAGTACATGCAGCAACTGATGGTGGATCTACTCAAACCACGGTTTCTCTGGAGACTAAGGCTGATTCTATTACAATGACTCAGGACAGCCACGTTCACATTCACACAGATAGTGTACGGAAGAAGAAACGTATCGTAACGCATCTGCAAATAGAAGAAGAGTCTGGAAGGCGTAAACGAGTTTATCCAACCCTCTTGTCTCATGATTTGAAGGGCAAACGCAAAAAGAATGTAATGACAACAGATCTGATTCAGCCTGAGGAAGCAAGAAGACCTAACAAAAAGATAAATACAGTTCTAGAACATGGATCGAGAGCTACCAATGAAACCATCCCGACCTCAACAAAAAGAAAAATTTGGATGATTCTTGGTAAAATTGCTTCCTGGAGCATATGGAACTGGAAGAAAACAAGGTAGGGGAATTTATGGGAATTTACAAGAAATGGAGTGGTTTGATTTTGGATGATAGGTTTGATAACGGGAGCATTCACTCCCGTTACAATTTATCTCCAAGCGATGCCTGCTCACTTGATCGTAATAGAAATCAGCTTGTTATGGCTCATTCAGAGTTGGAAACCTCGGTACTATTCGATGTGCCGGCGGAGGAACATACCCTCATGTTTGAGGTAACAGCTGATTATGTCCCAGTGGAGCTTGGTGATGAAGGCGGCATTCTGATTTGGCAGGATGGTTATCACCGTCTAGAGTTTCTGGAAAGCAGAGATACAACAGGAACGGAATATAGTAAATGGCGCGCCTATAAAAAAGGCAACAAATGGACTTTTTTTGCTAATCGAGGATATGGATGGGAGTTATTTGATACAGATAGTGTAGTGGCTGAAAAGATGGGGGTCGTTGTCAAGAATCCATCATCAGCAGGCTATAAGAATGTAAGCATTGATCGGTTAGTTGTATGCAAAGATAGCAAAATCACGATTGGGAATCTGCCACCAGGCTTTTCTGTTTTTTTGTGTGACAAAGATGGGTATACCGTCGCCTCTTCGACCTTGGAAGCAAACTGGACAGGAGTCGAGCTAGAACTACCGACGTTGTCCTACCACGGTATGATTCGAATTTATGATGCCACAGGTACACTCTTGACTAGTCTAGGACCCGTGGATATGTATGGTGGGGATGTTTTTTTATACGGGACAGATTTACGTGTCATGTGGAAAGGCGTTGAACTAAGCTCTACAGGAGAAACCTATTTAGGTACGATGTATGATAAAACCATTATCGTTCAAATGGAGCTTTCCAATCCGTCATCCAATAAAGCAGCAACAAGCATATCCATGAGTATTTTAAAATACTTAGAGGAATTTGGATATGAATGGGCAGAAATTTGTCATGACGATGGATCAAATATGCCGACGAACAAATATTCTCAAACCCTTGACATGGGAGATATAGCTCCGCTTACTAGTAAAAAGTTTTGGATGAGGGTAGAGAAAAAAAGCGAACGCTTCGGATTAAAGCCATTGCATTTTATTCTGGATATTAATCATTTGTAAGGAGGTGTTGGGCATGGCAGGAACTAAAATGAATCTACGCCGATATGGAAACGAATATCTATATTGGAAGGAACAAGAGATTATTGTAGACCAAGCTTATTTGGATCTCAATCGAGGATTATTTATTCCTTTAACACATCCTTATCAAATGGGTACGAAAATGCTGGACGTATATTTTAATGGTCAACATATACTTGCAGATGGTGGCTATGAAGAAATCAATGAATATATGATTCGTCTCGATTTAGGTGTTTATCCAGAAAATCATCCATTGAATGGACAAGCTGTTCCGCTGATGCTTGGCGACGAGATATTTATACGTACCTGGAAACCTGAATATCGCCAAGGAAGCGGGAGTGGCATCGATGATCTAAGATTTAAAAGATTAGAAGAAGAAATTATTTCAGCAAGAAGATATAAAACGAATGACTTGCCTTACTTTTCTATTGACGACAGACTCGATCATATAGAGGAAAGAGCCGAGGTAAAAACGATGGTGTTTGTATTAAATCGGGTCTTTTTAGGAGTTACAAAGCTTGAAATACGGTTTCCATTCGATGGAAAGATTCAGGAAGTGTACGCTTCCTGTGCTAAATCAGGCAACGGAAAAACAGTATTTCAAATCGAAAAATGCTCGCAAGTCAATTATGACAGCACCCCATCCTGGAAAAATATTTTCCAGGATAATCTTGTCATAGATAAAAATGAAAAGTCCTCAAATACAGCTCATCCCACCTATACATTAGCCGAGGATACAATTATAAAGGATGACCATTTTCGAATTCATGTTGCAGAACTCGGCGAAGGCATTGAGGGCGTAACCATTGAAATAAAGGTTATCATCTAATTTTACCATTTTTAGAGAATATCCAGTTCAATATACCTATAATGATTGTGAATATTTCAAAAGAGGTGATCATAAATGGCTGGAACAAGAGGGATTGCTAGATTACGCGGTGAGCAGTTTCATAATAAGATTATGCGAAATAATCATTTCGACTCTGCTAACAAAATTAGTGAAACATACCTAGATATTCAATTTCACAACCACCGGGAAATTCTAGAAGATACCAAGATTGATGTATTTGTACAGGCAAACAACAAAGAAGTAAAAGGGGCTTCTCAGATTGATGTTACGGCTGACATTGGTGCTCGTAGCATCTCGACAGGCGTGGACGTAGAAGGGGTTGTCTTAACGGAAAAGGTTCAGCTTCGATTGACGGGAAGCGATACACCTATCGGGGATGCTGATTCTGATGTGGTGTATGGTCGTCTGGAAGAAGCAGGAGGAGTATTTACTCTTAAATTCTTTAGTATGGAAAAAGGAGCAGAGCAGCCGTATACGTTTGATAAAAAAGCGGAAAATATTGATTATCGCTTTGTTATCCGCACGAATCTATCAGTTATACCTGTAGATGCGATTGTTAAAGGCGGTGCAGGCTTTGTAGAAGGCGCCACAGATGCTAGAGCATACATGAACCTGGTTCAACTTATGAAGGATATCTATGGTATGGGCGGTACGCTTGATAATGATGGGAATCCTAATCTGACAACATCCCTTGTTCAACAAATTACTGACGAGGAAAGCGCGCGTAAGAATGCCGATAAGGCAATTCGCGATGATCTTGCTGCTACCACTGGCGCCTCTCTTGTTGGGGTTGTTAACGATCCAAACTACACAGGCCTTACTGTTCAGACAGTGCTTACAGATCTAGCAAAACGTATAAAAACCGTAGAGCATGGTTCTGATAAAGAGGTTGTAGATGCCCACAATCGTGATGTGGAATCGAAAAATGGCTTGTTTCCAAAAGCGAGCTTTACTAGTCTGAAGGAACGTCTCATTGATATTGAAAATAAGACAGATATTCGCACAAAAGAGCTCGATGATCGGATCGTTCTGCTTGAGACGGAAGAGGAAGAAGAGTTTTACGAAGCAAAAGGCGGAGAAACAAATTATTCACTTACAAAAGGATTGGCAAAGGACAAATCTGTTTTAGTAGCGATTAATGGTCAAATCCAAGTGCCTACGGTCAACTTTGAATTTAAACGAGATGCTTCTAATAGAATTGTCGGCATTGATTTTGCTCCAGATGCTCTAAAAGTAACAGATGGAATTCCAGATCTACTCTATATCAGGTATAAAAAATCCGTCTAGGTAAATACGAGTGGTTATCGGAAAATATGAAGTTGCGAAAAGACTCTCTCAACGAGGGTCTTTTTTGTTGTATGAAAAAAGCAGTTTAATCACGTAGGCGCTTCTCATTACTAGCTCCTCAATTGTGTTTTGTATAATTGCTTGCATTTCGTTTCTACGCTTTTGTTAAGGTTTCATGTGATTATCTTATATTGAAGGTATAACAAGTGTGTTTTAAACACTCTCAAGGAGGTTTTCACATGCCAGCACCAGCAGTATCGTGGTATAAGACTGATAATGTAACACAATTAACAAAATGGGAGATTGGCACCATTGATGCCGGGTCAATTTCACCGGCTCTCGGGGTGTTAATCTGGAATAACCGTGGAGGTACGGCAGATGTTTCGACCATGACGGATTGTACGATCACAACGAAAGATAGTGCAGGTGGCGACACAGGAGATTTGGTGATCGGCACATGGATTGAAGTTCGTGTTGATAGCATGAAAGAAAGTAATTTCTCTAAAATTGGCGGCCCTGTAACGAAGGCTATTCAGCCAGGCGGCAATACAACCAATCCAACAGGAACCTATTCACCAAACAATCAGGAGATTCTGGGCGTCCAAAATGATGGCTCCACTGTGAATTCAAAAGGAAATTTTGTAGAGGTTACCCTACGTGCTAATGTGCCCCCACTTGCTACAGCAGGCAATGTCAATTTCTTGACTCGGGTAGCTTATCGCTATATCTAGTGAGGATGCTTATTCGTACATCCAATGCAATGGAGGGGGACTTTTACCGTGTTTTCTCGTTGTAACGGCTATTCGCCTGTCACACAGGATTTCATTTGGTTAGGTGAGTATGTTGATGGTACTCACCTAGCTGAGTTTGATTTTACTACCAAACAAGAAAATAATTTTTATCACATTCAAAGAAGCAAGCTAATACGTTTCGGGGTAGTTGGTCATGGCCAGAAGCTTTTTTTTGAAAAGGACGGAACGTTTAATCTAGCAGGGCGAATTATTGATGTTGCTTATTCGACACCTGATAAAGATTATTTGCTAACTGGAAACATTCAGAATACCTACACAGATATTATTTCGTATAAAGATGCAGAAGCAAGAGGATTGGCTAACTTTAGTCCTATGGCTCTTGGTAATGGTGGCAATCTTAGCAGTACGATTACCCAATACAATTTTGGATACAAATCTACTTTTCTAGTAGATGATGTGACGATTCATTTTAAGGCAATTTGCTGCATTCCGTTTCAGTCTCCCTTTTATATGAACTTCAGGTTAGTTAGTGATAAAAAATTAGATGGAAAATTACAAATTAGGGTGAATGGACTTATAGCTAACGAGTTTCATTCCCCATTACGACCCAATATAGGAGGTGAGCTGAATTGGCAGGTGGTATAAATGAACAGCTAGCAAAAGAAATCCGCCAGTTTATAAAGGATGCCATAAAGAGCAAAGAAAGTCCCGCTATTCAAGAAGAACTGAGGAATGCTCCTCAGAAACGGAGTGCTCGGAAAAAAAGAAGCTTTACCGAGAGACAAGTGAGATCAGTTGCTGCTCAGCAAGTGCTTTCTGTGTCAGAAGAGAAAAGAGCAGAAGCAAATCCTTTACAGGTGAGATTTTTTTCATCACATGTTCATGATGCTAAGGGACAAGCGACCTTGAAGGCTTCTCCTGTACCTGTTGAGGTACTGACTCCACATGGATGGGTAAGTGTCAAAGACATTTATTTAGTCGATATGCTTGCAGCCAAGGAAGCAACCGAACGAACAAAAGAAGAGCAAAGCATCTATGAGGAATATCAAGCCTTTGTCAGTACGTTTGGGACTAGACATCTGGAGGCAAAGGTAATTTTAGAGACTACCGATTTATCAGAGATCGATATAAAGGGAAAAGATAACTTTCCGTCTATTACCAAAGCGATTGAGCAGCATGAAGATATTCCGTTTTCACGTGAATTTGTTTGGGTGGATGGTGCCAAGGATACCAAGGGAATAATCGTGCTTCCCTATGATGATTATGACAAGGTTTTTGTTGTGAGTGATACTGATCCAAATGGAAAAAATGAGATTACGTTTCTACAAAGCAAGGAAGAGACCAATGGGGTGAGACCATACTATGAGAAGAAAAATGGGAAAACCTATCTCTATGTAAACCACTTTTCTGGAGGTGGTGGAACGCAAGCTGATCCCTACATTGTTTCAAATGAAGAGGATTTGAATAATGTGAGAAAAAATCTAGGGGCTTGGTATGTCCAGGATCAGGATATTGTAATGGCGAGCTTTCAATCTGGAGAAGGGTTTGAACCGATAGGGACTACCAATGCACCCTTCACTGGAAATTATGATGGTCGAGGTCATTTCATTAAGGGTCTCTTTATGAACCAAAACAGGAATTACGTAGGCCTATTTGGTGCCGGTCGCACAGCAACAATTCGAAATGTACGTCTTATAGACCCTAATATTACAAATGCAAGTCAAACAACAGGCGGCCTCATAGGATATATCGTTGGATGCAGAATATTTAATTGCAATGTTATTGGTGGAACAGTAGAAGGTCGAGGAGGCAAAGTTGGGGGACTTATTGGTGATGCTTATGCTTATTCTCCTCAAAGTAGTTGGAATACAGAAATAAGATACTGCTATAACTATAAATGTAATGTTAAATCTGCTGGAAATATTGCTGGTGGAGTGCTAGGAAATGCATATTGGGATAATAATGGGGTTTATACAGATAATTGTTATTCCACAGGAAAGGTGGAAGACATTACAGTCGCCAAGGACAGAACCAATATTGGTGGTCTAGTAGGCTATTATAGGGATAAATCTATTGCTACCAACTGTTTTTGGGACTTAGAATCCTCAGGTGCCCCTACAAGTGCAGCTGGCATTGGCAAAGCAACCTCAGAGATGAAGGATAAGGGTACGTATTCTTGGGATTTTGATTTGTATTGGGATGTAAAGAAAGACGTAAACGAAGGGTATCCAGAGCATCGCCAATATATTCGATACAAAACGGGAAAAGGGACACAGGCAGAGCCATACATCATTACTACAGAAGATGAACTTAATCAGATTCGGTGGTTTCGACATAGTAGATTTAAAGTAGAAGATGATATCAAAATGGTTGATCATCAAATAAATAGTGGTTTTTATCCTATAGGTTTTCCTATAGTTGGTCAAGATAATCACTTTCAAGGGAATTTTGATGGTGGTGGACGATGCATTGCGAATTTGTTTATCAATCTACCATCAAATGGCTATGCCGGACTATTTGGGCAAATTACAGGAGCAACCGTCCAGAATCTAGACATAATAGACTGTAATGTTACGGGGGCCGCATATACTGGTTCATTAGTAGGATATAGTACGAATTCGTTGATTAAAAATTGTCATGTGGATACGTTTTCATCATGTCGAATAACGAGTAAAGGCGATTATGCAGGTGCTCTGATTGGTTATGCTTCCTCAAATACAATGATTGAGGATTGCTCTGCAAATGCCAATATGATTGGCGTTAGCTATACCGGAGGGTTCATCGGATATATCACAGGCAGTAACATCAGCGTGAAAAGAAGCTACTCAAAAGGAAGAGTCGAGGGTTCTTCTTATGTTGCAGGGTTCATTGGACATATGAATTCTAATAGTTCCAGCATTGAGGACTGTTATAATTCTTGTGATGTAATCGGTAGTACTGTCGCAGGATTTGTTGGTTATATTACAACAGGAAATTTTAAACGATGTAATGCAATCGGCACTATCTATGGAACTGGTACAGGCTTTACGTATGATCATTATAATCCCGGCGCTAAAACCCTAACCGAATGCTATTTCGACCGCCAAACCTATAAAACAACCACCGGCGGCTACGGCGGAATTCCTAAATATACAGCAGAATTGAAACACCCATCTCTCTACACGAATTGGGATATGAACACTACCTGGATTTTAGATGCCAAATACAACGACGGCTACCCAGCATTGCGAAATCTCCTGCCTATTGACCCACCAATATTAGGTTTCCGCAATGAATTTGGAAAATACTACACTGACAATGCGGGTGGATTATTGCGCTATCTGGATTTTGGTACCTTGATCGCTAGCCAGACCTCCTTGCCAAAGGCAGTGTGGTTACAAAATAATGCCGAGTTTCCTGTCAATCGAATGCAGGTGTGGGTCGATAAAGCAACGGTAGAAGTAGGGATGGATGTCAAGCTCAGCATAAGTGAAACACCGTTTATTAGCATTTCTGAATTAGAGTTTAGCGGTACTTATGCACCAGGTGCAGCGGCTAAATTTTATGTCAGAGTAGGTTCAGATATTACGGTGAAGCAGGGTGGAACCTTTGATCTTAAGGCTAAGGCAAGTCCGGCATAACGGCATTCCAATACAATGGAACAGGGCGTGATCTTACATGTTTATTAAGGAAGGATTGGTTCTTTCCCTTCACGCTTCTCTTGCTGATCAAGGGCTGACAAGAGGCAATAATGCCACACCTACCACCAAATGGCATGATCTTAGTGGGAATAACAACCACGGTACCTTACATGGGTTTCAATACAACTCCCAAAGTGGGTGGACAGGAAACAATACAGCTTCGCACCCGTATACCCTGTATTTTGATGGATACGGCAGCTATGTTACTTGCGGTAGAGCTTCTCAACTGAAGCTTGCCGCAAGTATTACATTTGAAGCCTGGTTCTACTTCATTGGCGGAAGTATTGTGCTGTCTTCAGGGGGACAAGTTGAGGGTACACAAGGAATTGCTCTCTTATGTAACGATATGGGCGAATTGGAATTACATGTGACAACTCCTGACAACCAGACCATGTTTAACCTGGGCTACCAATCTAAAAGTGAATGGTATCACGTAATTGGCTCATTTGACGAGCATACAGGATACTTAAGTGCTTATCTCAATGGAGCTCCACAAGGAAGGTCTAAAGCCATATCTGGAACGTATACAGATCCTTTAGCTGACTTGATGATAGGACGACACCATAAAGAGATGACAAAATGGTTCCGAGGAACAATTCCAGTGGTCCGCATTTATAACAGGGCTTTGTCTATGGATGAAGTAGCTCAAAACTACTTGGCTGGGTATCTGTTATATAAAAACGAGAACCAGATACCCTCACATATCATAGTCCCTAAAGGCCATGATGTTCGTTGCTCATTACAAATAGGTACCAGTGGCATTGTGAAAGGGAAGTACCGTAGTATCCCATCTGGCGTAAAGGACATACCATCCAGTATCAAGATTAATCGAGCAGTTGGATTCGCAGGTAGTCTGTATATAACGCCACAAACAATTTTACAAGGGAAATACCATATTAAGCGGCAGACTAATAGCGATATTTCATCCTCTATTTCTATCCATCATACGAATCACCTAGAATCAAAGCTTTCTGTTCGGCCAAAGGCTAATCTATCAGGAAAATATCAGATAAAAGAGCTATTTAGTCAGGATGTAGACAGTACCATCCAGATCATTCAAAGAGACACATTAGTATGTCACCTATCTCTTTTGCTAAAGGGGCAGCTAACGAGCCGATATCTAGTGAAAGGCATAACTGCTAACGAGTTGTCGGCCTCTCTCACAATTACAAATACCTCTAATTTAGCAGGAAAACTAGGAGTTACATCCAGCCAAAAACTGATAGCTCAATATAAGATCATCGAGACTACAGTAGACGATCTTACCTCTTGGCTAAACATCACTGCTACATCTCAGCTATCTTCTAGAGTAGGAATTAGTACACAGACTCGACTTATCGGTAGGTACGACATGATACCGGTTGAAGGCAGTGATTTAGTTTCTTCCCTTAATATAACAAGCAACGCTGATTTCAACAGTCAATTGAAGATAGCTACACGTGGATTCCTAAAAGCCAAATATGGAATGATAAGAGGCGATTATTCTAATCTTTCCTCTAACCTGTCGATTAAAGAAACAAATGATGTACCTTCGTCTCTTGGCATTGCTCCGTATACAAGAATAATCGCCAAATACGGAATCATTGCTAACTATGCTTCTGATATTTTAGCAGGTATGACTATTAAGGTGAGTAGCAATCTGCCAGCACTGCTACGAATTTCTCCCTACACTTATATCAGAAGTAAGTACGAGATTTTGGCTCCACCTGAATTTACTGCGATTTTGTATGCAACTAAGGATGCTTTTGTTCGAGAAGCAGTCCCAAGATTGAACTATGGCATTGAACAACAAATGTATATCGGACACGATTCTTCATTGCAAGATACGTTCCGTTCCTATATAGGGTTTGATCTAGCAGCAGCTTCTATCCCACCTAGCAATGTTACCATTAAAAAAGCGGTCGTAAAGCTGTATGTCGATGGTAGAAATATAGCGCCTAAGCAGGTCCAAATGATTGAACCAGTCACAGATTGGACTGAATATGGGATCACCTGGAAGAACCAGCCTTATCCATTTGGATTTGATTCGCCTACATCGTCGTATGATGGGATTAATGTAATAGAGAGCATCGAGGGGAATTCCAGGTATATTCCTTTTGATGTTACAGACTCTATTAAAAAATGGTATAAGAAAAAGAAAGACACCTTTGGATTTATCGTGAAAGCTTTCAATGAGCTTGAGAATTCATCGCTTACTTTCTTTACCAGAGAACAAAGGTCACATAGACCTATCTTAGAAATAACGTATTATGACACGCGAATATATAGTCTAGGCAGAGATAGCTACTGGTCGGAAATAACGGTTAGACAAAATAAGTCATCAGATGTAGTCTCAGCTCTACGGATTAGACAATTCCAAGGTTATGGGGATTTGCCAGTTCACTTATTCCTTGTCAGTCCGCGGGATCTTTTATCTGAGCTGACCGTGAGTAGGGAGCAACTGATAAGTCGTATATCTGTAAGACAGTCAGCTCACCATGATACAGCAGGTTATTTGAAGGTCTTCACAAAAGAAGCTTTCTGGATTGAGAGTAGTCTATTTGTAAGTGTGCCAGACAGGCCTTCTCACATCTATATCTTAAATAGAGAAGATGTAAACTCTAAGCTAGCAGTAAGACGCGAGGGTTTGCCATATCCAAAGATTCATTCAACTCTATTCATTAATCGGGATGTAACCGTTGGAGAAGTGATTGTACGGCAATCGTCCAAAATAGATTTCTTTTCCGATTTGACTGTAAATAGAGATGATTTGCATGCTTCCTTATCGGTCTATAATGGCTTTGACACTTTAGGATTTTTATCTGTTATGGTAGAGGATCAGGTAGATTTATCAGCAAGTGGATTTGTAAAATTCCATGACAGCCTGTCAAGTATGCTGCTAGTCCATAAAACCCACATGCATGGCAGCTTGAATGTGGTGTATGCATCCCATCTTGCCGCTTCCCTTCACGTTCGGATTGCAGAAGATGAGCAATTAAAAGCAAAACTAGCAGTAAAGTTTAGAAACAATCTTTTATCAAGTTTATCTATTTATCCTAAATTTGATGTTCCTTCTCATATATTTGTTCTCTCTGGATATATTACAGGACACTTAGCTATTCCCTATCAGAAAGGAAAGGATATACCTTCTTTTGTCACTATTAGGGTAAAAGCTGTCTCAGATTTGGAGAGTTTCAATCAGGTTCAATCAGGATATTTAGGGTCAAGTATTCAGGTTCGCACTAGTACACAACATGATGTTCCTTCTACATTGGCGGTTCAATTACAAGACAGATCCGAATGTTCTGCTCACTTGGTGGTAAACGCCTTAGGGAAAGCTGATGTAGAAGGCCAAATTAGTGCCCGTAAAATGCGTTACGCCTTTCTGTGGTGTTTCTTTGCCGTTCGATTATCGGACTCTGCTTCAGTAGACAGTAATCTGATCGTTCGAGTAGCTGATGGGGATGATTTACATTCAACCATTTCCATTAGAGTATTCTCAAATACCAATCTAGTAAGTCGTGTCGCTGTCAGACGAGAGGATTTCTCTGAATTACTTTCCTTATTGCTCCTAAAAGAGCATCATAATCTCTTAGGAAGAATGGCTATTCGGGTTCAAAATAATGCCGATATTTGGTCATCCATGGAAATATGGGAAAAATCCTTACTGAGCGGAAGTATTAGCGTACGGGAGAACATTGACTCCGATCTCTCATGCTCAGGTATCATTAACGTATACAGTGAGATTGAAAGTCATATTGATGTCGTAGCTGAATATGGGTATGTCTTTATTATGTAAAAGTAATAACCTCTGTCCTTCGTGGCAGGGGTTAATTTTTTACTCATTTTACTTATATTAAAAGATGTTGAAACAGAAGTGATGACTGCTGTACAAAATTGTTTCACGTAAGTCCAGTCTTAAAGCATCGAAAACGATGCAACTTTCCCTAGCTTATACGAGGATCACAGCCTTGTACGTAACGTAACGTATACAGACAAAAAGAAGGTGAAATGAGCATGGATGCAAATGTGATGATCGCCATCATTGGGGGAGCAGTATCCCTTAGTACAGGTATTATTGGTTATATATCCGGCCGAAATAACAATCAAAAAGAAGTTAGCATCTCAGATCGTCAATTATTATCGCAAGCTGAACAGACATTTCGAGCAGAATTGAGAGAGGAATTGCGAATCTACAAGGAAGAAATCAAGGCATTAAAACAGGAGATTGAGGTATTACGGCAAGAAAACTTCAAACTTCTGACGGAAAACAGATCGCTTAATACAAAAGTGGAATCGTTAATGCTGCGTTTAGATGGGGATCACACTGATTAGAAATGTAGATGAATTCGATATGTAAAAGCGTATGAAAAACCTATTCCCCCTTCAAATGTGGAAAAGCTATGGTCGATACAAAATCAGCAGAGGGAAATGAAGAGGATTGAAACGAAAGGAGTGGCAATTGAAATGCTCACCCAAGCCTTGATTGATCTTACTAGTAACGGTTATGTAACTGATAATACCTGGGCTGAAAAAGTAAAAACTCGAATGTTAGCTCTGAGTAAGCGTAGCTTTATTATGACGTTGGTATTACAACGTATCCGAACAGGTGAAGGCAAATGACAGATCTTATATTGGAAAAAGCTCAGCTACTTATTTTATTAGCCTTTTTAACAGAATCCTTAACAGAAATAATAAAAGGACTGTTTTCGAAGTGGGTTAAAGACCAAATGACTTATTCTATGTCCATCTTACTAGGAATTATCCTCTGCTATGCTTTTGAGCTGAATCTTTTTGACCTCCAACATATGTGGAAACATGTCTCTATTATTTCGGCTGGACTAATTGTGAGCCGAGGTGCCAATTATGTGCATAGTTTTGTCAAGAATCTAGGCATGCTACAAAAAAGACGCTAGTGATACTAATAGCATATTTGCAAGCAGCTTAAGAATGTATCATGTTACTTTCAAAAACGATAATTGATAGAAAAGAAAAAAGAGCTAATGGCGATTGATTCGTTATTGGCTTTTTTTATGTATGGCGAAGAAATGCTCTATTAACTAAAGGAACGTACATTCCTGTTTCTGGATGATTTATAAGTGGAAATATCGTGCAACTTTTCAAAAGGTTGTATCGACTACTATAGTATTTGCTACTGAAGGACTATTACCTTAGATGTAAAAATATAGTTGATACCTTGGGTCTTACACGTATGATCTGCTTTTAGTCCCGTAATGCTTTAGGTGATAAGTCCTTGTAAATCAAGATTTACTGATCTAAAAGTACACCAGAGTAGAGTTGCAGCAAACAAATATCTTAACAAGGGGAGATGAAAATACGAGTTGAAAAAAAAAGCAAAATGTAGAGAATTAGGGGATTTTCTTACTTATACATATACTTCTTAAGAAAAAATTACTAAGGTTAGTTAGATTATGTCAGCCTTTACTTATATATAGAAGTGAAATCCTTTGGTATCAACTATCTATCAATGACAACACGTACTATGCAACAAAATTAGAATTCTCTATTCTTCTAATACCTATATGCACAAATATAAGTTTCTCTAGTAACCAATTATCAAAGTTGATTAGCTCTCATAATATTTGTAGTCGTTAGGAGGATTTATGATATGGAAAAAGCCAAGGGCACTGAGGAAATCCTAGATATTGGAATTTTAAATCCAATATTTGATTTTGTGTTGTCAGGGGTCCACATCGCAGATAGAGAGGATGTAAAGCATGATTCTATTGTAAGAATATTAACTGCAATGAATAAAGGAGCAGTTAAAAAGGATCTCTTTACTTTTTCTCATACGGTAATTAGAAGAACTGTCATGGATTACTACCGAAAAAAAAGACGAATGATTATCCAGAAAAGTACGATGGTTCATTTTTGTGATGGGGCCGACGATGAAAAAGGATCGACTGTTGATCATTTCTATGGTGTAGATTATGAAGTGGGCTACGGATTGGCTGATGTGCGTAATGATTATCTGTTTCATAAACACCTATTTACAAACCAAGAACAGAAGATTATTAGTTACATGCTATTTACCGAAGACGGAATAGATATGAAGCCTACGCAAATTTCCAATCAATTAGGGTTAAATAAGTCCCACGCTTCACGAGCCATGAACAAACTTAAGCACGTATGTTTGGTGTGATTCTGATAAAAAGAGGAGACGAAATCCATTCCATATTAAATATATCATTATGCTAATAAATCTGCAATCTAACTAGAAGGAATTTTCGCAACTTTTTAAAGACATAAAACGACAATATTTAGTAAAAAAGCAAAAAACCATGAATTTCTAGTAAAAATGCATACCAAGTACAGCAAATATTTAGATTTATTGCATCTTTTCAATGATATAGATCGACTACTTTTACTATAAATGAAAATTTACTAGATATGTAGGTATGCGATCTTATGGCAGGGTCGGATGACGACTTACCCCGATCATTATTTTTACATGAGCATTTTATTATACACGATTAGCTAAAGAAAACATGAAGGAGAGTTAACGAAAATGTTAGCTAGATATGTAGTAGGCGGAAGATTAGACCCTCCCTATTATCCTACCAAGACAAGGGCCCATTTTATCGGACGTGATATTTATGTAAAAGGAATGAGAAGCTCAGGTACTAAAAGAGTAATTACCGATACTTTTCATTTATCACACGACGTAGAGCTATATGCGATATCCATAAAATCCGATATTATCACTCCCTCAGATTATTGGAATCTTCTTATTGGGAACAAATTGATTGCTAAAAATATTTATTGTAAAAATTTTGAAGAGGGGCTCTATTTTCAAGTCGCTCACCCTATTAAGGCCGGGACTATATGTAAATTAGAATTCTATACAGAGGCTGGCGACCGAAAACAAATAGAGGTTATGTTTCATCTTCTCTGTGATCCAGAAGCTGAACCAATTTTGACTGGAACCGTTGATAATGGAAATTATCCCGATCCGCTACCTCCTGATCCGGTTCCCGTACCCATTCCGGATGACGATGATACCTGTAAAAATCCAATTGTATGGAAGCCGTATGCAACAGCAGCAGAAGCTGAGAAATGGTGTAACAGCATAAATATTGATGCTAATTTTCACCGAAATATTTATGCAGCTAACTATGTAACAGAAGGACTTGTTCATCTTTTGAATCACTGTTGCGGCTTCAAAACCATGATCACTAAACATAAACTCACGATAAATATCAAGGATGCAAAAGGCGCAAATGGTTACTTTAATCCTCCTACTGGAGAGGTTGTTGTGAACAAAAAATACGATTTTGCCAATGCGGATAAGATTGCACTAGCAGAATATCAATCTGGCCAAAAATCGTCTCCTCATAAATTACGAACGATTATCCATGAAATAGGTCATTGGCTACATTTTCATAATGTAGGGGCTGATCAATTTTACCAATTTTCAGCGCTTGATCCTGACAATTATGGTCCGAAAACCATCTTGTCGTACACAGAGGCTACTTATATTGCGAATCATCTCTGTAGCTATGCGACCAGTTGGTATCCAATCGAATTAATCCCAGAGGCATTTACGGCGAAAGTGACCGATATCCCCATCGACCCGAAGATACAAGAATGGTACCAGCAATACGGTGGATATGAATGTAATAACTGGAAGGGGGGATAGCAATGGATTTTACGATACCTTGTGTTTTTTGTAAATATTTAAATCGTGATAGCAGGACAAAAATGAGTTGCATGGCCTTTCCAAATGGGATTCCCAAGCAAATACAAGAATTAAGGGTGATCCATACAACTCCGTTTGAGGGTGATAACGGAATCGTGTATGAGCCCTTGGATGAGACAATGGACTATTTTCTTTATTTTTCGGGAGAGGTTAGAGAGTAAAGAAATGAACAACATATCGGGAGTGGATTACATGAAAAAAGAGATAGGACAAAAGGTAAAAGTATGTACGGATCTGGAATTCATGGATCAAATGATTACATCCGGTACGGTAGGTATCATTGAAGGTACGAAGAAGGGAAGTAATGGCCTTCGAGAATATGTAAAAGTAAAGGTAGCAGACATACAAATGGAGATTCCGGCAGAAGATTTTGAGAATCAATTTTCATATGTAACGGAACAAAAGAACAAGAATGGGAAAGGATAACGTGAAAAAAGAGACCGTTGTACGAAACGTTAGAAAACTGATGGTACTTTTTCCGGAAACACGTACCAATGATAAATTGCTACTCTCTTACTATTGGCGGCTGATTGATAAACTAGATTTTAGTAATATGGAATCTTTTATGCATGATTATATTGAAAAAGCGACGATTCCAGAAACGATAACCAGAGCAAGACGGTTTGCGCAGAAAGAATCTCCTTTTGAGTCAAAATCTAATGAGAAACTAGACCATTTCATCAGCTATCGTGCATAAATAAGCAAGATAAAAGGAAGCAGGTAATGTTGTAATGATAGGTTATTTAAATAAATGTCCACATTGCAAGGAAGAGGCATCCTTTGTATTGGAGGAATTGGAATGCGATAAGTCTCTGGTTGCATGGTGCCGCTCGTGCGGGAACTACATCAATCAAACCTTTACATTAGAAACCTTTCGGAGATGGTGGGAAAGACACCAGCAGGGGGAGGAAAAGATCGCACCTCCAATCAAAAAAGAAGTGTTGGAAAAGTTGAAAATGCTAGAAGAGACTATCGCACAAGATTCCTCTTGTTATTTGAATAGAGTAGAAATACATTTGAAAGATTTTACTGATTACGTATATAAAAATGATGCCGAGTAGTTCGAGTTTATGATAGTGATCTCACGTTTTTATCCTGCTCAGCAGATGGAACATGCATAATAGTTTAAAAACACTGACCTTATTCATTTTGGAGTGAGAATATGATAAAACTTGATACCATTTTCCAAGATCAACAGTTTGGTGATACGAAGGCAACGATTGACCTTCACTTACTTGTTAAAATTTTGAGTGAGTATGTAGCTTTGCGAGAAGAAACCAAGCAATTATTGAAAAAAAACCAAGCTTTATCGGTCAACAATGAACAGCTTTGTAATCAATTACAGGATCAATGTCAACAGATAAAACTGTTACAGAGCCAGATCGCTACGAATCAAAATCAAACCGGTAAGGACAGCAGCCAAAAAGATCAAAATGAATTATGGATAAAGCATGATCAGTTTTTTGGGGGCTTTTTTGATAGTAAAGAATAAATGACGAAGGAAAGAAGACGCCAGATGGGAGGGAAGCAGTGTACACGTTAGGTAAACTTATCGAAAAGATAGATGAGATTCAAAATGTTATGGAGCAAATAAACAGAGCGATGAGACATACTTCATCTGCTTCGGTAGAAGTGCTTCGTCGACATAAAGAACAACTAGAAGAGATCATAGAATATATTTTGGAACAAGAAATTTCATCCTCCCTCGATCTGGAGGGCATGCTGATGAAACATAAAAAATGCTTGCGAGAATGTATGGAATCATCTTATAGCAATAAAAGGCCCTATACAGAGAGGAGCAGGGACTATACGCCATGAAAATAAAATGCAAGGATCTATATGAAGCTTTACAGCATACTCATAAGTCTCTAATGGACATGGGTCTAGATATCGCAAACATTGGTTGTGGTACAGCTAATTGCTTAGTTACTTATGAGCAGCTAAGGATAAAAGAGAGTTATATGGAGCTCTATAATGCCGACGTATCTTTGAAGGAAGTAGACCTTGATGATATACAGAAACAAATAGCTGCTTGCATGCGAGAGTGTGTAGACTTTTGAGACGGGAATACTCCCGTCTTTTTTGTTTTGATATTTGGTAGTAGGAGAACTGGTGGGGAGAATGCCTATTTGTAAAAACAGAAGGAATCACAGCTGTTATTTTAATCGCAACGATCCAAGAGGGTAACACGACAACTATAGTATGACATTCTCAGGTAAAGGATGGTTGCATGATAATTGGAATAAAATCCATCATCGTAATCCTGCTGACGATAACAGAGCTATCATCTATAAATCTGTTCTCCCAATTAGACAATCTCTCAGCAGGTCAAAAGAACACGGTTTCGTTTGCTACAACAGCTTCCATTTTTACTCAACAAAAACAAATGCAGGGGACGATCATACACCATATGATCTCTAAAAATATTTCCATCACAGAGGCAACAAAATTATCCAACTATATTCTTACTTTTTCGGAAAAGTACAACGTAGATCCTTTTCTAATCGTAGCAATAATCGAGGTCGAAAGCTATTATCATCCCAATCGGATTGGCAAGCATAAAGATACGGGCCTTATGCAAATCTTACCTTCTACACAAAAATATATGGGTATAAAAGGAGAGCTTACAGACCCGGAAGTGAATATTCATGTTGGCTGCAAGTATCTAGCCTATACGCAAAGCAGATTCGGACCAGAGCTGGGGATTATTGCTTATAACCAGGGAGAGGGAAATGTCGTACGTGGAACATTTAAAACAACCTACCTGATGAAAGTGAAAAAGGTCTGGTCAGCCATTAAAAATAACGCATCTTATAAAAAATATGGGGACTGTAAAATGTAATGATAGAAAGGAATGTCATGCACTCTTTACCGCAAACATTGGAATAATCCTTGAGGGGACATATCCATGTGACTAGTAGGGAGTGTATTTTTTATCGCCAAAAATGCCGGTCATATCTGCATCTTTTCGCTAGGATAGCCCGACTATTATAGGGAGAAGGGAAAAGAAAGAGATGACTAGGAGTGAACGAAAGCTTGTTAAGTCGACGATACCTCCGTTTACGGAAAGAAAGCATAAAAGATATGCACAATATAGACCTTATTCATGCCTGTAAAGAAGATAAAGAGCTGTTAGGAGAGTTTTTGGAAGAAAACAAGGAGTTTCTTTTCTCGATTATCAAACACTATAAAGGTAACGTTGAGGAATTGTGCTTTAAGTTTCGAGTAACAGAAGAAGAATTGCTTCAGCATGCTTATATTGGTGTTATTAGTGCTCTACAGGAGTTTGATTTTCATCGAGGATTCAAGTTTACAACCTTTGTGGTTAGACCAATAATCTGGGAGATCAATCAACTGCTTTATAACGATTCACGATTTGTAAGATTAAGCAGGGGAGCCGTAGAACAGATTAAGCGAATGATCGCTATTGAGGAAAAGCTAGGATATCGACCTAGCGAAGAGGAAATGGCTAAGCTACTTGCTATACCGGTAGAAAGGTATAAGGAAATAGCCCGATTTAGTGATGAAATTGAACATTATCACGCGTATGAGAACTTTGAGATGATTGATCATAATTGCAGTAATATTGAAGAGCATGTAGTGGATAAGGTTTATGTAGAACATTTACTAGGAAGCTCAATTTGCAATGATTTTGAGAAAACAATTATGAAGCTTATCATGGAAGGTATAAATAATACTCAAATAGCCGAACGTCTTCAGGTCTATCCTATGACGATTAACAGAGCAATCATTCGTATTAGGAATAAGATTCTGAATTTTCAATCAAACAAAACAGACCTGCAGCAGAATGTCACCTCTAAATATGATCGAGAAATCAAACTTATTGAAGAGGAAAGTAGATTGCGCAACAAACTTATGTGTGTTAGCGAAATAGCAGAGCTCTTAGAGAAATCAGGATTTAACAGGTCTGCTTATTCGAATCGAATTTTATACTACATTCGGCAAAAGGTAAGTAAAAAGTGGCAGGATCAGCCGGTTAATGCTGGAAAGCCCGGGCAGAAGGCTAATTCTGTTAGAGGTGTACAGCAATTGAACCCCAAACAAAACGCAAGGTAATGGTGAATGAACGATGGAATTAACATTTTACTATCGCTCGTCTTGTAGTTCATGCAGGAAATTATCAGCGACCTTAGATCAAATTATTGAGGAAAGGAAGCTTGCGATTCGTTCGATATGTGCTGAAAAGGAAGATGCACTCGGCATTATGTATGTGCCACTCGTGATTATATACTACCGCGGCTCTGAGGTAGGCCGCTTTACAAGCGCTTTAAGCAAATCTGTCATTGATAATTACTTGGATGAACTTCAGCAATATGTAGATGACTACCTGTAAAGAAACAAAATGATCGAAGAGATGGTCAAATGTATAAAAATTCGTTACAATATAAATGAGAATTATTATCATAATTAGATTTTACAACTATGGAGAAGCAAATGAGGAAAAGTAACACAACCGGAGTGATGGACAAATGAGCAACATTGGCTTTCACCAGAACTTTAATCTATTCTTTGACGAGCTTGGGTTGGCTCGACAGAATGTAGATCGTACAGAGCGGATGACGCTGCATTCTTCAATTGGAGAGGGCTCTATCCGTCGCTTTGTCCCGCGTCCGGATATGGAGGTTGTGATTTCTGATTACACCTTCCATGACAAGCATGCAATGAGTTTTGCCCCGAGAGAAGAAATGGTTGAGCTGAGTTATTGCTTTCAAGGAGCAAGAGAGGTTAGTCTTCAGGGCGTTCGTCAGGAAATTGTTTCAGGAACTTGTACATTACAATTTATGAAACAGGAGCAAACTCGTTTTGAGTTTATGGGAAAGCAGCCCTTTTATATGCTTGGTATTGGTATTCCAGTTTCTAGCTTTCATCATTTTATGGAAGAGCCAGATGGTGCTAGATCGGTTCATTTTTCGGATATTTTGGGAAAACGCTCTTTCCGGGCTTTTCAACAAACGATCGATCCCCCCTCCTCGATTATCCTGCAACGCTTGATAAAGCTAGTAGATTCACCAAGAACGCGAAAATTCGAGATAGAATGCACGATCATGGAAATTCTGTCTACAGCCTTCCGAACCTTTTTACTAGATAGGAATTCAGAATCGACTCAGCTTACCAAGGATGATATGGAAAAAATTCGCCAAGCTCGTGCGATCATGCTTGAGTGTATGGCAGAGCCGCCAACACTAATCGAATTGTCTCGAATGATAGGGCTTAATGACTATAAGTTAAAAAACGGCTTTAAGGAAATGTACGGGACTACAGTATTTGGATATTTACGGAATAAACGAATGGAAACGGCGCTTTTATTACTGCAAGGCGGCAAAATGAATGTGAACGAGGTATCGTGCGCAGTCGGGTACTCTAACCCTAGTTATTTTGCAGAAGCTTTTCGGGAAAGGTATGGTGTTAACCCTAGTGAGTTGGTTCGCCGTTCCGTTTCCTCTTACCGCGAGTGAAAATAAGATTCACAGGCATAGCAATCCACTGTCATATTGGCTGACAAAAAAACATAATGATTTTTTTACCTAAACTGCCTGATAAGGGCAGTTTTTTATTGCTTTTAGCATGGCGAATCGATGGACAAGTGCAGATATGTAGAATGAAAGCCTTCACACAGGTTATGAAATGATAGATTGATAAATATCCCGCTAACCGCAATCTCATTTCCTCTACTGGTAGATATCAGGCGAACCTGCATTATAAGATGTATGCATTGATAATTAATCTCATTTGCCAAGTTGTTAGGGTAATGAAACAAAACCGCCTAAGGAAGCGGTAAAAAAGGAGAAGCAGAAGAAGATGCAGGTAACAAAGATACTGACTATTATCGTAGGGGTGGCTATGCTACTGCTAGCTACAGGATGCACAGGAGCAGGCAAACCGAATACGGGAGTAACGGAAGAACAAACAACAGCTACCACAGCTAACGAAAAATCATCCTCCCATTCCTTCCCAAAAACAATGAAACACATGAAGGGACAAACCGTTATACAGAATAAGCCAGTTAAAATTGCTACGCCATACATTGCTTTTGTAGACTATTTAGCTGTTCTGGATGAATATCCTTATGCCGCATCAGGGATTTCAACCATTGAACAAAACTTTCCTAATCTTAGTAAACGTATAGCAGGGAAAGCGATCATAGACCTTGGCTTAGAGGCAAATATGGAAAAATTACTAAGCGCGAAACCAGATTTGATCATTGCAGCGGATGACATGATTGGCCAGTATGAACAATTAAGTCAGATTGCTCCAACTGTTATTTTTCCTCAAGCAGGTGATTGGCGAGAGACATTGGAGCAGATCGCTGCTGTAATTGGGAAAGAGGATGCAGCGACGAAGATATTAGCTGATTTTGACCAAAAGTCAGCAGACTACAAAAAGAAGCTGGCTTTTAGAAGCCAAGAGTCTGTGCTATTTACCATGTCACGAAGCAAGGATCAATTTGTAACCTGGGAGGAAAAACGCTTCGAGCCTTTTTATAAGGGATTAGGGCTAAAACCGGTGCCAGGAGAAAAAAAAGGTGGTCAATTGTCATTGGAGAGCTTAGCCCAACTAAATCCGGATCATCTGTTTGTGATTAATAATTGGCAAGATCCAATTCCGGGGGGAGTCAAGGAAGCGTTAAAAGATAATCAGGTATGGAACAGTTTGAAGGCAGTCAAAAACAATCAGGTGTATTTTTTAGAGGACCCTTCACTACCTGGACCGATGGCGTTAGCTAAAATTAACGGTTTGGAACAAATTATGCAAGCAATGGGGAAAAAATAAGAAGCGTAAAGGGAAAATAATCTAACAAATAATAGAAAAGGGGATGTATGATGAAATTGAGATTCGCGGTTATGTTCTTAATTGTGCTAGCTGGCATGATTTCAATAGCCGCCTTTAACCCGGTCATTGGTCCTCTTTCACGCAATTTAGGACTAAGCGAGGTTCAATCAGGTTGCTTGGTTTCGATCACAGGAATTTGTTGGTTACTAGGTGGTTACTATTGGGAACGAAGGCCAGCCAAAAGTAGAAAAAAATTACTAGCTTCTATTATGTTTGTCTATTTAGTTACCCTAATCGTATTTGCTTTGCTCGCGGACAATGCCAAGAGTAATACGCTGGGTGCTGGTTCCGCTAGTTTATTTTGGATATTCTTGATTTTACGAGCCATTGCAGGCTTTTTCTTTGGGGGTATTCCTGCTAAAGCTCAAGCATATGTAATGGGCTGGACAACGCAGGAAACACGCACATGGGGGATGGCACTATTCGGTACGGCAAATGGTCTTGGTTTCGTGCTGGGACCAGCGATGAGTGGCGGATTAGCAGTGATTAGTCTGACCGTACCGATGTATGCGGTAGCTATTCTTATGTTGGTGATTACCGTTATTTTCCTGTTATCCATTCCAGATGAACAGGAAAGTGAGATTCGTCGAACAACAGCCACGATCTCCCCAAATGATTCACGAATCCGCCTTTATCTGTGGATTGGATTTGTTTTATCTGCTGCACTTAATATCGTTCAGGTTACGATTGGATTTTATATCCAAGATACCTTGGGCTACAATGCTCAAAAAGCGACACAGCTTATCGGACTTGGGTTAGCTATTTCAGGTATTATGGTTGTTGCTTCTCAGATTCTCATCAGTAAGTATTTGAAATGGAAACCTGCAAAAGTGCTACGAGTAGGTCTTTCATGTGTGACTTTAGGTTTAGTAGGATTTTTGTTGTTCATACGCTTTGCATACATTGATTTTGCTATTTTAGGAATTGGAATAGGGTTTACCTTATTAGGATATAGCTCGGGAGCTTCCCTAGCTGTTGAGGATCATGAACAAAGAAGTGTTGCTTCCTTTATTGCTGCACTGCAAGGGGGAGGCTCGTTCTTTGGGCCTGTTATCGGTACGCTGCTGTATACAAGCAATAAGGTGCTACCATTCTCGTTTTGTGTACTTTTGATTTGTTTGTCAGGACTTTCTTTATTTAGAAAAAGACATCGTGTAAGGGTTTCTGTATAGCAGGAAAAAAGCGGAAAAATAGATGAATGAACTTCGGGAGCGTAAAGATTTACTGGCTCTCGGAGTTTTTTTTGTATCGGAAAAAATAGTAAAGCTTATTCTTGATTTATGGTATAATTCAAAACATTTAAAATGGAGGTAAGCTTAACTATAGACGATATTCGTAAAGGGAGGCTTTGTAGGTTAGAGAAAAGTTCAACAACTAGAGAAAGCTGTGTTGAGATACTGCGCGATAAGGTTCAATTACCCAAATAAACCAATGTAATAACAAAGGGGTGGACGTATGCTTCAAATTGTAAAATTGAATAAAGAAGATTACCCTAATGGGAAAGTCATTACATATCAATATCAATCAGATTATTATTACGATGTGCGGATGATATCTAGTGAGAGGGGATGGAGTGTAGACCTCAGCGTAGAAAAATTCGAGAAAACGTTTCAAAAAAAGGAGCTTGGCAATCTCTTTGATGATGATAAAGATGAGCTTGAGTGCTACGCTGCCCTGCGAGATAACAGAGAAGTGGGGATTATCACAATTGCTTATGCAAGCTGGAATCAGAGCTGTGTTATTTGGGATTTGTATGTAAATGAAGAATGCAAGAGACAGGGGATAGGCAGAGAATTAATTCGTTTTGCTTGTAAACGAGCCAAGGAACTCAATAGTCGCATGATTACTCTAGAAACCCAGACTTCTAATCATCCAGCTATTCAATTTTATTTAGCCTGTGGGTTTACGTTTATCGGATTGAATGTCATGAGCTATTCAAACCAGGACATTGAGAAAAAGGAGGTCAGGATTGAATTGGCCCAATCCTTGAAGGGAATAATGGAGCAGTGAAGTAAATGGGGGAATAATCCAATAAGAGAGTCCCCTTTCCATAAAACGTGTCGAACTTAATTATTGTTAAAAGCGTTCTATATGAAAGGGGAAATAACAAAACCATTGGGATTTACTCTAATCAGGCAGTTCGGATTAAATGTTTTATTGGCTAAGATAAGCTTTTATTGCTTGATATACCATTTTAATGGTTATAGCCAACAATACAAATAACGTCAATCTTACTTTCTTATTATCCCATGTCTTAACAAAAGCGTATATATTTGAGATAAGGATAAGTGAGCAAATAATAATGTCTATCATAGTTTCACCTTAGTAGGGCGTAATTTTATTTTTTAGTAGGTCATATGCATCCTCTAGAGCCTCTTTCCCTGCAACAGAAGCATTGTAAAACTTGACTGCATTCCAGCTTGCTACCCCTGCTTCTGGAATTAATGCAAGGATAGTCTCCCAAGTTACCAAAGCTGCCCCAAGAGCACCAGCAATTGCTGTCTGTGCATCTATTATCTCTGCATGTTTACTCTCAACTTTGTCTGCATATCTAATGAATTTGGATACGTTTTTATTACCTTTGCTATATTTTGTTAACCTTTTACCTTTAGGCTCCTCTAAAAAATCATTTACCTTTGGAAAAGCCTTAAGATAATAATAGTCGTCATTAATCTCATCGTAAGTGATTACTCCCGGACGACCGCCACTCTCACCTTTAAAGGCTTTTGCAAAGGAAGCCTTATCTTCACTTGCTGTAACAGGTTGACTTAAAAAGTCTTGAGATAATTGTTCACCATCAATAAAAAACTTTTTATCACTAGTTATCTTAATCTCGGTAACTTTTCGGTCCGTAGTGTTTTCATGTTCCTCATGATAGTATTTGTTTTCTGTTATTGTTATCAACTTTACTAAGGTTTCTTCTGAATCTTTCGTTACTTCCCTATAAACCTTTTCCATTTCTTCTCCGATTTCATTGCCTTCAATATCTAGTATCGGGGTTTTTTCATCATAAACCAAATCGCTTGATTCAGCCCTTGCCGATTGAATATTTTGAATGCCGAACATGCTGAGAATTAGCGCAAAAACCATCATTAAACTTGATATTTTCTTGAACATAATAGTCCTCCTAGTTCATTTCAATACTTACAACCGCCCGATTAGAAAAAAATCCCAATTAACGATTTAACAATATACTAATTTTTGGGTTTTTTCTAGACTTTTCCATAAATTTGCCGTAATACAATTTTATTCATTATTTTTCGCTGTATCATCTCTTCATGTAACGAAGCCGACTTTCTCTGATAAGTGGTATGCAGCTGATATAAAAAAGCGCGAGATACAGAATGATTCTTTCTCTAAGCCAGCTAAAGCAACCTATGACAAAATTATTTCTCTCATTCCTAGTCTTAAAAAATTCCCGGTTATGAATGTCAGTTATCATTATTCGATTAGTTCTTTTGAGATCTTACTTTCATCAGGGAGATGAGAAAAAATGGGGGGCTAGTATATTTATTGATCAAAAAACCGGTAAATTGAAATCGTTAGTTACTATTCAAACTCCTTTGAAATCCCTTCCTCCAGACGAAACAGCAAAACAAAAAGCCATGTCATTCCTGAAAGAATTATATGGAGACAAAGCAAAATCAAACAAAGTTAGAGATATTATGGACTGGGGAAGGGAAGCAGAAAAAGAAATGAAAGGGAGAGTGTTCAATTGTTCCTGCCAGAAAATACTGAAACCACATAATGATTAGGATTAATGGTGATGGGGGAGGTTTTTCAGGTGATTTCGTAACATTAAAACCATTCAGTAAGGTGTATGGATATACAATTGTCATTCTTTATGCGAAGAAAAAAATTCTCATGAGCTGCTTGTACTAGGTATGTGGATGCTAACGACCAACTTTATTTATGGAAATATAATAAGTCAAAATTATAATACTCTAATGAAGGAAGGAAGCCATACAAAAATTTGCAATTGAATTGGGCTATTTGAAATCAGCTTAACAAAATAGTTAGGAAGGAAAATCTCGTCAGTGAGCTATGTACAATGCCTATTTATAAAAAATACCCCATAAAGGGGCAAAGATTAAGGTTTCAGGACTGAAATGGCGAGACGAACTTTATAGGCAAATTGGACGGGATCGTCAATTGATTCAAAGTGTATAAACATGATGCCAGGGTTGTTAAAAAGCCAGTGATTGTGAAGGGATGAGTAGGGCTGACACAATAAAAAATCTATACGATCAAGCTAAGGATTTTTAAAGCACAAGGTATGCCCATTTTACAATGAACAAACCATTCAAAGATAAGAAAGCGTGTGCCGCAATGGGGGGGATGATGGGCAAAAACCACGGCACATGGTTCTGGATGAACTATTTGATTGGGAAGAAAACGGTATGGATCGGGTTATGGATACAAATTCGTGAACTCGAAGATGATCTATCGTTTTAGATGAGTATTTCATACAACACACGATTCGTAAATGGGGAAGTCTAGTATGAGAGAACTTCAGCATCAAGTTCTACCTTCCTAAATTTTATTCAATCCGGGGTCTGGTTGGATAACAATCCGGGGATTTCACATCGGACACTTCAGATAGCTTCATCAAATAATAACACTCTTCCCGTGACATATGATCTGCCATAAGTGGAGATAACGTTCCTAATAACTCATCCTTTAATCGTAGATCCTCAAGTTCATGCAAAAAGCCCTGAAATAATTTAATTTCCATTTCAGCTTGATGATTAAAACGATTGAGTGCTGGAAAGTCAGGTAAATTTGTTCGTAGGTAACCAGCTAATTCAATTGCTTTTAGATAAAAGTGCTGAAATTGTTTCGAAAAGTGCATGCTTTTTTGTTTATAGTCATTTTCCACCATATCCAGATTAGAAGAGATGGATTCAGCATGGCCAACAGCATCAGAGAGCCATACCAGATGCAAATGTAGGGGATGATAGGATGGGGGCCAATTACCAGATAAACAGGTTTCCAAGATTCGTTCATATTCTTCCAGCTCATTAATCATATGGTTTATAAAAGTTGGAGGAAGGCTAATGGAAATCTTACCAATAAGATGTCGTTCTAAAAGATGTAGCTTAAACTGGCGCAGATTTTGTACCTCGGTATTTGCTTTTTGGTTGAGTGTATGAATTTCTTCAGCTGATAAATTCCTGCGTGCATAATCTAATAACTTGTCAAATGTATGAATGAAATAGTTAGCCTGCTCGATTTCTGTTTGCTCTTTTGGAGCCAATGATTCAAAAATAAATCGGGAATGATCTCCCAGGATTTGAAGCCAGAAACGGTTTTCAAAAAGAATATCATCGCAAGAAGTTTTCATCACGTCGTTCCCTCCCTTATACGTCCAGAATATGTGTGTAAAGCCAGAGGTATGTTAGGGGATTCAATAGATGTAATTTCAAGTCTATTCCTTGTCAGATAGGCTTTTTTTCATACGAAAGCCCACTATAAGTAGAGAGGTGAATTTAAGGTGGATTAGAATAGAATAATGATTCAAAAGGGAGGATAAGCAAAGTGTTTCTTACACACTAGGTTGTAAATTTCGGGAGTATCTACATCTATTGTCCATAAGGAATCATTAAAACGAATAAACAATCCATTTTCTTTTTGGCTCTTAAGTATTGTTTTTGCCCCTTGGTCACCTGTAAGAAGTTTTATCTCAGGAAACAAGGATTTGGTAAGAAGTATTGGAGGTATTGTGATATCTTGATATTTTGAAGCGATGAAAAGAGGTTTTTTAGTGTATGTGTAGTGAAACACTTTAATTATTTGATTGATATGTTTTCTAGTTACAAAAGGTTGATCAGCAAGCATAACTAAAACTGCCTGAGCTTGTAAAGAAATTGCCTTGTCCAATCCAGTTTGTAGCGAATGTGATTGACAGATGGTATGTGAAAAAGTACGTGCGATATGCAACTTTGATTTATTCTCGTACTTGGGAGACAACCATTCAAACGAATCATTGCTTCTTCCTACGACCACAACGTTCTCCAGCATAGAATGCAGAGCTTCGTAAAGTGCCCAGCTTCCTAATGGCAGATTTCCTAATGGCAAATACCGTTTATCTACCCCCATCCTTGAACTGGTTCCTGCAGCCAAATAGATCCCAACCGTCTTTAAGAATTCGCTCATAAGTTAACGCCAGGTTCTCATTCTTTTATGTTTCGCTTGAATGATCTCAGCCATAATACTAATTGCTATTTCTTCCGGCCCTTCTGCACCGATTGGTAGACCAACAGGAGAGTGTAAATTGGCGGGATATTTATGATTTCCTAGTAAGCGCTCTGTTCTGGTACGTGGACCAAGAATACCGAGATAATGAATTGGAAAGCTCAGTAGAGTTTCTAGTAAGAAGTGATCCTGCTCAAATTGATGAGTCATGATGACAATAGAGTCATCTGGATAGAAGGAGACTTTTGCTGTCAACTCGGATGGAGAGGCGACTATACATTGATTGGCGTCTGGGAAAAAGTATCGATTGCAATACGCTTCACGCCAATCAAGTACAAAAACGGAAAATCCGATTTTAGTAGCGAGAGAAGACAAAAACCGAGTGTCTTTTCCAGCACCAAAAATAAATAGTCTCGGCTTCGGTGCAATGTAATGAAAAAAGTAGAATCCATCGTCATCCAGCGAAGGGAGGAACAGACAGCCACTTTTTGAAGCTACTGTCTGGTTCAGATACATCGGTAATTGTGATGAGCTGATTCCAGTTGGTTCTTTTCCCTGAAATAATCCATTTGCTGTGTAATAGGAAGTTTGGCATTCGTGATTTTGTTTCGATACATATGTAATCGAAATAACCGGTTGGTTTTGATCAAGAATGTGTTTCAATGCAAGAAATGCCTGTTTTGTCTCCAATGTAACTGGTTCGACTAATAATGTAAACGAACCGTTACACCCCGCTCCTTTTCCCCAGCCTAGATCGTCCACTGATCGAAGGTCATATGTGATCAGACGATGCTCGTTAGTGGCTAGGACATTTTTAGCCTGTTCACTCAAATCATTCTCTAAACAACCGCCACTTAACATTCCTACTTGATCGCCATTCTCCAAAATAAGCATCGAACTCCCTTCTTTTCGATACACAGACCCTTCCGTTTGTACAATTTTTACGAAAACAGATGGGCGATTCATCTGTAAAATATAGGGAAAAAAAGTATAGATGTCGCTCATGCCTTTCACTCCATTAACAAGTATATTATCCGAATCATTTAGGTAAAAATAGCAATGAGAAACTGTTAGTAGAAATAGAAAGGTGGGGAAGAGATGAAATCAATTGGAAAAAGCGTTCCTCGAATTGAGGCGGTAAATAAGGTAACGGGGAAAGCCAAATATACGGCCGATTTCTCCTCGCCAGATATGCTCCACGCCAAAATGCTTACAAGCCCTTATGCACATGCACGGATAATCAGTATAAATACAGAGAAGGCAAAACAAGGGGCAGGAGTTCGGGCCATACTCACTGGTCCCGAGATTCCCATATTAGTAGGCCCACACATCGAAGGAAGACCGATTCTAGCTATTGAGAAAGTATGTTACTATGGTGAACCTGTCGTAATCGTCGTAGCCGATCACGAGCATCAAGCTATAGCGGCGTGTAATCAGATAGAGGTTGAGTATGAAATTTTACCGATTGTTCAAACTCCGGCTGAAGCGCTAAAAGAGAATGCAACACTCATTCATCCAAATCTAGCAAGCTATACAATAGATCAAAACGTGCATCCTGAGTTTCACACGAATGTAGCAAACCGGACCAAAATCAGAAAAGGTGACATGAATAAAGGCTGGGAACGAAGTGAAGTAACCGTAGAAGCAAGCTTTTCATTTCCTCAAACAGATCATGCTGCTATGGAAACTCGTTGTTCAATCGTCGAGATTTTGCCGAACGAGGAGGTAATCATCTTGACGGCTTCACAAGCCCCGTTCGATGTCCAAAAACTTATTCATAAACATTTTTTTGTACCATTGGAAAAAATCCATGTACAAGTACCTTTAGTTGGTGGAGGATTTGGTGGGAAAGCTGCCGTTCAATTAGAACTGCTGGCGTATGTAGCTTCAAGAGCAGTTGGTGGAAGAAAAGTGAAGATGGTTAACAGCAGGGAGTTGGATTTTATTTCCTCCCCAACCCATATTGGACTGCATTCAAAAATCAAATTAGGTTCTACCAAAACTGGTAAATTGATGGCCGCTGAAATTACCTATGAATTTATAGGTGGTGCTTATTCCGATGAAGCGGTTGATATTAGTAAATCGGCAGGATTAAACTGTACGGGACCTTATAAAGTCGACAATGTCTGGTGTGATTCAATTTGTCTTTACACTAATCATACATATGCTACCTCCTTTCGCGGATATGCTCACACAGAGTTAACCTTTCCAATTGAACGGACAATGGACCTGTTGGCTGAAAAGTTACACATGGACCCAATTTCCATTCGACTACTAAATGCGATTCAGCCTGGGGATACAACTCCTTCGTTAGCTGAGTTGAATCGAAGCAATGTGGGAAATCTATTTACATGTTTAAAAAGGGCCAAAGAATTGATCAAATGGGATGAGGGTCAACGGATTAAAGAAGATAATTCGAGGGTTAGAACAAAAGGAATTGCTTGCTTTTGGAAAACCTCGAATTCACCAACAAATGCTTCATCAGGAGCAGTCATAACGTTTAATAAGAATGGGAGTCTCAATCTCTCCTGTGGAGTGGTTGAAATGGGACAAGGAACAAAAACAACACTCATTCAAATTTTGGCGGAGCGTTTTAAAATTAGTGAAATTAAAGTTCATACAATGATGGAAGTGAATACGGAGGTCAATCCTGAGCATTGGAAGACAGTAGCAAGCTCATCCGTTTTTATGGTTGGAAATGCTGTACTTCGAGCTGCCGAAGATGCTATTCAGCAAATCTGTCTTATTGCTTCCATTGTGTTACGCTGTTCACCAGAGGATATTGACGTGGCAGAGGAACGAGCATTTTTGAAGGCAAACCCGGAAAAAGGGGTCTATCTTAAAGATATCGTTCATGGTTACAAATATATGAATGGAAATACAATTGGTGGCCAGGTAATTGGTCGGGGAAGCTATGTCATGAGAAATCTTACAACAATTGATCCAAATATTGGTTCCGGAATACCTGGGCCAGATTGGACAGTTGGTGCTCAGGCTGTGGAAGTTATCTTTGACGAACGAACGTATACCTATGAGATAAAAAAAGCGATTTCAGTCATTGATATAGGAAAAGTGCTAAATCCAATGGGTGCAAAAGGACAAGTGATGGGTGGCATGAGCATGGGTCTAAGTTTCGCTTCCCGCGAAGGATTTAACTACAACCTGGAAGGAGTTGTGCTCGATTCACAATTTAGAACCTATAAATTGATGAGATACGGTGAAAATCCAGAATATCAGGTTGAATTCGTGGAAACTCCGCAAATTGATGGACCATATGGTGCAAGAGGAGTTGGAGAGCATGGAACCATTGGAATGGCACCGGCGTTAGCTAATGCCCTTTCAATTGCGGCCCAAGTACCGCTTAACAAGCTTCCTTTAACTCCTGAATCGATCTGGGAAGCAAAAGGAGGAGGTTCATCCTGATTCCTTACGATTTCGACTATGTAAAGCCTGATACCATTCAAGAGGCGATCGCCATTTTCCATCAATGGGATTCAGAGGGAAAACAACCAAAGTACTTCTGTGGTGGAACAGAGATTATTACCATGGCTAGATTGTCGCAACTACACACGAAAGGAATTATTGATCTCAAAGACATTCCAGAATGTCGTATACTGGACTGGAAAAAGGATCAACTTATGATTGGTTCCGCTGTAACATTAGCACAGCTGGAGGCTGTACAGTTTTTCCCTTTATTGAGTAGAGTTTGCAACCGCATTGCCGATCATACGTCAAGATGTAAAATTACGCTTGGCGGTAACATTTGTGGCAAAATCATCTATCGAGAGACGGTCTTACCTCTGCTTGTTGCAAATGCCGAATTCCATATTGCAACAGAAAGTGGTGTAAAACAAGTTTCGATTCATGATGTTTTTGAAAAAGAATTGCGTCTATTACCTCATGAAATTTTATTGCAGATCACAGTAGATAAACAAATAACAGCAATGCCATACCGAAGCAAGAAAAGAACAAAAATCGATCGCATCGGATATCCCATCGTTTCGCTTGCTGCAATCCATAATCAGGGGGAGATTCAAGTTGCTTTTTCAGGGATTTGTACTTTTCCGTTTCGCTCAAAAGAAGTCGAACGTGCGCTAAATGATCAAACGCTTAGCTTGGAAGATCGAGTGGGCTCTGCTATTCACAAATTTCCGGAGGCCATTATGGCGGATCATCATGCATCTGCATCTTTTCGGGAATTTATAGTACATAACCTTATTTTAGATACTATAGAAAGCTTTGAGAGGGCTTGACAATGAACAGACAAATCCAGCTTAACATCAATGGTGAAGACAGGAATGCATTTTGTCGCTGTGCAGACACCTTGTTGACGGTACTTCGTGAATATTTGGGGTTAACGGGAGCAAAGCCTGGTTGTGAGAACGGAGATTGCGGAGCATGTACTGTTATTATTGATAAAGTTCCACAAAAATCTTGCCTATGGCTGGCAGTAGAATGTGAAGGAAAGGAAATTCATACGATTGAAGGTCTCCAAAATGCTCCGATTCAACAGGCTTTCCTCGAAAAGTGGGCTTTTCAATGCGGCTATTGTACGCCTGGCTTTATTATGAATTGTCATGCTTTGGTAGAAACACTACCAGACGCAGATGAACTTGAAATAGAAAATTGGCTTCAATCCAATATTTGTCGTTGTACAAGTTACCTAGAAATTAAGGAAGCAATTCAGCTGATTCTTTCAGAAAAGAAAACTTAAATAGAATCGAGAGCCAAAGTCGATTATCACCATGTTAAGGGAGAATCGGCTTTATTTTTTTCCTTGGGTTCCTTTCGGATCATTGATGAAAGTCAGGTTTATTCGTAGTAGTATTAGTCCATACTTTACAACAAAATAGTCCCTAGGAGGCCGATTAATGGATGGTAGAGAATCGATTCTTTCAGTGGATTATCTAACAATAATTTTGACGGCGATGGTAATGGGGACGTATTTACAGTGTCATTTGATTCAGCTAAATCATCTGACGTACTAACACGGAAACCGTTATATCAGGCCTATAAATTGAGCAATATAAGCATTATGTAAGTGTCCGAATCCCTTGGACGTTTGTTGCTGATTACAGCTATTAGCGTTTTTTAAGAGTATAACGCCCACTTGCCGTACTTTATACAACAAACACACGTTTTATCTCTCTACATAGGAGGGGGAAGGGGAGAGTAAATTTACACTCGAGTCAGAGTGTTTTGCTATCATCGAGATAGGGGCCAAAAAAGTACATGCCCATGAAGCAATTGTGAGGAGTGAGCAACATTGTCAACTCAGCCACGTGGAACAAGCTGATTTACAGATTTTGTTATTACTTTGGCTTGGATCAGGCTGGTATGGGACAGTGCCCCCTTACTCTTACATAATTTAGAGAACAGTATACCTAAGGAGTGGCAGAAATGGCGCGTGTTTTATTTATTAATGGTGGATCAGAGGGACATATCAATCCAACTATTGGAGTTGTGCAAGAGCTTATTTTGCGTGGAGAAGAGGTAGTTTACTTTTCTATAGAAGCTTTTCGGGAGCGTATTGAGAAGACGGGAGCTACTGTACGAACATTTGACGATCAAAAATTTATAAAAGCCTTTATCTCAGGTGGAAGAGATTATTTACTCGAAAGAATCAACGGTCTTTTACTTACGGCAGATATCGTCATACCTAGCGTTCTTGAACAGATCAAAGGCGAGCATTTTGATTACATTATCCACGATTCCATGTTTGGTTGTGGACGGTTACTGGCCCAGATCCTTAAGCTTCCCGCAATCAATTCTTGTACTTCTTTTGCGCAGACAAAAGCATCATTCGATAAAATGTTGGCACAGGTTTCTAAAAAAATTCCTACAGAAATAAGTAAACGAATTCAAGATGAATTTCAAAGCCTGACGAACATGGTGAAGGAAAAATATGATGTGGAGATCCATTCTCCTTATGAAGTTTTTTGTAATCCTGCACCACTTACAATCGTGTATATAACTAGGGAGTTTCAACCTTTTGGAGAAGCATTTGACCAAACTTACAAATTTGTAGGTCCATCCATCTCTTCACGATTAACGCAGGAAAACTTCGACATTACTGCAATCAAGGGGAAAAACCCCATTTACATTTCACTGGGTACTGTCTTAAACCAAGCAATTGATTTCTATAAGCTATGTTTTGAGGCATTTAGGAACACTGATCATACGATTGTCATGTCTATTGGGAATAAAGTCCAAATTTCTGATTTAGGGGAAATTCCTAAAAACTTCATCGTAAAAAATTATGTTCCACAAACTGATGTACTGCAATACACTAAATTATTTATTACCCATGGTGGAATGAACAGTACCAATGAAGGTCTCTATTTCGGGGTTCCGCTCATTGTAATCCCACAAAGCGCGGACCAGCCGATAATCGCGGAGCAAGTCGCCAATATTGGAGCAGGCATTACATTACAAATGCAAAGCTTGACTGCAAATCAACTACGTGAAGCCGTAGATCATGTGTTAAGCCTCTCATCTTTCAAGAAAGCTGTTGCAAATATTAGGGAATCCTTTCGAAAATCAGGTGGATATCATCAAGCTGTTGATGAGATTTTCGAATTTAAAAGTCAATATCATATCTAAATATTTTTTCGCTACTATATTGTTGACTTTTTCCCAGTGGTTACTGCAACTTCTTTTGTAATGAAGGAATGGAATAGGATCTATTATAAAAGAAAGATTGTATACTTAAAGTAACATGGGATTAAGAGAACAACTAAAAGTAGCTTACGCAGATGTTTATAAAGAGTTATAGGAGCAATAGGGGAACGGGTTCACATTTCTTCTTCAACTAACGAAGCAGGAGAGTTGAAGAAGAATGTTTAACTTTTAGGTTACCAATTAGGTGGTTTAATGGAATAATTCAATTCATCTGACCAACTTTGACCTGGTTCAAAACCATAATGTGATTCTCATCTACCCTGCATTAACCTATGCTCCATTTCTAGAAATTGAATATTCATTTTTTTGTTTGTTTTTTCTTTGGCTTTAGAAAGCATTGAGGGAGATATATCTATGGCAGTTATTTGAATGTCCTGTTCAGTAAAAAAGCATAAGTCAGCACCTGTACCGATACCAACAAATAGGACATGCTGCTTCTTGGATAAGACAAGGTCTTCAAACACCTTTTTTCTTGCGTTCAGAAAGATACCGGAGTTAAAAAAGACATCATAGAAAGGTGCTGCTACTTTATAAATGATTTTGTTCCATATGTTGTTCATTCCTCACCTCTATATTCAAACGTTTATTTGATTGTTTTCATTATAGAATAAAATTACTATTCAAACAATCATTATATTATGAAAGTGAGGTCAAAATGAAGAAGAATAAAACAGAAGACAGATGAGAGCTTTATTGTTTATTTTGGAGAAAAATGAAAGCAAAAGTAATAATAATATCCTTCCTTAGAAGGGTGGAACTAGTGGGCAAGCTACACAAAATAAATAAAACCAAGCCTTCTGTACATAAACAGGAGGCTTGGTTTAGAGATTAATAAAGGAAATAACATTTAAATTTTTATCTTGTAGAAATAAGGATTTCTGATGGATGCCTATTGAGGATGTAGTGAAGGTTGATATCTGACTTTCATGAAGAAAGTCGTCTCCTAACATGTAGGGAACGACTTTTTGCAAACCAACTTTAAAACACATAAATGAATATAGAAAGGAGTTGTTGACGACTTATTGACTTAATTTCGTTAACAAACGATAAGTGAACCATTTCTCATCTGACTTGGTAACGTGTCAACATTCCCTGAATCCTAATAAATTTTATACCCGTTACTTATCCTCGAAATAATCTTCTAGAGAAACCTCACTTTATTTAAAAGTAATACGATTTAAAAGCCTCGCCTTTTGATAATGAAACATCGATTGAGACAGCTCAAATATTGTTCCATTTACAAGGTATACAGTATTTTCAATAAGAAGGGCTGGATCGTGTTCATGTACTTCTAATAATTGTGCACTCTCTTTATCTATCTTTTCACAATGAATCACCTTATCTGCAAAACCGATATGGAGCTGTAAGTCCTCAATTAAATAACTATATATGGAGCTCGCTGCTATTTCGTTATTTAAATAGGGAACAACGTCTTTTTTAAAGTGGCTTATTTCAATTGAAAATGCTTTACCGTCTACAATTCGTAATCGTTTCACAAAATATAGTTTCGTCCCTGCCTGACATTGCATTCGTTCTGCTAATGTCTCGTCGGCTTCCATTACATGTAGATCTACTACCTTGGTTTCAATATTTTGGGAAGCAAGATCTTTCGTTAACCCTCGTAGACTTGCTAAATTAATATAATCGGTAATAGGGGCTTCGCGTAAAAACATTCCACTGCCCTGCACTTGAAAAATATATCCTCGATTGACAAGCTGACTTACAACCTTACGTATGGTATTGCGGCTAACTTGGAAGATATTCATCAGCTCTTCTTCCGTTGGTAGCTTTTTTGTCTCATTGAATTTCCCATCTCGGATATCTTTTTCTAAGATGTCGGCAATTTTTTTATACTTTACACTCATATTACGTCTCCTAAAATTAACTTTTCCTCATTATAATTCTTCACCCCTCGTTTCAATGATGTGCTTATACCAGTGAAACGAAAGCTTCTTTTTACGCTTTAAATTGTCATTATGGTCGACAAAAATAAAACCATACTGTTTTTTATAACCATTTAACCAACTTAACAGGTCAATCACAGACCATGCATAGTATCCTTTTAGGTGAATTCCTTCCTGGATCGCGCGCTTTACAGCTTTTAAATGTTCTTCAATATATTTAATTCGCGGAACATCTACAATTTCTCCATCAATGATTGGATCTTCATCACCAAGCCCGTTTTCCGTCACATACATTTTAATGTTACCATATCTTTCTTTTAACAGATGCAATCCATCTAAAAAACCTTTCGGAGATATTTCCCATCCCCATTTTGTATAGGTTTTGTCTTCCATACGCACTGTTCGATAAAATCCATCAAAAGAAGGATTGCCTGGAGCAAGAGTAGATGTTTCTCTAGAATGCTTTTCATTTCTGATATCCTTATCATATCGTTCTACTCGTATAGGCTGGTAATAGTTTAAACCGATAAAATCGTTTTTTTCAGCGTTTTGTTTGATCATCTCTAATTCTTCACTCGTCCAGTTAGGCAGCCATCCCTTTTCTTTTAATTGCTCAATAACATAAGATGGATATTCTCCCTTCAGAACTGGGTCATAAAACCAGAATGTCTCATATTCATTCGCATGGCGTTCCGCTAGTTTATTACTTGGTTGATCATCTACGCTATAGGCAGGTAAGAAAACATGGGTAATGCCAATTTCTCCATATTGCTTTAACTGTTTGTACAATTGAACTGTTTTAGCATGGGCATAAAACACATAATGAGTAGCCTGAAAATAACGTGGAACATCATTCTGAATGCCCGGTGGATGGGCTCCTTTTACATAACCTAATCCGCAAAACATAACTGTCTCATTAAATGTTATCCAATGCTTTACTCGATCACCAAATGCATGAAAACAAATTTCGGCATACTTTACAAATGCCTCGGCGGTTCGCTTATTCGTCCATCCACCATCTTCTTCTAGTGTTAATGGTAAGTCCCAATGGTACAAAGTAACAAACGGAACGATCCCATATTGTAAGCATTCATCAATGACTCGATTATAAAATTCAATGCCTTTTTCGTTTATGTCACCATCTCCGGTTGGTAAAATACGTGCCCACGAAATGGAAAAACGATATGATTCTAATCCCATTTCAGCCATTAATCGGATATCTTCTTCAAAGCGATGATAATGATCAATAGCTACATCACCATTAGTCTGATTGTATGTTTTACCAGGAATTTTTGAAAAAACATCCCAATTGGTAACGCCTTTTCCGTCTTCATTCCAAGCACCTTCTATTTGATAGGATGCTGAAGCAGCTCCAAACAAAAAATCATGTGGAAATTTCAATGTATATACCTCCATTTTTATCGTGAGAATTGTATTTATATCTACTTATTAGATTGGTAGGTACAAATATCTAATCGAAATTATACTCTAAACGACAACCTATTTCTAGATAAGATCATGAATGAACCAAGGCTTGTAATTTTGCATGAATTCATAAGTGAAACTGAATTACTTCAAAAAATCAAACCAAGTCAGGGCTACATGAAGAGCGTAGGTAGATTATTATGCAGGATGGTATAAAATATGGAGATTTAAACGTTTTAAAACACAAAACATGATCTCTATTGCACGTAAATGAGATTAGGATAGATCGCCATCAAATGTAAACATGAGAGCAACAGTGACGTGTTCATAGGTAAATGCGTCTTCTAATAAGCTTCAGTTACGATTAAGCAGGTGTATGACTAGCGGCTAACGGCTAGCAAACGGTTGAGTAAAAAAGCGAAACGGCTCTGATGTAGACAGAGCCGTTTGATTCATTGTTCCACAAGATGAACATAGATAACTTAGGGAAATTAAAAAATGATTGAAGAGACTTGTACTTGTAGACACGAGATTTATAGGCTACAGATGAGTAGGAAGTGGAACTGTCAAGAAATTTTTCGATCAAAGGGGAGAGGGGAGACTAGCAATAAATTATTGCTTGCCATCTGTATATATTTGGAAGGTAACTCCAAACTTATCTGTTATGATACCGTAAGCAGGACTAAAATGAGTTTCCTGCAGTGGCATATTCACTTGGCCACCCTCCTGCAGAGCTTCATAAATTTGTGTAGACTCTTCCTTATTGCTTGTTGCAATACAGATAGTAACTTGATTACCTTTCTGATGCGGTTGACCTGGAAATGTATCTGAAAACATCAGGTCAGTTTCGCTAACTTTAACCATCGCATGTGCCACACGATCTTTTGCATTTGCAGGGATAGGGAATTCAGGATTCTCGGGCATCTCACCAAACGTTTGGTTAAAAAGGACTTTGGCATGTAAAGCTTTTTCATAAAATTGGATAGCCTCCTTGGCATTCCCGTCCATCACTAGATAAGGGATCAACTTCAATGTCATTTCGAACCGCTCCTTTGGTGTTACATGTTTGATCGTTTCTACAATGCTGCTTGCTGCATTGATCAGGCTTTTTTCTGAGTGCTGTTAACCAGAGAAACCAACCCTATATCTCATTATTAACATTAATGTGATTATAAAACAAAGAACATACGTTCGTGAATTAGACGTGAGAATGAAAATGCTGCGGTTAGATCATTTCGGAAAAATCGGAAGTAAATTTCAGCTCAACAGGGGGGAAAGTGAGTAGTAGGTTAACATGTTCCTATATTTCCTCCATAGGCACTTTCGCGGTACTCCATAACTGATATGGCAAACCAGTAAGCTGTACTTGATTGTCTAATTCGCTTTGAATTGTTACTTGAGTTGGAAACACACCTGGTATTCTTTCATCTGGAAACCACAGGCGGCTTGTTTCAATGAGAATAAATAATCCTTCTACATCCCCAACGGCAGCAAATTGTTTCTCATCCTTTCGCCATATTTCCTGTTCAAACGCTTCACAGATATGCTTGGAGCTTTCGGCAACATGAGGAACAGGCAGTCCAATTTCACTGATATAAAGGATACTGTTTTCACTGAATGGAGTCTCAGAGGGGTTGTGTAAGGAGTGATGTGCAATAAACTCGACTAGATTACCGTCCGGATCATAAAAGTACGCTGCAGTTGCGTTCCAGGCAGGGAAAAAGAACTGATTCTGTCTGTCAGTAGAAAAGCAGGAGATTCCTTTGTGTTGAAGCCATTGTATTGATTCAGTCAGTTTATTTGAAGGGATCGTAAAAGCAAAATGATAATAGGCACCTAGATCAGTAACGTTTTTTTGAAATGTTATTTTAGACTCACCAGTTGCAATAGTAAATGCTTCAGCAGATGCTTGTTTGATACAAAAACCTAGCAATTCACTATAAAAAGACTTCATTTCGTCTAATCGATTCGATTGTAGTACGATTTCCATGATTCGCATGCAAACACATCCTTTTTTTGGTTTGTGTCTTTGGAAGGCTAATCTGATTCAAGTTTAATCGATTCGCATCGTTTTTCATATCTTTTTCGAATTCCCAGAATACTTCCAGATCCATGAATGATAATATTTGTAGATCAATCATCGTTTTCTCAGGATGCTTTATGATTGAAAAGATGTGACAAGGTAGTCTACTCTCACAAAAGAGCAGGACTACCTTGTTAGTTACTTGTTTTGTACTTTTTACCTCTGCTGATTAAGGTGGGTTTTTTTATGTAGGTTCTTTTTGTTAAGATCGCTGTAATTTCAACCTTTAGCTCAACAAAGCAGGATCATTACGTAACATCGTCGAATATCGTTTAGCTAATATTTATCAGAAAAAGGAGACAAGTGCCATGCAGGGCTATAATGTTGTTCCCGTATTGAAGCGGGTTTTGATAGTTCTGGTAGCTACACCTGAATTCCTTTTTGTAATGAGTATAATCTCCATAGAGTTTTTATATATTGAGGTTCACTTGTCAATCAAAGTACCGTCGAATATCTTCCAAAAAGGCTTGGACCGCGGGAGACAAATAACGATTTTTCATAAACGTTAAATAAACAGTCCTCTCCAATGCTGATGAATCAATCGTTTTTGATACGATGCACTCATCCATTGGCTCAGATAAATAATTTTCGGGGATAATCGTAATTCCTAGATTTTCTCTGACTAGTGTTAAGGCTGTTTCAAAGCGTTCAATTTCAAATTTGATTTTCGGTGTTATTTGTTCAAGTGTAAAGGCTGTTAAAATATCTTCTCTTGTCTGAAAACCTTCCGTACTAATGATAAAAGGCTCTCTTTCTAACTCTTCTAAAAGAATAGATCCCCGCTTCTGTGCCAGAGGGTGATCTCTGTGTAGCACAAGCACTAATCTTTCATCGTATAAAGGCAATGATTCAATATCCGGTTCATTTATATACTGATTTGTAATGAGTAGATGTGTATCATACTTCCTCAATGATTCCTTCACAGCTTTTCCACTCAGGACTTCGATCAGCTTAATGTTTATGGTAGGAAAACGATCCTGATACTTACGGATCACTTTTGGAATCCAATGCTTCACTGACTCAATGATGCCGATGATTAGATCACCACTGCCGGTCAGTTTTACCTCCTCCATCTCTTTTTTCAACATGTTCATTTGAGAAAGGAGGAGAATTGATTTTTTATATAAAATTTTACCAGCGTCAGTTAGTTCTACTTTTCTTGTATTTCGCTCAAGGAGTGGGGAGCCAATCTCTTGTTCCAAATTTTTAATAGCATTGCTTAACGAAGGCTGTGAAATATGCAGTTTTTGTGCGGCTTTGGAGTAGCTCAAGTGATTGGAAACCGTCACAAAATAATGCAATTGTTTGATGTCCAAAAGAAACCCCCTCCTTATTTATAGCTTAAAACTATTAAATTATTTGAATTATATATTAGAAATAATAAGTTTGTCATTATATAATCAAAAAACAAATCTACTTCAGAAATTTCAGAAAGGGTGAATAAATTGGCAACGAATATTCTAGCTGATTTATGGACCGGGCGAACTGATCATACGGAAAGAAGAAGCAGCTTTCGCTATCATCAAATTGTGGAATTGGTAGACTTGGAGAATTTGCAGCCCTCCAAGGATAGCACATGTGCAATTATTGGCTTTGAATGTGAAGAAGGAGTTAGACGCAATCAAGGCCGATTAGGTGCAGCCAAAGCTCCAAATGCTATTAGGCAAGCGCTTGCGAGTCTTCCTTGGAAACTGGAGGAAGGTACACGTATTATCGATGTGGGGAATATTCAGTGCCAAAACGAAAAACTCGAAGATGCTCAGGAAGAATTGGGTCTGGCAGTCTCGAGAATTTTTTCAAAATCGGCTACTCCTATTATTTTAGGAGGAGGACACGAAACGTTGTATGGACATTATTTAGGTGTCCGAAAACATATAGGCAACGATGCTTCGCTTGGCATCATCAATATTGATGCTCATTTCGATTTACGTTCGTATGAAAATCAGCCTTCATCTGGTACGATGTTTCGACAAATATTAGAAAATGACCAAAATAGCCAATATTTTGTACTTGGTATCCAACGTTTCGGGAATACGCAGGAATTATTTGATAAAGCGGACGAACTCGGTGCCCAGTATATTTATGAAGAAGATATGACTGAAGAACGGATGGATGACATCATTACTGCATTAGACGAATTCATCGAGAAGCAGGATTATGTCATGCTTACGCTTTGTACAGATGTTTTAAATGCGGCATTTGCCCCAGGAGTCAGTGCGCCATCTCCATTTGGATTAACACCAATGGTTGTTCGTACCTTGATTCGCAGAGTGACAGCTCACAAGAAAACGCTTTCTTTTGATATCTGTGAAGTGAATCCTGTCTTAGATGAAAACGGAAGAACCGTGAAGTTAGGTGCTTATTTAACGAATGAAGCTATCACGAGATTTCTAGGGGGAGACAACTATGACTTTAGCACTTAATCAAGTAAATACGATTTTTCTCGCGGTTGCATTACTAGTAGTAGGATCATACCTAGTAAAAAAAGCAGGGTTTCTGCAAAAATTTTATATCCCGGCACCAGTTGTTGGAGGGCTATTGTTTGCAATCATTGCAACGACGGTAAAAGCGATGGGACTTTTGGAAATTACATTGGATACCTCACTTCAAAGCTTGTTCATGCTCACCTTCTTCACAACTGTAGGATTGGGAGCAAGCTTTAAACTCATCAAGCTAGGCGGCAAGCTACTTGTCATTTACTGGATTGCATGCGGATTCTTGGCTTTAGCACAAAATGTGATTGGGGTTTCCTTGGCTTCATTGTTCGGGATTCATCCACTAATTGGTATGATGGCAGGCTCAGTATCTATGGAAGGTGGACATGGAGCGGCAGGCGCATTTGGACAAACCCTTGAAGATATGGGAATTCAATCAGCGTTGGCCATTGGGATCGCGGCGGCCACCTTTGGTCTTGTGGCGGGGGGCTTAGTTGGCGGACCGACTGTAAAATATTTAATTTCAAAATACGATCTAAAACCGACTGAAATAGAAGATAAGGAAGAGACAGTTGAAGAAAAAGTACAGCCCATTACGACAAACACCTTCTTCATCCAGGTATTGCTCATTACATTTTGTATGGCAGTTGGTACGTATTTAGGTGAGCTGTTCACATCAGCAACAGGCTTTGTTCTACCTAGTTATGTAGGAGCCATGTTCGTGGCAGTTATTGCCCGCAACATTGTAGATAAATGGAATCCGAATGCAATTGACATGAAGAGTATCAACCTGATTAGTGATGTGACACTCGGAATCTTCCTGTCTATGGCACTCATGAGCATAAAATTATGGGAAGTAGCTGATCTTGCACTTCCAATGCTATTAATCGTGTTTGTACAAGTTGTATTTATCGTTCTGTTTGGGATTTTCATTTTGTTCCGATTGCTTGGTAAAAACTATGATGCCGCAGTAATGGTCGCAGGTTTTACAGGTCATGGCCTTGGCGCTACACCAAATGCTATGGCGAATATGGCTGCAGTGACTGAGCGATTTGGACCTTCGCGTAAAGCCTACCTAGTCGTTCCAGTTGTCGGTGCCTTTCTCATTGATGTGTTTGGTATGCCGATCATTATTACAACAATAAATTTATTTAAATAACAGGATGAAGAATGATCCTTATCTTATTCAGATGGATAAAAATTGCGGTATTTCAGATTATTTCAAGTATGGTCATATATGGTTCAGATTAATTTTAAGCAAAAAACAGACCGTGAGAGGGGGAACCCACGGTCTGTTTGTGAATTAGAACCAAGTTATATAGATCCTGTAAGTCGTTTTACTTTTATGATCATGAATTAACGCAGGCTCAAATGGGGTAGGATTAAGAGCTATAACTTTTGTTCGGTTATTTGCAATATCCGGTTCAAGTCGAATCGTACCTGGTGCTCCTTCTACAAAAAATCCTGTATTTGGAATATAAAGATGATTGTCAACTACAAGGTTTTTCGTAACGATGCTATAACCAGGATACACAATGCTTGGTTGAATTGCATGTGCTGGGTCAGGGGATCGTTCAAGAGTAGAGTGTGCACTAACAGCTTGTGCTCCAAACATCAAAGAAACTGCTATTAGTGAGGAAGCAAGAATGTTTACTTTCTTCATCATTACCACTCCTTCAAATTTAGACACCCACAATGAGAATCAATAATATGTATTTTTTGAATATGAATCCTGCTACACAAAGGGCTATGTTTGAATTATATACATTTTTTACCATTTTTACATACAGAACAGAAGTCGAACAAACAATTAATTTTAGGCGGCTATTAACAAGAATAACACGAGCATAAATGAATAAATTACTTCTTCCCATTTCGTAGATTCCGAATAGAGATTTTTCTAAATAATCGCTATCTGAATATCGGACCAAACTGATATAATATGCTTACATGTAGCATGAAAAAATGGTTCCAATACATCAACGAAAGGGAAAGCCTAATAGGGAGATAAAATGAAACAAGAATTCCTTTATTTCATCTGTAAAATAACTAATGATGATTCCTTTAACGAATTAAAAAGCTTGTTCCATAAACTAAAAACAGCAAAAGAATCTGGTAAACTGCATGACGGTGACTATGTACTTTGGAAGTCATTTTTTAAGAAAGAGCAATTGGTAAAGTTTTGGAACCCGTCACAGCAAGAATTGGATGAGCATTGGAGCCTGTATCATTCGTTATCCGTTGACGAGAGAAATACAGATCCTAGATTAAAAGTACCATGGGATTTTGAATCATGGTTAGATGCAATCGCCAGTGCTGAATATACGATTATAAGCTGTGAACGTATAGATCAAAATAGAGGGAAATTTGAATATGACCCATGGGCATTTCCGTATGGAAGCGCTGATGCTCTTCGATTCTTACTTCATATTTTTGACTGTGACATTATTGAAGAAGAAACTGGATATTGAAAATAGTAGGGACCGGAAGCTGCTTTACATAATACAATGACAAACATTGAAATAGGAAGTGTAGAATATGAATTATCAAAAATTGAGTAAAGAAATTTCATATGCTTTGCGACATGCACCACATGAATATGAATTAGAATTAGATGAATATGGATGGGTTCAAACTGAGCAATTATTGCATTCCCTACATGAACAACCAGTATGGCGTAATGTGAGTGAAAAGGACTTGCAAGTTATGATTTCACAATTTGATAAGAAACGATTTGAAATGGAAAATGGAAAAATGAGAGCCCTCTATGGCCACTCAACAGCGAAAAGAGTTTTGAAAGAGGAAAGTGAGCCGCCAGAGTTTCTTTATCATGGTACACCAAAACGATTTGTTTCATTGATATTGGAACAAGGGCTATTACCTAAAGGAAGACAATATGTTCATCTATCAGAAGAAATTCAGACTGCAAAACAAGTGGGGAAAAGAAGGGATACGCATCCAACTATTTTAAAGATAGAGGCAAAAAAAGCATGGGCGAATAAAGTTACCTTTTATCATGGAAACGAAATGGTTTGGCTGGCGGATAAAATAGATAGGCAGTATATTTCGATCCTTGAATAAGGAGTAAATAGAGGGATACTGTTATTCCATTTTTTTGGACTTGAAGGATAAGTATACTTTTAGGTAGATCATTTGATAGCAGGCTTCAAAATGCTGTAAGGAAGCTGTTTTTTACAGAAATTAGCGGAATTGGTAAGAGAGAATTCCCCCTATAAACAAGGAAAGGAGGGTCAAAAAAGGTTCATGTAATGGACTAGGTGTATAAATATGCAATTCTACATTGCGTTGAGTCCTTTTATTGCTTATAATCATCAGCGAGGTGGTTAATATATGTCATTAACAGTTAAAATTACCATAAAGGACGACAAAGGAAAAGAAGCTGAAATAGAGCTACAAGAAACGGATAATCTAGCAAAATTAGTTATTGTTCAAAATGTATTTAACTTATTTGGTGTTGATAAAGATATACTGGACACAGTGAACGAATTTGAAAAGATTGGCAAGGCTTACAGTCATTTTTTTGACAATATGAAACAAGAAGAAGAGCAGTTGGAAGAAAAGGATATAAGGGAAAAACGCATTGTTAATAATGAACAAATTAGGGAACAAATGATCAAAAGCTTTCAGGAGATCGAAGAGACGAAAGAGGCTGAAGCTAAGCCAGTTGATGATTCAGATTACTTAACTACAGGTATCAAGGAAGACTCAAATGGCAAAAAACGCTATAAATTAAGATATGAATGTCCAATCTGTATGAATAAGGGCGTACATTATATTTACAAAAATTCGACTGAGACGTGGTGCCATTCCTGTGGAAGTAAGATGCCTATCAAAGCAGCACACAAGGATGGATTCCCAAATAGAGATTCACACGGGAATTTTTATCGAGCAGGAGATTACTATGATTACACCTGTTAACAGTGATTACTCATAGTTGAATCGAAATTACTTTGGATGAGATGTATAAAAGTGACATGAATCTGATGACCCCCAGAGGGTTTCTGGGGGTTTAATGAAGTGCTTGGTTTTCCGTCGCTTTTAGCTAGTAGGCCAAATACTAGGATTATGCCAGTATAAGTAGTGAAAGCATCATAAAACAAGTATTTTACAGGCTACTAATGGCTCTGACATTTTGTTTACGATATATTTTCCATGTAATAAACAGCGTAATCAGTAATATGCAAGCAGTTAGATAGCTCCCCTCAGCACCAAAAGCTCCTCCAGAAAGCATGGCATCCCCGATCGGTTGAACCTTTACAAGGGAAGGCGCTTCTGATTCGCCACCCGAAACTGCAAATCCAAAAGCAGATTGTAAGAAATTCCATATAAAATGAGCACCAATAGGCAGCCATAGCTTGCCAGTCATCTCTCTCATTACACCTAGAAACAAGCCATCGAGAAAGAGGAACAGCATTGGGAGAAGTGACTCGGTAGAACCTGTGTTAAACAAATGAATAGATGCAAACAAAAGAGAGGTAAGCAGAATTGAAGCTTTCATGCCAAATGACTCCTTTACAAGTCCCTGAATGTATCCTCTCACCAGTCCTTCTTCAACGATGGCAACCACTATCCACTTAGGAATGGTAGACAGAATAGCCGCCAGAAGATAGACATCTATTTGTACGCTTGTAAGCTGTACCCCACCGAATAACCAAATAAGTGCACAGGAAAGGAAAATTGTGCAGGCTCCTATTCCAATACCCATTATGAGCTGCTTCCAGCTTTCCTCTCTTCCAAATCCTAGAGGCCAAAGAGATTTTCTTTCAAATAGCCGATAGGTAATCCATACGCCAATCAGCATTCCTATTTGAGACAAATATTTGAGTGAGGCAGGCAATAGTGCATGGAGGAGAAATGAAGTGAGGAAGCCTATAAGGATTGTAAGTGCTATTTTTGCGATGACTTGTAGGGAGAGTACGATGGTTTTCATTGAAGAGGCCTCCTAGATCTTTTACCTATCATATCTTTCCATTTTAAGCGATTGGATGAGTATATGAAAGACTCATTACCTTATTTTCACAAATATTCCACCACTCGATTGAATCATTTTCATATAAAGCTACTGTTGCCAAATGACTGATCCATAACGTGATTATTCTACATTAAGAAGCAGGGAGCATTAACAGATCGGAGTAGTTTTTATCTTTGATGAATGGTAGATAACTCATCGTACAGTGCATTCATTGATAATGATAACTATTATCATATATAATGAAGGATGCATAATGATACAAGCTAGGATGACGAAAGCAACAATCCTATCGGTAACCATCCGGTGGGATTGTATGCGGTGTGCGGCAGTGCTGCCTGACAACTTGATGTCATAATTTTTGCATGATGGCAAGGGGCGCTCATTGTTTGTTCAGGTAGTCGTGATATGTAGCGTGCTTTAAGGAGATGAATGACAGATATGCAAATGAACGACTATTTTGTGTTGTGGAATCATGCTTTCATTCGGGTGTTGGATATCCGTCATGCGATCCTGAGGGTAGGAGAAGAGCTTGGCTCATATCGACTCCCCACAAGCAGTTTTTTGTATGCAACTCGTGGTGTTGCCCAAATACTGCTTGACGGGGAAGTTCATCGATCAGAGAGATTCCATGTACTCCATAGCGGGAAGGGGACATGCTTAGAGATTATAGGGATAGAAGACGAGTTTGAATACTATATGATTCTATATAAGGCTACACTTCCACGTCCATGTAGCCAGGACATTCTGGAACTGTTGGAAACTAGCAATCCTTTTCAAATACAGTACAGCTTTTCACCAAATGACCCAATCTCACTATTCCATAAAGTGAAAACTATGAATCAAGAATGGAAACAACCAAGGTCAATTGAACGTTTTTATGTTAAATCAGAGTTTTATCAATTTGTCTACAGTATTCTACGGCAGCTCCAAGGTCAAGAGATTGATGTAAAAGAGCCGGGAATTGTTACACAAGTGATTTTGTATATGCAAAAGCATTACTCGGAATCGATCACTCTCGAATCCCTTGCAGAGACTTTGAACTACAGTGTTCCCCACTTATCCGCTCTGTTCAAAAAGGAGACCGGGCACAGTCTGATTCATTATCTGATTCGGATAAGAATGGATAAGGCAGCAAGTCTACTAGTAGAAACGGATGCAACATTACGTGAAATAGCTGTCAGTGTAGGTTATGAGGACCCGTATTATTTTGGGCGTCTATTCAAAAAGTACAAGGGTGTTTCGCCTGCCCGTTATAGAGTTAGAGAGCTACAGCATCCAACAGAAGAAAGTCCTTCTAACTTCATTCGATCCTCCATTGAAGTTCAAAAGGGCTCGCGCTATATTGAGGGTGATATTCATGATCAATATAAGAGAGAGGGACTTACACCGATGTATAAACAATCTAGGTCAACTACTACGGCAACATTATTCCTTTGCTTTGCGTTGCTTCTCAGTGCGTGTTCTGTTGGCACTTCAAACACGAATACAGCAACTTCGGGAAAGCAATCGTCATCTGCTGGCTCAGTATCGCACAATTCTACTCAAACGAATTCCGGTCAGGCTTCTGAAAGCGCACCAACCAAAATAATATCGACGGTTAGCGGTGACATAAGAATTCCCGTTAACCCCCAAAGGATTATAGCTGACCAGTATCTGGGCAGTTTTATTGCGCTTGGTATTACCCCCATTGGAACTCCCGGACTGCACCGGAAAAATCCGTATTTTGGCGAAGCACTCAAGGAAGTGGAGGATATTGGTGATGTGGAGGGTTCATTGGAAAAGGTGATTGATTTACAACCAGACCTGATCGTAACAGGGTCGGCAGAAGATCATAGCAGATATCAGCAATTATCCAAGATTGCCCCTACCATATCAATTCCTTATGGCGAATTAAAAAATGCCCATGAAGAGCTGACTTACTTTGGCAAGCTACTAGGTAAGGAAAAAGAAGCTGAAAAATGGCTTGCGGAGTACGATCATCGTATTTCTGTAGCAAGAGAAAAAGCAAGGAAAGCAGTGCCTTCTAATGCTACCTTTTCTATATTTGAGCTTACACCCAAGGGGACCTATGCTTACGGGGACAATTTTGGACGAGGTGGTCAAGCTGTATATCAAGCATTGGGATTCAAGCCTCCAGCACCGATAGCAGCCGAAATTAGTAAAAAACAGTGGGTTGAGCTGTCTAATGAGTTACTACAACAATATGCAGGCGATTATATCATCCTGACCTCTGACGACCGTACCTTAGAGGACTTGAAAGCCGATCCGATCTGGGCTTCTCTTGATGCAGTCAAAAACAATCGTGTATACATATGGAAAGAAGAGCGATCCTGGTACTTTGACCCAATCGCAGTATTGTCACAAACAGAGGAAATCGCGGATTGGCTGGCAGGTCAGCGCTAAGTGTGTATAGAAACATTATTTATAAATGAAATTTGAATAAACAAAGCAATCACTCAGTGAAGTGTCCCGTATACATGTTAGGTAGCCTAGAGCTTTTCCATAGTCGATGTAAGAGGATGCTTCACTGTTTTGCTTGATATGAGCTTTATGGATGTTCTTGTTTCATATTTCACAATTTAACTCGTTATAATTATGAAAGAGGAATTTCCCGTTATTTACGAAAAGAATGCTTATAATACGTTATCCTAATTGCTTTCTATCCATTTATTGCTTATAATCATTTTCGAGGTGGTCTAAAATGTCATTATTAGTCAAAATTTCCATTAAAGATGATAAGGGCAAAGAAGCGGGAATCGAGCTTCAGGAAAACGACTATTTAGCTAAATTAGTGATTATTCAGAACGTATTTAATCTTTTTGGTGTGGACAAGGATATTCTAAAAACAGTAAACGAGTTCGAAAAGATAGGTAAGGCCTATAGTAATTTCTTTGAAAATATGCAGCAAGAAGAGGAGCAGAAGATAGAACAGCATTTGGACAATAATGATGAGAACCAGAAGATAGAACAGCATCTAGACAATAATGATGAGAACCAGAAGATAGAACAGCATCTAGACAATAATGATGAGAACCGAGAACAAGTAAGTGCGGATTTGCTGGAGGATAAGAAGTCAAATGAAAGTCATGAAAATGTTGTTCATGTTGCAGATTATCTTACAACAGGAATTAAAGAAGATGCAAACGGAACAAAACGCTACAAATTAAGATATGAATGTCCCATTTGCATGAATAAGGGCGTTCATTATATTTACAAAAATTCGACTGAGACCTGGTGTCATGCCTGTGGAAGTAAAATGCCAATAAAATCAGCACATAAAGATGGATTTCCCAACAGAGATTCACATGGGAATTTTTATCGAGCAGGAGACTATTACGATTACTCAAGCTAACATTTCTCCCAAAACTAGCAGGATATCTTACAACTTATGATAAAATAGGATATGACCAAAATTTATAGATAAACTTCATAGTGGGAGAAAAAGATGAAAGAAGCTATACAATATGAAATCAAAAAATTGGAACAAGAACACAATATCAGAATTTTATTTGCCGTAGAATCCGGAAGCCGGGCATGGGGATTCCCATCACAAGATAGCGATTATGACGTGCGCTTTGTCTATATCAGACGTCCTGAATGGTATCTTTCAATCGATGAAAAACGCGATGTAATTGAAGTACCCATTACTAATTTGCTAGACATTAACGGATGGGATATTAAAAAGGCGCTCAGACTGTTTAGAAAGTCAAATCCTTCCTTGATGGAATGGCTGAGTTCGGAAATCGTTTACCACGATGCTTATGGATTTAAGGATGAGATGATAAAGCTGAGGGAGCGTGTTTTTTCTCCACAAATTTCGATTCATCACTATCTTGGCATGGCGAAGGGGAATTATAGAGATTACCTCAAGGGAGAACAGGTAAAAATAAAAAAATACTTCTATGTTCTTCGGCCTTTGCTAGCTTGCATGTGGATTGAGAGATACAAGGTGAATCCACCCATACTGTTTCAAGAATTGGTAAATAAATTAGTAGCTGATGCAGCGGTAAAAAGCGCAATTGAGAAGCTGCTTAAAAGCAAAATGGCTGGAAAAGAAATTGCCCTTGAAAAGCGTATTGATGTGTTAAATGACTTTATTGAAGAGGGGTTTGCACATCTTAGCGACATTTCGCCTACGTATAGTCGTGAAATGAACGATCCAACTGCCCAGCTTGATGACGTATATCGCAAATACCTAAGGCTAGTCTGGGATTTCAAATAAGAGATTTATCGAAGCGTCTCTTTTTCATCGGGTGACGGATTGTTTACAGACATCTGATCTCGATCATTTTTTCGTTTAGGGATACATAATAGAATTGATTCTTGTTACTCTTGTGATGATTTCAGACACTACATTCAAATTACTTTACTAGGACAAGTTTGAATAATTTGAATAGCCGGCCTTAATGGTCGGCTATTTTTACATTTCTAAATGAAGGAGCATAATTACCTGAAACTAGGTGGGTGCAATAAGTACGCTGTATATTTTTCTTACAAAAATTTATTAATAAGCACAATCAACGCTGATCCAGGGCATTGATCAGCTTTCTATTAAAGGAACGCTATTATGCATATAGCGTTCTTTTTTGGTGGAATTTGACCTTATTTTCGAAATCAAACACGATCTTTCAGATGGAGCGAAATGATGGATATATGTCCCATTAAGAAGGGAAGTTATAAGGATTTTTGGGGAGGCAAAATTGTTCAAAGTCATGCGTGGATATTTCTTTTGAAATATATACCAAATAAGTTGCGTAGGGTAAAAATATTTGGTTGTGTACAAAATATTTTATATCGTGTAAACTAAGGATGTAATCAATCAAGATAGGAGGAAATAATTGAATGGAGCCATTTTCTTTACCGAAGCTGCAATACAATTATGACGAGTTAGAACCTTATCTCGATGCCAGAACCATGGAAATCCATCATGGCAAGCACCATGCAACTTATGTGACGAATTTGAACAAGGCAATCGAGAACTATCCCCAGTTCAAGAATGCTACTGTAGAAGAATTGATCAGCAATTTGAACGATGTACCGGAAGAAATTCGTACAGCGGTTCGAAATCATGGAGGTGGACATTATAGTCATAGCCTGTACTGGTCCATCATGAGCCCAACTGGGGGCGGGAATCCTGATGGTGATATAGCGAAGGGAATTGAAAAGCATTTTGGTAGCTTTGCAGAGATGAAGGATGAACTAACAAAAGCTGCTGTAAGCCGATTCGGAGCGGGGTGGGGATGGCTGGTTGTCAATGGGGACAAGTTGGAAGTTACCAGTACGCCCAATCAGGATACTCCTTTTATGGAAAATAAAACGCCGATTCTGGTCGTCGATGTTTGGGAGCATGCTTATTATTTACAGTATCAGAATAAAAGGCCAGATTTTGTCTCCTCCTGGTGGAATGTCGTTAACTGGGAGGAAGTTAATCGTCGTTATAACGAAGCGATTCGTTAATTTTGAATTTTCTAAGCTTTGCAGAAGAGACAGATATGCTTCTGCAAAGTTTTTTACTATAAATCTCTTATCTTGCTCAGAGAGGAAGGGTGTCCATGAACAAACACGCGGTTCGATTACGAGAACAATCAACAAGAAATGAGATATTGCTGTTGCTCAAGAAGCGTGGTTCAGTAAGTGTCCAGGAAATGTCGGAGCATTTGGGAGTAACGAGGATGTCTGTTCGCAAGCATTTATATGCGTTAGAGAAGGACAGTTATATCCAATCTAGTATTCTGCGTCAGCATGTAGGAAGACCAACTTATTCCTATCGACTTACGGTTTTATCCGAAGAATTATTTCCGAATGAATACGATAGTCTGGCCATGGAATTGATTCAGGAGATCAATGACATGTTCGGGGAATCGTTAGTGAATAGCTTATTTGAACGGAGAATGGCAAAGATCGAGAAAAAGTACCGTGAAGCGATGTCAGGACAAAATTTTGAGGAAAGAGTAGCAACCTTGGCCAAAATTCAGGATCAAGAGGGATACATGGTCAAATTAGAAAAAAAACAAGATGATACATATTTATTGGATGAAGCAAACTGTCCTGTTGTAGAAATTGCAATCCGCAATCGCCAAGCATGTCAATGTGAGGTTGCTCTATTCGCAGCGTTGCTTGACGCCGATGTGCAGCGTACGGAATGTATTGCGGACGGGAATGTGAGATGTCGTTATTTGATAAAGGAGAGGGGCAAGAGCTAAGGCTAGTGGGGGAGAAGAAGATGAATCGCAGCTGATAACGGAAATGATCAATGTATAGGGAGGAGAGAGTCGGGGTTTTGCATTAGCAACGCTATTATTTATGGTTTGGGAGTCAATAAATAAACTTGGTATAAAATATATCCTTACATAAGAAGAACGGTTTTTAAAGTCAATGTTTGAAAAGGAGAATTACAATCTATTGAGTTTGATACGTGATCATATAAAACAGGACAAAAAGGTAGTTTTATCTTTTTGTCCTGTTGATTTATTTTCTACAACTGGTAGGTCTGTCTATGATAACTAAAAGTGTGCCAGTAGGTATGTTTCTTTCAGTCTTTGAAAGTTTTCACTTGATTTTGCAAGATCGTTATTCAATCTTTCTATCTTTTTAATGAAATCGCCTGTTTTCGTTTTAAGTTCAGAAAGAAATTGTGCTTTATTTATAATCTCATTTTCCCATCCAGCATCATAGATGGAACAAAGCGGAACGGGAGTTACAAATTCCTTAGGAACCCTATCTGTTGCCAGTACGAAATCAATCAATACATTTTCATTCCTATTTTTAATTACGATCCAGTTATCGGGTTCTTCTATGGTTTTAATAGCAGCATATCCCTCCTTTTTTAACATGATTAGAGCCTCATTTAGCATTTGAAACCATGATATGATCCATTCTTCGAATAAGTTGAATTCATGGATCGTTGCATCTTCAGAATAATATCCATACTCCTGCTCATTAAAAGAAAAGAGTATCAATCCTAAGAAATCATCACCGTAATCTTCTATAAGCTCTTCATGCGTAAGGGAGGAAATTTCTGATTCAGACAAAGCAAGTTGATAATTAATACGAAACATATTAACTCCTTTCTAATAACCAAAATCTTTTAATGTGTATCTATGTGGACCATAAGCAGTACTAAGATCGAAATATCAGTAAACAAGGTTATTTTTTAACCCTTATTAAATTGTATTTGAATAATAGCGTTATTCCTAAGTTCATTAGAAAATGCACAACAAATGGTACTAAAATATTGTTTGTTTCAAAATATAACCAGCCAAAAGTAAAACTTGGTATGCTTATATTTATTAGCATGATAGGCTTTTTGAAGTATTGATTATGAAAACCTAAGAAAAATAAAGTAGTTGCTATAATTGCAATCCATTGGCTCTCTATAAATATGAAAAGTAAATTTTGAATAATTCCTCTAAACAAAAGTTCTTCAAATAACGCTCCTAAAAGCATAAAGACAAAAATAGGTAACAGTGAATAATTTTGATAACTCTTGTTTGTATCGTCAATGTATTTTGAGGGAATGTAAAGCGTTAAGATTACACCAAACAAAAGTAGAGCAAACGAAGCACTACATATATGCATTATCATTCTGATTGGTTTTTCGAACGATAGGAAATTATGAATTGTGAGTACATCATAAACGATAAGAATAAAAATGATGGCCACGCAAATGAATGTAAAAGAAGAGAATACGAAAACAGCGTCTTTTGGGTTGAAATCCTTTTTTGTTTTCTTGGTTTTGTCTTTCATAGCTTACCTTCTTTTCTGTGACTTTAAAATAATGAAAATACCTTATATTCCTATTTTATCAGAAGGTATAATATCTACAAATAATGATGTAAAAAGCAACAATCTTTTAGAAAACAGCCTAAAGAAAAAGGCAAACAAAAAGTCAGAAGGAGGAACTAGATCAAAATTTCTTTCAGAATGTAGCTGTAGATACGAAAAGAATTGAAGCAATTTTCCTACGATTTTCTAAACAAACATCTATTAACAAATATACTGTATACTAAAGACTTCTATTAGCAAATGGTATAACCCGATTTGTGATGAGGAAATTGATATTACGTAAGGGAGCATTAACAATGGGTAAAATGGATGAACAAATTTTAGTGGTAAAACGAACGGAACTATTTGATAATGAGCGGTTGGCTTTCCAAGGAATTGAAAAGGAACCTGACAGAATCACGAGGCTAATGAGTAATATTTCATCTCATTATTCTGTTATGAGACGCGGAGATGCTGAGGAAGATCAGGGCTTTAAGCAACCAATTCCATATGTAGTAATTCGCAAGGGCAATGAGCTGTTCATGTACAAACGTCTATCAGGCGGTGGAGAAGCACGCCTGCATGACAAGCTGTCTTTAGGTACAGGGGGTCACATGAATGACGAAAATAGCAGCAGCTTCGAGGAAGTTTTAGAGATTAACTTACTTAGAGAGCTAGAGGAAGAGCTGGACATACAAGCAGCAGATCGAGAGTTTAACACGATTGGCTTTATCAATGATGACGTAGAAGAAGTAGGTAAAGTACATATTGGACTTCTTGTAACACTTGATTTAGATGAAGATGCGACTGTGAGTGTAAGAGAAATTGATCAGTTGGAAGGCAAGTGGACAACCATCGAGGAATTGTTACAGCCGGATATATACGGAAGATTAGAAAGCTGGTCAAAATTCGTAGTAGATGTATTGAAGTAGAACGCAGCGGGGGAGCTGACTCCCCCAGTTGTTAAAATGAACAGGTAACGTGGTATGATGGCAAGGGTTTTTACATTTTTTCTAAAGAAAAACAGCGAGCATTTTACGAAAAAAAGATGATATTCTTCCGTGAATTGGTTTTTGAGGGTAGATGAGACATCTATATAAGCGAAATCAAGTGAAGTTTCACAGATAAGACATTAGCTATAATTGACGTCAACCAGAGGCGTTGTTAAAATTATCTAGGTAATATTGTGAAAAAAATCACGATATTGATTCTCATTGCTTCAAAATAGTGAAAAGGGGTTGTACATCATGAAAAGAATCGTAACATTGAGCACGCGTAAATTGCAGGATACCGCAAAGTTTGGTGGATGTGGCGCATGCCAGACATCCTGTCAGTCAGCTTGCAAAACTTCCTGTGGAATTGCTAATCAGCAATGTGAAAACAAATTGAACAGATAGGTAATGGAAATGTACCGCCCAACTGCTTTGCGGATGGGCGGCAATTTTTATGGGCAAAAGGAGCTTGATTATCAAGTATGATTCATCAATATAAACTAAACGGATACAACATTGTGCTTGACACCTATAGTGGATCGGTACATGTTGTCGATGACCTCGCTTATGAAATCATCGCACTTTACGAAAATACTTCTACAGAAAAAATAGTGGCAATGATGCTGGAAAAGTATGCACATGATTGTGCTATTACTGAGCTGGACATCCGTGAAACCATAGCAGATGTCGAGGAGCTAAAAAAAGACGGGCAACTCTTTACTGAGGATGAATTTAAGGATCTCTCTATTGATCTGAGAAATCGTCAGACCTATGTAAAGGCTCTATGCTTCAATGTTGCGCATACCTGTAATCTGTCATGTGAATATTGCTTTGCTAGTCAGGGGAAATACCACGGAGACAGAGCGATCATGAGCTATGAGGTTGGGCAAAGAGCTATCGATTACCTATTGGAAAACTCGGGTCACCACCGAAATCTCGATATCGATTTCTTCGGCGGAGAACCGCTTATGGCTTGGAAGGTTGTCAAGCAGATAGTCGCTTACGCAAGAAGTAAAGAAAAAGAGTACAAAAAGACATTTCGGTTCACCTTTACTACGAATGGTATGTTACTTAATGATGAGGTTACCGATTTCTTAAATCAAGAAATGTATAATGTTGTATTAAGCCTTGATGGCAGAAAAGAGGTTCATGATCGACTTCGTAAAACAGTCACTGGAGAGGGAAGCTACGATTTTATTGTTCGGAAGTTCCAGGATTTTGTCAAGAAGCGTGGAGACAAAGAATACTATGTACGTGGAACCTACACCCAGAACAATCTCGATTTTACCAATGACATTTTTCATATTGCAGACCTTGGATTTGATAAACTCTCGATGGAGCCTGTTATCTGTGATCCAAGCGAGCCCTATGCGCTAACCGAGAATGACCTCCAAGAGATTTATAACCAATATGAAATTCTCGCGAAGGAAATGCTTCAACGTAAGGAAAAGGGCAATGGGTTTACCTTCTACCATTATATGCTTGACCTCTCAGAAGGCCCTTGTATTCAGAAAAGAATCGCTGGCTGTGGTTCAGGAACCGAATACCTTGCTGTCACTCCATGGGGTGATCTTTTCCCTTGCCATCAATTTGTAGGGGATGAGAATTATTGTATGGGAAACATTTGGGATGGGATTACCAAACCAGAGTTGCAATACAAGTTTAAAGAAAGCAACTGCTATTCGAAGCCGGAATGTCAGGACTGCTGGGCAAAACTGTACTGTAGTGGTGGTTGTCCTGCTAATGCGCTTCATGTGACAGGCTCCCTCAATGGAACCTACGACTTCAGTTGTGATATCTTTAGGAAGAGAATTGAATGTTCCATGATGGTTAAGGTAGCCGAATCGATCAGCGCTATGGAGGAGCAAGTCGTGGACTGGGATCACTAATGTGTAATGTTTTAAAAATAAATAACCCATATGTTGTCAGTAGAGAAGAGTTCCTTTAGTAATATGGGACTCTTTTTTATATACATCAATAGTAAGGTGGTAACTAAGGGATAAAATGTGAAGTGGTACAGAAAAAGGTGGGGAGGTTTTCTTATGCAAATGAGGAACAGTGTTCTAGATATAGGAATTGGAAGGATAAAAGCTACTCGCCATGTCACATTAGAATTAGTTCTTGCAAGTTGCATTGTAGGTATTTATATCGTGTATAAGATATCTTTGGCTTGAATCAATCTGCCGCCGCAACTAGTGAGTAATTCGAAGGGATTAATACTTGTGCTAGTAAAGTAAAGTCATTCCGCTTATGGTTGAGGAGGAAAATTGGTATGCAATCTCTTCTGCTTGCTCTTGTGTAATAATTTCAAATGCATCCCCATAATGAGCCTCCTTTTATCACCTAGAACATTTCTTAGTTTAACAAGAAAATAAGATCTGGTTATACCTGATAAGCTGAGTTTATCATATGTGTTTATAAGAATGTAAAAAAGCAACTGCTCATAAAGTCAGTTGCTTCCATTATAAAGGTTTTTGCAGATATACCGTGATAGTCTTACAAAAGAAAATAGCAGCTTTTAAATAATTAGCTCTCATGTAAAAGCCTCGTCATCTTGTCCATAAAATCCTCATAGTCCTTGGCTTTAATTAGTTCATTGACATTTTTCCATTCCGATAGAATATTGATCACGCCTTCGAAAAAGGGGCTGAATAATTCGCGCTGATGTTTGTTGATTGAAATCATCACAATGGCTTGCACCTTCTCTTTTCCCCAATTTACCGGGCGGTCCAGAATCATAATGCAAATACCTGTCTTTTCAGCATCCATATGCATAGAATGTGGAACAGCTACATTGTTGTTAAAGGCAGTGGAGGACATTCGCTCTCTCTCTAATACAGACTTTCCGTAGTCTTGGGACACATAGCCTTTCTCATAAAGCAGATTCGACATGAATGCAATGTAGGCTTCATCACTGTCGAGATATACATTCTTCATAAATAAATCTTCATCAAAATATAAGTCAAGATATTGCTTTAGGCTGCGTATCTTTTTTTGCTTATTTAGTTTGTTTATTTGACTTTGAATATATTCATAATCTTCTTCTGTCAGGTAAGGGTGAACAAATACAGATGGGACTTGTTCCTTCTGTAAAGGCAGTGTGCTGATGATTAAGTCTATTTCCTCGAATAAAGCAACCTCACTGGAGTCAGATGAAACTTTAATAATCTCTAAAGAATCATGAAATTTCTTTTCTAGCTTTTGAATCAGTTGTACTTGCATATCATAGTAGTTAGGACAAATAACTGCACATAAAATCTTCTTTTCTAGGCTTACCTTTCGTTCAAAGTAAGACCCGATATGAAAAGCAATATAAGAAATCTCATCCTCCTTAATATGAATGTTTTCCATCAGCTGAATTTGATTGGATATAAAGACAGCCAGTTCATAAATGAGAGGATAGGAATGCTTTAATTTATGTGTTAAAGGATTTTTAGCCATTTGCTCATTCTTTGCCCGAAAAATTAAATTGCGTATATGGAGCGTGAAATTGACAAAAAATTCATCATCAAGGATTTCAATAAAATAACGTTCATGTACCTTCTCTAGCAATTTTTTAGAGAGGTTCACATAATGCTCATCGACATAATGATTTAAAGAGCTAGGCGTCAATGACTGATAATTAAGCAATGTCGTTTTACTTGATAAAAGCAAAATAAAATTATAGCGCTCCGATTCGTTAAAACGGATACTGTACTGTGCTTCCAGAAAATCAGCGATTTTATTGGCTGCTTTTGTTTCAAGATTGCTTTTTAATTTATGGAGATTAGTTGCTTGAATAACCGAGTTGTTATTTTTTATTCGGTCCACGGTAATAACAAGGTGGAGGAGGATATTATTCATAATATAATCGTTCACATACAAATTATGTTCGCTCAGAATGGAAACGATTTCATTTTTTAGTAAAGAAACATCATAATCCGGAAAGGAATCTTGAACAGCTTTTAAGCTTAAAAATTCGTTGGAGGTTTCTTGTGAAATAATAAAGCTCATTAATTTCCGCTTATCGCTCTCTTCACCTGTTAAAATGAGCATGTCTTTTCTATGGCGGATTTTTAATTGATAGGGCTTAATAATTTTATTTGCATGAACGATGTCATTTTCGATTGAAGAAACACTTAAAAAAAGTCTATCACCAAGATCAAAGATATTTACCCCTTCCGAGTGTAGAATTAATTCCTTCAATATGACTTTCATACGATCCATGGGAGAAGTAGGATTATCGTCTGTTTTTACTTGGTTCCTACTTACAAGCTGATATCCTTGGGGAGAGGAAGCGATAATGATTTGATCCTGGTTAATTTCGTTAGCATATTTTCTGATGGTTCTTGTGGACACTTTAAAATAATTCGCCAAGCTTGTCGCTGTACACCAATCATTTTTAGATGCTAGGTATTGAATGAAAGCCTCTTTACGATCATTTTTCATAACAGAGCTCCTTATATGAAAGATATAGGGTTCCTCATTTTATTATAAAAAAAGAATAATATGCATGCGAATAAAAAAAGTTCCTACAGATAGGAACTTTTTTTAGTTGGTTCCTTCAGAGGAAAGATGAAATACTTTCATACAAATGAACGCTAAATGAGGGAACTATGAAAATGAGTCAAAAAATGATGAATTATACACTTGTTGTCATTAGCACAGTTGTGACAGCCTTTGGGATTTCACTGGTTTTGCTGGCGGAATTAGGGGTAGATCCGATTAGTACGTTCTTATTGGGCGGACTACATTTTATTCCGATTCGATTTGGGACAGCAAGTCAGATCTTTAGTCTGACCTGTTTAGTCATTAATTATTTTCTTAACCGAAAGTTTTTCGGGGTGGGAAGTCTTATTTTCAGTATTGGATGCGGTTATTTTATTAACTTATTTCTTGCAATGGATGGAATGATTTCATTATTCCTGCAATCTATACCAAGTATATGCATTGCATTGATTGGTATCTTGATTTACGGATGTGGAACAGGTCTCTTTTTATCTACAAAAACAGGAATGGGACCGTTAGAAGGCCTTATGTTCTTTTTCTCCACGCGATTAAACGTGACCATAAAGGTAACAAGAATGACCATTGATGGAATTTTAGTCGTTACGGGGATTTTATTAGGTGGTTTATACGGTATCGGAACCATTCTTTGTATCTTTTTAGTTGGACCTGTTATTGAACTTTCATTAAAGGTTTTCACATCGTTATCAAAAAAAGTTGGAAAACGATCTATGTAGAAAGGATAGTATATTTGCTTTTTTGAAAGGTAGAGAATAGAAAATATGAGGTCAATTATCGTTCCTATGGGTAGGAACTTTTATTGTTGGTTTTAAAATTCGACCAATGCAATACTAAGCATGTAAGCGAAACCAAAAAATGATTCAGGGGGAATTACAAATGACAAGAGTATTGTTAATCTGTGGAGCAGGTGCTTCAAGCGGCTTTATGGCAAACGCTATTCGTAAAGCAGGCAAAAAAAGAGGAATGGAAATGTCTGTACAAGCACGAAGCGAGTCACAATTATCGGAGTATCTAAATGAAATCGATGTTTTGTTAATTGGTCCTCACTTGAAATATATGGAGGATGAATTGAAAGAGAAAGTAAGAGACTATCAAATTAAAGTATCTGTAATCCCGCAAATCATTTATGGCACTTTAGATGGCAATAAAGCGTGCGACCTTATTACTAACCTACTTGAATCGGGTGAATAACATGATGGAGAAAATAATGACTTTTATGAACGAATCGTTTAGTCCAAGGGTTAATAAAATCACGAAAAACCCGTGGGTATCATCGATCCAGGATGCGGTTATGACTATTCTGCCTCTAATCCTTGTCGGTTCGCTAATTACGATTGTCAGTCTATTAAATAGTGTATTTTCGTGGCTCCCTGATTTTTCTTTAATTAATACATTTACATTCGGTCTGCTGGGCTTATTCGTTTCCTTCTTAATCCCATATTTCATTATGGAGAAAAAGAAACTCGATAATAAAAAGCTAATAGCAGGATCAACAGGTTTGGCTCTTTATCTGTTCTTATTGTCGCCAGTCATCTTGGAGAACGGACAAATTCAGTTCATGCTAGATCGATTTGGAGCAACTGGTATGTTCCTGTCATTGATAGTCGGCTTGTTTGTTGGATTTGTACTTGTTCAATTCTCCAAATTCTCGTTTTTCTCAGAGGATTCATCAATTCCGGACTTTATCGTTGTTTGGTTTGACACACTTATTCCGATTACGCTGATTATGCTGACTGGATGGCTGATTGGTGTTCAAGCAAAAATTGATTTCTTTGAAGTAATCTTAGCGATCTTTAAACCCTTATCAAGTATTGTTCAAAGCTATCCTGGATTTGTTTTATCTGTCTTCATTCCAGCGTTTCTGTACACTTTTGGTATTAGCGGCTGGGTAATGATGCCAGTTATTTATCCCGTTTATTTATCAGGTCTTGCCGAAAATGCACAAGTAGCAGCATCTGGAGGAACCCCATCCAATATCGCAGTTATGGAAACGCTTTATGCCTTTACAAGCATGGGTGGAATCGGAACAACCTTACCTCTCGTTATCATGATGTTCTTCCTAGGAAAATCAATGCGTATGAAAGCTATTGGACAGGCAACGATCGTTCCCTCTATCTTTAATATCAATGAACCATTAATGTTTGGGGCGCCAATAGTCTTTAACCCATTTTTAATGATTCCGATGTGGATCACTGCAATTGTTATTCCGAGTATTACGTACTGGGTGCTGCATGCAGGCTGGGTAAGTATCCCGACGAAGACTTTCATGCTTTGGTATTTGCCAATGCCGATTTCATCATATTTGGCAACTCAAGATTGGAGAGCTATTGTTTTAGCAATGATATTATTTGTCGTAGCATTTATTATCTTCTTCCCGTTCTTTAAAGCTTACGATATTCAAGAGAGGAAGAAAGAATTAGAAGTAAGCGAATATGAACAGTAATTCGTTATAGCATTCCAAAACAACAATAAAGGAGATTGTACCATGATTGATAGAGAACAAGAACTAGAAGCGCTGTATTTAATATCAATGCAAATGATTTTACATGCAGGTGATGCCCGCAATGATGTCATGGAAGCATTAAAATGCTGCGAACAGGAGGAATACGACCGTGCTGAAAAAGTATTAGAAAAAGCAAATAAAGATATCGTTGCATCTCATAAGCTGCAAACAGAAACCGTACAAAAAGAAGCACAGGGAGAGGAAGCCATTTTCTCACTGCTGTTTGCCCATGCCCAAGATACGTTAATGACTGTAAAGAGCGAATATGAAATTGCCAAACGGTTAGTTCGCGTTTTTAGAAGAATTGATGAAAAAATTGATGGAAAGAAGGCATAACCATGAGAACGTTTGAAGGTACTTTTCCAAAAGATTTTCTATGGGGCGGTGCGGTTGCGGCTAACCAATGCGAAGGTGCTTTTGGGATTGGCGGAAAAGGAATTAGCCTTGCTGATGTTCACCGGTATCGTAGTGATCAAGATATTACAAGTCATGATTCTGATATGACTCTTGCGAAAGTGAAAGAAGCGATTGAAGACAAAGTCGGTTACTATCCGAAAAGACATGGAATCGACTTTTATCACACTTATAAAGAAGATTTACAGCTTCTGGCCGAAATGGGCTTTAAAACTTTTCGAACATCTATTGATTGGTCCCGTATTTTTCCGAATGGTGATGACCAAGAGCCGAACGAAGAAGGGCTTGCTTTCTATGATAAGTTAATTGATGAAATCAGAAGTCTTGGTATGGAGCCAATTATTACAATGCTTCACTACGAAACACCGTTAAACATTACACTTCAATATGGAGGATGGAATAATCGCAAAGTAATTGATTTTTTCGTCCGGTATGGAGAAGTATTGCTTGATCGTTACAAAGACAAAGTGAAATATTGGATTGTGATCAATCAAATCAATTTAATGTATCATGAATCCTTTAACTCGGTTGCGATTTGCAAAGACCAGGTGGATCATTTAGACGAGGCTAAGTACCAGGCTATTCACAATCAGATGGTTGCATCGGCTCGTATTGTTAAAAAGGCGCGAGAATTGAGTTCTTCTCTTCATATGGGCACTATGCTGGCCGATTGTACAGCCTATCCAGAGAGCTGCCATCCGGATGATATTGTACTGGCGCTGAAAAGAAATCGCCTACAATATTACTTTACCGATGTTCAATTTAGAGGCGAATACCCTGGCTATATGAGACGTTTCTTTCATGAAAATGATATTTCAATTAACGAACAGCCAGAGGATGCAACTATTTTAAAACAAAACACTATGGACTTTCTGGCCATCTCATACTACTATTCCTCCATGGTTTCAGCAAAAAGGAATGGTATGAACCCCATTGATTTAAGTAAAAACCCGCATCTTAAAGCAAATCCATGGGGCTGGGCTGTCGATCCTAAAGGCTTATATAACGCATTATGCCAATATTATGATCGCTATCAAGTGCCAATCATGATCGCTGAAAACGGTTTTGGCATGTATGACAAGCTGGAAGATGGGATGGTTCATGATGATTACCGTATCACGTATCTATCTGAGCATATCACCCAAGTTAAGGAAGCTGTTAAAGATGGTGTGGAAATTTTCGCGTTTTGTGCTTGGGGACCGATTGATATTGTCAGCTGTTCTTCGGCTGAAATGGAAAAACGCTATGGCTTCATTTATGTTGATATAGACAATGAAGGGAATGGCTCGCGAAAACGTATTAAAAAAGACAGCTTTTACTGGTATAAAAAAGTGATTGAAACGAACGGAGAGTTTATTTAACGGAATATTCAATCGGATCACCTGTGCATACCAGTTAAAGTTGGAAGAGTTTGTATACAAATAAAAAATGCTACATCCAGCAAAATGTATTGACAAGACAATAAAGGGAGGCAAGCAACTTGAGAAAAAATCCAGCTACATTTCCTAAAAACTTTTTATGGGGAGGCGCCATTGCGGCAAATCAAGCAGAGGGTGCTTATTTAGAAGGCGGAAAAGGACTTTGTGTAGCAGATATCAATAAGTTTACTGATGACGTGAGTATTAAGGAAAAAGGCAATTATGAATTGACAACAAAAGACATTCAGTTTGCTCTAGAAGATAAAGAAGGTCATTATCCAAAACGGTCATCGATTGATTTCTATCACCGTTATAAAGAAGATTTAAAAATGCTTGCAGAAACGGGAATGAATTCGTTTCGTACATCTATCAACTGGGCACGCATTTTTCCGAAAGGCGATGAGACAGAACCGAATGAAGAAGGATTGAGATTTTACGATGATCTTATTGATGAGATTATTAAAAATGGAATGGAACCTCTCATTACCGTTTCCCATTATGAAATGCCATTGCATTTAGCAACCGAATATAATGGATGGTATAACCGAAAAATGATCGATTTTTTTGTCCACTACTGTGAAGTATTATTTAACAGATATAAAGATAAAGTGAGATACTGGATTCTTGTAAACCAGATTAACTTAATTACGTTTGAATCATTCAATCACCTCGGTATTCCGGCAGATCGTGTGGAAAACTTGTTGGAAGCCAAATACCAAGGTGCACACAATGAGCTTGTTGCTTGTGGGAGAGCAACAAAAATAGCAAAAGAAATCAATCCTAAGATACAAATCGGAATGATGCTCTTTGATGCAATTTCTCATCCCGCAACATGTAAGCCGGAAGATGTACTGGCAACGGTAAAACGCAACCAAATGGAGTATTATTTCTCTGATATTCTCATGCGTGGTAAATACCCAAATTATGCGTTCCGCTTCTTTGAGGAGAATAATATTACGATTCAATTCGGAGAACATGATGAAGAAGATTTTAAAAATACAGCAGATTTCTTTAGCTTCTCATACTACTACACGCGAATTTCTGATGCAGAAAGTGCAAAGAAGCTTAACTCTGCATACTTAAATCCGGAGCTGAAAGCAAGCGATTGGGGCTGGTCCATTGATCCGATCGGTTTAAGAACTGCTTTAAATCTGTACTATGATCGCTACCAAAAACCGATCATGATTACTGAAAACGGTATTGGTGCATATGACAAGGTTGATGAGAACGGCGAAATTCATGACCCGTATCGCATTGAATTCCTTAAACGCCACATTGAACAAATAAAAGAAGCAATTAAAGACGGTGTGGAAGTAATCGGCTACTATCCGTGGGGACCAATCGATATTGTCAGCTGCTCATCATCCGAAATGTCTAAACGCTACGGTTTCATCTACGTCGAAAAAGATGATTATGGCAATGGAACACTCGAAAGAAAGAAAAAAGAGAGCTTTTATTGGTATCAGAGGGTTGTTCAGTCGAACGGAGAAGAGTTGTAATAAAAGAATCTTACAAAAAAGTTTACCTGATATTTTTACGAATCCCGAAAGATAATTGGTTAACCGGTGAAGCAATGTAGCGATGTCATTACATGTAAGAACGAAAAATGCCACCTGCTATACATGCGAGTCGTTTCATTTACTAATCAGGAAACTGTAACGAATTCCCTCAAAACCATGTAGGAAATACTGTTTTCCTACGTTGGTTTTGAGGGACTATGTTTTATTTCTTTTTAAAAATTATTTTTTTGAATATAGGTTCTAAAATAAATCCAGCAACTAATAAACCGAGTCCATTTGCTATCATATTACTTGGAATGAACATATTAAATAAATAAATCATCGTTCCGTAAAGTATAATTCTTAATGTTATCATTGCAGTATTAGACATATAATTATCTCTCCTTTTAGTTTGAATATTAAAAATAATACCAGATATCTATTTATTATCGGTAATAATGTCCATATTGTCTTTGAGAAATGGTATGCCGTTTAAATAGTTCTTTTCGTGGAAATGACTATGTGTGACAATCTGTTATGGAGACGATTAAGAATTGAAATACAGTATTAAGCTGTGTATAGTTTGCTATGATAAAAAATGAATACAAAACATTATGTAAGTTTGCTTAAGGAGTGGGATGGGGTATATTTTTATATGCTCAAGACTTACTTGTAAAGCAATTTTTATAATGCGGATAGGTTGAAGAATGATGGTCTGAAGGAGGGCAGGAGTAGCTCTCTTTTTTATTTTTCATAAAGTTGATTGCCTATCTGCTTAGTATAATAGGAATTTACTTGTTTTCAAAAAAACGAAACTAGATGAGAAAGTGTGCCATATAAGTGTGGAAAGGGTATAATAAATTGGAAAAAGTAGACACTAAAAGGGATTGGCTAGTGCTGGAATTGAGATAGAGATAGCCAAAAGTACATAGAATATCAATTGTTTTTGTGTAAAGGAAAAGTAAAGATACAAAAAACATAAATAAGAAAAGGGGAAATGGAGATCCGATGACGCAGAGAAAGGCAATGCAAGAAGCAGGATGGAACTTTGACAACAGTTATGCACGTTTGCCAGAATCATTTTTTTCAAGTCTCAACTTAAACCCTGTACGCTCACCAAAGCTGATTATTCTTAATAAAAAGCTGGCAGAAGCACTTGGGTTAAACATGGAGGCACTTCAAAGCGAAGATGGAGTAGAAGTGCTTGCTGGCAATCGAATCCCCGGAGGTGCTTTTCCTATTGCTCAAGCTTATGCGGGTCATCAATTTGGGCATTTTACGATGCTAGGAGATGGACGGGCTCTGCTGCTTGGAGAGCAGATCACCCCTCTAGGTAAACGCTTTGATATACAACTAAAGGGTTCAGGAAGAACATCATACTCTCGTCGGGGCGATGGTCGAGCAGCACTTGGGCCGATGCTACGTGAATATATCATCAGCGAAGCAATGCATGCGCTTGGTATTCCTACTACCCGCAGTCTAGCGGTGGTGACAACCGGTGAGACTGTCATTCGTGAAACTGACCTGCCTGGTGCAATTCTAACACGAGTGGCTGACAGTCATATTCGTGTCGGCACCTTTCAATACGTTTTAAAATGGGGCACGATTGATGAACTCCGAGTCCTAGCGGATTATACATTGCAAAGACATTTTCCAGAGGCTGAGGCTGGTGATAATCCCTATCTTTCATTACTTAAGGAAGTTATCAAGCGTCAGGCCTCACTGATTGCTAAGTGGCAACTAGTAGGCTTTATTCACGGGGTGATGAATACCGATAACATGGCCATTAGTGGAGAAACCATTGATTATGGTCCTTGCGCTTTCATGGATGCCTATGATCCGGCAACAGTATTTAGTTCCATAGACATTCAGGGGCGTTATGCCTATGGCAATCAGCCGCGTATTGCTGCATGGAATCTCTCGCGATTCGCTGAAACCCTCTTGCCTCTGCTCCATGACGATCATGAGCAGGCGGTCAAACTGGCCCAGGATGCCATTTCAGATTTTACTGAGTTATATCACAGTAATTGGATTGCGGGAATGAGAGCAAAGCTTGGGATCGGTAATGAGGAGAAACAGGATGAATCCCTTATTGAAGATCTCCTCACAATGATGCAGAAGTATCGAGCGGACTATACCAATACCTTCCTTGCATTAACCTTTGGTAGGCTAGAGGATACGGTTCTGTCTGGAACCTCAGAGTTTGCCCAGTGGCATGAAATGTGGCAGGCTCGCCGAGGCAGGCAGCAGGGATCGAAATCAACCTCGTATCAATTGATGCAAAACAGCAATCCTGCGCTAATTCCACGGAATCATCTGGTAGAAGAAGCTTTAGAGAGCGCAGTACAACAAGGCGATTACAGCGTGATGGAGCAGCTTCTTGTTGCTCTTTCCAATCCTTACGCTCACTCTATCGAACAAGCTGAATATTGTACACTCCCTCCGCAGTCAGCTATTCCTTACCGAACTTATTGCGGTACCTGATTATATAGAGCCGTTTGAGGATGATATGACTACATCCATTGTTTGTACAATCTTGGATTACCAAGCACCTGTTTTATTTATTGAAGCTTTGCTGAAGTAAATAATTAGGCAGTCAGGATATGTGAATTATTTCATGAAAAAAAGCTCGTGCTTCCTCTTGGAGTACCGAGCTTTTTTGTGTTAATACGAATTGCTTTTGGACTCAGCTTTTGGTAAAGCTTGCATGGGAGAGCGGCTGTCCACTTTTCCGAAATGGAGAATTCTCCATACTTCAAAGATAAGATGATGGGTCACGTGATCCAATTCTTCCGTACGAGAAATAATTTTGTAAATTCGATCCATCATGACCTGATATTCTTCTTCGCTTAAGTGCACGTGGGGCATATTGCAATCACCTTCCAATTTATGTGTTGTATCCTTATTGTCACCTTACCACCAGCGGTTTTAATCAGTGCTCAACTTTCTTTTTTTTCTTCCATATGTCATCATGGAAGCAGATTTGTTTCAGAGAGGAGCAGCAGATGTATGAAGCCAAATACGAAAGCTATGCAACGTGGTATACAAAGCGCTATTAAGCAATTGGAAGGGCGTTTTTTAGAGCGGGAGGAATTGATTCGTCTGCTGTTTTTAGCGGTCATGAGCGGTGAGAATGCTCTGTTAGTAGGCCCGCCAGGAACTGCAAAATCACAGCTAGCTCGTGCTTTCTCACAATTATTTGGTACCAATCATTGGTTTGAATATTTATTAACACGCTTTAGCACACCTGATGAATTATTCGGTCCCATTTCCATACAGCAATTAAAGCAGGATCAATATGTGCGCAAAACAAAAGGATACTTACCAACGGCACAATTTGCATTTTTGGATGAAATTTTTAAGGCAAACAGCGCTATCTTAAACGCCTTGTTATCTATCTTGAATGAACGCGTCTTCTTTAATGGTCAAGAGAAGGAGGAAGTACCATTATTGTTTGTGATGGCGGCCTCTAACGAGCTGCCTGACGATCAGGAGCAATTAGCGGCGTTATATGATCGGTTTCTTATTCGATGTGAGGTTGGCTATTTGAAGCTTGCTTCCAGTTATGAGAAGATGTTTCAGCTTGATTTTGAACCTCTTCCTACCTTATTTAACATGTACGAAGTAAAAGATGTACAAGGGGCGGCTTCTAAGGTGCATATACCGGAATCACTTGTTTACTTCTTATACAGATTAAAACAGCAAATGGAAGATAAAGAGTTCGTTATATCTGATCGTCGTTTGCGTAAAATTGCACTAGTATGGCAAACCTCCGCTGTATTGAATGGACGGGATGAGGTTTCTCTCTGGGATACGGTGTTTACTCCACATATGCTTTGGGATGTACCTGAGGATTTACCAGTACTGACTGAGCTGTACCAAGAGAGATTTATGGAATCCTTGAAGGTAGAGCTAGAGAAGGAGCTTCCCTTGCGCTATTATGAACAGATTTCAAGCAAATGGATGGAAAAAGAGGATGAGCTTCATGCTTTCCAATTTAAAAAGGAAATTGGCTCCAAAATGACTAAGGAAGCTTCAGAGCAAGCAAAAAGAATGCTGGAGCAGTGCCGGATAGAACTGGAAGAAACAGGACGTCATCTACAGCAAAAGCTGACGGACTGGCTTAAGCAGGAGGCGGACTTGCCTGGTTATCTTTTGGAGAAAAATTTCATGCTATTACATGTGGAGTCTTATACGGTGAAGTTCGCGCACCTGCGTCTGGAGGGAGAACGACATTTGCAAATCCTACAGGGCTTGTATCGCACGCTGTTTGACCGAGAGCTTCCCGGAGTCGAGTACGACTATACTTTGTAATGGTGGTGACGGGAGATGTTTGTACGACACCAGCGTGTAGATCGCTTTGTGTTTGATGCTTATTTTCGTTCTTCTCGTATTGCAAAGGAATGGGTCGAGGAAACGATGCGTAAATCGCCATGGTTTAGTGAGGCACTGTTGTTTGATTTCTTCTTAGCTTTTTATTTGAAGCAGCCAGAGGTAAATGAAGCTAGTGATGCTGTTCCTTTTCATCGTTGGATGGTTCGTTCTTTGTTGCGTCAGCATTTTTACCAAAGTATTCATCCAAGAACCATAGCTAGCGAGAGCGCCTCCTTTAAAACGGCGAGTAAGGCACTTATGTGGCTAGTCTCTAGCTTTGAAGAAGAGGTACAGCGGCGTAAAAAAATGGACAAGATACTAGGTGTTTCAGACCAATCACAGCAAGGGCAAAATATTGACCAGCAATCGAGTGATCCTGAGCAAACGGATCAGCTACTAGAACGCTTGACCCAAAAACAGCAGGAGCAATTACGGTTGGTAGGCTACACCTTACAGCAGGGGAAGCAAATGGTAGAGAATAAGGAAGAATCTCAATCTGCTCGTCCGCTGGCAGAAGAAGAGGTGCAATTACTGCGCAGTCGAATCATAGAGATGCAAGAAGAGATGAAAACGAATTATATAAAGCGTCCCAAGCTGTTGCAGAAGGTAAAAAAGCTGGAAGCAGAATTGATGCAGAGACAAAAGCAGGTAGAGCGTCTCATAAAGCAAGAAAAGTCGGCAATACAGCACCTAGAACAGGAATTGGGTGACTGGTTACAGCAATCTTTAAAGAAGTCATTACAGACCGAAGAGCAGGATACCTCCTATTTATTTGCCTTGGTAGAGGCGAGTCAACGTTTCTCGAATCGACGGTGGGGAAGTGATCTGGGGAAACTCAGAAGGGAAACATATGAAAAGTATTTAAAATGGGTGGAGCAGCTTTCCAAGCATCCAGACCTACTACACTTTTTGCAGGAAGTGGGACGTAATGTTCACGAATTTTCTATGCGTAAAAAAAAGCGTAAAGAACGACGTATGCCGGAAGAATATGATGATTTAAGGCAGAGTGGAGATTTGTCTCATTTGTTGGCGAGTGAAGCATTGTTACTTGCTGATCCTGATTTAGAAACCTATTTTATGGTTAAGGCGTTGGAACAAAAATTACTAACATACGACACGATAGGCTGGCGCGATGAGCCTCCTAGTGGACCTGTAATTTGCATGTTGGACAGTTCTCATTCTATGCGAGGTGCAAAGCTTCGGTTAGCCCAAATTTTTGTTATGACCTTTGCAGCTATCTCTTTATTGGAAAAACGTGATTTTATGCTTATGCTATTTGGCACAAAGAGCGAGGTTATTGAACGACCCTTGTATTACAAAAAGCCAGATTGGATGGGGTTTTATGAGCTAGCTCAGCAGGCTTTTGGTGGAGGCACTAATTTCGATGAGCCAATAAAGCGGGGCATACAGATATTGTATGAGAATCCCAAGTTCGAAGCTGCTGATTTCGTTATGATTACTGATGGTATCGGAGAAATATCTCCGCCGGTGCGTCAATTATTGGGCCAGATGGCTGTGGATAAGCAGGTTAAATTGCATTCCTTAATCATGGGAACGGCACGACAACATCTCGTTCAGACCTATGACCTGATTGGGATTTCCCATCAGGTACGCTTTGCTACCTCATGGGAAACCAATGACCCACAGAACAGCGGACTCTTCCTTGATGTGTTTGCTCCATAGCGGAGTGCTACAGTTTCATTAGTATGTCCAAAATAAAAAACTATATATCGAAAAGAGCTGTAGACCGATTAGGTTCCACAGCTCTTTTTGGTTTGCTCTTCTTCTTATCCAATCCGCGCAAGCATCGTTTTACTAAATTCTAATTCATTCATTTTTTCTAAAACCAATACTGGATCATATTCCCAGCTTGCTTCCTCTAACATTAACTCCACAGGAGCATCAGATAGAATGGTTGCTAATTTTTGACTTAGATATACCTGTTCTTTATTCTCTGTCAATTTGGCTCGCATTTTAGGTGTTAGCGAATCTACATTAGCATACAGATTATCTAGGGTACCATGCTCTGTTATTAATTTCACTGCTGTTTTTTCCCCAATGCCAGGACAACCGGGGATACAATCAGAGGTATCTCCTTGCAGGGCTTTTACATCAATAACCTGAGCAGATGTAATACCTTTTTGTTCGAGTAAGGACTGTGGGCAGTAATGCTCATGTTTCCCGCCGTTTTTCAAAATTTTAACATGTACCTGATCACAGACAAGCTGTAGGCTGTCATAGTCACCCGAGCATATGATTACTTCATGACCTTCTTCAGCAAATCGTTTGGATAACGTACCTAAGATATCGTCCCCTTCATAACCTGACAAGCCTACATTAGGTATAGAGAAAGCTTGGGTAACCTCCTTCACCAGCGAGAACTGAGGAATTAACTCGGCAGGTGGTTCGACTCGATTCGATTTATAACCATCGTACCATTGACTACGCAATAAGGACTCGCGTGAAGCAACATCCCAAGCAACGATCAGATGAGTTGGTTGAATGAGGTCTGCATAATCAAGCATCATTTTGGTAAAACCATAGACAGCATTCGTGTACAATCCGCTTTTGGTTTGACGAATACTGCCTGTCCATGAGGAGGCATAAAATGCACGGAAAAGAAAGCTCATGCCATCCAATAGTAAAATTTTATTCTTCAAAGCAAATAACTCCTCCCATAATAAACGCCAACTGTCTCTGTTTCGCTATTATAGCATGAAAGGCGGGGATTGGCTGATTTCTAGAAAATAGTAAAAAAAAGCAGGAATGAAAAAAATGAAATGATACATCATATAGATACACCTCCATAAACAGTAAAGAAATAGCGTAGCCGTCAGCATTGAGCCTATCCAAAGTGGATCGGTTGAATGCTGAAGGCCACATTAGCCTCAGCAAAAATCCAAATAGAATGGAGATGAAAGGTTATGGCAGCTAACAACAATTCTAGCAACAACCTTTTAGTTCCTCAAGCTAACCAAGCTCTTGACCAATTGAAATACGAAATCGCTACTGAATTCGGCGTACAATTGGGACCAGACACTACTTCTCGCCAAAACGGATCTGTTGGTGGAGAAATCACGAAGCGCCTTGTTTCTTTCGCTGAGCAACAACTAGCTCGCTAATTAAACAACAGCATACGTGGATGATGAGGGATGAAAACCCCCTCATACGAAAAGGAGGGTCGGTTGCCTTAAGCACCGATCCTCCTTTACTTTTTGCAGAGATGTTAGGAAGAAAGATGAATCGTTTTAATATGCTGTACATTCCAATTGGTTCGATCACCCGTCATATTGATAAGTTCTAACAAATTGTTTTCTAAACGGCTAACTATTCCAATCTTGTGAGGATCATCACCTGTATCAAGGATAATAAGTTCTCCTTCCAGCCGTTTCATCTGTTCTTCAAAAGAACGAGAAAGCGGAATTTGAGATGCTTTAATCTGTAGATGATGATTACTAAGAGAGAAGGGGATAAAGCTTCGGCTATAGGGGATCAGCCATTTTACATGATGGAGGGAAATAAACATAGTCTTAAAGACCGGGGAATAGAACACTAGATAATTGTTTAGTATAGTCGTCACATATCCGTGCAAAGAGTGTGAACCTGTTACATTAATTTCTATAAACAAGCCCTTTGCTTTGTTCAGAATATTCCGATAAGATAAAGCTTCTTTATTTAAAAGAATTGGACTTTCTTGTAGCTCAAAAGGATTGACTAGATCAGAGCATATCTGTTTGATTGATTTTACATGAATCCAGGGTACATAGATGTAACGTGTACCTTCATATAGAACGAGGATATCAATCCCCTGATCCATCACTTGGCCTACAACGTTATTATTCTCAGGTAATGTTACTTCAACAAACTGATTTAAAAAAGGAGAGATGGGTTCCAAGTAGAGCTTCCTCCTTTCCTAGGAGAACGGGAAAGTAACATCTATCTGTTCCATTTTGGATAAGACATACCTGGCAATTTTATGGTAACCGATTGGAGCGAATTTCCTCTTTGATTGAAAGGATATGGTGTTTTTAACGAAATTTGATGCTTTGAGGGCTTCTTTTTTGGATGAATTCTTACTGCAGGCGGTGTGGAGAAGTACTTTTGTTTCTGTCTATCGCGTTTTTTAACACGCAGACAGAAAACTTCTCGATTACCTACATGTCTAGCATTCTGATTAGCAGGGGAGACAGTGTCAGATGAAGATGAAGATGATGAAGATGATGATGAAGATGATCTTGTTGTTGTTGTTAAACTAGCAATAGTTGCTTTTGAAATCCAGACGAGTTCTTTATTATGGACTAAGGCAATTTGATTTTGATCAGCTTCGGTCAAAATTCCTGAGATGGGTTCATAACTAGTGAAATGAACGTGAACGAATGTATTTCGTAATTTGTCTAATAAAGCGGAGAAATTAGGTGCATCATGAAGTTGATATAAAGGGCTTTTCGTTCTAATTTTGGAATGAGTTCCATCCTTTTGAGAACGCCCATGTGTTTTGTTTAGAATACCAATGCACTTGATTTCACTTAGCTGATAATATACTAATGTCCCTTTTTCGGTTTGCAGGGCTACATAGTCAGTGCCAGCGAAACGAAGTAATCCTGTGTATGAATCTTTCCCAGTTCGATTAATTCGTACTCTTTTATTAACGAGCGATTTTAATAGCTGTTCGTATGATTCAGCTTCGATAACCTCCTGAGGGATTCCTTTTTTAATTTCAAAAGGCGGGTTTCGAAAATCCTCTTCAATACTAGTGAGCGGCGGCAAATAATAATACAAGACTTGGCTATCTTCTGTTAATTGAACGAGGTAGTTTGATTTGGTAGCCAGTAGGATTCCACGTATTGTTTCAGCTCTACCTCTATAGAGGCGCACAGTCTTGCCGACCAGAGACTGTAAAGTGGTGATATCGAACATGTTATACATAGCCCCTTTCATTTGACCAATCAGGATATTTACAATGCATGTATATGTATCCCCTGACATTCTTGCTGTAAACAAGAGCCCTTTTCTGGAATAATTCCACATTTGCCCTAGATTTTAGCCCTTTCTTGTTGCACTGGTTATTCACACAAACGGCAAGAGCGGACTAGTCATATGTTAGTAGGGAAATCATGTGCTTTTCAATCATGCACAGGAGAGGGGAAATAGTCAGTGAAAAAAAGTACCGCGAAACGAATTTTGCGTGATTATCCTGAATTTGAAGCGTGGCTAAAGCAACAGCCAACACGTGTTGCCAGAGTGTTAAGCAATCCTGCGACGATGGATAAATATTTAGAGCAATGGGAAAAAGAAAAAAAGAGACAACAGCGAACCTCTCTCGCATCCCTTGTTAATTTACAAAGTATTTCCGAAAAGACACGTAAAGTAAATGAGAAGCTGACCAGTTTGCAAAGTATTTTGGACGTTATTTCAGATAACAAAAAAATATAAGTGAATAATTTGTGGATTTTGTGGGGTGGTGGTGAGGAAGCCAACCCTTTTTTCTTTTATTCTGCTATACTAGAAAAGTAAGATATTTATTCTAAACGGGCAATCGACCTAGACATCTGAGGAGGAATTTGACATGAGCTTTAGCGATAAATTATCTGGAGTAATACATACGATACCAGCAATAGATCTGGTAGCAGCCGAGCAAGCAAAAAAAGAACTAAAACGTTTGACTAAACCTGTTGGAAGTCTAGGTGTTTTAGAAGATATAGTTGTTCAGTTAGCAGGTATTACAGGACAAGCTAAACCGCGTATCGGGCGCAAGGATGTCGTGGTCATGTGTGGTGATCATGGTATTGTGGACGAGGGTGTAAGCGCATTCCCTCAGGAAGTAACTCAACTCATGATGGTTAACTTCATCAATGCTGGAGCAGCAGTAAACGTGTTAGCTAGACAAGTGGGGGCCGAGGTAACAGTAGTTGACATTGGCTCTAAAGCACCCGAAGTACCTGAGAATGTAATCAATAAGAAAGTGAAAGCAGGAACAAACAACTTTGCTAAAGGCCCAGCAATGAGTAGAGAAGAAGCTGCACAAGCGATCTTGGTTGGAATTGAAACAGCGCAGGAACTGGCGAAAAAGGGTAGTAATGTCATCGCTTTGGGTGAGATGGGAATCGGAAATACAACGCCTAGCGCGGCGCTTACCAGTGTATTATTAGGTCGTCCGCTGGAAGAAGGTCTTGTAGGACGAGGTTCGGGTATAAATGACAAATCTCTTTTAATCAAACGTGAAGCAATTCAACGCGGTATTGAGGTAAATAAGCCTCAGGCAGACGATGCGTTGGATGTACTTGCTAAGGTAGGTGGCTTAGAGATTGCCGGGATGGCTGGGGTAACGCTTGGTGCTGCTCTTTCTCGCATTCCTGTACTATTAGATGGGGTGATTGCTTCTGCGGCGGCATTGGTAGCTGCACGTCTTCAACCAGCAATTATTCCTTATCTTATGGCCACTCATTTATCAGTGGAACCTGCCCATCAATATATTCTGGAAGACTTAGGAATTCGTCCATCTCTTCACTTAAATATGCGATTAGGGGAAGGAACTGGAGCTACATTATTTATGCCAATGATGGATTCTGCTTGTCGTGTACTGCAAGAAATGGCTACCTACTCTGATTTAGGTCTACCTGATCCAGAGTAATTGATCTAAAGATCGTTCAACTGAGATTAGGTGAGGCATTAAAGAAGAGGAGCATGATTATGATAGAGCGTTTTGGACATGGTGGCGACATATGGACGGCTGCAGAATCCTTTGGGCTAGAGGCAGATCGTATTCTAGATTATAGTTCAAATATTAATCCATTTGGACCTCCTGAGCAGCTTTTTTCAATATTGAATCAAGCGCTACCACAGGTCCTTCGATATCCTGATCCTACATGCCGTAATCTTCGCAAAGCGTTAGCAAGTTCGCTTGGATCTCATATACAACCGGAAAATATTTTGGTAGGGAATGGAGCTGCTGAGTGCTTGCACTTGGCGGTTTCTGCTCTCAAGCCACGGATTGTAGGGATTATTTGTCCCTCTTTCTCGGAATATGAAGCGATTGCCAAGCAAGCTGACTGTGAGATTCGCATGTTATTTACAACGAAAGAACAGCAGTTTTTACCTGATGTTGAGGAGCTATGCGGCTTTGTGCAACAGGTGGATATGCTGTTTATTGGACATCCTAACAATCCAACGGGGAATTTTTTACCACGTAACGAATTACAAAAGGTGGCTGTTGCTTGTGAACAACACAATACCTACCTTTGTGTGGACGAAGCATTTCTGGATTTTGTAAATCAAACTGAGGAGCATTCTTTAGTAACTGACTTACACAAGCTTCCCCATGTGCTTTTATTTCGCTCTATGACTAAAATGTACGCGATTGCAGGGCTGCGACTCGGTTACGTCATTGGTCAAGAGCAAGTGATTGAATGTCTAAAAGCTAAACAAATCTCGTGGAGTGTGAACCATTTGGCCCAAGTGGCAGGTGAATTCTTACTTCAGCAGCATGATTACGTACTGCGAACGCAGGAATATGTTGCTGCGCAAAGAGAGAGCTTGCTAAAATCTCTTGAAGCACTACAGGGGGTTACAACTTTTAGAAGCGAAACCAATTACTTATTAGTTCATATAGACTCTACTCCATCTCATCTTCTTCAGGAAGAGATGGCGAAAAGAGGCATTTTAATTCGAAATTGTAGTATGTATCCAGGTTTAGGTGAAGGATATATACGACTTGCGATAAAAACACAGGAAGAGAATGAACGAATGGTAAGCGTGTTCCGTGAATCCCTACAAATCCTGTCAACTAGGAGATAAAAGGAGCGAAGGTATCATGAGGATCATTCTTATTACAGGTGGCGTTCGATCGGGGAAAAGTGCTTTTGCTGAAAGGCTGGCCCAACAACAGAAGCAGAAGCATGGAGGAACCCTCGTGTATCTTGCAACAGGGCAAGCTTGGGATGAAGAGATGCAGAATCGGATTCATTTGCACAGGGAACGAAGAGTGAATAATTGGGAGACGGTGGAAGAGCCGTATGAATTAGAGTCGGCGATCCGGACCATGGCTGAATCCGATACGCATGAAGCAGCTTCAGAGTCATCGATTGTTTTATTGGACACATTCTCAGGCTGGATTGCGAACATATTAATGCAGATGCCTGAAGATCAACTAAGTAAGTCTGCCATCCGGCAAGCTTGTCAACAACAAGTCATCTCTTGTGTATCTGCTATGCGCTCCTTAGATCGGACATGGATAGTGGTAAGTGATGAAGTGGGATTAGGTGGGGTAGCGTTATCTAAATTAGGCAGGGCATTTCAGGATATTACTGGCTTTGCGAATCAGATCGTAGCACAATATGCTGATGAAGTATATCTAGTAGTGGCTGGTATCCCGATGAAGATCAAGGGGAGCGAGGCGAGTGACAAATGAATGCGTTTTGGAGCGCCTTAACCTTTCTTACGCGCATTCCGGTACGCTTTCAAGCGACAGAGCAGGATTGGTATCAAAGCGTAAAGTATTATCCTTATGTAGGAATGGTAATAGGAATTTTTTTAGCGGGAATCGCAGGAATTACGCAGTGGATTTTTCCTGATATTCTCCTTTCACTTGTAGTGATAGCTTCTTGGGTCTATATCACTGGCGGTCTGCATTTAGATGGTTGGATGGATACCGCAGATGGGCTCGGTTCTGCTCGTTCACGTGAACGGATGCTAGAAATCATGAAAGACAGCCGAGTGGGAGCAATGGGAGTCCTTGCTTGTGTTCTTTTATTGGCAGTAAAGGTGGTGTCTCTATACTGGATCACAACTAGCGTACCTTTGCTGTCACTTATTTACTTATTGATCATCATTCCATTTGCAGCTCGTGTTTCTTTGCTTGGATGCGTTTATTTTTGGCCTTATTTGCATAAAGGAAAGGGATTGGCGTCTGGATTTAGAGAGCATGTGTGTATGAAGCACATTATCATTTCAATCGTTATCTCATGTCTTGTCGCTATCGTTTTAGTTGGATACCAATTAGCGATCATTTTTTTCGTACTCACGGTGGTCACGCACTATCTGTTTAACCGAATGATTGTCAAACAGCTGGGCGGCTTAACGGGCGATACCTATGGGGCACAAATTGAATGCATTGAAATGGTATTGCTTCTTGGGGCGGTCAGCTACCTGTATCACGGAGGTTTTGTCGGATGGTAAAAGTTATTTGGTTACGTCATGCTGTAACGGCTGAAAATCTGGCAAAACAATATATTGGACACTATGATGCACCTTTATCGAACAAAGGAGTGTCACAGGCGCAGCAGGTCGCAAAATTCTTAGCGAATCAACCGCTCACAGCTATTTTTTCAAGTGATTTAATGAGAGCAAAGGAAACAGCGACGATCGTGGCAGAATTTCATCCAACGCTTTCGGTCCGAACCAGTAGTGACTTACGCGAGGTGTTTTTTGGTGAATGGGAAGGGTTGACGTACCAGGAGATCGAGCGAATGGATCGGGAGAGAATTTATCAATTTTATGATAACCCGTGGAATGTTGCTCCTCCTGGCGGGGAGAAATTACTCGAATTACAAAAGCGGCTAGAGCAATTCGTAAATAGAGAAATCAGCCCTTACTGTACCCAGACAAAATGTTATTCGAGTGGTACTGAAGAGAGGCTTCAGAAAGAACCAATTTTACTGGTGGTTACTCATGGTGGAATGCTGCGCTTGGTTTCTGCTCTTTTATTAGAAAATGATCCAGGTCGTTATTTTGATTCGTCCATTGGACATGGGCAATTTCTGGTTACGTGTTGTCGAGAAGACGGAGAGTGGGAAACATGCAATTTATAAAAGATTGGTATTTGGATGTAAACGAGAAACGGGTGCTTATTCACTATCCGAAAGGCTTTCGCGCCTGCTCTAGTGCTGTGTTTGGTGGTGGAATTAGCGAGGCGAAGTGGGTCCTAAACCAGTATGTTGGAAAGAGCTACTTATCAGATAATCCCGAGGAGGATATTCGAAGGTTTGTTTTGCAAAATCAAGCCATACCTGAACAAACTATTGGATTGTTGACAGCAGCTTGTGTGGAGGATGTAGGAGTCTCTACGTTAAAGGGAGACGAATTTGAACTTTGTGCAATTGTGACAACCGGTGTCGGCAATGCAGCTAGAGCAGGTACCGTAGAACAGCGCTATAATGCCTATGCAGCAGGTACGATTAATACTGTCGTATTCATTGATGGGAATTTGACAGACGGGGCTCTTGTAAATGCTGTTATTACAGCAACAGAGGCCAAAACGATTGCATTGGCAGAAATGGGAATTAGCGATGGAGAGGGCAGGGGTGCGACAGGAACCACCACAGATGCTATTGTAGTAGCGGCTACATGTGACCAATCACATTATCAGTCCGTCCATCCCTATGCTGGAACTGCTACGAACTTGGGCCATGCAATCGCTTGTGCAGTAAGGGATGCAACTCGCATGGCGCTTACCCATGAGCTAAATCGAAAAGAGCGTAGGAGTGCAGAATAATTATGGAAATAATGCTAGGAACTAGCTTGTTATGTGCCTATCTATTAGATCTCATTATTGGTGATCCACGTTGGATTCCACACCCCGTGATTGGCATGGGAAAAGTGATTAGCTGGTTGGATCGTCGTATTCGACCGGTATATCAGTCCCTTGTCAACCGCGGGCGTTCGGCCTTTCTCTCAGGTCGATTGCTGGGTCTTTTGTTTCCAGTGGTAGTCGTTGGCTTGGCTTTTTTAGTTCCCTATTATTTGCTAAAGGGACTCGCTAGCATTCATCCGTGGCTGTCTTATATCGCCGAGGTTGTGTTGATTGCTACCACAATTGCTACGAAAGGACTGGCTCAGGCTGGGCAAAAGATTTATGCGGCTTTACAGAAGGGCGATCTAGGAGAAGCTCGATTTCAATTGTCCATGGTAGTAGGGCGTGATACAGAGCAGTTGGATGAGAAGGAAATTTCACGTGGCACTGTGGAAACAGTAGCGGAAAACATTGTGGATGCAGTAACCTCCCCCTTATTTTTTGCCATGCTAGGTGGGGCCCCGCTCGCTATGGCATATAGGGCAGTTAATACGCTAGATTCAATGGTAGGCTATAAAAATGAGAAATACTTACACCTTGGTTGGGCTTCCGCGCGGCTAGATGATATCTGTAACTATATTCCCGCTCGGATCACCTTTATCTTTTTAATCCTAGCAGCGTTCTTACTGGGAAAGGATTGGAAAGACGCCTGGAAAACAGGAATTCGTGATGCAAGCAAGCACCCAAGTCCAAATAGTGGCTGGAGTGAAGCGGCTGTTGCCGGTGCCCTACACATTCAACTAGGTGGAACCAATACCTATCAAGGGGTTGTTTCTCACCGTGCACTCATGGGGACTCCAAAGGTGGAGCTTCAGGCAAAACATATTAAACAAACCATTCAGATTCTGTATGCAACCACTTTTTGCTATGCCTTATGCGCTTTCATTTTAAGAGGCTTGCTCTTATACTAAAAGAAGGATCGGTCCGAATAAGGTTGGAGTTTGCAGGATTTCGACACGAAAACGGCAGGATTTCTTGCTGCTACGTCGAAATACTATAAAAGAAATGCTAGACTATCGTGTCATCCGAGATTGATGGGGGTTCTTAACCTATGAGCGAAATTAAAAACATAAAAGCTCGCATACCCAAAAAAGTATTAAACCGACTCGTCACTATTTTAAATCCGTATGAGCAAGTTGTTGACGAATTAAAGCTAAAGGTAAAAGGAATAAAATATGGTTTTCTAAAAGGCGGACGCTACTCTCCAATTGAATTTGTAGTTGGGCGAGTCAAGAAAACAGATAGTCTAATACGAAAAGCCCTTCTTAGAGGCATTGATTTTGCCCAAGATGATTGGGAAAAAAGATTGTGTGAGGAAATTACCGACATCGCTGGTATCCGTGTCGTTTGTCGCTATATTGATGATGTGCGGGAAGTGCAGAATCTGTTGATGGAACGGGAAGATTTTGTGGTACATGACGTTAAAGACTATATTACCAATCCGAAAGAATCTGGCTATCGTAGTATTCATATGATTGGTGATTATACGGTGTATCATGGCAGTGAAAAGAAAATCTTGCCTTGTGAGGTACAAATCCGGACGTTGGGCATGAACTTTTGGGCAACAAATGAGCATGAATTACGCTATAAATATGACGGAAATATTCCTTCCGACGTATTAGAGCAACTGCATATTGCTTCAACTGTCACTAACCAGTTAGATGAGCTGATGAACAGTTTGCGTCAGGAAATTATGACCCCACCAGAGCTTGACACTGATATGGAAGAAAGATTGGAAGAAATCTTCTCACTTTATGTCAAACAAGATTTTGAATCAGCTGAAGCGTTATACAAGGAACACTTTATTGGGTATGAAGAAGCTTTTCTGGATAATCCAAAATTCCGTATGATCAATGAACTGTTAAGTAAACGGTTTGGAAAATAACAGATGTACGTATAACATAGAATAGCCTCAGTCTACGTGACGAGGCTATTTTACTATCAATAAAGCTTAGATTATATTTGTCGATAAGCTACTGGTTTGGTTTGGGTTAGACGAGCCGTTCAGGATTTAATAACTCATTGATTTCGCTTATTGTCAATTCGGTGTCTCTCGCAACGATTTCTCTGACCGTTTTATTCTCTTGATAAGCAGTCTTGGCGATTTTGGCGGCTTTCTCATAGCCAATTACAGGATTAAGGGATGTTGCAAGCGCCGTACTTTGCTCAACATAGTACTGACAACGCTCTGCATTAGCCTGTAGCCCCTCTATACATTTTGCACGGAATACTTCCATTGCGTTCGTCAAAATTTGAATGGAATGTAACAGATTATATGCAATAACTGGCATCATCACATTAATCTCCAATTGAGCACCCATCGTAGCGGCTGTGATTGTGGCATCGTTACCAATTACTTGGGCACAAACCATATACATCATCTCAGCCATCACAGGATTTACTTTGCCTGGCATAATAGATGATCCAGGCTGAACAGCAGGCAGGATCAGCTCGCCAAGTCCAGTGCGTGGCCCTGAGCCAAGTAAGCGTAAGTCGCTAGAGATTTTTAATAGATGAATCGCGAGCTCCTTAACAGCATGGCTTGCTTGAATGGCTCCTAAGGTGTTTTGCATAAAAGCGAACCGATCACGCGGCTTTTTAAACGGCAGGTCTGTTCGAAGCACAATCTCGCGTAATGTTCGATCAGCGTACTCAGGATGAGCGTTAATCCCGGTACCTACCGCATTTCCTCCGATACCAATCACGTATAGCTCCAACAGAGCATGTCGAATACTTTTTTCAGCCGTTACGAGTGCTGCTGCATAGCCACCAAATTCCTGCCCGAGTCGAATGGGAACAGCATCCTGTAAATGGGTTCGTCCTGATTTGATAATGGGATCGAATTGTCTGGCCTTCTGTTTTAGAGCGTAATGAAGCCGCTGAAGAGATGGCAGCAATTCTTTTTTTATCATCTCGACAGCACTAATATTGATGGCGACATGTATCGTGTCATTCGTTGATTGTGCCATATTCACATGATCGTTAGGATGGACAAGTGTGAAGTCTCCTTTTTGACCGCCTAATATTTCAATCGCGCGGTTTGCGATAACCTCATTAGCATTCATATTTTGAGAGGTACCCGCACCAGCTTGATAGACATCTACTACAAATTGATCGTCCCATTTGCCATTAATCACTTCTTCTGCGGCTGTTACAATAGCGCTAGAAATATGTTCGGGTAAATTCCCCACCTCTGTATTTGCAACAGCCGCAGAGGCCTTGATGATTCCTTGTGCTTTAATAAAGGCTCGTGGTAAACGAAGGCCGCTAATGGGGAAGTTATGGGTAGCGCGTGTGGTTTGCGCATCGTAATATACAGATCGTGGGATATATACCTCACCTAATGTGTCTTTGCTGATGCGTTCATCCATTTGTAACACCCTTTCCATAAAAAAATTATGTTAATAATGAAAAGCCAGAAATGCCGTCAATACAACATTTTTACCCATTTTCCCCAGCATTTTATCGATAGAATGTCCAAAATTGTACTTGTTCAATGCCTTTTCCATTTGATAGAGTGGTGAGGTAACTTGTTCGTAGAAAGGATTTTACAAGCATGAAAAAATGGATGAAAACGTTCTTGGCAATCGGTATTTCTCTAATTACGTTTGGAATTCAGCCAAGTTACGCTGCGCAGCCACCAGCCCTGCCGCTTGAAGAAATAAAAGGGGAAGGTGCTATTCTCATGGATGGCTCGTCAGGAACCGTGCTATTTGAGAAAAATCCCCAGCAGTATTTATTTCCTGCTAGTATTACCAAAATCGCCACCGCTATTTATGCTATTGAGAACGGAAATAGTAATGATATAGCGACCGTTTCTAATAAGGCGAGAACGGTAGAAGGTTCCCGGGTCTATCTAGCAGAGGGTGAACAAGTATCCATGCGGAATTTACTCTTTGGGTTGATTTTAAATTCAGGTAATGATGCTGCCATTGTGATTGCCGAACATATGGCTGGTTCCACAGAAGCATTTGCTGAAAAAGTGAATGCCTATTTAAAAGAAAAAGTGGGAGTGAAACATACTCATTTTACAAATCCACATGGGTTGCATGATGAGAATCACTACACAACTGCTGCTGACATGGCTAAGATTGCGCAGTATGCTATGAAGAATCCCTTCTTACGTGAAATTGCCGGTACAAAACGTTATGAATGGCACCAAAAAGAATGGGATACCGTGCTGGTCAATCATAATAAAATGCTAACTACCTATGAGGGAACGACAGGTTTAAAAAATGGCTTCACGGACCAAGCACGAAATACTTTGGTGGTTACAGCTAAACGCGGTGATACAGAACTGATCGCCGTTACCATGAAGGCACCATCTAATGTGGTTAGCTATCAGGATGTCCACAAAATGCTCGATTTTGGCTTTGCAAATTATGAATCGAAAAAGATCGTAAATGCAGGACAGTATCTGGTGTATCAACCCCAGAATGATACAGAGAAAGCAGCAAACTTTTATACGGATAAGGATTTATTCATCACGGTTCCCAAACAGACTACATACGAACAAAAGCTACTTAGCAACGGGGACCTTGTATTGACTTTATCCAACGGAGAAGAAAGAAGGCTACATCTGCAACCTGAAGTACTCCCGACAGCAGTGTCTACTACAGAGGCTGGTGAGCAGGCTCCTACTCATAATCCAATTGCTCTTTATGGCGTTGTCGTATTCTGGGCGTTACTTAACTTGTTTTTCATCCTTTTCTTCATTCGTTTATTACGCGCGAAACGACGTACGAGGCGTACGAATAATGTGGTGCTGAGAAAACGAGCGAACTAAAAATAAGCAAGCTCTATGAGCGATAGATGCGACAGAACAACCGGACATGCCGGTTGTTCTTTTTTTGCAGAAAAAAGTTATAATAGAAAAATAAGTATGATTATTTAAAATATAAACAGATACATTGAAGAATGTAGGAGGGTACTATAATGAGAATGGAAACGTTTACTAGCAAGGGTATCGGCTTTTTAAACGAAGATGCGTTGATTGTTCATCCAACCCTCCCTCTATTTGGTGTGGTTGATGGTGTTACTTCATTACATGGTTTCATGAATGATCTTAAACAGACCGGCGGATACTTGGCTTCAACAACCATTGCTCGTTATTTTACACAGATACATCGTCTTATTCCGTTACAAGAGCACATATCGACTGCTAATTTGCTCATACGCCTACATATGCAGGAGGCTGGAATTGATCTTTCTTCCAAACAGAATCTTTGGGGAGCCGCAGTTGGAATCGTGACAATCGAGAAGAACGGTATATCTTATGCTCAGACGGGAGATTGCATGATTTTTGCTGTATATGAAAATGACAATGTACGTATATTAACTCGTCAACAAGTGGAAGTTGTAGAAGAACGCACCTTGCAAAAATGGTGCGAGGGTATTGAGAATGGTTTACTATCTCGCACGGAATTAAGCCTATTCATTCGAGATTTGATGATTCAAAATCGTGAATTGCAAAATGAACCACATGGTTACGGCGTACTAAACGGAGAGAAACAAGCCATAGAATATGTGGAATATGGCAGAATAAATCGTGCGGGAGTAAAGCATGTGGTCATAATTACAGACGGATTATTTTGGCCATTAGCGAATCAGGAAAAGCAGGATTGGTCAAGGATGATTCATAAAATGATAGAGATGGGACTCGAAAACTATGCAAAAGCCTTAACAAAGCTAGAAGGAAGCGATCCAGAATGTGTGAAATACCCAAGATTTAAAACGTCTGATGACAAAACGGGTATTATTCTTACACTATAAGCGAAGATTGGTATAATAGGGGAATGAACCAAATGAAAAGGTGGTAATCAGCATGAAGTTATTTTTTCTCTCAGACATCCACGGTTCTTTGACCTATGCGAAAGCAGCCTTAGAAGCATTTGAACGTGAGCAAGCAACCCATATCATCCTAGTAGGAGATGTGATGTATCATGGACCACGCAATGCTTTGCCAGATGGATACAATCCGTCAGAAGTAGCCAATCTGCTAAATAGGTATGCTGACAGAATTGTAGCTGTACGTGGAAATTGTGATTCAGAAGTAGATCAAATGCTTCTTCATTTCCCGATTATGAGTGATTCTCATACAATAGTTATGGATAAACGGCGTATTTTTGTGACACATGGACATATTTATCATGAGGATCATCATCCAGCATTATCGGCTGGAGATGTGTTAATTCATGGTCACACACATATCCCGGTGGCCAAGAAAAAAGGAGATCTGTTTATACTAAATCCTGGTTCTGTAGCTATTCCTAAAGAGAATCATCCGCATACATATGGAGTGATTGAGAGGGATCAGTTCTGGATTAAAAGGTTGAATGGAGAAGTGTATATGGAGACTTCACTTATCTAGCACTGATTTGAAAATGAATACTGCTATTGACATATCGGAAAATATCGATATAATCAACGGTATGGATTATGTTATGATTTTTAAAGCTTTATCAAATGAAACCAGATTGCAAATGTTACATTGGCTAAAGGAGCCAGAGCTGCACTTTCCGCCATCTTCCTGTAATTACGAGAATTTTCCAGGGGGAATCTGTGTAGGACAAATTCAAGAAAAAGCAGGTCTTTCTCAATCAACTACGTCACAATACCTAGCGATTATGCAACGGGCGGGGTTATTAGAGGCTAGACGCTTTGGCCAATGGACGTACTACCGCAGAAATGAGGAAATGCTGCATAAGCTGGCTACATACTTCCGAGAGGAGTTGTAAAAGAAGAGTGGAACACCGTTTCATTTTTCTTTTTTTAAGCCAATATCGAAAATTTCCGATATACCGATTTATATTACTGTCGCGATTTCACATGAAGCATTTGCAAAAGGAGAGACCCATGAAAATTAGTGTACTGGATCAATCGTATGTAATAGAGGGTGGAACCCCAGAGCTAGCTTTGGAGCAAACGACTGAGCTAGCGCAGTACGTAGATGAAATTGGGTATCACAGGTATTGGGTGTCTGAGCATCATCATTCCGAAGCACTGGCTGGTTCTTCACCAGAAGTTCTTATCGCTTATTTAGCGGCAAAAACAAAAAGAATCCGTGTCGGGTCGGGGGGTGTAATGCTACCTCATTACAGTGCTTATAAAGTGGCAGAAAATTTTAATGTTTTAAGTGCTTTGGCTCCAGGTCGTATTGACGTAGGAATTGGCCGTGCGCCAGGGGGAATGCCGCTTTCAACTAGAGCCCTACAGGATTTACAGGCGCGTGATATTGATACCTTTCCAGAGCAAGTCCAGCATCTGACTAGCTATATTGATGACAAATGGAGTGAAAAGCAGCCTTTGCCAGGATTGAAAGCTACCCCAGTCCCATCGCATAAGCCTGAAATCTGGATGCTTGGATCTAGTGACAATAGTGGAATTGTAGCTGGACAATTGGGATTACCATATGCATTTGCACATTTTATCAATTCCCAGCCAGGGGCGATGGATCAGGCTATCAGCCATTATCTACGTACGTTTACTGCATCATCACGTCTTATGCAACCGAAAGTACTTGCTGCCATGAAAATTATTGTGGCGGATACGGATGAGGAGGCGAATGAACTCGCGTTAAGCGCGTTACATCTTACGCATTTATTGTATCGAGGGCGGTTGCAACCGCTTGCTAGTCCAAAGACGGTAAGCACCTATCCATATACAGCAAATGAATTAACTGAGTTAGAAGCGATGAAGCATTCTATTCTAATCGGATCTGTAAAAACCATTACCCTCAAAATCAGAGCGCTACAAGAGCGATATCCGATTGAAGAATTGATGGCCGTTTCCCCTATTTATGATATAAATGCCCGTAAACGATCCTATGCTTTATTACAGCAGGCTATTGCTGAAGCCGATACGGGTAAACCATACCGCTAAAAAACATTCAAATATATGCAAAAAAAACAAAATCGAGGAGGAAGTAAGATGACTGTTAAATTATTTCAACCCTATCAATTAAAAGAGGTTACATTGAAAAATCGGATTGTCATGGCCCCTATGTGCATGTATTCTGTAACTGAAAAGGACGGAAAAGCTACTGACTTTCATATTACGCACTATACAACGCGCGCAGTTGGACAGGTAGGTCTTATAATCGTGGAAGCAACTGCTGTTGAAGAGCAGGGACGGATTTCGGAATTTGACCTGGGAATATGGAATGATGACCACATAGCCGGATTACATAAAATTGTCGAGCAAGCACATCAGTACGGAGCTAAAATGGGAATTCAATTAGCCCATGCTGGGCGTAAAGCAGAGGTTCCTGGTTCCATCTATGGACCATCTGCGATTGCATTTGATGAGAGCAGCCGTGTTCCAGAAGAAATGTCAGTTGAAAAAATCAAACAGACAATAGAAGCATTTAAGCAAGGTGCGGTGAGAGCTAAACAAGCGGGCTTTGATGTTCTTGAAATTCATGCGGCTCACGGGTATTTATTACATGAATTTTTATCCCCGCTCTCTAATCAACGAACAGACGAATACGGGGGCTCTCAGGAAAATAGATACCGCATGTTATCCGAAGTAATAGCAGAGGTGAAAAGTGTTTGGGAAGGGCCATTGATGGTGCGTGTTTCCGCTACCGATTATACAGAAGGAGGCTTAACCATCGAGGATCACGTACAATTCGCAGCTTGGATGAAAGAGCAGGGCGTGGATCTCATTGATGTTAGCTCTGGTGCACTTGTACGGGCAGCTATTAATGTGTATCCAGGCTATCAAGTAAAATTATCAGAACAGATCAAAGAAGAAGCGAACATCCCCACTGGTGCTGTAGGGTTAATTACCTCTCCGTTACAGGCTGAGGAGATTTTACAAAATAATCGTGCAGATATAATCATCTTAGGCCGCGAGCTGTTGCGAAATCCATATTGGGCTAGAGGTGCGGCAGATGAATTACAAGTAGAGATTGAGGCACCTAGACAGTATCAAAGGGGCTGGTAAGCTACAATTGTGACCACATCAATTTCTTACAAGATGTAAATAGATTAACCATAAGAAGCTAGTAATCCTTTTAGCATATAGGATACTAGCTTCTTTGTGTAAAATGATATCTAAAAGGCCTATGCTACTTTAGAAATGTATAGAAAACCAGCAATTCGTTTGACCTTATAGATAAAATGTTATAAATTATAGTATATATATGAAATATATTTCTGATAATTTAAATAAAACCTAAATGATTTTATAAAGAGGGGTTACTATGCCAATTCCTAAGAATTACACTTCTTCTATTCGATTAACTGCGAAAGAAAAAGCTTTTCGTCAGCTACAAAGCTGGATTATCGATGGAACCTTAGAGCCAGGGGAGAAGCTATATGATGCTGAAATTGCAGAGGCGATCGGTGTGAGCAGGACTCCTGTGAGGGAAGCCTTTCAGCTACTAGAGGTTCAAGGCTTTATTGAAACATATCGAGGACGGGATACAAGAGTTACTACTGTTTCAAAGGAAGATGTACAGACAATGTATGTACCGCTTGCTTCACTTCAAGCATTAGCGGCCCAATTAGCTGCGACTGCAATTACAGAAGAGCAAATTGCTACATTAAACGAGATCAATGCCAGCTATAAACAGGCAATCTACGATAAAGATATACCAAAAATTGTAGAAATGGATAGTCAATTTCATACATTTATTTTAGAAATTGTGGACAATCCCTATATCATAAATTTTACATCTGTTCTGCAGCTACATATTCAACGCTTAGAATATATCTTTTTTAAACAACAGCACATTCCTAAGGAAGAGTCTATTGATGAACATGAGAGAATCGTGCAAGCCTTTGTCCAGAAAAATGGAAAACTAGCTGCAGAGATTATGGAACAAAATTGGCTGCGTCCTATGAAAGAAGTATATCAGCTGATGTAATGATATAAACAATCTTGAAGATGAACAGATCAGTGAGGAGACCATATGAAAACGGAACAGATTGTAATGTCGAGAAAATTCGGAGTTACCCTCGTACTAACAGGGGCTATGCTGTGGGGAATATCTGGGACTGTTGCTCAATATTTGTTTCAGCAACAAGGCTTCAGTCCTGAGTGGTTAGTCGTTATACGTCTTTTACTGTCGGGTATTATTCTATTAGCAGTTGCCTATAGAAAAGAGAAACAAAATATCTGGGGCATATGGAAAAACACCAAAGAGCGACTCAGCCTTATCTTGTTTGGTATTTTAGGAATGTTGGCTGTTCAATATACTTATTTTGCAGCTATTAAGCATGGAAATGCAGCGACAGCTACTATTCTTCAATATTTGGCCCCTGTGCTAATTACATGCTATGTGGCGATTCGTCTAAAAAGGCTACCCATGTTAAAAGAATTACTAGCTGTCGTTCTAGCTCTCTTAGGAACGTTCTTACTGGTTACACATGGAAGCATCAATAGCCTCTCTATTTCTGGCTTAGCATTATTCTGGGGGCTAGCCTCGGCGGTAGCATTGGCTTTCTATACATTACATCCACACAAGCTTCTTGCTAAATGGGGAGCAGCTATCGTTGTAGGCTGGGCGATGCTAATCGGAGGTATCGGCTTTAGTTTTGTTCATCCCCCTTGGAGGCTGGAGGGACAATGGTCGATGTCTTCCACTTTAGCCGTAATGTTTATTGTACTATTTGGAACACTGATTGCCTTTTACTGTTATTTGGAAAGTCTTAAGTACCTTAGTGCCCCCGAAACTAGTTTATTAGCTTGTGTCGAGCCTGTTTCTGCCGCCGTCCTATCAGTGATTTGGCTACAGATACCCTTTGGTTTAACGGATTGGTTGGGTACCCTGTGTATTCTTATTACCATTGCCATCCTATCCTTGGGTGGGCGTAGGGAAACAGCTAAGACCAATTAGCTTCTCCAACTTATCGAAACGAAAAATAAATAAATAGAGCAATACAAGGAAAAGGCCGGTATCCCGATAGGGAATACTGGCTTCGTGTTTTTGTGAATAAAAAAGAAAAGCTGTTCTCTGTAGGGGCAAATTCCTGAATACCTCCATTTTTGACTCCACTAAGCTATAACACTGATGAACAGTTCATCTGATACGGCTCTACAGCTAGGCTAATAGAGAAATCTCCACAAATAAAAGGTGGCATAGGCTTCCCAATTTGTCCATGTCGCAGAAAGCTTTACAATTTCTGCTTTCGTGGGCTTTTGTGGGGTGCCCTGAAGATATTTAATCGCATTGTGTAAACCTACATCATCTATTGGAAAAGCGGAGGGCATCCTCAGGCAACGCATTAAAACGTAATTAGCAGTCCATGGTCCAATGCCACGGATTTTGACAAGCATGTTTTCCGCTTTTTTATAATCTCCGCAGTTCCCTAATTGCTCTTTGGTTATGTTACCTTCCACCATAAGCTGAGCTACACCAATTAAATACTCACATTTTTTCCCTGTCATTTGTAATCCCTTCAAGTCTTCTATTGTCAGAGCGGCGATCTCACACGGGGAGGGGAATATCCAATACGTTTCACCATCACATTCAATGCTTCGGCCAAAGGCCTCCACCAGTCGTCTTTTCAGCGTATAAGCGAAGGGTAGATTGATTTGCTGCCCGATAATTCCCCAGCAGATTGCTTCGAACAGATCAGGAATTCCAATGTTTCGGAGACCACTAAAAGTAGTAACTGCTCTTTGTAGCAATGCATCTGATTTAGCCAAATCGTAAAAAGGGCGCAAGTCTGTATCCAAATCAAACCAATCTCTTACATAACGGGCGACCTCGGCTCGTATCCATTTGCAGGATGGTATTGTAGTTCCTAGAAAACGAATGTGTAGCATGTTATCCTGATCCGAACGTATTTCTACTACAGGTGTTTCGGCTTCAATAGGAATAGCTCTGTAAATTCGGTGGTTTTTACAATAAAATAAGCATTCATTAGGCTCTTTGGACAAATATTTCATATTTTCGTTAAAGCTGAATTCCTTTGGCACGACCAGTGTTAGCTCACTCTGTTTATCCGTCCAAGCGTCTATAGGAAGAGTGGAACAGCATTTTCTACAAGGCCGGTATCCTGCCTGTTCAGCATTCGCCCGCGACTGAAATTGAATCGTGTTTTCTGGATGAAACTTTTCCGTACACCATGGGAAACAATATATCTTCTCTATTTTTTTACCAGTGAAATAAGGAGCATCCCACTTCGGATACCTTGTTGTTTTTTCCATAAAAATCCTCCATTCCATGCAAACAAGCACACTACTAGTTGTAACATAAAAGGCCTCTATAAAATTTCACTATCTTGCTATTCCAATCATAAAATCGTACATAGGTTCGTTCTGGAGGGTATACTGTGGATGGAGGTGAACCAGATGAGAGATATCCAAAGGCAAGGAGAGAAGAATAATTATCTAACCGATGAAAAGTGGCAAGCAATCATTACTAACGATGCATCGTACAATGATACATTTTTTTATGCGGTGAAAACTACAGGTATCTTTTGCAGACCTTCTTGCAGGTCTAGAGAGCCTAAAAAGGAAAATGTTCGAATATTTTGTAGCGCAGAAGAGGCGCTGTCAGAAAATTTCCGACCTTGTAAGCGATGCAAGCCAACAGGACAACGTTTGCCTGATGTTGAATGGGTGGCACAGATTACGGATTATATCAAAAAAAATTACAGTGAAGAATTAACGCTAGAGCTTTTAGCAGATATATGCCATGGAAGTCCTTATCATATGCATCGAACTTTTAAACGCATTAAGGGAATGACCCCAATTGAATATATTCAACAGACGAGAATAAAGAAAGCCATGGATTATCTCATTCAATCTGATATGACGATTACCGACATCGCAATGACTGTGGGGATGCCCAACACACCGTACTTCATCACTTTGTTTAAGAAAACAACAGGACAGACGCCTAAAAAATTTCGTCAGTTAACTAAGAATACACAAGACATGGAGGTGTTGCATAGTGACAGCAAAAAGTAAACAGATCATTTATTATTCAAGGCTGGTTCATTCGGATTGGAACCTATATATTGCTGCTACAGCGGCGGGACTTTGTTATGTAGGTTCGCAAAATCATCCTTTTGAGGAATTGGAAAATTGGGTAAGGAATCGGTTTCCGAAAGGTGAATTGGTGCAGGATCATGAAAAATTACAAGGCTATGCAGCAGAATTGGTTGCGTATTTTCAAGGCACACGTAAAGACTTCTCTATCGACTTTGATTTATATGGTACTCCATTTCAGCTCGCGGTGTGGAATGCTCTTTGTGAAATACCATATGGGCAAACCCGTTCCTACTCTGATATTGCGCTTCAAATACAAAAACCAAATGCGGTACGTGCTGTTGGAACAGCAATTGGTGCTAATCCCGTTTTAATTACGGTTCCCTGCCATCGGGTGATTGGGAAAAATGGTTCACTAACGGGCTACCGGGGTGGATTGGAAATGAAAACCAAGCTTCTGCGCTTCGAAAATGAAAATAGTTTGGTAGAGGGGAGTAAGCTATATGCCTGATTGCCTCTCAGAACGGAGTGCCACCATAGATTGGAATACAGTGCAACAGACGATGGATGAGCAGGGCTATGCTACAATTCCAGCATTCTTAACGAAGAAGGAATGTAACGAAATAATAAACACGTATGAAAAAGAAGAGTATTTTCGGAACACGATTGATATGGCTAGATTTCGATTCGGCATCGGGGAGTATAAATATTATCAAGCTCCCCTTCCTACTATGTTGCAACAGCTTCGTGAAGGCTTCTATCCTGAATTGGCTAAAACGGCTAACCGATGGCTGAAGCAGCTTGATGATGAGGCATGTTACCCACCTTTGCTCTCAGAATTTCTTACGGAATGCCATCAGCAGGGGCAGACAAGATCAACACCCTTACTCCTTAAATACGAAGCTGGAGGGTATAATTGTCTGCATCAGGACTTGTATGGAGATGTCTACTTTCCATTTCAAGTAGTATTCGCCCTCTCTCAAAAAGAGATAGATTATACAGGCGGTGAGTTTTTGTTGCTGGAACAACGGCCAAGGGCGCAAAGCCGAGGGCATGTGATAACCTTAGAACAAGGATCAGGACTCATTTTTCCTACTAACAATCGGCCTGTACTAGGTTCACGCGGGTATTATAGGACCAAGATAAAGCATGGTGTCAGCACGATTACTTCTGGTACAAGATATACGCTTGGTATTATTTTTCATGATGCAAAGTGATCTACGCCTGACAAATATACCTAAAACAAACGAATATGCAGCAAAGGTGCGACTGAGATGAAGAGTGAGTTTTTTTATAAATATCCCAAAACACTGCTAAATAAAGGGACAGGCTTTCTTTCCGATTACACTCATTCGTTGAATCCTTATACGGGTTGTTCCTTTGGATGTTCCTATTGCTATGTACGACAAATGCCTGTATCGATTTTTCGTAGGGAGGAGTGGGGAACCTGGGTGGACATCAAACGGGAAGCGGCAAATGTATTACGTAAGGAGCTCAGAAGGGAAAAAAGCAAAGGGAAGGTAACAATATTCATGTCATCAAGCACAGATCCTTACCAACCAATTGAACATAAGGAAAAGGTGACAAGATCTCTTTTGGAGGTCATGCTGGAGAACCCTCCTGATTTTTTATTTATCCAGACCCGTAGTCCTCTTGTTAGTCGAGACATTGATTTATTATTACGCTTGGAGAAGAAGGTTCGAGTAAGCATGACCATAGAGACGGATCGAGAGGATATCCGGAAGCATTTTACACCTCATGCACCGCCTATTCCTGCCAGATTAGAGGCACTTCAGCGTTTAGCAGATGCAGGTGTACCCACCCAGGCAACCATCGCTCCACTATTGCCCAGCAGTGAAGAATTCCCTGATAAGCTACGAACGCTAGTTGATCGCATCTGTATTGATGATTATTTTATGGGGGACGGTAGTGGAGGAAGACGAACTAGGAATCTGGGGATCGACTCGTTCTATCATAAGCTAAATGCAGTCGAATGGTATCATCCCTCTGCCTATCAATTGGTGTATGAGCGATTTACACGTGTTTTTCCCACTGATCAGGTATTTGTAAGTCAGAAGGGATTTGCTCCTTACTGAAAAATCCAAACGATTAGTAGCATGTAGCGTCCTGTTAGGGAGGCTATTTTTTTGTGTAAAAATGAATAATCAATTGGAGTGCGGCTCGAAACTTTCTTAAATAGTTTTCCAAATTGAGTTGTAGCAGGGGTAGTTTCCATTAAAAGTAAGTTGTCTTTCATCCAATTTGAAAACGATAGGATTGTCATCGTGTCTTGAAGAATATGAGAGCAATTTTTTATTAACATAGGTAGCAAGAAATCAAAAATAAAATATAGTTTATTTTTCGAATTTTCAATAAACATTTTATACAAAACAATCATTTGGTTAACAATATTCTATATTTCGACACAATTTAGATAAAAATAGGCATTAGGGAATATTTCCAATTTTGGATTTTTAGCCGATACTATTGTATGGAAATAAAATTCCAATTTAAAAAAGGAGTCGATTAAAAAAATGAATTACAAGTGGCTAAGTATGATGACGGCAAGTGCAGTTTTACTCTCCAATGGTGCATTATGGCTACCTACACCTGCCAATGCAGCAACAAACACAGTAAACAAATCCGTATTTTCACTAAGTAAGCAGCCTCCTTTACCTCAGTTCAAAACAGGTGCAGGGGTACTCGGAGCTGAGGTGACTCCACTGGGAGAAGAGGAGCTCCGTACTGAAACTTTTTCCCAGCTAGAGAAAAAAAGCAAGCGAGCTAAGCGACAAGCCCTTCAAGCAACTCATGCTGAACAACAAACGTACAGTATGTCGGACTTAAATCGACTTAGCTATGACGAGCTAGTAGAAGTTCTACGTAAGATAGAATGGAAGAATATCCCTGATTTATTCAAATTTAATTCAGATTCAGTTGAATTCTATTCAGACCGCGATCGTGTCCAGGCCGTTATCAATGCCCTTCAGGACAGTGGCAGATCCTTCACTGATCAGGATGCACGCGGAATTTCGACATTGGTAGAGGTTTTACGTTCAGGTTATTATCTGGGCTACTACCATAAAGAGTTAAAATACCTTGATCAGTCAGATTATAAGGAAAAGGTACTACCTGCTGTTAAAGCCATCATGGCAAACAAGTATTTTGCATGGGGAAATAATACACAACAGGAAGTTATCGGTGCTACGGGGAAACTTATCTCAAACACTACGGTAGATGTTGAGATCATAACAAAGATGACTGGACTAGTTTCAGACTTTATTGATCATTTTGATGAGTATGGAAAAGATCGAGAGATGAGCAGTTCCTTTTATTCTGTAATTCAAGGAATTGGATACGTGCTCATGTGGCAAGTGCGTGAACCAGAGGATCAAAAAGCGTTCAATGGTAGTATTGATAATTACTTGGAACAAATGTTCCGCATCGCCCACAAGGATCGGGCATCTAGTGATCTTTCGTGGCTAGTGAGCAACGGTTTGTATTACACCGGTTCTTTAGGGCATTATCATAGTACCCCGGAGAAAGGTAATAAAATTTTGACGGAAGCAATGCATTTGTATCCAAAGCTTAGCGAATTGTATTTTGTGGCAGCAGAGCAGATTTCTTATCACTATGATGAAAAGGATTACTATGGTAACCAAATTGATCTGAAGCAATTAAAAGAAGAAGGAAAAAAGGAATATCTGCCAAATCGCTATGAATTTGATGGAGGAAAATTTATCTTCCGTACAGGGGATCAGCTAACGGAGGAACAGCTACAGCGACTTTATTGGGCTGCGAAAGAAGTAAAAGCTCAATTTCACCGTGTCGTAGGTAATGACCAGGAGCTAGAAAAGGGTAATCCTGATGATGTGCTAACTGTGGTCATCTACAATAGCCCTGATGAGTACAGAATGAACAAATCTTTATACGGTTATGAAACGGAAAATGGTGGAATTTACATTGAAGGGGATGGGACATTCTTTACCTATGACAGAACCCCAGAGCAAAGCATTTATTCACTGGAGGAATTGTTCCGTCATGAGTTTACCCATTACTTACAAGGTCGATATGTGGTTCCAGGATTATTCGGTCGAGGAGAGATGTATCAAAATGGACGCTTGCCTTGGTTTGAAGAAGGTGGGGCAGAATTTTTTGCCGGTGCTACCAGAACAGATGGCATTCATCCACGCAAATCTGTTGTAGGTAACATAAGATATGATGATCGAGCTAGCCGTATGTCTGTATCAGATACCCTGCATGCTCAATATGGTTCCTGGAATTTTTATAATTATGGATTTGCCATGCAGTATCATTTGTTCCAAAACGATTTTCCAATGATGGACCGCATTCATAATGCGATTATGAAAAACGACGTGGCCCAATTTGATCGATATATTGAGCAGTTGAGTAGGGACAAGTGGGTAAATGACGCATATCAACAGACGATTGATGAGCTGGTGCAAAATTATGAAGATTGGGATGTGCCACTGGTATCGGATGATTATCTAAAGGATGTGGAGCCAAAGCAGAAGGAAGAAATTTATGCGGAAATTTCTGAAGTTACAGGCTTGCGTGACATAGAGACCGCAGAGCACGAATCAGAATTTTTCAATACCTTCACCTTACACGGAACCTATATTGGCGACAGATCAGCAGGAGAAGAGCAAGACTGGAAAAAAATGAATCAAGTAACAGATGACTTCTTGAAAGAGTTAAGTAATAAGTCATGGAATGGTTATCAAACCGTAACCGCTTACTTTGTGAATTATAAGATAACGAAGGATGGAAGATTCTCCTATGATGTAGTGTTCCACGGCAAATTGCCAAAAGGTAGCGATAGCGGGAACCTAGCCCCTGAAGTAGAAATAAATGGTCCGTATACAGGAGTTGTAGCTGAGTCGGTTTCGTTTAGTAGCAAAGGAACACGCGATAAAGACGGAAAGATTATGTCTTACCAATGGGATTTTGGCGATGGTCAGACAAGCCAAGAAGAGAATCCAACACACGTGTATGCTGAAGCAGGAACCTACGAGATAAGCTTGCAGGTAACCGATGATGCTAAACAAAAAGTGACCAAAAAGACAACAGTAACCATTAGTGAAAAAGCGAATAAACCGTCAGATAACTCTAATGATTCTTTCGAAAATGCCAGCAAGCTAGAAGCATTTGGTAAACAATTGAAGGCTGAGCTGAACCAAAAGAAACAAAATGATGTATTCTATTTTGATGTGAAAAAAACTGATAACATTGATGTTTCAGTAGAAGTAAAGAATGGACAAGGAGTGGCGTGGAAATTATTCCACGAGGATGATCTGAAAAATTATATTGCCTATCCAAATCAAATCGAAGGCGATCAGTTAATGACGACTCTTGAAGCAAAACCAGGACGATATTATCTTAAAGTGTATTTAACAACACAGGAGCCCGTTTCCTACAAGTATCAAGTAAGTCTGGCTGGTGGCTCGAAGGATTTTGCAGAAAGTGAGCCTAACAATCGATTCGAAGATGCGAATGGTCCATTGCCGCTAGGTGAACCTGTTAAAGGAATACTAGATGAGGACGACAATGCAGATGTCTACCGTTTTGAACTGAAAAAAGAGAGTGATTTAGAAATTATTCTGAAGCATACGAAAAAAGAGGGAATTAACTGGTTGCTCTACCATGAGGATGATTTGAAGAACCCCGTTTCGTATCCAGTAGAGCTTGACAAGGGAAGAATGAGCGCTACTTATACAGCCGAACCTGGTCTATACTATCTATATGTCTATAAATATGAAGATGAGGTAATCCCATATACCGTATCGGTAAATAAGTAGGATTATAAAGCAGTAAGAAGCAATTATATTTATAATTATGCACCCCTTACAGTAAGCATTGATATCCTTTCTATGGATATCGAACAATGTGGCTGTAAGGGGTTTTCATGTTTATCTAGCAGTGAGGAGACTTTACAACATGGAATTCGATCCATATAATTGAGTGTGTCAACTATTAACTAACTCAAGTGTGGTGATCATATGAACAACAAACGGGATTGGATTGAAATTCGGGGAGCCAGACAAAATAATTTAAAGAATATTAGCGTCAAATTTCCAAGAAATAAGTTATCAGTGGTAACAGGTGTATCTGGATCAGGTAAATCTACCTTACTGTTTGATATTTTGTGTCAGGAGGGAGAGCGAAAGTTTATTGGTGCAACTGGTAGAGTACCGGATCATGTACAGAGACCTGATTATGACGAAATTTATGGATTATCTCCCATTATTAGTGTGAGTCAGCAGCAATTTAATAAAAATCCCCGGTCAACGGTCGGAACCTACAGTGAAATTTATACATACCTCCGGCTTCTGTATACAGCAATAGGAGAGAGGGCATGTCCGCATTGTGCCAAAACAATAGAATATTCAATTTTGCGCTCGTCTCCCGTTCATACAATTAAAAACGGTCATGAGGTCTTGGAGGTGTATGCTTGTCCTTTTTGTCGTAGGCCTGTAGAAAATATTACAATGGCCCACTTTTCTTTTAACACCTTAGCAGGGGCTTGTTCAAAATGCTTCGGCTTAGGGAAAATCGTCGAACCAAATTTTGAAACGATTCTTGATGCTTCTCTTTCTATTAAAGAAGGCGGGATTAAGGTTTGGAAGAAAGGCTTTGTTTGGCATTTCGGTCCTTTGCTTGTCCGGGCGGCCAATTACTATGAGATTCCTTTTCGAGAGGAGGATTTACATACTCCGATCGGTGAGCTTGATGAGATCATGAAAACACTGCTTTTCTATGGTACGGAGGATGAGCGAATCAGAGCCTTGAAACCAGATAAACCAGCACCTAAAGATATGAAAGAAGGAAAATACGAGGGTGCTGTTAATAGTCTGATGAGGCGTTATTTTGAAGAATCACAGCAAGATGAAAGCGTTGAAAGAGAAGAGTACATGCCGTTCCTACAACATGCAGTCTGCCCCGAATGCCAAGGGACTCGATTGAAGAAAGCTAGCCTAGAAGTAAAAGTGAACAACACACCTATCCACCAGCTCTTTTCAAAATCAATCGAAACGCTGAACGAATGGATTGATGCTTTGAAAAATCATTTGTCTATCTCCAATTATGAAGCCGTTCGTCCTATTTTGGCAGATCTGAAGGAGAGAGTCGAGAGTCTTTGTAAAGTTGGATTAGGATATTTATCTCTCGATCGAACTTTTACGACGCTATCAGGTGGTGAGACACAGAGATTACGACTGTCAGCTCTGTTAAACTCTAATTTAACTGGCATGGTCTGCGTGCTGGACGAGCCGACTACAGGACTACATCCGCAAGATACCGATAAATTGATCACCTCCTTGCAATTACTCCGTGATCTTGGCAATACAGTGATTGTGATTGAGCATGATTTAGAGCTCGTCAAGCACGCAGATTACGTTGTAGATATCGGTACTGAGGCGGGAAGTGAAGGCGGTTTTCTAGTTGTACAAGGAACACCTGATGAGTTACAAAATAAAGGAAACTCCGTAACAGGTAAATGTTTGAGACAGAATAGAGAAGCGATCAGGCAAACAACGCGGAGATGTCAGGCTGGCTTACCAATCAAACAAGCGAATAGCCATAATTTAAAGAATGTGGACGTGCATATCCCATTACATGTGATGACGGCTATTGTCGGTGTTTCAGGCTCTGGAAAGTCAACGTTAATCTTTAATGAGCTGCTAAAGAAGTGGGATCGTAACATGGAAGGGAGAGAAAAAATCAATCGAATAGTAGTAGTCGATCAATCCTCAATGGGCAGAATCGAACGTTCTAATGCGGCTACCTATACCAAGGTGTTCGATGATATTCGTCAGGCTTATAAAGAAACAGCACACAAACAGGGTATAAAAATGACAGCATCTGATTTTTCCTTTAATGTGGCAGGAGGTAGATGCGAACACTGTAAAGGCACAGGAAAAATAAAGCTACAAATGCATTTTATGTCCCCACGCTATCTGGTTTGTCCTACTTGTGAGGGAAAGCGTTATAATGAAAAAGTACTGCAAGTAAAAATAGATGGATATAACATTGCTGATGTATTAGAGATGACTGTCAAGCAAGCACTAGCTTTATTTTCGAAGATGGATAAAATCAAACAAAAGCTTGTCTACTTAGATAAAATTGGCTTAGGATATATAAAATTGGGTCAACCAGCGAATACCTTGTCTGGTGGAGAGGCACAAAGAATCAAATTGGCCTCGGAGCTAGCTACTGCTGCTGGACGAAACACACTGTATATTTTAGACGAGCCTTCAGTGGGATTACATGAAAGAGATACGGATAAACTCATTCAGGTTCTCCATGAATTGGTCGATAGAGGAAACAGTGTTGTTGTGATCGAACATCATTTGAGCTTGATCCGTCAGGCTGATTGGATTATTGAGATGGGGCCAGGCGGTGGGGAAGACGGGGGGCGCGTAATCGCTCAAGGAACTCCTCAACAACTGAAGGGCAATCCGAATTCTGTTATCAAACCATATTTATAGAGCTTTGAAGGAAGGTGCTTTTTTGACAAATTCATTGGAAGACAGCTTTATTCCGTTTCAATGTGAAATAGTAAGCCGTCATAATAAATTTAATATCGAGGGAATTACGTCTGCTCAGTACAATGTTTTAGAGCTTGTCCAAACTCAAGGTCCAAAAACAACAAATGAACTGGCAAGTGCACTAGGGATAACGGTATCAGGTATCTCAAAATTAACCAAAAAACTTTTGCAGAAAGGATTGATTGAACAACAACGCAGTCAAGCAGATAGGCGGTATTATCATATTGTCTTGACAGAAGCGGGAGTGGATTTTCTCAGGAAAGCAGAAAACTCACGCAAGGAAATCCTTCAATTAATCGGAAAAGCACTTTCAAAAGAAGAAATCGAAGCCTTTAGCCGAATTTGTTCCAAGTTGCATACATATTTGACTGATCATAAAGCAAAGTAGGTGACTGACCCTATGAATGGGCTAGAAAATGTAATATCCCCGATAACAAAATTTGAAGAGTCTGATATTCCAGGATTAGTAGAGCTCTCGTCTTCGGTAGGTTGGGATTATGACCAAAATGAAATCAACACCATTATGTTATCTGGCAACGTCTATGGACATAAAAACAAAGACGGGAGAATTGTCTCAAGTGCAGCCATTATTCCATACGGAGTGAAACTAGCCTCTATTGGCATGGTCATTGTAAGTCAGGAATATCGAGGACTGGGCTTAGGAAGAAAAGCTACACAAAAATGTTTAGAATCGATTCCTGATCATATGCCAGCTATGCTTATTGCTACAGAGGATGGGAAACCCATGTATGAAAGGATGGGCTTTCATTCTACAGACTGTGTTCATAAATATCTTTGTTCAACCTATCGTTTTACCCCTTCAAGTAGGAATATAGTAGCTCATATACAGCCGATGCATATAGAAGATTTCCCACAGGTCATAAAAATAGATAAAGATGCCTTTGGTGTAGAGAGAGGAGCTTTTCTTCGCCATAGATATAATCAGGCAAAAGAGGCAGTGCTTGTGAAAAGTCCTGACGGTCAGGTAGTAGGCTATGGTTTATCTATACTTGGGCCCATTAATCTCATAGTAGGCCCTATCGTCGCTCCGAATGCTGATATAGCATTCGCAATAGTGAATCAATTAGCTAAGCAACATTCAGGTAAGGTAAGAATTGACGTACCCTCAGACAATGAGTCGTTTATGTCTTATCTTGAAGCATGCGGGTTTGTAAAGGCGAATCAGCCACCTATCATGATTACAAAAGCAAATCATTTACCTGCTCGTAACAAAACATTATTCGGAATTGCAGCGCAGATATTTGGATGAAGCATTCCAATCTGAATGAAGCACCCGTTTTCTGCAATAGCAGGAACACACAAGACCCTGACATTCTCCTGTCAGGGTCTACTTATTCTGCAATGAAAAAGCAGTTACTCGCAAATGACAGACTATCAAATTTTGTCCCCGGATCGTCAAGTTCAAATGACAGCTTACGGAGCTGATTTGAAGGTTATGGCTAACATTTCAAAGCAGGATTTCACTCACAAAGGTAAACTCATAAAAGCCGGTTCGCTAATCATAATAGCTGGGGATAAGCAGATCGTGTATCAGTAGATAAAAGTGTAAGAAGATATACAATTTCAATTCTAATGGGAGGATAAAGCGTTATAATAGGAAAAAGAGAGAGTACTAACTGACAATCTCATTTCGCTATTAAAATCGTGAGGTGACCGCATCCATGTTTCAAGCAGAGGGATATACAGGCAATAAACAAGAGAATTATGAGCTTCTTATAAAACAGCTAGATGCATTAGTAGATGGGGAACCCAATGTGCTCGCTAATCTGAGTAATGCAACTGCTTTATTAAATCAATTTTTGACGGAAGTAAACTGGGTAGGGTTCTACCTATATGACAAGGAGCAAGATTCACTAACTCTTGGTCCATTCCAAGGACTGCCGGCTTGCACACGTATTCCAACAGGGAGGGGTGTGTGCGGAGCAGCAGTTTCGAAACGATGCACGATGAGAGTAGCAGATGTCCACGCTTACCCTGGCCATATTGCTTGCGATGCGGCATCTCGCTCTGAAATTGTTATTCCTATTTTTAAAGGGGAAGAAATCTTTGGGGTACTCGATATCGATAGCCCGATTACAGATCGTTTTGACGAAACAGACGAGAAGTATTTAGAAGAATTTGTCCTACGTGTAGCAAAGTGTGTGTAGAATAGAACAAAAAAGAATTGATAGCAGAATAGAAATGACTATCAACCAGGCGTCTCACGAATAAGGGCGCTTGGTTTCTTTTTGCTACATAACAATTAGTGGGTTTTATGACCTTTCATTATTTATGCAGAGGTGTAGTGGGTCTGGTTGCAGTGCCAGTACTTGCTGTCTTCTCTTTAGGAATGTACATTTGCTGCTTTGTCTCAGTGATTGGCGGAGTGCTGTATATAGCGGGGATTGACATACATATAAGCCTTTGGAAGTTTGGTCAGGTATCACTGCTATCTAGTTTTTTTAATGCAGTAATGTTTGGTGGGATTTTATTACTACTAGCTGTTGGAAGCTGGGGCTGTTTCAAGTATCTTGTCACTATGTTAAGAAAGGCTGAAATATACCGAATGGTTCATGTTGTAAGAAAAAAGAACCTGTATAATGAATAACAGGAAATCTGAATTCATTTTTATGCTGATCGTATCATTTTTTTCTCAACCTGTTTGGGAATCTCTTCTTTTTTACTAGTATATGTTGATCACTTTGAGGAGGAAACGAGGAATGATTAATCTAGGGACATTTCAAGTTGCATCTGGGGCATTAGTGGTATCAGATCCTTGCTATAATTATGAACAAGGCATTTCAGGAGTTGTAGAGGAAGCGGTAGTAGGTACGTGGATTGGCGTCATTGATCGAATAGACACAGGAGATTGGGGAGAGCGATGTGCCTTAGTATGTGCTTATCACGCGTCAATTGACCTTGAACAGGTGACGAATTGGGAAGTATGTAACTTTATTGTAGGAGTAGACAGTGGTCAAGCGGGAATCTTTGAGCGTCAAATCTATCGAGTGGATGAGTCTGTAATTGGAGAAACGAAATTCATGCCTGAGCAAAGATGGTATTCTTCCTGTTGCGACCAGACATTGAGTGAACTCCAAGCTGGAGTGATTAATGGTGGTGTCGTATCTAGCTCAGGATTTGGCGACGGTGGCTATGAGGCATTTATCGCGAAAAATGCTGAAGGAAAAGTAATAGCGGTACAGATCGTATTTATTACTGAAGAGGATTTACTTGAAGAGGAGGAAGACGAGAAGTAGCCTGACATCCAAAGGGACCTGGACGGTTCCTTTTTTTGGTGGTAGGGATACGTCCATGAAAGGAGAAGCCCATGAAGAAAAAGTTTACATACAAATTAGATAAATTTATAGATATCGGCACCTATACAAAGAATGATAAGATAGTAACCTCACCTTTTGTTGTCTTCTCTCTTTGGATAGACATGCAACAAAAAGGTTTTTTTATTTTTAGGAATTCGTGAAAGTAATGATATATAGCAAGGGTAGCGGAATTGTACGACTGGATATCCTACATTTAGTTGATAACTTAAATACAATTTTATGCGTGTAATAAAAATGTTTAATTTTTGAAAAAATATAATTTTCAGTCGACATCTGTTATATATTTTTGTTTTAATTTACAATATATGTTAGGTTTTATTAAAACATAAATATTAGTGAGGTGTTATCGTTGCAACAGCACACAGAGATACCGATAGTGACAATTAACCATTTGCTAGCGTATCTTAAAGAAGAAATTCACTTTGTTCAGCCTTTTTTTCATAATCCTCATTTCTTCATTGTTACCAACAAGGATGCGAACAGCATAGATTTCATGTGCTCAGATGGAAAGACGATGAATGAGGAGCTGGATGACTCTTTTAAGAAGAAAATGATAGCGTTCTCAATGGAAACGATCCAAGAGGCAAGTTCTACAAGAAATCCCGCAATTTGCTATGGAAATGAAATGTTTCCAAATGAACTGCCAGGATGGATCAGTCTTGGAAGTCCGATCTTTATTAATAATACAAAAAAGGGATATATTAGCTTAAACTATCAATCAGAAGAGCATATCTCCTACATAGTGAATATTTTTTGCTACATCATAAAAACAGTAGAATGGCAATTAAACAATGTAAGTACTTCTCACAAAGAGCAGGAACTGGAGAAAAAATGTAAAGATTTTCAGTTAACCAAGAAAGAATGCGAGATTGTCCATAGTCTTCTTGAAAATATTTCAATTAAAGATATTTCGAAACATCATTTTATATCGGTAGAGACGGTTCGAACCCATGTAAAAAATATATACAATAAGGTTGGAGTAAATAATAGAGTGGACTTAGTTAGAAGATTTGTATAACTACAGTAGAAAAATCCCCCCTGAAGGTGATTTTAAATGAAATTGGATATAATATAATAAAAATGTAAAAGTTACCACTTTGAATCACCTGATAGTTTTACCTCAGTATTCATTACTGGTAATTTTTCGAAGTGGTTCGCAGGTCTTTATATCTCTAGTGCGCTTTTTCCATGGAATAGAGTATGAAGTCTGTACCACAAAACAAAATGAATTAAATTCAAAAAATTCAAACATTTGAATGGAGGATGAAGAGTATGGCTTGCCAATGTCCAGATGCGATCTCAGGTTGGACGCATACAGATTACCAGTGTCACGGTTTGGAGAATAAAATGTATAGACATGTTTATGCAATTTGCATGAACGGTACTCAAGTATATTGCAGAACAGAGTGGGGTAGCAGCTGCTAGGTTCTACACATTAATAAGGGAAGAAAAGGAACACTCTATATTCATATAGAGTGTTCCTAGTCCTTTATGTAAAGGAGAGGATAAAAGAATGGAAACAGATAATCATAAAAAATTTTTCAAAAACCCCAATCGTTTTTTGGAAAAGATCGGGACTTATTTTCCGGAAGAAATGAATGTAATGAAAGATGGACCGGCCATAGATTTTACATGGGTTCGTAAAGAGGCTTGCGGAACCGTTATTTACATCATGAGTGAAACATGCAATTTTTGTAAATATGATGCGATAAAAGAATTCGCTGATAAATATAATAAGTTTAATCATCTGATTTTCTTATATGGATCAGAGGAATATAAAGAGCAGATAAAAGAAGAGTATGGAATCTCTATTCCGATCGAGTTAACGGATCTAAAAGAGATAGGGGAAAAATTATTTATAGAGTTGGTTCCCACTATGATTGCTATGAATCGTGTAGGCCAAATTATCACTTGCGGTAGTTTTCGCAATGAAGTGGAGTCACTTGAGATGAGAATGGAACCGTTTCTGGATGTCTATTACTCCTTGGAGAATATTTAAAAATGAGCCTAAATGGCAAGGGTTCTGTACATAGCTCGAGCAACCGAGAGCATTTGGGATTTTTTCAAAAGATGCGACACAGACAACAATTATTTCTGTATGCATGTAAAATCATCTGGAATTTTAACAAAACCTATATGCTTTTGGTCTGCTCCTTAAGTATTATTCTTGCTCTACAATCAAACGCTATTATTGTTGCGAATAAATATACAATCGATAATCTTGTCAGTTCACAAATCTATCTTGCACTACTTGGAATTGGAATAATGCTGTTCCTTGAACTGCTTCAGGAGACGTTTGAACTTTTCTTGCGATTCTATAATACGAAATGTGATGAACAATTTGGAATTTACAGGGAACAAATCTTATTTGACAAGCTAGCAGGTATGCAATTGCTAGAGCGTGAGCATCCCAGCTTTTTAGGAAAGATACAGGTATGGTCGCTTGGACTGATGAAAATACAAGCTACCTTTCAATCCGGAATACAATGTGTAAAAGCATTACTGACAGGGGGAATTTCCATTTATGTGCTGGTAAGTGGGTATTGGCTTATCGGTGCTATTATTATTGGGTTTTCCCTTGTAAAAAGTGTATTTGTGTTTAAGGTTATCGATCCGCTGGTTTCTATGAATTTACAAATGGCGCGGGCCCATAACCTATCTACATATTTTCGCGATCTGCTAGTTCGAAAAGAGGCACAAAAAGAGTTTCTCTTATTTCAGGCTTTCTCCTTTTTTAAAGAAAAATGGCTCGATGCAAAAACAAACATCATGAACATGAATATAGAAATCACGAAATTAAATGTAAGACCAGAATTTATAAGTAATTTGTTAACTGTATGCAGCAGATTAATGATTATGGTGATGATGGTCTTCCTTGTGGTAGAGAAGAGGATGACTATCGGAGATTTCGTTGCAATATCTTTGGCTGCCTCGTTGGCTGAACGAAATATCCTGTCTTTATTTCTCCAGTGCAAAAATCTATTAGAAAACCTGCGCTATGTAGATGAGTATCAGAAATTAGATTTGATTACTCCGAGCAAGAGGGAAAACCAAGCAGCGATAACAGATTTTCAGCTAAAGCAGGGGATAGAGGTAATCGATTTAACCTTCACCTATCCGAATAGGGAGGAAGCCGCACTTCATAAGATCAATCTCTCGATAAAAAAAGGGGAGAAGATTGCTATTATTGGGGATAATGCAGCAGGAAAATCTACGCTGATCAAGCTATTGCTAGGCTTATATCAGGCACCGGATAATACGATTTTTTATGATGGTGTGGAGCAAAAGCAATTAGATGTTGCAGGTTTATGGAAAAGCTGTGGGGCAATCTTTCAGGATTTTATGAAATATAAGGTAACGATTCAGGATAATATCTGCTTGGGAAATGAAAGGAAAGATGATCAGGAGCTGTATCATTTGCTTGAACATCTGAATATACAAGATTTTTATCGGTTAAAAAACGGTTTGTCTACCAAGCTTGGAGACATTCATGAGGATTCGGTAGACCTATCCGGTGGTCAATGGCAAAGAATCGCACTTGCTAGATTATTATATCGCAATCTGGATCTGATGGTTTTAGATGAACCCACTTCAGCATTAGATCCAAACAGTGAAGTGAAGGTATTTGACGATATCCTAGAGCTAGCGAAGGATAAGACACTCTTCATCATTTCTCATCGAATTGGAATCGGGAAAAAGGTAGATCGCATCTATTATATGAGGCAAGGAAGTATTATCGAGCAAGGAACTCACCAGCAATTAATGAATGCAAAGGGTGAATACTATCGAACCTGGGAACGTCAAAGCGAGTGGTACAATTCAGAATTAGTCTACGAAAATAGGGGGTCATAATACCATGTCAAAAAAACTAGTTCGTGATACCGGTTTAGAAATAGGTACACCCATTCCACACATTCACTTCATAAATTGGGATTCATCACAACTAGAGCTGAAATTTTTGCCTAAAGGGGCTGCTTTAGTTTTCGTCTCCGTCTTTTGCTCCTATTGTATCGATTTATTACCTCACCTTGGATCGATAAGTCAGAGTCAGGATATGCAGCTTTATCTTTTTTCGGATGGAGAAATCGAGGATCACGCAGAAATGGCAGATTATTTTGAATGGAATTTCCCCGTGATTCAACTGAAACATCAGGAAATGAACGAAATCTTTAAGGTTAGCTATCACCCGTTCCTCCTTCTTACTGATTCAAAGGGTGTGATTATTAGCAAAGGAGATATCTACAAGGCAGAAGATTTTCATAAAATTCTAGAAAGTGTAACACTCCAATGATGTCATATCTGCTCTTACTTCCGTATGGTTTTGCGTTCATGTTCTTTGTTTCCGCTATTACAAAGTGCTTTTCAATGTTTGAATTCAGACAATCGATTGTACACTTTGATGTTATATCGAGAAAATATGTGATGCTCAGCTCCTATCTGGTTATTCTTATGGAATTTGTCTTAGCGATTTGTTTTGCCCAGCTTGCTTTTTTACATGCGGCTTTTATCCTAACTGGCTTGCTGATGATTTTTTTTACCGGACTTTTCATACGAGCAAGTAAGCAGAAAAAAAGCTTTGCCTGTAGCTGTTTTGGGGGTAGTACCAAAAAGACAAACATAAAACTTGCCATCCTGCGAAATTGCTTGTTATTGCTTGGAGCGAGCGGAGGTTTTTGGATAGCTAACCAGCTAGAGGCAATACCAAATCCCCCTGAGCAGATCATGCCGTGTCTCATTGTAGCAGCGTTTTTCATACCGATTTACAAGGAATTGACCATTTTATCTAAACTGAGAAAGAAAATGAGGATGATGGTGCCATGATGGGTTTCGTGTTAAGTGTTGGGGGCATCATACTTGTTTTGATCATCGGAATGAAGATAACCAAAGCCTTCTATTATAAAAGGTATCTTCAAATCTATGTTTCTGGCAGTAAGGAGATTACGGATCTGCATGACAAGAGTATTTTTCTCTTTCTATCTTATACAGATCCTAGCAATGCTGAATATCTTGCGGAAATCAGCCACCGCTTCCCTGATTATCAGATCTATATCATCTATAAGGCGCCTGAATGGAAAGCAAGGGTGTTTTCTCGCCAAATCAATGAACATACGAAGCTACGGGTTGATGAACAGGGGATCGTGTCTGATGATTTAGGGATTTCAGCTTTTCCTGCTTTTCTTACTTACCAGGAGGTTTTCAAGAAAATATCGATTGTACGCTTTCATACGTATTAAAATTACAAGCGAGGTGTTTGTCTTTCATGCATAGTCAATTGGTAGTAGTAGATAACATCGAATTTAGCAAGGAACATAAAAAACACGACATAGGGCAAATCCTTCATGACATCACGATTCCAGCATTGCCCTGCGTGTATACTTTTCAGATGTTTATCGCTCTGAAAGAATTACCTGATCAGGCAACCTTTGAGCTTCAATTGAAAATCAAAGATCGGAATGGAAAAGATGTTGGGATTTCGAGTCCCATCACAATGTATCATGAACGCAAGGATGAGCAATCCTCTGAAATGGAAACATCGTTAAAAATGTCTACGGTACTTAGCTTGGAAGGAACATATAAAGCAGAACTATATTATGATGGAGAAGTGATTACAACTCATCCAGTCCATGTGCGGCTGGAGCAAGCATCATAGGAACAGGAAGCCTGCTTTTTATTGCAAGAGATAGTGAATGATCATTTTATGAAGCTACCTAAGCTTCGTTATTCATTAGGGCTTTTCGGAATTGCAAAAAAACAACTAAATGTGAAAGGCGCTGACAAAGCGGTATAAGCAAGAAAAAATTGTATTTTTTTTAAGACTTATGGTATTCTGAAACAAATTTATTGAACGGAGGGTTTTCTCATGGCATACATAAGATTCCGATTTACTACTTTGTCCCACTAATTTAATAGTGATCAAAGGCTCTGCCTGTGTGTAGAGTAATCGGGATTAGTCTGCCTTTTTATAAGAAAACTCTATGAGAACGATATAAAAAAGGGATGGACATTCGCTGTCTGTCTTTTTTTGTATCGTAAATTTATGTAAGCCAAGAGACGCGTGTAATGGTAAGATCATCATTTTGGGATAGAAGCACGCTGTTTTACTACCCTGATAGCTAGTAAAGAGTAGGCTTGCACCAAGTATTTACATGTTCTCTTGTATCGCGCCGTCTCACACGAACAACGTAAATGGCACCCGACTTATTTTTGGTGTTCTTTTCCCGTTACTCAAGCACAGGTAGCAATGCCTGTGTATTTTGTTTTGACACAGTTTCGGGTGTAAAAATACTAAAATAAAGGACGTGTAGCATATGATGATAAAAACAGACGAACAAATTCTGGCGGATGCGAAAAAGCATGGACTGCTACTAAAAGAGGATTCGTTAAAGAGAGATGATTCTGGAATAGATTTTCAGGTTGTTATGGTGCGCGATCTGAATGGAGTACAATGGGTGTTACGGTATCCAAGACGAATAGACGTTCTACCCTCGGCAAAAAAAGAGAGACAGATTCTACCCCTGATAGAATCGCGAGTGTCGGTACAAGTACCGATTTGGAGAATTTACTCAGAAGAGCTGATTGCCTATCAGTTGTTAAAAGGTGTACCAGCAGGAACGATTGATCCAGAAGCAAAGGCATATATTTGGGAAATTGACGAAAAAAATGTACCAGATGTCTTTCATGAAACGCTTGCCCTTGCAATCGCCTCCCTACATCGGATTAATCCGAACACTTGCAGAGAGGCTGGGATAGAACTGGAGACTGCTGAAGAAGCAAGGGCTTCGATGAGAGCGAGGATGGATAAAATCAAAATGACATTTGGAGTAAGTAATGATCTCTGGAATCGCTGGCAAAATTGGCTTGCAAATGATACGCTTTGGCCCACGAAAACGGTACTCATTCATGGGGATCTGCATGCGGGACATATCCTAGTTGATGAAGCATCACGAGTAACAGGCTTGATTGATTGGACAGAGGCAAGGGTAACTGATCCTGCCCATGATTTTGTGGCTCATTATCGGACTTTTGGAGAAGAAGCTCTGCAAAGATTAATCTATCACTATGAGCAAGCAGGTGGAAACGTTTGGCCGAATATGGCTGATCATGTTATTGAACTAGCTGCTAGTTATCCTGTTGCCATTGCTGAATTTGCCGAAAAATCAGGGCTAGAAGAGTACAAGCAGATGGCCAAACAAGTGCTGGGTGTATAATTCCTTGATAAGGAGAGCAGGCTCAGATTGAAAATGTATGGATTGAAAAAGCTGCCTCTCCGAAAAAGCATGATATTATCCCCTTCGAGTAGACAGTGTAAAAAGCTCTCCCACCTGACGGAGGGTGGTACACTCTACTTGGAGGGGACTTTTTACTTCCACCAGTCATCGAATGGAGTTACTGGCAAGCGGCGCTTGTGCTCGGTTTTATCATACTTTTCTTCGATTTTTTCCACGATTTCAGCAGATACAGGCTTCAGGGTTAAATAGTTATCTAAATCATCGTAAGAAAAGCCAAGGGCGGTTTCATCAGGTAATTGAGGATGGTCATCTTCAAGATCGGCTGTAGGAACTTTCAAATATAAAATTTCAGGTACTCCTAGATACTGCAGAATTTGTCTTACTTGCCCCTTGGTCAGACCGGAAAGGGGGACAACGTCAGCGCCTCCATCTCCATATTTAGTGAAAAATCCGGTAGTTGCCTCGACTGCCTGATCAGTCCCAAGAACTAATAGTCCTAAGTGACCGGCTATATCATATTGAACCTTCATGCGTTCTCTTGCCTTTGCATTACCCTTGTGAAAATCTGACAGTTCAATCCCCGTTGATTGTTTAAGCTGTTCAAGAGAAGTATCAACGGCCGGCTTGATATTAACCAGCATATTTTGATGAGGCTTGATGAATTGAAGTGCCTTCTGGGCGTCAGCTTCATCTATTTGAGTTCCGTAGGGAAGACGAACAGCCGCGAATTGATATCGTTTATCCGTCGCATGCGTAAGCTCATCGCAAGCAACCCGGGCCATGATACCCGTTAAGGTAGAATCAATTCCGCCGCTTACTCCCACAATGTATCCATTAGCTCCAGATATAAGAAGGTATTGCTTTAAAAAATCTACCCTGTCACGAAATTCACGTTTGGGCTGTGCATCTACATGAACATGTAGCTTTTTGATCATTTCTGTTTGTTTTGCCATCTCAACGGACCTCACTCACATATAATTGATGTTCCTTGATGTAATCCAAAACCTCCTCAGGCAGGAGAAAACTAGCTTCACCATCATTGCGAAGCTCACCGCGAATGTAGCTAGAGCTAATTCCCATACTGATTCCTTTTGACATCGTCAGGAAATTTTCATCATTATTGCGTAACAAGGGGTCCTTAGCGATTAAATCATCAGAATGATAGCCTTCTCTTGCCATGACAATAAACTTGTTGTTTTTCACCAATTTTTCAGCATTCCCCCAGGAGGATATGCCTTCTAAAAGATCTGCTCCCATGATAAAAAAGATTTCATCTTGCGGATACAGATTTTTGAAATGATTCATTGTGTCAAAGGTATATGTTTCACCGGGTAACGCGTTCATTTCAACGGTAGAGATTTCAAATAAAGGTTCCCCAAAACGATTTTTCTTGTTTTTGCACGTTTCTAAAGCAAGCTGAAGCATATGTAAGCGGTGGTGATCTTCAGTCTGAAGTATCTTATCTCTACGCAGGGAAGAGCAGGGAATAAAAAACACTTTGTCCAGACGTTTACGTTTTGCCACAGCAGCAGCTGTAAAAAGATGTGAATAGGTAATAGGATCAAAGCTACTTCCGTAAATACCATATCGCATGAAGGGTTCCTCCTTTAAGATTCTATGAGAGCAAGCTCGCGTATTTCGTTAATCATTTTATCTTTCAGCTCCCGTAATTCATCAGATAAAGTAACGGGATATACCTCTGGATTGTCTAAGCGAAGATATTCCTCCCAGAATGTATTCTTTTGGGCTTGATGGAACTGCTTGATTTCTTCCAGGGATGGTTTATCATAAACCAGCTTTCCTTCTTCAAAGATAGGAACTAATAGCTCGACTGTTGTAAAATGGCTTACACGCTTCATTTTTAATGGATGCACTGGATGCTTCAGTTGAATCTCCTTGAGGCCTTGAATATTCTCATGCTCAAGGCAAATATAATCACCTTTTGCCATACCATCCTGATCGTATATCCGATAGGTTTTTTTACAACCAGGATTAATAATCTTGTCTATATTTTCAGAGACTTTAATTAGAGCCACCCAGTCCTTTTCGGTTCTTCTTGCAACAATTTTGTGTACACCACCTAGGGCAGGAGTATCATAGGCAGTGATAAATTTGGTTCCAATGCCCCAAATATCAATTTTAGCTCCTTGATGCTTCAGAGAGGTAATCGTGTGCTCATCTAGGTCACTGGAAGCGGCAATTTTTACATAGGGAAAACCTGCATGATCTAGGATTTTTCGAGCTCGTTTAGATAAGAAGGCTAAATCGCCACTATCTAAACGAATGCCAGTAAGCTTCTGCCCATGTTCCTCCATCCGTTTAGCCACTTTAATGGCATTGGGAATACCTGAACCTAAAACATCAAAGGTATCGACAAGAAGAATACTTTTAGCGGGAAAAACCTCAGCAAAGGCGAGAAAGGCATCTAGTTCATTTGGGAAAAATTGAACAAATAAATGAGCATGTGTACCTGTAGTAGGAACACCATATTTTTTCCCAGCTTTCAGATTAGAGGTGTAGTCAAATCCAGCGATATAGGCTGATCTAGCTCCCTGTACGGATGCGTCACGTCCCTGAGCACGTCTTTTTCCCATTTCAATTACACTTTGCCCATCTGCTGCTGTCACAATTCGAGACGCTTTTGTCATGAGCAGGGATTCACTGTTCACTGTATTAAGCAATTGTGCTTCGATCCAGATACACTCCATGATAGGGGCAATCATTCGTATGTAAGGAGTGTTTGGAAAGACGATTTGACCTTCTTTCATTGCTTGCAAGCTCCCGGTAAAACGTAGTGAGCGAAGTTCTGACAGGAAAGCTTCCTCATACATGCCCTTGGACCGCAGATATTCAATGTCACTTTCATTAAAGTATAAATTCTCTACAATATCAATTAACTGGTCGAGTCCCCCAAAAGCAACGTATCCCCCTAGCTCACCAGTAAAATCACTGCTTGGCTTAACAAAAGGAGCTTTACGATAAAAATCATCAAAGACAACTATCGTGCGGTGTAGATTTTTTTTGTATAAAGCATACATCATCGTAATCGCATATTCATCCACATCAAGACCGTAATCTCTGGAGGGATCATAAAAGGGAAGGATTTCAAATTCTTGTTTTCCGCAAAGAGGGCAGGGAGTTTCTTCAGACGTCATTCTAAAAGCAGGTTGTTTACAGAAGAGGCACATATGAATATAGCGATATATTTTCGGATCAACAATATCAAAGATTGTTTTTGTCATTTTCGGCCAGTCCCCTCGTTATATATTCTTGAGTGAAAAGCATACATAATTAGTCAATAATGATTAACAACCTGTATTCCCATTTGGTTTTTAAAATGCTGTAATGCCCAATCGTGTCCTACAGGGTTGAAACTTGCAACTGCATCCTCATGAATAATCACCTCGAAGCCAAGATACCAAGCAGATACGGCCGTATGGAGAATACATATATCCGTGCATGTGCCGACAAGATGAATTTGGCGAATACCGCGCGTATGCAGTTGTAGTGCTAAGTCAGTTCCTTCAAATGCACTGTATCTTGTTTTATCCATCCAATAAATGGACGCTTCCTTTTGTTTATAGAGGCTATGTAGTTCGCCATATAATTGGCGTCCTTCACTTCCGATGATATTGTGGGGCGGATAGAGCTTCGATTCAGGATGAAATGGATCAATTTCTTTGTGTGCATCTACAGCTATTACCACAAATTCACCATTCTGAAGAAAGTGATTGGTAAGATGAACAATCCGCTTTTCGATTTTTTGGGCAGGCTCTCCGCATGTCAAAGCGCCATTGGTTGCAACGAAATCATTCGTGTAATCGATGATCAGGATAGCTTTTTGACTCATAAATATATACCTCCATTTTAATTGTTTGATTTAACATAGTTAATATGACTATATAAATGAGTAAAAAAAGAAGGATTAATAGATGCTCACAAATGGCACGTAGTCAGTAAATTTATATAATTTGGCTGGATTTTGTGAGTATTTATTCGAGTATTTAGCAGAACCTTCCGCATCTCTGACTTCTTCAATAATCCCTTTTCTATTTATGGTAGACACCAAGCGTCTGCTAAAGTTAGAGCGATCTACTTTAAAATCAGGTACGACTGTCTCAATGACTTGAAGCAACTCAGATAAGGTAAACTCTTCGGGTAGAAATTCTTTCGCGATATTAGTCTGAACCATAATCTCTTGGATTTTTTGTAGAGCATCCTTTAAGATTTCGTTGTGATCAAACGCCAAATTCATGGACATTGCTTCCCTAACCGTGAACAAACGCGCATCTACAGCATCGTCATCAGCCTTAAATCCAGTCAATGCCTGCTCATTAACAAGGGCATAATAGGCAACGGTTGGAATCCATCCCCCCGGATCACGGCCTGGAGTATAGTAGGCTTTTAGCTGCTTAATATGTACCTTCTCATTTAAGATGTGTGTTTCCTCACGCAGCTCACGTTCAGCACATTGATCAAGTGTTTCGTGTTCATTGAGAAAACCACCAGGAAAAGCCCAATACCCTGGAAAGCGATCGCTTTGTGGATCACGCTGAATCAGCAATATTTTTAGCTTACGATCGGGAAGGGATTTGTGCTTGGTATCTTTTCTAGGCTCCGATGTAATCGTAAATATACAAATGTCGGTAGGTAAGCCATCAGGAGATCGATAGACTGGCTTTTCCTTTGGAGGAATTTGCAAAGTGTGAAGCTCCTTTCTACGTGTTCTTGAGGTTATTTTATATAGTTATTTTTATATTGTCAATACGACTATATTAAATTCAGGACTTTTTACATACATTCTTTGCTTATGGGGAAGGAGTTGTATTTAATTATATATGTAGCTAAGGCTATATCTAAATACTTGTGCAAAAATTAGGGAAGCGGAAAGGGCAATCGGTCTTTTTAAGGAGTTGGAATGGAAGTGAAAGTTTGATCAATAATATAGATGGATAAATGCACAAATTCGTTCCATTTTGGTATATTCTCTGTGTTCAGCTTGAATTTATCTTAGAAGAAAGGGAATTTCAATGAAAATTAAACTAACAAGTATATTTGTCAACGATCAGGATAGAGCTCTTTCATTTTATACAGAGGTTTTAGGCTTTGTGAAAAAAAGCGACTTTCCAGTAGGAGATTTTAAATGGATAACGGTTGTTTCGCCGGAAGGCCCGGAAGAAATTGAATTGCTTTTGGAACCACTGGGGCATCCCGCTGCGAAAACATTTCAAAAAGAAATGTTTGAGGCAGGAATTCCTTTAATGACGTTTGCTGTTGACGATATTCACAAAGAGTATGAAAGACTGCTAAAACTGGGTGTAGTGTTTAAGAGTAAGCCTGTAGATATAGAAGGGACATCCATTGCTGTGTTTCATGATACATGCGGTAATCTTATCCAACTTTTTCAGGGATGATACACAAGCATGAAGTAAAAGCGGCTTGGAAGATTAGCAGACAGACATTACTAATGCTCCTTTTCAACATAAATGAACGTATTCTCCATGATGAGGATGTCGGCATTAGACGTTGGACAAGCAGTGACAATCAGGATAGTAGGACGTAGGTTTCTAGTGTAAACACAAAATTTTTCCCGTTACTAGGAAGACCAAGCTGTAGCTTATTATCCAACAAAATACAAAGCGTTTGACAAGAAGTCAGAAAAGTAGCCGTTCCCATGTATGGATACTTGTGTTATACTACAGGCAATTGCATAACCACCTTCAGGGCAGGGTGAAATTCCCGACCGGCGGTAATGACGATTATGTCTGAGCCCGCGACTCGCAAACCGTTTTTGCGACTGACTTGGTGAAAATCCAAGGCCGACGGTATAGTCCGGATGGGAGAAGGTACAAGGCTTATCACATTTTTCAATGAGGATACATGACTTAGATTGTGGTGGCCATCGCAGACTGTTTTTTCATAAATGAGAAGACGGTTTATTTAGATATATTCAAAATATGTCAGTCAAGGCATGATCTATTTGCGGTGGTGTAACACTTTATGTATCCGTTTTTTGAAAAATCCGATGGTAGGCTGTATTTCTCTATGCCCTTTTACTGAAAAGGGCATTTTTTTATTGTAAAAAATAGGTTATGAAAGTAACCAAGGTGCGTTTGCAAGAGTAAAAGCAAGATACACAGAACAAAAAAACACAGAAAGGAGGAACGCTTATGAATGAGCTTCAAGAATGGAAAAGGAGCGAATGTGAGAATCAAGTGCTGTTGGATCAAGCTTTTATGAAGATAGCAATTCAATTGGCAGAAGAGGCGAGTCATCAGACATCTCCTAATCCTACAGTGGGTGCTGTTATTGTGAAAAATGGGAGCATTGTTGGTCTAGGAGCCCATCTGCGGGCTGGTGAGTCTCACGCTGAAATTCATGCCTTACGAATGGCTGGGGAAAAGGCAGCGGGGGCGACTGTATACGTAACCTTGGAGCCATGCAGTCATTATGGGAAAACACCACCCTGCGTTCAAGCGCTACTAGATGCAGGAGTGGCACGGGTTGTCATTGCCATAGAAGACCCTAATCCACTGGTGGCAGGTAAAGGTGTAGCAGCTTTAAAACATGCTGGTATAGATGTGCAGGTCGGTGTATTCGAAAAGGAAGCCCGAGAATGCAATGAATCGTTTTTTCATTATATTCATACGAAAAGGCCGTTTGTTACATTGAAGACGGCCAGTACATTAGATGGGAAGCTGGCTACAGCAACCGGCGATAGCAAATGGATAACGAGTGAATTGGCACGCAGGGAAGTTCATGCGGAACGGGCTAAGTCTGACGCAATTTTAGTGGGTATAAACACGGTGATAAAAGATGATCCCTTACTGACAGCCCGGTTGTATGAAAAGGGAAGACAGCCGATACGAGTCGTTCTTGATCAAACCCTTCGTATTCCAAAGACAGCTACGATTCTCAAAGATACTACATCGCCAGTTTGGATTTTTACCACAAGAAGAGCTTCTCAACAAAAAGTAGATTTCCTGCGTGCAAAAGGAATTCGAATCACGGTGCAACAAGAGGATCAAGTAACGATACCATTTGTCCTCCAAACCTTGGGAGCGGCAGAAATTGTATCGGTACTTGTAGAAGGTGGCAGCAAGATAAGCGGGGCGTTTTTAGAGGCACAAGCGATTCAAAAGGTAATAGCCTATGTCGCTTTTACACTTGTGGGTGGAGTGGAATCTCCAGTCGCCTACGGAGGAAACGGTATTCCTTTGATGAAAGATGCGATTCAACTCAGAGATGTAGCAGTAGAGAAGGTGAGTGAACATGAAGTAAAGATAACGGGTTACCCACTTTGGACGGATAATGGCAATTCATAAGGAGTGAGGACGATACATGTTCACGGGGATTATTGAGGAAGTAGGTACGATCACTGGATTTTTAGCCAGTCAAAAGGCTGGCAGCCTGCATATTAACGCCAGGCTGGTTGTAGAGGGAAGTAAAATAGGTGATTCCATTGCAGTAAATGGAGTTTGTTTAACGGTTACCGAGTTGACCGCTAACGGCTTTGTAGTTGATGTTATGCCAGAGACGCTGAAGAGAACGAATCTGGGTGAGCTCCGGAATGGTGAGCTAGTAAATTTGGAGCGGGCGATGTCTATTGGCGACAGATTAGGTGGCCATCTGGTATCAGGGCATATTGATGGGAAAGGGAGAATTTTAGCGAAAAGGCAAAATGAAAATGCCATACTATTCGAAATAGAAGCGGGAGCAGATATCCAGCGTTATCTCATTCCCCAAGGCTCTATTACAGTAGATGGAATAAGCTTAACAGTGGTTGCCATCAAAGCCAACTCCTTTTCCGTCTCGGTCATTCCTCATACCGCAGCAGTTACTACGCTCGGAAAGAAACAGGTGGGGGACTGCGTAAATCTTGAAAATGATGTGATTGGTAAATATGTGGAACGGCTACTAGCTTCTCAAGGAAGCTTACTCCATTCTTTGCATTCTGCTTGCAACAAGCAACATTCTGTAACAGAAAGCTTTTTACGTGACAATGGGTTTGTCTAATACCAATGGCTAGGAGGGAATCTACATGCTTCACACGATAGAAGAGGCGCTAGAGGAATTGCGTCAGGGAAAGCCCATTATTGTGGTCGATGACGAGAATCGGGAAAATGAAGGAGATTTTCTGTGCATGGCGGAGAAGGCAACACCTGAGATGATTAATTTCATGGTTACCCATGGAAGAGGGCTGGTTTGCGTTTCGATTGAGGATAAAAGAGCTCGTGAGCTACAGCTAAGACAGATGGTGGAAAATAATACAGATCATCATGGAACAGCTTTTACAGTGTCCATAGATGAAAGGGATACGCATACAGGGATATCAGCGCATGAGCGTTCACAAACGATCATGGCAATGCTTGACCCGCAAGCAGAAGCTGATCGTTTCCGGCGCCCTGGACATATTTTTCCATTGGTTGCCAAGGAGGGCGGAGTATTAAAGCGGGCAGGACATACAGAAGCGGCGGTAGATCTGGCAAGGCTTGCTGGTGGGTATCCTGCTGGGGTAATTTGCGAAATCATGCAAGAGGATGGAAGCATGGCACGTTTACCTGCTCTATTAGAAATAGCGAAGCGTTTAGATGTAAAAATTGTTTCGATCGAACAACTGATTCATTATCGTATGCAAAGCGAATCGCTGGTGAAGAGGGAGGCAAAGACCATTCTGCCTACAGAATACGGAGATTTTTGCATTTTTGCCTACTCGAATACGTTGGATGGAAAGGAACATGTAGCTCTTGTTAAGGGAGATATTCGCCCTGATCAACCTGTCTTAGTGCGTGTGCATTCTGAATGCTTAACAGGCGATATATTTGGTTCTCTTCGTTGCGATTGCGGACCACAATTGCATGCTGCCCTGCAACAAATCGACGAGGTAGGAACCGGAATTCTGCTATATATGAGACAGGAAGGGCGCGGAATTGGCTTAATAAACAAATTAAAAGCTTATCAACTACAGGAAGAAGGCTTAGACACTGTTGAAGCCAATGAACGGCTAGGCTTCCCCGCTGATTTACGTGAATATGGAATTGGTGCACAAATCTTGCGTGATCTGGGGGCTAAGAAATTGCGTCTTTTAACCAATAATCCTAGAAAAATCGTGGCACTCAATGGATATGGTCTAAAAGTAACGGAACGAGTACCGCTTCAAATGAAAAGTCATCAGCATAATTACCATTACCTGCATACCAAGCAACAGAAACTAGGACATATGCTAACTATATTATAATGAAGAAATGAGGATGAATATGAAAATCTGGGAAGGCAAGCTCGTCGGTTCAGGATTGCGTATAGGAGTTGTTGCTGGTCGTTTTAACGAATTAATTGTCAGTAAACTAGTAAGTGGGGCTTTAGATACATTAAAACGGCATGGTGTGGAAGAAGCCCAAATTGAAATGGCATGGGTTCCGGGGGCCTTTGAGATTCCACTTATGGCGAAAAAAATGGCCGAAACAGCGCGTTTTGACGCGATTATTACATTAGGAGCAGTGATTCGCGGATCGACTCCTCATTTTGATTATGTTTGCAATGAATGTGCAAAAGGAGTAGCAGCTCTTTCTATGAGCAGTGGAGTACCTATTATTTTTGGTGTCCTGACGACTGATAATATTGAACAAGCTATTGAACGTGCTGGGACAAAGGCCGGAAATAAAGGATGTGAAGCGGCCACTTCCGCTATTGAAATGGCCAATTTGGCACGTAGCTTTGAACAAACCTGCTAAATGGTATTAAAATGTGAGCTACCGATAGATTCGGTAGCTCTTTTCTACAAAAAATAGAACGTTGTAATTGTTAATGAAAGAATACGAATAAAGCAGATTTATGTTTGGAACTTTAATAATTCTAAATCTATTTACGAACAGACTGAAGCTTTCTTACGAAAATCTATAAATGCTATTGAGATTGTAACTAAGCCAAGGAGCTTACAATCCGAAGATGCTTGATGGGTAGAACTTTTACGGGATGACTACAGTGATAGGCAGATAAGTGGAAGTAATCATCTGATAATGGCAAAAAAGTGAACAATAGTTCTTTAGTTGCTAATATTTAGATTTTTTAAGCTGGAAAGTATTTCAACACCAAGATCGACCAATTTCTCTGAACCCATAAATTTTATGAGTACTTTAGCGCGTTTTTTGTGTCGATCTACTTTTTTAATCTGTCCTTCCATTCCTTTCAAGGGACCAGAATTGACATAGACCTCTGAATTTTCTAAGTGAATTTTTGAATACGTAATGATGTCTGTATTGCCTAATAATCGTAAGAGCGGGGACATTTCTTCATCATCAATAGCTGAAAAATTCGTGATTGAAGTATCCTTCTTAGCATGATTGCTACTTGTTAATTTTGAATATATGGGACCTATATTAACAAATTTGTATAGGTTAGGTATTTCTTTGATTTTGTAAAAAATACTTGAAGTCATATCCGTTTTAATTAAGACATAGCCAGGGAATAAAATTTTAATATTGTGAAAAATGGCTCCGTTCTTTTTCTCAGGAACTTTTCTCTTAGGTATGAGAGCATACAAAGTTTGTTCATCAAAATAATAGTTCAAATGATCTTTAACTATTTCTTCGCCGCCTGATCTTACGTAAAGAGCATACCATTTCAAAGTAATTATTCCTTTCAAAAAGTTTTTTTACGTACATCTTTCAGTAGTCAAAATGTCTGGGTGCTATGTAAAGATTTTTATTTATGTTGAATATAATTATAGGCTAGTTGAAAAGTAAATCAACCATAATTTTTTCAAACTTTTGTTAATTAATAACCATAAAATGTTATTCAATTCTATTGTATAAAATAACAAATTGACAATTATCGACATTCCACAGTATTATTTGTATAATACCACTAATTATAAAATTAAGAATTTTTTCTTGATCATATAGGCAAAGCATTTTCACTGTAACGACTATTCATTCTCTAGTGGAAACTAATCGTTGTTTCGGCACGTTAGGGGAAACTAGGGTACATACATGAAATGATAAGTAGTGTACATATTTGTAGACGATATGGAGAAGGTATGTCTGCAAGCTTACATAGCATGCAAAATGTAACCGCAATCAGCGCAATTTACATACATAAAAAATGTAAGAGGGGAGTAATTCCTCTTTTTTGTTTTTAGATAAACAACTTTGAAAGGAGATATGCGGATCATATGAATGATACGTATCGTTTATACAAACTCAAAGTTGGTTTCAACTACAGTTATATCATCATGGATCAAGCTACGGGGAAGGCAGCAATTGTGGACCCTGCATGGGATTTGGAACGTATTACAACCATGCTTGCTGACCTCGGTGCAGAGATAACGATGATACTGCTTACTCATTCACATTACGATCACGTTCATTTGGTAGAACCGTTAGTGAATCGGTATCAGCCAAAGGTATACATGTCTTCCATAGAAATCGACTATTATCAGTATCATTCTCCTCATTTGCATTCCTTTGTTGATGAAGATGAGATTATGCTGGGAGAGACAAAAATCATTTGTCTTCTAACACCGGGACATACGGCAGGAGGTTCCTGTTTTCTCTTATCTGCTGCATTGTTAACAGGGGATACCATCTTCGTGGAAGGCTGTGGAATTTGCGATACGCCGGGAGGATGTCCAGATCAAATGTATGAAAGCGTACAAAAAATTCGAAATAGGGTCGATCCAAATGTTCGCGTATATCCGGGGCACTCATATGGGAAAGAGCCAGGATATCCCTTGGGCTATCTTTTGAAAAACAATATTTATTTCCAAATCGAAAATAAAGAACAATTCATCAAGTTTCGGATGCGTAAAAATCAGAAAAATTTATTTGATTTTAAATAAGGGTACTGGTTGTATGAGAAAGGAGGAGCGTGGATGGAAAAACCGATTGTGTTTATGTTTTCAGGACAAGGCTCACAGTATTTTCAAATGGGAAAAGAATTATTTGACCAGAATCCGAGATTCAGAAGATGGATGCTACAGCTAGATCGGATCTCATCTTCCATTACAGGGCAGTCCGTACTTGAGATTTTATACGATCCAACAAAAGCCAAAGGAGATAGGTTTAATCAGACGAAACATACACATCCGGCCATTTTTATGCTGGAATATGCATTGGCCAAGACCTTGATCGAAAGTGGTATTCGTCCGGCCTATGTACTTGGGAGCAGTCTTGGAGAATTTGCCGCCGCCGCTGTTGCTGGGATTTTAGACGCAGAGCAAGCTCTTACGGCCGTACTTAAACAGGCAGAGGTGTTTGAATCTACTTGCGTTCCTGGAGGTATGCTAGCTGTTTTAGCAGAGCCGGCCGTTTATGAAAATAGTATTCTAAAGAACGAAACAGAGCTTGTGGGAGTGAATTATCATTCCCATTTTGTTATATCTGGGGGTATGGTTCAGATACAAGCGGCTGAGAGATTTTTAAGGGAGCAAAATATCATTTCCCAGCAACTCCCGGTCTCTTTTGCGTTTCATTCGTCACTGATTGATCCTGCTGAGCTGGATTACAAAGCCTTTCTCTTTACACAAAGACAAAAGCAGCCTACTATTTCCTTTGTTTCAGGGGTAAAAGGAAGGGTGATAAGTGAAGTAGACAGCGATTATTTTTGGAATGTTGTACGACAACCGATCTGTTTTTTCGAAGCTTTGCAGGCTATGGAGCAAGAAAGCGATTATATCTATTTGGATATTAGCCCTTCTGGGGTCTTGAGCAATTTTGCCAAAAGGATTATCCGTTCTGATTCTCAATCGGAATGTTACAGCATTTTGTCATCATACGGGGTGCAACTAGAGGTAATCGAGCGTTTGCAATGTGCTGGTAAGGAAAAAAACATGCTTTCAAAGGGAAGGAAGAAAAAAAAGATGACAACCTTTTTGTTTCCAGGACAAGGCTCTCAGCATAAAGGCATGGGAGAGGCGCTGTTTGACGAATTTGCTGAGATAACTTCAAAAGCAGATGATATTCTCGGTTATTCCATTAAGGAGTTATGTCTGGAAGATCCTAACAAGCAGTTAGGAAGTACCGATTATACACAACCTGCTTTATACACTGTCAATACGTTAAGCTATCTGAAAAGAGTAAAAGAGACTGGACAGAAGCCGGATTTCGTGGCTGGCCACAGCTTAGGGGAATACAATGCTCTATTTGCGGCGGGAGCCTTTGATTTCGAAACGGGATTGAGAATAGTAAAAAAACGAGGCGAGCTCATGGCCAAAGCTACTGGTGGAGGTATGGCTGCCGTCATGGGCTTACGTGAAGAGCAAATCAATGCGGTTCTGCAACAAAACGGGCTTACATCAATTGATATTGCTAATTATAATTCGCCTTCTCAAATTGTTCTGTCGGGAAGAAAGGAAGAAATCGTACAGGCTCAACCAGTCTTTGAAGCGGCCGGAGCCGTCATGTATATTATTTTGAATGTGAGTGGGGCATTTCACTCCCGCTATATGGAGCAAGCAAAACAGGAATTCGGACATTTTTTAGAGCAATTTTCATTTGGAGCCTTGAGCATTCCTGTCATTTCCAATGTAACCGCCCGTCCTTATAAACAATGTGATATCAAACAAAATGTAATGAAACAGATAACGAGCTCGGTGAAGTGGACGGAGACCATCCGATATTTGATGGGAAAAGGTGAGATGGAATTCGAGGAAATAGGGCCTAAAGATGTTCTGAAAAAACTGTTGAATACGATTCGTCGAGATGCCACGCCGCTTGTAATTGATGAGCAAGAGGAACAAGTAAATAACGCAGATGATGCCCAGACAGGTGTCACTTCAATTGAGCCAGTGCTGCAAGCAGAGAATCAACCGATAAGCACCACGAGAGAGCTGACAGCGACTTCGATTGGAAATCAGGCATTTAAGCGCGACTATGGTTTGAAATACGCCTATGTTGTTGGGGCCATGTATAAGGGAATTTCGTCTAAAGAGTTGGTGGTCAAGGTTGGAAAATCTGGAATGCTTGGATTTTTCGGCAGTGGTGGTGTAAGCCTGGATGACATTGAAAAAGCTATTCAATACATTCAGAGGGAATTAAAGGATAATCAGCCTTATGGGATGAATTTTTTGCATCACCCAGATAAACCAGATTTAGAAGAGAAAACAATTGATCTTTACTTGAAATATGGAGTTACTGTGATAGAAGCCTCCTCATTCATGTCCATGACTCCCTCATTAGTTCGGTACCGTGCAAAGGGATTAAGCCTTGGTATAGACAAAACGATTACAATTCAAAACAAAGTGATTGCCAAGGTGTCGCGTCCAGAGGTTGCGGCAGCTTTTTTACGTCCTGCACCAGAGAGAATCATCGAAAAATTGCTTCACGAACGAAAAATCACTGCTGAGGAAGCAGAATGTTTACGAAAGATACCTATGGCGGATGATTTGTGTGTGGAGGCGGATTCAGGCGGACACACTGATCAGGGAAGTGCATATGCCTTAATGCCGGCTATGATCAAGCTACGAGATGAGATGATGAAACAGCATGGGTATCCCAAAACAATCAGAGTTGGTGCCGCGGGTGGCATAGGAACCCCGGAAGCGGCAGTGGCTGCATTTATGCTGGGGGCTGATTTTATTGTTACAGGCTCTATTAATCAGTGTACGGTTGAAGCTGGGACAAGCGATGCGGCTAAGGATCTGCTTCAGCAGGCAAATGTGCAAGATATGGATTACGCACCGGCAGGCGATATGTTTGAAATAGGGGCAAAGGTGCAGGTACTCAAGAAGGGACTATTTTTCCCATCCAGAGCAAATAAGCTATATGATCTTTACCGGCAGTATAATTCCTTAGATGAAATCGACGAGACCACGAAAAAAAGAATTCAAGAAAAATACCTGAAAAAAAGCTTTGAAGAAGTATACAAAGAAATCATCGCTTATAAAACACCACAGGAACTCGAAAAAATCGAACGCAATCCAAAAAATAAAATGGCTGCCATATTTAAATGGTACTTTGCCTTCTCGAATCGTTTAGCGATTAGCGGAAGCCCCGAGTATAAGGTTGATTATCAGATTCATTGTGGCCCTGCTTTAGGTGCATTTAATCAGTGGGTACAAGGAACTGCTTTAGAGAATTGGAAAAACAGGCATGTTGATGAAATCGGGGAATTTTTGATGAAGGAAACCACCGAATTACTAAAAAAACGCATCGTGTCATTCATAGGTTAATTGCTGAGCAAAGTTAATGAAATGACTGAATTTTTAGTCATCTAGTAATTGAACGGATTCCTAACGGAAGAAGGTGAAGCTAATGTCGGGAAATGAATTGCGAAATTTTGAAAAAAATTCAAGTGCAAACAGTCTGGATGTAGCCGTCATCGGTATAGCCTGTAGGTTGCCCGGAGCTAGGAATTACGAGGAATACTGGGAAAATCTAAAGCAAGGAAAATCCAGCATCCAGGAAATCCCCAAAGACCGTTGGGATTGGAGAGCCTTCTGGGGAGATCCGAGAAACGAGGATAATAAAACCGACAGCAAGTGGGGCGGCTTTATTGACGATGTTGACGCCTTTGACCCTAGTTTTTTTGGCATCTCAGCTACAGAAGCCGAGACAATGGACCCACAGCAACGAATTATGCTGGAGCTATCTTGGTCTTGCCTGGAAGATGCAGGGATTTGTCCTTCAAAAGTATCCGGCAATAAAGTTGGCGTGTACATGGGTGTTTTTAATTTTGACTATAAAGAATTACAAGAAAAAAATTCTCGCACCATTGAAACCTATTATTCTACAGGCACAGCAGCAGCAGTGGTTGCTAATCGGATTTCCCATTGCTTTAATTTAAAAGGTCCAAGCATAGCTTTGGATGGTTCCTGCTCAAGTTCATTAAACGCCATTCATCTTGCAGCCCAATCGCTACATTCAGGTGAATGCAGCATGGCACTAGCAGGTGGGATCAGTCTATTATTAACACCAACACGTCATATCTCTTTTGCGAGAACTGGAATGCTGTCTCCCACCGGCTCATGTAAGTCATTTGATGAAGCAGCCGACGGGTATGTGCGCAGTGAGGCGGCAGGTGTTCTACTGCTCAAACCGTTGAAGCAAGCAATTGAAGATAAAGATTTAATCTACGGGATTATCAAGGGCAGCGCAATGAACCATACAGGAAAGACACATACTTTAACCTATCCGAATCCTGAAGCTCAGGCAGAAGTCATTATTGATGCTTATACAAAAGCGGATATTGAACCTGAGGAAGTTACTTATATCGAAGCTCATGGCACAGGGACCCCCAAAGGCGATCCATTGGAATTTCAGGGGCTTCTCAAGGCATTTACAGCCATGGCTAAGAAAAGAGATCGGAAACTTCCCAACAACTTTTGTGGAATAGGATCAGCAAAATCCAATATTGGACATGCTGAATCAGCCGCGGGAGTTGCAGGCGTGATTAAAGTCTTGATGGCAATGAAACACAAGCAATTACCAGGGCTACAAAACTTCAATAAGCTAAATCATCGAATTACGCTAAAGGATAGTCCGTTTTATATGGTTGATCGATTGCAGGAGTGGAAGCCGCTCACTGGGGAAAACCATGAGCCCCTTCCCAGACGTGCGGGAGTCAGTTCCTTTGGATTTGGTGGAACAAATGCTCATGTACTCATTGAAGAAGCCCCTGACAAGGTTTTTGAATATGCCAAGTCCAAAAAGCAACGCCCATGCTACTTAATTTGCTTTTCAGCAAAAACAGATGAAGCACTCGTACGCAAAATGGAGCAACTTTCTGCTTGGCTGGACTCAAAAGGAAAAGAATGTCACCTTGATGATATCAGTTCCACTTTATTGAGGAACCGAGAGCATTTTCGAATCAGAGCAGCTTTTGTGGTAGAAAATAAACAACAGCTTATTGAGCGTATTACGGAAGTATTGAGAAATGGTAATACAAAACATTACTTCAAAGAGGCTGTTTCTAGGAACACAAAATTCACACAAGTCCTTTTTGCAGAGGTAAGTAAAAATATAATGAAAGAACTGGGGAGTGATGTAGTAAAACAAGAAGAGTATGTTGAAAAATTATTGGGTTTAGCTGAATTGTATGTGAACGGCTATGATTTGGAATGGGGATGCCTCTTTTCTGCCGAGACTGTTCATGTACAGCTTCCTACATACCCTTTTGCTGAGGAACGATATTGGATTCCTGAGCTACATGCGAGGGAAACAACAAATCATCAGAACATGGACATGCTTCACCCGCTGTTGCATAAAAATACATCTGATTTTTTCGAACAGCGATTCAGCTCGGTGTTTACAGGGGAAGAGTTTTTCTTAACGGACCATGTGGTGAAGCATCAGCGTGTTCTACCCGGTGTGGCCTATCTTGAAATGGCTCGGGAGGCGGTGGAACGATCAGCAGGAAGGGAGCTAGACGAAAAGATAAGAATAACCATGAGAAATGTGGTTTGGACACGTCCTGTGGTGGTAGCGGATAAGGACGTTTCAGTACATGTTGCCCTTACTACCGAAAATGATGGAAAATTTGGATATAACATCTATACCCAACCGGAGGGCGCTCATTCTGCGTCCGTTGTTCATAGTTATGGGGACATTCAGTTTATTCAGGCTGATGAACGCCAGATGGTAGATTTAGAAGCGATTCAGATGCAGTGTACAGAAGGCATGCTTCCTTCACAAATGTGCTATGAGTATCTTACACAGATGCAGCTTCAATATGGCCCGGCACACCAAGCTATCGAAAGCATCTTTATAGGGGAAGAACAGGCTCTAGCTAAGTTATCCTTACCAGCCGTTATCTCCACGACTCAGAATTGCTTTGTGTTGCATCCTAGTTTGATGGACGCTGCTTTGCAGGTGTCTATATGCTTTTTGGCAGTAGAAGAGAGCTTGCTCGACCTTGCAAACAATCAGAATGTGAAGCCTTCTTTGCCATTTGCATTAAATAAGCTTGAAATACTAAAAGCATGCACGCCTGAGATGTGGGCGTTTGTGCGATATAGCAATAGAGGTCAAGCGGGGAATAAGGTACAAAAACTGGATATTGATCTATGCGATGAACAAGGTGTGGTTTGCGTCCGAATGCAGGGTTTTTCTTCCCGAGTGCTGGAGGGTGAGTTCTTGTCCGGTCATCAGGAGGAAGAGAAGGCTTCTTCTGAGATCAGAGAAGAGCCACATATCGGGCTTACCACACTGGTTCCAGTATGGGATGCTGTTGCGTTGGAGAGAGGACAAGGCGGTTTTTCCGCGACAGATCAGATTGTCGTGGTGGGAGGAACGCAGGAAAATCACAAACAGCTTCAACAGTACGATCCAAAGGTACAAATTACAACGCTTCTAATTAAAGATAGCATCGAGCAAATCGCAGAAACATTAAAGTTGTATGAGCCCATTAACCATGTAGTGTGGATTGCATCCAATGCGTCATCGGATTCCCTACAGGACGATAATTTAATCGAGGAGCAGAACGCAGGAGTACTGCACGCCTTTAAAACGATCAAAGCCCTGCTGCAACTCGGCTATGGCACCAAAAAGCTGAGCTGGAGTGTGATTACGGAGCAGGCCCAGCCGATTCATTCCCACGATTCTATCAATCCAACCCATGCGAGTCTGCATGGATTAATTGGTTCGATGGCAAAGGAATATCCGAACTGGCACATCCGTCTGCTGGATATGGAAAGAGGCAGTGATTGGCCGCTTGCGGATATGCTTACCCTTCCTGTGGATGTGGAGGGGAATGCTTGGGTATATCGCAATGAGGAATGGTATCGCCAACAGCTAATTCCTGTACATCATACGAAACAGGAGGAAACGAAATACCGACATGGTGGTATTTATGTAGTGATTGGCGGTACAGGCGGTATCGGAGAGGTTTGGAGTGAATACATGGTCCGAACCTATCAGGCGCAAATCATTTGGATTGGACGCAGAGAAAAGGATGCATCGCTTCAGGAGAAAATAGATAGACTAGCTAGTCTGGGGCCTGAGCCGTACTACATCGCGGCAGACGCTAAGAATCGGGACGCTTTGGAACGAGCATATAAGGAGATAAAAGAACGGTTCACCCAGATTCATGGGATCATTCATTCCGCGATCGTATTACTGGATCAAAGTCTTGAGAGAATGGAAGAGGAGCGTTTTCATGCGGGATTATCAGCAAAGGTTGACGTGAGTGTACGAATGGCACAGGTCTTTGGGGCAGAGGCACTCGATTTTGTTCTGTTTTTCTCTTCGATGAACTCTTTTTCAAAGCCAGCCGGACAAAGCAATTATGTGGCTGGATGCACCTTTAAGGATGCATTTGCACATCAGCTAGCTAGAGAGTGGACCTGCCAGGTGAAGGTTATGAACTGGGGATACTGGGGAAGCGTTGGCATTGTAGCTTCAGATTCTTATAAGAAACGGATGGAGCAAGCGGGCATAGGCTCCATAGAGCCGGCAGAAGCGATGGAGGCTTTGGAGGCATTGCTTACTGGAGGTTTTAACCAAACGCTTGTAATCAAAACATTGAGGCCAGTAGCTTTAATAGGGACCACCCAGAATGAATGGATTGAAATTTATCCAGACAGTATTCAATCGACTATACAAACACTAAAGAATCGTACATTCTCGTATACAAAGGAAAACCGCGCCTTCTGCAAATCAACCGAGTCTACTACCCAAGAAACCGCGGAAACTGATCCATTGCTTAAGAAGGTGCAGACAGTTGTCATAAAACTGGCTTGTGGTATTCTTCAGGTTGATAAGGACGAAATTGATCTAGAGGCGGAGCTCAATGAGTATGGGTTCGAGCCTATCTATGTATCCGAATTAACAGACACGATGAACAGAGAATATGGGCTTGAGCTAGAGCCTGTTGAGCTTTTCGACCTTCCAACGCTAAACCATATTGCGAAATACTTATGCAACAAATACGAGCCGGTGTTTGCTAATCGTGAGCTGATGGTGCTAAACGGGCAGAATTAATGCAATATCAAAGAAAGGATGGCCTGCAAATGGAGGGATTCAGAGGAGGAAGCCTGCAAATGAGGTGGTGCGACGAGCTTCTGTACAGGTTGCTTTGGGGTCAGCTTCAATCTATGGGATTGTTTACAGAAAAACGTTCGACAATAGCTGCTCTCAAGGCAAAAATGGGATTGCGTGATCTATATAACAGATGGTTTGAGGAAAGCATAGCAGCGTTCGCAAAGAACGGATACCTAGAGGCCAATGGTGACTCGATCACGGTAGCTGATTGCAAGCTTGTAGATACTAAGCATTTATGGACAGCATGGGATCAGAAGAAAGAAAATTGGCTTCTCGATTCTAATATCAGGGCTCAAGTCGTCCTCGTGGAAACCACCTTGCGGGCATTACCAGACATTTTACGAGGAAGGATTCCTGCCACTGATATTATGTTTCCAAATTCCTCTATGGAGCTAGTGGAAGGCATTTATAAAAATAATCTGGTAGCTGATCATTTTAATGAAGTGCTTGCCGATATTGTGGTTGCGTACGTTCAAGAACGGTTGAAGCAGGATGAGTTTGCGAAAATCCGAATTCTTGAGATCGGAGCAGGTACAGGCGGAACCAGCGCGATGGTGTTTAAAAAGCTGAAGCCGTATCAAGCTAACATAGAAGAATATTGCTACACAGATTTATCAAGAGCTTTTCTCATACATGCAGAAAAAGAATATGGTCCAGATAATCCATATCTAACGTATCAGATATTTGACTTGGAGAAACCAATTGCTAATCAAGATGTTCCTGCTGGTGAATATGAACTAATTATTGCAACGAATGTATTGCATGCTACGAAACAAATCCGGCACACTTTACGAAATGCTAAGGCTGTTCTGAAAAAAAATGGCTTACTCTTACTTAACGAGTTAAGTGACAGTTCTTTGTTTACGCACTTGACCTTTGGATTGCTGGAAGGATGGTGGCGGTACGAAGATCCAGAGGTGCGAATTCCTGGCTGCCCTGGAATCTACCCCGACATCTGGAAAAAGGTATTGAAAAATGAAGGCTTTCACTCTATTTTCTTCCCGGCAGATGTGTATCATGCTTGGGGTCAGCAGATCATTGTTGCTGAAAGCGATGGAGTTGTTCGTCAGCAGCAGATCGAAGCTCCGTTACATTCCGATAAACCGGGCAAAAAGGATACACGTCCATCCACAGACTTAGCGAAATCGTTACACCCGAAGCAACAAAATAAAGGTCAGGTATCTATAGCTGGAAGAAAAAAGTCAGCAGAAGATATTACAGAACAAACTGTCAAGGATCATGTGAAAGAAACGATTAAAGAACAATTATCTGTAGCCTTAAAAGTGGATAGTAGCTTAATCGATGATGAGGAATCCTTTGCAGATTACGGAGTAGATTCCATCTTGGGTGTTCATTTGGTAAGGCTCATTAATGACTCTTTAGCGGTGGAGCTAGATACGACGAGCCTGTTTGACTATAGCTGTGTGAATCAATTGACAGCGTATATTTTGTCTACTTTCAAAGAGCAACTTGCAAACACACTGGTAGCACAGGTACGTACGTCAACGTCAACCGGTAGCTATAAAGCTCAGCTCCATGAGCCTGTTCCCACACTTATTCAGGATGAAGTTCCTGCTGCATCTAATCAGATGTCGTATCGGATGAAACCTGCACACAGAGAAGCGAAGTTCAGAAGCCATCAGGAGTCAGAACATACCAGTAGTACGAATGAGAAGGATCGTATTGCAATTATCGGAATGAGTGGTAGGTTTGCTCAATCTAACACCTTACACGAGCTATGGGAGCATATTTCGCGTGGTGACGACCTGATTGGGGAAATTAGCCGGTGGGATATCTCTACTGATGCTTCATGGGAAAAACAGAATGTGTGCAAATATGGCAGTTTCTTAGATGACATCGATCAATTTGATCCGATGTTTTTTAATATATCAGGATTAGAAGCTACCTACATGGACCCACAGCAACGACTCTTCCTAGAGGAATCCTGGAAGGCTTTAGAGGATGCCGGTTATGCTGGTGAGGCTATTTCCAGTCGGAAGTGCGGAATATATGTTGGTTGCTGTGGAAGCGATTATTCATTGCTATTTGACGAGGAATTGCCGGCTCAATCGTTTTGGGGAAACGCAGCTTCGGTTATTCCAGCACGAATTGCCTATTATTTAAATTTACAGGGACCTGCTGTTACGGTAGACACAGCTTGCTCCAGTTCGCTGACAGCTATTCATTTAGCTTGCCAAAGCTTATGGTCGCACGAGACTGAGATGGCTTTAGCAGGAGGTGTTTTTGTACAATCAACGCCGTTATTTTATCAAAATGCAAATCGAGCAGGAATGCTATCTCCTACGGGCCGATGTTATACCTTTGACGAGCGGGCTGATGGATTTGTGCCAGGAGAAGGAGTTGGGGTAGTTGTCCTAAAACGCCTTGAGGACGCTATTGCTGATGGGGATCACATCTATGGCATCATTTCGGGATCGGGACTAAATCAAGATGGCACGACAAATGGGATTACAGCTCCCAGCGCGAATTCCCAAGAACGTCTGGAATGTCAGGTATACGATCGTTTTCATATTCATCCAGAGCAGATACAGATGGTGGAAGCCCATGGAACAGGAACGAAGCTTGGTGACCCTATAGAGTTTCAAGCTTTAACCAGAGCATTTCGCCGATATACGGATAAAAAGCAATACTGCGCGGTTGGTTCCATAAAAACGAATATTGGACATACAACAGCCGCCGCAGGAGTGGCTGGAGTCATTAAGATTCTGCTTTCATTACAACATAAACAGATACCCCCATCTTTGCATTATCAAACAGGTAACTCCAATATCCGGTTTGAAGAGAGTCCGTTTTATGTAAATACGGCATTATCTGCGTGGAATGTGGAGTCGAGTCACAAACGACGGGCTGTGGTCAGCTCTTTTGGATTTAGTGGAACAAATGCACACATGGTTATCGAGGAGCCGCCGCAGGTAATGAGAGATTATGAGAAGAGACCGGGTTATCTCATTGCGGTATCGGCTCGCTCAGCAGATCAGCTTCGTCAACAGGTAGAGCAATTGCTTCATCATGCTCAGCATAAACCTGAGGTGGATTTGGGGAATATGAGCTACACGCTTCTGTTAGGAAGAAAGCAATTTCATCATCGCTTGGCTTTTGTCGCGGAAACGCTGGACGAGCTGATAAAATTGCTACGAAAGTGGTTGGAAAAGGGCAAGTCACCGCGAATCTATCAATCGGAGCTTGGAGAAAAGGAGAATCGGGAGCAACTGTCTCTTAAGGGCTACGGTGATGAATGTATTGGGCAATGTGTACAAACCGATCAGCCGAGCGTTTATTTGGAGCATTTATCCGTTGTTGCCGAATTGTACGTACAAGGCTACACATTGGAATTCGAACGGCTGTTTACCGGAGGAGGATATTCGAGAATATCGTTGCCTACCTATCCCTTTGCCAAAGAGAGATACTGGGTGTCTTCATCGAAAGCCAAGTCTCCTCTTACCCGTGAAACAGCTTTACTCAAAGCAGAGGTCTTACATCCGCTCGTTCATCGAAACACTTCAACCTTATCTCTACAGCGCTTTCAATCAACATTTACCGGTAGGGAGTTTTTCTTAGCCGATCACGTGGTGAAGGGACAACGGCTGTTGCCAGGGGTAGCTTATCTTGAAATGGCTAGAGCCGCCATGGAAGCCGCTGTAGAAGACAAGGAATATGCTATGACAGGGATGAAGCTAAAAAATATTGTATGGACCAAGCCTATTCCAGTTGACAAGGAACCCGTTCAGATTCATATCGGACTTTATCCTGAGGAAACAGGTGAGGTTACCTTTGAGATATCTAGCGAACCTGATGAGATGCACAGCAATCCCATATTCCATAGCACAGGCCAAGCAGTATTTGAGCAGATAAATCAAAGAAGATCGCTCGATATTCAAGAAGTAAGGTTGCAATGCACTCAAGGCTTGCTGACCTCAGCCCAATGCTATGAGACATTTAAGAATATGGGCATTGCCTATGGTTCTGGGCATCGGGGAGTACAGAAGATATACGTGGGAGAAGGCAGAGCATTGGCAGAGCTATTGCTTCCTGAATCCGTCTCTATTACGAAAAAACAATTCGTTTTGCACCCCAGCCTGATGGATGCTGCACTGCAAGCTGCAACACTTGTATTGCTACATATCGATGGCACGAATGCTGAAGAAAAAAACGTATCAAATAAGCCACCTTTGCCATTTGCATTGGAGGAGCTAGAAATAGTAGGGGAATGTGTTCCTAGAATGTGGGCACACATTAGATACAGTGAAGGAAGTCATCCGAAAGACAAGCTACCAAAGCTAGATATTGATTTATGCGATGAGCAGGGAACCGTTTGTATACGGATGAAAGGATATTCCTCAAGGGTGTTGGAAGCAGATGCCGTTTTGGAAACAGCTTGTACACAAGGAACCCTAATGCTACTACCTGAATGGAAAGAAGAAGCGATTAAATCGAACGTTTTGGCTCCTGAGTATGGAAGGCACATGGTTTTCCTTTGTGAACCGACATCAGCGCTTTCCAGTGAGCTACTGGCTATGCATACAAATATTGAATTCATCACATTGTATGCTGAACAGCAGGATGTCCATTTACGTTTTCAGGCATATGCACAGCAGGTTTTTGAAGAGATTCAAAGGGTGCTTATTGATAAACCAAAAGGAAAAGTACTGATCCAAATCGTAGTTCCGTCAAATCCCGAGCAAAGACTTTTCGCCGGGCTTATTGGACTATTAAAAACGGCTCAACTCGAAAATCCTAACGTCATTGGACAAGTAATCGAAAGTGGGGAGCAGGACGCAGTTCAAATTCTTCACAAATTAAAAGAGAATCAACATAGTCCCCAATCTGATCATATACGCTATCAGGACGAAAAACGTTTGGTAGCAGGCGTGAGGAGAGCAGAGCCTACCTACAGCCTAGAGAAGCTTCCGTGGAAAGAAAACGGTGTCTACCTCATCACGGGAGGGGCAGGCGGTCTGGGATTGATTTTTGCCGAAGAAATTGCCTCCAGCCAGAAAAGAGCAACAATCATATTAGCTGGACGATCGCCTCTATCTTTAGATAAAGCGCTTCATTTAAAGGAGATTCAGGAGAGCGGTTCCTATGTCAAGTATCAGCAGGTGGATATTACGAAAATTGAAGAGGTTGAGAGCCTGATTCAAAGGATTCAAAAAAGCTTTGGTCGGCTAGATGGGATTATTCACAGTGCTGGCATCATTAACGATAATTTCATCCTGAAAAAAAATAAACAGGAATTGGGTGAGGTCCTAGCTCCTAAGGTGTCAGGCTTAGTTCATTTAGATGAAGCGACCAAGCATATCAATCTGGACATTTTTGTCCTGTTTTCTTCCATAGTAGGATACTTGGGAAATGCTGGGCAGGCAGATTACTCTACAGCGAATGCTTTTATGGATGCTTATGCCAGGTATCGTAATGAACTGGTCATGGCGAAACAGCGGCAGGGTCATACTGTGTCGATCAACTGGCCTCTCTGGCAGGAGGGTGGGATGCGTGCTGGTAATGAAGCAGAAAAACAGTTGATGAACAGCATTGGTATGCTTCCGATGAGCACCTCGACTGGCATTAGTGCCTTCTACCAAGGAATTGCTGTGGGCGAGTCACAAATCATGTTTATGGATGGATACCTTGAACAGCTTCAAAAGGTATTTGTCGAGGCCCCCTCCTTGCCTGTTCGTTCCTTTACGGAGGAGCCCTCCTTTAAACAGCATAAGACTCCTGTACTGTCACCTGCAAAAGATCAGCTTCATGACAAAGTGATATTGCTGGTCAAAAAACTGCTTTCTTCTGTTATTAAGCTACCAGTCAATCGTATTGAAGAAAATGCCCCCATGGAGATATACGGGATCGACTCGATCATGGTTATGGATTTGACTGCGCAATTAGAAAAAACGTTTGGTTCTTTACCAAAAACCTTATTTTTTGAATTTCAAAATATCAAGGAGCTAGCAGCATATTTTATCGAGAATTATGAACAGCCATGTTTGGAGCTGTTAGGAATCAGGACGGGTAAAGCTTCAGAAGGAGACATTGTAGAAGCTGGTAAGAATTCTACAGTGGAGTCAAAGCCTGCAAAAGGGAATGTACCACGTCAACAATTACACCGCATTAGACCTCAGTTCAAACATATGCATCGTAGCGAAGACGAGGATAATATCGAGAGAAAAAGCGACGTAGGTTTATTGGATATCGCGATTATCGGGGTTTCGGGACGTTATCCGGGTGCAAAAAACGTACAGGAATTTTGGGAACATCTAAGAGACGGAGTGGATTGCATCACTGAGATTCCTCAAGATCGCTGGGATTTTAACCTGTACTATGAAAAAGATAAAATGACTCCCGGAAAGACAAATAGCAAATGGGGGGGCTTTATCGAAGGCGTGGATCAGTTTGACCCGCTTTTTTTCAATATTTCACCAAGGGATGCCGAATTAATGGACCCGCAAGAAAGACTATTTTTAGAATGTGTCTATGAAACCCTTGAAGACGCTGGCTATACCAGACACAATATCGGCAAAAACGATGACACTGGTATGCGGGGGAACGTAGGCGTTTTTGTCGGAGTGATGTACGAGGAATATCAGATGTATGGCGTTGAGGAAACCCTGCGAGGAAATCCGATTGCACTTGGTGGTAATCCTGCCTCGATCGCCAATCGGGTATCCTACTTCTGCAATTTTAATGGACCTAGTATAGCCATCGATACCATGTGCTCCTCCTCATTAACAACGATTCATCTCGCTTGTCAGAGCTTACAGCGTGGAGAATGCGAAGCGGCTGTTGCAGGTGGAGTTAATATTTCGATTCATCCTAATAAATATTTGTTGCTTGGACAAGGAAATTTTGTTTCTAGCAAGGGAAGATGCGAAAGCTTTGGACAGGGTGGCGATGGTTATGTGCCGGGAGAAGGAGTAGGTGCAGTCCTGCTTAAGCCGCTCGGGAAGGCGATTGCAGATGGGGACCAGATTTATGGTGTTATCAAAGGAACGGCGATAAATCATGGGGGAAAAACCAATGGATACTATGTTCCGAATCCAAATGCTCAGGCGAGTGTGATTGCAAAAGCATTTGAACAGTCCGGTATTTCTGGTAGAGCTGTCAGCTATATAGAAGCACATGGAACTGGAACTTCTCTAGGAGACCCAATTGAAATCGCAGGTTTAGCCAAAGCCTTCAGAAAGTATACCAAGGACAATCAATTCTGCGCGATTGGCTCAGCGAAATCAAACATTGGCCATTGTGAAAGTGCCGCTGGGATTGCAGCCGTAACGAAAGTGCTTTTACAGCTTAAATACGGGATGCTAGTTCCTTCCTTGCATTCTAACGCATTAAACCCAAATATTGATTTTACTCTTACGCCCTTTATTGTTCAGCAGGAGATATCTGAATGGAAGCGTCCCGTTATTGAAGTAAATGGGGAGGACAAAGAATATCCACGGATTGCTGGTATATCCTCTTTTGGAGCGGGCGGTTCGAATGCCCATGTCATTATAGAGGAGTACACACCAGAGGATCATCAGCATGCGTTTCCGTCTGTCATGCAACAAGGGCCAGCTATCATCGTACTTTCGGCAAAAAACGAAGAACGGCTACGGCTTCAAGTGCAACGATTGTTGGCTGAAATAGGAACTCATTCGTTCCACGACAAAGAGCTGTCTACTATCGCGTATACGCTCCAGGTGGGTCGAGAGGCGATGGAGGATAGGCTCGCTGTTATTGTGAGTACGATCCAAGAGCTTGAAGAAAAACTGACAGCTTTTTTAATGGGACAAGAGAATATAGAGGGTTTGTACAACGGACAAGTAAAGCGCAATAAGGATGCTATCGCTATTTTTGCCGCAGATGACGATTTACAACAGGCCGTTCATGCTTGGATGGATAAACGAAAATATGACAAGCTGTTGGATTTATGGGTTAAGGGCCTTGTTGTTGATTGGGATAAGCTCTATAGCGGTACTAGACCACGTCGCATCAGTTTACCTACTTATCCTTTTGAAAGAAAGCGATACTGGATACCTGAAGCAGTGGGTAAACAAACGGATGGAATAATGCAAGTATCTACCATGAACACTTACCTGCATCCGCTTTTACATCAAAACACATCTAATTTTGTCGAACAGAGCTTTTGTTCTACTTTTACTGGGAAAGAAGCATTTTTAGTAAAGGATGCAAGCACAGGGCAAAGAGTGTTAACCGGAGTAGCTTGTTTCGAAATGATTAGAGCCGCTATAGAGGAATCTGTAGGGGATGTACCTTATGAGCAATCTACACTACGCCTTACAGATGTTGAGTGGAAGCGGCCGATTGTGATAGACGAAGGGAGAGTCGGGACACATATTAGCCTCTCCCCAAAAGAAAATGGCGAGATTGTTTATAAAATTTATCAGAAACCATCAAAAGCTAGCACGGAACGAATCATATACGGTGAAGGTAAAGCCGTATGGAATCCAGTGATAGAAGAAATACAAACACTGGATATTCCAGTAATAAAAGCTCAATGCAACGAGAGCGTAACACAAAGCAGTGCCGAAACTAGTGAGGCAGAGCAAAAGTGGATAGAGACAGTCTATCTAGGAATTAGACAAGCTTTGATGAAACTGTCTTGTCCTGCTTCCGTTTTTGATAAATCAAGTCCTTTTATCCTGCATCCTAGCTTGATGGATTCCATTCTGCAAACTGCTACAATTGTGCAGAGTTATCCTGATCAAGCGTTAGAGAAGAACGTTAAACCGTCTTTCGTATCTTCTAATCCATTTACATTGCAGGAGCTTGAAATACTAAAGCCTTGCACGCCTGAGATGTGGGCGTTTGTGCGATATAGCAATAGAGGTCAAGCGGGAGATAAGGTGCAAAAACTGGATATTGATCTATGCGATGAACAAGGGATGGTTTGTGTCCGAATGCAGGGCTTCTCTTCCAGAGTGCTGGAGGGTGAGTTCTTGTCCGGTCATCAGGAGGAAGAAGAGGCTTCTTCTGAGATCAGAGAAGAGCCGTATATCGGCCTTACCACACTGGTTCCAGTATGGGATGCTGTTGAGTTGGAGAGAGGACAAGGCGGCTTTTCTGCGACAGAACCAGATCAGGTTGTCGTGGTGGGAGGAACGCAGGAAAATCACAAACAGCTTCAACAGTACGATCCAAAGGCACAAATTGTAGCGTTTCCAATTGAAGATAGCATCGAGCAAATCGCAGAAACATTAAAGTTGTATGAACCCATTAACCATGTAGTGTGGATTGCACCCAATGTTTCATTGGATTCCCTACAGGACGATGATTTGATCGAGGAGCAGAATGCAGGTGTACTGCACGCCTTTAAAACGATCAAAGCTCTGCTGCAACTCGGTTATGGCACCAAGAGGCTGAGCTGGAGTGTGATTACGGAGCAGGTTCAGCCGATTCATTCCCACGATTCTATCAATCCAACCCATGCGAGTCTGCATGGATTAATCGGTTCGATGGCAAAGGAGTATCCGAACTGGCACATCCGTCTGCTGGATATGGAAAGGTGCAGTGATTGGCCGCTTGCGGATATGCTTACCCTGCCTGTGGATGCGGAGGGGAATGCTTGGGTATATCGCAACGAGGAATGGTATCGCCAACAGCTAATTCCTGTACATTATACGAAACGGGAGGAAACGAAATACCGACATGGTGGTATTTATGTAGTGATTGGCGGTACAGGCGGTATCGGAGAGGTTTGGAGTGAATACATGATCCGAACCTATCAGGCGCAAATCATTTGGATTGGACGCAGGGAAAAGGATGCAGCGCTTCAGGAGAAAATAGATAGATTAGCTAGTCTGGGACCTGAGCCGTACTACATCGCGGCAGACGCTAAGGATCGGTACGCTTTGGAACGAGCATATAAGGAGATAAAAGAACGGTTCACCCAGATTCATGGGATCATTCATTCCGCGATCGTATTACTGGATCAAAGTCTTGAGAGAATGGACGAGGAGCGTTTTCATGCAGGATTATCAGCAAAGGTTGACGTGAGTGTACGAATGGCACAGGTCTTTGGGGCAGAGCCACTCGATTTTGTTCTGTTTTTCTCTTCGATGAATTCCTTTTTGAAATCCTCAGGGCAAAGTAATTACGTGGCTGGATGCACCTTTAAGGATGCATTTGCACATCAGCTAGCTAGAGAGTGGACCTGCCAGGTGAAGGTTATGAACTGGGGGTACTGGGGAAGCGTTGGAATTGTAGCTTCAGATTCTTACCAGAAACGGATGGAGCAAGCGGGCATAGGCTCCATAGAGCCGGCAGAAGCGATGGAGGCTTTAGAGGCATTGCTTGCTGGAAGTCTAAATCAGGTTGCCCTGCTGAAGGTTAGAAATAGTAAAGCTTTGAACGATCTGAGGCTGGAAGGATCGATTCAGTTATATCCAGAGCAGTACAAAATCAAGCTAGAGAGTGAAAACATAAGAAATCGGATTGTAATGCCTTCGATTCCTATGCAAGATCGTTTATCTTATTTTCCGACAGAAGAAGGCAATTTCAAGATACAGTCCACTACGGAAACAGTAATGAACACTTTGGTGTGCCTTGCCGCTCAGGTACTCAATGTCACAGCAGAAGACATTGATCCGGATACAGAGCTTAGCGAGTATGGATTTGATTCAATAAAGCTAGATGAATTAATGGAAAGAATCAATCAACGGTATCATCTGGAGATAACTGCTACCCTATTTTTAGAACATTCGACCTTAACAAGCTTCGGTGAATGTCTGGTTGAGCAGTTTGAACAATGTTTGAAGGCATAAAATCAAAGATGGGGGCTTTTTGAATGAAGGAGATGGAAGAGCTTCTTTGCAAGTTACTCTGGGGGCAACTACGGTTATTGGGGTTGTTTTCTAAGGAAGGTATACTTGAGGCCGAATTCGAAGCTAAAGCCGGAATAAAGCCGAAATATGACAGATGGCTTCATGAAACATTAATGGTTTTGACACAGCATCACTATCTGTCCTACAACGGAACAAGCTTCTTTGTTACCCATTCAGAAGAAGTTGATCTGGATGCTTTATGGAGCGAGTGGAATCTTCAAAAACGTGTATGGATAAAAGATCGGAGCATGAAATCTCGAATCGTTTTTGTTGAAGCGACACTGAGAGTATTACCGGACATTCTTACGGGGAAAGTACCTGCAACAGATGTCATCTTCCCGAACTCTTCTATGAAATTAGTTGAAGGCATTTATAAAGAAAATCCACTGGCTGATTACTATAATGAAGTGCTTGCCAATACGGCAGTGGCATATATGCAAGAAATACTTGCTCATGATTCTAAAGCCCGGTTTCGCTTGTTAGAAATTGGAGCAGGAACCGGGGGAACCAGCGCGATGGTTTTCCAAAAACTGAAACCATATCATGAGCATCTTGATGAGTATTGCTACACGGATGTATCAAAAGCTTTTCTACAGCACGCTGAACAGGAATATGGCCCGCATAATCCCTACTTAACCTATCAAATCTACGATGTCGAAAAGCCTGCGGACAGACAGAGCATTCAAATCGGTGAGTATAATCTAGTGATTGCCACTAATGTGCTTCATGCAACATCAAACATTCGGCAGACACTTCGGAATGCTAAGGTATTGCTGAAGAAAAACGGTTTGTTGTTAATCAATGAAATCAGTTGTAAGTCTGTATTCGCTCATCTGACATTCGGGCTTTTAGAGGGATGGTGGCTGTATGAAGACCCGTCCTTACGTATACCGGGATGTCCAGGATTAGTACCAACATCCTGGAAGCGAGCTTTAGAGCAGGAGGGTTTTCACTCTGTCTTTTTTCCAGCAGAGAAAGCCCATCATTTGGGTCAGCAAGTTGTGGTGGCTCAAAGCGATGGGGTAGCCCGATTGAATCACTTGTCTAAAAATAACCCTGCTCCTAAACAATCTGCATCGCAAAAGAAAAAAACTACTTTACAACCGACTTCAGCGCAGAGGGTAGACGATGTAACAGATCAGATGATTAGGGATTTTGTAAGAGATGCACTCATTGAAAAACTGTCGGATTCTTTAAAAATGGACGCTCAACTAATCGATGCCGACGAATCCTTTTCTGATTATGGATTAGATTCTATCACCGGGGTTCAATTCGTTACGGTATTGAATGAAACATTACAGACGGAGCTGTTGACGACAAGCTTGTTCGATTATAGCTCTGTTCATAAATTGACGGATTACATTGTGTCGGAATATAAGAAAGAAATTTCAGACAGGCTGGGCGTATCTGCTCAGCCTGTAAGTGTGAACATGCGTGTCCTAGAAAAACAACAAGAGCCCGTATCAGAGCATAGTGAACACAACCGATTCTTAAGTAAAGACGCACCTTTAGACTTACAGACTGCAGACAGCCTAGAATGTCAGCGTGAATCATTTTCGAAAGACCCCATTGCGATCATCGGCATGAGTGGAAAATTCGCCAAGGCGGATACTTTAGAGGAGCTATGGGATCATTTAGCCAATGGGGATGATTTGATAGAGGAAGTTACCAGATGGGATCTTTCTAAGTATTTTGGTAAAACAAAGTATTGTAATCATGGTGGCTTTATTAAAGACATTGATCAGTTTGATCCTTTCTTTTTCTCTATTTCAGGGACTGAGGCCGCTTATATGGACCCACAACAACGGCTTTTTTTGGAGGAAGCGTGGAAGGCATTAGAGGATGCTGGGTACGCAGGTACAGGGATGGATGGACGTGCCTGCGGAATTTACGTGGGCTTTAATATGGATTATTATTCCGAGCTGATTGGAGAGGAAGCCCCCGCACAGGCGATGTGGGGCAATGCTGGCTCGGTGATTCCAGCTCGACTCGCCTACTATTTGAATCTGCAAGGGCCTGCTGTTACTGTGGATACAGCTTGCTCAAGTTCGCTGGTATCCATTCATCTGGCATGTCAGAGTTTATGGTCACGTGAAACAGAAATGGCATTAGCGGGTGGTGTTTTCCTTCAGCCGACACCGGGCTTTTATATCAGTGCTAACCGAGCTGGCATGCTGTCTCCAAAAGGGCGTTGTTATACCTTTGACGAACGTGCAGATGGTTTTGTGCCGGGAGAAGGTGTCGGTGTGGTTGTGCTGAAACGACTACAGGATGCGATCGCTGATGGTGATCATATCTATGGAGTGATTCGAGGCTCGGGTGTGAATCAAGATGGCACAACAAATGGGATAACTGCCCCAAGTGCCAACTCACAGGAACGCCTGATCCGCCATGTTTATGATTCCTTTTGCATTGATCCACAAAACATACAATGGATTGAGGCACATGGAACGGGAACAAAGCTGGGAGATCCCATCGAATATCAAGCCTTAACCAGAGCATTTCAAGGGTACACAGACAAAACGAAATACTGCGCGATCGGTTCAATTAAAACCAATATTGGGCACACAACAGCAGCGGCGGGAGTAGCTGGGGTAATAAAAATTTTACTTGCTCTCAAGCATAAACAGATTCCACCTTCGATCAATTTTCAAACGGGAAATTCCAACATTCAATTTGCTGATAGCCCGTTCTACGTCAATACTTCACGTAAGGCTTGGGATGTGCAAACTGGATTAAAGCGATGTGCAGCAATAAGTGCGTTTGGCTTCAGTGGAACAAATGCACACATGGTAATAGAGGAAGCTCCACAAATCATGCATCGTCATGCGGATTTACCTGGAATTATATTAGCCCTATCCGCTCGTACAAGTGACGAACTTCGTGAACAGGTAAGCCAATTGATCAAATATTGCGAAAGAGATCGAGATGTCAACTACCATAATATGAGCTATACGTTACTCGTGGGAAGAAAGCATTTTCCGTATCGTGTTTCTTGTGTGGCGAGAAATGGAGATGAACTGGTCAGCACTCTTAAAGAGTGGCTAATGAAGGGGACAGCCGCAAGTGTATACCAGACAGAGCCGAACAAAAATGATCAGCGTGAAAAAGCGACCTTGAGACGGTATGGGAACGAATGTATCGAAAAGTGCTTGCAAATAGGCCATGAGGACGAGTATTTGGAGCAATTGTCAACAGTAGCGGAATTATACGCGCAAGGATACACATTGGAATATAAACGCTTATTTGCAGGGAAGACTTTTTTCAAAATTCCATTGCCAAAATACCCCTTTGCCAAGGAACGCTATTGGGTGCCCGATACAAAAAATCTGCCTAAGAAACATGAAGAATCAACAAAAAGAAAAGCAGAGCTCCTTCATCCGCTCCTTCATCATAATACATCAACCTTGTCTGGACAGCGATTTTGCTCGATTTTTACCGGGGAGGAGTTCTTTACATCTGATCATGTAGTGAAGGGACAGCGGGTATTTCCAGGGGTAGCATATCTGGAGATGGCCAGGGCGGCAGTGGAAGCTTCCGTGGGGGATCACAAGGAAAAACTGTCAGGCATTAAGCTGACAAACGTCATTTGGTTACGGCCTATTGTGATTAGTGAAGCACCTGTGGAAGTTCAAATCAAGCTTTCTTCTACAAATGAAGCGATTGCGTATGAAATATGTAGTGAGCCAATATCAAGTAACACCGAGCCTATATTGCATAGTCAAGGGAAGGCGATAGTGAGTTCATTTGCGAAAATACCGACTCTCCCTATTCCAGAAATTCAAAAGCAATGCAATGGTATAGAGATTACGTCTGAAGAGTGCTATGCGATGTTTCGTAAGATTGGACTAGACTATGGCGAGTGTCATCAGGGAATCGAATATTTGTATGCTGGCTCAGGTCAAGTCTTGGCAAAGCTAACACTGCCAAAAAAGATTTATGAAACAAAGGATTCCTTTCTGCTGCACCCTAGCTTGTTAGATTCAGCGTTACAAGCGGTGTCAGGTTTAACGTCAGTCACTATTCATTCAGATAAAACAGCATCCTTTCATCAAGTAAAGCCAGCTCTTCCATTTGCTTTGGATGAGGTGGAGATTTTCGGCGGATGTGTTCCTTCTATGTGGGCTTATATACGCAGCAGTGGAGATAGCCTTACAGATGCCAGAACACAGAAGGTAGATATCGATTTGTGTGATGAACAAGGAACGGTTTGTGCAAGGATTAAGGGACTCATGTTCAGGGAAATTGGAACAGAAGCTGAAGAAGGAATTATCACGACAGCATTGGAAAAAGAGGACACTACTACACTGCTTCTACAGCCAGAATGGATAGAAAAACCAGTTACTGCTCATGACAGCTCAGAGTCTGACTTGTTCCGTCAAGTGGTCATTTTATGTGAGCTTGATGAGGCTATCAGGGATGACCTTATTCGTACTGTTTACAAGGATGGTATCGATTATCTCGTATTGGATTCAAGCGGCACAAATAGCATGGCAGAGCGATTTCAACTATATGCTTGGCAATTGCTAGAAAAAATTCAAGGTCTCCAAAAGGGAAAAATAAAAGGAAAAATACTGATACAAATCGTAACGTCTAGCACACCGGAGATGCCGGTGTTTTTAGGATTATCTGGTCTTTTATTGACAGCTCGGATAGAAAATCCTCAAATTGTCGGACAAATGATAGAAGCAGAAGCAGGTGCTACTGCGGAGGCACTATTTCATAAGCTGGAGGAAAATAGCCGTTCCCCTCATGACTTCTCGATTCGATATGAGGCTGGTAAGCGTTTGGTTGCTACTTGGACTGAGGTTAAAGAGCTTTTCGAACAAACGAGTCTTCCTTGGAAAAACAGCGGAACCTACCTGATTACTGGAGGTGCTGGGGGGCTTGGTTTTATTTTTGCCTCAGAAATTGCACATCAAGTAACGTCTCCAAAGCTTATTTTAATTGGACGATCTGCAATCACGGAAGATGGCTTAGCTAAGCTTAAAGAATTGGAGCGCGCAGGCGCTTATGCTGAATATATGCAAGTAGATATAGCACATGAGCATCAGGTACAAGAAATGATTCGGCATATTCAGGAGAAGTTTGGCAGTATTCAAGGAATCATTCATAGTGCGGGAGTAGTTCAGGATCGTCTTATGCTCAATAAAACACAAGATGAACTAAACAATGTAATGGCCCCGAAAGTAGCTGGTCTCATTCATTTAGCCGAGGCAAGCAGGAATAGCAATCTCGATTGGTTTATCGTATGTTCCGCGGCCGCCGCTGTACTAGGTAATGCGGGTCAAGCTGATTACGCAGCCGCCAACGCCTTTACCGATGCTTATGCAGCGTACTATAACAAAAAGCTAGGTCAAAACCAAGGGCGGATGATATCCATCAACTGGCCATTATGGAAAGACGGCGGCATGAAGGTAAATCAAAGCACAGAAAAAATGCTAAAGGAATCGCTAGGGATGGTGGCTATGCCGTCTCAGAATGGCATCCGTGCTCTGTATCGGGGGATGGCAACTTGTCAAAATCAGATCGTCGTTTTGGAAGGAAATGAGCATCAGTTAAAGCAAGCTGTTGGAATTTTGCCGAGGAAGCAAGAGCTCAAGATCTATAATGTTGAGAATGCTCTATCTCAGGAAATGCTGGAAGAAAACACGATCAGCTTTGTAAAACAGGTGTTAGCGGAAGCCATCAATCTTTCAGTTGACCGAATTCAGCTTGGGACCACCTTTGAAAAATACGGACTAGATTCCATCATGCAAATTGAATTGATTAAAACGTTGGAAAAAGTGACAGGCGAGCTTTCCAAAACATTGCTCTTTGAATACAACACGACTCAGGAATTGGTTGAGTATCTCGTTGTTAATCATCGGGATAGATTAAACGAATGGTTCTTATCTCACAAAGAGGAAGCATCCGGACAAGCACCCGCAGTTGCTATTGATTGGAGCACCACTACGGATTTTTCCAATGAAAGTAAACAGGCACCGAATTCCCAAACTACACAGCTACCTGAACATTCCGTAGCAAGCAATATACAGGATAATGACGACATCGCGATCATTGGCATCAGTGGTCGATACCCGCTTTCGAAAAACGTAGAAGAGCTGTGGGAGCATTTGGTGAGGGGAGATAATTGCATCACAAAGGCATCCATAATGAGCAGGAGTTCTTCTTTTGTAGGCTCTTTATCGGAAAATTTATCAGAGGAGAATACACCACAATATTACGGCGGATTTTTAGATGATCGGAATCGATTTGATCACTATTTGTTTGAGATGGAGACATCTGAAGCTCTGGAACTCCCGCCAGAAGTCCGCTTATTTTTGGAGACGGCCTGGGAAACCTTTGAGGATGCTGGCTATTCCAAGGATGCCTTGCGAGCGTTTCAAAGGAAAAATGCAACCGGTATAGGTGTGTTTGTCGGAGCAATGTACAACCAATATCCATGGACAATGCCTTCTATGGAACAAGCGGTGCTGCATTCGAATCGGACTGATTGGCAAATTGCTAACAGAGCCTCCCATTTTTTTGATTTAAAAGGACCGAGCATCGCTATTAATACAGCTTGTTCCAGTTCACTCACGGCAATTCACCTAGCATGCGAGAGCCTGAAGCAAAATAGTTGCTCTATGGCTATTGCCGGTGGAGTTAACTTGACCTTAGATCCTTCTAAATACGTTTCACTAGACCAAATTAATTTCTTGGGAAGCGGCAATCAAAGTAAAAGCTTTGGAACAGGTGATGGGTATATTCCAGGGGAGGGTGTAGGAGCAGTTCTATTAAAGCCTCTCTCACTAGCTATGGAAGATCGGGACAAGATTTATGGAATCATTAAGGGGAGCTACATGAATCACAGTGGCGGAAGACAAAAGTACAGTGTCCCCGATCCAAAGCAGCAAACCGAATTAATTGAAGAGGCGATCAAACGATCCGGTATAGACCCAGAAACCATTACCTATGTGGAATCGGCCGCTAATGGCTCTGAGCTTGGCGACCCAATAGAAGTAGTTGCCCTTCGCAATGCGTTTGCAGCGTATACAAGCAAAAAGCAATTTTGTGCATTAGGCTCCATTAAATCCAATGTGGGACATCTGGAGGCGGCATCAGGAATATCTCAGCTAAGTAAAGTGCTTCTCCAGCTTAAACATAAAACCCTTGTTCCAACGATAAATGCGAGCGTACGAAACCCGAATATAAAGCTAGAGCACACGGCCTTTTATTTGCAAGAGAAAACGGAAAATTGGGATCAGCTACAAGACTTCGAAACAGGTCGCACCATTCCACGTAGAAGCATGATTAATTCTTTCGGTGCGGGAGGTTCGTATGCGAATCTGATCATTGAGGAATATCTCGGTGATACTCCTTCAAAAGCAAAGGATACTGATTCCGAAGAAGTTCTGCTTATTTTTTCTGCCAAAACCAAATGGAGCCTAATGGAGTATAGCAAGCGGCTGCTGGTACTGTTGAAAAAGAATGATTCTGTATCGCTTAGTGATCTGGCGAATTCGTTATACAGAATCAATCAGAATTTAACATATCGGATTGGACTACTTGCATCGTCACTAGAGGACGTAAAAGCAAAGCTGGAGTCACTTCTTCAGCATGAACCAGCAGAAGACAGTGTCTTTATCTCGTTAGATGTGCCATTTCAAGATTATACTCCTCCTTCAACCACTTCATCACAGGATGAAGGATTAAAGGGCCTAAGAGAGTTAGCAGAGGACTGGATAGCAGGTGCTTCTATCGATTTTTGGAAACAGTGCGGCAATATGGACTCTCCTTTGATCGATTTGCCTAAATATGCTTTTGACCATCACGTGGAGTTTGATTTTCATCTTGATCATTCTACAGTAATTGATGAAAATGCGGAGTTTAATGAAGAGTTTTATCGGGAAATCTTGGAGAAAGTTTCTAAAGGTGAAATTTCAAAAAACAAGGCATTGCAATTATTTAACAAATTAGAGGTGTAAGGTGAATATATGAAATCTAATGAATGGGATTCCCTGCTAGAAAAAGTGAAAAGCGGTCATCTCCAAGTTGATGAGGCAATGGAACAGGTAAAAGGCAGGATGGCTGAGCGTAAAAATGGCGTATCTTCTCTGCGCCTACGAGAAGAGCGAAATCTTGCGCCGGAAATCTATGAATGTAACGAAAGCTTTCTTAAAGATCATAAGGTTCATAAAGAAGAGGTTATTATTGGCGTGACGCATGCTAGTTTAGCATTAAATGCCTTTTTTACGTTGTTTCCTCAGGAAAACAATGCCTGCCTTCATAAACTCAATTTTATAGAGCCTATTGAGGTCAAAAAAGGGCAGCGTGTTGAGGTTGTAGTACAACCTTTTGAGAAGGGTACAAGCGTTGATTTTCACGTCATGTACAAACACGAACCATCTGCTGCATGGAAAATGACGGCAACGGGAAGCTTTCGAAAATCACAATTATGGAACAAGAGGGTAGATATAGAGAGCTTAAAAAAATCGTCTAAAGAATATGTTCTTATGGATCGTATTTACTCAATTAACTCTGTAGTTGAATTAGGAGACAGCTTTAGAAATATTAAAGAGCTGTATAAAGGTGATGATTACGTTCTTGCTCACGCTGTTCTAACGCAAGACTCTTTTAAAGAAAATCATGATTATGTACTTCATCCGCTCCTGATTAATAGCGCCTTTTTGGCTACGGTTCCTCTCATGAATCAGGGAGAGGACTGGGATGGTTTTTTACCTTTTGGCATCAAGGAGCTTACATTTTGTAAAACAGAAAAAGTAGAGCAGTGCTGGATCGTAATTAAACTGGTCAAGACTTCGGATGAGTTGATTATTTTTAACGCGGAGCTTGTAAATGAGGAGTCAGAGGTTATTGCCCGCTTCACGGAATGCTCCATCAAGCGTCTTCGTTTCACAAACAAAGCCATTAAACAGGATGAAACGAACCCTAGTTCCTTATCAAATACCAGCGATCTGTTGGGTAGGATTCAACAATACTTTGTAAATAAAATACGTTCCATTACCCAAGGTAGGCTTACGATCACCAATTTTAACGCAAACCTCATGGAGCTGGGCTTGGATTCTTCGCAGTTGATTACACTTACAAATGAGATCGAAAAGGAAATGTCTATCGAGTTAACTCCAACCTTATTTTTTGAATATCCCAGTATAAAAGAGCTTACAGCGTTCTTTTTCAGGGAATATAAGGATTTATTTCACGAGATGCTAGGCTCTTCCTCGGACGAGATGAGTCAGGCTGAGGCTCCAACCATGGCTACTCAGGATATGGTTATGCAGCAGTCAGATACAATTCAGACAGCCTTTCAAACGAATCAACAAAATATACAGACAGAGCTGGCCATATCGACAGGTACGCCTGATTCTGGCAAAGAAGATATCGCCATTATTGGTATGCACGGGGTATTTGCTGACTCAGCTAACCTAGACCAATTCTGGAGTCATCTCTTTCGTCAAAAGGACTTAATAAAGGAAATTCCGCTTGATCATTGGGATTATCGCCCTTGGTACGATGAAAATGCGGAAGCTCAAAATAAAACCTACTGCAAATGGGGCAGTTTTGTTGATGATGTAGATAAATTTGACGCGGAATTTTTTAACATTTCTCCACGGGAAGCGGAGTGGATGGACCCGCAGATTCGGCTTTTGCTACAAAGTATTTATGCAACTGGAGAAGACGCGGGCTATATCAAACAATTGCGAGGAAGCAACACGGGTGTATTTGTCGGCGCCTGCCTGCATGATTATGCAGATCGTATTGCAGAGATGAATCTTCCGGTAGATCCTTACATCGGTACAGGAAACGCCCAAACTGTTATTGCCAACCGTGTTTCGTTTATCTTTGATTTCAAAGGTCCGAGCATGGCTATAGATACAGCATGTTCGTCCTCTTTATTTGCTTTGCATTCGGCTTGCCAAGCATTACGAAACAAGGAATGCGACATGGCTTTTGTGGGGGGCGTGAATCTATTATTGTCCTCTTGGCATTATCGATATTTTTGCAGTATCGGTGCTTTATCACGCTCGGGTCGATGCCACACCTTTGATGAATCTGCTGATGGCTATGTACCGGGGGAAGGTATTGCGAGCATTTTATTAAAGCCGTTATCGCAAGCAAAAAAGGATAACGATCACATCTACGCAGTAATCAAAGGATCAGCCGCCCTGCATGGAGGTCATACGCCATCACTGACCGCACCAAGTGTAGCCGGAGAGGAAAATGTAATTCTAAAGGCTTGGGAGAATGCTGGTATCGAGCCTGAAAGCTTAAGCTATATTGAAGCCCATGGAACCGGCACTAAATTAGGTGATCCCATCGAAATTAGCAGTGTTAAAAAGGCGTTCAACCATTTTACAGGCAAGCAGCATTTTTGTGCGATTGGGTCGGTGAAGGCAAACATCGGACATACTGAGGGGGCGGCTGGTCTTGCCGGGGTGCTGAAGGTAATTTTACAAATGAAGCATAAGCAAATTCCTGCGATGCCGATGTTTCATAAACTGAATTCATACATTCAATTGGATAATTCCCCCCTGTATATTAATCGGGAAAATCAAGAATGGAAAAGTCCAAATGGAGTTCCCAGACGAGCCGGAGTTAGCTCCTTTGGCTTCTCCGGCGCTTATGCGCATGTAGTGCTTGAAGAATATTTGCCAAAGACGCAGGAGCGAGACAGCACGGGTTTTCAGGCTGAAAAACCTGTTGTCATTGTGATGTCAGCAAAGAATGAAGAGCGGTTACATGAACGTGTCAAACAATTCCTATCAGCAATTGACGACATGCAACTCACAGATGCTGATTTGCTGAGTATAGCCTACACCCTTCAGGTGGGCAGGGAGCATATGGAAGAACGCTTAGCAGTAGTTGTGTCTTCTATTATGGAACTCGAACAGAAATTGGAGGGGTATTTAGCAGGACACCCGAATACTGAAAACGTATGCAGAGGCTTGGCACAAAGCAATCATCAGTCTGTGTCCGCATTTGTGGCTTATGAGGAAGGGAAGGAAGCTGTTAACAAGTGGATTGCCCAAGGTGCATATATAAAACTGGCAGAGTTGTGGGTGAGGGGAGCAGATATTGAGTGGGATGAGCTATATAGCAAGAGTAGCCCCCGCCGTATGAGTCTTCCAACATATCCTTTTGCCCGGGTTCGCTACTGGATACCTGAAATAGAAGTAAAAAATAGTGTCTCGGTTCAGATTCACCCTCTGCTCCATGAAAATACCTCGGATTTTACCGAACAGCGATTCCGTTCCGTGTATACAGGCCGTGAGTTTTTCCTAGCAGACCATCTTGTAAAGGGACAACGTGTTCTTCCAGGGGTAGCCCATCTAGAAATGGCACGTGCCGCCGTGAAGGTTGCAGTGGGGGATTTAGAAGAAGACCGATCTGCCATATGCTTAAAAGACGTAGTGTGGACGAAGCCGATAGCTGTGGGAACTGAGCCGGAGTCGATATTCATTGGACTATTTCCGCATGAAAATGGAGATATCGCGTATGAAATCTATAGTGACTCTCAAATGGCAGGTAGCGAACCAATCGTACACAGCCAAGGTACAGCGTTTCTAAGCAATGTTTTAGAATCGCCCGTGTTGGACGTAAAAGGTATACTGGCTCAATGTAAAAAAACCAAATTAAACGGGACTCAATGCTATGCGTCATTTAAAAAAATGGGTATCGAGTACGGTGCAGGCCATCGGGGAATTGAGAATATCTACATCGGTACGGGACAGGCATTGGCAAAGCTTATGATACCTTCTACTGTTACGAATACAAAAGATGATTATACCCTGCATCCAAGCATAATGGATTCCGCTTTTCAAGCCTGCATTGGTTTGGTCGACGGCGTGGAAGAAGGTAGGCTTTCTTCTGCTAAACCGACTTTACCATTTGCCTTGCGTGAAATTGAAATTTTTGGCGGTTGCAAGCCAAGCATGTGGGCTTTCATTCGAGATGCCGCAGGTAATCATACAGAAGACAAGTTTCAGAAATTTGATATTGATCTATGTGATGATCAGGGCAAGGTTTGTGTTCGGATGAAGGCATTATCCTCAAGAGTTTTAGAGGGAGAAATACAAGTCAGGGATAGCTTCTCTCTTAAAGAAACAAATTCCCTGATAGATTACTCGGATGACATCAACATGCTGATCCCTGTGTGGGATGCCGTAGCGGTTAAGAAAACACAGACCGCTTTTCCTCATACTGACAGAGTGGTACTCATCGGAGGGGAACAAAAGAGTCGTGTTATAGAGCAAAAGCTCCCTTACGTTCATCGAATAAATATTCGCCCTGACGATGATGCAGAAGCCATTGTCCACAAGCTAAATGAATATGGTCAGATCGATCATATTATATGGATTGCACCACAGTATGAAATGGAATCCGTAACAAATGAAACATTGATTGAACAGCAGGAAAAAGGTGCTATTCTGTTTTTTAGAACACTCAAGGCATTGCTTCGTTTGGACTATGCTTCCAGAGAGTTAGCGTGGAGCATCATCACGACACAAGCTCAGGCTATCGATAAAAATGAGAAGGTTAATCCTACACATGCAAGCTTACATGGATTAGTCGGTACTATGGCGAAAGAATATGCCAACTGGGGTGTACGACTTTTTGATTGGGAAGCGAACGAGGATTGGCCTATTGATGATATGTTAACCATGCCCTATGATTCTCTGGGGAATAGCTGGTTGTATCGAACAGGGCAATGGTATAGACAAAAATTAGTTCCCTACCATAATCCGATATTGGAACATACAAGATACAAACAGGGCGGAGTCTACGTTGTAATCGGTGGCTCCGGCGGTATTGGCGAAGCATGGAGCGAGTATATGATTCAAACCTATCAGGCCCAGATCATTTGGATCGGTCGACGGCAAAAGGACGAAGCTATACAAGCGAAATTGGACAGGCTTGCTCAAGTAGGTAAAGCTCCTTATTATATCGCGGCAGACGCGACTGACTTACATGCCCTGACAATGGCTTATGAAGAAATAAAACAACAATTTTCGAAGGTCAATGGGGTCATCCATTCCGCAATTGTGCTGTTAGACCAAAGCTACGCTCAAATGGATGAAAAACGCTTTATAGCCGGACTTGCCCCTAAGGTTGATGTGAGCGTGCGGCTTGCGCAGGTTTTTCAGAAGGAAGAATTAGATTTTGTCTTGTTTTTCTCTTCACTTAGCTCATTTACCAAAGCAGCCGGGCAAAGCAGCTATGCCTCAGGCTGTACCTTTAAAGATGCCTTTGCCCATCAGCTTTCGCTGGAATGGAAATGTACCGTGAAGGTGATCAACTGGGGCTATTGGGGAAGTATAGGGACTGTAGCTACAAAGGACTATCAGGAGCGCATGAGACAGGCTGGTTTGGGTTCTATTGAGCCTGCTGAGGCTATGGATGCATTGGAAAAGCTACTCTCTGGACCAATCAATCAGTTAGCTCTGTTAAAGACGACGAAATCATTTATGATGGACGGTATTTACTTTGATGAAGCAGTGTCTGTGAACTCAGCTATTAGTAAGTCCAGCATCAATAGCATCCGTGAGCGGGAAGAAAACGCTAACGGCCTGTTGGAAAGCCTCCAAGACTCCTTAGCAAGAATGGCTTCTTCTATTCTGGAGGTGCATCTGGACGAAATCGATGGCGATGCTTGGCTACATGAATATGGCTTCGAACCTGTTACGTTAACCGAGTTTGGCAATAGTCTTAATCAGCAATATGGACTTGAACTGACAACCAGTATTCTTATTGAACTTCAAGCTCTAAATCGTATTGCTGAATATCTGATAGAAGAATATGGGGATGTTCTTGCTCCTTATTTCCTAAAAGCTATTTTACCTAAATCAAACACATCCATGATGGTTGAGCAAATGAAGCATATGGAAGCAAGGCTTGCTAGATTACTATGGGCTCACTTTTGTTCCTTAGAATGGATTCCATTTGATTTTGCCAGCATGGAAGATATAAAAGAGAAAGCGCGAGTTCAACACAAATACCACAGATGGTTTGAAGAAAGCATAGCGTTTTTTGTTGAACATCAGTATTTGACGCAGGAAGGAAAATCCTACAAAGCAATTGAAACCACATCGGTGGATATGCGGGAAGAATGGAAAAAATGGGATCAACAAAAGCAAGAATGGCTTGCGAATGAAGACATGAGGGCTCAAATCATTGTAGTGGACAAAATGATGAGGGCTTTATCCGATATTCTTTTAGGCAAGGTACGTTCAACTGATATTCTCTTCCCCAATTCCTCAATGGAATTGGTAGAAGGCGTCTACAAAAACAATTCATTATCTGATTACTATAATGAGCTGCTAGCTGATACGGTTGTGGCATATGTTCAAGAGAAAATCAAGGAAGATTCCTCCGTGCAGATTCGCATTTTAGAAATAGGGGCAGGTACTGGCGGAACAAGCGCTATGGTTTTTGCAAAACTGAAGCCATATCAAGCTTACATAGGGCAGTATTGCTACACGGATGTGTCAAAATCCTTCCTACTTCACGCCGAGAGGACATATGCAAAACAAAATCCATATGTAACCTTCCAAATCTTTGATGTGGAAAAATCGTTAGTCCAACAAGGGATTCCTGTAGGTGAGTATGATATTGTTATTGCGGCAAATGCGCTGCATGCTACCAAAAATATTCAGAGAACCCTACGTAATGCAAAAGCGGCGTTGAGGAAAAATGGGTTACTTCTTTTAAATGAACTTACTGGCAAGTCGTTATTTAGTCATTTGACCTTTGGCCTGCTGGAGGGCTGGTGGCTGTACGAGGACGCAGGACTGCGAGTTCTTGGCTGCCCAGGATTGAGTCCGATAGTCTGGAGAAAGGTGCTAGAGAGAGAAGGTTTTCATTCGGTATTTTTCCCAGCGCAGAAGTGCCATTCTTGGGAACAGCAGATTATTGTTGCAGAAAGCGATGGTGTGATTCGACAACAGCTCCCTGATTTCGAGGAAACAGGCGCAGACTCTTATTCACACGAGCAAAACAGCAATAAGATGCTCGCGTCCATTCATTCTACTGAGCCAGAACGATTACTGACACCAAATAAACCACAACCAATTCCACATAGTAGCATTGCTACGTTTGGAATTGCTGTGACGGATCAAATGCTAGAAGATCATGTCAGAACAGTCATTCGCGAAAATGTAGCAGCTTCTCTGAAGATGGAAGAGGATCACATCCGGAACGACCGCAGCTTTTCCGAGTATGGAGTAGATTCGATTGTAGCGGTCAATTTAGTGAACCTGCTTAACAAACAATGCAATGTAAAGCTACAAACAACCGTTTTATTTGATTTCAATAATGTAGATCAATTGACAAAGCATATCATTTCTGAATATCGAGACGTTTTATTAGAATCTCTACACGAAAATGTGCCTATTTTAGAGGAACCGAGCATGCAATACCAGGAAGCGTCAATGCCACAAGCTGTTGAAGAGCAAAAGCATAAAGCTTATAGCCGTACACGTCGTAGCTGGCGGAACAACCGTTTTTCTACATCGGCCGTTTTATCTGCCTCAGACACTGAACTTGGGCAGCAATCGACCTATTACCGGGTTGTGATGGATCGGCCAGGAGGAATAGAAGACATAAAGGTCGTTCGCTCTGAAATTCCAGCTTTGCAAGCGAATGAAGTTCGCATTTCAGTTCGTGCTTTCTCCTTAAACTTTGGAGACCTTCTTTGCCTGAGAGGGTTATATCCTACAATGCCTCCATACCCGTTTACACCAGGGTTCGAAGCCAGTGGTGTTGTTATCGATGTTGGTGAAAGTGTGACCTCGGTTCAACAGGGGGATGAGGTAATCGTGGCGCTGGGAGCATCCTTTGGAGGACAAGCCAGCTTGATTACTTGTCCGGAAGAGCAAGTGTTTATCAAGCCTTCAAGCATATCGTTTGAGGAAGCATGCACCCTACCTACTTCAGCCATGACCATGATAAATGCGTTTCGCAAAGCTGAGTTAAAACAAGGGGATAAAATTTTAATTCAAACAGCAACTGGGGGAACAGGACTTATTGCTGTTCAACTGGCCAAGCATTATGGCGCTGAAATCTATGCGACAGCAGGTTCTAAGCATAAGCTAGATTATTTAGAGAAGCTGGGTGTCCCTTACAGGATTAATTATGTTGAGACGGATTTTGAACAGGAGATCAAGCGACTTACGAATGGCGCAGGGGTAGATGTCATCATCAATACTTTGCCAGGTGATGCGATCCAAAAAGGATTGAACTGTTTATCTCCTAATGGTCGATATATAGAGCTTGCGATGACCGCTCTGAAATCAGCTAAAGCGATCGATCTATCTGTTTTAGGCAGTAATCAAACCTTCTATAGCGTGAATTCTAGAAAATTAGCCAACGAAAATCCGGAACAAGTAAGGGAATATTTCCATGAGATGCTGACTTTGGTTGAGGCAGGAATTGTGCAACCTACCATTTTTAAGGTTATCTCATTTGATCAAATCAAAGAAGCGTATCGTTATATGGAGGACAGAAAGAATATTGGGAAAATTGTTGTCAGCATCCCTGATGAATATCAATACAGAGAGACGGGACTAGCCGATAAAGCTCTTATTCCTACAACGGGTTCCAGAATGCTGGCATCACATCAAGATCAAATTGCCATTATTGGTATGAGCGGACGATTCGCCAAATCGGATTCAGTCAATGAATTATGGGAGCATCTTGCGAAGGGAACAGACCTGATTGAAGAAATAACAAGATGGAATCTGGCGGATTACCCGGCGTCCAAAGAAAATAATTTTTGCAAATACGGAAGCTACTTGGATGATATTGATAAATTTGATCCGTTATTTTTTAACATTTCAGGTCTTGAAGCCACATATATGGATCCACAGCAACGACTCTTTTTGGAGGAAGCTTGGAGAGCCTTGGAGGATGCTGGCTACGCGGGTACCGATAACGGAAATCGCAAGTTCGGCGTTTATGTAGGAAGCAGCGGTGGGGATTACACGCAATTATTCGATGACAAAGCCCCCGCTCAAGCTTTCTGGGGAAATGCGGGTTCAGTCATTCCTGCAAGGATTGCCTATTATCTAAATTTGCAGGGGCCTGCGGTCACCGTTGATACAGCATGTTCCAGTTCGCTTGTTGCCATCCATTTGGCTTGCCAAAGCTTACGGGCAAACGAAACAGAAATGGCGTTAGCTGGCGGGGTATTCATTCAGACTACTCCGACATTCCACATGAGTGCGAATAAAGCGGGAATGCTTTCTCCAACCGGTCGCTGTCATACCTTTGACGAGCAAGCAGACGGATTTGTCCCCGGAGAAGGGGTGGGAGCCATTGTTCTCAAACGCCTCCAAGACGCCATTGCCGACGGAGATCATATCTATGGTGTCATTCGCGGTTCAGGCTTGAATCAAGATGGAACGACCAATGGATTAACAGCCCCAAGTGCTATGTCACAAGAGCGTTTGATACGGGAGGTATATGACACGTATCAGATTGATCCAAAACAAATTCAGATGGTAGAAGCTCATGGAACAGGCACCAAATTGGGAGATCCGATTGAGTATCAGGCGCTGACGAAAGCGTTTCGGAGCTATACTGATCAGAAGGAATACTGCTCGATTGGCTCCATCAAGTCAAATATTGGACACGCGGCCGCAGCAGCAGGGATTGCTGGTGTTATCAAAATATTACTTTCCTTACAGCACAAGCAAATTCCGCCTTCTTTGCATTTTCATAATGGTAATTCTAATATCCAGTTTGATGGTAGCCCCTTCTATGTAAATACTGAGCTTAGAGCCTGGGATGTGGAAGATGAGGCGAAACGTTGCGCTGTTGTCAGTTCCTTTGGATTCAGTGGTACAAATGCGCATATTGCTATTGAAGAGGCGCCGAAGATTGAACGAAAACATGCGGAGAAGCCAGGTTACCTCATTGTTTTATCCGCGTGCACATACGATCAGCTAAAACAGCAGGCCGAACAAGTACTCTGCTTTTGTGAACAACAGGACAACCTCGACTGCGGTAATGTAAGTTACACGCTTATGCAAGGCAGAAAACATTTCCAGCATAGATTGGCTTTAGTGGCTCGTAGTCAGGATGAGCTGATCAGACTGCTCAAGAAGTGGCTGGAAAAAGGGAAAGCGTCTCAAGTTTACTATTCAGAGAGCAACAGCAATGATTCTAGAGTTCAGCAATCCTTAAAACGATTCGGAAATCAGTGCATTGCCGAATGCCAAAATACAATCAAAGCCACTGAATACCTAGAACACCTGTCATCAATCGCAGAGCTGTATGTGCAAGGCTATCCCTTATCCTATGAGCAATTATTTGAAAAGCAAAAGTACGCAAGAATTCCTCTGCCTACATATCCTTTTGCCAAAGAACGATACTGGATTTTGGATAGGAATGTAGAAACACAGCAAAATCGAAATGTTCATTCAGAGGGGCAAAAGGCTGGTTCAACTGCTGCAAATCAGATGACCAGAGCTTCTGTATTACATCCGTTGCTTCACCAGAATACTTCCGATTTTACAGAGCAAAGATTTAGCTCAACCTTTACAGGTGAAGAATTTTTCCTTTCAGATCATGTTGTAAATGAACAAAGGTTATTACCTGGTGTAGCTTATTTGGAGATGGCGAGAGCAGCGATGGAGTTGGCGACAGGAGGTAAGAATGACACGCTAGGCAACATCCGCTTGCAAAACGTAGTATGGGCAAGGCCGATCATTGTATCCCAGCAATCGGTTCATGTACACATTAGACTCTATCCTGAGGATAATGGCGAAGTTGTCTATGAGATTTATAGCAATACAGAAGCAAGTGGCGAAGATGTTGTCATGCATAGTCAAGGCAGAGGCTCTTTTGATGTTCATGATCAACCTGTACAGATTCTGGATTTGCAAGAATTACAGGCTATGTGTAATGGAAGAGAACTATCGGCTGAAGAATGCTATGAAGCTTTTACGGATATGGGAATTATCTATGGACCTAGCCATCAGGGAATCGAAAAAGTGTACGCAAAAGATGGCAAACTATTGGCTAAGTTATCCCTTCCTCCTAGCATTACTGATACGGAAACAGAATATGTGCTGCATCCAAGCATGATGGATTCTGCTCTACAGGCATCCATAGCCTTTTTGATCGGGAATACTGACTTCCAGCCCTCTCTGCCATTTGCTCTTCAAGAGCTTGAAATATTTGATAGATGCACGGCTGAGATGTGGGCTTTACTTCAATACAGCAGTGACGGACAGCCACAAGCAAATGTGAAGAGACTAGATATTGACTTGTGTGATTCGCATGGAAAGGTCTGTGTCAGAATGAAGGGTTTCTCATCGAGAGTCTTGGAAGGCGACCGGCAAAATGAACGTGTGCTTCAGACGGATGGGATTGAGCCAGCTAAGAAGTCATGGATGGAAACAAACCTGTTAACACCAGTCTGGGATAGGGTACAGGCAGATGAACAAGTAATTTTTCCAGCTTCACATCATCGTATTGTTATTGCCGGGGAAGAGGATGAGAGGCTTCAAGCAGTCAAACTGCATTTTCCAACAGCGCAGACCCTAAAGCTGGACTCTCAAGACTCAATCACTGAGGTTGAGGAGAAGCTGAGGTCTTACGGTACCATCGATCATATCGTATGGATAGCTCCGAAGCATTCCTTAGAAGCATTGGCGAGTAATGGACTTATTGATCAGCAAAATAAAGGAGTGCTTCAATTCTTCCGATGGGTAAAGGCTATCCTGCGTCTGGGCTACGGTATCAAAAACGTAGGCTGGAGTATCATAACCGAACAAACGCAACCCATTCATGCTAACGATTCTATTCATCCAGCACATGCGAGTCTGCATGGATTGATAGGCTCAATGGCGAAAGAATATCCTAATTGGTCCATTCGCCTAATCGATTTGGAAAAGGATCGTGCTTGGCCGATTGCGGAAATGTTTCGTTTGCCTGCCGATAAAAAAGGAAATGCCTGGGTGTACAGAGAATCGGCATGGTATCGCCAGCAGTTAGTTTCTGTTTCCCATTTTGAAGCAGATCACAGTAGGTACAGATATGGTGGCGTATATGTGGTAATCGGTGGTGCTGGAGGTATAGGTGAGGTATGGAGCGAGTATATGATTCGCACCTATCAGGCACAGGTTGTCTGGATTGGTAGACGCCAGAAGGATGAAGATATTCAGAAAAAAATCAACAGGCTAGGAAAGTTAGGACCAGAGCCAGTCTATATTGCAGCAGATGCGAAAGATCAGCATGAACTTACACAAGCATATGATGAAATTAAAGCGAAGTATATGCGGATTAATGGCGTAGTCCATTCAGCCATTGTTTTGTTGGATAAAGGCTTAGCTAATATGGATGAGGAGCGTTTCCGAGAGGGGCTGTCCGCCAAAGTTGATGTGAGTGTGCGGATAGCGCAGGTTTTTGATAAGGAACCTCTTGAATTTGTATTGTTCTTCTCTTCTATTACTTCTTATACGAAGCCAGCCGGACAAAGCAATTATGTGTCAGGCTGCACATTTAAGGATGCATTTGCGCACCAGCTTTCCCTAGAATGGTCCTGCCCGATCAGGGTGATGAACTGGGGCTACTGGGCTAGCGTGGGAATTGTAGCATCGAAAGCTTATCAAGACAAAATGGCACTGGCAGGCATTGGTTCTATTGAGCCAGATGAGGGCATGAAATCGCTTGAGGCCCTGCTTGCAGGATCATTACAACAAATGATGATGATTAAATCTACAAACCCAACTCTCCTAGAAGGAATGGTACTGGAAGAACAAATAAATGTCCTTCTTGAACGAATGACATCCCATGTACGAAATGTAGAGAATCGTGTTCCAGCAGAACAAGATTCGCGGATTCAATCTGTACAAACAGACATGAGCCAGCCAATGAAGGAGATGGAAGAGCTCCTCGGCAAATTGCTTTGGGGTCAGTTCCACATGATGGGATGGATAGACTATGACAATTGTACAGCCGGTAATCTACCATCTGGCTTGCAGACTTCATACCATAGATGGTTTGAAGAAAGTATAGAGGTACTGAAGAGTTGCTCTTACCTACAATGCTCTAGTGATATGAATGTAACGATCAAGACAAATGAAGTGAACCTTGAAGCGGCATGGAAGGAGTGGGAGAGTAAAAAAGAGGCATGGCTTTGTAACAACAATATGAAAAATCAGGTGATTTTAGCAGAAAAATCGCTGCGGGCTCTGCCTGATATTGTGACGGGAAAGGTGCTTGCAACTGATATTCTCTTCCCAAATTCTTCAATGGAGTTAGTAGAAGGCATTTATAAGCATAATTTGGTGGCAGATTACTTTAATGAGATGCTAGCTGATACCATTGTTGCTTATGTACAAGAGAAAGTAGAACAGGATAGTAGCTCAAAAATCCGCATTTTAGAAATTGGAGCAGGAACAGGAGGAACTAGTGCGATTGTCTTTGATAAGGTAAAACCTTATCAGGAGCATATCCAGGAGTACTGCTACACAGATTTGTCTAAAGCCTTCCTATTGCACGCAGAAAAAACATACGGCTCACAAAATCCTTATGTAACGTACCAACTTTTTGATGTAGAGAAGCCATTGGAGGAACAAGGCATTAGCGTAGGGGCATACGACTTAGTTATTGCGACAAATGTCCTGCATGCCACTCAAAACATACGGCAAACATTACGAAATGCGAAGGCAGCCTTACAGAAAAATGGCTTGATTCTCATCAATGAGATAAGTACAGCTTCATTGTTCACTCATGTAACTTTTGGGCTGTTAGAGGGCTGGTGGCTGTATGAGGATGCCGAGATACGAATTCCGGGATGTCCGGGATTATTTCCAAAAACCTGGAAGGAAGTGCTGGAAGCAGAAGGATTCCGTTCTGTTTTCTTTCCAGCCTGGAAAGGGCATGTGTTAGGTGCTGCCATTATTGTGGCAGAAAGTGACGGAATGATACGCCAGCCGCATTCCTCATCGGAGAGACCGATTATGCAAGGATATGATCAAATGAGCCGTCAATTGACGTTTGAAAGGTACGAATCAGCTAGTGAAAATCAAGGTTTGCAGGATTCGAACATACAGATTAATCATTCTACTAGACCAAAAACAAGCAGCGCTGGTCAAATCGGATTGGATGTAGGGGATCAAATGGTCAAATCAAAAGTTAGATCGCTGATACGTGAAAATATTGCTGAAGCATTACAAATGGAAGAGAAACGAATCCAGAATGACAGAAGCTTCTCGGAATATGGCGTGGATTCGATTATTGCTGTAAATCTAGTCAACCTGATTAATCAAAGATGCAATCTCACACTACAGACAACTATTTTGTTTGATTACAATAATGTAAATGAATTAACAGAATATATGATTCGTGAGCATAAGGCTCAGGTGGTTGAAGCTCTTTGCGAAAATAAAACGGATCAAGGATTAGGCTCAAGATCAGGATCAGGGTTAAGTTCAGGCTCAGTAGCAAGCGGTATTCAGATAAATCCCTCGGCTGAAAGCCTTGAGGATAAGCAAAGAGCCTATAGTCACAAGCCGCTTACCCGTAACCGTTTTAACAGACAGGAAGCAACCTTGACATCTGTTCCAGTCACTAATTTGGAAGACACAACCACCTTGTCAACCTATCATAGAGTAGTGATTGAACGACCGGGCGGAATCGATGATCTAGGGATGGTTCAATCAGCAATCCCTACCGTCAAAGCCAATCAAGTTCAGGTAGCTGTTCGAGCATTTTCCTTGAATTTTGGAGATTTGCTATGTGCAAGAGGACTGTATCCTTCCATGCCTCCATATCCATTTACACCGGGATTTGAAGCGAGTGGTGTTGTTGTCGATGTCGGAGAGGGGGTCACCTCCGTACAACGGGGAGATCAGGTAATAGTCGCTATGGGAGAGGATATTGGTGGACAGGCAAGTCTTATTACCTGCTCCGCTGAGCATGTCTATCATAAACCTGAAACTCTAACGTTTGAGGAAGCTTGCTCACTGCCTGCTGTCGCGATCACGATGATTGATGCTTTTCATAAAGCACGCATCAAACGCGGAGAAAGAATCCTAATACAAACAGCGACAGGCGGCACCGGACTGATTGCGGTTCAGCTAGCGAAATATTTTGGCGCGGAAATCTATGCGACAGCCGGCTCTCAGCACAAGCTTGATTATTTAGAGAAACTAGGTGTGCCTTATCGGATTAATTACCTAGAAACGGATTTCGAGCAGGAAATTAATAGACTCACGAATGGACAAGGGGTTCATGCTGTAATTAACACATTATCGGGTGACGCTATTCAAAAAGGGATGAACTGTTTAGCTTCGGGAGGAAGATATATCGAGCTTGCCATGACGGCTCTCAAATCGGCCAGAACCATTGATTTGTCTGTTTTAAGTAAAAATCAATCATTCTATAGCGTAAACATCAGAAGGCTAGCTCTCGAAGAGCCAGAAACCCTACGTGGCTATTGGGATCAAATGGTTGCTTATGTAGAGCAGGGGATCATTCGACCAACTATCAGTCAAATTGTTCCCTTCCCTCAGTTCAAAGAAGCGTATCACTGTATGGAAAACAGAAAAAATATTGGCAAAATTGTAGTGAGTATTCCTGAAGGATTCCAGCATCTAAGACCAACAGTAAGTGATAATTCCTTGGTAACCATGAATGATTCGGGAAATTCAGCCTTAAGGCAGGATGCGATTGCCGTTATTGGAATGAGTGGACGGTTTGCGAAATCGAACTCCGTACATGAGCTATGGAAGCATCTAGCTGCAGGCACTGATTTAATTGAAGAGGTTACCAGATGGAATCTTTCAGAGCACGATGCTGATTGCACTCCAGAAGGGATGGACTCTTGCAATCACGGAAGCTTTATGGATGAGATCGAGCAGTTCGACCCGCTCTTTTTTAATATTTCAGGCTTGGAAGCGACCTATATGGACCCTCAACAACGCCTTTTTTTGGAAGAATCCTGGAAGGCGTTAGAGAATGCTGGGTATGCAGGTTCAGGTGAACACACCCATCAATGCGGAGTCTATGTTGGTAGCTGTGGCGGCGACTATGCCAGATTATTTGGAAAGGGCGCTCCTCCTCAGTCCTTTTGGGGAAATGCCGGATCTGTAATCCCGGCACGAATTGCCTATTACCTTAATTTGCAGGGTCCTGCCGTAACGGTTGACACGGCTTGCTCAAGCTCGCTCGTCGCCATTCATTTAGCTTGCCAAAGCTTGTGGACAAAGGAAACAAACATGGCACTTGCCGGTGGGGTTTTCGTTCAGTCCACACCAGAATTTTATTCGGTGTGCAATCGAGCTGGAATGCTATCTCCAAGCGGACGCTGTTACACCTTTGACGACAAGGCTGACGGATTTGTACCCGGAGAAGGAGTTGGGGTTGTTGTCCTCAAGCGCCTTCAGGATGCGTTAGCTGATGGAGACCATATTTATGGAGTTATTCGAGGCTCAGGCATTAATCAGGACGGTACAACGAATGGAATTACGGCTCCGAGTGCGAATTCACAAGAACGTTTGGAGTGTCAGGTATACGATACCTTCCATATAAACCCTGAGCAGATTCAAATGATTGAAGCACACGGAACAGGAACAAAGCTAGGAGATCCAATTGAATATCAGGCGCTGACGAGAGCATTTAAAAAGTATACAGATAAAAAAGAGTATTGTGCGATCGGTTCGATCAAAACGAATCTCGGACATCCAGCCGCCGCCGCTGGTATTGCCGGATTTATCAAAGCTTTGCTCTCGCTTATGCACCAGAAGATTCCACCTTCCTTGCATTTTGAGTCAGGAAATTCCAACATTCGGTTTGAGGAAAGTCCGTTCTATGTCAATACAGCTCTCAAAGAATGGACAGTTGACGCGGGTGTCAAGCGACGTGCGGCTGTTAGTTCCTTTGGATTCAGTGGGACAAATGCTCATATCGTGATCGAGGAAGCACCACGGAATGAGAGAAGGCATGTAGAAAAGCCTGCCTATATGATTGTATTATCTGCCCGCACTACCCATCAGCTACGCCAGCAGGTCGAGCAATTGGTGCAATATTGTGAGCTTGAGCCTACTGCTGACTTTGGAAACATGAGCTTTACCTTATTAATGGGAAGAAAGCATCTTACTCATAGAATTTCTTGCATAGCCCGTAATCAGGCCGAGCTAATAGAATTATTGAAAACATGGCTGAAAAAAGGCAAGGCTATGCAAATCTATCAGGCTGAGCTTCATGGAAACGAGGAGAACATCCAACAAGCTCTGCTACGTTATGGAAATCAATGCATCGAAAATTGCCGACATCATAGCCAGGATCGAGATTATATGGAGTATCTATCTGTCATTGCAGATCTCTATGTGCAGGGATATCCGCTGGAATACGAACAATTATTTATAGGCGATGGATATGGGAGAATCCCTTTGCCTACATATCCATTTGCTCGTGAACATTATTGGGTTGAAGAACCGCGCTCTTCCAAAGAGAGGTCTGCTGTAAGCCATGGTCAGCATGCGTTTGACGAATCACTTTGGAATGAATTATTTGATCAGGTGATCAATGAATCAATTCATGTCGATACCGCTGTTTTGAAAGCGAAGAAATTCCTAATCAACTAGGAAGGTCTCTTAGTAGGAGGGATATGATGGAAGCTTTTCTACAATATATTTTTCGTGAAGTAAAATCCAATCGATTGTCCAAGCAAGCTGCAACCAGTCTCATTCGTCAGTTTCAAACAAAACCTGTTTCTATGGAGACAGGTTTTGTTCATCCTCTCTTGCATCGAAATACTTCTGATTTTACCGAACAGCGGTTTAGCTCTACGTTTACGGGACAAGAAGCGTTTTTTACAAATGACAGGAGTACAGAAAATGGGTCATTATTGGGATTGGCTCACCTTGAAATGGCACGAGCCGCATTACAGAGGGCTTTAGGAGCTTATAAAGAGGGCTTTGTTCCAATCCGATTAAACAATGTAAGATGGGCTCAGCCTGTGGCTATATCTGAGCAGCCGATTGAGGTTCATATAGGCCTTTTCCCCGAAAAAAGCGGAGAGATTGCATTTGAGATTTATAGTGAAACGAATCAGAGCGGGTGTGAAGCCCTCGTTCATAGTCAAGGTCAAGCGATTTTGCTACCAGATGGTTTTGAGGTACCACATATTGATATTGATTCTGTAGTAAATACATGTGAAAAAATCACATCCAGCTCAAAGTCTGGCCATGCTACGAATAACGCTGTGGGAGAGACAAGTTCTTCTGTTTATCCAAATGAGGAAGAAATCTATATAGGGGAAGGGACAATCCTTGCTTCCTTTACAATAACCGACTCGCTGTGGAGAGACTCCTTTGTGTTGCAGCCAGATGTAATGAATGAAATCCTGACGAGATTGCTAGGCTATTTGAAGGGCACTGAGGGAACGGATTGTTTTGTCCCTATGTCCTTGGATGAGATAGAGATATATCAGCGTTTTCCTTCAAAAGTTTGGGCTCTCATTCGTTACAGTGATTCTGCTGCAGAAGGCGATATGCTTGAAAAAATTGATCTGGATATTTATACAGAGCAGGGAAGCCTGTGTACTCAAGTCAAGGGCTTAACAATGAGTACATGGAAAATGGATTTACAGCAATCGCTCGCTATTTCAAGTACCTTCTTGCTTCAGCCTCACTGGGTAGAGCAAGCATATATTTGGCAGATTGCTAACCCACATTATACAGATCATTTCGTCATTCTTAGCGAGCCGCATGGACTCTTGCTAAAAAAACTTGAAGAACAAATAAATGGGGTACGTTTTCTGACGCTGGAATCGCTGGATAATCGAATGGAGGCAAGGTTTCAAAGCTATACAGTGCAAGTGTTTGAGGAAATTCAGAGGATCCTGCAAGAAAAGCCTAAAGGAAAAGTACTCATCCAGATGATTATGGGTATGAATGAAGAAGAACAGACAGACAGTGGGCTTTTGGGACTTTTAAAAACTGCTCAGCTTGAAAATCCAAAGCTATTCGTTCAGATAATTGAGATGGACGACCAAGATCAGCTCGTATCGAGGATAGCAGAAAATGTGGGATGTGAATCGGATCAGCATATTCGATATCAGGATGGCAAACGCTTTATTTCTGAATGGAAGCAAAGCGTTTTTTCTCATGAATTAGCAGATATTCCATGGAAAAATGGCGGAAATTACTTAATTACCGGTGGAGCCGGTGGTTTAGGCTTTATTTTTGCAGAAGCAATTGTTCAGCAGGTCCAAAATGCCACAATCATTTTGACGGGGCGGTCGACTTTAAGCAAACAAGCGGCTTCGAAAATAGAGAAGCTACAGGAATATGGAAGTCGAATCGAGTATAGGCAGCTCGACATAACTCAGGAAACAGCCGTTATCAGTTTTATTCAGAATATTCAAAATGAATTAGGCGGATTGCAAGGGATTATTCATGCCGCAGGTGTAATTCGTGATAGCTTTCTTTTGAAAAAAACCAAGGAGGAGCTAATCGAAGTCTTAGCTCCGAAGGTTACAGGACTTGTAAATCTGGATCAAGCTAGCCGAAATCTAGACTTGGATTTCTTTGCAATCTTTTCATCGCTAGCAGGGGTTTTTGGCAATCCAGGTCAATCTGATTATGCAACGGCGAATGCTTTCATGGATAGATATGCAATCTATCGAAACACTTTAATCACACGAAATGAACGCAAGGGCAAAACGATCTCTATTAATTGGCCTCTCTGGAAGGAGGGGGGAATGCAGGTTAATGAAGAGAATGAAAAGGTGCTCTTTGACAAAATGGGGATGACCGCCATGCCAAGTCAAATGGGCGTCCAAGCTTTTTATCATGCTCTTTCTTTAGGCTTGAGCAATCTGATGGTGCTTCATGGATATGATCCTAAAGTACAACAATTTCTAGCGTGTGCATCTCCAGAAGATCAGGAGTCACTTGCACCGGAGCTAGATGGAGAAATAGCGCCGCAAATATTGCTGGAAAAAACGCTTTATCAACTCAAGGTTTTATTTGGTGATATCACCAAGCTGGATGTCGATAAAATTGAAGCAGACGAGCTTCTTGAAATATACGGTATTGACTCTATCATGATCACAGAATTGAATCATAGGCTCTCCGCCATATTCGGAGATTTATCTAAGACCTTATTTTATGAGTATCAAACGCTAGGGGCTTTATCAGCTTACTTGGTTGCTGATTTTCCTAAAGCCTGCTTACGCTGGGTTGGTATAACGAAAGAGCCTTTATCAAAACCCAAAACCGGTCTAAAGCCTACCAAGCTCGAAAGCCACATTCCTATGCTGTCTTCATGGCGAGCTGGAAAGAAAACGCTGAGAGGCTTCAGCCAGATAGACGAGCCCAGAGAGCCGATAGCCATTATCGGGCTTAGCGGACGCTATCCGCAAGCAAGAAACCTAGATGAATATTGGAGTCGATTAGCGGAAGGGAAGGATTGCGTTACAGAAATCCCTAAGGATCGGTGGCCGTTAGAAGGATTTTATCATCCTAACCCTCAGGAGGCTGTAGCACAAGGCAAAAGCTATAGCAAATGGGGAGGATTTCTTGAAGATTGTACTCACTTTGACCCGTTATTTTTTAACATTTCTCCTTTTGAAGCAAACAGTATGGACCCTCAAGAACGAATATTTGTTGAGTCATGCTGGGAAGTGCTGGAGGACGCCGGATATACAAGAGAAATGCTGTTATCTAGGCACGATGGTCGAGTAGGCGTTTTTGCTGGGATCACAAAAACAGGCTTTGCTTTATACGGTCCAGATGTAAGGAAGCAAGGGGAGAGAATCATTCCTTTTACATCTTTTAGCTCTGTAGCGAACAGAGTATCCTATCTTTTTAATTTGCGTGGGCCAAGCATGCCTATAGACACGATGTGCTCCTCCTCGCTAACAGCCATTCATGAGGCTTGTGAGCATATTTATCGTGGAGAATGCGAGATGGCGCTGGCGGGTGGGGTTAACCTATATCTTCACCCATCCAATTATGTAGAACTATGCGCTCACCGAATGCTTTCAACAGATGACAAATGTAAGAGCTTTGGAAAAGGGGGCACTGGTTTTGTCCCAGGTGAGGGTGTGGGCGTTGTTCTATTGAAGCGTTTGTCTCACGCTATCAAAGATCGTGATCATATTTATGCAACAATCAAATCTACTAGCATTAATCATGGCGGGAAAACCAACGGCTATACGGTTCCCAATCCGATAGCACAGGGTGAATTGATTCGAGCAGCTCTTGATAAAGCAGGAATCAATGCGAGAGAGATTAGCTATATCGAAGCTCATGGCACGGGAACAGAGCTTGGAGACCCGATAGAAATGACTGGACTTACACAAGCTTTCCAAAAAGATACACAAGAGAAAGGTTTTTGCGCGATCGGCTCGGTGAAATCTAATATTGGACACCTAGAAGCAGCAGCGGGTATCGCAGGTGTTACCAAGATTGTGCTTCAAATGAAGCATCAAAAACTGGTTCCAAGCTTGCATGCCAAACAGCTAAATCCAAACATTCGTTTTGAGCAATCTCCTTTTGTGGTGCAACAAGAGCTAACAGAGTGGAAGCGTCCTACTTTCATAACGAATGGTGAGGCAAAAGAATATCCAAGAATGGCAGGGATTTCTTCCTTTGGTGCTGGGGGATCAAATGCTCATATTTTGATTGAGGAATATATTGAGGATAAGCAAGGGCTGCGTTCACCTGAGATTACACAACAAAATCCTGCGATATTCGTTCTATCGGCTAAGAATGAGGAACGGCTTTTCGAGCAGGCTAAAAAATTGCTTCATGCCATTCAAAAACAATCATTTTCAAACGAAAATCTTGCTGACATGGCATATACGTTACAAATCGGACGCGAAGCTATGGAGGAACGCTTGGCGCTCATAGTGAGCTCTTTAGATGAATTAGAACAGAAGCTACAGCAATTTTTGCATGGAAAACAGGGAATAGCCGATTTATACAGAGGTCAGGTCAAATCGAACAAAGAAACCTTAGGAATTTTCGCAGCAGATGAAGAGCTACAGGAGGGTATCAATCAATGGATACACCGCAGGAAATATGCTAAGCTGCTTCATTTCTGGGTTAGAGGCCTATCAATTGATTGGAACAAGCTATATGGCGAAAATAAACCGCGTTGCATCAGTATGCCAACATATTCATTCGCTAGAGAGACTTATTGGCTGCCAAAAGCTAAGTCAAGCTATTACGAGGATCAACCGCTGACAAACACCAGAGAAACAGAGTGCAGGCTAGACCATGCAGAAGGTATGACGGCTTCATCTGAACATGTAGAACCTCTGCCGGCAGAGACCATCATGCTGACACCTGTGTGGGATGAAACGTCAGCTCCTCGTCATTCTCTCTTTTTATCTCCAACGGATCGGATTGTCGTAATGGGAGGAAATCAAGAGAGTAGAAAATATGTCCAAAAGCAATTTCCTACTGCGCAGGTTTTAGAGATTTCCCCAGAAGCAAAAGCAGAGGATATCGCTACAAAAATAGGCGAGATGGGCACGATTGATCATCTTATCTGGATTGCCCCTGTAAGCCCGATAAAAGATTCAAAGGATGAGATGTTGCTAGAGCAGCAGAATCAAGGTGTATTTCAGGTATTCCGATTGATTAAAGCATTATTGCAGATAGGATATGGGACGAAGAAAATCGGATTGTTTTTTATTACCATTCAATCTCAGATTGTTCACAAGCAAGAAACGATTAATCCAACTCATGCAAGCGTTCATGGATTAATCGGCTCGATGTCGAAGGAATATCCGAATTGGAAGGTTCGATTGGTTGATGTAGAAGCCGAGAAGGATTGGCCTATTCGAGATATCTGTTCACTCCCCCATGATCCACAGGGGAACGCTTTCGTTTATCGAGATCATCAATGGTATCGCCAAAGCCTGATTCCTATTCAAATGCCTTTGGTACCTGAACAAACCCGGTATCGCAAAGGAGGCGTGTATGTCGTAATCGGCGGTGCTGGAGGGATTGGAGAGGTATGGAGCGAGTACATGATCCAAAAATACCAAGCGCAGGTTGTTTGGATTGGACGCCGTGAGAGAAATGAGAGCATTACAGAGAAGATGGACAGGCTAGCGCTTCTGGGTCCGTCTCCTATATATATCACAGCGGATGCGACCGATCAGCAGGCGATGCGTAATGCCTATGCCAAGATCAAAAAACAATTTCCACAGATTCATGGGGTTGTACATTCAGCGATTGTGCTGATGGATCAAAGCTTAGCGAACATGGATGAAGATCGTTTTCGGGCTGGACTCTCTGCAAAGCTAGACGTGAGTGTGCGTTTGGCCCAAATTTTTGAAAATGAAGCTTTGGATTTTGTTCTATTTTTTTCTGGAATGATGTCATTTGCCAAGAAGCCGGGACAGAGCAATTATGCATCCGGCTGCACGTTTAAGGATGCTTTTGCAGCACGTCTTTCTAAGGAATGGTCATGTGCTGTCAAGGTTATGAACTGGGGATACTGGGGAAGCGTAGGTATTGTCGCTTCCAAGGCTTATCAAGCTCGGATGGCTCAAGAAGGCATAGGATCAATTGAACCTGCGGATGCCATGAAAGCATTGGAAGCTCTGATAGCGGGACCAATGGATCAGATGGCTTTGATAAAAATGTCTACATCCTTAGACAAAGCAGCTAGCAGACCAGAGTGGGTGGAAATCTATCCTGATAGCGCTGCATCTGCTATCAGGGATGTAAAGAATCGAATCCAGCTTCCTGAAATCCCTATCACAACCTATCAGCTATCATCTTCTTTTAGTCGGGAAAATGTCTCGAATGTATTTGATAGAACGATAGATTTTCTTATACAGAAGATATCAGAGCTGCTTTTGGTAACTGTCGAAGATATTGATGCAGGGGCTGAATTAAAGGAATACGGCTTTGATCCTATCAAGCTGATCGAATTAACCAATAAGCTTAATCAACAATTCAATCTGGATGTAACATCAGCAGAGCTTACGGAATGTGTCACGGTAAAGCAAATGGCCCAATATATAGTTGACCGTGAAGGGAACTTTTTTGAGAAGAATGGAAAAGAGGGGACATCTACATGAATAAAATGGATGAGCTTCTTTGTAGGTTGCTCTGGGGACAGTTGCAGTCTATTGGCATGTTTAACAAAAAAATAATGAACATTTCGGAATTAAAGACGCTACTAGACCCTCAATACAGTAGTTGGTTGGAGGAAACCTTAAACAAATTAGCTGATAATCACTATCTAAGACGTGAAGAAGATTTATGTCATGTGATGGATACGACTTCCATAGATGTTAATGCGGTTTGGAAGCAATGGGATGCAGAAAAAACCGAATGGCTGTTAGACCCCAATCGGAAAGCACAAGCTACCCTTTTAGAAGCAGTAATGCGGGCTCTGCCAAAAATCGTCACAGGCAAGGTTTCGGCAACCGATATCTTATTTCCGAATTCTTCTATGAAGCTGGTAGAAGGAATCTATAAGCACAACCCCGTTTCTGATTATTTTAATGAAGTGATCGCCAATACAGTCATTGCCTACATTCAGAATCGGATTGAGCAAAACAACTCCGAGCGGATTCGCATCCTAGAGATTGGTGCGGGAACGGGCGGTACTAGTGCTATGGTGTTCCAAAAAATAAAGCAATACCAAGAGCTGGTGGAGGAATACTGCTATACAGACATTTCAAAAGCATTTCTCATTCACGCCGAAAATGAATATGGCCCTTCCACACCTTATTTGAGTTATCAAAGGCTAAATGTGGAGGAACCAATTTCGAGACAGAATATCCAACTAGGTACCTATGATATTGTAATTGCGGCTAATGTGCTACACGCAACCAAGAATATTTGCCAAACCCTACGAAATGCCAAGTCAGCTTTAAAAAAGCATGGCTTAATCCTGTTAAATGAGATGAGCGAAAATACTTTATTTACGCATCTAACGTTTGGACTGCTTGCAGGGTGGTGGTTGTATGAGGACCCATGGCTACGTATTCCGGGATGTCCAGGCTTATACCCGCATCAATGGAAGGAGGCTTTGGAGCGTGAAGGCTTCCATTCCATCTTGTTCCCAGCTCAACAAGCTCATGAATTGGGTCAGCAAGTAATAATAGGAGAGAGTGACGGGATAGTAAGATTACAAGAATCATTTCCAGCAAGCACGGCAGTGCTTAAGACAGAATCTGAGAAGAATTCGACCTCGTCCTCTGCAAGCAGTAGCATGGATGAATACTCAGAGAATCGTCGCTTAAGTCATGCTAAAAATCAGACAGAAACGGCGGAGCATCTCGTAACTGTGGATGATTACCTACTAGAGGATTATGTACGGGATCGTCTTAAAGCAAGTCTATCGGATGCAATACGAATTGATCATACAGAAATCATGGATGACGATTCTTTTGCCGACTACGGACTGGATTCCATTACGGGCGTTCACTTTGTGCAGTCTCTCAATGATGCATTTAACCTTACTTTGCGTACGACTGTCCCGTTTAATTATAGTTCAGTTCAAAAACTAACAGCGTATCTATTAGAAGAGTTCCGAGAAGCTATTTTAGACGCTTATCTGCAAAAGACGAAGCCAATACAAATACAGGGGAAAGAAACAGAAAGAGTAGAAGAAGTGGTAGTAGAAGTCAAAGAAGTCAAAGAAGAGAATCCCACAAGACCTGCTTATGCAGGAAACGATCAAGAAACAATGGACTCTTTGAAAAAAGAACCAATTGCGATCATCGGAATGAGCGGTCGATTTGCAAAATCAAATTCTGTAGATGAGCTTTGGGAGCATTTAACCAACGGTACTGACTTGGTTGCAAAAGTCACCAGATGGGATACACCTAGCTATTATGGTAGCTTACTTGAAGATTACGACCAGTTTGATCCTGTATTCTTCAATATCTCAGGAGTGGAAGCTACGTATATGGACCCACAGCAACGGCTTTTTCTGGAAGAATCATGGAAAGCGCTGGAGGATGCCGGGTATGCAGGGGCCGTTCTGGACGGGAAATTATGTGGTGTATATGTAGGCTACAATATTGGAGACTACATGCAGCTGATTGGTGATAATCCTCCTGCACAAGCGATGTGGGGAAATGCTGGCTCTATCATTCCAGCCCGAATCGCCTATTATTTAAATTTAAAAGGACCTGCCATTGCAATTGATACAGCCTGCTCCAGCTCGCTTGTTGCTATTCATCTCGCTTGTCAGAGCTTATGGGCAAAGGAAACTGATATGGCATTAGCGGGTGGGGTCTTCGTACAATCTACCCCGAGGTTTGTTGCGAGTGCAGAACGGGCTGGCATGCTGTCAGCGGGTGGGCGTTGTTTTACCTTTGACGATCGAGCAGATGGTTTTGTGACTGGAGAAGGTGTTGGGGCGGTTATGCTCAAACGTCTACAGGATGCTGTTACAGATGGAGATCATATCTATGGAGTAATCTCCGGATCTGGGATGAATCAGGACGGAACTACGAACGGGATCACGGCACCTAGTGGAAATTCCCAAGAACAATTAGAACGCTATGTCTACGATACCTTCCAAATTGATCCAGAGAGGATTCAAATGGTGGAAGCTCATGGAACAGGAACAAAATTGGGCGATCCGATAGAGTTTGAGGCATTAACGAACGCTTTTCGACATTATACAGATAAAAAGGACTATTGTGCGATCGGATCAATTAAAACCAATATTGGACATACAATTGCGGCTGCAGGAGTTGCGGGCTTTATTAAAATTCTCCTATCTTTGAAACATAAGAAAATTCCGCCATCCCTGCATTTTCAAACCGGTAATTCAAATATCCAGTTTACCAATAGCCCATTTTACGTAAATACACATCTCAAAGAGTGGGATATTGAACAAGGCGCTAAGCGTTGCGCTGTAATTAGCTCCTTTGGCTTTAGTGGAACGAATGCTCACATGGTGATTGAGGAGGCGCCTAGCCATGTAAGACTACATGCGGATAAGCCGGGCTATCTAATTGTATTATCAGCGCAGTCGTATGAGCAGTTACGAACACAGGCGAATCAGTTGGTGAAATACTGTGAAAATAACCCACAGGTGGATTGCGGGAATATGAGCTTTACTCTTTTGATGGGGAGAAAACATTTTAACCATCGATTGGCGTGTGTTGTCAAAGATGGCCAGCATCTGAGTGAACGATTGAACAAGTGGCTCCGAAATGACAACGATGCAGTCGTGTATGTTTCTGAAGTTGGCGAAGGAGAATTTCGGGAACAACAATCCATTAAAAGATATGGAATTCAATGTATTCGTAGCCTTCAAAAGGCTAACAGTTTAAAATATGCTGAGCTTTTGACTGAGATTGCTCAGCTATTTACACAAGGATACACATTCGATTTTGAACAATTGTTTTCAGATGAACAGTACAACCGTATTCCATTACCAACGTACCCCTTTGTCAAAGAGAGATATTGGATCTCTGAGAAGCAGAATGCTATAGGAGAAGCAGAAACGATGAAGCAAGAAAGTATCATTCATCCTTTAGTACACAAAAATACCTCCGATCTGTTAGAACAACGTTACAGTAGCACATTCACAGGTGAGGAGTTTTTCCTGACAGATCATGTTTTACATAAGAAGCAAATTTTACCGGGAGTTGCTTACTTGGAAATGGCTCGCCTTGCTGTTGAACTTGGTGGAGGCCCTGTCTTAGACGGTAAAAAGGAGGTTCAGCTAAACCATGTAGTTTGGGCACGACCGATTATTGTAGATGATCAATCTGTTCATGTGCATATTGGACTTTTCCCTCAGGTAAATGGAGACATTGCTTTTGAAATTTACAGCCTGTCACAACATGCCGATGATACCAAAAAGATTATTCATTGTCAGGGTCAGGCAACGAGAAAATCAAAAGGCGAGACGTATAACGTGAATCTTGATGAGCTACAAGCAAGATGTAACAAGAGCAGGTTTTCATCGACTCAATGCTATAAAGCCTTTCGAGAAATCGGTTTTGATTATGGCCCAAATCACCGGGGAATCGAACAGCTTTCGATTGGCTCGAACGAAGCTTTAGCTAAGTTGTCTCTACCGAATACCTTATTTGACACGAAAGAGCCATATTATCTACACCCTGGTATGCTTGATTCAGCTCTGCAAGCGATGGCGGGGGTGTTAGCTGCTGAAGGTGATTTTGAACCTTTTGGTAGTAATACTCGGTTAAAACCACATTTGCCTTTCGCTATACAGGAGATTGATATTATCAGTCCATGCACTGCTTCTATGTGGGCATATATTCGAAACAGTGAAGGATCTGAAGCGAACGAAGGAATCAAAAAGATGGATATTGATCTGTGTGATGCTCATGGAGCGGTTTGTGTCCGAATCAAGGGCTTTGCTTCTCGAATGCTGGAAGGAGAAGAATATTCAATCCATTCTAGTTCTGATACAGGTCTCTTATTTTTTGAGCCTACTTGGAAGCATGAAGCTGTGAATCCCACAGCGAAGGATTTTGATTATGAACAGCATTGGGTAATTCTTGGTGAATCTTGCGAAGCATTTCAAACCAGCATAGAAAGCCAGATAGCTGATGTACGCTGCATCAGCTTACAATCCACAGAGACAGCAATTGACAAGCGTTTCACTGCGTATGCCGAGCAATTATTTGAAGTACTGCATTCGATGCTAACAACACAATTACAGGGGCAAATCCTGCTGCAAGTAATCGTTTCCAGACAGGAAGAGCAGCAATTATTCGCTGGTTTATCAGGTATGCTAAAAACGGCACGATTGGAAAATCCAAATTTGCACACTCAATTAATTGAAATCGAAAACGCGGACTTTTCGCAGGACATCACACAACTCCTTGAGGAGAATAAAAAAACGCCCCACACTCAGCATGTTCGCTATGAAAATGGCAAGCGTTTCTACGCTTATTGGAGTGAGGTTGAGCGGCAGGCAGCAGAATCAATTGAAGCACCGTGGAAGGACGGAGGAATTTATCTCATCACTGGTGGAGCCGGTGGTTTAGGATTGATTTTTGCTGGAGAAATTGCAAAATGTACGAAAAATGCAACAGTAATTCTTACCGGAAGATCACCCCTGAATGCATCCAAACAAGAGAAAATCAAGCTGTTGCAGACACAAGGGCTCCAAGTAGAGTACCAGCAAGTGGATGTGGGCCAATTCAGTGAAGTACAAGGGCTAATTCAAAGGATTTGTACCCAATTTGGCTCTTTGAACGGCATCATCCATAGCGCTGGTCTGATTCGCGACAATTACATTATTCATAAAAACAAGGAAGAGCTTCGAGAGGTTTTATCTTCTAAGGTTTCGGGATTAGTCAATTTAGATGTATTAACTCAGCAACTGCCACTCGACTTTTTCCTTCTTTTTTCTGCTGTTGCTGGAGCCTTAGGAAACCCGGGGCAAGCCGATTATGCTACCGCCAATGCTTTTATGGATGCATATGCAACCTATCGAAATTCCTTAGTAGATTCGCAATTACGTCATGGTCATACATTTTCCATTTGTTGGCCGCTCTGGAAGGATGGAGGCATGCATATTGATGAAAAAATCGCGAAGCTAATAAAGCAAAGAACTGGAATGACAGCGTTGGAAAGTGACACAGGAATTCATGCTCTCTATCAGTGCAGGGCCCTTGGAAAAGATCAAATGATCGTAATCGAGGGAAACATGGAACGGCTGCGAGATACATTTCTAACACCATTCGCATTGGAGGATGTATCGAAGCCTATTGCTGACGTAAATAGCAAGGTAGCTCCTTCTACTAGAGAAGAATTGCTGCGTGAAAAGGCAACAACCTATTTTAAACAACGATTGTCTTCTGTTATTGGACTCCCATCACAGCGTATTGATGAGAATGCACCTATGGAAAAATACGGGATAGATTCACTTATGGTCATGCAATTGACGGATCAATTGGAGAAGTCATTCGGTTCCTTGTCCAAAACATTATTTTTTGAGTTTCCTAACATTAGGAAGCTGACTACCTATTTTTTAGAAAATTACCGGGACAAACTGATGGCGCTCATCGGGCTAGAGGAGCCAGTTGTTGAAAAGGAGAAAAGGCTCGTGACTCCCTTACAGACAACAGGAATATCGAATCAGACGATTGGAAGTAAGAGTAGAGCGCGTTTTTACGAGCAATCCTCCAAGATGGAAAATGAAGGGGAAGCCCGCAATCAAGACATCGCTATTATAGGCTTGTCTGGACGCTATCCAGGTGCAAGAAACCTTGAAGAATTTTGGGAAAACCTGAAAGTAGGCAAAGATTGCATTACTGAGATTCCCAAGGAGCGTTGGGATCACAGCTTGTTTTATGATGAAGACAAGAGCAAGCTGGGCAAAACGTACAGCAAATGGGGAGGCTTTATAGACGGCGTAGATCAATTCGATCCGCTTTTCTTCCATATTTCACCTAGAGAAGCAGAGGTTATGGACCCACAGGAGCGTTTATTTTTGCAATGTGTATACGAAGCCCTGGAGGATTCAGGTTATACGCGGGAAGCTCTTGGCTTGAATCGTATAAGTGGACAAGCTGGTAATGTTGGCGTTTATGTGGGGGTTATGTACGAGGAATATCAGCTATATGGAGCTCAGGAAACAGCGTCGGGCAGACCGATTGCCCTGTCGGGAATTCCTTCATCTATAGCGAATCGAGTCTCTTATTATTGTAATTTTACTGGACCTAGCATGGCGGTGGATACGATGTGTTCTTCTTCTATTACCGCTATTCATTTGGCATGCCATAGCTTACAGCGCGGCGAGTGCGAGGTGGCTGTAGCAGGCGGTGTCAATGTTTCTGTTCATCCGAATAAGTATTTATTTTTGTCGCAGGGAAAATTTGCTTCCAGCAAGGGGCGTTGTGAAAGCTTTGGTCAGGGCGGAGATGGTTATGTGCCGGGAGAAGGCGTCGGAGCTGTATTGCTAAAACCGTTGTCCAAAGCTATCGCAGACAAAGATAACATTTATGGCGTGATAAAGGCTACATCAATTAATCACGGCGGCAAAACCAATGGTTATTCCGTACCCAATCCTAATGCACAGGCTGAAGTGATCAGACGAGCATATCAAGAAGCTGGAGTAGATCCAGGGACGATCAGTTATATCGAGGCACATGGCACAGGAACCTCACTGGGAGATCCAATCGAGATTGCCGGGCTGACAAAAGTATTTGAAGAATATTCTAACGAGAAGCAATTCTGCTCAATCGGATCAGCTAAGTCAAATATCGGTCATTGTGAAAGCGCCGCGGGAATTGCTGGACTAACCAAGGTGTTGCTACAGGTAAAGCATTGTCAATTGGTTCCTTCTCTGCATGCTCAAAAGCTTAATCCGAATATTGATTTTATCAATACTCCGTTTGTTGTACAGCAGGAGCTTGCGGAATGGAAAAGACCTATTTTCAATAATAAGGAATACCCGAGAATAGCAGGTATTTCATCCTTTGGGGCAGGCGGCTCTAATGCACATATGATTATTGAGGAATATATTCCGCTAGAGGAACCAATTGCTGCTCAGTCTGTCGATCGTCAAAATCCGGCTATTATTCTGCTGTCGGCTAGGGACGAGGAGCGTCTGCGGGAGCATGCGGTACAATTATTGGAATTTATTGATAGACAGTCGTTCACAGGCTCTGTATTGGCCGATTTGGCCTATACACTCCAGGTAGGGCGCGAGGCGATGGAAGAGCGTTTGGCGATGATAGTGAGTTCGATGGAGGAACTAAAAGAAAAATTACACGGGTTTATAGAGGAACCTGCAAGACTGGACGACTGCTTCTGGGGGCGTGTTCACTCCAATAATGAGATGCTGCCTATTTTGACGCAGGATGAAGACTTAGCGCAAGCCTTTGACGTATGGCTGGAAAAAGGAAAATACGAGAAAATTTTAGGACTCTGGGTAAAAGGTGTGGATGTAGATTGGAGTAAGCTTTATGGGGAACGGAAGCCACGCAGAATAAGCTTACCAACCTATCCTTTTGCCAAAGAGAGGTATTGGGTTCCGCTATCTGGTGCAAAGACCGAGAGCATAGACAACCATGCGCTACAGTCTTCTCAGCTTCATCCGATGCTACATCACAATACATCTGATCTCTTACAACAACGCTTCAGCTCGACCTTTACAGGCAGGGAGTATTTCTTTACCGATCATCTTGTACAAGGGAAAAAGGTTTTACCCGGAGCCGCCTATATGGAAATGGCACGGGCAGCAGTAGATTTGTCTGCAGGAGCTTTCCAGAGTGCAGGAAACGGGATCATTTTTAAAAACATGACGTGGTTGCGTCCTTTGGAAGCATTCGAAGAGACTCTTGACGTGCATATAAGGGTATATACGGAAGAGCATGGTGATATTGCCTACGAGGTCTACAGTGAAAATCAGGAAGAAACACAGGAAATGATGATTCACAGCCAGGGTACTGCGCTGTTTGCTTCACTGGAGGATTCTCACATTTTGCCGCTCCAAGCGTTACTATCCGAATGCAATCAAAGAGTAATCCATGCGGACGAATGTTATAAAGCTTTTAAAGCAATGGGGATTGAATACGGTAGTGGGCATCAAGGGATAGAGAGCATCTATTTGGGGAGGGATCAGGTAATTGCGAAGCTATCTCTTCCAGCGACAGTGTGGGACACAAAAAATCAATATGTTCTACATCCAAGTATAGTTGATTCTTCCCTACAAGCATCTATCGGGTTATTTTTAAGCGATGTCAATCCCGTCATGAATGTAGCGAACAGTGAGGCAGGACCTTTCATTCCTTTTGTAGTGGAGGAGCTACAAATTCGTAATGGCTGCACTCCAAAGATGTGGGCGTGGATTCGTTCCAATTCTGCAACAAGCTCCGCTGATCAGGTGAAAAAGTTTGATATTGATCTGTGTGACGAACAAGGAAAGCTATGCGTCCGAATGAAAAACGTATCTGCAAGAGCTTTAAAAGTGAAGAAGAGCTACAGCGATGCCCCGATTGCAAAGGAAACGCTTCTGCTTGAGCCTTACTGGAAGGAAAGCACCGAACATCCATTGACAGGGGAAGTTCGTTATGAAAAACATGTAGTCATTCTTTGTGAGCAGGATGAAACATATAAAAAAATAATTGAACATGAACTAGCAGGCTCACATTGTCTAATCTTGCAGGCAGAATCCGAGAATCAGAGCATTGATCAGCGCTTTCAATCGTATGCAAAACGGATCATAAAGGAAATCCAAGAGATATTACAGCAGCATATGGAAGGAAAGCTATTGGTTCAAATCATAGTTCCTAGTAAGGGAGAACAGAGGCTCTTCGCTGGCTTAGCTGGAATATTGAAAACGGCAAGATTGGAAAATCCCAATATAGTAGGGCAGCTAATTGAATGGGATACGGATATTTCGGCACAAGCATTGCCTGAGATTTTGCAAGTAAATAGTCAAAAATCGCTGGACACCTACATTCAATACCAGGCAAATAAACGCTATATACAAGAGTGGAATGAAATAAAAGTTTCTGAGCAAGCTGAAGACCTGCCTTGGAAGGACAAAGGGATTTATTTGATTACGGGAGGTACTGGTTCGTTAGGGTTCATTTTTGCACGGGAAATAGCAGAGCGAGTCAAGGATGCAACCCTGATTCTCACAGGCCGTTCACCTTTGGATGATTCGAAGAAGGCTCGATTAACAGAACTGCGATCATTAGGAGCGAAGGCGGAGTATCGTCGAGTAAATGTTAGCGATGCAGGTGCAGTGAACGAACTGATTGATAGTATAGTAAATGTTACGGGTCCTCTAAACGGGATTATTCACAGTGCAGGCGTGACTAAAGACAGCTTTATCCTAAAAAAACAAACGGATGATATTACAGCGGTCTTGGCTCCTAAAGTGACTGGACTGGTAAATGTAGATCAAGCAACTAGTCATTTGCAGTTAGACTTTTTTATTCTTTTTTCCTCATTGGCTGGATGCTTGGGTAACTATGGTCAAGCTGATTATGCCGCAGCCAATGCCTTTATGGACACGTACGCTACATACCGGAATGAATTGGTAGCCTCTGGACAGCGTCAGGGTATGACACTTTCAATCAACTGGCCTCTATGGGAAGAAGGCGGGATGCGTGTTAATGAAGATACGATGGAGCTGTTTAAGCAACATACGGGGATGACTACCATGGGCACGAAAAACGGAATTAGAGCTATGTATCGCGGATTTATGGCCGGTGCAGATCAACTTCTGGTTATGGAAGGTGATTCCTTCCGCATGCGAGCAGCATTGCTTAGGAACGTGACCGGACCGGAGCAAAGAGTGCCTCTAGCTCAGCTAAATGAAATAAACAAAGCAGGGACAGCTATAGCTACTAACAGCGATGCCTTGCTTGACAAAACATCAGACTATTTCAAAGAGCTGCTTTCTTCCGTTATCAAGCTACCTGTCCATCGAATTGATGCAACTGCTCCATTTGAAAAATACGGAATCGACTCCATCACTATCATGCATATGACTAGTGAGCTAGAAAAGAAATTTGGGCCACTTTCGAAAACGTTATTTTTTGAATACCAAACTCTTCAGGAACTAACGAGTTATTTCCTAGAAGCTCACCGTGAGCGACTAATGGAAATCGTAGGCTTAAACGAACAACCAGACAAGCCTGTGAAAGAAGCGCCATCTCTACAGGGGTCAGTAAATGAAACAGGAAAACAAACGACTATCCTTCCTAAAATCAATCGTTTTGCTCATGGACAAGCTGGATTCCCAAAAATGCCGGAACAGAAAATGAGTCAAGCAGGATGTGAAGATATCGCAATCGTAGGGGTGGCTGGCCGTTATCCTGGTGCAAGCAACATCGAAGAATTCTGGAGAAATATAAGGGATGGCGTTGATAGCATTACAGAAATCCCTAAGGGTCGTTGGGACCACAGCCTGTATTTTGATAAGGAGCCGGGCAAGCTTGGCAAGACCTATAGTAAATGGGGCGGCTTCTTAGAAGGTGTCGATGAGTTCGACCCCCTTTTCTTTAATATCTCCCGCAGAGAAGCGGCATTTATGGATCCCCAAGAGCGGCTATTTTTGCAATGTGTATATGAGGCTATGGAGGATGCAGGGTATACAAGGGAGACTCTGAACAAGCCAGGCGGCGGTCTTGCCCATAGTGTAGGGGTTTATGTCGGCGTTATGTATCAGGAATATCAGTTATATGGTGCTCAAGAGACCATTCAGGGAAGACCAATGGCTCTTTCCGGCAGTGCGTCCTCAATTGCTAACCGAGTGTCATATTTCTGCAATTTCCATGGGCCGAGTGTAGCTGTTGATACGATGTGCTCTTCCTCTTTGACGGCTATTCATTTTGCCTGCCAAAGCTTACAAAATGGTGAGTGTGATGCGGCAATAGCAGGTGGGGTCAATCTTTCGATACATCCAAATAAATATGTAGCTCTTGGGCAGGGTAGGTTTGCTTCTAGTAAAGGAAGATGTGAAAGCTTTGGAGCAGGTGGAGACGGCTATGTACCTGGGGAAGGCGTTGGAGCTGTTTTGCTTAAGCCAATATCTAAGGCAATTGCAGACCACGATCATATTTATGGCATTATTAAAGCTTCAGCGATCAACCATGGCGGCAAAACAAACGGATACTCTGTACCAAATCCGCATGCACAAGCTAGTGTAATTGACAGGGCTTTGAAGAAAGCAGGGATTAACCCGAGAACGATCAGCTATATCGAAGCACATGGTACAGGAACCTCTCTAGGAGATCCAATTGAGATAAAAGGGCTGTCCAAAACGTTTGAAGCTTACACACAGGATAAGCAATTTTGCGCGATAGGGTCTGCTAAGTCCAATATTGGCCATTGTGAAAGTGCAGCGGGAATAGCAGGCCTGACCAAAGTATTGATGCAACTTAAATATGGTCAATTAGCTCCTTTGCTTCATGCAAAAACCTTGAATCCAAACATTGCATTTAGTCAAACCCCATTTAAGGTTCAACAGGAGCTTGCACAATGGAGCCGGCCAGTCATAGAAATAGATGGGGAAAGAAAAGAGTACCCGCGTATTGCTGGTATCTCGTCCTTTGGCGCAGGTGGATCAAACGCACATTTGATTCTTGAGGAGTATATGCAGGAGCAGCACACACAGGAGCAACCGAGAGTAGATGCTGACAACCCTGCCATTATTGTCTTATCTGCAAAGAATAAGGATCGTCTAAAAGAACAGGCGCAACGCCTTGTAGCTTCAATCAAAGATCGGGGAATACCGGACACGGAGCTTGTCAATATGGCATACACACTTCAGATAGGCCGAGAAGCATTCGAGGAACGGTTAGCTTTGGTGGCTAGCTCAATTCAGGAGCTTGCACGCCAATTACAGGCGTATGCACAGGGGATAGAAGACATTGAGGATTGTTATTCTGGACAAGCAAAAGGAACTAAAAAGACGGAATGGTCTGTTGAACAGCCGGATCAGAAAACGCTAGAAGAGTGGATTGCAAAGAAAGACTATGAAATGCTTCTGCAAAATTGGGTACATGGAATTCACATAGACTGGAATCTTCTTTATGCGAATGTGAAGCCTCGCCGAATTAGTTTGAATACCTATCCGTTTGCAAAAGAGCGCTACTGGATTCCAGCGACAAAAAGGGAAAGCTTTACTGATAATGGCTTGGGTGCAAATAAACAGCCTGAGCCTGCCGACATCCGTACTGGTAAACGTAGGATAATTGAAGCCACAGAACAACAGATGGACAGCAAAGATTCTGCTTCCCCAAAAGCCAAACAGCCAAACAGCGTCATATTACCGCTATTAAAAGAAGTGAATCAAGCAATTCAAAAACCGAACGAGCAGGAGCTGCAAGTACGGACACTTTCGTTGACTCATTTGAACGATCATCTCTCTGAACCTAATCAGGAAAGCAGTCCGACAAAGGAAAGCCTGACATTCGTGCATAAAGAAGCAAACTCATCTAAGCCTACTTACTCTTTGGAAACACTACGTGCAGAACTGACTGAGAGTCTGGCAAAAGCCATGTTCATGCAGCCTGAGGAAGTGGATGCTGATAGCAAATTTATCGATATTGGAGTCGACTCGATTATTGGAGTTGAGTGGGTCAAAGCTATAAATAAAAGGTACAAAACCGCAATTACTGCAACCAAAGTATACGATTACCCAAGTATTCGGGAAATGGCGGAATATTTGCACAAGGAATTGTCAGAGTCTAAGGGTGATGAAACGGCGGACATGTCTGAACCAGAACCCATGTTAACTGCTGGGCTAGAGAAGGAACTATCAACTGCTGTAGAGGAACTAAGCACCTCCACGATTTTGGGTACTGATCAAGCAGCAGCAAGTCCAATCAGCTTTACCAAAGAAACGAATCCAGACAAAGCTAGCATGTCCTTACAGTCCTTGCAGGAGGAATTGGTACAAAGCTTATCTGAAGCCATGTTCATGCAGCCTGAGGAAATAGATGTGGACAGTAAATTTATTGATATCGGTGTCGATTCGATCATTGGAGTTGAATGGATTAAAGCTATAAATAAACAATACGGCACTTCCATAACGGCTACCAAAGTGTACGATTATCCGAATATTCGAGAACTTTCGATGTACCTGATGACCGAGATAGATAAATCCTTTGCTACTACAGAAGTAGAGTCCACATCCAAGCGTTCATTTGAAACGGTTGATGACATTCTTGAGAGAGTAATAAACAAAGACCTAAATATTGAAGAAGCAGATCAGTATCTGAATCAATTCCTATCCGAGGGGGAGAAAAAATGAGCAGAGAAGACATTTTTAAACTCATCATCCAACATACTTGCGAAATTATACCGGACCTTGAAGATCATCATTTTCAGCCATCAGACAAACTTGTCGATCTTGGTGCAAACTCCGTGGATCGTGCAGAAATCGTCATGATGACGATGGAATCTGTTTCTTTGAAAGTACCACGTGTGAATTTAGCAGGAGCCACTAACATAGGAGAACTGGCTGATGTCATCTTCGAAAATTTACAGTCGCAATGACATTTTTATCACAGGAATGGGTGTCACTACCGCCATTGGACAAGGACAAGCGGCATTTACTGAAGCACTGATGCAGGGAAAGCACTCATTTGATGTCATGAAGCGTCCAGGCAGACAAAAGGGAACCACATTTTTGGGTGCTGAAATTACGTCCTTGCATCTCCCAGAGCGTTTATCGAAGCGCTTGTTACGGACAGCCTCCTTTTCAGGGCAGGTGGCGCTTGCTACTTTGCTAGAAGCCTGGGAGGACGCAAAACTAGACGATGCAGATAGTCACCGTATAGGGCTGGTTATCGGAGGGTCCAATCTGCAACAGAGGGAGCTTATACAAACCTATGAGGCCTATGCGGATCGAATTGATTTTATAAGGCCAACCTTTGGAATTTCATTTATGGATAGCGACTTTGTAGGGCTATGCACGGAGCAGTTTGGGATTCAAGGGTTCGGTTATACGCTGGGAGGAGCCTCAGCGAGCGGTCAAGCCGCGATCATTCAAGCGATACAAGCCGTCAGGTCAAATCAGGTGGATATCTGCATCGCAATGGGGGGCTTAATGGATCTGTCGTATGTGGAGCTTCAAGCGTTTCATGCATTAGGAGCAATGGGGTCAGAGCGATACGCGAATAATCCAGACTTGGCTTGCCGGCCTTTTGATCGTCATAGGGACGGTTTCATCTATGGAGAGTCATGCGGTGTTGTAGTGATTGAAAGGGCTGACTTGGCGTATAAACGTCGAGTCAGCCCCTATGCATGCCTTACCGGGTGGGCGATAACAATGGATGGAAATCGTAATCCGAATCCTTCTTATGATGGAGAGGTTCATGTCATTCGAGAAGCATTAAGACAGGCAGAGCTGTCTGCTGATCAAATTGACTACATCAATCCTCATGGAACGGGGTCACCTCTAGGCGATGAAACGGAAGTGAGGGCCATTTATGATTGCGGGCTTGCTCATGCCTATTTGAATGCTACTAAATCGCTTGTCGGACATGGATTGAGCGCGGCGGGAACAGTGGAAGCGATAGCAACTCTGGTGCAGATGAAAGAATCCAGATTACATCCGACCCGAAATTTAGATCAACCTATCCATGATTCTCTTAATTGGGTGAAGGGTCAATCCATTCGGCATGATATAGCGAATGCTCTTACTTTAAGTATGGGGTTCGGCGGTATAAACACTGCTTTATGTTTGCAAAAGGTGTAAAAAAGCGACAAAGGAGAATGTCTTTTGACTCTAGTTGGAATTGAATCGATGAACGTTTATGGCGGAACGGCCTATCTGGATGTCATGGACCTGGCCGTTCACCGCAATTTGGATACAACCCGTTTTGATAATTTATTAATGAAGGAAAAGGCCGTTGCTCTACCTTATGAGGACCCCATTTCTTTTGGCGTCAATGCAGCAAAGCCAATTGTTGATTCTCTTACCGAAGCAGAAAAAGACCGGATCGAATTACTCATTACCTGCACGGAATCAGGTATTGATTTTGGCAAGTCGATTAGTACCTACATCCATCATTATCTAGGGTTAAATCGCAATTGTCGTTTGTTTGAAATAAAGCAGGCCTGCTATTCAGGAACTGCCGGGCTTCAGATGGCTGTCAATTTTATCTTGTCCCAAACATCTCCTGGTGCTAAAGCCTTGGTTGTAGCTACCGATATATCGAGGTTTTTTGTGGCAGAGGGAGGAAGTGCTTTAACAGAAGATTGGTCTTATGCAGAGCCAAGTGCAGGAGCGGGGGCGGTCGCTCTGTTGGTTAGCGATAGACCATATGTGTTTCAAATCGATGTTGGTGCAAACGGCTACTATGGATATGAGGTAATGGATACTTGCAGACCGATCCCGGACAGTGAAGCAGGAGATTCTGATTTATCTCTTTCCTCCTACTTAGATTGCTGTGAGCAATCCTATTTAGAATACAAGAAGCGTGTCATCGGCGCGGATTACAAGGATACCTTTCAATATCTTGCTTTTCATAGCCCCTTTGGAGGAATGGTGAAGGGAGCTCATCGAACGATGATGAGAAGAATGCTCAAAGCTAAGCCCTTCGAAATCGAGGAGGATTTTAAAAAGCGTGTATTGCCTGGAATTTACCACTGCCAACGCGTGGGAAATATTATGGGTGCAACAGTTCTTCTGTCTTTAGCTAGCACGATTGATCATGGAGATTTCGACACGGCAAAACGGATTGGGTGCTTTTCGTATGGATCCGGCTGCTGCTCAGAGTTTTACAGTGGAGTAGTTACCGTGCAGGGGCAAGAGGTGTTACGGCGTTTTGAGATTTCTAAGCAGCTTGATGAACGCTATCGGCTACGCTTTGACGAATATCAAACATTATTAAAAGGGGACAATGCGGTGCGCTTTGGTACGCGAAACCTAAAGCTGGATTGGGGTATTATACCAGAGGTTTTTTCCGCGTCTCGAAAAAAACCAAGGCTGTTTTTAGATGAAATTCGTGAGTTTCATCGGATTTATAGGTGGACGTAATGAATTACGACACGATTAAGGTCCGGATTCAAGAATCGATATGCTTCGTACAATTTGATCGACCTGAGGCTAACAATGCCATAAACGATCGTTTAATAGAAGAATTAAATCACGTATTGGCTTATTGTGAAGAGAAAATGACAATTGTCGTACTGGAGGGGTTACCGCAGGTGTTCTGTATCGGCGCTGACTTCCAGGAGATTCATCAGCGAATGTCGAATGGGCAGGTCGGAAAGAGTAATCCGGAGCCGTTGTACGAGCTATGGACAAAGCTTACAACCGGCTCTTTTATCACTATCTCTCATGTTCGTGGAACAGCAAATGCGGGTGGAATCGGATTTATTGCCGCCAGTGATATTGTGGTTGCAGATGAAACCGCCCAGTTTAGTTTATCAGAGCTTCTGTTTGGGCTTTATCCTGCTTGCGTGTTACCGTTTCTGATTCACCGTGTCGGCAGACAAAAGTCCCATTATTTAACCTTAATGACTCAGCCGATTTCAGTTCAGCAAGCGTATGAATGGGGGTTAGTTGATGCTTGGGACGTGAAGAGTGATGTGTTACTTCGCAGGCATCTTGTCCGTCTAAAAAGGCTGCCTAAAGCAGGGATTGGCAACTATAAACGCTATGTAAACGATTTGGATCATTTTTTGCAACGATCTAAGGGGTTGGCTGTATCAGCCAATCGGGACATGTTTTCTGACCGCGGCATTCTGGAGGGGATATACAGATATGTCGACAAGGGCGAATTTCCGTGGGAGGATTGATAAAGCATGCAAACTGTTGATTTACGTGAAATTGAAGCTGGGATTGTTCAAATTACAATGCAAGACCGAGTTCATAAAAATACATTTTCTAATGAATTGGTACTCGGATTGGCCGAGGCATTTCAAACGGTTGAACAGAATGAAAGCTATAAAGTGGTTATTCTGACCGGCTACGACAGTTATTTCGCTTCGGGAGGTACGCAGGAGGCTTTGCTTGCCATTTATAATGGCCAGTTAAAATTTACTGATTCTAATATATATAGTTTAGCGCTAGACTGCCGTATTCCGGTCATTGCTGCCATGCAGGGCCATGGGATTGGAGGCGGATTCGTCCTAGGGCTGTTTGCTGATTTCGTTATCTTGAGCCGGGAAAGTGTATACACCACCAATTTTATGAAATATGGCTTTAGTCCAGGAATGGGTGCTACTTGTGTTTTACCCAGAAAGCTGGGGCTTAGCTTATCGGAGGAGCTTTTGCTAAACGGTGGTAATTATCGAGGAGCAGACCTTGAAAAACGGGGAGTGCCTTTTCCGGTTATGCCACGGGATCAAGTGATGGAATACGCACTAGATTTAGCTCGCCAGATAGTTGAGAAGCCAAGAGTGTCACTGATTGCATTAAAGGACCATTTGGTAGCGTCCCTTCGGGAGGAACTTCCGGGGTTTATTGAAAAAGAAGTCGCCATGCACGAAAGGACATTTCATCAAGCAGAGGTAAAGGAACGGATCATATCCTTATTTGGAAAATGAACATCAAATTTTCAAAAGTGAGGTAACTCTGATGAATTTTCAAGAGATTCTACGTGCATTGCAGGCTGGAGTGATCAATTCAGAAGATGCAAAAAAAATGATTACAGGTGTAGCGAAAACCACCGATTCAAGGCATCACTCAGCTTATTTAGATGAAAAAGCACATGGACCGAACGAGAAGGTTGCAACAAACGAACAGCACCTACATAAAGAAGTCGTTATGACAAAATCACATGGTCTTGTCTTATCGACTGTGCATAGCTTGGATGAGCTGTCTTTACAGGCATGGGATGTACCAGAGCCGGAGAAGGGAGAGGTGACTGTCCAAGTAAAAGCTTCGGCCATTAACTTTCCAGATACGATGTGTGTGAAGGGATTATATCCGACAATGCCGGATTATCCCTTCGTTCCCGGCTTTGAGGTGGCAGGAATCGTCACCAAGGTAGCCCAGGATGTAACGGAATTCCAAGTGGGTGATGAAATCATTGCCCTTACAGGAAAGCAATTGGGGGGACACGCCACTTATGTAAATGTTTCTGTAGCGAATGCCGTTCGCAAGCCGCGAAGTATTTCTTTTGAGGAGGCGTGTAGCTTACCAGTTGTCTTTTCCACCGTTTATCATGCATTTGAAACAGGGCAGCTTGGTTCAAAGGAGCATGTACTAATTCAAACGGCTACAGGGGGATGCGGTCTTGTGGCGCTTCAATTAGCCAATCTTAAAGGCTGTGTGTGTTACGGAACCTCCAGTAAATCAGAAAAATTAGAGATTTTAAAAAGAATTGGCGTTTCCCACGCTATCAATTATCGGACTACTGAGTTTGATCAGGAAATCAAAAAAATAACAAATGGGAATGGGATTGATGTTGTATTAAATATGCTGTCGGGTGAGTCTATTCAAAAGGGCTTAGATTGTTTGGGGCCATCTGGGCGATATGTAGAACTGGCTGTTCACGCATTAAAAACCAGTAAAAAATTGGATCTATCTAGACTAGTACAAAATCAAACCATCTACAGTGTTGATTTGCGTAGGTTAAGCGCTGCTAAAGGCTTTAATAAAGAGCTTCTCAATACGATGGTAACCCTTCTAGAAGCAGAAAAAATAGTTCCTATCGTATCAAGAGTCTATCCGCTTCGACAAATTGCTGAGGCATTGGAATATGTAGGGGAAGGTAAGCACATTGGTAAAGTTGTCATCAGTCATACGGCTGAAGATATGATGGATTATTCTGATCTTTTGATACGACGACTACAGCTACAAAAGGAAAAATCTGAAGACAGTTTATTTATACAACAAGAGAAAGCTGTCGTGAACCTGCAATCCATAAAAGCACAGCAGCACGAGGGAATTGCAGTTATTGGAATGTCCGGCCAATTTCCAAAATCAAAGAATATCAATGAATTTTGGAATAATCTAGCGCAGGGAAAGGATTGTGTGACAGAAATTCCACCCGAGCGTTGGTCGATAGAGGAGTATTACGATCCAGATGTGAATAGTCCTGGAAAAACCTATTGCAAGTGGATGGGTGCTTTAGACGATGTGGATAAATTCGACCCTTTGTTTTTTCATATTTCGCCTGTGGAAGCCGAATATATGGACCCCCAACAACGTTTGTTCTTAGAAAACAGTTGGAAATGCATTGAAGATGCTGGATTGAGTCCAGCCGCATTATCTGGTAGCCGTTGTGGAGTGTTTGTTGGATGTGGAACAACAGATTATGGCCGTTCTCAGGGGCAGCAGGAAATGAATGCTCAAAGCCTGATGGGAGCGTCTGTTTCGATTTTAAGCTCTCGAATTTCATATTTACTAAATCTAAAGGGACCTTGTTTGGCTATTGATACAGCTTGCTCTTCCTCGTTGGTTGCAATAGCGGAAGCATGCAATAGTCTTGCGCTTGGAAACTGCGACCTTGCACTTGCAGGCGGCGTCAGTGTGATGACCGGGCCATCCATGCACATTATGACCAGTAAAGCAGGCATGTTATCCAAGGATGGTCGTTGCTTTACTTTTGACAATCGTGCGAATGGATTCGTGCCTGGCGAAGGTGTAGGAGTTGTGCTCGTAAAACGCTTATCCGATGCGATTCGAGATAACGACCCGATTTACGGTGTGATTCGAGGATGGCGCATCAATCAGGACGGAAAAACCAATGGTATTACGGCGCCAAGTGTGAATTCACAAGTGAAGTTGGAGAAAGAGGTTTATGAAAGATACGGCATTCATCCTGGAAATATTTCCCTTATTGAAGCGCATGGAACCGGAACAAAGCTGGGCGATCCGATTGAAATGGAGGCACTTACAGAAGCGTTTCGTGCTTATACGAATAAACAGCATTACTGCGCGGTTGGATCGGTGAAAAGTAATATTGGACATCTGATGGCAGCGTCGGGTGTTTCTGGAGTCATCAAAGTATTGCTTGCCCTACAGCATCGTATGCTTCCACCGACGATTCATTTCGAGTCCTTAAATGAACATATATCATTGGAAAGAAGCCCTTTTTACATGAATACAAAGCTACAACCGTGGTCTACTCCTAACGATATTCCTAGATTGGCATGTGTTAGCTCCTTTGGCTTCAGTGGAACAAACGCCCATTTGGTAATAGAGGAGTACGTTGCCAAAACGCCTCGCCCCAATGTATCGGTCACAGCTAACAAGGATAAATTACTTCTGTTTCCTTGGTCTGCTAAAAACGGGGAGCAATTACATGAACAGGTTAAATTGATGAAAAGCTTTGTAGAACGTTCTGAAAACATTAGCTTAGAGGATGTTGCCTATACCCTACAGGTGGGGCGGGCTCCTATGGACTTTAGGCTGGCAATTGTAGCGAATTCAAAAGCAACGTTGATCACTGCGATGGAGGCATTTCTGAATGGCCGGACTTCTGTATCCATTTCGAAAGGACAAGTCATGAAGGGCAAGGAAGGATTGACCATTTTCGAAGAGGATGAGGAAGCCGCTGCTTTACTTACAGGCTGGCTTCAAAAAGGAAAGCTTAAAAAGATTGCGGATGTATGGGTAAAAGGGCTGACAATAGATTGGGATCAGCTAAACAGGAAAGCAGGGAGACGACGTATTCACCTTCCAACCTATCCTTTTGCAAGGGAAAGCTATTGGTTACATGAGAAAAAGCAAGAAAAGGAGTTCCCATCACAAGCTGTCATTCATCCTTTGTTGCAGCAGAATACCTCTCAGTTCGCAGAGCAGCGTTTTAGCTCCACCTTTACAGGTGAAGAGTTTTTCTTGAAAGATCATGTGGTATCGGGACAGAAGGTATTACCCGGAGTAGCCTATCTAGAGATGGTGAGGAAAGCAGTCGAGCAATCGATTGGAGATGTAGTCCAATCGGTCACACAAATCAGCTTTGCAGACGTAGTTTGGGCAAATCCTATTCGCGTGGGGGATGTACCTTTTAAGGTTCACGTAAGCCTTGTTCCAGAGGAAAATAATACGATCAAGTATTTTGTATACAGTAATCCAGTTACTGAATTAGATCGAGTCATACATGGTCAGGGAAAAGTTATTCTGCACCCTTACAAAGAAGGATCAGCCATGAATATCATAAAACTCCAAGCAGAATGTAGTCTACAAACGCTTTCATCAAAACAATGCTATGCCTCATTTGATCAACTAGGAATCCGTTATGGATCCAGCTTCAGGGGCGTAGAGAAAATTTATATGGGGCAAGGTAAATTACTTGCCAAACTGTGCCAACCGTCTTCGGTAACGAAGGGCGTTCACCCATTTGTTTTACATCCAAGCTTAATGGACTCAGCGCTTCAAGCGACTATCGGCTTTGCGTTACGAAGAGAAGAGGAAGATGCCATTCGCAAAGGTACTGCTATGAGGACATACCTGCCTTTTGCTCTGCAAAGTCTTGAAATATATGGGGAATGTACGCCGAATATGTGGGCCTTTATCCGTAGAAGCGATCAAGATGTAACAGATGATAGCCTGCAAAAATATGACGTTGATCTGTACGATGAAGAGGGAAATAGTAAGGTCAAAATATCGGGATTTACCACAAAAGCAGTCGGATCGAGTAGCAAATTAAATCTTACTCCCACCAGTGAAACAGGAAATGTCCTGAATGGAAAAATAAAGCTAACTCCTGTGTGGGATCGAGTAGTGCTGGAAGGACAAAAGCGATATACAGACGATTCGAAATCAGTCCTTATCGTTGGCGGCTCATTGGAGGACAAAAATCGAATGAAGCAGCTATATCAAGATGCATGCTTATTAGATTTTTCTTCTTCCATGACCATAGACGAGATTGCTAAGCAGTTAGAAGTGCATGAATCCATTGAGCATTTTATTTGGATGGCACCACATGGGAAAAGGCATTCCGTAACCAATCATGCCCTTATTGAGGAGCAAGAGCTAGGTGTATTACAGGTATTTAAAATCATGAAAGCCCTGCTTCGATTAGGCTACGGTAATAAAGAGATGCAGTGGAGTGTGATAACCATCCAAGCTCAGGCCATCAGAAAACAGGATGCGATTGATTCTACTCATGCTGGACTTCATGGGTTAATTGGCTCGATGGCGAAGGAATATCCGAACTGGAAGGTTAGGCTAATCGATCTTGAAGCAGATAAAGCTTGGCCGATCGAATCTATTGGTCATGTACCAATAGATTCGAACGGAAATGCTCTAGGGTATCGCGCTGGGCAATGGTATCGTCAGAGGCTGATACCGTGTGAGATTACCTCAACTGGTAGTTCATCTTATCGGAACGGAGGCGTTTATGTTGTCATAGGGGGAGCAGGTGGAATCGGTGAGGTATGGAGTGAATACATGATTCAAACATACCAAGCTCAGATTGTTTGGATTGGTCGACGAGGTATAGATGCTTCCATTCAAGCACGAATAGATAGACTTGCATCATTCGGACCAGCCCCTATTTATATGTCAGCTGACGCTACAGATCAGGATTCTTTACAGCAAGCTTACGAATCAATTAAATCACAGTATCAACGTATTCACGGAGTCATCCATTCAGCGATTGTACTGCTGGATCAGAGCATAGCGAATATGGACGAGGCTCGTTTTAGAAGTGGTTTAGCTGCCAAAGTGGATGTCAGTGTGCGGATGGCGCAAGTCTTCCAAAAGGAACCGCTCGATTTTGTGATATTTTTCTCATCTTTTAATTCCTTTCTTACATCTCCTGGGCAAAGCAATTACACATCTGGCTGCACGTTTACAGATGCCTTTGCACATCAGCTTGCAAGGGAGTGGCCTTGCGCAGTTAAGGTGATTAACTGGGGCTACTGGGGAAGTGTGGGGACAGTTGCTACTCAAAAACATCGCGAACGTATGGCTCGTGTTGGGATGGGTTCTATTGAACCACAGGAAGCGATGGAAGCGTTGGAGGCTCTGCTGGGAGGTAGTGTGGATCAGCTAGCATTTATCAAAACGACAAAGCCTTTGAAGATGAGTGGAATACGAGCGGATGAGAGTATTTTTTCCGTCCCTACACGGTCAGGTTCAATCATGGAACGAGTAAAAAGCCGTTTTACACAATCTCAATCCAGCTCTCCTTTTATCACTACAGAAGACATCCTAGTAACAGGAAAGGCCGATGCTAAGCTTTTACAACTCAATCGGCAGTTTTTGAGTACTACCGTGTCCAACATTCTGAAGGTGGATACGACGGAAATTGATATGGATGCTGAAATGACAGAGTATGGCTTAGACCTTTTAAAGCTGTCGCAGCTTGCCGATGCCATAAATCATGAATATAAGCTTGATTTGACACCTGGATGTTTGCTTGAACATGTGACTTTAACACAACTGGCAGACTTTCTTACTAGAAATCTACAAAAGTTCGTTCACTGATGTGAGTATAGAGGAGGCCTTCAAGTGAAGGGAATCGATGGGAGAGACTTACAAATAAAACGTCTTGATGAGCTTCTCTGCAAGCTACTGATCGTTCAATTGCAAAAAGTAGGTTTTTTTGTAAAGAGTAGAGAGGTCAAAGAGGAGCTCCATAAAAAGGTTGCATTGCATAGCTGGTATAATAAATGGCTCAAGGAGAGCATTAGGTTTTGCATCCAAAACCACTATGTGACCGATGATGGAGAACATTATGTCGTTCAGGCTAATTTTCCGACCGATTCTAATGAGGTGTGGAATGAATGGAATCATCAAAAGCAAGAGTGGCTACAGGATCCAAATGTTAGATCGCAGGTCATCTTGGTAGAAGCTACGTTGCGTTCATTGCCAGATATTGTAACAGGCAAAGTGCTTGCTACAGACATTATGTTTCCTCATTCCTCTATGGAGCTTGTTGAAGGTGTGTACAAGCATAATGATGTTGCAGACTATTTTAATGACATTCTCGCTGATTGTGTAGCTGTCTATGTAGAAGAACGGTTGGAACTTGATCCTTCTGCAAAGATACGCATTCTGGAAATCGGTGCAGGAACCGGGGGAACAACTGCCAGAGTATTGGGCAAACTGAAAGCTGTGCAAGCTCCTATCGAGGAGTATTGCTACACAGATATCTCGAAAGCCTTTCTGTTTCATGCGCAAAAAGAATATGGCCTTCACTATTCATTTTTGACCTACCAATTATTGAATGTAGAGGAGCCTATTTCAGATCAGGGGATTCATACGGGCTCGTATGATCTGGTCATTGCGACAAACGTACTGCACGCTACCAAAAATATTCGCTCTACGATTCGAAATGCCAAGGCTCTTTTACGGCAAAACGGGTTATTGCTGATCAATGAAATGAGCAGTAACCATTTATTTATCCACCTGACCTTTGGACTTTTGGAGGGCTGGTGGCTGTATGAGGATGAAGCACTTCGTATTCCGGGATGTCCTGGCCTATATCCAGAGGCTTGGAAAGCACTTTTGATAGAGGAAGGCTTTCAATCCGTCTTTTTTCCAGCAGAAGCCGAGCACGGAATCGGACAACAAATCATTGTTGCTGAAAGCGACGGAATTGTCAGATATAAACGCCCTACAGAAGCAAGTATTAGTCCAGCAAAGCATCAGATTAGTAAGCCTTCAGCAGAGCGTAAGAAAAGTCTACCTGCAACACAAGCAGTCGGGCAAGCAAGTATCCCACTGGAATTGCTGCGTGAAAAGAGCATAGAGGAGCTGAAAAAGCTAGTAGGTGAAACCTTGAAGCTTCCTTTCCATAAAATCGAATCCTCGGTATCTTTGGAATCATACGGTATTGACTCGATACTAGTTATTCAATTGACCGATCGCTTGCGTCAGGTATGTAAATCAGTATCGAGTACGTTGTTTTTTGAATACCCGACCATTGATGCCTTAGTTGATTATCTTATGGAGACAGAAAGAGAAGCGTTGATGTCCCTATCAGGTCTAAAAACATATCTACCAGAAGCTGAATCTCTTATTCCTGCGCAACCCTTAGCACAAGCAATAGATACTTCTCTTCAACTGATAAAACCCGATAGCAAGCGCTTTTGGAAGCCAGACGTCGAAGAGAAGCTTGAAGTAAAGAATCTACCTTCAGAAATACAAGACATTGCCATCATCGGTCTATCAGGCAGATATCCAGGAGCGGACAATGTAGAGCAATATTGGCAAAACCTGCGTACGGGGAAAAATTGTATTACCGAAATTCCTGAGAATCGTTGGGATTGGAAGGATTACTATGATGCCGAGAAAGGGAAAAAGGGGACTATCTATACGAAATGGGGAGGATTTATCGAAAATATAGACACCTTCGATCCTCTTTTCTTCCAAATCTCTCCGAAAGAAGCCGAACAAATGGACCCACAGGAGAGACTGTTTCTAGAGAGTGCCTATGCTAGTATTGAGGATTCAGGATATACACCAGATCAGTTAAGTGATAGTGGAAAAGTAGGAGTGTTCGTTGGTGTGATGAACGGAAACTATCCGACTGGCGCAAGTTACTGGTCGATTGCCAACCGGCTGTCCTATCTGATGAACTTTAAAGGACCGAGCTTGGCTGTAGATACAGCCTGCTCCTCTTCACTTACAGCAATCCATCTGGCTTTGGAAAGTCTCTACAGCGGAACCAGCGAGTGTGCGATCGCAGGTGGGGTCAATCTGGTTGTCGATCCAATCCATTATGTCAGGCTCTCAGCAATGACCATGCTATCTTCTACAGATCAATGTAAGTCGTTTGGAGATCAAGCAGATGGTTTTGTCGATGGTGAAGGTGTTGGAGCTGTTGTGCTAAAGCCGCTTCACAAAGCAATTGCGGATGGAGATCATATATACGGAGTTATTAAAGGTAGCATGCTAAATGCCGGGGGGAAAACGAATGGTTACACAGTTCCCAGTCCCTCTGCTCAATCACAATTAATCGCGGAAGCATTGAAACGTTCGAAGGTCCATCCTCGAATGGTAAGCTATCTCGAAGCACATGGCACGGGTACAACACTTGGCGATCCGATTGAGATCGAAGGGCTGACCAGAGCTTTTAGGTCGGATACGATGGATAACCAATTTTGCGCAATCGGTTCGGTAAAATCCAATATTGGACATTGTGAAAGCGCAGCAGGTATTGCAGGTTTGACTAAAATTCTGCTGCAAATGAAGCATGGGAAAATTGCACCGACTTTGCATGCCAACGCTTTGAACCCTAATATTCATTTTGAACAGACTCCATTTGTTGTCCAGCAAGAATTGTGTGAGTGGAAACGTCCCGTCATAGAACGGAATGGGGAGCTTCTGGAATGTCCTCGTATAGCAGGGATTTCATCCTTTGGGGCCGGGGGTGCTAATGCACATGTCGTGATTGAAGAATATCAGGAGACGCACACCCATACTTTTTCAGGATCAATGCATAAACCAGCGCTAATCGTACTATCCGCTAAAAATGAAGATCGATTAAGGGAACGGGCTAGACAGCTTGCGACAGTCATGCAAGCAGAATTATTCGATGATGAGGCTCTTCTGGATATCGCCTATACACTTCAGGTGGGACGACAGGCAATGGAAGCAAGATTGGCTTTTACAGCGGCATCGATTGGAGAAGTGAACCAAAAGCTGAATCGCTATTTGAAAGGAAGCATAGACGGCGCTGATATTTATAGTGGACAAGCGAAGCGAAATAAAGAGCCCCTGTTGGTACTAGGTGTAGACGAGGATATGCAAGGAACAATCGAGGCTTGGATCGCTAAAGGCAAGTACGGAAAGCTTTTAGAATTTTGGGTGAATGGGCTTGTGATGGATTGGAGTAAGCTTTACGGTGAAAGCAAGCCTCGTCGTATCAGCTTACCTACCTATCCTTTTGCTAAGGAACGCTACTGGATTGCAGCGCCAAAGGCTATAAAAAGGGACAGCCTGACAAAAGATGCAGCAGTTCATCCGCTTCTCCATCAAAATACCTCTGATTTATGGGAACAGCGCTACAGCTCATTCTTTACAGGAGAAGAGTTTTTCTTCAATGACCGGCTTTCGAGTGGGAAGCGGATGCTTTCACCAGTTGCCCTTTTGGAATTAGCAAGAGCGGCAGTAGAGCAATCTACGCCTCTTTGGATAGAGAATAAGAAAGGCTTCCGTGTTAAAAACATGTTGTGGTATAACCCGATTACTGTGGATGATTCGGGTGTAGCTCAGGTTAACATTGGGCTTTTCCCTACCGATGATACAGAGGTTACTTACGAAATTTATAGCGGCTCACAAGCATCCGCAAAAGAGCGTACCTTGTATGGAGAAGGAACAGCTTTACTTCAGGCGGTACAAGCTCCATTAGCTCTTGATCTGAACAGTATGAAGGCAGACTTTCAGCGTATTGAGGATTTTACAAGTATGCATGGTATGAAAGAAATATATACCAGACCAAAACAGGTATTAGCTAAGGTACATGTATCTGAGTCAATGAACGCTACGATAAATGAATTTGTCATCCATCCGTTCTTGCTTGAAGCCGTCCTACAATCAGCTCAACATTTAGATAGAAATAAGATTCATGCCAACAATGTACTTCCGTCTACACTTGAGGAACTTGAAGTGTATAGCAAATGCACACAAGATATGTGGGCGTGGATACGATACGGTGAAAATGAATTATCTGATGGAGAGATCAAGACTGTGGATATTGATCTGTGTGATCTGGATGGTACGGTTTGCGTTAGTATGAGAGGACTACGCTTACAGATATCGGATGAAATCCTAAGTGAGGCTTTGGAGGAAAAACAGAAGGCCACAGATTCACAACCATTTTTGGATGAGCCTTATGAAATCCTGACCTTTCAGGAAGGTTGGAGAGAACAGCCTATAGAGAAGCAACAGAAGCAATCTCTGAACACCATAGTTTGTTTTTTGACTGATCCCGTTCGCCAACGTTTCGTAACAGAAATGGCAGAGCGTATGAATTCAGAGGCAAAGCTTATTTTCATCTCACAGGATGCTGTCTACAGGAAACAAACTCGGCAAATCTATGCAGTGAATCGCAACGATCGTTCTCATTTTGAAGAGGCCTTTACGAGTATAAAAAATGATTTTGGCGCGATAGATGCCATCCTTTATTTATGGCCTTTAGAGGACGAGAGTTGTAGAAAAGACTATGCCAGCATTGTTTATATGGTGCAGGCTTTGGATAGCTCCAAGCTTAAAGCTGGCCGATTATTGCTGGGGGCAGCGTATAAGAATGATCTTGAACGCTGCCATGCAGAATCTTGGATTGGTTTTGAGCGTTCTCTAGGATTTATTTTAATGGACACTCAAATGTCAGTTGTCATTTATGCGGATGGGAATGCTGCCGGACAAACACTAGAACAGCATAGAATACAGATACTGTGGGCTGAGCTAGAAGGGGCCGATTGTAAGAATGTTCTGTATGCAGAAGGAAAAAGATATGTATGTGATATACAATCAACCCATCCACAAGTTGAAAAAAGCTTGATTGAACGTGGGCAAACCTACCTGATAACGGGTGGATTAGGCGGCCTTGGTATGCTCTTTGCGGAGTATCTAGCAAATACATACAATGCCAATCTAATATTGACAGGGCGATCTCAACTAGATCAAGCCAAGCAGGAGAAGCTTGCTAGACTGGAAGGTTTGGGAAGCAAGGTCTTTTATATTCAAGCTGATATTTGTAAGTTAGAATCCATGAAAAAAGGACTGGAGCAAGCAAAAGAATTTTTTGGTACCAACATAAAAGGTGTCATTCATGCCGCAGGTCTACAAAGTGATCGAAGCATATTAGAAAAAGATATGCTGAGCTTTTATGAGGTGCTTGAGCCGAAAATTGCGGGAACGAGTACTTTAGACGAATTGCTGAAAAAGAATGAACTTGATTTCATTTGTTTCTTTTCATCAGCCTCAGCCATTCTTGGAGACTTTGGCTCTTGTGATTATGCTGTTGGTAATCGTTTTCAAATGGCGTTCGCCGATTATTGGAACAAAGAGAGCCAAAAAGGACTTCGAAAGGGAAAAGCAGTTGTTATCAATTGGCCTTTTTGGAAAGATGGCGGAATGGATATCGGAGGAGACGAAAGTACGGTTATGTACTTAAAGTCTAGCGGTCAACGTGCTTTAGAATCAGAGCAAGGGATTGCACTGTTTGAACGCTTGCTTGCCCAGGCTAACACCCAGCATTTAGTGCTGTACGGACAACCAAACAGAGTGCAACGCTTTCTGAAGCATGTACAGGGAGGAAAAGAAGCTTCATTTAATAGCCAATCGATTGTTTCGGGGCGGGGCAGACGAGTGGAGATGAACGGATTTACTATCGAACAATGTCTGGAGTGGGATGTAAGAGAGAAAATCAGTCAAATCCTTAAAATTCCAAGAGATCGGATTGATAAGACAGATAACTTAGCTGATTATGGTTTTGATTCCATAAGCCTGACGGAGCTTGCAAAGGCTCTGACCAAGCATTTTGAGATTGAAATAACGCCAGCCTTATTTTTTGGTTATTCCACATTGGAGAAAATGATCCAATATTATCTGAAAGAGCATGTAGATCAGATAGAACAATTTTATCGAGAAGCCACTGCTAGCGATTCTGTACGGAAATCAATCCCAGCAGAGTCGACTGTGACAGCAAAGTCCAATCGAGAACAAGCTGGTAGAAAGCGTGAGTTCAGATCAACACGCTTCAGGGAAGAGAGAGCCTCAGCTAATCTTATAGAGCCTATTGCGGTCATTGGAATGAGTGGAAGGTTTCCTCAAGCAAGAAATATTGAGGAGATGTGGCAGATTGTAGTAGATGCCAAGGATACTATTCAATACCCTCCTGAGGAACGGCGCAGTTTAACTGAAGCTAAAATAGACCGGAAATGCGGCTGGGTTCCAGGGGTGGACGAGTTTGATCCTTTATTTTTTGAAATCTCCCCTCGGGAAGCAGAGCTGATGGATCCAAGGCAACGATTACTGCTTCAGGAAACCGTGAAAGCTTTAGAGGATGCAGGCTATGGGGAAAAGCAGATCAAGAATGGGAAGGTCGGAATGTTTGTTGGGGTTGAGGAAGGGGACTATCAGTTTGTTGTGAAAGAAGCTGGAACCATCACATCCAACCATAATGCGATTCTGGCATCACGTATCTCCTATTTCTTGAATTTCAATGGCCCGGTACTAGCGATTAATACGGCTTGTTCCTCGGGTCTTGTTGCTGTGCATCAGGCCTGCATGAGCCTGCGTAACAACGAATGCGAAACAGCTATCGCGGCAGGTGTAAGTCTTATGCTTTCCCCTGTATTTCTAGAGGGGATGAGCCGAGCTGGTATGCTGTCAAAAGACGGTAAATGCTTCGCTTTCGACAAGCGTGCGAATGGAATGGTTCCCGGGGAAGCTGTGACGGCTGTTGTACTGAAAAGATTATCCCAAGCTCAAGCTGATGGCGATCCGATCCATGCAGTAATTCAGGGAAGCGGCATTAACTATGATGGAAAAACCAACGGAATAACAGCACCAAGCTCAATTTCCCAAGCAAACCTATTACAATCCGTTTATGATCAATATCAGGTGGATCCAGAAGATATCGAATATATTGTTACTCACGGTACAGGCACAAAGCTAGGTGATCCAGTTGAAATTCATGCACTACAGGAGGCTTTTAAGAGATATACCAAAAAAGAAGAGTTTTGTGCACTTACCTCTACCAAAACGAATTTTGGACATTCGTTTGCAGCATCCGGATTAGTCAGCTTCATTAGCTTGATTCAGGCATTCCGCCATCAAATTATACCTGCGAGTCTTCATTTTGAACAGGAAAATGAATATATTCGCTGGAAGAACTCTCCTTTTTATGTCAATACCGAAAGCAGGGAGTGGACGGCTGCAAAAGGTAAAGCTCTAACTGGAGCCGTCAGTGCATTCGGTATGAGTGGAACGAATGTTCATATGGTTTTACAGCATTATCCTGATAAGTCAACGGGGTATGAAATGAAAAAGCCACCTTATCACATACTTGCTCTGTCAGCTAAAAGTGAAGAGGCTCTACAAGAAAAAATACGGGATATGATCCGTTTTCTTGAGGGAGAAGGGGCCAACATGAGCTTGCCGCAAATTAGCTATACCCTTCTAGAAGGACGACAACATTATCTTCACCGCTGTGCAATCGTGGTTCAAGATGTGGAAGATGCTTTAAACGCTTGGAGAATGCTAGTCGCGAGCAAGAAGGCTCCTCATGTTTTTCAGGGTAAGGTGTCGCGGGAATTTATTGCGCAAATGGCTATGGAGCGATTTATACAAGAACTGCTCAAACAAAGTGAAGCCCAGCATGAGCAAAAAACAAAATACCATGAAACGCTGCTTGCTTTGGCTGATTTTTACTGCCAAGGCTATCACATAGAGTGGGACAAGCTGTTTGGTAAAAACAAACCAACTCGTATCCATCTTCCTGCCTATCCATTTGCCCGTGAACATTACTGGGGGGCTTCTGTAGTTGCACAGTCAGCTAACAGCACAGCAACAACCCTTGATGCTCGCGAGTCCCATGCTTTGCCTAGCCCAGTGCGGCAGGAAAATCGTCTTTTGCAGAAACATTGGGAGCCATGCGAGCCGGTATTCTCTTCAGGAGATCGTAACGGCAGTATCGTTATCCTGACAACGAATCAAACAAGAGAATTAGCCATGGAAATTAGCAAACAGCTCCCTCGTAGCGAGATACGGGATGTGTGTGACCTTGATGTCATGGTCCTTCAGCAAAACGAGTGGGAATCCTATGCCGGTTGCATTGATTTAGTTGGTTGCTCAGGTGAACAGACACAATCACTATTAGGTATTTCATGGTTGCAGCAGCTCATTGACAAAGGCAACAAGAATGGCTTACTGCTCCTTGGGGTTACCAAAGGACTTGAAGCACTCCGCAACAATCACATTGAGCTGTCTGGAGCATGCCGAGCTGGATTATATCGAATGCTGCAAAGCGAGTATAGTCATGTTCGTTCACGCCACGTCGATCTTGAGGATAGTGAGGATACCCAACTGCTGGCTCAACATATTGCCGCAGAATGTAACACAATCGGTGAAGAATCCGAGATATGCTATCGGGATGGGCTACGGCTTCAGGCATGTCATGTGGAGGAAGAGGTTCCTTCAGAAAAATGGGACATGAAGCAATCATTAGATTTTCCACCCGACCAAGTGCTATTGATTACAGGTGGAACACGAGGGTTAGGGGCACTGTGTGCGAAACACTTTGTTGCTACCCATGGCGTCAAGAAATTGGTCTTAACCGGCAGAGAGACACTTCCTGCGCGAGAAAACTGGGATGATTATCTAGGGCAGGATACGTCTGTAGCAAAAAAAATACAAGTGGTCCGAGAATTAGAATCCCAAGGAGCATCGGTAAAGGTCCTTTCTGTTTCATTAACTGACCCAGAAGCTGTAAAGACCAGTATGATTGAAATTAAGAGTTCAATGGGACCTATCGGTGGAGTCATTCATTGTGCAGGAATTGGCGATCGAGATTATCCAGCCTTTATCCGAAAGCCTCTGGAACGAATTCAAGCGGTATTAGAGCCAAAGGTTGCTGGTCTTCAGGTGCTGTATGAATGCATTAAGAATGAGCCACTAGCATTTTTCCTATTATTTTCGTCCGTGTCTGCGGCGATTCCAGCACTTGCTTCAGGACAAAGTGACTATGCTATGGCTAATGCATATATGGATTATTTTGCTTGGGCAAAGAGACATGAGTGTCCGATTACAAGCATTCAATGGCCTAGCTGGAAAGAAACCGGTATGGGTGAGGTTAGAAGTATAGCCTACCAGCTTTCGGGACTGTATAGTCATACCGATGCACAAGGTCTGCGGTTACTAGATTTTGTGTTAGCGAACAAGCTGAATGCTGTTGTCCTTCCTGCAATGGTTAATCCAGATGTATGGAAGCTTGAGCATTCTATGCTGCGCAAGCTTCAGGGGCCAGCTACCGATAACGCGTCTGCTCGCGCTGTACCGATAGAAACAGGCCAAGCTTTGGGTCCGGTGCAGGAGGTAGCAAAAAACTGGTTACTTCAATTGTTTTCCAAGGAATTAAAAATAGATCAGGAAAAGCTAGAGACTAACATTCCGATACAGGATTACGGGGCCGATTCTATTATTTTAGCGCAATTAATGCGTTTGATTAGTCAAGAAGTGAATGAAGAGATAGATCCATCTATTCTGTATGAATATGCAACCATTGACGCGTTAGCGGGATGGCTGGCTAACACGTATAGTGACACCTTATCGCATAAATTTGGATCTACCTGGACTACTCCAAAAGCGTTAGATCAAAAGCCACAAGACGATTCATTTTCGGTATCACCAGCTCCGTTATCAGATTTGTCTGATAAAGAAGCTGATATTGCCGTAATAGGTCTATCATGCCGGTTGCCAGGGGCTAATCAGCTAGAAGAGTATTGGAGTCTTTTGGCAGAAGGAAGGAAAGCGATTAACTTTGTTCCAGAAGAACGCTGGGGCTATCAAAACCATTTTGTTGCAGGATTACTAAACACTGCCTCAGGGCTGGCTCACGCCTATTTCCATATTCCTGAAGAAGATGCTAAGGCAATGGACCCCCAAGCCCTAATGGTTTTAGAAGAGAGCCTCAAGACACTGTATCATGCTGGCTATACCCAAGATAATGTTAGGGGCAAGGCGATAGGAGTGTATCTTGGTGCACGTGCCCAGCATTGGCCTGATGAGGAACGACTTCGTCAAGCGAGAAACCCTATTGTGGCAGTAGGGCAAAATTATCTTGCTGCGAATATTTCGCAATTTTTCGACTTGCGGGGACCTAGTCTCGTGATAGATACTGCATGCTCGTCAGCATTGGTTGGCATGAATATGGGGATTCAAGCATTACTCAGTGGAGAAGTTGAAGCGGCCTTAGTAGGGGGAGTTAGCTTATTGAATGGAGATTTCTCCCATCGACTGTTTGAGCAAAGAGGCATTTTAAGCAAAGAGCCAGACTTCCATGTATTTGACCAGCGCGCCAGCGGGGTTGTTTTGGGAGAAGGAGCTGGCATGGTCTTGCTGAAGACGGTCAATCAGGCACAAAAAGACGGCGATCGCATTTATGCCGTGATTAAAGGAATTGCGATTAACAACGATGGCAGAACGGCAGGCCCTGCCACTCCAAACGTACACGCTCAAAAAGAAGTGATGCAACGGGCACTGGATAAGAGCGGTCGAGAGGCGAAGGATGTTGCATACATCGAAACAAACGCTTCTGGCTCAGAGGTCACCGATCTATTGGAATTGAAGGCCATCCAATCGGTATACCGTAGCAACAATACGCTTCCTTGCGCTTTGGGGTCAATGAAGCCAAATATCGGACATCCGTTAAGTGCTGAAGGAATCGCTAGTTTTATTAAAGTGGTGTTAATGCTCCAGAATCGCCGATTTGTCCCGTTTTTGTCGGGAGAACAGCCTATGAAACATTTTGATATGGAAAACTCCCCATTCTATTTCCATCGAAAGCTTACAGAATGGATAGGTTCTGTAAGAATGGCGGGAATAAATTGTTTTGGAGACGGTGGTACAAATGCTCACGTGCTGGTTGAAGCGTGGGAGGAAACAGAAGCCAGCCGTATAAAACGGTCTCCGATAGCTCCCCCCATTTTCATCAGTAAGAGGGAGCCTTCCGATTTGCCAAGAACAGAGACCAATGAGACAAATGAAAAACCGTCTGATGCTGAGATGAGTAAAGTGACAAAAAGCTCCTCTGTAGATAAACAACAAAGAAAGGGCAATATATGGAATTTGAATCAAGCCCAAAACGATCATCAAAGGAAAAGCACGTTTTGGAAACAGCACTAGAAAACATGACAAGGTTTTTGTTCCATTAGAAATAGAGGAGGAAGTTACTTCATGACAGAGCAATTTCTCTTAAGCGTTGAGCATCCGATATTACAGAATCATAAAGCGTTCGGTCAGGAATTGCTGCCAGGTCCTGCTTATATTGATATGATGTATCAAATATTTCGGGAGCATGGTTACGACTATAAGGAGCTGGAGCTACGCAATGTCTCCATTTACAATCCACTAGTTGTGGGTCAAGATTTCGATGTGCTAGTTAGCATTCAGTGCGAAGAAGTGGAAGAAGGACATTGGAAAATTGCTGTGGAGGGACAGGAAAAGCGAGGTCAACTCCTAAGCGATGAGAAAAAGAGGTACATCACGGCTGAAATGCATCGGGTGTGTCCGATTATGTTTGAAGAAACCGTGGATTTACAAAGAGCGAAACAGCAGGCAACCCAAAGTACGTCATTAGAACAAGCCTACGAGCAATTTAGAGCTCTTGGGCTTGTTCATACTGGCTTTATGAAGGCAATAGGAAACAGCTTTCATGCGGAAGCAGGGGTTCTGGTGGATATTTCCTTAGATGGAGAGGCACTTGAAAGCGCAAGTGATGTCATGTTCCATCCCACTTTAATTGATGCGAGCTGCGTTGGAGCTGCAATTCTATTGTCCTCTCTCGTGCATGAGGAAAACCAACTATTTTTACCGATCTTTTTTGAATCGTTTAGAGGTGAAATTCTTGTACAAGAAAGCTGCGTAACGAGGGTGCAAGCATCATCAGTCAAACGGAAAAATGAAGTCCTTAGTATGACGTTAGAGTTGTTCAATCAAGATGGGAAGAAAGTTGCTGAAGTTGCCAATTATACGATGAAAATTGTGCGGAGAGCTGAAGTAAACAATTCAGCCACTCTTGAAAAATCCCAAGCGGAAAAAGGTTTATCGTCGCTGCCATCATCTGGTAGCGACTCCACCCCAAACCTTGATCCGAAAAGTGTGACAGGAACGGAAGCTTTTTTACGCCAATTGCTGGCTACACGATTGGATAAGCCGGAAGAAGAAATCGACTCATACGTTGGTTATTATGAAATGGGATTGGATTCACCTGGCTTATTAGAGGTTGTGAAAGCAATCGAGATCAAAGTAGAAGAATCGCTTCCACCGACGCTATTATTTGAATATACAACTATTGCCGAATTATCTGGGTACCTGATGGAAAAGTACGCATCCCACTTCAACGATCATTACTCGGCGGAAAAGGAGATCGAGCAACGGATTGAGCAATCGCTTCATTTGAATTCCTCGCCGATTTGGCAGGTAAACGAACGAGAAACGACTGCTCACATGAATCAGGAAGCTCAATCGCAAGACAACGAGGGCGATATAGCTATTATAGGTATGGCTGGTCGTTTTCCAAAGTCCAATAACCTTGAAGAATTCTGGGCTAATCTTAAAGCTGGTAAAGATTGCATCAGCGAAGTCCCTCGATCTAGATGGGATTGGAAACAATTCGAAGGGCTTACATCTCCTTCAGGAAAAAGCGTCTCTAAATGGGGAGGCTTTATTGATGATCCAGACTGCTTTGATGCCCAGTTTTTTAGAATCTCGCCACGTGAAGCCGAAATTATGGACCCACAAGAACGTCTGTTTTTAGAGACATGCTGGGAGGCGATAGAGGATGCAGGCTATAAGCCGTCTACCTTAGTTGCTCCAAAGGGCAAAAATAAAAGAAATCACGTGGGTGTATTTGCTGGAGTGATGCATAAAGACTATGCCTTGCTTGGCTCGGAACGAATGTCACAAGGTCAGTTGCTACCGCTTTCACTAAGCCACTCGTATATTGCAAATCGTGTATCCTATTTTTGTAATTTCCATGGTCCGAGCATAGCGATTGATACGTTATGCTCGGCATCGCTTACTGCTGTGCATATGGCTTTAGAAAGCATAAAACGAAAAGAGTGTGAGGTAGCTCTTGCCGGGGGTGTTAATCTATCGTTACATCCTGATAAATATAAGACCTTGGGTATTGCCAATATGCATGCAAGCGATGGATATTGCCGCACTTTTGGCAAAGAAGGGGATGGATATGTTTCTGCGGAGGGAACTGGTGCTGTTCTCTTAAAGCCACTGCGCAAGGCAATCCAAGATGGTGATCACATCTATGCAGTTATTAAAGGTAGCGCGGTCAATCATGTAGGTACTGTAAGTGGAATCACCGTGCCAAGTCCAGTAGCTCAAGCTGACTTGATAGCGACTTGCCTTGAGAAAACAGGAATACATCCCAGAACGATCAGCTATATAGAGGCTCATGGAACGGGAACCTCATTAGGCGATCCAATTGAAATACAAGGCTTGGTGAAAGCGTTCCAGGAGTATACACAAGACCGCCAATATTGCTCGATCGGCTCGGTGAAATCCAATGTTGGGCATGGCGAATCGGCTGCGGGAATTTGTGGCTTGATTAAAGTCGCGTTGCAGCTCCATCACAAAACGCTAGTGCCTTCGCTACATTCAGAAGAAATAAATCCGTTTATTGATTTTACCCAATCTCCGTTTTATGTACAGCATCAAACAAATGAATGGAAACAACCTGTCCACACTGAAAATGGGGTTTCCGTCAGCTACCCTAGACGAGCAGGATTAAGCTCATTTGGGGCATACGGGTCAAATGCACATATCATTCTGGAGGAATTCATCCCGCGTGAGGAACAGCTTTCTTCACTAGCTGGTAAAAATTCCGAAACATTTGTCGTCCCTCTTTCAGCTAAAAATGAAGAGAGACTGCGTGCGTACGCCACAAAACTGCATCGATATCTAGCGGTAGAGCATTCAGCTAAATCTATACAGTCCAATCAGGACATGCAGGCTTTACAAATGGGGCCAATGCTTACAGCCATGCTCAAAAAAATGCTTGCAGACATTATCCAAGTAGAAGAGCACGAAATCGAAAACGAGCAAGAGTGGAACGAATATGGGATTGAGATTGCACATCTTACGAAGGTAAAAGAAGAAATTCTGAAATATTTGCTCATCGACATGGAAGTAAGCGAACTTATCCAGATGGGCTCAATTGCTTCTGTCGTAACTTATCTCATCGATCATCATACAGATAAGCTTATAGCTAGTGGTCTCATACTGTCTGATTCTCCAATAGCTGTCACCAAAAAACAGGAGGAGTTTTTACCAGAAAAAAGAGAAATGAACCTCGTGGATGTAGCTTACACGTTACAGATAGGACGTGAAGCGATGGAGGAAAGGGTAGTATTTGTTGTACAAGATTTGGCTGATCTTATCGGAAAATTAGAAGCATTCAGTGAAAGTAAGCAACCCATGGATCAATGCTGGAGGGGACGCATTCAAAAAAATAAGGAACACGATCGACATCAGGATGCTCACAAGCTTATGCCCGAATGGATAGCACAAGGAAACTACGCACAAATAGCAGAATCATGGGCTAAAGGACTACATGTGGATTGGAATTTGTTCTATGGGGAATGCCAACCTAAGAGAATTGCATTACCAACCTACCCATTTGCTAAAAATCGCTATTGGCTACCAGAGCTTGTAGCTAAATCACAGCCAGCACTACCAGACCAAGTAAGCAGTGCCGTAGTGCAGTCAAATTTGGACAAAAACATAAGTTCAGATTTGATCAACAGTAGCTCGAACCAAAACCCGAACCAAAGCTTACATGCTGAGGATTCATTAGTTGGCACCTTCATGCTTACTCCAGTATGGGATGCGGTGGACGTTCGCGAAGATCATTCCCTGTTTCCAGTTGTTTCAGACCGAATTCTGATGATCGGTGGAGAGGAACAAGCGCGTGATGCACTGAAAGCCATTTATCCCAACATGAAGATGCTAGATATTTCAATAAGTCATTCAATAGAAGAGATTGGGCGAATGCTAAAGGAATACGGTAGCATTGATCATATCCTGTGTGTGGCTTCTCATCGTCAGATTCAATCGATGGAAAACGAGACATATTTGCATGACCAAAAACAGGAGGTTCTCGTATGCTTCCGAATGATTAAGGCGCTCCTTTTGCTTGGCTATGGATCAAAAAATCTAGGTTTGAGCATCATCACCACACAAGCACAGCCTATCTCCAAAAAGGATGCAGTAAATCCGGCCCACGCTAGTATCCATGGATTGATTGGATCATTGGCGAAAGAATATCCGAATTGGAAAATCAGGCTGTTTGATATGGAGGCTGGTCGTGAGTGGCCGTTTGTTTCCATGCTTACATTACCTGTAGAACGTAAAGGGGGAGCATGGGTCTATCGCGATCGTGTGTGGCACCGAATGCAATTAATCCCTTCAGGTAGACCATCTATTCAGGAATCGCAATCAATGTACAGGCAGAAAGGGGTATATGTCGTCATCGGCGGCGCGGGAGGAGTCGGAGAGATATGGAGTGAATACATGATTCACAACTATCAAGCTCAGATCATCTGGATGGGGCGCCGACAGATTAATGATGGAATCCGTACAAAATTAAACAAGCTAGCTCGTATAGGTCCTGCCCCTATCTACATGGCAGCAGACGCATCAGATCGAAAGGCCCTGCAACAAGCATATGCCGAAATCAAACAGAAATTTGGGCAAATACATGGCGTTGTTCACTCGGCAATGGAATTGTTCGAGAAGCGTTTGGATGATATGCAGGAAGACGAATTCAACGCAGCATTATCGGCAAAAATGGATGTCAGTGTACGGATGGCTCAGGTCTTTTCCGAGGAGCCTTTAGATTTTGTTTTGTTCTTCTCATCACTGATTAGCTTCATCAAAAACCCAGAACAGAGCCATTACGCATCAGGTTGTACATTCAAGGATGCGTTTGCTCATCAGCTAGCTTCTGAATGGTCGTGTAGGGTGAGAGTAATGAATTGGGGATTCTGGGCGAATGCTGAGGTCGAGTCTTTGGAGCAGTATCAGATGCTGCATGACATGGGGATTGGTCTTCTTGAGCCTCGGGAAGGTATGCAGGCTTTGGAAATGCTGCTGACAGAGTCTAATCAACAGATGGCGGTGATGAAGACAACCAAGCCGATTCCCGTTGAAAACATGAATCCTAAGGAATACATGTCAATTTTAACAGGAAATACAACATCTAGTGCCGCGCACACACACCTGCTGACACGAATGGATACCTCCAACTCACTAATACAGCAAGTAAAGGCGGAGAAAAGTGAACAGGCTCAGGTTATGAACGAGCTGCTAAGTAAATTGCTGTTTGTCCAGCTGCAAGCGGCGGGCCTATTTACCGAAAAGATTTCTCATATCAACCAAATAAAAGATAGAGCAGGTCTCAATGGAGCGTACGAACGATGGCTTGAAGAAAGCCTTTCCTTACTGATAAATAAAGGATTCCTTCAAAAAGAGGAAGACTTCTATACTATTACGGTATCGCAGGAAATGAATGCTCAAGCCATTTGGAAAGAATGGGAGCTACAAACAAGTTCCTGGCGTGAGGATGCTAATTCACAGGCTCAGGTTGCTTTAGTAGGAACGATGCTTCGAGCCCTGCCAGATATTCTTACTGGATCGGTTCCTGCAACCGATGTTATTTTTCCAAACTCGTCTATGTCGTTAGTAGAGGGCATTTATAAGAATAACGCGATCGCGGATTATTACAATGGCGTTCTGGCGGATGCGGCGGTCGCCTATTTACAGGAGCGACTTGAACAAGAGCCGACCACACAAATCAGCATCTTGGAAATTGGAGCAGGGACAGGGGGAACCAGCGCTACCGTTTTTCAAAAGCTTGCCTCCTATCAATCTCATATAAAAGAATATTGCTATACAGATTTATCTAAGGCATTCTTCATGCACGCTCAGAAAGAATACGGTCCCAAGAACCCTTATGTAACCTACCAGTTATTTAATGTGGAGAAGCCACTATGGGAACAAGATATTCGTTCTGGTGAGTATGATTTGGTCATTGCTGCCAATGTACTTCATGCCACAAAAAACATTCGTCAAACATTACGAAATGCAAAGGCAACATTAAAGAAAAACGGATGGTTATTGATAAATGAAATTAGCGACAATGCTATCTTTACACATGTAACCTTTGGCTTACTAGAGGGCTGGTGGCTGTATGACGATCCTGAAGTACGCATTCCAGGTTGTCCAGGGCTGTATCCTCATACGTGGCAGACGTTGTTAGAGCGGGAAGGATTTGATTCCGTACTCTTTTTCGCACAAGAAAATCATGATCTGGGTCAGCAGATTATTGCGGCAAAAAGTGATGGAATCATTCGGCAGACAAGACGTTCCAAATCTATTGCATCTTCAGATAAAAAGAGCATAGAGGCATTAGAGAGACAACCAGCACACCATTCGAATGCACCTGCTGCTGTGAAAGGTATTGCTGCGAGTTCCACTTCCGCCGATGCTTTTGGAGTAACCGAGCAAATGCTACAGGATCATGTCAGAGAGCTTATTTCAGAGAATCTTGCACAAACCTTAAAGCTTGATATCAAGACGATCGATTTTGATGATTCCTTTGCTGATTACGGTTTGGATTCCATATCCGGTGTGCATCTGATTAACACGCTTAACGAAATGCTGAAAACAGATATGAAAACCACAGTCCTATTTGATTACAGCTCCGTCAATCAGCTTACAAATTATATCTTATCTGATTTTAAAGCTGTTGTTTCAGCATCAATCGGGCAAGAATTCCTACCAACAGATTCAATGGATGCAAAGAGCAAAGATTATCAAGCCATTCCAACAGAAGCTGAAGAAGCAACGGAAACAGATCATTCGGTTCAAAAGGAACCAATTGCGATTATTGGGATGAGCGGGCGGTTTGCAAAATCGAATACGGTTGACGAATTGTGGGAACATCTTGCAAATGGCAAGGATTTAATTGAAGAAGTGACGAGATGGGATTTATCTTCCGTTTCGAACGGAGCCACTCCATATTGCAAGCATGGTAGCTTCCTTGATAACATCGATCAATTCGATCCGCTTTTCTTTAATATATCTGGCTTTGAAGCTACATATATGGACCCACAGCAAAGAATTTTCCTGGAAGAATCTTGGAAAGCATTAGAGAATGCTGGTTATGCTGGGGATGGAATGAACGGACGCCCATGCGGTGTGTACGTAGGATATAACATTGGGGATTATGTACATTTGATCGGTGATGATTCCCCTGCACAAGCCATGTGGGGAAATGCTCCTTCCATTATTCCGGCTCGAATTGCCTATTATTTAAACTTACAAGGTCCAGCAGTAACGGTAGATACGGCTTGCTCCAGTTCCCTTGTGGCCATACACTTGGCGTGCCAAAGCTTGTGGACAAGAGAAACCGAAATGGCATTAGCTGGGGGAGTCTTCGTTCAAACCACACCAGCATTCTATATTAACTCAAATCGAGCAGGGATGTTGTCACCAACGGGCCGTTGTCATACGTTTGACAATCGTGCAGATGGATTTGTTCCAGGGGAAGGGGCAGGAGTGGTTGTCCTTAAACGGTTAAAGGATGCGATTGCAGACGGTGATCACATTTATGGGGTCATTCGAGGTTCCGCTATCAATCAGGACGGAACCACCAATGGGATTACCGCACCTAGTGCAAACTCTCAGGAACGTCTCGAACGATATGTGTATGATACATTTGATGTTCACCCGGAACAAATTCAAATGGTTGAAGCCCACGGTACAGGTACGCGTCTAGGTGACCCGATTGAATTTGAAGCATTGACCCGGGCATTCCGACACTATACAGATCAAAAACAATATTGCTCGATAGGCTCCATCAAGACAAATATTGGACACGTTACAGCAGCGGCAGGGGTTGCAGGGTTGATCAAAATTCTACTGTCGCTTCGACATAAACAAATTCCTCCTTCTCTGCATTATGAGGAAGGAAACACAAATATTCAGTTTGAAGAGAGTCCTTTCTATGTAAACACGAATCTTAGGGAGTGGGAAATTGATGCGAATTCAAAGCGCTGCGCTGTCACAAGCGCCTTCGGATTTAGCGGAACCAATGCCCATATGGTGATTGAAGAGGCACCGCACTCTGTACGAAGTCATCAGCAACAACTAGGTTACCTAGTAGTTTTGTCTGCGCGTAGCTATGAGCAACTGCGTCAGCAAGTGCGTCAATTACTAACACATTGTGAACGTGAACAGCATGTAGATTTGGGAAATATCAGTTATACGTTGTTACTTGGCAGAAAGCACTTGAATCATCGCTTCGCGTGCGTGGTGCGCAATGTGGATGAGTTAATGAAGCTCTTAAGTAAGTGGCTGGATCGAGGCAAAATGGCTCAAGTTTATGTATCGGAGTTATTGGAAAACAAGATTAGAGAACAGCCGTCCTTAAAGCGCTATGGAAACCAATGCATTCAAAATAGCCAGACATGCTTCTCTACAGATGAGTATCTGGAGAATCTGTCTACCGTTGGTGAATTATTTGTGCAGGGCTACACACTTCATTATGAAGGGCTATTTGCAAATGATTTCTATTCCAGAGTTCCATTGCCGACCTATCCTTTTGCCAAAGAACGTTATTGGATAGCAAAAGACAATAAAGCAGGACAGGATGTAATAAATAAGCAAGAGGTAACCTTAGAATCAGCTCTTCATCCCTTGTTACATCGTAATACCTCAGATTTTACAGAGCAAAGATACAGCTCAAGATTTACCGGAGAAGAGTTCTTTGTTACGAATCAGTTCGTAAGTAAGCAGAAAGTGTTACCAGAGGTCATTCATCTGGAAATGGCACGAGCAGGGGTAGTAATGGCGGCTGGAATCGAATATGAAGATGGTACAACGATTTGTCTCAAGGACGTTACGTGGGCTGACCCTGTTGTTCTTGGTACAAAGCCAGAGGATGTTCATCTTGGACTATATCCTCAGGAAAATGGTGATATCGCCTATGAGGTTTATACAGTTGCTCAGCCTGAAAGAAATCAGAGGATGATTCATAGCCAAGGTAAAGCAATTCTAGTTTCGAAAATAGAGGCCCAGACGCTCGATGTGAAAGACTTACTAGTACAGTGTAATCGGGAGGTACTAGTAGGTACACAATTCTATCAGACATTGACAAGTGCAGGATTCAATGATAGAGCCGGATATCCGGGAATCAAAGCACTTTATGCGGGTGACGACCAGATATTGGCTGAGCTGTCCTTATCGCAATCGCTCTCTGATTCAGTTGAGCAATACGTATTGCATCCCGGACAAATAGATGGGGTGCTTCAAGCTGCCATTGGATTATATTCGAATTGGGCAAATACAGCTTTAGAAAATTGTACAGGTAATCAGGTGAAGCTTGGTCTTCCAATCTCTCTTCAAGAATTGGAAGTTTTAGCTCCGTGTGTGTCTCAGATGTGGGCTTGGATTCGAAAAAGTGATATAGCCAGCCTTCAGGAAAATGTACAACAGCTCGATATTGATTTATGTGACCAAAAGGGGAATGTATGCATTAGGCTAAAAGGGATTTCTTCTCGAATCATAGGAATCGAGAACCATTCATTGAAGGATTCCCCATTAGACCGATACGTGTTGCCGACCTCGTCTTTGGGGGAAACTGCTTCTACGAATAATTCGGAAGCCATTTTAGCTAAATCAAATGAACCAATGGAAAAAGGGAAGAACACTGTTTCGACGCTGGACAAGAATAAGCTTCTGAAAAAAGCAAGCAACTATTTCCGACAGATGCTATCGACTTTTATCAAGATGCCCGCTAATCGAATCGACGAGGAAGCTCCGTTAGATAAGTATGGGATCGATTCGATTATGATTGTGCAACTGACAAATGAGCTTGAAAAGGATTTTGGCCCATTATCCAAAACACTGTTCTTCGAGTATCAAAACATGCGTGAAGTAAGTGAATATTTCCTAGAAAACCATCGTGAACGTCTACTGGAGCTTCTCAATGTGGAGGAACATTCACAGGTACATGGATGGAAGATTGTGGAGCCGATCAATTCAGCTAGTCCAGCAAACTCTTCGCTTATCTCAGATGCTTCTACTACATCAACGAATTCCTTAGGCAGTCATTCAAAAGGAAACTGTTTTGCTTCCAGCAGCACGAAACGATATCTGGGGTGTTCGCAGGAGAGTCAGGAAATTGCCATCATTGGAGTATCTGGACAGTATCCAGGAGCATCTAATGTAGAGCAGTTCTGGAACAATCTGCGAAATGGGATAGACAGTATTACTGAGATTCCGCAAGATCGTTGGAATCACAATAAATATTACGATCCGATCAAAGGAAAGCCTGGCAAGAGCTACTGCAAGTGGGGAGGATTTATAGAGAATATAGATCAATTCGATCCTCTCTTTTTCAACATTTCTCCATTGGAAGCAGAAGTAATAGATCCTCAAGATAGACTATTTTTGGAAACGGTTTGGAACTTAATGGAGAGTGTAGGCTATACAAAACATACGATTCAAAACCAGTATGAAGGTAAGGTTGGGGTTTATGTTGGCTCAACATATCAGCATTACCACCTGCTACATTCAGATAAGCTGAAAAATTCGCTTCTCTCTTTGGCTTCATCGAGCTCGATTGCGAACAGGGTATCCCACTTCTTTAATTTCCAAGGGCCTAGCATAGCGGTTGATACGATGTGCTCTTCTTCTGCGATCGCTATCCATATGGCTTGCGAAAGCTTAAGGAAAGGAGAATCTACACTAGCGATTGCCGGGGGCGTTAATTTAACATTGCATCCAGATAAATATGTTGGATTGAGCATGCTTCAAATACTGGGAAGTCATCCAGAGAGCAGAAGCTTTGGTTCTGGTGACGGTTATCTCCCTGCTGAGGGAGTAGGAGCCGTACTGTTAAAACCTCTGTCAAAAGCTATAGAAGACAACGATTCTATTCTAGCTGTGATTAAATCAACTGCGGTTAATCACGGAGGACGTACAAACGGCTACGGAGTTCCGAATCCTAATGCACAAGCAAAACTGATCGAGGATAACTTTAAAAAAGCTGGGATTGATCCGGCGACAATTAGTTACATCGAATCTGCTGCGAATGGGTCTGCTTTGGGAGATCCTATTGAGATCACTGCCTTAGGTAAGATATTTAACAAGACAACCAATGAAAAAACATATCCGATTGGTTCTGTTAAATCAAATATTGGACATGCCGAAGCAGCATCGGGAATTTCTCAACTGACGAAGTTGATTTTACAATTGAAATATCAACAGTTAGTTCCATCTATAAAGGCAGATAATCTCAATCCTAATATTCGTTTTGAAGACACTCCATTCTATGTTCAGCGAGAATTGGAAGAGTGGAAACGTCCTGTGATTCAAACAGGAGCACATGAGAGTGAATTACCACGGCGTGCTATGCTAAGCTCGTTTGGTGCAGGTGGCTCGAATGCCCATATCATTGTGGAGGAATATATTGCTCCACAGCCAAAGGATTCTGTCATCACCATTGAAAATACGCCACAAATGATTGTTTTATCTGCAAAAAATAAAACCAGTTTACAGGCATCGGCTCGCCAGATGCTGCAATTTATCAATGAAGCTGAGCATATTTCTCTTGCAGACCTAGCGCTTACACTGCAAACCGCACGAGAAGCGATGGAAACCCGCTTAGCAATCATCGTCGCAAACCGCGAAGAGCTGGTCAGAGGCTTACAAGAATATCTGTTCTCTACAGAGTCTGATACGGAGGAAGCATTTACTCTACCAATTTATACAGGAGAATTGGGACAGCAGCGTTCAGAGATTACACATTTGTTATCAGGAAAGACTGGAGAAATGTTTTTGCGCGTAATGGTAGCCGAGCTGGATTTAGAAAAGCTTGCGGTATATTGGACAAATGGGGGCGAGATTCCATGGAAGATGATCCACCAAAATCGGGTGGCCCGGACAATCTCCTTACCAACCTATCCATTCCAAAAGCGTCGTTGCTGGATTGGGACAAGACGTGAAACGGAGTCTGTCAAGGATTGTGATTATCAGGTAAACAATTCGCTAGATATTCCAGAAGCTCCTGAGAAATCGATGAAGGAACAGGTGCTCGATATTATTTCTCGTCTTTTAGGAATGGAGCCTTCTGAAGTCCATCTGGATCGGCCACTGCAACAATATGGTATGAACTCGATTCATTTTATCCAATTCCTACAACAGCTCCAGGTACATGTGAATGCTTCTGTTCACCTACTGCAATTGCAGGAATGTAGAACGGTTCAAGAAATCCTAGATATGCTTGCTACGCTATCGAAAAAGGATACAAAGGGTCCTCAGGTGCCTATAGAGACGCTCCTAGCAAAGACTTGGGCTGAGTTTCCTGAATTAGTACGCTTGAATAGAGGCGTACAAGGTCGGCCGGTGTTTTGGATTCATGGTTCTACTGGCGGAGTTGAAGTTTACAAGGAGATTGCCCAATACAGTGAACGTCCATTCTATGGGATTCAAGCCAAAGGCTGGATGAACGACTCATTACCATTACAGGGTATCTATGAAATGGCTGCCTACTACGTTAAGATTATTCGAAGTATACAACCCGAGGGTCCGTATGATCTGGGGGGATATTCACTAGGCGGCCTGCTAGCCTATGAAGTGACGCGCCAGCTTCAGGTAATGGGAGAGAAGGTTGATACCCTAGTAATGCTGGACACGTATTATGACTCAGAAATCCAATCGGCTGAAATCTCAACGAAGTCCAAAAATTTACAAACCATTAACATTGCTTTGGTAGCGGCAAAATCTGCTGAACAGGCTAATCCGATGCATTCCCTCATTCATAGGGATGAATTGAATTGCCTTGCGGATGATGAGACATTTTTGGATCAGCTTATTGAACTTGCTCAAGAAAGAGGAATTCCGGCTCCAAAGGATCAACTCAAGGCACAAATTCAGCAAAATGTAAGGATTCAAAAGGCTTTCGACCTAAAACATTACGCGGCATCTCCGTTAGTAGACCCACATGGAGTAACTTGCTATTATTTCCGAAATAAAAGTGAACTGTTTTTAGGGGAATTAGAGCCTTATTTTGTAACGGAGGAAGATTCCCTCTCTTTGGACCATCGAGCATATTGGCAGGGGTGGATAAGTCAATTGCCTAACCTAAATCTAGTAGATGTGGACTCACCTAACCATATGTTCCTCCTGGCAGAACCACAATCACTACAAGCAATAATTGCTATATGTGAAAAGCTGTACGCTACAGATGACAAGTAATTTTAATGATTACAATCGTTTTTACAATAAATCAGCGACATCAACGCTCGATCTTAGTAAGTTTCATCTATGATGTCGTAAAGAGACCTGTCCTTTTCTGGCGGGTCTCTTTTTTTTTTCAGATTTATTTGGCGGATTCACAAAATTTATTGCTCCAAACGAGCAAAAGAAAAACTAGGAATAGGAGAGGAGAGCAACCCTATCTTTTTTCGAAAGAGAACTTGTGTCTTCATCAGGCTCCTTTTTTTATTGATAAGTGTAACAATATCTGTTTTGCTGGATCAAATAAGTGATTAACAAACAGAAAGGATGTCATACGATGAAAAAACAAGCGCTTTTAGCGGTATGCACACTTACTCTATTGGTACAGACCGTACCATCTTTTTCTGGGGTGATATCATCCGTGTATGCAGCAGAGAATGTTTTACCGGCTACACAAATGAAACTACCATCCCTTACAGAACTAGACAAAAATGTGATTGAAACAATGAAGAAGGCCATGCAATCTATAGCAGAAGGGGTTGAAATTGAATTAGACGAAATTGTTGGGCAAAATCCGAGCTCCTGGGTCGTTAAAGCCAAAGATAATCGAGGCAATATCCTTGTCGATAAAAAAACGGGCGAGGTAAAGCATGTGAATGTCAGATTTTCATTTGAAGAAGTGAAACCCAGCTTACAAGAATCCGTTATGAGAACATTAAAGGGGCTAGATGAAAAACGAACTTTTAAGATTACTAGCGTAGAAAGAACGAAATGGGAGAAGGAGGATGTCTGGTTGTTTCGATCAGATAATGACTCAGCTTCTGTCTTACTTGATGCACTGACAGAACAGGTAATTTCTGCTGGAGCCTCGTATAAGACTGAACAAATTGATCCAAGCAAAGTAAAAATCGCCGAGAAAGCGATAAAAGAGCTGGCCAAAACTCAATCGGTTCAACTTCTACCAACTGCCAGAATCTATACTAGTTCGAAAGAAAGCATCGATAAAGTGTGGTCTTTTGGGGACAGACAGCACGGTTACTCCGTATATGTAGGTGCTAAAACAGGTAAATTGGTGTCAGTATCCTCAAGCAAAGAGGTTGACTATGTCTCCGATGAGGAACGCCAAAAGGTATTTGCAAAACCTTTCTATACCAAAGAAAAAGCGATACTCGCGGCCAGTCCAATGGTAAAAAAGTGGTTTCAATTAGACCTCAAAGGCTACGATGTTTCCGTTCATGATAATGAGTATACTTTTACTAAAAAAGGGATGCCAACGATCAAGGCTAGCATCAATAAGAAAGGAACCTTTTGGACTTTTTCTATTAAACCGGAAAAAGGGTTGATGAACTAAATTGATGATAGATTGTCCATCACTTATAGGGTTACTTCCTGTTTGAGAGAAGGATACAGTATCTACCCGCCAAGTAATCGTTTGGCGGGGATACTACCAATTGTCTTTTTGATCTGATTGTTCCTCGGTAAGTTCAGCACGATCTTGATCAGCGAGCTCTTGCACGAACAGATAAAGAGCGAGTCTTTTCCCTACATTTTGCTACTTCTGACCGAACTCAATTCCTCTGTAAAAAGGTAGTGTCAACACAGGTTTTTCGTCATGTAATCAAATCTTTCTTTGCAGATTTTTGAAACTCTTCTGCCTAAATGAAAAGGATCGAAATCGCACTATATAATAACAATAAAGCCATAACTACGTTACATTGATTTCTATACTTAGATAAGACTGTTTTAAAAATCGAACCAAATACACTCCAACTGAAAGTTCCCATAAAGCCAATAAAAGCTAGAAGCAATGAATTATATAATAAGCTAAGATGTAAAGTGTGATAGGGAATGATAAAAGTTGATATTACGGTTATGCCATATAAAATACCTTTTGGATTCACAAATTGTAAAAGCATACCTGCTAAAAAACTGTTACTTTTATCTCTATCAGTATCTTGATCATGATTTGTACTAGTAATGATTTTGATAGCCAAATATATCATATAGGCGGCACCTAGAATGGACATAATCAATTCAATTTTTGGAATAAAATTTTTAAGCACAAGATTAAAATAACAGCTCATTACGATGATGACGAAAAAACCAGCCCCTACTCCTAAACAAAATCGCAATGTCTGCTTAAAGCCATATTTATTCGCGAATAACATAGCCATAATGTTATTTGGGCCTGGTGTAAAACTAGAAACAAAAGCATACAGCAGCATTGATAAGAAAGGCATATCAGAACCTCCTTTTGTGTTGTATGTTATAATGTACAGAACGAACAATATAACGATTTACTTTTTATTGTACGAAACGAACGTTATCTTGTACAGAAGGATAGGAGTGTTTTTATGGAGGAGATACATCTTATCATTGCAAAAAACGTAAAAGCCTTTCGTGAAAGTAAGAAATTAAGTCTTGAAAGAGTTGCTGAACTAACTGGAGTAAGCAAAACGATGATCGGTCAAATCGAAAGAGGGGAATCGAGCCCTACGATTACAACTATCTGGAAAATCGCAAATGGATTAAAGATTTCTTTTACTTCACTCATAAATAATCCACAACCAGATACTCAAGTTGTTTTGAGAAATGAAATTAAAACATTATCTGAAGACAATGGAAAATATCGAGTCTTTCCCAATTTTTTGTTTGATGATGACAGACGCTTTGAAGTTTACTCAGTCGAGATAGAAAAGGGTGGTTTTCTAAGCTCTGATGCGCATATGGAGGGAACGGAAGAGTTTCTCACTATTTTTGAAGGGGAGCTAACTGTATGTGTAAATAACAATGAGTATACGATTAGAAGTGGTGATTCTATCAGATTTAAGGCAGATAGCCCCCATACCTATCATAATGCAGGAAGGACATTAACCCGATTGAGTATGATTTTGTATTATCCAACTTAATTCCTACTGCTAGGGGTATTTCATCATCTTTAGGCTAAACTTATATAAGTTTTATCTAAGCGGAATTTTTTAAATCACTTTGAAATTTTCTGAAAGGCTTAACAAGGGACTTCTATACACAGAAGTCCCTAATTCTTCTTTAAATTCCCCATTATCCATTCACAATACCTAATAGAAAAAGTTCTTTGAAGGAAGTATCTCTTCTAAGGATTTTTCTATTTTATCCCAAATTCCCCAAATAACTTTCTCTCCATATGATTTTGAAGCAAAATTCTACGTTTTACTTCTAGGAGAATACTATTCCCTCCATATACGTATTAAAGGATTTCTGATTCTTTTCATTAAGCTCCTCAAATTGATAAATTAATTTATCCCAATTATATGTCAAATGCATACAGTTTGGGGATTAGAGGTAGTTTATGTTTTTTTGGCCTCTTTACCTAGAATCTTATTTTGGAACCTTTATACATGAGCAACTCGACAACAAACTTAATCATATTTCTAATTCTGTTACAACTGTCATGTTTTATACGGTTTTTGCCCTTTAAAAGAACTAATTGGAGAAATAGTCCAATCGGACATTATCTCTGTAGCATACGATTTAGTAACGTATGTTAAAGGAGGAATTTCATTATGGGTAACCATGAAAGATGCTGGCAATGTGGACATAAAAAATGCAGATGTAAGAAAAATAATAGCAAGTGCAAAGTAAAGAATAAAATCAAGATTAATGTACCAACCGGAGCACAAGGAGCAACCGGAGCAACAGGAGCAACCGGGGCAACCGGGGCAACCGGGGCACCAGGAGCAACAGGAGCAACCGGGGCAACAGGAGGAACAGGAGGAGCAGGAGCAACCGGAGCAACCGGGGCAACAGGAGCAACGGGAGCAACAGGAGCAACAGGAGCAAGCGGAGGTCTTTTAGGTTTCGCAAATATATTTGACACAACACAACAAACCTTAGCATTAAATACTGCGGTCACTTTTAATACGAATGGAATCATCTCACCTCCAACTTTAGTTACCCATACTCCAGGCACTGCTCCCATCACGATAAATCAAACAGGTACTTATCTCATTACTTATGAGGTATTTCCACAACAGGGCACTTCCGCATTTGCTTTATTCAATGGTCTAGTACAAATACCAGGCTCAAATTTTGGAGCTGGTTCAGGTAACCAAACTTATAGCGGGCAAGTGATCACCACTTTTACAGCAGGGGATGTTCTTACCTTACGTAACATTGATGGGAATACCGTATTACAAAATAGTGTATCAGGTGCGGGTCCTGCAGTTGTAAGTGCCTCTTTAGTAATTGAAAAAATTGCCTAACATACAAAATATTCAGTGATTACTCTGTTTGAAGGCTGTTGAAAAAATTCGATGGCCTCTTTTTTTTGTAATTTTGCCTAACATCATAAATGATAAATCCATTTTTTCTTGAGAAAAATCACCATAATAGAAGAAAGCCCCACTAAAAAGCGGGGCTTTCTCAACAATCTAAGGCCTCTCTTGCAGGGGCTCGTTTTTTCCTTGATCAAAAAGGAATTCGTTCTGAATGAATCACATAATGATGTTCCGCTACCCAGGCTATGAGGCCATTCCAAAAATCTTCGCAGGCGACAATTATTTTGGACGGTTCTGCTAAGTTTCCAGACATCACCAGTCTAGCTACCTCGTCAAACCCTGCCGGACGATTCGCGAGTTCCAATGATTCGGGCAAAACCATGGCCCCAGTCGAGTAGAGTTTTTGATTGTGCAACCCGATCACCATGGCACCGTATTGTGCAAATTGCATGGTCAAATAGGGCAGATAGGTAAGATGGCCGTTTAGACGTGCATTTCTAAGCTTCCCGATAAATTCATACATTTCTCCTACAAGAACTCCATTGACTGCCTGTGTAAAATCTTCCTTTGTTGGTGAATCTGCCGCATTTTTTAGCGTTGAAAAAAAGTCCTTAGGATCATACAGACTAAGCAGGGCAAAGAAGGGGCCATGTGTAAGTGGCCAATCTCCTTCCACAGTAGCGGCTGTTTTCAGAAGGACATTTGCACTGTATACATTCACTTCAGCTTTCCAAGGTCCCGCTGACCATTCATAACTAAATTCTACGTCTTCGCTGGATTCTTCTAATACACAAAACATCTCAATGTCTGAAAAAGGGCCGTCTGTACCTCGGGAAACAGATCCATAGATTCCTATGGCCAGGACTTTATCTTTGTATACCTCATGTAACCTCGCGGCAATTTCTTGGCAGTTTTGAAGTCTTTCACTTCGAGAAATTTTTACAGGTCCATTCATATTCTCATACATCTCCCTTTGTAAATTTTGGGGTGAGGTTGATACAATACATGAATGGAGGACCTCGGGATTAACGGGGGACAATTTTTGGATGCATAAGAACTCCTCCCCATACATTATGGGGGATTATACCCAATCAGACTCAATTTCCTGCATGGGACAATTGGAAAAGGAAATCTTTCCCTGCCCATTTCTTCCCTAGGTACCATCCCTCTTACTATATACATTACGATAGACAGAAGGTGTTATCCTTTCGAATTTCTTGAATGTTTTAATAAAATAGCTAGGCTCGCTGAATCCTAATTCATTGCTGATTTGAGAAATGGAGAGATCGGTTGTCTCTAAAATTTGTTTAGCCCACTCTATCTTCAAGCGTGGAAGGAACACAGAAAAATTCTCCCCGGTTTCCTTGGTGAACAAACGACTGAAATAGCTAGGGCTAACATGGCAAATAACAGCCATATCCGCTAATGTAAAGTTTTCATTTTTATGAGCATAAATATAATCAAAGGCCGGTTGAAGAATGGTGCTGGTGGAAATTCTTTTATGGGTAGACATGTTTATGATCTGACTATCAATAAGCGTATTTTCCAGCTCTTTTTTTATGGTTTGGATATTACGGTACGAGTGATCGGCAATAGCATTAATAACAGGTTTGTCCGATGTGAGCGCATGACGATACATATCAATAGTTGAATTTTTCGTGATGGCTTCTTCCACAATGTAATTGCATAAGTGATACAGCATTTCAGAAATGGTTGTTATTTCATCATAGGACAAGACGGGAAGGGAGGCATAGTCTTGTTCCAAGCCAAGGAGCTTTTTATGGGTATCGACATTGGTTGGCCGGGTTACTATTTGTTCCAGCTCCAATGGATTATCACGTAATTTTACCTGCCCTGCCATAATAGCTCCAATATACTGATTGTTGACAATAATAGGGATGGCGATATCTATAATATGGAAATGGCACAGATAGATATACGGCCGATTCAGTCGCACAGCCTCCAATCCGCCTCTTGCATCACATTTTTGGCAGTATTCGGACAATGCAAGGTCTTTTCGTATCGCTTGACAGAAGCTCTGGCATTGGCTGTGCTGTGTCACGGGTACACCCTTATAATCAGTTGTGATAATCGCCATTTTAGTGACTAGAGAGAGTGAGTCTTGCAGTTTCTGCCACTTTGTTAGATCTATAATTTTGTCCAATTTAACATGCAAGGTCATGAGATCTACTCTCCTTTCGTACCTTCGCATTATTATAGCATAATAGTCTGATGGCAGGACAAGATAATACCATTTTGGGACATGCAGGACAAGATAATACGATGAGAAAGCGCTTTATTTGGAGTAAATCGTTCGATGATCTTCGGACAAGGTAGCTCTATAATGGGGATATAATCGCACAGAGGAGGATTATTCAAATGAGAAAAGCGTTTATTAGCCCAACTAAGTATGTTCAAGGTGAAAATGAATTAGTCAATCTAGGGTATTTCATCAAGACATTTGGTGATTCTGCTCTTCTAATTGCTCATCAGGATGACATAAATCGTGTAAAAGATAAGCTTGAACATACCATGGCACAATTTGGCGTAACGATAATTGAGAGCGGTTTCAATGGAGAGTGTTCTCGTAATGAAGTTCATAGATTACAACAACTTGCGAAGGAACACGCTTGTTCCTGCACGATTGGATTGGGTGGAGGAAAAGCGATCGATACCGCAAAATGCGTAGCAGAGGGCGAGGCGTTAATTATCGTTCCGACCATTGCTGCGACGGACGCTCCAACAAGCCATTCTGCTGTCCTTTATACACCAGAAGGGGAATTTGATGACTATGCCTACTTTAAACAAAGTCCAAGCGTAGTGCTGATCGATACAACTGTTATTGCCCATGCACCTACGCGTTTTCTTGTCTCGGGCATGGGAGATGCGCTTTCTACTTACTTTGAAGCTAGAGCAACTTCTAACTCTTATTCCAATGTGAATGCAGGAATTCCTTGTGGAGCAATATCTGGAGTAGGTCAGCCAGCCAAAGGAACAAAAGCTGCTCTTGCCCTTGCAAAGCTCTGCTATGAAACACTGCTGGAAGACGGACTTAAAGCTAAAATCTCTTGTGATTCTAATATTGTTACTCCTGCGCTTGAAAACATAATTGAAACCAACATTCTTTTATCAGGTCTAGGGTTTGAAAGCGGAGGTCTGGCGGCGGCACATGCCATTCATAATGGGTTAACCGCATTGGAAGGAACCCATTCGTATTATCATGGTGAAAAGGTCGCATTTTCAACACTTGTTCAATTGGTGCTTGAAAATGCAGACAGGAAAGAAATAAACGAGGTATTGAATTTTTGCGTAAGTGTAGGACTTCCGGTGTGTCTTTCTGATATCGGTGTAACGAGTGTCACCAGAGCCGAGCTGATGAATGTCGCAAAGAAAGCTTGTATACTAGAAGAGTCTATTCATTCTATGCCTTTTCCTGTGAGTGAAGAAGATGTAGTAGCCGCCATTATGGTAGCGGATCAAATCGGGCAGGAATTTAAGAAAAAGGGTGAGTAATGTGAAGAAAATCATGAACAAGCCGGAAACGCTGGTAAGAGAAATGTGTAGTGGAATGGTACTTGCACATCCGGATTTAGAATTTATAAGTAAACATAAGATAATGAAGAAAAGAGAAATCAATACAGATAAGGTTACGCTTATTAGCGGTGGAGGCAGCGGGCACGAGCCTGCACATGCAGGATTTGTTGGGAGCGGAATGTTAGATGTTGCTGTCTGTGGAGATGTATTTGCTTCGCCATCTCAGATTCAGGTCTATCAAGCGATCAAAGCCTCTGCCAGTAAGAAAGGTACGTTGCTGATCATTAAAAATTACAGCGGAGATATCATGAATTTTAAAAATGCGGCACATCTTGCAGCCGAAGACGGGTTGCTAGTCGATTATGTCAAAGTTGATGATGATATCGCAGTGGAAGACAGTCTGTACACTGTTGGAAGAAGGGGCGTTGCCGGAACCGTATTGGTTCATAAAATTGCCGGAGCAGCAGCAGAAGAAGGAAAGGAATTAAGTGAAGTAAAGGAAATAGCTCAAAAGGCTATAGATCGCACCAGAAGCATTGGCTTTGCACTTACATCTTGTACAGTTCCTGCTAAAGGGACACCTACCTTCGAATTGAGTGAGGATGAGATTGAGTACGGTGTAGGCATCCACGGAGAGCCAGGAATTCGCAGAGAAAAGCTTGTATCTGCTAATGAATTAGCCAAGAAAATGGTAGCAGATTTATTCCGAGATATGAACATCAAAGACAATTCACAACAAGAAATTGGCGTATTGATTAATGGATTCGGCGGATCGCCATTACAGGAATTGTATTTGCTGGCAAATGCAGTTGTTCGTGAAATCAATAAGAGCAACGTATCGATCTTTAAGGTATTCGTTGGCAACTATATGACAAGCATAGATATGGCAGGTGCTTCGGTGTCGTTCATCTCACTAGACGATCAACTTAAGCGTTATTTAGAGGCAAGCTGCGATACCCCAGCACTACAAATTAACCAGCCATTTAGCCCGTTGCGTGCAGACGAAGTAGTATTGGAGTCGCAACAACTGAGTCACACCGTTTCTTATCAGTGTGAGACGGATAAGCAATATGCAAAGATTGAGAACAATGTATTCTCGCTACACAACCTAATATATTTGATTGACAAAATGAGTGAGGTCATTATCGAAAATGAGGTTGCTTTCTGCGAGCTAGATTCTCATGCAGGCGATGGTGACTTCGGCATGAGCGTGGCGAAAGGCTTCAAGCAATTGAAAAATGAGTGGCAGGAAATTACCCAGCATCATGTCACCGATATAGGAGATTTTCTGAATGCCTGCTCCTTGGTCATTATGGAGCATTGTGGTGGGGCTTCTGGGCCGATTTGGGGATCAGCCTTCCGAGCCGCAAGTAAATTTGCCAAAGACAAGACCGAATTATCCGTTTCTGAGTTCGCTGGCATGATGAAGGCTGTTGTCAAAGGCATTCAGGATACGGGTGAAAGGTCCTTTGGAAGAGGAGCAGTGGTCGGCGATAAGACCTTGATTGATGCGCTTGTACCTTTTTCCGATTCCTGGGAGCAAAGTGCTAAAGAGGGCGATGATAGTAAGACAGCAGCTACCAAAGCGGCAGAAGCTGCAGTACTCGGAGCTAAGAAGACCGAGTCCATTGTCGCTAGAATGGGCCGAGCAGGAACAGTCGGTGAAAGAAGTCTCGGGTATCCAGATGCAGGAGCTTTTGCATTGGGAGTTATTTTCACACAGCTAGCTCAAGCTCTAGAGTAAACGGATTAAAGCAACTCCTAGATTAAAGCAACTCCCTAAATGTAAAATGGGGCTGTCCCTGAGTCGTAAAAGATGACAAAAGGCAGCCCTATTATTGTTACTCGTAATCATGTAAGGTGGGGATTATCAATACCTGCTCTCTTTTTCCCTGCGACAGAGAGTACTTCCGATCTAATGACAACAGCTTCTCAAAATAATGTATAGATGTCGGAGTATGATATAAATAAGAGATGAGAATACCCATAATTCCTTCATGTAAGAGAGAAAAGGAGAGAAAAATGAAAAGCACCTTGTTCAAGTATATGTCTAAGTTTACATCTCTTAGTGAAGAGGAACAAAAGGCTATCGCTGAAGATATCCTAATTGAGAAATATAAAAAGGGAACAGTGCTCCTTAGACAAGGGAATGTCCCCACAAAATGTTATTTCGTATTACGGGGATGTGTAAGACAATACATGATAGATGAAACAGGGAAAGAAGTCACGTCCAATTTCTACACAGAAGAGCAAGCGGTCTCGATTTTCAATCGTCATCAGCAAAATAAGCCATCTGCCTATACCTTTACTTGTATAGAAGACTGTATCATGGTTGTTGGTGATCTTAAAGTCGAAAAGGACATGTTTCAAAAACACTCACAATTAGAAACCATGATACGCAAGATGGTAGAGGAAAACCTGGGCGAGGTACAAGATGAATGGACTTCATTTATCGCTTCTACACCTGAAGAACGCTACAAAGCGCTATTGCGAAAAAGACCTCATTTAGTCAGTCGTGTACCCCAGCATCAATTGGCGAGTTATCTTGGTATTACTCCCGAGTCATTAAGTAGAATCAAGAAGCGGATTAATACCAGTGAGTCTTAGGAAGGCTGTGAAGCACTTTTGGGGAGTGTTCCTCCTCTGAGCAGTAGCCATATCCCAAAGCCTAGTTCGCCTGCAATCATTGGTAACGTAAATACAAGAGTAAGTATTGCAATTATTCCATCATATTGTGAAAAAAACGTTTTGCTTAGGTGAATGAGAATATAACCCATTGAAGCAAGCAGCAATAATATACTGATCACTTTAGGAATGCTGTCTGATTGGAGGGCCACAAAGCCAACCATCAACAGGTGTCCGCCAAAAACAATCAAACCAATAGACCAAATAGATTCGAATGTTTCAAGAAATAGCATCATAAGTGACTGAATTTGCTCGATTTTAAAAGAGGATAAATAATTTGGATATCTTGAGAGTAGTAGCACAAATACCAAGTTTAGTATGGCAATTCCCAATATTGTCGAATAGATTAGACGGAAGCATGCACCGAGTAATGAAAGGTTTTTATTAATGGGCTTCAGGAAAATATACAGGGCCCATGCTACTATAGTGTCACTTATCAGGATGATGACCCACCCAAAAATTTCGGCTTTGAATAGGCTATTTGATGACATGATGATATGAAATGTGGCGCTGGCATCGCCCTTTATCACAAGGCTTTCATGGACAAAACCATAGGAAAAAAATGCAGCAAGTGCCATGATGATAATTGATGTGCCAGCAGTTATGGCGGCTTTTCGCTCATTTGATAACGCTTTTACTGAGGTAACCATAAGATAGCCTCCTATATGACAATGTTTATCTTTATGTTAATAGGAGGAGCTTGACTGGTCATTGACGTAAATCAAGAGACCATACTTATTTGTTCGTTTTCAAATTTTTTACTATTGGATAAGGAGCAGGAGCATAAACAATGATAGATGTGGATAAATTAGCAGGGATATTTGCTAGTGGTTCCTATGATGTAGAAGGTGCCTACCGGTTAGTCATCCAGCCGAAAAGTATATTACGCGAATTTAGAACCGAAAGGCATGGATTTCTATTTACCATTCGTGGAGAAGCTAGAATGTGCGTGAATGGAACTGCCTACGAATTACATCCAGGAACAGTACTACATGCGGCTCCAGGCATGCAACTGGACTCGCAGGTTTTAGGCCAATCTGAGTACGAGTACTATTTGCTTTTTTATAGATTGGACAAGCTAGGTGATGAAAATAGCGGTCATGTATGCGACTCTCAATTCAAGCTGGAACCGGGAGCAAATCCGAGAGTGATAGAATTGCTGATCATGATGCATCAGAATGCCTATACACTTGGCGGGATTGAGAAACTTCGTGTCAAGGAATTATTCTTAAGCATCATGCATCAAGTTCTGGTAGGTTGCAAGCATCGAGAGAGTGGCTGTTCACCGAGTAAAAGGGTGATAGAGGAAGCCATTGCATACATTAACAGACATTATATGAATCCGCTGACACTCGACGAATTGGCTGAGTTGCATGGGATGAGTCCCAAACGCTTCTCCTACTACTTTCACAAATATACTGGGTTCCGTCCGATCGACTATGTCATTCATTATCGTATGGAAAGAGCGAGCGAATTACTGAAAGTGGGTAATTTTCCTATCAGCGACATTGCGGTCAGTGTAGGGTATGCCAATCCGCTATATTTCAGTAGAGTCTTTAAAAAGAAATTCGGTGTGTCTCCCTCCGCATACCTAACAAGTAGATGATCACATATCTAGAGTTATTGAAAGCAGGATTCCATTGAAGAAAGCAAGCCAAATCTTGGCTATGCTGTATTCGAGCGCGCCTTGAATCGACGAGCGAGTGCGTCATCAGGCTGCAACGGCTGGTGATGAATCTGGAGGGCAGGCTACTTCCTGTTTACCTCAGTATTCCTTTCCTGTACCGTCGTTGCCCTGTTCTGAATATCAGCTACTTAATCATTTAGCATACCTAGATTAGATAATGATGCATATGACATTCGTGATTTGTGCATTTGCTTTTGATTTAGTTCTTGCTACACTATTCATTGATAATGAGAATCATTGTTAATTTGGGGGGTGAATAAGTAAAGGAAAGGGCGTGCCCGTCAATGGTCGATTTGACCAAGAATACCTAGGACAGGCTCGACCGCGATAACGCTTTTGCCGAGCTTGGCTCAAATCTAGGCGGTTCTCATCATTGATCATCGCGATGTTACTATGGAGTGGCGATGTTGATGAATGTTCAATCGGTCGACTTCGCCTTCTAAAGCATGTTTCTGATCGAATTATTTAGTCTGAAAGGGTGATAAAATGACGGAAAATAGCCAATTGTGCATCGGATTATCTCTATCTGCAACTTGGATGAAAGGTGACGGATGGCGGCGCCCAGACAGCGGTGTGGAAAAAATGGGTTCTATAGATTATTACATTGATTTGGCAAAAATAGCGGAGAAGGCAAAGCTCGATTTTCTTTTCAGGGCGGATTATCTTTATGTGAGCCCACAGATGTTGGGCGATTCCGCTAATTTCGGTAGTCCTGACCCTACGATGATATTCGCAGCGATTGCTCGTGAAACCGAGCGGATCGGGCTGGTTACGACTATTTCTACGACTTTTAATCCGCCGTATGTTGTTGCTAGGCAGCTTCAGTCTTTGCATTGGCTTAGCAATGGACGTGCTGGCTGGAATATAGTCACTTCTATCGAAGGCGCCGAAAATTTCGGCGATTTCCCTATGCCTTCACCGGAAGTAAGATATACGAAAGCAATGGAATTTACAGATGTTGTACGTAAGCTCTGGGAAAGCTTTCCGAATGAAGCAATTATAATGGACCGGGAGTCAGGCATGTTTTCTGATAGGGATAAGGTTTCCTCAATTGATCATTCAGGTGAGTTCTTCAGTGTCAAGGGTCCGCTTACTATGCCCGCCCATAAATCGGGATCCATTCCTTTTTTTCAAGCAGGTGCGTCGGATACAGGACGGAATTTTGCCTCTACAGTAGCGGATGCTATATTTGCGGCGATGCCAGACCTTGAATCCGGAGTGGAATTACGAACTGATCTGAGAAAAAGAGCCAAGGAACATGGACGAAATCCGGACGCCATCAAAGTTTTGCCTGGATTATATTTTTTCTTGGCCGATACTCGCGAGGAAGCGAATGAATTACATAAGGCTGCACATGCACATTTGAGTATGGAGCGCAGACATGCATCGCTCCAATCAGTGCTCGGTCTTGATTTAAGCAGCTTTGCTTTGGATCATCGTGTCACTGCCGATATGCTGCCTGATCCCAATCAGCCAGTCCGTAGCCGAACCCATGCTGAGCTGTTGCGCCGGTATATTACTAACCATCAGCCTACAGTCGAAGAGGTGCTGGCAAGGCCGGAGGTTGTCGGATCTGCCCACTGGGTTTCTGTTGGAACGGTTGATGACGTGGTAAGCGATATTATTGAGCGGTTTGAGGCTGGAGCGATTGACGGATTTATAGCTCTTCCGGGCGGTTCAGAAAAATCAATGGAATTATTTTTTGATAAACTGATGCCGCAGTTAGTTGAACGCGGCTTGTTCAGAAGCCAATATACGGGTGTCACCTTGCGTGAGCATTTGGGGATTACATAAGCTATTGCTTTGAGACAGGGATTCAAGAATGGAACTAGATATCGATCATCAAAATTTCTATTTCGAAATTTTGTTAAAAGGGGCTCAGCTGAAAAATGAATAAAAAGCTTATGCTGGTTGGATTGATAGCATTATTCATGCTGGTTTTGGCTGCATGTGGAGGAGCAAAACAAAAAGAAGCAAGTTCAACCTCTATGAACAACAAAGAAACAGCACGAGCCGAAGTGGACAATGCAGGAGCGAGCGACACAAGAACGATCGAGTATCTCGGTGAAAAGTATACCGTTCCACAAAAGGTAGAAAAAATTGTGATTACTGGGGCTATGGAAGCGATGGAGGATGCGGTAGTGCTTGACGTTCACCCAGTAGGGGCAATATCGATAGGTGGAAAGTTTCCAGAAATGTTTGCTTCGGTAACGCGCAAGTCGGAATCAATTGGTGAAAAACAGGAACCCAACTTTGAGAAAATATTGCTATTAAAGCCAGACGTTATTTTAGGTTCATCCAAGTTCCAAAAAGAAGCAGTGGAGAAATTGCAAAAAATCGCTCCCACTATTTTGGTATCGCATATTGCTACAGACTGGAAATCTAATTTGAAGCTAATGGCAGAATTAACAGGAAAGCAAACAGAGGCAGACAAGATTCTATCTCAATATGAAACAGATACACAAGCAGTAAAAGCATTGTTGAAAGAAAAGCTTCAAGGCAAAAAAGTAGCCGCTGTTCGCATTCGTGGGTCACAAGCTTTCGTTAACCCGAGAGATGTTTACTTTAACCCTGTCTTATACGACGAAATTGGTTTGGAGGTTCCGCAACAGATAAGCATGGCGAAAACGCAAGAAGCGATCTCTATCGAGCAGCTGGCGGAAATGAATCCGGATTATTTATTTGTGCAATTCTCTACGAGTGAAACGCAAGAAGCGAAACATGCATTTGAAGACTTGAAAAAGAATCCCGTCATACAAAACCTGAATGCCTTTCAACAAGATCACGTATATGTTAACGTGGTTGATCCGCTTATGGAAGGAGGTCCCGCTTATAGTCGAATGAGGTTTCTAGAAGGTGTGCAAAAGCATCTAGATAAATAATTGAAAGAAGAAAAATTGCAGCAAATGGATCTGATGCTCATGAAAGGGACGATTTCATTTGCGATTGTTGGATGGTGCTTGCTTTTGTTGTCCCTCGTGGACATCGATCAAAGAGGTATGGCTGGAATCCATACATCATCAAAGATTAAAAAAGAGGTGTTTCACTTAAAGAAACCACTTCTTTATCAGAGTGATTGACTTTAGATACTGATGTGTATGTTGTGGTTAAATTGTATTTTTTGTTTAAAGATAGTTCGATGAACCGTCTCATAAGTAACGGATAAGTTGTTGAACTAACGGGTTCGATAGGTAAATAAAAAGAGGCAGTCAGAAGAATGTTTTTTCGTTCCTGACTGCTTCTTTCATTTTGAAATCAAAGTACATAAGCGATTTACATGTAGCTCTTACTATTTGTAATAAAGAACGACAGAACCACACTATTTTGTGTTTTTTATTGGTTTTATTTATTTTGAAAAAATAGAATTAATAGGTAGATAGTCATGTCGCTGGGAGTAGAAATCAGTAACTGGCTAGAATTACAAAAAAATACGTTTTTTTATCGTATTTTAAGTCAAATGACAATACAGAAAGTCAAGCACTTGAGCAAACGCACGCTGGACGTTTTCTTTCTCTGGTTGTCGATCAAATAAGTGGTCTTCACCAGGGAGGGTAAGGAGTGTATGCTCGATTCCAACGCCTTTTAACCGTTCGGCCATAGATATAGATTCCTCGCAAGGAACATCATGATCTGTTTCCCCATGTAGGAGCATAATAGGAGGGAGCGAGGGATTTACGTACACAATCGGACAAAGTAGTCTCAGCTCTTCCTGATTTCGTATTGGGTCCAGTCCTGTTGTTTCCCGAATCCAACTACCTTGCTGACGATAATATAAATAAAGACCGAATCTTTGCTGGATGGAGCTTTCTGTAAGTACTTCTTTCGTAATTAATTGATCGGCTAACTCCTTGGGGACAAGCGTTTTCTGTAAGTAAAAGGGACTCGGCTCTGACGCCCAATTCCCCCGAATATCCCCATACCCGTAAAAAGAGACGATTGCTTTTACATACGACTCTTTAGAGCCTGCAAGTAAAGCGAGATAACCTCCCGCAGAAGAGCCTATTACAGCAATCGCTGATGGCTCGATGCCAAGCATGCCCGGGGCTTGGTCACGAACCCATCGTAGAGCATCTTGAACATCTTCGGCTATAGCAGGCAGCTTGGTTTCGGGAGCCAATCGATAATCGATAGAGAAAACATGGAATCCAGCCTGATTATATTGCGTGATGTGTTCCGGCAAAATATCTTTTCTCGATCCAAAAATAAATCCGCCACCATGGATATAGACAATAACAGGGGCATTCGTTTTGCTAGTGCTATAAAAATCCCCGAGCAAATGAATCCCATTAACGGTTTTATAACAAATTGTTCTCACTTTATTTCTCCTTTTTAAGTCTGTCTTTTCTGTTACGATGTATCTTAACGAAGACTTCTAGTGATAGTATTGGTATGCTTATAGTACTGTCTTCTGTCATCAGACTCAATAGCTGGCATGGGAACACATAAGAAAATGGAGCCTTTTCTCTATATAAAGACAGCTAAGATTATTTCGAATGAAGGGGTTGGAGTTAAGGATATGGAGTTCAGGGTAGAGCATATACTGAGAATGCAGAGATTACAGGATGCGAAGGTATTGGGTGGCGAGAATGGGCTTTCCAATGTGATTAAAGGGATCACCATAATGGAAGCACCCGATATTGCAGATTGGCTAAAGGGTGGCGAGATGCTGCTGACTAGCTTATATCCGATCCGTAATTATACAGAGGACGAGCAACGAGAATTTGTCTTACGTCTTGCTGAAAAGAAAGTCAGTGCTTTGATGATCAAAAACCACCGATTCGTCCAAAAAATCCCGGATGCGATCGTGGAGGCGGGTGAACAGGTAGCTTTGCCCATTATCCAGATTCCTCAAGACATTCCTTATGTGGACGTGCTTTATCCAGTTATGGAAGAGCTATTTAATAATCAGGTGATGAAGCTTAAATACTTTATCGAAGTCCATGACCGCTTCACGGCGCTTTCCCTAACGGATGCCGGTCTGGAATCCATTATTACTACATTAGGTGAATTGATTGGAAACCCTGTCGCCATTTATGACCGGAATTTTGTTTGTATGACGGCTACTTCCTCATACACGATGCCTATCGAACAACGGGACAGTTTAGTAGAACGTGAGAAAGAAGTTGAAACCAAATTCCCTTATTACTGGTTGACGGCGCAGATTTTAGAAGGTGAATCGCAGCCTCAATTTGTCGAGCAGGTAGTCGTACCCATTCGGACGATCAATCATATTAAAGTGCATCTAGTCATCACGGAAGCCCATAAGCGGCTGGAAGAGCTAGATTTTATTGCGATGGAAAATGCTGCTACTGCCCTATCTCTTGAGCTAGTCAAGCAATTTGCCGTAGCAGAAGTGGAGCGGGAATTTAAAAATGACATTATTGACGATCTTTTAGCGGGTAAAAGCCAAATGCTAGAGACGGTTTATCATCGAGCTAATTTGATCGGTTGGGATTTAGATCGTTCCTATGCTGTGCTTTTATTTCATGTAAAAGAAGAGTTTACGTCATTGAGCCAAAATGAAATGGATAAGCTGCGAAGCACACGGAGCTTGCAAACAAAAACCTTCAGCGATTTACATGAAGCTGTGCGCTCTCATTTTGTGAATGGTATTTTTCGAAGACGAGGAGATACAATTATCCTGCTCTTGCCAGTTAACGAGCAGGAAGGAAAGGGGAAAAGCTGGCTATCTGCTGTGAAGGAGAGGGCACGTGAGATTCAAGAGAAGATCCGTGCTAAAGCCAAAGACATTGTTGTACAGGTCGGCATCGGTAATGTAGCAGAAACGGTAATGGATATTTCTCGAAGTTATCAAGAGGCACAGGATGCATTGGATTTAGGTGAAAAGCTCTATGGAAAAGAATCGATTACCGCCTTTGCCGAGCTTGGACTGTTCCGTTTGCTCTGTCAATTTCCAGACCCTGCTGTCCTAACTTCTTTCATACCTCCTTCTTTAAATAGATTGGTTGAAAGTAAGAGTGCTATTAAAAATGATCTTCTGCATACGCTTGAGGTATTTTTAGAGCATAACCAAAATGCTGCAAAAGCAGCCCATGATTTATTTGTCCATTATAAAACGGTCATGTACAGACTAGAACGGATTAGAGAAATAACGAGCATGGATTTTGAGGACTCGGAGGAGATGCTAGGAGTCCGGGTAGGCCTTAAGATTCTAAATCTGGTAAAAACTGAAAAATAAAATAACAAAAGCAAGATAAACGGGCCTATGCCCGTCTTTTTTTTACCCAAGATGGATAAATACCTAGCTTGACTTTTATCCACTCCTGTTAATGACTCTATGATAGTAAGCGCTTACAATGAGAGTGCAAGTTAGGAAAACGTCATACGAATCAATTCATCTTCAGAGAAAGGAACAGTGAGTATGGGAGAGTTAAGTAAAGAGATTGTACAGCATTTAGAGTGGCTGGGCCATTTTGGAAAAGAACCTGAAGGGGGCATTTCCCGATTTCTCTACTCGAAAGAGTGGTTAGAAGCTCAAAAAGCTTTAGAAGATTGGATGAATAAAGAAGGCTTTGACTTCCATTTTGACGAGGTAGGTAATCTATTTGGAGGCCTACGAGGAACAAAGTATCAGGATGAAACTATTTTAACCGGTTCTCATGTGGATACGGTAGGCAATGGTGGATTCTACGATGGCCAATACGGTATTATCGCAGGATTGCTTGCGATTAAATACCTAAAGGAAAAATACGGAAATCCACTGCGTAATCTACAAGTGGTATCCATGGCTGAGGAAGAAGGTAGTCGTTTCCCTTATGCATTCTGGGGTTCCAAAAATATCGTCTGCACAGCCAAGCGCGAAGAAGTAGAAAACATAGCAGACTTTGATGGCATAGCCTTTGTGGATGCGATGAGAGAATGCGGCTTTGGTTTTCGGAAAGAATCCACTGAGATTCGTAAAGATCTGAAAACATTTGTAGAAATCCATATCGAGCAAGGCAGTGTTCTGGAAAATGAGAAAAAATCTGTAGGCGTAGTCCATAGTATTGTTGGCCAACGCAGATTTACCGTAGAAGTGACAGGGGAAGCTAACCATGCTGGTACGACCCCGATGGGTTATCGCAAGGATACTGTTCATGCCGCTAGTGCCATGATCTGTGACGTGATGAACAGAACGAAAAAGCACGGAGATCCATTAGTAGCAACGGTAGGCAAAATTGAAGTTAAACCAAACGTGGTTAACGTGGTTCCGGGCTATACCCTATTTACAATGGACATTCGCCATACTGAGAAAGAAGCGCTTGTTCAATTTACGGAAGAAATTATGGCTTCTATGAATACCATTGCAGAAGAAATGGGCGTAGGCTTGAAGGTTGATATGTGGATGGATGCTGACCCAGTTCCTATGGATAAACGTGTAGTTGAAGTAATCGAAAAACAGTGTAAGGAAAAAGGTTTGAATTATAAGCTAATGCACAGCGGAGCAGGACATGATGCTCAAATTCTAGCGCCGTTTGTTCCATCAGCAATGATTTTTGTACCAAGTAGAAAGGGAATTAGCCACAACCCGGCTGAGTATACTGAGCCTCATGATTTAGCCGAGGGCGTAAAAGCTCTGATCGGTACACTTTATGAGCTAGCCTATAAAGAATAGGTGACATCTTGGCGTATTGTTTGCCCATAACCTCATCGTAAGGAGCAGAAAAGAGATGAACGAACATACACCAGCAGCTAAACAAGGTGGTCTTGAGTATTGGAAAAAGGTCGTCATTCTGTTTTGTCTTGGGTGGACTGTCATCTGGATTTACAGAACTGTACTGAACCCGATTTTACCAGAAATTAAAGTGCAGCTTGGTGTGGAATCAGATGCTAGCATGGGTCTAATCTCCAGTATGTTTTTTCTGGCGTATACCTCTATGCAGATTCCATCCGGCTTTCTCGCTGATAAATTTGGAAGAAAAATAATGCTGATCCCGGGCTTCTTAATCTTTGCTTTTGGAGCCTTTACAGTAGGGATTGCACCATCTTTGGCTTTCCTGTTAGTGGGAAGCTTCCTAGCAGGACTTGGACAAGGTACTTATTATGGGCCAGCTTATTCAATCTCATCCTCCGCAATCCCAAATGAGAAGCGAGGCTTTTCCACTGCCATTATTAACAGCGGCTCGGCGCTCGGAATGGCCCTAGGATACATCGGTTCCTCTTACATGGTAAAGGGACTCGGCTGGGACTGGAGACCTCTCATTTATGTTACAGGTGCTTTAATTATTATTGTTGTTATTGCCTTTGCTAAAGTGATTAAGGAAAAACCAGCAGAAAAAGCTGTTGAAGGAACAAAGGAAAAAGATCCGAATGATAAAGCAACAATGAAAACGCTTTTTGGCGATATTCGCATGGTTTCTGCTTATGTCATTTACTTTTCCGTGTGTTACGGGTATTACATGATTGTAACCTGGCTTCCTAGTTACCTGCAAATGGAAAGAGGCTTTCAAGGTGCTGCTATCGGCTTTGCTTCTGCTTTGGTTGCCTTTGCTTCAGTACCAGGGGCCTTATTGTTCAGCCGTTTGTCTGACAAGTTCAAGCATAAAAAGATAATGGTTGTTATTTTGCTACAAATTATAGCCGCAGTTACCTTGTATTTAACGGTGGCGGTGCAAAACAACGAATTACTGATTTTGTTCCTAATCATGTATGGATTCTTCGGTAAACTAGCCGTAGATCCAATTATGATCTCTTACGTGGCAGATATTGCTCCGAAACAAGGATATAGCACAACGTTTGGTGTGTTTAACTTTTTTGGAATGATGTCATCTGTAGTTGCTCCGTTTGTAACCGGTTTAATTTCAGACGCTACAGGAAGCAAAATCTTGGGCTTTTACCTCGCAATCGGTATTATTATAGTATGTACCGCATTCCTGTTCTTTGTGAATGTAAAATCCTCACGCAGGAAAAAGGTAGAAGCCAACGAACAAGACTTCAAATTTAGCAAATGATTTCGTTAGTCTTGTACTGACGGAAGCATGGCCCAAAAAAATAGAGAATTGGAGAGAAATGACAATGGGTTATCCAACTGACTTACTATCCAGCCGTTCCATCATTAAACATGGCAAGTATGCTTTGATTGCTCCGGAGGGCTTGGTTAATAACGTGGTTCCGGGTTTTGACAACTGCTCGATTTCTATTTTGGCAACTCCGAAGCTTGGAGCAAGCTTTGTCGATTATGTGGTTACGATGCATAAGGGTGGCAAAAATACAGATGGCTTTGGTGGACAAGACCTTGTCGAAACCTTCGTATATGTTCTTGAAGGTGAAGTAAAGGCATCTGCTGATGAACAGGCTTACACATTGACAAGTGGCGGATACCTATACTGCCCACCAGGAACAACCATGTATTTGGAAAACCTAAAGGATGGTGACAGCAAGCTATTCTTGTACAAGCAGAAACATAAACCGTTAAAAGACTTGAAACCATGGGTCGTTTCCGGTAACTCAAATGATATCCCGGAAGAAGATTATGATGGCATGACTGATATGCGAATTCAGGATCTTCTACCAAAAGAAATAGCTTTTGATATGAATTTCCACATTTTGACCTTTGATCCGGGTGCATGCCATCCATTCATCGAAACGCACGTTCAGGAGCATGGAGCATACTTACTCTCTGGTGAAGGAGTGTACAACCTCGATAACGAGTGGATTCCTGTGAAAAAAGGCGATTATATCTTTATGGGTCCATATGTGCAGCAGGCTTGCTACGCTGTCGGTCGAGAGAAGCTTGCTTATGTTTACTCGAAAGACTGCAACCGAGACGCGGATCTCTAAGAGAAGTGCCTCAGCAGACGAGGAAGATGGTAAAAGGTGACTGCTTTTTACCATTCTCCTTGTTATAGCTAAGGAGCAATCACAGTATTGCTGAAATCCAATGTAATAGAGGTGTCGGAATTGAGAGTATCCAGACAAGAGTTAAAAGATCTGATTACCAATAAACTGCACAAAGCAGGTTTGACCCAAGAGCATGCAGAAGGTGTGGCGGAGGTTCTGGTCCATGCCGACATTAGAGGCATTCATTCCCATGGAGCCATGCGTGTAGAATACTATGCAGAACGGATTGCAAAAGGTGGATTAAATACTGATCCTTCGTTTACATTTGAAAAAACAGGCCCTAGTACAGCGGTATTTGACGGGGATAATGGAGTAGGTCATGTAGCCGCTAAGCAGGCGATGGACGAAGCTATCAAGATGGCCAAAGAAAACGGGGTAGCTGTTGTTGGAGTCAGAAGAATTGGACATAGTGGAGCTCTTTCTTATTTTGTACGTCAGGCTGCAAAATCAGGGATGATTGGTATTTCTCTGTGCCAATCTGATCCGATGGTCGTTCCTTTCGGAGGTTCTGAGCCGTACTACGGTACCAATCCAATTGCTTTTGCTGCCCCTAGCAATGATAAGCGCATCATGACACTGGACATGGCGACAACTGTACAGGCTTGGGGAAAAATTCTTCATGCTCGATCTAAACAGGAATCCATCCCGGAAACTTGGGCGGTGGATAAAGAAGGCCATCCAACCACAGATCCTTTCAAGGTAAATGCCCTGCTTCCGATCGCGGGTCCAAAGGGCTATGGCTTGATGATGATGGTGGACGTGCTTTCAGGTATTCTGCTTAATCTTCCATTTGGGAATAAAGTTTCCTCCATGTACCATGATTTGACTGAGTATAGGAACCTTGGTCAGCTTCATCTTGTAATTAATCCAGCTTTCTTTACAGATGCAGATATGTTTAAACAACATATTTCTGCTACAATGGACGACCTGAATCAAATTAAGCCGGCACCCGGTTTTAAACAAGTGCTTTTCCCAGGTCAAAACAACGACATGATTCAGGAAGAATATGAAAAAAATGGCATTGAAGTTGTCGATGATGTCTATGAATACCTAGTTTCGGATATCGTCCATCGAAATGCCTATGATCATAAAGACCCCTTTGCTAAATAAAATAGGCGGTTGTAGTGTGAAAGGGAAGGTGGCATAAATGAGAGTAAGCAAACAAGAGCTAAAGGAGTTAATCACTCGCAAACTCCATAAAGCCGGATTGACAGAGGAGCATGCAGAAGGAGTAGCTGACGTTCTGGTTCATGCGGATGCAAGGGGTGTTCATTCTCATGGTGCCATGCGTGTAGAATACTACGCCGAACGGATTGCTAAGGGTGGTACCAATGCGTATCCTGCGTTTACCTTCGAAAAAACGGGTCCTTGCACTGCTATTTTTGATGGTGACAATGGGGCAGGGCATGTAGCGGCTAAGGTAGCAATGGATGAAGCTATCGCAATGGCCAAAGAGAACGGTCTTGCAGTTGTAGGTGTTCGCAGAATCGGCCATAGTGGAGCCCTCTCTTACTTTGTTCAGCAGGCAGCAAAAGAGAAGATGATTGGAATCTCTTTGTGCCAATCTGATCCGATGGTCGTACCATTTGGGGGCTCAGAGCCGTATTATGGTACAAATCCAATCGCCTTTGCTGCACCTGGGGATGGGGACGACATGATTACTTTCGATATGGCGACAACCGTACAGGCTTGGGGAAAAATCTTACATGCGAGATCAAAAAATGAAACCATTCCAGATACATGGGCGGTAGATAAAGAGGGTCATCCAACCACAGATCCATTCCAGGTGAACGCTTTGGTACCAATCGCTGGACCTAAAGGATACGGATTAATGATGATGGTAGATGTACTTTCCGGTATTTTACTCGGATTGCCGTTTGGAAATAAAGTGTCATCGATGTATCATGACCTGACAGAATACCGGAATCTGGGACAGCTTCATATCGTAATTAATCCTGCTTATTTTACAAGCATGTCTGGATTTTTACAAAACATTACCAATACAATGCAGGATTTGAATCAGATAAAACCAGCTCCTGGGTTTAAAGAAGTATCTTATCCGGGACAGCGTAGTAAAATTCGCGAGGAAGAGAGCGAGAGCAACGGGATCGAAATCGTGGATGATGTGTATGACTATTTAGTGTCGGACGTTGTTCATAAAAACCAATACGACAAGAAAGATCCTTTTGCAAAGTAAGTTCATAGCTAGCCTAGAAAGAGATGTCATCCTATAGCAGCATCCCTATTCTTTAATCAATTGACGCTGTGATGCTTTAATGAATAAATCAACTTATCTGACGGAAGAGGTGCTCGTACTAATGCTACATTCCATCATTAAAGAAAATTCCTATCAAGATTCGGTTAATCTCATGCTCCTAACAAACAAGATTTCCACGATGGATGGAGTCAAACAAGCCTCCATTATGATGGGAACACCTGCGAATAAAGAGATTTTCCAAAATACGGGTATGTTTACCGATGAGCTAGAAAAAGCAGGACCGAACGACATGTGCATCGTGATTGATACAGACGATGAAGACAAAGTAGCTCAGGTGCTGACCACCATTGAAGAGGAGCTGAAAAACCAAGCTATCAGCAGTAGCAAACAGGAATTCGAATCCGTTCGAACTTGGGATAAAGCGATGCAGGCTCTGCCTAAGGCTAATCTTGCTCTGATCTCTGTACCTGGTCAATATGCAGCCGAAGAAGCAGAAAAAGCACTTGATCGCGGTCTACATGCTTTTATCTTTAGTGATAACGTTACGATTGAGGATGAACTACGACTCAAACAAAAAGCCCATGAAAAAGGCTTACTGGTTATGGGGCCTGACTGCGGAACAGGGATTTTGTCCGGTGTTCCGGTAGCTTTCGCTAACGTGGTAAAAGAAGGCAACATTGGTGTCGTGGGAGCATCAGGTACTGGTATTCAGGAAGTTACCACTCTGATTGACCGTTTGGGTGGAGGCGTAAGCCATGCAATCGGAACAGGTGGTCGAGACCTTTCTGAAACGATCGGTGCAATTACAATGTTAGATGCTATTGCAGGACTTGAGAAGCATCAAGCTACCGAGGTAATCGTAGTTATTTCAAAACCTCCTGCAAAAGAAGTTCGTAACCAGGTGGTTCAGCTTTTACAGCGCATTTCAAAACCAGTAGTTGCTATTTTTGTAGGTGAAGAGCCTGAAACACATGAAGGCAGCGTATATTATGCTCACACATTGGAAGAGACTGCCATGATTGCCGTGGATCTGTCTAAAGGAAAAGAAATCAAGGCCAACTACAATATGCTAAGTACAGAGGCTCCGAAAGTTGAGCTGAAACCAGAACAAACCGCCATTAAAGGTCTGTACTCAGGTGGTACGCTTGCTTATGAAACCGCTATCCTGATGTCGAAAGGTCTTGAATTAGGACAACTCATTCATGAAGACGGCTATATGCTAAAAGCCAAAGGTCATGAGGTAATCGACTTAGGGGATGACAAGTATACACAAGGCAAGCCTCATCCAATGATTGATCCGGAGACAAGAATCCATTACATTGAGCAGGCAGCTTTGGATGAATCCACAGCGATCATTTTACTAGATGTTGTTTTAGGTTACGGTGCCCATGATGATATGGCTAGCGCATTGTTGCCTGTCATAGAGAAAGCTCAACGTAATGCTAGAGAAAAAGGCAAGAACCTGTATTTCGTAGCAACGGTGTGCGGAACTGAAAAAGATCCACAAGATTACCACGAGCAAAAGCAAAAGCTTGAGCAAGCTGGCGTTATCGTAAAAGAAAGCAACAATCAGGCTGTTCGGACAGCTCTCGCCATGATGGGAATCCAGCTTAAGGACAAGGAAAAATCACTGGTTGCTAGTAACCAGAATGAACAAGAAGATAACAAGGTTTCTGAATCCATTGTTAAGCTTTTGAGTGGAAAGCCGGTAGTGATTAATGTGGGACTCAAAAAATTTGTAAACGCAGTAACTAGCTACGGTGGAAGTGCTGTACATTTTGATTGGCGCCCGGTAGCTGGAGGAAATGAAAGAATGCGTAAGATCTTGAGCTTATTGAAGTAAGCTGTCATTTAGAACATAAACAATTCGTTATTATTAAAACGCTTACAAAGCATATATATAAGAACATACAAATAAACTAATATCCAATTAGGAGGATGTAGCATGTACGGACCTTATCAAACAATTGATGAAGCAAATCAGGCAGTTATTCAAAAAATTGTAGCTGGTGCTCCTTTTCTAGTAGATGTAGTTCCTGCCAAATCCGTAGTAGAGGAATTAAACGGTCGGGTGCTTCTCCACGCAGGTCCACCTATTCAATTCGAGGACATGACAGGACCAATGCAAGGGGCTTGCGTCGGAGCATGCTTATTCGAAGGGTGGGCGGCGAATGAAGAAGAAGCGATGACCATGTTAAAACAAGGGGACATCACATTCATTCCGTGCCATCATGTCAAAGCTGTAGGACCTATGGGCGGTATTACATCAGCCAACATGCCACTATTGGTTGTGGAAAATCAGACCGATGGAAATCGTGCCTATTGTACGATGAATGAAGGAATCGGAAAAGTACTACGATTCGGAGCCTATTCTGAGGAGGTTATCCAGCGTCTAAGATGGATGAGAGATGTTCTGGCGCCTACTCTCTCTATGGCTTTGCATCAGACTGAGAACGGCTTAAATATTAACGTCATGATGGCAAAGGCAATTACGATGGGAGACGAATTCCATCAACGCAACATCGCAGCCTCTCTTGTATTTTTAAAAGAAATCAGTCCTTATATCCTGCAAACCGATGCATCTGAAAAAGACAAATTCGATGTAGTGAAATTCCTAGCAGATACTGACCAGTTTTTCCTGAACGTTGCGATGGCAACCTCGAAAGCGGTGTTGGATGCTGCAAGAACAATTCAGCACGGCACAGTGGTAACAGCTATGTCTAGAAATGGAAAAAACTTCGGAATACGTATCAGCGGTATGGGAGACGAATGGTTTACAGCCCCAGTTAATACGCCTCAGGGATTATTCTTTACAGGCTATTCCCAGGAAATGGCGAATCCTGATATCGGTGATAGCGCTATTACAGAAGCATTTGGCGTTGGCGGTATGGCTATGGTTGCAGCACCAGGTGTTACGCGTTTCGTCGGTGCGGGCGGATTTGAAGATGCGCTAGCAACCAGCAATGAGATGACAGAAATTTGCATTGATCATAACCCTAACTTCACGATTCCAACTTGGAACTTCCAAGGTATCTGCCTCGGAATCGATGCACGAAAAGTAGTAGAAACAGGCATCACACCAGTCATCAATACTGGAATTGCCCACAAGGAGCCTGGTGTAGGTCAAATTGGCGCAGGTACGGTTCGTGCACCGCTCGCTTGCTTTGAAAAAGCTCTGGAAGCTTATGCACAAAAACTGGGATTAATTTAACAAAACGCAGAAAAGGGGAGAGCGACATGAAAGAATTACTACAGATAAACGGGATGTACAGCCAGTCTGTACACCCTCTCCTCCAAACCGGCACCCCCGGCTATATCCATAGTGTGTTTCAGAACGGATTTAATATCGGAATGGAAGATGGGCTTATTTTTATCGGGGGAACAAAGAACGGACTGCTTCCTTTTGGCATTCACGTGGAGGATAGTCTGGTACCCAAGCTTGTTTCTTTGATCAAGCAAGGGGAAATCGTTCGCTATGACAGCGGCATGTCGGCTCTTCTCTTTTCCACGTTTTATATAAAATTGAACCCTAAACATGCTTATCATCTCTATGTAGAACCGATGACGGAGCATCCTGAATCCTTGCTTCGGCATTTGAAGGCGTTTGTAGTTGAGCTAGTAGAGGATAATCGGCCTACAGGAGCTGATATTTCCGTAGAGCATTATATCCACTGCTTCATGAAGGAATCCTTTGGGTTTTGTTCGGAAAGCGAACGGAAGGTGTTACAACTGATGGATGCTGCTTCAACCGAGAGCTTCTCACAGATCGATGAAGTTCTCAGGTACTGGATTGGTCGAGGAAAAGGCCTCACTCCTTCTGGAGACGACATGCTGGTGGGACTGCTTGCAGTGGATGCGGTAACGGAAGTGCTGACGGACTCCTTCCGCTTGCACGTAACCAGTCTGGTGGAGAACGAAGCACTGACAACAGATATCAGTCGGGAATATCTGAAGTATGCGCTGAAGAGGGACTTTAGCTCGGTGGTGACAGATGTTTTACATTCTCTACTACAAAAGGATACAGACAGCTTGAATGAGAGGATTAGAGATTTGTTACGCGTAGGTCATAGCTCAGGTCTGGATACAGCATTTGGCATACTGATCGGTATGCTGATAATAAGGAGGAATTCAAATTGTCACAAAAAGTTGTAATTGCTCTTGGGGGCAACGCTATTTTACAACCCAAACAGCAGGCTACTTATGAAAATCAACTGGAGAATATCCAGAAAAGCTGCGAGGTAATCGCACGTATTGTGAAGCAGGGATACGAGGTAATTATCACACATGGAAACGGTCCGCAGGTCGGAAATATTTTGCGTCAACAGGACGAAGCAAAAGAAGTAGTTCCGCCATTCCCTCTTGATGTGTGCAGTGCAGAATCCCAAGGCTTTATCGGGTATATGATGAATCAATGCCTATTAAATGAGCTACAAAAGCTCGGACTAACTAATTCCGTAATAAGCATGCTGACTCAAACGGAAGTATCAAAGGAAGATCCAGCATTCCAAAATCCGACAAAACCGATAGGCGTTTTTTACAGTGAAGAAGAAGCCAAGCGCCTTACTGAGGAAAAAGGTTGGATTGTGAAGGAGGACGCAGGCAGAGGCTGGCGTCGTGTAGTTCCGTCTCCAATGCCAAAAGCGATTATCGGAGCTGACTTAATCCAATCCCTGACCGATCAAGAGAACATCGTTATTGCTGCGGGTGGAGGAGGTATACCTGTATCCCGTCAATCGGACGGAACTCTTGTAGGGGTGGAAGCTGTAATCGATAAAGATCGAAGTGGTTACCAGCTTGCTCAAGATGTGAATGCCGATATATTTATGATCTTGACAGATGTTGAGAATGTGTATGTGAACTATGGCAAACCAAATCAAAAATCACTTGAAACGATATCGCTGGAAGAAGCTAAGCAGTATGCTGATGAAGGTCAGTTCAGTGCCGGAAGCATGGGACCTAAAATGGAATCAGCCATAGGCTTTGCCGAAAAAGGTGGGACTGCTATCATTTGTTCCTTGGATCAGGCGGATTTAGCTTTGGCAGGAAAAGCAGGTACCCGCATCACTCAAGCTATATCTAGCGCAAAGTAAATAATAGAAGAGCTTATTTCGACACGAGCAGTTCTATAGTCATGTAAATGACAATAGGACTGCTCTATTCTACTTTATGACAAAAAAACCATTCCAACTAACAATCAACTACATATTTGTTATTTTTATGTGAGTAAAATGTCATCTCAGCATCATTGTAAAACCAATCAGATCAGTTATAGTATGTAAAAGTATGAATGTAATAAACACAACGTGAGCTATCAACAAGAGATGGAACAGGAGAAACCAATGAACATGATAAAGAAACTATTGAAACGAAAAATCGTCTGGATATGTCTTGTCCTATTTGTATTTATCTATGGTAACAACAGTTCTTTGTTTGCCCATCGACCCGATGGATCACCTCTGTTGCTTGCCCATCGAGGACTTGCTCAGACCTTTAGCATGGAAAATATCACGAATGATACCTGTACAGCCGAGCGAATAATGATGCCAGAGCATCCTTATTTAGAAAATACCATCCCTTCTATGGATGCCGCTTTTAAAGCTGGTGCTGATATAGTAGAATTCGATGTTCAATGGACAAAAGATAACAATTTCGTTGTTTTCCATGATTGGACTCTTGAGTGTCGTACGAATGGGAAGGGTGTTACAAGAGATTTTACAACCAAAGAGCTGCAAGCACTCGATATTGGATACGGCTACACGGCAGATGGCGGTAAAACCTTTCCATTCCGAGGGAAAGGAATCAATCTAATGCCAACTCTGGATGAGGTGCTAAACCATTTTCCTGATCGTTCCTTTCTGATTCATATCAAAAGCAATGATGCCAATGAAGGAATTCAAATGGCAGCTTATCTGCAAAAACTACCCGCTAGCCGGCTGGACCAATTAACTGTGTATGGCGGGGATAAGCCGATAGCTGAGATAAAAGTGCGAATTCCTAGCCTGAGAACCATGTCAAAGGCTTCGTTGAAAAAAGATCTTCTTACTTATATGGCAATAGGGTGGACCGGCTACGTTCCCGCTAGTCTAAAGCATGCCCAGTTACATATACCTGATCAGTTTGCTCCTTGGTTATGGGGATGGCCAAATCGTTTTCTGAATCGGATGGATGAAATGGACACACGAGTCATTATTGTAGGTGGAGATGGAGAAGGATTTTCAAGTGGATTTGACTCTCCTGAGGATATCAAACGCCTACCAAACAATTACAGCGGTGGGATATGGACAAATCGGATTGATAAAATAGCTCCTTTATATAAACAGTAGACTATCCTTTTCGGGCAAATAGATTTTTCTCGGTAGCACTTTCTATAGAATAGGCAGAAAGATAATAAGAGACGAGGCACATTTAAATAGGAAGGAATCGGTATAAAAATAATACACATAATATATATTATGTAAAGTTAGCTCTTCTTTTCATGAAGTTAGCATCCATTCTGCTAGGGTTCAGAGATATAAAACTACAACACTTCCCACACAAAATTGGCCAGAAACATTTTTAGATCACACCAACTTGCGAAACAAAAGCAAAAGTGTTTTTTGTAAACAGATAAGGACTAAAGATAGAAGCTCATTTATCTTAGTCTTTATCTGTTTTATTTATTTTAAGGTTTTATACAATTGATGATTATGTAACACAAACAGCAACTCTGTAAGGTACGTGAAAGGTCAGTTTCCTACCGCAATTGCCTCTACTTCAATTAATAGTTCATCTTTTATCAGTTTTCTAACTTCTACTGCTGAACTAGCTGGAGGATTCATTGTATTAATGTACTGATCCCGAATATCTCTAACAACTGGCATTTGCGAGATATCTGTCAAGAAAAAAGTTAATTTCACTACATCATGAAAGTTTAATTCCGAAGCCTCCAAAGCTATTCTGATATTTTCAAATACTTGTTTTGTTTGTAAAGCTAAATCTCCCATTCCTACTATATTACCCTCTGCGTTAATTGCAACCTGTCCAGAAACATATATTGTTCTACGGGCATTGCTAACATCTACTACATGGGAGTAACCAAAAGTCGCTGGCATTGCTTCAGGATTTATAAATTTTTTTTGCAAGGCGCTTCTCCTCCTTGTTTTATCAAACAAATTTTAGAGTGACATACTCACCTTGTAGATGAGAACCACCAAATCTAAATCTAAAAATTAGGATTCATATGGGGGTATAATTATGTCATTTCCCGTAAGATTGGTACAATTATTTCACATAAAATGACAAAAATCTACCTACTTAAGCCCTTTATGAATTGCTATACAAGGAACACAGGTCGCTATTCAAAAGGAAAATAGATAGAGAATAAAAGTGTAAAATGTATCCAAAGACTCTTGTAAAATATACATTAATCAGAATAATGCGGTTAGTTCCTAAATGCCCATGACTTTCTGCTTAATTATTCACAACTTATATATCATTTACCATTATTAAATCAATTGTTAAGATTACGTTTGTATATCATACTAATTTTGACAATGGAGGCATCTAGGTGAAATCAAAAAGCATTTATTCTGTCATTCTTGTATTACTTATTGCCGTTTTTACCACTTCTGTCTATGCAGCAGAAAATCTAAAGTGGGTGAAAGGGGGGACAACCGTTCATGTAGGAGATCGTTTAGCTACTTTTAAAATCCCTGATAAGCTTGCTTATTTGAACAAAGAAGATACAATCATGGTCCAAAAACAATTCGGTAACTCTACATCGTCACGTGAGATTGGAAGTGTATATCCTACTTCGGATCAGGAAAATTGGTTCGTAGTAATGGAATATGATGAAGTAGGACACATCATGGACGATGAGCAAAACAATATTGATCAAGATGCAATTCTGAAGAGTTATAAAGAAGGAACAGAAGAGCATAACAAAGAACGTAAGCCAGAAGAACAAATTCATGTAGTAGGTTGGGATGTACCCCCTTCCTATGATGCAAAAACACATACCCTGCAATGGTCAATGCTTGCCGAGGATAATAACAAAAATCCGATTATCAACTACAATTTGCAAATGTTAACAAGAAAAGGATATGTTTCGTTTATTCTTGTATCTGATCCAGCAACACTAGCGAAGGATAAAAAGACCTTAACGGAGCAAATTGTGCCTCAATTCAAGTTGGTAGAAGGAAATCGATACGACGATTATGATGCGTCTACAGATAAGCTAGCTGACTATGGCTTGACTGGACTCGTTCTAGGTGGTTTAGGCTTAGCTGTTGCTAAAAAAGTAGGTTTTCTTGCACTTATTTTAGTATTTTTGAAAAAAGCATGGATTGTTGTGGTTCTTGTATTAGGTGGTATCTTTAAAATGGTCATGAACATCTTCAAAAAGAAAAAGAACCCTGTGGAAGCATACGGTGTTATGGATGCGGAGGCTAATCCTACCTCTTCAATTGAGCAAGCTCCAGTAGTAGAATCAACTGAATCATCGGCTCCTTCTAATCAAACTGACTCGACATCTGCTTCAAACGATAATTCTAAAACGCTATAAATAGTGAAACCATCTTGGGTAACCGAGGTGGTTTTTTACTTTTTATAAGAACCGTATGTAAGTAGTAGAAAGAAGTAGAAATAAACGGTGGTCCAAATGTAATAATCAGGTGTTCGTTACTAGGTCCCCCAATACCTCCTGTTCTTTTATCTTCACGTTGTAGAACGCTATTGACTTAGTGTTCTTTTTTATTGTCAAAAGCAGTTTATTTTTGTCGAAAAATTTAATGCCGTTGCGAATAAAGTTAAAAAACTGAAATCGTAGAACAGCGTGGTAAAATATTGCTCTAAAGGAAGGGCGAGGGGAATGTCATTAAGATTTTTTATAATGGAATAAATTAACTTCATGGATACCCTTGTTACGATCCAGCTTTCATTATAAGACAACTATGTTTTGCCAATTTGGAAATGGGAGGTAACTATCTCGTATGTACAACATGATTAGAAAGTGGACGGCAATGATATGGATTATCACGCTGTGTATCAGTATCTTGCCAGGAGGTGAAGTCATTGCTTTAGAGCAAACAGATCAAGCAATACCATCAGAGCCAACGACAAGCCAGACGTTGGAACAGAGGGGATTTTACAGCCTGCGAAGGAAAAGACGCCCAGCTCTGATTCTTCCTCTCTAGCTACGCCAGAAACGCCAGAGCCCTCAGAAAACACGGCTTCAACCGTTGAACAAAAATCTGAGAAAGAATCTGGGATAGAACCTGACCAAGAAAAAAAAGAAAATCAGGAAAACCAGCAAAAACAACAGACCCAAGAGCCTGAAACAAACTCCGAACTCATTTCTATACCGGGAGATGAATCTTCCGTTTCCTCTCAGCTTACTCAAGAAAATGAGGTAACGCTTGAAAAAGAGACCGTGGAAAAAATTCTGCAAGAACAAGAGACAAAACAAGCTGTTACCATTTCTCTTACATCTGAACGAACATTACCACAAGAAGAGCTTGATCCAAGTAAACTTATCGAAATAGAGAAGTCGATGTATGAAGCTGCTGCACCAGAGATTACTTATAACGACAATCAGTATAGGGGTCAGCTGGTTAAAGGAAAATACTTCGCTACTGTACTAGATAAAGACGATCAAAAAACAGTGATTCTCAGCATTGAATACAGTGGGAACATTGAGCGTTCCCCGCTTACCCTTGAGCATTTTGAACTAGGAGACGAGCAGCTTACAAATCAACCTAAGGTTTCGCTTCGCAAGAAAAGATCGATTTTAGAAGAGGAAGAGCCGCCAACAAGACCCGGTCTTTTGAAAGCATTTGAAACGGATGATAAAAAAATGGTCATCAACTGGACTGGTTCGAAAAGCAATGTTGCTTTAGCAGGTTATGAAATCTATCGAAATGGGAAGCGCATTGCTATTACAAAAACGACTACGTTTACGGATAGTGATCAAGATCCCTTGGTTTACAGCTATGTGGTTCGAGCGATCGATTTAGCAGGTAGACGTTCCGAGCCAAGTAATGTCGCGGTTCCCATTCCCTATAAAAAATCGGTCCAAATCTATAAGAAAGAACGGTTTTATGATGATTCATCCTGCTTAACTAGAGAGGAATCTGCTTTCAGAGAGGCACCTAGCCGAATTACCTATCAGGATAAGGATAACTACAGTGGGTATGTAAAAAAGGATAGTTATATTTTCATCGGTTGTGGTGGAAAAAATGAGGATAAGTATGCTGATATCGATGTGATTTACAAGGGTGAGGTTTATCGAAGTTTACATGAACTTTCCACGAAGCCGGTTAATCTCGTAGCATCATCTGTTATCGAAAACGAAGTTACGTTAACATGGGACCCTGTCGTAAAACCAAATGATCCGATTCTATCGTATACCGTGATCCGAAATGGGGAGAATCCTAAAAATGTAAGCAATAATAAATATGTCGATAAGAATGTACAGCCTGGCATGCAATATCATTATCAGGTCGTTGTCATTTTTGAATCCTTAACCGTATCGTTACTCAGCGATGAGTTAAAAGTCCAGATACCTGGTACCGTGACGAATCCGCAGCTAATCCTATCTACGAATGTACTTCAGGAGTCAAGTCAAAACGATGGCAGCATAGCTACACCTTTAAGTGTTTATCTCAAGCAGGGAGTTTTTGCAAAAGATCTCTCTAGCGGGATCACGATTGAAAATTTGCCAGAAGGTTTAACGGTCTCGACAAAACGTGATTCAGACAATCAGATAACCATTCAATTGAATGGAAAAGCCAAGATTCATGATAAGCCAGTGGACAACCTGATGGTGAAAATAGAGAAAAAATGTATTGTTGGTGCAACTGCTGAAGCAAAAAGCGATGCCTTCTCGATTGCTTTTCGTGAGAACCATATCGCAGCCTTGTATGAATACGAATACAATGAGCAAAATCAATTAATCGCTATTAAAAAAGACGGAACAGTTATTCTTCATTATTTATACGATGAAAATGGAAATCTACTAACGAAAAAAACCGTACAGGAGTAAAATAAAGGGTTTGGGAGGAATTTATGTATAGAAAATGGGTTTCCTCTTTCTTATGTGTTGCCATTCTTTGGACAGGGTTATTTACAAACGCATTCGTTGTTGGGGCAACAGATGCGCCAGAGAAAAACGAGGAAATAAGAAAGACAAATGAAAAGGATACAAAAGATTGGATTATAGAGGAACAGAAAAAAGTAGAACAGCAGGAAAAAGAACCAACATCTACGAAAGGGGACGTAACTAAAGAACAAATAGCCCAAATGAAGTGGGAACAGCTTCCGCTTGCGTCTGTTCAACAGCTTTTTGATCAGGGGGATCGCACACTTTTACAAATCGTTGCCTATTATTATACCGATGTGCATCAGCTTTTGACAGAAGAAGAGATCAATCAGTTGTACACGTGGAATGACGAACAGGTCATGGGCCAGCTTGCCAACTTATCAGCCGAAAAAGTGAAGCTGTTAGAGCAATACGCCCCTAGTGTCATTCAGGCTTTACAGGATTGGAGAGACAAGGACAAACCAAAAGCAAGAGTAAAGCGCATGGCATCGGCTCTTGCGCCAAGTCCAAGCATGCACTTTACAGAAAAGGAACAGCCTATTCGTCATTTTACCAATCATGTGGAAAATCCCGTAGATGATATCTATCTAACCTCGAACATGCTGGAAACAGATTTGACACTTGAAGGAAAGCATGGAATGGATTTGGTTATCCAGCGCCGATATAACTCGTTATCTAGTAAAATTACGGCCCCGGGGTTCGAATATAGTGAAACGGCGAAAGAGAATAGAACCACGATCGTAAGAGAAGAATCCGGTACCTTGCCCCATACGGTAGGAACAGGCTGGAGCTTTAATCTTCCAACCTTTGATGAGATAACAAAGGAATTAGGGATTAACGTGCATGATTATAGTAATCAGCAATTTTATGAGGCAAAAAATACAAAACACCCTGTTTCCCAATTTATCATGTCCGGTGATGATTGGAGTACGATTGATAGTAGCAAAAAGCTTCCCTACCAGAATATTAAATTGCCTTCTCTTATGACAAACAGAGAGTTAGGTTTTGCAAAAGATGGTTATTCCTATTCCATTGAATATAGGGAAAAAGGTAGTACGTATATTGTTGAAAAGCAAAATATCTATGGAGATAAAATTACGTACAAGATTCCCGATTATAAAAGTACGATCGAAATTATTGATACCGTTGGAAGAAGAGTGGAGATTGGGTATGGGAAGGAAGGAACGATCGATTTCCTTAAGGTGTATAACCAAAAAAATAACCTGATCAAAGAGCTTAGATACCATTATGGAGATCCGAACAATACACAGCGGCTGGAGAGTGTAGAAGAAGTAAAGGATGGAAAATCTACTACAATTGCTAGATACAGCTATAAAACAGCAACTGCGGAATATAACTACATCAAGTCATACGAATTGCCAAAAGAAAATAACGAGGCTGTGAAGCCAGATCAGCTTGAATCGGAAGCCTATCTAGCAAAAGACAAACAAAAACGGCAGTTTATTGAATACTTACTACTACAAAAGGTAGAGTATCCTACACAGGGATTAACAGTAGATTATACCTACAGCACCTATAATCCCGAGCCTGCCAATCCGTTTGAACGCGGAGTCATTAGGCTTTATCAGGATAACCAAGCGATCTCCTACTATACGTATCATCCGGTCACCTCGGTTCGATTTAGCTATGATCAAACCTCATCTTTGTTTGGAAATACCGAACGAAAAAGCTTTATCTATTACTACAAATTCACCAATCAAGGAAAGCCGACAAAAGAGATTTGGAAGACTCCTAAGTCTGGTATTACGCGTTTGAGTAACCATCCGCTTCGTCAGGGAGACGTTGTGACCATAGAAGAAACCAATAGTTTTTCCTCGCAATCGACGGAAAGAACCTATCGGGTTAATGAAAACGAACATTTTAATCTGGTTCTTGAAAAGAAGACAAGTCCCAAAGAGCAATCCGAGCCGGTAGCAGCAGATGGGAAAGCTTATCGATATAACCCGGTGAGCTATACCAGCTACGCCTATGAAGGAATTAAAACAAAGCCAGCGTATGTCTATCATTTTGTAGATAACCTGCCAGAGGGAGAGGCTAAGCAGTATTTATTGGCACCTCAGATCGATAAGCGCGACAAGATCGAAAACCTCTCCTCCTTAGCAAATGAGACAAGCTATGAGTATGACCAAAATGGAGATGTGACAGAGCAAAAGGACCCGAATGGGTTAACAACCCATTACAGCTACAAAGAAGTAGGGACAATGCGACTACCTGTTCTCGTGGAACAAGCTGTCGGAGATGGACATGCCAAAAAGCAAGAGTATGTTTACAATCGGGACAATCTACTGGAAACAGAAACCATTACAGCCAAATATCCAGGACAGGAATATGAGGATAAGCTGCTTCGTACGTACAAGTATGGGGACAAAAAGCTTCCAATTTCCTTAACAGAGGTTCAATTTGGGGCAAGTGATGAATTCTCGCATTTCTCGAAGTCCTTTACCTATGACCAGAATGATCTGCATGTCTCTACGGAACAAATTACGGTCTATAACGGAGAAAACTCCCTAGAAACGTATGCATTTACCTATAGGTATGACGATTTAGATTTCTTAGTAACCAAACAATTTCCTGATGAGAGCATAGTAGGGTATTTCTACGATGAGCTTGGCAGGATTCAAAAGGAAATGTTTATTTCCGCAGATGGTGATAATCGGGAGACAAAATATTCGTATACAAACAGGGATCGTACAGTGATGAAATCGTTGCCTAACAAAACAGGTCTGATTACTTCATATACACCTGCTGGGGAAGTCGTGTTCTCCGTAGAGGTAGATAGTCAGGGCAATCGACGTACTCTTGTAGAAAATAGCTATGCAGAGGATGGAAAACGATTAGTAGCAACATATCCGTATGGGAAAAAGGAAAAAGGAACCACATACAGCTATCACAGTGATGGAACCATAAAGACTATCACAGACGCGCTGAAACGCACGACCACCATGCAATACGCTAATGAGGCCGAGGATAGCAGTTTGATAATTCCGGTAGAAAAAACGATTGCTCCCAATGGATTAGAAACCACAGAGCTTTATGATCGTTATGGACAAATGATTACCAGTATGGTTCATACGACAGACGGCACGTTATCAACGGAAACTCAAATGCAGTATGACCGCTTTGGCAATCCAACGCATAAGCAGATCACAAATGAACAGGGAGAAAAACGCAGCTGGGACTACAAATATGATCTGCGAGGAGAACCCATCTATGTAAAAGACCCGGAAAAGAATGTATATAAATTCCAATACGATGCAAACGGGAACCTGATGAGTACCTTTGAAAATGACAAGGAGACGGCCCGTTACGTATACAATGGTCTCTCATGGAAGCTTCGCGAGATTGACCCCGCTACTCAAAAGGTCAAAGAGAATTACGAATATGATCGGAGTGGGAATCTGGCAAGCTTTAAAGATCAGAAGGGAAATATTCGTAAATATACCTATACACCATTCTATGAGCTGGATACGATGCAGGTGTTGTCAGGTAAAAAAGTAGTAGAGACAGAGAAGAATACCTACGATCAAACGACACGTCAGCTCCTGACACAGCAAAACAACGATACAAGGGTTTCCTATACGTATGACAGCTTTTTACGTCCGACTTCCATGACCACATTTGGACGTACGTACGAACAAAGATACGCGGATGAAGATGATACCCCGGACTCGATTGTATATCCAGATGGAACTGCAACAGCTTACACCTACGATGAGCTAGGACGTATCTTATCCGTCAAACATCCAGGAATGGGCAAAATCACCTATGCGTACGACACATCTACGACAGGGGATACCGTGCATGTCCAGTATCCAAACGGTACCCAAATCGAGAAAGGCTTCAATTCATTTGGCCAGACAACAGACGTGCAGCATTTCCAAGCCAACAACAAAGCATGGACAGAGCAAAACCAATACAATGGTTTTGGAAATCTAGTGGAAACAACGGTAAACCAATCTGCTTCCACGTTCGGCTATGATAAACTGGATCGGATTCGTAAGGAAACAACACCGACAAGAGAACAAACGTACACGTACGACGAACGGGGCAATCGCCAAAGTATTTTGACGGCAAAATCTCCAACGATTGCAGACAGCTCGTACACCTACGATGCTCTTAACCGTCTTAAAACCTTTACAAAGAACGGAAAAGAAAGCACCTACACATACTTTCCGGGTGAGCTTAGAGCAAGTAAAGAAATAAACGGCAAGACAACTCACTATGTCTATCTAAATGGTAACGTGATTGAAGAGCTGGATGAAAAGAATAACCTCCAAGCCCGCAACATCTGGGGGAATGAGCTACTCTACCGGGATGATGTGAAAGATGACAAACAAGGCTATTACTATACAAATGCCCATGGTGACATTGTAGAAATAAAGGATATGGCCGGGCAGACCCTGAATAAGTATGAGTACGACCTCTGGGGAAATATAGAGAGCAAGCAGGAAACGATGTCCAATCCGTTCTTGTATGCGGGTGAGATGTATGATGAAGAATCGGGCTTGATTTATCTGCGTGCTAGGTATTATGATCCAAATGATGGAAGGTTTATAACAGAGGATACGTATAAGGGGCAAGTGGATAATCCGCTTAGTTTGAATCGTTATACGTATGTGAAGAATAACCCGCTGCGCTACATTGATCCTACAGGGCAATGGGAACAAAATATTGGTGCTAACTGGGTAATAAACGAAGCAAAGAATAAATGGGCTTTGGCTCAGACTGAGGGTGAGCGTAAATACTGGAGTAATTACGCTAATGATATAAGAGCGAAAATGACTAAAGCAGGATATGCCCAGTCAGATATTATGCAATCCTCGGATGCTATAATTCCTGATTCACAAGTGATGAAGATGGCACGAGAATCTTCTCCAAGGCTTACTTTTATCGCAGACTTTAATAAAGCAATATGGGATTATCCAGGAGAAGCCGCTGCAGTCAAAGGTGCGTTTATCATTGGAAGTATATTTAATAAGGGGAAGGGCTTTAGTAAGCTAGACGAAGGATTAAACTTTGCTGCTAAAGCTGCTCAGCATATGGATGAAGCTGGAAGATTTGTGCCTGTTCAAATTCAACAAGCGGTTATAAAATACGGGAAAGGATTTGCTGACCCAAGAGGCTCCCAAGCTAAGATGTATTACGATATAATTTATCGAAATGGTAAAAAGTACAATATAGAAGTGCTCTACGATGTAGCTACGAACACAGTCTATCATTTTGAATATGCAAGGAAGGCTATGGGTCATCTCCCAGCTATACCGAAGTAAAATGAATGAGGTGGAGAATGTGAGCGAACGAACTCCTAAAGAACGCTTGTATTGGCTAATTGAATTATTACAGAAAAACGAGATTGAATTACCAAAATTCTGTGATGAGTTTTCGTATACCTACAATATTGATCTCGATTATGATGAGTTAACAGAACTTGAGAGTGAGATGTTTCGTAATCTAGCGGACGTTGCCTCAAGATTTTCTCCCTACGAGGAGGATCATAAACTCGATCCAAAAGCATTTTATAAAATAGAGGATGTTAGAGAAGCGGTTAGTATAGTAGTAAATAAACTGAACATTTGAAGGAACACGTAAAATCGTTTTTAACCCCCTAAACGAGTATCAATGCTCGTCTGGGGTTTCTTTTTGGCCTGTAGAAAGAGGAGATGAAAAGAATAACCTCTAAACCTGTAAAATTTTAGGATATAGACTACTCTACCACAATGATGTGTAAAGACAAAAACAAGGTTATTACTATACAAATGCCCACGGTGATATCGTAGAAATAAAGGATAAGTCTGGTCAAACTCTAAATAAGTATGAGACGATCTATGGGGAAATGTAGAGAGCAAGCAGGAAAAGATGTCTAACCCGTTCTTGTATATGTTGATCCTACTGGGAATTGGTGTGAATCTAAGATGGAAAATGGGCACATCCTGGCGGATGTAGTAGTAAATCCAGCAAAAAGTCTCAGATAATGATCATAGTATCATTGAAAACGGTAAAGTTATTGGTGCTTTCAAATATGATGATGGTAGTGGGGCCAGAGAATTAGAAGGATTTGAAGATCCATTTACTTACATTACAGGTGTTGGTGGGCTACTAAAAGGAGCTGTAAAAACAGGAGCTAAAAAAGCTACACAAGAAGCTACCAACTTATTAATTAAAATGGACTTACAATTTTTTTCTAAAGGAACAAGTAAATATACTGAGCCTTGGATTCAAAAAAGTGCTTATAAAGGTATTACAGACAAATTTGGAAAAAATGGGGCCCATAAATTTGCAGAAGCAATGAAAAAAGGTTTGGTAGGTCCAAAGGGACAAGAAGGAATAAAACCACTTAAAGGATCTCTTAAAAAAAATGGAGTAATATATACACATGAAATAAAGGTTCTTGACAAACAACTGGGAGACTATCGAATTTATGGACGCTTCGATAAAGAACGTTCACAATTTATCTTTGATTGGTTTGATAAAGGATTGCATAATTAAAAATTTTAATTTGGGAGTGATAGTATTTGACTTTTGATGAATTAAGAGAATGGTCTATACAACATAATGTTGAAAAAAGGACAAAAGAAGGGTTTTTAGATGTTATTACGAACATAGGAAAAGATTCTCCTAATAGGATTGATGAATATTTTGAAGACAAATTCAATCCTGAATATCTGGAAATCAATATTTATAAAGTTGCTTTTACAATTTCAAATTGGCCAGAATGTGATTTTAACTATATTGCATCTTATGCCAAAATCGAATATAAAGGAAAGAATATGGGGGTTTATAAGCTAATTTTTAATCATGAAGGTGAAGTAGAAGATGATTACTGGTCTTCCAATGAAGATTAACATTTTTTGCAGTCTTCCTTGTAACAAGGCTCAGTGTGGATATGCTAGAAAAGGTGCTTCTTTATGGGGTATCTCCGAAAGAAGTAAATTGGCCAGTCGTTAAGTTCCAACAAGCAGGCGTTACGAATAAGAAGATATTTTATTTAATTCACATCCTTCGTCTTCAGACATCATAGGATTTATTATTGAGTCTGTGATATTACTGCTGTTAAGGGAAGATATCGGTGCTGAAGTGTATTACGAGAATGTGATGAGACTCTTTATTTGGTTATGATTATCTGACGGGTATCCATACAACACAATCTATCGAACCCATAGTTCCTAATATTAAAATATGGGGATGTTGTGGAACTCTAAAAAGACCTTTTTGGTGATATTATCCCCTTTGAGTAGACAGTGTAAAAAGCCCACCGACGGTGGGTGGTACACTCTACTTGGAGGGGATTTTCCCATTGAACTACTACTTCTGGTGACACCTCCTTTCCCACTCCTTGTACTTTTTTAAAACATCAAGTTGCTGTTTTAAGAACCTATTTTCTTGTTTCAATTTCTCCAACTCTGATATAAACTCCGCCCCTTTCCCATACGTGTACTGTTTACCTACAGGCTGCTCAAAACGATGTGTCTCGCCATTTCTATACCATCGCATCCATGTTTTTAATTTTAATACAAAACTGATCCATCACTTCTTTCACGGGGATACCAGCCAATCTCATCTCAACAGCCTTATGGGGTTTCTTTTTTCCTATAAAAAAAGCTAGATAAAAGAACAACCTCTAAGCCCGGAACATCTGGGGGAATGCGCTTCTCTACCGGGATAATGTAAAGGATGAAAAACAAGGCTATTACTATACAAATGCCCATGGTGACATCGTAGAAATAAAGGATAAAGCCGGTCAGACCCTGAATAAATATGAGTACGACCTATGGGGAAATGTAAAGAGCAAACAGGAAACGATGCCCAATCCGTTCTTGTATGCAGGTGAGATGTATGATGAAGAATCGGGCTTGATTGATCTGCGTGTCAGGTATTATGATCCAAATTATGGAAGGTTTATTACAGAAGATACGTATAAGGGGCAAGTGGATAATCCGCTTAGTTTGAATCGGTATACGTATGTGCATAACAATCCTTTGAGCAATGTTGATCCTACTGGGAATTGTGTATGGGATGCTTGCATAGGTGAGGCCGCGGCGGTAACGTATATAGCAGGTGCAGTTGTTACGCTAGCTACGGTTGCTCTTGGAATAGAAACTGGAAAGGCTTTACATGATTCGAGAACAAGAACGGATACAAAGCCTTTAGCTGTACCAATCGAGAACACACAAAACAAAAAGAAATTAATACCGCTATATCACGCAACTAGTAACTCTGGAGCAAAATCTATTTTAACCAATGGTATTGATGTAAAGTATGGACGAGCAAATTTGGACTTTGGACAGGGATATTACGTTACAAGAGATGTTAAACAAGCAGTTGATTGGGTTAATAGTAGATTTAGTGGAAAAGGCTCAATAATGATTTTCGCCGTTGATCCAGACGAAATGAAACAATTTCGTGGATTGCATCTATGGGGCGGTAAACAATGGGAGGAATATGTAAGAGACAATCGAGCGGGTAAGTTATTAAACGCTTATGATTATGTTGAAGGACCATATTTAGCAAATCCAAGCGCTTTATAATTAACGTGGGAGGTCGGAAGGTGATTAAATTTGACTTTGTTACTGATAAAGATGCAAACGAATATTGTCAAAAAATCATAAAGAAAATGAGGGAGTGTTTCGGTATCACTGAAGAAGAGGCAATCGGAAGGATAAATAATAAATGGAAGGGAATCTCATTTCTTGGTGAGGATCATATAATATATCATGAATTGGATGATTTTTGGGCTTATGATATTTACTACGGTTCTGATTCACGTTGGTGGGCAAGAAAGGGCGATCTAGACTTAAAACCAATACCGTTTCCAGAGAAATAATCGAAATTTGAACCTTAACCCTCAAACCTCAAACCCCAAACGAGTATATACTCATCTGGGGTTTCTTTTTGACCTTGTAGAAAGAACTAGATGGAAAAAATACCCTCTAATCCCGGAACATCTAAGGCAATGAACTGCTCTACCGCGATGATGTGAAAGGTGAAAAACAAGGCTATTACTATTCAAGCCGCAGCTGCAGGAACAAATATCCCTTTGTCTTAAATGGATTAAAAGCAGGTGGTCATGAAATATGGGCACACCCAAATGCAACTAAACATATGGTTAATTACCTAACTAAAAACCCTCTAGTGAAAGAACTCAGCCCGAAAAGTAAACAGATGATAGAACAGCTGACTAGTTTTAGGACAGCTGTGGAGAAGGCTATACCAAACCTTAAACTGGGAAAAATTTTATGAATATAGGACAGTGGGAAATTGGAATAAATGTCTCTGAGACTGAGGCCGTGATTTATCACGCCTTATTCAAATAATTGGGGAGGTATGTATATATGAAGTTACGTTATTCGTCTGTCACTGATAGTATTACTTCTACTTCTCGCAGTATTGAATATATGGGAGATAAGTTCGTACTTGTAACTATTACTATAGATGTCCCTACACCTGGAAAGTCATATTTCTTTAAAGGGGGCTTTCAGTGGAGGCTGTATGATAAAGCAGAACCTTTAATAGTTTCATTGAATATAAGAGATGATATAGATGTTAGTAATGGGATTTTGACAGAAATTAGATTTTTTATTAGTGAACCCTTTATTCAAAAATCTGTTAGGATGCTCAACCAAGAAAAAATACAAGGTGTACCTATATTAGGATTAGGCTGTAAAGAAACTAATGATGGATATTATCATGAGCAAATGGGAAATTACACCTTCTATCTTATTGATAACTTTTATATTGTTTATTTGGTGATATTGAGGTGGCAACAGTGATACAAATAAATGAGGAGTTTGGTTGTTTACTTGACTGTCAGAAGGAACTTTCAGGTTTTTTTATTAGCAACCTTAGCGATCAAGAGATAAAAGTGTTTCATAATGCTAACTTAGTATAATCTCATATTAATTGCCCCAACTAGTAATCACAGTTGGGGTTTCTTTTTTCCTATAGAAAAAGCTAGATAAAAGAACAACCTCCAAGCCCGGAACATCTGGGGGAATGAGCTTCTCTACCGGGATGATGTAAAGGATGAAAAACAAGGCTATTACTATACAAATGCCTATGGTGACATCGTAGAAATAAAGGATAAAGCCGGGCAGACCCTGAATAAATATGAGTACGATCTATGGGGAAATGTAAAGAGCAAACAGGGAAACGATGTCCAATCCGTTCTTGTATGCAGGTGAGATGTATGATGAAGAATCGAGCTTGATTTATCTACCGCCAGATATTATGATCCAAATGATGGAAGGTTTATAACAGAGGATACGTATAAGGGGCAAGTGGATAATCCGCTGTCGTTGAATCGGTATACGTATGTGCATAACAATCCTGTGAGTAATGTTGATCCTACTGGGAATTGGTGTGAATCTAAGGATGGAAGGTGGACACATCCTGGCTCATGTAATAACAAGGGCATTAAATTCAGCTAGATATCAATGGAAGTATTATCAAAGAAAACGGTAATAAAATAGATATCTTTGATTAGGAAATGCCTAATGATAGAATTCGTGAAGATTTAGAATTAGAGGTAAGGCTATTATTACTGTTAGCTCCGTTACTAAAGTTTTTCGCTTGGTAAATCTACACAAGTTACAAAAAGAGTTTAGAGTATGAAAAAGGGAGATTCAATAATCGCTGGAAGGCTTTCTGAAAGAATGGCTCCGGATACTCTACAGGCAAGAGTTGAACAAGAAGCTAGATCGATAGAATGAAAAGCACTAGCACGGGCTTGAAAAAAGGGACAAAGGTATATAGTGATTTTATTATGTTGACCCAATGGGGAATCCTCCTATGGTTGTTGAGAATGTGATAAAACGTGGAATGCGAATTGAAGGTAATACCGCAGGTACTTGGGTTTATAGACTTGGGAATGTCAGAGTTATTCAAATAGTGCAGGTAATGTAATTACAGTTATTCCAAAATAGAAATGAGGTAAATCATGTTTAGCAAATTTGACGAGTATGAATTATTAGAGCTATTTTGTAAAGAACCAATAGTCCTCCATGAAAAAGAAACAGGTATGTATATACTCAAAGCAGGACAAGCATGGGTTTAATCTACAATTGTATTTATCTGTTTTTGAGAATGTATGTACCTTGAGTTTGACCCATAAAGATCTGGAAGATTCAATTTTTGAATTTGAACTAATTGATGTTGAAAGTATAAGAACGGAGAGTGATCTTTTAATCATTAGACAATCAAACTCACATAGAGATATTCCTGTTAAATTTAAACCAAATTTTTCGTTAGAAATACAAAAATTTAAATAGACTCCAAAATACACTCCACATGAGTAGTACATGCTCGTTGGTGTGTTTTTTCTTTGATCATACTTAATTAATAGAGGATCAAGTATACCCCCTTTCAAACTTATTAGGTGGTCAACGACTTAATAGGATATGGTATAGGGATATGAGAAGAAAGGGATTAAGCTTCATTTTGAGTATAATCCAGAATCAAATCCGTATTATTTTATTTAACTATTGTACTAAAGTCTATCTCAATCAAGGGAAGGTAAAGGAAGGAGGGGGAGAATGAACGAGAGAATTGCCATTACTAAACTAGTTGACGATAAGGGACACGGTCATGATTCGAACCTTTATGTACGATTTAGAGAAAATGATACTGTTCATTTAATGTTGGTAGGAAAATCTCTGTATTTTGAAAGCAACGAAGCAACATATGATCAGAGTCTTCTTGAGTTAATAACAAAGTTACCAGAAGGATATAAACTAAAGTTCTTAAATAGTGTACAATCTACAAATGGTAATTCTATAGAAATACTAACGATAGAGGAATATATTGCTGTCACTAGACAATATGACCCTGACGAACCTCAATTAAAGTTCAGATTAGTATGCGACTACAGAGGCATAACCTTTGAAGCGGAAGCTATTGAGGATTTTTCCATCGCTTTACAAGCACTTCAAGACAAAATGGACGTATCCTTTACCATTTGTGCTTTTTGCTCAAATGGTGATTTCAGGTCAACTGGTGGAGAAGACTTAAGACATGGTTGGTACTGTTTACGGGATGTATTAAATCGTCACCCTGATTTACCTTGGTTTCAACGGGAACATGAATTTCAAGAAGCGTATTCGAGTGTCAATGCGTTTCATTGGTGTCCTAGTTACGTAAAAGCAGTGGATAGAATGTTTTAAATAGTGTACAACGGAACCCCAAACGATAAACTACTCGTCAGGGGGTTCTTTTTGTTTGAGTTGCCGGGGTACTTTTTAGAAGCGGGATCATACAAATACAATCAATAAAAATTAATAAATTTATTTGATAAAATTAGAAGGCTTATTCCAACTTGAACGATGAGAAGAAATGAGCACTTGTTCTTAAGAAACAATCACAAGCAGAAATATGAGGTAATCTTAGCGGAAGTAAGCAAACGAACAGGGAGAAAAACGTAACTGGGACTATAAATATGATCTATGAGGAGAACAGATCTATGTAAAAGATCCGGAAAAGAACATATATAAATTCCAATACGATGCAAACGGGAACCGATGAGTACCTTTGCAAAATGACAAGGAGACAGCCCGTTATGTATACAATGGTCCCTCATGGAAGCTCCACGAAATCGATCCTGCTACTGAAAAGGTCCAAGAGAATTACTAATATGACCAAAGTGGGAATCTAGCAAGCTTTATGGATCGTAAAGGAAATACTCGTAAATATACCTACATATGCCCAACTTCTATGACTACATTTGGGCGTACGTACGAACAAAGATACGAGGATGAAGATAATACACCGGACTCGATTGTGTATCCAGATGGAACTGCAACAACTTGCACCTATGATGAGCTAGGACTCATAAAATCACCTATGAGTACGATACATCCACAGCAGGGGATACCGCACATGTGCAGTATCCAAACGCCTGTATTACGTGAATGTACCCGATCAAAAAGTTGCCAAAAAGTAATTACTAGAAATGTCTGGGAAAACAGAAAAGAATGGGTTCGTCAGAACTGACTTAGTAGCCAGGAAGATATCCATATAGACTGCGCTATCAAACGATAGAGCGAAGTTTTGCAGATTCGAAAGAACTGCATGGACTTCGCTACAGCCGTTTATGGGGAAAAACAAATTAACAGGCGCAGATGCTACTGATGGCAATTGTACACAATATAAAAAAAGATCGCTCTTCACCTCGCTAGAGTAGCTAAGGTAGAGAACGATCATTTCGTGCAACAAGACAATCAAATACTGCTTGAGGTTAACTAATAAATTGGGTTTCTCGACAACCTGCTATTAAATTGTTAAATTTCCAAAATATACATTTTTACTTTCAATTGTATGTATAGTATTTTTTATAGGTATTTATTACTGCATCTTATATCTAAAAGAGGGGATAAGCTCATGAAACCTGAATTGAATCCCATTAACCCCCATACAGGACATACCTATAAGAAAACGTATATCCCAGTAATAACAAAATTCTGGATCAGTCACGCAGCTGCTTTGCTTTGGATGTGCTTTTCTATTTACTTGGCGCTTCCATGGTTAGAAGACCTTGCGCATATTGTATCCTTTCCTTTAGCTTTATTAATTATCGGAGGTATATCATACATTCCTGGCTATATGAATGCCTTTTTAGTAATAAGTTTAATTCTTGATCGTCAGCCTGCTTTCAAAAATGAATTTCCTCATGATGAGATTATCGTTCTTATAGCTGCCTATAACGAAGAGAGACAAATCTATCAAACTTTGCAATATATAAATAAACAAGATTATCACGGGAAAATTAAGGTATTTGTTATTAATAATTGTTCTACAGATCAAACAGTTCACGAAGTCATAAAAGCAAAAAAAGAATTAGGTATTGAAATTACATTACTTCATGAAGAAATGCCGGGAAAATTCCATGCCTTGAACCATGCTCTAAAATTTGTTGAAACTCCTTATGTCATTACGATCGATGCAGATACACTGCTTCCTAAATCCTCTATACGTTATCTTGTAGCACGTATGAAATCTAGCCCAGAAAATGTTTGTGCTGTTGCTGGCTCGGTTCTGACCAAAAACAGCAGAGAAAACTTTTGGACAAAAATTCAAGAATGGGATTACTTTTTAGGTATTGCGTCTATTAAAAGACTTCAAGGCCTATATCAAGGAACTTTAGTTGCCCAAGGAGCCTTTAGTATATATAAAACACAATGTGTAAAAGAAGTCGGTGGTTGGCCAGATGCTATAGGTGAAGATATTGTTTTAACATGGCGTTTACTTGAGAAAAAGTGGAAAGTTTATTTTGAGCCATTGGCAGTTTCATTTACTGAAGTACCTAGTTCCCTTAAGCATTTTGTCAGACAGAGAGCAAGATGGGCAAGAGGTATGATAGAAGGTTTAAATGAAATAAAGCCATGGAACCAGCCTCAAGTATTTGTTAAATACTTAACTGGAATTAATTTAATCATGCCTTATTTAGATCTTACTTATACACTATTTTGGCTTCCTGGGCTGATATTGACTTTTTTCGGTTATTACTGGATTGTTGGTCCAATGACACTTCTTGTTTTACCTTTAACCCTAATCAGTTATAGTGTTCTTTATTTTTATCAAAGAAATTTTGTATTTAAACCTTTAAATCTTAGAATTAGAAAAAACTTTATAGGCTTTATTTTCTTTATTCTTGGCTATCAAATGATTATGTCACCTATCTCTGTGTATGGTTATATACAAGAATTTTTTAAATTTAAAAGAAACTGGAAGTAAGAGAGTTATCGAAGAATGAACCATTAGCTTGGGGTGTATTAGTTCAGCAAGCTAAAGTAGCAGTCAAATATGTGTATTCCCGTCTACATAAAATTTTAATAGAACGTAACGAGTTTCTGGATAGTAATTTGTTCAAATCTATCTTATCAGCATGTAAACGTATGACTGATTTAAATTACACCAAGCAAGATGCAATAAAAATCTCTGCTAAAAAATTTAAGGTAACTCAAAAAGAAATTAAAAAATATGTAGATTTACTTGGTATAGAAAGTAAGAGGTATATTGAATCTAAGAAAATTTTTTTAACAAAAGACAACGCCAGCTTTGGCCACAGAGAGAGCAGGAAGTAACACAAGATATAAATGTGTCGTAACTAAGTGCGATGTTATTGTTTATTGTATTTCTCTGAAAGTCCATACCTTTTCATTTTGTTATAGAGGGTGCCGCGTGACATTCCTAATAGTTGCGCGGCTGCTTTTTTATTTCCATATGTGGGCTCTAATGCCTGCAATATTTTTGTTTTTTCCACATCGCCTTCTCTTCCGTACCGGGCTGGCACATATTCATTGGAAGAACAAATTGTTATGATACGTTGAAAAAGCTGGATGATGCGTCCACTATTAAATGATGGGGTGTTTGTGCTAATAAATCTTCAATTTAGTTTTTGATATATGAAAAACAAAACATTATTCTAACCAAACAACATGTTATTAACTACTTGATAATTTGTTTACCCCTTTGAATTTTAATATTGCTGAGACTACATATAGGAAACAACATACAGTAAACCAGATACCAGTACTTGAAAACATATAGTAGATGCTTAATGGTAGCGACCAGACGAATGAAATAATGATTACTGGTGGAGAAACGAATGACGATACTAATCCAAAAATAGCAGGAAATAGTATAAAGAACAAAAATACCAAGAATAGCCCTTTAATTGTTTCATCACGAATTATTGCTACATACCATAAATAAATGCTCATTACTGAAGCAATAAAACCACATAAAAAAACCGAAAAATAAATAAGGATTTCTTTTCATATTACTCACCTCTTATACAGTTCTAAGTATATGTTTACCAAGCAGATGTACGTATAATCTAAATTTGGAAAATATTGATATTTATTAATTTAGATTATATAATCGAATCGATTCTGTCCATATATAAATAGTTTGAAAAGGAGGGTGTTTTAACAAAAACAACTCAAAGATTACCTATAAGTTTATGCTAATTATTATAATGATGATTTTGGTCTTAAGAACTGGAGAACGCATGTAAATCAAGAACTTAAGATGATAGCCTTGCCTTTTAGTGACGGTGATGGAGGATTTGATTATTCATGGGATTATGATGCTAGTGGAGATTCTAGTGCATTGGTAAGCTTCACTTTAACACTAGCATGGCTTGATATCTAAAATTATTTCCAATGAATTATTCATTATTTTCAATATAGTTAATTTTATCTATTGCCATTCCTATTATAAATGAGTTACATAAATACCCCTACCATTACTTTAATTAACGGCAGGGGTATTTGTATCCTTGTTTCTATAGGTACCATGTTCTATGTAAAAAAGGTACAGAATAACAGGAAGTAAAATTGACAATTGTCGTATTAAGTAATTATGAGGATTTTGAAACTTACAAGTATGCTTATAAAATGGCAGAAATCCTTCTAGGAAAAAGCTTGAAAGAGTAAAGGGTAAAGAATAGATAGCATTGAATGAATTTGCTTTTTTCAGCGGTTGATTGTGTTGTTTGTCTTGTACACTTTATTCGCTAGAGTAAACAAATGAGATGGAGGTATAAAACAATGGATTTTTTGAAATTGGCTGCTGAAGCGGCGATCGAAGGCATGGATAATCAAGCGGGAGGGCCGTTTGGGGCAACCATTGTTAGAGGAGATGAAGTTATTGCCGCTGTAGCCAACACAATGATGCGGGATACGGATCCTACTGCACATGCGGAAATGGTAGCAATCAGAGAAGCTTGCAAAAAATTAAGCACAATGGACTTGTCTGATTGCGTAATTTATGCAACATGCGAACCATGCCCGATGTGTGTAGGGGCAATCATTTGGTCTGGCATAAAAAAAGTGTACTATTGCAACACCGCAAAAGACGCGGATAAGCACGGTTTTTCCGATATACATCTTCGTAAATATTTGACAGGAGAGGATAAGAGCATTCTGAACATGGTCAAGGTCGAGAAAAGAGAAGATTGCGATTATTTATTTGAGCATTTCCACAACCTGAACAAAAAATAGTTCATGTGGAGAAACAGATCCGGACCGTCCCTCTATTGTCAAACCCCAAGAAGCTGAACCTTTGTAAAATGGAAGCGACGAGCAGGAGAATGAGCTTTATATGCTGCTGGACCGCCTTGTGACCATCCCATAATGCAAGGAGGAGTATGTGTTGACAGTGTCTAAGGAGGCATCCGCTGGCTAACCGGACCTGCATTGATCTGGATGAACTGAGAGACCTTCCCATAGTCCCGTATCCCGAAGGTTTTCTGGGGCGTGATATCGTTGAAGAGATTGTCTGTCAATGTGGATGTAAGCTCCATTCCGTTCTTGAAACCAGCTCAGTTACCTCTTCGATTATGAATCTGATGAAAGCCAATATTGGTGCAACCGTACAGCCACATCCGTTAATACGGCAAATTTGTGAACCGGTTTTACACACGATACGCATCAAGGATGGCGCGCTCAGCCGCAGCTTGTCAATTATTTACCACTCCGACCGTTATCTGAGCCGAGCAGCCAAAGCATTTATTGAACAAATACAAGAGTATTTTCAAAGCTAGTCCAGGAGTTATAGTCAAAAAACGATGGTATGTTCTATTCCCCTATTCGAACGAGGTGAGCTATGTCCATTAGAGTCAAACTATTGCTGTCTTATACAGGTATGCTTATCATTAGCCTTTCGGTCTTTTTCTTGACTGCCAGTCTGGTCACGATCGCAGCGACAGGTGACATTAACAGTATTCGGGATCTCTATAAAGTCCATTACCAGCTTAATCCGCTGACTGAACAAGAGGAATCGATCTTTCTCGAATTAAAATATCTCGCCAAAAACGAACCAGATCATTTGCAAAATGAAGAGCTTTTGCTGGACTACGATTTCAAGCTTAAAACCGTGAGGGCAGGTCTCTTTGTCCGCCGGGAAAACCATCAAGTATTTGCGTCGCGTACCTTTAACCAGCCTGCATTGGAGGAGAATCTCCCTACCTATGATCTGGACAACAATCAGATTCGCAATACCTTTAACATTGGCGAAAGATTTTATGCCTACGCTAAATACGACTTCCGCTTCTCGGATGGCGCCAAAGGCGGCGTCTTCGTTATACGCGAGCGAAGCCCTTTTGGTGAAGTGATACGCAGGCTGTTACCCATCCTCATTCTGATTCTCATCGGCGTCGTCGTGGTTGCGAATATGTTGTTATACCGCTGGATTACCAGAAGCGTCGTCAAACCCCTTGATTTACTTCGGACCTCAGCTGATCACATCAAAGAGGGTAATCTCCAATTTTCACTTGATCTGCGCTCAAAGGACGAAATCGGTCAATTGAACGCGGCGTTTGAAAATATGCGAAAGAGACTGCTTGAATCGGTTCAGCTTCGATTGAAAGACGAGGAGAATCGGAAAGAATTAATCTCCAACATCTCCCATGATTTGCGTACGCCTATTACTAATATAAAAGGCTATATCGAAGGAATTCGAGATGGGGTCGCAGATACTCCTGAGAAAATGAACAAGTACGTGAACATCATTTATTCCAAAGCCGTTGATCTGGATAAACTCGTAGACGAACTATTTCTATACTCCAAGCTTGATTTAAAGCAAGTATCGTTCTTCTTTGAGCATGTAGATATTGTTGGTTTTTTGGATGAGTGTATTGATGAACTGTATTATGAATTGGAGGAAAAAGGAATCCTGCTTGAGTGGGGGAATCGTCCAGATCATAGCATTCAAGTAATTGCCGATGTAGAGAAATTAAAACGTATAGTACTTAATATTATTAGCAATGCTCAGAATTTTATGGACAAAGAACAAAAAATGATTCGCGTCTCCGTACAAGTTACCTCAGTATGGGTCACCATTGAAATACGGGATAACGGGAAGGGCATCCCACTTGAAGCCATACCCCATGTTTTCGAACGATTTTATCGTGCAGAGCAATCCCGCAATTCTTCAACAGGCGGAAGCGGACTGGGACTTGCCATTGCGAATCAAATCATAGAAGGACACGGAGGCTCCATCTGGGTAAGCAGCGAGCTAGGCATCGGCACGAGCCTGTTCTTTACCCTGAAACGAATAACGAACGAAGGAGGTATACCTAACCTATGACGACACGAATCCTCATCATTGAAGATGAAACTACGATCGCTGAGCTGCAGCGGGATTATTTTGAACTAAATGGATTTCTCGTTGATTTATGTTATTCAGGCAATGAGGGTTTACTGCTTGCACTTCAGGGGAATTACAATCTTATTATTGTGGACTTGCAGCTTCCTGTGATGAACGGCTTTGAATTATGCAATCAAATCAGACAAAGCAAGGAAGTGCCGATTCTGATTGTCTCTGCGAAAAAAGAAGAGATTGATAAAATTCGGGCCTTTAATCTTGGCGCCGACGATTACATTACCAAACCATTCAGCCCTAGTGAGCTAGTGGCGAGAGCCAGGGCTCATCTAGCGAGATATGAACGGCTATTGGGCAAACAGGAGAATGATCATAAGTCCAAAATTCATATTCGCGGCCTGGTCATTGATAAAGCTGCCCACAGAGTCTACGTACGAAATCAAGAAGTAATATTTACAACCCGTGAATTTAACCTGCTTGAGTTTTTTGCAAGCCATCCCAATCGTGTCTTTAGCAAAAATGAGTTATTTGAACGAATATGGGGCATGGATTCCAGTGGGGATATTGCAACCGTTACCGTACATGTTCGCAAGTTGAGGGAAAAGATAGAAGTCGATCCTTCCAACCCGCAGTATATCGAAACGGTCTGGGGTGCCGGATACCGATTTTCCGTGTGATCGTTTTTATAATTTGTTAAGAAAGATTTTAGAATCGGTTTATCCCGAGTTTCTTCGGGGTTTATATCCCTCCTTTATTATACAGTTATGACAAACTACTCACTATGCCTATTATTTGAAGGAGGAGTTACCGATGAATGAATATTCTAATAAACTGGCTGTCTTGATGCTGGCAGCTGCCTTGGGAACGGCATCCGTTCCATTTACGGCTCTGCATGTAGAAGCTGCATCAACGAGTCTCTCATCACAGGAAATTCAACAAGCAGTCAATAATCTCGCTGAGCTTCGCGTGATGCATGGCTACGAAAAAGGCTCCATACGGATTGAGAACCAGATCACTCGCGCCGAACTGGCGAAAATGGTCGTCCTCACGTTTGGTCTCCAAGGGAAAGGGGGCAATTTACCTAGCTTCACAGATGTAAATCAGGATGATTTGTACTACAAGTATGCCGCTGAACTGGTAGCACAAGAAATCATGCAGGCGGAAGAAGGACGCTTTAATCCACATGGAACTGTGACACATGCGGAGTTAGTACAAATCGTGTCCAAAGCGTTGAAACGTGATATGAAATCCGTGAATTACTGGATGGAGCGTTTTTATCGAGCCGATAACAATGCCACTCACGGCGAGACAGCGTACTTGCTGAATATCGCTCGTCAGGCGATTCCTTCGGCAAATGCGAAAATTACGAGCGTTCGTCCGTTGAATACCATTACCTTGATTGTGACTTTTGACGCTCCTTTGACAGCCGAGAATGAAGTCTTTGCCAAGACAAAAGAAGACTTTGTATTTAACGAAGGACTGAGCTTGAATAATATGCCGCGGTTAAAAACGGGTTCGATTGCTACGTATATTGTACCAACAACCGTACAAAAACCAGGCACAACGTATACCCTGACCTACAGAGGCAAAAAAGTGAGTACATTTACAGGAAACGCCACGAAACTTGACATGACGGAAGCTAGACAGGTTTCGAACGATACTTTCGAATTGGAAGCTCTCAAGGCTAATGGAGTTGTAGACTACGGATATGTTATCAGCGCATACAGCGGTGGCCGCGGAGCGAATGCATTCGTCCTGGATGAGGACAACAGAGCGGATGGAAGAACCTATCAGATCATCTCCTCCGGTCAAGGTAGAGAAGTCATGATTACATCGGAAGGCGGTCAACCGATCGTAGCTAAATACGTCCCGTTCACCCAATCAACGGATGGTAAGCAAGAACCAAAATTCCGTTTGCCGGAAGGTCAGGTGCTGACACCCGGAGTTAAGTATACCGTTACCTCGAATTGGACGGAAATCGCCAATCCGACATTCGTAGCCGAGAATATCCCACCGCTAAATATTGTCAAAGCGGAGGCAATCAGTGAAACATCTATAGCCGTTACTTTGGCGGAGGACCCGGGAGATGAGCTATTCTCCGGCCGCAGTGTGGAATTGACCGATGGAGAGGGTAATAAACTGACCGGTACTTATAAATATTCCAGTCGCAAGGGTGCAGTGGGCGTGTTCGATCTTGTGCAGGACAGCAAACTGACTAAAGGAGTAGCTTATACCGTTACACCCGTTGGCGACTGGGCCGGCCAGTCCAAGGTTGAGCTGACGGTCAAATAACAAATCTGTAGATGAAGCTTTAGAAATCAAAGGAAAGGTGTGGGTTCGCTGTGCTACGCGGAATTAGTCTTTTGATCTTGGCTATCACTCTTTCGGGGAGCGAGATAAATATGGACTCTTTGTTATCAAGCGGAAAGCGGCAAACAACCCAAGTGGTGAACGAAGAAATGGACAAGTTGAATCGCGCTCTGTTAAAAGCTGCAAATCAGGGAGACAAAGAAGCCATTTCGAAACTTCTGACGGATGGCGCTGATATTGACGCTACGGATGAAAGAGGCCGAACCTCTGTTATGATTGCCGTACACACGAACCAATTAGAGCTGTTTACGTTTCTAATCGAGAAGGGGGCCGATATTAACATCAGGGACAATCAACTTGACAATCCTTTACTCTATGCAGGAGCGGAAGGTAAGTTGGATTTTTTGAAAGCAGCCATTGTATCAGGTGCTGACACGACGATTACCAACCGTTATGGAGGTACCGCCCTTATTCCAGCGGCTGATCGCGGGCATGTTGAGATTGTTCGAGAGCTGCTCACGAACTCCGATGTAGATGTGAATCACGTCAACAATCTGGGCTGGACCGCTCTGCTGGAAGCCATTATTCTTGGAGATGGCGGCAAAAATCATCAGGAGATCGTAAATCTGCTGATTGAGCACGGAGCCGATGTGAATCTGGCTGACAGAAGTGGAGTAACACCTTTGCAGCATGCCAAAAAACACGGCTATCAGGAAATGGTTGACGTTTTGACGAGCGCTGGTGGAAAATAATCACTCAAAAAGGATAGAGCCCTGATGATTTCAGTATGGTTCTATCCTTTTTTGCTAGCATCGCCGATCTTGAATCGAAACGTGAATCTTGTTTGAAGTGATGCTTGATGAAAATTAATGTCTAATAATCTTTTTTTGTTTTCTTTGGAGATATCATTGTGTAGGGCATAGCCCAATGAGTAAGTGGGGGATAAATGTCGGTAGGCGTTAGCTTACTCCGTTGGTATAAATAGGTTAGTAATACTAAAAAGCTGAGATGAGAACAGTTATTGTAAACAAGGCGTATAAGTTTCGTATCTATCCGAATAAAGAACAAGAAATTTTTATCGCTAAAACAATCGGTTGTTCTCGCTTTGTTTTCAATCATTTTTTTGCGCAATGAAACAGCAGTAGAGCTATTCTTTCCATTGAGTGATCATCCGGGGATTGCGGCAAGTGCTGATGAAACTAGAACAGCAGCTTCATCATTAGTCTCGGAATTATTGATTAATAACGGTGTTCACAATTTATTCCTGTTGTTTTGGGAAGAACTTATTGTGATTTTACCATTTATTGCTGTAATGCAATTTTTCTATCAAAAAGCAAAATTTAGTCGTAAGAAGGCCATGCTCGTTGCCTTGCTATTATCATCTATTTTATTTGGATTATTCCATCTCCCAACGTATGAATGGAATTTAGTTCAAGCAATTGTTGTTATTGGGATAGGACGTATTTTTGATACTCTTGCGTATATTGTAACTCGAAATTTGTGGGTATCGTTTATTGTCCACTTCTTGTACGATATGATTATATTCTTAATGGTATTTTTGTCTGTATACTATGTAAAATAAACGTTTAATAAGGTAAAAAGAAGAAATTAAATACCTTGATGGAACCCGCTGAGTTACGGTTTTCGTCACCACTTGACTTGGGATCAGGAGTTGGCAAGAGCTTAAGTCAGAAATATGATAAAATGAAGGGATTGTTTTTCATGAAGGTGAGTAGTAAAGAATCTCTGAATAGTTTTTTTATGAAGAAAGTGAGACAAGCCCATATACCCGTTATTTTCTGTTCAACATTCTTTCTTGGATTACATTTCAAAAAATTGGGGTTATTGAAAAATACAAAAAGCATTTTAACGAACAAATAGAAACTGGGAGAATTATCAGGTAGTAGAATGCCACAGTAATTCATATCTGAGGATATCTTTTGAAAAAATAAAACACTCTCATTTCCGTAGTGAACTGACTTCATAAAAAACGACCCTACGTAAGGATGATCTGCATTGAAAATTTTATTAGTCGAAGATGATAAGACGATCGCGTCGGGACTGGAATATTCGCTGCAGCAGGATGGTTATTCAACCGTTCTCTGCCATGATTTCGCTTCAGCCAAAAAGGTGCTCGCCGAAGACATCGATCAGTTCGCTTTATGCCTGTTCGATTTACAACTTCCGGATGGAAGCGGTTATGAATTGTGCAAGATGGTGAAAGAGAGACGAGACATTCCGGTGATCTTCTTAACGGTGATCGACGATGAGGTTAACGTCGTGATGGGGCTCGACATGGGAGCCGACGATTACATTACCAAACCTTTTCGAGTTCGTGAGCTTCTCTCCCGGATCAAGTCCGTCTTGCGGAGATACCAGAAGCCGTCCCATGCCAGAGCGATCATCGACATCGACAATGTTCGAATCAATACGCTGGAAGGCAAAGTGCATAAAAACGGCGCCGAAATTCCGCTGACCGCCTTAGAATATCGCTTATTGCTGATCTTCGGCAACCACGTTGGACAGGTCCTCACAAGGAATCAGCTCTTAGAGCAAATCTGGGACGTGGCCGGCGAATTCGTGAACGACAATACATTAACGGTGTATATCAAAAGGCTGAGGGAAAAGTTGGAGGATGATCCAGGACATCCGACTTTGATCAAAACGGTACGCGGTTTAGGCTATAAGGTTGGTGATTAGATGCTGCGGAATCGGGAATTTCAAATGTTATTGCTCGTCATGGGCTCGATCAGCATAACGGCGACCGCCGTTTCTGCTTTCTTTTCGTCCGTCGCAGCGATATTCGTTTTCATTGTATCCATGCTGCTTATTGGTACGAGCTTGTTATTCACGAGATGGAGATATCGCGAGCTAGCGAAGCTGTCCGACTATTTGAGGGAAATAAGCAACGGTAATGATTCCCTCGACGTTCGCGATAACCAAGAAGGCGAGCTAAGTATTTTAAAGAATGATATTTACAAAGTGACGCTCATGCTATCGGAACACCGGTCGCTATTGCAGCGCGACAAAATTCAACTGACGGATGCCATATCTGATATTTCGCATCAGCTCAAAACACCGCTCACCTCCATGACGGTGATGGCGGATTTGTTAAGTGCCCCTGACCTGCCTCCGGCTAAAAGAACGGAATTCACCCATCATATTCGCATCCAGCTTGAACGCATCGACTGGCTTGTTTCTTCTTTATTAAAGCTATCGAAAATGGACGCGAAGACCATCCAATTCAAAAAAGATCGAATCCCCATGAAAAGCCTGATCCAAAAGGCATTAGAGCCGGTTATGATTCCGATGGATATTAAGGGACAGACGTTTTCCATCGCGGGCGATGACAACGTCTCTTTTGTCGGAGATTTCAATTGGACTGCTGAGGCGGTCATCAATATTTTGAAGAACGGCGTGGAGCATACGCCTGAAGGCGGAGCGATCGACATCGCATTTTCCGAAAACGCGCTATTTACGGAAATCGTCATTGCTGACAACGGAAAAGGCATTCCGAAAGTAGATTTGCCTTATATTTTCAAACGTTTTTACAAAGGAAAGAACGCTAGCGAAGGGAGCATTGGTATAGGGCTTGCGATGGCTCACAGCATCATTGCCAGCCAGAACGGCGTGATCGATGTGACGAGCGACAGTGAGAATGGTACGCAGTTTCGGATTAAATTTTATAAGCACGTGATTTAACGGCACTCCGTAAGTGACTGAATTGTCACCTCCATTGTCACTGGAAAGTCATTTTAGACAGATAAAATGATATTCAACAGATGAACGATGGAGGTAAGACAATGCATTTGAAGCAACAGCGTAAGATTATTTTTGCAATTACTATATTATATACCCTTTTGATTCTTTATTTTTTGTTTTTCGCTTTCGGCAGAGTAGGTAAGGTAGATCAAATCACCGAGTACACCTTTATTTTTTTACCGGACAGTTTTTTTAGGCTGCCAGGTCTATACGATCTTCTACATCCTACGCTGATGGATTTAATAGATTTCGGGAACATCGCAGCCTTCATCCCTTTTGGCATATTGATTCCGTTGTTATATCGAACCAACTTTGTACGCTTGATGACTTTGTTCATCCTGTCCATTCTCGTGCTGGAGACTATTCAGGCACTAACATTCCTCGGCAGCTTTGACATTAACGACGTCATACCGAACTCATTGGGTGCGGCAGTCGGATTCGGGGCGTACAAACTTGGCTTTCGTACAAAAAACAACTGGAGAAATATTGCCACTACGGGTATTTCCAGTGTTGTCTTGATGCTTGGGGTGTGGGGGGTCTTCGGGATGCTTGACCAAGTGTTCACCAAAGAAATGGGCCCCTTTGTGGCGATAAACGAATTGAAGGATAGTACCGGGAATCCATCAACGGGAACCAAACAGTCCAGTCTTAAGATTGGCGGTCAAGACGTGGAACCCAAATATAATGTGTATAGCATCGAAGGTAAAAACAAGGAAACGTACACGTATACGTTAGGCAATAAGAAGGAGTTGTATCTTTTCTTGAATTATGGAATTCCCGATCAAAAGGATTTCCAGGGCAGCATCAAGCTTACCGTTGATGGACATGAGTTCCTGGCCGTATCTGCAGAAGATCAACGCCATGAACCGGATACGAGCTTAATTTTTCTCCCACAAGCAAATGAGCTTACGATAACCATTGAGGGGAATGAAACCCTATGGGATGTTGGATTTAAAGAGATGGTATATACCTGGAATTGAGCATTTAGGGAAGGAGGTATGGACATGGAAATTTTAAAAATCGAGCATCTGTCTAAAGAATACGGCACAGGCGAATCGGCGGTGAAGGCGCTTGACGATGTTTCTTTTTCGATCCAAAAGGGCGAATTCGTGGCGATTATCGGCCCGTCCGGCTCGGGGAAATCGACGCTACTTCATATGCTGGGCGGTGTGGATCGGCCGACTGGCGGTAAAGTTTATGTTCAGGATACGGACATGTATGCCTTGAACGAGACGCAGCTGGCCATCTTCAGACGCAGGCAAATCGGCCTGATCTACCAGTTTTTCAATCTGATTCCCGTCCTGACGGTAGAAGAGAATATTACGTTGCCGCTCTTGCTAGATAAACAAAAGGTAGATCAAAAGCAGTTGAATGGTCTTGTGAATACGTTGAATTTGCAGCATCGATTAAACCACCTGCCGAATCAGCTATCCGGCGGACAGCAGCAACGGGTCTCGATCGGCAGAGCACTCATCGGCAATCCTGCCATTATGCTGGCTGACGAACCGACCGGGAATCTGGACAGCAAGAATAGCAGCGAGATCATCGACTTATTAAAAATGCTGAATAAGACCTATCATCAGACGCTGATCGTTATCACGCACGACGAACGGATCGCCTTGCAAGCCGACAGGATCATTTCGATTGAAGACGGGAGGATTGCTAAAGACGAGGTGATCCGACGATGAATATTGTCAATACATTAACCATCCGGCATCTGAAGCAGAACAAGAGACGAACGCTCGTAACCATCATCGGCGTCATCATTTCGGTTGCCATGGTGACCGCTGTCGCTACGCTTGTTTTTTCTTTTTCGGATTTAATGATCAGGCAAGCCATCGCGGATACAGGGGAGTGGCATGTCCAATATCAAGCTGTAACCAAGGAACAGCTTGCGGCGATACAGGGCGATGACGCAACCAAAACTGTTGCGATCTCAAGAGACCTTGGCTATGCCCCATTAGAAGGGGGGCAAAATCCCAATAAACCGTATTTGTTCATCAAGGAATATGATGCGCAGGGTTTCGCGCAATTTCCGATTGACCTAAGCAAGGGGCGTCTTCCGCATACGGACAAGGAAGTCGTTATCTCCGAGCCCATTGCAACGAACGCCAAAGTGAAGTACGAAATCGGCGATCGTCTAACTCTTCGTGTCGGCGAACGATTCGAACAAGGGGGCGATCATCCCTTGGATCAGACCGAACCGCTGCGTAGGGAAGACGGCACATTGACCGAGACGTTGCAGCATATCAAGACAAGGGATTATACGGTGGTTGGCTTCATCAAGCGTCCCGTATCGGAAACGGCTTGGGCCCCGGGCTATACGATCATTAGCTATGTCGATGACAATATCATCGGGGCAAACGATCGAGTCGATGCGGCGGTGGTCTTGCAGAAAGTCAATCCGTCCTTGTTCGCTCATGCAGAGGATTTGGCTAAGCAAAACCAAATTGAAACGGTCCAATATAATAACGGATTGCTACGTTATTACGGCTTGTCCAAAAGCGAAGCCTCGTACAGCATGATGTTCTCCTTATCGGCCATTATTATGGGGGTTATTATGATTGGCTCGGTTTCGCTCATCTATAACGCTTTTGCGATATCCGTCTCGGAACGTTCCCGCCATTTAGGGATGCTCGCGAGCGTGGGGGCTACGAAAAGGCAGAAGCGAAATTCAGTGCTTTTTGAAGGTATCGTCATTGGCTTGATCAGCATTCCCATTGGCATCCTATGCGGTATTGCTGGGATCGGGATCACTTTTTGGTTCATGAACGCGATGATTGAAGGGGCATTATGGACCAGTGAAAAGCTGAGGCTCATCGTCACGCCGTTATCGCTCTTGATTGCTTGTCTTGTTTCGATGCTGACGATTTTCGTTTCGACGTATCTCCCGGCGATCAAAGCATCCAAGGTATCTGCTATGGACGCGATTCGCCAAACTACCGATGTAAAGCTTACGGCCAAAGCAGTGAAAACGTCGAAGTTCATTCGCAAGTTCTTCGGGATCGAAGCGGAAATCGGGCTGAAAAACTTAAAAAGGAACAAACGGAGATATCATGCCATCGTATTTTCGCTTGTCATCAGCATCGTTTTGTTTTTGACGGTATCGTTTTTTACGGTCGGCATGACACAATCCCTGGAACTGTCACGGGAAGGCGTCAATTACGATATTGAAGTGTCGTACAGCAATGGAAAAAGAATAGATGAAGGGTTGATGCGATCGATTGTATCCCTGGATTGCGTCACTGAATACAACGTGATTCAAGAGTTATATGGGAACGCTTGGGTCGATGCAGCGATTATCGCCGATGAATTGCAAGACAAGGTTAAGAAGGATAAGAGTATGCTGCAAGACGGGAAATACCCTTACGATATTAAAATTCATGCATTGAACGATTCGAGTCTGCAAGCCTATGCCAAAGAGGTTGGCGCAGATTACGAACAGCTTACGGATCCGGATCATCCCGCCGCGATCGTGATGGATACGATTCATTACAAAGATATGGGCACGGGGAAATATGTTCAGACGAAGGCCATGTATACGAATGTCGGTCAAAGTATCGAGCTAACGAACTTCTATAAAGAGAATGGGGAAGAAACGAAGGCAAACAAAGTGATCGTTGCCGCATTGACGGATCAAGCCCCTATGGGGATGAACCCGACAGGCGTAGGCGGGTTAAATATGATCGTGTCGGAACGCGTCATGAATCGACTGGAAGACGACGAGGATCTAGTTAACGTTTCGACGTACCTCCACTTGAAAAGTACGGAACCGATGAGAACGCAGCAGGAAATTGAAGAGATGCATGAGACCAATCTGAATGTCTACAATGTATATCAATCCAGAAAAAGCGAAGAACAACAGATTCTATTGATGTCCGTCTTTTCTTACGGTTTTATAGTATTAATCTCTGCGATTTCCATTGCGAACATTTTTAATACGATCTCGACGGGGGTGTCTCTTCGCAAACGAGAATTTGCAATGCTGAAATCCGTAGGCCTGACGCCAAAAGGCTTTGCGAAAATGATGAACTATGAAAGTATTTTTTATGGGGTCAAATCGCTGTTGTTCGGGCTTCCCATTAGTTTCGTCGTGATGTATCTGACCTATAGAGCATTTTCGAACAAATTCAGCTACGGGTTCACCCTCCCTTGGATGAGCATTCTGTCTGTCATTGTCGCCGTATTTGTCATTGTCAGTTCCGCGATTGTTTATTCCGGCGCGAAAGTAAAAAAGGAAAATATTATTGATGCATTAAAGCAAGAGAATATATGATAGCCATCGGCCCTGACTTGGTTGAAGTCAGGGCTGGTTGTGCCAGCCCCTCTTTCATTCTTTTTCTCCAACTCCGCCTTTAATCTTGCATTCTCTTCCAACAGCTTTTGAACGTCCGAGACATCCTTGCCGGAAACCCAGCCATACAAATTGTCTCTTGCTGCATACGTGACAACATAAGTAAATCTAGGCTTGCCCGCTTCTCCGGCATACTCATATTCCCAATGCGTATAGCTCTTGGATTCATCAGGAAGCGTTAAACCATAGAATCCTCCGAGAATCAGGATATATACATCGGACTTGTCGATCCATCTCTTCCTAATTTTCATTGGACTTCCCTTGAAAAATTGCTCGATTCCAGCAGGAATATGACCGGCTTGAAGTACGGCTTCAACGGAGGTATGTTTATCAGAATCATATGAATTTCTTTATAAAAAACACTCCTTTCATATGCCTCTCACTTATAGTGGAGTTTGGTAGAAACATTTCCATAAAAAACTGATCAAGCAATGAAAACTAAAGCCTTTTAAAAAATAATTTTCATATATTACGATTCCTCCTTACTACAATGGATAGGGTATGTTGTGTATTCTGGCAACAGCGGGATGTTTGCTTTCTCCAGTATCTAGATGAAGATCTTTATTTTTGAGTGGTTAACTTAGTTAACTAGGTTAACCTGATATTTAATATTAAATGATGAAGTTAACTTGCTTAGAGTACCGGAAGTTGCCGGGTTCAAGGAAATTTTCCCAATTAAATTGGCTTGAGTAACGAAGAATTGCATGAATTATGGCACAATATGAAAGTAGAATAAACGTGGAAGCTTCAGTTAATAAAGTAGTCTTACACAATTTAAGAAGAAAAAGGAACGGTATATCTGGTTGGGTAGATAATGATTATCGTAATAATATCATCATTCGTTTACTTGGAATGTATAAGTTAATTTGCCTTCCTTCAAAGTCTTGGTATAAAAAGAAAAAAGATATAGTAATTAAATTGAAATATAACACAGAAAATTACTCATTGTAGATTATTTTTTTTAACTGAAGATGAACCACAAAGAATCATTACAAATTTTCAAGCGGGTAGATAAGGTAGATAAGGGTATGCAGTGTTCCTTCCACTATAGTAGAATAAATCTTTGATAATACATAAATTCTACCAACATCTATAGGGGGAGCTATGTGGGAAATAAAAGAAATGTGGAAGAGGTTTAATGAGGGTAGGAGATTCAGCAGGCATAAAAAGTATTTTTGGATAGGATATCATTTTGAACGTAAAGCCGATAATATTCGTCAGTGCATAATATTCGAAATTCTATTTCTTTTGTTCCTTGCAATCTATTACACTTGGAACTATACAGCATATAATATTATGATTATACTTGCTAGTTGTATGCTGGTTTACTATGGAATCAAATTTTATAGATCGTGCTATCATATTATATTCTGTGTATCCTTATCAGTGATTATGGCTATTTTATGGACGGTATTTGGCTATACTAGACTATTTAAGAATTATGGGCTATTAACAAGTGTAATCTTTGGATTGATTGGGCTTTATTTCCATCTAATTGGATTGATAAGGCATGATCTTTACACAAATGAAGGGGTTAAGAATAAAAAAGAACGGAAAGAAAGAATAAACGAGGTAATCGATTTAATTGAAGATGCAATTCAAGACCTTCAAGAAGATATTGAGCGTTATGAAACGGTAGTTAAAAAACTTGAGCAATTAGAAGCTAATGAAAGGAAAGAAGTAGAGTCTAATTTTTTACAATCATTAGTTGAAAACTGCGGTATCGAAGACGCGAGGGATTTATTAGAAGATTTTAAGATAGACTTAGAAGATTATATGAATAAATTATCTAATTCCAAAAGAAAGTCCTTAGAAGAAAAATACAGTGTTCTTGATGATATTATTGATGCATTAGAAGTCTATGAAGATGATAGGATTCAAGAATATATTGATCGACTAGAATACTGCATTCAAGAATTAGAATATACAACTAATTGACCGTTATAAGCGGTCTTTTTTTGTATTTTTGATATTATAAAATTCAGAATTCATTGTATAAGTAGGAAGTAAGAATATATGAAACAACTTAATTTATTAAAAAAGATGGACAGGCTATCTAACATACGTCATCATTGAGTCAGATAGCTCAAGGAAAGAATTGTTTTGCTTCTTTAATAAAAAATCGCTGGGAGTTTGCTTCAAGTTTTTGAGTCATGGTTGCTACGACTTGTCTGGTAATCGGAGTCGTACGGTCATACCTAGTTTACCCGCTAGTACTATAATCATAAAAGAATAAAGGCAAGGCATGAGCCCGGTACAATACCGGGCCCATGCCCAAGAAAGCTACCTAATGAAATAACGTGTCTAACTTTTGGGTGTCACTTCAAGGGCATCGGCTGTTGTTTATATTCTTTTACTTAATCAATCATTTTTTGACATGAAACTTATAGTACTACATGTTTCAAAAAGTAATAAAATTACCTATATTAAATATACATTTTAAAGAATTATTTAGGCACTACTATTTTGGTTATGTGCCACTTCACCCTTATGGGAAACATAACTATGTGCTATCATTCCTAACATTATTACAAACATACCGCACCAAGATAAAATAGAAGGAAATGAAGAATGTAATAAAACTAATTCTCCGATAACAGCAAACAGTACCTCCATGGATTGTGTCGCTTCCACAGTAGCTAATTTTTGCATATCTCCTTTAACTATATCAGTTGCTTTAAAAAATAAAATAGTTGCAATTACACCTGAACAAATAGCAACTAAGATAGATTGCATAGCTTGTTCTTTACTAGGTACTCCTGTTGTAAAAAGACCATACAAGGATAGTAAAAACCAGAATGGTAAGCTAGCTAATGTCATTCCAAGTACACGTTGATAAGCATCCAAACGATCTCCACAAACCTCCATCATCTTACGATTACCGAGCGGGTAAGCAAAAGAAGCCACAATAACAGGGATAATACCTAACAAAATATCTTTTACGTCAAGCGATTTTGCTTGTTCCATTTGCATAAGGAAAATACCAAGAAGAATAATCAATGACATTCCCATACCCTTCATTGGGATTTTTCCTCTTTTCTTAAGAATTCCATCTGGTGTTTGAATGGCTTGAATAAAAAGAGGAGCTAACAAAGATCCTGATATAATAGTAATTTGCCATGTCCCAGCAATTATCCATCCTGGTGCATGTGCAGCGGCAAAGCATAATGGAGCATAAAATAGACCAAAACCTACGAAACTCCATAAAAACCATGCTCTTAAATCCTCTCTCATAACTTGTAATAATACTTTTAATTTTTTCCTACTCATAACAAGAAGTAAAAGGAATGGAAGCATGAAAATAAACCTTAATGAGGCACTCCATATCCAGCTACCACCTGATAATTCCATTGCTCGATTCAATATAAATGTGAAAGCAAAAAAGAAAGCAGCACATATACCTAAAAAAATAGGGCGCAAATTTCTCACCTCAATCTGTCTCATAAGTCAGCAATTTCCCCAGACTTAACCAGTTTTGTTCTACAAGATGTGCTGTTGTTTCTTTATCTTTATTTTTGCACGCTTCTATAATTTGCTGATGTTGTTCTACTGATTTTAAACCATTTATAGAAGTGAACTGAGAAATTTCGAGGCGTTGAATCTTAAATATACTTCGTTCTAACGCACGAATGATTTCAGGATTTCCCGCCACATCTAAAAAAACATTGTGGAATAACTCATCAGCTTCAATTGCTTTTATAATATCTTTTTTCTCAATAGATAGTAGTAAGGCTTTATTACTGAACTCTAATTCTTGAATATCTGCCTCTTCGAGTAATGGTACTGCTAAACGAGCAGCTAATGAATGTAAAGCTGCTACTACAGTAAATGCGTGTTTCGCCTCCTCAAGATTTAATGGTGCAACACGAGTTACTGAACCAGGAATAGATTCAACAAGTCCTTCATCTTCAAGACGTTTTAAAGCTTCTCTAACCGGAGTACGGCTAATTCCGAATTCTTCTGCTAACTCTTGGTCATTTAAGCGTTGCTCCGGTTGCATCTCTAATGTAACGATTGCTTTTTTCAAAGTTAGATATACTTCATCTCTAAATGACATACGTTTAATGGGTTTAATAATATTTTTTTTCATAAAACCAATATATCGGATATTGGTTTTATAATCAACTGTAATTTTTCAATGAAATACATTCAATTAACAAGTTCTAAAAACAGACGTTTATGGAACATACATGATCGGATGCCTGTAATCCTCAAGCGAGAAAACGAAGCATTGTGGTTAGACAGAGAGGTGCAAGAAGGGGAATTATTGGAATCTTTATTATTGCCGTAATGATGAAAGTCAAATGAAAATATATTCTGTTTCGAAAATGGTTGGTAATGTTAGATATGATATTTATCAAGACCTAACTTTATAGAATCGATTAAAATAAGCTGCTTGACATATTGTACATGACTAATATGTTAAGTAGCTTATTTTCTTAAATAGGGATATGTAAGTAGAATACATTCTCTTGCTTTTTACAGAATATTACATTTGACTTATAATCGTGTAATGAGAACAAAGAAGAGGGAGCTATATTAATTAGCTACGGAAATTGGTCCCGGCATATCGGATTATATTTATGGGGAGAGATGGTGCGGCTAATCAGAGGCGTTATGCAAAAGAAGATAATAGTTGGTTGAATCTATCACGCTCCTCCAAAAAAGGGCAATGGCCGCTGTATTGGAATGGAACTAATCGCGAATTTTTAATCAGCTTATTTGTTTCCTGAGCTTGGGTAAACGGAACGACTTTATCATGAATTCCATGAATAATTAATGTGGGCACATCGATCTGTCCAAGATCATTGTAAACATTCTCGTCTCTTAGCGTGACCATAATGGCGGAAGTCGACCAATTCGCAGCTTGTAAACCCATTAGAAAGAACCATTCGGATTTCGGTTCAGAAATGTACTGAAAGAAAAAAATCCCCGTTTGGTTTTGCAGCATTTTCGGACGGTCATTGTTTGTTTCTTCGATTATTTTATTCGTAAATTCTTTTGGAACGCTTGATGGAGACGCAGCGTCGATCAGGACGAGTTTAGATACCCCGTACCCTTTGTAACGAGCCATATAACGAATCGAGATCGCGCCTCCGGTAGAGTGTCCTGCCAGTGTTATGTTTTTTAGCTGTAACGCTTCGATGACCATACGAAGATCATCTGCTAATCTGTCAAAACCGTAACCGTCGAATGGTTTATCCGAATTGCCGTATCCTCTCCAGTCTATTCCGATACAACGATATCCGAGCTTAGGAAGGAAATTGAACTGATATTCGAACTGGTTATGGTTTAGCGGCCATCCATGAATAAAAAGTATCGTTTTATTTCCCTTCGGATTGATGTCCTCTATAAATACTTTTACGCCCGGTTCCACAGTAACGAAGTATCCCAAGTGTATCACCTCAATTTTAAAAAATGTACTTCCCCATTAAGATATTCGCCCTAGGCAAGGTGAATGCCTAATTTCTGCGTCAAATTGGGTTTAGATAGTGCGTAGAGATTTCTGAGGAATAGCTTGAGTGAAACAATTTCTTCAGATCATTGAGCTAACGGGACACGAGAGCACAATGACAGCAGGCTGCCAGCATTTTCTCAGACAGTCTGTTCAACTAAAGGGCAGGTTTGTTTGGAAAGGAAATTTTATCCGTGGCGAATGAAATGGTGTACACCACTGTAATAGCGGAACTCTTGAAAGCAATACCAGAACTCAAGCTACTCTACGATGATAATTCGGATTTGTGGCTCGATGAATATCTGCCCTACTTGGATGAATCAAGGTATTTGAGGTTTTGTTTTGTCTGATTAATGTTTCTATTATGTAAAAAATAGAGATAAATAGTATCATACGAAACTATCTATCCTCTATTTATTATAGTCTATTTAAATGATATTCCTGATTGTATAGCTAAGATTTAACCTTGAGAAAGACATAGTGTATGTGGAAGTAAATTGCTATGGAATAAAAGAGTAGCCAATTACAGAAGAGAGAACAGAAGTAGTCATTAAAATGACTTTATTATTAGTTAACACCAGGAGATAATGTGGGTCAAAGGAGAGATGAGTGTGGGGAATTTTAAGTTGTATATAGACATACATAGATGCTATCATTATTGTATAAATATGGAAAAGGGGAGAGGACGTGCTAAGGCTAGATGAGGTCCTTCAAAGAATCAAAGATGATATGATTAAGACATTAGAAGATACAATGCCAGAACATTTATCTAAAAATAAAGATTTATTTGATTCCTATTTTGAAGTATTAAAATCAGTAGAACAATTAATCGAAACAAAAAAGAAAAACATGTCTAATTGGAGTAATCATTTAGATGAAGGTGGAGAAAAGAGATCGATTTCTACAGATGCGGAAATACTAATCACTAATAAACCAGACAAATTAGGGGATGTGAAACAAGAGGATACTATTAATTCTTCTGAATCATCTTTATTCGAAAATATTGATAATCAGATAGAAACAATTGAAAAGCCAATGTATCTCTTTGAACGAAAAATTTTAGGAGGATATCTTCCAAAAATTGATGCAATTGTTCCAGAGGGAATCGTAAGAAGATTGGGGCTTGAACACCACGATTATGTTTATGCGACTGAGGTGGCCTCTTTTCATCATTTTAAAAAATATCATTATGAACTTGCTAAAAAAGCAGATATTGTAATTCCAATCGATCGGGTTGAATATAAATATTGTCCGATTGAATCGGATGGATCACTTTTGGTTGTTCGAAAAAGCTTAGAAACCGATTTAGATATACGAATCGATGGGGTTCCACAATCTATTCGCATACCTGATTTTGAAATATCGAGAATTAAACCACCTCTAAGCGAAGGGGATATTATTGATATTGCATTTCCTGATGAAAAGCCAGAATTGTGTAGAATAACATATATCCATCGAGTTGAGCATTTAGAAATAGACCAGAAGAGTAACAAATTTCAAAAAAAAAAGGACATTCAATTTACTAAAGATCTAAAATCAGTTGAATTAAATTTAGAAGGAAAGCACGTACTTATTGTTGGAAACGATCCTAATAAGGTGCACTATAAAGAAAAAATTGAATCGAGAGGGGGCATTTTTTTATCGGTTGATGATAAAGATTCAATAGCATCCATTGAATCTTGTGTCAAAAAAGCCGATGTTGTTATCTTGCTTTTGGCTAGGTTAGGACATATCCTAATGAAACAAGTAAAAAAACTTTGTAAAGAGTGGAATGTTCCTTTCGAAACAACATTTAACATCGGTGCAGATAAAATTACTCAGATCGTGTCCGAAGCCCTTATTAGTAAATGAGGGATTTAAATTCTATATTTGGGTCCCACCACAACGCCTCAACTTAAAATAATTTAGTACCCCTAAAACGAAAAATACGCTATTCTTTCCGTAGATTCATAGGAGAGGATGGCGTTTTTTATAGAAATCTTAGACGAGCTACAGCTTTTTTCTCAAGAACTCCAGCGTTGCTTAGTGCCTGAAGCTCTTGAAGAGCTTGCCAAAGAAGCTGGTTTTACAAACGGAAAAGTAAAGTATCAGTCTCAGAAGTTAGTTACACGAACGGTTGTTATATTCCGTGAGATGAGAAAAATGAAGATACCCTTAAAGCATGCTAAAAGTTCTTTGTGGCTATTATCAGGATGGTTTATTGGTTAGTTTATAGAAGCAACTGGCATCTTTATACCGATCTATCCAGAAACGAACCATAGAAACCCCATAGCTGATCAGTTTAATTCCATTTTATGTGAATGATGTGACGGTATAGAGCAGCAACTCTGTGACTCCCCTTTTAACATACGATGTTTTTCTTGAAGAAAAGAAATCGTCTTCTGTACAACAAGATAACCGTTTGTGGTTATTTGTTAATGATAAATTGATTGGTATAGTATAGTATTATTGGGAGCGTCAGGCTTCGAATTGGTTAGAAGCTTTATTGGAACGGTGGATATGGAACAACCTTTTTTATAGCTTGGATAGACTATTTATTTAAATCTTGCCTTTAATAAGAGTAGGTTTTACAACATGGTCAGGGAATCAGCGTATAACACTACAAGAATTAGAATCACATTTATGGAAATCAGCGAATATTCAATAAGCCAGTGGCAGTCTAAGAGTTTTTTCGGTCCTAGATTGCTGCTGGTTTTATATTTGTGCACCAACCTTTTGACGGTTTCGCTAAGAATTGAATTACTTCTGATACGTGGATATGGGATGACAAAATCCCTTTAAAATCTACATGGTAGATTTATCAGAGGATAATCCATAGAGCCAATTTTTCATTACGGTAATGGCTGGTGTTAACCAATTAGAGCGAGATCTTATTCGTATGCGTCAACGTGAAGGGATTGATCTGGCTAAGAAAGAAAGTTTAAAGGCAGGTTAAAGAAATATCATAGAAATCACACAGGTATGAATTATACAGTAAAGCTATATAAAGAAGGAGGGTAAGACTGTAAATCAAATTTGTGAAATTACAAATGTATCTATAGCTTCATTATATAGAAAGCTATCGGAAGGGAAGAAATAATCCTCGTAGACGAGTGCTAAAGATATATGGTGCAATTTATGACATTGATTTTCCACACATGATGATTTATTCATCTCCAACGCCTTTTTACATTGGTAAACCTCTCAAACTGGTGATAAATCGCTCCTTACACGAGAGCGCGGATTGAAACTTAGAACGAACCATAGAAATAATTAAGGCAATTCTTATTGAATCACCTTATCTCCTTAGGATACTTATTTTCTATTTCTGTTTTTTAAGAGCAGTCTTGTTATAAGGAACGCTAATACTAGAACGATTAGACCTAAAAGGAAATAAGTTGGACCAATTCCGCTCATATATAATAACCTCCAATAATCATCTGTTTTTTTCCTAATTATGTCATGAGATCAACAATTAAACAATTAACAAAAAAGAGATTTGATATTTATGAGAAAACAGCAAAACGAGAAAATTATTAAAAAGAACGTTTGTTTGCTGACAACCTGCTGTCGCAAAAATATGGTACTCTTTCCTTAGGGAGTTGAACTTCCTCCCATCGGTGCAGGTAGATTCGTACCAGGTAAATAGCACGCGGAGAGATCTGACCACAAGCCCGAATATACCCGTTATTACGTAAGGAAAACGGGGAATCGCTTCTCGAAAGGACTCCCAGCCGGTGGATATGCTATGAAATGAAAGAGCTGTGGCATTCTGCTAAATCATCTAACGCACTAGCTCGGAAAGCGTCTTATCAGGTCTATAAATTAAGAAATATAAGCAATATGTAAGTGTCCGAACCCCAAAATCGGATGCTTGTTTCTGTTTACAGCGATTAGCGTTTTTAAGAGTATGATCTCGCTCACTTTCCATCTAACTTGCTTTTTGACATGATGGCCAATAAATAGTATAGAAACTGTTCGTCTGGAGGGGCAGGGACAAAATAGCGGGGCCTTTTTCCATCAAAGCCTCCCAAAGGATAAATGACGAATTTATCCTTTGGGAGGTGATAGCACTTGAATTAAGGTACAAATGCTAAAATATTCCAGTTTTTATTGTGGATTGTAATAGTAGATTATGAAACCTTCTAGTATACTAGTTTTTTCTGGATAGTATTGCTCCTTACGTAGGAGCGTGGATTGAAACTTAACAGTATTAATGACCTTAGTGTTATCCGCATTATCGCTCCCACACAGGAGCGCGGGTTGAATTTAGAGAGGATGCTTCTCATTTGCCCGTGAGGCACAAAAACTTCGATTCAGCTTGTTTTCGGAGATAACAACCCATGATCATTCCTCTTAATTTTTCATTTCCCAATTGTTTTGTGGTAGGGTGTTTCTCACGAGAAATCCACTTGTAAAAGCCACTACGAGATACTTTCGTAATTTTACACAATAATGTAATAGAGTACTTTTTAGACAATTCTTTAATAAGCTCGAAAAAACAGCGTTTATCTTTCGGTTTCGCCTCTTTTCTAGACCTAGCCACTTTTTTTAGAATTCGTTCTCTGCACGTAATCGAACTATCTCTTCCTCCATACTCTCTGGCCTTGTTAGTGGTTTTCCTCTAAGAGGATTTTTTGTTCTCCCACGTTTTTCATCTAGTCCCTGTATACCTTCCTTTCCATAATGATCAACCCATCCTCTTAAAATAGAAGGATCACTTATGCCGAGATCCCTTGTTAGTGTTTTATACCCTTGTTCACCACTCAAATAGAGCTGTACGGCTTTTAATTTAAAATCCTTTGAATACGTTTTTCTAATTTTCCCCATAGAAAATTCCTCTCCTAGTTAATACAGTAAGGGGCCTTGCTTCTTACTGTCTACTAAAAGGGGATAATATCACTTAGGGGGTGTAATTTTTTATGGCGGTTAAAGGACAAAAATGTAAAAGTTATCCAGAATCATTGAAAATGGAAGCCATTTGTTTACACATTGAGGAAAGCTGGACGTACAAACAAATTGTAGAGCATTTGGAAATTCAGGACAAAGATCGCTTAAAAAAGTGGATGAAAAAGTACAGACAACAGGGTGAGTTTGGACTTATAGATCGACACGGGGTTTTTTTGGTTTTATATCCACCAATGAATCGTTAGGTCCATATATTTTTAATGTGATACAGGATTCATTCAGTCATCATGTCTTTCATTCCATCCCATGATTTCATTCCTGAAGTAAATAGATGAGCTGCCAATAATGGAATATGGTTCGATAACATGTTCTTCCACCGTCTCATCATTCCATTTACTTATTTGTAAAGACGAATGATAACCAATTCCATTTTTCTTCTTCATGTTTTTTTGTTCCATCTACTTTATGTTATGAAAAATAAAAATTACAATGTTCAGATTAATTCCTGAGGAAATTTATAATCGTGTTACAGAGCATTCAGCATCAATTGCCTGATCATCCTAGTCCTCTACAAACCTTACACAGCGGAAAGTATGAAGCACGTGATTCAAGGGAACAAGCCAACCGATGTTGCAGCGGATGATTCGACCTTGATTCGGTGGCGTTATCCATCCAGTTTCTTTTAAGTTGAGTTGGTCAGTATTTTCGTCAACCGAGGAACAGCGGATACCGTCAAATTCCGGATAGTAGTAACATTATGCCTTTATCACAAAGAGGAGCATCCAACCATTTTATAGCAATGTTAGATAAATACCTTTACTCATTTATTGCTTATTTAATATAATACATAACTTTAATTCGGGAGGGAGGTTAGGAAATTGATTCCAAGGAAGAGATGTAAAAAGTGAATTAAAGAGGGAGGTTAGGAAATTGATCCCAAGGAAGAGATGTAAAAAGTGTGGGCTTAGACATTGTAAATGCAATTCGAAGCAAAAAGTTAATGTGTGCCAAAAAGTTAATGTAAGAGGGGTTCAAGGTCCTCAGGGGGCCACAGGAGCCACAGGAGCCACAGGAGTTACGGGAGCCACAGGAGTTACGGGAGCCACAGGAGCCACAGGAGCTACGGGAGCTACGGGAACCACGGGAGCTACGGGAGCCACAGGAGCCACAGGAGCTACGGGAGCCACAGGAGCCACAGGAGCTACGGGAGCCACAGGAGCCACAGGAGCCACAGGAGCTACGGGAGCCACAGGAGCTACGGGAGCCACAGGAGCTACGGGAGCCACAGGAGCCACAGGAGCTACGGGAGCTACGGGAGCCACAGGAGCTACGGGAGCCACAGGAGCTACGGGAGCCACAGGAGCTACGGGAGCTACGGGAGCCACAGGAGCTACGGGAGCCACAGGAGCTACGGGAGCTACGGGAGCCACAGGAGCCACAGGAGCTACGGGAGCTACGGGAGCCACAGGAGCTACGGGAGCCACAGGAGCTACGGGAGCTACGGGAGCCACAGGAGCTACGGGAGCTACGGGAGCCACAGGAGCCACAGGAGCTACGGGAGCCACAGGAGCTACGGGAGCTACGGGAGCTACGGGAGCAGGAGTAACCGGCGCGACTGGTCCAACCGGAGTAGGTAATCCTGGTCCTCCTGGAATCCCTGGTGCTCCTGGAGCCCCGGGAGCCCCGGGAGCCACGGGAGCAGCGGGAAGAGATGTTATTATCCCATTTGCATCAGGTACACCAGTTCTGTTAGTATCAGCTTTGTTTGGGACAGCTGGAACTCAAGGGCTTATTGGATTTGGTACTAATGGCACAGTGGTTACTGTCTTAGGGGGTACAATTGACCTTGAAGGTGGACCGGGTTTACTTGTAAACGAATCATTCTCCATGCCACGAGATGGTACTCTGAATTCAATATCGGCATATTTTAGTACAACAGCAGCTCTTACGTTATTAGGTGTTATTACTATTACTGCTCGGGTGTACACGTCCCCAACACCAGATAATATCTTTAACCAAGTTACTTCTGTTGCGTTAGCTCCAACCTTAGGACCTGGAATAGTTAGTATAGGTACTATCTCTAATGTAACTACAGCATTACCAAATATCCCTGTGACAGCAGGAACCCGTATATTAATCGTATTTACTGCTGAGACAGATGGTTTGGATATTGGAACAGTTGTTGCTGGTTATGCGAGTGCAGGGTTAGGTATTAGCTAGATAATTAATAGATAATAGCTTATCAATCAAATTGATTGGCTCAGATTGTTGACAAAGCCCCAATTTTACGGGGTTTTGTTTTTTTATATCAGCCAACGTACAAAAAAATTAGAAGACCGCCTGATCCAGCCCTCCCGGCCAGAATATGTATCTCTATCACGTAAAGAAGGCAAGACGCCCAGAGGAGATCTTTGAAGCCCAAGGGTTCAAAGATCTCTCTGAGAATGAAGCGTGTGGAGCAAAGTGCGGACCGTTGGAAGAAGACTTATGAGAGGGAAGGAATTATTGGCCTCACGGATTCCCGAAAAGAAACCGTAGGACGGCCGCTTAAACGAGAGATGTCACACGAAGAGATCATCGCTAAGCAAGATCCACGAATCAAGCTTCTGGAGTCCCAGCTTGAACTGCTAAAATAAGCAGATACGAAAGAAAGGTGGCTGGTAGCCAAACCCCTTCGGCCAAAAGCACTCTTGATTAATTCTCCAGCCTCTGCATCAAGTCGAGCCCTCTCTTTGCGGGCATCTGCGGCTTTTAAATAGTTGTAATAGCCTGAACGTGAGACGTTAAGCAATTCACATTGGTAACGCGTCATACGCTTAAATTGGCGGCGTTCAGTGGCTTTTCAGTAACTGCGTCTGCAAGGGTGTGTGTGGAATCCATGAGCAACGTCTTGGATTTGATAAGCCCTTTTCGATGCATTGACGAACAACGGCTTTGAGTACCTGAGTCGACATGGCAAAGACGCCGCTCGATCATTGAACATAAGAATGCCGAAACGAAAGGTTTCGCGGAATGGACCGGGCTAGATACCACGGTCTTATTCGAATGCGAATACAGTCAGTGCTAACAGCGTTTGTAGTGAATGCCAAACGAATGACAAAGCTAATAAGTAAAATGCAGCCCGCGTCCTAACCGGATACGCGCTGCATTTTTAATGTACACCTATGAGGCCCCCTTCACCGAAGAGCCCTTCTCAAAATACAAGGCTTTTGCAGTACTCTCCATAGACTAAACACCTTTTTTCTAAGTGTCTAGTCTATGGAACTAGTTTAAAGCGATCGTCTTTTCTTGATTTTAACATAACGCAAGAATACTCTCACTTCTAGATTTAATATAAGAAAGGTTTATACTTGATATTGTGGTCGCTCACAAAACCAAAGTGTACCAATCCACTTTTCCCCACTCTGTAAAATTTTTGATCCATGTAACGATCGTAGGTCAGGAATGGATGTATCTGGTTGGCAGTTTTCAAAAACTAATAACGTTCCAGTTGTAGGAGAAACTTCGATTTTTAAATTCGGAAAATATGTTTCTCCTCCAGACACAACATCATTCAAATAAAGGATCGCAGTATATAACCGTTGACCTGAATGCTCGAGAAATGTTTTGTTTGCTTCTTGCGAATCATAACAATCCAAATGAGCCTCAAATTTCCCGCCTGCTCCATAATGAGCAACTTGTAATTTTTCCGCGTAGTGAATTGGTTGCTCAACAATTTCTGCGATTTGCTTACATATGCTTTGTACAACTTCATTGTAATTATGGCAAAACCAAGCCAATTCTGAAATCCTTACATGAGAAACTTCTAACCCGGATTGACCGACAACGGTTGCCGGTGTTAACTGGCCACTTGCTAAATTAATCAAGGATTGACAAGCTTCTGAAGAGATCAACGAAGGATAGCACCCGATAAACGGTTGTTGATTCAGTAGCTGTGTAGGTTCTTGCATAGAAATTCATCTCCCAACATGTAAATTTAGTTAAGTTAATTTATGTATAGGACTTTTTTTGGTGATATTTCGCTCCTCCACGTATACATATTTTTCACCCTTATATATCACTTCACTAGCGTGTTTTGCAGAATTTCGCAAGAAACACGTAGGAGCTTCTTCTTCTATTTCCGAATTCCTACCAGCAAAAAAAGCCTGTTGCAGTGGCTTTTCTTTAGCTGCGTCTACAAGGGTGTGTATCTGTATCCAAAGTATCTAGAGTAAACTGTATTTTCTCTGCTTCTGCATTCATAATATGCGCCAATCAAGTTCTTCACTTAATTCACCGATAGCCTCTTGCACTTAACGTCTACCGGACAGTCTCCTTTCTGGTGGATCATCAGCAGGATCGGGAGATGTCATGAATGAGATCTATATGCAAATGTGGACCTCACTTGCTAACTACGATACGAACCGTCCTTTCCAATTCTGGCTACACGGCTTGGTAATCCATCAAGTGCAGAGATTTCGGGTCAAGAGTTGGAAGAAATTCCGAATTTTTGAACGCATTCGTATTTTCACTCGGGAAGAGTCTTATTGGGATCAACATACTACGTTGATGGATGGGATGAACCAGGAGATATCGCAGTCAATACGAAAACTAACCGACAAACAGCGGACAGTGTTATCTTCCGCTTTTTTCACGACTATACTCTTGTAGAAATTGGGACTTTGCTCGATATTCCGTTGGGTACAGTCAAGTCCAGATATTATGCTGGCCTCCAGACGCTTCGAAAAAACTTAAGGGATCTCCCCACGGAAAGGATGGAAAAGATCAATGACTATTGAACGCAAAATCCGTGAACATCTAAACAAAGAAGCAGAAACGATGGAGTGCCCTCCAGCCATTTCCAAACAAATAGAACGATCCTATGCTCAATATTTGCGACAAATAAGGAGCAAAGTAACATGAAAAAACGATTAATTGGTGGAATAGTTGCTGCTTCGATTTTGATTCCAACCGCAGCAGCATTTGCGATTGACATGCTTACTAGAACACCAATGACTGCAGGGGTACACTCAAGATTGAAACAAGTATGATTAGTAGGAGCGTCTGTTACCTCTTACAGATACTGCTACAATTTGCAAAACCAATTTCTATTGTCATTGTAGGAAAGGGCACTAGAAAGAAGGGGAGTAGCTTGAATACAGATGTCATTATGGTTATAGTCCTTAATCCTAAAGATAAGAAAATCACAATGATCTCTATTCCACGTGATACAAAGGAAAAATACAGGATATGAGTGTTCTATAAAGTTAACTCCGTTATGCTAGAGTAGAAATCGCCCGTATTAAGGGGAACAAGAAAAAAGATATCACAACTACGGGATCTGATTTATTGAAAAAGACTTTACAAGATTTATTAGGGATACCAATTTACCACTATGTTTTGGTGGATTTTGAGGGATTCCAAAGAATTATAGATCAAGTAAATGGTATTGATATCGTAGTTGATAAGCGAATGAACTATACTGATCCCTCAGATGGAACCAATATAAACTCACAACAAGGAATCCATCATTTGGATGGGAAATAAGCGTTAGATTTTGTAAGGCACCCGGTATGATGCTCTAGGATTAAATACTTTTCTAGTGGTATGGATAGGAATAAACGAAAGAAGTAGTAAAGGTACTTATTAATAAAATGGCTCTGTTAAACTTTACTATTGAAATTTATATAAATAATTAAGGGAAACCTATTTATCGAAGGTTTCCCTTATTCTTGCAGATAGTTTAAGTTCAAAATCTCACAATCCTTTTAAAGTCTCTTTATTAATTAATTCTGTACCATATGAGTTATCAATTGCACAAAGCCATTCGCCTTGTCGATTTTTCTTAAACACATATGTTGCCCTTCTATCCATTGAAAATTCCGAATCCTCTTTATCAGCATCAAGTAGCGTTTGGGATAAAACTAAAGCGGTATCTCCTGTTTCTAAAATAATCATTTCCCCTTGTGTTGGTACAATACTGTTATTAAAGTATTTTGCAATTGCAATAAATGCTTTTTTGATTTCCTCTTTGCCTCGTGCAATCATTCCAGGTTTTACAACTAAAATTGCATCATCTGTATAGTAATTCATCAATGTATCAAAATCTTCTTGCTTTATTGCAAGGTCACACTTTTTAATTAGCTCTTTTAATTCGTGTTCCATAAAATATCCCTCCCCTAAATAGTATATTAGATAAATTTTACATCATAAATATCTATTGAACTATCTTTCTATTAATGCTTCTGGTTGTGTGCTAATCTGACCCTTTGAATAGGGACTACACATTGAATGTTGACAATCGTAGGCTATCATAAGTATCTGTCATTTCAAATACAAATGATGTTAGCAGAAATTCTTTAATATGCTGTTTCGTGCTTTCATTATAATCCGGATCTAATCCGATTCGAGCTGGCAAGCGACAACCTTGAATGGGAACGCGGGGATCGTTATTGTAAACCGTTTTTCTTTTTCGATAGTCCTGAATTTAAAAGGCTAAAAGTTAACGCTAAACGTATCATTTTAAAAGCTGCTCTCCAATTATCTATTCAAAGTTCTTCTCGGAATGCGACTGTTGTAATGGAAAAAGAAACATTTTTCTCACGTAAACAATACCATTTGCGTAAATTACCTCTTGATAATGAACGCTTTTCGTTAGTAATTCGTTAGATAAATGCTAAGCTATTTGGAATTGTAGATGTACAAGTACATAAATCTGTTGAGTCAAAAAAAGAATTTGTAGTTTTTAACTTTGTTCCAAAAATGCTTACCCAATTTTATACGATCGAACGTGAAAGAAGCCTTCTTGAAGACACTTTTACATGCTACGGTATAGTAAAAAATCTCTCTCCAGAAACCTACCAAGGAATACTAGCGACCGCTAAAGGTTTTATTCACAGTTTAGTAAAGGAGTCCGAATTTCTACTGTTAAAAAAATATTCTATTCGTGCGACTTCTTATCCGAAAGCAGAAGAAGAAGAAATACTTAAACAAAAGCGTACTGTTCGTTATCTAGCCCGCTCCATTTATGACGAAGCAGTGCGTTATTTGGCGAGCAGTTTAAACTCACTAGAACTAGAATTAAACACACCTGATGCAATATCAGCCTATTTTCGTGGTATCTTACCCAATGTTTCCCTTGAAAAAATGACAGAAAACGCCAAGGGAATTGATAGATACCATAGCTTTGCTATGTCTTTTAATTCTCTTCCAGATTTTAAAGAGGGGAAATCAAAATATGAGTATCTAAACAAACTTGGCTTTGAAGGATTCACTATCATTGACCAAAAATCCTTATTTTATAGATATGATTTTTTTATTTCAGATTTTTGTGGAGATCAAACTGTGAATATGTCAAAAAGCTTGTTAGTATGTCAGTTGTAACCATGGATTGTTAGGTTATCCTGTGAATCTATTATTTTATCTGTTTATGCGCAAGAAAATCTCGATAAACCGTGTTATAGCTATCATTATTTACATAAGTTATCCTATTGTATTAATACATTATTTATATTTATTGTTATAAGAAACAGCTATAATATATTATATTTTGTGCAAATAAAAATATCCTTACTTATGAATGATGGAAATACCACGTAACACATAAGATCTTTTTCTTATGTGTTTTTTAATGTAGGAGGTATTTTAAAAATATTTCTTCTAATATTGATGTTTGAAGCATAGGGGTACAACCCGTTTTTTTTGCATGGTTGCTCGTCACTTCCAAGATATCAAACAAGAAAGGGAGTTCTTTGTCAATCGCGGAATTTTCGCGTTATTTCCCATGAGTCTCAAGAGGTTGCACCGAATTTAATGATGCGAAAGTTGAGTTCATAATTAAAACTCTAAATAATTTTTTTCAGCTTGCAACATTTTTCACTGCTCATTTGTATTTAGGATAGAAGTTCACATTCAAAACAATTCATACAAAGAAAGGACTGTTTTAAAAATGAAAAAAATACTTGTCGGTTTATGTGCTGCAACAATGATGTCAGTTCCTGCTTTTGCCGCTGAGCCAAGCAATGTATTCTCTCCGAAACACACTTCTGTAGTGAAGCAGATATCTCCTATAGCGCAGTATACTCTTACAATCAATAACAAGATGGTGGGGCTTGGAACTGAAAAAATTGTTGTAATGGAAGACCAAATTATGGTTCCGCTCAAAATTACGTCAGAAGCACTTGGATTCACCTTGACGTTGGATGAACAGAAGCAAACCATCCATATGGATAATGGTACCATGCAAACCGATTTAAGCATGGGTAATGCTACCTATTTTGCATACAGCAGCAAAGCGATCGGAATGACAGCACCTCTAAGCTTGGGTGTGGCTCCGGCAATCATTGAAGGATCAATCTATGTGCCTGTTGACCTCTACAAGGTATTATTGACTGATCCGAATTGTGTTAGTATAAAAGATCGTGTTATCAACATATCAAACGACTCGGTGAAACCGAAAAAACCAGATTCCATCGGACTACCCAACCCTTTGGTAAACTACAGCACGTTGGATGAAGCTCGAAAAGAGGTAGGATTTACGTTCGCGGTACCTGCAACCCTGCCTGATGGTTATCAAATGAAAGAGATTATCGTGATAAGTAACAATCTGGCCAAAATTTCCTATTTGAATGGTGACAATCAAATTACATACCGCACTGCCAAGGGAAATGCTGATATCAGCGGTGATTATAATGTTTATGATAAAGTTAAAACGATTCCTGTTGGAAATACCCAAATTACTGTAAAAGGTATAGGTGACAGTATCAATCTTGCTACATGGACAAAGGACGGAACAAGCTTCTCTCTATCCTTTGACGTACCTGTCAATGAGAAAACACTATCAACAATCATTGACGGGATCAAATAATAAGTTTATCTAATGAGAAAGGAGCTTTGGGTGATACTCTTTGCTCCTTTCTTAGATTCCATAGATTTTATACTTGTAGGCGAAAGGAGTGTAAGCAAGGTGCCAGATGTTTCATTGTGTACGGATGAGACAGTCGCACACGCATTGAAATTCTACGGCAATACGATAGTAAGATTGTCTTATTCGTATTTACATAATCTTTCTGATGCAGAGGATGTTCTGCAGGATACTTTGCTCAGTTTGATGAGGAATAAGCCTGCTTTTTCCAGTCCTGAACATGAAAAAGCTTGGCTGATGCGCGTCGCTATCAACCTATGTAAAAATAAACTAAAATCTTCATGGTTTAAAACCATTGCAATTCCCGAAAATCTTCAAATAGAAAGTATTACGGAAAAAGAATCAGACGTGTTGGAAGCAGTTCATACCCTGCCGGTAAAGTACCGCGAAGTCGTCCACCTCTATTATTACGAGGGTTATTCCACATTTGAAATATCTTCTCTTCTCCAAAAGAAAGAATCTACGGTACGTTCCCTTCTGTATAGGGCAAGAGATATGCTCAAAAAAAATCTGAAAGGAGCATATGATTTTGAAGAATAAATATCGTTCCGCAATGGAAAAAATCGAAGTTACTCCTCAAATGGAGGAAAGAATTCTAAGTAATTTGTCACGCAAAAGAGAAGCGAGTACCGTGATAAAAAAACAACAGTATCTCAAATGGATCAGGCCAGCGAGCACTATTGCTGCCTGTTGTGCCGTTGTACTTGGTGCTATGGCCATTTATCCATCATTGATAAATAACAACGGGGGCAATAAACAGATTCAAACATCTCCACATGCAGACAATGAGAAGGGAATGAGCGCCCAAACGGGAACGAATCGGGTTTTCGTTACTAGCCCGATTGAGAATATGAAAGGGATTGACGAGCTTAAAAAAGCTGTTCCCTTTGAACTGTTTGTACCGGGAAAACTCCCAACTGGGTATCAAATAGATAACTTTTCCGTTATTTCAGGAAAACTAGCACAAATTATTTATTCTGACGGAAGTAAAAAAATCACATATAGAGTAGCAAAGGGAGCAGAGGATATCAGTGGTGACTATACATCCTATGAAGAAAACGATGTTGAAAAAATTGGCGATATTGAGGTAACACTCAAGGGAAGTAACTCGCTTATCAACCTCGCCACTTGGATAAAGGATGGTTGTTCCTACTCCTTGTCTTTTTCAAGAGGAATAGAAAAAAATGCAGTGATTTTGATTATAGAAAGTATGGAAAAAGCATGACCGGTGCGAAAAGAAATCCTACTGCTAGGACGTTTGCTTATGCAAAAAGCCGTTTTTTTCCTACGCTAAGGTATTTTGAACAGCAATAAAGCCGGTATTCACTACGCTAAGGAGTAACCTGCTTTATTGCTATCCAAGGTAGGGGATAAAGAAGCTCTATATGCGATCATTTGGAGCAAACATATACCAGTTCAAAGATGAATGATTCCTACTAATCAACCTGTCTATCTGGAGGGGAGCCAATATCTTTTTTTATTTTTTAGGGTCGCGTTCTTTACATTTACAGTTTTCATCGTCTTTATGACAACATTGGGTGAATGAATCGTCCCGACATACACCTCGAATAGGGGTGCATGGATCAAAATCATGGTTTTTGAGTACTTCGTATGGTCGCATCATATCATGATCTTCATGTTCAAGGATATGGCAATGCCAAACATAAGTTCCGGTAAACGGCCCAAAACGTGCAATGATACGGGTAACTTCACCAGGGTTTGCACGTACCGTATCTTTCCAACCCATTTCATTCGGATCAGGTTCCTTTGCTTTTCCTACATCAATGATATTCCCATTTTCATCCACGGTAATTGGTGCTCGATTGAGAATCTGGAATTGAATCAGATGCAAATGAATCGGATGGGTATCAGGGGTTACATTATAAAGTTCCCAAATTTCGATTGTTCCATTATATGGTGTTTCTGTAATTAAATCGAACCACCTCATGTTATTGAGTAAGAGCAACGGTCGTCCAAATTGATCGGTACTTTCAACTAAAAAGTTTTTTCGGACAGTTATAGCATCTTTAGGATCAAGTTTCTCCAAGCAACTTAGTCTTTTGGGAACTTTACTGTTATCCTTCTTGGAACCTTTTTGTTTAACGCGAAATTCCATAATTTGCGAAATGTCTGGTGACGGAGGAGTTCCATCAGGAAAAGGTGCTGGTGCATCATTTGTCAGTATGATATTCTCCCCTTTATGTCTGGAGAAATCGACGATTACATCTGCTCGTTCTGCCGGAGCCAGTATAATTTCAGAAATCGGTACAGGTTTTTTCAATAACCCACCATCCGTACCGATTTGGATGAAATCTTGACCTGAACTCAATCGCATACGGTAAAAACGGGAATTGGAACCATTGAGGATTCGAAATCGGTATTTTCGCGGTTGGACTTCAAGATAGGGCCACACTTTTCCATTGACGAGAATCGTATTTCCGAAAAATTCCGGAACAACCGATGGATTCGGGAGGTCTGGATCGGTTGGAGGAGGTGGCTGTGGTGCAGGTGGTGGTTCTTGGCCGGGCTGGGATGGATAGAAGAGCTGACCGTCAGGATAGAAGGAACGATCCTGGATCACTAAGGGAATTTCATATTTTCCTCGCGGGAGATTCAGTTTTTCCTCTTTCTGGTCTCGAATAAGATAAAACCCTGCTAACCCGGCATACACATTTAATCGAGTGATCCCAAGGGCATGATCATGATACCAGAGAGTAGTCGGACGCTGACAATTCGGATAGTAGTAAACTTCATGCAAGAATTTGCTGCCGACGTTTTCGTAGTTTTTGGTAAACCAGGCTTCTGGATATCCGTCATTTTCCGGGCGAACACGCCCCCCATGCAAGTGGGTCACCGTTCTGACAGAAGGTTGACTAGGATCGGCACCATGAACGGTCGTATCTACTGGCAGAAGGTGTTGATAAGGTAGTTTATTTTCCCACTTCACAAGAATGGGACGATTCCTGCGAACATCAAATGTCGGACCTGGGTACATATCGTTATAGCCCCAAACGGTAGTCGGCGGTAGATCTCGATGTAGTTTTTGTTGGATTTGCCTCATCTTTACCTCATAAAAAGGTATGCCATCACGTTTACCTTTTGGTTCAATAACAGGAGGAATAGGTAATGCATCTACAAATTTCTTTAGAGACACTTCGTTCTCACTCCTTTAAACCAATTTAATATTGCTTTAGCTTGTTTATATTATGAGGGAATATATAAATAGGATTTGGCTAATGGTAGGGGGCCCACTAACATTTCGCAAAAATATATGTTAGCCCCGAACATATCCGATTTGGCGTTTTTTATACTCTGAGCTGGTCTGGGATATACCATTTAAGAACGGACAAGAATGGGCAATCGAGTACCAAAAATCGAACATGTCTCTAGATACTTTGATTAGACGAAGAGAACTATACGCAAAAGCAGATATTAATGACATATAGATTGTTGGAGAAAATCTAGCTAAGATTCAAAAGGGTGACTCAGTAAATTTTAAAAGGATTAGTCAAGAATTGATAAGCGAAAAACTTCCCTTGGAAGAAATTGCATTCTTCCATTAAATCCTACAACTATGAAGGTAGAAATTTATTGAATATCTGCAAGAGTAACGCAAGAAAATATAGGTCATACATGCACTTTTATGACTTAGAAAAGATAGAGTTTAATTTGATAGGGTGAATCATTTGGCTATCGAGATGTTATAGACTTTGAAGGAATAAACGATAGCTTTGTTCACAGAACAATTACAGTAACAAATAGGACAGAAAAAATCCATTCTTAGAAATACGGCCTGAAATAACCGTTATCCAAAAATGGATTTTTTCTGTCTTTTGCTTGATTTATCTGCGTGCACTTTTATTCATTGCGGAAGGTGCTCCAGGAATAGCCATTTCATAACAAAAAAACATTAAGCTAAGTAGTATATTATGAACCAAGACTGGCTTGGTATTATATGGGTGATTATGAACGTGGTAACGGATATGAACATGGTTTTCCAAATGCTTCGTTTTCAGAACAGTATCAAGATGGAAGTGGTGCGAATGGTAGTATACAAGAAGATGAATTGATTAAAAAATACAATATTAGATTGATAAGTTGGGATTATACCCAACCAATAAAAAATAATTTTTCAGCAACCCAAAAATAAGAGGAGCTAAAGAATTTCCTCACGATACGGCTAATCATTGTGTTGAGGTTCTTGTTTATTGGTATGTGCCTTCCGCCTAGCGTCACCTTTCATCGCCAGAATATTTAAAAAGTGATTTTTAACTTGGTGGCGTTAGCTACAAGATTAGTAGAGCGGATTGCGTAGATCAAACCGCAGAAAAAAGACCATCATCACTTTGAAAGGATAACGGTCTTTTATGCTTTTTCTGTTTCAATTTTTCCGCTTTTGTTTTCGTTCGACGCTGGGTCATATCGACAAGGGCAAAAATGCTCCTGTTAAGTTCGGGATTCCGTTTCCCTTCGCGGATCATTTTATCCCGGTGCTTGCGTGCGCTGCTCTTTGCCATTTAATTCACTCCTTTGTGATGTACGGCTTCGGTAGTGCTGTGTTTACTGTTATCATAATCCGGTTTTAGAGTCAATGCAAACAAAACAGGCTTGCCAAGCCTTGATAATTGTCCATTCCAATCAGCAGGGCATGCATATGATGATACTGACGGGAGGTGACATTCTGCATGCTCAAAAAAACAGCAACCCGCAAAGTCGAGAACCAAGTCTATTCCAACCGTGTCGCCAGATCCGAGTTCGACCGGAAATGGAGAACCATTGTGTCAAAAAGCGGCTACGTGATCTATATTGCAACAGCCAATCGGGCGAAAGTGACCGTCTTGTTAACTAACGGTTCGAGCAAGCTGCTCATTTTCAACAAGGGCGGACGAGTATTGGTTGGCGGCGGCGGAACGAGCCATTACAGCAAGCCGCATATAGCCAAGAATTTGTAGGTAGAATGTAAAAGAGGATGGTCCTGCTTAAACCTTTGTGGAGAGCAGGACTTCTTCTAGATGGACGAATCCCTAGTCTTGCTGGCTGACCATTTCGATCATTATTGGGCATGTATTTATCTGTGGGAACGAAATATGCATAGCACTTGCCCAAATAAAGTATTTAGATTTGAAACAAAAAGCGTAAAATTATAATGGAAATAATACCTCCCAGTACGGTTCCCAGTAAACTACGTGTTTTTATCGCAATATAAAAAGTCGGTATGGCTGCTAAAAATTCAATGTTATTTGTAAGGGATGCAATCTTTCCATCATGTATAAATATCTCTTGACCAATCAAAGCAGCTATAACAGAAATGGGGACATAATTTAACCATCGCATTCCCCATTCTGGTAATTCGAAACGACTTAGTACCATAAGGGGAACGACCCTTGGAATGAACGTTACAAAAGCTGACCCTAGAATAATCAAAAAAACTTCCCATCTTATTTCCATTTTTCCACCACCATTCCTATAGTTGAAGCAATAATTGTAGCAACAATAACACCCATACTGCTGGACAACAAGAAAGTACTTCCCACAGCAATGACAACTGCTATAATTGCGACAACTATATCAAGTTTGATTTTACTTCGTCCTAACATTGTTAGTATCAGAATTCCAATAAACATGGCTGGCAAGGCAAATTCTAGACCGAATTTTTCAGGATTTGAAATCCATTGCGCCAAAAATGCTCCTGCTAAATTAGCAACAAACCAATTTAGATAAGCTGTTATGTTGAGACCATGCATCCATTTTTCACTGATTTGGTTTTTTTTCGCAGTCTCACTAATAGCGACACCGAATGTCTCATCGGTGAGGAGAGAACCTACTAGCATGTTCCTAAGTGGAGAAAGATGCCGAAAATAAGGTGCTAGGGCTGCACTAAGTAAAATATGACGAAGATTTACAAATAAAATAGTAATAATAATGGCAGTAAGAGAACTACCTGTTGCCATCATTCCTGCAGCAATAAACTGAGCTGAGCCAGCATAGAGAATTAAACTGATCAGAGCTATCTCAGCTATGCTAAGTCCTGCAGCCTTTTGAATAACACCAGCAGCTATTCCGATACTTAAATAACCCAGTAATGTAGGGATACAATCTTTTACTCCTTTGATAAAGCTATCTTCATACCTCTGAGACGAATTCATTTGGACGTTCGATAGGCTCATTTCATTCCCTCCTTATTTTTGGAAATTAGAAGCTAACACACTAACTACTATGAAAAAATGAAAGAAAATACGGTTCAAGTTATTTGAACCGTTTTCCAGTAACAACATGAAATAGGTTAGGGTCGTTTTTCCAGAGAGCTTCTGTTTTCTCTGGACCAATTTCTTTAACTAATTCTGAAAACATAATGTCATGCCTAATGTATTCCATTGCGATCAATACAAGTGCTGGATCTTCTGTTTTTATCGCCCATGCAGGTGTATTTGGAGAAAAATTTGCAATTAATACTTCTTTATTGTCGCGCGCAACAATCGTTAATCGACCATTCATACGTTCCTCAGCTACTTCTGGAGCCATGTAATTGTGGTGAGTAGTTACACCAAGCTGAATCTCAGGTGCTCCAAAAAGAATAGAAAAAACATGGATTTCATCATTTACACGCCTATCTATAGCACTTTTTATACAAGAGACCTGTGGTTCCCAAATAGACAACCATAGTTCTTCTTCTGCTTTATCTATCATGTCAATCATTTCGGCATCAACATATTCATCACTGCTGATGCGTCGAATGACATCTACTTCCTGTTCACTTTCTAAAGCAGATAAATTCTTTTCAAGATAATCCATAGAATTTTCGAAGTTATTACGCAATCGGCGGATTAATTCTTTTGCCGGTAAGGGTGCATAGGTCACAGGGTCAGAAGGTACTACATAAACCGCACCTTTATCTATTAATTTTGCCAATACTTCATAGATCGTTGAACGAGGTACACCTGATCTTTTACTTATTTCATATCCTGTTATGGGGTAATTTTTTAAAAGTCCGATATATGCTTTACATTCATATTGCGAAAAGCCCCATTTCTGAAGTTCTTTGTAAAGTTCTTCCATGATAACTCCTTTAGTAGTTAGTGTAGTACTTACTATAATTCAAAATGAATTTTCTGTCAAAGCTATTTACTAATCCTAGTTCCTTATCTTCAACTAAACTGCCCCATTTGTTTAAAAGAAAATCTTCACCATTTTGATGCTATATTTTCGTATCATTCTTCAATTGTATTAGAAACGATACTCGATAATTTTGATTATTCGTAAGATTATGATGCTAGTGGAGATTCTAGTGCATTGGTAAGCTTCACTTTAACCACTAGCATGGATTGATATCTAAAATTATTTTCATCAAATTATTCGTTATATTCAAAGGAATAAACTCCATCTGTTGCCAGTTTTATTATAAATGAGTTACATAAATACCCCTACTATTATATTAATTAATGGCAGGGGTATTTATATCCTTGTTTCTATAGGCACCTACGATACATCCACAGCAGGGGATACCGTACATGTCCAGTATCCAAACGGTACCAAAATCGAGAAAGCTTTCAACTCATTGGTTCCTTTTTTTTGAAAAAATATTGTTAAGGGGCTTCTTCTGATAAATGAATGATCCATAGATGAAATTTCCAAACAAGCCACATAAATAAGATATAACCGAAAAAGGAATAAAAATGCTGCCATTCGCTGCTGTGGGCAAACAATCCCAGTTGTTCCGATATCTGTTCAATTCCTGCCGCTATTATGCCGGAAAACAGGATGAGTCCCTTTCTTTGCCATGAGTTCATCGACTGCAAGCAATGCAGAAAGATAGCTGTAACAATCGGCAATATACACAGAGTAAACATAATATTGATTTTAAAAATATCGGAAAACGGCCGCACTGGAAAAGAATACAATTGCTTCTCCACGAAGATGAGATCCAGATAAGTTCCCAACCAAGAAACAAATATCATTGTTGGAACATAAGATTTAAGTTTCTCTCTAAAAGATGGCTGTTTTGGCCATGACCGCAAGTTCGATTTTCTCCAGTGTTTTACAGTATTTATGATAGATCTCCCCATTTACGTTTTTTTCTTGATTGATAAAGTAGGTTAAGATTTTCCAATCCTCAAACCAATCCTCGATTTCCGCTTCACCATGCTCTATATTTTTCCAAGCGTACTGTAATTTTGGGCTGAATAATCGATTAGCTCCAGCTTTCAATTGACAATCATCCGTTCGCCTCTTATAGGGAGTTCTAGGCGTAGATGGCACAGATTCGTTTACGTCGTTAAACAGATGGGGCCAGTAATCTTTACGGGAACCCGTATGTGGATGATCTGCCGCCCAGTTTATTACGCCCTGTAGAATTTCAGAAGAGCCAAAAAGCACTGAATATAATCGTTTACCCAATAATATGCGTTCTTGAAGGGAAGCAAAATGATGAAGCGTTTGTCCGATAAGGTCAGGTACCTGACCGGGAACCCTGTTCATAATGTTACAACATGGGAAAAGAATTTGATTTAAACTCAATAAATCCTGAACTTTGAACTCTTTCGTTTCCAGAACCGTTTTTTGATAATGGGGATTCTGTATCACCCTTTTTTCCAGATAGCTCTGCTCGTTGATGACTAGGGCAATCGCCAGAAGATAGCGGTCTCCATTCTTCCAGAAATGATCCCACATAACCTCCATAAAGATGGATACATGAAAAAAAGAAAGCAGATAGAACAAGCTCGTCTCTCTTTTCAAACTTTCCTCATACAGCAGTAATTGAGGATAGACATCTTGGAAAATCAACCAATTGCCGCGCTCCAGAAACAGGAAATAATCGTTCTGTTCCGCGTCGGAAAGTAATTTGGACAGAAGCTCTCCCTTCAAATCCGTCATATTCCAGCCGCCATTTCGCGACACCATGTGACCCAACAAGGCCCAGTGTATCTCTGGATGTTTTCGATAGTAGTCAAAATACGCCGTAGTCCGCGTTACATTGTTCAAGTTTAGCTGGCGTGTGGATTCTTTAATTTGACGAATCAATATTTGATCTTGTTCGGGTAATTCCGCTTCTTTCATGAGAGGCTTGTTGACTTCTTTCAATCTCTTCTTCAATTTTTTGTTTATTTTAAGAAGAGGCGGAAATTGACTTTGTTTAAACCAGTCAAAATTCTTCTTCAGAATCCGGATTCCCATACTTTTTCCTCTCCCTTGTAAAGAACCCTTTGTCTAAAAGTGAATAGAGTGGATATAGGCATTACACTTGGGTTTTAGAAAGGTATGTTTGAAATATGAAAGAAAAAGCTGAATTAGAAATTAAACGCATAATCCATCTATTGCAAAAAGCTCAATCAGTTGACGGCGCCTGGCGTTATTGTTTGGAAAGCGGACCACTAACCGATGCATATATGATAATCCTATTACGGACCTTGATGATTGATGACGAGGAGTTAATTAGAAGTTTGGCTGATCGCATTACTATAAGGCAGGAGAAAAACGGAGCCTGGAAGCTGTTTCATGATGAAGAGGAAGGAAATTTGTCTGCAACCATTGAAGCATACTATGCCTTGCTTTTTTCAGGGTACAGCCGGAAAACGGATGAGCACATGCAATTAGCAAAGAAGTTTATATTAACCAAAGGCGGAATTTCGGAGGCAAGTATGCTAACAAAACTCCTTCTTGCCTTGACAGGGCAGTATCCTTGGTCGGGATACTTTCAAATCCCGGTTGAAATCATCCTGCTGCCGCACTGGCTCCCCATCAATTTTTTCGATTTTGTCGGATATGCTAGAGTACACATCGCACCCATATTGGTCGTTGCAGACCGCAAGTTCGTAATGAAAACAAAAAGAACACCAGACATGTCCGATCTTCGAAAAAACGACCTTCCAACAGCATTGGGCAACCATCCCTATCTGACAAATCAACGATCCCATCAATACCGTGCGTTTCTTAACACAATCTTGGATGGTTTCAAGAATCTTCCTTACCTTCCGTCGCAAATCCATAATATGGCGCTACGTCAGGCTGAACGCTATATACTGGAAAGAATTGAACCGGATGGAACCTTGTACAGCTATTTCACTTCCACGTTTCTTATGATATTCGCTCTACTATCCCTTGGATATTCGGCCAATCATCCAGTGATCACCCGTGCGATTTCAGGGCTGAAAGCAATGACTTGCCTGACCAATGGACATTTACATATTCAGATTGCGACATCAACGGTCTGGAATACCGCTTTATTGGCTCATGCTATGCAAGGAACCGGGGTTTCTGCATCTGAGCCTACAATTCAAAGCGCTGGCCGCTATTTACTCTCTCGCCAGCATCATAAATATGGTGATTGGATGATGAAAAATCCTTTTGTTTTACCAGGGGGATGGGGTTTTTCCGATATCAATACTATCAATCCCGACGTCGATGACACAACGGCTGCATTAAGAGCAATAGGCAATTTAAGAGAAACAGACCCGACCTTCCACCATTCATGGGATCGAGGTCTCAATTGGCTGTTATCGATGCAAAATGCCGATGGAGGCTGGCCGGCATTTGAGAAAAATACGGATAAAAGAATAGGAAATTGGCTTCCCTTCGATGCGGCAGACGCAGTTAGTACAGACCCTTCTACGGCAGATTTAACAGGTAGGACTTTGGAGTTTCTCGGCAACAATGCAGGATTTACCATCGGCCATCCCCAGATTCAAAAGGGGGTGAAGTGGCTTCTAAGCAATCAAGAAGCCAATGGCTCTTGGTACGGGCGATGGGGCATTTCTTACATTTACGGCACATGGGCCGCTATTACCGGCCTAATGGCTGTCGGAGTCTCTTCTGAACATCCTGCAATTCAGAAAGCTGTACAGTGGTTATTAAAAATCCAGAATGAAGACGGGGGGTGGGGAGAGTCATGTAAGAGCGATATTGTTAAAACATATGTTTCTTTAGGTGCCAGTACACCTTCTCAAACCGCGTGGGGAGTGGATGCCCTCATTTCAGTGTTCCAAAAGCCAATTCCGGCGATTGAACGTGGAATTCAATTTTTAATTGATTCCGAAAAAAATCAGGACTGGACGCTATCCTATCCGACAGGAGGAGGATTACCCGGCGGTTTTTACTTTCACTACCACAGCTACCGGTACATTTGGCCTTTGCTTGCTTTAGGTAATTATAAAAAGAAATATTAAATATCTCTTTATGTTTTTTGTTTCACAAGGATATATGGATAAGGTTTACACTCTGGATGAAAATGGACATTTTATGGTTTTGCTGAGGCTTATACTACAAATGAAATTCAATCTTGATAGGAGAATCAACGGTTCACTTAGAGATCCCACCCTCATTTAAGTAACATCAGGGAAGTTGCACCGAATAAAGAGCAGATTACGACTGCTCTTTTATTTTTGTGAAAAAGGGTGTTATTGACAGGGATTTATGTACCCAAATCATTTGCTACATTTAAACTAAGAGGGCAACCTTTCGTTCCGGAGCCGCCCGGTCCTAGATAAAAAAAACTCCATTCCAAGAAGAAGGTCCGAGGGGAGGATTACAACCTTTCGATTAGGTTCAAATTGTTGAAACAGGTCAAACTAGCTTCATGCCCCGTGTTGGCTATAATGCAATATAATTAATTTGATTTGCTGAATGCTAATTAAGAAACAGTATTCAAGGAGAATCTTTATAAATAACTTTCCACGAATGAAAAACCATCCCTACTACCATTGGGTATTTTAAGCATTTTCACAAATAAGTGCTGACCAAACATTCATTTCTTTTTTGTGATAAGGTAGATTTGTTATACAGCAATCAAAAATTACTATGGAACGGTCTAAAATCATTAGCGAGAGTAGGTGAGAGCTACCATTTTATAGTACTAACTATTAGTATGAAGTGATAAAATTGTGATAATCGGCAATTATTCAGGGGGAATAATGATGGTAGATACTCAACAGATTATGGATGTTATTAGACATCGTTATCCATTTCTTTTAGTGGATAGGATATTGGAGTTAGAAAAAGGGAAGAGAGCAGTTGGTATAAAAAATGTTACAGCGAATGAGGAATTTTTTACAGGACATTTTCCGAATGATCCGATTATGCCAGGTGTGTTAATTATAGAGGCATTAGCTCAGGTAGGAGCCATTGTGATGCTGACAAAGGAAGAAAATAAAGGGCGCTTAGGGCTTTTAGCCGGTATAGATCATTGTCGTTTTAAACATCAAGTAAAACCTGGAGACCAGATTCGTCTAGAGATTGAGATTACTCGATTAAAAGGTGCTATTGGGAAAGGCAAAGGTATTGCTACAGTTGATGGAAAACTAGCTTGTGAAGCGGAAATAATATTTGCATTTGGGGATTAAAAGACACTGATTAAATTGAAGAAAGAGATATGGAATAAACTATTCTTTTATTTCGTATTGGGCAGGATTCTGTTGCGCATAAAATAAGTTTGAACGTTATTTCCGCATGTAAAGCGAAAGTATTCAGAAGACCATAGGAGGTAGGTAAAGTTCAAATTAACGTAATAATTGTTATGTAAACTAAATTTAAATGAAGTAAAGATAATCTTTAAAAGTAGTCTGGTTACAAGCCCATAAGAGAGGTACCATAGCTACTAAATCGGGAATCCTCATTATTTTCTGGAGCAATAACGCGTTCAAAAATATAGAATATGATCATAAAAAAGCTCTCACAAACTCGAACCACTATTTATTTTTAATTGCCTAAGAATGAGTCAATAGCCTGAACCGCTGAGGGAGGTTGAATCGCTATACAGGCTAGGATTCAACCTCCTTCGAAAACGGTCAAGGTAATTCATGACAATCCCAAGCTTAGGAGAGTATTCGTTTTTCGCCTTCAATTTCTTGAATAGGACTAATATTTTGTGTAAACTCAAGGGTGCCCATATATTCACCATCTTCACTTCTTATAGCGAAATAGCGAATGTATACATATTTGTCCTGAAACTTAATCCAGAAATCTTCACAATCTTTATTACCAGCTTTAAAATCTTCTAAGAGTTTTTCAACGATATGAACACTTTTCGGAGGATGGCAGTTTTGAACTGTTCTGCCTATTACTGCTTTCGTGCGAGCAAAAATCCGCTCTTTTCCATGGGAGAAGTAACGTACCACATCATCCTGATCAATGAATGTAATATCCACGGGCAAGTGATTCATGAGCATCTCTAATTGCTTTAAAGAGAGAATGCCTGTTTCCATACGAATAAAACCTTCAGATATAGACTGTTGTGCGATAGCTTGTCTTTCAGGCTTCCATACACCGGCAGGACTTGTCAAGCAAAAGCCAATCTCATCACTTTCATGAGCAATTTTAATCCATTCGTCTTCCGTAAGATTTTGTAATGCCATAGGAAATAAGATATTTTCCTCTTTAAAAATCATTTCATTGACTTCGCGGATAACAAAAGAAAGGCCATCTAAGACTGCTTTTTTGTCTCCATTGTAGTTTGTTAATTTTTGTTTAACATTTTTAATGCTATTGCGAATACCATCATCGACGCCCCACATGACTTTTGTTGGCCCATAAATGCCATACTTCTCTAAGAAAGGGAAAAGTAAATTCTCTTTTCGGCTGTAATGTTTATCGATATCCAGCAACAGATTTAAATCTTCCATAAGCAAATAGACGTTTTCTTTCTTATCTTCTTTTTCAAAATGCTCATAATGCTGCTTCAGTTTGAAGTTCACAAGATGATTTATTTCTTTATTCTCAAGCTTAAAGGTATGAATCGGATGGCCAGGTTGGTCTTCTGGTTTGTCTGATCTATGGATTTCCTCAATGGAACCTTTAAAAATGGCAGCATGAACCGAGCATAAGCGCTGTACCTCTTCAACTGGAATTCCTTCTTCCTCCATGAGAGCTTGTTCTAATTGAGAAATTTCTGCAACCGTAATATTCCCAACAGCTTCTTCAAATTGAGCCTTCACATCTTCTACACTTTTCCCTTGATGGAGATTTTTTATAATTTTTTTTAAGATAGCTTGCCTTTCAAATGAGTTCATGCTTTTTTGTTCACGATTATTAATTATTTCACTCATAGGAATTCTCCTTTACTATTTGCTTGTGCTTATCATTTGATAAAGAACCAACGCGATCTATTTACCTAAAACCATCAATTTGCCAGTTTGCTCACTTTTAACAATAAGTGATAGTAATTCTCAATGAAAGTGTAGCATAGAGAGAATGAAAAGTTTGTGAGTGAAATCACAAACTTTTTGAAGGCTTTACTAGAATTTGTGTAAGGAAGCTGATAGGGGATAGCACTTAGGCTATGAAAAGATGCAGCTAATCAAACTTGAATGATGAACTTCTTATTTTGAAAGATTAGGCGGGAGAGGTTTCCATTATGCGATTTCTTCCTGCAATCTTTCTGGAGTCAGAATAAAGAATCCGTTTTCATCAATATCAATCAGCTTTTTTCTTTTTAATCGATTAATTGTGCGGTTAATTGTTTCCCGAGAAGTGCCAATCATACTCGCGAGTTCACGATTCGTAAATTGAGTCGTTATTTTGTATTTATCCTGAATCTGGATGCCATTTGATTTACATAAGCGAAGCAATAGCATAATAATTTGTTCATAGGTATCATGAAGAATTTTTTCCTCTAATCTATTCTGGAGATCCACAATCTTTTCTTCTAGAGTTTTAAACAATGTAATACATAATCGAGGATACTGAAGTAAAACATTCTCAAAATCAACGATTGGTATAACAACTAATTCTGCAAGCTCTAGTATCTCGGCATTTGCTGGGAAAGTACCTTTTTGGAAGAATCCCGCATGCGGAAACATTTCTCCAGCTTGGAGTACAGAAACAATCTGTTCTCTTCCGGTTTTATCTGTTTTTTGAATTTTCACCTTACCCGAATGGATAAAAAATATACGATCAAGTGAATCACCCTGTAAAAATACAAAAGACCTTGCTTTATACGTTCGAACCTGAGAAATATCCACTATAGTTTGAAGCTCTTCATCCAAAAGTTCGTTAAAAAGGGGGATACTTCGCACATGCTTCTGAATTAAATCTTCTTTCATATAGACAACTCCTTACCCAATCTAGGCATATTCTTTCTATATAATATCAATGGCTACATGTAGCAAAAGATGGTCTAGAAGGAAGGTTAGAGGGTTTTGCCATTGTATTTGCAAATTGGGACATTGCATGCTTCCTGAAATCTTATACTCAACCCATAAAATATAGAAGAAATGGGATATGAGTGACTTTTTACTCATGTCCCATTTCTTAGGAAGAGGCTTAGGTTCGTGCTATTGCACGTGGGAACAACACATTATTTTCTAGATGGATATGCTGGAATAAATCGGCTTCAAGTGCCTCAAGGCGTTGGTAGACCAGACGATAAGTACCGCAAGCTCCTTCTGGTGGGGTAAAGTCATTTGTAATGGTACGAAGCTCTTTGATAATATTGCCGGCGTGGCTATGCTCATTCTCCAATTCTTCCACTACCTTGCAGAGTTTTGTATAATTTTCATCTGTTGCATGCTGCTCAAATGCTAAAATCAATGGGAAATCCTCAGTCTCCTCTTTTATTAAATGCTGTTCCAATTCTGTTTTTAACTCATGAAATAACGTATGAATTCGAGCTAAATGTGGTTGTTGCGATCCATGAACGCGTAGCACTTTTGTTACATAAGGGCTTAACTGTGGCAACTCTTCATTTAAGTAACGATGATGTTTATTCACAATATAGTCAATTAATTCGCTATACGAGGCAGTTGTCCAATCAATTACAGATTCATTTAAAAGCTTTGTATCATGATACAGGGTGTTTAATTTTGTTATCACCTCATCAGCCAATAAATTTCTTTCTTGAATAGCGTCAATAAGGGGTCTATTACCACCGCAGCAAAAATCTATTTTATATAATTTGAAAAGGTCGCTTGCCTTTGGAAATTTTGTTACAATCTCACCAATAATAGAAGACTCGGTAAATGTATGTTCCATATGAATGCCTCCATAAAGTTTAAAATTTTGTATCTGGATTAAGAATATGAATAATTTTAAATTTATGTCGTGATTTCAATCACTTAAAATGTGTTAATTTTGTCATCACTTGTTTTAAACATCCATTCATTTTATAAAGGGAAGATAAAGTACGTATTAAAAAATAGGTAGTAGGTGAACGTATTTTAGCTGGAGAGCTTTTAGAGAACCAGGGGGTATTTTGGGGTGATGCTTTGCTTGTAGGCGAAGGGCAGAAGTAAGGGATTTCTTACGATACTCAAAAGAGACTAAATGGCTGTGTCCCAATCTGTTACATAACATAAAAACACCTCTTAAAGGTGGCAGTCCGTCACACAGGAAAGACAAGCAACTACGGTAAGAGGTGTTTTTCAGGCTATTAAACGTAACTTTTAATGGGTGATTGGAGTACCATCAGGAATGGTATTTTGCAAGGAATCGGGAAGCGTAATTATTTTGTTCCAATCAAAGCTGTATTTGTTAAATGCCGCCTCGCTAACAAAGCCGCGTTTCACAGTTCTTCCGTTCTCATGATCTATTAAATATACCGTTGGGTTGTTTTGATATTTGATCAATTGTGTATTTTCGTTAATAACGGGTCCATCAGGGATGCCATCAAGTGATAAGAATGATTGAATGCCATCCCATGAACGGAATAATCTGAAGTACACGGCCTCGCTAACAATTCCTCTTTTCTTTCCATCCATAATAAGAAATACGGTAGGTTCATCGACTACCTTAACACGTAAACCGTTGAATCGATTCGGATCGGAAACCGTTGCATCCAATGATTTTACATTTGTAATCGATTTGGAGTCAACTCCTGTTGCTTTTGTTGCAGCATAAGCTGGAGAAAAATACATGCTGGCTAAAAGTGTGCTGACCATCAGAGCGGCAAGACTTTTTTTCATTTGAACCCTCTCCTTGAATGAAATGTAGAAACATATATTCATTTCTATAAATTGGTATTCAATCCTTTTATTTCTTTAAAATTTATATGTAATAAAAATATTCAGATTTGATTGACATTTCAAGGCGGAATTAGGATAATTTAGTAAAGTATTGGTTAAATAATAAATATATACCTAAAAATCTATCTTTTATGACTACAGGAGGAATGCCTAAAAATCTTTTCGCCATGTGTTACTTACTAAATAGTTATCTATAGTTCGTTGTATAAAGGATAAGTTTTTATACAATGCTTCTTTTTTATGTGGAGGTAAGTTTTTGTGTCGTGTCGTTAAAATTTTACATATGGGAGGGCAGCATTTATGCACGTAGAAGCAGTTCCGTCCTATCCATTGACCAATGCCCAAAAGCGAATTTGGTTTGTGGAAAATATCTATCCAAATGTAGGGGCAACGAATCTAGCTACTTCGTTTGCTTTTTCTTCAAGCCTACAACATGATTTTTTGATTAAAGCAATTCATCATTTTATTAGTGAAAATGACTCAATTCGCCTCACAACGATCTTCAGCCAATCCGATACAAATAAGTTTCCCATGCAAATGATTTCCGAAGACACCCATCCAAGTATACCCATAATTGATTTTCGTTTTCATGAACAGAGAGAGCAGGCAATTCAAGAATGGCTTAGTCAAACCACGAAACAGCCTTTTTCCTTCTCGCAAGGGCCATTGTATTACTTTTCCATATTACAAAAAACAGATACCGAGACAATTCTCTATATGAAATTCAGTCATCTGATCGCTGATGGTGTAGCCATGCTATATGCCATTAAAGAAATCGTTGCTTGCTATCAGCAGCTAGCCAAAGGGGAAGAGCGGGAGAAGCAAGTAAAGCCTTCCTATATAGAGATGCTCGATAGAGAAAGGGAATATCTAGAGTCTAGGCGCTTTTCATTGGATGAGGCCTATTGGAGTAGTCAGTTCGAAAAGGCTCCAGAATTAGTAAGTCTTAGTGATCAAGATGAGTTGTCTCGCAATATCGCTAGTGGACGACATAGCCTGTTCATACAACATGATCTTCGTAATCAAATTGAATGCTTTTGTGATACATATGGGATCAGCCCTAATGTATTTTTTCTAGGTACCTTCTACTTATACCTCTACCGGATCACGGGTAAGAAAGATGTTACCGTAGGACATATTATTAGCAATCGCTCAAATGCTCGTGATAAACATTCATTTGGGATGTTTGCAAGCACGCTCCCGTTTCGCCATTTGATAAATCCTGATTTGGATTTTGTTAGCCATTGTCAAGAGATCGCGAAACAGCAAAGGCAGATGTTACGGCATCAGAAATATCCCTATCAAACATTATTGTCCAAGGTGAGAGAGCAGCACCCAGACGTCCAGCAGCTCTTTTCAATAGCAATGGAATTTCAGGTGTTAGAATTCGATATGCAGGATGATTTACGTTATACATCTGACATACAATTCAGTGGATACGAGGCACAGGAGTTAGTTCTACATATTAAAGATCGACGTGAGATGAAAAGCTATCAGCTCGATTTTGATCACCATCTGGAGATATTTACTCAAGAAGAGATTAGGGAATGGAGCGAGCGGTACCGAACAATCATTGAAAGTGCTTTAAGAGACCCGAAGAAGTGTATCAAAGAATTGGACCTGCTTTCAGTAGAAGAAAAAACAAAGATTTTAGTTGATTGGAATCGAACAGAAAAGGAATTTCCGCTAGAGAAAACCTTTGTCGATTTATTTGCAGAACAGGTAAGTAAGATACCAGAGCATCCTGCGGTAGAGTTTGGGGAGAAGGCACTAAGCTATCAGGAATTAGATGAGTTGTCTACTTGTATGGCACATACATTACGAGAAAAAGTTGGGAGAGAAAGCATAATCGCGATCATGGTTCCGCGTAGCATCGAGATGATTGTCAGCCTGCTGGCTGTAAGTAAAGCTGGTGCTGCTTATCTGCCTATTGACCCTGATTACCCACCGGAACGAATTGCGTACATGCTAAAGGATAGTGCCGCATCTATTTTGCTTACAACGGGGGAGTTTGCTCTATCGAATATTGGCTTTTTGGGAGAGAGGATCGACGTTTTGCAGTTTGTAGCGGACATAGAGCGCGCTCCAAGAGTAAAAAGTCACTTGGAAACACTATGTTCTCCCCATCCGAATGATTTGGCTTACGTCATCTATACCTCTGGTTCGACTGGCAGGCCAAAGGGTGTCATGATTGAACACAAAAGTCTCAGTAATTTAATCTTTGCAAGACGCGATTTGCATAAATTATCGCCTGAAACCAGGATGGTACAATTCTGTTCCTTTAGCTTTGACGCCTCAGTCTGTGAAATTATTCCGACACTTGCTAGCGGCGGTACAATATGCATGGATACGAAGGAACGCTTATTTCCAGGCAAACAATTGATTGATTGGTTGCATGAGAAAAGAATTACTATAGCATCAGTCCCAACCTCGGTAATGGCTATCCTTCCTGATGCAGAGCTTTCGCATCTTCAAACCTTGGAGGTAGGTGGAGAAGTTTGTCCTGCTACTGTTGCCATTCGTTGGGGGAAAAACCGTCGTTTTTTTAATTCGTACGGACCTACGGAAGCAACGGTATGTACAACTAGTGGCGAGTATGTATGTTCAAATAGACAAGAAGAGCTGAACAACCCGGTACCACCGGACATTGGACAGCCTATTTCAAATGCAAAAATATTTATATTAGATGAAAACCAGCAGCCTGTTCCTGTTGGCGTGATTGGTGAGGTGTATATCGGTGGTGCTGGTTTGGCACGTGGATATTTGAATCGAGAGGACTTGACTAGAGAAAGATTCATCTATCTTGAGTTTGAAGAGCTTGGGCAAGGGGCGATTCGACTTTATCGCACTGGAGATTTAGCTCGATTTTTACCGAATGGACGTATTGCATACGTAGGTCGAATTGATGATCAGGTGAAGATACGCGGGCATCGAATTGAAATCAGAGAAATCGAACATGTTTTATGTGAGCATCCAGTAGTCAAACAGTGCGTGACAGTAGTAGAAGATGATGAGAAGTACGGAAAGAAATTAGTCGCATATGTTGTGCCTATTTCTCAAGAAGAAGGAGCTTCTCTTTCTCTAGAAAAAGAATTGCGAGAATTTTTACAGGGAAAGCTTCCTTTCTTTATGATACCAAACGCAATCAGGTTACTCGATAATATTCCATTAACTCCAAATGGCAAAATTAATCGCAAAAAAATTAATTTTATTGAAACAAATCCGTCCAACAGTAAAGACGAGCAGACGGCAAATCTGGCTCCTATCTCAGAAATAGAAAGAACGTTGACAAAAATTTGGCAACAGGCACTAGGTGTTGAACAGGTGGGAATTCATGATCATTTTTTCCATATTGGCGGAGATTCCTATCGATTACTTCATGTTCATCAAGAAATTAATGAAATATTCAGAAGAGAATTGCCGGTTATTGATATGTTTCGTTACCCCACCATCCATACATTGGCACATAGACTGAGTCAGGAGTTGAGCAGTGTGCCAACGGTGACTGTAAATAGAGAAATAGCTTTAAAACGTAAGGAAGCAATGCAGAAACAAAAACAGATCAGAAAACGTGGGAGGTAAAAAAAGATGCATGAGTTGATAAGCGAGGATATGCAATCCTCCATTGCCATTATCGGTATGTCAGGGAGATTCCCGGGTGCTAGTAACATAGAGGAATTTTGGCAAAACCTTCGTCAAGGGAAAGAATCCATTCATTTTTTTGAGCCGAAAAATGAAAAAAAGATCCCAGCAATGGGTATTTTGGAAAATATGGCCGAATTCGATGCAGCGTTTTTTGAAATGACTCCACGGGAAGCAGAGATCACTGATCCTCAGCAACGCTTGTTCCTCGAAACAGCATATGAGGCCTTGGAGCATGCAGGGTATGATCCGGAGAAGTATAGTGGGAGAATTGGGGTTTACGCAGGCAGTGGACAATCCGGATACTTAGCTCATGTCCATAGTCATCCTGCAATTGTAGATTCGCTTGGAAGCTTTCAGATCATGCTTGGTACACAACCTGATTTTCTTTCAACGCGTGTATCATACAAGCTAGATTTAAAGGGTCCTAGTATAGCAGTGCAGACAGCTTGCTCTAGCTCCTTGGTAAGCGTACATATGGCATGCCAAAGCTTACTGACATACGAATGCGACATGGCTTTAGCAGGTGGAGTATCAGTTAAGGCAGATCAAAGTAATGATCTTGAATTACAAGAAGGCAGCATTTTGTCCCCAGACGGGCATTGCCGTGCCTTCGATTCGAATGCCCAAGGAACAGTAATTGGCAATGGGATCGGAGTTGTTTTGCTTAAACGTTTAGAGGACGCTTTGGCTGACAACGATCATATCCTAGCAGTTGTAAGGGGAACCGCTATTAATAATGACGGTAAGCAAAAGGTGGGCTTTACAGCTCCAAGCATTACTCATCAAGCTGAGGTAATCAAAGAAGCTCTTAGCATTGCTGATATGAATCCAGAAACGATTAGCTACATAGAGGCACATGGAACAGGTACAACACTTGGAGATCCTATTGAAATAGCGGCACTAACAGAGGCGTATCGTGAGCATACATCCAAGACCGGCTATTGTGCGATAGGGTCTGTAAAAACCAATATTGGACATCTTGATAATGCATCAGGAGTAACAGGCTTAATTAAAACAGTGCTGGCTCTTTCCCATAAACAAATCCCTCCAAGTCTGCATTTTGTAGAAGCTAATCGGCAGATCGACTTTGAACAAAGTCCCTTTTATGTAAATACGCAGCTTACAGAGTGGAAGACGGGTGACTATCCTCGCCGTGCCGGAGTCAGCTCGTTTGGCATAGGGGGAACAAATGCACATGTAATCCTAGAAGAGGCACCTGTATCTGCGAAAAGAGAAGTGGTTTCATCTAGTGAGTGGAATGTACTGCCTCTCTCTGCCAAGACACCAGCTGCCCTTATGCAGGCAAAAGAAAATCTAGCTGAATTCTTTGACAAAAATCCGGAGGCAAATCTAGGGGATGTCGCATATACGCTCCAAGCAGGAAGAAAGGAGTTTTCTCATCGAAGCGCTGTGATTGCTCGTGAAGCGACATCTGCGAAAATGCTTTTCCAAAACGAGTTTATTCCCTTTGCTCACTACCAGGGCACCTCAAAGGAACTGATCGTAGAAGGAAAAGTGGTCCAAAGTCCTTCCGTCGTATTCATGTTTTCGGGTCAAGGCTCTCAATATGTGAATATGGGGCGAGAGCTATATGAGACCGAGAAAATATTTAGAGAAACAATAGATTATTGCGCCCTACAAGTAACAAAACACATTGGCATGGATATACGTGAGTTGATGTATCCAGCTAAAGAGCTGGAAGAACAAGCAAAAGAACAATTACAACAAACCATCTATGCCCAACCTGCGCTTTTTATCATTGAATACGCTATAGCCAAATTGTTGGAATCATGGGGTGTTCGCCCACATGCCATGATCGGCCACAGTATTGGCGAGTATGTCGCAGCTTGCCTTTCCAGCGTACTGTCATTGGAAGACGCTCTGTCTTTGGTTTCAACACGAGGTGTCTTGATGCAAAAGATGGAGAAAGGCGTAATGCTAGCAGTTTCACTAGGAGATTTACAGGTTCGTGAATTATTGCAGGAACATGGTGGAGAGCTTTCAATAGCAGCTGTGAATAGTCCGATATCTACTGTTATTGCAGGTACATATGCAGATATTTGTAGCCTAGAGAAGGTAATGGAGGAAAAAGGCATTACATCGAAACGATTGATTACCTCTCATGCTTATCATTCGATGATGATGGAGCCTATGCTAGAAGAGTTTTATGAAGCGCTTCAGCAGAAGACCTTCCATGAACCGCTAATACCGTACATTTCTAATCTTACAGGGGAAAAAATTACTGCTTCACAAGCAACAGACCCTCTTTATTGGCAAAAACATCTCAGAGAGACTGTTCACTTCTCTACAGGAGTCCGCACTCTGATGGAAGAGCCAAATTGCATTTTTATGGAGGTAGGACCGGGCCAGTCGCTTGTCTCTCTTGTACGACAGCATAGAGAAACGCACCAGGCTCAACAAGTGATCACCATCACTACCCTTCCATCGGCGAAAAAGGAACACTCAGACATGGCTAGCTTACGATTAGCGGTTGCGGGCTTGTGGTGCCACGGAGTAGAGATGGATCAGTCTGCTTTAGGGAATCATGAAAACGCTCGTCGCGTTCATCTTCCAACGTACCCTTTTGAAAGAAAGACTTACTTCCTAGAGAAAAAGGAGAATCCAATAAGTAATCACGTCGATGCACTCGATCAAAAGAGAAGGGAAATGGCTGATTGGTTCTATATTCCTGTGTGGAATCAATCGGGCACAGCTTACTCTATCGAAGACGCAGAAAACGTTACTACCAATCAAAGATGGTTGATTTTTCAAGATAAGCAAGGCTTAGGCAAGCAAGTAGGGGGTTATGCTGAAAGGCTCGGGCTTGAGGTAGTGACTGTCGTTCCTGGTCAGACATTTTCTAAAATTGATGAAAAAGTTTTTACCATCGATATCATGAGTGAAGAATCCTACCAAGAGTTGTTTAAAACATTGGATATGGACAATTTATTGCCAGATAAAATTATTCACATGTGGAGCATTCAGCATACAGACGAGCAAGAATCAGAGCAGGGGGATGAACAGTTAGAGCATTATGGTTTATACAGCATGCTATACATCGCTAAACAATTAGGAATATATGCTTTCCAACAAAAAATGGAAATCATAGCATTGTCGAATAATCTCCAGGAAATATCCAATGAAGAGATTCTTATGCCAGTACGATCAACCATACTCGGACCTCTACGTGTCATAGCACAAGAATATCCACAGATAAAAACACGTTATATTGATGTTCAACTGACAGATATGTTACCTAAAAAATCAGATCGCTTGCTCAAAAAAGTTTTGGATGAGATTTTGAGTACTACTTCTGATTTTATGGTCGCTATTCGCGGCACTCACCGATTTGTGCAAAAATTTGAACAAACAAGATTACTAGAGAAGAAATCCCACTCCTATTCTCCTTCTTTCCGTGATAAAGGCATATACCTGATTACAGGTGCGACTCAGGAAATAGGATTGTCGGTAAGTGAAGAGATAGCCAACTCAGTAAAAGCTTCCCTAATTTTAATAGGCGACCCGGATTTTCCAGTTATGGAGCAATGGGACAGCTACCTGCAAGCTCATGATGCAGAGGACGAGATTGCGAGTAAAATCAAACGAATCCGTCTCCTTCAGCAAAATTGTGAACAGGTACGTTATCACTCAGCTCATTTAACAGACGAAGAGGAAATGAGACAGGTGATTCGTTTAGCGGAAGATAGCGTGGGAAGGATTACAGGTATCGTTTATGCAGCAGAACGGTTTAGCTCTGGCTTTATTCCTTTGAAAAGTAAAGATTCCTGCTATCAAAACATTGCACAGCAAGTGTATGGCCCACTCGTCTTAGAAAAGCTTATTGATCATATGAACATAGAGTTTATGCTGCTATTCTCGCGTACATTCTCACTTACAGGCGGGGTAGGTCAAATGGACAATTGTGTAGCAAATGTCTTTTTGGATACATTCGCGAGGTATCAAACTGCAAAAGGAATACCTACGATTGCGATTAACTGGGGCATGTGGAAAAACGATAATTGGATTCGTAGCCAGACAGGGATGCCATTAGAGATGCAGTTGCATATGGAACAATTGCAAGAACAATACGGAATTACAGCCAAAGAAGGCACCCATGTCATGAACCGTATTCTTACAAGCGACTACTCTCAAGTGATTGTTTCTACACAGGACATTCATTCTGCGATTCATGAATTCAATCAATACGATACCTTACAATCAAGCACTTATTCTCACCGTGCTAATGATCATCGCAAGCAAGCAGCTGATACATATGTTGCACCACGTGATGAGACAGAAAGAAAAATAGCGGATATTTGGCAAGATCTATTTGGTATCCCTGCAATCAGTACGAAAGCTAACTTTTTTGAACTAGGTGGTAACTCTCTACTATCCATTCAGCTTGTTACACGTTTGAGAAATACGTTCTATAACGATATACCGATGGATATTCTTTTCCAATCTCCAACTATTGTTGAGTTAGCTCAAGCGATAACGATGTCTCAGATCGGGCAAGAGGAGATGGATGAGATCGAGCGTATGCTGAGCGAAATCGAGAAAATGTCACCAGAGGAGCTGTCACTCAAGCTTGTTAACGAAGTATAAAGGCGAGAACAATTAAGGAGAGAATAAAGAATGAATCAGTTAGATAAAAGGTTAGCAGCACTTTCTCCTGAACAACGGGTTTTATTTGAACAACGCCTCAAACAAAAAGGCATTCAACCCCCGTTTCCTACTAGATTATCTAACCAGGAAGTGAAAAATCGAAACAGCGCTGCAAGTAGCTTTGTGCCGAAGCGAAAAAGAAAAGTGGATAAGATGGATTTTAGTCTCTTCTTTTTCTCAGGTGATGGTTCTACGCAGGATCAGAATAAGTATGCTTTGCTCTTGGAGAGTACAGCTTATGCTGATCAGCATGGATTTGCAGGTGTTTGGACACCTGAGCGACATTTTGAGGACTTTGGGGGATTATATCCAAATCCTTCGGTGCTAAGTGCTGCTCTAGCTACGATTACAGAACGAATTGAGCTTAGGGCGGGAAGCGTTGTACTACCATTGCATCACCCAATTCGTTTTGTTGAGGAATGGTCTGTGGTGGACAATCTTTCAAAAGGACGCGTTTCGGTTGCCTTTGCGACGGGCTGGCATCCTGCTGATTTTGTGATTGCCCCTGTCCAAACCCCCGATTACTACGAGTCCAGAAAAGACGAGATGTTCAACTCTATAGATTTGGTAAAAAGGCTTTGGGCTGGTGAGCAGATTCCTTTTACAGATGCCAATGGAGCTGTTCACGAAATACGTACTTTACCTAGACCGTTGCAAAATGAACTAAATATCTGGATAGCGACTAACGGTAGTGCGGACACTTATGAGCGTGCAGCCAAAATCGGGGCTAATATTCTCACAGGAATTACGGCTGGTGATTTAGCGGATTTAGAAGCAAAAATTGAGTTGTATCGGAAGACTTTATCCCAAAGTGGATTTTCGCCGGCATCTCGCAAAGTAGCGGTGATGCTTCATACTTGCTTAGGAACAAGTGATGAAGAGGTCAAGGCGAAGGTAGAAAAGCCGATGAAGGAATATTTAAAAACCTTTATGAAGCAACAGAAGAACATCCTGACAGATTATGCATCCATGGCTGCCTCTGACTTTGATGTCATTGTCGATCATGCGTTTGAATCTTATTTCCAAGAAAGTGCATTATTTGGAAGCCACGACAAATGTAAAAAGCTGATCGAGACGCTCGGTGATATTGGTGTAGACGAGGTGGCCTGCTTAGTGGACTTTGGCATTGATAATGAGACGATTATGAATAGCATCAGAATGCTGACTGATCTGAAGCAATCATGCAATCAAAAGGAGCTGACTTTATGAAAAGCTTGACGGACCGTATCAATTCACTTTCTGACGAACAACGTGAATTACTAGAAAAGCAATTGAAGAAGAAACATGTAGATGTGAACAAAATTGGGATTAATAAAGAAATGATTAATCCTCGCGGGCACACAAATGCAAGTCCCCTTTCGTATGATCAGGAACGCTTGTGGTTTTTCAATCGAATTCATCCAGAAAGTCACACCTATAACGTATATGGAGCCGCTAGATTAACAGGCACTGTGCATCATTGGGCTTTAGAGAAGAGCATCAATGAGATTGTGAAGCGTCATGAGGCATGGCGTACCGTGTTTGACAGCGTAGATGGACAAGCACGTCAAATTGTCTTGCCGGAACTCCAAGTAACGGTGCCAGAGGTTGATCTTCGTCTTGTTCCAAATGAAACCCGGGATGAAGAACTACAGAGACAAATGAAAGAAGAGGTCCAGCGGCTTTTTGATTTGAAAAAAGGTCCGCTCATCCGCTTTAAGCTGTTTCACGTAAGTAATACAGAATCAATGTTAGTCATGACTGTACATCATATTGTAATTGACCGGATTACTTTCTCGATCTTTTTCAAAGAGTTATCTTTGCACTATCAATCCATGCTTACTGGCATCCCCGTCCAGTTGCCGGAGCTTGCCATCCAATTTGCAGATTATGCTGAATGGCAACGAAATTATTTACAGGGTGAGACGAAAGCTAAATTACTAACATTTTGGAAAGAACAGCTAGCAAACTGTGACTATGTCTTGGATATCAGCACAGATTTTCCGCGTCCACCGGCTATTACCTACCGTGGTGCCAGATGCTTTATTCATACACCGCTCGAAGTATTGAATGGTCTAAAAGCGATCGCCCAAAAAGAAAACGCGTCTGCTTTCATGATTATACTAGCCGCTTTTAAATTGCTTTTATATCGATACACAGGTCAATCAGATATTTTGGTCGGTACTCCCCTTGCCAATCGCAGCCGAGTAGAGCTAGAGGAGGTAATGGGTTATTTCCTAACACTGGGTACACTCCGCACCCGAATGTCTAAGGATATGACATTTATTCAATTATTACATAGTGTAAGGGAAACAGCTCTCGCGGTATACAAGCATCAGGATATGCCGATTGGTTTATTAATTGATGAATTGAAAGTACCTGCGGATATTAGCCGAAGCCCGTTAGTTCAAGCTATATTTGTGTATGTTGATGTGCCAGAGGAAAAATTACAGTTGCCAGATCTTACTGTAGAATTTGAGATGATTGATGGTGAAACAGCCAAGTATGATATTACAGTAGGTTTTTCTGAAACGGAAAAAGGGCTGGAAGGATTTTTTGAATATTCACCTGATTTGTTCCGTCAAGACACGATCGAGCGGATGGGAGAGCATTGGCATCGCTTGCTTTACGCCATTTTAGAAAATCCACATGCCTCTATAAGTGATTTGGCTATGTTAACGGAGGGAGAAAAACAACAGCTCCTTATTGACTGGAATAGCAACAAGCAGCCATTCTCTGATCATGCTTGCATCCATGAATTATTTGAAGCCCAAGTAAAGAAAACTCCAGAGCAAATTGCTCTTACGTATAATGACCAAATCATTACCTATCAGGAATTAAACAATCGTGCGAATCAGGTGGCTCGTTTATTAAGAAAAAGAGGCGTAGAACGTGAGACGCTCATTGGTTTGTATATGGAACGTTCGATTGAAATGATTGTGGGAGTCCTTGGCATTTTAAAAGCAGGGGGAGCCTATATTCCAATTGATCCTATCTATCCAATAGAAAGAGTTCGACATATTCTCCAAGACTCTGGCTTGCAAATCGTCCTTACAAGCCAATCTTTACAAGAATTGATGGGCAAGGAAGGAATGCAGTGCATTTGTCTGGATAGTGACCAAGAGGCGATTTTAGGTGAAGATACTCAAAATCTTCCGTCACAAGCGAATGCTCACAGTCTTGCTTATATTATCTATACATCAGGCTCTACCGGGAATCCAAAAGGGGTCATGATTGAGCATCAAGGCTTATGTAACGTAATCGAAGACACCATTAACAGATTTCAGATTACTTCAGATAGTAAACTGGCCCAGTTTTTTTCTATCGGGTTTGATGCGTCCGCCCATGAAATATTTTCCGCTCTATGTGCAGGGGCTACGTTATGCCTGACAAGTCCTGATGATAGAGCGGGAGGAAAGAATCTTGTTGCCTTTTTACATGAAAGGCAGATTACCACTATGTTTATTACGCCTTCTGTTCTAGCAACGCTAATCCCAGATGAGCTGCCAGATTCCTTACAGACAATAGTAAGTGCAGGCGAGCTTTGCACCGTGGACATGGCTGAATGGAGTAAGGGATCACGTAAACTATATAATGGCTATGGTCAAACAGAGACCTCTATCATTAACATCGTACATTTATGTACAAAGGAGAGTCTACCGAGCCAAGTAGGTCGTCCATTTGCCAATACGCAGGCTTATATACTGGATGATTCTCTCAATCCTGTTCCAATCGGGGTAAAAGGGGAGATTTACATTGGTGGAGTCGGGGTAGCCAGAGGATATTTAAATCAGCCTGAATTAACAGCGGCCAAATTTATACACCATCAATTTACGCCAGATCAGTCCGTCCGTTTATATCGAACAGGTGATCTTGGACGCTTTTTGGTGGATGGCACAATAGAATATCTTGGACGCCGGGACAATCAGATCAAAATCAGGGGATATCGAATTGACCTCGATGAAATTGGCAATGCCTTAGTTCAACATCCTAGTGTAATTCAAGCTAAGGTAAGTGTTCATCGCGACAAAAACAATAATGATTCCCTAGTTTCTTATGTCGTGATAGAAGAAGGGCAAGACATAAGCTCAGCGGAACTACGCACCTATTTGCAGCAAAAGCTACTTGAATATATGGTGCCTCTCTATTATGTTTTTGTCGATTCTCTCCCAAAAACTACAAATGGCAAATTCAATCGGGAGCTTTTGTCAGCTCCTGAGGAGAGCTTCTCGCAACAGATGATTGAATATGTACCTCCAAAGAATGAATGGGAAAGTAAGTTGGCAAAAATTTGGGGACAAGTGCTTAATATTGAGCAAGTCAGCGTTGTAGGGAACTTTTTTGATCTAGGTGGTCATTCCTTGAAGACGGCGGAATTGGTTGACAAAATCAAAGAGACATTCCAAGTTGAACTTTTGCTTCGAAATGTATTTGAATACCCAACAGTACGGCAAATGGCCCATTTGCTTGAAAAGGGGATCGTGCAGAAGAGACCATTTATCTCCTTCCGTGATCAGACAGAGCATGCGAAGGAAGTCATTTGCTTCCCACCGATGACAGGGCAGGGGGTACTTTATAAAGCTCTACATCAAAAATTATCAGGTTGTACGCTACATGCCTTTGATTTCATTAGAGGGGAAGATCGGATTGAGAAGTATATACAGCATATAAAGGTAGCTCAATCAGAAGGGCCGTATGTGGTATTAGGATATTCAGCCGGAGGTAATCTCGCTTTTGAAGTCACCAAGAAATTAGAAGAATGCGGGTTAGCAGTAAGCGATTTGATCATAATAGATTCACCTCTACGAGTAGAGGCTGTGGAATTGGATGGCGAAAAAATTCAAACGGAAGCACAGAAGCTAGTAAACCTAATGGCAGAGCATTTAGGTGAAAGTATTCGTACAGTGGCAGATCAAAACATCGATGTGATTAAGGAGTATTATGACTATACCAATAAAATGATCAATAAAGGCGTACTGAATGCAAATATTCATATCATCACTTCCAATGAGACAACTAAGGATGATATTCAATCATGGGAAAGGTCCACTCTTCATCAGGTATATGTGTATAAAGGAGCGGGTGAACATATGAATATGCTTATTGACCCGAATAACCTGGCCGAAAATGCACGAATTATAGACTCAATTCTGAAAGGCTCTTCTGAAAGGCTCGAATAAATAAATGATGGGAGATTACAGAAAGTAGGACTTTCAATCGAACAGTGTATTCCGTTTGGCCCAACAAGCACTTACCTGTATGTATTAAAAGCCTAAGATTATAGACAAAAAATCTTTCCTGACTAGCTAATGCTGCTAAAAGGAAAGATTTTTTTGTCAAAGAGACTATTTGATTACTTTCGTGCCGATTCCAAGGCGTAATCATGAACAAAGGAGAGGGTCTGTTGTAATTACTATTACTTTTATGTATGATATTGTAATTGGTACGAATTTAGTGAAATTTTCAGTTATTCAAAAATATTCTTAGGTGTACATGTGACACCTTGTCTTATTTCAGGAGGTTTACTTCGTGTTTAAGGATATGATTGCATTGACGAAACCACGGCTCCTTCTGCTTAATGTATTTGCAGTTGTAGCTGGTTTCTGGGTAGCTTCCAAATGGAGTGTAGACTGGCTAGAGCTGACTTGGGTGCTAATAGGTACTACGCTAATCATTGCATCAGCCTGCGTGACTAATAATTACTGGGATCGCGAGCTTGATCAAAAGATGGAACGTACGAAAAACCGAGTGATGGCTACTGATCGCATTACGCCTGGTTTTGCTCTTGGTTATGGAATATTGCTCGGCATTCTGGGAACAGGCTTGTTATTTACCTTTGTTAACGCTGTTGCCGGCTGGCTTGCGCTTCTTGGCTGGTTTGTCTACATTGTGATTTATACGATTTGGTTAAAGCGAAGTTCAACCTGGAGTACATCAATTGGTGGCATTTCCGGAGCCATGCCGCCTGTAATCGGCTATTGTGCAGTAACGAATCAGGTTGATATAGGAGCGTGGCTCTTGTTTGCTCTTTTGTTCTTCTGGCAGCCTGCTCACTTTTGGTCACTTGGCATTCGGAGAGTAGAGGAATACCGAGCAGCAGGATTTCCGCTACTACCAGTTGTAAAGGGAATAAAACGTACGAAGTTGCAAATGATTCCCTATGTTGTATTGGTGATACCGGCTACCATACTCATGTTTTATTATGGCTATGTCGGTGTTATTTTTCTGACTGTTTCTGTTTTGGGAGGAGTGATTTGGCTAATTCACACCCTACAGGGACTCTATGTAAAAGATGATGAAAGCTGGGCGAAAACGAATTTTTTTATTTCGATTAATTATTTATCGATCGTCTTTATTCTTATGATTGTTAACACGACATAGTAGTATTGGCTTTTCTAATGGCTGTCTTACAGAGGAACTAATGAATCGGATTGATGAAGTAAGAAGAGGCTCATACTTATAGCGTATGAGCCTCTTTTATTATCGAAACGATTACACGCGGGGAGTGGGCAAATGTTGATTGCTTTCAAGCCTATTTTTCAGTAACGATAGCCTGAACAGTGTAGGTTTCTTCATCGATTGGTGTTAAAGCAGAAAAGTCCTTGTGAGCAGCATCTAAGCTAGAAACATCTCTCTTGCTTCTACCACCTTTTCTGTTATTCTGAAGCTGTTCATATTCCTCAAGGGAGTAAGTTTTCTTTTTAATGATAAATCTATCGCTATAAACAGATGAATCGGTTAAGATTTTACCATTTAGAATGACTTTTTTATTCTTTTCATCTAGTGTGACTGGATCGTCAGCCTTAAGTAAATCGTTATTAGCTACTTCATCATATAAGTTAAATTTTTGTGTTTTTTCCTTTTCCGGCTTAATATCGCCAGTCTCGATTAGGTCAGTCAGAATGCCAATACATAGTGGATCAGGAATAAATTTATGGGCAGGAATAAAGTAGTACTTTTTCTCATATTCCCCAGATAACACGGCGTTTACATCTGTATACGCTTTCGCTTTATTTTCTTCTAAACTATATTCTAATACGACTACGGATTTCGCCGGTGCTGTAATTGTTTGCGAAGGGTACTTAATCGTTTTGGAGGTAACGGTTGTATTACCTTCCTGATTTGTTCTATTGTACTCAGTGTTCAGCGTAACGTCTCCCTTGGTAAAGCCTAGGTCGAAGCCTGCCTTTACGCTTGCTCCTGCTTTAAAGCCTTGTGTTATCGTTTTAGAGTGAGTATCGGATACATTTTCTATTATTTCTCTAGTTGGAAAGGCTTGAGGCTCAGGGTCTTCATTTATAAACACATTCGCTGTCTTAAAGTTCGTTTTTTTCTTTAAGGAATCGGCAATGACTTCTTGTTCACCGAAGACTACATCTGCTTGTAACGTATCTAAATTTAGTACCGTTCTAGTAGAAGTGCTTAGATCGGGAAGAGCCATGTCATTTTTTGTATGCGTAAAAAGCAATGATTCTAAATCAAATACTTTGGAATCTATCTGATCTTGCAATACATAATTTTTTACGTGATCGGAGGCTAGGGCATTAACGGGGATGCCTGCTTCTAGTCCTGTTACTACGAGAGTCAATACGGCGGCGGTAGCGATAAGTTTTTTCTTCATAATAAAACCTCCCTAGATGCTCCTGTTGGGGATCAGTAATTTTTTAAATCCTCCTTTAATTGAGAACTTTTTCTTACAGTTAAATCGTATCAAAACTACACTAATCTTCACTATAGCAAAAACTATTTTTGACAAATGTTGTTTTCTATAAGAAATGATACAAAAATGAACATTGTAAAAACCCCCCTCGGATAACTCGTTAGCTTCTCAACTGAAGAAGCATACGAGCTGTCTAGGGGGGTGCGTTTGCAAGCAGACAGGATGTTAGTCGTCTATAAAATCCCGTATGTTTTCAATATCACTTTGCGAAATAATAGGGTTGATACAAATTGTTGATATCCCTTCGATTTCCAGAGGTGTCGTCGTAATAATCAAATCGATACCCATTGATAGTAATTCATCTTTCGTAAAGTCATTCATATCTTTTTGCACACAGTGAAGCTTTCCGCCAAAACGCTGGATTAGAGCGGCTCTTATGTAAGCCTTCCAGCTTTCACCTTCTGCAATCACAAGCATTGCCTTTTTGTGAGCAGTTGCAGCCAGCATGTTAGAGGCCTCGATCCGCAAAGTAACCTTCGCAATTTCTTCCTCATAAGCATTACTAGCCAACCCGTATTTTTGGACAAAGGTATCAAAGGCGATTTTCACCTGTTCATACGTATTAGCATACTTTTCTTTAATATACTTTGTAGTTATTTTTTCTGGTCTTTTGATCATGGACAAGCGCTGGAAACGATAAGGAATTCTTCTTAAATAATTGCAGATGTCAAAAATGAACTCTTCATTTTCAGTTAAGCGTTGCCCGGTTTCTTGTTCTAGCATGTTAATAAATTCTTTCGCGTATTGATAGATGGCTATTTTTCCTTCTTTAAAATAGTGGAGGAACGTTTGTTTCGCAAGATTAATATCCTTAAAAGTGTACCGAGAAGCATTAATAGCAATGGTTATCAGCACAGTATCATCAATTGTTAAAGAAATATTGAGTTCATCGCGTACTTTTTCACTTATTACTGACATCTTTTGATAAATACTTGTATCTACATAAGTATCTATTTTACAAGGCTCTAACTCTACTACATACCCTTGTTGCTTGCGTTTAAAGAAAATAGTTAGAAAAAAAGATAATTTTCGTCTGGAACTCTGATGAAAATTTATACCGGCTAGCTCTTCAAAACGATGAATATAACGAAGAATAGCTTCTTGATTGATCTCAGTAAATGGCCATTCATGTTCTGAATAGGCTTGCAGGTACAGATCATAAAACATCAAGATGATCTGTGATTCATTACCCACAATCCTCAAAGGCTTCTTCTCTAAATGCAAACCGTATAGCTGGATATGCTTCTGGATTTTTTTTAGATGGGTGTAGACAGAGCGGGGTTGCAAAAATAATTTCTCAGTCAAGTGACATACTGTCTTTACATCACCTTGCAGCAGCTCGTCAAATATTTCGAATGCCACCGATCGTCTGTATAACAAACAGAACAATTCATTATTAGAAGAGCTTGAGGGTTTTATTAATTGAATCCCTCTCCCTTTTTGACAAGTAAGCTCCCAGGATGGGGGTAAGACTTCATTTATAAATGAAATGTCTTTTCGAATGGTTTGATTTGAACCTCCTAATTTTTGCACCAGCTCCGAGATGGTAAACCATCTATTTTCACTTGTTATTAGTTTAGCAAGCTGAATACAGCGAAGAATTCCTTTTTCTAAATATAATGTTAGCATTATTTTGCATATTCCTCCTAGTCTTATATTTTTTATTTATATGATTTCTTGTAAGGTGTGTTGTAGTGTTTAGGATTTACGTTGCAGGTTAAAACGTAGGATATATTTTATCTTAAAATAAATAACAAATACAAAAAAATAATTAATACGTCATAAAAATTACAAATTTTCAGGAGGAGCGGGGTTAACTCGTGATTGCTTCAAAACATGTTAGTCTTTGATCGACAGTAACAGAAGCTTCATTATGATTTCTTAATAGGGAGAACCTGTAATTTATATATCGGGAATTATTCCCAAGCTCCTTAACAAATCTAGGCAATAAGAGATTATTTCTTTGACAAAATAGAGAATGAAGCCTGAAGAGAATAGGGGTTTTATTAGTTGAAATTAAAATGTGAGCAAAGCGGGAGGGAAAAGAAGGGGCTATGCGAGGCATCTACATTTAAGATAAATTTTATTTTTACCCTACTTTTTATTTAAATAGTTTTCTCTATTCTAGAAAAACAAGAGTAAGGAGGAAACTGAACAATGAAGAGGATTTTATTTTTCGCGATACTTTTGCTACTGGTCTATACAACTATTAACGTATACCAAAGCAATCGAGCGCAAACAGAGATTTCTGAAAAAAATAACCTAACAATAGAAATTTCTAAGGAACAGGTTCATCAAGGGAATCTATTATTAGTTAATAAGGAGATTCCAGTTCATAAAGAAGGCGTTAAATCCGATGTGGTCAATCTTTCGAAACATAAAGAACTGATAAGGGGATATAGATTATTTGACGAGCATATTTATTTATCGAAGAGTGTGGCTCAAATTTTTATAGAGCTGGTACGTGACGCTAAAAGGGATAACGTTGCGCATTTTATGATTAATAGTGGTTTTCGAAGCAGCGAAGAACAAAATGAGCTTTATCAAAAATTAGGCTCCGATTATGCTTTGCCTGATGGATATAGCGAACACAATTTAGGCTTGGCTCTTGATATTGGATCTACGCAAATGAAGATGGATCAAGCATCTGAGGGAAAGTGGCTTAAAAGGAACGCTTATAAATATGGTTTTATTTTACGTTATCCAAAAGAAAAAGCAGGTATTACGGGCACGCAATATGAGCCTTGGCATTACCGCTTTGTTGGGTGGCCACACAGCGCTATTATTCAGGAGCATGATTTTGTATTAGAAGAGTATTTGGATTATTTGAAAGCAGAAAAATCGATTTCATTTCATGATCATGGCGAAACGTATAATATTTACTATTATCCTGTTTCCAACGACCCAGATTTTACGATCAGCATACCAGAAAATCGGGACTATGAAATTTCAGGAAACAACATAGATGGAGTAATAGTGACCGTATACCCTAGAAAATCGTGATGAGAGGAATGTACATATTTAGCTTTGGGCTATATTAAGCACAGCAGTGAAAGAGCGATTGCTGAGTAGTAAGGCGAAATAATGTACGACAGGTAAACAGAAGTGGAGTAGTGTGCTAGCGCGGCTGCTCCATTTTTATTGCTCACAAATACGGCAAATGTGGATTGATAATTCGTATTGGAAGCAATAAAAGAGGGTAAGATATGTAGGAATGTGATTTCATTACTTTCGTTGAGGGGGATATCTCGACAAATATCGCGTGTGGACACATGCATGATTTTCCCATGTTATTTGGAGATATCTACTTGAGTATTAACAAAAGCAGCTAAACGTTGTACACGATATTGAATAACTATCAAATAAAGTAGTGATGAAATGATGAAACGAAATTCACGATATCCTTCCTGTCGAGGCGTTGTAGCTACTTTTCTCAGTCTGATCATGGTTGCAGTAATCAATTGCCAGCCCGCTTATGCAGAACCATCGCTACCTATTGGAGTTAGTCAGGGGATTTTTTCTATTGAAATTTATCCTCAGCAACATCAACTGATTGTGCGGATACAGGATCAAAAAATTAAGACTTATACTGTTGCCGTGGGTAATCCATCTACCCCTACACCGGTTGGTGAATATAGAGTCATATACAAAGGGAAAAACTGGGGACCCTCTTTTGGTCCACGCTGGCTAGGACTAAACGTACCATGGGGAATTTATGGTATTCACGGCACGAACAAGCCACATTCCATTGGACAGCATCTGAGCCATGGTTGTATCCGTATGCGTAATAGAGACATCCTTGAATTGTTCGATATAATTCCCATCGGAACAAAAGTTACGATTCATGGGCATGTATTAGGGGATCCCAATCATAATCCGAGATATTTAGCTGAAGGGGATGTCGGTGGAGATGTGCAGCTGATTCAATCACGTTTGAAAAGCGCTGGATATTTCAATGGAGTATGTGACGGAAAGTTTCGCTCAAATACAACTGCGGCTCTCAAAAAATTTCAACGCGATCATCACTTGCCACAGGACGGTGTTGTTTCAAAAATGGTTTACGAGGAATTTGGTTTGTTGGAGTAAGAAGCTGAAGCATCTGCTTTGAGAGGAACTGTACAGCAAAACAAAGGTGTGTTAGCTCGATAATGGGGAAGAAAAGCAGCGGCAATAGTTTAATGGTCAGAAAGGCGAGTAGGGAAGCTGTTTCCTTATTGGGGTAATACCAGCGTAGCTGTCATTAGGGGCAATGTAGATGGATATAAATGTACCAATTGCATTCTGTTCGTTGAACTATCGTGCTCGTTACTTGAATAATTCATTTCTGAATCTGACCATCGTCTGTTTGGAAAAATCCCCACAGAAAAAGCGCCGGCTCACGATGTTATCATGAGTCCGGCGCTTATTCGATCGATTCCACATATATGTTCAAATGGAGTCTCTGTTAGGAAGCCCCGTTAATTGTTGATGATATGGAGCTGCTTTAACAACCGTTCCAAGAGCACCGCCGCTTCCACCCGGGTCGTGTATGCGTCAAGGGTGCAAATTGATCAGCGCTGCGCCCCTGGACCTACTCAGCCCCATTGGGTACCGCGGGACTCCGGTTAGTTGCTATTCAGGAAGCGCGTGTCAATTGCGACGAGCCGTTCGCTCTATGCTATCAGCGGTTACTTTGTACAGTTGGTGCGGCAAGTCGTGTCCCATGCCGTCAACCAACATTAGCTCGGCGCCCGGAATGGCAGAAGCCGTGTCCTCGCCACACGCCGGGACGAACAGGGGATCGTCCATCCCATGAATGACAAGTGCTGGTACTTTTATGGTCGCCAGCCGCGGACGACGGTCACCGGAGACAGCGATCGCAGCAATTTGTCGTCCGACACTACCTGGATCGTAGGCTCGCTGGACTTCCTCCAGAATGAGCGCCCGATAAGCGTCCTCTTCAAACGGATAGCCGGTGCCGGCGATGCGTTTGGCAAAAGAGAGGCTGTGCGCCAAAAATCCTGCTTCATCCTCAAATGGGTTCGGCGCCGGTTTAGTCATCATCGCCATGACATCCGGGGAAGTTTGCGGAAGGGTGGGATTACCAGAACTGGACATAATGGAGGTGAGTGATAAAACCCGTTCAGGGCACTCACTGGCTGCAATCTGGGCGATCATTCCGCCCATCGACCTGCCAACGAAATGTGCCCGGTCAATTGAAAGGGCGTCGAGCAGTCCGATAGCGTCGTTGGACATGTCATCGAGAGTGTAAGGGATGTCCGGTCGCTGTCCCGACATGAGAGCAGTCGCCAGTGCGCCAAAATCCAGCGCCTGATAATAGCTAAAGTGTGTCGAGCAACCTGCGTCACGATTGTCAAAACGGATCACGCGAAAGCCCCGCGCTGCTAATATCCGACAAAATGGAACCGTCCATCGGATCATTTGGGTTCCAAGCCCGGCGATTAGGAGAATAGCCTCGTCATTTTCGTTACCGAAACTGTCATAGGCCAAATCAACGCCGTTGACTTTCAGAATGTTCATGATCATGTTCTCCTCCAATTAATTCGGTATCGGAAGTTCTGCCATAGGCAGAAGGCGTGAATCTTCGATCGCTGCAGTCCGATGTCCGATACCGGCTAGGTAGTCTTGATGACTTGAGAAAGCAAGAAACGACTGCGCGCTGCTCTGGCGGATCAGCATGACAAGATCCCATCTTTCGTCTTCGGGTCCGATAAGAAACTCTCCGCCATCGCCAAGAAACATGACTTCACCTCCGCTTTCACGGAGAAATGGGAGGGTGTGCTCAATATAGCGGTTGAAAGCTTCGGCACCGCTGATTGGGACCTCCGGTGTTAGTTCAGGATTGGCTGTGTAATCGGCAACATCACGAAAACGCAGCAGGTTCAACATGACGATGCTGCCCTCAATGCCTCGCTGCATGAACCTCATGCCAGCGCGTTGCGATGGTTCGATGTAACGAATAGATCCAAACTCCGTCATAGCGGCTCCTTTCGTAGTTCCTTTTTTCATTCTAGATTCTTTACGCCTCCACATGCCTTCATTCATAAGTTCTCTTCAGGGAATGCATTAGCGGCTAAACTTTTGATATAGTTTCTGATATCAGGTGCCCAGTCATCGATGAAGTGGTAAAAACGATCCGAATCACCAGCATACATTGCCCGCAGAGCTTCTTCGTATTGATGGAAGTTCCCGGCCATAGCTGTCATAAAGTGATATGTTGCTTCTTGTGACTCTCGTATTTTGCTCTGTTTTCCTCCTGCACGGCGAGCTTCATCAACGAGTTTTCGTAATGTTACCGACGCCCCTCCAGGTTGACTCTTGAGCCATTCCCAATGCCGTGGCAATAACGTAACCTCACCGGATACAACCCCAAGCTTGGGTCGACCGACCCGCCGTGTAGGCTGGTGATTCACTTCCGTACCAGGCAAGTCACCAAACTGTTCTCCTAATCGTTTGAGCACGTCATCTGTCTTCCCACGAAAATCAACATCTATTTGCTTCCCCGTGGTATCGTCAAATATAAGCAGCTGTGTGAGGTCTCTGTCATCCAGAGCATCCTTCACTGTAGAAACAACGTGCTGTAACGACCCCCTGACGACGACTCCCACACCCAAAAATGCCGTGCAGTAAAAGTGGGTTAGGTCATTTCTCATGCTACACCTCCTCCTCTAATGTTTCACTAATTTTACCCGGGTAAAAATAAAAAGTCAATAGTACCCGGGTAAAATGCATTTTGTCGTTCGCTATGGAGGGAATAAATGCAAAAGACGCGGCCTAAGAGGAACCGCGCTGTTGAGGGCTAGTGTTTGCTTTATGTTGTACATGCTGTGTTTTGTCGCTAAACTTCCCGTTACTTAAGTCCCCGTTAATAAATTAAAGTTCCGATTTTGTTTTTGTAAATGGAACTTCAAATTATTTGAGACTCATATAGTCTGAAATATACAGCTTGGATATACTTGTTCAAGTAATAAGTTCCAATACTCGCAGTAATAGGAACTTTCAATTGGAGGGAATACAGTGAAGCGAAATTGGAAACTGGACGAGCTGATTGAGCATTTTACTTTTCTTCCGAACGAAATGCAGCAAATAGGGAATAAGAGCGGCGAAACGAGGATCGGTTTCGCGGTCATGTTTAAGTTTTTCCAATAGGAGGCGCGATTTCCGTTCCACAAATTTGAAGTTCCTAAGGATGTCATTTCATACATCGCCAAGCAAATCGAAGTGCCGGCAGAACTGTATGCACAATACGATTGGAACGGTCGGATGATTAAATATCATCGTGCTCAAATCCGAGAATTTTTTGGCTTTCGAGAAAATACCGTTCAAGATTCACAAGAGATGTCGGAATGGCTATGCCAGCATATCTAAGTTATATGGTCTTAGAGTCGACTCAAAGCCTTTCCATCAAACCAACGCAGGAAAATGATATATTCTATGGGGGATTGAGGATTGAGTGGGTTAATAGATATTCTTCTTTTAATTCTCTTTATTTTTTATTGAGTCCGATAATATATATTATGTAAACAAATAAAACAAAAAGAAAATACAATGAGGCAGACAATAAGACATTAGGTATCTTTATATGATAATACGACGAGTTGTATTCGATTGGAGGTTTTCATTACATACCTTGGGATGTTTATGTATCAATTATAAGCCGCTTGAATTTTGATTTATTTACATATAGTGATATTTAGAAGTAATTTAGGAGCTTTAGTGGCACTGTATTGGTTATTAGTAAGGGATAAATCGTTTTAAAAAACAGTCGAGTTTGCTGATATAAAATGGGCTGTTCCTGATTACGTACAAACCGTCTAGATCAGATTGGTTATAAAATTAACCACAGCTATTACTGAACAACGATCGTGGAAGCTAAATCTGTTAGTAAACATCAAATGGACAAGTTTTTTTCCTGTCGTTTTTCACATGCTGAAACTAGATAAAAAGTACGTTTCCTCAACATACATAATTGAACAAGCAGGAGAGAAACTAATGGGATAGTGTTGGGAAAAGGAATCGAATTTATTATTTTAATTTCAGTTCATGAAATGGCTGTTTTAAGAACTGAAATTAGGAATTTTTTAAGGATTACAGATTTCCATCGTTTCTGTCTAATTGTCTAATGACACAAATTCGGTTACCTTATTGACGTAAATAAATCTGGTTACCCACGAATAAGCTCTTATTAATTGACACAAATGTGGTTACCACATTGTTTAATGGTAACCACATTTGTGTCACAGTATTTAAGTTCATCTTAATGCACACATCGTTAATTTTACCTTATATACCGCATTGTCTTATGGTTTAATGGCTTTAATAACTGCTGATACAATATAATCATCGACATTTTTCCCAGGTGCCCAATCTTTTATAAATTCTTTTGATTCATCCTTCGGATCTATTTGAATATCTATAAAACCGGCATTAATTAAATATTGTTTTAGTTCATTTATTGGAGATGAACCAGATATGCAACCAGAATAAAGCTGAATATCTTTACGTATCTCATCAGGTAAGTCATTAGTCATTACAATGTCTGAGATGGCCAAGCGACCACCTGATTTTAGTACACGATATGCTTCCTGGAACACTTTTCCCTTATCGGGAGATAAGTTAATAACGCAATTTGACATAATTACGTCCACAGTGTCATTTGCAATTGGTAAATTTTCGATTTCACCAAGTCTAAACTCTACATTTGTATATTGATTCTTGTGAGCATTTGCACGTGCTTTCGATATCATTTCAGGAGTCATATCAACCCCAATTATTTTACCTTTATTCCCCACTTGTTTTGAAGCTAGGAAACAGTCAAATCCTCCTCCACTCCCTAGATCAACAACTACTTCATTTTCTTTTAATTCGGCTATTGTTTGTGGGTTTCCGCAACCTAATCCAAGATTTGAGCCAGCAGGTACTGATTTAATTTCTTCAATTGAATAACCAAACTGAAGTGATACATCTGAATCTGGGGAACAACAACTTGTAGGACCACAGCAACTTGAATTATCAGTTGCACTAAGTGCTACCTTTTTATAATTATCTCGAACCGATTCTCTGATTTGATCTTTTGTTACTTCATTCATAGTAAGACCTCCCAAATGTTTTTTGGCACCTATTTCAATCATGTGCACGAAAAAATATCAATTACTGGTTATTATTAATCAAAAAAGTTGATTAATGGTATGATTATCTGAAGCTACCTACTCTCCCGAGTAGGCAAAACTCTTTATTCGATCACCAATTTCATTACATATGCGTTGGAATACTGCCCATTGCTCATCTTCTGTACCCATTGCTTTTGCTGGATCATCAAATCCCCAATGTACTCGATTCGTATCGCCAGGTGTTACAGGGCAAACGCGATCAGCATGATCGCACAAAGTTATAATTAGATCTGCTTTTTCTACTAATGCTGCATCAATAATGTCTGAAGTTTGATTAGAAATATCGATACCTACTTCACTCATTGCTTTTACGGCCCTTGGATTTACTCCATGAGCTTCAATACCAGCCGAAAATACTTCCCATGAATCGCCTAGATATTTTTTAGCCCAACCTTCAGCCATTTGGCTTCTACAAGAGTTACCTGTACACAAAAAGTAAATCGTTTTTTTCATGGTGCATCCTACCTTTCCAATAATTGATTCGAATAATATTTGCGTTTAAACCATAAGGCTACGTTTACAAGGGCAATCATGACAGGTACTTCTACTAACGGTCCAATTACAGCTGCAAAAGCTACACCAGAATGGATACCAAATACACCAACAGCTACAGCAATAGCAAGCTCAAAATTATTGCTACCTGCTGTAAAAGCAAGTGTTGTAGTGACTGGATAATTTGTTCCAAGTTTTTTCCCCAGATAGAATGAAACGAAGAACATTACTACAAAATAGATCAAAAGTGGGATGGCAATGCGAATGACATCAAAAGGCAGACTCACAATGGTATCTCCTTTTAAGGAGAACATCACGATTATGGTAAAAAGTAAGGCAATTAGAGTAATCGGACTGATTTTTGGAATAAATACTTTTTCATACCAGTGGCGACCTTTTATTTTTATCAGCGTAAAACGAGTGAGCATACCAGCAAAAAACGGAATTCCTAAGTAAACCAGAACTGATTTCGCCACTTCCAACATGGTTATGTTTACGACAGCACCTTCTAATCCTAACCATTCCGGAATTACTGTTACAAACAAATATGCGTATACAGAGAAAAAGAGCATCTGAAACACTGAATTAAAGGCAACAAGGCCCGCAGCATATTCGGTATCACCTTTTGCAAGATCATTCCACACGATTACCATAGCAATGCAACGTGCAAGGCCAATCATAATCAAGCCGACCATGTATTCTGGTTTATCGTATAAGAAAATAACTGCTAATCCAAACATTAAAATGGGACCAATAATCCAGTTTTGGACAAGTGAGAGTAGTAATACCTTCGTATCTTTAAAAACCCGCCCCATCTCTTCATAACGTACTTTAGCAAGAGGTGGATACATCATTAAGATTAGACCAATGGCTAATGGTATTGATGTTGTCCCTACTTTCAAACTATTTAATCCTGAAACAAACTGAGGATAGATAAAACCTAACCCAATACCAATTCCCATGGCTAAAAAGATCCATATTGTTAAATATCGATCTAAAAACGATAACCGTTTTTTACTTAGAGTACCCATTAGAGGTACCTCCTTATCTCTTTTGTATCTCTTCGAGATTACTCACATGTAATGGAAAGATTAGCTTCTTTTAGCATCTCAAAGTCTTGTTTACAATCTGGTAGTTGAGATAAAGAAATTCCGATTTTCTCTATGGTTGTGCGGTTTAATGAATAGAAGACCCACTGCCCTTTTCTTGTTTCTTTTACTAAGTTCTCTGTTTTTAGTCGACTCATATGTCGTGAAATGGATGGTTGAGAAATGCCAAAAATCGGGACTAATTCACACACACAACAATCTCTTTGATTTAAAAGAGCAATAATTTTTAATCGAGTTGGATCGCCTAAAGCTTTTAAGGCCGCAGATAGTTGGATCAAATCCATTACCATATTCACCTCCTCTGTAATGATAATATAGCTATATGGCTATATTATCATTTTAATTTCATATTCTCAACTATACCTTATTCTTATTCTTATTCTTGAATAATGTGTCACGAATTTATTTTATTACTCTTGTTCCGTAAGGAACATCTTTCTGTGGTTTAGCCGTTCTCTTTTTATTTTTGTATGTGGACAATTTAAAGTGGCTAGAAATGCTGAGCGTACTTGTTCTGTTTCCAGGTACATGTGGAAAGGTTCTTTTTTTAAGAAATCTATAGTGAAGAAAAAAGGCCGAATGTTTTCTGTTTGGAATGGTACGATATAAGCGCTTTGATCGAACTCTTTGTTAATCGATGCATAACGTAAGTATTGATAAAATAATAAAAGTGATACATGAGCTACTGATCTACCGAATATCCATTTAAGTGAAGAACGTGATTCTTCTGTTATATCATGTGAAGCCTTGCTCCATTGAGAAAAGAGTTTTTCAAAAAAATCATTGTGCGCTTGAAATGGAAATTTTACTTCTTCGGGGGTTACAATCATAGGACTTGAAATAGAGGTTATATCTTGCGAATTACGATATCTTTCTACTTGAGTTCTCCAATGGATATATGCAAATGCAAAGGGACATTTAGGTGCATTATCCTTATCTACATAGTATCGTTTAATACAATTTTTATGGCTATGTAGTATTGTGTGTCGTAAATGACGTGCTATCGATGAAATAATCCTGCAATAGCTAGGGTATAAATCCTCATGAAGTTTTTGCACTCGAAAAGCATGTCTAATATGTTTTTCTTTTATGTTTTCAAATTGACCATTTTCTTGTATTTCACGTTGACCTTTTATTTCTCTGATTCTTGGGGTACTTTTGATCGTAATATAGGAGCTAGTTTTAAGAAGATGTGGTAATGCAGCTTCCAACAACCCATCTAATGTTTGAGGAGAATACTGTAACTCTTGTGAAGGATACATTTGAAGCGTTTGGAAGACTTCCCTTTGCTCATTTTTTAAATCCACCCACTTTTTAACTTTATCGTCCTTTAGAATTTGATTAATAGACCATGTAGAGTAGAACGTTTCAGATCTTTCGACCTGAAAAAGTCTGTATCCACAATTGCAGGTAAATGCTTCAGAAAAACCCTTATCTGTGCATCCATACTTGAATTCCTGATTACATTTCGGACATTTGTGATGTAAACTTTCTAGATGAAATGGACAGTTTTGTAGAAAGGTAACTTGGTGAAGATGACTGTGATACCCTTTTTTTAAACACTCTTTACAAAATGAAAGGGTTGACCGCATGAAGAAGTTCTCGTTGGTCCTGAATGGGAAGTACTTAAATAACAGATCAAGGTAATAACGGTTTTGTAATAAGAGATCATCTATAAATATCTCTTTGGTTAGTTTGGGATCAAATCCACGCATAGCAATGAAATTCGTATTGAGCTCCCCGACTTCTCCTCTAATTCTCTGGACTCTTTTTGTACCAAGAATTTGTAATAAGTACCGGGATGATATGTCATTCGCATATTTGAATTTTTCAACTATTGACCAAGGAGATTCAAACCATCTGATCCAATCATTTCGCCAGGTATAAGAATGTCCCTTATTCATTTTATTCTCCTTTTAGTCAGTCATGGTGAGTCTGAATTTTCAATTCAGCCAATAGATATCCAGATTCATAAATTGCTTCCTCCCACAATGCTTTAGTCAACCATTTTTCATTTAGACCATCTGCCCCATATTCCAGAAAAGCGTATTCGATCGTAGTAATGAGATACTGCATTGGTATATCTAAAGGTCCTGTTATTTTTGCTTCTTTTCTAATCGTGTGAAACAAATCGAAGATTTCTTCTGTGAAATCCCCCAATCTGTGACCCAACGCAAAGGCTTCTGGAAAATAGTATCGTGTATAAGACCAGCCACTTTCTTGTGGGTACTCTGTTGTATTGTCGTAACACTGTAAACAGATTCGTAAGTCTTCTATGTTTCTTACACCCCGAAATTGATGCTCATTTACCATAAACCTTCCAACTAATTGATGTCGATTTGTTTCAAGAAACAATGATCTTCTGTGCAATAACTCTAATTGGCCAACAAGAATAACAGTCATTGCAATACGGTATGAGTCTAGTTCATTATAAATATCCATTAGCCAACCATATTGAATCTCATGTAAACATTGAGCTTCATCAATAAATAGTACGACCCGTTTTAATTTTGAGTTGTCTCCTTTTTCAATCAAAAATTTATTTAGTCGACTTCTTTTTATTGCACTTTTACCTGTATATGGAATGCTGTGGCCAACGTCTTGAAGGAGTGTTTGAAAAAAGTTATTTTCGTTGGCTATTTTTTCATGTAAAGTTCGCACATGAAAGATCGGAAGATCATAGCTAAATTCATTGGGTAGTGTACGAATAAGATATTCGATTGCTCTAGTTTTGCCTAAACGTGGCCGACCATAAATAATTCCTCCTGGTGAGCGATACTTTATCCATCTATGAACAGCTTGATACATTCGCAAAACTTCATTACTTGGAATAATATAGGCTCGTTCTTCAACGGGATGAGTTCCTTTCGGAACAGATGGTCTTGGCTCAATGAGTTGACTCTGTACTTGTCCCATTATAGGTCTCCTTAAATATTTATTGTTTTAAACTTTTTCCGTAGCGAAGCTAGTTCCTCCTCGGTTCTTTTTGTTTTATGCGATTGAATTGCGTTAGAACGGCTACACGATGTCTGCTCTTCTTTAGCTTGTTTAGCATCATCTTTATTTTGATCTAAATATCGTTTAGCAGCTGCTAATTTAGTTCGTGATTTTTTATCCCGGATGGCTTTGCTTTCTAAATAGTGTTGTAAAGCTTCCACAGGATCATCGAGATTTGTATAATGGAGCAATCGTTTGCGATAAAGCGCATTCACTTGTTTTCTCATTTGAAGAGTATGCGGCGTAATCCCCCATCGCCCAGATGCTGTTACATAACCAATTTCGGAACCATCTTTTAAAAATGCTTTTAGAAATCGAATGTCTTGTGTATTTACTAAGAGAATTATTTGTGTTCCGATTAAATCAAAAGTGGAAGATAAAAGCTCATTTCGATACGTTACACCTTCGTAAGTAATGTAAGGACGTTTTCCAGTTTTTAAGTTTCCTCTAATGGTTCTAATGGCTGTCATTTCAAAAAAACCAACTTCTCTTCTAGCATCTTCTGGCAATACTCTTGGTTCCATTCCCTTCATCACCCTTTGTTTCATTACTTCTAATGGAGTTAAGTTACCTAAACCACTATGTGGAGTTCGATTGTAATTTGCAATCAATACAGCTGTAATTTGCTCTAATTCTTCAACGTTCAGAGCGTATTTTTTTATCATTTTTTCATGGTACTTTCTTTTAGGATCTGAAGGACTACTTCCAGTCGTAATGGGAAGGCGATGATATCCATTTTCTTCTAACAATCCAAAGAAGCGCTCAACAAATGGTCTTCTCTCTGGCATGTTTACAGGACCAGGATTAATAGAGCAACCTACTATTTCTGTAAGGCGATTGGTTACTATTTTAGCGAGATTTGCCTTGGCATTATCATAGCTAAACTCATTCCACAATGCCCATTGTGCTTCTGGTATAACTTGATGATGAAATCCACCATTACTGGGGTACTTCAGTCCTGGAATTGTAAGTGTTTTTATGTGATTTGGTTCTATTGAATTACGAATACATGATAATACATCACTTGAGGAGTACTGGGAAGCAATTGAAATGTGATAACCCAGTACCACTCTGGTTGCGATATCTATAATGACTAATAACCAAATTCTTTCTATCGTGTCAGTACAATCATCTCCGTATTGATTTTTAAAAGTTAGGGTAAGGGTTAAATCTATGGAGTGACCATCAAATTCAACACGTTGGAAAGGACGTAAAGAATTTGGCTTTTTATCGCCTATACCTGTATTTTTAAGATGCCTGGCGGCATCTATTCCATAACGGTTAGCAGCTAGTTCCGGACATGCATGTTCAACAATTTTGATATAACGATATAAAGACCGAACAGCTAGATCTTTTGTGTTGAATGGATAATCGGACATGGTTAAACCTGAAGCTCTACATGCATCTAAAAATTTCCGATGGATAAATTTTGGCTTTATTATGGGGTCAGTTGCATTGGAGTGTTTAGTTTTTAAGATTATCTCGTCGAGTATTTTTTTTATAGAAGGATAATTTGATAGTAACATTTGAAATGAGCCGGTAAATTTTTTCACGTTAATAAGGGATTTTCTTCGGGTGTAAGTTTTGATCGTTTTATATGGAATAAGGGCGCGGTATCCCCAAATCATTCCGTTATGATCAAGAGATAGGCATTTTCTCACATATCTTAAAATAATTTGCTTATGGATTCCTGTTTCCTCAACAATATTTTTGATCGTATATTTTGGATTCATATACATATCAATAGCGCGTTTTCTTTTTAAAAATATATGTCTGTCCTTATCACTCAAACTATCTAATAGTACAGATGGCCAAGTAGATACATCTAAGAGTGAGGAATCAATAGCAATGTTCTCAAATAGCTTCCTGTATGCCATGTTTCCACACCTCTGTGGTAAGACCTATCGATACTTCGTTAATATTGGAATCTAGTTCTCCAGAATAAATCATATAGTAAAGGGAGGTATTCAGTCGAGAAACAGATAAATGATTAAGTTCATCTCGAATTTGCTTAAATGTTAAGCGTTGATTTTGGAGGGTTTTCGTTATTTGGTAATGATCCATTTCATTAGGAATACGATTATAACGAATATAGGGGATAATTTGCTTCAAGTTATCTAAAAGCACGTGGTTTTTTCTTATTTCATTCTCAGTTTGAACTAAATAATCATAGCCATTCTCTTCACACCACATTTTTTGAATGGTAGTTTGTCTTAAAGAACGCTTTGATTTAGGATTGTTTGGATCTAATTCACTTTTATACTTCACTTCAATAAAACATTCACTTCCATCGACTCTTTTGACCCACATGTCAAAGACTGAAGTGACTAGGGTATTATCAAAGGAGATCTGAATCCTTTTAGGCTGTTCGCAAAAATGAGTAATATGACAATTTGATTCCACCAGAACCCAATGGTCGTACTCAAGATCGCTGAAAAGATGAACCATACGGTTCATTTTTGGGCTAAAAACATACCAGTAATTACTACCATACTTACTACTTCTTTTGGTTGTAATGGGTTTATCAAACATAATTAGCCCCCCCTTATAATCATAATATCATTTTTGAAAAAATCTTAAAATCATTAAAAATATACGAATAAAAGATTCTCTTTTTATCTAACATCATTTCTTCGAAATAACAGGAAGGTAACCAGATTTGTGTCAAAAGAAAAGAAGGTAACCACATTTGTGTCATTTTTTTTTGACACAAATGTGGTTACCTAAAAGAAAAAACATATGATTTTATTATAACTGCAAGTAACCGAATTTGTGTCATTGGACAGTTTCTTGCTTCCTAATGACTTAGATATGGATATCATATATTGTATATAAATTAGATATATGAGTTACACTTTAATTTTTCAAATATGTCCTAAATGATCAGATTTTCTTTAATACCTTTACTGATAACAAGGATTCAATCTTACTTTTTACATTCTTTCTGGAACCCAATCTTACTTATAAGATATCTTTTCACTCATCGATCGAATACTATCTCTTTAAAAGCATCATTAACTGTAAATAGTCCCCATTCCTTTAAACTGGGTTCATTTAATTGAGTTGATACAGGTATGCAGCTAATTTCAGATGTCATGTATAGCTGATAACTTGCCACTTTCTCTGCCTGTTTGGAGACAAAAAACAGTTAAATCCCTACTCCATTATCTTAGATCACGACTTCTTCCGCTTTTTATTATCCGGAAATACGTTTGTAGATATAACTTTTGGTGGTTTTATTTGTTTAAAAAAGGCTTACGCCATAGCTCTTCTCCATCCGTATTCAATATTAATTCTGATCGAATGGATCGTGAAAGATACATGTGAACTAGTAAAAAACGTAGCTTACCCCCATTAGGCAATTTGTTAGAAAGCCGATTCCCTATTAAAAGGGAACCGACTTATCCATTACAGGGTAATACGGTGAGTATTTTACTAGAAAAAAGAGAGAGTCTTTGATATATTTCACAGCAAAAAAGAAATTGTTACTTACTATATACTGATTTCAGATTTACATAGACTCTTTCATTTCTAGATCATTTTTTTCACCACCGGAGTCTATCTTTACGAATCAAACGTTTATTTTCCTTAATTTTACGCAACGAAGATTTGTCTGAGAGCCGAGTAAACAACATATGACCAGGCTTCGAATTTACTTCAATAATCCAAATTCGGCCACTTTTTTCAATTCCAAGATCGATTCCCATTTCACGAAACGAATGATGTTTGCTCATCGTTCGAGCAATGAGATAAGATAGATTTTTTATTTTTTTTAGTGTTCTTTTCACTTTTTCTCTATCTTTGAAGAGCTTCCATAGCACCTTTTCGAGTTGTACCCCATACCCCCCTTTTTGATAATTAGTCACAAAAAGATTCGGGGCGGCAACACGAGCAACAATACCAGGAATGACCCAATCTCTTTTCGGCTTCTGCATGTAGATTCTTATATCAAAAATAGAGCCTTTGTAGGTTGCCAATTTAATTCCTCTCTGTACAAGATAACACTTGGAGGCCTTCTGATAATACCGAATTTCCTTGTACACTGAACTAGCACCAACATAACTAACATAACGACCGCGTCGAATCTCATAACCACATGTAAGCTTTTTAGCTCTAATTATCCCCGATCCTCCGCTACCGTGGTTGGGTTTAATATAGATAGTTGAATGCGATTTCAAAAGCTTTAAAGCCTTTTTATTCGTAAGCCAGTGTGTCTCAGGTAAATGGTGTCGCAGTACGGAATGCTGTAACATTTCCTTATGCTTTCTCATTTTTCCAATTCCCACAGGTATCCTCTTTTCAATTTGACATGTTAAACATTTTATGAATCAGCATTTATTGAGACACGGCGTATATCTACATTTCCAAAATAACTTTTTACCGTGCATGGAAACAAAATAGAAAAAAAGTCTATTGCCTTTTCAAGCTCAATTCGCTATTGTCGACCACTAACAGACTTCGTATCGATTTGAACGCAAAAAAAGAGTCGCGATACCAAGCGACTCTTTTTGTATGCCAGATATGTTTTTTCATAGTTCTTATTTTTAAGGTTCCTTTCTCGCTTTGCTAGGTGAATCTATTGCTACAGGGATTACTACTCCCCCTATCTTCTCATTCGTATCCTTATGCAGAAGTCGAATCTGGATTCTTCGGTGCTGATGCATCATGTTCATATCCGGCAAGTGCAAATTTAATGTAAAGACTAAGAATGACACTGACGATAGCAGAAAGTACCATCGGGATATAGCTACTATCGGAAAAGCGATCAAACAGCAAACCATACATCAGTTGTCCAAGTGGTATTGCAGCCATTGTCATGGATGTAACCAGTGCCATTACACGACCAAGCATTTCATTTGGTGTATCGTTTTGTAACATGGTCATCCCAACGATAGAAAGAATCGTAATAGAAGCCATGATACCAAATCCACATATTGTAAATATCCAGAACGGAATTGTTGCATCTCGGAAAATACTTGTGAAAGATGGGAGAATGGAGCCACTAGTGGCTAATAGGAAAATACCTGATAGAAAAAGCATGGACACAAAAGCATTTTTCACCGTCAGTTTTTTCGTTAATAGACTCAAGGCGATCGGAGCCATGAGACTACCAGCCATGATTACTCCTTCGCTTAATCCGTACATTTGATCCGACATTTTCAAGTTTATTTTCGTGATATAAGCAATTCCAACTGTAAAAATCGGTGATATGAACACATTTGCAATAAGAGTCGCAAAGATTAATTTACCAAGATATTGGCTCTTCCCTACGAATTTGAGTCCTTCTTTTAAATCATTCCCAAAGTCCGAAACGATACTGGAGGATTTGGCACGGATTGTTTGTGGGATAACCATAAACATTTCAAGAATTGCCGCCAATAAAAAACTAATTCCATTGATTAGCAGAAGAGCATCCAAGCCAAAGGTCCCATATAATATTCCTGCAAGAATTGGACCTGTCATATTAGCTAGCGTCATGAACAAGCTATTAAGCGAATTGGCATTAAGAAGCTGTTTCTCCTCTACTAATGAAGGTATAGATGCTTGTACAGCCGGTTCGTAAAAAGCAGTGAAAACCGATAGTAAAATTACCCCTATGTAGATTGCTGGCAGGTCTAGTAGTCCGTTTTTAGACAAGAGTAGCATCACACCGACGATAATTGCACAAAGAATGTCCAGTACAATCATGATATTTCGGCGACTAAACCGATCAGCGAATACACCAGCGATTGGTCCTAGTAGAATGGTTGGGATTAATGACATAACCAGAACAGAAGCAAATAACGTACCTGATCCAGTAATCCCAAGGACATACAAGGAAAGAGCAAAACGCTGGATGATACTGCCCGTAAACGAAATAACTTGACCAATCATGAGCAAGGTAAAATTTTTATTGGTAAACAACGATTTCATTTCTCCCATGCTTGTTCTCCTTACAATGAGATAGAAGAAAGGAACTGGGAGTATCCCATATTATGAACCCCCAGTTCCATGTAAACGTTACTTCTTAATGGGATACCTTAACCTGATCCAGCAACAATTCCAAAATTTCATGAATTAGATAAGCATGTTGTTTGGCATATTTCTTGTCAACCATTTCATGGTGCGTAGAAAAGCCCTGGTATTCCATGTAGGTACCCATCGTCGACTCCTTCCATTTAAGTTCCTCTTCCCGTTCAATCTCTTTTGCTAAAATGAGGTGAATGCTTGCCTCAACCATACCGTCATTGATGATAGTATTGAGCAATGCACCGTAATTCTCGATGTTTTGAACAATTTTGTTCCGTATGCTCGCTACCTTGAGTATTTCATTCTCTTCTGCTGCTTTATCAATCAGTGCTACATTTTCACGAATTTCTTCATCATTTACAAGCTGATACTCGGTCTGCCTTAGCGTATCTAAAAGAATGATTCCCTGAACGTGATGACCTTTTTCTTCTAGTACTTTGGCAACCTCGAACGCCAGATTTCCCCCTGCTGAATACCCCATCAGTAGATATGGTCCCTCTGGTTGGATATTCAAAATGTGGTCGACATATTCATTAATCAGATAGTCATGCGCGATAAAATCAAATGAATAGATCGAGTAATCAGGAAGCTCACTTGCAATTTCTTTAAATGCAGCACCTAAACCAGCGATTGGCGGGAAGGCAAAGACGATTGGTTTTCCTCCTTCATTTAGCAGTGTAACAGGAATTTCTTCATCCACCTGCACATATTGCACGACAGTTAGCTTCTCGGCTAGTGGGCGAATGCTACGGTAGCGGAATACAAGCTGAAGTGGCATTTCTATTCCGATATCTCTACTAATAGCGGAGACAAGCTGAGCTGCTTTGAGAGAGTGTCCACCTAGCTCAAAGAAATCCGACTCTACACTGATTTGTTTCATACCAAGCACTTCTTCCCAGATAACCGCAAGCTTCTCCTCCATCTCAGTCTGCGGAGCAATGTACTCATTACCGATAACCATATTTTCTTCAGGTGCCGGTAAAGCCTTTTTATCAATCTTACCGTTTACCATTAGCGGCATGCTCTCTAGTTGAACAAAATAAGAAGGAATCATATAGGCTGGTAGAGTTTTTGCCAGTTGCTCTCGCAGCTCGGAAACCGTAATTGTCCGTTTTGCTTCGAAGTATGCACATAATTGATTTTGACCTGTTAAATCCTGAGTAACAGTCACTACCGCCTCCGCAATATCTTCAAGCTCTAGAATATGAGATTCAACTTCAAGCAACTCGATGCGGAATCCACGAACTTTGACTTGATCATCAATCCGGCCTAAAAACTCAATGTTTCCATCAGGAAGCCATCTAGCTAAATCACCTGTTTTGTATATCTTTTCACCTACAACAAATGGGTTCGTAATGAACTTCTCTGCTGTCAAATCAGGACGATTGAGATAACCGCGGGCAAGCCCTATTCCTCCAATGCATAACTCTCCTGGTACCCCAATAGGCTGTAGCTGATTTGTTTGATTTAAGATATAGATTTGTGTATTTGCTACCGGACGTCCGATCGGTAGTGCCCCATCGAGTCGTTCCTCTACAACCCACTCTGTTGATTGAATAGTAGTCTCTGTTGGTCCATATGCATTGATGAAACGAACATAATCTCTCCATGCTTTGGCTACTCCAGGTGTCAAGGCAGAGCCACCTGTTGAGACAAAACGAAGTGAAATGAGTCTTTCTGGGTTGACTACACTAGCGAATGCTCCAGGTATTTCTGCTACTGTTATTAGGTGTTTATTGATAAATGTCTCATACAACGCAGGGTCTTGAGTTGTCTCCTTGGTAGGGATGTATAGCTGTGCTCCATTGTGTAATGCCAAGAAAATTTCCATGATGGATGGATCAAACGATTGGCTTGTGTATTGAATGATACGGTCTTGCTCGCTCACACCATATTCTGCTTGGATATGATCTAATAGGTTAACCACTCCACGATGCTCTAGCATGACACCTTTCGGCTTACCTGTTGTGCCGGATGTATAGATGATATAGGCAAGATTCCTTGGTGAAGCTGGCAGTGCTAGATTTTGTGGTTCTCCTTGGAACAGAGACTGGTCATGTAAAGAAATAATTTCAAGGCTGTCTGAAATGTTAGCTTGTACGTCTACGGTTGTGTGTGTAAGCAGAATTTGTGCTTGACTGTCTTCGAGAATAAAGCGAATCCGTTCCATTGGATATGCGGGATCGATTGGGACATAAACACCATTCGCTTTGAGAACAGCTAAAATAGCGATATACATTTCAAGAGAGCGGTCAGCCATAATTGCTACGTTATCCTCCGCCTTTATCCCTTTTGCAACCAGTACACGCGCCAATTGATTTGCTTTTTCATTCAACTCCTGATAAGTCAAAGCTTGTCCTTCATAATAGAGAGCGCTATTAGCTGGGTGTAATTCTGCTTGAGCTTCAAAGAGCTGATGAATCGTCTTATTAGATTGGAAATCCCTATTTGTATCATTGAATTTTGTTACCAATTGATGTTTTTCCCTATCTGTCACCATGTCTATATCAGCTAAAATGACGTCAGGGCTCTTACTAATTGCACGTAGTACCTGTGTAAAATGGTCTGCGAAACGCTCCATACTTTCACGCTTAAACAATTTCGTGCAATAATTTAGATCAACACCAATTCCTTCTTCAGATTCATGAGCAGTCATAGTAAGGTCAAAGGTCGCCATATTTTGCTTGGTTTCATATAACGAGACCCTGGCTTCACCAAAGGATAAACCGCTTTCTGGACCATCCATATTTTGTAGAGTGAACATAACATCAAAGAGTTGATTACGGCTCATGTCACGTTTGAGGTCTAGTTTTTCTATCAGCACTTCAAATGGATAGTCTTGATTCTCATAGGCATGAAGCGCTGTATCTTTTATCTCAGCTAAGAAGCTCGAAAAACGCTTCTCGGCTTCTGGGAACCCACGCATGACTAACGTTCCTACAAACATCCCGACAATTTGTTGTAAATCAGTGTGTGGACGTCCAGCGATCGGGCTACCGATAAGAATGTCATTTTGACCACTGTATTTGGCAAGCGTAACCTGTAATGCTGCTAGTAATACCATATACATAGTCGTACCAGTTTCCATGGCCAGTTGTCGTAGAGCGCTTGAAAGTTCCTTGTCCACAGTAAATGGAACATTGTCACCATCATAGCTATAAACAGGCGGTCTTGGATAATCTGTTGGCATTTGGAGAACTGGCAAGTCGCCGGATAGATTCTCAAGCCAATACAGCTCTTGCTTCTGCATTTCATCAGATGTAAACATTTTTTGTTGCCACATAGCAAAATCCTTATATTGGATTGATAATGCGGGTAGTTCTTCTCCTGCATAAATCTTAGCTAGCTCTGTGAGTATGATACTCATGGAAACCCCGTCAGAAATGCTATGGTGCATATCAAGCAATAAAAGATGTTCCTTATCCTTATAAGTGACAAGGTGCGCTCTCAAAAGCGGTGCTTGATTCAAATCAAATGGTTGTGTAAATGTCGAGACGATTTGATTGCACTCATCCTCTGACCCTACTGTATGAACCAAATGGAACATTGCAGATTCATGAACAATCTGTCTCATTTGTCCATCTGTCCAATCAAAAGATGTCCGCAAGCTTTCATGACGATTGATTAGTTCTCGGAATGAGCTTTCCAGTCGAGCAGCTTCAATATCACCTGAAAGCCTCAAGGCTATTGGCATATTGTAGCTCAGCTCAGCTCCTTCCAGCTGTGTTAGGATAAGTAAGCGTTTTTGAGCGGAAGAGACTGGATAACTTTCTGCTATCTCCACAGGGTGTATTTCCTCAAAGGCACTCTTCTGTCCTTGACTGATGAGTGTGGCCATTTCTTCGAGTTTTGTGTGTTTAAAAATCTCACGAAGAGATGTCTCTGTTTCGAATTCTTTATGAATCTTCGAGAGGAGTACAGTCGCTTTTAATGAATGCCCTCCCAGTGCAAAGAAGTCATCAAGGACACTGATTCGTTCTACACCCAATACCTCTTGCCAAATCGAAACCAGCTTAGATTCGATTTCATTGCGTGGGGCCACATAAACTGATCCTGTGTCAACATTTTTGTCTGGTTTTGGCAGACTACGCTTATCGATTTTCCCGTTTAGTGTCACTGGCATTTTCTCCAATTTAATGAAGAAGGCCGGAATCATATAGGAAGGCAGGCTTTGCTCAAGATAGTGACGCAATTGGGTAATGGCTATGTTATTCGTGCTGACAAAATAAGCGCATAAATCAGTTTGTCCTCTCTCATCTGTAAGAGCAAGGACGACCGCTTCAGTAATGTCCTCATGTGATAGCAGGTGGGCTTCAATTTCTCCTAGCTCTATTCTAAAGCCACGAACCTTTACCTGATCATCTACGCGACCAAGATACTCAATATTTCCATCAGGAAGCCATCTTGCTAAATCACCTGTTCGATACATTTTTTCTCCAGGAACAAATGGATTGTCTACAAACTTTTCACGCGTTAGCTCAGGACGATTGAGATAGCCCCGTGCCAGCCCTACTCCACTTATGCAAAGTTCTCCTGGAATGCCAATCGGCTGTAATTGGTAATCGACTCCAACAATGTAGATCTGGGTATTATCAATTGGACGCCCGATCGGTAAGAGTCCATCTGCTCTTTCTTCTGTTACCCAGCCTGTTGCTTGGATAGACGCTTCAGTTGGCCCATAAGCATTGACGTATACTGTTTGGTCTTTCCATGCTTGAACCAGATCGGTAGTGATTGCAGACCCACCTGTAAATAAAAGGCGCAAGGTTGTTATGTTATCAGGATTTACATGTACGAGGAAGACAGGTGGTAAGGCCGCCACAGTAATGTGATGACGATTTACGTAATCTTCAAATAAGGCAGGGTCTTGAGTCGTCTCCTTCTTAGGCACGTACAACGTTGCTCCATGTAACAAGCAAGCAAAAATTTCTTTCACAGATGCATCAAAAGAAGGACTAACGTATTGTAAAACGCGATCTTCCTGATACATGCCGTAATGATCAAAAATATGCTGTTTTAGTTTAACAACCCCGTGATGCTCCAGCATTACACCTTTTGGCTTTCCTGTTGTTCCAGATGTATAGATGACATATGCTAGATCAGCTGGTGTGATTGATAGCTTCAGATTAGTAGAATCTCCCTGATACAGCCTATCATCTGAAAGCTCTACAATTTTGCCCTGATACGTAGCGATATCCATATGAACAGATTCAAGTAGATGACTTTGTGTTAAAAGAACCTTAGCTTGGCTATCTTCTAAGACATATGCGATTCTCTCACCTGGATAAGCTGGATCAATTGGGACATAGGCTCCTCCAGCTTTTAGAACGGCCATAATCGCCACAATCATTTCGATGCTTTTGTCTGCCATAACTGCAACAATTTGGTCTGTTCCTATTCCAAGTGCAAGTAATTCTCGTGCCAACTGGTTTGCCTTATCATTTAACTCTTGATACGTTAGTTGATCACCCTCAAAGTAAACAGCAGGATGATGTGGATGTTTCATGACCAGCTCTTCAAAAATCTGCGGAATCGTCTCGTCTTGTTCAAACGGGGCCTGCGTATCGTTAAATTCCACTAGTAATTTTTGTCTTTCTTCAGCAGAAACAATGTCTATTTCACTAACTTTACTAGATGGATCTGCTAGAATGCTTCGGGCGATTTGTTGCAGATTAGCTGCAATGCCCTCCATCATTTGCTTGTTGTAGACATGTGCGTTGTACATAAACTTAATATATAGCTTCTCACCAGGTCCCACTGCTATATTGAAATCGTAGTTGGTTTGCTCATATACCTCCATTTGCTGGAAGTCAATGTCTATCTTTTTAGCTAAATGAATATGGGTATCTTCTGCTGGAGTCGGATAATTCTCAAAAGCAATCAAATGGTCAAGCAAGCCCTGGCGTAATTCACTTGTGGATTGAATCTCGGCAAGTGAAAGATAGTCATAATCAGCAGAAGCAAGGGCATCTTCTTGTACCTGCTGCAATACTTGAGTAAATTGTGTCTCTGCATCTAGTTGGATACGAACAGGAATGGAATTGATAAATAAACCGACCATTTGTTCAATACCTGTAACATTAGCATTCCGACCAGAGACTACAGCACCGAATACCACATCATTAGTACGATTATATCGAGCTAGCAATATCCCCCAGATCGTTTGGAATACACTGTTTAAAGTGGTTTGGTATTGCTTGGCTATCTGCTCTAAACCACTTGTCATCGCTTTATCGAAGCAAAACTCATACAATTCTGTCTTGTATTCTACAGCTTCAGCCTTTCTTTCCTTTGGTATTGTAGCCAGTTGTTCGTATCCTGTCACATATTCCTTCCAATATGAGATTGCTTCTGCTTTATCTTGTTTTTCCAGCCAATTGATGTAGTCACTATACGGATAAACCGGACCAAGTGATAATGGAAGAGCATTAAGCAGAGAATGGTACGTATGAATAAATTCTCCCATGATGATCGGTATGCTCCAACCATCTGTAAGAATATGATGGAAGCTTAAAATCATAAGATATTCCTCTGCTGCTGTTTGCAGGATGGCCAATCGAATGAGTCTATCACTAGATAGCTTAAACCCGCGTTCTTTATCCTGTTGTTTAAAGTCCTCCGTATAGTTCACTCGATCCTCTTGAGCTAAAGCAGAGATATCTTCAAAGTGAACAGTGGCTTTGCGCTCATTAAGAACTACTTGCAGTGGACGTGTTAGGTCTTTTTGTACAAATATGGAACGTAACACGTCGTAGCGTTGGATGATTGAATTAAAGGCTTGTTCCATTTTAGAAAGATCCATATGCCCCGATATCGGCAGGCTGTATTGCTCCACATACATAGAGGTATTTGTATCTAGGTTTGCATGGAATAGCATTCCTTCTTGCATAGGAGAAAGTGGATATAACTTGCTGATTTCATTGGTTTTCAATTCAGATAGTACAAAGGTTCGAATTGTATCCCACTCTTCAATAGATAGACCTGCATAACCTAAGTCAGAAGGAGTTAATTCAGGTGTTGATTGGCTTGTGCAATGTCTGATGATGAGAAGGAGGTTTGATGTGAAGACTTCGATTAGCTTTTCAATACTCTCCTTCTGGAAGGCAAGGTGGTTATATACAAATGACAATTGCAGCTTGCCTCCAACGGTTGCACCAGTAATATCGATTAATTGCTCCCGATTCATCTCTGGATTTACAAGGCAACCTCTCGACATTTTTGAAATGGTAAATACCGCTGTTGTTACCTCCTGGTCAAACTGGCCTAAGTAATTAAAACTTATCTCTGGTTGTATGGTAAACGACATATCTAGCTTTTGATCTTCTGGGGTCAAATACTTGAGTATTCCGTAACCAATCCCTTTATTAGGAATTTTGTGTAGGGTTTCTTTGACTTGCTTAATTCCGTATGAAATGTCTGACACCTTAGACATAGGTAGCAGGACTGGGAAGGCAGATGTGAACCAACCGATTGTTCGATTGATGTCTATCTCTTCCATGATATCCTCGCGACCGTGTCCCTCAAGTAAGATAGCTATATCATTATTTGACGTCCATTCTTTAAGCGTTATCCCAAGCGCTGTTAGCAGGATGTCGTTCATCTCAGTACGATATGCACGATGCACGTCTGTTAATAGAAGAGCTGTATCCGTCTCGGAAAGTTCCATTGATAGAGTAGAACTATCCTTCATACGGTTATGACTAGTTATGAAATCAGTTGGAATCGGATCAATGCTTGTTTGTTCTAGTTGATCCCAATAACTCTTCTCTCTAAGTAGCTCTTTACTTGTAGAGTAATCCTCTAATCGTTTTGCCCATTCCTGCAACGAAACGGTCTTCGCAGGGAAAACGATTGGCTCCCCATTTTGTGCTTGTTCATAACCTGTTGTAAAATCCTCCAGTAAGATACGCCACGAAACACCGTCAATGACAAGATGATGAATGGCGATCAGAAGATGATCACCTTCTGTAGTTTTGAATAAGCCTAATTTGACCAACGGCCCTTGATGAAGCAAGCCCATACTGCTTTGAATACGGTTTGCCTCTTGGTCAATCCGTACAGCCAACTGTTCTTCGCTTGATTCCTCCAACAAATCAATAACTTCTATAGTAAAAGAGGCTTCCGTGTCATTGATTCCTCGATTTACTTGTTTTGCCATATCGTTTGGAGTAAAGGAATAAGCCATGCGTAATGCATCGTGATGATGGACAATTTGGGTAAATACCTGATGAACATGCTCTACGTTAAATCCTTCTGGTCGGTAGAGGAAGTTCGCCTGGTTAAAATGATGCAGGCTTGCACTGTGTTCCGTGAATAACCAGCGTTGGATTGGTGTAAGTGGTACGTTTCCTTCAACCGATCCTTGATCGAAGGCTTGAGTGCCTGCTTTTACATACGAACTTAGCTGTGCAATCGTCGGATTTTTAAACAAATCGCTAATTACTAGTCTTTGGCCTTCCTTATGCAGGCGGGAGGAAATTTGAATCGCCTTGATTGAATCCCCACCTATTTCAAAGAAGTTATCATGAATACTGATCTGTTCTACTCCTAGAACAGCTTGCCAGATACTTGCAAGTGTTGCTTCTATTTCATTTCGTGGCGCTACATATTCTCTACCAGTTGAGTTTGATGTAGCTGGCTTTGGTAATCGTTTTTTATCAACTTTTCCGTTTACTGATACCGGTATGCTTTCTAACTGCACAAAGTAAGCTGGAATCATGTAAGAAGGTAAATGCTGTCCAATTTGCTGTCTTATATCAGCTATATTGATTTCATGATCAGCAACGATATATGCACATAAATCGGGTTGTCCCTCTTCATTCGTAAAGGCTATTACTACTGCTGCGTGGATCTCATCAAGGGAAAGCAAATGTGCTTCAATCTCGCCTAATTCGATACGGTAGCCGCGTATTTTTACCTGATCGTCTATCCGTCCAAAGTATTCGATCATTCCGTCAGGTAGCCATCTTACTAAATCTCCTGTTTTGTACATGCGTTCGCCTTCTGCAAATGGATGCTCAACAAACACCTTTTCGGTAAGCTCTGGTTTATTGAGATAGCCACGGGCTAGGCCTGCTCCGCTAATGCATAATTCGCCTAAGACACCAATCGGTTGCAACTGGTTCTGCTTATTAAGAACATAGGCTTTCGTATTTGGAATGGGGCTACCAATCGGTAAAGCCTCATCTTCACGATCTGTACCAATCCATGTAGTAGCTATAACAGACGATTCAGTCGGTCCATAGGCATTCATATAGGTCGTTCGATTCTTCCAAGTAGCTACAATTTCATTATTCGATGCAGAACCGCCCGTTAGTAGAAGACGCATCGATGATAATTTGTTTGGCTCCACGTTGCCGATATATACAGGTGGTAGTAAGCCTATCGTAATTTGGTGCGCCTCTATATAGTCCCCAAAAGCAACCGGATCGTAAATTGTATCTTGGGTTGGAATGTATAATGTTGCTCCTGTTAGTAAGCTAATCATGATTTCCCAGATAGAAACATCGAAAGAAGAGCTTGCAAATTGCACCATACGATCGCCAAAGCCAATGTCAAAGTCTGATTGGTAATAGGTTTTCAAGCTAATGATTCCGTGGTGTTCAACCATAACCCCTTTTGGTTTACCGGTAGTACCTGAAGTATAGATCACGTATGCTAGGTCTGTTGGTGAAGCTTGTATGTCTACATTAGTTACTTCACCCTGATAGAGTTTTTCGTCATCTATATCGAGGATACTACCATCAAAAGGCACTTTGTCCATAAGATGCTTCTGTGTAAGGAGAACCTTTGCATTGCTGTCCTCCAGCATATATTGAATTCGATCTGCCGGATGGACTGGATCAATTGGTACATACGCACCACCAGCCTTGAGTACGGCTATAATCGATACAATCATCTCTATTGATCGATTTGTCATGATAGCGACAATCTTGTCCTTCGCTACCCCTTTGCTCATTAACAGGCGTGCCAGTTGATTTGCTTTTTCATTTAATTCCTGATAAGTGAGTTGTTTCCCCTCAAAATAAATAGCTACCTGCTCTGGTGACAAAGCTGCTTGTTTATCAAACAACTGCTGGATCGTTGCTTGGGTATCGAACTCTCTGTCAGTATCATTAAATGTGAAGAGAAGCTGTTCTTTTTCTGCTGGTGTGACCATGTCAATTTGAGAAATTTGAATATCGAGATTATTGACAATGGAACGCAATACTTGCACAAAATGTCCTGCTAAACGATCAATGGTGTCCTTTCTAAATAGTTTCGTACTGTAGTTTACGTAGCAACTGATCTCTTCTCCTACTTCAAATGCCGCTAATGTAAGATCAAATTTAGCTAGATTGAAGATGGCTTCATAAGGAGTTGTTGCAACCCCATCTATTTTCAGCATTTCATTGCCGACGTTTTGTAAGGCAAACATAACGTCGAATAACGGATTGCGGCTCATGTCACGATTAACATCAAGCTTTTCCACGAGTTCTTCAAACGGATAATCTTGATTTTCAAACGCTTGCAAAGTGCTTTCTTTTACCTCTTTAAGATAGCTGGTAAATGTCTTTTCGAAAGCCGGGAATCCTCTCAGAGCAAGTGTTCCAACAAACATTCCGACCGTTTCCTCAACATCAGCATGTTGTCTGCCTGCCACAGGGCTTCCTACAATTATTTCTTCTTGTCCGCTGTATTTAGTAAGCAAGACCTGGAACGCCGCAAGAAGAACCATATACATTGTTGTACCCGTTTGTGAGGTGATTTGATGAAGGCTCTTGGTCAAATCAGCATCGATGTCAAACGAAAGAATGTCTCCTTCAAAGTTTTGGATTGATGGTCTAGCATAATCTGTCGGCATTTGAAGTGTCGGTATTTCTCCTTCAAATGTTTTTAACCAATAGGCCTCTTGCTTTTGCATCCTATCAGTCTGATATAGATCTTGTTGCCATGCCGCAAAGTCCTTGTATTGAATTCGTTGACCTGGTAGCTGTTCCCCGGCATACAGCTTCGATAGCTCACGAAGTATGATGTTTGTGGAGACACCATCTGAGATGATATGGTGCATATCAATCAGGAGGATATGCTCATCTTCTTTTATGGTGACTAATTCCACTCTAAATAACGGAGCTTGATTTAGATCAAAAGGTCTAATAAATGCCTGTACTGCACGAGCTATGGCTTTTTCATGAGTTGAATGATCAGTGGACAGCTCTTTGCAAGACATGTTGAAATCAACAGATGGATGAATAATTTGCACAGGCTCCCCATCAATCCAATCAAACGAGGTACGCAGACTTTCGTGACGTTGTACCAGATTTTTGCATGCTTCTTCCAATCGATCCCGGTCGATACAACCACTTAATTTGTATACAACAGGCATATTGTAGGCTAATTCTGCACCTTGCATTTGGGCAATAATTAACACGCGCTTCTGTGCAGAGGACACAGAATAATACTGGCTTGGCTTAACCGGTTGTATTTCCGAATAATGAGTCTTCTGTGTATTTGTAATCAGTGTTGCCAGTGACTCTATGGTTTTATATTGGAACAGATCACTTAATGCAATTTGTACATCACATTCTTTATGCAATCTAGATGCAAGAATGGTAGCCTTGAGAGAATGTCCGCCGAGTTCAAAGAAATCATCATGTATCCCGATAGAACTGATGCCAAGCAATTCCTGCCATATCACAACCAGCTTTTCTTCTACTTTTGTGCGCGGAGCAATATATTCAGCAGTTTTTCCAATAAATTCGTCTTTGGGCAGCGCTTTTCTGTCAATTTTACCGTTTGGAGAAAGCGGCATTTTTTCAAGCTGAATAAACCGTGCTGGAATAAAGTAGCTAGGTAGATCATTTGCTAAAAAGTCCCGCAATTCAGCGGAGTCTATTTCTTTCGTAGCTACAAAATAGGCACATAAATATTTTTCCCCTTGACTATCTTGACTTGCAATCACAACGGTTTCCTTTATACCCTCAAATGCCAATATCTGGGTTTCGATCTCGCCAAGCTCTATACGGAATCCCCGAATCTTCACCTGATGATCGATACGACCCAAATATTCAATATTTCCATCCGGCATCCATCGTGCAAGGTCCCCGGTACGATACATTCGTTCGCCGTTTACATACGGATTCGAAACAAATTTTTCAATGGTTAGCTCCGGTCGATTCAAATAACCACGTGCTACTTGTACCCCGCCAATGCAAAGTTCACCTGCTACTCCTACAGGCTGAAGCTGATTTTCTTTACTGACAATGTATAACTGCGTATTATCAATCGGTTTTCCGATCGGTACAGTATCCATTCTCTCTTCTTCTACGGAGCATTCAAATACCGAAACGTCTACAGTAGCTTCTGTTGGTCCGTATAAATTCACTAATTTGGTCTGGTACGCATTGTGAAGAAGCGATTGGAAACGTTCTACATGTGCGACTTGCAATGCCTCACCAGAAGCAAAGACCGTACGTAAGCTTGCCAGCCTTTCGATTTCCGCTACGTGTAAATGGACATGCTCCAGGAAGGCATGAAGCATCGAAGGTACAAAATGAATGGTCGTCACACGCCGGTGTTCAATTGCATTTACAATAGTAGACGAATCCTTTTCTCCTTCCGGTATGAGGAAGCACACCTTGGCTCCTACAAATGCCCACCAGAACATTTCCCATACAGAAACATCGAAGGTAAACGGAGTCTTTTGCAGGATGACATCATTTTCAGTGAGCGGATATGCTTTTTGCATCCAGAGCAGTCGATTAAGTACAGACGTATGTTCAATCATCGCGCCTTTTGGTTTGCCAGTCGAACCAGACGTATAGATAACATAAGCAAGATCGGTCGCTTGATTCACATGTTCTAGATTGGTGCTGTCTGTGTGATAGGCAGCAGGTTGATCTATCTCGATGACAAGACCATTAAAATCGACTAGTCCAGTGTATGTTGATTGGGTTAATAAGATTTGTGCCTTACTGTCTTCTAGCGTAAATTCTAAACGATCCTGTGGATGCTTCGGATCTAGTGGCAGATAGGCTCCTCCTGCCTTCAGAATCCCCAAAATACCGATTATCATCTCAAAGGAGCGATCAAGCATGATTCCTACAATACTGTTCGGTGTTACACCATTCGCTCGTAATGTTCGAGCTAGCTGATTCGTACGCTCATGTAACATACGATAGGTCAATTCTTCATCCTCAAAATAAACAGCGGAATTGTCGGGAATTCTTGCAACAGTTTCTTCAAATAGCTGATGTATCGTCTTATGTCGTGGGTAATCTGCTGTTGTTTGATTAAATTCGTAAAGGATCTGATGTTTCTCAGCCTCAGATAAGATATTGATATTGCCTAGCTTCATTTCTGGCTGGGAAACAACCGCACGTGCCAATTCTGTCAAGTGGGAAGCTATGCTTTCTACAAGCTGAGGTGCATAGATTTGTTCGTTGTATCTAAAATTTACATATAGCTGATCATAAGGGGCAACGAGCACATTGAAATCATAGTTTGTCTGCTCAAATACCTCCATCCTTGCAAACTCAAAATCCAATCTCTGCTGATTGGAGGAAGCTCGTTCTTTGTCAGGCGTTGGATAGTTTTCAAAAACGAGAAGATGGTCTAATAATCCTTGCTTTAAGGAGCTCATAGCCTGTATTTCGGCAAGTGATAAATAGTCGAATTGCGACGCAGCAGTTCCACGTTCTTTTACCTGTTGTAATAACTCAGTAAAGCTTAGTTCGGCAAAAGGCTGCACACGTACAGGTATCGTATTGATAAATAAGCCCACGATTTGTTCAATACCTTGTATATCTGCGTTCCGGCCAGAGACAACAGCTCCAAAAACAACATCGTCTACTCCGTTATAGCGACCTAAAAGAATGCCCCATAGGCTTTGGAAAACATTGTTTAATGTAGTATGATGTTGTTTTGCCAATCGTTCTAGTCCAAGCGTCGTCTCGTTATCAAAATGGAAAAGATGGTTAGCTTGAACGTAGTTTCTTGTTTTCTGCGAGCGCCATTTTGGTAGAGTAGCTAGCTGCTTATATCCGAGAAGTTCATTTTTCCAATAAGAAAGAGCATCTTCTCTGTCCTGCTTCTCCAACCATTCAATATAGTCGCTATATGGATAAACAGCATGAAGCTGAATGGCTCTATTGTTCAGCAGGGAATGGTACGTTCGTATCAGTTCATCCAATACGAGAACGAAGCACCAGCCGTCCATAATAATATGATGGAAGCTTACGAGCAATTGATAGGTGTCCTCCCCTGTTTTTAACACCGTAAGTCGTAGGAGAACGTCCTTATGGATTGCAAACCCTTCCTGCTTATCCTTCTCTTTGCAGGAATTAAGATATGATTGCTGGTTGGCCTCGTCTAAATGAGAAATGTCTTCAAACTGGATGGTTGTTTTCCGCTCTTGCAGAACAACCTGTACCGGGCGTTTCAATTCCTGATGGACAAACACAGTTCGTAATACATCATAGCGAGCTAGTACTGCGTTTAAGCTTTGTTCAAGAAGAGCTAGATCAAGGGTGCCATGAAGCGGAATGCTATTTTGCTCAAAATAGGCGGGACTGTCAGGCTGTAATTCAGAATGAAATAGCATACCTTCCTGCATAGGTGAAAGCGGATATATTTTACTAATGCTTGTCTGACCAATCATCTCTTGTAATATGGCTTGAATGCTTTCGAATTCCTCGATAGAGAGATTCTGGGCCCCTACATCGGATGGAGTCAGCTCGCTTGTTGTTTTTATCACGCAATGGTCAACAAGTTGGAGCAGATTTGTCTTAAACTGATCGGCAATATGTTGAATCGTGGATTCATGATAGGCGTGATGATTGTAGGTGAAAATCATTTGTAGCTTACCATTGAAGATTCCACCATTGCATTCTAGTAATTGATTACGCACAAAGTATGGACTGATTGCTTCCCCGTTAGACATCTGCGAAGAAGTGAACACCTCTGTTGCAGTGTCTTGATCGAATTGCCCAAGATAGTTAAAGCTAATCTGTGGCTGTAACGTAAACGACATTGATTCAGTATGCTCTTTTGGGGTTATATATTGTAGGATACCGTAACCAATACCTTTATTTGGGATGCTTCTTAATGCTTCTTTCGTAAGCTTAATTTGTTTCGACAATTCATCTTCTTTGATAGGCAGAAGAACCGGATAGGCAGATGTAAACCAGCCGATCGTACGAGTAACATCCATATTCGCAATGATATCTTCACGACCATGTCCTTCGAGTAATAGGAGTACGTTCTCTTCTCCTGTCCAGTTTTTCACTGTGAGACCTAATGCAGTCAATAAGAGGTCATTGATTTCCGTGTGATAAGCATGGTGTACATCTTTTAATAGCTGTTTAGTTTGTTGTGGAGTAAGTTCTATGTGAATATCCGAGCTGTCCATTTTGAGATTATTTGTAATAGGTCCATCAGTTGGTAAAGGCTGAATTGTAGTTTGCTCCAACTGTCTCCAATAAGGTTTTTCTTTAAGAAACGCCTTACTAGCTGCATAGGATTGCAACTGATTCGACCATTCTTTAAACGAGACTGTTTTTGCTGGAAGCAAGAGAGCTTCTCCTCTAGCTGCTTGACTATAACCTGTTGATAAGTCCTCCAATAAAATACGCCAGGAAACTCCATCTATAACCAAGTGATGAATCACGATCAATAAATGATCTCCTGAAGTAGTTTTAAACAAACCTACCTTAACCAACGGCCCCTGATTTTCGAGATCGATGCTTGTTTGAAGACGATCGGCATGCTGTTTCATTTGATCTTTTATGACTGATTCGTTTGTTTCATCGGTCAAATCAATTATTTCAAAATCAAAACGATCAGCAGTGAATGCTTGATTTACCTGCTGAATGCTTTCATTTTCTAGAGTAGAATAGGTCATTCGTAATGCATCATGGTGCTCGATGATGCGCTCAAACACCTGTCTAATTATTTCAGCATCAAATCCCTCTGCCCGATACAGCATATTGGCTTGATTAAAATGATGTCTATTGTTTCTTTGATTCTGGAAGAACCAATGCTGAATAGGAGTAAGCGAAACATCACCTACCACCATGCCCTGATCATAGGAGTTTTTCACTACCTTGACGTATTTGCTTAGCTCGGAAATAGATAGATGCTTAAATATATCGCGCATTTCTACTTTTAAGCCATCTTTATGCAGACGTGCTGAAATTTGAATTGCTTTAATCGAGTCTCCACCGATCTCGAAAAAGTTGTCCATAATACTGATACGCTCTACGCCGAGCACTTTTTCCCATGCGCTGGCGAGTAATTCCTCGACCTCATTTCGCGGTGCCACATATGGCAAGCCAGTATGGAGCGTTCCCTCTGGTTTTGGAAGAGCCTTCTTGTCAATCTTGCCGTTTACAGTAAGCGGCATTTCGTCAAGCTGCATAAAAGTAGAAGGAATCATGTAAGCTGGTAGGTTTTTCCCAATGGATTGGCGCAGCTCCAGGACGCTCATTTCTCGTGTCGCCACAAAGAAGGCACATAGGTCAGTCTGTCCATTATCGTTGGTAAACGGGATGACGGTAGTTTGAACAACCTCTTCGATTTCTAGCATTTGTGCTTCGATCTCTAGTAATTCAATACGGTAACCACGAATTTTTACCTGATCGTCCATACGTCCCAGATATTCTATGTTGCCATCTGGCATCCACCTTACCAGGTCACCTGTTCTGTAGATTTTCTCACCAGTTTTAAGTGGATGAGCGATAAATTTTTCTTGGGTTAACTCAGGGCGGTTAAGGTAACCACGCGCTAGTCCCACACCGCCTATGCATAGTTCTCCGGCTACACCTACAGGCTGTAGCTGATGCTCGGAGTTAAGAACATACACCTGAACATTATCAATCGGCTTACCAATAGAGATTATGCCGTCTTCTCGCTCTTCAGCAAGCCATGCCGTTGCCTGAACGGATGCCTCTGTGGGACCGTATGCATTTACATACATCACACGATCTTTCCAAGTGCGTACCATTTCTAATGTCGTTGCAGATCCGCCCGTAAATAAGAGACGTAAGGAACGGAGCTTGTCTGCATTTACATGAACTGCAAAAACAGGCGGTAATACGGCCACTGTGATTTGATGATTACTCAAATAGCTTTCATATAGGGCTGGATCTTGTGTTGTTTCCTTGGTCGGAATATACAAGGTAGCACCGTGTAGCAAGCACATGAAGATTTCTTTTACAGATACGTCAAAAGAGGAGCTAGCATATTGAACGACTCGATCCTGCTTGCAGAGTCCGTATTGTGTAGAAAGGAATTGTTGTAAATTGACAATTCCACGATGCTCAACCATAACCCCCTTTGGCTTACCTGTTGTTCCGGAAGTGTAGATGACATAAGCAAGATCAGTCGCTTGCACTGACCATGTAGGATTTGCAGTATCTCCAACGAAAAGCTTCTCATCCTCTAGCTCAAGGATGTGTCCGTCAAACGATATATCTTTTACATATTGTTGTTGAGCCAACAGAATATTGGCCTCACTATCCTGTAGCATGTAAGAAATCCGCTCTGATGGATGTACAGGATCTATGGCAACATAGGCTCCTCCTGCCTTAAGAATAGCTAACATGGAAACAATCATTTCCACAGAACGATCTGCGAGTATGGCTACTAGCTGATCAGTAGTGACTCCCATATCACGAAGGCAATGGGATAGTTGGTTTGCCTTTTCATTTAATTCTTGGTATGTGAGCCTTGAACCCTCAAAGTAGACAGCTATTTGCTCAGGGTTCATTGCCACCTGCTCTTCAAAGAGTTGATGAATCGTTTTCTCTTGTGGGAATGGCTTCACAGTTTGATTGGATAAAGCAATAAGATTATGTTTTTCCCTTTCCGAGAGCATTTCTAGCTCAGCTATCTTCTTCTCTGGGAATGAGATTGAATCTTGGGTTATACGTAATAGATGATCAGCCAGTCTATTTATTTCATCTTCTGTATACATTTCCGCTACATAATCTATTTCAATAGTCAATAAGTCCTTATCTTTATGCTCTTGAATATGTAAAGCGATCTCTTCTGTCATATGACCTACAAACAACTGTTCTACTGTATAACGAACCCCTGCTATTTGTTCAAAATCGAGGATTTGATACCCGGCAAAAAGGCGAAACAGACTATTTACATGAGGATGCTTGTCACGAACCTTTTGCATGACTTGATCATATGGATATTTCTGGTGACGAAATAATTTATTCTGCTTCTTGGCTACATCCCGAATAAACGTAAGAACATCTTGTGCGGGATTGCCTTGAAACCTAAACGGCATCGTACTAACTAGCATACCAACCATATCTTTTTCTTTACGCTGTGTCCGATTATTGCAGGTTGTACCGATGGTGATGTCTGTTTGTCCTGTCAAACGATACACATAGGCATGAAACATCGACATGAATAGTGTGAAAATACTAATATTATTTTCTGCGCAAAATTGTTGTGCCCGATCTCGTAATTCCTGTGGTACTATGATTCTTTTTCTTTTTGCTTTCGTACTTACAGAATAAGCGTCATAGGCTTTAAACCCAGTAAATTCTGGTAAGGTAGCAAACTCCTCATGCCAAAATTCTCGATCTTTTTGGAAACGCACTGAGCTTATGTACTTTTCCTCATCGTGAATAAAATCGATAAAAGAAGCTGGTATATGCATGTTTTGGGAGTTTAATACATCTGTACCGTCAAGCAATTCTGTATAAATGGAAATGATATGATTCACAATGTGAACATAAGCCATGCCGTCCGTAATGATGTGATGAGTTTTTAGGTAAATATACCCTTTCTGTTCATTACACTTAATGACGGAACATTCAAACAATTGTTTGTTTATAAGTTCAAATGGTATTGCAAATCTTTCATTAGCCCAAGAGTAGAGCTCATCCTCAGTCGTTTTATCACTAAAATCTATGATGGGCAGTGCCTCTTCACGATAAGGTGCAATATACTGCCTTGGTTCATTGGTCTGAGAATCCACCATAATGCGTAGGCGAATCGAATCATTCATTTGAATAAATGTTTGGATTGCTTTTTGCAACAGGGCATAGTCTAGCTTTTCTGCTTGTAGCCTAATAAGACCCCCAATGTTTGAAATACTGGTGTTAGGAAAAAATTCCTCTGTAAACCAGATACGTTTCTGGGAGTGAGTGAGCGGGTAAATCTGTTCGTGGTTGAGCATCCCAATTTTTCCTCCTAATAGAATTTAGTGTAAGTATTTGTTAATAAGTTGTGTTTTTACAATTGTAGCATTATTTTTTAAAGTGAAATTATCAATATTCTGTCTTTTCATTCTGTTTTTTATTACCATTTTATCAAGTAAAAGTAATAAACAAAACCAAAAATAACAGGAAAGTTAAAAAATAAAAATCCTAAAATACGAAATAACAAAGGTTAATTGTGCATGTTTACATTACAAATTTATAACTAGTAAAAGAGTTATTTGCTACTTTAGAGCATAAAACAATCAAAGTCTTCATTATATCTATCAATGTTTCTAAAGCTTACAAGCTAATTCTGATTCGATTCTCTCCCCCATCTTCTTGATTTGTAAATGATAGGGTTTTCTTTACAATAATCAAACAGGCTATGCTAATGAACCTTTTGCAAAATAGTAGACTAAAAAACAAGAATCCTATTTATTCTTGAAAATGTAAAATAGTTACATATAATTACATGTAAAAATTAACCAATAACAGACTGGCGAAGGAGCTTTTTTCCTGATCAAATCCAAAGATGCTAGTTTGCATCATTTACTGTTTCAAAGAAATAATATATAATACTTTAATTATTTAGATTTCAATGTATCCTCCAAACGATCCCTTGAGGCGTAAAACCGCAAAAAAGAAAAGCCAATTCCTTTTTTAGTGAAGGAATCGACTTATTGATTGCTCTCTTTTCTAAGAGACCTAATGTAATCTTTTTAAAGGAAGCTCTGCTGGACCCTCAAGAACTTCGCCCGTATGTGAAAATCTTGAGCCGTGGCAAGGACAATCCCAGGTCCGGTCGCCATGATTCCACTCTGTTTCACATCCTAAATGTGTACATGTCGTATCTACGACAAATAATTGACCTTTTTCATTCTTATAAGCACCCGCACGTTCTCCATTATATAGAACAACACAGCCTTCCCCATCCGCTAAATCTTCTATTTTTCGATCAGGGACTTCAAGTTTCCCACTAATTAAATGCTTAGCGACATCAAGATTTACTGCAAAGAATTCCTTTAAACTAGGATTTATATAAAACCGTGAAGGACGATATAGCTCAAGATAAGGGTTGTCTCTTTTTAGCACAATATCTCGAAGAAGCAGTGCTGCGGCAGTACTATTTGTCATTCCCCATTTTCTGTAGCCCGTTGCCACTAGAACATTGTGATGATTGGCAGTGATCTCTCCAATATATGGAACCTTATCTAAAGTGACGAGATCCTGAGTTGACCAGCGATAAAGGATTTCCTTTACATCAAATACTTCATGAGCAAATGCTTCTAAGGCTTTGTAATGTTCAAGAGTGTCCTTTCCTTGCCCGGTTTTATGACCATCTCCTCCGATCAGCACAAGATCTTCTCCATTCATGCTTACGGATCGTAGAGATCGCGTTGGCTGATCTGCGCTAATATACATACCACCTGGAAACTCTTTTTTCGTTTTAATGGCAACTACATATGATCTTTGTGCTTGCAATCTTGTAAAATAAAAACCCATCCCATCGTAAAAAGGAAAATGGGAACACGAAAGAACATAATTTGCTGTGACTCGTTGACCTTCGCGGGTAATTATAGTTGGCTGATCGCCTTCTTCGAGATCGACGGCCATCGAATTTTCAAAAATGAGGCCTCCATTTTCAACAACCAATTGTACAAGCTTGTCTAGATAGGCTAACGGATGGAATTGTGCTTGATCTTTCATTGATAACGCATTATGAATGTTAATATCAAAGGGGATGTCATTGACGAGCTCCCCAGGAATACGAAGCTGTTGATAGGCCGAATACTCTTGCTCCAGCTTATGGGCATACTCTTTGGTAGTAGCATAAATATAGGCATCCTGTTGACTAAAATCACAGTTGATTTGATGCTCCGAAACAGTCTGCTTAATAAATTGGAGTGCTTCTGAATTGGCTTCATAATACAGTCTTGCTTTTGTTTGTCCCATATGGCTGATTAATTCATCATAAATCAAATCGTGCTGGGCTGTAATTTTAGCTGTTGTATGCCCAGTAGTTCCATTTACTAACCGATTGGCTTCTAGTAATGCTACCTTCAAGCCTTCCTTTACGAGAAGATAGGCAGCTGTGATGCCAGTTATTCCTCCACCAATAATAACCACATCTACCTTTAGGTCTTCTTGCAAGGCCGGAAATGTCGGCAATTGAATGAAATCTTTCCAGTATGGGTCGGGAAAGCGTGGTAGGTCTTCCCTTCCTATGTCATTACGTGTCATTCGTTATCCTCCGTTTTTCAATCCTTGTTGAAAACAGTTGTTTCCAAAAACCATGGGTTCCTATACCTTGTAAGAGTATTTGGAAGTAATCTTTTTCACGTTTTGAATCTCTGGAAAGGAAATAAAAGAAGAATAGCATGTTTCGTCATACTGGAGAGGAATTACTCTTGTTCCGTAAAAACCAGAGGTCCATCCTTAGTTACCGCCACAGTATGCTCATATTGAGCGGAGAGTTTACCATCAACAGTGAGAGCTGTCCAAGCATTTGCATCTATTTTCACATGCCATGAGCCAACATTAACCATAGGCTCCTTCGTAATCTGCAATAAATGTCTGGCTTCTTCAGAAATGGTACCGACTGTATGTGTCCAAGCGAATCCGCAAGACCACCATGCAAGTTAGCAACAAAGTCTATGGTTGCGATATCCCCATTTTTTAACGGCTTATCGGTTGATTTCATTTTGACTTTTTAAGGTAATCATGTAAGAGGGCTCCTTTGGTTCAGTTCTTGGTCATGATCTTCTTAATAGTTATCTGCAACTGCTTTTCGCAATATTTTGATACATCTGTCTAAATCCGTTTTTACGTTTGCCTTATAACGCATCGCTGCTTCAAATCCGCCGTCCGAAACAAAATGATAATAAACAACTTCCTTATGCTTCGAATTCATATTAGGCTGAAGCTTTTTTACACGATACAAAATTCCATCCTCTACAAGATCATCAAGAGAACGATAAATCTCCGCGTGATTCGGTCGATAACCAAGATTTTTAAAGTCATGCTGTAAAATATCAAGCATTTGTAGGGCATATCCTTTTTTCATTTCCACCATAGTAATCAAATATAGCTTAAGAAAGGCTCTTTGTTTCATTAAAAACCCAGTGCTTTCTCGTTCTGACATAGTGGAGTGTCACCTTCTTTCTATTATTGTACTATGTACTAATTGTACATAAAAGGAAAAAATATACAATGGTTTCTTTTTCTTTCCCCCTTTTGGTAAAAGGAATAAGTACTTTCGTTTAAACTGATAAGCAGTGAGCTATAAGAGGAAAAGGAGCTATTACAAACCACAATGTTTCTAAAATCTATATATACAATTAGTACATAGTACAATTTGTTTTTGATGCTTTTTATTAACCATCAGACTCTATCGTATGCCATTTATATGTACCTTCTATTTTCTACTCATCATAATACAAAAACACTTGTTCTTGATCAAGAACAACTCTTACGTTTATATCTGAACAAGCCTCCCTGTTATTAATCAGTTGAAACGTTTTATTCCCTATCCCCATTCCTCCTCTGCTCTTCTAGCATCTCTAGTTTTTGCAATGTCAGTTGAACCGCAATTGCATCATCCAGATATCCAATGGGAAAGACATAATCAGGAATGATGTCAACTGACAAAATAAAATAGAGCAGCGCACTGCCAATCACAGCCTTCTCTAGTGCTTGAATCTCCTCATGGCAAAATCGCCCATACATTTCTTTTAATTGCTCAATAAACGGTCCTTCTCCATTCACATTCTCCACTTTCTCTTGAAACTCTTCTTTAATGATTCTACTTCCTTCATTCGTTTGTGCATGCTTTTCATATTTTTCTAATTCTTGTTGCACCTGCTTCGTTGTATATTTCCAGTCGAATAAGCCTGATGATTCAAGAACCTTTTGGATGTGGTCAATGGAGGTATGAATATCAGATGGGAGAGGCTCTCTAGAGATTGTTAAAGGATATCCAGCCGCTACATATAAAAGGTCCATTGATACTTCAAGACACTTACTGATTTGCTCCAAATGCCTTGGGCGAGCAGCTTGTTTCCCATTTATAATTCGAGAAATGGTTGCCACATTGATTCTAGACTGCTTGCTTAGTTTGCGCATGGACATTGACCGTTCTTGAAGTAATTTCTTAATGAGAATTCCTAATTCTGTCTCTTTTGACTGGTTTCCCATTACCCATCCTCCCCCATTTACATTTATGAATGCAAACCTGTTTAGATAAAGTAAACATTGGGCACTGGCAATACGCACATTTTCTAAACGTTTTCGTAACATACAAGTAAGAAAAAGCTTTTTCATGATATAGATAGCTTTCACGTAGGAAAAGTAACTAACAACTAAGTTCATTATCAAAAAGGAGTGTATTCCAATGAATGCATTGTTATTAGTTGGTCTTGCCTCATCATCTAGTCTGGATCAATTAGGTGCTACCTTAGCTCATAGCTTAAGAGAACTTCATAATTTGAATGTAACTGCGATATGGATCCCTCTGATCTATTTACTCGTTAGCCTAAGCAGCATTTATTTTGGTCAGTGGATTTCCCTTTTCGTCGTTGGCTTCTTAGTAAGTGTAATTGTTAGTCAAATTATTTTATTAGCGATCGATCGAAAAAATGTGATCGTTCTTGAAAACATTTTTTCCAAACAGCTTACGCACATGCTAAGCACTGCTGAATGCTCCTATTGTCATAAATCTGCTCCACTAAAAATAGGAGAAGCAACGATTCTGCTACTTGCTTTTTCGATTCATGCCTTATCAAATAAAGTAATTGCTTTTTTTCATAAACTCCCAGCGATTACGATCACTTTCACAGTATCTCTCTCCAGCTTTTTCACTCTATGGATGAGTCTAGCCTTTGGAGAAAAAGTAAGAAAGATCAAAATTTGCTCCTTGCATCTTGGCAAATTTGGGACCCTCATCAGCGGCACAATCATCCTATTATGCGTGCTTGAAATGTTTCTGTAAGTGAGATGTCTGTTCCACTCATCACCAACACGTAAATAGACCGGCTTCCCCTATTACATCAAGGAAACGGTCTATTGTTAAAACAAACGGATGTAAAAATAGGATTGCTGTAACTTGCAAAAATCCAAAAATATCATGAGGAGAAGAGGTCTTTTGGAAGATACTGTAGATAAAAGAAGTCGTCCTGAACCGTTTTTGCGTGCCAGCTTTGATAAGAATAGGAGTAATGGCCAAAGATATGCAAACGGATCAGGACTTGAAAGGATTTAATACCCTCGGGATTTTTTAGCCCTAAGGGTTTTTATTTGCTTTCCTATGATAGCCAAGCCTTTTTTCATACTATGCCTTTTTCTCATCAGTTAACCCTTCAGCAAGCTCCTCGGTCTGTGACAAAGTAGCAATAGGATCAAAATACCGGGATTTATCACGTTTCATGCTATTCAGCACAATGAAAAACATTCTAATTGAAAAATATTCACAACGTCAAACTACATGCCATTTCGTTACCAGGAATGAAGCTACGCATGCAAAGCAAAGATTACGAACCATCTAATTATTCCTACGTGTATAAGGGGGATTCGACCCATATCTACCGGAATTGCTCAATATTCTCAACAAGAAAAGCGTCCAGTGTGCGGGGAGCGCGACCAAGTAAGAGATTTACTGTGTCAGTCGGCTTCTCAGGCACTACCGTAGACATGGTTTGAATTTCAACCACATGGCTAGCAAGCCAAGAAGGCATGTGCTCAAACTCGATTAAATGGCGTAGTAGTACTTGTCCGTCCATGTCAACGTAGCGTATCTGGCGACCAAGCAGAGTAGATAATTTGCACGCGATTTGAGGATAACTGAAAGTCTCCGAACCGGTTAGCGTATAGATTTGTCCTGATACCCCCCGATTCGTAAGAGCCTCAACAGCAACATCTGCAATATCTCTACAATCAATAAAGTTACATGGTGATTGGCCCATGGTGCCATAAAAAACATGTCGTGCCTCAACCGTTGGGGCGTAACGGAGTAAGTTTTGCATGAACGCATATGGGCGTAACACTGTGTAGGTGAGAGCAGAATTGCACAAAAGCTTCTCGATTTCCTGATGCCACCCTGCTACTGCCACTGGAGATCGCTTCTCGTAAGCTGGACTAGAAATCTTTACGATATGTTCAACTCCAGCTTCAATAGCAATCTGAATGATCGAGGTCTCAAACTCAATCTGTCTTGGGCTGTTAGATATTGCAAGGAAAATCTGGCTAGCTCCATGAAATGCAATTCGCAACGATTCGGGATCAGAAGCATCTGCCGTTATGATCTCAATAGTCGAATTTCCCAGCTCCCCGATCTGAATACGTAATTTCTCAGGCTTTCTGCTCAGCGCTCGTACAGGCACTCCAAGTTTCATCAAACGTTCTAAAACGAAACTGCCAATCGTACCTGTTGCTCCAACAATAACGATCATCTTCTATCTCCTCCATTGTGGGTTGTTGAATTAGTTGTATTGCATTGACGCCAACGCCATATCACTATCGAGCTAGCAATCGTCGCAGATAAGGCAAAATCAGTCCAAACACGAATAAGCCAAACCAATTGATCGAGCAAATTAAAAATGCTCAATAAACTACATGTCAGCCATACTATGGATACTCCAAATGAAACCGCGGCCAAGGCAAACATTCCTACTACGATGAAGTAAGGTGCATGTATGACCCAATGTTTATGGCCTCCTCTATTGCGCAGCCAAAGACCGACTAACAAGGCCACCAAGGCTGAAGCTCCTCCTATCGTGGTTAACGCTCTGATTTGAAGATTGTTTTCAGCAGTAATCCATCCCCCAATACTTGCCATGAGAGCAGGTGCGGCATATGCCATTAGAACCTCACGCCACAGCACAAAAACCTGACTGTCACAACCAGTTTTTTTAACCTCATTGCTATTTTGTATGCGATTTGAGCAGTTCATCTTGTCTATGTAAATTCTCCTCCCTTTACGTAGTCGTTGTAGAGATGCTTCTACTATATAATTAGGAACCTAACTATATGCCGTAAATAATGGGCTAGCTTTTTTCTAGCCCTGTTTTCCTCCTGCCAGATATGATTCTAAAATTCAACAGAATCATCCGTAAGTGCTGAGATGCCTTGCGTAACTCGATCGAGAAGATCAAGAAATACGGTACGCTCTTCGATACTCAGTAACCCTACCATTGCTTCTAAACGCGCGAAATGTTCAGGTGCCATTTCAAGCAGCTTCTCTCTTCCTTTCTCCGTCAAAATAACTGATTTCTGTCGACCATCTACCGAACTTGATCGTCGTGCTACTAAACCATCTCGCTCAAGAGTTTCGATAAGACCAGTCACTGTAGCCCGTGTAACACCAAGATGCTCTGCCAACTGCGAGGGTAATTCTTCTCCTCCATTATCTTCAAGGTCTGCTAATAAACGATATCGCCCTGTTGATAAACCAAATCTAGAGAAATGAATTTCCGCAGCATGTCCAAGCTTTGTTCCTGCTGCCATTAGCCTCGCTGCGACAAGTATCGCCTGTGCGTCTACATCTAGGTTATAACGTTCAATCTGACGCTTAGATTGGATAAGCGAGGGAATTGCATTACTATGAATTGATTGTTTCCTATCGTTGTTCATAGATATAGTATGGCACCTAACTATTTGGTTTGTCAACTCTGTGAGTTATAATAAATACTGACACCAATTATAATTAATTTTGACACCAGTTTTTAATTATATTTGACACTAAATTATTAATCCTGTTATGACAAATCATTGTCATAACAGGATTTTTTTAAACTAAACTTCCAATAAAATTTTTGCATAATTTATTGTTGAGCAGACTACCGCAGTCTGCTTATTTTATTGTTTTGTTAAACAAGTTGTAAATTTAACATTTTAAAGTAAGAGCATTTCTTTGTAATGAGAAATGCTTTTTATTTTTTTGCTTAAAATAAAAAGGATATTCCATTAACAATAACAATGTAATAAAAAACGATATAAATTTATTGTAAAACAATAAATTGCGTGTTAAAGTCATTTTATAATTAAATTAGCGAGGTGCTCTTTATGAAACGGGAAACAACACTCTTTTTGAAGATAGCTAATATTCTTATTGGAATCCCAGTTCTTGCATTGTGCATATTTTTGGTGCCTAAGATCGGGAATTTTGCTGGAGAATTGTATCCAGATATTGCTTATATGAAATCCCTCGTTTTAATCGATATGTACGCGGCAGCGATACCTTTTTACTTTGCTCTGTATCAAGCTTTTAAACTTTTAAGCTATATTGATAAGAACCAAGCGTTCTCGGAATTATCCGTAAAGGCTTTAAAGAATATAAAATACTGTGCCATCACAATCAGTACCTTGTACCTGCTAGGTATGCCACTCTACTATCTCATGGCGGAGAAAGTTGACCCTCCAAGTTTCATACCAATCGGATTGGTCATTATTTTCGCCTCTATGGTGATCGCCGTTTTTGCTACTGTTCTCCAAAGACTTTTACAAGAAGCTATTAATATAAAATCAGAAAATGATTTAACGATCTGAGGTGTATATCATGGCGATTATCATCAATATTGATGTAATGTTGGCAAAAAGGAAAATGAGCGTAACGGAACTTTCGGAGAGGGTTGGAATTACTATGGCGAATCTTTCCATTCTGAAAAACAGGAAAGCAAAAGCGGTTCGTTTTTCAACATTAGAAGCGATATGTAAGACTTTGGATTGTCAGCCGGGTGATATTTTGGAGTACAAAAGCGACGAAGACACTCAATAAAAACAGACAACAAATTTATTTAACTAACGGGTTCGATAGTATATTAAAAAGAGGTAATTCAGAAACATGTTATTTCGTTCCTGAATTACCTCTTTAGATTTTCCAATTAGATTTCTAAGCACATATGCGATAAACATGTAGTTCTTTAAATTTGTAATAAAGAGCTACAGAAAGACTTTATTTTCAAGTTTTAGACTGCATTTATTTATATTAGTTAACACAGTCTAAAACATATTTATTAGAGACAGAAGCTATTAAAGTTTGAGAACCCGCACCAGTTTTGGAGTGCGAGTCTAAAGCCTTATTTTTCGTGAACGTCTGATAAAACTTTAGTATAATGACAATTCATGTTATAAAAAACAAAGCTAATGACAAAATATATTATAATTCGTGTCAAAATTACACTAAATAAAGATGAAAAAAACAAGTATTTAGTGACAACAGTAAGTAAAACTCACACCTTATCTATTTACTGGCCCTCCTCTATTTGTGAAAAGGAAGTATGGGATGTTTTCCCTAGCTGCAACTGATTTTCTTTTCCCTTCCCCCATAAAAAGCCAATGCATGCACCAATTAAGGCTGGTAGCACCCACCCTATTCCTTGCTCATACAACGGAAGGTAACGATATATGTTTGTAATGAACGAAACATCTACGAATTTACTTTGTTGTAAGGCGTCTACTAAACTAATCATAGCCGTTCCCAGCAAGCTCATTTTATAAACTGACTTATATCCTTTAAAAAGGGAATGTCCAAAGGATAAAATGATTAAAACAATTGTTAATGGGTAAATCACTAACAGAATGGGTACTGAAAAAACAATAATTTGATTAAGTCCCAAATTAGCAATAATCATACTCGTAAAGCACACGATACCCGTCCACACCGTATAAGAAAAACGTGGCATAAGCTTTGCGAAATACTGTCCGCAGGAGGTTATCAGGCCAACCGATGTTGTAATACAAGCAAGAGTAAATACTGTTCCTAGTAAGATCGTTCCGTATTGTCCAAATAAATTGGTGGAAACAGCCGTCAAAATTTCTCCTCCATTTTGATAAGAAGGCAATAAGCTTTGGCTAACCGCCCCTAAATACCCCAGCATAAGATAGATTATAGCTAGTAGGAATCCAGCAAATACCCCCGTTCTCATCGTAAGACGGGCAATTTGTTTTTTATTCGAGATATTTTTTCTCTCAAAGGCTGCAACGATTACTCCTCCAAATAGTAATGCAGCTAATGTATCCATTGTCATATAGCCTTCCATAAAGCCTTTGAAGGTAGCGGACTGTTGGTACGCCTCAACTGGTTTCCCCAAATCACCAATCGGATAAAACTGGCTTTGTATAAAAATGATTGTAATCATGCTAAGTAAAATAGGGGTTAAAATTTTTCCAATACGTGCAAACATCTTAGAAGGATTGAGACAGAGCCAAAAATTGATGACAAAATAAATAACTGTATACACTGTTAATGTCAATGAATTAGCACGTAAAAAATCAGGTAAAAAGGGAACAACACCCATTTCAAATGCAACGTTACCTGCACGCGGTATAACTAAAAAGGGCCCCAAGCATAAGTAAGTCGTCAAGGTAAATACGATAGCAAAAATAGGATGCACCCGATTCGTTAAGACATCTAAGCCCCCACTTTTCGCAATCGCAGTTACCCCTAAGATTGGTAGGCCAACAGCAGTAATGAGAAAGCCAAGCATGGCCTGCCATAAATTTTCGCCTGCCGAAAAGCCCAGTGCAGGGGGAAATACTAGATTACCTGCTCCAAAAAATAAAGCGAATAACATAAGTCCAATATACAACTGTTCCTTCCATGATAGCTGTTTCATTTTTCTTCTCCTTTTTCTCAAAAAAATAAAACCTCTCGCCTTATCATCGTAGAAATGATGACTGAGGCGAGAGGTTCGCGGTACCACCCAGTTTTCTCTAATTCACTCACGAGAATTAGACATTATGAAGTCATAGACTTTCATCCTATAACGTGGATCACTCGGTGTATATTACTTGGGCATTTGCTTTTCACATACACTGCTCATAGGCGACTTCGGAAAAAGATAGTGACCGTTCTCTCAGCCGTGGAACGGATTTCTGTACATCTAGAGCTTCTTTCTACTACTCCTATTCATTGCAAGTCATGAAGATATGAAATTTTACATCATTTATAAAAAAATAAAAAACCTCAGAACGAAATGACATTTATCATCTCATTCTGAGGTGTATATTTTACACGGTACCACTCAGCTTTCTTGCTTTTTCACAAAAACAAGCTCTGTAAGTCAATTATCATGACTCGGGTCTATTAACGAGACCAACCGTTACTCACTACTCGATCTTACTCAATCTTTGGCGAGTAAAGCTCAAAGGTGACATTCAATAATCAGTCCGTCACCACCCTTCCAGCCAAGGGGCAGCTCTCTAATCACACACTTGATTATCTACTATCCTTTTCAATGCTTTTTATATGTAAATGTTAACAAGCAGAAAACATAGTTGCTTTTTATTTATTATAGTCAGCTTTTTGCTACTGTCAAGCGATACGTTGTTATTTTTGCTATGAGAGAAAAAATGGTTAAACAGAAGATGCTTTAAGCCCATGCTCCTCTGAAAGGCTTGTTTGCATCTTATACAAGGTAGAGTAAAACCCATTTTTCGAAAGAAGTTCTTGATGGTGCCCGTTCTCAACCACCTTTCCTTGATCTACAACATAAATCATATCAGCTTCCTCTACTGTAGAAAGACGATGTGCGACGATTAGAGTTGTTCGATCTTTCATGAGTTCGGCTAAGGCTTTTTGCACCCAATATTCTGATCCAGAATCCAACGCTGAGGTGGCTTCATCCAATAAAAGGATAGGTGCATTTTTTATAATGGCCCGAGCAATCGCTATTCGTTGACGCTGACCACCAGACAGCATGGCGCCACGCTCCCCTACACGGGTTTCATAGCCATTTGGAAGACCCATGATAAAATCATGCGCGTATGCTGCTCTAGTAGCTTCAACGATTTCCTCATGAGTAGCGTCTAGCTTTCCATAGCGAATATTCTCTTCAATTGTTCCCTCAAATAAATAAGCATCCTGTGGAACATAAGCGATCAGGCTTCTCATTTCTTGAAGGCTATATTCTCCAATTGTTTTGCCAAACATGAGGATAGACCCGCTTTTAGCTGGATAGTACCCCAGTAATAATTTAATCACTGTGCTTTTTCCACTGCCACTGGCTCCTACAAGAGCAGCTGTTTCGCCCTCTCCAATCGAGAATGAAAAATCATCTAATACTTTCGCGTCAGAATCATATTCAAAAACAATCTGATTCATTTCTAACACCTTATCCTTTTGATAAGGTAGCTCATCGGGTAAGGGGATATAACGTTCAGGTTCAATTGGTTCTGAAAGGAGCTCAATAACACGAGAAGCACCTGAAAGAGAGCTTTGTAGAATCGATAAAACCTGGCCCAGATGAAGAAATCCTACTGTTACTAATAGTTGCTGTTGAATGATTGCTACAAGAGAGCCTACACCGATTACGTCTTGAGCAACCATGATAATCCCAAAAACCAGCATCCCACCAAAGCTTAAAAAGTTAATGAAAAAGTTGGTTCCTTCTAACAATGCATTCTTATGACCTTGTTTAATTGTTGAAGAGGTTACATGTTCATTCATCTCGATGTAGCGTTGTGTGACAACATGTTTTAAATGGAATATTTTAATAATAGGCAGCCCGGCTAAAAAATCATTCAATCTTTCCGTCAAAACTCCCTGTTGTAGTTGTGTTTTATCACTTATCTTACGCACTGATTTAGCAAATCGTGTATTAATATAAAGAGTTATTGCACTAAGGCCAACCAGTACTGAAGCAAATCTCCAATCTAATAAAAACATACCTGTCAAGGAACCTAGTAAAGAAATGAGAACGATCGCAATCGTCTTGATATGTTCTGAATACGTCCGCTCCATCGTCAGTAAATCATTACTCAATCTGGACATAATATCGCCGGAATGATGCTGTTCATAGTAGCGGGATGGCAATCTCCCTACTTGTTTAAATAAGATCAGCCTCACTTCAGCCATTACCTCTTTGACCGTACGACGATACATATAGCTAAACGTTGGGGACAAGATACTCACTAGCAGCAGAGTTCCACTGATCATGAGTACCGCTCGAATTAACAAAGCGGTATCCCTGCCGCTGCCGCTAGCAAAATCAGTTACATCTTTAAATACAAACGGTAAAACGATCACAATACCAGCTTGAATAAAGCCGTCACCTAGCATACCAAAGATATATTTCTTCTTTCTAGAACCCATAAAAGATAGCAGATATACAAGTTCGTTGAGCCATTTTTTTAAGAACATGAGTATACCTCCTCGTCTGCCATCCTTTTATTTTCCCCCTCAATAAATTGCTTTTTATAAAGTCTCGCATATACTCCATGTTTCGTGAGTAATTCCGTATGTGTTCCACGCTCGACAATATGTCCCCTATCTAATACCAGCAATTCGTCGGCTTCCTTAATCGTTGAGAGGCGGTGGGCAACAACAAGAACCGAACGATTTCTTATCATCTGTTCAAGTGCTTCTTGCACCAGTGCTTCGGATTGGGTGTCTAATGCGGAGGTAGGTTCGTCTAGTAGCAGAATAGGTGCATCTTTTAAAATAGCCCGAGCAATTGCAATGCGTTGTTTTTGTCCCCCGGATAATCGTGATCCTCTTTCCCCAACGATAGTTTCGTAGCCTTCAGGAAGCTGCATAATGAATTGATGGGCATTTGCTGCCTTTGCTGCGGCAATGATCTCATCTCTTGTAGCATCTGTTTTTCCGAACCCTATATTTTCGGCAATAGATACGGGGAAAAGATAGGTGTCTTGAGATACCAGGGAAATATACTTACGCATGTCGCTTAGGTTCCATTCCTGTAGAGTGTGACCATAAACAGTGATGCTGCTACCTTCCTTCTCATCTATCGCGGAGTAAAAACCACATAATAGTTTTAAGATTGTGCTTTTTCCACTTCCACTAGCCCCTACTAATGCAATTGTTTTATTCTCAGACAAAGTAAAGCTAACCCGATCCAATATTTTTTCATGACCATCATAAGCAAATGATACGTTGTTAAAAACAACTGGTTGTGTGTTTGCTCCCACGTCCAAGCAAGGCTTGTCCTCTTGTTCAATTGGCTGCTCCAGAATATCGAACATACGTTTAGATGCACCCGAAACCTCTTGAACTTGTGCAAATAATACAGGCATGAGAGAAAGTGGCTCTATAATGTAGGTAAGCAAATAACTAAACAAGACCAAATTTCCTAAATCTAACTCCCCTGTTTGAATTAAATATCCTCCGTATGCGATAAAAAACACGATTGGCGCAGAGAAAAGCAACATACCAGGTGCAGTCATCCATGCCCGCTTCTTTTCTACCAAAATTCCTTTCTGCAAAACGAGAGCCATAGTAGAAGAATATTTCTCAAATAACACGTCTGTTAAATTAAAAGCTTTGACCATATGTATCCCTGCCAGCGTATCTTGAGCGATGGAGTTAGCTTTCCCGAGGTTCTGTTGTAATTCTTCCGTATGTTTTTGTAAAGGTTTACTCAAAAAATTCATAATCAAAATTGCTACTGGCAAAATGGAGATGCTTAACACAACCAATTTCCAATTAGTAGAAACAAGTAAGCAAAGTGCTCCAATAAAAATAATTGGCATATAAAAAATTTGATAGAAATGCTGCTGCAAAAAATTCTGTAATACCGTAGCATCGTTTGTTAAGCGAGAGGTAATATCTCCAGAGTGATATTTTTCAACCGCCGAAATAGGCATTTTTTCGATATGATCAGTAACATTATTTTTTAAATCTCGGAGAGCGTTTGCGCTAAATTTTACGGCTGAAAATTTTATGAAATATTTTGAAACAAAGCCGACAATCGTTAATCCGAAAATCAGGGTAGCAAAGCTTATTAGCTTCTGATAGTCATTTGTATTTTCAACCATCGTTCTAATTAAGATGCCCATCCAAATTTCGACTGTCGCTACAATAAGAGAAGTAACGATACAGAGAAAAACCCAAAAACGATATGGTTTTACATGTGTTAATACCCACTGGAATACAGTTTTTTTTAGGGGGGCTTGCTCTTGTTTTTGAAAACTCATCTGCTGCTCCTCTCGAAAAGATAGATAGTGATTTCCCCTACAAATTCAGATTCTTTATAGGGGAAATCACGAAAACGAAACTTTCATCGGTACAACATTTACTTCAGGACAAAAATCTCTTGGAGAATGCTTTCGAGCATGGAAGCATTTTTAGGAATCTGTTCACCGCTAAGCATTTTCGAATGTTCCCCATAGCCACGATAGTTTATAAATTGCTCAGATGCTTGTGCCCACACTTCCTCATTCCATTTCTCAGCCTCATAGGCCGCTATGTTTTCTGATTCATACTCGGATTGGATAAGATGAATTGGAGCCTTTATCCTGCCTTCATTTACCAATTGGTTGTAAAACATCAGATAGCTGAGCATGTTTTGAATAAAGCTTTGTTTGACAAAATCGTTGGTTACGAACAGCTCAAGATCCTCTCTTGTCATATTAAACATCTCGTTATGAGTTCCTATTTCTGTGAAGAAGGCTTCTATTTCTTTTCTTGCTTCAATAGCTGTTTGCTCGATTTCTTTCTCCTTCCAATAAGAATCAAATAGTATAATGCTTGACACCTGATGTCCTTGGTTTTCCAATTCTTTAGCAACTTCAAAAGCTAAGTTACCGCCAGAGGAATACCCCATCAACGTGTACGGGCCCTCAGAATCAATCTGTATCATGGCATTGATATACTGCTCGATGCGATTCTCGGCCTCTATGAAGTCAAAGCTATACAAAGAAACATCATGGATTTCTTTAGCAAGCTTTTGATAGAAGGTGCTGTGGGCTCCAATCGGTGTAAAGCTAAATACAGATCGAATTGTTTTGTTATTTAATAGAATGGGGTGACCCGCGTTTTGCTCGTACTGCTTATGCAAGATAAATTCTGCCATTTTTTGAATCGTTGGTTGCTGGAATACGAGATGCAAAGGCAACTCTTCCTGCATGTACTCATACACCTTTGATATGAGAAGCATTGCTTTTAAGGAATGTCCCCCGATTTCAAAGAAATGATCGGTGATGCCAATTTGCTCTACTTCTAATACTTCTTGCCAAATAGCGGCCAATTGTTCCTCTATCATGCTGCTAGGAGCAACATATTCTCTTCCTACAACGCCTACATTTTGAGGCATTGGCAATGCTCTCTTATCTACTTTTCCATTAGCAGTAGTCGGTAGATTCATAAGCTGTACGAAATAGGTAGGAACCATATATGCAGGCAGTGCCTTGGAAACAAATTTTCTCAAATCAGCCAGAACAACTTCCGTGTCAGCTACAAAGTATGCACATAAATATTGCTGTGCATGTTGATCCTCTTGAGCAGTGACCACTACCTCCCCAACACCTTGATACTGGAGGATGGTAGATTCAATCTCTCCTATCTCAATGCGGAAACCTCGTACCTTGACTTGCTCATCTACACGGCCAACATACTCTATCGTTCCATCTGGACGCCATTTGGCTAAGTCACCTGTTTTGTACATGCGTTCCCCAGGTACGAATGGATTACGAACGAACTTCTCTTCTGTCAATTCTGATCGATTTAAATAACCTCTGGCTAGGCCACGTCCTGCTATGCATAGCTCACCTACTACACCGATAGGCTGCAAATGATGCTCGGCATTAACAATATAGACAGCTACATTGGCAAGCGGATGACCAATTGTAATCGCTTGGTCTACTTCAATTGCTCTTTGAATCGTCGTAACTACACTATTCTCGGTAGGTCCATACTCATTGTTAATCTCAATAGCAGGATTTTTTTGTTTAATCTTTTGTACAAGTTGCAAAGATAATTTCTCTCCTCCAAGAGTGACACAACGTAACTTGCTAAGATCCTCTGTTGTAGCACTATCCACGATGGCATTAAATAGACTTGGAACGCCATAGTAATGAGTGATCGATTCAGAAGCAAGCAATTTTCGCAAAGCAAATGGATCTTTTGCTTCTTCTTCTCTTGGTAAGATCGAAGTAGCTCCTCCAAGCATGGGGGCAAACAGACTGGCAACAAATCCATCAAAAGCAAATGAGAAGATCTGCAACGCTTTATCCTTTGGAGTAAAGGCATACTCGTCTCTTCTCCATTGCAGGCAGTTCACAATGGACCGATGTTCAATCATAACACCTTTAGGCTGTCCCGTTGTACCTGAGGTATAGATTACGTAGGCCAGGTCTGTTGGTTTGTTAATCGCTTTTACATTCGTCCCATCGGATACATAATTCTTCTGCTCGTCTAAATCCAGCCTCGTTATATTAGCTGATGAGCTATAGCTCAAATGGGACTGTGTCAGCAAAAGAGTTCCACCGCTATCCTGTAAGACATATTCAATCCGGTCAATAGGATAAGCTGGATCAATAGGAACATACGCCGCCCCAGCTTTCAAGATTCCCAATACGCCAATAATCATTTCAACGGAACGTTCTGCCATAATCGCTACTAGCTGATTAGCAACGACTCCTTTATTACGTAATGTACGCGCTAACTGATTGGCTTTTTCATTTAGCTTTTGATATGTTACTTTCTGCTTGTTCCAAATAAGTGCTACTTGATCAGGTGTTTTTCTTACCTGTTCTTCAAAAAGCTGATGAATCGTTGTATCCGGCTGGTCGTTTTTCTCTGTGTTAGTAAACTCGAATAAAAGCCGGTTTTTCTCTTCATTCGTCAGCATTTCGATAGCAGCTAATTTCACATCAGGATTATCTATGATGGCTCTCATGATCTGGAGGAAATTAGCCAGGAATCGTTCAATCGTTTCGGACTGGTACAATTTCGTGCAATATTCCACACTAATCATGATTTGGTCACTTTCTTCAGTAGCGATTAAGGTTAGATCGAATTTAGAGTGCTTTGATTTATTGTCTCCTTCATAGCCGACAAATCGTAGCTCGTCTACTTCTATTGCCTCTTCGCCTCTGTTTTGGAGAGTAAACATGGTATCAAACATTGGATTTCTACTTACTTCACGTTGTAGTTGCAGTTTCTCCACCATCTCTTCAAATGGATAATCCTGATTCTCATAGGCTCGCAATGCATTTAGTTTTACTTCTAATAAAAACTCCCTAAAGGATTTTGATCTAACTGGTTTATTTCGCATGGCCAAAGTATTGACAAACATCCCAACAGTGCTCTGTAAATCAACATGCGATCGGCCTGTAACCGGAGTACCCACAATCAGATCCTCTTGACCGGAATATTTGGAAAGCAGCACATTATATGCCGCTAACAAGACCATATAGAGAGTGGTACCTGTATCGGTAGCTATTTTATACAAGCCTTCCTGGAGCTCTTTGCCTGTTCCCATTGTGATTAAATCACCTTCAAAGCTTTGTGTAGTAGGTCTTGGAAAATCTGTCGGTAAATTTAACACAGGGATTTCATCTGCAAATGTTTGAACCCAGTGCTCTTCCTGTTTTTTATACATAGCTGTCTGAGACTGTTCATGCTGCCATACAGAAAAGTCCTTATATTGAATCGCAAGCGCTGGTAACGTATGCCCCTGATACAATTCCACTAATTCATTGATGATGATCCCAGATGATACTCCATCAGAAATGATGTGATGCATATCTACCAGTAACAAATAACGATCCAATCGGGTTTGAACAAGCTTGACGCGAAGCAATGGTGCCATATTTAGCTGGAATGGTTTAATAAACTCGTCAATGATCTCTTCCAGTTCTTCGTCAACAGCTACCTGATGGGTAATAGCAAAATCAACTGCTGTATGAATTTTCTGTACAGGAGAACCATTCACTAACTCGAAGGATGTGCGTAGGCTCTCATGACGGTTGATTAAACCTTTAAACGCTGTTTCTAGTTTTGCTAAATCGAGTTTTCCTTCCAGCAATATGATAGAAGGCATGTTATAGCTGATATCTACCCCATCAAACTGAGTAAGAATAAACATTCTTCGTTGTGCTGCTGAGACTGGATAGTAGTCTTGCTTTGTAGCAGGTAGGATCGAAATGATCTGCTTCGTGCGCTCTCTTTCTAGGTATTGCGCTATTTCTTCAATCGTTGGTTTTTCAAATAGAACACGTAAAGGAATATCGAGTTGATACTCTTTATGCATGTGAGAAATAACCATCATAGCACGTAGAGAATGACCACCAAGTGCGAAGAAATCATCCTTGCTTCCAACTCGCTCGATGCCTAAAACTTGTTGCCAAACCGTAGCAAGCTGTAATTCCAGTGGTGTTTGAGGAGCAACGTAAGTGCTAGTAAATAAAGCATGATGCGGATCTGGTAAGGAACGCTTATCAATTTTTCCATTTGCGGTTAATGGCATCGCCTCAAGTGAAATAAACGTAGTAGGAATCATCGCGATTGGTAGCTGAGTTGTTAAATGGGCACGTATTTCCGCTGTGCTTACCTCTCTATCTGTGACCATATATGCGCAGAGGAATTTTTCCTTTGCTTGATCTTCCTTCGCTACAACCACTACTTCTCTGAGGCCATCAAGCTTCCGCATTTGTGACTCAATCTCACCAAGCTCGATCCTAACTCCCCTGATCTTTACTTGATGATCGATTCGGCCAAGGAACTCTATATTTCCATCAGGTAACCACTTTGCTACATCTCCTGACCGATATAGCTTCTCTCTAGGTACAAACGGATTCTCCACAAATTTCTCAGCAGTAAGCTCTGGTCGATTTAGATATTCTCGGGCAACCCCCGCTCCTCCAATGCATAATTCCCCTACTACTCCGATTGGTACCAGCCCTCCATTGTGATCCATGATATACATTGTGGTGTTAGGAAGCGGTTTACCAATTGGTGCGGTTCCCACTGAAGGCAGAAGTTCTAACGGTTGTTCAAAATAACTAGAATCGATGCAGGCCTCTGTAACACCATAGCTGTTAATGATTCGAATGGAGTGACCAAATTTACCAAGTAGCAAGCTGTAATCCTCCATCGAGCAGCTATCTGCTCCGATAATTAAGAGTTTCATATGACTAATATCTAGCTTATGTTCATAAATATATTCCATCAAAGGTACAGCTAGAGCTGGTGTTGATTCAAAAATTGTTATTTGGTATCTATTTAACATGTCATAAAGGGAAGCTGGATCAAGTTTTACCTCATTTGGGCATATCACCAATTGTCCGCCATGAAGTAAAGCTCTAGCAAAATCGCCAGCAGATACGTCAAAAGAGAAGCTGGCCATCTGAAGCAACCGAACAGGGAATGTCTCTAGGTGATACTTCTCTCTCCATGCAAATGCTATGTTGATATAACTCTGATGCTCGATTACGACTCCTTTTGGTTTACCCGTTGTCCCAGAAGTATAAATAATGTAAGCCATATGATGTTTTTCAGTGACATTCAGTAAATTAGTACCATCACCTTGGTAATTTCCAGCTTGATCCAAATACAAAATCTCATTTGCAAATGCAAGCTGCTCTGCTAGATTTTGCAAGGTAAGCAACAGCATCGCATTGCTATCCTTGAGCATAAATTCCGTACGATCTTGAGGATAATCCATATCAATTGGGACATAAGCTCCACCTGCTTTTAATACGGCTAACATACCAACGACCATATGCAGCGATCGATCTACCATAATGCCTACAGTCCGCTCGGGTCTAACTCCCTTTTGTCGTAATACGCGTGCTAGTTGGTTTGCTTTCGTATTTAACTCCTGATAGGTTAGCTGTTCATTTTCACAAATAACAGCAAGATTGTTAGGAGTTTTCTCAACCTGCTCCTCGAATGACTGGTGGAACATTTTATTCATTCGATAAGACGCCTTGGTTGCATTGAAGTCAAAAACAATTTGATTTTTTTCTGACTCTGACAATATGCTGATTTCCGAAAGCTTTTTATCTGGATTCGTAACGATAGACTGTAAAATTTGAGTATAGTGGATTGCCCAACGCTCGATGGTATCTTTTCTGAATAATTTGGTGCAATAGCTAAATTGAAGCTGAATGTCATCCTGCATTTCAAAGGCATCCAATGAGATATCAAATTTAGCTACTTCTCCTTTCATTTTATAAGGGATATAGCGGAGTCCATCTAGCTCAAATCCAATTGAGTCTGTTTTACCCAAGCTAAACATAGTGTCAAACACTGGATTTCTACTTAAATCACGTCGGATTTGTAGCTTATCTACAAGGCTTTCAAAGGGATAATCTTGATTTTGGTAAGCCTCTAGTGCATTTTCCTTCACTTGGGCTATAAATTCACGGAATGTTAACTCACTGAATGGTCTGTTTTTCAGGGCTAACGTATTGACAAACATACCCACAATATTTTCTACATCTGCGTGTGATCTACCAGCAATTGGTGTACCAATGACAATCTCTTCTTGACCCGTGTATTTGGACAAAAGCACGTTGTAAGCTGCCAACAAAAGCATATACAAGGTTGCTTTCGTCTCATTAGACAGATTCTGCAATTCAGCCATTAGCTGTTTTCCAGTGTTAAAAAGGATATGGTCACCTTCAAAGCTTTGCACAGAAGGTCTCTGGAAATCAGTTTCAAGATTTAGAATTGGCAATTCGCCTGCAAATGTATCGAGCCAAAACGCTTCTTGCTTCTGAATCACTTCAGATTGGAACAGCTCATTTTGCCATACAGCAAAGTCTTTATACTGAATCTTAGAGTCAGGCAGATGCTGTCCATTATACAACTGGGCGAATTCCTTGATGATAATCTGCATAGATACACCGTCAGAAATGATATGATGCATATCCATTAAGAAGAGATGTCGTTTTTCTGATAGACGAACAAGACTTATTCTAAATAATGGAGCTATTTCCAAATCAAATGGTTGAATAAATTCATCCACGATTTGTTCGACTTGATCCTCTGCCGCCTCTTGATAAGCAACGGCAAAGTCTACATGATCATGAATAATCTGAACAGGATCACCATTGATCGTTTTAAAGGATGTCCGCAGTGCCTCATGTCGGTTGACCAAACTTCTCATCGCATAGTCAAAACGCTTGTCATCCAAGCAACCCTCGATGAACAGCACGCCTGGAACGTTATAACTGATACCAGAGCCTTCAAATTGATGAAGGATATACATCCGTTTTTGTGCAGAGGAAACGGGATAAAAATCGGCTTTGACAGCTTGCTGAATGGCTACGTACTTTCCTTTTTCTACACCAGTAATATAGGCGGCTAGTGCATAAATTGTTGGTGATTCAAAAAGAATTTTTAAAGGTAATTCAGCATGAAACACCTTATGCACAAAGGAAATTACGGTCATAGCTTTTAAGGAATGTCCTCCCAATTCAAAGAAATTGTCCATAACCCCGATCTTGGAGACACCTAATACATTTTTCCAAATCTCAACTAATTTTTCCTCGATCTGATTGCTTGGAGCTAGGTATTCTGTCCCTGCACGTAGGTCACCATCTGGTATCGGTAATGCTCTACGATCTACCTTTCCATTTCCTGTAAGCGGCATTTTCTCCAGATGGACAAAAAAAGTAGGAACCATATAGGATGGCAGCTCTTGAGCTAGCTGTTCACGCAATTGTGGTATAACAGCAGCATCCTCTGAAACGTAATAGGCACATAATGCTTTTTGACCAAGCTTGTCCTCTACTACAGTTATGACAGACTCCTTCACCTTATCTTGTCTAGCAAGAACAGATTCAATCTCACCAATTTCAATTCGGAATCCTCTAATTTTTACCTGTTGATCAATTCGTCCTAAATATTCAATTGTTCCATTAGGCAACCATCTAGCCAAATCGCCTGTCCGATACATTCGCTCTCCTGGAACAAATGGGTTAGACACGAATTTTTCGGCTGTTAACTCAGGCTTGTTCATGTATCCCCTAGCAACGCCTTCTCCTCCTACACATAGCTCTCCTGGAACCCCGATTGGTTGCAGGTGATTATAGTTATCAAGGATATAGGCAGTCGAGTTGCTTATTGGTTTACCAATCGGTATGTTATCGAGGAATTCCTCATCAATTCTAAAGCATGTTGAGAAGGTGGTGTTCTCCGTTGGCCCATAGCCATTCCAAATTACAAGCTGGGGATTGATTTGTTTTACCTTGTTGATGTGTTTAGGCGATAGGACATCTCCCCCGACAATTAAATCTGTAAGACTGGCAAACATGCTCTCATTGTCTTGTGATAATTGATTGAATAACGGCGATGTAAGCCACATCGTTGTAATTTGATTTGCTTGTAGGAAGCCAGCTAATAACGCTGAATCCAACAAGATATCCTTATGAACAAGGTATAAACGCGCTCCATGCAGCAATGCTCCAAAAATTTCGAATGTCATAGCATCAAATCCAATAGCACCTGTTTGAATCATTCGATCTTCTGGTCTCACCTGAACATAATTAGCATGTATGACAAGGCGAATCACATTTCGATGTTCAACCATTACGCCTTTTGGCTTACCAGTCGAACCAGACGTGTACATGATATAAGCTAAATCACCTGGACGTGAAATACTTTGAAGATTAGTCAGCTCCTCTTGATACAAGCTCTCATCATCTAGTAAAATTATGTCCGCTTCTTCCTGAAGTCGGAGAGCCAAATGACGCAGGGAAAGAACAATGCTAACTTGGCAATCTTCCATCATGTAAGAAATTCGTTCAGATGGATACTCAGGATCAATGCCGAGATAAGCTCCTCCTGCTTTAAGAATTCCCATGATTCCTACAATCATCTCATGTGATTGGTCAGCTAAAAGACCGACAACGTCATTTGCCACAACACCCTTTTGGCGAAGTATACGTGCAATTTGATTTGCCCTATTATTTAACTCTCGATACGTTAATGTATTGCCCTCTGCTACAACAGCTATATGATCTGGATGCTTCTCTACTTGCTCCTCGAACCATTGATGAATGGTGAGCATTCTAGGATAGTCTGTTGATGTTTCGTTAAATTCACCAAGAATTTGATGCTTTTCTTCTACAGATAACAAGCTGACCTCTGACAAGGCTAATTCTGGTTGTTTCGTAATAGTATCGAGTATTTGCAGGAAATGACCAGCCATTCTTTCGATGCTTTCCTTCTTGAACAACCTCGTACTAAATACGAGCGAGAACTGTAAGCCAGATGACTCTTCGTTTGCTTCTAATGTCAAATCGAATTTTGAATAGCCCCTTTGTGTAACATGAGGTGTTATTTGTAGATCATCTAGTACAAACGCTTTTTTCTCCATATTTTGCAAAATAAACATAATGTCAAACAAAGGATTTCGCCCTAAGTCCCTTTGTATTTCTAATTTTTCGACAAGTGATTCAAATGGATAATCCTGATTTTCATAGGCTTCCAATGTATTTTGTTTTACTTCTGTTAAAAATGCTTTGAAAGACTTCTGAGCACTTGGATTGTTTTTCAACGCTAATGTATTTACGAACATACCCATTACTTTTTCTGTATCAGGATGAACTCTACCAGCAATGGGCGACCCTATCACGATTTCTTCTTGACCAGAGTACTTTGAGAGTAGGACATGAAATGCAGCTAACAGTACCATAAACAATGTTGTTGAAGTTTCACTCGCCAGCTTGTATAAATCCTCCGTTACTTTCTTTCCGGTATGAAAAATAACTTGGTCCCCATCAAAGCTCTGTACAGTAGGTCTAGAATAATCGGTTGGTAAATGGAGAACAGGGATTTCACCAGCAAATGTGTTTGTCCAGTAGGATTCCTGTTTTTTGATGGCGTCCGACGCGAATAATTCATTTTGCCAAACAGCGAAGTCCTTATATTGAATCTGAAGTTCTGGCAAACTCTCCCCACGATATAGCGTTGCAAATTCCTCAAATAAGATTCCTGCTGATACCCCATCTGAGATAATATGGTGCATATCCATTACGAAAAGATGTTTTTCTTCCTCTAATTTGATGAGCCCAATCCGTAATAAAGGAGCTACTTCAAGATCAAACATTTGAATGAATTCATCTACAAGCTGATCTACTTGATCTATCGAGGCTTCGCTATAGAAAATGGGAAGTTCAACTGACTGATGTACACGTTGCATTGGTTCACCGTTTACAGAATGGAAGGAGGTTCGCAATGCCTCATGTCGGTTTATTAATTGCTGTAGAGTCTCTTCAAAGCGTAAATAGTCTAGCTTGCCCTCCATGTAAAGCGCATTTGGCATGTTGTAAATGGTTCCTGCTCCATCAAACTGACGAAGGATATACATCCTTTTTTGCGCAGATGACACCGGGTAATACTCTTTTGGCGAAACAGCTTGAATAGGGACATACTTACTTTTCGCAGCCTGATCAATGAATGTAGCTAATTGGGCAATTGTAGATTTTTCAAATAACACCTTCAAAGGCAATTCTACGCCACATTCCTTATGCACAAGCGACATCACTGTCATAGCTCTTAATGAATGACCGCCTATATCAAAAAAGCTATCATTCACACCAATTCTCGCAAGTCCCAGCACATTCTGCCAAATCTCGACTAACCTGGATTCAGTTGCATTTCTAGCAGCTACATAGATTGTCCCTAGTATCGGATCACCTTCTGGCTTAGGTAATCCTCTACGATCCATTTTTCCATTTGGAGTTGTAGGGAAAGCCTCTAGCTGCACAAAATAGGTTGGAATCATGTAATCAGGTAATGCCTTTGCTAGATGCGCTCTCAGTTCAGCTAATGTGATCTTCTCTTCTGCTGTAAAGTAGGCTATTAATAACTGTTGCTCGGTTGAATCCTCTGAAATGACAACAACTGCCTCATTGATCAGATCGAATGTCAGAATAGCCTTTTCGATCTCGCCAATCTCAATTCGATAGCCCCTAATTTTAACCTGTTCATCCATCCTGCCAATATATTCAATCGTGCCATCTGGTAACCATTTCGCATAATCACCCGTTTTATACATTTGTTCACCTGGAACGAATGGATTAGGCACAAATTTTTCTTCTGTAAGGTCTGGGCGATTTAAATAACCTCTTGCTAAGCCTCGGCCGCCGATGCACAATTCACCGATTACCCCAACTGGCTGTAACAGATGATTGCTATCAAGAATATACACGGCTACATTGGCAATAGGACGGCCAATTGTAATTGTTTCCCCTACCTCAATTGAGCGCTTAATTGTTGTAATAACACTATTCTCTGTTGGACCATATTCATTATTAATTTCGATTGCAGGATTTATTTGCTGGACCTTTTGTACAAGCTGAGGAGTTATTTTTTCTCCCCCTAGCGAAACGTTACCCAACGAATCTAGATCCTCGGCTGTTGAGCAATCCAGAATGGCATGAAACAAACTAGGCACGCCATGGTAATGCGTTATATTTTCACCTGCTATTACATTTCTAAGAGCAAATGGGTCTTTGGCCTCTTCCTCTCTAGGTAAGACAGAAATCGCTCCTCCCATCATAGGAGGGAACAGACTAGCAACGAATCCATCAAAGGCAAATGAGAAAATCTGCAAAATCTTATCATTAGGGCTAAAGCCATACTCCTCTTTTCGATACAGCAAGCAATTGATAACAGACTGGTGTTCTATCATGACTCCTTTTGGTTTGCCTGTCGTACCGGATGTGTAAATGAGATAAGCCAGGTCAGATGCTTGATTTACGTTGAATAGATTCTCGCCACTTCCTACATAAATGTGCTCATCCCCAAGGTTTATCCATTCGATATCAGTTGGGAGTTGTTTCATCAGATGCGATTGAATCAAGAGTATGGAAGCACCGCTATCCTCAAGCAAATATTGGATACGATCTTGTGGATAAGCTGGATCAATAGGCAAATAAGCTGCTCCTGCTTTTAACACCCCGTAAATCGCGAAAATCATTTCAAAGGATCGTTCTGCCATGATCCCTACAATTTGATTAGGTTGTACTCCTTTATTTCGCAAAAACATTGCCAGTTGGTTAGCTTTCTCATTTAACTGGCGATACGTCAATGTTTGGCCTGCATAACAAAGTGCGATATGGTCAGGTGTTCGTTCTACCTGTTCTTCAAAGAAGCTCTGAATTGTTCCTGTAGGATATGACACGTGATTATCATTAAAATCAACAAGTACCTGTTGTTGTTCTTCTAATGTAAGCATATTGATTTCAGATAAAGTGACCTCTGGATTCTCAGTTACTGCTCGTATAATTTGTAAGAAATGAGACGCCATACGTTCAATGGTTTCCCTCTTAAAGAGCTTAGAGCAATATTCGAGGCAGAATACGATTTCCCTATTCTCTTCTGTTGCTTCTAAAGTGAGATCGAATTTTGCTTGGGTAACATCTGTAATATAGGGATGGAAAGTTAACTTATCAATCTCAAAGATCTTTTTGTCCGTATTTTGTAAAATGAAAAGCGTGTCAAATAATGGGTTTCGACCCAATTCACGATGTACATCCAATTTTTCGACTAACACCTCAAATGGGTAGTCCTGATTTTCATAGGCCTGTAAGGTATTATGCTTTACTTCCCCGATAAATTCTCTAAACGGTTTTGTTCCAACCGGATAATTTCGTAAAGCCAAAGTATTTACAAACATTCCTACTATTTGATCTACATCAGCATGAGTTCTGCCGGCAATAGGCGAACCAACAATAATATCCTCTTGACCAGAATACCTAGAAAGGAAGATATTATAGGCTGCTAATAAGACCATGTACAGAGTTGTCTCTGTCTCATTTGCAACTCGATATAAATCCTGCATCAGGTTCGTGCCTGTACCAAAAACAAATCGATCCCCCTCAAAGCTTTTCACAAGCGGACGCGGGAAATCAGTCGACAAATTCAGAAGAGGGACTTCTCCTGCAAAAGTAGTAAGCCAATACGTCTCCTGTTTATTTAATACACCAGTTTCAAACCATTCATTCTGCCAAGCAGCAAAATCCTTATACTGCAAACGAAGCTCCGTCAATTCCTCTCCTTGGTATAGTTGAACAAATTCCTTGATAAAAATTCCTAAGGAAACACCGTCCGCTATAATATGATGCATATCTACTAAGAAAAGATGACGTTCTTCTGTTAATTTGACTACTCCAGTACGTAATAGCGGTGCAAGTGAAAGATCGAATGGCTGCATAAAGTTTGTAATCAGGGTATCTAGTTGATCTTCAGTTGATGACCAGTAAGATATGGAAAAGTCGATCTCTTCATGTATACGTTGAACAATTTCACCATTAACGGAGTGGAAGGAAGTTCGCAGCGTTTCATGCCGTTGAACGAGTGCCTTCATTGCTAGCTCAAGCCGTTGTACATCCAGCTTCCCGTCAATATACATTACACCTGGCATATTATAGCTAAGATCAGCTCCAGCTAACTGACGCAGGATATACATTCTCTTTTGGGCTGAAGATACAGGATAATATTCTTGCAGCGGAGCCGGTTGAATATCCACATAATCGCTTTTTTCAGCTTGGGAAATGTATGTAGCCAATGTAGCAATTGTCGGATTTTCAAAAATTGTTTTAAATGGTACCTCTATCTGAAATGCCTTGTTTAATTTAGAAATCATGCTCATTGCTTTTAATGAATGGCCGCCTAATGCAAAAAAGTTATCTTCTACCCCAAATTTGGTAACAGAAAGAACTTCACTCCAAATGTCACTTATTTTCATTTCTATATGGTTTCTCGGAGCTACGAATTCTGCGCCTGTAATAATGGTTCCCGTAGGCTTCGGAAGAGCTTTGCGGTCTACCTTGCCATTTGGTGTAAGTGGAATTTTATCCATACGAACAAAATAAGAAGGAATCATATAGGTGGGTAACATGCTACCCACATGCTCTCGCAAATCAGATACTGTAATTTCTTGTTCAGAAACAAAGTAAGCAAACAGTGAGTGAGACTCTTCTTCTTGTACAGCAATAACAACTGCCTCTTTGATGAATGTATGCTGTAATAATTGTTTTTCAATTTCACCCAGCTCAATGCGATACCCGGCAATTTTAACTTGCTGATCTGCTCTTCCTACATATTCTATATTTCCATTTGAGAAATATCTCGCAAGATCACCTGTACGATACATAATCGTCCCGGGGTTAAATGGATTTGAAACAAATTTTTCGTCTGTTAAACTAGGCTGGTTCAAATATCCTTTAGATACACCTTCACCACTAATACATAGCTCTCCAACAATGCCAGGCGGAACTATCTGACCTCTTCCGTCAAGAATGTATACCTGTGTATTAGCAATCGGACTACCTATAAACGGTCGGTTTGCAAATTCCTCACAATTATCTGCATGCAATATAGAAGTGATGCACCCAATGGTTGTCTCTGTTGGACCATAGTGATTCATTATCTGTGCAGAAGGGTATTGATCAACATATGCCATCACATCGGTCACTCGAATTGGCTCTCCCCCCATTACAATCAAACGTAGGGAATCGCAATCATTTGTCTTCATGAATGACTCGCTTTGAACGACTACACTAAAAAGAGAAGGAGTCAATTTAACATAAGTGATTTGATTTTCACTGATATACGATAGTAAGCGTTCGGTATTGATATATTCATCCTTTGTTAATAAATGTAATTGGCTGCCTGACAAAATAGCAGAGAAAATCCCTGTATAGCCTAAGTCAAATGCGTAGGAAGATACGAGCACTGTCTTGTCTTGCCATGTTACATTAGCCTGACGCGAAAATGCGAAAACATAGTTTATTACGTTACGATGAGTAATTTGCACTCCTTTTGGCATTCCGGTCGTACCAGATGTGTAGATTACATAAGCCAAATCCTCTGAACTCACCTTCGTTGTAGCAGGTATCTGTAGCTCATGATCCAGCATTGCTTTATCCAGCGCAAGGGTACTTACTGATGCTGGAAGAGCATTTGACAAATCGTTCAATGTTACAACAACGTCTACCTTGCTGTCTTCTAGCATATAAGTAATTCTCTCTATTGGAGCATCCGAATCGATTGGTAGGTAAGCTCCACCTGCTCTCCAAACCCCCATGATCCCAACCATCATTTCTAACGATGGAGGAGTCATAATTCCAACGATCTTATTGGGACGTACCCCTTTTGCCTGTAATAGAGCTGCAACATGGTTTGCCTTTTCATGTAGGTCCTGATAAGTCAGTTTATCGTTTCCGAACACGACAGCATTTTGTACGGGGTATTTGTTTACGCATGCTTCAAACAAATCATACATCGTCATATCACGTGGAGGATCTGCTTTTATTCCAGATGTTCTTGTCAGAAGGTCAGCTTGTTCTTCTTTTGTTAATAAAGGAATTTCGGCTAGCTTGATCCCGATATTTTCCGTAAAGACACGCATGATCATTCGGAAATGCTTGGCGAACTGCTCAATGGTCTCGCGCTTAAATAACTCTGTGCTGTATTGTAATTTACAATGAATTTCTCCGTCTGCCTCGGAAGCAAAGAGCGTCATATCTACTTTCGAAATGGAATGGACAAAGTCATATGGTGTTATTCTTAATTGATCTAGCTCCAATGTGGTTTGATCCATGTTTTGTAGGACAAGCATCGTATCATATAACGGATTTCGACTAAAATCACGAGGTACATCTAATTTATCTACTAAGGCTTCAAATGGATAATCTTGATGCTCGAATGCACCTAATGTCATTTGTTTCACTTCAGCAATGAACTCGTATACTGTCTTACCTGCCTCAGGATAGGTTCGCATCGCTAGCGTATTAATGAAGCTTCCCATCATTCGTTCAACATCAGCATGTCTTCGTCCAGCGATGGGTGAACCAATAACGATTTCTTCCTGGCCCGCATACTTGGATAAAAGAACACTATAAGCCGACAACAACACCATATACAGGGTAGCTCCTGATCTTGCTGCTATTTCATAGAGCCCTGAAGTCAACTGTTTTGAAATAACAAAGTCAACCCCATCCCCTTCAAAGCTCTGGGTAGCGGGTCTGGATGAATCCGTAGGTAGCTGAAGTACCGGTATTTCACCTTTTAATGTGTTGATCCAATAGTTTTCTTGCTTTACAAACATCTCGGATCGGAACAGCTCATTTTGCCAAACTGCAAAATCCTTATACTGGATACGTAGCTCAGGCAAGCTCTCACCACGATAGAGCTTCATAAACTCCTCGATAAATACAGAAATAGATACTCCATCGGATACGATATGGTGGATATCTAACAGGAAGAGATGCTTTTGCTCTTCTAATGTAAGTAAGCCGACTCGAAGCAATGGTGCTAATGATAAATCAAATGGTTGAATAAAATCGCTAATAATCTGCTCTATTTGGTCTTCCTTAGAATTCATTCTCACTATTTCTACTTGCACAGATGGATGTACCTTTTGTGAAGGCTCACCTTCTATCGAATGAAAGGAAGTGCGCAACGCTTCATGCCGGTCTACTATGCTTTGCATTGCATATTCAAAGCGTTGTATATCTAAATTCCCTTCCATGATGAGCGCACCTGGCATGTTATAGCTAACGCTCTCCCCATTAAGCTGATGAAGAATAAACATTCTCTTTTGAGCAGAGGAGACCGGATAATACTCCTGCAATGCCGCTGGTTCTATTGCTGAGTACATTCCGCTTTCTGTGTTAGCTATATAATGAGAAAGGGCAGCAATCGTAGGTGTATCAAATAATACCTTTAAAGGTAAATCAACATGGAATGCTTTCGAGATTTGAGAAATAACCGTCATTGCCTTCAGAGAATGTCCGCCTAACTCAAAAAAGTTATCTAAAACACTAATGTTATCTACGTTTAATATTCCCTTCCAGATCGTTACCAATTGGTCTTCGATAAGGTTGCGTGGTGCTACAAATTCAACTCCTGTACGGATTGAGCCATCAGGTTTTGGCAATTTCTTTCTCTCCACTTTACCATTGGCTGTTAAAGGGATTTCTTCCAGTCGAATAAAGTAAGAAGGGATCATATAAGCTGGCAAAGTACTTCCTATATGTTCGCGCAGTTCAGATACAGGCAGTTCAGCATCAGAGACAATGTAAGCATAGAGAACATTCTGCGCTGATTCATCTTTTTCGACAATGACGACAGCTTCTTTGATCATTTCATGCTGGACTAATTTTGCTTCAATTTCTCCCATCTCTATGCGATGACCCCGTATTTTTACCTGATGATCCACTCTTCCCATATATTCCATATTGCCATCTGGCAACCATCTCGCAAGGTCCCCGGTTCGATACATTCTTTCTTGGGGTTTAAAGGGATTTTCTATAAATTTTTCTGTAGTCAATTCAGCTCGATGTAAATAGCCTCTAGCAACACCATCGCCAGCAATGTATATTTCTCCAATCGAACCAACTGGCATTGGCTGTAAGGCTGTGTCTAATAAGTAGATCTCTACATTGTCTGCTGGGACCCCGATTGGTACAGAATCTTGAGAGGTATGTTTCGGATCAAATGTATAGAGCATGCAACCTACTACTGTTTCCGTAGGCCCATATTCATTCATAATTTGTACAGTTCCACCAAAATTACGAGCTATTTTGCTAGCAAGCTGTGTTTGTAAATTTTCGCCTCCCACTATAAATCTCCTGATGTTACTATTCGTACCATCGAATTCTTCTATTAGTTTTAGATGTGTAGGGGTTAATTTTATGATTCCAACTTTATTATCTCTGAGGATGTCTTGAATAACCTGTACCTTATCTTCTCCCCCATAAATATAGATCGTATTGCCAGAAACTAGTGGGGTAAAGATAGATGTGACGGTCAAATCAAACGAAATGGACGAGTAAAGCGGAAAATGAATGATTTCATTTTGTACATACACTTTTTTAGCCCACCAAATATAATTGACAAGCCCTTGATGAGTGATCATTGCTCCCTTCGGATTTCCAGTCGAGCCTGAGGTATAAATGATATAGGCCAGATCGTTCACGCTGCTTTTATTATTCAGATTAGCGGTACTTCCCTGATACAGCTCTTGATTGTCTAGATAGAGGCTCTCTATATTGTGGCCAACAATTTTATTGGAAAACGTTTGTTGGGTTAGCAATAAAGTGCTTTGACTATCCTCTAGCAAATACCGAATTCGATCTTCTGGATAATCTGGATCAATCGGCAAATAAGCAGCTCCAGATTTTAAAATAGCGAGTATCCCGACAACTAATTCCAAGGAGTGCTCTGCCATGATGGAAACAACGCTACTAGCAGTAACCCCTCTCTCTCTTAGAACATGCGCGAGTTGATTGGAGGATTCGTTTACTTCCTGATAAGTCAGCTGTTTTTCTCGGCATACGGCTGCTACTTGATGTGGCGTTTTAACAACCTGCTCCTCGAATAGCTCATAGATTGTTTTTGTTTTTGGATAGTCAGAGGCTGTGTTATTATACTCTACTACTAGCTGTTGTTTTTCCTGCTCTGTCAGAATTGTTATATCCTTGAGGAGTATATCAGGGGTGTTAATGACCTGTGTCACAATGTTTTGAAGATGATCTTGCATTCTAGTAATAAAAACTGAATCATAAACATTAGCATTATAGCTGAATTTAATCATCATCTCGTTCCAAGGTGCTACCGCTACCACTACGTTTAAGTCATAGGTTGTTTGCTCTTCTCCATTATCAATACGGATACGAAATCCCAAGGCTTCCTCCAAAGAATCCATGTTGTTGTCTGGGTAATTTTCGAACGTAACCAGATGGTCAATTAGCTCTTGTTTTACCACTGACTGACTTTGTATCTCATATAAAGGAGCATAGTCATACTTCGTAGATTGAATTGCATTTTCTCGTGCCTTGTTTATTACTTCTTGAAAAGACAGCAAGGGGTTGACAGATAATCGAGTCGGAATGGTATTGATGAACAGGCCTACCATATTTTCAATGCCTTGGATTCCAGGAGGCCTACCTGAGACGACTGAACCAAATACAACATCTTCCGTATTTTTATATTTACTTACCAAAACGCTCCAAACGGCATGGAATACATTGCTTAACGTTGCCTGATTACGGTTCGCGATCTGTTGAAGATTTTTGGTTGTTTCCTGATCTAACGTAAAAAGTGTCTCCTTTAGCTCATAGCTTCTCTGACCAGTCTGAGGCTTGTTTTTAGGAAATTCCGTATGCAGTTCATAACCTTCCAAATACTGATTCCAATACTTTAGTGCCTCTTCTTTATTTTGCTTCTCTAGCCATTTTATATATTCACTGTATGGCTTAGTCACTTCACGTGGAATTGGTTTATTTGCCTTCAAGACAGCATAATAGCTAAGAAGCTTATGAATAAGAACTCCTAATCCCCAACCATCTATGATGATATGATGAAAAGCCCAAACAAATTGATAGCTGTGATCACCGGTTTTAAAAATGGCGGCCCTCATTAGCACGTCCTTCGTTACATGAAAGCCTTGGTCTTTCCCTTTGTTTTTATAAGTTTCAATATATTCTTTTTGTTCATCATCTGCAAAACGCGTGATATCCTCAAAATATACCTGCATTTTTCTCTCTTTAAACACTACTTGTCTAGCACGTTGTAAATTTTGATATACAAATGCTGTCCGGAGAACCTCATAGTTTTCGATTAGCTTATTCATGCTTTGTTGAAACAATGGAAGATCGAAATCACCCTGAATCGTGGCGGTCATCTGGAGATAGTAGGCACTTGTTTGTTCATCCAAAATAGAATGAAATAACATGCCCTCTTGGAGCGGAGTTAATGGATACACTTTTGCAATATTATCTTGTTTTTTCATATTGGCACCTCAGCTATGTGATATGAAAAGAGAAAAAGGTTGTTCCTCCAACGAAACTATAGCCTGTGATCCTCTATTGGAGGAACAATCGCATGAATCATGTATTAAATGAGCTCAAGTATGTTTTCTAAATCCTCAAATGAAAGATCATCATCGCCCAAATCACTTGGGGTTAATTCTCCTCCTTCCTTGGACATGCAATGCTCAATGATTAGCAACAAATACTTTTTATAGGTTTCTGCTAATGTGGCAATTGTCTCTTCCTTGTATTGGAGCTTATTGTATCCAATACTAATTTGCAATTTTCGTCCTTCAACAACAGATGAAATATCTAATAAAAATGGTCTTTCAGATTCTGGACTAAACAAATTGCCTGTATTGGTTTGCGAAAGTGCAAATACACCGTCTTTTCCATCAGAATCAAATTGCCCTAAATAATTAAAGCTGACCTCTGGTTGTAAACCAAACGATAGGGAAGGTCGCAACTCCTTAATCGTTAGATAACGCAGGATGTCATATCCGATCCCTTTCTTTGGAATATGCCGCAGGTTTTCTTTTACAAGCTTAATTTGAAGCGAAATGTCCTCCGACTCGTCCAAATCTAATACAACTGGATATTGAGAGGTGAACCAGCCTACGGTTCTAGAAATATTCATATCATTTCCAATATCCTCGCGTCCGTGTCCCTCTAGGTTAATAATCACCTGATTGGTATGAGCCCAGTCTTTAAAGGCTAATCCTACCGCAGTCAGTAAAATATCATTAACTTCCGTGTGATACGCATGATTTACATTTCTTAATAGATTCTCTGTTTGTTCGCTCGTAAGCTCAGTTTTAAGAAGATGGGTGTTCTTCTGCGTATTTTCTACTTCGTTAAAGTCTCTTGGGAGCATCGTCATCTTTGCTGTTTTCTCTAGATTCTCCCAGTACTCCATTTCTTTGATGATTGTTTCACTATTGGCATACTTTTGCATTTGAATAGCCCAGTCTTTCACTGAATCTGTTTTATCCGGCAATGTTATGTCCTGATGTAAAAGTGCCTGCGAATAAGCGGTAGAAAAGTCTTCGAACAAAATTCTCCACGATACACCATCAATCACTAAATGATGGATAACAATCAGCAAATAATCTCCTGTGCCTGTTTGAAAAATCGCTACTTTCACCAATGGACCTTCTGTAAGATCAATACTGCTTTGAATCTCATTGGCTAACTCCAAGATTTTATTGTCTACATTGATTTCTTCTTCCAAATCAAACCTGTAAAGATCAAATAAATGATTCTCAATGCCCCGATTCCATTGAATGATTTTATTATTTTGACGTTTATACACCATACGTAGGGCATCGTGATGTTCTACTATTTTTTGGAATGCGAGTGCTACTGCCTCTTGATCAAAGCCTTTTTCCCTGTGTAGCATAACGGCTTGATTCCATTGATGCATTCCCGTAAATTGATTTGTGAAGAACCAACTCTGGATCGGCGTGAGCTCTATTTCTCCTTCTACTACACCCTGATCGCTTTTTTTATGGCTAGGTGTGACATAAGAAATGACATGCTCGATGGCTGGATTTTGGAACAAATCTTTCATTTCTAATTTCCAACCAGCAGTAGTCAGACGAGTCAGCACTTGAATGGCCTTAATTGAGTCTCCGCCTAATTCGAAGAAATTGTCTCGAATTCCAATTTTCTCTATACCTAAAACGTCTTGCCAAATCTCTGTTACCAATTGTTCTAATTCGTTTCGAGGAGCGTCGTATGCTTTTTTTGTATCAAAATTTTTATTTGGTTCAGGCAATGCTCTGCGGTCAATCTTATCGTTTGGTGTCAGCGGCATTTTAGCGAGCTGTACAACATAGGATGGAATCATATAGCTGGGCAAATCATCTGCTAGATATCCCCTTATCTCGGCTACAGACAATGCTTCGTCAGAAACCAAATAGGCACATAAATAAGATTGTCCTTGCTCATCCTCACGCGCTAATACTGCTGCTTCTTTGATCTGATGATGCAATAACAGAAGACTTTCGATCTCACCAAGCTCTACTCGGTGTCCACGTATCTTCACCTGATGATCGATTCTACCAAGATACTCGATGGTACCATCGGGAAGCCATCGTGCTAAATCCCCCGTTTTGTACATTTTTTGACTTGGGTTAAAAGGATTCGTAACAAATTTCTCAGCAGTTAGTTCTGGTCGGTTCCAATATCCTCTGGCTAGACCTACACCTGCTACACACATTTCTCCTGCTATTCCAATGCCCTGTAGCTGATGGCGCTGATTTAGAATATAGACTTGTGCATTTTGAACAGGAGCACCTATCGGAACAGACTGAGCTATGCTTGATCTTTCAGAGGCTTTCCAGTACGTAGCACAAATAGATGTTTCAGTAGGGCCATACCCATTAATATAGGTTACCTTGTCTTTCCATTTATCGACCAGGCCAAACGATGTAGCAGAACCTGCCGTGATCAGTATTCGTAATGTAGAAAGATGTTCTGGATGAAGATGGATAGCATACGTTGGCGGTAAGGTAAGAACTGAAATCCTTTGTTGGTTCAGAAATTCCTCGAATTTGACAAAATCATTAATGGTGTCCCTTGAAATGATAACGAGCCTTCCCCCGGTTACTAAAGCCATGAACATTTCCCAAACAGAGGCATCAAATGACTGGCTGGCAAACTGACCGATATGATCTTTTTTAGTTACGCCCAAATTCTCCTCAAAGAACGTTTTTAAATTTGCTATTCCGGTGTGCTCTAACATAACTCCTTTTGGTTTCCCTGTCGTACCAGAGGTATAAATTACATACGCTAAATCGGTTGGTTGACTGATAGAAACTAGATTGGTAGGAGCAATGGTAGCTGGTAGCTGCGTGGAGACATTGATAAATTCTGCATCTGAATCTACACCGTTCATCAAATGAGGCTGTGCAAGCACCCATTTCGTCCGACTATCTTCTAGCATGTACCGTATCCGATCCTTTGGATAATCTGGGTCTATTGGTAAGAAGGCCGCGCCTGATTTTAAAATCGCTAAGGTACCTATCACCATGTCTAGAGACCGTTCAACCATGATGCCCACTAATTGATTGGGTTGTGCGCCCTTTTCTCGGAGTAGCCTTGCAAGCTGATTCGCTTTAGCGTTTAATTCCTGATACGTCAATTGGACCTGTTCATTAACAACAGCTATTTCATGCGGATGCTTTTCTACTTGCTCTTCAAACAATTGATGAATCGTTTGATCTGATGAGAACACGGCTGAATTGTCATTAAATTGGACTAGCAACAGTTGTTTTTCCTCATCCGTTAGCATGTCAATATCAGACAAAGTAACCTCTGTGTTAGCAATAATGGTCCGTATAATTTGCAGGAAATGGCCTGCCATTCTCTCAACAGTCTTATGGGTAAATAGCTTTGTACTATATTCAATGCGGAATACAATCTCGTCTGGGCCTTCCGTCATATGAAACGCCATATCAAATTTTGATACTCCTAGGGTATCCCCTTGTTCATATGGGCGCATCACAAGCTGATCAAAGACTCTTGTTTCCACATCGCCATTTTGAAGAATAAACATCGTATCAAAAAGTGGATTTCTGCTTGGGTCTCTTTCCAAATGCAATTTTTCTACGAGCTCATCAAATGGATAATCCTGATTTTCGTAGGCTTGTAGGGCATTCTGTCTTACTTCTTTAAGAAAATCTTGAAAGGTTTTATTCCCTACCGGCTTATTTCTCATCGCCAGTGTATTAACAAACATCCCAACCATATTTTCAACATCAGCATGTGACCGACCGGCAATAGGGGTACCAACAATAATATCCTCCTGCTCAGAATACTTGGAGAGTAGAACATTATACGCTGCTAACAAAACCATATAACGCGTTGTACCTGCCCCAGCCGCTACCTTTTGCAGACCATCAAATATCTCTTTTCCCGTTCTCATCATGAACTGATCTCCATCGAAGCTTTTTACGGCTGGTCTGGTATAATCTGTCGGTACATTCACCACAGGTATTTCGCCAGCAAACCTGTTCAACCAATATTCTTCTTGTTTTTTTATGGCATCCGTTAAGAAAAATTCATTTTGCCAAGAAGAGAAGTCTTTATACGTTATAGGCAGTTGAGGAAGCTGTTTGCCCTCATAAATATCAGCAACCTCTCTCAGAATTATTCCAATCGAAGTACCATCTGAAGCAATATGGTGAACATCGAACAGGAACAAATGTCGTTCCTCTTCTAGCTTGACGAGACGGCTTCTACATAATGGGGAGACAGCAAGATCAAATGGCCTTACAAACGATTGGAAGATTTCACTTATTTCCTGTTGTTGAGCTTGCATATACTCCATGTCAAACTCTACATGCTCCTGAATGCTCTGAACGATTTGATCTTGCACCACCCGATAGCTAGTTCTCAGGCTCTCATGCCGATTCATTACTTCTTGCAATGCCCGTTTGAAGCGATCCTTATCTAAAGCTCCTTCCATTACCATCATTCCGGGCATATTGTAGCTAATGCCTGTCCCCTCAAGCTGATGAAGAACGTACATCCGTTTCTGAGCTGACGACACGGGGTAGTATTCTTGGCGCGAAACAGTTGGGATAGGCGTGTAGAGCTGTTTTTCAGATAAAGAGATATACTCTGAAAGAGCTTCAATTATTTGAGCTTCAAAAAAAATTTGTAAAGATAGCTCAATTTGGAATGCTTTATGGACTTGTGTGATCACCGACATTGCTTTGAGTGAGTCACCACCCAATTCAAAGAAATTATCCCTTATACCTATCTTTTCAATCCCTAAAACAGCTTGCCAGATATCTACTAGTGATTCCTCTATCTTGTTTCGTGGGGCATCAAATGATTTTCCTGAATCCTGATTTTTATCAGGCTCGGGTAAAGCCTTACGATCAATCTTATCGTTTGGAGTTAACGGCATTTTATCTAGGTGCACAAAATAGGACGGGATCATATAGTTTGGCAATTCATTTGCTACATACTCCCTTACCTCAGTTACCGTGACTTGTTCCTTTGAAACGATATAAGCACATAAATATGATTGCCCTTGATGGTCATCACGTGCTAGAACAACAGCCTCTTGTATGGCAGGATGCTGTAATAAAAGACTCTCGATTTCACCTAGCTCTACTCGATGTCCACGTATTTTGACTTGATGGTCCATTCTCCCCAAGTATTCAATGTTTCCATCAGGTAGCCATTTTGCTAAATCTCCGGTTTTATACATTTTTTCGCCGGGTATAAATGGGTTATCCACAAATTTTTCAGCAGTTAGTTCTGGTCGATTCCAATATCCTCTCGCAAGCCCTACCCCACCAACGCACATCTCGCCTACCTCGCCAATCCCCTGAAGCTGTAGATATTGATCTACGATATAAACGCGAGCGTTTTGCATAGGAATACCAATCGGAACTGAATTTCCTTCACTCTCTGCTTCTGCCTTCCAATATGTCGCGCAAACAGAGGTTTCAGTGGGACCGTATCCATTGATGTAGTTCACCTTATCCTTCCATTTATCCACTAAGCCAAATGAGGTAGCAGACCCTGCAGTGATAAGAGTACGTAGAGTAGGTAGATGTTTTGGCTCAAGATGAATGGCATAGGTTGGTGGTAAAGTAAGTACGGTAACTCCTTTGCAAGTAACATAGTCTTCGAATCTCATAAAATCGGAAATCTTCTCTTTTGAAATGATCGCTAGTCTAGCACCTGTAGTTAGAGCCATGAACATTTCCCAAACAGAAGCATCAAATGAATGGCTAGCAAATTGGCCAATGCAATCCTGTTCACCGATGCCTAGGCTATTTTCAAAAAATGCTTGAAGGTTAGCTATGCCAGTATGCTCTAGCATAACTCCTTTTGGTTTCCCTGTTGTACCTGACGTATAAATCACATATGCTAAATCAGTTGGTTGGCTGTTAGGAGGAAGGTTAGTGCTAGCGAAACCAGCTAAAATAGGTTCCGAGACATTAATATACGTAGCATCGCATGCAACCTTATTCATCAAGTGTGGTTGAGCAATCACCCATTTTGCCTGACTATCCTCAAGCATGTAGCGGATACGATCTTCTGGATATTCAGGGTCAATTGGCAAGAAAGCTGCTCCTGATTTTAAGATCGCTAACGTGCCTATCACCATATCAAATGACCGTTCAACCATAATGCCAACTAGTTGATTAGGCCGAACCCCTTTTTGGCATAGTAATCTCGCAAGCCGATTTGCTTTTTCATTTACTTCTTGATAGGTCATCTGATCCTGCTCGAAAATAACAGCCACCCCAGTGGATCGCCTTTCTACCTGGTGTTCAAATAGTTGTTGGATCGTATGCTCCGAAGAAAATTCAGCTTGCGTATCATTAAATTGCTTGATCAATTTCTGTTTCTCGTCTTCTGTTAACATATCGATGTCAGACAGGCTAATCTCTGGATTCTGCACTACTGTACGGATGATTTGAAGCCAATGACCTGCCATTCTTTCTATTGTTTCTTTCTTATATAAACTCGTGGAGTACTCTAGGCAGCACTTCAATGTATTGTTACCTTCACTTACCTCTAAAGAGACATCAAATTTAGCGTGCTTTCCTTTTGGAACATATGGCGTACATTTTAGTTCGTCTAATTCAAAAATGGTATGCTCCGTGTTTTGCAGAATAAACATGGTATCAAACAAGGGATTTCGACTTAAATCCCTCGGGAGCTTTATTTTTTCTACCAGAAGCTCAAACGGATAATCAGCATGTTCAAAAGCAAGCAAAGCATTATTTTTTACGTCCGCTAGGAACTCAGAGAATGTTTTGCTTCCTACAGGCTTATTTCTCATCACCAATGTATTGACAAACATGCCTAATAGACTTTTCGTATCTGCATGTGATCTTCCCGCTATTGGCGTTCCTATCATAATCTCTTCTTGATCTGAATATTTTGAAACCAACACATTGTAAATTGCTAGTAAAACCATGTAGAGAGTTGTTTGCGTCTCTTGAGCAATTCGATACAAGCCATCTACTAGCTCCTTTTCCATTTCAAAAGAGTAGCGATCACCTTCAAAGCTTTGAATCGTAGGCCTTGGATAATCTGTCGGTAAATTCAAAGGTGCTACTTCTTCTGAAAATGCAGTCAGCCAGTACTCTTCTTGCTTGTTAAAAGCTTCCGTTTGGAAGAAGTCCTTTTCCCACACAGCGTAATCCTTATATTGGATTCGTTGCTCAGGAAGTGTTTCAGCTTGATATAATTTGGTTAATTCATGTATAAAGATATTTGCAGATACACCATCTGAAATAATATGATGCATATCCACAAGTAAATAATGGCGCTCTTCCGTCACCTTAACTAAACCTACTCGTATTAACGGAGCTGATTCAAGAGGGAACGGCTGAATAAATTGCTCAATCATGAGGCCAATATGCTCTTCTTTTGCCTCCAAAAACATTACTTTCATGTTGACAGTTGGATTCACTCGTTGGACAGATTCGCCATTTACGGTATGAAAAGAAGTCCGTAGAATTTCATGGCGATCCACTAATCTCTCAACTGCCCATTCAAGACGTTTATATTGTAGAGGGCCCTCTATCATCATGACGGTTGGAATATTGTATCCCGTACCTTCCTTTGAGAGCTGGTGTAAAATAATCATACGCTTTTGTGCAGATGACACTGGGTAAAATTCCCTGATTGAAACTGGTGGTATAGAAATATACCTCTCGTCTACCTCTTTACCCCCACTTTCCAAGTATCTAGCAATGGCTTGGATCGTTGGAGTTTTAAATAATATTCGTAACGGAAGATCAATCCCACACTCTTTCTGGATGAGAGAGATAAGACTCATTGCCTTTAAAGAATGGCCGCCGAGTGAAAAGAACTGATCATGGACGCCAATCCTGGCAACACTTAGTACACCCTGCCAAATAATAGCTAGCTTTTGTTCTAATTCAGTGGATGGAGCCACATAGGCTACATCTGCTCCAATCGTTCCCTCAGGTTTTGGCAAGGATCTTCTATCAATTTTTCCGTTAGGAGTTAGAGGAATTTTGTCTACTGACACAAAAAATGAAGGAACCATATAGTCAGGAAGAGTTTTCCCCATATAGTTGCGCAGATCCATATCACTTACTTTTTTGCTTAAAACAAGATATGCGACTATATGCTTTGTCTGTTTTTCATCCATTTGATCTATGACAACTGCTTCTTTAATATCCTTATGATTGAGCAGGTGTGACTCGATTTCGCCAAGCTCGATCCGATGACCGCGTATTTTTACTTGCTGATCTATTCGACCTAAATATTCGATATTGCCGTCTGGTAACCAACGGGCCAAATCTCCCGTTCGATACATCCTTTCCTTTGGTTTAAAAGGATTGGCACTAAATTTTTCAGCAGTCAGCTCTGAATTGTGAATATATCCTCGGCCTACATTGGCACCTGATATAAATAATTCCCCTGCGATACCGTGTGGCTGTAGCTTCTTTTCTTTATCTAAAATATAAACGCCAGTGTTTGAGATTGGTTTACCAATCGACGGGATTTTAGGAATCTCATGGTTAGGATCAATCGTATAGGTTGTTACAACATGAGTTTCTGAAGGGCCATAATGATTATGCAAATATACCTGATTGTTACGTAAATATCGCTTCAGCTCATGGGTCACCACTAATTGCTCACCGGCTGTAATGATATGTTTCACACAAGTTGGAAATATCTTAGAAAAGCTTTTATCGTTAAAAATGAATTTTAAAAAGGCACTAGGCAGTGATAAAATACTTATTTTTTCCCGTTCAATGAATGTGAACAGCTTCTCTACATTACGTCTGGTATCTTCGGTAATGAGATACAGCTCTCCCCCACTTAATAGTGTAGAGAATATTTCCTGATAGCATACATCAAAACTACAAGTCGTATATTGTAATACCTTTTCCTTATACGAAATATTGGTTGTTGCAAAGGTAAATTGCATTAAGTTAACCATATTCTTATGCTCTAGCATTACCCCTTTTGGTTTCCCTGTTGTTCCAGATGTGTAGATAATATAAAACAGGTCATGAGAGGAATTCAGGTTTGCTACATCGTCCATGCTTTCTGACCAAATGCTACTAGCTTGGATATCTACTATTTCTATTGAAGTAGGATTTTTATACATGAGATGTTGCTGTGTCAGAAGGATTTGCACGCCGCTATGCTCCAGCATATAGCTAATTCTTTCGGCTGGATATGCAGGATCAATCGGTACAAATGCTCCTCCCGCCTTTAGAATTCCTAGTATACCTATCATCATCTCTATCGAGCGATCCATCATAAGTCCGACAAGCCGATCTGGCCCAATTCCCTTGTTTCTCAAAAATCGAGCTAATTGGTTTGATTTTGCATCTAGCTGTCTATATGTGAGGCGTTTATTTTCCAAAACAACAGCAATCTGATCAGGGGTTTTCTCTACTTGTTCTGCAAACAACTCATGAATGGTCTTATCTGGATACGGAGTCTCTGTGTCGTTTAACTCAACAACTACCTGCTGATATTCCTCCTGCGTAAGCATCGTAATATCCTTTACAGCCACATTTGGATTATTTGCCACGCATGCTGCTATTTGCTTCAAATGTCCTTCCATTTTTTTCATAAACGCTGTAGTAAAAACGAAAGCATTATAATCTAATCGAACATGAAGTTCTTCTCTTGGCTGAACCATAATGGTTAAATCATAATTGGTTGGCTCAAACATCTCGACCGAAAGAACCGAAAAACCAATCTTTTGCATGATACTGTTCTTTTTCAATTCTTCCACTAATGGATAATTTTCAATAACAACAATATGATCAAACAGGTTTTGTTTTAATTCAGAATGATTTTGAATCTCGTACAGAGGAACATGTTCGTACTGTTGGAAGCTTAGCGTTCTTTGATGAACATCTTTTACTACTTCACAAAAGGCTTGCTCTGCACTTGTTTGAACGCGAAAAGGAAGAGTATTAATGAATAAACCAACCATTCTCTCGATTCCTTGTAAATCAGTTGGACGACCCGACACAACTGAGCCGAAAATTACATCGTTTGACGAATTATACCTTTGCAGTGCTAGTCCCCAAATGGTTTGAAAAATGACAGGTAGGGTCACCTGATTATTTTTAGCGATTTGCTGTAGCTGCTGCGTTAGCGCACGATCAAATGAAAAATGATATTGCTTTGGCAAAAACGCTGACTTTTCTCCAGAAGAACCTTTTTTCGGCAATACAGCTTGATGCTCATAATCTTTTATATATTCCGCCCAATACTGAAGCGATGTCTCTTGATCTTGTTTCTCCAACCATGCAATAAAGGTGCTGTATGCTTGTACTGGTTGTAGTGACAAAGGCTTATTTTCGACTAAAGAATCATACATCTGAATGAGTTCATCAAAAATAATACTGAAGCACCAGCCATCCATAATAATATGATGAAAGCTCCAAATGACCTGATACTCATTTTCCTTCATTTGTAGGATGATCACTCTCATGAGAGGATCTTTGGTTATATGAAACGTAGCTTCTTGGTCTTTTCTTTTCATTTGATCCGCTTGTTCCATTTTTGTTCGCTCGTCAAAGGAACTCAAATCATGAAATTGAATGGGAATGGCGCGTTCCTTCAAAACGACTTGGACTGGCTTTTTCATTTTCTCATGCAAAAACGTTGTTCGAAATACGTCATATCGGGATACCAGCATTTGTAAACTTTTTGCAAACAAATCAACATCCATTTTTCCTTGAATGTGGATCGTCATCTGTACCAAATGAGAGTTATTATCCCCGTTTAGTAAGGAATGAAACAGCATCCCTTCTTGCATAGGAGATAGTATATACATATCCTGAACCAGTTCTCTCCTAAAAGTACTCACCCAGCATTCCTCATTTCTATTTTTTACTTTTATTAAAAAAATAACAGCAGGAAAGTGTAAGTACACCTCGTTTCATTCGTCACCTATCCTTCTAGGGATTACTTCATGGATTCTTCTAGTAAACCAAAAATATCGTCCACATCTTCCAGTTCAAGACCTTTTATACTAAAATCACTAGGTGTACGTTCAGTTTCCTCCTTCTCCATACAGTGTCTAATCAAGCGTAGAAGGTGATATTTGTATTTATCGCCAAGCTGTTTAATCGACTCTTCCTTATATTGTTGGTCACTATATGAAAAAGATAGATTCATCCTGCCATTCTCAATCACCCCAGTGATATGTAAAACCATATTGCTTTCCATTTCCGGACTGATATTGTTCTTCCCATCCGCACCAAGAGAATTTCCCTGACTATATGGTGAACGGGTAAAACCTTGACCCTCCAGATCAGAATCGAATTGTCCCAGATAATTGAAAGTAATCGAAGGTTGAAGAGAAAAGGAAAGAGAAGTGTTTATTTCTTTTGCAGTTTTATATTTTAAGATTTCATAGCCGATCCCTTTGTTCGGAATCTTCCGCAAATTCTCTTTAACACTCTTTATGTGATAAGACAAATCATCTGATTTATCCATCTTTACTAGAACAGGATATTGGCAAGTAAACCAGCCTACTGTTCGTGCTATATTAGCTTGTTCGATAATATCCTCTCGTCCATGCCCCTCTACATTTATGAGGATTTGATCTACTTTAGCCCATTCCAGAAGTGCAAGACTTAACCCGGATAGTAAAATATCATTTATTTCTGTTTGATAAGCATGATTCACGTTTTTTAATAAATGTCCCGTGTCTTCCACTGACAATTCCATTTTCATATGCTGGATACTATTTTGTTTGACTAAGGAATTCTCAAAATCTTTGGGGAGAGGAGTAGGTTTTGCAATAGATTCGAGCGCTTGCCAATAAGGAATTTCATGTAAAAGCTCCTTACTAGTAGCATATTTCTCAATTTCCAAGGACCACTCCTGAAATGAATCCGTTTTTTCTGGTAAAGCTATCTCTTTTGATTCCAATACTTGCGCATAAGCTGTACTAATATCTTCAAATAATATTCGCCACGAAATACCATCTACTATCAAATGATGAATAGCAATAAATAAATGGTCACCCTTTTGGGTATGAAATAATCCAAGCTTTACTAATGGGCCTTCATTTAGATTTATTTGGCTGTGTAAACGATAGGATTCCTCATAGATAGCTTGCTGCACATCTTGATTAGATCTTAGGTCAAATGTGAAAAAGTCGTATAGTGGACCTGTTTTCCCTCGATTGATCTGTTTAATCCTTCCATTTACTTGCTTATATACCATCCGAAGAGCATCATGATGCTCAATCATTTTGTCAAATACCTTTCGGATGAGTATCTCGTCAATTCCATTCGGGTGGGAAAGCACATATGATTGGTTATAATGATGCATGTTAGTAAATTGTTGATCAAAGAACCATTGCTGGATAGGGGTTAATCCTACTTCTCCCTCGACAATGCCTTGCTCACTCTTTTTACTTGTTTGCTTTAAAAGGGGGACAATTTCTGTAATGGTTGGATGCTTGAGCAAATCCTTTGTTTCAAGCTTTAGCTGATGGGCATACAATCGAGCAGCTACTTGGATCGCTTTAATTGAATCTCCTCCAAGAGCGTAAAAGTTATCATGAATACCAACTCTCTTATTCCCTAATACACTCTGCCAAATCTCTGCAAGGATGGCTTCTATTTCAGTAGTCGGTGCTTCAAATTCTGTTGTATCAAGTAGAGAGGCATGTGGTTCAGGCAGGGCTTTTCGATCAATTTTATCATTCGGAGTTAGTGGCATCTTATCCAAGCGTACAAAATAGGAAGGAATCATATATACGGGTAGGTCTTTTGCAACATGCTCTCTTAATTCAGCAGGTGAGACTTGCTCTGTTTCGACAAAATAGGCGCATAAATAAGCTTGTTCCAGCTCATCTTTCTTAGCAATGACAGCGGCTTCTCTAATCTTGTGATACCGTAATAAAACAGTTTCTACTTCTCCCAATTCCACTCGGTGTCCCCTAATTTTTACTTGATGATCCATACGTCCTATATACTCAATGGTCCCGTCTGAACGCCACTTCGCCAAATCCCCTGTTTTGTACATTTTTTCACCGGGTAGATACGGATGAGTAATAAATTTCTCGGAAGTTAATTCTGGACGATTCCAATAGCCTCTTGCTAGTCCAATCCCACTGATACATAGTTCACCCGTTTCTCCAAAAGGTACTTCTTCTAAATTTGGATTGAGAATATAAATCTGTGTATTTTGAATAGGTGAACCAATGGGGACTGCCTGCTGCCCTGCGTCTTCTGTTTTTGCTATCCAGGTGGAAGCACAAATGCTCGATTCGGTTGGACCATATGCATTCATGTAGGTTACTTTATCTTTCCATTTATTCACTAGGGGAAAAGAGGTGGCTGAACCTGCTGTGATGAGTTTACGCAAATATAAAATGCGCTCTGGGTTCAAATGAATAAGATACGTGGGTGGCAGTGTGATAATCGAAATTTTATGCTGGTTCATAAATGTTTCAAAGCTTACAAAATCGTTTATCGTATCCTTAGAAATCATATATAAGCTAGCACCTGTTAGCAATGCCATAAAGAACTCTGATACAGATGCATCAAAGGAAATGCTGGCAAATTGCCCGACTCGGTCGTTTGGTGTAATTTCAAGTGTTTTTTGGAAATAATCGATTAGATTTACAATACCTTTATGCTCCAGCATGGTTCCCTTTGGATTTCCAGTCGTACCGGATGTATAAATTACATAAGCTAAATCGGTACTCTTGCAGTCCAAATTAAGATTTAATTCCGCTTGCATCATAATTGCTGGATCCTCAAAAGTAATAACTTGACCTTGGAAATCAGCTTCGCGGATAAGACCAATAAGAGCATGCTGGGTTAAAACTATTTTGGTTTGACTATCTTTTAGCATGTATTGAATTCTCTCTTGCGGATATTCAACGTCGATCGGGACATATGCCCCGCCAGCTTTTAAAATCGCTAGAATGCTAATAACCATTTCTATCGATCGATCCATGAAAATACCAACAATTTGATCAGTCTGAACGCCTTTTTCTATCAATAATCGTGCGAGTTGATTTGCTTTGGAGTTAAGCTCTTGATAGGTAAGCTTTTCTTGTTCTAAGATAATGGCAGGATTGTCTGGGGTTTTTTCAGCTTGGCTTTCAAAAAGCTGATGAATTGTCTTGTCAGATAGATAGGGTGTTGTGAGCGAATGACTGTGTATCATCACAGTTTAACCTCCTATGCTTGAAAAATATACAAATACTTCTTTTTCATATATCTGTGCCGATGATATTCAGCACCTAACCCCCGTTCTATTCGTAGATTTTACTCTGTGGGATATCACTTTTTAGAAAAGCAGAACAAAAGGAATTTTGGATCGTAATTATAGTAATCAAGGAGTGTTTCATAGAGGAAAAAAGAATCATTGATCTTGGAGATTATAAAAGGTCTCGCCATCTTATAAAAAGAGGTATATTATCGTATTATCAAGCTACAACCTCATTTATACTATATCGAGCAAATCGACAGTTAACATCAACTTTTTGTAATTTTATCTTACATTTCCATGATGGATGTGTAAGCATTACAGCCATAACATGCATTTCAGCAAATTGCTTTATTTTACAAATGCTCATCTTGGATTAAATTTACAATAAGTTACATAAAATTACAATATCCAAAACTAAATTCATTCATCATATAAAGATTTATTCCATAATATTTTGAGTTTGACAAGCGGTTCCATGATTACTTACTAAAAAAACCAGACCTTCTATTGAAAGCCTGGTTTTTCTTTATGAAGGATATAAGCTTCGTTTCTTATATTACATTTTTTAACAATCAGAAACTTTTACCAATTGCTTACCAGTGTTCTCTCCAGTAAATAGCCCAAGGAAAGCTTCCGGTACATTCTCCAAACCTTCTACAATATTCTCGGAATATTTTATTTTTCCTTCCTTGATCCACTGGGCCATCTGTGTCATTCCCTCATGATAACGATCTGTATATTGAGTCACCAAAAAACCTTTCATAGTAGCTGTTTTCTTGAGGAGCTGCACCTGAACCCTAGGTCCAATATCCTGCTTCTCTGAATTGTAGAGAGAAATCTGACCGCAGAGAGGAATTCGCGCTCCCTGATTAATCAAGCTCAGAACGGCATCTGATATCGGACCACCCACATTATCAAAATAAACGTCTACCCCGTTTGGGCAAGCTTTTTCTAATGCTAGTTGCATATTTGGTGTTGTTTTATAATTAATTGCGGCATCAAATCCGAGCTCTTCTGTTACATACTGAACTTTATCATCAGAACCAGCAATCCCTACAACACGTGCCCCTTTGATTTTTGCTATTTGCCCGACAAGCATTCCCACCGCTCCTGCGGCCCCTGAAACAACTACGGTTTCCCCTGCCTGTGGTTGGCCGATGTCCAATAGACCAAAATAAGCGGTCATTCCAGGCATTCCAAGTACACCCAATGCGGTTGTAGTTGGTGCTATATTTGTATCGATTTTTTGTACTTCTCCAGCATCAACCACGGAGTAATTTTGCCATCCCAATAGACCAAGGACAACATCCCCGACTTGAAATTCTGAGGACTTCGTTTCTATTACTTCTCCAATTACTCCACCGGTTATCACTTGATCTAGCTGAAATGGGGGTATATAAGATTTTTGATCATTCATTCTCCCCCTCATATAGGGATCAACAGATAGGTATAGAGTACGTATTAAAAGCTGATTGTCATTGACTTCAGGAATAGAGGATTTGATGAAGGTGAAATTATCTCTTGTTGGAACGCCAACTGGCCGACTAGAAAGTAAAATCTGATTATTAACTGCTTCACTCATTAGAATACCCTCCCTACTTATTAGGAAACGTTACCTTTGCAACCTTATATTATCATACAAAATGAATTAATTAAACTTTTTTTGTGTATTTCGTTTAGTTAAATAGCAGTTATATGTGTAATAGCTAATTTTACGTTATAATGTAATTTGATGTTTTAGATTGGGAGGCATTGAAGTGACAAACACTCGAGGCAGATCACGTAAAAATGAGCAAGAGACGAAAAAAGAATTGATTATTCGTCTACTTCCCTTTCTTAAAAAGCAAGGGATCAGCTCTTTGAAAATGGAAGACATTGCAAAATATATGGATATAAGCAAAGCAACGATGTATAAATATTTTTCTTCTCGAACAGAAATCTTAGAAGCGACAGTAGAAGTGTACGTTGATTATATCCTTGAGAACCTTCATGACTTATCTGATAACGAATCCGCTTCTTTCGTACGCCGCTTCCAAAAGGTTTTTGAAAACTCGGTGGTTCTGGCTATTTTTTTATCAGATTTATTATTACAGGAATTAAAAAGCATGTATCCTCATTTATACCAGCGAATTGTTGAGGCGCAAAAAGCTCGTAACGATCATATTAAAGCTTTTTATGAAGCTGGTCATAGAGAAGGTGTGTTCCTTTCCGTTAATCCTTCTTTAGTAATCGCTCAGGACGAGCTACTCCTGCCAAGTTTACTTAGTCCTGTTTTTTTGATTCAAAATCACATGACTTTAGAACAAGCCTTATTTGATTACTATCAGATGAAAAAGCATCAACTGCTCAAACCCGAGCTTATTCCTGACGTAGATGACTCATTCATTCCCATGCAGGTAGGGCAATGTATTCAAAAAATTACGTGGAAAGAGTAGCTCATATAAAGCGTGTAAGCTACATTGCAAATCAGACTAACTGTGCTCAACTGTCCCTATTCCATATAGGATATTCGTTGGGAATTGAATATACAGTTAGAAAGCTTGCACTTCTTTTCAGACCATAATAGCCGGTGTTCTTGAATGTTTTCAGGAGTTGGATATTAAGATTCTGGTGTACTGATGAACATTATAATTTTCTCTTCTGGGCGGCAATCAGCTAAGTAATGATCGAGCATTCCCAGATGTACTCCGCATTCACTTTCTAGAGAATCAGCTCCTATCATAATACTAGCCTGATGGGGACTGTTCTCTGGAGAACTCGATATCGTATAATATTTCGGCTGAAGCGGGGGCAACAGCTCGATAACCCTTTCGAAGGGCATCTCGCAGGCTTCATATTTTTCAAGCAGTTCTAGCATCGACATCCCGTTCTTCTCTACCTGCTGTTCATAGGTAATCTCATCTAACAAAGCCTCCAATTCACGTTTATGTGGAGGACAAACCGTGTAAGCTGCAAGCTCACGTAGCTGTGCATGAGTCACGGTTGCTTGCAGATCTACATTTTGACTCAGCAAATCATCAAGTCGTACTGGTCGATCCAGCGGAAGATGGGCTATGTTACGTCCATCTGCCCTCATAATCAAGTGATCGTTCCCGTTTAAGCCAAAGCGTTGTAAAATTCGTTCGACATGCTCCTTCCTATTTTTCGGTAATACCCCGATTTGATCCCCCTCCTGATAGTTAAGACCATCTGGCAGTATGATTTCTACTTGCCGGATGCTTCGCCCACAATTAGCACTCTCAAGTTCCCGGTTTTCTTTTATATAGGCATAGACAGCATTATATTTGAGGGCGAGCGGTACATCTGACAAGTCATTCATAAATTGAATCGTAAGGGTTCCGTGATCTTTTTCCTCAAGGTTTTCCTGTAGAATAAAAGTCTCCATGACGTCAAGCCACATACGCTTCTGCCAGTCTTCTAGCTGTTTTTCGAAGTCTCCGCTAGTGTCAGCTTCGCCTCGCAACGAAAGCCTTTTTGCTCCTTTTAAAGTAAGCTGCTCATCAATAAATCTCGGGACGTCTTGATAGGTATTTGCCCAATTGCGGTCTCCACATCCAAAAACCGCATACGTAACTCCTTGAAGCGCACCTGCCTCTACTCCTTCCAACCATTGCACGAATTTTCGGGCATTATTAGGGGGCTTTCCATTATAAGAAGCGGTAACGATCAGTACGACTCCCTCTTTCGGTAACTTTCCTAGCCAATCATCAAGCGGTGCCATCTCACTTCTGATACCGAGCGAACCCGCATTAGTAGAAAGCTCTCGTGCGGTACGCTCTGCTGTGCCTAAATTTGACCCATAAAGGATTAATAAAGATGCATGGTTGACCCTAGCTATGGATGTTTTAATCTGTTCCCATCGACTATCTGTCCCTCGTATGTTTACAGCTCCTACTTCTGGCTCTTGGCTAGATTGGTCTAGCTTCTGTTTCTTTCGCTGTTTGACACGTATGTAAAATTCTTCTGGTTTGATCGTTAATGTTTGTTGAATGCTTAACTGATAGTTCGTATGATCAATTAATTCAAAGTTCTGGAGAATCATACCTAGAACTAAAGTGGCTTCATGCAATGCAAATTGCATCCCAATGCAGGCTCGTTGACCATTTCCAAAAGGTTTATAGGCATGATGGGGGACTTTATCAGGGTCCTCAAATCGCTCGGGGCGAAATTCATCAGCATCATCTCCCCAAGCATCTTTATCTCGATGAAGCTGGGGTAAGAGTAATGCAACAACTTCGCCTTTTTTTATGGCATACTTCCCTCCAATGATTGTATCTTCCCGAGCGGTAAGTTCAAATCCCGGGGCTGTTGGCCATAAACGTAAAGATTCCTGTAAAATCATACGCACATATGTAAGTTGTAGAACCTGCTGATACGATGGAGATACACCGGTTAATACCCGATCCACTTCCTGGTACGCTTTTTCTCGCACCTTTGGGTTTTTCAGCAAAAAATAGAGAGCAAATGATAATAAGCCGCTTGTTGTTTCATGTCCTGCTATTAAAAATGTGATGATTTGATACCGGATATTTTCGTCATCCAGTCTCTCTCCAGTTTGCGGGTCCTTCCCGTTAAGCATGCGGGTAAGCAAATCGATTTCACCCTGATCGCCATTCGCCTTTCGTTCCTCGATGATTTTGTCTACTAATGAAAACATCGTTTCAATATCTTGGGTAAACTGACGTCTGGTTCCCACCATTAATGTGTTTTGAATTTTCAATCTTCCACTCTGATGCATCGCTTCTTGAAGTGCGCGAACCATACTGTTGATAAAAGGGCTGTGTGTTTCTCTATAAAAACTATTAAAGCGATAATTAAAGCCGCATATCCCAATCGTATCCAATGTAAGTCGAGTCATATCGCCAGGAACATCTATACTTTCATTAGGATTAAGACGTGCCCATTTTTGGATCAACTGCAAGGCAATATCCACCATCATTGAATGGTATCCTTTCATTGCTTGTTGACTAAAAGTAGGTAGGAGGATATTATGGGCCTTTTGCCAATTAGGCTCCTCAATCCTGCTCGTAAATAAACCATCTCCACTAAAGGCACGAACATTTTCCAAATCACCTGTAATGTTTTTGAAGAAACGCGACTCGTCACAAACCTCAGTCGCTAGTTTATGACCAGAAATAACCAAGCTTGAACTTCCAGAAAGGGTTAATCGGTAGATTGGACCGAACTCTTCTGCAAGTTTACAGAGTGAAAGTGTCGGTGTATCTTTGTCTATTAAGGGGTAATTGCCAAGCGGACCATACGTTTTGGGTTGCGGAATATATCCTACTTCTTTCATCACAAACATCCTTTCAGATTCATTCGCGAAAGTGTAGTTACCCTGCTACGCATCATCAAATCTGCTTATGATTTTTCTTGTTTAAAACCATGATAAAGTGTGTCTAAAAGAAGTGACGCGGCCGATCTTTTCGCAATATGACCTTCTTGAACCTGCTGCCATGTCATAAAGAGAAGTGAGTACAGGACATTCAAAATCCATTCGCTGTTCATATCGGCACGGAGGTAACCTTTGCGTTGCAATACCTGAATGGAGTGTCGAATAGGTTCCTTTACCTCCTCCTCAGTTTCAATCATCTCTTGACTGTAATACAGCGTAGATTCATGTGCTAGAAAATAAATCTTAGCCCCGAGTGGAATTAACGCCTCAACCAATTGTGAAATATAGGATTCGATGTTTTCCTCGTCTAACGGAATTTGCTTTATCGTCTCTCTGAACACCTGAGAAGATCTTAATCCTAGTTGCAGGATCAATTGATCCCTATTTTCGATGTATCTGTGCAGAGTCGCAATGCCGATACCGGCATATTCGGCAATTTCATTCAAAGATGCAGTTGGCTTTTCGACTAGTAATTCTGTAGCCGCATCCAAAATGGCATTAAGCCTAGCCTCCTTTGTCGCTGATCTGGCATTTTTCATCTTGAAGGCCCCTCTTTCTTTTTGATCGGTTCATTTTTTGATAGATGAAACTATCACTTGATAGAATTTTACACCAATTATTATATAAATTCAACTTTTCTGATAAAAATTCCATCAACATAATCTGGGTTCCCTACCTGACCTGTTTCTACAGGCTATGTACGGTCTTCCCTGATAGCATTGTGTTACAGATTTTTCTCTCAAGCTGTCCGTTCCTAATTTTTTCCTGATATAAATATGTTCATGAGAGTGATTTCTCTCTAAAATGATGAAATTACCGGGGTGCGAACATTAGTTCTGTTTTATGATTTTCTAGCTCCTGCTCCTCGGAAACAAAATCAACTAACTTCGTAAAATGCTTATATTTATGGGCTTTTTGTGTTATCAGCAGGTGCTTTAAGACAAGCAAAGTATGATTATGCTGGTTATTCTTCATCCCTTTTACGATTGAACAAAATGAAGATTTTCGGCCTAATAATTTGTAAATAACAGTATACAAATCCATTTATATACATGAAAACCTTTAAAATAATCCAGTTGTATCTAAGAAAAATGCCGTTTTCTCCGGTGTAGGAACATTTGTTCTATTCGTTTGTTCACAGTTTTATGTAACCCTGAACGCCTAGTCTGCTTTCACTTATAAATATTTTTTAGCTATCTCAGAAAGTAAATCTTCCTGCAAGGCTATACAAAAACAGAAAAAGGCCGCTATTTAACGACCTCTTTCTTCCACTGCCTTATTCTTCTGCTTCTACATAACGTTTCAACGCAGACAATTTATTTTCCCAGAATCGTTCATAGTATTCGAGCCACTTCTTCAATTCAAGTAATGGATCTGCTTTAAGTCGATACCTTGTTTCACGTCCCACTTTTCTTTCCGTGAGTAGCCCAGCCTCTGTTAATATCCGTAAATGCTTAGAAACTGCTGTCCGAGTCATCGGAAAATGGCTACTGATTGCGGTAACAGACAGCTCCTGATCACCTAACAATTCCAGTAGCTGCCGTCGCGTTGGGTCAGCAATGGCTTGAAACACATCATACTTGTGAGCTGGTGCACTCATATTACGCCTCGACGTGAGTACGTAATGCTTTCAGTAAGCCTACCCAGCCATTTGCCATTCTGTCTCGCACGACGATATGGGTTTCACCAAACTCGGTGACTGTATCTGGGTCCCAGCCGCTGTGAATCAGCGTAAACTCTGTTGTTCCATCCTCTAAGGTAGTTAGTTCAAAAGTAACGGTCCAATCTTTTCCCCATGTAAAGGAAAGACGCTTAGGCGGATCAAGCTCCATTACCTTACAAGGAGACATACCAAAAGGGCCAGCATTCAACTGGAACTCATACCCCTTGATTGGCTTAAAATCATTAGGCATAAACCATGCAGCAATTCCTTCTGATGTCGCAACAGCTTCCCATACTCGCTCAATTGGTGCATTGCACACGATTGTTTGGCGAATCTCAGGAATCTTGTTTGATTGATTCGTTTGCATTTATTACCTCCATCAATTTGTTACTTATCTGATATTTGTCGCCAAGTAAATATAAGCTGACCCATATCCATTTTTGGTTATACAACAAAATCTTCCACATCATGAATTATTTTGTTCGATTCGTGCCAAACTATCCCCGGTTGGCAATCTTAAGGAGATAAATCTATAACACGTTTATTCGAAACGATTTGGTTTCACTTTGTGATTATATGACACCATTTAGTTTCATGTCAAACCATCTTAGCTAACAAATAATTCCTTCCTCCATCATCTTTGTTTATGTGAATACGTATTCCTCAACAACTCTTCCATTACGTCCCTTCGTTGTTCTGGCTTTAGATAATGAGTTAAGAATTGCTTCCTCTGTCGCATCACTTGCAGCAGTGAACAATAGATTCATTACAGGATGATCCTCACGTAGCTGCATTCGTTTTTCTACAAAATGATCACTATGATGTGGAATTTTATGTGCGGTTGAAAAAGCAATCACAATATCTCCGCTACCATGACCATAATAGCTACCTGTTCTCCCAAGTCCGATGGCACAACGCTTGGCCAAACGTAGCAATTGCCGCTCATTGACGGGGGCATCGGTAGCAAGGACAATCATGATTGAGCCATCCGACGTATGTTCAATAGCATTGGAGGAACGCTGTACATTTGCCAATTGTTGTTGATATTTATCTCTTTGAAATTCTTCTTTTTTTCCAAAATTGCTTAGCACAAGTACACCAACTGAATATTCCTTACCATCTATCTGGACGAGACGAGAAGAACTCCCTATCCCGCCTTTATACCCAAAGCAAACCATACCTTTTCCAGCGCCGACAGCTCCCTCTTCGGATTGATTCTCCGTCGCATTCATAATCGCTGCTCTAGCATCTTCTGGTTGAATAACACATCTACGGATAGCATTGAGATAACCGTCATTACATTCACCAACTACCACATTAATCGTACCTGTCGTATCACCAATCTCAGGATTTTGTGCTAGCATTTCCTGTAAGGTCCCTTGCGTAACTGCCGGCACCGAAAACGTATTAGTCAGCATGATTGGCGACTCCAGCACTCCTAATTCATTTACCTGTACAAGACCTGTTGTTTTGCCAAATCCGTTGATAACATAACTTGCTGCTGTCACTTTTTCCAAAAATAAATTGCCCCCATGAGGCAAAATGGCGGTAACACCGGTACATGCATAATCTTGCGTGCCATCATCTAGCGGTCGATCTATGGTTACATGACCAACTTTTACACCGCTAACATCTGTAATGCAATTTTTCCTTCCTGTTGGCAACGTTCCAATCACGATTCCTAGCTCACGAACTTTTTTTCTTGTAGGTTGACTCATGGATGCACATCTCCCCAGCATTCATCTATCTTTTATTATTACATTCAGCTTTCAGCATAAAAATTAACATCTTCCATAGTAACAAGCCTTTAGCAGCATCTGTTACAAGCATTCACACACCACTCTTTATTCAACATACAAATCAAACATGCTCACCTCATATCCTCGCAATTTTAAATAAGTAAATAACTGTGAGCGATGATGGAACATATGGGTAACGCTCTCCGTAAACCAGTGAGCCTGAGAAGCAGAGTGTTCATGATAAAAAGGAGTTGTTTTCTTGTTGAAAAACTCATCTTCTGACATAGCTAACAGATAAGAGATGCACATCTGGTATCCTTGTTCCATCTCTTGTGCCAGGGACTTGGCCGTATCTAATGTGTTGTATTTTTGTTCAATCTGTCTTATGGTATCCTCTCCTTTCTCCTGCATAATAAGAAGGTCTACCTCAGGAATTGCTACTAGATGACAGGCTAATTCGTGTAGAGTACGCATGTTCGGAGCAGGTCGATACCCCCAATCCTCTTCTTTAATCTTCTGAAGAAGTAAAATTGTACTTTTCATAGCTACTTTCATCTGATGAAATAACTCATCCCGTAACTTCACAACATTGGACATGCTTTACACCTCTTTAGTCTATTAGATTTCTCTTCTTGATTCTAACAGCTAATAGTGACAAACTCTGTCATAATGGAACGCATGAAAAAAGTTTATTTACCGATAATGCTCCGCCATTTTTGTAATCTTTTCCCTCACATAAGAAATAAGTTCTTGCGGCTCCTTCGCCATCGCCTCCATGCCTAGATTCCAAACAAGCTCAGCATAGAAGGGAATTTCAGTACGCGGAATCCTTGTATCGATCCAGCCTGTCCCATCGCTGCGCTCTTCAACCACCCGGACTAAATCTAATATCGATTTCGCTTGTCGTGTACCGTCTCTTGTCAGCTCGACGACAAAAGGAACGAGATTTTTCCCGTTTTGTTCACTGTTTATAAGCCAATCCATGATGGAGCAATAACGTAGTTTATCCTTTCCCGATTTATTCTGTATGGGGGCCCTTTTTTCACAATCTGCTTGCGATTGAATCTGCTTTAAAGTAGCTGTATCAGGATCGCTTATTTCTGCTTGCGTAATCCGATCTGCCCGAAACAGTCGATACGCTTGTCGCTGTAAACAATAAGCTGGGCAATACCAAAATCCATTGTAGCTATACAAGCCGATTGGTTGAATTCTTCTCTTGGTTATTCCCTTTTTACCATCGTATTGAATAGTCAGAATGGATTGATCCATGGCTGCTTCAAGCAAGACTTCTAAATGATGAGAAGATTGAGCGTACGTAGGATTCCAGAAAACAACTCTGTCTCGCATTTGGTCAATGCGTTCCTTCACATCTTCTGATAGATAGTGATAAAACTTTTTTAATGCTGCTTTCGTTTCTGTTTGAAAGGGGAGGGAATCAAAAAATTGCAACGATTGATAAGCAAAAAACATAGCAGTTGCTTCTGTTTCTTTAAAGAAAATAGGAGGCAGCATGCGATCTTGTAATAAATAATAGCCACCCCCTGCTCCCACCTCTGAATAGATAGGAACTCCCATTACACTTAGTTCATTTAAGTCACGTAAAATGGTGCGATACGAAACCTTGAATTCCTCTGCCAATTCCCGTGCCGTGAATTTTCTCTTCGCATTCATCGTCATCATAATTTCAATCAAACGTTGCGTTTTTGCCATTCTTTAGCCCCCGTATTTCATCATATCTATTTCTTTTACTAGAATATAGCAAACTTTTAAAAGGAAAAACCAAAAAGACTGTGTAGCAACCTACAACAAAAAAAACAGCATTGAACCCCCTCTTTATCCAAGCTCGGTTCACACTGTTTTTATATCATTTCCCATTTTTTGTTTACCCGGTTACCTCTAACGATAGAACGGTATTGTTTTCATCTATTTTCCCTAAAAGCTCTTTTTCTCAGTATTTGGCATTTTCATTTCTTATATCAATGGTAGATGGTTACATCCGTTTATTTACAACCATATGCAAGGCTTTTGGGGATAGAGTTATCGAAGCGTTTACCTCTAGCTTGTCCTGATTAACTGCTGTTAGCTTGTAGCGTTGAACAATGGTAGCCAAAATCAACACGGCCTCTGCCATTGCAAATCGTTGTCCAATGCACATACGCGGTCCACCGCCAAAGGGAAAGTAGACAAACGTCGGTAATTTTTTTTCAAGCCCATCTGCCCAGCGTTCTGGACGAAATACCAGTGGGTCTTCAAAATAACGGGGATCACGGTGCATGACATACTGACTAACTAACACAATCGAATCTTTTGGAATCATATATTCGCCAATCTGAATGTCTTCTGCAGCCTGACGAAGCAAGATATAAGCTGGAGAACGAAGCCGGAGGGTCTCATTTACCACCATTGTGGTATATTGTAGATTTGGTAAATCTTGAATATTGGGTAAACGACCATCAAGCACTTCACTAATTTCAGCCACCATTTTCTCTGTAACATCAGGATTTTCAGATAGAAGATAAAAAGCAAACGCCAGCGCTGCGCTAGTTGTCTCATGTCCTGCAACAATCAAGGTCATCACTTCGTCGCGAATTTGACGATCATCAAGTCCTTCTCCATTTTCATCGCGCATGGAAAGAAGCATTCCTAATAAGTCATCTCCATATATACCTGATGATCTTCGTGAAGAAATTAACTGCAAAATCATGTCATCCATCTCTTTTGCACAGCGCTTATAGTTACTATAACCTGGAAGTGGTATAGGGAACATGACTGCCTTAGCGTAATACCTTAGAATCGTCTGCAAGGCCTGAATTAATTTTCCTTCGTCAATGGTATTGTTATGTCCAAACAAACTTTTCATTACGACATCAAGTGCTAAATTGAGCATATCGATCTTGATTTCGCGCGTTTCGCCTTCTTGCCAGTTCTCAATGTAACGATTCGTTACTTCAATGATCGTCTTTCCATAGCTTTCTATCCGTTTTTGGTGGAATTCCGGGGCCATCATCCGTCTGTTCCGAAGCCAATGCTCTCCGTTAGCGGTGAATAAACCTTCGCCTAAAATATTTTTGATAAGCTTTGCTTGTAATCGATCATTCTTTATAAAACTCGATTGTTTTTTGATAAATACTTCTTCTATAAGCTCCGGCTTATTTAATTGATAAATGCGTTCATTGAGCAACGGATAATACACGACGTCTCCATACTTGTCTGCGTTTTCCTTAATGAAATCCAGAATATTGTGCAGAGTACGGAACACGTTGTACAGAGGTTTATTTGGTCCAGGCGGAAGTGTAAGAATCATAATGTCCTCCTCAAACGGAAATAGTTTGTTGCTCAAATTTTCCTTGTTCCAATGCCTTGTTCAAAAGACTATAATCCACTTTAGCATTGTGCCGCTTATCAACTGGAATCTGATCCATATAGATAATGGCATCGAGGTTTGCCCATTCTAGCATTTCAGCCAATTCAGCAGTCATGTAGCTCTTACTATTTCTTTCCACAATTAATACACGACGACCGCGATATTGTGTTAAAGCAGTTCGTCCGATCGACTCATCAAACGATAACACGCTCTCCACAGCAAAAGGGTACAAAACTCCCCTTTCATCTTTAATTCGTGCGGCTACTCTTCCCAGAAGCCATAATCTTCCCGATTGGTCAAAGTACCCAGCATCCCCGGTTCGATGCCAGACTGTTCCATCCACGCGGAATTTCGTCTCCTCATCTCCTCTTCCATGCAAATATCCGGAAAGCACATGTGGACCTGTGACCACAATCTCTCCCGCTTCCTCAGGAGTCAGGCAGATGTTTTCAAATTCTGTACTGGATAAAGAACCAATCGGTTTGCCCCACTGATGACGAACAATCCGTACCTGAATCTCTGGAACAGGGGTTCCTACTAAAAGACCTTTTCCTGACTTGATTGCAATAAGATCATTCGTATGGATATCGTTCCAATCTACTTCTGCAATTGGCTCAGCCTCGGTGGACCCATATACGGCCATTATGCGAGCGTTTGGAGCAATCCGTTGTAATCTGGACATGAGTCGTGGGAATACTGGTCCACCGCCACTGAAGATATATGTAAGCTCAGTTAGAACGATGTCATGTTTTTCACAGTACCCCAACAGTTGTTCAAAAAACGCTGGTGAAGCTACGATTCTCTGAGCATGTTGTTTTTGGAGCTGAGCAATGACGGGCCCCGGTTCAATCGCTCCTGGCCGGCGCAGGTCACCATTAGGAATAATGCTCCTCATCCCAGCCCCAAGATTGCACAGAGCAAAAATAGGTAGTGTTGTCATATCGATTGCTCCAGCTTGCATGTCAAGACTGCGCCTGAGCACCTCGTATTGATCAATTAAAAATCCATGAGTACGCACAGTCGCTTTTGGCTCCCCAGTGCTACCGCTGGTAAAGGTGATGAGCGCAGGCGTGTCATGTTGACATGAATGGTATTGACTGTACTCTGTTGCATTGGTTTGTGAGGTTAAAGAAATGGCTCCAGGCAATCTCCTCCCAATCACAAATTTTTGCGGAATTTTTCGAATAGCTGGGGATAACAGCCTCAATAGTTGGGCTTTTGGGCTTGCAATTAACGCTTTAGGTGGGTTTAATGTACAGCATCGTTCAATATGATTTTTACCAGCAGATGGATCAAGAAACATCGCGATCAATCCAAGTCTGAAGATTGCTACTAAGGTGATATACAACTCAATCGACATTGGATAAAAGAGTAGAACCGTATCGCCTGCCACTAACCCTTGTTTCTTGAAAATCCCTGCGACTTGAGCAGAACGTTTGTCCAGATCGGCAAAAGTTAGATGACGGGTCTCTTTGTCTGGCATATCCTGTATCGCGATCGCATTGGGGCAATTTTGAATATGAGGTTTGACAATTTCAAAGATATTCATGCTTCCCTCTCCAATTTCTTAGCAAATAAGGTGTAATCACGAAGAATGTAGCCTTCATTCGCGTTAAACCTTGTGGATCGATTTTCTTGGATCATTAACGCATTAATCGCACGTTGATAACCTAGCTTCTGAGCCAAATCGTAGACTGCCTTTACGAGGAAGGAGCCTATTTTATACCCTTGGTAATCTGGATCAACAGCCAGCGTCTTTAAGATTACCTGATCGACCGCCTTTCCCATTTGGGCTTGCATCACATCTGGTAAGGTGAACATAAAGCCGACCAGTCGATCATCATGCTCGGCTAACAAAACCAGTTCTGGCTTAATATATGGAACAATCTTTGTGTATTGTTTCAAGAATTCATTTTCACTTATCTCGGTGTACAAAAAATTTTGATGAAAAGCTCGTATCGAGAGTTCATAGATTCGTGTAAGCTCTTCATCGATTCGAGTCAAATCCAACTGCCGGATACGAATGCCGCGTTCATTCATATGCTGTGTCAGTTGCTTGTACCGTTTTTTCTCATACTCCTGCCCCGCTTCGCCCAAATCTCTATGATCAAGATCAACAATACGCGAAATATAGTGAGATAGCGGTTCGAAGCCATCCTGTGTAAAATGATCTGCCCATTCCAAGGGTGTATTTGGCTCAAGGAAGAAAGGAAGATCTCCTTTTGTTTTCGTAACCAATCGGTGTGTCCCCCACGTATTTCCATCCATTGGGCCTATCACGATTGTACATCCCTTTTTAGCCAATTCTCTTGAACACAGTTGTAGTAGCTCACTTGCTGCTGCAGCATTTCGAGCTGCATAGTGTCCGATTACACCAACCTGATGTTCATGATATGCTGGTACGTTTGACCACCATAGTGAACAGCGTGCGGCTACGCCTTCCTTGTCTAGTATCATCCAGTGAGTATCAGCATTCGATTCGTCTAGAGAATCGATCCGATTTGCAGAAGGCCCCGGTAGTGAGCAAAACTCTTCCTTCATCTTGGTATTCGTAACCTGTACTGCTTTTAACATGTCGAATATCCTCCCTACTCTTTTCGCTGATCATTAAAAAAGCAGAATTCCCAAAATAGAACCAACCGCCGCGCATATTGGTTGGATTAACACGGCTGCCTTCGACCTCTTAAAGACAAAGAGATAGTAAATACCGCTGGCCATAAGCATGCTTACGGCCGCCCAAATCGAATGAACAACCACTTCGCTGCTTAGACCTGAACGAAGCACTAAAGCCGTCAATGTCAGCCCCCAGTTTTTCAAAATGTTTAAAAAAAGATAAATTAACAGATGCCTTTTCTGAGACGACTGAAAGATTTCCGTGAGACTAAAACAAATGGATTGGGCCAATAGACCGATCAGGAATGCGAAGAAAAAAACTTCACTTTGTGTTTGCTGGTACAAAAATAACCATACAAAACTCATTGTATATGTGGCGATGAATAGGCCTATTTTTTTGCTGGAAAACAGCTCAGTTGAACTCTTCAAAATAATGGGCGATGACACGGTATGCAGCAGTAATACCAATAGAAAATCTATTCCACCAATAGCCCAGCTCACATACGAAATGACTGATATTCCCATCAAAGCCTGTGGACACACGACCTTCGTTCTTCTGCATGCTTCAAGCAAGATAAACAGTAAGAGTGCTAGAGTGAGCGCCAACAGCAAATGGGCATTGTCCTTTACGATGAGAAACTTGAGCATCATAAAGCTCACAATTGGTACAACTAAATTATCCTTCCCGCCCCAGGAAACGGACTCAGCTAAAGTGGCTAACAGTGACACTGTAATAGAAATCATTAAATTAGCCATTCCGTCCATCGGAAAAAACAAAAATAAGGTGATGTGAGTCGATAAAAAAGCAACTAAAAAGAAGGCAAATGACCCTTCTATGCTCTTCATACCCTCGGGAACTACGTATCTCACCTGACCGTAGCGAACGCCGACAAGAGCAGCGATCGCATCAGCTAACGTGAGAATGATGAGAGAAATACTGTACAAAACCCGTTCTTCTTGTTCCGTAAAAAGGAGAAGAATCGCAATACTCATCACAAAGTACATCTCACCAAATGAATAACGCGAAACATCAGATAAAATTTTTCCGGGTCCATTCTTTAGCCGAGTAACTCGGAAAAGAAATAGAACAATTGCGACAAACCCTAACACAACCAATACAGGCCAATCCTGACCAAAAAGCCATGGAGCAATCAATGCGAATGTACCGGAGCTCATATGAAAAAGCTTACGAACCCATTCTGGATCAGGCTGGTACCTGACCTGGTAAAAACGCAATCCTGAAATCAACAATGCTATGGCGGCAAGCAGCAGCACAATACCGAACCATGGATGTAAGGGAATAATACCACTCATATGATTTCCTCCAGTACAAACGCACTGTAAAAGAAAGCCTTATCCTGCTTAAAAAGTTCCTGACTCAAGCTGGTGAGTGGACGAAGTGACTCCTCCATGCTCGCAGGGCGACTTCGGGGAACCAGCATATTCCAGTAAGCCAGTCGTCCTTTTTTCCTCCCCGCTTGTACCAAAACCTTCAGTAAATTTTCATATTGGTCTTCGGACATATATTCAAAAATGTCACTCAGATTGTACTTATCAAATGCGTTTTGGCCCACATGCTGTAAATACTCTTCAACTGATAAGCAATGCCATTCAATTCGATGCAGGTTGTTTCGTATAGCATCAAAATTTTCAGGTCTTAATGCATACGGTAATGCATGACTATGTCGTCCTTGTAAAATCCACTGGAGATAAGGATTTTGCATAGGATCAAGCTCAGTTAGGGCATATTGGGCTCTTTGTAAAATCCTTGCTGCTACACTGCCCTCTACATAGCGGAAAAAACGGGTATCACGCCCTAGCCTTCCCATGACAAAACGGGAAAAAAAGAACTGGAACATCAATCTCCAGCGTAACGTATTCCACTCTTTTTGATAAAACGTGCGGCGATCCTTTGGCGTGCGGTTCTGAAGAAGCTTTTCCACCCGAGAGCGAGAATGGACAAGAGGTAAGATTGAATTGCGAAACATTGAAAAATACTGCTCAAATTTCCCAATGCTTCCAATCCCAGATTCTATAGCGGTTGATTGAGAATCCCAATAGTTTTTTACTAGCGGTGTGAGCTGCTTGCGGCATTTTTGGTATAGTTCATTTCGCCGGTTACTTGGGATTGAGCCCATAAGTTCTAACAGTTCAGTATGTGTCAGAGCAGAATAGGCTGCCACGCGTAATTCCAAGCAGGCAAGCTGGGCGTGGCTCAAATCTAGTGCGACAACGCGCTCTGGCGATTTGCTTAGCATCGCTAGTGCATTGTCCCCAGAAGAGGCGATAGCTAAACAGTTATCTCCAGGCTGAATATCTAGTGCCTCTAGGAGGATGTCAGCATCCTCCCAGCACTGGGCATAACGGATTAAGGAAAAGTCAACTTCGCTAGCTAGCTTGGGGCGCGCATCTATCGTTACTTTCTGGGCGAGATTTCCAATATTACTAGGCACTGATCGATCCCTCCTCCGGGGTGATCTTACGAATGACCCCTGTACTACCGTCAAATTCAACCCAATCTCCTGTTTTCAACCATCGAGTCAAACCAGTTACAGAAACGATTCCTGGAATACCAATCTCACGACAAACAATAGATACATGGGACAGCAGACTTCCACGTTCGACCAGCAATCCGGCTGCTGAGGAGAAAAGCACAATCCAGCCTGGATCAGTCCGCTCAGCTACAAGGATTTCTCCTGGAAGCAACGTCACATCACGGGGATCCGTAACCACACGAACCGGACCACGTACGACACCCGCCGCACAACCGATTCCTTTCATCACATCCCCTGTCAGTGGTTCTTTAGGGCTTTTCGCTTTAAACGTATTACCTTTATAAATGACGCCATACGTTTCAAAGCGATCCTCAGGCACATCCATTTCATGATATTTTTCAAATTCAGCTTTTCGCAGTGCTACTAGGCCCTTTAGGTTGCTGCATGTTGCAGTTCCGTCTGCCATACCTAGCAATTCTCCCACTTCCAAATAGAATACATCGCGGGGATCGTCAAGCAGATCGAGTGCATAAAAGCGACGCCCCATTTCTAGAAAGATGGAACGGCAACGACCAAAGACCCGTGTTCGTTCGAATCGTAGGTTTTCCCGATCACGAACGCGCAATCGCGCATTTTTAAGTACCCAGCGAAAAAGGACTCGACGAAACAGATTGAAGCCGATAGATTGAAATGCTTGCTCCTCTGCCATGCGTCTTATTTCTTCCTCGCTTGGTCCCATCTCAGTTGGGGCGGGACGGGATGCAAGATGGCCAATAGAGCGCAACAACGGAAGCGGGTTGTCAAACAGATTAACGCTCTCTAGCTTGAGTTCATCCAAACAACGATCTCCGAATTTGTCCAAATAAGCCTCGTACTCTTCTTTAAATGCAGGGAATCGATCCATTTCCTTCATGATTTCTGCTAGAGTGCCATTGCAGAGGATGTCGATGAAGGTGGCATCTTGGTTCGTTAGCTTCATCAGCTTTTTCATACGCATTGCTGGTTCTGCACTGATAATGCCACCTTCTGCTGCGAGCAGTGAATTCTGTAGGGTAGAATCCTCATCATTGCACCATTTAGTCGTCAGCTTTCGCAATAAACCGTAGTAGATCATAGCTCCAAAATCATTAATCAATGGGGCATCCCAACGAGTTAGAAGCTGACCTTGTAGCTTCAGATAGTAGTTGGCTAGCTCGACTGTACTGTATTGTTGCAGGTCTGGGCGGGTAATACCAAGCGCATTGTTTAAGCGTTGGTAAAAAACGTCGATCGTCTTCGGCAAACGTCTAAAATTGCCAATCAATTTAACAATTGTCTTACCAAGACGCATTGCATCCTTGAGTTTGTCTTGCATGCTCACCTGCTGCTGAACATTATCCGTCAGTTGCTGGGGAAGTGCTTCCTTAACCCCCATCATCTGTTCCATAAAACCTCGATTCATTTGATAACCAGGAAGCAGTGCCAGACAACGATACCAGTTCAGCAGGTTGTAATACACTCGTCCATTGACAAGGCCAATCATGCAACGGAACACGGAATCCCGATTAACAATCTCCTCAGCGGAAACCCCCATTATTCGACAGAACGACTTGTATACCTCAGCATAGGCGTGACGGGCAAATGAAAATGTCAGGGGGGTTGTGATACCGCCATAGCTTTCTGAAATATTGCTGTTATCCCATAGATTAAACTCATCATCAGGATCAATCATTTCCGCTAAGTTGGTAATTGGACGTGATTGCAAGAGATAGAGCTTTCCATCCTGAATGGCCCACTCAATATCCTGGGGTCGTCCGAAATGACGTTCGCAACGGCGGGCTAGCTCTGCAACTGATCGCACTAGTTCATCTGTAAGGGCTGGCTGATTTGCCTTCTCAACCGCTACCTCTTCACTCTCCACGCCCTCATCGCTGTCCATTGAGAAACGATGCGCAATCAGCTTTGTCGCTATTTCACGCTCCACAATCTCCCCATTACGATTCACTTTATACGTGTCTGCATCGCATTCCCCTGATACTAGCGCTGTTCCAAGCCCGTACAAGGCCCCCACGATGGCAATTTTTCTTTGTCCCGTCAAGGAATCTGCACTGAATGCTACCCCGGCTGTTTCTGAGTCAACCATTCGTTGGATCAGAACTGCGGGTGGCTGGGGCAGCAAGCTAAGCCCCTTTTCTTTTCGATAGGTCAAGATTCGTTGACTAAAGCCAGATCGCCAGACCTGAAGAACCTTAGCTGGCACATCCTCTGGTTTGACAAACAAGTAGCTTTCTAGCTGTCCAGCAAAGGAGTGTTCAGCCCCATCCTCATCTAATGCAGAGGAACGGACAGCCACCAATTCATTGTTTGCGCAAAGTATCTCAACTTCTTTTTTTAGCATCGCTTCCACATTCGGTTCTAAAGTAATGTGCCTTAAAACTCGCGTGACTGCCTCTTCTGATTGAAGGACCGCTCCCTTTAACTCCTCCATAAGACTTTTGGGTACACTTTCCATAAAAGCCTCTGGTGTAAGAACAAACCACTCGGGAATCACCATACCTGCCTGTCCCAGCAAAGCGAGGGCACGAGCTTTACCGCCCATCTTTTGCAGCTCATTCTCCTCTGCACGGTTCATTTGTAAAATATACGTCATGTGCTATAACCTCCTTTTCACTTAAAATAAAAGTGGAACAAGTCCCAGGCTAAGATACAGCAAGATAATGAGTAGACCCGAAACTTTTTCTATAGCCTGTGCTACTTTCGTTGTCATTGATTTAAGAAACGTCACTGCCATCCAAACTGCGATCAGCACATTTAATCCAGCACACCACATCACGATTTGGCCAGCACCCACTTGTACGGAAGCCATCCAAACCACGAAAGATGTCAAAAACACAACGGCCACCCATATCCAGGTTGCCCTTTTGTAGCCCCACAAAAAGCTGTAGGTCTCGACACCATATTCCTCATCCTCGGGGATTCGAATCTTGCGCCCAATCTCCAAAATGATTCCGTTTCCGTAGCTGGCTAGTAAAAGCCAAGGAAGCCCAGAAGGAATTGTATCTGAAGCTGTCACCCAGTCGCATGCCACGATATACATCACAATCATCGGCATCATTACCATATGGGACAGCAGGTAAATAATTGGGTGAGCTTTTAACCATTCCTTGACAAAAAATTCCTTACTCATTAAAGCTAGATAGCCCCATGCAAGCACTAACCAAAAAATAAGCTTTGGAGACAACCAATATGCCATACCAAGCTGAAGAAGTCCTATGAAAACACCAAGCACTCCGAGATGCTTCAGGGTTACAACCCCACGCGGAACAGCCCGATACGAACGAAATCGGGAGTCTTCCTCAAAGTCCTTAAATTCATCAGCAATGCGCAACAGCAAAAAGAACAAAAAAGTCGACAAGAAACCAATTACAAGCGACTGGAAACTGGGTGAAGCTCCGTTTCTCAGAATAGAAGAGTAAAGCATCGTAGATATACTGAATACAGCGACCACGATTCCATTTTGAACAACGGGAAATCTCTCCCGCTGATAAATCCACCAACGTCTCGACCAAGAAAGCTGTTGATAGCTCACATTAGACATATTGCTTCACCATCCCTTGAGCTGTTCCATCTGTGCCACGAGAAAGCTTATGATGGGCTCTAGTAAAATCATCAGCGGCCAATGCCGCGATGATCGACAGTTCCCCGGCTAAAACTAGACCGGCACATACCTCCGCAAGCGCGTGTACATGTCCAGCACCTGAAAGTCCCATAATTTCAAGGCATGCCTTTTGACTCGGCAACCCTGTACCTCCGCCCACCGTACCCACAATAACATTCGGTAACGTTATCGATGCATACAGGTCCCCATTTTCTGTCAGTTCGAATCGTGTAACGCCAACGGACGATTCAGATACACAAGCAACGTCTTGTCCTGTTGCTAGATACAAGGCAGCCAAACCATTAGCTACGTGACCTTGGGAACCAATCATGCCTTGCAGAACTCCACCTACAAATGCCATTCTCCAGTACTTTTCCATATTTTCAGGAGTAGTGTGGAAGCGTTGGCTAACTAATTTTGCAGGTAATACCACTTCAGCACAAACCTTTTTCCCTCTCACGGTCATGAAAGATTTTGCAGAAGCCTTCTTGTCTCCCGAAAAGTTCGCTTCAACAAAGCTATTCTTGAACGGAACTGGTGAATGCTGTCGAATATAGTTGCAGATTTCTTGTGTTGCGATCGTTACCATGTTTTGTCCAGATGCATCTCCAGTTGAAAACTCGAAAATGAGATACACGTAGTTACCCTCGATCATATGATCCATTCTAATAAGCTGACCAAAGTTTGTTGTGCTCTGGGCAACCTCGCGGAAGGTATCAAATTCAAAAACCGCCCAGTTAGCAAATCGACTCGCCTCTACTACGCTCTCAAAGATAAAGCCAGGGGTCCTCCCAATTGCTTCTTTCAAAATCACGGTTCTGCATCCACCTGCTTGGCTAATGACCTGCGCACCGCGATTATAAGAAGCTACGAGAGCAGCCTCGGTAGTAGCTAAAGGAATATAGTAATCACCTTGGGCATAAAGACCATTGATCCGTAAAGGACCAGCCAAGCCTACCGGAATACTGACTGTACCGATCAGATTCTCAATGTTTTTTTGATACAACTCAAGTTGGTCTACGGTTTGATTGCCTAGTAATTGTTCCTTGGCCTCAGGTCGAACCGACAGTAATTCCCATCTAGACTCGATAGCTTTGGACGAAACTCTTGCTCCCCCGGGTACACGTTTTGGAAGGGGGCTATCGTCGGTAGCAAAATGCTCCTGATATTGATTGTCATCAACACTACGCAGCATGTGATTATCTACTTTTTTACTAGTTGAACATTTCATCGTTTTATCTCCTTTGCAATATGGCACTGGTATAGTTCTAGAATCATTTAAATGAGCCTCTCCCAAGCTTTTTTGCGAATGGAGAGCCTCTGGATGAAAGAGCTACATAAAATTTTTAATATTAGCAAAATTACTGTCATAAGAAACCAGTACCAAGCACAATTTATACTACTATCCAAATGAATAGCCTTGCTTTTTGTCTATCTTGGCCTATCAGATTCAATATGATTGTTTCTCTTGTTCAAAAAACTGGTGTTTTACGATACATTTTTCTTATCCTAAGTGGGTTGTGGGGGATTAGTTCGCTCCTTAAAAACCCAATTAAGAAATTTCTATTAATTCAAGCGACAACGATACAGTTTTATAAACCTAGTAAGCAAATCTGACTCACAAAAAACGACCGCTGAATCTGCTAGAAATGAGTGAATTACGCAATAACAAAAATCATTTTCCACACAAAAATGAGTTATTACAAAAAATTAAACAATGCGAAACTGCTAGAAAAGCTATTATTCCTCCTCTCTTTAGGGAATCTATTCTGAACACTTAAAATTACCCTTGCTGAATACTAGCACAATATGTCAAAAAATACAACTTTTTGTAATTCTCACTTCCTGAACATAGTAAGCCCAGATTCTTGTTCGCAAGACATGCAATCCTAACCTTTTTCTTAGAACAAGATAAGCTCTCAGCAACATATTGATACTGGGATTCTTTGCTTGTTTCTGGAAAAACGTTACACCTTAAATGTAAATCAAGTTTCTTTTTACATAATATATATTTTTTTACAATTTATTGACATTTAGTAACATTCTTTTTCACTTTTTTCACTTTCAAATGTAATTCGACTACAAGTAACAAGCAACAGTGCTTTCCCTGCCTATCTAACCAAGAGTTAGGAGTTATCTTTGAAGCACTGCTGCCAATATTCGACTTTACAGCTTACATTTGTAATCATGGACAACAATCTAGCCTTCCCTGTAATGAAAAGAATTAATGGTTAATGTAGAAAAAGTGTTAAAAAGGATAGTGATTTACCTAAAAAATTAAAACAACTCAATGGAATTGATAATTGTAAGAACAGGAAGAAAGAACTAATTTGTACAAAAAACAGGTTATCTTTTACTCGATAACCTGTCAGCTTGAAGAGTCTCCTATTTGTAGCCTCGTATACGTCTTTTAAAATGTATTAATCTGTCTATGACTTCGATTTCATTAACAAATAAATAAAATAAGGAGCCCCTAAGGCAGATACTACAATTCCGACTGGTAATTCCGATGGGGCTAAGATATTGCGTCCAATCGTATCGGCAGAGAGTAAAAGAAGTGCTCCAAGCAGTGCAGCCGTAGGAATTAAAATTTGATGCTTCGGTCCTACCATTTTTTTAGCCAGATGAGGAGCAACCAAACCAAGGAACGATATTCCTCCTCCAACCGCCACGCAAGCACCTGCTAACGCAACAGCCGTTGCTAGTAACAATCTTCGTTCCCTCTCCACATTCGTCCCTAAACTCACAGCAATATCATCGCCTAGATGCAACACGTTTAAATAGCGTGCCTTATACATGGTATAAGGAATAAGAAAAACAATCCACGGAAGTGTAGCCAGTACATATGTCCAATTCGTACTCCAAATGCTCCCGGACAACCAGATCATAGCCTTCATAAAATCTGTATTGTTCATTTTAAGCTGGAACACAATTAAGAATGCACCCAATATTGCGTTCAAAGCAATCCCGACCAAAATCAGCCGTGTTGGAGTCACACCATTTTTCCATGCTAACAGATAAATGATAAAGGCAGATAGCGAAGCTCCTAGTAATGCTATTACTGGCAAAATAAAAATAGACATGGTGCCAATGGCTGTCATCGAGCCACTAAATAGATAAATATAGATGACGACAAACAAGCCTGCTCCAGAATTAATTCCGATAATTCCCGGTTCAGCTAATTCATTTTGCGAGACACTTTGCAAAATAGCTCCAGAAATAGCAAGACCAGCTCCAATTAATAAAGCAATAACCATCCGTGGTAGCCGGAACTCAAATAATATCAACTGATGATCCGCTGTTCCAAATCCAAATAAGGTTACTATGACATCCAAGGGTGCAATGCGAATAACTCCTAAATGTAGACTGACAAAAAATACTACGATGATCAACGATGTAATCAATCCAAGAACTACCCAGGGGCTTTTTCTTCCTTTTTGCAGTACTTGCATTATAAGCCCCTCCCTTCACGTCTAGCCAAATATAGAAAGAACGGTGCTCCTAGAATGGCAGTCACAGCCCCCACTGGCGTTTCAAAAGGGGCATTTACTAAACGAGCACCAATATCAGATACAATGAGCAACAGTGCTCCTAGTAAAGCGGAGCAAGGAATAATCCAGCGATAATCTACTCCTACTAATGAACGTGTTATATGTGGAATTACCAGCCCAATAAATCCAATAAAACCAGCTACCGCTACAGATGCTCCTGTCAGTAGCAGCACCACCAAGGTACAAATCACTTTAATGATAAAATTGCGTTGTCCTAAGCCTTTCGAAACATCTTCACCTAGACTAAGAATCGTAATAGAACGCGCTAATAGTAAAGCAATCGGGAGCCCGATAGCACCCACAAGACATAACAATTCGACACTGATCCAGGGCGTATTTGCCACCCCTCCTGCAAACCAGAAGCTTATATCCTTAGCTACATGAAAATGAATCGCGATGGCAGAAGATAGCGAAGTAAGTAATGCGCCTACCGCTGCACCAGCCAGTGCTAATTTTACGGGAGTTAGCCCCCCTTTAGACAATGATCCAACAGCGAATACGAGACCAGCACCTAATCCTGCTCCCATAAAAGAAAAGGCCATCATGCTCATGTTTGACAGACCTGGAAAAAAGGCAAAGGCCAGCGCAATCGCAAACCCCGCTCCATTCGTTATACCCATAATGGACGGGTCCCCTAGGGGATTTCGGGTCATGCCTTGCATAATAGCTCCCGATACAGCCAAAAAAGCCCCCACTAAACCTGCGGCTATTGACCGAGGCAAGCGTAATTCTTGAATAATCTGATGGGAGGTTTGGTCAGGATTAAAAGAAACAATGCTTGACCACACCGTCAAAAAATCAATATCTGCTGCTCCCAAAGAAATAGAAGCCACCATTACAAAAACAAGTGCTATGAACAAACCAATAATCATGATAAGAGCAATTGCGGGTCTAGATTTGTGCTTTAGCTGTTTCATTGCCCCGTCCTGCTCATTTTGTGATTCGTGGGATACCATTACTCTATCATTCCTTTGTAAAATTCATCCTGTTATCTATTGATTTCTATGAATGATCTGTCTGAAAAAAGATGCATCTGCCCCCTTGTCGTATGTATCATGGATTCCTTATAAACAGAAACAAGCCTCTTTTTCAGTACAGTATCCTTGAAAAAGCGCCTCTTGTTACATCAATGATTATCATTCTCAAATGATAGTATCATATCTTCTACTACTTTTACATAGAAAAAATGAGGTCTAATCGAAGACCACAAGCGATTCAGTAATTCTCTTTCAAGCCGAAAAACCACCTTAGAACCAACAACTATAGATTCTTTCTACTAAAAAAAGCATCCCATTTTATCCATTTTATTCGGATATTGTGGAATGCTTTTTTCGTGACACGTAAAAATGACTTTTATTGTACTAATGTAGAAAATTGCGCTTCATGCAATCTACTATAAACTCCTTTTGCCGCAAGTAACTCCTGATGATTTCCTTGCTCTGTAATTCCGTCTTTTGTCACAACCACGATACGATCAGCATTTTTAATCGTTGCTAAACGGTGTGCAATGACAAGTGTCGTTCTTCCTTCAGACAGTTTTTCCAGTGATTTCTGGATCGCTAGCTCTGTCTCTGTATCCAAGGCAGAGGTTGCTTCATCCAAAATAAGGATAGGCGGGTTCTTTAAGAACATACGCGCAATGGCTAAACGTTGCTTCTGCCCACCTGAGAGCATGACACCTCTCTCACCAATAATCGTTTCCAATCCATCCTTTTGAGAGAGAATGAATTCTTCCAATTTAGCATGACGCGCAGCATTCCATATTTCCTCATCGCTAGCTTGTAAGTTTCCATATTTAATATTCTCTCGAAGTGTTCCTGAGAACAAGAAGACATCCTGCTGAACAATCCCAATCTGTTTACGTAAGGATTCTAGCTTCAAATCTCGAATATCCATTCCATCAATGGTAATTTTGCCTGAGGTAACATCATAAAAACGTGGCAATAAACTGCACAGCGTTGTTTTCCCAGCACCGGACGGCCCGACAAAGGCTACAGTTTCACCTGCACGAATGGTTAAATTGATACTGTTTAGGATATTTTCTTTATTTTGATAGCCAAAGGTAACATCGTGATATTCTATGTTTCCTTTTAAATGATCTACAGCGATCGCGTTAGTAGAGTCAGCTATATCTGGAGCAGTATCTAAAAGCTCCACATAGCGCTTGAAGCCAGCAATCCCTTTTGGATAAAGTTCAATAACTGCGTTAATTTTTTCAATAGGTTTAAACAATATATTTGTGAGCAATACAAAACCTACAAATTCACCTGCTGTCAAATGCCCCTTAATGACAAACCAAGTTCCACAAATCAAGACAAATAGTGTCACTAGCCGCATAAGCAGGTAGCTGATAGACATATTCATAGCCATGATTTTGTAAGAGAGCAGCTTGGTCAAACGAAAACGACCATTATTAACAGCAAATTGAGCTTTCTCATATTCCTCATTACCAAATGCTTGTACCACACGAATGCCACCAATGTTATTCTCCACTCTCGCATTAAAATCTGCAATATCGGAAAACATTCTTCGAAAAGCAACCGTCATTTTCTTGTTAAAGAAAACGGTTAGCCAAATCAAAAAAGGAATAACGAGGAATGTGAGCAAGGCTAATTGCCAATTAATATACAACATGACACCAAATGCACCGCAGAGGGTCATGATAGCGATGAACAAATCCTCTGGCCCATGGTGAGCTATCTCTCCAATTTCCATCAAATCATTTGACATGCGAGACATTAAATGTCCTGTCTTGTTATTGTCAAAAAACCGGAATGACAGCTTCTGGATATGATCAAACAACTTTTTCCGCATATCCGTTTCAATATTAATGCCAAGCATATGTCCCCAATATGTGACAACAAAATTAAGGGCTGTGTTTAAAAAATAAATTCCCAACAAAGCAAAGCAAGCCCCAATAATCAGCGACCAATTTTGCCCCGGAAGCAGTTTATCGACAAATTGATTAACTGCCAAAGGAAATACTAATTCTAGTAAGCCTGCAATAATGGCACATGAAAAATCCAAAATAAATAACCCTTTATAAGGGCGATAATAAGAAAAAAACCGGCGTAACACGAATCTATCACTCTTTTCTCTCTTGTCTACTAATGAAAACATTACTGCTAAGTATAAACGATCAAAAACTGAAAGTGAATATCTTTCTCAATTAGAAGTGTAGGTAAAAATTTTTTGCTCTTTTTTGTAAACTTGATACCTTTATTACTCTACTCACACGTTGACGTTACTCTCCAACAAAATGTTAGAAGAAAATGGTTGTATTTTCCACAATTCCAGCTTACATTGTATCCTAGGGATCAAAAAATAACTAGAATGGAGCTAAATCTACGCCCTGACGGTTTTATTGCTTGGAACACTTCTGATGAATCTTCACTCATACCAAATATTGAAAAGACTCTGACTGTCATCATGCTGCCCTAGTTTCTGAGTCTGTAACTATCCATTTTCTTCTATTGTTCCTTGTGTAAGAAAACAACTATCGTTTCCCTTCTTATAGCACATGAATCTTCGTTATAGAACCTTATATAAAATAGAATGGCAGCATTTCAGTGCTTAGGGTATCACCCCATGTAGAAATGCTGCCAATCAACTAACCCGGTTGTTTTTGATCTTTATCTTCTCTGTCCTTTACTTATTTTCAGTATTGTATTGTGATGATTCGTATTGGGGAAACACAGGATCTGTGAAGGTATGTTTTGAATCTCGTACTCTTTTTTCTGGTAAATCCATTTCTCCCCTTCGACTCTAGTAAATCCTAGGGAATAGCTGTTATGGTGTTACGAACTAATCGAGTAGCAGTCACCATATTTTCTAAGGAAGCGATCGTTTCCTTACGCCCTCTTGTTTTTAAACCGCAATCGGGATTAATCCAAAATTGTCTGGGTTCAAGGACCTGTAGAGCATTCTCTATCATTTTTATCATTTCTTCTACAGCTGGAACGCGGGGACTATGAATATCATAGACACCTAGACCAATTCCTTTCAGATAGGAATGATTATGGAAAGCATGGATTAGCTCACCATGGCTGCGTGATGTTTCTATTGAAATAACATCTGCATCCAATTCGCTGATAGAATCGATAAAATCATGAAACTCGCAGTAGCACATATGGGTATGAATTTGGGTCGTGTCTTTTACAGTAGAAGTCGTTAAGCGGAAGGCTTTTACAGCCCATTCTAAATATGCTTCCCATTCCGTTTTCTTTAACGGTAACCCTTCACGTAGTGCTGGTTCATCAACCTGAATCATCGTGATCCCACTAGCTTCTAACGCCTCTACTTCTTTTTGTAAGGCGAGTGCAATTTGATAGGTTACCTGCTGTCTGGAAATATCGTCACGCACAAAGGACCAATTTAAAATTGTGACAGGTCCTGTAATCATTCCCTTGACCGGTTTCGTTGTAAGAGATTGTGCATAGATACTCTCCTTAACTGTCATCGGCTCAATAAACTCTACATCTCCGTAAATAACTGGTGGTTTTACACAACGTGAGCCATAGGATTGCACCCATCCGTTTTTAGTAAAAGCGAATCCACCTAGTTTTTCGCCAAAAAATTCCACCATATCTGTCCGTTCAAATTCCCCATGAACCAACACATCAAGCCCAACCTTCTCTTGTATGTCAATCCATTCCCGGATTTCTGCTTGCAAAAATTGCTCATATTTCTCTGCCGACCATTCCCCCTTCCGCCATTTATTTCTCGCCTGACGAACTTCTGTTGTTTGTGGAAAACTACCAATCGTTGTAGTAGGGAGAATTGGTAACTGTAATTGGTGCTGTTGTTGTTTTCGCCGTTGTTCATAATCAGATGCACGGCCGATCTGATCTAATTGCAAGCTGGCAACAGCCTCATGTATATGTGGGCGATTGCGAGCTACAGAGTTCGCTACCCGTTCTAAAATGGTTTGATTCTCAGCAAAAATCTCTTTAACGCTTTCCTCTCGGTTCTGCAACCAATCTGTAATATGCTTGATTTCAATTAGTTTTTCATCTGCAAACGCCAATGAATCTTTAACTAGTGGATCAAGCTGTGTCTCTTGATTTAGACTGATTGGAACATGAAGTAGACTACTAGATGGCTGAATCCAGATACGGGATGCATCGACATGCTCTTTGATTGTAGCAAGAAGATTTGTCTTTTGAGTCAGATTTGCCCGCCAAATGTTCCTACCATCAATGATGCCCGCCCCAAGTACTTTATCCTGAGGGAAACCATTTGTTGTGATCTGCTCAAGGCTGCGTCCTGCATCATGGACAAAATCTAATCCAATTCCTGCTACAGGTAGCTTAATCACTTCTTTGTAAAATGTAACGGAGCCAAAATAGGTTTGTAGCATGATTTGTAGTTGTGGAACAGCCTCATGAAGCTGTTCATAGATGTAGGAGATCGTCTTCATTTCGTCTTCGGATAATGATGTTACTAGAATGGGCTCATCCATCTGAACCCATTCCACGCCTTCCTGCGCTAATTCTGTTAGAACCTGCACATAAAGAGGAACAAGCTGTAGGATAATCGCCGGTATCTGGAGCCGATCGAACCCTTTGGATAGCTTAATAAAGGTATACGGTCCTATTATGACAGGTTTTCCTTTAATCCCTAGCTCCTCTTTCGCCTCTTTATAAGCAAGAAGCGGTTTATTTTCGGTCAGGACGGGTTTGATGTCCTGAAACTCCGGCACGATGTAGTGATAATTGGTATTAAACCATTTGGTCATTTCGCAAGCAACTGCATGCTGATTTCCTCGTGCCATTGCAAAATAGGTGGACAAAGGTACTACCCCACCAGCATATTCATAGCGTTTTGGAACATATCCAAACATCACAGCCATATCCAACATGTGATCATACATAGTGAAATCATTGACCGGGATCAGATCAATCCCTATTTCCTTTTGTTTTTGCAGGTGCTGGAGTCTGCTTTGTTGCATTTGGGCAAGAAATTCCTTCTTTTCAATTGTCCCGGCCCAAAATGCTTCTAATCCCTTTTTCCATTCGCGATTTTCCCCAATGCGTGGATATCCTAAATTGCTACTTATTCCTTTATTCATGCTTGTTCGCCCTCCTAAACAGGTTATATTTTCAGTAAAAAACACAACTCAAACAAAAAAGCATCTCTCCCCGTTCAAAAGATGGTTAGAGATGCCCGAACAAGCAGTGAATATACTTGTACAACTGCCACAGCTATCTAACACCTCCCTATCTCCCGTAGGTCACACAGTGTTGTTGAAATAGGCAGGTCTCCTGACTTAAGAATCCACATCAGCACATACCTTCCCAATCCTTCGTTGATCAGTGGTTTTTTTGTACTGACTCCTCTTTTACAGTGGCGGGACCGTGACGGATTTACACCGTGCTTCCCTTTTCATCCTTGACACTCATAGTTCAAAGAACCTATTTCCACATATTTAATTCATCCATATCACCAAGATATATACCTACCCTTTATTCTAGGTATGCTTGCTATCATAATATAACTTCACATAAAATTCCATATTTTTATTTAATTCAGTTTCCTATTGTCGCAGGAAACTTCTGCCACTTCCATGGCAAACTGAATTTTGCCCGCCCTTTTTGTCAAATTGCACGAAAAAAGGGGGATTCCTTCTCTTTTTACCTATGTTTTCTGTTCTACTCTCCTTGTCCAGTTGATAAGCATATAAGGACATCTACAGGAAAGGAGGCAATCATATGAGTCGAAATCGAAAGGCATACTTTCCTTTCATCGGTCCATGTGATCCTTGTCCGCCACAACGGATTGTAACTTATGAGACACCACCACAGCTTTACTTAGGATTTCAACCTCCGAATTTACCGCAATTTGATCCATGCAAAGCTCTTTGCTTAGGTACCCTCTGGCCTGCTCTGTATGCGCCTTATGAAAATCCGTACAAGGGAGGCAAATAAAAATGAGCGATCATGATACTTCTACGGATGAACGCCAGCAACAATTTTATGAGCTGCTTCACCAAATTCAGGCGATCGACTTTGTTTTAGTGGAGCTAAACCTGTATCTTGATACACATCCTACTGATATGACTGCTATTAGGCAATTCAACGATATGGCTCAGCAAAGTATGACACTAAAGCGCGAATATGAATCTTTATTCGGACCTCTGATGAATTTTGGCAATAGCTTTTCACAGTACCCTTGGTCGTGGAACGAAGTACCTTGGCCTTGGCAGGTCTAGAAAGGGGGAATTTTGAATGTGGATTTATGAGAAAAAGTTACAGTATCCTGTTCGCGTAAGCAAATGCGACCCGAAAATGGCAAAGTACTTGATGGAACAATACGGTGGAGCTGATGGAGAATTAGCGGCCGCGCTACGTTATATGAATCAGCGCTATACGGTTCCTGATAAGGTCATTGGTCTTTTAAACGATATTTCCACAGAAGAATTTGCCCATCTCGAAATGATTGCAACAATGGTATATAAGCTAACGAAGGACGCTACTCCTGAACAGCTAGAGGAAGCTGGTCTTGGCGCACATTACGCAAGCCATGATAAGGCTTTGTTTTTTCATGATGCGGCCGGTGTGCCTTTCACAGCTACATATTTTCAAGCAAAAGGTGATCCTATTGCAGACTTGTATGAGGATATTGCTGCCGAAGAAAAGGCACGGGCTACTTATCAATGGTTGATTAATATGACTGATGATGTCGATTTAATCGATAGCCTTTCTTTCCTTCGTGAACGTGAAATTGTACATTCTCAACGGTTCCGTGAAGCAGTGGAAATTCTAAAAGCAGATCGGGAACAGAAGAAGATTTTCTAACTACGTAACGAATTAGACACTACAAGTGAATATGAAAGGCTAATTGACCAAATTTCTAGTAAGAGATTTGGTCAAATGTTTTTTTCTACGCGCTATTTTCCTCTACGCTCATGTCCAGCCTTATGTCAAAAAGCTTTTCAAGTGGGAATTGTAGAAATACGATTAATTCATACTTTACAGATCGGAATTATAAGAATATAATGAGTCTACATTTTCCCATTTATAAGGAGGAGCATCATGAGAAGAGCTTTTATACATTCATTCTTCACATTTCTATTAGGAGCTTCCTTATTAGTCGGTTGCAGTAGCGAAGGAGCAGCTCCATCCACCTCTAATACTCCAGCCGATGGTCAGGCAGATACTCAGGCTCAAACACTACGGGTACAGAACGCAGGAGATGCTGTTATCGCTGCTACTGACAAATCGAAATCGCCTCAATCGGCGAAAAATCGAAAAGATACGGTTGTAGTAGCTTTAACTGAACCAGGTGGGGTTTTCAATCCATATTTTTATCACAATGGTTATGACGGTAACGTTACCTCCGTGATGTTTTCTCCACTGGTTGATATTGATAAGAGTGGCAAACCAGTTCCTAAATTGGCAGAAAAATGGGATATTTCCGATGATCAGCTTACGTACACCTTCCATCTACGTAAAAATGTAAAATTTAGCAATGGAGATCCCTTGACTGCTGATGATGTCGCCTTCACCCTCACCCTTTTGCATGATAAAACGTATGACGGAGAAACAGAAATCGCCGAAGCACACATTAAGGGCGGCAAAGCTTATAAAGAAGGAAAAGCAAAAACCATTGAGGGAATTACAGTCATCGACCCACAGACAATAAAGATAACCACTGAGAAAGTAAACGCTCGATCTCTTCTTCTGCTTGGTGGTCACGTGCTGTCCAAAGCTTATTATGGAAAAGGCTATGAACCAGGTAAGCTTGACTATCTGCGTACCTTGCATACAAAACCAGTCGGAGCTGGCCCATATAAATTTGAAAAGTTTATCCCCGGTCAAGAAGTGAGATTCGTAGCCAATGAGTATTATTACGAGGGAAAACCGGCCATTCCGCATTTTATTTATAAAACAACCGATGGAGATACTACGCAGTTTTTCCAAACAGGTGAGACTGATTATAGCTCCTTCCCTGCAAATGCCGATAATCTGGAGCTTTTAAAGAGCCTTGGTTTTGCAAACATCAATATTTATACTTCGACTGCCTACAGCTATCTTTCCTTTAACCATAGCAAGCCTTATTTAAAAGACAAGCGTGTTAGACAGGCGCTAATCTATGGGCTTGATCGTCAACAAATTGTGGATGCCGCCTATCAAGGTTATGCACAAATAGCTAATGTCCCCATATCTCCAGTATCCTGGGCGTATACAGAAGATGTGAATCCCTACGATTATGATGTGAATAAGGCTAAACAGCTACTGGATGAATCAGGTTGGAAAGAAGGCTCGGATGGCATCCGTGAAAAGGACGGAAAAAAACTGGTTCTTCACTATCTGACAACGAAAAGTAAAGTAAGCGACATTCTTATTCCTATCGCGAAGGAAAACTACAAATTAATTGGCGTTCAACTAGAGGCAGAATTAATGGATTATCCAGCGCTTGTTGCAAGAACTGACAAAGGTGATCACGACCTTGCTTCCTTTTCTACTACCATGCTAGGTGATCCATCAGATGGTGTTGTTCAGTTTTCTTCTACAGGTGGCGGTAGTTTTACGAATACACATGGTTATTCCAATCCTAAGGTAGATGAACTGCTCGCAAAAAGTGTAGGGACACTTGATATTGAAAAACGTAAGGAAGCTTATAAGGAGCTTTATCAAGCATTAAGCGACGATCCTCCCTTTATTTTCCTGAACTATCGAAAGATTTTATCAGGCCATAATGCACGAGTGGAAGGATTTGAACCAAACGGTTACACCGGGATAAGCTCAAGCCTACCTAATCTGAAAATTGTGGAATAAAACGCCCATCGAACATGCTCAGTCCCTATGTACTTGATAGGTAGGACTGAGCATATTCCTTCATTATTCATTCGTTATATCAAATGAAAGGTACCCCTTCCATCTATGTTTTAGCTAGGAGGCGCTCTGTCCATGAAAACCTACATGTTCAAAAGACTGATGATTATGATCCCGACCTTAATCGGCTCTTCTCTCTTAATCTTTTTTCTCTTTGCGCTGACTCCCGGTGACTATGTTGATACCAATCCTAAGCTAAGTCCTGAGAGAAAAATAGAACTAAAAGCATTATACGGTTTAGATAAGCCGATTATAGAGCGTTATTTTGTTTGGGCAGGCAATGTATTACGAGGAGATTTGGGATATTCCCTTCAATATCAGCAGCCTGTAACGACCATCTTAGGTCAATATATCTGGAGTTCTTTCTTAATTGCTATCACCTCCACCACATTAACCTGGATCATTGCCATCTCGATTGGTGTATTTTCTGCAAGCCGACAATATTCATGGTTTGATTCGCTTGTAACAATCGGTGTTTTTGCGGCCATGGCCTTGCCGGCGTTTTTCGTAGGTTTGCTAGCGATTAAAATTTTCGCGGTTGACCTAAAAATACTGCCACCAGGAGGAATCCTGACAACGGGGAGCAATGCTACAGGTCTAGACTATGTGATTGAAGTTATGAAGCACATGATTTTGCCTGTCACAGTATTAACCATGTTGAGTGTCGGTTCCCTCACTCGCTATTTCCGTACCAATATATTAGAAGTGATTCGTCAGGACTTTATTCGAACAGCTCGCGCTAAAGGACTGAAGGAAAAAGTAATTACCTATAAGCATGCTCTGCGCAATGCTTTGCTACCAGCGATTACCTTGCTTGGGTTTGAACTGCCAGCTCTGTTTGGAGGAGCAATTATTACGGAGAAAATTTTTAACTGGCCCGGAGTAGGTCAGGTGTATATGCAAGCGTTATCACTTAGGGATTATCCCCTACTAATGGGATTTACTATGTTCATTGCATTACTTACCGTTGTCAGTAATTTGCTGGCTGACTTGTTATATGGTGTTGTTGACCCACGGGTGAGATTGAAATAGGAGGAGCACATATGAACGCGATTGGTAAAAATAACATAGAGACTGGCATCAATACGGCCTCCTCTTATTCAAAATCCTCACTATGGGGACAGTCCTTTAGGAAATTACAAAAGAACAAAATAGCAGTTATCGGTCTCTGTTTTCTCGTTGCCATCTTTCTCTTTTGTTTTCTGGGACCACTGCTTTCCCCTTATACATTAGGAAAAATTAATGCTGCAATGATCAACAAACCGCCAAGTATGTCTCATTGGCTTGGAACAGATGCTCTGGGGCGTGATATTTTAACTCGTCTGATGCAAGCTGGTCGAATCTCTTTGACGGTGGGGCTTGCTTCCATGGTTCTTTCTGTTTTTCTTGGAACCTTGCTTGGTGTTTTAGCTGGATATTTTCGCGGATGGGTCGACGCACTGATCATGCGTGCCTCGGATATCCTGATGACAATCCCTGAATTACCGATGCTGTTTATCCTAGCGGCTGTATTATCTGAGTGGAAGGTTCCTTCTAATTACCGTCTATATATTGTCATGATTATGCTTAGCTTCGTTGGCTGGGCAGGTTTGGCTCGTCTGGTTCGTAGCCAGATTTTGAGTCTGCGCGAGCAAGAATATATTCAAGCTGCTAAGGTTCTAGGTCTTCGCAGTAGTCGAATTTTATTTCGCCATCTGCTTCCCAATGTTTTACCTTTGCTGATTGTTGTAGCAACCTTACGCGTTGGCGGAGCAATCCTGAGCGAATCAACACTTAGTTATTTTGGACTTGGCGTCGTCCCCCCTACCGCAACCTGGGGTAACATGATTGATTCTGCTAACACTCTCATTGATTTTCAAAAAAGACCGTGGCTCTGGATTCCGCCTGGCTTAGCCATTTTTGTAACAGTCATCTCCATTAATCTATTAGGAGATGGATTGCGGGATGCGCTAGACCCGAAAATGAAAAAGTAGGTGGACGACATATGAATCATTCAAATAAACAGCCTTTTTCCTTACATCCAATTCAACATCGTGATGAGCTAGGCCCTATTTCTGGAACCGAAAAAACACATGTACACACTGAGGAGCCACCAGAGACAGTCTTGGATATTAAACATCTCTCCACCCATTTTTATACGGATGAAGGGATTGTAAAAGCCGTCGATGATGTAAGCTTTCAAATCAATGCGGGGCAAATCGTCTGTATTGTAGGTGAATCGGGATGTGGCAAGAGTGTTACAGCGATGTCTCTTATGGGGCTTATCACTGGGCCCATGGGTAAAATCGTCAATGGGGAGATCTGGTTTGATCATAAAGATCTTTTGAAGCTCAATTCTTCGGACATGCAACAATTACGCGGAAATGAATTAGCCATGATTTTTCAGGAACCGATGACTTCTTTAAATCCTGTATTATCTATCGGTGAACAAATCATGGAACCTTTAATCGAACACCTTCACATAAGCAAAAAAATAGCGTTTGAAAAAGCAATCGAGTTAATCTCCCTAGTAGGAATTGCCCGCCCAGAGGAGATTGCTCATTCCTATCCTCATCAATTAAGTGGCGGGATGCTGCAAAGAATCATGATTGCCATTGCTCTTAGCTGCAACCCGCGTTTATTGATTGCTGACGAGCCTACTACGGCACTTGATGTAACAATTCAAGCCCAAATTTTAGACTTATTGCGAAAAATTAAGCAACAATCAAACACCGCTATCCTTCTGATTACACATGATTTAGGTGTCGTTGCAGAAATGGCTGATTATGTCATTGTTATGTATGCAGGCAAAGTGATAGAAGAAGGGCCTGTTATTGATTTATTTCTCCAGCCAAAGCACCCTTATACACAGGGATTATTACGTTCCAAACCAGTGATGAACCAACGAACCACTCGGCTCTATTCAATACCGGGCCAGGTTCCGAATCCGATTGGGTTAGGTGATTCCTGCTACTTTGCAGAACGCTGTGAGCATCGTAAACCACAATGTGTAACGAAACAGCCCCACCTATCCCCCGTATCCAATAAACAGAAAGTAGCCTGCTGGTTGTATGAGGAGGAGCACGCATGAATGAGCTATTACTTGATGTACAGCATCTAAAAAAATATTTTCCTCTAGGGGACGGTCCCTTTCCTGCTGGCAGAGGGCAGATAAAAGCAGTTGATGACCTCTCCTTTACGATCAGTAAGGGAGAAACCTTCGGACTGGTTGGTGAATCAGGCAGTGGAAAAAGTACGGCGGGACGCACAATCCTGAGAATGATTGAGAAGACTTCAGGGGATGTCTTTTACAAAGGGATTGATCTATCTACCCTCTCACCTAAAGAGCTACGAAGGCTGCGCCCTTCCATGCAATTTATTTTTCAGGACCCATACAGCTCTCTTAATCCTCGTATACGGATTGGAGATGCCATAGGAGAAGCACTGCTGGATCATGGGTTGGTAGCCAAGCGTGATCTACGTGAACGGGTTCAACAGGTAATGGACCTATGCGGTCTTGCCCCTTATCATTATGATCGATTTCCGCATGAATTTTCTGGCGGTCAACGACAACGTATCGGCATTGCTCGGGCTATTATTTTACAGCCTGATTTCATCGTTGCAGATGAACCTGTATCAGCACTTGATGTTTCCATTCAAGCCCAAATAATCAATTTATTTCAGGATTTACAGGAGAAGCATTCCCTTACCTATCTATTTATTTCACATGATTTAAGCGTGGTAGAACACCTTTGTACCACGATTGGAGTGATGTACTTAGGCTCCTTTATGGAGGTGGCACCGCGAGATGAATTATTTGCACATCCCCAGCATCCTTATACTCAGGCACTTTTATCTGCTGTGCCTATTCCGGATCCAACGGTTCGACGAGAAAGAATCGTATTAAAGGGCGAAATTCCAAGTCCAGCTAATCCTCCATCTGGCTGTAAATTTCATACTAGATGTCCATATGCAACGGCATTGTGCTTGGAGCAAGTTCCCCTTTATCGGGAAATCGGGACCAATCATTATGTTGCGTGTCATTTTGTTTCATGATTCTAAAAGCCTAAATCTGTCCTAGGTTTTCAGAACAAAAAGCAGGCCTGATTTCATCCTCCTTGAAATCAGGCCTGTTGGCACTAGCTCAGTTCAGAGTATATTGTACATTACATTTAATAACCAAAATTCCCCTAGAAATGAATCATCCTACAATCGGTATTGAGCGTTGAGTGGATCTTTTCGCGTGAAATATTGAGGCTGCTCATCTCCTCTTTTTTATATGATGTTGCATCAGGCATGCGAAAGAGTTTGCTGAGTTATAATTCGCCCGCTCTCCATTTTAACCACCTGATCAGCGAGGTCAAAGTAACGATCGTCATGGGTAATCGCAATTACACATTTTCCTTGCTTTTTCATTTCTGGTAACAAGGATTCATAAAAGAACTGCCGATACTCTGGATCTTGATCCGCTGCCCACTCATCGAAGAGAAGTATCGGTCTGTCTTTTATCTGACTTAGCATCAAGGCAAGACGCTTTCGTTGACCTGTAGATAGCTTGGTCGTGCTAAACATCCCGGTTTGATCCACTTCGACTTTGTCAGCTATACGAAGCACCTCTAAATGCTTCCGTATCTCGTCTTGTTTGGCTTGGTAATCAACACCATACATTTTCTCGAATAGATAGAAATCACTGAAGATAACTGAGAAAAATTCACAACGTTGATCGGCATTCACTTTTTGCCCGTTTATGAAAAACTCGCCATCATCCTGCTCATACAATCCTGTAATCAGTTTGGCAAAGGTAGATTTTCCACTCCCATTCCCACCTACAATGAAGACGATTTCTCCTTTGCGACAGGAAAAATCAAGTGGTCCCACCGAAAACTCCTCACCTTCCTTGTTTTTGTACCTGAACTGCACCTGATCAGAGGTAAATGTCTCAAAATCTTGGACAGCAAGACCAGCTATATCTACATCATCCCTTCTCTTTTCCGAAGATAACGAATCTAGCAAGGCATTTAACCGTTCCCAGCTAATCTTAATACGGATCAGCTCAGGTACCGCATTTAATATGCCGTGAACCGGCCCCGTCATATACAGGAAGACAAACACGTAGCTTACCAGCATATGCTTTGGGATCTGCGGGAAGAAAATGGGGAACAAAAAGGTAACGGTCCCGATTACCACTACAAACAGCAATTCTCCCACTAAATACACATTTACAAACTTGAATTGACCTGCAGATCGCTTGTGTCGATATTCATAACAGCTTCTATCCATGTGTTCTTCAAATTCCCTGCTTTGTGCGCGAGTAAGATATAGCTCCTTAAAGCCCCCTATCATATCGTTAATATAGGAGAAAAACACATTTTGGATGTCTCTGGTTTCCTCCCATACCTTGTTTGCCGAACGGCCTGCCAGTGTATATAAGCCGGCCGCTATTATTATGACAGCCAGACAAAACAAGAATCCGTAAAGGCTCATTGCAGCTAGATAGATAAAGCAAAATACCAGTGTAACCGTACTGGTCAGTGCTATAACGACAATATTAGAAATCGTACTGATGGTTTCCGTATCGTTGTTTAAACTCGCATAGATCTGGCCGTTATCAATCCGTTCATATTTTTGATAGGGAGTCCTGAAAATTCTGTGAACTAGCTCCATTCTTTTTTCATATACCACCTGATTTGTTATAACAATGAGGCGGCTGCGAATCATTTTCTCCCCAACAATATATAGCGAGATACCTAACAGAAAATACAAAAAGACAGAAACGTGAAACGTATTAATGGAAGTGAGCGCTATATTGATCATGAAAATAATCATCGCATTTCCAAATCCGCTGACAAGCCCCTGTATGATGATAGGGGTCAGGGAGGTTTCCTTGGATTTCGGAAATAAACGAATCATGGTTAGGTAGACGGTAAACAAAGTGACGGATGCTAGCAAGACGTACATTGCGTAAAAAATGGTTATCGGAAGCCAAACCTCAATAAACTGCCACGGTAAACCGAAGAAAAACACATCTGGCAAGAAGTATACAGCGGCTGACAAAACACCGCATGTTATCACAAAAGCAAACAAAGATGTCAGACAGATGCGCCCGGGATTTGAGGCAAGTTTACGATCACCTCGAAGGATCTGTACTATGGTCTGACCAATTGCAACAGTAAGGACCGCCACAAGGACACTAAGGATCACGAGAGTAATGCTTGCCAATCGATCTGTTTGTAGATTGGTGTCATCCACTACTTCTGGAACTTCTTTTCCTTGCAATAGCTTGACGGCTCCCTCCGCCATAACGGACACATTCATCGAGTCAATATTCGTCAAAACGATGGCACCCAGCTTTTCCTCTGGACGAAACACCATGTATGAGGAGAAAGTAGGATTGTTGCCACCGTGTGCAATTTGTCCACCGCCATTTTGAAAAATCATCCAGCCTGAGGCATACGAGGAACCGTTTGCCGCAGGAGCTACAGATCGATCTGGCAGATGGGAGGCATGTATTAACTCAGCAGGAAACCCTGAAGCCTCCAACCCTAATTGAATATGCAGCCAACGCTCCATGTCGTTGAGACTTGATACCACGTAAGCCGCCGGTGTGTTTCCACGATAATCCGGTGCATCATACACTCGTGGGGAAAAGAAACCGATTTTGTGCCCTCTTGCCATTTGCTCACTCGGTGCCTGTGCCTTCATAAAGGTGTTGGTTAGGCCCAATTGAGTAATAACTTGCTGTTGGACATACTGTTCATAGGATTGCCCGGTAACTTTTTCAACAATATAGCCTAGAATATCGTAGTTAACCGTTGCATATTCAAACTCTGTTCCTGGCTTGCGGGCTAATTCCCTGTTATTGAGCGCACGTACGTTTTCTTCAAGGGCCCGCTCACTGGATGAAATGGGGATAAAACCAATGCTTTTAAACGGAAAACCACTGGTATGATATAACAGATGCTTTATCAGGATCGTTTCCTGCTGTCCTTTATATGTAGCTGAAAACCAAGGTATGATGGATTGAACAGAATCGTCTAGCGAAAGACGTTTTTGCTCGATAAGCTGTTGGACGGCTAGTGCCGTAAATGCTTTGGTGTTCGAGTTGATTTCAAATAGTGTTTCAGCAGTTACGGGGGTTTGCTTTTGAATGTCAGTAACTCCAAATGATTGTTTGTAAATCGTTTTCCCCTCTTTGACAACAATAATGGCTGCACCCGGAATTTTCTCCGACTCCATCGTTTTATTGACCAATTGTTCGATCGCCGCACCGGCTTCCCCACTTCCCATTTCGGCATACACGGTGGTGCTCATTTGAAGTGCGAGGATCAGGCACATTAGCATTACGAATCGTGCTCGTTTCACTACTTCTTTCATTAGAGGCAGAATTATCCTCTCCTTTTTTAGAAACTGTGTCTATGTCAGAGAAAGCGGGCAACCAGCCCTTCTACGCCGGCTGCCCCTTTTATCGTTCCATTACACAGGTGAATGATGATAGAAGGAAGTAATCTTTTTTGAACTTTCTTGCCATTGACCAACAATTTCTTCCCATTCTGCTTGTGTTGGCAGGGTAAGATCGGCTATTGTTATCCGTTCATTTTCCGCTATTTGGCCCAAAAGATGAACAAAGCTCGCTGCAATGCGCTTCGCGGTATCCGTAGCGTACAGCTTAGTAGCATACACTAAGGAGAATTCCAATCCATCTGGTCTTTCTTCCGCAATCATTGATAGATCGAATTTGGCTACAGGCTGATCAACCGGATACACCGAGATCGTAAGTCCGTCCAACTGTAGCTGGGGAGTTTCAAAATTGTTCAGGGTAAACATTGTGTCAAACAAAGGATTACGGCTCAGGTCAAGCTCAGGGTATATCTTATCGACTAGACTTTGGAATTGATAATCCTGATTATCGAATGCCTCCAGAACATTTTTCCTTACCTCTTCTAAAAAAGCCATGAATGTCTGAGAATCATCCACTTTTTGACGCAACACTAGGGTATTGATAAACGAACCTACTACATGTTCTAAGTCAGTATGAGGTCTTCCGGCGACAGATGTACCCACGCTAATATCTGATTGACCGGCAAGTTTGGAGAGCAGAATGTGATAAGCTGCCAATAAAGTCATAAACATGGTTGAGTTCGACTTCTCTGTAATAGTGCGGAAGGCACTCCACACCTGCTCATCTGCATGAAAGACAATCTGCGCCCCGGCAAAAGACTGGATAGGCGGCCTTGGGTAATCCGGCGGAATGTTTAAAATAGGAATTTCACCCTCAAACTTGCTCAACCAGTATGTCTCTTGCTTTTTTACAGCCTCAGTTTGTAGCATCTTGTTTTGCCAAACGGTAAAATCCTTGTACTGAACAGTCAACCCCGGCAACTCTGCACCATGATATAGCTGCATGAAATCACCCAGGATGATACTAATTGACAGTCCATCAGAAATGATGTGATGCATATCAAACAGGAACAGATGAACATTCGGCGCTATCTGAATTAGACCTGCCCGAGCAAGCGGGGCCTGCGCAAGTTCAAATGGACGAATAAACAACTGCGCCACTTCGCTTGCTTGCTCCTCTTCCATTTCTAAATAGGTGACATCTAGCTCTACTGTGTCTGCGATGCGTTGAACGAGTTCGCCATTTACATATTCGAAAGAGGTTCGCAGGGATTCATGCCGATCTACAAGCTTTTGCAAAGCTGTAGCAAAGAGCTCTTTATTCAAATGTCCTTCGATTTTTAACACGCTTGGCATGTTATAGGCAGTCTCTGCTCCCTCTATTTCCCGTAGCAAATACATCATTTTCTGAGTCTCTGATGTAGGATAGTGCTCCTGTTTTGCAACTGGCTCAATAACTTTATAGCTCTCTTCCTCCGCTCCTATAATCAGCTTCGCGAGCTTACCGATGCTGTCATTCTGGAAGAAGATATCGAGCGGAATCACCTTTTGGAATGTCTTGTGAATCCGTGCCAACAGCATGATTGCGCTCAAGGAATTGCCGCCTATGCTGAAAAATGGATCATTCACTCCGATTTTCTCGATTTTCAATAGACTTTTCCAAATATCTGCTACTATTAATTCTGTTTCAGTTGTTGGTTCTTCAAAAACCCCTAGCTGTTCGTCCTGTCCATTCGGTTCAGGTAACGCTTTGAAATCAATTTTTCCATTCACTGTGACCGGAATCTTGTCTAGAGATACGAAATGGGAAGGAATCATGTACACAGGTAATGAGAGCGACAAATAATCGACTAGCTCATTTGTGTTCCATGTACGATCGGACACGATATAGGCGCACAAATATTGGTGCCCTTCGCCATCTTCTCGTGCTATGACGACTGCTTGGTCAATCTCTTCATGCTGTTGCAGATATGCCTCGATTTCACCGATTTCAATCCGATGTCCCCTGATTTTTACCTGATTATCAATCCGACCTACATATTCAATAACACCGCCAGGTAGCCAGCGTCCCGTATCTCCTGTACGGTACATTTTCTCTCCTCGGATAAACGGATTTGCAACAAACCGCTCGTTAGTCAGTTCTGGCCTGTTGAGATATCCTCTAGCAACACCCGCTCCTGCGATAAAGATTTCTCCTGTTACCTCAGGCGGAAGAAGATTCGCGTTCTGATCAAGAATGTAAATCTGCTGATTTGCAAGTGGAGCCCCAATCGGTACGGATGTCCTTTCATCCAAGTGATCCGGATTTACATGGTAGTAGGTAGAGTCGACGGTGCACTCCGTGGGTCCGTATACATTCGTAATTGCAAAGGATTCGCCCGCGAATCTGGTATACAGCCCTTTGACAACACTTTCTCGTAACGGCTCTCCGCCGACAACAAAGTGCTTAACCGTAAGCTTATGTTCAATTTCAGACACGGCATTCTGCAGCATCGACAGATGAGTTGGTGTACCATCAGCCATATCAATCTGGTTCTCTCTGTAAAAACGAAGCAGTCCTTCCCCGTCTACGCGAATATGCTCCGGCACGAGGTACAAGGTATGACCAAGCAACAACGCACCGTAGATCGGCTTTACAGACATGTCGAAGATAAACGGGGCTATCTGCGCTATGCGCAAGCAACGATCGTAGGCGTTGTGCACAATATCATGTAAACTCATGACAAAATTTGTGACGTTTCGATGTTCCACCATGACCCCTTTTGGTTTACCTGTCGAGCCAGAGGTATAGATGATATAAGCGAGATCCTCAGATTTAGCTGTATCCGGCAAGTTTGTGGCATCCCCATGATATAAATGGGGATCATCCAACAGGATCGTCTCGTATTCGCTGAGGGAAGACTGTTTGGTGGAAGATAGCGTAAGCAAAATTTTAGCTCCACTGTCCTCCAGCATGTAGCGAACCCTTTCCTCTGCAAATGTGTGGGAAATGGGCAAGTAAGCTCCTCCCGCTTTTAGTACAGCTAGCATGGCAATAATCATTTCTATGGAAGGCTCTGTCATGACTGCAACCAGATCATTAGTCTGCATCCCGCGTTCGCGTAGATTCCGCGCAACTTGATTTGCTTTTTCATTGAGTTGCTTGTAAGTAAGCTCGCTCCCTTGAAAAACAACTGCGCTACGCTCAGAATGTTCACCTACCATTTTTTCGAACATTCGGTGCATCACTACATCAGTCGGATAGTCCGCTTTATTTTGATTCCAAGTACGTAGCAACAGATGCTTTTCCTTGTCGGCAAGAATTTGTTCCTTAGCGATGACGGCATTTGGTTTGTCGGCAATCAGTTGCAGGATGCGAAGATAATAATCTAGCAGGCGTTGCACATCTACGCTATCTAACACTGCTTCACTGTAGGCTATCTGAATTTCTGATTGTCGGCGGATATAAAACTCAAACACGCGATGATCGACAATGTGCTCCTCCAATTGCCATTCTTTCTCCTTCAGCGCGATTTGATCCTTGCCCTCCAACTGATCAAAAACATGGAAATCTATATAGCTAAAGGTAGAATCAAAAAATTCACTGCCAGCATCTACATCTGCGGCCATTTTCGTAATCTCAAACAATGGGAGACGTCCATACAGCTTCAGATCAATCATTTTTTGATTCATCTGTCTAAGCAAGTCTATCCATGTCATCTGTGTCTTTAGCTTGACTCTTACTGGTACAGTATTTAAGAAACAACCAAGGATTTGGTCCGCCTTCTCACACTGTGGTCGATTGTGCTCCACCAAGCCCACCGCAATGTCATTCTCGTAGGATAGCATGTGAAGCATCATGCTATAGGCTGTAAAGCAGACCGTTTTCAGATTGGTCTGATTCGCCGCAGCAATACGCTCCAAACGCGTTACCAAATCAGGATCAAGTGGATGGATGAGCTGATGCATACGATTTGTTTCATCTGTGTTCATTTTTTTTGGAAAACGGAAAAGCTGCATATCGTTTAGTTCATTTTGCCAATAATCACGTACTTCTGGACTGTTTTTGACAATCATCTGATCTAGAATAAATGCCTCGTAGTCATGCGGTAGCCATTCAGGAAGATAGCTGTCATCCACTCTTAGCTTCGTATAGGTATTAGAGAGCTCTGTGATAAAGGATGCCACACTCCAACCATCCAAAATCGCATGGTGGAAAATCATGCACAGTACATGCTCTTCGTTGCTTACCGTAAAAATTCTCAACTTCCACAGTGGTTTGTCTAAAGCGAAAGGTACCTTTCGCTCTTCAGACAAATAATGATTGATAGCCGTTTCTTGATCGTACTCATTCGTTATGTCCATATGTTGCAAATCAAGATGGAACGCTTCTTGCTTGTGAACGATTTGAATCGGCTCAGGAAAATCCTGTAGGTTAAAGGTGGTCCGTAAAATCGAATGTTTTTTCACAAGTAACGAAACAGCTTTTTGAAGCAGGTCGAGATTAAATTCTCCATCTTTAAACGGATACAGCATTTGATCATGATAGACTGCCTTTTCAGCATTTTTTCCTGAGGCGTATAGCATTCCAAATTGGATATCACTCATCGGGCAGATGCTTTCAAAATCCTCCGGTAATTTTTCAGCCAATGGAAGCTTGTCCACTATTTCAGTCTGCCATTCCATAAGCTTCGCTTTGGCCGTATTCCATTGATCACTCCAAGCAGGTGTCCCGTTTTGACGAATCAATTCGGACTGTTTTCGAATAGTAGGCAACTTATACAGATCCTGTACGCTTACTGCCGTTTCCAGTTGGCTATTTACCGCTGTTAACAACCGAAGCACCTTGATGGAATCTCCTCCAAGTGCAAAAAAGTCCTGAGTTACACCAATTCGCTGATTCTCCAGATCAAGCACCTGTTGCCAGATGTTCTCCAGCTTTTCCTCCGTCTCATTTTCAGGAGGAATAATCTGAACATCGCTCTCCAGCTCCCAATCGATCTGCAATAACGCGTTTCGATTCACCTTCCCGTTTACGGTTACGGGAATTTTTTCGATTTGTACAAAACGAGCTGGCATCATATATTCAGGAAGCTTTTGGCTGATGTGCTCGCGTAACTGAGCTGTTGTTACTCTTTGCTGAGCGGTGAAGAAGGCATGCAACTGGTTTTGTGCATGGCGATCTTGAATCGCCAACACGACAACATCTGTCACATCAGGGTGTTTCAGTAATATATTTTCAACTTCACCAAGTTCGATCCGATGTCCACGAATTTTGACCTGCAAGTCCATTCGTCCCAGATACTCCATATCACTTGAAGGTAAAAACCGGACTAAATCTCCAGAGCGGTATAAACGTTCCTCAGGCTTATACGGATTCGGTACAAATCTGCTCGCGGTCAACTCTGGCTTATTCAAATAGCCACGTGCAACACCCTCGCCTCCCACATACAATTCTCCGGGCACACCGATTGGGACCAGCCGTTGCTTTTGATCCATCACGTAAGCTGTAAGCGTAGGGATCGGTTTACCGATGTTACTTGCATTTCGTTTCATTTCTTCCTTTTGAATTTCCTTGTAGGTAACGTGCACCGTGGTTTCTGTAATTCCGTACATGTTAACTAATTTGACGTCTGGATACATCTCATGCCAGCTTGTCAGCATTTGAGGTTTTAGTGCTTCCCCGCCGAAAATCACGTAGCGAAGTGCATCCAGTCCTTTCACCTGATTCTTGCAAACAAACTGAATGAGGTTAGCAAATGCAGAAGGCGTCTGGTTGAGGACGGTTACCTTTTCTGACTGAAGGAAGTGGCTACATTTTTCTGGATCGCGCACAGCTTCTTGGGATACCAGAACTAGCTTACCTCCATAAAGTAATGCCCCGTACATTTCCCACACGGCGAAGTCAAAGCTAAACGAATGGAATAAAGCCCACACATCATTATGGTCAAATTCAAATAGGTTCCGATCGTTATGCAAAAGGCGAACGACATTTTTATGTTCGATCATTACGCCTTTTGGCTCCCCTGTTGAACCCGATGTATAAATGATGTAAGCAAGCTGCTCTGGGCTGTCAAATCCATTCAAATTGGAGGTATCATAATGTTCTATTGCCTCATCGGAAATAGTAACCAGTTGCCAGGAATCCGAGAGTGCTCCCGCAAGAGCAGGATGAGTAATAATCACTTCCGGCTTGCTGTCCATGAGCAAATATGTAATTCTTTCCTGAGGATACTCTGGATTAATGGGTAAGTACGCACCCCCGGCTTTTAACACACCCATAATGCTTACCACCATATCAATGGATCGATCCAGCATAATCCCTACTATACTTTCAGAACCCACACCCCTGCTTTGCAACAAACGTGCAAGCTGATTAGCTCGCTCGTTTAGTTCACGGTAAGTTATTGTTTGTTCACCATTTACTACAGCGATTCGCTCTGGATGCCTAGCTACTTGCTCCTCGAATAGCCCGTGGATTGTTTTCGTTGAAGGATAGCCTGCTTGTGTACGGTTGAATTCGGTTAATAGCCTGTCTCTCTCTGTTTGCGAAAGTAACTCGATTCCATCCACCACTGCATTCGGATTGTCTGCGATTTGTTGCAGGATGCGCAAGAAGTAGGTAGCAAGCTGATCTACGGTCTCCTCCTGATAGACATGGGCATTGTATTGCAATTTTAATATCGCCATCTCATCAGGAATTACAACTGCCATGAAATCAAATTCTGTCTGTTCAGAGATTTCAACGTCTTTAATGGAAAAACCGAGCTTCGTCTCTTCCCCTGCCTGTGCGATAGCTTGATCTGCTGGGTAGTTTTCGAAGACGAAGATATGTGAAAATAAATCTTTTTTCAATTCAGATTTCTTCTGAATCTCACTCAGCGCGAGATAACTGTGAGGCTCACTTTCCAGAGTCGATCGTTGGACTTCGTGTAGTAGCTCTGCAATTGACTGATTCCCTTCTGACTTGATCCGTTTTGGAATTGTATTGATAAACAAGCCCACCATATCTTCGATGCCCGACACCTCGGCTGGACGCCCCGATACAACCGTTCCAAATACAACGTCATCCACATTATTCATTCTTTGTAATAGCAGTCCCCACGCCGTACTAAATACCGTGTTCAGTGTCACCTGTAGATGGTTGGCAAGCTCCTGTAGCTTTGCCGTAGGAATGGTGTAAGACTTTTCGTTACTTTCTCGTTTCTTCCCTTCTGAATCACTGCGATAAACAGGCAGGATAGCTTGATGCTCGTAATCATCTAGGTATTCACTCCAAAAAGTCGCGGCCTGCTGTTGATCTTGTTCCTGAAGCCACTGAATGTAATCTGTATAAGCAGGAGGTGTGTCATCTGGTAAAGGATGGCCATCACGCAGGGCAAGATAAATGCGGGCAAAATCGCGAAAAAGAATCCCAACGCACCAGCCATCCATCAGGATATGATGAAAGCTCCATATAATCGTATGAGCTTGTGGAGCATTTGTCAGAATAGCAACCCGCATAAGCACATCTTTGGAAAGGTCAAATTTTCTGTCGCGGTCTTGTTTTTTCCATGCCTCTATGTAGGCTATCTGCTCTGTCTCAGGCATCTGAGACAAATTCTTATGGATTACCTCAGCAGGTCGTTGTTGCAAAACGACCTGCAAAGGTTCCTCCACTTCCTCGTATATAAAGATGGTACGTAAAATATCATAACGTTCAACCAGTTTTTCCATACTTGCAGCAAATAGGGCCACATCTAGTTCGCCTACTACTGTCATTGTCATCTGCTCAACATACGCTTCTGAATCCCGATCCATTAAATAGTGTAGGAGCATTCCCTCTTGCATAGGAGCAAGAGGGGCAAGCTTGGTAATCTCTATGTTCTCATTCATCTGAAACCTCCGAATTCACAGTTTTCTTGAGAGCAAGTTTTGCAGCTTGGAAAGACCTTCGATCGACATTTTTGAATAGCCCAAATCTGATGGAGTGACAGTTGTTTCCTCTTTTTTCATACAATGCTCGATGATGCTTAGCACATTCTTGTTCAAGCTGGTCAGCAACTGCAATATCGTCTCCTCGTTATATTCCTTGCTGTTGTAAGTAAGCGAGAGAGTAAACTGACCTCGCTCCACCATGCCGATAAATTCGAGTGAATGCTTTCTGATATATTCTTTGCTGATCGCTTCTCCAGTGTAGTCAGGTGAGATTTGTACAAGATGCTCAGGCATGTCCTGATCGAATTGTCCCAGGTAGTTAAAGCTGATTGGCGCAGTGTAGTTAAGTGACTCATCCTCGTTATCCTCTGATCCATATCTAAGAATTCCATAGCCAATCCCGTTTTTTGGAATTTGACGCAAACTCTGCTTAGCAAATTTGATCTGATATTCCAAATCCTCTGCCCGCTCTGTTGAAAGAAGCACCGGATATATGCTGGTAAACCAGCCTACTGTTCTGGAAATATCCAGCTCAGGCAGAATATCTTCTCTACCATGACCCTCTAGGTCAAGCAGAATTTTGTCCAGTCCGGACCACTCTTTGATAGCCAGACCAAGCGCCGCAAGAAGCACATCATTTACCTGCGTGTTATAGGCCTGATGAATGTGACGCAGTAGCTGGTCTGTTTTTTCAGGATCAAACGTAAAGGACTGCGTCTTGGTGTCTATTATTCTGTTCTGGTGAACGACCGCATCTACTGGAAGCGAGGAAACAGGCGTCTGTACCGTTTTTCTCCAATACGCATACTCTTTTTTCAGCCTTTGGTTTTTGTTATAGGCTGTAATCTGCTCCGCCCATTGCTTAAAGGAATCTGTTTTCTTTGGAAGCTTAATTTCCTCTCCCTGTTGTATCTGTTGATACGCTTTGGCGAAATCCTCCAAAATAATTCTCCAGGAAACCCCGTCTACAACTAAGTGATGAATGACGAGCAACAAATGATCACCGTCCACACTTGTAAACAACCCTACTTTTACCAAAGGACCTGTTTTCAGCTCAATACTGCTTTGCAATCTATTCGCATGCTCCTCAACTTTTTGTGCAAAGTCAGGATCATCAGCAAGATCAACAACCTGAAACGTAAAGAGCTCCTCCTCCATGCCACGGTTATACGGGGTTACCCGATTCTCCTCGAAGGTAAATACCATACGTAAGGCATCGTGGTGTTGCAGTAACGCCATAAGAACCTCTTCCACCATCCTCGGATCAAAGCCCTCTTTCCGATACAGCATGATAGCGTGATTATAATGATGAACATCGTTTCGTTCACCAGTAAAGAACCAGTGCTGAATGGGAGTCAGCGGAGCATGTCCCGTGACGATGCCTTGTTCGCTTTTTCCACTCTTCTGTTTAATCAGTGGAGCTAATTCTGCAATTGTTTTTCGTTGAAAGAGATCCTTCACCTCTAGGTGAAGCAGTCTTTCCTTTAGACGGGCGTTCATCTGAATCGCCTTAATGGAATCTCCTCCCAAAGCAAAAAAGCTATCATGAACACCAATCGTTTCAACTCCAAGCACTTGTCTCCAAATATCAGCAAGAATCTCTTCTTTTTCGGTGCGAGGTAATACTAAATTTGTGTCCGAAGATAAATGGGTATGCGGTTCCGGTAGCTTTCGTTTATCCACCTTACCATTTACTGTAAGCGGCAGCTTGTCCATCCGCACTATGTATGCCGGAACCAAATAATCCGCAGCGTTTTGCAGTACATGCTGTTTGATCTGAGCTGGTGCTACTTCGGAATCAGGTACATAGTAGGCGCAAAGCTCATTGTGTCCCTGAGCACTTGTTCTGACGACCACAACAGCATCGGAAATATTCGGATGTTCCAACAGTTTAGCTTCAACGTCCGCCAGTTCTACACGGTGTCCCCTGATTTTGACTTGTCCATCTGTTCGACCGATGTATAAGAGATTTCCGTCAGGCAACCGCCTTGCCAAATCGCCTGTCTTATACATCCGTGCTCCTGGAATATACGGATTAGACAGAAAACGCTCGGCTGTCAGGTCAGCACGGTTATAGTATCCTCGTGCTACTCCTTCTCCCGATATATACATCTCCCCAATACTTCCTACGGGAACGGGCTGAAGATATGGATCGAGTAAGTAAATCTGTACGTTATCGGCAGGCATTCCAATTGGGACAGAGCCTTTGCTATCTCTCTCTTGATTGAACACATAAATCATGCAGCCAACTACCGTTTCGGTTGGCCCGTATTCGTTGTAAATTTTCACTCGGCCGTTAAACCGCTGAACTGTTTTCGTTGCCAGCTCTGCTTTTAAATCCTCCCCGCCTACAATTAATTTTTGTATGCTAGAACGTGAGCAGTCTAATCCCTCTAGCGTATGCAGATGGGAAGGAGTCAATTTCACGATGTCCACCTGATTGTCCTCTACAATCTTGCGGATAACCGTTGCTTTGTTCTCTTCCGAGTAAATGACGATTCTGTTTCCGGAAACCAATGGCGTATAAATCGAAGTAACGGTCAAATCGAACGCCGGAGACGAGTACAAGGCAAAATCGAGCTGTTCCCCCTCGAGATATACCTTTTCTGCCCAGCAAATATAATTGGTCAGACCTTGATGTGTAATCATGGTTCCTTTCGGTTTCCCAGTCGTCCCTGAAGTGTAAATAAGATAGGCGAGATGATCTGAATCCACCGATTTTTCTGGATTAGATGGGTCACCCTTATAGAGTGCCGGGTCATCGGCCATAATCAAACGTCCTGAAAAATCGGTCAAATTCGCCAAATTGGCTTGGGTAATGATGATCTGTGCCTGACTGTCTTCCAATAGATAATTGATTTGCTCTCGTGGATATTGCGTATCTATAGGTAGGTATGCTCCCCCCGCTTTCATTACGGCCAGCATGGAAATAACCAATTCAAAGGAGTGATCTAACATAATCCCTACCACTACCTCTTTTGTTACACCAGCTTGTTGTAGGACTCTTGCCAGTTGGTTCGCTCTGTCGTTTAGTTCGCGATACGTAAGCTCTTGATCATCATGTACCAAGGCTACTCGATCTGGCCCCTGCTCTACCTGACCCTCAAACAAAGAGCTTACTGTTTGTTTTTTCGGATATGATATAGACGTTTGATTCCAGTCGTAGATGATTTCGTCCAGCTCTTCACCCGCAAGCATTTCAATTTCACATAGCTTTTGATGTGGTTTTTCTGTCGCTTCACGCAAAATAGCTAGGAAATGCTTGTACATACGTTCCACCGACTCACGTTTGAATAGCTCGGTGCAATATTCCATGGTGACAGACAAATCCTGATTCCACTCTGAGACAAACATCGTTATATCAAATTTGGCTACCTGAAAATCGAAATCATAAGGAGTTACGCCATACGTGCCCTTTTGCAATCGTTGATCATCTATGCTCTGCATGACAAGCATGGTATCGAACAACGGATTTCTGCTGAGATCTCGATTGATCTGTAGCCGCTCTACTAAGCTTTCGAACGGATAATCCTGATTTTCATAGGCTTGCAGTACACTTTCCTTTACCTCATACAGAAAATCGTAGAAGGTTTTATTTCCTCTAGGTTCATTTTTTATCGCTAGAGTATTCACAAACATACCGATCACCTTTTGCAGTTCCAGATGATGTCGTCTGGACACAGGTGTTCCTACGATGATCTGCTCATCTCCTGTGTATTTGGCTAACAGGATATTATAAATGGCCAGCATCACCATATAGGTTGTTGTTCCCGTTTCCTTGGCCAGCTTTTCAATTAATTGACGATCGGACTTGGAAATCTCAAACGAAATCCGATCACCTGCAAAGCTCTGCACTGCCACCCGCGGGTAATCTGTAGGCAACTGTAAAATCGGAATTTCGTCCGAATATTGCTTCAGCCAATAGTCCTCCTGTTTTTTCATGTCGCCTGATTGTAGAAAGCCTTCATACCAAACAGCAAAATCTGTGAACTGAATGTCAGGAATCACCCTCTCTTCCTCATGGTACAAAGAGAATAAATCCTGCATGAGTATCTGAAGTGACAAGCCATCAGCAATGATGTGATGGATGTCAAAAACCAGAAGATCTTCTTCCGACTTAGTACGGAACAATCCAACTCTCATCAGGGGAGCCTTAAACAAATGAAACGGGCGAATAAACGATTGAATTTGTTGATTCCATTCATTCTTCTCCACTAGTTCAATTGTTAGTGAAATTTTCACAGCTGGATGAACCCGCTGAATCGGTAGACCATCTTTGAAATCAAAGGATGTTCGTAGCATCTCGTGCCGTTCTGTCAATTTGACCAATGCTTGCTCCAATTTCTTTGCATCCAGTTTATCTTTGAGAACATAGGCACTCGGCAGATTATAGGTGATGCTACCGGCCTCCAATTCCTGAAGAAGATACAGCCTTCTTTGAGCTGGAGTAACAGGATAATGTGTCTTTTCATTCGATTTTTGAATAGACAGGCAGTTTCCGGTTTCTATAGCTTCAAGCTGTTTAGCGAATTCTTGTATTGTCGGTGCTTGGAAAATAACACTGATCGGAACCTTAATCTGAAGGCGTTGTTGAACCTGTCCTATCATCAGAGCTGCCTTAAGAGAGTGGCCTCCTTTTTCAAAGAAATGATCGGTTATACCCAGCTTCGTATCGCCAAGCACCTCTTGCCAAATCTCCACGAGCTGTTCCTCTAGTTGGGTTGCTGGCGGCGTATATTCCCTTGAGGTAAATGAATCGGCTGTTGGCTTTGGAAGGGCTTTTCGATCAAGCTTTCCATTCATAGTCAACGGTAACGCATCCATAATAATGAAGCAGACTGGAATCATGTAATCTGGTAAATGACGTGATAAATACTCACGCAGTTCCGTAACGTCGAACGGCTGCTCCTGAACATAATAGGCACACAGATTTTTCTCTCCGGTGTTATCAGTGAAGTCGATGACAGCCGCTTCTTTTATCTTGGAGAAGCTTAGAATTTTCTCCTCAATTTCACTTGGTTCTATTCGATATCCACGAATCTTCATTTGATTGTCAACCCGTGCAAGATACTCTATATGCCCATTCGGTAACCATTTCACTAAATCTCCCGTACGGTACATGCTTCCTGAACCAAACAGATTTGAAACAAACCTCTCTGCCGTAAGCTCCGGCTGATTCACGTATCCTTTAGCTAAGCCCGAACCAGCGATACACAGCTCCCCAGAAACACCGATAGGTACAAGCTGGTCGTAGCGATCTACAACGTAATAACTCACCCCTGGGATTGGTTTGCCAATATCCACCTTATCTGCTGTCGTCAGATCGCTTACAGACGCCCATACTGTCGCTTCCGTAGGTCCATACACATTGTAAATCTGAGCTTTAGACAGACCTTGTATCTGATGGAGCAACGTCTCAGATAAGAATTCTCCGCCGATCAAAATGGTTTTAATCTGTGAAAGCACCTCTTTGCATTGCTCGTTACTCAACAACAGGCTCATGCGAGACGGTGTTATTTGCAACAATTCTATCTGCTGCTCCATGATTAATTCACTCAACGCAAATGGGTCTGTTTGCTGTTGTTCATCAGCGATTACCACCTGAAGACCTTTTGTTAGCGGTACAAGTGTCTCCAAAACAAAGATGTCAAATGAAATGGTTGTCAACGCCAAAATATTTTTGTTTTGTTCTAAAGGAATCGCTTCTGTCATTGCCTGTATAAAGTGAACGAATGCACGCTGTTCAATCATGACCCCTTTTGGATTACCAGTAGAGCCGGATGTATAGATTACATACGCAAGGTCTTCTTCGCTTGCCTTTGAAACCACATTTTGCTCGCAAGTTTCTGATTGAACAGACAGCATGTTACTATCAACAACTTCGCATGGCAGCTCAAATCGCTCGATAATAGGTGCCTGTGATAGGACGAGAGTCGCATTGCTGTCCTCTACCATAAAGCGAATTCGTTGGGCTGGAAAAGCTGGATCAAGAGGAAGATAGCATCCCCCACTATGCAAAATACCCAGCAGGCAGACGATCATATCCACCGAACGATCTGTCATTAGACCAACGACACTTCCTGGCCCGACGCCCTTTGCCTGTAGCATTGCCGCTACTTTCATCGCGCGTTGATGCAATTCTGCGTATGATACTTTTTCACCATTACATACAACTGCGGTTCGATTTGGTGTTTTTTGCGCCTGAAGCGTTAGTAACTGTTGAACGGTCATTCCATCGTGATTACTAGTATTGCCTTTGTACTGAGTCTTCTCTACCAATAGATGTCTTTCTGTTTCCGTCAGCATTTGAATCCTATAAATTGGCATGGACGGGTTGGAAACAATGCTTTTTAGGATTTGCACAAAATGCGTACCCATTCGGTGAATTGTTTCCGGTTTAAAAAGCTTCAGCGCGTATTCTACGCTTACACCCAAACCATCGTCCTGATCAGAAATCATCATTGTGATATCATATTTTGCCTTCGTAGCATCAATCGGATAAGGCGTAACAGCGATCCCTGGGAGCTGTAATTCTTCTGTGTGAATGGTATGCATGATAAACATCGTATCAAACAATGGATTGCGGCTGATATCACGCTGTACGTTCACTTGTTCCACCAATTCTTCAAATGGATACTCCTGATGCTGTAATCCCGCGAGCACTTGGTCCCTGACTTCGGCAACAAACTGATTAAACGGCTTGTCTCCCTGTGGACGACTTCGCAGTGGCAACGAATTGACGAACATCCCTATCATTGTTTCCGTATCCTTGTGTAGTCTGCCCGCTACAGGAGAGCCAATGACGATATCCTCCTGCCCACTGTATTTAGATAGTAAGACATAATAGGCGGACAGTAGTAGGACATAGAGTGACACTCCTTGACTTGTGGCCAATTCCTTCAATGCATTCTCTAAATCAGGAGGCAAATAAAACTCATGTACCTGTCCATCGTAGGACAAGATCGGAGGACGGGAATAATCCGTCGGTAATTGTAGAACGGGTATTTCTCCAGAAAACGTTTGTAGCCAGTACGCTTCGTGCTGTTTTTTGATTTGAGAGCTCTCGTTTCCTTTTTGCCAAGCAGCATAATCCTTGTAATGAACACGCAGTTCAGGCAAGGTTTGACCTTGATAAAGTGAACAGAATTCCCGGAGCATAAGATTAACTGATTCTCCGTCTGAGATGATGTGGTGCATGTCCACAAATAAGACATGCTGCTCCACAGACAATTCAAACAGGCCTACCCGTAATAACGGTGCACGATTCAGATCAAAGGGTTGGCTATACTGATTGATTTGTTCTGATAGGCTTGCCTCATCTGAATGGAAGAAATCTACCTGAAACAACATCTCGTCATGAATTCGTTGTACAACGATATTTTCTCTCATTTCAAAAGAGGTTCGGAATGCCTCATGCCGGTTAACGATCGTCTGAAATGCTTGAGTGACCGCCTGTTTGTCAAGGGGCCCCTCCAATTCAACAGCCGCCGGCATGTGATAAGCTAGCTGTGCTCCCTCAAATTGGCTGAGTAGGAAAATGCGTCCTTGCACGGACGATGCTGGATAAAACTCTTCCCTAGGAATGGGAGGAATAGATCGGGAGCTATCGCTTTGACTGCTTTTGCCCTCCTTTGCTTCCAGATAAGCAGAAAATTCTTCAATCGTCTGACACTCCAGCACCTTGCCAATCTCGACAGTGATTCCATAATTCATTTGGAATGTATTTACCACTCGCATGGCATGAAGAGAATCTCCACCAATCTCATAGAAGCCTGCCGTAACCTCTATCTCCTCATATCCTAGAACCTCGCCCCATACATTGGCCGTTTTTTGTTCGGTTTGAGAATAAGAATTGTTGGCACGTCCAGCCAGCTTCACCTGTTTGCGGGCAGGTTCGATCGCAACAGCGGCTTCAGCTACTGCGCTGCCTGCTGTTTTTTTACTGCCTACGATTTGAAGCTCATCGGCTAAGGCAAAGGGAAGCACTTGTTGCTGTAGCAGCACATGATCGAACCGAATCTTCCCAATAAATACACGACTGATCTTTTTGGACATCACCTTCTGAAAAGCAGCAACAGCCAATGCAGTTGAAAGAGGGACAAAGATCCCGTTCTCATCATTACCAGCCTCAAATGCCATTCCCGTTTCCTTCCAAGCAGACCAATTAATCGTGATTACCGGTTTGTTCTGTTTTCTTCGATAATCCGCAAAAGAATCCAGATAGGCATTCGCAGCCGTGTAGTCAGCCTGCCCCGCGGAGCCGAATAAGGAGGTTCCTGAAGAGAAAAGAACAAAAAAGTCTAGCTGATCCTGCTCTGTCAGCTTGTCTAACAGCCATGTTCCCTGAACCTTCGGGGCCAACACTGCCGAGAACTCCTCAGGTTCTTTGCGGATGATAAATCCGTCTCCTGGAAGGCCTGCGCTGTGGATGATTCCGTCAATTCGCCCAAAACGTGTCCGCAGGTCTTCTAGTACATATTGCAAATCAGCTTCTTTGGATACATCTGCCTGATAGTACAAAATCTCGCTACCCATCCGCTCTATTTCCTGAATAGCTGTGAGCTTACGAATTGTTTTTTGGCAAACATCATTTCGAGTAAGCATACTGTCCCAGTCATCTTTTTCAGGTAAATAAGAACGACCGAGCAAAGCCAGCTTCACACTTTGCTGTCCAGCCAAATACTTGGCAATCGCGAGCCCTAAGCCGCCGGTACCACCAGTGATCAGGTAAACACCGTTTTCACGAACTGTCACATCACAATCGGCAGAAGCGGAAAGAGCCTTTCTGCGAAACTCTTCTACATATCGTTTTCCTCTACGATAGGCGACAACTTTACTTGTCTGCTCTTTCGTAGCTTCAAGCAGAAGTTCCTTTACACCCACCATCTCGTCAGCATCCACACACGTACTTACCAACTGAGGATACTCTTGCTGGATTACTTTTGCTAAACCAAAGAGTGTTGCATATTCCGGATTGAGTGTACTTTCCGCTCCTGTCACCTCATGCACATTGTGGGCGACTACTGTAATGCCAAGCTTTCTGGCTACATTAGAATGAGCAACTAATTGTTTTGTTAACGAAAATAAACTATGAACGCCACGCATCTGTGCAAGCTCAAGCTCGGACAAAGCTTGTATACTCTTGTGATCCGTTACGCCAAACATATGGAAGACATGGCCGATATCACGTGAGTCAAGCTCCTCTAGCAAACGGCGATAATCCTCTTCCTTGGCGCTTAAAACAAACTGGTGTTCTGTCTGTTTTTCAAAACATGCTCCAAATGAAACTTCAATGACATCATTTCCCATTTCACGAAGCTGTCGTGCCAACTGATCGCCTAATTCCCGTTCGTCCTTCAAGATTAAAACCGCTCCAGCTATGGTCTGTTCACTTGCTTCGTCAACCATCGCTTCCTTCCAGCCTACTTCATAGAACAAGGAATCCTTTAGTTCCTCAGCTTCATCCTTGACCTCTGGTATCTCAATCCAGCAACGCTTCGGTTCAAATGGATAAACGGGTAGGCGACTCTTCTTATACGCTGCACTAGAATAAAGCACATCCCAGTCTATGGAAGCTCCTTGCATATAAAGGAGAGCTAGCTGTAGATAGATTTCTACCCGCTCCGATTTATCCGCTTGTGAAAGCTTTTCGAGCAACTCGACTGCTTTTCGCGTTGCCTCTTGACTTTCCTGTTTGGCATAGCCATACCCGGCAGTAGCGATATCTCCCTTTTGGACAGCATCCGCATCCAGTGAAGCAAGGGCCTCCTGAAATTCACCCGGATGGCTTAATACCAGTGCTATCCTGTATTCGTGGTGCCATCTTCCAGTATTGGCAGTGTGGCAGGCATCAGCTATCTCGTTTTCGTTTAATGTACGGCTAAAGCTCTGATGCCTCCTAATCAGTTCCGCCAAAGCAGCAGTAGATTTCGCAGATAATGTATAGAGGTGAGGCCATTCTAGAGCTGTTTCTATGGCTGAAGCAGTTGGGGCTTCCTCCAGCACCATGTGACAATTGGTTCCACTCATCCCAAACGAGCTAACGCCGCACCGTCTCGGCTGCCCATTTGTCTCCCAATCGCTAAGCATATCGTTTACATAAACAGGTGAGTTTTCAAACGGAATGTTTCGATTGGGCGTGGTAAAATGCAAGGATGGCGGTAGCTTTTTGTTATACAATGCCAATACCGCTTTTACAAAACCTGCTATACCCGCAGCATTGTCCAAATGACCCATGTTTGTCTTCAAGGAACCAATCGCACAAAACTGACTTTTCTTTGTAAACCTGCGGAATGCTCTGGTTATTCCGTCAATTTCGATCGGGTCTCCTAGCTTGGTGCCTGTTCCATGTGCTTCGATATATCCAATGCTCTCCGGCTCGATTTTTGCTTGCTTCCAAGCGCGGAGAATCACATCCTCCTGAGCAAGGACATTTGGGGCCGTAATTCCCACAGAGGCACCATCCTGATTGACGGCACTACCTTTGATCACAGCATAAATATGATCGCCATCACGCAGCGCCATTTTTAACGGCTTCAGCAAAACCGAGACAATCCCCTCGCCCGATCCAGTCCCATCTGAGCTGTCGTCAAAGCTTCGCGCTCGTCTATCTGAAGAGTCAATGTTTAAGTCAACACTTAGTGAGCTAAGCGGCAAAAGATCAATCTTCACGGCCCCAGCTAATGCCATATCGCACTCCTGATTGCGTAGTGCCTGGCAAGCCTGATGAACAGCGATCAATGAAGAGGAGCATGCTGTGTCAATCGCCATACTAGGCCCTCTAAAATCTAGTAAATACGCAATTCTACTGGCAATCATGGTCGGAATATTTCCGACCATTGCCATCTGTGCCAGTTCAGGATCAATTTCAGTGATCATTTGGTAATAATGATTAGCCTGAAAACTATTGATTCCAACAAACACACCCGTACGACTGCCTGTTATTCTAATTCCGCCATAACCAGCGTCCTCAATCGCCTCCCATGCACTTTGCAAGAACAAACGCTGAGAAGGATCGATTGCACTTGCCTCTTTAGGCGATATACCGAAAAATGAGTAATCTAAGGTGTCCACTCGATCTAAATAAGCCGCCTCCAAATACTCGCCACCCTGCATCCCTGCATGCCGGACAAACGCCTCTGCATCGTTTCTCCTCGACTTGGGGAACGGACCGATACAATCGATTCCGTTTGCAATGGTTTGCCAAAACATATCTTGATTTTCTGCCAAGGGAGCCTTCACGGAAATGCCAATGACAGCAATCTCATCATGAGTGACGTTACTTTCTTCCTGCTTGATACGTTTCAACAGCTCAATAGCCGTCTGTTTTTCAATGCTACCTATCGTTGACTGCTCGATGACGTATTTCAAGAGATTATTCATTTTCGTTTAGATCACCTCTTTATTCTCCGCATGCAATGTTTTTTGAAAAAATGATCTTGTTTACGCCCTTACATATCGCCAGGTATTCTGAAAAGTAAGCATCATACCTTCTTCTTCTTCCGTAAACTCCATTAATCCAAATTCATCTACATAGAACAGATTATCCTTAAGAGGAACACAAACCGTCTCGGTGTCCTCATCAATTAAAACAGGGCCTCTATCATCCACTCGGAATGAAAAATTGAGAACGTTGTCCGTGTAATCCCCTTCAAACTTATACCACAGGGATGAATCAGATTGATACAGACGTTCGGTCGTTCTTTGGCATGCGGAACTGTTGACCATGATGTACGGAGCAGCTTCCCCGTCTTTAGGTATAAAACCGATATGATCGAGCGGTTCCTGTTCGTCATCGTAGGTGATAAAAAAGTGCTCTCTGACGTAACATAGTTGTCTTTCTTCGCCATTCAAATTCAAATACAGCTCATTATCAGACATTCGCACCTGAGCCGCGCCCTTGAGAAAACCGATATACGTTCCTTCATAGCTTGACCATTGCGATTTATCCACGGGCGGTTCCTGGAAGCTGGCTGCTGCAAAAACTTTCGGCATTTGCTTAGGTAGCTCAAGCATTTGGTCAAGAATATCATGTGCCTCTGTCCAGCCATAATCCTGCGAGGAAAGAGTTATGACACCTACTTTTTGTTCCGGTACAAGAAGAATTGCACTGTTGTATGTGCTGATTGCCCCGGCGTGCCTTATCATCTGAACTCCCTTGTAAGTATCCCTAAAAAATGTAAGTCCGCTTGCCAATCCAGACAGGGTGAAGCGGTCCGCCTGTAGCGAATGCATCTCTTCGATGGATTCTGGCGAAAGAATCTGTGTTTGACCAACACGCCCCCTATTCAGATGCATAAGGGCAAACGTAGCTAAATCATTTACCGTTGACATCGCAAAGTAGGACGGGTAATTCGCTGCATTTTCTGGAAAGTTATGCTGAACGCGTAAAGAACCGTCAGGATGTCGGTCATGGGCAAGCGCCAATGAATAGGTGAAAGCCACCAAAGGATCATACATTGTCCGGCTCATTTGAAGAGGATCAAATAACCATTCTTTCATGAATTCTGGAAAAAACTGACCCGTCACCCGTTCTGCTACATATCCCGCCAGATTCAAATGGTGATTGCTATAGGAATGCAAAAATCCTGGTGGTGCCATTAGGGTTAATTGAGAGATTTCTTCCCGGACATATTCCCCTAATGCCCCTAGATCACGCTTGCCAACCATATCACCGCCGTCTGGAAATCCTGCCGTATGGTTGAGTAGCATACGCAATGTTACTTTCCTAGCGGCCTCTGGATCGCTAAGACGGAATTCAGGTATGTAATTTATAATCGGTATATCGAGCTCTACCTTCCCCGCTTCTACAAGCCGCATGATGGCACTTCCAGTAAGTGGCTTCCCCAAAGAGCCAATGCGGAAAATTGTATCGCAAGTTACAGGGGTCCCCCCTTCTTCCTTGTTAATACTGCCAAAGCCCTTAGCATAGACGACTTCCTCACCCTTGAGAACGGCTATTGCAAAACCTGGAATGCGTGTTTCGTCAAACGTTTGCTGAATAATTGCATCAATGCTTTCAATAGATAGCATTCTGACATCAAACCTCCACATGTATAGAATTAACGCATCCTTTTTGTTTGTATCCCGTGATCTGATACAATTGATCCATTCTTCTTTCCTGTTCCTCCAAAGGCGTCTGTTTTGCAGCTAGCATCATCTGCAAGCACTTCATCGCCTCGTCTATTTCCCCAAAATCAGGTCGTCTTCCACACTCCTTCAGCTTATGCCCAAGCTCTTGCAATCTATGATACGGCTGCACAAATCCTTTTTGGTATGCTGCTTCATCATTGTTACGATTCTTTGTGCAGATACCAATCCGGATGCACGTCTGCACCACGGTCGGAAATTCCTCTTCAAGCTTCTGACGATCTGATGGTTCATCAAAGGAAAAAGCCCTAAGTGTCGGAACGTTTTTCCTTGTCAGATTACGAAGCACCGTTTTTGGCCCGAACTCAATAGCAAGTTCTACTCCTTGGTTATGAGTATCCTGCATAATTTGCGCCCATCTGACTGGCTCAGTCATTTGTCTAGTCAGTAACTCGGCAATGCAAGCTTGATCATCATACGGCTTTCCAGTCACATTGGAATAAACCGGCCATTTCAATGTATCAACATTGACCTTCACAAGCTCAGCATGCAAACGTTCGGCTGCTGGCTTCATCAGCATGCAATGAAAGGGAGCACTTACCTGTAACGAGATAAGCTGCGCACCTTGTCGCTTTATCATCTCGCTCACCCTGCTGACTGCCTCCCGATGACCGGCAATCACCACCTCATGCAAAGAATTGTAACAAGCGATCTCCACTGCCTTCTGTCCCTCAGATACGCTGTGGCACATGTCAGCTACTAGGGTAGCGGGGATATTACGTACAGCTACCATACTTCCTTCACCCGGCGAAACCGCTTCCTGCATGAACTGTCCTCTTTTGGAAACAAGTAGAACAGCATCCTGAAACGAAAGGGCTTCTGCGCAAACCAGAGCAGAATATTCACCCAGACTATGACCGGCTAGATAGGATGGCTCGATTCCAAACTCTTGCATGAACACCCGAAATGCCGAAACGCTTACGGTCAGAATGGCTGGCTGTGCTATTTCCGTACGTGTTAGTTCTTCCCGACTGCTTTGCTCACAGCACTTTTTTAGGTCAAATCCCAAGGTATCACTTGCTTCCTCAAACGTCTGCCGAGCAATTTCAAAGTCTGTATACAAATTCAAGCCCATTCCTACATATTGGGAGCCTTGTCCCGAGAACATCATGGCGAGCTTTTTCACTTCTTCCTCCTCACTCTCGTAGAAGCTTGAGAATCCTGAGGGCAGTCATTTTTCGATTGCCCATCAGGAAACTGACTCTTATCGTTTAATTTCCATTTCTTCCAATAAGGCTAATGCATCTTCCATGCTCAAATCTCCTTCTTCTACCTTTTCTAGCATCGTCGCTAGTTTCTGGTCCATGCTTTCCTCCGCCTCTACTTCTTCTGCTACTGGTTCTAGCTGTTCTTGAATGTATGCTGCCAACTTACTCACAGTAGGGTAAGCAAACAAATCAGTGACACTGACCACGTTAGGATAAATTTTTGCCAATTCCCCCTGCATCTGAACCAAAAGTAGAGAATGTCCTCCCAGATCGAAGAAATTATCATGTAAACCGATGCTAGGGTTTTGTAATAACTTCATCCAGATAGATAACACCTGTTCTTCTATATCATTTTCAGGTATCTGCAACTGAGCTTGCTCACCATGCACTACTTCTGGCATCGGTAGCTTCTTATAATCTATTTTTCCATTAGGTGTAAGTACCAGTGCTTCCAGTTGAACGAAAAAGGATGGCAGCATGAAAGCTGGCAACGTCTGACTTAAAAACGTACGTAGCTTTACTTCGGCTATCGGCTCAGTTGATAAGTAATAGGCACATATCGCTGGATAACCTACATGTTCAATCACCTTTACGACAGCTTCTTGCACCAAATGATGCTGTAATAACCGAGCTTCAATCTCTTCTAATTCAATTCTGTACCCTCGAATTTTGACCTGAGTATCCCTTCGCCCCAAGAACAGGACGTTACCATCAGGCATCCATTTTGCAAGATCGCCTGTTTTGTACAGCCTTTGCCCGGGTTTAAACGGATGTGCTATGAATTTTTCAGCTTGAAGCTCCTGCCGTCCAATGTAGCCTCTTGCTAAACCTACCCCTCCTATGCATAACTCACCGGGCACACCGATCGGTTGAAGTCGGTTGAACAGTGGGTCCAAAATGAGTATTTCTGCATTAGCGATCGGTTTCCCAATCGGAATCTCTGATGGGGTCGACTGATCAATCGGATAGACCATACTCGTGACTGTACACTCGGTCGGCCCATAAGAGTTGACCACCTGATAGCTCGTCGGCGAAATTTGCTTTAGCCTATCGCCACCCACTAGTAGCATCCGCAGAGAACGATTTGGCAGTTTCATAAATTGCTCTCCTATTGCAGTCGCCAAATAACTGATCGAAATTCCGTTTGCCTCGAAATACTCATGTAATTTTGGCAGGTCTAGTCTGATCTCTTCTGGAATGATATGAATACAAGCACCACTTATCAGATATGGGAAAACCTCCCAGATAGAGGCATCAAACCCAAATCCTGCATACTTAGTGGTGGCGTCCTGCTTTGAAACCTTAAAATAGTCACGGTACCACAAAGATAGATTTAACAAGGAGCCATGCTCGATTAAAACACCCTTAGGCATACCAGTCGATCCTGATGTATAGATGACATAAGCCAAATCCCGTTGTTCGACAGGAAGCTGGAGATTGGAATCATCCTCCATATCAAGCGTAAGTGTAGTCATATCTAACCATGACTCGCTGTTGCCGTTATATGCCTCTTCTACCCCAGCAGAGGCCAAAACCGTCTTCACTTTACTATCTGCTAAAATATATTGAATCCGCTCTGCTGGATACGCTGGATCAATTGGGAGAAAAGCCGCTCCTGCCTTTAACACCGCGAGCATTCCCACTACCATTTCCAGAGAATGATGAGCGATGATACCAACGATTTCGTCACTTCTCACTCCCGATCTGCTAATCACTCTGGCCAATTGGTTCGCCTTTCGATTGAGCTGGTCGTAGGTCAAGCTCTGATCCTTGAAAACGAGTGCAGGGCGCTGAGAAGCTATTTTTGCCTGTTCTTCTATACACGCATGAATGGATGGATATACTGGATAGTTCGTTTTTGTGTTGTTAAAAATTTCACTGATCTGCACTTTCTCCTCATCCTGCAAGATCTCTAATCCACAAATCTGGCCCGTTGGCTGCTCTATTACCCGGGAAAGTAGCGTACGAAAATGTTGCAGCATTCGCTTGGCTGTCTCCTCAGAAAATAGCTGAAGATCGTAGGACAAGGTAATATGCAGGCCGCTCTTTGTCTGTTTGGCAAATAAAGTGAAGTCGAATTTTTCGATCGGATTTGGATCATGTAAGCTGACAAACTGTATATCTCCTGCACGGAAGCTATCCGTTTGATCCTCCTCGAAAACCAGAACGGTTTGGAAAAGCGGATGACGACTGGAGTCCCTAGGTAGCTGGAGGTTCTCAATCAGCTTTTCAAATGGATATTCCTGATATTCAAAGGCTTGGAGAGAAAGAGCTTTTACTTCTGTAAGAAAGTCTATGAAACGCTTGTGACCTGCTGGTTGGCTTCGCAAGCCGATCGTATTTACAAACATCCCTATCATTTCTTGCAAATCAGAATGGAACCTTCCAGCAACTGGTGACCCGACAATGATATCCTCCTGCCCCGAATATCGTGAAAGAAAGACATGATATACCGCCATGAGTAACATGAACTTAGTCGTTTCTGTCTCCACCGTCAACCGTTCCAATGCGGCCATGTCATCTCCAGTCAATGTAAAAGATACCTTGCCACCTGCATGTCCCTTCATCGAGGGCCTTGGAAAATCAAGAGGCATCTCTAAAATTGGGATATCGTGCGCAAATGCATCTAACCAAAATTGCTCATGCTTCTGGAAATGAGCCGATTGAAAACGCTCATTTTGCCAGGTGCTGAAGTCCTTATAATGTACAGACAATGGGGATAGCTTGATGCCCTGATAAAACGCCGCCATGTCCCTAATTAGGATTTGCATGGACAAACCATCAGAAATAATGTGGTGCATATCAAATAAAACCGTGTGTTCTGTCTCGCTTTGACGGACGAGTCCGACACGAACCAGCGGAGCATCGGCAAGATCGAAAGGCCGAATAAAATGGGTGATGATCGTATCAAGCGTCTGTTTTTCCGAAACCTCGAACATCTCGATTTCTACTGGACAACTTTGGGAGATACGCTGAACAGGTTCACCATTTACCAGGTCAAATGAAGTTCGCAGAGCCTCATGACGATCCACTAGCTGCTGATATGCCTCCTGCAATCGCTGTTTATCCAGCTGGCCCGTTGCCCGTAAGATTCCTGACATATTGTATGAAGTATTGCTGTCCTGCATTCGATCCAGCAAAAACAAGCGTTTTTGTGCAGAGGAGACTGGATAGTGCTCGCTCTGGGTTACTTGCTGAATGGGTAATTCGATCTGTTTAGATTTTCCTTTGATCCGTGTAGCCATTGCTTGTAAAGTAGCGTGGCTAAATATCTCGGTCACTGAGATATCCGCATCAAACGATTGCTTTATAGCTGTCGCAAGCTTAACGGCACGCAGGGAATCTCCCCCTATGGTGAAAAAGTGATCCGTCGCTCCAATCCGCTCTAAGCCAAGAACATCAGACCATACTTCTGCCAATCGCATTTCCCAATCCGTGGTAGGAGGCACATAACCCTTCGTCCGCAGGCGTTGCTCGCTCGGTTCTGGCAGTTGATTTTTTGCTACTTTTCCATTCGGAGTAACAGGAATACTCTCAATTTGCACAAAGCTTGCAGGGATCATATAGATTGGAAGCCTCTCTGCCAAATACTCACGTAATTCCATTAGGTCGCTCTCCTTCTGGAACACGATATACGCACATAAGTAAGCTTCGTCCTCTGCATCCTCTCTTTTTATCACACAAGCATCAGCGATCGCCGGATGATCTAGGAGGACAGCTTCAATGTCTCCTAGCTCCATTCGAAATCCCCGTATCTTCACCTGCTGGTCAATTCTGCCCAAAATCTCTATATTTCCATCAGGTAGCCATTTTGCTAAATCTCCTGTTCGATATAACCTCTCCCCTGAAACAAACGGATTTTGAATAAATTTATCTGCTGTTAATTCTGGCCGATTGACATATCCTCTAGCTATGCCTGGTCCAGCAATGCATAGCTCCCCTGGCGTGCCAATGGGCAGCAGTCTTCCTTCCTGATTAAGGATATACACGTGATAATTGCTTATCGGTTTTCCAATAGGAATGCTTCGCTCTTCTCTATCCTGAACATGAAAATAGGTAGCGCACACCGTTGCCTCTGTTGGCCCGTATGTGTTGTAAATCGCTACTCGGTCTGCGTAGCTGGTATAATATGCAGGCTTTAACACATCTCCGCCACTGATGATCAATCGAAGACTCGGGATAACCGGGTATTTATTTAGTTCATTTAGCAGTAGGGGTGAACAACTAATGACAGTTACCTGATGTTCGCGCAAAATGGAAGCCAAAGCAGATACATCCCTGATTTCCTCACGGTGTGGAATTACCATGCAGCCACCATTCAAGAGAGTCGGATACATCTCCTCAACGAATGCATCAAACGAATACGATGCTTGCTGCAAAACCACGTCATCAGCGGTTATTTGGAACTCTTTGTCAAAAGCATGCAGATACGCAAGCAGATTACCGTGTTCCACCATTACCCCTTTTGGTTGTCCTGTAGAGCCTGATGTGTATATGACATATGCCAAATCAGTTAGCTTATTAACACATGGTGGGTTAATGTCCTCCTCCTCTGCAAGCGAAGGGTCATCCAAAGAAAGTATGTCTTCAATAAAATCAAGTTGTTCCGCGATACGGGATTTGGTCACGAGCAATGGAAAACCACTGTCTTCCCAAATGGCTCGAATTCGGTTCATCGGTAGCTCTGGATCAATTGGCAAATAAGCTCCGCCCGCTTTCAGCACAGCCAAAATGACTGCTACCATGTCGGCAGAACGCTCTACGATCAAACCGACAACCGTGTCTGGGCCTACTCCCTTTTTCTTCAATCTGCTAGCCAAACGATTTGCATATTCATTTAGGAACCCATAGGTATACGACTTTCCGTCCGCGATGATAGCTGTTTTTTCTGGTTGTCGTTTTGCCTGTTCTTCAAATAGCTCTTGTACCAATTTCTCCGTGCTATATGTAGAAGTCGTCGTATTAAACTCGTCGAGTATCTGCTGTTGCTCCTGTTTGGACAACAGACTGATTGCCGACAGTTGCTCATCTGGGGACGCAGCAATCTGCTTCAGCACGCTAATAAATTGCTTAGCTAGGCGGACAATTGTTTCATTTGTAAACAATTTGGTAGCATACTCAAATTCAAAGCACAGGCCGTTTGCTTCCTCTCGGGCGGTGACTGACAAATCGAATTTAGCCACTTGCTGTTTACATTCAACCGACCGGAATGATAGCTCTTCGCCAATCGAAAACGAATGGATAAGCGCAGATTCTAATGTGAACATCGTGTCAAACAGAGGGTTTCGGCTGGAGTCACGCTCTACGCATACCTTGTCGACCAGCAATTCGAATGGGTAGTCTTGGTTTTCCAAAGCCAGAAGCATGTTTTGTTTCACTTCTGCCAGAAAATCTTTAAATGACTTCTCGCCCGACGGATAATTGCGCAACGCCAAAGTATTAACGAACATGCCGAGTAGATTGTCCAACTCCTCATTGCGCCTTCCCGCCACAGGCGTTCCCACCACAATATCGGTCTGTCCAGAGATATGCATGAGCCATACATAATAGCTAGCTAGCAATACCGTATACAAGGTCGTCCCATTTTGTAATGCAATTCGGTTCAGTGTCTCAGCCTCCGATTGATCCAAAACCATCTTGACAAGACCCCCAGCAAAGCTTTGAACGGCACTGCGCTGATAATCAGTAGGCAATTGTAAGATCGGGATCTCACCAGCAAAGCTTTCCAGCCAAAATGTTTCCTGTTTTTTGCATTCTTCTGATGATAGCCATTCACTCTGCCAGACAGCATAATCCGTATATTGAACTGGCAGTGCTGGTGGCTCTATTCCTTGATATATCTTGACAACTTCCTGAATGAAATTAGAAATCGTTACACCGTCACCAATGATGTGGTGCATATCAAAGAAAAGCAGATGTCGATCTTCAGCCGCCTTTGCCAGTCCCAATCTCAGAAGGGGAGCTGTTGTCAAATCGAATGGTTGTATAAATCGGTCGGCTATCTCATCGACGGTTGTTAGGTCAAACGACGGATCAAGAGAAAGCGACTGGAGGGAGAGAGTGATAGTTGGTTCCACTCGCTGAACAGGTACCCCATCAACCCATTCAAACGAGGTCCGTAATATATCATGACGTTGTAAAATCTGTACAAAAGCCTTCTCCAAGCGCTCCTTGTCTAATTTTCCCTCGATTTGCATCACAGCCGAGATGTTGTAGTTGACGCTGGCTCCATCAATTTCGTGTAATAAAAACAATCGTTTCTGTGCTGATGAGACAGGATAATACGAACGCTTCTCTACCACTGGGATGAGCGATGAGTTAGCTGATTGCTGCGTGATAACATATTGTGCCAGCTTTTGTACCGTTGGGTTTTCAAAGAGTGCCGAAATCCTCAGTTTCATTTTCAGCATCCGGTGAACCCTGCCGACCAACTGCATTGCCTTTAACGAATGACCTCCCCTTTCAAAAAAATGATCTAGAACGCCGATGTTATTGATCTCTAACACTTCTTGGAAAAGCGCGAGCAACGTTTCCTCCATCTCATTACTCGGTGGTTCATAAGAAACGGCTTGTTCAAAAATGATAGTAGGCTTAGGCAACAAAGCTTTATTGATTTTTCCGCTTGTGTTTAATGGCATCTTCTCTATTTGTTCAACCCAATCAGGAACCATATATGCCGGTAAACGCTGCGACAAGTAGTTTCGTAGAATGGAAGACTCCAGCAGTTGATCTGCCACATAATACGCGCACAAATATTTTTGCTGTTGCTCGTCTTCTCTTACGATTACACATACTTCCCGTACCGATTCGTACTGAAGTAATACATGTTCGACTTCAGTTAGCTCAATGCGGAATCCGCGAATTTTCACCTGATTGTCGATTCGCCCTAAATATTCAATGCTACCGTCGGGCAACCATCTGGCCAAATCTCCTGTCCGGTACATCATTTCATGATCAGCAAAAGGACTAGCAACAAACACACTCTCTGTCTGCTCAGGTCGATTCAAATACCCACGAGATACACCATCTCCAGCCACACACAGCTCTCCAGGAAAGCCGATGGGAACTAGCTTGCAATTCTTATCCACAATATAGGCTTTCGTATGACTAATAGGCTTGCCTATCGGAACATTCACCTCATAATCCGAGGTGACGGGGAAAAAGGTTGAAAACACTGTGTTCTCTGTTGGACCATATCCATTCACGATCAATAATTGTGGACATTGCTGACGAACTCGGTTGACGTGTATGGGAGAAACTGTGTCCCCACCTACAATCAATGTATGTACATCCGAGAAGAGGGATGGATTCTCCATAGCAAACTGGTTGAACAGCGGACTAGTCAGCCATAGTAGTGTGACTTTATTTTGTTGTAACGTTTGTCTAAAATGATCGACGTCTAAAAGCTGTTCTTTTGTAAGTAAGCAAAGCGTAGCACCATTTAACAGCGATCCAAAAATCTCAAATACAGAGACATCAAAGACAAGCGAGCTTGTTTTTAATAGACAATCCTGTGCTGAAATCCGAACAGTCTGTTGATTTTGCACCAAATGGATGACATTACGATGCTCCACCATGACCCCTTTTGGCAAACCACTAGAACCGGACGTGTAAATAATATAAGCCAAATCTTTTGGACTAACAGAATGAATCATGTTTTCCTTAGAATAGGAGCCCAATGCTGAATCCTGGATGTTGAATATGCAGCCGTTGTACTCCTGAAGCAAAGACGTAAAGCCGGTCTGCGTAATTACTACTTTGGCGCCACTATCGTTGAGCATGTATTGAATTCGTTCTAATGGAAAACTAGGATCAATAGGCAGATACGCCCCGCCTGCCTTTAGGATGGCTAAAGTGGCGATAATAGATTGCATCGGCTCCTCCACGAGAACCGCAATCACACTCTCTCGTGATATACCCAATTCGATCAGCTTCCATGCTAGCTGATTTGCTTGTTCATTCAGTTTTTGATAGGTTAAACTTTGATCATCATGAATTAATGCAACATGATTAGGGTGTTCCTTTACTTGTTGTTCAAACATGAGCGGTATGGATTGATAGAGGACGTATTCATCTTGTTTATCGTTAAATTCTTCTAATATCTGTTTCTCCTCTTGCAATGTCAGCAACGAAAGTTTTGATACCTTCTGTTCCACATCCTCTGTCATACACTCAATAATCCGTCCATATAGGGTAAGCAATCTACCAATCGTCTCATTAGAAAAACGATCGGAACTGTATATAGCCTTTATCTCTACCTGTTCATATTCAGAAATGACCAAGGTGAGATCGTAGTTTGTCATTTCAAAAATAGAATACTCCTGAAGCGATAAAGCATCTGTGTTTCCTAATTGTTGATCCAGTGGATAATTCTCTACCACCACAATTGAGTCAAATAACGACGGGACATGGGCTATTTGACTGTAGCCTTTAATTTCTGCCAAGGAGGTAAACTCAGCGTCATCCCGTCCCATCATGGTCGTGTTCACTTGCTTTACTACATCAAGAATCGGAAGCTGTTCACTGGCTCTCACCCGCAACGGTAGTGTATTAATAAACAGTCCAACCATCTGCTCGATACCGGGAATTTTAGCGTTTCTCCCCGAAGAGGTGACGCCAAACAAGACATCCTCGCATCGGTTGAATTTTTGCAGCAATACCCCCCACGCGCTGTACATAAAAGCCGAGAATGTTACCCCATGCTGTTTGGCAAGCATCTCCATTTTCTCTTTCGTCCGTATAGGTAGCATCAACTGCCGGGTACTTACAACTGCGCTATCCACTTCGTCCCTATTGTAATCATGGGGTAACATTGTTTTTGAATCGAATCCATCCAGATACTCTTGCCAATAAGTAGCTTGTTTGTTTTTATTCTGCTTTTGTATCCATTGGATAAACTCTTTATATTTCGTTTTTTTTCTATATTCCGTTAATTCATTATTCAGTAACGATTGATAAACATCCCAAAATGTCTGAAGCAAAATCCCTGTACTCCAGCCGTCAAATAAAATGTGATGGTTAGTAATCATTAACACACATTCTTGTTCATTCAAGAGGACAAAGGTAATACGATAAGGGGCTGAACTTAAATCAATCCCTTGGTCCAGATCATTGCTTTTGATGATTTCTAGCTCGTTTGCCTGCTCTTCCCTATCCCTGTTTTGAAGTGAAAAAACTCGAAAAGGAATGGGATGCTCCTTCAAAATAATCTGTACAGGACTTCCTGTTTTTTCCCAGCGGTAAATCGTGCGAAGCATCTCATTTTGCTTGGCAACGATGTTCCACGCCTGTTCGAACAGCTCTGTCCGAATAATTCCACGGATCGTTAGCGAAAGTTGTTCTATGTATTGTCTGGAATTCTGATGTTCCAGGTAATGAAACAACATGCCTTCCTGAAGCGGAGTCAGACCTAGAATATCCTCAACATTTTTCCGATCCAATGTGGCTACTCGACTCATGGATACACCCTCCTCAGTTTAATGCTGAATCAAATTCAAATGTGTAGTTCGTCGATGGATCAGCCATCGCAACCACTACCTTCCGAGGGCCTACAAAAGGGGCACGGCCATGTGATACAAGCATATTATCTAGCATCATAACGTCTCTCTTCTCCCAAGGAAAATAGACGGATGTGCGCTCGAAGACATTTCGAATTTCCTCAAGAATAGCTAGATCTATCGGCTGCCCATCACCAAAGTATGTATTACGTGGGTAGTTCTCTTCTGGTACGGCCATCATGATGTAGTCGCGAATTTCCTCTGGCAGGTTGGTTACATGGAATAGGTGAGCTTGATTAAACCAAACCCATTCGCCCGTTTTTGGGTGCTTCGCAACGGCTGGACGCAGGGAGCGAGTTCGTAGGCAATCGCCGTTTAGCCACTCATATTCCATCCCCATTTTCTTGCAGTACTGCTCCACTACTGTTTTATCCTCTGTTCGAAACACATCTTGCCATGGCAAGTCGAGCCCTCCGCCGTAATTACGAACATACATGACTTTCTTTTCCATAAAACGCCTTACGATAGCAGGATCAAGCAGCGATAAAACCTCTCGGCTGTCAGCAATCGGTGTCTCTCCTCCCTGTTGAGCCGGCTGTGCACAATAGAACCAGATTTTCATCGCCCATTGGTGGGCATATGAGTTTTCGTTATGCTGCGGAATGCTCTGGTCCGCTGGATATTCCGTCGAAGTGTACACTCTTCCCTGCACCTCTGTTCGTGGAGTAGAGCGTTCACCGTACTCTACAAGCTCAGGAGCGAATTGCTTCGTTAGGTTTTCGAAGCTCTCAATGGTCGGTACGTCAAAACCTCTGAAAAGAATACCACCGTATTTCAGCAAGCTTTTTTCGATTTTGTCAGCATGTTCCTTTACCCATGCATGCAAATCAAGCTGTTCATCTATCGGTCGAATAACGAGCGGAAGCGTCCCCTGTGCATTTGGCAATAGCTCTACTCTTACCTTCTGATCAAACATCGTTTCCTGAATCGCTACCACTTCTTTTTGCATCTTAATCCCCACTTTCTTCATTCCTATTTATAAACTTTTTATTCCTATTTCTACCAATCAAGCTTTTTAATTCAAAGAGGTAGATTCAAATCAGATGGCGATACCTGCCTTGTCCTGTTCCTGACAGTATATAACCAAGTCGTGAAATTGCTCCCTGAAATTCCGCTAATTCTAGCGTTGTAATAGATAGAAAAGTCATTTTTCCGAAAAATTCAGTTATATCGAGATAATATCTAATAGTATATTCAATAAATGGAATAATTTCCATATATTTTCCAAATCCATAACCGAAAACATAAAAGTTAAATCAGCAACACTAGCGTGCAAAATTTCTTGGGGTTTCCTACACTACAGGAGCTGTAGCAGATCATCTACCACCGCCTCCGAATAAGACGGAGATGATGGTCGTATGGTTCGTTCAAAAAAATGAACAAGGACTGTGTATCTCTGCATACTGTCCTTGTTTCAAATGGCTCTACATTACACGTTTGTCAGATTGAACTAAGCATCTTGCAATAAACACTCCCCCAATGCATAGCCATCTATCAGAAAGATAGCCAAAAATGCTAGTAACAGCATAAGTAGATATAAAACTGCTAGACTAGTCATACATGAAAAGAAGCTTGCTTGCTCTAATGGAGCTGTGTTTACTTAATAAACATTATGTAAAGTATTAGTGTCACTAGATTGTATCTATACTATTCGTACATATGTAAAACTGAATCTTTTTTCCTACTTTCCGTGATATAGAGGTATTCTTCACAAAAAATATTGGATTTTTTGGGTTCAAGTCCTACGTTATTCTAGCGATTTCGCCCTCTCTTACTTTCAACTAGAGTTCACGTAATTGGAAGGCTTACATATGTAAAGGGTGCTCCTATATAAGGGCACCCTTTACGAATTCGGTCGGTCATAATTTTACACATTTTATTTAAGAAAGCATCGTTCTGCTACTGAACAGTATCAGATTCCTTTGCTTGTAAGGTTACTACATCAATTTTTTGATTATCCCAAGAGGTTAAAAATGTTAGCATCTCATTTCCAAAGGTATAAACATAATTTTCACACGTAGCAGATTCATAACAAGCCTTTACTTCCATTTGATACTCTGTCCCATACGTTTTGAAGACCTCTTCCTTTGTTTTTGGCAACTTGTCTCCCTCAAGATACTCCATATAAAAGGTGCTTTTTATTACCTTCTCGTTTTGCAAAATCAGAGTATGTGACAATCCCTTTTGACTTCGATATGCCAGTAATTTTGTTTCTCCCTTGTTATCCTCTGACTCTGGCTTTCCGTATTGCTGCAACACTTTATGATATGAATCTCCTACTGATACTCCATGATATTGTACTTTGTGCTCCTGTTGAGATGTTTTCGTATCCTGTGCACAGCCTGAAAGAAACATTACTACTGCCAGCAAATAAAACAAATTCTTCAATTTGTAAGCCTCCTTATTTAATGGCAGTTATATTTCATTTCCGGCCATCATTTACAAATTTATCATGATACACCTTTATATTTTTCATATAGTAATCCCAATCCCAATATCCCCCTGGATCCGTATGTGTTTGATTTGGATACTCGCTATGTCCCTTAATGTGTCTTCTGCTTATGGGGATATCATAAGTATAGGCTAATTTTGCTGCCAACTTTGCAGATTCTCTATACATAATATTGGTAAACCATTTTGGATCATCAATATATCCTTCATGTTCAATGCCAATTGTGTAGGGATTTGCACTTCTTGCATGATAAGCTACATTTCTGTCATCGACCATTTGGGTGATATCGCCATCATCACTCACATAATAATGAGCAGAAGAAGCACCCATACTACCATGATCTCTTTGTGCCCAATCAATGGAGCCAGCATATGTGCCTTGCATTACGTGAATCACTAGATGCGTAATATCTTTTGCAGATCGTCTTGTAGAATCATAATTAGATTCGTGGGCTGAAATCCATTTAATATCAAGTTGAGGCAGGACTTTTTTTTCTTTATATTCTTTTGAATTTTCTGATGGCAACTTGATTAATTTTTCACTGGATAAATCAATGAAACCATTTTCAATTAAACTAAAAACATCTTCAGCATAATGCGTCCTTACCTCATCAGAATCAGCACCACTATATAACTTTACTGCTTCAACCCAATCTTTATAATCCTTTGAATGATTCTTGTTCTTTGTAATATCTTGCTGATATTTTGCTAATATGGCGGCTCCGCCTTTAATATTTGATTGAGTTGATGTTTTTAATTCGTCTGTACTAATTCCAGTTATTTCTGAAGCCTCTTCAAGTGTTTTTCTTTTTGGATTTGACATTAAATTCATAAATCCATATCCATTCATATTATTAGGCTCTCCGTCGTGATCATCTAGCATCGACTCAATCCAGCCTATGGAAATAAGTAATGTAATAGGAACATTGTATTCATCTGCGGCTTCTTTAAACCACTTAACTAATTCCTGTTGGCTTTGTGGAGAAGCATATACTACCGTTGGATTTGTGATAAATGAAGGTATGCTCGATAATAACGTAGATAATAGGGTACATAAAATAGTGAGATTAATAGCTTGCCTTTTCAAAAACGAAACATCCTTTCTCGTATTCCAAAGAAAAAAACCTTCATCTTTTCAACGAGCAGACCTTCATTTTGGAGTTACACAGCCTTGATTTTCTTGTTATAAGTTGCACTATGACTCTTGAATTCGTAAAGCTCTCTGATTTTGACATTTTTACTGTAAGCAGAGTGTGGGATGATTAACTTTTGGAATATTGCTAAAATACATGCGAATATTCCGTTTATAAAGCGAAGATAAACCTATTTGCTCCCCTCAAAAACTAGTCTGGTAGCCATTAAAAACGATAGGAAATCTCATGTTTCCCATATAAATTGACAGTATCTTCTTATTTGGAAAAACGCAATCTTTTTTAATTTTTGGTTAACAACATCGTCATTGTCTACTTCAAAATATCCCATGGCTTTTCATTCAACAGATACAAACTTAGCAATGGGCTTAAACCCCCGTCTATATCAAAAGCTTTTCAGGTTTTAGATTATGTCCTGATCGCTGTAACCTTGTTCTTGTACCTTTCATGATGATACGTCGATTACAGTTATATCTCCTTGAATATCTGTTCTTTAATGATGGTTTTCACATTTGGACCTTGTATTACAATATGAAACACAGAGTCGAACTCTTCCTCGTCACCGCTTTTCACTAGTAACTAGTGCTTGATAGAATTATTTTTATTCACTTACTACCCATCCAAAATTCCGTATGAAAGCTTTTCTTATTTATATATGCCTTCGTAAATCTTTGTAGCTCTTCGTAAATCTACATGTGTTTTTTTATTTTTAGCATGAATTTTTCGCCAAGATCCATTATCACTTCACTTCTTTTTTCATCTTTTACATGCTGAATAATTACCGGTAATGTTTTAACCATAACTACTTAGAGTTAAGTTCTGAAGCTGTTTGTTTAGGGATGTCTAGATCATCGCCATCAAATGTAATATAGATTTTCAGAAATAGAAATATTAAATAATGCCGTTATCAACGGTAATTTTTAATATTTCTACTGAGTGCCATATAAATAAAAGCTTATTTCCATATAACCCCATACGGCCTGGATGCCACTTGTAACAGGGATGATTCCAACCTTGCTTTCTTTAAATGAGATTTTGTTACTAAGAATCCCATTACAAACAATTTCCAGTAAAGGATGCTGTATTTCATCTTTTCATGTAGCTTGTTCTACCAATACTTACTTGTTCATCTGGCACAATGTAACAAATGTGGTTAAAGTTAGATACACGTAAACCAAAAATTCTTCATTACAAGAGTCGCCACCATGGCTGAACATTTTGTTTTGCTCAAACGTGATAAGAAGATTTTACCTCCATAACGCAACGAAAGCCGCCTCATCATAAATCGGCGGCTTTCGTTAGAAGCGTTTCTGTTTACAGAAACCTTATTTAATCCAACATGTTGGTTTGATATTGATTAATTTGTGCCAGCACAGAACATTTTTTGCACTTACGTCGTGCTACCTTTTTTATCTGCGATGAATTGTTTTAATCTTTCGACCGAAACAGTTCCATCTATTTTGTCGATTGGCTCACCATTTTTAAACAAGATAGTAGTAGGTATGCTCATAATTCCAAAATGACTGGCAGTATTAGTTTCTTCTTCTACGTTGATTTTGAGGAGCCTCACTTCGTTGCAAGCTTCCTGATCAAATGCTTCAAGCACAGAACCAAAAAAGTCGCAGGGTCCGCACCAAGGTGCCCAAAAATTAACCAATGTAAAGCCCTCGCTCTTTATGTCTTCTTTAAAGGTAAGATCCATTGAATGACAAATGGTCATTTGCAGCTTCCTCCATTTCATAGTGTTTTTACAGATGTATAACACCTTAAACAATCGATTGGTATAGTGGATAGCCTGCAATGTTTCAATGCTGCAATGCCGCATGCTTCAAGTCTTCAAGCATTGCAACCGTACGATCTCTACCATTACTTGTGCTTCATACCCATCCGACAATGATGAACCGGCGTATATCTCATCACCTCCCTATAAGCAATGCAGGATACGAATAAGTAGCAAGCTTTCCCGGTAAACGTATAGCTACAGCATCCAGTCTTCTCGCCCATAGGACTGATATGCACGTCTACTTCGGACAATGTCGAGACCCTCTCGTTTTCCCCCTTCATAGATGAAAGCACATCGATTATACTTTTCGAATTATGCTGGTGACAGTGATTCACTCCTGCTGTTCACTCCTGCTGACATCATATTTCAAGTCATTTATCGAGAATCCCCCATTCATCTACTTTAGAGAGACTTTTGCACCATAACATGTAGTTGGCAATAGGGCTATTTTGTTCCCCTCATCTACTTTTTTCTTGCTACAAGCTGAATGACATGGGCCAATCCAGTGTGCAATTTTCCTTCCACTCTCTCTTGTTCTCCATAGAAGAAATGAATCACCTCATGACCTTCACACCAAGACAGAACTTCCTGTGGCTCATACAGCATAGCAACGTCTGCGGGCCCACCTGTTCCATAATGTAATTGGTCCTTGGAGTACACCTCAAGCATAATAATTCCACCAGGCTTACTAGCATTTTTCATTTTTTGAAAGATCATTTCCTGCGCATCTTTATGAAAATGTCCAAATACCATGATTGCGGCATCATATTCCTCGTTTGGTACGTTATCTACCAGCAAGTCTACCTTTTTTGTCTGAACATCAACAGCATACTTCTGAGCTAGTTTTCTTGTTTTTTGCAGACCACTCTCCGCATAATCAATGGCGGTCACTTCATGACCTCTGCTTGCTAGAAAAACAGCATTCCTACCTTCGCCCTCTGCAAAGGCTACGACCCTTGGGCATTCTTTTAATCGAAAGGCTTGTTGATAAATAAACACGTTCGGTTCTTCTCCATAGATATATTCCTCTGAACGAAACCGCTCATTCCATGTACTTTCCATATTAATTAGCCTCCTGTGATTCCTTTATGTTAGCGATATATTTTTCGCTGCCTAAGACTTCTGTCAAGGGTTTCTTGGAATGAAATATCCGTGGTAAGATGATCGGTATGTTCCAATGCCGAACAAGCATATCCTCCTTGCCGATCAGGTAGATTTTCTACCAGAACCCCTCTCATTCTCATTCATTGGTTCTCCCTCTTGTTGCTATTTTTTTGCCGGAAAAGCCTTTAAGTCACAACAACGTTCTGCATCTTAGTCATGTGGAAAAAATTCATCGCAAGTAATTGTGAAATTATAAAGCAAAACGTTCATCTGTATATAACTAGACATTACAGACTCGTAATGTCTATAATTAAGTTAAAAAAAGCTCTTTTATAAGTGGCCAACTGTTCGCCTCCTTTCATTGTAAAGTGACTTGCTTACACCTGCGTTTGCTTTTTAGCTAGGTCTGACAATTTCATTTTTTTGAGGTGCGACTCCATTTTCTGTTCCGCTTCCATCATAACAGCTTGAATCAGGCATTCGTCACCGTGGAGAAAGTCACATTCAAATAAAGAACTGGTGCCTTCAATAGCATGGATAATATCCAAAAAGGTAATATCGTCTTTTTTGCGAGATAACCGATACCCTCCGTTAGCTCCCGAAACTGATTCGATCATCCCTGCTTTCACGAGCCTTGTTAAAATTTTGGAAAGATAGGTTGGTGAGACGCCTTGGGCTTCCGCCAACTGCTGAACTCCTACCGGCTTTACCGGAGAATCGGAAACGAGCGCAAGCATCGTGTGCAGAGCATAGTTTGTTGCTTTCGTGAATCTCATGAACGCACCTCAATTACGGATTTATTGTATCCATAATATCCTTGAAATCAATGGTGTGTCAAGCTGTACCTTTTCATCAATTCATATTGTCTAGCATTGATGGCTTGGAGGCACTACAGTACTCTGTTTAGCTAATAAGCTCGTAATTATAGGGACTAATTCTTTGAAGCCACCTATTACTGCAATGAGAGTACAAGCCTGCGACACCTTCCATGTGGGCTACGTCCTCCAAAATGCCTAGCTCACACGAAAGGGGCATCTGAACCACGTGTTCGTTGAAAAAAAAGTTGATTGTCTACCATTATTCAAGTATTGAACCCGTTAGCGTAACAAAGTCGTTTCACCAAAGATCATCGCTGAAACCTTACCCTTAGAATCCTTGGCTAAGTCCTACTAACTGATCTTTAACATTTACATTACTTAATCCCCCGTGGTAACAAACCACGGATCCAATGTCGAGGTCTACATACTTTTTTAAAGAGAGACGAGCTGCATTCATATCCGGTGTGGTCGGGACATGAATTCCTGCGAGAATCCCATTTACACTGTACATCGAATCCCCGGCGATGAGAGTCTTACTTTGCCTTAAATAAAGGCTGATATGCCCGGGAGTATGCCCAGGAGTATGAATGACGCGAATCCTGCCACAAAACGGCAGTTCCTGACCGTCAATCAAGATATCGTCCACTCTGCCTTTCGGGGGATTATCAAGGTGCCCGTCTTTTAAAAGTGGTATTTCCCCCTGAATATACGGCTTATCCAGTTCGTGCGCATAAACTTTAACATTAGTACCACACTCCTGCAAAATCTCAGGAAGACTGCCTATATGATCCACATCCTGATGCGTCAAAATCACAACTTTTAGTTTGTCGAACGACACTCCTATCTTTTCCATAGCCACGCGTAAATCTTCAATTTGCCCAGGGAATCCTGTGTCTATTAAAACAGCCATTTCTCGATCCCACAAAAGAATTGGGTGAATAATATTCCCATGAAAATCTAGATGAAGCATTTCTACTCCCTTTGAAATTTCCATAATATCGGGCCTCCGTAAAATTAAATTTTTACGCAAAAATGCAATACTATTTTGTAGGTTTAGTAGTTGTCAACATCTTCTCTATAAATCGCTCGACATAACAGAACGGTTCCCTGCCGCTTACTTGATGTCTATTGATTTGCACGATACTGCCCGTTAGTTGAATAACTTACCTTTTTACAACGAACACCATGTATGAATGACCTTACGCGTATAGCATGTAATCTATTAATTGAAAGACAGAATGAATCAAAGCCTTACAGTAATAATTAATATGTAAAGTTTAATGGTTTCGCTGACTATTTTTACTAATTTTCCTAATCAAGATTCTATTCTTAGAACCTTTACTCATTCCCTAATTGAATTGATTCTTTAGAAAACGCCCGAATCCAAAAATTCAGGCGTTTCGTTCTATATTAGAAATAAAGACAATCTGGGACACTATTTATATACCTATCCTCCCTAAATAAGGGATGTTGTATGAATCAGTGGTGTTCAATTCCAGTAATTAAAAAGTGATTATCCTTTTCAACTAAACTAAATTCTACATCCACCTTATTTTTCTGTTTCGATTTGGGATCTAGGTAATCATATTCTGTGCCCGTTACCCTTACAATCATTTTAGAGTCCTTTTTGTCCAATATAACTTTTAAATCTTCATCGATGCTACTTGTCCCACTTCCGAATCTTTCTGTGGGGATTGAAGCATAGGTCCCATCAGACTCCTTGCTAAAGAAGGTTGCAAAAATAGCCTCCGATTCTTCTGGTACAAAGTATTTATTGAGTCGGGCAATAATGATTTCCTTCGCTGTTTCGTCAAGCTTGGTGTTCGAGCTAAGCAGTCTAGTAAGATCATCTGTCCATGTTTGTAATTTATTAAACCAGATCCACTTGGAGATATCATCCTTCGTTTTTAGCACATGATCATCTAGTATTGGTGGGGAATACGGTTCTAATAAGGATATGACTAAGCTAACATTGTCCTTTGTTAAAAATCCCTCTTTAGACTCAGGGGTAGGATTTGTTGCGGAAGGGACAGGCTGTGCGTCCTTCCCTTCTGGCTTGGCAGCAGGTTGACTAGAACCGCATCCACTAATTGGTATTGATAGGCAAAGGAAAAGCGTCAAAAACATTTTTTTCACAAAAGTTATCCTCCTTACTTCTTGTTATGGAAAAACTCAGGTTAATCCTAACCTGAGTTTCATACACCACTTATTATATTACAAAAATTCAAAAAATACATTTTTTAACTATTCAAGAGGAATCCCTAGTTCTTCACGTTGTTCAGGGGTCATTTCTCTAATCTCCTCAATGCTGTAAAAAGTTCCTTCACTTAAATCAAGTTCACCATGATCTTCTATTTCTTCAAAATCTCCAATAAGGCTTTTCTTTACTTTATATTCTGGGAAATAATCAGATGGGTTCAAACGCTCATTTGAATGATTAAAACCAGAACCACTTCTCACTTCAAAATGTAAATGAACGCCTGTTGAATCACCAGTAGTCCCCATTACTCCAATTTGATCACCTTCTTTAAGCTTGTCGTTAGTAGAAACTAGTGGTTCTTTATCTAGATGAGCATACCATGTTTGGATTTTCTTTTTGTCAACAGTATGATCAATGACAACTAGATATCCATAGCTTGCACCCTTTGTCTTACTACTATGGAAGCCTGCTTGAACTACTTTTCCATCATAGGCTGCCATAATTTTATCTCCAGCCTTTGTACCACTCTTAGGAATAATATCGAGTGCTTTATGCTTGTCACTATAGCCCCGGGATAGTGTTTTTGATTCTGTTGGCAACGTTTTGGCATATGCAGAACTTACTCCAACTACTAGTGATAGAATTGTAACCAGTGCTATTGCTTGCTTTTTCAAATTCATCTACTCCTTAACTCTATTTTTCAAATCATAAGTTCATTATATATTAAATTACCATTATATCAATAATTTTCCAATAAACTATTTATTTAATTTAGACTATTTAAAATATTATAAATTTAAATATTTTATCCTACTTATGTCATAAACAACAATAAAATATTCTATGATGCGTGTATATTTATACTCCTCAAAAATTCTCTACTTTACTTGTCTTTAGTACGATCCTCGTATCCATAAACTTTTCAAATAAGAAATGGCACTGAAGAATTATGATTAGAAAGTATACTCTGACAGAAGGGCACCCTTTAAGAACCAGGACGGTAATATTACTTCGCTACATACTCATCTTACAATCAACTCTTGTCCTTTATCATTTACACTCATCCATGCATTTATCTTGTAATCGAATCGTGTGAACCTTTTAAACCCATCCATTCATCTATCTTGTAGTACGTGCCATTAATAGTGACAGACTTGATTTTCCAAGCTGGCTTCCATTCGTCTTTCTCCCAAGATAATCCATACCCCTTTCCATCCATTGGTTTCTCTGTAAATAGATAAAACGTTTCCTTATCTCCCGCTTCGAAATTACCTTGAAGTGCTATAGCATCAGTACGATATTTATTCCCATACAGTGCGATACTAATATTGGCATCAGTGTCAGAATCCGCTTCTGAATCGGTTTCTATAATGAAAGTATTTTTATACCCATCATCGTATGAAATACTAATTTTTTCAGAAAAGGCTGCCACTTTTGCTTGAACTTCGATAGGTGCAGCAAGTGATGCCATGGGGAAATAGAGTGTAAAAACAGATAGAGAAACTACTGAGACTAATTTTTCATTTTTTATCTTCCTTTCATATGGAATGAACTAGTTCGATACCAAAATATCACATATTTGTAAAATGATCTATGAATTATTTACTATTTTCAATATTTTTTCATTTTTGTAAAAACATTTCACGCATTAGTTATCTACTAGTGAAATGAAAATTTAGAATAATATAAAATTTAGGGTTGCAATCATCAATCGTCTTGATTGTTACTCTTTCTGCTCATGACAGGTGCTAAAACAATCCATAACGTATCTACCTTTTTTCAATAGGCAATCACCCTAGTCACTCACTTAAAAGGATAAAAAAGAAGCCCTCTTCAAAAAAAGAGCTTCTTTTTCTTTATAGTAGCTAGTCTGGACTCTTCCATTTTCATAGACATTGATTAGCTCAGCGGTTTATTGTTCCACTCCAACTTATAGGAGCAAATTCCCGCTTGTCCCCCTGCCATTACATACGGCCCCATAATAGTATTCAAGCGAATCGTCTACAGTACGATTATTTATATAATCTAGCGTTGCTCATTTGACAGACCCCATACCAATGATTTTTACTTTCACCTTAATATTTACTCTCGATTTCTGGAAGTTGTCCAGCCAGTTCTCTTTCACCTTTTTCCATTGGGGGTAGGTATAAGCTCGTGCGTACATACCGAATCCGACTGGATCAATTTTCGCTTTTTGCAGTTTGCGAATCATTTTGGAGAATTTTTGTTCCAGATTTTCTTCGATCATTTTCTCCAATTCCTCTGGTGATTCCATCACATTGAATGGGAATAGACGCTCTGAAATAGTAGCAGTGGAATGAACATTCACATCAAATATGAAGCGGTCCCTTTCATATCGAGCTTGCGTTGTTGTCTTGATGCTATGGAGATTGACGCTAATTCGTTTCGTATCCACTTTATCAATGGCTTGTCCTGGAGCATTCGGCAGGTGTAACGTAAAAGGAAATTCTCCCCTTGTTTTTTTTCGCAAGATATAAATCATCTTTCCTTCATCTGAATCAACTAACATTTTGACGCGGGAAGCTTTGTCCAATAACGCCGTACCGGCCAAGAGAAGCTCCTGTTCCTTGCGAAGTGCCGTAATGCTTGGTGTAATGCCATCGTCCTTCAATTGACGATGGAATTCCTGTATGGTGGTTTTGGTCGTCTCATTTCGAAACAGACCTGTCTCCACAAGGTTTGACAAATACAATGGTAAACGGGGCTTGTCTTTAGGCGTATAGCGCATTATTTCGTCAATGGAACCGTCATAATAGACAACACGGGCCGTGGCCGTGCTTTTGGGGTCTCGATAGAACGGATCAAGTAGTATTGACCAATCCTTTTGCTTGGCGAGTTTTTTTCCAATAATCACGATCTGTGTCTTGCCTGCCGTAGTCAAGCCCAAAGCCCGCTTATCGAAGCCTTCGCGTGAATGTCGCAAGGTAGTTGCACGGACCTCGAACTCTTCTTCCTTATCTTTCGCTTCTTTCGAGAAGACCGGACTTGAGATCCCGAATACCAAATTCCCTTCATCATCCAGATCAATCCCAATAACCAGTGTCAATGTCATATTCTCGATCGTCGTATAGCCACAGCCCGAGATGGGAGAAAGGGCGAACAGCATCATTACGATTATCAATATCTGGCGCATCATCGACTCGCCTCCCTCGGTGTCCGCTTCTGGTAAACCTTGATGTATAGATAAAGTAGAACGGGCAGGAGATAAGAAACGATCAGGCCGAGATAGCTTGCCCACTGATTCCAGCGCAACGATTCAATCCAAGATGGCTTCAGCCACGAGGTAATCAAGACTGTTCCGATGCAGATTGCGAGTGCATACGGGCCGTGGTTTTTTGTACCAAATAGACTTGCTCCGCTGACGGAGGCGCAATAGATAAATGGAATTAACGATGTCGAAATAACAAATAGATAGATCGCCAGGAAAATGATGTCAAATCTCTCCAAGAAGCGGAATTCGATGAGCTTCAGCAGGTTCAAAACAGGTTGATTGTAATCCAGAATCTCCTCTGGACTGAAAAAAATAAAGCAAACAAGTGTACTGAACACATAAATAAGCATTGTCAAGGTATTGCCCAGCACGATCCCGTGGACTGCCAGATCCTTGCGGCGAAGATACGGATAGATGATGAATAAAATCTCAAATCCAAGATAGGCTTTCGTCGTTGTCGGCATCGCCTGCAGGATCGGTTCCCAGCCTTCCTTGATAACAGGAAGCAGGTGAATGAAATATCCCTCACGCAGTGGTATCAGCAATACAGGAGCCATCCATATTGTTAGGAAGAACACAACTTCACAATATCTAGCAATAGCAAGAATATGCTTCCTCGCTGTTATGTAGGCAGGAATAACGAGCAGTAGCATAATAAACGGAATCGACGTCATGGGCAAGAACCATGCCCTTGTATACAGCATAGTTGAGATAAATGTAGACCATGCCGAAAATGTGAAATGTAAAGTAACCAGCGCAATAAGTAGCTTGCTGATGATTTTTCCAAAGAGTCGTTCCAACAATTGAAAAAAAGTATCTTCCGGGTATTGCGCCATTACAGCAACCATAATGATGCTTAATACCAGATTAACCAGCCAAGACAGCACCAGCGCAATCCAGCCATCCGTCGAGGCTATCTCCGCAAGCTGACGTGGCAAGGACAGGACGCTGGTTGCCACTTGAATACCGTGAATCAACAAGGTGTACTGCATAAAGCTGATGCGGTATTTCCTATGTCCACTCAAGATGAATTGCCTCCTCCCGGCTTATTATTAGCTTGCCGTCGAAGCTGTTTAGGGTGAGATCCAGCTGGACGTCTTTTCATCAACCACAATGGGAAGCGTACGAATGTATCCTTCAGATCGGGAAAACGGATAGGAGCTAACGGGGTACCATATGAGACTCCAAGTGATGTTAGCGAAGTCAAATGTGAGACAAGAAGCATGCCACCGCTTACAATGCCAATAAAGCCATATAAAAAAGCAATCAGCATCATCGGAAAACGCAGGAAGCGAATCGCAGTTCCCATATCATAATTAGGCATAATGAAGGATGCAATTGCCGTAGACGCAACAACGATAACCATGATGTTGCTGACAATTCCCGCCTGTACGGCTGTCTGCCCGATAATTATACCGCCAACAAGTCCGACGGTCTGTCCGATCGGAGCCGGTAGCCGAATTCCTGCCTCTCGCATCATTTCCAGTGTTACTTCCATAATGAATGCCTCTAGAAGCGGATGGAACGGAACTCTTTCTCTGGATTCTGCGACTGACAGAATTAACTTAATAGGAATGACCTCATAATTAAAAGTAATGAAAGATATGTAGATCGCCGGTAAAAATAGTGCGACAAAAAAAGCAAAGAAACGGAGCAAGCGAATGAAGGAAGCATAGATCCACCGCATGCTATAATCATCTACGCTTTGAAAGAATGATACAAACGACACCGGTCCGACAAGCACACTCGGCGAACGGTCAACAATGACGACATATCGGCCTTGCAAAATATGAGAAGCAGCAGAGTCAGCTCGCTCTGTCACCAATAGCTGAGGGAACGGAGAAAATGCACTATCCTCGATTAGCTCTATCAGTTCACCTGTATTGATAATGCAGTCGATATCCAGTCCTTCGATGCGTTGAACAAGCTCCTGTAAAACCTCTGGAGCGGCCACATCCTGTAGATACATAATAGATAAGTTTACCGGACAACGCGCCCCTGCTTTAACCTGCTTAATTTTAAGTTCACGGTTAGGAATATAACGCCGAATTAGGGCGATATTCTGTGAGCCCGTTTCGACGAATCCCTGATGTGAGCCTAGAATAGACGTTTCGATCGATGGGTCGGCAATCGATCGCTGCGGCCATCCGCTTGTATCAAGGATGTAAGCTTCCGTAGAACCAGAAAGAAACAGCACACTCTTGCCATCAAGGAGTAGCTTTTCAATTTGTACCATATCGGACTCTGTTTCGATTTTGCCCACGCTAATAGGAAGGGAACCCTCCGTCATTGACAGTGATTCGATAAGTGGACGAAGGACATCATTATTGATTGAGTTCATATCGATTAAGCCTTCGAAATAGACGAGCATAGTTTCATCTGCGTGCGGCGACTCGATACTCCGGTAGACCAGATCAGGAGCGTCAGAGAAAATGGATTTCAGCCGTTGAATATTATCTGACAGCTGTTCACTTACTTTACCGTACTGTTCTGGCATTCTGTTCACCCTCACGATTGTTCATATGAGTGAAGTCTGCCTCACAAGTTTCCATTTTATTCTTTATAAATGGGAATGTATGATGTAGATGGAATGATTACCGAGCGGGTACATAAAAAAGAAATGATGGGAACTGAGGGAATAAGCTCCTTCCTTCATGTTGAAGATGCGGCTAGAGCGGCTTTCCTAGCACTTGATTGGCCATCTGGTCCAGTTAACGAACCAGTTGCAGGATCTGTGTGGCTCCCCGCTTATGCCTCTATAATAGGCGCACCTCAGCCCACAATCCTAGCAGAGAGCAATCGCGGAGAACGCGGTGCATCAAATGCTAAAGCACGTACGCATTATGACTGGACACCTCTTCATCCAACTTGGCGTGAGGGTTTCAAAAAAGCTTTAAAATAAATACCTTTATGTATAAAGAGATTCCCTAGATCATGTATCTAGGGTATTTTTCAGCATAGGAGGAGTTTTTGTGGAGTATCATTCACACTTACAGAACGGAATGGTAGAAGAATTTTATTTATCCTTTAAGCCCTATTTACTTTCTATCGCGTATCGGATGCTTGGTTCTTTAACTGATGCTGAGGATATTGTTCAAGATACCTTTCTTCAATTACAGCGAACCGACATTTCTTATATTACCAATGCAAAATCTTATTTAAGCAAAATGGTGACAAATCGTTGCATAAATGAAATGAAATCAGCTAGAAAAAAAAGAGAAGCTTACCAAGGCGCTTGGTTACCTGAGCCCATTATCCATGGTCAAATCCTAGACCCTTCTGAAAAAGTGATCCAAGATGATTCTCTCAGTTATGCCCTTCTTAGATTAATGGAAGAATTGTCTGCAATGGAGCGAGCAGTCTATGTTCTAAGAACAGCACACGTCGTACATGTAAATAATCAAAAAGGCATTCTGATTGTAAAGGATGACAAGCCAATCGGGGTATTTAGTTTTGTTTGGCATCCAAGTACGCATAAAATCCGCCAGTTGTTTTATGTGGTAAATCCTGATAAACTCCAAAAGATCGATCTATCTCTACTCTCTGCCCCTCTATTCACCATCAATTGAAAAATAACAAAAAAAGAGCCTGATCGATCCTTTTTGAGGTAACAATCGGCTCTTCTTTTCCCTTATGTCATTTGGTCCATATCCTCTTCATGCTTCTCTCTCATTCTACTAAAAATAGACGCCAATACAGACCCAGAAATATTATGCCAAACACTAAAAATAGCACTTGGTACTGCTGCTAAAGGAGAAAAATGTGCGGTTGCAATTGCGACTCCCAGCCCAGAGTTCTGCATACCTACCTCCATAGCGACAGCCTTTTGTTTGGCTAGATCCATTCCGCAAAGACGGGCAAACAGGAAGCCCAACAGAAAACCAAGGACATTATGAAGGACGACGACAGCAAAAATCATCAATCCCGCTGAAGCTAGTTTCTCCTGATTCCCAGCTACTACACCGCAGATAATCATCACTATGGCAACTACCGATACTAGCGGTAATGCTTTCACGCTTGCGGCTGCCTGTCTTGCAAAACACTTTTTCACCAAGAGCCCTAGAATGAGTGGAATGATAACCACCTGAATGATGGAATAAAATAAGGACCAGATATTTATATCGACCCATTTACTTGCAAGTAGCAAAATTAAAAACGGTGTAACAATAGGTGCAAGTAGCGTAGATACAGAAGCGATCGCTACAGCAAGAGCTACGTCTCCTTTTGATAAAAATACCATCACATTAGAAGCAGTACCGCTTGGACAGCACCCTACCAGAATAACACCAACTGCAATTTCTGGTGGCAAATCTAAGACATAAGCTAAGATAAATGCCAATAGCGGCATCACAAGATAATGGCCAATGACACCTAACGTCACATCTTTTGGACGGCGAAATACCTCTTTAAAATCTGACGCTGAAATCGTTAAGCCCATACCGAACATCACGATGCCAAGCAATGGTATTATATAAGCCCCAATCCATGTAAAATGCTTAGGAAATATATAAGCAATTACAGAAAATAACAGAACCCACACGGTAAATGTCTTGCCTGCAAACGAACTGACTCTCTCCACAAATCCCATCATAAAGCCCCCCTGTGATTTCTCTATCTATATTTGCTGCATAAGTGCATATATTTCTCGCATAGGCCTGAGTATATTTTGCTTAATGCTTGTTTCAAGCTTTTCTTTATCCCCAGTTTGTATCGCAAGAATAATGTCCTCATGTTCATGAATGGAAGCCTGATTCATTTCACACGGCTGCTTCAAAAATACATATTTAAAGCGACGAATATGATTTTGCAAAGAAACATGAAACTTGCTCAAATACGGATTATCGGCAACATCTGTTATTAGATTATGGAATTGCTCGTCATACTCCATCGCTTGGAAAGGCTGTTCTCTGGCAATCGCTCCTGCAAATTTTTCGTTCCATTCTTGCAATTGTTCGATATGCTGAGGCAAGATGTGCACAGAAGCAAATTCGGCTGCCAGTGCATGTAATGTTGCAAGTGTAGGATAAATTTTTAAGATATCTTCCTTCTCAAGACTGGTCACTCTCGTCTCTTTCCCTGGTTGCATATGGACCAATCCCTGTACTTCAAGTAATTGAAGAGCTTCTCTTACAGGTGTTCTACTCACGTTTAATGCTTCCGCCAGTTGAATGTCCACCAATTTTTCTCCTGGCTCTAGTGTCCCATCTATGATCCATCTTTGAATGTGAGAGAAGGCATGGTCTTTGGCTGACACTCGAATAGGTGCTACGTAATTACTAGGAATTGGCATGTCTTCCCTCCTTATTCAATATGTAATATATCGCATACAGCTTGTACATTCAACCGAATTTTCAATCTATTTACACTTCCAAATTATACAAAAGGACCGTAGCTGGGCTTTATCCCAACCACGGTCCTTTTCGTTAGCTTTCCTTTTACAAACTACATAATTTGGTTGTCGCTTGTATGCAGGGCTCGCTGGCCGCTATTAGCATCTCTTATTAGAATGAGGTATCCTTTACGCGCTCGTTCAAGAAATCAAAGTCTTGATCATGGAGCGGCTCCACTTTCCCTTTTTGATAACCGCTTCCTTTTGTGGAAAAGAAGTCATGCGTGCTCGTTTCTGTACGAATCCCGTTTAATACAACAGGGTGAACTTCTTCCTCATCAAAAATCGGTTCGAGCCCTAGGTTCATTAGAGCTTTATTTGCATTATAACGAATATACTTTTTCACTTCATGTGTTAACCCAATGGAATCATAGAGTGTCTCGGTATATTCTAATTCATTTTTGTATAGAGCTTGGAGAAGTTCATCAACAAACACTGTTGCTTGCTCCTGCTCAGCCTCTGTTAATCTAGCAAAAACCTCTTGGGCTAGCAAGCCGACAAATACACCATGCACACTTTCATCACGGATAATTAGCTTGATAATTTCACCGCTGGCAACCATTTTCCCTTGACCTGCTAAAAATAGTGGATAGAAGAATCCGGAATAAAACAGGAAGCTCTCTAAAAATACGGAAGCTACCATCGCTTTATACAGGCTCATATCGTCGCCATCTTTGATACCTCTGTAGATTTCATCAATAACTTCTGTTTTATACTGCAGATGTTTATCTTCTTTTACCCACTGGAAAATTTCATGAATCCGCTCAGAACTTGCTACTGTTGTAAAAATAGTGCTGTAGCTCTTCGCGTGAATCTCTTCCATCGCTGCCTGGAAAATTAGAATTGCTTTCTTTTGCTTCTCTTTAACATGCTGGGCAATCATGGGCATGCCAACATTTCCTTGTTCTGTATCAAGCAAGGTTAGCCCACCTAATACCTTCATGTACGTATCCCGTTCATTGTCCGTTAGATTCGTCCATGACTTTAAATCCTTCGAAATTGGAATCTCTGTATCTAGCCAGAACTGAGATGTATTTTGCGTCCATAGCATCTCGGTATACTGGGTTTCCGGTTCATTCCAGTTGACTGCTTCAAATTTAGACATTGCGATGCTCCTCTCTTATACGCTGCAACTAACGCATTCCTCAATGGTTTTTTTCTTTGTACGGGTATAATACAGCGTCTTTAAGCCCTTTTTCTGAGCATAGATATAATACATAGCCAAATCCCGTGTGGTTGCGTCATCTTTTACATACAGAATAGTAGAAATCGCCTGGTCGATATGCACCTGAACTTCTGCTACGAGATCAATCACATTAAACATGTTCATGTCATATGCTTCTTTGTAGTAGAAGAAATTGTCATCATCTAAGAACGGCATCGGATAAATCGTTTTGGAATCACCATATTCGCGTTCCTCGATACGCTGTGTAATAGGTGCAATAGATGCCGTAGAGGACTGTAGATAAGAGATCGAGCCCGTTGGAGCAATTGCCAAACGATAGGCATGGTAAAGTCCGTGGGTTTGTACCTCATCCTGCAAGCGAGCCCAATCTTCCTTCGTAGGAATATGGTGACCTTCGAACAATTGCTGAACCTTTTCGGTTTTTGGTGAATAATCGTGCTGCTGATAACGTTCGAAATAGCTACCGGATGCATATTCACTGTGCTCGAAATCTTGGAAAGTAATTCCTCGCTCTTTTGCAATTAGCATAGAACGTTCTAATGAATAAAAATTTAAGATCATAAAGAATGTACGCGAGAAGTCAATCGCTTCTTTTGACTCATAAGGAATCTTATTTTTAGCCAAGTATCCGTGTAGATTCATAGCTCCCAAGCCAACAGAATGAAGCTCTCGGTTTGCCTTTGCCACAGATGGAACGATCGAAATATTTGTACGGTCACTCACCTCTGTCAGAGCATCCATTGCTAGATGAATCGTGTCTCGCATTCTCTTATTCGCCATTACATTTACAATGTTAAGCGAGCCAAGGTTGCACGAGATATCGCGGTTAATAACATCCTCCACCCCATAATCATTAATGGTGGAAACTTCACTAAGCTGAGCGATTTCACTGCACAGATTAGAAAATTTAACTCGGCCAATCTCTTTTAATGCGTGATATTCATTAACATTATCAACATACATAATATATGGGTAACCAGATTCCATCTGGATTTGAGCTAATTTCATGATCAGATCACGTGCGCCGATTTTTTTCTTACGTACACGCGGGTTATTGACCAGCTCGTCGTACATGCTGGTGATGTCCATATCGTCTAAGTGCTGCCCGTACTCTTTGAACACAGTATGAGGATAGAATAAGTACATGTCTTTATCTTTTTCTACTAGCTCAAAGAATTTATTAGGTGTAACAACGCCAAGTGATAAGGTTTTAATTCTGATTTTCTCATCGCTGTTTATTTTTTTGGTATCTAAAAATTCTTGAATGTCGGCATGGAAAATATTGAGATAAACAACCCCACTACCATCGCGTTGACCAAGCTGATTTGCATATGAGAACGCATCCTCAAACAGCTTCATTACAGGAAGAACCCCACTTGCTTTACCATCTAGTCCTTTGATTTGCTCGCCAGCGGCACGGATTTTGCTCAGGTTCAAGCTTACACCGCCGCCAATTTTGCTTAGTTGCAAAGCGGAATTAATAGAGAACCCAATCGAATTCATTGAATCATCTACCTCAAGCAAGAAACAGCTAACTAGCTCCCCGCGACGTTTTTTACCTGCATTCAAGAAGGTAGGAGTAGCAGGCTGATATTCTTGTGAGATTAACAGGTCTGCATATTGCAATGCTTTTTCGCTATCCCCTTTTGCTAGGAACAAGGAAACTACAGCAATTCGATCCTCGTAACGTTCAAGGAATTTGCTTCCATCGTTCGTTTTCATCGCATAATTATTATAAAACTTGAATGCACTCATGAAGGATGGGAAGCGGAATTTTTTATCATATACATAGCGATAGACCCGTTCGATATCGGCAAATTCATAGCCTTCAAACACTTCAGCTTCATAGTAGTCATTTTCAATTAAGTAGTTAATCTTCTCACGTAAGTTATGGAAAAAGACCGTATTCTGATTTACGAAATCAACGAAATAGCTCTTCGCTGCCTCTAAATCTTTATGAAACTGAAATTTCCCGTCTTTCTTCACCATAATTTCGTTGTTCAACGTGATCCATTGTGGTAGTTGCGTGGACAAAGTGAAATACCTCCTGCTTAAAAGTTTCTACATCTCGTTTGGTACCGCTCAATTCAAATTTCATGACCAATGGTACATTGTATTGTTCGGCTATCTGGTCAGCTGCAAGTCCGTAGCGAGTCCCCCAATTCATGTTCCCGCTAGTTGCAACTCCCTTCATCCATTGAGAGTGTTGCGTTAGAAATTGTCGTGTCGTTTCAGGAACTTGTCCAAATCCCGTTGTATATGTAATCAGAATGAAAGGTTCGTTTATGACGATATCATCGGAAATTTGTATACAGCGAAAATCTAGTTTTTGGACAAAGCGTTTCACATTTCCTGTTTTGGAATCATATACGATCAGCATCGATACACCCCCCTTTCATGTATAAAGGACATAAGATGGTAGCCAAGCTGACTGCTGATAAATGCCGCTTTTTGCCAACATAAAAAGCTCATCCCTTCATGGGTGAGCTTTAAAACGGCACAACAAAGAAAAAATAGCAAAGCAAATAGCCGCTACTATTTAATCCCCGTACCGTTTCAACTTCCCACTCCCCGAAGATGCGAAACTAAGAGAATGGGCAGGTCTACTGACTTGTGTTTCACTTTACTTTGAGCCCTTCCCATATAAGTCGCCTGAGACATGCTTATACAGTGGTTTTGCTCATTTCATCCACACTTACAGTTGCGGGGACAGCTCTGGAATTTCACCAGATTCCCTATTAAGTCGCAAAATGACACCTAATTCTCGGCGGTAAAGTAACTTTTTATCAGTATGTAGTATATAACATTCATATGAGACACTAAATGTAGTCTTGTCACCTAGCATACAATGTTTCTATCAAAAGAGCAAGATACAAAATGCCTACGAGTTAAAAATACAACTCGACTCATAAATAGACAGAAAAACAAGCTAGATTTCATGCAAAACTGCCTCTTTTATATGTTTTTCCTGCTCATAATTACACTCCTATTCTTGTATAACAGAGCATCAGCTTAGACTGTTACCGCATTCCTAGTAACGTAACTATTACTGGGAAACTCATAACTAGACCTCGACAACCAGGCGTAGCGGCTAACACAATTAACCATATTTAGCTTGTTTCATAAGAACGAATGTTCTATACTTAAGTAAGCTATCTACATCCCTTACAGATATATCATTGTACCAGTATAAAGTCATTTTGATAACATGTTTATATGTATTTATTTTAATAGACGAAGTTGAGCAAAGGATGGTGGTCATTCTCATGTCTATTACAAAACAACGGGATTCCTTGCAACTCCTTGAGAAAATCCCTTCTTTTCCTTGGTTTGTTGAAAAATATGTGGATCACAAAAGATCAAAGCGCGCTTCGGTCTCCACTTTACTCGGCTACCTACGTGATTTTGAGTTCTTTTTTCGTTGGCTAATGGCAGAGGGACTTTCCACCGCCCAGGAAATGAGCGAAATTACACTCGATGAATTAGGGGGACTACGTAAAGAAACCGTCGAAGCCTATCTTCTCTACTTACAGGACTCTCACTTATTTGAGCGTTCGCTGCTATTAACAAAACCCACTAAAAGTGCAAAAAAGGAATACAGTGATTTGACAATATCTCGCAAGCTTTCAAGTTTAAAATCCCTGTTTTACTATTTATCTGCCCTCTCAGAGGATGAACACGGCGAATCTTACTTGAAGCGAAACGTCATGGCAAAAATTGAGTTACATGTAGAAGAGGTTACACCGCTTGCTCGTGCAAACGCTATCCGCTCTAAGATTTTAATAGATGACCAAATCCAAAAGTTTGTCGATTTTGTATATCATGGCTACTTAGATTTTTGTGATACCAAGAAAAAGCTACATTTTCACTATCGAAATCGGGATCGCGATGTAGCCATTATCGCACTAATCCTTTCTGGCGGATTCCGTGTCTCTGAAATTGTTAATTTGAACCTTCAAAATGTGGTCTTGGAAAAAAATCAGGTCTTAATGATTCGAAAAGGCAAAAAAGAGGATGCTCCATTCTTCAGTGATTGGGGTAAGGAATATTTGCTTCGTTATTTGAATACACGCCAAAAGTATCAGCCGCCTGCTCATGAGGACGCTTTATTTCTCACGGTATCGCCTACGAATCCAATCGGACACCGCATCGATCTACGTTCCGTTCAAAAATTAGTAAAAAAATATGGAAGTGCATTCGGAATGCCAGACATCTCTGTACATAAATTACGTCACAGCTTTGCTACCCAATTTTTGCGCTTAAACCCTGATCCTCATCAGCTTCAAGCTCAATTAGGACATTCCAAAATAGATACGACGATGCAATACGCCCATGTACTCGATGATGCGTTGAGTCAAGCAGTCAATCGAACAACCAGTAAATTGTAAGGAAACGCCCTTCTTCGTTACATGGAAATACCTACAACATCAAAGCTACACCCAATCTTATTCGTTACACGATCCTCCCGTTATGCTAAGACATACAAAAAAACAGGCAGCATCCTTCTCATTGAAAGATAGCTGCCTACTCCTATTTACGTACTATGCTGGGTTCAATCTATTCTTCCCCTTGCATGGCGTACCACGTTTCATAGAGCTGTTTGATCTCTTGTTCTTGTGCTTCTAGTTGATTCTGGTAGTGAACTAACTGAACATAGTCATCCTTAGCTTGCTCCATTTCTCGCTGCCACTCCATACATTGCTCCTCTTTTCGAGCGATCTCTGCTTCCAATTGCTGAAGCTTATATGCATTCACTTTAGAAACTTTCGCTTTAGGGAGAGAATTGCATTGTACCAACTTCTCATTCTCTGTTTGATTTGTTTGAAGTACCATATCTACCGTTTCAGTCTGGTCACATCGTCCCTTTTGTTCCCGATCAGTATGACTCTGCGTTTTGTCTTGTATCCCTTTTACAATCCTGTCTTTTTGCTTATCCACTCCTATTGTATGATTGTGAACGAATTGGTGCTTTCTGCGCTTTTCTCTCGCTTCCTCATAAGTTCCTTCATAATGGATTAGACGCTGATTATCAATCCAGCAGACGCCATCTACCATTTTTTGCAAGAAATACCGATCATGAGATACGACGAGAAGTGAACCTTGATAATGAAGCAGGGCCGCCTCTACTGTTTCTCTCGCTTCAATATCTAAATGGTTTGTAGGCTCATCTAGTATAAATAAATTGATGTCTTGATGCATTAACTGTGCCAGCCTTAGTCGCATCCTCTCCCCACCACTGAGCTGACCCACTTTTTTAAAAACTTGCTCTCCATAAAACAAAAAACCTGCCAGAATATGCCGTGCTTGTGCTTCTGTTACAATGGCGATCTCTCGAAACGCATCAATCACACGCCGATTGGGATCTCCTTCTAAAGCCTGTTGTGATAAATAACCGATCTTTACTTGGCTTCCAAGTGCTATCGTACCTGCATCCGGTTCTAGCTCCCCTAAAATCATTTTAAGGAGCGTAGATTTTCCGCTGCCATTGGAACCAAGCAAAGCTTTCCGCTCCCCATATCGCAAAGTAAAATCCGCTTCTTGTAAGAGACACACATTCCCAAAGGATTTCGTCACATCATTCATTCTTATTACGTCTTGACCGCTTCTATCTGCCCTGCGAAAAAACAAATCCATTTTGTCAGCTTCAAGACGCGGACGTTCGATTTTTTCCATACGTTCCAAAGCCTTCTCCATACTTTTGGCTCGGCGATGAAAGGAATCATTGGGAGGATTCGCTTGGTTTCCCCATTCTCTTAGCCGCTTAATTGCTTCTTTCATTTTCTTGATTTTCTTTTGCTGTTCTTGATAATCCGCGAATTGCCGTAGGAGACGCTCCTCCTTTTCCTGTACATATTGACTATAATTCCCTTGATATGTTTGCAACTCTCCACTATCCACTTCCCATATACTTTTGGCCACTGCATCCAAGAAATAACGATCATGAGAAATGAGTAAAATAGTCCCAGGATATTCACGTAAGAATTGCTCTAACCATTCCATTGATTCTACATCCAAATGGTTCGTAGGTTCATCTAGAAGGAGAACATCACTTTTTTCGCATAACATTTTTGCCAAGCCAATCTTGGTTTTTTCTCCCCCACTAAGCAAAGAAAAAGGAGTCTCAAGTAGCGACGAGGACAATCGCAGACCATCTACTACCTTTTGAATCCTCGCTTCCACCATATAACCGTCTAATTGCTCAAAGCTATCCTGCAATTGTTGATAACGAAATAATAACTTTTCCTGTTCCTCAGTTGATAATTTTTGATATTCATCGATATTCGACATAAGCTCTTGGCACGCTTGTATAGATATTTCTATTTCCTGCACCTTAGCAAAGGCACTTTCAATAACATGACGCCCCGTCCACTCCAGCGGATACACAGGTTGTTGTGGTAAATAGGCAAATGTAGCATCCTTCGCTCGAAAAACAGTTCCTGAATCTGGAGAATCCAAGCCTAGTAATAAGTTGCAAAGTGTGCTTTTTCCAGCACCATTTGGGCCTACAATCCCTATTCTTGACATACGGTTCACTTCGCAAGTAATCTCGGTTATTACCATAGTAGCTCCGAATGATTTTGAAAGAGAGTTAGCAGCAAGAACGATCATGATCTCATTTCCTCCTTGGAAATCAGTCCCTCTCATGCGTTACACAAGCGATAGCATACCCCATGAATCATTTCATGCCATTTGGCCCCTACACATTTTTTTGAAAACACAAAAAGCCACAGGCACCTACCACCTGCAGCATCGTTTTTCCTTCTACTAAATCCAATCAGGATTATGAAAAAGTGAAAGAGAGGTTATGTATGCATGGTACGCGTTAAAGGAAACTGTTCGGTTTTATTAGTAGATTGAAAAATGGACAGACTTCTCCCGTTGTTAACGAAATCATGTGTTTGACTGGACATTTCTACCACAAACCACGCTTGAACAGCTCCTGACATGTACCTGCACCTCCTTTAGTAAACTTTTCCATAGTATAACGAACGTTTTATCACTTGTAAAGCTGATTTTCGATGACTTACCTGCTGCTTGATATCATTCTTTCATTGATTATAGCTTCTCGCCGTTTTGTTCTGCTAGTCTCTGTAGGATTCTTCTTTTCTTGTAGAGCATCTGCCCCGTCATTGCTATGTCCGCAATCTGTGTACGATTCGTAAATGCACCAAAAAACATGCCTACGATCGGGATTAGCTGAAATAGCTTCTTCCACGCCATACTATCCATGTATGTCAAGCTCACCTCACGCCAGCCTTGTAGCTGAGCAATGATTTCTTGATGTTTTTCTCCCTCATCAAAGGCGGATAGCTCTGCTAAAATAGCCTTTTTGCCAACAACATCTGCCGAGGTAAATTGCAAACATTTGATGATAAAAATACGCTCCACCTTATCATGCGGATCAAAACCATATGTAAGTGCCATCTCCTGCAATACTTTTAAGGAGAGCCCTATGATAACTGGTATATCTATCGCAAGTGTAAACATACCGCCAAAGCCTGTGGTAGCCCCTTGAAGCATTGCAACATTCGTACGCGATTCCGCTAATTGAAGCGCTACCTGATCCATCTCCTGCAACGATCTCATTTGCACTTGTTCAAGTGTATGTGGTGGGTTGCTAAAACGGCTCCAAACATCTTGATTCCTGATTAGATATTTCCCGCCTGTCTGGATATAGGCCCCCAATTCGTTTAACAAATCACCCACCTTTTCTTTTAAAGACTTCGGGACAGCTCGATCTAAGTATACAAACGGAAGGCGACCTATTTTTTCCCAGAACCATAGATCTTTCTGCTCTTGTTCCCATATCTCAATGCTCCGAAACTGCTGTTGCAATTCCTCTACGCTTTCCATGAATTATGCCCCTTTCACCACTACACCTCTTGTCTCGCATTCATGATTAGGTAGCTAATCGACAAACCGCCTCGTACAGATACTCTACGCCAATACAAATATCTGAAGCATGGGACCACTCGTCAGGATGATGACTAATCCCATCCTTACAACGAACAAATAGCATCCCCATTTGCGTTACCTCAGACAAAATCATCGCATCATGACCTGCCCCACTATGCATCAGCGGCAATTCGTTCTGTCTTCTCAGGCCGATTTGACGAAACATCTGTACAAGTTCAGTCGCAGCATCTGCCTTTTTGATCGCCAGCGTATTCTCTAGCTGATACGTTAGCCCGCGTCGCAAGGATATTTCTGAGAGAAGGGCATCTATATCTGTTAAGATCTGCAACAACCGTGTTTCATCTATATCTCGAATATCAACTGTAAATGAAACAGAACCCGGAATAACATTGCAAGCACCAGGTTCTACCTCAAAAGTACCCACAGTACCCACCGTAGGCTTGCTACGATCAGAGCCACATATTTTTTCTATTCCTAAAATGGCTTCGGCCGCTGCCATGATCGGGTCGTTGCGCATGCTCATCGGTACTGTACCTGCATGACCTGACTTCCCTATTAATTTGATGGTCAATAATTTCACACCCATGATACTGGTAACAATTCCAACCGGCTCGTTCACTGCTTGTAAATATGGACCCTGTTCAATATGTAGCTCTAAATATGCCTTGATCTCCTCAGAATTCCGTATATTTGATGCATCTGTTACAGGAGGAAAGCCACACTGCTGGAGAGCTTCTATTCTAGTTACACCCCGATTATCGCGTCTCACCATATCCTCTGGGATAAGCTTACCGCACATCCCTCTACTCCCAAAAAAACCATCTGAAAAACGAACTCCTTCTTCGTCGCAAAAAGCAACTACTTCAATCGGGTGTTCATGCAAAATATTATTTTCATGTAAAACCTGAACAACCTCTATTCCCCCAATGACTCCAACCGTGCCATCGAATCTACCACCATTAGGAACCGAATCGATATGAGAACCAAGCATTACAACAGGCGCATATGGATTATTTCCTTCTTTCCTTCCAATTACATTCCCGAAGCAATCCTTGCGAACGCACATTCCCGCTTCTTTCATCCAGCCGGAAACCATACGTTGTGCCACCATATCCTCAGCCGTCAATGCTAATCTAGTAACACCCTGTTCCGGTGTCATACCAATCTCACCTAATTGTCGCAACCTACTGTCAATTCTCTGCTCTTTTATCTGTACGTGTAAGTCAGCAACCTGTTTCTGTTTTTTATAACTGTCCATAACACCAAATCTCCTCTATTTAGATGAAATCGTATGCAGTAGTTAGTAATCTATTATTTCATGGAATTGATTTTTTTACTATCCAGAAAAAGGCGAAAAGCCGATTCTCCTTATAGAACAGGAAAACGGCTTTTTGCATTGATATATTGTTTATTCTCTGTACCTACAAAGGCAGGCATGCTATGTTTGCTTGTTCATATGTAATTTCAATAGCAATACCTTCCTTGACATTCTTGGCGGCAGCTTCATTACTTTCATCAAACACCATGGCATATCCTCGGTTTGCTGTCCGTTTATTTGTCAGTGCAAAAATTGTTTGAAATTCCTTATCCTATGGCTTTACCACCTGTTGAGCGCCTTGCAAAAGCATTCTTCCTAATAATCTCGTCCCTTCCCGGAATCCCCCAAATCAATTAACTCCTCAGGATAAGGTTCAAAAAAGCGTTGCTGTAACAAATATTCTTGTTCATATCGAAATACCCACGATTTCAACAGACTGGTCATACTACTCAGCGGCAATTTTCGTTCTCGATACCGATGCAATAAATGCTTAAAGTGATCCTTTTCCCTTGTAGAAAGCCTTGTACTAAAATGGCCCATAATATGTTCACAAACATTAATATTGGAGGTATATCGGGCTGCACGCTTAAACATGTTAGGTAAAAGGGCAGCATACTCGTTCCAGACCTGTTGCTTCTCTTTTTTCTCATGATTTGCAACAATCTTACCTAATTCTTTTGTAAGCTTTTGATTGTATGCCATAAATAAATATTTATTCTCAGCATGAAATTGAATTAGATTTCGGATAGTAGGGTCCGAGCTCAATTGGCGAAAATACGCTAGTGTGAACAGCTTTGTAAAGAAATGCTCTCGAATGGTAAAGTTCTTTAGCCTGCCCTCTTCTTCTATAGCCGCATAAGGAAAATACGTGTTTACCTTCGCACCAAAGAAACCAGGAGCGCTTTCTACAACGGGTGCTTTTTCCCATCCACTATATACTTTGACATCTTTTACACTGCAGCTTGGAGAGCGACTTTTCAGAATAAAACCATCCACTTCTCCTACATTTTGTAAAAAAGCATCGGCAAAACTATTCATCTGCTGACTAAGATCTGCTCGTGTTGAAGGCTGGACGAGCAGATGCTGTTCGCCTTCTTTGATGATTCGAATCGTTTCACGGGGGATACCCAGGCCAATCTCTATTTCGGGACATACAGGTATAAAGGTTACAAAGGGAGTCAAGCTTCGAACGGTTTGATCTGAAAGCACATCTCCATTGTACCGGCACTCTGCAAACTCTAAACATTTACTTACAACAACAATAGGCTTGGTTGTTATCTCCACACTTGCCCCTCCACTTATTGGAAATCTTCTTTATTTTATCCATTTACTTCTACACTATACGAACAGCTCTTTCTTACAGAAGTGTAAGCTGCTTGTAAGCTTGATGCATTTTGTTATATTCATTAACCTAGTAGACTTGTACGCAACACTACTAGGAAAGCTTAGGAGGTATTTTGTGTCTATCAACAAATTTGCAATCATTCTAGCAGCCATTGTAGCTGGTATACTCTTCGTTCTATTTGCCTTGAAAGGTCAATCGGTTATGCTTGATCGCCTCAACCCTATTATTCCAGTCAAGCCTTACTATACGATAGTGCAAACGGACGGTAAAAAACTAAGCGATACACAGTGGGAATATCAATTTGTAGGGTATGATGATGAAGGTCACCAAAATACCTTTATTATGATTGCTTCTAAAAACCTGCGTAAAGGTGCATATTTAGAGGTTTATGCGAAGGGGTTAAATGGAAAAGGCTGGACGGAGATAACTCCAGCGGGCATTCCTGAAAAAGCACAGATAAAATTAAGTTCCCCTCAAGAGTCCTGAGCATATCGTTCACACAATGTAGAAAACTCTTAGAAGCATTTGCTCTATCCGTAATTTTGGTCTCTATCCTAATGATATAAAAACAGGCTGCTTCCTGCCGGGTTCTTCCTAGCACGAAACAGCCTATTTTCGTCATATTCATGTTTCCTTTATTGATTATATTCGATCTCTAAGACTGCCGTATAACGGGCGATCATAACATACATAACAAAGCAGAGGTAATACACAAATAGCAATCATCACGTACAGCATAAAGACTGGTGAAAAGCTTTCGTATAAAAGCCCCCCGATGAATGGACCAATCATCCGCCCGGCAGTCGCAGCGCCACTCACAGCCCCTTGGAATAATCCCTCTTTACCGGTAATCGAAAGCTCTGCCGCCGCGGCTGGCACTGCTGGCCATAAGAGCATTTCTCCTAAAGTCACAATTATCATACCGCACACAAAATGACTATACGCCTGATCAAATGCTAAAACACCCATTCCACAAACAAAGATAAACAATCCACCGATCATTTGAGAACAAAGATTAGATAAATAATGACGTGTGACGTAAGCGCACAACGGCTGGGCTAAAATGATCAATGCTCCGTTAATCGTCCACAATAAACTATATTGAGATAATGAGTATCCTAATTTTGTCATGTAAGAGGATAGATTGGTTGACCATTGCACATAAGGAATCCAGGTTATCGCAAAGCCTAAACACAGAATTAATAAGGATAGACCTGATGGTGTTTTCCAGATAGAGGTCTCATTCTTGGAAGCCTTATTAGTAGCTTTCTCAGTCTTTCTTTGCAGATTTCTAGCAGCAGTCTCTGCCGCAATCTTCTTTAAATCTAGGCCGAAGCCAATAACAGCTAAAAAGATCAAATTAGTTGCACCATTTACTAAAAAAACAAACATAAACGATACACTAGCAACCACTCCACCCAGCGCAGAGCCAACCGCTACACCTAAATTTTGCGACAAATATAACAAGTTAAATGCGCGTCGTCCCCCCTCAGGCCAAATACTTCCGGCCATTGCATTGAGGACCGGGAACACCATGCTATTGCTAAAGCCAAGTACGCCCATCATACAAACATAAAATGGCCATACGCGAAAAAAAGCGAGTGAGGTAACACAGGCAGCCGAGATAAGCACCCCAGCAAAAATGGTTTTTATGCCGCCTATCTTGTCATGCAGAATGCCACCTGCCATACTCCCGATAATTCCCATGCCAGCATGGAGCATCAGGACGAGTCCAGCTACCGTTGCTGGTTTACCCAATATTTGAGTGATATAAATATTATTTAGCGGCCATATAAAAGACATCCCCGTTACATTAATAATGGCCCCAATCGCCAAAATCCATAAGGTTCGAGGATAGGTGGATAACATTTTGGATAACACGGTCGTACTCCCCTCTCATGCTGTCACAATCTGCCGAAACAAGTTAAATGAATACAACCAAATAAAATAACAGAAGACCTCGTCTTGGTCAATTCATTTTTCATCGTTTAACTTCGATTTATTTTTGCTTCAGCCTTTGACAAGAGGCGATCTGTAGCTGACAGACCTTCAATTGTTGCTACACCTATTCCAAACATCGCTGCACGGCACTCAAACTCTACTCGCTCCATAAGTGCTACAACCTCCTCAACTGATGTTGTAGCCGCTTCAAGTAACGCACGACCCAATCCAACCAAATCTGCTCCCAAAGCAATCGCTTTCGCCGCTTCGACTCCGTTATAAATTCCTCCACTTCCGATTAAAGGGAAGAAAGGAAGCTCTTCTCGAATGGTTTGTAAAGAAATAGATGTTGGAATCCCCCAATCTCGAAATGCTTCTGCGGCCATTTGCTTCATGGGTTCATGAGATCGATGCTTTTCCACCTCAATCCAAGAGGTTCCACCTGCTCCTGCTACATCAATAAAGGAAACTCCAGCATCCACAAGCCGTCTAGCTGTTTGTGAATCGATCCCAAAGCCTACTTCTTTTACTCCGATGGGAATTTGACTTGCCTTACAAACCTGCTCAATTTTGGGCAAAAGATGCCTAAAATCCTGATCACCCTCAGGTTGAAAAATCTCCTGCATACTATTTACGTGTAATACCAGTGCATCAGCTTCAACAAGCTCTACACAGCGAAGACATTCCTTTACGGTATAGCCATAATTTAGTTGAACAGCCCCTAGATTTGCGATGATTGGAATAGACGGGGCATATTCTCTGACTTTAAAAGTTCGAGCAAGCTCTTCGCTTTCTAATGCCGCACGTACAGAGCCAAGCCCCATAGCCCAGCCTCTAGCCTCTGCCGCAATCGCAAGCTTGGTATTTATTTGCTGAGCATTCTTCGTCCCACCTGTCATAGAGCTTACAAGGAAAGGGGTTCCCATATGTTTTCCTAAAAAAGTCGTATGTAACGAAACATCAGCAAAATGAATCTCTGGAAGGGCCGCATGTAAAAAATGATATTGCTCTAGACCTGTGGTCAGTCGATTAGATACCTCTTTATGTAAACAAATCTCAATATGCTCTGATTTACGTTTTTCAATCTCTGACGGATACGTCACTAACAATCACCTTCCTGCATGTCATTCTATGTCTAATCCTGCATTGCCATACTCCATTCTACTACTCTAATTCTATCTTGTAAAAAAATAAGCTTCCTGTCAGAAAAAACGTTTTGCCTTGTTGCCTAACTTTTCAACGTAGTAAGACTTGTACTTCTTTCTTCATTTCTGAATAAAAAGACCTCTGGAAGGTTTAGGATAAACAGCATAGAGTTTCGAAATGAAGCTTGGAGGTGTTTTGCAATGTACTATTCTCGCAAACAAGAAGAGCCGGTAGAAGATGTGGAAACCTCAATCTGGGCATGTACCAAAGATGATTGCATCTGCTGGATGAGAGAAAATTTATCCTTTGACGAAATACCGGTTTGTCCGATCTGCAGCTCCTCTATGGTTAAGGATTCTAAAATGCTCCCCCCTATTGCTTAAGCGTTGTTCATGGGAAGCGTGTCTCATCAAAGAGAGGCAGGCTTCCTTTTCTCTATGATTTCATCCACAGGAAGCTTATGGTATACTTTTTCTTGATATGTATAGTATATCTTGAAGATATAGAACCACGGAGGATTGCATGCTAACTTTTGAACAAAAAAAAGCGATTATTGAATCGTTCCCAGAACTAACAAAAAAAGAGGTCTCATTAGGACGCTTAAACTATCATTTTGAGGGAAGTCTACATGACAAAAAGATTGTGGTAAATCACCTTCACCCAAATGGAAATGGCTTTGTCTATGCGGGGCACCTGCCGAAAAAAAAGACTGGCCCAAAAGGTATGGTCAATATCCGCGATTATTCCGAGGAGCAATTGCGCAGCTTAATCGCTGACTCCATCGCGTATCTATCAACAGAACAGGAAGCAAACGACAACACCTTGGATTCAGTCGATCCTATTGAAGAGATTTGGGTAAACCAAAAAGGCGATACGTTACGATTGGTACAGGAGGATGAATTGTTTAACATCTATACAGGAAACAATCTGGAGGATTCCTATAACTCCTATAAAGGTGCCGTAACGTATTTGCAAAGTGAAGACTTTACACGCCAAGAATAGGGTTGAAGACTCTTAATGAAGGACTTGTTCTTCCATTCAACGTCTTGATCAGATTCGATTTTTTTAAGAGCAAAAAAGCTTTCCTTGAAGGATATTTGGAAAGCCTTTTTGCTCTTTACTCTTTACTGTCTTCGCATTTCGTTACATTCATAGCTACGGACATTAATTAACCTGTTTATTCGGCAAACGCCTCTTCAATTGCTTCTATTCGTAAGTACTACCTCAGCATTTGTATCAATGGTGGTGCGAATGATCATGCTGATCTTGATTTCCCTGCTGTCCCTTTTCTTTTTCAAAGTCTTGTAGCTCTTTTTTTGACGGGCTACCCACAAGGACACGCTTAGTAGGAAGTAAGTCTACCCCATGTGCTTTGACATAGGTTTGTACGTAATATACGCCGTCCTCTTGAAAGATTACGTTACTTTCATAGACACCATTCGAATCTTCTTGATGATCTACCTTTCCTTCTCTATGGTTATGGTCTGTTTTTTCTCCCTTTAATACCGCTTTATATTGCTTGCTCTCTTGCTCTTGATTCGCCCTCCAGATTTTTAAATGTACATCTTCTGCATCCGATATGGGCTGGTTATTTTGTGTTAGCTTCACTTGTAGCAAGCTTACTTGCTCTGATTTCACATGTTCAGGAATGGCAACGTCTACATTGATGTTCGCTGGTTTTAGTGTGTTTTCCGCTTGGGTAATCGTTGTAGCAGAACATGCAGGTAATAAAAGGAAGCCACTACTAATGATGCAGATGGTAATCATATTGCGCACGCTTAAACTCTCCTCTCTGCTTGCTGTCAGCTATTCGGAATGCAGATTCTTTGCTATTCCCGTAACCCGAGGGAAAATGAAACGATCAAACAAGAATACTACAATCAGAGAAATTCCTACTAGTGGCATGCAAAGTCCCATAATGACTATCAGGAAGAATATCATTTTTGTTACTTTTGCTTGTTTAGGCTTCGAGGGTGCCCCCCATTTCCCTTCAGGCTTGCGTTTCCACCACATGATAAAGGAACTAACCACAATTCCGATCAATCCTAGACAGCCCACTAAACCAATGAATTGATTTGCCACACCAAATAATCGCCCTTCATGTAATGCAATGCCTAACGTAATTCCTTTGGCCAACAAGCCATAGTCACTATAACGAACCTCGCTTAAAACCATTCCCGTATATTGATCAATATGCAGGGTTGCTTCCTGCCCTGGTATTGAATGTGCTGTTGTTAACGTGTATACACCCTTTTCACCTTGAGGCAATGAAATGGTGTATGGTTTTGTTATCTTCTGTTGCTCGGCCACCCACACAATATCCTCTAGTGACAACGGTATATATTGATTATGCAAGGATTGCGGTACTGGCAAATTTTCTGTAGCCCAAGGGACATCCTTTGCTACGTCCTTTGTTTTCACTATAGATTCAGGCTTCTCCCCAAAGCTGAATGCATAGGAAGGATAACCAGTCTTCGTAGAGGTAGCAAGCTGATTGATCCCTTCCCCCATTACACCTGACCAAGGAAGTCCAGTAACAATGAGCATAAGAATTAGAATCGATAGCCAAAAGGCTGGAACGGCATGCAAGTCTCGCCAAAACAGCCTCCCCTTCTTATGAATACGCGGTAGAATCGTCCCCCATATTGATGCTTTATTTCTCGGCCACCACAGATACAACCCTGTTACCAATAAGATCACTGCCCAGCATGCCGCCAACTCCACTATCCGATTGGCAATCGTTCCACCGACAATTAGCTCAGTATGCAGCTTTTTGATTATTTCCATAAACGTTTCATCAGCTTGAAGCGTCCCTTGTATCTCTCCTCGATAGGGATCAATAAAAATACTGGTCATCTGATTATTTCCCATTGTCATTACTTCGGTAGTCCTTGCAGGATCATCATACAGTGTTAAAGAGGTGATATGCTGATCGGGATACTGCTCTTTAATGATTGCCGCTTGCTTAGAAACAGATAACGCCTGTTTCCCCACTTCTTGCACCTGATACAAATGTTGGTATAAATATGCTTCTATTTGCGGCTTAAATAAATAAATGGCCCCACTACATGCTAAAATAATTAAAAAGGGAGAAAAAAGAATACCTGCATAAAAATGCCATCTCCACACCATTTGATAAAGCCCCGTAGATTTATGATTTTTTGTTCTAAGAGTCCCCTGTGATACTGATTGTTCTAACGTGCTATGGTTCATGTTCGTTACTCCTTTAGGTTTCCTTGTAACAACAAGGACTTCCAGTCATGTCAGTCCGGATTGCTTGGATGGCACCTTCAAAATCATAAATCACTCCACCAAACCCATTTTGAAGTTGCTTTGCCTGATGAATGGATTCAAAAGGAAGAGCCTGAGGTTGGCAACAAGTAGATTGATATCTGCATGCAACAAAAAGCAAGCCATTTTGGCGTTTATAGTCGTGTCTGTTAAAAAATCACGGCAAATGATTAATGGCTTAATATCCTGATAGATCGTCATTTCAGAAATTTCCAATCGTTGGCTGATTTCTGAAATCCGCAAGCATTCCTCCTGTTCTAGCCACAGCAAAAGTTGTTGTCTTCTCTCAATTGATAATAATGAAATCCCACCATTCGATAGTATAGGGATTGCTTTCATATCCTATTTGATTTGAACGGTGTCGACAAGCAATATTTGATATAAAATGTGAAAAAATGTTGAAAAAAACAGGGCTGCCATTGCTTGTTGTATTTCATCTTTTTATTACGTTTCTTATTCCATCGCCCCTTGTATGATCGCTTTACCAGAAGCCAAAACAGTCTGGCCTCGAATCTATAAAGGAATATGTTTATTAAAAATGAACAAAAGTTCAAAAATTCATAAAATAGTTTACACAATTATTGTAAAATGTTAGGTTAAATACTGGTAGCATATTACATAAATAGAAAGGTTGAGTTAGTCTATGCAAAAAAAATTTAGCGCCCTCATACTTTCCTCGGTTTTATTTGCAAGTTTGTTTAGCCCTGTTGCATCTCATGCTCAAGATTCATTTAATTATGATCATTTACTTTCAGCAGACAATAATAGAACCTTTATGGTGAAAAAAGATGGTTCTGTCATATACGGAACAGGAAGTGATGCTAATGGCGGATTAGGCAGCTCTTCTGTAAAAGGAAAAACTACGAGCCCCGTTCCTGTTGATGATCTATCAGATGTTTTGATGGTTGATACTGGGACATCTCATACTGTCGCTCTACAAAAAGACGGGACTGTTTGGACTTGGGGATGGAGTGCTTATGGTGAACTAGGAAATGAAAAAGCAAAGTCTACTGAAAAGACTCCTCACCATGTGAAATGGCTTTCTGATGTAAAACAAGTACGTGCTGGAGAAAACTTTACATTAGCATTAAAAGAAGATGGGACTGTCTGGGCTTTCGGTAAAAACCGCTCTGGACAACTTGGAGATGGCACTACTGAGACCAGAGTAAAGCCTGTTCAGGTTTCAGGGTTAACGGATATCGTAGCTATTGATGCTGGTGAAGAATTTTCTTTAGCACTTTCAGAAGATGGCACTGTTTGGGCTTGGGGTAATAACAGCATAGGTCAATTGGGAAATGGGACAAGAGAAAAAGCTTTACAACCCGTTCAGGTCTCGGAACTAACAGATGTAATAGCTATTTCTACTGGTGAAAAACAAGGTTTCGCAGTTACATCAAATGGAGATGTATATGGATGGGGTTACAATCAGGGTAAACTTGGGGATGGAACAAAGAAAAGCAGTAATTCACCAGTATTAATCGACGGAATCTATGATGTAATTGCGGTGGATTCAGGAAAACAACATACTTTAGCATTAAAAGAAGATGGGACTGTTTGGGCTTGGGGAACTAATACACATGGTCAGTTAGGATATGGTACTCCTGTCAATTATTCAATGACTCCGAATCAAGTATTTTTAGAGTCAACAGAACCACTCAACCAAATTGTTGCAATTGATGCAGGTGGATTTCACTCACATGCAATCAAAAAAGATGGGACAGTCTGGTCTTGGGGCTTTAATTCAAATGGTGAACTAGGTCTAGGTCATTCCAAAAAACAAATGTATCCTGCTAAAATAGAAACTATTAATCTCTTCGATTAATCCTCGTGTTATCCAAGACTATAGGTGAAATATAAAACGAACCAGTTCTAATTAGCTAACTGGTTCGTTTTCTTCATCAAACGTTAAAAGCATCTAAGACTTACACTCGTATCCATTGGCGGAAATAGGCTTAATAGAGTATTATCCCCATGATCAAAGAAGTAAAATGGCATCGGCGCCTCATCCCCCACCTTTTTCCAGATTTCATAATTGGGAAAACCATCGTGAAGGCCACTAATACACACTTTTCCGTCCTTTTTATAGGCTGTAATTTTAAACTCATAATCGATCGCTGGAGCATTACTACTAAGGGGATTACTGACTCCGCAACTTGCAGTGAATTTAACACTGTCTTTTTTCCAAGTAGGCTCGGACATTTTCAATTCACTATCACTTGCTCGTTTACAAACTGGGTCTTCATCAGGATTAATTCGACAAGTTTTACCTACACGTTTCGTATGCTTGACTGTTTTCTTTTTAAAATCAATTGCAAATTCCTGTAATGTTCTGTAATTACCTGAAAAATGAAATCCTCGATTATCGCCCTCATAAACATCTCCATAAGGATCTTTTACATTCTCTTCAGGAATAAACGTTTTAATCTTTACTAGTATATCTGACATATACATCCTTCTCTCTTTACTTTTTTCGAAACGAAAATGTAGAATTCTCTCCCGTTTTCACGCTTGATTTTCGCTTCATAAAGTAAAGTGATGAAGGGCTTAATAAATACAACCTGCCTTTTCATTTTATTTTTGTAAAGGGTCACCTTTTGAAAAAATATATTTATTTCCTAGTTTCTCAGAATCATAGTCTTTTATCACCTTTATTACTCGTAGTGCTATCTCCTGACGTACATCATCTCGAATGGCTTTATCTGTACATCTCAGAGATTTTCTAATCTTCGGTTCAAACCTTTGGATAATTTCTTGCATAGCGTCTGCATCATTATTTTTTGCTTTTCTTACAAGAGCGAGCAGGCTCATGGAATCCCCCCTGTGACAACTCTTTTTTTAATTTTTCTAATGCCTTTCTTTTCGTTTTAGAAACAGCCTGTTGAGTGATATCTAAGAGACGAGCTATCTCTTTTTCCTTCCATTCATGCAAATAATAATATGTAATAATTCCCCTTTCATTTTCTGTCAATTTCATTATGGAATGTAGTAATTTCTCATCACTAATGGCCTCTTTCCAATCCTTGTCATGAAAATTAGTGATATTTTCTGCTACACCTTCACTCTCATACTTTAATGGCTGGATTACCTTGTCTAGCTTTTTTTTTCGAATAGAAAGTTCAATCGCCGTGTAGTGTATCGTTGAAGAAATATATTTGATAAGTAGAACCTCTTCATAGAATTCATTAAATTGTTTTTTTAGTTTCTGGGACATCCCTCTATGTTCTGGATGAGCTATCACTTTCTGATAAAGGTTATAGTTGTCTTCTTGTTTGAGAAAAGCTTTGAATAATTTTGTACCTGCTAGATCAATAGAATTCACTAAAGATGCCTCCCCTTCAAGCAGGATCATACATTTTTACTTCCAAATAGCAACATCATCTGCCAGCTACAGCACGAGTTGAATCTTACCTATAAAATCATGTGATCCATCTACACACCCTCCCTTCTAAAATTTTTTACTCCTGATTACATCAAAAAAAGTCGTTTTCTCCTCAATAAATATGATCTTCTGCTTGTTGTAGTTCGCCTTCGTTCAGCAAGGCGGTAATTGCATTATAGGCTACTATCATTACAGCGATAGCGAGTGGAATGTAATTTGAAGAAACGATACCATTGTTTTTCAAACAGGCTGCTTACGGCATTCCTACTGCATCACTGAACCCAGTTTTTTATCTTCAATTACCTACTTTTTCTTTTCGTACTTAAATATCATTCACTAGGCGATATAAAATACACTCAATCTGTTGCTGAGTAGCTACATGACTTTCCACTTACATTATCTTTCGCTCTTTTTGTTCTATATGAGCTTCTCTTCACGTGCCGGATCTACTCAACCATTTGGATCTCTCAGTCTTTTCCCTCTTTTTTGATGAAAATAATGAAGGGCGTTTCTGAATTTATGAAAAATTGTGAGACACGTAGATTTTGGAAACCACCAATAAAGGTAACCTTGTCTTGCTTATTCGTTTTATTTCCTCTCCTTTTCGTTAGCCATATTCTTTTAAATCCAAGCCATAGCTCCTCATCAATAACAACTGATAACTTGAAAAAAATAAAGTAAACCTTTTATTTTCTAAATAACAAAAAAAGTGACTCCACACCGCGAAGTCACCCTTTCATTCCTTTCCCTTATTTGAAACGAACAAACCGATATATGAGATAAATGATTATCCCCATAATGGCCATCCAAAAACACGCTGAGTTAAAAATACTGAATGCACTCGAAAACAAGTTAGTTCGATAGTAAAATGCTGAAACAAATAAACATATTAACCCAACTACCATAAAAAACAAAGCAATGAGCCAGTCCGATTTTTTCATGTCTATTCCTCCTGCATCGTCGGAAGAACGAATTGAACCGTAAAACAAGTACCAATGTCCCTCGTACTGCTAACCTCAATAGATCCACCATGCAGTTCAACTAATTTCTTCACGATTGACAAACCGAGTCCAGTACCCCCCGTTGTCCGTGATCTTGATTTCTCTATCCGATAAAAACGGTCAAAGATATAAGGTAGCTCATCCTCTGGTATCCCAATGCCTGTGTCCTTAATCGAAAGAGAGAGAGTACTAGATGTACAATGAAGATGAACATCAATGTGACCATTCTCGGTATAGCGGATCGCATTCTCCAACAGATTGAGAATAATTTGTTCCATGCGCTTTCCATCCGCACGAATCAACGGTATAGATTCAGAGGGATGAACAATCAACTCTAAACCTTTTTCCTTCGCTTTTAGCGAAACCGTCTGTACTGCTTGATCTACAACATCCTTCAAATCCACCCATTCCATGGACAGACTAACCTTACCTTCTTCCATCTTGGCAAGTTCAAATAAATCATCCACCAGGTGCTGAATTCGTACACCTTCTTGATAAATAATGTCCAGATAGCGATCCTTCTCTTCCTCGGTCGTATACAAACGATTCTTCACGACCCTCGCATAACCTTCCAAGTATGTGATTGGCGTTCGTAGCTCATGAGAGATATTTGCGAAAAACTCTTGTCGTGTATCTCGATACCGCTTTAGGTCAGCGGCTAAATTATTGATCGCTGCTGCCAAATCACCAATTTCATCTTTACTGCGGATGTCTAGTCGGGTTTCTAACTCTCCTCTAGCAATTTTCTTCGTCGCTAGTTGCATCATGATAAGCGGTCGAGATAAAAGTAATGCTATAATCCAGGTGATCCCCATTGCAAGCAAAAAAGCTCCTACTCCAGAGAGAATCAACAGATTTCGCACTGCAGCAAGGGACTTATCCATGCTTTGCGTAGATGCCATCACATAAATGGCAGAAGATATCTGATTATCTTGGTAGATCGGTTGACCAATCACCATATAGCGATTACCTAATGGATCTTCATGTTCTAAGTGAATGGTCTTTCCAGAAAAGATCTGTTTTAGATCTTCTGGCCGGATAAACGACTGATCCGTAGCGTTGTGCCTACCTGAATGAAGCGTAATCTCACCTGTCGCATTGATATAAAACATGCTTACATTTGAAAAATCTGCGAAAGTCAGGATCATTTCCTCCGAAGATGTCTTGGCAGTCTCTGCCATGGTAGTAAAATGAGAGGTCATCTCTTCAACCTCGGTTCCCATTTCCGCATGATAAAAGCTTGAAAACATCTGATAAAGGCCTACACCAAGAAAGAGAAGGACGATAAAAAAAATCGAAGCGATGACTAATCCTAATTTCATCCCAATCCGATTGTGTCTCATTCTTCTCCTCCTGGTGCTGAAAATTTATACCCTACTCCCCAAACGGTTTGAATCGGATCATAGCCAAGTCTTGCGCGGTGTAATTTTTCGCGAATATTCTTGATGTGGGTATCAACGACACGGGCATCACCCATATACTCATATCCCCATAATCGTTCAACCAATTCCTCTCGAGTAAACGTGCGCTGACTATTTTTTGCTAGATAGAGAAACAAATCAAACTCTTTCGGTGTAAAATCAATGCTTACTTCATGGATATGAACTTCACGAGCGTCTGCATGTATTTTAAGGTGTTGAAATACCATGATCGTTTCTTGAAGCTTTTGTGCTTGATTGATCATGGAGCGTCTTAGCAACGAAAATACACGTGCCAGCAATTCTTCAGGTTCAAAAGGTTTCGTCAAGTAATCATCGGCTCCAATGCCAAGCCCGTGTACTTTATCCTTGGTTTCCGAACGGGCTGTAAGCATAAGGATCGGCATGGTTTCTGTTTTTCGAATGGTCTTACAAGCCTGCCAACCATCCATCCCTGGCATCATTACATCTAATATCAGGAGATCAAACGTATGCTGTTTTATCATCGATAACGCCTCATAACCAGACGAAGCCTCCTTGACGTTAAATCCTTCTTTCATCAGATAAATGCGAAGCAAATTCCGCATATTCCATTCATCATCAACCACAAGCACCTGAATCTTCGCTATCGTAATCACCTTCTTTATGTGTAAATCTACCCCAAATCTAAAAGCTACAACCATTTCATTTAAGGTTTCGCGTTTATACTTTCGATAACTCTCTTTTACCTGACCTGATTTAAGAGTTACTCATAGTATAGGTTCGATATTTTAAACATTTTGAGTTGCATTTTCATTTTTGCCTGCAACTCATCCTGCGGACATAAGAGGGCAAACCAATAATATTAACCATGTCTAATCCATTTCCAACAACGTTTGTTTATTTGTATTGTAGATCAAAAATGTGTGGAAACCATGTAGGAACTATGTGTCTTGATCAGATTACAACACAAACAAGATTTCCTAGAATTGAGGCAATCAATTACTACGCCCTTAAATAGTTTCTAAAAGGATAAACTCCTGAAGGCTTATGAAACACCCACAGGAGTTTATTCATGTTATTCTGGTTTATTGTCAACGCTCGGGTCAGGGGTATAATTGGTTTTATAATCATTATACATAACCTCGGTAACCATACCAGCAGACGCATGGTGCAGATCGTGACAATGGAACATCCAATCTCCTGGATTATCCGCTTCAAATGCAACCACATATTCTTCTCCTGGCTTCACGTTGAGGGTATCCTTAATAACAGGCGCTCCATCCAGCGGCTGTCCATTTTTGCTTAAAACTTGGAAAAAGTGTCCATGTAGGTGCATCGGGTGATCATCGGTTTTCGATTGGTTCACAAAGGTGACCTTTACCTTTTCCCCTTTATCAACCTTAATAGAATCAGTATTTGGGAATACCTTTCCGTTTATAGTATAAACCATCTCTCCGTCCTTCATTTCGGTATTCAGATTTAGCTGAACATCCTGATCAAAGGATTGATTCAAAGAAAATTTAGTATCAACTTGTTTCCCGTATTTCAAGAGATTGAATTGTGGTAATTGCTCAGATGCATTGGATGAGTCAGTCTGTAGGGTAGACCCTTCGTATGAAATAACAACTCTCATGTTTTTCACTCTGTCTTCACGTCCATGCTCTTCAAGCAACCATGAACCAGGATTGTTTGCTGTAAACTCTATGTCATAACGTTCGCCTGGAGCGATGGCAATCCCTTGATCTGTAATAACAGCAGGGCTATTTACAGATTGACCATCGGAGGCAACCACTTTAAATTCATGTCCGTGCAAATGCATTGTATGCGTTAGATAACCCGCATTAATCAAGCGAATTCGAACCTTTTCCCCTTCTTTAACTACTAGCTTATCAATAGCATCTCCCGTCTTTCCGTTAATGGTATATAGATCATACATGCTCATATCGTGATCTTTCATACCACTCATGCTCATTTGACTGTGATCCATTCCCTTCATGTTCATCTTGCTATGATCCATGCCTTGCATACTTTTATTCGATTGGCTGGAATCACTCGTATTTGTTTCCATATCCCTGCTGCCAGAGCTCATCCATTCGTCTAGTACAAGCGTGTAATCTCGATCATAACTATCTTTTGGATCTTCCACAATCAATGAACCATAGAGCCCTTTATCGAGTTGATTAACACTATCTTGATGAGAATGATACCAGTACGTCCCTGGAACCGTTGCCTTAAACTGGTACATAAACATTTTGCCTGGAACGACAGCATCTTGTGTGACCCCTGGGATACCATCCATATCGTTGGGGACTGGGTAACCATGCCAATGAATCGAGACAGGTTCTTCGAGTTCATTCTTTAAGTTAATCTTGACCGTATCTCCAACTTTGACACGAATCTCTGGACCGGGTACAGAATTGTTAAATGTCCATACGGGCAAAGTCAAGTCATTAGACACCTTCAAATTACTCGCTTTTGCCGTGATGGTAAATTCTTTTCCATCCACTCTTTGTGTTTCTTCTGTGAGAACAATATTATTACTTGATTGATTGGTTTTAGAAGACATCTCTGTGGTCTTCTGGGTGTTATCCATATTCAACTCGTCTTTACCACTGGAATTAGAACAACCTACTACTATGATTCCTAACAAACCAATCGCAAGTAATAGCTTGATTTTTCCTTTCATTTACTATCCCCCACTTCATTTTCTGATGCCTATAAGATTAAACAAAAAATGTGTGGAAACGATGAAGAAATTTAAATTTTCAACTATTTACATCTGAAAATTTCATTTCAACACACTTAGTCACTGTCTTTCTTCATCCTTAGTAATTTTCGCATCTAATTATTAATTCTTCGTTTTAGTACTTAAAAATCATAATGTAATGGCAATCAAGAACTATCAATTGAGGCAAAAAAAAGTCCGTTTTCAAACCTTTTCGGATTTTGAACGGACTTTTTTGTAATAAATGGAAATTTAATGATCGTAAGAGATACAACCGTATATTCTATTATGAATTATTTACTCCCGATGCTTTAGTACACTTTTATTACGGGAATAACCAAAATAAATACTGAAACCTACTGCTGAATAAGAAAGATAATACATCCATATTTTTGCTGATAAATTAAAAGCTAAAAATAAGCAAAAAATGATTGCCAGGATTGGAAGAATAGGTACAAGAGGCATTCTGAAATTACGTTTTAAATTTGGCTGCGTTTTTCTTAAAACAATGAGTGACAGTGATACGAGTGCAAAGTTCAAAATGGCGGACATATTCGCAATATCTGCTAATTCTTTTAAATCAATTAATCCAGCCACGATAGCCCCTAATACACAAATGATCCATGTAGAGAACGTCGGAACGTGAGTTTTACTATTAACTGTCGAGAATAATTTAGGTAATAATCCATCACGACTCATTGACAGTAGAATACGTGGCACTGCAAACATGTAAGCAAATAAAACAGCTATAATTCCAATTACTGCGCCAACAGATAAAATAACTGCCGCCCACCCTTGCCCTACACTTTCAAGTGCATAAGCCAAAGCGTCTCCAACATTTAATTCTTTATAGGATACCATTCCTGTTAAAATAGTTCCTAAAATAACGTAAATAGTAGTGCAAGCTAGTAAAGATCCTAAAATACCCCGAGGCAAGTTTCTCTGAGGGTCTTTCACTTCCTCAGCAGATGTTGAAATAGCGTCAAAACCAGTGAATGCGAAAAATACTGAGGCTGCTCCAGCAAATACACCACTTATTCCAAATGGCATAAAAGGTTGCCAATTTTCAGGTTCGATGAAAAATGCACCTATAATAATAAACAGTAAAACAATAGAAATTTTGATAGCCACTGTGATATTATTGACTTTTTTACTTTGCGTTAGACCTCTTGTTAATAAATAAGACATACAAATTACGATAAATACTGCGGGTAAATTTATAATCCCACCTTGGCTAGGAATAGTGACTAGACTACTCGGAAGGTGAATTCCAACCAGTGATAATGCACTATTAAAATATGCTGACCATCCCCCGGCAACAGATGCTATCGAAACTGTATATCCTCCTACAATAGACCATCCTACCAAGAAAGCTACTATCTCTCCTAATGCTACATAGGTATAGGCGTAGGCACTTCCCGAACTTGGAATCGCTGATGAAAACTCCGCATAACATAACGCTACCAGACCACATACAATTGCAGAGAGAATAAAAGAAAGAGATATAGCGGGACCTGAGTTTCTTGCAGCTACTAACCCTGTAATAACTAAGACACCTGTTCCAATGGTTGCTCCCATCCCCATTAGTATTAAATCCAAGGCGCCAAGTGACCTTTTTAATTTTTTTGATTGGTTTGAATCTGAGATATCCTTAATATCTTTTTTTCTAAATAAATAGCTCATCATTTGTCTCTCTTTCTTTTAATAGGTACGATTTGAGTAATGGTGTTGAAATGAACTTCATTTTGAAACCTATCTTTAAAGATCCCCCATCTTACTTTCTGACAAAAAACTGAATATTGTATTAAGTTTTTTAACTTATGTTAACAATAATACTAGTTTTTAATTATATATTATATATTATTTTTTAGACTGTAGCAAAAATAACATTAGGTCAATAAAAACGTAGAATTATATCTGTATCATCGCTGTAACAGGATATCTCTCCTAATAATGAAATAATCGGGTATGAATCTTACAATTATTTCTACTAAAATAGGCCACTTTTAGCTACTCTAAGTGTTCACAGGGTTTGTGCCATGAGTTGAGTTGGTATAGTTGCGAAATCTTACTATTTCATTTTTGTATATAATAATATCAACTTAATAAAATTTTCTAAATATTAGTAAAGACAATAATCTCACTATACGTCAGACTTCATAATCGTTTTTACCAAGTACTCATTGAATTGGCTATATTCAAATTCCGAAATTCTTCTTGGAAAACTCATGATGACAAGTTCATGTGGTACATTCTGTTTTCGAAACGCAGGATGTTTATGTTGGTAATGATTTTCCATAAAGCCAAGCCTCATATAAAAGTTCTTGCGTCTAATAGAAATAGACTCTACTGGTGGATCAATTTCTAAAATGACAAGATTGTGCAAATCACAAAACTTTTGTAAGCAGCGAGAACCTACATGATTTCCTCGCATACCAGGATCAATCGCAAAATGCTCAATATAAGTATATAGTTTAACGATAAAAATCCATAATTCGTTTTGCTCTCTTTCTTGATGTTTACTTACTCTTTATAGTTGTATGTATTCTATATGAATATGACTAGAACTACATGCTGCTATTCGATTGTCTTTCTTCGACATGAATACAAAAAAACGACTCCCTTCATCGAGAGCCGTCTTTTTGTTGTCTACCTATGTCTATTCCTGCTGTTTCCCAGGCAATTACATATTCGTGTTTTCTTTATCGTGTTGCTCTTGGAGCTTTTCCATCCTTGAACGAATAGCTTGGGCAAAAGACTCTGGTTCGTCTACTTTGAACATGATGCGTTTAAACTCCTTTTTCATCCCAAAGACACCATAATGAATGGCTGATTCTTTTACTTTGATCTCGAATGATGGAGAGTCCATCATTAGTGTCGTATTGACCACATCAGAATCTCCTTTTTCAAACGGATTGAGTGCAACATTGCTCATGTTTGGAGATTGAATTGCTTCAATATTAGCAATGTCGATTACAGCAATACTCTGATAACCGGCGTAGAGTGTGACTTTATCCTCAGTAACGGTGCAAGGCAGGTATTTAACAGAGTTATAGAAGGCGACGATGTACAAAGCTGCGTAGATACTGATCGCTGTTGCAATCCACGCAGCGATGATGCTCCACTTTGCGAGTAGCCAGTGAAGCAATACGGTCTCAGCTATGAGCAACAGACCGAAAACAATCATCATCGTTTTAATAATGGTGGTCTTATGGTAGCTATATGAGATATCTTTTCGAATGTCCGGTTTTTTGAACAGAACACCGAAAGAATAGTAGAAAAGCTTAATCTCAGCGAGGAAAACATTTTTGAGCGGCGTATCGCCGAACAGCTTGGTCAGTGCCACTTCCATCGCCTCATAGAAGCTTAATTCTCGATCCGCGTGCTTTTTGCTATCCCGGTATAGACGGATAATTTGAAAAAAGATAAAGCAAAGAAAAAAGATTTCAACCAGAGGTGCAACATAGAAAATCACGTAATCCAAGTAACGCTGATGGGAAGCTGCTATCAAATATTTCGAGACGAATATCTCAATAAAAAAGGCAAAAAACAATGAAATTTTATTGGGAATAACCAGTAGATTGACTAGGAATGGTATCACAAACATCAGCGCTACTGTAACGAATAGATCGACTATATCACTTTTGGCTGTATGTACGTGCATGTAATAATAGCTGCCTCCATAGATGATTCCCGCCAAAATCAGGAAGGCTATCAGTGCCACAGAGCGGTTCTTTTTTGTGGTTGTCATATGAACACCTCATCGTAACTTTTACGTAGGGGAACAAAAGGAAGAAAAGGGTGGTACCGCCATAAACGATACCACTTTCCTCCCCTCCCCTGTTTAAGCCGATATCATCCATTTATTCACGGATGATCACTTGGTACTGAACATTTTCAGGCCCAAATACATCAATGATGCTTTGTTTGACTTGCTCTTCAGAAAAGTCTTTGCAAGAGAAAACATCTAGGTACCCCTCACGATGCAGATCATTGGTGTGAAGAGTGATACTGCTGGTGTAGATCAATTGTACTGCCGAAAGACCGATTTCTTCACCGTCTCCAAAGCGATAGCAGTGGCACTCCCCGAAGGCAACCATGTCAATGTCTTTAACGAGTTTCGTAATGAAATCCTTTACCACTTCAATGCTGAGAATGTTTTCGTTGCATCTTTCCATGTGAACCAATACATGTTTTCCATAGCAAGCTTTTCCTTCGTGCATGATACGTTTATACATCCTGTAACATCTCCTTGTGTTTTCTATTTTTCGATAAAAGAATGAATAGTGACGATAACCAATTTTTCAAGCTTCAATTAATTTCTGGCCCTCATGAATCGACCTGTGATGATCTTTCTGCATTTGCTTGCACCACATCCGCATTCGAATTGGCGGTACAGTTCGTCTTCAGTGGTTTCATAGTCCATGGTTATGTAGTCACCAGGCTTGATTTCTTTGACAGCAGTGAAAACCTGAGTGTCCATGTCAACCACGGTGTTAGGATCGCACGAGTGAAGTACTTTTCCCATGCAGTATGGGTCTTCCACAAAAAGTCCCGAATGTTTTTGTAAGGTGTACAGCGTTTGATACGGAAGCTGTGGGCCATCAAAACGGAAGACGATTTCACCCGGTTGAATGATTGTTTTGGAGATCACTCCGTCGCCAAATTCTGCTCTATTAATTACCTCTACTCTATCCTTCGTTGGTTCAAAGGGATGGTACGGCACTGTCTCAGGATAGATACGATTTGTGGATGGAGGTGAGAGTTCCGGTGCCATCGCTATTGCTACTTCGGAGGTTGCCAGCCTTACTTCATTTTTAACTGCCTGTTTGTCTTTAATGGTAATCCCCACCTCTGCAAGTTTTGCTTGTGCATTGTTCAAGAGCTCATCAAGTAACGACAAGTAATCCTGTGCCATCTCTTCAATAGTCGACTGTTTGAACAGCTCGACGCTGTAGCCAAGGGAGAAATGGATAAAATCGTGCTTTTCAATCGCTTCTAAATAGATGTCGTATTCGCAAATTTTGAACTCAAATGGATGAGGAACGACGTGAAGACTGTCGAATTCGATATCGTTCATCTCATAGTTGAGCATTGAGAATACTGCATCAAAGAGCGGTGTACGGTTTTCAACGGTAGGAATCGCTAGTTTTTCCGTTATCATTTCAAATGGATAGAGCTGGTTCTCATAGCAATGAACGATGTTCTCTTTGACATCGGTGAGGAATTCCTGAAAATTCAAATCCCCTCTTGGATTAGCCCGGAAAGCCAGCGTATTGATGAATAAACCAATTACCCTGTTGAATTCTTCACGTGGTCGTCCTGCTTGCCAGGTCCCAACTATGATATCTTCTTGGTCGGTGTACTTCTGCAAAAGTACGTAGAAAGCGGACAAAAGGGTAATGTAAATTGTGACGCTATGTGCTTCAGAAAATTCATGAAGTAGCTTGGTACGTTTGGCATCGACTTGGAAGAAGATTTTTTCTCCATCGAATTTCTTTTGGTCAGGACGCGGGAAGTCAGTTGGGAGTTCCAACTGTGGGATATCTCCATCAAAATACTTCAGCCAGAACTGCTCTTGTCTTTTCCCCTCTTCGCTAGTTAGCCATTGATCGAGCCAATAGGTGTATTCCTTGTATTGCACGGTCAATTCGGGTAGCTCATGGCCAGCATAAAGCTGCATCAGTTCATCCATAAAAACGCTAAGCGAAGTTCCGTCGGAAATAATGTGGTTCATGTCAACAAACAATGTGTGTTTTTCTTCTTCACTACGAATCAAAACGGCACGGAGCAGTGGGGCTTCATGGAAATCAAACGGCTGAACCTGAGCCTGTACCAATTCTGACACCTGCTCCTCCTCTGCTTCCATTACAGGAAGGTCAAAACAAAGCTCGTCATGAACTACGAGTACTACTTCATCATCGACTACATCAAAGGAGCTGCGCAGCGACTCATGACGGTTGATCATCGTCTGGAATGAATCGCGTAACCGCTCTACATTCAGCTTACCTTCTAACGTTATCGCGAAAGGAATATTGTAGCTGATTTCCCCTGCGGCACGCTCGTAAGTGTAACGCTGATACGGAGAGGCTTTATAGTACGGACGTTTTTCCAGTAGCTCAAGCGCGATGTAGGTTCCTGCATCTTGTTTTTTGATGTACTCCGCTACTTCCCATAGGATTGGAGTCTGGAACAGAACCTTCAGTGGTACCTTCACACCCATTTCTTTGTGCATCAGGGAGATTAGGGATGCCGCTTTGAGAGAATGTCCACCTAGCTCAAAGAAATTTCCTTCCCGTCCAACGCGGCTTCTGCCAAGCACTTCGCTCCAAATCATATCCAGCTTCTCTTCCAATTCACCCTGCGGCTCCACATAACGGTTAAGAGTGAGTGTGGAGGCATCCGGTTTCGGTAGGGCTTTGCGATCTACTTTGCCATTGACAGTCATCGGGAATGTATCGAGTCCGATAAAGTAGGCTGGGATCATGAAGCTCGGCAACGTTTCACCAATGTGTCTTCGCAATTCGCTGATACTAAGCTCGTGGGTTGCACTATAGTAGGCGCAAAGTGCAGTGCTGCCACCATCGTCGATAGCTATCACAAGGGCTTCGTTGATGGCATCATGTTGCAGAAGGCAAGTCTCAATCTCCCCTAGCTCGATGCGGAAGCCACGCACTTTTACCTGGTGGTCGAGTCGACCCAAATACTCCAGTGTACCGTCATCTAGCCAGCGTGCCAGATCACCTGCACGATACATTTTTTGATCAGGTATAAATGGATTAGGTACAAAACGCTCCGCAGTCAAATCAGGTTGATGAAGGTATCCACGTGCCACTCCCTCTCCACCGACGTATATCTCACCTTTTACCCCAATTGGGACAGGTTGCTGGAATTCATCCAAGATGTAAACAGTCAGCGTTGGAATCGGAGTGCCGATGTTTGGCTGATTCTTGTTCATCTCGGCCTGCGCAATTTCTTTAAACGTTACATGTACAGTGGTCTCGGTAATGCCGTACATGTTAATGAGTTGAGTTGCCGGGTAGCTTTCATGGAACTTGTGAAGCTGGATTGGTGCTAGGGCTTCACCGCCGAAAATCACGTAACGGACAGCCAATTCCTTCTCTTTTCCTTTCGCCTCTTCCTGTATCAGCGCGTAGAAGGCAGTAGGGGTCTGATTAAGAACAGTCACCCGCTCCTGCTTAAGAAGTTGGAGGAAATCCTTCGGCACACGAGCAATCTCTTTTGGTACGATCACAACACGGCCACCGTAGAAAAGAGCGCCATACATCTCCCAAACAGAGAAGTCGAAGCAGTAAGAATGGAACATTGTCCAGACATCGTTTTCGGTAAAATCAAACCTCATGCGATCATTCGTCATCAAGCGGATCACATTGCGATGTTCGATCATAACACCCTTAGGCTTACCGGTAGAGCCTGAGGTGAAGATGATGTATGCGAGGTCATCTTGTGTTCCAATTGGCTTTGTTAGCAATTCGGCTGGCTGCTTTGCCCACTCATCTAGCTGATCGATATTGATCGGATGGACTTCGGCAAAAGCCTCATAGATTTCGGCATGTTGTGTCTCTGTGATGAGCATGTTCATGCCTGTATCCTCAACAATTGCTGCTATACGCTCTACCGGGTATTCCGGATCAATTGGCACATAGGCTCCCCCAGCTTTCAAAATAGCCAGAATGGAAATAATCATGCGTTCGGATCGGTCCAAAAGCATTCCGATCAACGGATTACGCTGATGCTGACTCTGCTGTAACAGGCGATTAGCAAGACGATTAGCCTGCTCGTCCAATTCCCGGTAGGTAAGGTGTTTGTCGCCGTATGTGACTGCAACACGGTCTGGTGTTAAACGCACCTGCTTTTCAATCCATGCATGAATGGTAGTTTCACGCGGGTAATTCGCATCAGTTTGGTTGAAGTCATAAATCAACTGTTGCTTCTCAGCTTCGTTTACCATGATGAGTTGTCCCATCGAAAGATCAGGCTGTGTAATTGCACCCATCAGCAATGTGAGAAAATGCTTGGCCATACGTTCCATAGTAGTACGCTTGTATAGGCTGGTCCGGTATTCCCATTCAAAATAAAGCTTACCGTCTCGCTCCAGCACCGATAATGTCAGATCGAACTTAGCTGCGTTGTGCGTATACTCGTACGGTGTCATCTTGAGGCCAGAAATCGTATTATCAGCAAACTCTATGTTCTGCACGGTCAGCATTGTATCAAAGAGCGGATTGCGACTACGGTCACGTTGAATGTCGAGTTTTTCGATCAGCTCTTCTAGTGGATACGTCTGGTATTCATAAGCATGTAGCACATTCGCTTTCACTTCACCTAGAAACTCACGGAACGATTTAGACATCACAGGGGAGTTTCGCATTGCAAGTGTGTTAACAAACATCCCGATCACATGCTCTACATCTGCTTTGAGGCGTCCTGCTGTCGGGGTTCCCACAATGATGTCGTCTTGGCCAGTATAGCGAGCAAGGAACAGATTATAGGCCGCCAGTACGTTCATATAAAGAGTGGTATTCGTCTCATGGACAAACGTGAGTAATTGGGCTGTTTGTTGCTTGTCCAGCTCAAAGCTAATCACGTCACCAGCATAATCAGTAATCGTCGGTCGGCTGTGATCGGTCGGCATTTCAAGAACAGGGAGCTCTCCTGCAAAGGTATCCAGCCAAAAACGTTCCTCCTCGCCGCTAACCTGACATTGCTCACGTTGCCATACAGCATAATCCTTGTACTGGATCGTAAGTGATGACAGTTCGTTCCCCAGATATAATTGATTGAGCTCATGCAAAAACAAAGTAAGCGATGTCCCGTCAGAGATAATGTGATGCATATCAATCAGAAGTACGTGCTGCTTACTAGTCACGCGGAAAATCATAGCGCGGATGAGCGGTGCTTTGCTCAGATCGAATGGTTGAATATAGTCAGACAACGTTCTGCGTAGTGTTTCTTCATCTATTTCGACCAACGTCAGCGGGAGGCTCACCTGATCGTGAATCAGTTGGATCACCTCTTCTCCTCTCATTTCAAAAGAGGTGCGGAATGCCTCATGTCGCTGTATGAGCATATCAAGTGCATTTTGTAGCTTTGATAGATCAAGCTCTCCATCTAAACGCACGAGCAATGGCATATTATAGCTGATGCTTGCTCCCTCAAACTGATTGATGAAATAAAGTCTTCGTTGCGATGGCGATGTCGGATAATACGCTCGCTTCGCTACTGGTTGAATTGCGTGATACGCTTTCCGATCGGATATGCTGATTGCGTTTGCCATCTCTTTGACTGTCTGATGAAGAAAAACCTGCTGAATACTAAACTCTACTTCTAATTGCTTTTCAATGCTTGCCGAAAGCATCGTGGCACGTAAGGAATGACCACCTCGTTCAAAGAAGTTATCATGGACACCGATTTTTTCTACTCCAAGTACCTCGGACCAAATCTGGCAAAGTCGTTCTTCGGTCGGGGTGGTAGGTGGTACGTACTGGCTAGCATACAGCTCCAAACTAGGTTCTGGTAGCGCGCGGCGGTCTAGTTTACCGTTCGGAGTGAAAGGAATCATCTCAAGCTCCATAAAAACGGCTGGAATCATATACTCTGGCATTCGATTAGAAAGGTGATCCCGCAGCTCAGCAATACCAATTTCAGAATGTGCAGAGAAATAGGCACACAAGTAAGCCTGATTGGTTTGATCGTGTTTAACAAGCACAACCGCTTCTTTGACCTGAGGATGCTCCTTCATCTGTACAGCGATCTCGTCTGGCTCAATGCGGAACCCACGGATTTTTACAAGGTTATCAGCACGGTCAAGGTACTCAATATTACCGTCAGGAAGCCATCTCACAAGATCTCCTGTTTTGTACAAGCGTTCCTCTGGGTTAAACGGACTTGGAATAAACTTCTCATCAGTCAGGTCTTGTCGGTTTAGATACCCTCGGATCAGTCCTTCTCCACCAATGTATAGCTCGCCAGGTACACCGATTGGTACAAGATGGAGATGCTTGTTTAACACATATAATTGGGTACGACTGAGTGGTTTCCCGATCGGTATGGAACTCATGTCCTCCTTGATTTCAAAGATGTGATAATAGGTAGCAAATACAGTGCTTTCTGTCGGGCCATATATGTTGTAAAAACAGTCCGGACTAAGATAAGCCAGTGCTTTCCTCGCTTGTTTTGGCGACATCTTTTCACCGCCGACAAACAGCTTACGTACGTTACCTAAGCACTCTAAATTCACGTCTACTAAAGTGTGGAACAGTGCTGTCGTCATAAATATCACACTAATTCGATGAGTCGTGATTAGATCGGAAAGGGCATGAACATCAAGCATTTCATGGCGATTCATCATGACCAGCTTCGCCCCGTTCAAGAGCGCACCATAGATATCGAAGGTAGAACCATCAAATACATAGTTAGAAATTTGCAAAAGCGTATCTGTACGATTCAAGTCGACATAGTTCGTATCCTTAACGACCCGGATAATGTTCGCATGCGTAGTAAGCGTTCCTTTTGGTTGACCAGTAGTTCCCGAGGTAAACATCACGTAGGCGAGATGCTGTGAATGGAGGTCAACTGCTTCGGGATTGCTTACATCACCTTGGTGAAGCAATGTCGGATCATCAAGATTAATCAACTCTTGGTCCAGAGTGTAGTTTTTGATCAAATGGGACTGGGACAATACCAGACGAGTCTTGGTGTCTGCAAGCATAAAGCGAATGCGCTCGATTGGGTATTCTGGGTCAATTGGTACATAGGCCCCCCCAGCTTTTAGTACCGCTAGCATAGCAACGATCATCATCGGCGATCTGTCGATAATCAAACCAATTTTTTCTTCTCTTCCTACTCCTCTTGCCTGAAGTGCATGCGCAAGGAGGTTTGCTTGTTCGTTAAGCTGTCGATAGCTCCACTCCTGTTTCTCAAATACCAGCGCAATCTTATCTGGATACAGCGAGGCCTGCTGTTCAAACAATTGCGGAATGGTAGCTGTGATCGGTGCTTGCCCTTGCTCTGAATTAAACCCTTTTAAAAGCTGATTCTCCTCCTCTGCCGTCATCATCTGGATGTCTGAGATTGGACTATTCGGATGTTTTAAGGCATGGATGATCAGTTGGTTAAGGTGGTTAGCCATTCGTTCAATTGTTTCGCGTTTAAATAAGTGACTGCTGTATTCCCAGTTGAAGTATATCTTGCCATCCGTTTCGATGGCGAGTAACGTCAGATCGAACTTGGCCTTCTTCATCTCATAAGGAAGGGCAGTAATAGCCACGTCCGTAAGCTGAACAGATGCTAGTTCGAGGTTTTGCAGGGTAAACATTGTATCAAATAGAGGATTACGACTCGTGTCACGGGCAAGTCCGAGCTTTTCAATTAGTTCTTCGAGCGGATAATCCTGATGCTCATAGGCTAATAGGACGCTTTCACGTACTTCGGCAATAAACTGGCGGAAGCTCTTCGCAGCTTCTGGCTGATTACGCAATGCCAACGTGTTAACGAACATTCCCATCACCCGATCTACGTCGGCAGTTGGACGTCCCGCAATCGGTGTTCCGACACAAATATCTTCTTGATCAGTATATTTAGCCAGCAACATTTGATATAGCGCAAGTAAGGTCATAAAAAGAGTGACCTGTTCATTTTGGTTGAACGAGTGTAGTTTGGCTGTCCACTCGGCAGGCAGCTCAGTCTGAAGTATCTCTCCAGCAAACTGTTTAACCACAGAACGTGGATAGTCGGTTTGAAGCTCCAACACCGGAATTTCATCAGCGAACTGATTTAGCCAGTAAGATTCCTTGGTAGCAAATGATTGTAACTGGTTACGTTGCTGCTGCCAGACGGCATAATCCTTGTACTGAATCTGATGCTCTGGCAATGTTTCACCAGCATAAAGTTTGCTGAATTCGTCCATAAACAGGCTCATCGAGACACCGTCGGAAATGATATGGTGCATGTCAATTACAGCCACATAGGACTGTTCATCCAGTTGAATCAGACGAGAACGCATCAGAGGCGCCTGCCCTAGATCAAATGGCTGAATCGCCTGCTTAATCATCTCATCTCGCTTTGCCTTGCTGGTCTGAATAAGTTCAAAGGGTAGCTTTACTCTTGGATGAATTCGTTGCACCACTTCTCCATCCACGACAGCAAAAGAGGTGCGTAGCGCTTCGTGTCGTTCGATCAGTTTTTCAATCACACCTGTAAAGCGCGGGATGTTAAGCGGACCGTTAATTTCCAGCACAAGTGGCATGTTATAGGCCGTTTCTACACCAGCGAACTGGTTGACGACATACATACGTTTTTGTGCAGAAGAAGCAGGGTAATAATCGCTTGTCCCGACAGGTAGGATCGTTAACTCGTCTGAGCTGTTCTCTTCCTTCTGCTGTTGCAGGATTTGCTCTAGGCAGTCCGCCAGCTCTTGAAGTGTTGGTTTTTGAAAGAATGCGGAGAGCGGAACCTTCACCCCGAATTCCTTTTGAATGCGAGAGATTACGGTAGTCGCTCTAATCGAGTGTCCCCCACGCTCGAAGAAATGGTCGTTTCGGCCGATACGCTCAACTTGTAAGACGCTACCCCAAATATCCGCCAGCCTCTGCTCCAATTCGCTAATCGGCGGTTCGAAAGGACGATCTGGTACGTGTACACTGTCTGGTTCCGGTAAGGCACGGCGGTCTACTTTTCCATTTGCGGTAAGCGGCAGACTGTCGAGTTGGATGAAGAACGTTGGAACCATGAACGGTGGCAACTGGTTATTCAGGTATTGACGAAGACCTACATCACTCAGCTCCTCTGTAGCCACGTAATAGGCACAAAGGTTGGTGTTAAAGGCTGTCACAACAGCTCCTTTCAACCCGGGATACTGGAGCATTCTGGTCTCAATTTCTCCAAGTTCGATGCGATAGCCTCGTATTTTTACCTGTTGATCAATTCGTCCAAGGTATTCAAGCTGTCCATCTTGGCTTATCCTTACAAAGTCTCCGGTACGATAAATGGTCTGCTCTGGGAGAAGCGGATGTGAGACGAATTTTTCCGCAGTCAAGTCCGGTCGATTGAGATAGCCACGCGCAAGTCCTGCTCCGGCAATGCAGAGTTCGCCTGGTACCCCGATTGGTTGTAGCTGTCCGTTTGAGCTGAGCACGAGCGCTTGTACATTCTGAATAGGACGTCCTATCGGCAGGTTATTGGATGCCTGAGTCAGCAAAGTAGATGTAGCGACGACGGTGTTTTCAGTTGGTCCATAGTTGTTGATAAGCTGATATGACCTTGGAATAAAGGTCTTTAGCTTGTCGCCACCAGTCAACAGTACACGCAATGAGCGGTTATCCAGCTCTTGGAATAATTCACACATTTGAGTTGGTAAGAAACTTACGGTAATTCCGTGTACTTCAAAATAGTGATTAAGCAACTCTGCATCGAGACGGATATCATCAGGAATGATGTGCAGAGTGGCACCTGTGATCAGCGTAGGGAAAATTTCCCAAACCGAAGCATCAAAGCCGAAACCTGCATATTTGGTTGTATGATCGGCTGCTGTGAGATCGAAGGACGTTTGATGCCACAAGCACAGATTAACAAGTGAATGGTGCTCGATCATCACCCCTTTTGGTTGTCCTGTAGAGCCTGAAGTATAGATGACGTAGGCAAGACTATCTGGCTGAACAATCGCATCAAGCGGTTCGTCGGTCACTACTTGATACAGTCTGTCATCTGTAAGCAACAGAGTCTCGCAGATGTCAGTCCACCCCTCTGATGCAACAGCAATGTCCCTATTACGGTGAACAAGCAAGATTTTGGCTTTACTATCGGATAGCATGTACTCAATACGTTCTGTTGGATACTCAGGGTCAATTGGCAAAAAGGCTGCTCCCGCCTTAACGATCGCAATCAATCCGATGATCATTTCCAAGGAACGGTCACTGAGAATGGCAACAATATCTTCCTGTCCCACTCCTTTTGTTCGCAAGGTCTGTGCTAAAAGGCTAGCTTTTTCATCTAATTCACGATAGGTCAGCTGTTGCGCACCAAATACCACGGCAATCTGCTCTGGCATCGCAACCGCTACTTGTTCGAATAAGGTCAGTGCAGTGACGTCCTGCGGGATGCTCTTGAATGTGTTGTTTATCTCTGTGAGCAAATGTTCTTTTTCAGCATCTGTCATCATGTCAATGTCTCTTAGTTTGATGTTTGGGTCAGCAATCACTTGATTGAGGATACTCAGATAATGCTGAATCATCCGCTCTATTGTTTCCTGACAAAACAGTTGGGTCCGATATTCCCAGTCAAACACAATTTTGCCTTCACGTTCCGCCGCTACCACTGTCATGTCGAATTTGGCTATTTCGTGCGTGAATTCATAGGAACTCATTTCGAGGTTAGCCATCGCAAACGTGGAAACCTCAATGTTCTGTAAGGAGAACATAATGTCAAACAATGGATTGCGGCTCATATCACGCTGTACATCCAGCTTTTCAATCAAAGTTTCAAGCGGGTAGTCCTGATTTTCAAACGCTTTGAGGCTATTAGCTTGGACTACACCTAGGAATTGGTTGAACGTCTCATCAGACTCAAGCTGGTTGCGCATTGCAAGCGTATTAACAAACATTCCCATCACATGTTCAAGTTCAGCTAGCTGACGTCCGGCAATCGGTGTTCCGATGACAATATCATTTTGACCCGTGTACTTATGAAGCAGGACATTTAGTGCGGCTAGCAGGGTCATATACAAGGTACTGCCCTGTTCGTTGCAATAGGTCAGCAAACGTTCACTTTGGCTTTCGGTTAGCTCGAACTGAATGCGCGATCCAGCGAAGTCCTGTACAGTCGGACGCGGGAAGTCAGTCGCAATCTCAAGGACAGGAATGTCACCGCTAAAGGTGTCGAGCCAATATTTCTCTTGTACCTTTGCCGCACCACTTTCCATGATTGCTTGCTGCCACACGGCATAGTCCTTATATTGAATCGAAAGAGGCGACAACTCTTTACGGGCGTAGAGTTGCGTCAGCTCATGTAAGAAAATGTTCATGGAAACACCGTCAGAAATGATGTGATGCATATCGAGTACGAGTAAATGCTCTTGCTTGCCAATTTGGAAAAGTCCAACTCGTGACAGTGGAGCCTGACTTAGGTCAAAAGGCTGAATAAATGTCTGGACCTCTTCTTGCAATAAATCCTCAGTGGTTTCGATATAAGAAAACGGCATTTCTACATCTTTATGAATCTGTTGCATCAGCTTATCTTCCACGGTGACGAAAGAAGTACGAAGCGATTCATGGCGCCGGGTCAATGCACGAACAGCATCTTGTAGAGATTCGACATCAAGCAATCCATTAAGACGTACCATCAACGGCATATTATAAGTTAATTCCGCGCCATCGAATTGGATACTCACATACAGACGTTTCTGTGCAGAGGTCGCCGGATAAAAATCACGGGCTTCTGCTGGAATAAGCGGCGGTAAGGTATCCTTATCGGCCTGTGTGATGTAAGCCGCCATCTTCTCGATGGTTGGACGGTTAAACACTTCTTTGAGCGGATACACGATACCGAATTGTTTGTGGATTCGAGCAACCAGTAACGTTGCTTTGATTGAATGGCCACCCCGTTCGAAAAAGTTATCAGTAATCCCCACTTGTGTCAGTCCGAGCACATCGGCCCATATTTTTGCTAGTTGGTCCTGCGTTTGATTCTTCGGTGCAACATATTCACTTTCACTAAAAATGTTCTCCGGCATCGGGAGTGATTTATGATCAACTTTGCCGTTAACAGTAAGTGGTAGAGATTGGAGTTCTATAAAATAAGCTGGCATCATGTAATCTGGCAACTCTGTTGACATATAATCACGCAGTAAGTTGATACTTACTTCATCAGCCGGCACGTAGTACGCACAAAGAACTGCATCGTCAACGATCTCCTGCACAGTTATGACCGCTTCATTTATCGCAGGGTGCTTCCGTAGCAAGGTCTCGATTTCCCCAGTCTCGATACGGTGACCGCGTATTTTGACCTGATTGTCGATGCGACCGTGAAAAATTAAATTCCCATCTTCCGTCCAACTCACAATGTCTCCTGTACGGTACATACGCTCATCTGGTTCAAATGGACTTGCTACAAACTTTTTGGCTGTAAGTTCAGGAAGATTGTGGTAGCCACGAGCAAGACCTACACCACTAACACACAGTTCACCAGGTATTCCAATAGGCTGAAGCTGATCATGAGCAGTTAACACGTAAGCACGGGTATTCGCAATCGGACCGCCAATCGTAATCGGCTTATCTACTCGCATGTTGCGAGAAAAGGTAGAAACGATCGCGTTCTCTGTTGGACCGTATTCATTAATTAGCTCGATACGAGCGTTAAGGTTTTTACTCTGACGGATGACGTTCTCTGTCAGTTTATCTGCCCCCAAGCAGATCAAGCGTAACGACTGAGTCTCTTCAGCAGTCATGGTATCGATGATTGCACTGTACATGACAGGTACGGTAATAAAACTTGTTACGTTCCAGCGCAGGATATGACGTTTAATCGCCACTGGATCTTTAGCATCCTCAGTCGGTAGAATGACCGCTTTCGCACCGGCGATCAGTGGTGAGAACAAGCTAATGACGAAACCGTCAAATGCGAAGGAAAAGAGCTGCAACACACTGTCTGTCTCACAAAATTGATACTCACGGCTACGCCAATAGATTGTATTAACCACATTTCGGTGTTCAATCATGACCCCTTTTGGTTTACCGGTGGTGCCAGACGTGTAGATCATATAAGCCAGATCAGAAGGTCTATTTACCGACTCAAGCGGGCTATTGTCAGTGTCGTCGTTTCCAGTAGTTATCGGAATCAGTCTATAGGATGAAACATTCTCCCCAAGAGTAGAAGTAATGGTTTTATTCAGATGCTCTTGGATCAAAACCAATTCAATATGGCTATCCGTTAAGATGTACTCGATACGCTCTTTGGGATATTCTGGATCGATCGGTACATACGCGCCCCCTGCTTTGAGGATCGCAAAAAGTCCTACAACCATCTCAATAGAGCGTTCAGCTACAATACCGACTAATTGATTGGGTCCAACACCCTGTCTTCGCAATACACGAGCTAGCTGGTTGGCTTTCTCGTCTAGTTGTTGATAGGTCAGACTATGTTCATTGTATGCGATCGCGATGGCATTCGGCGTGCGAGCAACCTGTTCCTCAAACAATTGATGCAACGTTTTCTCGTTCGGAAAGTCTACTGCCGTGCTGTTAAATGTAGCAAGAAGCTGTTGTTTTTCCTCATCTGTGACTAACTCATAGCCATGGACAGCTTGATGAGGTTCTGCAATGACTTGCTTCATCAGCTTTATTAGATGTGCACCTATACGCTCGATAAATGCTTGGTCATACTTGTTTGCATTGTAGCTTAAGCGAATCGTGAAAAAATCTCCAGGAATGACAACGAGATGAAAGTCATAGTTCGTCATCTCATGGGCATCCACGCTGACTACAGTAAAATTCAGTTCTTTGTCCCATTCAGTCTGATATAGTCCCTGATTATCTACATGATTTTGAAAACCTATAATATGATTAAACAGATCGCTTCCAAGTCCAGACCGGGACTGAATATCGGCAAGCGAGACATATTCATAGGACTTAGCTTCCAAAGAGTTCTGCTTCATCGCATTTAGCAGCTGGCTAAATGTCTGCTCATTTCCACTTTTAATTCGTACAGGTACGGTATTGATAAATAGGCCGACAATTTGCTCCACATCCTCAATTTCTGAGGGACGGCCTGAGACAACCGAACCAAATACGACATCTGAGGTGTTATTGTAACGCTGGAGCAAAAGACCCCAGATCGCTTGAAATACATTGTTTGACGTGGTCTGATGCTCGCGGGCGATGCGGTGAATTCCCTCGCTTCGTTCTTTATCTACAGGAACAGTTACTTCCCCATAGGCAAAACCATCAGAATGTGTAAACTGATGTGCCATAACCGCAGGCTTTTCATAAGCAGAGAGGTAGTTTTCCCAGTAGGTAATGGCCTCAGTCTGATCTTGCTTTTGCAACCAATGAATATAGCTGCTATAGGGTGTTGGCTTTTCCTTGACTAGGGTCTGATTCATGACTAGCATTTTGTAGTAACGGAAAAAATCCTGCATGACAATGCCAAAGCACCAACCATCCATCAAGATATGATGATGACTCCAAACCAATTGATACTCCTTTTCTTTGGTCAAAATAATGCTTATACGCATTAGGAGATCTTTGGAGAGATCAAAGCCTCTTTCTCGATCAGCTTGGAGTAAAGCCTCGATATGTGCCGTTTGTTCGTCGCAAGAAAGGTTTGCAATATTATGAAAGGCAACAGTGGTCTTGCGTTCTTTTAACACAACTTGGCGTGGTCGCTGTAGCTTTTCGTGAAGAAACAGCGTACGGAAAATATCATATTTGCTGATTAAATGGTTTAGGCTTTGTTCCACATAACTAACGTTGAGGTCACCTTGAATGGTCAGCCTCATCTGTTCAAAGTAAGCATGCTGGGTGTCACCAAGTAAGGAGTGGAAAAGCATTCCCTCCTGCATGGGTGATAAAGGATACACCTTTTCGATTTGATTATTTTTCATGTCGGTTACTCCCTATTTTTTTCTCCCTAGGTATGTATGAGTGAACATAACAAGGAAGAGATATGTGAGCCGTAAGTCGTTTTTGAGCATAACAGCTCACATTCCCTTTTAACCCTTGTTAACAGGACGGCAGTAGACTAGAGATTATTGATAAAGTCAGCAATGTCGTCCAGTTCTTCGAAGGTTAGCTCCTCGTCACCTACGTCACTTGGGGTGATATCAGGGCCTTCTTTTTGCAAGCAGTGATTGATAATCAAGCGTAAATGGTGCATGTAACGATCTACTAATTTGGCGATTGTGCTGTCTTGATAATGCTTTTGACTATACAAGATTTGAATGTGCAGCTGTTTCTCACTTACACTCCCGATCACATCCAACTGATAACTGCGATTGCTATTGGGACTAAACAGTGGACCTTTAGGCATGTCAGAGGGTTGCAACAGTCCCTCTCCTTTCGCCTGCTCGAATTGCCCCAGATAATTGAAACTAATTTCAGACTTTCTAGTGAGTTGGCAGCCTTCACGCTGGTCTGAGCCGGCGAGATAGGTAAGGATTCCGTACCCAATCCCCTTTTGTGGAACTGATCGTAGGGATTCCTTAGTCGCCTTAATTTGATAAGAGAGATCATGCTCAGAGCTGATAGTCAGATTGACAGGATACAGGGAAGTAAACCAACCGATCGTTCGACTGATGTTGATTTCTTTGATGATATTTTCACGTCCGTGCCCTTCTAAATCGACAAGTATGTTGCTCTCCCCTGTCCACTCGTGAATCGTCCGGGCAAGCGCTGTGAGCAACAAGTCGTTAATCTCTGTATGATAGGCTTGAGTAGCATGCTTGAGTAGGTTATCTGTCTCTTCACTTGTCAAATGAGCCACTTCGCTTTGAAGGTCCTGCCATGTATTCGTTCCATCCATATGATCTTGTGGCAACGGTTGTATCTGGATTGTTTCGAGCTTTTTCCAATAGTCCCATTCTTTAGCGATCGTTTTACTGTCAGCATACTCCTTCAGAGCCCGTGCCCAATCCTGATACGAATGCGTTTTGTCAGGTAGCTGAATCACTTCTCCTCTTTGTGCTTGGTCGTAGGCAGTCTGTAAATCTTCTAATAAGATTCGCCAGGATACACCGTCTACGACCAAATGGTGGATGGTAAGCAACAGATGATCGCCCCAAGCTGTTTGAAATACGGTTGCTTTGAACAGCGGGCCTTGAGTCAAGTCTAGACTTTCTTGGATGCGAGTGGCCTCCGCCTCGATTCGTGAGGTCAAAACGGCTGAGTCGTACTCGTTACGTAAGTCGATGATCGCAAGGCTGAATGCTTTCTCGCCTGCCTCTTTGACCCCTCGATTGATCTGTATGACATGACCGTCCGATTCCATGGAATAGATCATTCTCAATGCGTCATGATGTCTGATTAATTCTGTCAGGACAGCCCGAAGAATCTCCACTTCTAAACCAGTTGGAGCATGCAACATCACCGATTGATTCCAGTGATGCTGGTCAGTCATTTGTTGAGCAAAAAACCAGTGTTGGATGGGTGTCAGCGGAACCTCTCCCACGATTTCCTCTTGAGTCGCTACACTTTTCATCTGTTTGACATAGAGACTGAGCTCTTCGATGGTCGGATACAGGAAAATCTGATTAATGTCTGCCTTCAATTGATATTTGCCCAAACGAGCCACGATCTGGATTGCGTTAATCGAATCACCACCGAGTTCAAAGAAGTTATCCTGAATCCCAATACGATCAATCCCTAGTACCTCAGCAAATATCTTTGCTAGCAGCTCTTGCGTTTCGTTGGTTGGAGCGACATATTGTTTCCCGTATTGCTCATCGGTGCTGGGCAATGGTAAGGCTTTTCGGTCGACTTTACCATTAGTTGTCAACGGTAGCTTCGGCAAGGTCATGTAGAACGTCGGAATCATATAGTCCGGTAGGTGTACGGCAAGGTATTTGCGTAGTTCACCATAATCAGGAGCTTCATCTGCGACGATATAAGCGCATAGGACTTTTTTGGATTCTAATTCCTTAGGCTCCACAACAGCCCTCTGAATTGTCTCGAAAGCATTCAAACGACTTTCTATCTCCCCAAGCTCGATGCGATAGCCACGAATTTTGACTTGTTGATCTTTACGGCCGAGAAATTCAAGATTACCGTCTGGGAGCCAGCGGGCGATGTCACCCGTGCGGTACATCCTTTCTCCCTCAACAAATGGATTAGGGGTAAATGCCGTATTAGTAAGATCGTCCCGATTGAGATAACCACGTGCCAAACCAGCCCCGGAAATGCATAGCTCACCTGGTACCCCGATTGGTTGAAGCTGTCCATGATGGTTTATCACATGTATGAATACATTATTAGCGGGTTTGCCAATCGGGATATTTGGCAGAGCCTTGGTCACTTCATAGGACGTTGCTAATACCGTGTTTTCTGACGGACCATAGTTGTTAATAAATCGGCATAGCTGTGGAATAAAGCGATTCAGCTTGTCACCGCCTGTGTTCAAGATGCGCAGGCTCTGTGTCGGCCATTCCATGAATAATTCAAACATTTGGGTCGGTAGATAACTCACCGTAATCTGATGTTGTTGATAGTAGCGGTGCAAACGCTCGATATCATAGCGCACCTCGTCACTAAGTAGATGAAGAGTGGCCCCTGAAGTCAAGCAAGGGAAAATCTCCCAAATGGTTGCATCGAAACTGAATCCAGCGTATTTGGTCATTCGATCTTGCGAGGTCAGCTCATATTTCTCCTTAACTTCACAGCAGAGATTAATGAGTGAACGGTGTTCAATCATCACACCTTTTGGCTGCCCCGTAGAGCCGGAAGTAAAGATGACATATGCCAAATTACTGGAGGTATTGACCGGCTCTACATTATCGGTCTCACCCTGATACAGGGAAGCATCGGAGAGAGCCAAAATTTCTCCGTCAAAAGCCAATGTGATTGGTAATTTGGTATGGATTAACAGCCACTTACTACCTGCCTCTTTAAGCATATAGTCCATCCGCTCAACAGGATAATCTGGAGCAATCGGCAGGAATGCACCACCGGCTTTGAGCACTGCGAGTACAGCAATCGCCATTTCCACTGAATGGTCTGCGATGATGGCTACGATGCTTTCCGAACCAACGCCTTTGGATCGCAGCTTGCGGGCTAATTGATTCGCTTTTTCGTTGAACTGCTGGTAAGTCAATTGTTGCCAATCATCTATGAGTGCAATGTGATTTGGACGTTTTTTAGCATGGTGTTCGATTAGCTCATGCACCAGTTGATGAACAGGGTAATCCACTTGCGTATCGTTAAAAGTAGTGAGTAATTGTTTTTTCTCCCCTGGCGTTACCATGTCAATTTGAGCAAGCAATTGATCCGAGTCTAATATCACTGCGCTAATGATTTGAATCAAATGCCTCGCCATACGCTCGATGGTTTCTCGTTTATACAGAGAGGTACTGTACTCCCAATCAAACATCAGTTTGCCATCCATTTCTGCGACCTGAACTGTCATATCAAACTTCGCTACCTTGTATGGATAGGCGTAGTTGTCAATTGTTAAAGCCGGCAGATTTTGATCGGTAAACGTTATATTTTGTACGGCAAATGTCATGTCAAACAATGGATTACGACTAAGGTCCCGACGCAGGCTAAGCTTGTCTATCAGTTCCTCAAGTGGGTAATCCTGATGCTCATAGGCATTTAGCAGGTTCTCTTTTACTTCACTTAGAAACTCTCGGAAGCTCTTGTTAGCAGTCGGTTTGTTACGCAGTGCCAAGGTGTTGACGAACATCCCAACCAACGGCTCCAACTCAGCATGTTGACGCCCAGCGATAGGTGAGCCGACTATAATATCCTCCTGACCGGTATATTTAGAAAGCAACACATTATACGCCGCGATCAGAGTCATAAATAATGTCACCTGATTGTGCTCGCAGAAACGGTTAATCATCGCTGTCTGCTTCTCATCCAAGGTAAAGGTGTATCGATCCCCCTTAAACTGTTGAACAGAACCACGCGCATAGTCTGTAGGCATATCAAGCACTGGTAACTCACCTGAAAAGGTATGAAGCCAAAACTCTTCCTGTCGCGCAGCCTCTCCGCCTTGCATCCGAGTTTGCAGCCAGGCAGCATAATCCTTGTATTGAATACGCAGCTCTGGTAATTCTTTTCCAAGGTAGAGTTGGTTAAACTCTTCGACCAAAAGCTTCATGGATACACCGTCAGAGATGATGTGATGCATATCCACAACAAGAACAAAGCGTGTGTCGCTAACACGGATGATTAGGCCGCGTACAAGTGGCGCTTGGCTCAAATCAAATGGTTGAATGAATTGTTCGATCATCTTATTCAATTCTGCTTCGCTCGCCTCTGCTGCTTCCCTCACCTCGAAGGGCACTTCCAAATTTTCATGTACCTGTTGCATGAGAACACCATCTACCAATGCAAAAGAGGTTCGTAGCGATTCATGACGATCCATCAAGCTTCTCCATACAGAGCATGTACGCTGTATATCGAGAGATCCCTGAATAGAGAGCATCAAAGGCATGTTGTAGCTGGTTTCTGCTCCTTCGAACTGTTGGATAACATAGAGACGTTTCTGCGCAGAAGTGGTAACATAATATTTTTTATGGTCAATTTTTTCGATTGTTTCATATTCGCACGTGGTAGCATTGCGGATAAAATCAGCCATTCCGCGAATCGTCGGACATTGAAACACTGCCTTGAGCGGAAAAGTAATTTCTAGCTGCATACTGATGCGTGATGCAAGCATGGTCGCTTTGATTGAATGACCGCCGATACTGAAAAAATTGTCCTTCACTCCAACCCTCGACTGGCCCAGCACTTCTTCCCAGATCTGGGCAAGTGCAGTCTCCAACTCATCTGACGGTGCGATATATTCGAAGCCCTGTTGGAGTTGTTCGCTAACCTCAGGAAGCTGGTTGCGATCAACCTTACCGTTTGGTGTAAGTGGGAGTTTTTCCATTCCAACAAAGTAGCCTGGAATCATATAGTCTGGTAAGCTTTGGCCAAGTGCCTGTCGGAGTTCATCTGGCTCAACCCCGTTGCCTACGTAATAGGCGACGAGGTAGACAAGTCCGCTAGAGTCTTTGCGATCAACCACAATAGCGTCCTGCACCTTTGGATGTTGCAGCAAAACATGTGTAACCTCGCCGGGCTCAATACGATAACCGCGGATTTTCACCAAATGATCGAGACGTGAAACGTATTCTAGGTTTCCATCCGAAAGCCACTTAACCACGTCACCAGTACGGTAGATACGCTCACCGGGTAGGAAGGGATGTGGAATGAATTTTTCTTCGGTCAGCTCATCGCGATCCAAATAACCTCGTACTAAGCCTCCCCCTCCGATGCACAGCTCTCCTGGAACGCCGATTGGCTGGAGATTTTGCTTTTGATCAAGGACAAAAAGTTGAGTTTGGTTTACTGGTTTGCCGATAGGAATTGTGTATGCATCTGCTGAAACCTGTTCAACCGAATAATATGTCGAATAGACCGTATTTTCCGACGGACCGTATAGATGAATAAGTCGGTTCGGACCAAGATATCGCATCGCTTTACGGACGTGGTGAACCGAGACCTTTTCCCCACCAAATAAAATCTTGTGCAACGGAGCTAAACAGCGTAAGTCTGCGTCCACCACCGCGTTGAATAAAGCCGTTGTCATCAGTGTCATGGTGACGCCATTCTTCGTGATTACCCGGGCCAGTTGAGTCATGTCGAGCATCTCTTCACGTTTGATCAGCACCAATCTAGCGCCATTGAGCAATGCTCCATAAATATCAAAGATAGAGCCGTCAAAAATATAGTTCGACAACTGCAAAATCCGGTCTTGTTCACGGATATTGACATAATTAGGCTTAACCACAGTCCTTAACACGTTGGCATGAGTAGTCAGATTCCCTTTTGGATTGCCTGTTGAGCCGGAAGTATATTGAATGAGCGCAAGTGTTTGTCCGTCGCTCTGAGGCGGCAGGTTGCTCGCATCACCTTGGTAGAGAGAGCTGTCATCAACAGGAATGGCTTCGACCCGCCATGGATACACATTCATTAACTGTGCTTGGGTCAATACAAGTTGAACACCAGCATCCTTTAGCAGGAACCCTATGCGCTCAGCCGGAAACTGAGGGTCAATGGGTAGATAGGCTCCTCCTGCTTTGAGTACGGCCAGCATGGCCACAATCATCTCAATGGACCGGTCTAATACCAACGCAACCGTACGCTCTTCCCGAATTCCCTTCGCTTGCAGATGGCGGGCCAACTGATTGGCTTTCTCATTTAATTGCTTATAAGTTAACTGATCGTCTCCGAACACGATGGCGATGCTATCTTTTTGACATTCGGCCCAGGATTCGAATACCTCGGCAATGCTTTGAGTGTATGGTTTATGACATTGCTCTGGGTTAAATTGGTTGAGTAGCCGCTGTTTTTCCTCATCGGTGACGATTTCGAGCTGATTGACTACAATTCCAGGGTCAGCTGATATCTGCTCCATCACCTTAATCAGATGTCCGCTTATCCCTTGAATAAAATCTGACGTAAATCTTTGCCCGTTATAAATAAACTTAATTAGCATTTGGTCGTCAGATTGGGCGGCTAGGATATTAAAATCATAGTTGGTTTGCTCAAATACCTCGATATTCGATATGTGAAGACCAATTCGCTGCTCCAATTCGTCCGCACTGATTCGTGATGGATAATTTTGGTACGCCAGCAGATGGTCAAACAGATTTTGCTGAAGGCTAGACTGCTGTTGAATATCGGCAAGCGACACATAGTCATATGCTTCACAATGAAGTGCTGCACTTTTTACCTGTTGAAGCAGGTTCTCAAAGGTCAATCCGTCTTGTATCTGAACACGAACTGGGATCGAGTTGATAAACAGCCCGACAATTCTCTCCACATCCGGGATATCAGATGGACGGCCGGAAACAACTGCGCCGAACACAACATCATCAGTGTTGTTATAGCGTTGAAGCAGGATACTCCACACTGCCTGAAATACATGGTTCATCGTAACCTGATACTGGCGTGCAAGTCTGCTTAGCTTAGCAGTGAGCTCTGTCGATAAGGTCACGAGATATTCCTGCGGTTGATAGCCATTCTCTGACGGAGATGGTGATAGCTGAGCCGGTACGCTTACCCGTTCCTCGTAGCCTAAGAGATACTGTTTCCAGTAGGCCAATGCCTCTTCTCGATCCTGTTTTTCCAGCCATTGAATATAGTGACTGTACGGCACCACAGCATCTAATGTAAGAGGAAGATTGTTACTCACCTGCTTATAAAACTCGAAAAACTCTCCAAGAATGATTCCAAAGCACCAACCATCCATTAAGATATGATGATAGCTCCAGATGACTTGATAGGTAGCCTCCCCTGTCTTGAGTACAGCCATACGAGTGAGCAAGTCACTGGTCAAATCGAATCCTTTTGCTTTATCCTGCTGGCAGAAAGCTTCCACTTGGTTCCTTTTTTCTGCATCGGGAAGAGACGAGATGTCCTCATAATGTATGGTCGTACTACGCTGCTTCAAAACAATCTGAATCGGTTCATCTAAATCCTCGTACATGAAAACCGTACGCAGAATATCGTAACGATCAATAAGCAGGTTAAGACTTTTTTGGAGGGCCTCAAGATTTAGCGGCCCTTCCAGCTTGAAACGCATCTGCTCAAAGTAAGCGTTATGCTTACGATCCAGTATGTGATGAAATAGCATCCCTTCCTGGAGAGGGGACAGCCGTTGGATTAGCTTAATCTCTGCATGTTCTCCCATTTGGTTTACTACCTCTCCTTAGATTTTGATAGATTTGAGTTTCCCTGATATTTTAGTAAGCTTGTCGATAGAAAGCTTGTTGTAGCCTACATCACTTGGGGTCAGATCGGTACCTTCTTTCGTAAGACAGTGGTCGATGCAGCGAATCAATTGGGAACGGTACATCTCAGCAAGACGTTCAATCGTTGCTGAATTGTATTGCTGGGAGCTATACATCCAGTGCAGGGTCAATTGGTCGTCTGCAACACTGCCCGTAATGTCGATCAAATTACTGCGGTTACTTGACGGGCTAAATAAGGAGCCCGTCGGCATCTCAGCTCGTTGGAAACCAGTTGAGGATTTTCCATGGCCGAATTGCCCCAGATAGTTGAAGCTGATTTCAGGCTTGATCATGGTCAGAGCCTCTTTTTCCAGCGAATTGTTCATGTACCGTAAAATCCCGTATCCGATCCCCTTATTCGGAATTTGACGAATGGATTCTTTGATCATCTTAATTTGATAGGATAGATCTGAAATATAGGACATATCTAGCACAAACGGATACATACTGGTAAACCATCCGACGGTACGGCTAATGTCGACAGTATGGATGATATCCTCGCGACCATGACCTTCAAGCTCGACGGCAAAGCAATTCTCACCTGTCCACTCATGCAAGGACAATCCCAATGCGGTCAAGAGCAGATCATTCATTTCGGTCTGATATGCATGATGAACGCTCGTGAGCAGGTTCTTTGTCGCATCTTTGGATAGTGCTGATGTGATCACCTGCATGTCGCCCCATGTATTTCCACCAGCTAAGTAATCTGCCGGAATACTTGCCACCTTGCTCTTTTCTAGCTGAACCCAATAATCTAGTTCCTTATGCACTGTTTTTCCTGAAGCATAATCCGCCAACTCGTTTGCCCAATGTTGATAGGAATGCGTCTTCTGCGGTAGGTTGATGGGTTGCTTGGAAAGGGCTTGTTGATAGGCATTTTCCAAATCCTCAAGGATAATGCGCCAGGATACACCATCAACCACAAGGTGATGAATCGCGATCAACAAATAGTCAACTTGTTTCGTACGGAAAAGACTTGCTTGGACGAGTGGCCCCTCCTGCAAATTAATGCCAGATTGAATACGCGTTCCCTCTTGCTCAAGGCGGACCCTCACGTCCGATTCATCACACAAATTAAGTACTTCTAGAGTAAACAACTCTCCTGTGTTGCTTCGATTTATCTGACAAACCTCAGCGATAGCATCTTCCTTGGTTATATACACCATCCGCAATGCATCATGATGTTCCACCAGTTTTTGCAGGGCTTGGCGTAGAGCTGCTTCGTCTATACCCGCTGGATGAGTTAACATCATCGCCTGATTCCAATGATGTGCATCAGTGAGATCTTGAGTAAAGAACCACCTTTGAATTGGCGTCAATCTGACTTCACCCTCAACTGCTCCTTGCTCAATTACGATGCTGGTAGCACTGATATAGGGTGTCAACTGCTCAATTGTCGGATTTTGAAACAAATCTCGGATTGTCAGTTTAAGGTTTTGACTGTTCAGACGAGCCACAATCTGAATTGCCTTGATCGAGTCACCACCAAGGTCAAAGAAGTTATCCTTCACCCCGACACGTTCAACGCTTAGTACATCGGCCCAGATGTTTGCCAGTGTTTCTTCGATGCTGGTGGTAGCCGCAATATATTCGGTTTGAGCAAGCATTGTAGCATCCGGCTTCGGTAAAGCCTTGTAATCAACCTTGCCATTAGCAGTTAATGGAAATTTTTCCATGTCGGCAAAGTGGCTGGGAATCATATAATCTGGCAAAATGCGAGCCAGATGTTGGCGTAGTTCGTCCGTGCCAATCGATTTAGATGCGATATAGTAAGCACAAATCATGTCGTTGTGTATAGTAACCGCTGAGGCAGTAATTTCTGGATAGGTTAAGAGTTGGGCTTCAATCTCACCCAATTCCACGCGATAACCTCTTACTTTTACCTGTTGATCTATGCGGCCCAGATAGATCAGATTACCGTCTTTGCTCCATGAGACCAAATCCCCGGTGCGATACATTCGTCCGCCAGGCACAAACAGATCATCAACGAATTTTTCAGCAGTCAGGTCGGGACGGTTCAAGTAGCCACGCGCCAAACTGTCACCTGCCACGCATAACTCCCCTGGCACACCGATTGGCTGAAGCTGTGATGCTTGGTTTAGTACATAGACTCGGACATTGTGAATCGGCTGACCGATTGGTATGTGCGGCATCTCTGACTCGATACGATATCGAGTTGTAACAACTGTATTTTCTGTCGGGCCATAATTGTTGACCAACTGATAACGCTGAGGGGTATACGATTTGAGCTTGTCTCCACCAGTCAGCAACAGACGAAGTGATTGGTTTGATTCAGGCAAATTCATGAACGCTTCGCATATCTGTGTTGGCAAAAAGCTTACTGTTATGCAGTTTTTTTCGAAATATTCGTTCAGCTGATCAATACTGAGACGGATATCAGGGCTTATTACGTGCAACGATGCTCCCGCAACTAAAGTAGGGAAAATTTCCCATACAGATGCATCAAAGCCAAAGCCTGCATATTTAGTAGTGATATCGTTTGCTGAAAGCTGATATTCACATTGGTGCCATAAAGTCAGATTAACGAGGGAACGATGCTCCACCATAACCCCTTTTGGTTGTCCCGTAGAACCAGACGTATAGATGACATAGGCCAGATGATTTTCGTTGGTTTCTGTAGGCTGCAATGCTTGCCCTTCTTGATATAGCTCTGCATCAGTTAGGTCAAGTATATCTCCAGCAAAGTCAAAAGCCTCCAGATTCGTACCACAGTTGGTCAGCATCCATTTCGTGCCACTGTCAGATAACATATACTGCACACGATCGCCCGGATACGTCGGGTCAATAGGAAAGAAGGCTCCTCCCGCTTTAAGGATAGCGAGGACACCAACAATCATTTCTAAAGACGGATCAGCCATGATTGCTACGATGCTTTCTGCCCCCACTCCTTTTTTCTGAAGGAAAGCAGCTAGATTGTTAGCTCGGCGATTCAATTCGCTGTAGCTGAGGCGTTGATCCTGATATACCACCGCAGTTTGCTCTGGGTGTTTATGCACTTGCGCTTCAATTAATGCATGGATTGTTTGGTTCAGCTCATGATCACGACTTGTCCGATTAAATCCATCGAGTAGTTGCTCTTTTTCCGCATCTGTCACTAACTCAATCTGTTCAATTGATAGATCAATCTTTTCTACCACTTGGGCGAGGATGTGGACATAATGCTTTGCCATCCTCTGTAGGGTCTCACGCTTGAAAAGCTTAGTGGCATATTCCCAATCAAATACCAGCTTATCGTTCATCTCTCGCCCTTGCAGAGTAAGATCGAACTTGGCGACTTGATAGTTATATGTATACGGTTTGGTTTGTAATCCCGTGAACCCATCGAATCCCAGCTCGATATTTTGCAAGGTAAACATGGTGTCAAACAACGGATTGCGACTTAAATCACGGCGTAATCCAAGTTGTTCTAGCAATAATTCGAGCGGATAATCCTGATGCTCGTAGGCTTTCAGCAGATTCTCCTTGACCTCATGTAGAAACATCCGAAACGTTTTATCTGCGTTTGGCTTATTCCGAAGTGGGATCGTATTGACAAACATCCCGATAATCGACTCCAGATCGGCATGTTGTCGACCGGCGATGGCTGAACCGACGATCATATCCTGCTGACCCGTATATTTGGCAAGTAATACGTTGTAGGCAGCCAAAAGGGTCATGAACAGCGTAGAACCATTTTGTGCCGACAGCTCTTTAAGTTTGTTTGTCAAATCGGTATCTATTTCAAAACCAATTCGGTCACCTTCAAAGCTTTGCATAGCCGGTCGCGGGTAATCAGTCGGCATTTGAAGCACTGGTAATTCACCTTTACATTGTTCTTGCCAGAAAGATGCCTGCTCATCGGCTTCACGATCGTTCAGCCGTTCTTGTTGCCAAACAGCATAATCCTTATATTGAAGGTAGGGCATTGGCAGGTCTTGACCACTATACAGCTTCCCTAATTCTTGGAAAAATAAATGAATAGAAACACCATCTGCAATTATGTGATGCAGGTCGATCAGGAGAACTGAGCGTCTCGCATGTAATCGTACGAGTGCAGCCCGTGCCAATGGTGCAAGTCCTAGATCAAATGGCTGGATCAACGATGTGATCACATCATCCACATTTTCTTCCATCGCTTCCTTCACGATCAGCGGAATTTCTGCGTTTGGCTGGATGCGTTGTACCAGATGATCCTTTTTCATAGCAAAAGAGGTACGCAATGCCCCATGTCGGCGAGTCATCTCATCCAATGCATCACGCAGACGATTAAGGTCTATCTCTCCCTCGATATCAATCATCATCGGCATGTTATAGCTGGTCTCCACACCCTCGAACTGACTGATGACAAATATCCGTTTTTGGGCAGGTGTGGCTGTATACTCATTATCCTCAGTCGGCGCTGCTAGCTGAATCGATACGTAGTTCCCCATCTCCTTTTGGGTAACATAAGCAGCCAGTTCACGTACGGTAGGACGCTGGAAAATTACCTTGAGCGGCACATCGACATTGAACTGCTTATAAATACGTGATACCAGCATGGTTGCCTTAAGCGAATGACCGCCCAAGTCAAAGAAATTATCGGTCACCCCTAGCCGCAATACCCCCAGAATTTCCGACCAAATCACTGTCAAAGTCTCTTCTGTAGGATTAGAAGGAGCTACATAGATACGCCACGATTGCATGTCTGGCTTAGGCAAAGCGCGACGATCAATCTTATTGTTGGGTGTGAGCGGCATATCTTCTAGTTCAATAAACACCGAAGGAATCATATAATCTGGAAGGATTACTCCCAAATCACTGCGAAGCTCCTCCTGTGTAATTGGCTCGGCTGGAACATAGTAGGCGCACAAACCTGGGGTACCCCCCTGTTCGTAGACTGTGACGAATCCTTTTTGTACCGCACGATGGTTAAGTAATTGCGCCTCAATCTCTCCTAGTTCGATTCGGTAGCCACGTATTTTTACCTGATGGTCAATCCGTCCCTGAAACTCAATCATGCCATCTGCTAGATATCGCCCCACGTCACCAGTGCGATACATCTTATAACCAGGACGGAATGGGTCATCGACGAACTTCTCTGTCGTTAGCTCTGGCTGGTTTAGATATCCTGCTCCCACATTCTCGCCAGCGATATAGATTTCTCCACTAATCCCCACTGGTTGCAATTGATTGAAGCGATTCAAGATGTGGATTTGGTTATTGGCGATCGGACGACCAATTGGTACAAGCTCTAAAAGGCTGTCTCCTGCTTTCATGGTCAGTGTGGTGACGACATGCGTTTCAGACGGACCGTAGTGATTGTGTAGTTGAAGCTCATGCTTTTGAAGATAATCGATGAACGAAGCTGGAATAACCAATTGCTCACCTGCTGTAACGATATGCTTGAGATTCACAGGCAATTTCTCCACATAAAGCGGCTCTGCGATGATAAATTTAACTAGTGCAGTCGGTAAAAAAGCTGTTTCAATCTGATGTTTCTTCACAAACTGAAGCAGACGAAGCACATCTCGTTTTTCATCACTAGCGATGATGTGTAGCTCTCCACCTTTGAGCAAGGTTGAAAAAATCTCCTGCGCACAAACATCGAAACTAATCGTTGTAAATTGCATCACTCGATCGAATGTAAGTGAGGTGTTCGCGTATTCAAAGCTGATCAGGTTTACAAGATTGCGATGCTTAACCAGAGTACATTTTGGCTTTCCCGTTGTCCCTGAAGTATAAATGGCATACAAAATATCCTGTGAGGTATTGATTCGCTCCGGATTTTGGTTATTACGATTGTTTAAATCCGGTATTTCGGAGAGCTGTAGCACCTCACCGCTAAAGAACTGATCAACTTCTGACTTTTTGTCAGTTAACAGCAGGCGCGCTCCACTGTCCTTCAACATATACGTAATCCGTTCCGCTGGATATTCAGGATCGATTGGTAGATAGGCTCCTCCTGCTTTTACAATAGCAAGCAAACCAATCACCATTGGAATCGAACGTTCCGCCAGAATTCCAATGATCTCGGATGGTTGTATCCCGCGATCACGCAAGCGATGAGCCAGTTGATTTGCTCTACGGTTCAGCTCCGCATACGTAATCGACTCCCCATCATGAACCAAAGCCACTTGATCAGGTGTCCGAGCCACCTGTTCCTCGAACAATTGATGAATCGTTTTGTCTAGTGGATAATCGGCTGTAGTATCGTTACATCTTGCCAGCGTGTTTACATCGTCTTCCGTAACGATATTGATCTTTTGAGCAGCAATCTCTGGGTCGTGTGTGATCTGTTGAATAATCACTTGAAGATGCCGTCCGAGCCGGTGGATAAACTCCTTCGTATATTTATTGGCGTTGTAATTGAATGTAAGTGTCAATTGTTTACCAGGAACGACAATCACGTTGATCCCGTAGTTGGTTTGTTCAAACGCCTCTAGCTTTCCAAGTGTAAAGCCTAAGTCGCGACCACTGCCGTAGTGTCCTAATTCTGATTTAAGCGGGTAATTCTGAAAAACAATGATATTGTCAAACATTTCTTGCTGCCCACCGTCAGAGGCCGCTTGGATATCAGCGAGAGACACATAGGCGTACTTTTCTGAGGAGAGAGCTTGCTTTTTAATCTCCTGCACGAGTTGTTCAAATGTAATCCCACTCCCACCATTGACACGGACTGGGATCGTATTGATGCAGACTCCTACAATTTTATCAATGCCCTCAATCTCTGACGGACGACCGTTTACTACCGCACCGAATACTACGTCGTCATTGTTATTGTAGCGTTGCAACAAAATGCCCCAGACTGCTTGAAAAAGATGGTTGATTGTCACCTGATATTTCTTCGCTAGTTTGGAAAGCTCTGAAGTAGCTGCTTCATCAAACTTGAAGAAAAGTTCCTCTTGACGGTAACCCGATTCGATTTTGACACCATTTGGATAAGGTGATGGTAAAGTGGTCTGCTGGTCGTAGTTTTGCAAGCAGGTTTTCCAATAATCAAGCGCCTCTTCTTGATCCTGTTGCTCCAACCATTTGATGTAGCGGCTGTAGGGTACGACTCTATCCATTGGAAGCTGCTTATTCGTGCGAGCCTGTTCATACAATCTGAAAAAATCATCCATCACAATCCCGAAACACCAACCATCCATTAAAATATGATGGTAGCTCCAGATCAGATTCCAGCTTTCGTCCCCTCTCTGTACGACGGTGTATCGAGTCAATGAATCGCCTGACAGGGAAAAACCCTTCGCTTTATCAGCATTTTTCAGATCAGTCAGGTAGGTATGCTGCTGTTGTTCATTCAGATGGCGTATATCGCGATAATCCACCTTGATCGGACGTTGTTTGAGTACCACTTGTAATGGCTTGCTTACATTTTTATAAAGAAAAGCAGTGCGCAGAATGCTGTAACGACTAATCAAGTGATTGGCTGCCTGTTCCACAAGCTCGACACTTAATTCGCCTTGTATGGGAAAATCGAGCTGTTCAAAGTATGTATGTTGCTCCGTGTCTTTTAAGGAATGAAACAGCATCCCTGCTTGCATGGGAGATAAAAAGTAAATATCTTCTACATTTTGCTTGTCAAACATGCTTATACATACACCCCTCATTCCAATAATTGGTAGGTTCTTCCATTGGTAGAAAAAGTGTCTCCAGCGCACACAGCAACAAGACCGTATCTGTGTGCGCCAGAGTAATTTTGCTGGTTTTCGGGGATGATTGAATTACTTCATCTGTTAAAAAGATCCAGCGCTGCTTCTAGGTCATCAAAGCTCAAACCGCTTGAGGTAAAATCGCTTGGGGTTAACTCATTAGTTTGCTTACTTACACAGTGCAAAATACAACCCAGCAAGTTCTCTTTGAACCGCTCCAACAGGCTTGCGATAGTTTTTGCTTGATGGATCTGGGTGTTATATAGGACAGAAAGCTTTAATCTACCGTCTGTTACCATGCCAAGGAAATCAAGCAAATAGGTTCGCTCGGCTCTTGGACTGAACATTTCACCGACAGACTTGTCAGATGCTTGGAATAATCCCACCTGTTGACTGTTGTCAAATTGACCAAGATAGTTAAAGCTAACTTCTGCCTGTTTGCCGGTAAGCGGTGTTTCGCCGAGGTAATTCAGGATGCCATAGCCAACGCCTTTGTTGGGAATTTGGCGAAGAGATTCTTTCATCTGTTTGATTTGTTCACCTATGTCTTGCAGTGAATTCATCTTCAGTACCACAGGATAGATAGAAGTAAACCAGCCAACTGTTCGTGCGACGCTGATATCCGCTATAATCTCTTCACGGCCATGACCTTCTAAATCAACGCGGATCTGCGTCTGTCCACTCCATTCGCTTAGTGTTAATCCTAGTGCAGTCAGCAGAATATCGTTAATCTCGGTGTTATAAGTGTGATGAGCGTGTTTTAACAAATCTTCCGTTTCTTTTGTACTCAGCCAGATCGTTTCTTCCGTTGTTTCAGCCCAACTGTTGCATGACGATGTTGCATCCTTTGGTATTGGTTCGGTTGTAGTTTGCAGCACAGATTGCCAGTAGCTCATTTCTCTTTGTCCCATACGGGTGCTGGCGTATCTAGTAAGCGCCTCTGCCCAGTCTTGGTAGGAGTGTGTTTTTTCAGCAAAGTGAATCAACTGATCACCTATAGCCTGCTCGTAGCCACGGGCCAAATCTTCAAGCAGGATGCGCCACGAGACACCATCTACTACTAAATGATGGATCGCCAGCAATAGATGGTCACCTTCCGCCGTATGGAATAAGCCGGCATGGATAAGCGGCCCACAAGTCAGGTCGAGACTTTGTTGAATGCGGGAAGCCTCCGTTTGGATGGCTAAATCAAGCTCTTTCTCAGCACTCAGATGGCTCAGGTCAATCACCTCAAAGCCATACAAACACCCTTCTTCCCCACGGTTTACTTGCTTGATATCAAGCTCGGATATTTCATAGGACATACGCAGAGCATCATGGTGTAACACCAGTTCGTGCAAGACACGACAAAGGGCTTGTTCGTCAAAGCCTTCACGACGATAGACCATCATTGCTTGGTTCCAATGATGAGAATCAGTGAATTTCTGAGCGAAGAACCATCGTTGAATTGGTGTCAATTCCACCGCCCCTGTAACCATGCCCTGATCAGCCTTGGCTTCTAGCGGTTTGACATACATGCTGAGTTCCTCAATGGTTGGATTCATGAAGATGTCTTTAATCTCTACTTTCAATTGATGCTTGTTCAACAGGGCAATTACTTGGATAGCCTTGATCGAGTCTCCTCCCAGATCATAGAAGTTGCTTTGAATACCGATTCGTTCTTCTCCTAATACTTCTTGCCAGATCGTGGCGAGTATAGCATCTGTCTCGTTTTGCGGTGCTTTATAGGAGATAGCGACCTCAGCGGACTTGTCAACTGGAGGCAATGCCTTTCGATCTACCTTGCCGTTAGCGGTCAGTGGTAGCCGCTCTACCTCAATAAAATAGGCGGGCACCATGTAATCCGGGAGTGATTGAGCAAGCCATTTGCGCAATTCATTCGTAGTTACCACCGAATCAACCGTAAAGTATGCTACTAGCATGTTACTGTTACTATCTTGCCAAGCGACGACAGCAACCTCCTTGACAGATGGATGCTGCATGAGTGTTGTTTCAATCTCGCCCAGTTCAATTCGGTGTCCACGGATTTTTACTTGGGCATCCATTCGGCCTACATATTCGAGATTACCGTCTGGAAGCCAACGCACTAGATCGCCTGTGCGATACATACGCTCGCCCGTAGCAAACGGATTGGCAACGAACTTTTCATAGGTCAGCTCCTGCTTATTCCAGTAGCCGCGTGCTAAATTAATTCCTGATACACATAACTCGCCTGGCACACCGATTGGCTGAAGCTGATTGTAAGAATTAAGCACATATGCCTTGACGTTGTGGATCGGCTTACCAATTGGAATGCTACTACCTGCCCCTGTGATGAAGCAATTGGTGGCAACGACCGTATTTTCAGTTGGCCCATAGTTGTTTACCAGCTGATAGCTTTGCGATTCATAGGTTCTAAGCTTATCGCCACCCGTAAGCAGATAACGAAGCGATCGGTTACAAAGACTCATGAAGGTCTCACATAGTTGGGTTGGCAAAAAGCTGATCGTGATACGATTTTGTTCATAATACTCATTAAGTTTGTGAATATCGTATCGAAGTTCGTCTCCGATTACATGGATAGTGGCCCCACTAATCAGGTACGGGAATATCTCCCAAACCGAGGCATCGAAGCCGAATCCAGCGTATTTAGTCGTAGCATCATCGGCAGTGATACCATACTCACTCCGATGCCAGAAGCACAGATTAACAAGGGAACGGTGCTCGATCATAACACCTTTGGGCTTCCCTGTTGAACCCGATGTGTAGATGATATATGCCAAATTCGATGGCTGTGTCATCTCTGGAAGGTTGGCTACGTCTCTCTGATAGGAAGCCTGATCAGAGATTCGAATAACCTTCCTTGCGTAAGCATCGAGCTTTACGTCTTGATTCGTGTGATGGAGTAACAGCTTCGCCTGGCTATCGTCAAGCATATATTGGATGCGTTCAGCAGGGTATTCTGGATCAATTGGCACGAATGCAGCTCCTGCCTTTAGTATGGCAAGTAAGCCGATGAACATCTCTAAGGAACGATCCGCCATGATGGCGATGACCTGCTCAGGACCTGCTCCCTTTTCACGCAGGGTATGTGCAAGTTGATTCGCTTTCTCATTGAGCTGCTGATAGGTCAATGCCTCTGAGCGAAATACAACTGCGGTCTGATCAGGTGCTAGCACTGCTTGCCTTTCGATCAAAGCATGAATCGTCTGTTCAACCGGATGCTCCCATTCCGTACGGTTAAAATCATGCAATAGTTGTGTTTTTTCTGCTTCTGTTATTAGCTCGATGTCAACAATAGAGAGCTGGGGCTGTTCTATGATTTGCTCCAACAGATGGATCAGATGTTTAGACATCCGCACAATCGTCTCGCGAGTAAACAGCTTTGTGCTGTATTCCCACTCAAAACGGAGTCGGCCGTCTTTCTCCACGCACAATAAGGTCAAATCAAACTTGGAAATCGGGTATTGGTAATCATATGCGCTGACTTGGACATCTTGCATCACGTTGTAATCAATATCCACATTTTGCAAGGTAAACATCGTGTCAAATAACGGGTTACGGCTTAAGTCGCGGCGTATGCCCAGCTTTTCGATCAATTCTTCTAGTGGATAATCTTGGTGTTCGTGGGCTTGAAGCACGTGTTCCTTTACTTCTGCAACGAACTGACTGAATGACTTATTGGCTTCAGGGTAATTACGCAGCGCGAGCGTGTTGACAAACATACCCATTATCGGCTCTACATCGGCATGTGGGCGACCTGCAATCGGTGATCCTACGATAATATCTTCCTGATTCGTCCATTTAGCCAAAAAGACATTGTACGCAGCAAGCAATAGCATATAAAGCGTAGTATCAAGACTTGTAGCCAAAGCTTTCAGTTTTGCGGTCCAGTCTTCGTCCTGATCGATCCAAATACGATCTCCCTCGAAACTTTGGACAGATGGGCGCTGGAAATCAGTTGGTAGCTCTAGCACAGGTGGCTCGTTCGTAAATATGTCAAGCCAATACGCCTCATGCTGTTGATTCTCTTCACTGCCAAGGTAAGATTGCTTCCAAACTGCATAATCCTTGTATTGTATGTGAAGCGGCGGCAGTGACTTACCTTGGTAGTACGTCCCAAGATCGTTCATAAAAATATTCAACGACACCCCGTCTGCGGCGATGTGGTGCATATCGACCACGAGGATAGCATGCTCTGGAGCTAGTTCAATCAGGGTGGCCCGCAGTTGTGGAGCTATACGCAAGTGAAACGGTCGTATTGCATTACTAATCCAGTCGTGTATCTTCCTATCAGCAGAAGATATGGCTTCGGTGGTCTGAAGCTGTACAATCTCCAAAGATACATCAGCGCTCTCATGAATCCGTTGCACGAGTACGCCATCCATCATTTCATAGCTGGTACGGAGCGTGTCATGGCGAAGAACAACAGCTTCGAGAGCTTGTCGTAAGCGTTCTTTATCCAGGTTGCCGCGTAATTCTGCGATGACTGGCATGTTATACCCTGTCTTCACACCATCAAACTGACTAATAACATAGAGACGTTTTTGTGCGGAGGTAACAGGATAGTGAGTCATGGCTGGCGCAGACTCTATCGTAGTAAAGGATCGAACAGCCGCTTGCTCGATATAGCCTGCCATCTGTTGAATCGTCGGTTTGTGAAAAACCTCTTTGAGCGGGAATTCGATACCAAAATGCTTATGAATCCGCGCTACCAGCATTGTTGCTTTGAGAGAATGACCCCCTATTTTGAAAAAATTGCTGGTTACACTCACATTCTCGACTCCCAAAACCTCCGACCAAATGTCGGCCAATGTTTCCTCTGTTTCATTACTCGGGTCCATATACTCTTCCATTGTCATAGACGAGTCGGGAATCGGTAGAGCGCGACGGTCAATTTTGCCATTGTGATTGAGTGGCAATTCATTCAGTGGAATCAGGTAAGCTGGCACCATATAGTCAGGTAATGATTCAGTTAAATAGCTATGGACAGCCTCTGGTGACAAGGCTTCCTCCGCCACATAGTATCCACACAGACTGGCATTCGACCCATTTTGATACACCATGACAAATGCTTTGCTAATCATCGGATGGTTCAACAATTGAATTTCGATCTCTCCCGGCTCAATTCGATAGCCCCGGATTTTTATTTGATGGTCAATACGCCCTAAGTATTCGATCGTGCCGTCTGGTAACCATCGGGCTATGTCACCTGTGCGATACATAATCTCATCTGGCGCAAACGGATTTATCACAAATTTTTCAGCAGTTAATTCTTTCCGGTTAAGATATCCTAGTCCAACCGTGTCACCTGAGACACAAAGTTCCCCCGGTACACCAACAGGTTGAAGCTGCATTTCTTCACTAACAATGAAAATTCGTGTATTGGCTAGTGGGCGTCCAATCGGTGGAATCCCCATGATCGACTCTTTTGCCTTCATCGTTAGGCTGGTAATAACGTGCGTTTCTGACGGTCCATAATGGTTGTGCAACTGGATATCATGCTGATGCAGATAGGCGATGAACGATTCTGGCAGGACTAGCTGCTCACCTGCAACGACCAAATGCTTCAACGTTTTCGGTAATTTTTCCACATAATACGATTCATTAATGATGAATTTAAACAATGAGGTCGGCAGAAATGCTGTCTCCAACCTGTATTCTTCAATAAATGCTAAAAGCTTTAGGATATCGCGCTTGTCATCATTTCCGATGATATGAAGCTCCCCACCCGCCAACAGCGTTGAGAAAATTTCCTGATAGCACACGTCAAAGCTCATAGTGGTAAACTGCAAAACTCGTCTAAAATCAAGCGTGGTCCGGTTATATTCAAAATGAACAATATTAGATAAATTGCGATGTGTAAGCATAATTCCTTTTGGATGACCCGTTGTACCAGACGTATATATGGCATACAACAAATCGGACGAAGTGTTGATACAATCTAGATTATCTGCATTGTTATGCTGGTATATGGTGTTATCTAGCTTGATCACGTCGCCATTGAAGGGTAGATCTGCCATATCACGATCTGTTAGTAACAGGGTACTACCACTGTTTTCTAGCATGTAGCTGATTCGCTCTTTCGGTAGCGCCGGATCAATTGGCAGGAAAGCCCCTCCCGCCTTGAGAATAGCAAGTAAACCGGTTAACATCTTAATGGAACGATCTGCCATAAGCCCTACAACCTGATTTGCTTTGACCCCTCTTGTTCTTAAGTGAACGGCAAGTTGGTTTGCACGTCTGTTCAGTTCCTTATAGGTGATCGTCTGAAGTCCGTCCCCTTCAACAACCGCCATAGCATCTGGGCTACGATCTACCTGCTGTTCAAATTGTTGATGCAACGTCAGGTCTCGTGGATAATTCATCTCTGTTTGATTAAATGCCGAGAGCAGATGGATGTCTGCGTCAGAGAGGAACGTTACCTGAGAAAGAGGCTGAGCTACATCTTCACTTATTGCCGTAAGAAGCCGTTCAAAGTGTGACAGCATTCGTTCCATCGTATCATCGCGGTACAGCTCCGTATCATATTCAAGCATAACCTGTAAGTCTTCTCCCGCTTCAAAGACCTGAACGGTAATATCAAACTTAGATGTTTCGCTGTTCTCGATATGCATCGTCATCGTAGCATCTGCCAGGTCAATCGCACGCATTTTGGCATTTTGAACAATAAACAACACTTGAGAAAGAGGATGAAGATGTGGCCTACGTTCAAGAGAAAGCTCGTCTACTACCATCTCAAACGGAACGTCCTGATTATCGAACGCTTCCAGTGTAGCTGCTTTTACTTTTTGTAAAAGATCAGCAAAGCTTTCGGTCATATCGATATCTGCACGAATAGCCAATGTGTTCACGAAAAATCCTATCAAACGCTCGATCTCGACTTGATTCCGGTTAGCTGTAACGGATGAGACTATAACATCACGCTGGCCAGAATAACGGGACAGCAGGGTTAAAAAGGAGGATAACAGGGTCATGTACAGTGTTGCGCCCTCTTGTTGACTTAACTTCTCCAGTTTTTTTCGTAGATGTGAACTGAAATTTCGTTCAATAGTTTTACCCACACGTTTTGAATGAACGGGACGCGGATAATCAGTTGGCAGTTGTAATTCAGTTGCATCCGCAAGCTTATTTTTCCAATAGGTTAATTGATGGACGATCAGTTCATCTGAGAGCAGGTTTTGCTGCCAAAGTGTATAATCTGCATATTGAATCGGCAATTCTGGCAATTCTACGCGCTTTCCAGCTCTCATTTGGTCATAGGCATTAGCTAATTCCTCAATGAATACCCCTACAGACCACCCATCAGAGACAATATGATGAATCGAGACCACCATGACATGATCATCGTCTCCGGCCCGGATCAACACCGCACGAATAAGTTGATCCTTTTCTAAATGAAATGGTGTAGTCGCTTCTTGACGGATGTGTGCTTGTACTGCCTGCTCACGTTCACTGAGGGGTAGATGAGTCAAATCTACCAACGGCACTTCCATTACCTGTTTTGGATCAATAATCTGTACCGCCTCGTCCTCCTGTAAAGCAAATCGGGTTCGCAGTATTTTATGTCGGTCCACAATTAGTTGCACCGCTTGTGAAAGCAGATGAACTTGAAGCTTTTCTCCTTTCAGATGAAGGCTGACGGTGTTGTTGTAGTATGGGCTTTCTGGGTTTAATTGATATAGGTACCATTGACGTTTTTGTGCGTTAGACATTGGGAGAGTGTTTCCGTACACAGCTTTTGTGATCTTACGCTGCTCTTCTGTGTTACATGGACTTGCCCCCATTTGATGTTCAAGCTCTTTGGCAAGCTCCTCAATCGTTGGATTAGCAAACAATACACGTAATGGAAGGTCCACCTGACACATTTCTCGAACCTGTGTTAGCAGTTGTGTCGCCTTAATTGATTGTCCACCTAGAGCAAAAAAGTTATCATGGACTCCAAAATCATCTGTTCCAAGTAAGCTTGACCAAATGCCGAACAGAGCATTTTCTAAGGGAGACCTAGGTTTGATACGTTCGACGTCTCCTGCTTTTTTAGCCAATGCCACAAGCATTGCTTCACTATCGGGTTCCCCTGTCTCGGTGTACAACCATTCATCTGTTTCATGCAACGCCACCAGGATTGGCTCACCAGAGTTTTTGGTCAGAAGAATTTGCTCTGTCTTTTCTCTCAATGTTTGATTCGTCAGATCCATGGTTTGATCCAATTGGAAAAAGAGATGAAGGATTTTTTGTCTCTTAGGCTCGACAGCCAGAAGCTTGGACATGTCCGGTTTGGATTCGTCAATCCCTACATAAAGGAAGGCATCATTGGCCATCAAGCCTATCAGCCAGGAATAAAGACCTTTAACAGAGCGGATCGCTTGATGCCCCCGGCTTTGCAGGATCTTTTTCATCACCAGCAGGTCACGTCCCATCCCGATGTCATCCCATAAGCTCCAGGCAAAGCAATATGTTTTCACATCACCACTCGCCTGCATATACTGGCTGAAGCTTTCCACGAACTGATTTGCCGCCGCATAGGCACCCGCCATATAGCCAGAAGACAATGTAGTCGTTGAGGATGACGTGATATAAATGCTGTTAGGCCGATTTTTCATAAGCTGATAAAGCGCAAACGTACCATACACCTTTGCCTCGAACATTTCATCTAATGTGGACATGGTTTCATCCTTGAGCAATGTCTCTCGGTAGACACCCGCCAGATGAATCACTCCATTCAGAGCTTGGCCAAAACGTTCCTCCCACTCAGCAACGATAGCTTCGAGCTGCACAGGATCAGCGATATTACATGCAACATAGTGAACTTCTCCACCATTTTGTGCCAAGCTTTTAAGCTCGTTGAGACATTTCACTTTTTCTTTCGTACTAGTTGATCTGTCAAAATAGCCTTCCTCTACATTGTCTGGAAGCGTTGTTCGACCAACAAGAAGCACTTTTGCCTGGCAGTGACGCAATAGATGCTCGGTAAAAAGCTTCGCTACTCCACCAAGACCACCAGTAATTAAATAAAAACCGTTTTGTGTCAGCGGGCTATCCGAAAGCGCTTTATTTTCCAATTCCACACGGGTTATTCTTGGGCTATAGCGCTTATTTCCACGATAAGCAACGATAGCTGTTTTGGAATAATCCGTTTCATCTTTTTCCTGAGCTAATTTGGCGAGGGCTAGAAGATTGTTTAGCTCTTTTTTTATGTATAGACTGTAGTTCTCATGTACGTCATCAGAAAAATCGATATGAAGAAATGTTGTCTCTGGGAATTCATGCGGTAATGTTTTGAAAAAACCAATCAACGGAGAATATGCATAGGAAATCATTTCCATGTCGTTCGTCTGGTAGAGATTATGTGTAACCAAGCTAAACGTTGATGGTTGTAAATTGCGATCAGCCATGACTTTTGCTAGGTGGACGATCGCATAGTTGTGTTCTTGAATGGCTTTCAACTCGTCTATCGTCTGTGGCTGACTCCCCGCGACATTATTACTCATCCCATGCAAATAGAACACATGCGAAACGTCAAGCTGCTCTTCTTTCAGGGCGCCGAATAATTGATCGAGGTCATGAGGTTTATTGAAATTAGCGACATAGTGAAGTCGACTAATTTTGGAGAATTCGTTTCCGTTTGTAACGCTAATACATTCTCCTTCATCCATTTCCCCTACAACAAACTTACTCGCGAGATCCATCGAATCAATCATGAGTAGACAATGGCCAGCCAGTTGCACATCCTCGATATTCGTCATATTCACAGAAGAAGTCTCTTCCGCTGGAGATTCGACCCATACCGGCTTGTAGAACCAGCTCGGAAGCGTGTTGTCATTTTCCAGCTTTAGATCAATTTGCTTGAGAATCTCGTCAAACTCTCCCTTAGCCAAACGTCTGGAAAGCTCGGGACGCTGGATTTTTCCAGAGTTCGTTTTCGGGAACTCCTCCTGTGTAATTGGAACGATTAACGTTGGATTTAGACCCATCTTGACGTTCAGATGACGGCGAATTTCTTTGATTACACCTAAGCAGGATTCCAGATCAGGTTCTTCAGGAACGAAGAAAATTGCCAGTTCATCGCTACCGCTAGACACCTTGGGAATGGAGACAGCCGCGGAGAACGTGACCTTTACGCCTTTTACCTCTTCCACGAACGATTCTATTTCATAATTATGAATATTATTTCCGTTGATGATAATTACGTCTTTTTCACGACCGGTGATTGTTAGCCTGCCTTGATGCAGGAAGCCAAGGTCGCCTGTGATAAACCAGCCATCCTCGACGAATACTTCTGCATTCGCTTCCGGGTTTTGGTAATAGCCCTCCATGATGTTGTTACCTTTAACCTGCAAGCGTCCAATTTGGTTTTCTCGAATTACGTTGTTGTTGGAATCGACAATACGAATGGATACACCTGGGATCGGCCCGCCTACCTCGGTAAACATTACATGGTTTGGATGATCTACAGGGACACTACGAACCGTTCCCCCAAGCGATGCCTTATCCAAAATCTGATACCCACTGGTCGGAGATAGTCGATTGAGAAGCTTATTAAAAACGATTCCTGAAGAAGTCTCAGACATCCCAAAGGAAGGAGCCATCGTATCATCAGGCAGTCCGTGAGGTTGAAGCAGGCTGAGGAATTGCTGTACAACCTTAGAGACGACCGGCTCTCCCCCATTCAGAATATGCCGCATGCAGGAGAGATCCCAGTTGTTTTGCTTGATTTTTTCGGCTTGATCGTTCACCAGCGCAAATGCGAAATTCGGTGCCCAGGTCATTGTTGCGCGATAGTGGTTAATCCAGTTAAACCAATTTAGTGGATTTGCAATAAAGCTGTCGATTTTGGGCAAAATCTGTTCACTTGCCAGATAGACACCAAGCACATGAAACATCACGATTCCGCCCACGTGATCCAATGGCATCCAATTCAGAATGATTTCATCCGATGTAAAGTTATGGCATGCAACGGTGCCGCGTGCACGAGCGAGAATACTTTCGTTGCAATGCTGCACACATTTCGGGATTCCAGTGCTGCCTGATGTCAAAAGATGAAGGACAAGTGAATCTGGTGAAGCCTCGTAATACTGCTGATCTGGCTCGTTTTGTAATAAAGGCTCCAATGCTACATAGCGTAGTTCGTCGGTCTCCCAAAGGTTTTTCAGTTGATCAATCGATTCAATCAATGCCTCGTCCGCTAGCACCAATGGCTTTTGTAATAGCTTCCAAGCGTTATAGATACGGCTGATTCCAGAATTCCAGTCTGTATAAGTCGGTGCAATGGCGATCGGTGTCGGCAAAAAGCCACCCAGTACACAGGCCCAAAACGCAGTGACGAAATTTTTATTATCATCGAGCTGGAAGATCACTGGATCACCTGGTTGAAGTCCTTGTTGCCGTAACCCCCACAGGATCGACTCTGCCTCTTGCAATAATTGGGCATACGTCATTGTGACTTCGCTACCATCTAGTTGAACAAAAACCAGCTTTTTGTCGTGGGCGATACGAGCCGCCCGCAAGAGAACCTCGACTAGCGTACCCGGCTCATCCACCGCCAGTTGTAGCTCTCCCCCAAAGCTGTAAGCAAGAGGCAAGGTTTCATCCCTCTCGTCATGGTGCGATGTAGATGCAGAAGTTTGGCTCCCGGTCAATAATTGTTCTGATTTCCAGTCTGAGAAAAAGTGACTCAGATGAACGGCTGGCACTGTAACAGGGTCCTCTGTCGCCAGCACAGCTATTTGTCCAATCCCTTTCAGCGTCTTCAGCTCTTTTTCCAAGTCGATTGGAATCGTCCGAGAATCAACAGATTGTGACATATTCTGAAACTCCCTTCGTTACGATGGATAGTGAAAGACTGGGTAATCTTGTCTAAAACAAATTGTTCTAAATTTTTTGAAACTGCAAATTTCAACCTGACTAAAAATATGTATGCAGAAAATATTAATCCAAAACATAAATAAATGCAATTTTTATTATGTAAAAAAATATAAGCTAATCTTTAAACAAGTATAAATAGCATTTATTTACATGAAAGAAAATGACATGTGAACTAGTAAAAAGCGCAGCTTATCCACCCTCTAAATAAAGGCCCCGTTCTTGATATACCAGGCTTTATCTACTGAACCTTAGTAACCACACTGTTTTATCACTTATGTCCAACATTGTAACTGCTTAGGTACCAAGAGCTTACCTGAAATCATCAAATGGGTTCAGTCTGTTCTGTTTACAGTCTATGCTAGGAAAGAATACATGTAAAAAAGTCATTTTAGTGAAATTTAAAATAGGTGTGTCAGATGTTATATCAGATAGGACTAACGAGGTACTTTACTCAATATTTCCGTGGAGCGATCAATCGAAATTTACTTGCATAAAAAATCTCTCAAAAATCAAGAATCGCCTTCTCAGTTCAAATCGCGGACAATCAAAATCAATTAACTCTGCTAACAAAAAAGCGCATTACTAATTGGTATTGTAAGTATTAGGAAGTATTTACAAATCATATTATAAATAATTTTTACAAAAAAATAAATAGATTCATCTTTTGTAAAAGAATTCTTTTTCACAATCCTCCTCTTAGAATTTTCAATTTGTTAGTTAAATAAAAATGTCACTTTCCTGTAAAAAGGGAGCAAATTTGTCCATTTCGGTTGATGAGGGGAGCATTTTACGTAAAAAAAGAAGGGGTTCTTTGATGCACCTCACATCAAAGAGTAAATTGTTACTTTTTATTATCTCACTAACATGTACATGTATGGGCTAGTTGATCTTTGAAGCATTTTTACATACAATCGCACTTCCTATCCCTTTAATAAGCCAATTCGATCACGTTTCTCACCTCCGAGATCGAGATCGATATCCATTTCACAAAACAAATCTATCTTATCTCATCGTTTGGGCAATGAAATAAGATAGATTTGTTATTTTTCTAGAATCCTATTCACTTTTTCTCAATCGGCGTCGAGTTTCCCTAGCTCCTGATCGAGTGGTACCCTTTCCCCTCTTTTTGCCTTCTACTGTTAGATCAAGTACCACAAGTAGCTGAACAAAAGATATCAGCAGAATGCATAATCCAATAGCTTCTTCATTTGACTGTTTCAAGCTCTGCTTGCTGACGTTTGGGTATGCTTTCGCTATCGTATTCCTAATTATCAAAATCGCCATCATCTGGTCATCTGTTCTTTCTGACAAGTTCGGGGATTAGCTAGTTCTCTTTGTCTTCTAGTTTGCTGGAGTCTGCTATCGTCGTGTGTTAAAAATTTATTTATAACAAAATCTTCATTCCTAGGTGATTCTTACAGATTACTTCTTCCTTTCCATACATCAAAGCCATCTTACAAAACGATTTGACGCTTAGATTGCTGCAATTCCCCGTGGGGAATTCTCTTCTCCTGATACTCATTGTATAGTCCGTTTAACCATTCATCGCTATATGTAAACATCACACTATCAAAAATCAGACCAAAATCATCAGAAATATATGCTGCCAAATCTTCTTGTGAGCTTATCTTGAGCACCTGCAAAAAGATGTTTTTACGTAGCTCTTCATCCGTTGATACATATAAGGAAGAGAGGCTTTCATTTTTCTTGAGGGTAGATAGTTCAGTGTAAACCCGCATCCATTCCTTTGCAAAGACAGGATCATCACGTTTATCAAGGAGGTTCTCAATGCTAGCTTCATCCCATTTTTCTAATACAGGCGCCACATAAATCTGAAAAAAGTCCAATAGTTTTTGTTGAACCGTATTTGGGACTGACCCCATAACGTGAGACAAATCAAAACACCTTCAAGAGAATGCAACCATGTCGTAAGATATGGAAGTAACCTGGAGGTGTTTTTTCTTTGGCAACGAGAGTGAGTTACCCTATGGAAATTAAGATGAAGGCTGTTGAGATGAGATTGGCTGGTATCCCCGTGAAAGAAGTGATGGATCAGCTTTGTATTAAAAACAAAACACAACTTAAAACATGGATGCGATGGTACAGAAATGGCGAGACACATCGTTTTGAGCAACCTGTAGGTAAACAGTACACGTATGGGAAAGGGGCGGAATTTACATCAGAGTTGGAGAAATTGAAACAAGAAAATAGGTTCTTAAAACAACAACTTGATGTTTTAAAAAAGTACAGGGAGTGGGAAAGGAGGTGTCACCAGAAGTAGTAGTTCAATGGATGAACGAGATAAAGGGAGAAGTATCTACGCAATTAGCATGCCAGTGGCTCGGAATTTCTCGCTCTACGTACTATCGATGGAGAAAACAAGTAGACGTACAGGTTCTGAATCCTTTGGTTTCCCATATCCGAAGATTGTGTCAGGAACATCGCTTTCGTTATGGATACCGTAAAATCACTGCACTTTTGCGACGAGTGATGCAAATTAATCATAAGCGAGTGCAACGTATTATGAGGGAGGAAGGATTGCAATGTCGAGTCAAAGTAAAAAAGCGTAAGAGAATCGGACAACCGATACAGGTTGCGGATCATCTTCTAAAACGGGATTTTCAGGCGAATCATCCGCTACAGAAGCTCGTTACAGACATTACTTACCTGCCTTACGGCGGAAAAATGTTGTACTTATCCAGTATCATGGACTTATACAATGGCGAGATCATCGCCTACAATATTGGAGACACGCAAGATACTACCTTTGTTTTAGATACGTTGCAACAACTTCCACCACTGGAGCAATGCATGTTGCATAGTGATCAAGGGTCAGTCTATACATCGTCGGCTTATCAATTAGCTGTAAAGGAAAGAGGCATTACCATGAGTATGTCCCGGAAGGGAACACCTGCTGATAATGCCCCGATTGAATCGTTTCACGCCTGCCTCAAGTCGGAAACGTTCATCCTCGAAGGGTTAACCTGTACAACGACGGCAATCGTTGAACAGACCGTTCGAGAATATATCTCTTACTATAACTCAATTCGCATTCAAACAAAACTAAGCAACCAGTCGCCGGTTGAATTCCGACGACTGGCTGCTTAAACATGTAAGGTGTTTTGATCCCTGTCCTACAAACGGGGGTCAGTCCCTTTATATTGCTCATAGCTTTTTTCTCCTTGCTTGCTTTTTCACCTATTCCTATTCAAATGTGGAAGTACATGAGCATCTCTTTCATCTTTACCATGTCTCTATCCCATTATTATGAATACTGCCTAGACTTCTCTTTTCTCATCAGGATAATAGATAATTCGAACATAATCAGAATCCTTTGAATCCATATCCCCTAGAAACATTCGCTCATGCTCGGGTACAAGCTCATACTTTTCCTTAAGTCTAGCTCGATTAAACTCGGATGGATCTTCTAAATACTCATAATAGACCTGTCTGCATAGTTCTAAAGAAGCTGTTTCTCCCTTAAGCTTTTTAAGCATATCCTGTAATTCATCATACTTATCATTGATTTCGCTTGCATACTGAGCTACTGAGAATGTTACCTCGCCTAAATGATCAAGTACGATAGCAGTAGGTTCTTCAAATGAAGTAAATAAGACTTTATTGTCCCACAATTCCTTAACACTCTCGATACTATATTCAAATGTAAAAAATGAATTGTAACAAACCACAGCATCATCCTTATAAACAACAATTCGCACAAGATAATTTTTCCCCTCATGCTTCATAAAGGCTGTGAATCCTTGACCCGCTACAGTGTCATATCCAATTTCCTGAGTAACACGGAAGTCTTCGGGGGTTGGAGAATGCAGAATCCTTCTGGCATTCCATAGCTCCTTCTCTTCCTCAGAAATACGATAGATATTACGGAGTGAGGGATTTAGTTGTGTAACAGTGTCGCGGATCAAATTCATATATTGGCCTTGGTCAAAATTCCACTGTGCATCCGATATCTCATACGATCCCAATCCAAATATAGAGATCGCTTCACCTTGAGGGACACTAGGGACGAGCCAATTCTTATTGAGCTTTTCAACTAATCCATCTAAATCGACTAGCTCCCAGCAATTAACCATCCCATCCTCATAAACGTCTACATAAATAAAAAAATAACTCCCGCCATTGCAAATAAAACCAGGTATCTTCGTTCCTTCTATCGTTTTCGTTCTGCGAATTTTTTGCATATGGTTCTCCCCTTTGTCATTTATTAATCGACTCGATTACCGAAATTGCTCTCGCACCCTCATAAGGGCAAAGCCTAATAGATTCTCTCCCCTCCAGTGCTGTGGCCGTTCAGCATCAGGATGATCTTGCGCTAGTCCAATCCCCCATACTTTGTCATAAGGACTAGCTTCCACCAGAACTCGATTCCCAGTCTGGAGTAAATAGGATTTTAACTGAGGATGTTGATCGAATTTTAGTAGATTCGCTTGTTGAACAATTTCGAGCTTATGTGCATTCCACACTTCCTCGTCAAAAGCTTGAACCCTGCGTCCCAGTGCTTTTGCTTGATTTGGATGCTTCTGCTGCAAAATCTGATCACGAATCGCAGCATCGCCAAACAATTCCGCTTTTTTCGCCATCATATAATGCTCTGCGGTAGGGTATGTAATGCCATCCTCTACAAAAGGAGCTGGATACCACTGGCTGAAGCAGGATTTATCTACAATTCCCTCTCTCTTCGGGGTATTTCCCCAGAAAAACAAATATTTCAACTGTTTTTTATGCGATTCCCTGATCAATGTCTGTACATCTTGTATCAGTTCCATCTATTCCACCCCTTGCAAATAATCCTAACAATCATGCACATAAAATGACTACTCTATGCACGATCTATTTATTTTTTGCTTCACCATTGTCCGTACAAATTCTATGTAATAAGCTAGCGTAATTAGGTATGTGGTATACTATCATCCCATTCTGCTTGACCATTTCCGCCAACAAGCCAATTAAGTGCATAATGTCTTTCCAACACGACGCCCGCGTCTAATTCAGCCGGAGCATTTCGCTGGTTAATGCGGGCATCCACACATGCCCAGTCATAACGCATAATTAGATCTGCTGCATCTAGTAATTCTTTTTGAGACCTCGGTTCACAATGTTGTATTAAATCGTCCAAGCTTTGATATTGAATGAGTAATTCGGAAATTCGTGGGACATGACACGTGCTATCTGGGTATGTTAATTCATCTATCAATCCAAGCGCCCATAGTAAGACCTCGCAGCACTCATACCTCCACACAAACTGAATACATTCGATCTCCTTACATTCTGCTTTTTCTATATATGCTCTTTCCTTTGGCGTCAGCCAATCTCTAACTTGATATACCTCGTCTACCCTCTCAAAATAAGACAAGGCTTCCTCCCGATTTCCCTCTGGAGACAATAGTACTTCCGAATATAGCGCTACGGCGAACAGGGCACTAACTCTTTTCGCGATAGATGTAAGGTCTCTAATGGCTGCATCCTCTTCCACCAACGCTACTCTCAAATGAGAAATATATGGAATATTTCTTGCTTCTAATAAAGCAATAGAGCGATTCATTCGATCGCGATCTGCCTCTGATTCCTCCCCCTTATCACGGTCTAACAGGTCAGAATTCGCTATTGGAATGAGTTGCTCCAGCTCACTTTTTCCCTCTAATGAGAACACAAGCCTTCCTTCACTGTTAAATATCTCCATGCTTGGATACAGTAAATAAGCATTTATCTCGCTGGCAACAGCATAAATAGCATCCATTAAAAAATGGGTCCGATTCGTATCATTGGTAAGCTCAAATCGAATTCCAACGATGCAGGTAAAGCACAAAATCTGTTGAATAACACTTTGCTGTAGATCAAGTCGTTCGGTTTTTACCTGGGAATAGTAAGCAGCCATCCCGTTTATTTGCCGTTCCACTTCTTCTTGATTCGCAATATAATCAATGCGATTTATTTTCATGAAAGTATCATCTTGCAAGGTAATCGTTAACTGCCCACCATCTACCTGATGTGATTTGCTAACTTGCTCAAAATTACTGATAATTGAATTAAAAACTCGATCTGGGGTACCTATCCCTGTATATAGCGTAATAACGGCCTCTTCCATGTGTTCGCTCCTTTACAGATAAAAGCTACTAGACAGTATCAAAAACTGTACCGCACCTATAATTTCAATGATTCCAGCCTTCCATGGACGCATCGCTTTTCCAGCATAGACAAAAGCTCTCACAGTTGAATAGACATAAGCAATTGCCATCCAAGGAAAGCCTATTAGCCACGGAACAACCAGTAATAGTCCATGATAAATATGAGCATACATGATCCAACGCTTGTTGTCTCGTTCCCGAAAAACTGACTTTACAAAAAATGCACTACCCATAAAATGCAACCAACTGAACAATACAATAGCAGCCATCGTTACATCAAACTCTCCACCAGCCAAAAGGTAAGAAGCAGCACCTCCAATGGAAAAAATAAGAATGGCACATAAATCGTTAACGATCGCCCTCTCTTTTTTACGTTTTGCATGCCATACATTTACCAAAAGAAGAATAAGTAGCGGTAGTGCAAAAGCACAAAGGAATGGATTGCTTACAAGCGGTGGTATTAAGCAAATAAGGGCAAGTAAACCGTACAATAATCCCCATTTCAGCAAGTGCTCAGCTCGTGTGGTTCGTTTCATATATTGAAGAAACGGATAAGATGACAAATAGAGAAATAGCCAAGCTAGAAATAAGAGGATATGCATCCATTGAGGTTTTCCAGCCAGCATTCCGAACAGAAACGGGACGCTAACCATTGCCCATCCCCCGTGTTCATGGGGTATTACAATACTACTTTTTTTCACAGAATTTCACTCCTTTCAAAAGGGACTCAATCGTAAATCAATTCTTACAATTCGTTTTTTAAAGCTCTTTTCATTCGAAACGTTCTACGCAATAAAAAAAGCCTTCTGCCTCTTTACAGACCTGACTACAGAGCGAAGTATAGCATTACAACGAGTAGTTTGCCATTCCTTCGATCAATCTGCCACAAGAAAGCCAAACATCCTAAAGCATCCGCAAGTAAATCTATCGAAATCGAGAACACTGTCCATACAAAAAATGGTGGAAATTGTAGGTAAAGAAATAACTACAATTCCACCATTTCTCTTTGACTTGCCGATATCACTAGTTGTTCTTGATCGCGATTTGTTCGACCACAAGTCCACGATGCGTACTCCAGACATAAATCGTCAACAACGCAACTACAAAGAACCCTACCCAATAAGGAGCTTCCGGCTGAATTCGGTATAATGCCGTTCCAGCAATCGGTGCTACAAAAGAGCCCACCCCTGTTGCCGCCGTAGTCAAGCCTGCTGCTGCTCCCTGTTCCTCTTCTCCTGATGCCAACGAAACACCTGCTGTATAACCTGGCATGGCGAATCCGCCTCCAACACCCAGTAGTAAAAAAGCGAGGACGAAACTAAATAAATTGTTAATAAAAACAAGAAGCAGCAGGCCTCCCCCCAGTATCGGCAGACCGATACGAAGCAAGGTACGCGGCATGAAGGAGCGTTTCCGAATGACTACCATTTGGACCAATGCCATCATAAATCCGACGCAAAACAAACTGATTCCAACCCACAGCGCCGTATCTTTGGAGTTTAATCCAAATTTATCTTGGACATAAAAGCCTGCTGTCACCTGTAGCATCACAATGGCGCTCATCATACACAAGGCAATCAATAAATAAGGCCGTATACCTGGCTTTCGTAGATTAAGCTTGTTTCTTTTACCAGATGACTTTGGTATAAAACGCGGAATACGCACATACACCATAAGAGCAGCAAATAATGATAGAACAGCAACAACAACAATAGGAAACAGGAGGTGAATCCCTGATAATGCTGCCCCCATAGCAGGACCGATCAGAAAACCAATACCACTCGCCGCACCAATCATCGCCATTCCCGCTGAGCGTTCATTCAACGAAGTTAAATCGGCCATCAGTGCCTGCCCAGAGGAAGTCATTGCAGGGAAAAACAGACCGAACAGCATCCGTGAAAGCAACAATAGGATAAAAAGCAAAGTCAGCTCTGTTCTCCCCTGTAAACCAATCCAAGAGAGCCAAGCAAATAGCACCAAACTAAACGTAAACCCAACCAAACCAATAATCATAATCGGTTTTCGACCGAATCGATCACTTTGTTTCCCCCAGATGGGAGCACCAAGTAACAAGATGAGGGCGGAAGCTGAAATGATCCAGCCTGCATGCATTTCATCGAGGCCCATCTCTCGAATTAATGGAGCCAGCACCGGATTAATGACTCCTAGGCCGATATAACAAATCATTAATGACAAGAAAATAACACGTTTCGGTTCCATATAACCACCTCCATTAGTACTTGTAATTCTTGCGGTATTCCGTTCGTTGCAATTGCTTCAAAAAACTCGACAGCAAAAGAGAATGCCCCCTTTTGCTGTTACCTTTTTGTGCATTTAAGAGCAACTTCTGCCCCATTAAGCTCTGACCGCCTCCCTATTACTTCAAATCTGTATTTATTATCAATAAAATGTAAATGCTGTTCCGCCAATAAACGGATGAATCCTAACGTTTAACGGATTATTTTCTATCAGAAAACAAAAATTTGATTTAACTCACACTAGCTATGCCCTTTTCGTATAAAAAGTCCTACCGCGTTTACTTTTGTTATTGCATAGAAAAAAGCCCATTTGTTACACAAAAGCCACCTCATGTAAGGAGCTAATGTCAAACAAATGAGCTAATCAGGAATTTAGGTTACATTTTTAACCTTGAGAAAATAACATCTTACACTGTCGCATGCTCAGCTTCCGCATACCATTGTGCTTGCGACCGGAACATCTCTGCATACTCCCCATTTCTTTGCATCAGCTCCTCATGATTGCCTTCTTCAACGAGTTTGCCGTCCTTAAGAACTAAAATCCGATCAACATTTTTACAGCTTCCAAGCCTGTGAGTGATGAAAATAGCGGTTTTATTGTCTGTAATCTCAATAAATTTTTCTAGAAGCTGTGCTTCAGCAATCGGATCTAATGCAGCTGTTGGCTCATCGAGAATAATAACCTCAGCTGGCTTAAACAATGCTCTGCTCAAAGCAATTTTTTGCCACTGGCCTCCTGAAATATCTTGTCCTCCAGCAAAGGATGTACCCAATTCAGTCTCGTAGCCTTTTGACAGTTGATTAATGACTTCATCGGCGCCTGTTTGATTGGTTGCACTCCTTAACCGCTCTTGATTATTAATATGTTGCACATCAGCTATCCCAATATTTTCTTTAACTGTTAGGTTATAGGTTACGAAATCTTGGAAAATAGCACTAATAATGTGTCTCATAGATACATGCTTAATATTGTGCTGATCATAATAAATATTGCCTCCAGATACTTTATAGAGTCCGATTAAACATTTGATTAACGTACTCTTACCCGCACCATTTTTACCTACAATAGCAATCTTTTCGCCTTTATTAATCTGAAACGAAATATTATGTAACGCTGGTTTTGTACGATTAGGAAAAGTAAAAGTCAGATTCTCGACCCAGATCCTTTCCTTTAGAGAAAATGTATGATCAATCGCCAGCTCCTGCTCTTCCTCTTCTAGTTCCATAAAATCAAAGAAATCCTTAATATAAAGAGTTTCGTTATATAGCTGCCCTAAATTATAGGCAATGAATTGAATAAGTGATATGGCTGAGCTAATCGCCTGTGATATTGATACATAGTCACCAATGGTTAGTTTCCCTTGACTTCCGAACCAAAGGAGCACAGCTATAAAAGCTGTTTCTGCAAAGCTATTTATCCCGCCTTTCCCAAGTTCAGCCGAAACACTTTTTTTACGAAGCTGGTAAACTGAATCCTCATATTTCCAATAGGTATTTCCCCATTTTTCTTGTAAATACTTCGTATGACCAAAGATACGTAATTCCTTAGCCGTATCACGTTCAATTAACAGGCGATACAAATAGAAAATTAAACGATTGGTGCTTGTGAAATCTCGTGCTTGCGTGTATTGCTTTTTGCCAAGCCATGTAGTAATGATGATTGGTGGAAATACTAGCAATAGAATGCAAGCAAATAGAAGCCAATGTAGCTGAACTAATATATACAAATACCCAATTAAGGTAATCAAATTTTTTACTATATCTAGTATGGAAAAGCTCATTTTAAGACCTCGGGCGCCTATGCCAGTTGAAGCCCTATGAAGATAATTGTGATTTTCCGGATTTTCAAAGAAAATCAACGGAAGCTTAGATGATTTCTCAATGATGAGCTGATCAAAATAATAGCTTACCCTTTGGGACATACGTAATCGTATCAAATCATCCAGATTATTTATTAATAGCCCTACGACAACCAATACCATTTGTAAAACAAGAAAAAACACTCCATCTACAAAGCTTGTGTTCTTGTTAATGATATCCATCGTAGTGTTAATTAGTGTTTTGGTTAGATAGATTTGTAAAAGAGGGATGACTGCCTTTATTACAGCTATTGAGACCGTTGCAATCATCAAAAAAGAGGTACACTTCCAAATTAAAGGAAAAACCTTCTTGGTACACTGCAACGAAAATAGTATGCTCCACTCTTTTTTCTCATGATGTGAAGAAAACATTTTACCCCTCCCTCCTATTTTTTATGGAAATGAAACTCCCTATCAAGAATGATAGGGAGTTTCCCACTATAAGATTGCTACTTAGCAGCAACCTTCATAAAAACTTTCTTGCCAGAAGCAATCTGTTGTACTGCCTTTTTCACAACGTACGTATACATGGCTCCATTTATTTGTAGTGTTACCGCATTTTCTTGAGTCACAACTGTATTTATCATTGCACCTTCCAATTCCAGTCCATCCTGCAGGGCATCCCATATCATTTACCTCCTTTTAATTTACGCTTCATATTTTGCAATCGAATTTCATTTCCCTTATAAAGCTGGTATGTACATCCCTTTTTCACTGCAGGAAATCGAATATTGGTAAATACCATTTCTATTCCTGAAAATCTATTTTTATCATAGAAAATTCTGAACAAAAGGGATGATTGCTACAACCCAGCATTACTTTGCTACTTAGCAGCAGCCTTCATAAAAGCTTTTTTGCCAGAAGCAATCTGTTGTACTTCCATTTTGGCAACGTTCATATACATGGCTCCATTTATTTGTAGTGTTACCGCATTTTCTTGAGTCGCAACTGTATTTATCATTGCACCTTCCAATTCCAGTCCATCCTGTAGGGCATCCCATATCTCTCACCTCCTTTCAAATTATCTATGCCTCAATCACGTTACTACTTAGCAGCAGCCTGATTTGTACTGGTCATAATCGTGGCATTCTGTTGTACTACCTTTTTGGCAACGTACGTATATTTCTCTATATTCAGTTTTCGGTTCAGTACCGCATTTTACAGAGACGCAACTGTATTTATCATTGCAACTTCCAATTGCAATCCATCCTGCAGGGCATCCCATATCTTTCACCTCCTTTCTATTTCCTATTCCTCACAGAATACGCTTACATAGCTTTCAGCCATTAATTCATTATCAATATAGAGCCGGTATGTATACACCCCTTCTTCCACTACAGGAAATCGAATATTTACACGTATGTCGATCCCTGGAACCATCCCTTCTTTTCTAAAATTTTTGAGTGGGGGAAGTTCTTCATGACAAACCAATCGATTCTCTTGATCCAAAACTTGAATAGATGGTTGCAGTGGCGGTGTATCCTCCTCAAAAAACACTTTCACAAGTACATCTGTGATAACGGCCGCTGGGAGTATTGGAACTGTAATAGCGTTTAGTACTTTTTCAACAGAGTGCATTTTTTCATACTCATGAAAATGGACCTTCTCAGCAATAATCATTTGTATTTTGAATGTGTCAAGCATAGTTTGCATCAGCTTATTAATTCCTCCTTTTCTGTCATAACAAACCGTACGTACTCGTACGAATCCGAAAAATGAAATATCTTATGATGTCTCTGTACAAGTACAGGATTATTGTGTAGCAGAGGTGTAAACCAAGAAAACGAACTACTGTTTACAACAAGATGATTTTTCCATAATTTCGCTTTGATAGTAATAAGCCAATCCGGAGCAGAAAAAAATATGATAATATTTTTATTTTCACCTTGAGCCAGCAAATGATCTATGCTCTTAAAATTAGGAGAAGCATAGTCTACAAGGATTATAGTAGAAAAGCTTGTCCTTAGCTGCTTTTGTAATGTGTGGATCAATCTCACTTCATGAACGAGGCGTTTCTTTGCTAACCAGACCCTAATGGCGATCATGAGTAGCACAATAATCCCGCTAAAAATGATAAGGACGTTTATCATCGGTCGTAAGCTCCCTTACTTGTTTAGCTTCACTCCAAATATCGTAGGCGATTACAAAACAGACGATCATAGCTCCAGAGACTATCGATTCATCTAATGAAAAGATACGGATGGGGAGAAACAATTTCCCTATCAACAAGGCAATCAGAACAAGATTTCGAATAATCGGATATTTATTCAAGGAATCCGCCTTACCAAAGCACCCACAATCAGCCGCTTCACTAATCTTACGTTTTCGTTTAATAAACAGGATAAAGAAAGACAGCATAAGAATAACCAAAATTTCTTTCCATATGTATGCGATACCAATTACGAAAAGTAAGAAAATAGAAATTTCGGATATCAGCAAAAGACAAGCTGAAATAGCTGTAAGCTGATAAGGGATTATTTGATAAGAGTGTATTTGTAACCTTAGATCATGAAAATGATAAACCTTCATGTAAAAGGATAGAAAAAAGACTACAGCTATTATCATGTCTATAACATAGGACAATACGGTCATACTCCAACCTTCCTATCATGTAATAAGTTGAAATAAACTATCTGTATCAGTTGAATGTATTCCTTTGATAACCTTTCCGTTTTTATCAATAAAGTACGAAAAAGGTGTAAACGGTATCCGTAAATCATCATAACTGCCAGCATACGATAGAATTGGAAAATGAAATTCATGATATTTTGCTATCTCATCATTGTCTTCTGGTGTACCATCGCTTACAAGTATAAAATGATCTGTATATCCTTTGAGAAACGCTGGAATTTGAGGTAATAAATCGATACAAAGAATGCAGCTCAAAGAGATAAAACAAAATACACAGTTCGCCGAAGAATCATACTCCATTCCCAGCTTCTCAATAGGAAAATCTTCTCCTACACGGAAAGGTACAATCTCTCCACTACTGCTTTCATTGCCAATGCTTTTCTTCTTAGTAAATAAATCTTTAAAATTTATACGACTCACAAAAGTTCCCCTCCTATGCCAATATCCGACGTAATGGTTCCATTAATTTGTTAAACCAATATAAGTCGGAGCACCCATTTGTAGAAAGAACTTGTCCAAGCTTGTTGATCGCATAACCCCTTGGCATGAAATAAACATTTAGCTTTCGCGTAATCAATTCTTTTGGAACCAAGTAAATGTGTTCAATGCGATCCGTGAAGGCCGCCTTCATTAATTCAAAATTTTCCGGACTGGTATGAAGTAACACAGCAATATTGATTCCAGGATTCTCCTGAGTAAATTCATCCAAGGCTTCCATCGAAGCTAAGCAGGATTCACAATCCGTGCTATAACACATCAACAGCAGGTAATCTGAAACAAGATCATACAGTTTTAGCTCTTTCGCTTGGTCTTCATAAATCTTAACATTCGGGATATAATCCCCGACTTTTAGCATTTCAAGTTTTTTATCCTTATAAAATTTTCTGTGGGCTGGTGTTTCTACGACACTCACAATATTCCTCCTTTTATTATGTATGGATCAGATTCGTATGTAGGAAAATTAAATTGGATATATTTTCCTCTTATGTATTAATATTACATTGAATATAAATAAATGTAAACTATTTTTCTCATTTTACTACTTTATTTTTCTTTATGTTATATAGATTCCTTTATTTAGATAAGGGAAACTCTGCTTCTTTCAAAACAAAAATAAAAAAAGAGAAGCCTCTTTTCACTCCGTTCTATCAAACAGAATGCCTACAAAGCCTCTCTTTTTATGATTTTTATTCAAGACCCTATGTCTCTAATCCCACCTTCGCATTCTGTGACTTCGGTAGTACCCTCCCCTCAGTCAGATAATTCATAACCGCAGAAATAAAGAGCTTGCCAGCCACAAGCATAGAGCGTTCATCTACGTCAAACATTGGGTGGTGATGTGGATAAGTCGCCTGAATTTCTGGGTTTCGTCCTCCTACATAAAAGAATGTACCAGGTATTTTTTGGAGATAATAAGCAAAATCCTCCGCACCCATTCGAGCCTCTAGTATCTCTGTATGATCCTCACCTACTAAAAGCTTGGCAAGCTGATAAATACGCTCTGTCTCTGTCTCATCGTTACATAAGGCTGGATAGCCCCGTTCATAGTCGATTGTGAACGTTGCCCCCAACCCTTCACAGGTCGTTTTGGTAATTTGTTCAAGTGAGGTTTCAATCTTTTGGCGAACATTTTCATCAAAGGTACGTACCGTTCCTGATAAAGTAACACTTTGCGGGATGACATTAAACGCTTTCCCCGCGTGAAAGCTACCCACTGTTAACACGGCCGCTTGAAGAGGATCAATCCGTCTACTAACAATTTGCTGTAGGTTTAATACCAGTTGGCTTCCAATCACTAGCGGATCAATCGCTTTATGTGGATACGCGCCATGCCCTCCCTTACCCGTTATCTCCATATAAAATGAATCTGCCGCTGCCAACATATAACCCGATTTTACTCCAACAACTCCTACAGGCTGATCTGATGAGACGTGGGCACCGTAAATAACATCTACACCATCAAGGCATCCCGCTTCAATCATGGAAACCGCACCACCCGGCAATAATTCTTCTGCAAACTGGTGAATAAAAATTACAGTCCCGGGTAACTCGTCACGATACTCACTCAAAACCTTCGCAACACCAAGTAAACCCGCTGTGTGAATATCATGACCGCATGCATGCATCACCCCAGGTACTCGTGATTTATATATCACTTCCTTTTCATCCTGAATGGGTAGAGCGTCAAAATCAGCACGCAAAGCAACTGTTTTTCCTGGCTTTCCACCTTTTAGAACTCCAAGTACCCCATTGCCACCTACTCCCGTTTTTACCTCAAGTCCAATTTTGCGTAAATAATCGGCTATTTTTATAGGCGTATTCACTTCTTGGAAGGAAAGCTCCGGATACATGTGTAAATCTCGGCGAAATTCAACTAATTCAGGATAAAGCTGTTCCAAGCGTTCTAGCATTGGCTGTATCATAAAAACTGACCTCCTTTGGAAATTGAGAAAACTAATGCTCACAGAAGTATTCTAGCCAACGGATTCCCGCTTCGGCACATTATGTCTATTCCTGGCTTTTGTATAACTATACGTTTTGTATCATGAACAATCAACCGAAAATTCAGTCTTTTAAAATCAAAGAAAGATCGATGCCTTGACTAAAGGGCTACCGATCCTCTTCTTTACATCATTCAAGCTGCTGCCAATTTGCTGGATACGTAACATATAAAAACTTTGCATAGGCTGGTACGGAGAATTGAATGCTCGTATTCCGTGGAATGAGAATAATATCACCTGCATGTCCGATAATGCGACGACCATTTATTACAATTTCTAGGGTTCCTTCTATGATATAATCAATTTCATCATATTTTAAAGTCCAATCAAATGTCGTTTCTTTCATTTCCATCAATCCACAGCCAAGCCGAGGGCTCTCCTGTAAATCTAACGCATCTTTTAAATATACGCGATCGCCTGCTTTTCCCGTATCAAAAGGCTCTAATTTCAACGAGTTCAATTTAACAGACATTACACCGCTTGGATCAATCTTCTTATCTATCTTATCAGGTGATTGGTTAAGCTGCGTAAGCTTTTCCAAAACAATTTTACGAATTAACGCTTCAAGAGATGCTGGATCAAGTTGCATTTATTTTACCTCACTTTCCGCAGTTAGCTTTGATTTGGAAGCAATCAGAATAGCTACTAGCACTGCGGTGATTCCACCCACTAGTTTCCCTACGATCATTGGAAAAATAAGGTCTTTTTCTATACCAGCCGTAAATCCTAAATGATCTCCAAAGGTAAAAGAAGCACTAACTGCAAAGGCGATATTTATGATCTTTCCCCTTGAATCCATTTCTTTTAGCATGCCAAACATCGGTATGTTGTTGGCTAAAGATGCTACTAGTCCTGCGGCCGCTTTATCATTCATACCAAGTAATGAGCCTAGCTTAAGTAATGGTTTTTGGAAAACTTTCGTAATGACATATACCATGGGAAATGCACCCGCAAGTACGATAGCAATAGAACCTACGATTTCAATGCCATCCCAAATACGAGTCATCCCAGGAATAATAACCACTCCTGTTAAGGTCTCAATAATGATAGCCGCTAGTGCCAGTGTAATAATAATAACGACTCCTTTGCCAAAAACACTAAAGCCCTTGATCATCCCATTCGGGACCAGCCATAGCCCAACTCCAATAATTAATGCTACTAGTATGATAGGAACTAAATTACGCAAAATCATTCCAATATCATAGCCAGCAACCAATCCACCTACTAAGCAACCAATCGGAATGGTCATGATTCCAGCTAGCACCCCGGTAGCAAGGTATTTACGATCCTCTCTTTCAATAATGCCAAGTGCAACAGGAATGGTAAATACAATAGTTGGGCCAAGCATGGAGCCAAGAATAATACCGGCAAAGCGTCCTGCTTCTGGGTTGCTAGCCATCTGCATTGCTAGCGGATATCCTCCCATGTCATTAGCGAGCAAGGTGGTGGCAAACATGGCTGGATCAGCACCTAATGCCGTATAGAGTGGCACAACGATCGGCTTTAACAACGTCGCTAATACAGGTGCCAGCGAAATAACACCCACCATGGCAAGTGTGAGCGATCCCATCGCCATAATTCCTTCCTCGAATTTATCTCCTAAATTAAATTTATTATCCAAGCATTTATCAATTGCCCCCAAGACCATGAAGATTACCATTATGTAAATGATAATTTCATTAATACTCATACACTGTCCTCCTTACCCGAGTCTCTTAGCTCATAGCTATCAATAATACCAACGATCGTCGCATCAATGGGTGCTTTGACTTGATCAAAAGCCGCTCTTGCCGAACCGCCCTTCGTTACCAATACCAAATCACCAATACCAGAGCCTGCACCATCCGCAGCTACAAAGGTCTTTGCTGGTTCACCACCAAAAATTTCGGTGGGAGAGACAATCATCAGTTTCAGACTATCTAATTTTGCATCTTTTCTTGTGGCCCAAACGTTACCAATGACTTTTCCGATAATCATACAGGTTTGCCCTCCTGCTTTGTTTTCTTGACAGTAAGCTGATTCATACGTACAAAATCTTTAGCCAGTGGAGTTAAGATGGCATTGGGTAAAATGGTAAACGATTGAGCCCCTAATAAGCATAGCTTTTTTAATACGGATTCAGATACGACCCTCTGCTCGATATGCCATACTTTTTCTGCGGCATCTGCTAAATTACTTGCCTCATTCACATGTAAATCATGCTTTCGCTCACAATTTGAATCCAAGTGTTCAGAGGACCTTTGGCATATGGACTGCGTTAGGGGTCTTTCCAGATGGCGCTGTTCCTGACCTAGCAGATGAATGTCTGCTTTTTTGATCAAAGTCACTCCATAGGAAACAAGCTTCTGCTCGTATGATTGATACAGATCATATAAATGAGCTGGAGCTGTACGGTGGAATTGCCGATGCTCAAGACCTTCTTGTAACAGGTACACCTTTTTCCCTTGAAGTAATGCTTGGGTAATAAGATTCTTTGAAGATATGAGCCCCAATGCTAGTGAAGCTAATGCGCAGCAATGTAATCCAGTTATCAAAATGAAGGCAAAGGATTGAACGTTACATTCCAAGAGGTCATCAGGCCACTTTTGTGAGCAGGTTACATCATTGATTACAACAGAATGAACGTCAAATTTCTTATTGAGGGCCGACTTTATGGCAAGCCACTCGCTTTCATGTGTAGAGATGACGATTATTTTTTGCTTGTTCTCTAAAGAAAGCGTGTCCAATCGAGATATAACCTCATTAGTAACGGCTTCTATTAGCTGCTGTATCTCCAAACCGGTCACTTCCTAACAAGTCTAGCAACTGTCCCTTTTTGATACCCGCAAGCGTTCGCCTCATCATAATCGAGATGCATAAACGTACGAAAATGTGGACTTACTCGAATGGTTACTTCTTGAAAGATAACCGGTCTCGTTCCAAGGACTTCCACACACACATTTTGCTTATCCGAAAGACCAAACCATTGAGCATCCTCAGCTGACATATGAATATGGCGTTTCGCAATGATTGCCGCTTTGACCGGAACTGATGCAAGCTGGGTAGCCAACGTAACTTCTGCACTTTCTGCTAAATTTCCAGATTCACGAAGAGGCGGTCTAATTCCCAGGGCAACTGCATCCGTTAAGGAAACCTCCACCTGTGTGTTTTGCCTTTCCGGCCCCAGAACAGCCACATTCTTAATCGTTCCTTTTGGGCCAATCAAATCAACCCGTTCCACGCAGCTAAATTGCCCTGGTTGGGATAATTCCTTAGCTTTCGTAAGTTGGTATCCCTCTCCAAATAAGATATCAATGATCTTGCGAGATAAATGCACATGCCTTCCTGAAGCTTCAACGGGAATAAACAGTTTTTGCTTAATTCCAGCCACTACTTTTTCCGCAATTTGATCAACCTGATCTTGTATCAACTCCACACCTCTTTTCAGTCATATGCTTGTTTATGTAAAGAGGGCATACTATCCGCTATTTAGCCTTCAGAAAACCATTTTTATCAAAAGAAAGCTTGTAAGGGATAGTATGTTCCTGTATTTAGACTGGTTGTTGCTTGGACTTAGGAAGAATGCTATCCACCTCAGTATGAGGGCGTGGAATAACGTGTACAGAAATCAGTTCGCCAATTCGTTCTGCCGCCGCTGCACCAGCATCGGTTGCCGCTTTTACTGCCCCGACATCCCCACGTACCATTACGGTTACCAAGCCGCCGCCTACCTGCTCTTTACCAACCAGCTCAACATTAGCTGCTTTCACCATGGCATCTGCTGCTTCAATCGCGCTCACAAGTCCTTTTGTCTCAATCATACCTAACGCATTTGTACTTGCCATTTCAATTCCTCCGTTTTTCATGTCATCTATTTACAACAAAATGCTAAGAGATGCAGTTGCTCTGCTTCAATTCGAGTAGGACTTTTTGGATAATGGAATTCACTAAATCATCATGAACTCCAAACCCTCCCCGCGTGTTACAAGCCACTTGGTGTGGACGTAGTGCCTCTAGTTCCCTAACCCCATAAGCAATGCGTCGAATATTAATTAAGTTCATAGGTCCTACGTTATCTGAAGTAGAATTGTTACCCACTGCTCCACAGCCCAATGTTAAAGCAGGTACTAAATTGGTTGTTCCCCCGATTCCACCCAATGCTGCTGGTGTATTTACTAAAAAGCGAGATACAGGCTGACGTAGACCAAAGTAACGAATAACCTTCTCATCCTGTGCATGAATAATACAAGTATGGCCTGCTCCCTCATGTAGCAAAATTTCTTCACATAAATCACATGCTTTCTCCATACTTTCGGCTGTGTAGAATCCTAAAATAGGAGCCAGTTTTTCCCTTGAGAAAGCTACTTTATAGCCCACCTCTGTTTCCTCTGCAATTAAAAGTCTTGCGTTAGCGGGAACTGTGATCTTAGCTAAATTGGCAATATGTTGTACACTCTTCCCTACGATTTGCGGATTCATTGAACCATTTTCTCGCATAATCAATCGTCCAACTTTTTCCTTTTCATCTGGGGTTAGAAAATAAGCTCCCTGCTTTTTAAATTCTGCTATTACCTTCTCTTTCATGCATCTTTCCACGACGACTGACTGTTCGGAAGCACAAATTGTTCCATTATCAAAGGTTGAGCTATCAAAAATACGCTTGACTGCATTCTGCAAATCAGCAGATTTATCAATGAAAGCAGGCCCATTCCCCGATCCGACACCGATTGCCGGCGTTCCCGAACTGTAGGCTGCTTTTACCATTGCTGAGCCGCCTGTTGCTAAAATCAGCTGAACATCTTTGTGTTTCATCAATTCGTTGGTTCCTTGAATGGTAGGCATCTCCATACAAGTCACAATATCTTCAGGACCACTTGCTGAGGCAATTGCTTCCCTTATGATCTTTATCGTTTCCAAAATACATTTTTTCGCATTTGGATGAGGGGAAAAAATAATGGAATTACCGGCTTTCATGGAAATAAGGGATTTATATAAGACAGTAGAGGTTGGATTCGTTGATGGGATTAATCCAGCGATTACTCCTACTGGCACTCCTACCTCGATGACTTTTTTCACTGTATCCTCGTTTAAAATCCCAATCGTTTTTAGTTCCTTAATATGCTCATAAACGACCTGACTGCCAAACAGGTTTTTGATTACCTTATCCTCCCAGATGCCAAAGCCAGTCTCTTCTACCGCTAGCTTTGCCAATCGTTCGGCATGTGCGACACCAGCATTTGCCACTGCTTTAACAATGGTATCAATCTGCTCCTGGGACATTTTACTCAAAGTCCTTTGAGCCGTATTCGATCTCTTTATCAGATTTCTTACTTCTTGTACGGAAAGTAAGTCTTTATCAGAAAGCATCATGTAGTTACCCCTTCTTTATGCATTTTGGTAATCTCCTGAACAAGCTGAGCTTTTTTGGCTTGTCTCACTTGCCTATTGTTAATCGTCACGATTCCTAATCGTTTCGCTTCCTCTCTTAGCTCACCAACTGTCATTTTCTCTAGCTGCTCCGCCTGACTTTCAGGTAGTGGAATGGTGGCGTTATCCGAGTTAGCCAACGGTGGCGATGCTGTATCCGCAAGAGCCTCCCCTTGATCGGGTAGCAATTCACTATCAAGGTCTTGTAGCTCTTCGGTTGTTTTTGATTTGCCCGATTCTCCAAGCTCCTTCGGCTGAGGAGGTGTTTGGGTAATTTGTGTGGGCAGCCTGCGGTCTCTTGGTTGGAATGGTAAGCTATTCGGCTGTTCCACCATTCGATATAAGTTATCATCTGGATTTGAGATCACATGCTTAGAAATTAGTGTGCCAACTCTATTCACTGCTTCTGCCCCTGCTTCCACAGCGGCAGTAATTGCTGACACATCTCCTGTAATTTTTACGGTAACAAAGCCATTTTTTATTTTCTCCAACCCAATCAAGGTAACATTAGCTGCCTTCATGGCCGCATCCGCTGCTTCTATAGACGCCAACAGCCCTTTTACCTCAATGAGTCCTAAAGCATTTTTTCTCATAGGATCACCTTATTACTTAATAACTTTGTGGATTTTCTGCAACATATTGGACGGCATCGGCAAATGCATCACATGCTGCCTTACAAGCGGATTGACTTCCTGTTAGCAATGCACCACCGAAGTTGGTCTCCGAGGGTGGACCGTAGAATGTCGCCAGCTTAACATCGGCTGCTTTCAAGGCAGCATCAAGGGCATACATTGCTTCTAAAGGAGGTGCAATCAGGTAGGCAATAGCTTCTGCATCCTCTAAATTTGCCATCTTGGACAAATATGTTCCTGGTCGAGAAACACAATGAGCAAAGTAAGCGATAGAATCATCATCATTAGCACTGACAAAATGAGCTCCATTATGAATGAAATCGACCGCTGTATGTAAGCCACTTCGAATTTCTGCTGGATTTGGACCAGCCAATATTCCTATTACTTCTCCCGCCAGCTTCGAATTGGCATTGGCAGCTCCTGCATACATTGATTTGGCATATACGACATCAACGGCTGCCTCTTTTGTCGCTTCATCCAAAGCAGTATAGGTTACATCGTCGCTGTCAGCCGTTATAATCCCTAAGCTTTTTTGGTTCGGTTGTAGCTGAAATGCTTTTACCATATCGGGAGCCACATTTGGGATGATTTTTACACTCAACACATTCGCCCGAAGTGCATCATTCTTCATTCAAAATTCCCTCCTAAGGACAATGGGGAGTTTATAGTTTTAAATCGATTCCGCTCGCTTTTTTCTCCAGCATAGTCTTAATCAGCTCTGCAATATGGGCACCTGCTTCAACAGGAGGTGTTCCGCCCTTATGGATATTGGAGATAACTGTGCGGCGTGCTTCTGGCATATTAATCGTCGCCTTGTAGGCGATATAAGCACTCATCGACTCTGCTGTGACCAGACCTGGACGCTCACCAATTAATACACAGGTTACGTCTGCTCCAAGTATCTCGGAGATTTGATCCATAGCGCCAACACGGCCTAATTTTACAAAAAATGGTGTTCCTACCTGAATTTTATACCCCTCTAATCCTTGTATGATCGCTGGTAAAATATCCTTTGCATTCGCTTCTACCGCAGCAGAGCTTAACCCATCAGACACATAGATTTGAACTTGGGGCTGCTTCTGACAGTTTTCCTTAATCTTTTGCAAGCCCTCTTCAGATATTTTTCGTCCCAAATCCGGCCTGGTTAAATATTCATCCTTATCCTTACAAAGAGTCTGTACGCTAAAGAGATTCATCTCTTGTAAGAACTGTTCATCTACATGTGAAAACACAGCGTCCTGTGCCGCAGCATGGTCCGCCCGAAAGCGAAGCGTGGTTTCTGTCTTATACCGAGGACCTGCACGCCAAATTCCCAGACGGGCGGGGGTGCGTTCTTTCATTTTCAAATAGCCTTTTGCATCTACTGGATCAGGCACTAACAATTGGCTTTTTAGATCAATTTTCGTAATATCATCAATAGCTCCATCGGAAGGCATCTGCGGTTGGACAACCCATCCACCACCGACATTAGATTCAGGTCGAGGCTTGGCGGATTTCATTTCAATTTTTCCCTCCGTTCTCACTGCCCCTTCATTGGAGGTTAATTCCAATAAAACCTGTTCTACTACTTTTCTGATGTCATTTTCTTGAAGCATGCTCTAGCCTCCATTCCTTACGCTAGGAAAACAGATGCATCCCCAGCACGTTTTGTTAGCTTACCATTCTCGATGAATCCCATTTTTTCCATCCATTTTTCAAACTCAGATATCGGCCTTAAATGAAGCAGTTCACGCAAAGTTGCTGTTTCATGATAACCAGTTGTTTGATAGTTCAGCATCACATCGTCTCCATGGGGAATACCCATGAAATAGTTACAGCCAGCCGTGGATAAAAGAACCGCCAAATTCTCGATATCGTTTTGATCCGCTTTCATATGGTTCGTATAGCAAGCATCACAGCCCATGGAAATACCGGTTAATTTCCCCATGAAATGATCTTCCAAACCTGCGCGAATGACCTGCTTACTGTTGTACAGATACTCAGGTCCAATGAATCCCACTACGGTATTTACCAGAAACGGGTCGTACTTCTTAGCAAAACCATAGCAACGTGCTTCCAGCGTTACCTGATCCACACCATGATGAGCCTCAGAAGATAGCTCAGAGCCTTGTCCTGTCTCAAAATACATGACATTTGGCCCGGTTGCCGTTCCGTCTCTGTGTGCCAATTGACGTGCCTCTTCAATCATGTCCCCTGAAATTCCGAAGGCTTCATTTCCTTTTTGAGTACCAGCAATACTTTGGAAAATAAGGTCGGCTGGAGCTCCCTTACGGATTGCCTCCATCTGGGTAGTCACATGAGCTAACACACAGTTTTGCGTAGGAATTGACCATTTTTGCTTGAAATCCTCAAATCTCTTCAATACCCGACTTACGCTTTCAACGGAATCATCTACGGGATTTAATCCAATAACAGCATCACCAATGCCAAAGGTAAGCCCCTCCATTAAGGAAGCTGTAATTCCGTCTGGATCATCTGTGGGATGGTTGGGCTGCAATCGAGCTGACAGTGTGCCCTCATAGCCAATTGTTGTATTACAGTGGGCTTGAATACGGATTTTTTTTGCTCCATAAATAAGGTCCAAATTCGACATAAGCTTCGTGACCGCGGCAACCATTTCACTGGTTAGCCCCCTGCTAATTCTTTTAATATTTTCCTCTGTTGTATTTTCATCAAGAATCCATTCACGTAGCTCAGAGACTGTCCAGTTCTTTATTTCGTTATAAATTTTTTCGTTGATCCCATCTTGAATGATCCGTGTCACTTCATCTTCTTCATAAGGAATAGCTGGATTATTCCGCAGATCAGCCATTGTAAATTCACTCAGCACAATTTTAGCTGCTACCCTCTCTTCTGAGTTTTCCGCCGCGAGGCCAGCCAATTTATCTCCTGATTTTTCTTCGTTTGCTTTTGCCATGACGTCCATCACATTTTTAAATTGATATGCATTTCCGAAAAGGGTTGTTTTAAGTTTCAACGCCGTCACCTCATAACTGTTAGGAATGAAATACTAGAGTTTTAATGATTACAGGTAATACACGGCCGTTTGCCAGTGGTTTTCCTATATCGATGTAATCGCCGTTTTCTAAGCGGATGCTATCAATGCATACAACCTCTTTCGAAAATTGCAGTTGCCTATGCATCGTCTGACCTAACACTTTGGCAAAATCCATTTCAACAATGACCACCAAGGGCAAATCTGCTTTTATTAACGCCTCCATACCACCGATTAAAGCTTTGGCAAGCTCCTGAATTTCTGTAAAGCTTGGGCTTTTTTTCCCACGAATAGCAATGGCAACAGGCTGCCATTCGTTTTCTAATATGAACCAACGTAATTTTTCCTGTAGGACATTTTGTAAATGAGCAAAGCCTTGTGATTCATCCTCATCTGTTAGCTTTAAAATAGGCAGATTTTTCATAGGAAAGTTTTCCTCTGTGTATGTAATCGTGCTCCCACTTATCTCGGTTGTATGCGTCCCTGCTCCAACGACAGTTGCCCGAATCGTCTCTGCGGCTTGCACCAATTTCAGTTTTTCGCAAAGAGATGATTGGCGAATCGCTTGTCCTAGCAAAATTCCTATATCCCCGTAAGCTAGTACATCATCAGCTTGCGGATGATAGACATAATCTGCCACTCCGCCAGAGAAAGAGATGTATTGCGGGTGAATCCGATCATCAATCCCATGATGGGTTACAATGGTTGAATAAAATGGGGTACGCTGTGTCAGATTGACGGACTGCTCCAGCAGGCTCACCATTTCCACTACTACTTTTCGCAACTGTTCGATATCAGCTATATCCCCCTCTTTTACCTGTAAATTCCGCTCGTTGATAAGCTGCTTGATTTTATCAGCAATGTAGGTAATTTTACGTGTAGAGGGTTCGATTTTTATGAGCCTGCCTCCAATATCCAAACATCCTGTATTCACCAATTCCCCGTCGTTAAATACAGCTAAATTGGTTGTGCCACCACCAATATCTAAATTGACAACACTAGCCCCCTTCTCTTCTGATACCTTGTCTATTCCAGCTCCCTTTGCCGAAATAATGGATTCAAGATCAGGACCGGCCGTTGCCACAACAAAATCTCCGGCAAAACCACTCAAACTCTGCAATACATCCCTTGCATTTTGCTTTCGAGCAGTCTCGCCAGTGATAATGACAGCACCTGTTTGCACGTCACTAGGCCGAACATGTGCTTGTTGATACTCTTTTTCTACAATCCTGCGAACCGCGTCACTATCAATCTCGGTCTGGGAAAGTAACGGAGTAAAATGAATGTCGCTTCGATAGATAATCTCTTTATCCACGATCGTAATGCGCGGAACTCCAAAAGCAGATGCTGTATTTTCGATGCCAATCTTGCTAAATACGAGTTGTGTGGTTGATGTACCAATGTCTATTCCGACACTAAGCACTTCCTCTTTCATTCTGTTACCACCTCAAGTGTTTCCTGCGAGCAATTCCTTGATTTTCTCAAGACCTTGTTTTTCATAGCTACTCACATGAAAAATTTGTTGTGCTCCTGCTTCACGTAAAAACTGTTCGGCACGCTCCAGCTCTTCCTTTTGATTACACCGATCTACTTTAGTAACAATCCCAATCACTGGTTTAGCAAAGGCGCTAGCAAATTGAACGGGGAACAAACTAGCTTGATCCGTGCAAGCTTGTACGAATCCAATCAAATCACACTCTGCTGAGGTTACGATAAGTGCACGGTAATAATTACGGTTCTCAATATACTCACCAGGCGTATCAATAATATTTTCTACAGTTTCAATCATCTGTGTTTTATGGTAGCTGAGTTTTGTATTCATAAGGGCTTGTGTCAGAGTTGTTTTTCCACAGCCCGTTCTACCCACTAGCATTATGATTTTTCCCATAGCTATGACCTCGTTATCGATGTAGCTGAAAAATGTAAGACTTCAGAGAGCATTTTCAGAACTTCTCGTAGCGCAGATTCCACACTTGAGATATCACCGGTAATGACAAGTGAACCACTGAATCTATCTACGAAACCAATGGAAACATCCGCAGATTTGGTGGCAACATCTGCTGCAATGATGGAAGCCTCGCTTGGCGTGATCGTTAGGATTCCAATCGCTTTGATATTTTCAGAGAGAAGACCCAGCTTTTTATATAGATCGGGATTGGGATTTGCAATCAAGTGGGCTAGAGTCACCTGCTTTCCTGGAACATATTCTTGAATGACACGTTGTTTCTCTTCCATATGCTTCATCACCACACTTCATAGTTATTATGATTGTTAGCTAGACAAAGTATGCTTTAAGTCAAACATGTGTTTATGAAAAAATGGTTAAAATAAATCAAGCTGATAAAAGACAAAATAACACTATGTCTGCTTATTAAAGGAGAAAGCTATGAAATCGGAACCCTACCTTGTGATAGATATAGGATGAGTTGAAAGGAGACAGATATGAACCATTTTCAAATAAAAACGAGCATTCATTTCGGGACAGATGCTTTATCTAGTCTTCAGCGTATAGAGAATAAACGTATTTTCGTGGTAACCGATCCCTTCATGATTAAGTCCGGGATGATTGATAAGGTAAAGCTTCAGCTAGAGGAAAAAAACGAACATATCACCATTTTTCATAATATCGTGCCAGATCCTCCCCTCGAAAACATCGTGAATGGTATACAGGTCATGAGTGCAGCCGATCCTGATGTCGTGATCGCTTTAGGTGGCGGATCAGCAATTGATGCAGCAAAAGCAATTTGTCTGTTTAACAATCGCCTGAATCAAAAAGAAGCGATTACAAAAGAGGTAACATTCATCGCCATTCCAACTACGAGTGGGACTGGTTCTGAGGTAACGAGTTTTTCGGTTGTTACAGATCGGACTAAAAATGTAAAATACCCGCTCGTTTCTGATGAAATGCTCCCAACTGAGGCAATCCTTGACCCGGAGCTCGTAAAAACTGTCCCTCCATTTATAACAGCTGATACCGGAATCGATGTGCTAACGCATGCTCTGGAAGCCTACGTATCTACGCTTGCCTCAGACTTTACGGACGCCTTCTCGGAGAAAGCCATACGACTTGTGTTTGCCTATTTAGAAAAATCATTTCGAAATGGGGAAGATCATCTTTCACGTGAGAAAATGCATAATGCCTCCTGTATAGCCGGACTTGCCTTTAATACAGCCTCACTGGGCATTAGCCACAGTATGGCGCATATTATTGGAGCCAAGTTTCATATTCCTCATGGGAGGAGCAATGGCATCGTGTTGCCGTACGTTATCGAATACAATGCTCACATTAAAGGGTATACAAATCGAAGTTTCAGCATAGCGGCCAGTAAATATGCGGAAATCGCTAAGCTTTTGAATTTGCCCGCCTCTGATACACGGAACGGAGTAAAAAATCTGATTATCGCAGTGAAAAAGCTTCGAAAGGATTTAGGAATGCCCGCGTCTCTAAAAGAAGCAGGAGTAAAAAAAGAGGAGTTTTATCAGGAGCTGGATAGTTTAGCCGAGATAGCAATGAAGGATAAATGTACAATTACAAATCCGCGTTCCCCTAGCATTGGGGATCTAAAGAATCTTTTTGAACAGGCTTTTTTAGGAAATTAGGTACCAATATTAATTTTGCTATTGACAATTTCGAATTGTACCAGTATCATTCACTATAACAATTAAGTCCTCGTTAGGTGAGGCTCCTATACAAACATAGGCCACTGCCCAGAAATATCGAAAGATGCCCATGGGTAGAACAGGAACTGTCGGATTAAGGCTTTTCTTAAGGTGGCTAAGAGATTGTGTTACTCTCTTTACGTTGTATAGTGCCAAAACTCGACTAGGGGGAGCGAAAATGCTTTTTTTGGCTATGCATATTTCCAACCCTCTAGTTATTTCTAGAGGGTTTTTCATTTTGTAAAGGGGGGATTCCACATGGAAGGCAGTCCTAGTAATCAATGTAAACAGCTATATCAATCATCTGTAACAAGAGAGAAGCATATTTTCTATGCCCTTACATGTTTGCTATGCTCTTTTTTTCGCCCTCCTTTACCAACTACGTGGGTGTATTTAAGTATGTGTACATGACATGCGAGTGCATAGAAAAATAGTGCAGCTAGCTCTCTCTTTTACAGGGAGAGTTTTTTTGTGTCTATTTTTCACACTCGGGAGGTACTACCATGAAACAACGTAAACACATTACAAAAGCATCGTTGAACCACGACATTTCTTCTCGTCTCCTTGACGCATCTACCTCGAATATCGATAACCTTATGGAAGCCTTGGCTACATCTATGACAGGATTATCAGAATCTGAGGTCAATAAGAGATTAAATCAATACGGTCAAAATCAAATTGCCCAAGAAAAACAGGCAGCCTGGTACATTCAGCTCCTGTTATGCTTCAAGAACCCATTTATTCTAATATTACTCGGGCTAGATATATTCTCTTATTTTTCAAATGATCTAGAAGCGTCCATCATCATTAGTACGATGGTTTCCATTAGCGTACTTATCACTTTTACCCAGGAGTTCCGTTCCAGACGGACAGCAGAAAAACTAAAAGCGATGGTCAAAACCACCGCAACTGTAACTCGCCAATCCATAAAACAAGAGATCGACATGGAGAAGCTAGTACCAGGAGACATCATTCATCTATCAGCTGGTGATCTTGTTCCAGCAGACGTCCGAATCCTTCATTCTAAAAATCTGATTGTAAGTGAATCGGCTCTCACTGGAGAAGCTTTCCCCGTTGAAAAACAAGCTACTGTTGAACCATCTCTTCACGCATTAGAGTGTTCCAATCTTTGTTATATGGGAACAAATGTGATAAGCGGAGCCGCCACTGCCCTAGTGATATCAACCGGTTCTTCTACTTACTTCGGCTCCATGGCAAAAACATTGGTCGATAAGCGTCCAATGACAAGCTTTGATAAAGGAGTCAACAGTATCACCTTTGTCCTGATTCGCTTTATGCTGATTATGGTCCCTATTATTTTCTTCATTAACGGCTTTACAAAAGGGGATTGGTTGGAAGCCTTTTTCTTTGGATTATCCATCGCTGTTGGCTTAACACCAGAAATGCTTCCGGTTATTGTAACGGCTAATCTAGCCAAAGGTGCAATTAGCATGGCACGCAAAAAGGTAGTCGTAAAGAAACTCAATGCGATTCAGAATTTAGGGGCTATGGATATTCTATGCACCGATAAAACTGGAACACTTACACAAGATAAAATCGTTGTAGAAAAACACGTTGATATTCACGGTAATGATGATGAGAATGTATTGAAATATGCTTATTTGAACAGTTACCATCAAACAGGGTTAAAAAGCTTACTGGATGCTGCCGTCGTAGAGCATGCAATCCATAGTGATGTTACGGGGATCGAGGAAAAGTATCAAAAAATAGATGAAATCCCCTTCGACTTTCATCGTCGTCGGATGTCAGTGGTATTAAAAAACAATGAAGAACGTATTCTCATCTGCAAAGGAGCTGTAGAAGAAGTTCTGGATCATTGCTCTCAAGTATCTAGTAACGGACAGCTCATGCCCCTCACATCACAAGTAGCGGATAACATAAAAAAAACGGTGCATGTTTTAAACACAGATGGTCTACGTGTCATCGCCGTAACCATCAAGTCTTGTGATTCTCGGGATCATGTGTATAGCATGGAGGACGAAAGTGAATTAATTCTGGTTGGATTCCTCGGATTTTTAGATCCACCAAAGGAAAGTGCCGCAAGCGCCATCCAAAAGCTACATGCTAGCGGGGTCAATGTTAAGGTCCTTACAGGAGATAATGCAGTGGTTGCTCGTAAGGTTTGCACAGACTTAGGCCTGCAGGTTGATCAGGTAATTGTCGGGAGCCAAATTGATGATGTAACGGATGAAATGTTAGCTGATTTAGCCGAAAAGACAACGGTGTTTGCCAAGCTGAATCCGTTACAGAAGGCAAGAATCGTTCGTGTGCTACAATCCAAAGGGCATACGGTAGGGTTTATGGGGGATGGAATCAATGATGCTGCATCCTTGCGCGAGGCAGATGTGGGAATTTCTGTAGATTCAGCAGTCGATATTGCAAAGGAATCAGCAGACATCATTTTGTTAGAAAAGAGCTTGTTGGTATTAGAAGATGGAATACTGGAAGGACGTAGAACGTTCGGAAACATTATTAAATATATCAAAATGACAGCTAGCTCCAATTTTGGTAATGTCTTTAGCGTATTAGGGTCAAGTGCATTTCTCCCCTTCCTTCCGATGTTACCCATTCATTTATTAATTCAGAATTTATTTTACGATATTTCACAGCTATCCATTCCTTGGGACAATATGGACAAAAAGTTTTTGCAGACTCCAAGAAAATGGGATGCGAAATCGGTAGGGCGTTTCATGCTTTTCATTGGCCCTATTAGCTCAATCTTCGACTATGCTACTTATTTCGTCATGTATTATGTATTTGCAGCCAATACCATTGCCGATCAATCTTTATTCCAATCCGGCTGGTTTATCGAAGGCTTATTGTCGCAGACGCTTATTGTGCATATGATTCGTACAGAAAAAATACCATTTATTCAAAGCCGAGCTAGTTTACCCGTTTTACTTTTAACTAGTATCGTGATGATAGCAGGTATCTATATTCCATTCTCTACTTTTGGAGCAAGTGTTGGATTACAGCCGTTACCACTTGAATATTTCCCTTGGCTGGTAGGCATCTTACTTTGCTATGCACTTCTCACCCATCTCATAAAAAAATGGTACATTCGTACTTTTAATGAATGGCTATAAGGTAAGTAAATCATTCTGGCAAAGCTACTTACTTCGCTTTGGGTCCACAGCTACCTGTCAACTGGACCCAAAGCAGATAACCTACCTAGTACGTAAATTATTTACGAATATCATTCATTTGAGGAGCTTCTGGTCATTCATCTATTATGTTAGCAGTAAACGAACGTTTGATGAAAGACAAGCTACACCGGTGCTCCTCTTATGATTTCTTTCTCACTGCCAGAACCACAAACAACCAACCTAACAAGAAACAGACACCACCGATTGGAGTGATAGCACCTAGCATTTTGACTCCTGTTACACATAAGAGATACAAGGAGCCTGAGAAAATGAGAATCCCAGCCAATAAAAAAGTACCAGCCCATTTCAGCATAGCAGTTTCCCCTACTTGCTTCCCTAACAGCCCAATGAATAACAAGCCTAGGGCATGATACATTTGGTAACGTACTCCTGTTTCAAAAGTGGCTAAGCTTTTGGCATCTAGCATCTTTTCAAGTACATGAGCACCAAAAGCTCCTAAGGCTACACCTAACAATGCTAGTATAGCGCCCGCTGTTACGTAACGTTTTAGCATAATGTCCCCCTTACTTTTCTCTAACACTTCTCATTTTTTGTCAGAAAGCATGCTTGATCCTATCATAGCATCTCTTCTTGTATGGAAAAAACAGAAGGGACCCATAATCCATGGAGAAAGCGTGACGAAAAAAGAAACTGATTTTGGTCAGCTCTCTTGTTTTATGCATCATAATGTAGTGCATCTCGACATTCGTAAAAGTACCAGTACATCCATTTTACATAGAAAGCGTTTTTTTCTGTATACGTAAGGATTAAAAAGTTGATTGTACACAAAAAAGCTGATCAGCAAGTGACACCGATCAGCTTTTTTCCTGATGTCTATTCTTCACGAATGACTAATAGTACACCAATAAAAATTAATATCGTACCTATCCAAAAAGAGAAACCAATCTGTTCACCTAGTAATAACCACCCTAAAAAAGAACCGACGATTGGTTGGAAAAAGAAAAATAAACCGCCACTTGAAGCATTAAGCAGCTGCAGTCCACGATTCCACAGCAAAAAGGCACATGCAGTCGAGATAAGCCCCAAGTATAAAAGCCCGCCCCAAATAGTTGGATGCGTCATGGTTTGAAAATCGAGCTTAGCTAATCGGCCAATCGTAAAAGGGGTTAGAACAACAATCGCAACAAGAATGGCATAGCTCGTTACGACAATTTGTGAATATTGCTCCGGTACACGTTTAATCAAAACAGACATAAGTGACCACGTCAGTGCAGCAATAAGCAGCGATAAGCCCCCAAGCTGGTGAGACGAATCAATATGTCCATTTCCAACAATAATACAAACTCCAATCGTTGCTAAAAAAATAGAGATTGCCTTTTTATACGTAATTTTTTCTTTTAAAAAAATACGCGCAAATAGCACCATAAATGCAGGTGTGGTTGAAGTGATAATGGCCCCTGTTTGTGCAGTAGAAAGCATCGTACCAACTTCCTGTGTCACGATTGAGAGGGTATTTCCAATAAGGCCAATGATGATAATTAATGGCCAGTCTCGTTTTTCAATCCGCCATGATTGTTTTGTTATAACACCGATCATTAGCAATGCACACATGGCAATTACATAGCGAAACCATACTAATTCAAGTGGTGGCACGAGGTCTACCACTGCTTTTACAACAACATACATCCCGCCCCAAATGCTAGCAGCGAGTGATAAATATAAAGAGCCTAATAATTTTTTCATGTTGTACCCTCCGTTTTAGATGGACAATTCTGTCCTTAACGGAGATGGAATTATTCTACCGTTAAGGAAGAATAACTACAGGTACATCATTTTCAAATAATGGTGACCACATCATCAGCTAACAACTCCCTTTCAAAGCGTTTAGCTTATCGTACAATACTTTTGTTGCGGATGGAATCCGTAATTCTCAGTAATCCTCTTCATTTGAGGTATTCCTTTTGCTACGATTGATGTAGTCCTCCTTTAGTAAACCATATATCTCCAAATCTACTACACCTTTACCAGACCATAAAAAAGCTTGTCTTACTAACCCTTCTTTTATAAATCCATTTTTTACGATAACTTTCTTTGAAATCTGATTTGCAGGCATGATCTCTGCTTGGATTCTATTAACATCAACCTCTTCAAATAAAAATCTTACTAATTCCGCAACAGATTCAGTTGCAATACCTTTTCCCCAGTATTCCTCTGCCAAAAAATAACCAATCGAAACCATATTCACTTTTTGATTAAAATCCATACATTCCATAATTCCAACCAGCTTACTCGCTTCATTTTTTTGAAAAATCCCCCATTTAATTCTGCTTTTCTTATGATAATCCCTATCAAAATGGTCAATCATTTTCCTTACAGTTTGTAAATTATGCTTAGGAATAATCCCACAATACGTAAACACTTTATCATTGTCGTAGATTGTAAAGACCTCTTGTAAATGCTCCTGTTCTATTTTTTTCAATATGAAATGATCAGACTCCAATACTGGAAAATCCCCAAAAATCTTTCCAAAATTCATTTTATTCTTCTCTCCCTAGATTTCTATTTGATTGGTATATATATTTTCATTTTCATGTCATTTGGATATATGGAGTTCAAGACATCTGTAATCTCAAAATCCGGCCCATCTCCTCTCTCATATTTGGAGTTAAGGAACCATGTACCATAAATGTATCTTCTCGTATTTTGGACTAATTCAGCGGGTCCATTGACCTTGAATTTAGCATATTTACCCTCCGGAATTTCAAGATTCACAAAACCCTTTTCTAATGTTGTATTCATCTCCTTCACTTCTTCACCAATAATAAAAGAAAATTGACCTTCATCATGAAAATTTGTCGATATACCAAATGACATAATAGGTGAACTTCTTCTAGGTATCTTATGATAATATCTGTTTTTCCCAAAATCTATATAGAATGTAGGAATTTCCTTAAAATATTGTTCATGATTTAAACTCGTTTTGTACTCATAACCAATAATATGTTTCTTATTTAAAACAACAATTTCAGGTTTATTCATAATTAGATCACCTATCATCTTATTTTTGTCATCCAAAAAGTTTGTTGTTTTATAATAGTTCCCCCTCTTCGATAGTTAGCTGGGGTCAATCCAAAATGATTTACAAATGCTCGGGTAAATGCTTCCTGGGAACCATATTGAAAAAATAACGCTATTTCCAATATGTTCTTTCGTGTTTCCTTTAGTAATACAGCCGCTTCTGAAAGTCTTCTGCTTCTTATATACTCCTGTACAGAAAAACCTGTAATGGCTTGAAAAATTCGTTGGAAATGAAACGCTGAAAAACAAGATTTCGAGGAAATTTCAGTAATTTTTACTTCCTCTTGTAGATTTTTTTCGATAAATTCAATTGAATCTTGTATTCTTTCGAAATAATCCATTCGTCAACACCTCTTGGATATTAATCATACACTTCCTGTAAAAATATTTTTGATAACTTGTGCTATCTTTCAAGGTAAGGGGATTCTTTTTTTATGTAAAATAAAATGGACCCTCTAGGGCTGATAGTTCCCCCAACTCACCCAAAAGAGGTAAGATCGAAACGTAGATCTTAACGGGTTACCTCCGTGATCAGGTCCAAAGGATTCGTGAATTTTGGTACGAATCAAAGAAGAGTGGTACCTCGAAGGTAGAACCTATCGCCTCTTTGTAGGTGATGGGTTTTTTTATTTTTCCAAAAAGGAGGGGAAGAATGTGAACGACGTTATTGAGTATTATTCTAATTTTGATGAGTGGAGAAGGTTGGATAGGGAACTTCTAGAGTTCACTATAAATTGGCATTACTTGAGAAAATACTTACCCTTTGTCCTGTTATTTTCTAGATATTGGCGCTGGCCCCGGTAAATACTCATTTGAATTAGCGAGAAATGGATACAACGTGACTCTTTCCGACATAACCCCCAGATTAATCGATATTGCAAAAGAAAAGGCAAACGAGTTAGGATTAACAAATAAATTTCGGGGGTTCCATGTGCTAAACGGAACTTACTTGGATGGAATTTCAAGTAACTCCTTTGACGCTTCTTTAATGATGGGGCCGTTATATCATCTTCAGAAGGAAGACGATCGAGAAGCTGCGGTTAAAAAGTTACATCGAGTTACCAAGTATAACGGTACCGTTTTCGCGGCCTTCCAAAGTCGAATGAGGATGCTCCTTACATCTTTGATCTACCCACGATTCTGGAAACCAAATGATAATATGGTATCAATAAATAAGTTTATTGAAGATGGAACTTTTAAACATAATGATAAAGGTCGATTTACAGGAGCATATTATTACAATATTGAAGATATAAAACCATTTATGGAGAACAATGGGTTCGAAACCATTGACTTGATTGGATCTTCCAATATTGGTGCATTATTGAACAACGAACAAACACAATATTGGATTGAACAAAGAGAGAAGGATAAATTGGTTAATTTACTTATAAGGATATCTAATGATCCATCAGTCTTAGGGGTATCCTCCCATTTGCTTTATATTAGGGAGAAAGAAATAATCAGTGATTTGCTCAACTAACAGGGTTCGATAGTTCAGGCTGCCTTTCGGCAGCCTGAGGATGACGAGAAATCCATGATCTCCTTGCGGGGCTGGACAAGATTCACGTCGAGTTCGGGATTGTGGCCATGGCCCACAATTTACTGAAAGTGGCAGGCATCCGCCTCGCTACTTTCCTGCAAAAGCAAACGCAGAAAAAAGTTGGGGACTTATTGGACAGCCTCATTGGAATTATAATCTATTTTCATTATAATTCGGTTTTAAATCATAGAACATCAGAACTTTAAATCTTATCACCCCACTCTGACAAAAGTAATATATGCTGCAGCACCTGCAACCTGCGTTAAATTAAAGCTATTGGTACCATCGTTAATAATTCTCACTGTATCCCCTGCTGCTAAAGGTAGCATAGAACTATTAGTCATCCAAGCATCAAGACTGGAAGTAGTTCCACTTTTAAGGGTCGTATCACTACGACCGAATCCACCTGTAAATATAATGGTATTAACCGGCAATAGCGTAGTTGATGCAACGGTATAGTGTATCCCGTAAATGATTAAATAGGTGCCGGCAGTAATGATAGTAAATGTGTCAGATCCTGCTGCATGAGAAACACCAACAGGTGGCACAGGGTTTTGATTAAACGGTATACCCCCACCAACTGGTATAGTTACTGTACCATTTGCTGTGTTAAGGGAAAAAGATGCAAAACCAGCAAGTGAACTAATTGATGGACCAGTGGCTCCGGTTGCTCCGGTTGTCCCTGCCACACCAGTAGCGCCAGTGGCTCCAGTGGCTCCGGTGGCTCCAGTGGCTCCAGTGGCTCCAGTAGCCCCAGTTGCTCCAGTGGCTCCAGTGGCTCCAGTAGCCCCAGTGGCTCCAGTTGCTCCGGTGGCTCCAGTGGCTCCAGTTGCTCCAGTTGCTCCAGTGGCTCCAGTTGCTCCAGTTGCTCCAGTTGCTCCAGTGGCTCCAGTGGCTCCAGTAGCCCCAGTGGCTCCAGTTGCTCCGGTGGCTCCAGTGGCTCCAGTTGCTCCAGTTGCTCCAGTGGCTCCAGTTGCTCCAGTTGCTCCAGTTGCTCCAGTGGCTCCAGTTGCTCCAGTTGCTCCAGTTGCTCCAGTGGTTCCAGTGGTTCCAGTGGCTCCAGTGGCTCCGGTTGCTCCAGTGGCTCCAGTAGCCCCAGTGGCTCCAGTTGCTCCAGTGGCTCCAGTGGCTCCAGTTGCTCCAGTTGCTCCAGTTGCTCCAGTGGCTCCAGTTGCTCCAGTGGCTCCAGTGGCTCCAGTGGCCCCCGTAGCTCCGGTGGCTCCGGTTGGACCCGTTGGACCTGTCGGGCATTCAATACAGGTAATAAACGTAGATCTGCAAGTGGTAGAAGAACTGTGGCTACAATGTTTATGCGCAAACAGTGGATCTTTTCTTAAATAAATATCTAACTCCGATTGAATAATGCTGTCGTAAATCTTGTCAATTTCAAAACGATTGTCCAACGCAATAACACCTTCCTTTCTCCTTTACAGTATTCAAATTAGTAAAAAGTGTATGGTGTAAATAAACTATTTTTAGAAAAATGTGCCTTTTCGTTGTACATGTAAAGGTATGTTCATCACCCTTTAGCCAAAAAAAGAAGCGTCCAAATTCATCATTTAGACGCTTCTTCCCTTATGTATTTAACTCTGTAGCAAATCGTAATGAGGTATTTTAATTTCTATCCTGTAATTTTTAAAGTACAATCTCTTTACTAATCACAGCTGGGTTTCCTCCTACGACAACGTTATCCGGCACGTTTTTCGTTACGACAGCTCCTGAAGCGACTACTACATTATTTCCAATCCTAACCCCTGGATTAATGATAGCCCCCCACCAATCCATACAAGATTGCCAATTACAACTGGTTTCCCATATTCCAAACCACTTGCCCGCTCTAATGGATGGAGAGGATGCATAGCCGTATAAATATGAACACCTGGTCCCAGCATACAATGCTCGCCTATACGTATTTCACAAACATCAAGCATGATGCAATCGTAGTTAGCAAAGAAATGCTCTCCAAGATGAATATTGTATCCATAATCACATCGAAAGCTAGGCTGTATAACACAATCCTCTCCCTTCGTACCGAATAGCTGAGATAATATGTCCTTTCGTTCTTCCTTTTCGGTTTCTAACGACTGATTGTACAATCTCGTCAGCCTACTAGCTTGTTGACGCTCCTTGCTCAGCTCTATATCGGAGGCATCATATAATTCATCGTTTATCATTTTTTGTTTTTCTGTTTTCATAACGCCATTCTCCTTATTCACACATCAACTACAATTACAGCTATGTTAACATGCATAAAAGAAATAATGGTATAACACTTAAGGTTAATAGAGACATAAAAAAATCCATCCCTTCAATGTGAGGGATGGATTTAGCGATTATACATTCCATTTGATAAAAGGATGTACCGTTACATCGCTACAGCCTTTTTCATTTCTAAATAAGTAGGCTCTGTAATTAGCCCTAATCGCCATAGAGAACTGCCCATAGAGATACCTAGGATCAGCTTCTCTTTTGGCACCTGCTTTAACGCAAGCTGGATAGCCTCATTTACTTTGTCCAAATTCTCCGGCTGTCCCTTTTGTCCATAATCATACGCCATGATAATCAAATCGTCTGCCATAGCACTTAATTGTGCATAATCATAGCCTTTATAGGAACCGTTTGGCGAATGCAAGATTAGTGACAGCTTTTTACCTTCCTGATGTAACACAGGAGCTAACTGTCCAATAAATTCCGTGTATAGACGTTTCTCAAGCTCGACATCTCCGCTCAAGCCCAATCCTTCCATATCTGTTAATCTAATCTCTCAGCATTATTAATAGCCCTCAATAAATCTTCTTTCGTTAAAACTAGCTCACAAAGCTTTGTATCGTTAACGTCATTACGTTAATCATTATGTACTCACCATCAGACATCTGGGCTGATGTACTATCAAATTGAAGCCATCTGTTAGACACCTTACAAGGAACAAATCCACGTTGGCATGATAATTCCTCCCTGTTTTTCTCATTCCACTAATCTTAGTGTTAAAATTATGATTATTACTCCCTTAGAAGATGATATTTATATAACTTGCCTTTGAGCTAATAACAGATTATGCAAGTAAATTAGGTATAGTACTTGATTTATACAAAATAAACTATTATTTATGTACATGATAATAAGTTCATTCTATTATTTCTGGGTTCACCGATATTTCCTATTTGTCATATTTAGCTATTCCAAACATAATATTTTGAATGAAAATGACATTCGATATAAAGATTGCAAAAGAAAATCGTTTCCTTAATTCTCAGGGAACGATTTTCTTCATTTTAACTCATCTGTCTTTTCTTTGATTGCATGGATTTGTAAAAAGATAGGTACATGTTTCATTTACCTGACAAGCTTATAACGGGTATGTTCATTGCTAGGCATTAACGGTTTTTTAGTGATCCGAAAAGTTGATTTATTTTTCGAATTTTCTTATCATTCTAGCCGTTGAATGGTTAGAAAAGCCCCTTCTATACCGTTTCCTAAAAAACTAACAGCGACATTATCACCCATTACCTGAAGGGTAATTTTATCTCCTTTGATTAAGTTTTCCTGAGTTTCAGCCCCAAACGTATTTGTCTGTTTTCCTCCACTTTTAGAGGTATTAATTTCAACTGTATTATTTCTTACTAATCGGGTAATAAGAGTAAAAGAACCGGACGTGGTGATATTATATCTGAGAATATAACGTCCATCTTCTGGAACGATGAAGGCTCTGTTCGCATCTTCAACTGTGAAACTATCCAATTTTTGATTGTCAGGAAGAGGGAGATTTATCCCTTCTGGTGGTACAACAATAACAAAGGGATTAGTAGGGGGTGTTAAAGTGGCAGTCATCGTGTTGACGTATAGATTTGGTCCTATTGCTCCTGTTGGACCTGGTGCTCCTGTTTGCCCCATTGATCCGGTAATTCCTGTCGCCCCTGTTGGTCCTGTCGCTCCCGTTTGACCAGGAGGACTAAAAATTCCTGATTGTGTTGGACCTGTCCATCCTCTGTCTCCTACGTCTCCAGTAAAGCCCGTTGCCCCTGTTTCTCCTGTTTCTCCGGTAGAGCCTGTTACCCCTGTTGTCCCAGTTGCTCCAGTAAGTCCCGTTGCCCCCGTTGTTCCAGTTGCTCCGGTAGGTCCCGTTGCTCCTGTTTTTCCAGTTGCTCCGGTAGGTCCCGTTGCTCCTGTTTTTCCACGTATAAATGTACAACAAAATGTAGAAGATGAGGAGGATAAATGACATGAACGCTTCATGTGTATTGGATTTTTTTTAGCAAACTCATCGAGATCAGTATGTTTAATTTCATCCCATATTCTTTTTATATCGTGTAATTCTTTCACGATCTACACCTCACTTTTTATCTCAAGATATTCTACACATAGGAAATACTCTTGTACAAAAAGAACCCTAGCTTAAAATGGTTGTTTTATACAGTAAGTAGTACAACTATCTGCAATTAAAAGAAATCTTCTTTTACAAAATTATGCACTATCTCATATATAACTAAGACTAAGTAGTTTGCTGTTTTTGTTCCACTGTTAATCACTGTTTGTGATATTATTAGCTAGATTGACCTTCAATCAATACAATTAACTTAACTGAATAGTCATAATTCGTTTCATATCCTTCCTTATGCTTAACATGGCATCTCAAACATCACAACTTCTATAAAATAATGGTCTTCATTAAAAATATATCATTTTAATTCTTTTTAATATATGCAGTTTGATTCCTCTTTTCAAATAATCGTTTATAGAAGAAAAATCGTTTCCACATTTCTTAGGAGACGATTTTTCTTCATTTCATCCTTGTTTTAGCTCATGTTGCCAATCGTGTCATTTATCAAGCTCGTAATTGATAGATTTTTGAGATTTCCAATATCTCAAGCTCTTTAGCATGTTCACTCGAAGCATATAACGTGATCTGCTAAACTAGCATCTAAAATTTTTGATTATTCTAGACGTTGAATGGTTAGAAAAGCCCCTTGTATACCGTTTCCAGCGAAATTAAGAATAACATTTTCTCCCATTACCTGAAGAGAAATCTTATCTCCTTTTATTAAGTTTTCCTGAGTTTCTGCAGCAAACTTATCAGTTAATTTCCCCCCACTTTTAGAGGCGTTAATTTCAACTGTGTTATTTCTTACTAATCTGGTAATAAGAGTAAAAGAATCAATTGAGGTGATGGTATATCTGAGTGTATAACGTCCATCTTCTGGAACTATGAAAGCTCTGTTCTCATCCACAGCGATAAAACCATCTAACTTTTGATTGTTAGGCAAAGGAAGATTTATCCCTTCCGGCGGTACAAAGATAACAAAAGGACTAGTCGGGGGTGTTAAAGTAGCAGTCATGGAATTGGCACTTATATTTGTCCCTGTTGCTCCGGTCTCTCCTGTCGCACCAGTAGGTCCCGTTGCTCCTGTTTTTCCTGTGGCTCCTGTAGGCCCAGTTTCCCCCATTGGCCCTGTATTTCCTGTGGCTCCAGTAGGTCCCGTTGCTCCTGTTTCTCCGGTAGGTCCTGTTTCTCCGGTAGGTCCTGAGGCTCCTGTAGCTCCGGTAAGTCCCGTTGCTCCTGCGGCTCCAGTAGGTCCCGTTGCTCCTGTGGCTCCAGTGGGTCCCGTTGTACCTGTGGCTCCGGTAGCTCCTGTTCCTCCAGTGGGTCCCGTTGCTCCTGTTTTTCCACGTATAAATGTCCAACAAAATGTAGACGATGAAGAAGACATACCATATGGTCTCTTCATGTATATTGGATTTTTCCTAGTAAACTCTTCAAGATCGGTATTTACAACTTCGTCCCATATTTTTTTTATATCGTGTAGTTCTTTCACTATTCACACCTCGCTTTTACTACCAAAATATTCAATGCCTAAGGAATTTTCTTGTACAAACAGTACCTCGTCTTAAAAATTGGCACTTTTCTAAAAAACACTTCTTTACCAGGTTTCTCTAACGTAAGACGTACTGTTTAAGACTTTCTACATTAACAACATCTTCTACAGTCATCCATCAAAAATCCTCATCGTTTCTATCTTGATTCATTTAATTTATGTAACAGTGCTTTCAAACTTATCTACCCATCTTATCTTCTAGCGGATCCTATCATGCCTTTACTCTCTTTTGTCTCTTTCTATCGGACAATTGAAAGGCATAATCATACTGTAGAGAGTCAGATAATCTTTGACAAAATTCAGCTAGCTCATCCTCATCAATAATAGGTTTCTCGATCGTTTCTAATCTTCATGAAGCTACTGGAACATCCTTGATCTAGGCAAAATAAATTTTGTTAGTCCTTAGTCATTTTTTTAAAAATAATCATTGTGGCAAGAGATATATGATAGAAAAGTAGTGATCCACCTATATAAACAATATAAGCTTTATAGCAACATATTTTTTGTAGAATATCCCCTTTAGTTAATCCGAAGAAAATCAAGGCTATGGAAATACCTGCTAACGAATATAATCCAAGATGTACAAAATAAAGCTTACTTTTGTTCGATATTCCCATTCTATTTGTAATAAAATCGATTAAGATCGTGCATGGAATTCCAATAAGCAAAAATATTGGAATGGAATACATTAGATAGATAATCAATAAAGTCACAAAAGGAAAATAATAGGTATTTGGCTTGCGTGCTATCATTGGGGTATATTCTGCTACTGCAACAACTAGACAAAAAAGCATTGCTGTAACGACCCCAGCAAAGATTCTATGTAGCATTGCACTTCCTCCCTTTTTACTAGCCTACTAATAGTTCCTATTCATTAGTTTTACTATGGTGTAAAAACTGTGGTTGAAGGGCTCCCAGTCTTTCAGTCTTTCAGTCTTCAAGATTTCAAGATTTCAAGATTTCAAGCTCTGATGCTCCTCAAATTGTCGCGAAAGTCTCTGCTACCTTTTTTCGTTTTTATGTAACAAATAAACAAAATTTATAAGCCCAAATTATATATTAAAATAAAAATCCCGTAACGCAACAAAATAAACTTACTTTTATGATTTTTCGATAACTTTGTGAAAGCTAGTTTTTTTTAAAAGCACTTCAGCTCAAAAAATAAGTCTCCTTTGTCTAGTTTCATGTATAGTAAGTATAGAATATACCGAAAATACTAACATTTAATCAGGAGGGTACATATGCAACATTTCATCTGCACTACCTGCGGAGTTCAATATTCTAAATGCAAGGAAGCACCGCTTTTTTGCCGTATTTGTAAGGAGGAAAGACAATTTGTGAATCCTCTTGGGCAGGCATGGACAACTCTCGGGGAGCTACAGCAAAATGCAGACTATACGAATGAAATTGTAAAAAAAGAAGACGGATTATTCAGTATTACGACAAAGCCAAAGTTTGCTATAGGACAGAATGCGTATCTCTTACAAAGTCATGGGTTCCAGCTTTTATGGGACTGTATTACCTATTTGGATCAATCAACCATTGAGCAAATACAGGGTCTAGGTGGTATCCAAGCAATTGCTCTTTCCCATCCACATTATTACTCTACTCAGGTAGAATGGGCTGAAGCCTTTAACGTACCCGTCTATGTGCATGAAGATGATAGAGAATGGATCACCCGTCCTAGTGAACATATCGTGTATTGGTCAGGAGAATCTCATAGTATAACGAATCAATTGACTATTCATCGCTTAGGCGGACATTTTAAAGGCGGGTCTGTCTTACACTGGAAGGATGGGAATAACGGAAAAGGTGTTCTTTTAACAGGAGACATCATTCAAGTAGTAGCGGACAATTCTTGGGTGAGCTTTATGTATAGCTATCCGAATTTAATTCCATTACCAGCTAAAAAAGTAAGAGAAATAGCCGCTAAAGTACAGGGTTTACCATTTAATCGTTTATATAACGCGTTTCATGGAATCGTTGCCGAAAATGCTAATGAATCCGTACAAAAGTCTGCAAAACGCTATATCAAGGCTTTAGAAGGAAGCTTATTTGAAACCTGATACGTTCATATAAAAATGCAATACAAGCAAGACTGTTGGGATTGCCAGCCTTGCTTGTTTGTTTTTTTGACAAAATAGAGGAACCTAAAGCTTTCACATAACACCTAACTTATTTTTTCCTAAAATATGCACTAAGGTTTTACTACAATTTCACTATCGTCCGTCCACGTATCTGCCCCTCTAAGATCTGTGAAAGCGTCTTAGGCAATTCCTCCAAGGTAATTTCCTTAACCATTTGATCTGTCAAATGCTTGGGTTTCATATCGGATGCTAGACGTTCCCATACCATTTTGCGTTGATTCATCGGGCAATAGACGGAATCGATGCCAAGTAGATTCACGCCACGTAAAATGAAGGGATATACACTTGTAGACACATCTGTTCCTCCCGTCAAGCCACTTAGAGCAACAGACCCCCCGTACTTCATGGTCGAAAGGAGATACTCTAATGTTTTCCCTCCAACAGGGTCTACTGCTCCAGCCCAAAGCTGCTGGCGCATTGGCTTGTCATCCACGGCAACAACCTCATTACGGTGTAAAATAGTAGTGGCGCCTAGTTCTTTTAGATAGGCATGCTCACTTTCTTTGCCTGTACTAGCCGTCACTTCATATCCATTTTTCGCTAAAATATCAACTGCAACACTGCCTACACCACCTGTAGAACCAGTCACCAGAACAGGTCCCTGCTCTTTCGACAAACCATTCTCCTCTAGTCGAATAATAGATAAGGCCGCTGTAAAGCCAGCAGTCCCCAAAATCATTGCTTCCTTCATTGTTAAACCATCGGGTAGGGGCACAACCCATTTAGCCGGAACTCTAGCTATCTCACTAAATCCCCCAGGATGAGATACACCTATTTCGTAGCTTGTAGCGATTACCTGATCACCTACTTGATATCGTTCATCCGTCGAGGCGATTACTATGCCCGCCAAATCAATTCCTGGAACCATTGGATATTTGCGAATGATCCGATTCGGAAGTGTTGCCATGCCATCCTTGAAATTAACACTGGAATAGGCAACACGAATCGTCACTTCTCCCTCTGGTAAATCAGCTATGGACCGTTCTTGTATCTGCATGTTGGATTGACCATTTACAACATCCAGCACAAGTGCGCGATAGATATCCTGCATGAAATCCACTCCTTCCCTGATTGCTTTCCCTATGAAGTATAAATTGAATTACCTTTTATGAAAAGAAAACATCTAGCAAACTTTTATGTATCAATTCATTTTTTCTAGTCTTCCCAATAAGAGTTTGAGCAATTTTCAAAGCAAAAAGGACTCTACCTAAATAAAGGATAGAGTCCTTAGATTTTTATGCGATGGGTTCCATCTGTTCTACTGGCTGATGTGCCTTTCCATTACCTTTAATACGATCCACGATAATTGCAATGGCTCCATCTCCTGTTACGTTACAGGCTGTCCCAAAACTATCTTGTGCAATATAAAGGGCAATCATTAATGATGTCAGTGATGGACTAAATCCAAGCATTAATTGCAATAAACCAATTGCTGACATTACGGCTCCACCTGGTACTCCTGGGGCGGCCACCATGGTAATGCCCAGCATGAGGATAAATGGAAACATAATCCCAAAAGTAGTAGGCATACCATTCAGCATCATTACAGCCATGGAACAGCTAACCAGCGTAATCGTACTTCCGGATAGATGAATTGTTGCACATAGGGGAACTACAAAATCTGCAATCTGATCGCTTACTCTATTTTTCTTCACTTGACGTAAGGTTACAGGTATTGTAGCTGCTGAAGATTGTGTTCCAATCGCTGTCATATAGACAGGAAGCATATTCTTCATTAAAGAAATATAGCTTTTACGTCCCAATTGTCCAGCAATAAAATACTGCACGAAAAGATACAAAATATGCAAAGCAATAATAATGATAAAAACTTTAAAGAATACAGATATAATCAGTTGTACTTGTCCAGCATATGTGAGATTGGTAAACACACACATGATATGCACAGGCAATAAAGGTACGATTACAGATGAGATTACTTTTTCAACAATTGTTCTGAGATCAACCAATACGTTTTGGAGAGAATCTCCCTTGAGGGAAGCAGCCCCCAATCCCAAGGTAAAAGCAAGAACAAGCGCGCTCATAACGCCCATGATTGGCGGGATTTCAATCGTAAAATAAGCCTTAGTTAACGCTTCCTCTGGATTTTTGAAAGCACTGGTTAACGTCCCAACTTCTAAAATATGCGGGAAAAAGTTGGTGCTTACGAAATAGGCGGCCAAGCCTGCTACAATCGTAGAACCATATGCGATTGCTGTCGTTAATCCTAAAAGCTTTCCAGCACCCTTTCCAAGCTCCCCAATACCAGGAGCAATAAATCCGATAATAATTAATGGAATAATAAAGGTAAGAAAATTACTAAAAATACCGCTAAATGTTGCAAATCCTTTGATGATCCATTCAGGCGAGGTAGAGCCAATAATTACCCCTAAAATGATACCTAGAATGATTTTGGGTAAAAGACCTAATTTCTTCATCATTTCACTTCCTTATGTTTCTTGGTGTTGAATTGTACACGTCAGGCGCACACTATTCCGCCAGGTATGGATTACTGCTAACGTACCACAGCAGCTTAGTTTTGTCATCCGCAATTTTTATAATGTAACTCTTGTGAATTTTCTGTCGTTTGTCAAAAAACCTTGTTAATAAGCCTTTTTTAACCGTAACACAAAAACACTTACACATTCTTCATACAAAAAAGATGGCTTTTTTAATAAAAATAAATTTTTGTAAAGGCTTTCATCAGCTTATGGAACGTATGTTTGTTTTTCTCAGGTGGATATTTGTCAATTTTAGAAGAATCACTGAACTACCGTTTTTCTGTTCTACTCTTGATAATTGCAGGCAAACTCCCTTTTTCTTCCTTTCCTATTTCCCATTGGGCTGATAGTAAAAAAAGGCGGTTGGATTCCGCCTCTTTTACTTTTCCTTCCTATTACTTCCCTATCTTTATTTCTGTTTCTCTTGCTCTCTGAGATTTTCTCCTATTCCCTTTAGCATATGTATGCCAAAAGAAATCGCACGATTGATATCAGGGTCTTGTAGTGCTTTGAATAGATCAAACATACCCATTTTATTCTCTTTAGCACTGGCTTCTTCTGCTTTTTGCAGACCATGTGTAAGACTTGAGACCAACTTTTTGGTCATCTCTGGCTCTATTTGGCCTAACGCTTCTGTTAATGCCATGACGTTATTAATGGATTTCGTTACATTTGGCTTTACCAACTGCTTAACAGCAATGCCAGCCATCTTTTCCTTGCTTTGAACCATAGATTGCACAGTTTCTAGGACACCCGCTTGGTGTAGCTCATCCAACAGTTTCACGGATTGACGAATACTTTGTGCATGCATGGCGATCTCTTCTTTTAATTGAGTAAGATGTAGCTGCTGGTGCTCCTCATTTGTGATGGTTGGTTTCGCTATTTTTGTAATGGGTCTGGCCATTATTGCTTCCCTCCTGCTACATTCACATCGGCGATAGGCTCATAATCAGCCCGTGCCCACTTGCGGTCTACCTGAACACCTAGCTGTGGGTTTCGTTTGGCATTACGTGGATTATTTTTTGGCAATGGATTTTGGCCGCTATGTTCAAGTACTTCCAAACGTACCTTGGTTTGCTTATAAGCTGGTGTTTGCGTACGAATATCGCCTACATTGCCTGTTAGGATATTAATAGCATTGTCGCTGCTGACGGAATTCATCGGGACATACAGTTCTTTTCCTTGTACACGATTCGTTACAACTGCTCGTAATTTGATAGCTCCATATGGTGATACTAGACGCACTAAGGAGCCGTCCTTGACCCCGCGTTCACAAGCAAGCTCAGGTGACACCTCCACAAATACTTCTGGTACTTTATATTGAATACCTTTTGACTTATTTGTCATGTTCCCTTCATGGAAATGCTCTAATAAACGCCCGTTATTAACCACTAGATCAAATTCCGCTGAATAAGAAATAGGTGGCACATATTCTACTAAGGACAGGCGTGCCTTACCATCAGGAAAATTAAATCGATTGATATAGAGTAACGGTTCATCTGTTCCATCAGGCAATACAGGCCAGATTAGACTGTTCCAATTTGCCAACCTTTCATAGCTAACCCCTGAGAAAAGCGGACTTAAGCTGGCAATTTCGTCCATAATATCACCGGGGTGAGTATATCTCCAATTAGCGCCAAGGTGGTTTGCAAGCTGTGTAATGATCCACCAATCTGGTTTGGATTCCTCCCATGTAGGCAATGCTTGATAGAGCCGTTGAATCCTTCTTTCGGTATTGGTGAATGTACCGTCCTTTTCTAAAGAAGGTGCTGCTGGCAAAATGACATCTGCAAATTGTGCCGTCCGTGTAAAGAAAATATCCTGTACGACAAAGAAATCAAGCTTACTTAAGGTCTCTTGTACATGATTCGAATTGGAATCAACCCAAGCCATATCCTCCCCAACCAGATACATTGCTTTTAATGTACCTGCTTCTACTGCCTCTAACATCTGAATGTTCGTATATCCCGGCTTATTAGAAATTTTGACATCATACGCCTTTTCAAATTTTTGACGCGCCTCATCATCAGAGATGGACTGATAACCCGGTAGCCAATTTGGCAATGAGCCCATATCACAAGCTCCTTGAACGTTATTATGTCCGCGCAGTGGATACGCACCTGCACCATGCCGGCCAAAATTTCCTGTGACTAATAAAAGATTGGCAATTGCTGCGGATGTATGAGAACCTCCTACGTTTTGGGTAACTCCCATACCCCACAGTACGCATGTACCATCTGCCTCACAAATCATTTTTGCTGTTTCTTTTAGTTGCTCTTGAGAAATTCCCGTCACTTTTTCAGCATATTCGAGTGTATAGTTTTGGATGGCTTCCTTATACTCTTCTAGGTAATTGACGCGTTTTGCTAAGAAGTCAACATCATGCCAGCCCTGATCAATGATATATTTGGCTACCGCTGTTAACCAGACAAAATCTGTCCCTTGATTCGGATGTAAATACAAATCCGAACGTTCTGCCATTTCATGCTTGCGCAAATCTGAAACAATTAGTTTTTGACCATGTAATTTCTTTGCACGCTTCACCCGCGTCGCCAAAACCGGATGACCTTCTGTTGGATTCGCTCCAACGATAATGACTAACCCGGCAGCAGCAATATCACTAATTACACCTGAATCACCGCCATAACCAACAGTTGACAATAACCCGTCTGTAGCTGGAGATTGGCAATAACGTGAACAGTTGTCTACATTATTTGTTTCAAAGACCTGTCGGGCCAATTTCTGTACCAAATAAGCTTCCTCATTGGTTGTTTTTGATGAGCTAACGAAACCGAAAGCGTCTCCTCCATACTTTTGCTTCATCTCTTTCCACTTAGACGCAATCAATGTAAGCGCTTCCTCCCAGGTAGCTGGAACAAACTCATCTCCCCGTCGAATTAATGGTGTTGACAGCCGTTCATTGCTGTTGACGAAATCCCAACCGAACTTGCCTTTAATACAGGTCGAAATGCTATTGACTGGTGCTTCCTCAGATGGCTCAATTTTTAAAATTTGGCGTCCTTTCGTCCAAACCTCAAAGCTACAGCCTACCCCGCAAAATGTACATACCGTTTTCGTTTTTTTAGTTCGAGTTTCACGCATGGCTGCTTCTGCTTCAGAGATGGCCAATATTCCACTGTAACCAGGCTCTACTTCCTTGACCAATTCAATCATGGGATCAAGCAATTCCTTCCCCATCTTTGTCATGAAACCAGCTTCACCTAGCATAGTTTTTTCCATTAAAGCATTACATGGGCATACAGTGACGCAATGCCCACAGGAGACACAGGAGGATTCATTAATGGGTTTATCCTGATCCCAGATAACCCGCGGCATTTCTCGTTCCCAATCAATGGTTAGTGTCTCGTTGACTTGTAAATCCTGACATGCTTCTACACAACGCCCGCACAAGATACATTGATTCGGATCATATCGGTAGAAAGGATGAGACATATCTACCTCATAGCCCTTCTCTCTAAACGGTCGCTCCTGATGCTCCACTTCCATCAGATCTACAGTATTATGTACACGACAATTGCCATTATTATTATCACACACCGTACAGTACAGCATATGGTTTTCGAGGACACGATCCATCGCTTGTTTTTGCGCTTCCTTTGCCGGTGAAGATGCCGTCTGGATACTCATTCCTTCCTCCACAACAGTAGAGCAAGCTCGCATCAGTTGACCGTTAATTTCGCAGGTACAAGTATCGCATGTTTGAATTGGGCCTAAAATAGGTGAATAGCAAATATGAGGATGCTTGATGTCTTGCTCAAGCAGATAATCAAGAATTCTAGTTCCTTCTTTTGCTTGGTGTAACGTATCATTGATGGTAAATGAAATCATTTTGTTCAAGGGTTATTTCCTCCGTTTCCTTCTCCATCTGCTTCAAAAAATAAAAATAACCCACCACAAAACAACCAGCGCAAACGTAAAACGTTGCCCAAGCTGTTTTATGGTGGGTTAATACTTAGCAGTGGTATATACCAGTTATCAATCCCTCCATACTCTGTACGCGTATGCGTAAAAGCACAGGATGAATAGTATGACTGTAATCAGCCAGACTTAGACATCAATGAACTTCTTTTTTAATGATAACCAAACTTTCAGAAATTGCAAGAGAAGAGCCCGTTTTTTTCAATTTTATGCTAATTCAACAACAAAAAAATAAACTTTTACATTTTTTGAAAAATAAATATATTGCCTAATTTTGGAAATGAGTTTATATTTTTTGTAGAACAAAAAAGGGTGGAATTATTTATGGATAATCGATACAGCTCTTTTCAAGAATTCGCTCAAGCATTTGAGAAAAAATGGGTAACCATAGCAATAGAACATGGATTAGTGAATGAGCCAATGGATATATATTTAGCTAAAGTCCGCAAAAAAGCACTTTTTGTCTGGAAGAAAAATAAAGGGGATGAATGGATAGAAAGACAGGGATATACCATTGTTGACAGAAACCTCGACAAGGAAGGAATTTTCGATAAAAAACTAGGGCGTGGTCGTCCACGAAAGCATGAGGATGATCGGCTACATCATGCCATCCATGTCAGACTAGACGAGGAAACATATCAAAAATTACTATCGCTGTGTCAAAAAAATAACCTTGACCTCTCTGAGACTATTCGTATGCTCATAAAAAAAGGGTAAACCGTTTCGCTATGTAAAGGAGGAATTAAGATGAGTCAGGAAGGTCAATTGCCTACTATCAGGACTACACTTCGCTGGTGGATACTTGCTAATGTGTCTTTGGGAATCTTTATGTCAACATTGGATGGCAGCATCACGAATGTAGCTCTCCCTAGTATTTCGGGTACATTAGACGTCCCCCTGCATATTGTACAATGGGTTGTAACAGCTTATTTATTAGCGATCGCTTCCCTTTTACCCATTATTGGAAAATTATCGGATCTTTTTGGACGTGGGAACTTATATAATCTGGGATTTTTAATTTTTTTGATTGGATCTGCTTTATGCGGTTTATCAAAATCCATTTGGATGTTAATTGGCATGCGTGTCCTACAAGCTGCTGGCGCCGCACTGCTGATGGCTAATAGTCAAGCGATCATAGCTGCCACTTTTCCTAAAGAAGAACGTGGTCGGGCCCTCGGAATAACCGGTATGGTGGTATCACTTGGTTCATTATCCGGTCCAGCCATCGGTGGCATTCTAGTTGATTCGTTTGGCTGGGAATCTATTTTTTGGATTAATGTACCCATCGGTTTAATCGGATTTATCGCAGCATTACGTATCATGCCAAAACAGCACCAAAAACGTGTGGGAGAGCCTTTCGACTATCTTGGTTCTATTATGTATATGACAAGTATGATTACCTTCCTATATACCATTTCTAATGCTGAGGAACATGGATGGACAACGGGAATTACATTAGGTGGTCTTCTCTTTTCATTCATCATCTTTGTCATGTTTTATCGACGTGAAACTCGAATCTCACATCCTATGCTTGACTTCTCACTATTTAAGATAAGGACCTTCCGTTCAGGAAGCTTTGCGACTCTCCTGTCTTTTCTCTCTCTTTTTTGCATAACCATTCTCATGCCGTTTTATATGCAATTGGTGCTAGAATATCCCCCAAATATCGTGGGTTATGTGATGATGGCAAATGCTGTGATGATGGCGATCGTTGCTCCGTTCTCTGGTTGGCTGTCTGATAAAATTGGCTACTACTATTTAACGATCTCAGGCTTGGTGATTAATGCAATATCCTTTGTTCTGCTAACAAAGCTTACAACAAATGAACCGGCATGGCTTGTCGCAACACATATGGGCATATTTGGAATTGGCACTGGTCTTTTTTTATCTCCAAACAATGCAAGTATTCTCGGATCAGTTCCGCCCACACTATTAGGAGCAGCAGGCGGCCTAAATGCATTAGTCCGCAATATTGGGATGGTATTAGGGACGACATTTGCTATCTCACTATTCTCTTTTCAATTGAATAGATTAACAGAAGATCAATCTGAATCTAGTAGCACTGATATCCTAAATGTGGAAGCTTACATGACTGCTCTTCATACTGTCTTTTGGGTAGCAGCCGTGATTTGCCTTTTTGCTGCCGTACTTTCTTCTATGCGTGATAAGCCTCAACGACAGAAAAGGAAAGTGGCGTAGCTGTTCTCTCAGTAAAGTTGGGTCACCATATGTTGCAAAAAAATACGGGCATGACGCTCACGAATTCCGATTCGCGACGTCATGCCCGTAGCTTTTATGATTCTAGCCTATGGTTTTATTTGCGACAAAAAGATTCTTTTACCGCGGCCTTTAACGAAAATCATTTGTTGCATGGGTAGAGACAGCATACATTTCATCGATGATTTTCTGTAAGATCATGCGGACTATGCTTGCATTCCCCTCAATCATTTCAGGATCAAGCAACTCTTCATGGGTTCCCACCGCTTGATATTGCATATGATTTCCATGAGTTGCCTGTTTCCATGACCAAAAAGATTCTACTGTCGAGCCCACTTTCTGAGAATCGGATGCTAGTAATTCATGGATATTGGCTTGAACCATCCCCTCATTAACAAGCTGATTCCGATATCTAGCGTACGAATAGATTCTATTTGTATAGGAAGGCGTCACAAGATGCTTGTACTGTTCAGGTGTATCTTCTAAGAGAGTAGCGATTTCCTGTAAGGCGTCCTCTTTTGAAGATACAGAATCCCCACTTCTGATAATGGAATCTAGCAAGATAATATCTTTTACTTCGTAGCCTCTTGATTCCATTGCTTTTGCCACTTCAAATGCCAAATTACCACCTATTGAATAACCTAGGAACACGTACGGTTGATTTCCCTGTACATCAGTGAGGAGTTTGACATATTGCTCCATTAATTCCTCGTCATTTGTATATTCCTCAATAAAATCCATACCATACAATACGCACTGGTGTTCAAGTAATTTTGCCATTTCGATGTATGCCATGCCATACCCAATTGCTGGCGGGAAGCAGAACACATGTAAGCGTCCATGCTCGTTTAATTTTGTGATTGATTTACTATTATTTTTTGTAAACATAGATCGTACTATTTCTTCGGCCATCGCTCCTACAGTTGGCATCTCGAACACTACACGTATAGCGATCTCGACCCGAATATCTGTGTAGATTTTCCTGATTAATTCAAGTACATGTAAAGAATGCCCACCCAATTCAAAGAAGTTGTCATTCTTACCAATTTTAGAAACACCCAATACCTCCTGCCAAATAGTAGCCAATTGTACCTCCGTTGGTGTCTGTGGAGCGATGTACTCCACTCCTAGATGAATATGACCTTCTGGAGTCGGGAGTGCATTTCGATTCATTTTGCCGTTTGGAGTCAATGGCATCTGTTCAAGCTGGATAAAAAATGATGGAATCATATAAGTAGGTAAATCTTGTGACAGCGAATTTCTGATTTCACCTACTGTAAGCTGTTGATTTGCCACAAAATAAGCACACAACTGCTTCTGTCCCGCTTGCTCCTCTCTTGCAATAACTACCGCTTCCTGAACAGAAGGAATTTGTAGGAGTAGGGCTTCAATTTCACCCAGCTCAATGCGATAACCTCGAATTTTTACCTGGTGATCCATTCGTCCCAGATACTCAATGGTTCCATCAGGGAGCCATTTTGCTAAATCTCCTGTGCGATACATTTTTTCCCCGGTTATAAATGGATTCTCTACGAATTTTTCTGTTGTTAGCTCAGGACGATTCCAGTAGCCTTTTGCCAATCCTTCTCCTGCAATGCACAGTTCACCTGCTATCCCGATCGGTTGGAGGTGGTTTTCAGCGCTTAAAATATAGAAGGAAGTGTTTACAAGCGGTTTACCAATTGTTATCGGTTCTCCGTCTATCAGTTCTCCCACCGATGACCACACCGTTGTTTCAGTTGGGCCGTACATATTAAACAGGCGTGCCTGGGTGGTCTCTTGCAGGGCTTTGATCAGGGAAGCGGGAAGTGCTTCTCCACCGAGCATAATTTCTTGTAATCCCTGTAGGCTGTGAATGTGCTCCGAGGATAACAGCATTTGCATCCGAGAAGGCGTCATTTGGATCATGTCCACCTGCTGTTTTTCAATCACATCACACAATGCTCTCGGGTCAGTTTGCTGAAGGCTACTTGCTAAAATTACCCTTACACCTTTACACAGCGGCAGTAGAGTCTCTAACACAAAAATATCAAATGAGATCGTCGTCACGGAAAGAAGTGCTTTTCCTTGGGTAAAGTCGATCTGGTCGGTTATGCCTTGTAATAGGTTAACGACTGCACGCTGTAAAATCATGACGCCTTTTGGCTTACCTGTTGAGCCTGATGTATAAATAACATAGGCTAAATCAGTAGGTCCACTAATAGGTTCAAGGTTAGATTGCTCATGCTGATCATCCGCAGACTCTTCATCCATAAGGATCAAGCTTCCTGCAAAAGCTATCCGCTCCTGTAAATGACTCTGTGTCACTACCCAATTCGCTTTCGAATCTTCCAGCATGTAGTGAATCCGTTCGTCCGGATAATCTGGGTCAATTGGAACATAGGCGGCTCCAGCTTTCAAAATCCCTATTAACCCAATCATCATGTCTAAGGAACGGTCCACCATAATTCCAACTAACTGATTGGCTCCCACACCTTCGGATCGCAGGATTCGAGCCAGTTGATTTGCCCGCTCGTTTAATTCCCGGTAGGTGAGCTGTTCATTTTCGTAAACGACAGCTATCTGCTCAGGGGTCCGTTCCACTTGACTCTCAAACAATTGATAAATGGTTTTCTCTCTTGGATAATCTCCTGCTGTATCATTAAAGGTGTGCAATAGCAACTCTTTCTCTTGCGTAGTAGCAATCTCAATGGTAGACAGCTTTGCAGTTGGATCATCCACTATGCTGTCAATGACCTGTAGGAACTGCTCTGACATTCGCTTGATAGTGTCACGCTTAAACAATGAGGTAGCAAACTCGAAAGTACACACAATGTTTTTATCATCTTCATTGGCGTATAAGCTTAGATCAAATTTAGAGACATTATGCTCTCCTTCAAATGGTCTGAGCTGTAAACCTTCGATGGTCTGATTACCTTGCTCCACGTTTTGTAAGGCAAACATTGTATCAAACAGCGGATTGCGACTAAAATCGCGAGCTACCTGTAATTTTTCTACTAGCTCTTCAAACGGATATTCCTGATTTTCATAGGCTTGTAGTGCATGCTCTTTAACTTCTTTGACATATTCGTAGAATGTTTTTGTTGCCATTGGCTGAGTACGAATCGCTAGTGTATTAATAAATATACCAATCAGGCTTTCAAGATCTGCATGCGGTCTTCCCGCTATTGGAGTTCCTACAATAATATCCTCTTGTCCACTGCTTTTGCCCAACAAGGTGGTATATGCAGCCATTAAGACCATAAACAAGGTAGAACCTGTTTGTGCAGCAATTTGTCGGAGTCCTTCACTTCTTCGTTGATCGATGACAAATTCAAAGATATCCCCCTGATAGCTTTGCAAAGCAGGTCTTGGATAGTCCGTTGGCAAATTCAGAACCGGAATTTCATTTCCATGAATGGTCAGCCAGTATGCTTCTTGATTTCGGATGCGTTCGCTTTGCACTTCTTCCTGTTGCCATACGGCGTAATCCTTATATTGAATTCGGAGCGGTTCTAGTTCCTCGCCTGTGTATAACTGAACCAAATCTTGAAGCAAAATACTTAATGAAGCCGCATCAGAAATGATGTGATGCGTATCAAACATTAAAACATGTCGATCCGTTTCAAGTTCAATCAAGCCTACCCGTAAAAGTGGAGCTTTTGCAAGATCAAACTCACGCACAAATGCTTGAACGATGCTAGCTATCTCTTCCTCTTTTGCCAGCGTGTATTCAATCTCAAATGTCACATCACGATAAATCTGTTGGACTGGTTCCCCATTTATCATCGTAAAGCCTGTTCGTAAGGTCTCATGACGATTGATTACCTTCTGAAATGCATCTTCAAGAGTTTTCCGATGAAGCTGTCCCTCTACCACTAGGACGGTTGGCATGTTATAACTGAGCCCTCCACCCTCAATCTGATTTAAAATATATAATCGTTTTTGAGCAGAGGATACCGGATAAAACTCTCTGTCGAAAATGACAGGAATTGAGAAATGCGCCACGTGATCAATCTCAGATACTCGTTTGGCCATCTGTTCGATCGTAGGATATGCAAAGACATCTCGCAGAGGAAGATTCACTCCCATTTCTTTATGCATCTTGGCAACGAGAGTCGTAGCTCGCAAGGAATGTCCACCACTATCGAAGAAGTTATCTCTCACCCCGATATCAGTAATTCCTAGAACCTCCTGCCAAATACCAGCGATCTGCACTTCCCACTGTGTCTGTGGCGCTACGTATTCCACTCCCGTTTGCAGGTTCCCTTTTGGTACAGGTAATGCTTTACGATCAATCTTTCCATTTGGTGTTAAAGGCATTTGCTCCAACTGGACAAAGTAGGAAGGAATCATATAGCCAGGCAGCTTTTGCAGCAATGTGCTTCTTACATCGCTTACAAGTACTGGTTGATCCGCTACAATATATGCGCATAAATGCTGTAGCCCGGCATGGTCTTCCTGTGCGATTACCACTGCTTCTTCAACCTCTTTTATATTCCTTATCTGTTCTTCTATTTCTCCAAGTTCAATGCGATAGCCCCTCACCTTTACCTGATGATCGATTCGACCTAGATACTCAATGGTTCCATCAGGTAACCACTTCGCTAAATCACCCGTTTTATACATCTTACTTCCTGGTAGGAATGGATTTTCGATAAACTTGTCCATCGTTAGTTCGGGACGATTCCAGTATCCTCTTGCAAGTCCCAAACCAGCAATGCACAGCTCCCCAGCTACTCCTACTGGTTGAAGATGACCTTCCATACTCAAGATATAAAATTGTGTATTCGTTATTGGTTTGCCAATTGTAATAGGCTGGCCCGCTGTCACTGATCCAATTGATGACCATACGGTTGTTTCAGTCGGACCATACATATTAAACAAGCGTGCCGGTGTATGCTCATGTAGCGCATTGACTAAGGAAATCGGAAGCGCTTCGCCACCAAGCATAATTTCTTGGACATGCTGCAATTCTTTGAACGGCTCTGTACTATCTACTGAAGATAAAAGCATCTGCATGCGAGAAGGCGTCATTTGGATCATATCGATTTTTTGCTCAGAAATGACGTTTCGTAAGGCCTGTGAATCCGTCTGTTGAATTTCACTAGCTAATACTACTAGTATCCCTTTACTAAGCGAAAGGAGCGTTTCTAGTACGAAGATATCAAATGAAATGGTAGTAACAGAAAGAAGAGATTTTCCTTCTGCAAAGTCAATCCGATCCGTTATGCCATGTATCAGGTTGACAACCGCCTGATGAGTAATCATAACGCCCTTAGGCTTACCGGTCGATCCTGATGTGTAGATGACATAGGCTAAATCAAGCGGGCTGCTTCCTGGTACAAGATTAGATGCATCCTCCTGATAAGAAGCCTCTTCCTCTATTACGATACATTTTCCCTGATATCCATCGAAGCTAATCTGATCCTGCAAATGACTGTGTACAACTACGAACGTAACCCCCGCATCCTCTAGCATATAGCGAATGCGATCTTCTGGATATCCTGGATCAATTGGTACGTAAGCTCCACCAGCCTTCAGGATGCCTAACAGTCCAACTAACATGTCAAGAGAACGCTCCACCAAAATACCGACTAGTTGATTCGAGCTTATCCCTTCTGCTCGCAGTGTTCTAGCCAGTTGATTTGCTCGTTCATTTAACTCACGGTACGTCAGTTGTTCACCCTCATAAACGACTGCTGCTTGATCCGGTGTACGTTCGACCTGCATCTCAAATAATTGGTGAATGGTCTTGTCTGCTACCTCCTGCATTGCTGCATTGTTAAATGTTTCGAGAATCAACTTCTTCTCATCCGTTGTCAGCATCTCGATGGCTGACAGCTTCGCATGCGGTTCACTTACAAGTCCATCTACCAATTGGATAAAGTGCTTCGCCATACGCTCGATCGTTTCTCGTTTGAATAGTCTTGTCGCATATTCAAAGCTACACAGGACTGTATCTGCATCCTCCATCGCATGTAAGGTCAAATCAAACTTGGATATGGTTTGTTCATTTGCATATGATGAAATGCGTAAGCCCTCTAGCTCCTGCTCTTTCTTTTCTAGATTTTGCAGGACGAGCATTGTATCAAACAATGGATTACGACTCATATCCCGATTTACATCGAGCTTGTCTACCAACTCTTCGAATAAATAGTCTTGATTCTCATATGCCTTCAAGGAAGCTTCTTTGACTTCCCGTAGATATTCGTAGAATGTTTTTTCACCAGCTGGATAGTTACGTATCGCAAGCGTGTTTATAAATATACCAATCATATTTTCTAAATCTGGATGAGGTCTTCCTGCTATCGGAGTTCCAACAATAATATCCTCTTGTCCACTATATTTACTCAGTAGAGTCGTATAGACAGCCAATAACACCATATACAGCGTAGAACCGGTTTGGGCTGCGATTTGCCTTAATCCATCACTGCTTTTTTGGTCAAGCACAAATTCAAACGTACTTCCCTCAAAGCTTTTCATAGCTGGACGGGCATAATCGACTGGCAAGTTGAGTACAGGAATCTCTCCCTGGAAAACTTCAAGCCAATAGGCTTCTTGTCGCTTGATTGCCTCGCGGTGAACGCCTTCTCGTTGCCAGACTGCATAATCCCTATATTGAATACGAAGCGAAGATAACTCTCCCCCCGTATACAGGCTGATAAATTCTTGCATCAAAATCCCTGTGGAAACACCATCTGAAATTATATGGTGCATGTCTAACATTAGAACATGGCTGTCTTTTTCTATCTTAATAAGCCCAACACGGAGTAATGGAGCTTGCTCAAGGTTAAACGGACGGACAAAGCCTTGGATAATGGCTTCGAGCTCTTCTATACTGGCTTCAGCGTATTCTATAGAAAAATCTACATTTGGGTGTACTCGTTGCATCGTTTCTCCGTTTACCAGCTCAAAACTAGTTCGTAAGATTTCATGACGCGAAATCAGCTTCTGGAAGACTATTTCTAAACGTTCTTGATCGAGCTCTCCATCTATCCTTACCACGTTCGGCATATTATAACTAATTTCTCCACCAATTAATTGACTTAAAATATATAATCGCTTCTGGGCTGAAGAAACCGGATAGAATTCTCTCTCTTCAATAATGGGAATGGAAGTATAGGCAATTTTTTCTCTTCCTATTAATACTTCTGCCATTTGCTCAATAGTCGGATTTTGGAAAACATCCCGTAGCGGCAGGTTTTGATTTAATTCTTTATAAATTCTGGAAACCAAATGAGTAGCTCGCAAGGAATGACCACCAATATCAAAGAAATGATCCTTTACCCCGATCATGGAAAGACCGAGAACCTCTTGCCAAATCTGCACAAGCTTCGATTCCATCCATGTACGTGGCGGTACATATTCTGCTCCTGTTTGGATAGTGCCATCCTCTGGGGCAGGTAAAGACTTTCGATCGAGCTTTCCATTTGGTGTATGCGTGATTTTGTCTACCTGTATGAAATAAGACGGTACCATGTAACTAGGAAGCTGATGGGCCAGTCTGCTTCTTAGCTCACTAATCATCAATTGCTTTTCCGATACAATATATGCGCATAAGTGCTGTAGTCCAGCATGGTCTTCCCGAGCGATTACCACTGCTTCTTGGACCTCTTCCATGCTTACGATCCGTGCTTCTATTTCTCCTAGCTCAATCCGATATCCTCGGATTTTAACCTGATCATCTGTTCTTCCCGCATATTCCATATTTCCATCTGGCAACCATCGTGCAAGGTCCCCGGTTCGATACATTCTTTCCCCAGGCCTAAAGGGATTTTCTATAAATTTTTCCGCGGTTAGCTCGGGGCGATTTACATACCCTCTGGCAACCCCATCCCCTGCAATGTACATTTCTCCAATAGAGCCGATTGGCACTGGACGCAGCGCTTTATCTAATACATAAATCCTTACATTGTCCGCTGGTACACCAATTGGTACGGAGTCCTGAGAGATATGATTCGGATCAAATGTATAGAGCATGCAGCCTACTACTGTTTCGGTAGGTCCATATTCATTCATAATTTGGACATTCCCACCAAAATTTCGATGGATTTTGCTAGCCAGTTGCGTGTGCAGGTTTTCGCCGCCGACAATAAATCTTTTCATGTTACTGTTCGTGCCATCGTAGTCTTCTATTAATTTAAGATGGGTAGGAGTTAGCTTGATAATCCCAACCTTATTGTCTGCAAGGATGTCCAAAATGACCTGTACCTTGTCTTCTCCTCTATAAATATAGATCGTATTTCCAGAAATCAGAGGAGTATAAATGGACGTGACAGTCAAATCAAACGAAATGGACGAATAAAGCGGGAAATGAACGGTCTCATTTTGCACATACACCTTTTTAGCCCACCAAATATAATTGACAAGCCCCTGATGAGTGATCATAGCTCCCTTCGGATTTCCAGTTGAGCCTGAAGTATAAATGATATATGCTAGATCATTCATGTTATTTACGTGTTCAAGATTAGTGGTATTTCCCTGATAGATCTCTTGATTGTCTAGGTAAAGAATCTTTTTGTTATAAGTAAGTTTTTCAGAGAATTTTTGCTGCGTGAGCAAAATAGTTGTTTGACTATCCTCTAGCAAGTACTGAATTCGATCTTCTGGGTAGTCTGGATCAATCGGTACATAAGCCCCCCCAGCCTTTAAGATACCGAGCAATCCAACCATCATATCCAATGAATGCTCCATCAAAATACCGACTAGCTGATCTGAGCCTATTCCTTCTGCTCGCAGTGTTCGTGCTACTTGATTCGCTCGCTCATTTAACTCACGATATGTCAGATGTTCACCTTCATAAACAACAGCTACCTGATCTGGTGTGCGTTCGACCTGCATCTCGAATAATTGGTGGATGGTTTGCTCCCCTACACCCTCTACTGTCGTATTGTTAAACGTTTCGAGAATCAACATCTTCTCATCTGTTGTCAACATCTCGATGGTCGACAGCTTCGCATGCGGATCGCTTACAAGTCCATCTATCAATTGGATAAAGTGCTTTGCCATACGCTCGATGGTTTCTCGTTTGAATAGTGTTGTCGCATATTCAAAACTACATAGAAGCGTATCCGCATCCTCCATCGCATGTAGAGTTAAATCGAACTTGGAAATCGTATGCTCACTTACATATGGTGTGATGCGTAGCTGCTCTAAGTCCTGCTCCTGATTTTCTAAATTTTGCAGGACAAGCATCGTATCAAACAATGGGTTACGACTCATATCCCGGTTTACATCTAGCTTATCTACCAGCTCTTCGAATAAATAATCTTGATTCTCATATGCCTTCAAGGAAGCTTCTTTCACTTCCTGTAGGTATTCATAGAATGTTTTTTCACCCACAGGATAGTTGCGGATTGCGAGAGTGTTTACAAACATACCAATCATGCTTTCCAAATCAGCATGGGGTCTTCCCGCAATCGGTGTTCCAACAATAATATCCTCTTGTCCACTATATTTACTCAGCAGGGTTGTATAGACCGCCAATAGCACCATGTACAACGTAGAACCGGTCTGGGCTGCAAGCTGCTTTAGGTCCTCACTTGTGTGTTTGCCAATTCTAAATTCCAACAGACCTCCGTCAAAGCTTCTAATAGCAGGCCGTGTGAAATCAGTAGGCATTTGAAGGACAGGCAGTTCTTTTGAAAATACTTGTAGCCAATAATTTTCTTGTTGCTGATACCACTCACTTTTCATCTGCTGCTGTTGCCAAGAAGCGTAGTCCTTGTACTGGATTCGTTGTGTAGGCAATTCCTCTCCCTGATACAAGCTGGCAAACTCTTGAATAAGAACATTCATAGAGGTTCCATCAGAGATGATATGGTGCATGTCAAACAATAAGACATGGCGATCATAGGCTAACTGGATGAGTCCTACACGCAACAATGGGGCGCTTTGCAAATCAAACATTCTTGTAAAATCACGAATAATTCCTTCCGCCTCTTCTTCATTGGCAACCTGTACATATTCCAAGGCGAAAGGAACTTCTTTATGTACGCGTTGAATTGGTTCACCGCCTACTAGCTCAAAGCTGGTTCGTAAAATTTCATGACGCGCAATGAGTTGCTGAAACGTTTTTTCTATACGTTCTCGATCGATCTCTCCATCCAGCAACATAGCATTCGGCATATTATAGCTGATTTCCCCACCTGCTAGCTGACTTAGGATATAGAGTCGTTTCTGAGCGGATGAGACGGGGTAATAAGGTTGTTCCTCAATATTGGGTATAACTGAATAAGCCGTTTGCTCGATATTCTCAATGAGCTGAGCCAGTTGTTCGATCGTCGGATGTGAAAACACATCTCTTAGCTGAATATTCTTTTGTAGCTCCTTCTGAATCGTAGATACCAGAGCTGTTGCTCGTAAGGAATGTCCGCCTCTTTCAAAAAAGTTGTCTTTTATTCCAACCTTAGATAGCCCTAAAATCCCCTTCCAAATTTCCGCTAATTTTTCTTCCAGCAAGGTGCCGGGGGCTACATATTCTTCAATTGGCATTGTCTCCTCAACAGATGGGAGCATTTTTTTATCAATCTTTCCGTTCGGAGTAAGCGGCATTTGGTCAAGGGGTATGCAATAATCAGGAACCATATATTCAGGTAATTTATCGGACAGATTTTTGAGTAATTCTCCTGGTTGAATAGACTCTTTTCCCACGTAATAGGCGGCTAAATATTTATTTCCTTCCTTTATTCCATCCACCACAATGGCTTCGTTGACCTCTGGGAATGCTAAAAGAGCATTTTCAATTTCTCCTAGCTCAATACGGAATCCTCTGATTTTTACCTGCTTATCTATCCGATCTAAAAAATCAATATTTCCATCTGGCAGCATCTTGACTAAATCGCCTGTACGATACATGGGTGTACCTGGCACAAACGGATTATCAACAAATTTTTCTACATTTAACTCTTCTCTATTGAGATATCCATTCGATAAGCCCTCTCCTGCGATGCACAATTCACCCGGAACCCCAATCGGTCTGAGATGATTGAATTGATCCACTACGTACACCAGTGTATTGGCTAGAGGTTTCCCAATCGGAACTGTTGCAACATCTTCATCAAAAGAAGTATTAATGGGATAGAAGGTGGTAAATACCGTACTCTCGGTAGGACCATAGACATGAATGAGTCGTTCTGGCCCTAAATAATGGAATGCCTTGCGAATATGAGTAACAGATGCACGCTCTCCCCCAAATAAAACCTTGCGGACATTTGTAAAGCATGTCAGCTGATTGTCAACAAGCGTATTGAAGAAGGCAGTAGGTATAAAGAAGATCGTTACATTCTGTTGCTCGATTACGCTACTAAGCTTAGTAAGGTCAAGCATATCTGTTTTTTTCATGAGGATCAGCCTTGCCCCATTTAACAAAGCGCCGTAGATGTCAAAAATAGAACCGTCAAATACATAATTAGAAAGCTGTAATAAGGTATCGTCTTCTTTTATTTCGATGTAATTGGTTTTGAGTACCACTCTTGTAGCACTGAAGTGTCTGATTTGCGTGCCTTTAGGTGTTCCAGTCGATCCAGAAGTATATATGACATAAGCCACATCAGTTGCTTCTGCTACTGGCTCTACGTTTGAACTGTCTTCACTGTAAGCCTCTGAATCATCTAGGAGTACGCACGTTCCCGCGAAATCTGCTCGATGCCGTATGTGACTTTGTGTAACAAATACTTTTGCTCCAGAATCCTCCAGCATATAACGAATCCGATCATTCGGATATTCTGGATCAATCGGTACATAGGCTCCCCCCGCTTTTAAAATCGCGAAAATTCCGATGATCATTTCTAAGGAGCGTTCAACCATGAGTCCGACTAATTGCCCTTTAGTGACTCCTTGGTTTCGTAGCGTTCTTGCTAGTTGATTAGCCTTTTCATTTAACTCTTGATAAGTTAGTTGCTCACCATGTAATACAACCGCTACTTGATTTGGTGTACGCTCTACCTGTTCCTCAAACAACTGTTGAATGGTTTTCTCTCGGGGATAGGCGGTAGCCGTGTTATTAAACGTACGCAGAAGCTGTTCCTGCTCTTTTTCTGATAACAGTTCAACCTGTTCTAGTGAAAGGTCTAGATCAAATAAGACAATGGATAAAATGTGAGATAAGTGCCTGCTGACTTGGTTAATCAGCTCTTGATCATAACGATTTTCGTTATAAATGGTGTTTAATTGAAGAGAGCCATTTTCCAGACCAAATTGAAAATGGATGTCATAAACAGCATGTTCCTCGAAATCTAGTGTATGGAGCTCCTTTAACGACACGATCGTATTAATGATCGAGACTCGATTCGAATCGTAATGTACATTCAGAGTATCAATAAAATTCCAAAAAGGCAGACTCTGATGTTTCATTGCTTCACTAATGGAGGATTTGATTTGGTTTAATAAGGATTTAAAAGTATTCTTGCTATGTACTTCATTTTTTAAAATGATGAGCTGATTTGAAAGGGGTTGCGCATCAGGTGAAGTACGAAATCCCGGGACACCCACAATGATGGTTTCTTGGCTCGTATATTTGGACAACAAGCTTTCTAACCCTGCTAATAAAATCATAAAGATAGCGATATGTGACCCGCCTGCAATGGAACTGATTCTTTCGAAAATCTGAGGCGGCAATGTACTGGAAATGCTTTGGTAGCTGTCGGTATTTCTATGAATAGAGGAAGTTCTGTTATACGGGAGAATTACGATTTGATCATCGGCATCAAACTTGCTGCTCCAAAAAGCTTTTTCTTTTTCAAATAGAGCTTTCAATTACATCACTCCAAGTTTTTAGTCACATTTGAACGCTAAACAACAGCGAGGTGTCTTCTATTGCATCCACACCTCTAATCGAATTGACATCTAGAAAAATGAATGAGTGCAAAAATGAAGGGTGAGCGTGTGCAATGGAACCCGCCCAAAACACACGCTCGTAAAGCTTTTTTTCTTAGAAATCAAATGTAATAGATTCTACTAGGTCTTGATTGCTAGCTGTATTCTCTACTAGCTCGAATTCCCCTAGCTTTCTGTCTGGAGTGCTAACAACCTCAGATAGGATCCGTACGAAATCATTTGCTACCTGTTCAATCATGTTTTTATTGAAAAGTTTTGTGCAATATTCGAATGCTCCCCTGATCTCTCCCTCTTCTGTACTCATTGACAAGGTTAGGTCAAATTTAGCTACAGTATGGTCTTGTACATAAGGAGTAACGGATAACGATCCAATGGTTGCTTCCTGATCCTCCGTATTTTGCATAACAAACACTGTGTCGAAGAGTGGATTTCTGCTTGGATCCCGCTTCACATTCAGCCTTTCCACTAATTCTTCCAATGGATACTCTTGGTTTTCAAACGCTTGTAGCGTGCGCTCTTTCACCTCTTCAAGGTATCCTTGGAACGTCTTATCCTTCTGCGGATAGTTACGAATTGCTAAGGTGTTAACAAACATACCGATAAGTGGTTCTAATTCGGCAGAAAGTCTTCCACCAACAGGAGTACCAACAATGATATCCTCTTGTCCACTGTACTTAGAAAGCAAGATCGTATAGGTAGCCATGAGAAGCATATATAAAGTGCTTCCGCTATTTTCAGCCAATTGGGTGACTTGGTCTGCCAAAGCACGGTCAATGACAAATTCATGCTCAGCGCCCTCAAAGCTGCGTACCGCAGGTCTCGGATAAGCAATCATTAAATCCAAGACAGGCAATGGACCAAAGAACTCACCAAACCAATAGTTTTCTTGCTGTTCATAGAGCTCGCTCTTCGCTCGTTGCTGCTGCCAAACCGCATAATCCTTGTACTGTAGCCGCAATGGGGACAATTCCTTGCCCTCATACAACTCGGCCACTTCTTGTATAAGGATACCCATCGAAATTCCATCAGAAATGATATGGTGCATGTCATAGAGTAGGATATGGCGATCTGGCTCTATTTCTATTAGGCCAGCTCTGATCAACGGTGCTTGTTGAAGATCAAATTTCCGCACAAAGCTGTTAAGATGTGCATCCACTTCCTCTTCTCTTGCTTGTATCTTCTCTAAAGTGAACTCCACATCTTTGTAGATCCGTTGAACTACCTCTCCATCGACCATTTCAAAACCTGTGCGTAATGACTCATGACGATCAATCAATTGGCGGAATGCTGTCTCTAGCTTCATCCAATCAAGCTGACCTTCAATTCTCATCACTCCCGGCATATTGTAGCTAAGCTCTCCACCATCGACGTGACTCAAAATATAGAGACGTTTTTGAGCTGAAGACACTGGATAGTACTCTTTTTCCTCTGCAAGAGGAATGGATATATAAGCTTGCTTCTCTGTAGTGGCAATGTGCTCAGCCATCTGCTCAATCGTTGGCATTTGGAATACATCTCGCAGTGTAATGCTTGTGTCCAATGCTTGATGTATTTTGGCTACAAGGGTCGTAGCACGTAAGGAATGTCCGCCAATCTCAAAGAAGTTCTCTGTAATCCCTACTTGCGATAGACCTAGGACTTCCTGCCAAATCTGAGCTAGCTTCGCCTCCACCCGGGTTCTAGGGGCAACATATTCTCTACCTGTTTGCATGCTTTCTTCTGGTGTTGGCAACGCTTTTCGGTCTAATTTACCGTTTCCAGTCAGAGGCATCCGTTCCATTTGGACAAAATAAGCTGGAATCATATAGTCCGTTAACTGTTGTGACAATGCTTTTCTTAGCTCTGCTACAGTCAGCTCATGATCTGCAACAAAATACGCGCATAAGTATTTGTCACCGCTTGCGTCTTCATGTGCTATCACAATCGCTTCTTGCATGGATTCGATGTTTAGAAGCTGCGTTTCAACTTCTCCCAGCTCAATGCGATAGCCGCGAATTTTGACTTGATGATCAATTCGGCCTAAATACTCAATATTGCCATCTGCCAGCCATCTCGCTAGATCGCCAGTCTTATACATACGTTCACCAGGTACAAACGGATTAGGAACAAATCGCTCATTCGTCAACTCTGGACGATTTAAGTAGCCACGGGCTAATCCTTCACCAGCAATATACAATTCTCCCTTAACTCCTACAGGTTGAAGGCGTAAATATTCATCGAGAATGTAAGCAGATAAGGTTGGGATTGTTTTACCGATATTGCTTTTCGCTTGAGAAATTTCTACTTCGGTAATTTCCTTGTACGTAACATGGACAGTGGTTTCTGTTATTCCATACATGTTGATTAGCTTGACTTGTGGGTATTTCGCCTTCCAATCCTTCAATAAAGCTGGACTTAACGCTTCCCCACCGAAAATCACATTTCGTAGAGACAACTCTTTTCTATTATCCTTCGCTTCTTCCTGAAGCAATTGATAGAAATAGGTTGGTGTTTGATTTAATATCGTCACTTGTTGATCCTGAAGTAACTGAAGGAATTGCTTCGGACTCTTCGCTGTTAACGGAGGCACGATAACCAATTTTCCACCGTATAAGAGTGCTCCGTACATTTCCCACACAGAGAAATCAAAGCAGAACGAATGGAATAGCGTCCATGTATCAGAATCAGTAAAATCAAACAAATTTTTGCTGTTAAATAACAGACGAACCACGTTCTTATGCTCGATCAAGGTACCTTTTGGCTTACCTGTAGTCCCTGACGTATAGATCACATACGCCAGATTCCTTGGTCCAGAGCGCAGCTCCAGATTAGAGTGATCAGTCTGGTAGGATTGTTCGTCATCTAGTAACAAGACCTGTTTATCAAAAGCTACACGTCCTAGTAAATGGGACTGCAACAATAGCAGATTCACATTCGAATCCTCCAGCATATAGGCAATACGATCTTCTGGATACTCTGGATCAATCGGTACATAGGCTCCTCCTGCTTTGAGGATCGCAAGCATTCCTACAACCATATCCAAGGATCGTTCAGCCATGATGCCTACTAACTCATCAGCCTGAACACCTTGAGCTACTAATGATCTTGCAAGTCGATTTGCCTTCTCGTTTAGATCACGATAAGAAAGCTGTTCCCCCTCAAAGAATACTGCGACATGATCTGGAACAAGTGCTGCCTGCTCTTCAAACAACTGATGAATTGCCTTCTCGCGTGGATAATCCGCCTCTGAATCGTTAAATGTGTCAAGAATGGCAGTCTTTTCATGTGACGTAATCATCTCAATAGAGGAAAGGAGTGCATCTGGATTTGCAAGAACAGAATCAATCACCTGCATGAAATGTTCAATCAGTCGTTCTATGGTTTCGCGCTTGTACAGGGAGCTTGCAAAATCAAAGCTGCAAACGATGCTATCCTCAAGCTCTTCCGCATTTAAGGTCAAATCAAACTTAGCTACTATTGGTTGTTCCCCATAAGGTTTTAGTTGCAAGCCTTCAATGGACAGATCTCCTTGTTCCGTGTTTTGCAGCACAAACATTGTGTCAAACAGCGGGTTACGGCTTAGATCTCGTTTCACATCCAGCTTTTCTACTAATTCTTCAAATGGATAGTCCTGATTTTCAAAAGCTTGTAACGAATTGTCTTTGACCTCTTGTAAGTAAGTCAAGAAGGATTTATCCGCTTCTGGGTAATTCCGAATGGCTAAGGTGTTAACAAACATACCGATAATGGACTCCAGATCAGCGTGTGGTCTTGCTGCAATCGGCGTACCTACAATAATGTCTTCCTGACCGCTCTGTTTAGCAAGCAATGTGGTATAGACTGCAAGTAACACCATATACAAGGTGGACTCATGATCGGCTGCGAGTTTTTTCAAGCCTTCGCTTCTCTGTTTATTGATTATGAATTCGACGGCTTCTCCCTCAAATTTTCTGTTTGCAGGTCGCTGATAATCAATTGGCATGTCCAGAACAGGTATTTCACCAGCAAAGACTTTCATCCAGTATGCTTCCTGCTTGCTCATCCACTCGCTTTGCATGCCTGCTTGCTGCCAAGCGGCATAATCCTTGTATTGAATTCGTAGTGGAGAAAGCTCTTCTCCTCGATATAACTGGACAAATTCTTGCATGAGAACGCCCATAGATACACCGTCAGAGATAATATGATGCATATCAAATAGCAGAATGTACTTATTCACATCGACTGAAAGTAAGCCTACCCGCAATAGCGGAGCCTGTTTGAGATCAAACGCACGTACGAACCCTTCTATAATTGGTTCTGCTTCCTCTAAGTTGGTTTCCCAATACTCCAGCTTAAACGACACCTCATCGTGTACTCGTTGCATTGGTTCCCCATTTACAAGCTCAAAGCCTGTGCGTAATGTTTCGTGACGTTGCGCTAATTGTTGGAAAGCTGCTTCTACACGATCCTTATCTAGCGAACCCTCTAGCATCATAATGCCTGGCATGTTGTAGCTTAGCTCTCCACCTTCAAGATGACTTAGAATGTATAGTCTCTTTTGAGCAGAGGAAACCAAGTAGTACTCACTGTTCTCTATGACAGGAATAGAAGCGTACGTGTTATGCTCCATACTGGCTATCAGCTGAGCCAACTGTTCAATCGTCGGATATTTGAAAATGTCCCTTAGTGGTATCGCAACATTCATCACTTTATGAATCTTGGCAACTAAAGTAGTGGCACGTAGCGAATGCCCTCCCACATCAAAGAAATTCTCTGTCACTCCAACAGTTGAAAGGCCAAGCACCTCTTGCCAAATCAATGCCAAAGCTGTTTCCACTGGTGTCTTAGGAGCAACATACTCGTTTCCAGTTTGAATGCTTTCTTCTGGCACTGGCAAAGCTTTTCGATCAATTTTTCCATTTGGAGTAAGAGGCATTTTCTCCAATTGTACAAAGTAAGATGGAACCATGAATTCAGGCAGAACCTGATTTAATGCTTTTCGCAGTTCACGTACCTTCAACTGATCTTCAGAAACAAAGTAGGCGCATAACTGATTTTGTCCAGCATCTCCTTCTTTTACAATGACGATCGCTTCCTGAATAGGAGCCACCTTCATTAGCTGTACTTCCACTTCGCTAAGCTCAATACGATAGCCGCGAATTTTCACTTGATGATCAATTCGGCCTAAATACTCAATGCTGCCGTTTGGTAACCATCTGGCCAAGTCACCCGTTTTATACATCCGTTCGCCGGCTGCAAACGGATTCTCCACGAATTTCTCCGCTGTTAGCTCTGGTAGGTGCAGGTATCCCCTAGCTAAACCACTTCCTGCCATGCATAGCTCCCCAGCTACTCCAATTGGCTGAAGCTGATTGTGAACGCCAATGATATAGACCTGTTTATTTGCTATCGGGCTTCCGATAGAAATTTCCTGTTCTGGATTCGTAATCATTAGAGATGTAGAGACTACACTGCTCTCTGTTGGACCGTATTCGTTGCAGATTTCAATGCTTGGCTTCATTTCCATCACTTTGTTAACTAACGACGAAACGATCTTTTCTCCCCCAACTACAATATTCCTTACAGACTTCAGATCCTCTGGATTCATCGTATCCACAATACTCCATAAGAAACTAGGTGAGCTTTGCAGATGTGTAATGCTCTCTTGCGTAATAGCATTTTTAATAGCAACAGGGTCTTTGCTTTCTCCATCCGGCAACAAATACACCGTTGAACCAGATACCAATGGACCAAACAAGTGTGTCAGGAATGGATCGAAGACAAATGGAGTAACCATCAGCACGCGGTCGTTTTTCGTAAACCCGAATGCATTAGATTTCCAATGGATCGTATTTGCAATACTTGCGTGTTCGACCATAACCCCTTTTGGTTTGCCCGTTGTGCCTGAGGTATAGATCACATAGGCTAAATCACTTTGTCCATGGATTGACTCCAAATTGGAACGCCCAGCCTGATAATTCGCAGAATCATCAAGAAGAACAAGCCTTTCTGTAGCAAAGAAGGAAAGCTGATCTAGCAAAGGTTGTTGCGTAACAACCAACTTCGCATCTGCATCCTCTAGCATGTAACGAATGCGATCCTCTGGGTATTCAGGGTCAATTGGTACGTATGCAGCGCCAGCCTTCAGGATTGCCAGTATGCCGACGATCATTTCTGTGGAACGTTCAGCCATAATGGCCACCAATTGATCAGCTTGCACACCTTTCAATCGTAATGTTCTTGCTAGTTGGTTTGCTTGATCATTTAATTCACGATAGGTCATTTGCTTATCCTGGCATACAATGGCTAGCTGATCTGCCGAGAGTTCTGCTTGCTGTTCAAACAATTGATGAATCATGTACTCCTGTGGATAAGGGACTGCTGTATGGTTGAATTCCTTGATAATCTGCTCTTTTTCCTGCTCTGTTACTACTTCCACCATATTCACAGCGATGGCAGGGTTATTGATCACTTGCTGCATAACATGAACGAAATGCCCCAGGATTCTCTCAACACCCGCTTGATCGTACATAGCCGCATTGTACTCGACATGAATTCTAATTTCTTCACCAGGAATTACGATGAGATTAAAGTCATAGTTGGTTTGTTCGACCATCTTGACGTTTGTAACCTCAAATGCCGTTTCGTCATCTTTTCCTACCTGCTCCATCTGCTCTTCAACAGGATAGTTTTCAAACACCATAATATGGTTGATCAAATCCTGTTTTTGTTCTGTCAGAGCTTGAATTTCGTAAAGTGGATGCGTGTCATATGCATGAGATGCCAAAGCTTTTTCTTGATTCTGCTTTAATAAATCAGCGAAAGAAATGCCTTCCTCGCAATGGATACGAACAGGAATTGTATTGATAAACAAGCCGATCATATTCTCAACGTCTCGAATATCCGCTGGTCTACCAGAAACTACACTTCCAAACACGACATCATCCGTTCCATTGTATTTTTGAAGCATGATGCCCCATACCGTCTGCATTAATGTATTGATTGTCACCTGATTCTGTCTTGCTAGATTATTCAACTGTGCCGTCAGATCTTTATCTACATCGCAGAAGCTCGTTCTAAAGATTTGCTCCGCTTCTTTATCTGGCGACTTCGCTTTTGGAACGATTGTTTGTTGCTCATAGCCTGCCAAATAATTGCTCCAATAGCTAGAAGATTCCCTACTGTCTTGGTGCTCCAGCCATTCAATATAGGCACTATAAGGTGAGACTTCAGCCAATTGTGGGGCTCTTTGCTGCAACATGGCAAAGTAGCATTCAAACACCTCTGATGCAACTAAAGATAAGCACCAGCCATCCATTAAAATGTGATGGGAGCTCCAAATCATTTTGTATTCGTCTTCCTCTGTCCGAAGAATAGAAACGCGCATCAATAAATCCTGGCTTAAGTCAAAGCCTGTTTCCCTGTCCTTCTTGATAAAGGAGGTAACGTAAACATCCCGCTCTTCTACATCCATCACCATCAGGTTCTCATAATATAGAGAGCTATCTTTCTCTCGATATACGACCTGCAGCGGCTGCTCCTTCCATCCGTTGTAGAAATTCGTTCTAAATATCTCATGTCTTTGGAACAGCATACGTAAGCTTGTTTCAAAGATGTCTACATGGAAGTTTCCACGGATGTCAAAAGTCGTTTGTTCAAAATAAGCTCCAGACTGCGGGTCCATCAAGCTATGGAACCACATTCCCTTTTGCATCGGTGTCATCGCATAAATGTTTTCCACTTCACCTACATGACTGGTCTGTTCAACAATCTGTTCCAATTCATCAACAGTCAGTCCACGTAACAAGACATCACTTGGCGTTAATTCTGGCCGCTCCTTGGCTACGCAGTGATTTAGGACTTCTTGGAGGCTGGCTTGTAGTAATGCTGCTAGCTGCTCCATCGTTTCTCTCTGGTACTCTTTTTCACTGTACGTAATTTCAAAGGATAGAGCGCCTTCTGAGATCAAACCATTCATGTCTAATGTAAATGGCATTGCTGCATTCGGGCTTGTCTCTGCACCACTTGCATACGAAGAGAGCTTAATGTCATTGTTTTGCAAATCCTGGTCAAATTGTCCCAGATAGTTAAAGCTAATCTCAGGATCCGTAAAAGCACGATCCTCGTTTCGCTTAGACAAATATCTGTGAATGCCGTAACCAATTCCCTTTTGTGGGATATGGCGAAGCCCTTCTTTAACACTCTTGATTTGCTGGGAAACATGTTTTCCTTCATGTAGTGTCAGTACTACTGGATATTGACTTGTAAACCAGCCGACAGTTCGGGTAATATCCATGTCTTCAATAATAGATTCGCGACCATGACCCTCTAGGCTCACATGGATTTGTTCTATTCCAGTCCAAGAATGTATAGCCATGCCAAGTGCTGTGAGCAGCAAATCATTCACTTCTGTATTGTAGGCACGATTCGCTTGTTTCAGCAGTTGCTCTGTTTCCTCTGCTGTCCAATGCACCATAATAGACTGGCTGTCTTTCATAAGTGAAGTAGCTTGGTCATTATCTTTTGGCAACGGAGTCATCGGAATTTGTTCAAGGTGTTGCCAATACTCTCGCTCTTGCTCCATCGCATCTGACTTCGCATAAAGAGCCAAGTGTTCTGCCCACATCTGGAAGGAGTCTGTTTTGTGCGGAAGACTAATGTCCTCTTTGTTCTGCGCTTGTTCATACCCATTCGCAATATCTTCGAATAGAATGCGCCATGAAACCCCATCTACTACTAGGTGATGAAGTATGATCAACAAATGATCACCTTGCTTACAACGGAACAAGCCCAGTTTCATAAGCGGTCCTTCGCTTATGTTCATGCTGCTTTGCAGCTCACTTGCTTTTGCTTCGACCGCTGTCGCTTCGTCAGATACATCTCGGAAATCAACAACCTCTAGGCTGTAGAGTTCGCCTTCCTCAATGCCACGGTTCCGTGCTTTATACCCGTTATCCGTTGGGATATATACGGTTCGCACAGCATCATGGTGTTCAGCAATCTTTTGCATCACCTTGCGAAGCGCTTCTTCCTCAAAGCCTTGCTCTTTAAACAACATAACGGACTGGTTATAGTGATGTTGTTGTGTGTATGCTTGCTCAAAGAACCAATGCTGAATCGGAGTTAATTCCACCTCGCCTATCACTTCACCTTGGTCCGCCAATCTGGTGATCGATTGAATCCGTTTGCTCAATTCGGCAATGGTTGGATATTGGAACAAGTCCTTCATTTCCAGCTTATAGCCTGCTTGGAACAAGCGTGATGATACCTGGATGGACTTGATAGAGTCCCCACCAAGATCAAAGAATTTATCCATGATCCCTATTGCATCCGTTCCAAGTACTTCTTGCCAGATAGACACAAGCGTCTTCTCAACCGGTGTACGTGGGGCTACGTAATCTGCACCTGTTTGTACACTTCCTTCTGGGGCAGGCAAAGCCTTGCGGTCAATTTTACCGTTTGGCGTTAGTGGCATCTCATCCAATTGAATAAAGTAGGTTGGAATCATGTACCCTGGCAATTCTTGAGATAGTGTGTTGCGAAGTTCGCTTAGGGTCAGGGTTTTCGTCGCTACAAAATAAGCGCACAACTGCTTAACCCCAGCCTCATTTTCTTGAGCAACTACGATAGCCTCCTGCATGAATGGCGTCTTCAAGAGCTTGGACTCAACTTCCCCTAGTTCAATCCGATTACCGCGAATTTTTACTTGGTGGTCGATTCGGCCAACATACTCCATGTTTCCATCCGACAACCATCTTGCCAAATCTCCAGTTCTGTACATTTTCTCTCCCGGAACAAACGGGTTATCCACAAACTTTTCTGCCGTTAGCTCTGGTCGATTCAAATAGCCTCGCCCTACTCCTTTTCCGCCAATATACAGTTCACCTAGAACACCTATCGGCAACATAGCATGGTTCTCATTTAACACGTACAGATTGACGTTAGGCAATGGCTTCCCAATAGGTAAGCTCACTGAAGGTACAATCGTTACTTGTTCGAAATAACTAGAATCGATGCACGCTTCTGTAACACCGTAACTATTTAAAATACGCATTTGTGAACCAAATCTACTCACCAATTGAGCAAAGGCATCTGAAGGGCATTGATCTGATCCTACAAGTAATGTTTTCAAAGAACGAATGTCCAAGCTGTTTTCATACACGTACTCCATAAGTGGAATAACGATGGCTGGTGTAGATTCAAAAATGGTGATTTTGTACTCTTTCATCAATCCGTAGATACGAACAGGATCTAATCTGGACTGACTCGGGCAAATCACTAATTTTCCGCCATGTAACAATGCTCGAACATAATCACCTGTAAATACGTCAAATGAGAAGCTTGCCCATTGCAGCAATCGAACGGCATTCTCTTCTAATCGGTACGCTTTGTTCCAAGCAGCAGCGATTGAAGTAACCTGCTTGTGCTCAATCATGACACCTTTAGGCTTGCCTGTTGTTCCTGACGTATAGATGACATAAGCAAGATGTGCTGGGCTCGATGCTGCTACTAGATTCGTTCCATCTTGATCGTAGCTGTCGGAATCATCTAACAGTACGAGTTTTCCAGTAAAGGATACGCGCTCTACTAAATGACTCTGCAAGACCAATAGTTTCGCTTGAGCATCCTCTAGCATATAGCTGATACGTTCTTCTGGATATTCAGGATCAATTGGTACATACGCACCGCCAGCTTTGAGAATTCCCAAGATCCCAACCATCATTTCCACCGATCGATCAACCATTATGCCTACTAACTGATCGGCTTCAACACCTTCAGCTCGCAATGTTCGGGCTAGTTGATTCGCTCGCTCGTTGAGTTCGCGGTAGGTTAATTGATCGCCCTCATGCACAACCGCTACTTGATCTGGAGTACGCTCCACTTGCTCTTCAAATAAGCGATGTATCGTTTTTTCGCTTGCATAATCTATAGCTGTAGCATTAAACACATCTAAAATTGCTTCTTTTTCTGCCAAAGTAATCATGTCGAAAGACCCTAGTGTATTTTGAGGATTTTGGACAATGGCAGAAATGATTTGTTTGAAATGCCCCACTATGCGCTCAACAGTCTCTCTCTTGAATAGAGCTGTAGCATATTCTAACGTGCATACAATTCCTTCTTCTCTCTCCATAGCTTCTAGCGTTAGATCAAATTTAGCCACGGTATTTTCACTTGGATAAGGCTTAACATGTAAACCTTCCATCTGTAGCTCGCCTTGCTCCAATGTGATAAATTCAAACATCGTGTCAAACAGAGGATTTCGACTTAAATCTCGGTTTACTTTCAGCTTTTCTACCAATTCTTCAAATGGATAATCCTGATTTTCATAAGCTTTGAGAGCATTTACCTTCACTTCTTGCAAATATTCATCGAAGGATTTGTCTTTAGACGGATAGTTGCGAAGTGCTAAGGTATTCAGGAAAACACCAATCATGTCTTCAAGGTCAGCATGTGGTCTTCCAGCAATCGGAGTTCCCACAATGATATCCTCTTGTCCTGTATATTTATGCAGGAGCGTAGTATAGGCTGCTAGCATGACCATGTGTAAGGTAGAACCTGTTTGGGCCGCGAGTTTCTTTAAGCCCTCTCTATCATGATCCTCTATCACAAATTCAATCGTTTCACCAGCAAAGCTTTGTAGAGCCGGTCGAACATAGTCGGTAGGCAGATCTAGTACAGGAATCTCTTTGCGGAAGGCATCCAGCCAATATGCTTCCTGCTGTTGCATTTGCTCACTGTGAACATTTGTATGTTGCCATGCCGCATAATCCTTGTATTGGATGCGAAGCGGTGATAGCTCTTCTCCTGCATATAGTCGAGCGAATTCTTGAATAAGATTGCCCATTGAAACCCCATCAGAAATGATATGGTGCATATCAAATAGCAAGAGGTAACGATCAGGGTTGGTTTCAATCAAACCAACACGTAGCAATGGTGCCATTTTCAAGTCAAATTCGCGGATAAATCCACGGACATGCTCTTTTGCTTCTTCAAGACTTGCCCGTACATGCGAAATAGAGAAGTCAACCTCCTGATGAACTCGTTGTACTGGTTCTCCATTTACCATTTCAAAGCTGGTTCGTAAGGTTTCGTGACGCTCGATCAGCTTCTGGAAGGCTTCCTCCACCCGCTGTTTATCCAACGAGCCTTCAATCATCACGATATCTGGCATATTGTAGCTAATTTCGCCACCTGTGAACTGACTTAAAATGTATAAACGTTTTTGTGCTGAAGATACAGGGTAATACTCTCGCTCCTCAGTAACTGGAATTGAGGTATACGTACTTTGCTCCTTACCAGCTATTACGTTGGCCATTTGCTCGATAGTCGGGTATTGGAATACATCCCGAAGAGGAAGATTTTTGTTCATTTCTTTATAGATCCTCGCTACCAAGTTGGTGGCTCGTAAGGAATGCCCACCGATTTCAAAGAAGTTATCTCTTATTCCGATGGTTTCTAGTCCTAGTACCTCTTGCCAAATTTGTACCAGCTTAACTTCCATCCAAGTACGAGGTGCCACGTATTCTGCTCCAGTGTGAATGCCTCCTTCTGGGGCAGGCAGTGCGTTACGATCAATCTTTCCATTTGGTGTAAGTGGCATTTGTTCCAATTGAATAAAGTAGGACGGAACCATATAGCTTGGCAATTCCTGAGACAATTGGGCTTTTAGATTATAGACAGTTAGTGGCTGATCTGCTACAAAATAAGCGCATAGCTGCTGCTGACCCTCTTGATCTCCACGTGCAATGACCACTGCCTCCGCTACCGAGCTTACATGTAATAGCTGTGTCTCTATTTCACCTAGCTCGATTCGATGACCTCTAATTTTTACCTGATGGTCAATCCGACCAAGATACTCGATCGTTCCATCTGGTAGCCATTTGGCCAAATCTCCTGTTTGATAAATTCTTTCTCCTGGTACAAACGGATTCTCAACAAACTTCTCTGCCGTAAGCTCAGGACGATTCCAATAGCCTCTTGCCAATCCTTCACCTGCGATGCACAGCTCCCCTGCAACCCCGATCGGTTGTGGCTGACCCTCAGCATTTAACAGATAGAAGCGTGTATTGAGAAGCGGCTTACCGATTGTTATTTGCTCCTCATCTGTCACATCTCCGACTGACGACCATACAGTGGTTTCCGTTGGTCCATACATATTGTATAGACTTGCAGATGTATTCTTGCGTAACGCCTCCAGCAAGGAAGTAGACAGTGCTTCTCCCCCGAGCATAATTACTTGTAGCTGTTGCAAGCAATCCAGATCGTTAGACGATAGCAACATCTGCATCCGAGATGGCGTCATTTGAATCATGTCTATTTGTTGTTCGACCATCACATCACTCAATGCTTTTGGATCTGTTTGCTGATCTGTGTTAGCTAGAACGACTCTTACTCCTTTACTTAATGCTAGGAACGTCTCTAACACGAAGATATCAAACGAGATCGTGGTAACAGATAAGAGGGACTTGCCTTGAACAAATTCAATTTGATCGGTGATACCTTGTATCAGGTTTACGACCGACTGATGCTGAAGCATAACCCCTTTTGGTTTACCTGTTGATCCAGACGTATAGATGACATAAGCCAAATCATCGGAACTACCCAACGCATCTAGATTTGAGCCATCATGATGATAAGAGGCTTCTTCATCTAATGAGATACGTCTGTTTACAAAAGTAAGGCGATCGTGCAATTGATTTTGCATGACGACCAGTTTGGCTCCAGCGTCCTCTAGCATGTAACGGATACGTTCTTCTGGATATTCCGGATCAATCGGTACGTAAGCCCCGCCGGCCTTCAAGATACCTAATAATCCGACCATCATTTCTAAAGAACGATCCACCATAATACCGACTAGCTGATCTGGCCGAACACCTTCAGCACGTAGTGTGCGTGCCAATTGGTTAGCTCGTTCATTTAGTTCACGGAATGTCAACTGCTGTCCTTCATAAACCACGGCCACTTGATCTGGTGTACGCATCACCTGATCCTCAAATAACTGGTGAATCGTTTGTTCACGAGGATATTCCGCTGTTGTATCATTAAACGTTTCAAGAATGAACGCTTTCTCTCTAGCTGTTATCATCTCAAGAGTAGCCAGCTTTTCATGTGGATCATTAATAATACCATCGATCACCTGTAGGAAATGTTCTGCCATCCGTTCTATGGTCTCACGTTTGTATAGTGAGGTAGCATATTCCATTCCACATCTGATGCCCTCTGCTTCTTCCACTGCATTCAATGTTAAATCAAACTTGGCAACACCATGCTCATCTGCATAAGGAGTAAATGTCAAGTCTTCAATAGCAAACTCCTCATTCTCCGTATTTTGCATGATAAACATTGTGTCAAATAATGGATTTCGACTGAAGTCACGAGCCAGGTACAATTGTTCAACCAGTTCCTCGAACGGATACTCCTGATTCTCAAATGCTACTAACGCATGTTCCTTGACTTCTTGCACGAACGCATAGAAGGATTTTTCTTTTGCAGGCTGAGTCCGGATCGCTAATGTATTAATAAACATACCAATTAAGTTTTCTAAATCAGCATGAGGTCTACCAGCAATTGGCGTTCCGATGATGATATCTTCTTGTCCGCTATATTTGTGAAGCATCGTGGAATAGCTAGCCAGCAAAACCATAAATAAAGTAGAACCAGTCTGAGCTGCGATCTCTTTTAATCCCTTACTACGTTCTTTGTCAATGAAGAAATCAAAAGTATCTCCCTGATAAGTTTGTATCGCAGGTCTGACAAAGTCCGTTGGCATATCCAAGACTGGAATTTCTTCGTGGAAAACATCTAGCCAATATTCTTCCTGCTTGTTCATTTGTTGGCTTTGTACTTCCTCTTGTTGCCACACTGCATAATCCTTGTATTGAATTCGAAGCGCTGGCAGCTCCTCACCTTTGTATAATTGAACGAACTCATGTATCAGAATGCTTGAAGATGCACCATCAGAAACAATGTGGTGTATATCAAACAGGAGAAGGTGTCGATTTATGCCAAGCTCGATGAGTCCGACTCTGAGAAGCGGCGCTTTTTCCAAATCAAATGCGCGAACAAAAGCTCTAATCAGATGCTTCGCTTCTTCTTCAGTTGCCTGGGCATACTCTACTTCAAACTCTACTTCCTGATACACCCGCTGAATCGGCTCTCCATTTATCATTTCAAAGCCAGTTCGCAGTGCTTCATGTCGTTCAATCAATTTTCTAAAGGCTTCTTCTAAGGATGTTCGCTTAAGTGGACCCTCTATTAGAAGGACGCTCGGCATATTGTAGCTGAGCTCTCCACCTTCCATCTGACCTAAGACATACAATCGTTTTTGAGCGGATGAGACAGGATAGTAATCTCTTTGCTCAACAATAGGTACAGAAGCATACGTAGCTTGAGAGTTTGTATCTGTAATTTTTGCTGCCATTTGCTCAATCGTTGGTGAGCTAAATACGTCCCGTAACGCTACGTTTAGCCCCAACTCTTTGTGTATTTTAGCCACTAAAGTTGTCGCACGTAACGAGTGGCCTCCAATATCAAAGAAGTTGTCCTTCACTCCAATGTCTGATACGCCCAGTACCTCTGCCCAAATCTGCGCTAAGGAAAGTTCCAATGAAGTGCGTGGTGCTACATGCTCTACTCCCGTTTGCAGACTACCCTCTGGGGCAGGTAATGCTTTTCGATCAATTTTTCCGTTTGGTGTTAGTGGTAGCTCCTCAAGCTGCACAAAGTACGAAGGGATCATATATGCAGGTAGCTCTTGCATAAGCGTTGCTCTCAAATCGCTCACGATAAGCTGATCGTCAGCTACAAAGTAGGCGCATAGATGCTTTTGTCCAACTGAATCCTCCTGAGCTATCACCACAACTTCTTCAATCTCATGTATCTTCAATAGCTGTGCTTCTATTTCACCTAGCTCAATTCGGTTTCCACGAATCTTAACTTGGTGGTCGATTCTGCCTACATATTCGATATTGCCATCTGGTAGCCATCTGACTAGATCACCTGTTCTGTACATTCTTTCGTTGTCGACAAATGGACTGTCTACAAATTTTTCTGCTGTCAGATCAGGGCGATTCAGGTAACCACGCCCCACACCTATTCCAGAAATATACAGCTCACCTGGAATTCCTACAGGCTGTATTGCACGATTCTCATCCAAAACGTACATTTTCACGTTAGGCAACGGCTTTCCTATCGGTAGATTCAACGATAAGAGATTTGTCGTCTGCTCATAGAAGCTTGAATCAATGCACGCTTCTGTCACACCATAGCTGTTAAGAATGCGCATCTGGTCACCAAATCTACTGAGCAACTGAGCAAAAGCTTCTACAGGGCATTGGTCTGAACCTACAATCAGCGTTTTTAATGTATGGATATCTAGCTGGTTCTCGTAGACGTAATCCATAAGAGGAATCACGATAGCTGGTGTTGATTCAAAAATGCTAACCTGATGCTTACGAATTAGCTCATAGATATTAGCAGGGTCCAATCTGACATGACTTGGGCAAATAACTAATTCCCCGCCATGTAAGAGAGCACGTACATAATCACCTGTGAATACGTCGAAGGCAAAACTAGCCCATTGCAAGACTTTTGGATGTTGTTCATGTAACCCATAGGCTACTTTCCAAGCATGGGACATAGCAGTCAATTGCTTGTGCTCAATCATGACACCTTTTGGCTTACCAGTTGTTCCTGACGTATAGATGACATAAGCCAGATGATTTGGTGCTTGTATCGGTTCCAGATTTGAGCCATTTTCACTATAAGACTCTGGCTTATCCAGAAGCACCATGCTTCCCATAAAGGCAACACGATCTTGTAAGTGGCTTTGTGTAACAATCAGGCTTGCTCTCGCATCCTCTAGCATGTAGCTGATACGTTCTTCAGGATACTCAGGATCAATCGGAACATAAGCAGCACCCGCTTTTAGAATTCCTAAAATCCCAATCATCATCTCAACAGAACGCTCCACCATGATCCCTATCAGTTGATCAGCTTGTACGCCCTTACTTCTCAAGGTTCTGGCTAACTGATTTGCTCGTTCATTCAGTTCTCGATAAGTCAACTGCTCGTCTTCGCACACAATTGCCACTTGATCTGGTGTACGCTCTACCTGATTCTCAAACAATTGCTGGACAGTCTTCTCTTCCTGATAATCAGCTATTACGTTGTTTGATTGAAGTAAGATTTGTGCTTTTTCTTCAGCGGTTACCAGTTCCAGTTGATCTACAGATACCTGCGGATCATTGACCACTTGCTGCAGCATGTGAACAAAATGGCCCAAAATCCTGTCAATTCCTGCTTGATCAAAGACAGACGCATTGTACTCGATATGGACTCTAATTTCTTCCCCAGGGAGAATATTTAGATTAAAGTCATAGTTTGTCTGTTCTACAATCGAAACGTTAGCAACCTCAAAGGCTTCCGGATTATTACCACCGACTTGCTCCATCTGTTGTTCCATCGGATAGTTTTCAAACACCATAATATGGTTAATCAAATCTTGTTTTTGTTCAGACAAGGCTTGGATTTCATAAAGTGGATACGTGTCATACGCATGAGATGCTATTGCATGCTCTTGACTTCGTTTCATCACCTCAGCAAATGTATCACCAGCCTCAGAACGAACACGAATCGGAATGGTATTAATGAACAGACCAATCATGCTCTCTACATCTGGAATATCAGCCGGTCTTCCTGAAACAACGCTTCCGAAAACAACATCTTTACTACCATTGTATTTCTGAAGCATCAGACCCCACACGGTCTGCATTAACGTATAGATCGTCACCTGATGTTTTCTTGCAAGCCCATTCATCTGCACAGTCAGTTCTCGACTCAAATCGCAGAAACGATGGTCGAAAACTGGGAGTTCTTTTCTTGGAAGTTTCTCTTTTGGCACTGTCGTTTGTTGGTCATACCCAGCCAAATAATTGCTCCAATAGCTAGATGCTTCCTGCATGTCCTGACGCTCTAACCATTCGATATAGGCACTATATGGCGGAACCTCAGTCAATCTCGGTTCTCTATTTTGCATGATGGCAAAGTAGCATTCAAACACCTCTTGAGCAACCAGAGATAAGCACCAGCCATCCATTAGAATATGATGGGAACTCCAGATGACTCTGTATTCCTCCGTACCTGTTCGTAATACGGATATCCGCAACAGCGTATCCTGGCTAAGATCAAATCCTGTTTCTTTATCCCTTTGGATAAAGTCTTTCAAATACAATTCCTGTTCAGCTTTATCCATTCCCAGCAGCTCTTCATAATGAAGAACATGGGCTCTATTTTGGAAGACAACTTGAACTGGTTGATCCTTCCAGTCATTGTAGAAGCTTGTTCTAAAAATCTCGTGGCGTTGGAACAGCATTTGTAAGCTTTGTCCGAAAACGGTAGCATCAAAGCGTCCAAGTACATCAAATGCGGTTTGTTCAAAATAAGCTCCTGATTGCGGATCCATGAGACTATGGAACCACATTCCCTTCTGCATTGGCGTCATTTCATAAATGTTTTCAATTTCACCAATGTGTTTGGTTTTTGCTTCAATCTGTTCAAGCTCTTCTACCGTCAATCCTTTTAGTAAAACATCACTTGGCGTCAGTTCTGTACGTTCTTTCGATACGCAGTGTTCAATTACTTGACCTAGACTCTCTTGTAAAAGCTTAGTGAGCTGCTCCATCGTTTCGCGATGATACTCTTTGCCACTGTAATGGATTGTCATTGACAAGGCGCCATTCGAAATCATGCCATTCATATCCATGGCATATTGCATCGTCGCATTTTCACTCATGTCTGAGCCTTTTGAATATGGAGATAGCTCAATAGCATTGTTTTGCAAGTCCTGATCAAACTGACCGAGATAATTAAAGCTAATCTCAGGTTCAGATGTGAATGCATGCTCCTCACAGCTGTCAGATAAATATCTTAGGATACCGTAGCCAATTCCCTTTTGAGGTATTTGGCGAAGACCTTCTTTAGTTGTTTTTATTAATGTTGACATCTGTTTGCCTGCATTCATCTGTAGCAGGACAGGATATTGACTCGTGAACCATCCTACGGTACGTGTGATGTCGACATCTGAAAGAATAGCCTCTCTGCCGTGTCCCTCCATATTTATCAGCACTTGTTCCATTCCTGCCCAAGAATGAAGCGCTAAGCTTAAGGCTGCCAGCAATAGGTCATTTACCTCTGTGTTATAAGCTCGGTTTGCTTGTTTTAACAATTGCTCGGTTTCCTGCTCTGTCCAATGAACAGTGACAGACTCAACATCCTTCATCAACGAAGCAACATGTCTGTTATCTTTTGGTAATGGGGAGGTTTTTGTTTGGTCGATTTGCTGCCAGTATTTACGCTCTAGCTCGATTTGTTCGCTATTCGCGTATTGGGATAACTGCTCTGCCCATGTACGGAACGAGTCTGTTTTATATGGGAAGCGAATAGCTTCTCCCTTCACAGCTTGTTCATAACCACTTGCAATATCCTCAAACAAGATTCTCCACGAAACCCCATCTACAACTAGATGATGGATCACAATCAGCAGATGATCTCCATCCTCGCATTGGAATAACCCAAGCCTTAGAAGCGGTCCTTCACTCATGCTGATGCTCGCCTGCAACTGAATTGCTTTCTCTTCAATCGCTTGAGCGCAGTTGCTCACGTTTTTGAAATCAAAAACATCGAGACTATAGGCTACCCCTTCACCTACTCCACGGTACCATGCCTGATATTCGCCTTCAGATTCGCGAATGACCATCCGTAGTGCATCATGGTGTTCCGTGATTTTATCCATTGCTTTATGAAGGGCGGTTTTATCAAAGCCTTCTGCCCGGTATAGCATCATCGCTTGGTTATAGTGATCTGAGTCTGCATAGGATTGCTCAAAGAACCAGCGTTGAATCGGAGTTAACAACGCTTCCCCTATTACTTCTCCTTGATCAGCTATTCTTGTAACCGAATGAATATGCTTGCTTAGTTCAGCTATAGTTGGATAGCTAAATAAAACTTTCATCTCCAGCTTATAACCTGCCTGCAATAAGCGTGAAGAAACCTGTATAGATTTGATCGAGTCACCGCCAAGATCAAAGAAATTATCCATGATCCCGATTGCTTTTGTACCCAAAACAGCTTGCCAAATGGAAACCAGCATTCTCTCTGCCGCTGTGCGAGGTTCCACGTATTCGATTTCATTCTCGATATTTCCATCTGGAATTGGCAACGCACTACGATCGATTTTTCCATTCGGTGTAAGCGGTAGTTGCTCTACTTGCATGAAATACGAAGGAACCATGAACTTCGGAAGTACTTGTGACAAAGCTTCTCTTAGCTCACTTGAAGATAGTTTTTGATCTGCTACGAAATAAGCGCACAAATACTTTCTTCCTGCTTGGTCCTCTTGTGCAACGACAACATTTTCTTTTATCTTCGCGATTTTTAGGAGCTGTGTTTCTACTTCTCCTAATTCAATTCGGTTCCCGCGGATTTTTACCTGATGATCGATCCGACCCAGATATTCAATATTGCCATTCGGTAACCATCTTACCAAGTCGCCTGTTCGATACATCCGCTCTCCTGCAACAAACGGATTCTCTACAAACTTCTCTGCTGTCAGCTCTGGACGATTCAAGTAGCCACGTCCCACACCTTTTCCAGCTATATACAGCTCGCCTGGTATCCCGATAGGCTGCATCACGTTGTTTTCATGTAAAACGTACATGTTAACATTAGGCAACGGTTTACCAATCGGTATATTCATAGCGAAAAGAGAGTCAGTCTGTTCAAAGAAGCTAGAATCAATGCACGCCTCAGTTACCCCATAGCTGTTAAGAATACGCATGTGCGAGCCAAATCGAGTTAGCAAGGTCGCGAAGGCATCTGGCGGACATTGATCGGAACCAACAATTAGCGTTTTTAAGGAAAGCACGTCCAATTTGTTGTCATAAATGTAATCCATGAGCGGTACGACAATGGCTGGTGTTGATTCAAAAATAGTAACCTTATGCCCTCTGATTAGCTCATAGATACTCGCAGGCTCTAATCTGGAATGACTTGGGCATATAATCAATGTTCCGCCATGCAGTAATGCCCGGACATAATCACCTGTAAATACGTCAAAGGAGAAGCTTGCCCACTGCAATACTGTTGGTCGCTCTTCACCTAATCCATAGGCTACTTTCCAAGCATGGGCCATCGCTGTCAATTGTTGATGCTCAATCATGACACCTTTTGGCTTACCTGTTGTTCCAGATGTATAAATCACATAGGCTAAATGATCTGGTCCTTGAATTGGTTTTAGATTGGAATGATCCTGACTATATGCTTCTGCATCATCTAGCATAACGATGCTGCCTGTAAAAGCTACACGCTCCCGCAAATGGGTTTGCGTTAGCAGCAGTTTGGCTCCCGCATCCTCGAGCATATAGCTAATGCGTTCCTCAGGGTACTCAGGGTCAATCGGTACATAGGCTGCGCCGGCTTTTAAAATCGCAAGAATACCGACTATCATTTCTACTGAACGTTCAGCCATGATCCCTACCAATTGATCAGCTCGTACTTCAGCAACTCTCAATGTATGGGCCAGTTGATTTGCCTTTTCATTTAACTCACGGTATGTTAGCTGACTTCCCTCATAAACAACCGCTATCTGATCTGGTGCACCTTCTACCTGTGCCTCAAATATCTGTTGAATGGTCATTGCATGAGGATAATCCATGTCAGTGTCATTAAATACTTCTAGGATTTGTGCCTTTTCTGGTACTGTTATTAATTCCAGCTCGTTGACACGAATGTGTGGATTCTGCGCAATTTGCTCCAAAATGTGTACAAAATGGCCTAGAATCTGTTGAATGCTATCCTGATCATAGACAACTGCATTGTACTCGGAGCAAATATCCATATTTTCTCCTGGAATAATAGATAGGTTGAAATCATAGTTGGTTTGTTCCATTATTTGGATATTAGAAATCTCAAAGCCCTCATCATCGCCATTGCCCAACTGCTCAATTTGTTCGCCCATTGGATAATTTTCAAACACAATAATATGGTTGATCAAATCTTGTTTTTGTGCAGATAGTCGTTGGATGTCGTATAGCGGATAAGTATCAAATGCTTGAGATGCTAAAGCCTGCTCCTGACCACGAATCATTACATCCGCAAAAGATTCTTCCTTTATGCAACGAATACGAACAGGAACTGTGTTGATAAATAGCCCAATAATGTTTTCAATTCCAGGAATTTCGGTTGGTCTTCCAGAGACAACACTTCCGAAAACAACATCTTGGCTATCATTATATTTTTGCAAGGTAACTCCCCATGCTGCTTGTACCAGCGTATTAATTGTTACTTGTGTTTGTTTTGCTATCTGATGCAAACGGTCGGTTAGCTCCTTGCCAAGCTGATGAGTGAACTTCGAAGCGGAATAACCCTCAGGTTTGTTTGACATCTTTCCTTTTGGCAGTAAGGTTTGCTGGTTATAACCAGACAGATACTCACTCCAGTAATCTGATGCCTTATCCTCATCCTGATTTTCCAGCCACTCGATATAGTTGCTATAAGGTGTTATATCTCCAAGCTCAGGTTGCTTATTTCCTCGAATGGCGAAATAGCTGCCAAACACTTCTTTTGTCATAAGAGATAAGCACCAGCCATCCATCACGATATGATGGAAGCTCCAGATCAAGTGATACGCTTTTTCATCTGTGCGTAAGATTGACACCCGAATGAGTGAATCTTGGGCCAAATCAAAACCTTTCGCCTTATCTTCAACAGCAAAATTAGCGAGATATGCATCACGCGTTGCCTTTTCCATTTGACGCAAATCTTCATAATAAAGCTCACTGCGTTTGTTTCGATAAGCCACTTGTACGGGTAAGTCCTTTAAGCCATTGTAGAAATTTGTTCGTAATGCAACATGTCTTTGCGTCAAGATTTCTAAACTTTTTCCAAACGCAATTACATCAAAGCTTCCTTTTAAGTCAAATGTCGTTTGTTCAAAGTAAGCTCCAGACGATGGATTCATCAAACTGTGGAAATACATACCCTTTTGCATCGGTGTCAACGGATAAACGTTTTCAATCTCACCAAGGTGTTGTGTACCCTCCACTAATCGTTCCAGTTCTTCAATCGTTAGGCCTTTTAATAAAATATCACTTGGAGTCAATTCTGCACGTTCCAAAGCTACGCAGTGTCTAATGACCTCTTGCAAGCTAGAACGTAACAGATCAGCGATATGCATAATCGTTTCGTACTGATATTCCTTGCCGTTAAAGCCAATCGTAAGCTCTAATGCACCTTTGGTAATCAAACCATTCATATCCAGAGTGTATCTGCGTTCCTTATCCTGGCTGACAGCTTCGCCACTTGAATAAGGCGAAAATTGCATTTCATTACGCTGTAAATCCTGATCAAATTGTCCCAAATAGTTAAATGTGATCTCAGGCTCCGCCATGAATGTTATACCGTCTTTAGGTTCAGATAGATATCTGAGAATGCCGTAGCCAATACCTTTCTGCGGAATTTGACGCAGTCCCTCTTTAATAGTCTTAATCCGCTGACCGATATGTTGGTTCGCACTGGTTTGTAAAACAACTGGGAACTGACTAGTAAACCAGCCAACTGTACGTGAAATGTCAATATCTGGAACGATAGATTCCCGACCATGGCCTTCTAAATTCACCAATACTTGTTCCGTACCAGTCCACGCATGAATAGCCATTCCAAGCGCTGTTAATAACAGATCATTAACTTCTGTATTGTAGGCACGATTTGCCTGTTTTAGGAGCTGTTCTGTTTCTTGCTCTGTCCAGCGTATTGTAACGATTTGTCCATCTCGTACATATGACTTATCCAGAACCTGATCTTTCGGTATCGGTACCATCTTACTTTGTTCAATTTGATTCCAATAGGCTCGCTCAGCTTCCATCGTCAGACTGTTGGCATAATGAGACAACTGTTCAGCCCAAGTTTGGAAGGAATCAGTTTTTTGAGGGAGACGAATCTCTTGTCCATTCAATGCTTGTTCGTAACCTGATGCAATGTCCTCAAATAGAATTCGCCAAGAGACACCATCAACGGCCAAGTGGTGAATTGCGATCAGCAAATGATCACCATCTGAACATTTGAAAAGTCCAAGCTTCAGTAGTGGACCTTCCGTTATGTTGATGCTGCTTTGAATCTCATTTGCTTTCGCCTCAATTATCTGGGCCACTTCACGTTCGTTTCTCACATCAATTATTTCAAGACTGTATAGCTGTCCTTCATCTATCCCGCGATTCCAAGCCTCAAAACCAGCTTCGGTCTCTTTGAAAACCATTCGCAAAGCATCGTGATGCTCTACAATCTTTTGTATTACTTGACGCAGTACCACTTCATCGAATCCTTGCTCTTGATACAGGGTGACTGCTTGGTTAAAATGGTGCGGCTCAGCCGATTTTTGTTCAAAAAGCCAGTGATGAATTGGCGTTAGCTTTATTGAACCAACTACTTCCCTTTGGTCTGCGATTTTGCTAACCACTTGAAGATGCGGACTTAACTGAGCTACAGTTGGATATTTGAACAAATCTTTAATCTCAAGCTTATAGCCTGCTTGAAGCAATCTGGAAGATACCTGAATAGCTTTGATAGAGTCTCCCCCAAGATCTAGGAAGTTCTCTAAAATACCAACTTGTTGACTTCCCAAGACAGCCTGCCAAATCGAAACCAATGTTTGTTCAACCGGTGTACGCGGCTCTACATACTCAACTCCTGTTTGCACGCCACCCTCTGGTGCAGGGAGTGCCTTGCGATCAATCTTTCCGTTTGTAGTAAGAGGCATTTGTTCTAGTTGTATAAAGAACGCGGGAATCATAAAGCTAGGCAATTCCTGAGCCAGTACGTTTCGAATCTCACCCACAGTTACCTGCTTATCTGCTACGAAATACGCGCATAGGTACTTCTGCCCCTCTTGCTCTTCACGCGCAACCACAATAGCCTCTTGCACAGAATCGATTCGTAACAGGTGGGCTTCCACCTCGCCAAGCTCGATCCGATACCCACGAATTTTCACCTGATGGTCAATACGCCCTACATATTCAATATTTCCATCCGGTAACCATCTCGCCAAGTCCCCAGTCTTATACATCTTCTCTTCTGGAGTAAACGGGTTGTCCACGAACTTCTCTGTTGAAAGCTGTGGAAGATGCAAATATCCTCTAGCCAATCCTGTACCTGCAATGCACAGTTCTCCAGCTACGCCTACTGGCTGAAGCTGATTGTGCTGATCTAGGATATACACCTGTTTGTTTGCAATTGGTCGGCCAATTGATAGCTCCTGTTCTGGCTGCGTTATGGATAGTGATGTCGTAACTACACTGCTTTCAGTAGGGCCATATTCGTTGCAAATTTCAATGCTCGGGTTCAGTTCCGCCACTTTTTTTACAAGGGAGGCAACAATCTTCTCTCCACCAACTACAATGTTTTTTACTGACAGTAAATCTTGAGGATTCATTGTTTCGACAATTGCCCATAAAAAGCTAGGTGAGCTCTGGAAATGTGTCATTTGGTGTTGAGTAATTGCTTTTTTGATCGCTTCCGGGTCCTTACTTTCTTCGTCACGCAATACATATACGGTTGAACCAGATGCCAGCGGTCCAAATAAATGGGTAAGGAATGGATCGAATACAAATGGAGTTACCATAAGCACGCGATTTTCTGGTGAAAACTGATAAGCGTTCGCCTTCCAAAGTATTGTGTTGACAATGCTGGCATGCTCTACCATAACACCCTTAGGCTTGCCTGTTGTTCCAGACGTATAGATAACATAAGCCAAATCTTGTGGTCCATGTATCGCTCTAAGATTAGAAGCTAGTGTCTGGTAGGATGTTTCCTCATCTAACAATAGGATTTTACCTGTAAATGATACTCTCTCCTGTAGATGACCCTGTGACAGGAGTAAAGTAGCTTTCGCATCCTCAAGCATGTAGCTGATGCGTTCCTCAGGATACTCAGGATCAATTGGAACATAGGCCCCGCCAGCTTTTAAGATGCCTAACACACCGACAATCATTTCTAGCGAGCGTTCAGCCATAATACCAACTAATTGATCGGCTTTTATCCCCTGCTTACGCAATGTTCTTGCTAATTGATTAGCTCGTGCATTTAGTTCACGATAGGTAAGCTTCTCATGCTCGCAAACAACCGCTATCTGGTCTGGTGTACGTTTTGCCTGACGTTCAAACAATTGATGAAGCATGATGTCCTGCGGATAAGTCTCTTTTGTATCATTGAACACTGTTAAAATTTGTTCTTTTTCTGCCGCAGTAACCAGTTCTAATTCGTTCACACGCAATTGTGGGTTAGACGTAATTTGCTCTACGATATGGACAAAATGGCCCTGGATTTGTTCGATGCTGGTTTGATCATATACCAAGGTATTATAGCCGTAGCAAATCCCCAGCTCTTCCCCAGGCATAATGATCAGGTTGAGGTCATAGTTCGTCTGTTCCACTGTCTCGATATTTCCAATTGCAAATTTGGATTGTCCAGTGCTTCCCAATTGCTCAATCTGCTGTTCCATTGGATAATTCTCAAACACCATAATGTGATTGATTAAATCCTGTTTTTGTTCTGTGAGCGCCTGTATATCATAGAGTGGATAGGTATCATACGCATTCGATGCCAATGCTTGCTCCTGAATTCTTCTCATTACCTGTGCAGCCGTTTCCTCTGCTTCACAACGAATACGGACCGGGATTGTATTAATAAACAATCCAAGAATGTTTTCAACGCCAGGAATGTCAGCCGGTCTTCCAGAAACCACACTGCCAAAGACGGCATCGTGGTGATTATTGTATTTCTGGAGCATAATTCCCCATGCAGTCTGCATCAACGTATTGATTGTTACTTGATTCTGCTTAGCTGCTTGATCCAATCTCTTCGTAAGTTCTTTACTAAATGTGAAGTGTAATTTGGTTGCCGCATAAGCTTTGTCTTCATTACCCTGCTTTCTATCATGTATCAGTAGGGTTTGTTGTTCATAGCCAGCTAAATACTCGCTCCAGTAACTAGCTGCACTCTCCTGATCTTGGCGTCCTAGCCATTCAATATAATGGCTATACGGTGTTAGGGCAGTATACTCAGGTTGTCTATTTTCCCGAATTGCATTGTATCCACCAAATACTTCCTTGACCATGATAGACACGCACCAGCCGTCCATCACGATATGGTGAAAACTCCAAATAAGGCGGTACTTTTCTTCCTCCATACGAAGAACGGATACACGAATCAAGGAATCCTTGGCTAAATCAAATCCTTTTGCCTTGTCTTCTCTCTTATAATTGGCTATATAGGAATTACGGGTTGCCGCATCCATTTCGCGTAGGTCCTCATAATAAAGTTCACCATTTTTATGACGATACACCACTTGTATAGGCTGATCTTTAAAGCCATTGTAAAAATTTGTCCGCAGTGCCTCATGCCGTTGTACCCATGCATCTAAGCTTTTAGCAAACGCGGTGAGATCAAAGCTTCCTGTCAAATCAAAGGATGTTTGCTCAAAGTATGCACCTGAATGAGGATTCATCAAGCTGTGGAAATACATTCCCTTCTGCATCGGGGTTAATTCATATACGTTCTCGATTTCACCCGTTTCTTTCATTCGTTCTACTAACTGATCAAGCTCTTCAATGCTTAGACCAGCTAATAAAACATCACTTGGAGTAAGCTCTGTGCTTTTTCTCGCCACGCAGTGTGTAATCACATTCTGTAGCGAAGACTGCAATAAGTTAGCTACTTCTTCCATTGTTTCTTTCTTGTATTCTTTCTTACTGTATCTGATGGTCATCTCCAAGCGTCCATTAGAAATCATGCCGTTTATATTTAAAGCGGTTTTCATTTCTAGCTGTTCACTTACAACATCTCCAACAGAATACGGTGATAATTGCATCTCATTATTTTGATAGTCCTGATCAAACTGCCCCAGGTAATTAAAGCTGATCTCAGGCTCTAGCTTGAATATTGGATTACCTTGCAGTGCTGATAAATACCTTAAGATGCCATAGCCAATTCCTTTGTTAGGAATCTGACGCAACCCTTCCTTTACTCCCTTAATTTGTTGAGACAGATTCTTATTGGCTTGTACCTCTACAACTACTGGATACTGACTTGTAAACCATCCTACTGTACGAGTGATATCAATATCCCGAACGATGTCCTCTCTACCATGCCCTTCAAGATTTACGAAGATTTGCTCCATACCTGTCCATGCATGGATTGTCATACCAAGTGCAGTGAGCAGCAGATCATTTACTTCTGTTCCATATGCGCGATTTGCTTGCTTTAGCAATTGTTCCGTTTCCTGTTCGGTCCATTGAACGGTAATCATTTCACTATCGCGAACCAGCTTCTTGGCTTGTACATGATCCTTAGGAAGTAATTGCATCTCCATTTGCTCTAGTCGCTGCCAGTACTTTTGTTCGTTCTCCATAGCCGCACTATTCGCATAAAGTGATAACTGTTCAGCCCATGTTTGGAACGAATCTGTTTTTTGTGGTAATTGAATGGCTGCCCCATTCATTGCTTGTTCATAGCCTGTAGCAAGGTCTTCGAATAAAATACGCCATGAAATTCCGTCTACTACCAAGTGATGAATAACCATTAATAAATGGTCTCCATCTGAGCAATGGAACAAACCTAGTTTCAGAAGCGGTCCCTCATTTATATTGATACTACTTTGAATTTCGGTTGCTTTCTTTTCAATCGCTTTGGAGCAATCCGTGTTTCCTTTGAGATCAATCACTTCTAGGGTATATAAATCCCCTTCATCCACTCCACGGTTTCGTGCTTCGAATCCACTCTCGGTCTCTTTAAATACCATTCGTAAGGCATCGTGATGAGAGACCAGCTTTTGCATAACCTCGCGAAGCGCAGACTCTGTAAAGCCTTGCTTACGATATAACATGTAGGCTTGATTGAAATGATGCGGTTCAACTGGCATCTGCTCAAAGAACCACCGCTGTATCGGGGTAAGTTCTACTTGACCTACTACTTCCCCTTGATCCGCCATTTTGCTAATCAGTTGGAGACGTGGGCTTAACATCTCTACAGTTGGATATTTAAACAAATCCTTCATTTCCAGCTTATATCCGGATTGAAGTAGGCGAGAAGAAACCTGGATTGCTTTGATAGAGTCTCCACCCAGATCAAAGAAATTATCCAAGATACCAACCTGCTGACTGCCTAAGATTGTTTTCCAAATAGATGCCAACAGTTGTTCGACTTCATTGCGTGGGGCTACATACTCAACCCCAGTGTCTACGTTTCCTTCTGGTGCAGGTAGCGCTTTGCGATCAATTTTTCCATTTGAGGTAAGTGGCATTTGCTCTAATTGCACAAAGTAGCTTGGTATCATGTAATTAGGTAATTCATGAGATAATTCGCTTCTAAGCTTGGCCATACTCAGCAGGCTTTCAGCAACAAAATAGGCACATAAATGCTTTTGTCCTGCCTCGTCATCTCTTGCGATGACAATAGCTTCTTGAACCGTATCTACCTTCAGTAGCTGCGCTTCAACCTCACCCAGCTCAATACGGTACCCACGGATTTTTACCTGATGATCAATTCGACCCAAATATTCAATGGTACCATCTGACATCCATCTAGCCAGATCGCCCGTTTTGTACATTCGTTCCCCTGCTCTAAAACGGCTGTTCACAAATTTTTCTTCAGTAAGCTCTGGGCGATTCAGATAACCCCGTGCTAACCCAACACCAGCAATGCATAGTTCGCCTGCAACACCGATAGGTAGCAAATGACCTTCTGCATCAACAATGTAGATGCGATGGTTCTTAAGAGGTCGACCGATAGGCACAACGTTTTCTGACATTGACTCGCGATCATAAGACCATACGGAAGAGCAAATTGTATCCTCAGTCGGACCGTAGGCATTGAAATACGACACGTGGTCTTTCCATTTCTGTACTAATTCAACAGAGGAAGCAGACCCAGCAGTGATCAGTGTTTTTAAGCTAGGCAGATTGCTTGGCTCCAGATATATTGCATAAGTAGGAGGCAATGCCGCGACAGTTATTTGATTGGAAGTAATATAGTCCTCGAACAAACGATAATTCATAATGATTGAGGTAGAAGGTATATATAGGGTTCCGCCACAAATAAAGGCTTTGAAAAATTCTGCGCACGCTGCATCAAATGACACGCTGGCAAACTGCACGATTCGATCATCCGCGCTAAGTCCCAAATTGTATTCAAAATACGTTTTTAAATTGCACAGACCATGATGCTCTACCATAACACCCTTTGGTTTACCCGTAGTTCCAGATGTGTATATGACATAAGCCAAATCATTTGGTCCAGTAATCGATTCAACATTGGTATCGTCTGCGTTATACACTTTCTCATCATCTAGCATTAGGAGTGTTCCATTAAAGGTGATTTGCTCCTGTAAATGGCTTTGGGTGAGCAACAGCTTAGCCCCGGAATCCTCCAGCATATAACGAATCCGCTCTTCTGGATATTCTGGATCAATAGGAACGTAGGCGCCTCCAGCTTTTAATACCCCAAAGATACCTATTATCATTTCTAACGAACGTTCTACCATGATACCGACTAGTTCGTTTTTCTGAATTCCCTCTGCTCGCAGAGTTCGAGCCAGTTGATTAGCTTTCGCATTCAATTCACGATAAGTTAATGGTTTTTCTTCATAAACAACTGCCACTTTATCAGGGTTTTTCGCTACGTGCTCTTCAAATAACTGGTACACGGTCTGCTCACTAGGATAGTCAGCCTGCGTATTATTGAACACATTGAGAATCTGCTCCTTCTCAATCGGTGTAACAGCTTCCAATTCATTTATACGGGCATCTGGATTTTCAATAATCTGCTCCAGCATTTGAACAAAGTGCATCGCAATTCGCTTAATGCCAGCTTCATCAAATACCTGTGCATTATAATCCAGCATAAGCTTCATCTCTTCGCCCGGCACGACAGCTATGTTTAAATCATAGTTTGTTTGTTCTGTTACTTTTACATCTGCAATTGTGAAGTTGGATTGTTTTCCAATCCCCAACTGCTCCATCTCATGATCGATCGGATAGTTTTCGAATATCATAATATGGTTAATTAAATCTTGTTTTTGTTCCGTCAGCCCTTGAATTTTATAGAGCGGATGCGTATCGTAAGCATGCGATTGCAGAGCTTGTCCTTGTACCTTTCGCAATACTTCACTTAGCGTATCTGTTCCCTCGCAACGAACCCGAACCGGAATGGTGTTAATAAATAAGCCAATGACACCTTCAATTCCTGCTATATCAGCTGTTCTTCCTGAAACGACACTGCCAAAAACAACATCGTGATTACCATTGTATTTCTGTAATAAAAGCCCCCATGCAGTCTGCATGAACGTATTAATTGTTACCTGATGCTGTTTAGCTACCTGATCCATTCGCTCTACAAGCGTCTTATCAAGAACGTTGATCACTTTCTTAGCAGAATAGCCTTCTTTATTTGGATGTTTTTCTTTGGGCAAAATCGTTTGACCCTCGTATTCTGCCAAATACTCACTCCAGTATCTCGTTTTCTCTTCTTCATTTTGATGCTCTAACCAATCGATATACTGGCTATATGGCGTTACAGCTTCCCATTTAGGTTGTCTATTTTGTAGGATAGCAAAATAGCCTTCAAACACCTCTTTGGTCATAATTGGCAGGCACCAGCCGTCCATCACGATATGATGGAAACTCCAAACAAAATGGTACGTATCCTCTGTCAATCGCAAAATGGATACCCGCATCAAAGAATCTTCTGCTAAATCAAACCCTCTGCTTTTATCCCTTTCGGCAAAGCTACTCAGATGTTCCTCACGTTCAGCTTCGCTCATTTCTCGTAAATCTTCATAATATAGTTCACTATTTTTCTGACGGAATACAACCTGAATAGGGTCATCTTTTAAACCATTATAAAAATTGGTTCTTAGCGTCGCATGCCTTTGGGTAAAGGTATCTAGACTCTTCCCAAAAGTGATGACATCAAAGCTGCCCTTTATAGTAAACGTTAATTGCTCAAAATACGCCCCTGAGTATGAATCCATCAGGTTGTGGAAGAACATTCCCTTCTGCATTGGTGTTAAATAATAAACATTCTCAATTTCACCAATATCTGCTGTCTGTTCTACTAATCGCTCAAGCTCTTCAACTGTCAGGTCTTTTAATAATAGGTCACTTGGTGTTAGCTCTACCTGTTCTTTTGTCACGCAATGGGCAATTATCTGTTGTAGGCTGGCTTGTAAGTGTTTTGCTAGCTGCTGCATCGTTTCGGTACGATATTCTTTACTGCTGTAACTAATCGTAAGCTTCAACGATCCATTGGTGACCATCGCATTCAAGTCAAGAGTATAGTTTCTCTTGGCCCGCGGACTCACAAATGCTCCACTTGAATAATGAGAAAGCTGAAGATCATTATGCTGTAAGTCCTGATCAAATTGCCCCAAGTAGTTAAAACTGATTTCAGGCTCCAAATTACTTATGTTCTGCTTCTCGGATTTATCCAAATATCGTAAAATGCCGTATCCTAAACCCTTCTGCGGAATTTGGCGCAACATTTCTTTGACCTGCTTAATACGACGAGAGATTTCCTGATCCCCATCCATTTGGAGCATGACAGGGTACAAGCTGGTAAACCAGCCTACCGTCCGAGTAACATCGATATCTTGATGAATCAACTCGCGACCATGGCCCTCTACATTCACCAAAAATTGATGATTGTCCGTCCAATCGTGTAATGCCATTCCTAACGCAGTAAGCAATAAGTCGTTAACTTCCGTGTTGTAGGCACGATTTGATTGTTTCAATAATTGTTCTGTATCTTGCTCAGTCCATTGAATTTCTACAATTTCACTATCCGCAATGACCGATTGTTCTTGGATAAAGTCCTTTGGCAAATCTATAGTTGTAACTTGTTCGATTTGCTTCCAGTAAGCTTTTTCACGCTGCAATTCATCACTTTTAGCATAATCAGAGAGTTGCTCTGCCCACTTTTGGAAGGAATCTGTCTTTTTCGGGAAGCTGATGGTTTCCCCTCGAAGTGCTTGTTCATAACCGCTCGCGATATCTTCGAATAAAATTCGCCAAGAAACTCCATCAACTGCCAAATGGTGAATAACAATCAGCAGGTGATCTCCTTCTTGACACTGGAATAGTCCCATTTTTAGTAATGGGCCTTCAGTCAGAGAAATACTGCCTTGAATTTCATTTACTTTCGTTTCGATGAGTCGGGCGCAGTCTATTTCACTTCTCAAATCTATTACTTCAAGACTATACAGCTCGCCCTCCTCTACCCCTCGATGCCACGTTTCATAACCATTTTCTGTTTCGCGAACAATCATTCGTAACGCGTCATGATGAATGGCGATCTTTTCCATGGTCATCCGAAGCAATGTTTCATTAAAACCTTTTTCCATGAAAAGCATGAAAGCTTGGTTATAATGGTGTTGTTCAACTAGTTTTTGCTCAAAGAACCAGTGCTGAATTGGAGTTAATAAGGTAGCCCCCACTACCTCACTCTGATCAGCAATCTTCGTAACTAACTGAATATGTTGGCTTAATTGGGCAATGGTTGGATAGGTGAACAAATCCTTCATTTCCAGCTTATAGCCTGCCTGAAGCATCCTAGAAGAGATCTGAATAGACTTGATAGAGTCTCCTCCCAGATCAAAGAAATTATCCAATACACTAATTTTCTTAGCTCCTAGAACAGCCTGCCAAATGGATACCAATGTCTGCTCTATAGCAGTGCGAGGTGCTACATACTCTACACCCGTTTGGATACTCTCCTCTGGTGCTGGTAGCATTTTACGATCAATCTTGCCATTTGGAGACAGTGGCATTTTATCCATTTGAACAAAATAGGATGGAACCATATATGTAGGTAATTCTCGGGAAAGGTCGGCTCTTAGCTCACCTACAGTCAGCTGCTTGTTCGCTACATAATAGGCGCACATTTGCTTTTGACCGCTTGCATCTTCTCTAACAATTACCACCGCTTCTTGTATCGCTTCTATTTTCAATAGCTGCAACTCGACTTCGCCAAGCTCAATACGGTAGCCACGGATTTTTACTTGGTGATCAATCCGACCCAAATATTCAATATTTCCATCTGGTAACCATCTTGCTAAGTCTCCCGTTCTATACATTCGTTCTCCTGGGGCAAACGGATTTTTCACAAATTTCTCTTCCGTAAGCTCCGGTCGATTCAGGTACCCTCTAGCTAAACCGACCCCAGCAATGCATAGCTCACCTGCTATCCCAATCGGTTGAAGGTTCACAGAATCAGCTTGGACGATGTAAAGTTGGGTATTATATATAGGTTTACCGATTGGAATTGCAGCTAGTTCCTCATCTGTATCACAATCAAAATACGTAACATCTACAGTAGCCTCAGTCGGTCCATATAAATTGATCAATCTAGCTTGACATACTGAAGAAATTGCTCGGCGGAATCTATCTACATGCTGTGGCGGCAATGCTTCCCCACTCGCAAAAACCTGACGTAAAGATTGAAGCTTTTCTTTTACAATCTCAGGTGATTGTTGCTCAACATAATCCAAGAAAGCGTGCAACATTGCCGGAACAAAATGCATTGTTGTAATGCGATGCTCGGCTATTGTCTTTAAGATTTGCTCAGGGTTCTTTTCTCCTCCTACAGATAATAGGCACATTTTGGAACCCACCATCGACCACCAGAATAGCTCCCATACTGATACGTCAAACGTAATCGCTGTTTTTTGCATAATGATGTCAGCGGATGAAATAGGGTATTTTGCATGCATCCACATCAGTCGATTTATAACTGAATGATGTTCTATCATAACTCCTTTAGGCTTGCCTGTAGAACCTGATGTATAAATAACATAGGCTAAGTGATTCGGACCATTTATCGCTTCCAAATTCGAACCATCTTGGTGATAGCTTTGAGCATCATTGATATCTACTATTTTCCCGGCAAAAGTTACTCGCTCCACCAAATGATTCTGGGTCAAAAGTAGCTTTGCATTTGAATCTTCTAGCATATAGCGGATTCTTTCCTCTGGAAATTCCGGATCAATCGGCATATATGCACCGCCAGCTTTTAAAATCCCAAAAATTCCAATCATCATCTCTAATGATCGTTCCGCCATGATTCCAACTAATTGATCGGCTACTACTCCTTCAGCACGTAGCTTTCGCGCTAACTGATTCGCTCTTTCATTTAGTTCCCGGTAAGTGAGTTGCTTCCCTTCGAAAATTACAGCCGCTTCATCGGGTATACGTGCTGCTTGTTCTTCAAACAGCTGATGAATCAACTTTTCCCGCGGATAGTCAACTAACGTATTATTAAATTCAGATAAAATGACATTCTTCTCTTCTTCACCAAGCAGGGAGATGTCTGCAATTTTTGAAGTAGGATGATGAATGATTGTTTCAATAATGGTAGAGAACTGTTGAACTAGTTGTTCCATCTCTTCATCTGTAAACAACTGTGCTCGATAGTTTAGTTGAAGATTAATCTTTTCATTATCTAATTCAATCACGTTCATCTCAAAGTCATTGATCACGTCTCCACAAAAATTTTCAACAACTTCGACTTTCACATTTTCATATTGCGGATAATCCATCGCCCGGTACTGTACAGATACGCCAAAGAGACGTTGAAGATCCTTATGCTGATGCGTTTCTCGCACGTCTTGCATCATTTGATTGTATGGGAACCTTTGATGGCGTAGGATCGAAATCTGCTCTTTAGATACGGCTTGCAGAAGCGCTAGTAGGTCCATGTCAGGATCTACAAATACTCGTGTAGGTACTGTACTAACGAACATTCCTACCATTTCTTTTTCCTTTTTGGTTGTTCTATTTGCATAGAATGTACCAATAGAAACATCATTCTGCGCTGTCTTTTTATGCATATAGATGTACATCGCAGTCATAAAGACTGTTAACATACTGCTATTTGTTTGTTTGCAAAAATCGTACAGGCTATGATACAAACTGTCTTCCAGGATTATATTTTTTCGTATACCAGCAGTGCTTTGAGTAAACGGATTATATGATTTAAACCCTATCACTTCAGGTAAAGTGCTAAATTTATCAACCCAATACGTCTTATCCTTTTGATAACGCTCTGATTTCTCGTAGTCCTGCTCCGTTTGTATAAAGTCGAAGTAAGCATGATTTGCAGCTATTTCTAAAGGCTCACCATTTGCAATCTGAGAATAGCATTTGTTCACTTGATTCATGAACATATTTGCAGAGATTCCGTCGCAAACAATATGATGAATTTTGAGGTTATACCAATATTCTTGATCGCTAATCTTGCAGATGGTGAATGTATACAACTCCGAATGGAAAAGTTCAAAAGGTGTACGATTATGTTCATCCAGCCACTTCAATGCTTGAGCTTCCCCGTCAACACCAGAAAAATCTAAACATTCGAACTCTTTATCACTATGCTCCTCCACATATTGCTGAGGAAATCCATTTTGAGAAGTTAATTGAATCCGGAGGGAATCATGCAGTCCAATAACTGTATTTAGAGCTTGTTGCAGGGCACTTAGATTGATATTTCCTCTCAGTTTAGTGATCGATGAAATCGACGACACACCCGTATTTGGAAAAAGTAATTCGGAGTACCAAATCCTTTGTTGAGGCTGAGTCAACGAAAATAATTGAATCAAATCCTTATTCATATTGCTGCACCTCTTGTTAGACATTATAGTTTCTTATAAAAAATACTATGATTGCTTACTATGTGGATGCGACATGCTGCAGGGTTTGACTGTATGTTAGGAAAAATTAACGTAATCTCTATTACGGGAGTTATGTCTTGGGATGTAGGAAATGTTTGAGGAAAAATCGTAAGTTATGAAGAGGAACCATCATGATGTGAAAGATTTTTTATTTATGGATAAAGTTAATACATATGCACCATCACCTCTTTGTTCAAGGATAATTGAAACGGTAGTATGCTACCATAATTAGCCTCCTCTCTTTATACATAACATATTTTTTCAGCAAAAAACGTGAAACTACTGTATATAGCACAATCGCATATTTCACAAAAATATATTTTAATAACAAATAAACATTCGAAACTTATTATAACATATCAGTATTATTCTTCCATCTGTTTTTTTGTAAATTTTATGAACTTCACTTAATATCTCAATGAATCCTAAGATGAAAATATGTAGAAATCCTAAACATGATCGCACTGTATTAGTAGATCGTGATAGCTTCGTTAGAATTGTTTTCCTCTGCAAATAAACGTTGGTACGGGCCTTCTTTCGCTTTTATCTCATTAGGTGATCCATGATCCACAATAGCCCCCTGTTCCATCACAAAAATGACATCTGCAATTTCTGCTGTTTGCCTTTGATGTGTTACGATCATCACCGTACGTTGCCCCTTTAATGCACGAATCGCTTCCCGCACACATGTTTCTGAATGTGAATCTAGAGCAGACGTAGGCTCATCAAATAAAACAATGGGAGTTTTCGATAGTAAAGCCCGGGCAATGGCAATTCGCTGGCGTTGTCCTCCTGATAAACGTGCCTTGTCCTCTCCAATTCTTGTTTTGTATCCATCAGGTAGCTCCAGTATAAACTCGTGCGCAAATGCCGCCTTAGCTGCGTCAACAAGCTCTTCCATTTCTGCATCTGGTCTCCCGAATCTAATATTTTCTTCAATCGTGCCTTCAAATAAATGCGGTTCCTGAGGAACGTAGGCTATCAATTCCCTCACCTGTGTAAGCGTGTGAGCTTTTCCATTTTTAGCAAAGTAATAAATATCCCCTTCCGCAGGGGGATAAAATCCTAAAAGCGCTTTTAATAACGTACTTTTACCAGAACCACTTGTTCCGACAACCGCAGTTAGTTCACCGGCCCCAACCGAAAGAGAAACATGATTTAATACCTGATTCATGCCGCGTTGTAGGACAACATCGTGTAACGAGAATGCCTCGGTAGATGAGCAACTTTTGACATGATTGGACTGTTTTTCAGATTTTTCACGAGAGATGACCAGATCAATTTGTTCAACAGGGTGATTCAATAGACCATACACTCTAGCTGAGCCCGATAAGGAATGTTGCAGGGAAGCAATAATTCTGCCAAACTCTAGGAAAATAAACACCATAGTCGTCTGTAACTGCACTAGTTGTCCCAAGACACCTAATTCATTTTTGGTATAGATAAACAACCCAACAACTAACATACCGCCGAACATCACAAAACTAAACAAAAAATTGATAGCATCTAATAGCCCTGTCTTAAAGCCCTGGCTATTTGCGGTTTGTGTTAGCTCCTTATTTGTATCAGCTAGGTCCTCTCTAACCTTATTCCCGGCAGAAAAGGTTTTAATAATAGGCAATCCTTCTATAAAACCGGCTATCTTTGCTGTTATTTCTCCCAATGTAGCCTGAAGTCGATCATTTGTCTCCCTCAACGGCTGAACAAACCGAATATTTACAAACGTGATGCCAAGTCCTAGCACGATAAAAATGAGAGAGAATCTCCAATCCATGATCAGCATTGTGGTAGTTACCATCACCAAAGTCATCACATTTTGCAAAATATTGCGCATACTTTCTCCATATGCCTCTTCCATGTTGTGTGCATCGTTAATGATACGTGATACCATTTCACCAGGATGATTAGCTTCAAAATAAGAAACGGGCAGTTTGGTAAGATGTTCGTACAGCGTTACTCTAATATCGGCCATCGTCTTTTTTATGATTCGTTGCAGACTATAGTGAATAAAAGGAACTGCTGCACTAAAAAAAAGAAAGGTTAGACTTATCAGGATGGAGGATCGAACCAATGACTCTACGCTGCCATTTACTGATGCCGTAATTAGTTCGTTGAGCGCAAAGCTGATCGCGACTGGTAATGCCCCCATGATGGTGCAGTCAGCCAGTAAAGCGAATAGATAAGCTCGCCGTCGTGATTTTAGAAATATTAGCATATCCTTCCATTCCAAATAGGCCTTTTGAAGTCCGTGTAATCCCATTGTATTCCTCCCATTTACTTCACTGAAAGGCTAGGCTGTATGAGATAGTGATCCTGAACCTGTGGATCGTAGAGCTTTCGATACAATCCGTTTGCCTTCATTAATTCGCGATGGGTTCCCCGTTCTACAATATTTCCACGATCCAACACCCAGATTTCATCACAATGTCGAATGGAAGAAAAACGATGTGCCACCATCACAACGGTCTTTTTTTCTAAAAGCTTTTTAAGTCCTTCTTGGAACAAAAACTCTGATTGAGCATCCAAAGCCGAAGTAGGCTCGTCCATGATAATAAAGGGCGCATTCTTTATAAAAGCGCGGGCAATGGCTATCCGTTGTTTTTGACCACCAGATAATTGGAAGCCTCCCTCACCCACAACAGTTTGATAACCCTGAGACAATCCGGAAATAAATTCATGTGCATTCGCTAGTTTAGCTGCTTCTACAATTTCTTCAAGGGTTGCATCTTCTTTTCCAAAGGCAATATTTTCTGCAATTGACTTAGAAAACAAAAAGACATCCTGTGGGACATACGCAATAAAGGATCGAAGCGAAGCGATATCCCAATTTTGTGAATAAGAATTATCGCCTTTGACCCGGAAGTGTCCCGTATTTGGAACATAAAGGCCGCAAAGTAGTTTCACAATCGTTGATTTTCCGCCTCCGCTTGGCCCAACAATCGCGATATGCCTGCCCGTTTTTAGCTCAAAATCTAAATGATGTAACACGGGAGGTTTTTGTTCATCATATGTAAAGGAAATTTGGTTGAATTGTAAACAAAAATCTTTCGCTACATGATCCTTAGGTATCTCTGTGGGAATGATTTCCTCTTCAGGTAAAGACAGAATCTCCCCCGTACGTCTATACGATCCTAGTGCTTGTTGAAATTGAATGATTAATTCGGGAAGCACTGAGACTGGCTGTATAATATGTCCCAAGAAATAAATAAAGGCGATTAACTCCGCTGGTTTCAATTCCTGATGGGCAATTAGATAAGCTCCAAACAGAATACAAAACACCAGCGGACTTGACATAAATATAATATGCAGCGGATTTAGCCAAGCATGTCTGCGTTCAATTTTTAAATTCAGATGTAGCATTTGTTCAATTGCCGTTTTGAATCTTCGAAAGAAAGCTTCATATAAATGAAACACTTTAATGATTGGAATTCCTGAGATAGTATCTTTCATAATAGAGGCTGTACGACCGACCTGCTGTTGTAGTTCGTAGGAGTAGGCATTTAGAGGTTTGCTTATCATAGCTGCAAAAAGTAATGCAAATGGAACCAAAGACAAGCTAAAAAGGATAAGTTTCCAGCTAATCAAGAAAAGGTAGACAAAAGCAGCGATAAACATAAGAGGCTCAATGATTAGTTTTGGAAAGTGTTCAGTCAAAAATCGTTGTACAATCGTTAAATCATTGGAGAATCGGGATAAAAGATCCCCAGTGCTGTATTTTTCTACAGAGGCAAAGGAAGCACGCTCTAATTTTTCGGCAAAGCGATTTCGCAAATCTCTGATAATGGAAGCACTAAATTTCGTAGACAACCATTTCACAAAAAAGTGAGCAATCATCCCGATCATGACACAAATCCCAAACACATACAATAAAGTGCTCATATGATCCTGAGTGTCAACGATAGAATACGAAACCATCTGCTGAATATTGTATCCAATCACAACTTCTACAAGAACAGCTACAATGCTACAGATCACAATTAGTACCAGTAAATACCAATATGTAAAAATTGTTGCTACTATTTTTCCCCACATTGATTCTTGTAATTGACTACGTATTCTTTTTATCAAGTTGTTCTCTCCCCAAGATTTCCCTGATTTTTGTTACCTGTAAATAAGAGTACACTATTTTTTAGCAGTTGTTTAGTTAATTTTTTACAAACTTTCTTCAAATTTTAAATTAAGCAATTTTTTATACCTACCCTTCTTTCCTTTCAAAAAGGTTTATTGGTAAAAAATAGTTACCTAATGTTAGTAATGTTGCATAGTCGTAAAGTTGGCTAACTCAGATTAAGGGGAGGATGTTGGCAAAGAAGGTTTACTTATCGTGCCTATGCTTGTTTCATTATTTGAAATTTGATTCTCTCGGTCATGCGCCTTTTCGTCACAAATTATACCGGCTTCATCCAGTTGAAGTAGAACAGATTATAGAAGATAACGAAGAAGAACAGTTTATAGCTTCTTCGCTATCAAGCATGAGTGCTGAACAGATTTGTCACACATAAAATCTTGCTCGTATTGCAGGTCATCATGGAAAGCTGTATGCCAGGAAAAAGTGACAGTCTACTCGTAACAAAATAAGCTACGATGCCAAAAAAAGCCCGGCCATCATACCAAGCTTCTCGACGTGAACAAACTCTCATTTCTTTATGACCTGTTATGGGTTTGTTTTTATATTGCATGCTTTAAACCATTCTTTACTTATAAAAGAAATAAAAGAAAATTCCCAAAAAAATAACGGTGCATATGACGTAAAACATTGTTAATCTGGTCAAATTTCTTTTTGTCTTCGTACCATAATTATGATCCTTTGGCTTTATCCCTACCAGGATAGTCCCAATGGCAGCTACCAATACGATCAAAAAAATGAAAGGTATGAGATAAGTCATTCGTTTCAACTCTTTCTGCCGTTTTATTTATCATAACTCATGATTGTAATAGTCGCGACCATCCACTTTCCGTTTATTTTGCCCATCCAGTTCATTAAGCTTGTGATTACTTGTTTGATTTCTTTTGCTTCTATTGTTACATGATCGAGTCTGAGAGCGATTTTGAAGCCACTTCTTATCTTCCTCTGCTAATTTCCTAACGAGTATTTTTCGCTTTGCAAAATCCCTCTTACGGATTAGACACAGTATTATCGCAAACGAATACATGCCTTGTAAAACTGCACCGCACCTTCTATGGCATCACATACCCAATATTCCCCCTGAAATTCTGCATAGTTCTGATGATTTATTTCAAATTCCGAATCAGACCAAAGAATTTGCGGAAACCACTAAAAACGATGGAAAGACGCCCTGACTTAGCTATATAATTGAAAAGAGGAAATGTTGAATGAAAGGGGTAGATTATATGATACCGAAAGACGATTTACTATCAAATTTCGAAGGTGTTCGTAAACGAACCTTGAAATCTTTAGCGGCAATACCTGAGCAAGTCATCGATTGGCGTCCAGACGATCACAAATTTTCTTTTGGTGATATCGTCCGGCATTTGGGCTCTGCAGAATTAATGTTTTATCATGCGATTATACATAATGAATGGAAGTATTGCGGGCATGAACCCGATAAAGGTCGGAGTATGGAGGAAGCTATCGGTTATTTACAGAATTGTCACAATACCGTTCTAGCAGGTCTTCATCAGTTAGAGCCTGAGCAACTAACCAGAAAGGTGAAAAACCTCTTAGGCTATGAAGTCAGTGCCTGGAGAATCATAATGGCAATGGCTGAACATGAAATTCATCATCGAGGTCAGCTTTCTGTATACATGCAGGTAAATCATATTGATCCCCCACAAATATTCGGCTTGAAAATCGAGCAGGTCCCTAACCCAAGAGATTAGAAAGTGTTATTCCTTAATAACCTGATACCCTCGTAGGAAAATAACGAAATGAAAAATTGAGGTTGCTATAGCATTGGTCTTCTCCATCTCATAAAAAAAGACATTCCCACCAGTGCAATTACAGCCGACTGAGGAAACGTCCTTTGTTAAACCATATAAATTGATAAAATGACAGCACATTCCTAGCCCCAATTCATCTTGTAGCCTCTTCATCAAACAAGCTCTCGCTCACCTGCTCTAGCTTTTTCTCTAAGCGCAAAAGCCTTTTTTCATACATTTCGCGTTCTGATTTATTCCTTTGCCGCAGATATGACGTTTTCTTTTGCCAGCGCTCGAAGGCCATTTTGGTATACGCATATGCCTTGTCATATTCTTTTAATTGATGCTCACAAATCTTGGCTGCCTCGATACAAATCTCTTCAGTACCCCATTCTTTGTCCTGTAAGCAGGCGTCATAGCAATAAAGAGCCTTACTCCATTCCTTTTGACGCTTAAATATATGTCCTAGCGCAGCTTTTGCCCGCCCAGCATAAGGATGCTTGCTACGAGCCACTTCCTTGTAATGTGACAGAGCCAATTGCTCTGATCCGATCGCCTCATACCAGCGTGCCACTTCATATCGCTCTTCCATAGACATCGTAACAGACTCTGCAGACAACAGCATATAAGAGATATGAATATAGAGGGTAATAAGGGATAGTACATCCACTTCATTATGCTGAAGTACACCAGCAATATGTTCTGGATTCTGCTCTCTGACGTACTCAAAATATAGCATTGGAGCTAGTGAGCCAGGTATGTCTTCCAAGCGCCTGATTCCTAGCTTTTGTTGTTCTACGATCGATAAGCGACAAGAAACGAGTTCATTTTTCCATAGTCTTCTCGCCCCATGCAACAAATCGATGTGACCAAACACAGGTAAGGCTGGCACATCGTTTCGTACCAGCGTATGTCGTGTTTTTACCTGAGGCCAATCAAACGCTTTTCCATTATAGGTAACAAGTTGCTTGGATTCTTTTACATCTGCTAAAAATGACTGATACAACGTAATTTCCGAAAAAGGATCGGTTAAAAAATGCTGACGAACGACCACCTCGTCCTGTTCCCATTTACTATAACCCAATAAGAAGATGGTATTACCCACCCCACCATGTAAACCAGTTGTTTCTGTATCAAAGAATAGTAAATCCTCTGGGCGTTTGTTAGCAGCAGACAGAGGATGCTCCATGCCGCTTTCGTTCCATTTGTCAATAACATCAAGTAACGCCGAAAATTCATAGTTCCCGTGAATCATGTCTAAGGGATAACGAACTTCTCGTACCATAGCGTACTCCTCTTCGCCAAAGAATGGTTTGGCTTGAAGACGTCGCCATGTATCTGCATAAGGTATCTGGATTTGGGGTGATTCATAAACGCTTCGTTTACAGTCCGACTGCTCTGGTCTTTGTAAGCTGGACGCAGATATATCACTCTGTTGTTTGGGCTCTGCCTGCTTTTCCTGCCGATCTGCTTGCTCGTTATTACTTTCGAGTGTCAGATGCTTTTTCATTCGTTGCAATTTATTTTTAAGAGACAAACGCTACTCCCCCTTGCGCCACTCGCAATAGAGATAGTGCTAGCTCTTTTCCATCCCGCTCCACATAGCCAATACACGAAGGACATCCCGACGCACATGGACATGAGCTAATCATCTCTTCTGCTTTAGCAAGTATGGTTTCCATCTGGTGATACACCTGTTCGCTAAGGCCAATGCCACCTGGATATCGGTCATAGAAGAATATCGTTGGTTGATTCGAATGGACAGCTTTTCTCTGTGAGATTACATGCAAATCTTTCGGATCACACATCACCCATAAAGGAGCAACGTGTTGCAGCACATGTCCTGCCCCAACCAGCCCAAGCTCTACCTCCTCTTGACCAATCGTTTGTAAAATAGATTCCGGAAAACTAATCCAAGCTGCATTCGTGTGCAATTCTTCTTCTGGTAAATGTATCGGCCCGGATCCGATGTTCTCATGGGTCTCGAACTTAATTTTCTTAAAAATCGTAGCCATTGCATTAACCGCTACTTCCCCATAAGCCAATTCAGTCTCGTTCTGCTTCCGTGTAAAATCTGACTCTAGAACCTTTAACTGGACCGCTACATTCGCATCTGTGTAATAATCGACCTTCACCTCGCGAATATAGGCCTTTTTCTCTTCATAATCCAGCTTTTCTACTTGATACTGCACCCCCTGATGCAGATAAATCGCTTCCTCATGCAACAATGTCATCGAACTGAAACGATCCATTTCTCCAATGACCTTTTCCTGTCCACGCTCGGTAATATCGACAATCACCACATTCTCCTGTGAAGCAGATCGCAAGCTGATGTTATGAGCTGGAAAAGAATCGTTCATCCAGAACCACTTCCCCTTTGAGAAGTGCAAGATCTGCTCCTCCGTTAAAAATTCTAGAATTTCTGCTATTTCTGCCCGCCCAAAAGTATCTCCTGTCGTAAAAGGCAGTTCATATGCTGCACACTTCATATGATCCACAAGAATGATTAGATTGTCAGGATTAATACGAGCTGACTCCGGATTTCGTTCAAAGAAATACTCTGGATGCAAAATAATGTACTGGTCAAGTGGAGAAGAGCTTCCAACCATAACCACGACAGACTCATCCTGCCGACGTCCGGCTCTTCCTGCCTGCTGCCAGGTACTAGCCACGGAACCAGGATATCCTGTAATCACACATGCCTGTAATTGGCCAATGTCTACACCTAGCTCTAGTGCATTTGTGCTAACCACCCCGACAATATCACCTTGTCGCAATCCTCGTTCAATTTGTCTCCTTTGTGTTGGTAAATATCCGCCTCTATAGCCTTGAATTGTTTTGGGCCCCAGTTTTTTTCTAATCAGCTCCTGTAAATAGGTCAAAAGTATCTCTACACGCACACGGCTTCTCGCAAATAAAATTGTTTGCACTCCATTTGTTAGAAAAGTAGATGCTATGTCCCGCGCTTCTAATGTTGCACTCCTACGAATATTTAGCTGATGATTTACAATAGGTGGATTGTAAAATATAAAATGCTTCGTTCCTGCCGGAGCTCCATTGTTATCTACAAGTTCCATCTGTTCCTCTGTGATTTGTTCTGCTAATTGCACTGGATTCGCAATAGTGGCAGAAGTACAAATGAATTGTGGATGAGAACCATAATATGCGCATATACGTTTTAACCGTCTGATCACATTGGCAACATGGCTCCCAAATACACCGCGGTAGGTGTGTAGCTCATCAATTACCACATATTTCAAATGTTCAAAAAAAGCGACCCATTTCGTATGGTGAGGCAGGATCGCAGAATGTAGCATGTCCGGGTTTGTAATGACAATATTGCCGGCCTTGCGGACCATTTGCCGTATAGCAGCAGGCGTATCACCATCATAGGTCTCCGATTTAATGCTTAGTCCCATATCATTGATCAATTCATGTAACTCACTCTTTTGATCCTGAGCAAGGGCTTTAGTAGGAAACATGTATAGTGCCCTCGCTTGCGCATCATTAGCCAACGTTTGCAAAATTGGCAGGTGGTAGCACATGCTTTTTCCTGAAGCGGTTGGAGTCACAGCCACAATATGCTTCCCATCCTGAATATGGCGAAAGGCTGTTGCTTGATGTGTATATAAAGATGAAATCCCTCGTCTACTCAAAGCTTGAGCAATCCGTTCATCTATTTGCTCTGGAAATGGTACTACCTGTGGATCGCGAGGCGGAATCGTTGTCCAGTTAACGATGTTTTGTTTCATCCGCTCATCAGAGCGAAACTCTTCTAAAAGTTCCGCCATAGTTTTCTTTCGTAACATGTATTGATCACCCTCTTCTTTTCTATTGTACGTAGAGTGTCAAGGGAAAAAAAGCTCTCTGCCCTTCCTGATATGTGCAGATTTCGCTGATTAGAAAAAGCTAAAAGCTAACAATCTTTCTCTTCAGACCGATCGCTAGCTTTCAATGAACAATATATTGAGACTCCTCATACTCGACGACGAGGTCTATTCTGTCACATTTTTACCCATACCCATTCCACTTAACACATCTGCTACGGTTTTGTTTGCCAATTCTTGCTCCATCGCCTGCTGGGCACCTAAAAAAACATCAGTCAGGGTGTGTTGAATCTGCCTTCCGATTGGACATGCTGGATTGGGCTCCTCATGAATTGCGAATAGCTCATCAGGGCTTTGTACTGCTTTGTAAACATCAAGAAGAGTTATTTCTTCTGGACTTTTGGTTAACGTCGATCCTGGGGACCCGACCTTAGACTCTATCATTCCTGCTTTTTTTAACATGCTGCTAATACGGCGAATTACTACAGGATTTGTATTTACACTCCCAGCAATATAAGCTGATGTAGCCTGTCCACAGGGAGTGGAGGCTACTATTGAAAGGATATGAATAGCTACTGCAAAACGACTATTTACCATCTGCGTTTTCCCCCCTATTCTATGATTAGATAGTCGCTACCCCTACTTTATACCTTTTTTGCCACAAAAAAAACACCTAAAAGATATACCTCAAGGTACATGGAGAGGGTAGCATTCAAACAGACTCTGTCCTTGATGAACATGATCGGTTTCCTTTATCTTTTAGGTGTATTCTTTTACACAAATAGCATGACTACCTTGTATAAACATGCTGACAAGAGTGCGGTAATCGGCATAGTGATTATCCAAGTAAACACGATCCGTCGTGCTACTCCCCACTTTACGTCTTTCACACGCTGTGCTGATCCTACCCCCATAATGGATGAAGAGATGACATGTGTTGTACTAACAGGCAAGTGTAGGAAAGTAAATCCAAAAATGATAAAGGCTGACGACAAATCTGCTGCCGCACCGCTAACCGGTTTCAATTTGGTAATTTTGCCTCCAACTGTTTTAATAATTCTCCATCCGCCTACCATGGTACCAAGTCCCATTGCTAATGCGACAGAGACACGAATCCAGGTTGGAATGTCTGTAGTTGTCTGGAAGCCTGCTGTGATCAAAGCCATCGTCATAATCCCCATGGTTTTTTGTGCATCATTAGTTCCATGGCTAAATGATTGCAAAGCAGCCGTCATGATTTGAAGAATGCGAAATCCCTTGTTCGTTTTAGCCAGATTAGAATTGCGAAATACTACCTTGAATAAGGACATAACTAAAAATCCAATAATCAGTGCTGCAACAGGGGAGATGAGCAATGCTTCCAATATCCGAATAAACCCTGAGTAATTTAAGCTCCATAAACCTTCTGAAACGATAGCAGCACCAGCAATCGAACCAACTAGCGCATGGGAAGAACTACTAGGTATGCCATAGTACCAGGTAATTAGATTCCAAGCTATCGCACCAATAAGGGCGCATAAGAGGACGATCGAACCATTTTCAAGAGAAAAAGGATCGACAATATCTTTTGTAATGGTTTGAGCTACACCTGTAAACAATAAGGCACCAAAAAAATTCATCAATGCTGCCATCACAATTGCTACTTGGGGAGGCAATGCTCTTGTAGAAACGGAAGTGGCAATCGTATTGGCTGTATCGTGAAACCCATTAATAAAGTCAAAAGTTAAACCCAGGATGATGATGCAAACCAAAATAAAAAGTACACTATCCATCATGGAACCCCTTTTCTTTAGACATTTCTCATGATGATCGTTTCCAGTGCATTGGCTACATCCTCACAGCTATCTGCAACGCCTTCGAACATCTCATAAATCTCTTTATACTGCATAATGGCAATCGGGTCTTTTTGAGAAGCAAAAAGCTGACGAATACTTTTATCTAATACGGCATCCGCTTTTGATTCTAGATCGTTTATTCTTACTACATAAGGATGAATCTCGTTCATTTTCTTCTGGAACAACAGATCGGTCGCTCCTGCAATCTCCTTAGTAGCTGCCAGCAATAGAACCGTAAACTCCTTCATGTGCTCGTCCCACTTCTGGATATTATAAATCTCCAAGCGAGAGGAAAGCTCCTCAAAACCATCTAGTACGTCGTCTAGCTTCACAGCCAATGCCAAGATGTCTTCGCGCTCAATAGGTGTGATAAATGCCTTGTTTAACTCCATAATTACTTTATGTATGTGTGTATCTGCCTTATGCTCGTAGTCTTTCATGACACTAGAGAAGGTAACCAGATCTCCATCGTTCTTCTCAGGAAATTGAGCAAAATACTGAGCAGACTCCTCAATTATACTTACAATCTGGCTTAACGTACTAAAAAATTTATCGTCCTTTGGTCTAAAAATCATAAATGCTCCTCCTCTTTCTCCAAATCTCGTGCAAAACTATTCAGAAGGAGTCCCAGGTGATATCCCTCGGATGAATGTGTTTATAGTATGGTGCATTATTTCTTGCTCATTCAACGTAATTAACGAACGACACAAACTGAATCGCATAAAAAAGTAGCCCGTCGTGAGACAAATAAATAATTCTGCCGTAGCAACACAATCAATATCAGCTATCTTACCCTTTTCCTTCATTTTAGCAAAATAATCAGTCAACATTTGTTTAAACTGATTTGGCTGGATCGAGATTTTTTTCACAAGCTCAGCAAACACAGTCGGGTCACGAAAACTAATTGAAATAATATCCTGCATCTCAGTAAGTTGCCGCAAAAAATATTGGCCGATATGTAACAGGTCCACTTCCAGTTCCCATGTGAAGTAATCTCTTATGATGTCCATCTGAAAAGTGTGCCTTTGCACGATCATTTCCATAATTTTGTCTTTACTGCCAAAGTTCCTAAAAATCGTCACTTCATTGACTCCGGCTTTTTCGGCAATTGCTTTTGTAGTCGTAGCTCTGTAGCCCTGTTCCTTTAACAAGTCTATCGTAGCCTGCAGAATTTTATCATTTGTCGATTCTTTCCTCATCTCTTTTCACCCTAATTTTATGAATGCAAGCACTTACTTGCAAAGAAAAGTATAGTTCACAGACAGAACAGATGTCAATTTGTTAGAAAACTTAGCTGTGTCAGAAATGAAAAAGATAGAATTGGCTTTTATACAAACAGTTTTTTCCCCCTCAAAATAGTCTTCGCGAGCTCCGAACCTATTCCCTTCTGTACCAGCTTATATGCAGAAAAATTTTCCGAAAATAAATCGTAATGATTTCGATTTATCTGGTATAGTTATGACTATGAGCAGAACTGAACATGTCAATGAAATATTTATGTACTTATGAATTGTTGGATGGATGTTCCTTCGCAAAAATACCTGTACAGGAGGTTTTACATGCTCGCAAAATTTCGTACGATCACATTGGAATTAGGCTTTGTGCTCATCATCGGAGCCTTTTTATACCTATTTTTGTCGGGTGATCAGCTCACTCCCTTTCTTCCTGCCCTACTCTCTTCCCCACAGCTATTAGATGTAAAAACGCTTTTCTTTAGCATTTTGCTAGAAGCCATTCCCTTTGTGTTGATTGGTGTGTTTTTTTCTGCATTATTACAAACCTTCGTTCGTGACGAAACTGTTTGAAACTGGACACCTAAGCACCCATTAATAGCTATCCCTTTCGCTACCCTGCTAGGATTTATTTTTCCTGTCTGTGAATGTGCCATTGTACCAATTGTGCGCCGGTTGATTCATAGAGGTATGCCTGTTTATGTGGGAATGGTTTTCTTATTAGCAGGTCCAATCATTAATCCTGTTGTGATGGCAGCAACATATACAGCATTTCCTATTGATCCGCAGATGGTATTATATCGAACGCTGTTTGCCTTTATCGTTGCGACAGTGGTAGGTATTGTTCTCTTTTTCACACAAAAAGTCACCTTCTTAAAGCTAGGGAGGGAATATGAGATAACTCACGAACAATGTATCCTGCTGTATAGCAGACGCACAGGTATCCGGAATTCTTATCCAATCGCCCACTGCCAAGGAATTTAAGACAGATAGCTGGGTAAAGGTGGAGGGAACATTAGGCATGACAACATTTGAAGGCAATGAACTTCTCGTTTTACAGGCTCAGCAAATCTCACAGGTACCAGCACCAAAAGATCCTTACGTCTACTATTCTGCTCTCCCTAACAGCTAGATTTATGAAATATTTTATTTTTTACAATTTTTAGGTTTCATTTACCTTTTTCTGTGTTAAAACCAATATATACCCTGTTTTTTCATATACACTAAAGGAGGTCGTTTAGATGCATAAGGAATTAGAAACAGAGGTTGCCATTATCGGTGGCGGTGTAGGTGGATTTGCAGCAGCTTTAGGCGCCGCACGGCTTGGAAAAAAAGTAATACTTACAGAGGAAACAGATTGGATTGGCGGGCAATTTACTAGTCAGGCCGTACCACCTGATGAGCATCGTTGGATTGAGCAGTTTGGTTGCACCCAAACCTATCGTCAATTTCGTAATCAAGTTCGGGACTACTACCGTTTGCACTTCCCATTGACGACAGAAGCACGTTTAAAATACAATCTTGATCCGGGTAATGGTAGTGTTAGTCGACTATGTGCTGACCCCCGCGTCTATTTGTCCGTAATGGAAGAAATGCTAGTACCTTATGTGCATAGTGGACTAGTTACGATTTTAACTCGCTTTAAACCGATTTCAGTTGAAACACACGGTGATACCGTTAATTCTGTTACGCTTTCCCAATGTGACAACGAGAATACCCTGACGATAAAAGCCCCCTATTTCCTAGATGCTACAGAATGTGGTGATCTTTTACCTATGGCTAATGTCGAATATGTCACTGGGGCTGAGTCTCAATACGAAACGGGTGAGCCTCATGCTATAGACGGGGATGCAAGACCCTTTGACATTCAGGCCTCGACATATGTGTTTGCGATGGACTATGTGGAAGGAGAAAATCACGTTATAGATAAACCAGCAGACTACGAGTTTTGGCGGAATTACAAGCCTGACTTTTGGCCAGCTCGTCAGCTAAGCTTTACGGCAGCCGACCCCAGAACATTACAGCCAATTGAATACTCCTTGTTCCCTGATTCACAAAAATTTTCTTTATATACGTATCGAAGAATCATTGATCAATTAAATTTTGTTCCCGGTACTTTTTCTACAGATATTACCCTAGTAAACTGGCCACAAAACGATTATTGGCTGGCCCCTATTTATGACCTTCCAGAAGAAGCGGTCTCGAAGCATTTAAATCAGGCAAAGCAGTTAAGCTTGTCGTTATTGTACTGGATGCAAACAGAGGCACCTCGACCAGATGGAAAGGAAGGATATCCTGGATTACGATTACGTCCAGATGTGATGGGAACAATGGATGGATTAGCTAAGTACCCATACATTCGAGAATCTCGCCGCATTAAAGCAGCATTTACTGTTCTGGAGCAGCATGTGAGCGCAGAATGGAGAGGTGACGAGGGCGCCGAGCGTTTCCTTGATACAATTGGCATTGGCAGCTATCGCATTGACTTGCATCCAACCACGGAAGGTACAAATTATATAGATGTAGCCTCCTTGCCATTTCAAATCCCATTGGGTGCGCTCATCCCTATTCGTGTAAATAATCTTTTGCCTGCTTGCAAAAATATTGGGACCACTCACATCACGAACGGTTGTTATCGACTACATCCTGTTGAATGGAATATTGGAGAGTCAGCAGGAATGCTAGCCGCTTTTTGTGTTGAAAAAGGATTTCAGCCTAGAGAAGTGTGGGAGGATACTGCCAAGCTTGCTGATTATCAACAATTGCTCACCAAGCAGGGAGTAGAGCTGTACTGGCCTAAGCTCTCAGCTGTTTAAGCATTTTCGCGTTCAACCACCGGTCCAAAATTACATTCCATTTCGAAATAAAGCTCGGCTATTAGTCAGCACAAGCCCCTATTCACTCATCACTCAGGGAATTGTTTGCTACACTAGCCGAGTTTTTTAATAGATCGGTGTCCCCTATTACACAAGCTATTTACTAATCAGAATATAAGAAACGTCCTGATCGTACTCTGTTTAAAGCCACAGAATCTGCAACACTAAAGTTGATGATCCTTTTCAAAGTCGTACATCAATCAGCAACGAGAATGTTAGCAAAATACTCATGGAACCCTTACTCAATCCATCAAAATAGGATTACAAACACTAAACAAATTACGCTCTTTTTAAACCAGCGTATCTTCAAGTATAATTAGTGGGTATTACATATCCTCGTATGAAAGCTAGATAATGATACGATTCGAAAAACCACGTCCTACCTGTCAATCCTGCAACCGTAATATTATATACAGAGGTGGAATGAGCCCAATGAAAACACGAATTGAAGAGCTTGAACGATTGTTATCGAGTAAGGTCGGCGAAGATGTACAGGAGGAATATAACAATTATCTCTCTTTACAGGGTGCTTCCGAAGAAAACCTGCAGGAGATAGAAACGCTCTTTGATATCAAGCTCCCTGAAGATTTCAAAGAATTTTATCGCTATAAGAATGGGAGTGGTTATCATTTTCATATTCTATATCCTGAATATAGCGAAGGCTGTATTGAGCCCTTTTATCTATACTCTCTTGACGAAATGATAGAAACAAAAGAATATTTCTGCAAAGAGGATGAACTCCTCAGTGAATATTATGATGAGCAAGAGATTTCCGAATTAGATGCTAGAATTAAACCTTATCTATTCAACAAGAAATGGTTCCCCTTCGCTCAATTAGCAGGTGGCAGTCTATATCTTATGCTAGATTATGATCCAGCCCCGGACGGAAGAGCTGGGCAGATTATCGCGTATGTTCATGACCCAGATTTTATTTATTACATTGCCTCGTCCTTTACTGAGCTATTATCAGAATCAAATACGAATTTACAGGATTGGGAAGAGATTGACTACTAAGATTGATTTGTTACATAAGGAGCGATGGTCACGTTTTAAGCTCACTTGCAAAACAACATCTAGTTATAGGAGAATGTTATGAGTCGAAAATATGTTCATCATATTTGTATCCAAACCAATACGTATAAAGAGTCCCTGCGGTTTTATCAAGAAGCTTTAGGATTTGAGCTGATTCAGGAAACACCTCATTTTCACCAACGTGATTTTAATACCTGGTTAAGACTAGATTCCTTCTATATCGAGCTCCAAACTGGGAAAACGGGAGAATTACTTGATCCTCCTAACGCCAATACCCAAGGACTTGTACATCTGTGTTTATGGGTAGAAAATTTGGATGCAGAGCTTCAAAGAATGAAGCATTTAGGTTATCGCCTTAAAATGAAGGATGGACAGGAAATCTATACAGTTGAAAATGGGCGATTACTGAAATTGCTCGCTCCTGAAGGGACAATTGTTGAGCTTAGAGATAATCAAGGGATCTAAAAAATAAACAAGAGGCTGTCCTTCCCATGTAGACAGTCCCTTGTTTATTTTCTGTATTAGCCTTTATAGGCTTCGCATAGCATCTTTAATTAGGTAAATTACCTATCAACAATAGTAACCCTTTCCCTAACAAGCTAATAAAACGTATAATATGAATAAATACATAAATTTACAGCCCTTTTGTAAAACAAGTACTGTAAGCCCTGAAAAAAACAATATAAGAAGACCGAAATGGAAGGATTGATTTTTAACATGGCTGAATTGATGATTCGAAAACTGGGTGATCCTGTGCTGCGCAAGGTATGTAAGCCGATTACCAGTATCACAGATCGTGAACAAAAATTATTACAAAATTTAATCGATACTCTATATGCTGACCCTGGTCGAGCAGGCTTGGCTGCGCCACAAGTGGGCTATTTGAAACGAATAGCAGTCCTAGACTGTGGTGACGGATTAGTTGAATTAATTAATCCAGAAATGATTTCTCAATCGGGAGAAACCTTTGAATATGAAGCTTGCCTCTCCCTGCCTGGAATGTATGGAGCTGTGAAGCGAGCTGAATCAATCGTAGTAAAAACATTAAATCGTCAGGGTGAAGAGCAAATCATCGAGGCTTCCGGACATAAAGCACGTTGTATTCAGCACGAAATGGACCACTTGGATGGAATATTGTACATTGATCATGTAAAAAATGGGCATCTTTTTCAAGAGAAAACAAAAAAACCAGTGGACGTGTATCAAATGATTCAGCTTTCTAAGCAAAACGCTTTGTAATTGGGAATAATTCCGAATCGTTATGGTGCAAATAAAGGAGTACATATGGGGAAAACCTTAGTCGTGATTGGTGTTGTCTTGATTGTAGTTGGCTTACTCTGGCAAGTTGGGGGCCGCTTTCTGAATCTAGGGCGGTTACCGGGTGACATCGTAGTAGAAAAGGAGAACTTTCGTTTTTATTTTCCTGTAGTTACATGCATTATTATTAGCGTTGTGCTATCACTAATCATGTATGTCATTCGTTTTTTTAAATAAATGATCGTAAATCTTCGGCAAGTTACCAATGAAGTTTGGCATTGTGTAACTTGCCTGTTTTATTATATGTCGTCTTTGTCAGATTAAAGCGCTATCTGTTGCCTTGTTGCTCTAATGCTTCTTGTAACTGATTTAATGATTGGGCTGATTCAGAAACTTTATGGGTTGAATTCCCTATCATTTCGACATCTTCAATGAATTGTGCCATTTTCGCAGTAGCTCGGTCAATCTCGGTTATACTTGTTTGCATGGAAATTACAATTTGATTAAGTGCTGCTTCGGTTTGATCTGACTCTTTCTGTCCCTTGTTTACTAGGAGTTGGATGTGACGGATGGAGGAGACTACTTCTTGCATAAATTGACTCGATTGGGCAATAAGTGAAGATACATCTTGAACGGATTGTCTAGTTTGTTCGGAAAGTTTACGTACCTCTTGTGAGACGACAGAAAAGCCACGTCCATGCTCTCCAGCTCTAGCTGCTTCAATCGCTGAATTTAACGCAAGTAGATTTGTCTGTTCTGCAATTTGTTGTACAAGATTTACAATTTTTTGAATTTCATTCGATGAGTGATTAAGCTTTTCAATCAACTCTTCCATATCAATCATACCATTATTGATATCTCGAATACGTGACTCCAATTCTTTCATTCGTTGCTGTCCTTCACTCGCTAATTGAAGGGTTTCTTTAGATTTGTCTGCACTATGCTGAACCGCTATATTCATATCTTGACCGCTAGAAATCAACTGTTCTACAGAAGTAGTGGTTTGCTGGCTTAATGAGGCAAGCATAAGGCTTATATCCGCCATTTTGGTTTGAATTTGCTCCCGTCCCCGATACTCTTGCTCACGTCGCTTATTTTCTTTTTCATACGCTTCAATGACAACCTGCTGCTCAAAATTAAACATCTTTGAAATAACACTACTTGCTTCTAATAATTGCTTTTTATCTATAATTTGCTCAAAAATAATTCGCAATACATGCTCTTGAACGTTTTGAAACGCTGCAATATACCATTTTGGTTCCAAACCAATACGTACATGTACCTCTGCCACTTTGAAACGTTTTTGTAAAAACACATCATCTATATGACCATCAAACATATCCATCAAATGTAATTCCAGACTTTTTGCGAGACGCTCTACTGTACTATGCTTGGTCAATATTTGCTTAAGGTGAGGGACACTGAGAATTGTTTTATAAAAGGTTTTGGCAATCTCATGGATATGCGTGGCAATCATTGGTTGCAATGCTTTCGCTATCTTTAAATCCTCTTGGCTTAGTCGAATCATATTCATCTGAGTTTCAATTTCAGAGTGCTTTATATTCATGCTGACTTGGCTACTTGCAATCTGTTTTTTAAACATTTTTGTTTGTGGAGATTCTTCGATCTTTGTGCGAAACCAACTCGAAAACAAAAAGCTTTTTCCCATATTATGTTATCACCTTTGTTAATATATTTTTGATAAATAAATCAAACAATCACAAACCATCACAATTATACAAACCTTATACAACATTGTAAATCATTGACCAGTCCCTATTCGTTAAAAGCCTGTGAATTATTTTTGATAGGAAATATTTATTTGTTTTACAAATCTAAAAAGCCCCTATAGTTTCCTACAGAGGTTTTATGTTAAGGAAGATATTCATTGTATTTCGTACCATTTATAAGTCCATATGTCTGACAAGTTTCTCTAGGAAAGGCAGCGCTTCTGACACCTTATTCAATTTAGGCATAGGCACGTTATAATACGAAGAAAGGCCTTTGATCATCCCATATTGTAAATCATTTAAAGGAAGCTCAGAAGTAAAAGTCTCAATGGCATAAATTGGCCCCAGCACAGGACAATCCTTTCTTGGCTCTTTTCTGGTTAATACTTGGCTAATATCAACAGCAGCTCTATCTCTCTCTGTTAAGTTTCCTAACCCCCAACGGTTTGTAATCGTCTTAATAATAGAGGTATGGTCAAGTGGTACATCATGTTCCACGCCGCCTAGTATTCTCTTCGCTCGAAAAACAGTTCCCTTTTCAATATAGGGAGAAATAAGTAATGTACAAACTCTTACTCCCAAGCGGTCAAAGGTAAATCCTTTTTCTCCTGGCTTTTGGTTGATCGTGGGAGGAACAGCTTTTGGAGGAGCAACATGATCATAACCCCCCCCGTGTTCGTCATACGTAACAATCAAGAGTGTTCGATCCCACCTCTTACCTTCTCTTACTGCCTGATAAACTTCCGATATAAGATTTTCCCCAAGTAAGACGTTATGAGGGGGATGCTGATCATTCGCATCTAGTAAAAACCTAGGTTCTATAAAAGAATACGATGGAAGCTTCCCTTCTTTCGCATCTTTTTTAAACTGCTTCATGTACGAAAAATGACTTTTCCGATAACGTGAAAGCCTTGGAAAATGAATTAACAACGTTAAGGACACCATATCAAGCTTATCGTAATACACTCTCCATGTGAGATCTTTCCTATTCTGTGCAAGTATACGATCAAAAATGGTCTCAGCATGATTTCCCAAGAGCCATTTTTCATAAGGAGTATTATTTACCCAACCACTAGAGGAAGCAGCATGTAGAAAAGAGCGATTCGTCCACGTTTGGCTAGGAACAGAACAAAACCATTGGTCACAAATCGCAAATTCGTTAGCAAGTCTGCTTAACACGGGTAACATCGTAGGAGTGTATCCCGCCATCACCTGACGATATAGTCTTTCATCTACTGGCTTGTTTTTTTCTCGTAGTACATGAATATAGTCCGTAACAAAACCGTCCATTGTCGCTGATTGTGGTAAAGATGCAGTCTTAGAAGATAATGGTTTGCCATAAAGCTGGAAGAAAACATGTTCAAAACTTTCCCCTGGATCTATCTCAGGGGTAGTATATGATCCGGCTTTTCCCACCGGTACCTTTTTGTGATCTGCCCCTGTTTCTCCAACTGAAATCGGATTAGATAAATTTTTCCCAGCCAGTCCTTCAAAGGGTTGATTTCGAGGTACTTTATTAAAGGGAGCTGGATTTTGAGGATCATATAGTCTTCCAGCCATGGAATCAAAAGAACGATTTTCCAACATCAGTACCACAATATGATCAATTTTACCCAACATTTTTTTATCCTCCCGAATTTAAAAGAATGGCAATAAAGTCACCATTCCTCCTTATTAGGAAAAACATTCCCTTTTTGCGGTCCAGCTTAATACCATACAGCCTAAACAACCTAATTGTTCCTTGAAATGTTATAAAATCATTTATCGAAAAACAGACACGTAGAAATCTAGTAGCTTGTTCCTGTAAAAAAGCTCATACGAATAGCAGTAGCACTTAAAATAATCTCTACAAAGTCGGGATTTGGAGCCAATATAAGGAGATATAGAAAGTCACGCAAATGCTCCTCAAAACTATACACATTTAGAAAATGCCGAAAATTGTATTGTTAAGTTGCATGATATGACAGAAACCTCTTAAAAATGACTCAAAAAAACGAAACTATCCGTCTCCACGTTACCAAATTTTGGTGCTTTATTTGGTAAACCTGGCGTAATATTACTAGGTCTTGTATTTTCTTTGGCATGCTTAACTACATCGGTTGGACTTATTACTTCATGCAGTCAATACTTTACAACCCTGGATTAACTCCACATGGGTTACGGCATAGTTTTGCTTCCAAGTATATTGAAAACCAAGACTCTACTCTCCCCCCACTACAAACTCAACTTGGGCATAGTGCAATAACTACAACTCAAACATATACCCACACATCAGAAGAGCAACAAAAAGCTTCGATTGATTGTGTAACAAGATAGAATTAAAAAGGAGCTAGTAAGATTACTAGCTCTATTAACTTAATAATTATTATGTAAAGTTTGAAGAGAGAGCTTTCCTTGGCAAATCAAAACAAGCCTCCTGCTCACTTGTGATTAGTAATAAACAGGAGGCTTGTTCAATGTTGAAAAGCTCGTCATGATTTCCCAACTGCAGTGAGTAATGCACCTAGATATGCTTCCTCCATAGGCCATATACCCAAACGATTATTCATCATATGAATATAATGGAAGGCAAAATGAGAAGCTGGTAAACGTATTTGCTTCGAGCCTCTAATCTGTTCAAACACATCCTTCAGGTGAAATCGATAATCATCCATCATTTCAGCTATAGATTCGTTTTGTTTATAGTTTTGTAGGCTCCTTTGCAAGGATTCTATTCTTTTTGTAGCGGCGTTTTGGAAACTTTCTTTATAATGAACTCCCTCAGGATAATCGGCACCGCTCCAGAAATGTAGGATGCGATTCCATAGCTCTTTTTGTTCCGAGGTAGTTAATTTTGCTTGTTTGGCTGTCTCATCCATTAGTAACAACGCTAAATGAAATCGGTCGATAACCTCATTTCTTTCTGCTTGAAGTCCTGCTAAAGCCAGTCGGCTTGAAGACTCGAAGCATATCTCTGAGAGCGATACCCCTAATGTACCGCCGTATTTTTCATATTCTGGCTCGTACTCTTCTCGTCTTACAGCACTCTCCCTCTCTGATTCATTCTTATTATTCCTCATAGGGAGTAAACGGCGAATCTGGGGTGCAGAACTCGACAAGATCGTATCCATGAGCGTGTGGATTCGACTTTCTAATTTTTCTGCATACAGATCTTCTGCGGCATTATCTACTTGAAAACGAAGTCTTACATGGTACCCCTCGAAATCAACATAACGAATAAAAAACCATCGATGGACACTTTGACAAGCGGTAAGCTCACGAAACGTATCACCGACAATCTTCGTGACGACTTCATCTAAATAAGCCTCTTTTCCCGGATACACACTGTAATAAATCCATTTCTTGCTCATGAGAACCTCCTTCTTTCTCATATTTGAGAAAAATCACACTTTATCAAAGACACAAACTCACTTGCACAAATTTCTCCTCTTTCATTTTCGAGCCAATGCTCTGTGATACCGAATAAAAAAAACCTATCTTCCCCCATATGGGGGAAAGCAGGGTGGAAAAATGGTAATTTTTGCATTTAATCTAAAAAACCCTGTTCTTTCGCAACTGACGCTGCTTGTACCCTATTAGATACATCTAGCTTTCTAAAAATGTTATTTATATGAGTTTTAACCGTTTCTTTTGAAATGCACAACTCCTTGGCTATTTCTACATTGGTAAGACCTGTGCTCAAAATACGTAGAATAGCCGTTTCTTGCTTGGTAAGTATGTTCTCCTTCTCGTTAAGGGGGATTGTCTCTTTAAACTGTTGTAATAATGTCTCCAGGTAGGTAAGGGATAGGGGGGCATTTGAGCTACTGAGAGATTTTTTTCTCATCGTTACGTAACGTTGCAATAATTGTAATATAGGCTTACCTTCATCCAAAATCATTCGAATACATCCCTCTTTTTCTACCTCAACAAGCACATCTTCCAACAAATGAAAGGCCTTTTTCATTTTACCGATTTGGAACATTACCCTAGCATGTGTAAGCGTGACGGTCATTCTTTGCGTTTGCCGCAATTCACTCACAATCATTAGTACCTTTCTAAGCAAGCGTAACGCCTGTGTTGTTTTTCCTTTCGCTAGGAAACATTTGAGCAATCCAAGGTAATCCATGACAAGTTGTGGATGTATATCGTCGTCGGCACTTATCTGTACTAGTTGCATATACTCATTCGCTTTCCTTGCATCTTCCTGTTCTAACCAAATCATCGCCATTTGGCTGTACACCTTTCTAATCACATTCGGATGGTCAATCGCTGCCTTTTCTATGGATTCCTGTAGGATATCGATTGCTGCTTCACAGCGTCCTTCTGCCAGATGTATCTTCGCTTGTATGAGAGAAGAATAGATGAAGAGTTTTAACATATGGAAACGATTCGCATATTCATACCCTTTATTTACGTATACTTGGGCTTCATCTAGTTCATTGCACTTATACTTCATATCCGCCCAATATGTATACAAAGTCCCTAGATGTGGAGTCTCTTTGCAATACGCTGATCTCTCTTCAATTTCAATGAACCGGGATATAAAATCCATTACTTCTTTTAGTGAATCATTTGGACTAGCCGTCACCTTTATCTCTCGATCATCGTATAATATACCTAAAAACTCAAATGCACGTTGATCAAAACGCTCTATCTTCTCTTCTACTAGTTGCAAAAATTTGTCTGCCTCTCCCTTGAACAGTGAAACTAATCCTCTGCATCCTAATAGTTGAAATTCGTACTCGTTTATATTTTCTCTTGAAAGTGTACACTTTATTGTTTGATAGTGCTTGGAGACATTCTCCAAATACTTATCTGCTTTCTGTACGCCTTCCTGTTCTATGATAAGAGACGTGCTGATGAGATGTAGACTCGACCTATCTAGTAGATACCTTTCTGGCAATTCCTTAATCCATCCGGCCAGTAAGTGATATCGGCCTTGATACAATAAAGGCATCAATTCCTCGATAAGCCGGGACGCATCGAGAAAATGTTCTCCTGCTAGATAATAATCTACCGCTTCCTCAAAGGAATTGGACTTTTCCATCCACCTCCCTGCTGCTTGATAAATCTCAGAGGCCTTTTCTGGATACTTATATGCGAAATGATTTCTCAAAAATTCAGAGAATAACATGTGAAATCTATACCAGGAACGATTGTCATCAAGCGGAGTAATAAAGAGGTTCATTTTCTCTAGCTTTTCCAGAATGCTTTGACTGTCTGAACGTCCCGTTATCGTATCACAGAGGCTACTGTTCATATTTTTCAATAAAGATATTTGCAATAAAAACAATTGCAATTCATCGGGTAAAAGTTGAAACACTTCATTAAATAGGAAGTCAGAAATGTCTCGATGTAAGCCATTAATTTGATGTATCCTTTTTGAAAAATCGATTTTCTCTGTCATTGAGAGAGCTATGAGATTCATTCCCCCAATCCAGCCTTCTGTTTTACTTACAAGAATCTCTATTTCCTGATCCGTTAAGTGAAGATTCGCACATTCATGAAAAAACACCCTAGTTTCTTCTTTTTTAAATTGCAAATCATGTACGCCTAGCTGTAAAATATGACCTCTTGCCCGCCATTTCACGATTGGCAGCGGAGGCTCGGTTCTAGCTGTGATGAGTACGTGGACATGGTGAGGGAGATATTCTATCAGCCATGTAAGTGACTCCAAAATATCATTTCGATAAATCAAATGGAGGTCATCAAGAACAAATACCACTGTCTTTTTTACGAGCTGCATGTGCTCAATTAAAGTTTTGATTAGTGAAAACGAATCTTGATATCCTTTATCTAAAATGTGAGAACATTTCTCAGTTAAACCTGGAAGCACTACTTCCAATGACGCGATCAGATGGCTCCAAAAACGAATATATTCATTGTCTTGCGTATCTAACGAAAGCCATCCTACACACTTTAGATTTTCTTTAATCCACAAACCTACTGACGTCGTTTTTCCATAGCATGCTGGTGCGACAATTAGTGTGATTGGGAGCGATAATGCTTGGTCCAATCTTCTAAAGAGCTCCTTTCGTGAAACGAAGGCCGATGTTGTTCTTGGTACAAGTAGCTTAGTGCCAATTACCATTTTCTAACCCTCCATCCATTTGTAACTTAATAGGTGTCAACTTTAACAATTACCATCAATATTATATTTTAGTATATTTATCCATTTATTCCCATATATAACAATCATATATATGAATCCTATACATTTGTTCTTTTTCTCCATACAGCAGTTACTTCTTCCTCCAAAATGAACGATGCGGACGCACTTGTGGTCGTTGTCTAATCCTAAAACCGCTTCAATAATTTCAACGAGGCTCTGCCATTCCAATCCACTTGTTCTTTTACGCCAACCACGCCAAAATATTTAAAATATGATATGATTGATACTGCTTATAAAATTTAGCGAACATTATAATAATAATTTGCAACTATTTTCAAAAGAGGTGTCTGATTAAATGAAATCCTTTCAACATACTATCGGATCTGAAGAAGAACTGCTTACAATGATTGGTACACCAAGTCCTCTAGCCAAAAACAAGGTTATTCCGTTCATAGATGCGCATTGCCGTTCCTTCTTAGCGAAAGCACCTTTTCTCGTTTTATCTACAAGCAATAAAGAGGGGCTTTGTGACGCATCTCCACGTGGAGACCATCCTGGCTTTGTGCATGTACTAGATGACCACCATCTTCTCATACCTGAGCGCCCTGGCAATCGTCGAGTAGATTCACTGCGAAATATTTTATCTAATCCATACGTAGGCTTGCTTTTTGTCATTCCAGGACTTGAAGAAACATTACGTATTAACGGAAAAGCCCAGATCATTGCAGATCAGGAGCTGCTCGAACCATTGCAAGTGCAAAAACGAGTACCTCAATTGGGAATTGCGGTAGAGGTAATGGAATGCTTTGTTCATTGTGCTAAAGCTTTTAAACGTTCTGGCCTCTGGCAACCAACTAGCTGGCTACCTCAGGAAAACCTCCCCAAACCAGCGGTCATGTTGGCCGAGCATGCAAAATTTTCCCCGGAAGATGTAGCTGACTTATTACATGATAGCTACACCAAACGCTTATATTAAACCCTCGTGAAAAGAGCTGGTTTCACAACCCTTTTCCAACGTAATAAGGCTGCCGGAATGTATCCGACAGCCTTTGGGAGCTCACTTATTCACTTTTCTGCATTAGATTGTCCAATTCACATGCATGTAAGATACTTCTATGTTCCACTATTGTTGCTCTTGTTTTTCTTCGATTTCATTTTCAATTTTTGCTTTACATCTTTATAGGTGGCATCATCCATTTTTTTCAATAGTTTATGATGTTCACTTACGTCCTGAATACTTGCCTCAACGGTTTGTGTGCGAAGATCTTTGCGTACCAAAACCGTAGAGAACCAGAAGCCGATCATAGCCATCGATAATAAAACAGGTCCAGTAAAATATGAAATTTCATAAGACATGCTCTTCGCTCCTTCCTTGGTTTTGTGATCTCTCCCTCGCTGTTTTTTATTCTACTAGAAAAATAAAGAAATAATATGGAAAACTAATAGAAAAATCATCACATTTTTATTATATTCTACCGCACAAAAATCTCTTTCGTATGCGTAGCAAGTAGCTATTTCTTATACCTGAAAAAAGCTGATTGCTTCGCTAGATTCTGTTTTTTCAATGACGAACTACCCTATTAGCCTAAAATCAATTTGACCTTTTGCTCGGTTTACTCTGATATTTTGCATACGATGCGATCTTTTTTCCGTTTCATCTTCTGTGTTAATAATAGGAAATTAATCCTTTTATCTATTAATATGGTAGCATATCTGCCTATAAGTTTATAGCGATATACCTTAAGACTCACTTAATTTTTCCTAAAAATTACCTTAAATAGTATATTTAGGTGCAGAATCACAAGTTAAACAACATGAAAAAAGACGCTATATGAGCGCCTCTTTTCAACATCCTAATTATGATTGTACGATGGCAGATTTACTAGACTTTACGTCATATACACCATGGGATGAACTTACGATATGATCAGGTTTTGGTTTCCCACGGCTTTGGCGATGTCCTTCCAGATGAGCTTCACTGGTTTCCCATCTTTTCCAAGCCTCTTCTGATTCCCAGCGAATTAACACGATAACTTCCTCATCATGTCCCTTACGAGTTCGTTTTACTAGTACGCTTAAATCGATAAAACCCTCAATCTTTTCGATTTCGCCTTCCCCAGTAAAATGCTTCACGACTAAATCTGAAGTACCCTCTTTTACAATAATCGTTTTTGTTTCGATAAACATAAAATAACACTCCCCTATTATGTATCGTAATAGCAGTTATTTCTATACTATTTAGACTCATTCTCTCTTCATTTTAGTTGATAAAGATTATCATAGTCAATTGTTGAATCCTGTAAATTGTAAAACAGATATTAGGTTTTAGATTATTGTCGAAAAAATATAGGCAGGACGTAAAAAAGCAAACAATCTCCGAGTATCTTGTTAACCTGCTATCGTATAAGCTCCGCATGAAAAAGCCGTTCTCTCCACACTGTAGTGAGAACGGCTTTTTGTAGCAGTAAAAGGTTTGATAAAGAAATGTTTTTTGAATAGAACTCAAGCTCTTACAGAGCCATTTATCATATGATGCTACAATTGTACAAGCTTAAAAAGAAATTTTAGCTTCAATGAAGGCTTTCAAATCTGCAATCGCTACACGTGTTTGTTCCATTGTATCACGATCACGTACCGTTACCATGCCATCCTGCTCGGACTCGAAGTCATACGTAATGCAAAGTGGTGTTCCAATCTCGTCATGACGGCGATAACGTTTACCAATAGAACCTGACTCATCATAATCTACCACAAAATCCTTGGACAAGTCTGCAAACACTTTCATAGCTGGTTCAGACAATTTTTTGGACAATGGGAAAATAGCCGCTTTATACGGCGCTAACGCTGGGTGGAAACGTAAAACGGTACGGCTATCCCCACCTTCAAGTTCCTGCTCCTCAAACGCATCGATCAAGAATGATAGCGTTACACGATCTGCACCAAGAGATGGCTCAATGCAATACGGTACAAAGCGTTCATTTGTTTCAGGATCAAGATATGAGAAATCTTCCCCAGAATGCTCCATATGCTGCTTCAAATCGAAATCTGTACGGTTCGCAATACCCCAAAGCTCTCCCCAGCCAAACGGGAATTTATATTCAATATCGCTAGTGCCTTTACTGTAATGGGATAATTCATCCTCATTGTGATCGCGAAGACGAACATTCTCTTCTGTTATTCCTAACGACAACAACCATTGGAAGCAGTAGTTGCGCCAAAACTCGAACCATTTCATATCCTCGCCAGGTTTGCAGAAGAATTCAAGCTCCATTTGTTCAAATTCACGTGTACGGAAGGTAAAATTACCTGGTGTAATTTCATTACGGAAGCTTTTACCGATCTGTCCAATCCCAAACGGCATCTTCTTACGCATCGTACGTTGGACATTTTTAAAGTTCACGAAGATACCTTGTGCAGTTTCGGGACGCAGGAAGATTTCATTCGTACTAGATTCTGTCACACCCTGGAATGTTTTAAACATCAGGTTGAACTGACGAATATCCGTGAAGTCTTGGCTGCCGCAATCCGGGCAAGTAATGCTATGTTCTGAGATAAGCTCTTGCATTTTTTCAAAAGGAAGACCATCAACAACTAGCTCGATGTTTTTTTCTGCAAGTTTATCTTCAATCAGCTTATCCGCTCGATGACGTGCCTTACATTTTTTACAATCGATCATTGGGTCGTTGAAATTGCCCACGTGACCAGATGCAACCCATGTTTTTGGATTCATCAAGATCGCCGCGTCAATACCAACATTGTACGGAGATTCTTGAATGAATTTTTTCCACCAAGCCTTTTTAATGTTGTTCTTTAACTCGATACCAAGCGGACCGTAATCCCACGTATTCGCAAGACCTCCATAAATTTCAGATCCTGGAAATACAAATCCTCTGTGTTTAGCAAGAGCGACGATTTTGTCCATGGTTACACTCATTCTCTAAAACTCCTTTTTATCCAAATAAGTATTGAAAAGCTCTCGCCCCTTTTAAAAAATACGGGATGAGAGCCTATGCTTCACTTAACAGTCAACAGCAAAACGATGCTCTTGACCAATGTGTATGTATGACCTGCTCGGTTTGCGCTTACCCTGTAAGATAAGGCACCAGAAGTTTAGCCTACATAAACTCTTAGGTATTGTAAACCATGTATTACATGTTACATGGTTTACGTCCAAAATTCAATTGAGAGTTCATATAAATCCCAGATAATCTTTGCAATGCTTTTTAGGATAATGATTAGAAGGCATTTCCGGAATAAACGAATCCAGAAATGCCTTCTTTGCATGTTATACTTTTTTGGCTAATTCACAGGTAGATTATTCCTTCTCAACGCAATCTTCTTTTTCTGGCTGAGCAGCAGGCTTAATCTCCACACGTTTGATGTGATTAACATCCTTTTCCAATATGCGGAACTCGTAGCCCTCGTATACAATTGGGTCGTTTTTACGTAGATCGGGATTTTGCATAAGCATCCAGCCCGCGATCGTATCTACATCTTCATCATCCATGTACAGATCAAACATCTCATTTACTTCACTGATCAGCACTTTTCCATCAATAATTTTATGGTTTAATCCCACCTCTTGAATGCGTGGGCGTTCATCCTCATCATATTCATCACGGACTTCACCGATTATTTCTTCAATGATATCCTCCAATGTAACCAACCCAGCAGTGCCTCCATATTCGTCATACAAAATAGCCATTTGAATGCGTTTCTTTTGCATTTGAACTAAGAGGTCATGGATTGCTATCGTCTCAATTACTTTTAAGACAGGACGAGTAAATTCTTTCAAGCTGGTGATCTGTAGCTCACTCTCACCCAAGCTATGAATGAAGAAATCTTTAACGTTTACAATCCCGACTACATCATCCTTATCCTCGCCAAAAACTGGGTAACGTGTATATTGTTCCGATTTTAAGGTTTTGATGTGCTCTTTTATCGGGTCATCTAGATAGAGACCAACCATTTCGGTGCGCGGTACCATGATTTCTTTAGCAATCCGGTTATCGAATTCAAAAATATTGTTCACATATTTAAATTCAGTTTGATTGATTTCACCGCTATGGTAGCTTTCTGATAAGATCAGTCGCAGCTCTTCTTCTGTGTGAGCCATTTCGTGCTCGGAGGCTGGTTTTAACCCGAACACCCCAGTAAGAAAGCGTGCGGAACCGTTCAAAGCCCAGATAAACGGATACATCACTTTATAAAAATAAATTAATGGTTTTGAAAATAACAGAGTCACTCGCTCTGCCTTTTGAATAGCAAAGGTTTTAGGAGCCAATTCTCCTACTACCACATGCAAATATGTCATGGTTCCAAATGCAATAATAAAAGAAAGGGTATTGGCCACTCCACCTGAAATATTCATGCTTTCAAAAAGTGGCTGTAGCATATGATGTACAGTAGGTTCGCCTAGCCATCCCAAACCCATCGCTGTAATCGTTATTCCCAACTGACATGCTGACAAATACTCATCCAAGTTGGTAATTACTTTCTTTGCGGCTAATGCACCTGGTTTCTTTTCCGCGACTAATTGATCAATGCGACTGGTACGAATCTTGACTATCGCAAATTCTACCGCCACGAAAAATCCAGTAAAGGCAATTAAAATAAACACCATGACTAAATTAAATATCTCCAACCAGTTACCTTAATCCATCGCTGAATTAAGGTGTTCACCTCCATCGAGTCGTTCTCTCTCTAATTTTTTTCCTGCTTGTAAGGCAAAAGTAGCAATAAAGAGTGTAAAAGCGTGGTTCCTTGTACCGACAGTTTTTGTCGAACTTCATGTTGCTCCTCTTCCGACAGAGAATTAATCTGGCTTATCAGCAAACTCATCTCCTGCTCGAGCTGTTGCATACGTTGATTAACATCCTTAGTCAATGCCAACAGTTGTTCAGCATTGGGAGCCTCCCGTTTATTCCTTACCAATTCCTTTATTTCACAGAGCGGCATGTGTAATGACTTGCATTGTTCAATCATCTGCAAAATTTCCAAATCACACTCATCATAATAACGATAATTGGAAGAAGACCGCTTCGGTTGCAAAAGCCCCAAGTTCGTGTAGTAATCCACAGTCCGTTTTGAAATGTTTGCCAAAACAGCCAATTCTCCTATCCGATACACTGTCCCATCACTTTCCCTCCTTTCTGCTACTAATGATGTCATATCAAAAGCGTACAGTCAAACGTGATGGTTGTCGAATTTGGAGAAAAAGGAGCATTTTTAGCCTATATGCGAATGTTACCAGCCTGACAGACATTGTTGCTCTCTGTCACGCAAGCTCTCACAAAAAATTCATATCATTGCCTTGTTAAAACTCTCAATCGTTATTGAATCTTGGCATAGCTTTAGGTAAAATCATACGAGTATTACAAACTAGAAAAAATAATGGAGAACGAGACGAAACGACATGAGTACTGCTGACATTCCTGAGAAAACAAAACGCTTTTTTTATCATCCTGTTTGGTGTGTTTGTCGTGATCTACTAGGCATTTTAATCGGTTGTGCAGTATTTGCCTTTGGAGCCAATACGCTAATTGCCGCCCATCAGCTTTTACCTGGTGGTTTAACCGGAATCTGTACGCTTCTATTTCGACTGACAGGGATGAGTGTTGGTACTTTATATTTTGTACTAAACATTCCCTTATTGATTCTCGGTTATCTTAAAATCGGCAAGAAATTTATTTGCTATACCATTTACGCAGTTATTTGTATCTCAATCTTTCTCAATGTGATTCCACAAAAGCAATTATGGACCCACAATATTTTACTGGGTGCCGTTTTTGGTGGGCTAATTGCAAGTATGGGAACAGGTTTTATCCTTCGCGTAGGTGGCTCAACTGGCGGAACGGACATTTTAGGCAGAATCGCTGTGAAGTATTTTCAAATCCCGATGGGCGTTTTTGGACTGTGTATAAATGCACTAATCGTGATAGCTTCCTCCTATTTTGGTAATCCGGAGTTAGGGATGTACACCATCATTTCTATGTACATTGGATCTCGTACAGTTGATTTGGTTCTCAATCATATCGATCGGATCACAGTTACTATTATTTCCAAAAAAGGAGACGAAGTAGCTGAAGCGATCACAAAATCAGTTGTCCGACGCGGTGTGACGATTTGGAATGCGAGCGGTGCCTATACTCATCAGGACAAACAGGTACTAATGTGCGTTATTGTAAAACACCAATGGTCGGAAACCAAAAAGATAGTGCTTACCACTGATCCAGAAGCTTTTATCACAGTGGCACCAATTAAACGTATTGTAGGTAACTTTAAAGAGACTTGGTAACCTTTCTTCCTTCATTAGATCTATAGGTACATACTATAGTAAGACCCACGAAGCACTGGCATTCGTGGGTCTTTTTGCTGAGAGAAAGAATCCTTAAGCATCTGACGATGTTTTATGCAGATTTGCCCTGCTTTTTATCAAAGAAAAGCACTAATAGAAAAATACATATAGGGTACAAGCCACCCCACCCCAGAAAAGGATATAAGCACAGGGTGACCACTAGAGAAATCCATGCAGAGACATGTCCCATTTTGTTGCCGCGCAAAAGCTTGATTCCAGCAAGACACCCGCCTAGATATGTAGCCATAAAGGTAGCATTCGGTATCTGAATTAGCTTCTCTAGTGAGATCGCTCCACTTGCGAGTAACAGTAGCGTTAGTACAAATCCACCACTAAGAAAAAGCAGTCCCCCTAACGGAGCTTGTGTACATGAATGCAAGGTACCCATCCAGGCAGGAGCACTTTTTTCCTTAGCTAACGCAAAAGCTATTCGGGCGGCTGCATTTACATAAGCATTGGCAGTAGCTAGACAAATAAATAGAGCGGTAATCGCAACGACCCAGCCCCCCACTTGACCAAATGTTAACTGAACCATCGTGCTGAGTGAAGCTTTGATACCTGTACCATAGCTAGAGGTGGCGATCGTCATGATCGCTACACCTACATACAGCAGAGCTATTAGAGCGGAGCTAATCATGACCCCCTTCATGGCATTTTTCTTTGGATCAATAAACTCTTCTGATAGGTGAGTTACTGCTTCCCACCCAATAAAACACCAGAACAATAAGCTAGCCGATTGAAAAATAGAAAGCCAGCCATGAGGAACAAATGGTGTGAAGGCCTCAATCTTAGCGTGTGGTACAGCAGAAGCAATGGCTACTACTAACATGGCCAGAATAAAGGAAACCACAATCGTCTGTAAACGTCCTGTCACCTGCATCCCCAAAAAGCTCATGCCTACAACAACAGCGATTATTAGGCCTGCCATTAGATATACACGGCTATGCTCCCAGCCTAGCAATGTGGTTACATAGGTAGCACCGGTTACTGCCAAAATTGGTGCGCCAATGGGAACTGACAATAAGAAGAACCAACCAACTAAATTGCCAAAGCGATGACCATAAACGAGTCTGACAAAATGAGAAACGCCCCCGGCGCTAGGATATATGGCTGATAAGAGTCCCATCGTGATCGCCATTGGTATCATGACCAATGACATCGTTATCCAAGATAGTAAAGACGCGGGCCCAGCCATTTCAGCAGCTATTCCAGGAATTAGCAGGATTCCTGAACCAAGCACTGCTCCAATGTATAAAGCCACAATTTGAGGTAAGGTCAACGTCTTCTGTAAGGTTTGAGCTGTTAGACTTTGCGTTGTCATCATGAGTCCCCCTGAAATTAGTTGACCTCACTTTACCATATACTTTTCTATCGGTGTTATCTATAATATTTGATAAATTCAATCGATAATTTTGATGGGAAGGGAAAATATGGACATCTATTATCTTCGAACCTTTCGCGAGGTGGCCAGACAGCAAAGCTTTACACGAGCCGCAGAGATACTAGGCTACGCCCAATCAAGCGTCACAACTCAAATCCAACGGCTGGAAGAAGAGTTTCAAACCAGTTTATTTGAACGCTATGGTCGAAAAATTAAATTAACAGACAGTGGTGAAGAGCTCCTACATTATTCTTCACAGATTTTAGCTCTCTTAGATGAGGTAAAAGAAAATTTATCCGAGCAAACCCAGTTAACTGGCTTGCTAACGATTGGTACAGTCGAGTCATTAGCGGCATTTTATTTGCCTCCTCATCTACAAGCCCTTCGTCGGATGCATCCACGTCTAAAGCTGTTTCTACAGCCAGGAATTTGCCGTGATCTGGTTCAGGGTATCAAAAATGGCACTTATGATATTGCAATCATCATGGACAGACAGCATAATGATCCCGATTTGATCTGTCATGTCTTAACAGAAGAACAGCTTGTCCTAATTGGCAATCCCCATCATCCCTTAGCCTCTCTAGAACAAATCAGCGTTCATGATCTTGAAGGGGAAACCATGATAGTGACTGAAGAGGGCTGTAGCTACCGAGATATGTTAGAAAGAGTAATTCAACAGAACGGTGTCAAAACGGAGCTATCCTACGAATTTGGCAGCTTAGAAGCTATCAAGCAATGTGTTTCGTATGGTTTAGGGGTCTCGATTTTGCCAAAGCTTGCAGTGATTGAGGAAGTAAAGCAAGGAAAGCTCAGCATCCTTCCCTTTACCCATCCAGATATCCGAGTATTTCGTCAAATTGTATATCATCGTAAAAAACGTATTTCTAAAGCCTTCCAGTGTTTTTTAGATTTATTGGAGGGCAATCGATAATCCTTTTGAGTACATCTTTCAGGCTTTCGATAAAAAAGGCGAGTGTGCCTTCTTTTGTGCACACTCGCCTTTTTTGACTTAGAATACAAATCACCTTTTATCGGATTGAATGTTTCCACGAGTAGACTTTTTCATGGAAGCATTTTTTGGTTTTCTTATCTTTTTTTGAATGTTTGATTGTGTTTTCTCAGGTGTTTGTATGGTCACAACTTCTTTGCTTTTGGTTTGCATGCTGCTTGTCATTTCTTCTGCCCAAACCGGACTTATGGACAGCATGCTCGCTGTTAAAAAGCTAGCCGTGATCGATTGTAACTTCATATTCATGTAACTCACTCCTTACATAGGGGGCACTCCCCTATCTAGTAAGACGAGTAACAATCCAAAAGGGTCACATTTTTACCCAACAAAACGTAAAAAAATATTTCATTGATGAGTTTATGCAGTTGGAGTATTTGAATATTCTTCAAGTGTTATACCTTTATCGTGAATCTCACCTGCTGCTTCTTTCCCAACATAACGCAGATGCCACGGCTCATATTGATAGCCCGTGATGGCTTCTTTGCCTTTTGGATAGCGAATAATAAATCCATATTCGTGCGCATGATCAGCTAACCAGGCGGCCTCAGGAGTACCCTCAAAACAGTCCTCTGCCGCACATTTTCCTGTGCTTCCGGAAACATCAATGGCAAGTCCAGTTTCATGTTCGCTGTGACCTGGCTCTGCGCTGTACTTCTTGGCCGCTTCTTCCCCATCCTTTTTCACATAACGATTAAATAGGTTTGTTTGAGTTGTATGCGAACGATATGCGGATACGCCCGCAAGCATGATGCCTTCCTGCTTCGCACCAGCAAACAATTGCTGAAGCGCATCTGCTGCTTCCTGACGCATCATACGCTTTTCAATTTTTTCTTGAAACAAAAAAGGAACATCCGGATAGACGAGATCTTGAGGTTTATAGCTGTCTGGTAGCTTATACTGTTTATTAACTAGTACCTGTATACTCTCTGGAGACACTGCTTGTGCTTTGTTTCCTGACTTTACTGTTGTCCCTTCCGATGAGGTAGCCGGTGCTGAAGTATTTCCTGAGGATGCCCCTTCAGTCTCATTTCCGGTACTTTCCTTCTGATCTGTCAATGGTTCAGTTGGCTGACTTGGCTGCGTTCCCTTAGTCTCAGCCGTTTGTGCATTTTCTGAGCCTGTAGATGGTGTTTTATTCGGTGTTCCCTGACACCCAGCAACCAAAGAAGCAGATAGTGCAACGAGCATTGCTGTAGCTGAAATAGTACGTACACTTTTCATAAATTCCTTTTATCCTCCTCTTTCCAATCACAAGGCTTTTCCAACTGCTTCATGAGGAAAAAATTTTGTACAACGTTAGTGACGATCCTGATAAGGAAAGGGTTTCCTTATTGCATAAAAAAGGCGACTAAATAAAACACGCTGACCAACCTGATCAACATACTATAGAAGCACCTACAGGAACGTGGGGGAACAGCAAAACCCGCCGGGTATAGTTTCCGGCGGGGAACAATATATCATACAGATATCATAAGAAAAATCGCTTGAGTTAGCAAGGAATTATATCCAGCCTCTCGCTTTCATTCCTTCTGTGATGCGAAGTAAAGAGATCATAAAAGCGGCAGTTCTTCTGTCTGTTTGATATTGTTTAGCAATCTGACCTACTTCCTGATAAGAACGCACCATTACATCCTTTAACTTGTCATTTACTTCTGTTTCAGACCAGTAAAAATTCATGAGGTTTTGCACCCATTCAAAGTAAGAAACCGTCACTCCGCCTGCGTTTGCTAAAATATCTGGAATGACCAGAATCCCTTTTTGCTGCAAGACCTCATCTGCTGCTGGTGTTGTTGGGCCATTAGCGGCTTCTGCAATAATTTTAGCCTTTATCTGATCTACATTAGCTGTTGTAATCACATTTTCCAATGCAGCAGGAATTAAAATATCCACTTCTACTTCTAACAGTTCATCATGGGCAATGAGACTAGCTCCGGCTACACTTCCTAGGGAACCTGCTTCCTTGGCTGTAATAACATCAGGTATATGCAATCCTGCTTTTGCATAAATAGCCGTTTTTGAATCACTCACTGCCACTACCTTCGCCCCTATTTCATGCAAAAGTCTAGCGGCGATTTGTCCAGCATTCCCAAAGCCTTGAATTGCTACTGTGGCATCCTTAGGGGACATGCCCTTTTCATGTAAAGCTTCTAGGATCGTATACACACAGCCACGCGCTGTTGCCTCATTTCTACCCTTTGACCCGCCGAGAATAAGAGGCTTCCCGGTAATAACCCCCGGCGAAACAGCTCCTTTTAGACGGCTATAAGTATCCATCATCCAGCCCATTACCTGCGCATTCGTATAAACATCAGGGGCAGGAATATCCTTTTCAGGTCCAACTATATCGTGAATAGCCTCCATAAATCCTCTGCTGACACGCTCTAATTCTCCCTGACTCATCGTACGCGGATCACAGATGACTCCGCCTTTACCACCACCATACGGTAAATGCACAACACCGCATTTAAAAGACATCCACATAGACAGAGCCTTAACTTCATCAAGAGTTACTTGTGGATGGAAGCGAATTCCTCCCTTAGTCGGACCAATGGCATCATTATGTTGCGAACGATACCCATCAAATACACGAACAGTTCCATCATCCATCTTCACTGGAAAAGATACACTGACAACACGTTTGGGCTTTTTCAAAATCTCTACCGCTGCCCGAGGAAGATCAAGCAATTTTGCAGCATTCTCAATTTGCTTTTGAACAATTTCGTACGGATTTAAGTTTTCCGTCATTTTTGTCGCCTGTTGTGCCATGGTTTCCCCCACTCTCTTTCTCTACTAGGATAAAGGATTTCTAACATTGTAAAGGAATATTACAAAAAATGAAATATAAAATGCCCTATGTTTTTGATTTTACTGAGAATTTTCGCACTCTTGTAACAAATTCCCTCTCTATTTAGTATGTATGATTTTGCTATTTGTATTCATAATAAGTTGGATTTTTGCCTCTTTTTGCGGTTTCCCAGAAAATAAAGCACTGAATTAGGAAGGAAACTAGTAAATTCACTGGAATTTTACTACAATAAGAGGAAGAATATTAAACTTTGAGAGGAGAATTTTAGATGGATTGCTTATTTTGTAAAATTATTCAAGGTGAAATCCCTTCCAAAAAAGTATACGAGGATGATGATGTCTACGCGTTTCACGATATTAATCCGATCGCACCTGTACATATCTTAGTCATCCCTAAAAAACATATTTCCTCTGTTATGGGCGTGGATGAATCAGATAAAGAACGAATTGGTAGTCTCCATTTGGCAATTCAAAAAGTAGCAAAAGAAGCCGGTTTGGAAGAAAACGGATTCCGTGTGGTGACAAATATCGGAAAGCATGGACAACAAACGGTCTTCCACTTGCATTACCACATTATCGGCGGCAGACAATTAGAATGGAATATGTAAGCTAATCCTTTGCATATAAATAAAAAAACACACAAACCAGTAAATCAAGCTGACTTGTGTGTTTTCTTTATTCAACTCTCTAAAAAACGATGCATATCCTACTATTCCGGCTGTGGTTCAGAAGCTGGCTGAGACGTATTCTGTGTAGGCTCCAGCTTTTGTAGCTGAAGTTTAAACAGCGGAATCACCGCACAGACCCCGATGATAAAAAACAATCCTGCTAGCTGGTAGCTTCCCTGTAACGTAAAGGTTTCTTTTACAACACCAGATACGCTCATCATTACGACCATCATTCCGGAAAATAAAGGGCTAAGCACGCCATTGACCCGACCAACAAATTCTTCTTCCGCAGACATTAGGATCAACGTATTGACCCCAATGTGAATACAGGGGAAAAACAATCCATTAATAAATTGAAAAGCAAGGGCCAGCATAAAATTTTGTGAAAAACTAATGCCAATTACCGAAATTGCACTGCTAATCATCCCGATAGCTAATAGCTTTTGAGCAGAGATTTTTTTAGAGATCGCCATAACTAATCCTCCACCTACCAGCATAGCCGCACCATTAGTCATCAAAAACCACTGGAGGTTCTCTTTAGGCAATCCTAGCTGCTCCACTACAATAAATACACCCAAAGGCTGTAATAGCCCCACTGCTAAGCCTGCCATCATAAAGCATAAGCTGAGCGTCCGTAATACATTTTTTGACCAAACGTAACGGAATCCATCAGTCATCTCTTTTAAAATACCAGTGGTAGCATCAATCTTCTTCGGCTTCAGATCAGCTGGTAATCTATAAAGCACCGCTGCTGAGAGTAAAAAGGCAAGTCCAGTCAGGGCGATCGAAACGTCGATACCGAAGCTCTGAAATACCATGGTACCAATAGCTGGTCCAACAATCATAAAGATTGCCATCAGGGTTTGAAACATCGCCATTCCCGCTTGCAATTGTTCTGCTGGAACATGCTGTTTAAATAGCTTCATTGCCGATGGTTGCGAAAATTGAGACAGGATAGCAGAAAACAGCGTAACAAAGAATATTGCTTTCCAAGACCCAAACATAAGAGTCAATAGAACACCAAAAACAGAAGCGGCACTTAAAATATCACACCACACCATTGTTCTTTTTGGTCTCCAACGATCAGCAAACGTCCCGCCTATAAATGAGAAAATAAAGATAGGAGCAAATTCGGCTACAGAAATCATGGAGACCGCATAAGGATCATTATTGGTAACTTCCATAACATACAAAAGGATAGCAAAATTTCGCACCCAGGTACCTAGCTGTAAAAATACACCTGACAATAGAATAACGCGTATAAATGGATTTGATAAAATATGCGGTTTTTTTACGGTTTCCACCTGATTCCCCCTCCTATAAATACATACTTACAAGTAGAAGCATTCCTATATCCTATCACATCTTTTTATAGTATACATTCTTTTTTTTACATAACTTTTAACCAAAAGGAAAAATGCGAAAACCTTGAAAACAGGCTTCGCATTTTTTCTATCACTACCATTTCCTATTCCAGTTTTGAATGCTGTAGCTGGGAAATAACCGCCTTGGTTACCCTGCTAACAAGCTCCTCCATTTGTTGTTCATCTAATTTGACTGTCAGTGGTTGTGGTTCCTTCATAGACATAGCTTGTTTATTTACAGAGCATACATCGACTCCTGGTGGACAAATGACTCCTGTTGGTGTCTCCCCTATTAAGCCCATTTTCTCTCGTAACGCTACTAGCTCTTGTACCCGTTCTACTGACAACTCCCGTGCTCCGTTCATTTGTTTTGCAATCCAATTAATTTTTGCAGTAAATTCGAGCGATTCCATCAAATAGTAGGCTGTTTGCAGGTCTTTTCCCCATGTAAGTGCCCCGTGGTTTTCTAGCAAAACCCCCTGATGGTTCATGATATGAGGCGCAATGGATTCAGGAAGAGCATGGGTGGATGGAGTCGCATATTTCGCTAAAGGTATGGTTCCAAGCAGCACTACCGATTCTGGCAGGGTTGCAAAATCTAAAGGAATGCCTGCTATCGCAAAAGCTGTAGCATACGGAGGGTGAACATGAACGATCCCGCCAATGTCTGGACGCATTTCGTATACTTTCAAGTGCATTTTCATCTCAGAGGTTGGTTGAAGCTCTCCTTCTAATACTTCCCCTTGGAGGTTTACTTTGACCAGCATATCTGGCTGCAAAGCTCCTTTACTTACGCCGGTTGGTGTGATCCAGATCTCGTTGGCAGAAAGACGAACCGAAATATTTCCATCGTTAGCCGCACCAAAGCCTTTTGCATATACTTTACGCCCAATCTCACAGATATCCTGTTTGATTTTAGCTTCATCTGTCATCTGTTTGTACGCTGGTTCGGTCATGATTAGTTTTGTCCTCCTTGTTTCCTGTAGGTCCATCTAGTTGCTTTTTGCAGTGACCTGGAACAGCTCTGTCAATGCATTGTCGTAAGGAGCTCGTAAAATACCCTTCTCCGTAATGATTGCTGTTATTAAATCGTGTGGAGTTACATCAAAGGCAGGATTAAAGACTTTGACATCATTGGGTGCCGTTTGCTTGCCAAATCCTTCAATAATTTCACCAGCTTCTCGCTCCTCAATCGGAATCTGCTCTCCCGTAGCGGTATCCAGGTCAATTGTAGACATTGGGGCTGCTACATAAAATGGAATGCCATGAGCCTTTGCCAGTAGTGCTACACCATACGTTCCAATTTTGTTCGCTACATCACCATTAGCCGCAACCCGATCGCATCCAACGATAACTGCCTGTACCCAGCCTTTAGACATCACCATTGCAGCCATGCTATCCGTAATTAACGTAACATCAATACCCGCTTCCTGTAATTCCCATGCTGTCAGACGAGCTCCTTGCAGTAAGGGACGAGTCTCATCGGCAAATACCCTGATATCCCAGCCTTTTTCTTTTGCTAAATAAATAGGTGCAAGCGCTGTGCCATAACGTGCCGTAGCAATTCCACCAGCATTACAATGCGTTAACACACCCATGCCATCCTCAAACAACGTCAATGCATGTTCACCAATCATTCGGCATGTTTCTTCGTCCTCATCACGAATCGCATGCGCTTCTGTAACAAGACGCTGTTTAATTTCAGCCACTGGTAGGTTCTGGTCAGCCAAAGCTCGTTGCTCCATACGGTTTAATGCCCAAAATAGGTTAACTGCTGTAGGTCGTGACGACGCGAGGTACTCTTTATGCTTTGTGAATGCATCGTAGAAGGCTTCAAAGGAGTCCTCAGGTGCATCATGAATTCCCAACAGTAGTCCATAAGCGGCAGCAATCCCAATCGCAGGAGCTCCTCTTACCTTTAGCTCCTTAATGGCATCCCAGGCATCCTTTATGTTGTCTATTTCTAAAAATTCTTTCAAAGTTGGAAGTTTCGTCTGATCTAAAATAAATAAAATATTGTCTTCAAAACGGACCGATTGAATAAACGTCGCCATGTGAGAGCCTCCCCCTATTTGATAAGTCGATTCAAATTTGAATGACTTAAGATTACGATTTGTCTTATCTTTGTTATAGCAAAAAAACAAAAAATTTTCTGCTAGTAATCAAAAGTCACATAAAACCACATAATCTAACATTTTTATTGACTGATACCTTGATTTTACTAATCTGTATACTTATTTTCAACTGCTTCCGGCCCTTTGGTCAAAACTTTTTCGACACTCCATCTGGATTTCTGTAAATAATGATTCAAATTTCTTTTCTTTCTATCTTTTTTTACAACGTTATTTTTGGTATCCTTTTTGGCAAGAGACATACCTGTAGGTCGATTGGGATTAGATCATTGTTTTGGGAGGTATTATGTTAGCAATCGAACGTCGCAAAAAAATCATGAGCATGCTATTTGAACAAGGAAATGTCATGGTAACAGAGCTTAGTAAACAATTCTCTGTTTCTGAAGAGACCATACGTCGTGATTTAGACAAATTAGAGAAGGAAGGCATTTTAGTCCGTACATATGGAGGAGCTATTTTAGAAGATGGACTACGCTCTGATTTCCCACTTTGGGTACGTGAAAGCTATTATGTCGAGGTAAAGGAAAAACTAGGAGAAAAATGCGCTCAGCTCATAAAAAGCGGCGATACAATCATGCTTGATTCCAGCACTACTTCATTATATATTGCCAAAAAAATAAAAAATAAACAGAATCTTACGGTTATCACCAATTCATTTAAGGTCGAGCTAGAGCTATCGGATGCTGAACACGTAAAACTAATTTCCACGGGTGGCACTCTACAACGCCGTTCCCTTTCATATGTTAGCCACTCAGCAACTAGAGCCCTTTCTCATTATTTTGCCGATGCATCCTTCGTTTCCTGTACCGGCCTTCATCTTCAACGAGGCGCTACAGATTCTAACGAATTTGAAGCGGAAATTAGAAAACTGATGTTAAAAAACTCAGAGCAAAAAATCCTAGTGCTCGATCATACTAAAATTGATAAAGCCGGCTTTACTTTTATTACTGACTTTCAAGGCATTACAAAAGTGATCACAGACCAGCCCTTATCTGTAGAATGGCGACAGCTTTTAAGTAGATATAATATCGAAATTGACGATGAGGATATTGATACCGCTTTCGAGGAAACTCCTTCCTCTTCCTAAAACTTCCAAGCAGGAGTAGAGGTAGAGGTAGTCGTAGAAGTAAGTGACTACATACGAAAACGCAGCTCCTGCCTACATCATAGGTAAGGAACTGCGTTTTATGGTTTTACCCCTTACAAGAACATCCCAGCAATCGCACCATTTAACAAGGAAGCCAATGTACCGGCAAAGATAACCTTCATGCCAACCTGAGCAATTTCACTTCGACGCTCAGGTACAAGTGTACCAAGCCCACCAATCAGCATTGCCATAGAGCCAAAGTTAGCAAATCCGCAAAGCGCAAAGCTCAGGATTGCTACCGTTTTAGGTGTCAAATTTGCCATGTTTTTAGCCATATCAATATAAGCGACAAATTCGTTTAATACGATTTTTTGGCCAATATAAGAACCTGCTTGAACAGCCTCACTCCATGGTACTCCAACTGCAAAAGCCAAAGGAGAGAACAGATAACCAAAAATCCCCTGCAAGGTTATCTCCAGGCCAAACAGTCCTCCAATATAGCCAAGCAAGCCATTCACCATAGCAACCAAGGCTACAAATGCCAACAGCATGGCTCCCACATTCAACGCCAAAAACAGGCCATCTCCTGCACCGCGTGCTGCTGCATCAAATATATTCGCTGATTCATTTTTTTCCAGTTTTATTTCCCGGTCTTTTATATTTTCCGTCTCCGGGAAGAATAGCTTGGCTATAACTAATCCAGCAGGAGCAGCCATAAAGCTCGCCGCAAGCAAATATTCCATTGGGATACCTAGTAAAGAGTAGGAAGCAAGCACTGTTCCCGCTATAGAAGCAAGTCCCCCTGTTAGCACAGCAAACAGCTCTGAGCGTGTCAGTTGGCTTAAAAAGGGACGAATAACTAAAGGTGCTTCCGTTTGACCCACGAAAATATTCGCCGCTGCTGACATTGACTCAGCTTTACTCGTACCTAATATTTTAGAAATACCGCCACCAATGTATTTGATAAATAGCTGCATAACGCCTACATAATACAAAACAGCAATCAGAGCTGCGAAAAAAATAACCATTGGCACAACATTAAATGCTACGACAAACGTAATTTTAGAATCAGGAGTGTACAGCCCGCCAAAAAGGAATTTGATCCCTTCATTCGCATAACCAATAATATGGTTCATTACGTCAGTGAACTTACTTAGTACAGCTCGACCTGCCTCCCACTTTAACACAATGAATGCAAACAGAAACTGGATAGCTAATCCTCCAACAATCGGACGCCATCTAATCCCTTTCTTATTGTTACAAAACAAGAATGCAATAAATAGAACAGCAATTACCCCAAGGAGGCCTCGAAGAAAATCCATGATGACTTTACACCTCTGTTTTTTATTTAATACCTACTCTTATAACCTTGTGACTTACATATTCTCCACGATGCCTCGTAGAAGCTTAGAAAAATTCTCTTTTGCTTGTCCTGCTGCCTCATAAACCTCTTCAGCCGTAATAGGTTGAGGCAGAATACCAGCAGCTAAATTGCAAATGCATGAGATAGTCAGCACTTTAATACCTGCATGCTTGGCTACAATCACCTCTGGTACTGTTGACATACCTACTGCATCTCCCCCTATTGTTCGTGCCATTCTGACTTCAGCTGGCGTTTCAAAGGAAGGTCCTGTAAAAGCCACATAGACACCCTCTTTTAAAGGTACACCTATCTGTGTCGCTACCTGCCTTGCCAACTGAGCTAAGGATTTACAATAGGTGTCACTCATATCAGGAAAGCGATCTCCCAGCCTCTCATCATTAGCCCCGATCAACGGATTTATCCCCATTAAGTTAATGTGATCCGTCACTAGCATTAAATCCCCTGGCTGCTGGTCGATATGTAAGCCTCCACTGGCGTTAGTTAAAATAAGTTGCTCAACCCCCAGCATTTTCATTACTCGAATTGGAAATGTTACCGATTCGATACTGTGACCCTCATAATAATGAAAGCGGCCTTGCATAGCAACAACCGTCTTCCCTTCAAGTTTGCCAACAATAAGTTTACCTGCATGATAATCCACTGTCGACATCACAAAATGAGGAATTTCTTGATAAGGAATAACAATGGCATCAGCTAACTCTTCCGCTAATTCACCTAAGCCCGATCCTAGAATCAATCCAATGGTTGGTGTTTGATTTATTCTTTCCTTTATGTATTTGTTAGCTTCATCTATAGCTTCCCACTTATGCATAAGAAACCTCCCTGTTGTTTTTTTCTGTCTTAACTCATATGTAGTCTGTCAGAATATCACAAAACACAACATTACCAAAAAGAAATCAACAATTGATCGGTGCAATCTTATTTTATTTTAATATCCGAATTTAATCAAGCTAAAACAAAACATTGTACGTATTTTAGCCAGTTAAATTGTTTTTTTTGATTAATAAACAGAATTTTTAATGCATTTTACTTACATTCCGAAAAAATAATCCTTTTAAAAAGCTCTTCTATCCCTTTATAATATGAGTATAAAAACGTCTTTTTATTGTAATTTTATGGATTTTACTGGCAAGTAGCAAACGAAACCTTTTTTCGTAAAAAGTTTAGTTCAGTTAAAATTCATCTAAATTGGGAGGTCAAACTAACATGAAACGAACCCTACATCCAATGAAAAAGCCTGGACTAGCTTTTGTCTTAGCTTTAAGTGTTTTAACAGCTTCTCCATCTGTTTATGCCAAGGAGACTTTACTGCTTGCCACTCAGGGGACATCTTCGGCCGTCACTGCCCCTCATTTGAATGAATATGCCCAATTCTTACAGACCAATTATCAGGTAACCTTTTCAAAACAGGTAACCCGCGCTGATTATCTACAAGCTCTATCGACTATACTCGCTTTACAACCATCAAAAGAAAGCAAAATCTCATTTACTGATGTAAAAGAGGGTTCTACTTTAGCACAAGCCGCTAGTGCTCTGCAAGAACAAGGGATCGTTAATGCCACTACACTAAAGCCAAATGAATCCTTAACCGCTCAAGATGCCATCTCGTATACGGTCCGTGCTGCTGGTCTGAAAGAATTAGCTTATACGTATCCGGAAGCGAAAATAAAAAAAGCCTTTGCTTCTGTAGCCCTCTCCTATAAAACAGGTCAGCTTCCTATGAAGGCAGCGCAAGAGATTGCTGTGGCAATCGATACAAAGCTACTCCCAGAATCTCTTGCTCAAACCGTTATCAAAAATCAAGCTGTTTCGCCCGATGTAGCAGCTTTATTGATCGGAAAAGTACTCGAATATAAAGGAGAGTATAAGCATTTCCTAGGTCTAACAACTGATGAGGATATTTATAATAAGGTGTCTCATTCCTGGAAAACCACCAATTTAATCAAAGCTGAAGAATTGCAAAAGATCGTGGACGAGGCACTTAAACAAGATATCGTCACAGGGTATAATCTCAAGGATAAACGATTCGCCCCACGGTTTGACCCGGCTCTTTCACTCACCTATGGTCATAGTGACATACAGCATGCCATTCAACTGATCGGTTTGCTAAAAAGTGAGGGACTGGTAGCAAAAGTACAACTAGAGCGGAAAACATCTGCTTTTATCTATTTAGCCGAATGGGGTCAACCTGTCATCACTCCTGATTATCAAGTAGTAAAAATTGATAACGGTAAATACATCGCCTACTCCAAAGAATACGATATCAGTTTTGAATTCACATCTGTAGCTGATAAAGAAGCCTTTGACAAAATCATTCATACGTATGCAAAAAAAGATAAGGAAAATCAGACTGGTTTGCTTATTTCATCTTGGTGGCAGCCACTCTACTTCTCGCTGAATGAAATGAATGGGTATAAACAGATTACCAATAACTATATGGAAAAAGACAATTATGTGGCTCAATCCTTCTCGTTAAACGAGAAATCCGCACAAGTTGTTGACGGTTTTAAGAAGATTGACCCTAAGGTAAAAGTTACCTCCTATCCTTTTTATGTAGATGCTCCATTCTATAATTATCTGATCGGTGACTACAAATAAGAAATCGTTCCAAACGCTCTGCTTACTGGCAGAGCTTTTTTCTTTCTTCCTTGTATGTCTCATGCTTTGCTAAAAAAAGCGCATACTAACGTTTATGTAAGAAATTCACGAAGATGTTCAAGAAGAAAAGGCGGATCAGAAAGGAGCCCTTCATGCTACGTAAAATCAGCGATAGATTCTTCCTGCTCTTTGTCATAGTCCTACTAGCGATACAAGCTTTCTCTGATACTCCCCAAGCAACACAAGCAAAATCGCTTCTTGATGAACAAAAGCTATTCATCGAGCAGCCTACCTCTTATGAAGTAACGATCCGGCAAAAAAACCGCGATTATTATGAAAAACGGGGAGAAGCTATTTGGGACTTGCCTACAGAAAAAAAAGCCATTGCTCTAACCTTTGATGATGGACCAAACGAAACCTACACCCCTCAAATCTTAGAGCTACTACAGAAATATGGAGTTAAATCCACTTTTTTTACAGTCGGTAACCGCATTAAAAAAAATCCCAAGCTAGCTAAGCAGATGGTACAGCAAAATCACGAGCTGGCAAACCATACCTTTACCCATCCCGATTTGAGACGTCTTTCAAAACAACGACTAAAAATCGAATTGGAGTCTGCTCAATCCATGATTCAAACAACAACAGGGGTAGTACCTACTCTATTTCGTCCACCTGGTGGTAGTTACAACGAAAAAATTGTGGCTGCCGCAAAAGAGATGGGTTACTTGGTTGTCATGTGGTCCTGGCATCAGGATACTAAGGATTGGACGAATCCAGGGGTACAAAAGATTGTCAACAAGGTGCTGAAAAATGTACGAAATGGCGATATCATCTTATTTCATGACCATGGCGGAGATCGTCAGCAAACGGTAGATGCCTTGAAAATCATTTTGCCAGAGCTTAAAAAACGCGGCTTTGAAATGATTACGGTATCAGAGTTGATTTCCATACGGAATCAGTACCCTGTGAAAGCAAATTTACCTTCCCTTGTCCCCAATAGAGGCCATAAATAGATTTTTTACGTCTTAAAAAAAACCGCCATAGCTGTGGTGGCAGCATGGCGGTTAAAGTGTATGGGAGAGTGTCAGTTAACAGATTCCTTTTACGAAAAGGATTTTAGTTGGCTTATATTCAGATCATCGACTTTGAGTTATCAAACAACTTTTCGCTTGTTGCTGTGAAATGGTTTTGTTAGCTTGTTTTTATCAATGTGTCTTGAATGTAAAGTATACCTTGTCAGTATAAATCCATGTCAAGGTAAACTAAGGAAGATAGATACTTCTTTCTTCCATGTAGAACTCCTTTCATAGGATCTGTTACGCTAATTCTCCCACACGATTCCTGGTGCAATTGGTATCAATCCGCATGAATGTACCTATGCACATTCTATGACCGATTTGGTTACAAAAAGGTTGCAAATATAATTGTATTTTTATTTATACCTACAACTAAGACGATTCCTCTTCATTATCTCCATAAAAAAAGCACATGCGAGGATAAGATAATCCATATCCCAGCATATGCCTTCTGTAAAAGCTACCTTATGAAATCTTCTATTAGAACTTCTCTGGATAAAATCCTTTTGCAAGTATTTCTACCGCTCGTACATTTCGAACACCTTCAAATACATCGGAAAGTGGCAAGCTAACAAATCGCTTATTCTTAATAGCAGGGATATCGGAAAGTGCTTTGTTTTCTAGTAAATATTTGATCTTCTCTTCTGCACTTGGTTTATCATAATCATTAATTACAATTACATCGGGAGCTCGCTTTATGGCTTCTTCCCAGCTCACTTCACTCCAAGATTTTTCTAAATCACCAAAAACGTTTTGTCCGCCAGCCATTTCGATTAAACGCGTTTCTAAGGAATTTCCTGTTGTATACAAACCTGAATTAACACTATCAAAGACCAATACTTTGACTGGTTTTTCTATATTTCCTATCTTTTGTTGAATGGCCTGAATATCCGTTTTCATTTTAGCAACAATATCCTTAGCACGATCCTCTACATGCAGAATCTTGCCTAATTGCATCAAATCCTCATAAACCTCGTCGACTGTAGGGTGTTTAGATATCGTTCCTGTAATGGTATAAGCTGGGATACCCATTTTTTGCAGCTCCTCTATACTGCCAATTCCTTTTGCTGTAAATGCAGAGCTTCTGCCAATAACGAAGTCAGGCTCTACACTTAGAAAGACTTCTAAGGAAGGATATTGCTTAGACAAAAGCTTGATTTGATCATATTTTGCCTTATATTCGGGCAAGACTTCGTCGTCAGGATAAGCTGTACCGACCATTACGTCTTCAACACCTAATGCTAGTAGCATTTCGGTCACATGCTGATTCATACTCACTACTCGCTTCGGTGCTTGTTCAAAGGTTAACGTATGCTCTCCATTTTTAATTTGAATCTTCTCAGCTACTGGCTGTGAATTAGTAGAAGCTGCCTGAGGAGTCGTCCCATTTCCACAGCCACTTACTAGTAATGAAAGACCGGCAAAGATTGTAATCATCATCTTTTGACCTTTATACAAAAGGCCTTGCTTCTTGGTAGTGGAGCTTTGCATAGTATATTTGTTCATCTTGTTTTCCTACCTTTTCCTTTATTCAACAAATAACCTGATCTGGGATCATATAATGAATGTTCACTCTTCCTGTAACTGGATGAACGGTTACTTCTGTTTGAATCTTGTACACTCGTTCTAAAATTTCAGGCCGAAGAACTTCCTGTGGAGTTCCAGAGCAAACGATAACTCCTTTTTCTAGCATATAAAGACGATCACAGAACATAGCGGCCAAATTTAAATCATGTAAGGCGGCCAGTACGCTTTTCTGCTGTTGTTTCAGTAATTTGAGCATCCCTAATTGATGATGGATGTCCAAATGATTAGTCGGTTCATCCAGCAGTAACAGATCGGTCTCTTGTACAATTGCTCTTGCTAATAAGACGCGCTGCTTTTCTCCCCCAGATAAACTCAGATAACTCCGATCACCCATGTTCTGTAGGCCAACTTGAGCTAGAGCTTGCTCTACTAACGCTAAATCATGCTTATTCTCCTGCTCCCACATACTCTTGTGTGGAGAACGTCCCATCAGTACAAGCTCGTATACACTAAAATCAAATTGAATCTGCGTTTCTTGAACCACTGCACTTAGTTCTTTTGCTAATTGCTTCTGTTGGTATTGACCAAGCTCTCTTTCCAGTAAATAGATACTGCCTGTAGTGGGTAATAGAGTCCGATATACCTGCTTAAGGAGAGTAGATTTACCACTACCATTCGGGCCAAGCAAGCCCACGAATTCTCCTTTTTGTACGTGTAAATCTATATCCTGCAAGATACATGTCCCTTGGATCTCATATCCAACTTGTTTTAACTCAACATGCTTGTCTACGTCCAATTTTGTGGGCACATTAGCTTCCTCCAAACGTATACGCCCGACGACGTAGCATCCAGATAAAAAATGGACCGCCGCAAAGCGCTGTGACTATTCCTATCGGCAATTCTTCAGGGGCAATGATTAGTCTAGCTAATACATCCGCCCAGATCATAAAAATCGCTCCACCACAGGCACAAAGTGGGATTAGTCTCCTATGATCAGAACCCACCCACAAGCGAAAGATATGGGGTAACATTAAACCAACAAAGCCAATGCTACCGCTTACAGCAACCAGTAAGCCTGTAACGAGAGAAATCGTAATCAGTAGAATCTTACGCATATTTTCTGGATGTAGACCAAGTAGCGTAGAGGTTTCTTCCCCTAAGATCAACAAATTTAGATTGCGTGCATTTACCCATAAAAATATAAAGAAAGCAAGTACTGCAATCGTTGGCAATACAAGTGACTCCCACTTGGCACGAGTGAAGCTTCCCATCATCCAGTACAGCACACTTGAAAGGCTTTCCGCTCTTGGTGCCAGCATAATAAAAAAACTAGTAAGCGCTGACAACATAATAGACACAGCTATTCCAGCTAACAACAGACGTATTAGCTGCACCCTTCCGCCTACCAAAGACAAAAGAAACACCAATATAACGGAAGCCAAAGCACCTAAAAAGGCCGCTAAAGAAAGCGCATACGAACCAAATACTCCCAAACTACCAAATAACAGCACTGCTGTTGCTCCCACCGATGCCCCTGATGATACGCCTAAGATATATGGATCAGCTAAAGGATTACGAATCAATGCCTGAATGGCTATCCCAACAATAGACAGCCCGGCACCTACAACCGCAGATAATAAAACACGTGGCAGTCGAATATCCCAAACAATATGCATCTGCGCGTTAGACACGTCTGTCCCTACCCATTGTTGTACAAAAGGAACATGTGAGCCTATGACCTTCCAAACGATAACTGGGTCTATTTGTACTGGTCCCAGCATGATTGCAACCGTCAGCGATAAAAATAATACCACGCCGCTTCCCATCAATTTCGCTATCCAATTTTTTGTATATTGCGTACCGATGCTGTTTACTGACCTTGGGGCTGTCGTGGCGGTTTGTTGCATGCTTCTCCCCCCTATGTAAAACAAAGTAACGAAATGAAATTACTAACTCGGTGATCACCCAAGCTTCAAGTGCAGGTGGCACCGTAATTGGACCTCTACGCCCCGCTAACATGTTATTCCTTAAAGATTCGCACAAAAAAGCATCCGTTCCAAAAGGAGACAGATGCTTGGGTTTTTGGACATATCAATTCCTATAGGTGTATGTACACTATCATCATACGACCTACCCAAACACCTGCCCATCCTCGTGGGAGTGTTGCATCTTACGGCAGGTCTCCTGGCTCATGAATCCTCGCAAGCATCCTCCCTTCCCATTCTCTGCAAAAGCGAACAGTGGTGTATCGGATGTTGCTCCTCATTTACAGTGGCGGGACCGCATCGGATTTTCACCGAACTTCCCTTTTAAGTCTGATCCTGAAATCAAACACCGTAACATGGCTATAAATCAGTTGTAATTGTTTGTGAGTGTAACACGATTTGGTGGAACATGGCAAGGTAATGGTGAATTTGTGATAGGTTTGTAAGAACTTTGTAAAATATTTACGTAATGTTTGTAGTTTAGTAGTAATCGGTCCAGTTGTTTGTTCACATAATGTTAATTATGTTATTTAATTTATACCAAAATTTCTTTCTTTCTCATTTTATGCACTCTTCGTTTCTATCTTTCCATGAATGTAATAGAAAGGCAAAAAAGCTATCCAATTAAGGATAGCTTACCTTCCCAATCAAATTTCCCCCTGCCATTACCAAGTTCCTGTCATGTAGCCTAAGCATTAGCCTCTTGATAATTTTAGTAACTTGTCTGGACAAGGTTTCTATTATAAAGGCTTCTGTATCGATCTCTTGTTAGCTCTGTAAAAAAGGTTTTACCTCTTCTATTATTTTTTTTAAGCTTTGAGCCCCCTTTTCATATTCCTTTTTAGCCATGTTATTTTTTGTTTCAAGTGAAAAAGTCTCCAAATCTGCTTGGCATTTTTTCAACGTAGACAACGTCAATGGTTTTTCCTGAGGGACTGGTACAGTAATCTGGTCATCATATAAATCTACATTCAATTGCCCATAACTGTCTACTTGTCCTATATAAACGTTTTCCAATGGTATTCCCATCTTATTGAGAGTTGTGTGGAGCCATCTTTTCGACAATCCTGTGGTTGCTAAAGGCCCTAACATGACATTCCCATCCAAAATGACCGTCTGAGGCTCTCGGCTTGGAGCTCCTTGGATATTCAGATCTTTGGCAGTAAGCGGTTGATTTTCTTTTTTGAGCAGGACACTAATCTGACCATTCTGCTCTAATAGCGCATACTCAACATCTGCAATCGAGAATACATCTTTTAGGCGCAATTGTTCTAACAATTCCTCACCTGTATAATTCTCTTTCTTGAGATTGTCCTCCATAATTTTTCCATCTTTGATCAGTACACGAGCATTTCCTTCAACTATATCGCTCACTGTCTTACTTTTGACCGATAGATAACTGAAAAGAAATGGAATAAGGGCCCAAATGATCATGCTAACGAATCCGTTCAAAAACCTGTCATCGACGTCAGCTGAAATGAATCCCGCAATGGAGCCAATCGTAACACCTACAATATATTCAAAAAAAGTGGCTTGGGCAATTTGGCGTTTTCCCATTAAACGGGTTAAGAACAATAAAGTAAAAAGCGTAACGATTGATCTAAAAACAATCTCCCAGAATTCAGGCATAAATATCCTCCCTAGTAACATCTAATCCTTCTATGTATTTAGATTGTGTTACTTTGTTGATTTTTATATATAAAAGTAAGGTATAAAAACTGGCTTTGTATTCCAAATTAACTTTGACTACATCAATAAAGGAGTTAACAATGGCTACAAAAAACAGTAAATTAACCGCAACTCAAATCGAATATCAAGCCTTTGCAAAAGCGTTAGAACCTCCACGACCTGTGCTTAAAAATACCATTCGGGCTTTTTGGGTTGGTGGTTTGATTTGTTTATTTGGACAATTTATTCAAACCTTTTTCATTCACTTTTTTCACTTTGATGAAAAAAGCGCTGGAAACCCAACCTCTGCTGTCCTAATCGCCATTTCTGTTCTCCTAACTGGTTTTGGCGTTTACGACAAGATTGCACAATTTGGAGGTGCGGGAACCGCTGTGCCTGTTACCGGTTTTGCCAATTCGATTGCTTCAGCAGCTATTGAACACAAAAGTGAAGGATATGTACTTGGTGTGGGCGGCAACATGTTTAAATTAGCAGGCTCAGTTATCGTTTTTGGTGTAGTTGCCGCATTTTTCATCGCGTTAATAAAATGGTTTTTTACTTTTGCGGTAGGAGGATCTTGAGATGTTAAAGGGACATCAATCATGGATTTTTCCAAGCAAACCAACGATTTTATCCACGGCAACAGTTGGTGGGCCTTTTGAAGCACAAGGAAAAATTGCGAATGATTTTGATATTCTTCATAGTGATACCTGGCTGGAGCAAGACAGCTTTGAAAAGGCTGAAAAAATGATGATGGAAGAAGCTTTTGACCTCGCTGTCAAACGAGCTAGCTTGCAAAAAGGAGATATCAATTACCTCATTACAGGGGACTTAATGAACCAAATCATCTCCTCAAGCTTTTCAGCACGTACGATTGGGGTACCTTATCTAGGGATATTTGGTGCTTGTTCAACCTCTATGGAAGGATTAGCTTTAGCAGCTCAATTGATAGATAGCAGGGCAGCTAATTATGTACTTACGGGTACTTGCAGCCATAATTCAACTGCTGAGAAACAGTATCGTTATCCCACAGAGTATGGTGCACAAAAGCCTCCCACTTCACAGTGGACGGTAACCGGTGCCGCAGCGGCCGTGGTTGCACCTCAAGGAACAGGTCCGAGGGTTTCCTCTGCTACGATTGGTAAAGTTGTTGATATGGGACTAACTGATCCCCAAAATATGGGGGCGGCTATGGCCCCCGCGGCAGTAGATACCATTCAAGCTCATTTTCGAGATATGCAGATTGGGCCTGATTATTATGATTTGATCGTTACGGGCGACCTTGGAAAACTTGGCCATTCGATCGCAGGAAAACTCTTGAAAAAGCATGGATTTTCCATTCGAGACGAAGCCTTTACAGATTGTGGATTATTAATTTATCACGACAATCAGGAGGTTTTCTCTGGGGGTAGCGGCTGTGCATGCTGTGCCACTGTTACATATGGTCATTTGCTAAACCGGTTAGCTAATGGGGAATGGAACCGAATTTTGGTTATAGCAACAGGCGCCCTATTATCGCCGCTCAGCTTTCAACAAAATGAATCGATTCCTTGTGTAGCACACGCTGTAGCTATTGAGAGGGGGGGGAAATGAGTGAGCATCTTTATTTGGGCATTTATTGTTGGAGGCATCATCTGTGTCATCGGTCAATTATTGATGGATGTTGCCAAATTAACACCTGCTCATACCATGTCTACCCTAGTGGTAGTTGGAGCTATTATGGATGGACTAGGTTGGTATGAACCGTTAATCAAATGGGCCGGAGCCGGTGTTACGGTCCCTATTACAAGTTTCGGGAATGCTCTAGTACATGGGGCTTTGGAAGAAATGCAACGGGATGGTATTGTCGGGATTATTACGGGCATTTTTGAAGTAACCAGTGCAGGTATTTCGGCAGCCATTATTTTTGGTTTTTTAGGCGCAGTTGTATTTAAACCAAAGAGTTAGAGACATACTAAATCAGGAGGTGATATCGATGACAGTAGCTTCTTCAGTAAAACAAACCCTGGCTAGCTTAAAAGGTGCACAGGCCGATTTAGAAACCTTTGCATTAAGTACACAAAATAAACAAGCAAAGCAAGCTTTTACAAAATCTGCAGAGCAAGCACAAACCATTATTGACCAACTGGAATCTCGTGTTCAACAGTTAGAACAAGAGGAACCTCAGTATAAGGGCTTCTAGCCTATCACACAAAAAAAGAGGTAAGGGGGCTGGTTAATACCATCCCTTTTTACCCTCTTTCTTTTTGTAAATAAAGCATTTCATAAAATGCCTTGCTAGCATCTACAAATTCTACTACGGAGGATTTGTCAGTTGCGCTTTTCTTACACTGGGATCGTAAATTCTATAATAGCACCGCCAGACTCACTGTAATTATAGGCCTTCATTGCTCCTTCATGTTTTCCCACAATCAATTGACATATGTACAAGCCAAGCCCAACACTTGATTGATGCATGTCACTGTTGCTACCCTTATCATATTTTCTAAAAATAGTAGATAACTCTTGTTTTTCAAAACCAGTTCCTGAGTCAGTTATTTTTATGGTTAATGACTCATTTGTTAAAAAAGCTTCAGGTCTGATGCTATCTCCACTCGATGTATGCTTTATGGCATTGGAAACAATGTTCTCTATCACTTCCCCTATTCGAAACAGGTCAGGCTACCTCGACATCCGTGCTTCCTGTGTAATAGACAAGGTAATTGTAAATATCATTTTTGTATTGAACAAATAAGCGTTCGACCTCATGGTTGCACTTCACATTTCTTCACTCCAATTTAATTAATACACAAATTAGACGGACGATCTTATTGTTTTATTACAACAAGATAAAAAAACCGTATAGATTCTATCTACACGGTATTGCTAAACGAAACAAGCGATCATATATTATGTTAGTACTATTACATTTCATTTAATACCTTTACACCTTTTACAATATTCCAAATGAAATAGTAAATCATTACAATTGCAGTAATACCATAGGTAGCGATGATACTAAATCCCACTGCTGTCTCTGTTCCTTGATTCAAGCCAATGGTTCCTGATACTACAAGGCCAATAACTAGGGTTACATACGGAATAAGATGCGTCCACAGCGCTTTTTTAGCATGAACTTTAACCGCATGGTCACCTACGAAATAAACAATAATCGGTAATAAAAATGGAGCAAAAAAGACACTTAAGTAGCATAAAGAAGATAAAATATGATTTCCTTTCATAACATTCACCTCAACTGATTTCTTATGCTACTATTATTGCATCTACCTTCTATTTTAACTATCGAATAACCTTACGCAAATATAACAAATTTGTAAGGTTCACCTACTGTATATTCTATCATGTAAAACATACCTCCTCAGAGGGAGGTGCAGTTGATTTGCCGCTCGGTTATCGTGTATTATTTGTGATTAGAGATGAGTTTTTACACTTACTTTTAATAGCGTTATGATGTTTTGTAATACTTGTTGACGAATTTGGTCAACAACTTGCCAACAACCCTTATTATATTCATTTACGTGTCTTGAAGTTGATTGGTAAAAGAAAAAGTCGTTTCCTGAATTTATGTCCATTACACTTCTTTCTAGTCTCGTAATGTCTCTTTTCTCTTTCTGCAAAACGATCGCGTTCAACGGACTTTGATAAAAAAGTCGAGAATAAACCCCGACTTTTTTAAATAGTTCGTAATATTGTTCGATTTCATCACTGACCAAAATGTGGAAAACTCCCGTATCTGTTTTCTTATCTCGCTGGTAGTCTATCGCCCCGCCAAATCATCAAAATGTTGAATAGCAGCCTTGTTTTCATACCAATATTGCGGTAAACATTTTCTATCTCTCTAAAGGATCGTGGTCAACCGTACGGCATTTTATCCCTATTTTTGTTTGTCGGATTCTATTTGATTAGCCTTTCAATCAAATACAAAAACCCCCTTAAGGCTGTTCTTGTATTACAGTATTTATCTATTGACCCCCTTCTGCAGACATGGCATCTGCCTTTGTTTTATGAACAGTACCATATGGATGCTCAGGCGGAGCATAGATAACGTAAATTTTCAGTGGCTTATTCCCCGTATTGGTTACATTGTGCCATGTTCCAGCTGGTATCATAATTGCATAACCATCATAGGCCATTTTTTGAAAGTCTAATTTATCTTTGCTATTCCCCATTTGAACAAGTCCCTGGCCTTCTTCAATGCGTATGAATTGATCAGTATTCGGATGGACTTCTAAACCAATGTCATCTCCAACATTAATACTCATCAGCGTCACTTGGAAGTGCTTCCCTGTCCATAAAGCGGTGCGGTAAGTATTGTTTTGCTTAGCAGCTTTCGCAATATTCACTACAAATGGTTTTGATCCATAATCTTTTAAAAGGATGCTTCTATAATAAGGATTCCCGTTGTTATTCCAATTGTAATAATTCGGATACCAATTATAACCCCAATTATGGTTATAACTTGGATTATTCCATTGATAGTAATTGCATGGTCTAGGGTACATACTCATTCTCCTCCCGAGATTTCTATATTTTTCTTTTATCCTATGCAATTGCCTATTTATCGGAATGCAAAATGGGCATTAATGGGCAGGAGCCTGTAGCCTAATCATTTGTGAAACTATTGTACTTTTCATATCGTTATTGAAGAAACTGCCCTTATGAGGAATAACTTACATTTTTCCGATGGCTTTAGGAAGGCAGCATAACACCGCTGAAAGGGCAACACCGTCCAATATAATAAAATAAAAATCGGCCATTGGATAGGTTTTTAAGAATTAGTAAAACCTAGGACATAAGCAGCTACATGTTAGAAAGATCAAATCCGTAGGGTGGTGATTATAATGGACTCAAGAAAACGTTCCTCAAAGGAAGAACCAACAATAGCTCCAAGTATGAACGGTCATGATCCACTTGAAGAAAAAGCGAGCGCTGATGAGGTAGAAAAAGGAGAGTATACTTCCGTCACTAAGCTTTTTCTTGACCGCACTCCAGAAGATTAGAAACGGGTAACATGTCCGTTTCTTTTTTTGTCCTCATCATATCTTACGTCAGGATCGGCTGTGGTTTAGCAGTATTATAAATTGTTAGCGAGACACCCGTTCATTTTTTTATGCTTGTAACACGTGTTCAAAAAGTCTCATCCGAGCTTTATGGTAAATGCTACTCCCCCCTCCTAGCAGAAGACAACCATGAAAACAGAGTCCGCGTTTCCTACAGTTTTATAATAAGCTAACAGACAAATCAGTTTATTCCCGAGATATATTGGAAAGGGGCATTCGTGCAGTAACGCTAGAAGGATCACGGACGAATCCAAATGTGCCAAAGGACCTGTTTCAGGATTTGATATTAGCTATCTAGTGACCGATGTAGATTATTGGGTAAAGCGTCCGTCAGCTGCATTTTTTGCAGATTGCTGCAATGAATTCTGGTGGGTCTCTACTTATGTAGCAAAAGGATTATGGAGAAGAGAAATTCTTTACGCCCAGGACCACCTTAACAGATATGTGAGGCCGATGCTGTTGACAATGCTGGAGTGGAAGGTTGGTATCCAAACGAACTTTTCAATTAGTGTAGGAAAAAATAGCAAAGAGAAATATCTTTCAGAGCAATGCTGAGAATCCCTTCTATCCACCTATGCCGATGGGAGCTACGAAGGTACATGGAAAGCGCTCTTTACGATGGGGGAATTATTTCGAAGTACAGCAAAATATGTAGCAGATCACTTGCACTATACCTATCCTCAGGATGATGATCAGCGTGTTACGGCTTTTTTAAAGCATGTCCAAACATTGCCCTTGGATGCCACCAAAATCTACTGAATTTTAGGTACTTTACAGGGCTTATGTTTGCGTGCTTTGTTTGTTATAAAAAAAATCTGCCGTATCGACAGATTTTTTTTCCGTAATGTGCGCGCCAAAACTAAAGCACTTCATTTCTATTCTAGAAATGGTGCGTTACTGTTGCCTCAAATCGTTTTTGATCAGTTTCTCCCTAAGAGGTCACTGCACACTATAGATTTGCCTTATCGTATTTAACATGAAACAAAATACTGTACCAGTTACTATATAGATTTTAAGGGAAGTCCTTTTTAGGCTCCCCGTTAGACTTAGCGATTAACTGATACTGGTACTGGTTTTGATCTAGATGTAGCATGTCGTGTAAGCATCATATAGTATTTTTACACAATCGTTTCCCGTTTCCCGTTGTTACATCATCTATTCAAAAGCTTAGAGCTCATACTGCAATAATGGCAGCATCCTATCTTTCCACACAGTAGAAGGTATTTCTCCTATTTGTCTAGCTCCCATTTTTAAATAAAATCCTTTTGCATGAGGATCGCTGTCAATCGTAAATTTGTCTATTCCTAATTCAATTGCTTTTTCTTTTACAAAGCTCCATAAAATGCTACCGTATCCCTGCCCCTTATAGTCCCGATGCATGTAAAGGAAATCGAGGCTATCAAGCTCTTTCCTCACAAATGAAAAAAAGCCAATGACTCTGCCTTCCTTTTCTAGCACATAAACATGATTTTTTTCTATGTATGCTTGGTTTATGGTTAAGTCCTCTTTACAAGCTAAAATAAACGCCGCGTCATAATCCCATGTTGCCTTAGAATCTAGAGCAAGTTGGCTTAGTTCCTCTGCTTCCGATACAAGAGCCTCTCTAAGCATCATCACCCATTCACCCCCAGGTCTATCGTGTGCCTACACTCGACTAGAAACGATTATCATCAGCTCAGTAGTTTCTTCCATAGTTCATCATAGTCGCCATTTACTCGTAAATTTTTGAGTTCTTCATCAGTGCTTGCTATTGGTATATCTCGCTTTGTTGCTATTGATCCTACATGATTTTTACAATACGTTGATCTAGCTATTATTTGAATGTCTTTGCTTTCTCGATTAGGAATCGCACACTGAATGTAAGAGGCATTTGCTTCACATTGAATACATGTTAAGTTAGTTGGAATGAGTTGCAGTGGTTTTAATAGTTCAACGTTTACGTATGCTTTCTTGTCTGACATTTGATTCCTCCAATATTTCATTATGACTGTTTTATATTTGTATGATCTTCATTCATTCTATCTTTACATATTGTATGTCGCTATTGACAATAGTCTACTAAATGAGCATGTAACATTTGGAATTTATATAATCTTATATTATAATTCTTTATATGTAAAATAGGTGTTTTCATCATTTCTATTTTTTCTCATATCAATATCAATGATACGGAGTGTTTCTAGAAGTCCGTATCATTGATAGTTTGTAAAACACAAATCCTCTTCGTGTATACATATTTCATCAAATCATCAAAATCTCCCTGATTTCCTGCTCCGTTAAAGTAGATAAAGCTTCATGACCTGGCTGAATTACTTCCTCAATTAGATTTTTCTTTTTCTGCTGAAGCTCGTACATTTTCTCTTCCACTGTGCCTTGAGTGACCAGACGTAGAACCTGCACTACGTTTTTCTGTCCTATTCGATGGGCACGGTCAGCTGCTTGCTGTTCTACAGCCGGGTTCCACCATAGATCATAGAGAATAACCGTGTCTGCCCCGGTCAGGTTCAAACCAGTACCACCTGCTTTTAAGGAAAGAAGAAACAATTCTCGCTCCCCTTCATTAAATCTGTTACACAGCTCAACCCGTTCAGCAGCGGGTGTACTCCCATCCAAATAAAAGTACGGTACCCCCAAATACCCTAGCTCACGACCAATTAATCCAAGCATCTGGGTAAATTGAGAAAACACCAGTATTCGTTTCCCAGCGCTTAGGCACTCTTGAATAACCTCTAGCAATTGTTCAAGCTTGGCGGAGCTTCCTGCGTAGTCCTCGACAAACAGAGCAGGATGACAGCATATCTGGCGGAGCCGAGTCAAACCAGCTAGAATTTTAATCTTGTTTTTCTGAAAGTCATCCTCATCCAAATGTTTTAATGTCTCCTCCTGTAATTTTGCCAGATAGGCGACATATAATTTTTTCTGATCTGGTAGAAGCGCAGACGCTTGCAGTGATTCAATCTTTTCGGGGAGTTCCTTTAATACATCGGTTTTCACGCGGCGTAATATAAACGGTCGAATCTTTTTAGCTACCACTTCTTGCGTTACATTATGGAACGCCTTTCTATTCTGAAAGAGTTCTGGGAACACGGCGTCAAAGATCGACCACAATTCCTCCAATTTGTTTTCCACAGGTGTTCCAGTAAGAGCAAAGCGATACTTGGCCTGAATTTCCTTTACTGCCTGTGCCGTTTGAGTAACGTAATTTTTGAAAGCCTGTGCCTCGTCCAAAATAAGAGTATGAAACATCGAGGCAGCATACAAATCGATATCCCTACGCAGTAGTGGGTAAGAGGTAATGATAACATCTACCCCTGATGCTTCTCGTATGATGCTAGTGCGCTCCACTCTGCTACCATCAGCGATGACTGTCTGAATCTCGGGTGCAAATCTTTTCAGCTCATTGCGCCAGTTGTAGACCAAAGAAGCTGGGCAGACAATTAACGCTGGCATTCCCTGTTCTCGGATCTCTGGTAGCACGGACACGATAAAAGCGATGCTTTGCAATGTTTTGCCCAGTCCCATATCATCTGCTAGAATACCGCCAAAACGATAGTGCGCTAACGTTTTCATCCATTGAAATCCATATATCTGGTAGTCTCGAAGTACATGAGCTAAGCTTTCGGGTACAGGAAAATCCAGATTGTCAGGATTTCGGATATTTTCTAAAAGACGTCGAAGCGATTTGCCCAGCTTGACGTTCTTGCCCCTTTCATGTGAATCAATCAAATGAAGTCCACGGACTAATGGAAGGCGTAGATTCGCTTCCTTCCACTCCTCTTTTCGTATGCCTAGCTCATTTATAAAGAGGGAAACCTCCTGGAACTCCACACTCTCCAACGGTAATAATGCTCCATTAGGCAATCGATAGTATTTTCGCTTCTCTTCAATCGATTTCAGTAGCTTTCGAATATCTGAATCAGGTATTCCAGCCATATCAAAATTAAATTCAAGCCATTGCATTCGCTCATCTACATCTACTGTTATCTTAGGAGGAGTATGCCCAGTGTGAAGTCTTACTTTTACTGCTGTGGTTGCATATACCTTTAAGAGCTTCTCTAGCACGGGAATGACATGGTATAAAAATTCATATTCTGCCTCTTCATCATCCATAAAATATCCTGCTTCCGTCTGGACAAAGGAGCTGTTTTCCATAAGCTCCAGAATGCGTCGCTCCTGATCACCATCCCTCATGAGAATCGGATCAGTATCTCTCTTCCGGCTAGTAGTCTCCAAAGGGTTGATGATAATATCGCCATATTGAAATTCAAGACCTGCAAGCAATCGATCTCTCACTCGGTCTAGGTATAGCCTTGCCTGTAACGGTGTTTGTACGATTTTCTCAGAAACAGCTTGAGCAATATGCACACTTCCTAGCTTTATCAGACCAGGTATAACCTTTTCCATAAAAGGTTCCATTTGCTCGGGCTGAATCTGAACTTGATTCCTGTGAGATGGATCAAGCATTCTTTTTAGTTCAAGGAGACGCTTGCACTGTTCCTGCTGGAGCTTGATAAGCTTTCCATCTGAGAGGACTACTTCATATGATTCCATGATGGTGAGCTTATCTAAGCCCCGAATATCCAACTGATAGCCTGTAGACTGCGCTTGGTCGAATTCAAATTCCAGAGGCAATGGCCCATCGGATAAATGGATACCATCAAGTAGACGATCTCCCTGCTCAAGCTTTACCAATGGGGCCTTCATTAGCAGAGCTAGAAGAGGCTCCCAGGAAAAAGGAGGAATCAAAAGCATTCGATCATCGCTCTTCCTATTAGCATGGACGGAAATATTCCATGTATCTTGAAACATTCTTTCGTTTTTACTAATTTGGACTAATTGCTGAAGAACCTCATCATTTTCTTTTTGAAAGCTATGAAGCTCAGGATCATAGGCAAAGTGTTTCGAGAATATAACCCCTTCACGACGATCCATTCGGTCAAGAAATTCTCTTATTTGTTTAACCACATAGAGTCGTTTTGGCCCTAATTTAAGCTCTAGACCAAACATGTACCTACCATAACCATAATGGAAGGGTCTACAAATAAACTCAACATCAAGAACCTCCCGTGTATCTAGGGGTGTACGTGTACAGCTTGGACGCAACGATTGGCGGCTAAATATCCTCAGCATATGTTTTGCCATTTGTGCATCTGGATCAGAGAACATTGTAGACCGCTCCATAGAATCGGCAAATTTTGCTCTGGTATACTCGCGCCCCTCAGCTATCCCCTCTCTAGCCTGTATCTGACTAGCATTGATACGATTATTAAATAGTCCGCTACTATCCTGATCACTATCCCGTATACTTAACAATACAGCAGCAATATGCTGACAAAATTTATCGTACGAAGAAAGGGTAGGACAAGTGCATTCCGCACTCACTTCCTCTCGGTCTACTCTAACAGTAACCTGGTAACCACTCCCCGCATTTACCGTTGCTTGATAGCTTTGTTGATCTGGGTCATAATGCGTAATCATCACCTTGCCCGTTCGATAATATACGTCACCTTTTTCGTAAGAGACCTGACCGCACAAGGTTTTAATGATCCTTCGATTTAACTGAAAGCTCATTGCACTGTTCCTTCCTTTTGCATGTTAATTTACTCTATCCGGTTTTACTTTCGTACCTATGATAGCAGAAACATCTCCAAATAAGAAAAGGTTCCTTGATAACAAACATCTTTTGCTACTAGAATCGAAAAAAATGTTCCTTCTGCAAGACAATCCCTAGTTAATATGTTTTGTCCAAATGTAAATCAAACAGTATAATGAAAGTATTTCATGCATGAGAGGAAGGTGCCCGGCTTTTGTCTACAGCAGGAGTCTTCGAACGTATTCAAATTAATTTTCACCTGTTATCTTCTAAGGAAAAAGAAATTGCAGAGTACATCCGGAAGCATAAGGATTTGATGTTAAATATTAATATTAAAGAATTAGCACAGAAAGTAGAAACATCCACTTCGACCATCACACGGTTTTGTAAGAAGATTGGCTGTAATAATTTTGTCGAATTTAAAATCATGTTAAGTCGTGAGGTTGCTCCTACAGAAACAAGTGAAAATACATTTGCTCAAGTAGGAAATACCTATTTGCAGATCATCCAGTCTACGATTGAAATGATTGATCCAGCGATTATCAAACAGATTGTTCAATTGATTATAAACTCACGGGTTATTCACATCTATGGGATCGGCAGCTCAGGCTTGACCTCTTTGGAGATGAAAAACAGATTGGTACGGTTTGGCTTGCTGGTCGATGCGATTATTGATCCTCATATGATGCTGATGGATGCTTCGCTTTTAACCAGCAATGATTTGGTCATTTGCCTGTCAAATACGGGGCTGACACGTGAAGTCATTGATGCTGCTAGGGAAGCTAAGTCGCATGAAGCCACTGTCATTAGCATCACAAACTATAATCACACGCCCCTCACCGATACCTCTGATATAGTCCTGTTCACATCCAACCTTCGACGAAGTGATGAATTACAATTGGTGCAAAGCCAGCTTGCATTCTATTTCATCATTGATGTCATTTCGATGCTGTTAGCCGAGGATGCTGAATTATTGGCAAAACGCCAAGAAACATTGCGTGTTCTTTATCAGCATAAACAAGGATAATCTTTGAAAAAAAGAAGGCCTTCACCAATTGGCGAAGCCTTCTTTTTAGACTCTACATCTGCCTTTCTCTTACTAATAGAGAGATAGAGTGATTATTATGCTTTCGCAAGCTGATCAACAAAACGCTTTGTAATCTGCTGTGGACGCGTGATGGCCCCTCCTACAACTACAGCATAAACTCCTAGCTCTAGGCAGCGCTTAGCCATATCAGGAGTCAAGATATTTCCCTCCGCAATGACTGGCACAGAAATACATGCAAGTATTTCTTGCAAAAGGGAAAAATCGTTATCGTACAGCCTTTGCCCGATACTCTGAGGGGTGTAGCCTACGAGAGTAGTAGAGACAAAATCAAAACCAAGCTCCTCTGCCTTTTTCGCTTCTGCCAAGGTAGCAACGTCCGCCATAAGCAATTGGGACGGGTATTTCTCTTTTACTTCCTGAACAAATCGTTCTAGTGTTTTCCCGGCTGGTCGGATTCGATCAGTCGCATCTAGCGCAATAATTTCGCAGCCTGTCTCGACTAGCTCATCTATTTCTTTCATCGTTGGGGTGATATAAATTTCTGAATCGTCGTAATCACGTTTGACGATTCCCATAATTGGTAGCTTGACCTGCTTTTTAATTTCTGCAATATCTTCCCGCGTATTGGCACGAATACCAACGGCACCGCCTTCCTCAGCTGCCCGTGCCATTCTCCCCATGATAAAAGCGCTGTGCAAGGGTTCATCAGGCAAAGCCTGACATGATACTACCAAGCCATGCTTAATTTGTTCTTTTATTACTTCATTTGTAATCTCATTCACGGTACCTACACTCCCAATGTTTCTTCAATTTCATTTTTAATGATAGTCACATGTGGTCCATAAATAACTTGAACGCCGTTTCCCTTCAAAATGACACCTTTTGCTCCTGTCTTCTTCAGCTCTGCTTCAGACACTTTTTCACCGTCAAAAACGGTCATACGTAAGCGAGTCGCGCAGCAATCCACATCTTTAATATTTTCGCTTCCACCTAAGGCTTCAATAATAGTAACGGCACGGCTTGTTTGTGCTCCATCCGTTTCAGCCTCATGTAAACCCTGATCTGTTTCACGTCCCGGAGTTTTAATATTAAATTTCTTAATCGCAAAGCGGAAAGTGAAGTAGTACAAGAAGAACCAGAAAACACCAATTATCGGAACATATAACCAGTTTGTTTTGGCAGTACCTTGGAGAACTCCAAACAGAACAAAGTCAATAAAGCCACCAGAGAAGGTTTGACCAATCGTAATCTGGAAAATATGAGCCATCATAAACGCTAGACCATCAAAGAATGCATGCACAGCATACAAAACAGGTGCGATGAACAAGAATGAAAATTCGATCGGTTCCGTAATTCCTGTCAAAAAGCAGGTTAGACCCGCCGAAAGCAGTAGACCGGCAACTTTTTTGCGATTCTCTGGCTTCACACATTGATACATGGCCAGTACCGCTCCTAGTAGTCCAAACATCATGGTGATAAAGCGTCCTGACATAAAACGAGCCGTTCCGATATAAAACTGCGTTGTGTTTGGATCAGCCAATTGGGCAAAGAAAATTTTCTGAGTTCCTTCCACCAATGTTCCATTGACAACCAATGAACCGCCAAGACCTGTCGTCCAGAATGGCATGTAGAAAATATGATGCAAGCCAAAAGGACCTAGTAGACGAAGAATAAATCCATAGAAGAATGTTCCAATGTATCCTGTTGATTCAACGAGGCCACCTAGCTTGAAAATTCCTGATTGAATAGGGGGCCATACAAGAAACATCGCTACTCCCAGCAAAATAGAGGCAAATGAAGTGATGATAGGTATAAAACGTGAACCACCAAAGAATCCTAAAAATTGAGGCAGTTCAACCTTGTTATACCGATTATGCAGAAGGGCTGTTAAAACACCAACAACAGCACCTCCGAAAACCCCAGTTTCTAATGTTTGAATACCAAGCGTCATTCCCTGACCAACGGCTGCCAAATTCTCAGTTGCTAGCTTGCTCGTAATAATGAGCATCGCGTTAATAGTGGCGTTCATAACTAAATATCCTAATACTGCTGCTAATCCAGCGGTTCCTTTATCAGAACGAGCCAAACCTACTGCAATCCCAACAGCGAAGATGATAGCTAGGTTAGCAAACACAATAGAACCGGCTGAACTCATAATGGTGAAAATGGCTTGTAACCAAGGTACATCTAAAAATGGATACGCTACCAATGTATTGGGATTTGACAGGGCTCCTCCAATACCAAGTAATAAACCTGCTGCAGGAAGAACAGCGATAGGTAGCATGAATGATTTCCCAAAGCGTTGTGCATGTTCAAAGAATCCGCTCATTTTCTTCTCCCCAGTTCTATAATGAAAATTATTTTCGTTTTAATTTTAAAATAAGGTAATCATTTTCGTCAAGGTATTTTTGTAATCGTTCTCATGATTCCCCAATCCTCTGCTTTTTCCTACGTACAAAGACAAAAAAACCAGTACACTCCTGTTTTGGATGCAATGTACTGGTTTTACTCTTTTTTATTCTATCTATGTTTAACTTTCCTCACAAAGCAGTAGCTGAACTAATCTATAATTTGGATGTCTTCTACTTTTCCATAAATGGACCACCATGGAGAAGCTTTATCTAATAATTCGTTTAAATGATCAATATTATACTTCCCTTTGGTTTGTAGCCACTGACGCAACCCCTCTTCGTCTCCTTCTCCATAAGCAGCTACGCCGTCAAACCAAGTAGCCCGTCCACAAAGTACACCGCAAAAGGCAGACTCAGCTTCGATTGCGAACTCAATGGTTTTCCGGAATAATTCCGATGTAACGCCTGCACTTAAATAGATAAAGGGTAGGGTAGCTAGGTCTGACGCTTCTTTAAAATGTCTGGCAGCTTCCTCTTTCGTATAAGCATGCTCTCCATCTGCAAATCCCTCAACATAATTGAAGTTAACAGGAACCTCTACCTTTAATACATCTATCCCGTAACGTGGCTTCGAGAATTCTTGGATGGATGCCTTAACTTTAGCAGGCTTTATTTTTGCAAACTCGATGCTTTTTGTGTCTTCCACAAGCTGATCATAAACAATGGGCTCCACAAAAAGCGGTATATCTACCGCTCTGCATTCCGCTCCTACTCTTTCCAGGAATGCATGCTTCTTTTCATTAATCTCGGCAGGTTCGCAAGGATCATAGTAGACTAAAATCTTAACGGCATCTCCTCCTTGTTCTTTAATTCGAAGAGCAGACAAATCTTCTATCACATCTGGTAAACGTCCTGGTTCCGTAGCATCATATCCTGTTTTCTCATAAGAAAGTAACAATCCTGCTCGATCATCCTTTGCTTTTATACCGTATTCTCCTGTTTCTAGGTCTAATAGGATCGCACTAACGTAAGGAGTTAATTCACGGGAAACAGCCTCTTTAAAAATCTTGACCTGTTCTATATGATATGAGTCTCCTTTAACTTTTTGAATCATTTTCTTCATAGAGCCCCTCTGGTCAATGGCTAAAGCAGCGATTACTCCTTTATCGTTCGATAACCTCTGTAATCCTTCAAATTTTCCGCGTTGCATCTTCATCTTACCTTCACTCCCTACAATTCATTGTGGAAAAGGGGATACTCCAATGCCAAATCATCCAGTTAATGCATATCGATATGCTTGGGAACTTGGCCTTCAGGAACCTTGCCGTCCATACTTAAATAGTAATGATTAATTGGGTTTAACTGATCATCCAATTCATATACCAGCGGAATACCAGTCGGAATGTTTAGGCTTACAATACCGTCCGCCGAAATTTGATCTAAATATTTGATTAAGGCCCGAATCGTATTTCCATGAGCGGAGATAATGACCTTTTGGCCTTTTTTCAATGTAGGGGCAATTTCCGTATCCCAATAGGCTAAAACTCGTTTTTCGGTATCCTCAAGATTTTCAGTGAGAGGAAATTCCCCTTCCTTTAGCGCTTTATATTTTGGATGAGAGGCTTCAAAACGCTCATCATCCTTTGTCAGAGCAGGCGGGCGTACATCGGTTGATCTTCTCCATAATTGAACCTGATCTGCTCCATATTTTTGACTCGTTTCTGCCTTATTTAAACCTTGCAAGGCCCCGTAATGACGTTCATTTAACTGCCATGTTTTATGGACAGGAATCCACATGAGATCCATTTCATGTAAAACAATCCATAAGGTACGAATTGCTCTTTTTAAAACAGAGGTGTAGCCTACGTCAAACACATATCCATTTTTCTTCAGGATCATTCCTGCTTCTCTTGCTTCTTGAAGTCCATTCGTGGATAAGTCCACATCTGTCCATCCTGTAAACCTATTTTCGAGATTCCATAAACTTTGTCCATGCCGAATAAGTACTAGTTTCATCATAACTGATACCCCTTTCTTCCCAAAAGGTCCTTTCGTAAGTGATCAGCCTGTCAGGTGTACATGAACGATTCTTTTCCTCAACTTCAAGTAAGGTTATTCATATGTAGTATAGCATTAAATTGGTATTTTATTTCCTGCGTGGAAACGACACAAACGATACAAACAAATAAAAAAGGCAACTAGAACAGTTGAATCCTTTGTTCCTAGTTGCCTCAAGTCCTTCCATATTGCTACCGCTGTTATTTACGGTTAATGATCTAAAAGGTCATTGCCTGTTGCACAACATGACTATCAACATATTGTTTAAATTTGATAATTTTTCCCTCATGAAGGTGATAAATGTGTACAAACTCTGCTTGAAACGCTTTGCCTGTTTCTTTATAGGTTCCAGAATAAACCCCTTCAACGATAATGATATCCTTCTCGTTTACTTCATGATAGGTGTGTACGCTTGCCTTGAAATCGTCCCATTCCGTTGCCAAACGGCTAAATACATTCTGCATGACAGCCTCTACACCAATGTATGTTCCACCATATGGAAAGCCTGGTGCCTCCGTCCATTCTACGAAATCCGAAAGGGCTGCAAGCAAATGCTGAGCGTTAGAAGAAGATGGACCCTCGTATGTTCTGCGAATGATTTCTAAGTTAGTTAGTTGACTCATATAAGTATCCTCCAAATTCAGATAAGCAAGTCTGAAATCAATCTATTAGCATTCTCCGTCCAGAGAGCATTGCAATCCATCAAACTCGTTTGTCTTATTTTTATCTAGTTCCTTATCAATAATTTTTGCTAAGGTTTCCTTGTTAGCTAATCCCTGTACCACTTCGTCACCAATCACGAGCGTTGGAACAGCCATAATTTGTGCTTCTTCATAGGCATGCTTTAATAGCTTCTGATGCACTTCTTTATATTTTCGTGTTACCAAGGCTTCCCTGCACTCATCCATATCAAGTCCAACTTCACCCGCTAGTTTTGTCAGCACATCAATATCTTCAATGTTTTGTTCTTCTTGGAAAAATGCTGTAAACACTCTATGATGATACTCATTTCCTTTTCCCTGTTCCTTCGCGTACTGATAGGCTTCAAATGCCAAGTGTGTATATGGATGTGGTGAAACACGCGGCAAACGCATATCAATTCCTAGCTTTTTAGCAGTCGGCAAAATAAAGGAATCCCAGGAGCCAAGCTTGTCAGGCTCCTTCCATGGATCAATTTTTGAATAAGGACTTGGACGCAATTCGAATGGCATCCATTCTACCTCTACATCTTTTTCCTTCGCGATCTCATCTAAAGGGCCTTTTCCTAAAAAACAAAATGGACATATAAAATCAGAGTAAGCTTTAATTTTTATCGTCATCGCTACATTACCTCAGCTTTCCATTTATAATCCTATTGTCATAACCATGCTAGTCCTATAAAAAGATTCAAGAATATACTATTCAACGACTGGGGATTCACAAAGAATCTTCTACAGTACTTGTCGTCTTGTTAACATGTAACAATTATAGTTACAACCAAAGTTTAAGTCAACCATTTTATACGATTCCATTTTAGAATTACTAATACGTTAAAAATTTATCCTCATTCAGCCACATTTCATAATCACCTCTCTCCTTACCTTGCCGCATATGAAAAAAAGCCTTTTCTCCGTTACGAAAAAGGCTTCCAGACAAAGCTTATCAATGTATTTTATCCATTTCACTCAACATCTGATATTGTCTGCGCAGCTCTCTTTTTACAATTTTCCCGCTAGGATTACGCGGTAGCTGATCCGTGACCACAACAAACTTAGGCACTTTAAAGGAGGAAAGACCTTTTTTACAAAATTGCAATAATTCTTCTGTTTCTATTTCTTCTCCTGCTTGCGCTACTACAATCGCTGTAACTGCTTCGATCCAATACGGATGCGGAATACCGATCACTGCCACCTCCGAAACCTTTGGATGCTGATACATCCATTCTTCAATTTCACGACTAGCTACGTTTTCACCTCCCGTTTTAATCATATCCTTTTTGCGATCTACCACTGTTATATAGCCCTCTTCATCCATGCTACCGAGGTCACCACTATGAAACCAGCCACCTTGAAAAGCACTTCTCGTTTTCTCCTCATCCTTAAAATAGCCAAGCATGATATGACTGCTCCGATGTACAATCTCGCCGATATGGCCAATTGGCACTTCGTTTCCTGACTCATCAACAATTTTTGTTTCTACATGTAATGCAGGCTTCCCAGCCGAGCCTGTTTTGCGAAGCTGATCATGTGGTTTTAATACGGTGGCTAGTGGAGCTACTTCTGTTTGTCCATAAAAATTATATAGCTTGCTTTGAGGTAAGCGCATACCAAGCTCTTTGATAATCTCTACAGGCATGATGGCAGCTCCGTAGTAGCATTTTTGTAACGAAGATAAATTACGTGCTGCAAAATCCTCGGAACGCAATAATGCGATCCACACAGTAGGCGGACAAAAAAGCTGTGTTGCCCCGTATCGTTCTACCGTCTCAAGCATCAGTGCAGGTGCAGCATGTTCTAAAATAGTACCGCTTGCGCCAACATATAAATGAGGACCTAAGAAACAATGAAGCTGGGCGGAGTGGAATAACGGTAAAGCATGAACCAAAATATCCTGCTCCGTCAAATCACCATCTAAGATTACACTCATGTATTGCGCTATCAAGTTTTTATGAGTAAGCATCACGCCTTTTGGCTTGGACTCCGTACCACTTGTATACATAATCTGAGCGACGTCATCATCATCCAAGTTCACATCAGGCTCCACTGTTGGTAAGTCAGTAATCATCGTACGCAATGGCATCCATTCCAAATTAGGATCGGCAGGGTTTGATATGATAGCTCGTAGTCGCAACTCGCAGTTCGCAATCTCATTCGCTTTATCTGCTACAGCTAGGAATTCTGGCGCAACAAAACAAGCCTGAATCTCTGCATGTCCCATGATATATGCAACATCCTCTACATTCAGCATATAGTTGATCGGGACCATAATAACTCCCGCTTTGGCTAAAGCGAACGTAACAATTACAAAGTCAAGTGAGTTACGGGATAGTACGGCAGCACGATCACCCGTTTGCAGTCCCTTAGAGCAGATATATTGAGCTGTTTGGTTTATTAATGAATCGAGTTGTTGGTAGGTAACCTCCTCCCTTTTAAAACGCAAAACTATTTTTTTCGGAAAACGGAGACTGCTTCTTCTGATAATATCCCCTAATGTATTGCGGCGAGTTCGTTGAATTTCGCTCATTTCCATACCTCCCCACTATTTCTCTTTATTATATATGGGTTTGGTACGTTTTCAGAATGTTTCGTCATAAATAAAGCCTTTTCTTGCTCATGCACCAGTGACTGTCGCAGAGACTGCTCAGACGTTGAACAGTCTCCTTTAATCCGATTTGGTTACCCCTATTATTTTCTGTTCGCTTTCATTAACTGTCTCTGCAACTCGTCCTTCTGTTCCTCTACTAGCAGTTGGTTTGCCATCGGAAAAAGAACCATCTCTTCTTTCATAAAGTGATCGGATAAAACTACGTAGGCTTTCGCTACAGGATCGGCCGTCATAATAGCTGAGTTCTTGTCAATCGTTACACCTACTGTGCTCATTTTTTCTTTGAAATGTACGAAATGTTGTTTCGCTTCTCGGTGTTCCTCTTCCATGACTGCAATAGGTCCGTTCTCTCCACCCGTCAGCTCAAATATCATGGGGAAAAAGAAGGATTCTTCACGTTCGGCGTGCGTTTCTAGCATAAGCAAAAAACTGTCTACCTTTTCTTCTAATGAATGCAGACTTTGAGCATAGCTCTTCTCATCTCCCGTTTTCCCCATTGTAACGGCTTGTTCATACAACTCTTCCATTAACTGCCGGAGCGGACCATGCTCGTTCTTTAATTGTTCAAATGCAGGTGATAAATCTTTATGCATGGCACTTTTCCTCCTTGTTTTCTCTGCTTCTAGTATACTTGTTTTTGCTAGAAATAGTGAGAAGTTGTAACGTTTTTACCAAAATAAAATAGGCACCTCCTTTTGCCCCTCAAGAGATGCCTATATCCTTTTGGATCTTTACCGTTTACCTTGTACTCTCTTCTTCCTGATGGATGAATTGCTGTTCGACCAATTCCTGGTGAAAACGTAAAAAGTGTAAATAGACACGGACAGCCTCATCAAAGCGCTCCATACGACTTTGTAATTGTTGCTGTTCACTAAGACCATAGAAGCGGCATTCGTGAACATGCATCACCCAGCGATCGAAGTCTCCTTTTCCAAACCAAATACGCTGATGAAAAAATTTTCTCATCATGTATAAAAATGATTCTTGGGAATAGTGATCTTGAAACTTTACGACTTGGTTCTCCCATTCATTTCGGACTTCCTCATGAAAAACGCTAAGGAACCATTTCATCGTACCTTCCACTAAAAGTCCGATATTCGTCCAAGCAAGTAATAAATCCCCAGGCTCTGTGCTCTGCATATGTAGCCAACGGTGCAGGCTTTTCGATAAACTAATCTGGCACAATAAGGTATCTGCCGTGACTAGATGAGCAGTAGACAGTTGTTTCGATCGAGGAGGAATGCTCCAACTTGCATGAATGCTAGTGTGTCGTTCAATTACTTCATCTACGACTTGTTCTAATGGCATTTGCTCTACTTGTTCCCATGACACCATAACACGTTCTCCCCCTCATCTGTTATAATACAGTTATTCTACTCGCTTTTCTCTGTTTTGTATAGCGTAACTATTGCCCTGTTATTCTTGAACTAAGCCGTTGAACATTACCCTAATTTCTGGCTCGATCATAATCGTTATCTTTGCAAGTGCACTTCCCCAGTCCATCTGCATGTTTTTCCAATCCTGATAATAGTATGCTCTCATGTAATCTCCTAGGCCTAGAGGATCTACTTTGTGCTGCTGGAGTTTTTTTATGACCTTCTCTGTTTCTTTTTTTACTGCCTTTTCAAGAAACTTTTCGATTGATTTCATGGTGTTCTGCGCAGGAAATAAATTTACGCTTTCATTCAGGTTCGCATCCATTTTTAGCTTGATGTTATAGTAGAATTGATCATCCTTTTTTACTAGCTTCACCTTACGAGTCACACGTTCAAAGGTGGCGCTTATGATTTTGCTGTCAGCTTTATTTTTTGTTTCCTTCAGAGGTAACGACAGGGAGAACAAGCCTTTATGAAAGCGTTGAAGCATATGCATAATTATAGTCTCCTGAAGAGAAAGCGTCGTTACAGCCTTTCCCTGCCCATTTAATAAAGCGGTTCCTTTTATCTCCAATTGATTTTTTTCTTTCTTGACAACTCCAATATAAGGTGTAATCGTCTTCTCCATTACCGTCCATTGAAAATCGAGTAACGTAGAACGCGAAATCAGGTTACGCACTGCTGTCGAATCAATTAACTGACCAAGATATATGGGCAGACGGGGCCTGTTTTTCGCTTCGAACATAATCACATCCTTCACCGGCCCATCCACCATTAAAACATTCGCATTACTAGCACTAGTCACATCCCGATACAAAACATCTAATAAGGGAAACACATCATGCGACTCCAATAATTCCCGTCCAATCAATACCTGCTGGAGTTTGGCAGTAGTTAAAAGTCCGATAGAGCTAGCATCAAAAAAATTACGTGCGTTACGAATACTATCTGCTTTAACTTCATGTGTTTCTACTTTTTTAGGTGCATCTTCATTAAAAATAGGACTTACTGAATAGTAATACAGATTTTTCCCTTTTTTATCCAAACCAAGTGTTAAATTAAACGTTGCATTCTCAATATTGATCCGTTGCGAGCATCCACTCAGCAATAAAGAGAGCAGATCGATCCACAGAAACATGTGAACATAATACTTGTTAATCATCTCTCTCGCCTCCTCTGTATGACCTTTTGAAATAGGACAAGATACAGGAAGAAGATTAGAGGGAACAAATAGCTCACGAAATAGCTGAGTGGCTGCGCTATCTCTAAAAAATGACGGATTTCTGAAAAACTAGGCGAATATAAAAGCGAAATGGCGATAAAACATCCTAAAAAAATCAGAAAGTGTTTCTTCCTCATCTCAGCATGGAATAGATTCTCTACGGTATAGACAGAAAAATAGCTGAGGGTAATCCATGATATCGAAAGAACAAACAAATAAAACGACAGAAAAATGACTTCAAAACGCTCTAAAAACGGAAACTCCACTACTTTTAATAAGGTAAGCGTGGGCCACATATAGTTAGCCACTTGTTCCTGTGAAAAAAAGAGAAAACAGATGATGGTGACAAACAGCAAAACCAGCATCGAAATAGTATTGGCGATGAGAGCACCCGCTGTTGCTTTTGATTTATCCTTTAAGAAGGGATAGAAAAACATGATCATCTCAAAGCCCCAAAAGAAGGTAATGGCAGGCATGATACCTTTTATCACAGGTTCTAGTCCTTCCCGCATAATCGGAAGCAGATAGAATGTATTAGCATATTGTAAGGGAAAAATCAACAGCAAAGGCATCCACACACTTATCAAAATAGCAAATTGAGCATAGCGAGTAATGTTTTTAAACCCATGAGAACACAGCATATAAATCGGGATAACAAATAAACTCATTAGCCAAAAGCTCGAAATTCTCTGGAGAACCCATACCTGGATTAAAAAAATGGAACCTGCTACTATCGCATAGGTAAACAAGATGAGATGGAGCGCTATCAAAAAATACATGAACCAACCAACAATTGGACCACAATAGATACGTAAAGACTGGAATAGCGTAAGTTCGGGATTTCTGGCCATCATTTTTGTGATAATGATGCTAGCGATACAAACGATGATCCAGCTCAGCACAATAGATATCCAGCCATCTATTCCTACTTCACGTGCTAAGTCTCTGGGAATATATAAAATCCCCAAACCTACCTGATTCCCCGCTATTAAAAAAATATATTGATACAGCGTTATTTGATTATGCTTCACATAACCCATCTACCATCACCTATCTGTTGGATCAGTAGCCTTTTTCTTCTTTTCCTGTAATGGACTTGCACTATGAGGTCTGATAGTCAAATATTTTGGTGCAGTAAGTACAACGGCATCTTTCCATTCTTTCATTCGAACCGGAGCAAGCGGCGAACCATACGGCGTTCCAATAGAGGTTAGCGTAATAAGGTGGATAAACATGATCATTAACCCCATGATAATTCCTACATAGCCAAAGAAATAAGCAAGCATCATCATGGGAAAGCGAAGTAAACGAATGGTTGACGACATATCGTAGTAAGGGATGATAAAGGAAGCAATTGCTGTAATGGATACCACGATCACCATAATGTTGCTTACAATACCAGCCTGAACTGCAGCCTGACCAATTACAATACCACCTACAATACTAACCGTTTGACCGATTGGCCCCGGCAGACGCAATCCCGCTTCCCGGAGCATTTCCAATGATAATTCCATTACTAAAGCCTCTAATACGGGCGGAAAAGGTACTTTTTCCCTTGACTCTCCAATGGATAATAACAGCTTTAACGGGATCACTTCGAAATGAAACGAAATTGTCGCCACATAAAAAGCCGGAAGCACAAGAGAAATCATAAAAGCAATATAGCGCAGCAGCCGAACAAACGAAGCTAATAGCCAGTTGACATTATAATCATCCTTCGTTTGCAAAAAACCAACCAGATCCATTGGTGCAATAAGTACTCCTGGGGAACGATCCATGATAATAGCGACACGCCCTTTTAAAATTTGCATTGCTGTCGTATCAGGACGTTCTGTCACCAAAAACTGCGGAAATACTGTGAATGTATTCTTTGAGATTAATTGCTGTAATTCACCGATATTTATAATGACATCCAGACTCAGCGCTTGAATGCGCCGCTCCAATTCCTCTATGACCTTTGGGTTAGCTACATCCTCCAAATAGGCCAGGGTAATAGTAACTTTTCCCCGTTCTCCAATTTTTAGCTGCCGAAGCTTTAATTCTGGGCTAGGTATGTATCTACGTAGTAAACCAAGGTTTTTTGAAGCATTCTCTACGAAACCATCATGCGCACCCTTGATTGTTGGCTCAAGATACGGCTCTTCAATCGAACGATCAGGATATGAAATGGTATTGATCTGGTAAGCTGTAGCATGGTGATGAAACAGTAAGATGCTTTTACCAATTAATAAGCTTTGTACAATCTCCTCTAGCGAGTGTGTTGGCTTCATTTCACAGCTTATTAAGGAAGAATCCTCAATCTGTGTAAGTGACGTCATGTTTTTTAACATAGGAGAAAGTACATCTTCATAAATTAATTTTTTATCAGAAAGCTCCTCCATATATAAAATGGCAGCCTCTTCACCTTGATTCCACGAAAAGCGTTGTACGGTAAGATCTGGCATCTGATCAAGCTTGGACAGAATTTGATTTATATTGTCCTTCAGTGATGTAGTAATAATAGATTCAGCTTGCGCGTGTCCTTTTCCCATGCTTCGTTTAAAAAATGGATGTTTGGGCATGCAATCACCTCTACATGTCCTTAGACTGTATGTTAAGTATGTACTGTTAATGGAGGATTATGCACATAATAGAAAACCTTGGATATTCCTTATACAAACTTGCAAAGACCCCATTTCTTTTAACTCGATCCACTTCGAAAATGATAAAAAAAACAGTGTAGAAGCAGGAAAAGATTCCCTTGCTACTACACTATTTTTACACGTTACATTAAAAATCGAATTCTTCATCCTCAAAGGCATCTGGTAGCGCTGGCGAATCTGAGTTCCTACTAAGCTCAAAACTAGCGATTGTCTTGTCGAATCGAGATGGGATTTGCTTTAAAATTTGTAAATAAGCTTGCCCCAAGTCCTCCGCCGTTTCTCTTTTGAATAAGTTACTTGAATAGTACAGATCAAATAATAGACCCTCATCAGGCGTCTCAACAGCGATGATGGATAAATCCATTTTGGAGGTAGTATCCGCAAAGTCATAGGCTATATAAGTTAATTCTTCCGATTCTATCCTTGCTTGGTTCATATTTTGAAGGGTAAGCATCGTTTGAAATAGTGGTGTTCGACTCGTATCCCTTGGGATTTTAAGCTTTTCTACTAGAGCATCAAAGGGATAATCTTGATGGTCGAACGCTTGAAGTGTTCGTACCTTTATTTCTGTAAAGAATTCTTCAAATGTTTTCGCAGCTTGAGGATAATTACGCATTGCTAGGGTGTTAATAAACATCCCTACCACTCTTTCCAGATCAGCATGCTGCCTTCCCGCTACTGGGGTGCCAACAACAATATCCTCCTGTCCTGTACATGTAAACAGCAAGATATTATAGGCTGCTAACAGAAGCATATATAAGGTAGATTCAGTATCTTGAGCGATTTGATAAAGTTCTTCACTTTCAGCCCTAGGAAGGGTAAAGGAAATTCGTCCCCCTGCATTTGTACGTATGGAAGGGCGTGGATAATCGGTCAGCAAACGTAGAACTGGTGGCTGAACAACGAACGTATCCTTCCAATATTTTTCTTGTATCTTTACCTGCTCAGAAGCAAACCATTGATTCTGCCAATGTGTGAAATCCTTGTATTGTATAGGTAATGGCAAAAGTTCCTTTCCTTTATAGAAATCAATCAAATCCTCAATCAGGATTGCCATAGATATACCATCAGAAATGATATGATGCATGTCCATGATCAAGAAATGACGCTCTGGTCCTAACTCATACAAGCCGACGCGAAACAGGGGTGCCTGTGATAAATGGAACGGTTTTATGAATTCTTGAATTGCATCACGAAGCTCATCCTCTTGTATCTTACGTTGACTCAGATGAAAGGTTACCTGTTTATGGATTCGCTGAACCTGCTCTTCTCCTTGCCACTCAAACGAGGTACGGAGTGCTTCATGACGTTCGATTAGTTGAGTAAGAGCTGTTTCAAAACGTTCCCGATTGACTGGACCCTCAATGATTACGCAAGTAGGAATGTTATAGCTTGTATCCCCTTGATTCAGTTCGTCGACAATCAGCATTCTCCTTTGGGCAGCAGAAATTGGGTAATACGAACGCTCTTCCACGGGTTCCAATGGGGTTTGAATAAAGGCAGAATCGCCAGACACCTGAATCAACTGCTCCAGCGACTCAATGGTAGGATGATCAAAAATTTGTTTAACCGAAAGACTCACATTAAGTTCTTTGTACAGGATAGTAACCAGCGTCATTGCCTTTAGAGAGTGACCTCCTATCCGAAAAAAATGATCCTGTATTCCGATTTTGTCTAGCTTCAAAATATCTTTCCAAATCCGTACCAATTCCTCTTGCAGAGGAGTTTTAGCCGCCTCATATGAAGCAGCTGAAGTAAGGTAATCATTCAATTGAGCTAGTTTTAATCTATTGATTTTCCCATTTGGAGTAAGCGGAAATTCAGGCAACTGCATAAATTGAGATGGAACCATATAATCTGGTAAATGGCTTTGAGCAAACTCGGAAATTTGATTAAGGGTTACTTCATTTTCCGAAACGAAATAAGCAACTAAATATTTGATCCCATCCTCGTCTGTTTTATCAAGAACAATCACTTCTCTCATGCCAGGGAATTGTAATAGCCTTGCTTCTATTTCCTCCAGCTCGATACGAAAACCTCGAATTTTTACTTGATGATCCATTCTACCTATAAATTCCAGATCACCACTTTTGAGCCAACGCATTAAATCACCAGTTCTATAGACGCGTGGCACGCATAGATGCGGTGTATCAATAAAACGCTCTTTGGTCAGCTCTGGAGCGTTAAAGTATCCATGCCCCACGCCTTCCCCACCAATACATAATTCACCTGGAATTCCCGGAGGAAGCAGTTGCAAATGTTTATCTAAGATATAAAGCTTGGCGTTATGTATTGGTTTTCCAATAGGAACCGTAGTAATTTGCTGTAATTCCTCCTTGTTCAAGATATGGTACCCAGAAATATCTGTACACTCTGTTGGACCATATGTGTTGGATAATTCCGCTCTAAAATGGGGCGATTTGATCCAAGGCTGTAGTTGAACCATGTTGATCGGTTCACCACCAAGACTGATGTGGCGAATGCTTTTCAGCTTAGCAAAATCATCGGCGACATTTTCATAAAGTAAGGGATAAAATGCACTAGGAGCGCAGTTAATCGTAGTTATCTGCTCTCTATCGATCACAGTAGACATCTGACGATAATCGAAAGGACCCGGGGAATAGATGATTAATCTTCCTCCAACAAGTAACACGCTAAACAAATTTTTCTGTGCCAAATCAAAACTATTGGGAGCAATCAGCAAAGCCCGTTCATTCTCTGAAAAAGACAGCTTCTTGATATACCAGTATAAAAGATTAACAAAAGAATGATGTCTAATCATAGCTCCTTTTGGATTTCCTGTAGAACCTGATGTATAGAGAACATACAGAATTCCTTCAGGTTGATAAGGTAGGTTTAGGTTTTCCGTAGGAGCAGTTGCTTGCGTCAAAATTTCTTCGATGATGAAAGTACGAGCTTGTTCTTGTGTGCCGTTCATTTTATGTTTTTGTTGGGTTAGTATCACAGAGGCTTGAGAATGTGTTAGTAAATAGTTGATTCGCTCCTCTGGATAATCAGGATCGACTTGTAGATATGTCGCACCTGATTTAACAATACCGAGGATACCAATTAATAATTCAAGAGAACGTTCCACCATAAAACCAACAATTGTCCCGGCACTCACCTCTTGTTCATGTAAGAACCAGGCAACTTGATTCGCACGATCATTTAATTCACGATAGGTTAATGATTTCCCTTCGAATACAACAGCAATCCGATCAGGCGTCCGTTCAACCTGCTCTTCGAAAAGCTGGGATACCGATTTATCGCGTGGATAGTCAAAGCTACTCGCGTTAAAATCATAAAGTAACCGACAACGTTCATCTTCATCTAGGAATGAGATTTCCATTAAGCTTTTATCCGGTTCTCTCATCACTTCAGAGAGATAATTGTCTAGATGATGAACGATCATTTGCATCCGATCATGACTATACAAACTAGCATTATATTCAAGAGCCAGTTGTAAATGATCCGCTTTCTGAGAAAAGCTAAAGAGCGAGTCAGCTTTTAATTGGCTTACGCTGCTTTTCTCGTGGATGTCGTCTAGCATAATGCATGTATTACATAATGGGAATATCCCATCTTCAACCTGCAATCCAGCTTTTGTCATCACCTGGTAAAATGGATAGTTGGAATTTTGGCTAGCTTCCTTGATGTTTTTACTCATTTGCATAAGTAACTGCTTAAACGTCATCTTATTTCGTTGTACCTGAATACGTAACGGTAGTAATTTATTTACGATTTTCAATTCTTGCTTTTGTTTAAAGACAGGTGTACTAAACACAATATCATCTGCTTCGGTGTAGCGTGAAAGAAGATCTGCAAGAGCAGTAGCAAGAATCGTCAATATTGCATATGGAGATTGATTTGCAATCATCCGAATTTTTTCTGTTACCTCTGCCGAAAACGAATGAGTGATGACTCCCTTTTGGAATTCCTCCAGCGATGTACGTAAAGATTCAATAGGGAACGTAGAAAGCGCACTAATCCCGTTCATTTGATCTAGCCAGTATGCTTCTTCTTTTTCTAATTTTTCATGAGAGAGTATGAGATTTTCTGTGATTTTGCTAGTCGTCATGAATGCAAGCCTCCTAGATGTAGAAGATAGATGATTCCTCTAGACGTTATAATCGTTGCATTTTCCAAGTGCCATGGAGATGAAAATAGGGAACCTGCCCTTGCTCATCAATGTGAAATTGCACCGATTTAAACGTATCACTGACAAATAAACCGTGTTCCATTGGAATCAGAACTTCTGTAACCCCGTCCTCTTCCATGATAAGTTTATGATCCTGATACGTTACATGATAAACCCAGTCTGGAAATCCATGGTGTGAATAAGTCCCACAGCAAGCTTCTAGTTCCTCTGCTAATAGAGACGTCCGATCATCTGGCAATAAGTAACGGTGACAGCGATTGTTATTGATCATAAGATACTGCACACAACCGTCACTTTCCCTTATCACTTTCAGATTCAGCACATGATTGCCCTCTTCGTCATACCCCTGCAAGAAATCGCCTGTCCTTAGCTGTAGCCTAATTGGTTGGTTATTTAAGGTTAATAGCGACTGATCTTCCTTCGTAATTTCTATAAATCCTACGTTAGCTCCAAAGAAGGTTCCCGCAATGCCTGAGCATTCCTTGGCGTTATTTTGATCTTGGAGAAGCTCTGCGGAGGTTTTTGCTTGGACAAGCGGTAATTGCAATTGCTCGAACACGAGACGGATAATTTTTTCATGCGGAAAGGGGCGATTATTAAGGATAATGACAGCACTCCCCGCCTCTGTATGCATAACAAAATCACCACTATAGCTACTAATATCGCCAAAATGTCGAGAGATACGATGACCTGTCTCTGTTTCTTGCAAGAAAAAGCCCAATCCAAACCCACTTTGATACGTGTTAAATAATGGCGTGTTATATTCATGCATTTGCTGAATGGATTGGGCCTGCAGGAATTGCTTATCCATATCACATTCCTTATTTATATGTAAAAGGGCAAACTTAGCTAAATCTGTCACTGTTGACATCGCAAAAAAGGATGGATAATACGCTGTATTTTCTACAAAGCGATGCAGGACACAAATCTGATCATCATGTATATAATGCGGCAACGCCAGTGAATGGGTCATGGCAAACAATGGATCATATGTGCTGCTATTCATTTCTAGAGGAGCAAAGACTACTTCTTGAATTAAGGCTGCAAAAGCTTTTCCTGTAACCTCTTCTGCTACACAGCCTGCTAGATTGTAATGAAAATTACTATATGTATGAAGCTTTCCTGGTGGAGCCATCAATTTCATTTTAGAAAGCTCCTCAGAAACATGTCGCCGTAAGCCATCTGATTCGCGACTTCCAAGATAATCTCCACCGTTATTAAATCCTGCCGAATGGCTCAATAAAGTCCGAAGAGTTAACAGATTATTGTACGTGGGATTTTGGAGTGAAAACCAAGGAATGTAATTAATGATGGGAGTATCTAATTCAAGAAGCCCATCCTCTACTAATTTCATGATCAACGTGGCGGTAAACAGCTTCGAAATCGAGCCTATACGAAATAATGTCTGTGGACTTACCGCTACTCCTGAATCTTGCACACTAGTCACACCAAATCCCTTTGTATAGACTAATTCCTTATTATGGATAATGGCGATGGCCAGGCCCGGTACACGGGCCTGCTCCATTTCCATCGTGATTTGATGCTCAAGCTCTTTTATACGTAGCATGCAAATCTCTCCTCCTCTTCTATAAATTCTCTAGATAATCAGCTAATTCTTCAATCGAGAGCGTATGATTCCCTACATCACTTGGAGTGATCTCTTTTTCTTTCTTATTGAGACAATGATTGATAATGTCAAGCAAATGTTTTTTGTATAGATCAATCATATTTTGTACGGTACTAAAATCGTACATGTTTTGGTTATATTCAAAGTGAAGTCGTAATGCACCATCCTGAATGATGCCAACAATTTCAAAATTGTACTGTCTCTGTACCCTGCGACTCAGAGTTGGACCTGTACGAAAAGGTGAAATTGAAAAGGCATCCGTTGAGATATCCTGATCAAATTGTCCTAGGTAATTGAACATAATTTGCGGCTTTACATTTAGATGACTGACGGTCTCTATGTCAGCAGATGTTACGTAGCGTAAGATGCCATAGCCAATTCCCTTATTCGGAACCTTCCGCAGATACTCTTTGGTATATTTAATATGATAGGCGATATCTGTGTCTTTTGTTTCAAGCAACACTGGATAAAGAGAGGTAAACCAGCCAACCGTCCGCGAAATGTCTATATTCTCACTGATGGGTTCTCTACCATGACCCTCTACATGTATGAGAGTACGATTTTCACCAGTCCACTCACTCATTGTAAGAGCAAGTGCCGTTAACAATACGTCATTTATTTCTGTGTTGTAGGCATGGTGAACTTCTTTTAATAAATGGTTAGTCTCTTCCTGATTAAGTTCCATGGTTAATGTCTTGCTATCCTGCATCCGATTCTCAATGACAATATGATCCTGAGGCAAGGACGCTATCGGTACATTAGCCAGTTGCTCCCAATAAGTAGATTCCTTTAGAATGGTTTGACTATTGGCATAAACATGAAGCTCTGTTGACCATTCTTTAAACGAATCCGTTTTATCCTGAAGAGAAATGGCTTCTCCGTTTTGTGCCTGCATATAACCACTGGCAAGATCTTCAAGCAGAATTCTCCAAGAGATTCCATCAACTACTAAATGATGAATCGCGATCAATAAATGATCACCCTGATCCGTTTTAAAGTGTCCAATCGCGATCAACGGACCTGTGCTAAGTGTAAATCCAGCCTGAATATTAGATGCTTCAGCCTCGATCATAGCTGGCGTCACATGCTTACCTCTGAAATCTAAGCATGTATAATCAAACAAACGATCTGAAAGTCCACGGATATTCTGTATAACGTGCCCCCCTTCTACATGAAACGTCATACGCAGAGCATCATGGTGTTCAACAAGTCGTGTAAATACCTTTTGGAGCAATAGCTCGTCCCAGCCTTGTTCATGCTGAAGCATAACTGCGTGATTGTAGTGATGGGCATCTGTTACATTTTGCTGAAAGAACCAATGCTGAATAGGTGTTAGACGTACGTTCCCCTCAACTAGCTGGTTTGTTGTCCGTTTTGTTTTCATTTGTTTTACATGCATAGAAAGCTCTCTAATGGTTGGGTATTTGAATAAATCATTGATTTGAATTTTGTATTGATATTTCTGAATTAAGGAAGACACTTGTATCGCACGTATCGAATCTCCACCTAGTGAGAAAAAATTGTCATGAACGCTTACATTAGTGACACCTAGGACTTTTTGCCAAACAGCAACTAATGCATCCTCTTTATCATTGGAAGCCTCCACATATTCAACGCCCGTGTCTATCATGGTCCAGTCTACTGGTAAAGCACTCCGATCTATTTTGCCGTTTGGAGTTAAAGGTAATTGTTCCAGGGGAGCAAAATATGCAGGGATCATATAGCCCGGTAACCTCTCCGCAAGGAAACTGCGCAGTTGAGTTACATTTTTGTTTATTTTATTTGTTCCCGCTTTCCAGACAATGTAGGCAACGAGTTGTTTATCATCATTTTCATCCGTTTGAGTAGTAACTGCTGCTTCTGCAATATCTGGATGTTTAAGAATTGCTGTTTCAATCTCGCCTAACTCCATGCGATAGCCACGTATTTTGACCTGATAATCTTTTCGATCTATAAATTCAAGTGTTCCATCTGCTCGATATCGACCCAAATCACCTGTTTGGTACAATCGAGACTGTGGATCGGAAGAGAATGGATTCGGAATAAATTTCTCACTAGTCAAATCTTCTTTATTCCAGTAACCTTTCACTACTCCTTTTCCACCGATATAAATCTCACCGATCACCCCAATCGGTAGAATATGATGGTGCTCATCAAGAATGAAAATTTGGGTGTTAGCAATCGGGTTCCCAATGTAGGCAATTTGATCTGTCTCAGCTATCTGATGAATCGCCGACCAAATTGTTGTTTCGGTCGGACCATACATGTTGTATATGCTTGCCTTTGTTTGCCTTTGTATCTGATGCATCAGAGAAGCTGGGAAAGCTTCACCGCCCACTAGCAAGGCCTCAAGAGATTGTAAAAACTTCTGAGAGCTAGGATCAGCGGCAATCATCTTGAGCCGTGACGGCGTCGTTTGCATCATGGTGATCGGACGGATACGCGGAGTTGTATCGCTAGCTAAAGCTTTGACCTCGCTTTTTCTAGCGTACTTATCCTTGAAAGCAGCTAAGTGATGCAAGCTTTGAATTACAGAAGCATGATCAATACCAAAATCGAGTAAACAAGCGATTTCATTCACACCGATATGATAGAGCTGCTCAACTAATTTATGACAAGTCTTTGGTGTCCCAAGTAAAGTCGCCGTATTCCAATAGCGTTGAAAAGCGACTTCCAGAATTTGTTCAATATCCTCCTCTGATACGTTGTTCATATCCAGCATATCTGTGCCGATAGTAAGATTTTTAGCCAGATTACGTATCAAGCTCACACTAGATCTTAGATAGTCACAAAATGGTTTTTTTACTTTGTCATGTACATAATCAATATCATCATCAATAAAGGTATGAAGCATGAGTGACACCTTGAACAGCTTTGGATCATACCCATTCTCGCGGAGGGTCTCATGATACAGACGAATATTTTTTTCTAATTGATAAATATCCTGTCCAAGAAAATGCGTTAAAATGTTGGCTCCCATTTTTCCAGCTTCAATAAAGGATTCGGCTGTCCCTGTTGTTGTTACCCAAACTGAAACCTCCGATTGAATTGGTTTTGGAAATGCTTGGACTTCTACAGGGTATCCCTTCCCATTTATACGTGTTACTTTTTCACCGCGCCATAATTGGCGGACTTCTTTTATTTGTCTAAACATAAGATCATAACGCTCTTCGTAGTTTTCCGGACGTAAAACGAAGTCGTCTACATGCCAGCCCGGTGCAAACGATAGGCCAACACGTCCCTTTGAAAGATTATCTACGACTGACCATTCTTCAGCGATACGTAGAGAGTCATGCAAGGGAGATACGATGCTACCAGAACGGATCTGTAAGTTTTGGGTAATCATAGCAAGCGCCGAACTGATTACGGACGGATTAGGATATAGTCCACCGAACTCGTGAAAATGGCGTTCTGGAGTCCAAACAGCATTAAAGCCATGCTTGTCTGCGAACTTGGTTGTTTCCAAAAGCAATGAATATTTATCATCCACCTGTTGATGATCGTAGCTTGAGAAAAAGAATACGCTAAAATCCATCTGTGGCTGTTCCGTATTCGTTAAAAAACTGTCGTAGTTTTCGTACGTATCATCAGGGCTTATGACAACTTGGATTCCGCGTGTTAGTGTCCAGAATAGTTCTAGAACAGAAATATCAAAGGAAATCGTTGTTACTGATAAAAAAGCATCCGTTGTAGTTGGCTGTAGCTTTTGATCCATTGCTGTAAAAAAGTTGCTTACATTTGCATGTGTAACCATTACGCCTTTTGGATTACCGGTTGAACCAGATGTATAGATCACATAGGCCCAATCTGTTCCTTTGATTATCCCATGTGGAACAGTAATGGATTGAGTTACCAGCTTAGCAGCTACTTCATCAAGGAGTAGGATAGTCGTTTCAGATCTATCACCCATTCGATTTTGAAAATGTGATTTTGTTACAAGCACTTTCATTTGACTATCGTTGATAATATAACGAATGCGCTCAACTGGATACGTTGGATCAATCGGTACATACGCTGCCCCGGATTTTAAAATAGCCAACAGAGATACGATCATCTTCTCACTACGATCTAGCATGATTCCGACCAAATCATTTGGGTTAATTTGATACTGTCCCCGCAAATAATGGGCAAGTTGGTTGGAAAGCTCGTCTAGTTGACGATACGTCAATGTTTTATCGCCATAAACGATTGCGATCTCATCTGGAATTTCCGTGACTTGGATCTGGAACCATTCTTGAATTGTTTTTTCATCACATACGACTAGTTCCTCATTCGTGAATGTATGAATGATATGATTTTTTTCTGCTTGATCCAATAATTCTATATGAGCGATCAAATGATCTGGTTCAGACGTCACCGTATGAAGGATATGCATAAAATGCTTCTTGAATTGTTCCGCTTGTTCTTTTATGTAAACAAGTTCATTAAAAATAATTTTTATCTTGACTACTTGATCAAATTGAATATGCAAAGTTAAATCATAATTTGGATGTTCAGTAAATTGAATGTCTGTTACAGAAAAGCCCATGTTTTGTTTATCTTGCAAACGTTCTAATCCTTTTGAGAGTGGATAATTATCAAAAATCAAAAGGTGTGAAATAAGCTCTTGCTTCAACTGAGATTGTGACTGAATTTCATAAAGAGGATAGTACTCATAATCTTTAGACTCAAGGGAAGCTTGCTGTATTTTTTGCAATAAGGATGAGAAAACCTGATTTTCTTCGCATTTCACTCGTTTTGGAACGGTATTGATAAACAAACCAACCATTTCATCACTACCGAGTAGCGTAGGAGGGCGACCCGAAACAACCGAACCGAACACAACATCTGTATGATTGCTATACTTCTGCAAAAAGATACCGAAGCATGCCTCAAATATTGTATTGATCGTAACTTGGCGTTGCTTAGAAATTTGCATTAGCTTTTCGGTAATCTTCTCGTCTAATTCGAAGATAACTTCGCCATGTTTAAATTTTCCAGATGCGCTCCCTTCACCAAAAGCTGGAAGACTTCTTGGCTGCTCATATTGCTCCAGATATTGTTTCCAATATGCGCCCGCTTCCTCATGGTTTTGTTGCTCTAGCCATTTGACGAACTGGCTAAAGGGCTGTACCGTTTTAAGCTCACATTTTTTTTCATTTCGAAGACAATCGTAAATATGGAAAAGCTCATCTAGGACAATACTTGATGACCAACCATCCATAAGGATATGATGAAATCCCCAAACAATGTAAAAGCTATCAATTGCCGCTTGAATGACTGTGACTCTAAATAAAGTATCATGAGTAAGATCAAACCCTTTTAAACGATCTGACCTAACAAATTCATCGATATAGGACTCTTTCTTTCCCTCATCAAGATGTGATATATCGACAATCTGAATTTGTAGTGGTCGTTCCTTTAATACAATCTGTTTTGGCGTTTGAATCTTCTCATATACAAACATTGTCCGAAAAATCTCGTACCGTTCAATCAGGATATTAAAGCTTTGCTCTAAAAGCTCTGGCTGAAGCAAGCCATCTACTGTAAAGACGGCTTGCTGATAGTATGTTCCCGATGTACGATCAAGCATGGAATGAAACAGCATTCCTTCTTGGGTCGAAGTGAGTGAATATATTTTCTGAATTTGTGCGTTGTTAGTCTCCATATTTCACCTCTGCTCATGTATAAGAGATCATTCTTCTAATAGACTTAAAATGTCATCCAAATCTGACATAGATAAATTGTTGTCCCCAAAATCGCTTGGCGTAAACTCTTGGGTCTTTTTACTCGTACAGTGACGAATAATTTCTTGTAGATGTCTGAAAAAACCATCCAATACCTTTTGCATCGTATCTCGCGAAAATTGATTTCTGTCGTAGTCCATCCAAAATGTCAGCTCTCCATTTTGGATCATTCCTGTAAAGATTAGCTTATGGGTGCGACTGTTGGCATTGCTGATTGGATGATCTGGTTGGATGGAGGAAAGCTGAAAAATAGCATCTTCCTTTTCCTCATCTATTTCTCCAAGATAGTTAAATAAGCAAGTCGCTTGCGATCCACCTGACAATGCTTGTTTATTCATATCCGTTCCAAGGTATCTGAGTAGTCCATATCCGATTCCTTGATTGGGGACTTTCTTTAACAGTTCTTTCATTTCCTTTATTTGCATGGAGAGATCAGCATGATGTCTCATATCCAAAAGTATTGGATACAGTGTGGTAAACCATCCCACAGTCCGAGTTATGTCCAGTTGGTCACTCAGCTCGTGGCGTCCGTGCCCCTCGACATCAATGAGTATCATGTCTGATTTCTTCCATGAGCGAAGAGACATGCCGAGCCCCGTTAAGAGAATGTCATAAATTTGAGTATTGTAGGCACGGTGAACCTCTTTTAGCAATAGCTGAGTATCTGATGTAGAAAGTCTGCCAACCAGCCGCTCGTTCTCGCTCATGCTCCCCAAGGCACGGTCTTCTTCTACAGAGTCCTCTGTTATTTTTCCCCAGTAAGAAAGCTCTTTTTGCAGCTCAGATGAGGTTGCATATTCGTATAGTTGCTGTGACCAGACAAGATAAGAATCTGTTTTATCAGGAAGCGAAACAGCTTGATTATTCACAGCAAGCTGATAGCCTTGCTCTATATCCTCTAATAAAATTCGTAAAGAAAGGGTATCGACAATCAAATGATGGAAGGTAAGAAATAAATGATCTCCAAAATCCGTGTGGAATAAACCAACGTTAATTAGCTTACCACCCCACAAATCAAGGCTTGATTGCAGCTCTCGACATATGCTTTGAATGTCACTATTCACCTCTTTATCTGTTTTTGATTTACCTGTCAAATCAAAAACCTGACATTCATAGACCGGTTGAGCTATATCCCGAATCGTCTGTACAATGGCATTTTCTTCCTGTCGAAAGGACATCCGTAGAGCATCATGATGAGCAGTGAGCTTGTCCAGAACCTTCATCAAGCTTTCATAATCAATTGGAAACTTGCTATCTAACATCACTGATTGATTATAATGGTGTTTTTCTTCCATCGGCTGGGCAAAAAACCAGTGTTGAATAGGAGTCAGAGGAACGATTCCTTGTACAATTTCCTGATTAGCCCGGTGATTAATTGGCTGTAGATGTGGTCGCAATTCTATAATCGTTGGATATTCAAACAGGCTTTTCACTTGAAGCTTGTATCCACGCTTATAAAGCTCAGAAACGACCCTCATGGCTTTTATTGAATCTCCGCCTAAATCGATGAAGCGATCATGAATACTAATCTTATCCTCGCCAAGTACCTGGCTCCAAACACTGATAAGTACCGCTTCCTCTTCATCTCTGGCCGCTTCAAACACAGTGGAGCCTACATCACTTCTAGTCAGCAGCGAAAGCGCTTGACGGTCAATTTTTCCGTTTGGTTTAAGCGGAAAGCTAGATATCTTGCTGAAAAAATGTGGCAACATATACGCAGGTAAATGCTGCATTAGATATTCACGTATTTCTTGTGTCGATGTTCCCCTCTCTCCTTCTGAATCCATGACTAGAAAGGCTAAGAGCTGCATATCTCCCTGATGGTCTGGTTCGGCAAGCACGATCGAATTAGAAATTCCCGGGTGCTGGTTTAATGTATGCTCAATCTCGCCTAATTCGATTCGGTACCCACGTATTTTTACTAAATGATCGGCACGCCCGAGACATTGTAGCGTTCCATCCGGGAGCCATTTACCAATATCCCCCGTTTTAAACATTTTTTCATCCTTCGTTTTACCAAAGGGATTCGTTACAAACTTTTCCTCAGTCAATTCAATGCGATTCAAATACCCTTTCGCTACTCCCTCACCAGCTATACAAATCTCTCCTTGCACTCCGATGGGAGCCAGCTTTTGATGCTGATCAAGAATATAGATTTGCGTATTTGCGATTGGCTTTCCTATTGTTATATTTTCGTTGTGCTTTGTAGCTAGTCTAGGTATTTCATGAACCGCAGACCAGATTGTTGTCTCCGTAGGACCATACATGTTGAATATTCTTGCATTGGTTTTCTTATGGAGATCGTCTATATATTGGGCAGGAAACGCTTCTCCTCCTACTAACAAAATCCGAAGAGACTGTAACAAACGCTGTGAGTCAGGCGCATCCATTAGCAGTTTAAGTCGGGACGGTGTGCATTGCATCATCGTAATCTTCTCAATATGCGGTTGGTCAAGATAATGATCATAGCTACCTAACGTATTCTCCTGCGTGTCTACCAAGACAAGACGAATTCCTCTAGTCATTGTCCATAATAGCTCCAAAACAGAAATATCAAATGAGATGGTTGTCACCGATAGAAACGTATCACTCTCTATAGGCTGTAGACTTTCATCCATCCCGACAAAAAAATTCCCTACATTTCTATGGGTTACCATAACACCTTTCGGATTGCCTGTTGAGCCTGATGTATAGATAACATAAGCTAGATTGTCAGCGTTACGGATCGTGTCTAGACCAGCAGTTGGTTCCGTATCTATCAATTCTTGATCCCGATCAAGAACCACAAGCGAAATAGGTTTGTATTCAGCAGAATCATTATGCTCAATGTGATTCAAAAAAGCAGATTGAGTAATGACTGCCTTCATCTTGCTATCATGAATCATATAAGCGATCCGCTCGGTTGGATACGTAGGATCAATCGGTACATACGCTGCTCCCGATTTAAGCACTGCCAGTAAACTAATCACCACTTCCTCTGTCCGCTCAACCATTACTCCCACACAATCATTGGCCTGAATAAAGGCATGACGCTGTAAATGCCAAGCAATCTGATTTGCTCTCTCATCTACCTCTTTGTAGGTAAGTGCCTGATCTTTATACACGACTGCAATTTGATTAGGTTTCTTGGTAACTTGTATTTCCCACCAGTCTGTAATGGTTTTGTCTCGTGCAAAGGCTCTCTCTGTCTGATTAAAGCCATGGATAATCTGATTAGCCTCCTGTTCACTCATTACTTGTAGCTCTGTTAATGGCTGGGTAGAGTTTTCCATCACATTCGTAAATATCTTGAAGAGATGCTTGGACATTTGGTTCACAGTTTCTTTATAAAATAAGTCATTCGAATAAATAATTTCCCCCGTCAGTTGTTCTCCAGAAAAATGAAACTGAAAAAGAAGGTCTGAGTCATTATGTACATCCTTATGAATATTGCGAAGGCTTACTACCACGGGAAAAGCGGGGAGTCGCTGATCTTCAGGTACCAGCCCTAATTCATTAAAAATTTTCATGATAGGAATATTTTGATATTGATCTGCTTCCATGACTGATTGCTTCACTTGATGCAAGATGGTGCGAAAGGTATCATTTGGCGTCATCTGCGTTCGAATGGCTAACCGTTGACTCAGGTCTATGGCGTCATCGTTCTTGAACACAGGCATTCCAAGGATCAAATCCTCGTAACCAGTATATCTATAGAGTAGACAGTTGATCCCGCTCAAAAGAACCATATAGATGCCATGCTCTGACCCGTTGACAAGTTGTACCATCCATTTACTCACTTCATCAGGAAAAGTAAAAGGTATACTCGTCTTGTGGGCTTCTTTCTGTTCACCTCTTGAAAAATCAGGTGGATAAATGGTTACCTGTTCAGCTCCAGCTAGTTTGTTTAACCAGTAATGTCGTTCTTCTTCTAATTCACCGCTTGAGAGAAGCAGATTCTGTGTAATGTTATCCATCGCTACTTTTTTCTCCTCTCCATTTGCATGATTACCCCTGGTTATGCATTTCCTCTAGGTTTTCTATATAAGTCCCGATCACCCTCAGGACCAAAATTTTCGCTCAAGGGTGATCAGGCTTTGTGTTTCCATACACCATTAGAAATGAAAGTCGATTTCTGTTTGAATTGATTTTTTAACTTTAGTAAAGGTTTTTTCCAAGGAGATATCTCGTAATTGTACTTGATCGTCTAGCACAATCGTACGCAGAATATGCTGATAATCTCTGGTCATTCGTTCCACGGTTTCTGGTGTAAATAGCCTTGTCGCATATTCCAATTCGAAATGAAGTCGATTATCTTGCTCTTTTGCTTCTAACGTAAGATCGAATTTTGCCACTTTAGTAGCATATGGATATGGTGAAACCCGCATGCCCTCCAGTTCTATTTCTGGGATTTCCATGTTCTGCATAGTAAACATCGTATCGAATAGTGGATTGCGGCTAAGATCACGTGAAAGCTTCAATGATTCTGGCAATTGCTCCATCGGATACTGCTGGTGCTCAAATGCCTGAAGGATAAGTTGCTTCACTTCGCCAAGATATTGTACGAATGTTTTATCGCTTTGAGGCTGCGTACGTATTGGTAGGATATTAATGAACATCCCCATTACGTTTTCAAGATCAGCATGCGAACGCCCTGCAATCGCAGTACCTGTAACAATATCCTCTTGATTGGCATATTTGGCCAGTAATATCTGATAAGCCGCCATTAACAACATGAAAAGGGTTGTATTGCTTTTTTTACTTACCTCATATACTCCTTGACTTATATCCGAATCAAGCACGAAACGTATCCGTTCACCCTCAAAACTCTTCATTTTTGGGCGATCCCAATCCGTTGGAAGCGAGAGAACAGGAACTTCATTAGCAAACACGTTTTTCCAGTATTCCCCTTGTGTATCCATGATTTTTTTGCCCTCTTGCGCCTGCCAATTGGTAAAATCCTTGTACTGAATAGACAGTGGAGCAAGCTCTTTACCTTGATATAAATCCATCATTTCCCGAATAAATACTCCCAGAGACACACCATCAGAAATAATGTGATGCAAATCAACGAATAACAAGTGTCTTGTAGCCGACAACTCCGCGATTGTAACCCGAAGTAATGGAGATTTGCTCAAATCAAACGGCTGGACAAACAGTTTGATTTGTTCCTCAATCTCGCGCTCCTCTACATTTATGTAATTGAGAGTTAGCTGAGATTCTTCTTGAATAATTTGCATCGGTTCCCCATCTACTAGGTCAAACGAGGTGCGTAGGCTTTCATGACGATCTACGATTTCTTGCAATGCTTTTTCAAGGCGTCCTTTATCCAGTTCACCTTCCAACAGCAGAATGCCAGGCATATTATAGCTGGTGCTTTCCATATTTAATTGATGCTGTAGGAAGAGACTCTTCTGTCCGTCAGATAATAGATAACAATCCTTTTTTGGAGCTGGCTGAATGGAAACATGCATGCTTTTCTGTGCATTACGAAGATACGTAGCCTGCTCCTTGATCGTCGGCATTTCAAAGATTTGCCGTAGACTCATCTCGACATCAAAAACCTTGTGAATACGTGATAACAGCATGATTGCCTTTAATGAATGCCCACCGTTTTCAAAGAAATGATCGGTCACGCTGATTCCCTTTATTCCAAGCACGCTTTCCCATATTTGAAGCAATTTTTCTTCTGTTATATTTGCTGCTTTCACTGATTCTCTTGTTTCATCGCTTACAGGTACAGGTAACGCTTTACGATCTACCTTTCCATTTGTATTCACAGGCATCTTATTTAATTGGATCAGGTAGGAAGGAATCATATATGCAGGTAATACCTTCGATAAGATTGCCTTCACTTCTGCGTTATCGATCTGGCTGTTGCAGACTATATATCCGCAAAGATACTTATTGCCAAATTCATCTTCAAGATCAGTGACAATTGCTTCATTGATGGCCGGAATTTGAACCAATTTGCTCTCAATCTCACCTAATTCGATGCGGAAGCCACGAATTTTTACCTGATGATCCTTGCGTCCATAGAATTCGATGATTCCGCCTGGGAGCCATCTTCCTAAATCCCCTGTTTTATACATACGCCGTCCTTTTTCTACAGGAAACGGATCATCCATAAATGCTGCTTGAGTTCGCTTGGTATCATACAGGTATCCACGACCTACTCCAATCCCAGAGACAAGAATTTCACCTTTTACACCAATTGGGCACTGCTGAAGGTTTTCATTCACAATGTATATATTAAAATTTTGCAATGGCTGTCCAATTGGAATAGTCGGCATATCTGGTACTGTATCCATATAATAATGGGTGATGTCGTCAGATGCCTCCGTAGGACCATAAGCATTGATTATTGGAATGGAAGGATACAGGCTGAACCATTTCTTAACTACGTTTTGTTTAAGAGTCTCTCCTGTGACTAACAGGTACTCAAGTGACTGGAAGGTTTGAGATTCTTTTTCCAATAGATCAAGCATGACTGACAAATAAGAAGGAACCACCTCTAGTACAGTAACACTGTCATGTCCTACTTGATCGATAAAGTGCTTTGTATTGAGAATCAGCTCATTGGGATAGATCACTGTAGTTCCGCCGCATACAAGGGCAACAAAAAACTGCCATACCGAAATATCAAAGCAATGGGAAGAATTTTGCGCAACGATACTTTCTGATGTTATTTTTACTCCATCAACCTTCGCAAAAATATGGTTCATCATCCCGATATGCTCCACCATCGCACCTTTTGGCTTTCCAGTAGAGCCAGACGTGTAAATGACGTAAGACAACTGATTCATATCAAGCGGTATGTTTACGTTATCTGCACTTTCCTTCATAAGATCATCTCTAATTTGGTCGAGACAGATTATTCTTCCCGCAAAGCCATTTCTTACTGTGTCGCTAACCAAATCACTTGTAGTTAGTAGTACCTGTGCTTGCGATTCCTGTAGGATTCCAAGCACACGATCCAGCGGATATTCTGGATCAATTGGCGTATAAGCAGCTCCTACCTTCCACACAGCAAGGATGCTTTCTACCATACGTGGAGCTCGCTCCATGTAAATACCGACCAATCCTTCTGTTGTTAGTCCAGTTTTACTTAGGAGATGACCCAGTCGATTCGCCCCTTCATTTAATTCTTGGTAGGTTATCTGACAATCTTGGTAATGCAACGCTACCTTCTTAGGCTGTTTCAGCGCGTAATCTTCTACATAATGGTAAATCGAACGTTCTGTGTCAAAAGCTTGCTCTGTTGCGTTAAATTGATCAATAATCTCCGCTTGATTTCCCAGATAGTCTAATTCCGACAAGGTATTCTTTCCATCTGTAATCTGCTTAGCTATATGAATGAAGCAATCTAAAAATGATTCACCCGGAAATAGCTGTTGATCATAGTAAACGGAAAGCTCAATGGTATCTGATAACGCTTTGACCCATATATTAACCTGTCGCTCAGAATAACGAGGATGATAATAGTGAATATAAGTCATCTCTTGACAAACCGGAATCATCGTAAAGTTAAGATAATTGAAGTAAAAAGATACCTCTTCTTCCCCTATGATATTTTTTTGCTCCATCATGGAAATATCTCGATATGCATGATCTTCCGATTTTATTTTCATCAAGTGAGCGAAATAGTCTTTCATTTCCATATCTGGTTTGAAAATATAACGTGGAAACAATAAGGGTGTCACTTGATAAAAGTTTCCGACAGTATGGGAGTACTCTCGCGAACGTCCATTAATAACATTGCGTATCAGAAAATCGGATTGCTGGTTGCTATAAATTTTAACCAACAAACCATATACCCCCCATAAGAAATGGGAAAGCCGTACCTTCTCCTGTTCACAATATCTTTTGATCTGTACAAACAGTTCAGCTGGTATCCGAGTGGTTTGACTTACAACTGCTGATTCCTGTTCTATACCGCTAGTAGAAAGTTGCTCCACATTAGAAAGCTTTTCCTTCCAATGTTTTTTGATGATATTGGTATCAAACGATTGTAAGTTATCCGAAACATAAGCAGGGAAGCTCTCTGTTTCCTTTGGTTTATATTCTGTACCGTTCTCCAAAGCTTCATAGCTTGCGATGATATGCTCAATAATAATTTTTACTCCTACACCATCAATGATGAGGTTATGAGCTAAAATGCAAAACGTATGATTCCCAGCCTGATCAGTAGCAAATACGAATCTGACAAGCTTTGGTTCAAATAAGTTCCATGGAACGTTTAGCTCCTGTTCAATCAGCTTTGTTATAAAAGCACTGCTTGTTTCGGCTCCCTCTGTTTTGTATTCTTCGTAGGAAAACGGACTATTTTTCTTTACAGCTTGATAAAGTGCAGCGCCATCCTTAAGTAGATGAGCATGAAGCTGCGGTGTCTGATTAAAAACATGCTCGGTTGCCTGCTTCCATCGCTCTTGATTGATCTTTGCTGGGAGATCGATGGAGGTGGAGAAAAGATAACATAGCCCATTGTTTTGAGTAAGCAAAATATCGTAATACATATCTCGTTGAGTGGTTGTCAATGGATAAACACATTCATAATCAGACTTTGATAAGGCTAAATGGTTAAATAATGAGTTTTCCGTCCCGTTACTCATTTGTATCTGACTAATTTCGCTCATAGGATGCTCAAGCAGCTCTATCAGTAGCTTTTTGAACCAATCGATCAATACATCCAGCTTTGTTTCGTTAAAAATAGCTGCATTGCATTCCATAAGGCAGGATAAACCATCATTCGTTTCTTGGATTAACAAGCTTACATCACTGCGAGTAGCTGCATTTTTAACCTCAAAAGGTGTCAGCGTTAATTCCCCTGCTGATAAGGTATTTGGCAATTCATGATCTGCGCTTTGATACGTAAAGCCTGCGCGGACCTTTTCGATAGGAAATTGAAGCCGCTCTACCATGTATTCCAGTGGGTAATCCTGATTTTCAATCATTTCCACAATTTGCTGTTTCATCTCTTCAATTATATGCAGCCAAGTTTTATTACTCGTCACCTGTAAGCGGACAGGTAGTGTATGGACAAACATACCTACCATATTTTCGACGAACGGATGAGTACGACCAGAGGTTACTGTGAGTACCGCAATATCCTCGGTGTAGCAGCATTTAGCAAGAAAAATCTCATAAACGGCAAATAGGGTATGATATAAGGTTGCCTTGCACTGATCACTGATTTTTTTGAGAGCTGCTGTTGTTTCTGCATCGATCTTGAAGCTTTGCACATGCCCCCGGCCATTTTGAGTCGTATTCACGTCAACATCAACTGGCAAATTTAATTCAGGAAGCGGTTCAGCTAGTAGATTACGCCAATAGGTTTCTTGCTTCTGCACATTTTCTGTAGATAAGAATGAATTCTGCCAGGCTGCAAAATCCTTATAGGTGACACTTAGTTCTGGCAACTGTTCACCCTGATATAAATGAAGCAGTTCTTTTATCAGGATATTCATGCTTAGTCCATCTGAAATAATATGATGCATGTCCAGTAGTAAAATGTGCTTTTCCTCTGCGACTTTTACTAGTTGCAGGCGTATTAGAGGTGCCTCAGAAAGCACAAAGGGTTGAACAAATTCCTCTGTCAGACTACTTAGCTGTTCCTCTATTCCTTCTGTATACACCAATGGAATGTCTACTTCATCGTGAATTTGTTGAACAATCTCTCCCTCTCTAAGGTGAAAAGATGTTCGCAATGCTTCATGCCGAGAAATAACATGCTTAATCTGTTCACGAAGTTTTGCATAGTCCAGTTTTCCTTCGATACAAATCCCTACAGGCAGGTTATAGCTAGTTCCATTTTGGGCTTCCTGCTCTGCTAGAACGTATAACCTTTTTTGAACAGAAGAAACCGGATAATCATCTTGTTTTGTCAATTTCGTAATAAGAGGTACACCCATACCAGTTCCCTGTACAGTATTAGCCGCTAGCTCCCTGATGGTTGGATAGAGAAACATATGATGCAAAGGGATAAAGCAATCAAATTCCTTCTGCATTCTCATAGCAATGGTAGATGCCTGTAGAGATTGACCGCCTAAATCAAAGAAGTTATCTTCCGTGCCAAATTGCTTACTTCCTAAGACATCACTCCAAATCGCCCAAATTTTTTCCTCCGTATCATTGGCAGGTAAAGTAAAACCATTCTCAACTTCTTGGTAGGAAAATGGATCAGGTAATTCAGAAAGATCGATCCCTCCAGCACTGCGCAGAGGCATTCCCATTTGTTTTACAAAATGAGTAGGCCGCATATATTCTGGAAGACAAGACGATAAGAACGAGCGAAGCTTTTGAATATTCAATTGATCTGGCTGACTAGTAAAGAGATACGCAGACAGAAGCTCTTTATTGTGGGCCTGATCATCAGCATTCCTCACGATTGCTCGATCTACACCAGGAAATAGCTCCAGCACGGCTTCAATTTCTTGTGTATAAATGCGATGGTTATTCCGTCTCGCTTGGTTATCTGTGTTTCCTATATACTCCAATTCGCCTTCTGGTAAGAATCGAGTTAATTCCCTGGTCGCATACACAAATTGTTTATCAACATGTCCCCATGTAAGGTACAAATGACCTGCTACACCCACTGGTACTGGCTGTCTCTGATCATCTACGATCTCTGGTTGAAAAAAACCTATTGGATAACCTAATGGAACCTTTTGCAGGACCGCCCCTTCTCGAACAAATGCTTCATGTGCTGTTATAAGCATCGGAACTTTCTTCATGCTAAAGGTGCGCAACAGACTTGAACCACTCGGCAAAAATTCCTTCCATTGAAGTAGGTGTTGGTAAAGTAATACTTCTGCATCAAGGACAATAAGCTTGAGCAGATCAACTTCTTGTAGGGAAGTCAGTATACGCTTTGTATGCTCGTCTAGCTGGCTACCCTTATGAATGAAAATAGTTTTTCCAGTGTCATTGCTTTTACCAAGGAAAGCATCATCTTGATGAGCAATTCGCAGAGTCGCTCCATTTACTAGAGCTGGTACCCATAGCTTTTCCCAGAAGCCTGCTTCATCAGCCGAAGTAATATACACACAATCCGAGCCTGTAAGCTCACATTTTTCTTTTACTGCCTCTGCATAACATAGGAGCTGTTGATGCGTAAAGCCGCCAACATCTTGTACGATTTGCACCATTTTGTCTTTGCGATTCTGTGATTGTAGGTTTGTAGAAGCTACCTGTTTTACATCTTCCTGTATTTCTTGAAGATCAATAATCTGCTTAGCGTGTTCCTTGACAAATGCTGTCGCTTCTCGTGTTATGACTACCGCATGCTGTAATAGATCGTTCGGTTCTTCATTTAGATAGGTGTACGTGTAGCCTGCTTTTATCACAGCAAGAATACTTACAATCGCTTCTATAGAAGTAGGTAAGCAAATGATCATTTGCTGATTTGGTTCGATATTCATTTGCTGTATCCAGCGCGCTAATTGATTAGACTGCTCATGAAGGGATTTATACGTAATTTCGCGATTCCCGCATAAAACAGCATTCTTGTCGGGATGCTCTAACGCCCACTTTTCTACCTGCTCATGAATAAACAATTGATCCTTACTTTCTAGAAGGACTTGCTCTTTCAGGTTCTGCGAAGCTTTTAGATGATGTGTAAGCAGTGGTATACCGGAAAGTGAGCGATCAGAATAACGTACCAAATCCTCTACTAATCTAGCAAATCCATTGATCCATCCGTCTATGATTCCATGTTCAGAGAGATCAGCATTGTATTCAAATTCAAGATGTAATTCAGCCCCTACTTCAATAACATTAAGTCCAATATCCTGCTTGGTTGTAACCTTAGGAAAAGGTACAAACTCTACTGCACATTCAGGAAATTGCAAATTGCCTGTCGGCCGATCCATGTTGAAGGTTGCAGTAATTCCAGGTAGCTTAGGACTCCTCGCTTGAGCTGCTAGCATTTTGCCAATTAAAGCCATTGAGCAATGCTGATATTGGTAAACCTCAAAGGCATTCTTTTTCACTACGCTACTAACCTTTTCAAAGGTCATATCTGGCTCAATTTGCCCATGAATCGGTAGCATATTTACACATTGCCCTACTAAATGTGAGGAGCCTGCAAGCGCTTGTCCTCCACTAGGGATACCAATGAACATCGAATTTTGACCTGTTATCTTATGCAAAAACACCTGAAAAGAGGCTAAAAGAGTCATAAATAAGCTATTTCTCTGCTTCTTACTAAACTCTCTTAGTTTGTTTACAACATCGGCTTGTAGAATGAGAGTTGTGCGATTTCCTATGTAGCTACGTTTTGCAGGCTTCATTTTTGAACTTGGAAAATCCAGCACTTCAAACGGTTTTGTACTCTGTTGCTCCCAAAAAGGTACTGCTTCTGAAAGCTGACTCTGCTGCTTATCTTGCCATGCGATAAAATCTCTATACTGCATAGGCTCAGGGAGAACTATTTTCTGATCATGATAGGCAGCCGTATAAAGGGACTCCAATTCCTTTACAAGAATACCTACTGACCATCCATCAGCAATAATATGATGAATAATGAAAACGAGCTGATAAACATCTTTTTCTATTTGCAGGATATAGGCTTTGAATAACGGACCTTTTTCCAGATGAAAGACTTGTTTACCCTCGTTGTCCATCCAAGTCTGTGCTTGTTTTTTGGCATTCACGCCTGGTTGATCTAAAAAATCAACCAATGGTACGTCAATCACCATTTTGGGATGGATACACTGATATTCGCCATCTGCGCTTATCGTTGTTCGTAGGGATTCATGTCTATCAACAAGTTGCTGTATGGCATGACGCATGTCATCCAATTTTAATTGACCTGTTAGTTGAAGCACGAAGCATTCATTATACGAACGCGACTCTTCCTCTCCTAATTGACAAAAAAACCATAATTGCTTTTGCTCTTCTGATAATGGTACCTGTAGCTTATTTTTAACTCCCTTATCTAGGCTCTCTTCTAAGGGAGTGTCAGGAAAAAAACCTGCTTTCTTCATCTCCTCTACACTGTCTTTAACTGCGTCAATGATCTTTTCGACATCTTGATCAGTATGAGCAGTGGACAAGAAGCAGTTTCTTCCTTCCCAGGTATAAATACCACGGAACAGCAGATGGTAAAATAATATTTCTTGCGTACCTTTTAATACAAAACGGAACAAAGAGCCAAAATGAACCATTCGAATAGAGATATTTTGTTCTCTAAAATAAGCGTTAAGCGTTTGGCACATACGTGCTGTTCGTTGGTTTACCTCTTCTTGTAGGGTACTTCCTTGTTGTTTCAGATGCTCTAGAGTCACTTTTGCGGCTACCATGGTCAAGGGATGATGGCAAAATGTCCCTGCAACGAATGTACGCTTTTCCGCAACCGGTGGATAAGATTGATCGCCATATTGCCAGTATCCTCCGTCAATACAATCTAAATAGGCAGTTTTTCCAGCAACAACACCTATAGGCATTCCGCCTCCAACAATTTTCCCATAGGTTACCATATCAGCCTGAACACCAAACCATGCTTGGGCACCGCCGGGATGGATACGGAAACCGGTAATCACTTCATCAAAAATGAGGGCTGTGCCAAGCTCAGTTGTCAGAGCACGCAAGGAGTGTAAAAACTCTTTTGGCTGTAATTCTGGATCACGGCTTTGAACTGGTTCAACCAATACCGCTGCTAGATCATCGGCATTCTCCCGGATGATTTGCAAGGCCTTCTCACTGCCATATTCAAGAACCAAAATATCATCGCTCATGCTTGCTGGAACACCTGGAGCCATCGGTTTGGAGCTACCATCGTCTTTAGCCGTATCAGTGCGAGCTAAGATACCGTCAAAGCTGCCATGGTAAGAGCCTGCAAAGATAGCAATTTTCGAGCGGCCCGTATAAGCTCGGGCTATCCGGACAGCAACCATAACCGCTTCCGTACCTGAGTTATAAAAGGCAACCCGATCTACTCCTGCGATTTCAGAAATTAATTCAGCCACTTCTCCGCTTAATCGTGACATGGGACCTACAGGGAAGCCTCGCTTCAACTCTTCATTGATAGCCTCTGTGATAAAGGCAGGATTATGTCCAAGCAGGTTAACCCCAAATCCCATGCATATGTCGATATATTCATTTCCATCGATATCCCACAGCTTAGAACCCATAGCTCGATCGCTAACGATTGGGTATATCATTTCTTTCCAGTTGGAACGATATCCCGCCACATTTCGATTATTAGCAAGTACATTGCGATAGTTTTGAGCTAACAGCTTGGAGGAGCGAGTTTTGTCAGAATACCTCGTTATAAAATCCTGTAGATGGCTACGTTCTTGCATTGTTACGTTCTGCGTTGACTCAAAAGAAACCTTTTGATAGGGAACGAACACTTCTTTTTGGTTGTTTTCTTTTGCTAGATTTCTAAAACCAACGGGAGATTCTTGTACAATCGCAGCTTCTCCTCTAGCTTGTAAACGACGCTCATCAATTGCTATAGGAGCTGGGGCTAAGCTCTCCCTTTGACCATTCGGCTGTAGTAAACGAAATACATCCAGTTGTTTTGCCATTATTTCTAATTGCTGACTCATCAATTGCTCAAGCCCGCCTAGATCGGTCTGTCCATGTCCATTGCCCGTTGGAACTGGTTGATAGTCAGATACGTGCGGTTGAGAAGCCTCTCTACTTGCTACCTGTTCACTTTCTTCAGATGGTTTCGTAGCCCTAGCCTCGCACTTCATAGAACTTGCAAAGAAACTGTCAGGTAAGACCTGCGCTAGATAATTTGCTACATTGTATGTGTTATTTAATTCTTCAAAAAACATAGTAAAGGATATTTGAACACCGTATGTATCCTTGATTTGGTTGTTCAGTTGAATAAATAGAATTGAGTCGAATCCTAGATCATAAAAATTAGCATGCACATCAAATTCTTGCTCATTTATTTCTGCTTGCGTGCACACCATGTGTTTTACGTTCTGTAAAATCGTTTCTATTCTCTGACTCTCAAAATGATCGTTGTTTACTTCAGAGTTAGTAGAATGTGCATTCAAAATGTTTCCCTCTCTTTCGTCGATACATGCTGTTCGGGATTCAATCCAATATCGCTTGCGATCAAATGGATACACAGGTCCGCTGATCCGTTTTCGCTTTTCATTCCTATAGATAAGATCCCAGTCAATAATCGCTCCTGACACATATGCCTGACATAAGCTGACTAAGGCTTCAGAACTTGTCCGGTCTGTATCCAGGTATTTCTGGGCTGCTTCTTTTGCTTCTTGCGTAAATTCTTGAATTTCTCGCTCGCTAACTTTTCCTCTTGAAAGATCACTCTGTTGTTCGCGTACGATCTGATGGATTCCATAGAATACATGATGACTCACATGTATTCTGGATTCGTTTGGATGAACTGCTGATAATACGGTAGCTGCTTGTTCTAACTCTTCTATCAATTCCTGTTTGGTAGAAAATGCAAGAGCAAGACGATGAGTATAATGCGAGCGGCCTCTGTTAGCCGTATAACAAATATCTGATAAAATCTCATCTGGTTTATCCGACAAAAAACGGATATATTCCTGTACCAGCGCTTGAAGAGAGGTCAAGCTTTTGGCAGAAATCGCTAAAACTTCAATTCGCTGAGGCAAATAATCTGCTGCCTCATCCTCCTGTACGGGAGCTTCCTCTAAGATGATATGGCAATTCGTTCCACTTAATCCAAAGGAGCTAATACCGCATCGCAAAGGTTCTTCCTTTGTTTCCCATGTACGTAAAGCCGTATTAACATAAACCGGCGAATTCTCAAATGCAATCTGACGATTTGGCATTTCAAAATGAAGAGTCGGTGGGATTTTCTTGTGTTTTAATGCTAGAACCGATTTGATAATCCCTGCTAAGCCGGCTGCTGCTCCTAGATGACCAATGTTTGATTTAACAGAACCGATTGCACAAAATTGGCTTCGATCCGTGAATGTACGAAATGCTTTTTGGATGGCCTCTACTTCGATAGGATCACCTAACGCCGTACCCGTACCATGCGCTTCTATATAAGAAATGGTTTCAGGTTCAATACCTGCATCCTGCCAAGCAGCAAGAATTACTTCTTTTTGAGCCAGTACATTAGGTGCAGTCAGACCATTGGATGTACCATCATGATTAAGCGCACTTCCTTTAATCACTGCATAGATATGGTCACGATCATGAATGGCTTGGTGTAGCGGTTTTAAAATAAGGGCGGCCACACCTTCTCCCACCCCTGTTCCATCCGAATTCCTATCGAAAGCCCTTGTACGTCGTGTCGATGATTCAATCCCTAGTTTTAATTCATTGTCTAACGGCATAAAATGAAGACCTACACTCCCGGCAATGGTCATATTGCATTCTCCGTTACGGAGAGCTTGGCAAGCGGTATGTATAGCCACCGCTGATGAGGAGCAAGTCGTATCAATTGTTAATGACGGACCTCTCAAATCTAATAAATATGCGATTCGACTGGCAATAATCGGTGACAAATTGCCTGGTATAAACAAAGGGATCGATTCATGTCCCACTTCTTTTATCAATCCTTTGTAATCATGCAAAGCATCTCCACTGAATCCAACGTATACGCCTGTCTTGCTACCTTTGCATGTTTCACCACCGTAGCCCGCATCCTCCAGAGCATGCCATGCTGATTCCAAAAACAAACGCTGGGTTGGACTCATGTACGAGGCTTCTTTAGGTGAGAGCCGAAAAAATGCAGCGTCAAATTTGTCGATTTCTTCTAAGAAGGCACCCTCATAATAAGTATCTTCAGCAGTAGATTTAATCGTACGTAGATACGCTTTTGTATCGGCCTGCCTAGATTCAGGGAAAGGACCTATACAATCCTCTCCATTGCAGAGATTATTCCAAAAAGCTTCCAAATGAGATGCCTTAGGAAATTGACCAGACATACCAATAATTGCAATCGATTTTTTATCAACAGCTTTAATGTCACTCTCAGTTTCGCTGATTAAGCTATCTAGTTTAAATGAATCAAAATTAAGCAAAGATGTCTCACTCCTACTTCTTCAGGTTACATTGACTGTTGCCTGATCCCCCGATACTTGCCACGGATTGAATCAGGCAACAATCTTTTTGAAAATACCGATCCTGTCGAAAGTTACTAATTTTCTAAGATCATTGCAAGGAGTTTCCGATAAGCATGAAGTAATTCTTTCATTTTTTCGCTTCTAAGCCTTTGAGGCTGATAGTCGAGACGGAAGTTGATATAGTTGCTATCTGATTCGATCTCAAGCAGGATATCAAATGTGTCATTTATCTCACTGCGCTTCGTTGCAAGTCCTTTTCGGTAAAGTAACGGAGTAACAGTGAATGGTTCCTTGGACATAACAAGTCCAGAAAGCCTATCTGCCTCGTATACCTTGATCTCCTCTTCTGCTTTTTGCTTCTGATGAACATAGCGGAACAACTCAGAAAAATTAGTCATTGAGCTTATATTTACATCTAGTGACATAAACTGATTAGGCGCTTGCATCAGTAGCTGAACAGACACTTGCTCGGACCCACTAATTTGCGATAGCAAAAATGCATAAGCAGCGACAAATATATCGTCTATGCTCACTTGTTCTACTTCCGCTAATCGCTGTAATTTCAGCATAGTGGCGGATGTTAATTCTGCTTCAAATATAGAACCCGGCTCGCTCATTTGATTACTAGCAAAATAATCTCGTCCCATAGAAATGCTTGGTAATGTAAAGGTTCTGGCTTGCTCCTTATCACCATGCATAATTAGATTCGCGATCTTACTAATTGATGGATAAGTGAACATATCGGTAACAGTCACATAATTGGGATATTTTTCATCCACACGGCTGTGCATCCGCACCAATAATAAAGAATTTCCACCGAGATCAAAGAAATTGTCGTGAACACCAAAACCAGTGACTCCAAGTAATTCTTCCCAAATAGAAAGTAGCACTTCCTCTATCTCATTTGAGGCAGCGACAAATGCCGTACCTGTAGAAAGTCTAGATGTCGTATTTTCAAGTGCCTTTCGATCAGCCTTACCGCTTGGTGTAAGTGGCATCTTCTCTATTTGAACAAAATGTGCCGGAACCATATACTCTGGCAGTGCTTCTTTTACAAACTCACGCAGAGGAGCAACCGAAAGCTCGGTGTGAGCGACAATGTAGGCAATCAATATTTTGTTGCCAAACGTATCCTCGCTACTAAGAACGATCGCTTCCGTAATCTCATCATGGCTTAGTAAGCGTTGCTCAATCTCCCCTAATTCAATTCGATATCCTCTTATTTTTACCTGATGATCAGATCTTCCCAAATATTCAAGCGTTCCGTCCTCACACCATCTCGCTATGTCACCTGTACGATACATGCGAACAGAGTTGTCAGCATGAAACGGATCGGACACAAACTTTTCAGAGGTTAGCTTAGGCTGGTTCAAGTAACCTCTCGCTACACCATCACCCGCTATACACAATTCTCCTTGGACGCCAAGGGGGACTAGCTTGTTATGTTTGTCTACAATATAGATACTTGTATTTCCTATTGGCTGTCCGATGGTTACTGTTTCTTCATTGGTCAAATCAGCAATCGCGGAGTAAACCGTCGTCTCAGTAGGGCCATACAAATTGAACAGCTTGGCCTGTGTGATGGCTTGCAGTCGATTCAATTGAACAGTTGAAAAAGCTTCTCCGCCAATCATAATGACCTCAAGCAAATGCAAACTGCGATGACATTCCTTATCATTCATCAGAAGCTGGAGGCGTGATGGAGTGACCTGTATCATGCTTGCCTCTTTGTTGATGATTAACCTGCTCAAGCGTTTAGGATCACGTTGCTCACCTTCCGTAGCAATAACGACAGTAACTCCCTTTAACAATGGGACAAAGGTCTCTAGCACTAGCACATCAAAGCTAATATTAGTAACAGAGACAAGTCTTTTGCCCTCTTGGAAAGGCATGATTTTCACCGCAGCTTCGATAAAATTATGGACTCCGCGATGCTCAATCATTACACCTTTTGGCTTCCCAGTTGAACCAGAAGTAAAGCAAACGTAACAAAGCGAATTAGCGTCGATTGAAGTATGGATTGCTTCTGTAGATTGACTATTTATCATAGAAGCACCATGTTGTTGTCTGCGTTGAATGCTCACATTCTTTTTCGTCAAAGCATCCTCTGATAGACATGCTTTATCAATCGTAAATAAAGCATCATATCGATATCGAGTTAACTCATTTTCGATGGTGTGTTCTTTTTGAGAAAAAGTCACATGTGTAACCTCGTCATGCTTCGATAGCCAATCCTCTAAGAAAGAACGCGAGATAAACAGTTCAGTTGTAAATTCAGTTTTTGTACGATGCTTATCATCTTGAATCTGTGTTTTCTTATGCTCCGTTAATGACTGTATCATCTCTTCCTTCAACGACAAATCCATAATGTCGCCAACAAATAAAACCCCATTTTCCCCCATCAGCTCTAGCGCTTTTGCTAGGATAAAGCGTAAATAATTATGATTAGGGAAATATTGAATGACACTATTTAAAATCACTACATCAAAATCTCGTTCATCCAACTGGTCAATTTCGTGAGCAGGAAAAGTGGCAAGCTTCATGTTCGAAACACCTTCACGTAGCATTCTTTGCCTATTTTTCTCAATAATGACATCAGATAAGTCCGTACCATAATAAGAACCAACATATGGAGCTAGCTCAAACATTGTCAAACCTGATGAGCATCCAATTTCCAAAACTCTCGTCTGAGAATGTAGATGAGGTTTTAGCTTATGCAGGACGTTTTTACTATACTCACTCATTTCCTCTAAAGAGAGGGGCTGTCCTGTATAACTGCTTACCCAGCCGCCAATTGAAATCTCATCATTTCCAACTGAACCGATATGATTCCACAATTTCTGATCAATCAGATCGTTCGTTTGGTTGGCGTCTATGGAAGTAATCTCATCTTTATCAAGGCAGACAAAGGTATCTAACGTTGGACATTCCCATTGCAACGCATTAAGCTGATGGATAAAACGCGAAGTAGATAGGACAACACTTATGCTAGCTTCATTTACGATTACCTTGACTCGTTCATCGGGTAATACGGGATCAATTGGTACATAGGCGGCTCCTGCCTTTAGAATGCCAAGCATTGCGATTAAGATAAATTCAGATCGTTCAATCAGGATTCCAATTAATTGATTCGGTTGTACCCGATGATGCTCAAGTAAATAATGAGCAATTTGGTTAGCCCTCTCATCTAATTCCTGATACGTTAGCGATCGTTCTTCACACATGAGAGCGATCTGATTAGGCGTTAGCTTTACACGTTCAGCAAATAATTGATGAATCGTTTTATCCTTGTCATAGAACATTGCCGTATCATTAAATTCAACGAGAAGCTGATTTTTTTCCTCAGGCAACAATACTTCCAAACTTTCAAACGTCAAATTCGGATTCTTTGTCACCATTTGTACGAAATGGATAAAATGTTTTAATAGTTGCTCTGCCGTTCTCTTAAGGAACAAATCTTTGCAGTATTCCAGACGGAAATGATATCGTCCTTCCCTTACTTTTGCTTCAAGAGTTAGGTCAAATTTAGATGTTTTATTTGGAAACTCCAATTGGCTAATGGAAATATCCTCTAATGTCAGCTCTTTGCTGTCCATATTCTGTAAAATAAACATGGTATCAAACACAGGGTTTCGGTCTACATTCCGTTCAACATCCAGCTTTTGGACCAATTCCTCAAACGGATACTCTTGGTGCTCATATGCTAGCAATACGTTTAGTTTCACTCTTGCAAGAAAGGAAACGAAGCTATCCTCTTGATCCACACGATTACGAATTGGCAACGTATTTACAAACATCCCCATTACGTTTTGTAAATCAGCATGTGTTCTTCCTGCAATTGGCGATCCAATCACTTGATCATTTTGTCCTGAATAGGTAGCCAGTAAGAAATGATATGCTGCAAGAAGCACCATAAATGGAGTCACGTTGTTTTCAAAGGCAAATTGATTTATCGCGGCAGTCTCTTCTTTATTCAACCCCATCCATATAGAATCTCCACGAAAGCTTTTTAATGGAGGACGGGGAAAATCGGTCGGAAGATGCAAGATTGGAATTTCATCAGCAAATTGTGACAGCCAATATTGCTCTTTTTTAGCCCATTCATCTGAGGCTCCCTGTGAATTGTGCCAAACCGTATAATCTTTATACTGAATAGCCAATTCAGGTAATGATTTGCCTGCATATAAGCTCATGAACTCTTCGATAAATAACTCAAGCGTTGAACCGTCTGAAATGATGTGATGCATGTCAAACAAGAGTAGATATTCTTCCTTCTCTATATGTACTAGCTTGACTCTTAAGAGTGGTGCTTGTTGTAGATCAAACGGCTGCACAAAAGCTTCTACGATTTGTGTGATCAATTCAGACTGACCTATTTCCTCATCCATATTCTCTAGTAATGAGTATTCGGATATGGAAAAGGGAACCTTCGAATGAATCTGTTGAACAACCTCATTATTTATAAAATGAAAGGATGTCCGTAAAGCCTCATGGCGATCAATTAATTGATGAAATGCTTTTTCCAGTCGGTTACGATCTACATTGCCTTTTAGTGTGATCATTGCTGGCATATTATAGGTTGTTGAACCCTGTTCCATTTTATCTAATACGAACAATCTCTTCTGTGCAGAAGAAATCGGATAATAATCCTGTACAGGTGCTTTTTCAATGTGCCCGTATGCTATGGATGCTTCACTTTCTATCAACGACGCTAATTCTGCAATGGTTGGTGTATGAAATACGGCTCGTAACGAAATCTGTTTGTTAGAGACTTTTCGTAATTTCGAGATAAATTGGGATGCTCTAAGTGAATGTCCACCCAGTTCAAAAAAATTATCATGAATTCCTATCTTTTCTACCTGTAAAATTTCACTCCAGATTTGCACCATTTTGATTTCTAGCTCTGTACGAGGCGCTACGTATTCTACTCCTGTGTTGATGCTAATCCCCTCTGGAGCAGGGAGCGACTTACGATCAATCTTTCCATTTGGTGAATGAGGTAATTTATCTACCTGCATAAAATAAGAGGGAACCATATAATTAGGAAGCTCAGACGACAAGCTTCTTTTTAGTTCATTTACCGTTAATTGCTTATCCGCCACAAAATAAGCGCACAAATGCTTAGTCCCCTCTTGATCTTCCCGCGCGACTACGACAGCTTCTTGCACATCTTTTATTTTCACAAGCTGCGCTTCTACTTCTCCAAGCTCAATGCGATAGCCTCGAATTTTAACTTGATGATCGATTCTTCCTAAACACTCGATGGTTCCATCTGGGAGCCATTTTGCCAAATCACCTGTTTTATGCATCAGGCTCCCTGGCACAAATGGATTTTCTACAAACTTTTTAGCCGTTAATTCTGGAAGGTTCCAGTAGCCCTTTGCTAGTCCTTCACCCGCAATACATAGCTCACCTGCCACACCTATTGGTTGAAGCTGATTTTGAGCACTTAAAACATAGAAGTATTTATTCATGAGCGGCTTACCGACTGTGATAGCCTCTCCTGTCTTTATTTCTGCAACAGATGACCAAACAGTGGTTTCCGTGGGACCGTACATATTATACAGTCGTGCCCCCGTGTAGGTGCGCAAGGTTTGCAGCAATGAAACAGGTGGGGCTTCTCCACCCAGCATAATCTCACGAACTCCCTCTAAACATTTGACACGCTCTGTGCCATGCATGGAAGACAATAACATTTGCATACGAGGAGGTGTCATTTGAAGCATATCAATTTTCTCTTTCCAAATGATTTCACTCAATACTTTTGGATCAGCCTGTTGAGCTTCACTAGCGATGACAACCTTTACCCCTTTACTTAGCGAAAGGAACGTTTCCAAAATGAATGGATCAAATGAAATTGTCGTAATACAAAGGATCGACTTCCCTGGAGAAAAATCAATTCGATCCGTAATGCCATCCACCTGATTGATAACTGATTGATGAGTAATCACTACCCCTTTAGGCTTACCTGTTGAACCTGATGTGTACATAACATAGGCTAAATTAGATGGGGTACTAATCGGTTCAAGATTGGTTGTGAGATCCTGATAGGAAGATTCTTCATCCACAGCGAGACATTTTCCAGCAAAGGTGATTCTCTCTTGTAAATGACTATGTACCACAACCAGTTTGGCACCCGTATCCTCTAGCATGTAGCGAATTCGCTCTTCTGGATACCCTGGATCAATCGGAACGTAGGCCCCTCCGGCCTTCAGGATTCCTAGCAGCCCAACTATCATGTCCATGGAACGCTCGACCAAAATACCAACAAGTTGATCAGGAGCTACTCCTTCTGCTCTTAGAGTACGTGCCAATTGGTTTGCTCGTTCATTTAACTCACGGTATGTGAGGTGCGCTCCTTCACAGACGATAGCAACTTGATCTGGGGTACGCTCAACCTGACTTTCAAATAACTGATGAATCGTTTGCTGCTCTAGATTCTCTACTGTTGTATCGTTGAACTTCTCAAGGATCAATGTTTTCTCGAAAGGAGTCATCATCTCAATCGAGAAGAGTTTTGCATTTGGGTCGCTTAGTATCCCTTCTGTCATTTGTAGCACATGCCCAGCAATACGCTCGATGGTAGATTCGTCAAAACGATTTTGGTGATAAGTAATTCGTAATTCTACGTCCTCGTTCATGACGATTTCCAAGCAGAGCGGATAGTTGGTTAATTCGTTCATCTCGAAGGACCGTACTGACAAATCGGAAAATTTGTTCATCAGACTAAAATCCATCGGGTAGTTCTGAACGATCATAATAGAATCAAATATCGACTCCTGATGATCCAGTTGAGTCCATTTTTTAGCATCAACAAGTGGACTTGCCTCAAAAGCTTCTCGGGCTTTCACTTGTTGGTGAACCATTTGCAGCAGATTGATAATTGTCTCGTCTGAGCGGTTTTGTACACGGAACGGTAGTGTATTGATAAAGAGACCTACCATTTGATCAATCCCTTTGATCGGTGCTGTACGTCCCGAACTCGTTACGCCAAACACAACGTCCTGATTGTTATTGTAGCGTTGCAATACCATGCCCCAAACGGTATAAAAAAAGGTAGCAATCGTAATATTCTGCTCTTGGACAAATGCTTGTAAACGTTTTGTCATTCCTTGAGTGAAACCATATGTATAGCTTTTCCCCTGTTTCATAGCTTCAAGGCTATATTCTTTACGGGAAAGTACGTCTGATTTTGTGTCGAATCCATCAAGCAGGTTTTTCCAAAATAAAGTAACTTCTTCCTTTTTCTGCTGAGACTGACTCCATTTGATAAAATCCTTAAATTTACTTTTCTCTTTTGCCGTATGCTCCTGTCCTGCTTTAAGATTATGATAAGCTTGGAAAAATTCGTTCAGTAAAACACCATTACTCCAGCCATCATACAAAATATGATGATTTGTAATAATCATTTCATATTGATTGTCCGTCAATTTACATAAAGTAACACGGAACGGCTCGATATGTAGATGCAAAGGTTCCTGGAGGTCTTGTTGCTTCACACTTGCAAGCTTCTCCATTTTTTGTTCTACAGGTACTAGCGACAGGTCAATCTGTCTAAAAGAAACCGGCTTGTCCTTTAAAATGATCTGCACTGGTTTTTCTAAGTTTTCCCATCGATATATCGTGCGTAGCATTTCATTCTGTTGGGCCATGTAATCCCATGCTTGTTTCATTAGCTCTGGTTGAACACTGCCTTCCAGATTTAGCGACAACTGTTCATAATACTCTCTACTTTCAAGATTATATAAATAGTAAAATAATATCCCTTCTTGAGAAGGCGTTAATCCCAAAATTTCTTCGACGTTCGCTTTGTCAATCTTCATTGTTTCCCCCATATACATCCACTCCATTTGTACTCTTGTCGGCCTTCTATTTAGTTCAAAAACGTACTTAGAAAAACAGAAGTTGATGAAAAAAGAAAAATGTACATACGCCAGAAAATTCCATGACTTAACAATATCATACAATTAAAAAATTTTCACTAATACTATAATAAAATAAGGAAAAAAGGTAAGACCGTGGTTTTTATCCCAAGGTCTTACTTCCAATCCATTTTATTTAAAACTGAAAATCCAATTGATCAGAAATATCCATTTCGATTAAGTCATAGGATTCAGCAATCTCTATATCACTTAATTTTGTACCCGCTTCATTAACAATGATCGTTAGCAGCTTAAGAAAGGATTCTCCGAGAATGTTGATCGTACTCTCTGTAAATAATGTATTGGCATACTCAAATTGAAATACTAACTCCTCATCAGCTTCGATCGTAATGACGCTTACATCAAATTTAGACATACGATATTTATAATCAAAGCGAGATATGGATAGCTTATCAGTAGCATCATTACCTTCTGTGATGTAAGGCTCCTCAATATTTTGCAGGATAAACATGGTGTCAAACAGAGGATTTCTGGACTCATCCTTTGCTGCATCCAGCTTTTCTACGAGCATGTCAAATTGATAATCCTGATGATCAAAGGCTTGTAACACATGCTCCTTAACCATAAGCAGGAACTCGGTAAATGTCTGCTGCGTATCAGATTGTAAACGGATGGCCAATGTATTGACAAACATACCGATTACCTTTTCCAAATCTGCATGATGTCTGCCAGCAATCGGTGTTCCGATAATGATATCCTGCTGATGAGCGTATTTGGATAGCAGCACGTGATAGGCAGCAAGTAACACCATGTAAAGTGTTGTACCTGTAGAGCTAGCTAGATTACGCAATCCTAACGTCAATTCTTTATCTGCAAAGAACTCAACAAAACTACCCTCAAAGCTTTTCACAGACGGACGCGGATAATCTGTTGGCAACCCAAGCACAGGTAATTGACCGCTAAATTGCTCTAACCAGTATTTCTCTTGACCTTGCATGACCTCAGACGCCCGTAGCTTGTTTTGCCAAGCTGAAATATCCTTGTATTGAATTCTTGGTTCTGGAAGTTGCTTTTCCTGATAGAATTGCACCAGTTCATCTAACAAAATAGCTATGGATGACCCATCCATGATGATATGATGCATATCCAGAACAAGTACATGGTATTCATCTTCTACTGTGACCACGAAAACACGTAGCAGTGGTGCCTTGCTCAAGTCAAAAGGAGCCACAAGCGACTGCACAACGGAGTAGAGCTGTTTGTGTGTTGATGTCACTTCTTTTATGTCTAGCTCCAGCTTCTCCTGAACATATTGAACAGGCTCTCCTCTTTCCCACCCGAAAGAAGTACGAAGAATCTCATGACGCTCCACCAGTTTTTGAAAGGCTTGATGTAGACGCTGTTTGTCCAATTTCCCCTCAATAATAAACATATTCGGAATATTATAGGCGATACTCTCTGAATCACGTAGATTTACAAGAAACATCCGTTTTTGTGCAGAAGAAAGCTGGTAGGCTTCTTGTTTTTTGACAGGTTGGATCATCGGATAAGCTTTTTTTCCACTGCTCTCTACTAGCTGTGCTAAGTCTTTGATGATAGGTCTGTCAAAAAAGTCCCGTAATGAGATATCTACCTGGAGCTCCTTATTGATACGTGAGATGACGGTCGTTGCCTTGAGTGAATGACCACCGTTTTCAAAAAAATGATCTTCAATACCTATCCCAGCCGTATCAAGCACGCTTTCCCAGATCGCAATTATTTTTTCTTCAATCTTGTTACGCGGTGCTACGTATTTGCTTTCTAGTACATTTCGATCAGGTTTTGGCAACGCCTTGCGATCTACCTTGCCATTTGCAGTCAAGGGGAGTTTCTCCATTTTTACGAAGAAGGCTGGAATCATATAGTCTGGCAATGTATTTGCTAAATGACTTTTCAACTGATTAATTGGCACATCTTGTTTTAGCACCACATATGCACATAAGCTCTTCTGACCTCTTGCATCCTCAATATCCATTACTACTGTTTCTAAAATATTGGGATGATTGTTGATCTGATTCTCAATTTCCTCCAATTCAATACGGAATCCCCGAATTTTAACCTGATAATCTTTACGCCCAAAAAACTCAAGTGTTCCATCAGAGAGCCATCGTCCCATGTCTCCTGTTTTATAGAGTCGTACCCCTTTATGATCAGCAAATGGATCGTCCATAAATACTTTGGCGGTTCTTTCTGGATCATGTAAATAACCTCGTCCAACCCCTATGCCAGACACACAAATTTCTCCTTTAATTCCAACCGGGCAAAGATTCATTTTTTCATCCACGATGTACACCTTAAAATTGTGCAGAGGTTTACCAATCGGAACAATTTCGCTCTGAGGCAATTGATCTATGATATGAATCGTAACATCGTCTGACGCCTCACTAGGCCCATAAGCATTCGCTAGCGGAATATGCGGGAAGAGCTTAAACCATCTCGCTACCAGGCTACGTTTAATTGCTTCTCCTGTGACACTTACATATCGAAAACAATCTAACGACAAGTTGTTTTCTTCCACATGATCTAGCATCACAGACAAAACGGATGGAACAACTTGAAAGATATTTATTTGATCTTGAATAATTTGTTCAATGCAAGAGTTAGGCTCCATTGTCATCTGATTATCATAAATAATGGTCGTTCCACCTAAGATAATAGATGTAAAAAATTGCCACACTGAAATATCAAAGCAGTGAGAAGCTGTTTGAGCGATTCGACAATCTTCACCCAAATTAAGCCGCTGTTTCATCATGTATAGATGATTAGTAAGTCCGATATGCTCTACCATCGACCCTTTTGGCTTGCCCGTTGATCCTGATGTATAAATGATATAAGCAAGTTGATTAGGCCCAACCTTCACTCTGAGGTTATCTTTCATTTCCTGATTGATGGCATCCATTTGGGCATCGAGGCAAAGAATGGTGCCCTTGTAGTTTTGTTTAATCTCAGGCGTTACAAATGCAGATATAGTTATCAGTACCGTCGCTCCTGAATCTTCGAGAATACCCATAATTCGCTGTATAGGATAGGCCGTATCAATAGGGATATAAGCCCCACCTGCTTTCCAAATCCCTAGAATACTTTCCATCATTGGAATGGAGCGTTCTAAGAAAACAGCAACGATCTCTTCCTTTTGCAAACCGGTTCTTTGGATAAACCGCGCCATTTGATTTGCCCGAGCATTTAACTCTTCATACGTGATTTGTTGATCCCGATGTATCGCAGCAATGTCAGTAGGTCGACATTCCACCTGCTCTTCGAATAATTCATGCACCGTTTTGTCCATTGGAAAATCACATCTAGTGTTATTAAAATCATCGAGAATTTGTTTCTTTTCCTGTTTTGTCAACATCGTAAGATCAGAAATAGGTTGTTCTGGATTCTCCACAATGGATTCAAGCAGCTCTCGATAATGTTCCATCATCCGGCTAATGGTGGTAGAAAAAAAGATATCCATGTTATATTCCGCTACCAACAGCAGGCCGTCTGGATGCTCTGCGATATCAAACAAAAGGTCAAACATAGACGTGCCTCTATCAATTTCCGGATGAATCAGCGTCTCATCAGAGAGTTTAAAATCTGTGCGACCAGTATTTTGCAATGTGAACATCACCTGAAAAATGGGCGTGATGTTTTTGGTACGTTCAGGTTGTAAAACCTCCACTAATTTTTCAAATGGAACATCCTGATTGGAAAAGGCTTCAAGCGTAACCTCTCGCACTTGCTTTAAGAGTTGAGTAAATGTTGGATTATCCGCCAATTGAGAGCGTAATACAATTGTATTAGCAAAGAATCCAATCATCCCCTCAGTCTCCAAGCGTGTCCGATTAGCAATTGGAGAACCAACTAGGATATCTGTTTCGCCCGAATATCGACTAAGCAATACGTTAAACGCTGACAGCAAAGCCATATAAAGAGTCACACCTTGACGCTTGCAAAGAACATGTAATTTCGTAACAAGCTCTTTCGGCATAACTAACGTGTCCCGCTGACCTGCACCACTGGCTACACTCGGACGAGTCCGGTCTATTGGTAATTGCAAAACAGGCAAATCCCCAGCCAACTGCTTTTTCCAATAGGCTAGCTGCTGATTCATCACTTTACCATCGAGCCATTTACGCTGCCATGCGGCAAAATCGGCATATTGTAGCTGCATTTCTGGTAAAAGTGACGGTTTTCCTTGGCTAAATGCTTCATATAAAACAGATAACTCATGTGTAAATATCTGTAAGGACCAACCATCCATAATAAGGTGATGCATGGTGTAATAAAAGACATAATTCTCATCATCTTTTTTGAATAATATGAACCGCACCAATGGACATTTCGTTAAATCAAACGGTCGATTAGCATCCTCATTGGCCATATCAATGATACGCTGATGGCGTTCTGAAGCCACAACGTCACCCATATCAATCACCGGAATGCGAATGGGTTGGAATGGATAACTGACCTGATAAGGTTTTCCGTCTTTTGAGATAAAGCTGGTGCGCAGAATTTCGTGTCGACGAATAATCTCATTGACTGCACGCTCCAGAGCATCAATGTTCAAATTCCCTTTGAGTGTATTTGCCACTGGGACATTATAGGTTGCACTTCCAGGCTCAAGCTGCTCAACAAACCAAACTCCCTGCTGTGTATACGAAAGGACAAGATCACTATCGCGTGAAACAGGAACTAATGGAACTGATACAGATTGCTCTCCGGAAGCTATGATTTCGTCAATTTGTTTTCCCATTGCTTGGATCGTTGGATTTTCAAAGAACGTTCGCAAGGATATTTCGATATGAAACGTATGGTATATCCTCGATAACAACTGAGTAGCTAGTAGAGAATGGCCACCACTATTAAAGAAATCATCAATGATACTAATGCGATCAATTCCTACTATTTCTTTCCAAAATCCAGCTAAAATGAGCTCTGTTTCTGTAATAGGTTCAATAAGCGGTGTATTGCTTTCCTCTCGTTCTATCAAAGGAGCCGGCAATGCTTTTCGATCTACTTTCCCATTTGGAGTAACCGGCACATGATCCAAATAAATAAACGCAGCAGGGATCATATGCACTGGCAATTTCTTCTCTGCATAGCTGCGAAGCTCACTAGCGGAAAGTATCTCTTGATTGTAGGTAGTAAAATAAGCAATCAGTTGCTTGTTGCTATTTTGATCTTCTCTCATGATTACTACTGCATCTCGAATTTCTGGATGCTGACCCAAAACAGCTTCAATTTCACCTAATTCAATTCGAAATCCGCGGATTTTCACCTGATCATCCTTGCGTCCGATGTAGCTTAAAGTCCCATCTGGCAAGTACCGAACAATATCCCCGGTCTTATATAAACGATCCGTTGCGTTTGGCGAAAATATATTCTTTATGAAGCGTTCATTTGTGATCTCTGGTCGATGTAAATATCCTAGAGCAAGACCAGGCCCTCCCACATACAGCTCACCTGGAACTCCGATAGGGACGATTTGTAAATATTGATCGAGAACATAGACCTGAGTATTAGCAATAGGCTTCCCGATTGGAATTGATAAAGCATCAGCAGGAACTTGCGCAACATGATGGGTCGTAGTAAACGTTGTACATTCTGCTGGACCATAAACATTAATCAGCTTCTTCGGCTTACCTTTTTCTAAGGCTACTCTTACCCATTTCGCATCAGCCGCTTCTCCTCCGAATAAAACCGTAATATTTGTAAACATGTCAGGACTTTCCCCTGCATATTGGTTGAACAGGGCAGTCGTGCATAGCATCACGGTTATCCCATAACGTTGAATCTCTTTCTGGAAAGCATACGGAGATAGAACAACGTCCGGCGCAATAAGCACAAGCGTCGCACCATGCAGTAGCGTCCCCCATAGCTCAAAGGTAAATGCATCAAAGGATGTGTTATTAATCTGCGCTAAACGATCGCTAGGCTCCCATTCTATATAGGAATGATTTTTTACGAGACGAACAATCCCCTGATGTGTAACCCTTGTCCCTTTTGGGATACCTGTTGATCCGGAGGTATAGATAACATAAGCCATATTCATAGCAGTAGCGTTACTATTAGGTGTTGATAAGCTTTCCTGATCAAGGTCCTGAGCGTCGCTATCTAGTAGTACTAGTGTCAGATCATCGTTTGAAAACTGTTGATAATGAGACTGTTTGGTAATCAGCACAGATAATTGAGAGTCCTTGATAATAAAGGAAATTCTCTCCTCAGGATAGGTAAGATCAATCGGTAGATACGCTGCTCCCGCTTTCAGTATTGCTAGGATGCCTATGATCATCTCTGGCGATCGTTCCATACTGATGCCCACAAGCGTGTCTGGCTGCACACCTAATCGTTGAAGTCGATGAGCCATCTGATTGGATTTCTCATGTAATTCTCGATAGGTAAGCTGACTTTTTCCGTCAATAATTGCGATTTGGTCTGGAGATCGTCTAACCTGCTCTTCAAATAACTCTTGAACAAGCGTTTGACTAGGAAATGGAATATTCGTCTCATTCCAAGTCGTAAGAAGTAGGTTACGTTCGGAATCACCTAGGAGAGAAACCTGCCCGATCGAAGTTTCCGGATGAACCATGATATCTCTTAGCAATGTAGTTAGATGCCCTGTAAAGCGTTTGATCGTTTCCTCTTCAAAGCGTTCCGCATCAAAAATGATGGTCCCTACTAAACCTACTTCGCGTTGGGAAATAGCAAGAGCAAGCTCTGTATCATTACTCCAGAATGGATCATCTATCTCACCCGTTACAAATAAGATCTGAAATGCAGACTGTCGATAGACCGAAAATTCCTGCTCAAAAGCGCTAGCTTCTACTGTACGTTGGACACGCTGAAGCAATTCATTGAAGCTTGGATTTCCAGAAAAGTCACTGTATATAGAGAGCGGAGAATCTTTGCTAGGATCATCCTGTCTGATCCATCCGCTTACAATGCCGTTCTCACCTGTATAACGGTGAAGAAGCAATTGCCAGACACTTAATAGCGTAACAAAAAGAGAGCTACCAGCTGTTTCTGCTAGTTTTGTAAGTTGTTTGCTTTCCTCATTTGAGAGAGTAAATTCAATATTTCCCCATTTGTTTGGGGCATGATGTAAAAGAGAATGCTCCAATGGTAGCTGTAAGGTAGGAACACCCGTCAGTAACCCATTCCAATGCGTGAGAAGTTGATCCATTGCTTGCAGTGAATCCCCCGTTTTACTGGTAATCAAGTGTAAAACAACAAACAAACGATTCACTAGCTGTCCAACACCCTCATCACTGTAGAGAGCTGGGTGATAATCTAATTGGAGAATCAGACCCTTATCTTGTTTTTTAAAATGAAACACCATATCAGCAGGAATAGACTCTACACTTGCTTGATCATGTATGCTATCTAGCAGAACGATGGTTCCAAAGATCGGTCTGCTTTTTTCCTCATTTGACATCCCCAATAAGCTAGCAATTACATGATGCGGCAGACTTTGATGTTTCACTGCATTGGCTATCGTAGCTTTTAAGGTAGGAAGCACCTGTTTCCAGGTTAGGGAACGATCTAAGGAACTGCGAATCGGCAAGACATTGGAAATAGCCTGCTGACCACCCTCTTTTTGTTGAAAAACAGGCATTCCGACAATAATATCGGAACGCTGTTGGTATGTAGACAAAAGATACTTTATTCCCGCAAGCAAAAACATGTATATGCCGTAGTCTGAGTTGTTACTCATGCGCATAATGCTTTCCACTATCGCAGGTGGAATTGGATAGCTGACGGAATTCATATCCTCTACTTTATTGGCAAGAGGGCGTGTTTCAACGGGGAAACCACTAAAATCAGCGACACCCTCCAAGTTCTGAAGCCAGTAGGAGCGTTCTTGCTCAAATTGTCCGCTTGCAAGTAAAATGTTATGCAAAAAATTGGTGCTCATTGGAATCCCCCTTTCTACATGCTATGTTTATTCCAATAGTTGTCCTACCTTTAAATCCTCTGCTTTTTTCACAAAATAATGCCCCATCGAAATATCAAAAACAGCCATCCCCATAGGATTAAACATAATAGCCTGATCTTCACGATAACTAGACATGGCATTATGACAAACCACATCAATAATCGATCTTGTGTCTTCTTTTTGCAAACCACATTGCAAATGCATAGACTCTATATCCGTTTTTTCCCGACATACCTCTTCCCAGTTGTCTACAATAATTGAGCCTTTTACATGCGGGAAAATCTCTGTAGTAAAGTCTCGTAACGAAACATTGAGTAGAAGTGAGCCTGCTTTTGGTGCTGCATCAATGTATGGTGCTTTAGAGACTGTGCATGTCATGAAGATATCCGATTGTTGATAGGCTTCTTTCCAGTCCTTAGCGATGATAACCTTCTCTTTCACAGATGGATCAATCGACGTGATGTCAATTGGATTGAGGTCATATAAGTAAATATTTTTTATTCGATCTCCCAGTAATGAAGTGACCATCTTAAAGTGATATTGACCGATCGGACCCCAGCCGATAATGCCAACCGTGATATCTTTTTGCTTGCGAACATCATCATAATGTTTCAAGATCATTCCACTGACAGAAGCAGTACGAATTACGCTAAGCAATGCTGTGTTAACAATGGCTTCTGGAACCCCATTCGTTGCGTTATTTAGAATAGTGACACTGTGCGCTCGTGGAATACCTTGATGAATATTATTTGGAAAGCTAGCAATCCATTTAATCCCCGCTTGATTAATCGTACCTCCTACAAAAGCCGGCATAGCAATAATTCGATTTTGCTCTTGTCCATAGCGTAAATAAGGTTTTATTGGTTGGGAAAAGTCATCTTGCTGTAAGCATTTCACTGCCTCTTCAATAACAGAAGTCGTTTCATCCCAGTTAATTCCGATGCTCAGCAAGTCCTTTTCATGTAGATATCTCATTCGGTAATCTCCTCTCCCTTTTTACATCTTGCTTGTTTCGAAACCGCTCAAGATCTCCCTCGTTGATTCTTGCAAGATCGCGCAGCCTTTTTGTAATTCATCCCATTCAATGGTTAATGGAGGCAGAAGCTTAACCACGGTATCATTGCGACCTACACACTCGATGATTAAACCGCGCTCGTAGCAGCGTTTTGCTATCTTTTTCGCAGTGTTTACATCTGAACCACTAGCTTTAGCCACATCCACACCCCAAATTAATCCCATTCCACGAACTTCAATCTGGTCGTGCAGGCTAGCAATCTGTTCATGTAAGAATTGCTTTACATACCCTTCTTTACGTAGAACCTCTGCTTCTAATTGTTCTTGCTCTCTGTAATGCAAGGCGGCCTCGGCAGCAACAAAGGCTAGTTGATTACCGCGGAATGTTCCATTATGTTCTGCTGGTTGCCAGATATCTAATTCTGGTTTAAACAACAAAAGAGACATTGGTAGACCATAACCGCTGATAGATTTGGAAAGTACGACAATATCCGGAACAATGGCCGCTCTTTCAAATGAGAAGAAGGAGCCTGCTCGACCGCATCCAATCTGAACCTCGTCGCAAATCAACAGCACATCATGCTTGTCACACAATTGGCGTAATCTTTGGAGCCACTGGATAGGGGCGACGTTAATCCCCCCTTCTGCCTGAATCGTCTCGCAAATGATTGCCGCTGGTTTCGCAATGCCCGAATGGCTATCGCTAAGCATTTTGTCCATATACTCAATCGTATCGAACGAAAAATCAGTAGGGTACGGCATAAATGTGACTTGAGGCAAATCAACACCTGCCGCCTGCCGATTGTAGCTATTGGCGGTAACAGACAAAGCACCTAAAGACATACCATGAAAGCCACCTGTAAAAGCAAAAATACCTGCGCGTTGCTTTGTCTTGCGGGCAATCTTTAGTCCCGCTTCTACCGCATTTGCTCCCGTAGGACCACAAAACATGACTTTATACTCCAAGTTTCTGGGACGAAGAATCAACTCATTAAAGGTCTGCAAAAAACTTTCCTTGGCAGAGGTATGCATATCTAGACCATGAGCAAGCCCATCCGCTTCTAAATAATCAATGAGCTTTTTTTTAATAAAATCATTATTATGCCCGTAGTTGAGAGCCCCAGCTCCTGCAAAGAAATCAATAAACTTTGCTCCTGATCTGGTATACATCGTTGCGTTTTTTCCTTTTATAAATACATCTGGAAAGGATCTGCAATAAGAACGGACATTAGACTCTAGTTGTTCGAATATGAAAGTTGATTGCGTAAGCATAGAGATTCTCCTCTAGTTTGTTTTATAAGTTAGAAATTAAAATCAAAATCTCCCATGATGCTTGATACCTGTGCTTCTTTCCATTCCTGCAGCTGAATTTGGGACAAAAGCTGTACGTCAGGAATGCGTAAACCACTCTTGCTGATTTCATACAAGATATTCAAATAATAGTCAGCTAGCTTACTTATCGTTTCTATTTTGAACAGATTCGTATTGAACTCGAATCTAAAATCCAGTTGTTCTGTGTCAGCTCCGCCTACCAAGCTTACATCATACAAACTAACGCCATCGTTGTTAGCAGGCATTGATTCATGCCATTTAAACATCGTAGAAAAGATCGGATTTCGTTGACTACGCTTGGCATTAACCTGGGCGACAATAGCATCAAATGGGTAACGACTGTGTGTAGTGGCGGCCATTCTCGTTTTTTCTACCTTGGCAAATAATGCTTCGATTGTATCTGTTTCTTCTATCTTCACACGCATACAGAAGATATTCGTTAGTGCTCCCACTATTTCATTGCTATCTAAATGACCTTGGTGACGAGCCGTCATCCCTATGATGATATCTGTATCAAGAGTAAGCTTGTGTAGCAGAAGATAATAGGCTGACAATAGATAGGTTTCCATTGGAATATCTAATCGTTTGATTGCTTCTTGAATGGATGTGTAGATCTTTTTATCCGTTACCTGAAAAGGAAAAAAGCTTCCTTGATAGCTTGGAGTCTTAGGACGTTGAAAATCTGTTGCTAGGTTTAATTGAGGAAGTGGATTCCGTAATTCCTGTTGCCAGTATGCCTGGTCTAGTTGAAACCCTTCACTCTTTTCCCAGCTAAGCTGATCGCGTATCCAGGAGATATAGCTACCCTCTGGTGAAGGCACGATTTGCTTCTTTTCTTTTAGATCGTGATAGACCTGAAGAATCTCACTCGCAATATACTCAGAACTCGATTGATCTGCAATCAGTGAATGGATAATCAGAGCAAAGAGCGTTTTCTTTTCCGGTAAACGATATAAAATCGGACGCCATGTTGACTTTGAAAGCTCGCAAGCTCGAATTCTAGCGTCTTTCAGCTTTCTTCTAGCTAATTGATGTGCATCTGCCTCATAGGAGAGGTCCTCATATTCTGGCTCTACACGCAAAGCTGGCAAAATAACTTGTTTGGGTAGTCCATTCTCTTCACGGAAAATTGTCCGCAGAGCCTCATGCTGTTGGGTAACTACATCAATCGCCTTTTGCAACAACTCAATGTCAACAGATGCAGAAAGCTCTTGTTCAATCAATAGGGTAAGTTCAGTCATTAAAGGATTGTAGGATTGAAGGAAGTAGATATGACGTTGCATACCCGTCAGCTCCATTCCTTCCTCTGACTCCGGCACCAAATTCGATGCTTCTGTAGCTTGCTCAGAGCTGGTGCTTTCTTTCGTACCCTCTTCTTGAGAAGAAAGATGTGACGCAAGTGAAAAAATCGTTACGTTTTGGAATATTTCACTTATCCCAATATTCTTATTCAGATGCTTTTGAACCGAATTGACGATCTTGACGGCAATAATAGAATCTCCACCGAGACTAAAGAAGTCATCGTAGATATTTATTTCGTCGAGTCCTAATTCCAAGCAAAAGACCTGCGCTACTAATCGCTCATTGGTAGAATAGCTCTCACTAGCATTACGCCCTAGCAACGTAATGTCTGGTAAGCCTTGAGATGCTACTGCTCCTTGTCTTCTAACTTTTAATCTCTCCATTTTTTCCAACTTGGTTTTAATTGGGTTTGCGAGATGAAATGATAGAGCATCCAAATGTTCAGGAGTGTTATCATAATTGATTTCTGCTATGGTTACTCTTTTCAACTGCTTATGCAAAACCTGCTGAAATGCTTGGATGGCATGATGAGTTGACAAGGACTTAAAGAATCCTACATCATGATTAGCTCCGTATTCTACAGCCATCCCTACTTCTTTCCATGCCGCCCAATTGATAGTCAATGTCTTCCCAGTATGGCGATTACGATAGGACGTAAATGCATCTAGGTAAGCATTGGCAGCCGCATAGTCCCCTTGTCCAACTCCACCGTACAGTGAGTTAATTGAGGAAAACAGTACCATAAAATCAAGCTGATCACCTTTCGTCAGATGGTCTAATAACCAGGTACCCTTTACTTTTGGCGATAACACCGGTTGGCTGCTAGCTTCCTCTTTACGCAGGATAAATCCCTCGCCAGCTACACCCGCACTATGGATAATGCCATTGATCGTCGTGAATTGTGACCGAACTTGAGCAAGTACAGCTTGTAATTCATCCTGATCACTGATATCGGCGCTTAGTACCGTGACATGACTTCCCAACGCTTCAATCTGGCGGATAGCTTTGATTTGTCGATATAATTTTGGCTGGGACTGTACTTCTACTTGGTCCCAAAGCTCTCTACTTGGCAACGAAGAACGATTAATTAATACAAGATTGACAGAAGCCTGCGAAGCAAGATAATGAGCCATTTCGAGCCCAATTGCACCAAGACCACCTGTAAGTAAATAAACTCCATTTTCGCGAATTTCAATAGAATCGTCTGCAATATCATCTAAATTCCACTCGCAGAATTCCTCCACAAATCGTTGATCCTTACGGTGCATCACAAGATAATCCTTGTCTTTACTCCCTAGTTCAGCAAGGATGGTTTCAGCAGTAGTCCATTTGTCAATATCGATTGCTCTACACAATAGATGCGGGTACTCCTGCGTTACCACTTTTCCCAATCCGAATAAGGTAGCGTGATGTGGCTGAATGTATTCCTGCTGTTCATTCAACTCGTATACATATGGAGCCACGAGCAAAATCTCTATCTCGTCATGAATGTTATGCTCTAAAAGAGCTTTCGTCAGGCGAACGAGACTCTCATAGCCTCTTTTCTGCGTTTCTTCCAAGTCCACAAGATCGTTGACATCCTGCTTTTCCACAACAGATAGCAAGTGCACGATTTGAGTAATGCCTCTTTCTTTTAGTAATCCGATTAAAGTCATATAGTCGGATTGAAGGCCGTTTATTTTATAACTGCGCTGGTCAAGCTCTTCAAACTCGGCTCCCCATTCAACCTGAATCCACGGCCTGTCCATGGAATCAAATGCTTGTATCATTTGATCACCAATGCTTGTCTCATCTTTAAAGATAAGTACAGTCCCCATATTTTTGGAGCTCTCATCTGTAAGATTTATTTCCTTCTCAATCCAATTCAGGCCATAATAAAAGCTAGCATTTTTTGCTTTGTTTACTCCCAAATCCATTTGGTGTACACGTTTTATCGCATAATCTTCAATTTCTGCAAATACGACGCCCTCTTCATTTACTAATGTCACATCAAAATTAATAATTTCCTTACTTTCAGACTGATCAGGCTTTAGTCTGAGATGACTGTAAAATCTGCTGGGCATTGTGTTGTACACTTTACAAATACGGTAGGTAAACGGCAGATAAAAATCCTGACTAACTGTGTTAATCGCTAAGTTAACAGCATTATCCATCAGAGAAGGATGGAAATGATACAAATCTTTATCTGCTGCAAAGCGTTCTGGCAGACTAAAGTGTGCGAGCACTTCACCATCACCAACATATACCTGCTGCACATTATTCCAGCGAGGTCCTGTAATGATAGCCCCTGAACCAGAGAAATCCTCTTCGTATTGAATAAATTCTTTGCGCTCGATGCTGCATCTGTTTTTTATTTCTTCAAGTTGTAACAGCGGAGCATGATCATCTAAGCCAACTATTACTTTCCCTTGAGCGTGTCGCACCCACTCTCCGTTGTAACGACTGGCAATGATAAAGTCATAAGCTCGTCCATTTTCTTTTAAAATGGTTTGGACCTTATGAGACTCTCCTTTTTCGCAAATGAATGGCGCAAGGAACACAATATCTTCTACTTTCACTTGTCTAGTTGGTATTTGTTGATAGCAGGCTTCAAGTAGCATTTCAAGATACGTAGTTCCCGGCACAACAAATTTATCATTGACGATATGTTCATGTAGCACCCAGTGTTTATCTACATGAAAATCAGTTGCATAAATAATAGTATCAATCGATTCAGCTTCTAATCGATCTAGTAGAGGCAAATCAAGCTCTTTTTCTGCTCTTTTCATAAGCGGGTAAGAATTTACGGCTTCTGGCTCCACCCAGCACCGCTTACGATTAAATGGATATACGGGAAGACTTATCTTATGAGCATGTTCCTTCTGCACCAGTCTTTCCCAATCCACCTCTGCTCCACGGACGTATAATTGGCTCAACTGATGAAGAAGCACTTCGGAAGACTCTGCCATAACAAGCTGACTAATTAAAGCATTTGCCTGTTCGCTCAATTGTCTGATATCTGCTTCCGTAATCTCTTTTTCACTTCGATTGGGTTTCTGATCATGTATGATCTTAAATGAATTTGAATAGCAGCCGATCCGCTCTTCCGTAGCAAATAATTCCGTTTTACATAAGGAAAGCTTTTCTTTTAAATCAGTACGATCACGCACTACCAGCGCCAATCGTGATTCATAATGTCCTCTGCCTGTATTAGACGTATAGGCAAGATCAGTTATACTTACCTTTTCATTTTTCTCAATATACTGAATGTAAGCATCCACTAGCTGACACAGTCCATCCTCAGTTTTTGCGGAGAGGGACAAAATGTGTGGCTTAGATGCTTGATCTGATAATGGAGGACGCAGCTTAGGAGCAGGCGCTTCCTCCAAGACGATATGGCAGTTGGTACCACTCAAGCCAAATGAACTGATTCCACAACGACGCGGATGCCCATTCGATTCCCATTCCCTTAAACAGTCGTTAACATAGACCGGTGAACTGTCGAACGGGATTTTTTGATTGGGATATTGGAAATTAACTGTAGGAGGAAGTTCCTTATGTGTTAGCGATAAAATACTTTTGATTAAACCAGCAATTCCTGCTGCATGGTCGAGATGCCCAAAGTTCGTTTTTATCGAACCGATACCGCAAAATTGCTGCTGATTTGTATACTTTGCAAAAGCTCGCTGAATCCCCTTAATTTCAATAGGGTCTCCTAGTGAGGTTCCGGTCCCATGTGCCTCAATATATTGAATAGTCGCCGGTTCTATATCTGCATTTTTCCAAGCCCTGACAATCACGTCTTCCTGTGCTAGTGAATTAGGCGCCGTTATTCCAATTGAATGACCATCCTGGTTGAAAGCACTGCCTTTGACTACGGCATAAATATGGTCTTTATCTTGTATAGCCTGATCAAGGGCTTTTAGCATTACAACGCCAACACCCTCCCCAAAGCCAGTTCCATCTGATCGATTATCAAAGGTTTTCGCCCGTCCATTTTGTGAAGAAATGCCGATCCCTGAATTAAAGTCTCCGTCTAAGGGAAGCATGATAATTTTGACTCCCCCTGCAAGAGCCATATCACATTCACCATTAATGATCGCCTGACACGCCAAATGAACAGCAACCAAAGAAGAAGAACAAGCTGTATCCACTACCATGCTTGGCCCGTGCAAATCGAGCGTGTAGGCAATTCTGCTCGCAATGATAGACTTTATGTTACCGGGAATGGCTGCCCCAGACAGAGATGGAGCAACATTTTTAATATATTGCTTATAGTCCTCCCCTGAGTCTGCATCTGCACTATATCCAACAAAAACACCCGTTCTGGTTCCCGTAATTTTTTGACCGCCATAACCAGCATCTTCAATTGCTGAGAATGCTTCTTCTAAAAATAGACGTTGATTAGGGTCCATTAAACTAGCTTCTTTAGGTGAAATCGAGAATAACTGGTAATCGAACTGATCAATTTCTTCTAAATAGGCAGCATGTAAATACCGCTTTTGGATATGCGGCTGAACATGGTTAATAAATCGATCAATATCCTTTTGTCGTGACTCTGGGATCGTACGAATACAATCGTTTCCATTACGTAATGTCTCCCAAAACTCCTCCAAATTTTGCGTTTCACCGAAGCGTCCAGAGATTCCGATGATCGCAATGTCATTTTTTTTCACACTTTTCATTTGAACAACCGTGCGCTCGTCTTTTTGGGTTAAATTCACCCCGGTTAAATCCAGTAATTTTTTCTTCACTTATCTCCCCTCTTTTCCAGCTCAATTAGATAGTTGCTTGATGCTCATTTTCTAGCATGAGAGAAAGTAGCTTGAGATACCCATAAATGAGTTCTTCGACTTTTCCATGGTTTAATTTGTTTTGATCATATCGACATTCAAAAGCAATCATTTTTGGCTCGATTTGCAATTTAAATATGAGATCAAACAAGCGATTAAATTCGTTTGACTGAGAAGAATATTCGGTAAATAACGGCCATATTTGTTCATTTTTTTTACTTGTATAGCTCTTTTCTAATGACTGTATAGAATATAGAGAAAGGGGATTTGGCTGTATTCGCGCTTCTCTTACATGTCTAAATAAGTCGCCAAAATCTTCAATGCTGTTCATATTTACGTGAATAGCTATGGTTCTATGATCCATTGTCTGCAACTGAAGGGTGACATCAGTCAGTTCGCCGACTTCAGCATACAAATACAGATTCATTGCAAGTAAAATATCAGCTATCTCGACACTGTACCGATCTGCTACCATATGTAGGCCGGCAACCATTTCTTCCTGAAAAGCAAACGTGAATAGCGTACTGTTATGACCTTCAGTTACATTAAAATATTCCGAAGGGAGCTGGATGGCCGGAATTTGAATCAATGGTAGATTCTCTACTGTCCTAGATTCAATATAGCTGGCTAACTTCGCAATTGTAGAGTAGGAAAAAACATCTCCAATATCTATTTTCCCCGCATATTTTTTATCTACTTGGGCATGCATCTGAACTAGCAGAATGGAATTTCCGCCTAAATCGAAAAAGCTTTCATGTAAACCAATGACATCCCGTTTCAATACATTTTTCCAGATCTCCACTAACTCCCGCTCAACCTCTGTATGCGGAGACTGAACAAGCACTTCACTTGATCGTACACCTTCGCTCAGTTTAGGTAATTGCTTTCGATCGATCTTTCCGTTAGCTGTAAGCGGAAGCTCCTTTAGAAAAACAAAGTGTGCTGGAACCATATATTCTGGTAATTCCTGACGAAGTACCTGACGAAGTTCATGCGGATTTACATCATGCTGCCCTACGTAATAAGCGGTTAGATTCTGCGAAGCGCCAACCTCCTCCACGACCACCACTGCTTCGTGAACCGCTGGGTGTTTTACTAAGCAATTCTCAATCTCGCCAAGCTCAACGCGGAAGCCCCTAATCTTGATTTGATGGTCGATCCTCCCTTTAAACTCAATTGTTCCGTCTGGAAGCCATCTTGCTAAATCACCAGTGCGATACATCATTCGATCTGTTTGAAATGGATTTATCACAAACTTTTCGGAAGTCTGTTCCTCTCGATTCAGATAACCTTTTGATAAGCCGTCACCTGCTAAACACAATTCGCCTGTCATACCGATTGGCTGTAAGCTATTGTGCTGATTGAGAATGTAGGCTTGTGTATTCGCTATTGGTTTTCCGATTGTAATAGTAGTTGTATTTGTCACATCCTGTATTAACGACCAGATCGTTGTTTCTGTAGGACCGTACATATTAAATATCTTGGCTTGTGTACGTTCTTTCAGTTGAGCTAATAGGGAAGGGAGAAGAGCTTCTCCTCCTATCAGGATTTGTTCTAATTGGCTAAAGCAATCTGCCTCACTGTATAAAAGCAATTGCAGTCGAGAAGGTGTGAGTTGCAAGGAATTGATATTTTGGACCTTGATCAGCTCATTTAATAATTTTGGATCACGCTGCTGTGCTTCTGTTGCAACAACTACACGCATTCCTTGAGTGAGTGGCACTAACGTCTCTAATACAAAAATATCAAAGGAAATGGTAGTAAGAGCTAGGATTGATTTTCCTTCAGTAAAAGCAAGTTTCTCAGTGATTCCTTGGATAAAATTATGAACCGCTCTATGAGGAATCATGACTCCTTTTGGCTGCCCAGTTGATCCAGAAGTGTAAATCACATACGCTAAATCCTCTGACCCAGCAGTATCCGCTTTCCACAAGGACTCTTCTTCATACGCTACCGTCTCGTCAAGATAAATGTATTCCTGCCCCATTTGGTTATCTGAGACTAAATGCCGTTGGGTAAGAATCAATGTAGCGCCACTATCTGTAAGCATGTATTTCACACGCTCCTCAGGATAGGTCGGATCAATTGGTAAATATGCTCCTCCGGCTTTAAGAATCGCAAGTAAGCCGATCATCATATCCAATGAACGTTCGGTCATTAACCCAACAATCGTATTGGGGCCTACTCCTTTATCAATCAAACTGCAAGCGACTCTCTTGGCTTGTTCATCCAATTCACGATATGTTAGCTGAGCTCCTTCACATACGACCGCTATCTGATCCGGTGTTTTTTTGGCTTGTAGCGCAATTAATTCATGAATAGTCTTACTACGATCATATGAAAGCATGGTGTCATTGAATCGCTCAAGCAGCTCATTCTCTTCTGCTAGAGTCGTAATCTTGAGCTGGCTAAGCTCGATTTCTGGATTCGCTATGACTTGTTCTATCAATTCCTCGATATGACCAAAGATTCTTTTGATAAAGTCGTAGCTATGTACATTCGCGTTGTAGCCCATCCGAATGATCAAGGACTCTCCCGTGATGACCATTATGCTAAAGTCATAATTGGTTTGTTCCAATAACTCAAGATGAGTGATTGCTTGAGCAAGCCCCCTCGTACCTGACTCAATGCTTGATTCACTCATATCAATTGGTGATTTTTGAAAAATAGAAACATGGTCAATGATGCCTTGACTCATCTTTGTGCCTACTGGCATCTCATAAAGCGGGAAAAAATCATACATCTTTGCTCTAGTTGAGCTTTCCTGAGCCATTTGTACAAGCTGTCCAAACGTTTCTACCCGGTCTGTCCGAATACGCACAGGAACTGTATTAATAAATAACCCGATCATCTGGTTAATGCCTGCTACTTCGGCATTTCGGCCAGACACAACAGATCCAAACACTACATCGTCTACATTGTTATATCGTTGGAGCACCAGTCCCCATATTGCTTCCCATACCGTGCTTAATGTAGCATTATTTTGCCGTGCAAGCTTAGTAAGCTGTTGTGTTTTTTTAATATCGATCTCAAATTCCGCTTCTTTTGCCTCATATCCAGTAGCATTCGTTTTATTGATTAAACTTGGCATTACGACCAACTGATCATAGCCTTCCAGATAACCTCCCCAGTATTCCTTGGCCTGCTCATTATCCTGCTTTTCTAACCATTGAATAAATTGCTGATAGGAATGGACCGGTTCCAGCTTTAGCGTTTTATGGAACGCAAAAGAATCGTAAATTTGTAGAAATTCATGGAACATAATACCAAGTGACCAGCCATCCATAATTAAATGATGGTAGCTCCAAACCACTTTAAAGCACTCTTTTGATGTCTGGAATATAGCAATACGAATAAGGACTTCTTTAGATAAATGAAATCCCTTTGTTTTGTCTTTCTTCAAATAATCTTGTACATATTCCTCCTGATCACGCACTCTGGAAATATCCTCAAAATGAATGCACGTCAATTCCCGTTTTTTAAGCACCAGTTGCATTGGCTTTTTTACTTTTTCATATACAAAGGCTGTTCGTAAAATATCATGTCGTTCAATTAATACATTGACGCTTTTTAAAAACAGATCAATTTCTACATGACCTTCAATCGAAAAAGTCAAGCTCTGAAAGTAGGCACCAGAATCTTTATGTACAATGGAGTGAAATAAAATGCCTTCTTGTAAGGGAGTCAGTGGATAAATTTTGGTTACTTCTGGTTTTTTTTCCAAGTGAAAAGCTCCTTTTTCTTCCCATAGTAAAGGTGACCGTTCAATCAATTTTCAAATCAATAATTCTGAAACTCAGGAAGCAAATAGCCCGTTCCTGTTTCGTCTAGAATTTCATCAAAGCGTTTTTTCTGTTCTTCAGTTGGAGTTTTTTTGGTTACAAATACCGATGTCAGCATATCAAGGGCTTCACGCATTTGTTTTACGGTCGGTTCTACGCCTGTCTCTTCCAGCTCATTTTGTAGCTTTTGAATCCGTCGATATGGCTCAATCACACCTTGTTGATACGCTTCAGCATCCATATTTCGATTTGGTGTTGCAACAGCAACAGCTAAGCATTTTGTAATTACACTAGGAATAAAGGCTTGATAATCCGTCGGGAATCCCATCATTTCTTTCACGCCAACAACATCCTGTGCGACATCATATGAATAGGCAAGTACATCAGGATATTCCTTTTTCATTAAATTGCGCAAGACCTTATTCGGTCCAAACTCGATTACTTTCCGAATGCCCTTTTGGTATAAAAACTGCATAGTGGCAAGCCATTGAACCGGTGCCGTCACTTGTGTAGTCAAATTTTCTACAATTTGATCACTGCTTGTGTATGGCTGTCCATCGACATTCGCAATGACAGAATAACGCATAGGCTGATAGCTATTTTGTTGAAGCTCCGTCTGTAAAGAGGAAGCAACTGATTGCATTAGTGGACTATGAAACGGGGCGCTAACACGCAAGAATATGACTGTAGCCCCCATCTGTTCCAGTTTTTTTGCTGCCTGTTCAATCGCTTGGCGATGACCGGAAATAACTACTTGACGTGAGGAATTAATGTTAGAAAGATGCGCAAAGTTCTCCTCATCTGAATATTCAAAACAAACCTTTTCAATGTCAGCCTTGTCTATTCCCGAAACAGATGCCATCGCTCCAGTTCCTTGAGCCGTTATTTCCTGCATAAGTAGACCGCGCTTGTGAACGAAACGAACTGCCTGTGAAAAATTCATTGCTCCAGCGCAAACAAGTGCGGAATATTCACCTAAGCTATGTCCAGCGACAAAATGAGGCTTGACACCTATCTCCTGCATATAAACACGCCAAAGAGCAATACTTGTAGCTAAAATAGCTGGTTGAGCATTAGCCGTTTTGGTCAGCTCCTCAAGATCGCCTTCGATGCATAGTTTACGTAAATCAAATCCTACGATCTGCTCGGCCTCTTCAAAGGTCCTTCTAGCAATGGCGTAATGATCGCATAATTCTTTTCCCATATTGACATATTGTGAGCCTTGTCCAGAAAACACAAATGCTAAATCTCTCATGTATTCATCACTCCCCCATTACGTATTTTGGTTTACTAGTCATACATAACGCCCCCAAAATAGATGCTTGATGATAGATAATCGTGATAGGACGTTTTATATCGTTATGATTGGTGTAGGCAGAATTTTTCTACCCACTCTTTGTTATAAATCGTATCCACATAAGATAAACCGTTATCAGGACAAATAAAGACTACATTCGGCGGTGTTTGAAATGTCTTATCTGCAAAATAATGCTTGATAGCATAATAGGAGCTGCCCGATGAGCCACCTACAAATAAAGCGTGCTTTTCTAGCAGTTCGTGACACCCTTGGATTGTTCGATACTCAGGTACATGAATCACCTCGTCGATCATAGCCTCCTTCAGTATTTCTGGGACCATGCTAGATCCAATCCCTGGAATAAAGCGTTTTTTCGGACTATTTCCAAATATCACCGAACCCTCTGTATCTACTGCAATAACCTTAACGGATGGAAACTTTTCCTTTAATCTGCGGGACACACCAGCAATGGTTCCACACGAGCTAACACCGATAAACACATAATCCAGATGTTCAAAGGAGTCGGCAATTTCTCTGCCTAATCCATGATAATGAGCCAGGAAGCTATCCCGGTTTGCATACTGATTTGTCCAAAATGAATCTTTGATTGTACGTAGAAGTTCATTTACTTTTCTTATTCGATTTAATAAATAACCACCAGTCTCGTCTCGCTCGGTTACTTTTATCACCTTGGTAGCGGTGACACGTAAAATTTTTTCATATATCTCATTAATATTATTATCAACAATAGGTATAAAGGGAATTTCTAGCTTTTTACATAAATAGGCTAATGCGATGCCAAAATTTCCGGAAGTAGATTCAATTACAGTAGTAGTAGAGGTTATTTCGCCTCTCTCAATTGCAGATTTTAATATGTAATAAGCCGGCCGAACTTTCACGCTTCCACTATAATTCTGAAATTCCAGCTTGGTATAAAGGTTCATCGTATCGTTTTTCAAATGTAAAAGAGGTGTATCACCAATAAATGACTGTAGCTCGTCTAGTTTTGATAGCATAAATTACCTCTCCCTTTGGTATTCGTATTGCCTCAATGCAACACTTCGCTTGCATCCTTTTCATAAAAGTGCATGCTGATTAAGCTATCACCTTCAATCAAACAAAATAAAGCGCTCTAGCTACTTTCTGTTAGAAGCGAATAATTAAAAAGCGAATTGTGAGTAAATTCAAAACAAACAGCAAATAGTATTCACATTCCTGCTATGAAATAAAATGACTTTTTAAGATAATCTTTACTATAAAAGCATATTATTGAAAAATTTTTTCCATATTTTTAATATACCTAAACTTTCCAGCGATGTCTATATGACGAAAAGCTAAAATTTACTATATTCACTTTTTTTCAAAAAGGTAATTCTTTTATTATTATGGAAAAATAGGCCATTAGTGAATTATAAGAATATATTATAAATAAATGCTTCCTTATATTTTATAAATAAAATTTTTCCTCCAGCGTTTTTTTATCTAATAAAGAAATTATTAATTTTTGTTAATAAAGCGCACCATCTCTTCATGAGATCAGCGCGCTTTATCGTTACTTGTTTAAATAGACAGTCCGCCATTCACCTCTAAGACCGTACCGTTTACATAATCTGCATCCTCTGAGGCTAAGAATAGGTATGCTTTTGCAATATCAGATGGCTTCCCTAGACGATGAAGAGGGATTTGGGCAACCAAATTTGACAGTACCTTCTCAGGTACCTTTAGAGCCATTGAAGTTTCAATAAAGCCCGGAGCAACCGCATTGACCGTTATTCCCTTTCTACCTAGCTCCTTGGCCCAAGTTTTTGTCATCCCAATTACTCCTGCTTTAGATGCAGCATAGTTGGTTTGGCCAATATTACCAGTACAGCCGACAATAGATGATGTATTAATAATTTTACCCGAGCCTTTTTCAATCAGATGCGGAATAACTGCTTTTGTGCAGTAGAAACCCCCATTCAGGTTAACATCAATAACCCGTTGCCATTGCTCTACCGTCATTTTTGCTACCATAGCATCCTGCGTAATCCCCGCATTGTTAATTAGAATATCCACTGTAGAAAATGCTTCGATTACGCTTTGGACCAGCTTCTCGACACTCTCCATGTTGGAGACATCTACCTGTACATACCTAACATGCTCAAAACCAGCCTGCTGGCACTCCTCCAATAGGGTGATTCCCGCGCTTTGATTATAATCAGCGATGACCACCTTTGCGCCTTCCGCTAAAAACAGCTTCACGGTCTCTTTGCCTATACCATTGGCTCCTCCTGTTACGATCACTACTTTTCCTTGTAGCTTCTGCGTATTAATCTGACTCATAGCAACTATTTCTCCTCTCTATCAGCTATTTGGAGTATATTCACTCGAAAAACCAACATGCACCATTATTTTTTAGTCCGATGGAACGAATTTTTGAAGCCGTTGCAGCAGCCCATCCGCAATCCACAGTGCTCCTGAAGAATCAATCCCTACTCCCTGCGGAGAGAAAAAATGTCCGTCTGCTCCACTAAAATGCCCCCACTCCTCAAGAAATTTTCCCTCTTGATCGTACATTTCCATTCGATTGTTCGAGGTATCTGTGACATAAACACGATCCTGTTTATCTATGGCAATACCGATTGGGAGAAACAAATCCCCTTTTCCTTCCTTCCAATTTCCCAATGGGTCTGTTGCACCTGCGCCACCATTTGTTCCCCATTTAGCTAGAAAACGCCCGCTATTATCAAACTTCTGAATACGATGATTACTCCGATCCACCACATATATGTTGTCTTTTGAATCAATGGCTAATTGCATTGGCTGGTTAAACTGGCCGTCTTTTGTTCCCTTTTGGCCCCATTCTGTCATGTAAATGAAAAACGGATTAAATTTTTGAATGCGATGGTTAAGTGTATCTGCCACAAAGATGTTTCCTTTACTATCAACTGCTACTCCTGCTGGAAATTGAAAAAAACCGCTGAGATAGCCCATCGAACCATAGGTAGCTACAAAAACACCCGTATTGGTAAATTTCTGAATGCGATGATTCACAGAGTCAGCAACATAAACAAATCCGTAAGCATCTATAGCAACCTGACGTGGAACGATAAATTGACCAGGCAAACTGCCAAAAGCATTGGGACCACCATTTCCGAAATTATTGCCCCATTTTCCAACCAGCACTCCACTGGAATTATACTTTAGAATCCTATGATTAAATGAATCAGCCACAAAGATATTGCCGCTTTTGTCAATTTCCACATCGAAAGGACCCGCATACTGATTTTTGTCACCACGAGAGTTTCCGATAGAACCATCTAGCACAGCACTCAAAACGGAATCTTTATAGACAACAATCCGATTATTCCCCGTATCTGTTACGTAGAATTTCCCACCCCCATCAGGCAACACCTGGTTTGGATAGATTAAAATCGGAAATAGTCCCACAGTATACAAAAAGCGATCCTGCTGATCAAATTTCATGATCCGATTGTTAAAGGTATCTGCCACGTAGAATGCACCTGATAAAGGATCGAAATTGATGCCTCTCGGAAAATTAAATTGGTAGGGTCCAAGACCAGATTCATCTTTTCCAATCTGTCTTTGGAACTTGCCTTTATCATTAAATACCTGTATTCGATTATTAAATGTGTCAGCTATGTATACCTCATCAGTTGGACTAATTGCAATTCCTTGTGGGAGGGCAAGCTCCCCTTGTCCTTTTCCGTATGTGCCAATCGTTAGTAGATACGTCCCAGCCTGATCAAACTTTTGAACACGATGATTATATTCATCAGTAACATAATAGTTATTCTTGCTGTCAACGGCTAGCTCTCGTGGAAAACCAAACTCTCCTTCCCCTTTCCCACGGGTTCCCCAGCTTTTTAAAAAATGGAATTGATGATCAAACTTTTGTATCCGATAATTCCCCGTATCTGCTACTAGAATATTCCCCTCCTTATCAATAGCGACTCCAAACGGCATGTTGAACTTTCCTGGCTTGTCACCAAGACCACCAAAGGTCTCTAGTACCTTACCAGACTTATTCATTTTCACAATCCGATGATTCCCCATATCAGCCACATATATATTACCAGTAAGATCCTTTGCCATAGCGACTGGCGTTCGAAACATCGAAGGATCGTCTGCTTCATTTCCCCAAGCTTCTGAATACGTAAAGCTTGAGGCAAACACAGGTGACTCCACTAGGAAAAATAGGGAAAACGAACAGATTATAGCGAGTAGCTTGGTTACGAAAAGTGTATGAAGCCTTGATCGCTTATGACAAAAAGGGCGATTTTCCAAGCTTTTCATATTAGCAATCCTCCCCCATCCATTCAAGAACGGTAGCTGCCCAGGTATATCCCGTACCAGCACTTACTGCTACGACAATGTCTCCCTTATGCAACAGATGCTTCTCCTGTGCAAAATGCAAACCAATGCATGGGTCTAATGCTGACATATGTCCATGGTGATCTAAATAAATCGCTTGATCCTCAGCTAGGCCTAGACGTTGTAATAACTCTCTAAACATGGAACGCTTGGTATGCAGTGGTAAAAGTAGCTTTATATCCTGAATGGTTTTTTCGCTCTTTTGTAGTGCTAATTCAATCACTTTCACAAAAGCAGGAACGGATATGGGATCAAGACGCTCCTTCATGCCAGAAGGGTTCGTCACGTCAATATAATGAAGACGCTTCTCCACCGTATCGTGGCTTGCTGGATTTTTACTGCCACCCCCAGGTACCTTGACATCGTCGTGAAATGATCCATCAGTTATCACAGCTGATTGTAAAATGCGAATCTTAGAAGCTCCGCGTGTAACTAATGCAGCAGTTCCACCATCAGCGAAGTTAAACATGAACCGGGATCGCGGATTGTCGTAATCAATAATGTGCGATTCTTTACACCCAGCAACGAGCAGAATATTGCGAATACTATTATCAGCCGTTAGCATATCCTTTGCCACCTTTAAAGCGATAGGAAAGCAGGAGCTTACATTCATAATTTCAAAAGCATATGCGTTTGTAGCCCCTAGCTCATGCTGAATTTTAGCTGCACACGACCACACGTAATAATCCTTGTGCGGGCTACCAAAATAGATAATGACATCAAGCTCTTCTGGACGAATTTTCTTTCCTACAAATGATGTAGCAGCCGCTACCGCCAGATCAGATACGTGAAGCGTATCATCCGCTACATGTTTTTCATAAAGTCCAAACTTTTCTATGATAACGGATGCAGGAATACCTGTTTTTTGAGCGAGCATGTTTGCTGTTTCGATGTGAGGGGGGAAATAAACACCCGTTTCCTCAATCCCAATACTAACACTTGCTATGTTACTCTGTTTTCTATTCATATCTTCTCCCCTTCTCCTGGCACCACCATAGTAGCTATCCCAGTAAGAACTACTTTGCCATGTTGATTCGTACATTCTGTTACTAAAGTTAACGTTTTTCGTGCTTCATTAAACTCTTTTACAGTAGCAGTGGCTGTGATGGTATCTCCAATAAACACAGGAGCCTTAAATTGCAAGGTCTGATCCTTATAAACTGACCCTTTACCTGGCAAATGCATTCCTAGTAAACGGGATAATAGGCTAGCTGTTAGTAGTCCATGGGAAATTCTCTGTCCAAACCGTGTATCACCTGCATATTCCTTATCAACATGGATGGGATTGTAATCACCGCTTAATCCAGCAAACATCACGAAATCTGTTTCTGTCATGGTTCGGCTAAATGAGGCACTCTGTCCAATCTTAAAACTCATTGTTGCAGTCACCTTCCTTATCAATGATTTGATCCTATCCTTTGCAAAGCAGTTTTATTGATCTTGCCTGTCGCATTTCGAGGCAATTCAGCCAAAAAGACAAAATATTTAGGTATTTTATATTTTGCGATTTTCATTTGACACTCTTGCCGAAGTATTTCCTCTGTAAGCGTAGCACTTTCTTTTATGACTACAAAAGCCTTTGCTACCTCACCCCATTTCTCATCTGCTACACCAACCACAGCCACTTCAGCTACTTCCGGTAATGAGCCAATCACTTGCTCTACCTCTAAAGGGTAAATATTTTCGCCACCCGATATAATCATTTCCTTGCGACGTCCAGCAATATAGAGGAAGCCTTCTTCATCCCTTCTCGCTAAATCACCTGTATAAAACCAACCATTACGCATTGCCTTTGCCGTCTCGTTGGGTAAATTCCAATACTCCTTCATCACGTGAGGACCTTTTATTGCCAGTTCGCCCACTTCCCCATTTGGTACCTCCTGATCATGCTCATCCACTAGCCTAATTTCACAAAACAGGACAGGCTTGCCAATAGAGCCAACCTTATGGCGTGCGTCCTCAACTGAAAGCATACAAACAGTGGGGGATGTCTCGGTTAGACCAAAACCCTGTCCAAAAGGAAGCCCTCGATCCTGATAATACAAAATCAGCTCATGTGGGCAAGGGGCCCCTCCATTATAAAACCAGCGGACGGAGCTCAGGTCTGTAGTGGAAAATAATTGACTTCTTCTAAGTGCATCATGAATAGCTGGAACCCCCATGACGATTGTCACTTGATACTGTTGGATCATTTCTAAGGCTTTGTCTGGATGAAACCTGCCCACAATAACAATGCTTCCTCCTGCAAACAATGTTGGAAAAGCAAACAGTCCAATTCCTCCGATATGAAATAAGGGTAGTAATACAATGGAACGATCACTCGAAGTAATATCTAAAGAGGTCAAATTATGGATCGCATTCCAAAACATATTTTCTTGTGTTAATACTGCTCCTTTGGGGCGTCCTGTGGTGCCAGAGGTATAGCAAATTAGATAGGGGTCTTTAGCATTCATCTTTTCATATATGAGAGGTTCGCTTGACAACAGATTGATAGCGTTTTCAAAACTAGCTTCAATAGCAGTAGCTGATCGATCGCGTGCTTCTTCATCGAAAACATGTTTCTTGTGATCCATCCGAATAATCTGTCTCAAACTCACCTTCGTTTCCAGTTGCTCGATGACAGGCTGAAATTCATGTTGTGTAAACAATACTTTGGTCCCACTATCCTCTAGCTGATAGGTGAGTTCATTTGCGGTCAATCTTATATTCAGCGGAACCGCAATACCGCCCAGCTTAGCAATAGCAAACAATAATAAAACATAGGACAGACTATTTTGTGCTAAAATCCCTACTCGGACTCCAGCATCTACCCCACATTCCTGTTGGAGAAACCGAGCGAACTGATTCACCTTTTGCCCCATTTCCTTATAGGTAAGCTGTTGCTCTTCTGTAATGATGGCTATTCGATTAGGCGTATTCTGTGCTCGCTGGTCGATCCAGTAAGCAATCCCTTGCATAGACATCCTCCTTTCCTAATTACTTGTTCTCAGCTTTTTTCCCCATACCTTGTAGAATAAAACTCATCGCTGTTTCAAATACCTCTACCGGCACCTCTTGATTTTCCCAATAAACCCATCTCATGCCTAAAAACTGTCCAATTGACATCAGACAATAAGCTAGTGTCTCCTTATCTAGTGAGCGAAAAGCCTTCTCCTCCATTGCAGCCGTCAAGCTTTTGATAAAGCCACTCGCCAGCTTATCATAGTACCAGCGATACAACGCCTCATCTACTAACACGGCTTGTTGTACGATCCCATATAGGTTCCGATGTTCTTTTACCCACCGAAAAAATGCTTGGAATCCAAGTCGCAAAGCTCCTTCATGGGAATGAGCTTTTATCACCTCTAGCTTAATTTGGGAACGTAAATCACGGCTTAGTTGTCTAATTAGCTCTTCATAAATTGCTTTTTTGGAAGAAAAGTAATTATAAAAAGTACCTTGGGCTACTTGGGCCTCTTGGGTAATCATAACGATGGACGCTTCATAATACCCATTTGCCCCAAAGACCTGCTCGGCTGCTGTCAATAATTTTTGTCTGGTTTCTTGTCCTTTTTTTGTCATGTGTGTCATGGCTGTTTGCCCTAGTTCTCGCTCTATTTCTGACACCTGAATCACCTCTCAGTTTTTATTATAATTAATTTTCTGATTTTTTCAATATTTTTATCCTTTAAAAAGAAAAAGGACAGAGTGCAGATTATTCTGACTCACTCCATCCCTTTCCTGCCCGAATTAGCTTATTGGTTTGAGCTTATCTACATCAACGATTTTTTCTTTGATTAAAGCCGCTATTGCCTTATATTGAGCAACTCCATTCTTTACAAAGGAGACTTGGTAGCATATGTCATTTTCTAGCCAAAAATAAGAGGTGATATCCGGCTCACTTGACGAGCTCATTTCCTCATCAATTTTATATGGCTCCGTTTTTAGTACTTCCCTGCCTTCTATGATTACCGGTGTAACTTTAACAACGAATTTCTTGCCATCTATCCGCTCGAAAGGAGCATGCCCGCTTTTTTTCATATCCGCATACATTTTTTTGTCCTTGATTTGTTTGTAAGAAAACCCTGAGATTCCGTCTGTTTTTTTGTTTATTTGTACTATATAAAGCTCAGGATATGGGTGAGCTCGGAATCGCTCATCTCTTTGCATACTTCCCGAGAGCAATACCAATAAGCTACTAAAATATAAAATCCCCTCCCACGCGAAAATTAACGCTATCAGGAAGGGAAGTTTCATCGTGCAGCCCCATGATGTTTAACTTACATGACTAGACATTTTGGATGAAGGATTTCATTCTCAGAGTCCTCTAGCTGTGCTTTTTTTGAAGAATGATATTTTCTGGTCATTTTTGTAAAATTTTCAACTAATTGCTGGCCAAATTCAGTACAAATTGACTCAGGGTGAAACTGTACTCCCCAAATAGGCCGCTCTTTATGGCGCAATCCCATAATGATACCATCACTTGTCCATGCTGTTTTCTCAAGGCATTCAGGGAGTCTATCCTCAACTATTAGAGAATGATAACGAACCACCTGAAAGCCTTGTGGAATTCCACTAAACAACGCTGAATGATTATGCCATATGTTGCTTAATCTCCCATGCATCGCCTCTGGTGCATGAATGATTTTTGCACCAAATATATGACCAATTCCCTGATGCCCCAGACAGACCCCCAAAATGGGAACTTCAGCTTTAAGCAAAGCGTCTCTACAAATCCCAAAATCCTTTACATTTGCCGGGGTTCCTGGTCCAGGTGAAATGACAATGTTATCAAACGACAGGTTCTGTAATTCCGACCATGTAAATTGATCGTTACGAACGACTGTTGGCAACACTCCACTTGTAGACGCGAAAAGTTGATAAAGATTGAACGTATAGGAATCATAGTTGTCAATTAATAAGGTCTTCACAGTCTTTACTCCTCTCCACTGCAAAAGGGCATCCTCACATTATACTGGGATTATTTTTTCGAAAATGTATGGTTTCAGGAAACATGCTGTATCAATCATACGTGAATTTAGACGATCAATAAATCTTTTTAGGATAAGTAATTCCATCCAGATGCCCTTGATGCTTTTACAAGTCTTTTAACTCCTCAAAAATAATTTTGCAATTGCTATCAATTTTATGTAACTATCAAAGGGAGGAAATTTCCTACACACAATACTTACGTGATTAACATATACAAGGAGATGTGTATTTTGTCTAACATTCCACCTCATTCAATTGTCCCTCAGGGAATATCTCACAAAAAGACAGATACATGCCCAACTGTCAAGGTTATCAGCAGAAAAGTAACGATGTATGTAGAACCAGAAAGAGTCTTTCTTCATTTATTCGCAAAAGAAACATATACATACTGGTTAGATAGCAATCGTGTAGAATCAAATTTGTCACGTTTTTCATTTATGGGAACGAACGATGGTCCATTAAGCCGGGTTATTTCCTATGAAACAGCGACCAAGCAGATCAAAATAAAAGATTCTACGGGCCAAACTGAAGTGACTGAGAGCATTTTTGATTATTTAGACCGTGAATTATATAGCATGCAACAAGAGTCTACTGAATTGCCTTTTGATTTTAACGGAGGGTTCGTTGGTTACTTTGGCTATGAATTAAAAGCAGAATGCGGTGCTTCCCTACACCACACCGCAGCAACCCCTGACGCAATGTTTATCTATGCCGATCGACTGCTTGCTTTTGATCATCAGGAAAAGTGTATCTATTTGGTTAGCATTGTACCCATTCATGATCTTGCTTTAGCGGACCTGTGGTTTGAAAGTATGGAACAAAAACTAAAAAACCTTCCCCTACAGCCAGCTTTAGAAATTTCCAATACAGGTGATGTCAAGCAACCGCTTTCCTTTCACTTAAGTCAATCGCACTCACAATATGTAGATAGCATAGAGGCATGCAAGCAATATATTTTAGACGGTGAAACATATGAAATTTGTTTAACGAATCGAATTCATACGCGGGAGAATTTCGATCCAACGTTGACGTACCGAATTCTACGCGAGATTAATCCAGCTCCTTACTCTGCTTTTTTCAAGTTTCACGACCTAAGTATCCTATGTTCATCTCCAGAGAGGTTCCTAAAAATCGATCAAAATCGATTGGTTGAGGCCAAGCCTATAAAAGGCACCATAGCACGCGGCTCTGATTCCGAGGAGGATATGCGTCTTGCAGAACAATTACGCAGCAGTGAAAAGGATCGGGCCGAAAATCTTATGATTGTTGACCTGTTGCGCAATGATTTAGGCCTAGTATGTGAAACGGGAAGCATTCGTGTTCCCAAATTAATGGCTATTGAATCCTATCAAACGGTACACCAGATGGTATCTACAATTCAAGGAACACTCAGACCTGAGCTGTCAGCAATCGATTGCATACGTGCTGCTTTTCCTGGAGGTTCAATGACCGGGGCTCCGAAATTGCGTACAATGACATTCATCGACGAATTGGAAACCAACGCTCGGGGCATCTATTCTGGTGCTATTGGATTTCTAGGGTTAAACGGAACAATTGACCTCAACATTGTCATACGAACCATTGTAATGTCTCCTCAAACAACGACAATAGGTGTAGGAGGCGCCATTGTAAGTCTCTCTGATCCCGAACAGGAATTTGAAGAAATTTTGTTAAAAGGACATGCTTTGATCAAAGCACTAACCATTTCACGTTATGGCAAATTTGACGATCAGCTATGGACGTTACATGAGACGAAGGCCTAAGTGCGTATATAACCCAAAGATCAGTACTTAGAACATGAATGAAAACGACAGCTCTAATGTATTTACTTTTTTACCATTTAGTTATCAGCTATCTATCATTGTACCTTTTTGATGGCGAGACTGTTGTGAAAATGACAGTAACTCTCCTTCAAAAAGGTCCTCTCGTCTTCTCGCCTCTCTGACTGTAGACAGTAATAAACCAGAACAAAAGCTTCTCTCTACTCTAAGTATATCCGTCCTAAAAAGCTTGCAGAGACTGGTTGTTTATGTAGTTCCCTTGCCCGGACAGATAATTGACCAATATGATGAATTTCATGAGCAATAACATGGTGTAAAATCTCTCTTACTGTGAACCTTCCTTGATCCCATGGAACTATTACTATGGTGTTTAGTAAAACATGTACGTCCGTCTTCAAAAATCCCTCATGTTCGGTACGACATGTATCAGAGAGGGATTTCACTTTTTCTATGGTATGATAGTCCTCACATTGCAAAGCAACATCCTGTTCTCCCCGGATGGCCCGAATCCAACTATATTCCACATCAATAATATGTAAAAGCGTATTTAGTATATTGTCTACGCCCCCAACTTGGTTCATCATCAGCTCTTCTGTAGTCAGTTGCTTGCACCATTCTAACCATTCATCTCTAACCTGCCAATTATACTGAAAAAATACAAACATGAAAATCACTCCTTCACTAGAATGGAAATACAGATGTATCACGTCACCAAACCCAAACAAACGTTCTTTTATTATAAAATGAATATTCAAACAAAACAAATAAAAATCGCCAATTATCATTACTAACCGAAACAATTTACTGAATCTTCAAAATAAAAACTGGATTATTTTTTTGTATTGCTGTAATATGTTTTTACACTACAAAAATTGCATCTTCTACATTTTAGAGGTGATGATTTGGAGAGTATATATGAGAAAATGAGAAGCATTCGCTTACAAAAGGGATTAACGCTTAAAGATCTAAGCGAAAAGTCAGGTTTCTCGATCAGTTTCTTATCACAAGTAGAGAGAGGCAACAGTTCGCTCGCTATTACCTCCCTTCAAAAAATTGCGGAGAGTTTACAGGTTCCGATTACTTATTTTTTTGAATCTCAAAAAGCTAACAAATATGCCACACGCGTTAAAGATCGACATCCGTTTCGAATAGAAGGATCTCCTAGTATCTATACCCGATTAGGTGGAGATTTTCCTGAGAGAACGATGGAGACCCTGCTAACGATCTTGCCTCCCGGTCAAACCCGCCATGTCAGTTTTCACCATGCTGGAGAAGAATTTTACTACGTCCTAGAAGGAACCATGACCATTTGTGTTGACGAAACAGAGTATATCCTCCAAAAAGGCGACACAATCCACTTCCCTTCCACATTAGAACATACTTGGTTCAATCCATCAGATAACGAAGAGACCCATGTCCTATCAGTCCTAACCCCAGTTATTTTTAAAAGCTAACACCCTACAATCATCTAAATCCAGCTTGTTATGTTTATCACAATTCAAGAAAGAATGGTGATCTGATGAAATCAAGAATAGAGCATCTCTACCTCTATATGGAAAAAGAGTCAATCGACGTACTATTGATAACCCTTCCTAAAAATGTTTACTATTTCACCGGCTTTCTGACAGAGCCTCATGAGCGATTTATGGCACTTGTTTTGATCAGAGATGAGGATCCCTTTCTTTTCCTTCCCCTACTCGATAGCGAGAAGGCACAGGCTGTTTCTTCCGTCACCAGAATTTATTCCCATCGTGACTCAGAAAATCCATACGAAATACTGCAACGTTATTTGCCTACCTCTATCACGCGGCTGGGTTTAGAGAAGAGTCATCTGAGCGCTGTTAGCTATGAAGCTATACGAGCTACGATTCACGCAACGGAAATCCTTGATATCGAAATCCTCCTTCGTGACATGCGCATGACGAAAAGTCCAGATGAAATAGCAACTATCAAACAAGCAATCTGGGTTATAGAAGAGTCGCTTCGTAGAACCCTTCCCAAAATTTCAATAGGAAGCACAGAGCTGGACATTGTTGCTGAATTAGAATTTCAGACGAAAAAGCTAGGAGCCCAAGGACCGTCATTCTCCACCATCGTACTTGGCGGACAACGAACCGGACTGCCTCATGGCGACCCAACCAAGCGCGCTATTCAGGAAGGAGAATTACTGCTAATTGATGCTGGGGTTTTTGTAGGTGGTTATGTTTCTGATTTAACAAGAACCTTTGCTGTTGGAAAAATAAATCATGTACTTACAGATATGTATGACACCGTCTTACGAGCTAATCTGCGAGCTATTGAAACTGTTCGTCCCTCTGTTCCTATCGCTAATGTTGATCTCGCAGCCCGTGAGTTCATTGAAAATAAAGGATATGGAGAATATTTTATTAATCGTGTGGGTCATGGCATCGGATTAGAAATTCATGAATATCCTTCTGTTCACAGTAATGCCCAAGGTACTCTCCAGGAGGGGATGGTTTTTACAATCGAACCAGGAATCTATAATCCACGACTAGGCGGAGTGCGCATTGAGGATGATGTACTTGTTACAGCAAGCGGAGCTGAAGTGTTAACTACTTTCCCTAAGGACCTTATAACCCTTGAATGTTAGGAAAAGCTCAGCTAAGCACCCCCGCTTAATTCTCCTTCAGCAAAAAGGAGGTAGCATTGAATAGATCAATCGTTATTGACGTCAAATAAAAAGGATAGAGCATAGCCATTCATCAGCTCGCTCTATCCTTTTACAAACCCTAATCTATTAGCTTAGCTAGATACGATTAGTGAGTTTTGCACTTGTCATATAGGCCTTTTTCTTTTAATACGGAAATTAATAGCTCACCCATTACTGCTGGAGTCTCTGCTACCTTAATACCGCATTCGTTCATGACACGAATTTTTTCATCGGCTGTTCCTTTACCACCTGAGATGATAGCACCAGCATGTCCCATACGTTTTCCTGGAGGTGCTGTGCGACCACCGATAAAGCCTACTACTGGTTTAGTTGCATGCTCTTTTACCCAAAGAGCCGCTTCCTCTTCAGCTGTACCACCGATCTCACCGATCATAATGATCGCATATGTTTCCGGGTCTTCATTGAAAGCTTTTAGCACATCGATAAAGTTCGTGCCATTTACCGGGTCTCCACCAATTCCGACTGCTGTCGATTGACCGATACCTTCAACAGTTAATTGATGTACCGCTTCATATGTTAAAGTACCAGAACGGGATACGATTCCTACATGGCCTTTTTTATGAATGTAGCCAGGCATAATACCGATTTTGCACTCATCTGGAGTAATAACGCCTGGGCAGTTTGGACCTACTAGGCGAGTTTTCTTTCCTTCCATGTAGCGTTTTACTTTAACCATATCAAGAACTGGGATATGCTCAGTGATGCAAATAACCAAATCTAATTCAGCGTCAACTGCTTCTAGGATCGCATCTGCCGCAAAGCGGGCTGGTACATAAATAACGGATGCTGTTGCACCAGTGCTCTCAACTGCTTCTGACAAGGTGTTGAATACAGGTACGCCTTCTACCTCTGTACCACCTTTACCAGGAGTTACCCCACCTACGATTTTTGTTCCGTATTCCAACATTTGTTTTGTATGGAACAATGCTGTTGAACCTGTAATACCTTGGACGATTACCTTTGTATCTTTATTAATAAATACGCTCACTTATTTTTTCCCCCTAACCATTAACCCACGAGTGATACAATCTTTTGAGCGCCGTCTGCCATTGAATCAGCAGAGGTAATGTTTAAACCAGAGTCTTTTAGGATCTGTTTGCCCAATTCAACATTTGTACCTTCTAGACGAACAACCAATGGCACTTCAAGGCTTAGTTGTTTGGCAGCTTCAACTACACCAGTAGCAATAATGTCACACTTCATGATTCCACCAAAGATATTAACGAAGATTCCTTTTACATTTTTATCAGACAAAATGATTTTAAAGGCTTCCGTTACTTTCTCAGCAGTAGCACCGCCCCCTACATCTAGGAAGTTGGCAGGATCTCCACCAAAGTGTTTGATAATATCCATCGTAGCCATTGCTAGACCTGCACCATTTACCATGCAACCGATATTACCATCTAGGGAAATATAGCTTAGATCATATTTGGATGCTTCGATCTCTTTTGGATCTTCTTCTTCCAAATCTCTATAATCCATGATGTCTTTATGGCGGTATAGTGCATTGGAGTCAAAATTCAATTTTGCATCCAATGCCATTACGTTTCCGTCACCTGTGACAACTAATGGATTGATTTCAGCGATAGAGCAATCTTTCTCAACAAAGGCCGTGTATAAAGCAGTCATGAACGCTGCAGCTTTATTGATCAGCTCTGTAGGAATATTGATGTTAAATGCTAGGCGTCTAGCTTGGAATGGTGTTAAACCAACTACCGGATCAATATATTCCTTAAAGATTTTTTCAGGCGTTGCGGCTGCTACCTCTTCGATCTCTGTGCCGCCTTCCTCGGAGCCCATCAAAACCACACGAGAAGTAGCTCTATCTAAAACTAGACCTAAATAATATTCTTTTTTAATATCGCAGCCTTCTTCAATTAAAAGGCGCTTAACTTCTTTACCCTCTGGACCTGTTTGATGAGTGACCAACGTTTTGCCCAGAATTTCGCTTGCGTAAGCTTTTACTTCATCTAGAGACTTCGCTACTTTTACGCCACCAGCTTTACCGCGTCCACCTGCGTGGATTTGAGCTTTTACTACACATACTTTTGTACCTAGTTCTTTTGCTGCTGCTACGGCCTCTTCAACTGTGAATGCTACTTTCCCGTTTGGAACAGTAACCCCATATTGTCGCAGAACCTCTTTTCCTTGATACTCATGAATGTTCATCGATTATCCTCCTGTTACCTGGTAGGAACCATTGTAATTCAACTATCTTGTACTGCTTTTTTATAATAAGGGCCTGCCCCTTCCTCCCACTTGCTTCACCGCGCTTAGGCAAAGAAGAGGCAGACCGTACTCACACCTAGATATTAGCCTTCAAGCAATAGAGACTCTGGATCTTCCAATAGATTTTTCACTGTTACTAAGAAGCCTACTGCTTCCCGACCGTCAACAATTCTGTGATCGTAGGAAAGTGCGATATACATCATCGGTCTGTTCTCCATACGGTCTTGATCAATCGCTACTGGACGAGTCTGGATTGTATGCATCCCCAGAATACCTACCTGTGGAGCATTTAGAATTGGGGTAGACAATAGTGAACCGAATACGCCACCGTTTGTAATCGTAAACGTTCCGCCTTGCAAGTCAGACAAGGCTAGTTTGTTTTCTCTTGCTTTTACAGCTAGATCACCAATTCCTTTTTCAATTTCAGCAAAGCTCATACGATCTGCATCGCGAACGACTGGAACTACCAAGCCTTCTGGAGCAGACACAGCGATACCGATATCATAGAATTTTTTCATTACGATTTCATCGCCTTGAATCTCAGCGTTTAGAAGTGGGAATTTTTTCAACGCACCAATAACAGCTTTTGTAAAGAAGGACATAAAGCCAAGCTTTACATTATTTTTCTTTTCAAACGCATCTTTACGTTTGTTGCGTAGTGCCATGATCGCTGTCATATCTACTTCATTAAAAGTAGTTAGCATCGCTGCAGTTTGTTGTACCTCTACTAAGCGTTTTGCGATCGTCTGACGGCGGCGAGACATTCTTTGACGCTCAACTGGTTTAGCAGGGTTAACCTCTTCGGCCTGCGGTGCTGCTTTTGGAGCAGAAGCTGCTTGTTTTGGTGTAGCTACTTGCTGACTTGGGTCAAAAGTAGAAACATCTTGTTTGCGAACGCGACCTAACGGGTCCATTGTAGCCACTTCATTAAGATCAATGCCACGTTCTCTAGCATGCTTTCTAGCTGCTGGAGAAGCTACTACAGATTGTTTACTTTCTTCTTGAGTAACAGCCGGTTGTGCTTTTACTTCTGGCGCAGGTTGTGAAGTTGGCTTTGGTTTGCTTTCCGCTTTTGGTGTTGATGCTGCCCCAGCTTCATCAATAACTGCGATGGTTTCACCCACTTTAACGGTGTCACCCTCTTCTTTTAATACTTGCGTTAACACACCTTCATTTTCAGCGATAATTTCCACGTTTACTTTATCGGTTTCCAATTCAAGTAGGATATCCCCCATGGCTACTGCTTCACCTTGCTGTTTTAGCCATTTACCTACTGTTCCCTCTGAAATGGATTCTGCTAATTCTGGTACTTTTACCTCTGCCATCTCTATCACACCCTTACCAAGTTTCTAGTAACACTCTGTGCAAGAATACGTTGTTGTTCTTTTTTATGAGCAACTGGATCTCCTTCTGACGGACTTGAGCGTCTCATGCGTCCGTTGTAGGATACATTTACTCCTTTTGGTGCTAGTGCTTTTAAACGTGGTTCAACAAAAGTCCATGCTCCCATGTTTCTTGGTTCTTCCTGTGTCCAGACAATTTCACGCAGGTTTTTGTATTTACGAATAAGCTCGTTGATTTTTTCTGTTGGGAACGGATATAGTTCCTCAACTCGAACAATTTGCAACCAATCAAATTTTCCGACGTCCGCTACCTGATCGGACAAATCAACAGCCATTCTTCCTGTGCAGAATACTAGGCGTTCTACGGCTTCAGGTTTTTGTCCCAAACCTGGCTGCTCGATAACCGTTTTAAACTCCCCGTTGGTAAATTCATCAATAGCTGATCCCGCAGAAGGATTACGTAGCAAGCTCTTCGGTGACATCATCACCAATGGTCTTACTTCGTCTTTGTTTAACATGGCAGCCTGTCTTCTTAAGATATGGAAATACTGAGCAGAAGAAGAAAGATTAGCTACTGTCCAGTTGTTTTCCGCTGAAAGCTGTAAGAAACGTTCCAGTCTCGCACTGGAGTGTTCTGGTCCCTGACCTTCATATCCATGTGGTAGTAGCATCACAAGACCTGATTTCTGACCCCATTTTGCACGACCTGCTGAAATATATTGGTCAAATATTACTTGTGCCGTATTGGCGAAATCCCCGAACTGTGCTTCCCACATGACGAGCGTTTCAGGAGCAAAAACATTATAACCATATTCGAATCCGAGTACGGCGTATTCAGACAATGGACTGTTGCGCACCTCAAAAGAAGCTTTTGCTCCTGGCAATCTGTGCAATGGAGAATACGTTTCACCCGTCTTAGAATCATGCAGTACTAGGTTGCGGTGAGAGAACGTACCACGCTCAGAATCTTGACCGCTTAAACGGATAGGTGTTCCGTCTTCTAATATAGTGGAGAATGCCAGAACTTCTGCATGTGCCCAATCAATCTTCGAGTTATCTGTGAAGACCTGCTGACGACGGGATAAGATTTTTTCTAGTTTATCAAAGACATGAAAACCCTCAGGCCATTTTAATAAATCCGCGTTAATCTCTGTCAGCTTTTTCAAATCAACAGAGGTTTTAACCTTTGGATAACCAATTTTGACCGCATCTGGTAGATCGGGAATCAAGCCAGAGTCATCATGTGCTTTGTTTACTTTCTCATAAGCTTTTACAAATGCTTGTTTAACCGTTTCTTCGATCGCTTCAAATTGCTCTTTTGACAGCTCGTTTCTTTCGGTTAAACGATCTTTGTAAATTTGAGTAATCGTTGGATGTTTACGAACCACGATGTAGGTCATCGGATTTGTCGCCATTGGTTCATCCATTTCGTTATGGCCAAGACGTCTATAACCTATTAGATCAATTAGTACATCTTTATAAAATTTACTACGATATTCGAAGGCTAATTTTGCGGCGGCAATGCATGCTTCAGGATCATCTGCATTCACATGAATAATGGGAATCCCATATCCTTTGGCAAGATCACTCGCATATCTGGTTGATCTGGAATCTTCACTTTCCGTGGTGAAACCTACACGGTTGTTAGCGATGATGTGTACGGTTCCTCCTGTTTTATAGCCTTTGATACCGGAGTAGTTCAGCGTCTCTGCAACTACACCTTGACCTGGGAAGGCAGCGTCACCGTGAACAAGAATAGACATCGCTTTGTATTCATCCTGTTTTGGATAGCCCGCTTGAGAGCGATCATCCTGAGCTGCTCTTGTGTAGCCCTGTACGATAGAACCTGACACTTCCAAGTGACTTGGATTGTGCGCCATCGTGATGCGTGTGGTTTTATCGCCATTCTTAATCTCTTTAACTGCTCCAAAGTGATACTTAACATCACCTGTCCAGCCGACATGAGCTTCTTGGGCCTTGTCCAGCTTTTCTTTTGGTGAATGCTGGAATTGACTAAAAATATCTTCGTAAGGTTTACCCAGCACGTGAGTTAGTACGTTTAAACGACCACGATGTGCCATTGAGATGGTTACTTCGCTTGTTCCCGCTTGAACGGAGTGTTCCACGAGCTCATCAATGACAGGTACTAGGACATCCAAACCTTCTACGGAGAAGCGTTTGGCCCCTACAAACTGCTTGTGTAGAAACTTTTCAAAACCTTCTACCTCATTCAATCTTTTTAAAAGATCAGTCTTTTTCCGCAAAGAGAGTTCCTTAGTTACTTCGCCAGACTCAATCATACTTTGAATCCAAGCTTTTTCTTCTGCCTCATCCACATGTTGAATTTCAAAGGCAATATTGCTAGTGTACGTTCCTTTCAAATACTGGATCGCTTCCCAGCCATTAGCGAAACGTTCCGGCTGATGCTTGCAAATGAATTCAGCTGGAATATCTCGAAGATCAGCCTCGGTCAAACCATATTGATCCAGATTTAACAAATCCGCTTGTGGAGCTTGAGCTTCCAAAGGATACAGATTAGCACCTAAGTGTCCAAACCCACGGATGGTATCTGCCAACTGAAGAGCAGCAACGAATTTCTTCATTTTTGCAAATGGTAGCGTTCTTGGTGCGGAGCTTTCAGGTGTCATTTCCTGACCATGAAGATCATTTTCTGGAAGGACCGGCGATCCCCAATTATCAAACAATTTTCGTAAGTCTGCAGGTACTTCTTCCGGATTTTCCATATAGATCTCATACTGCTCAAACACATAACCAAGATTCGGTCCATAAAATTCTGCCCAAGGGCTAGCTGGCAGTTTGTTATTCATACTCATTTGTAACCCTCCTACAGTCTTGTTGTGATCATGACCTGCACGAAATTGAGGTTTGTTGATCTCCTTTTATTTCAATTAAACTCCCAATTGGATGAAAATACCTAATCGAAGCGGTTTCAAATAGAAGGAGATCAATCCCATTAAACAATTTAAACCTTTTGCGTCCTAAAGTAAACCCATCCACTGCCAATAAGTCATACTAAATGCAATTATGAGAATAAAGCCCGCTATTGTAAGAGGTACACCCGACTTCACAAAGTCGCTGGTCGTAAAGGAACCTGTACCGTAAGCAAGCATATTTTGCGGTGCACTTACTGGTAAAAGGAAGCCAAAACTAATGACAAATTGCTGGATTAAGACCATACCAGGCTTGTTAAACGTAGGCTCCATTGCGGTTACCAATGCAATAACAATTGGAATAAACGCAGATGCCAAGCTTGTTGCACTAGCAAACCCGAGGTGAATCAAAATGTTAAATAATGTTAATATGATAATAACAGTAATTACTGGCATAGCAGTTAAACCCATTGATTCAAACAATCCTTTGGAAATCCACTGAGCTCCCTCTGTTTTTAATAAGAGGTTCCCTAGAGACATTCCGACCGCAAATACAATTAGCGTTCCCCATCCTACTTTTTGCTCTACCTGCTTCCAAGTATACACCCCAATGACAGGGCATAAAAGGATGGCAACAGCCGCAAGTGTAATTGTAGTGGAATCCAATGCATGCAAGACTCCCTCAGTAGACCAAAGGAACAATAGAAGCAAGGAAACTATCATTAAACGCCACTCTTTTGGGGTTAGCTTCCCTAGCTCAGCCAATTGTTTTTTGATTAACTCTCGGCCGTTTGGTATTTCACTAAGCTCTGGTTTGATTAATTTTGTCATCACAAAATATAGAATGACAGACATGATAACAGCCCATGGAGCTGCATAAATGAACCATTCTCCCCAGGAAATATGGTAATTGAAAGCGGTTTCCATGAATCCCAAGGCAACCATATTCTGCGCTGCAGCCGTTTTAATCCCAATGTTCCATATGGAAATGGATTGGACGGTTGTAATCATCAGCAAGGCAGAAAGACGGCTATTCTTTTCTAGACCAAAAGCAGCTACCATTCCCATTAGGATTGGAATAATAGCACCTGCTCTAGCTGTTGCACTAGGCACAAACAAAGCAAGTACAATGCTTACAAGAATGGTTCCGAGTACGATATTGTTTGATTTGGACCCTACTTTTGATAGTACCAATAGAGCAATGCGCTTATGCAATCCGGTAATTTCCATCGCTACAGCAAGGAACAATGCACCGGCCACTAACGCAACTGCTGAATTACTAAAACCTCCCAGCGCCATAGTAAGCGCTTTCTTTGTTGTGTACACGACATTTGGGTCTTCAACTGTTGGCGAAAATCCGATTAAAACAGCAATAAGCCCAACGATTAAAGCCGCACTAACTGGATATGTAACCGCTTCCGTAACCCATAAAATAACGGCGAATGCAAGGATTGCTAGTGTTCTTTGACCAGCAAGTGGTAAGCTTTCTGGTGTTGGGAGTAACAGAATAATAACCAGTACAGCTAGTGCGATGCTTAACGAGATGATATTCTTTCGACTAAAGCTCACTATAATACCCCCCCTTGTCTAGTTATAGTGTAACCAAGTTGTTACACTATAAATTATAACGAATAAAAGAATAGACAGGATGGTTTTATAATTTACTTTATTGTTTTATTATTTACTAAATTTAATTATATATGAATTATACGGTATTTCCATACCTGTAAATAAATAAAAGGCCGTCGAATTTACTCGACAACCTAATTATCAACTCAAATTTATTTTTGTAATGTTATTAATGTGTATTTCACACATTTTCGATTTATTTTTGAGTTGCCCAATCTGCTGGATAAGTTACATACATAAAGCGAGCAAACTCAGGCACAGAGAATTGGATTTTGGTTCCTTTTGGAATTAAAATGATTTCTCCAGCTTTTGCACTAACTTTGCGGCCATCAATGATGATTTCCAAGTACCCTTCTATTACATAATCAATTTCATCATAATTAAGGGTCCAATCAAAGGTTGTCTCTTTCATTTCCATAATTCCACAACCTAAGCGTGGGCTTTCTTCTAATGAAAATAGATCTTTGCAATATACGATATCTTCTTTGTTGCCAGTATCCAAACGATCTTTTTCTGCTACACGTACAACTTGTAAAGGTATAGAGGTAACACCACTACTATCCCGATGTTTTGGGAATTCTTCAGGAGCTGATGCTGTGCTAGCTCCTACTTTTTCAGTAATGATTTTACGGACAATTTCTTCAATGGCTTTAATATCTAAGTTTTCCATTTTACGCAACCTCCGTTTTCTTATCTTTATCTTTTTTTCCTTCAATCATCTTTTTAGAAATGAAGATCGCTACAAAGATTGCTGTAATACCACCGACTAGTTTACCTACAATCATCGGGAAGATCATATCTTTTGCAACACCTGCTGTGAATCCTAAATGGTCACCAAGAACAAATCCTGCTGATACAGCGAAGGCAACGTTAATAATTTTACCTCTATCATCCATATCTTTCATCATTCCAAACATCGGAATGTTATTAGCAAGAGTGGCAACCATACCTGCTGCTGCAACTTCGTTCATTCCAAGTACTTTACCCAATTTAAGCAATGGCTTCTTAAACACCTTTGTAATAACAAATACCATACAGAACGCGCCTGCTAAGACAATGGAAATGTCTCCAACAATCTTAATACCTTCTGAGATAGGAGCTAGTCCTGGAATAATAGTCAGACCCACTAGTTGTTCAATGATTCCAGCTGCTAATGCAAGCGTTGCCACAATAACGATGAATTGGCCAAAGATCGTAAAGCCTTTGATCATTCCATTCGGGAATTTCACTAATCCTAGTACAATAAGAGCCGCAAAAATGAGAATTGGCACTAGATTGGTTAAAATCATGCCAATTGAATAACCAGCAACTAGTCCACCAGCAATACAACCAATCGGAATTGTAATAATTCCTGATAGAACACCTGTTGCTAAGAACTTGTGATCTTCTTTACGAATAATACCTAGAGCTACTGGAATCGTAAAAACGATCGTTGGCCCTAACATAGCACCTAAAATAACCCCTGCAAACATTCCTGCTTCTGGATCTTTCGCTAGTTCTTGCGCTAATGCAAAGCCACCCATATCATTTGCTAAAATCGTAGTAGCAAACATTGCTGGGTCTGCTCCTAGTGCATTAAATACAGGTACAACAATAGGACTAAGCACTTTGGCTAATACAGGAGACAAAGAGATAATACCTACCATGGCTAGCGTTAAGGAACCCATTGCCATAATACCCTCTTCGAATTGTTGACTTAAGCCAAATTTATTCCCAATACACTTATCAATCGCACCCAGAACCATAAAAATGACCATTAAGTAAATAATGATTTCATTAATTCCCATACATGACTTCCTCCGCTCTTACCGAAACTGTTTTTTGATCTCTTCACTTGGTGATGGCATAACGGTATAATGAACGATTCGCTTCTGATCGATGGATGAAACAGCTATATCCATCGCTTGTTCAACATCGCTTACACTTCCAGTAATGACAGCAAGTAGCTTGCCTCCGATACCCATACCTAGGTTGATTCTTTTCAAGAAGGTATGGGCACCTTTTAAGGCAAGGTTTATCGCGTAAATACCAGATGAGACGTTGGATGTTTCGAAAATTCCAATGGCATTTATAGGCTCAGTTGAGTAGCTTTTTTTCAAACCATTAACGATGTCGTTATGAACACCATTTAGAATAAATTCACTCACAAGAAAATCCTTTGAGACCTTTTTGGCAATCTCCATGGACTCTTGTACATTTGCAGTATCACCACTAACAATGATCAGAAATTTACCCGGGCAAATGGAACGCATATGATGGATATCCACAGTGGATTTTTTTAGCATGAAGTCAGCCGTCTCATATCCCTTACTTATACTTCTTAATTCTAGGATGCCAATAGAACTACTCATCGTTCATCTCCAGAGAATCTACAATACCCACGATAACTGCATCAATAGGTACGTTTTGATCTTTCATGGAGCTTCTTGCTGCGCTGCCTTTCGTTACGAGAACGGTGTCGCCTATGCCCGCACCGGCATGATCCGCCGCAACAAAGCATTCCTTTGAAGTATTTTCATCATATGAATGCGGTTTAACTACTAGAAACGTTAAACCATTTAGCTTTTCATCTTTTCGCGTAGCCCAAAGACTGCCGACAACTTCTCCAACAATCATACGTTCACCCCATTATTTTCTCCGTACTTGTATCTGCTGCATTTTGATATAATCTTTTGCAAGTGGTGTAATAATGCTGTTTTTGTTCACGATGATTTGATTCACGCGACGCAGATGAAATTTCTTCAAATCAGACTCTGTAATGAGCTTCTTAGAAAGAACTTCCTGAATTACTTCTTCTCGTTCAATCTCGATCTCTTGCTTAGCACTTACAACCTCTGGGTTATGTTCCTTGTCATCCATTTTGAGTAAGTCAGATACTTGAACCATTTGAATGCCAAAACTTTTGATTTTCTCTTCAAACGCCTCGTATTGCTTAAACAACACCGGGTTTGCCGTCTGTTTATATTTTTTATAAACCATGGAATTTTCTAAAGCGACTACTTTTTTACCTTTTAAAAGCATGGTTAAAATAAAACGTTCACGACTTCCCGCACTGATGCCATTTGCCAAATTTCCCAGTAGCTGTATGCAAATAGTCGGGATGATCACGAGATCGCAATCCCTCGTCTGCTCATCGTAATATTGAAAATCGTAGCGTGATTCGATTTGTGCTTCAATTTCAGGGTGTGCTTGGTTGTCCATAATGATTGCTTTTTGCCGCTTGATTGGCTGTTCCTGCAAAAGCTTCATACCTTGGAGCTTTTTATATACCTCGTTTGTAACCGCTTCGACTAAAGCTTCTATGTTCATTTTTTCACACTCCTAGGTACTTTTCTTCAAAATTTTCCCCATAGTACCTTTCGTAAATCCACACGCATTCGCTTCATCATAGTCAATATGCATGAATGTTGCATAAGAAGGACTTACACGAATCATTACATCATCGAAAATCAATGGTCGATTGCTGAATACCTTAACTTGAACCGTTTCGCCATTGACAACATTATGTTTTTTCGCATCTTCAGGAGTCATATGAATATGGCGTTTTGCTACGATTAACCCTCTTTGCAATTGAACCATATTTGTCGCTGAGGCGATTACAATTCCTGGTGTTCCTTCTAGCTGTCCGCTCTCTTTGATAATTCCTTTTACACCTAGTGCAACAGAATCTGTTAAAGCAATCTCTACTTGCGTCTCTTTACGTTCAGGTCCAAGTACAACTACATTATGCAATGCACCTTTAGGACCAATTAGCGTAACCCGTTCCTTGCAAGCATATTGTCCAGGCTGAGACAAATCTTTCATCTTTGTCAGCTCATAGCCTTGGCCAAACAAAGTGTCAATGTCAGCTCTGCTCAAGTGAACATGTTTCCCAGATGCTTCAATAGGAACGCACATTTCTTCATTAACACGTTTTACTACTTCATCTACAATGCTTTCAATCAGATCGTTTTTCATAGTTCTCTCCTCAAGCTTTGTATTTATCTAGACGAACGCGGAACATCAATATCCAAAATAAGGAGGAAAGGCGATTCAACGCTTGAATGATGTCTTCACGTTCTACACTTCCATGCTCTTGTTTAAATGCTTGATAAGCCAACAATTCCGTTTCTCTAGTGAAAGTACGCAATGAATTTAAGGCAATGACCATCTCACCCATTTCATAGCTCGGTTTAAAATGATCTAATCCGAAGTATTTCTTGGGATGATGCGATTGCTCTCTTATTTCATCAGATGTCATATCTAGCAATTGGATATTCGTTAGCCTCTCACCAAGAACTTCACAGCGCACAATATTTCGTACAAATAGAAGCACTTCTTCCAAGTCAACTGCCAGCTTTGGCAAACCTGCTCTTACTCCAGTGATTTGAGCTTTGAGAATGTTAGCTTCTAATGAATCTAGTTTTCCACGAAAAATGATGCGAGGATGGTCTTTATAGACAAGGAGATTTCCATATAAATGAGTCATATGCTCTGGCTTACTTTCAAGATATCCACCATAGATCGTTTCATAACGCATAGATGGCTTACTTGAAATTTCTGTTGGTGGCACAGGAGCATTCTGTTGTTGGGTTGCATTCTCATCATAGTAGCGAAGCTCTATCTGATGATCTGTTAAAAAACTTTTAGCAGAAGGCGTGAGAATGACGCCTTTTTTCACTTCAAAAACCTTGCTATCTTTAGCTTCTTGATTTTTAAAGTGTTTTCGCAAATCGCTTTCTGTGATAAGAGCCATATGTTCACATCCCTCGTCGGAAAAACTTCTCACAATGACTAGCCAAGAAGCTTACCTGACCCCAATATGGTAGATAGGGAGATGGATGCAAAAAGTTCTGCATCCATCCGACTATAATTATTCAGCTGTTTTAGGCAAGATTGCATCTACTTCAGTATGTGGTCTTGGAATTACATGTACAGATAGTAATTCTCCAACGCGTTCTGCTGCTGCTGCTCCAGCGTCTGTAGCCGCTTTAACTGCACCTACGTCTCCACGTACCATAACTGTTACTAGACCTGCACCGATTTGTTCTTTACCAATCAATGTAACGTTTGCTGCTTTTACCATTGCATCTGCTGCTTCAATAGCTCCAACTAGTCCTTTAGTTTCTACCATTCCCAATGCGTTTGCGTTTGCCATAATAAAATTCCTCCTAGAATCTTGTTAGATTTATGATTTTTAGAAAAGTACATATGATGTGCAACATGTTTATAAGTAAACTTGAACTAGCCAAGTTTATAGCGTAACGGGGTCTTACATTTCAGCTAAGATGCGTTTCACAATTAAGCTGATCAATTCTTCTTTATTAGTAGCTTCAAGAGTTGGTTCTTTTACTTCAGTTGCTCTTGTTCCTACAATATCTTCTAATTCCTTCAAGCCATAACCTACGCGACGAATGTTAAGTAGGTTTAATGGACCAACGTTATCGGAAGTTGAGCTTCCTCCAACCGCTCCACAACCCAATGTTAATGCTGGGAATAGAGCTGTGCTTGCACCGATACCGCCTAGAGTACCTGGTGTATTAACAAGGATACGGGATACAGGCTGTTTCAAAGCGAATTCACGAACGATAGCTTCATTGTTTGTATGAACCATCATTGTGTGTCCAGCACCTTCGTTATTTAAGATCTCAACGCAACGATCTAATGCTGTTCTCCAGTTGTCTTCTGTGTAGAAAGCAAGGATTGGAGCCAATTTTTCACGAGAGTATGGAACTTTGCTTCCAACTTCTGTTTCTTCAGCGATTAGAACTCTAGTTGATTCTGGAACTTGTAGGTTAGCTAATTTCGCGATGTGCTGAACGCTTTTTCCTACGATTTGAGGATTCATTGTGCCATTTGCACGCATGATGAATTTTCCAAGTTTTTGGCTCTCTTCTTTGGACAAGAAGTAAGCTCCTTGTTTTTTGAACTCTGCTACAATTGTCTCTTTGTTATCTCTTTCGACAACTACAGATTGTTCAGAAGCGCAAATCGTTCCGTTATCAAACGTTTTAGAATCCATGATACGTTTTACTGCTAAAGAAATGTTAGCACTTCTTTCAATGAATGCTGGTCCATTACCAGGTCCAACACCGATTGCTGGTGTACCAGAAGAGTAAGCTGCTTTTACCATAGCTGTACCGCCAGTGGCAAGGATCATAGCTGTATCATTGTGTTTCATCAATTGATCTGTTCCTTGGATAGTTGGTACAGTCATGCAGCTAATCGCGCCATCTGGGCAGCCTGCTTTTTTAGCAGCTTCACTGATGATTTTTACGGTTTCCAAGATACAACGTAGTGCATTTGGATGTGGGGAAAATACAATACTATTTCCCGCTTTAAGAGCGATCATTGCTTTATAGATAACGGTAGAAGTAGGATTTGTTGATGGAATAAGACCAGCTACAACACCTACAGGTACACCGATCTCCATTGTTTTCTTCTCTTTATCTTCATTCAAGATACCTACAGTTTTTAGGTCTTTAATCTCTTCATAAACATGCTTGGAAGCAAATGCATTTTTAACAACTTTATCTTGCCAACGACCAAAGCCTGTTTCTTCGTTTGCCATTTTAGCTAGCTTCTCACGATTCTCATAAGCAGCATCCGCAATTGCTTTTACAATGGAATCGATTTGTGCCTGTGTCATGGAAGCTAGTTTGGCTTGAGCTTCTTTTGCTTTTTTGATTAAAGTACGTACCTCTTGAATGGACATTAAGTCTTTATCTAGAACTTCCATTTTCTACTCCTTCTCTCCCTCATGTTGTTGGATCGCTTCGATAAGCTGATCCTTTTTGGCATACTTTACTTGCCCTTTTGTAATGTTTGCTAATTTTAACTTGTAAGCTATTTTTCTTAACTCCGCTAGTTTCATATCTTCTAGTCGTTTATCTTTCTTTTTGCTAGAAGAAACAAGGGAGGTAGCTTCTTCTAGTAGTTGCTCTTGGATTACCGCATGATTTAGATCTTGTTCTTCCTCTTGGGCATGATCCTTTGGCTTAACAGAGACTTCTTCAAGGTGATCAACAACAGGTGCTGTCTCTGACACTTTTCCTCCAGTTATCACTTCAAGTGGAGTACTTTTGATGTCTTTTTCAGGTAATTCCTTAGGCGTAACCTTAGGTGCTTGTTTTGATGTTTGTTTTGGCAAATCAACATCTACGATTTTAGCTGTTTCTTCATGTGGTCTTGCGATGACAAGACTATTAAAGAGACAGTTTAGTTGTCTGGCAGCAGCACTTCCCGCATCAACAGCAGCCTGTACCGCTCCGACATCGCCTTTGACTTTAACTGTAATCAAACCATCTTTTTTTAATCTTTCAAGACCAATCAATGTTACGTTTGCGGCTTTGAGAGCAGCGTCAGCAGCTTCCATTGCTCCCAAGAGTCCTTTTGTCTCTACAAGTCCTAATGCTTGATTTTTCATGGATTATCCCTTAGTAACTGGTAGGGTTGTCAGCCACAAATTGAACGGCTGCTGCAAATGCATCACATGCTGCTCTGCATGCAGATTGACTACCCGTTAGTAAGGCACCACCAAAGTTGGTTTCAGATGGAGGTCCAAAGAAAGCTCCAATGCTCACATCGGCTGCTTTGAGCGCTGCATCAAGTGCGTACATTGCTTCGAGAGGAGGGGCAATCAAATAGGCAATCGCTTCGCCCTCATTTATATTAGCTACTTGAGACAAATAGCTACCTGTACGGGAAACACAATGTGCGAAATACGTAATGGAGTTATCGTCATTAGCACCTACGAAATGTGCTGAGTCTTCGATATAGGTGATAGCAGCGCTAAGTCCACTTTTCACTTCCGCTGGGCTTGGACCTGCAATAATTCCAATTACCTCACCAGCTAGTTTGGTAGATGCATTAGCTGATCCTGCATACATACTTTTTGCATAAACAACATCTACATCGGCTGCTTTGGTTGCTTCGTCCAATGCTGTATATGTCACATCATCAATATCAACTGTGATGATTCCCAAGCTTTTGTGATGCGGTTTTAATTCTAGCTTCTCAGCCATATCAGGACTCACGTTGGAGATCAACTTGGTTCCTAATACTTTTGCGTAGATAGGCTCGTTTCTCATCAGACTTCCTCCCTCTCCTACAATTTCAAATCGATACCTGAAGCTTTTTTCTCAATCATGGTTTTGATTAGCTCTGCAATATGAGCCCCAGCTTCTACTGCTGGTGTACCACCTTGGTGAATATTAGAGATAACTGTTCTTCTTGCTTCTGGCATACCAACTGTTGGCTTATAAGCAACATAAGCACTCATTGATTCTGCTGTAACTAGACCAGGTCTCTCCCCTACTAGCAGACATACAACATCTGCTCCGGTAATATCACCGATGACATCCATGGACGGTACACGGCAATGTTTTACGAATAAAATATTGCCCAATTCGATTCCATACATTTTTAAACCTTGAGTAATGGATGGTAAAATGTCTCGAAGATTAGCTTCAATTGCAGCAGAGCTTAATCCATCCCCTACAACCAATTGAACTTTCGCAAATTGTGTTGTGTTCTGTTTTACATATTGGATGGTTTCTGAAGATAGCTGACGGCCTAAATCTGGTCGAGTGATATATTCGTCTTTGTCTTTACAAAGCGTTGCAATCGATACCAAATTCATTTCTTTTACAAATTCTTCAGGTACATAGGAGAAAACTGCATCCTGTGCCGCTGCATGGTCCGCACGAAAACGTAAGGAGGTAGATGTTTTGTAACGCGGGCCTGCTCTCCAAATCCCTAAACGAGCAGGGGTTCTTTCTTTCATTTTCAGATACCCTTCTCTATCCTCAGGGTCTGGAATTAAAAGCTGCCCTTTAATGTCAATCTCTGTGATGTCGTCTAGGTATTCATCACTGATCATAGATTCCTCTTGATGTTGTTGAGCACTTGCTGCAATTGCTTGAGTAACTATTTCCTGTGATACTACTTCCTGTGTAGCTGCTGCCTCTTTTGGGCTGTCCATCATTTGAGATAGAATACTTTCAATCATGGATTTTAGTTCTTTTTCGTTCACTGTTGTTTCCTCCTTTCTCTACTTTAAGAACACAGAAGCGTCTCCGGCTTTTTTCGTAAGTTTTCCATTTTCAATGAAGCCCATTTTTTCCATCCATTGTTCGAATTCTTTAATTGGAGTTAAGCCTAACAGCTCACGCAATGTTGCTGTATCATGGTATCCAGTCGTTTGATAGTTCAACATTACGTCGTCACCATGAGGGATACCCATGAAGAAGTTACATCCAGCAGCCGACAATAATACTGCTAGGTTTTCAATATCATTTTGGTCCGCTTTCATATGGTTGGTGTAACAAGCATCGCATCCCATTGGAATACCTGTTAATTTACCCATGAAGTGATCCTCAAGACCTGCGCGAATAACCTGTTTTGAGTTGTAGAGATATTCAGGTCCGATGAAACCAACAACTGTATTTACAAGGAATGGACTAAACTTCTTAGCAAAACCATAGCAACGTGCTTCCATTGTTACTTGGTCCACTCCATGATGAGCTTCAGAAGACAATTCGGAACCTTGTCCAGTTTCAAAATACATTACGTTTGGACCAGTAGCTGTACCTTCATGCAAAGCTAGTTGTTGTGCTTCTGCAATTGTTGCCGCATTAAAACCAAATGCTTCGTTTCCTTTTTCAGAACCAGCGATTGATTGGAAAATCAAATCTGTAGGAGCACCCTGACGAATAGCATCCATTTGTGTCGTTACGTGAGCTAATACGCAAGTTTGGGTAGGAATTTCCCATTTTTGCTTGAACTCTTCAAATCTTTTTAAGACACGAGCAACGCTTTCAGTGGAGTCATCTACCGGGTTCAAACCAAGTACCGCATCACCAATACCGTAGGTTAAGCCTTCCATCAAGGATGCTGTAATACCGTCTGGATCATCAGTTGGATGGTTAGGCTGTAGACGAGCAGATAGCGTTCCTGCGCGACCAATTGTTGTATTCGCATGAGCAGTAATGCGGATTTTTTTTGCTCCGTAAATCAAGTCAAGGTTGGACATGATTTTTGCTACTGCTGCGATCATCTCAGAAGTCAAACCTCTGGAAATGCGTTTGATGTCAGATTCTTTTGTGTTCTCATTTAGAATCCACTCGCGCAATTCTTCAACTGTCCAGTTTTTAATTTCAGCGTAAATTTTTTCGTTCACTTGATCCTGAATGATACGTGTTACTTCATCCTTTTCATAAGGAACAACTGGATTGTTACGCAAATCGGCTAATGTTAGTTGGGCTAGAACAACCTTAGCAGCAACGCGTTCTTCAGCAGAAGTAGCAGCAACACCGGCTAATGTATCCCCAGATTTTACTTCATTCGCTTTTGCTAGAACTTCGATGATGGATGAAAATTGATACATCCGACCAAATAATTTCGTCTTTAAGATCACAAAAGCTCCTCCTCTCATTTGTACATCTCTTAGTTGAATACGAGTGTTTTGATCACTACAGGTAATACTTTTCCATCGGCAATTGGTTTCCCAATGTCAATGTAATCGCCATTGTCTACCTGAATACTATCGATGCACACAACATCTTTTTTGTAGTCGAGTAGTGCATACAGGGTTTGTCCTAGTACCTTCGCCATGTCATGGTGAACAATCACTATGAATGGATACTCTCTTTCAAGTAGCTCAGCCATCCCCTTTTGTATTCCTTTAGCGTATATCTGAATTTCGGGGAAGCTAGGATTCTTTTTCCCTTCAATGGCAATCGCTACTTTTTGTAGATCATTATCTACTTTGAACCACTCTAATTTTTCACGAATGGCCTGTGCTAGCTTCTCTTCGTCTCCCGATTCGTCTGCGTTCGAAACCTTTAGAATCGGTACGTTTTTAATCGGAAACGATTCATCTGTATAAGTGATCGTACTACCACTTATTTCAGTAGTATGAGAACCAGCACCAACAACTGTTGCGCGAATTGTCTCTACAGAATGAAAGACTTTCATTTGTGTCATCAGTGGAGAAGCAGCAATCGCTCTTCCTAGCAAAATGCCGATATCTCCGTAATGGAACACATCCTTCTCTTCATGCTGATAGATATAATCGGCTACGCCACCTGAAAAGGAAATGCATGAAATCGGTTTGTCTAGTTTTAAACCTCTATGAGTGAGAATCGTTTCATAGAAATCACTTTTTTCTTTTAGACCCACACTTTCTTCTAGTAGCCAAACCATTTCTTGGATGATTGGTTGCAACTTCTCTGGTGTAGCGGTTTGTCCTAGCTGTATGTCGTATCCTCTTTTTTGAATCAACATGTTGATTTTAGGTGCGATATAGATGATTTCATGAGTCACGGGATTTACCTTGATCAATCGTCCACCAATATCTAAACAACCCGTATCCTGTGATTCTCCGTGGCTAAATACCGCTAAATTACTAGTACCGCCACCAATGTCAATGTTAACAATTGAAGTAGAATGCTCCTTCGAATACGTATGTGCCCCTGCTCCTTTAGCAGCAATTAGGCTTTCAAGATCAGGACCAGCTGTTGCAACTACGAAATCACCAGCAAAGCCGCTTAAGGTAAGTAATACCTCGTTTGCATTCTCTTTTCGTGCCGTCTCACCGGTTATAATCACGGCGCCAGTTTGAATCTCTTCTTTTTTAATGCCAGCTTTTTCATACTGCTCCTGTACAAACAGCTTAATTTGTTGAACATCAATTCTGTTTGCAGAGAGCAATGGTGTGAAGCAAATATCACTTCGGTATACCACTTCTTTATCGGTGATGACGATACGTGGAACAGAAAACGTTGAGGCCAAGTTTTGAATATATAGCTTTGAAAACACTATTTGGGTTGTTGATGTTCCCATATCGATACCTACGCTTAGCAATTCCTCTTTCATTTTGTCACCCCCTATAGCTAGTAGAAAAAAGAAAAGAGGCTTAAAGTTACATACATCCCCATCTACCAGGAATATATAACCTTAAGCCTCTTTGCTTATTTCATACTACGTCTTTGTAGTATCATTATTAAATTTTGAAAGAAAAAGTAACAGATGTTCCATTTTCGCTAGAAGCAATTTTCATGCTCCCTTTTAGTTTATCCTTAACATAGCTTGTTACAATAGATAAACCTAGGCTTTCTTGTGAACATTTATCAACCCTGAAACCTTTTCCATTATCAACCACTTCAAGGGTAGCATACTTCCCTTCGACACAAAGGGAAACCCTTACAATTCCCTCCTCACAATCGGAGAAAGCATGCTCGTAGCAATTCTGTAGCAACTCATTGATTATAAGAGCTATAGCAACTGTGCGATTACTATCTATACAAATTTTTTGATTGGCTTCAATGCGTATATCAATCTTCTTACAATTAACAAAGCAACGTTGAATATTAGCTGCGATTAGCTCAATAACCTCAAGCAAATCTACGTTAGCTTCTATTTGTGTAGAGAGCAGTTCATGCGTGGCAGCGATAGCTAATACTCTGCTAACGCTCTCATTCAGACATTTCTTTGCTTCTTCACTCTCACATTGTCTAGATTGAATACGCAGTAAGGAAGCTACCGTTTGCAAATTATTTTTAACACGATGGTGAATCTCACGAATAGCCACGGATTTTGAGATAATTTCAGCTTCCTTATCTTTAATTTCCGTTACGTCATGCAAAATAACGACTAAACGTAAATCACGCTCATCAATCAACAATCTTTTTACCTGAAAGAAATACTTAGCAACATGTACATCTTTCTGGAATTGAGTCAGTTGGGTTTCATCAAATTCTCTCATTACCTCGACAAACAAGGTTTGATCTAGCGAGAGATTATCGTAATGTAAACCCTGTATATCTTCTAAATACCCCAGATTTTTATATTGTCTATCCGCTTTGCTATTCTTGAGTTTTAAAAAACCATCTTTATCAAAGATTAAAATAGCGTCATCTAGCTGATTGATAACGGATTCATTAAACCGGATCATAGCTGTTACGGTAGATGCTATATCTTCGTACTGGGAATCATTTTTCGTTACTTTAAAGTTCGCATTGACGTCTTCGCTTACATCTTTTTCATAGATAAGCACAGCGATGACTTTTCCATCTAAATGAATGGGATATACCGTCTGTCGAACCAATTGATTCTCTTGGGTTTTTGCAACAAGACCCACTGACATAACCCCAGTCTCTAGCGTCCGGAGTACACCAGGCTCGTTCTCTCTTAAAGCAACCTCGCCAACCACTGGACATTGATAGAGAGATTGTGCAATCCCATGAGTTTGGTGGTAGACAACAATCGCTTCGTTCGTCACTTTTGAAAGGACATCGATAAAAAGGTCCCTTCCCTCCTGCAAATCAAATAATTCGTTTGAATGAGCTACTTCAATGATTTTCTGAATTTCAGCATCAGATAAATGAGTATGTTTTTTACACAATTGTGTAATTGTCTCTTTAATCATAGGAAATCACGATTGTGGTAGCGATTTCAATCATAGGACATCGTTTATCCATACTCAATTTACGAATCGTCTGATATGCTTCTTCTTCAGAAAAACCATTTTCTTTCATCAAAATACCTTTTGCCTTCTCAATTGCAATTCGTTCTTCTAGCTTTTGAGAGACTTTTGTATAGTTTTTTTCTAGCTTGCGAAATTCTTTTCCCTTGGCGATGGTTACTTCCACCATCGGAATGAAAGACTTTTCATCAAGTGGTTTTACTAGATAACCCAAAGCACCAATACTGGAAGCCTTTTCGATACTTTCTTTATCACTAAAGGCTGTCAGCAAAACGACGCCACCAGCTAATTGCTCTGAAAGGATTCTTTTTCCCGCTTTTAATCCATCTAGGATAGGCATCTGAATGTCCATAATCACTAGATCAGGCAAATGCTTTTTACATAACTCAATGGCTTCAAAACCGTCTGAAGCTTCCCCTACCACATTGTAGTTCGCTTCTTTTAAAATCTCACGAATATCCATTCTTGTAATAGGCTCATCATCGACTACTACAATTTTTCCATTCATGGGTACCACACCTCATTGTCTAAGCAAAATAAATACTTCCCAAAACTTATTCATCATCACTTAAATAGCTTTGCAGCTCTTCTAAACCAATGTTTTCAGTAGAAGAAATCTCAAAAATGGTTGAAGCTCCAGCCGCTAGCAAATATTCTCGGGCTTTTTTCACATCCTCCGTATTTTTGGCAATGTCTACTTTTGTAATGATACCAATAACTGGCTTTGCAAATACAGAACCAAAAGAAGGTGGAAAATAACAATCTTCATTTGTGCAATCTTGCACAAGGCCTATGACATCCGCATCGACACTTGTTACAAGCAACATTCTATATAAACCTCTATTTTCTATACATTCCCCAGGTGTGTCAATGGCTTGATCGAAGGTTTCTATGGCTTGTGTTTTCTTATAGGCGATCACATGTCCGTGAAGTCGCTGGCATAAAGTGGTCTTCCCACATCCTGTATTACCGGTTAGAATAATTTTTTTCATAACTACGTTCTCGTTATCTTCGTAGCTGAAAATCCTAAAATATTCTGTAAGCCAAGCAATACTTCATTTAGCGCGGATTCCACAGAGGATACATCACCTGTAATCACCACTGATCCACTAAAACGATCCACAAAGCCGATTAGCACTCCAGCAGCTTTTGTTGCTATGTCAGCAGCGATAATCGAAGCTTCACTTGGGGTAATGGTCAAAATACCAATTGCATCCTTCGTATCGCTACCTAATCCTAGCTTTTTATAAATATCTGCATTCGGATTAGCTATGATATGAGCTAGTGTGACTTGTTTACCTGGTACATACTCCTGAATGACACGTTGTTTCTCGTTGTTTTGGCTCATAAATCTCATCCCATCTGCTTGAAAAAACATTAAAAACACATAAAGGCCCCTTAAAAAATACACTCGGCAATTTTTAAGGAGCCTCTTCGCTCTCAACTGAAATTCTTAACACGTCATTGTGTTAATTTCACTATATTTGAACTTGTAAACGATGTCAATACTTCATTAGACTAATTTCGACAAAATATTCGCTACTGAAACATTTTGTTCAAAATTCCAATAACATCTTCTTCCGTTGGCACACGTGGATTTGTTTTTGTACATCCATCCTTAAGCGCGCCTTCTGCAATCGCATTTCTCATTTCTTCCAGTTGCTTATACTCTATGCCACAATCCCGCAAATTCGTTGGCATTTTCAATTGTTTTTGCAATTGCTTGATTGCATTAATTAAGCTGCGCACTCCACTTCTCGTATTGCTTGCTGGAAGACCTAAGGTTTTAGCAATAGCTACGTATCTCTTAGCGGTCGCCTGATTTTCACTCTGACCATATCCTGTTCCACAATTCGCATTGAATTCGATGACATGTGGAAGCAGTAAGGAATTCATGCGACCATGAGGAATGTGGAACTTAGCTCCAGCTACATGGGCAATTCCGTGATTGAGGCCTAGTGATGTAACATTAAAGGCCATTCCTGCAAGGCATGAAGCATTGTGCATTTTTTCACGTGCCTCTAAATCATTACCATCCTTGTATGCTCTTACTAAATATTCAAAGACAAGCTTCATCGCCTTTTCCGCAAGAGCATCAGAAATATCATTTGCTTTTGTAGACACAAACGCCTCGATAGCATGCGTCAAAACATCCATTCCCGTATCGGCTGTAATAAAATCAGGGACGCTTTTTACTAGCTCTGGGTCTAAAATAGCTTCTTCTGGCGTCATATCATTCGACACTAGAGGGTACTTAATATTTTTTTGCTGATCACTAATAACAGAAAATGCGGTTACCTCTGATCCTGTTCCACTTGTTGTCGGAATGGCAATGAAAGGAAGGTCTTTTTGATTCGACACTTGTTTCGCAAAATATTTCATTGCTTTCGCTGCATCGATAGCTGAGCCTCCTCCTAGTGCAACAATCGTATCCGTTTCAAACTCACTAAGGGCTTTCATTCCACTTACAACAACCTCGATTGGCGGGTCTGGAACGATATCACTAAAAACCAAGTGCTTATTACTCGCGTCAATCTGGTCAATGACATGCTGAATCATTCCCGATTGAACCATAAAAGGGTCTGTGACAATAAAAATTCGTTTTTCTTTCAGATCCTGCAGGCGATGTAGTGCGCCTTGTCCCATGTAAATATCTGTTTTAAAACTAACCTTATCCATGCTGACACCTCCATTTGGAATAAAAAAAGAGGCTTTTTAGAAGGGAGCATACCCTTTAAAAGCCTCTTTGCTATCTACATAAGTAACACGTCTTTGTGTAACCTGTATTCTGTTTTCTACCAATACTGTACTACTATATTTACCATATAGTCAACTATGTATTGATTGTTATTTTTAAAAACACTATACACGTCTTTGTGTATAAAAACCTTTTGCATCAAAGGTTTGATATGATTCGGCAAGCACTGCATTGTGCCTGTTCAGTTGTCAAGACTTAGCAAAATGTTGATTTATCAATTTGTGCAACAAAGGAAGTAAAAGAGGTGTGAGTACGAAATAAAAAACGAAATTCCCAATTGCATGCATCGTATCATAGGGGACTCCTGCTAGATAATAAGCAAGAAAATAAGTTGAATCATAAAGCGGTACCTGACAAAGAGAGTTAACAAACCCGTAAAGCATTCCTGTAAATCCGGCGTATATGGCCATCACGAACAAGGAAAGCTTTGGAAACACAGGACGTATAAATATACCGGTTACTACGACAATTATACAGTATGCAATGATCTGCGGGATAATCCAAATCCCGATCCCTAGGACCATATTTGACAAAATCATCACAATTATCGCAAGCAACAAACCATATCGAAGTCCCATCAGAATTGTCATAAGAATGACAAATGTTGTCACGGGCTGTACGTTAGGTATGGACGACAGTGCAATCCGACCAGCAACAGACAAGGCAGCTAAGATAGCTAGCAACGTTATGCCTCTTACACTAGATAGGGATGCTTTGTGTATTTGATGGTTAGGAGGCATGTAAATCCCACTTAATGACATCGCCATCTTTGACTTTAAGATCCTTGGCTCCTGTAACCGCTGGTGCTCCGTTCACTTCGTATAACCAATACTTTTTCTCTGCTGGATTTTGCTTCACATCCTCAATTGACGTGATAAATCCATTATCGTCTTCCACTTTAAAATTGGTTTTCATCAACTCATACAAGGTTTGATCCCCTTTGAATTGAATTGTTTTTTCAGCAATTTTGGTTTTGCCCTGATCGCTTGAAACTTCCACAACGATCTTGTTTTCAACCTTTTCTTCTGCTGATGTGTTTTGCGCTACTTCATTATTTGAACAACCCACTACACTTACCAGCGCAAGTGCAATAAGTAAGGCGATTTGACAAACTCTTCTTACCATTTCCGCTCCTTTCTCCATAAAAAAATCTAGTGAGGCGGGAACATCACTAGACTTGGACTAACCACTTTCGCCTCGAAATGGTTAGCCTTTCAGTAGTTTTTAGGTAAAAGACCTGACTTAAGACCGGAAAACAGTCTATCACAGTGGCGGGACCGCGTTGGATTTGCACCAAACTTCCATTACCTAAAACTATTATTATTTACATGAATGAGATGTGACCCATTTGAAAATATTATAGCACAAGAAATGGACTTGACAATCATGCTGTTGTGACAAAATATAGTTGTATTCTTCCATATTTTAAGACAGGTGACGTAAAATTCCCCGAGCAATATGAACGCCGCATGCTCCTGCTTGCGCAAGTCCTCGCGTTAAACCTGCTCCATCGCCGCCTGCATATAAACCACTAATTTCTGTTTCAAAGTGCGGATTCAAATATGGACGTGCTGAATAGAATTTCGCTTCTACTCCATAAAACAGCGTGTGTTCACTTGCAATACCCGGCGTAACATGATCGAGTGCCTCTACCATTTCAATTAAGCTTTTCATTGTATTATATGGTAATACTAGGCCGAGATCACCTGGTACGGCTTCTTTTAACGTTGGCTCAATAAATCCCTCTTTCAGTCGTTTTTCTGTCGAACGCCGCCCACGTTTTATATCGCCAAAGCGCTGTACAATCACGGAGCCGTTAGAAAGATCATTCGCTCGCCTTGACACCTCTTTCGCGTATTCGTTTGGCTTATCAAATGGTTCTGTAAAGACATGAGACACAAGCAGAGCAAAGTTCGTGTTAGGGGACCCCAGCTTCTCATCCTTGTATGCATGCCCGTTAGCCGCCATCACACCGCTGTGATTTTCTACAACAACATGACCGCTTGGGTTAGAACAAAAGCTTCGTACAATTTGATCCGTAGAAGATTTGAACAAGAACTTCCCTTCATATAGATGCTTATTGATTTCTTCCATGACTACATTGGTTGTTTCTACACGAACCCCCACATCTACTTGATTGTTACTTAATCGTAGGCCCTGTTTTTTCAAAATCTCACCGAACCATTGCGAGCCGTCTCGGCCAGGAGCAATAACGATTTTGTTCGCTCGGTACTCCTGACCCTTTTTACAGGTAATTCCGCGAATTTCTTTACCACTTTCCGTTTGCTCAACAATGATATCTTCCACTTCCTGCTTAAAAAGCATTGTAATTTTTGATTCTAGCTCTTCGCAGATACTCTTCAAAATCTCCAAGTTTTGTTCCGTACCTAAATGACGGACATTTGCACGCAGTAGTTTCAGTCCAACTGCTTGCCCCTTACGTTCTATATCACGGACAGCCTCCGTGGTTGGATCGGTTATATTGGGAGTTGCTCCGTGTTTTAAATTAATATCATCAACATATTTAATCAGCTCAAGCACTTCAGAAGGTGCTAAATAATCGGTCATCCAGCCACCGAATTCTGTCGTGATGTTAAATTTTCCATCTGAATAAGCTCCTGCTCCACCAAATCCGTTGGTAATTGAGCAGGCTGGCAAGCAACCACTAAAATCCTTTCGACCTGCTGGAGGCGGACATTTACTAATTTTTTTCTCAAGGATGGGACAGCGACGCGAGTAAATATTATGTCCTTTTTCAATCAACAGGATCTGTAAATCAGGTTTTTTATGGATCAATTCATATGCCGTAAAAATTCCTGCTGGACCAGCTCCGACAATGATAACATCATAATTCATAGATGTTGCCCCCTTGAAAATGTTAGGAAATTACAAGCCTTATTGATTATAACATTCCTTTTTAAATAATCAAGAAACAATCCGAACATTTTTATCTAATATTTATTTTTTGTTCGTATTATTCATTTGTAATTGTTCTTGGGAAAAAGTTTAATGAAACGATATTTCCTTCTTAATCCCTTCATTTCTAGATTGATATATAAGACAGAAAATTAGTACAATGATTAAAAAGACGAAAAAGGAGAGAACCTACTCGTGCATACTGAACCAATTCTTACTTTAAACAAGGTAAGCTGGAACATTCATTCTCAAGAGCATTGGTGTCTACTCGGTCTAAATGGATCAGGTAAATCAACCATCCTCCAGCTTCTAAACGGCTATATATGGCCTACTTCTGGAGAAATTGAGGTTCTTGGGAAAAAGTTCGGTACCTATGACTTGCGACAGTTACGCAAAGAAATCGGCCTTGTCAGTAGTTCTCTGCAACAACAGCTTCGAGGCGGCGATACCGCGCTAGAGATTGTATTATCTGGTAAACACGCTTCTTTAAGCCTTTACGAGCCAAAGCTTCAAGAAGAGATAGAGCAGGCAAAAGCTCTATTAGAACAATTTGGTTGTACTCATTTAGAGCATCGTCCCTATCAGGTTTTGTCACAAGGCGAACGTCAGCGTATTTTATTAGCCCGTACCCTAATGGCATCCCCACGATTGTTGATTTTAGATGAGCCTACAACGGGTCTTGATTTTATAGCACGTGAACAATTATTACTGTACATTGAAACAATAGCGAAACAGCCTAATTCTCCCACCATTATCTACGTCACCCATCATATAGAAGAAATTTTGCCTTGTTTTACTCATACGCTCTTACTCAAGAATGGGAGCATTTTTGATTCTGGTCAGACACAAGACATGCTTGGTCCAGAGCTTTTATCCCGTTTCTTTGAGATCGAGATTCAGCTTGAACACGCTATGGGCCGGCATTGGTTGTTTTGTAAAGAGCCTGTCGGCAAGCGTCCCTGATGAGCTTTATCTATCAAAAAGAAAATTTTATAGGTAAAAACAAAAAGATATCCATATAAGTAAGCAGAACTATATATAGAAGGACAAAAACAAAGGATTGATTTTATGATGTGCGGGATTAAAAACAAAGCATAAACAAAGAGACTTACTGCTTACCATGCACCGGCAAACTATTATGGACAGAATAGAACAGGATTTGTTGAAGGATTCGAATATTTTGTCCGTGTTTTATAGAGGGTCAATTGGCAACCAAAATACCGATCTGTACTCTGACATTGATCTTGGTATCGAGCGGAAGATATGCAGCCCTCCATCTGGTTACAAGCTGAGAATTTGGAGTGGGTCGATGAGATTTTAAATCTGATTCTTTAAACATATTCCATATAGGGCAGCTATTTGCTGCTCTTCTTTGCATTGGGAGAAAGAGAATTCTTTTTACTTGGTTTGTTTTTTCTAAAAAATTTTTTGATTGCTGGTTAAATGATACTCCTCCATCAAAGAATAACTACTGATGTGGAAAAAAGCATTGAACCACTGGGTGAAGCTTGTTACAATGAGTCCTTGTAACAACTTCATACACTCTTCGCGGTTCGAGATCTCCCGCGTTATCAAAACTAGGAGGATACATGTTTAATTTATGGTTTGGGATTGGCTTTGTGCTAGTCAATTTTGTCTTATTCTTATTATGCTATCGTTTTTTTGGCAAAGTAGGCTTATATGCTTGGATTGGATTTGCTACCGTGCTGGCCAACATTCAAGTAGTGAAAATCGTTGAGCTGTTTGGTTTTGCCATGACGCTTGGAAATACGATGTATGCAACTATCTATCTATGCAGTGACCTGCTCAATGAAAAATATGGGCAAGAGCAAGCGAAAAAAGCTGTCTGGTTTGGCTTCTTCACGCTAATTGCCACAACCATTATCATGCAGATGGCCCTTAGATTTGTACCTCATCCAGATGGGCTGGCGAAGCAGGATGCCTTAGCCATGATTTTTGGCATTATGCCTAGACTGGTAATTGCTAGTTTAACGTCATATTTTATTAGTCAGTTTTTAGATGTCCGTATCTATACTTTCTTAAAGAAGATATGTCCGAAACCAAATCAATTATGGATTCGAAATAACGGAAGCACTTTAATTAGCCAATTAGTTGATACCGTACTCTTCTGCACCATTGCTTTTTTAGGGGAACTACCTATGGATACTTGGTTTGACATTTTACTCACAACCTATCTGATTAAATTCGTAGTTTCGGCTGCTTCTACACCGATTTTATATATAGCGCGTAATTTTACGTTTACCAAAGAAAGCTAAGTATTCATTACTAGCTATCCTCTGAAAATCAAAAGTCCGTTTGTACATGAAAATCCATGTTGCAGGCGGACTTTTGATTTAGTTCATATAATGTTATAATTTTCTGATAAAATGAGGAGGTATTAGTATGCTTGGCTTTTATAACCGTTTATCTTCAGAAGTATATGATTTGGATAAACCAATTGGTCATTCCTTTGGTGATGTAGAATTTTATAAACAAAGATTACTCCTACATAAAGGAAAAATCCTTGAACCTGCTGTAGGTACAGGTCGTATACTTATTCCACTCTTGGAAAGTGGTTTACAGGTAGAAGGATATGATAGCTCCCCAGAAATGCTTCGAATCTGTCAGAATAACTGCCAAAAAAAGGGACTATCTCCAACCCTGTTTGAAGCAACGATGGAAACTTATGCATCACCTACCCTGTATCAGGCCATTATTATACCCGCTGGAACATTTTTATTGATTCATGAGAGAGAAGCATCCATCAAAGCCTTACAAAACTTTTATCACAGTCTGGAAAACGGCGGAAAATTAATCATTGATCTTTTTTTACAAACAGAGTTCAGCTTTGGAACGATCTCAACAAGAACATGGACATGTGATAACGCTGATGTGATCACATATCAAGATACTTTGGTTGAGGTAGATTATATTAATCAATATAGTATTTCTTACGGTCGATATGAAAAGTGGCGTAATGGAACTCTAGTAGAAACTGAGCTAGAACGTTTTCCCCTACGTTGGTACGGCGTAGAGGAATTTAGAATGATTCTTGAAAAAATTGGATTTCAGCAGATTATCATTTCAGCTGATTATCAGTTCCAGGCATATCCAACCAACACAACGAAAATCATTACCTTTGAAGCGATTGCTAACAAGGCGGGAAAAGCTGACAAGAATGTTAAAACTGATGCTATCAGCTATGACATGTAACACTTCGTTATTAGGAAAGCGACCGTTCGAATGTTCCCAATCGGACGGTTCTTTGCCTTTACCGTTTCGGCAAGAAGATATGAATCGACCTCATATTTTTCACAATTGATACTATCCTTTTTGTATAATCCGTATCCTGAAAGATCGTTTTATATCCTAGCAACAAAACGATGATAATAACGAAAAAACCCCACTTTTTCATACACAGCTTCCCCTTTCATCCTATAGGATAGGGACAACTGTTTAAAAAATAAGCAGGGTAAATCTAAAATAATTCTTAATTTATTCGGTTAGTCTTTAAAATCTTGGGTCTTTTGATGAAAATTCTGCGGTAAACGCACTTTAAAACATGTTTGGATCACATTACTCTCCACAGAAATAACACCATGATGCTGCTCTACAAGATTCTTCGCAATGAATAACCCCAGACCTGTACTTCCTCCCTGATGGGTTCGTGCCTGGTCACCTGTGTAGAACATTTCAAAGATGTGCGGCAGCTCTTCTGAAGGAATGCAATTTCCATAATTGACTATCTCTACTACCACATCCTCGACATCCAGATAACAACTAATATCTACAAACTGACCATCATTTCCATAACGAATGGCATTGGTCAAGAGATTTTCAAACACCCGCGCAAGCAGTTCCCCATCTCCCCAAATATTTAGCTGCGGCGTTACGTTCAGTCTAGCTTCCAGCTGGTTTTTCTCAAAGGCTGGGTATAGTTCTTCTTTTAATTGCACGAGAAGTTCACTTAAATCGATTGGCTTCTTCTCAATGGGAAGCATTCCATAATTCATTCTCGCGATTTCAAATAATTCATCGATCAGCTTTTCTAAACGTTGAGACTTGGTAAAAGCAACGGCCATATAATGTCTGACTTGTTCTGGGGTCAAATGATCGTCTTGTAGAATGAAATCTAAATACCCTATAACAGAAGTCAGCGGAGTGCGCAAATCATGGGCTAAATTCAATACTAACTGGTCCTTGCTATTTTCTGCGAAATCTCCTCTTTCGACCGCTTTTTGCAACTTCTCACTCGCCAAATTAATATCTTTTGCAATATCTCCAAACTCATCATTCGAAGGAATATGAACCCTATTTGTGAAATTACCATTGGCAAGATGATGAATGCCATTGGATATCTGTTGAAAGTAAGTGGCATAAGGCTTGGTCAAAAGAAAGAAAAACAGAATAGCAAGAGGGATAAAAATAAGCAGAAAAAAATTGATATCCCCTATATCTCTGATGAAATAGCGAATCGTAGTTAGTGGGTTTTCGAACTTGACCTGAAAACGATAATAAAGCTGAAGAGCTTTATAGAGTATGTAGGTAATCGTACCAGACAAGAGCATACTAAGACCCAATAACAGAATCATTTTAGAACGAAAGCTTCGTATCATTTTATCCATTGAACGAATACCCTACTCCCCAGACGGTTTTTATTAGTTTGTTTCGATTTTTATCTTCTCCAAGTTTTTTCCGTAAGGTACGAATATGGACCATGACGGTATTCCCTCCCTCAAAGTATGCCTCGCCCCATACCTGTTGAAAAAGGTTTTCGGCACTATACACCTTCTTGGGATGACGAGCTAGCAAATACAAAATATCAAATTCCTTTGGCGTCAGTTCAATGGTTTTGCCGTAAAGGCTTACGGTTCGTTCCTCCGGATAAATGATTAAGCCCCCCGCCTCCACAACAGGTTTGTTCGTCGCAGCCAGTTGATTTAACTGCATGGAGCGCCTAAGCTGAGCATTTATTCGAGCAACCAGTTCCATAGGGTTAAATGGTTTGGTCATATAATCATCTGCACCCATTACTAATCCTGAGATTTTATCTAAGTCGGAGTTTTTTGCACTTAAGAAAATAATCGGCATTGGATACTGTTCCCGAATAAGTCTGGTTACTTCATACCCATTCAGCTTTGGCATCATAATATCCAAAATCGCCAGATCAATCGAATGGTTCTGAACCGCATGAATTGCTTCTTGCCCATCAGACACTTTCATGCAATGGTATCCCTCTTTTTTTACATGTAACGCAATCAGCTCTGCAATCTCTGCTTCATCATCAGCTATCAAAATAGTGATACGCTTCATTGTATTCACCCTCTAAATAAAGTTAAAAACACTGTCATTATAGCAGGTTTCCGCTTATCAATGCTGCCTCGCTTATAGGAGCAAAAAGAGACTGAATGGGATATACCCAATCAGTCTATCATTCATTATTTTATACGACTAACGAAGCCGAATCAAAGGGATCATTCGGAAAAAATTGCGCGCCGAAATCAACTATAACCTATAACCACTTAACTAATGCAGCTTTTATAGCTTGCACATCTTCTATTCTTGTCAAACCAGTCGCTTTATCCACGATAGACGTATAGATATGGGGAATCACTTCTCTAGCACCATTTTCGATACAAACGCGCACCGTTTCTGCCATATTTTCAATCGTAATTCCTCCTGTAGGCTCAAAAATGGTAATACCTGCTTCCACAGCAGCCTTTACCATGGCAGTTAACTCATCTAATCGGTTATTCAATGGATAAAATTTGACAGAAGGGATACCCATGTCCGCGATTAATGCCGCCGCCGCTTCACATGAGATGGCTTCCTCATACCTCTGACTCACAGGCCCTGTGGTTACATACACCTTTCCTACGGTTCCACTTGGGGTAATCACCGCATTGACAATGGTATTTGCCCCACCTTCAGCCTCCAATAGTCCAATCGTGTAGCCAGCTGCTGGAAATACTTGATTCACATGCGGTGGGATCGTTTGCTTGGCTACCTCAGCTACTTTTTTCCACTGAGTGGGGTCAGCCGCTCCTAAGCCTACTGACACTGGAATCCCTGCTTTTTGATACTCCCTTACCTTTTCAACTGCCAATTCCACACTTGAAAATGACTTGACCATAAGACCAATTAATACCTGCCCATTCAATATTTCCATGATATCCTTTGCATTCTCAGGGTCTCTGGCTAATAAATTGACGCGTACTTTTACATGGCTACTCATCATTTTCCTCCTTCTATGCTTGCTAATATCTCACGTAAACGCTGAGCTATCAGATTTTCTTGTTGGGGAAGCAAGGGTCTTGGGTCGATATAGATGATTCCTACATTGGCATAATGATCCCTTGTATAAATAGAGGGATTTCCTTCTTTCAATTTTTGCGCTAGCTCTATAGCCGTCATACCAGCTATGGCTGGATCGATCGTTAGTTGTGCCCGGTAAATTTCGCGGCCAGCCTCATCCTGAACAATGCGTCCTGTAATTCCTGGCACATCCTTTATTTGCTCCAAAAATGATTGCATGCGCCCCTTTTGCTCCTCGCCCGTATCACGCTTATTGGCGTAGCGCTCCAGTGCCACTGTTAAACCAATCAACGCTTCCTTCCCGACCTTCATTGCACGACCTATTCCTTTATATTGAGCATGGCACGCGTCAATAAAGTGCTGTTTGCCGCAAATAAAACCCGAGGTTGGTCCCTCGATGGCTTTACCACCACTATAAATGACCAAGTCCACGCCCATCTGAACATACTTGCGCAAATCTTCTTCAGCAGCTGCATCCACAACCATAGGGAGCTGATGACGATGTCCGATCTCTAGCATGGTCTGAAGAGATTGCATCCCCTTCTGTACGGCATGGTGGGACTTGATATAAAAGAGCGCAGCCGTTTTCTCGCTAATCGCACCCTCTATATGCTCGGCCTCCACAAAATTGGCATGACCTACCTCAATTACGTGCGCTCCTCCTAAAGCCATCATCTGTGGGACAGCTCCACCAAAATGTACAGAATGCCCCTTCTGTATAATTACTTCATTCGGAACACCTTGTAAAAATGGAATTTTCTCTAGTTTCGAAAGATTGCTTCCTGCAATAATGGCCGCAGTAGCAATTGCTATTCCTGCCGAAGCTCCGAGTGTTGGACAGCCTCCTTCTGCACCGGTTGTTTTTGCGATACGTTTCCCAACCCAAGTTAACAGCTCCTGCATATTCACATAATCCATCGAAGCTTCTGAAATAGCACGAGCCACTTCGGTATGAACAGCACTTGCACCTAGCGCCGTCATCTTTCCACTCGCATTAATGACGGCTTGAAGACCTAGCTGTTGATAGATTGACATGTTTTTCTCAGCCTTTCTGTTTCTAGCGTATGTGTAAAAAGATACAGGAATCTAAGTACACGCAAGACAACTTTCCATAAGCACCTCTTTTATGCTGGAATCGGAAAAATTCCACCCATAATCATTGCCCCAATGATTGCCCCACCTGCAATGGGCTTTTTAAACGCATAGAACAGGGCCGCACCAATTGTCGCGCCAATGCCCACTGGTATTGAGGCCATAATCGCTGTGATAACAATTAACGGTCCCAAATACCGACCAGCAGCATTTCCCGCCCCCATCATGACATCTGCCCCAAAGGTTGAGGTAGAACCAGCTACAGTATAGCGCCGAATGAAAATAATAATGATCCCAATCAAGAAACCTAGACCAGCACCTACTAGCAACGCGAGCGGAAACGATTCTATGGGAGCCACGATTCCGGCTCCTAGCAACAGGGCAGGTACTCCAATTCCGATGCCCGTTTGTAGAGCACCGCCGATATCCAAAATCCCTACTAGGGGGCCTTCTAAGACACGAGCAAACAAGAAGCTAGCGCCAAATGCCGCTGCAGCACCATAGCTTCCGCCTTTGATCCCTGCCTCTAACATCGCTACAATAGCAATATCATTAAATGCTCCTACATGATGCACATAATACATATGTGTACCAGCAAAAATCCCCGAGCATAAGCAGGCAACAAAGATAGGAAAAGCCCATTCAGACATCCAAAAGCCTTGTTTTTCTAACGATTGGTCCATATCATTTCACCTCTGATCCAAATAATTTGTGTACATCAATGAGCCATTGGGGAATATCCACCTGAATACTATGCAGAAACGCTACATCGAAACCACGGAAGAAACCACTTAATGTGTATAAAAGCACTACCGCAAGCACCAAGGTTTTCGTAATACGGTTCCAGCCGCTATCGTCCACACCTTTACCGATGAGAATACCAAGAACAATACCAGGGACAGCATTCCCCATAATTAAATGAGCCAATCCACCTAGTACCGTCCCCCATAAACCAGTACGCTTACCAGCATCCATCGCAGCCATCCAGAAAACGATTGGCATGATTGGGTTAATCAGCCAGTTTGCAGCCGGGACCAATACCTTGGTTGCTACTAACTGCATGGAAGATGGTATGGACGAGGCGGTAGAATTTAATAAAGTCACCACGACAATTCCTACAAGCGCTCCTACAAATGCCATTTTTTTCGGATTATGTAACGTTTCAGAAACATTCCGATTTTTCCATAACAGACCAGCCGCTGCCCAGTTTGGGATAATGCGATGATCAACGTCCTGAGTCAACGCACCTGCACCTACAACAGACGCCCATGCATTAAATAAAAATCCCAAACCGAATGAAAAGTGAGATATTGGATCTCCTTCACATGCATTTAATTCACCAAAGGTACGAAAAGCACCCATCCCTTGCACATTGGGAGCGTGAAACATACGAGCCGCACCTGCTCCAACTCCAAACCCAACGAGTGCACCAATAATGATTGATTTCACAATAATGACCAAGGTGATACCCATCCGCTACTCCCTCTTTTCTGTGCTTACGTGTTAGGATTCTTCGCTAGTTTGATCTGCCTGCTAGAAGTTGATTGCATTTCTTCCGTAAACGGTATTTTGGACAGCTCAATTACACGTAAACGGACCAAAATACGCACTTCAATCGTGTATTTCGTTCTAGTACGCGGAAACAAAATCCCTAGAAAGCGTTCTTTATAGGAAAATTGCGTTGCCTTCAAAACCTCAACATCCATCGGTTCAATTCGTAAAATGAGATCAGGAATTTCGCGAGCCATCTTGCTTTTAATTTGACTAAACACAAATTGAAAGGCAGCTTCTTTAGAATCACCGCTCCCGCTTAACGTCAACGTGTAATCAAGCTCTTTATACATTCCCTGCTTCCTCCTATCCTTTCATTTTTTTAAACTCTTCTGTCATCCGTCTCCCCAATTCCTCCGTATCCATAAACCCAAAGCCAATCACTTTTTTCCCTTCACGCAAGGCCGTAATGCCCGCATCTATGGAGCGTAAGCCAAATTCAATCTCATAGCCATATTTCGTTTTAGCTGTAACAGCGCCAGCTCCACCGCTTCCACAAAAAGATAGTCCAAAATCGGCATGCTCCTTATGCATGTAATCTCCGACCTTCATATCTGCTCCGACTCCCGGAATAAGGATAGGTAGACCTCCAGCCGCTTTAATCCCTTTCGCAATATTCTGGCCTTTTCCTAGACGATCTCCAATAACCACCTTAATTTCACCCATTACAATTCCCTCCTATTTCGTCTCTTCTAATAAAGCCTTTGCTGTTTCTAAATGAACTTGCAGAAGAAAGATTTCAATTGGTTCGATCAAAAAACCATATTGCACCCCATAAGCATCCAAAACCTTTTGCGAGATTTGCTGTAACCTTACATCTCCTTCTTCCATCAAAGATAAATCCATTGCAGCTAGTCTCTCCTTATGTTGCACGCGTCTCATAAAGGCCAGCAGATGAACTCCCATCGCAATCCAACGTTCCTCGTTAATCGTCAGCAGAATCTGGTTCGTCAACTGCTGTATGTCCTCAAGCAGCTTGGTTAGCTCGGACACTTCTGTATCTTGTATGGGAGATAATTTAGCTACTTCCTCCACGATGCTTATCATCATACGCATTTCAATACCTTTCCTGATTTAATAGTGAGCTCTGGCTGCAAATAACTTGATGTGGTAAGGGTAACTTGCTCAGAATCAGTTAGTTCCAAGGGCCCTTTTTTCATTCTCAACAGACTAATATCTGCTCGTGTCCCTTCTGTTAAGGTGCCGATTTCATGCTCTTTTCGTAAAATCCTAGCTGGATTACATGTGCTCATCTCTACCACTTCATCGAGAGAAACACCTAACGCTAGTAATTTGTTCATTGTCATTGCTAAGCTGTGTACAGGCCCATCTATGTTCTGCCGATAAATGTCTGTACTAATGGTGTATGGCTTAATCCCAAATTCCAGCGCACGTCTCATCGTGGCAAAGCTAAAGCTAGAGGTACCATGACCGACATCAAAGATTACACCACGCTTCAATGCCCGTTCTGCTTCTGGAAGCAAGCTACCCTCCTCTGTAAAAATACCGCCTTTTTTCCCATGAAACGCATGTGTAACTACATCCCCAGCTTCTAGTAATTCCAATACGTCATGTAAAGCTGGAGGTGCATTTCCTATGTGAACCATCACTGGTACCTCTAGTTCTCTTGCCAGCTGTTTAGCTACATACAGGGGCTTACTTCCGTTCTCTTGTACCACAGAAGCGCTCATTCTTGCTTTAATACCACAGATACGCGAATCATTTTTCATCAAATGAGCTGTTTCTACTGGTGCCAATTGAGATAAATCAGCTAACTCTGAAAGTCCTCCACAGAGCCCTAATCGTGAAATATTGATCCAAGCAAGCACTTCCGTCTCACTGCTCGTAACGGCTTTTTCCAGAAAAATAGGATAGGTTTCCACGCCGGCACTCCCAGCATCCACCACTGTTGTCACACCCTGCTGTACACCAATCCGATCGGTTTGAATGCCCAGCGGTGTGTAATCTGTGAATATATGCACATGCAAGTCTATTAATCCAGGCGTCACTATCAATTCCTTCGCATCAATCACCATTTTAGAGGTTGGAAGAGGCATATGATCATCTGCTTCCCAAATCCTTTGAATGTTGTCCCCTCGGATCCCAATATGAAAACGACCGTTTCGGCTGTTAGCTGGATCTACCACAAGACCATTACAAAGAAGTACATCGTAGTCCATTTTTATGTTAGCCCCTCTCTTCTGTGAAATATCGCATGATGGCAGTAAGCTCGCTGGTTGGCACTGTAAGATGCTCCTGCTCAAAAAATTGGATTAGCTCCTGCCGATAGGCCTTCATGTGACGAGATTCTTGTAATCCGCTTGTCTCATAGTTTAGATAAGAGCTGCCATGCGACAGGCGATTCACCATTAGTAGAACGTGTAGAAGCAAGCCTTGCTGCCTCTTTTCAGGTAACAGATGAGCAAATCGACTCGTTACTTTCATTCCAATCTCAAAACCTTGCAGGATAATGTCCTGTGTCATATGTTCCATTTCCTGAGCCATGGCAGATGAAGTATTTTTCACAAGTAGACTAGAATTTGTTCGCTCTCTGCTTGAGAACGGATCAGTACTGGAATCTACTGCACTTGAGAGCCGCTTAGCTGTATGTGACTTCACTTTTATTGCCTTCCATTCTCCTGCTTGGGAGGCTTCCTCCAGTTGCTTTGCTTTTACCACGTTTAAAACAGATTGTAGCTTTTCTCGATCCTGTTTCGTGGGCAGAGCATTTATTTGCACAACAGGTACTTTCGCCTGTAGGGGGATTACACTAACGATAAGGTCAACAGAGCGCCTTTGTAGGAAGCTATCAACCTCCAAGCTAGAGCAAAGGCCTACCACTTGTAATGTTTTGATTTCTTTTTCTAAATGGGTCTGGAGAAATCTCGCTACTCCTCGTCCCGTTCCACAAACAAGTAAGGTCCGCACTTGCCTATGACCTGCCAATCTTTCTTGAGCAGCTTGAAAATGAAGGACAATGTAGGCGATATCAGAATTAGAAAGTAAAATTTGATACTTTGCAAATTTTTCTAAGCAAATTTGCTTCAATACTGTAAATAAGGAAGGATATGTCCGGATGATATCATCAGTCAGTGGATTCGGGTCCAAAACGCCATTTCTGTATTTCACAATTCGATCTGACAGATGCGCAAATAAATGCTCCATTAGGCCTGGATCTTCTCGAAATCGAATCTCGCATTTGTTCGTTACCGCTTGAATAAGTTCCTCAGTCAGTGCATAAATCTCTGCTTGCTCGGAGGAATCAACTGTATCCTCATACGCATGTGGGTCCACGATCATCCCGATGGTCGGCATACAAATAAAGGCTATTTCCTTCTCAGTGATCGGAAGCGACAGTTGTTCAGACAAGACTTGCAGTTCATTTTGGAAATAGGCAAAAATAGAAAACTGATGAATAGCTGAAATCTCTAGCGTATCTAGCTGGTTGCTGTATCCGCTACGCAAGCGTTGCACGACGATCCCCATCCGTATCAATAGGCTTATAAGAACTCGGTCTGACAGATGAATCCGTAGTTCTTTCCCTATACGAAGAACGACACGGTTTAATGCTTCTTTTAATCGGTATGCTTCCTCTTCTCTTATTTTCAATCTCTGAAAAATTGGCATGATGAGAGTCATGCTATCCTGTTCTTGTGAAATGCTCTGTACTAGCTGAAACATTTGAGCGCCGTCTAGTAAATCCAGCATTAATTGCTCTAGTGCTAGCCTACGCTGAAGTTCAGTACCAACCATTCGTAAGCCAACACGTAGCTTTCGCTCAAGATGTAATTGCCAATAGCTACAGAAGCGCTCTACCTTTTCAAGGTCTGAAATGATCGTATTGCGACTTACCAATAAGCTCTCCGTAAAATCCTTGATCCGCAAATATCGGACTTCACATAATAGCTCCAGAGCGATATAGCGGGCTCTTTCGTTTTGATGTAAAAAAATTTCATTTGCCCGGTGATTTTGTAACCAGTTGATTATTTGATTTTTGATCTGTCCTTCACATTCCAGCCAGATTCCCTTATTGGGTTGAGAAAGCAAAGGAATATTTCGTTCTTTCAGCCAAGCACGGATATGCTCCAAATCATATTTGACGGTTCGTTCACTAACTTGAAAGACCTGTGCTACTTCTTTTATTCGGAGTGGTTCTGGTGCTAGCACCAACGTTTTAATAATTTCACGCGATCGCGAAGACAGCATGCCTTCCTCTCCTTCCCGTCTCATCCATGTTGTAAGCGCATCCATCACTTGTTGATTTCATTATATGTCTGTCTCCTCTTTTCTTAAAGTTCGATTCCTTTCCCTATCAGATGGTGCAAAATTCGATACTTCATATACGAAACGATAAACGATTTGAACTTGCTGTTTTTATAAGATTATCAATAAATAGCAAACTTCGTTACAAAAAACTATTATTCATTAACAAAATATTTTTTTACAATTTCAAATTAAAAAAAGTATTGAAAAAAATCCACAAACAGGAAATAATAGGAATATAGTTGATATAAATATTAAAAAGGAGGCTGAAAAATGAAAAAATTTTTCTCATGGCTATCTACGCTTCTCGTTTTGGTAGCAATGCTTGTACCAAACACATCCTTCGCCGAGAACAGGAGCAACTCCTCGCCCTCAGATTCAAAGACAGCTGCTTCACCGTATAACAAACGGATTGTAGCGTATTATCCAGAATGGGGGATTTATGCAGGACACAACAATTATACGCCTGCCAAAATTCCTTGGAGTAAAATTACCCATCTCAACTATGCCTTCGCAGACATTAACATGACAACGGGAACCATCGATTATTTTGACAAATATGCAGCGACAGAGGCCTTAATGGATGGAGCAACATGGGGTTCTCCTGATGCAGGTACGCTAGGTTCTATTCGCAAGCATAAGAAGCAATATCCACATGTTAAAACGATGATTTCCATCGGTGGCTGGTCTAGGTCTGCCGGATTCCATGACGTTGCCAAAACGCCAGAGGCAAGAGCCAAATTTTCCAAAAGTGTGGTCGATTTTATTCGTCAATGGCAATTCGATGGGGTAGATATCGACTGGGAATACCCCGGCTTTAAACGCGACCCTGATAAAGTAGACAATCCTAATGATCTTGGTACACCAAAAGCAGATGATACCGAAAAAGAAACCTTCACTCTTCTTTTAAAAGATCTTAGGGAAGCGCTTACAAAAGCTGGACAAGAAGATGGAAAATACTACGAGCTGACAGCAGCAGTAGGTTGCGGTTTAGACAAAATCGCCAAGACCGAGCCTGATAAATATGCCCAATACCTCGATTTCATCAATGTCATGACCTACGACATCCACGGCGCGTGGGAAAATAAAACTGGCCATCACTCCCCTCTTTTCCCAAATCCGAAAGAACCCTATGAAGAATTCGTCAAAGTGAATTACAATACGGCTCAAGCAATGAAAAACTTCGAAAAATTTGGTATCTCAAAGGACAAGCTAATTGTCGGCTCTCCTTTCTACTCGCGTGGATGGGGACAAGTGAAAAATGATGGTCCGATTCCTGAACTGCCTGGTTTGTTTGCTTCCACTGTTCCTGAAAGTGTAAAGGGAATTTGGGATGGTGGTCGAAACGCAGGCAACAATCCTTACTACCATATCAAAGAGGTGCTAGAAAAAGATCCTGCCTTTAAAAAGTATTACGACCCTGTTGCCAAAGCTCCTTATCTTTACAGCGAAAGTAAACAACAAATGTATACTTATGAGGATCCAACTTCCCTACAAGAAAAAGTAAATTTTGTTAACCAAAATGGATATGGCGGCATCATTGTCTGGGAAGTGACAGGGGATCCAAAAGAAGAATTAATTCATGTAATCGCAAATGGCTTCAAATCTGGCACCACCCCCACAGAATATGGAGCTATTTCCTTAGAGGTTGCCAAGCAGTCCTACTCCTTCACACCTGAAATTACCTTTAATGGCGCTACCTATAACGTTGCTTTTGGGCAGAAAAAGCTAGTGGAGCAAGTGCCAACAGGTGCTTACGCGATCACGGCAAAACCATTTGAGGATACCACCTACAAATACTCTCCAATCGTTAAACCAGCTACCGTTCATGTTGCCAAAGGGCAAGCACATCCCGTCACAATCGAATACAAACAGGAGCCTAAAGGCCCTACCGATCCTGATCCAAGCAAAGTTCAAGCTAAGGTGGATTTTCAGATAACCTCACAGTGGGATAATGGGTACAATTTTAACCTGGTTATAACCAACACAGGGAACACACCTATTACAAATTGGACCCTACAATTTGACTATACAGGTCAACTCACTTCTGTTTGGGATGCCACTCTCACACCAGGTCAAAACAACTACACAGTTAAGCCTCCAAGCTGGGCAACGGAAATTGCACCCGGGAAATCCTATACAATCGGCGGTGCTGGTTCTGGGAAAGCCTCCGTTCCTACCAACTACAAAATAAATGGTTCACCCATTACAGGAACCTCATAGTATCTCCTTAAAAACGTATGAATGAACCTCAGTAGTAAACAGCATGATTGAAAAACAATTTACATTCGGTTTACTACTGACACTCATTACTATTTGTACACAATAAAAAGAAGAGCCTGCACTGTTCGTTTGCAGGCTCTTCTTTTTGCCGATCAAAAAACCTCCCATCCACTTTAAAGGCAGCTGGGAGGTATCGTTGACGATAACTGATCTAGAAATTATATGTAAGACCTCAAAAATGACATTGAAAAAATCCATTCATGATGATAGAATGGAAGGTGCTTCTGTAATTCACTTTTTAATAATCACAATCATATACTTAGATTTTATCATGTGAAGATTTACTTGTCAATCCCCTTCTGCACTTTTAATTCAAGTAAAAGGAGTGACTTATTTCGTTATGACAGATCAAAATTGGAAACAAGAGCAACTACGTGTTAATCAAGTCATTCATGAAATTGATCGCCGGTTAAAGCAATACGAGGCTGATGTACATGTGCTTCAATCTGATGTGGTTGAAATGCGCAAAACCTTTTGGGACGATGTGAGCGTGAATTTAGATGATCCTCATGAGGCCGTCGAAACCTATGCTAGCGTCAAGCAGCAAGCAGAAATATTATCCGAGCGGGAACGTACACATGTGCATACCCAAAACCAATTGCGTACCTTAACACGCTTACGCGAATCTCCATACTTTGGTCGAATTGACTTTGTTGATTATGCTTTGCAGAAAAAAGAGGCAGAGCGCATCTATATTGGTCTCGCATCTCTTCTTACCCAAACAGACGATGAGCTATTAGTCTATGACTGGCGTGCCCCTATTGCCAGCCTTTACTACGATTATCCACCTGGAGAAGCCCAATATGATACACCAGACGGCATTGTGGTTGGATCACTTGAAGTAAAGCGACAATTTATCATTAAAAATGGTACGATCGAGGGGTTATTTGATACAGGTGTCACTATTGGAGATGAGCTGTTACAAGAGGTACTTGGCAAACAAGGAACCAATCAGATGAAGACCATCGTTTCCACCATTCAGCGTGAACAAAATCAGATCATACGTAATGAAAAAAGTCAGCTTTTAGTCGTACAAGGAGCGGCTGGGAGCGGAAAAACCTCCGCTGCTCTCCAACGTATCGCATACTTACTCTACCGCTATCGAGATCGTCTATGTGCAGATCAAATCGTTTTATTTTCACCAAATCAGATGTTTAATAGCTACATTTCTACCGTGCTGCCAGAGCTTGGCGAAGAGAATATGCAGCAAACAACCTTCCAGGATTTTTTGAGCAAGCATATTGGAAAAGCTTTTACAATAGAAGACCCCTTTTCTCAATTAGAATATGTTCAGACAGCTTCCAAGGAGTCAGATTATCAAGCAAGAGTAGAGGCCATTCGCTTCAAGGCTACCTCTGATTTTATACAGCTCATTGAATGCTACGTCCACCAATTAAGCAAGCAGGGTCTTGTGTTTCATGACATATCATTTCAAGGCAACGTGTTAATCACCCAAAAGCAAATGGCAGATAAATTCTATTCCTTTGATCCTTCTATATCCATCCCTTTGCGAATCAAACAGCTAGCTGACTGGTTACTTGCGCAAATAAAACTAGCAGCGCGCAAAGAGCAAACGAAATCTTGGGTAGAAGATGAGGTTGAGCTATTAGATAAGGATGATTTTCAAAAGGCCTATGACATGTTAGTAAAACAAAATCGCTTACGAGGAAATTCATTTGACGATCATGAGCAAGAGAAAAAAATACTAGGGCGCATGATTGTAAACAAACACTTTAAGCCATTGCGGGCTCGAATCAAACGACTTGGGTTCCTTGATCTTCCTTCCATCTACCAACAGTTGTTTACAACTGCTCTCAATACAGAAAGTGATACGATTACTCTGCCCAATCAATGGGAAAAAATTTGTTCCTTGACTCTAGAAAAGCTTAGTCATCGTGAGCTTTATTACGAAGACGCTACTCCTTATCTCTATCTGCAAGGCTTACTCAAAGGCTTCGGTATAAATACACGGGTTTTACATGTTTTCCTAGATGAAGCACAAGATTACTCACCCTTTCAGCTAGCCTTCTTTAGAAAAATGTTTCCTTTTAGTAAAATGACCTTACTTGGAGACTACAATCAAATGATCTTAGCTCATACAGCTCCCACTCAAGAATGGACAGCATTTACGTCCACATTTTCTACTGCCACTAGCGAAATCATTCAACTGACTCGTAGCTACCGTTCCACTCGAGAAATCGTTTTGTTTACACGTGAACTTGTTGAAGGTGGCCGAGATATTATTCCTTTCAATCGGGACGGCAGAAAACCTACCCTGACAATAGCAGGAAACATTACCAAGCTTACCCTTGATATCTCAAAACGCCTTCAAGAATTACAGCAAGCGGGGCATCGTACCATTGCCGTCATTTGTAAAACGATGAAAGAAAGCAAGGAAGCATATGAGCTTCTACGAGCAGAGCTATCCGTACGGCTAGTGGAGCAAGACACAGCTAGCTTTGAGCCGGGCGTGCTTGTCGTTCCTGCCTCTCTTTCAAAAGGCGTTGAGTTTGATGCCGTCCTTATCTACAACGCCTCGGCAGATCAATATGGAAAAGAAAACGATCGAAAGCTACTGTATACAGCATGTACCCGGGCTATGCACGAATTGCATCTCTACTGCCTTCAGAACATAAGTCCATTTATTTCGTCAGTTTCTTCTGAGACGTATGAACTGCATCAGGAGTAGTATTCCTTTTTTTAGTCTACACAAAAATCCCGTTCCTCTAACTATGAGCTTCCATCATTTTTAGAGGAACGGGATAAATTTTTACCTTTTATCTAAAAGCTATAAGTATCTTACATAGTTGGTCTGTGAAACATAATTTGATAGATTAATTGACGCTCACTATCATCTATCTGAAGCATGGTATGATGTTCATCTTTCCTCTGATCATTCTCCCAATCCCTACAGCTTTCCGGTTTTTCTTGGTTATGCTGTTGCACCTGTGCCGCCATCTGCTTTAAGCTGATCCCAACTCCAACCGCAGGAATTGCGATAAACTGACAGGAATTAAAATACAGGCGAACCATGGTATCATTTTCAATCAATTCCCATTTAGCCAAATGACGATGAATCGGAGGTGCCACCTCTTTTTCTGCATCCTCGGCAACATCAATGATCTGAATCTCCATAGCGCAATCCACAAAATCAGGCAGTATTTTTTGAAAAAACGAACCAGCCTGCTTTTCTGCGTTCATCGTCACTTCTCCTTTCCAATCGTCCCTCAACTATCGGCGTTTATCAAGTGAATAGAGTAAGAAGGCCACCGGTACACATATGATAGCCAGGCCGCTATATAGCAACACCTCCATATAACGCTGGGCATAAAACATATCGACGCACAGTTGCACAAACGTAATACTCGCCAACAAAAGCAAGCTCATGCAAACAACTCTCCATTGGCTAGATTTCATACGGCTTCACTCCTGTCGCATAAATGGCTCCACCTTCAATTTTGAGCTTAATTTCGGGTAAAGCACGTTTAGGTGGGCCAGCGATCGGATCTCCTGTTATAACGCTAAATTTACCATGATGGCACGGACATAATAATTCCTGTTGCTCCTTATTCCAAAACACAGGGCATTTCAAATGAGGACAGGAGTTCTGATAAGCTCTATATTCGTCCTTCCCTATACGTACTAGCAATGCTGGATCATGCTTGCTTGGATAAGCAAAATTGACTGCTTCGCCGATCCCGATCTGAGCTATATCCGCTATCTTTAGCAGGTTATCTTCCTGCTTAGGTGCAAGCCCAAGCAGCTCGCGGGCAGCCAGTGTTCCCCAGGGTAATGAGGCTACGGCAAATACTCCTACAGCTCCTGCCATCGTTTTCATGAATCCGCGGCGATCCAACTTACGTTCATTATCTCGATGAATATTATGTGTATAGTTATCATCCTGCTTTGGGACTATCATTTTTTGTTTATTTTCCATATCGTATGACACCCTCCTCTAGAATAGCTTCTGTTTTCCTTGTAAGATGCCAGGCAGACTGATCTTGACATTCGTTTCCCCTTCTAAAGCTCCAAGCATGCTGGCGGTCCATTTACCGTTGGCCAGCTTTACCTGAGAATCCTTCTGGGCTAGCTCTTCTTCTGTTAGCCATTGCAATGTATTGGTAGGACAAACAGAAGCACACATTGGAGGAATCCCGTCCTTTGATCGATCGTAGCAAAGATCGCATTTGTACATCAGGTTCTGTTCTTCATCAAATTTTGGGATACCATACGGACAAGCAATCGTACAGTTTTGACAGCCTATGCATTTTTCTACTAAAGCTGATAAAACCGCTCCATTATCAGCTATCTGAATCGCTTGAGCAGGACAACTTCTAGCACAAGCCGGATTAACACAGTGCAAGCACATTAGTGGAATCGTCTGACGACTGACAAACGGGTCGGTCTCCAACACATAGTTGCGATTGCGCATATCATGGCCACCACACTGCGTACAGGCTGCTAGACAGCTCCGGCATCCGATGCAATTTTCCATTTCAATATATAAAGTGTGCTTAGCCATGTTATTTCCCTCCCTTGTCTAGCTTGACGATCTCCGCTGCACATGCCTTAAATTCTGGCATCCGACTATAAGGATCAAGCGCTGGATTTGTCAGCAGGTTAATGCATTCGTCCTTTCCCCAATGGTAGGGTACAAAAACAGTATCAGGTCGAATCGCTTCAATAATTTTCACCTTGTACTTCGCTTGACCGCGGCGGGTTTTTAATACAACAACCTCATCATGCTTGATGCCATATGCCTCTGCTGTTTCAGGATGAACCTCTAGCAATGGATCGGGATACATTTCTTTCAAAAAAGGAATCCGGCGTGTCTGATTACCAGAAAGATAATGAAAGACTACACGCCCCGTCGTTAAGCGCAACGGATATTCCTCGCATGGCTCTTCTGCTGGCGGGCGATAAGGCAGAGCACAAATCTTCGCCTTGCCATCAGGATGATAAAATTGTTTATCTAAAAACAAATGCGGCTGTCCTTGATCCTCATCTGATGTACAGGGCCAAAAAACGCCATTATTTTGTTCAATTTTTTCATACGTAATGCCCGAATAATCTGCAACAGCGCCCCGAGACAGCTCCGTTAGCTCAGTAAATATATCGCGTGGAGATTGTAAATGCCCAAAATATTCTCCCCGTCCCATTCGTTTGGCAATTTCAATTTGAATCCACCAATCAGGCTTAGATTCCGCATACCAGTTTTGAGCTTGGTTGTGACGAATTACACGTCCTTCAAGATTTGTGGTCGTGCCTTCATCCTCTGCCCATGTTGTAGTTGGTAAAATCACATCTGCATATTCAGCCGATTCCGATAAATAAAAATCCACACAAACCATAAAATCAAGTTGCTTAAGTGCTGACCGTACATGATTCTGGTTAGGCGCACTTACCGCGGGATTCGAACATAACAAATAGAGAGAACGGATGGTTTTATCTAGCATCAGTTGGAACATTTCGTAGGCAGATACCCCTTTTTTCGGCATCTCACAAACAGGTACCCCCCAACGTTCTGCTACTAGCTTTACATCCTCGGGATTATCCATTTTACGATAGCCCGGTAATTGGTCCGCTTTCTGTCCGTGTTCACGTCCACCTTGTCCGTTACCTTGGCCTGTTAATGTTGCTACCCCTGATTTGGGACGTCCAATTTTTCCTGTTACTAACGCCATATTTGTATAAGCTGATACATTATCTGTTCCTTTCGATTGCTGTTCCACACCCCGACAGAACATAACGATCGCATTTGGAGCCTTCCCATATATCTCGGCAGCACGAATGATTTTCTGGATGTCACATCCTGTAATCTCACTCACATATTCTGGTGTAAAGTCCTTTACCAATTCCTTTGTTTCCTCAAAACCATTTGTGTGGTTTTTCACAAATTCTTCATCGACATACCCTTTTTCAATCAATAGATGAACAATTCCATTTGCTAAGGCTAAATCGGTCCCCGGACGAATATCTAAATGAATATCGGCTCGTCGTGCCAACGGTGTTTCACGTGGATCGACGACAATTAGGTACCCCCCTCGATTCTGAACCTCCCAAATACGAAACATGCTCGTGGGATGGCACTCCGCAGCATTTGATCCCGTGATAAACAAACAATCCGTCTGATGAATATCTGTCCATGGAACCGTGGAGCCTCGATCAATTCCCAGGCTACGATTTAAGCCTGCTGCCGCTGATGACATGCAAAAGCGACCATTGTAGTCAATATAGCGTGTTTGTAAAGCAATCCGAGCAAATTTCCCGGTTAAATAACATTTTTCATTGGTCATCGAAACCCCAGAATAAACAGACAAGGTATCCTTACCATACTTCTCTTGCAGTTCCTGATACTTTCGGACAATAAGGTCTAAGGCTTCGTCCCAGCTAGCTTCTCGAAAGCCTTCTGATGTTCCTTTTAACGCTGCATTATCACGAATTAACGGACGTTTGATCCGATCAGGATGATTCACCTGCTGATAAGCTGTTGTTCCTTTAGGACACAGCTTGCCTAGATTAACGGGAAAATCATAGCGAGGTTCTACCCCGATGATCTTGTTAGAGGCAATGTCCACTCGCAATTTCATGCCACATTGCATACCGCAGTAGCTACAGTGAGTATCAACAAGCCTTTCACCTGGATGAATTTTGTTGGGAATCTGTTTTTGAAATTTATCCGTTGGCATGCTGGTTGCCCTCCTCCTTCAAAGTTTGATGTGTTGGTTTACCTGTAAAACGGAACATCCGATATTTGCGGCGACATGGCAGGCAAAGCTCTGCTAAGTGAAAGCCCTCCTGCATTTCAAATGCCATTTGATTTTTTTGTAGCACCTCGATAACATCGTTCGATTGCTCTACGGAGACGAATTCTGCACCGCATAGCTTACAGGTTTTCATCGATTGTTCACTGTAATGAAGTCGATAATTGCGTGCAAACACACTCATTGGACGGAATGGCACATGTGCAAGCTTACCAAACGGCAGATAAATTAATGTAATAATAACAAAGAACTGATGAATCATTTTTAATACGGGATGACCAAAGCCTGCCAAAAAGACATTAGATGCGGTTAAGAATAGACCTGTGATACTGATAGCCATTAATAAATATAGTGGTAAAAAATCATAAACAAAGCTTTGTTCTGCACGTGCTTGCATATCCTTATACCGTCGATACAAGGCCATTGAAACACCAGCAATCACCATAAAGGCGCTAATGTTTAACGCATTATAAAAACAATAGGCTAAGATTCCATCTGCCTGAATCGTCATTAAATCAATTCCCATAAATACAACCGTGTACATTCCGTTTATCGGCATCGTAAAATACATCCAGCCAAAAACAAGCGGGAAGGTTACGAAAGCGGCAAGCATACAGCCCCATCCTATCAGGATATGCTGAGTCCAACGATACCAATGGCGATTCCAGATGAAGCGATACGTTACCAGTTGTTCGGTTGCTGTTTTAGGGCTATTTTTACGAAAAAGTAATTTTATCCCCTTTTTAATGATAAGCTTAGTAGGTGGACGTTCTGCCCACGCGCCAAATCGATATAAAAATCCGCCAATAAACACGATTGTGCCAATCATATACCCGTATAAGGCTAAATCCATATGTGTAAATGATCTTGAGCCTACATATGATAAGAAAACCAGCACCAAGATTATGCAAAAGGCTCTCTTGGCAAATTTGGATGCAAAAGCACGATCCATGATCTACTACCCCCCTGTAATTTTTCGTTTTTTTTGCCCTATTTTTTCTTTTTTAGGTGATGATCGATTGTCATTGTACTTAATTCAATTCTTGCTCATTGTGATGAGCATCACTTATTCCTGCACAAATTTTTAACATTGTGAAATAGTGCCTTTCATTTCTAGTTATTCATCGCTATAATAAAACGCAAGAAAACGTCAATTTGCATGGAGGTCTCGTTGTGGGCAATCAAGGATTTACATTCATTCAACAAGTCTCCCCTGACTTTACCCAGCGTCTAAAAGAGATTTCTATTTCTAAAAAATTTGCTGCTGGCTCCGTGCTTTTTATGGATGGAGACAAGGCTGATCATTTATACCTGATTGAATCCGGACAATTGAAACTGACAAAGACGACGACGGACGGAAAAGAATTAACTCTGCAAGTCTTCAGCGATGGCGAACTAGTAGGGGTACCCGGATTGTTCGAAGAGAGCTTAAGCTACAACACTACCGCCAGCATGTTGCAAGCGGGTGAAGTCAACATTATCCCCCGTCAATCCTTAGAACGCCTTCTCTTGAAAAATGGGATATTCTGTGCTGAGTTTTTGCGGTGGATGGGTATCATGAATCGCCGTATCCAATCCAAATTCCGTGATTTGTTGTTAAATGGCAAAATCGGAGCACTATACTCCACGCTTATCCGGCTGAGTAACAGCTACGGAGAACCACATGAAAAAGGGATTTACATTACGCTTGCTCTAACTAATCGAGATTTGGCTCAATTTATTGGGCTAACCAGAGAAAGCGTAAACCGCATGCTGTCTGATTTAAAGAAACAAGATGTCATCGAGCAAAATTCCCAAGGAAATATTTTAATTAAGGACCTTACCTTTTTAAAAGATGCCATCTGCTGTGATGATTGTCCCAATGAAATATGTCAGATTTAAAAGAGAGTCTTGGTCACTGGCAACCAAGACTCTTTTGTTTGAATCAAGCCGGGTTATACTCTAGCACTTTACCTCGGCATTTTTACGTGCATAGAAGTACCACAGCAAGATCAAAGCTACTGCATAAAACACCAAGAACCCATATAAAGCGATATCTGGAGCACCCGTAGCCTTAATCGACATACTAAATGATTTGGGAATAAAGAATTGTCCGTAAGCCGCAATAGCCGATGTAAAGCCGATGACTGGCGCCGCTTCCTTTGGCGGAAAGATCGTAGGCATCATTCGTGTAACCGAGCCATTGCAGATCCCCGTCGTAAAGAAAATCACGATGAAACAGGCGAAAAATGCCCAGAATTCTTTAGCATTCATGAAGTAGATAACACCAGCAGTAGCAGCGATCAGCAGAATCACATTGTAGAGAGTTACCTTTGCCCCACCAAGCTTATCTGCCAGCATACCACCAATCGGCCGAACTAATGCTCCTAATAGAGGACCAATAAAGGCATATTGCAACGGATTCACATCAGGAAACTGGTGTTGCGTTAGCAATGGAAATGCTGTTGCAAAGCCGATAAAGGACCCGAAGCTCATCGTGTAGAGAAACGAACAAATCCACATATGCTTGCGTTTAAAAATAACCAATTGATCTGTAATCGATTGCTTCATCGGAAGATTATTCATTCCAAACATAGCTGCAATTGTTGTCAGTAAAATCGGGATTACCCAAATAAATCCAGCATTTTGTAGCCATAATTGCGTTGTATCGCTTGTTTGTGGTCCACCAGCGATATTTCCAAATACGCTAATTCCAATTACGATTGGTACTAGAAATTGTGCTACACTTACACCAAGATTCCCAAGTCCCGCGTTTAACCCCAAGGCAGAACCCTTCTTCGCTTGTGGAAAAAAGAAACTAATATTTGCCATGGAAGAAGCGAAATTACCACCACCAAAGCCGCACAAAATGGCGAGCAATGCCATTGTCTCATAGGAGGTAGACGGATCTTGTACAGCAAATCCAATCCAAATGGCTGGGATTAACAAAGTCGCTGTACTGAATACGGTCCAATTACGCCCCCCAAAGATCGGAACAACAAAGGCATATAAAATACGCAGTGTAGCACCTGAGAGACCTGGAAGAGCAGCTAAGCTAAATAGTTCATCTGCTGTAAATTGAAACCCGACTTTATTCAGATTCACAGCAACAACCGACCAAATGGACCAAATACTAAAAGCAAGTAAAAGGGCTGGAATAGATATCCAAAGGTTACGGTTGGCCACTTTTTTGCCTGTAGATTCCCAAAATTCTGGATTCTCAGGCTCCCATTTCATTACTCCTTTTGTTGACATAGGTTACCTCCTCTAATAAGTTCAAACGCTCAACCTATTTTTTAAACGAAATTGAACTTTTTTATATATACAACCTTTTTTACATCACAAATCATACCCAACTCTTATATAGTGCTTTGTGATTTTAATCACATGGTTTTGTTTTTTCACATTTTGTACAAAAATATATTAATATATATAAATTTAAAAATGACATACAAAAAAAGCAAGCCATGTCAACCTAACATTTCTTGCTTCTTTTCCAATGTTCTATATTATGGTCATTTTGTTGTGTTAAAAGTGGCCCAATGATCTTGTCCATAGCCTTCTTCCCATTTTGGCGGGTTATACATGCATGAAGGATCGCTTGCCAAATAATCCTTTGTCATGGCATAAGCACGGGCGCGTGATCCGCCACATACCTGATTGAAGTTACAGACGCCACATTTACCCGAATAGCCATCCGGGTAGCGTAACGATTGAAAGACTGCATGATTACGATATAAATCAGCCAAAGGTGTTTGGCGTACATTTCCGCAATTAATTGGTAAAAATCCGCTTGGCTGAACATCCCCTACATGAGAAATAAACACAAAGCCTTTGCCGTCCGTAACGCCTCCAGCTGAACGTCCTAAATGATCCATTCTTTTCACTTTCTCAGGTTGGGTATTCATGCCCTTTTGTGTTGCAAAGTATAGTGCTCGCCGATAGGCAGGGGCCGCTGTTGTTTTGATGCTGTAGCTAGCAGTCTGACTCTTCTCGATCAGCCAGCGATAAATGCGCTCCTGCTCCATTGGGGATACCGCATCACTTGCCTGCCCTCTTCCTGTAGGAATTAAAAAGAAAACACTCCATAGAACTGCGCCCCATTCTTCCACCATTTGGGACATTTCTTCTAGTAAATGCGCATTATAAACAGAAATCGTTGTATTTAGTTGAACAGGTAACCCATGTTTTTTCAATATAGCCAACGATTTTACGGTAATATCATACGAGCCTGGTGTTCCGCGGAAATAATCATGCACCTCTGCGGTAGGACCATCTAGGCTAAAAGCCCAGCGTGATAGCCCAGCCTCTTTTGCTTTTACGATCGCTTTTTCTGTTACACGCGGCGTAGCGCTAGGTGACATAGAGACACGTAATCCAATTTTTACTGCGTAATCGATTAATTCATATAAATCTTCCCGCATTAATGGATCGCCGCCAGTAAAAACAAGAAGAGGATTACCCATTTCTTTGATCTGATCTAACAATTCCTTCCCTTCATCTGTACTCAGCTCGTCGGGATGACGATTGGGCTGCGCTACGGCGCGACAATGCAAACAACGCAATGCACACGCACGCGTCACTTCCCAAATCACGATAAAAGGATTCTGGTCGTAATTCATCTAGTTCACTCCATTGGCATGATGGTATCTATTTATAATGTTTGGAGATTGTCTGATACAGACTATCCTTTTCAGCTAATGTCAGCAGTTTATTGGCCATCGGGTACAATACCCGATCCTCCTTGATCGTATGCTCTTCAAATAGCTCATCAAATTGCTTCAGTAAACAAACCATCGTCGAGGTTTTTTGTTCCAGCTGCACACACTGATTCAATTCGATCCCAATTCGATCTGAGATCTCTAATAATCGGTCATGTTCTGATTTAATGAGCAGTAATGGCTCCTCTAATGTTGCCAGTCGACTCGTCAACGTAAAAAATAAAATATCGTCCTCCACCATAATGTGCCGACGGAAATCTGTTTGAAGGAATTGAAGGAAACGATGTAAATCTTCATGCAATGCTTCGTTCCATTTTGTGCCATAACGAATCAGAGACAGAATGTGCTTTAGTTTTCCATCCAGCTCGCTGTGGTCATTGTATAAATAGGAAAGCAAAATGTGTTCATGTTTCTTTTTCATAGCGAAATCGCTCTCGTATTCCAGCATACCAATCCCTCCTTGCTATTTTTGATTGTAACCAAGTTGGCTATTCCAAGAAGTGATATTCCTCACAAAATCTTTTCCAGCTATTTGCTAGAATTAGGCCGTGAAAGTTTGTACAAAGGCTTAGGGGAGGATATAATGATAGGACTTTCCAGTTTACTAGAAACAACTACGACCTTCGGAGATAAATTGCGATATTCAGAGGCTTCTCGAAATCAAAAAACAGGAACCCATCATGGGTATGGACCCGTTGTTGCTTGGAATATTACAAAAACTTGCAATCTTCATTGCTTACATTGCTACTCCAGCTCCGAAAATAAGAAATATGAAGGAGAGCTAAGCACAGAGGAAGCCCACGATGTAATTAATCAGCTAGCGGATATGAAGGTACCCGTTATCCTGTTTTCGGGCGGTGAACCTCTCATTCGACCAGATATTTTTGAGCTAGCCGAGCATGCTATTTCTCGGGGTATTCGCATTACATTCTCAACCAATGGCACGCTTATTGATGAGAAAAAGGCCAAGCGCTTAAAGGACTTAGGGATTAGCTATGTTGGCATAAGCTTGGATGGGATGCAAAAGACGCATGATTTTTTCCGTCAAAAAGAAGGTGCCTTTGATTTAGCCATTCGTGGAATTCGAAACTGTATGGCAGTGGGTCAAAAGGTTGGCCTTCGTTTTACGATGAACAAACACAACATTGAAGCGTTGCCAGATATTTTTGACCTGATTGAAAGAGAGAATATTCCGCGTGTCTGTTTCTATCATCTCGTCTATGCAGGCCGTGGAGGAGTCGAGGATGATATTACTCATCAGCAAACACGTGAGGCTTTAGACTTTATCATTGAAAAAATTCATTATTTCCAAAAATCAGGACAACCTCGCGAAATTTTAACAGTTGACAACCATGCAGATGCAATCTATCTCTACCTAAAAGTAATGGAAACCGATCCTGAGCTAGCAGGACGCATATGGGAAAAGCTGCAACGCAATGGTGGTAATCGTTCTGGTATCGCTTTCTGCAATATTGATCATCGTGGAATTGTGCATCCTGATCAATTTAGTCAAAACATCGCACTTGGAAATCTGCGGGAACAGTCCTTCGCAGAGATATGGCAGGGCGATCATCCTATTCTTCTTGGGTTGCGTGATCGGAAAAGCAAGATTCATGGGCGCTGTGCGACCTGTCAATACTTCTCCGTCTGTAACGGAAACTTCCGGCCTCGCGCACAGGGATTCTATGGAGATTTCTGGGCATCCGATCCACAATGTTATTTAACAGAGGATGAAATTCACTTAGCCACATCAGTATAAGGAAAGAAAAAGAGCTTTGCCGTATGCAAAGCTCTTTTCTTATGCTACTCCTGCTCATTCAAGTTTTTACTCCCCCATGAAGCTTTTTTGGTAGCTACCTGCCGGGTATCACCTTCACTACGCAACGGTATTTCTCGTAGAAAAAACGTAAGAAGTAAAGCAAATACAAGCAACCAGGTGGAAGTAAGAAAAACTCCTGCTAATGCATACTGCAAGGCATCTCGTAAATTGGCAATTACATGATTAAACAGCTCGTGCAGCACGGGTGGAAGGCTTTTTTCTATTTGATCCAGCCGCTGTAGGTCCAGTAAAATTTGTGGGTTATGCAATGCGCTGATTTTCTGGACAAGTTCTGGCGGAATGTTAGGCAGATGACTAATACCTAATTGTGCCGTCGACTCACTCATTTTTGAGCCAATGCGTACGGAAAGAATGGTTCCCATAATAGCTACGCCAATTGTCCCGCCTAAGGAACGAAATAACTGTGATGAAGCTGTAGCAACTCCTAAATCCTTACTCTTCACTGCATTTTGGACAGTGATCGTAAATACTGGCATAGCTACTCCCAGCCCTAATCCAAATACAATGAGATTGAACACAATTGAGCTACCCGTAGTTCCTTGATCCATTCGGGCTAGTAAATACATCCCTACAAGCATGAGCACTAAGCCACCCAAGGCAAATTTCTTATAAGTACCTGTCTTCGTCATCAATTGACCGCATACTGCACTCCCTACAACCAAGCTAAGCGTCATTGGCATTGTTAGATAGCTAGAATGAGTAGCCGAATATCCAAGTACCCCCTGAATAAAAAATGGCATGTACATAATTGATGCATACATCCCAGCTCCAACAATAAAGCCAATTACATTTGAGATCGTGAAAATATCATTACGAAATAAATGTAATGGAATCACAGGATTTCTCGCTTGCTTTTCAACATAAATAAATAAAAGGAATGAAACCAGAGTAAAGGCAAACAAACCGAGAATCGTCAGGGACGTCCATTCATATTTTGTGCCCGCCCATGAAAATGCTAGCAGAAAAGGCACCATCGTTGTCGTAATAAGTAGCGAACCCCAGTAATCAACGGTTTGCTTCTGTCGATGAACTGCACGTGGAAACAGCCAATAAATCATTCCAATTGCAATGATTCCAAACGGTAAGAACACCCAAAACACCCAGTGCCAATCTGCATTATCAACAATATATCCACCTAGCACAGGTCCAAAAACACTAGCTAATCCAAACACCGATGACATTAAGCCCTGCCATCTCCCTCGCTCCCTTGGAGCAAATAGGTCAGCTATGGAGGTAAAAGCCGTGGACATGATTACCCCTGCGCCAGCACCCTGAATACCTCGATACAAAATCAGTTCAAAAATAGTGCGAGATGTTCCACACAAAAAGGCACCTACAACAAATACTCCTAATCCGATCAAAATGAAAGGCTTGCGGCCATACATGTCAGAGAGCTTTCCTACTAATATGGTTGCGATGCTTGAGGTGAGCATATAGATCGTAAACACCCAACTGTAATAATCCATGCCACCCAATTTAGCAATAATTTTAGGGAGCGCTGTCCCCACAATTGTTTGATTAATGGAAGCAAACAATAACGCCGCCATAATAGCAAGCATAACTGTCACTTTTCGCCTGTAGTCCAATTCCTGCATACATTTCATTCCTTTCTCATTCGCCTCCTTATTATGCCCGTGTTAAAAAACATGCATCACATAATTCCCTCCAGATACATCCAAGAAAAATAGCACCTAAATTGGCTTCCTCTTGAATATGAGTAAAAGAGATAAACAACAAGGAGGTGGCCTCATGATCATTTATGTTGTCCGACCCGGTGACAGTTTATATAAAATCGCCAATCGTTATAAAACCTCTGTAGAACAAATCGCCAACGATAATGATCTTACGCCCCAACAAACCCTGGTAGTAGGTCAATCGCTAGTAATCGTTACTCCTAAGCAGTACACGGTCCAGCCAAGGGATTCACTTTATGAGATTGCATTGAGATTCAATGTCTCTGTTCAACAATTAGCAGCAGCAAACAATCTTTCTGCTTCAAGGCCCATTTATCCTGGCATGGTTTTAACCATTCCCCAAGCACCTAAGCCCACGATTGAAGTGAATGCCTACATAGAGCCACGCAGAAACATCGCCATGACTGAACAAATTGCTCAAGAATCAGTACCCTATCTAACCTACCTTGCCCCATTTAGCTATCAAATCAAGAGAGATGGGAGTCTTACCTCACTGGAGCTGGGCGATCTGCCTAGGATCGCTTCATCAAATGGAGCAACCTTGATGATGGTGATTACAAACATAGAAAATAATCAATTCAGTGCGGAATTAGGTCAGGAAATTCTAAACGATGAGCAAAAACAAAATCGCATGCTTGATGAAATCATACAAAGAGCCAAAAGATATGGATTTAGTGACATTCATTTTGATATTGAGCACCTATATCCCAAAGATCGCGAAGCCTATAATCAATTTTTACGAAAAGCAAGGGATCGTCTGCATGCAAATGGATTAATGATCTCAACAGCTCTTGCCCCGAAAACCAGCGCTACCCAACAAGGTCAATGGTACGAGGCTCATGACTACCGTGCCCATGGAGAGATCGTTGATTTTGTAATTATTATGACCTATGAATGGGGATATAGCGGAGGGCCTCCAATGGCTGTCTCGCCAATCGGGCCAGTGCGGCGTGTACTTGAATATGCATTAACGGAGATTCCCGCTAAAAAAATTATGATGGGACAAAATTTATATGGCTATGACTGGACACTCCCCTATCGTCCCGGAGGTAAATTTGCGAAAGTAGTGAGTCCTAAAGAGGCGGTTAACCTAGCACGACGTTACCAGCAATCCATTCAATTTGACCCGGTAGCACAAGCACCGCATTTTCGGTATTTCGATGAACAAGGTCGTGAGCATGAAGTCTGGTTTGAGGATGCACGTTCGATGCGGGCTAAGTTTTCATTATTAAAAGAGTTACATTTACGAGGAATTAGCTATTGGAGACTAGGCATTCCCTTTAAACAAAACTGGGTGCTGTTGGATCAAACCTTTAAAATTAAAAAATCTTGATGGATCTCCCCCAAAAAAATCTGGTGAAACTGTCGTGTATTTCGACGGTCTCACCCCGTCTAAAACTATGCATAATTTATGCCAGTTTTACTCACCTCAAGCTGTGGAAGCCTACCTATGAACAGCCTTCTATACAAGCAAAGCTGCAAAAGCTCGCGAAGCAGCCTAATTCCTTTGACAAGCTTGTCCAACATGATCCTTTGATGCAAAAGCTCCAAAAGGAAATAGCACAAGAAGGCTATAAGCTCACTTGGAAGAGAAAAACATTCTGCCTGCTGTTCCCTATGAGGAATTAGCCGCCTATTATAGCTATCTGTCTAAGCATGAAGATTGGAGCTTATCATCAGAACAAGAAGATGGTAGATGCTCCAGCCATTCAGCATTTTTACAATGGTCTGGAAACAAGCATCGCTCCTTTATCACAGGGACGTATAACTGGGGGATTTTCTAAAACGTAGCAGATCCGCTTTCCTGAGAATGCTTCTTTTTCCATGGGTAACGATCTGATTTTTGCTTTACTGATCTTTTTCATCGTGTCAAAAAGCTCTCCCGTTGGTCATTATTTCACCTTACGAGAGAGCTTCTTCTGTTTATTCTCTGTATAAGTAACGCGCTGCTCTTTCATAGTGGTTATTCCACCAACCCTTAGACATATTGCTGTACTTAACACCTTCCTTTCCATATATATGTAGAACCTGATTGTTTCCAGCGTAAATTCCTACGTGACCAATACGGTTAATGGATTTTTTGGGATATTTCATGGTTTTCTTTGTCGAAAAAAATACGAGATCACCGACTCGCAATTTACTTCGAGGAATGGGAGTTCCTTGTTTATATTGGGAGCGTGCCCCGCCTGCGCCTAAGTTAATCCCTGCTCCTTCTTTATAAGCCCACATTGTAAAACCAGAGCAATCCATCGTTGTCTTTTCTTTACGGCTAGAACAATATTTGTATGGTATCCCTAAATATTGTTCTGCTGTTGCAATAATATTTCGACCAATTATACAACCGGTAGGCTGATTATTCCTTTTCGATGTTATTTTTTTATTCATCTGTCATCCTCCCGTGAAATGAAATATTTCCTTGCAATACATTTCTTACAAATCATCTCTAGAACTAAAAGAGAATTTAAGATTTTCGTGAGAATTGGTAAAAGGGGGATCAATTGGTTACACTACAACAGATATACCTGTTTTGAAGCAACAGCTTTACATACAAAGCGGGGGGATGACAGCAGCATGAGTCCGACAGATAGCAAAGGGAGCTTTCTCTTAGTTGAAGATGAAAAAAATCTTGCACGTTATTTACAATTGGAATTAATGAATGAAGGATATAATGTAGAGATTTGCTATGATGGGGCGATCGGGCTTGAAAAAGCATTACATAATGAATACGACCTCATTCTGTTGGATGTCATGATTCCCCAAATTTCCGGCATTGAAGTGTGTCGGCGTATCCGAGATACAGGAAGTGAGGTACCGATCATCATGCTTACGGCACGTAATGAGGTTCAGGATATTGTAGCTGGACTAGACAGTGGTGCTAATGATTACTTAACTAAGCCCTTTGCTATCGAGGAGTTATTTGCTCGTATCCGTGCTAATCTTCGCCCGGTTGTTTCCAAGAATCAGGAAATACTAAACATCGGTTCACTGGAAATTCAAGTACAGAACCGGCGTGTATTCCGTGAAACGAAGGAAATTTTATTAACCCCACGAGAATTTGATTTATTGCTGTACTTAGCTAATCATCAAGGTCAAGCTTTAACACGCGAACAATTATTGACGGCAGTTTGGGGATTCGACTTTATGGGCAATACAAATGTAGTCGATGTGTATATCCGCTATCTACGCAATAAGATTGAACGAAAACGATCCAAAAAATTAATCCATACCATTCGTGGAGTTGGCTACAGTTTACGGGTGGAATAAATGCGAAAACAAGTTACTAGACGCCTGCCAACTTCTTTAACTTGGCGATTAACCGTTATTTTAACCACTGCAATGACTCTGTTTTTGTTATTTATGAATTTGTTTGTCTACATATCTACTAGTAATTTGGTTTATCAATATGAACAAAAGCAATTGCAAAAGAAGGTTGTTACCATTTTAAATGAGTTGCAAAAAGCTACTTTGGGTCATAAAACCACTAACCTTCAAGTTGTAAAGGATGTACTGCTGAAATATGCTGATGTTCATCAAGCGATTCTATTAGAAACCTCCACTAACAAAACCCTAGCATCTGTGATTGGTACTGGCTGGACAGAAGAAGACTTACGTAATCAAGAAAATGTAATTAGCTCAATGCAAACGGTTCAATTGCCTGGTTTTCCAGATGTCCTTTTGCTAACCATCATTCAGGATAATGAACAACTCCGTCCCATTTTTCGCATCCTGATCCAAATTCTCTGCTGGTCTGCTGTTGCTACCTTTATCATTTCAGCCATCGGTGTCTATCAATTGACCCAAATTGGATTACAGCCGTTAACCCAACTAATTGAGCAAATTCGTAAAAAAGAAGCTGAGGATTTACGCTCACGCCTTCCCGTCATCACAAATGATGCTGAAATCAAAGATTTAGTCCTAGCTTTCAACTCTCTGTTGGATCGTGTTGAGGATGCCTTCAGTAAACAACAACAATTTATTGCAGATGCATCTCATGAATTTAAAACGCCACTTGCTATCATCGAAGGCTATGCACGCCTTTTGCAACGCTGGGGAAAGCATAATCCTGAGGTAAGGGATGAGGCGCTTTCTGCCATGCTTCAAGAGTGCTCGCGTCTTTTTGAGCTGATTGAAAATCTACTATCGCTTGCTAAATTACAAGATAACCCCTCTAAGGAAGCCTTATTTGCCACACAGGATATGGTTCCCTTGTTAGAAGAAATCCGTACAACATGGACAACGCTATTTCCTAAACACCTTTCGCTTCACTTTTCCTGGAATGCACCACTACCATTACCTATGAATCCAGGTAAAATCCGTCAACTTTTTGATATTTTATTAGATAATGCCAAGAAATACACAGAGGAGGGCTTTGTTGAAGTCCATGTTTTTTCCACTGACGCCTGGGTCGAGATACATATAAAAGACACTGGTGTAGGAATTCCTGATGCAGAACTTGCAAACGTATTTCAACGGTTTTATCGAGTAGATAAATCTCGGACTCGTGAAAAAGGTGGTAGCGGATTAGGCTTATCAATCGCCAAATCAATTGTTGATTTACATCATGGACGAATTGAGATGCGTAGAACGCCTACAGGCGGAACGGAGGTTGTGGTTTGGCTCCCCTGTTAACTAAAGAAATTGGTCTATGAAATAGTCGCTTCTTTAATAAAATAGGAAACGACTTTTTCATGCAGGCTAGCAACACCTTTACGCCATTTTTGCTACAAAACAGCCGTTTAAAAAGGGCTGTAGAGAATATATTCTGAATTTCATCCTGTACATGAGGATGAGTACTTATCCTAGCATTTACAAATACAAACTTTTTCAACTCTGCGAACCTGACCACGTATTTCCCCACCAGGGTGTTGAGTGGTATGGGCATTTACATAGGTTTCTCCTCTTAGCATCAGCTGGATTAATTCCGTAAGTGTTCTTCCTTGGAGCGGACCAACCAAATCTGCACTAGTAATGGATCCAGTCACAACGGCATCACATACACTAATTCCACGTTGTACCGGTCCAAAAAGAAATACCACTATCGGCCCATTAACACCTCTAACCCCAATATGAATATGGGCTTGGGTCAGGTCACTTAAATCATGTAACGATAAACGGAAATCAAGTCTGCTATTATCTGCACTAAGCTGGAACGTAGCGGTCCCAGAAGCATTTGTGAGAACAGGTGGGACTTCCTCAGAGCCTCGTAGCTTAGCCTGGAATTGTATTGTCATCTCTACACCTCCTTATAATACTTTATTAAGAAGATCAAAAATGGCTTGTATGTTCAACTACTCAAAGGATATAGAAAAATATTTTGTTTTCTTGTACCTCTTTTTTGAAGGAAAACATAAAATCGTAAGCCCTAGGCAAAATTCGAACAGCCCCCTAACGGCTCTATCCCGTCAGAGGGCTGTCATCTATGCTTCTAATAAAATAGGAGGTAAGGCTTTACAAGCATAATTATCATACATAATATAGCACTCTTTGCTTAACTCTACTTTTTACCAGAACTCTTGTGCCATTTCATTTTTAGATCAACAAACACATAAATCGGAGAAGCGCCTTGAACCTGAATCCAGTCATTTTCATATGCTGGTTTTGCTTTGCAGCATTTTTAGTAAAAAAGAGGACAGTTATCCCCTTTAAGTGGACAACTATCCTCTTTCATGATCATTTATATTTATTTTGCACTTGTAGAAGAAGTTAGCGGTACATGATAAACCTTATTTAAAAAATAGGTTTGCACGAGCGAAAATACTCCACCCACGACCCAATATAATGGAAGGGCTGCTGGCAAATTCATTCCAGCCATAAAGATCATGATCGGCATCATGTAATAGAACATTTTCATATTATTAGCTCCCATGGTAGGAGTCATTTTCATTGACAGCATCGTTTGAAAAAAGGTTGTCGCTGCTGCTAGTAAAGGCAAGATATAAAATGGATCGGCATGTCCTAAGTTAAACCACATAAATGAATGGTCAGCAATCTCTGGTGTACGACGAATCGCGAAGTAAAATGCCATTAGGATCGGCATTTGAACCAGAGCAGGGAGACAGCCCGCCATTGGATTAACTCCGCTTGCTTTGTACAATTCCATCATTTCCATTTGCATTTTTTGGGCTTGTTTAGGGTCCTGATTGGAATTACTATACTTTTTTTTCAGTTTATCAATCTGCGGTTGCAGCTTTTTCATGGCAGCTCCACTTTTCATTTGCTTCATCATGAGAGGCAATAAAAGTGTTCGAATCAACAGCGTCATAATGACAATCGCTAGCCCATAATTCCCATCTGTTAAGCTAGCAACGTTTTGGATTAACCATGAAAATGGATAAACAAAAAAGTGATCCCAGATACCAGGACTATCTGATGTTATCGGAGCTGTATTGCTACATCCGCTCAGCAATAACACCACAGCACCAAATAAAAATACAGGTAATGATTTACGTACAGCTTTCATGAACAAATCCTCCTCATTGTTTGCAAACTCTATAAACAAACAAGGAGAAGATTTGGGAGTGTATCATCAGATGACGTGGTTGCTCGCTTCTCTTTTCGCATAGGTACTCGTCGATATAATTTAATAAAAGACGAACGTATTGGCATTGTCACAAGCTGTTGACGCCATTCAAAACGTTCTTCGTATTGCATTGACTGACGTTTACCAACGATGTGAGTAAATAATAATTGACAGCATGGAACTACAATTACAGATACCCAGAAGAGCAACCAAACATAAGGTAATGACAAACCAATTAATTCATCCACCACGTGCATCTCACCTCCCTATCTGTACATAAATAGCAAGTACAGTTCCTATTGTAACATACTGTCCATTCCTTGTGGGAGATGTTATGAATTGTTACTTTTTAGAGGAAGGTAAAGACAGTTTTTGATCAAAAAAGCAGTGAATCGCTCACAAATGGGTAACAGTTATAGCTTTTACTTTATTTTTTCGTTTTCTTGTCTGTCTTTGTTGGTGTCGCTTGTTTTTCTTTTACCATTCTGGATACCTGCATAATTGTGGCTTCCTTTTGTAATTGAGGTAAATAGTTGCGGATTGCTTGAGCAACCTTTTTGCCTCCAGGCCCCACATGGCCGATAGCAACACATACTTCATTTTGTTTTACTTTTTCACTAATGAGTCTCAGTTGCTTCGTAATATGTGAGGACGTATGCACATCATCTAAAAAGACCATGTTTTCAATATAAGGAACCTGTAAATCGTGAGCGACCTGTCCCACAATGCTTCTATAAGAGGTTTTACTGTCAATGTAAAAAAGTCCTCGCTCTTTACATACCTGTAATACAATCCGCATAATACGTGGATTTTGGGTAATTTTAGACCCCATATGATTATTCATACCGATTGCGTGCGGAACATCGTCAATCGCTTTGTTCACTCGATTGCGGATTTCCTCATCACTTAAGTTACTCATAAGGGCTCCGGGCCCTAGCCAGCTTTTAGCCCCTCTCATTGGTTCCATTGGCATGTGAACAATTACGTCATGTTTCTTTTGATGGGCCAACTCAGCATCTTTTTTTGTACTTGGTAAAAATGGCATGACTGCAATAGTTAATGGAATCGGTAAATTAAGAATTTCCTCTGTTCCCCTCATATTATTGCCAAAATCGTCTATAATGAGGGCCACTTTGCGTGTTTTCATGGGATCGGGAATCTTTTGTTCAGAAGCGGTGACTGAGGAACAGACAAGCGCTCCGCAAATCATCAAGACTATTCCTAGTTTAGAAGCAATCCACATACTTAAACCTACCTTTACAACTTTTTTTGTTAGTATGTGCAACGGCATCCGCTTTCACTCCATTTGAAAACACACAGTTTACAGTCCATGACCGTAGGGATACAAAATGTTGCCTTTCGTATCATAGATTGTAACGGGTAGCTTCCCTTTGGATTTCCCTTCACCAAACAGAATCGCTGCTGTGGCTTGAAAGCTTGCATCTGCATTTCCATATTGCGCCACATACGTAGGGACCTTTTGAAAATCAGTAAGCTGATATGGGTTTCGTGTAGAAATCATAATTACCGGCTTTTGCTTCTGGTCAATCAGCTTTTTAATGAGTTGATTTACCGGCTGTAAGCCTCCTGCGAATGAGTCTGGTAAAACCATCAATATGTCGGCACGATCTATTTGTTGTTGTTGCTCAGCTTTGAGCACATGGTTGAGCTTAATAGCTACTGTATTTTGATGATATTTCTGGATTGCCCTAGTCATTTCACTCGTATATCGTGACCCAATCACCGCTATTCTTTGTCCAGGAGAAGGATGGAGCGGCAGTATCCGATCATTTTTAACCACTGTGATTGATTGCTCAGCAATAGCTCGCTCCACTTGTTTGTGAGCTGGTGAAGTAATTGATTTCTCTGCGATTTGTTGAAGACTAGGAACATGTGGCATCTGTTCCTGCGGAAAAATTCCTCTTCTCATCTTTACTGTTAGGATCCGTCTAACTGCTTCATTCAAACGTTCCTTCTTAATTGTTCCCGACTTGACTGCCTTCTGCATTCCTAAACTAACCTTTTCAACATCTGGGGGCATTAAAATAATGTCTGCACCAGCATTCATTGCACGAATACTGGCATCTACAGTCTCGAAATGCTGTGTAATCCCTCCCATATCCATAGCATCCGTAATAACTAAGCCATCATAACCAAACTCTTTTCGTAATAACCCTTGGACGAGCTTAGGTGAGAGCGTAGCTGGTAGATAAATGGATTTGTCCTTTTGATGAGATTCTACCTTTGTAGGCTCTAGCTGTGGAAAAGCTATATGAGCGACTAAAACAGAATCTACTCCTTGCTTGATTGCTTGTCGAAATGGAATAAACTCTACTTGCTCCAACTGCTTTTTCCCATACGAAATAACGGGTAAACCAACATGGGAATCTACCGATGTATTGCCATGTCCGGGAAAGTGCTTTGCGCTTGCCACAACTCCCGCATCCTGCATACCTGCAATAAAGGAAGTACCCATTTCGGCTACTAATTGTGGGTTTTCACCATAAGAACGTACCCCAATCACTGGGTTCTTAGAATTATTATTGACGTCTATGGTTGGTGCAAAATCTAAATTAATCCCGAGTGAAAGGAGTTCATCTGCCATTACTTGTCCAGCCTGATAGGCAAGCTTAGGATTTCGTGTTGCACCTAATGCCATATTTCCTGGCATATTCGTCCCTTGCTTCAGTCGTGAAACAATTCCACCTTCCTGATCTGTACCGATAAGTAAGCCGAATTTATGCTGGCTTTGCTGTAGAGCAGTTGTCAATTGAACAATTTGTTTGGTCTCATTTAAGCTGTCCTTAAATAAAATGATTCCTCCTAGCTGGAGTCTCTTTATCATATTTGCAATCTCTGGCGTCAACTCCTGAAAAGGCTTGCCGCCATACATACTAAAACTTGGCATTAATGTCTGTCCTACTTTTTCAGCCACGCTCATGGTAGCGAGCAGCCGAGAAATAACATCGTATTTGGCCCGTGGCTCAGTAATGACTTTCACAGTCTTCTTGTCCGTTTTTTCAAGCACCAATCGGTCATGGTAGGTCCCATCTGACACTAAAACGACTGTTTGACCTAATTTATCCTGTATGGTTAAAAGTCCTTCTCTCGTAACGGTTGCTACCTGTGGATTGCTAGAGCTCCAGCTTATATTAGCTTGCACCTTTGATAGGTGACCATCGACATACGTATGCAACGCTTGTAATTGAATCTGCGTGGCGGGATATGTCTTGGGCGTTTCAGGCAGATTTTGCGCCAACAATAAATCTGTAGGGTGGGTCGTGGACACAGTTGTTGTCCGCATCGTATCCGCCCTGTCCTTTGATAAGAAGGGAATGAAAAAACAAGCAAGAAGAATCAAGCTAACTGACGTATAAGCAAAAATATGCTTCCGTTTCATGAACATAAGCCTCCGTCACATGTTGATTACTCCCCTTCTATTGCAGCCAAGGTAGCAATTTTTTGGCGCAACGCATTAAGGGAAGGTTTTTCTCTGGTCGGATGCACTCGATTCGTTAATAACATCACGATTGACTGTTGTTGTTGATTGATTAACAATGAAGTGCCCGTAAATCCAGTATGTCCCACGCTAGGCGTGACAAAACCATGCCCCATGTACCAGGCTTGATTCCGCTCAAATCCAAGCCCCATTTGTTTCGGGCAAGTGTCTGATAATTGATTCACGAGCATTTCCTGTACACTCTCAGCCTTAAGTATCCGTTTTCCCCTTGTTTTTCCATTGTGAAGAATCATCGTAGCAAATCGTACTAGATCATCTGCATTGCTAAACAATCCAGCATGTCCAGCCACGCCATCTAAGGCCCAAGCCTTTTCATCATGAACGCTGCCCCAAATGATGTCGCGCTTTGTCCAAGGTTGCTGTTCAGTGGCTACGATTTTCTGCCTATGTACTTTTGGACAAAATCCTGTGTGCTTCATTCCCAATGGTTGAAATAAATTCTCTTGCATATATTGATCCAGCCGTTTCCCTGTTAGCTGTTCAATCAGATACCCCAGTACAATATAATTGAGATCACTATACACCATTTTTTCGCCGGGATGATTTTTAAGACCAAGCATGAGTACAGCCTTCATCCTTTGCTCACGGTCACCCGGTATTCTGTACAACCGCATAGTAGGAGCAAATCCAGAGGTATGAGTCAAAAGCTGCCGAATCGTAATATCCTGCTTTCCCTTACACGCAAAAGTGGGAAGATAGGCAGCTACTGGCTTATCTAGCTGCAACATTTGTTTTTCTGCTAATTGCATAATGGCCACAGCTGTGAATAGTTTTGTCAGAGAAGCGATGTCAAATAAATGTGTTTCCGTCATTTTGATCGGCATTTCTGCTAATTTGCCAGCTTTGTTTTGATATAGATAGGCATGTCCATAGGCTTGCTCTATTTTTCTTTTTCCTCTTGTAACAATGGCTACGACGGCACCCGGGATAATCTTGTCTTCAATGGCCTGTTCGATCGCCTGATTCACTTCATCACGCATTCCCTCACCACGTTTCCCTGATCCACGTTCACGATACAGCAGATATTTTTGACGCACCTTTACAAATGGTTGTAGAGTTGCCCTCCATTTTTGAATCATCTGCTGGGGATTATGGGCTTGTAAGGTTTGGCTTTGCTGATCAACTGCTTCCTGCAAGGAGCGAGTACCTGCCATATAATGAATCCAGCCGTCGTCTCTCCATTTAAAATGCTGGGGATAACGCTTTTTAATAAGCTGCAGCAAGGTGAGCCCCGTCAAGGTGCTATGATAAGCTGTTCGATCTGTTACATACAATTGCACACCATGAATGGCTTGTCCCTTATATTTACCGTACATTGGTTCCATATGTGCTTCACGAATTGCTATCCCAGGAAGATGTGCCCCAACAAGATCTGTACGCAAGCGATGAGCATGAATAAAAGGTGCACCAACCCATTCGAATGGATGAGTAGTCCCTCTTCCCTCTGAAAGATTGGTTCCTTCTAGCAATCCTGTAGCAGCATATAACCAAGCAGACTCTACTGTGGGTAGATTAGGAGAAGGAGCTACCCATAACAATCCAGTTTGATCCCAAGTCATTTCTCGTTTCCAGCCTTGCATTCGAATTACTCGTAGGTCTGCCTTTCCTCCACGCTTGTTAGGCATAACTTCTTCATTATAAAAGAGTGCAAGTTCCCCCATCGTCATTGCATGGCGCAAAGGAATAGGCATCATTCCGATAAATGAGCTCCACTCCTTCTCCAGTAGAGGTCCCTCTATCCTAACCCCGCCTAAGGGATTGGGACGATCTAGCACCATGACCGGCTTATCAGCTAATTTAGCAGCCTCCAATACATAAGCCAATGTAGAAGCATAAGTATAATAGCGTACACCCACATCCTGTAGATCAAACAAAAGAATATCCGTGCCAACAAATAGCGTCGCAATCTGTTCCGGTTTCTTTTGATATAGCTCAAATACTGGAATGGAATGTTGTTTTACCTGTGGCGATACAGAAGGAAAAACAGTTGGCTCTCCATCCTGCTTTACCCCCCATATTCCATGCTCTGGACCATAAAGGGCAACTACGTTTAGACCTTTTTGCTGTAAGGCGTCCAAATCAGTAACCAAATCCTTAGTGACTCCAGTCTGATTCGTGATAAGTCCAATCTTCTTACCATGTAACAGCTCAGGATGTGATAAAAGAACATCAATCCCAGCAAGGACATGCTTTTCCTTTGTTTCATCAGCTAAGATAGAGGAGCTCCCTTGAAAGAAGCTGACCCACAAAAGCAAGCAAGCGAGCACACCGATACTTCTGCCCTGAAGACGTAAAGCTCGCATGTTTTGGCTACCCACTTCCATCACCTCGCCTTGTAGTCTGCCCTCACGGCTAAAATAAATGACAAAAATTAGATGAAAAGCGCATCTAAATGAAGGAACGATAGCGAATAAGACCTTGGTACTCTTTAGATAAATGTAATAAAGTAAGACAATTCAAAAATTAGCTGTGATATAATCTTGCATATATCTTTTAGGAGGCGTTTGTATGAAGTACACAGGAATAATTCGGGCGCAAAACATTCAAGGGGAAAACGCATTAATTGCCCTGTAACCTGCGCGATTCCCCTTTACTTAGGGAAGGGGCATCTATTAGTGAAAAAAGATGGAAGAGAAATAAGAAGCAACGCAATGGCTGACTTAGAAGCTGATCGACCAAGCCACTCTTTTCAGAACGTAAAAACAATACTCCTGTGGCTTAGCTTTCTTGCTTTTTTTAGCGTTTTTAATGAGACCGTGTTTAATGTATCGCTCCCTGATATTGCCCAGCAATATGGTTTACAGCCCGCTTATGTAAACTGGATCAATACAAGCTTCATGATCGCTTTTGCTATCGGATCTGCCGTATATGGCAAAATATCTGATACCTATGGGGTTAAGAAATTACTTGTGATTGGCCTTTTGATTTACAGTGGGGGTTCACTCTTTGGTATCCTTGCACAAGCTTATTTTCCTGCTGTTCTTGTTGCTCGTGCTATTCAAGGGGCTGGAGCATCTGCGGTACCAGCTATCTTCATGGTAATTGTGGCAAAGTATATCAATGCAGAAAGCCGGGGCAAGGCTTTTGGTATGATCGGATCAATGGTTGCCTTTGGTGAGGGAATTGGGCCTGCTATCGGTGGAATCATTTCACATCATTTCCACTGGTCCCTCCTATTTGTTCTACCCATTATCACACTGATCTCTCTCCCGTTCTTTATACGAGTGCTACCAAACGAGCCCGCTCGCAAGGGAAAAGTCGACATATTTGGAGCAGCATTGCTTTCCATTGGGATTGTATTGTTTACCTTATATGCAACGGGAGATAACTGGTTCTATTTACTATTCAGCCTTGTCGTGCTGCTGATATTTTCTCTGTATATCCGTCGTGCAAAACAACCATTTATTGAGCCTGCTCTGTTTCAAAATCGAATGTTTGTAATGGGTGTTTTGGCAGGAAGCATCTTATTAGGAACGGTTGCTGGCTTCATTTCAATGGTTCCTTATATGATGAGGGATGTCTATCATTTGTCAACAGGAATGATCGGTGGCGGCATCCTGTTTCCCGGTACACTCAGCGTTATTTTCTTCGGTATTATGGGCGGAAGTCTTGTGGACAAAAGAGGAAATACGTTTGTCATGTACCTTGGAGCCTTTTTGATTGTGCTAAGCTTCCTCGTTATTTCATTGTTCGTAGAGAAGTCACCGTGGATAACATCCATTATGCTGATCATGACTTTTGGAGGCCTCTCATTTGTTAAAACCGTGATCTCCTCCAGCGTTGCAGACACACTCGCATCTGAGGAAGCTGGTGCGGGAATGGGAATGCTTAACCTTTCGTGCTTTTTATCAGAAGGAATTGGGGTAGCGATTGTGGGCGGTCTGTTATCGAAGCACGTACTTGATTTTCCTATACTTCCTACTCTGTCTGTTCCTACTGCTTTTTTATATAGCAATGTATCGCTCGTTTTAATCGTTGCTATTATGCTTGGAGTCGCAATATACACATGGACTTACAAACGAAAGGAACGATTTTAGCATGACTAATGAGCCGATATCCTACCAAAGGATATCGGCTCATTTGCTATTACAACAGCTAGAGGAATATTAATAACGATCCTTCATCCATTATGTAGTCAAGCTCTTAGCAAGCACTTCGCCATGGAACCTGCCGTTTTCAATAAAAATTTCATTGGCGTGCGCAGAAGAGACAATCACTCCTGCAACAAATACACCGGGAACATTCGTCTCCATCGTAGTTGGATTAAATATCGGCGCTCCGGTTTCTTGATCCAGCTCTACTTCTAGGCTTTGTAGTAGCTGACGGTCAGGTCGATAACCAATTAGGCTAAAGACAAAATCATTCGGAATCTCCGTAATCCCCTCAGGATTTTTTATAATCACCATTCTATCCGTAATCTCTTGGATTTCGGAAGAATAGTACACCTTGATACGACCTTTTTCACACAAGCCCTCAAAAATAGGACGAGTCCATGCTTTCACACGAGAAGAAAGCTTCTCGCCACGACAGATCACCGTGACGTGAGCTCCCGCCCGCTCTAAATCCATCGCTGCATCCACCGCAGAGTTATTACCACCTACAATAGCCACTTGCATTCCTGCATAAGGATGTGCCTCCGTATAAAACGAGTTTACTTTTGGCAGTTCTTCCCCTGGAATACCTAGACGGTTAGGATTATCAAAATAACCCGTAGCAATCACAACACGCTTTGTTTCATATTGCTTAGCGGTACCAAAACGATCCGTGCTAGATACAACGAAATGCTTGTCAACTTGTTCGATCCTTCCCACCACTTCAAAGGTCTGCACGCGAATATCATACCTCTTAGCAACCATCCGATAGTAATGAAGGGCCTCTAAGCGGGTTGGTTTCTCATTCGGAGTCGTGAAGGGAACCTGCCCAATTTCCAATAACTCTGGCGTACTATGAAATATCATATAGGTAGGATACCGATAGATAGAATGTACCAAGCTTCCTTTATCCAGCACGAGCGGATCGATTCCGCGTTTTTTTAATGCTACAGCCGCTGACAAGCCGCATGGGCCAGCTCCAATAATGATGATTTCCTCCATAGATGAACTCTCCTTCCAGTTAAATCCATGCCTCTCTTTTTTCTTGTTTCTTTTATTATAAGTCATGTAAACGAAAGAATGTGCTTTGCAAGTGTATTTCTGGAAAAGAAAAACCCCCAAGCACCGCCTTACACTAGGAGACACTCAAGGGTTTCTTGAAATCTATGGGTTATTTTTGCGGGGCAAATTGTATATCCTTATACACCTTTACGTCAGATGGTAAAGTAAGGGTAAATAATTCCTTTGTAAACGCAGGATAAAAATCTAATTTGGTTACTTCAGTGATCCCTTGTAAGCCAAAAACAGTTGTGATTGACTTCATAGCAACACCTGTATCTATGTCCATCCACAACTCTACTTGAAGATCATCCTTCTGAGTAGGGATTGCCATGATATGATAGGTTGCACGATTGTTAATGGTTTCTTCGCCTAGAAATTGCAGTTTGTGGTTATTTTTTAATTCACGAAGATAAAAAACATCGTTATTTACCACTTTTTGATCAGGTGCAGCCGTAATTTCACTAGCAGATTTCGTCCCTTCGCGATAGCTAAGTGAGGATGTACCATTGAATACACTATAAGTGACAACCCCTGTATGATCTTTCTCCTCAATCCGATATCCTCTGTCTAGCGGACTATACCATTCCTTCGCTGTGGAAGTAACGACCTTTCCTTGTTGCTCACGTTTCACAGTTATTTCTTTATATAGCGGAACCATTTCCATTTTTTTTAATAACTCTTCATATACCTGATCCATTGTGAGTTTACTATTTTTCACCTCTGGTAGGGATTCACTACCTGCTCTCGTCTGCCCAATCACTTTACCCGTTGCATCGTAAACATTGGTCTTCACATATTTATCATATACAGCTTCTTGTGCATACGCTCCTGTTGCTACAAGTGTTGCTCCTACTAAAACCACTGCGATCATTTTCTTTTTCATTTGAAAAATCCTCCCCTATTATAAAAACAAAAATCATTTTGTTATTTTTGTTAATTCATAGTCAAAACAATACTAGATTGCTACTCTATTAGCCCTTCAGCTTGTATGTAGCCATTTATTTTTGCTTGTTTCATAAGCTTTGACGGAGAGATTTGAGAAATGTTACATGACTCGAAAACTTTTTTATTCCCTTTTTGCCAGTAGAAAAATCCTACAGAAATGATACCTTCTGTAGGTCTGCTCCTCTAATTTCTTATTCAGCCTGTCCCGAGCGGCTGATAAAAATGCTTCCATTCTTCAGAATTTGTAGGTTGTAGGGATCGGCACATCGGCTCTATATCAACCCAATTTTACAACGTATTTTTGGTATTCTGCGGCTTTACGATGAAGAGATTTTTTAACACAGCATTCATAAGAAAAGTGGGGAAATATTTAAGAAGTGCTTTCTTAAAGTAGACCATTATCTGATTGTCCGATGAGGAGAAATGAGCTGCTTTGATTGACTTTTTCTGTGTTTTCTGAACGGCTTGTTTTAAATAGGATTCATAATTTTGAAATGCTTCATGATGTGTAGAGCAATTCATTAATTCTTCAACTAAATGATAGGCGCCTAGCATTGATTTTCCACCGCCGGTTCCCGACATAAATGTCATAGCATGGGCGGCATCTCCAACTAACACGATTCGTCCCTCGCTCCATTTTGATAGCTTGATGAGAGTCATTGTATCCTGAAAGATGGTAGAGGGATGATCAATTTGTTCAATAATGTCCCGAACGCCCCACGTAATGTCTTTGCATAACGCTAGTAAAAATTCCTTGTTGTTTACATCTTTCAGTTGTTCGCGATATTTTTGCTTGTAGATAAACATTCCCCAAATATAGTCCGCATCCATACCGCATTGGACATAATAACCTGGCATTAATGACTCTAGTGTTTGGTTTGTATCCAAGTTTTTGATGAAGATCTCAGGCTTAGGGATCGTAAATACGGAAAATCCGACATCCAACTGTTCTTCAAATTGATTGCCCATCAGTACATTCCTCGTTTGTGAATGGATGCCATCCGCCCCAAATACGTAATCAAAGGATTCTTCCTTTCCATCCTGAAAACAAACCCGAACGCTTTCTTCGTTTTGTGTGAGAGACTGGATTGTTGTATTAAATCTAACATCAATTTGGTTTTTAATAGCTTCATAGAGGATGTTATGCAGAGAAAAACGATGTATCCCAATTGAGCCACCTTGTTGTATATGAAACTTTCTGAAGTCGATATTGCGCAGTTCACTTCCATCTGCCTGAACAAAACGCCGTGTCTCTATTACAACCCCACATTTTTTCACCTGCTCTAGTAAGCCTAGTTTACTTAAAACAAAAAGGGCATCACCGCGTAAACTAATGACCGAGCCTATCGATCGGAACGAACTAGCTTTCTCAATCACAACAGGTTGATGGCCATAAGATAAAAGACAATTAGCCAATGTTAACCCAGCAATCCCACTTCCTGAAATTAAAATTTTCAAGGGTCATTCACCTCCTCTATACATTATTGAAAATCATTATCATTTATTCTTGTCACATAAAAGATTGATGGCGAGAGTTCCTTTGTATGTAGCTAGAAAATTCAGCATCAGAGCATGTTTTTATAAAAAAAGCCTGTTGAAACATATGTTTCTAACAGGCTTGCCTAATTCTACAAAGCATAGGCAGTATGCAGGCACCCGCGGAATGCCAAGTATGAAAAAGTTGAACATCTTGTTGTTCATCGCTGTTAGTGGTTGAATGCTTCGTTGTTACTGTTGGGGGAAGTTGAAATCAAGGTGTCTTTATCTAAAATCTCTTACTCCGCCGCATTCATGAATACAATTCTCCATCCATCAGGATCTTCTATAGTAGTTCCTTTTTCTTTCCAATAAGGATTCTCTGGCTCAACTGGGTCATAGCCCATTGAGTGCAATCTAGTGGTAATTTTCTGAATTTCATTTATATCAGGCATGTAAAATACCAGCAGATTGTCTTTGGTTGGAGCTGGGCAAGGACTTCCATTCACATGTCTGGTAAATTCTAAATGATATTCTGCATCAGGTAAGCCAAACATGATCCCATCATAACCTTCATGGTTTTCAAAGCTCCCAATCCGTTTTAGCCCTAGACCTGTTTCATAAAAGCTGATAACCTCTTCATATTTATCCGTTGGTCTTGCTATTCTTACTTGGACCCAGTTCTTCATACTAATTCCCTCCCTCATGTATTTACCCTTTCATTTGTTACTAAAAAGAGCAGATTATACGCGATCCTCCTTTTCATTTGGTAAATTTATAATTTTTTGAAAAAAATCCCAACAGATGACTTACAGACATTGTAAATAAAAATATTTATAAAATCAATACATATTATACTTTTCAGATATTTTTGTTTAAAAACATCCAAAACAATACCTTTCCTGCATGTTGTGGCTTTTGGTTGCGAAGCTCACTTTTGTGTTTTGAAATGATGGACAAGGTTATTTGAAATCACGCCTCGATAAATTGGTTCGGCAAGATTTTTCCGATCTAAAAAAACACCCGCCAACTGCGCGAGTGTTTCCAGCTTTATATTGCCCTGCATCTTTTATACTGCCAAGATAAAAACAGCTTCTATACGATGGCACCAATCGCTCTGATACGAAAGGCATGTGATGTTGAATGTGTTTCAAGAGCTAGGGAATGGTTACGTAAGAAATATTTAACATAGGTACTTCTACATCCTCGTACTCACTATAATCAGGACCATTTAGTATCCTGACCGTTACCGTAGCATTCGTCACCTCTCGCAGGATGCCATAAATAATCCGCTGTAGCACATGAATCTGTACCTCAAAGCCTATATATTCTTCTAGTTCTTTTCTAAACATGGCTGTACCCCTCTCTTACAAGAGAATATTTTTCATTGTTTTCGTTAGTCAGCTACTCGAACCGCTAACACTGCTGAATAGGGTACCAGCACAATATGATTGTTTGCATCAATCCCTCTCATAAAATCGCTTCCTACTTCTACTACAAAAACAACAATTTCACCTGCTGTTGTTGTAATATTCGTATCTACATTGTGGAACCTGTTGCATGCATTTCTCAAAGGAGGAATATAAGGATTGCCACCAAAAAATCTCCAAAAAAATCGACAAAGTCCCATTTTATAACTCCTCTCTATAACAAAATAATACTGACAATAAAAAATTTACAAATGTTTTCCATATACTAGTAATATATTTAAAGGTCATTTCTTTGGAACCGTACAAGCATACAAGCCGTGAGCCTTTTTCCTGCACAAAAAAAGACCCAACTTCTAGGTCCCTATAAAATCCAAAGCCATCTAAAGCAGCTTAAACGGATCATGGCTATTTTATTTCTAGTATTTTTACCAAAGGCTGATCCACTCTCGATTCTAGCCCAAAGCCAACACATTAATCATGTGTATTTCTCCTGCTGAACATGTGCAATCCTTCAAGGCTCATCCCATACTTGCTTCGGATTCGCTCCATAAAAGTAGAAAGCCCTATCTCTTTGGAAGATAAGGCTTCATTTTGTGGAATTTGAATAAGTTAACTACAGCCTTTTTGAATGTTAGTTAAACGCCGGTCGATGGTTACTAGTTGACTCCGAATCTTCGACAAACGGTTTTCAGTACTATCCAGTCGTTGATGAATGCCTAAAAGCCTGTGACGAATACGTTCCAATTGTTTCTCTGCACGCTCGGTTTGCTCTAATAATTGAGCTATCAACAATGACCATCTCCCTATTGAATTAAACTCCACAACCTGTTTGTAACCGTTTTAATGAAGTTTGAAACCTTTTTCCATAAAAAAATTGTCCCGCCTAATTCATAGGCAGGACAAGTAGAAGCAGTTACTTACGCTTCTGCAATAATAGCTTCCAATGCAACTTCAATCATTTGGTTAAAGGTGGTTTGACGCTCCATAGCTGTTGTTTCTTCACCTGTCAAAATATGATCACTCACCGTAAGGACAGACAATGCGCGAGCACCAAATTTAGCTGCGATTGTGTACAGAGCAGTTGTTTCCATTTCAACCGCTAGGACGCCGTATTCAGCCAATTTTGGCAAGCGAGTTGTATCATCATTGTAGAACGAATCACTTGTAAATACGTTACCAACCCTAGTCGGCATGTTACGTTCAGTAGCTACGTCATATGCTTTTTTCAACAAGTCAAAGTTAGCTGTTGGTGCATAATCGATATTGTTAAAACGCACTTTGTTTACGGCAGAGTCAGAAGAGGAAGACATCGCAATGATAATATCTCTAACCTTTACGTCTTTTTGGATCGCACCGCATGTGCCTACGCGAACCAAATTTTTCACGCCATAAGAGTTAATTAATTCATGAACATAGATAGAAATAGATGGTACACCCATTCCAGTTCCCATAACAGACACGCGTTTTCCTTTATAAGTACCTGTAAATCCTAGCATACCGCGAACATTATTAAAGCACTCTGGGTTTTCCAAGAATGTTTCAGCAATGTATTTGGCACGCAACGGGTCACCTGGTAATAAGATAGATTCTGCAATTTGGCCTTCTTTAGCTTCGATATGTACACTCATGTTCGTGTCCCTCCAGTTATGTAAGAGATAGTTGGACGGGCATCAAAAGAGACGCCTTTCGTATTATACCCTATCCTTCTTATATATCATAGCTAAATTATCACAATCCTCATTCTATCGTTAAACTTTCCTCCACACAAAGTATTCCTTCATGAGCGATAACCGTACCTCTCACGCCTAAGGGTAACGGGAGGTTAGTTGGATCGTGACCGATTTGCATATTAGCTAGCGTAGGTTTCTGAAAAGGAACAATGATTCTTTCAAAAACCTCCTCGACCGTAAAGCTTTCTTTCCCCTCTTTTGTGGCACAGGCCTCCCAGGAGCCTAAGATAATTGCGCTCGCATCGGAAAATTTACCTGCTAAAGCTAACTGAGTTAACATGCGATCCACTTGATATGGCTCTTCATCTATATCTTCTAAAAATAATATTTTATCCGTCGTATCAAGCTCGTATGCTGTTCCTAGCGTCGTACAAATTAAGCTAAGATTCCCGCCAACTATAGTGCCAGAAGCCGTACCTGGCACAAGGCAACGAGCAGCTATACCAGGTGGATTAACGATTTCACCCAACGGCTCTGCGCAAAAGAATATCCGTTCTAAGTACTCTTTGGAAAGGGGGTCAAAGCCATTAACCGGTTCTACTGCTGCCATGGGACCATGCAGAGTAGCTAAGCAAGCCTCCTGCATAAATGCCGTATGCAACGCTGTAATATCACTATAGCCAATAAATAGCTTCGGATTCTCTGCTATAATCGAGTAATCCAATAAGTCTAAAAGCTGTGGTGTACCATAGCCTCCTCGAAGACACCAAATCGCTCTCACCTCAGGATCACGAAACATCGCTTCCAACTCACAAGCCCTATTTTCTGGTGTATCACTTAAATAACCACCAAAGGAACGATAGCTACTAGGCCCTACCTTAACACGCAATCCCATAGCTTCTACCTCGCATATCGCCTTCTCTACCCGATACCCCTCAACTGGACTTGCCGGCGCTATTAATCCAACGCAATCTCCAACTCGTAATGTACATCCTTTATTCATGTACGACTCCCCCTAGATGTCTGATGAAATTATTATTGTTCAAACTCATTTTCTATACGTATGAGCCGTATCGGGCCTTTTATCCCCGTTTCCTACCGAAAAATAACTGTGTCTCCAAAAAGATTTTTAGAAAGGATGAATGGGGAGGGCAACAGTGACAATCGTCCCTTCATTTTCCTGACTATGAATCATGATTCTTCCCTGATGCTGTTTCACTACTTGATAACACATAGTAAGTCCCAGTCCTGTTCCTTTTTCCTTCGTCGAATAAAAGGGTTCTCCTAATCGATGCAAGCGTTCTTCTTCAATCCCGATACCTTCATCCACGATTGCTATGCATACCTCTAGCTCGTTTACATACACTGTCAGAAAAATATCTCCCCCACCAGGCATTGACTCGGCTGCATTCATGAACAAGTGCAGTAAAACTCGCTTCATTAAATCTCGATCGCAGCTAATCAAGGGTATTTCTCCATAGAAATGAAACTCAATGTGGATATCTAGGAACAGAGATTGATTTTCTTCATAAAAAAGCTCTATTGCTTCCTCTACAAGACTTGGAAGATATAGATAGTCACGTTGTATTGGTTCAGGCAAAGACAACTGCATAAATCCATCAACAATCTGCTCGATTCGTTCGAATTCTCCTCCCATGATTTGCAGATACTTTTGTATCCTCTCATCTCTGTTTTCCATTTGCTTCTCCATTAATTTAAGAAAACCCTTTAAAGAAGTTAAGGGATTACGTAATTCATGAGCAATGGCAGCTGAGAGCTGACCAACTACCCATAGCTTCTCAGATTTACTCTGCTTCTCTTCCACAAGCTTACGTTCTGTAATATTGCGTACTATCCCAACTACAAATTGAGTTGAGTTTGCATGCTGAATGGGATGTAGGGCAATTTCGTAAGTAGAGGTACCAAGCGGAGCGTTCAGACTTTCTTCATATTCGACCGTAGATTGCTGTTGTACGGCTTCAAAACATTTATCCACAGAAAAAAGCATTGCTTCTTCTTTGAAAGAGGCTTGTATGGGTTTTCCAACAACTTCATCATATTCATATCCAGTAGCTTCTAAAAATGCTTCATTTACCTGTAACACAACGAATTGCTGATCTGCCGTTACCTTTATCAAGAAGATAATGTCTTTTACTTGATTCATCAGAAATGAAAACGTGGCCAACTCAGTTTGCATTGTTTTCCCTCTCCAGCTTTACAATCCTTTATTGTCTACTAAAAAACATCCTCCTCTTACATTCGCCCCTGTATATCCATTTTCTTGCAATCAGCTTTCTCTAAACTGCAAAAACATTGCTAGTCTTGTGTCTATGAAAAGAACCGTAATCGAAAGCTATAAAAGAAAGGGACAAGCATTTTACCTCCGCTCATCCCTCGTTCGTTCGTATTATAAAAATGCTTCTGGCCATAGGCGAAAAAGAAGATGTGTAGAAGCTACGAGATTTTTCTTCTACCGAGAAAGCCTTCTTCCATCCCATGATAGTGGCTAACACTCCCCTCTCCTAGCTTCCAACAGAGGTATACCTCTACTCCATCTAGAATGGCCGGAAAATCCACTAACCCAAGCTCTATCTCTTTAACCTTCATGCCATGTCTTTCGATCGCTTCAGCATGCATGGAATATTCCATATGCAAAAACTCTATCTGACATTCTAATTCAAAAACCTCATGATCGGCAAAGTCATTAATCCCAATATGGTCAACATGACTTTTGACAATTTGCAAGCGGTGATATTTCTCAGAAATTTCGCGCTTTTGATCTCGTAAAAAGAGGAGTTCTTTTTCTAGAAACGGGATATATTGATTCGCTTCATCTAGACTAAAGTATTTCTTGCTCATACAGACTTTCTCCCTTCTACGTAATAATTTTACTTATAAATAACAACAGACTTATCACATTATTCATTTTTCTTCTAAACATTTTACATGAAAACGTCTTCTAATGTAATCCAAAGAACTGTAAATACCTGGTCTTTATATCTAGCGATTTTTTCTTGCCATCTTTGTTTTTCTCTCGCTACAATAGAGATATGAATAGTAAACAAAAACCAACTGCCCTCATGTTAAAATATTTATACGCCCACCTTTTTGTTGTGGACCCAAAACGTGAATTGGAGCTGGAGAAGCTCTCCTATCAGGACGTGTATGAATTTATTCAGCAAATAAAACGTTTCACAAAAGAAAAACAACAAACGTTATCACTCTCTGATAGCTTTCAAGAGCGAGCTATTTGGAGAATTGATACTTCTTCCTCCACGGAATTGTATCAAATTGGCAATCAATTAAGCCTTCATTATTTTGGCCGCCCTTGTAAGATTCCTATCGAATGGGATAAATCAGTAAAGGATGCTGCAGGAAGCTTTATATTTGAGCGAACCTATCAAAAGCCTATTAAAATTGTACAAAGCCTGTGGCAATACAATCAATTTGGCGCCCAGCATGTCATCGCCACGCTCAAGCATGAGCTGGCTCATTACCATCTGTGCTTGCAAAACAAGCCCTTTGCGGATGGAACACCAGAGTTCGTAGCCGAATGTAAACGTATAGGAGCTCCCTTATTTGCGGTTAAAATGCTGGAAGGATTTCAGACATACTGCTCTGAGTGCGGCAGAAAGGCAGACATTTTAAAAAAGGCGCGTAAAAAAGATAAAAGCCCTTGCTGTAAAGCGGCACTCGTATGCAAAGAGTATGTCATTCGTTTGCCTGATGGACGTCTTGTCCAAGTAGAAGTGTAATGTAAAGGAGAAGGAAAATGAGCCGTAAAGAAATTGAGGAACAGATTATCCGACAATATCAGCATGATGAACATATGATGATTCTAGTTTTTGCACAATGGTGCATCAATCATGGACTTGATCCACATGAGCTATATCAGAGAGCGTATCCCAAGCAAGGTCAAAATCCATTGCTTGACCAAATCATGGAGTTGACCGTTCCCAAGGAAGAAGCCGGCACGATTGAAAATGATACACTGCTTGCTATGCTATCCATGTATGAAAATGATGATCTTGCTTTCGTGGTGAGTGAGGAGATAGAAAGACTAGCAGCACCTAAAAGCTAAGATCTGATTGATTACTTACAAGCAAAGCTTATTACTATGAGGTTAAAATCCTGAATGTGTGAAATGCGGATGATCGGGCGTACGTATTAGCTTGTCGCGTACACCCGATCTTTCTATTTATTCCCCGCTACATTCTTACATTTTTTCATAATCAGCTTGTTCTAACCAATCTACAATGTCCTTAACCACTGAATCTAGACAGCCTGCTGTAAATGGGGAGCGCAGCTCTGCCAGCTCGACGATCTCCGTAAAGCTTTTGCTGCCTCCTACTTCGCAAATACGCAAGTAGTTTTTCCATGCTTGGTCTCGATCTTTATTTGCTAATTGCCAAAACTGGAAGGCACAAATTTGAGCAAGACCATAATCAATATAATAAAAGGGATACTTGAAGATATGGCGCTGCTGATGCCAGTAATTTCCACGCTCTAAATAATCATTTTCTTCAAAGTTGTAGTAAGGACGGTACTCCCGTTCTAGCTGCCTCCATGCTTGTTTACGATCCTCGGGGCTTGCTGTGTGGTTTTCGTAAACATAATGCTGGTATTCATCCACCATGCAAATATATAGAATGGAGGAAAGACTATCATGTACATGCTCATATTTAAATTTCTCGGCATCCTCTTTAAAAAAGAGAGACATCCATGGCCAGGTTAAAAATTCCATACTCATGGAATGAATCTCGGCTGATTCACTAGTTGGAAAGATGCATTCTGGCATGGGAATGTGCCTGCTAGAATAAGCTTGGAAGGCATGACCTACCTCATGTGTTAGTACAACAACATCATGGGAAGTTCCATTAAAGTTGGCAAAAATAAACGGGACTTTTTGCTCCTGAAAATAGTCACAGTAGCCACCTGTTGCCTTGCCTTTTCTGCTATACACATCAAGCAATCCTCTATCTACCATCATTTTGAAAAATTCGTTCGTCTCAGGAGATAGCTCCTTATACATTCTTTTTCCGTTTTCTAAGATCCATTCCGGCCCCCCTTTTGGGACTGGATTTCCAGAAGGAAACAACAAAGGATCATCATAATAAGTTAACGTCGAGACTCCAATGTGTTGTCGCTGACGTTCTTTAAGGCGGTTCACGGCTGGTACAATCTGCTTTTTCACTTGTTCACGGAATACGCTAACCATCTCTTGGTTATAGTCAATTCGTTGCATACGAGCATAGCCTAGCTCCACGAAGGATGGGAAGCCCAGTTTATGTGCGATAGTTGTTCTGATTTTAACAAGCTTGTCAAATATGTGGTCTAGTTCTGCTTCATGATCTTTCATATATTGATATTTTGCATCAATGGATTTTTTACGAATATCCCGATCGGTTGATTGCTGATATGGGCCTAGTTCGGGTAAGGATAGTTCCTTGCCATCAAATTCAACCTTAGCACTGGCTAGCAATTTTACATATTCGCTACAATATTTATTCTCCTCCTGCAAATCATAAAGAACATCTGGAGAGAAGGTGCTCATTTGCTTTTCTGCCAAGGTAAAATAAACCTTCCCCCACTTTTGCTCATGCTTCTCTCTGTGGCGGGAATGTAAAATTGCACGATAGTATTCGTTCTTCCACTCATCAAAGTAAGGAACCTGCTCATCATAAAATTCTTGTTCTTTCTTATAAAAATCATCTTCCGTGTTTATGCAAAAACGATTGCTAGCGATGCTCCATGCGGTTAGGAATTTTCGCTGTAAGGCAAGTATAGTAGCTATGGTTGCTTCTTCTTGTTCATACGTACTTATTTCTGTAAAATTATTCAATTGTTCAGTAAATTCTTCTTTCAATTGGGACATATCAATTCGTTCATACGGAAAATCCTTAGATTGTAACATGCTGTGTTATCTCCCCCTTATTTAATTTGGATTCGGTTTTTAAAGAAAAACTCCTGCTTTTTTCTCAGATCATTTAAAATTCACTGTCATTACAAAATTTCATTTCAATATGTCTATTTTCCTGCTATATTTGTATCATTTAGCCTATCACTCGTTTTTATTACAATTTATACTTTCAGAGGATAAAATTTACTTATTTCAAAAAAACATATTTTATGTTATTAATATGTATGATTAAACCAAGCAGGAAATTGTTATTATTTGTCGAATCTTGCAAATGGGAACTAATGTTCAAATATGGTATATGTCACCTATGGGAGGAAATGAAGTGACCGAACAATCCAAGGGTTTCGTCTACATTATTGGAGCTTTGGTAATCTGGTTACTTTTGCTCCTAACCTTTCAGTTTCTATTAAATATGAAACAAATCCAAGGGTTCACACGAAAAAATGTAGCCGAACATCAAATTGCTTTACTTTTAGAGGGTCCTACTTTCGATCAAGCTTGGAATAGTGCAGCCCTGCAGACTATGTATAAGCTACAGGACAAGTATCATTTTGATCTAGAGATCGTTCAGGAAGTGGATAGACATAAAATTAAGGCAGTCGCATCCAATCTGGCAGAGTCAGGATATGATTTAATCATGGGTCACGGAATCGTTTTCTCTGAACCCTTTACAGAGGTAGCCGCCATGTATCCACATACAAGGTTTGTCACTCTTAACGGAACAGCCAGTCATCCAAATCAAACAGTCATTCAATTTGATATGGAACCAGCCGGTTATCTTATTGGCAAGCTGGCTACCCTGATGTCCAAAACGAAGACTGTAGGCTTTATCGTTGCAGATATGCCTAATGATAGGCCTCTTGCGAAGGGATTAGTGCGTGGAGTGAAAGAAACAGACCCTTCTGCAAAAGCTTTAATCAGGTTTATTCCAGATTACAATGATACAAAGGCCGCCGTCAAAGCCGCTCGGAATTTGATGACTGAGCATAAAGCTGATGTGATTTACTCTGCAGGTGATAGTATTAATTTACAAGTAATCAATGAGGTGCAAAAACAAAATGTCCTTGCTATTGGATATATTAGTGATCAGCGTTTCTTAGCGCCGAACCATGTAATTTCTAGCCTCGTGCAAGACGTAGAGCAAGTGTATACGACCTTAATTGAACAATATCTTCAAAAAAGACTTGAAAGTGGCACTGTATTGTATGGGCTCAATGAGAATGTAAATTGCTTGGGTCCTTATGGAAAGATGGTTCCTCTTTCCGTCCAACTAGAAATGAATCGTACCATAGAAAATCTAAAACGAGCCAATGCCCATTGATCATGGCTTAGGAGGGATATTAATGTCCCCTTTTCGCAACATGGGATTTCAGATGAAAATGATGTTAAGTTACTTTGTGATGATGCTTCTCATTGGCTCCGTTGCAATTCTGAATAGTTATCAGATCACCAAGGTAACCTCTGAGGAATCTCATTTAACGCAAAAGGTTGTTCCACAAACCAATGCTTTATTAGAACTAAAAAATCAATTGTATACGAAAATGTTTGCCTTACAAATGTACGTATCAACACGTGAACCGAACTATCTGGAAAAATATTATACCGTTTTTGAGATGCGAGATACGTTCACAATGTTGAAACGAAATGAGGAAAACAAGGAATTTTTCCAAATCATCGACCTTATTCATGAATTAGATCTTATTTTCCTAAATAAAGTTGATCCATTACTGAAAGCCAACAACGTAGACGCTGTTACCTTCGTCTTAACAACAGAGGTTGACCCTAAAATCGCTTACCTAGAGAAGTTCGTCAGTCTATCCTTACGAACGATTGAATCGAAAACATCAGAAGAAGTGCTAAACAGCAGCAAACGTCTAAAATTTTCACTCATTATTACATATACCATTTCGGTAGCCTCTATTTTGTTCGGCTTATTTTGTACCCTCTACTTCCGAAGAGAACTAATGCGCCCGATTCGCTCGCTCCTAAGACAGATGCGTGAGGTTTCGAATGGAACTTTCGGTCAGCAAATTACGTACAGTGTACGCGATGAATTTTATGAACTAGCACAAGAATGTAACAAGATGTCACGCAATATTTCTCTCCTTTTTCAACAAGGAGAACGCCAAAATCAAATTTTGGCCCAAGAGAAGCATGTTCGAGAGCAAATTCTTGATTCCTTGCCTGTAGGGATCATTACCCGCCATTTTGTTACTGGTGAAGTTTATATTAACCGCAAGGCCTTAGAATTAGTACAGCTAGATGAAGAATCATATCCGCGTACAGTGACTCCGCAAGTCTGGGTATCAAAAGATGATCCAAGCATGGATTGTAATTCCGTTTGGTTTGAGAATCAAAAAATGGAGCTATTACATAAAAATAACTCTCCTTTCCTTGGTCTCGTTTCCTACGTTCCTTTACGTGATAATGATCAAGGAAATATGGGGTGGATGGTTGTTTTATCCGACATTACCGAACAAGAACAGGTACAACAATATATTAACCAATCCGAAAAACTAGCCTTGGTCGGACAATTAGCTGCTGGTGCCGCTCATGAAATTCGTAACCCTCTAACAGTAATCTATGGATTTATTCAATTGCTACAACAAAAGCTAACAAAAGAAGAACGTAAAAAATATCACCTATCACTTGTCCTGCAAGAGATAGAGCGTGTGAACAAAATCGTTACGGAAATGTTACTTTTGTCAAAACCCTCAACACCTATAAATCGTGAAATTCCTGCCTTAGAGCTATTGAACTCTATTTTTACCTTAACGAAGGGGGAAGCTCTTCTGCATGGAATTGAAATGAAATTTATTTGTCCTCCAACCATTTCGCTTTATGTTGATCAGGAGCAAATGAAGCAAGTCCTGTTAAATTTAATGAAAAATAGCATGGAGGCAATGCCACAGGGAGGACAACTAAAAGTTGTCTGCACGGAAACAACATCAGGCGTACGCATTCGCATTATTGATACCGGAAATGGTATCCCTGAAGAATATCTATCTCGTGTGATGGACCCTTTCTTCTCTGTAAAAGAAGGCGGGACTGGTTTAGGCCTGCCTATTACAATGCGCCTTGTGAGCAATCATGGTGGTGAAATGCAAATAGAAAGTAAATTAGGTAAAGGGACTACGATTACCATTGATCTTCCCCACCAACCTAAAAAGGCTGACCAATCAGACCATAATGAGCAGTAAGAAAATCATCACCAGCAGTTACCACCATGCACTTCAACAAATGAAGAGGGCGCTCGGTTAATCGAACGCCCTCTTATCTATTTCCATTATTTTTGTTTATGCTGCGAAATGAGATTCATTTTGGTGTCCCATACTAATTGACTTAAATCAACTGGGTACCTCTCCGGATTTAATTTACGCAGATATTCATCCCAGAACAGTTGATACTGTTGTTTATGATATTCTTTAGTCTCCTCAAGAGTAGGAGACTGATACACTAAGACTCCATCTTCATAGATCGTTTGCAACAATTCGATTGCCTCGTAGTTCTCCACGAATTTATGAAGGTAAACGTGAACTGGATCAAATAGCATAATACGCGGCAGGCCATGGACCTGTTCTTCTGCCATTGCGATATAATCTCCTTCAGCCTTACCCGTATCCTTGTTAATTACTCGATATACACGTTTGTTCCCTGGAGTCGTAATTTTTTCTGGATTTCCTGAGATTTTAATCGTCGGGATGTAGTGATCTTCTTCTTTCTTAGCTACCACCTTATATACTCCACCTAATGCAGGATTATCCTCCGCTGTGATGAGCTTGGTTCCCACACCCCAGGTATCAATCTGAGCTCCTTGCATTTTTAGATTGAATATCACATTCTCATCTAAATCGTTGGATGCTATAATCGCAACCTCCGGAAAACCTGCATCGTCTAGCATCTTGCGGGCTTTTCTCGACAAATAAGCAATATCCCCACTATCTAGCCGAATGCCTTTTAATTGCTTTCCTTCTTTGCGCAGCTTTTCTCCCACCTTTATGGCGTTCGGTACTCCGCTTTTTAACGTATCATATGTATCAACAAGCAAAACCACATTTTCCGGAAGAGCCTTTGCAAATTTCTCAAACGCTTCCTCCTCTGTAGCATGGTCCTGTACCCACGAATGCGCGTGCGTACCCTTTGTAGGAATTTTAAACAACATACCAGCCCGCATGTTTGATGTGGCATCAAAACCCGCCAAATAGGCCGCGCGTGCCCCCCATACGGCGGCGTCTGCTTCTTGTGCTCGTCTTGTTCCAAACTCCAGCAAAGTTTCATTTGGAGCGATTAAACGAATACGTGCCGCTTTTGTCGCGATTAAAATCTGGTAGTTGATAAAGTTTAGAATGGCGGTTTCAATTAATTGTGCTTCAAAGACACGAGCTTCTACCTGTATCAATGGCTCATTTGGGAAAATGATAGTGCCCTCAGCCATACAACGAAGCTGACCTGTAAAACGCAATTTTGCTAGCTCCTCTAAGAAAGCAGGCTCATAATTTTCTTCCTGCTCAGCCAAATACTCCAGCTCTTGTTTCGTAAAGTGCAGATTGTCAATATATTCAATAACCCGTTGTAATCCGGCAAACACAGCAAAGCCATTTCCAAAAGGAAGTTTTCGGAAATAAGCCTCAAAAACACGAATTTGATTGTGTGTACCATTTTTCCAATGAGCATACATCATGTTGATCTGATATTTGTCCGTATGTAACGTCAAATTCTCATAGTTCACAGCTGGCAGCTCCTTTATTTTGACACGACGGTAGCACCCATCGCATTCTTGAAGTGTTGCAAGGCCCATTGGTGCCCTGCAGCCGAAAAGCTTTGCACGGCATCCTCATGAATAACCACTTGATATCCACGGTTATAGGCATCAACTGCCGTATGAAGTACACAAATATCCGTGCATACACCAGTCAAATGCACTTCCGTAATGCCTTTTGCCCGCAGGCGAATATCCAAGTCGGTTCCTGCAAAAGAACTGTATCTTGTTTTATCCATCCAGAAAATATGTTCTTTATTTTGTTCGTAAATCGTTTGAATCTCTCCATAAAGATCGCGGCCATGTGTTCCACGAATATTATGAGGAGGATATAATTTTGTCTCCGGATGGTCAGGATCATTCTCCTCATGAAGATCAACAGCCATGATAATCTCATCCCCGTTTTGCAGAAATTCTTCTATTAACGAACGTATGCGATTCTCAATAGCTTGTCCAGGTGCTCCGCATGTTAATGCTCCCTCGTCCGCCACAAAGTCAACCGTATAATCAATAACAACTAGTGCACGATTCATCAGCCACATCTCCTTCCCGAAGTCGGCTCTTCATGTAAATGTGGGCCGCTTTGCATTTATATGCATCATTGTATGATGAGGACATACCGTTGTCAAACCAAGAAAATAGCCTGTTTTCCTTCAGACAATCACACCCTATCTCCCAGTATCTGACACTCTAATTTTTGAGGCTTGGTTATGCAGATTCATGTAGGTACAGGTACACAACTTTTCATATGTGTCATAGACTGAAAAGATAATGACATAGAGGATGTGAGCATTCTCATGAACAAGCTACTTGCCAATCAGGTTAAAAAGCATTTTGGCTTGACAATACGTTCAAGTAAAAATTTAAGTAGAATTTCAACTGTGCATGTAAGTAAAATCATAACCGACCAAGGCATCTATCTTCTGAAAGGAAAGGAAGAGCAAGAGAGCCGTATGCGTTACATCCGTGCAGCTCAACAGCATCTGCATGAAAAAAAAATTTTGATCCCCCGTGAATATCTAACAGTAAACGGACGGCCATATTTCACATTCGAAAACAAACGATACATTTTACAGGAGTGGATTAAAGGAAAAAGTCCCACTGTTTCCTCCTTGGAAAACATTTTAAAGCTGGGTAAACTTATCGGTCGGTTTCATCACCGTTCCTTAGGATTTTCTCCCCCGGCTGACTGTAGAGCCATGGGGGCCTTAGACTGGGAAAATGAGTATCAAGCGGATAAAAGACATATCGATCAGTGGTATAAGAAGCATCTACGTTCTGATTCTCCTAAAATCAAGTGGATTATACGTTATTGTAAACGGTTTAGCTCACGTGCCGAATGGGCCTATCAAAAGCTACTTGCTAACTCTTTTTATCACGAATGGAAATCGTACCCAGATGAACAGCATTATCTATGTCATGGCGATTATCATCCTCGAAACACCATGTTTCAGAAAAGCACTCCTTATCTCATCGACTGGGAAGATATCCGACACGATTTTGTTTCCAAGGATATTTCCCGTATGCACTTTATGATCATGCGCAAGCATAAAACCTTTTGTCCCTCACGCTTTGAGTCCTTTTTACAGGCGTATCAACAGCAAAATCCACTACAGTCTCATGAATTAGGGCTTCTTTATATTGACCTTTCGTTTCCCCACATGTTTGAACGTTTTCTGCGAAAAAGCCTGTATAAGAAAATGAATACAAAAGAAGTGGCTTCATTTGTGAAGAATGAATGGAAAAAAACACTTTACATGTGCCGAAAAGCCAAGCTCTATTGCTGAGCTTGGCTACTCTTCGTTGCCCTTTTCAGCTTCTAAAAAAATTCCACCTCGATAGTAGAATTTCTTTAGAAGCCCTTTCGTTATTCTTGATAAGAAGCTAGTAATTCAAAGACTTTATCCTCCCATTTGCTCATTTTTTCTGAAGAACGGATATGTCCATTGAGAATAATCGTTACAGCTAGACGTTCATTCTTTTTCGTAGTAATATAACCGCTTATACTAGACACACCCTGTGATTGGCTGCTCAATGCCCGCAGATTGCCTTGAGCATCTGTGCGTTTTAACCTGTTTTTCAGTGTCCCATCCACACCAGCGATGGGTAGGGAGTTATAATATAATGGATATTCCTTTTGTCCAGCTAATGTAAGTAATGCATCGTTTAGTTGCCGAGCTGACAATAAATTATAGCGAGTCACTCCTGAAGCATCAAGAATGTCGTAGCTAGTATTTACCCCCCAGGCTTTTAGAATCTCCTGTGTAGCTGCTACCCCTGCCTCAGTCGTTCCCTTGCCCGCTTTGCTTGCTCCTATCGTTTTATTGACCATTTCTGCAATCAGGTGATCATCATTTTTATTCTGCAGGGTCAGGATATCTTGCAGTACCATGGATCGCACTTCACCTAGCTTAATTGCCTCTCGTGTCACTTGTCCCAAAAGCACTTCACTAGTAGGCGATATCTTGATACCAGCATCCTTCATTTTCTGTAGAAATAATACTCCTGAATAAAGAGCCGGTTCCTCTACCGAAACAAGCTCCTTCCGCTCTTTAGTACTCATTGGCAATTCTCCAAGAAAATGAAAAATATTTTTAGATCGTTCTTTTTTCAACTGAAAGGTTTGCTGTGCTCCTTTACCGACAGTGGACGCCTTTTGATAGATGACAACGTAATTGGTTTTTGGCCACATATCAAAGATTACTGGATCGCCAATTTTTAATCCAGGCTTATAGGTAAGCTTTACCTTTCCAGCTTCACTTGTAAGAGCGCTGATTTTTGCAAGTTGCTTCTCTGTATCCCACGGCCAGCCCATACCTACTAACTGATGGTCAAAATAGCTCTGATCAACCAGAATATTGCCATTGACCTGTGTAATTCCTTTATCTAGTAAAAAACCAACTAATTGTTCTAATGTAGGCCCTTGTTCCTCATCATTTTGATGATCTGCACGTAAGGTTGGATCACCGTATCCTTTGACAATGATATCTCCTTCTACCACACCATTTGCATTCGCAGGTTTTGACAGGAATACTTCTGTTTTAAAAGAATAATTCTCTCCCAAGGTCAAAAGAGCCCCAATACTTGTAAGCTCCTTACTAATTGTTCCTGGTGTTAACAAACGATCCGCCTGATGCTCATACAATGTGGCTTTTGACCCTGTTCGGTCTAAGGAAGTAACGATCATACTGCCATGCACATTGGCTAGGGCCGGATCTTCCCACAACGGGTCAAGCAAGGCGCTTAACTCATATGTCGAATTCGTTGAAACTTCAGCAGGGAGTTCCGGTAGTATAGGATATTCGGCTAGCACAGTCCCAATCGAATCTTGCAGCTGAGTTGCAACCTTTGATTTATAAATTCCATTAATCATGATGGAGAAAGCTAGCTTATCGCCATTCGCAGCTGTAACATACCCCGATAAGCTGTTTACTCCGCCCATTGAGCCTGTTTTGGCTATTAGGGTATGAGCTGCTTTGGTCTCTCTCATACGGCTTTTTAATGTACCATCGATGCCGGCAATAGGTAAACTCGCTTCAAATGCTTCTCGATACTCCTTCTTTTGCACATAGCGAAGGAGAGCAATCATTTGATTGGGTGTGATCAAATTAAGACGCGACAATCCTGAACCATCCACCTGCACATATGCTCCAGGAAATTTAGCTCCCCGTAGCACCTCAGCAATCGCCTCTGTACCGGTAATCCAGCTACCTTTCCCTTTTTTTATAGCTCCCAATGTCTTGGTTAGCATCTCTGCATAAAAATTATCACTATCTTTATTCAATTCCAGTATGATTTCTGATAGAGGCCGAGAGTAATGAGTCACTAGTGGTGTTCCTTTGACTAAGCTCTTTTTTTGAACCGATTTCTTGTCAACCAATAAGATCCCTTCTGACTGTAGGATAGACTGAAAAATTTCACCGACATACAGTGCAGGGTCTTCCATGGTAACGTTTTCTTTATAAGGAATGGCATCTCTACCAATACTGCCCTTCATGATTAGTTGATTATGTCCAATCGTCCGTTCAACAGTGATCTGGGTCTCCCTGCTATCGGTCGTTGTGACAGACGAAATAACCTTTACGTACTCATTTATGGGTGTTATGCTAACAGTAGCTGGTTTACCGACCTCTTTTGCAGGCGTAATCACTAGTTCCATGCTATTTTTATGTAAGGATAATCCACTGATTTGTGCGCTATACGCATACACCTCGTCATCCCACATCCAAGCTGGCCCCAGACGTATATCATCGAAATAGCTTTCATCCACATACACCTGACCATGAATACCTGTGATCCCCTTTTGTTTCAATTCAGATGCTATTTGGTGAAAATCTGTTGTTTGTAAGGTTGGATCACCGTAGCCTTTTATGATTACATCTCCTTGAAGTACACCGTTTTGTTCCACTTTTCCGTCAGTATATATTTCGGTTTTAAACTGATAATCAGCACCTAATTCCTCCAAAGCAGCAGCCGCAATAAACAGTTTCATATTAGATGCTGGAATAAAATTCTTATCTGCCTCATGCTGATATAGGAAGGCTTCCTTATTCAAATTGTATACAGAGATTCCTGCATACATCCCTTTGCTTACATCCTCATGCGAAAGCTTTTCAAGCAACGAATCTATCTGACGGCCAACCATGCTTGCTTCCATTTTGCTTGCCAATGCGGTGACAGGTGTGAATACCAACTGCATGAGAAGCACCACTGTAAGCACACAGCGTAGCGTAAGACTGTTTTTTCCCTTCATTGCTTTCCTCCTTCTTCTTTATAGAGTAAACAAAGCCAAGCGCTGCCATGCATGTGCAGAAAAAAACGACGACCATCCAAAAGAGAGGTACCCTTACCCTTAAATAAGCAAAAAAAGGGAAAACTAGAACCATAAATTGATAACATACAAGCCATTTCTTACGCTACTGATTCATCTTATAATTATTTTTCTTGCTTTTCTGACATAACAAACCAAAGTAGACATGGTATTATAGGACACTGTCCCCTTATACCATGTCTTCCTTGGTTTTCCGCTATGTTTCATTTGTCCTTATTGCGCAGATTACCTGCGAAAAAATTGTAAAAAATGCAGTAGAATTCGTGCAGTTAATCCCCAGATAATCCGGCCATCTGCATCATAAAAATATTCGGGGAGCTTTCCATGTCTCCACTTATAATCTCGCCCATTGGCAATGAGATGATACGGGAAATCCTCCCCTGGCTCAAAGCGTAGATCAATGTCAAAGCGATCAGGTATCGTGTCCAAAAGCGTTCGTAACGAAACCGTAAAAACTTCTTCCACTTCATCTGGGTTAGGAGCTAGTTCAGAGATTTTCCTATGTATAAACCCAACATAAGGATAAATTAGTAAGCTTGAGGACAAGACTAAAATATCTAAATCTCCTGCATACATGATCTTATCAGGATCAAGCCCCAATTCTTCTGACGTTTCTCGTCTAGCTGCTTCCCATTCATTGTGATCGCTTTGCTCTATATGTCCACCTGGAAAACAAATTTCACCTGCCTGACTTCTTAACGTGGAAGCACGCTTCTCAAATAAAACAGACCACTCTCCATGTTCATCACGGATCAATGGAACAAGTACGGCTGTTCTACGTGATTCCTCCTGGCCTAAAATGCCACGCTGACGGGTGGATAGTTGGTTAACAACACTTTCTATCTGTTGGTCATTCATTATATCTCCCAGCTTTCTCCCGGCTGCATTACTTTGCCCTGTATGCCTTTTTTGGCTAACTCCTTCACAAAAGCATGTCCATCCTGTTTAATTGGCGGGAACGTATCAAAGTGAATTGGCACGACTGTTTTCGCTCTAGTCCATTCCGCGGCCAGTAAAGCATCTTCTGGTCCCATTGTAAAATGGTCACCTATTGGCAAGAAGGAAATATCTGGTTGATGTAGCTCACCAATTAGTTTCATATCGCCAAAAAGCCCTGTATCTCCTGCATGGTAAAGGGTTTTACCTCCCATTTGGATGATCAGTCCAGCAGGCATTCCTGTATAAACAATCTGTTGTTCATCATTAAAAACAATGCCTGTACTGTGAAATGCTTGCGTCATTTTTACATAGCCGAATGGTAGCTGAACTTTTCCTCCAATGTTAAAACCCACCGTTTTGGCACCTTTCCAGTTCAGGTATTGGGCCAGTTCTACCATACAATAAATCGTAGCATCATTTTGTTTCGCAATCTGTACCGCATCTCCAATATGATCACCATGTCCATGCGTTAACAAAATGTAGTCTACTTTTATATCTTCTGGCTTACTTGTTGTAATAGGGTTTCCTGTCAAGAATGGATCAATAATGATGGAATGCTGACCATGAGTTAATTGTACACAAGAGTGTCCATGAAATTGAATGCGCATTATAACCCTCTTTTCATCTGTGTAATATCCATTATTATACACGAAAAAAAGCAAGCCTGTCCTTATTTGTTCCGCATATATAGCAAAAAGAGCCGTTTTAAAAACGGCCCTTCAGAGTGCTAATCCTTGATTAATCTCTCATTGGTAATTGATTCACATAAGCATCAGATATAGACAGAAGCTCTAGAGTCTCTTCATACATTTTTCTGTACGGTACCAGATCCACAACTGCTTCATGTGTCTTGATATTCGTAGCAGAACCGTCTTCCAGACTCTGACCAGGAATAAACAAGATGTCATCATTAATAAAGGAACCACTTGGCATATAGAAGCGTTCGCCCAGTACATTATGGGTTGTATTGAGCAAGTCTTGACCAAAGTATGTCGTGTTTGAAAGATCAAGCCCAACTAAATTGGCGATAGTTGGCATAATATCGACTTGACCACCCATATTTTCCATCGTCTTGCCAGTTTCATTGCCTGGAACCTTAACAATCAGTGGAACCGTGAACGCATCCACTTTATCGTAAACATGTCCTGTCAGGCTCTCAATAATCGGTTTCCCATCTTTACCCTGATCATCTTGTGTAATGCCATAGTGATCACCATACAGAACAATAACTGTATTATCCCAGAGTCCATTTTGCTTCATTTTCGCAAATAAATCTCCTAGCTGCTTATCTACGTAATGCTGGGCCTGCATGTAATTACCTACATTTGTCCCTTCCCAAGCTGGTGGTAGTGCTAGTGTATTCTTCTCTTGCGGAATAACAAAAGGGTGATGTCCCGACAAGGTAATGATCTGAGAATAGAACGGTCGGTTCTGCTTTTGATACTCCTCCAATACCCCTAGGGTTTTATTGAATAAAATTTCGTCAGATGGTCCTAGTCCAACAATATCGTCATATCCAAAGAAATCGGTATCATAATATTTATCAAAGCCCAGTCCTGGATACATTACATCTCGATTCCAAAAATCTACCTTATTTACGTGAAAGGTCATACTCGCATAGCCTTGTTCCTTTAACATACGAGGCAAGCTTGGAATCTCTCTTTCTCCAAAAGAAACAGACATCGGTGAAGTTCCTACTGGATAAATTGAGGTGTTGCTAATAAATTCAGCATCCGAGGTGTTTCCTTGCCCCACCTGTTGGAAAAAGTGTGGGAAATAATAGCTTTCCTTAATCAAGGCATTAAGATTTGGCGTGATTTCAACACCGTTTATTTTTTTATGAAGCAAAAAGTTTTGGAAGGCCTCCATCTGAATAACCATCACGTTTTTGCCTTTTGCCGCTCCAAATAATTGCTTAGGCTGCTGTTTTTCACGTTCAGCCTTTAGTTCCTTAATACGTGCTATATATTCCTCATTCCACACTGGAACCTTCTGATCTTTCAAGAAGCTATTCACTTGAAAGGTAATTAAGCCTTGTTGCTGGGCTTTTTTTGTTTCGTTTTGAATGCCGGCTGTTCGCTCTGCTTTTACACCCTCAAAAGAGAACAGAACCACCACAGAACAAGCTGTCAAAATTAAACGCTTGACCAAAGTCATGTCCACCTGTGCTTGAACCGCATCTTGTTTTTTCTTTTTCACGGAGCGATACCAGAGTAAGAAAATAACTATATCCAGATAAAGGACAAAATACTGTGGTTTAATTAATGTAAAAACACTAGAAGAAACGTCCTTTACCTGTCCGATTTGCATGAATGCTTGGTAGGTCATGATTTTTCCATAGTAGGAATAATACACAACGATCGCAAGCATAAAGCTAGACAGTAAAAAGTTAGCAATCGTATACATCAGTGTTTTTCGCTTATAAAAAAGCAAGGTAAAGATTACGACGATTAGCAAAACAGAGCTTGTTTCAGCCCAAAGCAAGTGAAAAGGGTTACGGTCATCGTAGATAAAAATTCTAAACCAAAAAAATTTAGATAGGAGTAACAGAGACGTTATCAGAGAATATTGTTTCCAATTCATTTTTTGTAAGCCTCTCTTTTAATCTATTATCGGCCGGTCTACCTAGTATGAGGCATTTCCGACCAAAATATCTTACCATAAACCTGCTAAAGTAGCACCTATCCTATAAAGAAATATGTTTGTCTGTGCCGGAAGTTACTAAAGAGAATCTAATATTTCAAGCAATCAAGACTATAACAAAAGATGACCAAACGGCCATCTTTGTATGGGTAGGAATCATTTTACATAAGAGTTCAACAAAGTTTAACATTCTAAGATTGATATAAATTTACCAATTGGTGGTTAGGGTAGAAGGTTTGGAGAATTTGCTCCACAGGCAGCCCCAGCTTATCAAGTGTCGAGGCACCATATTGACTCATCCCCACGCCATGACCATTTCCGCCGCCATAAATGATGACATTTTGAAGATTGCCTTGCTCATTATGACTTACTTCAAAGGCAACAAAGCCGGATGGTAACAGGCTGTAGTTCTTCATTGCTAGTTTAGCGTCATATTGAGAGGAATCACCCGCGGTTCGATGAAGAATGACATCTCCACCACCGGTATAGGTCTTAGAAGGACGGAGTAAATAACGTACATTGTAATCCTTCACTACCTTAAAGGTACCATTGCTTCCTTCCAAAATAAGCTCCTGAATGTTTCCATTCTCACCACGTTTGCTCACATAAAGATTATATAGGTCACCTACACCGCTAGAAGGAACGGCTCCCTTCACGAAATTCCCATCGCCATGACTGATAAATACTCCATTTGGATCAGCGGCAGCACGAGCAGCTAGATTTTTATTAATCGTATTTTGTAGCTCCCCTTTCGATAACTCAACCTTCCAGCGGAAAAATGGAGATTGGGAATCTACGCTCACGATTGATAAATCTTTGACAAACGAAAGCATATCTTCCTCACTTGAAATGGCTACTGGCAAAAATCCTTGTTTCTTTTGAGATTCCATAACAAAGCTCTGTGGAATCAAATATGGTACACCGCTTCCTGGAAATTGTTGTGTAATCGGATCAGGCCAAATTTCATGACGACCTGCCACCACTCCAGCAGATGATGAAAAGTAGCGTGCATCAACTAGCTCATCCCGATACTTCATGATGAGACCTGCTGTTGCCTCTACTGCTCTCGTCACTTTCGCATTTTCTAGGGTATTGTTGTAAACCTGGCTCATCGTACTATCATCTACATGAAAGCCTTTTGCCGCATAACGATTACTGTAGTAGTCGCTTAGTGCATATGTACGGGCTGCGATTGCCTGTGCTTTTAATGCTTCATCCCCGAAGGATGCTGGCATCTCGCTCGGTACGACTTGAAGCAAATATTGCTCAAGCGACAATTCATTGATGATAGATAGCTTACCGAAGGACACAGATGGTTTAACTTCCAGCACACCTCGATATTTAGGTGTTCCCTGTGCTCGCTTGAGACTTAGCACCTCAGTCAATCCATCTTTATTATCAGCAGGTACTACATAAAGACGTTCCGACATAGAAACGAGCGTTTGATTATTAACGCTAACAGTTAAACTGTTTCCTTGATTCGTAATGTTTACAACTTGATTAGGTGCAACCTCAAACTGCTGATTCGTTCTTTTATCAATAAGGTACAAGCCCTCCGCTGACTTTGCTTGGAACGTAGTGTGATCAAGTGAACCAAAGCCTGTATTGTACAATCCTATGCGCATCCGATCGGCACGTGTTTCTCCCTCTAGGACCAACATATTGACTTGATTTTGTCCATTTACATAAACTCTGACATTTTCCGCACCGACACGCACATCTGCCAAAGATTTTGGAACAAGCGAATCGCCAGATAATTGATAAACTTGTGCCTCGTTTGCTAACGTAAGCAACCCCGACCGTTCCAATTCAATTGTTTTCTTTGCCGTATCCTTCACCATAATTTTCTCGGTGAGATACGTTCCTTGATTCATTTGATCCATGGATCGGTATGCATCTTTGTTACTAGCCACAAGCACAGGGGCTTTTAGCTGGCTTGCCAAAGCACTCGGTGTGATGGCCGTTGACATGAGCACCACCAATGACAGGATCGAACTTGTTTTTTTCATGTTGTAGCTCCTTTCAGTTCCTATACAAGGCCTGTCCCCTTAAAAGGTCTTTATCAGGCAAGCATTTGCTACCCTTTGTGTTTTTTTGGATAACTTTCCCTTCTATGTTTAGACTCAAGACATGCCAAATAGTTTCACTTAATTTGAAAAAAAATATTTTAAAAATGCTCAAATCCAATATGTAATACGTATATATAATCAAAAATAAGTTCATATTTTTTAGTATTACTAAACTTTTAAAAGATAAATTTCATTCATTTTTTGGGATTTTTTCTACATTAAATTTTTTCGCTGCTTTTTTACGATTATGTTACTCCTATATAAAAAGGGTTGGGGAACCAGCAACACTATGCTGAAACCCAACCCTGCTAACATTAAATATAAAGCTAGCCACGCTTATTTTGGGAAGAAAGCGTACTAGCATATAGCGAAAATATTTCACGAATAAACACATCTTTTCCAAAAGGTAACTGAGGAAATAAAAAAATGAGCTGATCTACCTGGTTTTTTACACGATAAGGAATGGAGAAATCATCAAGTATCTTTTTAATTTGACCCCCATCCTCCCAGCTTACTTGATAACCAATCATTGCTTTTACCTGCCTCCTAACGCTGTCCACGGCATCGCCTTTTTGCTAATCAGTATGCCTAATGGTTAGGAAGGAAATACGACAAATGGATTATATCGTAAATAATGCTCTTAACTGGTGACGAGCTATGAAAAAATGATGCTATAAAAAAAGAACTAACCACAAGGGTTAGTTCCTTATTCCTACGCCTGACCTACTAATTTATGCCGAAAAAGCAAGTCGTGCATCTCTTGATTTTGTTCAATTTTCTCCATTAAGTCAGGGCAGATGCTTTCTGTTGACTCAATTGTCCATCCTGCTACTCTGGTACCGCATATAACCGCCTCTTGAAGGGTTAAACCAGTGGATAGCCCCATGACAATACCAGAGAAGTAAGCATCCCCAGCACCGCTGCAATCAACTAGATTCACAGGGAATACAGGCTGATGCCCTTTAGCTCCCGTCTTCTTGTCATAGAATACAGAGCCTTTCTCACCCAATGTAATAACCATTTGCTGTAATCCAGAATGCTTCATGTAGTCAGTAAGTACTGCTAATTGACCCGCAATTTCCATATTGGTAAAATCAATACCAAAAATTTTGTCCGCTTCATAATTATTACAAACAAAACAATCAAACTCATGTAGTAGCTCTGGATGCTCAAGCACGATTTCCATATTAGCTGGCAAACCATAGATTGGTTTGTTATGCTTTTTGGCTAAGCTCGTGATATGAGAAATGATCTCGTGATTTAAGTCCAACTCCGTAATAATATGTGAGGAGGCTTGAACAATCTCTTCTCCTCTATCCTTGATCAATTGTTCCATCTGTTTTAAATCTGGCATTTGAGAGATAGAGCCTTGTAATTCTCCAGTCTCATCCAAAATAACCATCCACATTCCCATTCCACCGTGCTTGGTATAATGAGAATAATCCGTACTTACATTTGCTGCTTTCAAACGATTCTCAACGTCTGGCCCCATACCGGTCGTCTCTAGTACCGATACAAAAGCGGTTGGACAGCCCGCTCTCCCAAGATTTTCAGCAATGTTACGTCCTACTCCGCCATGAACAAATTGGACATTCCCTAGATTCCGGTTTTTGGCCTCATATGCTTGAAACGGAAATCCTTTCACATCCATAAAAACTGTTCCTAGAACAGAGAGAAAAAGACTCATAATCACTAGACCCCTGTCTTTATATTGTTTTATGTCATTGATAACTAATCCATATGCCATTTACATTATTGTAATATTACCTTATTAGACAACATTCAACAATAGTTAAATGGCAAAACGGTTCGGCAATACCTGCTTATCGAAGAAAAACATGGTGCTACTGTATACAAATGAAATCCACGATTGCCATACGCTTTACCTTCAAAAGTAAAAGAGCGAACAAGAAACATTCCGCGTTTCTCCATTCGCTCATGCCAAGCTTTAATTGTTAGAATTCCTATGAGCCGCCTGTTCTTCTACGTTGATTGTTAGGCTTCTTGTTGTTTTGCGTCTTTAGTACTTTAGTTGATTGATTTCCTTTTTGAAAATCCTTGTCACTTGCCTGTTGTTTTTTCTGAGCTAGTCGTTGTTTCATCGCTTCAGCTAGACTAATTTTTTTTGGAGCTTGTTCTTCTGACATAAATTTACACCTTCTTCATCGAAAACTACTTTCTATTGTATAGCTTTTTATGAAAGCGTTCAATAACCTATTTTTCTAGCAAAACCTGTAATTCTTCTCGTGCATAGGTATGAATTTGGTCTGAGTTATAAGTAGAAGCTGCACCACCTTGGGCAATCAATGCATTCCCCCCACCCTTTCCTTCGATTCGTGGTAGAATACGCTTTACCCACGTGTTCATCTCAACACCTGCCTCTTTTCCACATGCACAGACAAATTGCTGCTTCGTACCACCTGTGATCAAAAGAACAATTGCATTCGCTTCCTGCCCAGTTATAAGCTGTGCTATTTTTTGTAGCTCAGATAAGGGCCGCTCTTCATACCGTTGCGTAATCAACATTCTGTCAGCTAGTTGTTCTGCTTGACGAATCAGCATGTCCTTCTCATGGGAGAACAACGCTTCTTTTACTTGCAACAGCTCGTCAGCTAGTTCCTTTTGCTCCGTATGTAATCGTAAGAGGGCCTCCTGCAACCCAGCCTCATTTGTTTGTAGAAGACGGCTAACCTGTCTTAACAGGGCATGCTTATCATGCAATCGCTCTACTGTTCGTTTTCCTACCGTAAACTCTAAGCGAATATGCCCCTTATGCTTTTCCCACTGCAAAATAAGGATTGGACCTACTTCACCAGTGCGATTAGGATGCGTCCCTCCACAAGGATTGTAGTCAAAGTCAGGAATAATCACTAAACGAATATCTTCTTCAACAGTAGGTTTTTTACGTAACGGATATTTCTCCAGCTCTTCCTCATGTACAAAACGCGCGACGATATCACGATTCTCAAACACGATCTGATTTGCATAGGCTTCCACTTTTTTTGCCATCTCTTCGGTTAATTCTTTTATATCCAAATCGATGGTACAGGTTTCTTGTCCTAAATGAAAGCCGATGGTAGAGGCGCGATACTCCTCAGCAAAGGCTGCGGATAAAATATGTTGTCCTGCATGCTGCTGCATATGATCGAAGCGTCGATCCCAATCAATGCTCATCTGAATCTGTTTTTGGTCTGAATTGAGTGGGCTTTCTATTTGATGCCAGACCACGCCCTCTCTATCTTCTACATCTAGTACCTTATGCTGCCCTATGTATCCTGTATCGTGTGGCTGACCCCCACCTGTTGGATAAAAGATGGTTTGATCAAACGCAACCCAGTTTTTCTGAAATTCATCGGTGACTTGGTGTAAGACGGTGGCTGTACATTCCCGCCAATAAGGATTTTGATAGTAGAGTTTGGTTGTCGCTGAAATTAACATGCTACTCACACCTCCGCCTCTATTATAGAGGGAACCATGTAAAAAGAGCAAAAGAAGCACAATATTCGGGATAGCAAATCTATGAAAATAGTTCACAGCGATCCAAACGCTGATAATCTTTCATTACAAACATCTTAGTTATGTAAACCTTTGTTGAGGCCTTTATCATACGTAGTTACTTTATAACTAAAGCATAAGGTCCAATAAATGCAAATCTCAGCATGACTCACCAGTGAAATGGAAATTTACACAATGAAAACAAAAGCAATCGGGATTTGTTGAACACGAAATACGAAAACAAGCTCAAAAATCATTTATTTATAAAGTATTTTTAGCCCAAAAAGCAGCGACATAATCTGTACAAGTCCGTTCGTATAAGGTAAAATTATACATAATAGACAAACATTTTAAATACAATTTGATACGTAAACAAAAGTAATCTATTTCAAAACTGTTCTTACATTACGGCAAAAAAATAACTTGGAAATGAGGTTATCTGATGAATACCTTACACACAATGTTAAAAATTCGTGCTGAAAAAACACCTGATTTGGAAGCTTTTGTTGGTGGGTCCACTCGCTATTCATTTCAAATGTATAACGAAAGAGTCAATCAATTGGCACATTATTTATTGGAAAACGGTATACAAAAAGGTGATCGGGTAGCCATCATGTGTAAAAACAATCACCCTTTTCCGACCATCATGATGGCAGCATTATGCATAGGAGCAATCGTTGTCCCCTTAAATCTTACCTACTCCTCTTATGAATTAGACGGCATCCTCAATACATCTAAGCCGAAAATACTTTTCTATGACCAAGAATTTGCAAACGCACTTCCCAAAAAGGATCTACTCCCCACTTCGATATTAGTAGGCATAGGAATGGATACCTCAACAGCTTTTGAAGAAATCTTTAGTGGCAACTATCCTTCTTCGCCCCCTGCTGTAACCGTAAATGAAAACGATACAGCATTTTACTGCTTTACTTCAGGAACCACTGGCAATCCAAAAGCTTGCGAGCTCATCCATCGCACTTTCTCTGAATCATTTAATGAAATGCTTTCTTATCCCCATGCTCATCAAAATGAACGTTTTCTTGCCGTCCATCATCTCTACCATCTAAGTTCGATTAATAACATGCTATATAGTATCGTTGCTGGAAATACGCTCGTCTTTTTGCATGATTACGATCCCGTAAAAATTTGGGAGATGATTGATCAAGAAAACATTACGATGATGATTGCTTTCCCTTATATTTTTACCTATATGCTACAAGAATTTAAAAAAAGCCAAAGAAAAACAACATCACTAAAAACTGTCAGCACAGGAGGCACAAAGGTTCCTTCTACCTTAATTAAGAACTATCACGAATTAGGAATTACAATGTCAGTCACTTATGGATGCACGGAAGCTATCGGAGTTAGCTTCTATACTCCTGAAATGGGGCTGGAAAAAACCGAATCTGCCGGAAAGCTCCTGCCAAAAGTTGTATGTAAAATTATCCATCCCCAAACAGGCGAGGAGTTGCCTATTGGAGAAGTTGGGGAGATTGTAGTGAAAAGCCCTTATGTATTTAAAGGCTATTGGAATAATCCTGAAGCCACTAATCAGGTGCTGAGAGAAGGCTGGCTACATACTGGTGATAGCGGTAAATTTGATGAGGATGGTTTTTTATATATTATGGGTAGATATAAAGATGTTATTGTATCTGGTGGAAGAAATGTCTATCCCGATCAGGTAGAAGATGTCATCATGCAAATACCACAGGTTCTAGAAGCAGCAGTAGTCGCTGCTCCTGATGAAATGTTAGGTGAAATTCCACGCGCCTATATCGTAAAGGAAGTCGGAAGTAGCCTTTCGGAGGAAAACGTTATCGAATATTGTAAACAAAGACTCGCTCTTTATAAGATCCCTCAAATTAGATTCACTGATGCTCTACCGAAGAATAGCTTAGGAAAGGTGCTAAAACAAAGCTTACGAGAACGAGCACTTGTCATGGAATAACAGATTTGTCGTTTACAAGCCAGTAGTCGTCTGCTTTGTTAAGAAGCTATTCCAGCGAAGAATAAACTGACTTTTATAACAATTCATCCGCTTATAAGCGATATAAATACCTTTGTGTATATGAAAAACTTGGAAACATGGAGAGTCTTCTCTTCTTGTTCCAAGTTTTTGTTTCTTTATGAGAGGAATGAGCTTCTTTAGTCGGCAAACGCTTTTCTAAGTATCCATTTTACAAATGTAGATTTTCTTAAAGAAGAGATTTTCATCTTTTAGGGCAAACTAATGAACACATTGTTACAAAAATGTGTTAAAATTGTGTTATTCTTAAGAAAGTCACAAAAATTTCACTTGTTTTCTTTCGAGATTTTTACTTTTAAAGGGAGGTTCCAACATGTTCACACTCCTAATTTGTATTATTATTGTAGCCATTGGAGGCGGTTTCTTTTTGTTGGGTCAAAAAAGAAGCTCGTAAAGCACACACCATCTACGCTTCTCGATCTTCTTTTTGGGGAGTAGGATTTCTTTTTGAAGCGATTATGGATACTCATCAGGAATGTACAATTGAATCATTTTTTCATCCCACGAGACATTCCCCTAAACTACTGCTTTCTGAAGAGCAGTTTTTTGCTCTGCTCTTTTTTAATAAGCAATCAAATCGCCCGATATATTGGGAAAGCTTCTAGATTATAGCCACACAGCAAAAAGACAGCCACGTAAATACCACTATCTGGCGGCATAACGGACTGTCTATTCTTTTTATTTATCGTCATGAATAAAAACAGGGCTTGTTAAATGCCAGTAGCGCCGAGCAATACATAGTTCCGGCTCGTATTCAGGATGTCCAGTAATTTCTAGCTCTTCTACACAACGTCCTGTCTTAGGAGCGTGAAGCATCCGTGTACCTCCCAGCGAGATGGCCACGTGATGAACAGCACCCTTCCCTTGTTCATAGGCAAAAAACAATAAGTCTCCTGGTTGTACCTTATCCAACGGTATCTCTTGACCAAATGCAGCTTGATTGGATGCATCACGAGGAATTATTTTGCCAAATGCTTTATGCATGGAATAGGCAAACCCTGAACAATCATAGCCAAACGAAGAAGTCCCAGCCCACAGATAGGGCAGTCCAAGAAACTGCCTACCTGCGTGCACAATCAGCTCTCCTGAAACATCGCTCTTCTCGCCACGTGTACGGATAGACACATCTGCCTTTAGTAGCCACCGCTCCCCGATGGGGGTCTGTACCCGAACCCACATCTCTTCTTGTTCAACGACAGGCAATTCAGTTAGGTAGCTCAATTCAAGCTCAATTGCTTTAGAAGGAAGCTTAGCTTCCCCGGTAACGGGCCCTTTCTTTTCAACATACAAGCACGCCTTATTGACTTGTACGACGGCAATGAGCTCTTCCGGTGTGGAAACGGGCCAATTCACCAGAGTCAATTGGGCACGAGGCATCCAGCCTGGATAACCCTTCTTATTTTTTAGAGTAGGCTGGTCACTGACAAGGACTTTTACCCAATCCCCAGCCTCTTCCTCTACATGAACAATCGTTCCAAACAAAACCTGCGTCTGTGTCTTGTTTGCCTCACAAAGCTCCAGCCGTTCGTGATAGCCAAGAACACGCAACCACTCAGAGAGCTGTGCCGGATTTTGTAAGGCAGGCAGATCTAACTCGCGTGGTGATTCTGGAGATGTCCAAAGGGTTGCTACATTTACACTAACAACATACTGCTGTTCATAAGTAATCATGTGTGTTCTACCTCCAGCACATCAGTTATACCTAGTCCGGGAGCATCTGTTAGCTTCAGGCAACGCCCCTCATACACGACCCCACCTTTCACCGTATCATGCTGTAGCATTAATGGAGCATCGAAGTCAAAGCGAGTAATATTTTTCTTACTTGCGGCAAAATGAGCGGCTGCCGTGATACCCAAACGAGTCTCAATCATGCTCCCCACCATACATTCAACGCCACATAACTCTGCCAATTGATTAATTTGTTGAGCTTTATAGATTCCGCCTGCTTTCATTAATTTAATATTGATAAGATCAGCAGCGCGTGTGGTTAATACAGCATACGCGTCCTTGGGACTAAATACACTTTCATCAGCCATGATCGGTGTATCCACATGATCTGTTACCAGCTTTAGACCTTCAATATCATGTGCTTTAACTGGCTGTTCCACCAATTCTATAGCCAATCCCATCTCTTCCATCTTGCGTATCGAGCGAATCGCTTCCTTGACCCCCCAGCCCTGATTAGCATCCAGTCTAATTTTGACCTGAATGCCTACACGGTTGCGAATTTCCTGAATACGAAGGATATCCTGTTCAATGTCATCTTTGCCTACCTTAATTTTTAGCGTATGAAATCCAGCCTGCAAATAGGAAACGGCGTCCTCTCCCATCTCTTGAGGGGAGTTCACACTAACCGTATAATCCGTCTCCATACTGTTTCGGAATCCTCCTAAAAACTGATACAACGGCATTTTGGCTTTTTGTGCTACTAAATCATATATAGCCATATCAACTGCTGCTTTTGCACTATAATTGCCTACCATACAGCTATGGAGCGTTTGAAAAATATCTTCATAGTTAGACAAAGATTTTCCGACTAATTGTGGCCGGATGACATGCAGGATAGCCCCCTCAATGCTATCAAGACTATCACCAGTGATCACCACAGTTGCTGGGGCTTCTCCAAATCCATGACATCCAGTATCGGTCGACACCTTTACAATAATCGATTCTGAAGTAATTACCGTTCTCAAGGCTGTTTTAAAAGGTTTAATCAGCGGCACAAATTGACGTCTGATTTCTATGTCAGTAATATTCATGAGGAACCTCCAGTTATTGGAATTATGGAATACTTCAGTAAATTACACGTTAAAATAATAAACGTAGTATACCAAAATTATCTGGGTTCGCCCATTCAAACCTTACCTAAAACGACGTCTCATCTGATAGTACGTTGCTGCTAATGCAAAAATAAGTACAGTGCCCTTTACAATATCATGTGCATAGTAAGGCAAATTCAGCATGGTCAAAGCGTTCAGGAGTACACCGATCAGTACAGCACCTACAAAGGTCCCCCCGACATTTGGTTTACCAGCTCCTAACACAGAATAGCCAACAAATGCTGCCGCAACCGCATCCATTAACAAAGGGGCACCCCCATCTACCTGCCCAGTCCCGATACGTGCCGTCATTAGAACACCTGCCAAGCCACAAAAGAGTCCTGATAACAAATAAGCTAACACCCGATAGCGATCAACTGGAATTCCTGATAGACGAGCCGCTTCCTGATTGCCACCAACTGCATAGAGTAAACGGCCAAAACGCGTATAATGCAGAAAAATATACACCAAGACCACAGCTACTAGCATGATTATCACTGAGATGGGAATGTTAGCTATCGTCCCCTGGCCAATTTTCAAAAAGGTTGGAGATATCACTCCTGGAGCTGTTGTCTGATCTGGCATAACCATGTTAGAAGTAATGGAATACCCCTTTGTATATACCAAATGAATTCCTTTCACAATGTAGAGAGCCGCTAAGGTAGCCAGCAAATCAGGAATCCTCACTTTTACTACCAGAAAAGCATTACATAATCCAATCAAACCTCCTATAACTATCGGTACCAAAACAGCTAACCACACGCTTTGTTCAAACCAGACCATGATAGAGGCTGACACGACAGAAGCTAGTGAGACAATAGAGCCTACTGACATGTCAAAGCCATTGGCAATAAGAGTAAACGTAACTCCAATAGCAACAAGCGTAACGATAGAAATGGACTGTAAAATACCAGTAATATTGTTAAACGTGAAAAAATACTCATTTACAATGCTAAACAACACGATGATAAACGCAATAAAACCTAATGTTCCATATCGAAATAGAAGATGTAAAAGCTTATCTTTAGCTGTTCCTTGTGCCATACTACTGTCCTCCGCTCGCGTAATACATGATGGTTTCCACTGTTGCTTGTGATCGGCTTAGTTCTTTAACGAAGGACCCGTCGTACATGACCAAAATGCGATCCGCAATCCCTACAAGCTCCTCGAACTCACAAGAAAGATACACAATCCCTTTTCCATTTTTAGCTAAATTTCCGATGATTCTATAGATTTCTGATTTCGCTCCTACGTCAACACCCTTCGTCGGCTCATCGAAAATAAAGATATCGGCTTCCGTCGCCAGCCATTTCCCAATCACTACTTTTTGTTGATTTCCTCCACTTAATGAGCCAATAGGCAACTGCGGGTTAGCTACTTTGATCTGTAATGCTTGAATCAGCCCTTTTACAGCTTCACTTACTAACAGCGAGCGCAAGAAACCGAATCGACTATAGTTACGAAGGGTAGTCATTGTTAAATTAACAGCTACGGATTCTTCTGCCATGATGCCTTCTCGCCTACGCTCCTCGGGAATCAAGGCAATCCCCTCATCAACAGCTACTTTTGGCGATGTACATTTCAGCTTTTTCCCTCTTTTGTACACTTCTCCTGAGGTCAGTGGGTCAGCTCCAAATAGAACCCGAGCTAATTCCGACTTTCCTGCCCCCACAAGACCCGCAATCCCTACAATTTCACCTTCATGAACCGTAAAGGAAAGGTTGCGTACTTGTGATCCAGCCACTACATTTTTACACGTAAGCAACCGCTCTCCTATTTTGACCTGCTCTTTGGGATATTCCTGAGACAATGCCTTTCCTAGCATACTGGTAATAACCTCATGCGGATTGGTCTCTTTTGCCTGCTTGCACAAGACTAGCTCGCCGTCTCGTAAAACCGTAATTCGATCACTAATCTCAAAGACCTCTGGCATTCTATGAGAGATAAATACGATTCCAATCCCCTGTTCACGCAATTGTTTGATGATCTGGAACAACTGCACCGTTTCTGCTTGACTTAAAGGAGCAGTTGGTTCATCTAAAATAATAATCTTAGCCTTTTGAGCAATCGCCTTAGCTAAAAGCACCAACTGCTTCTCGGATAAAGTTAGTTCCTCGACCTTTTTTTGCACAGGTATATCGAGTCCTAGCCGCTTGAGTGCTTTGGCTGCTGTTTCCTCCAAGCTTCGCCAGTTAATAAAAGGAGAGCGTCCCCTCTCTACAAAGCCCTCCAGCAGAATATTTTCCGCTACGCTTCCATATCCAATAAGTGCTGTATCCACTTCCTGATATACACATTGGATACCATGTGCCTTGGCGTCCTGCGGCTCGGTCAGATTAACTTCTTTTCCATCTATGAAAATTTGGCCAGCATCTAATGCATAAGCACCTGTCATGATTTTCATCAATGTACTCTTGCCCGCCCCATTTGCCCCAAGCAAAGCATGAACTTCTCCAGGTCTCACAGTAAAATCCACGCCGCGTAAAGCTGGGACAGAGCGAAATGCTTTTTTGATCCCCTTCATCTCTAATGCTGTCAACGTGCCTCTCCCCTTCTATGGGCGGATTTTACAAGGGGTCTGGCAACCTCTATGCCAAACCCCATTCACCGCTACCTTTCCTATTGACCCTGTGTGCTGGTGCCCCATTCCTTCACGTACTTGTTCAAATCTGCCATTTTCACAGGCTCCTTAGGCAATTGTTCACGTGTGATTAGCACAGGATTTAAGCTTACCTTATCTGGTACCTGCTCTCCCTTCAGCTTCTTAAATAAGTATCGTGCCTGTACCCGTCCAATATCAGAAGGGTCTACGGCTGCCGTGGCAATCCATGGTGAATTTTGGTCTTGGAGCATTTGCAAATCCTCATCGCTCATATCTATGCCGTATACCTTAATTTCATTGCGTCCAGCCTGCTGTATCGCGCGTGTCGCACCTTTAGCAAATTCATCCCAAGCAGTCCAAACTGCTGTGATATCTCCTTTGTTTGGATACTGCTTCAGAATCGCTTCCATTTGCGCCTGCGTATCAAGAGCCGTGTTAGCAGAAGCTGATCCGAATGCAGCAATTTCGTTAAAGCCTGAATTTTTGTCCATAAATGCCTTATAAGCGATTTGACGACGTTCCATTGGAGTAAAACCAGCTACCCATATCTTCACAATATTTCCTTTGCCACCTGTGTCTTGTGCCATTTTGTTTAGTGTTTGTTCAGCCAATTTGATATCATCTTGCTCTACTACTGTTACTCCCGGAATATCTAATCCTGTATCAAAAGCTACAATTGGAGTCTTTTGAGCCAAGGCCTTTTGAACACCTGGTGCTAAGCTATCTGCACGTCCATGATCCAGCAAAATGCCATCAAATTGTTGGGTAACAGCCGCGTCCACATGTGAAGCCATTTTAGCAAGGTCATTATCCCCGCTTAAAACTGTCAGTTCTCCCCCCAGCTTCTCTACCTCTTCCTTCACGCCTGCAATATATTGAGATGAAAACGAACCAATATTAAATTGCACCACCAGCGCAATTCGTTTTTTCTTATCTGTCGTAGGTTGATCCCCAGCAGTTTCACTACTTGATGCTGACACGTTATCGGCTTTTGATGTAGAGGTTACACCACAACCGCTTAGCACACTTCCTATTAGAAAGAATATTGCGAATAAATAGACGGAACCTTTGTTAATTAGACCTTTCATCTTGTTTCTCCCCTTTTTCATTTATCTCTTTTTGTGAAAAAATGTACAATACTCATTGGTTCAGTCATAGCTGAGTACTACTCGATATAAAAAAGCCCCTTTTCCTAAGAAAAGAGGCTTGTGTATATGGAAACCCACTACGCCTCTTATCTCTCAGGTTTCCCTGCAGGAGGTAGCACCTTGATGTCTTGTCAAACAGACATTAGGTTGCCGGGCGTCATCGGGCCAGTCCCTCAGCCAACTCTTGATAAGAGAGTATTTTAAATTTTGTAACGTTTTTTCTTACAACAGATATTACACCTGGGTCCTTATCCATGTCAATAGATTATTTTGCTTCACCTTCAAATTTCTTTGAACCGCCTGCATAAGTATAAATAAACACCTGCGCATTCTTATTGTCACCTTTATCATCGAAAGAAACATGTACAAACTGTCCTTTAAAATCTTGTGTTTTGTGAATGGCTTCGAATACTTGAGCACGAGTTGGTTTTTTGTTTCCATTCGCTTTAGCCGCCTCCTCAATGCCATTGATAGCTACAGCCATGGCATCGTAGCCAAACGAGGTAAATATCCCCAGCTTTTTGCCTGTTGAGCCTTCAAATTCCTGTATCCATTTCTTCCCTTCTTCTGTTGCTTTTACGTCACCAACAGTGGAGGTAAACACGACACCCTCTGCTGCAGGTCCCGCAATTGTAAACATCTCAGCAGAATCAAGACCATCAGCACCCATAAACACACCGGTAAATCCTTTTTCCCGCAACTGCTTAATTAAAATTCCTGCCTCTGCATAATAACCGCCAAAATAGACCATTTCCGGCTTCTTCGCTAACACTTGGTTCACCACTGCACTATAGTCCTTCTCACCAGCAGTCAAGCCTTCAAAACCTAGAACGCTAACACCATCCTTCTCAAATTGCTTCTTTACTTCATTGGCTAAGCCTTGACCGTACGCTTGTTTATCATGAATAACCATTGCATTTTTTACATTCAAGGTATTTTTTGCATAAATAGCCGCTTTTCTTCCTTGTTCGTCGTCGCGTGCACAAATACGATGTGCTACTTTTTTACCTCCCTCAGTAAATTCCGGCCCTGTTGTAGAAGGCGATACCATGACCAAACCAGCTTTTTCATAAGCTGTTACAGCAGACAAGGATGAACCCGTAGTCACGTGACCTACAACCGCTACTACGTCGTTGTCGTTAATCGCCATTTGGGCGTTAACAACACCTTGTTTAGGTTCTGCTTGGTCATCTAAAGGTTTTAATTCAACGTTAAGGCCTAAGTCTTGTAGTTCCTTCTGCTTTAATTTTAGTGCATATTCGGCTCCTGCTTTGGCGGAGTCACCATAATCTGAAGCTGAACCTGAGAGCGGACCAACTAACGCAATCACAATCTTGTCTCCACTTGCTGCGCCACTTCCTCCCTCACTCCCCTTCTGCTGTGAAGTGCCTGATGTCGCATTATTCCCGCCAGCACACCCTGACAAAGCTGCTCCAGCCAATAAAATTGAAGATACGATTGCAAGTGATTTTTGATTTACTTTCATGTCTTGTCCCTCTTTCGCTTTTTAATTAGTTGAATATTATGAATATTCAAAAATATAAAAGGCGGCTTATGCTAAAATGTATCGATCTTCTGAGAAAGCTTCTCCGCCTCTTGCCTCCTCAAACGCCTGTAGTAAGTCCTTTGTTGTCATTTGTGCTTTCGTCTCTTGGGGAAGGTCCAAAATAATCCTCCCTTCATGCATCATGAATAATCGATTTCCCATATGCAGGGCCTGTTCCATGTTATGAGTAACCATAAGCGTAGTCAATTTGTTTTCTTCCACTATTTTTTTGGTCAAATCAACAATTAACTGAGCCCGTTTTGGGTCCAAAGCAGCTGTGTGTTCGTCCAGCAGTAATAATTTAGGATTGATAAACGTAGCCATCAGCAAGCTCAACGCCTGACGTTGTCCACCAGATAGAAAGCCAACCTTGGTTTTCAAACGATTTTCTAATCCTTGGTCTAATATTTTCAGCTTCTCTTGAAAAAACGTTCTTTTTTTATTGGTTACACCCAGTGTAAGCGTACGGTGACGGCCACGAGAATAAGCGATAGCCAAGTTCTCCTCAATTGTCATCTGTGGAGCTGTACCTGCCATTGGGTCTTGAAATACTCGTCCAATCAAAGCGGCTCGCTTATGCTCCCCCTGTTTCGTTACATTCTGCTGATCAATAAAAATACTTCCTGTATCAGGTAGAATGCCACCAGATATCGTATTCATCAAAGTAGACTTTCCTGCACCATTGCTACCAATCACTGTCACAAAATCCCCATGTTCAAGTTTTAGATGTATGTTGCTAAGGGCAATCTTTTCATTTACGGTATTTTGATTAAACACCTTGGTTACATTGGTTATTTCTAACACGATCATTACCCACCTTTCACCGTTCTGCCTATTTTCCAAACACCCTTCATGATGTTCGGTAAAATTAGGGCAATGATTACAATAATTGCCGTGATCAGCTTCATATCGGACGCAAGGAAACCCTGCCGCAGAGCAAACGCAATCACCAGTCGATACACAATGGAACCAAGAATGACTGCGAGCGTAAGTCGCATTATACTTTTTGTCCCAAACAGCACCTCCCCGATAATGACGGAAGCAAGTCCGATGACGATCATTCCAATTCCCATCCCTACATCAGCAAAGCCCTGATATTGCGCTACTAAAGCTCCAGAAGCAGCTACCAGCGCATTTGATAACGCCAGACCTATAATCGTAGTCGTATCTGTATTAGCCCCGAAGCTGCGGATCATCCGATCATTATCGCCTGTCGCTCGAATATCTAGTCCCAGGTCTGTATGCAAAAACCAGTCCAACATTAGCTTTACAATCAACACCATGATGAGAAATACAATAGAACTCGCTACTGAGACACCATAGATTTGAAAGTCAAATATGGAGACTGCCTGGGCTTTCGTATAGAGTGTTTCCTCTCGCAACAGTGGTATATTTGATTTTTTCCCCATGATCCGTAGATTGATTGAATATAATGCAATCATGGTTAAAATACCTGCCAGAAGTCCATTTATTTTTCCCTTTGTCGTCAGAACCCCAGTAAATACACCAGCAATCGCGCCACCTGCCATGGCAAGTGAGGTTGCTAAAAATGGATTCATTCCGTCTACAATAAGGGTAGCTGCAATAGCTCCTCCCATGGCAAAACTACCATCCACCGTTAAATCAGGAAAATTCAGAATTCGAAAGGTTAAAAAAACGCCCAGTACCATGACTGCGAAGAGTAGTCCTTGTTCAATTGCTCCAACGATTGCAATGTTCATTGTTTCCCCCTCTTTAACTCCCTCTGTCAATTGCTTATTGATCAAAGGTTTGTACAGCTTTGTCTATGAGATCCTGCGGTAATGATATGCCCATTTTTTCGGCTGCCTTTTTATTAATGACCAGCTTCATTTCCTTTTGGGATTCCACTGGCATATCACCCACCTTCCTTTCTCCCTTAAGAATTTTAGTAGCCATATCTCCTGTTTGCGCACCGAGCAGGCTATAATCAATACCAAAAGTAGTAATGGCCCCACTCTTTACGGAATTCTCTTCTCCAGCGACCACAGGAATTTTTTGTGCTTCCGCAACACTCACAACTGCTGAGATAGAGGCTACTACCATATTATCTGTTGGCACATAAAAGGAATCCACCTTACCTACCATAGACTCTGCAGCTTGCTTTACCTCAGTTGGATTTGTGATAGCAGCTTCTATGATCGTTAGCCCTAACTTTTGAGCTGCCTCTTTCGCTTTATCTACCTGCACTTTTGAATTGACTTCCCCAGCGTTATAGATTACACCTACATTTTTTGCATCGGCTTTCACCTTTTTAATCAATGATAATTGCTCTTCTACGGGATTCATGTCTGTGGTGCCAGATACATTGCCACCTGGTTTAACCATTGATTGAACTAATCCAGCACTTACTGGATCGGTCACTGCGGTAAACAGAATAGGGATATCTGTGGTAGTTTGTGCTACTGCTTGTACAGCAGGGGTGCCAATAGCAAGAATGAGATCAACCTTGTCGCCAGTGAATTTTTTGGCTATTTGAATCGCCGTATCCATATTCCCCTGTGCGGATTGAAGATCATATGCCACCGTTTTATTTTCTTCAAAACCATTTGCCTTCATTTTGGCTATAAATCCATCCCTCGCAGCGTCTAAAGCTGGATGTTCGATTATTTGCATAATTCCGACTTTAATGACTTTAGATTCATTTGTAGCAGATTGAGCTCCAGAATTTGCTCCGTTTTGGTTGCTAGCTGGAGCTGTGCCAGTCTGACTACAGGCAGTTGCAATCAAAAGCATTAGGATTGAAAATGCGGCCAAAACGAACCTTACCTTACTTAATTTACCTTTCACACAGAATCCCCCTTTACCTTCTACAAGTAACGATATACGTAACTATGTTACCATTAATCATTTATATTTTGAAGAGTCAGAAAATTATTTTATCGGGCTTTTACCCGATTCCTATTAAAATATAGAAAGTGATTGTAGCCAGGAATATAGATCTGGTACGGATTCAAAGGCATACTTTCGTGCCACTTCTCTATCACGCTGGTAAATAATGAGACATGGGACACTGGTAATTTTCCAGTCTTGTGCCAGCTTTTTATGAATATTAATATTAACTCGGTAAAACACCACTGTAGGAAAGAGCTGTTCTAGCATCGTCACCATCTGACTAGCAATTTGACAGGTTCCACACAGCGGCGTATACAGATAGAATATCGAGTATTCTGTGTGTAATAAATCTACTTGAATTAGCTTTTGGGCATCGATGATCTCTTTCACGTTACCTCTCTTCCCCTCCTTGGCAGAATAAATTCCTGCTACTTGCATTTCTAAGTATACGCTAATCCAGCCATAACGCTTTGCAAAGATACTGGGTTGTATGTAGGATTTGCTCTTCTATTTATAGGGTTGTTTATTAATACTGGATCATTTCAGCAGTAATAACAATAGTAGGATTTCTGACAATAATATTTTATGATTAGAAAAAATGATATTACCCGTTCTCGTTTGGATTAAACGGAGCAAGAATATTGTTAGCCCAAAAATCAATGTGGTCACAACGTGGTTATCTGCCTTACATTGTTGTCACAAATCTGCTCTACTGCCACTTCGTTTTGGTCTTTTCAAATAATAAAAGTACACCACTCCATAAATAAGTGGTGTACTTTTATTATTTCACAACATGATAGACAAGTTTTTACATGAAATAGCCACATGTCCTAAATGTTATAGAATAAGAGTGGTTTTTCTCGTTTACGGCAAAGAAATCAAGTCCAATAGCTTCTTGTTACGAGCTTCACGTTCGCTTTCTTCTGCCAAGTCGTATTTTTTAAGCGCATGAAACAGTTCGTTCAAAGTCGATTGAGGCAGCTCCTTTTGTAAAAATACATGTATCTGCTCTGCCAATGCTTTAGGTAAATAAGTCTGTTGATCCGCGCATTTTTGTAGGACATCCGCCTGACTGTGATCTAGCTTGCATTCCCCCATATTTATTGCCTCCTTCTTATTTTCCTATCCTTACCTTAACCTGTTTTCGCCCAAGCTTCCATCTTTTTGGGCGCAAAAATTTTATTTCCTCAATAACCATCCACCCATTTTTGACATATTGATATAGGGCAGAGACAAAGGAGGGTGATATAACATGTCAAGTATCTTTGGTGGTAATGGTTGTGGCGATTTCTCTTGTATCCTAGTGTTGTTTATTCTTTTGGTGATTATCAGTTGCTGCTGCTTCGATAATTGCAATTCTCGCTGCTAAGCACTGAGACACCCTAACTGGAAATGGTCTACCTCGTATAGGAGCTAATATATCACGGCAGACTTATATCCATCACGAATCCTAGGTAGCTATGAACCTAGCCATTTCCTAGGTGAGTTAGATCACCATCTCAATATGTGATTTACAGCGAAGTAAAAAGACGCCACATTAATGGCGTCTTTTTACATATTTCCTGTATTAATTTGTTCACTCTGACGACCTTTCATTTTGACGTAGCTCTAGCCTTCTGATTTTACCGGAAGTAGTTTTGGGCAACTCGCTGACAAACTGAATTTTACGTGGATATTTATATGGGGCGGTCAAGCTTTTTACATGCTCCTGTAATTGTGTAATCAATTCATCAGACGCTTCCACCCCTTGTTTTAATACAATAAAGGCTTTTACAACCTGTCCGCGATCAGGATCTGGACTAGCTACGGCTGCGCATTCTGCAACTGCTTCATGCTTTACTAACGCATCCTCTACCTCAAACGGTCCAATCGTATAGCCAGACGAAATAATAATGTCATCAGAACGCCCCTCAAACCAAATATAGCCATCCTCGTCCTGACGACCTTGATCCCCCGTTACATACCAGTCACCCCGAAACGCTCGCTGTGTCCGTATGGAATCATTCAAATACCCTTTACATAAAGCAATCATTTTGCGATCGACTGCAATATCTCCCACTTTTCCTGCTTCCAATTCATTGCCTTCCTCGTCAATAATCGCGATTCGCACCGCTGGAGAAGGCCGTCCCATCGAGCCTGGACGCGGTTCCATTCCAATAAATGTACCTACCAGCAAAGTATTTTCCGTTTGCCCGTATCCGTCTCGTACAGTCAGGTTGAAGGTCCTGCGAAACGTATCAATGACTTCACGATTTAAAGGCTCACCGGCTGAACAAGCAGAGCGCAAAGCGTTCATTTTATAATTTGCCAAATCAGGCATTTTCGCTATCAGCCTGTATTCCGTTGGAGTGGCACACATAACGGAAATGGGATATTTTTGTAACAGGGATAAATAGGTATCAGGTCTAAATTTCCCTTTATAGACAAAAGCGGTTGCACCCTTGCCTAATGTAGATACAAAAGGACTCCATATCCATTTTGCCCATCCTGGGCTTGCTGTGGCCCATACCAGATCATTTTCTTGAACGTCAAGCCAATAGGTAGCTGCGACAGCTAAATGAGCGAACGGCCAACCGTGAACATGCATAACACCTTTAGGCCCACCAGTCGTACCTGATGTGTAAGATAGGAAGGCAAGCTCATCCGATCCTGTCGCTACGCTCTCAGCTTCTTCTGCTACACCGACTAGGATATCAGTTAGCTCCTGCCATCCCTTCCTATGCTCCCCAACTGAAATAAAACAAGTTAGTGATTCACAATCATCTCGAATATCATCAATTTCAGATAGCAGTTCCTTTGTAGCAATAATGGCTTTCGCCTTTGCATGGTTAGCACGATACGCAATATCCTTCCCCCTTAGCATTTCAGAGCCGGGTATCACGACAGCACCCATTTTTATCAGTGCTAAATAAATCCCATATGCTTCTATCCCCCGCGGCACTAACACAAGCACTTTATCATAGCAAGCAATTCCACAGCTTAGGAAAGCATTCACAAGCTTATTCATATAAATGCGTAATTGCTCGTAGGTAAGGATTTCTTCCTTTTCGTCTTCTGAGACAATCACAAGTGCAGCTTTCTCTGGATGAAGAAGAGCATATCTCTCTACTTCAGATGCAAAGTTATACAGTGGCGGAATCTCAACCATTCCATGTTCTTGCAGCTTATCTGTTGACATGATAAATCCCTCCCTTAGATGTAACTGTTATTTAATAAGGAATTCTATTTATTTTCTGAAAATTCCTTTTTCTGAGACAAATATGTAAATATCCTGTTTGATTGCATAAATATTAATCATCTGCTATGATTTGTTCGTGTTTTTTGCAACATGGAGGGAACATCAATGACAACAAAAAAATGGGGAGCTTGGATGCTAACCGCCATTGTGGTAGGTAACATGGTAGGCTCAGGAATCTTTATGCTACCAGGTGCCTTAGCAAGAATAGCTAGCCCCTTGGCAGTCACCTTAGCATGGTTGCTTACCGGGTTTGGAGTCTTATTAATTGGGCTCGTCTTTGGTAATTTAGCAATTCGCCGACCTGATCTGACTGCAGGTCCACAGAGTTATGCCTCTGCCTTATTTCGAAATCAAAGACGGGGGAAAGTATTCGGTTTTACAATTGCTTGGGGTTATTGGGTGGCGAATTGGTCAGGAAATGTAGCGATTATCACAACATTTGCCGGATATCTTTCTACCTTTTTTCCTATCATGAAACAAACTAGTGTTTTATTTCAAATTGGCTCTTTTCCGGTTGAGACTGGGAAACTCATCACCTTTTTAGTCTGTACGATTTACCTATGGGGGACGCATTTCATTTTATGCCGTAACACTTTGGTAGCCGGTAGACTTAACTTCATGGCAACAGCCACAAAAGTGGTCGGATTTGTCTTTTTCATGGTTGCTGCTCTTTCTATTTTTCAATGGTCCATGATGGGGTCGTTTTATTATCCAATGCCAGAAGCCGGTTCTACAGTAGAGCATGGATTGCTTGAACAAGTCAATCTAGCGGCTATTTCAACGCTATGGGCATTTGTAGGAATCGAGTCTGCCTCCATTTTATCATCACGAGCTCGCTCCCAGCGAGATGTAAAAATAGCTACGATTCTTGGATTAGTAATTGTTGTCTGTATCTATGTTTTAATTACATTACTGACCATGGGTGTGCTCCCTGTCGAAGCACTGCGTCATTCAGATAAACCGCTAGCAGATGCACTCGTTGCTATTATGGGACCTACCGGGGGCATTGTCTTAGCACTTCTAGCGATTTTTTCCCTAGTTGGGACAACGATTGGCTGGATTTTAGTTGGTTCGGAGGTATCCTATCAAGCGGCACAAGCAGGGATGTTTCCTAAAATCTTTGAAAAAACGAATCAGCATGGAAGCCCGGCTCAAGCCTTATTGATTACTAATTTGTGCACACAGCTCTTTGTTTTTTCCACCATTTCCAATACGATCGCAGGAGCCTTTACCTTTGTCATCACAGTAGCAACTCTTGCTTATCTGATCCCGTATATCGTATCTGCCCTCTTTCAATTGAAGCTGGTTTATACGGGAGAAACCTATCGTACTGGTGAAGCACGAGCTAGGTTATTGGATGGTTGCATTGGAATTCTAGCAACGCTCTATTCAATGTGGGTGATAAAAACAGGTATTGCGGATTTAGAAACCCTTTTACTGGGAATAGGACTTTTCTTTAGTGCAATTTTGATCTACCCTTTTGCTTTTAAGAAAGCAGTTTGATATAGTCCAGAACAACAGCTCAAGACTTCATCGTTATATAGAAAAAAGCAGGAAGGAGTTTGTGCTCCTTACCTGCTTTTTCTGATTATCCTCTTATGTTTAGCCACCTTCGAATAGAAGTTGCCCCTATTCCTTCTCCTCTGGATAAATCCACTCTTCTGGTTCACGAATAATAGACAGCTCATTAAAGGCTCGATAATAGGCAACATAGCTTTTATTGGCTTTTTGATATTCTACCTGATAAATCGTGTTACCCTTATTACTTTTGTCAAACGGGCTTTTTTCCAGCGGTATGACAGTGGCAGAAGTAAGCTGCCCGCCACGCTGGGCTATCGTCTGCTGGATTGTATCTATATTCGCGTCTTTTGCTTGTCTAAATCCGAGGAATGCCGCAATAACTGCTAGTACGCTTACAACCAAAAATCCGATGATCAGCAGTTTTGATTTCTTTGTACTGTCCATCCGGTTCCTCCTTGCGACTAAGCTTGTGCGTTTGCTTTTGCCGCTTCCTTCGCATCTATAGATACCTTATCAATGGTACCGCCGCCCAAACATTCTTCTCCTTGATAAAAGACAACTGCCTGCCCAGGAGTCACTGCTTTTTGCGGTTCAGCAAATTCGACCTTGTAGGTATCTTTTTCTATCCGCCGAACCGTAACCTGCTGATCCGGTTGACGATAACGGAATTTAGCCATGCAGGTAAATACTTCTTCTTTTGGTTCATCACTTACCCACTTCACTTGTTCAGCGATCAGGTGTGATGAGTAAAGCCAAGGATGGTTTGAGCCTTGTCCAACAATGAGAACATTTCTCTCTAAATCCTTGTCAACAACAAACCAAGGTAGTCCTTCTCCTGCTCCTCCTCCAATGCCAAGGCCTTGTCGTTGTCCTAATGTGTAATACATTAAGCCATCATGGTTACCGATAACCTCGCCATCTGTAGTTTCAATTTTACCTGGTCTTGCAGGCAGATAATTTTGGAGGAACTCACGGAAATTACGTTCACCAATAAAGCAGATGCCTGTGCTGTCTTTTTTCTTAGCTGTAGCAAGTCCTGCTCGATCAGCAATTTCACGCACTTGTTTTTTGGGTAAATGACCAATCGGAAACAAGGTTTTAGCTAATTGCTTCTGACCTAATTGATTCAAAAAGTAGGTTTGATCTTTATTTTCGTCAACGCCTCTTAGCAATTTATATTCACCATCACGTAGTTCTACACGCGCATAGTGACCCGTTGCTACATAGTCAGCGCCCAAGTCCATGACCTTGTTCAAGAATTCACCGAACTTAATTTCTCGGTTACACATTACATCTGGATTAGGTGTTCGTCCACTTTTATATTCATCTAAAAAATAAGAGAATACCTTCTCCATATATTCCTTCTCAAAATTAACTGTATAGTAAGGTATACCGATTTGGTCACATACACGGCGCACATCATGATAATCCTCTTCTGCTGTGCAATGACCAAATTCGTCCGTATCGTCCCAGTTCTTCATGAAGATGCCGATAACGTCGTAGCCTTGTTCTTTGAGAAGCAAAGCGGTCACGGAAGAGTCAACCCCACCGGACATCCCGACAACGACACGTGTATCTTCAGGTTTTTTCATGTTAAATCTCCTCTCTGCACCAACAAACTTCCTATTTCCATCATAACTGATATTCACAATAAGAACGATTGAAAATAAGTTTATTATACTAAAAATAAAAAGGAAAGGGAAATGATATACAACTAAACGGAATTCTATATAAAAAGACCGTAGTACGCTTGGCACTAACGGTCACTCGATTACACAAAAGGGATATGTCTTCTTATTGCAGTTCGTCTTCAATCTCGGAACTGAAAGAATCGATACTGTTTTCACGACGAGCATTTTTATTTTGTAGATCGGAACGCTCTTTATTGGAGATTTCGTCTTCATGTGCTTTCAGGTAATCCTTTGTCTGACTAATATTTTGCTGTGTGTTTTCAATCATTTGTTTTAGCTTTGCAACATTGTCGGAACGATCGTCTGGTTTCGCCATAGATATTCTCTCCTCCTAAATAAATTGCTAGAATATCATATATTTTTTTCCAAAAAGGAGATTTTATGCATATCAATTACGAAATAACTTGCTTTCTGCACACCTGTTTTTAGGTTTAAAACGCCCGAATATTCGAATCTTAGACGTCCTACTTTGTTCTGTAATCACCCTCGTAGCCATATTGCCATTGGTTTTTACATCTTTTGACTTCTTGTGATTCAATCTATCACAAGCTTCTCCATTTCATCATAAGGAGTCTGAAACCTCCGAAATGGCATATATCCAGATAATCTTAGCTTAGTTAACTAAACAGATTCGTTGGCTGCCTGCACCCAAGCCAAGCGCCTTTCATTTACTAGGCTATAATTATAATAATATAAACAATTTGCTCCCTCTTCTACCGCAGCTTTTACTTTCTCTATCAAAGCTCCCTTTGTTTTCGTTCGTTGATGGTGCAGAGAAAGCGCAACACCAATCTCCTGTTTGGGATCATGTAATTGTAGATTTTGAACTCCGTATCGCAGGGAGTCAGTCTGGTCACCATACATTAAAGGAACAAAGCGATCGACATGGGGGGCAAGATTACGTAACGACACTCCTTCTAAAAATGACTGGTTTACAGAGAACGGTGTCGAGGATGGAATGTAATCTATTTTTACCTGATAACGTCCTGCGATTTCATGCAAGCTAGCAATCAGGTCTGTAGTGATTTGTTCTCGGGATTGTTGATAGGCATACAATTCAGGATATGAGAGCATCAAATAAGCAATTTGGCTACCTTCTTCTGGGAGCGGTCCGTAATCTTTGGATAACATCGGTTGTAGCAAGCGTTTGGACAATTCTTGTACAGCATCTCCATCAATACCTCTCTCCGTCGCAATTCGTTTACATGCCGGACAGAAGCAAAGCGAAAGTAACCATTGAGCCGCTTCACCTACATGCAACAAATTTATCTCATGATGGCCGCCATGCTTCATCATCATAAAAGAGGCTGCTTCTACCGTAATCCGATCTGGTTGAACCTGAATTAACGTATCCTCAAATAAAGCCTCTATATATTCCTTTACGTCTGGCTGAGCTGGACATAAGCTGTATGTAAATCTATCCCTCCATACATTTTGTACACATAATTCAGGAAATTGGGTACCTATTGCAGAATTATGCACCCCTACCCACCAGGTATGAAAGTGCATATTTTGCTTCCGACAGGCTTCCCTCATCCGTGGAAACAACTCCTCCTTCGCTAACGAGCGATGTACGACTGGCTGGACTCGACCATAGCGTGTCGGATCGGGCCTAAAAAATACTCCTGCGTGCGGCACTTGTAGAAACTGCTCTGTTTGGGATTGAAAAAACCGTCCCTGATGGTAGCTACTATTTAGTACCACCGTATCGCATCCTATTCTTTGCATATCAGATAAGATACGCTCTGTGCCGATTTCATAAACCGTCCATGCATACATAAACATCCCTTTTTGGATTGAAGTAGCCAACCTGCCTCCCCCATTTCGCTGATGTTCTTACTCTTGATCTTGAAAGTCTTTATACAGATTCATGTTGTCTGTAGTAGATTAAATGCCTTTTAGGAGCATATTTCAACCGGATCAAATGAGTGGCTAGTTTTTCCGCACTCTCATTCACTAGAAACAATGCCGTACCCCATTACACCTACTCCCGCCAGCTCTTCTCTATTCAACATATGCAAGTCCCCCTCTCTTCTTTCATTATAAAAGAGAATCTCTTATCAGAGCACAATTTGATCGAATTTTCACTAAATAGTTGCATCTGTTACTAGATGGATATATGATTATCCATCCTAACAGGAAGTACGGCTTTCATTATTCTCTGGCCACTTGCTTACGATAGCAATGACAGTCTACAACGTGATCATTTACCATTCCAACAGCCTGCATAAAGGCATAACAGATGGTAGAACCTACAAACTTAAACCCTCGCTTCTTCAGATCCTTACTTAGTTTGTCACTAATTTCTGTAGTTACCGGAACGTCTTGTAGACTAGAAGGATGGTTTTGGATAGGATTTCCGTCTACAAATGACCATATGTATGTGCTAAACGATCCAAATTCATTTACAACATCAAAATAAGCCTTGGCATTGGTAATGACAGCCTGTATTTTAAGCTTATTTCTTACAATCCCTTCATTATTCATTAGTTCTGCTATTTTCTTGTCATCGTAGGCAATAATTTTTGATGGCTCGAATTGGTCAAAGGCTAGACGATAATTCTCTCTCTTTTTTAAAATGGTGTACCAGCTAAGTCCTGCCTGAGCCCCTTCCAAATTTAAATATTCAAAGAGTAACCGATCATCATAGACTGGGACGCCCCATTCTTTGTCATGATAATCAATATACAAGGGGTCTTGATTTACCCAACCGCATCTATTCATCTGCTTTTCCTCCTTAATTATTACTCACCGAACAAACGTTCCTTTTCTGTAAACCTATCATATCGAATGTTAAACCTGTAAGCAAGATGTAATGCTAAAAAAGCACCCTTGCTCAAGATCTGCAAAGATGCTTTTCCTTATTAATCTACTACACTATCCTTACTCAACGACTGCAATCGCTTCAATCTCAACTAGTGCGCCTTTAGGCAAGGCAGCAACTTGTACGCAGCTACGTGCAGGAGCGTCTTGTTGGAAATATGTATGATAAGCCTCATTCACTTTAGCAAAGTCGTTCAAATCCTGAACAAATACAGTCGTTTTTACTACCTTCTCTAAGCTTGTCCCCGCTTCTTCTAAGATAGCCTGCAAATTTTTCATCGCTTGATGGGTCTGCTCTTCCACTGTTTCAAATAGGTCTGCCGTACCTGGCTTAAACCCTAATTGACCTGAAGTATACACCATGCCATTTACTTTAATTGCTTGTGAGTATGGTCCAATCGCTTGAGGTGCTTTTTCGGTATGAATAACTTGTCTGTTCATAATTGATCCTCCCCTAGATTTTCTTCTCTTTGCTTATTCTGCTACGTTCCCCGCTATATTAAGTACATCCCATGTTCGTGAAAACGGTGGAGAGTAACATAGATCAAGCATTCCTAACTCTTCTGTTGTCAGCTTGTTGTAAATAGCGGCTGCAAGCACATCAACTCGCAGGACAGCTCCTTGTTTCCCAACGATTTGTCCACCAAGAATGACCTTTGTCTCTGCATCATAAATCAGTTTAACATGAATGTCTACCTGACCAGGATAATAATTGGTCTGATTTTTGTCACGAATTAGGATTGTGTTATAGGAGAGCCCTAGCTCCTTTGCTTCCTTTTCTGAAAGTCCTGTACGCCCCGCTTCCAAATCTAGTACCTTTATGCAGGCAGAGCCTAATGTTCCGGGAAAATGACTATTGAGACCCACTAGATTTTCGCCTACAATTCGCCCTAGCTTATTAGCTGTGGTAGCTAACGGAATGTAGACTTCTTGTTTTTTGACCAAATGATAGACCGTTGCACAATCCCCAGCGGCATAAACATCTGGAAGAGAAGTCTCTCCATGCCCATTAATGACAAGCGCGCCATTTTCCAGCATCGTAATCCCTGTATCTGTAAGAAACCCCGTGTTCGGACGCACACCAGTGGCTATCACGACAAGATCAGCCGGATATTGACCTTGATCCGTTATAACCCCCTCTACTTCTATTTCTCCGACAAACCCCTGCACACGTTCCTTTGTATGTAAAAGTACACCTTTACGAAGAATTTCATCAGTCATGATATCGGTGATTTCTTCATCAAATGTTTCAGGAAGAACTCGGCTATCTGCTTGAAATAACCTCACCTCTTTCCCTACATGCAGCATAGCTTCCACGACTTCCATTCCAATATAGCCCCCGCCGATGACCACTACTTGCTTGTATTCAGGCTTCATGACCTTTTCTTTTAGAGCTACACCATCCTGCATACTTTTTAGCGTGAAAATGTTCACAAGGTCTTTGTTATCAAACGGTGGTATAACCGCAGACGCTCCTGTAGCAATCATAATCTTGTCATATTGATCACCAAACTCCAGGCCCGTTTTTAATGACCTTACTCGGATGGTTTTGGACTGTGGATGTAGTGCCATCACCTGATGCTTCGTATGCACGATAATTCCCGAATCGGCAAATTGCTCCTTCGTACGGGCAATCATTTGATTGGGATTCTCAAAAAAATTTCCTACAAAATAGGGTAAACCACATGCGCCAAACGATACCTCTTCGGTCATTTCATAGACTACAATCTCTGCATCTGCATGGATTCGCTTTGCTTTCGCTGCTGCACTCATACCCGCTGCAACTCCACCAATAATGATAATTTTCATCCGCGGCTCTCCTTTTGTTTGTAATAGGTTCTTTATCTAGGCTCAAAGGGATTCTAACAGCTAGCATTGCCACCTAAGGTTGAGTGCATCCATGTATTTCTTTGTTCTACCCCTATATCTGGTAAGATGATTTTTTAAATATTGAAATAAAAAGTGCTATACTAAAAAATAATGAATAAGAAAACGAGGGGAAATTTTTTGAAAAATTATCAAACCCTGTTATTTGATGTAGATGATACACTCCTAGACTTTGGTGCAGCAGAACGCTCAGCCCTACAATTACTTTTTAAGGATCAAAGCCTTCTTTTAACGCCTGAGATCGAAGCGCATTATCAGCACATAAATCAGGGTCTATGGAGAGCCTTTGAGGAAGGGAAAATAGGTCGAGATGAGGTCATAAACACACGCTTTTCCATTCTATTCAAGGAATATGATCAAGAGGTGGATGGAGTCTTATTGGAGCAGAGCTATCGCAGCTATTTAGAAGAGGGGCACCAGCTTATGAATGGGGCCTTGGAATTGATAACAAAGCTTCACAAGCATTATGACTTATATATTGTGACAAATGGTGTTTCCAAGACTCAGTATAGACGCTTACGTGATAGCGGATTATATCCACTATTTAAGGGTATTTATGTTTCGGAGGACACTGGGTTTCAGAAGCCTATGAAAGAATATTTTGATTATGTTTTTGCCCAAATCCCTAATTTCTCTGTTGAAAAAGGCTTACTGATCGGGGATTCTTTAAACGCGGATATAAAAGGCGGTCAGCTAGCCGGGCTTGACACATGCTGGTTCAATCCTGGCATGAAGCCAAATCATACGGAATTTGTGCCAACTTATCAAATCCAAAAGCTTGAAGAACTATATCAAATCGTTAGAATCAACTCGGCCATCCTCTAAATTTGATTCAAAACGAAATCTCTATACAATAAAAAACCTATCATGTAATCCATATCTTGTCACATTAACCACCTTAGATTACATGATAGGGCCTATTTATTTCTTTTGCTTCTTAACCATCATCTCTAGCATCAGCTCATCCATTTTACCTGAGCCTTCATTGCCTAGACGGCAGAAGTTGTCGATCGTTTTTTCTAAGCCATCATCAATAATTCCATTTGTTCCAGGTACCCCGATCCCCTGTGACGCTAACAAGGCAGATTGTACGGCTGCACCTGTACAAGTAGACACTTTCATTGCACAGCCTGCTTTTGCCCCATCACAAAGCATACCTGTTACATTCCCAATCGTATTTTGAATGGCAAAAGAAATTTGATTAAGATTACCACCGAGTAGATACGTAATCGCCGCAGCCGCGCTAGCTCCCGCAACCGTTACTCCGCATAATGCAGATAATCTGCCAAATTTTGATTTAATCCAAATAGCTAATAAATGGCTAAAGGTAACGGCTCGAATCATCTGTTCATCGGATGATCCCAATTTATCTGCAACCGCAACCACTGGCATCGTTACGGAAATTCCCTGATTCCCACTGCCTGAATTGGACATTACAGGTAACATAATCCCAGCCATCCTTGCATCTGAACCTGCGGCTGTTACTGACATGGCATGCGTAATTAAGTCATCGGACAATAATCCCTTGGCAACATTATCCTTGAGGATTTTACCAACCTGTAATCCGTAGTTGTTTTTTAGTCCCTCCATGCAGATTGCTCGATTTAGCTCAATGCTTTGCTTGACCAGAGTCAACTCATCAAGAGACACTTCCATAACAAATTGATGGATACTATCTAGCGTGAGGGTATCACATATGTCTTTTTCTTGCCCGCCCTGCTCATGATAGTAGTCGCATTCCTTTTCAAATATAGTAGCTCCATTTACTTCAATCCGTCTGATTTCTGTATGCATATCTTCGATGATTACTTTGGCATAATCAGAGGACGAGTGGACAGTGACTTCAATATATAACTTTTTGGGCGTGTCTGCTAACTGAATCGTGACATTGCCAACTTCAACGAATTCAAGTGCCTGTTGTTCAAATTCGGGTCCTACATTCTTCAACACTTCTAGCTTTCGTTCATGATCGCCTGCCAAAGCACCCAATGCAGCCACAAAATCAATCCCGGTTTGTTTCATGCCAGGTATTCCAACTGCCATAGCATTTTTCATCACATTCGCACTAATTGTTACATCAATAGAGGTAATGGCGGCTTCCAGATAACTTTTAGCAACAGAGGCTGCCCAAGCAATAGCTACAGGCTCCGTACACCCAAGAGCAACAACCAATTCTTTTTCTAATAGCTGTACAATCTTTTTGCTCATATCTCTCATAGCCGTCTTCCTTTTCGTTAAAGTAAATCCTTCTCTTCTTCCTTGATTTTTTGCAAGTACCGGTAAATAGTTGGTTCTGAGGATTTTAATTGCTTGGAAATCGCATGTACCCCGCCTTTTAACTGAAAAGCACCTTGATGGTACAATTTTTTCACAATCTCCATTTTCTCCTGTACCGTCATCCGCTCCGGTGGTGTTGGTAGATCCATCATCGTATGGTGGATCATACTAGCAAGTACATCCTCTGCCTGACCATGCAGATGCTCCGGCAGGTGTTCTGCATCTCTGCGTCCTGTATGCTCTACCTCTTGCGGCTGCTCCTCGATGTGTAAAAAGCTATCGATCCACTCTTTTGCTTTTTCAAAATGTTCCACATCCGAATTAACACACAGCACACCGATTAGCTCATTGGCTTGATTCTTAATAAAATAGCTCCATGAGCGAAAAACCTTCCCATTTTTACCGTATGCCTTATAGTTTGCAATAAATTCCTTTTTTAAATAGGTCTTATCCTGTAGTACCTGTAGCACCAGATTCGTCGGTGCGTCTCCTACTTTTCTTCCACTAATATGCCCATTCTCAATTGCGATAATAGAGGTTTCCTGCTGAGACAAGTCATGTAAAACTACCTCTGAATGCTTGCCAAGAATGGAGGCGATAAAGGAGACAAGTGGAACATACATCTGTAGAACTGCTGTATTCTGCATGCTGTATTTCTCCGTTTTCCATCATTGTTAGCGTTAAAAAAGATAATAAGATTTTATCATCACAATAATATTTTTTCTACATATTTTGATCCTCAAAACTGTTTGAAGATGCTGTAAATACACTTCCCCTTCTCACTTTTGCACAAAATAAAATACGCATCTTAGGTTTGTCCATTGAGTTACTATAAATCATCCTTTATGATTCTTTTAGTATATGATAATGATAATCATTACTTTCGAAATAATATGTACATATGCTGGAGGAACGTATATCATGATCCAAGTCCGAAAAAATGTCGTAAATTTGTGTATGATTGCGATGATTGGAGCTGTTGCAGCGGGGTGTGGCGGCCCTTCGGAAGTGCAAAAAAGCAGTACAGAGCAACATTCGACGCAAATCAATCAAACAAATACACCACCTACCTCTTCTGATGTTACGAAGCAGGATACGAGAGGCACAACTGTTTCTACTCGAAAATTTACAGATTATAAGGGGCATTCTGTGGATATTCCTGTTGAACCACAACGCATTATTTATCATGGAGAAACATTGAGTGATTTATTGGCCCTACAGATAAATGCTGTTGGTACATCCTCCAAATTCTTTTCAAACACCGTTTATGAAGATAAAGTCAAACAACATACTGTAGATGTTGGATTTCCGATCAATCTTGAAAAAGCGTTGGGTCTTGAACCAGACTTAATTATTCTTGCAAGTACAGACGAGAAGGAATATGCACAGCTCTCTAAAATCGCGCCTACAGTTATGTTCGATACCTTCGCACCGTTAGACGAGCGTATCACTTTATTAGGCAGTATCGTTGGGAAAGAGCAGCAAGCAAAAGAATGGCTGGCTGATTACCATGCCAAAGCTGATAAAATGTGGGATGAGCTGCACAAAAATGGGTTAGGAAATGACGAGACTGCTTCTGTGTTCACCTATTATCCCGGCAATCGGTTATTTGTTATGGCAAGTACAGGGCTTTCACAAGTGCTATACCAGCCAAATGGCTTTAAACCAACCGCACCAATTCAAGAAATTTTAAACAATAATACTGGATTTAAAGAAATTTCTATGGAGCTTCTGCCGAAATATGCCGGTAATCGGATTTTTATCCTCACTCCTATCGCTGATGAAGCAAAAAGATCTACAGAGGATTTACTACAATCAGCAATGTGGAAGGAGCTACCTGCCGTAAAACAGGGGCATGTCTATTCCCTTGACATCGTGAAATCAGGTAGTGACGCTTTAACAAGAGAATGGCTGGTAGAAAAATTACCTAAGCTACTAAAAAAATAAAGTGGTCTTCCTTAAAAGTATGTGAATAAAATACATGAAGAAGCTTTTCAAAGATGATTGAAAAGCTTCTTTTCTTTTTATACAATGAAACACAACTGATAATAATTATCACCAAAGAGGAGGAGAACAGAATGACTCAGCTTACATCTACTTGTGTTCCACTCCGTTCCTTGCTTTTTCATCTGTCAGCTATTGAGATGATTAGTAAGCCAGTAGGATGGAAGTCCGAAATGGAAACCTCTCATTATCATACCCTTTTCATTTTTAGTAAGGGAAAGGGCACCATACATATCGGCACGGACGTCTTTCAATTATTGCCTGAAAAATGCTATTCCCTTCCCCCAGGGAGTAAGGTTCAGATTGAAAATGGATACGATAGTGAAATTCAATTCTATCAGATTACGTTTACCGTAATTCAAATAGGTGAATCCCAGCATACCTCTTATTCTGGCAACATTCTACCTGACAAACAGGAAATAGCGGTATACCCATTCTCACGTTTACATCGTCTCGCCGAAGCGTTATATGCGGGAAACGGCCATTCTTCCGAGCTTGAATGGTTTAAACAGCATCTTTATTTTCAGGATTTGCTAGGCTTTCTGTTTGAACATACGCTTCATTATAATCAGTCGTTTCATTCCACTCTCTCGGTAGAAAACACGATTCATTATATGAAACAAAACTATATGGACAACATTACAGTTAAACAGCTTGCCCAGCTAGCTCATGTAGCTCCTTGGAAATACACAACGATCTTTCAGGAATTAACAGGGAAGAAACCATTAGACTTTTTAACCGAGCTACGCATTAACCATTCGAAGGAATTATTAACTCATACCAACAGTCCCCTGCGCGATATTGCTTCCCAAGTCGGGTTTTCAGATGAGTATTATTTCAACCGCCGCTTTCGCCAAATGACGGGGATTGCTCCGAAGCAGTATGCTCTGATGATGCGGCGTGGGAAGGCTATTAAGGACTGGACAGGTCATGAGGTTAATATTCCCACACATCCAAAACGCATCATTTATCATGGCGAAACATATGGGGATTTGCTAGCTTTAGGCGTGAAGGCTGTCGGTGGAGGTTATGTTTTAGTGGATCACCCCATCTATAAAGATCGGGGAATTGAAGTACAAGATATCGGCTTGCCTATTAATCCTGAAAAAACGATGGCTCTCAAGCCGGATTTGATTATTTTCGCTAATGCTGACGAAAATGAATATAAAAAAATTTCCCGAATTGCCCCTACGGTTACTTTTAATTCATTTGCGCCACTTGCTGAACGTATTCAAACTCTCGGCAAAATATTAGATAAGAAGAAAGAGGCACAAAAATGGTTAGACTGGTATGATACAAAAGCTACTAGCATGTGGCAGCAGCTACGTTCAAAAATAACCCCCGGAGAAACCGCCTCCGTCTTTCTCTATGAACATGGCAAGCATTTGTATGTCATGGGGACTACAGGTCTTTCATCAGCACTTTATCATCCGCTGGGCTTTCAACCAGTACCCAAAATACAAGAAATCCTGGATTCAGGTTCAGGTTTTATGGAAATCTCGGAGGAAGACTTGCCACAATATGCTGGTGATCGGATTTTCATGCTTTTATCCACTAATTCAGAGTCTAGACAAGCTACCGCTGCATTAATGGACACCTCTTTATGGAAAAGCCTCCCGGCGGTTCGCAATGGATACGTATATCTGGCAGAAGCAGAGAGATGGAATTATGCAGATGCGATGACAAGAGAGTGGTTGCTGGAAACTCTCCCCCAGCTCATTGTGTAGTTAGCTCTAGTTTTTTAGCCGTATCATTAATCATACGAATTGACCTGATTGCTTAGCAGTACTTTTTTGTCGATACATCAAAAAGCAGACAGACACTCCCTATTGGTGTCTATCTGCTTTCTGTTTACAAGATGATTCAAATGTTTTCCCGTGTAACTATCCTCCAAGCATAGCTGAAAATTCAATTATCATACGTTGCGATAATTATCATCATCCAGTCCCAGTTGCTTGTTCTTTTCTTTAAAGCGAATATTGTGCGAAGAAACGTATGCCACTTTTGGTGCCTCTGGGTCTATATACAGCTTTGCACTGTTCAAAGCAAGTGCTCCGTCCGTAAATGCCCCAGCAATTAGCCGAACTTTACTATCATAATTGATGAAATCACCAGCCGCAAAAATACCAGGTATATTGGTTTCCAGCTTTCCATTCACAACCGCCAGCTCATCCTTCATTTCTAGTCCCCATTCGACTAGCGGTCCATAATCACATTTGAGTCCATGATTAACGATCACAGCATCCACCTCGATACGCTCGGTCTCTTCTGTTTCCATATGAGTAATCGTTACCTGCTCTATGCTCTCTCCATTACTATGAAGCTGTGTAACTGCATAAGGTGTCCGGATATCGACAGAAGATTCTCTCATAATGGAAACGTTTTTTTCATGTCCTCCAAATTGATCACGTCTGTGGACAATCGTTACTTTTTCAGCAATTGGTTCTAATTCGTTAGCCCAGTCTACGGCAGAGTTACCGCCACCCGAAATAAGCACTCGCTTGCCTCGGAACACCTCTAATTCTTGAACGGTATAATGTAGGTTTGTGACCTCGTAACGGTCGGCTCCCTCAATCTCTAGCTTTTGCATGGTCAATATACCGTACCCAATTGCTAGAATAATGGTGCGCGTATGGTGCTTCTCACCAGTTGCAGCCGTAAGAGTAAACGTTCCGTCTTCTTGGCGAGAAAGCCCCGTAATTTGTTGGCCTAGTACGATTGTTGGGTCGAATGTTCTAGCCTGCTGTTCCAATTGTCCGATTAATTTTTCACACAGAATCGGTGTCATACCACCAACATCCCAGATCATTTTCTCTGGATAAATGAGCATCCGCCCCCCAAGCTCCGGCTTTGCCTCGATCAATTTTGTTTTTAGATCACGCATACCACTGTAAAAAGCGGTATACATCCCAGCCGGGCCTCCTCCAATAATCGTTACATCATATAGCTCTAACTGTTCAGTCATATCCCTATCTCCAACCTTCTAGTCATTTTCGTCCCACACATAAATCGGGTAGCAAACAGATATTGAAGAAATAATAGAATCTTTACGTACCAAACTGTGCTTCATGCAGTCTACTGTATATGCCTCCCACCGATAGTAACTGTTGGTGACTTCCCTGTTCGATAATTCCCTGATCCGCTACTACTACGATTCGATCAGCATTTTTAATCGTTGCTAAACGATGAGCAATCACTAGCGTAGTTCTTCCTTCTGACAGCTCGGTCAACGCCTGCTGAATAGCAACCTCCGTCTCCGTATCCAATGCAGAGGTGGCTTCGTCAAGAATTAGAATTGGTGGATTTTTTATAAAAATGCGGGCTATGGAGAGCCTTTGCTTCTGTCCTCCTGAAAGCTTAACACCCCTCTCTCCAATGGCCGTATCCAATCCATCTGGTTGAGCCAGAATAAATTCATCAAGCCTTGCTCTTTTAACTGCCTCCCATATCTCATCCTCTGTGGCATGTAGCTTTCCGTATAGGATATTTTCACGAATGGTCCCCGAAAATAGGAATACGTCCTGCTGTACAATCCCAATTTGTCTGCGTAAGGATTCTTGCTTAAGATTGCGAATGTCCACGTTGTCAATCACAATTCTTCCAGCTTGTACTTCATAAAAGCGCGGGAGTAAGCTGCACAGGGTTGTTTTCCCCGCCCCAGATGGCCCCACAAAGGCCACTGTCTCTCCCTTGTTAATGGTTAACTGAACGTTATTTAGTACCTTTGTTTGATTCTCATACCCAAACGAAACATTTTCAAATCGGATTGCCTCTCTAAATGCTCCCATTTCAACTGCATGCGGTGCATCCATGATGTCGGGTTCCGTATCTAGCAATTCAACGTACCGTTTGAATCCGGCAAATCCTTGCGGGTAGCTCTCAATGATCGAGTTAATTTTCTCAATTGGTCGGAAAAAGACATTGGTTAAGAGCAAAAAGCCGATAAATTCACCGTACGTAAGTTCATTATTAATGACGTACCATGTGCCGCAAACCATCACAAAAACTGTTATAAATCGCATCATCATATAACTAATCGATCCATTTTTGGCAATAAGCTTATAGGAGACTAGCTTCGTTACACGAAATCTACTATTATTTACGGCAAACTTCTTTTTCTCATGCTCCTCATTTGAAAAAGCTTTCACAACACGAATGCCACCAACATTGTCCTCTACTCGCGCATTAAAATCTCCAATATCAGTAAACAATTGATGAATGGCTTCGGTCATTTTTTTGTTAAAGTAAACAACAAACCAAATAATGATCGGAATGACCACAAAGGTAAACACAGCCAGTTTCCAATGGATCAGTAACATTAACGTAAAGGAACCTATCAAGGTCATCAGCGCTATGAACAAATCTTCTGGTCCATGATGGGCCATCTCGCCAATTTGATTCATGTCATTGGTTAATCTCGACATCAGATGGCCTGTTTTGTTGTTATCAAAAAAACGAAACGACAGCTTCTGTATATGATCGAATAGTTTCTTACGCATATCAGTCTCAATGTTGATACCCAGCGTATGACCCCAATAGTTGACAATATAGAGTAAAAAAGTATTCAAGGCATAAATGCCTAGCAAACCAAGCGATGCCCATAAAATAATATCCCATTTCCCGCCTGGCAACAGATCGTCAACAAAATAATTAACTGCAAGTGGGAAACAAAGCTCTAATAAACCAGCAAAGACCGCGCAGCCAAAGTCCAGCATAAACAATTTCTTATAAGGAACATAATAGGCAAAGAAACGTTTTATCATATTTTTCAATAAAGCCCCCTTCTTTGTCTTCATCACCAAAGTATGTAGATCGTCATGCTATGCTTTCGATCGCGCCAACAGATAGAGAAAATAAGGTGCTCCAATAACAGCTACCACAATTCCAGTCGGTATTTCTGATGGCTGTAGCATCCATCTTCCAATCGTATCTGCCGTGATGACAAGCAATGCTCCAGCTAGAGCTGCCGTGGGAATCAATATCTGATGTCGTGGACCAACCAATCTCCGTGCCAGATGCGGACCAATTAGCCCTACAAAGCCAATTCCCCCACTTACTGCGACACAAGAACCAGCAAGTCCGACTGCCGCAGCTATCAACGCTAGCTGTTCCCTTGAAACAGATACGCCAAGTCCGACAGCAGCTTGCTCACCAAGGGTTAGCACGTTCATGACTCGTGCCTTATAGTACACGTATGGTAGTAATAGTAAAATCCACGGGAGTAAAGACAACACAAACTTCCAGTCAGTTCCCCATATACTCCCTGCTAACCATGTTGCTACAAACTGATATTTCTCCGGGCTGATTTTTAGTGTCAAAACGATCATGGCAGCACTTATCCCTGCAGCAACCGCAATCCCACTAAGTAACAGTCTCGTGGTTGAAAGTCCCTCATATCGCTTGTAGGCAAGTGAGTAGATAAGCGCCGCAGTCAAGCCTGCACCAATCAAAGCTAGAACAGGTAATAAAAAGATCGGTGCAGCTGCTGTTGTTGGGTAAAAAGAAATAAATAGCATTACCATCAAGCCAGCACCCGCATTTATACCGAGAATACCAGGATCAGCCAATGCATTACGCGAGATTCCCTGCATCACACAGCCTGACACGGCTAAGCCTGCACCAATCAAGAGCGAAATCACGATACGTGGAAGGCGAAATTCAAACAGGATTAGGTTTTGCTTATCTGTACCTGCTCCAAACAGCGTCTGTAAAAGCTCCAGTGGAGACAATCGGATAAATCCCGTATTCATACTGAAAATAAAGGCAATGACAATCAAAATGCTTAAGATAGCGATCGCCGTGAACCCATGTTTTGATTTAAGCCGCTCTGTTTTCGTAGCTGTTACACTTTGCATAGCTTACAGCTCCCTCCTTTCCTTACGTGCCAGATAGAGAAAGAACGGAACACCTATCAGGGCGATTAAGGCACCAAGCGGGGTCTCAAAGGGAGGGTTAATCATTCTAGCAGCTAAATCAGCGAATACCACTAGTAAACTTCCAAGTATAGCTGAGCAGGGTATGATGTAGCGATAATCGACACCCACTATATAACGGGTTACATGAGGGATAATAAGCCCAACAAAACCTACCGCGCCGACGATCGACACCGCAGCACCTGCTAGAATCAACACAAGAAGAGTCCCCATCAGCTTTACCAAAAGGGTTTTCTGACCAAGTCCTCTTGCAACATCCTCACCTAGACTAAGCATGGTAATGGAACGCGATAAAGCAATCGCACCTATAATAGAAACAGCAATCCAAGGAAACATAATCTGAAGCTGTACCCACTTCGTCCCTGCCACGCCCCCAGCATACCAAAATGCTAAGTCCTGACCGATGCGAAAATATAGGGCAATCCCTTCGCTAAGTGCCGATAATAAGGCACTTAATGCTGCACCTGCTAACACAAGACGAACTGGTGTTAATCCCCCTTTAGCCAGCGAGCCAATCCCGTATACCATTCCGGCTCCTAAGCCTGCACCAAGAAACGACCACATGATCAAATACATAAATGGCAGACCTGGAAAGAAGGCAAAACAAAGTGCCAGAGCAAAACCAGCTCCAGCATTAATCCCCAACAAGCCAGAATCTGCTAATGGATTACGGGTCATTCCTTGCATAATTGCTCCGGCAACAGCAAAACAAGCCCCCACCATAGCTCCTCCAAGTACCCGTGGCAAGCGAAGCTCCTGGATGATCTGATGCTGGGTCATTTCTGGATTAAAGGCAAAAATAGATTCCCAGACAACGAAAAAATGAATATCGGCTGCCCCAAAGGAAACGGATAAAATAATTGCTAATACAAGCAAGCTCAAACCACCGATTATGATCAATGTAACTGCCCAAGGACGAGATCTCACATTGATGTGAGCGAGCTCTGTAACTGCTTTACTTACATTGGCCTTTTGACTCATTCGTGCCACCTTTTCATCAATGTAATATGTAATGGGTACTGATATGTACAAATGCATGACCAAATGGCTTCTTCCACTGACCATGGGAAGAAACTCCTCCTGATCTTACAATTTAATGAAAGTGATTCTCATTTTCACTTTTATGATTATAGTCCACTAACTTCCATAATGACAATGGACAAACTGAAGGATTTTTTTGTACAAAAAGAATCATCTGATATCTCATTCCAACAAAAAAAGACTCGATCGTTCATACGATCAAGCCTTTCACTGTCTTTATCCTACTTACTGATCATTAGCCATTTCTCTTTGCATAACAAATCCTATTCTTCTGTAAACAATCTAGAGCGTGTTAAAAATCTAACACCCTCTGGTCCCTCCAACGAAAACATTCCTCCGCGTCCAGGAACCACATCAATAATCAGTTGGGTGTGCTTCCAATATTCATACTGGGCTTCACTCATATAAAAAGGCGTATTTCCAATCTCTCCAAGCAGTACATCATGATCGCCGATTAATAGTTCCCCCACAGGATAACACATCGGAGAACTACCATCGCAACAGCCCCCAGATTGATGAAACAAGAGGGGACCATATTTGGCTGTCAGCTTTTCGATTAAAGCAAGCGCAGCTTCTGTTGCCAACACCTTTGGCTGCATTTCCATGATATCCCCTCATCTCATGTTGTTTGGCTATTCTTTTACCATGCTTGTTTAAAAGAACCCGAGTGCTTGGTCACTGTAGCTTACTAGGATATTTTTAGTTTGCTGATAATGTGCCAGCATCATTTTATGATTTTCGCGTCCGATTCCAGATACTTTATACCCGCCAAAGGCCGCATGTGCTGGATAGGCATGATAGCAATTCGTCCACACACGTCCCGCTTCAATAGAACGTCCAAAACGGTATGCTTGGTTGATATCCCGTGTCCATACACCTGCCCCTAGTCCATATAAAGTGTCATTTGCAATTGACAATGCTTCCTCAGGATCGGAGAATGTCGTCACGCTCACTACCGGGCCAAAAATCTCTTCTTGGAAGATTCTCATTCGATTGTGTCCTTTAAACACAGTCGGCTTAACATAATATCCTTCTTTCAACTCTCCTCCCAGCATATTTCGTTCTCCACCGATTAGACACTCTGCCCCTTCAGCTTTTCCTATTTCTAAATAGGACAGAATTTTTTCTACTTGCTCAAAGGAGGCCTGAGCACCAATCATCGTTTCTGTATCCAATGGATTTCCTTGTTTGATAGAAGCTACCCGTGCAAGTGCTTTCTCCATAAATTGATCATAGATAGATTCCTGAATAAGCGCACGGGATGGGCATGTGCAAACCTCTCCTTGATTGAGCGCAAACAAGACAAATCCTTCAATTGCCTTGTTTAAAAACGCATCATCCTTTGCGCATACGTCTGCAAAGAATATATTTGGCGATTTACCACCTAACTCCAATGTCACAGGAATGATATTTTGTGAAGCATATTGCATGATCAGTCTTCCTGTAGTCGTTTCACCTGTAAACGCAACCTTAGCAATACGATTACTAGAGGCGAGCGGTTTACCTGCTTCCAACCCAAAACCATTGACCACATTAACTACCCCTGGAGGTAATAAATCACCGATTAATTCCATGAGCACTAGGATTGAGGCCGGTGTTTGCTCGGCTGGCTTGAGCACCACGCAATTACCTGCTGCGAGTGCCGGTGCTAGCTTCCATATAGCCATTAACAACGGAAAGTTCCAAGGTATAATTTGCCCAACTACACCAAGTGGCTCATGAAAATGATAGGCAACAGTGTCATGGTCAATTTGACTGATTGAGCTTTCCTGCGAGCGTAAACAACCTGCAAAATAACGGAAATGATCAACTCCAAGTGGAATATCTGCTGCTAGCGTTTCTCTCACAGGTTTTCCATTTTCCCATGTTTCAGCTACCGCAAGCATCTCTAGGTTAGCCTCTATTCGATCAGCTATCTTATTTAAAATGTTTGCGCGTTCTGCTGGAGAAGTACGGCCCCACGCTTCCTTCGCCGCATGAGCTGCATCAAGTGCAAGCTCAATATCTTCAGCACTCGATCTGGCTATTTCACAAAAGACTTTACCTGTAATGGGAGTAACATTTTCAAAATATTCTCCATGAGTAGGCGCTACCCATTTACCACCTATATAATTATCATATCTACTTTTAAACGCTACCTTGGCTCCTGATTGATTCGGATTTGCATAAATCATGGGAAAACCTCCTTCATATCCTACAAATAGGGGTGATAGTTTTACCTTATGCTCAATATCTATAAATATTATCGTAATTTTCGAAACTTTGTAAACAAAAATAGAGAGTTTGAGACTTTATTCGACAAAAAAAGGGTTATCCCATAAGCATGTGATAACCCTTTCCTCTTGTTGTTCCATTTATGCTTGTAAGAGCTTGCTGGTCAACTCTTCTATTTCTACAATTGTAATTTCCTCACAAAATTGATCCTGCTTTGTACATACGGCAACTTTATACATCTCATCTACGTGATAGGCTCTACAATGATAACCAGTCGGTATGTTATCAGCGTATACCGTCGCTCTGTCCAAGGACTCCTGCTGAATCGTAAAAGAATCAAGCGGCAGTGAAAGTCCCTTCCCCACGGCTTTTATATAGCTTTCTTTATACGCCCAATAACTAAAAAAACCTTTTATTTGGTTCGCCTCAGGGAGCTGGAACAAATTCTGACGCTCTTGTTCAGAAAAAAATCGGTCAGCAATTTGTAGATTAATGGGTTTGATTTGTTGAACATCAATACCAATTGGACTGGCACTAAAAGCAGCAACTACCCAGCTAGCTGAATGCGACACATTAAATTCGCATGCACCTTCTCCCGTAACAAAGGGCTTTCCATATGGATTGGTCTCATAGCGAATCTCTTTTGGAAAAATCCCCATTCGTTGAGCCAATTGCATCCGTACCAGCACCTCCCCAAGCAAGGAACGCCATTTATCCTCCGTTTTAAGGTAACGATTTACTTTTTCCTGACGGTCCAACGGGAGCAATGAGAGCAACTCCCGATACACCTCCTCTGAAAACGTATCGGGTATTTTTATCGCAAACACTTTCATGACAAAGTAGCTATCTCCTCTCCAGCCTTCTTACTCACAACCCGATACACTTCTTGTAGGGCTCCAATCATCATGGCTTCTTTGCGGACGGCAAATGCAGGCGGTCCCCAGATTAGAAGCAATTGCTCAGGTAGTATATTTTCTTGCGTAAAAGAATTTGTCATCGCAGAAAAATGAGGGGCGGTCTGAAAAAAGGTGCCATGGTCAACCGCTCTGCGTAAAAACACAGCACCCACTTCCTCGTCTATACCTGTATGTAGCAATTCAGACGGATTGGTCGGCTCTGGTAGACTCGTAATTTCCTGTTGGCCCATTCCCTCTCCCGAATAGGCTTTACTGTGTGGCAACCACTGCTCCCGAAATCCACCTATAATATCAGCACGCTGTAGCCCAAGAAATGCTAAAAATACAAATGGGTCCTCTTCCGCTTCAGCGAGCAGTTGATAATACAGAGCATATACATGTTTGCAATAACCAACCACATCTGGACAACTACAGTGAGCATTCCATTCCTCTAATGAGTCTGGAAGAACCTCTAATTTTTGATCGGCGAAATGGGCAGCCAGTTCCCCAGAAAATGTCCCGCCTAATAGCTGAGCTGTAAAAAGAGGCGACTGTCTGATTAAGTCCAATGCTTTTTCACGCCCTACATGCACCGGTTTTTTGGGGCTAAGTGAGACCGTGTAGTGCACCTGATTTGCCCCTGTCACTTTTGCTTTTATACCAGCCTCAACGGCTCTCCACTCTAATACTCCGCCTTCTTTGGCTTTCGTACGTCCACGCTGATTTCGCTGTGCCCCACCTGCTTTTCGAATCAATTCCTTCAAGCGAGCGATCCACTCAATCTGTACGTTCGATTTTTGCGGCTTCACAACAAATCATCCTCCTCTTGGCAGATCAAATCCTCACGTAGCTCAAATAAGGAGTGTAGCTCATTTGCTGATAACTCGGTAATCCATTGTTCACCAGAGTGGATCACCTGCTCTGCCAATTCCCGCTTTGATTCCATTAACTGATCAATGCGCTCCTCTAGCGTTCCCTGACAAATTAATCGGTGGACATGTACATTTTTCTTTTGCCCAATGCGATATGCCCGATCGGTTGCCTGGTTTTCGACAGCAGGATTCCACCACCGATCAAAATGAATCACATGATTTGCTCTGGTTAGGTTAAGACCGACACCGCCAGCTTTTAATGACAAAATAAAGATTCGCGGTCCCATACCAGACTGAAAGCGATCTATCATATCATCACGGTCTTGTTTACTAATCCCTCCATGTAAGAAGAGTACCTCCTCTTGTAAAACCTCACGAAAATGCTTTGCAAGCATGCTCCCCATGTCTACATATTGCGTAAACAGCAACACGGCCTCCTGCTGTTCCATTATATCGTGAACAAGTTCGGTTACCCGCCGTACCTTACCAGAACGACGCTCTAAATGATCGGCAGACTGGTGTAAATAGAGGGCTGGATGGTCACAGATTTGTTTAAGATGAGTTAACGTAGCAAGAACATATCCACGACGTTGCATTCCTTCTACCGAATTGATTTTTTGCATCATATGATTAACGGCTGCTTGATACAAGCTAGCCTGTTCCTCTGACAGTGTGCAATACGTTTTGCTTTCAATTTTTTCTGGTAAATCCACAATAATGGTAGGGTCTGTTTTCAACCGCCGCAAAATAAAGGGTTTTACTAATTTTCGCAGAGATTCCATCCGCTCCTGCTCGCGATACCTTTCAATAGGCAACGTAAATTGTGTACGAAATTGCGTTAAAGTGCCTAAATAACCCGGATTTAAAAACTGGAAGATCGACCAAAGCTCACTTAGCCGATTTTCAATTGGTGTACCCGTCATCGCAATTCGATGCTGAGCATGTATTTTCATGGCGCTTCTCGCCTGTTTACTTTTACTGTTTTTGATATTCTGAGCCTCATCTAACACCAAGTAGGACCATTTGATTTCCATTAAATCAGCTAAATCACGGTTGACTAAGGAATAAGATGTAATCACAACATCATGTTCAGCTACTTTTGCTTGCAGTTCATTTTGATGCAAGCGTTCTGGTCCATGGTGCGTATACACCCGTAGTGTTGGGGCAAATCTCTCTATCTCTTTACTCCAATTATTCATCAATGAGGTCGGGCACACGATTATAGCCGGTGCAGATAGCTTCTCCGCCATCAAAACTGTAATCATCTGAATGGTTTTTCCTAGACCCATATCATCTGCCAAACAGACGCCAAAGCCTAATTTGGACATAAGCTGAAGCCAAGCATACCCACGTTTTTGGTAAGGACGCAATACTCCTTGCAGTCCCATTGGAGTGTCAATATGATCTAAATTCTGTTCAAGTCGTCCATGTAATAAGTCATCAAGAGCTGTAGGAAGTTCGAAATCAACTACAGGGAGATCTTCCCATTCATCACTTGCTTCCAGCTCAGCCATTAAGTAAAGCATATCATGCAGCGTGATTTCATCTTGCTCAGCCTGTTTTAAATATTGCAGCATCCGTTTAACCGATTCCTGATTTACCTCAGTCCACTCCCCGCGTAATTGGATAAAAGGGAGCTTTGAATCAGCAATTTTTTCCAGTTCGGCCAAACTGATTTCCTGGTCACCTAAAGCTGCTTTCGCATCAAAACGAATGATTTCATGTAAGCCTAAACGATGAATAACAGCAGAGGAATCCGCTGCATAGAGTGAGTGATCCTGCATAACTCTAAGCTTTAAGCCTAGCCGTTTGCGTCCACGCTTTACCCACCAAGAAGGTAATTGAACACCAACTCCTTCTGCCTGCAACCGTGGAGCTATCTCTTGTAAAAAATGAAAGGCCTCTTGCACAGGAAGCTGTATTTGCTCCACTAATGCTTGGCGTAGCGTTTCTTCTAACGCTGGCATTAGTATCGACGCGCATCCCAATTGCTCCAACAAGAATTCTTGAGCCCTACCCAGATCCTTTCCGAAAAAGGCTGTAGCCTCACCAGACCCTAACCAGATATCCTTAGCTGAAATAAGCCGAGATGGTTCTGTGACAGGTTGTAGATACACATGCAATGTAAAAATGGACTCTTCTGCTTCTACTTCGATCTGCTGAGGTGGTTCCAGACGTAAGTATAGGCGCATTGCATACTGTCCCACACAATCCCGCTTGTTACGTCCTTCTCCTTTTGTCCATAAATCTACTTGCTGTTTAAAGCTTTGCAGTTCCTTCGTTGTACCCTCAATAGGCTCCGTTATCCGAGTTAGTAATCCCCGTAGCCATTGCAAGGAGAAATCTCCCTTCCCCTTGCTGAGCTGCTGTCGTAGCTCTTCGCTTTCCATATCCAGCCAGTCATGTATCGTAGTTTGTATTGCATTTTGTAAAAAATCCGCCTGAATGTTGTGCGGATCTGTCATAATGTCGCTTCCACCTGTCTTCTGTGGGTCATACGCTCGACAGATAGCCGGCATTGCAAGCGCCAAGGTGTGCGAAAATGTGCGCACTTCTTCCTTGGTCAAATCTACATCCCAAATAGCGTCTGCTTCTGCATAGCCGTACCGTTTTCCTTTACGTACCTTAACACCCGGCTGGATATTTGCATGCCATAGCATTTGCAGAGCAAATTGAGCTACCTTTTGGTAGTAATGCAAGCTATCACCTAGCAAAAAACCGCTATGCTGTAGCATTGCTTCGTCTGTTTGCCACAGGAATGGTAAAGCTTCCTTCATAGCTATACTTAGTCCATTAATCTGTTGTACCATCAATTTTGGCTTATTGGACGGGTAATACTCCCCTTGATCAAACCAATATGGAACTTGAAAGGTACGGATGCCCACTTTTCCAGACTTCATCAATTTCATCTGTTGTTCGGTCGACAATTGTTCCATCCAATTACTGACGGGTACAATCTCGCCGCCGCGCAAACAGAAAAGAAAAAAAGCATCTGGTAACCAGATACCGTGCAACGTCGTCATTGATGCCCTCCAGCTTTTAGTAAAAGGGTTAACCTTGATTGGTTAACCCTCTTTTCTTTTTCATTACTCGCTGTACAATTTTTCGCGAAGCTGTTTGATTTCTTCGCTTTCCAGATATTCATCGTATGTCATCATTTTATCAATGATACCATTTGGAGTAATCTCAATGATCCGGTTAGCAATGGTTTGAACAAACTGATGGTCATGAGAAACAAACAGCATCGTACCATCATATTCAATTAAACCATTATTTAATGCTGTAATAGATTCCAAATCCAAGTGGTTAGTAGGCTCATCTAATAGGAGAACATTTCCGCCCACCATCATCATTTTGGACAGCATGCAACGTACTTTCTCTCCACCGGACAAAACATTGGCTTTTTTCAGTGCTTCTTCGCCAGAGAACAGCATTCTGCCTAAGAAGCCGCGCAAGAATGTCTCGTCTTGATTTTTGGAGTATTGACGCAACCAATCAACCAAGGATAAATCGCATCCATCAAAGTACTCAGAGTTATCTTTCGGGAAATATGCCTGAGAGGTTGTAACACCCCAAGAGAATGTTCCACTGTCTGCTTCCATTTCACCCATTAAAATTTGGAACAAGGCTGTTTTTACGTGACCATTTGGGCCCACTAGCGCTATCTTATCACCCTTGTTGATAATAAGGTGAGTATTTTCGAAAAGCTTTTCACCTTCAAGAGTCTTGGATAAGCCTTCTATTTCCAAAATATTTTTACCTGCTTCTCGCTCCGGCTTGAAGTTAATAAATGGATAACGGCGGCTGGAAGGCTTGATATCATCCAACGAAATTTTATCCAACATCTTCTTACGAGAGGTTGCTTGTTTTGATTTAGAAGCATTGGCGCTAAAGCGCGCAATAAAGCTTTCCAATTCTTTAATTTTCTCTTCTTTTTTCTTATTTTGCTCTCTCATTAACTTAAGAGCTAGCTGGCTAGATTCATACCAGAAATCGTAGTTCCCCACATACATTTGAATCTTACCAAAGTCAATATCAGCAATATGCGTACATACTTGGTTTAAGAAGTGACGGTCATGGGATACAACAATAACAGTATTTTCATAATTAGCTAAGAAGTTTTCTAGCCAACGAATGGATTCGATGTCCAAGTGGTTGGTAGGCTCATCGAGTAGAAGGATGTCTGGGTTACCAAACAATGCTTGTGCCAGCAAGACACGAACTTTCAGATTTCCGTCAAGCTCTAGCATTTTCTTTTCATGGAATTCAGCAGGAATTCCCAGACCAATTAATAGAGCAGCGGCATCAGATTCTGCTTGCCAACCATTCAAGTCTTCGAATTCTCCTTCCAATTCAGACGCACGAATCCCGTCTGCTTCAGAGAAATCTTCTTTCATGTACAGAGCATTTTTCTCTTCCATGATATCAAACAATCTTCTATGACCCATCATTACCGTTTTCAAGACTTCGCATTCATCGAACTCATAATGATTTTGCTTTAAAACGGCAAGACGTTCTCCAGGAGTTAAAATAACCTCTCCGTTGTTTGGTTCAATTTCGCCGGATAAAATCTTCAGAAATGTAGACTTACCAGCTCCATTTGCCCCAATTAATCCATAGCAGTTACCAGGTGTGAACTTGATATTTACATCTTCAAACAAAGCGCGTTTCCCATATCGCAGGGTAACACCATTTGTACTTATCATTCAATCTCATCCTTTAATATGCATTTTCTTCTTCAAACGTATATTTTACTACATTTACAAGTAAAAATTAACCCCTTGTATTTATTAACACCTGCCCTAACAAATTATAGCTGATGTATCCTTGCTTTTTACAGCCCAAAACCCTCCATGCTCTGGTCCAAATTGATATTATCCACAGCCTTTTTTATTTTCTCATAATAAAAAACCATCTACACGCATACTCCTTTTTAGAAAAGGAAGCATACCGCAGATGGTTTTTATTTTTACCACGTGATAAACGGTTTTGATCCAGGTGGTGCATGATCAATCAATTGATAGATCGGATATGCATAAGCCACGATAATCAAAAATACGGCGATACCGAGCCATAAAGACCAGCGCTCTAAAATTTTTGGAGTACGTTCCACTGATTCTTGGGATTCAGCAATTGGATAATCCTCCTCGCCTTTTGGTGCTTTAAAGATGAGATAAAATAAAATTCCTACCATCAGTATCCCTGCAAAGAATAGGATAGCACCGCCAAAGCCCATTAACTGTTGGGGAGGTATCCAGCTTAGAGCCTCCGCATTGTCAAAGTAAGTAGTGTAATCCGTACGGCGCGGCACACCCTGCAGCCCAAGATAGTGCATCGCACCTGACATGAGTAACATCCCAACCGACCACATGACTGCTTGCAAAATTCCTACACGATGTAAGGCAGGGGTCATTTTGCGCCCTGTTAAATTTGGCAATAACCAATACGTAATACCAAAGAAAGTGAGCGCAATGCTAGTTCCGACCGTTAAATGGAAGTGACCTGTAACCCAGATTGTATTATGCACCACTGCGTTCATCTGGTTACTCGCATTAATAATTCCACCTGCACCCGCTGGAATGAAAGCAAGCATCCCCAGCATAGGGGCAAAGAAACGCGCATCCTTCCAAGGCAATTTCGAAAACCAGCCAAACAAGCCCTTTGCACCCTTTTTACGTCCCGATGTTTCAAATACGGCAAATAGCGAAAATGCCGTCATAAGCGAAGGGAATACTACGGTTAAAGTCAAGATTACATGTAGCATTTTCCATTTATCTGAAATACCTGGCTCCATTAACTGGTGATGAAAGCCTACAGGAATGGAGAATAGAATAAGCAGAATAAAAGATAAACGTGCGAGCGAATCACTAAATACTTTACCACCGATTATTTTTGGAATATTAACATACCAGCAGACATAAGCAGGCATTAACCAGAAATAGACAAGTGGGTGACCAAAATACCAAAAGAGCGTACGGCTTAGCAGGACATTCACTTCTGGTACCCAGCCAAGAGACCATGGAATGAGCTGTAGCAAGACCTCTGCTGCCACCCCTAATGTTGCAATCTGCCACAAAATCATGGTAGAAACAGCCATGAATTGAAATAGAGGAGATGTTTTTCCCTTATTTGTTTTTCTCCAATGAATGTAATTCGCAAAAATCGAATATCCGCCCATCCAGCTACCTACGACTAGTAAGGCTGACCCAATATAGAACAGTGGAGACGCTTTCATTGGTGCATAGAATGTATACAGAACCGAGGCTTCATTGGATAAAATCGCTACTGTTGCCATCGCTGTACCCACCGTCATGAGAAGCCAACCAATCCAACCCAGCTTCAAAGCTAAAGGTGTCAGCTTTCCCTCTGATGTGCGAGCACAACCTGAGATGAAAAATCCTATAATAAAGAATGTTGTAAAAACTAGACCCAATAATACCCCGTGTGCTGTTAAAACCTGATAATAGCCTAACCAAGATGGCAAGGTTATAACCCCGCCCCGTACCAGACCTTGAAGCAAGCCGCACAAAATGGCGATAGCAAAACCAATATACGCCACATAAATATGCGCCAACGAAAGTTTTGCAGCTGCGGCATCTACTTTTACCACCGGTTGTGTTTTATGATATTCCTTTAATTGCGCTACCATACTTTATCGTCACTACCTTTCTGCATCACTTCACAACAATTGTAGCTGCCATTAGCTGGTGACCAGCGCCACAATATTCATTACAGAGAATTAAGTACGTTCCTGGCTTGTCAAATGTGTGAGTGACTTCGCTGATGTGACCAGGTAACACCATGATGTTGACATTTGTTTTTGGTATCTCGAAGCCATGTACCACGTCTTTGCTCGTTACAACAAATTTAACCTTGGCACCGACTGGAACTTCAATTTGATTAGGTTGGAAAGTAAAAATAAATGATGTCATGACAAGATCGTACTCATTGTCACCAGTTTTATGAAGTCCTAGATTATCAAATGGGGCAGTTTCATCTACCTTTTTTGGGTCTATCATTTTCATATGGCTTGGCGGCATCATCCCCATTGCATAGGCATTGACAGACAAGACGATCAAAAACAGTACAAGCGTCGCGCCCCCAACCATCAGCCAAATTTTTTCAAAGCGGTGTAAATGCATAAAATACCCTCCCGTTCATTCCCTCTCTATACCAGCTACGCCCTGCTTAGAAAAATCCCAAATACAGCAAACCAAGTCACTGCGATAAACAGACCTACTAGAAAGACCGAAGCTAGCGTTCCTTTTAAATTTAGTTCGCCTTCCTGATGCTTCTCGTTCTCTGCCTTTTGATTCGGTTGAGTTTGGGAGCTGTTCATCCGATGACCTCCTCTCTTTTTCTACCTTGTCATCCAGTTTTTCCTCAAAAAGGAATTTGCATTGTTTACGATTTGATTAAACCATTCCCACATTTGTAAAGGGTGTGAGATTCATCACTTTTAGCCCTTTAGAGCTATCTAGTTTTCGCCATTGTCAAGGTTTTGACAAAATTCTATTTATTTAAAAATCATCTTAGGAAAAAGAGACTTTTTGTGAGAAAAATGATTACTTTTTATTTTCATAATTTTACATCTCATTTCTCGTTTATTACCTTTTATATATTCTCTTGTAGTCCAAAGAAAATGATAATAGACAACGAAAAAAGCGGAATCTACGCATCTAACGTAAATTCCGCTTTTTTATTGTAGTGCCGGTAGAGGGACTTGAACCCCCACGGTTTCCCTCACGATTTTGAGTCGCGCGCGTCTGCCAATTCCGCCATACCGGCAAATATAAAGTTGGCTGGGGTACCAGGATTTGAACCTGGGAATGACGGAGTCAAAGTCCGTTGCCTTACCGCTTGGCTATACCCCAAAATGGTGGGGAGAGACGGATTCGAACCGCCGAACCCTGAGGGAGCAGATTTACAGTCTGCCGTGTTTAGCCACTTCACTATCTCCCCATAAAAAAATGGTGCCGGCGATAGGACTTGAACCCACAACCCCCTGATTACAAGTCAGGTGCTCTACCAATTGAGCTACACCGGCATTTTCATATTGAAAGCTTGTCTTTTCGTTATGTATGTAAATGGTGCGGGTGGAGGGACTTGAACCCCCACGGTCGCCCGCCAGAACCTAAATCTGGTGCGTCTGCCAATTCCGCCACACCCGCATGTGAGCTAAACGGTCAACAACGCGCTTTCTAGCTTGTTGTTTTTCTCAGTACCGTTTCGGCTTTTTTAATATAGCATACACTTAAATTAAAAAGCAAGACTTTTTTATAAAAAATTTGATAGCCACAATTAATCTTTAAAAATTAACTGTAGCTATCCGTTTTTTATACCTATAAAAGCTGTGTATTTCATAACATTCTCTCATTAAGCAAATAAGCGCTGTAATTGTAAAGCTAGTGTTATATCTCCCTTAATCTTTATTTTACCTAGCATAACAGCAGCAGTAGGATTCAATTGTTTTCGTAGGAGCTTTGCAAAATTGGTGTCAGATAGCTGGAGCGTACATTGTGCCTGATTAGAGTTTCCTTCCATTACTTGAACCTGATTGTCACAAAATCGAACCTGATAGGTGCCTCCCCGTTCTCCACTTACATCAAATTGATAAACAGCCAACCATCCCTCAATGGTAGAAGGGTCTTGATTTATGCGATCAGCAAGTGTCTCCAATTCTTGCAACACGTGTGAACTCCCCTTTCCCAGCCTGAGCCTATATTTTTCCTCATACTATTCTATTCAGTAAATATCCATTATATGCCATTTTCACTTTTTCTGAAATAGAAAAAAGATGCCTTGATAGGCATCTCTTGTAAGTGTAATCGCTTCTCGTCCAGACGAGCGTTTTTGACTACTTATTTCTCCTTGCTATCCGATTCTGTCTTTTGCTCTGAGACTTCCTGCTTTGAAATCTCCATTAGCTTTTGCATCAATATATGCTGAGGCATGTGCATTAATCTTTCCAAAGGTACTCCAAGCTGTTCAGCCAACTTTACGGCTGTTTCTGCTGATATCTGTAAAGGTCTCATCTTTTCACCTCTTGCTGTCTTTATCGATCTATCCCATTATACCACGCTCGACGCTAATCATTGTATCTGACGGAATAAATCAAATAATTCTTGCACAATGACCTGCTGGTAGCCAGTCCCCTCTCCATATTGGGCAAGCATTTCCTGACGAGCCACCATGATTTTGTCTTGATAATCGTGTGCCTCACGATCAGGGTTTTCTTGTTTAAAGTCAGTCATAATTTTCTGAACACTCGCTGGACGTGGTCCCCATGTAGCAAGCACCTCTGAGTCCTTGTTGCAAATAATCAACACCGGAATAGCTCGTCCTCCCATAGTTAGAAATTGATCCATCACATCCAGATGATCCTCCATGACTAATACTTCTACAGGTAAAGAAACGGCTTCTGCTACACGGAACAATACGGGTACATTCCGCACAACGTCTCCACACCATTCTGCACACAATAAGAAGGCTCGCAATCCCGCTTGCTGAACCGTGGCTGCTATTTGGGAACGCTCCTTTTCTGTTTCCCACGAAAATCGCTCATACCAGTCATAGAATTCCTCTTTATTTTTCTCCATTGTTTCCATGAATTGCTGCATGGTCATTCCTGTCCCTGTTTTCGAGTGCAAGTTAATCGCCATGATTGCTCCTCCTTTAGCATTGATTCTCTTCTGTTTCAATTCGCTAGGATGTGAGCATCTCCTCTTTGCGATCCTTTCTGTAAGTGTTAGAGATGATGCTTAACAGCAGCAAAAAAACCTGTGCACATTTGCTACAGGTTTTTTACAACAATTTATCCGGATAGATTTTGTTGGATTCGTTGGGAAATTTCTGTTGCCAGTTGCAATGCCTGCATACCTGACTCCGCTGAGACCAAAGTGGGCGTTTTCTTCGTGATGCTTTGTAAGAAATCTATTAGCTCTGCCCGTAGTGGCTCAATCCCAGGTACAATCACTTTTTCTAAAATGTTTTGCTGGCTATAGCCATCACTTTGTTTCTCTAAGAAATTTGTAGAACGGGAAATGACCACTTTTTTATCGAGTAGATCAGCTTGAACAAACGCCTGTCTAGTTACTACTCGTAAGGTACGCACTTTTTCTTCCGTTAAATGACTAGCTGTGATTTGTGCGATAACTCCTGATTCGAATTGAAACAGTGCTACAGCATGTTTGATTGCTCCTTGATAAGATTGACCCACCGCATGCATCCTGGCTAATGCACCCGGCTGTAAATGCTGCAAAATATATATGTCATGAAGCATAGCATCCAATACCACATCAATTCCTTGAATACGTGGTTCCATCGGACTCATGCGGTGCATATCGATGGCGACAACCTCTTCACCCTCCAAAATAGAGCGTAACACCCCAATAGCAGGATTAAACAGCTCGATATGCCCCACCTGCAAATGTAACTGAGCTTCTTTGGCTCGATCAATCAACTCACTGGCTTCTGCTAAAGTCGCAGTGAGAGGTTTTTCCATCAGCATATGCACCCGATGACGAATACAAGCCATTCCTACCTCAAAATGAGCAGGTATTGGAACGGCTATACTGACTGCATCTACTTGGGCCAACAGTTCATCTAGGGTAAGAAACGAAAGTATATCATATTCCCGTGCGACCTCTTGCGCCCGTTTTTGGTCTGCATCGTAAACGCCTATTAATTGGCAATGATCGTTGAGCGAGGAGTAGACACGTACATGATGCTTGCCCATTACACCGGTTCCAATTACTCCTACCTTCACTCCACATCCCTTCTTTCCATCCAAAAACTTACAAATTCACTCAACTCTCACATTGTATGAAGTAGATGGAAAGAAGGTCACTTTTCCTGTGAAAGAAGTTAGCTACCTGACTCCTCCTTATTCAACAATCCCTCTATTAGCTTTTTATTGAATAAATATTTTGGATCATTTGGTCGATACTTCCCTACTTGTTCGTTATGCTCATAGGCTTTTTCATTTTGTCCAATGCGATTGTAGCAAACACATAATTGAATATGCGGAAGCCACGTCCAGCATGCTTCTGTAAAAAATCCCCAGCTATCCGGTCTTTTGACCTTAGTAGCTAGGTCATACCAAAAAATTGCTTTTAGATATTCCTTTTTGCCAAAAAAGATATGACCCAATCGGCAGCAAGCCTCAGCCCGTGGAGTATCATAAGAAAAGGCTTTGATTATATATTCTAATTCCTTCTCTTTATCCCCTAAGGCAACATAACAATCTGCGATCTTGTAGCACGCATTGATTTCATCCTCAATCCAGCCTTGTTTAGAATCGAGCATTTTGATATAATATTCAATCGCTTTTTCATGAAAAGAATGATCTCGCAGTTCATTTGCATAATAATACAAGTCCCTTATGGTAAATTCTTCCCCGCGCTCCAGCTTTTTTTCATAAATTCGCAAATTACGCGTCGAATACCCTTCGTGCTGATGAATCTTTTTATGAGTCACAGCAATATCACTGTCGATAATTTTTCCCCAAACAGCTAAATATTCGTGCACAGCACCAATCCATTGGAAATTATTGCTTCGTTTCACCAGACGGTTTCGGCGGAAAGACATAATAGGATTATCGAACTCATCAAAGGCAGTGTGATATTTCATGGTGACTGAGTCAACAGCCGGATCTAATGTTTCCTTCAAGGTTCGTAACCGTTCACGGTCGATCTCCAAGAGGAAATCATCTGCATCCAGATGCAAAATATATTCTTGTGTTGCTTTCGTAAAGGCAAAATTACGAGCGGCCGAGAAATCGTCAATCCATTCAAAGAAAAAAACGCGATCCGTATACTGTTTTGCAAGCTCTACAGTCCCATCAGTCGAGCCTGTATCAATAATATTGATTTCGTCTACCAGGTCCTTCACAGAATCCAAGCATCTCGCCAAACTATCTTCCTCATTTTTCACGATCATGCATAAACTAATTGTGATCATGCTGTCACCTCATGTCGCTAATTTTGCTCACTTTTGTATGTATATTTCCTGCAAATAAAAAGGTGAACTATTTCTTTATCTATTCTCAATAAAACATAGCGCCAAGAGCCCGTATTCCTCATAAGATAAAGCAGAAAGGAAGGGTTCTATGGAAATTCTGTCGCACGCCTTGCCACAGGTTTATTATGTAACTGTCTCAGATGAGGGTATTGCTTACCTGGATCAGCATATCAGAGCGGATGTTCGCATAGATGCTTTCCTCTCCATCCAGCAGAAAGCGTACCCCATTCAGCTTTCCTATCGCGGTGCCCATACACGAGAATTGGCGAAAAAATCTTATACTCTCTATTTTTCTGATGACAACCGTTTTCAGGGACAACGCGAGGTTCATCTTAATGCTGAAATGCTGGACCCCTCGTTCATGCGAAATGCCTTGTCATTTGCCTTTTTTGAGTTCCTCGGTGTCTTATCGCCTGCTACTTCGTTTGTGGTGTTATGCAAAAATGGAGTTAGTGAAGGTCTTTATCTTCAATTAGAATCTGTCGATGAATTATTTTTACAAAGGCGCCAGCTACCACTAGGTCCAATTTTCTACGCTGTTAGTGGAAACGCTAATTTTTCCTTGTTAAGCCCCAAAACAGAGGAGGTAAAACCACGCCTAGACGCAGGGTATCGACGCAAATATGGCCAAGAGGAGGATATCCAGCTCCTCCGAGAATTGATTTATATCATAAATACAACGCCAAGAGCTGATTTTGAAGAAACCATTGCTCGATACCTTAATATCAACCAATATCTAAGTTGGCTAGCAGGGGCTGTATGCACCCAAAATTTTGACGGTTTTATTCATAATTACGCTTTATATCGAAATTCGAGGACAGGTTTATTTGAGATTATTCCATGGGATTATGACGCCACCTGGGGGCGAGATTGTAATGGAAAAGAAATGGCCTATGATTTTGTTGATATAGACGGATACAATACCTTGAGCGCTCGTCTACTAGATACTTCTACATACAGACAGCTCTACAAAGATAGAATGGCAGAAATACTAAATTCCTGGTTTACTCCCGAATATATAGGCCCTCGAATCGAGTCTCTCCATCGCCTGCTACGTCCCTACCTCCAGATTGATCCGCACAAAAAAGAAAAGCTCAACGTCTTTGACGCCGAGCCTGACTATATTTGTCGTTTTATTAACGATCGAAATCATTTTTTAAAAGGACAGCTTGATACTTTGTAAACATATATCGCTCTTCATTTCTTGTTAGGAAATCCTGCAATAGCAGTCTTTTAGCATCGTTATTTTTTTGCTTTGACTACTTTATCTAGCTCTGCCTGAAACACGCCCGGTTGAATCGATCCCATTACCTTATACGTAACAACCCCATTAGGATCAATAATAAAAGTCGTTGGGATAGCGAGGATTTGGTACTGCTTTGCTACTGTTTCATCTTGATCGAAGAGAATCGGCATCGTCAGCTTATAGGTATCTACAAATCCCTTGACGGAATCTAAATCATCCGTTTTGGTCAGATTAATTGCATAAAAATCTACGTTGCCTTTATTTTTTTCATATAACTTTTGTAAATCAGTAGCTTCCATTCTACAAGGACCACACCAGCTTGCCCAGAAGTTTAGAACCAGTGGCTTCTGTCTTTGTCCCGAAAACTTGTATCTAGTTCCATCCATACTTGGAAGTTCAAAGGCAGGAGCTTTAGCCCCTTGCGCAATGGTTGGGTTGGCTTTTGGCTCTATCTGACTAGAGACCTCTTGTTGTACTTGAGTTTTAGTTGTCTCTTTCGCCTGATGCTGTTGCTGTGGTTCAGATTTTATAGACTGTCCCAATATTGGTTGCGGAGTAGGCAGCGATTTACTTTTGACCTCGCTTTGGTAAATCGCTCCTCCTCCCAGAACGAGCAAACTGAGAATGATAAAAACCTGCCGCATGCTTTATCCAGCTCCTTTATAAACTAGGCTGTCCAAAAATTTTAATTAAGTAGATAGAGATATCTGTTAGCTTATCAAAGTACAGCAAAATCCCGAAAAGAACCATGATTCCCCCGCCAATTTTCATTAATTTGTCCGAGTATTTCATGATCCAGCTTATCTTACTAATGAAGAAGGTCATCACGAAGAATGGCAGGGCAAACCCTATCGTATAGGCAAGCGTATAAGTAAGGGCACTCTCTGGGTTCACCATTCCAAGCGTAATGATCCCTGACAAGATCGGCCCTACACAGGGAGTCCAGCCAGCAGCATAGGTAATTCCCACCAAGATAGAACCAGTATACCCAAGCGGACGATTGTTTATGTCCTTCTTCCATGTTTTCATCATAAAATCAAACTTTAATACCCCTGTAATTACTAATCCCATAAAAATTAATAAAATAGCACCAAGTTGCCTAATCAAATCCTTTTTTGATGCAAATAAGCTACCAACCCATGAGGTTGACAATCCGAGTGCGATAAAGACAAGAGAGAAGCCTAGAATAAAAAACAAGGTGTGTAACAATGCTTGTCGCTGAAATACAGATTTTCCTTGTTTCATCTCTGAAACCGAAACCCCAGTAATATAAGATAAAAAGGATGGGTATAACGGCAAGCAACAAGGTGATATAAACGAGAGAAGTCCTGCTGCAAATGCTAGCCATACTGTAATTTGTGTATCCATAATTGGCCCCCATTTCCCAAAAGTCTCTTTCTGTTATGTATTCTAGTCCACAGTTATTCATTCATGCTCCGTTCTGCATAACAGGTGAACGAAGTGTGACAAAACTCACAGCAGTACGTGAGTCATTCTTCTTCTATTTTATTTAGATAACTGACAAAATATCAATGACGTGAGAAGTCTTTATGAAAAGGTCATACAAGCGATGACTTCAGCAAAGAACGAGACTGAATTCACAGTACCAAGAGGAACATTTGCATTCCAAAACTGAGACCGCCTGATAGGAAATCCCACCGGCGGCCTGGTTTTCTTATTTATTTTCCAACAAAGACAGGCCATTCGCAATCAAAACAGCTAATTCATGATCAGCATCACCAATTGCTTTTATTTGGGCGTGAAGTCGCTGGCAGTCCGCTTCCGGGAAATGATGATTCATCATGATTTCTAAAATTTCCAATCGCAATAGCCAATCGTTTGGATAAGAGGCATCTAGTTCTTGCCTAATAGCTTGCAAGCTCTCTGGCAGTTCCTCTTCAGCCCCTTCTTCTATCCGTAGGTTACGAACAATTTGATACAACTGCTGCTGTCTTTTTTGCACGTCTGTGTATATGGGACGACGGGTTTGGGTCTCTGAGGGTTGATGTGTACCCGATTGAAATTTTTCCCGGTCAGCAGCTCCTGCATAGACAGAGACAATCTCGGCTCCGACTGCCATATCGTAGGTCCCCCATTCTGCTTGGAACAGCATACGCTCTTGATAGCGTACACTACATTCATCGAATCCAATTAGCACCACTTTATCCTGCATACGATCAATATAGGAAACACGACCTACGACTTCAACTCCTGAAGCAAAGCATACCACCGTTTTTTTACCTACAACTAAGTCATAGGCTTCAAGTTCGGCATCGGTCCAATCCTCTAATGGCTTCTCGTTTCCTTTTATTTTGCCAATGGGGGAAGAAAATCCATGGCTATGATAGGATTTATCATGACCCACCAGCTCAATATCTTCAAACGCGAGGGCAGTAGGTCCTTCTGTCGCTATATAAATCGCTTCTCCCTGATCATCCAAGATAAGATGATGTAGCGTGCCGCTTACCTGTAGACCAGAGCTGTACACACTAGTAGTGATTTGGCCACTATTGATTGCCTTATGCAAGCTTTCAGTGCCACCAAGATGCACGGCCATTCTCTCTTTCATTTCAAGCACCGCTTCAATTAATTGATCAAAATCTCGACAAACAAACAATTGGGGCTGAGGCTTGGTGATATCAAAATCAGTTTCTATACAAGCATCGAGTGAAAACGGGATTTTTTTAACCCCATCTGTTAAGCAGCTCATGCTTTCCCCAACAGAGGACAATAGCCCTGCTCCATAGATTTGGGGCTGATCAACATCTCCAATTAAGCCGTATTCGACTGTCCACCAATAGAGACGGGATAATTGAGTAGCTTCTGAAACCTCCGTAACCGCCGCTGTTTTCCGAGCTAGGTCTTCTTCTGCTGCAAGCACTTGTTCTTCCGTCGCATTGATATCCTCTTTTACGATAGATAAATAGCGAATCGACTCATATAACTCATAATCTGCCCGTGATGAAATGGCTTTAGAACCAATTTCTCCAAAAATTTTCAGATAGTCACGATATTTCTCGTCTTTAATGATTGGGGCATGCCCGGCAGCTTCATGAATGATATCAGGTGCAGGTGTATAAGCCACATGATCGTAAGTACGAATGTCACAAGCGATTGGAAGGATTTGATGAGCCTGAAAGTCAAAAAAGGCGACGGCTGGTATAAAACCATCGATACTTACTGCTCTCCAACCAATTTCCGATAAACACCGATTCATTTCACGAATATTCGGTATTTTTTCGATACTGATACCAGATGCTTGCAAGCCATCTAAGTAAGCGGTATGGGCTCTTTTCCCTAGGAAATTATAATTCTGACGCATAACGTATCGCCAAACAGCTTGATCTATCGGTGTATACTTGTCATAGTCTTGGTCAACAACGAATTGCTTTAAATGAACAGGAATGTTGACCAATGAAAAATCAGATTCAATGTGACTCATAACTTTATACCTCCCTTAGCAAAATAACGATATTCCGGCAATAGAAAGCGCTATCATTATAAGATTTACTATAACATCTTTTGGTGGAAAATGGAGTAAAAAAGTTTGCCTATCAAACACCCAATTCCTATGATACTGTAACGCAACAAGGCATCTATGCTCGCATGTAAAATCAAGAACCCCAATCGATACATTCAGATTGGGGTTCTATTTGTTTTGTCGCAATCCATATGTTCCCTTTGCATGAATGCTTTCGTTATTCCTTAGAGGAACGTCGATTTTGTTGTTGCTCTAGCATTACATCCATCAATAAATGATCCTGCAATTGATCCATCGGGTCGATGGTTAGCAAGGCTGAGACAGCAGCAAGCGCCGCACGTACGGTCTGATAAGAAAAAAAGGCATCTCGCTCTTCTTCACTGTAGCTAGAAATATCGGCACTTTTAACCGGGTTAGGAAAATCCGCCTCCACTCCGGCCCTATCCATGACGACCAATGCCTGCTTAATCGCTAAAATCGCTGCGCTCACGCTTAACGAGTATTCCTTACGCAGATCTTCCCAAACCTCAAAAGCAGTGCGCTCTGTATGCTCTCCATTTAAGCGAGTTATCATGCCACGTTTCCTTCCCTCCTGCAATAGCCAATCGACTAAAATGTCTGGATGGGGTGGAAACGAGTAGTACTGCAATCGCATTTCTAGCTCTGTAGGAAAATGGCGGGCAAATCGAGCATCCTCCAGCTTGATCTCATATCGCCTTGACGGATGGTTGGGTACCATAACGTATACAATTCCATCGCGAATTGCCGTGATTTGTAGCTTTGTCCGGGCTGGTATGCGGGCTTGTGGTGCCTTTTCCCGTCGATAATTACCTGGAATTAATTGCTCACCAAATAAATGATATTCTAAAGGTGCATCAATCCAAGGTATTGGTTCTCTTGTTTGGATTTGATACGTACCACTAAAAGTTATCCATTCGCTTGGTCGGTGCTGATAGCGAACCAATATCTGATGTTGCTCACACTCTGGCGCCACTTCTTCTTTATCTGCATCAACAGGATGGAGGCGATCATGTTGCAACATGAATCCATCTTCTATGTCTAAACGCTCCAGTAATTCGCGTCTGGATACTCGCTCATAGCCGATGTGATAGATGTTTTTTTTCAAAATGATGTACCCCCCATAATTACTCTTGTTCCTTGGAAAATCCATAGTGAACAGACTAGAAAAAGCGCCATGAACAGGCGCTTTCTCATTCATTTCTTCTTATTATACATTATTTTACTACTGGAAGAATCTCCTGAGCTGAGAAAGTATTAGAAATGAGCTTCTTAGTAGCCATCCAGTCAATGACCTCCTGCCATTGGGCTGTATCCTGGCTGCCAAAAGGTTGACCCTTAGCATCCATCAAAGGAAGTAAGACCTTCAGGCTTTTGTGTTCAATCTCTCTATCTAAAGGAAATTCTGTGGCTTCATGCTGTAAAAGTGCTTCCAGTGCTTCTTTCGGATGAGAAGCAACATAAGCCTGCCCTTTTTGTATCGCTTGCTGGAAGCGTTCGAGCGCCTCCCGCTTTTTTGCTGCCGTCTGATCACTTGTGACCAACACCAATTCATAATAGCTGGGTACACCATAATCAGTCAATCTAAACAAACGAACAGGTACATGATCTTTTTCATTTTCTCATTAAGATGCATGCATATGGCAATTCCTGTCCCTACGATTATAGAGATCACTAGTCCTAGCAGCGCTTCCTGTAATGTAATCCACAGATGTGTCGTAAATAACTGATAGCGTAGCTCCCAGAGCGCAACGGCAATAAGAGAAGGCGCTGGCAAAATGAATGCAGGTAGCTCAAGCAAGCGACAACTTGCTTCCCATAACAGGAGGAAAGTACCTACGGAAGCGAGAACCCATCCGATATGCCGATTCTTTTTCCAGACCTCCTGTATGACTTTTTGCCACCCTTTCCTTTGCATTACGGCCATGTCTGCTCTAGATAAGCCATATCCCAAAATAAATACTCCATTTTGCAAGCAGCGATAAAATGCTGTTTCATCCGAGCAAGCTCCTGTTTGTTACTGTCACGGGCAATTTCATTAAGTACACCTTTCAGCCAGTCCGTCGAGTTGGCAAATTCATCAGAACTATACATCCGCACCCACTCGCCAAACTGCGGATGATCGATTACCCCCGTTTTTTGTGCTAATCTTTTCCCAATTTCCTGATAGCTCCACATGCATGGAAGCAAAGCACTCAGTCCTTCTCCTAAGCTACCTTGGTGAGCGATCTGTAGCATATAGCTTGTATAGGCAAGCATGACGAATGATGGTTCGGCCGTTTCTAATTCACTTTGGGAAATGCCTAGTCGTTGAGCGTATCCCCGATGCAAGGACATCTCCTCTTGTAGTGTTGATGTCATGATTTGGGCAAATCGACCGCTCCAGTCTAAACGCGCTGTCTTAACGCTCGCAATCGCAAATAGTTTTGCATATTCCTGTAAAAAGAGATAATCCTGCTTCATGTAATGGATAAATGCAGAGATCGGTAAATTCCCATTAGCAATGCCAGTAATGAAAGGATGAAGATGCGTCTTTTCCCAAATCGGCTTTGCTTCTGCGTATAAAAGCTCTGTAAAAGAAGCGATTTCTATTTCTCGCGTATTCATCGGCGTACAGCCTCCTTTTATGCGAACTCATGTATAACTATGATTTTTATGAACATGGTAAATAAAATCCTGAACGGCTTTTTTGGTATCAGGTGCTTGTGTAATAGCTGAAATGACTGCGATAGCATCGGCTCCATTTTTTCGCAAGCAACTTACATGTTCTGGCTTAATTCCACCTATAGCCACAATGGGGTACCCTCCTACAAATTTGCGAATAGCGGAAAGTCCATTGGGACCGATTGGCTCCCCAGCATCCGTTTTACTTTTCGATGTATACATAGGCCCTACCCCTAAATAATCAGCTCCATATGTAAGAGCGATCCGAGCTTCCTCTATATTGCCGGCTGATATTCCAATGATCATCTCAGGAGGAACTAATTGTTTAACCTGGGCAAACGGCATATCCTCATGTCCTACATGCACCCCGTCAGCCTGAACCTTGCAAGCCAAGCTCACATCATCATTAATCAGAAAAATGGCATCGTATGTATGACATAGCTTTTTCATACGAATCGCAATTTGCTCTCTTTGAATCGCATCGCTGATGGAACCAGCTCCTTTTTCCCGCCACTGAACGCATCCGACTCCCGCTTGAAGTGCCTCTGTCAAGATACGAAACATGTTTTCAACGGAGTTCCTGCAATCTTGACTACCTATTACTAAATAGATACTCCACTTTTGAGATAAAAGAGCGAGACGAGCCAGCTTCATGTCAGCATTCCTTCTATCGGACTACTAGCGGAAGCATAGCGTTTTCGAGGAATGCGTCCTGCTAAAAAGCCTTTTCGTCCAGCCTGAATCGCTAGCTTCATTGCTTCTGCCATTCGTATAGGGTCGTGTGCTAACGCAACTGCTGTATTTAATAATACGCCGTCTGCACCTAGCTCCATCGCTTGCGTTGCATCTGAGGGTGAACCAATTCCAGCATCTACAATGATGGGAACTGTCGCCTCTTCGATCATAATGCTAAGGTGCAGAGGATTAAGAATACCTTGACCAGAGCCAATTGGGGAGGCACCGGGCATTACAGCATGAACGCCTACTTCTTGTAGCTTTCGCGCAAGAATAGGATCATCATTGGTATAGGTTAAAACAGTGAAGCCTTCTTCCACCAATAACGCAGATGCTCGCAGGGTTTCTATTGGATCGGGCAATAACGTTTTTTGGTCTGCAATTACTTCTACTTTAATCATGTCGCATAATCCGCTCGCTTTTGCTAAACGTGCAATACGTACAGCCTCCTCTGCGGTGGTTGCTCCTGCTGTATTGGGGAGCAGTGTATACGCTGAGAGGTCAAGCGATTCTAAAAAGGTAGGCTCGTTTCCTTTTTCCAAATTTAAACGACGTACCGCAAATGTGATAATTTGCGCTTCAGAGATCGTTACTGCTGCTCGCTGAATTTCCAAATAAGGAAATTTCCCGGTACCAATTAAAAAACGTGAGCTAAATTCATACTCTCCAATTCGTAAAGTCGTATCCGTCATCGATTATCCTCCTCCAACAAAATGAACTATTTCTATGCGATCCCCATCCATTATGGCTGTATGGGCATAGCTGGAACGATCAAGGATGATTTGATTGTGCTCAACAACCACTATTCTTTGCTCCAATCCATAATGAACAAGCAATTGCTCTACAGTCGTATCTTTTTCTACACTTGTTGCTTTCCCATTAACCTGAATCTGTACTGTGCTAGCGTGCAAAAACGGTCACCTCGTTTCTTGCGTGATTGTTTTTACGCCTATCTTTTCCAGCGTTTGGCGTAGCCTAAGCAAAAATCGAATAGAGTAGCTACTGGATAGCATTTTCTGCTGTTTTATCAAGCTGATCACGGTACTCTTTCATCCTTTCTTGCGGTTGTGCTGACTGCATGATCCCCGACATTACAGCAATACCATCCGCTCCAGCCGCTATCACGTCCTTAACACGATGCGGAGTTATGCCGCCTATCGCAAGTAGTGAGATACTAGGAGCTAACAGTTTCCGCATTCGCGTTACAAAGGGAAGACCACGCGGTTCTACGCCGGGCTTACATTCCGTCACAAAGACATGCCCCGCTATCACAAAGGTTGGAGGACGGCTTGGTACGATATCATGTTCTGTCAATGAATCGTACTGGTCAGAGGGTTGTAACGATTGTACCGACAAGCATTCCTGATCGTTATGAACCGAACAACCCAGCAATTGGTGGGGGGCCAGCATACGACCTGCCAAGCTGGCATGCAAACTTTGCTGTCCAAGCTGTACACCGCCGCAATGATAAGCCATTGCTACATCCACACGGTCATTTACGATGATTCGATCCCTTGGAAAAACATCCGACAAGAGCCTGATCCATTCAGCTAATTCCCTTGCTGTCCGCTGCTTTTCCCGAATGTGTAGATAATCTACTCCTGCTTGGTCTGCCTTCTCTATAATGGGCAACACTTCTCTGAGAGTTTGACGCCCTGTGGTAATGAGATGAAGCGAGCGTGCTCGCAAAAATTCAACTCCTTTCGCAAAAACATTCGCATATGCCTTTTCTTGTTGTTTGAAACGAACCTCTATAGCTGACCGATCTAGTTGGACCATTCATGGCCTGACATCAAAAAAGCCTCCGCTGTCTTTTCGGATAGTACCGAAATGGATAGCGGAGGCTAAGCTGAACTAGCTGTTCGTAAGCTGATAATCATTAGTAGCTTACTGCTTTTTTGATCCATACTGTAAACGGCTACAGGTTGTTTTTTATAAAAAGAAAAACCACCCGTAGCGGATGGTTTCGTATGCATCTGAAAGAACAAAGTTATCTTCACTCTGTTCTCGGTTGCCCTCTTCCTCCGCCGGTATTAACCAGATCAGGTTCAACGGTCAGTAACGCATCGTGTTACAATCTCAGCCGACAGCTCGGCCCCCGCTCGGTACAAAGTTATAAAGTTTTGAATTCGCTTTTACAGTACCACGTCACTACTTATTTGTAAACAGATAGATTTTCTTTAGAAAAATTCTCGTTCATTGTTCACACCAGATCATTCTACCTCGTATCAGTGTGTAATCATTCCCTTATTCATTGCCTGCATACACTCTTCTAACCATCCCAGAGCCTTGGCCTGCTCCGGTACTTCTCTTACTTCCCGATATGCTTGTTCTACCAGCTTTTTTACTAAAAATAAACTGGAGAAATCTAACGCCATCACCACTTGTTTAGGCGGCTGCGTCTGTTCTTTTAAAGCCTCAACGCCATCTAATAAAATCGCCGCTGTCTTCTCAGCCACCTCATTTAGTTGCTCATGCTGTCTTAATTCATCGTAAAAACTATCATACAAACGGCACAAGATTAAAAATGCTTGTGTGCTAAGAACTACTTCGTTTGCATGTAGGTGCATCATTGAGTCTTCCACAAGTATGCCTCCGTCTCTTCCCATCTATCTGCCGTAGATTTATTTTTATTATAGCATGAATGTTTCCTCTAGGTGGCATTTTGCCCAGTTCTAGCCTTACCATACTGTACATTGAATACAAATCAAAATAATCGTTCTATTACAAAAATAACATTTTCATGTATACAATCAAAGTCCCCTTCTCTTTCTCTAGAAAGGGGACCTTGATGTTTTACACACATTTATGCTTTATGCGTATTTCCATTATCGCGAATGTTACTGTTTTGGTCATTGGTATCTAGCGTTTTCCCTCTGTTTTTCGCCTTATTTTTAGATTTGTTGTTCTTGCTGGACATGGTTTGACTCACCTCCCGATTGTTCGGCTTAGTTTCCCCGATGTGAGTGAAAGTTACACATGGAGGTGGATTTCGCTCCCCTAAATCATCCAGCTATCAATGTACAGCACTCCTAAAAAATGAGTTGCTTCTCTGCTGAATACCTTTTAATCTGTTGATAGCAAAAAGGATTCAGAACTTTCACATAGATAAGGGGCCAATTACATGCTTGTTATTACTCCCATTCCACTACAAGGAACTTTCGTGGTACTCGAACCGCTACAGCCAGAACACGAAGCAGAGCTTCAGCAGGTCGGAAGCTTTCCCGAAATTTGGACCTTTTTACCGAAGGCAATGGTTACAAATGAGGACTGGAAAGCCTATTTTAAAAAAGCATACGATGCAAAGGATGCAGGAGTAGAATTTCCTTTTATCATTAGGGAACGTTCCTCCCAACGCATTATTGGTACTACGCGTTTTATGAATATTTCAAGTAAGGATGATCACTTAGAAATTGGTTCAACCTGGCTTACTCCACGCGTATGGAAATCAGGCGTGAATACGGAATGTAAATATTTGTTGCTAAGCCATTGCTTTGAACATCTCGGATGCGTTCGCGTTCAAATTAAAACCGATTCTCGCAACGAAAACTCACAACGAGCTATTCGGCGAATCGGGGCTACCTATGAGGGCACGCTCCGCAAGCATATGCGTCTGGCCAATGGTTATGTCCGTGATACTGCTATGTTTTCGATCATTGATTCAGAATGGCCTCAGGTAAAAGAGAAGCTGGCCCTTATGATGCAACGTTACTCATAGAAAAGTACACCCTTCTTTGAAAAAAACCTCCCCATTTCGCTCATTTTATACAATCTTAGGCTAGATCAATGCAACCAGTTCGTGTACAGTTAAGAATAGAGATCAACAAGCGATGATAGATTATGAGGTGACCTCTTTTCATGCATACAAATTTACGAACTTTTATCCAACAGCTTCGCGATGAAGGACAATTATTGCAGATTGATACTCCTGTCGATCCCTATTTGGAATTGGCAGAAATTCATCGTCGAGTCATTGATGAACAAGGGCCAGCTCTTCTTTTTACAAATGTTAAAGGGAAAAGCTTCCCTATTGTAACCAATCTATTTGGAACCCGTGAACGGGTCGATATGGCATTCGGACCAAAGCCAGAAAAGATCATTCAGCAATTAGTAAGTAACATGGACAAGCTGATGCCCCCGAAGCTCTCTGCCCTTTGGGGATTACGTGATCCTTTATTAAGTGTCATGAAAACAGGTACGAAAAACGTATCGTTAAAAAATGCTCCTGTCGCTCAGGTACATACAACTGATGTCAATTTACATGAACTACCGGCTATTACTAGCTGGCATGAAGACGGGGGACCGTTTGTTACATTGCCACTTGTCTACACAGAGCATCCCGTCAGTAAAGAACACAATCTGGGGATGTATCGTATTCAGCTATATGATGAAAATACTACGGGTATTCATTGGCAGATACATAAAGGTGGTGGGTTCCACTATTATGAGGCAGAAAAACGTAACCGTGCTTTGCCGATAACCCTGACAGTTGGCGGACCACCTGCTTTGATTGTCTCTGCTATTGCTCCATTACCGGAGATGGTTCCGGAACTTATTTTCTCCTCTCTCTTAATGGGAGAAAAGCTAGGAATGACCGATGTAGATAATCATCCACATAAAATTATTTCGGAAGCAGAATTCGTGTTTGGCGGTATTGTCCCTCCGCATGTTCGCCGACCAGAAGGACCGTTTGGCGACCATTTTGGCTATTATTCCTTAGCTCACGACTTCCCTGTCTTCCATGTGCAGCAAATGTGGCGCAGGGAAGATGCCATCTATCCAGCTACGGTGGTTGGTAAGCCGCGCCAGGAGGATTTCTTTATTGGTGAATACCTGCAAAGTCTGCTGTCACCGCTTTTCCCTGTGGTCATGCCTGGAGTGAAGGCTCTTTGGACGTATGGGGAAACCGGCTTCCATGCATTAGCAGGAGCAATCGTACGCGAAAGCTACTATAAAGAAGCAATGGCCCATGCCTTTAGAATTCTAGGGGAAGGTCAGCTTACATTAACTAAGTTTTTGATGGTAACGGATGTGCATTGTGACCTATCGCAGTTCAGTAAGTTTTTAGAGATCGTGTTAGCTCGTTTCCAACCGGAACGTGATCTACTGATTGTCAACGATACCTCCAACGATACACTTGATTATACAGGACGCAAATTTAATCATGGTAGCAAAGGGGTAATGCTCGGCATTGGCGATCCTGTTCGTGACCTGCTACACACTTATAACGGGCCGGACATCCCGCGTTTTCCTCATGTAGAGGTTTTTTGCCCAGGCTGTCTCGTAATTTCAGGACCAAAATTTGAAGATTCCCCGCAAATAGGGGAAGATTTGATCGCTTATGCCAATGAACATGTAGCGGACTGGCCTATGATTTGTATCGTTGATGACGCTGCAATCTCTCGCAAGGAAAGCAGCTTCCTCTGGACAGTCTTTACGCGCTTTGACCCAGCAAACGATCTTTATGCCAAATCAACTATCGTACGCAATAAAATCCGTTATGAAGGGCCATTAATCGTAGATGCTCGTATGAAGCCGTTCTATCCAGCAGAAGTCGAAACCCGTCCAGACATTGACAAACTGGTCAGCAGACGTTGGAAGGAATACTTTCCTCACCTGTAAGTAATAGTCCTTGTGTGCCGCTTCTAGATCGGCGTACAGGAAATAGACAACCTCCTACCTCAGATGACAGAGGAAGGAGGTTTTTCTATTACCAGATTTACTTTGCAAGGAAAACCCATATAATATAAAAGAAGATAGTCGGAGCAATGGAGGGATAAGCATGCGACAAAAACAAATTCAAGCGGAACTGGATGTGCAACCGACCATCGATCCGCAGCAAGAGATACGATCAAGAGTGGAATTTTTAAAACAATATCTGCTTGCAACGCACACCAAAGGGTATGTACTTGGAATTAGTGGTGGACAAGATTCTTCATTAGCAGGTCGTCTCGCCCAATTAGCCGTGGATGAGATTCGCCAAGAAACTGGTAAGGATTATAGCTTTATCGCTGTTCGATTGCCATATGGAGTTCAACAGGATGAAGATGATGCCCAGCGTGCGCTCGCTTTCATTAAGCCCGATCGCACGGTTACGGTTAATATAAAACCAGCTGTAGATGCTTCCGTACAAGCCTTTGAGGAAGCTACTGGAGAACAATTATCTCACTTTCTTAAAGGAAACATTAAAGCACGCGAACGTATGAAGGTTCAATATGATCTAGGCGCCCACTACCAACTATTAGTGATTGGAACAGACCATGCGGCTGAAGCGGTTACCGGCTTTTTCACTAAATTCGGAGATGGTGGTTGTGATGTAACACCTCTCACAGGCCTTAGCAAGCGTCAGGGTAAACAGGTATTACAAGCTCTTGGTGCAGAGGAATCTCTCTATGCCAAGATACCTACAGCAGATCTTGAGGATGATAAACCACTTTTACCTGATGAAACAGCGCTGGGCATGTCCTATGAGCAATTAGACGATTACTTGGAAGGGAAATCTGTTCCAAGCGAGATTGCTGAAAAAATTGATCAGCGTTACCTTCGTACAGCACACAAACGCCACCTTCCCGTTACGCCATTTGATACATGGTGGAAGGAACAAAAATAAAGCTCGTTACATAGCTGGGAGGGCAAACGATGCTTGCCCTATCCGAATACCTAAAGGCTTATGATGTAAGCAGGTTAGCAGATTGATGCTGCTAGCCTGCTTTTCATTTATAAAAACCAAAAACAAAAAAACAAGGCGAAATCATCACCTAGTTTTTTTATAACATGCATCCTGAATAGGAATGTCGTAATTTGCTATTCGTTGTCATGGTCAAAAAACAGCGTCAATAATTCCTCGACCGTAATAGCCCCAAAATAGGTTGGCAAATGAAGTGACTCCAAAACCTCACGGATCGCTTTCTTCTCCATCGGAATATCGGTAAGCTTTTGCTCAATATCAGATACTTCCCCTACTCCGAAGAAATCGCCATAAATTTTTGCGTGTTTGATTTTTCCCTTCTCCACATCAAGGCGAAGCTCAATCGTTCCTACCGGAAAACGTTTGGTTTGTTGGAAATTGCTCTTCGGTGATTTTCCATAATTCCACTCCCAATTTTGGTAGCGTTCCTTGGATAGTTCATGGATGTTTTTCCAATCCTCTTCAGTCAACACGTATTCACTTACTTCACCCTGAGCAAAGATGGAGTGTAAAATTTGTTGTTTAAACTCTTCGATAGTCATTGGTTTCTGTAAAAATTCTGTGATATTAGCAACTCTACTACGGATTGACTTGATACCCTTCGATTCAATTTTAGCAGCATTCACCTTCAGCGCTGCTACTACATTCTCCATTTCAGAGTCAAATAAGAGAGTACCGTGGCTAAACATGCGTCCCTTCGTGGAGTATTGAGCGTTGCCCGAAATTTTACGTTCACCGACTTGAATATCGTTTCGTCCACTTAATTCAGCCCCTACTCCCATTTCCTTCAAAGCGAACACAACTGGTTCCGTAAACTTTTTAAAGTTATGAAAGGACTTGCCATCGTCATTGGTAATAAAGCTAAAGTTTAGGTTACCTAAATCATGATAAACCGCACCACCACCTGATAAACGGCGGACAATGTGAATTTGATGCTCGTCCACATAATCCGCGTTAATTTCCTCGATCGTGTTTTGGTTTTTACCAATAATAACAGATGGCTCATTTATGTAAAACAACAGATAATCATCATCTGCCGGCAGGTGTTTTAAGGCATATTCCTCAATAGCTAGATTGATTCGTGGGTCTGTAATGCCTTGATTGTCAATGAATTTCATGTTGATGCCCTCCAGTGCCAGTTGTCAGTAAGAATGATTTTCACTCTATTATCTCATCTCTTACTCTGTTGCTCAAGCTCTGGAGATTGCAATATCATGTCTTCGAAAAATTGAGCCGCCCTACTTTTCGGTCTACCTTTTTTTGTAATGAGCGAAAAAAGACGTTTATGCGAATTTGAACTGATCGCAAGCGCTTTACATTCTTTCAAAAAAACCTCGCGTTTCGCAATCAAACCAGAAACAATTGACAGGCCAAGTCCGGCCATTACTGCCTCCTTAACTGCTTGGCTGCTACTAAACTCATAATAACGCTTTACTTGTATCCCTAGCTCTTGGATAATTTGATCACTTTGCTCACGTGTCCCTGACCCAAACTCACGAAAAATCCATACTTGGTTCTCTAAGTCAGCCTGAGTTGCAACCTTTTTGCGTGCCAAAGAGTGGTCGTTTGGAACAAGCAGCACCAATTGATCCTCCATAAAAACCTGCACATCCACATCAGAGCTACTGATTGACCCTTCAATTAATCCTACATCGATTTTCTCATCGATTAACGCCTCAATGATTTCTCTAGTATTATTAATTTTTACCTGCGTCTGTACCTTTGGATACTCCTTGGTATACATAACCAATTGCTTAGGCAAGAAATACTCCCCAATCGTATAGCTTGCACCAAGGGAAAGGAGGCCGCTTACTTCTTGCTTGAGGGCTTGCAGCTCCAATCGGGTTTCATCTACGGCATAGAGAATCTGTTTGGCTTTCTGATAAAAAAGTTCTCCTGCTCTAGTCACCCTCACATGCTTTGGGGAACGAATAATAAAGCTAGTATCAAATTCTTCCTCTAAATTGCGAATATGTAGACTGACCGCGGGTTGCGACAGATTAAGCTCTTCAGCAGCACGGGAGAAGTTTTGCTTTTCTACTACTTTGACAAAAATTCGTAGGGAATCGAAATTCATGGATCAGAACTCCTCCTCTGACTCGTTTATACCTTCCTTATTCTTATCTCAGCACCAAATCCCCTTCTAAACGCGTCCAGAAGGGGATGGATAATCATTTTCTTATCGAGAATCGAGAATCGTGGCAACTAGTTTTAGGGCTATTAAAACCGGAACAGGGTGGCTACTGGGTATGCAATTCTATCCCCTGAGGATTAATGACTACATTCTCTCCGTCCTTTTTCACTGTAGCTTTTCCATTTTGAAAGCTAGAAGCCCAATCATAGGTTAATGCAATGACTACCTGACCTGTAGTATTCACGTAGCCAAATTTACCATTCTTCTTCACTACAGCAAAACCTTCCGAAAAAGGCATTGCATAATCATACTGATACTCGACCACGACATTAGCAGAGCCAGTTGAATCTAACTCAACAAAGCCCCACTTCCCTGCCCTTTCTCTAGGGATAAGAGTGGGATGTTTCGGCTTTGGAGTGCTTTTTTTCTGATTCACCTGTATCTTGTCTTTTTCTTGTGTATGTAACGTTACTTTAGTAGGTGACACCTGAGCTGCTTTTGTTTTGCCCTGCGCTACTTCCTTTACTTGTATATCTTTCTTGGTCTTTTCAGGCTTTATGCTAGTGGTTTTTTTAGGGGCTTGTTGCTCATTCGTCTGTTCTTTCTTTCCTTGAGCTGCTTGTCCTTTGGCATCGCGTTCAGCCTTCTGCTTCGCTAGCTGCTCCTCCTGTACGGCTATCTCCTGTAGGTTTTTAGCAGCCTTTAGTTGTTCCACAGCTTCTTTTTCCAAAGGTTCTCGCGCTTCCTTATCTTGTTTTTCCGCTTCCGGAGGTTTTGTTATCTCAATAGCATTGACTGTCTGCTTCTTATTTTGTTCATTACTCCACATAAGACCACCAACTGCTACGAGAAAAAAGGCAGCTGCCACCCCTGCTCCAAGCGATTTTTTAGCCATGCTGTTTTTACGTTCCGCCTGCTTGGCAGGTGCCGATTGGGATGCTTTCTCCTCTGGGAGAGGCTTTTGAGTTTTTATTTTTGTTTCAAGCTCAGCGATTATCATCCATAAATCCTGGGCTAGAGCATGCTGAGGCTCTAGTTGCTTCTGCACAGCTCGATACGTCTCTATTGCACGTTCCAGCTCTCCTTGTGCTTCCCACTGTTTAGCACGTTCTATTTTTTTGTAGATGGCAGGTAAATTTGCAAAGTCTCCCTGTGCGTTTTCTTCCGTTTTCAAGATTTCCGGAGCAAGCATTCGTTCTGTTTCTTTTCTAGAAAAAGGCATGTTTGCTTGCGGTATGGAGATATGAATCGGTGGTTGATCGGCCATCTTCTGCTTTTCGAATCCTATCTGCCCTTCTTCCTGTACATCCATTAAAGCGAGTAACCATTCTCCAAAAGTTGGGCATTCATTTAGCTCCTTACTTTGCCAAGCACGATCAAGCAAGGAAGCAATCTCTGCCCCCCAATAATTACGAATAGAATCTATCAAAAGTGGATATCTTTTTGAGCTGTGAGGTATCTCTTCTGGATGGAAATAGCTTTCTCCCCAAGCGGCTTCTCTGACCGTTTCATCATACCAGCCTAATATCTCGGCTAGTAAAATAGCTCCAGAGAATCGATCAGCATATTTACTCCATAAGCCTAATGGAGAGGTTTGTGGCAGGGAATAGCCAGGAGATGCTGCAAATAAGACATCAGGCCGCTCCAATCTCGGTCCATATAATTGCTCTACGTCTACCAACTCTACATAAGAAAAGCCGTCTTCTACCTGATCCCTAACCAAACCTGGCAAAATCAAGTTGGGACCGGATAAATCACAATGAGCTAACCCTTGTTGTTCCATAGTTGATAAAACTTTAGCTAATGACCGTGCTGTAGTTAAGCTGTCTGCCCGGCTTAATGCCCGTTTATCTATAATAATATCCATCCAAGTAGGTCCTTCTATCCAGGGCATAACCACTGCATACATCAGATCGCGATGCTGACTTAATAGCTCTCCATGTTTCTGAGGTGTCAATATAACGCGGTCACATACAGATAGCCCTGGTAAACTAGCAAAGTCCCTGATTTGCTCAGAAAGATAAACCTGCTTTGGATCTTTATACTGCTGACGAAACACCTTTAATGCCTTCCACTTGGAATCTGCTTCTTTTCGAGGAATCATTTGATAGACAATTCCTTGACGCCCCTCCTGACCGTAGGGAACATGAGGAGCGACTGGATGCTCGCCGATTGTATATGTAGCATTGTGTAGATGAAGCTCTTCCTCTACTCTCGGCTGAAATACCATGAGAGCCTCCTCTCTTTCTTACCTCGTAGTATTCATATAATAAACATAGATGGTGGAACGCAAAAAAACATACAGGCGCGTTCAATGGATTTTTGACTATTGATTTTTGTCCTATGTAATCTCTCACTGAGAAAAGGACTAGGCTCTCTTTCCCACCTAGTCCTTTTCTGATTTTCTTGCTTTATTGAGAATCCGCCTGACGGAACTTCGTCGCAATTGCATGTAATTCATGTGATATACTTTCAAGCAACAGGACAAATCCAGTCATTTGCCTGTTCGCTTCCTGAAATTCCTGGAAGAATTTTTGCTTCGTCATCCCGTCCCACTGACCTTCCATTTGATGAATTTGTTGGTTCAGACGATCAATCACTTGCTGACTTTGTTCCTTGCTTTGTTGAAACTGGTTTGCTACTTCATCCACTTGATCAGGCGAAATTAAAATGCGTGACATGTTCTTTTTCCCCCCAAGTCGTTCACATTCTCTTTTGTCCTATTGTAGCCTAGAGTATTTTTAGAAACAATTCCCAATTTGTAAGGAAGCCGATTTAGAAAGAAACACCTATGTTCACTTATAGTTAAAAAGGACTTTTGCCCTTCAATTTTTAACAATAACTTTTATTTTGTGAATCTATCGGCCTACAAGCATCCTTCTGTACCCATTTTTGATTGATAGTGTGGATGAGCTCTTGTAGGGATCGCTCCTCGTTGAAAGGCATAGCTACCTTGACTCGATGATAACGCCTTTTAGCAAAGTAGCCCTGACCTGGTGGCAGCATTTTATTATAGGCAGCATGCGGATAATGACTAGCTTCCGTCGATGGGATTTTCAAGAAAGCCAAGTCATTAGCATCAATACTGCCAAATAAAAAGCCTGTTTGCATATTTTTAATCTCGGATAACCAATCGTTGCTACTATATGGAAAATCAGATGGCACCCCAGAGATAATCACATACAGATCGCGGCTTCTGCCTTGTCGAAGCAACTGAGTCAATTGATCCTTGATTTGATAATCTGTGATCTGCTTGAAAAATAAATCTGCATCATCAATTACCAGTAGAAGAGCTGGCTCCTTATGATTTTGGTCCTCTAATTTATCTGTTTTGATGGATTCAGCCTGATTGAACAATTCCTCCTTGCACATCTGAGAAGAAGTCGATTGCTCTCTGTAAGATTGATTTTTTAGCTGATCATCATGGGTGTGGCGCATTTTTATTTTCGTACTTAGAGTAGTAAGCAATTCTGTAAGCTCGCTCTCTCTAGTGGCCGTCCCCTTTACGTGTGTTACGTGTTCTAGAGCTAGTAAGGATACGGAACTAGGTCGGAAGTCGATACAGTAAATTTCCAGATCTTGTGGAGACACCCGATCGCATAGAGATAGCACCCATGTCATTAAAAAGGCGGTTTTTCCCCCTTCCATCGGACTCCCTACCACAAAATACGGGCCTTCTTTTACATCTACTTCAAACAAAGTTAAATCATCTACATATATACCTACAGGAACTCTAAATGAATTAGAAGGTGAGAATATGCCATTATCCGATACAGTAGAGAGAGAGGATTTATTAGGAATAACAGACTTGATAGCTAATAGCTCCTCCAGGAAAATAACCTGTGGTAGTGACAAAATTTCTTTTGGACGGTCCCCATTCCAAGCAATGCTCATCTGCTCCATTACATTGCGCAGTCGAACCGAGCGCTGCATGTCGTCGTTGCCCGCTATGGGTAAAGCAGTCTGAAACTCAAGTGGAGGCACTTGTCCTTTCACTAGCCCTCTTCCTTCTGATAAATGGACGGGTGGTTTTGTAGGACGCCCCACCGCAAAATAATAGTCGCTTGGATCAGATAGTTCAAAGGCAATTCCCAGAGAAAAGTTACCTCGTATTCTCTCCACAATATCTGTAATACGGTTAGCAGTCACAACGAAAGAAAGTCCTACGCTTCCCCCTTCTCTTACTAGCTGCTCTAGCTGATCATTCTCATAGGAGTACTGATTTCGGAAGTTTAGATAGCCATCTATGCATACGACAATTCTAGGGACGGTCTTCCCCGTAGACATTTGGTACGCTCGAAGTGTTTTCACACCACTATTTGCAAGTAGCTCTCGGCGTCTGCCTACCTCCTCAAGCAGATAACGAAATAAACGCTTGATTTTATCTGTTTCATCATCCAAAATGACGGAGCCAACATGAGGCAAATACGAAAAGTCGCGTAGCGTTCGCCCAAAATCCAACAAGAAAAAATGAAGGTGTTCTGGAGAATAACGAGTAGCCAGGGATAATAGTAAGGTTTGTAAAAATGTAGTCTTTCCTGTTCCCGGCATCCCATAAATAGGTAAATGCCCTTCCTCTAGTGATAGTAGCAATGGCTCCTGTCGCTGCTGTGCCACATCGTCTACTAAGCCTACAATGGCAGAAAGACCCGGGGCATTGGCTCTCCATTCCTTACCATTCCAACCGTATGTACACTCTGAAATATCCTCTAAAGCAAGCTGTTTGGGCAAAGGAGGAAGCCACGGACCAGGTAATCGGCTGACCCCTTCTCTCTCTGCTATGCTTGCCAGATATTCCATTACGACCTGAAGCTGCTTCTTTTGCTTTCTCGTTTGATCTGTGTTTAGCTCTTCTTTTATCTCACATTTCGTACGTTTTCCACTTAATGAAACCTCATAAATCTCCGGTTCTTTTTGATTTCGCGTCTGCTCTGCCAGATATGGTGCGCCACTCCAGGCAAACTGGACCAAATCAAATTCCTCATTGCTCCCCACCTGTAAGTAGCCACGCCCCGGCGTTGTTATCCATGCTGCATCCGGTATCTTTAGCATTTCCCGGCTATCTGCATCATCCTGAACTCTAAGACAAATACGAAAACGGGCATTACTCCAAATCTTATCATCTACGACACCGCCAGGCTTTTGCGTAGCTAGGATTACATGCACGCCTAACGTTCTACCAATGGTTGCAATTGATATTAGTTCATTCATAAACTCTGGCTGCTCTTTTTTTAGTTGAGCAAACTCATCAATAATAATAACCAAATGAGGTAGCGGATGAGTCATCCGCCATGTCGTTTCATAATACTCATCAATGTGCTGAAGGTCTCCTGCTTCATTTAAAATTTTTTGCCGACGGATTAACTCAGCGCGTAATGAAACCATCGCTCTTTCTACAAGCTGATCATCCAGATTGGTGATGGAGCCTATCAAATGCGGTAAATCTCTAAACGTGTTAGACATTCCCCCGCCTTTATAGTCAATCAATAGAAAAGTCATCTCATGAGGATGATAATGAACGGCTAATGAGGCAACAACGGATTGAATAGCCTCGCTTTTTCCTGAACCTGTCGTGCCAGCCATTAATCCATGCGGACCATGCCCACGCCGTTCTATTTTGTCATGTATATTCAACAGGACTTTTTTTCCACCTGTTCGCACTCCCACTGGAACTGGCAAGGATTGCGGAAACCGATTCGCCTGCCAAAGTGCAGTTACATCCAAATCTTCTATTTTTTCAATCCCCAAAAGCTCAAATAACGATAGTCGCTGTGGAATTTCTGCTGATGTAGAGCGCTTAACCTTTACACCTGCCATCATTCGCGCAGCATGCTCCGCTTTATCTAATGGGAGATCGTCTATAGTACATGCAATTTCTCCCTCTTCTAGACCAGTCACATCCCCTGTCACCGTTTCTTTACAAACACCGCGATTGTCCTGTATTTCCACAATCAATTGACACTGCATAGGCAACGAATCTTTCCTATCCGCCAGTAAAAACGTACATGCTCCAATTGCTTCAGCCTCTTTTAAAAGTAAGGGCAAAATAGGCTCGTCCTCAATTAGATGGGGCGCTGACAGAATAAACACCCAGCAAGGTACCTCTGCCTCTTTACGAAAATCAGGAGCCCTCGTCATTTTCCGCCGGTTTAGCTGACTGTACAAAACGTCGAGTAGTTGGTGAGCGCTTCCTTTTTCCTGAGCAACGAATCGCATGGTCTGTTCATCATCCCAAGTATGCGGCAGCCAGCGTAGCCATTTCCATTGCTCTTCTTCCCACTCTGGATAAAAGGCAGCGACTTTCACCTCATCTGGTGAGTGATGTGTCGCCATCTGCAATACCATCACTCTAATCGCATTTAGAATAGCCTCCTGCTCACCGACTACGCCTATGACTTTCGATTGATACAGGGGTAGTTGAATAGGAACCGACTCAACTCTTTCAAAGGCTTGAGCCAACGCCTGGGCTTCCTCAATCAAAGGCTCTGTCTCATAGCCTTCCTGTTTGGGCGCTATAATCTGATAGGTAGCTGGCAGCGTTCCTAGTCCCAAACGCAACTGTAAAAAATCCTCATCACGTGTAGAACGCTCCCATAGCGAACTGCTTCTCTCCTCTATCCGCTGTATACACTCCCAAACAGACGGATTCAATTCGTGCATAATGGCTTGCTGTTCCATTTGTAACTCTTTTAATTCTCTTCTGTGTTTCTCTAATTGCTCCTGGTACTGAATGGTCCGTGTTTCTGACTGTCTACGATATTTTCTCTTGTTATGCAGATAGGTAAACACCGGAACTGTGTATGAAATAATCATGGTGCTCATAAAAATCATTTGAAACACAAAAAAATTCTTGTTTCCCGTATTCATTCTCGATCCCATATATAAATAAGCAAAAAGCGAAATCCCCGTGATAATAATGGGGATTAAGATAGAAATGATGGAGAAAGCGGGTGGTTGGGGAACAAGAGGAGGTCGATGGATTTCTACTGTTTGCTTGGGTAATGTACGCTTTAAGCGCGGTGATCGCTGAAAATAATCATAGGCCATTCCTGCTCCCCCTCCCCTGTATTCGTTTATAAGGTTTTCCACACATACCCTTTTAGCTCGCTCTTGTTTTTGTCTTTTTTCTCATTTGCTGGATGTACATGCCCAGATTCAGATAATGGTTGTTGATATAATGAGCGCCAACCTTCAATTGTTTGGCCCTCCCCACCAGTAGAAAAGCTACGCTGTACTCTCAAATATGCCCCGGACTTGACACCTAACTCTGACAATGTGGAGTCTGACGAAAGGATTTTCCATTCATGTTCTCCCACTTTCATTTCTAGCAGATATCTTGCATCAGTCCCTCTATGGGGATCACTGACTTTTACCATGCGAGAGACCTTTTCGGCAATCATTTGACAAGGGAAATGAGTCGGTAATTCAAAGTCCGGCCACTTACTTTTATCAGCATTTGTTACAATTGTCACAATGATTTTATCCATTTCTCCACCATTTTTTAGATCGTCTGAGCGACCAGCTTTTCTAAAATGATTTCCTGCAAAATGTCATCCATTTCCATATGAGAGCTGGGAGAAATGCATACCCAATCCTCTCGTTCCTTCACAAATAAACGAATCAGCCAATTGGCAATACTAGAGGTCAGAAACGTCATGCCATTTAAGCTCCATTCATTTTGATGCCATGACATTGTAATTAGTTGTCCCTCGCACCATTGAGCTTTCAAGGACTGAGCAAAAGCCTCTGCTGCATCCTGATGGCACTGATAATCCTTTAAGGTGGCACAAATCTCATCAATAGAGGCGGTTTCTACCATTCCTCTGATCTGTTGAAAAATGGCATTTGGTAGTTCAATAGAGGGAACTACTACTTTTTCCTCAGCGTTTTTTCTGATTCGATTACACATTGTTTTACTGGCTTCTAAGGGGTTACCTAAGGCTAGTAGCTCATATACGTTTTTACCGCCTACTGCTGCTATTTTTTCCACTACAACTTCTCGGTCAAAATGAAAATACCCCTCATAATCTTCTCTATGTTTATCCGTGTAACGAAAATAACAGCACGTTGTGGCATGTCCACACGGAGCTACAAGGGAATTTACCATCTCATCTATGTACAAGCCTGTCTCATCTTCAAAAATATACCCTTTGTGTAATAGCTCTGTCTTTATTAGGTCCCATTCCTCTTGCAAGTCTTCTGTTAGATACCCAGCATAAGGCTCTGCTATACCTAGTACTTGATCAGCACCAGTTAGGCATGCTAAAAAGTATAGCTGTTTATCCGTGATTGAAATAGTTTCAATCGGATTTTTCATACTAGCCTCCTTACAATGCTATTGATTTTATCGCGTAAGCCAAGCGAACCACTCTCTTTTGTGTCCCGCCTTATCGTATGGGATAAACGAGTCTGTCTGATTCCAGCTAACATCCATTAACGCTATATCATCACTAAGCGGACTGTCACCCGCTTGAAGAATCATGGACTGTAGCTCGTTGTCTGTCGGGAGCGGATAGCATTTATCTAATGTGGCTAAGCCATCTGTATAGGCTATCATTCGTGTAAAGCGATGTTGTCCAGCTAAACTGGATTGAAATAAATGAGGCTTTCCTCCCACAGGTCCATGTAACGTTGACCAGCGCTCTTGTGTAGTAAATGTTCCTTGTAAGCATTCCGTTATTTCAAGCTCTTGGTTAAATAATCGTAACCGTAAATCCCCCTGCCAAGCGAACAGGATTCTTCCATTAGGAAAGGAATGCGAGGGTAGATCAATGCGCCCACAAATGTACATGGCTTCACTTCCATGTGTCCGCTTCGATTCTAATACATCACGTAGCAAGCCTGTAATACTTGAAGGTATCGGATGATTATCTATGATTCTACTCGTTACAGCGGTTAACGATTGTAGATGTATATCCAACTGTTGTAGAAGGAACTCCTCTCGCTCCTCTTTCTCAAAGAGATCGGAAGCAAGCCAATCTAGTAGCCCGTCCCCTAGCATTTTGGCCGCAAGCTCCCCACAGTAAGAGAGCGATACGCCATCACACAATGCAAATAAAAAAGATTGCTCGTTTCTGGCAAACGTAAGATAATCCTGCCCCTTCTCCTGAGCATGTTGCGTTTCCAAAGCCCGGGCGTACGCATATCTCCAGACAAAATGTTCCTCTTCTCTTGTTACAGACTGCTCTGTGTGTTGATGTATGTTTTTATAACGATAGGCTAATTTCACATTGCATCACCTGTCTTTAACGGACGGGGGTTGCTGCCGACATTTGAAACCCTAAAGACACCAATTCTGGACTGGTAGCCGGAAACATAAGCAAGGCACCCTTTTTTAATTGATACATGGACTCTCTCATCATCTCACGATAGCTCTCCGGTAAGACAGAGGACATGGAACGCAGCCTATTGGCATGTTCATCTCTTAAAATTGTATCTGGCATGATTCCGTCCCAGCGCTTCACATCGACAAGCTCTTGATCATGCGGCTCTTCGGAAATAAAAATGTTTTCTACAAGCACATGTCCATCAGGAACAGCCATTTGCATAATTCGTTTGACAATGGGCTCCGGATCTTCACCAGTCGCAGCACCATCTGTCATATGACAGATCAAAGGGGCCGGAGAATCTTGTAGAAACGGGAGCTCTTCTAGCAATAATTTTTCAACTTGTTTAAATGCTTTAGCCATATCTGTCAATCTACGCGGACTTATTTCAGGCAGCTTCCCCAAACGGGCTACCTCATCTATTCCTCGAATTCCATCCAATAAATCATATACTTCATCGCTGTATGCTAAAATTGCGATGCGATAGCGTGGGGACATCCGAGTTCCCTTTGTCGAACGAAAAATCATCTGTCGAATGGCAGCAGATAATGCTTCCATCACTACATCAATCCTACGTTTATCTCCCATAGGCAGACACATGGAACCACTCACATCAATCAGGTAAATGATAAGAGCAGGGGTTCGATGTGTCGCTGGTAACTCATAGCTCATAATCGACTCTCCTTATGCTCCTGTTGCAGAGAACCACGGTAGAAGCGCTTGACTTTAAGCCACCGTGATCTTATTTGGAATATGAAGGGTTTTATCTGTTCCCTTCTTTCAACGCTTCCCAAAGGAGATTCCCCCCCCCTTTTGATCATTACTTATACTACTTTCCAAGCGGCTCTGATTGCTACTACAGGACGATAAGCATTCGCTCAGCTAAAATGCCTGCGTAACCTTACTGGTGTAATAAAGATCAAAAACTCGCCTTCCTCCCGAGCAGAACAATCGCTTTAGGACCTCGGAATTTTTTCACTTACTTTAACCAATCCAGATACAGAAGGCTGAACCTGATCATCTTCATTTGTATCCTCGCTATATCCATCATGTATAGAAGTATCAAGAAATTGTATATTTTCACGGACAAATTGAAAACGTGCCATTGGCAGCTCTTCTGTGCTGCCCAATGTAGCTAAATGACGTTGCATATCCTGCTGTGGAAAAAAGCGTGAAGAGCTTGTTAATCCCAGTACAGCTCCCTGCTCTCTCAATTGATGTCGAACCTGCTCTATTGTCATCGTTAACCGCTCTGCACTTTCTCTATCAACTTGTTGAAAGCGTTCCGCAGATTCGACGAGACGCTTAGCTAAATCGTTGGAGTGTGCTTGCAGTTGCTCCATGAGGGCACGGACAGCACGCCAATTATCCTCTAGCTGTGTGTGTTGCCCAATTTCCCAGCTTAGACTTTCCATTGCATGATGCAAACGTCCTTCTATTTCATTCCACTCCTGTGCAGCTCGTTTGTATTCGTGACCCAATTCTTGCAACAGATGCGGATGTACTAGTATTCGCGACATCTCTTATCCCCTCTGATTTACTCATACTCGTTCTAACAGGTAGTACGAAATTTCATTACTCTTGACCTTGGAAATGAATCATGATGCTCACTTAAACAAGATTTCTGGAACAAATTCAGGGATTTTCCCTATCTTTTTAGATTTACAGAACCAGGAACTTCATACTAGAGTAATTGGTCCTGTTTTTTTCGTTACGTATAGGTATATAGATACAAAAAAAGTCTTTTTCACTGAAAAAGACTCCCTATCATTTTTTGTCTATGATGAGAATTACAGAGTAAAGGCAGCTAGCAGTCCAAATATAAACAAGGGTATATTATAATGAAGAAATGTAGGTACGCATGTATCCCAGATATGATGATGTTGCCCATCTGCATTCAATCCTGAGGTAGGCCCTAGCGTGCTATCGGAAGCTGGAGATCCTGCATCCCCCAAAGCTCCAGCTGTACCAATTAACGCCGCTGTCGCAAGTACAGAGAAGCCCAGTCCAGCACAAAGCGGTACAAAGATAGCAGTAATGATTGGGACCGTACCAAATGAAGAACCTATTCCTATGGTGATCACTAAACCGATCAATAGCATAATCACACTAGCTAAAAAACGATTTTGACCGAAATATTCCACTCCAGAAGCTACTAGCTGCTGAACAGCTCCTGTCTCTTTCAACACAGTAGCATAACCAGAGGCAAGAAGGATTACAAAGGCGATAAATCCCATCATAGCAACACCGCGCTGCACCACCTCGTCCCCCAAATTCCACGGAACCACTCGGAAAATAAATAAACAAACAATTCCTGTAAGCGAACCAATAATGAGTGATTTCGTCAATAATTGCACGGTTAATGCTAAGAGAATGGCTACGAGGGTGAATGCATGTCGTTTGGTAAAACGTAATTCTTTCTTCTCGTTCTCCTGGTCAGTATCCGTAGCGATAATTTGGTATGTTCTGGGTTTACGATAGCTAATGAATAGTGCCACCAATAACCCTACGATCATACCAATCCCTGGAATAAGCATTGCTTTTGGAAAATCGGTTACTGCAATGGACATCCCAGCCTTCGCCATTTCAGATACAACAATCTGATGATAGATCAGCCCAAAGCCCGCTGGAAGCATAATATAGGGTGCTTGCAAGCCAAATGTTAACGCACAAGCTACAGCACGCCGATCAATTTGCATTTTAGTAAACAAGCTCAACAAGGGTGGGATTAGAATAGGTATAAAGGCAATATGCACAGGTACTGCATTTTGCGACAAACAAGCTGCTGTAGCAATGGACATCAGTAAAATACCACGTTTTCCACGCAATACCACCAATAATTTTTTTACTAATAAGGCTGTAATATCAGACTTAGCGATCATCACAGCAAACATCCCAAGTAAAATATAACTGAGCGCTGTTTCTAACTGTCCGCTCATCCCCTGCACCATCATCTGGATGGTGTCAGTTATGGAACCACCGGCAACCAGCCCTGCGGTGATGGAAGCGGCGATCAAGCCAAAAATGACATTTAATCGCAACAGCGACAGTATAACAATTACGATCACCGAAAGTATAACTCCATTAAATAATAGCATAACGTTCACCTACGCTTTAGTATATTAGCTAACTAAAGTTATAACATAGTAAAGTGTTTGTGACAAGCGCTTTTGTAGCTCGAAATACAGCGCATCTCCTTCTCAAAATCATTGCAGGTACCTGAGTAAAACGCCGAATTTTTTCACAATGATCAAAACGAACAGGATCAATCATTGAATTGTATTCTTTATAGACAAACGTTCCAATTGAGTATATGATGACAGTAATGATAACAACTGCAAAACGCTTCGGGGAGCTGGAATTGGCCGGCTGAGAGTGTATTCCTTATAATACTGACCCATAACCTGATCTGGATAATGCCAGCGTAGGGAAGTAAGCTTCTGATATCTTCTTACATGAACGCTTCCAAGACAGGTTGCGTTTTTTTGTTGTCTACCAAACAACATGGAGGTTTCGGGATTTATGAGAACTAGTAAACGCCTACCTGCTACTTTACTTTGTGGATTGCTCGTGTTCGCTCTAACAGCTTGCGGACAATCTGCTACACCGGATACACCAAGCGACAAAAAGACACCTGAAGCAGCACCTGCAAAAACCCAAAGTAAGGTCGTCCTTGACTGGACACCTAATACCAATCACACCGGATTATATGTCGCTCTTGAAAAAGGCTACTACGCCGAGCAAGGGCTGGATATAGAGATCGTTCAGCCTGGCATGAACGGAGCTGATACCATGGTGGCCACCGGTGAAATTCCATTTGGAGTAAGCTATCAGGAGGGTGTCACGCAAGCACGAACTCAAAATGTCCCTATCGTATCGCTTGCCGCTGTCATTCAGCATAATACTTCTGGTTTTGCTTCACCAGTAAGCAAGAAGATTTTGTCTCCCAAAGATTTTGAAGGAAAAACCTACGGAGGCTATGGGGCTCCAAGTGAAAAAGCGGTTTTACAATCTCTGATGAGCTTAGAAAAAGCTGATATCAATAAGCTAAACATGATTAATGTAGGCGAAGCAGATTACTTCACTGCTGTAAAACGCGATATTGACTTCGCTTGGATTTTTTACGCGTGGACGGGCATTGAGGCAGAGTTGCGAAACGAGCCAATTAACATGATATACGTTAATAAATATTCGGATAAACTAGATTATTATACCCCTGTTCTCATTACGAATGAAAAAATGATTCAAGAAAAGCCAGAGATTGTTAAAGCCTTCATGGCAGCATCCTCCAAGGGATATCAATATGCTGGTAAGCATCCGGAAGAAGCGGCTAGCATCCTCCTTAAGCATGTTCCCGATTTGGATGAAAAATTGGTAAAAGCGAGCCAAAAATGGTTAAGTCCACGTTATCAGGATGATGCACCGCGTTGGGGAGAACAAAAACGCGAGGTTTGGCAAGGCTACTCCGACTGGATGGTGGAACATCACTTATTAGAAAAACCACTGGATGTCGACAAAGCATTTACCAACGACTTTTTACCGAAATCATAAACACGGCATATCACATAGAGGAGCGATTACAGATGGCAAATGCCTTAGTTAGCATTCAAATTATCCCTACCACCCCACAAGGTGAGGGAGTCATTCCCTTTGTAGACAAAGCAATTGAAGTCATTTCGCAATCAGGAGTAAAATATTTCGTTAGCCCGTTAGAGACCACGATGGAAGGCGAGTTGGAAGAACTGCTTGCTATCGTAAAAAAGATGAATGATGTCATGGTTGAGGCTGGTTGCCCGTCCGTAATCTCCCAAGTCAAAATTTATCACCGTGCTGATGGGCTAGCTTCGATGGATGCATTGACGGAGAAATATCGTCCATGAATAGCAATCGTCGTCTATATAAAACAGGATGGCCGCCCGTTCTCGCGGTCTTCCTGTTTCTCTTTATATGGCAGCTTGCGACTTTTATCTGGAAACCCGAAGCGTGGTTTTTACCAAGTCCCCTTGCTATTTTCCAAGAAGGCTGGAATCAAGCGCCGCAACTTACACAACACCTATGGGCTACTTTACAAATCACCCTATTAGGCTTTGCAATTGGGAGTACAACGGGTCTTATTCTTGCCTTTTTATTACATGTAACTCCGCCTGTGAAGGCCGCCTTGTATCCATTACTCATCCTAAGCCAAAACATACCGACCATTATTTTAGCTCCTCTCTTGATGATCTGGTTTGGCTTTGGGTTATTGCCAAAAATGATTTTGATTACGCTGGTCTGCTTTTTTCCCGTCACTTTATCTACCATGACGGGACTGGCGCAAACCGATCCTCAAATCAAACGATATATGCTAATGCTTGGAGCAACTCGCCAACAAATTTTCTGGAAGCTAGAGTTACCTCATTCGCTTGCCTCCATGTTTTCTGGACTAAAAATCTCGGCAACCTACAGTGTGATGGGAGCCGTCATTGCTGAATGGTTAGGATCGCAAAAAGGGTTAGGCGTCTACATGCTTATGGCAAAGGCTTCCTTTCGTGCTGATCGGGTTTTTGTCACGATGTTTCTTATTGTAATTGTCAGTTGCTTGCTCTTTGGCTTGATTCGTCTTTTAGAACGCTGGGCGCTCCGATGGCAATCGAATAAGCGTGACTAGCCAGTAGCTACAATATAAGGTCAATAAAAAAGGGAGTGAGCAAGAGTGAGTAATGGAATTCACACATCTCATACTATGAAGTTGACTACAGAAAGTAATCTAGCGTCTACATCAGCAACAACATCTGCGTCTTCTTCCCCCTCTGCACTTGTCGTTGAACAAGTTTCCCACTCCTTTACAGAGTCGGGGGTCACTATTGATGTACTTCAGCAAATATCTTTAGAAGTAAAAAAAGGAGAGTTTGTTTCCTTAATCGGACCATCTGGAAGCGGAAAAAGCACGCTATTTCATATCATTGGCGGTCTTATAACACCAATACACGGGAGCATTACGATTGAAGGCAAACAGGCCACGGGCAAAACAGGTCATATTAGCTATATGCCGCAATCCTCTAGCTTACTTCCCTGGCGCACAATAGAGGAAAATGTGGGATTAGCCTTAGAAATAGAGGGTGTGCCTCGTAAAGAAACGCTAAAGCTGGCTCGGGAATGGCTCCCGCGGGTTGGTTTAGGCGGATATGAAAAAGCGTATCCTCACATGCTTTCAGGGGGGATGCAGCAAAGAGTCGCTTTCTTGCGCGCCTTGTTAAGCAGACAAGAACTCATCTGCTTGGACGAGCCCTTTGGGGCCTTGGATGCACTTAGCCGTACTGACATGCAGAATTGGTTGTTATCTATTTGGGAAAAGCATAAACGCTCCGTTCTTTTAATAACACATAGCATTGATGAAGCTATCTTTTTATCCGATAGAATCTATGTGCTCACTGCAAAACCAGCTCGATTTGCTGCTACAATTTCTGTACCATTCGAACGACCGCGTCAGGAAAAAATGCTGCTATCTTCAGAGTTTCTCCTTGTGAAGGAACAAATCTTGACGTTGCTACGTCACTCATAGGCAAGCATAGATTAGCGTCAAAATAAAACTCGGCTATAGGAACGCACATCTGCGATAAGCCGAGTTTTATTTTTTGACAGGCCCGATTAGCCTTTTTGTTTTCTCAGCGGAATGAATCTTCCTTTTTCCTTCATCCACGCTTCATATTTATATGCCTTTTGCAATGCTTCCTCCTCTGCTGTAATCCGCACGCTTAATACGATGGCCTGAGCAACTGTAAAGATTACTGCTGTTTTCCAAGCACCAAATGTAACGGGAAGCATTCCTCCCTCGATTAATACGACCAGATAGTTTGGATGCCGGATGTAGCGATACGGGCCATGTACCACTGGCTTTTTACCTTCTAATACAAAGATCCTTGTATTCCAATAATAACCCAAGCTTCGCATGCTCCAGATTCTTAATAGTTGAGCGAGACAAAATATGCAAAACGGCCAAAAATAAAACGGGATTGCAACAGTGGATACATGAAGCAGTACCTCGCCAATCAAGCTGACAAAAAAAACAACATGTAAGCTCACGATCCACTTGTAATGTCCTGCAGCTACCTCATAACCCCCCGCTTCCTTTATATAACGCGCATTTCTTCTTGCTATTACCAGCTCAATACAGCGTTGGTAAATCACGATCATAATCACCAGCAAAAAAATAGCTACCATTCCAGCAACACCTGCTCACAAGAAAACCCCGGCCCAAGGGCTAAAAGCAATCCGATTTCCCCTGGCTGATGTTCTTCTCTCAGCTCTCTTTCTAGCACAAAGAGGACGGTACAAGAAGACATATTCCCATGATCTCGTAGTACCTCTTTGGCATGGCGCAATCTATCTGATGGTACTTGCAAAGCCTGCTCGTAGGCTTGCAGAATCTTACTTCCCCCTGGATGAGCGATTATGCGATCAACGCTACAATAATCCCTTCCTTCTCTTTTCAGGAAGCTCTCCATCTCTGGCTTCATTTTATCTTTTATGAGTGTCGGAATGTCTTTAGAGAAGACTACCCGCAAGCCTTCTTCCCTTACATCCCATCCCATAACATCAACCGTATCACGCCAGATCGTTGAATGTGTTGACAAGATAGCAGGTACATGATCAGATACTGCTTGTTTATCTCCATAGAGCAGTACAGCAGCAGCCCCATCAGCAAATAAGCTGGTAGCGATTAGATTACTTTTACTTCGATCCCCATGTACAAAGGTTAAACCGCACAGCTCAACGCAGCAGACAAGTACACGTTCCGATGGGTGTGCCTTCGCAAACGCGAAACCTCTGGCTAATCCGGCTGCTCCTCCTGCACATCCCAGTCCCCATACAGGGGTTCTTTTCAAATTGGAGCGAAACGGTAAGCGATTGAATAGAAGAGCATCTAAGCTCGGAGTAGCGATCCCAGTGGAGCTGACCATAATCACATGATCAATCGCCTCTGCTGTAACACCTGCCCTTTCCAAACACTGCTCAATTGCACGTACGCTTAATTCTAGTGCCTGTTGCACGTATAATTGATTTTTTTCTGCCCAGTCATGGGGCTTTTCAAACCATTCTAGCGGAGTTGAGAAGCTTCTATTTTCAATTTCTGCTGATTCAAATACTTGTAACAGACGTTCGATATCAGAAAAATGCGGTTGAAAGAACCGACGCGAGAATTCCTTGCTTTCTTGCTTCGTAATAGTATAATGTGGATTTGCTGTGCCGATTGAGACAATTCGCGGCATCATTTCTCCTACTTTCCGTTGTTTTTCTTTTATTCTTTCCCAAAGACTTTCCCTTATGTAAATAAAGTGGTAACATCAGGAAAAATGGGTCTAAACAATTCGTAATAGTATAAACCTTCGAACAAAAAAGTGAGAATTATCAATAAAAACAGATTTTATTCACAAAACGGTAACATTATTAAAAAATTTAACACGTATGCTTTTTTCAATGTGTGATAAATTAATTGAATAAGAAAATCTATCGCAAGGAGTCTACCTACCTTATGAAACAAAAGCAATTATCAATGAAAGAAACAGTGACAATTGGATTAATGCTGTTTGCTCTCTTTTTTGGAGCCGGCAATATGATATTTCCTCCTTTATTAGGACAAAACGCTGGGACAAGCGTATGGATAGGTATTTTAGGATTTGTTTTAACCGGAGTAGGTCTTCCCATCCTAGCAGTTGCTGCCACTGCAACAACGTTAGGTGATTTAAAGGTTATTGCAGGTCGAGTACATCCGCTATTCGGCATTATTTTTCCCACACTCATTTATCTAGCTATTGGCCCATTTTTCGGAATTCCACGAACGGCTAGCGTTGCCTATGAGATTGGTCTTAGTCCTTTGTTGTCAGAATCTATTAAAGGAAGCAGTCTACCTTTGCTTGTCTATTCGATTGTCTATATGTCGATTACGTTCTGGTTATGTCTAAATCCTACAAAGTTGGTCGATCGCATCGGAAAAGTCTTAACACCCACATTATTGCTAATTATCGCAATATTGTTTGTTCGGAGCATTTTTAAGCCATTAGGGGACTTTACAGCACCTTCAGAAGCCTATATGAACAATGCATTTTTTAAAGGATTCCTCGAAGGATATCTAACTATGGATACGTTGGGTGCTTTAGTTTTCGGAATTGTCGTGATTTCTTCTATACAAAATCGAGGAGTTACAGATAAAAAGAGCATTACCATGGCTACAGTGAAAGCAGGTTCCATTGCTGGAATTGCTCTAGCCCTTGTATATATGTCTTTAGCCTATCTAGGAGCTGGTAGCTCTTCTATAGTAGGCACCTCAACAAATGGCGGCCAAATTTTAACTGCGGTTGTATCCTATTTGTTTGGTCAAGGAGGCGTTATATTACTCGGTACCGCTATTACCTTAGCATGCTTAACGACTTCAATTGGACTTATTACAGCGTGCGGTCAATTTTTCTCCAACCTTATCCCTGCCCTAAGCTATAAGGTTTCGATCAGCATTTTGTCTGTATTTAGCTTAATTATTGCTAACTTGGGTTTGAATCAAATCATTTCCTTCTCTGTACCTGTATTGGCTGGACTATATCCAATTGCAATCGTACTGATCCTTTTATCTTTGATTCACAAACATCTAAAAGGCTTTAAAGAAGTATATATATATAGTGTCGTGTTCGCTGGAATCATTAGTCTAGTGGATTGTTTGCATGCCTTTGGCTTTGCTTTAGGCAAGATTACCGTATGGCTACAAATTCTTCCGTTATATTCAGTTGGTATCGGCTGGGTTATTCCCGCCATCATTGGTGCGATTATTGGTTTTGTCGTAGGTTCATTGAAATCTCAAGATCGTGTGAATCCCTCTACTCAAACCGATTAATCTACTTTGTTTCTTTCCATTCGTATTGTCGCGATCGTGATGGAACCAATCCGTCTTCGCTTCTCATATACTAAGTAAAAAAGACAGGGATAGGCTCACAGCCCCCTGTCTTTTTCTATTATTTTGCCGGCATGATACGCTCAATAGCTTTACTAAAATCTTCCCATGTAAGTAAGCTTAAATCCTTTTTCGTCCGATCTGATTTCTCTGTTGCTGCTAACCGTAGGGCCTGCTCCTGCATTGCTTCTTGAACCAAATTTTTAGCAAATCGCCCGTTTCCTTTAATTCTTCCCTGTTCACTCCACGTCCCTAGCTGCTCTGCTAAACGCTCTTGTGTATCATCCGTTACCTCATAGCTATTGTCCTGAATAAATTGTGTAATAATGGATAAAAGCTCGGAGGCTGTATAATCCGGGAATCGGAAATATTTTTTAAAACGTGAGGAAAGACCTGGATTGCTATCAATAAACTTTTGCATATCGTAGGGATAACCTGCTAGGACAACTACTAAATTTTCTCCGTGCTTGCTTATCTCTTCGACCAACGTATTGATTGCCTCGTGTCCATAGTCATTTTCACTAGTAGACATCAACGCATAGGCTTCATCAATAAATAAGACACCGCCTAAGGCCTCTTTCATTTTTCGCTTCGTCTTACTTGCTGTCTGCCCTACGTAGTTTGCCACAAGATCAGCGCGACCAACTGTTACGAGATGCCCTCGCTTGAGATAGCCTACTTCTTGTAATATTTGTGCATATAATTGAGCTACCGTCGTTTTTCCTGTTCCCGGGTTACCCGTAAACACTGCATGCAATTCAACAGGAACAGCCGGCAACCCATTTTTTTGACGCGAACGCTGAATAGACACAAACGCAGCGACCTTGGTTAATTCAGCTTTCATTTCTGCAAGCCCTATCATTTGCTCCAAGCGTTGCTTTGCCGAAAGAGTGTTGATTTGTACCTCTTTACCAGATAAATGGGCTTCTACATCTGCTGGTGTAAGGATTGTGAAATCTGGTATCTTCATTGCTTCTGTATCGCCTACATGGCTTCCTTTAGCAAAGATAGCATCTAAAATAATATTTTTGGCTGTTCGAGCATTCCCAAAGGTTTCATCAACCCTCTCTCGCTCTAAACGCTGCTGAATCGAGATTTTTGTATCAGGACGAAGAATGAAATCATTACGCTCCGCCACTTGCTCAGCTACTTGTAATAACTCATCTGTCGTAAAGTCAGGCAGTGTAAAGTGATTGCTTTCCGGGAAACGACTGCGTAAACCAGGGTTTGCCCGCAGGAAATTTCGCATCTCTTCTGGATAGCCTGCTAATATTACTACGAACTTGCCGCTATATTCACCGCTTGTCATTGCAGAAACAAGGGTATCAATCACAACCTGTCCATAATCACTATCGCTGGACTCCGCCCGTTTCAAACTGTAGGCTTCATCAATAAACAAAACTCCGCCCACCGCTTTCTTAATCACTTCCATCGTTCTTTGCTCTGATTGACCTACATACGCTCCCACTAGCTGAGAACGATCGACTTCTATCACTTCTGCTCGTTCTAATAAGCCTAATTCATGATATAGAGTGGCTAACAGGCGAGCTAATGTCGTTTTCCCCGTACCGGGATTCCCCATTAATACAGCGTGCAATTCTATCGGATCGGCCAACTCCCAGCCCTTTTCCGTACGAATACGCTGGTACTGTAAAAATTGTGCAAGTTGCTTTACCCTTTTTTTCATGTCGGCTAAACCAACTAATTGATCAATTTGTTCCATTGCCGGAAGTTCATCCTGTAAGTCTGCTTCTGCTTGTGTAGGAGTTAGTTGTTCGCGAATAGATTGCTCAATCTCCTGCAAATTTTTATTAGCTTGCTGAAGTCGAGCCAACAATTCGGAAGAGTAAAATAATCCTTGTACCGAGTCGGCATACTTCTGTGCCTCTTTATGTAACAGGATTAATGCTTCCTCTAGCTCTAAGGTACCCTCACGCAGAGACTTATATTTTTGCTGAAGGTGGGTATTCGCCGAAAGCTGAGCGGCTTGTGTTCCTGCTTGTAGCATATCCTCCCAATTAACCAAATCGTCAAGACGCTCTTGAATCTGTGAAACGAATTGAGCTGTTACTTTCTTGCGCGTAGCTGCATTGTCAGTTTCACGCATAGCAGGAAATTGAGCTGTTTCTTTTAAGGATTGCAATAAAGAATGCAGATACATGTCTGCTTGCAAAGAAGCGGCTTGCTTACTATCTGGGTCCAATTTTCTCGCTTTTTTTAACCATTCCTCCACCAGCGAAATTTGCTGGGTCTTCCTCCAACGTATCTGTGCAAGGATAGTAAGGACTGTTGCTTCAGCTTGATCAAGCTCAGCCTGTTCTACTCCGACCATCTGTTTTTGCTCTATCTGTTCGTCAGAATCCTGGGTAAGAATATGTAGGAGTTGCTCGCGTTTTTCTTCTATATATTGCAAGGCCACAATAGCCTCTACTTCTGTTACATGCAAATTTCCATTTGATTTTTGCCATTCTTTGATTTTATCTAGTACTGTTTGCTCTTCTCTTCTATTCATTGTTATGTTGTCCTCCGTTATCTGCTCCCTTTCCTTGTTGTATCACTTTTTTAACTAAAAAGAAAGAGGATAACCCGATCAGCTCATTATATCTATAGATTTTGCTTCCATCTATTTCAAAAATGGCTTCCTTCCTAACAGCAAAAAACCCGGCTCATCCTTCATTCCGGGTCTTGTTGCTATACAAGACATAACTTGCTCTGCAAAAAACAAGCAATCGCTATTTAGCTCCTGCTTGTTTGTCCATACGCGAAATGTCGCATTACGTATTATAGTTGCAAATGTCCCATTTCGATATCAGACTCCATATGCGCTAGTGCTGCAGGGAATACATCCTGTTCAGATTCAGCGTATATCTTAAATGAGCTGACAATCTTTTCTCCGCTGCACACCTGTACGTTATATTGAGAATCTCCATCGTAGGTCGTTGCAAATCGATACTCTCTTCCGTTTACATTCAAATTTTTTTCCACGATAATCACCTCATCCTTAGTTTGTCCAGCTTTAAAAAAAGCATTACGATCTATCCTTATCTTTGCTCTGGTTACCTAAAGAAATGAGTCTATTCTCCATTCCCCCGGAAATAAGCCATTTCACTCATGGAAAAGATAAAAGCCGCTGTCCACGTGCTTGGACAACGGCTCTTTCTTGGCTTCCTATCTCTATCCTGTTTTTATACCATGGAAAAATCCATGATATTGGTTCGTTGCGTTAGTTCTTTTCCTGATGGCAAAGTAACGTACATAAGACCTTGACTCTCTTCTTCATTCGTCCAGGTAAAATCAAACGTTACACTTTTTTTCTCAAACGCCTGCTCTTCCTCAAATTCCTCCAGGATTAAGCGCAATGTTTCAGGATGCAAAGGTACAGAAAAGGATTCCCCCGACTGACTCGGAATCGATAGATATTTTAACGCATCTTCAAAATACATGACTGTATCAAGTAACAATGATAACTGTTGCCAGTTCAATTCACTTGTAAACCGCTCAAATGGTTTTAACATTTCCCCGTCATCCCTTCAATGATGTTCCTGTATAAGGATTTCTCTTGGTGCTTACTCTTAGTTGGATGAAAAATTCTCGTTTTTATTGTTGATTCGAAGTTATAAATCGGTTTCTGATTCTTTATCATCATGGGATGGAATCGTAGCTTCTAACAAAACCTGGTTAAAAACCTCATCAATTACTAGTCGTCCAATTCCACCTTGCTCCGTTATTGGCACTTGATCGGCTTCTACCGTTATTAACTCTCCACGCTTTGTCACCACAATCCACTTAGGAGAATGAGGCTCCTCCAGCAAAATCGCTTTGATTTGATGCGGATTCGTTTTTCTTTTACGGATCAGAAGTAAGCCTTTCCCAGCTCGACCCTGTAGAGGAATATGAGCAATGGAAGTACGTTTCACTACTCCTTCTGCAGTTAACGCTCGCAATACTCGATTATCTTCTATATCCGTAGCCAGCAGGTCAATTAATAGGTCTTCTTTTGCCAAATTAATTGCTTTGACACCACTGGAAGCTCGGCCTGTCGGCGATACCTCCGTTTGCAAAAAGCGGATTACCATTCCATCCTGCGTGACACCAACAAATGCTCCCTCGTCATCAATCAAATGAACATGATTCACTTCATCTTCACTGTTCTTTAATTTAATAGCAACGACCGCACCTGATCGATTGGTTTCATACTCTTTTAGCGCTGTCTTTTTAAGTAAGCCGCTCTTGGTTGAATGGCAGACATATAATGGCTTGTCAAAGCTATCGACAATATGTACAGCAACGATTCTTTGGCCCTTTTCAAGAGAAAGCACATTTACAAGTGCTGTTCCGATATCCTTCCATTTCGCGTCCGGAATATCATTTACCAGCATAGCAAAATATTTGCCATCCTGTGTAAAGAATAGTGCTGTATGGGATGTATTGGTTTCACAGAAGGTCCTTACCTTATCCCCTTCCTTTACCCCGCAGGTTTCAATCGAACCACCCATTGATTTAAAGGAACGTGGGCTAACTCGCTTCACATAGCCTTGATGAGTTAACGTCACAATACAGTCCTCTACCTGAATTTGCATGGATAAATCGAGTTTAATTTCCTCAATCTCGCCCTGAATTTCAGTCATACGCGGCTCACTATATTTTTTCTTGATTTCACTTAGCTCAGCAACCAGAACTGAAATTAGCTTTTTCTCACTACCTAGAATAGCCTTAAGCTCCTCTATTTCCTTGGCAAGCACCTGTAGCTCCTTCTCAAGCTTCACAATATCAATTCGTGTTAAAGAAGCAAGCTGAATACTTAAAATAGCGTCTGCTTGCAGCTCAGTAAAACCAAACTTAGCAATAATATTCCCTTTGGCATCCGCACGGTCCTCGGAATCCATAATCGTATCCACGATCTGTCTGAGAATGGACTTAGCATGAATCAAGCCCTCAACAATATGCTTTCGATTTTCTTTACGGTCCAGATCAAATTGAGAGCGACGAGTCACCATCTCTTTTTGATGTGAAATGTAGGCATCCAGTAAGTGCTTGAGTCCCATCTGCTTGATGGTGCCCTCATGGATGGCATTCATATTGTAGTTGTAGAAAATCTGTAAATCCGTATTTTTATATAAATAATGGAGGATCGCTTGGGCGTCAGCTTCTTTTTTCAGATCGATAACAACACGGACTTTTTTGAGCTCGGCTTCCTTACGCCCGGTCTCGTCTCGAACAGCTAATGCACCTTCAATCTTACGCTCCATAACCAGCTCATCGATTTGAGCGACTAGCTTTGATTTCACCACATCATATGGGATTTCACTAATCACAATGCGCTTATGCTTGTTCCCTTTTGCCTCTTCGATATCAGCTCGTCCACGAATAATAAACTGGCCTCTACCTGTTTCGAATGCCTTTTTAATGCCAGATACCCCTTGAACAATCCCTCTGTTAGAGAAATCTGGACCCTTCACAAACTCCATGAGCTCATCAGTCGTAATGGACGGTTTACGCATCATGGCAATTGTAGCGTCAATGACTTCTCCAAGATTATGTGTAGGAATGTCGGTAGCAAAACCTACAGCGATACCAGACGCTCCATTTACCAGCAAATTCGGGAACCGTGCTGGTAAAACAGCAGGCTGAACTGTGGAATTATCATAGTTCGGGATAAAAGGTACAGTATCCTTTTCAATATCTCGCAATAACTCATTAGCCAGTGCAGATAAGCGAGCCTCCGTATATCGCATAGCAGCTGGAGGATCGGCATCAAGGCTACCGAAGTTACCTTGACCCTGAATTAACACATGGCGCATCTTCCACCATTGTGCCATCCGTACCATTGTCTCATAAATGGAGGCATCCCCATGCGGATGGTACGTTCCCATTACGGAACCAACTGTTTTTGCTGATTTCCGATATGGCTTATCAAAGGTGTTATTCTCTTCGTACATCGAATATAAAATCCGGCGTTGTACCGGCTTTAAGCCATCGCGAGCATCCGGAATAGCACGTGAGAGGATAACTAGATTAGCATAATCCCCAAAACGTTTTCCCATGATCTCTGCAAAGCTTTGTTCAATTAAACGATTAGAAAACATGCTACTCATCCTCTCCTACTTCAAAAGTGACATGGGTCTCGATCCATTCACGGCGAGGAGGGACTTTATCGCCCATTAAAACCGTAATTAATTTTTCACAGTGAGCCCTGTCTGCAAGAGACACTTGAATCAGCTTCCGGTTCTCAGGGTCCATTGTCGTCTCCCATAATTGATCAGGGTTCATCTCACCTAAGCCTTTGTAACGCGTAATTTTTGCCCCTTTGCCTAACTTTTTCAGAGCGATTTCCAATTCTTTATCATCCCAGCAGTAATAGGATTCTGCACCCTTCTTACCCTTTCCACCATCTCTAGATACCTGATAAAGCGGCGGCTGAGCAATATAAAGCTTATTAGCAGCAATAAGCGGCTGCATATAACGGAAGAAGAAGGTTAATAGGAGCGCCTGGATATGTGAACCATCCACGTCTGCGTCAGACATGATGATAATCTTATCGAACGCACAATTCGCAATCGAAAATTCTTCGCCGATATCTGTCTCCAGCACTTCTAAGATCGTTCTGAACTCTTCATTTGATAAAACCTCGGAAAGCTTAGCCTTCTCCGTATTCAACGGCTTTCCTTTCAGACCGAAGATCGCTTGATATTCAGAGTTCCGTGCTTGCTTAGCCGATCCTCCTGCTGAATCACCCTCGACTAGGAATAGCTCGTTAATCTTTGGATTTTTATATTGAGGGGGTGCAAATTTTTCCGAAATGGATTTACGTTTCTTCGCACTCTTCCCTTTTTTGTCCCCGCGCAATGCTTCTCGTTGTTTTCGCAGCTCTTCACGAATTTGCATCGATTTTAAAGCTTTATCAATTAATAGCTTAGCAATCTCAGGATTCTCTTCTAAGAAAAAGCCCAATTTTTCCGAGATAATCTGTTCAACAATGGTGCGTGCTTCTTCATTGCCCAATTTGTCCTTTGTTTGCGATTCAAACTGAACATCAGACATTTGCAGAGATAACACGCCTAAAAAGCCTTCACGCAAATCGTTCCCGGTCAAATTAGGATCTTTTTCCTTGATATACCCTTTCTTGCGGGCAAAATCATTAAAAATCCTGGTGGTGGCATTTTTAAAGCCTGTGACATGTGTACCACCATCATTTGTCGGGATTGAATTCACATAAGAAGCTAATGTCTCCGTATACCCATCATTGTATTGGAAGGCCAGCTCTACATACACATTATCCTTCTCTCCATCGAAATAAACTACAGAATGGAGACCATTTTTACCCTCGTTTAAATACTCTACATACGATTTAATGCCATCTTCATAATAGAATTCTTCTTTACGTACCTCTGACGTACGTTTATCAATTAACACCATGCGCAAGCCTTTCAACAGAAAAGCCGTTTCACGGAAGCGATCACGCAAGGTCTCGTAATCAAATTTAGTAGCAGTAAATACCTCAGGGTCTGGTTGGAACGTTACGGTTGTCCCTGTACGTTTGGACTTTCCTACAATCTCAAGGCCCGTGACAGCTTTACCCACAAACTCCTGCCCACTCTTATCTACTACATATTCAAAGCGTTGTTTATAAATGTTTCCTTCTCGGTGAATTTCTACTTCCAGCCAGCGAGACAAGGCAACGACGACACTGGAGCCAACTCCATGCAAGCCACCGCTTTTTTTATACCCGCCTCCGCCAAATTTACCACCTGCGTGAAGTGTGGTAAAAATAACCTCTGGCACTGGTCGTCCAGATTTATGCATACCTGTTGGAATACCGCGACCGTGATCCTCCACGCTAACGCTACCATTTGGATAAAGAGTGACAATAATACGATCGTTCACGCCAGCCAAAGCTTCATCCTTAGCATTATCCACGATCTCCCACACTAGGTGGTGCAAACCGCGTGATCCAGTGGAGCCTATGTACATACCAGGCCTTTTACGTACGGCGATCAAGCCTTCCAGGACCTGAATATCTTCTTCGGTATATGATAGTGCTCGATTATCAGCCATTCTGTTCTCCCCTCTTACACACTTGCAATCAACGTTCCTTCAAGCGAACACCTAATCGCTATTTTATCTCATTTCATAAAAAGAAAAAACTCTTTTACATGAAAGCTCTTACATAGTTGCTACTATACATGTATTTTACTTGTTGTTCCACCGTAACAAACTTACATACAAAGAAAAGTTCACCTTTCCTATTGCTTTTCCCTATTCTTCTAGAAAAATAACCATCTTTATCCCTTTCTAACAAAGGTAACGTTCTTCCTGCTTTTTTATATGTATTTTTTTGCAACCTAGCTCTTATAAAAGGTAAAGCTTTTACGTAACAGGCTACTTCCTAAAAACAACAGGAACATTCGTTCGTTTCTTGTAGATAAATACAGCCACCCTGCCGTTTGGACAAGATGGCTGAAAGACTTAGCCTTGAATACGTTCCAGCTCTTCTTTATCAATGTCGTAATTCGCATACACATTTTGTACGTCGTCATTTTCTTCAAATGCTTCCATCATCTTCAGGATTTTTTCAGCATCTTCACCTGAGATTTTCACAGTGTTTTGTGGAATCCACTGTATCTCAGCATTGGTAAATTTATAACCCTCTGTTTCCAATGCATGTTTTACTTGCTCTAACTCGTGGGGATGCGTAATGACTTCGAATTCTTCCTCTGTCACGATTAAATCCTCTGCACCCGCCTCTAGGGCTTGCATCAGCATTGTATCTTCATCAACCTCGAATTCTTCGCGGTCAATAACAATTACACCTTTACGGTCAAACATGAAGCTTACAGACCCTGTTTCCCCCATGTTTCCACCACGTTTACCAAAAATAGCTCGTACATCAGCGGCTGTACGATTACGATTATCAGACAAGCATTCTACGATCACAGCTACTCCGCCTGGAGCATAGCCTTCATAACGGATTTCTTCGTAATTATCCCCTTGACCACTGTCTGTCGCTTTTTTAATCGCACGCTCAATATTGTCATTGGGCATATTAATAGCTCGTGCATTGGCAATAATTGCTTTTAGTTTCAGGTTTGCAGTGGGGTCAGGTCCGCCGTTTTTAGCTTCTACAAAAATTTGACGAGCTAACTTAACATATTGATTGTTTTTCTTTTGATCGGCTGCACCTTTTTTTCCTGCAAATAACTTAAACTTTGGCATCTGAAACTCTCCTCACCAGAAATGTCTGCTTGGGTATGAAATAATAATTTATTGTAGCAAAAAATAGCGATTCATACAAGGCTGGCTCGTCTGATTGCCACAAAGATGGCAAGGGTAAAGACATAATTACGGGGTAAGATAGATAGTGAACCCATACCTATTTGCGAGGAGGATGAGCCTGTGCTAAGTGCAACGAAACCGTTTATAAAGCTGCATAAGTATGACGAGCATCTGGTTGCTGACATTGAGGCACTTAATTCATCTGGATATGCTAAAGATGACATTTATGTCTTGAAATGGAATCCTGATAAGAATCATTCAAATCAACGCGACAATTTTTACAAATACAGTACACATTTTGAAAAAGCAAAGGGCCATATCGACACCAAAGCTAACTTTTTTGATAACGGTGGGAAGGAATTACGTTCAAAGCTCGAACATATTGGACTAACCAAAGACGAAGCCTCTGCCCTAGTTAGAGAACTGGAAGAGACTGATAAAACCTGCATTTTGGCTGTGCATGATTTAAAAGATAATATTATTGAAATGAATACGCAATATAATCAATAGGGTGCTTTAAACAGCAAGAAACCCGGAGTAAAGGTAGCTCCGGGTTTGATTTACATTTTTTACATGTTTTTTTTACTCGTGCGTACGGTCAATCAGCTCGATGCCTTCCATTGTTTCATGCAATTTCGCATGAGCAGCCTCTTCCTCTTCTTCTAGCAATGGTACTAGTTCTCCATCTTCAATACCAAATACATAAATATCGATTTCGCCTTCTTCATCAATCTCGTCTTCCTCGGTTGCTTCTGTAAGTGCAACAAATTGCTTGTTATTTAATTCAAACATCGCGATTACTTCAAAATCGCCCATTTCTTCGCCATTTTCATCATCTAGTGTGATGATATCACCTAAAACCAAATCTTTTTCATTTTCCATGTGTATATGCCTCCTGCTTTTGTTCGCTTAGGTTATGTATCGTCGTCCATTCAGACAGCAACTCATATGTTTGGTATGGGCTTACATAACAGGGTAGATGCTAGCTCAATTAGCTAGTCCCATCTATATCCAGTGTTCCCCTACACCTTTCTTAGCATACCCTGCTTTTTAGGAAAAGTCTATGAGAAGTTCTAAAACATAAAGACCGTCTCCTTCTAAGAAGACGGTCTCCTTCATGTATCTACTGTTTTTTGAGGTAAACTAATCAGCCTCGTAAGGGATCTCTTCAATGACTCCCTTTTCAATCAAAAAGGCTTCCTCAGCTTCCAAAATGGTAATAATTTCTTGACGACCTACTTTCATGCCGCCTTCAGCCAGTTTTCTTTCTACGAATTGCAGCATCTCTTCATAGTCTAACACTTGTACATCTTGTTGATTATTTTGCTGTCCCATGGTTATAACCCCCTGCATTCTCTCAGCCATTCTTTGGGTAGTATAGCATGAATCCATCAAGCTAGGCTATTCACTAGTGCCCTCACTCATGCCCTCTTGTTTTCGAGACCATGGACGGCGCACTGGCTTTAACAAATAAGCAGACCAGCATAATAAACCTATACTGAGCACTAGATAAAAGCTAGCGAAATATCCCCAATAAAAATCATCGTTGCTTGACATAGAAGAAAACATGGTCATGCCTAAAATACGTGAACCGACTATACATGGATTAATATAGGTGAGCCACTTTAGTAGGAAAAAGTTTTCTATCCCATTCATTTCGGGATACCAGTAACGCATGATCGCTACCAAAAAGTACAAGAGAAACCCCGTACCTACCACAAAGAAAAAGGCAATACCATATGCAATAATCGTACTAACCCCAGTACGTTTAACCCATGTTGAACAAAAGATTCCTAACGAACCAAAAAACAGGATATTGATAGCAAAGAAGAGAATGATACTAAAAATTTGGGATGGTGATACTCCACCGTATAAGAATACAAAACTGTATAACGGCAGAGAAGCCATAATTAAGAGAAACATAAAGGACAATGATGTAACCAGCTTGCTCAATATAATCCGTCGTGGCGATAATTGAGTGGTTAATAGGATATTCAGGGTTTGCCTTTCCCTTTCACCGCTGATTGTCCCTGCTGCTAGTGCCGGCGCAATAAAACAAATCAAGGCATAATGCAGAGCTGACATAGCAAAAAATAGATCATCTCCCTCTCCTAAAAAAAACGTGGACGTTTTCTCCATGATAGTTAAATATCCCAAGAGAACAGCACCAAAGACCATTAGATAACTAAACAGAATCCAGATCGACCTTTTCGAACGAAATCTCTCACGCAATTCTTTCGAAATAAGCGGATTACCAAAAAAGTGACCCATCAGTTACCCACCCCTTCCGTTATCGCTAAGAACACATCTTCTAGGTTTTCCTGTGAGTCTGCGAAGTGTGTTACAGGGATGTTTGCCTGTATTAACTGCTGTAGTAAAATAACCTTCTCTTCCGGTGTACCTGTAAAGTGAAACCGAAAATGACTGTTTTTATTATCTAAGCGTCTCACAAAAGGAGAGGCTTGAAGGATTCGTTCTGCAAGCTCCACGTTCCCCAATGTCTTTACCTGCATAATAGAGATACCGCGTGTCTCCGTGCTTACATCGTTAACCGTTCCATTTGCAATCAGCTGGCCTTTTTCAATGACGCCGATCTCATCGCAAAGCTCTGCTAGCTCAGGCAGGATATGTGAGCTAATCAGGATTGTTTTGCCCATTCCTTGTAATTTCTTTAAGATTTCTCGCATTTCGATACGTGCTCGTGGGTCCAACCCTGAAGCAGGCTCATCCAAAATAAGAATTTCTGGACTATGAACCAAGCAACGGGCTAAGCCGAGACGCTGTTTCATTCCGCGTGACAAATGATCCACATAAGCATCAGCTTTGTTACTGAGATTAACTAAATCCAACAGATCAGCAATCAAATTAGAACGGTTTCGGGCTGGAATATTATATGCCCTTGCATAAAAGTCAAGGTATTCGGTTGCTTTTAAATTATCATAAACACCAAAAAAGTCAGGCATGTAGCCTAGGAGCTGTTTAACCTCCCTAGGCTCCTTCTCTACATCATATCCGCCAACATAAGCTTTTCCACTGGTAGCTGGTAGGAGGGTAGCTAGAATCATCATCGTTGTACTCTTGCCCGCACCATTTGGCCCAATAAACCCATAAACGCTTCCCTTTTGAATGGACAGGTTCACATTCTTTAGGGCTTCAAATTTCCCATATCGTTTGGAGAGATTCTGCGTCTGTATCATTATTGTTTCTCCTTTCCTTCCAACTGGAAGACAGGCTGTGGAATGGAGACAGGTGAATCTCCTTCATAAATAAATCTGATCAAAATAAAACCTTCCGAATTGATATATTCTTTCGGATTGTCTTTTAGCTCTAATGCGCTACTACTGTCAAGGATTTTCCACTCACGAGAAGCGGCATGATACACTGCTTTCTTCACAAAGCGATAAGCCAAATTGTCTAGAGGGGCCGTCACTCTTGTGATGTCCACATTGGCTGGTGCTTGTAATCCGTACGTTACTTTTCCATTAAACATAGTAACCGCATCGTGATCATCTCTATTTACTTTGCCTTCCGTACTAAGAATCTGAACCCCTAGTGTCCCATATGGGTACGTGATGTGACTGGTTTGCGCATCTTTTAACAAAATGGGTTGTTGAACAAAGCTTAGATAGTCTTGCATGATTCCTTGTTCAGATGTAGTAAAGACCTGATAGGGGCTATTGCTTACACCTATCAAAGTCAATCCGTTAGCATTGCTTAGCCCTTGCAGTGAACTTTCGTACAAAATAGCCTTTTCCCGCTCGTTTTGCGTAGGATATGTCGCGTCTTCAACTGAGAAATCCTGTGTATAAAATGGCTTCACTTCTTCATTTATTTGCTTGGTTTCCCCTTTAGCAAGAGAGCCTAGCTCCATTCTTCGATTTCCCATTGTCAGATACAGCTCTTGATAATCAAAAACACTCTTGTTTGTTATGGTTCCTTTGATATGCTCCTGCTCGAACACCAAATCAGCTTGTAATTGGCCAACATCTTTAACTAAACCTCCCCCATTAATCGGCTTTTGCGCCATATACGGGATATGAGTTAAGGTTGTTTGAAATTGACCACGATCGTTTTGTCGAATGGTATAGGTTGATTTGTTTTTATTTCGTTCTGTGTATTGCAAAAGATTTCCTGGAACGATAATCCCATCTTTTGTGTCTAAGGTCACTTCTCCACCAGAACGTTTCAACACAGTTGCATCCGATTTTAAAATCGCTAAATCTGGTCGAATCGAGATAATTTGGTTTACTGTATAAAGCTTATCATTTGGAGCAATTAAATTCTTCCCAAAAGAAAGGGCTCCAACACTAACCACGAGGGCTGATACCGGGATAATTCCCCACGCCCAGTCTCTACGGTCCCTACGTTTTAACAGCACATACAGGATAGGACCAATCAATAGTACATAACCGATCCAAATGAAAAATAGCACGGAAGCAGACGGCAGACGAACATCAGGAATGTGCTGTGACATATTATAATAGTTAGGATTTCGATTCAGATAAGGAAAACGCACTTGGCTATTTAGTGCATATTGGGAGACTAGCTTACTCCAAAGCTGACGGTTGAATTCCCATGAGGCCAGTGGCTGTGCATTGACATCATAGTTCGCAAAAAACAACTTTCCTAAGCCCACCTTTTGGGTCGAAAACAGTGGCAATGACTTGTTATACACCGCTATCTGTTGAATAGGCAAAGCTGATTTTTTACTGATCTCGGTAAAGCTAGACAAATCCTTAGTGATTCCCGGCTGCTTGGTTAAAGCTGGCATCCACTCTTTAAAAGCATCTAGTATTTCTGGAGGAGTGGAAGCAGATAACAAAATGTTCCCTCCAGCATATACCCATTCTTTTATTTTCTTTATCTGTTCTGAAGGTAAGCTGCTTGCTGAAATATCTCCAATGACTAGCATATTGATATTACTTAGTACATGAGCTTCAGTGGGTAGCTCTTCTGGTCTTACATTGCTGACCAGCATACTGCTCCAGGTAGCCTCATTTCTCGGAACAGCTTCTTTATTACTGTCTTCAGCACCCTCTTGTCTTACTTGGTTTAAGAATTGCATACTATTTTCGTGTTGATCGAGGACAACAACCGTTACTTGATCCGATTGTTTTTCTCTAATCTGATAGTTTGGTTTTACCTTTGCAAGCAAGTGTTTGCCTTGATAAAATTCAAGTCGTAATGCCTCGCTATTATTTATGATCTCTTCACTTGGTAGGTCGAAGAAAACATGCTTCGTTTCCCCTTTTTGAACCGTAATCTCTTTTACATAAGGAAGAGCCTCCTTTGAATGAGGCGTTTCACTTGCAAACCGCAGTTCACCCGAGACGGCATCACCGTTATTTGTAATATCTGCATGAACGCGAATTAAATTATCCTGGCTTGTTATATCAGCAAACGGAATCTTCGTTTTCATTTCAATTCTGTCCGCCGCATACGAAACAGGAAGTTGAAATCCCATGAAAGCGAGCGCAATCGCTACCAGCCATTTCCACATATATTTTCCTCCTATTATTGTAAATCAAGCGGCGTAAACATAAACCCTTGTTGATCAGAGTTGACAATTAATAGATGCTTTCCATCACTCGTCCATTCAGCCCTTTTTACTGATTCCTTCTCGATACCTGCTGGAAGCTTTACTTTTTTCCAGTTTTTAATAGATTCATCCATCGTACCCATTAACATGATGCCATCTGGAGAAAGAATTGTAAGCTGCTTAGCTGAAAACCACGAGGGAGAGCTGCCTTTTACTTTTTCCTTGATTTCTCCCGTCTGGCGATCATAAATACAAACCTCTCCATTTTGTTCAAACGAGAGATAACGACCATTGTGAGACCAAGCCGGCTTTGAACCATCCGCTACCTTCTCTTTACCAAACGTACGCAGATTGGTTACCCAAATCTCAGGTTTATCCTGCTTATATGCTGTATAAGCTAAAAATTCATCCTTAGGATCAAATGCGGGGTCAATCACCGGACGATTCTCCTGCTCCAATAATAGTCTCGGAGCATAGCTTTTTTGTTTACTCTTATTAAGCTGTAAAATCCACAATTTCCCTTTCTCCTGGCTGTTTTCCGTTAGCGCCAACTTTGTGCCTGTAGAATTCCATGCAATGGAGTCATATGTTCCAATTTGTTGTGGAAGCTCAATAGGGGTATCTATGTCACTGTCAAATCCGCTTATGATGTGCAGCTTATTATCGGCTTGTAAATAGGCAACTTGTAAATCAGAGGATAGCACTGCCAAATCAGTGGATAGTTTAGGAATATTGATGGATGACTTTGAAATAGCAAGATCAACATCTGCCTGAGCAACATTTACGTATAAAAAGGCAGCCAAAGCAATTGTTCCAATCCCTCCTAGCATATACCAGCCTCTTTTTCGATTGATCCTCTTTTGATCATTGTGCTTTATTTCTTCCTGGCGAATTACCGTCAGTTGCGGTTGTTTTTGCCCTTGCATTTGCTCCATTAATTTACGTTTCAAATCTTCTTTTAATCGATAGTTAACAGGAACCGCCTTACGCATATCACTTAAATGTGACAAGAGTTCAACCACGGTCTGTTCATGATCATTTATCTGATCTGATGCATTGCGTAGATCATCCTTCATGGCGATCACCTTCCTCATAAAAACTCTGCAAGACTTTTATTCCGCGGTGAGAGATCATCTTAACGGACGATTCACTTTTACCTAGCACTTCAGCAACCTGGGAAATCTTTAGATCAGCGAAGAAACGTAGCGTCAAAACATCACGCTGATCCTGCGATAACATATTTAACCTAGTCCGTAATAAAGTCATTTCTTCTTTAGATAAAACACGCAATTCAGGTTGATACTCATCATCTGCCTCAATAAACAATAATTCTTCTGCTTCAGTCGGGTATTCACGTACCTTACGAACAAAATCAATAAACGTATTATGAGCGATACGAAAAATCCAAGATGCAAACGGGCTTCGACGGCTATATTGGTCAAATTTTTCCAGAGCCTTTAAAAATACGCTGGTTGTCAAGTCGTCTGCATCCCACGAACTATGTACTCGACATCGTAAATAGCGATTGACCCGATCAAAATATTCATCATATAACTCTGGGAAATCTCTCGCCTCATAGTAATCAGTCTCTATCGCAACAGACGGATTTTCCTTACCGTCCTGCTTTACGGCCATTACCATCCCTCTTCCTCCACACTGTTTGTTTCTACTCCAATTGACGCATCATATCTGAAAAAGGTCACAGCCATAAATAAAAAAAGTGCAAAATATGCATTTTTTCTTATACATAAGCAAAAAAAAACAAACACACAGAAAAAAACATCTTTGTTCCCGATCAAATACTGGGAGCAAAGATGTTTTGGCAGTTGACATTGCTTGGGATAGTCCCCAAACTATTTACAATTCGTTACACTCCGAACATATATTTGGAACTCATACTGATATGGATTCTCTTCGTTTTGTACACCTGGTGTCACTTCAACTAATGCCCATTCAGATTCATCAAAGGCTGGAAAAAAGGCATCTCCCTCGAATTCCTGCCCAATCTTCGTAATGTACATTTTGCTAGTGAAAGGCAATAATAGCTTATAAATTTCCGCCCCACCAATAATAAAGGCTTCTTCTTTATGATCAATCAGGGCCAGAACTTCTTCGATCGAATGAGCGATTTCACAGCCATCCGCCTTATAGTTTTCCTGTGTCGTCAGCACGATATTGCGCCGATTAGGCAAAGGCTTTCCAATTGATTCGTAGGTTTTACGCCCCATGATGATAGCATGGCCAGTGGTAATGCGTCGAAAATACTTGAGATCCTCTGGCAATCGCCATGGGAGCTGGTTATCTCTCCCAATAACACGGTTCTGCCCCATAGCAAAAATGCTTGATAGCACTAAACAGCCACCTCCATGGCAATTTTCGGCTGATGCTTATAATCGATTAATTTCACATCATCCGGTGTAAAATCATAAAAATCGGTGATCTCCGGGTTAATCCAGAAGGTAGGAGCAGGATAGGCCTCTCTTGTTAATTGGGTACGTAAGCCTTCGAAATGATTTTCGTAGATATGTGCATTGTTAATATAATGCTGGAATTTCCCTGGCTTCAGCCCTGTGACCTGCGCAATCATATGAATAAGCACGGCATACTGGGTAGTATTAAACGGAATGCCTAACCCCATATCACCGCTACGCTGTACAAGAGTACAGTTTAAATAACCGTCCGCAACATCCCACATGGTTTGAAACGCACATGGCTGCAAGGCCATTTCTTCTAAATCATTCATATCCCATAAACTAATAATATGTCGGCGCCCTTGAGGATCGTTTTTTAGGCCATCGATCAGCTTGTCTATCTGTTTGTGTTTAGCAACTTGATAACCGTATGCTTTCCCGATCGTTCCGTCCTCTTTGGCCCATTCATCCCAAACACGTACGCCCATCTCTTGTAAGAGTCTCACATCATTGCTTTGATGCTTATAAATCCATAGCAATTCCTTAACTGCTGTTTTAAATGCAACAAATTTAGTTGTTAAAATCGGAAATTCTTTTTGTAAATCATAGCTTAACAGCTTACCAAATAGCTTTTTTGTAGGGATTCCTGTCCGATTGTTATCATAGTATCCGTTTTCTAAAATATCTTCCACTAATGCAAGGTATTGTATATCTGCTTGACTCATCTTGTTCACGTCCTTCTTACAAACTCTAAGACAGTATATCGAAACATTCCGTTCTTGAAAAGCTTTTCGCCCAATACACTTTTGTGTCACAAAACTAGCAAAAAAACTAGTACATGATTACCAAATGGCGGGATTGCAATGCTTCTAGCTAGAAAGACCTTGCTCCTTAGCCTTGTGCAGTCTGAAATAGATAGTAGTCTAAATATTCAAAAGTCAACTAATTACAGGTGTGCCGTAAGTGAATGAAAGAGAGTTTCCACCTTCTGTTGTAAAAGGAAAGGATACAAATTCTTTCCCCCTTTTCCAAAAAGTGCGTTCGAAAAATAAGGGGATACATTTGACTTTTACCTACTCTGAAACTCTCTTAGATTTCTGGACCGTTCAACAGCTTCTGTCCCATCCCCTCAAACACCTAAGCTTTAAGCTTAGAGAATCCTGGATATGGATATAACACAGAAGACATGATTTTTTGGGAAACAGGATGTTTTAATCGTTCAAGCTGCTCCATATCATCTACCCATTCAACAATCTCACCTTTATACATGACCCCTATACAATCCGCGATATAATTGATCGCCTGTAAGTCATGTGAGATAAACAGATAGGAAAGCTGAAACTCTTCTTTTAATTCTGCTAAAAGCTGTAAGATTTGTACCTGAGTAAGAGCATCTAAAGCGCTTACAGCCTCATCAAGTATAATCAGCTTCGGTCTTAGTGCAATCGCTCTAGCGATATTGATTCTCTGTAATTGCCCTCCGCTGAACTGGTGTGGATATTTATCCATATCTTCCGGATCTAAGCCTACGATCTCCAAAAGCTCCTGTACTTTCTGTCTTTCTTGAGTATCTGTTCGTTGTTCGTAATTTCGTAAGGGTTCAGCGATAATCTCTCTAATCGTTAATCGTGGATTTACAGCGCTATAACAATCCTGAAAGACAACCTGTAAATCCCGCCGTACCTCTCTTAATTCTTTTTCTTTTAGACGATAAAGGTCCTTTCCCTGAAACCAGACCTCTCCCTGATCAGGTTTTTCAAGTCCCAAAATAATTTTGCCAAGAGTGCTCTTTCCTGCTCCGCTTTCTCCCACTAGTCCTAAACATATCCCTTCTTCCAGAGTGAAAGAGACATCTTTAACAGCTTCTACCGTTTTCCCCTTCCTCCAAACAGAATTTCCTAGTGAATATGTTTTCTTTATGTTTGTAAGCGTAAGCAGACTCACTCTTCATTCAGCCACCTTTATCGTAATTTTACACATCGTACCAGATGATCTTGTTCATATTCTTTCCATTCAAGCTTTTTCGTTGCACAGATGTGGTCTGCATTCTCGCATCGGTCTAAGAACGGGCAGATATCCTCTCTATTTAACTGTTTAGGGAGTGACATGCTAACACGGTTAATCCCCTTCCTCCTGCTCGTTACTCCAAGTCTGGCTTGTAACAGGACACGGGTATAGGGGTGCATCGGGCGATTAAATAATGTAGATGCCGGTGCCTTTTCAACAATATAGCCAGCATACATGACAGCTACTTCATCAGCTAGCTGAGCAATGACCCCCAAATCGTGTGAAACTAATAAAATACCTGTATTATATTCTTTTCTTATATGATCCAACTGCCTCAAAATCTGAAGTTGATTCGTCGCATCGAGGGCTGTCGTTGGCTCGTCCGCGATAAGAATCGTGGGCTGTAAAGACATCGTGATTGCAATCATCACACGCTGGAGCATACCGCCGCTTAACTGAAATGGATATTGCTTCAATACATTCTCTGGATTTGGCAAGTCCATTTTTTCCAGATGCTCCAAAGCTATTTTCTGTGCTTGTCGCTTGGTAATAGGCAGATGAGTTCTAAGTGTTTCTATAAAATGTCTGCCAATTGTACGTACAGGATTAAAGGCAGTCATCGGATTTTGCATAATAAAAGCGATCTCGCTACCGCGTATTTTTCTTACCTCTTCTTCTGAACAGGTTAGCAAATCTTTATTGCGAAATGTGATGCTCCCTTCTACCACCTTTGCCTGTTCAGGCAAAAGATGTAATAAAGACAGGCATGTCATCGTTTTACCTGATCCGCTTTCTCCAACCAGTCCAAACACTTTTCCAGCCTCTATTTCAAAGCTTACCTCATTGACAGTCTGAGTCACCCCATGCGGTGTTGATACAACTATATGTAAATTGTTAACAGTTAAAATGGGGTGCTGTGCCATCCTCTGATCCTCCCTTCTATTTTCTTTTTAGGTCTAAGGCATCCCTCAAGGCTTCTCCGAACAGGTTGAAAGCGATCACGACAAGTAAGATCATCATCCCTGGATACAGCATCAAGGAAGGGTTATTTCTAAAAAACGGTTTACTGTCATTGATCATCATTCCCCACTCCGCTCCTGGCGGCTGTATGCCAAGACCCAGAAATGAGAGACCAGAAATAGCTAAAACAACTCCTCCAATGTCCATAAAAGCTAAAACGACCACCTGCGATATAATGGTGGGTAAGATATGCTTTAGAACAATGACCAGCTTTGGTGTTCCGCACACTTTTGCTGCTAAGATAAAGGGTTGCTCCTTCACACTAAGAACCATTCCTCGAATGATTCGCGCATAAAACACCCATTGGACAAGCACCATGGCAAAAATCATATTCCCCAGACCGGGCCCGAGGATTCCAATCAAAGCTAATGACAGAAGCAAGCTTGGAAAAGCCATGAAAATATCACAAATTCGCATGAACAGATAATCAACCCAACCACCTCTATAGCCTGCAAAAATCCCAACTGGAAGACTAATTAGCATGGTAAATCCCATGACAAAAAAAGCTGTCCCCAGTGAGGTTCGTGTTCCAAAGATCAGTCGAGACCATATACATCTGCCTAAATGATCTGTCCCTAACGGAAACTTCGAGGAAGGGCCTTGTAGCTTTTGCGTGATATCAACTAGATTCGGATCATTTGGAGACAAAAAAGGAGCAAACAGTGCTAAGAGTATCATGAGGATGATAATCATGCTGCAAATGATCATGAGCTTTTGTGACAGTAGCTTTTGTGACAGTAGCTTTTGCTTCAATTTTTTCAACACGCTTATTGCTCTCCTTCCCATTTTATCCGGGGATCTAGGAAAGCATATGCAATATCCACAAGGAGATTGCAGACGACAAAGATCACACCCATAAACAATAAACAGCTCTGAATCATCGGATAATCACGGTGTAAAATAGAAGTGACAAACAAGGAGCCCATACCAGGCCATGCAAAGACGGTCTCAACAATAACGGCTCCGCTTAGCATGTTTCCAATGCTCATGCCAAGTCCAGTTAACACAGGTAATAAGGATTTTTTAAACACATGTCTACCAATGATTAGACTTTCTCGCAGCCCTCGCGCTCTCGCATACACGACAAATGGCTCATTCAAGTTTTCTAGCATACTGGTGCGAAGCAAGCGCATGTACGTACCTATATAAGGAAAAGCCAATGTCAGGGCCGGAAGCACTAGATGGGCAAAAGTTCCTCTTCCCAATACGGGAAATAAATCTAACTTTACCGATAAAAAATAGATGAATAGAAATCCGAGCCAAAAAGCAGGCATCGAGACGCTTACAAAGGCAAGCATCCTGCTAACCTGATCAATTAATTTTCCCTTGTAAAGGGCAGAAATCATTCCTAAAGGTAAACTAATAAAAACAATCAGGAGTAATGAAGCACATGCAAGTTGCAGCGTTGGGGAGAAATGGAGAATAATTTCATCCCATATAGATTTCTTCGACACATAAGAAACCCCTAAATCCAATTGAACCACTTTTCCTAACCAATTTACATACTGGATATACAGGGGCTTGTCCAGCCCTAGCTCTGCTCGAAGGGAAGCCACTGCCTCATCTGTTGGAGGAATATGTGACGCCCTCAAGTAAGCTACGGCCGGATCCCCAGGGGTTAAGTGGAGCAGAATAAAAGTGATCAGAGAAATTCCCAATAATATTGGCAGTAAACTTGTGAGACGTTTAACAATAAACCAACCCATTTACTACTCCTTTGCCGTTTTTACATAACCCCACTTCACTTCATATCAATGGTAGTGAAAGGAACTTCGTATTCTTGAGGCAAGAAATGAACCCCGCTCAGATTTTTATGATAGACCGCTATATTAGATTGATAAGATATTGGTAAGTAAGCAGCCTGTTCGTGCAATGTTGTTAAAATATCTGTATAAAGCATCTTTCTGTGTGCTTCGTCTGTACTTACTAATACTTCCTTGATTTTTTTATCTAATTCTTTCTTGCCTGGTAGCCCTGATAGAGCTTTGTAATCCGGACTGCCACCTTCCGAAGGTGTTGTGATAGCAGATAAGTAGGAATGTGGATCAAACGGAACACCCCAGCTTGCCGTAAATAATAAATCAAAGCTGCCTTCATTGGCTGTGGCCCAAAAATCCTCTTCTTCCTTACTTGTCAGCTTCATATCTATCCCTAATTTTCTAAACTCGCCTTGGGTATATTCGGCAATCGCCTTCTGGATGTTGTCTGAGCTAATAAACATTAGCTCCAATTGTAGCGTTTTTCCAGCCTTCTCTCGAAATGGTTTGCCATTTACTTGTTTCCAGCCCGCTTCATCCAACAATTGTTTTGCTTTTTCTTCATCGTGTTCATACGGTTTTACATCAATCTTCGTATATGGAATGGTAGGTGCAAATAACGTATCAGCTTTTCTTTCTGTGCCGTAAAAGATATGATCGATGACAGCCTGCTTATCAAAGGCATGCTGGATAGCTAGACGTAAGTTACGCTCTTTAAGAGCTTCTCTGTTCGTATTAAAGAGTAACGCCCTTGTAGCCGTAGGTTCTGATAATTTGGTTTCATATTTTCCCGATTCCTTCAGAAACCGGAACGAATCCTGGCTTATGACTCCGTTCCCAAAAATCAAATCAATGTCCTTCTTCTCAAAAGCGAGAACTCTCGATTCACCGTCAGGTATGACTTTAACAATCACCTTATCGACTTTCGGTTTCTCGCCCCAATACTTCTCGTTTCTTGTAAAGACAGCCCTTTCATTTTTCTTATATTCGCTTAGTACCCATGGACCTGTCCCAATCTGTGACTTGAGCCCGTCTTTAAATGTGTTTTGGCTATCAGGAAAGGCAGCTTCTCCTACAAATCGTAAAGGTCTGATGTACGTAAGCTCCTGAAGAGTAGGGTAATATGGCTTGTTCAAAATTAATTTAAACGTAAAATCGTCCACTACCTCAGTACTTTTAATTTGATTTATTAATTCCATCCATTCATGTTGGGGAGCATTAGCTAAAACCGTATCGAAATTTTTCTTCACGATTGTAGCATTAAACGGCGATCCATCCGAAAATGTAACATCTTTTCTTAGATGAAACACGTATTCTTTTCCATCCTTCGATACATCCCAGCTTTGGGCCAGCCACGGTTTAAGCTCCCCGCCTTCACCGTAGTAAACGAGAGATTCATATACCATAGCTTGTGAGAACCATTGATTCGGAAAATAGGTATGAGGATTTACGTCTCCGATATCTCCAGACCAGGAAAACGTAAGAACTTTTGAACTATCTTGAGTTGCTCTATTTTCTCCTTCTTTTGTTGTGTTACCACAGCCAGCGATAATGATTGTTAGCAGCGCTACTAGTCCAACAAAAGAAGTAATAAATGCAGACCGTTTCAAATACATTTTTATCACCTTTTATATAATTTAATTATTCTAAAAATGTTAAAACACAAAAAAACATTACCAACCAGATTAAAAAGGTCAGAAATGCCTATCGTTTATGAACACATCACATCGGTCTTTTAGCATTCAAAACACCTCCCTATCTCCCCGTAGGTCTAACAGCATTTCTAGAATAGGCAGGTCTTCTGACTTGGGTTCATCATCTCCATGCGTCTTCCCAGATATGATCCAGTGACATATTTGCATAAGACTCCCCCTTACAGCGGCGGGACCGTGCCGGATTTACACCGGCTTCTCTTTTAAGTATCCGTTATGAAACAAATACACCTATTCCATTACCATATGTAGTTTTTCCTTGGAAATATTCACTTTATATCCTTATTTTGAAAGTAGGACAAAAAGTTTACCTAGAACAAATTATATTCGTTATTCCAAGTTTACGCTATATGAAATTAAAGCCCTTCTTTAATTCTGCTCATAAGATGGAACACTTTTGTCCAGAAAGGCTTAAGAGGATGCATCTAGGATCAGGCTCATATATAAAAAGCGCCAATTCCTCTACAGTAAAAAAACATTGCCACAGCATGTCCCATTAACAGCTTTAGCAATGTTTTCATAGAAATCACATACCATTGTAGCTTACAAACTCTCCGTTCGGCTTACGATAGCCGCGTGGACGTTGGCTTGAGAGCTTTTCTTTTCCGATAGTAATCATCATGACTGTTTCATATCCATCAGGAATTTCTAAAATTTCCTTAATAGCACCTGGATCAAATCCAATCATCGGACACGTATCCCAGCCTTTATCTTTCGCAGATAGCATGAATAGCATCGCAGAAAGGCTTGCATTACGAATGGCATCTTCCTTCATAAAGGATTCACCCTTACCCTCATATATCCCTGTAACAGTCTCAACGGTACGATCTAGCTCTTGTTTGCTCAAAATTCCGAGATGATGCATTCCCTCGTTTATTTTTTCCACCGCTTGATAAGCGTAACGATTGCCCAACACCAAAATGACCGCTGAAGCTGAATGCACCTTATACTGCTTGCAGGATTCATAAATTTTTTCTTTCAAGACTGGATCCGTTACGACAAGATAATGTGTATGCTGAAGATTAAAAGCAGAAGGAGCATATTTAGCCAAAGTAAAGATCTCTTCAAGCTCGGGTCGGGTAATTTCTACCCCTTCCATGAAATTATTTGCGGAACGTCGACTTTTCACTAGGCTTGTAAATTCACTCATGTAAACTCCCTCATTTCATGTATGTATCGAAATTGTTACAGGGGAGGAGAAAGAGCGTTTTCTCTACACTTACTCGCTCCCCTTGTTTTTTGTACCGAATTCATTCTGCTTTTCTTTGTCAGTTCTTTTCTAATCACACTTATTTAGACCTATAAAATAGCGGCATTGTTTTACGTTATCCCTCATTATCATACAATAGAGTACGTGAATCTGGATACCTTTCTTTTCAGGTCCGTCCTTAGGCAAAACTTATGCAAATAAAACATATGCACCTGGACCAATCAACGCAACGCCGATAGCTACCGCTAGCAATACCAGATTGTATTCCATACCGTTCTGAGTAATCCACAATCCATTTTTTCCATGTACAGTAAAGATAGCGATCAGCATAGTAACAGCGATTAATGCTCCACCTACCCAAGTAAACACACCAGATGCAAAGAGCAATCCTCCAACAATTTCACTGGCTCCTGCCATGAAAGCCATTAACAAGCCGGGTTTCATACCGATTGATTCTAACCAACCCGCTGTTCCCTTTAAGCCATGCCCACCAAACCATCCAAATAATTTCTGTGTACCATGACCAATAAATAAAAGTCCCACAACTAATCGAATAAGTAAAAGTCCTGCATTCATTTTCTTTTTCCTCCTCAGGAATATGTTTTGTTTTAAGTATCTTCAATTAAAGATATATGAGAAAGATGGATAATATGCTTCTTTTTATTATCGCATCTGTTTTCAGCTACTTATCTACAAAATTCATTTCGGCTGACTTCCCTAGCTTTTTTAACAAGGTGATGGTAATCTCTTTTTCTTCAGGAGACAGTCCACTCATTGCTTCTGCTAGCTTTTCTCGATGCTTTGGAAAAATCTCTTGGAGAAATTGCTCTCCTGCTTGTGTTAATTCCGCATAGATCACGCGTCGATCATTCGGACAGGGCTTACGAAGCAAATAACCTTTTTTTTCTAGCTTATCAACCACATAAGTAATATTTCCGCTAGAGATTAAAATCTTATCTCCAATTTGCTGTAGAGGCTGCCTGCCTTTGTGAAATAACAATTCTAGCACACCAAATTCAGTCGGATTTAATCCATATTCTCGAATATCCTTCTGAACATGAGCAGACGTCCAGTTAAAGGCGCGAGATAAGACAACGAACAAATGGAGAGATTGCTCTTGAGCTTTATTAACATCCGTAATCATGTCCGTTTGCTTTCCCTGTTTGTCCTGCATTTTCTTCTCTCCTTTCCTTTATTATTTTATCTTACCTTTTACAAAAAATAATTCAACATGTCTCACTTTTTAATATCTTAAATTTGAGATATATGAAGCATACCCTATTTTTTTTATGCTGTCAACTAGTAAACTAAAAAAATATGAAAATCAACAATGTGGCGGCTGAATCTGGTTATATCTGCATTACTACACAATCAAATTTTACTAACTGGAAGCCTTATCAGCTTTGGTTACAAACAGCTTTTGGACAAGAATCTCCTCTTTTTTTAGGCCATACATTAGCCTATATAATGGTTTTAAATCCTTTTCTGAATCGCACAGTGCTAGTATCTCTTCAGCCCATAGCAATGGCTTGCTCTTCATAAGTAAAGAGCAGAAGGTGTGTCCTTACCCTCGGCAATGCCACAAGCGAGGAAAAGCAATGCCAGTCTTCCAGCTCCCCTAGTTCTTTTGTTCTTTTGTTCTTTTGTTCTTTTGTTCTTTTGTTCTTTTGTTCTTTTGTTCTTTTGTTCTTTTTATATAGTCATTCTCTGTTACAACATCGCTAAACTCTTTTAGATGGTAATAAGTACTGCTTACAAGATTATCTTGTTCACGGTAGAAAGTATTTTGATAGTAAATGAATCCCGTATGCTTTGGATCATTTAAGGCACCCATTTACAAAAAGAAAAGACCTAACTGAATCGTTAGGTCTCCTCTTATCATTATCATCGTTAGATTAACGAAGTAATTGAAGTACGCCTTGAGGCTGTTGGTTAGCTTGTGCAAGCATTGCTTGAGCTGCTTGAGTAAGAATGTTGTTTTTCGTGAAGTCCATCATTTCTTTTGCCATATCAACGTCACGGATACGAGATTCAGCAGCTGTCAAGTTCTCAGCAGTTGCTCCCAAGTTGTTAATTGTGTGCTCTAGACGGTTTTGGTTCGCACCTAGTTTAGAGCGCTCTTCGGATACTTTGTTAAGAGCGTTGTTGATTGTTGTGATTGCTTTGTCTGCTGCTCTTTGAGTAGAGATGTTAACACCTTTTGTGTCATCTTTGTCTGTAGCGGCAGCGATAGTTGTACTACTAGCAGCAGTAAGTACGTCTCCAGCTTTCACAGTGTCAACAGAAGCTTCGATACCAATCTTCTTAAGAGCATCTACTACTTCTTGTTTTGTTGCAGTGATAGCACCTGTAGTACCTGCACCCGTTGTAGTACCTTTATCTTGTTTTAATGTTACAATAACATTTCCATCTTTATCAATTTTTGCTGTTGTTTCTTTAACTTCAGCGTTACCTTTTGCTGTTTCTACTTTCAAATCTACTTTAAAGCTATCTGCAGTAGTGTTTCCAACTTGAATATCTGTTGCAACAGCTGTTTCTTTCGATTGATAGCCATTTACACCAAGCTCTGTGTTGCTCATGTCGTTGATGCTCAATTTAATGCTTTGTCCTTGGTTAGCACCGATATGGAATGTTTTGTCTTCAAAAGATCCATCCAATACTTTTTGGTTGTTGAACTCTGTGTCTGTAGAAATACGTTTGATTTCTTTAGACAACTCATCAACCTCTGCTTGTAGCTTTTGACGGTCTACGCCTTCATTAGTGTCAGAAGATGCTTGAACTGCTAGTTCACGCATACGTTGTAGAATGCTGTGTGTTTCAGTCAATGCACCCTCAGCAGTTTGGATCAAGGAGATACCATCCTGCGCATTTTTAGAAGCCATTTCTAGGCCGCGGATTTGACCACGCATTTTTTCGGAGATTGCTAGACCTGCTGCGTCATCACCTGCACGGTTGATGCGAAGACCAGAGGACAATTTCTCTAGGTTTTTACCAGATGCGCCAGTGTTTACACCTAGTTGACGGTGTGTGTTTAGTGCTGATACGTTGTGATTGATTCTCATGATTTGTTACCTCCATGTTTTCATTTCTTGAACCATCCATTTGTTCAAGATGATGTTGTGTTGTTCATTTTAAATAAAGTTGCTTCATTCAAAATGACAACTGATACAGTCACCTCTATAGGCTAGTAGTAGCTCTACTCTTAGCACCTATTGTTGAAGAAAATTTGACTTAGGTGACTATTACTTATATCGGATTTGCTCTATAAAACTTTACAGGATAGCAAAATATTTTTTTATTCAAACTTTTTGTTCGAACGATTTTAGATTATAGTACTCATTTTTACAAAAAGAAAAGACCTAACTGATTCGTTAGGTCTCCTCTTATCATTATCATCGTTAGATTAACGAAGTAATTGAAGTACGCCTTGAGGCTGTTGGTTAGCTTGTGCAAGCATTGCTTGAGCTGCTTGAGTAAGAATGTTGTTTTTCGTGAAGTCCATCATTTCTTTCGCCATATCAACGTCACGGATACGGGATTCTGCAGCTGTTAGGTTCTCTGCAGTTGCTCCCAAGTTGTTGATTGTGTGCTCTAGACGGTTTTGGTTCGCACCTAGTTTAGAGCGCTCTTCGGATACTTTGTTTAGAGCGTTGTTGATTGTTGTGATTGCTTTGTCTGCTGCTTTTTGAGTAGAGATGTTAACACCTTTTTGGTCATCTTTGTCTGTAGCGGCAGCGATAGTTGTAGCAGCCACACCAGCAGTAAGTACATCTGTTCCTTTACCAGCGGTAACAGAAACTTCGATACCAATCTTCTTAAGAGCATCTGCTACTTCTTGTTTTGTTGCTTTGATACCACCTACAGACGTAGAATTTGCAGCTTTATCTTGTTTCAATGTTACAACAACATTTCCATCTTTATCAATTGTTGCTGTTGTTTCTTTTACTGCATCATTATTGTTTGTTGTTATTGCTTTCAATTGTACTGTAAAGGTATCTTCAGAAGTGTTTCCAATTTTAATATCTGTTGCAACAGCTGTTTCTTTCGATTGAAAGCCTGTTACACCAAGCTCTGAGTTGCTCATGTCGTTGATGCTCAATTTGATGCTTTGTCCTTGGTTAGCACCGATATGGAATGTTTTGTCTTCGAAAGATCCATCCAATACTTTTTGGTTGTTGAATTCTGTGTCTGTAGAAATACGATTGATTTCTTTAGACAATTCATCAACCTCTGCTTGAAGCTTTTGACGGTCTACGCCTTCGTTTGTGTCAGAAGATGCTTGAACTGCTAGTTCGCGCATACGTTGTAGGATGCTGTGTGTTTCAGTTAATGCACCTTCAGCAGTTTGGATCAAAGAGATACCATCTTGCGCATTTTTAGAAGCCATTTCTAGACCGCGGATTTGACCACGCATTTTTTCAGAAATTGCTAGACCTGCTGCATCATCACCTGCACGGTTGATACGAAGACCAGAGGATAATTTCTCTAGGTTTTTACCAGATGCGCCAGTGTTTACGCCTAGTTGACGGTGTGTGTTTAGTGCTGATACGTTGTGATTGATTCTCATGATTTGTTACCTCCATGTTTTTCATTTCTTGAACCATCCATTTGTTCAAGATAATATTGTGTTGCTTTATTTTGAAATAGAATTGTTTCAAAATGGCAACTGTTTAGTCCTCTAATCGGCTAATAGTAGCGCTACCCTTAGCATGCATGGTTCAGATAAAAACCAAGATTTAGGTGACTATTATTAGTATCGGATATTCATCATAAAATTTTACAGTTCATTAAAAGTTTTTTTATTCAAATTTTTCCAACGTTACGTTGAGAGGTTTCATTTTAGTAGAAAGTAGGTTAGTTTTTATAATGAAATTTCAGCAATTCATTCAGGTTTACCATCAACTAATACTTGATTCAAAAACGTAACACAAAATTGGAAATATCGATTACAGGACTTTTTATCACTACAATATATTGCATCCAAAGAGTTGGGGAATGCTCTGATATCTCCCGGAGAAAAGGTACATCGAACTAGTTCAGTTCGTATTATCTCTTCTCCAAAGAATACTTTTAGATAATTTAATATCTTATTTTCCTCTTTTATTAAGAACTACCCTTTTGGGCAAAAAGAAAGACCTAACTGAATCGTTAGGTCTTTTCTTATCATTATCATCGTTAGATTAACGAAGTAATTGAAGTACGCCTTGAGGCTGTTGGTTAGCTTGTGCAAGCATTGCTTGAGCAGCTTGAGTAAGAATGTTGTTTTTCGTAAAGTCCATCATTTCTTTCGCCATATCAACGTCACGGATACGAGATTCAGCAGCTGTTAGGTTCTCAGCAGTTGCTCCCAAGTTGTTGATTGTGTGCTCTAGACGGTTTTGGTTCGCACCTAGTTTAGAGCGCTCTTCGGATACTTTGTTAAGAGCGTTGTTGATTGTTGTGATTGCTTTGTCTGCTGCTTTTTGAGTGGAGATGTTAACACCTCTTGTATTATCTACCTCACTCGCCACTGCAATAGTGTCTTTGGTAGGAGCAGTTTTACCAGTTAACGCTTTTGTGCTTAAATCCACACCAGCTTTTGCTGTAGCATCGATCCCTGCTTCCTTAAGTGCGTTCAAAACATCTGCTTTTGTTGCATTGATGTCACCTACTGCACCTGTTCCTGCTTTTTGTGCTAGTGTAACAGTTACATTCCCATCTTTATCTACCTTGGCAGTTGTTTTGTCTACTTCTGGTTTATCTGCACCATTGATAGAATATGTGATTTCAAATTTATCGCCTTTATTATTGACAATAATATCCCCACCAAGAACATTGGATTCTTTTTTCAATCCATTTACACCAAGCTTCTCATTACTCATATCATTAATGCTCAGCTTAATATTTTGTCCTTGGTTAGCACCGATATGGAATGTTTTGTTTTCAAAAGATCCATCCAATACTTTTTGGTTGTTGAATTCTGTGTCTGTAGAAATACGGTTGATTTCTTTAGACAATTCATCAACCTCTGCTTGAAGCTTTTGACGGTCAACACCTTCATTAGTGTCAGAAGATGCTTGAACGGCTAGTTCGCGCATACGTTGTAGGATGCTGTGTGTTTCAGTTAATGCACCCTCTGCTGTTTGGATCAAGGAAATACCATCTTGCGCATTTTTAGAAGCCATTTCTAGACCGCGGATTTGACCACGCATTTTTTCAGAGATCGCTAGACCTGCTGCGTCATCACCTGCACGGTTGATGCGAAGACCAGAAGACAATTTCTCCAGGTTTTTACCAGATGCGCCAGTGTTTACACCTAATTGACGGTGTGTGTTTAGTGCTGATACGTTGTGATTGATTCTCATGATTCTTACCTCCGTGTTTTTTACTTCTTGAACCATCCATGTTGTTCAAGATGTTGTTGTGTTGCTTTATCTTGAAATAGAATTGTTTCAAAATGGCAACTGCTTCCGTCGTCCCAAATACCATAGTAGCGCTACCCTCAACATCCATCCATGCTAAAGAAAAAATCCATGATTTGAGCGACTATTATTAATATCGGATATATGATACAAAATTTTATTGTTTTATATAATATTTTTTAAATCGGAATTTTTCGTAAAAATGATTTACCTTTAAATTGGGATTTTTACTTTTCCATTAATATCCTGCACATTCCCTAATTCAAACCCTCCATTTTGAACGAAAAAAGAAAAGACCTAACTGATTCGCTAGGTCTTTTCGATAAATGATCCTCAATACATTAACGAAGCAATTGAAGCACGCTTTGAGGCTGTTGGTTAGCCTGGGCAAGCATAGCTTGAGCTGCTTGAGTCAGGATGTTGTTTTTCGTGAAATCCATCATTTCTTTCGCCATATCAACGTCACGGATACGGGATTCTGCGGCTGTTAGATTCTCAGCAGTTGTTCCCAGGTTATTGATTGTGTGCTCTAGACGGTTTTGGTTCGCACCTAGTTTAGAGCGCTCTTCAGATACTTTGTTAAGAGCGTTGTTGATGGTTGTGATTGCTTTATCCGCAGCTTTTTGCGTGGAGATGTTAACACCTCTTGTGTCATCAACATCTGTAGCAGCAGCTTTAGCAATAGTTGTTTCTGCTAATTTAGCGGCAGTATCGCTTCCTTTTTTACCAGCACCAAGCTTCGATTCAACTCCTACGGCCTTCAGAGCTCCTAATACATCATCAAATTTTGCTGTTGTATTGGTACCGTCTGCAGATGCTAAGGTTACTGTTACTTTTCCATCCTTATCTACTTTAGCAGATGTACCAGATCCTTTCGCTCCAATTGCAAATTCAACTTTGAAAGCTTCATCACCGCTTCTGTTCGTAAACGTGATGTCACCCGCCGTTGTTTCTTTAGCTAGACCATTTACGCCAAGCTCTTTGTTACTCATGTTGTTAATGCTTAATTTGATGTTTTGTCCTTGGTTAGCACCGATATGGAACGTTTTGTCTTCAAAAGATCCATCCAATACTTTTTGGTTGTTGAATTCTGTGTCTGTTGAAATACGTTTGATTTCTTTAGACAATTCATCAACCTCTGCTTGTAGCTTTTGACGGTCTACGCCTTCGTTGGTGTCAGAAGATGCTTGAACGGCTAATTCGCGCATACGTTGTAAGATGCTGTGTGTTTCAGTCAAGGCACCCTCTGCTGTTTGGATCAAGGAAATACCGTCTTGCGCATTTTTAGAAGCCATTTCTAGACCGCGGATTTGACCACGCATTTTTTCAGAGATTGCTAGACCTGCTGCGTCATCTCCTGCACGGTTGATGCGAAGACCAGAAGACAATTTCTCCAAGTTTTTACCTGATGCCCCAGTGTTTACACCTAGTTGACGGTGCGTGTTTAATGCTGATACGTTGTGATTGATTCTCATGATTCCTACCTCCGTGTTTTTTTACTTCTTGAACCATCCGTTTGCTCAAGATTATGTAATGTTGCACTATTCTGAAATAGGATTGTTTCAAGATGCTAATCAACCAAATCTTGGATAACTATACCTTTCTTAGCATCATTTTGCCAAGAAAATATCCATGATTTAGGTGACTATTATTAATATCGGATATATCACAAAAAATTTTATAGTTTTATCAAATATTTTTTTATTTACTAAATATTAAAGTAATTACTCGTGCGTTATCCCTTTTCTTCACGATCTGTGATCATTCGCAAATGCTTTTCGTCACGCTAAATTATGTGTTAAGAAGAAGAAAAGAGATTGTAATCTTACATGTTCATTGACTATTTGACGCCGAGAAAATTATTAAACTAAATAGTTCAGTTGTTATTTCATAAAGTAAGTTTCTCTCTGGTCAAATGGTTGTTCGATATGTTGGAGATTTTTCTTGTAGTATTCAAGCGAACTCAGGATTTTTGCATGCAGAAATCAAGGTTAGAGGATATCGGGATGTACAAATTCTTGCTACTGTTACAGTAAGAGTACGAAGGATTAGTGACATACATGCGAGGATTACGGTGAGGAATTTAAAATATGATGCAGATGCTGGCTATGTATTTATTTTGTAAGGCTTGAAAAATAACAAAAGAAATAGACCTCCCTTGAGTGTGGAAACTGTGGGGAGTGTCTATTCTTCAGTCAACCTGTGAGTCGCCCCTTTGAGGGAGCAGTCTTTGTACAAACCGTAGGTGCTACCAACACCTGCGGTCTTTTTTAAAACCCATGTCAGTATATTATCTATAGTTCAACACATATTGGCAAAAATGCAATTCAATGCTGATATTATTAGCTAAGTCTTTTGTTAGCTAGAAGTTTAGTTAGCTCTCTTAATACGTCTGTTAATTCAATCAACTGTAAATAAACCAATAAGAACAAAAGCACAGATGCAAACAAAAGAAATATTTTAAATTTCCCCATTTACTCCTCCTTGTTCCTTACTGTTTACGTTCATCGACATAAACACGCATAGAGTGCTTATACATATTTCCTTTATATATAACATTTGCTGTGAGATACTGATTTAGCTCAAACCACTTATCAGATTTAGGAGCAGAGATGGCTATTCCCGGTTGAATACTAACTTTGTCAGGTAAGCTTAACTTATTCCAAGGAGTCTTAACATTCCATTTAACATCGCCATCACTATAATTCCCATCTACAGTTAAGGAGATTTTCCCTCCAGTTTCAAAGCTCCAACTAATCCCCCAAGGTAAGCTTACAGTAAAAGAAGAGGAATCTTTATCAGTATCAGGGGAGAATTTTTTAAGTACATTTTTACCTGTTTGAAATGCTTTGAATTCAAAACTGTCATTCATTGCACTTCCTTTTACGGTATCTAGTTGGATGATGTTATCTACGTAAAAATAATCCGATTTTGAATTTTTACTTTTTATATCTCGGTATGCATCGTAACTCACATACATTTCAGATATTTTGTTACCATCTTTGTCCTTTACATAGCTTGTAAAGGTGTCGTCCCCTATAGCAGCAAAATCATTTAACTCATATGGGGAAAGTTTAACATCTTTATTTCGTTTTTGATACTGTTCTTGAAGAATCTCTTTGAGAAATTTATTGTTTAAAGCCGAGCTTCTATTGTACGTATTTTTATCATCAGATATAATATCAACCTTGGCATAATCAAGTTTAAATCGCTCCCCTTTTTTCTTAATAGCAATCACTTGATATTCATCTATTCCTTTTGCATTTTCCGACAATCCAAGCTCAAAAAAATTATCTAATTTGTGCAAATCAAGTTTATCACCATATACATAAATTGGTTTCTCATCCTCTACCATTGACTGAAATGCTTGTAGTAACTCTTTATCATGTAATAAATCATCCATGGATACTGCTGCGACATCTAAGTTTCCTGTATCAGATTCTACACTTTTGATAATAGGCACTGTGTCATAAGAAATTCTCTCCTTTGCTAAAGCAGGATTTATACATAGCGATGCTATTCCTAAACTCAAGAAAGAAGATAACACTTTTTTTGATAACAAGTCACTCAACTCCCTTTTTTTTAAATGCTTTTAACCACACATCCATACTTTATAACTAGTTGTCTCAATGAATAGCTGAAATACGGCTTTATAATTATTCCCCCCCTACTGGGCTTTGTAAAGTTTCCCGTACAGCTTATTCATATAGACCAGCTAGTGTCTAATCTTCTGAAACATAACGATGTATTCATCTAGTTGTTGGCTCAGTTGTAGTACGGATGGGTTCAAAAAAGATTTTTTTCAAATACAACTGCGCTAATTCTTTTCGGAGGAGTTCAATATGTTTTTGTAGATCATCTTTCGATTTTACATTTTCTGTTTTCATATTCTGCAAGTGAGTGGTAAAATGAACTTGAGAAACATTTTTTGTTGCTCAAGATGAGGGCGTTCCGCTGGTGAGCAAACTAACGGGAACGCTCCTTTTAATTAACATATCATATAGACTAAAGGTAGCACCTCCTTTCTTCCTCCTAAGTATTATTTTCCACTCCGTTCTAATTTTCCCTTTAAAACCCATTAACTTGAAACGCTTTACAAATTACGACAAAAGTTGATTTAAAAAAAGAACACCAATTATTGGTGTTAATAGCCGGGATCATAATGATTCTGCTGTATACTGTAAAGCCCAATTTTTTTTGTGGTAGCGTTACTATCGCTTGTAGGAGATTCTGTAGAAATAAAACAAATTATAGCCAAAGCCAACGTTAAAATTGATATTAATTTTTTCATTTAAGCCTTTCCTTTTTAATTTATCTTATTATCCACAAATCCCATTATATACCTTTTTTAACTATTCGAACAATAACACCGATTGAGAAAGCAAGGAGTGATTTGAAAGTATTTCATTCATGCATTTTACAATTTCTTGGTATGCGTTAACCTCTCCATATGCTTTCAAGCTTTCAGTGTAACTAATTATACCATCCTCAAATAAACCGATGCTTACTTGATAATTGCCCTTGAACAGATAGTACCTACCAAGTGAAATTAGTTATATGGTGTCGAGGTACTAAACAGTAAGTGTATCCTTGCATATTTAATAATTGTATTGTATAGCTACAGACTAATTTCATTGTTTACAGTTTTATTAGCAAGTTTATTTATATGTTCTAATAATGCGTATGTAGCCATCAAAGTAGGATTCGAAAGTTCAATGTATAATGATAAAAAATCATCAAAAACTTCAGCCCGATGTTCTACTTTGATATACCATTCAATGATTTGTTCGTATGGGATATCTAAAACATCTGCGATTGGCTTTAAAGTTCTTAATTCTGGACGCTTTGTTTCATCATTTTCAATCTTCGATAAGGCCCCTTAGGTTGATAAATTTGATCCCCTACAGGAAGGTATTTCAATACAAATTGATGTTGTTTTATAAAATATTTTAATGGAGGTTTACATATATGGCAGAACCATTAATTAGCTGGTATTCACAGGACATTACACTAGATTTAGCTGCTAATGGCGGTTGAAAGATGGGAACTATTAATGCAGGAGATACTTCTCCACAGTTAGGAGTATTACTTTGGAATAACAGAGATGGTACATCGGCTGTTTCAGATATGAATGACTGTACTCTTACTACAGTAGATACTCAGGGTGGTTCTAATAGTCCAGTTGTTACAGGTAAATGGGTTTCTACTAAAGTAGTATCCATGTCAGAAGTTAATTTCACTGCAATTGGCGGTAATCAATCAACTAAAAAAATCAAGGCTAGTGGTCAAGAGGATGGTACTATTACTGGAGCGGTAAACGATGGAACTAAAGAGAATTCAAAAGCGAATTTTGCTGAATTTATTCTTCAAGCCACTCCCCCTTTAAATGCCCCTGCTGATAATTTTAATTTTAATATTCGAGTTTCTTATACGTTCACCTAATAAAAAAGATATTTTATTTGATTGGTAGGGATGCAGAAAAGACCCAACTCTTTAGTCAGGTCTTTTCTCATTATTCTAATGTTATTGATTAACGAAGTAATTGAAGTACGCCTTGAGGCTGTTGGTTAGCTTGTGCAAGCATTGCTTGAGCTGCTTGACTCAAGATGTTGTTTTTCGTGAAATCCATCATTTCTTTTGCCATATCAACGTCACGGATACGGGATTCTGCAGCTGTTAGGTTCTCTGCAGTTGCTCCCAAGTTGTTGATTGTGTGCTCTAGACGGTTTTGGTTCGCACCTAGTTTAGAGCGCTCTTCGGATACTTTGTTTAGAGCGTTGTTGATGGTTGTAATTGCTTTGTCTGCTGCTTTTTGAGTGGAGATGTTAACACCTCTTGTGTCATCAACGTCTGTTAAAGCAGCTTTGGCAATTGTCTTCTCAGCTAATACATTTGCAGCATCAGTTCCATTTTTACCAGTAGCTAGTTTTGCTTCAATTCCTACACCTTTTAAAGCTTCCAATACTTCGTCAAGTTTTGCGGATGAGGCTGTACCATTTGTAGATGCTAATGATACAGTTACTTTTCCATCCTTATCTACTTTAGCAGTTGTAGTAGAGTCTTTCGCTCCAACAACAAATTCAACTTTAAAATCCTCGTCTGAGCTTCTGTTAGTAAATGTGATATCACCTTCAGTTTGTTCTTTAGCAACACCATTTACACCAAGCTCTTTGTTACTCATGTCGTTGATACTCAATTTGATGCTTTGTCCTTGGTTAGCACCGATATGGAATGTTTTGTCTTCAAAAGATCCATCTAGTACTTTTTGGTTGTTAAACTCTGTGTCCGTAGAAATACGTTTGATTTCTTTGGACAATTCGTCAACCTCTGCTTGAAGCTTTTGACGGTCAACGCCTTCATTGGTGTCAGAAGATGCTTGAACAGCTAGTTCACGCATACGTTGTAGAATGCTGTGTGTTTCAGTCAATGCACCCTCAGCTGTTTGGATCAAAGAGATACCGTCTTGTGCATTTTTAGAAGCCATTTCTAAACCGCGGATTTGACCACGCATTTTTTCGGAGATTGCTAGACCTGCTGCGTCATCACCTGCACGGTTGATACGAAGACCAGAAGACAATTTCTCCAGGTTTTTACCAGATGCGCCAGTGTTTACACCTAGTTGACGGTGTGTGTTTAGTGCTGATACGTTGTGATTGATTCTCATGATTTGTTACCTCCGTGTTTTTCATTTTTTAAACCATCCATTTGTTCAAGATCATATTGTGTTGCTTTATTTTGAAATAAAGTTGTTTCAAAATGGCAACTTCTTTAGTCTCCCAATCGGCTAATGGTAGCGCTACCATTAGCATGCATAGCTCAGATAAAACCTAAGATTTAGGTGACTATGATTAGTATCGGATTACATCACAGAAAACTTTATAGCTTTATTAAACAAAGACTAAGAATGTTAATATTTCTTCCTTTAGTTTACACTTATAAAATTATTTGGAGGTCAATACAATGTTATCTCACATTATCCCCTACTCTCCTGTACCCACAAAGAGGAGTTCATATGGTTGGCTGAATACGTAGATGGTACTCATCTATCTTTGAGGGGCTTTTTTATTGGGAGTGATCACTATTCCTCTGTTAGCTATAGATGGTAGCAAAACAAGAGATGTTACAGCTACAGATATAAGGTATCAAATTTGGAATCCGTGTCTTACACAAACTTGTAATGATGATGGTTGTTTTTGTGTCGGGGGTTATGAGAATCGTACAGGAACGTCTACCGTAAAAGGTGTGGTTCAACTTCTAGTAGTAAAGTGTTTGTAAATGGTCAACGGGTTGCTAAACTAAACGATCCAGTTAAAGAAACTGAACAAACTCTTATCACTAATAACGCAGTCAATGTAAGCAATCATGAAGGTGGCTCAGGAAAAATAATTGTAGGCAATAATAATCGAGTTTACGTGGAAGGTGTGCTAGTAGCTATTGTCGGAAGTACTGTTAAAACTCACACTACTCCTACTTCAGTTATTGAAACTGGTTGTAAGAATGTATATGTAGGCTCTAAGTAATGTATAGGAGGTGATGATTTGGCTTTTAATTTTCAGTATAATGATCCTCTCTTAATTGAATGGCGTAAAGGTGATGAATCTGATCCTTATATTGACCGAACTGAAACACATAAGATAATTAATAATCGTATCGTTCTTACTGAGATTCCTGCTGAGTTTCATAGAGTAGAGATATACGGATATTCCGAGATAGACCAACGCAAACCTGATTCCAGACCAATTCCTCTAGAAGATGAATTTATTGTTACCTACTACAATGGTTTCATTACCTTTCATCCATCTCAAGAACACAAAACTGTCTCTGTTTCCTATAAAGGTCGTGGGATGATTCAATATCCTGCATCACGTATCTATGCTCACAATCCCAATAGTGATGTAGTAGAAAATTTACAACATATTATCGATACAGCTCTCATTAAGATAATTGAAGTCGGAGATTCTATTGAAAAAGCTCTTGATGCTGCCCAAAATGCTAACATGGCTGCCGAAGGAGCTTTTTTTGCTACCAGTCATGCTAATCAGGCAACTGAAATGGCATTGTCAGCCTCAGATAAAGCAATTAAAGCTAGTAATAATGCTGATGAAAAAGCGGATTTAGCCTATAAAGCTGCTATGACTACTCGCCTAATCTGGTTAAAGCCAGTTGATAAATATGACGATATTGCTTTAGCCTACCCTAATCCTGAAATCGGTTCTACAACAATGGTTTTGAGTACAGGTAGTCGCTATCGTTTTGAAGGTGATGGAATTTGGAAAGAGATTGATAACTATACCCGTGGCTCTATCCCATTAGCAAGCGAAAAAATAGATGGTCTTATGTCTTCAGACGATTTTAATTTAATGCATAATAAACTTCAATACAGATCAATTCATTTTGTTATTCCTACAATTACAATGGATGGAGTTCAAAAGGTTATTACTTCTGTACCTTTCGATTGCAAGATTAAATCTATTAAAGCAATATGCAATAAGCCTTCCAGTGCCTCCCCTACTCATTTATTTATTGAAAAAATATCAGGTAATAGTTTTGGTACGCATAGCGAATGGGAGAAAATAACCGATTCACCTATTCAATTTAAAGCAGATCACTATTCTGCTTTTATTCCTCCTTTATTGATAAGCGCGATTAAAAAAGACGATGTATTACGTTTATTTGTAGAGGTTGATAAATTTGATCCCCTACAGGAAGGCATATCAATACAGATTGATGTGGTTTTATAAATTATTTAAATGGAGGTTTACATATATGGCAGAACCATTAATTAGCTGGTATTCACAGGACAATACACTAGATTTAGCTGCTAATGGCGGTTGGAAGATAGGAACTATTAATGCAGGAGATACTTCTCCACATTTAGGAGTGCTACTTTGGAATAACAGAGGTGGCACATCGGCTGTTTCAGGTATGAATGACTGTACTCTTACTACAGTAGATACTCAGGGTGGTTCTAATAGTCCAGTTGTTACAGGCAAATGGGTTTCTACTAAAGTAGTATCAATGTCCGAAGTTAATTTCACTGCGATTGGTGGTAATCAATCAACTAAAAAATCAAGGCTAGTGGTCAGGAGGACGGTACTATTGCTGGAGCTGTAAACGATGGAACTAAAGAGAATTCAAAAGCAAATTTTGCTGAATTTATTCTTCAAGCCACTCCCCCATTAAATGCCCCTGCTGGTAATTTTAATTTTAATATTCGAGTTTCTTATATGTTCACCTAATATAAAAGATATTTGGTAGGGATGCAGAAAAGACCCAACTCTTTAGTCAGGTCTTTTCTCATTATTCTAATGTTAAATTAACGAAGTAATTGAAGTACCCCTTGAGGCTGTTGGTTAGCTTGTGCAAGCATAGCTTGAGCTGCTTGAGTAAGAATGTTGTTTTTCGTGAAGTCCATCATTTCTTTTGCCATATCAACGTCACGGATACGGGATTCTGCAGCTGTTAGGTTCTCTGCAGTTGCTCCCAAGTTGTTGATTGTGTGCTCTAGACGGTTTTGGTTCGCACCTAGTTTAGAGCGCTCTTCGGATACTTTGTTAAGAGCGTTGTTGATGGTTGTGATTGCTTTGTCTGCTGCTTTTTGAGTGGAGATGTTAACACCTGTAGTGTCATCAACTGTAGTTGCTTTAGCAATAGCCTTGTCTGCAATAGCTGTTGTAGCATGTCCTGTAAGTGCTGCATCAGTAGCACCAGCTTTTAATTGTGCATCTAAGCCCAATTTTTTAAGGGCATCAGCAACTTCTTGCTTTGTACCAGTGATAGTACCTGCTGTAGGACCTGTTGTAGGTGCACCTTGTTTTAGAGTAACGATGATTTTTGTTGGATCAGTTTTATCAAAAACAGCTGTTGTTTCTTTAATCTCCTTACCCGTAGTACCCGCCGCTTTTGCAACTGTAATAGTGTAGGAAGCATTAGCATCTCTATTTGTTACAACAACGTCTGTTCCAGTGATTTCGGTTGTATCTTTAAAACCATTTACACCAAGTTTTTCATTACTCATGTCGTTGATGCTCAATTTGATGCTTTGTCCTTGGTTAGCACCGATATGGAATGTTTTGTCTTCAAAAGATCCATCCAATACTTTTTGGTTGTTGAATTCTGTGTCTGTAGAAATACGTTTGATTTCTTTGGACAATTCGTCAACCTCTGCTTGTAGCTTTTGACGGTCTACGCCTTCGTTTGTGTCAGAAGATGCTTGAACGGCTAGCTCGCGCATACGTTGTAGGATGCTGTGTGTTTCAGTCAATGCACCCTCAGCAGTTTGGATCAAGGAGATACCGTCTTGCGCATTTTTAGAAGCCATTTCTAGACCGCGGATTTGACCACGCATTTTTTCAGAGATTGCTAGACCTGCTGCGTCATCACCTGCACGGTTGATGCGAAGACCAGAAGACAATTTCTCCAAATTTTTACCAGATGCACCAGTGTTTACACCTAGTTGGCGGTGTGTGTTTAGTGCTGATACGTTATGATTGATTCTCATGATTCTTACCTCCGTGTTTTTTACTTCTTGAACCATCCATGTTGTTCAAGATGTTGTTGTGTTGTTCATTTTAAATAAAATTGCTTTATTCAAAATGACAACTGATACAGCCACCTCTATAGGCTACTAGTAGCACTACCCTTAGCATGCATGGCTCAGATAAAATCCAAGATTTAGGTGGCTATTATTAGTATCGGATTCTACCATAGAAAACTTTATAGCTGTATAAAACAAAGAATGAGAATGTTAACATTTCTTCCCTTAATTTACATTTATATATTTATTTGGAGGTCAATACAATGTTATCTCACATTAATCTCTACTCGCCTGTACCGCAAAGGATGTTCATTTGGTTGGCAGAATACGTAGATGGTACTCATCTATCAGAATTTGATTTTAATACAAAACAAGAAAATGATTTTTACTCGATAGACAAAAAAACTGTTGTTCGTTTTGGACTAATCGGTCATGGACATAAACTTTACTATGAAACATTTGGTGGTCATTTTAAATTGGAAATGGACAAATTGATCTTGTTTATAAGACTAGAGATAAAGAATATTTCTTAACAGGACAAAATGAGTTTTATCAAGAATTTAATTACATTTAAATGTGCTGAAGCAGAAATAAACTTGTTAAATAGCTCTGGAGAACTAAGACCTGTTATCGCAGAGTATGTGTTTGGTTATAAGCATAAATTGAAATTTGAAGATATTACTTTTCATATAAAAGTTTTAATTGGATTATCTGAACAACCCCCTACCCTCATTCTTCGACTAGTTGCAGACAGAAATGTTCAAGGCAGCCTTGAAATTAAGCTTAATGGTGGAATAGTAAGTGAATCGGTCGCAAACCTCACAAAAGAAACTAGTCAAGAATTTAGTTGGGAGATGAATTAAATGGCTAGGGTTTTAATAGGAAGTGAAGAAAAAGAGTTTGATGTCGTTATCTATGTTGATGTAACAGGTGATGATGTTACTGGAGATGGTAGCAAAAATAAGCCATATAGACATATAGACAAAGCTTTTTCTGCTCTACCGAATAGAGGGAAAGCTTGTATATATGCTTTGTCTAAAGGTGATTATGAACTGAGGAATGGGGTTCAAGGTGGGTTACATCCATCTATTGAATTAACATATGCAGCTCACCCTTTACATTTAGGGAGAGTTAATTTTCATCTTTATAAAATATCTCATAATGATCGGATAAAAATGGGCTTCTTAAATGAATTTATTGGTATTGTTTTTCAGGCAATGTCTTCATTGTTGAGTCAGCATTATGAGAGATTTGAAGCTGATGCCACTCTTAATTAGATTCTCAAATTGTGTTTTTGATGATCAGTCTTTCGGAGCGTCATTTCCAATTATCATATTCAATCCTAGTCAAAATACAGTCATTAACTGTTTCGAATTTGTAAATTGCATTTTCAAACAAAAAAGTTCTTGGAGTACAGAGCGTTTTCGTGGATTGGTTGAATTTGATTTATCTAAACTACCCAAAGAGAAAGAATTAAAGCGAGCCAAGTTAAAACTATACTGTGGATACTTAGATTCACCCATTAATCTTTCTTTGTTTGAAATTCTCGATGATTGGCGAGAACATGACGTAACATGGAGCAATCAACTATTCAATTACAAACCAAAGAATCATCAACTCCCCCTATATTAGAAGTAGGGTTTTATAAGCTCATATCTAGTTTAGCTTTAGGCAAGCTACCAGCAACTTTGTCTATTCGTGCTAACGGTGAGGACATCCTAACAGCTTCCATCAATGTAAACAGCAAATACAAAGCAAAAGACTTAGCTGCACAGGTATCCATTTTAAGAAAAGCAGTAGATACCGATTTAAGTTGCTCATTGGATGTAGTAGGTAAACGAAACAATTCAATGTCTGCTTTCATGTCTATTGTGAAGAAGTCCAGAGAAGCTACAATTCCTGCTGAACTTACTGTAAGACGATTAGAAGACACATTTTTACTAAGCTCTATAACAATCGAGAAAAAGTCACGTATGAGTCAGTTAGATGCTTCATTAACTGTACGTATAGTAAAGCATCAAGGGCTATTCTCTAATCTGAGCATTGAGAAAAAAGAACGATATAAGCAGCTACGTGCAATCATTAAAGTTGCTTATGTAAAGAGTTTACCAGCTACCTTGAGTATTGAGAAAAAGGAAAGAAATCGTGATCTTGCATGTTCATTAATTATTCGACAACGAGAAAGTGATACACTCAGTGGCTCAGTTGTTATTCCATTAAGGAAGTTTTTCACTAGCCAAATGTTTGTTCGACATGTTAGAGATTTCCCTTGTAGTATTCAAGTTAACTCAGGATTTTTACATGCAGAAATCAAGGTTAGGGGATATCGGGATATACAAATTCCAGCTACTGTTACAGTAAGGGTAAGAAGGATTAGTGACATACATGCGAGGATTACGGTGAGGAATTTAAAATATGATGCAGATGCTGGCTATGTATTTATTTTGTAAGGCTTAAAAAATGACAAAAAAGTAAGACCGCCTGAGAACAGAAAAGTAAGGACGATCTTACTTAAGGTTTGAGTAATTCCATTGAGGAATCGTTTATTATTAAGATTATAAGTGTTTGGAATTTTGAACATTAGCTAATAAGGTAAAAATATATAGATAATCAATAAAATGAAAATAATCAGAGTTAGAAGAGCAGGAATTTTCTCTTCCTTTTTGTGAAAATTATACATTAAATATAAAGACAGGATTATATATAATGTGTGCATTAAAGAAGTCCGAAAAAGTGAGGTAGAATCAATTAAAGGTTGGTTAGATACAATACCATACGAAAGACCAAAGACAATAAAGATTAATATAATTGTCTTTACTATTTTTGAAATCATGCGCAATACTCCTTCCCACATTGAAGATAAATACCATGCCAAATTGACATGGTATTTCCTCCTAATATTTTACTCATCTTTTGATGCAACATTAAAATATGGTTTTTCAGCATAAAACCAATCTCCTACATCATTAAACTGATGATCGAACGGTTTAAAATTGAAAAGTTTAAAATAAACTGAAGTATCTTGGAAGCGATACTGATAGAGTTCTTTCCCACCCATTCCTGTTTGAACTTTTCCATTAGTTCTATATTGATTAAATTGAATATATCCATCCATTGATTTGCCCACAGCTAAAGTACCCAATCCAACATAAGTAGCCCAATCTGCAACCTTACTTAATATTTTTTCATGCGAGATTTTAATTGCTAATTTACTTAAAACCTTAGCTCCAATAGTAATGCCTCCACCAATGACTGTAGCTATTTCACCTATAGTGGTTACCTGTTCATCCAAGTCAACTTTGAAAGACATATAATAAACCGGATCATAAATACCCTTTGCTGAAACACCTTGAGCTTTATCGTCATTTCTCAATGTTTCATCAAAAAATGGTGTTATTTTAACTTCTTTCCCATCCAGAGTAGCAGTATTGGCGGTTGTATCAATAATTAAAGTATGCTCCTCATTGCCAATTGTAACGGTTTCAACATGTATATTATTCTTATCAGATTGTTCCGTACTAATATTATTCTTTTCTGCATGGACATAGCTAGCAGGTGCTGACAGCATTAATACTGGTACTGTTAAAGCTAACACGCTATTTAAAATTTTTTTGAGAACATACAACAACCTCATTTCACTGTATTTTTTAAAATCAAAAAACATAACTTCTTTTTAGTAAGTATACTTTCCTAGATGTCCTCATTTTTAATCCAAACAGTGTTTTGCAGTAACCCCCCTAGTTATCTTCAATGAATAGCTGAACAACGGCTATATAATTATTTCCCTACTGGGTTTCGAAAAGTTTTCCGTGCAGCTTATTCACATGTTCGATAACTACTTTTCCAATAAAAAATTTTTTCCCCTTTGAACGCAAGGGCATGATAGACTTGAATGGAGCATTTTTTAAATGCTTGGAATATCGCGGTGTTCCTAAGCTTTCTGAGGGCATATGGGAACATCCCGTTTTATTTAAATTCCTTCTCTCGACATCTATCATCGTCCCAAACTAGCATCCTCAACTCCTTTTAGAAAAATCTGAAATTGAAGTGAGGGAAATAGCAGTTCGAGGCGAGTCACCTCTCACTAACCTTTTTTTAGGAAATTATGTTGTGCTTTTATCTTTAGTCTCCAGAACCCAAACCCGTAAAAAAATAATAACAGAAGCAAACTAACTAACCAGTATCTTGTGTCAATTGCATAGATTAAACCAGACAGAAGACCGCCATTTATTGGCTTGAATATCCATTTGTTTTTGAAGATATCGTATAAAGTAGTGATAAGCATTAAACCAAATGCGATATAAATATAATTATTTGCCATGACGATCGCCTCTCTTTTATCTAGATTTCATCATAAAACCGCCACTGTATACTCTAAAAATAACACCATTTCCTTTATTTTTGTTAGAAACTAGGGAAGCCGCAGTTCCAGCAATAGCACTGCATAGTGCAGATGAAGCAGCAGGAAGAGGACCCATAAATAATGACAAAATTACAGAAGCTACAGCAGTAACTCCAGTGGCAACAATTAAAACATCAACAACTGCCCTAGTATCATCATCATTTGCGTAAAACCAGAGACCGACATCCCAATTAGGGTTATCATATATATAGGTTTGCTTTGATTTTCCTTGATATTTAGTTGAATCTTCATGCTCTGGAGGAATAGCAGACGGAGATAGTTCATTGGATGGCTTGTCGCTAATTACTCTTTCCTTTATTAATTTATTTGCTTGTCTAAATGTATCCTCCATTAATGCATAGGTTTCTGTTGGAATATTTTCTCTAGCCTTATCTGTAAAGTAGTACCCCTTATTACCTACAGAGTAATACTGCTTATAATCGTCCAATCCCTTAAAAAGTAGTTTTGCATCTTCAGATTCCATTATTTCATGAATTTTTTCAGCAGTTTCATTGGGCAAATTCAATTTATTTGTAGCTTGTTTAATATTGCTTGTGTGTGCAGAAGTAGGGACTGCAAAATACAATGAAGATGTGAAAATTGACAAGGAGAGAGCAACAAAAATCGATTTTTTCAAAATAAATACACCTCTTTCAAAATTATCGTATTTTTATGAATATCACAATAAACTTATTGGAGGTCTAGTTGTCAGTACTAACACGCTGAAACGTTCAAATCTCTTCCCTTCCAGTCATCAATTAATACCCTTTAATATTGACTAACCGATAGTTATTTTTTAATATGCAACAAGGTATTCATCTAGTTGCTGACTCAGTTGCAACACTATTGGGCTTGAAAATGAGCCTTCTTTGAAATACAACATCTCTAATTCTTGACGGAGGAGTTCAATATTTTTTTGTAAGTCATTTCCTAGTTGAGAATTTTCTGTTTTCACATTCTGTAGATGAGTGGTAAAATGAGTTTGAGTAACATTTTTTGTTGCTCAAGGTGGGGGCGTTCCGATTGTCTGCAAACTAACGGGAACGCTCCTTTTAGTTGACATATCATATAGACTAAAGGTAGCACCTCCTTTCTTCCTCCTGAGTATTATTTTCCATCCTGTTCTAACTTTTCCTTTAAAATCCATTTAATTGAAACGTTTTACAAATTACGACAAAAGTTGATTAAAAAAAAACACCAATTATTGGTGTTAATAGCCGGGATCATAATGATTCTGCTGTATAGTGTAAAGCCCAATTTTTTGTGTGGTAGCATTACTATCGCTTGTAGGGGATTCTGTAGAAATAAAACAAATTATAGCCAAAGCCAACGTTAATATTGATATTAATTTTTTCATTTAAGCCTCTCCTTCCTAATTCATTTTATCGCTTGCAATCCCATTATATACCTTTTTTAACTTTTCGAACAATAATTCCGATTGAGAACGCAAGGAGTGATTTGAAAGTATTTCATTCATGCATTTTACAATTTCTTGATATGCGTTAACCTCTCCATATGCTTTCAAACTTTCAGTGTAACTAATTATACCATCCTCGAATAAACCCATGCTTACTTGATAATTACCCTTGAACAAATAGTACCTACCAAGTGAAATTAGTTTATATGGTGTCGAGGTACTAAACAGTAAACTCTTTTCATTTGCGAATATCTCAGAAACAGAGTCTACATCTTTTAATTCAAAATAGATTTCTAGTAGTTCATTAACTACATGTATTCGAGCGTGCTCGCTAATATTTTGTAGAGATTCTTTTAGTAACGGGATAGCTTGATCATACTCTTTCTTTTTCGATTTTACGATTGCGCTTTCTAGTTTTGTTGCTTCCGCAACAAAATTATGCTTAAACCCCTTAAAAATCTCTAGGTGTAATTCTACTGTGGAATAGTCGCCCAAATCGGAATATGAGTTAATCATAGCTAAATATGCTCTAGCCTTCAGCTCAGTATCTTTTTTTTCAAGAGTAATTCCAGCTTGACATAGTTCAATACATGTTTCGTATTTTTTTATAGCATATGCTTGAAGCGCCATTCTAAAATATAAAATGATCCGCTCCTCTTCAGTCAAAAAATCTGCATAGTGAACAACCTCTTCACCAATTTTAAATGATTCCTCCATATTTTTTAAATCTTGTCTTTCAATTAGGTATTTTTGTAATGACGATTTTGCTATGTACATGGGAATGCCGTGTATTCTTGCATATTTAATAATTGTATTGTATAGGGACAGTCTAATTTCATTGTTTACAGTTTTATTAGCAAGTTTATTTATATGTTCTAATAATGCAAATGTATCCTCCTTGGAATTTTCAAGAAATTTTATAGCAACCTTAGCCATCAAAGTAGGATTCGAAAGTTCAATGCATAATGATAAAAAATCATCAAAAACTTCAGCCCGATGTTCTACTTTGATATACCATTCAATGATTTGTTCGCATGGGATATCTAAAACATCTGCGATTGGCTTTAAAGTTCTTAATTCTGGACGCTTTGTTTCATCATTTTCAATCTTCGATAAAACCCCTTTGCTAATTCCTGTCATTCTCCCTAATTCCGACAAACTCAAGCCCGTATCTGCTCTTTTCCCTCTTATCAGTTCCCCCAATGTTGTGAAAGTTAGACTGTCAACCATGTCAATTCCCTTCCATAATTTATATATAATTGCATTTATTCCTTTATTAATCTTAACTTGACTCTAACTATATTGTATATTTTTGTAAATAACAATAAAAATTATTGGATTAAATAATTTTTATATTTTTTACAACAAGAAAGGTGGTTTTCTAAATTTAAAACCTTATAAATCTACTCTATTCGCTGGAAAGGGAGTTAATTAATATGCACTTGCTTCATATAACTCTACGTTGAAAGGAACTTTTACCATATTCAGTAATCAAGTCTTAGAAGTAAAAATTGAGAATCTACACAGCATGACTGAAAATCCTCTTTTTTGATTTACATAGGGACTTAATAGTTTATATATTTATAACTTTCAAGCCAGTTATCAGCTTCATTTTGTGTATATTGAGATTTGGCTACCATCATTTCACCCCTCCATGGGTTGTCTGGTACAATGAAGAAAAAATAAGGAGGATCAGTATGAAACATCTACCGATCGCACTATTATTAGGCTTCGCTCTTCTCGTAACAGGCTGTGGGACAAAAACAGCTCCTGCTCCTGATCAACAACAAAATAACGCTGCTTCCGGGCAAACCGCTCCTTCCGACAAAAAAGAGGAAACCGCTAAAAAGCCTAGCAAACAATATGATAAGGCTCCTGAGTTGAAGATTGATCCAAACAAAAATTATGAAGCCGTTGTGGAGACTAACAAAGGGTCATTTACCATCCAATTGTTTGCAAAAGACGCTCCTAAAACCGTCAATAACTTTGTTTTCCTCGCAAACGATCATTTTTACGATGGTGTAACATTTCACCGCATCATCCAGAGCTTCATGATTCAAACTGGTGATCCAAAGGGAGATGGAACAGGCGGTCCTGGTTATTCCTTTGAAGATGAATTAAAGAATGGACACTTGTATGATAAAGGTGTTGTAGCAATGGCGAATGCGGGGCCAAATACCAATGGAAGCCAGTTTTTCATTGGTTCTGGAGATGATGTAAAGAACTTGGAGGGTCGACCAGACTATACAATATTCGGCAAAATAACAGCAGGTATGGACACCATCGACAAAATTGCCGCTACACCTGTCAAAGCAAATGCATTTGGTGAAAATAGTATGCCAACTGAAACCATTACCATACAAAAGATCACCGTTACAGAAAAATAAACATAAGGAAACCGCAAGCCCTTGGAATGCCTTTTGGCATGACTCAAGGGCTTTTTCCTTTTTCATCTATTTTTGCTACCTACATATACAGCGTCGTATACATCCCCATTCTTCCACTTTATTTCATACGTTTCCCATGGGAATTAGAGGTATGATAGCCAATCTTCGGGTTCATTTGTGGCAAAGTGAACCATTTGTTCTCCTTCCTCCCCTGTCTATTTCTGCTTTTTTTGATCATGTTCAATTCTGTTTTCTAGCTGGCTAACTCATATTTTCCCACTCACCTCTGTTCCCTTCATTACTTGTTCCATTGCGCTTTTATTCGACTGCACCTACTAAAAGCCTTTCCTTTCTCACTGCCTACTGCTCCCCCCACAAGAGAAAACTTCTTCCATTTCTATATCCCTATGCGTTTTTTCATGCATTTCCTCCCAAATTGGTTTCCAATATCCTACTATTGTCCTAGTCTTTTACCTACGACTAGAATGATTGAAGATCAAAAGACTCATCGGCATAAACTGAGGACAAAAAACAAAAGGGCGTTTACCTCTACGTCCTTTTCTATTACATGAAAAAATTGCCAAATTTGACGTGTGGTGAACTAGTCTAGCTCCCATTCGAACTTTAAAGGAGGCATTCTCTTGCAATCAATAAGGACATTACCTTTGATACGTATGGCTTTACACATTAGCCTTTTAGCAAGCGTTAGTGCTATTGCATTTTTCTTTACACCAGCCGGTGTAGCTGCTCCGGCCATCCAACCCGTGTCTGCAAACAAGACAGAAAAGCAAGCCGCTTCTTTGGCTTTTGCTCCTCAACAAAGTCCAGCAAACGTGGAAGTTGTAGAAGAGGTGCAAGCAGACAGTAATCAGAAAAACATTCAGAAAACGCAAGCTAAGCTCCAAAAAGCAGGGCTATATCAGGGGCCGATTGACGGTCGGTCAAGTGAGCAATTAGGACAAGCAGTAGCTGCTTTTCAACGCTTAAAAGGTCTCCCGGTAACTGGACTACTTAATGAAGAAACCTTCGCCCGGTTACAAAAAAGTAATTCTATTTCCGCGGAAATAGACATGCTAGAACGTCTAGTTTATGCGGAAAGCCGTGGTGAGCCCTATGACGGAAAGGTTGCCGTAGCAGCCGTTGTATTAAATCGAGTGAAATCAGAGCAATTCCCTGATACGATAAAAGGCGTCATTTTTGCTCGTAATGCATTTAGCGTTATTCAAAATGGACGATTATCCAGTGCTAAAAACAAAGAAACTCAACTAGCTGTTCGAGATGCTTTATTTGGAGATGATCCTTCTCGTGGAGCCCTGTATTTTTACAATCCAGATATCTCTACTTCTAGGTGGATTTTTAGCCGGATAACAACTGTCGTGATTGATAATCATGTGTTTGCTGTTTAGGTAAATAGGAGCAACATGTGACATCAGATGATTTTATTTTTCTTTTATTTTACCTTTATTTCCAATTTATTTTTGTTTGATATAGTAAGGCCTAATCAGTCGTTTCAAATTTGAGTTGGATTCTGAAGGCTTATTCTTCAGAGTACTTATCACATATTCGGTTATTCGGGTGAGAGCGGATCAATCGATTTGTAAGTATTCCTACTCAAAACCCCCATATTCTCTGCACACATTCTATGACGAATGAGTGCTTTTTTTTTACCATTTTGGCTCACGCTTTTTCTTTTTTCTTGTTACAATAAAGAGTTAGAAAGATAAATTGAAGCAGGAGTCAAGTATAGGGGAGGCAGAATATGCGTTTATACAGCCAGTTTACCTTAGCAGAACTACAAGAGGAAATGGAAACACTTCGGAAACAAATTGATGAGAAAAAAAGACAAAACGATCAGGTAAGCATTGGCATTCTTGAACAAAAATTTTTCATGGCAAAATCCTATTATCTAGGTACCAAAGAATTCCGTATTGGGAAATGCTATAAGGTACACGGACAACAAGAGCCTTTTATCATCGAGTATTTTAATGGTGTCTTTGCGTGGGGAACCTTTCAACATGACAGCGAGGCAGAAGCCGTGGGTTTTCCGGTCGGCATGCTAGAAGAATAATTTACGGGGAAAGTGAGATTATCATCATGGACATCACCAGTTTACTTCTATTGTTATTGCTAGGATTGGCAATTGTAGGTAGTAATAATGCAGTAGCGATTGCTGTTTCTTTTTTACTGTTTGTTCGTTTATTACAATTAGAGCGTGTTTTTCCGTTTTTAGAACAAAACGGTTTGCATATCGGAATTATTATTTTAACAATTGGCGTCATGACTCCGCTTGCTAGTGGAAAAATTACACCTCAAATGATTTGGAGTACATTTACCCACTGGCAATCGTTATTAGCTGTAGCGGTGGGAATTTTTGTTGCTTACTTAGGAGGACGAGGTGCAGGCCTCATGTCAGCGAATCCTGTCATTGTTACAGGCTTATTAGTAGGAACAATTATTGGGGTATCACTATTTAAAGGGGTTCCTGTGGGACCATTAATCGCTGCTGGTATCGTTTCGATGTTATTTCAGGTTCTACCAAAATAAGCATAAAAACAAAGCCTCCATCCATACGGGTGAGAGGCTGTTTTTCTAGTTACTGCATTTGCTGCATGTTCTCCTGCAAACAGGATAGGCTAATAGGTATCTGTAAAAGAAAGGATTTTGTACACTGCCATGTCTGCTTTTTCAAAAATAGAAATCCTAGCAAGCATTCGTCATCAGGTAAAGGAAGCCAATGCCACAAATATTACCCGCACGAATGCTTATCACTCCTTTTATAAGGCTTATCCTGAGATAGATTGGGCTCTGTTAGCTCATCTGGTCTCACGTAACGGCGGTTGGCAAATGACTGATTTACGCGGGGAATGGTTGCCCAAAATATTACCTCAGCAAGAAATAGAGGATTTTTTTATCTTTTTGGAGCGATGTAACTGGCTTATATTCCAAGATGCCTATCCCCAGCTATTACTATATGCAGCCATGCAGAAACATTCGCAGGATTTTTCAACATGGCTCCCTGAGCTTGGGGTTTCTGCATTTATGATTCCGATCTGGTCTCAATTTTGGCGTAGCATATCTCGATTCAAAGGAAAAGCATGGAGTCCTTTTGATTCATCTCTAAAAGATGAACGTAGACGACTTACCTGGGCTCTCATTATTAATGAGCAAAATTACATTCATCAGCGAGTCATTACCCATCCCCACTTTGTCACACATGTATTAAAACGATTAGATTTTACCTTACCCGAAATACTTTCCTTGCAACAAGTCCTATTCCCTTACCAAATCTCGTGCAGCAATGCCTACGATAAAATGCTAGTGCTTAATCTAACACATTTTGAGAAGCTATCCAGCCGTATTCAGATCGGCAAAACCTTATATCATTATCTATTTGCGAATCCTGAACGTTTGAAGGCTATCTGTCGTTTTTGCGAAGAGGTTACGCATACAGGCTCAAGGGCTGATTATTGGCCCCATCGATTTACTTCTACGAAAGAAAACATACGTACTTCTGCCTTTGCCACTGATGAACCCTTCCCAGCCTACAGTCCTTGTTTACAACAAGTATGGTTACCCGTTCGCCATAAGGATGCCGGGGGAATAGACTGGTTTTGTGACATGTCCTGGTACGATAAATTAGAAGAAGGGGAACTGTTACCAGTAGAAGGAGAGTCTGAATATCAATCAGCATTGGATATGATCAAACAAGGCACTCATTGGTTTGCTCCGTTTTTGAAAATAAAGCAATGGCTACAATCCATTACAAAAGATCGTAATTTTTCAAAATAAATAAACCACATTCGTTACCAAACGATAGCTATTTCACAAAAAGGAGAGCAACCTGACGATAGGTTGCTCTCCTTGTGACAGAAGGCTTTATCTAAAAAAATGAGTAAAGCCTCTTGTCATCCCGCTGTATTGCTTTGGCCTATTTAGGCTGGGTCAATCCCAATTTTTTCGTGATGCTAATAAACGTCTTATAGGTTGCGTTCATTTCTTGTCCTGGCTTCAAGCTTTTTTTATAATCGCTATAATCAGCATATAAATCATCCATGCATTCTTCTAGTAGTTCTTTTTCAATTTTCGTTAGCATTTTTCTTATCCTTTCTGATTAGGACTGACGACTAGGTAGGTCTCTAATTCCCCTTGTTGATAGATGAAAGGTAACGGACATATGGGCACGTCACCTTTACTTGCGAAATGGTGTGTTACTTGAGCTAATAGTTGTGCGCCTTTATCATTAGCTAGATCGCCAATGATCATGACATCCTGGTGAGGAATAGCTGTTCCCAGTAGCTTCCCTTTCTTTTTCCCCTCAAATTCATGTAGGATGCCGGGCAATAAAATCCGACTCGCCGCATATCCGTCTTGTGCATTGAGAAAATGAAGCACATGCTCCCCTACCTGATCGCTTTTCATGGTATAAGGAGATGCCTCAAGATTATCCATCGCAAGGTCATGGAGCTTCTCCTGGGTCCATCCAGCTTGCTGCAGCATTTTCTCATCCAGTAGAATGTATCCATCCTCGCGATCTAATGCATAGGCAATTGTGGTTTCTGCTGTATGGGGATGGGTAATTAAGCTTTTTGCTCTAGGATGGTCGAAGAAAGATGAATGGCGCAACACTGGATACACATTCTGTTCATTACCCTCTAGCTTACTCGTATCTGTAGCTCCTTTTACCGCTGCCATGATATGCTGTACATAGCGATATAAAAGTTCACGACGGTTGTCAGGCTGAGCTTCCACCTGCTTATATAAGGCTTGTAGAGAAATGGAACGCTCATGGATCTCCTCTTTTATAACAGCTTGTAGCTCAATGTGCTCCCCGTCTAAAAGACAGCTCCAGCCCTCGGGTAATTCTTTCTCCAATAATTCTTTTACACGCTTCTGAATGGATTCACGGCCTTTTGGATTGTGTTGTTCTTGATCATGATTGTAGCTCATCTACTCACCTCTTTGTCTGATCGCTACTAGCATTATCTTTTAAAACAAATCGTTCCTACCAAGGTGGGGTATCATCTGAAGGTGCTAGTGCTGATGCTACTTCCATACTAGAGGTTTCTTCAGCGCTGTTTCCTTGGTATCCAGGATGAATGGCGGCTTCTTTAGCCCTTCTTTCAATGTCATCTACTAGCTCATGAAGAGATTTAGGCTTTAAAAATTCCACAGGAGAGAAGCCTTTCTCGAATTGCAGCACATCTCCCTCTAAGACAACAACATAACGGCCATTCACTTTGGCAATATTCATTTGTGTGCCATAATCGGACAGCATTGCTCTTACCTGTAGGTGATCCAATTTAAATTTCAGTTCGATCTCAGGTTGGTGCTCCGTAATGATGTTCATTGCTTCCATGACGGTCTCATGTTCCCATTTCTCAGCCAGCTCCCGTTTAGAACTCGCAGCTATTAGCTCGATTTCTTCTTCCTCCTGCTGACGCTGTGGTGAATCTTCTGGATAAGTATATTCAATATGCTGTTTTGCAAGCGAGATAACTTCTTGAGAGACAATCTCTGTGATCGTTCTTGGATACTCGATAAATTTGAGGAATTCTTCAAAATAGCGAGCATGGGAGAACTGATGAATTTTCACATGATAGATATCTACCATACCTTCTTCTTCCATGAAGGGGTACATAATTGATTTGATATTTTTTGCATTAATGGCCATTTCCACATTAGATATCAGGCTGTTTTCATCCGTGATCACCGCTGTTTTTTGCTCAAAATCACATTTTAACAGAAATAAGAATGAATCGTCGAGCCTGTCTAGCTTGGCTTTAACGATTATGAGTACGCCACCGCGAACTTGTGGTGTTTTGACATACGATTGTAGGAGGTCTAGCGAATGCGATTTGATATCTTCCTTAGCTGTGGAATGCAGCAAACGTTTAAACAACCCATAATTCGGATTTGAATCTAGCGGATGTCCAGGTTCTAGGATAAACTGCCCCAATTTCGTTGCCGCCGCATCATGTAAGGGATTTTTTTCTACTTTACGTTTCGCAATCTTGGTAAATTCTCCGTCAAGGAATGTTTTTAGTTCGCTTTGTTCATATTCATTATGGGAAAGAATTTTAGACATGCGTACCTGCTTCGTTCCCTCATCATCAATCTGCTCTAATACAAAAAAGGAAAGCCAATCGATACTAAAGTTCATAAAAATGTTTCTCCTTCTCTCTATTTCCCGCGTTCTAGCTATCAGAACTTGATTATAACAGATGATTTGCTTACATTGGAGATAAGGAGCAATTTTCATGAGCAGGTTAGTCCCCTAGGAGGAGAGAAAACATTGAGCAGTTTACCTTTTACTAGTATTATCTGGATCATTATTCTTGGGGTCAGTTTTTGTTTTTTATTCTATTTGCTATCTAAACGTCCAAAATAACCAGCTATAACCCTGTAGTAACGAAAAGAGCGGCTAAAAAAGCCGCTCTTTTTAACGTGGACCCTATTCGACAATCTCTTGTTGCTTTGCTTGTTCCATTAGCTCTTTTAATTCCTGAGCTTCTCTTTGCAATGTTTGGCGCTCCTGACTGGATAACCGCTCGCCACCAATCTGCCCATTTACCAAAAGCTTTTCTTCATACAGTCGGTTTTTACGCACAAGCCCTTCCCACCTTCCGTTAATAAGGAATGTTTGTACCCTACTAATGTGTCACAGTTAGAAGAGGCTTATGTACCTACTAAGAAAAACAAGCGCTCTTTTTAGAAACGTTTTCTTGAAGGACTGCGCTTACCTTGTGTACGATCTCCAGTTGAAGACTCAGGCTGTTTCGCTTTCTGTCCCACATTAGGCTTACGTGCCTCACCTGGATCAACCAAAGCCCCATGGGACATCGCTTTTTCTAGAATCGGAATTTGTTTTTGTTTCGAGAATTTTTGGATGATAAATCGTTGGTTAGGTAACACAATCGAAAAGACCAGTCCTGCCTTCCCCATACGTCCTGTTCTTCCGCTACGGTGAACATATGTATCGGCATCTGTAGCAGGATCATAGTGAATAACCAGCTCAACATCAGAAATATCAATACCGCGCGCGGCTACATCTGTTACGATTAATACAGGCAGTTTCCCTTCACGGAATTGCTGTAAGGCCCTTGCTCGATCCACTTTTGGCGTATCTCGATGAAGCAGTTCGCATTCTAGATGATGATACGTTAGCTTCTCTTTAATTTCATCAACCCGCTCGATGGTATTTAAGAAAACAAGTGTTTTTTTAGCATTGACCAAACGAATCAGACGACGAAGCGCATCCGCTTTTTTACGCCCTTCTTCTACTAAATAAAAATGAAGCACTTCATATTTACTCTTTGGAGCCTCTGTTGCAATGACTACCGGCTCGTGAGCCATGCTCTTTATTAAAGCTTGTGTTTGTTTAGATAATGTTGCAGAGAAAAACAAGCGTTGCGTATCACGCATTAAACGGCGCAATACATCCTGCACCGAATTAGCAAATCCGCGATCGAGCATGCGATCGGCCTCGTCGATTACTACACTTTTCACGGTATGCACTTTTAATTTGCGTATTTCTAACAGCTCTTTAACGCGCCCCGGTGTTCCGATAACAATAGCTGGATGGGTTTTTAGCTTGTCCAACTGGCGCTTCGCATCGACTCCACCAATCAGTGCGGCGGCATGCATTCCAATAGAAGCTAACAACTGTGTAGCCTCGCGATAAATCTGCATAACCAGCTCTTGCGTAGGTGCTAATACTAGTACTTGTAATTCCTTTTTTGTTTCATCTAAATTTTGGACAAGAGGCAATAAATATGCCATTGTTTTCCCTGATCCCGTAGGAGATTCAGCTATGACATCTTTTCCCTCTAGAATAACAGGTAAGGTTTGTGCTTGAATAGGAGTTAGCTTTTCATAGCCACGTTCCCTTAGAAATGTTACAATGGGACCTCGTGTAATTTGCATAAAATCGTTAGACACTGAAGAAATCCTCCTACAACCAAATAGTTCGTACAGATTAGCTTACCATTTTCTTGGCAAGAAGAAAACCCAAGGTATCAAATTCAATCTTTGCATCTCTCATCACCATCTATGTATGCAAAAGGCGATTTCTCAAAAAGAGTCATCGCCCTTACGTATCAGATTAGCCAGATTAGGAGTTAGAATCCACTCGTGTTTCGTGTTTTTCCATTTTATCATGGCGGTCTGTCTCACTATGCTGGTTATGAGTACCCGGTGGATTTTTTCTGTACTCTTCTACTTGTTCCTGAAATTCTTTATCAAATTCGCGCATAAACCTCACCTCCATATGTAGTTTACCCAGAATAAGAGAAAGCATGCTGATCGCTTCATTAGGGCCGATCCAATAAGTGCTGTCAATGGAATGCAAAAAGGTCGTAACCTTTTATCCACATGCGCGTCATATAAATGGAACTACCTCCTTACACCTAAAAATATCAGATTAAGCTAGATAGGAATGAGATACATGTCAGAGGCACCACTAACCCGTACTCGCAGTTCTAAAGATCAGCAACCCATGCGAAGATCAAAAAAGAGAAAAGCGAAACGAAAAAAGAAACTATTAGTAGGAAGTATTGTTACCTTCGTTGTACTAGTAGCCGGTTTTTATTTAACCCACGACTTGCGGTTGTGGCTTGCTGGAACGTTGTTAACAACTCAACATTCCAGTTGGGCTAAATATACATTGGTAGGAGAAGACGCCCTTAATTCTCTTCGTGCGGAGATTAATAATCCCGAAGCGATTAACTCCGTTTCACCTACAGAGGTAACTACTCCGCCTGGAAAAGAAGAAGAAAAACAAGAAGAAAAGCCTGTTCAAAAAGAGCTGACTGAAGTTGTTCCAGTAGAAAAATACTTCAATCCCGCTCATTACTTTAAAGGATACGTTATGAAGGTTTCTGATCCTAACCGAGTCCACTTGATTCAAACAACCGGTGCAAAAAAGAACCGGGGTAAACCACGCGGTGAATGGATTAGTGAATTCTCAGAACGAACGAATGCAATTGGTGGAGTCAATGCAAGCGGCTTTTATGACCCCAATTTTATGGGGTATGGCAGCCAAGCAGCTGGACTAGTGATCGTAGATGGAAAACTGCTTCAAGATTACAATCCATCCGGCGGGGACACCGTGCTTGGAATTGATTATAACGGCAAGCTAATCACAGGTCGTTATACCTCTAAAGAGCTGTTGAAGATGAATATTAGAGATGCTATGTCATTTCGACCACAATTGGTAGTAAATAGGAAGAATCTTTTTGCTGGAAAAGATCCGATTAGCTGGGGAATCGCTCCCCGTACGGCTGTAGGCCAGATGGCTGATGGCACCATCTTGTTCATTGTGATTGATGGTCGTCAAAAGCACTCTATTGGGGCTAGCATGAAAGATATGGCTGATCTGCTCGAAGAATATGGCGCTGTAAATGGAATGGCTATGGACGGCGGTACTTCTTCTATGATGGTTGATAAAGGCAACGTTCTTACAAAATCCGCAAATGGCGACCCACGTGGTCGTTGGTTACCAAACGCATGGATGGTATACTAAGAATAGGCATGTGAGTAGGTTAAAACAAAAAACCTCGGCGAGCTTGATAGCCGAGGTTTTGCTTTGTACAAATTCAATATAAGGAGGTTTTTCATATGGTACGTGTGTTATTTGTTTGTCTAGGCAACATTTGTCGATCACCCATGGCAGAGGCAGTTTTTCGTCATCATGTACAACGCGCCGGACTAGAGCCATTCATTGAAATTGATTCAGCAGCGATTGGCAGTTGGCATGTTGGAAATCCTCCACATGAAGGGACTCAACTAGTCTTAACGAAGCATAACATTCGTTTTGATACGATTGTTGCTAGACAAATTCGTTCTGCTGATTTTCAACAATTTGACTATATTGTATGCATGGATGATTCCAACGTAGAAAAATTGCGTGCTTTTGCTCCAGATGCTAAAAATGTTACCAAACTGATGGATTATGCTTCCGCTTATAAGGAAACAGAAGTCGAAGATCCCTATTTTACAGGTAGATTTGATTATGTGTATGAGTTAGTCGAAGCAGGTTCGATTGGTTTAATCAATCATATTCGTAATAAATACCATTTATCTTAATAAAGCAAGCCTGTGTCATTATTCGTTTTGTTTATTTGCCAAAAAAGCAGCCACTCCCGGAAAAAAGAGTAGCTGCTTTTCTTATTTAGGAAGGATTCCCCTGCTATTTATCCACTTTATTTCATTTCTAAGGCAAGACTATATGCTCAAAATAAGCAGGTGAAAACTCCTCCTTGTACGTTCTGCCTGTTAACACCAAATTGTCTAGTTGTTCCCTCAGCTTTTGTAGTTTGGTTTTTTCTAAAGCTAAATTAATAAGGGTAGCTCTGGCAATCTGACGTAATATCTGTATTTCTTCTTTGATTGTATTACCTAAATCCTTACCGCTATGAACCACTTCAGAACGATGGTTGTAGGAGCTTTTAATAAAATTGGCAATCCTAATCCTTTCTTCAGGTGTTTGCCCCAGATAATAAGCAATTCTTGTTCGTACCTTGTACGTAATCTCTCCCTTTTTACCATCTGGTACAAACAAGGACTCCAAAGCAATCCATAAATCTAATAACTCATCCTCCAACGATTTCTTTTCTAAAGCTAATAAATATCTGCGATACGGAACGGTTGGAAACGAGATATCTGCATTCATGAGACGCTTGAACAATCCCTCTATTTGATCGGTATATATAAACTTAGGACCATCTAATGAGCGTTTTAAATAATTAATCCCATACCGATTTTCTTCCATTGTTAATAGATAAGGGATCGAACAAACCCCTTCGCCATTCGCCATGTTTAAGCGATTCTCTATTTCAGCTATAAAAGGACGATCCTCTTTTACTTTTAAGGTAGGATACTCTGCATAGAGAAACAATGAGTTTGGTTTTACCTTCTCTTCAAAATGAAGCCGATTCTCGTTCATCTGTGGACGCAAGCGCTCATGACAAATCTTATACAAGGGCTCAAAGCCGGATACCAGAAAGAAATCCTCACTAAGCTGTATACGAAGTGGTTTATCTGTTATGGTATTAAATACGGGTGCAATCAAGGTTGGCATGATGATCCCTCCATTCGCCACGGCTTTATAGGGTATGACTCTTATAAAGGCTTCTGGCCGTTTTTACTTAGATGCTGATCCTTGTTCCTGACTCAAACGCTTAATGATATTTTCATTCTCAATCATATCCTCTTGCTTGTCCGCATACAACAATCCATAATGGGTTAGCATAGTAGAAATTTGATTATTATCCGTTAAAATGACATGCAGAACAGCTTTATTTTTGAAATCATAATACTCCAGAACTCTTCCTAGGTCGCGTGTTGGCGCTCCATATACCTTTTTGATATCCTCTAGAGTTAGTTGCTTTCCAGTCTCAAGATTTTTCATCAAATCTCCGCGTTTTAACATCACTTGGGCAGCTACTAATGTAGGATTAGCCGTTTTGGTAAAATATAAGGGGTAGGCTTTATTCCATTTTGCCCCTGTTAGTGGGTTGATCTTGATAAAAGCTACTTCTTGCTCTACTTCTGGATTTGGTCCATTCTCTTCTTTTAAATTGGTACGAAAATTACTTTTAATGGTCTTTTTTTCTACAGCAGGTCCATATATTTTTTCCATCTGAGCTAGTGTCGTTTTCCCAATCGTAGCTTGCTCTGTAAACTTGAGCTCAGCTGTGAGATCTATCTGATTAACCTTTATATCTTGGGCTTGTTCAGTAGGCGTAGTATTTGATTGATTTCCACTACAGCCTGTTACAAGTAATAAGCTAGCTAGCACTGCCATAAACATCGATCTTTTTTTCATGAAAATCTGTCCTCTCCTGTTTAACTATAATTCACAGCGTTACAAACACTTCCCTGTGCATGCGATACCAATTTCCCTCCCATACTAATCACGAAGGAGCTGATAAGGATGGCAAAAGATGATTTCTTAGTAGAAAATCCGCATCAAACATATAATAACCAATTTCAAGGCTTAGAACAAACCGGGAAACCTTTACCAGGAACCAAAAAGGTAAAGCAAAAGAATCATTCCCGTCAAGTTAAAACACGCGAAGGATAATCCTCTACTAACAAACCGCTTGTCCTTGGCCGGATTGGCGGTTTTGTTTATTTGTCCCACACGTAACGTCCATCAGTCCTATTGACCCACATTTTCCCATATGATATGGTAAAAGGGCAACTACATATGGATACGGGAGCTTGGATGAAGCCAGGCTGAGAGGGTGGAGAACTCTGCTACCGACCGTGAAACCTGATCTGGATAATGCCAGCGTAGGAAACGATCCCATACGAATGACTTCGTTTATTTCAGCATGTTTATTTTGTATGGATAAGAGCCGTCAGCCTTTGCTGTATGGCTCTTTTTTAGTTTGTCGCTCCTACCGTCCCTAGCTAGTTGCCAAATGATGTTGGGAGGTATAGCAATGTCTATTTTATCAACTCCGTCTTTTTTTCCAGCAAGTCGCAAGAGATATGTGACAGGCTCAAGGCCTGATCTACTGGTTCCGTTTCGTGAAATTATGCTTTCCCCTACTGTTGATCAGCAAGGGCGCGTTACTCCAAATGCTCCTTTGCAAGTGTATGATACGAGCGGACCCTACACAGATGAAACACTGTTTGAAACGATTGATCTAAGCAAAGGTCTTGCACCACTCCGCTCTCCTTGGATTTTAGAGCGGAAGGACACAGAAACATATGGAGTCTCCAAAAATCTTGCCCCTACAAAATCAAAGGCCGCTAACCCGCTTCCTGTTCAAGAATTTGAAAATCGTCCATCTCTGCGAGCACGTAAAAGAAAACGCGTCACTCAGCTGCATTATGCACGTAAAGGCATCATTACACCTGAAATGGAATTCGCAGCGATACGTGAGGGAATAAAGCCAGAGGTAGTACGTCAAGAAATTGCCAGTGGACGCGCCATATTGCCGGCTAATATAAATCACCCTGAGCTTGAGCCTATGCTTATTGGAAAGCAATTTTCGGTAAAAATAAACGCTAATATTGGAAATTCGGCTGTTCTTTCCTCCATAGAAGATGAAGTTGAAAAAATGGTCTGGGCAATTCGCTGGGGAGCGGATACCATCATGGATTTATCGACCGGTAAAAATATTCACACGACACGTGAATGGATTTTACGGAATGCTCCTGTACCAGTCGGAACTGTACCATTGTATCAAGCTTTGGAGAAAGCGGGAGGACAACCAGAGAATTTATCCTGGGAATTATACCGGGATACGTTAATCGAGCAAGCAGAACAAGGTGTGGACTATTTCACAGTACATGCTGGACTTTTGCTTCGTTACATCCCCCTTACCATGAACCGCGTGACAGGAATCGTTTCGCGAGGAGGTTCCATTATGGCCTCTTGGTGTCTTACCTATCATCAGGAGAATTTCTTGTATACACATTTCCGTGAGATTTGTGAAATTGCAAGTGCTTACGATATCTCACTCTCCTTAGGGGATGGTCTGCGGCCGGGGTCCATTGCGGATGCCAATGATGCTGCTCAAATGGCGGAATTAGAAACCTTGGGTGAACTAACGAAAATTGCCTGGGAGTATGATGTTCAGGTCATGATCGAAGGGCCGGGACATGTTCCTATGCACAAGATTAAAGAAAACGTAGACATTCAGCAGGATATTTGTCAGGAGGCTCCCTTCTATACGTTAGGGCCGCTTACAACCGATATTGCCCCCGGATATGATCACATTACCTCTGCCATTGGTGCTGCTATGATTGGCTGGTTTGGTACTGCGATGCTATGCTATGTAACACCGAAAGAACATTTAGGATTGCCTAATAAGCATGATGTAAAAGAAGGGGTCATCGCCTATAAAATCGCAGCGCATGCCGCCGATCTAGCAAAAGGTCATCCCCTTGCTCAAGCATGGGATGATGCGATGTCAAAAGCACGATTTGAATTTCGCTGGCACGATCAATTTCATTTATCATTAGATCCCGAGCGAGCACGCGATTATCATGATGAAGCCCTTCCCGCTGAACCAGCTAAAACAGCACATTTTTGCTCGATGTGTGGGCCGAAATTTTGCAGTATGAAAATTAGCCATGAGTTAAAAGGAATGGTTGATAACAGTCCATTGGCAGATAAAAGTACAGCAAGTCTTGAAGATTCTCTCATTGAAACAGGACTTTCTCAAAAGGCAGAAGAGTTTAAACGCTCTGGCTCTAAAATGTATACCTGAGCTCTTTTATTAGCTTGTATTACACAGTATACTGTACACCCTGTTTTCTTTTTCTTGTAAGCTAATATGATCTTCTTTTATGAGTAAAGAAAAAAGGTTGCTGGAATAAACCAGCAACCTTTTTTTATAGAAAGCAATTATTTTACCACTACGTGGATCGGACGACCAAGCGCCATTTCCGCAGCTTCCAATGTTACTTCGCCCAAAGTTGGGTGAGCATGGATAGTTAGCTCGATATCTTCTAATGTAGCACCCATCTCAATAGCCAAAGCTACTTCAGATACGATGTTAGAAGCATCTTCCCCAACGAATTGTGCACCGAGAACTACTCCTGTTTCTTTGTCAGCAATGATTTTTGCAAATCCTTCGCCGGCATTAACAGATAGAGCACGTCCGTTAGCAGCATAAGGGAAACGACCTACAACTACATCTAGACCTTGTTCTTTTGCTTCTCTTTCAGAGATACCCACACTGGACATTTCTGGATCGGAGAATACAACAGAAGGAATGCACTTGTAATCCACTTCAGCCGCATGTCCCGCAATTGCTTCAGCAGCCACTTTACCTTCATAAGAAGCTTTGTGAGCTAGCGCAAGACCTGGAACAATGTCACCAATCGCGTAGATGTGTGGTAGACTTGTACGACCTTGTTTATCTACTTCGATCAATCCGCGCTCGTTCATTTTCATGCCGATTGCTTCAAGACCGATATCATTTGTGTTTGGCTTACGGCCAACAGTAACTAGTACGTAATCAGCTTCAAAGGACATTTCTTCTCCTTTTACTTCTGCTTTTACGACTACACCGTTCTCTGATTCTTCCACGCCTTTTGCAAGAGCTTTGGTATGAATTTTCACGTTGTGTTTTTTCAAACGACGTTCAACTAGACGAGTCATGTCTTGTTCAAATCCAGGTAGGATATGGTCTGCACCCTCAAGGATTGTAAGTTCTGTGCCAAATTTAGCAAGAACTGTACCTAGCTCAACCCCGATGTATCCACCGCCGATAACTACCATGCGTTTTGGAATTTCGCCAAGACTTAATACCTCAGTAGAGGACAATACTCGCTTGCTCCATTTAAACGCTGGAAGTTCGAACGGACGAGAACCGGTTGCGATAATCGCATTGTTGAACTTGAATTTAAGGGACTCATTATCGTTATAAACGCTGATTTCATTCTCAGACAAGAAGAACGCTTCCCCAGAAACTAGACGTATTTTGTTTCCTTTGAACAAGGAAGCAACCCCGCCAGTCAATTGTTTCACGATGCCGCTTTTCCATTCTTGTACTTTCGCATAGTCAACTTTTACGTTTTCCATGGTAATACCCATGCTAGCGCCATGCTGTGCATTTTCATAAACGTGAGAAGCATGGATAAGAGCTTTTGATGGGATACAACCCACGTTCAAGCATACGCCACCTACGTTAGCACGTTCTACTACAACTACGCTTTTCCCCAATTGAGCTGCGCGGATTGCTGCGACATAACCACCAGGACCTGCCCCGATGACTACTACGTCAATTTCTTCTACGAATTCTCCTACTACCATGTTGTTATCCCTCCATAACCAATAGTGTTGGGTTCTCCAGAAGCTTTTTGATATAGTTCATGAAACGTTGCGCTGGATCTCCATCGATTAGACGGTGGTCAAAGCTTAGAGACAACGCTAAGACTGGTGCAACAACAATCTCACCGTTTTTCACTACTGGTTTCTCTTCAATGCGACCTACACCCAAAATAGCTACTTCAGGATGGTTGATCACTGGAGTGAAGAACATTCCACCAGCAGAACCGATGTTTGTGATGCTGAAAGTAGAACCTTTCATTTCATCGGCAGTTGCTTTACGGTCACGAGCTTTACCAGCTAATTCGTTAATCTCAGCAGAGATTTCGAAGATGGATTTATGATCTGCGCCTTTAACTACAGGTACGAGCAAGCCGTCTTCTGTAGATGTTGCAATACCAATATTATAGTACTTTTTGAAGATGATTTCTTGTGTTTCATCATCCATAGAAGTGTTAAGGATTGGGAATTTTTTCAAACCAGCCACTACTGCTTTCACAATGAATGGAAGGTAAGTTAATTTAATTCCTTGTTCCATAGCTAGTGGTTTACCTTCTTTACGTAGGTTAACCAAGCCAGTAACGTCTACTTCGTCAAACAAAGTAACGTGTGGAGCTGTGTATTTAGATTTAACCATCGCTTTAGAAATAGCTTTACGGATACCTTTCAAAGGTACGCGCTCTTCTAATTCGAAAGCTTGTGGAGCGTAGTGTTGTGTAGGTGTAGCTGCTGCTGCTTGAGAAGCAGTTGGTGCTGCAGCCGCCGCTGGTGCTGCTGCTTGAGCAGGTGCTGTAGCCCCACCAGCAAGATATGCATCTACATCAGCTTTGGTAATTCGACCAACTTTACCGCCTGTACCTGGTACAAGCGCCAAATCGATGTTCTTTTCACGAGCATATTTACGCACGGAAGGAGTAGCAAGTACTTGCTTGCGATCAATTGGAGCTCCACCTTGAGCAACAGCTGGTGCTGCAGCCGCCGCTGGTGCTTCAGTAGCTTTAGGAGCTTCTTGAGCAGGTGCTGCGCTTTCGCCACCATGTCCATGATCTGCACCTTCAGGCAATGCACCTTCTACTTCAATAACACATAGTGTGTCACCTACTGTAGAAACAGTACCTTCACTCACATTGATCTCAACTACTTTACCTGCAACAGGAGATGGTAGTTCTACCATGGATTTATCATTTTGTACTTCTAGGATAACTTGATCCTCTTCAATTGTATCTCCTACAGCAACATGCCACTTTGCAATTTCGCCTTCGTGGATACCTTCACCGGTTTCCGGAAGTTTATATTCAAATCGTGCCACTATAATTCCCTCCTATCGATTTCGAGAAAAGAAGGCGGAAAGCTTACTTTCCGCCATTGATTATACGAATCTTAGAACTCCAATACGCGGTTCACGCCGTCAATAACACCTTTTACATCAGGCAGCCAAACATCTTCTGCTTGTGCAAACGGGAACACGGAATCTGGAGGTGCGATACGAAGAACAGGCGCTTCTAGATGTAAGATAGCTTTTTCGTTGATTTGCGCGATGATTTCAGCAGCGACACCGGCAGTGCGTTGTGCTTCTTGCACAACGATTGCACGATTTGTTTTTTGTACGGAAGCAAGGATTGTTTCCATATCTAATGGAGAAAGGGTGCGCAAGTCGATAACTTCAGCGCTTTTACCTTGTTTTTCTAATTCTTCCGCAGCTTTCATGCTTGTTTGAACCATTGCACCGTAAGTGATGATCGTTACATCTGTACCCTCACGAACGATGTTTGCTTTACCCAATGGGATTGTATATTCGCCTTCTGGTACTTCTTGACGGAAGGAACGATATAGTTTCATATGCTCAAGGAAGATTACCGGATCGTTATCGCGAATCGCGGAGATCAATAGACCTTTTGCATCGTAAGGATTAGATGGGATTACTACTTTCACACCTGGTGTTTGAAGGAAGATACCTTCTAGTGAGTCAGAATGCAACTCAGGGGTTTTTACGCCACCACCAAATGGAGAGCGGAATACGATTGGGCTAGTGAAATTTCCACCAGAACGGTAACGCATACGAGCAGCTTGAGTTACGATCGCATCAATTGTTTCAAAAACGAAACCAAAGAATTGAATCTCAACAACTGGACGGAATCCGTTGACACCAAGACCTACTGCCAATCCACCGAATCCAGATTCAGCTAGCGGTGTATCGAATACGCGATCTTCGCCAAACTCTTTTTGCAGATTTTCTGTTGCACGGAATACACCGCCATTATTACCCACGTCTTCCCCAAAAACTAGAACTTGAGGGTCGCGTGCCAATTCAATACGCATCGCATCAGTAATGGCTTGAATCATTGTCAAATTTGCCATGGCTTACTTCGACTCCTTTGCCAGATATTCTGCTTTTTGTTCTTCTAGGTGTGGAGGCAAAGTCTCGAACATCACATCAATAAGCTCAGAAACTTTCATTTTTGCTGTTTCGTCAGCTTTCTTGATTTGCTCAGCAACATGGGCTTTTGCCTCTTCGATTACTGCCTCTTCATCTTGCTCGCTCCATAGACCTTTTGCTTCTAGGAACTTACGGAAACGAATTAATGGATCTTTTTGTTCCCATTCGGATTGCTCTTCCCCAGTACGGTAACGAGTTGGATCATCACCAGACATGGAGTGAGGACCGAAACGGTATGTAAGAGCTTCGATCAATGTAGCTCCTCCACCGTTAATACCGCGTTCTCTTGCAACTTGAGTTGCTTTTACAACTGCAAGAACGTCCATACCATCAATACGAGCGCTAGAAATACCAGCTGCTACGGATTTAACAGCGATGTTTTCGGATTTTGTTTGCTTAGCAAACGGCAGGGAGATTGCATAACCATTGTTTTGGTTAAAGAAGATAACTGGTAGGTTGTATACACCAGCATAGTTCATAGCTTCATAGAAATCACCTTGAGAAGTTGCACCATCACCGAAGTAGTTGATTGCTACTTTCTTCTCTCCGCGAAGCTTAAAGCCCATTGCTACACCAGTAGCTTGTGTACATTGTGCCGCAATGATAATTTGTGGCATCAATACGTTTACACCCTCAGGGTAACGTCCACCTTCGATGTGACCGCGGGACCACAAGAATACTTGGTACATAGGAACACCATGCCATACCATTTGTGGAAGGTCACGGTAGCTTGGTAGGATAAAGTCTTCTTTGCTCAAAGCAAATTCAGAACCTACCATAGTAGCCTCTTGCCCAGAAACTGGAGCTACGAAGCCAAGACGACCTTGACGTTGCAAACTAATTGCACGTTGGTCCCAAACACGAGTGAAAACCATGCGACGCATAATTTCACGAAGCTCTTCATCAGAAAGCTTAGGCATCATTTCAGGATTGACAACAGTTCCATCCGGAGCCAGAATTTGCAATGGCTCATTGTGACCGATATGTTCTACAGCAGTAGATACAGTCATTTAGCTCACCTCATTAACGGAGTTTTGTTTGGAGTAAAATTACATTTTTCGGAAGATACGAAAGCCCTGTATATATGAACCATATAAAAGTTATTTCAACTGTTATATTTCAGTTCATGACTCTGTTTTTTGTGTTATAATATAGTCATTACAGGGGTTTACTTGTTCCTGTTATTATCAATGATAAGTTCTGTATCATTTTTTTGCAAGACCTTAATTACAATTTGTTAAAACGATAGAACAATTGTCGGGAGGTTTTCATTCGATGTCAGACATCCTAAAACGAACCATCATCAAAGAAGAACTTACCAGCAAGTACCTAGATGCACCACGCCAAGTAAAAGTATATTTACCCCCGGGTTACAATGACATGCTTTCCTACCCGGTCATCTATTGTCAGGATGGAAACGAGTTCTTTACGATGGGTCGAATCGCTACAATTGCTAACCGCCTTATTCTTGAAGAAGGCATGGAGCCTATGATTATTGTCGGCGTCTCAAACGAACGAAGCAAACGCACCAGTGAATACTCACATGTTGGGGAAAGAAACCCTGGGTACAAACGCTTCTTCGCAGAGGAACTTGTCCCCTATATTGAAAACAAATATCCAATTCGCCAAGACCCTGATAGCCGCATTCTAGCCGGCGACTCCCTTGGTGGTACAGTTTCGTTCCATCTAGCTCTTGATTACCCTCATCTATTCCACAAAATCATCTCTTTATCAGGTGCATTCTTTGATGCCTCTATTGATGAAACGAAAAAGGAAACTGACCTATCCTGGATGAATATGTGGATGATCGTAGGTTTGGAAGAGCTTCAAGTCGAAACCAGTACAGGAACTTACGATTTCTTAGACTACAACCGAAGAATGAAGTCTGTTTTGGATCAAAAGCAAGCACGTACCTCATATATTGAGGATCACGGCGACCATGTATGGGGCTTTTGGCAACGTGTGCTACCTGATGCATTGACCTACTTCTTTCCAATCTCAGGTCTATAAACTATAGCAGGGGGTGCTTCTGCCCCCTTTTTTAGCCTTAAGAAATACAGGGTGATAGGACGACTAAGATATCGTAGCTTCCTATAAATTATTTTCGGCTCTTTCTTATCCAATTGTTAACGCTTTCATTTTTATAAGCCATTAATTTCTCGGATATTTTCATACCTGTAGCTTCGCCCATCAGATAAGCGAATCTCCTCATCGGTTGCTTCCGAAATTTCGCCAGCCACTTGTTGTGAGTCTGCTAATACAATAGTAACAAGCTTACTGACTTCCCGATTCATCTGTTGCTTCATCTTCATAATATCTTGTTGTGAAATCACGTATCCACCCCAGTTTCATTAGTTCCTCTTTTCTAGTATGACAAACAGAGCTTTCATTTAATCGCACGAAGAAGAACTGTGGAACGAGATTTTGCAAAAGAGGACCTTCCTTCTATCTTTCCTTGACGAACTAAAAAATAGGCCTCTTTCTCAATGATAGGATAACATACAGATATTCATGTGTCATAATATAATTGTATTTGAAGCAATTCCATCAAATAATTGAAAAACAAATCCTTGCTAATATAAAAAAGCACCCTGACTAACAGTCAAAGTGCTTTCATTACAAGTATGGTGGGGAGAGACGGATTCGAACCGCCGAACCCTGAGGGAGCAGATTTACAGTCTGCCGTGTTTAGCCACTTCACTATCTCCCCATAAAAATGGTGCCGGCGATAGGACTTGAACCCACAACCCCCTGATTACAAGTCAGGTGCTCTACCAATTGAGCTACACCGGCATTTCAGCAACTAAAATATCATTTGCTTCACAACAAGATTGAGTATATCATGAACCTTTTTGATATTCAATACCTTTTTGAAAAAAGTTTTAAAATCGTATTTCCTTTTAAAATGGGACAGACTAAAACTGTGAAGGGAGGCTTTTCTCCATGAAATACGATCCACATCGTCATGCAGAGCCGAGTGAGTTGTTATTTGTAGATGAGCACGAATTGTCCTACCCTCCTCGTGAAGAAGATGCATTTACAGATGCTTATTTATCTTCACTAGGTTGGTACGATTGGCCTGGAGCATTTTATTAAAAACGAGCTAGCTTGGGTTGCCAGGTTCATATTGGCAACCCAATATTCATATTTTCCGTTTTTTGTTCCTCATTTTTCCTTTTAAAATATAACCATTCACTACATTCAAGATGTTCACGCAAAAGTGCGTAAGAGGTTTGCCACATGGAAGGTAAGTTTGTTATGATGAACACATCCTAACAAGGTAAGGAGTCTTCGACGATGAAAGCAAAAATTACTCGCAATGCAGCAAAAAAAATCAATGAAATCATGGATCAGGAAACTGATAAAGATGTAAAGCTTCGCGTATACATCACACATAAACACGGTAACCACGCTCATTATGGAATGACTTTGGACAAACCATCAGAGAAGGATACCGTTGTATCTACTGATAAAGATATCGATGTCCTCCTACAAACCTCCGAGGAATTACTAGATGGCGTTGTAATAGATTATCTGTTTATTCCAGAGGAAGGCTTTGTAGTAACCAATCCAAGCAAGGGCAATACAGGAGATCACTAATTCTTCTACCTGATTAATTTGTTTGAATCAAATCATGTTCTACATATTATTTGCCTTCAAGAGAAACCACGAGGAGCACTCTTCTTCGTGGTTTCTCCATTTTCGAAACAGGAGGAAGGACCATGCAATTTACTCAGATGAATCAAAACTTGCAAACAACGCTACCCTATGGAGATTTAACCATCTCTAGTGACCGTCAGCAAGGCTTTAAACCGATTGATTTGCTAGTTTCTGCCATTGCGGGGTGTAGCCAAATCGTCTTTACGCGCATCCTAGAAAAAAAACGCATCTCATACAACTCGCTTACTCTCCATGTAGATGCCGTTCAAAGCGAGAATGCCCCGAATCCTTTGACGAAGATAAGTCTCATTTATACTATTACTGGTTCAGACCTTGTGCAGGAAAAGCTGGATAAGGCCTTGCGCTTGGTACCTCCTAACTGCACCATTATTCAATCACTCCATCCAAATATCGAAGTAGTAGAACAAGTGATCATCTCTAAAGCATAAGTCAGCTTCACTACAGAAAAAACCATGATTGCATTACCGGAATGGGTCATATCTTACTTGTTCATTCTGGCAAAGCCTCATGGTTTTCATTGTTTTTCTTCCTTTTGTAAACGTTACTAACTTTGATTTTTATCAGCTTTTCTGAGTATGCCACCCCTATTTGGGGATTGGTTGTATCAAGTGTACATCTAATCTTCTGAATGATTTTTCATATCATATCTCTTGTATCGCAGCCGCTTTTGTCTTTAGCCATGGGGTCACCTTAGCATCCCCTTGAATATATAGCAGAAGTTGATGGACAGGTCGTGACATGGTGACATAAAGCAACTTGGCATCCATCACATTCTCTTTGTAATGTTCATCATCTACGTGTAGGACGATTACTACATCAAATTGCAGCCCTTTCGTTAGATAAGCGGGCAGAACGGTTACTCCACCTGGAAATTCCTTATCTTTCACACCTAGATGGTGGAGCTCAAGACCCTTTTCTTTTAAGGCTTTAGCAATTTTTTTACTCTCATGTATGGTTTTAGTGACAATCGCCACCGTTTGATGACCACACGCTAATGACTTTTCAACCCGCTTTTTAATATCCTCAAGCATGTTGCTCTGATTCTTCGCCCGTAAAAATAACGGTTCTTCACCATGACGCAACACCGGCTTTGCATCCGTAATTTCCGACAATTGAGTGCCCTGTAAAACCTCATTGGACCAATTCATAATTTCAATTGTCGAACGATAGCTCTGCTCTAACGTATAAAAGTCTGTTTTCTTTTTGAAGATATTTCGTAAAACTGGCTGCCAGCTATCTAATCCACGGTACGCATGAATCCCTTGTGCCAAATCCCCTACGATTGTCATTGATTCATTTTTCGTATGTAAAGAAAGCACTAAAATCTCTAGATAGCTCAAATCTTGCGCCTCATCGATTACCGTATGATCAAAAGGAGCTTCCTTTCCGCTTCCTTCCAGCAGATGACGAAGATATAAAATGGGAGCAAGGTCTTCTGCTTCTATACGCTCTTCCTCTATGATTGCTTTGGAAGTCTCCACGACATCCTGCAACCATTTATCTGAAATATCCTCACTAGTAAGCTTTCGTAAAAGCTCCCAATCCTGCAGAAGCTGGGTATACACAGTAAAAGCATCTATCTCTGGCCACTTCCCTAAATACAAAGCGAGCAATTCATCCATTTTCTTCTCGAACCGCAATAAACTTGGCTTATCCAAATCGATTTTTTCTTCTCGTAAATGTGTAAACAATTGCTGGGTCATTTGTTGTTTAACATGCTTAGCTAAGGCTTCTATTCTGCGGTGATAGGGCAAATGAGCAAATTCATTAATAAACAACTGGCGAATATCTACCTTTTTCATTTCAAACACATGCTTTGTCTTGTTATAAATAAATCGTAAATCCTTATAGGTAATCAGCTCATGCAGTAAGTAATCCATATACTTATCTAGCATATTTCGACAATGAACGGAACCCTTAAAAGACATCCGATTCCACGTTTGACGCTTCTGTACCTGCTTACTAGCATCGTCTTCAAAGAAAAGCAACAATGGCTTGCTCGGATCAACAATTCGCCAGCCTTTTGGTAAAAGTGCTTTTACCTGTTTGGCAGCCCACTCTGAGAAAGTGGCTTGTTGTACATCCTCCACACCTAATTCGGGTAATACATCCGAAATATATGTTAAAAACAGCTTATTAGGAGCAAATACCATAAATTTCTTGGACGCAATCAAATGTTGGTAATTATAAATCAAATAGGAAAGGCGGTGTAATGCAATCGTAGTCTTTCCGCTTCCAGCTACCCCTTGGACCACAATAGCCCGATCTTTTTCTGCACGTATGATATCATTCTGTTCTGTTTGAATGGTAGCAACGATATCCTTTAATCGACTATCGTTATTTTGATTCAGACTGGAAGCTAAGAATTCATCAATATAGCCTTCTTCCAGAAAATCCTCTGGCGCCCCGATTTCGCGATTGATCGTCTCTTTTAACGCACCATCATAAATTCCTGTAATCTGACCATCTTCTATAGCAAAATTACGCTTAAGCTTTACTTCTCCCCGTACAATTCCCTGTAATGTTCGGTAAAAAGCATCCTTGCTCTCCCCGCTATAATAAAGGCTAGCGATAGGTGCACGCCAATCTACTACAACACTATCCATTGTGTCGCGTTCTACAATCCCACGCTTTCCTATATATACGGAATCCATTTCATAGGTTTCGTCTTTCATGAAATCTACTCGACCAAAGTAAGGCTTATTCACAGAGCTTTCCAAATGAAAGAGATCCCTAGCTTTCGAGGAATTGACTACTTGTTTGACATAATCGTCCGTTGCCTCTCGCAAATCCTCTCGGAGCTGTCCAATCTCCTTTTCAATCGTATGTACTGTTTTTTCCAGCCGATCTTGTTCTTCCTTATATGCAGGATGATGAATGGTCACATGACTAACCTCCTTTTCATCAAACGAATATTTATCTTATCAAAATGAAAAAGCAATTCCAAGGACAATCTTAAAAATCACAAATGTACCCCGAGCAGCATCCCTAGTGCAGCAGATAAAATCCCCACAGAATAGCTAATAAGCAAGTAGATGAATCCTATCTGGTAACGTTTTGATGTAAATAATGAATAGCTCTCCCACTTACATGTAGAAAATGTCGTAAAAGCCCCCATAAAACCTGTGCCTGCCATTACGATAAAAAATGGAGCTAAGGAAGAACTTGTTAGTACCCCTAATAAAAAACACCCCAAAATATTAATACAGCAGGTCGCTAATGGGAACATTCCTTTATAACGTTGATTGATCAGAGAACTGATTCCGTAACGAGACATGGCCCCAAGACAACCGCCTAATGCTACTCCTATACTATTCAACAGCATCAGTATCGCTCCCTCTCTGTGCTAATTGGGTACCTATCCAAGAACCCAGCCAAACATAACACTTTGCCTAACATAATAGCATTCGACATCATTATCTCAAATGAAATCTTCTATATATACAGTTTAAATAACCTATTTTTTATTAATAGGTAACAAAAGAAAAAATCGTTTTCTTTTATCTTAGGAAACGATTTTCTTCATTTTTATTTCATCCTTGTATTTTTTCTGATTTTGCACATAGCTCATGCCAACACTCTGTATCGCTTGTTAAGCTGGCAACCAAAGATACGTTTTTAAGTTTTGCTATCTCTCAAGCCCTTTTAGCGTTCGCACTTAGACAATGACTCATTTCTTCCATTTCTGAGTCAGTAAGCTTCCTTATCTTATTTATAACTCAAAGAGATAGATTATTTCTTGAATCAGTCGCCCGTCTTTTTTCATAAAAAGCTCCTAATGGGTATCAGGTTTTGATACCATTCTATCATATACTGAAGGTAGTAAAAGTAAGGGTGTGAAAGAATTATGAAGCAGTACTCTAATGCTGAAGAATTAATTGAATCAATCGATAAAGCCTATAAAAAATTTATTGAAGAATTTAAGGTGATTCCTGAAGAGTTGAGAGATAAACATATCTCTGAAGTGGATAAATCTCCTTCTGAAATCCTTTCTTATCAATTGGGGTGGATCAACTTATTGTTATCGTGGGAAAAAGACGAGCAAAGTGAACTTGACGTACAAACGCCCACTCCAGACTACAAATGGAATAACTTAGGTAAACTTTATCAATCTTTTTATGAGCAATACGGTGCTTTAACTTTAAAACAGCAGGAAGAAGAATTGACAAAGTTAGTCCGAAAGCTAGTCGATTGGATAAATGATCTTACTGAAGCAGAATTATTCCAACCAGAACAAAGAAAATGGGCCACAACAAAAGCAATGTGGCCTGTTTGGAAATGGGTGCATATCAATACAGTTGCCCCATTTACGAATTTCAGAACTAAAATTCGTAAATGGAAAAAAATATCTTTAAAGTAATTTAAGAAAAGTAAGTACTGACACGAGTCAGATATCCTGTAGCAAAACTCGGTTAGCTCGTCAATCTTCAATGATCGGCGTCTCAATCAGTTTCTTATCTTCATGAAACTGACGTAACATTTCTGCATGCTCTGGCAAGATAAATCTCGTTATAAGTGGATCAAGTATTTTACTAGCCATCAAAACATCTCCTTAAAATACAGATGTACGTTCTTATATACAAATTAATCTATTAGGAATCTATGATAAAAAGGGAGTGGGTATTTATGCTAAGATCAAAAAAGAGATTCTGAGGAAATGTACTTAGGAATCAGGATTGTTGAAGATCAATAAAACTGTGTTGATTACTACTAGATTTAAAACAAGGATTATTTGGAATAACAAGTTTCTAAACATCCTGGAGGGATATTATGAACACTTTCATTTACATGGTGAGACATGGCGAATCACCGAAAACAGAAGGGAACGAGAGAACACGTGAGCTGACTGATAAGGGTAGGTCAGATGCCCATATAATAACTGAATTATTAAAAGATGAGGGAATAGACACGTTCATTTCAAGTCCATATAGAAGGTCAATTTTAACAATCGAGGAATTAGCCCTGTCTTTAGAAAAAGAATTATTAGTTGTTGAAGATTTGAAAGAAATGATTCTCATATGTGACGATAAGATATTGTCTGATAGGGAATTGTATCCCTTAGTGGTCTCATAAATGAAGAATTATTTTTCTGGAAAAAGTCTTAGGAAAACTTATAAAATAGAATCCAGTAAAAAAACCTAACCTTATTAAATCTTTTAACTTAGAATCTGAGGGAAATGAAGAGTTAGTTTAATCATTTTTTTAACAGATGATGATTATATATGTAAGCCTCACACAACAAAAGCCCTAGAACAATTCTAGAGCTTTTCCATAAACTAACTAATTATCCTTATCATTTTAACATGGTATTTTGATCAAGCACGTGGGGGGCATTTCTCAACTACAGCTATCCAGTATTGTTTAGTATAGCTAAAAGCCTGTATCATTAAGTGTACATTTCAGTATACATTAATTAGTCTTTTTTTTTGTTGATTATTAGACCCCACCACACAAGTAGGTATATGTATCCTAAAATCGAGTAAATAGTCCACCCTTCTCCTTGTTGTAATTGATCGATAAAATATTCAAACTCATTTAACCCTTCTTGTCTTTCGATACTATAAATTAAACTTATAAGGGGAATAGTACACACAAAAATAATTGTAAAACTAGATACTATTCTTAAAACCTTTTTTTTAACAAGGCTGGATATAGCACTTCTTAATGTTGTTAACAAAAACAAGTAATATATAATCCAAAACCAACTTGGAAGAGTTTCCACTTGTTTTTCACTCCTTAGAAATCTCTTATCGGGATTCATCCTAAATAAACAAGTCAAACCTAATATTTTTTGATGTTATCCACAAAATATATAGGATCTTTGTTACTTAATACTAACCGATTTTTAAGGTCAAACATTTTCGTGTCTCTTATAGAAATCACTGTTTTTTTATCAATATAAGATCTAGTAAAAACCTCTTCTGTCTCATAGTCCACATTTAGAATACATTGAAAGGAACACCATCAGTAAATTCTCCATATTGTACCTACTAGCGAAAATCACGGATCATTTTATCTTAATCCATTGTCCTTTTGTCAAACTTATCTGTTCTGACATCAAGCAATCTACCATTTATTTTTAAGTGAATATCGTCTGTCCATTCTACATCGGTATTTGCTTCTTTCCAGCTCCAATAAATAAGCTTGTCACCAAAAAAACCAACATTTACATCTACTCTCAGCCCACCTTCATCCCCAAAGCGATAGACCTTTGCAGTATATGTTTTATTTGGAGAAGACACCTCTTTAACTAAATCACCCTTTTGTAGAAACAGAGTAGAATAGAATGCAAAGTATACAATTAGAGATAGAAACACTAGTAAAGAAATTAATATTATGAGAAACCTTTTGAGTAGTATCTTCATAGTGCTTCCCTCCATTTTTTTATAGTCTAATCTTATTCGAAACGATCATTTAAATACCAGTTAATTCCTCTACGGATAGCTTTTTGATCAGTTGGGTCATCAAAGTATAAGTCAAACCAACTTAACTTTGCTGTACCAGACAAGACTTGAACCATTCCTGCTGCACTGAGGAGTGTGCTAGTGCCAAAATGATATCTGCCTACATAGCCGTAGTGAATATTCCCAATGTCCTCACCCGTAAGATAATAGGTTTCTCCATCAATTTTTACAGTTCTTGTATTATTCCATCCGATTTCTCTTTTTAGATCCCAAGCTCCTTTCGGTCTTACCTGTACAGCAAAGTAGGAGGCTGTTGATAGCCAAGGATTGGTACTAGGATTAAAACGCGCTGCTTGTTCAAACGCTTTTTCTTTAGCTTTTAAATCATCAAGGTTTTCATATGCTTTTCTGGCAAGTGGATATTTAGCAGGTTCATCTGGAATAGCTCTAGCAATTATTTCGTTATCGTTAGATTTAGATTCTTCAACATTGGATAATTCCTCTAATTCCTCCATGGTTGCAACTGACAGCTCAAAATCTGAATCGTACTTCAAAATGCCATCTTCGACACCTTCATTTACAGATTTTACAACCTCTTTGTATGAATTCACAAGTTCCTTGTCTACATTGCCAAAGTCGATTTCGGTAATGTTTAGGGTTCCATCTTCATTCCGACTAATATCATCCTTTAGGTTACTTATGATGTGCTTGTGAAGATCAGTAACATTATGAATGTTCGGAAAAGTAAACTCCTGTGCATTTACTTGTGTATACCCAGTAAATAACATAAAAACAGCTAATGTAGCACTTAATAACTTCCTCATCATTCTTCTTCCTATTTTATTAATTGGATAACTTTCCTAATTTTACTATCATCTAAATATTATATCAATCATAAATATATAATTATATTCCAATAAAATTAGTAAATAAAAAGTAAAATATAAATCAAGGTAGAAAGATATTTATTGAAAGTAACCAGTTGAACTATTTTCCGTTCTGTGGCTCTTGTCCGCTAGCTACTCGTAACTCATCAGCCAATTGTCCAATCCTAACAGCCTTATCCTTCATTCCCATCTGATTGTACAAAGCCCATTGCCCTTGTAAATGGCCAATAATTTCGTTTGCTACCTCTGGTTTCATTGTTGTTTCCTCCTTGTCATATTTCGCTAGGCCGTACTTTTCGATCAATCCAATTAGCTTACCTGGATAACCGGGATCAGTGGCATATCCTCCCTTGTGGATAACATAGCAAGCAGTTTTATAATCAGCATCTAAAACGCCATGATAGCGTGTAGGCTTGTCTCTTGAGCCGTTTAGAATTAGCTTCGAATGATCTGCAATAGACTCATCCCAGTTGTTGTAAGCTCTGAAATTAGCCGTGATAGTTGTCCATTGACCGTTGTAATTCTCCTTTGTAGGCATAGCGCAAACGCCTGCTGGGCCTGTCCCTTTGATACCAAACAGGTTGTTTCCTCGCTTGGTTAGTCCACTTTCTCCCCATGCTGATTCAAGGATTGCTTGAGCAATTGTAAGAGATGCTGGTATCTTTGTTTTCTTCATGTCAGCTACAGCGCTTGGTGCGATCTTATCTATAAAGTCTTGTGGTTTCATTAATCTACATCTCCCTTCTGAAACGAGTTTTTCACTCCTGAATGAATCCCGATGGCAGCCGTTGCCTCAATAAAAGCCATCTTGCCAGCTTCCAATAAATATCCCCCGAACAATAAAGCATTGATCGCATTATAAGCAACTGCCATGACAACAATAGCAAGAGGAATGTAATCATTTGGGAACCAACTCCGTGTTTTCAACCATGCACCTGACGCCATTACGACTGCAATTACTAAACCGATTTCTATCATCATTAGCCCACCTTTTCTTTTAGTTCTTGTAATTCGTTTTCTAAGCCGTTTAGACTGCGTTCGATCTGTTGCAATGTAGTGGTATTACGCTCTAATTGGATTACCATTCGTTCGTTATGCTCCATGAGCTTGGCTTCGCGTGTCTGAGCCTGTTTCACTAGTTGGGTCTCACGCTCTCTTCCTTCCTTTTTTGTAGAGAATAACAGCCAAACAAACAGAGCAGCGAACGGGTCCTGTTGAAGCAATGTGTTCATTACGTTCTCTTCCATACTTCCTCTCCTTATCACCCCCCTTGGGGTAAATAAAATAGGGAGCCGCAGCTCCCCACGAAAAAACGCCTCTCCAGATCGGAAAAGGCGTTTTATGATTCAGTTTGTTCAGCTAAATATTCAGCTACGGGAACCCTATAAACTTCCGGTAAGGATTCAAATTCTCTGCGACCGACTTTAACCAATAGGCTGTACACATTAATCATATACGCTTTAACCATTTCTATTTCTCTCCTTCTAGTGTTTTTATTTTGGCTTCCATTCTAGTTACCATCTCTTGTAACTGAGCAATAGCTTCATAGGCTTCTATTAATTCTGGCGAGATTTTGCCTTTCTCACGCTCTTGCTCCATGTCAGCCAAATCCATAGGTTTCATTAAAATCAATCGAATGCACCCCCGAATCCTCTTACAATCATAGACTCAGTTGCAACTCCTTTAACAAAAACAAAGCGTACACTAACGCCCCATTTTTCTGCTGTTTTTTCCTTGTTAGTGAAAATAAAACCTCGGTTGAATTTAACGTTATTAGTGGCATCTTCCCATGTCGGCAACTTACCCAGCAAAAAGACGGCCTCCCTTGTTAGAGAGCAAGTTGCTCACTAGCTGAATGCCGTCTATTACCGTGTTATCTGCACCTCTTACATATTTAATTCCCTTTTCTCTCAACTCTAAAATGAGAGCAGCTGCAGAAGGATATAGGAATAAATTTTCTGGTTGGTCATTCCCTATGAAGCTTTGGAAGTCCTCTACATATTTAGAAACCGTCTTCTGCCTTCCATGTTTACGAGAATCGTAATAATACTCACGAATCACATAAAAATCGTTAGCTTTCTGACCAATTAATAAAAAAGCCGTTGGATTATTGATACCATAGTCCCCACCAGCAAAAATACGATCAAATGTATCAGGAAGTGTTTTTATGACATGGAGCTTTTCGTCAAACATGTCATAAACAAGTCCTTCTGCCATCATCCATAGTCCTAAGATATATCGTTTAAAGAAGACGTCACTAAACATGCGGCGAAATCTTTCTTTTACTTTTTCGGACAAACTCATGTTGTCATCCATCGTGAAATGTAGGACAAGGATTCTTTTTTCTTTTGCTTTATCAATGAAATCAGTTTTAAACTAATGAAACGGTCCAGCAGGGTTACAGTTAAAGAAAACTTTTGCACCATTCCCATCGGTTTCAGCAGAACAACGGCCTATAGCTTGATCCACAAATGATCGGGGAAATAACGCTACTTCATCTAAGTAAGCTCCGGCGGCAGTAAGACCTTGTAATGTATCCTGACTCGCTTCGTTATTTGCACCAAATAGATAATACGTATTGGTTCCAATTACAACATGCGGATTTTCTGAACGGTGGTAATGATAGTCGATTCCTTTCGCCGTCAGAATCTGAAACATTGGTTCCAACACGTTTCTCTTGAGGGCACCCATGGATTTACCAGCCACGATAAAGTTCTGGTGCCTGTGCTTCGCTAATGACCATGTAATGAATGAATCAATCATAGATATGGTCTTACCTGAGCGAATGGCCCCTTCTGCTATGACCATATCGTAATCTTTGTAGGGACTCCCATCTGTCCACCAAGCTAATAGTTTCTTTTGCTTTAGACTGAACGGTTGGAACTTAAAAGACGTTGTACGTTTACGCTTTTTCATCAGCTTCTACCTCGTCAGAAAAAATTTCCAATACTTGAGCGTATAGAGCTGATTCGTATCCACTATTCTGTTGATGTGCATCTGTATCGTTTTCACCATTCAATTCTTTAACCTCTATCTTTAACTTCTCTATACGTAAACGTTGTTCCTCAGTAGCTAGATGACTATTGAGCAAATCCTCATAGCGTTTGATTAAGCTTTGAAGAGTTGTCATAGCCCGTTATTGAGCGTTTAGAAATGTAGCTTGACGATCCCAAGAGAATTGAAATTCATACTCTTCTTCTGTCACCACCTGCTCGAAGGATGCTTTTTCCTTCGTACTAGTGTCTACAATTTCGAACTTCCTTTTCTTGATTTCCTTAATCATTTCTTCTTTGTCCTCTACGAACATAATCCTTTGCGCTCGTATGATAGCCGTGTACTGAATCATGATGTTTTCCCACAACATATCAAGAGGAGACTTAGTTTCAATCTCTTCTATAATCCCGGCTACATCATCAGGGAAGTATTTACGAAAAAAGCCGTGGCTTACCGCATTGCTGTTCCTCTTGGGTGCAGCTCCTCCACGATTGCCTACGGCGTTTTTATTCCCCTCTGGTGCTCCAGCATTTGACTCACTTTTCATTGTAGTACTACATTGACCTGATTGTAGTACTACATTCCATTTGTCTCGGCTTTTCCAGTTGCTTATTGTTTTTTCTTTCTCGCCTAGTTGATCGGCAAGCTCTCGATTGCTAATGTTCCCGCCACTTTCGAGCCATAACTCCAAAGCTTTGTCGCGGTTTGGACTTCTTGCTTTTGCCATTACATGATCACCACCACCTATTAAGTTTGTTTTGCAAAAGAAAAAAGCACCCTTGTAGGTGCTGATCTAATTAATACTCAGAACTTCAGTTTGTGTCCTTAGTCATTTTTTTAAAAATAATCATTGTGACAAGAGATATATGATAAAAAAGTAGCGATCCAACTATATATATAATATAGGCTTTATAGTTAAATATTTTTTGTAGAATATCCCCTTTAGTTAATCCGAAGAAAACCCAAGCTATAGAAATACCCGCTAAAGAATATAATCCTAAATTTAAAAAATAAAGCTTACTTTTAGTCGATATTTCCATTCTATTAGTAATAAAATTGATTAAGATAGTGCAGGGAATTCCAAGAAACAAAAATATCGGGATGGAATACATTAGATAGATTATCATTAGAGTTATAAAAGGAAAATAATAAGTATTTGGCTGACGTGCTGCCATTGGAGTATAATTTGACACTGCAAGAACTAAGCAAAAAAGTATTGCGGTAACGACCCCAACGAAGATTCTGTGTAACATTGCCTTCCCCCTTTATTACTAGTCTACTTAACCGTTCACATGCATTAATTTCACTAAGGTGAAAAAACCGGAAGCTTAAGGGCTCCCAGTCTTCCAGTTTAATTAGAGATATTAAAGTAATGTTTTGGAGTCAATTCGAATAAATAAAAGAAATCATAAAGATCGTGTTGAAATAATTCTTCGTATGGACCATCATCAAAAGATATGTAGAACTCATGACTTGGTGCCCCATCATGCCAACCCTTAATTTTATAGTCACCGTCTTCTCTAAAAAGACTTGCAGTAAAAGCGTAATCAATTCCTGGCGGAGTAAACTTTAAAGATCCTTCTAAATATGGAATTCCAACTGAATGTTCAATATCAAATTTGATATTATCCATATTTACAATTTTTTCATCTAAGCTAATTCCACTACTACCTGCCTTTTTGGTTTTAAGTAATTTTTTATTAGAGTCATAAAAAGTTGAGCTATTCACTTTTTTGGATAGAGTTGTATCTTCATCTGTAAAATCCGATTCAATATTTATCTGAGTTCTAAAACGAGAATGGGCAACTGCAAAATCTCTATTATCTCCACCAAAATATTCAACATCTCTCTCCCATTTGTCTCCAGTTAACCTTAACCAATTCGGTACTGGATTTTCCACATATTTGTCACCTATAAAAGTTGTATATCTTAACTTTACGTTATCTACATCATTATTTGAAGAAATTCCTAACGGAGATACTTTTTCTTTCTCTACAATTTTAATAATTGAAACATAATTATAGAGGAGTTCTTCGCCTTTTGAAACCATTTCGGAATCATTAGCTTCACCATTTTTCAAAAGATACTGTATTTTCTCTTTTCCTTTTCTTCTTTATCCAGTGGAATTTTACCAAGAAACTCATAGATAACCTTCTCTTCTCCTCCGTCCAATTCATCACTATATTCACTTGTCTGGACAGTATCAATTATTTTTCCGTTTTTCTTAATTTGATACTCCTCTACCTGTCCGTTATCATCCCAGTCAAATTTTATATTTTTTCCATCGGAAATCGTGGAAACAACAGTATCATCTATTTCGTTATCATTAGCAGATAGCGAAATTAGACCTGCATTTTTTATTTCTGATTCCAAAGTCTCAGTATTTACTTTTGTGCTTATAATCTCAGAATTGTCAGAACCGAGAGCTACTAACTTATACTTATAGCTTTTTCCTGATTTTAAATTATTATGGATAAAGGAGTTTTCTAAGCCACTGTATAGCTCAGTGTCCCCCTGATAAACCTTATATTGAGCTGTATTGGGTATATCTCCCCATTTAAGGATAATTTGATCTTGATGAGGCTCAATAGTAATGTTTTTTAGTAAGTCTTGATGACTAACCTTTTCTGAAGCATATGCATTAGCTGATCCAAAAATTGTAGATAAAGCGATTATGCCGGATAGTAACATCCTCTTCATTTCCATGCACCACCATTTTTATAATTATATTACAATTTTATAATAACATTATTATGATAACATTTTTTTATAATATTAAATTCAAACAATATTATTCTCTAGCCATATAAGAACTCTTCAAAAAAATATTAGCTTTTTATATCTGGTACTTCATCCATTTTTTATCAACAGCAATTCTTTTTTGTTTACAAAAAGACATGAAGTATCCTTAGCTCAACATATGTCAATAACAAAAGATTTGTCTCTCTACTTATAGGTGGCTTTTGCATGACAAAAAAAGCCACTCATCAAGAGTGACTTCTTTTTTATAAAAAATTTTAAAAGAAAAAGTTCAGCCACACGTTTTTTTGATATTATCATGCGCTTTACGATACTCGTCTTCTTTTTCTCGAATTTCACGCAAAATTCGTTGCATATTATTAAAACTCCAACTTTGAATTACGTGATCAAAAACAAAAGCAAGACCTTGTGTTGAAATAATACCAAATGAATCACAAAAACCTTCCGCTCGATTAACAAAATCCATCGCCACATCTTCCTGGCACTTTTTGATTATTTCTACTTCTTCCCATCTCCATGAAAGGCTTCTCCCATTCCTTGGAAATACTCGCTCCCCATTGAACTTGTTGTCTAAAACCGTACTCAAAAACTACTTTTTTTTAATAATATCTCCTTTTTCTTTTCCGAAAATAGAATAGAATTTTTTTTCATGGTATGAAATATATTGTTTTAAAACTGGTTGAAGAGTTCTCTGTCCAAAGTTAAATTGAATAATTCCAAAAGAGATACCCTGACCATCAAAGTTACCAGCCAAGTTTAAGTAGCCATAACGCCCCTCAAAAAATCCTGAATGTTGTAATAAGTCACGTACTAAATAAATTGAAATTGCCTTACTCCACGCCTTTTATCATTTTTTGTCAGCAAAAAAGCCCACCATACAGCGTTAAACATACTTAAAGTCATCGACAAAACATTTGAGTTATTTATTTTTCAATAATTGTTATTTTCAGTAAATAGAATGATATTTATAATCAAGCACGTAACATACTACTTAAGGAAGGTTGTGGTTCTATGACAAAAGGTAAAGCAGTAATGACAGCAATGATGTTGGTTCCTCTTTTGTTTGGCGTATACCAAGTTCATGCACTTCCTGACCGGCCTTTCCTTAAACCATGCAATTTTTAACAAATCGTATGTTGAGTAATTAACCTAGTGAAAAAAGTTACACAATTTACCTATTTTTTTATATAATCGAAATGTCTCACAAACTTAAAAAGCAGGTGATATCCTTGATTGACATGGGCGAAATTATACATAGTTTTTTTGCATTGCTGCCCATTTTCTTAAATATTTTCTTTAGTATCTGGGCCTATCGTGATTCAAGAAGTAGAGGTAATAGTAAGGAATTCTCACTCATTGCATTAATAGTTGTATTGGCTTTCCCTATCATTGGTTTGGTATTATATTTGATCATTCGAAGAGATTAGTTTTTGTGGGGTGTAAGGGGATAACGATGCCCCTTACACTGTTTCAATGAGCTGCTGTTTGGTCATTGTGCTTCCTCCTATCCAAAGCTAACAATCATGCCCTGTTCATACGAACCGAGGATATACATATCTTTGTGCCAACATCATTCATCCTGATCAAATCGGTACCTATCCGTAACAGCGATAATGTTCGGTTTACTTTTCCAGATTTGACTGTGATGCAGTATCATGTCGTGCATTTGGTGTTTGGTAAGGCTGGTGAAGCTTATCTGATCAACCACTCTTCATCATCTTCCTAGAAATCAAAAGGCGTACAACGTGAATCATCCCGAATATAAGTAGTCCAATTGTTACCACATTTGCATTCCATATGAGCTACTATCGACCAAGGGCATTGACTCGTCTTTTTCTTATTTAGCCAACATAGTGACTCAATATACAATCGGAAAGAGCATAGGTACTCCAACTAAACACAAATTGTGTGAATGCAAATTTGTTATGTACATTATTACCAAGAATGAAAAGGGTCTGCCCGTTCCCATTCCCCCAAAAATAGGTTCTGTTAAAGAATGTGATTTGTTATTCAGCTAACGAGTAGTTTAATCGCAAAAAACTTTTACCAAGCACAATAAATCCGTTCTTTGAATATGATGGGTTATAAGTCAGTGTGTGCACTCTATTTGTTTTGTACTAAAGGGTGAAACTTGCGAAATTGTATTTTACAGTCTCACCTCACACCGATATGTATTAGCAATTACTATGTTTGGTGGGAGGAAGAATAAATGGATTCCTTTCAAAAAAATAATATGTTAGCACAAAATTCATCGAATAATGCTAAAAAGAAACAGTCAGCCAACAATTCATCAGATAATGAAAAAAGAAAGCAGCCAACCAACAATTCATCAGATAATGAGAAAAGAAAGCAGCCAACTAACAATTCATTAGATAATGAAAAAAGGAAACAGTCAGCCAACAATTCATTAGATAATGAAAAAAGGAAACAGCCAACCGATAATTCATCAGATAATAAAAAAAAGAAGCAGCCAACCAATTATTCATCCAATAATAAAAAAAAGAAACAGTCAACCAATAATGCTAAAAAGAAACAATCAACCAATAACTCATCAATTTTACATTGCATGAATGGCAATAATTTAGAGCTTATTGTGGCTGCTCTTCTTTTAACTGGTAAGTTAAGAGTAGATGCTGTTCAATTGTTTAGACAAGCTACGATGATTGTCAGTTTAACGGGAAAGTACGTTACATTAGGCGATTTGAACAATACAAATGTAGATAGCATGCTAAAATTTCTCAACGATAATGGCAATATAACTGTGGATGAGATTATTCAGGCACTTAAAAAGAAAATGGATAATCAATAAGTATTAAAAGGAAAAGGGTGAGCTCATAATGAAAAATTTTGATGGAGAGGGTTTCTCGGAATTAATACTAATAGTTATTTTAATTACTTTGCTAATATTTGGTTCCACAGATATAGTTGGTCTTTCCGCTCAACCAACAAAACCATAGAAAGAGAATGCCAACCCCCATTTAATTTTTCTGAACAGGACTTAAAAGGAGTCCTTTTTTTTATGAATTATCAACATTGTTGTATAACAGAGTCAAAAAATAAATTCAATCTCTTCTTTTTCTATAGTTGACTTACAATATATTTAACGTAAGCTAACATTCTATCTACAAAATATATTGTCTCTTCATAAGAGTTTCACTTATTTAAGAGTTTCATTTATTTAAGGGTTTCCATGCGCGTATCAGGATATATATTGTAAAATCAATTCCACAATTATATTCTGTCACCTGTAATTTGCTTGGGGCCCTAATTAGAATCACGAATCGTTCTAGTAGCATCTTTTATATACTTGGTATCAGTAAGTTTTTTCATCAAGAAACTCGCTAAAGAATTAGATTAAGAAGAAATCACAATTAGAAACTGCTAAAAATGATGTTGAGAAGCAGCTACATAAACTTCAGGAAAGCAAAAAGAGATGGCAATTTGCATTTGTTGAGGAGCTTCTAACAGTTGAAGAATTACGTAAGCGGACAATGGAGGAACGTGATTTAAAAACTCAGTCATTAAATGATCTGGAAGCTATTAATAAACAAATGAAAGCAAGTGCATCAAGTTCTGATGCGTTTGAATTAATGCTTAAGCTTCCAGATCTATGGCCAGTACTCAGTGATCCAGATAAAAGCAAAATGATAAGAACTATTTTTACACCATAGTTGTTAATACACCATTTACAAAAGTAGTGGCTAGAAGAGGTACACCATTTCCAGCTTCAATTGACTTCAATTGAAAGGATTAAGTACAACTAACTCTTTTTCGTTTTCCATTTGATATGAAAGCCAAGCCATACCATCAGTAAACCACCCCATAGACTAGCCAGTACATAGCAAATGGCAAGTACATATTGATGCTGATGCCAAAGGGTAAGTGTCTCTACACTAAAAGTCGAAAAGGTCGTGAAAGAACCAATAAACCCTGTTCCTACTCCTAAGGTAAACCAAGCGGGCAGTTGATTTCGGGTTAAGAGATATTGATTGAGAGCTCCCAATCCGATACAGCCTATGAAATTGACTACTAGCGTACCTAAAGGAAACGAGAGATCCCACCAGCCCGCTGTCCATGCTCCTACTAAATATCGGGATACAGCCCCCAACATTCCTGATAGTCCAACAATTAAAAAAGACATGCATTCTCTCCTTTTCCACTATTTTTCACATATATACAAACAAACTCCTACCAGTAATATTACTGGTAGGAGTCATTAGCCTATTGGCGCTTAGGGCGAACTCCATCGCCTCTATTTACTTGTAAAAACCTGTTTCACAGCACTATTGCTACGGATCATTTTGAAAAATCACATAGACTAGTGCTTAGGTTCCTCATCCTCTACATAACGGATCGAATCTAAACTAGATTTCAAGGAAGCCTTCATAGCATCAATGTATTTTTGACGAAGAACTTGTTGCTCCGTTTTTTCTTCTGGAGTTAAGCCAACACCCTTCGATTTCTTGGCTAATTCATTAATACGTTTTACTTCTGCATCAGTAACCAATGGTGATACCTCCTCAACTAACTTCTCTTTATTATAACACAAGACCAAAGGAGAGGAGATATAAATTATGGCTCCCGCTTATCGGTATACTGGAATAGCTAGATTATTTCCTGCATAAATCATGGGGCTATCTAACTGATTTTGTTTCATGATCTCATCCATTAGCTCTCTAGCTGATAGCCCGGATTCCTGTTGATAAGCTTGTGCAATACTCCACAGCGTATCACCTGGCTGAATTGTAATGACTATAGCTGCCTGCTGTGTATGGGGAGCCGCAATAGCCACCTTCTCTTTTCCAAAAATCATGCTGCCTGCTGCAAAGGATACTATGATCAGCAATAACGTTACGATTGCTTGCCCTCGCGTTATCCCTTTTCTATGATGTACCAATGTGTTCTTACTCGTCATTGTTTTTGTTTTATCTTTATATAGATTCTGACAATTGCTAGATTGTACCATCATTATCATCACCCTCACAAACGTTTGTTCTCATTTTGATAACATCATCATAATGCGAACAAATATTCCTGTCAAGCAAAAGAATCGAACTAATGTTTGTCGAACGCAAATTCTCATGGTATAATGTAGAAAATATCTGGATCGAGAGAATGAGGTGTTCGAAATGTCCAAACTCTCCAATCGCCAACAAGCGATCATTGATTTTATTCGTAAGGAAGTAAAAGATAAAGGTTATCCCCCGTCTGTTCGAGAAATCGGTGAAGCCGTAGGACTAGCTTCCAGTTCCACTGTTCACGGTCATCTCGCAAGACTTGAAAAGAAAGGCTTAATCCGCCGCGATCCTACTAAGCCACGTGCCATTGAATTATTGGACGAGACTCGTCTACAGGACGATTATGAAAGCTCCATCGTTCGAGTACCAGTGGTTGGTAAGGTAACGGCAGGTCAACCTATTACAGCTATTGAACAGGTGGAAGAATATTTTCCATTGCCAGAAAACATCGTTACGTCTGACAATGTGTTCATGTTGCGCGTTATGGGAGAGAGCATGATCGAAGCAGGCATTTTAGATGGCGATTATGTAATTGTCCGCCAACAAAATGTAGCTAACAACGGGGATATCGTGGTAGCCATGACCGAAGAGGATGAAGCAACTGTAAAACGTTTCTTTAAAGAGAAAACCCACTTCCGTCTACAACCGGAAAACTCACAGCTTGAACCAATCATTTTAGATAATGTGACGATTTTAGGTAAAGTAATTGGCGTTTACCGCCTTTTCCACTAGTGCATTGGATTTTTAACTTCTCACGTGCTTACACGTACAAACTCTTGGTGAGGATCATACTCGCCAAGAGTTTTTTACTGCTCAAATTTATTGTTTGTAACGGTTTATTTTATGCCCCACTCTACCTATCTCCTTGATACCTTTCGTGTTTCTCCTACTATTGGACTTATATTTAGGTGTAAATTAGCTGCATAGCCACTTAAAACAGTGTTTCTTTTTAGCAAATCTTCAAACAAGCCTTCTCTAATTCTGATGTGTAAACACAAATAAACCGAGATTGCCGGTTTCCCTACAGGAAATGATAGAGAATTTGACAATCTCGGTTTTATGGAATGGATCAACACTCAAAATCCAATGTAACGATCCACAATAAGTTTTACCAAGCAACAATAAAGAACCAGATAATCATGATGAGTTGGATAGAGATTTTCATAATGACACTGCTAAAGAAACCTATAAGACTTCCTATCGCTATCTTAAAAGCTCGTTCTGCCGGTTGTTTTTGCATCAGCATTTCAATTAATAATACAAATACAAATGGGAGAATAATCATACCAAATGGCGGAAACGTAAGTACACCAATAATAACACCTAATATTGACCCGATTGCTGATGCTTTTGAGCCACCATATTTTTTAACAAAGTACATATTAGTCAATAGGTCAGCACCAAATAACACCACACTCAAAATCCCCATTCCCCACCAGAAGGAAACCGGTAATCCTGCTCCAGGCTCTGCAATCGCGAATTGATATAGTAAAAAACCGCCCCATAACATAATCGTATCAGGTAACACTGGGAAGAAAATACCAGCAATACTTACACCGAATAGAAGTATAACAATCAACCATAATAAAACATCCATGTTTAACCCCCCTCTTTGTTGCATCTGACCCGTTTTCTATATGTACGTTTCAGTGCCCTCCTACGTTTCATTTTTACTTAGGAGTTTCCTTTTCTTGTTTGCGAAACGTGTCTTTTCCTACATATACATGATTCTGCTCTTTTTTATGATCTCATTTTTAGCAAAGCCTGACCTATTTACCTATAGCGCTCTTTTACCAGTTCCTTTTTCCACTTCATACAGGCAAAAGGACAGCAAGAAAAAGGTATATGGATAACAGGAAAAATATAACATTTGGAGAAATTAATACTATATACTAAATTGTCCCCGCTCCAAGCCTGTATATCCTATTTCGGAAAGGAAGGTTACAAGATGCACAAAATCGTTTGTTCTTTATTAGCAGTACCACTTGTTTTCTTACTGTCCTCGACTAGCTACGCGGCTTTAGATAAGCATAGCACAACAAAAGTAACGATTAGTAGTAATGCTTACAGCCAATATTCTATTCCATTTGCACTAACGGTAAAGGAATGGGATAGAGGTTATGGGGAAGCTGGTGTTACAGGCCCTTTTTTCCTTGCGAAAGGTGGTAGCGTAACGGTTACGTTTGATAAGAAAGTAGATTCATTGGGCTGGTATCTACTGAATGCAAATACCTACGGAGCTGAAAAAATCTACCCAAAAGGCTCTACTGTAACCGTCCCACGACATTCACATTGGATTGTTATTCTGCAAAACGCTAGCATAAAACCTGTTCCTATTACAGGCAACGTGACGATTCACTAGTCTTTTTATCACGTTATCACGCAGCACCTTCACTGATCAGTATCAGCTCTTACAGCCTCTGCATTCCCTAAAAATTGGTGTAGGAGAATGGGCTGTCGTATGCGAGGAAATGCCTTAATGCTAGCTGTATCGCATCGCCTATTTTCTTACACGCATCAATTTTCCGTTATTTAATCTTACTAAATCTTCTACCTTTATTTTCACTAATGAATGAGGAGAGCCCCCTCCCGTATAAACATACTCTAATTCTGTTATTTTCGGATCAACCAAAAAAATCGCCTCAAATCCAAAAGAAGGGACCCCACCGGCTGGATAACCTGTTGCTACTAATACTTCCTTTTCATCTGCCAAACGAGGTCTTTTTATATTGAGTCCCTTACTTACTCGTGATGTACTAGCCCGATCCTCTCCTTTTACAATGGCCACAATTAGTCGTCCATCTTCATCAATCATACAAATATTTTTAACCAGCTCCTCAATAGAAGCATTCACAGCTTTAGCCGCCTCTTCGACCGTATGGCAAGATTGATTCAGTATAAAGTGCTGGGCATCAGCAGCTTTTGCATGTAGGTACTCTTTTATTTGCAGCTCATAAGAATTCATTGATCCCTCTCCATCCTAAAATATTTTCCCCATTTTAGCTGTACCCCACTAGTTAATCAAGAGTGCAGGTGATCTTTTTTACGTAATATTCGCTGTATTTTGTTGTTTTGGTTTTTTTAACGTATAAAGCATCCCAATAAATATTAATAAAATTCCTATTGTTTGTATCATATTTGGTCGAAATCCAATAATGATCACATCTAATAAAATAGCAACAGCTGGATCCAAAAATACCATTCCTGAAATGGTTCTGGTCGATAGTTTTCGTACACTATCGAAAAACAGAAGATAAACAACACCAGTGTGGATAATGCCAGTAATGATCGCGTATGCCCAATTCTGCGGAGTTAGGTCTAAAAATACATGGTAATGGATAAAGGGAAGCAAGCATATCGCGCCAATAGCAGTTTGAATAAACGTTGTGGCATAGACACTTGCTTGTTGTATACTCTTCCCTAAAATCATCGTTACTGCATAAAAAAGAGCTGCTAGAATAGCGTACAAAAATCCTGTCATTTGAAACGAAGCATTTGAGAGATCACCATCTATTCCAATGATAAAAATCGTTCCTACAAAGCATACAGAGATAGCCAGAATTGAAAGTATGGTTACCTTTTCTCTGAAAAGAAAGCTACCGACAAGTAAGACAATCATCGGAGCAAGATGATAGAGAGAGATGGCAACTGTAATCGAAATCAGCTCAAAGGATTTAAACAAGAAAATCCAATTTAATAAATTTGCTATACCACAGAAGCCAATCCTCATTAGTTCTTTTTTGCTCCATTGCTCTTTGGCATACGTTCCTGTAATAAACCAAATCGAACCAAGAAAAACTGTCGCACAAATGCATCTAATAAAAACCAATTCTAAAGCGGAAAGACCCGTTAACACGGAAAAAAATCCTACTGATCCAAAAATCGTCATCGAGATGAACATTTGAATAAAAGCCCTTATATTCATAATTTTTACTCCAATCTATTTATAGAGGTTATTAATCTAACTACTATAATGAAACTATAATAAAACGGGTTCATAGGACTGAACCCGCTCTTCCTACTGCTAAAAGAAAAATGAAACTGGCCTTAGTAGCTACAAAGCAAAAACATGCAGGTAATTAGACTAAAGAAATCCTTTTAAGTTATATACTATTATTCATAATCTTGAAGACATTGCAAGCAAACTTCTGCTTTATAACAAAAAATTCTAAATAAATAGTAGAATTTCTGCTACGTCTGCTGTATTTCTTAGCCAATAACTATACGGATTGTAAATTTGAACATTAAAGCCACATTCACTAGCATCATGACAAGTACTTATATTATAAAATAATCTAGAGATAAAAGATAAAGGAGTCGTACAACTTTGATAGCTACATGTATTAGATTTCATGCGTTTGGAAACCCGCAGGAGGTTTTACAGGTTGAACAAAAACAAATGAAATCTCCTATGAATGGAGAAATTCTTGTTCGCATGATTGATCGTCCTATAAATCCATCTGACTTGCTTCCTATTAGAGGAGCATATTCTCATCGTATTTCATTGCCTACCATTCCTGGGTATGAAGGTGTCGGCATTGTTGAGGAAGTAGGATCTTCCGTTTCTCATGGGCTTCTTGGCAAACGTGTTCTTCCTTTGCGGGGAGAAGGGACTTGGCAGGATTATGTGACAGCACCAGCAGATTTAGCAATCACGATACCACCTTCCATGGAAGATTACATCGCGGCTCAGCTCTATATAAACCCTATAACAGCCTGGATTACGTGTACAGAAGTATTACAATTAAAGGAAGATGATATCCTTCTGGTCAATGCTTGCGGTTCTTCAATTGGACGTATCCTTTGCCAGTTATCTTCGATTCTTGGGTTTCGACTGATTGCGGTCACAAGGAATCATTTCTATACCGAAGAACTTCTTCAGTTAGGCGCCTTTGCTGTCATTAACACCTCTGACACCGCATTACATCAAACGGTTATGGAATTGACAAATGGCCGAGGAGCTACTGCTGCTATTGATTCTGTAGGGGGCACAGCTGGTTCAGACCTAGCTTTTTGTGTTCGCCCGAATGGTACATTGGTAACGATTGGACTTTTATCGGGAACACCTGTTCATTGGGGGGAAATTTCGCATAGAACACAGGTAAACATCAGATTATTTCATTTAAGGCATTGGAATCAGCAGGTATCTGTAGAAACCTGGCAAGACACCTTCTCTCATGTAATAGAATTAATAATGAAGCAAAAATTGGGGCTCATGATGCCTTATGCTCATTACGATCTTTTGGAGGTCCAAAAAGCCGTTCAGATGGCAGAATCCTCTAGAAATAGGGGGAAAATATTCTTACGCAATAAAGTGAATCAGCATATTTTCGCTTAAAAATAAATAGGTCCTTCTATTGAGGAAGGACCTACTTACCATTTTTGGCGACTTTTATTCGCCAGTTTGTTTTCGGATAAGTATGATTTCTACAAATCGTATAACTTATTCGACTTATTTATAAATAGAAAATGTAGCCGTAAAGTTCATTTTCTTTGTGAAAGAAGAATTTACACCTGCTTGAAATTGAACAGAGATGTTTCCATCTTTTGTAGCTTTAAAGATACGGCCGTATCTTGCGTACGTATCATATGTACCTATGACCTTATTATCAGCATCATAGACTGTGTATGTGATCGGATAGCCTGAATTTGTTACGGTAACGCTAAGCTCTTCCCCTTTTTTTAGATAGAAGGATTCTTTTGGAGCAACTTCATAAGAGCTTAAAGAATAATATTTAAACACATCTTGATCTTGAACACTTGCCGCACTTGCTTTCGTTGCTTCTAAACCTGTGAAGCTTGCTCCTGTCAATCCTGCAACTCCTAATACACCAGCTAAAAGAATTTTTTTAAACATCATAATTCCTCCCTTAGATTATTGTTAAAAAGTAAAAACTATGAAAATTATTAAAATTACTTCTAACCACTTTCTTCTAATTTGTTCACCTCCTGTAATCATTATAGTTACACCGAGAACTATTATCAAGAATTTTTTTCTTATTTTTACAAAAAAATTAAATTTATAGATAAACAAGAATTTGTTAACATTCGAAAAAGCCCTATTTACCGGGCTTTCTGCGTCATGCTATAAAAATAGTCTCACAAATAAAAATATGTTATTTTTAGAAAAAAACCTATTATTTATGAAAAATATGAAAAACCCTCACGCATAATAACATGAGGGTTCTATGAATATGGTCTCTATTCAAATGTAGGACTAGTCTTTAAAACATATGATAAAAGTTATGCTTGATGATCTACTTTTTTTGCTCGCCTAATCTAGCCGATTTTTAGACATTATCGCTCACTGCCTACCAATAGATTGATTTCTTCATAAGAAATCGTCTCGTTTTTTCTCTCTCCAAATTTTCTCACAACAGGAGTAGGATTTTGATTAAAATTCATGCTTAAGCTTTGGTTGGAGTAGTGTCCTGCTGGATCGATATAATATTTAAAATCAATGATTTTTTCGATATCGATCTCTGCATAAGCAATTCCTTCTGTTTCTGCCGGTACCATTTCACTAATCGGCTCTCCATCAGGTCCATAAATGCAAGTATGCCCACTCTTAAATGTGTTGAAATACTCTCTTTGTTCTGGTGTTAAACAAATCATATCTTTCATCTCTTCAGAATAAATGGATGAGGTCATTATGACAAAGGTTTGGGTGGAGATCGCATAATATCTACTGGAGATTTCATCATCAAAGTATCCAGGCCAAGAAGCGACGTGAACTTGTTCATTTTGTGAATTCATAGCAAGAAGATCTAGTGGCACTTGATGCTCCCAGCACATAAGACCACCCAGGTTTCCGATTTCTGTTTCGAATACAGGCATTAAGCTTCCACTTCCATCACCCCAGATCAACCTTTCTGCAACCGATGCTCTCATCTTTCTATGCTTTCCAATTAAATCTCCGTTCGGATTAAACCATAATTGTGCAAGATATAACGAGCCCCCATCCTTTTCACTGCAAGAAATACAAACGTACGTTTGATTTCTTCTAGCTGCTTCACTTAGCTTTTGAATCGCTAAGCTGGGGATTTCAACTGCATTTTTATATAGCTCGTGATAGAATTTTCTTGTATATTCTGGGTGTCCAATAAACGCAAACCAAGGATATCCTGGAAGAAATGCTTCTGGAAATGCGACTAGCTTTGCACCATTAGACGCTGCTTCATCAATCAATTTGCAAGATTTCTCAACCGTTGCATCTAAATCTAGATAGACGGGCGCTGCTTGAACTGCTGCTGCACAAAATTTCGGATATTTCTTCATCATAATTCCTCCTCTTGTTTTTGTTTATTTCCTTCTCAAATAGGTTTGAATTGTTCTTACAACAAAAATGCTACCATTTACTAAAATTGGTGTAACCATCCACCTTGTGGTTATTTTATCCATCCACCACCAAATCAAGGGCAAGAAAAAGAGACCTCCCAAAAAATGAAGATCTCTCACATTGAATGTCACTTATATAGATGCAGATAGTAAAGCCTTTCAAATTGAACCCATCGCTAGCCTAATTGTCAGCCCAATTCGTGACCAGTAATGAGAATATATCCGACCAAAAAGACATTTAATGCTAAAATAACGCCAGTGGACAGCCAAGCTAGCCATTTGACCCACGTTCGATTTACAAACTCGCCCATTTTCCTTTTATCGCTTGTAAATAATACGAGTGGAATAACCGCAAATGGAAGTTGCAGGCTAAGTACCACCTGACTCCATAAAAGCAAATCACCTGTTCCTCTCGAACCAGCTATCCAAGTTACAATAAACGCTGGAACAACAGCAATTAAACGTGTAATAATCCGACGAAGCCAAGGTGAAATACGTAATTGGATAAAGCCTTCCATGACAATTTGTCCTGTTAGGGTTCCAGTTATTGTTGAATTTTGACCGGATGCGAGCAATGCAACGGCAAATAATGTACTTGCAATACCAACACCTACAGTCGGACTCAAAAGCTCATAGGCGCCTTCAATTTCAGATACATCCAAGCCAGTTCCATGAAAAGCTGCTGCTCCGAGAATGAGAATAGCGGAATTAATCAAGAAAGCAACAGTCAGAGAAACGGTTGAATCAAGCACGGAAAACTTAAGTGCCTCCTTGCGCCCTTCCCGATTACGTTTATATTGTCGGGTTTGAACAATGGACGAATGCAAGTACAAATTATGTGGCATCACGGTTGCTCCTAAAATCCCAAGGGAAACAAACAGCATTTCTGGATTTGTAACAATTTCAACCTTAGGTATATAACCGGATAATAACGCTGATACCTCTGGCTTTGAGATGATCAATTCAAAAGCAAATACACCAAAGATCGTTGTCATTAGCACGATAATGATTGATTCAATAATTCTAAATCCCTTTTTCTGGAGCATTAATAATAGCAAAACATCAAGCGTGGTAATGACAATACCCGCTAAAAGTGGGATACCAAACAATAAATGTAGGGCAATTGCAGAACCGATCACCTCTGCCAAATCGGTGGCGATAATAGCAAGCTCAGTTAACATCCAGAGAACAAAAGCTGTTTTTTTACCTACCGAATCACGAGTAGCTTGCGCCAAATCCCGACCGGTAACAATCCCCAGCTTAGCTGCCAAAGATTGAAGTAGGATGGCGATTAAGTTAGAAATGAGTATCACAGACAGCAAGGTATAACCAAACCGCGCCCCGCCAGCAATCGACGTTGCCCAGTTTCCCGGATCAACATAACCAACGGCTACTAACGAACCAGGACCAGCAAAAGCTAAAAATTTACGCCAGAACCCCGCCTTGCTAGGAATGCGCACGGAATTATTCACTTCTTCTAAGCTTACATTGGAACTTCTCTGTAACCAACCGCTATTATCTTTTGCTTCTTCGACTCGAGCATTCATGTTTCTTCCTCCTACTAAAATTGCGTAAAGGAAATTATGTTTCCTTAGGGAAAAAATATATGTAAAAAAAAGTACACCGATTGCGTGTATATATTAATATAATACGTCCACATCGTTTCATTTGTAAATATTTTTTTAACCTTATGCAACTTTTTGTCTCAAAGGAAACTTTCATCCTGATTAAAAATGATCAACCTGTTGATCCATGCATTCCAAGCCTTTTAACCGCATCTTATAAACCCAAAACCCTCTGTCATAAAAATAGAACAGAGGGCTTCAGAATTACATATTGAGAATCATGCATAATACGGTTGCTGGTAGCTAATCGAGATATGCTACTTTCTATTACGGCTAATCCTTCAACGACTACAGAGGCCCCCAGCCAATTTACTATCTACATTTGTAACTGCCTTCTCTGGCTAGCTTCTCTCCCTCTTCTCTCTTTGTACAACTCCCACTGTCTACGTAACGTTTTTCTTTGCTAGACTTTTTTGTTTGCCATTTGCTAGGCTCGTCAGAATCATCCCAATTATAACCACAATCATTCCAAGTAAAGATAACCCTCTGGGGAATGATCCATGTAATAAAATCACTTCACCAAGAACGGTAAAGATCATCGTTCCAGATTGCGTGGATTCGACTGCTGCAAGCAATCCCATATTGTTTTTGGCCATATCTGTTGCTAAGAAGAAAAGAATACTTGCTATCACTCCAGAGAATAGAGCCAGCAATATGGCCTGAACAAATTGAGTTCCAGTCGGTAACCCCACCGTAACCGTTCCATAAATCCCCAAAAGAATTGCAATTGGCAAACTACTAATTGCCATTCCTAATGTACGCTGAAAGGTATCGATTCTTCCCTCACACAGCTCCATCATTTTACGGTTACCCAATGGATATAAAAAAGCACCGATTATAACGGGTATAAATCCTAGCAAAAATGCCTGAGCACTTAAATGGCCTGCTTGATTTACCTGCATGAGAATCACACCAAGTAGAATAATGACAGAAAAACGCAAGCTTTTAAAAGGAATCGCTTGCCGCACTCTCGTCTGACCTTTTAAGGCTGGTACTGTTACAAAAAATATAGGCGAAAGCAATGCCCCCGCTACAATCGTGACTTGCCACGTCCCTGATGTTAACCAGGATGGACCATAAACCGCCGCAAAACTTAATAATGAATAAAAGCCAACACCACCTGCTGTCCCCCATAATAACCATTGGAATGGATGCTTGGCCATTTCCCGAAATAAATCTCCTAGATTTTTTCTAAACAATACGATAAGAAAAAGAAAAGGAAGGGCTAAAATAAACCGTAAAGATGCCGTCCAAGCCCAACTAGTTCCCCCAAGATTCATGGCTCGATTTATGATAAAGGTAGCTGAAAAAAACAATGATGATAATATCCCAACTAGTACTGCTCTCATTTTTATTCACCTCTTTTTATCTACTATGGTATATTATATTATTCTTTCTATGTAATAATGTAAAGTAAAATATATCTTATGATTGAATAAAAAATGTAATAGAAAGTACTTATAAATAGGAATCCTCTCTTCATTTGATATAGTATAATATATAAAAATAAGAAAAAAGTAAGCTAAACATCGAAAAGGGTGTATTTATATATGGGTTCTACTAAAGATGAAACAAAAAAACTAATTCAATTTGTAGGTACTACACTTCGAGAGATTAGAAAGGAACAGAATTTAAGCTTAGAGGATTTAGCGGCAAAGACTGGGGTCAGTAAGCTGACGCTTGGAAATATTGAACGAGGTGAAACCAATCCAACGCTAGGGATGCTGTGGAAAATTTCAAACGGTCTTTCTGTACCGTTAATGACTCTCTTAAAACCGGAAAATGAAATTAATATTTTACGTGCTGGACAAGGACCACAATTTTCAGAAGAGGGTCAGGCATGGGTACTCGAACCATTGTTTAGTGATACTAGGGGAGGTATTGAGATGTATCGTGGCTTCCTACAACCTCATTGTCGGTATGAGCCTGAGGCCCATCATCCTGGAACGATCGAGATTGCTACCGTAATGGCAGGAGAAGTTCAATTAACGATTGGTGAAGCCACTTATACACTTAACAAATTCGACACCATTCAGTTTACAGCGAGTGAAAAGCATGTTTACACGAACGTACGGGATGAACAGGTTGTACTCCATTTAACCATTAGCTATAAATAGCTATTGATTGTACGTAGTGACCCTGCCTATTTTTAGTATATGTATACCTATTTCTAGTAAAAAGGAAAGTGCCAGTAATGAGCTGGCACTTTCCTTACGTTTTCATGCTTGTCTAGTATTCTTTATATCAGCTCCTATTTACGGACTAGCTCACTATGTCAAACTAAAGCTCGATCACTCTTTTTCCTGTATCAAGAACCTTTTCCGCCAAAAAGTTCCCCTTCAAGAAAGCTCTCACTCCCCGCCACTTCTTATCTATCCATTAGTTATTTTGTTCACGCTTTCATCTATTGATTGAAAGGAAAAACATTATGAACGCCCTTACCAATCTTGTCTTCTATCTGAATACGCTCTTTTAAAAAACGCTTACTTATTCCCCCTTACTCTCCTCATTTAGTGTATGCCATGCACTCGTGAACATCGGCATTGCATAGCTTTTCTACATGATCCTACATTCCACAATTTTACGTTCAGATTTCTATGCTTATCGTGATTTTTTTCTTACAAATGAACGGCTAAAAGTAACTTTGACAAATATATTTTTCGCTATTCAATTCACAGAAAACCAAATGATAAAATGTTTTCATTAAAAATAAAAACAAATTATCCCAATGTGAAATTTGTTATTGATAAAAGGGAGGTTTTTCTCTTCATTACGCACGTTTTTCCTTATTGCTAGGTATGATTTCAAAGACGTACGACTTTGAGAAAATATACTTGGATTAAACCGTAACACTCAAATACTCCACAGAAAAGAGATGATACCATGAAGTTACCTAACATGTATAAATGTTTGATGGCAACTGCCCTTCTCGGTCAATTTGCAACCTATCCAGAAATATCACATGCGGCTTCACACGAAAAGGAAGTAGTAACTACACCAGATGCTAGTTTTAAAGGCTTAATAGGCTACTATTTTAATGATAAAGAATTAAAACAGACTGCTCTGATCTCGAATTCAGAGACAGGCGATTTATCCATTGACAGCGATCAACTAGATGACATGTTGCCTGAGGAATTGCAACAGTTTCAATCTGCCATGTGGAAAGGATTTATTAAGGTAGAAAAATCAGGTGAATATACGTTCTCCACGTCTGATAATGACCACACCATGCTATGGATAGATGATCAACAAGTCATCGATCACTCCTCCTCTACGCAAAAAATCGAATTAGAAAAAGGGAAGCTTTATAAAGTAAAAATCACTTATCAGCCAGAATCCGCTTCCGCTAACGAATTTGGCTTACAGCTTAACTGGATTACTCCACAAGGAAGGGAAGAAATCATTCCAGAGGGAAATCTACTGCTTCCTGACATAAAGAATCAACCAGAGAATGAATCTAGCAGAAAAAAAAGAAGTATTTCAGCTTCTGACGACGGAGTTGAAGATAGTGACGGTGACGGCATCCCTGATTCCTTAGAAGTTGAGGGATACACCTTGGATGTTAAGAATAAAAAACTTATCCTGATGCCTTGGATTGAAAAAGTCCATGGAAAAAAACGCACGAAATCTGGTGCTCCACTAACGAAATATAAATCATCTCCATTGAAATGGAGTACCGCTTCCGATCCGTATAGTGATTTTGCCAAAGTATCAGGAATGATTGATAAACAGGTACAAGTGAGAAATCCATTGCTTGCTGCATATCCTAATTTACAAGTTCATATGGAGAAATTTATTATCTCGAAAAATAGACATGAAACGCTAGAAAATGGCGGGAATACAAGTAGTTCAATCAGTGGAAGTACTTCTACAAGCAATACTAATTCAATAGAGGTTTCTGTTGGAGCTGAAGTCCACGCTTCCCTCTTTAATTTTGGTGGAAGTGTATCTACTAATTTGAGCGCCAGCAATTCACAGACCGTAACCATTGATCGTTCAAGTTCTGAGAGTTTAGGGAAAAACTGGTCCAAATCCTTAGGCCTAAACGCAGGAGAGGCTGCCTATTTTAATGCGAATATCCGCTATGTGAATAGTGGTACGGCACCTATTTATGATGCAGCACCTACTACCTCACTCGTGCTAGGAGATAACGACACCATTTCAACAATTAAAGCAAAAGAAAACCAACTAGCAAATGTAGTGTTACCGGACCGTTTTTATCCAAATAAAAACCAAGCAGCTATTTCTCTACAAACCAAAGACGATTTCGGTTCTAGCCCTATTACAATCAATAAAGATCAGCTTGATAAACTAGAGCAAACACAGCAAATGCGCTTGCAAACAAATCAGGTTTCCGGTTATGTAGGAGTAATTGATCCTAAAACAAAATTAGTATCAGTTGATAAAGAGAAGCAATGGAGTCATATTATCCCTCAAATTGAGGAAACTACTGCTCGATTGATCTTAAAAACAGATGATTCAGAGACAGAAAGACGAGTAGCTGCTGTTGATCCTGACGACTACACCGAACAAACGAAGCCAGATGTTACATTAGGAGAAGCGCTCCAATTAGCTTTTGGTTTTGAGGACAAGGATGGAACCTTATATTACGACAATAAAAGTATAGATGAGTTTAAATTGGTATTTGATGAAGAAACTGCTGAAAATATAGAAAAACAATTAGAAGATATGGAATCAGAAAATATCTATGACGTCCAACTGCATGCTCGAATGAATATTCTAATCAAGCCGAATAATGATGAGCCTATTGATGAAGTTGAGGTATCTGGTTGGGAAGAATTTGATGGAGAAAAATATTACAATAGATTTGGCGTGATGCAAACTGGTTGGCAAACGATAGATGGGAAAAGATATTATTTTAATGAAAATGGTGCATTAGTACCCAACAGAGTAATTGAGGATGGAACCTATCAAATTAAAACAGCATTAAAGAATACAAGTCTAGTTGATTGGAATAGAAACGATAATAATATCACAGTGTGGGAAAAGAGCGATGGGGATAATCAAAAATGGAAGTTAGAATATGATGACTCTCATCAAGCCTATGTGATTCGAAGCTTAGAGAATAACGATAAAATTATGGCTTGGAATGCTTATCAGGATTCCACTAATGTATTTGCTACAGCGTTTGAAGGAAAACCCGAACATTTTTGGATTCCCGAATGGATTGATAATGACTTCTATATCTTAAAAAATAAGAAAGACCCTACTAAAGTGCTAGATGTAGATGGTTCAAGCACTTCAAACGGGTCCAACATTCAGGTACGTGATTACAAAGACACTGATAATCAAAAGTGGGAAGTAAAACTAGTGAAAGAAAGTTAAGTTGTCGATCATATAGGACAATGAACTGAACACGAAGTTGATACATTCTCCTCTCTCTATACCATAGATATCAAAAATAGCCCTCTTTTACATAGTAATCACATATTAGACTTACTAAAAAAGAGGGTTTTTTTCTTTTACTGTAGCGCACATAGATAGACGATGATCTATTTTTTACTGCCTATTCAACACACTATTATCTTTTAAGATTTACTACCTGTAAGGAGGAATTTAGATGCCACACAGAAATAAAATGTTGAAAGTCTTGAGTACAACTACTATGCTGTTAGCTTTAACAGCCGCTTCTCCAGCGTTTTCCCATATTACTTATGCAGCAAATGGAATACATGATGTAGAAGTTAAAAAGAAAGAGGATAAAGAAAAGAAAAACAAAGAAGATAAAGAAAAGAAAGAGCGAGAGAAAAAAGCCAGAGAAGAAAGAATGAAGGAAGTCATAAAAGGAATTGTAAAAGCAGAAGGTAACAAGGAAGATGAGCGACGCTTAGAAGATACCCAAGAACTATTAAAAAAACTTCCACCAGAAGCATTGGAAATGTATGAAAAAGCGGGAGGAAAAATTCATCTGACCGAAAAAAGTATTGCGGAAAATCCGTTAGTCGAAAAAATCAGTGAAAAAGACAAAAACATAAAAGATAGCGAAGGAAATGAAGTATCCTTAGATTCTCATGTTGTCTTTTCAATTGGCGGGAAGGAACCAGCTCTGATTATTCATACGGAAGAGTTTTCGGATAGCCACACAAAAAGCAAAGAAGTTTATTATGAATTCGGAAAAGCAATCGCTCGTGATACGTTTGAAGAAAAAACTTTTGTCAATGAAGCATTTATAGATGCTTTAGATCGTGTACAAGCAGACGAGGATGCAAGCGCATTACTCCTATCCCATTTACCAACTCATGAGGGGAAGTTTGATTCCGAATATGTGAAAGAACACATCGATGGCTTTCGCGAAGTGTTTGCACAAGCCTTTTCATATTATTATGAACCAACCTATCAGCCGGTATTAAAGACTTATGCGCCAGAAATGTTCAAGTACATGGATGAAATGAATAAAAATGGATTTGAAGAAATAAATAAGAGCGTAGATGCACCAGAAAAACAGCCAGAGCGAAAAGACTTCGAGGAAAACGTAACAGCGGCTGACACATGGTACAAAGAAATGTATAAGGATTATAGTCAAAAGCTCAAGCCTGAACAAAAATCTGCCATCCAATTATATACCACGCAAAATTATAAAACGATCAATAAAGGACTACGAGAGAACGATTTGCCTTTAGATAAGATTAAAGAAGTAAGAGATATGTCAAAGGCTTTAGCTAAGTCCCCTCTCTCAGAAGCAGGAACTGTCTATAGAAAAGTGGGAAAAGATGCGCTAGGTATTGACATAACAACTAATTTTAAAAACGAAAATGTTGTAGAGAAATTGAAAAATCAGCTAGAAGGTTCCATTAGAGAAGAAAAAGCTTTCCTTAGTACCTCAGTAGCGAACCATTTTAGTGAATCGTTTGATGCGAAAACAGTTTTATTTAAAATAAATATTCCAGAAGGAACGCATGCTGCGTATATTTTTGGTGATCTTGCCACCTATCAAGGAGAATCCGAACTAATCATAGATAAAGGTTCTTCTTACAGAATTGATAAAATTGACACCTACGAATACACGAAAAAGTCTGGCGTTAAACAAACAAATTTACTAGTAGAAGCAACATTACTTCCGAGCCACCTTGCAGAAAATGTCAATACAGCAGCAAGAGAATTAGACAGACAGGGTCTAAAAGAAGATATGATAGAAAAATTAATTGATTTAGATGAGTCTCTATCTGATCTGGATCGTCTATTAAAAAAATCAGACAAAATAGATAAGGAAGAAGTAGTAGAGTTTTTTAATACGATTGTAGGTAATCTCAGTCATGTTACTAAACAAGATGCTGCTATCCTGGATTCACTAGTAACAAGTAGCCGCAGCCAAGAAAATGAAGAATATCAAACTTGGCTAGAAGATGTAAAAACAATGTATAACCATTATGAAACAATGCAACAATTAGATGACAACGAAATCGTTGAATACGTAACTGATTTGAAGAGTAAATTAGATTCTATTACCAACTAAATAGACTTCAACCCGTTTTTCCGTAATCTATGCACCCCTAACGCTCAGCGGTAACCCATAAGGTTTTCCATTGACTGCTGAAGGGGTGTATTCTCTTATAAAGTCCGAGAATGGTTTTCTTAGTAATTTATAAGCCTCTATCATGCCTGCATAAGTAATACCACCTAAGTTAACTCCCTGACGAAACGATCTATTTATACGTAAAGAGCCTCCCTATCACCCACATTTTTACTCATACTTATGTCCCAGGAAATAGCGCGCCCCTTTACACGTTTTGTTAGCCCGTTTTTCTGCTTCCTATAATTGCTTATAATAAAACCTATTTTACTAAAGCAGGATGGAAAATGCTTGCAAGCTACTTCACAAGGTAACAAGCTGCGGATAAAAAAAAGGGACAACCCCTCCTTCTATCACTGGAGCACTTGTCCCAAAACAGTCATTCCTTCACTCTTTTTTTTAAAGCAAGAAATAGTTAAACCAAAATTATGTGCAACGCGGTACACCTAGCGATAGCAGAAAGTTTGCTAATGCTTCATTAATAGGTGTTCGAATTGTCACACCAGCAGCTGTGACAACTAGGAAAAATTGGCCATTTACTTCATCTATACAAGTAACTTCTACCATATTTTCACCTTCTTTCCGAGAGTATGCTACATACTATGAAAAGAAGGAATAAAATGATAGGGACAACCTCCTAATTGAGTTAATTTCAACGAATTTACTAGTGTAACTTCGTCTTTAAAAACTGTAAGTCTCATTTATCGCATTACTATCCTTTGAGGGACAAGATATCCTGTACATCGGTTAATCGACTTGATTTTACGTGTAATTGCCTTAGTTTCGTATGTGCCCATGTAAAAATCCCCTTCTTGCAGACCACGACCTGTTAGTGTTGCTTCAGGTCCACGTTATCTGTTGCATGAAGCGCTACTAGTATTTTGGTCCGATTTTAATCCATTCATTTACGAAGCTGCCGCATCTATTGCTTTTCCGTCCGTACCACGAATTTGCTCTGCTGTACGAATTGGGTAATTTTTGAATAACAGTGAGCCAATATATCCTGAAAGAATACCAGATACCATAATACATAAGAAACATAATGTCACTTTCATTGGATCGTTAAACCCGTACATAACCATAAGTCCTGCAATTGGCGTTGCAGTTCCGGTTGCATTATTAATCAGATCAAACATTGAAATAATAATTCCCGCCGTTGCTCCACCAATAAAATTCGTTACATATACCGGTATTGGATTGGCTGAAATGAGATCCGCTTGCGTTAATGGTTCAATCGAAACGGCAATTACTGTACGCTTATCTCCGAGTTTCATTCGTTTAAAGAAAACATAGTTCATAAAGGATGAGCTTGTTACCGCCAAGGCACCAATTGCCATCGGTAACCCTGTTAATCCGAGCAATGCTGTTAATGCCATTGAGCTTAACGGTGCAGTTGCAACGACTGTAATAATTCCCCCTAGAATAATTCCCATAATAATTGGATTGGCATCAGTTGATGATGTAATAACTGCACCGATTTGCTTCAATGTTACTGTTACAATCGGGTCCATTCCTTTTGCAATTAATCTTGTTAATGGTGCCGCAATTACAATACAAGCAATTAAATCTAATCCTTCTGGTACGCGTTTTTCAATTTGTTTTACTAAAAATGATATAAGGTAACCAGCAATAAATCCAGGCAGCAATCCAAAATTTAACACAGAAGCCCCTACAAGCATAGCATAAACAGGTGATACACCCATCGCTAAAGCAACCAAAGTTGCACCAGCTACTCCGCCGAGACTACCGGAAGATTGGCCAACCTCCTTTAAAAATGGTATACCGATTAAATCGCCACCAACGTATAGCTGAAAAGCTTCAACTAAAAAACTAGCAACTGCCGCACTTGCTAAAGCCCCCATAGCCTTCATTCCATTGGGTGCTTTAAAACTAAAAAGGGAAAACAGACTTAGTACAAATAATAGTAGTATCGTACCCTTAAGAATCTCCATGATATCAACTTCCTTTTAATCAGGTTTAGTATGAAATAATGCCAAAAATCTAGTTTTCAAATGATGAAGAATGATAATACGCCCTCATTATAGCTTGTTTATTAGCAAACGTTTACTTTTAGTTAATTTAAAAACTTCTGATTTAAATAGCATTCACTATTCTTACAATAAAATTACCGTAATGAATTACCAGTAAATAGGCAGTAAAAAGAGTAGGCTCTAGCTTATTCCACATAACATGATATCGAACGTGAGCAGCACATCCTCTTAAATCACCTACCAGAGCTATGTTAGTGCAACTAACATAACTTTCTATTAAGATTGATGTAAATGGTCTGAGAACAGAGTAAGATCTTCACAAAGAATATACTACGCCATAGAACTCCTTTTGTTTTCCCTTAAGTTCCCAGACCCTATGTAAAGCGAGACAGATTTGTCATTTATGATGATAGGAATACTGCTGACCAGCACGACTTGGTTTTTCTATCAAGGTACCAATCCTGTTCATTTCACGAAGTAAATTATAGGATGCTCAACTGAAAAATGAAAGCACCACCCGGCTTTAGAGAAGCATGTACCTTCTTAACAACTTCCCCATTCGATTCGATGTAGTGAAAGGCCAACAAGCTAGTAACCACATAAAATAGAGAGTTTATATATAGAAATTAGATCATTTTACCTGGTTCTTAGTAGGTCAACACCTAGTAAAAATAAAACGATTAGGTTTACAAAAAAGTCGTCTTCTACATTCATAGAAAACGACTTTCTTCACTAGATAAAAGTCCTCAGTGATTCTGTATATCCTTATGTACTTTACGCCAGTATTGTCTTGTTTTCTCGTCGCGTACAATGTAGCCAAGCTTTGCAAGTTCATTGCGAAGGTCTCTGATATCTTCCTTTTCTTTCTTCTCCAAAGCTATTTCTCGTGCCTTCATTAGAGCATTGGCAGATGCTGATATATCGGGGGTATCAAGGACCCAGCGCCGATACTCGTCTTTAAACGGGTCCCCTTCTGAAGACCAAGGATAACCATGCTTCTGAAAGGCATCACTTATTTTGATAGCTGATTCATCGCTTTGTTCTCGTACAAGCTCATATCCTGATTTATCGAGCATGACCAATTGTTTTCCATCCAAGAAAACTGTATCAATGTCTTTTAAGGCAATCGTCTGCTTATACTCATCCTTCTCTAATTGTACTTCCTGATTCGTAATCGTTAGGATAAGAGATTCTTTAACAACTATGTAAGCAAACACCAAACCAGCAAGTAAACCAATCACTGCCAACACGATAGTAGGCCAGAATCCTTGAAAGGAATTGATGAGTTTTAAAATTCCTCGGAATGGGACCCAAGGAAGTGTTAAAGCCCATGCCGCTATTTGAGGAAGAAAAAAACCAAGAACAAACCCTGCTATTCCGAATCCACCGTATAAAAAAATACCAATCATTTTGGTGTATCCAACAACTGTTTTTTGTCCATTCAATGATATCTTTGATGTTGTCATCTATTTTCACCTACTTATGTATGATGAGCCTACTTTAAATCACGTCTTGCGTAAGCGATGAACGATCGCTTCTCTTCTCCATTCATGTTGCTGTGCTTCTATACTGTTCTTCACTTCTTTTGTTCACATAAAAGCTCTCCCTTGAATTTTCGATTCAATAATCAATTTTTCGAACAATCAATCAAATGTTATCGTAAAATAATTTTCTAGTCAATTCACTGCATATTTCTAATTTATTTTTGTTTATGTAGGAGAGAATAATGGATTTTTCACTAGCACCATCCTATAAAATTGGATCAACAGTAGAAAAAGGAGGCTGCTAATTGTTTTACATAGCAGTATTTTTCTCTGTCAATTCGTTGATCTCCATGAAGGCGTTAGTTAAACGAAGCCATAAAAAAAAGGTTCTCACTCGTCCAATAAAATATTTTCGATTTTTATGTTTGTACCATATATTGAAATAACAATAAATCTTTGTGTCCAAATTGTTAACTTAACCATATATGGAAGGATATCCCTTTTTACCAAAGAATTATTTGTGTTGTAACAAAAAATAATTTTTAGGGAGTTGAGGCAAATGTTTAAAAAATTTGTTGTTGGTGCCCTAGCCTTAGGACTTATGAGTGGATTTGGCGGTAGTTTCGCGTCTGCGGCTACTTTAGATTCCGCTCAAGAGCAACAGATTGTTAAAGCACAAATAAGAACTGGAGATCTTTTTGTAGTTCCAGGTGGACAACCAGTGCCTTTGTATTCTATGCGTAATATTTCATATGTAGTGATATCAGGCAACTCACATTTAGAGGTATATAAAAATCCCTATAATCAAACATGGTACATGAGAGCTGATTCCCAATTCACCGGTGGTTATATTAAACTGCTTCTCGATGGAGAAGATGAAATAGTGTATAAAGTTTATAGAAGATAGGCTCTACAAAGCTCTCCTATTAAATGAAGGAGAGCTTTTCAATTCACTCTCGTACATGTCCCAAAAACCACCGCCTACTGATCCGCTGGAAAACAATAGTCCTTTCAAAAAGAAAACATCTAAAATGAAAAAGATCGCGCTGATGTCGCGATCTTAATTTACAAGATTACGGTGTATTTTAGATATATTTTGCTACCAAAAAATGTAAGATATTTATGTTGATTTGTCGTGTTAGATTGAGTCAGGCATTTAAATCTGTCATAGCTGGTACATGAATTTCTTTGACACACGAAACCTTTGACAAGTTCACAACACATTTGACTAAAGAGACAATATCCTGGACTGGAATCCGTGTACCGTTATATTCAGAAATCGCTTTTTCGGCACCAGCCTCATATGGAATTTCTGCTGCTAGTTCACCTGGATTGATGCAAGTAACAGCAATTCCATCTTTTCTGACATGTTCTCGCAAAGCATTGGTTATGCCTCGCAACCCGAATTTAGAACTCACAAAAGATACTTGAGAATTATTTGTATTATCTAACCCAGCAGTCGATCCAATTAGGATGATCTTCCCACTTTCTGATCTTCTTAGATTTGGCAACAAGGCTTGGATATAAGTAATCGTGGATGTTATGTTTGTATGAATGATAGTAGCAATATCTTCTGGATCGTCCTGTTCGAAGTCATAATGATCTTCAAACCCTTCTTTTTCCCACACCCCAACATTGTATATCAGGACATCAATTCTTTCATGTTGAAGAGTATCCGTAATCATTTTTATTTTATTTTGCTGCGATAAATCGGCTTCCAGCCATATTCGCTGAACTCCGTCATGTAAGTCTAAGCTTCTGGGCCTACTTCTGGACACAATCCATACCTGATCACCAGAACTGGGTAAGCCTTTAACAAAAGCGTCTCCTAAACCTTTGCTAGCTCCAAATATAATATATATTTTCATCAAACGACCCCCTATTTCCGTAATTTACCATAATTATTCAGAATGTTATCATCTTTCATTATTTCAGTCAATTTACGTTAGATCAGGGAAATAGATATTGAACGGATTTTTGTCATTCTCTTTAATGTTTAAAACCAGCTCGTGTACAACATCACATTGTTTGGCAATCTCACTAATTTTCATAGTTTCATCTCCTTATTTATGATCAAAAAATAAAAAAAGCCCTATGCTAACCATAAACCTATTGAAGTGCACCCCTTAAAGTAGACATTGGTCATTCATTATTGAAAACCTCTTCAAATGCACGATCAATTTGATCAGCTTCTTTGGAGACCACAAACAGAACAAATTGGCCCTTCGCCTTCCAAACATGTTTTTCAACGAGATGATATTCTTCCGGGCGATAGTCTCTGAATTTGAGGGTTTGGGCCTCAATTCGTTTTTGCACATTTTCTTTGACGACATCCACCTGATTCAGGTCTTTCACTTTCAGTACCAAGAGTTCGTCCGCCTCCACATTAGATGAAGAGGTAAATAGGATAAAGTCCTCGACCTCCTCAGGAGCAATGTGATAAAGCTTTTGCAGCTTAGCCATATCACCTTGCTTCATTTTTTCCAAATTCACGGCTTGCTTGATGTGTTCTCCGACCTCGATCGCTGTACGAATGGAGGTATCTTCTCCCTCACTAGAACAACCAGTCATCACACAAAACAGAATTGTGCAAGCAAGGAATGCAGACAACCATTTCCTGCAACCACAACCTATGCTAGAATAAATTCCTTCCATTCTACTCCCCTCTCTCCTCCGCCTGTTCTGTTAAGACCTGGATAGACGGATCTTCAAAAAACGTCTGGACATTGTATAGCAACAGCATGTCGTGAATCTGCTGCTCCTGGATGAGCTTCTTGATATTCCCCTCATAATATCTGAGGTCGACGACATATATTTCTTGAAAATGCTGTGTTAAAAAGGGAAGAAAACTGTTGGCATAGGAATCTTTGATAACCAGCAGTTTTTTGCCCTTCCGATTGCTCGTTGCTATTTTGATCAGGCCGTGGTTCCCGTTGAGAAAAACGGTGTACTTGTCCTTCTTTTTCAGATTATCCATCACATACAGGGAGTCCGACCGTTGCTGTTCGTCAACATACTCTACGCTGTATCTACCGTTATCCTTTGGTAAATATAGCTCAATGCTGTCGGGCTTCATGTGTCTGTAACCGCTCTTGGAATACAGGGAACCGTAGAAGCCATTCGTCACTGTTTCAATACGGAAATCTTCTTTTATTTTCGGCTCAAACCCCATCTGCTTGCCCAACGCCTGATAGGCATAGTAAGCGCCATTGGTAGTCCAATGGTGATCCGTTTTATAAAAAATGGATTGCTCCCGATTGGCAAAAAGCGCTGGATACACATCAACAATATGAATATTTTCACGAAGAGATCGTTGGACCTTGCCTCTGGACACGAGCTCGCCATTATCCGAGACATTGGAAGGGAGCTTGTCGGCCAACACACTCTGAGCCGTGGGAACAAACATCACGTATTTTCGAAGATCGGGGGTGGAGTCATCGAAGGCATGGATTGCTGCTACCTTTTCCTTCAGATTCTCGTCTGTTGGCGGCGTAAATTTTTGCAGAAAAAATCCGTCCTTACCCAAATAAACCCCGTGGCTCTCCTTTTTCCCGATAACTCGTTCCGCATCCGTTTTCAAACCGATCCAAAAATCCCTTGCCGCAAATTGGTCAGCAATGTACTTCTCCACATTGGAAGCAAGCTTGCCCGACATCAGATTGCGTGAGGAAAAGCTCGCTAGCTGCTCCAAGCTCCGGTTTTCCGATTCCGAAAAGAGCTTATCTGGAGTCAAAAGGTTCCATACCAACATGCCGCATAAAAAAACGATCAACAGGATCGCAAGTATGTGCGGATACCAATGATTAGATCTGTTCAGAAAAACCACCTTCTTCAAAATCGAAAGTATAAGAAAGGATTGTACGTATCATTGACCAAGAAAGCAGTGGTCAGAAGCAGGAAAAGGAAATGCATAGTAAAAACAGCAATACCTCCTGCCCAATGGAATTTTTCTCTCACGTACAAAACAGCCCTTCTCGGAAATGGTGTTGCGCACAAGGCCAACAAAAGCAAAAGAATCAAATTGCTGGACAGGTAGTAAAGCGATTGATCATCATATACGTCATTCGAACCGAATCCAAACATCGTTTGGATGAATGTCCAGGCGTCAGAAACATGCTCGACTTCAAAGAATACCCATCCTACAATCACGAAGATAAGCGTGTAGACATGCCCGACAAAGGCATGCGACTTTTGCAGCCAGCTTAAAAGAATCCATTTTTCAATCATGATCAACACTCCGAAATACAATCCCCAAATCACAAAATTCCAGCTCGCGCCATGCCATAGACCAGTTAAAAACCAGACTACAAACAAGTTGATGAACTGCCGCAGCATGCCTACCCGGTTCCCTCCAAGGGATATATACACATATTCCCGAAACCAGGTGCCTAAAGAAATATGCCATCTGCGCCAGAACTCCGTTATGCTTTTCGAAATGTAAGGGTACTTGAAGTTTTCCATAAAATCGAAGCCGAACATTTTTCCTAGACCGCGCGCCATATCCGAATATCCGCTGAAGTCAAAATAAATCTGAAAACTAAAGGCCATAATTCCAAGCCAGGCGGAAATAACTGTGACTTCTTCTGCAGGCATCGCTTTCACATTCGTCCACAGAATACCGATGTTATTCGCAAGCAGCACTTTCTTGGCAAGTCCTCTGATAAACAATTCCGCTCCTTCGCCGAATCGTTCCAACGTCACTTTTCGAAAGGATAGTTGCTTGGCAATATCGCTGTATCTAACAATCGGTCCTGCCACCAACTGTGGAAACATCGTCACGTAAAGCCCAAAGGACAGGATATTTTTTTGTACAGGCACTCGATTACGGTACACATCTACGATATAAGACATCGTTTGAAATGTATAAAATGAAATTCCCACCGGAAGTGGAAGCTCTGTAGCTTGCAAATTCAGGCCAAGCCAGTGATTGAGATTGTCCACGACAAATCCGCTATATTTGAAGAACCCGAGAATGCCCAAGCTTCCGGCAAGCGAACAGATAAAAACAGCTCTGCTAATCCCTTTGCGGTGCCTGAAGTTGTCTATCAATAGTCCGTTTGCATAATCAAAGACGGTTGAAAAGAGCATGAGGAATACGTATACAGGTTCTCCCCACGCATAAAACACCAGACTGGCGGCAAAGAGAATCACATTTTTCAGAGCTGTGGGTACTAAAAAATAGAGTAAAATCGTTATCGGCAAAAAATAGTATAGAAAGATGAGACTGCTGAATACCAACGCTCGTCACCTCCTGACCTGCAGTCATTTAAAAATTTCAGCATGTCAGTTTACGTAGCCTTTTAATAAGTCCAGCAAAAGTTTGTAGTATTTCTCGTTGAAATGGATGCCGTCCTTATCATACAGATCGAGGCTGTTGGTAAAGATCGGAGACAAATCGACAAACGCTACTTTTTCCTCGGCAGCAAGCTCTTGTAATCCTTTGTTGTACTCTGCAATTTTTTGATAACGGGGTTCTTTCTGCTCCGCTTCCACAGTAACCGGGGTTACCGATAAGATCGTTATTTTTGCTTTAGGAAGTCTTTCTTTGATGCTGTCGATTAATTTTGCGTAATGCTTATACGAGTATTTCAGGGGATCATCTGTCGGCCACAGGATGTCATCCGATCCCAATTGAATAAAGACATGTTTCGGGTTTCTTTTCGCCAGATCGTTGACATCTTCCAAGGCAAATTCGGCTGTTTTCCCTGCACCTGCACTAACATTAGCTTCGTCCAAAACATCATGGAAGGACAGTCCTTCCATGATAGAATCCCCTAAAAATACACTTGTTTGAAACGTGGTTTTATACGAATGCTCTGCTATAGTGGGAGCAGATTTGCTTTCTTGAGTCACTGAACCCATTGCTTGCTCATTTGCCTGATTTCCACACGCTGCCAAGGATAATGCGATGACCCCCGTCAGCATAATTGCAAAAGTTTTATTTCTCATGTCAGTCTTCCTCTCTTGTGTTTGATAGATAATCTTGAATTCCCTCGATAATCGAAGTGGCAATGCGATATTGAAAATCTTCTTTCAACAGTTTTTGCTCCTCCATCGGATTCGTTACATACCCTACTTCAAGCAGTACTGCCGGCATTTCCGTGTCTTTGACAACGAAAAAATCCTCCTTTTTCACCCCTCTATCCCGAAATCCGGTCGCTTCTATCACGTGCTTGTGTATGCTCTCAGCAAACGGAAGAGATTCGGGACGATAATAGTACGTTTCTGTACCCGAAACAGTGGAATCTGTATACGTATTCCCATGGATGGAAAGAAACAAATCTGCGCCCATCTGATTGGCAAATTCCGGTCTCTTTCGATCAATCGAGGATAAAAAACTGTCATCGCTTCTGGTCAAGTACACCTTCATGCGCGAATCTTGCTCCAATAACTCCTTTACCTTTCGTGCCAGTTGCAGAGTAAAATCCTTTTCAGCTTGACCACTTACGCTCTTTGCGCCATGATCTTTTCCACCGTGTCCCGGGTCAATGACAATCTTATAGACTTGAGGATTGGCATAGCTCTTGTTTACATAACTGTCGCTTGCATCACTGTTGTTAGGATTGCTGTATAATAACCCAACAATAAAGATGACAAATACGGGCAATACCATATAAATAAATTTCTTTTTGACGATCACTTCCTACTCCTTTCTCCCTCTTACTTACATCCGCAAGGCTCCATTCTCTTGCTCACAATGAGATGATAATAGAAAGAGATAAAGATAAAGTGCAGAAGAAATCGAAATGGATTAAAGAATACGCTAAAACGGAAAGAAAACAAAAAAAGCGCAGAAGCGGGTTCTGCACTTGGGTGTTGACTTATACTTACTTGTGGAGATGGAAGTAAAACATAACGCCATCTTCCGTATTGAAAACGCCATAAGGTACGTCATGGAGCTCCAAAATCTTTTTAGAGATGGCAAGACCGAGCCCGGTTCCACCTGTGGAGCGATGGCGGGAAGACTCCCCTCGATAAAATCGATCCCATATTTTCTCAAGGTGCTCTTCTTGTATATGAGCTCCTTTGTTTTCGATACAAACGATTGCCATATCCTGTTCTGCGCCGATCGAAATCATGATGGTTTCCCCATCAGGCGTGTAACGAATAGCGTTGGTCAGGAAATTGACAAGAACTTGCTCGATGCGCAACTGGTTGGCCACTACCTTGATCGGAACAAGCTCGGTATGCAAATGCAACTGTTTGCTCTCGATTTCTGGCTGTAATTTCTCACAAATCTGCTTAATCACCACATCTAATGGAAACAACTCCATTTTCATCTTGTACGTTCCGGACTCGTATTTAGCAAGATCCAGCATATCCACAATGAGCATATCCATCTTTCTCACTTCATTTTCCATCGCATCGAAATAATAATCCTTCTTATGGCTCGCCACTCCATCTTTTAGGATCGACAGGCAGCTTTGGATCACACTGAGTGGAGTCTTCAACTCATGCGATACTCCTGAGATGAACTCCTTTCTCGTATTTTCCAATTGCTTCTCTTTCTCAATATCTTGCTGCAGTTGTTCGATGTAGGAGTGTAGCCGATCAGAGAGCATATTAATATTATGTGATAAGTCTCCGATCTCATCTTTGGACACAACGGGAATTTTCTCTGAGAAGTCTAGGGTTGCAATCCTTTTAGTCGTATGGTTGATCCGTAGCAAAGGCCTCGCGATCTGCTTCGAATAGTAGAACGAACTCAACAAGATGAGGAGCAGTACAAATAAAATGAGATACACATAGTATTCTTTAATCATGCTGATTGCTTCATCAACAGGCTGCAGCGATGTCATAGCAAAAATATAGACTGGCTTCCCGTCCTTGTTCTGGATGGGATGGACAAACAGTTGGTACTTGATATCGTTTTCTTCTACAAGGTACGTCCACGGGATAGTCAATTTCATCTTTTCCGGACTTAGTAAAAGATTAGCTTGAAATTCTTTGATCCGGTCCATAAAGACAAGGTTTGTATATAATAGTCGGGGTGTTTCGTTCTTTACAGGAAGATGAGTCTTGGTGATGGTTCCAAAAAGGTAGATGGATGGGAAAGCTTTTAGCGATTTTTCCTGGTCTTGAAATTTTGGAATTATCTCGTGCTCTTTTTTAGCGATTTGATTATTTTCAAAAGTTACCTTCCCCCATTCCACCCCAAGTCGATAAGGAACAACCGCCTTATCTTTCTTGATTCCTTCAATGGTAACCATTGCTCCTGTGTGAAGAAAGCTGTTTCCTTGGCGAATTTCCTCAATATTTATGAAGCCATATAACGGAATCATGAGTGTCTGATTGGAAAAGGGGCTGTCCTTATCGGGCAACAGCTTTACTTCTATGGAAAAATCATCGGCATGGTTTATATTCCCCAGACGATCCAGCGTGGTGATCCATGTATTGTGTTGGCGATAATATTCTTGCTCCAGTCTCTGGGTCACTTGCGCATCTCCGCTGTTCCTTCCATACTCTTGTGCGAATGTTTCCAGGTTCGCTTGGACATCCGCCACTTTTTTATTGATGTAAAATTGTTTGAAGAAAACGGTCTGTCCCACATAAATGGAAGCAAGAATGAACAAGCATAAAGTCGTTGTCCAGATAAACAATTTCAATACAATGCTACTCTTCATACTTGCTCCTCAAATTTATAACCTGAACGTACGACTGTGGTAATACATTTTGATTTCTCCCCTAGTTTGGAGCGCAGATTACGAATGTGACTATTCACGGTGCGATCATCGCCGGCAAAGTCATACCCCCATATTTTGGTGATCAATTGCTCCCTCGTGATGATCATCTCTTTATTCCTCATTAAATAAGCTAAAATTTCAAATTCGGTGTGCGTTAAATCGGTCTTAACACCTTCTACGGTAACTGTTCGGGACAGGAAATGAATGGTAATCCCGCTACTCGACAATCCTTCACCCACCAGCCCGGAAACATCGCGACTCTCCAGAAGCCTTTTTGCTCGTGCCAATAAAATGGGAGGACTGTATGGCTTGGTCACATAATCATCTGCCCCCAGCTCAAACCCAAAGATCGTATCATCCTCATCGACACGAGCTGTCAGCATGATGATAGGTACATTGGATGTCTTACGAATACGTTTGCAAACAGTCCATCCGTCCAATTCAGGCAACATAATGTCCAAAATAATCAAGTGTACTTCACTTTCCTGAAAAATCGTGAGTGCTTCTTTTCCGTCTGCCGCTTCTAACACTTCATATCCTTCATTTATAAAATAATCCTTCATGATCTCCCGCAATATTGGTTCATCTTCAACTATCAAGATGGTTTTTCGCATGTATGTTCTCCCTGAGCAATTTTATCTGATATACTATCATATTCGAAAAAGGATTTCTATCAGTTGCCCACGAACTTTCAGTCATGTAGGGATGCCCATTCCTACGCCCCGTGTTTGCACTAGCAAGGGTTTTTTATATTTATCAGGGCTATTTAACTTAATTTCTTCATGATACGGTTTCCTCCTGTTTGCGTAATTTTTAAGGAAATGAACTCACTTTAATAATACTAGTGCACGCTCGTCCCACTAAACTAACAGACCTACTGTTTCATCCTAAGAAAGCTATAAATGACAACACAAATAGCCCTGTTCACCTTAAATATGGTGAGGACTACTTGTATGTATGAGGAGAGCCATCCTAACGCTTACACAAATACGGGTTCCCAATCAATCTCCCTGCTACTTAGATGAGTTTTCTAGCAGTATGAAATTATTTATATAGCTGTCGGGCTTTGAATATATTTCGCTAATTTTATGAGTCTTAAGATCAAAGTAGAATAGTCCATTCGGTGGACCATCTTCGGTTATGTTATTATTTTTTAAAGTCGTTTTGAGGTTTCCTTTTATGAAAAGACCTTGTTTATCAGGAGCAAAATATGCCTCTTCGATTGTACTTAGTTCTGGAATAACAAGTGGCTCTTTTTTGCCTGAATCAAAATAAAAAAGATACATTTGTTTTTCTTTAAAAACATTAGAGCCACTTTTTATCAGTGCAACTTCTGTATTTGTTGAGACAGAGAATAATCTGATTACTTCTTTTGCTTTGTATAATTCTCTTGGTTTTTTTTGTTCTCCTTGATTCATATCGTATTCGACGACACGATGAGTGGCTGCATCAATGTCAGGTGCTTGTTCTTTTGCTGCTTTTCTGGTAAGTGTTTCATCTTCCTGATTAGAATAAAGAGTGGCATACAGCTTTTTTGTATATGGATTATACATTAGATGTTTTACTGAAGTATCATCATCATTTGGAGGAACCCAAAATGATAGTTTTTTTGTTTGTAGGTTATATGAAGCTAATTGGACCGCTGATTTTGTTTTTTCGGCAGCGGCTATAATAATTTGATTTCCCACTGGGATAATATAATTGATTGCAAATAAATTGGTGGTTAATTTCTCCTTCTTTTTCGTAGCAAGATCGAGTTTTACCAGTTGGTCAGACCCTGTAGAATCACGTTCGGAATAATAGAGTGACTTAGTATTTAGGTCAACAGCTCCAAGAGGATATTGAGCAGTATCAGGGGTTTTGGCCATTTCTTTTATGGTTTTTGCATCTATATCGTATGTATAAAAATGGTTTTCATTTTGTTTGTTTGTCACGGTGAGGGAAAAATATTCAGATTGGTTATGTTTTTCAGCATTTGAGTCAGAAGGCGGTACAGTCGAAGTGTTGGTGGTGCTAGTATTTGGAGTACAGGCATTGATCGCTACAGATACGACAAGAATGAAGGTAGTTAAGATTTTTTTCATTTTTGGCTCCCTCCTATATAACAAATAACACTACATTTTATTTTGAAAAAGAGAAAAGTGTCGTAAAATAACTCGACACTTATCAATCAGTTATAAGTACATTTTTGGTATGAGCTATTTTAGAAGAGCAGCTGTTCTACTTTTCGTAGTAGGTCCTTCCCTGAAATCGACCAGTTTTCTTTTTTCTGTCTACGGGAGAATCAAAGTCATCTTCCATTTTATCAGGCATGATATCTAGGACTGCATTAGGAAGGCCACCAACATCTGCCTTATATACATAGTCAACGATATCATTTTTTAAGTTCCTCACTTTGATCTTCGTATTGTATGCAGGTCTGTCATATTTCATTTTTGTAGCACAATGTTTTTCTTTTAATACTTTTCTGTCCGATCCTTTTTCGCCCATTCCATCATACCATGATACCCATCCTTCACCTTGAACATAGCTATCTGTGATGGTGAGTTTATTATCATCCTTACCATAAATGTAAACACCATTTTTCGGAGGGGTCCAAGAAGCAGCGGCTTTGGACTCGGTATCAACTAAGTTGCCTTTAGCATCAACGATCTTTGTAGGTAACCCCATTCCATCATAATAAATAGTCATTCCAGGTTCAGGTTTCGGTAATACTGGCTCGTCGACATAAAAAACAGGCAACGATTCTGCATCTTTTTTCACTTTTTCATAAATTGCCGTTTCTTCTTCAAGGAGTTTTAGATTTTGCCTATTTTCTTTAATAAGAGCTGAACGCTTTGCATTATTATTATTAAATTGGTACTTATGGACAATCATTTCATTATTTTCATCATACGTAACAATGGTTCCTGGTTCCATAGTCTCTGGGATACTTGGATTTGCAACTACTGAATATGGTACCACCATTAAACCACCTAAAACGGACAGCGTTAAAACAGAAGCCACAAATTTGTTATGTACTTTCATGATATCTACTCTCCTTTTTACAAATTTTGTTTTGATAGTCATCAGACCATATAGATAGAAGAGAAACAATTGAGAACGCTCTTATACCGTATTTAAGAATTGATTTATAAAAATCACCACCAAATATTTCCTTTTATGAGAATAACATTTATATTTCTGATAATCTATAATTTTTTTATTTTTTCGTACAAGGAAATTCTAGTTTTTTAGTATCAATTCATAATAAAATACCGTGCTGTATACACGGTATTTTGGTAGTGTTCAAATGTAATTTTGTAACATCAATAAAAAAACAATTTTTTCATTTACATCGGATGATCTTATTTTTATGTTATCGACTTTAACAAAGAAAAACATAGCTTGCGAACATATGACATTATAAAAAAATAAGGGGCACAAACAGGTAATAATCGTTTGTGCCCGCAGGTTTTATTTTTCCATAGGCGTCTCAACTTCGCCATTGGTTGGTTCTTTTTGTTCGATAAATCCTGCTAATGCTCGGATGGTTCGGTGTTCATAGACAACCAGATCATCGGAGATTAATCCCTCTTCCTCCATCTCTAAGTCGAGAGTAACAGCAAGTAATGAATTTCCCCCAAGCTCAAAGAAATCCTCGTTTGTCCCTACTTGTTCAACTTTCAAGACACGTTTCCAAATTTCCAAAAGCTTCATTTCTAATACAGTCTTGGGTTCTTCTCCTTCTTGGTTCCTTGGTGGTAAAAGTAGAGCTTCATCCTGAAGTGCACGTCGATTTACTTTTCCACTGGTCGTTATGGGAAGTGTATCCAGTGTCATGAAATGAGCTGGAATCATGTAGCTTGGAAGCTGTTTACTCAAATGTTCCTTAATCTCACTCATATTGATTGAATTTGTGGTAATGATGTATGCTACTAGCTGTTTATTTCCAAGTGAATCATCTTTATCTAGTACCACAGCGTCAGCTATCCCTTCATAGGAGCGAAGTCTTGTTTCGATTTCTTCCAATTCAATGCGGTATCCACGGATTTTCACCTGATGATCCATTCGGCCTAAAAATTCGATATTTCCATCAGGTAACCATCTTGCTAAATCCCCTGTCCGATACATCCTCTCATTGGCTACAAATGGGTTAGCAAAAAACGTCTGTTCATTCAACTCAGGCTTATTCAAATAGCCTCTCGCCACACCTGCACCAACAATATATAATTCCCCTACGATCCCGATTGGCTCCAATTGCATTGACTCATTCATCACATAAACCTGAACGTTTTGAATCGGTTTGCCAATCGGCAATGTATGATACTCTCCTGCGTTTCTCAGCGGAAAGCTTGTGGCGATGACGGTCGCCTCTGTAGGACCATAGAGATTATCAAGTTTTACATTCCTTGTAAGAGAGTAGAATTGCTCGACGAGGTCGTGCGAGATTGCTTCCCCCGCTACCAAGACGTATTTCAACTTATTGAGAACCTCAATTGACTCTTCGTGAATCGAATTGAGGAATACTTTAAACATGGATGGAACAAAGTTGATAAGTGCTACATGATAAGACTCAAGAGCACGGAGGATACGCTTAGGATTTCGATGTCCATTTGGTTCAAGAATCACCAATGATCCGCCAGAAATGAACCAGCCAAATAATTCAAGCACTGATACGTCAAAGGTATAAGGGGTTTTTAAGAGATAAGCATCAGCGGCTGTCATTGGATAGGTCTTTTGCATGGCAAATAGATAATTGACGATGCTTCTATGTTCAATCATGACTCCCTTTGGTCTTCCAGTAGAACCAGATGTGTATAGAATATAAGCAAGGCTGTCCGCTGTAGATATAGGCTCAAGGTTTGCTGTATCTCCCTCATAGAGAGCTTCAGCGTTAAGATCAAGAATTGGCCCCGTAAAAGCAATGGTATCGGTATGCTTTGTTTCCGTTAGTAAAACCTGCGTTTTGCTATCTTCAAGAATGTAGTGTACATGTTCCGCCGGGTAATCAGGATCGATTGCTACATAAGCAGCACCCGCTTTCATCACCGCTAAAATCCCTAGAATCATCTCTACCGAACGGTCAAAAAGTAAACCTACCACATCTTCTTTTCCAATCCCTAAGCCACGTAATTTTCTCGCTAATTGGTTCGCTCGTTCGTTCACAAACTCATACGTGTATGTCTGATTTTCAAAGATAAGAGCGATCTGCTTCGAATTGCGTCTCGCTTGCTCCTCGAATAATTGATGAACCTGTTTATCTTTTAGATACTCCTCTCTCGTATTGTTGAATTGATAAAGAATCTTATCTTTTTCTGCTTGCGTTAGGAGCTCTATATCAGAAATGCTAATGCTTGGATTTCGAAGTATCTGCTCTATAATCGCAAAAAAGTGATTCACCATTCTCTCAATGGTATCTTGCTTAAACAATTTCGTCACGTATTCTACGTGGAGCAAAAGCCCATTCTTTTCTTGAAAAATTTCAAATGTAATGTCAAATTTAGATGCTTTGTGTTTATATTCATAGGGAGTAAAGGTAAGTGAGTTCGCTTGTGTATGGTAGGCTGGAATATTTTGCATGATCAGCATCGCATCAAATAAAGGATTACGGCTGTTATCACGTTCCAACTGTAGCTTATTGACCAGCTCTTCAAATGGATACTCTTGATTCTGATAGGCTTGCAGGGCATTTTCTTTTACTTCCTGAAGGAGAAGACGAAACGGTTTATCTTGGTTTAGACTGTTTTTCATCGCCAATGTATTGACAAACATCCCCACCATTTTTTCCGTATCTGCGTGGACACGTCCAGCAATAGGTGACCCAACAATAATTTCTGTTTGTTTTGTATATTTATGAAGAAGAACATTGTAAGCGGCTAGTAAGACGATATACAAAGTAGTACCTGTTGATTCTGTAAAACCGCTCAACTGCTTCGCGAGAGAATCTGGGAAACGTTGAATGACACGGTTACCGTCGAAGCTTTGCTTTGCTGTTCGAGGGAAATCAGTAGGTAGTTGCAAAATTGGAATTTCATCTTTAAAAGTCTGTAACCAGAAGGCTTCCTGATGCCTTATCTCATCACTTTTCATATGCTTGCGCTGCCACGCCGCATAATCTTTATATTGGATGGACAAGACAGAAAGCTCTTCTTGAGCGTAAAGCTTTATAAAATCCTGCTGCAAAATCGCCATGGAAACACCATCGGAAATAACATGGTGCATATCAAAAAGTAGCAAATGACGATATTCGTTGAGTTTTACCAACCCGACCCGAAGTAAAGGGGCTTGACGTAAATCGAAAGGCTGAATGAACTCGTCTATGATCGAATCGATATGCTCCTCCGTAGTTTCCTGAAACCAGATGTCAATCGTGGCATGCTCCTGCACTTTTTGCACGGGTTCTCCATCTAGGAAAACAAACGACGTACGCAGGCTTTCATGACGTTGTATCAATTCCTGAATAGCTTGTTCGAATCGTTTTTGATCAAGCTCTCCTTCAACGATTAGTGCTCCTGGAATATTGTAGCTAGTTCTTACCCCTTCAAATTTATTCATGACAAAAAGACGCTGTTGTGCAGTGGAAACGGGATAATAATCACGTTTTTCTACAAGATCAATTGCTTGATACTGCTTTTTTTCGCCCCGATCAATATAGATTGCAAGCTCCTCAATGGTCGGATGCTGGAAAATAACCTGTAAGGGAACCTCCACATGGAAGATCTTCATGATGCGTGAAACAAGCGTCGTCGTATTTAACGAATGACCACCAAGTTCAAAGAAATTCTCGTGTACACCAATCGGGTCTTTTGAAAGTATATTCTGCCAGATTTCTACAAGCTTTGCTTCTGTCTCGTTACGGGCAGCAACGTACTGTGCCTTGGACATATGTTCAAATACATCCTCGGGATGAGGAAGCATTTTCTTATTTATCTTTCCATTTGAGGTAATGGGTAGCTTATCCACTTGGATTATGTAGGTAGGTACCATGTAGATAGGTAGATCCTTCGAAAGAAACTCACGTACTTCTCTTGCAACTACTGTATGATCTGCTACGACATACGCGCACAGATAGGTTTCTTGCGACGTTTTACTATCCAAACCAATCACAACAGCTTCTTTTATGCCTGAATATGTGAGGAGCATGCTTTCGATTTCGCCCATTTCAATGCGCATACCGCGTATTTTTACTTGCTCATCAAAGCGACCTAGGTATTCGATATTTCCATCTGGCAGCCATCTGGCTAAATCTCCTGTTCTGTACATGCGTTCACTAGATTGAGGAAATAAATCAAGAAATGGATTTGGCGTAAACTTCATTTCGGTTAGCTCAGGACGATTCAAGTAACCTCTGGCTAATCCCTCACCCGCAATACATAGCTCTCCAGGAATTCCAATTGGCTGAAGCTGATTATTCTCATTTATAATAAATACCTGTTGATTCGCCAGTGGCCGCCCGATGGAGATATTGTTAACTCGATCAACCTCTTCCAAGATTACATGGCAGGATGTGGAATCCACGCAGGTTTCCGTTGGACCATAGGCATTGAGTATTTTTGGTTTGTTTGAGAAATGACGTACAAAATTCGCTACAACCTTAGGCGTAAGCGCTTCGCCTGCAATGAGTAAGTGTTTGAGAGCCAAATCGGTAGTGTTTGCTTTGTGTAAGCAGTCCCCTAAAATACGTAGATGAGTTGGTGTGCCATCTGAAAGTTCGATTTGGTGCTTACGATAGAAAGCAACCAATTTGTCTCCCTCGACTCGTGCATCCTCTGGAACAATAAATAGACTATGACCGTTTAACAGGGAACCAAACATGTTTTGTATGGATGCATCAAATTCAAGTGGCGACACCATGGCTACTCGCAGAGGGGATGAATATGTGCCATATAATTCTTGGCTAAGCCCCCAAATAAGATTAACAACGCTACGCTGCTCAATCATCGTACCTTTTGGTTTACCTGTTGAACCAGATGTAAAAATCACATAGGCAAGATTGGATGGATTTACCTTGCAAAATTCTTCCGCTTCTTTTGTCTTATAGGAAAGAAGCTCTGTTACACTTAGCACTTCCAAGTCTGGGAGGTCCGCCATAAGCGAACTGTCAGAAAGGAACTCCTCATTAGTAATGAGAAGCGGGCAATTCGTGTCCTCTAACATGGATTGAATGCGATTTTTTGGTAGAAACGGATTGAGTGGCAAGTATGCACCGCCAACCTGCAGGATAGCTAGAATCGAAACTACGATATCTATATTACGCTTTAACATCAAACCTACGATTTGTTCTTGTTGAATTCCTTTTTTCTTTAATAGATACGCCGCTTGGGTTGCCCTGTCTTTCAACTCAGCATAGGTTAACTGACGATTGTCATCTGCCACAGCAATTACATCTGGCGTCTTTTCAGCTTGTAACGCAAAAAGCTCATATAAGTTTTTCTCTGTAGGAAATTCCATTTGCGTATCGTTAAAATCACGAATTTGTAGTTTCTCGTTCTCTGTTAGCATGTCAATGACAGACAAAGGTGTATCAAGATTATCTAAGATCTTTTGTAATAGTCCTTTGTAATGAGTAGCTATTCTTTGAACGCCGGCTCTGTGGTATCGATCGGTCGAAAATGCAATCTCCAGCTCAAGACTGTCATTTGTTTTGAGGAATGAGAATAAGACTTCCGGCTGGTTTGAAAGTAGGTAGTTATGATCATGGATGTTCTCTAGCAGAATTCCAACATGAAAGAGAGCTGAATAATCAGACCCGGAATGCCCCATAATCTGTTCATATAAGGATAAAAGCGGATAATTTTGATTTTGCGTCGCATCATTCAGCATTTCTCTAGTCTGTAAGAGTAGCTCCTTATATGTCATTTCATTTCTTAATTGGTTGCGAAGAATAAGGATCGTATTGATAAAATCAGCTTCTGTTTCCTGCTTTAAGACCGGAGTGACCACGATGATGTCAGTATGGCCCGTATATTTGTATAACAGCACGTTCAATACAGATGTCAAAATCATGTGTAGGCGAATGTCAGAGCCATTGGAAAGCTTCATTAGCTGGTTAAAAGTCAAGCCATCAACAACACTTTTTACATAAGCTCTTTGTTCACAAGGGCTCTCTTGATTTTTTTGATCGTAGGGAAAGTGGCACTCCGTTAGCTCTCCTGACAGCTTCATCTGCCAATAATCTCTTTCCTTTGACTTCTGGTTTGCAACAATCATTCGATCTTCTGAAACGTTTATCCTACCCATTGACTGCATTTGCATCTCTCCTAATAAGAAGTCCTTCTTATCCTGCTTTGCATGCCACATGTGTGATGTCCTTGAAGTTGAAGATTGCGTTCACGATTTGGGCAGTCTCCTTACCCAAATCGTTCTGATCATCGTGCAATTCAATCATTATTTTCATAACCGGTACCGTTATTCATCTTCTGTTAAAAACAACTTTTTGGTCAGAATCTCCCATTCTTTTAACCCATGCAAATTTTTCAAGTCATTTTCAAATTTCACGTCGCTTGTATCACTCCAGCCCTTGTCAATAGCTCGTTCTAAATAGGAAAGAGCAGTAGTCGTGTCTTTACTCACAGCAAAGCCACAAGCGATGAGAAAGCAATGCCAGTCTTCCAGTTCTCCCATACCTTTTGCTCTTCTAACATAGTCATTGGCTGTAACGACATCGCCAAACTCTTTTAGCTGGTAATAAGCACTGCTGACAAGATTATCTTGTTCTCGATAAAAGAAATAGTACGCCATGTAATCCCGACGGTTTTCAAAGCCTAACTTATTTGCAAGTCTTATGGACGCATAACGGAAATGTTCTGTCTTCCAATGTGGAGTGATCCCCCGCTGAAGACATTCATCCAGCACAGCGCGAGCAGCCAGTGTTGCCAATCCCTTGTTCCGATGTTTCATATCGTAGGTGTTAATGCCGATCTCAATATTTCCTTCACTTGCATAAACAGAAAGGCAACTGCTAACTGCCTTATCTCCTTGCATGGTGCAATAGCCAATACCCTTCTCGAAAAAAACCTCTGGAGAGACCCAGAAGTTCTCCAGCTCTTCTCGAATAACGCCCTCTTTGTCCCTCTCCATTAATTCCGGAGTAATTTTTTCTACAGAGTAGCCAAAGGGAGTCTGATCATGCCATTTTCCAAGCTCTCGATACCTCGCTTCATTAAATGTGAAAGCACAACGTCCATAAGCTTTTGGCAGATAGCTTTTCAGCCTATCAATCACTGTTCCTTCACCCGTATTCGCCCCTGCGAACTCTAGCTGAAAAGAAATGTCACCAATCTGCAAGCTCTCTGGTGCAATCCTCTCCCGAATGAACGACTCAAGGCTTCTGTTAAATGATTCGTTCTCCTTGTCTCCACCAAGTATAAATATTTCAAATTTTGCCCATATCAATGCTGTTTTTGGGTTTTCTGTATCATCTACATATACTTTTCCTTGGTTATTTCCATGAATGATTCCCCAAATAATAGGATGATTGATTTGTTCGCGAAAAATATCCGTAATCCGATCGTATTGTTGAACAGGAAGCTCATAAATCATGCCTGATGTTTCCTTTCTGTTGTGGGTTTTCTTATCTAGTATTCAAAATCTTTAGCCTATGCCTTCTTTTCTAACAGGAGACGATTATATTCTTCAAGCAACTGTACGGCAAAGCATCTTTCGTCCTGTGAAACCTCCATGATTTTTTGGGAGAGCTTCTCCAGTGTATTATCATTATATCTTTTTGTGAGATGCATTTTAATAACCATCCCTCGAATCACATTCCAATTATTACCTATCGCTTTCATTTCTTCAACTTCCTGTTTCAATCGAAGCATTTCCTTCTGCATAGCAGCAATCTCTTTAGGTGCAATAGATTGTCCTGCTTCCCGAGAGGAGTAAATTCTTTGATCCATTTGTAAATAGTGACTTCTGAAATACCATATTCGCTAGATAATTCCTTTACAGAGTAACCAGAGTGATAAAGATCTACCACTGTTCTTTTAAAATCTTCATTGTATCTCTTGTTCGTTTTTTTGTGTTCCTCATCTCCTCTTGTTTTCATTGTAAGGATTTAACTAAGAGGTGTCCATGAGACTATACTAACTCCATGAATCTTTTTTCAACAGATAGTCATTAACACATTGTACCTTTTAAATAACCATACATTATATTAATTTACATAAAATTACAATTATAATTTTAGTATTAACCGTACGATAAACAAGCTCAGCAAAATCTCTTCTTACACCGGTTAATCGTTACTAAAAGTGTAATGCATGTTGACTCTGTGTATACTGTGTATTATCATAATATACAGTTAGAATAACAAGGAGTACACTCATGAAAATTATTATTCAAAATAATTCTGGTCAACCATTATATCAGCAAATAAAGGATCAAATTAAATCGGCTATTCTTCGTGAAGAATTAAAGCCAGGAGAACAGCTTCCTTCCATTCGTTCATTAGCAAATGATCTTCAGGTTAGTGTACTTACAACCAAAAGAGTCTATGAGGAGTTAGAAAAGGAAGGTTTTGTTGTAACACAAGCAGGTAGAGGCTCATTCGTGGCATCAGAAAATGTAGATATATTAATGGAAACGAAAAAGCACCTAGTAGAAAAAAAATTATCAGAGGTATGGCATATGGCAAAAAACCTAGGGATTCAGAAAGAAGAACTATATGCCATGATGGATATACTTTTTGAAGAGGATGAAGAACAATGAAAAATGTTTTGGAAGTGAATCATTTAACCAAGAAATTAGACAGCTTTAGTTTGGATCAAATTAATTTTTCCTTACAAGAAAATTGTATTACTGGATTTATTGGCACGAATGGATCAGGGAAAACTAGTACGATAAAAACAATACTCGGACTCTATAAAAAGGATTCAGGAGTAATACGCTTTAACGGCCAAGACATAGAAAAACATGAACAACAAATAAAAAATCGGATTGGAATAGTCTTGGATGAGGGTTATTTCTATGAGGAAATGACATTAAAAGAAATGAAAAGTATCATAGCCCCTGCTTATAGTAACTGGGATGAATCAGTATTTTCCCAATATATCAAGCGATTTCAATTAAAATTAGATCAAAAAATTTCTCATCTATCAAAAGGGATGCGCATGAAGTTTGCCATTACCTTGGCTCTTTCTCATCATGCCGATTTATTAATCATGGACGAACCAACAAGCGGCCTAGACCCACTCGTTCGAAGTGAGCTAATGGAGATCCTGTTAGAATTTATGAAAGAGGAAGGAAAAAGTGTATTTTTTTCTACTCATATAACCTCTGACTTAGAGAAGATTGCTGACGTTCTTATCCTCATTGATAATGGTCGAATCATATTTAATGAGAGTAAGGATGAACTATTAGACCGCCATGCCTTAATCAAGGGCGACAATCATTTGATTAATCAGCATACGGAGAAATTATTCGTAAAGCTGCGCCAAACAGCATACGGATTTGAAGGAATTACAGATAAGCCGGAAGCGATTCTAGAACAGATGAATGGTGTCATCGTAGAGAGACCATCTATCGAAAATGTAATGCTAGCTTATATAGGAGGACATCAAAATGGTTTTGAATCTTGTTAAAAAGGATTTAATTCTTGCCAAAAAATATATCATCCCCATGCTCATTTTTGCAGTTGTTGGCCCCATCTATCTCTATTCGAAGCTAGAATTCAGTGGAGGTAGCTTTATCAGCTTTCTAATCACAGTGATATTCGCAGAATTTATTCTATTTAATATGGTTTCAATGTCAGAAGAGAAATATAAAGGTGCTGTTCTGCTTTGCACTACCCCTTATACACGAAATGGCATCATTAAGGGAAAATACCTATTGGTTCTTTTCATCTTTTTGAGCTGTTTCATACTGTATAACCTAGCAACAGTACTTGGAGCATCTATTGGTTTAGAATTGCTAACCCCTTTGACTTTCGGAATAGCCTTATTGGTCGTTTCTATTTTCTTTGGAATATTAATACCCGTTCAAATTAAGTTAGGTTATGAGAAAACAAGATATATCTCATTCTTTACAATCTTTCTAACACCTTTTGTACTTCCTACTATTTTAAAAGGGATACAATCTTCAAACCTATCCTGGCATTTTTCTTTTACTGAAGGAATCCCTGGCATAATCATAGATTGGCTTCCATTAGGTATTGCCTTATTCATTGGTTTCCTATCTATGTACATTTCTTTACATATTTATGCGCAAAAAAATCTATAGGAATATATGATTGCAGCAGTTTGCAGTTAATGTACGCAATTGGACAGCTATTCTATTTTCAAAAGCAGATTACAAACACATGCCACGCTTGTAATCTGCTTATTTTTTTACAGCTTATAGATTATTCAGTATTTCTTTTACAATTTCATCTAGAGGAAGCTGACCATCAATAATATAATCCGCATCAAGTTTCACCTTATTTTCCATCAGCTTGTATGCCTTTCTTCCCACCTCCAAATATAGTTCGTAATCATCTATGACATCATTGATCGAATCCATCGGCTCACGAAGGAATCTTCTTGCCATCGCGATATCTAATGGTGTATCAATATAAAAGGAATGACCTATCAATTCTTTCATCTGCTTATTAAGATAGGAAAAAGGATAGTCTACAATAATATATTGCACGTTAGATTCATGTACTAGCGATTTGATGTCTTTTACGATTGGCTCAACATTCCAATCATCATAACTTGCACTTTCTTCTACCCATCTACCAATATCACTTGGTCCTTCAATGTCATAATCATCGAAATGAATGGTTTTAGCATCATTAAGTTTACTAGCTACATTTTTTGCAACGGTTGTCTTACCTCCACCCGACACAGCCGCAATGGCTATTACTATTGGTTTCTGATTCATTTTTCCTCCTTAGGATGACTCGTTTTGTTAACAGACCTAATCGTTAGTCTTCCATTACCATCAGATATTCCTTCAATCTTCTGCTAAAACTTCCCTTTACTCTTTACTAGCTTAAAAAAGAGAAATCCAAATAATAAAGAAACATGCCCCTATAACAATCAGGATAAAAATGGTGCCCCAAGTCCTATTACTGTTTATCTTGGTCTATCTAGAAGTAAATAAATCTAAGAGTTGCAAATCTTATACGTCTTGCGATAGACGTACCATATCTATGCACTGTATGCCATTTTCAAATATCGGTTCGTCATAATGTCTGATAAAAAAGTCCTTATCAATATGAGTCATTCTAAATCCACATTTTTGATAAAGTGCTAATTGAACAACACTTGAATTACCCGTTCCAATTTCAATCGTTTTATAATGATTCAATCTTGCACTTTCAATGGCATGTAAAACTAGTTGTTTTCCATATCCTTTCCCATGCAATTCTTCATCAACCGCGACATTGACAAGCTCTACTGTTTCTGGACGAGTCGGGATAAGCACATATGTACCAATAATTCGTCGATCCTGTTCCATAATATAGCATTGCCCCCTCGCTACATATTCCTTCACAAGCCTCTCAGATGGGTCTGCCAACAACAGTAATTCCATCGGTACATCCTCAGTTTCATGTATCATTCTAATCTCCATTTTTTCACCTCTTGTAGAATAATCTTGTATGTATCCATAATTTATTTCAGAAATATTTTACATCAATTCGTTATAAATAGATATTCTAGGCTGAACCTTACAAGAAAGAAAAGGCTGCGATTTGCAGCCTTGTTTCTATCGAATAAGGTCAATTATATTTACTAGGAATCAATCCCCTCTCTACACAATTTTATTAGTTGGTGCTGAGAAAAAAGCTTTCCTCATCCTAAATAGATTTATGTATGTAATGACAATTAAGCTTACACTAAGTAAGAACGGTACTACGTAGTAATGGCTGTTAAACAAACTATTATATCGCTCAAGAGGTGTAAAATAAATGGCGACAATAAGACTCATCAGAGCTAATGCAACTGTAGTAGCTTTATTACCATTTTGACTTTTTATATTTCTATAAATAAAGATAGAATTAGTAGTTACCATCCACATACTTAATACAAGCAACGCGTGAGAAATCCTTTCTTCATATAATGAATGAAAATTGTATATAACAACTGAAATGATAAGCAAGGCAATTACAGGTATAATCATGAGTACTTTCGTTTGCATATATAAATGACTTGTTGATGAATAATTCTTTACGCCAATGAGCTTATTGGTATTTAAAACCGAGAGTAATGCGAAAAGAATAGATAGAAATATAGTAATAAACAAGAGATCACTTCCTATACATGTATAGTTTAATCAGACTTACTTGCACAGCTACAGCTAGCCATTAAAACATCTGCTTTCAAACGAATATTTGTCTTTTCAGTATTATGATGAAGAAATTATTACTGAAAGCGTAACACTAGTGTTTCTAAGATCAAACGTAAAATTCAATTAACAGGATTGAATCATTTTTGATAATAACTGCTCCCGCTCTTACCCTAATATGATAAGCCAGCAGTATCTCCCACCTTATTAAAAATTGATTGATAGTCTCTTATTTTACATGATCTTAGAGTTCTTTGTCTCACAAAGAACCTTTTAAAAAGAAGTCAGAAAAAAGGTCGATTCCTAGTATACAGGAAATCGACCTTTTTTCGTTTTGACTAACGAAAGCACCTATTCGTTCAATAAAGTTTCTCGTTTCTACATGTACATAGGAAACGTTCTACACCCGGATACTTTTCACCCAGACTAGTTACCTCGAAACCGTAATTTCGATAAAAATCCACTGCATCATGATCCGTCTCAGCATAAATCACTGAATATGTATCAGCGACATAGGTAATCATCTTGCTGCCAATACCTTTACCTCGTTGGCCTGAAGATACCGCAATATGTTTAATTTCACACTCTTTATCACTGATCATTTCAATACCAATACAACCAACAATTTCTCCTTCAAGCTCAAAACTATACAATTTTCGGTTTAGCAATTCTAAATATTTCTGGTATTCTTGCCCAACCTTATACTCTGATGTGGCAAAGGACAAAAGCTTCCTTATCGATGGATGAATCGTTTCTGTATGAACCTCTTTCATAAATATCACCTTTAGCAATCGACTTGTTCTTCATTTATAAGGTTTTTTGATTGGAGAGATCGTTTATTTTTTCTGTTTTTCTGGTAATAGCTCCGCTTCTATATTGACGACGATCCTACCATTTAAAACAATACCTTTCACATTTATTATTTTATAAGAAGAATCTCTTTTCAATAATAACTCTAACCAGTTATTATCCATGTAAATTGCAGGAGTTCCTTTTGGGAGTTTCATCTGAATAAGAATTGATTCCTGATTTCCACCTAAAGGAATACTATTAAGAGCTAGTGATGTGCTAATAAACCCTTTATCCGTTTTTATTTTGCCTTCTAATTTCTTTAATTTATTAATGGCATCGTGATTAACATTTCCATCCTTCGTGAATAGAGACCCCGCTGTGAGAGCAAATTCCCTCTCATCCGTTCTTCGATATACGATAAGATCATTAGGAAGCTTTGCTTCCTCTTTTTTAAAGAGACTGTCGATCCCATGAATGAACAGATCAATATCAGAAATTCCCGGATGTTTGTCGATTCCTCTTAAAATCCTATTTAACCTTGGGCCATATGCGACATAACCATCCATAAATTTTTTGTCTTCTTTTGTCACTACAGTATCCGATAGTTTTATTTTAGCTCCAAATTCCTTAGCAGCATCCATATCATCTTGAAAGTCTAATGGAGTTGTTTGTTTTTCCATCAAGTGAGTATTCGTTTCATTAAATCCTTTTTTGCTCATGTCATTCATATATCTAAACATTTCCGGTGCATAAGCTTTTAAAACAGGTTGATAACTAGGTTCATAATAATACGCAAAGGCCTGAGCAAACACTTCTCGAAAGTCATTGATGTGTTCTTTCACATATGCGTTATCATACTCACCTTCATAGGGAGGTACATGTGAAAGAAGTAAAGCACTTGCATCTTTGTCTGCTTTTGCTTGATGGACAGCATATAAAAAACTTTCATTTACAAAAGCACTTTCTCCTAACGCGTCACGAGCGATTGCTTTTCCTATCTCATAATATACCTCTTTGCTTTTGGTGTGGCTTTCTGAATACTCTTCTATATGTATAATCACAGTTGGATTTTTACCACCTGTTGAAAATACAAAGTGAGAATCTATAGAAACTTCTTTTCCTTCGCTATCTTTTATGTTTTTGTCTTTTTCACTGAGTCCTTTGACTATAGGATTTTCCGCGATACTTTTTTCGGTCAGATGAATTTTCCCTCCCACCTTTTCATACATTTCCAATATTTCAGGCGAAAGCTTGTTTACTAGTGCTTGGGTATCTTCTAACCGTTGTTTATCTTCACTGTTCCCCTTTGTTGTTACAATTCCTTTTATGACTTCCCTCATTCCTTCTTCTCGGTCGTTTTTCTCTCGCTCTTTCTTTTCGTTATCTTCTTTGTCTTTCTTGTCTTTCTTTTCTTTATCTTCTTTCTTTTTATCTTCCACATCATGTGATCCATTTGCCGCATGAGCAATATAGGAAAACGCTGGTGAAGTGGCTATTAAGGCAAATAACATAGCAGTTGTACTCAGAACTTTCCGTATTTTTTGTCTGTGTAGCATCTATATTCCTCCTTACAGTAGTGGAACCCCCGAAAGCAGTAGAGTCTTTTGTATCTCCATCGAAGAATAGAACGCTCGTTTCTCAGATTCATCGACAAAGAAAGAAAACAGCCCTCTTTTTTAGTACATCTATGAAATGATTACTATGAAAAAGAGGGCTATTTTAACATCTATGGGATAGCGGGAGATTCAGACACTACCTTCATGTTTATTTCATTGTACGTAGATTCACAACCTAATTTGCTTCCAATTGTTCTAATTTCCACTTTTGATTATCAGTACCTTTATAATCACTTACCTGAATGTTGGACCCGTTTGAAGTGCCTGAACCATCTACATCCAACACTTTTGTCGGATCTTTCTTGTTTTTTAAGATATAGAAATCATTACCTAGCAATTCAGGAATCCAAAAATGTTCGGGTTTCCCTTCAAACGCTGTAGCAAATACATTAGTAGAATCCTGATAAGCATTCCAAGCCATAATTTTATCGTTATTTTCTACGCTTCGAATCACATAGGCTTGTTGAGAGTCATCATACTTCAATTTCCATTTTTGATTACTTCCATCGTTCGTTTCCCACACTGTGATATTATTATCGCTTCTATTCCAATCAACTAGACTTGTATTTTTTAATGCTGTATTGATTTGATAGGTTCCATCCTCAATTACTTTGTTGGGTACTAAAGTGCCATTTTCATTAAAATAATACTTTTTCCCATTTATCGTTTGCCAGCCAGTTTGCAGCACATCATATTTATAGTAATTGTCTTCCCCATCTATTTCCCAGCTAGATAACCCTTCATGATCACCAGATTCATCCTTCTTCGGTGAAATTAGTATATTCATTCGAGCATGTAGTTGGACATTATAGATATTTTTTGTTTCCATATCTTCTAATTGTTTTTCTATATTTTCAGCAGTTTCTTCATCAAACACCAATCTAAAATCATCTATACTCGTATTTTTGTAAGATAATTTTCCTTGCTTGTCCTCAAAACCAAAAGCCAATTGAAGCGCTTCTCCTAATGTAACATCTGGCTTCGTTTGTTCAGTGTAGTCATCAGGATCAACAGCAGCTACTCGTCTCTCCAGCTCTGAATTGTCTGGTGTTTTTAAGATTAGTCGAGCAGTAGTTTCCTCGATTTGAGGGATAATATGACTCCACTGTTTATCTCTGTCTACCTCAATTAATTTTGTTTTAGGATCAATTACTCCTACATAACCGGAAACCTGGTCTGTTTCCAAGCGCATTTGTCGTGTCTGCTCCAGAATATTAAGCTGATCCTTATTGATTGTGATCGGGCTAGAACCGAAATCGTCTTTGGTTTGTAGAGAAATAGCTGCTTGATCTTTATCTGGATAAAAACGGTCTGGTAACACTACGTTTGCTAGGTGATTCTCTTTTGCTTTTATCGTTGCAATGGTATCGTTTTTCCCTAGTACTAGTGAAGTAGTAGGTGCTGCTTCATAAATAGGTGCCGTACCATTATTCACATAGCGAATGTTTGCATTAAAATAGGCAGCCTCTCCTGCATTTAAACCTAAGGACTTGGACCAGTTTCTTCCCAAACTCTCAGAGCTTGAACGATCAATGGTTACGGTCTGTGAATTACTATCGCTAAAATTAGTGGATACACTTCCGCCAAAGTTAAATAAGGAAGCATGAACTTCCGCCCCAACAGAAGCTTCTGTTGAATGAGTATTGCTTGTAGAAGTACTTCCACTGATCGAACTACTTGTATTCCCGCCATTTTCTAGCGTTTCATTTCTATTTTTTGAAATAATAAATTTGTCCATTTGAACCTGTAAATTAGGATACGCCGCGATCAACGGATGTTTCACTTTTACCTTTTTATCAATCATTCCTGATACTTTGGCGAAATCGCTATATGGATCAGATGCGGTGCTCCATTTCATAGGTGAAGATGTATATTTTGTTAACGGTGCTCCAGATTTCGTGCGTTTTTTTCCATGAACTTTTTCAATCCAAGGCATCAGGATAAGTTTTTTATTCTTGACATCCAAGGTGTATCCTTCGATTTCGAGGGAATCAGGGATGCCGTCACCATCACTATCTTCAACTCCGTCATCAGAAGCTGAAATACTTCTTTTTTTTCTGCTAGATTCATTCTCTGGTTGATTTTTTATGTCAGGAAGCAGTAGATTTCCCTCTGGAATGATTTCTTCCGTTCCTTGTGGAGTAATCCAGTTAAGCTGTAAGCCAAATTCGTTAGCAGAGGAGGATTCTGGCTGATAAGTGATTTTTATTTTATAAAGCTTCCCTTTTTCTAGTTCGATTTTTTGCGTAGCGGAGGAGTGATCGATAACTTGGTGATCATCTATCCATAGCATGGTGTGGTCATTATCAGACGTGGAGAACGTATATTCACCTGATTTTTCTACCTTAATAAATCCTCTCCACATGGCAGATTGAAATTGTTTTAATTCATCAGGTAACATATCATCGATTTGATCGTTATCAACGAATAGATCTCCAGACTCAGAATTAGAAATCAGTGCGGTTTCTTTTAACTCTTTATCATTGAAGTAGTAGCCCAATAGGCCTTTAAAATTCGCTTCTTGGTCGTTTATTATTTCTTTCTCGCTTGAAGCCGCATGTGATAGCTCTGGATAGGAGGTGAATGAACCGAGGAGTGCAGTAGCTAATAAACACTTATACATGTTAGGTAATTTCATCGTATCAACTCTTTTCTAGGTGTAATGTGTAGAAGTAATGAAATCTTACCAATTTTATACTTGGAATAAATTCCATTATTTTTTACAACATTACTTTATCATTCGTTTTTTTGTTCATTAAATAGCAGAAAGTTCCTTAATCAAAGCAACTTTCTGCTATTTACAAACCATTTATCATTGTGATGGTGACACAAATATTGGTATTTTATGCTATAAGTAGCTTTTTTTCGTGTCTGCGCTGCGCGGCGGTACACAATTTGTTGGCGGGAATGGTAAAGAAGTCGGTAGTAAAGCTCGCCCGCCCGAATTATAAATACGCCGTCGTTATGGGCTCATGCGTCTTATCTATTTAGATGTCGTTTTATTCTAAATGTAGGACCACGTGTGCCCCTTTTAACATGAAGAGAAGACAATCGCAACAAGAAACCCGACACCCGTCCTTGAATAAAAGGCGCCGCTCTCTAATGAAGTAATACTATTACACAATTCCTACATAAATAAGAAATCTGCGAAATATTTAGTTTTTCTATGATCTTCATGTTAACGGAGCGTCCTTACTACCGGGTCAAAATAGGAGGATTCTACACAGTGGCACCCACTCCCCGTAGCAAATAATTCGATGAACACAACCGTGTAACAGCCAGACACTTAAGTGGACAAAATGGAGAATTTGCCAGTACCAAATAAATTTCGTTTGCCTGTGACATTTTGTTTACATGTTGATCAAACTTTGGTGACATGTGCCCGCTATAGTGGAATAAGCATGGCATCACCCATATGCAAAGAATAATAGAACACCCAAAGAAATAACCATTTTGAGGAGGAATGCTAATTGTCAGTCAGTAGCAAGAAGCCGGACGAGTTCGGCAGTGAATATAAAACAGGGGCAAGCATCGCGGATGCAGTGGCTTCCAAAAACAACGGACTGAAAAAAAATGCGGTTGTAGGCAAATCAAAGGGGCGTCTTGTAGCGCTTGATGCAGCACGGGGGTTGGCGGTCATAGGGATGTATTTGCAGCACTTCGGGCTCAACGAAAGGATTGCTGCAATCGTCTCTGGGAACACGACGCTACTATTTGTGCTCTGTGGCGGCATTTCCTACTCGATCATGGCGCAACGCATGAAGGATCGAGAAACGGAGACAGCCGCGTTCCGGACACGGATGCTCGCCCGCGCGGTGTTCATCGATGTGATTGGATATCTGCTCATCCTACTGAATACCTCGTATGGAGTGATCTTGCCCGCTTATGCGGCAATGTTCGTGCTGGCGTTGGTGCTGATTCGTCGTTCGACGCGCGTACTCATTACGACAGCAATCGCTTTGACCGTGGTGGCCCCACCGCTGATGATTCTTGGTATGAGCGTCCTATCGGGAGCTTACCTCCTTTATGATATTGCGGGCGGCCCAATGTCTGCGCTCGCACTTGCCCCCGCTTTCGTCGCGGGTATGGCAATCGGGCGCCTCGAACTTACTAAGATACGTACTGCACTCTCGCTCGCGGGCGGCGGCATCATCATGCTCGTCGTCGGAAAGGGGCTGGGCGCTTTCGTTCTTCCTGGGCTGAGACCTTCCTTCGAGGCGTGGCTCATTGGCGTTCAAGGCACTGTCAGCAACCAGCCGGACCCGAATGTAATTTGGCCGCTCAACGCGGAACCACCGCTGTGGAACATGCTGCTCTGGCCATCTCCGCACAGTGCGTCGACATTCCAGACGCTGATTGGGCTGGGGGGCGCATTCTTGGTGCTGGGACTGGTATGCCTCGTACCGAAGAAGACCTCTGCCGTGTTAATGCCTTTCGCGGCAGTCGGACGCGTGGCGTTAACGATGTATGCGGCTCAGTTCATAGTGATATGGTGTCTCAAACTCGCGGGGATCGAATATGGTCTTGAGGGAATTCCATGCAGTGACCTGCTCGTTGCAGTCGCCACGTTGGTGACGGGGTGGTTGATCGCGCGGCTCCCCAACGGTCCGCTCGAGTCATTGATGCGACATTTCGACCGGGCGTTCAGCTCCTCCCGAACAGCACCGGTGTCCAGGTAGGCGGTCGTCCTCGAATCCCTCTTACCGCCGCACAAAAATCCTTATGCGTATCGCTTAATTAATGTCCCTTTATATTTCTTCTCTTGACTGCTTGCGGTCTGTTTGCTTTACCTTTTGTGGGAATCCCTCATCGCTGTTCCACACTTTTCTTGCCCAACGCTCCCTTTGTTTTGAGTTTTGCTCATCTCTCAATGGGGTACTTTGCTTTTCATAATGTTTTCCTTTTTTAGAATTCCCATGTAAATGTGATGGAAAAAAGCAACGACGCGTACTATGATAACAATAAAAATTTAACGTAGGAGCTACATATATGAAAAATATAAAAAAGGAAAAACGAAAAAAAATAGTAACAATTTTACTTGTAAGTCTATTTGCCTTTTCTGGTTGGGTATATTGGGGAAACACTGCCATTCAAACAACAAAAATTAACATCAACAATGAAAAAATCCCGGAATCCTTTGATGGATTTACCATTGTGCAGGTATCTGATTTGCACAATGCAGAGTTTGGAAACAATCAAAGCAGACTGCTTAATGCAATTAAAGCTGTATCCCCAGACTTCATTGCCGTTACCGGAGATTTGATTGATTCAAATCATACGGATGTTGCGAAGGCGATGGAATTCATCAATGGAGCTATTGAAATTGGCCCGGTGTATTACGTTACAGGCAACCATGAAGCACGGTCTGATCAGTATGCTAAGTTAAAACAACAAATGCTTGAAGCTGGCGTTATCATGTTAGAGGATGAAGGCACTACAATCAAACGCGAGGGAGCTTCCATCCGGTTGTTTGGGCTTAATGATCCAAACTTCACGGCAACTGATGATGCATACGAAAGCACAGCCATGGTTGATACGAAATTAAAAGCTATGCTAAGTAAGAACAATGAATACACGATTCTGTTGTCACACAGGCCGGAATTGTTCGACATCTATGCGGAAAACAGTATTGATATGGTTTTAAGTGGTCACGCTCATGGCGGGCAGGTTCGCTTGCCCTTTATCGGAGGGCTTGTAGCACCGAATCAGGGCTTCTTTCCTAAATATTCTGAAGGCGTGCATGAAAAAGAGCAAACTAAAATGATTGTCAGCCGAGGCTTAGGTAACAGCATTATCCCTGTGCGAATCAACAATCGACCTGAATTGGTTGTTATTACGCTTGATCATAAGCAGATATAACTACAATTCACTGAGCAGGCCAACTCTCTTTAACGAGTTGACCTGCTCCATTCATCACATTCTTCCTTGCTGATTATTTCATCTGTTGAATCTGTGATGTTCAAATTCCCTAAAGACCCCAGATGACTTTCAACATTGTCATAGTTATGTAGCTCAGAATATGAATTAATCATTGCTAAGTATGCTCTAGCTTTTAGCTCTGTATCATTTTCTTCTAAAGGAACCCTAGCCTCACATAGTTCAATACATTCAAAGTATTTCTTAATGTTATGAGCATGTAGTGACATTCTGAAGTAAAACGTTATTTTCTCGTCGTCAGATAGAAAATCAATTTAATGTAAACCTTCTTCTCCTACTTAAAACGATTCCTCCAACCGTTTTAAGTCCTCTCTCTCGATAAGGTACTTTTGATATAGTCCCTTGGCTATATATTTTGGTACTCCATGCTGTCTTGCGTATTTCACAATGACATTGTAAAGAGTCAACTTTGCTTCATTGTCTTCGAAAGTAGTGGTAAGGTTAAACAGATGTTCCAATATTGTGGATTACAGCTACTTTTGTGAGTAACGAGATATTGGCAATTTCAACAGCCTCTGCTAAAAATGCTTCTAAGATATCAATACGGGGTTCGACATCAATATAACGATCAATAATATCTTCATAAGGTATGTATATAGTGTCTGCAATAACTTTAAGATTTCTTAGCTCTAGACGCTTTGTTTCACCCGATTCTATTTTTTGAATAATGCCTGTACTAACCCCCGTTCTTCTTGATAATTCCGATAAAGTAATTCCAAATTCTTCTCTTTTTTCTTTTACCAGTTCCCCCAATGATGTGAAAGTTAAACTTTCAGCCATGTTAATATATATCCACCAATAACAACTGTCTTCCATAAATAGAAAAAGCCACCGTAAATGGCGATTATACTTTAACAAGGTTGTGTATTCCTTGATATCTCAAGGCTCAGATACTGAAACTAGGATTGCCAGTCCCCTAAGTTATACAAGCGGTTGGCCTTTAAAAGGATTAATAACCTGAATCATCGGACCAACCGGGGTCACTGTAATGCATGTGTATTGAATCGACCAATCAGGCTCTGCCATAAGTATGTTCTCACTTAGATGATATCTAGGATCATCACGCCAACTTGAATCAAAAACCCATTCAGGTTCTATGCAAAGTTTCCGCTCTTGAAAACTTTCATAACTCCAACCTGATCCGTTATGTGCCTTCATCCAACTCACCTCCTTGCTACACCTTCGATAAGATAATTCAAAGTCCTTCCATATAAGAGATCTGGTTTGTATTAAAAGGTAATATCATGTTCTACTAACGATAGGTAGAGGCTTATTTTATTTATCGGTACCCCTTCAGCCTTACTTCTATAGAATTCCATTAGTTCTAGATGATCTGGTGTAACTTTCTCATTAAACGATATTAATATTTGAGCGCTTTGATTAGGAGGAATCATTAATCTCTGAACTGGTATATATTTGCTCCTAATGATCACATATGGAGCTTCTTTATCCCCTACCTTAATAAAGCCGGTTACACCTTAGCGGAGTGAATACCGGCTTTTTGCATATGCAAACGTCCTAGCAGTAGGATTTCTTTTCGCATCGGTCATGCTTTTTCCATACTTTCTATATTCTTTTCCTCGTTTGGCATTGTCGAAAAGTGCAGGAGTTGGCGCAATTCGGTTTCGTTCTTTGGATAGCTGAATGTTCGTGCCACGCTCACCACCTCCTTTCGGAAGTATGTTCTTCTCTGACCCGTTCATCGTTCTTTTGCCCACTGATTAGAGGGCGCAGAACTCTATTCCTTTATAGGAGTAGGATAGGTATTCCCGTACCCAAGGTTTTACCTATGATGACTCCCTCTTTCGAGAGCGACAACCTTCGGATTTGGTTGTCTCTGGCTTTCGAGCCGTACATTCGAAGATTCGTCAAACAGCTTTTATACTGCTATTCTCGGTATAGTCACCTTATAGCCTCCCGACTATGTTAAACCATCTCAGGTTAGTTGTTCGCCGCCTTCACCGAGCTTCATAGAAGAATATTGGTATCCACTCTTGCATGTCGGAGTATTAGAGAACGTTAGCCAATCTTCTAACGTGCAAAGAACTGCCCCTGACCATTCGGATACGAAGTTCGGTTTCGTTAGAAACCGCCTAGTTTTATTGCGTATTACTACACAGGTTGTGTCTAGGAACAACGCGCACGGGTACCGCCAGCAAAACGCAAATTTACTACATTAAGGACTTCTTGACACAAAAAGAGCCAGTTTTCACCACATTCAGGGTGTGACCGGCTATTCTAACCTGCGGAAGGGTTGCTCTATATATTTGTAAGAAATGGCGGCAATGATAAAGCTGGCTGCCAGTTGCAATACGATGCGCAGTATGCTGGCCCCTTCCGTATTCACTGGAGAACTCGATAACACAATGATTGGGAAGTGCCAAATATATAAGCTGTACGACCGGACCCCGATCCATCGGAGTGGCTTGCAACCGATGAAGTTCCCTACTCGACTGGCAGAATGTACTAGCACGGCAATCGCTGCTGCAGTGATAAACGATAACTTTAGGAAACCGCCACGGTAAAGTGAATCATCGAATTTGTTTGTATCATTGATCAGTGCGAGTAACATAAACACTCCTACTACTCCAATGCTATCCAGCAAAAGACGTGTTGTTTTGGAAACCTTATAATTTAACTTCTGACTTGGCCATATCACTGCCAACGCCGCACCGGCCTATCAGTTAACAGGTGTGATTATCACTGGTATGTTGATCACCAGTTTTGGCAATCCTGCTATTGACTACAACACTGACTGATGTGTTTCCTTAGAGTCATCCAGTTTTCCCCTTCGTGCTAGAAGAACCGTTATCACCTTCATAGATCGGCGAGTTGTTCAATTCGGTAATTTGATGGTTCATCACATTCATCTCGGTTCGTAGCGAATTGCGAATGGCGAGAAATTTATCCCTGTACAAATACGTATACCCAGCCTTCCAATAGCCACCGTTGTCAAGGGAGATTAAGGAAGAAGCCGAAATACCTTTAAAGTCCATTGTAAGACCAATTATTTGTTCTTTCGAACAGGTCGGTATGGACATGTTCACCAGCTACTTCCAGCAGCTTGAACAGCTTTGGCAACTCGTCAAGATTGGTCAACTTATCTGCAACCACCTTGATCACCTCTTGAAGTCTCCTCTTTGTCTTACAGAACTCTCCAGCGAGAAAAGTGATTTACCCATCATAATTAATTAACGCTAAACTCGTGCTGGCCCACCCGACTCTTCCGAATATATCGCTCTTATGTCACGAAAGTTTGGCATACTTGTAAACAAATTGTCAACATAAGAAACAGAATCAAGCTTTTATTGTTTTTATATTGCTTTGATGCAAAAAAACAACCTTATTTCGGTTGAATAACGAAATAAGGCTGGCAAGCTGTCTGGTTCCCGATATGGCCTCAGACAGGGTATTATCATTACAAATTTGAGGATTTTAAGATTAAGCTACTTTTCCAAGATATACTATTGAAATGTAAGTACAAAAGGCGGCTCATCTAAGGTACTCGATTCTACCAGCCCGCCCTGCACAGAAGAATAGTACTTCCTGCCATGAATGAGAAGGCTTTTATTATCTGGACTCCAGAATATTTTCGACGGTATGACTCCATGATACACGGGTTCTTCGTAGAGGACATTTTTACCTTGGAGCTTTCCGACAAGGATGGTGTCTTTATCGTACAACGAGTATGCGACATACTTCCGGTCTCGGGAGAACTCGAAGTTGCTTACTTTATCCAGCAGGACGGTAAGCTCGCTGGTTCTGCGGTCGTATTCATACAGCGTTCCATCTGTTCCAAGGTACACGAACTGATCATTATTTAGCCAAGCGTTTTGTTCGCGACCCGTCTGGTGCTCATACTGTACGGTAATCTCACTTCCATTGATCATTCCCATGACTATCCTGTTGGAACGATTTGATTTATTCTCAAACAGGGTAAGCAGCACGCTGTGTCCATCATCAGAAATATTAACCCCTGTGAGCGTCCTTCCCCGATCAATATCCTTTAGTTGATACGTTTTGTACGATCCTGAATCGTTATCGTATACACCAACTCTGGCGTTTCCCTTCATGGATGCATCTATGATGAGAAAGCATACGTATCGACTGTTGTTAGACCACCCAACATCTTGCAGATACAGACTTTGGCTAGAATGGTAGATTTCCGTTTCCTTTCCATCAGGTAACGAGATCAGCTTTAGCGATGCACCTGATGACGACATGGCCATTTTAGAGAATTTCTTGCCGTCTGGGGACAGTTCCAAAAAATCTGTATTGGAGTCGATTTTTTTCAGCTGCTTGAGCTTTTCATAGGGAAAGGGAAGACGACTCAGGTTCCACGTCACACCCTCCGTTGTGCTCGCTTTCCTGAACAAACCAATCACAGAATCTGTGGTGGACCACCCCAACATCTGATCCGTCTCCGCGAATGTATTAATGAAACGGTATATCGCCTTCACCTGGAACGGGCGGCTATTCAGTTCATCGGTACGAGTCTCTTCCTTGCTTGGTATAACAATCGTCTCAGATCTGGGCCCTTGCGTGCATCCGGACAGAAAGATGGCGAGGAACAACAGCAACGCCCCAGAAGTTAACAAGGATCGACTATTCATCATGATAATATCTCCGCCTTCATGCAAGGTATTTCCACAAACACGCTAGTATAATCATTCTCGCTGACGATACTGATCTTCCCTCCGTGATCGTCGACAATAGATTTGGCAATACTCAGTCCTAAACCGACACTCCCTTCTTCCGCGCCTTTCACATTTGCCGAATAAAAGGGTTGAAACAGTTTTGTTAGTTGCTCAGGTGCGATCGGATTACCGGGATTTTTACATTCAACACGTACATTCCCAGCTGAAAGCTCGCCCTTAACTGATATTTCCGCATAAGTTGAGCTGTATTTGATGGCATTATCCAGAAGATTAATGAAAAGCTGGCGCAATTTGTCAGCTTGACCGTACACAAACAGATTATCTTCAGTCCTCCAGACGATCTTCTTCTTATAGCGCTTCGCCCGAAACGACATCGAATCACAAACGTCATGCAGAATTATTCCTGTGTCCACCCTATCGAATTCATAATTCTTTGAGGTTCTGCGGGAGATCTCAAGCAGTTTCAACACCATTCTGTGCAGACGTCGGCTCTCTTCGATGATGTGATTGATCCCTTTTTCGAAAAACGCCCGGTCAGTTTCCCCTTTTTCCCGAATAATTTCGGCGTACCCCAGAATGGAAGTCAACGGTGTTTTGAGCTCGTGCGTGATATTGTCAAAAAATCGTTTTTCCTGTTGGTTGACTTCTTTAAGTAAGTCACGGTCTCTTTCGATGGTTGAAATTTGGGTGCTGATCCGTTCGATCATATCGTTAAAATTGACAGCCAGTCGACCAATCTCATCCTTGCGATGAAAATGAATACGCACATCGAGATTGCCATTCTTCACCTCTGTGGAAGCATGGGTTAGTTTGACGAGTGGGATCGAGAGGTGCCTGGAGAGGATATAGGAGAACAGAAACGCCACTGCGAAGAGCGCAAGCGAGCTGTAAAAGATGATGTCCAATATCCGTCCACTTTGTTCATAAAGCAGGCTAAAGTCTTTAGCAAATCGCAGAATTCCTACCTTGCTTCCGTCAATGACAACCGGATAAGAGAAAAAGACATCCCCGTTGTTCTGGTCGTACGTGATATGATAGGCTGTTTTGCCTCCAATCGCCTGTTTAAGGTCCTCCTCTTGCTGTCCTGAGAATACCAATTTGTCCGAGGAATACAACAAAACGCCTTCCAACGTATAGACGCCGACGTTGCTTCCGGTGGCATGATTTAAATCACTTACCAAATCCTGGGCCATTTGGCTGAAATAGAGTTTGTTATTTGAAAAATGATTGATGAGAAATGCTTGACGTACATACACATTGCTGTTGTTTTTGAGACCAACCAATTCCGAAGTTACAATCTTTTGATTGCTCGTCCAAATGATCTCTTTTACCGTCTGATTGAGAATAAGGAAAGAGAAAAGAAAGATCAGAAGAAAACCGATGATAAATTTGGCTCGAATCGTCCCGATCATCGCTATTCGACCTGCTTCCCGAATTTATACCCGATCCCGAACACGGTTATGATCAGATCGCCTGCATCCAGTTTTTTGCGGAGCCTTTGAATATGGGTATCAACCGTCCGGGTATCGCCGCCAAAATCGTATCCCCATACCAGGTCAAGCAATTCTGATCGAGTAAAAATTCTTCCCCGGTGGCCAAATAATGTCATGAGCAAGTCGAATTCCTTGGGAGTCAGGTCGACTAGTATGTCCTCTTTTTTAACCAGTCTTTCCTCCACCACAATCTCGATATTTTTAAACCGGATCACATCGTCTTCACCCGTATCCCGTTCCCTCATATTGGCTTGATCAACCCGACGTAGAATCGTGCGGATTCTAGCGATAACTTCACGCAGGTCAAAAGGCTTCGTGATATAATCATCTGCTCCGAATTCAAGTCCGAGCACTTTATCGGTAATATCAGACTTCGCAGTTATCATTAAAATAGGAATATTGTAGTTTTCTGTAACTCTTTTACAAATATCTAGTCCACTTTGATCCGGTAGCATCCAGTCGAGCAAGAGAAGATCGGGGTTGAATTGTTCCATTTCCATCATTCCTGTAGCTCCACTTGCGGAAGTACGTGTACGAAAGCCTTCCAACGTAAGCCCATATGAAAGTAAATCAGCAATTGGTTGTTCATCTTCAATAATGAGAACTTTTGTTTTATTCATGGAGATCACCATTCCTTACTAGTCCGGCTAGGGATAAAATGTAAAAAGGTCCCTATGTTGAATCGATTTTAGCACATTATAATATAAATCATAACTTCCAAGCACTATCTTTCTCTTCCTAATTCCCTAACTTTGGTAACCAGGGAAATAGGAAATATTTTCCCCCGATACTCTTGCCTTTTGAGAGTTTTGATGAATTTCGGTCATCAGCTTATCATAAGCTATGTGCGCCTGAGCTATCACCCCCGCCTGTTCTTTTACTACTGCTTCCTCTACTACCTGTTCAAGTTTTGCCACACTCTTTTCATCTCCTTCGTTTTTTCTCCATGCAAAAAAGGACTCACTCCAATTTCAACAAGTGGAATAAGCCTCCAGGATTTTTATCAACACCTACTGCAATCACCTCTAAAGGCACTAATTCTTTTTTAAAATACCTTCCCGAGTTTAGTTCCGCAATTACATAACCAACCTCCCAGTCTGACATAGTATCAAATACATAAAGATACACTTACATTTCCATTTTTCCAAATAAAATGGCTACTAATAGAAATTGACCAATCAAAAGCTATATCCATTCGTTTTACACGCCATTCTCCAATAGCTAAGTCTTCCCCGTAATCTTAAGACATAGTTATACATGCAACGAAAATTTAATAAAAAAAACCGTTCAAGCTTGACGTAGAGAGGTATTGAACTATTCTGCTCATTACTTCAATCCCTAAAACTACAGTCCAAAAAGCCCCTACCAGAAAGGTAAAGGGTTTTTGGACCATATAGCTACTGAGTATTTTGCGAGGGATAATCAGGACACCGCCTGTTACTTCAAGACCTCACATTTTGTTTAAATACCCCATAAATGTTAGTGGCACCCAATTGTAAAGGAACTTTTCATTCTTACTACTAAATATGCAGATGTGCTGAATTGGTTGTCTGAGCATCTGCTTTACCAATATCATTTCTATCGTAATCTACACCGAAATATTTTGGTATTATGGTTTCGTATACATGTCCATCAACCTTATGAAGTAACTTAGTTACTTCGATTTGGAAGTAATGTAATAGGTTTTCTTCTGTCATCAACTCAGATACTGGACCTGTAATAATGGGTTGGTCTTTAGCAACCATGAGCACTTTATCTCCAAAATAAAATGCATGATTTGCGTAATGTGTATTGATAACACATGCTAGCCCACGTTCTTTCACAAGCTTTTTAATCGTTTGTAATATAATTTTCTGCTTATGAATATCTAGATGCGATTCTGGCTCATCCAATACTAAAATGTTGGGTTCTGATACCAATGTACGAGCAATCAATGCAAGTTGTAGTTCCCCACCACTTACAGCTGTGCATGGCTGTTCTGCTAGGTGTTGAATACCTACCATATCGAGTGCATCTAGGGCAGCTTTTCTATCGACTTCAGATGGTTGGGCGTAAGTATGCAGTAACAATGCACGCCCCATGATTACTAAATCTAAAATAGAATAGCCAAATGTCATTTTAGATGCTTGCGGTACATAACCAATCGTTTTCCATACTTCCTTTTGACTATAGCTAGAAAGAGGTTTCCCACCTAATAAAGTTTCTCCCTTTTTCCATCTCAACAACCCCATAATACACTTGAGCATTGTCGTTTTTCCCGCACCGTTTGGGCCGAGAATGGACATAATTTCCCCAGGCTGTAGTTCAAAGTTGATATCGTTATGGTATAAATATTTTTGTTCATTGCCATGATTTGATTTTTTATAAAAATAGTTGCCATCTTTTATTTGTAAAATCAACTCCAGCCACCTCCTGTTTTTCGTAATAAATACGCAAAAAAAGGTGCCCCGACAATTGCTGTTAAGATCGATAATGGTATTTCTGCTGCGGTTAAACTTCTCGCTAAATTATCAATCATTAACAAATACATCGCACCAATTGAGATGGATGCAGGCAATACATACTGATTATTACTACCAACAAGCATTCGGGCAATATGTGGGATAATTAAACCAACCCAGCCTATGATTCCTGCTATTGCTACTGCAGAAGATGTAATTAACGTTGCCCCTAAAATTACGAGCCATTTCATCTTCGCTACCGATATCCCAAGCGATTTTGCTTCATCTTCAGAAAGCGATAAAATATTTAAACGCCAACGCAAGATATATAAAATGATGATTCCTATTAATATAAGTGGACCACCAATTAATAAATCTGAATAGCTTGCTGTTCCGAGGCTGCCCATCAGCCAATAAGTAATGGAGGGCAGCTTTTCTTCTGGATCAGCTAGAAACTTCACTAGTGAAATAAGAGCTTGAAATAAGGCGCTTGTTACAACCCCTGCTAACACTAGCATAAAAATAGGCATATCTCGTTTGGAACCACCGATAAGAAATGCAAATCCAATGGCTAACATTCCCATCAGCAGTGAGAAAATTTGCATTGTAAAACCATTACCAAAGAGTAATATGCCAATAGACGCACCGAATCCAGCACCGGCAGAAACACCTAAAATGTCAGGACTGACTAAAGGATTCGCAAACATTCCTTGAAATGCAGCACCGGCGATGGATAGACCGCCACCGATGAGCATTGCAAGTAAAATACGGGGAAGACGGATATTCATTACAACCGTTTCATCCATATTTGTCCACGTCTTTTCTATAGGAACGATTTGTGAAAGCAATATTTTAGTTTGTACAATAAAATCTACGTGATAACGTCCAATTCCAATTGATATAAGTCCAAATATCAGCGGTAGCGTCCAAAGTAATGATTTTATGAATCTAGATTTCATTTGAAAGCCACCTTTACATTAATATTTTGCTGCCTCAGATGGGGGATTTAAGATTTCTTGTACTTGCTTATCTGTTAATTCATAATCATAGAAACGCTTATAGTAATCCTTAATTTCTTTATTCATGTCGTATGTGAAACGTTCTGGATAGTTTTTCTGTGCCATCCATTTCAGCATGAGAGGAGCATCTCCACTTGGTGGATACCAACGATATATTCCAAGAGGCATTTTATAAACTTTCTTATTTTTCACTGCCTTTACTTGGCTCCAGTCTTGTCCATCAAATACGTTATTATATAAGTCTTCTGGTTGTGTTTCCGTGAAATTTGTAATGTAAATAATGTCCGGATTCCATTCATAAACTTGCTCCATATTAATTGCTTTAATACCTTTTATTTTTTCAGCAGCAACATCAATACCTCCCGTTGCGTTTAACCAACGATTTCCATGCATACCAACACCGGCTGTCGAAATTTCCCCATTACTGTGATATTGAAGGATCATTACACGAGGTTTATCTTCTTTCACTCCTGAAAGTACTTCACTAATCATTTTCTGATTTGCTTCGCCCTCTTTAATAATTTCTTTTTGTCGATTTATCGTACCTGTAATTTCCCCTGTTAAAGACAACCAACGATTTAATGTATCAAGTGGGTTTAAAGAAGTTGTTTTTGTATCTAAAGCAACTGTTGTAATACCTGCTTCTTCAAGCTTTTTTACAGTCTTTTGTTGGTTAGCAATTTCAAAATACACTTGAGGATTTAACGCTACTAATTCTTCGATGTTTACTTCACCATTTTTAATAAAATTTGTTTTCGCTTTTAGAATAGATGGAGAAATATCTTTTAAAATCGAATGCGCTGCTGCATTATATGAATTCGGATGAATCCCTACAATTTCATCCGTTGAATTGGTTGCAATATACCATGTCGAGAAGTATGGAAGAATACTTCCCATTACTACACGATCAATTTTTGTTGGAATTTCCACCTTTCGATTTAATTCGTCAACAATTAGTTTTGTTTCTTGAGTTGGCTTAAGTTCTTTACTTGTAGAAATCTCTTCTGTGTTACCACATCCAGCAAGAAACAATAGTAGAGTAGTAGCCGATAAAACAAATTTACACTTCATTCTTTTACCTCATTCTGATATTATTTTTATTGATAACGATTTTCATTATCAATTTACAGCAATACTATCCTTTGGTCAATCATAATATCAAAATTTTAATATTAAGATAATAATCTATGTTAATTTTTGAATATGGCGACGGTGTTCACCGTTACATTGATATATGTTAACAAGACCTATTTAAACCCACTTCGAATGGAGGATTTTTTTTGGCTCAGTTTAAAGAATTTTTATGGTTAGATCCAGGTCATGCATTTGGTCTAGAGAATCGTACAAGTCCATTTATCGTAGAAAATTTTACACAAATTGATCAGTATGACTTTGCTGAGATAAATGTAAGACCATTCAAATGTATTGTCATCCATGATTTTATTGATCAGGAATATATGTTTAAACATAAGGAGAAAATTTCTTCATTTTTAGAAGAAGGTAAAATTGTTATTTTTTCTGGGCACTTATGTAAAGAATGGTTACCTGGTTGTCCAATATTTACTCCTAAAAAGATAAATACTTACAAAGATTATGAGATTTCTATCGCAACATCAAATCCAATCTTTGAGGGTGTTACACCAAACGATATGACTTATAACAAAGGAGTGGCTGGTTTTTTCGCTCGGGGCACACATTCACCTGTTCCAGCTAAAGCTGAAGTATTGCTTACACTTTCTGATGATTTGCCGGTAACATATATTGATCGGCATACAACAAAAGGGACAATTTTAGCCCACGCGGGACGAGACATTTTTGCCCATCGGATGCAAAATAAATCAACAGATCGTATTAGTGCGCAGTTACTTCAATGGATTCACGATGAATACGAAACAATACAAAATTCAGGAGGGAAATAATGAGAAAAATCGCAGTAATTTATAGTGGAAACGCTCCGCATCATCGCACATTTAATGAACCTAAATACCGACAATATATCAAAGAACTCATATACTTTCCCGAATTTTTAGATACCCCTCTAGAAAGTTTTGATGTATTAATCGTTCCGTCTCAATTGAACCAAAAATTACTTCTAGAATCTAAAGAGAAAATTCATGCTTTTGCACAACGAGGAGGAATTGTGGTTTCATTTGGCCCACAACCATGGGAGTGGCTACCAAACCAAAAATGGGAGGACCGAGAAACGAATTTTTGGTGGTGGATAGAAAAAGGAGCCCAAAGTGGTCTAGTATTGTCTGCATCTGAATACGACCTTTTTAATTACATTACTTTAGCTGATGCAACTTGGCATCAGCATGGCGTGTTCTGGCCCATAGAAGGTACGAAAAAACTAATCACAACAGAAGATGGAGGTGCAGTAATGTATGTAGATAAGATAAGCACTAATGGAACTTGGATTATTACAACACTTGATCCTGACTATCACTTTGGCTCATATTTTATGCCAGCCACTGAACGTTTCTTCGATGGCTTTTTTCCTTGGTTAGCACATGGGGAAATATAGAATTCTCTAAGATAAATTTATTTCTTCTAAAGGTAATACATTTGTATGGGTAAGCGACTTATTGATTTTTTCGGAACAAAATTAATCCAATAAGAACTACTATCATGCTTCTACTTTGCACCCTCCAAAAGAGGAAGGAGATAATCTCCCATTTTCTAAAATAAATTTTTATTGAAAGGCTTATTTGTGATATCTAGCAAATAAGTCTTTCTCCTGTTGTAGGGAACGCTTCGAGGACAAGGTTCTTACACAGTCCGTTCTCTCCTTTCAATCCGTGCTACTACATAAAAGGAGTGATACTTTCTTCAATTGCTTTCTTGAATACAGTAGGACGTTACCATCCTATCTCCCATGTAAGAAGCGATAACTCGTTCTGAAAGAAATTATCATCTCGCCTCCCCATGTTTCCGTCCGTACTCTTCATGTAAAGGCCCGAACTGAGTATCAAGCAATTTAATGTAGTTAACAATATCAGAAAGGATTATAATAGTGTAAATAGTAAGAAAAACCACAACATAATCTTGTACATTTTTATCAATTCCAGCGGGAAGATGATATAGGCGATTGTCATCTTGCATTCAATTGAAAACGAATGCTCAACTCAAGAAAGAGAGAACACTATGAAAAAAAATCTCCTGATTGTAATAAGCTTGTTCATCATGATGTGTGTTTTCACGGGTTTCTATTCTGAATCAGCCAACACGTTGCAACAGTCATTGAAATCTACCCTTGTTCCTGTTTCAGAAATAGAGCTTCCTTCGAAAAACACTATCTCTGAATCACCCAACACGCTAGAACAGTCATTGAAATCTACTCTTGCTCCTGTTTCGCAAATGGAACTTCCTTCGAAAACCATCATCGGGTTTGGAGAAGCTACGCATGGTAACAAGCAATTTACTACGCTAAAGTCAGATATTTTTAAGCATCTGGTGGAAAAACAAGGATATCGCGTATTTGCGATAGAAGGCGATTTCGGCGGAGGACAAAAAGTCAATGAATACATTTTAGGAGGCAACGGAACTGCGCAAGATGCTGCAAAGGCAATCGGATTTACGATTTACAATACACAAGAAATGGCAGCCTTTCTATCCTGGATGCGCTCCTATAATGAGCATCGGGAGGCAAAAGATAAGATTCATTTTTATGGTTTTGATATGCAGCGCTATGACCATAACAAAAACGGGCTATTCTCCTATTTAAAAAAAGTTGATCCGACACTTGCCTCCAAGTATGAGCTTGCGCTTACGAATCTAAATGATAAAACGGTGTATGATCAAAAGCAGGACAATGTTAAAGAGGGGCTTGCCCATAGTAAAGGCTTGATGGAGCGGATGAAAGAAAACAAATCCGTTTATACCGCAAAAAGCTCTGAGAAAGAATATGAGTTGGCTCTGGCCTTTGCCGAGGCTATCAAGCAAAACGCTACACTGCACGGAACAAATGTGAACTATAACAATACCCGTGATCAATATATGGCGGAAAAAGTGATATGGATTTTATCATTTGAAAAGAAATATTACGGTCGTGAAAACATATTCATAGCAGGACATAATGGACACATTGAAAAAACCTCCACATCCTTGGGAATGACAGCCTGTATGGGAGAGTATCTCGCAAAAACCTTAGGTGATCAATATTACGCAATAGGAAGTGAATTCTACGAAAGCTCCTTCATTGCTACTGACGCTTCGACCAATGAACGAAAAGAGTTTTATGTCAAAAATAATGGGAACGATCGGCTAGCTGTTCTGTTTGCACATACAAACATGAAGGATGGATTCCTTGACTTTGCAAAGGTGAGACATGATAAAAATTTCACTGAATATCTGAATAAAGCTCAGTCCATCAGTGCAATAGGTGCAGTCTTTAGTGGATTGTATGGAAAAATTGAAAAGATGTATACTTTAAAGATGATTCCAGCGAAAGCTTTTGATGCTATTATTTTCGTGCGCACAGCTACTCCTTCGGTCATGATAACAGATTAACGAACTTAGTCTAGAACAATATGTTCACAGTCTAACACTTTATTTCGAGTCTAAAAGATTCTTTTCAATGAACCATATTACCTTCAAACCATTAATGGCTTCGACCCTTGTAAGAAAGAGCGAAGCCATTAATGTTAAACGACTCCGGCATGGAAGTATCCCTTTCCAATTGCCTCATTTCATAGGTTAACTCAAGCATTCAATACACCACGAGCCAAACAAATAAGCCTTCCTTGTAGCAAGCTAACTGATTGCTTAGTTTAGCCATCCCATCCCCCCTCTCACCCGTAAATCTTGTACAAATACTGTTCTAATAACGGAAATCTATCGTGTAAGAAAAAGTGATAGTCCGGGACATATTTCTTTCTGACTACTACTTTTTCTTTACTAGAAACCTTCTGCCACATGTATCATGCCTTAGATAAATAGATTATGTCCAAACGCCCCGACCCTCTTTAGTAGTCTTCTTGGTTATGACACGTCTCATATAATGGCTGGCCAGTTATTCCGAGCCTAAAATAACGTCTTATCTCCCTTGTGTAAAACGTTTGGTCTACTACTGTATCCCTCGTTAGAAATTCTTTGGCATAACAATGTTTGCAGCATTGATGCTTTCTTACAAATCCGACAAAGTTATGGCTACATGATGTAACCAATCTGTACATAAGAAAAAGCACCACATTGGGTACGCCATGTAATGCTTTCTCTTAGAATTATAATCACTGGTATTTTTGATACTAAACAGTATTTTTACCAAGTTAGATTGCTAAAATGGATCTGTTTACGTAACCATCATAAAATCATTCTTTTCAAAAAGGCCAAACTATTATCAAGGGTTAAAACTCCCCTTTATTTTTAATCCGTTCTCAACTTTGTTAAAAAAACATACCCTGTATTAATGGGATCTTATGAAAATTGGCTTTATCCTCTATATCTATGGACTTTCATACGAAAGATTTCTCGACACCCTTGGCTTTTTTATTTTATGAGAGGAAGTTTAATAAATGAAAATTTTAGCCTTACTGTCTTTTGAAATTTTTCGTTTTTCCATTGGAAAATCTCTTGAGAAGCTAGGTCATGAAGTCATTTATTTAGATAACTTCGATGAACATCTTTTGGAACTAACAATCAATACATTTAAACCAGAGATCGCATTTAGTATGGGGTGGGAAGTGTGGCATGTATCTTTCTTTAAAACAGGAAAATTCCCGTTAATTAAGGAGCTTCTAAAAAAATACAATATCTTTCATATATATTTTGCTGAAGAAGATTGGCTACATCATGACAGATGGTCCAAGTCATATGTTAAAGCAATTCAACCTAATTATGTATTAACAAGAAGTACAATCTGTGTAGAAAAATATCAAAATCTGGGGATACCTTCTATGTTCTTTGATGTAGGTTGCAATCCCGATATTCACAGACCCGTACCAATTGATCCAAAATATCAATGTGATGTTGCTGTAGTTGCTAATGGGCACTTTGGTTTTGGGGAAATCCGTCACAAAAGTATTTGTGACCTTGTCTTTTCTCTAGTTAATCAACCATTCAAAACTAAAATTTTCGGGAAAGGCTGGGAAAATGTACAACATCACTTTAGTAATATAAATCTCCCATCTGAAATGCTGCATGGATCTATCGCTTATACCGAAACACCAAAAATATATAATTCAGCAAAAATATCCATTAGTTTACAAACCTGTAACGATCAATTAAGCAATCGCACTTTTGATATCATGTCTTCAGGGGGATTCTTACTTACTTCTGATACACCAGCAGTCCGTATTAAGCTTATTCCTGGCGTAAATTGTGTAATCTCTAATTCCGCTAAAGAAACAGTTGAAAAAATTACGTACTATTTAATCCATGAAGAGCAACGGATTCAAATAGCAAAAGCTGGACGAGATTACGCTATTAGACACTTCGACTATAAAAACACCTTACATGACGTTTGGCCAAACATTTTAGCCGAATATATGAACACTCTATTTCTCTAGAGAAGTTTTCTGCACACGCTGATCATTTTTAATATGGTGATGAATCATTCGAACCTATGCTACAAAGATATCCCTATAAAAAGTACCGCCTCTACAGAAAGGCGGTTTTACTATGTTTAAGTTCGTTTTTACCTTTTTCCCAACCTCATTAAATTGAATATCTCCTCTGGTAATTTTCTATTCATCTTTTTGTGTGAAGGTTGAGTACCTCTAACCCTGAAAACAGCATTTACTTCTTCTACAGGTATCCGCTAAAAAAACGAAAACGAAATCACAGGTCTAAAGAACGTTTAACGAAACTCCGATATTAGGTAATAAGTAACAGACGACATACGACGTTGGTAAACAGAGCAGTGATCAATGGACCGTAACGATGTAGGAGGACTCATCTTGGCAAAAAATAATGAAACAAAAAGCGAGCTTGGTAAAATCATCGTAGTGTTCGGAACTGTTCTAGGAATAGGTGTAGGCTCTATCTATTGTTTGTATCATTTTGTATTTGACTCCAAAAATGCTACCGCTGTAATAACAACGGCTCATTCAGAAGCAGCGAAGAATGCGGGTTCAGAAGGAGTATCTACGCTTAATGAAGCTGAAAGTAGTGAATCTCAAACCTCACCTCCTGTTGATAAGGTAAACAATCCTTCTGAAGCAGGATTTGAGCCCTTCTATGCTTCTCTTCAGATGGATGAATATGTAGCTGTTTACAATCAGAATGGTACGGAAAAGGTACTTTCTTTGGATTTAACAAAAGAAGAAGTGAAAACATTGCTGGGGAACCCTAAGTCTGAGTCCTACGTGGATAATGGGACTAGAAGCTTATGTTACAGATATGGTTCTTTATCAATTTTCTTCGATGATGAAGACCAATCCATTAGTTACATGACATACGAGGGAACGAAGGAACTATTGAATAAACAATGGTTGTCTAGTCTTACGAAAACATTAGATTCAGGCGACGTGAATTTCTATGAGTCTCCTACCCGTAATACAATGGTAAAAGTGGACCATTATCCTGAAACCGATGAGGTTGTAGTTTACTTGTCAAAACAATACCCACAGGATCAGAGTCTTACTGCACCATCGACCGAACAATCTCACGTTGTCCAAACACCAGCACCAACGCCACAAAATGCCAACACTTCTACGGAAGAACAGATGAACACCAATGGTGGATACTTGTTGTCCCCGGGTGAAGAAATTGTAATTGAAAATATTCAGGTGACCAATGACAGCAGAGTCCATACCGCTAAATACAATATTTATGTCAACTATCACTTTGCCTTCAACAGTCCCAATATGGTAAAGGTTATTACCGACCCTGAAAAAAACTTGGAACTCATGCCCGGAGAAACGGCCACAGTCCAAATCAAAGTCAAAGCCAGCAAAAGTGCTCCCAAAGCAAGATACAGATTTATCGTTTCATTGACACAAGGTTGGTCAATGCAGCCGCTGAAGGATTTTACTGTAGAAGTGAAATAGAGGATTATATGGCTCTATAACGAAATAAGTTCCAAATGATAAAGCGGCTACAAATTCGTTTTATGGTACGCCATTAATGGGCTTTTTAAAGGACAACGCGATCGAACATCTTGTTATCATGGGATGTATCAGCTTACTCACTTATTTAATGGCTCGATCAATCCAAAACGGGCTAGAATTAAAATTAAATAAACTGCTCCCTTCAACCCTTTTCTGTATGATAGGATTAAAAAAGGCACCTTAGTGGGTGCTTTTCCTTGTGGCACTTTTAATTTGTTTCTTTACTATCCTTATATGTAAAATTGAGACTTGATCTGCTTAAACGTATGCTTATAACAAGCCGTATAACAGAACTACATTTAATGTAAATAAGTTGATTAAAAAGTTGTTTACATAAAGTTAACCCTCTAGGGCTTTCTAGAGGGTTTTGTACTTATTAATAATTAAATGCCCCGTCTCATCGAAAAAGTAACCTAGCTTGCAACATAACTGAACGATTTCTGCCGAAAGTAGTTCATTACGAACAATATTTAAAGTAAGATTACCAGCGGGCACTGATGCTGAACTGAATTTAATAAAAATTTTAAATTTACCCCACTTTTTATTTAAATAGTCTTCACTATCCTATACCTAAGAAAGGGGGAACTGGAAATCCCAAATTATATGAACGAAAAGGAGAATTGGTATGAAAAACAACCTTAAAAAATCGTCTGTACGTTTGGCATCTTTAGGATTGGTCACTGCAATCGCGCTATCTGGTGGTTTACAAGTAAGTGCGAATGAAAATCCAGCTCAAAATACTGTAGCTCAAAACCAAGATTCTGCAGGTTTGTATGCAGGAGGGTACAAAAAAATCACAGCTTCCGAGGCTCTTGCGGACAAGGATGTGAAGGCAGCAATCGATCGAGTCTATGCTCAGTTTCCAGAAACAAAATCCTATGAGATTAATGCCTATGAAGATGTGGTATCAAAAGGCGAGTATGATAAGTATGTTATTAGACTGGAAAAAGATTCAGAGAACTTTTTTCACTTTGCTGTAGATGCGAAAACGGGGAAAGTCAGCTATACCATACAATCATTGACGGCTACTGAAGTGCTTTCATACGCAAAGTCCGGGATAGATAAAATCTACGCCTTGTATCCAGAAACAAAGTCCTATGAGATTACAAGTGTGAATGTTATCGACAACTATGTAAGCAATTTTAGCAGATATAACATTACGTTTAGTGAAAAAGATTCCAAACGCTCGATCACTTTTGGAATAAATGCGAAAACAGGAGAGATTATTACTCCCAAGAAAAAAGAAGTATAACCTGTAAAAAACTCTCCACTTAAAAGAAGTGCACCCCTTATAGTAGATAGGAACAACTCCTTGAAAATCAGATTCAAGGGGTGCATTTGTATTTAACAGCAACAAGCGCTCAGATTAGGAAACCGGACGTTTGTCTGCATAGTGCTTATTATCGGAACCCAATTCTAACGTAATTAGTTCATGGACTGTAAAACACTAAACTATACAGTTTTTTAAAGGAATGTTGCTCAACTAAACGTCTCATTTCCTCTATGCATTTCCACTCATCTACCACATCTATATTCATTTTAAACTCAGACCGTTTGAACTGTTCGCTTGCTCCGCTGTCAGTTGACATCCCCATTTAATATGTAACTAATTTCCTCCAATATTTGGTTCTGAAGTCCGTCACGCTGCAGTAGTTTCACCTAAGCGAAAGCACATGAGTGATTTTTCTTATTAAACGAATGGACAATCAGCCGTTACCAAATACTCTTTCAACAATATTATAGAATATTAAGAAAAGGGAGGTGATGAAACATGTCATGTTCATCTAGAATTAAAGCCTCTCGATATTGTCCGCGACGCCGAATAAATGTAGATATTGTCACATTGATATTCAACAATATAGATGGAGACATTATCGACTTCAAAATCGAAGGAAGTGCCGATCCGTGCGTAGCATTAATTGCTGTAGGACTAAGGGTTAGTAACGCCAGACATTGTCTGCTGTCAAATCGTTTTAAGATAACGAAGAGAACGCCGAACCTATTGGTGTTTGAACGTATCAATTTAAAAAAGCGTAAGAAGAAAACTAAAAAATACCCCGATCACTCTCTTTAGCCTTTCTGTCTGTAACGGCAGAGGCTTTTTTTTATATTTGCCAATTCATAAATTAAGTTATCTATACGAAATACTACTTTTATCTGTTATATAGTACGACATTATAAAACTCTTGTATACCTGGCTTGCCAGTTCTAATTATAATAACAGTCCTGGAATATCGATGAATTTGAAGCTATTACGGTGTTCTGTTTCTTTAACTCTTTGTAATATTTTGATTTTGCAGCGGTCTGGCAGCTCTCGAAAGTGAACCCGCAATGATAATACCAATAAATACGGCAATCAGTGCACGCAATAACCCAAAATGCTCTCCTAGGAAGCCCAGAGCAGGCGGACCTACCAAAAATGCGATATATCCTGTAGTGGCTACGGCTCCGACTCTTGCAGCAGCACCTTGAGGTTCATCTCCTGCCGCCGACAGGCCCACTGGAAAACCAAGTGAAGCCCCAAGCCCCCATAAGACGACGCCTACCGAAGCGACTAGATAATGCTGTCCCCAGATCACAAGCAGTAATCCTATAGTGGCTGCAATGGAACAGCCCAATAAGACCCGCTCTCGTCCAAAACGATCCAGAAATTTTCCTCCAGTTAAACGTCCCATGGTCATCGCGGCTACGAACAAACCATAGACAAATGAACCTGTTAGCGAGTTAACACCATAGCCGTCCACCATAACCAGCGGCAGCCAATCATTAGCTGAACCCTCGGCAAATGCCATACCCAAAACAATAATCCCAATTAGCAACGTCCGCTTCTCGTTCCATACCTTTAACTGCTGTTTAACAGCCGAATGCCTTGGAGTTCCTACCTTCACTTGTTCCTTTCCCGTATTTTCCGGCAGGTAACGATAGCAGTAATATACTGCTGCAGCCATTAATAGAGCGAGGGTCAAGAAATGGACCAAGATCGGGAGGTGAATGGCCAAAGCCCCGGCACTGATAGCCGCTCCCACGAGTGTTCCAACACTAAAAAAACCATGAAAGGCAGGTAAAAGCGTTCGATTAAGTACCTTCTCTACAGCCGATCCTTCGACATTCAGTGCCACTTCCGCCGAGCCGTAACCGCAGCCAAAAATGAGCAATCCTCCCATTACGACGGACACCGATGTCAGGGCCGTACCGACCCCAATAGCCGCAAATCCAATCACAATCAGCATAGAACTGACCATAATGACAAGACGGGCACCCTTTCGTGCGATAACCGAACCGGTCGTGAGCAGGCCCAACAAAGATCCAGCAGCAAGCGCGAATATAATGATTCCCATCTCGGCGGTCGAGAGCTGAAGTAAGTCTCGAACAGCAGGTGTGCGGGAAACCCATGAAGCAAAGGAAATTCCGGGCAAAGCAAACAGTAAAAACAAGATATTTCGTACAATTCTAGGATTTTGGTTGTAAGTTGATGTCATATGCTTCGATTCATCTCCGTTTCTCCACTAGCTGCAACGAATAGACAAGGCTCCCCACTGTCACTGTCATTGTAATTAATCCGTACAAATAGTCTCATCTGGATACTCTAACAACCATGAACGGCTTATGAACCCCGGAATATACTTCAGACACTCCTAACGAATTGCCAGTGTGGGTATTTCCATTCTCACGGTAGCTTCTGAATAAGAATCAGCGAGCCAGTAAAGACCTTAAGTTAATTCACTCTTGTCTATTTTTAGAATTATTCCGTAATTCGTTCCAGCTATCTAGCTCAGTAATCTCACGGATCATCCTCCAGGGCACTCCGGCAGCAATGCCCCCCGGTGGGAGATCTTTAGTGACGACATTCCCGGCCCCAATTACTGAATCATGATGCATTTCTAGCGATTATCCCGCTGCCTGATCAATTCTTCATCCGATGTTTTGTAGAGCTTTCCGGACAACACTTTTCCCTTTTCAGCCAACATATCCACATTCTCCATATATAGTGACTTCCAACCGGTAGTACCTGTTGAAAGTAAGATCGCCACCGCATATCTTCCGTCCATGCATCAATTTGGCAAATAGTCCTCCACATCAAACTCCCTGTCTTTGAAATAATATTTCCGGTCATCTTCCGTAATTTCGCGGATCACCCTGCAAGGATTTCCTACAGCAATCACATTATCTGGAATATCTTTCGTCACCACACTGCCCGCTCCGATCACAACATTGTTTCCAATCGTAACACCGGGGTTGATAACGACATTGCCACCGATCCATACATTGTCCCCGATGGTGATGGGAATTCCATATTCATAACCTGAATTTCTGGAATCTGGATGAACCGGATGACCAGCCGTATAAATGGATACATTGGGAGCAAACATAACATTCTCGCCGATGACGACCTTGCCCACATCCAGAATGGTACAGTTGAAATTAGCATAAAAATTGTTGCCTACCTCAATATTTTTCCCATAGTCACAATGGAAAGGCGGTTCAATATATACAATTGGACCTGTTTTTCCTAAAATACGCCGGATCAAATCATTCCGTTTGGCTTCTTCGTTCGGGTTTGACAAATTGTACTCTTGAATTTTCAGCCTGTTCTCTGTTCTTTCTTCACTTAATCCGTCTAACCAGGCTTTGTAAGGCAGACCAGCAAGCATTCTTTCCTTTTGATTCATTATCTACTTCATCCCTTCACGCTGTTCTATGTTAAATAGTATCTATTTTACAGATTCTTTATAGTGAATCATCTGGATTTCACAACAAGAGAACACCATAAATAAAATTAGTCGCCATTGAAAAAAGGTCATGCCTTTTCCGATGGCAAGAGAAAATACGACGCTCCAATATCGACGCAATCACTTGTGCAAAACCGGCAAAAGCGATCCTTTAGCAGTTAAACGCTCTCCCATGTGGGCTTGGGAAGAGAGTAGTGAAAAAATACATAAACAGACACCGATAATAGCTTTAGAGAAATCCCGGAAATAAGCAGGGCAACACTCTTCGTGAGGGGTTCAATCACAAACATGAGGCTCAAACAAGTCAATTCTTCCATCCTCACGAAAAGCCTTCGCCGCGTACAGCATGAGTCCAAAGAACATAAATCCGTCAGAGCTTTCATATTTTTGTTTTTGATTATCCACTAGCTCTTCTTTTTGCCGCATCTTATTTGGTATCAATCATGCTTAATGCGCTCTGTTTGATTCCGGCTTCAAAATCGGTATTTAAATCCGCTGACGTAATAATTTCGGGAAGCATCATCTTCTCTAACGGCAACAGACATCTTTCATGAATGATCTCAGTGATACGGTGCCTGATGTTTGCCCCATAAAGAACTATCCGATCCGGGTTGTACATACAAAGAAATGCCTGAATGGTTTTGAACATCACATCTTCCATTTCTTCAGATTTGTAATTAAATGATTCCCAATGAACACCGAAAGGAAAATATTTGATCTCTCCGGCCAAACCATTTCGTCCTTTATAAACTTTCCCATTCAAGTAAATTCCAGCTCCCGGGGGGTATTTATCGGGAAAGTAGAGTCCGATCACACACTCATCGCTACGAATTTGATTCAGATGACAATAACCCATGACTGCCGCATTGATATCATTTTCGATAAGAACAGGCAAATGGAATTTTGCGCTAACATGACCAGAAAGGGATTGTTCCCTCATTTCTTCGTAATCGCTTATGACGATCTTTTGATTCACTTCTGCCCCCGGAATCCCAAAACAGATAGCTTTGATTGCCGGAAATTGAGTAAGCAAATTTTCAATATGGTTATCAAAGCTGTCCACATTAACGTTGGAAATAGCATGCTGTGTCCTTTGAATAACCTCTCCCCTCAGATTGACAACGCCATAAAATACGGTGTCCTGTCCGTAGTATTCGTGCATATAGATCATCAAAGCCAGGCGGAATGTACTGTTATAGCGAAATGATGCCGCAGGACGTCCGCTAGCAGAATGCAATACCAAATCCGGAAGAACCTCTCCGGTATCCATAAGTGTATTGATCAAGGAATTGACGGTAACCACACTAAGACCTGTGAATTCGGCCAACTGAGATTTCGTTGCCGTTTCAACATCTAATAAGGCAGAACGGACTTTATTTAAATTAATCTCTTTTATAAGATTAACTTTTTTGCTCATTTGTTAGCTTGCCTCCTAAAAATAAAGGGCATTTATAAATATAGTTTATAAATACCCTTTATAAATATTCTTTACTTTAATCCTTATCAGAAATGTTGTCAATAAAAAGTTACCGTTGTTTTTAAGACAATCCTGTCTATAACCGTTGTTGGAACGTCTTAGGAAATGCCAGCATTATCGGGGATTATTTCCAAGCGGCGGGGATATGACGTTAGGGGCTGTCAGTGCCCCCCGCTTGGTAAATTCAAATATCAATAAACAAGGAGATTTATAATAAAAATTGGGGGAAATATTTATAATCTGCCCATCCATACGCAATCGGAATAATAACCAACTACCACAGCAAGGCTCCATTTGCTCGTTGTAACCTACTCTCCCTTCACACTGTGTTAAATATCCAATTCTAGTAGTTAATTGTGTGGTATAATTTCCCTAAATAAAATGAAAGGAGATATCATTGTGGAACTTATTCTAAAGGAAGTAACTTCTGAAGACTGGGAAGAATGTATTGAGTTACAGCCCCATGAAGATCAAAAACACTTTATCGCCTCAAATCTATATTCCTTAGCACAGTCAAAATTTTTACCGAATTTTGAAACCCTTGCCGTGTACAAAGATCAAATAATGGTTGGATTTGTGATGTTTGGGATAGATCCCGACGATTCACAATACTGGATTTATAGACTTATGATCGCTTCTGGTCATCAAGGAAAAGGGTACGGAATTGAAACCATGAAACAGGTTATAGACAAAATAAAAGCAAAACCAGATACAACAGATATTATGGTAGCCTATCACCCGGACAACCAAGCCGCTGCCTCTCTCTATGAAAAACTAGGCTTTCAAGTTCTTGGTAAAGCTCCATGGGGTGAAATTATGGCACGTCTTTCTCGAAAGCTAACTTAACAAAATGAGTATTGTGTACCCTCCAGCTAAACCGTCAGCGCTATCTGGGGTAAATTTTTGAGCGTGGCTTAGAGTTTAAGAAGCTCTTCTATTTACATCGCTATTGCTGTATTTTAGTGCAAATCATTGAAATAAGTTATCTTAGTTACTCACTATGAGAAGCGGTTTGAAAAACACGGGACTAGTTAAATTCTCCCTAATTTATTTATAGTCTTCTAGCTGAATAGAACGATCACAAACTTCTTTTAAAAGCTTCTTATTATGTGATATAAAGAGAACTGCCATATTTTCCTGTTCTTTTAATAATTTAATGATCCATAATTCATTGATCTTGTCTAAACTAGACGTTGCTTCATCACAAATCAAGAGCTTAGGCTGTACGAGCAAAGCTAAAGCGATACAGATTCTTTGGTATTGGCCTCCGCTTATTTCCAACGATCTCTTAGCAAGTATATCAACGGTTAAGTTGCAACGAGAAAGCACCGATTCGACTTTTGGCAGATATTCCTCTTTGCGGGCAAGCTGGAACTGCTTTAACGGTTCAAATAATAGTTGTTTTATTGTTTTTGTCGGATCCAAAGCTCTCCGTGTATATTGGGTCACTAGCTGAATCTGCTGGACCCACTCCTTCTTAGAAAAAGTTGCCATAGTGCGTCCGTCTAAATAAATTTGTCCATGGGAATATTTCTCTAATCCCGTTATAATCCTAACGAAAGTAGATTTCCCAGCACCATTTTCACCCACTATTCCTACCCACTCGCCAGTGTCAACGAGAAGATCCAAATTTTTGAAAATCAATTGGTTTCCATATGTTTTGGTCAGTTGAGAGATTTTTAATAAACTAGTATTTTCCTTCAAAGATCTCGATTAACTCCTTTGTATACTTTTCTTTCGGCTTACTGAGGACTTGATTTGTTGGTCCAGCTTCGATCAATCGTCCATCTTTAATGATACCCACGTGCGTACTATATTTCTTCACGATCGTTAAGTCGTGGGTAATAAAAAAGATGGTCATTTGCTTTTTCTCGTAAATTTCCCGCAGAAGATTTAGAATCGTTTCCTGGCTTTGTTCATCCAAAGCACTGGTGGCTTCATCAGCAATGATGATCTCCGGATCAGAAACGAGAGCCATTGCCAGTGCCACTTTCTGGCACATTCCTCCGCTCAACTGAAAAGGACGTTTGGCAAGCAAACTAGAACGATCGGAAAAACCTACCCAGCTTAGAACTTGAAGCATTTCCTTTTCACGCTCTTCTCTATTTTTCATACCTCTGGATTTTAAGAGATGATGAAATTGAGTTTCCACGGGAACATTGCTTTGCATGCTCCCAATTGGATTCTGTAGGATTATCTCCATCTTTTCCCGATTACTTTGAATAGAGCCGCTGACATGAAATTCTTTCGGCAAAAAGCCCAATATCATTTTGCCCAGTAAGGTTTTCCCACCCCCGCTTTCACCGATCAGGCAAAAGAAATCGCCTTTAGAAACCGACAGTGAGATCGATTTTAGCAGTGCTTGTCCTTTGAAATAGACAGAACAATTGGATAGATCAATCATAGGCTATTCCCCACCGTTTCCTGATTTTGCTGCTGATGAATTGAGTTATGAGCACGATCGCACTCAAAATGATTCCCGGAAAAATAAATATCCATGGCGCTACGAAGAAGTAGGCTTTTCCATCAAAAAGGATCGTTCCTAGTTCTGGTGTTGGCGGTTGTACACCTATACCTAAGAAAGACAGTCCGGAGATACTCAAAATAATTTTGCCGATATCGGTTAGAAATAAGGAAAGTAATTCTGTAAAAATATTAGGAATGATATGGTAAAACAATGTATGCTTTCCATACGATCCCCTCAAAGGAGCCAAAATGATGAATTCTTCTTTGCGGATATTCAGAACTAAGTTTCGGATATAGCGGATGTACTTGCCTGACCAACTTATGATTAGCGCAGCCATTACAGTAAAAATCGAATTTGAAAAGAATCCTGTAAAAACAAGCGTCAAAATCAATGATGGGATACTGATCATAATATCCGCAATGGTCGTTATACTGGAATCAACCAGCCCGCCAACAAGACCTGATATCCCACCTAGTATCAAGCTGACCAAAACGACTCCGAACAAAGAACAAATGGCCAGCAGCAAAGAATAGAAGCTGCCATAAAAAGTTCGACTAAATAAATCTCTTCCCAAATAATCTGTCCCAAACCAATGGCTCCAGCTCATCCCTTGCAAACTATTGCTCTTCTCGATAGCATAAGGGTCTTTTAATTGAATGAAGATAAGGGCAAGAACAACGCAACAAGCGAAAAAAACAACGATATGCTTCTTCATCATTCTCCCCCTTGATCGAGTTGTATTCTCATATCAATTTTTTGGATCAATAAATCGACGAAATAATTCAATAAAAAGATAACGCAAGCAATGATCAAGGTGATCCCTTGAATAACTGGATAATCTCTCGTGGAGATGGCATCCATCAACAGCTTTCCTAAGCCAGAAATACTGAATATGATCTCGACGATAACCGTCCCTCCGATAAGATTTATTAGGCTATTGCCGTAAAGAGAAATCAGTGGTACGAACAATTCCTTCAATTGATAATAAAACCGATAATACCACTTGATCCCCCTAAACTTGGCAATAATCTGCTGCTCGCTGGTTGCTGAAGATACAATTAAATCACTTACCATTTTGGATAGATAACATCCCTCAGAAAAGCAGATAACGAATATCGGTAAGACGAGATGCCTGCCAGAACTACTGCCTACAAAAGGGAACCATTTTAGCTGGACTCCAAAAATAAAGATAGCCAATATAGCGATCCAATAAATAGGAAACGACAACATTACAGAAAGAAGCTGTCTTAGCCATTTCAAAGCAGGAAAATTCCCGATCATGCCTCCCAAACTTAGAGAAAAAACAATACAAATAACAAGGGAGATTCCGATCAATTTCAAAGTGACCGCAGCTTTTTCTGCAATGATCTGCAAAACCGGTGTATTTGTCATAAAGGAATTTCCAAAATCCCCCTTTAAACTATTAAGCAGCCAGCGAAAGTACTGATCCAAAAAGTTCCCGTCGATCCCTAGCCTTGTTCTCATTTCTTCAATTGCTTCTTGGGATACGTGTTGGACCCCCAGCTTTCGGAGAACACCTAATGCTGGATCGCCTGTCGAAAAGGAGAGAAGCTCGTACAGCAAAAAGGAAAAAAGCAGCAGACTCACGACTAAACGTAGAGTTTTCCAGAAAAAAAACCCTTTATTCATCTTATTTCACCACAAGTTTTTTAAAATCGATTGGTACATCGGATACACCAGAATAATGGAATTCTGAAATTTTGCTTGAAGTAACAAATTTTTCATCTTTGTAATCGATTGGAATAGCAAGTGTTTCTTCAGAAATACGTTTAAAAATATTGTCGAATATCTGTTGCTGTTTTTTTTCTTGGATTGTAACTGCAAAATCATCTAGTAGATTCGTCAATTTGGTGTCATTTGCAAGAACTCCATGTCCCTCAGCAGTATTATGATAAAGTGAGTTCAAGAAATTATAAGGCAGCAGTGCATCAGTATAGGTACGATAAAAAATCATGTCATACTTTTTCGTTTTCCATAAAACATCATAGTAGCTTTCACTATCAAAGATATTGATATTTACTTTTACCCCAGCTTTTTTCAAGTCGCTTTCAATAATTTCCGCCTGTTCTTTCCATTCGGGAAATTCTGTTGTTTGGATAACTAGATCAAATGCAAGCACATTATTTGCTTTTTCATAATAACCCTCTGCATTTTCTACGTAGCCCTCTGATTCAAACATACTTCTAGCTTTGTTAAGATCATACGGAATGTTCTCTTGATTATCCGTAGAAACATATTTAACGTTCTCCTGGAATATGCCAACCAGCTTTTTATCCGATAATGTAGACTTGTTGACGGCCAATTCGATCCCTTTACGGATAGTGGAAGTCAATACTTGATTATCAGGATTGAAGGCTAGAAAATGCGACCTCGTTCCTTCAAATTTATGTACATTATAAGATTTATCCTTTTTCAATGAATTGATGTCACTATCCGTGATACTGCCTAATGTTCCTCCGACAACGTCGACCTCGCCGCTTTTAAGCGCTAAAGTACGTGAGCTTCCATCTTCGATCGTCTTGAAATTCACCTGATAATTCACTGGATTTCCATGATTATAGTATGGATTTGGCTCCATCAGCACTTGCTCGGCAGAGATTTCCTTCACAGTAAAGGCCCCAGTACCAATTGCCTCTTTGAAAGCTCCATCAACTTTTTCACCCTCAACAGAATGCGGACTCATGATTCTTAATGGACGAGCCTGACACAATTCAGCTAATACTTGATTGGATATTTTTGTAAAATGCATCGCAACTGTCGTACCATCGATCACTTCGATTTTTTCCAAATTTGTCAGAGTCTGCAAATCACTTGTTTCATTCTTTGCTTTTGCTCGATCAATAGTAAATTTCACAGCCTCCGCATTTACATCGCTGCCGTCAGAAAATTTGACATCCTTTTTTAGATGAAATACATATTTTTTCCCGTCCTCTGATATTTCCCAAGACTCAGCTAGACCAGGCTTGAAGGCTCCTTTTTCGCCATATTCGACTAAAGGCTCATAAACTGCTCCATATAGAGCCAAATATGCATCATAAGAAGTGGCATCTAGTTTCTGAGCATTTGACTCGTTTGAAATAGCGATATTTACTGTCGCCTTCTCATCTTTTTTTGATGCATCCTGATTATTAGAAGAGCAGCCAACAAGAGAAATGGCAGCCAGCATAGAAATTACAATCCCGAACTTTTTTTTCATTGTTATCTTTATTCCTTTCACATTTCCTACTCAAAGGACAACATCGTCTGAGAACAAACGTACAACTTTGTGTGTTTTTTACAGTAAACCAAACTTGGGCAGGGAAAAGTCGTTGTCCGCAGCAAAACTCGAGGGGATGAGCAAGCACATGGTCCCACTTCATACCCTCGCACTGTCAAAATGTACAGCTTTGCTTTGCAAGGCGGACGGACATTTCCCATGCCGCTTTTCTACAAGGATGAAATCCGTTGATTCATTTCTGGCAATGTGTCGTAATCATTTTAAGCGTTGCTTCCTGTTTTCCTTGCTTTGATTAGATAAGAATTTTCGCAAGATAAAATATAATCATCAACTGATAGATAAAATTCTTTATAATCGGTCACACTATATACCGGTTCAGTGTATTCTTTAAGCAGCTCGACTGAAAATCCATTTTGGATCAGACTATCTACTACCTCAGTAAGCGTCTTGTTCTGCATTTTTGTTGCTCCAAATTGATCTATCTGTTCTTTCATATAATCGAAGCTAGGATTTTTCGATTGATCCGCAAAAGAAGCATAATAGACTCCGCCATCATTTAATACATTCGAAATCATGCGGAAATGTTCATCTATATTTTCAATCAGATATAGTACTGAGGTGCTGATCACCGTATGAAACTTTCTTTCTAATGAAGCAGCATCTCCCGTTTGAAAATATTCGATCGGATACCCATCGACACGTTCTTTTGCAACCCCAATCGCTTTTTTAGCTAAATCAATCCCGCAAGCGCTATAAAAGGGCGTGGTATCATACAATGTCCTTAAAAATCCACCCTGATTGCAACCGAAATCCAAAACATCTCGGTTTTTCACATCATCGATATCAATAAGCTCAATTACTTTTTTCCATCCTTCTTGGTGACTGTCTTCCATCTCCTGATCGCCAGTATTCCCTTTTTGCCACCAATTATCGTATCCTTGTACCATTTTTAAACCCTCCTATATTTACATCTCAAATTAAACTAACTTCTTTGGCTGATATGTATATTTTGTATGTTAGTGTTCTTTCTAAAAATCGCAAAAAATATAGGATTTTCAAAAAATCCCCACATACAATTTTATTCATCAGTAAAATATAAATGAAATTCCTATTCTTTAGCAGAATGAATAGATAAAATAAAAATTCAATTATAGTGATGAAGCCATTTCTATTAGTTTTTTATTCCTAAATGATAATAGTAATCATTACGTTTTGATGGTTGCTATGTTATCAAAGGAGGTATCCACTTGTCAATCATTATTTTCAGATATACTGTTGAATTACGTTTATTGGTTCCTGTCTAGATTAGAGTCCATATCTTGGATACATTTTAGCAGAGACATTAGGTAATTTTGCTACGAGTTTAGTAATCAATGGAGCTATGAATTCTATTCCGATTGTAAAAACCTTCCATGTAAGAAAACAAAGCTCGTTTTGCCTCTTCAAAGTTTTCATAGCTCGTTCGATAAATTTCTTCTTTCTGGAGAAATTCAATTCCTACATGATTGTGCGGCGTTCCTTTTGGGGGTGGGTTGCAAAAACTTGCGGATATATCGTAGAGGGTATCGTGTATGCCATAATTTAATAAACAGAAAGGAGATAAAATGAAATTACAAAGGATATGAATATAGCTGATAATTGGTTTAGCTGAATAATCATTTATGAAAAAACGTCCGAATCTCCCTCGTATTCGGACGTTTGCTTGTTCCCTATGTTGCTTTAAAATAAAGTTAAAGCAACATATAGTTTCATAACCAGATTTTTACTGATTATATCTTCAATTCTTCATATTTAACTACATAGATATAGTTTTTGTTGCAACTGTTTGTTGAAATGCCTGATCATGCTCAACAATAACCATTGTAGGATTAAATCTTTGAATAAGCTCTTCAATCTGCATGCGTGAATAAATATCAATAAAATTTAACGGTTCATCCCAAATATATAAATGAGCTTTTTCACATAAACTTTTGGCTATAAGCAGCTTTTTCTTTTGTCCACCAGAATAATGAGATATATCTTTCTCAAATTGAATTCGGTCAAAATCCATCTTACGCAGGATGGATTTAAATAACGGTTCATCAATCTCATGCTCTTCAATAAAGTCCGATAAAAGTCCCTTCAAATGAGAAGTACCTTGTTGGACATAGGAAATAATGAGGCCTGAACCTAAATTTATTGAGCCTGTATGCTGTATCGAATTTCCTAGAATTAGTTTGAGGATACTACTTTTTCCGCTTCCATTCTTTCCATCAAGTACAATTCGGTCACCTTGTTCAACTTTAAAGCTAATTGGCTTATTCACTATTTGGTCATTGTACTTAACAGACACATCAGCCAAAACAATCAATTCGTTTGACTGAAATTCCAATGGTTCTAATTTTAATGACTCAGTTTTTTCCACATTTTTTAGCAGTTTTGACTTTTCCTCAATAGCTTTTTGTTGCCTTGATTCAAGGTTCTTTGCTCTCTTCATCATCTTTGCTGCTTTATGTCCTACAAAACCCTTGTCCAACTTGGAACCCGAATTCGTTGTCCCATTTTTGGAAGCTTCCACTTGATTAGACCAGCCTGCTGTACGCTTTGAAGACTGTTTTAATCTCCCTATGTCTTTTTGTAGACGCTGATTTGTTGCCTCTTCGTGTTCCTGCTGTCTATCAAAATTTAACTTCCAAGAAGAATAGTTACCACTTTGAACTTCAATATTTGCCCTATTTATAGATAAGATATGGTCAACGCATCCATCTAAAAAGATTCTGTCATGTGAAATTAAAATAAACCCTTTTTTCTTCCTTAGATAATCAGAGACGATCTTTCGTGCATCAGTGTCTAGATGATTGGTTGGCTCATCTATTAATAGAAATTGACCCTCAGTCAAAAAAAGTGCAGCAAGCAACACCTTTGTTTGTTCTCCATTTGATAATGTTTTAAATGGTCGGTACATGACCTCAGCATCAACATTTAGATAGGATATTTCACGAAGAAATTCCCAATCTTCTGCTTGGGGGCAAATTTCTTCAAAGATTTCATGAGTATACTTGTTTTTATCCGAAACTGGATAAGGGAAATAATTAAATTCTACCGAAGAAATGATTTTCCCACTATACTCATAATTCCCTAATAATAAATTAAAGAATGTTGTTTTACCTCGTCCATTTCTACCGATAAACCCAAGTTTCCAATCCGTATCTATTTGAAAGTTTACACCTTCAAAAATATTGTCAAAGCTACCTGGATAAGAAAAAGTTAAGTCTTGAACTTGTATCATTGACATGATAATTCCTCCTTTGTATATCAACCCTTTTTACTTTTTATACAAAGTCGGCACATCCATCTATTCTAAATTTCTCCGTATAAGTTTGATGGATATTAACGACTTATACGGAGTATTCATGCGTAACAATAGTGTCTGAATTGCTCATTTCTCTCTCTCCTTTACTTATTAGATTAAAGTTACAGATTCAAAAATATCAATCTTGACTATGAGAGAATAAAAAATCCTCCCAATTTGTAATTGGAAGGATTAGTCTTTCACTTATAGTAAATAAGCTCTTTTTTGCCATTGGAATCATGACAAATAAAGTGTAAACTGATTTATAAAAATGGATAGACTAACCCTATATTTTGTAGTTTGAAGTTATTCATTTCAAATAAAAATATAGATTAGTTAATCATTGTCCATCCATCAGTCCTCTCATAATTGTATTTATATAGTAACAAATTTTTTTATGAAATACAATTCAGCATCATCTTCACCTCAAATTACTGCTTGTTGCTCTTTTGATAATTTCCATACAATTGACCACAAGCAGCATCTATATCAATTCCAAATTGACTTCTAATGGTTACATTAATACCTGATGATTTTAATTTTTTGTAAAAATGAACAACATGACCTTCATCAACTTCTGCGAATCTTAAAGGAGAACTGACGGTTGGGTTATATCTGATTAAATTTACATGATATAAACGTCCTTCTTTATATCGACCTTTTAATAGACTTACTACTTCTTTAGCATGGTCAATAGAATCATTCACACCAGGTAACATAATATAAGCAATATATACTTTTCTTGATGTTATTCGTATATGCTCATCTAATGTGTCCATTACATCTAATAATGGATACCTATCATTAATCGGCATCAACTTACTTCGTTGTTCATTAAAAGGAGAATGTAACGAAAACGTTAAATTGACTTGCGGATAATTCAGAGTCATTTTTTTTATACTCGGTATAATACCAATAGTTGAAATAGATATCCTACGAGGGCTTAAAGCAAACATCGTAGGATCAGTGAGTACATCTAAGGCATCAAAAACTTGTACATTGGCTAACGCTTCTCCCATTCCCATAAAAGAAATACTATCAATTGAGTGACCTTGTAAGTAAAAATGGAGGATTTGGTCAGTTATTTCATCTGAGGTCAAATTTCTTTTTAATCCAATGTCACCTGTTGCACAAAATTTACATCCAAAATTACATCCGCACTGAGAAGATATACAAAATGATTCCCACCCAGCTTTATATTTCATATTTACCGTTTCTATTTTTCCATTTCCTGGAATTTCAAATAAGACTTTAGTGACTTGCTCAGAATGTTGTTCCTTTAAAGGAACAACATCTAAAATAGACTCTCCAAATTCCTTACCTAAAATTTCTCTTAACGATTTTGGAAGTACATGAATTTCGTTGAATTTATTTATTCTTTCTTTAAAAATGGCATTCAATATTTGTTTCATTCTAAAACTAGGGTAATTATGTTCCCTTAAGAATTCTTTTATTCTACTATACTTATTGTTTAGTTTTAATTGCATCTTCCTCTTCCTTCCATAAGACTCTCTAGTTTTATAGGAGTAAATAGAAAGGAGTTGTCTATCCCTTACGTTAAAAGTAAACGCCAAAAAAGCACCGATAGAATTATCGGTGCTGAACTTTAATTAAAATATGCACAAATAAATAAACAAGGACTCTAAGTCATTGCTTTGTAATTTATTTGCCATAGAGGTAAAGCTCCGATAACTGTTTTTGTATGGTTGTATAGCATAAAAAAGGACAGACTACTCCCTTTGTCTGCTAAATCATTACCAATTTTTACATTTTTACCAAACAGAATTCTAAAAACAGTTAACATTGCTTGCACCTCCCTTTGTCAAATTTATTATAGAGTAACCTAACATAAAAGTGAGTGTATGTAAAGTGTAATTTGAGAATTATTGTAAAACTAACCTGCCTATTAGTTAAAGGAAAAAAATTCTGCAAAAATAAGTTTTTAATCAAATTTTATTGCAAATTATCAATCTTTATTTTGAATAATCGAACTTTGTTTTAACTGATTCAATCTTTTTTATAAAACTACACCCTAATCACTAATCATTTTTTCTTACACTAATTACATCCACAACAGCATCCACCAGAAATCCCTCACTCCAATCCAGACATTGCCTAGCAAAATGGCGTCGCCCTTTTTGTACGTTATCTACATTGATACCGAAGTGCTCAAAGTGGTCATAACCGTGTTTGCTAATGACAAAATCTCGACCGGATCGTTCAATCATTCCCAACTCAAGCAGCCGATCAGTCAATCCAACACCCACTTCTCCCGCTATGTGGTCATAGCAAGTCCGGGCATACCTCAACACTTTTGACTGGTCATATTCCTTTAGAGACCGAATCGGCTCATCAAAAGCTATGTTTTTACAGGGATTATCAAGTTTTTTACACATGTTTGTAAGTGAAACTTGGGGAGGTACTACTTTTTAGAACTCCTGAAAACCCTTATGGCTCTGAGGCTACGAGTTATGAAATTGATTCATATAATAAAGGTTCTAATGGTCTCGCTTTTCTTTCCCAATGTTTTTTTCGTCAAAATATATGTTACGATTAAATCGTTCAATAATCCAACGCAGTCACTAGTTACTTTATATGAAACATGGGCAAATGGTCTTTCTGTGTTCCAAAGAAGAAGGGGTTAATATTCTTTTATCTAAAAATAAAATTAGTGTTCAGGCATTGTTTAACCGCAATTGTATTAGATACTTGACTCCAATATCATATGAGGGATATGGTAAACCAAACATAACAATTTGCATAACATAATAGCATTTGACATAAATATCTCAAAATAAATCTTCTATATTTATTAGTATCTTGTGCTTCGTCTCAAAAGATAAAAAATGATCCATTTATATCAAAATAGCCCTCTGACGGAAATTAGACCGTTGGAAGGCTTTCGCATTATCTTTGTTTCGCTAATTTAAAATACACTTCATCTATTTCAAATCCCGTTATTTTAACGGCCAAGCTTGTTCACCGCTTTTACTGTTGGTCCAGATCCTAAAAAGAAATCCGCTAACGTTTCGCCTTCCTGACTACTGTTCAGAATAATGCTCTCTATAAGTTTAACTGGCTTTTCGATGGGATGAATCATTTTTTGTCCTTCTACCGGGCATGTGGAGTGCTGTTCACTGTTCGTACGGAAAAATTGAAGTAAGATGCTTCGGTGTCTAAACCCTTCCAACATGACGGAAGTTTTTTTGTTTAGACGGTTCGACAGCTTAATGTGGTAACTATTTTCCAAAAATAAAAAAATGATATTTCTCCAGAACTAATTCTGATGGTAAAAGAAAATGGATGGTGTAATGGGTTTTGTTTAAGAAAAAACAAAATGGGACGATTGAAAGGCAATGTAACTGCCAATCTATGATCCCCTGTAATGCTTAAGGTTTAGTCATTGCAAGTATATTTAAATTCAGGGCATGTTTGAATAAAGTAACCGCTTCTCACTTGCCCTGCCCAATTATGCAATGCTTCCTTCCACTGGACACTCTCAAAAAAATCATTCACGGTTACACCAGTAGAAGAGTGCCAGATCAGTGGCGTGAAGGGAAAGAGCGGCCCCGCATCACCCCAAATCCCTCCTGCTGAAACCGTATCTTGTTTAACGAGGAGCAAAGGGAGTCCATATTGGAATGCCATGGAAGGTTCAATCTGTAAGAAGGGAGAATAGGGTTCACCTTGATTTGTTGGCTTTGTTGGCTTCAATAGGGCCGCTATAGTACCGTAACTTGAGTTGATCATGGTGCGGATATTTTCTAAGGTAGTATTAGGGTACTGGTCAGTATTAGGTAACGTTCTAGGAAAAAGAAGCACCTTCTTGATTTCCTTAAACATCCGAATGATGAATTGTTGCTCCTGTGATAATGGGGGTTGCGCTGGTCCGAGAGTAAACAGGTTTTGGTGGCTGAAAAAAACAGGGATTCGAAAAAACGCGCTTGCCGCTTCATTTAAATCATTCAGATCAGCGTAAGCCTGTTTATGCTCTTCCTTAGGGATAGTTTCCTTTGAATTATCATTCTTATATTTATCTTTCGATTTGTCTCTACTCATTTACATCACCTCCATGGGATAACATATTCAGAAATAAAGATGGGGGTGATAGCGATATTGCCAGCCCATGCCCATGTGTACTTTGTTCCAGACCAGACAATTCTTTATCGTAAATCCGACGCGCTGCATCCACAAATAAAGGAGCGAATACATGTTCCAATCAATAGATACATAAATATGTCTACCTGGCTTCAAAACTCTGTACGCTTCTCGGAGCCATTTAGTAAAACTTTCCTACCTTCCCTAGCGAGGTGCTAATGATCGTTAGAGACCCATGTTTTACCCTTGTAAGAACAGGGACCGCTAACGTGTATACGGTGACGATGCTGTCCCAACTACCAAAGAAAGCAAATTCATCCAGAACATATGACGATATGATGCAAGTAGAATCGTCAAAGTTTTGTGATCTCGCCAGAGCACGAGCTACTGATACAAATGAAAAACCTAACTGCCTACCCTTTAAGGAGATTTGTAAACGATCAGTTTACTCCAGGAAGTCACGCTGGTAATCATCAAACTCGATGGCCGGATCGCTTAACAGTTCCAGATACCCGCTTTCGGTGGCCAACACAGATTGTAAAGCCTCTGTATCAACCTTTTTAGGTGTGATAATAGTAGGGCCATTATTCTGCTCACTCACGAACTGTCATCCTTTTCAGAAGAACGTAAGCAAAGAGAGCGTTGACAGCTTCAGCAGAAATACCTATATTCACCTGAACCTGTGTCCCGTTATCCTTAGGGGCTTTTGGTGTCATGAGATATTGGCCGGATCAATACCGAGATCTTTGGTCATTTTTGTTGCCATAGCTAAAGCTGGATGGGCTGTCTTCTCGATGTATGGAATCCCACTGTTTTGTGTTTTTTATCTTTTAATTTCTCAATTTTAAGTTCGGTACGTAACAGGGAGCTACGCCCCTTTTCACTCAAAAACTTAATCAAAAAGCCACTCATTGCTTGATCATGTACACATGATACATCACTTTGAGTGGATCGAATCGTTTACCTTTTTATCTCACACTATCGAATCTTTGTTGCTCTCCATGTATATTGTTTTTCTCCTTGTGGATGACGAAACAATCTTACCTCAACCTTAACCTTTTTCTTATGCTCATCAAAATAAAAATCTGCTTCAGCGCCTGGATTAACATGACTACCTCTAAAGTACCAAATGCCGCGCCGTAAATATGCTAATAATGGTCCGGCTTGTAACCACTCTCCGGTAATGTAAATTATCGGTTCTTCTTTGTTAGGATCTTGATGCCTGAACCACACTGAACCATTAACCCTATACTGATGCGGTAGTACATTTGTGTATATATAAGTGTTAAATTTTAGAGTGGTTCCCCCATTTGTTTTGTAGATTCCATCAATGTTCAATTGATTTGGATTGGATGCAAATCGATACATATCTACTCTCCTTCATCACAGGCATGAAGAAATTTATCCATTCCAACATATGCGAAATAAAAAGAGAGGAGTTTGTCTAATTGGTAAAGATGTCGCCTATTTCTTCTAAAACAAAAAGCCCTAGCATGAGCCAGAGCTTCGTTAGCTACCGTTAACCGATTATTACTTGTACAGTGGACGCACAATGGATTCTGTGCTAGAAATAACTCCCTTGCCTTTCTCCACTTGTCATCATAGCCCCAACTTTTGGAAGAAACACGCTCTTGATCGTATTGTTTCTTGAGGGAGCTTGTCCAGAACTGGTAAGGCTTTTTTTATGCCGTAAATCTTTCTACCAACCTCGGTTATATATGAGGAACAAATTGGTTTCTCTTTTTCTCATTTCAAACTATGGACAACATTCCGCCGATCTATGAATGTGTTGAGTTCTTCAGGAGTTCCTTCGAACATTGTGTTTCCCATGATCATGTTCATAAGTAAAACCATCCTATCTGATTTTGGATATTGAAAAAGGATGTAGCATCAGCTACACCCTTGCATAAAGATTTTTGTGATAAATACTATCTATGTTAAGTCTTTTGTTTTACATGTAATTACAAATCCTAATCCACCCCAGGTATTTCTTACTTCTGGAATGCCTCCAGCTTCTTTACAATCCTGTGATTGCACTTCTGCAAATCTGTAGTTTCTAGCATGAAGAAGGCTTAAGAAAACAAAGCAACCAATTACTAAGATTATAATCAACAGGGGGTAGAACATTTTTTTCCTCTTACTAATTATTGTGGAATTTTGCATTTGACATCATATCCAATACCAGGAAAAGTATTTTTTACGTCTGCAACTCCCCCTGCATCTTTACAATCTTGAGCGCGTCGTTCAGCCATATCATAATTTCTTTCGTGGACTGTGTAGATCGTAAAAGTAGTGGCTCCTGCTGTTAAAAGCCCAGCAATTATCCAGATTGCAGGAAGAACACCTTTTTGCTCCTTATTAATATTGATTGGGATACCTCCATGATCTGCTGCCGAAATTGATGCTGGACCTAATACTAGAGAAGAAGATAAAATCGATAGCGACAAGATGACTGAAAGGAAAATAGAATTACCTTTAAAAATTTTAAATCCTCCTAACACTATTAAAATATTTTACATAAGGGACTTATTCTAGAGTTATACGGTATTTCCTTCCAATTATTACAAACATTTATTTTGTTGCGTTTTTATTGGTCTAATAACGTGTTTTTGCTCTCTGGTGTTAGTATTAAGAATTAAGAATATTGACACCCCAAAAACAAGATTGGTGCATAGAGCCACATGGGCTAGATTTATTTCTGAATTTTTAAAAAAATCTATTTATTCCTGTATATAGAAAAGAGAAAACAGCCTTCCGCCATACTCCCCCATAGGATTTAGGAATTTTTGATCTATCGGGGGAATATCCGTTTTTTGTTATCTACATTTTCAAAATACCGGTGAATCTCAGGTAACACCTCTCTGCCGTTTGTGTAGTAGTCAGGGTTGACCACATACACTTTTTCCTAGCTGGACAACGCTAAAAAGCCTAATGCTCTCTTGTCTAAGAGCGATTGGATTAGACAGTATCCTTGTGATTTTGAATAGCCACCTCTTTTGCAAAGATCAGTAGCATTACGTGGATCGCCCCGTTTCCCCCGTTCACCATCTCCAATCAGAACTTTGTTCATTTCATTTTGCCTCACTCCTTCTTCTCAATCACAGGACCATCTGATAAAGCTAAATACTACCTGTCCTGATTAATCAAAATATGTGCTGGCCCAGTACCTCTATAGTCTCTGCTTGCCCTATCCCATAATGATCAACGATTAGCTTGCAGTAGCCTGTGGCGAACGAATATAAATGGGTTCCTTGCCTACAGGACGCCTTGCTACTTCATCCCGCAATTCCTTAGTTAAAGACAAGCTCAAATCTGATTCGACTAATCCCGTTACTCGCTTGTAAGTTCGTTCAAACGGTATACAACAATATAGTAGTTGCTTCCGCTAAACGTCTTATCTCCTCTACGCTTTTCAATCCTTCTGCCAAATCTAGATTCACTTTGAAACTCAAACCATTTGAACTATTCACTTGCTCCTCACCCATATCACAGCAGCCCTTTAACATATAGTTGGTTTTGCCCACCTTTCGGGTTCCGAAGTCCGTCGCGCTGTGGTAGTTTCCTACCGAACTTCAGAAGCCTGACGATGGGGTAATACGCCTGACGGGCAGGAGAGATTAGCGTAAGAAGGATTTAGTGTAGATTTTATAGAATATTTCAATTAATCTGTTAAAAATTCAAATCTATCTTGTAACGTTATTAAAAATAGAAGAATTAAACAAACATTTTTAGGGGGATTTTTTTATGTTCCAAACCTTAGACCATTTTTTAAAATCTTGGGAGTTCGAAGCTGCTGCTACACAGAAACTACTGCGTAATCTAACTGATGAATCACTTAAACAGGAAATAACTTCACAAAGTTGGACTTTAGGACGTATTGCTTGGCATACCGTTGCTGCCATTCGCATTATTACTTCAAATACAAACTTAACGTTTGATGCCCCAGCCGAAGATTATCCCGTTCCTACTACGGCTCAGTTTATAGCAGACAGTTATCATCAAGCTAGCAATGCTTTTGTACAGGCATTAAAAGAAGAATGGACTGACCATACACTACAAGAACGCATCGAATTTATAGGTCAACAGATGCCGAATGGTTCACTATTAATGTTTTTGATTCAACATCAAAGCCACCATCGAGGACAAATGACGGTTCTTATGCGACAGGCAGGATTAACTGTTCCAGGAATTTATGGCCCTTCAAAAGAGGAATGGGCAAAATTTGGTATGGAAGCACCACAAATGTAGTTCAACAAAACCCATCCTAATGATCAAACTTCTTGTATTACATTTCCATCCGATATTGTAGAATCAATTTTGTTCAATCTTTTTTCAAAATTGATTCTTTTTGTTTGCTGACTTTTATTAAACTAACGGTAAACATCAGCTTAATAAAACAGTTGCAGTCTAGGACTTTATTTTTATGGTCCATGGATTGTCGCTATGTTTGTTTTTGAGGTCAGTCCAATACTTTATTATCAGCGAACAAAACAAGCTAAAACTACTTTGAATACATTTAAACAATGTGAGCCATTGATTTAACAGTGATTGTCACATAAAAGTTAAGTTAACGGCAATTTCCTGACGCTACCCCAGATGATAATGAATTTAATGAATCGAAGTCTTTGCTTTACCGAACCATAAATGTTTTGAAAAAGAATTTGATGTTGTTACATATGCATCTGAAATCTCATCAAACAATAACTCAGATTGTAAGATCACACGGATTTTTTCTTGACAGAATTTGGAGAAATCGATAAGTTAGAATTGATTTTTAAAGGAAGAGTCTTGTTAGTAAGAAAGGATTTTGGAGAGAAAGCGTTACATACAATGCGTGCTCTGTCGGGTTGACTCAATTGAAAAAAGAATTAGTAAAAACTTTTGCAAGTTCTCAATTATGCTCCTGCTATGGCTACCAAAACAAAGACGTTAAGAATCTCAACCTTCGTGATTGGAATTGCCCATCTTGTGGTACACATCACGCCAGAGAGCTTAATGCAGGTTTAAACCTAAAAAATAAAGCGATACGACTTCTAACCGTAGGGACACGGGGATAACCTAATCATTAGAAATCAAAAGGTTTCCGTACTTAGGAATCTCCCACTTCCACGAAGTAAGTGGGGAGTAGTTCAAGTAACGGATCTTTAAGAAAAGGGAAGCAATCAATAATTAAGGTGGTATATATGGAGTTAAAGAAATTTATGGAAGAGCATTATCATAATTTAAAGTTAATGCCTGATTTTTATCATCTTTGGGGACTAGGAATCCATGTTGAATTAGGCGATCATATATATCAATTAGATCGCAATGGTCAACTTAATATGGATATGTTTTATAGGGTGTATGAGCAAGTTTCTGAAATTACTTCCTTGTTATTTCAACAAAAGGATGATGTCATTGTTGTTGTGAACTCATATCCGAATGAAACAAAAAAAACAGCATATCCAAACTTTTTTAAACGTTATGTTAAAAATCAAAAGCTAAAATATTCATTACGTCTTCATGAATATTATTGGCAGGATGATGAAGATAATGAGTTTGTGCAGCAGATGGAATTGTTTTGTAAAGTATCTGACTTAAAATTAGAGTGGTTATTAAAAACCTTGATTCATAAAGATTTTTATGAATTACAGCCTCGTTTAAGAAAAAAAGGTAGTTTTTATGAGCCTGATGTATTCTTAGTAAACATCAATACAAATTGTATTTTCCATCTTTATGACGATAGAGGTTGCGAAATCATGAATACAAATAGAGCATATCATCAAGAACTAATGAATTACTTCAAAGAATGGGAAACTCAATCGAAGTCTTAATTTTTCAATTTAACGGGCACTTTTTATGAAGGTACGAAAATCGAAATGAAGGGCACAGGGTGGAGATTTTTTCGCGAGTTTTTTGGACTAATTCCTTTGCCCGTTTTGAAATTAAATCCAAAGCAGAAGGTTGCGAAAACAAACGCCAAGCGCTAGGCTATTGATGCCAAATGCAACACCCCGCCAGATTATCAATGGTGGGGTGTTTGCTGTATCCCTGCCCCACAGGTGCACTGCTTACGCTTCTATATTTACCACATTCTCAACAGGTATCCATCAAAAATCCTCATCATTCTTTCACTTGAATATGTTTAAACGTTGAATCAAATTTATCTATCCATCCCTAAGCTGATTCTATAAACCTCTGCCCTCTTTCGTTTCTTTCCACCAGCTAATTGTTAATACGTAGTCATACTGACGTGAAGTAAGATATCCTGTAAACAAAACTCGGCTAGCTCTGGAAAGATGAATTTCGTTACAAGTCAATTTCGATTGTAATATCCATCGGAAGCTGATTGACACCAACAGCTGTACGAGCATGCTGACCTAAGATACCAAACACGTTATACAACAACTGAGAGGCAAGTGTAATACCTAATTATTTAATTTTTCGTTCTATTTCTACAATACTTTCTCAATCCTTAACAATTTATCTGAAGGTCAGCGATAGAATATAAAACAGCAGAACCACTAATTTTTACTCTTTCCCCGATAAATTTACAGTATAGTGTTCCACCACGTTTAGAAAGCTGTCTAGCAATCATTTCGTTTTTTCCTAGTCGTTTTGCCCAAAAAGGAGTTAAACTACAATGCGCTGAGCCACAAACTGGATCTTCGTTTACCTGTAACTTTGGCCAAAAAGCTCTGGATACAAAATCAACCGCTTTTCCTTTTGCAGTCACAAAAACTGCAAGTCCTTCTGGAAATTGTGCTAATTTAGCAAAATCAGGGGATAAATTAAGCACCGCTTCTTCATTTTCGAGTACAAACACCAAATCTCTCCCTATATATGTTTCAATAGGCTTTACACCAAGTGCTTCCACCATCTGTTCTGTCAGCATATATTCCTCAACTTCAATACTCGGAAAATCCAATTCATAAAGATTGCAATTTTTCAAAACAACCAGTTCTCCGCTCATTGTTTGAAATCTGATTTTTTCTAGTTCTTTTTCATAATAGTTAGTGATTACATACGCAGTCGCTAGAGTAGCATGTCCACAAAGATCAATTTCCCCTCCTGGTGTAAACCATCTTAAACGATAATTGTCTATATCTCCCTCTTTGACAGCAAATGCTGTTTCAGAAAGGTTGTTTTCAGTAGCGATCTTCTGCATAGTGTTATCTGGCAGCCATTCCTTCATGATACAGACACCCGCAGGATTTCCTTCAAACAATTTTTCAGCAAACGCGTCTACCACGTAATATTTCATTACTAATAACCTCCTTGTTTTTATCTAAAACTTACAAATTACTTTACCATCGCAATTGTATGCTTTCAATGATAGAATTGTATGCAAGACAATTATCAGGAGGTTTAATATGCCTGTAAATTCATTTGAAAATTACCCAATGACATGGAAACCAGATAAGAAGCAGCTTGTTTCTCCAATATACCGATCCATTGCAAGTTTATTAGAATATGATATTCTCAATGGCTATCTCACACCTAATACCAAACTTCCTCCTCAAAGAGAACTAGCAGATTATCTTGATATTAATCTAAGTACGGTAACCAGAGCTTTTAAAATATGTGAAGTTAAAGGATTAATTTACGCTGTTACCGGAAGTGGAACCTTTGTCGCTCCTAATGTGGGAAATGCTATTTTTAAAGCAGATAGTGAAGAGAAAAAGAATGTAATAGAGATGGGAGTTATAGAACCACTTGATTGCTCAAATGCATTCGTAGCAGAAACAATTAAAAGCATCGTCACTAAAAATTATTTGGAAAAATTATTGGATTACAGACATCCGTTAGGCATGCCTTATCATAGAATGGCAGCCAAAAAGTGGATGGAGCGCTTTAACATGGATGTATCTGTTGAAAATATTTCGATAACTTCTGGGGGACAAAATTCCCTTACGCTGATTTTAATGTCCCTGTTTAATCCCGGGGATAAAATTGCGGTAGATACGTATACCTACCCTAATTTTATAGAATTGGCAAATATGCTTAATATTCATTTAGTTCCAGTAGAAGGAGATATCTTTGGGATGATACCAGAACGGTTAGATACCGTATGCATAACAAATCATTTGCAGGGAATCTATTTAATTCCTTCGTGTAATAATCCGACTGCTGTTACTATGGATATGAATCGAAGAAGGGATATAGCAAAGGTCATAAAGAAACACAACCTTATACTAATGGAAGATGACATATTTTCTTTCCTTGCTCCACAAGGTTACTTACCTATTTCACACTTTGTACCGGAACGCTTTGTTTATAGTTTAAGTATCTCTAAATCACTAAGCTCAGGCATACGAGTTGGATTTTTAGCCTACGCCAATCAGTTTGCTGAAAAAATCACTCACGGAATTTTCAATATCAATATAAAGACCTCCGCATTAAATGCAGAAGTTATAACAGAGTTGATCAATACTGGTTGTGCAGAGAAGATTATTACTCAAAAGAGAGAAATTGCCAAAGAACGTAATCTTCTCTATCAACAATATTTTCAAAAAAAATCTAACGAAAACCCTTTGAGTTTCTTTCGTTGGCTTCCGTTGCGCCAAAGGTATCAACTGAAACAGTTTGAACAGAACGCTTTGGCACATGGTATTCATGTGTATCATTCCCATCGTTTTTTGGTCAAAAAAGATGAATCTGATCAGTTTATTCGTATCTCGTTGACATCTGCCAAGGATGCTGATGAATTGGAGAAAGGACTTTGCATACTTAAGAATTTCTTACTGAACACCGAATGAAAAGTAAAGTAATTTAGAGGAATTGATTTGCGATGTTCTGGCTCTCGTTAGAAATGGTTAATAATATTTTGAATGAAGAAACAGAACAAATTACCAAGTAGAATTTGAGAAAATTCTTTGGAGTGGTTGGCAGAAAATCGTATGTTCAGAATATCCGTGACATACGATTTTTTTTGCGAAAATAAAGATTTGTTATGTCGAATGTTGCTTATCGAACTGAGAGCATGTACCTTTATTGAAGAAAAAAAGGTGGTTGCTATGAAGTTTGGAATGCGTAAACCAAGTTTCATAAAGCGTGTAGTAGCTAGGACAAGCCTAATAAGAGAGTTAGTGCTTCGAGTTGGGCTGAAAATTCCGAGAGGCTGGGGATGGCTCAGAAATCCTAAGAAGCATGCTTATAATAAAGTTTATAACAGGACTACGTTTGTTATATTTAAGGTGATTGGTAAGTTGTTTAAATAACTAATGCTTTGGTTGCAAAATTTCACCAAAATAAGCAAAATGGTTACAGAGATGATTGTCAAGAAAAAGAATAAAAAACCTCCCGATTAAGGAGTGTTTTGTAGTTATTTATTCTGCGGTTCCTATCCACTAGCAATCCTCAGCTCATCCAGTCATTGTCCATTAAAATTAGCTAGATCATACCTTTAGTATCGAAAAAACGCTAATCGCTGTAAACAGGAAATAAACGCCCGAATTTTGGGGTTCGGACGCTTATTACATAGCTATAATTGGACTCAATCTTTCTAGTTTCATTACTACTACAGCTTTGCATCCTGTTACTTAGTGAGTCAGCTTAGGCTATTTTTTCTTATTCAGATTTTTGATAAGTAAAATAATCCCTACAATAGCTAGGATAAGAATTATAACCCCTGCATATCCAACAGACCACCCTGCATCTCCAACAGACATTGATACTTCACTCCTTGTTATCCATTTAATAACTTTATTACCACATTTAATAACTCTATTACCACCATCAACGAAAAGTAAAGCTTTAAATTAAAATCATTGTTATTTTGCGGAATTTATTCTTTTTATTTACAAATAATATTTTTGTATATATTATATTTTTTGTTAATATTTATTTTATCTAGGGAGGAAGTCATCTTGAAAAAACTTTTACCGTCTTTATCCGTTTTTGCTTTATCTCTAACTTTATTAACTGGAAATGCTTTTGCTGCAGAAGCATCTCTTCCTACAAACTCGCACTATTCAGTAGCAAGTGAAGATGCCATTAATCAAAAACTTATTGATATCGCTAATAAATATGAGATTGGTGAAGCTATTGTTGGCAAAGATCTGGATTTTATTAAGGAACATGGAACAAGAGTGATTACCAATACTTCTTCAACTGAAGGTAAACAAAGACAAAAGAGAGCTATTACTGATAGTGAAAAAACATATAGAGTCAAAGGTTTTGAATCCAACGATTTTTTCGATGCTTCGATAAAAGGTAAGCTCTATACAGCATTAGGTATTTGGCATAATACTATTGATGGGGATATCACTACTAAAGTAAGTAGCGGAGAACCAACTGACTATAACACAGACGTTCGAATTATAGGATACGGTGCCGTGGGTACTAGTGGCACAATTGTTGGTAAAACTGTTGACGAAACATATTCTAGTGGTTGGACTAAAAGTACTAAAAAGTCTTGGACTTATAGTTTAGATCGAAACTTTTATGGTAGTGTGGCTGTCCTAACAATTAATGTTACTGCTTCAGTAAAAGGTCCAGACGGCAGCTTAGAAATTTCATGGGATTAGTTTACGATTAAAAACACTATCAAACAAAAATGGTAATTTGTTTATGGATTTCATTTACAATAGATTATGGAATAAAGCTTTTGTGAGCTGATAAGTGATTAATTGAAGGGTTCAAAAGCCCCTATATCTTAGGGTTTTTTTAAAAAATATTATTACTTTTGCCAAAACGTAACTAACACGCTCTTTAAACTTGTTTTTATTAATTTTTTCTTATTTGTCCACTAGCAACTCTCAACTCATCAGCCAATTGCCCAATCCTCACAGCTTTATCCTTCATCCCCATTTGATTGTAAAAAGCCCATTGTCCTTGTAAATGGCTAATAATTTCGTTCGCTACCTCTGGTTTCACTGTTGGTTCCTCCTTGTCATATTTAGCTAAACCATACTTTTCAATCAATCCGATAAGCTTACCTGGATACCCCGGATCAGTGGCATATCCTCCCTTGTGAATAGCATGGCAAGCAGTTTTATAATCAGCACCTAAAACGCCATGATAGCGTGTAGGCTTGTCTCTTGTACCGTTTAGAATTAGCTTTGAATGGTCTGCAATAGACTCTCCCCAGTTGTTGTAAGCTCTGAAATTAGCCGTGATAGTTGTCCATTGACCGTTGTAATTCTCCTTTGTAGGCATAGCGCAAACGCCTGCTGGGCCTGTTCCTTTGATACCAAAGAGATTGTTTCCTCGTTTAGTTAGTCCACTTTCTCCCCAAGCTGATTCAAGGATAGCCTGAGCGATCGTAAGAGATGCAGGTATCTTCGTTTTCTTCATGTCAGCTACAGCACTAGGTGCTATCTTATCTATAAAATCCTGTGGTTTCATTGCTCCACATCTCCCTTCTGAAACGAATTTTTAACTCCTGAATGAATCCCAATGGCAGCCGTTGCCTCAATAAAAGCTATCTTGCCAGCTTCGAGTAAATCTCCCCTTGAACAAAAAAGCGTTTATTGCATTATAGGCTATTGCCATCACAACAATAGCTAAAGGAATGTAATCATTTTGGGGACCAGCTCCGTGTTTTCAACCATGCTCCTGACGCCATTACGACTGCAATTACTAAACCAATTTCTATCATCATTAGCCCACCTTTTCTTTAAGTTCTTGTAATTTATTTTCTAAGCCATTTGGACTGCGCTCGATCTGTTGCAATGTAGTGGTATTACGTTCTAATTGAATTGCCATTCGCTCGTTATGCTCCATGAGTTTGGCTTCGCGTGTCTGAGCCTGTTTTACTAGTTGGGCCTCGCGCTCTCTTCCTTCCTTTTTTGTAGAGAAAAACAGCCAAACAAACAGAGCAGCGAACGGCCCCTGTTGAAGGAATGCGTTCATTACACTCTCTTCCATGCTTTTCCCTCTCCTTATCACCCCCCTAGGAGCAAAAATGAAAAGGGAGCCTATCAGCTCCCCATGAATGAAAAAACCCCTCTCTGATCGAGAAGGCGTTACTTGGCTAAATCCTCATATCCCAGTACAGTTAGTTGTCGTTTCACTTCAGGTCTTTATCTATTAGTTGTTTAGGCACCTGCTCCAGAGTTTTCTCTCCAGATATTACTTAATAAACAGTTCCACATTTATTATCAACCCAAACAGTTTGATCAAAATATGCGCGGAAACCTGCATTTTACACCAAAATAAAAGAATCCATTTTAAAAAAAGATTGATCAAAATGGATTCCTCACTTATAAATGATGGCTCGATTTTTATAAAAAAGCTTGATTGATAACTGACGGTGTATATTGTTCACTCACATCCAAACGACTTTTGATGTTTTCTTCTATAATTTTATGATTTACTTTTTTTCCATGACTGCAAAGTAATTTTTTTCTTTATCAGCAAAGTTAAACACTCTACCAGAAGGCATACTTACAATTTCCCCGACTGTAATTTTTTTATCTGAAAAGTCTTTATATAACTTATCGAGATCTTCCGAGAAAAACATCAGCGAAGGTGTATTAAGATTTAATTCAGGCTGCATTTTAGCAATTAATTCCTTATTGTGGAGAATGATACTCGTTCCTGCCTCATTTGTTGGAGCAATTTCAATCCATCTTAACCCTTGACCATTATCTTCTTCAGAAACTACGCTAAACCCTACTTTTTCTGTCCAAAATTGTAATGCCTCATCTTGGTTATTTACATATAACATAATTTGACCGACTTTATTAATCATTTTCTTCTCTTCCTTTCTATTAGTTCAGTTAATATTGATTTTTTACTTTTGAGCATTCCATTATACTTTGGCATCAAAATCATATCATTTTACTCCATCTTTATTTTAAATCAATTTTTTTAAAAGCCACAGCATTATCTGCTGATTGTAATTGTAAAATTGTTCGAACAGATCTGTTACGGCAATACTTATCTCAAAAGAGTATTGATTAAAACCTTGAGGATCATAGTAATCCCATTTTAGGATAGGTGCTAAACTGGCGCCTCCTGGTTTGTCCCTACTACCTACAGGTGATAATGGAGTAGCTGTTGGAGCTTTATATGTTTTAAGGTATTGTCTATTACTAAACTACGTTGTTGTATTGATCCCAGACTCGTACTGTATCGTAAAACTCCGTATCAGCTTGTAAGTATGCTGTCACTTTATGCGTACTACTACCACTCTCTATCATGCTGAGCCTGCCTTAACTTCAAAATCGTTCCACCCAGTTTGAAGATATCCCTTGTCAACCCCATTGCAAGTTCTCCTTTGTCAAAAACCAGATCGCCCCCTTGCAAAAGAAAAGACCAATATTTTCTTGGGCATCCATCTTGGTAACTGCGTTTCCAATTGACCATTCCAGGACAGGGTTCTTGTCATTAGAACCTCCTTTTCTAAGACCATTTCTCTAAAATTCTTAGTCGGCTCTGATAGAGTACGCACCCCTTACCTAATTTCAATCATGGTATAGCCTTCTGCTTCCATATTAGCAGCGAATTGAGTTGCATTGTATGGATCGTAACAAATTTCTTTGATTTTCTATTCCTCTTCGCGCTCCATGTGCTGAATATACGCCTTAATATAGGACAAATAAAAGAAGCAATCCATCAAGAATTGCTTCTTTATTTTCTAACCCTATTGTTCAAACTTTTATTTAGTTGAAAGTTCACTCTTTGTTACCCATTTATGATTTTTCACTGGTTCTCCGCCAGTTGTCGGAGTGTAATCAACCATATACACGGTAGCATGTTCACTGAATCAAATTTAGCAGTTGCTCCTTTCATACCTGGCATGTGGTCTGCCTCTAAGGTAACTTATTTACTTCAGAGCAAAACTCGCTTCGAGAATCTCTTTGAGTATGGAGCCATTTTTAGTAACTTGTTCTCCGCTAAGCATCCTCGGATGATCTCCATAGCCACGATAGTTTATAAATCGTTCAGATGCCCGTGCCCACACTTCCTCATTCCATTTTTCAGCCTCATAGGCTGTTACGTTTCCTTGCTCGCATTCTGCTTGGATGAGATGAATAGCGGCCTTTATATTACCTTCATTTACCAATTGATTATGGAACATCAGATAACTGAACATGTTTTGAAAAAAACTTTGTTTGATAAAATCGTTAGTTATGAACTGCTCTAGATCCTCTTTTTTCATATTAAACAGCTCGTTATTTTCTGCTATTTTTTTAAAATAGGCTCCAATTTCTTTTCTTGCTTCAGTAGCCGTTTGTTCAATTGTTTTATCCTTCCAATAGGAGTCAAATAAAATAATGCTGGACACCTGTCTTCCTTGGTTTTCCAATACTTTAGCTACTTCAAAAGCTAAGTTACCGCCAGAGGAATACCCCATCAAAGTATACGGCCCCTCAGAATCGATCTGAGTAATTGCATTGACGTACTGCTCAATGCGATTGTCTTCTTCTATGAAGTCAAAGCTATATAAAGAAATGTCGTGGACTTCTTCAGCAAGCTTTTGATAGAAGGTACTGTGGGCTGCAATCGGTGTAAAGCTAAATACAGGTCGATTTGTTTCTTTATTTAGTAGAATCGGGTAACCCGCGTTTTGCTCGTACTGCTTATGCAAAATAAACTCTGCCATTTTTTCAATCGTTGGATGCTGGAATACGAGATGCAACGGCAACTCTTCCTGCATGTACTCATACACCTTTGATATGAGAAGCATCGCTTTTAAGGAATGTCCCCCGATTTCAAAGAAATGATCGGTGATGCCAATTTTCTCTACTTCTAATACTTCTTGCCAAATAGCAGCCAATTGTTCCTCTACCATGTTTCTAGGGGCAATATATTCTTTTGCTGCAACGCCAACGTTCTGAGGCTTTGGCAATGCTCTCTTATCTACTTTTCCGTTAGCAGTAGTAGGTAGTTCTAAAAGCTGTACGAAGTAGGTAGGAACCATGTAGGCTGGGAGTTCCTTGGAAACAAATTTTCTCAGATCAGCCAGTACAACTTCCTTTTCAGCTACAAAGTAAGCACATAAATATTGCTGTGCATGTTGATCCTCTTGAGAAGTAACCACTACCTCCCCAACACCTTGATACTGAAGAATGGTAGATTCGATCTCTCCTATCTCAATTCGGAAACCTCGTACTTTGACTTGTTCATCTACCCGACCAACATATTCTATCGTGCCATCTGGACGCCACTTGGCCAAATCACCCGTTTTATACATGCGCTCCCCAGGTACAAATGGATTAGCAACGAACTTCTCTTCTGTTAATTCTGGTCGATTTAAATAACCTCTACCCAGTCCACGACCTGCTATGCATAACTCCCCTACTACTCCTATAGGCTGTAAATGATGCTCATTATTAACAATATAGACAGTTACATTGGCTAGCGGTCGACCAATTGTAATCGCTTGATCTACTCCAATTGCTCTTTGGATCGTCGTAACTACACTATTCTCCGTAGGTCCATACTCATTGTTAATCTCAATAGCAGGATTTTTTTGTTTAATCTTTTGGACAATTTGTGGTGATAATTTTTCTCCTCCAAGAGTGACACAACGTAATTGGTGTAAATCCTCTGCTGTAGCGCTATCCACAATTGCATTAAACAGACTTGGAACACCATAGTAATGAGTGATTGATTCAGAGGCGATCAATTTTCGTAGTGCAAATGGATCTTTTGACTCTTCTTCCCTTGGCAAGATCGAAGTGGCCCCTCCAAGCATAGGAGCAAACAAACTAGCTACAAATCCATCAAAAGCAAATGAGAAAATCTGCAGAGCTTTATCCTTTGGATTAAATGCATACTCGTCTCTTCTCCATTGCAGGCAGTTCACGATGGAATGATGTTCAATCATGACACCTTTTGGTTTACCAGTTGTACCTGAAGTATAGATTACATATGCCAAGTCAGTTGGTTGGTTCACAACTGTGAGATTGGTTCCATCAACTACATAATTTTGCTCCTCATCTAAATCTAGCCTCACCATATTAACTGCTAATCCATTGAACAAATGCGACTGGGTCAGTAAAAGAACAGCACCGCTATCTTCTAAGACATATTCAATACGTTCAGTAGGATAAGCTGGATCAATAGGAACATACGCCGCCCCAGCTTTCAAGATTCCCAATACGCCAATAATCATTTCAACGGAACGTTGTGCCATAATCGCTACTAGCTGATTAGCAACGACTCCTTTATTGCGTAATGTACGCGCTAATTGATTGGCTTTTTCATTTAGCTTTTGATATGTTACTTTCTGCTTGTTCCAAATAAGTGCTACTTGATCTGGTGTTTTTCTTACCTGTTCTTCAAAAAGCTGATGAATCGTTGTATCTTGCTGATAGTTTCTTTTTGTGTTATTAAACTCTTGTAAAAGCTGATTTTTTTCTGCATTCGTCAATATTTCGATAGTAGCTAGCTTCACTTCAGGATTATCTACGATCGCTTTTATAATCTGAAGGAAATTTGTCGTCAAGCGTTCTATTGTTTCCTGACGGTACAATTTGGTGCAGTATTCCACACCAATCATGATTTGATCTCTTTCTTCTGTAGCGATAAAGGTGATATCGAATTTAGAGTGTTTCCATTTATTTTCCCCTTCATAGGTAATAAACCGTAGCTCATCTAATTCAATAGAATCTTCCCCTCTGTTTTGGAGAGTAAACATGGTATCAAACATTGGATTTCTGCTTACATCGCTTTGTAGCTCCAGTTTCTCCACTAGCTCTTCAAATGGATAATCCTGATTCTCATAAGCTTGTAATGCATTTAGTTTTACTTCTATTAAAAACTCTCTAAATGATTTTGATCTAGCTGGTTTATTTCGCATGGCCAATGTATTGACAAACATCCCAACAGTGCTCTGTAAATCAACATGCGATCGACCTGTAACCGGTGTACCCACAATCAGATCTTCTTGACCAGAATATTTGGAAAGAAGTACATTATATGCGGCTAACAAGACCATATAAAGTGTGGTTCCTGTGTCTGCAGCTATCTTGTACAAGCCTTCCATAAGCTCTTTGCCAGTTCCTCTTGTGATTACATCTCCGTCAAAGCTTTGTGTATTTGGTCTCGGAAAATCTGTCGGTAGATTTAACACAGGAATTTCATCTGCAAATGTTTGAACCCAGTGGTCTTCCTGTTTTTTATACAAATCCGTCTGAGACTGTTCATGTTGCCATTCAGAAAAATCCTTATATTGAATCGTAAGCTCCGGTAACGTATTCCCTTGATACAATTCCACCAATTCGCTGATGATGATCCCAGATGATACTCCATCAGAAATAATGTGATGCGTATCTACTAGTAACAAATAACGATCCAATCGGGTTTGAACAAGCTTGACGCGAAGCAATGGTGCCATATTTAACTGGAATGGTTTGATAAACTCATCAATGATTTCTTCCAGCTCTTCTTCAATAGTTACCTGATAATCGACTTCAAAATCAACTACTGAATGGATTTTCTGTATAGGAGAACCATTTACTAACTCGAAGGATGTACGTAAGCTCTCATGACGGTTGATTAAACCTTTAAAAGCGGTTTCTAGTTTTACCAGATCAAGTTTTCCTTCCAGTAGCATGATAGAAGGCATGTTATAGCTGATATCTATCCCATCAAACTGGTTAAGAATAAACATTCTTCGTTGTGCTGCTGAAACCGGATAGTAATCTTGCTTTGTAGCAGGTCGGATAGAAATGATCTGCTTCATACGCTCGCTCTCCAAGTATTGGGCTATTTCTTCGATCGTTGGTTTTTCAAATAGGACACGTAAAGGAATATCCATTTGATACTCTTTATGCATTTGAGATATAACCATCATAGCACGTAAGGAATGTCCACCTAATGCGAAGAAATCGTCCTTACATCCAACTCGATCAATACCTAAAACTTGTTGCCAGACAGTAGCAAGTTGTACTTCCAATTGTGTTCGAGGAGCCACATATTCTGTGTTAAGCAAAGAATTGTCTGGATCTGGTAACGATCGCTTGTCAATTTTTCCATTTGCAGTTAATGGCATCGCCTCAAGTGAAATAAACGTAGAAGGAATCATCGCGATCGGTAGTTTAGCTGCTAAATGGGCACGTATTTCCGCTATGCTTACCTCTCTATCCGTAACCATATATGCGCAGAGGAATTTTTCCTTCGCTTGATCTTGCTTCGCTACAACGACTACTTCTCTTAGACCATCAAGCTTACGCATTTGTGACTCAATCTCACCAAGTTCGATCCTAACCCCACGGATTTTTACTTGATCATCAATTCGGCCCAAATATTCAATATTTCCATCTGGTAGCCACCTTGCTAAGTCCCCTGTTCTATACATTCGTTCTCCCGCGACAAACGGATTTTTCACAAATTTCTCTTCCGTAAGCTCCGGTCGATTCAAGTACCCTCTTGCTAGACCAACACCAGCAATGCATAACTCACCTGCTATCCCAATTGGTTGAAGGTTCTCAGAATTAGCCTGGACGATGTAAAGTTGGGTATTATATATAGGTTTACCAATCGGAATTGCAGCTAGTTCCTCATCTGTATCACAATCAAAATACGTAACATCGACAGTAGCTTCCGTTGGTCCGTATAAATTGATTAATCTAGCTTCACACACGGAGGAAACTGCTCGACGGAATCTATCAACATGCTGTGGTGGCAATGCTTCACCACTTGCAAAAACCTGCCGTAAAGACTGGAGTTTTTCCTCTACCAACTCACTTGGCTGTTGTTCAACATAATCCAGAAAAGCGTGTAGCATCGCAGGAACAAAATGCATTGTTGTAATGCGATGTTCGGCTATTGTCTCTAAGATTTGCTCAGGGTTCTTTTCTCCTCCTACAGGTAAAAGGCACATTTTGGAGCCCACCATCGACCACCAGAATAGCTCCCATACTGATACGTCAAACGTAATCGCTGTTTTTTGCATAATGGTGTCAGCGGATGAAATAGGGTATTTTGCATGCATCCACATCAGTCGATTTATAACTGAATGATGTTCAATCATAACTCCTTTAGGCTTCCCTGTAGATCCTGATGTATAAATAACATAGGCTAAGTGATTCGGACCATTTATCGCTTCCAAATTCGAACCATCTTGGTGATAGCTTTGAGCGTCATTTATATCTACTATCTTCCCAGAAAAAGTAACTCGCTCCAACAAATGGTTCTGACCCAAGAGTAGTTTTGCTTTTGAATCTTCTAGCATGTAGCGGATTCTTTCCTCTGGAAATTCCGGGTCGATCGGCATATAGGCACCGCCAGCTTTTAAAATCCCAAAAATTCCAATCATCATCTCTAATGAACGTTCTGCCATGATTCCAACTAATTGATCAGCTATTACTCCTTCAGAACGTAGCTTTCGCGCTAACTGATTTGCTCTTTCATTCAGTTCCCGGTAAGAAAGTTGTTCCCCCTCGCAAATGACAGCTATCTGATCTGGTATACGTGCTGCTTGTTCTTCAAATAGCTGATGAATCAGCTTTTCGCGTGGATATTCCATTACCGTATTATTAAATTCAGATATAATCATATTTTTCTCTTCTTCTCGAAGCAGGGATATGTCCGCTATTTTTGATGTAGGATGATGAATGATTGTTTCAATAATGGTAAAGAACTGTTGAATTAGTTGTTCCATCTCCATTTCTGTAAACAACTGTGCTCGATAATTTAGTTGAAACAGAATTTTTTGATTATCTAATTCAATCACATTCATTTCAAAATCATTAATGACGTCTCCACAAAAATTCTCATCAACTTCAATTTCAACATTTTCATACTGCGAATAATTCATAGCACGGTACTGTACAGAAACACCAAAGAGACGTTGAAGGTCCTTATGCTGATGTGCTTCTCGTAAATCTTCCATCATTTGATTGTACGGGAATCTTTGATGGCGTAGGATCGAAACCTGCTCTTTTGATACAACTTTCAATAATGAAAGCAAATCCATCTCAGGATCAACGAATACCCGTGTTGGCACTGTACTAACGAACATTCCTAGCATTTCTTTTTCCTTTTTGGTTGTTTTGTTCGCATAGAATGTACCAATTGAAACATCATTCTGTGTTGTCTTTTTATGCAAGTAGATGTACAACGCAGTCATAAAGATTGTTAACATACTACTGTTTGTTTGTTTGCAAAACTCATACAGGTTATAATACAAACGCTCTTCTAAGATAATATTTTTTCTTTTTCCAGCAGTACTTAAGGTAAGAGGATTATATGATTTAAACCCTATCACTTCGGGTAAGGTGCTAAATTTATCTACCCAATACGATTTATCCTTTTGATAGCGATCCGATTTTTCATAGTCCTGCTCCGTTTGTATAAAGTCGAAATAAGTATAATTCTCTGTTATTTCTGGAAGCTCATCATTTGCAATCTGAGAATAGTACTCGTTCACTTGATTGATGAACATTCTTGCAGAGATTCCGTCGCAGACAATATGATGAATTTTGACATTGTACCAATATTCTTGGTCACTAATCTTGCAAATGATAAATTGATACAATTCTGAATGTAGAAGTTCAAATGGTGTACGATTGTGCTGGTCCAGCCACTTTAATGCCTTAGCTTCTCCATCAACACCTGAAAAATCGAAACATTCGAATGATTTTTCGCTATATTCCTCCACATATTGCTGAGGATAGCCATTTTGAGCTGTCAATTTAATCCGAAAGGCATCGTGCCGGAAAATAATCATATTTAAAGCTTGTTGCAAGGCACCTAGACTTATATTACCTTTCATTTTAATTGTCAATGAAATCGACGATACACCCGTATTTGGATAAAGTAATTCAGAGTACCAAATCCTTTGTTGAGGATGAGTCAACGAAAATAATTGAAGCAAATCCTTATTCATATTGCTGCACCTCTTGTTAGAAATTATAGTTTATATAAAAAAATACTATGATTGCTTACTATGTAGATGCTATCGGCATGTTGCAAGGTTTGACTGTATGTTAGGATAGATGACGTTAATCTAAGATTTATGAGAGTTATGTCTAGAGATGTAGGGAGTCGCTTGAGGAAAGACGGTACTTTATGCAGAGGAATCATCATGATGTGAGAAAAGATTTTTTGTATATGAATCTATCAAATATTTTACCATCACCTCTTTTACTCAAGGATAATTGAAGCGGTTGTATGCGATCATACTTGGCCTCCTTTTCGATGGGAGTGACATATTGTTGCAGCAAAAAACCTTTGACCTCACTGTAAAAGCTAAATCACATATTCCACAAAAATATATTTTATGAAAAAATAAACATTTGCGACTCACCATAACATATTAGCATTATTCTTCCATTGAAGTGTTTGTAAATTTTGTGAACTTTTATATATATTTCTGTAAATTTCATGCTGAAAAAGTCAAAGATGCTATTGACCGTACTATACTAATGAATAGAGATTGCTTTGTCAGAAGTGGTTTCCCCTACAATAAACGCAGGTAATGTCTCTCTTTCACTTTCATCTCATCAGGTGTCCCATGATCCACGATAGAACCCTGCTCCATCACGAAAATGACATTTGCTATCTCTGCAGTTTGCATTTGATGCGTTACGATCACGACGGTACGTTGATCCTTTAATGAGCGGATCGCGTCACGAACACATGATTCGGAATGTGAATCTAGAGCAGACGTAGGCTCATCAAATAAAACGATAGGAGTTTTTGATAATAAAGCACGTGCAATGGCGATTCTTTGCCGTTGTCCTCCTGATAAACGTACCTTATCCCCTCCAATGAAGGTTTTGTATCCATCAGGCAACCCCAGAATAAATTCGTGAGCATACGCAGCTTTGGCTGCTTCAATAAGTTCCTCCTCCTCTGCATCAGGCCTCCCAAATCTAATATTCTCTTCAATCGTTCCTTCAAATAAATGCGGATCTTGTGGAACGTATGCTATCAATTCTCTCACCTACGTGAGAGTGTGAGTTTTTGCATTTTTAGCAAAGAAATTTATATCGCCTTCCGCAGGGGAATAAAACCCTAGTAGCGCTTTTAATAACGTACTTTTCCCAGAACCACTTGTTTCCACTACAGCGGCTAATATTTCCAAACTAATCTCCGTTTAGCTTAATGAGGCACTTCGTCTAATACTTTATTTTTTCTAACAGATAAATCATCTTCAAGAGCCTCTATCTTCTCTAGCATTCTTTCGATTATGACATTGCTCATATTATGGCTACCAGTTGTTCCGATCCCAAAACAACGTCTTATCTCCCTATGTGGAACGATATGGTGAACTACTGTAGCACCAGTGAGTAAGCCTTTATCAAAGCAATGTTTGCAGAGTGGATGTGCTTTCTTAAAAATCCTATTCTTGCTTTTCCCCACTTGGCATCGTAGCCACGTTGCGTAGATGATCCGCGTTCTCGATCATACTGCTGATGTAAAGGACAATAAGTTACTCTTGTTAAGGTTGGGCATCTGGAATGCAGACAGGTCTTTAATGGTTTGCTAGGCATTGTTTCATCTTCCTTGTTTCATAGAAAAAATATCTATCAAAATGACCTATATATTTATTTCTTTTCTTTTGTGTACCTATTGCATATATCATGCAGTAAAAACTAGAGTTACTGTTACAGAAACTACAATTTAAACAGAGTAATTGCAACATGATGTAAACATTAAGTACAAAAGAAAAAAGCACCACACTGGGTGCTTACAGCGGGTAGACAAAATACAGAAAGGTATGAAGGTCTGCACGCTGTTAGCCCTCCGGTACTCTGGAGGGTTATTATAGTATCCATGCCTCACTGACAATACATTCTATGCTGTAGTATTTCCCCAAAAATACAAAAAGCCGCCGAAAAAACGGAGACGGCGACCTATATAAATTCTTCCTTAAACCTAGTGAGTCACGGGCCATTTAATGACACCTCACTAGGCTATTAATAGTGAGGTGTTGACCGTATCCCTGTTCCCACAGGCAGTACGTTCTATGCAATTGTAAGATACTCAACTTAGGCTTCTACACCAATCACATCTTCTACAGGAATCCACCAAAAATCCTCATCGTTCTTTAACTTGATCTGTTTAAACGTTGAATCAAACCTATCTATTCATCCCCAAGCTGATTCAATTACTCCTCGCCCCTCTTTTGTTTCTTTCCACCAGCTAATCGTAAGGGCATAGTCGTACTGACGTGAGCCAGATATCCTGTAGCAAAACTCGGCCAGCTCATCCTCTTCAATGATCGGTTTCTCGATCAGTTTCTTATCCTCGTGATGCTGACGTAAAATCTCTGCATTTTTCTATGGGTACATATCTAGGACTCTCAAAAAATGGACTTCTTGGTTTGATACTAGTCTATTTCCCTTCTCTTCACTTGTGCATTATATATATAACACCACTGATAAACTAGGGAGGGAATACGATGAGTAATAACAAGTGTGCAGAAAAGGAAATTGATAAAATCGTTCGCAACATCAAAAAGTTTAAATGCAGACTAAAACATACAAGAAGAGAGAGCAAAGTAGAAGCAAATGAATCAAATATTCTCATCACGGAGATCCAGAGATTAATCGAACAAGCATTGCTCACATAGAACAGAAAGGGGTTATGAACCATGAGTGCCAGTCTCTGTAAACGTTTGGAAGAAATCGAGGAAAATATTAAAACACTCACAAGTCAATTCCTGCACGAAGCTGACGAAATAAAAGCTGATTTCGAGGATATTAATGAGCAATTACGACAAACTTTAGCCGTCATTCAGCAATTGCTTGCATAAAGGGAGGAATTTATTTTGATCACTGACTTTCAAAAAAGCCTTTTGGTTGACATTTTTACTACAACAACAAGAATTAGGGCAACACAAAGAGCAATTCTTGCTTTAGAAAGGCAAGCTACTTTCGGTTTCGCAGTGCTACTCTCTACGCTGTCTAATGAGAGTAAAGAGCCAAGCGAAAAAGAAGATATTCTACTCGCACTCACATTCGCCCTTAGCGGACTGGTAAGTCAAATCAGAACATTGCGTGAATTTTTACAAGGACTGCAAGAAGAATTAACGTTGGAGACGAACGCACTGGCAAAAACCCTCTGAATAATGGCCGCAAACCACCCTGCGAAATCAAACGAGCCAAGCTGGGTGGTTTGTTCTATCCAACATCTACATAGGAAAAATTGTTAGATCAGTATGCATACTGGTAGTCGATCATTGCAGTCTTTGGATTTTCGGCTTCTCAATCAGTTTCTTATCTTCATAAAACTGATGCAACATTTCTGCATGTTCTGGCAAGATGAATTTCGTTACAAGCGGATCAAGAATTTTGCTAGCCATCAAAACATCTCCTTAAAATACGAATATGCGTTCTTGTTTTATTAAATCTTGAAGAGACTATGCAATGGGTAAAATTACATGTTCAATAAATCTGCTAACCAATAAAAAATTATTTCTTATAATAAAAATAATTTTTAAAAATGTATTATATTTACATTTATTACAATATTATGTTATTGTATAGAGGTAATAGCCTACCCATTTAAGGAGAGTGATTATTTTGAGAAAAGCTTTAGTTGCTTTAGGAGTGCTTGCAATGGTTACAGCCGCAGTTCCAGCATCAGCTTCAACTCAAATCTCTGAACCTAAGGAAATTACAGCAAATGGCACTGTACAGTTTGGAGATACGGTTACGCATAACATTGCTGGATATTCTAGTTCCAGTACAGATACTCTGGAATTAGGTAACTATGGTAATCATACAATTCGTGTTAATGTAAATGAGATTTATCATGGTTCTATGGGTTCTAATACTGTAAAGGTCCATATTAATGAGGATGACGCGGGATATCTTCAACCTGGAAATAATTATTTTACCGTTAAGGCAGGCTCAGCAAGCTTTAAATATTATGGTAAATCGACTGGAACTAAATCCTTCAAAGTTACGTACTATAAATCATAAGCATATAGTTTTTTGAAAGTTTCACTAAGTCTATAAAATAGGTTTCCAACAGTTTAGATTTTACTTCTCTGTTGGGAACCTTTTATTATTCACATCCTAAAAATCCCTTTCAGTTTCACCATTTAATTATTTCTGTACATGGTTAACACTTGATAGCCCTCACTTTTAGTAGCTCAATTCCGTTACAAAAATCTCATATAAATCAACTTGGTTGCTGACATATTTCGTCAACTAATTTTTATTCTGTGGTTCCTGTCCACTCGCCACGCGCAATTCATCAGCCAATTGCCCGATCCTAACAGCTACATCCCTCATCTCCACCTGATGGGCCTGTTCCTTTGATGCCAAAGAGGTTGGTTCCTCGCTTGATTAGTCCACTTTCCCCCCAAGCTGATTCAAGGATTGCTTGAGCAATTGTAAGGGATGCAGGTATCTTTGTTTTCTTCATGTCAGCTACAGAACTTGGTGCGATCTTATTTATAAAGTCTTGTGGTTTCATTGCTTGTTCCCTCCGTTGTCTGGTTTTACATAGCTATAAGCTCCCGAAGCCGTAATCCAACGACTACCGCTGATAGTAAATTGGTTTTTACTTCTCCGTTTGGAAGAAATACAAATAGAGCTGAAAAAGCCATAGCGACTAATGGAGCAAATTTATTCGGAACTCCAAACCCTTTACACACCAGTTAGCGCCGCAACAATTGGGGCTAATGTAGCGATATCAGTGGTCATCTCCATTCCTTATCCCACCTTTTCTTTTCGTTCTTGGATATCACTACCAAGTTCTGCTAAACTCCGTTCAATCTATTGCAGGGTAGTTGTATTTCTTTCGAGCAGAATCACCATTTTCTCGTTGTGTTTCATGAGTTTTGCTTCACGTTCTTTCCCATCTTTTTTGGTAGAAAAAAGTAACCATACAAACAAAAAAGCAAATGGCCCCTGGGACATCACTGCCTTGTAAATCATTTCTTCCATGCGTCCCTTCTCCTCATCACCCCCTAGGGGCAAAAGTAAAAAAGGAGCCGCATCTCCCCATGAAAAAACGCCTTTTAAAATGAGAAGGCGCTATTTGGCTAATTCTTCGTACCCAAGTACAGTAAGTTGTCTTTTAACCTCAGGACGTATTTTAATCGGAACCTGAGGATAGGGTTTGTCACCATCCAATATTAGATATACATATATGGTCGCAAAAGGCATGATGGACTCACCCCCTTTCACTAGCATCCGAAGCCAAAAGAAAAACGCCCCTAAAGCTCTTCTAATCAGCTTCATTGGCGCTTAATTGACTTTCAACTTTATCTCTAATTTTTTGGGGAACCTATTCCAAAGTCTTGTCACCAGATTTAATTAGTGAGCAGTAGATTGGTACCATTGAATTCATTAGGCATTACCTCCAGATTGTAATTCTAAAAATTGTTCAAACAGCTCTGTTACGGCAATCATGATAGCTGTAATCCGCTTGTTCGATTCTAAATTTTGCTCGTACATGTCTGTGACAGTGAGCATTAGATCCCGCTTTTCCTATTCAAGTTGGTCTACCTGATCTAGCAGTTTCTTTTTCTCTTGCTCCAGCTTTTCTTTGACAGCACGCATTTTCTCTAAATCCGTCGATTTTGCTATTTCCAATCTATATCACTCCCGCTCCCGTTTAGTCGTAGGAAAAACCAAACGCATCAAATTCAATCGGGCCTAAACTGTCATTAGCACAAAGACAGTGATCCTCACGTTTAAACCCCAAATTGAATAGCTATTGGAGCTTTATATGTTTTAAGGTATTGTCTATCACTAAGCTAGCGTTGTTGTATTGATCCCAGACTCGTGCTGTATAGTACTACTCCGTATCAGCTTGTAAGTATGCTGTCACTTTATGCGTACTACTACCACTCTCTATCATGCCTATGTTGTATATTGAGTTATCTTTGATAAGTACCTGATAATACTTTTGAGTACTCCCAACATCGGGGGGCTGTATGAACACGATACTGACAAATTCGAAGAGTATATGCAAAATATTTACGACTAATTGGAAAAATGCGGGTGTTTTGTGGATGCGTATATGGCTACATACTTTTTCAACCGTATAACCCACAAACAAGAAAAACCCTCACGCTTACAGGCGCAAGGGTTCTGATCGATTAATACGTATTCATGTATTGGTTACGCTCCCACTCGTGAACACGCGTGCGGAACATACTTCCTCTAATCAAACAATATTTTTTAATTCGAAAACACGCGTTAAATCAATGTTTTACAGGTTCTGTAGTTTCAAATTATATCATCGCTTTTCAAAAAAATGTGGGCAAATTGTGGGCAATTTTGTGGGCAAATTTTTGAGCATGTCTTAGCGGTCTTTTGGATACCGTTTAGTTGTATTTGAGAGCATACCCCTTTTTAAAATGAAGGGGGCTTATTCCTTTTTCAACTCCTCTATCTTCTCTATCCTTGAACATAGATCATGCTGCCAGTCCGTGTTGTTCGTCATACTGACGATCAAGAATACGTTTTTGAGTTTTGCAATCTCCCAAGCTCTTTGTGCGTTTGCACTCATGCAATGGCTCATTTCTGTCATTTCCGAGTCAGTAAGCTCCCTTGTCTTATTAATAAACCAAAGCTCTGCCATCCATTGATGGACGATCCACATCTGCACCAGCTCCTTAATCTTGATGGTACAGTGTATGGCAGAGAAAAAACAAAAATGCATGTCCTCACAAATATAAATCCGCCATTAACGGAATTATTCTTCCCAAATATCTTCTACACTCATGTTTAGAGCCTTTGCAATGCGAATTGCAACCGGTAGGGTAGGTAAACTTTCTCCCCGTACGATTTGGCTCATTGCAGAAGTAGATAATCCTATACGTTCACATAGCCATTTCTGCTTAACCCCACGTTCCCCCAGTATTTCTTTCAACTTACATCGCATAAAATCACCCCATTGCTCACTTCATTACACGGCTTGTCGAATCCTTTGACGATTAAATAGAGATTTTGATGAAAAAGATCCAATAAACGCCTGTTTTTCCCTAATTATGACATAACTAGAATTAAGAACATATAATTTGTAAATTTTTGACTTTTTGTTATAATAAGTATATTAATTTCGATAAAATTTAGGAGGTTCTCTATGAAAAAGTTACGTCGATCATTTATTGTCCTTTGTAGCTTAGCTATGTTTTCCTCAGTAACACCTGCTTTTGCATACAATTCAAGCCATTCTAGTAGTAACGTACAATCCCAAGAACTGTCTGAAAAACAAACATTAACAAAAGAATTCATTAACAAGGTATCACCATATGTTAATCTTGACGAAAAAACTAAACAATTCTCTCTGTCAGAAAAAGCAAAGAAAGATTTAGATAAAGATACCTATGACAAAGCATTAGAGATACTCAACAAAAGCAACGCTCAAATAAGCGATATTAAGGACGAACTGGTAGTTTCTTCAAAGGGGACATTAATAGATAAAGAAAATGAATCAAAGATGTCGGCTATTGATCATGATGAATACTGGGATTATGACTTCACTTGGTGGGGACTCCAAATTTATTGGTCCCATGACTTTGTGGAGGATTTAAAAGATAAAATAGGACTAAAAACTTCAGTAACTGTAGGTACCTTCATAGGAACTGTTCAATATCTCATGGAGAAACATGGAAAGAGACCACCTAGCTGGTTTTCAGCTTTTACTACCGCAGCGGCTGCTCTTACTCTATGGTCATTTTTAGAACAAGATGAGGGTTGCGGAATTTATCTAGATTGCTATCTTTATGTTCCAACACGTTGGTATTCCGCTTGCGATTAAGAATAGAAGGGTAAATAAAAAAAGTGCACTTCATTACATAATGAAATGTGCTTTTTTATCATAATTATAGTAGTATAACCGAATAACGAAAGGAGCCCATAGGAGTGAATAAATTTCAAGAATACGTAAAAAGGCGACTTATATGGACAGTTATAACGTCTGTCATTCTAGCCACTGTCCCTTATTGGATTGGTACACATAACATTTCCTTAACAACTATTTGGGAATGGCTGATTTTGTTTTCTATAGTCACTATCTTCGATATTTTATCTATTTCTTCTCGACAAAACATAAAAAAATAATAATCTTAATAAGAATCATCCCTCCGCTACTCCATTATTCCGTATAGGTTCTGTCGAATCCTTTGACGAGTAAATGAAGGTTTTGACGAAAAAAAGACCTCGCCATCAACTTACTGGCGAGGTTATCTGTATCCCTGCCTCACAGGTTCACTGCTTAGGATTCTATATTGACCACATCTTCAACAGGAATCCACCAAAAATCCTCATCGTTCTTGAACTTAATTTGTTTATATGTTAAATCAAACTTCTCTACCCATCCCCAAACTGATTCAATTACTCCTCTACCCTCTTTTGTTTCTTTCCACCAGCTAATTGTTAATGCGTAGTCATACTGACGTGAGTCAGATATCCTGTAACAAAACTCGGCTAGCTCATCCTCTTCAATAATCGGCTTCTCGATCAGTTTCTTATCCTCGTGATACTGGCGTAACATTTCTGCATGTTCTGGCAAGATGAATTTCGTTACAAGCGGATCAAGGATTTTACTAACCATCAAAACATCTCCCTAAATACGAATGTATGTTCCTATCTTATTAGATGATGAGGAGATTATGCAACGGACAATTTTTTACTATCTAAATTAAAAAAGAAAATATTTTTTAAAAAATATACAAAATACACCATAATTAATTACATATTTTTCAATTTATGTTTTGTTTTATGAAATTTAATCTCGTATAATGCAAATGTGTCGGCCGACATAGCTAATATTCTTACAACATTTTTTATTCGTTATTCTTACATACACTCATAAAGGAGGTAAGCACTTTTCTCTTTCTATACAGATAGAGTAGGAGTGTTAGACAAATGAACCTAGAGAAAATAGGACTATTCGCTATTGCGATGATCATGACCTTGTTTAGTTTTCAAACGTATTCGTTTGCAGCGGAAGTAGATGAATATATTTGGACAGAAAAAAGTCCGATGCCAACAGGAAGATTTGGAATGGGGAGTTTAGTTTATGATGATAAAATTTATGTATATGGTGGAACTGTAAGTGGTGGAAGTATAAGTGGTGGAAATACAGCAATCCTTGAGACTTATGATCCTAAAACAAATCAGTGGGAACAATTATCTAGTTCTTCAATTAGTAGGTATTTAGTACAGTTTGTAGAGCATCAGGATAAATTTTATGCGATTGGTGGAGTTGAAAGTGCCGTAACCAATGTCGTTGAAGAGTATGATCCATTCTCTAATCAGTGGACTAATAAACAACCTATGCCAACCCCACGTTATAATGTGGGTGCTATTTCTATAGGTGATTATGTTTATACCTTTGGTGGATTCGGGATTAATAATACTTTAACTGATGTTGTAGAGGTATTCAATACCAAAACAAATAGTTGGGATATCAAAAACCCAATGCCTGTTAAAACCTCCGAAACGATTCCTTTTAAGATAAACAACTCAATCTATGTACTTGTTTATACCAAACCTGGAGAAACTCCATCTATTTATAATTATGACCCTGAACAAGATACATGGACACATATTGCTGAAATGCCTTCAGAAGTTACTTTGCCTAGGAATGTAATAGTCCACAATGAAAAGGTTTTCTTTCCAAGTGATAAGAATTTATTTTATTATGATTTAAAATCAAAAAAATTAATAAAATATCCTGTTGCACCTTTAAATAAGGCTATCAATAATTTTGAAATAATTAACAATAAACTTTATGCTATGGGAGAATTTCCGAATCTTGGATCTTTCTTAGAATTAAGCCTTTCAGATTTAGTTAATCCTAATCCTAATCCTAATCCCGATCCTAACCCTAATCCAACTGGAAACGCACTCTTAGTTATTTACATGGATAGTGGTTTAATCAAAGAATTTGAAATGACAACTGAAGAAATCAGAAACTTTTCCGAATGGTATGAAGGTAGAGCAAAAGGAAACGGTAGAGAAGCATACATCGTTAATAAGAAATACAACATCGGCCCTTTCAATTCTAGAAAAGACTTCATTAGCTACAGTCATATTGAGAGTTTTGAAGTTCAAGAATACAGTAGATAATAAGATACCCCCTCTTACACTATGTGGAGGGGGTATCTTATGTTTTTTAAGGTGATCAGTAAGTTTTTTAAATAGCTAATGTTTGGTTGCAAATTTTCATGAAAATTAGAAAAATGGTTGCAGAGATGATTGTCAAGAAAAAGAATGAAAACCCTCCCGATTAAGGAGGGTTTTATAGTTATTTATTCTGCGGCTCCTGTCCCCTTGCAATCCTTAACCGATCGGCAAGCTCCCCAAGGTATTTTGGCTGTCTTACAAGCGGATCAAGGATTTTACTAGCCATCAAAACATCTCCTAAAATACGAACATGAGTTCCTGCTTTATTTGATGATGAGGAAATTATGCAATGGGTAAAATTACATGTTTATCTTCAGGCTAGGTGTGGTATTTGTTGTACCCATCCCCTAACAAACTCAAAGGTACTGTAATTTTATGTAATTTTTTGAAAAAAGTTATATGTTATTGATTTTATGGTAACATTTAACTGTTAATACAAATATTTTAAAAGTTTTGAGTTTTAACATTAAAACCAAAGGAGATATGATGTTATGAAAAAAAGTTTCTCGCAACTGCATTGTCTTTAGCTACTATTATGGGAACCGTCACTACTGGACTAGCTGCTTCCCCCGTTGAGGTATCTAGTTCATCGTCACAAGCTCAATCCTCAATTGAATCTAAATTACAGGAACAGGTTATTGGCAATATTACTGTAATGTCTGAATAGTTAAAGTAGGTCAGGATGGCTTGGTTCACGTTGATCCTGCTGCTAAAGAGATAGTGGGAAAAAAAGTTTACGAGGTATACGTGAATTGTGCCGCATCTGTTAATAGTGCAATAGAGTCTGGCGACATTAAAGTAAAAGATGGCGAGCTTTCAGTAGATAAAAAAGATTTATCTGCCCCTACTGAAAAGGATTCGAAAGTTGCGTCACTTGGATCTTTCGGAAACTACTACTGGTGGGGATATGCATTTACTATGACAGATAGGAATACTAGAGACGTAGCTAACGCTTGGGCACAAGCAGGGACAGTTACAGCAGGTGTTACTGCGATTTCTGGGTTGATTCCTTCTCCGCCAACAAAACTTGTACAAGCTATTTCATATGCTTTGTCAACTGGAATGGTAGCCATTGCAAACGAAATTAACCATAAAAATGAAGGTTATGGGGTTACAATAAACATTCATTATATCGGTTATTTCACAATATCGACAAATTCTAAAGGTACATGGTAAAATATTGATAAAATCAACATATACTACTCCATCAAGGTATTACAGAGGGGTGTTGACTTATCGTATTCGGTGTATTTAATATAATGCTGTTTATTATATTAATAGGTGCTGTTGTAACTTTATTCCTGTTAAAGTCTGTGTTTTCAAAAAACATAGCCTACATTGTTTTCTCTTTGCTTCTTATTTCGGTTTTAGTTTGGCAACAAATATCAATGGAGCATGCAAACAATTTGTTCGTTATTACTTTAAATTTTGGCTTTCACTATTAAAGTAATAGCTGACCAAAAAAAAGGATAGAACACTACTACCACAGAAATAAAAAAAGGCCTCTGACGGTTTATAACTTTCCGTCAGAGGCCTTTCCCGTTATCTTTCCATAGTTGTTAATAATAATTCAGCTCATTTTTTTCGTTTTGGGACAACAACCAATTTCTTCACTTGATTGCAATGTGGTGCTACCCCTAGTAGACGGATAATCAAAAAGTGACTTACTATATTTCAGTTCTAATTAGTGGAACTTTAATCTCTTGAACGACAGTTCCACTCCCGTTATTGTTTCGTAACTTTGAATCTGTGATGTCTTCAATTTTTAAAATGAAGTCCGTTCCATAATTAGATTTGAAAGTACCTTGGCCTTTAACGATTACATCTCTTCCACTAGGTTGAAAGTTTCTGAAATCTCCCCATCCTTTTTGTTGGCATTTGGTAAGTACAGCACCTATATTTATTCCTCCGCCATTGGGATAACCTGGTAAAACCCCCCAAGCTATACCCCCAACATTTGCGTAAAGGTTAGCTTCACCTGATATAGATCCAGTATTTAGGTATGCTAAAACTCTATAGGTTTTACCTGCTGGTACTTTAATTTTTTGTGATGGGCTTTTATATGATACTTGTTTAGTTTTAGTATCAGTGGAAGAATTTTGAAAGTTATATTCAGTAGAAGCTTCCATGCTACCCTGAGCAATCGGGAATTTCATGGTAGCAGTGGTTTTGACTCCTAATTTTAATCCATGAGTTGTTGTATTTGAAGTGCTTTCCGTATAGGTATAGTTAAACTCGGGTGTTAACAGCTCTTGATCCATTGTTCCTTTTGAGTTATCTAATACGTTTTTTCCCGCATATAAAGGTGTCCCCGATACTTCGGTTGGACTTCCTTCTAATGTAGCCCATGCATTATTTACTTTATACTGTGAAATTCTTCTTTCGCCAATAACATTTTTAGGTGGTGTTAAGAAAACAATACCTTCAGTTGGACTATAAGAGAATTGTTGTTCATCACTGGGTTTGAAGTTAGTATTCCATGCTACATTAAGGGTTCCAGCTTCATTTTCTCTTGCCAAGTCCCGTAATCTTTCTTGAACATCTGTGGATGACGCATGAACAAATTGCGTACTCGAAAAAAGGAACACACTTATAAGAATTAAACTTGCAAATTTTTTCATAAAAACCCTCCCGTTAATATTTTATTATGTGAATATATTCACATAATAAAATCATACAATTAAATTCCACTAAATTCCACTATTTTCATTATGTAATCAGATATGTTCATAAATTCTCCATTTTTATAACAATTATTTTACAATTGGATTGTTGTTTATTTCTCAATGTATAATCTCTGTAAAATTAGGTTACACCCATAATAAACACAGACCGACTCTTTATTGTAAATAGACGAAACGATGCCTAGTTGTAAGTTCAAAAGGTTTTATTTGGAAATAAAAGTAACCTATTACCTCAATGACTTATTATTAATTGGATACATTGGACCTTCTTATATCTTTTCAGGAGGGTTTTATAGTTATTTATTCTGTGGTTCCTGTCCACTCGCCACGCGTAATTCATCAGCCAATTACCCGATCCTCACAGCTTCATCCTTCATCCCCATTTGATTATAGAAAGCCCATTGCCCCTGTAAATGGCTGATAATTTCGTTCGCTACCTCTGGTTTCACTGATGTTTCCTCCTTGTCATATTTGGCTAGACCGTACTTTTCAATCAACCCAATTAGCTTACCTGGATAACCTGGATCAGTGGCGTATCCGCCCTTATGGATATCATGGCAAGCAGTCTCATAATCAGCACCTAGTACGCCATGATAGCGTCTAGGCTTGTCTCTTGTGCCGCTTAAGATTAAAGTCCTAATTGAGACAGGGATGCGTAAGGGAGAAGCTGCTGCCTTACAATGGACGGATATCGACATCAAAACAGCACGCTCAACATCAACAAGACTCTCGACTTTTCAACAAAAAATAAAACCGACCTGTTCGGAGACACAAAAACGTATAGCTCTGCCAGAATTATTCGTATAAGTCAGACTTTAACGAACGATTTAAAAAACCATGCAAAATATCAGAATCAAAATAAACTTGCTTGGAATGAAAAATATCACCACGATCTAAATTTAGTACTATGTAGAAACGATGGTAACTTCATTCCTAAATCCTCTTTGTTTAATGCTTTTTCGAGAATATTAAGTAGGGCTAATCTTCCTTCAATCCCTATTCATTCCCTACGACACACCTACGCAGTTTTACTATTAGAAACTGGAACAGATATGAAATACATCCAGGAACGCCTTGGACACGGTAGTATCCAAATCACATCAGATGTATACGCCCATATCTCTAAAAAAATTGAATCAGATAACATGAATAAGTTCGAAAACTACATGAAGAATATCTATGATTAGTCAAAAAAATGTGGGCAAATTGTGGGCAAGAATTATAAAACTTGAAACAAACGATTTCTGCCCCCAAACAAGAAAACCCCTCACGCCTACAGGCGCAAGGGCTTTGCCACTTCTTACAGTGACATGTATTGGTTACGCTCCCACTCGTGAACACGTGTACGGAACATATTTTTTGTTTTCAATCGTTGTAATTAGCTTAATAAATCCGCATTAAATCAACAAATTTACTTTTCACACCTTCAAAGACTATCGTATCTTTTCATCATTTTGTGGGTGAATTGTGGGTGGAATTGTGGGTGAGTCTATAGGAGCTTTATCAGTATTAGTTCAACGATTTTATCAATACATTCCATCAGTGTTCACAAGAAGGGAATTTAACGTCAGTACCAATTTGGCTGTCAGTTGTCGAACCCTCTCCAAGATTAACGAAGCTCTTTCCTTTTTTCAACTCCTCTATTTTTTGTATCTTTGTAACAACTGGCGTACCGTTCTGTTCTACTTATGAAACTGGTAATAGAAAACCTAAGAAAAATTCTTGATTTCTCGTGAAAATTAACGTTTATTTACTGTCGACCGGACTGGGTTCGAACCAGCGACCCCCACCCTGTCAATTTGGTCAAACGCCTTTACGCTAGTTAATTTAAGTGCATTAACCTTACTTTAGTGCGGTTTATGTGTAATTAAGATGATGTAAATTTACCTGATTTACTTAAGTGCGTTGTCAATTTGGTTGTCAATGTTGTCTGCCTTCTTCAACATGAAAAACGTCAGCAGAATTATCTGCCTGCTTTAACCTCCTTAATCCATATCAATAAGTCCTCCGTCATCCTTAGTATCCAAAGCGCATCATTCATTGTAGCCTTCTCTGGGTAATGAACACCCTCTATCATAGGACCCTCATTTATATGTGGGCCTAAGTCAGATGATAAGGAATACAACTGGTATATTGTTCGGAATCTAGAATATTTAAAATCTACGTTTACTAAACCGAGTTCTTTCTTGGCTACATTATCTATTATATGTCTTGGACTACTTACATTTTCTATATAGGTATCTGTACTTAATTTTTGAAGTCCTTTAAGCCATCTTGTTTCATCGTCTTTTGAATTATCAAAGATTCCAGTAATGATATTCCGACAATTAGCAATACATGAAACAGATAGACCTTTTACATAAGCTTCTAAAGCATCTTTGTAGGACTTTGCCACAATCGGAAACTCAGTTTCTAGCCAATCCATCAATAAAGAAGGATTTCTGTTTAATTCACTTGCTCCCTGATGTGTAAAAGGCCTTAATACTAATTGATAATTCGAATAACTGATGTCCAAGTTCAAAACATGTAGATTATGAACCAATTCGTGATAGTCTTTTTTAGCTTCTTTATTGATTTTTTCTAAACACTGATCATTAGAACACCCCTTGAAAATCTCTTCTAAAGGATTTTCATAAATCCAATCATTCCCTCTTAAATTTTCTGCAACTTCCTCATTTAATACATCCATAATATCTATTTCTTCTATGATGGTACCAATCAGTTTAGTGAAAGCTTCCGAATTCTTCCCATGATTATAAACCGTCTTAAGGATGGCTTTGATTGCCGAGTAAAACTCACTAAATCGAGGATTATCATTTTCATAATCTCTGCCATTATAATGGTTGAAAAAACTAGGGGTAAGAGCATAATTATATTTATTAAATAATTCACTTTGACCAGCATTAGAGAGAACTCGATCCCATTTAGTATTATTCACCGTTCGAATAATACTATTTTTACTTATAATGGTGGCAATCCTCGATAAGGAAATATCTTCTATAGTATCCAATAAAAACTCCCCCTTGATAAAATAATCTACCTTTATATTACAACAGAATGTTTCAATTAAATTAAATTAAATATCCCAAAAACTTTATAACATATTTAGTACAGCCCTTTTTTTAATTAACACTTTTTCAACACACTTATACTTAAACTTTCAATATTATAGTTTGACGTGATAACAAACTGAATTGTAGAAAATTTAAATCTCCTGCGATTAAGCAAGGGATTTATCTTTGTCTTAACAATCAATTTTTGAAAATACTTTATTTAAACAACGAGCCAATTCTCGATTTATAATATATCTCTAATCAAAGAATAAATGTGTTCAAACACAAAACGATATTGGGAGTTGCTATGAAGAAACCATATACAGTGTATGTAGTCTTTACGACCGAATTTGAAGTAAAACACCATAAATGTTTTGAAAAAGAATTTGATGTTGTTAAATATGCATCTGAAATCTCATCAAACAATAACTCAGATTGTAAGATTACACGGATTTTTGCCTTGACAGAAGTTGGAGAAATCGATGAGCTAGAATTGATTTTTAAAGGAAGACTCTTGTTAGTTGAACAACGGACTGAAAAAGAAACTGATGAAGAACCTTTTAATCCTTTCATGCCTAAATCGTCTAAGAAGGATACTGCCACTGAGAATCCCTTACCTTTTAATCCATTTAAGCAGAGATAAACTTACACCCCGTTGATCATTCTTGACGGGGTATTTGCTGTATCCCTGTTCCCACAAGCAATACATTCTATGCAATTGAAAGATGCACCGCTTAGGCTTCTATATTGACCACATCTTCTACAGGTATCCACCAGAAATCCTCATCATTCTTTAGCTTAATCTGTTTAAATTGGGAATCAAACTTATCTACCCATCCCCAAGCGGATTCTATCACGCCTCTACCCTCTTTCGTTTCTTTCCACCAGCTAATAGTAAGGGCATAGTTATACTGACGTGAGTCAGATATCCTGTAGCAAAACTCGGCCAGCTCATCCTCTTCAATGATCGGCTTCTCGATCAATTTCTTATCCTCGTGATACTGACGTAACATTGCTGCATGTTCTGGCAAAATAAACTTCGTTACAAGTGGATCAAGAATTTTACTAGCCATTAAAACATCTCCCTAAATACGAATGTGTGTTCTTATTTTATTAGATGATGAGGAGATTATGCAATGGTTAGAATTGGTATTTACACCGAATGTAAATGAAAGAAGTACTGGCAAGCCTCCAGATGGTCACATTCTTTACAGGTGTCCTCTATATACCTTCCATACATAGATTTAATATTAATATTTACATATTTGTATTAAATTGGTAATATAATGGAAATTAATAGAAAATAGGAGGAACAAAAAAAATGGCCTTTAAAAAGCTTTCTATTGCTGTAGGGATTTGTTTAGTAGTATCTGGAGGGAGTTCTGTATTCGCAAAATCTCAGGATATGAATGAACCTACTATTACACATGAAACAATAGGTGATTTGGAAATCGTTGAAAAAGTCTGGAATACTCCTGTGAATTATGATTATGAGGATGCTCTTGAAGAAGATAAGGAATCGAAATATACTCCCAAGGGTATTAGTCCTCAGTATGTCGATTTCAATGAAACCGTTTATGAAATTAGCAAAAAGGATTTATATAAAGCAAAAAGTTTTGAAACAGAAGTAACAAATAGGGGTTCGGCAAATGACTCTGTTACAAGATCAGTTTCAAGAAAAACATTTGTTACCGGAAAAGTAGGCACATCAGGTGAAACAGCAGTTAATTGGAAGCTAATTCAAGGGAAAGTAGGAATAAATGCAGAGGTTGCATTTGGAAAGGAAACTGTTGAGACTACAACTTACACCTGGACCATTCCTGCAAATACTGTTACAACTATTGAGTACGGATCAAAAGCAGTAAGCACAAGCGGAAGTATAGTGAAGTACTTCCACGGGGAGCCAAAGAAAACCACTTATGTATACACCGATTACTCATATTCCGAGTATGCTGATAAAAATCCAAAAAAATTGAGGTAGCAAAAAAACTACATGAAAAGAACACCAGTCATCCCAGCCGTTCTCATTGCTTCATTATTTCTGTTTAGTGGTTGTGCAGTAGATAAATCTCCGAGAAAAATAGACAAAATATCAGAGGAAACGATTCAGAAAGTATCCAGCAAGACCTATCAATCGATTAATGAGTACAGTAAGGAAATTGCTGGACAGCATCTAAAAACATCTGTACTTCAAATATCCCAAAAAGATACCTTGGCTGATCTTAAACTTGAAATTTCTATATCGGAATATTTAAGGGAAAAGATGGTGGATACTGAAAAACCTATTTATTTTACGTTTGGGGACGTATTGGGTAGCAAAAAAATAGGGCAGTTACTTGTTGAATCTCCTCCAGTTATTCAAATTGATTTGAGTAAAGGTAAAGAAAACACCTATACTCTTTCACAACAACTCAAATTAAAAGAGAAACCGTCAGAGGAAGAGAAAAAAACACTTTTAACTCCGGAGAATTATGAGCTACAAGTGCTCAATGAAGAAAAGTTAGCTGTAGCTGTTTTCATTGGATTGGAAACCCCAACTATTCAGAAATAAAGCGTGAAAACAAAAAAATAGCCCTCCGACAGAAAAATTAAACCGTCGGGGGGCTTTGACATTATCTTTCTCTCGCTAAATCAAAATAAAAGGGTAATTGCTATGAAGTTTGGAATGCGTAAGCCAAGTTTCAAAAAGCGTGTAGCAGCTAGGACAAGCCTAAAAAGACAGTTAGTACATCGAGCTGGATTGAAGATGCCAAGAGGCTAGGGATGGCTCAGAAATCCTAAGAAGTATGCTTATAATAGGGGGAGGATTTACAACGTTAAGGAAATTACAATCGAAGTATGTTTAGTTCTGATTCGTAGGTTTTCGAAAGTATTTCAACAACCATCTACAGAGCATCTTAAGTAGATCTTTTGCCATACTGTTACACTCCTTATCCTTGTGCAAGAGTGCTAAGCAGACGTTTTTTCATCATCTTTAAATTTTATTTTTTGTCAAGCATTATTGATGGCGAAAAGCCCTAAATAGCAAATAAAAACATCCCCAAAAATGATAAACCTAAATAAAAGATTGCTTCGTGTTTGATGACAACTGAAGATGATGTTATTTCATCTTTTTCGTTGCTATTTTTTTTCAAGAAGACGTGAAAGAATGCTTTAAAGATGAAATATCCAATAATAGCGCCTAGTGTGTTCATAATTAAATCATCTGTCGTTGTGTTTCGACTTTGAGTAAACAACTGACTTAATTCAATACATAAAGATAACAAAAATCCCGACAAGGCAACCTTTTTTATTGTTCGAAATTGTTTCCAAATCAATGGTAACAAGAATCCTAATGGTATCGTCATTATAATATTTAAAACATACGGCATAGTTACCTCAGAACTAGAGAATGGAATTAAATAAATTCGATTAAATTCAGATGTAGATGCGGTAACAAACCTTTGCACATCCCAAATTGTTCCTATACCTGTTACACCATAAACAACTGCCAGATACACTAAAAAAATAAATACCCCTAAAAAATGCTTGCGGGAAACTCTTCCTTCCTTCTTCTTATCCCTTAGAAAAAATATTTTTTGAAATATAATACATAAAATACATGTGCAAATAATGTTAATTAATAAATCCGTATGAACAACATACATAATACATATACGAGTATAAACATATAAATACTGAAATAGTGACATAATAATCCCCCTTTCTGAATCTCCTAACTTTACATTAAACCTATGACTTTATCATTTTAGAACCTAATTCAAGAAAATGTGGTCACAATCACTCCATCTATATTATCACCAGATATTTCATATTGTTCATTCGCTGGTACTTCAACTTCAATTGTCTCATTTTGAGAAATGGGATAAGGTGCTTTATCCATCTTCATTTGAGTAGATCCTACATCAAGTGCTAATCCTAAATTATGTTCGCTATGACCAGCTGACAAAGCATAGTCAGCTCCCATCTCTTCGTATAATCTGCTTTACTCATCCAAGTCTCGATAACCACTGCTAATTAAAAAATTACTAACTCCATCCTCTTCGGCAGCAGCTATCATCTCCGAAAATTCTTCAGCTATTTCTTCTGACAATTCGTTATCAAGTAACCCATACCCCTTCGTCAATTCTTTGTGCGTAAATAAATTTACAATATCCGATTTTATACCTGCTTGTTGAACAGCAGATTCACTGTTAACCAAAAGCAGATTCCCTTGATAGATCTGCTCTTCTGTAATCTCAATCTTTTGGGTATTTTCAGTAGCTGTATTATCATTTTGTTCATATATTTGATCCTCTACTTTATCTTGGGATATCGGTAATATATTAAAAATAAATACTAGAAATAATGCAAAAACCAATAAAAATCCCCACTTTTTCATTTTTAGTCTCCTCCTTGATGTAACTTGTTTATAGGATAGGAAAACCTTTTAAAATAAAAAGTGGGGTAAATATAAAATTTTTCTTAAATTTTTTACTTCGATTTTACACTTAATCTCTTTGGGAATCCTCCATTGGTAAACGGACTTCAAATATAGTACGTATTAAATTAACCTATTATGTATCAGAAATTTTTGAATCAACTATTTGATAAAGGCTACAGCAAGCGTTCAGTTGAGTTTATACACTCTACCATGCATAATGCAATGAGCAGAGCTGTTACATTAGGGAAGATTGAGAAAAATCCATGTATCGGTGCAACTATTAAAGGTCAACAAAAAGTACAGACTTTAAAATTTATGAAAGCTTATCAATATAATTACATCTATTGGATTTACTTCAAGCTTTTAATTGAGACAGGATGCGAAAAGGTGAAGCTGCTGCACTTCAATGGTCTGATATTGATTTAAAACAAATGACCATCAGCATCAACAAAACACTCGATTTTTCTGCCAAGGATAGAAGTGAGTTATTTGGTGATACAAAGACCTATCACTCTGTTAGAACGATTCATATTAGTAAAAACTTAGTTAATGATTTGATCAATCATGCAAAATATCAAAATCAAAACAAGTTAGCGCTAAACGATCTCTACCATCACGATCTTAACCTGGTTCTATGTAGAAATGATGGGAGCTTTATTCCTAAATCTTCTCTATTCAACGCTTTCTCAAGGATTTTAACTAGAGCAGGCATCCTCTCAATGCCCATACATTCTTTACGACACACTCACGCAGTTTTGCTTTTAGAAACAGGAGTAGATATGAAATACATTCAAGAGCGTCTCGGACACGGCAGCCTTCGAATCACATCAGACGTATACGCCCACATATCTAAAAAAATCGAAACTGATTCGATAAGCAAATTCGAAGAGTATATGCAAAATATTTACGACTAATTGAAAAAAATGTGGGTGTTTTGTGGGTGCGTATGTGGGTGGAGACTTTTTCAACCGTATAACCCACAAACAAGAAAAACCCTCACGCCTACAGGCGCAAGGGCTTTGCCACTTCTTACAGTGACATGTATTGGTTACGCTCCCACTCGTGAACACGTGTGCGGAACATATCCCATTCAATTTCCTTCGCTTCGATGAAGTGTAACGCGGCATGCTCACCTAGCGCTTCACAGATAACACGATCTGCTTTCAGACATTCGATCGCCTCTTTTAGCGTAGATGGCAAGCTATCAATTCCGTTTGCTTCGCGTTCAGCTTCGTTCATCACATAGATGTTGCGATCAACAGCAGGCTGCAATTCTAATTTGTTCTTGATTCCATCCAAACCAGCTTTCAACATAACAGCTAGTGCCAAGTACGGATTCGCTGCCGGGTCGGGATTACGCACTTCCAAACGAGTCCCCAATCCGCGTGATGCAGGGATACGTACTAATGGAGAACGATTTTTTGCAGACCATGCCACGTAGCAAGGTGCTTCATAGCCTGGTACAAGGCGTTTGTAAGAGTTCACTAGTGGATTTGTAATTGCCGCAAATCCTCTTGCATGCTTTAAAAGACCAGCTAGATAGTATTTTGCTGTTTGACTTAGACCTAGCTCATCAGATTCATCATAGAATGCATTTTCGTTGCCAATAAATAAGGATTGGTGCGCATGCATACCAGATCCACTTACACCAAACAATGGCTTTGGCATAAAGGTTGCGTGCAAACCATGTTGACGCGCAATTGTTTTAACCACCAGTTTAAACGTCAGAATTTGATCAGCTGCATGTATCGCATTTGCATATTTAAAATCAATTTCATGTTGTCCTGGTGCTACTTCATGATGAGAAGCTTCGATTTCAAAGCCCATTTTCTCTAAAGTTAGAACGATATCACGGCGACAGTTTTCACCCAAGTCTAATGGTGCAAAGTCAAAATATCCGCCTTGATCATTCAGATCGAGAGTAGGCTCGCCTTTTTCATCAATTTTAAACAAGAAGAATTCAGGCTCTGGACCAACGTTAAAATCCGTATAGCCAAGCTCTTCTGCTTCTTTCATTACCTTTTTCAAAATATAACGGGGATCACCTTCAAACGGTTTACCATCCGGCATATACACATCACAGATCAAACGAGCCACTTTTCCGAATTCAGTTCCCCACGGGAATACCACCCATGTATCTAAATCTGGGAAAAGATACATATCAGACTCTTCAATGCGCACGAAACCCTCAATGGAAGATCCGTCAAACATCATCTTGTTATCCAACGCTTTTGGCAATTGAGAAACCGGAATCTCAACATTCTTACTGATACCCATTAGATCAGTAAATTGCAAACGGATATACTTCACATTCTCTTCATCAGCAAAACGCATAATGTCTTCTTTCGTATAACGGCTCATTCTCTCTTCCTCCTTGACCAAATCCATCAATTTTTTGTACCCATCTATCTAGTGGAAGAACCTAGAAAGCTCTCCACGAATCAATGCCGATTCACCTAAGCGATTGGCACTGGGGTTGATCACTTGTTGTTTCAATAATTGCAGTAATTCCTTCTTCTCCATTTGTGGACGAGCTGCCGTTTTCCCTGGTAAGATCGGCGCCTCCACAACAGGCTCCTTCAATTGGATCACCTGTTTAATGCCAGCAATATTTAGCCCCTTATCAATCAGTTGTTTAATTTCTAACAGACGATCTACGTCATTAAACGAAAATAACCGCTGCTTCCCGTCTGTACGAGCTGGTGTGACTAACCCGTGTTGTTCATAATATCGGATCTGTCGTGCAGTCAGATCGGTTAATTTCATAACGATGCCTATGGGAAAAAGGGCCATGTTGCGACGAATTTCATCACTCATTTTGCTTCCCCTTCCTCGCAAATCAAATCATTTCAATTTGTTATGTTCAAATTCTAACGGATAGTAGATTATCTGTCAACACATGTAAGGAAATCTGACATGACTTTTTTACAACAAGAAAAAAGCATGCTCTCTACGATCTCTTGACTACCTTATTTGCGGTAGAACAGCGAGACGATCTGAGAACATGCTCCCTTGTGATTATTTCTTATCCATTTTAATTACTGCTCGATCCCATACATTTTCACATATTCCTCCAAAATTTGCTTTGCAATCACTCCAGACATATCAGCACCATGCCCACCACCTGGCACAACGACAGCAAATGCAATCTGTGGATTTTTAACGGGTGCATATCCGACAATTAGCGCATTGTCTGCGTTCCCTCCCGTTTGTGCTGTACCCGTTTTAGCTGCCACAGGAAACGGAAAACCCTTGAAGTTACGATACGCTGTCCCATTCGGTTGGGTTACCTTTGCCATACCTTCCTGCACTACCTTTATCCACTTGGGATCAATATCGACCTTATTTAGAACATATGGCTCCACTTTGGTCAATGTTATTCGTTCTGTTGGATTACTTGCTCCCTTGCGAATCTCTTTGACTAAATGAGGTTTGATTCGATAACCCCCATTTGCGATTGTACTGACATACTGACAAAGCTGCATAGGTGTAAAGCTATTGTATTGACCGATAAATGCATCTACTAAATTCCCTAAATATTTGTCGTTTGCCAGGTACCCTGCCTTCTCACCCGGAAGATCAATTCCCGTTTTTACACCCAGCCCGAACTGGCTGTTATAGTAATCTAACACATTAAATTGTTCGCTATAATGCTTGCCTTCACGATTCCCCTTTCTTGCTAAACGAAGCCCCATTTCATACATATAAGTATTATTAGATACCTGTAAGGCCCTTCTTGCATCTACTGCACCATGTCCAGAGCGTAACCAGTTATTTTTAAAGCGATTTCCAACTAAGAGACCACCTCTGTCTATGATCGTCTCAGAAGGAGTAACCAGCCCCTCCTGCAAGGCAAGCATCACGGATATAGGTTTTACGGTCGAGCCTGGCGCATAGGCTCCCCGAGTAATTTTATTATCTTCATAAGGCCAGATATCCGTTTTATACACTTTACTAAATGTTTCTCGATCATAATACAAATTCAAATCATAATCAGGATAATTAGCCAAAGCTAATATTTCCCCCGTATCAGGAGACATTACCACCGCATGCCCAACTTTCAGATTTTTCTGCGAAAGGTTTTTATGCAGAATTTCCTCTACTTTATCTTGAAATCTCCAGTCCAAAGTAAGAATAAGATCATTTCCAGGCTCTGCAACACGCTTTATGGTTTCGTTGACAAATTCCGAATTCCGATTTACCTGTACAGTCATGGCACCAGTTTTTCCCCGTAGCTGCGACTCGTAATAATTTTCTAAGCCAGCTACACCAACCAATTCATTCCCTGAATATTGTTTGGACTTATACTCCTTCACAAAGCGAGGATCAATGGAGTTGATATACCCCAAAATATGTGTCGCAAGTGGCCCTCCGTTTGCATCAGTCTTTACTTTTCTAAGCGGCTCCACCTCTACATAAACACCAGGGAATCGGGCTAATCGCTCCTCAATCCGAGCATCCTCAGCCGCTGTAATATTTCGCTTTATCTGTCTTGGCATGAAGGCTGGGACACCCATGCCTACCATCCGCTCTAAAACAAGTAATTTTCGCCAAGTCTGCTCACGCTGTATCCCAGACAGACCTAGGTTTACATCTAAGAAAAAGAAGCGTGCATTTTCAATTAGCTTTCGATCGCTTTGCTTCGTAACAGGTGTTGCACGCAAAATCTCAATGGAGCTTTTTATTTTGCGAACAAGATCATCTGATTGTTTTTTCTCCAAATGATAAGGAAACGGAATCTGCTGTTGCAGAAGTTCGCCAAGCAGTACCCGATCATTTGCCCCTTGCTCATATGATAAGGTCTTTCCTGTTTTTTTTCGCAACAGCTCAAGAGCCTTAGTGCGTTCTACATCGGTAAAGGCATATTTGATTGGGATATGCACTTCTTTTGCCAGACGGAGTAACCCTACGGATTGTAATAGTTCCATTTTTTCTGGTAAAGGTAATGCATCTAATTTTGTCTGTATTTGCGTTCGCAGTCTCTGACGTTGCTCAAAAGACAACATGATGGGAAAGCTAGCTTGTAGCTGAATCCCTAAGTCAGCCAGCTTCTTATCATCACCTCGCTCCTCTTGCTTCCAATCAAGCAAGGTAGCCAATTCCTCCGCTACTCTCTCCTTATTTATTTTTTCTTCTGGTCTATCCATAAATTTAACAGTGAAAACAGGCTTATTATCCACTAGGACCACCCCATTGCGATCTAAAATATGACCTCTTGGAGCAGGAATTGGAAGTTCTTTGAGGCTGTATTTCTCTAATTCTTGCGCAAATAACTCCCCTTGAACAACTTGAACATATGCTAGCCGTAAAATGACAACTACAAAACAGATAAAAACAGCTAAAAACATAATATTTACACGGAATACTATTTCCGGGTCTTTTTTTCGCTGCTGCTCTGGTTCAATTTGCATGATTTCACCGCATCCCTTGTCATATATCCCTTTCTTATAAATATACCAGAACATTCCATATATTCCATTAGATAATATAGCCGAAAAATTAGTACGTCCCGCTAGGTTTCACTTTTACTCCATATAAAAAGACAGCTATAAATGTTGGACATTCATAGCTGTCTGCATAATTTCATCATATCTATCGTTATATGTTATAAATCAAGTAACCCTTTTGCAATCATGCCATCTAAAGCTGTTAAAATACCCACTTTTACATGCGAGTACGTAAGCCCTCCCTGCACAAAGCCCAAATAAGGTTCACGTAGAGGACCATCAGCAGAAAACTCAATGCTAGCCCCTTGAATAAAGGTACCCGCTGCCATGATAACCTCATCCGCATAGCCTGGCATTGGACTAGGATAAGGTGTTACATGCGAATCGACAGGAGCCGCCTTCTGTATACCTTGGCAGAAGGTAATTAATCGTTGGGCACTTCCAAATTCTACAGACTGAATTAAATCAGTTCGTGGTTCATGCCACAACGGATCAGTACGGAATCCAAGTTTTTCCAGCATAGCAGACGAGAAAATCGCCCCTTTCAACGCTTCACCTACCACGTGCGGAGCTAAGAAGAAGCCTTGGAACATCTCCAATAAAGAGTATAATGACGCTCCGCCTTCCGCTCCGATTCCTGGAGCTGCCATACGATAAGACGCCATTGTAACCAAATCCTCGCGTCCTACAATATAACCACCTGTTTTAACCAAGCCGCCCCCTGGGTTTTTAATCAGTGAACCAGCCATAATATCAGCGCCGACCTGTAGCGGTTCTTTTTCCTCTGTAAATTCCCCATAGCAATTATCCACGAACACGTATAATTCAGGGCGTATTTCCTTCACAAAAGAAATCATTTCCTCTAGCTTAGCAATCGTAAACGACGGGCGATCCGCATAGCCACGCGAACGCTGAATCCCAATCACTTTCGTTTCGGGACGAATCGCTGTTCTTACAGCATGAAAGTCAATGCTTCCATCCTCTAATAAGGGTACATAGTCGTAACTAATCCCATAATCCTTCAATGAGCCTTGACCTTCTCCACGCACTCCTACCACTTCTTCTAGCGTATCGTATGGTTTGCCCGTTATATATAATAAGTGATCTCCTGGGCGCAGCATTCCAAATAAACTAATTGCAATCGCATGCGTTCCCGATATAATATGCGGCCGTACGAGAGCCGCTTCTCCACCAAACACTTCTGCATAAATAGATTCTAGTGTTGCTCGACCACTATCATCATAACCGTAGCCAGTAGATGGTGAAAAATGAAATTCATTTACTTCATGCTTTTGAAATGAGCGCAATACTTTTAATTGATTATAGTCAACCAAGCGGGATACTTCCTGATGTCGCTTGGCAATCATCTCTTCTACTTCTTCCACAAGCGGACGTAATTGCGCCCCGTGCGTAAACAGTTGAAACATGTTCTTTCTCTCACCTTTCTCTTACCATTCCTCTTCGTTGATTGCTGGTGGGTTTACCATATATGGAATCAAACGCCCATACATGGGTTCATCTGGCTTAATACGTATCGTAATATGATAAGCGGTGCCATCCTCGGAGAATTCCTGCTCCATTTCTAGTCCAGCTCGATGCATCATGGAGATCACGTCCCCACGCTCCATCGGAATAATCAGTTCGACACTTTCATACCCCGTCAATACTATTCCTTCGACTCTATTTAATAAACGCTGCAAATCCTGCTCAGACAATGCTGATATCTGAATCGAATCTTCAGGGTGCGGCAAATACTTGTCAGTATCAAGCAGATCAGCCTTATTATATACCACTAATCGAGGGATGCCTTCAGCTTCTAAATCCTTTAAGACCTGATCTACAACCTCCATATGAACTTCAAAATCAGGATGGGAGCAGTCGACTACATGTAAGATTAAATCTGCCTCTTGAACCCCTTCTAATGTGGATCGAAAAGCTGCAATCAAAGCAGTGGGCAGGTCTTGAATAAAACCAACTGTATCCGTCAACAGTACTTCTTTTCCACTAGGAAGAGCCAGCTGACGTGTGGTTGGATCAAGCGTAGCAAATAATTTATCCTCTTGCAATGTATCTGCTTTTGTTAAATTATTTAATAAGGTAGATTTGCCTGCATTCGTATAACCAACCAGTGCGATTTGGTAAACATGGTTTTTCTTCCTGCGCTCACGATGAAGCTGTCTAGTCCGCACAATATCATCTAGCTGTTGCTTTAATTCACTAATTCGACGACGAATGTGACGGCGGTCTGTTTCCAATTTCGTCTCACCAGGTCCACGTGTTCCAATACCGCCACCCAATCGGGACATCTGATTTCCTTGCCCGGCAAGTCGGGGCAGTAAATAGCTATATTGTGCTAGCTCTACTTGAATCTTACCTTCACGCGAATTAGCTCTACTCGCGAAAATATCCAATATCAATTGTGTACGGTCAATTACTCGACACTCAAATAACGCTTCCAAATTACGGTTTTGGCTAGCAGATAATTCATCATTAAAGATGACAACATCTACATCCAGACTAACTGCTAATTCCGCAATCTCTTGGATTTTACCCGTTCCTAGATACCAAGCTGAATCGACCCGCTCGCGATTTTGAGTAATAACTTCTAGCACTTCAACACCGGCCGTCCGCGCTAGCTCTCCCAGCTCTTCTAGGGATAACCGCATCCGTTCTTCATCTCGCTGATCTATTAGACAACCAACTACTATAGCTGTTTGCTGTTTATTCCATTCACTCATATATGTAACCTTCCTTCCCACGTCCCCAGACGAAAAGAACGGCATCCGTTCGCATGTCTAGCAAACGTATGCCCTAATTCATTCTTTTACTAGCTAGTAATCAATATACCTTCTTTTTTACCCATTTGCCATCCTTTTCATCCTTCACCCGTTAAATCTAGGGAGATGTCAACTTTGTTCTCCAGATTTAAAAACACACGTTACATCCATTAAACGTCAGGCTTTCAGTTCAAAAAAGGATTGCTAACCTGCAAGTCCTCTGCTCGTATGCTCATTAATTCTTCCTTGCTTGGGTTAGAACTCTTTAACAACCGCATAGCTTGTGCTCGAATAGCCTTCTCCAGCATATTCCGTATGTAACGCGCATTGCTAAATGACTCCAAAAAAGGGTCGGATAGCAGGTGGATCAGATGCTGCTTCATTTTTTCTTTTGCCGTAGAGGTAAGCACATATTGCTTTTCCTCGACCATGATCGCTGCAATTTCCATCAGCTCATCTACCTCATAATCCGTAAAGTGAATCTGAATGGGAAAACGCGAGGGCAGGCCTGGATTGATCTGCAAAAACTCATCCATCTCCTCTGTGTACCCGGCCAAAATGCAAATAAATTCGTTTTTGTGATCTTCCATTGCCTTCGTGAGACAATCCACTGCTTCCTTGCCAAAATCCTTCTCTCCTCCGCGTGCTAACGAATAAGCCTCATCCACAAACAAGATTCCGCCCAAAGCCTTTTTAATTAAATCGCGTGTTTTCTGCGCTGTATGTCCAATGAACTCTCCCACTAGATCGGCTCGTTCCACCTCAATTAAATGGCCCTTGCTTAAAATCCCCATCTCTTTAAGCACCTTCCCAAAAATTCGGGCCACCGTAGTCTTTCCCGTTCCTGGACTACCTTTAAATACCATATGATATACCTGTTGTTCTGTCTTTAACTGATGCTTTGCGCGTTCACGGTTCGTTCTAAGGAGGGCATAAATCTCGTACATGACAAGCTTTGCCTCATCTAGTCCAATCATTTTTTCCAGATCATTAATAACGGATTTGATTTGATCATTCGCAGTAGATCGTACCGTGTCTACCAACGGCTCTGGCTCCTTTAGCGGCTGTACAACCGGATGATGAAACACAAATTGAATTCGATGTGGTGACTCCGGTGATTCTGTAACGACCGTTTTGGTCATAGTCGCAGCCTGTTTCATGTCCCATCACCTGCCTTCCATAATCGTCTCTACAGTATACGCAGCACACTTTGAAATCCTGTACAGAAAATCCAAAATAAATAGCTTGATTTATAAAAAAATCCCGTCTCACCTGTTGCAGTGATCCGGGATGCTTCTTATCTGTCAACAAATACAGCTTTACCTGTAGTCGCATCAATAAATACGTTTTTGTCTACCGTCTTCTCCTTAACTTGATACACTAACCTAGTCTTTTTACCCCCATCCACATATTCATACACCAGCTCTACCGGATTATAGCGCAGCCACTCACTAGCTCCCACTTTTGGTGACACTATGGCATTTCGATCCGGGAGCTTGACTTGCTTAATAGAAGAAGATACAAAAGGCTTTTCAACTGAATCTTTGATAAATAAGATGACTTCTCCTGTAGCTGAATCTACATGAACCGAATAACTGAGATAGGAACTATCCGTCTGTAAAACCGGAATGCCTTGATGGCTTTTAAAGAAACGGAATATATGCGTGTATTCATTCTCGTTACTGTATGTGAGCTGTACTTCTTTGTCCCAAGGATCAAGGTATTTCTCCAGAAATCGAATGGCCTTCTCTCTAGCTTTCTCTTTGGAGACTCTCCATTTTTCTTTAAGAGTAACCTTGGAAATTTGCAGGACACGCCCGGAGCTTAATTCCGTAATAACCGTATATTCACCCTTTTCTCCAAATTGGTAAACAGCCTCATTTTCTTCTTTCCGTTGTTTATGATCGTCCCAATTATTGGAGTAAACTTTTAATGGCCCCTTAATTCCATACTCCTGTTTAATGAGCAGCTCTGCTTCTTGTTGGTTGCGTGCGAGGGCAGGTTTATTTGGTGGATTCATTTTAATTAAGGTCGGTTGATCATAATCGTAGTAAGTATGATAGATCGTTTTGCCCGTAATCGCATCAAAGCTGTACGCGTTCAGGATACCTGGTGTATATTCTAGTATTGGGCGGTCATTTTTTGGATCAAAATGTTCGATATACCTTAATTTTATATACTTCTGTAACTGATTTTCCAATTCATGTTCGGGTATTACCTGTGACGGATGTGGAAAGGCTGATTGATCTATCCATTCGTCACTCCGTACACCGAACCCTTTTAACTCCCCTTTTCCATTCACACTTATGTAAACATTATCCCCGCTTACTGGAATCCCATTAACATATCGCATAAAGTTAGCTGAGCTTTTTGAAAGATTGGTTTGTTTATACTCTTTCCTTTTTTCACCTAAAAATTCCTGTAAAATAGCCGTGGCACTTTGTGAATCAATCGCTTTATTCCCCTTATCCCTTCCTGCATTCAATACGTCGAGTTCTTCTAACTTACCGTTAGTCCGATCGAGTCGAATTCTTGCTGACCATCCTTCTTCTTCTTTTTCTGTTTTCTTTTCTTCAATAGTAACAATATAATTATCACGAGCGTCTTTGAACTCCATTACTTTACCATTTTTTAGATATGGGGCAAATTTATAAAGGGACTGCATCGTTTTTTGAGCTTCTAGAGACAATCTTTTTAATTCTGTTTCCAGCTTAATAATCGGTTGTTTTGAGCTAAGCTGTATATCCTCGAGCCACACTGAGCGTGAACCAAGCACAATCAAAGTAAAGCCACACGCTAATGATAGGGAAGCGAATAATCGACGGTTTTTCTGCTTTTTCTTACGAATACCTTCCCAAATTTTTGCTTCCAACTGAGGAGTGAAGGGAAGGACATCTAAGTTAGTTGCCCTAAACTCTTGTGCTAATTTTTTATCAAATGAATCTACACCCATGTCTCTCCCCTGCTTTCTAGCATTTGCTTGATTTGTTGGCGGGCTCGCGAAAGCCTTTTCCGTACTGCCTCTTCTTTTATCTGTAGAATAAATGCTATTTCTTTCATTTCTAGCTCTTGGTAATAACGCAAAATAATGACTTGCTGATAATCTGGAGACAGAGACATCACTAGCTTTCTTAATTCAACGGCTCCGTTTTGCTTAAAAAATATACTTTCGGTATCATCCGTTACCTTATTTTGGGCCTGCTGTTGACTTTGCAGGGTAAGCTTTGAGAAAATCGTCCGAAATGACCAGGAACGGACATACTTTTTCGTTTCATTGATAGCAATCCGATACAACCATGTTTTAGGCTCTGACTCCCCTCTAAAATAATCCCAATTCATATACGCCTTCATAAAGGTTTCTTGTGTAATGTCTTCCGCAATCTTTTGGTCTTTTATCATGAGATACACCATATTTAAAATCTTTGGACCATATTCATGCATAAGAGACTCAAAGATAGTCTCTTTAGACATTGTTAAAGCGATTTCCGCTTTTTCCAATGAATTCACCTGCTTTATGTATTCTTTTTTCTTCTATTAAATTAGATTCTGCTAAACGATTTTTGTGACAATGATTTTTATCGGAATTCCCCTAAGGTAAAACATGAAAAACCGCCCTCATAGGAGAGCGGTTCACATCGAGCTCAGTCATTTTGGGGTACTAGCGGTACTGTTCTTTAACTCATCTACCTCCAATATAGAGTTAGATCATCAAAGCGAACCGGATACCACAATCTGGGTAATCATTTCATCGTCCACGGCACATCAACCTCCTATAAAGACTGTTGCGCGTTTCTAATTTGTGACCACCGAGCTCGATAAGTATAGTGTAGCCACAATGAACATTTCTATACATAGCTTATCCATTTTTTCTAAACTCGCTCGCTGAAACACCATATTGTTGCTTCCAAGCACGTTGAAACGAGCTGAGGCTACCAAATCCAGCCTCATATGCAATTCGAGTGATATCCCAATCCGTTGAACGTAGTAAATAGGCTGCCTCTTTTATTCGTAAATGTTGCAGGTATTGTCCGGGTGTCATTTTTTTATTCTTTTTAAACTGATGAATAAAATGATATTTGCTACTGCCGGCAATGCCTGCTATTTCTTCAAGTGTTACGGGATGTTTAAATGCTTCGTGCATATAGTCAACTGCTCTTTTGATTCCCGGATATTCATACAAAGAGGTTACCTCAAGCTCCGTGTATGTATTGTTTTTTGAATGAAGGGTAAGAAAGAGTCTAGCTATCTCCCACTCCAGTTCCGTTTGAAGCAATTCATCCATCGGCTCAAACACCGATCGCTGAAAGGCACGTTGTACGGTTTGTTGAAATAAGGGGACAACCTTCGTAGATAAGCTTGTATATTCAAGTGCATGTCTTGCTCTAACGGGCTGTTCATGCTCCCATACCTGTTGTAGAAAATTACGATGTAGGCCAACTAGCAAAATAGTAGCAGGGCCATATGTAGCAAGATGACGATGTTGTTCATCCGGTTGTACCAACAGTCTTTGCTTAGCTGCTACTCTTTGATATCGTTGATTCCATTGAATCTCTACCTCATTGTCCAGCGGCATGCTGACTTGCAGGTAATCGCCATGATCATGTAATTCATCGCTTTCCCCCTGTTGTAAGGTAAACAATCGAAAACCACTGTTTTTCCATTCTAGAAGCATATCCATTTGTTTATATTTCCTCCACTACAAGAGCTAATAAGAATTTCTAACGTGCTCAATATTCTGATTTTAAAAGGCCTTTATATGAGCAGGAATACGACATTATCAATAGGAAATACATACATTTTTACACATTAGTCTAACATAATCAGAAGAATAAAAAAGCGATGATCCATTGATATGTCCTAGTTTATTTGTTTTTCTATTGTATATTTTTTAGCCAAATCTTTATTGTACTAAAATATACACTTCTCTCTTTTTATAGAAATAACGCCCTTTTTTTGTTTCATTTTGTATTTTTCGCCACTGGTATATACCCTTCCCCATCTATAAGAGTCACCATATAATGCAAAAGATCTACTAAATTTATTAATGAAAGCGGTGATTTATTTGCCCTTTGGCAACAAAATTGTGAATGGAAATTTTGAGACAGGAAGCTTAGTCCCATGGAATTTTTCAAATGTAGCAATTAGTAATTTTCGGAGTCACACAGGGCTTTTTAGTGCACAAATGTTTGGAGATACTACAAATAGTGTATTATTTCAGACTGTTCCTGTCACACCCGGAGATAGTTTTGAATTTTTTCTATCGATCGGAAAAATAGGAAATTTGCCAAGTCCACAAGTAAATATTGCTGTGATTTATTTAAATTCCGCTTCTACTCCTATTAGTATCGGAATCAATATTATACTTCCGGTAGGTCAACTACCTAATAACCTGAATAATAACTGGTCTACCATCTACGAAATATCCTCTGTTGTACCCGCGACCGCAACTCAAGCAATGGTTATTATTCATAAAATCCCTGCTCCATCAACTGCAGATATAGTCGTTGATGATATTGTTTTAGTACAAACTGGGGCAGGGACAATAGGAGGTACGGGGCCTACTGGTGCTACTGGCGTTACCGGACCTACCGGTTTTACTGGCGCTACTGGTATTACTGGCGCTACTGGCGCTACCGGACCTACTGGTATTACTGGCGCTACTGGCGTTACCGGACCTACCGGTATTACTGGCGCTACTGGTTCTACCGGCGCTACTGGAGACACTGGCACTACAGGTTCTACCGGCGCTACTGGGGACACTGGCACTACGGGTTCTACCGGTGCTACTGGGGACACTGGCGCTACTGGCATTACCGGACCTACTGGTATTACTGGCGCTACTGGTTCTACCGGCGCTACTGGAGACACTGGCACCACGGGTTCTACCGGTGCTACTGGGGACACTGGCGCTACTGGCGCTACTGGCGTTACCGGTGCTACCGGTGCTACCGGTATTACTGGCGCTACTGGTATTACCGGACCTACTGGTTTTACTGGCGCTACTGGTATTACCGGACCTACTGGTTTTACTGGCGCTACTGGCGCTACCGGACCTACTGGTTTTACTGGCGCTACTGGCGCTACCGGACCTACCGGTATTACTGGCGCCACTGGTATTACTGGCGCTACTGGCGCTACCGGACCTACTGGTATTACTGGCGCTACTGGCGTTACCGGACCTACCGGTATTACTGGCGCTACTGGTTCTACCGGACCTACTGGTATTACTGGCGCTACTGGCGCTACCGGACCCACCGGTATTACTGGCGCTACTGGCGTTACCGGACCTACCGGTATTACTGGCGCTACTGGTTCTACCGGACCTACTGGTATTACTGGCGCTACTGGCGCTACCGGACCCACCGGTATTACTGGCGCTACTGGCGTTACCGGACCTACCGGTATTACTGGCGCTACTGGTTCTACCGGCGCTACTGGGGACACTGGCACTACGGGTTCTACCGGTGCTACTGGGGACACTGGCGCTACTGGCATTACCGGACCTACTGGTATTACTGGCGCTACTGGTTCTACCGGCGCTACTGGAGACACTGGCACCACGGGTTCTACCGGTGCTACTGGGGACACTGGCGCTACTGGCGTTACCGGTGCTACCGGTATTACTGGCGCTACTGGTATTACCGGACCTACTGGTTTTACTGGCGCTACTGGTATTACCGGACCTACTGGTTTTACTGGCGCTACTGGCGCTACCGGACCTACTGGTTTTACTGGCGCTACTGGCGCTACCGGACCTACCGGTATTACTGGCGCCACTGGTATTACTGGCGCCACTGGTTCTACCGGCGCTACTGGGGACACTGGCACCACTGGTTCTACCGGTGCTACTGGGGACACTGGCGCTACTGGCGTTACCGGTGCTACTGGGGACACTGGTGCTACTGGCATTACCGGACCTACTGGTTTTACTGGCCCTACGGGTTCTACCGGCGCTACCGGTATCACTGGCGCTACTGGCATTACCGGACCTACCGGTTTTACTGGCGCTATTGGGGAAACTGGTCCTACGGGTTCTACCGGCGCTATCGGTATCACTGGTGCTACTGGTTCTACTGGCGTTACCGGACCTACTGGTTTTACTGGCGCTACTGGCATTACCGGACCTACTGGTTTTACTGGCCCTACGGGTTCTACCGGCGCTACCGGTATCACTGGCGCTACTGGCGTTACCGGACCTACCGGTTTTACTGGCGCTACCGGTGCTACTGGTGCTACCGGTATTACTGGCGCTACTGGTATTACTGGCGCTACTGGTATTACCGGACCTACTGGTTTTACCGGACCTACTGGTTTTACTGGCGCCACTGGTGCTACTGGCGCTACTGGAGACACTGGTACTACTGGTTCTACCGGCGTTACTGGAGACACTGGCCCTACGGGTTCTACGGGTGCTACTGGGGACACTGGTGCTACTGGCATTACCGGACCTACTGGTTTTACTGGCCCTACGGGTTCTACCGGCGCTACCGGTATCACTGGCGCTACTGGCATTACCGGACCTACTGGTTTTACTGGCCCTACGGGTTCTACCGGCGCTACCGGTATCACTGGCGCTACTGGCATTACCGGACCTACTGGTTTTACTGGCCCTACGGGTTCTACCGGCGCTACCGGTATCACTGGCGCTACTGGCATTACCGGACCTACCGGTTTTACTGGCGCTATTGGGGAAACTGGTCCTACGGGTTCTTCCGGCGCTATCGGTATCACTGGTGCTACTGGTTCTACTGGCGTTACCGGACCTACCGGCATTACTGGCGCCACTGGTTCTACAGGTGTTACCGGACCTACCGGTTCTACTGGTAACATGGGAGCTACCGGACCTACCGGTTCTACTGGTAACACGGGAGCTACCGGACCTATCGGTTCCACTGGTAACACAGGACCCACAGGACCTATCGGTTCCACTGGTAACACGGGAGCTACCGGACCTATCGGTTCCACTGGTAACACGGGAGCTACCGGACCTACCGGTTCTACTGGTAACACAGGACCTACTGGACCTACCGGTTCTACTGGTAACACGGGAGCTACCGGACCTACCGGTTCTACTGGTAATACAGGACCCACCGGACCTACCGGTTCCACTGGTAACACGGGAGCTACCGGACCTACCGGTTCCACTGGTAACACGGGAGCTACCGGACTCACTGGTTCCACTGGTAACACGGGAGCTACCGGACCTACCGGTTCTACTGGTAACACAGGACCTACTGGACCTACCGGTTCTACTGGTAACACGGGAGCTACCGGACCTACCGGTTCTACTGGTAATACAGGACCCACAGGACCTACCGGTTCCACTGGTAACACGGGAGCTACCGGACCTACCGGTTCCACTGGTAACACGGGAGCTACCGGACTCACTGGTTCCACTGGTAACACGGGAGCTACCGGACCTACTGGTTCTTCTGGAAGCTTTTTAAATTTCCAAGTTTCCGAAAACGCACCTAATACCAGCGGCAGTTCCGCTATAGTAATAAGTACCACTCAAACCATATTAAAAACCATCACAGTAACAGGAAGTACAGCTACAAGCCGTATCTGGTTAACTGGAATAATTGGTTGGCAAAATGGATCAAGTAATCCAGTAGTCGAATTCCAAGTTCTTCAAGGAACAACAGTCATTTTTAGTATTAATGATCAAAGAACTGGAACAAATGCGTTTGGTTCTACGAGTATAAATCATGTTGATTTAGCCCCTGGAGTTGGTAATGTCACGTACACATTAGTGGCTCAAACTGTTGGTAGCGGCACAGTTACTGCTGTAGGGGGAATTACTTTTACCGGAGCTTTATTGTAGTCATATGTACTCTCTGTGGTCGCTCTTTATAAAGAGTGACCACTTCTCATTGCAAATAATCATTTCACTACGTCAAATATGAAACATCAATCCTGCCAATGAAAAATAAACAGTCAAATGAAGCAGCGCAATTTATACTACATAACGCGCAATTTTTAATGTGCGTAATTTCCGTATTCTTTTTATACTTAATTATGATATGTTAGCGCAGGAAATTTAGATGTAGCTAGCAGTTCTCGAAAGGAGTGAATAAATGTGCTTAGACAAACAAACGGTGCTTATGCCGCTGCAGGGCTTACGGAAGCCGAACTCATTCAAATAAAAGAACTTCTACAGGTATGTAATACTCACGATAACATTCAGATAAAATTAAATCTGGATATGCTTACCTGTAGACCCACTGACCAAGTTCAAGATTTTTACTTTGCTATAGATAACCGAATCATTGGGTATCTTGCCTTGTACATTTTTAATACGCAAGAGGTAGAAATCAGCGGGATGGTAGATCCAGCGTATAGACGTAATGGCATATTTTCTTCTTTGCTTCGGCAAGCCTATCCTGAAATCGAACGTCGTCAATTACCCAAGCTAATATTTATGTCTCAGGAAAAATCAGATTCTGGCAAAGCATTTTTAGAATCACTCGGTAGCACTTATTCCTTCTCAGAATACTGGATGGAATTAGAAGCACCGCCTACAGAATTAATTGCACCTTCTCTTTCACTAAGAGAAGCAACGCAAGAAGATCTTCCCCTGCTTGTCCAAATTGATATGGAAGCCTTTGGAGCAACAAAAGAGGATGCAACCAGATATGCCTCAACAGGAGTTGAAGAACCTGATCGGCATCTTATCATGGCCTTTCATAACAGCGAATTTATAGGAAAAATCAATTATCAAAGAATTGAGAATATGGATTTTATTTACGGCTTTGCGGTCATGCCAGCCCAACAAGGAAAAGGTTTTGGGAGAGAAATTTTGACAAGATTGGTGAACGACTTACTTCAAAAACAATCACCTTCCATCGTCTTGGAGGTGGAAACGAAGAACAAAAGCGCGCTCACACTGTATAACCGTTGTGGTTTTAAAGAAGTAACTGCCAATGATTATTATATCCTGGCCACTTCGCAACTTGGGAGCCTATTTCGTCTTTCGGATAGAGAGGTAGGTGACCAGGAAATGTAAGATTCTACGAATAATCAGGAACCGCAACAGGATAGCTTCCTTTTGCTACCGTTACTTCTAATCCTTGCTTCTCGATTTGATCTCGTAACTCTTTTGGTGTTCCCTCATCAGTGATGAGTAAATGAAAGCTGTTGAGGGGACCTATTTTAGAAAAAGCATCATGTTCCATATTCTCATGAGACGCTAAAATGAAGCGACGTCGAGAAACCTCCAAAACAGCGCGACTAAAACTAGCTTCCTCTGGGGTTGCAGTACTAACACCTTGCAAGCTAATGGCTCCTGCTGTCATAAAACACAGATCAATTGTAAATTGTTTTACCATTTCATTGGCAATAATATCGGAAATCATACCTGTTTTATTAACTTGTCCTCCGATAAGATAAACGTCAGTATTTTCAGATTCACGTAACTGCTCTGCGATTTTAACCGAGTTCGTCACCACTGTTATCGGCATATGTTGAGGTAAATATTTTATCATATGAAAATGCAGGTTCGTTCCACTTAAAAATATTGTATCGTGCTCTTGTATGTAGGATACGGCTGTTTTGGATATAGCAGTGATATGACTAGGACCATCTTTTATACGTACCGCTGATGGTACAACAGGCTTTCGCACAGCTGATACAGGGATAGCACCTCCATGAGTTTTTTTCAATAATCCCTGTTCTTCCATAATGGATAAATCTCTCCTGATGGAATCAATAGAAACATGAAATTGCTCCGCTAACTCCTTCACCAGCACTCGTTGTGCTTCGTGGAGTATCTCCAGAATCTTTCCTCTTCTCTCTTCAGCAAACATCTCATCGCCTGCCTTCACTATGTAATACTTCCATTTTATTCCGTTATCCGCAAAAAAGTCAATATTTACCTGCAAAAATCTTCTTGTTTATGCTTTTTTGGGCAAAAAAATCAGGATTCCCGAAGAAACCCTGATTTTCTTGTCTGCAATTACATTTGTTGTGATTGGCTTTCCGACATCAAGGATACCGGACGTTGTGGTGTAAATGTAGAGATCGCATGCTTATAAACCAATTGTTGCTTGCCTTCTGTATCAATAACGATTGTGAAGTTGTCAAACGCCTTGATATAGCCTCTCAATTGGAATCCGTTTACCAAATATATGGTAACTGCGATATTTTCTTTTCGTAAATGGTTTAAGAACGTATCTTGAATATTGATCGTCTGTTTCATGGACAATACCCCCTAAAAGGACTTGTAAGTTATATATTCGGCGTGGAATGGAACTTTCCTTCCATCGCACTGGTAATTGTTTCAACCACTTGTTCATATGAATCGGATTCAGTCATATCATACCATTCCAACTGAGGCATCCGCTTAAACCAAGTTAACTGACGCTTAGCAAAATGCCTTGTTCTTTGCTTAATGTCAGCTATTGCCTTATCTAACGTGATCTCTCCATATAGATAAGGAATGAGTTCCTTGTAGCCCAGCCCCTGCATGGCAACCAGATCAGCAGAATACCCTTGATCTAGCAACCTGCGAACTTCTTCTACCAATCCAGCCTCAATCATTAAATCGACTCGTTGATTTACTCTTTCGTAGAGCTTCGCCCGATCCATTGTTAAGCCTATAATTTTCAAGTTGTAAGGCGAATAAGCGGCCTGATTTTGAAAATCAGACATACGTTTTCCAGTCAATTCGTATATCTCGATTGCACGTATAACCCGGCGAACATCATTTGGATGTAAGCGATCTGCTGTAATAGGATCATGCTCGCGTAGGCGTCTGTGAAGAGCTTCTACTCCTTCCACATCGGCAAATCGTTGCAATCTCTCTCGCAATTCCTCGTCCTGATCCGCCTCAGAGAATTGATAAGCATGAGTAACCGATTGTATGTAAAGTCCTGTTCCACCAACGATAATAGGCAGATGATTACGCTGATTAATTTGGGTGATTAGCTGTTGGGCCTGCTGCTGAAAGATAGCCACAGAGTATTCCTCATCTGGATTCATGATATCAATCAGATGATGGGGAACAATGGACCGCTCTTCCTCGGTAGCTTTAGCCGTACCTATATCCATGCCACGATAAACCTGCATAGAATCACCAGAGATGATCTCTCCATTAAACTGTTGTGCTAATCGAAGGCTAAGAGCAGTCTTGCCTACTGCCGTAGGGCCTGCAATTACCACTAAATTCTCTTTTTGCCTCATCTCTCACTCCCCTCCAATGCTTCCATATAACTATAAATCACTTGATGTTCACGTTTTCGATAAGGTGTAAAGCCCAATTGCTCGTGCAAGGTACCTGTTGTACCCTCTTTTAAAACGACTCGTCGTTTAGCTACCCGGCGAGCTTGAGCAATCGTTTCCTCCGTCAACACCTTATCATTAGCCAATTGACGCAAGGTAGAAATACCATGTGACTCGAAGACAGCTTGTTGGAACATAGGATCAAAATAAACTACATCAAACGAGTTATCGGGCAATGCTTGAAGCTTGTCAAGGTGATCAACCTGTTCCACCTGTACTCGCCGCATCGCTTCGATTAAAGCTGGTGATCCCGTATCCCAATGAGTAAGACCGTCTCGGACAAGTCTCGCAATCATAGGCTCCGATTCAATTCCAACCACTTGCCCTGTTCCACCTGTGGCATAGGCAAATACGATCGCATCTGCCGCCAATCCCATCGTAGCATCAAGCACCTTATCACCTGGTGAAATTTGGCAAACAGAAAGCATAGTATCATTATCGCCGCGTTCTAGCCTCTTTATACGGAAAGACGCTGTATTTGGATGAAAAAAGAAAGCCTGTTGACCCCTCCGTTCCAACCTAGCTCCCTTAGCAGTTACAATTAAAATATCATTCGCCTGGTATTTATCTCTGAGCTTTTCAATCGAAAGCTCTCCACGTGAAACTAGTGGAGCGGAAAAGATAGTAGCCAGTTCCTGCGCATGAGCCAAAACAGACGCCCTTGGCTCATTTCCTGTTGTTACAATCATTTTATCACTCGTTTCCTACTCATACTAAATCCGATCAAATTTGATTCCTATCTCTATGTATGTCTGCCTTGGTTGCTATCCTATTATACTAACAAAAGAAAGCTGACAACAGCAACGAATTTTGATTAGCAATAAGCTTAAAATCAAGGTTATTCACGATGTTGCCGCTTTTCCCCTAATCAGCTTCATTATCCATAAAAAGAAGAACATCCCGCCGCCTCGTAAGCATACGTTCGAGATGTTCCTCTATACTCATGCCAATGGATGATCAAATTATCTCTACATACTCGTTTGATTAGTTGTGTTTCTATTAGTTAATTTGACCGCATTAACCGCTTTCTAATGCGATTCTTAACGAATATAGTTAACGTACATTTATCTGATTTACTTAAGTGCGTTGTCAATTTGGTTGTCAATGTTGTCAGTTCTCTATCTTCTCTATCCTTGAACATAACTCATGCTGCCAATCCGCGTCGTTCGTCATACTGGCGATAAAAGATAAGTTTTTGAGTTTTGCAATCTCCCAAGCTCTTTGAGCGTTTGCACTCAGACAATGGCTCATTTCTGTCATTTCCGAGTCGGTAAGCTCTCTTGTCTTGTTGATGAACCAAAGCTCTGCCATACGTTGATGGACGATCCACATCTGCACCAGCTCCTTAATCTTGATGGTACAGTGTATGTAGTTCACGACTACAAATTGCATGTCCATTTTAAAAAATTAGCCAGGAACTTCTAACCAGATTTCTTCTATCGGCATTTTCAAAGCCTTGGCTATTTGTAAAGCAGTTATAAGAGTAGGAAGATTCTTTCCTTGAACTATTTGACTCAATGACGCATGTGAGATAGGCTCGTCCATCTGTTTTAATAAATCAAGCTGTTTCATATTACGCTCAGCTAAAATAATGCGCAGACGACACTGTAGTTTCAAGAACTATCACCTCACAAAGAATAATTCGCCATTTGTCTTTGTCGAATCCTTTATCGAGAAAGCAGAGGTTTTGATGAAAAAAGCCCCTCTATCATTAATATAAGAGATTAAATCCTAGTCGCAGTGTTCATCAGTACTCCAGTATAAACTTTGACACTATGTAAAAACTAAAAAATATTAACTAAAACTGGAGGGAATTATGATGCAAACATTCGAACAGGACGGAAGGAGTCCAAACCGTCTTCAAAACGCGCTAGAACATCTGCTGAATACCGGGGTAAACGATTTTGTAGAAATGAAAGGACAGCACGAAAAAGAAGTGAAGAGTTTGGTACCAGACCAACAACCTACTACTACTACTACTACTACTCCGCCTCATGAGACGGCTGGCTTACAGACAATTACCAAACAGGATTTGCCTTCCTCTGAGGACTCAAAAGCATTTAATCTCTGTGCCCCTATCAGCGATAGTGTAGACCCGCAGTATAAAGTCACACATGAGCGGGGAGTTTACGCTCAGGAACTACCTGTCCTTATCGGAGATGGCATTGACCTACAGCAATTAAGTATTGGTTGTATTAGGGCTACCAATTCTCATGGCATTTCTGCCTTTTTTGGACTTTTACTCCTCATGGAACAGGTTTGGGATTTAAAGAATGTTGCAGTCAGCGATCTTTCATACACCACTAGTCTAGCTCCTAGCGAACAGTTAACCATCCAAATGCAAAATACTCAGCGCCGGATAATGGAAAAAAACACATTAGATCAAGCCGAAGAGATGACTTCTGAAGAGTCAACAACAGTAGATAAAGAAGCGCTCAACGTCACTCGGTCTTCGACTAAAACCGAAAAGTGGCATGTTAATGGGAATGGCCGGATCTCTATTGGCAATCCGCTATCACTAGGAGGACAGCTCGGGGCCGACGCAGGTTTTGACCGTTCTACACAACTGACCGCCCAAGTTACATTGAACCAAATCCATGAGGCGACCAAAAAATCAGCACACAGTTTGAAGACGCTTCACAAAGTAGAGGTACGCGGCTTCAGCGAGGACGTGTTTGATAAGCGGATTACTCGAGTGATTCGTAATCCATACCCGGACCGCACTCTATCACTCAATGTTTTTCAGTTGGTAAAACACTATAAAGTCACGTCACAGCTAAGTGATCAAATATTTGCACTGTTCATCTCGATAAACAATCTAGAATTCGATGACCAGTTTATCGGGGCATACATAGACTTCTTACGCAATCATCTGCTGGACCCTGTACTAGTAGACGAACTACCTTTAGCCTTTAAAGGAGCGCAGCTTTCAGTCAAACGAGCACTTGATGTGGCCAAAATGGCACTTCATTACCTATACGATGAGCCAAATATCTTCCAATTACCTCCCATTCAGATTAACTCAAATCAATGGGAAGACCCAAATCTTCCAGCTACCTCGTATGATGTAAGTGATTTTATTGGTTTTAGTGGTTTTAGTGATTTAAGTGGTTTTAAGGATTCACTTGAATCCGATAATCACCCTCGTGAGAGTATACCTCAGATCTTCACTATCATGAACATGTATTACAAAATTTACAAGGACAAGGTTTCAGATGGAACTCTCACTGAATACGCCATAGACTTGGCACTTTCCTTAGATCAAGGAGTTGGTGCTCTATGGAAGGGGATACAAAATAACAAGATAATTACTGAAATTATGGATAACGGATCTTTTACTGAATGTTTCCGTCGTCTATCAGGATTTCTGGCTTTGGTCGAAGGTATGCTTAAACCAGTGGTTTCGATAGATGAGGAAAAAGAAATGATTCAAAAACGGTCAGCGGCACTCAACGCACTAAATCGAGTTAAGGATCATCTTCATTGTAACCGTAACTACTATATACAAAAACTTCTCATCCACTTAGAGCGTTCAACGGAAAGTAATGCCATAACAGAGTTTGTAGACTTGATAATCGAACGGCTTAATGTACCGGACACCGTAAAAAAGCAGCTTCGTCAATTGCTTGACATCCAACGAGCGTATGTCGATAGACAACAAATTATAGTTCCAGCATATAGATCGATCCTTTTAGGACAATTAGTTGAGTTCAGTTTTGCCTTGTCAGGTGGATCGGGGAACATAATACTACCTGAGCCAATTCCACCTCTGGTACAGCAAATAGAAGTTCCCTGTGATGGAGTTCACATTGAGGTGGCTCAAGGGTTATGTCGACTAAGAGAAGTGCCGACCGATCATAGGGGGGAGAAATAGGTGCCCAATAAACCAGTAGATTACGTGTGGGTAGCGGATGATAAATTTTGGGAGGCTAGAGAGTTTTATAAGCTTCGTCCTAATACAAAGGTCTTGGAGGAGATTAGCAGGGATAAGATTATGAGCTTACAAGGGTTCATTGAAGCGGTCAGACAAAACAGTCAGCGCAATCCTCCTCATAATCTGATCGTGGTTGCTCATGCTGATATTATTGGGGGCCTTAAAATAAAACTTTTTGATGATGACGACGAGGAGTGGGTAAATTCTGAGCAACTACTAAAGGTTATTAATGACAGTGAAAAGAAAAAAAAGTTAATGATCCCCAGAGGTGTCCATTTTCTACATGTACGTGGTTGTCAAATTGGTCTAGCGAAGGGCTTTTTGAAACTATTACGAAAGGCAATCGGCGGAAACGTTCACGTATCGGGACCTAAACATATCATACTTTATGGGCCTTTTTCCTGGAATGGAAAACAGATTGGTTACCAGGAGTATATGATGTATGGCTTCCGACTCTTACGAACAAAGAAATTATCTGGACCTGAGGAAGTCAGAAACGATCTCAGGAAAAAGCCTTTTCACTTTTATGATAATACGCCTGTACCAAAAAAATTCTGGGATACAATAGACATTCCTAACCCAGATAAAGAAACGTTTTTCGAAGTTAAAGTAATATCCCCAGTTACCCAGACAGGATTTTTGCTTCAAGCTAGGTGGTTTTTTTATCAAATCTACTATCCGGGAATAAACAAAGATAGTAAAGAGAGATTTAAATTAGAAGGTAAGGATCCTGGCATTGATAAATTAAAGATGGAGGCTTTGCGACTTCGAAGAGACCTCCTTAAAAAGTTCCTATGTAACCAAAAGTGGTTTCCCATGGAGTACCAACGATTCGGATACAGAACGGCGAAGGAATTCATGGATGGCTGGAACTGGGATATCTCCCCGCTTGAAGGGCATCCTGACGAGCTTAAGTACGGTGGAAGCCGGTTCGATTACACTATCTGGTTTCCAGTCACTAATCTTAGTCCAAAGAATAAAGATTTGCTTTTCCTCAACTTTAACCCTCTACCAGGGGTTAAAAAGTACAAACGGATCAACAAATTGATCGATCCGGAAAATGATAAAAATAGGTGGTTTTATGAGATTGTATAATGTTTTCAAATGCTTCTAGGTTCAATTACTCAAGTGCCAAACAAATAAGCCTTTCCCTGGTCTTACCCCTGTCAAGTAGACAGTATTAAAAAAGCCTAAGCAGCCAGTGTGTTTCGGTATTCCACCGGAGCACACTGGTTTAATTTTTTCTGGAATCGTTCATGGTTATAAAACCATATGTATTTTTTTATGGCTTGAAAGAGTTCTTCTTCTGTTTTACACTCAGAAAAGTACAATGTCTCGGTTTTGAGATGCGAAAAAAAGGATTCAATGCAGGCGTTATCGAGGCAGTTTCCTTTGCGAGAGTGGCTGCCTTTTATGCCAAGCTCCTTTATTAGCTTATTGTACTGCTTAGACGTGTACTGGAAGCCCTGATCAGAATGCAGGATCGCTTCCTGCACGTCTCTTTTTTTGCTCAGTTGTTCCACAGTATCCAATACGAGCTGTAAGTCATTTCGATGAGAAATCTTCCAACTAACAACTTCGTTGTTATAGAGATCCTGGATGACTGAGAGATAGTAAAATCGATTTTGAAACGATACAAAGGTGATATCTGTTACAAACAAGTGATTTGGCTTGTCCGTTTTAAACTTACGGTTAAGTAAATTAGGATGAATAACAGATACTGTTTTACCAAAATAACGTCTCTTCTTTCGGATAATAGACCGAAGGTTTAGCTCCTTCATCAACCGGTATACTCGTTTGTGATTCACATTCCATCCTTTCTTTCTTAATGCAATTTGCATTCTTGGATATCCGAAATATGGATGAGTTTGGTGGATCGCTATTAGATGTTCCTTCAGATTTTGATTCTGCTCTTGTCTCAATGATGGTTTTCCTTTTGCGTTGAGCCATTTGTAGTAACCGGATCGAGACACTCTCGCAATTTCTACTAACCAAGTAAGGGGATATTTTTTACGCAGCTCATTTATGATTAAAAACCGATTTACTTTCCATACCTTCCCCCCAGATGCAGATTCGGATTGCGCTTTTTTAGGTATTCTACCTGCGCTTTAAGATAATCTCTTTCTTCTTCCACAGTAGCAAATTTGGTGCGTGGACGACCAATAAAAGGGTGGTCACCAGAACGGCTCTTCCCTCGTTTATCCATAACCCCTTCTCCGCTATTGAACTTTCGAACCCACTGCTTAACCTGAGTTGAACTTGGTATTCCTAATGCTTTAGTTATCGCTTTATAAGACATCCCTTTTTCTTGATACAAATTTACAGCCTTCAGCTTAAACTCCTCGGAATAACGTTTGAATTTTTGACCTTTTTTAGCCATAGGAAAATCCCCTCCAAGTAGAGTGTACCACCCACCGTCAGGTGGGCGGGCTTTTTACACTGTCTACTCAAAGGGGATAATACCACCCCATTTTTAAAGGAAGGCTTATTTGTAATTCTTGCATCCGCGTTCATGGAAAAGGAACGATCTACTACCATGCATCGCTGGTCTTGTCGAAGTATTGCTGTTGTAGATATCGGTGGTTTGTTTCAATGGGCGCCCCCGTGTAAGGAGCGATAATATCAGGAAAAATTAGCATACTAGAAGGTCTCATACGTGGTCATATAAATTCTAAAGTTCGATTTCCTTCTACTGGTCCTAGTAAATCTATTCCTGGTCCATGACTGTCCTGAAGTCTCAATTCTACTCCCCTCCCCCACAGGAGTACCTTCTATGGCTATAGGATTTCCCTCCAAATACAAAAAGCCTCCTAAAATCGGTGACCTACATAAACTCTTCCTAAAACGTAATTCAACCACGAGAGCTCCAGCGAGTCACGGGCCTATCCGGGGGAGTGTCACAGTCATCCACCAATTCCTTAGCCTCTTCGATCGGGTCCATAGACTGATACCTTCCAGGCGCGAGCGGTTCTACAGCAAGAAACTCACCATAAACTTTTAACTGCTTATCTATCCATGCTTCCAAGTTATTTTCATCTACATTATCGGCGTCAACAACTAGTAGTTCAGGGTGTTGTTGCAGGAGAAACGGTGCGCAAATCTTGATAGCTCTAGGTAGTTGGTGTGTTAATAGAGACTCACCTGTATGTGGTTTAGGATGTCGTAAACCACATCCATTCGCCGCGTTGAAACTAGTTTGCCTGTCGTGACACTGAGTACGTCACTAATGTGGAACAACTTCATTACTACCTCTCCTTCCGGTGACTATATGAAGTGCTTATAAGAAAGATACCATGTTCCGTTAAACGCGACAATACATTTCGTGCTATTATAGTGCTAAATTGAGTAATGGAGTTGTTCGCGATGAAAATACATATTAAACTAGCCGATCTACTCAAAGAACGTGGAATCTCGCAACGAGAACTCTCACGCCTGACAGGCATACGTGTCTCGTCAATCAACGAAATGTGCAATAATGAAACTGTACGGCTACCACTCAATAATCTTGCGAAAATATGCGAAGTGCTTAGCATTGGTATTACGGATGTACTAGAACTTTCAGACGAACGTCTCTAACAAGCATATATGCAAAACCGTTTGAAAAGCTATTAAATGTTAGGTGGCAACACCCCACTATTATAGCCTAGTGGGGTGTTGCTGTATCCCTGTTCCCACAGGTAATACACTATATGCAGCTATAAGATTCTCTGCTTAGGCTTCTACACTAACCACATCTTCTACAGGTATCCATCAAAAATCCTCATCGTTTTTTAGCTTGATCTGTTTAAATTGGGAATCAAACCTATCTACCCATCCCCAGGCGGATTCGATTACTCCTCTACCCTCTTTTGTCTCTTTCCACCAGCTAATCGTAAGGGCGTAGTCATACTGACGTGAGTCAGATATCCTGTAGCAAAACTCGGCCAGCTCATCCTCTTCAATGATCGGCTTCTCAACCAGTTTCTTATCCTCATGATACTGACGTAACATTTCTGCATGTTCTGGCAAAATAAATTTTGTTACAAGTGGATCAAGGATTTTACTAGTCATCAAAACATCTCCCTAAATACGAATGTGTGTTCTTATTTTGGTGGATGGTGAGGGGATTAATCAATAGTTAGAAATGGTATTCAAAGATCAACCACAAAAACAGATGTAATAAACTATTATTTCAATATTTGACATAATTTTCAAATATAAGTATTCTATTCTTAATATAAGAAAAGGAGAAATAATAATGAAAAGAATACTGATTTCTGCTCTTACTGTGTTTCTATCTTTAAGTTTATGTTTTAGCGCTTATGCCGAAACAACTCAAACAGAATTGAAAGAAAGTGAACGAGAAACCCTTATTTCAGACATTGGCTTGGATGAAGAAGAACTAGAAGATATGCCTCCCCACATCTTGCAAGCATTAATTGATCAAGGTGCTAAAAAAATTGGTTCAAAAACGGTTACACATAAATTTGATGAAGGTCAATCTGAGATGAATAAATCATTGGCCAAAAAGAAGGATGAAGAAGATGATTTTAGCGAAATAGAGCTAAAGGCAAAAGCTTTCGAAGTCAAAAGTGATAGAAGTGGTTATCGAAAATACTATTTATACGGTAAATTCGAGTGGTCAGAACCCCCGATTTGGACGTTAACTGATAAAATGTCAATCGGATACCCTGTAACATCCAAATTCTTTATGCCTATGACCTCAAGAGGTAAACCAGATGATCATGAAAATCGCTATTGTACTAAACCAGCTTTTAAAAAGAAATGGGAATGCGAAGATTCTTCAAAAGCATCTGATTGGGACCCAGGTATTGGTGTGGCAGCAGAATATGACCTACAAATGGGAAATAGACAACTACACTCTGGATACATTTCTCAATATGTTTACGCTGATAAAAATGAAAGAGGAACGATTAATATTAAATTCCAATATGGGCATAAAATTATAGGTGGCTCCGTATCCGTTTCTTATAGGCCCGTGGGGCTTTCCCTTCAACCTGCAACAACTACTCAAGTAGCGGATTTTGGTATAGAGTTTAAGTATCCAGAGCTTTAATTTTTCTGACCTTATTACGAGCTTTTCCGCTAATGTTAGACACTATAACCTATTGATCAAAGGAGAGAGGCTTCTATGATATTGCGCGCTTTTCTATACTGGTTACTCACGATGGCAATAATGTTTTTAGTGTTTATAGTTATCGGAAGTATCAAAGGTACTTTTATTGAGCTTATGGTTATATTACTTGCAATCTCCCAATCATTCACCATTGCTTTATTAGTAGCTCTTTTGCGAAAAAATAATAAATGACAACCCCACAAGTTAATAACTAAAAAAAGCCCTCTGACGTTTTATAACTTTCCGTCAGAGGGCTTTCGCATTATCTTTGTCTAGCTAAATTAAAATAAACCTCATCTATTTCAAAGCCTGTTATTTTACGGCCAAGCTTGTTTGCCGCTGCTACCGTTGGGACAGATCCTAAAAAGAAATCCGCTACCGTTTCGCCTTCTTCACTACTGTTCAGAATGATGTCTTCCATAAGTTTAGCAGGCTTCTCGGTGGGATGAATGGTCTTTTGACTTGCGATTCGTTGTATTGGCCAGATATCAGTAGCACGACGATTCGAAACACGACGGGCCTTGCTCTTACCCTTTACAGCGAAAATGATAAACTCGTGCTGATAGCGGTATTGCCAGCCCATCCCCATGTGTACTTTGTTCCAGACCAGACAGTTTTTTATCGTAAATCCGACGCGCTGCATCCACAAATAAAGGAGCGGATACATGCGCCAATCGATAAACACGTAAATATGTCTACCAGGCTTCAAAACCCTGTACGCTTCTCGGAGCCATTGAAAAGTGAATCGCTGATAGTCTCGTGGGTGTAGCTGATCGTTTGCGATGATGTTAAATCTAGGCTTTTTCGTCTTGGTTTGCGTAGTGCCACCAAAACCTAGATTGTAGGGTGGATCTGCAATGAGTAGGTCAATAGTTTCGTCTTGTAGGTGTTGTTTTGCTCCGGTTATGCAATCCATGTTAAAGATCATCGTAAATAGCTCCCTTGATGTAGTAAGTTATGTGTGTGCAGTAGGGAAAAAGAAAAATGCCTATCACTTGAACGGCATTTTAGTCTAATAGGCTATTGAATTCTATACCCCTAATTTTTTGGCCATGTTATGAATTAGCGTGGCAGCATTCTCGCCTTTTACTTTCCCACCTTTAATAGCATTAGTTTTCCAATACTCAGGTGATTGAATGATTCCAGCTCTTACAAGGGCCTCTAATGATTTATCTAAGTCGCTCATAGCTCCAGCTCCTCCTTTTGGTTTATATGGATGCCCAACGTATTCACAAAAGGCCTTTACAACTGCTTCTGCATACGTCTCCCAGTTAGTTTCTAAACGTGCGGCATCTCCCTTATTGTCGATAAAACCGTATTCCATGATCGTGGTGTCTACCGCTCCCGTCTCTCGATGCATGAAATAGTAGTCAGTACCTCCGTTTCCCTGGCGGCTATACGCCTTACGGAACTTTTGGCCGCAATCCTCAACGGACTCGGCGAGCACTTTCGCAAGCTTGTCAGTGGCGTGAATCGAGTGGATCGCCTCGACACCTTCTCCGCCACCGGCGTTTATATGGTTAGAAATGCAATACTTAGCCCCGCTTTGTTTAACCGCTCCTGTGCGCTGTGATGGCGTCAGAGTGACATCTGTTGTCCTTGTAATCGCTACTGGTAGGCCCAGCTCCTTGAATCGATTAAATTGATACAAACTAATTTGGAGGGTGAGGTCTTTTTCGCGCATTCCATTTCCAACTGCACCTGAGTCAGTACCGCCATGTCCTGGATCAATAATCAAAATAGGTGTGGCCACTCTATCAGCTCCTTGGTCGTGTTTGTATAGTTGGTACTCTTCAATACGTTTAATAAGTTTTTCAGCATATTCCGAATCAGTTGCATAGCCCGCTTTCTCAATCTCATAGCAAGCAGTACGCCAATCGGTGTTAATAATCTTGGCGTAACGTGGTCTCAACAAAAACTCCGAATGATCACACACAGAATCTTCCCAATCATGATATTTACGAAAAGGAGATTTCTTTGTTATTTTCATGTTCTTCTTCTGAAGAATCCCTTTCGTAACTACCTGCAGGTCCGACGCCCTTAATGCCAAACCAGTTATTTGCATTAACTGTCAGCTCGGAGGCTCCCCATCCGGATTCTAATATCCCTTGTGCAATGGTTAGGGATGCAGGGATACCGGTACGTTGCATTTCATGGATAGCAATAGGGGCTAATTTGTCTATAAAGTCCTGTGGTCTTATTGCTCCACATCTCTTTTCTGGAACGAGTTTTTTGTACCCGAATGAATCCCAATAGCAGCTGTCGCCTCAAGAAACGCAATCTTGCCAGCTTCGAGTAAGTCGCCACCGTAGAGTAAAGCATTGATCGCATTATAAGCTATCACCATCACAACAATAGCAAGAGGAATGTAATCGTTTGGGAACCAGCTCCGTGTTTTCAACCATGCTCCTGACGCCATTACGACTGCAATTACTAAACCAATTTCTATCATCATTAGCCCACCTTTTCTTTTAGCTCTTGTAATTCGTTTTCTAAGCCGTTTAGACTGCGTTCGATCTGTTGCAATGTAGTGGTATTACGTTCTAATTGAATTACCATCCGCTCGTTATGCTCCATGAGCTTGGCTTCGCGTGTCTGAGCCTGTTTCACTAGTTGGGTCTCGCGCTCTCTTCCTTCCTTTTTTGTAGAGAATAACAGCCAAACAAACAGAGCAGCGAACGGGTCCTGTTGAAGCAATGTGTTCATTACGCTCTCTTCCATGCTTCCCCTCTCCTTATCACCCCTTAGGGAAAATAAAATAGGGAACCGCAGCTCCCCATGAAAAAACGCCCTCTCCAGATCGGAAAAGGCGTTTTATGATTCAGTTTGTTCAGCTAAATATTCCGCTACGGGACCCCTATAAACTTCCGGTAAGGATTCAATTTCTCTGCGACCGACTTTAACCAATAGGCTGTACACAGGAATCATATACGCTTTAACCATTTCTACTTCTCTCCTTCTAGTGTTTTTATTTTGGCTTCCATTCTAGTTACCGTCTCTTGCAACTGAGCAATAGCTTCATAGGCTTCTATAACTCTGGCGAGATTTTGCCTTTCTTACGCTCTTACTCCATTTCACCCAAATCCATAGGTTTCATTAAAATTAATCGAATGCACCTCCGAATCCTTTTACAATCACAGACTCAGTTGCAACTCCTTTAACAAAAACAAAACGCACACTAACGCCCCATTTTTCTGCTGTTTTCCTTGTTGGTGAAGATGAAGCCTTGGTTGAATTTAACATGGTTAGTTGCGTCTTCCCACGTAGGCGACTCGTCAAATGCATTGTTACACACCTCGATTTTATAATCTGCACCAGGAAAAACTGTCACATTCTGCATTTTTATCACATTGAAAGATGAATGCTTTTTTTGTACATAATAAATAAAAATTTTTGTCACAAAACATGTTTTTCCGAATTGAAAAAGCAGATGGAAGTTTGGTACCGTTTGAATTTGACACAACAGGATTAAACCTTAAAAACGATGGGAAAACAAATGACCAACAAGAAGAAAATCCTGAATATTATACGAAAGATGGTAGCTTCCCACAATCATCCATTTATTCAAGGTACAGATGGTTTACCATTCAAATTAACAGCAGCAGAAAAAGAATTAACGCATGTAGGTATTCGTGATAAAGATAGACCAGAGGGTATCATTACATTTGTTGAAGGTCCTAAAGGGAAAGAATCCTTTAAACAACCACTTACATTAGATGTAAATATAAACAGAATTGGAAAAGTAGCTGGTTCTTGGAAAGGCGAAATTCATATTGATCCTACAAAATTGAAAGTAAGGTGAATGGAAAATGAAAAAAAGAACGCTGTGTATCTAATACCATGCTTTTCTTCTTTCTTGTGTTATGATTAAACAAGGCGAACAGCTTATAAATTGACACCCCACAAACCCTATACAATGAACATATAAAACATCTTTCAACCTTTTACGGAAATGGAAGGTGTTTTATTTTTTAAAAAGATATTTTTAGAGAACCATTACATAATTTTATTCGTATTTACATAATTATACATTTAAGTTAGAATGTTAAGAAATATCACGTTTTATTAATTCTGGAAGGGGATTAACTTAACATGAGTGTAAGTCTAACTTTCACAACATTGGGGGAACTGATAAAAGGAAAAATAAACTTTGGTTTGAGTTTATCAGAACTATCTAGGAAAACTGGGGTTAGTAAAGGGATACTATCTAAGATTGAATCAGGTGAAACAAAACGCCCTGAACTAAGGAACCTTAAATTAATTGCAGATGGGTTACAGATTCCTTATGACGAGGTAATTGAACTTTATATAGAGATTGAGCATAGAATGAGCATTTTTGAGGATTTTCTTTGGGAAGCGATTGACATTTCTAGTCCCTCTTTGATTGAAAAAGTGGCGTTAAAGTTCCTTGAAGATTCAAAAAAAGATACCTTCGAAACATTAGAGGGTATCTTTGCAATTGCTAATACTATTACAAACAATGATGCTAAATTAGCACTTTACAATACTATAATTAAATATGCGAGAGTACATGGCGTACCAATGTATATAGCTAAGGGTTATATCAAAAATATTTGATCGACAGACAGGATTTAAAACGGATGGACAAATCTTTTAAAGATGGTGAAGAAATCCTCCATTATGTCGATTTTTTATCTCATGAAGATAAAGTCACTTTTTACTATAAAATGGCACTACAAGCATTTGCCTTAAAGAAATATGAAGCATGTATCGAACTCGGGAAAGTGGGACATGCCGAAGACACAACAGAAAATGAGATGAAGGAAAGAGTCGCTTTAGCCATTTGTAAAGCGTACATGTTTACTGAAAATTATCATGAATTAGAAGAGCATCTACAGTTGTATGAAAAATTGGGGCATCAGTTTATACATGATCGTATCAAGTTTTTAGAGCTATTATTCTAGCTCGAACGGGAAACTCAAAATTTGCAAGAAAACTTAATAGCAAAAATGAGGGTAAAGGTGTAAACGTCGATATAGCTTGGGTACCAGTAGTTATCTCGATCTATGGTAGGTAGTAATTACTTATAGAGATAGCTGGAAGGAGAGAGTTATACCATGGTGTCTTTTTTGACAGCTGTCGTCCTGTTTAGTCTATTAGGTTACCTATATTTTAATTCTGAAGTAAACCCAATGATACTAATTTTATTAGGGATATCAGCTTTAGTAAATGTGTATCGTGGGTTTAAAGAATTAAAGAAAAAATCGTAGTATTTAAAATACGATTTACAGATCGTGTCCCGATAATAACTTTTAAATAGACAAAACGTCAGAGTCTCTTGTATTCTGACGTTTGTCTTATTATTTAGATTTAAAATATTATGAAGCCGATAGAGTACGTTATGAATAAAAGTCAATTATTGGAGGGGAGAGGTGATGTATTTTCCTCTTCACCTCCTACATATGAAAGGGATGAACATTTATTAAAGTAGATAGATATTCATCGTGTTCCTATTTCATTGTTTTGGGTATAGTCGTTTTTATTGATCGTTTACTACGGAATTCGTTCGACAATATTTATGTTCTCTTGCTTATCGATTTAGTTTTGATATATTTATTGTTCAAATTAGCGGATAAATTCATCGCCCCATTCATACAAAAAATTTGTACTAGATATCATATTCATGTGCTAGTCATATATATCGTTTATTTCCTGTTTTTTATTTTTGTTATGGCATAAAATCTAGTTATTGTAAGAGCGAACGTCCGAACCCCTTATATTCGGACATTTCTTTGTTTGGATTCACCCCTAAATCTTATCTGATGGTGGTTCTTGATTATAAGCAATGTCTGATATTGATTCCTTTTCGTTTTCTTTAGAGATTTCATTTTCAACATAAAGGAAATGAATTGTCTCATATTAACATGTTGTAAACCTCCTAGAAGGTCTTTAGTGAATAGCTGAAGATCGGCTTTTTAATTATTCACCCTACTGGGCTTTGTAAAGTTTCCCGTACAGCTTATTCATATCGACCAACTAGCGTCTAAGCTTCTGTAAGATAACGATGTACTCATCTAGTTGTCGGTTTATTTGTATTACAATTGGGTGTAGAAATGAGCCTTTTTTATAAGCTAATTGGATTGATTGAGAAGTATGTTCTAGATAAATATGACAAGGAGGAATTAACAGTAATCAGAGGTAGCGAACGAAATTATCAGCCATCTACATGGACTATGGGCTTTCTATAATCAAATGGGAATGAAGGAAGAGGACAGAGGCGGCATAGCTAAGAAGATAGATAAAAACAAGACCAAAAAAGGTGTTTATATGGATTTTGATTGGGATGGATTGACAACTAATATTTACGAGCGTTAATTTAACTGCATGAAAAGCCGCATACTTGCGGCTTTAGTTCATTTTAGGAGGTTGTTAGGATGAATGTAACCGTGATGAATATTGGTTTGTTTCTAGCCATTGTAATATTTTTAATTTCTTTATTTATTAAAAATAAAAAAATCCCAAAAAATCATATGTTATAATCTACATACTCAACATTATTATTCTGTGTGTTGTATTAGGTAACTATTTCTCCAATCCCCCTGGTGGAGCTGGTTCTATTGTTATACCTATCGTTTATATTCTGGTGATATTATTGAACCTCCAGCAAATTATACGAGGATTAAAAAATAATAACTTGAAATAATTTGTTCCTGATTATCAAACGTCCGAATGTGAGAATTCGGACGTTTTGCTGTATTAGCTATTATTTATTCTTTTTTCTTATAACATAAATTACTTATTCTGCAGCTCCTGCCCACTCGCAATCCTTACCCGATCAACCAGTTCCCCCAGATATTTAGCCTGCTCTTTCATCCCTATTGGGTCACTAACTTTCCATTGTGTTTTCAATACTAAAATGATTATTCAGGCGTACGGGGTAGCTTCACATCACCTGAGCTTGATGACGAAGTAAATACTACCCCATGTATAAATAAAAACACCTTTGGAAAAGAAAAGGATGAAGTACTATATATAGGAGGCAGAAATGAAGAGGTCGTTCTTGTTATTGTCGATATTTACAGTACTATTGCTTGCATTAGTTGGAATCATGAAATTTCAAAGTGAAGCAGTCTCAAAACGCAACTCGGGAGTATCTCAAGAGCAAGAGCCTAAATGGGAGTCTGTCAAGAGAGTTTTTAACAAGGGGTCAATTCAAAATGATGTTTTTAGAGTAACATTCCCTCGTTCCGATTTGCAGATAAAAGTAGATGATGTTCAAATTGATCCAAACCTTGCTTTAACATCTTATTTAGCTTTTAAACAAGTTGGTAACCATTCTATGATGATGGGTGATCTTGTTCTCCTTGAAAAAGAGGTCAAACCTGTTGAAACAAAGTTAGCTGAGCTTGGAATTGAGATTACTGCTTTACACAACCATATCATCGAAGAAAATCCAAAAATCATGTATTTACATGTTGCTGGTCACGGTGACCCAGTTAATCTGGCTGAAAAAATGAAGGTTGCTCTTTCCGTAACAGGCACTCCATTAGCCTCTACGCCACCTGAAAAATCACCGTCAACCTTTAACTGGTCTAAGGTTGAGGACATAATAGGGTGGAAAGGTGTACAAAGAGGAAAGGTGTTTCAATTCTCTATACCAAGACCGGAAAAAATAACGGAAAAAGGCGTAGGTATTCCACCGGCTATGGGTATAGCGATGCCCATAAACTTTCAATTGATTGGTGAGAAAGCAGCAACAACTGGTGATTTCGTTCTGCTTTCAAACGAAGTGAATCCCGTGGTTCGTGAATTAACGAAAAATGGGATTACCGTAACAGCGATACATAACCACATGTTGAATGAATCTCCTCGATTATTCTTCTTGCATTTCTGGGGAGTGGATGAACCCGAAAAGTTAGCTCGTGGTCTACGTGCGGCACTAAATCAAACCACAGTGGGAACACAAATAAAGTAGCCATAACGGAAATAGCCGGTTTCCTAAGCATATAGGATTCCGGCATTTTTTCGGTCAAAAAGGTCTTAGTGTTTATTTAATCGTTTTGAAGGTGATCCTTTTTCTTTTTTTATGCTTACATCACTCGTTTAAACATTTTCTCTAAATCATACGTTGAAAAATGAATAGCGATGGGTCTGCCATGCGGACAAGTGAATGGGCTCGTAGTTCGGCGAAGTTTGTTTAAAAGTGCCTCCATCTCAGCGTGGGTCAAATAACGATTCGCTTTTATAGAAGCTTTGCATGACATCATAATCGCAGCCTTTTCCCGCATTTTACTCACGTCAACCCGTTCATTTTCGCTCGCTTCTTGTACGAACTGAATCAGTTCGTTAATGACCTCCACTTCACTCCCCTGAGGGAACCACTGAGGATGAGCTCGAACAATAAACGTCCGGTTGCCAAACCATTCTATATCTAACCCAAAGGATTGCAGCAAATCAAGTCGCTCCAACAGTTTCGCTTCCTCCTGCATTGTACATTCGACTGTATGCGGAAATAGAAGCATCTGACTTGAAACCTTTTCCTCTTGCAGTTTTTGCATGAAGTACTCGTAAAAAATTCGTTCCTGAGCAGCATGCTGATCAATTAAATACATACCGGTGTCATTCTGAGCAATGATGTAAGTACCATGAACCTGACCTACTGGGTATAAGATTGGGACAGCATTTCCAGACTCATCTACGTAGGCTGCATCTTCATGGTTGCTTGCTTTTTGTATGGATGTATTCTCGGTATCTTCCTCAACTGCTGAGCTACTCATTTCACCTATATGCTCTGGTTGTTCTTCTCGATTTGAACCCAGCATATGAGAAGCTTCCTCGTGCGGTGTACTATTGTCGTCCTCGATAGCATCGCTCCAAAAGTCTTCCTCTGTATCGATACTCCTCCCTGAATCGGTCATATCATCTTTAGTTGGCGACTTTTCCAGCGCGTTAGCATCAATAGTATTTCCAGACTCATTTTGAGCAAAATGGTTACGAGAGCCTTCTGTGACAGACTGACTGGAATTGTGAGCAGGATAACTGGGCTTGCTGTTACCTGTGTACATCCAATTGCTCTCGCGTTGCTGATCTGACTGTATCTGAGCCTCTGCTTTCGACTCCTGATCTCCTTGCTGTCCAGATCCTTTTTTCGCCGTCAATTCAGAAGATGCAGGATCTGTGGATTGTTCTACGTAGGCTGACCGTTTTTCTCTAATCGGTACATCAAAAGCGGTCAGTAATCGATTCATCTGCTGTTGCTGCTCGTTTGAATGGTGTTCACCTAGATTAAGCTGCGGCTGATACGGTTTTTCCAGCTTAATTTTGGGCTTACTGTTCGTTTGCATCGGCTGTACAATTCGTAAGCCTACGCGCAGTGCCTCTTTTACTGATTGTTCAACCGCTGCACACAATTCCTGTTCCTTACTAAAACGTACCTCTAATTTAGCCGGGTGAACATTTACATCAACCAAGATCGGGTCCATTTCAATATGCATAGCGACTATCGGAAAACGCCCAATTGGTAAAAAGGTATGATACCCTCGCATAATCGCTTGTGATAATGGATAATTGCGCACATAACGACCATTAACCAGCGTAGAGATGTAGGTACGATTCGCTCTCGTTACCTCTGTCTTAGATAGAAGTCCGCTCCAGCGAAAATCTAACGTCTCCCCTTCAAATGGCAATAATTGCTTTGCTACCTGAACCCCATAAATGGCCGCCATCACATGTAACAGTTTACCATCGCCTGATGTTTGGAGAAGATTTTTTCCATTATGAGTCAACGTAAAAGCAATTTTTGGATAGGTAATCGCTAAACGGTTTACATAATCTGATACATGTCCTACTTCTGTCGAAATGGAGCGCATATATTTTAACCGAGCTGGTGTATTAAAAAATAAGTCACGTACAACAATTTCCGTTCCTTTTACCCTAGCCAAATCCTCAACGCTTTTCATGTCTCCACCGTCGATAACGACCTTAGTTCCTACTTGTCCGCTATCTTCAGCACTCATCAATTCAATTCGAGATACCGAGGCGATAGATGCCAAGGCTTCCCCGCGAAAACCAAGAGAACGAATATGAAATAAATCACGTGCCGAACGAATCTTGCTCGTAGCGTGCCGTTCAAAAGCTCGCAAACAATCTTCTCGATCCATTCCCACGCCATTATCAACGATGCGGATTAGCTGTAATCCGCCCTCCTCAATATGAATCTCTACTTGAGAGGTACCTGCATCAATAGCGTTTTCCACCAGCTCCTTCACCACGGAGGCTGGGCGTTCCACCACTTCACCAGCAGCAATCATATTGCTTACCTGTTCCGTAAGCACTTGAATTTTTCCCATGTTCCTCCTCCTTTTTTGTGTGAAGCAAGCTTATTTATGCTTGCGTAAACGTGTATTCCAGTCTGACAACTGAATGAGTGCCTGCAGAGGCGTCATTTGATTTAAATCGATATCACGTAATTCTGATAGGACATCAGCCTCTGTTGGATTTGGTAAAGGTTCATTTTTGCTAGATGTAGCTGGGGCTTGGGCTACCTCTGTACCTTCTACTACTGTATCGGTTTTATCCGTTTTTCCTTTTGTTTCTGCCTTTGATGTAGAAGCATCGTTAGCCCTTTTCTTCTTCTGATGAGTCGTTGTTTCAATTTGACCAGAAAAAACCTGCTGGGAAGCGGCTGGGGCTTGTCCCCAGAGCATATCAAGCGAAAGCTGCTCTAATGGCGCTTCTCGATCCTTGCCTTCTAAGCCCTGTAAAATTTCACGCGCACGACTGATTACCTCTAGCGGCATTTCTGCTAATTCTGCAACATGAATACCGTAGCTTTTATCAGCTCGTCCCTCTTCGATTTTATGCAGGAATAAGAGTTTGCCGTCACGCTCCTCACAACGTGCATGAACATTCACCACTCCTGGAATCTTCTCCTCCAGATCAGTTAGTTCATGATAATGTGTAGAGAATAAGGTCTTTGCCCCGATATGCTCGTGGATATATTCAATGACAGCTTGAGCTAATGCCATACCATCATAGGTGGACGTTCCCCGCCCAATTTCGTCCAGTAATATCAAGCTACGCGGGGTTGCTTTTACCAGCGCGTTACGAGTTTCTAGCATCTCCACCATAAACGTAGAGAATCCCCCCACTAAATCATCGGCCGCTCCAATTCGAGTAAAAATCTGATCCACTAGGCTAATACGAGCTTCACTGGCAGGAACAAAGCAGCCGATCTGAGCCATAACCGTAATCAAAGCCATTTGACGCATATATGTACTCTTACCCGCCATATTGGGGCCTGTAATGAGTAAAATATTACGATCCTTTTGATTCATCGTCACGTCGTTTGCCACATACTTCTCTTGATTTAATACTGCTTCCACAACAGCATGGCGACCGTCTTTTACATAAACCTCGCCATCGGTGGTCAAGGTAGGACGGGTAAAGCCGCGTTCTTCACTCACGGTAGCAAAAGCCTGCAACACATCAATGCGGGCAATTCGTTCTGCTAAATTTTGAATCCGCGGGATATGCTTCGCTACTTCCAAGCGAATTTGGGTAAACAACTGATATTCTAATTCCACAAGCTTCTCTTCAGCTTCCAGAATCAGAGCTTCCTTCTCTTTTAACTCTGGGGTGACATAACGCTCCGCATTCGTTAGGGTTTGCTTACGCTCATAGCGTCCCGGTGGTATGTGGGCCAGATTAGCCTTCGAAACTTCGATATAGTAACCAAAGACTTTATTGAAGCCTACCTTCAAGGAGCGGATTCCTGTTAGCTCACGCTCGCTTTTTTCGAGTTGTGCGATCCAGCCTTTTCCTTGGCGACTAGCTAATCTGAGCTTGTCTAGATATTCGTCATAACCGTCCTGAATTAAATTACCCTCACGCACGCTTACAGGAGGATCTTCTACAAGAGTTTCGGATAAAAATTGGGCAATATCACCACAGTCATCCATATCTGAAGCAATCGATTGCAGGGCTTGCTCTCCGCTGTTAACCAATAGATGGATTACACTCGGGATAGCTTCAAGAGAATGGCGTAGCTGCACCAAATCCTTGGCATTTGCATTTCCATAAGAAATCCGGCCCGCTAAACGCTCCAAATCATATACGCGATCCAGCCCCTCACGTACATCAGAACGCAATAATAAATCGTGGCGAAATGCTTCTACTGTATCATAACGATTACCAATTTCCTCAGGATTCAAAAGAGGCCGTTCAATCCAGCGACGTAACAATCGTCCTCCCATGGCCGTCTCTGTTTTATCCAGAAGCCACAATAAAGAGCCCTTTTTGGACTTGTCCCGAATCGTTTCAGTCAGCTCTAAATTTCTTCGTGAGAAATGGTCCATTTGCAGAAATTCATCTGCCACGTAATGCTGTAGGGAACGCATATGTGTTAACGCTCTCTTTTGCGTAGTCCCTACATAGTGCAAAAGTCCATTCATAGCTAGGCGGACTGCATCCTCTAGCTGCGAAGCTTCCTCTGGATATAGCTCATCTACGGCTGTTTGCGACATTGCATTGGTAGCTAGGCAGGTAATAGACATATGGGGCGGTAATCCTTTTCCGCGAAGCTCATCCTCAGCGATATCACATAGCAATAGCTCACTCGGGCGATATTGCATCGCTTCCTCTACTGCTGCATACATGGTTGACAATGAGGTGGTATACATTTCACCAGTACTTAAATCACACGCTGCTACCGCCGCTTTCCCTGACAAAGCGGCAATAGCAACTAGATAATTGTTCTCTTTATCATGTAACCATTTTCCCTCAATCATGGTTCCAGGTGTGATCATTCGCGTTACTTCACGCTTTACAACACCTTTTGATGCTTTCGGATCTTCTACCTGCTCACAAATCGCTACTTTATATCCTTTTTTTAACAATTCAGCGATGTAGGTCTCCGCTGCATGATGAGGAACTCCACACATGGGAATGCGCTCTTCAGCTCCTCCACCACGACCTGTCAACGTAATCTCTAGTTCGCGTGAAGCTAGAACTGCGTCTTCAAAAAATAGCTCATAAAAATCACCTAAACGGAAAAACAAAAAAGCATCGGTATATTGACGCTTTATCTCTAAATATTGTTGAATCATCGGGGTGTATTGTGCCATTATTTCTACTCCTAATACCCATAATCATTCATCTATTATAACATGGTTCCTAGTGGTTGTTGAGTTGAAATGGAGGTAACTTCCAAGTAAGCTTCATATCCTGATTGCAAGGCCACTCCCCATCCATAAAAATACTATGAAAAAAGGGGGTTATATATTTTCGATACGTTTGAAATAAAGGTAAATTATTTATCTCCAAATACAAGTCCTTGACCAATGAAGCAAGTTTTTCTTTTTCCCCGCGATAGTAGGCAAGCTGCATGGATATGTCTGTACTGACATCTTGCTTGAGAAGATATTGGGATTCTGCTATTACTTTTGTAAGAGCCAAAACTCCTTTGGTGATTCTTGGCGAAACCAGCCAACTAGGAAGAGTCCTGTATTCAAATCCTCCATGCGCCTGTGCACGTACATCTCCTAAAAAACCGTAGCGCGGCCTTCTTTTCATACATCCTTGATCTTCTAGTAAACATAAAGGTAATGCCAAATACGTATCTAATTTACGCACTAAATCAAAATGCAGAGTAGTCCCGCTAACATGAACATGACCGCCGATTGGATAACCATCAAAGGGCATCCCCCCTGCCAACCAAATAATCGAATCATCTGAAATCCGGCGTTGAGCCAGATGGAGGGCTCTATAAATATTTTTAAAGACAGTTTCTGGTTCAGTTGAGGGTTCTGGTCGAACTTCAACCAATGGATGCTGGTGCGATAGAAGCTCTGTTTTTAATCGGACTCCATCATATCCGATAACACCATTTTTCGGTAAATATTCTGAAGCAATTGCCATATTTCCAGACTGATCTCGTAAAGCAAATTCCGGATCGGCTCCTAGCATTACTTGTGGAGCTGCTACTTGATCTAAAAGAATTTGCTGTTCACGTTCCTTCATAAACAACTGTAAACGTTCTCGTAGCAAAACATCTGCTGGTAGCTCGGCTTTACAGTCCAGTACCCGCATCCTTGTTGGGGAATGAACTCCAACCAAAACTTTCCCGTAATCTAATCCAAGAGCGTAAATGGTACGGATCGCCAGGCTAATGATCCGATTTTTCTCAATCTCATCCAGCTTTTGACTTACTTCTTCTTTTTGCGTTTTGCCAGTTGTTCGTGCTTCTTGTAAAATCCAAACATTCCGTTCTTCTATTCGATAAATGGCAGCAACCTGGTGCTGAAACAGATGTACCTCAAACGTTTGCATAGGGATTACTCCATCGTACGTCTGAATTGGCATTCCGTGTAATTTCAGAATAGCCAACATTTTCTCTCGATGATGCGTATGTTTTATGGCACTCTCCCTATTCCACTTCTCAAACGTAGAAGCGGCGACTTTACTCATTACCATGTTAGACATACGCTTACCTCCCTTACTTCCTTCCTACACGCTATGCATGATAAAAAAGTAAGGTGCCTGGCCCAGTATGGTACCATTTTTAATAATAATATAATATTTTTCGTTATAAAAAATAGACGTAAAAAAGCTGCCGGACAAACCGACAGCCTTTTTCTACCACTTAATCTAAATCATCTAGTAAACTCGATGAGTCGAATTGATCGTACTCTTCGGTTGAGTCATCAAAGTCATGCGAGAAGGAATCTTTATCCTCACAGTTGTGACAAATTACAACACACACCTTCGTTTCTCCAACAACTTCAACAGAATACTCCTGTTCAACTCTTACATTAACTGCATTACCGCAAATTTCTGCTCTGACGCATTTTGGTTGTTCAATGCACTGGCAAATGATTTCTAAATCACCGCGGCAATTTTTGTCAAAATAAGAAAGAGGAACATCTAACGTGTACTTTACTTCTTCTTTTTTGACTTCTGTTTGAGTATTATCCTCATAAGAATACCAGAGATTGACATCATACGTTCCACTGATAACGACCGATTCTAACACTTTCTCTGCTGAAAAGTTATTGTTTATAATCCAGCATCCTAGGATAGTAGTCGGTGTCTGAGTAGGTGTGATCGTATGTGTCGTTTGCGAGAATCTATGTCCTCTACCGCAGACAGCCTTGGCAATCAATTCTCGACACTGCAAATCTTTATCAGGACCAGACATATTGTAACCTCCTCCATACATCGTTTCTGTACATTTGTATGCAGGTGATTCGCTCAGAGTGCAAGATCGAGAGAACTGTTGCGGCAAGAATTAATCTTTCATACTTTAGTGACCACAGCCACAGCCTTCATCATCATGATGACCGGCTTCAGGGCCACCTGTTTTACCGGTGAGAGGATTACCACCCGTATCTAAAATAATTCTATCGGACACAGTATTGGTAATAACATGGGTCACCATTTGCAAAAGATCGTTTACATCTGTTTGAGATTGCTTAAATTCTGTAACTAGCGGAATCTCATCTAATTCTTCCTGAAGAGCATCGAACTCCGCTTGTACTTTTTCTACAAGTTGCGTATTGTTCATGCTTTCATACATGACTAGTTGCTTTTGTTTTGCTTTCAGACTGGAAATCAAATCCTGAACGCGTTTGTTTTGCTTCACCTGTGATTCTGCTCGTTTGAAAAAGTCTACTTCCTTCGTCCGAGAAATCATGTTAGCTAATTCACGCGCTTTTGCTAAAATTTCTTGATCTGTGTAAACCGGTGTTTCTGCCATCTCCAATTACACCTCAACTTTAGTCACTAATTCCCCATATGTGGTAAATGTTTTTGCCTCTGTAATTGTAACATGTACCAGTGTACCAATTAAAGATTTATCAGCTTTTACATGCACTAATTTTCCAGTTCGAGTGCGTCCAGCTAATACCTCTGGATTTTTTCGACTCTCTCCTTCAATCAACAATTCATAGGTTTTACCAACCATCTCTTGATTTTTACGCAAGGAAATCTCATTCTGTACGGCCATCAATCGTTGTAAACGATCCTTTTTCACCTCTTCTGGTACATTATCCACCATAGAAGCAGCCGGTGTACCCTCGCGTGGAGAGTAGATGAACGTATACGCTGAATCGTATTCCACTTCTTTCATCAAGGACAGTGTTTCCTGGAATTGTTCCTCCGTTTCACCTGGGAATCCCACAATAATATCTGTAGATAACGAAACATCCGGAATAGCAGCCTTAATTTTACGAACCAACTCCATATAATGCTCGCGTGTATATTTACGTGCCATTTTTTTCAATACTTCTGAGCTACCAGACTGTGCAGGCAAATGAATTTGCTCTACCAAATTTCCGCCTTTTGCTAAGACTTCAATGAGGTGGTCATCAAAATCCCGTGGATGACTTGTTGTAAAGCGAATACGTGGAATATCAATCTTACGAAGTTCGTCTAACAAATCCCCAAGTCCATATTTCCGATCTTCAAAGTCTTTACCGTATGCGTTTACGTTTTGTCCCAGTACCATGATCTCTTTAAAGCCTTGGCGCGCCAATTCACGCACTTCAGCAACGACATCCTCTGGGCGGCGACTGCGTTCTTTTCCACGTGTGTAAGGCACGATACAGTACGTACAGAACTTATCACAGCCATACATAATATTAACCCACGCTTTGATATCACCTGTGCGTGTTTTCGGCATATTTTCGATGATATCGCCCTCTTTAGACCATACCTCAATCACCATTTCTTTACTAAACATTGCATCTCGCAATAATACTGGCAGACGGTGTATATTATGCGTTCCAAAAATCATATCTACTTCTGAATAAGAGCGTAATACTTTATTGACTACCTTTTCTTCCTGTGACATACAGCCACATAAACCGAGAATGAGATTAGGATTGTTACGTTTCAGATGCTTCATGTGACCAAGCTCACCAAACACCTTATCCTCTGCTCCTTCTCGGATCGCACAGGTATTAAACAGAATGACATCAGCTTCCATTGTATCTTCTGTCGCCGTATAACCCATTGCTTCAAAAATTCCAGCCATGGTCTCTGTATCATGCTCGTTCATTTGACAGCCATACGTACGAATCAAATAGTGAAGACCTTTTCCTATTTGTTTCATCTCTTCAGGTATAGTGAAATCGTAATGCACGGTAATGTCTTCTTTTCCACGTTTCTTGGCGTCCTTTAAGCTTGGTGCCTGAAAATATTTTGCATAATCAGCTGTGGACTTACTAGACTTTCCGGATTTTAAGTCCGTTGTCGCCTCTTTTTTATCGATCATTTTCTATTTTCACCTCATAATATGCTGTTTTTTTCTGCTATCATCCAGATATTATAGCATATTTGGACTTTGAGAATAAAAGGAAAAAAGTTCTCTGGGAATAGGAGAAGGGTGGTTATACTTGTCATACAAGTAAAGAGCAAAAACGCTGACCACTATTCTTAACGTGTGTTATTTAAAAGTGTAAAACAAGCCTGATGCGAGTGTAAAAATGGATACGTGAAAAAGAGCCTTTCTTGGTTGATTCAAGAAAAGCTCATACGGAATACAAGCAAACGATGCTTTTACCTGACATGTATAATATCATGCCTGTTCAAACTTACTTTTAAACTGATGCTTTTTTTGCGGGAATGTCTAATCGAAGCATGTATTTCGCTATTATGCATTTGCTTGGATGATTTCAGCCCGATGTTTCGTTCTTCTTGCCGCCCTATCCTCTTCTTTCATGAGAGGACAGGTATAGCAATACTGGGCACCCTCGGTTCTAAAATATCTACAGCAAACATTTTTCATTCTCATTTGCTTTGTTGGATCCTCTATATGTTCGATTAATCGCACCTTCACATCAAACGGATTCTTGCTACGTCCAAAAACACTTGGATTTAACTCATGCTGTAAAAAATGAAAATCATCAATCACACGCTGCTTCTCTTCGGAGCTTGTTGTTTGTTCCAAAAGATTTGTTGTAAAATGATGGAATTTCATTGGCAGTTGTCCCCACATTTGGCCTACGTTAAATCCAGTAACTGCAGATATGCATTCCAAGAGAGGACGCAAAGTTTCACCATACAGCCTGGAAAGAACGTCTGTTCTCCATTCCTGTCTCTTCTCATCACTCACCGGTGCTTTTGTTTCTGCCCAGGAGCGTAGTTGAAAAGAGATTCGGGTATACGATCCCTCTGATTTTGGACTCATATGTACAATTACATTCTCTAAGGAGAAATCCAACGCCTTATTTTGGATCGACACCATGTACTGAAGTCCTGTAGCCATCCCCAGAAACCAGCTAGCAATGTAAGCAGCCGTAGCCGTATCATCTAATGCCTTGATCACTAGAGCGTATTGATCAATAAAATTTCGCATAGTGCTCTCATTAAGGAGATCCGTGGCAGGCATGGAATAAAAAGCCCCATTAGGTTCTAGCAAATGAATATTAAACAGCTCATCAAGTCGTTGGATATATTCGTTTTTCATTATATTTCTCCTTTTCTTACTTTTCGTTATGTAGCAGAGAACGGTTCTAATGTGCGAGAATGATTTTCATTATTTGTAATTGTAAAGCACAGGGCTTACGCATTCAACTCAAAAAGGCTACCAAACGTTCCCTCATGACGTTTTGTAGCCACTTTTTATTTGACATTCCCATGCAGTTCTTCATCAGCCTCTGTTCTCCTGTGCTTTTATTTTTTTCAAAATGTATCTAGCTTCCTAATTTTTAAAGAACAAAACTTGAAGGTATTTCAACTCAAGGAATTTCAAAATCTATTTTTTATCTTATAAGCAAATTATATTTTATGTAAAATAGTATGTAGTAACTAGCTTCTTTTGACAGAAATCCATGGTTGATATTCTGGGATAAACACGAAAAAACTTGAAATAAGTTCAAATCATTTATGTAGATATCTTGAATTTTCTTCATATTCCTTTTGAAGATACTTCAACTATCGTATAATTGTTAGAAAAAAATGGGGTGAGAATATGTCGACATTTGGTCAACGATTACAAAAATCTAGAAAAAAAGCAAAATTAACGCAGGAACAAGTGGCCAATAAGCTCGGACTTGACTACTCCACTATCTCCAAATATGAGAATGATCACTCGCAACCCGATAATGATACTCTTATTTCGCTAGCAGATTTATATTGGGTTACTGTAGATTATCTACTCGGTCGATCAGTCGAACAATCTGATCACGATCTCTCTTTAGTGGATGCATACCTGCCTAAGGAAAAATTAGAAAAATTAACTCCAAAACAAATGGAAAAGATTAATGATTTTCTGTCTTTACCTGAAGACATTCAGATGAATATTGGTACAATGATTGAAGCCGCTGTCGAAATCGTAAAAGACAAAAATCGTCCTGATTAGTAATCGAACTGATTATGGCGTTTTTTCGCATCTTCAATGATTTTCTCTATAAAACAAATAATGGAATTTATACTATAGTCTTTATTTTCGATTAAGTAGAGTTCGGCTAATTCAACGGCTTTCATTTTGGTATAATCTGTGAGTTGTACCGCTTTTATCTCCATTTTTTTCACCTACTTTAAAATTCTTTGCATATAAAAATTTATCATTAAATTATAGAATTTTTTGTCGAAAAATGAAGATAAAGCCTGTCTGTTCTACCCCCTTCAATTTTTCTTTACATTTATCAAAAATATCTGTATAATGTTATACCAAAAAAGAAAGAATCATCCATTTAATCCGGATGATTCTTTCTTTTCAAATGTTTTACTAATTCATATTTAGACCTAGAAACTGTTGTATAAGAACCATCGTCGAAGTAAGCTCTGATGAACAACGGATTCTCCACTACATAAGTAATATTTTCGAGATTAACAACATTTACAGCATCTAATGAAACAAAGCCGTATTTCCCCCAAGAAGCGCGAATCCCTTCTAAGGTAGTCACTCCAAGAAACACACCTTTGCTAGTATGGAAGCGTAAAATGCTATCTGAGTTTTTTTTTGGTCTAAAGAGATCTACATAATTAACCTCTTCTACTCCAAATTCTACAAAATCTGACTCATCGTACTTTCTTTCGATTCTAATCCCTGTTAGCCTAGGTTTCATTTTGCTTCACTTTGCTTTTTTAGTTCTTCTGGAACGACTGGACTACCGATACCAGCTTTGAACGAAACAGCAAAAGCTCTGGCCACGGCGGTAAGCATAACCGAAGTAATTTCTGCTATATGTTTTTTCATTGATACTCACCCCCCTTTGGAATTAATAGCAACGATTGTACAAAGAATGATAATGCAACTATGGGAGAACCGAAAACGAAATTCGTGCTTACAATTAAAACAGAGCTTACTTTTAACAGAAGCACTTTTCGAGGTACGGTCAGATTTTCATATGTACTATTAGGAGCAAAACCACATACTAGAATGATACTGATAGCTGTTAGTAAATATACAAAAAAATTGTTTACAGGAACATGCGGGATGACCGCAATAATTGCTGTTGTAACAAGAAAACATTGATCTAAGGATTTTAAATGATAGCCCCCCGAAAAAAAGCGTAGAATCACAAAAGATATCAACGCGATAAAGGTCCCCAGTAACTTATTTGTCCAAAACCCAATAAGAAACAAAAAGAAACAAATGAAAAATAAGTTAAGTAAAATAGAAAGAGCGTAGGATAATATTGCTACACTATTCGTACGCTCTGGACTTGCGTTTTTTATTTTAATAGACATAACTTCTGATAGTTTTTCAATCAATAATTTTGTCCCTCCTATATAACCAACGAAGTAAAAGTAATAGAGGGGCCAAAATTGGGAGGATTAACACCCATATGTCACCTTTAAAAATAAAAATCCAATATGTAGTTGATGAAAGAGTCAATATCCCCAACACCAACCCACAAATGATTCTTATCTTTAATGCGTCCAATTTTCCTTTTTGATATAAATCATGAGGTGGTTGCATAATGAAAGAAAACCCAAAGTTAAACATACCAATGAGCCAGCCTATCAATAAAACGGTCACATCGGTGATAAATTGAATCAAAAAAGTTCCCCACTCTACAAGACTTTTACCATCACTTAATGTCACCAATTCAAAGGATAGAAGAATAGGATAAATCACAAATTGAATTCCTAAATAACTTAGATAACCAATTGCGGTAATTAAGGCTGATTCATATACTCTTATTTTGAACAAAAGTCTGAAAAACACTACAATCAGAAAAAATTGCGCCCCAACATCAATCTGGTCTACTTCTAGTACAACTCGGTTTACAAACGATGTGATAGACAATGCTGTAGCCATGATTGAGAAGTCCCTCAAATACATCGTTACTGGTAGCCTAAATGCTTTGAAGGTTAAGAACAGAATAGTAAATGAATCAACGAATCCAAACAATACATACAAAAAACTTTTCATATTATATCCCCTATTTAGCCAAGATCAAAACGATGTAGGTGTTTTTGTACTCACGACCATACAATAGACTATCTCTTAGAGAGTGTAGCTCGCTCATAACTTCTTGGTGAAAAATGATCTCCTCGCCTAATCAGCTCAAGGGAGGTTTTTTTATTTTTAAGTAAGTAACCATCAAGGCTAAAAAGAACATGCCAAACATGGAAATCAAGAACAAACCCTGATATCCACTGTGTACCTTTATGTACTCACCTCCTTCCCAATTGGGATAAAAGAGAGTGTGCTGATCATCTCTTAAGTGCCGCATTCTATTGTACCTCGCTATTATAGCATGGATTTTTTACGTATTCTCTACTTTCATAAAATATCAATAAAAAGCATGTGAATCCTTATCAATTCAAGTATTTTCTTGTAAAAACACACAAAAAATAGCACAAATAAATCCCTAAAATCTGAATGCTAAACCTCATCCTCCCTCTGTTACTATTTTTGTCCAAACCAACAACAAGCAATGCCCACATGACATCTTGCCAAACGACGAATCACTATAAATGTTAGGTGATAGGAGATAGTGGCGTAGATACCGTATTGGTCGACAAACGACAGGTAGCCCATGGTAGCTCCTCTACTAACACAGGTCTTTACAATTTGCCAATGATAAATCACTGACATCCATGATTCATACTCTTAGCGAAGATATACTCTTCCCAACACTAGTATTGTTGATTCATTTGGGGAACAAAAGAAAAACGCCACAGCTTGTATGTAAGCCTGGCGTTTTCTTGCTGAATGGATTTTGTTTTTATATATTCTCTGACTTAATCTACTGGTCGTTTATCGTATGTTTATTTTTATTTACCAAACGTTTTCGCGATTTCAACAGCACGCTCTTTTGCTTTTGCCTTGATATTTTCTGCCTCAGCAGGAAGTGCATTCATGCCTTCTACTGCCAATGTTTCGTAGTCAGTGATACCGATGAAGTTCATTACTGCTTTTAAATATTTATCACCAAATTCAAAGTCAACAGCAGGACCCTCAGAGTACATGCCACCACGAGCTTGGATATGCAGAACTTTTTTACCGTTTAGTAAGCCTGCTGGACCAGCTTCTGTATATTTGAAGGTTTTTCCAGCGATTAATACGTTGTCAACGTATGCTTTCACTACAGGAGGGAAGCTCAAGTTCCACATTGGTGTTACGAATACATAGCGATCTGCTTCTAAGAACTGATCCAATACTTCACCCATGCGGCCAACTTTAGCTTGAGCTTCTGGAGATAAATCACCAAACGCAGTTCCTTGACGCAATTTGTTCCATGCATCTAGCACAGTTCCATCAATCATTGGAATATCTTCCTTGAATAGATCAACACGTACTACCTCGTCCTGAGGATTTGCTTGACGGTATGCATCTACGAAAGTTTGTCCCACACTTAGTCCAAAGGAATCCTCTACAGAGTTCGGATTTGCTGTAATATACAATACTTTTGCCATTTTTGTAATCATCCCTTCTGATGTATGTACCTTATTATGTGCTTGATAAGCCTGCTGCATGTAATACATTAATATTTATTTACTTACCTTATATAAGTATAGTACTTTTTGATAGAAAATTTGTCAACACATTTATTTAGAAAGTACCCTTCCATATTTTTCTGTATTCTTCATTTGACAAGAGTGAACTACCTGTGAGATGCTTTGCCTAACGAACGTTAGGTAGGAGGTTTTGTCTTATGACTGCAAACAAGATAAAAGAGGCTGCCTTGCAGTGCTTTGCTCAACACGGCTACGAGGGAACATCGCTTGCTCAAATTGCAGACGAGGTTGGAATAAAAAAACCTTCCATTTATGCTCACTTTAAGGCAAAGGAAGATCTTTTTCTGCACCTGATCCATGATGTATTTACGATTGAGAAGGCCAAGATGCAACAATTTTTAATGATCAATCAGGATCAGCCCCTAGCTACCTTGTTACCCGAATTGTTAAACCATTACAAAACAAATTTTACTTCCGATAGCACGTTTACCTTTTGGCTTCGGATGGCTTTCTTTCCCCCCTCTAGCTTGGTGGAGCCGGTTAGTGATGTGACCAATCAATTTTTAGACGAACTGGAGGCTATGCTAGTCCCCTTGTTCAAGCGTGCAAAAGAATTAAGAGAAATTCAGGTGGATGATCCCCAAGATGCCGCCATTGCCTTTCTTTGTTTAATGGATGGTCTATTTGCAGAATTATTGTTTGGTGGATCAGATCGATATGAGAAACGTTGGTCTTCCTCATGGAAAATTTTTGCCAAGGGAATACACCTTCGAATACACAGGGAAAGGGATTGGGAGTAAACCTATGATGAACCGGAACTGGACATACGTCCTTATCGCAGGCTTATTAGAAATTATTTGGGTCTCGGGGATTAAACACTCCTCTACCTGGTATGAATGGGCTGGAACAATAATCACGATTGCTCTTAGTTTTTTCGTGCTTATCCGTGCAACGACATTTCTGCCTATTGGCACGGTCTATGCGGTCTTTACAGGAATCGGTACGACAGGTACTGTTTTGACAGAGATGTTGTTATTTGGTGAACCGTTTCATTTAGCGAAAATAAGTCTTGTTGCATTATTGCTGATTGGTGTTATCGGACTGAAATTAATTACGTCTGATGATTCCAATACGAATGAAACAAAGATGAAAGGAGCGAGCTAAGCATGGGCTGGGTTTTCTTATTTTTTGCAGGATGCTTTGAAATTGTTGGCGTGCTTGGCTTAAAAAAGGTCTCATTGAAGCAGAGCTTAGCCTCTTATCTGATTTTAATGGGGGGATTCGCTCTTAGTTTTACCTTTTTGAACCTGTCGATGCAAAGTATCTCCATGGGTACAGCTTACGCAATCTGGACTGGCATCGGTACAGTTGGGAGCGCCTTATTGGGTATGCTTGTTTATAAGGAACCGAAAGAATGGAGGCGGATTTTATTTATTATGATGATTGTATCCGCTGCTATTGGTTTGAAAATAATCGCATAGATACTGCACAGCAAAGACGAGTGGAAAAGCACAGAAGGTTGAGATTGCGAGAATGTTCAATATTTCGCAATGACACCTCTGTGCTTTTTGTATAGGTGAAATGACTGACTATCCCATTTCTTTTTGTTTCATCTAGACGTTACCAACCTCTGCGGTCACTTTCCTTGTCTCCTCTTTGAAAAACTGGGGCAGATAGGGCTTATGTGCTTCCAGCATTTCATCTAAAATCGTTTTAGCGATGGAGTCTGATGGAATTAACGGATTAATGCTCATGGCTAGCAATGCTTTATGGTAATCGCCTGTCACTGCTGCTTCGATCGTCACGCGTTCAAAGGATTTAATTTGTTGAACTAAACCGTTTACGGCGATTGGCAGCTCTCCCACCGAGATTGGCACAGGTCCTTCTTTTGTGATAACGCAGTTCACTTCGACAGCCGAATCAGGAGAAATCCCCGCAATGGCACCGTTGTTACGAACATTAACCGGTTGAATATCCCGTACATCATTATAAATCGAGTAAATAAGATTACATGCCGCATCACTATAGTATGCGCCGCCTCGTTTCTCTAGCTGTGGTGGCTTGATCGCCAACTCAGGGTCTTTATACAGTTCAAACAATTCCGCTTCTACCTTCTGAACTACCTCAGCTCTCGTTCCTTCTTTTTTCGCCGCTTCTCTTTCATGTTCAAGCATCGGTCCAGTCTGATAATAATAACGATGATAGGGACATGGCAATAAGCCTAGCGCCCGAATAAACTCTTTTTCCCACCCCATATCTGCAATATTTTTCACGGAAGGACCGGTTTCCTCGTCACTTGTCAGCTTATCAATTACTTGCTGGGTTACCTTCTTGCCATCCAGATAGACGTTTGTACCGAAAACCATATGATTTAACCCTGCAAAATCAATATGCACGCGACTACCATCTACATCCAGCATCTTGGCAACAGCCATTTTCATACCTACTGGAACATTGCAAAGACCTACGACTTTTTTAATATTGCTGTGACGCAGAACTGCCTCGGTCACCATTCCTGCTGGATTGGTAAAATTAATGAGCCATGCTTCTGGACATAGCTCTTCCATATCCCTACTAATGTCTAAAATTACTGGGATAGTGCGCAATGCCTTAAACAGACCACCTGCACCGTTTGTTTCCTGACCAATGCATCCATGTTTTAATGGTATACTTTCGTCTAATCCACGAGCCTTCAGTAGACCTACACGTAATTGAGTCGTAACAAAATCTGCTCCTAGCAGGGCTTCTCTGCGATCCAATGACAAATGAATTTGCATGGGAACACCAGCATTCTCCACCATGCGTTTTGCTAAATTGCCTACGATTTCTAACTTTTCTTTGCCTTCTAAAATATCGACCAGCCAAAGCTCACGTACAGGTAATTCCGCATACCGCTTGATAAAGCCTTCAACTAACTCTGGTGTGTAGCTGGAACCACCGCCAATGGTTACGATTTTAATTCCGCTCAACTGTAAGTCCCCCTTTGATGTTTATTTTTGCATAAAGGTCTATGAACTCGTTTGCTAAGTCTTTCACTGTGATTGCATTCATTAAATGATCCTGCGCGTGGATCATTAATAGGGTTACTTCTGTCTTGTTTCCGCCCGCTTCTTCCTGAATTAAAGAAGTTTGAATATGGTGCGCTTCACGTAGCTCTGCAGTCGCTCCGTCCATTAGCTTGCGTGCTTCCTCTATTTCTCCTCGCTTTGCCGCTGCAATTGCCTCCATAGCGAAGCTTTTTGCGTTGCCACCATGTAATATTATGTGAAATGCTACATCTGTAATTTCCATATGGTTGCCTCCTATCCCATGCACTACTGTCAGCCTAGTTGTTCAAATGTAATCAATTGTATATCTCGGCAGTTCAACCGTTTTGTAACATGCGGGTCAGTCAAAATCGCCAATTCGTTCATACGTTGAAGCGCATAGCTGCTCCCTTGGTAAAGTGGTTGGTCGATAAAAGCCGGATGTGTCATAATCTCCAGTGATTCAGCTCCAGCATGCTTATCGAGAATTTGTTCCAGGGACTCAAGGGAAAGCTTATCTCCATAAAAACTCTGATCGAAAGCAGCAGTGCTTTTTATGCCTGCTGGTAATCGATTAGTCTCATCAGGTGTGCGGAGAAGACGAAGCGGCAAATGATACCGCTCCGCCAATTTCAACACAATAGGCAATATTTTTTCATGCGCATGTACATGATGATGACTATCAATATGGGTTGGTTTCTTTCCGTATGAGAGAAATGCTTCTACTTGATGTGTAAATTCTTTCTCTACATCTTCTGTATTTATGTGATGAAATACATCCGGCAGTGAGTGAAAATGACCTGATTCATTTACTAAGGAAGGTACGTCGTCACCAAGTGGTTTGCCACAGGTCAAAACCAAATGAATTCCTACTCCTAACGCTGAATGCTGTTTGGCCAGTAAAAAGGCATGATCTACCTCGGGCATATTCATCATCATCGTAGTCGATGTAACAACCCCGCATGCATGAGAAGTAATAATTCCATAGTTGACTCCTTTTGAGTAACCAAAATCATCGGCGTTTATAATCAGTTTCGTAACGATTCCTCCCTTCCCGTGCATCTAATTAACACAATTGTTCTTATGCTTGTAATGTGGTGACAGCTTGATTTTTTGTTGCCTCCTGCTCTTCCTTGCATTTTTGGCGATCCCACAGACGTATAAATGGGTAATAAATCGCAAAAGCGAGTATAAAATTGATTAATTGTAGGACTAATCCGGATGTTTTAGCCCCAGTCGCGAGATAACCACTAACTAACAATGGAGTGGTCCATGGCACGGATATTCCGCTTGGTCTCGCTACAAGTCCCGTGGACATTGCAAAATAAGAGACACATAAAAGAACAACGGGCGTTACTATAAATGGAATAATTAAGAGCGGGTTCATGACGATCGGTACCCCGAAGATCACCGGTTCGTTAATGTTAAATAACCCTGGTGCAAGAGATAGTCTTCCTAAGCTTTTCATCTGCTGGCTCTTTGCCAGAAAAGCCATGGCAACAACCATTGCAAGCGTTGTACCTGATCCGCCAATATAGAGCCATAAATCAAAGAATTGAGTCGTGATAACATTCGGTAATTCTGCATTAGGATTGCTCATGTAAACAGCTCGGTTTGCATCCATCAGCGTTAACCAGATCGGGCTCATTACACTGCCAACCAAATTGGCTCCATGCAAGCCGCAAGCCCATAAAAGATGAATAAGAATAACAGCGATTAAAGCACCTGCGAAGCTGGAACCCAGTGCCTGTAGGGGAACTCCTAATAGTGTTTTAACAACATTGTGTACGCTTTCAAAAGTAGTAGCTTCCATAATCAAACGAATAATCCAGCAGGTTCCAAGTACAATAAAGGCTGGAATCAGTGCAACGAAGGATTTCGCAACCGCTGGTGGTACACCTGGCGGCATTTTTAAAACAATGTCCTTTTGTATAACAATACGGAAAATTTCTGTCGATAAAAGAGCCATAATCATGGCAACAAACAAGCCTTGACTTCCCATTAATGTTACCGGTATGACACCGCTAACCTGTATGGCTGTTTCTGTGCCAGCCGGAGTAAACATCGTGTTGTATGGCGTTACTAGCAAAAAGGAGGCAACAGATATCGATGCTGCCGATAAAGGGTCCACCTTATACTTTTCCGCTAACCGATACGCTATACCAAAACTAGCAATGAGTGCCATAATATCAAAGGTAACGCCTACCGGATATAAGAGCTTTGTACGCCATAGCTCTCCAAAAATCCCCTTCATAAAGTCATCATAACCCTCGATTGGAATAAACCCAATAACCAAACATAAGGAGCCGACAATTAGCAGGGGAGTTGTTAAAACGATACCGTCACGAATGGCTTGTAAGTGCTTCTGCCCAGCGACTTTCCCTGCAATGGGCATTAGCGCTCTCTCGAATAATTGAACGAGTCTGTCCATCGATATCACTCCTATCTATTTCTTCATGTGTAAGGCAGCTTCTAGTACCTTTTGGCCATTGACCATTCCATAGTCAACAGGGTTTATAACATCAACGGGTATATTTCTCGCTTCGCCTTCCTTTTTAAATTCTGCTAATTTATAACGGATTTGCGGTCCGAGCAGCACAACCTCTGCTTTATCCCAGTTATCACGCATATCATCTGCAGATATAGCCCAAATCGTCGCTTCGATTCCTTGCTCCTTTGCTGCCTCCTCCATTCGAGTTACAAGTAGGCTAGTTGACATTCCTGCTGAACAACATAGTACGATATTCATCTGTATATACCCCCTCTGGTCATGTAAGTGCTTACATTTTACTTATTTTGCAAATATGATGCCAAAACACTAATGATGTATATGTAGGCTGTCATCCTTTCATTCTTCCATTAGTGTTTCGCTTGTCCATAAGAAAAACGAAACACTAATCTATAGTGTTTCGTCCTAAATACAGTGAGTGTTTACTTATACATGAGACTGATTTGCTTCACTCATAAGGAAAAATTTCGCGAGATAACAAATTTCATTTTCTTCCACCATGATTCCATACGTCAACTCAATTGGCTGCATTTGTCCTTGTATAACAGTAAGCATCTCTTTAAAATGCTCTTTGTACGCTTCCTTTTCTTTAAATTCTGCTACTTCTCCTCCGCCTTTCAGCCGATCAATCATACAGCACATATGCAATGTAATCCCCATCAATTCATCCTGATATAGCTTCTGCTGTAGTTTTCGTTCCATGCGTTTAATAGTAGCACGTACATCTGCTAGGACTTGTTCGCCTGAGAGATATTTTAAATGAGCTTCTAGTGTTTCACCCATTTTTTTATAAATTTCTTCCTGGTTGATAATTTGCTGAATCTCAGGAATAGCCTGTAAGCTTAAGACCTGCTCAATATTGTATTGAGGTGCATCTATATCCAATCGAAAATTGCTGACAATACACAAAATCTGGCGGTTTGTCTTTAGTGCCTCCAGCTCCTGTTTCGCTTTGTTTTGATCCACACATGTAATCGGTATAATTTGTAAGGATTCGTTATGAAAGCGAAGATAATTTTTCAATAGATTTTTAATCACAAGTGCGCTTCCTTCACCTGTCAAGCACGCTGTTACGATCACTTGCTTTGGTAGCTTATTACGTTCCCGTTTAACAGACTGTTCTTGTATTTCATGACTTGATACCGCTAACACGCTTTGATAAATCTCGTCTAATGTAGAACCGGATATCGCTTTGCGGGTAGCTTCTAAAACATGCGTGGTACTAACCAAGGGGATCACTTTTACCGGTATTCCCAATTCTTTTTGGACGATTTCTCCAAAGGTAAGTAAAGAGCCCATATCTACTAAAAACAGCAGACCCTCTTCATTCCCAATCGTTTTGGCAATTTCTTTGGCTTTTTCTAATAATTCATGGGGAGGCTTTTCTAAGGGCATATCTAAAGGAACAGCATGATTCGTTCCTAAGAGGCGATTTGTCACCTCTACCATGGAGGTCGCACTGGAATTACCGTGCATCATGACGAGAATACCCACATAATTTTTGATCTCCTCAGGCTGTGCTTCGTCAAGTACAAAGAACATGCAGAGAAAACCTGCCTCGTCTAGCGGTATGTCGAGATCAAAAGCCTCTTCTATCTTACTCACACATTCAAGAGCTACCATGAATTCAGCCTTATGTAGCTTGCTAATTTGATTCAATTGCGGATTTGAGATTGTTTTTCCCCTTCCAATCCGATCAATGAGTGTCTGAATATGCAAAGACATTCCCAGTAGAACATTGCGTGTTAATGTTCTATTCAATATAGTCTGGGCATACGTAACGATGTCCTCGACCAGATTGACAATTTCGGGGTGGACAATTTTCAAGACATCTTCCTGATTGAAGCTTTTTCGTACATTAGTCAAATAAGTAGTGAAATACTTTTCAATCTCACTAGTCAAGACTGTGTACAGCTCTGTATCAGATACTCCCGTAGCTCGCAATTGTACAATCTTTTGTTCCATTCGTTCGTAGATATTATTGTCCATTACCGATGAATCTTCTATAATATATGGTTCTTGATCGGGATGAAACAAAAAATACTTCTTTTCCCCAATAAGCTTCTCGATATTTTGTCTATTCTGCTCCACATGCAGCACGCCCTCTTTTACATGAGGGGGAAGATCAGCGGTAGTAATTTGCATTTCTGTTTTCCGCAAAGATATAAAATCGGCATATGCCTTTGCACAGGATAGGCGAATATCCGTTTTCAATTGACCAATGTTGTTTGGACAGTCGTACAGGAGAAGCGCACGGATAGAATTACCTGAGACATGAATATCCTTCCCTAAACGATAAGACTCTTCTTGAAAAAATTGTTTGATTAGCTGTAGCCGCTCCTCCAGTCCTCTTTCTTTTAAGGAAGGCAGAGAAATCATCATAGGAATTCGTCTGGTAAAAGTCGCGAGCAATGCAGAGGTAGGATTCTCTGTTGTCGCCGCAATTAATCGTACATTTGCCTGACGCACTCCATCTGTTTCTCCTACGCGTCTGAAGAAGCCTTTATCGATGAAAGTAAATAACATTTCCTGCCCTTCAGACGGTAAGCGGTGAACCTCATCTAAAAACAGAATGCCAGTGTCAGCAGCTTCCATTAATCCTTGTCGATCATGATCAGCGCCAGTATAGGCACCCTTTTTTACACCAAATAATTGGCCTACCAATAATTGAGCATTGTGAGCATAGTCTGCACAGTTAAAAGTGATAAACGGAGCAGTAGCTGCTAAGATTCCTTTTTCCACAGCATATTCGTACATAAGCCCAGCAAACATGGTTTTCCCAACACCCGTTTCCCCAAAAAGTAGCGTATGCATGCCATGGGGCGGATAGAGCAACGCAGCCTTAGCTTGTTCAATGAGTGCCGCTAAGCTCTGGCAATCTCTAGCCAACTGGTCCATTACACTTGTTTGTAGCTGATTTTCGCTATGATGTATATTCCTCTTAAGCTCCGGCGGAAAAGAACCCGCTCTCTTACGTTCCCAAGTCTGCTTCCCTTCCGTTTTCCTTTGTTCGGACAAACCTGCGTTCATCAAAGCTTTAGGTTGAATCCCAGGCAAGGAGAAGCGTACAGGCCTAGTTGTACTTTTCTCTATACGACCTTCTCTCCAAAGCTGGTTTAAATCAGAGCTGACATTGGCTCGACTTAACGAGAGAAGCTCAGCCAGCTCTTGGGCACTGCTTGCTTGTCCTTCACGCGATCTGGATACAATCTGTTGCATAATCAGCTCTATGCGTTTCATTTCATCACCTTGTGCCGATTTTTAACTGACAGCCTTCACTATGAAAACTCTTTCATGATCCATCATCTCATATTTATATTCATTCATCCATGCATCATTTTTGTGAAAGTTAGATTCGCTTGGTTCGAGCTCGATCTACCTCTGGAATTTTGAATACTAGATAACCAAGAAAGACTACAAGAAGAATACCCTGAAATAAAATGGCAAAGGAAACAGAGCCGCCCATATAGGATACAGCATAGTAAATAACCGTTCCCCCTAGCATTAAGCTATTCTCTACAAAATTTTGGACCGCAATCGTTTTACCTGATCCGATGATTTGAAGTCCTTGCTCCTGAATGACAGTGTTCATCGGAACGATAAATACCCCGCCCATAAAGCCAACAGCAAGCAACATCAGAATAGCAATGAATGTTGAATGTATCCAAGGAAACAGCATAATACAGCCAGTCATAAGAAATCCATAGAGAATGGCTTTCGTAAATCTAGATAAAGGAATCACCTTCGGAGCAAAAAAGGCTCCTCCAATAATGCCAATGGAGGTAGTCGCTAGTATAAGGGATACACGAAAGTCGTTCTCTGCAAAACCCAGGGCAAGCGGAATCCAAGCAAGCACAGCAATCCGAAGTACCGCCGAACTCATCCAGAATGCCCCTGTTCCTATCAGTGCGTAGTGTGTAGTCGGATGACCGTACAGCAAACGAAAATTTTCAAAAAATAAGCGGATTTCTTTTCTGATTTTAATATGGCGATTGCCTCGCTGCATTGGGATGTAAAAGGTCATCGCAATCGAAGCCGCAAAGAGCAGCAAGCAGATGCTCGAAGAAACCATGACACTAGTAACGGCCGCAATGGCCCCTCCTCCTCCGATTCCTAGCAAAATAGCCAGTATCGTATAGGCCTCAATCCGTGAATTAGCTTCAAATAACTCCATTTCATTTTCAGTAAGCTCTACTAATATGCCGTACTTGGCTGGTGAGTAGACAACCGCTCCTATTCCTACAGTAAAGTAACTAGCCATCAACGCTATAATGCTTTGGTGGTCTACCGTCATTAATAATACGATGCCTAAAAGCTTCAAAAAATTACCTACAAGTAAAACGGCTGTTTTCGAATACTTATCTGCTATGGGCCCTACCACAGGTGCCATTACAATAAACGGCACGAAAAATGCCATGGAAACTAAGGCAAGCGCGACAGGAGAAAAGCCATTTTGTCTTAACAGATTGGCAATCACAAATAATGCCATGTTATCAGCAAACGCAGATAAAAACTGAGTGATATATAAATACTGCAAGGCTTTATTTTTCACGAATGCCGCTCTCCTCTCCCTATCGTTTAGATGGGGTCTCTTGTTCTGCCCATTGTTTTAATGTTACATAGTCCACCTTACCGCTTCCTAATAAAGGAAGTTCCTCAATTTCCACAATTTTAGAAGGAACCAATAGTGCTGAGAAGCCTTTAGCTATCACGTATTCCTTAATCTCACGCATTGTAATGGGAGTAGAGGTAAATAGATAAATGCGCTCTCCTTTTCGCGGATCACCTGTGGTAACAGCAGCGAGCCTCGTATCTTGCACTACCTCCGTAACCAGTTGCTCAACTAAATTTAGTGAGACCATTTCACCTGCAATTTTTGCAAAACGTTTTTTCCGAGCTACAATGGAAATATACCCTTCGTCATCCACTGTTACGATATCTCCACAATCGTAGTACCCTTCTCTTGGCTCGAAGCCTTTTCCATGAAATAAATAGCCCTTCATGACATTTGCTCCATCCACCCAAAGATTGCCGCCTTCCGCTATGCCTTCAATCTTCTCTAATTCGTAACGAATACCTGGCAAAAATTGACCGACTGTTCCCTTTTTATGCTGTAGTGGAGTGTTCAGTGAAAGGATTGGAGAAGCTTCTGTTGTACCATATCCCTCCATTACCCTAATGCCGAATTTATCCATCCAAAGCTGTCGAACCTCATCCTTTAATTTTTCTGCTCCCGCCACTACATGACGCATAGCGTAAAAATCGTATGGTTTGGCAGTCCGAGCATATCCTGCAAGGAATGTAGACGTTCCAAATAACACGGTACAATTGCGATCATAAGCAATCTCTGGAATCACCTTGTAATGAAGCGGCGAGGGGTAAAAAAACACAGGGATTCCTGTCACAATCGGTAAAATCGTACCTACCGTTAACCCAAAGCTGTGAAACATGGGTAAGGTATTTAAAAATTTGTCTTTCGATGTCATATCCATCATGGCCAAGACCTGCTGAATATTGTTATAGATATTACTGTGTGTAAGCACCACTCCTTTTGGTTTGCTCTCGCTTCCAGATGTAAATAAAATAAGTTCACTTTCCTGTAATGGATTCACCTTTAAAGCACGCTGTTTGCTCACATAAGCAACCATCGCTTTTCCTTTATCAGTTGTGCTAATCGATGCTTTTACGTCTTCTAGGTAAATAACCCGAATATGTTTGGCAAGCGCATCAGCCATCACCTGTAAATTAGCCTTCTGAATAAACTCTCTGGAGGTTAAAATGGTGGAAATACTCGCTGTTTCACAAGCATCCAATACCGTCTGAACCCCCATACTAAAGTTGAGGAGAGCGACCGTTTTATCTAAATAAAATAACGAAAATAAAGCTACGGTATGCCCAAGTGATGTAGGTAATAATGTGCCGATGCGTTGCTCCTGCTGAACAAGATCCTGTAATTTATTCCCTAATGCATATGTACTTATGACCAGCTTTTTATACGTTATTGACTGTGTTAATTCTTCCCCAATCATCCGGTTTGGACCATTAAGACGACAGGCATCTAGCATTTCATTAAATAATTGCACATGGTGCTTCTCTTTGGCATAAAATAATTCTGTTTGCATCGTTCTCAGGACTGTATTTCCGGCCTTTTCCTTTTGAATACGTTTCGATACTCCCTCTTTTGCTGGAATCGTATAGGCCTCACCAATACGGATACGCACCTTGGGGAATAAATGCGTTTTCCACTTATCCGTAATGTAAGAAAATGGTGTTCGTTCAGGCCCCACCAATGTAACGGGATAAATAGTGGCCCCTGTGCGAAGAGCAATATAACCGAGCCCACTATATATTTTCATGATTCCACCAGTCGTTGTAATTCTCCCTTCAGGAAACAACACCAAAGGAACTCCAGCCTTAACCTCACGCACAATTTTGCGGATGGAATAAGAATTAAAAGGATCAACCGTTATAAATTTTCGTTGTGATAAAAAGCTGGCATATTTTTTGGCAATATCCGTATTTACCACATAGCATACTTCTTTAGGAAGATTGCAGGCCAGTAATACGGCATCTAATATGGAAACGTGATTTGGTGCTAAAATAACCGGCTTGGAAAAATCGAGTTTTGAGAGTCCCTCAATCTCAACTCGATAACTCGTATTAACCACCGTTTTTAACAAACTATCTACAATACCCACACCATTCCACCTTTCTCCCTTTTTCTCTTTAACTTGTATTCTCAAAAAATCATAACAGACTTGTCAACTAATATATACTTTCATCTTCTAATCCCAACCATACATCTTATGTAGGATTTGCTTTTTCTATCTTTTTTCTTAGCATATTCTACTCTCCGTTGTTCAAAACAAGTCTTTTTAGCCAGATAAGAATACCTCTCAGGAAATTAGCCCTACTCAATCAGCCCTATTTTTTATTTTTTCTGATAAATACCGAAACTAACTCGTTGTTTTGCGCGTCAAGGATTTTGACAAACATCACATATTTGTGAAAAAGAACATGAGGAGGAAACCATGAAAAGGATATCTGCTTTATTGCTGTCGTTCCTATTGCTGTTTTCCATGATGCCCCTGCTAGCACAAGCTAAAAACACAAATTTCTGGGATGTCTCGCGAGATCATTGGGCTTATGAGGCAATCACTGACATGGCCACCAAGGGAATTATTGATGGCTACAGTGACGGTTCGTTTCGTCCAAACTCAAAAGTGACCCGTGCCGAGTTTGCTAAAATTATGATTGCAGCAGCAGGAGTCCAATTGGGGGATAAATGGGGGATTTCTCAGACCTTTAAAGATGTACCGCGCAGCCACTGGGCATTTACGTATGTCGAGCATGCAAAGCCTTACCTGACTGGCTACAAGTCAGGCTCAACCTACAGCTACAAGCCTGATCAGAATGCCGTACGTGAAGACATTGCCGTAGCTTTGGTGCGCCTGCTGGGCTATGATCAATCAAAATCAGCAAAAGTATCTTTATTAAATCAATTCAGAGACAAAGAAAGAATTTCTTACAATCTTCGCACCTTTATCGCAATCGCCTTAGATAATGATCTGATTAAAGGCTTCAACGATGGTACCTTCCGACCACAAGATGCCATTACACGCGCGGAAGCCGCCTCTCTATTGTATCGAGCTAAGCTAGATGAGCAAAAAGTCGTTTTCCCAACTGATCCTACTTCTCCCGTCCCGCAACCAAAGCCTGATCAAAAAACAAGAGAAGTGGTTGATGATTTTTCAGATAATCAATTGAAAAAATGGAACAGTACGCGAGGAACTGGATCGTGGGTGGTTTATGATAAGCGTGTAACAGCTTATAGCAATGACAGCGCTCTAAAGCATTATCTCCTGCCCCTAAAAGATAAGGTAAGCAGGGATGATACAGAATGGGAAATATCAGTAGATATTATTCCTGTCAAAACCGATGCGGAAGCCGGTATATTTATTAATGGGAACGATGGAGAAGCTGATATCGTTTATCTAACAAAGGATTCTCTACAGATTCGCCACCTGCCTGATCCTGAAAAGAAAGAGACAAAAGCTATCGCAAGCATTGCCACCAAGCTAACAACCAACAATAGCCTTAAAATAAAAGCTAGCGGTGATACATTATCCGTTTATCTAAACGGCACCAACATCTATACGCTCCAAAATGTGAACTGGGATCATTCCGAAATAGGATTATATATGAGTAAGGATGCTTTTAAACAGATTCCATCAAAGACTACCTGGTTTGACAATTTCACATTTATCGCTACGAAAAAATAAAAAAAGCTGGTCCCCTGAACATTTCGTTATATGATAAAGGTACCATTTTTTATTGTTTGGTACCTTTGGCGAAATGTTCTGGGAAGCCAGCTTTTTTTTGCTGTTTTACAGATTTTTTTTTAAAATCACCATATCTAAAGCACGAATTCCATTTTCCCAAATTGGATAGGGGTATTGCAAAAAGAAATCGGCTTTGATTCCTGTAATTCGAAACCCTACCTTTTGATAAAACGCTAGATTATCCAAGCTAGAATTCGCTGTTCCTACAACCATCACCTTATAGTTGCCTTCTTTAGCCTTCTCTTCCAAACACGAAATGAATTGTTTGCCGTAGCCCTTTCCCTGCTCTCCTCTACATACCGCAATATTTTTAATTTCGACCATTTCTTCGGTACACGGAAGCAAAATGGCGATACCAAGCAAACGCTCCTCTGTATAAGCAGCGTACATATCTCCACGATGCTTATAGCGTGCAATCATCTCTTCTGATTCATCAGCCTCTAACAACAATCGATCATATTCACCTTTATCCCGCTCTTCCATGGGTACAAGGACTACAGTTACCTCCTCTGACAAATCGCTCTTCCTCTCTTACATGGACTTCTTGACTTTCTCCTCATATATTAAACAAATCACACCGAAAAATCCATCTTTTCTGAATACTCCTTTTTCCTAGCAGAGATTTTCATGACATGTGTATAATGGAGAAAGACACCTCTCTTACAGGAGGGTATTTGGGAAGGGGTTTTATTGTGTATTCTGAACTACTGCACTCTCCATTTACCTGGATTGATTCGGGCATCTACCGACAATCTCCGGTAGAACCGATCGCATTGGATGAAGCATTAGCTACTGCTATGAAAGAGCCTAATGCGAAACCAATTATCCATTTATGGATTTATGATAAAGCTTTTTGGTTGGGACGACGTGACGCCAAGCTTCCGCACTTAGAGCAAGCCTTGAAGGCATACAGTTATGAAGGGTACTCGGCTCTCCTCCGTTCCTCGGGCGGCGCATGTGTTCCACTGGACAGCGGTGTTTTAAATATGGCTATTTTATTCCCACAATGCAATCTGGCAATTGATGATTTTTATAAGCTAGCTGCTGATATTCTATCAGTCGGACTTGCTGACTACGGAAAGATTGAACTGGGAGAAGTCGTAGATTCCTATTGTGTAGGTGACTATGATTTTGCGCTTTCTGGTAAAAAAATTGGTGGAATGGCTCAACGCCGTACCCGCTATGGTTCCATTTTGCAGCTCTGTATCAATATTGAGGGTAGTGGAATAGAACGCGGAGCCCTGATGGAAGACTTCTATCATCAAGCTGGACTTTATGAAATGGAAGTAGCCCAGCGCCCTGTTCCTGCCGTTCGAAAGGAGACTATCGGCAGTATCTCCGAGCATATGGGACGTGCCATCTCCGTAGATGAAGTAAAAGAGCAGCTGTATTCTGCTATTTCAAACAAATGGACAGCTCCCAAGGGAGAATTACCTTTGACAGAAGCAGATAAAGAAGTCGCAATCCAGCATTTAACGGGACGCCTTGGCCTCTTCTCTTATACCGCAGCAGAGATTCAACAATCTGATTGGCGGTTACAAAAATAAATTCATAATCAATGAGGTCTTTTGCATATCTATAAAAAAGACATCTTCTCATTTTAAAAAACCTGAGGATTGACCCGCTCAGGTTTTTTCTTTTTCATCTATTTTGAGACAAAATGGGCAGCATACATAAAAGATTTAGGATAGTCAGGACTTATAAAAATTTGCTCAAGCTACTTCTACACTGTTTTTCAACTCATTTCAAATAGAGAAAAAAATGCATTTTTGCTTAATTTTTTATACAATACAAGAAGAATGTCCATTAACAATGAAAGGTAAGGAGGATCTTGCATTGATTAATCCTCAAGCTAAGCATATTTTCAATTACCCGATTATGGATTTAATATTGCCCGCCTCAAAAGTAGCTCATGTTCAATTGGGCAATTCTTTGGAACACGCTTTATTAGTATTGGTGAAAAGCAGATATTCGGCCATTCCTGTATTGGACTCTTCCTATAAAGTGATGGGACAAATTAGTAAAACAATGATACTGGAATCCATTCTAGGTTTAGAGCGTGTGGAGTATGAAACATTACATGAGCATCATGTAGAAGAGGTCATGGAACATAACATCCCTCGTTTACGCCCTACTGACTCTTTTCAACGCGCTCTAGAATTATCCATTAATCATCCGTTTGTGTGTGTCGAGGATGAGCAAGGTGTTTTTGAAGGAATTTTGACTCGTAAAGCAGTTCTTGCCCTCGTGTACCACCATTTCCGTAACGCCGAATAATACAGTCTCAGACCCACACCCCATGGTGATGTTAGAAATGAAGGAAAGGCCCGCATCCAACTTGGAGCAGGCCTTTTATTACACACACGCTTTTTCTATTTTCCCGTAACCAATAGCATGATGTCTGGCCGTCTAGCAGTCTACTAATCATCATTTTTTCTTTTTGTACAGAGTAGCTCCATATTCAAGTGGTGTTTTATAAGATTGATAAAACATGGTCTTCTCACCTGCTTTAAAAAATGAGTATCTTTGATCCCTTACGTTCGCCTCTATAAAATATGGTAATCCAGACCGGTCAATCCCCATATCTAAGCCCAGATCAGCTAGTGACGTTTCATGTTGTTCTAGCTCCTCTACAATGGCAAAGCATGCAGCCTTCAAACGATTCACAATGACGGGAATACTTTGAGTAGCAAACAGCGAGGCCAGAACTGTTTCCAATTGTTCTGCCCTACCACCTTGTGCTAAGTTACTTAATTTATTGGTAGGATTTTCCAATTTCGCTACCATCCCTGATATCTTCCATTCATGCAATTGATTTTTTTGAATAGAAACACGCACATCAAAAGTTCGATCCTGATACTTGCAAAGCGGAATACCTTGTTGAATAATGTAGGTTTTGTTCTTGATCCAGTTTTCCACAAACTGTACAAGTTCTTCTACATGCTGAAAGCTTTCCTTTGTTTGCGACGAGTAGAAAAAATATCCCTCTGCCTTACGTTCTATTCGAGCAACTCCGACCCCTACTGATCCGACTACCGGTTTGATGTAGATAAAAGAATATTTATTCAGCATGTCGGTAAAGGCTTGTTTACGAAATAGCTTGGTTTCTGGAATGTAATGACGTAAATTATCCTGTCCCCAAAGTCTCTTGTGCACCCTCCATTTATTGCGTGTGACAATTCCGTTATACACTTGGCTTATTTTTTCTAATTTTTTTATCCGAAAAATCGTAGCTTTCTTGCCAGAAAGTAATCGATTGTGAATGACTTTTGGGATTATAAAAGTGGATGGTACCAGCTTCTTATCTCTCCATACATAGCCTTTAATTTTATTCGTGGCAAAGTTTATTTGATCAGCATGAAAAAACACAGTCTCTAGTCCAAGCCTAGCCCCAATCTCTACATAAAAAGCCAGCCGCTCATAGGTGTGTCGTCGTCGTCTGTTCAAGGAAATAACTTTCTTATCAAGCATGATTCCGATTTTTTCCACATTCATCCCTTCCTACATCATTTCTTCAGTACATTTTTCTTTTTTATTACTCTATGTAGGCCGCAGACAGATGGGTTGCCTATTTTTTATCTGCTTGATTTCAACTGAAAAAACCGAGTAATGAATAGATCCATTACTCGGCTAGGGCTGACGATATCTGTTTTGTCTTATCTTTTTTCAATGGCAATGATAAAAGGAGCTTGGTTTTGTTGATTCATATATTGATAACGAAGCACAAGGTATTCTGTCTGCGGTAGTTTTTCACAATAATCAACAACCGCCTCCTTCTCTATAGTCCCTGCTTCGTGCCCCCAGTAAATAATGATCGTCATGATTCCACCAGTCCTGAGCTTATCCAATCCGGCTTCAATAGCACGAATGGTGGTATTAGCCTGTGTCGTAATATCCTTATTTCCACCTGGTAAATATCCTAAATTAAACATAACAGCTCCGATTGCTACCGGAATCTCTTTCATTTGCTCGTGGCTGGTTAATAATAAATTCACCCGCTCTACTACCTGTTCGCGTTCTAAACGTGCTCGGGTTTTCTCAATCGCTTCCGATTGAACATCATAAGCGTACACTTTTCCTCTTTCCCCAACTAGCTGAGCAAGAAATAATGTGTCATTTCCATTGCCCATAGTGGCGTCCACTACCGTCTCTCCTTCTTCTACTCGTTCTCTAATATATTGACGTACAACTTCTAAAACATTTGGAAACACGTTAGCTCTCTCCTTTTTATATCTCTATCTGTAATCCTATCCTTGCAACATAGCATGATTCCCCATATGAGCTTGCTTGCTCGTATACATCCTCGTCTTTTGTATTATGAAATAGATGCGTAATTAATAATGCTTTTGCTTTTATATCATTGGCAATCTGGGCAGCTTGCCGCACTGATAAATGGCCAGTCGGCTTGTTCGGTTCAAAGCCGTCAAGATACGTTCCTTCACATATAAATAAATCAGGCTCCATAACCCTCTCCCAATTCGTTTGCATCCCTGTATCTGCACCATAGAGGATTGTTTTTCCATTATACGTAAACATCATGGCATAACATAAAATGGGGTGATCTGTTTTAACAAAACGAATAGTGATGTCTCCTACAATTATTTCTGTCTGCTCAGTTATCGGCTTAAAAACTGTTGCTTCTTTATAGGCCATTTGACTGCTAAATTCGACTGGCTCTGTCGGAGCATAAATGGGTACAGGTTGATTGGCACGAATCCCTTCTACTCTTTGATGCACATTCAAACCATACTGCAAAACTCCAACATCAGCAATATGATCTTGATGATAATGTGATAAGAAAACCGCATCTAGCTGATGAATTGGTATGTATTTTGTTACCTGACTGATTACCCCGCTCCCACAATCAATTAATATATTCTTTGATTCTGTTTGTAATAAATAACCAGGGGTAGCTCCTCCAGGTCCTGGATACGGTGATTGAAAGCCTAACACAGTCATACGCATGTTTTCACTCTCCATTTCATAGGATGTAGTATGGTGGACAGGAGGTACTCAATGCAAAATTCATGGAAAACTATTTTGCAGATCGCCTTTACTTATATCGGAACGGTTGTAGGCGCTGGATTTGCTTCAGGTCGAGAGATTCTCGAATTTTTTGTACGGTTTGGACCCTATGGCTTAGTTGGCATTGGCATTGCTAGTCTATTATTTGTATGGTCTGCTATACAGGTTATGCTGGTAGCACAGCGTATACAGGCCAAATCCTATCAGGAAGTTAGCTTCTACCTGTTTGGTAAAACGATCGGCACTTTTTTTAATACAATCTTACTCCTAGTTCTCATCGGGACAACTTCCGTCATGCTTGCTTTTACTGGTTCACTTTTTAAAGAATCGTTCCATTTACCAGCTCAGCTTGGAATTTGGGTAAGTATGATATTTATTTTCCTGGTAACAGCTAGAGGTATGGGTGCTATTCATATGGTAAATAGTATTTTTGTTCCAATCCTTATTGGATTTACGCTACTTGTCTTTTTCTACACGAAGCCTTGGGATAGCACTGCCTCCGTAGCCGGCTTGCCTCTTGATGAACTAGAAGCTGACGGATGGCTCCAATCTCCCATCTATTATGTATCACTAAACGTTGCATTAGCCCAAGCAGTCCTAGTCCCTATTGGACGTGAGTGCCCCTATAGGCGTACTTTGATTTACGGAGGTTTAGTTGGCGGTTTGGGTATTGGCTTGCTTCTCTTTCTCGCATATGCATCATTATTGGACAATATGCCCCACGTTCAATTTGTAGATACGCCTACTATTTTCATTTTGTCTGGACTAGGCAAAACGATTACCTTTCTTTTTGCATTATTGGTCTATGCGGAGGTTTTCTCCTCGCTCGTTGCCAATCTGTTTGGATTAGTTGAACAGGTGAAAAGCTATATTAACGTTCATTTTTCACTAATCCTATTGATCATACTGCTAATCTGCTATGGAGTTAGCTTCGTAGGATTTAGTTCTTTGCTTACTATATTGTACCCGCTTTTTGGACAGATTGTCGTGTTCTTTTTGGTGATGCTATTTTATCGCCAAATGATGGATCGATCAAAGCAATTGAATTGATATTTGCAGGCGCATAAGCTGATTCTGTATGTTACTAGAATCAGCTTGCTAGTATGGTATGATCATGTCAAAATTCCCCGCCCATCCTCAAAAAAAACATCCCCTCATAAACACTATTGTAGCAAAAGAAATCCGTTTTGCTGCCAAGTGTAGATGAAGGGATGTTTTTATGAGGTAAGCATCGTTATACTTGCATTTGCCTTACGCAAATTCCGCTTGTAATTGATTAAAGAGCTCTTCACCAAGATGCAAATCCTTTTTCACAAGGGCTTCTTGATCAAATCCTTTAACCAAGTCCTCGTAGCGCTGTTGCTCTGTATTTTGATAGATAATACCTGTTAGCAGGCCATTGTTCGCCATCGAATGGGACATTGCCATAATTTTATTGTGCTTGTCATAGCCTTCAATGCTATCAACTGGAACAATATTTTGCTTGAACCAGTCATATGTGTTTACTTTATTAAAGGTTACACAGGGGCTGAATACGTTAATTAACGAGAAGCCCTTATGTTGTATTCCCTTTTCAATAACATCTGTCAAACCTTTTAAATCACTGGATACGGACTGAGCCACAAAAGTAGCTCCCGCTGACAGAGCTAATTCGATAGGAGAAATAGCTTGTTCAATCGCGCCAGCAGGGGTAGATTTCGTCACAAAACCTGCCGCAGAGCGTGGCGATGTTTGACCTTTAGTAAGTCCATAAATCTGGTTATCCATCACAATATACGTAATATCCATATTGCGACGAATCGCATGTACAGTATGCCCCATACCAATAGCGAAACCATCTCCGTCTCCACCAGAAGCAATGACAGTTAATTCACGGTTTGCCATTTTTAGACCTTGGGCAATTGGTAAAGCTCGGCCATGCACACCGTGGAAGCCGTAGCAATTAATATAGCCTGAAATACGTCCTGAACAACCAATACCAGACACGACGGCCAAGTTTTCTGGTTCTAATCCCACGTTTGCTGCTGCCCGCTGAATCGCAGCTTGTACGGAGAAGTCACCACACCCTGGACACCAGTTTGGCTTGGTACTATTGCGAAACTCTTTGAACGTCGCCATCTTTTATCAGCCCCTTGACTTGTGTATAAATTTCGTTCGGCAAGAACGGATTCCCATCGTATTTTACTACGTTCTCCAGTCTGACAGCACAGCCTACATTCAATTTCACTAGGTTGGCGATTTGACCAGTCGCGTTATTTTCAACTACAATAATTTTTTTAGCTTGATCTACGTATGGCTTGATTGCTTCTACAGGGAACGGATGAAGCAATCGAATTTGAGCATGATTTACCTTTAAACCGTCCGCTTCCAAGCGTGTACGCGCTTCTTCCACTGTACCTCCAACAGAGTTGATCGAAACCAACAGTACATCAGATTCTACGCCTTCACCATTAATGCGAACCGGTGTAGGGAATTTAGAAGGAAGCACGTCTAATTTTCGTAAACGTTTATCCATTTGCGCCTTACGGTTAGTTGGGCTTTCCGATGGTTTACCTGATTGGTCATGCTCTACCCCTGTAACGTGGTGAAGACCATACTTTTGTCCTGGAATGACCCGTGGAGATACACCATCCTCTGTTACTTGATATCGCTGGAACATCGCTCCAGCTTCAGTTTCTGGAAGCTCCTGACCCGCAAGCAGCTTTCCTCGACGAATCTCAACACGTTTATAATCAAGCGGTTCAACGGTTTGCTTACCAAGTGACAATGCCAAATCCGTAATCAAAATAACAGGGACTTGATATTCTTCCGCAATATTAAAAGCCTCTACTGCATCATAGAAGCACTCTTCAACCGATGTAGGTGCCATTACTACCTTAGGAATTTCACCATGTGTACCATTGATCATGGCATTAACATCTGATTGCTCTTGTTTTGTAGGTAAACCTGTAGACGGACCGCCACGTTGTGTATCTACAATCACGACAGGCATCTCGGTCATTCCTGCTAAACCAATTGCCTCCATCATCAGAGACAGACCTGGACCGGCTGATGCTGTCAAGGTACGTACACCACCATAGCTAGCTCCAATTGCCATCGTAATAGCGGCAATCTCATCCTCTGTTTGTATAACTGTACCGCCAAATTTCGGTAGTTTTTTAATAAGATATTCCATGATCTCAGACGCTGGTGTGATTGGGTATGCAGGCATAAAGCGGACTCCAGCCGTCAAACAGCCTAGAGCTATCGCATCATTGCCGATCATGAAAAGACGTTTATTTCCATCTGCCGGTTCTAGTTGGAACTCTGGAAGTTGTCCACCTGTTAATTCATTTACAAATTGTGCTCCACGAGTAATCGCTTGCATGTTTAATTCGACTACTTTTTCACCTTTACGCAAGAACATGTCCTCTACAATGTTTCGGTATCCCTCAACTGGAATACCCAAAATTGCGCTGGTTGCCCCAATGGATACCATGTTCTTCATTAAGGAAGTACCCAATTCATCAGCAATTTGAGTTAGTGGAACAGCTAATAGGCGGACAGACTGTATCCCTTCTGGCAACACTGGGTTGAATTTAGCATCTGCTATGATGACTCCGCCTTCACGTAGCTCTGGAGCATTTACATCAATCGTTTCCTGATCAAACGCTACCAACATATCTAGGACATCCGAAATGGCCTGAACAGGCTTCGTGCTTACACGAATCTTGTTATTGGTGTGTCCTCCTTTAATACGCGAGGAGAAATGACGGTAACCATACAGATAATAACCCATGCGGTTCATGGCAATAGAGAAGATTTCACCTGTACTTTCAATACCTTCCCCTTGTTGTCCTCCAACTTTCCAAGAAAGTTGACTAATCATGAAATTCCACCCCTTCAGCGACTGTGAGAAAATCTACAATCATCATTCAATCCGAACTGCACACATCTGTTCAATCAGTATTTGTCTATGTAATATAGTAGACAAATTGTGAAGAATTTGTGTATAAACAAAACCAATTTTAGACCTAGCTTATTCAAATTGCAAGTGCTTTTACTAAAGATGGTTGCATTGTGTTAATAAATGTACTCGGTATATTAATGATCTTCTGAAGTAATTGTAACATGTTCCCATAAAGTCGCAACTATTTTTACTAAAAATTTAGAAGGTTTTGTCCTTCTGTTGAAGTTGATTCATTAGCTATTCTTTATATCTTCGTTGATTTTCGTGCTGAAAGCAAGTCATGTTTATTTATTTGTTTTTTTGACTGCTTGTACATCTTTTTTACGATGTATTTTTGAAATAATTATATGTAAAAACGATAAGAAAGCCAAGCCAATCGACTGAGAGGCTTGGCATCTAACTCTCTATGCTTTAACAGGCTTGTCTGCTATTCGGCAAATAAAAAACCTGTTTATTCCAAGAGGACAAACAGGTGAATAGGTAGTTTAGTTCTCTATCATCTGGGTTCTACAATTAATTTTATGGCTGTACGTTCTTCTCCATCAATTATTATGTCTGTAAAGGCTGGGATACAAATCAAATCGACACCACTAGGCGCTACGAACCCACGTGCGATAGCTACTGCCTTAACAGCTTGATTGAGCGCCCCCGCTCCAATGGCTTGAATCTCGGCGGCCCCACGCTCACGGAGTACGCCTGCAAGAGCACCAGCAACAGAGTTGGGGTTAGACTTTGCTGAAACTTTTAATACGTCCATCCTTTGTACCTCCCGTCAGATAGAAATAACTCTTATCTCTAGAATGATATTCGCATAACCCCTAAAAATTCCTGCCTTTTACGATTAATATTCGCAAAATTCGAATCTACCTTGTATTATTCCATAAAAGGACAAGCTGCGTCAATTCGAATTCGATCTATCTTTTTCGTTTTTCCTGTGGAATTATCGAGGGTAAAGAGAACACCGTTTAATTGTGTTGGCCCTTCTGCCACTTCAAATCTGACAGGTAATTGTGTTAAGAATTTCTTTATCACTGCGCTCCGCTCCATACCCAGAATCCCATCTGTTGGACCGCACATTCCTGCATCGGTAATATAGCCGGTCCCATTAGGTAAGATTCGTTCGTCTCCTGTTTGTACATGTGTATGTGTTCCAACCATGGCACTAATTTTCCCATCCAGATACCAGCCTAGTGCCTGTTTTTCTGAAGTAGCCTCAGCATGCACATCCACAAAAATAAATTTGGTGCGCTTTCTTGCTTCTTCTACTAGCCGCTCTGCCGTTTCAAATGGACACATTAATGGTGGTAAAAAGGTTCTTCCCTGCACGTTAATGATGGCTACCTCTCCCACATGTGTTTGGACATAGGTAAGACCTTTACCTGGGGTCCCCTCCGGAAAGTTCGCTGGGCGAACAATACGTGAATCGTCGTCTATAAAATCAAAAACTTCTCGATTATCCCATGTATGATTCCCCATCGTGATCGCCTGAACACCCACCTGAAAAAGCTCATTAGCAATTTTTCGTGTAATTCCACGGCCATGTGCTGAATTTTCACCATTAACTACAATCAGATCAGGTGCATATTTTCGTTTCAAACGTGGTACATAATCTTTTACAATTTCTCTTCCGGGAGACCCTACAATATCTCCAATGAACAATAATTTCATTCTAATCACCTCTACTATTGATTCTAAAAATGGGCGATGACCAATCCGCTACCCCCAGCAGGACTTGGTTGTACGTATAGAGATGAGAATGTAGATACATTTCTATCCGTCAAAAAAATAAAGTGGCGTCTCGCCACTTTATTTTTACTTCGCGTATTCAACAGCGCGGGTTTCCCGAATCACCGTTACACGTATATGTCCTGGATAATCCAGCTCATTTTCAATACGTTTCGTAATTTCTCGTGCTAGCCTCATTGACTCAGCATCATCAATTTTTTCTGGCTGTACCATCACGCGTACTTCTCGACCTGCTTGGATTGCATATGATTTTTCTACGCCATCGAAGGACTCAGAGATTTCCTCAAGTTTCTCCAAGCGTTTAATATATGTTTCCAAGGTTTCACGGCGTGCGCCTGGACGCGCAGCAGAAAGGGCGTCAGCTGCAGCTACTAACATCGCAATGACAGAAGTAGGTTCTGTATCACCATGGTGAGAAGCAATACTGTTGATAACAACAGGGTGCTCATTGTATTTCTTCGCTAGTTCCACACCAATCTCTACGTGAGAGCCTTCTACCTCATGATCAATTGCTTTACCGATATCATGCAGCAAACCTGATCTTTTTGCCAGTTTCACGTCTTCTTTTAATTCCGCAGCCATTAGGCCAGCAAGATGAGCTACTTCCATTGAATGTTTCAAGACATTTTGTCCGTAACTTGTACGGTAACGCAAACGTCCTAAAATCTTTATTAAATCAGGATGTAATCCGTGTACATCTGTCTCAAATGTTGCTTGTTCCCCGTACTCACGAATACGTTCATCTACTTCACGTCTTGATTTCTCAACCATTTCCTCAATACGAGCTGGGTGAATACGTCCGTCTGCCACCAGCTTATCGAGAGCCGTTTTAGCAATTTCACGTCGAATCGGGTCAAAGCCTGAAAGAATAACTGCCTCAGGAGTATCATCAATAATAAGATCAATACCAGTTAGTGTCTCTAGTGCTCGAATGTTACGACCTTCTCGACCGATAATTCGACCTTTCATTTCATCATTGGGAAGAGTAACAACTGAAACGGTCGTCTCTGCCACATGATCAGCCGCGCAGCGTTGAATTGCTGTTGTGATAATCTCACGAGCTTTTTTATCAGCGTCCTCTTTTGCTTGCGTTTCAATATCCTTGATCATAATTGCCATGTCATGGCGCACTTCGTTTTCTACGTTTGTTAGAATAATTGTTTTTGCTTCATCTTGAGTTAGTCCTGAAATGCGTTCGAGTTCAGCAACTTGATCTTTATATAATTGCTCAACCTTGGCTTGCAACTCAGTAATTGATTTTTCACGGTCGCTTTGTTCTACTTCTTTACGTTCCAATTGGTCCAGCTTTCGGTCAAGAGACTCCTCTTTCTGAAGGATACGTCTCTCTTGACGCTGAATTTCGTTACGACGCTCTTTGATTTCGTGATCAGCATCTGTACGCAGCTTAAACACTTCGTCTTTGGCTTCTAAGACTTTTTCCTTTTTCACTGCCTCCGCATCGCGTTTCGCTTCTTCGACGATTTGCTTCGCCGCTTCTTCTGCGCTTGAAATTTTGGCTTCTGCAATGGATTTACGTAAGAAGTATCCGACCCCAAAACCAATTGCTAGTGCTACCAACAATAGCAAAACTAACAATAGTGGGTTAGATAGATCCATACGTGTTCTCTTACACCTCCTTTGTCTATGACTTTTACATTTCTCATACAAATCATTTTTTTCTTGGTGATTCCTATCATCTTCGTATCTCGTACACAAAATGAAAAACAAGTAAGACCGAAGAAGGAAACATTTGGCATCCATAGCCTAAAAAACAAGACCGATGCGACTCGGTCGACTGCAATCATGATAGACATAGGCCTCATGGATGTTCAGTTATGGATTGCTAATCGCAAAAAGTTATCAAACACCAAGTAATACAAACCTATTTTATTATTTGCGAACAAGCCTTGTCAAGGAGTAGACCTTGTGGGGAGTAGGATTGCTTCGCTAGGGAAGGATTTAGAGGATACGCCCTCCCTACTCGTCATCTTCCTCCATCCAGTTTTTTGTTCTCCATTCATTTCTTAGCTGTTGAACAATGGAATGGGAAAATCCTTTCCGTAATAAAAATTGTAAGAGCTTATGCTCTGTTTTTTGATCAATGGGAACTGTTATTCTTGCTAGTTTTCCTCGTAACAAACCACGCGCTGCATCTAGCTCCTGTTCATATTCTATTCTTCCCAATACTTTCTCTATCAAACTTGAGGCAATTCCCTTCTGCTTTAATTCCATCTTGAGCATATAGGCTCCCCTAGGCTTCAAACGCAATCTCTCTTCTACCCATTTTTTAGCAAATAGCTCATCGTTTATATATCCTTCTCGCATACACTTCTCTACTATTCGCTCCGCTAGTTCTAGTGAAAACTCTTTCCCTATTAAATATCTTTCTACTTCTCTAGAACTCCGTGGACGATAGCTAAGATAATTAATAGCAGCCAAATAGGCTTTATTCTCATGATCCGCTCGTAAAACCTCTGCGAAAAAATTACTATCTATCTCTGTACCCTTCATCAAATGGTACTTAATAAAGACTTCCTCATGCACTTCAAATGCAAATTCATTGTCCAGATCAATTAAATACACTTGTTTTCTTTTAGAATCCCTATGAACGGACGTGATTACCCCTGAGGTTTTCATGTTTCCTCCCATTCTAATCGAGACTGCTTTGTCTTCACATAAAAAGCCTGCCGCACAGAATACGACAGGCTTACATCTCTTCTACTCTAAATCAAAAGTTGGCTCTTCATCCTGCTCTGGATCGAGAACCGCTTCTCCCTCTGGGATGGAATTAGGATTCAAGCTGTAATATTCTCGAATTTTTTGGTCAATCTGAGCTGCAATAGCTGGATTCTCTTTCAAGAACTGTTTTGCATTTTCACGACCTTGACCTAAACGTTCCTCATTAAATGCATACCAGGCGCCGCTTTTAGCAACAATGTCCAGCTCAGCTCCAATATCCAGAATACTTCCTTCTTTAGAAATACCTTCTCCATACATAATATCGACTTCGGCTACTTTGAACGGAGGAGCTACTTTATTTTTTACAACTTTAATTTTAGTCTTTGTACCTACTATATCATTGCCTTGTTTAATTCCCTCTGCTTTACGCACATCAAGACGTACACTAGCATAGAATTTCAAAGCACGTCCACCAGGAGTAGTTTCTGGGTTTCCAAACATAACGCCCACTTTTTCACGCAACTGGTTAATAAAGATCGCAATCGTTTTGGATTTATTGATAGCTCCAGAAAGCTTACGTAAAGCTTGAGACATCAAACGAGCTTGTAGACCAACGTGAGAGTCACCCATTTCTCCTTCAATCTCAGCTTTTGGTACCAAAGCCGCTACGGAGTCTACTACAATAATATCTACAGCGCCAGAGCGTACGAGAGCTTCTGCAATTTCTAAAGCTTGTTCTCCTGTGTCTGGTTGGGATAAAAGTAATTCTTCTATGTTAACACCCAATTTAGCAGCATAAACAGGGTCTAGAGCATGCTCTGCATCAATAAAGGCTGCTTGTCCACCTTGCTTCTGTACTTCTGCAATGGCATGAAGTGCAACTGTTGTTTTACCAGAGGATTCTGGCCCGTAAATCTCAATAATACGGCCACGTGGGAAACCGCCGACACCAAGTGCGATATCAAGAGCTAAGGCTCCTGTTGAAACAGTAGAAACCTGTGAATGTGCCATTTCTCCCATCTTCATGATGGAGCCTTTCCCGAACTGTTTTTCTATTTGTCTTAAAGCACTCTCAAGCGCAGCGCGACGATCTGACAATAGTGACACTCCCTTTCTCGTTCCACTCAACTTTTTCTTATGTATGTATCATACATCGAGATAGAGGGGTTTGCCAAGTATTTTTTACGAACAAATATTCGTATAGGAATTATATAGAAAAAAGAAGGCATTTTCACTTAACCTCCATGTGAAAAAACCTTCTGTACAGCCTAATTATGATTTACGTGTCCGCGGTTTAGCAGGCTCTAGATTAATACGTTTACCGTTGATGCGCGTCTGTCTTAACGCCTCATAAACAAACGGAGCAACATCTTCTGGGACTTCTACAAACGTGAAGTTTTCAAAAATATCAATTCGTCCTACTGATTTGCCCGGAATGCCCACCGATTCGGAAATCTCCCGTACAAGATCCTGAGGCTTCATGTTCACATTTCGTCCTACATTTAAGAAGAAACGAACCATTCCTCTTGCTGCGCCCGTCTCACCAAAATTGTACCCTTCTTCTTCATCATTTCCACTCGGATCAGTATGAAACGCGAGATGTAGAGCAGCGGCTGCAACTTTAGCTGGGTCATGCTCCTGCATTAGCTCATTCACGATTTCTTGATACATACCATTCACAGACTCACTTTCAATCAGCGAACGTAGCTGTTCACGTAATTGAGTACGTTTGCGCTCCGCAATCTCCTCCAAGGTAGGCACGGTGCGAGTAATCAAGGATGCTTTCGTCTGTTTTTGAATCACCATTAACTGACGCATCTCTCGAGGAGTGACTAGTGTCATAGCTATCCCTTTACGCCCAGCACGTCCAGTTCGGCCGATCCGATGTACGTAGCTTTCTGGGTCCTGTGGAATATCGTAATTAATAACATGTGAGACGTTACCTACATCAATCCCACGAGCTGCTACATCTGTAGCAATCAAAAACTCAATCGTACCTTCCCGGAAGGCCTTCATTACTTTGTCGCGCTGTGCTTGAGATAAGTCGCCATGCAAGCCATCTGCCATATAGCCTCGTGCTTGTAAGGCCTCACTCAATTCGTCTACTCCGCGCTTCGTTCGACAGAAAATAATGCCAAGCTCTACATCCTGGCTATCGAGAATGCGGCATAGGCTCTCCCGTTTATTACGTTCGAAAACTTTATAATACACTTGTTCAATAGAAGGTGCTGTTACTTCTTCACGGCTGACAGCCACAGTCTCGGGATTTTTCATATAGCGATGAGCTAAACGCTTGATTTCAGGAGGCATGGTTGCTGAGAAAAGCAAGGTTTGACGCTCAGCTTTCATGTGGCTAAGAATGGTCTCGATATCTTCAATAAAGCCCATGTCCAGCATTTCATCTGCTTCATCGAGAACAAGCATTTTCACATTTTCCAACTGGAGTGTCTTGCGGCGCAAATGGTCCAAAACACGCCCAGGTGTACCAATCACCACATGCACACCTTGTCGAAGCGCACGAATCTGATGGCTAATTGATTGCCCACCGTAGATAGGGAGTGTGCGAATTTTTTTGTATTTGCATATTCTCACTAATTCTCCCGCCACCTGTATAGCGAGCTCGCGAGTCGGAGTCAAAACAATCGCCTGTATACGGTTGTTAGTAGGGTTTAAGACCTCAGCCAACGGGATACCAAACGCAGCCGTTTTCCCTGTACCTGTTTGAGCCTGTCCGATCAGGTCGCCACCCTCTAGTATTTTAGGAATGCAAGCCGCCTGAATTGGTGATGGTTCTTCAAAGCCCATATCATGAATAGCTTGCAACACATTTTTATGTAAAGCTAAATCTGAAAAAATCGTCATGATAGTCACCTTTCTTTTAGTCATTACAGTGAAGCTGCTGGAGCGCATAATATAGAGCATTCTTGGCAACACGCCCAATTATCGCTCTGCGCTGTCCCGCAACTTGCACCTTTTTTACCAAAGTAGGCTGCTTCTCACTGGCGATTCCGATATAGACCAGTCCCACAGGTTTTCCCTCGGAAGACTCAGGTCCTGCTACACCGGTAACAGAAACGCCATAGGTTGTGCCCATCTTTTGGCGAATATTCTCAGCTAAAAGCCGAGCCGTTGTTTCACTGACAGCCCCTTCTGTCTCTAAGACTTCAAGAGGCACATCCAGCCATTGATGCTTGATTTCATTGGAATAGCAAACAATTCCTCCTCGATATACCTGCGACGCACCGGGAACCGAGGTAAGCAGTTGTGAAACAGTGCCCCCTGTACAGCTTTCAGCAAAAGAAATCGTCTCTTGTTTTACTAGTAGCTGCTCATAAAGCACCTGATGCAACGGAGATTCCCCTACTGCATATATAAACTCACCTACACGATTGCGAATCTCCTCTTCAACAGGACGTAGCAATCTCTCTGCTTCCTCCACAGAGGTAGCGCGAGCCGTAATGCGCAACGTCACCTCAAACTCCTTGGCATAGGGGGCAATTGTCGGATTGGATTGCTCCTCAATTAAGTCTATCAGCTTTGCCTCTAACAGAGATTCTCCGATACCAAAAAAGCGAAAGACACGAGAATGAAAGATTTGATGCTCATTTCCTAAAGAAGCCAAAAACGGCATCACATAATTTTCCATCATCGGATACATTTCGCTTGGGGGACCAGGCAACAAGACATATGTAACGCCCTCTTGGGTAATCCCCATTCCTGGTGCCATTCCGTGATCATTATCAAAGACTGTCGATCCCTCAATTACAAGGGCTTGCTTACGATTATTTTCAGTCATGTCAGTACCGCGTCTCTCAAAAAAATCACGAATGTTCGCCATTGCTTTTTCATCCGTGACTAGCTTGTGACCAAGATGGTCGGCCACTACGTCTTTGGTCAAATCATCCTGCGTAGGGCCCAACCCCCCGGTAAAAATGATGAGATCGGAACGCGATTTCGCACGTTCTATCACTTGTAGCATTCGTTCATAATTATCGCCAACTGTTATGTGATAATAAACATTGATTCCTACTTCTGCTAGCTTTTGCGATAAAAACTGCGCGTTTGTATTAGCAATTTGTCCAAGTAATAACTCAGTTCCAACCGCGATTATTTCCGCTTTCATCACTCTTCATCCCAATCTTTTACGAATATTGAATGACATTGCGATTCTTAGAAAAATAGTCATACCCCGACCAAAGGGTAATCAGGACCATTGCCCAAATCGCGATTTTATCAAAAGGTATGCCGACAAATTCAAACGGGAAATTATTCATCATTAAGACAGCAATCGCTACGATTTGAACCCAGGTCTTAATTTTTCCCCACGCGCTTGCGGCAATAACCTTTCCTTCCGCCGCTGCAATCATTCGTAGACCTGTCACTGCAAATTCCCGACTAATAATCACTATAACGACCCACGCTTCGATTCGTTGCATCTCAACAAGAGAAATAAGCGAAGCCGATACCAACAATTTGTCCGCCAGTGGATCTAAAAATTTGCCCAAATTCGTAACAATCTTCCGCTTACGGGCAATGTACCCATCTAGACCATCTGTGCTGGCTGCCAAGATGAATACCAAAGCCGCTATCAGCTCATTGTACGTCATAGTTAGAGTCCCGATGGTAAACGTGCCAAATTTGTATTCTACTAGTAGAAAAAACATGACGACAGGGACCAGAAAAATTCTGGCAAGCGTGATGCGGTTGGCAAGATTCAACTAAATAACCTCCCCAGCTAGATCATAATCGTATGAGTGGGTAATTCTCACCTTTACAATCTTACCTAGTTCTCCTTGATAATTTGAAATAAAGACTTCCCCATCGATTTCTGGAGCATCGTATTGGGTACGGCCTACGTAAATGTTGTTTCTACCTTCGTATCTCTCTACTAGGACATCCAATACCTTACCCACGTATTGACCATTCTTCTCGTTAGCAATCTCACGTTGAATTTCCATCAATATATTAGCGCGTTTTTCTTTGACATCCTCATCAATCTGATCAGGCAGGCGTGTCGCAGGAGTATCGTCTTCATTCGAATACGTAAACACACCTAGACGATCAAACTTAATGTCTTTCACAAAATCACAGAGCTTCAAGAAATCCTCTTCTGTTTCCCCTGGGAACCCAACAATTAAAGAGGTTCTCAAAGCTACATCCGGTACTTCAGCGCGGATTTTAGCAACAAGCTTACGAATATCGGTTTGACGTCCCGGACGGCGCATCCGTTTCAGAATGGCGTCCTCTGAGTGTTGCAAAGGCATATCAATATACTTACAAACTTTCGGGTTTTTAGCAAATGTTTCGATTAACTCATCTGTAAAGAACCCTGGGTATGCATAGTGTAGTCGAACCCACTCAATGCCGTCTACTTCAGACAGTCTGTTCAATAGCTCAGGTAGCATTAGCTTACCGTATAAATCCATACCGTAGTTCGTTGAATCCTGGGCGATTAGCGAAATTTCCACAATGCCTTTCGTTGCCAGATATGTCGCTTCCTCTACGATAGATTCAATTGAACGACTGCGAAATTTACCGCGCATGAGTGGGATACTACAGAATGTGCAATTGTTATCACAGCCTTCTGCAATTTTGGTATATGTTGTATAAGTTCCTTCTTTTACCTTACGTTTAACCACTTGCTCGTAGTTAAACACAGGATTGCCGATCAGGCTTGTACGTTTACCAATGAGCGTGTCTTCAATCACGTTAATAATTGACATAAAATCGCCGGTTCCAACAATACCATCCACTTCAGGAATCTCATGTAATAAATCTTCTTTATAGCGTTGGGTTAAACAGCCAGCTACTACCAACGACTTTAATTTTCCGCTCTCTTTTAACTCGGCCATGTCTAAAATCTTGTTCACAGACTCTTCTTTTGCAGCATCGATGAATCCACAGGTATTCACGATAACGACAGTTGCATCATCTGGATTATCAACTAACTCATAACCCTTCTCATCGATCAGATGTGCCATCATATCTGAATCGACCAGATTCTTCTCACAACCCAAGGTTACTATGGCAACCTTTTCACGGGGTGTTGTCTTTTCGGTCATTTCTCTTCCTCCAATTGCATATTCCAGCCCAAATTCACCTAACCAGTATAATATAAGCAAAGGCGAGTAGTCAAAAAGAGTAGCACTTAAAATCAACCGTTTTCAAGCGTTCAAAGCCTGTATCCTATATGGGTTAACTCTGATTGCAGATACAATCATGTTAGCTTATAAATAAGTCCTTCTGCTAAAAAACTCCCGTCTCACTTTTGATAGTGAAACGGGAGTCCATGAGCTTATAAAAAGTTATTGTGCCGGCACTTCGTCTTTTTGCAAAGTGAAATTAAACTTAGCCGTTTGCGCTTTAATATCACTCATTGTGATTGGAACCTGGTTAACTATTATTTCAATAGCAGGCGAATAACCTACATGCAGAAAAGCAGTATCTTGTGCCTCTATTGTTTTTTCTTCACCTTTTTGAAGAGTAGATTCAAATAGTTTTTTCCCTCGATCTTTATCTCGCACCTGTACCCAACAAGCACCATGGGTTGCTTTAATCGTCACTGAGATTTTATCCGTATTACCAACCTTATAATTATAAGTCTTTCCTTGCTGGGATTCAAAAGTAAGTGTACCCGCAGCCCCAGCCCCATCCGTCTCAGGTAAATTCTCATCAGGCATCGTAACATCTGGAGGAGTTGTCGTTGCCGGCGGTGTAGCTGTTCCAGGAGTAGTCGGAACCTGTCCTTGACCCGGAGTTTGATTCGGCGTAGGAGTCCCTCCTCCACCTTGTGTGGTATCAATGATACCTTCAGCGGGCTTTTGCACAGTAGGTGGTGTACTATCCCGGTTCACTAGTGCCATATAAGCAACGCCAAGAACTAAGATGATAAATAGTGTTAATAAAGTAGGAGCTACCCAGCTACCGGTTTGAAAAGGTGATCGCCTTTGAACCACATGGCGTCTTTGTAATCGTTCCACCTCTTCTTGTGGCGGTTGGGATGGCAAGTCGGCCTGGTAATGCTCTACGATCTGATTAGGATCCAATCCTACCGCTTCCGCATAGCTTTTGATAAAAGCTCTTGCATAAAAGTGGCCGGGTAACATGTGAAAATCTCCCCGCTCAATCGCTTCTAAATATCTGGTTTGGATTTTTGTCATTTTTTGTATATCATTGAGCGAGATTCCTTTTTCTTCTCTTGCTCTCTTCAATACTTGGCCGAGCTCAGACACAATGTAGCCTCCTTACGTCATCTCGAAGTCATTAAAACTTCTCGTGTTGATTAATTCATATGTAATCTCTTCATCGGGATGATGTCTCAACTCAATAATGTAGTGGAAATCAGACAGCTTGTACTCTGTCTCTCTTGCAAAAATATCAGGGTGTTCAATGACTTTAGTAGCTGGGAAAGCCATAATCTCACGCAACAAGCTGTGATGACGTTCCGTTGAACGCATGGTTGAGACGATCCCATCAATCAAATATACATGATTAGCTGTCATTTCATCAACGGTCAAGGAACTACGAACTGTTTGTCTTAATAAAGTTGATGAAATAAACGTCCAGCGCTTATTGGAGGATACACTGGCTGCGATCATAGACTCTGTTTTACCTACCCGAGGCATTCCACGAATTCCGATTAATTGATGCCCCTCTTTTTTAAATAGCTCTCCTAGAAAATCAACCAGAATTCCTAATTCGTCACGAATAAAGCGAAACGTTTTTTTATCTTCCGCATCACGTTCGATATAACGTCCGTGACGAACAGCTAGACGGTCAAGCATGGTAGGCGGACGTAGCTTGTTAATTTCAATATTGCTTACTTTTAACAACAGGCTACGCAAGGCTTCAATCTTATCATTGTCATCTGTGGATAATAACATTCCTCGCGTATTGGTTTGAACACCATTAATTGTACGAATGTTGATGTTAAGCATCCCCAGAATAGAAGCTAAGTCTCCTAGCAAACCAGGACGATCCTTTATTAAGCGATATTCTAAATACCACTCAAAAAATTCCTTCTCCTCCGTGAGCATCATGTATCCCCTTTTTTTCTGTAAGAACAATCCTACTTGTTCTTCCCCCGTGATAGATGGCTTTTCAACAATAGTATACCATTTGCATGTAGAAGGACAAAGAAAAAATGCAGAAAACATGCCAATGATACCAATAAAAATTCTTTTACTGCACTTATCAGCGGTTCGCTCTTTTGTTTATCAATAATCATTTCTATGCGCCGTTCAACTTATTATTCTCTTATAAAAAATACGCTTATTTTAATCTGTCTGCTTTTCTTACATTCCTTCGTATAAAAAACAGCCCTTACGTCTTTTCTAACGTAAGAGCTACTTTTCCTCAAAAGAAAAATCTATTCCATTTTACCATCGCTTACAAGCTTAACCATGACACTAGCTAGGGCGCGACGTTGCTCGTCATCACCAGCATCCCATAGTTGTTTAAGTAAACGTTCTTGTTCGTTTTTCGGATCAACCTGATCAGCAAGGTATCCACCGATTTGAAATGCTACATTTTGAATGGTATCGGAGTTCATACCAGCTTGTGTAGCTTGTTGGACGCGTTCAGATAAAAAACCTTTCCAATCACTAAAGTTATCAAGTACTGACATCCCAATCCCTCCTTAAGCACTCTTCGGACGCTTTTTCATGTCCGCTCAGAATTAGAATGCGTTTCAGTCCTGATTTTTATACAAGAAGAAGGAAAAGTTACTGAGCTTTTACATCCATGTTTTCATTTCTAGGTATGCCAGCCACCATTAACCGAAATGGTTTGACCAGTAATATACCCGGCCTCCTTTTGGAATAAGAAGGAAACCGCTGCGGCTACCTCTTCTGGTCGTCCAAGTCGTCCCATTGGAATTTCTTCGGATACAGCCTCTCTTTCTTCCAAAGTAAACCGATCCATCATTCCACCTAAAATAGCACCTGGCGAGACCGCATTGACTGTAATGTGGTTACGTGCCACTTCTTTAGCCAATGCTTTTGTAAAACTAAGAATAGCACCTTTTGTCATGGAATATAAAACCTCACACGATGCACCTATCTCTCCCCATATCGAGGAGATGGTAACAATTCGCCCAAATCTAGCCTGTAGCATTGCTGGAAGTCCTTGCTGCGATACAAAAAAGCAAGAGCCTATGTTAACTCGAACCAATTGATCAAATAATTCTGGGGTCACGTCGCTCAAGAGACCTATATGATCAATCGAAGCATTATTAACGATATACAATGGCTTCACTGGCATTTGACTAAACATAGCCGCGACTGCATCAGGTTGAGATAAGTCAGCCTGTAGTGCAATCGCCGGCACATTTTTGCTTTCACAATACGCTAACAATACGTTTATTTTATCTTTCTGTGTGTTGTAATGAAGATACAGGGGGATTGATTCGTCTGCCAGCTTCCGGGCAATAGCTTGCCCAATCTCACCGGAAGCTCCCGTAACCAATGCCCATGCTTGCTTGTCTTCCATGTATTTCTCCTCTTCCCCGGTTGCCTATGCCTGTGAACGTACGATCGAGACCGCCATCTGACTTTCTTGTAGATGGTCATGCATACGCTTTTGTACATCCTCTAACGTAATTTTTTCTAAAGTAGGTACGATTTCAAACAAATCAATTCCATTAAATTTATAACTAGTAAATTGATTAGCAATAAATTCAAGGGAATTTAACGAGCGCAGGAAAAGTCCGATTCTTCTCCGTTTTTGTCGTTGGAACGATTCCTCATCAATTCCTCGCGCTTTCGCCTCCTTGATTTCCTGTGTGATAACGCTAACTAGCTTTTCGGGATCAGGTGTATCGCCGCCTAGAATCGTATAGCCGTAATCCGTCTCGTTGCTGTAATCAAAATCAAAGGATTCTGTAAGGAGTCCTTCGTCATAATATCTTTGGTAAAAACTAGAGCTGTTTCCAAACAGCAACTCTAGCATCAATTTTGTCGTTAGTTCACGTTTTAGCAGCTCTTCACCAAATAATTGGTTTTTCACTTCTTTAAATCCGATGTATATTTTAGGGATTGCCACGGAAAGATGAGCTTCCACAAGCTTTTCTCCCACTTCAGTCGGTTCGTCTGGGAAAAAGCGTTCAATGATCGGGGCTGGTGGAAAACTTTTCACTTGCTGATTACTACGAATCAATTCACCAATCTGATCTTTATCAAATCCTCCCACCACAAATAACACCATGTTGCTTGGATGGTAAAAGGTCTCATAGCATTGATACAGCATGTCTTTTGTGATCGGTGTAATGGTTTCGATTGTTCCAGCGATCTCGATTCGTACCGGATATTTTTGATACATGGCTTTCAACAAATTAACATATACTTTCCAATCCGGATTATCATCGTACATTTGAATTTCTTGACCAATAATTCCTTTTTCTTTTTCAACGCTTGCTTCAGAAAAATAAGGTTCCTGTACGAAATCCAGTAATATCTTCAAATTCTCCTCTACTTTATCCGTAGAAGAAAAAAGGTAAGCTGTCCGGTTAAAGCTGGTAAATGCATTATAAGAAGCACCGTTTCGGGAAAAATCCTGAAATACGTCACGATCTTCCTTTTCAAATAGCTTATGCTCCAAAAAATGGGCAATACCATCAGGTACATTGATGGTCTCCTGGTTATTTAATCGGAAATGGCTATCATTTGAACCATAGCGGGTTGTAAAAACGGCATAGGTCTTGCTAAAGCCTTCCTTTGGCAACAAATAGACTGATAAGCCGTTTGGCAGTTTTTCATGATAGAGTGTTTCATTTAACTGATCAAATGTTACTGTTTTCACCCTATTCCCCACCCTTCTTATCGCGTAGTAGATAAATCGTATCGAGTTCAATTTTTTTAGCTACATGGACAACATCCTGCACGTTCACTTTTTCAATCTCAGACAGCAGGGTTTGTAAATCACGGTTTCTGCCGCTTATGACTCCGTTATAGGCAAAATCGACCATCATTCTACCGCTATCAAGCAATTCTTTAAATTGATTGTACAAGGTAGCTTTCGTCATATCCATTTCTTCCTGACTAATCTCGCCATTTTCCATCATCGTCATCTGTTCCTTGATGATGGTGACCGCTTTTTCATAATTATTGACATCAATACCTGACATCATCATTACTACGCCTTTATGGCTTTCCAAACGAGACACGGCATAATAAGCCAAGCTAGCCTTTTCACGTACATTTAAAAAGAGCTTGGAATGTGGGAATCCACCTAAAATCCCGTTATACACAAGCAAAGCAGGATAATCATCGTCTTTATATACAATATTGGTACGGCATCCTATGTTTAGCTTAGCCTGATTTACATCCATGCGATCTACAATTGTTTTTTGTTCAGTAACCTGCTTAGAGACCTGCTGAATGTTTAGATGGCTTTTATGCTGGGAGGGTAGCTGAAGATGCTTCTTACATAAAGCGGTAATCTCCTCTTCCTTCACATCGCCCACTACAAAGATTTCAAGAGGGTTATTATTTATAACTTGATGATAATAATCAGTAAGTGAAGCGGCATCTAGCTTTGTAACGTTATCTATTGTGCCGAATGCAGAAATAGCATATGGTTCACCCTTAAACATCTCTTCCGTAATCCGTTGATTTGCGTATCTCATTTTATCATTAACGATGCTTTCAATTTTTTTCGTTAAGGATTTTTTCTCTGCTTCAACATATGTGCTGTCAAACTGATCGTTAACCAAATAGGGGCGAGTAAGGATATCGCCAACAAACTCTATCGCGTCTTCAACTAATGACTGGCTTTCGCTTACATATTTTTCATTTGGAACCTCCATATATAGCTGGAGGACTTGGCGCTCCCCTCTTTTGGCTACATCAACGTCAAAAATAGCCCCATACAAATAATCAAGATGCTGACGAAGCTTTTGAGGTTCAGGAAAACGAGCTGTTGCACGCTTTAACACCATGGCAAGCAAAGCGGTTTTCGATGCATTTTCCTCCGTTAATTCCTGTTCAATGTTTACGATCATCGTAATTGATTTAAACTTTTCGGTCTGTAAAATATGTAGATTCATGCCATTTACCTGAGATTTCGTAAAAGCAATCTCCTGTGCCTTTTCAGCCATATGATTCGTCTCCCTCCTTATTTACGTACCTATTCTTTATTTTACCCAAAATAGGTAGCTTTCAGCAAAATGATTACATCAAATGTATGCCACACAACTGTACTCTTATACATCGTAGTTCATTCCAACAAAAAAGACTGATGAGCGAAAAACTCAACAGCCTTTTCTGTAATGCCCTTCCTTAAAAATCACTTGTATCCCAATCGCTAAGCATCTCCACACTAGTATCGCTAGAGTCAAAACGACCACAGTCCGGATTTAAGCAGAGAATGCCATGTAATTGATTGTCCAAAAACACATGACCATTTACAAACCCACAGTATGGACATTCCCACATTTTGATACACCCCTTATGCTTTTTATCTCAAAGTAGTGTACCCATTCCCTGTCTAGGATATAAGTATGGCATATATCATATGCTTTTACTTCGTCGATTGGATTTCAATCGTTTCCAGATATTTAAGGAAAAAATAAGGATTAACAGCTTTACCTGTCTGATTGCTGTACAGGCCAAAATGCAGGTGAGGAGAAAACATACCTGAAGTTTCCATCGGCCCGTACCCTGTATCGCCTACAAAGCCTATTAACTGACCTGCTTTAACAGAACTACCCACCTTTATTTCGGGAGCAAAAGCGCTCAAATGGGCATAGTACACCCGATACTTGCCAGAGGAATGTGTAATATTAACTCTCCATCCTCCCATGCTATTCCACCCTAAGCGATTAATGACTCCATTCGTTGATGAAAAGACAGGGACTCCATGAAAAGCCATTATATCAATGCCTTCATGATTTCTACCCTGAGCATCTGCGCCCCATGTTCGTTCATCCCCATATGTATTGTAAACCTGTTCATACCATGTACCTTTTTGCAAGGGGAAGACACTTTGCTTGGGGGCTAAGGGTTGATCAATGTTCCCTAGATATTGCTGCTTAGATTGTATGTCTAATGGTTTCCATGTCTGATTATACATACTAATGACTGGAATAGTCAGCGTCATTCCCTGGTGTATCTCTTCCTTTGTTAGACGAGAAGCATTCTGTATCGCCGAAATAGGCACACCAAATTTTTGACTAATCGACCATAACGAGTCCCCGGCCTGTACCGTATAAGTTGCTGGAGAGGTTTTAGTAGCCACCATCGCTACCTTCGCTTGTTCATTATAATTTACCTGATAGCCTAATAATTCACTTATCGAACGTAAAGGGACTAAAATACGTCCTTCCTTTACTATAGGGGAAACATCTAGGCTATGCTTTTTTCCATTCCCCCAAGCTGTTTTTTGATTCACCCTATAAGTGAATTCGTTTGTTTTTGTCTTAATAACTACTTGCTTCGTTGATGCCTGATAAGTAACTTGTGCCTTAGTAGCTTCTGAAACAGCACGAATCGGTACCAGCATACGATTATTCACAATTTGTGGTTCTACATCTGTTTTTAAACCCTTTCCATCTACCATAAGGAAAACACGTGGCACAGAAGCAGCCTGTACTTGTATAGGGTTAATCCAGGAAATGGATAACAAGGTAGCACCCACCAGACTCCTTACTAACCATCGGCTCGTACTCCTTCGTAATCTGTTCATGTAAATATCCTCCTTATCCAAGTCAAACTTGTCCCATTATCCCATAGGTTACAAAAGGGTATCTATGCATAATTACTGGTAAAAAGTAGCCGAACAAGAAAAACCACCCTTCCGGACGGAAAGGTGGCCATTGATTTTTTAGCTAGATTTACCTTCAAATACATGTAGATTCTTATTAGAAATAGATAAATACCGTTTACTAACGAGAACCTGTTTCATATGGTTCACCACTTGCTTTTGGAGCACGTGATTTACCAACAAGACCAGCAAGTACCAAGATCGTCAATACGTATGGCAACATGTAGATAAATTCAACTGGAATGTATTTGGTAAGTCCAAATACTTGTACAAGTGTTTTAACAGCTTGAGCTAATCCGAAAAACAGAGCTGCTCCCATAGCACCTACTGGATGCCACTTACCAAAAATCATCGCTGCAAGTGCAATAAAACCTTGACCAGAAATCGTGTTGTGAGAGAAGTTTGATGTTGTTGTTAAAGCAACAGTTGCTCCACCCAACGCTGCCAAAGCTCCACTCAGCATAACCGCAATGTAACGAACACGAAATACATTAATACCGGCTGTATCAGCGGCACGCGGATGTTCCCCTACAGAGCGAAGTCTTAAGCCAAACTGAGTTTTAAACAGTACGAACCAAACGATTGCCACTGTGATAAATGCCAAATAACTAGTAGGATATGCTTGGAACAAAGCACGGCCCAAGAAAGGAATTTCACTTAAAAACGGGATGTCCCATTTGGAAAATACAACGCTCAATGTTTTGGTTTGACCAGCACCATCAAAAATGATTTTGGTAAGATATACTGCCAAACCTGTTGCCAAGAAGTTAAGAGCAACACCACTTACTACTTGATTGGATTTAAACGTAATCGAAGCCGCTGCATGTGGCAGGGAAAAAATAATACCACCAATACAAGCCGCGATTAAACCAATCCAAGGTGCGTACGGCGCTGGCTCCATAAAGTAAGTAACAACCGCTCCAATGAAAGCTCCCATTACCATGAGGCCTTCCAGCGCAATGTTAACTACCCCAGAACGTTCAGAAATAACACCGCCAAGTGCCGCGAAAATGAGGGCTGTGGAAAATACGATCGTGTCATGTAAGAGATCGCCACCAATGGTTAGCCATTGCATCTTTACAGCACCTCCTTCTTATTCTTCTTAGATAAAACAGGTTTTAAAATAAATCTTACAATACCATGAGCGGCAACGAAGAAGATTACAGAGGCAATTACCACACGAATTAACTCTACAGGTACGCCTGCTCCCATCTTCATTCCATTTGCTCCAAAGGACAATATTCCAAATAAAATAGCACCTAATACTACCCCAATTGGAGTATTACCACCAATTAATGCAACTGCGATTCCATCAAAGCCATACCCAGGCTGAGCGGCCATAATAGCTTGATAATGGAACACCCCTAGAATTTCAGCGGCTCCACCCATACCTGCCATACAACCTGAAATAAACATAGCTTTAATAACGTTATTATTTACATTCATACCAGCATATTGTGCCGCATGCGGGTTAAAGCCTGTCGCACGAAGCTCAAAGCCTGTTTTTGTTTTCCAAAGAACAATATAGAAAAGGAGAGCTAAAACAAGAGCAAGTAATGTTCCCCAATGCATACGTGCACTTTCAAACATTTGAGACAGCCAGCCAATTGCAATAGACGCTGATTCCTTAATATTTTCAGAACGCTGTTGTCCTTCTGGAACCAATGTAGTCACCAGAATAAAGTTCACCATATACAAAGCAATCCAGTTCATCATGATTGTAGTAATAACCTCGTGGACACCACGTGCAGCTTTTAACCAACCTGCAAAAGCCGCCCACAGCCCACCGACAATTGTACTAACAATAATGGTTAATGGAGCATGAATATAGGCAGGTAAGTCCAGCTTTACACCGAGGTAAACAGCTGTAATCATACCCATCATGAATTGACCCTCTACTCCGATGTTAAAAAGACCAGTACGGAAAGCAAAAGCAACAGCCAGTCCACTAAAAATTAAAGGGGTGATCTGGCGAATCGTTTCACCAAAATTATAGGCGTCACCAAATACTTTCTTGACCAGAGAACCATAGGCTAACAATGGATCAAATCCACCTGCTAGCATCGCAATCGCCCCGACGATGAGTCCAAGCAGAATCGCAACAACAGGAACGATGAAAGAATCCTTCGTAAAAATCTTAAATACACTATTCATCCTGTTCGCCTCCTTGAATGCGTTTTCCACCTGACATCATCAACCCGAGCTCTTGTTCACTCGTTGTTTTCGGATCAACAATACCAACGATTTCACCTTCATAAATAACAGCGATCCGATCGGAAACATTGCGTATCTCATCCAGCTCAAACGAAATGAGTAGAACCGCTTTTCCCTTATCGCGTTGTTCAATTAGGCGTTTATGAATAAATTCAATCGCACCTACATCCAGCCCGCGTGTCGGCTGAGCTGCAATCAACAGATCAGGATTCTTGTTCACTTCACGTGCAATAATCGCTTTCTGTTGGTTACCACCCGACAGAGCGCGTGCTAGTGTATGTATCCCTGGCGTACGAACATCGAATTCTTCAATAAGCTTTTCTGCATGTTTGTTAATCGCATCATAATTCAAAAATCCATTTTTATTAAATTCAGGGTGGAAATAAGTCTCTAGAACAATGTTTTCAGCCATGTTAAAATCGAGAACTAAACCATGCTTATGTCGATCCTCTGGTATATTAGATAGTCCTGATTCAGAAATAAAACGCGGAGTTTTATTGGTTAGGTCCTTACCATTTAGAGTTACTGAGCCTTCCTGACACTTACGTAGCCCCGTTAACACTTCAATCAATTCAGACTGACCGTTGCCGTCAACTCCCGCAATTCCAAGAATTTCACCAGCCTTAACATCAAAGCTGATTTTATTTAGGGCATTAACTCCACGATTACCCATTGCTGTTACATTTTTCACAGATAGACTTTCTTCTTTAGGATTAGCAGGCTTTTTATCTACAGAAAACGTTACGTCACGCCCAACCATTTTGGAAGCCAATTCATCTGGATTCGTATCTTTAATAGCTAGAGAGTCGATAGTCTTACCACGGCGAATAATGGTGACACTATCACAAATTGCCATAATCTCTTTTAGCTTATGGGTGATTAAGATAATCGTTTTTCCTTCTTTAACCAAATTACGCATAATCTCTATTAACTCGGAAATTTCCTGCGGTGTAAGAACAGCCGTTGGTTCGTCAAAAATGAGGATATTAGCTCCGCGGTACAAGGTTTTAAGAATCTCAACGCGTTGTTGCATCCCTACTGAGATGTCTTCAATCTTTGCATACGGGTCAACCTTGAGCCCATACTGTTCAGATAGTGCTTGTACCTTTTTAGCCGCTGAATTGATATCTATCTTCAAACCATTCTTTGGTTCTTTTCCTAGAATAATATTTTCCGTAACGGTAAACGGTTCGACAAGCATAAAGTGTTGGTGAACCATTCCAATACCCAATTCGTTAGCAACATTTGGACTGGTGATTTTCACTGGTGTTTCATTAAGTAAAATCTCACCCTCATCAGGCTGATACAACCCAAATAGAATATTCATTAGAGTGGATTTACCTGCACCATTTTCACCTAAGAGCGCGTGAATCTCGCCCTTTTTTACTTTAAGTTGAATATTATCATTTGCAATAATTCCTGGAAAGCGCTTCGTTATTCCGCGCATTTCTACTACAGTTTTTACGTCTTTCATTTCACTCACCCCGTTTTTCTGGGTAATAATCCACAAGTAACTCTGTACAAGGCAACAACAAGGCTAGTCATGAAACTAGCCTTGTTGCTTATTTTCTTCAACAAATAAAATAACTAGATCAATTACTTAACAGCTTTTTCTGGAACTTTAATTTCGCCACTTACGATTTTTGCTTTAAATTCATCAACTTTTTTCAGAACTTCAGCTGGCACATTGATAGTAGAAGTAGATGCTAAACCTACGCCGTCTTCAGCGATACCTAGGTTAACAACTTTTCCACCTTCCCATTTGCCTTCAGCCATATCTTTGGAAACTTTGTAAACAGCTTCGTCTACTTTTTTCACCATAGAAGTTAAAGTGATTTCGTTACCAAAGTTAAGAGATTGGTCTTTGTCTACACCGATAACCCAAACATTTTCGCCTTTTTTCTTACGATCAGCAGCTTCGTTGAATACACCGTCACCAGTAGCACCAGAAGCATGGAAGATGATATCTACACCCTGTGCATACATACCAGAAGCAGTGGATTTACCTTGGTCTGGCTTATCAAATGCACCTGTGTAGATAGATATTACTTGAGCTTCCGGATTAGCGGCTTTTACACCAGCAAGGAAACCAGCTTCAAAACGTTCAATAACAGGAATTTTAACACCGCCTACGAAACCAATCTTTTTGGTTTTCGACATTTCAGCAGCTACAACACCTGCCAAGAAAGCACCTTCTTGCTCTTTGAACAATACGGATGCTACGTTTGGAGCATCAACTTGCGCGTCGATGATCGCTAGTTTCGAATCTGGGTTTTGGTCAGCAATTTTCTTAATTGGTTCAGCCATCATGAAACCAATACCCCATGTTAGATCCCATTTTTCCTTAACAAAGTTGTTCAAGTTTGGTACGTAGTCAGCATCGCCATTACTTTGAGCATAGTTTGTTTCAATGCCTGTGTCTTTGTTTAGTTTCTGTAGAGCTTCCCATGCACTTTGGTTAAAGGAGTTGTCGTTAACACCACCAACGTCAGTAACCATACCAACCTTTGCAGAAAGTTTCTTTTCTGCCGCTGGAGAAGCGCTTTCTTTACTAGGCTCAGTTGGTTGAGCTTTACCGCAACCAGTTAGCACTAGTGAAAGACTCAGGGTTGCCACGGAAAGAACAGATAGGATCTTTTTCATGCTTGTGATACCCCCAATTATCAGTTTTTATGTAGACAAGAAAATATCAGACTATCAAATTTGGGTGATGATTCAGGAGCTTGGAGAGAGCACTTCATAAATAAAAAACGATAATTTGTTTATTTTGTTCTCTACCAATTCCTATTAAGGAAAAAACACCCATTTTCGACATGATTCCAATATTTTCGCCAGCCCGTAGAAATTTTACCCCATGTAAGAAGCGATATGCAAGCGAATTTTTTATTCTATCATTCGGAATATGTTAGTTTTCTTACTCTTTAACATAAAAAACCTTTTTAAGAGATTTGTGATTCAGATGATGGTCGTGGAATTCGTACCTCTCGTGGTTTACTCCCCTCGTACGGACCAACAACTCCTTGGGCCTCCATCATATCTATAAGCCGAGCAGCTCTCGTATAGCCAACACGCAGTCTTCGTTGCAATAGAGAGGCTGATGCTGTCTGAGCTTCTGCCACAACCTGTACGGCCTTATCATACATTTCATCGTCCATGACCATTTGTGGCTCCTCGCTTATTTCCTCGGGAATCATTTCTTCACTGTATTTTGCTTCCTGCTGTTCCTTCACAAAGGATACGACATCTTCAACTTCCTTATCTGCAACAAAAGCCCCTTGTACGCGGGTTGGTTTGGAGGCTCCCATAGGTAAGAAAAGCATGTCTCCTCGCCCAAGTAATTTTTCTGCGCCTCCCATATCTAAAATCGTTCGGGAATCAGCCATAGACGAAACTCCGAAGGCAATTCGCGATGGAATGTTCGCCTTTATCACACCTGTAATGACGTCAACAGAAGGCCGCTGGGTCGCAATTAAAAGATGAATTCCAGCTGCGCGAGCCATCTGGGCTAATCGACAGATGGCATCTTCTACCTCTCCTGGAGCTACCATCATTAAATCGGCCAGCTCGTCCACTATTACAACGATATAAGGGAGGGGAGCCGTATGTTGCCCTTGTTCTGCGTTTTTCACCATCTGGTTGTACATTTCTATGTTGCGACAATTCGATTTAGAGAACAAATTGTAACGTCTTTCCATTTCTACCACTACTTTTTTTAAAGCTACAGAAGCACGTTTTGGATCAGTTACAACAGGCGCTAGCAAATGTGGTATACCATTATAAACATTAAGTTCTACCATTTTCGGATCTATCATCATTAATTTCACTTCGTTCGGTTTTGCGCGCAATAAAATACTCATAATAATCCCATTAACACATACTGATTTACCACTTCCTGTAGCTCCAGCCACCAATAAATGGGGCATTTTTGCTAAATCTGCCAAAATCGGCTCACCAGAAATATCGCGTCCTAAAGCTACAGTTAATTTGGCTTCTGAATCTTTGCATTGTGGACTTTCTAAAACCTCTCGCAGTGTTACCAACGAAATCTCACTATTGGGAACCTCAATACCTATGGCAGATTTGCCGGGTATAGGAGCCTCAATTCGAATGTCTTTTGCTGCTAAGGCTAAGGCTAAGTCATCTGTTAAACTTACGATACGACTTACTTTTACCCCAGTAGCAGGTTGTACCTCATAACGTGTTACGGCTGGACCGCGATGGATTTCAGAGACAATAGCGCTCACACCAAAGCTTTTCAGCGTTTGCACTAGCTTAGCCGCATTTGAGGCATGATCTACGTCTTTTTGTTGACCAGTGTTCTTCGGTCTTGATAGCATGGACAAATCAGGGATTATATAAGTACTTTCAAGCTGACTATCCTCTGTTTGAAAATTTACCGTCACATCCGGCATATCTTCTCCTTGAGAATCAGCCTTTGTTTTAATCGTGATCTTGGCTGATGTTTCTGTTTTGTTTGGCAGATTTGTCATTTCCTGCTCTGGGAGAGTCTCTACTCGCTCTGTGAAATCTTTTATCACAGGTGAGACCATCGCTGGTTCACTATCCATTTGCTCTTCCCAAGGGGTACTGTTATCTACAATCACTGGCGGTGGAGCCTCTATCGAACTAGCATGCTCCAAGTTTGATCCATTCCCGAGCTTTTCCTCTGATTTTTTCTTTTCTTTTTCTTCTTGTAAAAGCTGCATAGATTCTTTAACTGATTGCTTTGTTTTCATATAACCTGCGGACAGCTTGCCTCGAATGATATTGAACAGATCTACATAGGAAACCTGGAAGATAAACATGATGCCTATCAAAAAGAAGAGGCCAACAACAAGACCCGTTCCAACTGTGCCAATTAACGCATTGGTTACTGTAAATAAAATAGCTCCGATCATTCCCCCGCCGACGCTTACGGTCGATACTCTCTGCTTCTGATCCTCTAAAATTCTCTCCCAGGTGAGCTGAATCATATTTTGATCGAAACGTCCATTACCGGATAAAAGCTCATATAACAGCAGATGGTCCCATAATAGAATTCCCATGAAAATGATGAAAAAACCGAACATTCTTGGACTCATTCTGGGGAGTTTTCGAACGAACATCATATATACAGAAATCACAATAAGGGCAACAGGTATCAGAAAATCCCATGATCCTGCAAACATGCGAAATAAAAAGGAAAGGACTCTTTGACCTAACCAACCACTCTCCAAAAGACCGATCACACTGAGACAGATTATAATAAGACCAATCAGTTCCAGCTTAATGATCGAGGCCCATGCCGATGGGGATGTTTTTCTCTTTCTTCTACTCATGGCACGCTTGCCTCCTTTACGTATGATTACTTTTGCTTTTCCAGTCCCCTTGTAACATTCCCTTTTGACAGCGAGAATCCCTGCTTTAAGGGAACAAAAACAGCCGGAGTTGGTGCGTCCGGCTGTTTTTGCTATCTTAATTAGTATACCACAGGAAATTGTTACAAATACAAACTACTAACAAAATTCCTTTATTAATCAAATGAAGGACGAAATTTAACTGTTTGCCCAGGTGCATAGGCTGGATTGACATAGTCATGAGGGTTAGGACTAATCAGACGGACAATTTTTCCTTCATAGGAATTAATAGGCTCTACCAGCATGACTGCCGCTCCCATTTGGATTTCCTGAATTTGCTGCTTTTCCACCTGCTCCTGGTTATCAAATATGAGCTCCATTGGCATAACAGAGTAAATAATCATTGAAGCACACCCTCTTTATTACGTTTTTCCTCAATAAGTTCATTTAGTTTCTTTAACGCTTTCCCAAGTCCACCTACTTCATTAATTAAGCCATATTTAACCGCATCAGAGCCAATTACATTCGTTCCAATATCTCGGGTTAATTCACCTGTACGTAGCATGAGATCACGGAATTTCTCCTCTGTAATATCCGAATTACGAGCGACAAATGAAACTACTCTATCCTGCATTTTATCCAGATACTCAAAGGTTTGTGGTACACCAATAACAAGCCCCGTTAATCGAATCGGATGGATTGTCATTGTCGCTGTCTCAGCAATATAGGAGTAATCACCTGCAACAGAGATTGGCACACCGATAGAATGCCCACCACCAAGTACGAGGGTAACAACAGGCTTTGATAAGGATGAAATCATTTCGGCTAAAGCAAGACCGGCTTCAACATCGCCACCCACTGTATTTAAGATAACCATAACACCTTCAACCTTTTGGTTTTGTTCTGCTGCCACCAATTGGGGAATGATATGCTCGTATTTCGTTGTTTTATTCTGAGGGGGTAATTGAATATGCCCCTCTATTTGGCCGATGATTGTTAGGCAGTAAATATTGCTTTCCAATTGAGGTACGTTAGTCTGGCCAAGCTGAGTAATATTGTCTATTAGACGTTTTTTAACCTCATCTGAAGGCTCCTGCTGTGGTGCTGGCGTATCTGGCTGCTCTTGAGATCTTGAGCGGTCTGGTTGTATTTGGGGTGTTTGAGGACTCTCCTCATTATTGGTTCTATTCATTGTAAATGGGGGCTTACGCAAATAATCTTTAGGATCCATCTGGCTAACGACCTCCTTTCTGCTAGTTGTAGTATGGGTTAGCCCTACCGAATTCATGCATTGATGGAAAAGCTAGCCTGCTTATAAAATTGTTTCACATGAGTCAAATCCTTGTAAAAAAACACTCCTTTCATATTTGATGGCACATTCAGCCAATCATCCATGACAGGAGTGTTTTTATCGTCTATTTACTCTCTAAGCCTTTATTTAATTTTTCGCTTGCCTTAGCAGGAATCTCTGATATTTGTACCTCAGTATAAGAAACTACTTGATCAGGCTTCACATACACTTTAAGATACGCCTTTTGACGCAATTGTTTAAGACCAGTAAATGTAATCGTCTTTTCCATTCCGTCCTTATCATATCCAGTTAACGTATATTCGTACAAGTCTGTATTTGACACTTGTTTACCTTCTCCAATGATCTGAACATAATAAAGGTCTGCACCTATTTTTTTGAATCGATTGTCTTCAAAAAGATAATACAAACCGCCTAAAACGATCAAGAAAACTAAGATTCCAATAATTGCCTTCTTCATTTTCATTCTCCTCTATACGAATTCTCTTGCGATCAGTATAAGGGAGTTTTAGCCAATGTAACATTGAATATCCTTTCATCAATATTACATTTTTGTAAGATAAGGCATGTATCTGCTATCTAGAGACCATTGATCCTTTTAAAAGGGAAGCAAGCGGGAGAGCAAATTCAGGAATCCCAGCAGCATAAGGAGTATATTCATATAAGCCAAAATAAATGATTACGGAATCTCCTTTGATATAAAACGCTTGTTGCTCATTAATCGTTTCAAACGGTGTTAGTAAATACCCATATTTTTGTTGAAATTGTCTCTTTATTTGTTGTGAAATCTCTACTTTATAATCAGGGTTTTCTTTGAAAAGGTCTTGCAGTGAAAGAATTTTACCTGTTTTGATATCGATTGTGTAAGCAACCCGATCAACCATTCCGTGTGCTCCACCCGTATATGTATACTGATCAAAAACGACGCTAATGAATCCGTTTTGATTATAGGTAATCTCGTAATCAAGTGAGTAATCATAAGGATTTTCACCCTCTCTAATCTCCACAGAAGCTTGAGAACCCATTTCAAAGGTTTCAAGTGCAACCTTTTCTAGCTGATCGTTTATTTTCCGTTGAATTTCTACATTGGAAGAAAGCCATTTTAATTGCGGATATTGTATCGATACGTTTGTATGATTTCTGTTGATTTTCAGTTCTTTATTCTCGAATTGTAGGTCATTTTCGGATACAAAATGGGTGCTTACAGCTTTCGAAACGGAATCCTGTGAAATAGAAAAACCCATGTTTTCACAAATAACCCGCAATGGTACCAGTATGGAAGAGTCTTTGATTCGAGGGGCTTCCTCCATAAACAGCTTATGTCCATTTACGAGATAGGCATTATCTTCTACCTTCATTACGATTTCCTTTTTTGAAGATAGGATTGAAATACGTTTTGTTTGGGGCTCGTAGTATACATGAAATCGGAAATCGTTACGTAACGTATCTAATGTTACAAATGTAGTTCCCTTGATGACTGCTCCGGCACTTCTAAGCAGTTTGGTGTCGACCAATACATCAATCTGCTTAGTAGATTCTGCCCAGACGGAATTTGCACCGAACGTAACGCAATGAAGCATTGCTGCTACCATCAAAATAAACCCTCTTGCTTTTCTCATACAAGATTCTCCTTTTTGTACAGAACGATTCCTTCTTTTTACCATGACGCCAAAAGGACAGTATATCACATGTGATGCTGTTTGTACTCCTTCATTAGCATTTCACATACCTCGGTACAGCTTTTATTATTACTTTTTCAGGTTAACTTCTTATTCTAAAAACAACGACCCGTCAACGAAATCTTGACAGGTCGTTCATACTGTATCCCTGTTCCCACAGGCCATATATTTTATGCCTCTTTAAGAAGAAATGATTAGACTACCTGCCTGACTTCTACATTTATTCACCCTTAACCATTTCTGTCGCTTCAAATGATCGCATGTCATATTGCAGCCAAATCAACTGGCTAGATCGAAGCGATTTAATCAGCAGTCTGATCAGTACGTCCTATTCGAGATGGAACTAAAAGACTTATTTATCAGACTTATATGATCATTTTAAATTCATCCCGCCCAAAATTTTATTCCACATCGGTTACAAATAAATTACCTTTTTGTTATGGTACGAGTAAATTTGAACACTTCATCCGCTGCCCTTTGACGTCCTCCAGACTTATGAAATGACTGACTGATTTTTTTTGCCTTTTCCTGATAAATCGGATTTTCTAAAACCTCGTGAACAGCTTGTTTAATATCCTCTGATGATAGATTTTCAAAATCTAACAAAACCCCTGCTCCAAGCTCCTTCACCCGTTGTGCTATCATAGGTTGATCATTAACAATGGGCAGCATAACTAACGGTACCTCAAAATAAAGTGATTCACTTATGCTATTCATCCCACAATGGCTAATAAACACATTTGTGTGACGTAATACATCTATTTGAGGAACATAATGACGCACAATAAAGTTATCTGGTATATCCCCTAATTCTTCCATTGTTGTATTCTTTCCAATGCTAAGTACTACCTTACCATCTACGTCTTTTAAAGCCGTAAAGCATTTTTGATAAAGCTCTAGCTGTTGGTTTACGATCGTTCCCATAGAGATGAAGATGACTTGTTTTCCTGTTAACTCATCAATGGGAAAATCACCAAGGTGACTGCTATCTGGTATGGAAGGACCTACAAAAATATAGTTGTCATTAAACTGCTCACTATTTCTCTGGAAATAAGAAGAAGTGAACACAATATTTAAATCAACTGGCCCAGGATTCGATAAAAAAAATCCCGGAAATGGAACTTTATATTTGTTTTCTAATTGCTTTTTACATTCTTGTATTTTTTCCAATTGTAAAAAATTTTGAAGCGTATCCAGCCTCTCTAGCTTCCTTTTTTCATCATCTGAGTCTGTTAGTGTCATATTTTCATGAGGATCATTTGAAAATGCAAATGTAGTCCAAGTAGCAATGGATAATAACTTACATTGGTGAGCAATCCAGGTACCTACCATCGTTTGTGCATCGTATAAGAGATAGTCATATGTCTCATTCGTAATTTCGTTTTGTATGGTATCCGTTATCATTTCCATGGCATTTAGAAATTGCAGGAAAAACTCCACCGGTTGTGAATTAATCAGATTACTAATTTCTTGAAGTATTTCTTGCGCCCTTTGATCCACAGGCCGAAATATAGCTCCTGTTTGTTCAATTTTCTCTTGAAAATGATTGGACGAATAATAGACAATCTGCTCCCCGCGCTTTACTAAATCTGTTACTAGCCCTAACGTTGGGTTTACATGACCTTCTCCCAACATACTGATGTATAGTGCCTTTGCCATTTGCTTCCCTCCCATAATAAAGGTTGTTCTACTCCCCATTCCGTTTTTTTACAGGATGCCCACGGAAATTCGTTAGAACTGCTGCTTGTGAATGAAGATCCCTATAAAACTAAACGTAGTTATTATTTGTTTGGATTATAACAAACAATTTTATTTTTTGTCTACATATTATTCACATCCCTTTCATTCCGTATTCTTACGTCTTAGCTATTTACAGTTTTGAATTTCTAATAGATTCAGTTCATGAAATTACAGAGAAAATGAATTTGCGTAGATAAAAAAGCAAGTAGGCTTACGTTTTTTTAAAAACACCATCTATTTAATGGTACAATTCTAAATAGATAGATAACTAAAGCTAAAGTATCAATCTCTACGATTTGCTCGTTTTACTTGCATTCTTATTAGGAAAAGGTAGTGAAATTAGCTTATAGGAGGACGTATTATGGCAACAGCAACAGATATTTTTTGGAGACCAATCATCGGAAGCGGCTATGAACATTTGCGATTAGTAAAAGACGATCACAAAATAACGGTTGACAGTTTAGTAATTGGAAAGACAGACAAGGGTGCAATTTTTCGTGTACAATATCAAATTATTCTTGACACGAATTGGATCGTCCGCAAAGTAACCATACAGTGTATTGGCAAAGAACAATCCCTGATACTGACCTCTAATGGGAAAGGAGAATGGCGGGATGCGCATGGAAAGGTCATCTCCGCTTTAGCAGGATGTATTGATATCGACATATCCTGTACCCCATTTACGAATACACTCCCTATCAATCGCTTAGAGCATACCCTCTCTACTTCACAGGAAATCTCTGTAGTTTACATATCGGTACCCGATCTATGTTATCGTCAGGTAAAACAGACCTATACTCTGATGAAAACAAACCAAACTGAATCGATTTTTACCTATCAAAGTGGAAGTTTTATAGAAAATATCAAGGTAGATACTGATGGAATCGTCACAGAGTATCCGCAATTGTTTTTGCGTGAATTAGCCCATACTTAAAAATGTGATTATCCTATATAAAGCTGCGTCAAATCATATAGCTTTTGAATAGCTGCATTCTGTACAATGACCTAGGCCTACTAATGAATTAGCATAAGTAGGCTTGGATTTTATGTTTTCAAATGCAGGCAGGCACTCGTTAATTTTCACTGAGTAAAAGGGGAAATAAGCTATTTTCCTTACACTAGCTACAACTAATTTTTCAGCTAATACAGGATCATTTCATACCGACAAACCTCACAGTCCCCTTGTTTGTTGTATGAAAAATCTTTTAAGCTGAGCTTGAGATCCTGATAGCCATACAATGAGCCTATTTTTACTGAATCGAAGCCAAATGTATCCACAGCTCAAATCTCTTTGGCAAATGATAATCCCTTGTCGGCTAAAGCGCGACGGATTTGATCCATTGCTTTTGGACCCATACCATGTAGCTTCATCACCTCGGCTTCACTTCGTAGTGTAAATTGTTCTAGCCGGAAATAGCCTGCCCCTTCGAGTGCTCGTCTTGCCGGCTTGGCTAGCGTACTAGGTAAATCACTTTGTGTTTCATGATCATTCTGAGCCATCAGTCCCCCCCTCCCTCCTCCTTATTGAATCCCTCTTACAATTTCATTCTATTCTAGTTCAGCTCCCTTCATTATTTATAAAAGATTTCAAAAAGGATTAGACAAGCTTCTTTTTTAAATATTCCTTCCATATGCATGAACATAGGTGCATTACTCAGGTCTGACTAGCTTCGTTAACGAAAGTTATTTTTGTAATATATTTACATTATATAATTTTTCTGTATATAATAAATCATATAGAATGATCTGTCTACAGCGACTTGATGATATATAGAGTCAGGTTAACTAGCAATCATAACAGTCATTTATTATTTGACCTATTAGTTGGGATGTTGACATTATCTACTAAGATATCCCCTCCACTATCCGAAAATAGCTCGTGTGTTTTCGTAATCATGATTTCTCTCTGCTCATAGGAATTCATACGATCATACTTACTCCCTACATCAAATCTGGTTTTAAACTCTTCCATTTTCTTGTATCATGATCCACTCCTTTCTTTTTTATTTATAGTTGAAGCTGTTTAAATACCTTTTTCAAAACAAAAAGCCGAAAACCCTTGCTGTACAAGGATTTTCGACTCTTTAACTTCATGTCTGGAATTACACTTCCATGATGATAGGTAAAATCATTGGTCTTCTACGTGTTTGTTCGTATAAATAACGTCCAAGTGTATCTTTTACATTATTTTTCAGCGATGACCATTCATTTACTTTTTCATCCATACATTTTTGCAGAGTTTGGGCTACGATACGATTTGCCTCTTCCATCAATTCTTCCGACTCACGTACATATACGAAGCCACGAGAGATGATATCAGGTCCAGACACGATAGTACCATGTTGTTTACTGAGGGTAACGACAACAACCAGAATTCCATCTTGGGATAATAATTTTCGATCACGTAAAACGATGTTACCTACATCGCCTACGCCCAGTCCATCAATAAGAACGTTGCCAGCATGCACTTTAGGACCGTATCTTGCCTGACCCTTTGCAATTTCCACGGTATCTCCATTATCGAGTAAGAAGATATTCTCAGATGCTACTCCCACCTGTTCAGCAAGTATTGCATGCATACGCTGCATACGATACTCCCCGTGAATCGGGATAAAGTATTTAGGTTTCATCAGGTTAAGCATTAAACGTAGCTCTTCCTGGCTTCCATGTCCAGATACGTGTACAGTACCATTTGGACCATGTCCTCCATAAATAACTTCTGCACCTGCTCGGCATAAGTGATCGATGGTGCGGGAAACGTATTTCTCGTTCCCTGGAATTGGTGTTGCTGCAATGATTACTGTGTCACCAGGCATCATGTCTATTTTCCGATGGGCGGATCGGGCAATGCGGGTAAGCGCTGACATAGGCTCTCCCTGACTTCCTGTTGACAGAATAACTACTTGTTCTGATGGTAATTTATTACATTCATCAATATCTACAATTACCCCTTCTGGTACATGTAAATATCCTAAATCCATACTTATAGTTATAACATTGATCATACTGCGTCCTACTAACGTTACTTTACGATTGTATTGAACAGCAGCATCAAAAACTTGTTGGATACGATGAACGTTTGATGCAAACGTGGAAACGATAATTCGCCCCTCCGCTTTATGAAAAACTTCTTTTAACGCTTTCCCTACTGAACTTTCAGATCCAGTAAAGCCTGGACGTTCTGCGTTTGTACTGTCTGATAACAAGCAGAGTACGCCTCGTTCCCCAATTTCCGCCATTTTTCCGAGATCAGCTCTTTGATTGTTTACGGGGGTTTGATCAAACTTAAAATCTCCGGTATGGACGACATAACCTTCAGGGGTTTCTAAGCAAACGCCGACTGAATCAGGAATACTATGATTTACTCTGAAAAACGTTGCAGTTAATGTACTGCCAAGACTTACTTCTGAATCACTATTGATCAAGTGACGAGTAGTTGTATTTAGGATACCCGCTTCCTTCAATTTGACATCAATCAGACCTAGCGTTAACTTTGTTGCATATACCGGCACATTAAGGTGACGCAATACGTAACTTAGTCCTCCAATATGATCTTCATGTCCGTGTGTAATAATAATTCCGCGTACTTTATCACGATTTTCTTCCAAATAGGTAATATCAGGTATTACCATATCAATCCCCAGCATTTCCTCCTCTGGGAATTTGAGACCAGCATCAATAACAACGATGTCTTCATCGGTCTCTACTACGTACATGTTCTTACCAATTTCGCCAACTCCGCCCAGGGCAAAGATAAGAACACTTTGATTCAACTTAGACAATGAATGTACCTCCTATATTTAGTTGTCAAATTACACCTCAAATTAAACCGCCCCAAATCGCTTATCCCTATTATATCCGAATTAAAAACAGGAATACAAGTAAGAAAAGCATATATATAAATTTATCTAGACATTAGTACGCCAGCTCTGAAAAGGGTTTGCGGTTTTTTCCTTTGAAATTCTGCTCTCTATTATTTGTAAAGATATGGGACAAATAAGAGGTGGACCGTACAATCCATAATCTTATAAATCATTTTGTTACCTGTAAAATACTGACTCAAGACATATGCTTTACACAAAAAATCGCTGAGTAGTCATTTAGATATGACATACCCAGCGATTTTGTCAAAACGCTAATACAATAACGGATTTCATAGGTACCAGAAGGGCTAACTTCTAAAGAGCAGCAATCTACAGCCATTCATCTATATAGCTAGCTTCTTCGTCCGTCAGCTCCACAAGCGGTAAACGAACACCGCCTACCTCAATCCCTTTTTTGTTTAGCGCAGCCTTAATTGGTGTTGGATTAGGATATTTGAATGCACCTTCAAAGATCGGAACTAGCTTACGATGAAGAGCTGCTGCCCTAGAAGTATCTCCCTTGAAGAACGCATCCATCATTTCCTTCATCTCTAAACCAATTATATGGCTCGTTACGCTTACTACTCCAACTCCGCCAATAGAGAGTACCGGAATAGTTAAACCATCATCACCGCTATATAGCTCAAAGCCTTGAGGTGCACGTTCAATGATCTGTGCCATCTGGGTAAGATTACCAGACGCCTCTTTAATACATACTACATTCGGTAGTTCAGCTAAACGTAAAGTCGTGTCCGCTGTCACGTTAATTCCTGTACGTCCAGGAACATTGTATAGCATGATTGGCAGCTCTACTGCTTCACTAATTGCCTTAAAATGCTGGTACAACCCCTCTTGCGATGTACGACTGTAGTAAGGAGCCACCAGCATGATCGCATCTATACCCGTTTTTGTTGCTTCTTTTGAGAAAGCAATGGTTTCTTCTGTATCATTGCAACCTGTACCTGCGATGACTTTAACTCTACCGTTCGCTTTTTGTACACTAAAAGTAAATAAATCAAGCTTTTCCTGTTTAGAAAGAGTTGGTGATTCTCCTGTTGTACCACTTACCACGAGTGCTTCTGAGCCTGTGTCTATTAGGTAGTTGATCAGTTTTTCTGTGCGATCCCAGTCAATTTGGCCCTTGTCATTAAAAGGCGTTACCATGGCAGTCACAATACGTCCAAAAATAGCCATGTTTTTTCATCTCTCCTCTTTCTTCCTTAATAGGCTCTCTAACTTCCGCTCTACATAACTATAATCGAGCATTAGACAAATCAAACTGCTGATGCAATGCCCGCACAGCCCTAGCCATATCCTCGTCATGCACTAGCACCCAAATGGTTGTATGTGAGTCAGCAGATTGCAGGATTTGTATCTCCTCTTTCGTAAGTGCTTCTACAATATGAGCCATAACACCTGGTACTCCTGCAATGCCAGCGCCAATTACCGACACTTTAGCACAATGAGGCATTATTTGAGGCTCATAGCCCATGTCAGCTAAGATAATCGCCGCCTTTTCAGCCATATGATCGTGTACCGTATAAGCGACACCTAGTGGATTTACATTAATAAAATCAACGCTGATATTATGTTGTGCCATTGCTTTAAAAACCTGAAGCTGGGTATCATATTGTCCTTCTTTAGAGAATACCTTGATCTGTGTAATATTAGGAACATGAGCTATCCCCACTACAACTCGATCACTAAAGGATTCATTAAAACGGCCTAACTCATGTAGACTGGTAACCAATGTTCCTGGTTCGTCTGAAAATGTGGAGCGCACACGTATTGGAATATTGGTTTGCATAGCAATTTCCACAGCGCGTGGGTGAATCACCTTAGCACCTAAGTGCGCCATGTTGCAAATCTCCGTATACGTGACGGTATGAAGTGACTTAGCCTCGTCTACTATTCGTGGATCGGCCGTCATAATGCCATTTACATCTGTAAAAATATCAACCATGTCAGCTTTTAAGGCGACGCCAAGTGCTGTTGCTGTCGTATCGCTTCCTCCGCGGCCTAAGGTGGTCACTTGCCAATCTTCCGTACGCCCCTGGAACCCTGGGACGATGACAACACGCCCTTGCTCAAGCTCTTGTTGAATACGATCAGGTTCAATCGTAAGGATTTGTGCGTTATTAAAATCATTAGTAGTTATGATATTAGCTTGCCCACCCGTTAAAATTGTGGACTCGATGCCTCGCTCATTAAGCATGCTGGATATGACGCATGCGGAAATAATTTCCCCTGTATGCAATAACAGGTCGTTTTCGCGCGCTCGTAGGCTGTCCCCATTTTGACGGATCAATTGTAATAGCGTGTCAGTGGCGTAAGGATCACCCTTACGCCCCATCGCTGACACAACTACTACTAAGGAAAAGCCTTCCGCCAGTGCTTTTTCAATGTGGCCAATTGCCCGATTGCGATGATCCTCCGTTGTTAAGGATGAACCCCCGAACTTTTGGACAAGTATTTTCATGAAAACCTCTCTCCTAGCTGTTGGCCTTGATAAGCTCCTCGGCAATTTGTACGGTGTTCCACGCAGCACCCTTTAATAGATTATCTGATACAACCCACATATGGATCCCACGTGGATGCGTTAAATCTCGGCGAACACGACCGACAAAAACTTCAAGCTTATCCGCAGAATCGGTAGCCAATGGATATTTTTGTTCTTCAGGGGAATCGACAAGCACAATACCAGGTGCATGTGCTAGTAAAGATTTCACTTCTTCCAGTTCATAGTCATTTTTTAATTCGACATAAACGGACTCACTGTGACCTTTTACTACAGGAATACGCACACAAGTAGCTGCAACTAAAACTTGATCGTCACCCAATATTTTCTTTGTTTCGTTTACCATCTTCATCTCTTCATACGTAAATCCATTGTCTGTGAAAACATCAATTTGCGGAATCGCATTAAAAGCAATCTGATGATGAACCGGAAGCTTGGATACTGGCAGTACATTTGCTTCCGGCTCTTTCCCATCTAAAACATCTCTGGTTTGAGTCAACAGCTCATCGATAGCTTGAGCACCCGCACCAGATACAGCTTGATACGTAGAAACAATAATCCGATCTATTCCAAAACGGTCATAAAGAGGCTTCAATGCCGCAACCATCTGAATGGTAGAGCAGTTAGGGTTTGCAATGATTCCTTTGTGTTTGCGCGCTGCATCCATGTTAACCTCGGGCACAACCAATGGGACTTCTGGATCCATTCGATAAGCACTCGTATTGTCAATGACAACCGCTCCATGACGTACAGCATGAGGAGCTAATTCCTTACTGATCGCTCCTCCTGCACTGAACAGAGCAAAATCTACACCGATAAAGCTATCAGGTGTTGCCTCTTCAATTGTCACTTCCTGACCTTTAAACAGTACCTTTTTACCAGCCGATCTTTTTGAAGCCAATAGCTTCAGTTGACCGATTGGAAAATTTCGTTTCTCCAAAAGCTGAATCATTTGCTGTCCTACTGCTCCTGTCGCTCCCACGACTGCGACATTTACCTTCAGTTGGTTCTCCATCTTTTTCTCCTCCTAAGAGCCTGTTAGCTGCATCAATAATGGAATCTTTCTATAAGCAAAGGTTGCAACTGACGATGTTGAATAGCTAGCTCACACGTTTCCATGATGAGATCCATTCGCGCTACCAGTGAGTTTGGTTTTTTGTCAGGCGCATCCTGCCCAAACGGAACAAAATAAATATTTTTAGTGGCTAGAAGTTTTGCAATATTTGCCGCATTTAACCCCAATCCATCATTGGTTGAAATCGCCAAGACGACTGGATATAGATTGCGTAAGGTTGCTTTGGCAGCCATTAAAACAGGGCTATCTGTGAGTGCGTTCGCCAATCGGCTCGTGGTGTTACCTGTGCATGGAGCAATCACCATAACGTCAAATAGCTTGGAAGGTCCAAGCGGTTCTGCATCAGTAATAGTAGTGATAATCTCTTCGCCTGTAATCTGTTTTAATTGGTTCTGCCAATGGTTAGTCGTTCCAAAACGCGTATCAGTGGTCATCACAGTCTGGCTCGCTATGGGTACAACACGTGCTCCAGCGTCTACTAAGCGCTGAATTTGCGGCATGGTTTCTTCCAAGGTACAATGGGAACCCGTTAGCCCAAATCCAACCGTTTTTCCCCTAAGATTGCTCATGATGACCCCCCTGATTCTCGGCTTGCTCCGAAAGAAGTCGCGCTAAGGTATTGGCAATGATTTGCCCGGCTGTTTTCGGTGCAACAATTCCAGGAAGACTTGGGGCGAGAATCGCTTTGATTCCTCGACGTTCTGCATAACGAAAATCAGTTCCACCTGGCTTAGAAGCAATATCTAGGATAAATGCAGTCTGTGGCATGTGTGCTATTATGTCTGATGTAATAATCAAATGCGGAATTGTGTTAAAGATAATGTCTACCTTTGAAACATACTGCTTAAAATCATCCAGATCAAAAGCATCAATGCCCATTTCATTACTACGTGCTATGTGTTCCGGACGTTTTGTCCCAACCTTAACATGTGCTCCCAATGCATGCAAAGCTCTAGCTAATGACATACCTACTCGACCTAATCCGAGAACAATCACCTCGGAGCCATGGATCGTAATATCAGTGTTTTGGATCGTCACCATCAATGCTCCTTCCACAGTGGGAATGGAGTTGTAGATAGCCACATCATCACGGTTCAATAGCTCTTTTAGTGGGACGTTATGCAGTTTTAATAGTTCTCTGAGATAAGGCTTTGCCATCCCGGTATAGACAACGCATTTTTCTGGTAAAGCTTCAATATGCTCCTTAGATAGCTGAATGCTTTTTGTAGAAAAAATGCTTTCAATCATTCCTTTGTCATCTGTACCGACGATAGGTAGGATCAGGGCATCAACATCCTTTAACACATCGCATGTTAATGGTTTTTTGTTTGCTCCTGTAAAGCTACTCTCTAAGTTATCAAAGCCAATAAGAGTAACTGTGGCGTCCAGCTGGATGCATTTTTTGATGACTTCCAGCTGACGAGCATCACCGCCAATAAAAGCAACATGTTTTCCCGTCAGCATGCCGTGTTCCCCTTTCCAAACATTTTACGCAAGATAACCTGGAAACGCAAAGAATTTTTCCGAGTCCCATGGAAAATGTAAAATAGTTGACGGACCGTTTTTTGTTCACGGTCGATGTATATGTCGTGCACTGCGGTAATCTACCGTCATCCTATTCGAACACCTAACGTTTCGTTACTGAAGTTTCCTGTGGGAAATGGTTTTGGGTAGGTTGTAACTGTACAATTATCATATCCGGCCCAATTTGTACAATAGACCTCCAAGGAATCATCGTATCAGCTTTTTTCTTCCCTATCCCAAAAAAAGAATGATTGGAAATGACAATAGAAGCAATTTCGCCTGTTATTGGATTAATTTCCATATCCGATTGTGCTATCACTCCGCGTTTTTCTCCATAATCAACATCTACAATCTCTTTACCGCTAAACTCGCTTAGTCGCATTTTACTTCCTCCTTTGTTTGTCCACTCACAGCAGAATATACGAAAAAGCTGTTCAGTTTATACGTAAGATTGTCGTAAAGGGTATTTTTTAAAATAATTCGTATAAGATCAAATAATAAAAAGGCTTCCCACTAAGCCTAATGACTTAGGAGAAGCCTTTCTACCAAACAGTTATTTACCTGTAGAACCGAATCCACCTGCACCACGTTCTGTTTTTTCCAACTCGTCAACAATCTCTAACCGTGCTTGCATCACTGGCATAAAGAGAAGCTGGGCAACACGGTCCCCTTTTTTGACCACAAATGGTTCAGTCGTGTCTAGGTTCTGCAACAGCACTTGAATCTCACCTGTATAATCGCTATCAATTACTCCAACAGCATTCGTTAGTGATATTCCGTATTTAAAAGCATTGCCGCTACGTGGGAACACTAGACCTACCATACCTGCGTCAGGCATTTGCACAGCAATCCCTGTAGGAATCTTGGCGCGTTCCCCAGGAGCAATCGTGATCTCTTGTTCAATACATGCTGCTAAATCAAGTCCCGCTGAGCCTGATGTCGCATAATGCGGTAAAGGAAGATCCGTCCCAATCATTGGAGACATTTTTTTAATGTTTACAAACACAAAAGACACCTCTTTTTACGTTAAGAATACATTTGCATCAACATTTTCCGGGAATGCTTCCAATGGACTCACCATTGCCATCGCCATTTTGGAGTGGAATAATTCTTTCGCTACTGCTAGAACAGATTCCTGACTTACACGATCTACCTTCGCAATAATTTCATCTAATGTAAGGTGTCGGCCATGTAACAGCTCATTTTTACCCAAGCGATTCATGCGGCTGCTAGTGCTTTCTAAGCTTAGCATCAAACTACCCTTAAGCTGTTCTTTTCCTTTGTTTAATTCTTTTTCTGTAATTCCGTTTGCGCGAACATCATGTAGAACATTAGACACGATATCAAATACTTTACCTACATGCTCTGGTGCTGTTCCCGTATAAATATTGAATGTACCAGATTCTTTATAGGAAGAGTGATAAGAATAAACAGAGTATGCTAGACCGCGTTCTTCACGAATTTCTTGAAACAGTCGAGAACTCATGCTGCCACCCAAAATATTATTTAAAATAATTAAGGAATAAACATTGTCATGGCCCACAGCATAACCAGGCATAGACAGGCATAAATGAGCCTGCTCGGTCTGCTTTTGATGTACAATGCTTTGACCTGTAAAGGTTGGTGTAGCGATATCCATTGTTTTTCCTGCACGCTGGTACGTCGAAAATAATGATTGCACCAATGTGATTAACTCATCGTCAAAGTTACCTGCTACTGTAATTACCGTGTTCTCTGGTAAGTAGCGTTGTTCGATATATGTCAACAAATCCTCGCGTTTCATGCCTTTGAGTACATCTTCTTTTCCCAGTATCGTGTACCCTAGCGAATGATCGGCATAGGAAGCACGTGCAATCAGATCATGCACCAAATCATCTGGTGTATCCTCATACATACTGATTTCTTCTAGGACTACGTTCTTCTCTTTCTCTAGCTCCTCTGCATCAAACACAGAGTTGAAGTACATATCAGATAAAATATTGAGAGCAAGCGGTGCGTGACGATCAAGTACACGCGCATAATAGCAAGTGTATTCTTTGGATGTAAAGGCGTTTACATTCCCACCAATTTCATCAAACGCTTCCGCTATTTCTTTCGCACTGCGAGTTGTAGTACCTTTAAAAAACATGTGCTCCAAGAAATGTGAAATTCCGTTATTTTGCTCATTCTCATATTTTGAACCCGTTCCTACCCAAATTCCTAAAGCAACGGATCGAACACTAGCTATTTTTTCGGTAACAATCCGGACACCATTTGCACACGTATATGTTTGAATCAAATCTGATCCCCCTCTATCAATCTGCTATCTCTGGCTTATGCCACACAGGGAAGCGATCATAAAGTCGCTTCCCTGTTGTACATGTTACTGATAAGCGTTTTGCTTTCAATAGAAAATAACATGTCTTACTATAGCAAAAAATAGCGTCCGGTACAATATTCCATAAGCTTCTACGGCAATCGACGACTAGAGATTACCTCGGAAACCGTCGTTGGTTTCAATCCTTTTTTCTCTGCTAGTGTCAGCATTTGATCTAGTCCTTTAGATGAGGAATCAGTTGGGTGCATTAGTATGAGCACCCCTTTATCTAACTTCTTGCGAATGCGCTCTACCATCGTTCCTACCGGTGGGTTTTTCCAATCAATTGTATCCGCTGTCCAGAGAATGGTCTTCATCTGGTAATCCTGATGAGCAATTTCTACCACCCGTTGATTAAAGGAACCAGACGGCGGAGCAAATAGAGAGGGCTTTAAACCGATTGTCTTAGAAATAATATCTTGTGTTTTGCTAATTTCTTGGCGAATACGCGCCTCTCCCAGCTTGCTCATATCTGGATGGGAATAGGCATGATTTCCTATTTCATGACCTCTATCATAAATTTTCTTCGCTAGCTCAGGATTTCGTTTGACCCAAGATCCGTCTAGAAAAAAGGTGGTTTTTACTTTATGCCGATCCAATGTAGCAAGAATTTTATCCAGGTATTCATTGCCCCAGGCTACATTTATCATGAAGCACACTGCCTCTTTTTTGGGATTCCCTCTATAAATGGGATGAGCCCCTAGCTGTTCTACCTGTACCTTTGGCATCTGTTCTTTATAGACAATTGAACTTTCATCCTGCTTTCCTGTTTTCTTCATTTGAGCAATTGTTGCGTTAACATCAATCACTCGTCCGTTATATCCCGGAATCGCTTTCCAGACAGGATCAAGATATGCATCTTGTGGTGCTTCCTCGCGTTCCTTTTGCCACTGCTCTATCTTTTCTTTAAATGGCTCCTCAATGGTAATCTGACCTTGTACAGGGGTAACGCCAACTTTTAGTTGTGTAACATATGTGTTAATTGGAGATGAGGTTACTAATCCAAACAATAACGCTCCACAAACAGTTGCTACCGCCATATATTTTCTTGTCTTTTTAGAATGCTGTTTCACGGTTTCATCACCTTTGCTTTTATCTATCGAGTTCTTACTCTTATTCTCTATCCTCTTTGTCCAATCTATGTAGAGAAAATGCTCGATAGAAGCAAAAAAAGCTTGCACCCACATAGTTTCCCATGATCGGCAAAGCTTTTTGGCTATTTATTATTCAGTTTCTTGTGGTGCAGCCTGCGCTTGTTCTTTCAAAACAGCTTTTCGAGAAATATTAACGCGGCCTTGGTCATCAATCTCGGTCACTTTAACCAAGATTTTATCCCCGACAGAAACTACATCTTCCGTTTTAGCGACGCGCTCTTCCGCTAGTTGTGAAATGTGGCAAAGTCCTTCTTTACCTGCAAACAACTCGATAAATGCACCGTATTTTTCAACACGTTTAACAGTTCCCAAGTAAGTTTGACCCACTTCTACTTCGCGTACCAAATCCTCGATGATTTGTTTTGCACGTAGGTTCGCATCTGCATCCGTAGAGGCGATAAAGATACGACCATCTTGCTCAATATCAATTTTAACGCCTGTCTCTTCGATGATCTTATTGATAACGCGACCTTGTGGCCCAATCACATCACGAATTTTTTCTGGGTTAATTGACATTGTCATGATCTTAGGTGCATAAGGAGACAAGTGATCGCGCGGAGCATTGATTGTAGCCAGCATGCTTTCCAGAATATGCATTCTGCCTTCCTTCGCTTGCGTCAATGCTTGCTCTAGGATTTCACGATTGATACCTTCAATCTTGATATCCATTTGAAGAGCTGTAACCCCTTCAGCGGTACCTGCTACCTTAAAGTCCATATCTCCCAAGTGGTCTTCCATACCTTGGATGTCTGTTAGGATGGAGAAATGTTCACCATCTGTATCCATGATCAAGCCCATTGCGATACCAGCAACTGGTGCTTTAATTGGTACCCCTGCATCCATCAAAGCAAGAACACTACCACAGATAGACGCTTGAGAAGTAGAACCATTCGATTCAATTACCTCTGATACCAGGCGAATTGTGTAAGGGAATTCTACTTCACTAGGGATGATTGGTTCAATTGCTCTTTCACCCAATGCACCGTGACCGATTTCACGACGACCTGGAGGACGAAGTGGACGTGCTTCCCCTACGCTGTAAGGAGGGAAATTATAATGATGCATGAAGCGTTTTGTTTCTTCAAGACCAAGTCCATCCAAAATTTGTACATCACCAAGTGCTCCTAATGTACAAACGCTCAATGCTTGTGTTTGACCGCGAGTAAATAAACCTGAACCGTGTGTTCTTGGTAAAATCCCCACTTCGCTCGACAATGGACGAATTTCAGTTAGTGCACGACCGTCTGGGCGAATTTTTTCATGGGTAATGAGACGACGAACTTCTTCTTTCACCATGTCGTAGAGAATTTCGCTAATTTCTCCCTCGCGCTCTGGATACACCTCAGCAAAATGTACTTGTGTCTCATCTTTAACAGCATCGATCGCTTCTGCACGGGCATGCTTCTCTTCAACACGGACTGCTTCACGTATTTTAGCATCAGCAAAAGCACGCACAGCCTGGTCAATTTCCTCGTCTACACTATGCAAGACGACTTCCATTTTTTGCTTACCAATTTCAGCTACGATGTCATTTTGGAAAGCAACAATTTTCTTGATGTGATCGTGACCATACATGATCGCTTCTAGCATGATTTCTTCCGGTACTTCTTTTGCACCAGCCTCTACCATGTTAATAGCGTCCATCGTACCTGCCACCACTAGATGGATATCACTTTTTTCTTGCTCAGCAATCGTAGGGTTGATAATAAATTTACCGTCAATACGGCCTACAATAACACCAGCAATCGGACCATTAAATGGGATTTCAGATGTACTCAATGCAGCAGAAGTACCAATCATTGCTGCGATTTCGGTTGAACAATCCTGATCAACGGAAAGAACTGTATTTACTACTTGTACATCATTGCGGAAGCCTTCCAAGAATAGAGGGCGAATTGGACGGTCAATTAATCGGCTCGCCAAAATAGCTCTCTCGCTTGGGCGACCTTCTCGCTTAATAAATCCACCTGGAATTTTACCTACTGCATATAAGCGCTCTTCATAGTTTACCGTTAATGGAAAGAAATCCAAGTCTTTTGGTTCTTTCGAAACGGTAACCGCAGATAGAATGGTGGTATCTCCGTAACGCACTAAGACCGAACCTTGTGCCTGTTTTGCAACTTTGCCAAACTCAAGCGTAAGTTTTCGGCCTGCTAAATCAAAGTCAAAAGTACGATATTGTTGCTCCATTCTTTTAGCAGTCCTCCTTAATTAGACCATTGTCTAACATGATTCTTTTCTATCTCTATGTATTATTTCCTGCTATGGCAGAAATAAAATAGATATGATAATAGAAAAAGCGGGAATTCACCCGCTTTTTCAGACGTGCCGATTAACGGCGAAGACCAAGTTTGTCAACCAATGTACGATAACGAGCAACGTCGCTGTCTCTTAGGTAACCTAAAAGGTTACGGCGTTGACCTACCATTTTCAATAGACCACGACGGCTGTGGTGATCTTTCTTATGAGTGCGTAGGTGTTCGTTAAGATTGTTGATGTTTTCCGTAAGAATTGCGATTTGAACCTCAGGAGATCCAGTATCGTTATCATGTGTACGGAATTCATTGATCAATTGAGTTTTACGCTCTTGAGTAAGTGCCATTCGTACTCACCTCCATTAATTTTCCCACTAGCTGAGCATGCCGTCGGTGAGAATCGGACAGCCAAGCTAAAGGGGCGTTCTATTTAGAACAGTACAGATTATAGCATACTTTTTTTCATAAAGTAAAGGAAATCATTCACTTCGTTAGCATTCAAGCCAACTTAGCAAATTTATCTTTAGCAAAATTCACGTCTTGCTGGATTTGGGCGACAAGAGCATCCACGCCAGAAAATTTAATTTCATCGCGGATCATGAAGAGTAATTCTACTTCTACATTTTTTCCATAAATCTCATCTTTAAACCCTATGATATGAACTTCCAGCGATTTTTCACGCTTCTCCAGCTCAAAAGTCGGCTTAATTCCAATATTCATCACACCGTCATAGGTTTGACCATCAACGGTAATTCGAACGCCGTATACACCATTTTTCCCGATTAAATAAGGCTCGTCCACCCCGACATTTGCCGTAGGAAACCCGATGGTTCGACCGCGCTTGTCTCCGTGAATCACTGTTCCCTTTACCTTATAAGGGCGTCCTAACAGATGACGTACTTGCTCTACTTCTCCCTGGTGCAGATATTCCCGAATAATGGTACTACTTACCTTTTCGCCTAAACGATTTACTGGACCAATGATATCTACAGTATATCGGTCCTTGCTTAGTTCTAATAGCGTCTGAGTGGTCCCCATTCCCCGATAAGCAAACGTATTGTCAAAACCAACCACAATATGCTTGACCTGAAGCGGCAAAATCACTTCTTCTACAAAATCCTCAGGATAAATAGAGGAGAAGGCAATATCAAATTGCATGACAAAGACGATGTCTACTCCCATTTTTTCGAATTGCTCCAGCTTATCATCCAACGGGGTGATATATTGAGAATAACCACTTCTGCCTAGAACTTCACGTGGATGTGGGTCAAAGGTCAAGACACCACTTTTTATTCCATGTGCCTGGGCATGATCAATCGCTCGCTGGATGACGCGACGATGCCCGATATGAACACCATCGAAGTATCCCATGGCGACCGCGCATGGTTGTAATTCGATCTCAGATGAAAGCGGATAGGATAGTCGTATTATGTTCAAAGTCCCCACCTCATGTGCGAAAAACTTTTTCTGGTTTGGCATATAGACCTCGGTGGCTCTTATATACCTTATGAATGCCAAGTAATTGACCATTACTATACAAACAAATGAGCTTCCCTTCCTCAACCTGACAACCTGGCAAGCCTGTTTCCAATCCGTTTAGAACAGCCTTAGCTCGATCCGCTGTAATTTCATAGCGAGGCAAATAAGATAAGGCTTCTCCAATTGGAACCACAAGTTCCTCAATGCTCTTAGAGCCCTGCTCCTTGTTCATGCTGGCTTCCAATTCCTCAAACGTATGGGCATGCTGCATTGTAAATGGTCCGCTTTTGACACGAACTAACTTGGCCATATGCGCAGGATACCCCAGTTTTTGTCCAAGGTCAACACATAACGTACGCATATACGTCCCTTTGGAGCAAAGACAATAAAACGACACATCTACATATTCTGCGTTAGATTCAATGTGATGGAGCCGTAATTCATAAATAGTAACCTCGCGAGCCTTTCGCTCAATCGTAATTCCTTCACGGGCTAAATCATACAGACGCTGTCCATTTACCTTAATAGCAGAGTACATAGGAGGGGTTTGTTCGATTACGCCAAGCATTTCCTTCATTGCTTCCTCAACCCGTTCTCTAGTAATGGTCGCAGCATCCACCTTAGCTGTCTCCACTACCTCACCAGAGGCATCCTCGGTTGTCGTGGTTGAACCAATACGCATAACAACCTCATAAGCCTTTGGAAGCTCCTGTAAGTACTCCACAATTCGTGTCGCATTATTTATGCATATAGGTAACACACCTGTCACATCAGGGTCTAGTGTTCCCGTATGCCCCACTTTTTTCGTTTGAAGGATGCGACGAATTTTGGCAACACAATCATGTGAAGTCATTCCTGCTGGTTTATGTAAAACGAGAACTCCATGCTGCTGCTCATTCATTTCTTTCCACTCCAAGCACTTGATCTACCAATGTCAAAACAGACTTCTTGGCTTCTTCCAAAGTTACATCCTTCATCGTGCAACCTGCTGCGCGGGCATGTCCACCGCCGCCGATATTCTTAGCTATCTGAGCTACATCTACCTTCGCACGTGAACGCAGGCTAATTTTGATAATGCCTTCTTCTACCTCGGTGAATAATATTCCAACCTCGACGCCTTCAATATTACGCCCGTAATTTACAATGCCACCTGTATCATCATTGGTTGAATGGGTTTCTAAAAAATCCTGTTTTGATATTTGCATAGTGGCCACGAGTCCCTCGTTAGTCAGTTCCAGAGATGCTAAAGCACGTTTTAGAACCTGTACATGCTTTAATGTAATGCTCTCTAGACAACGTTCTGCGATCTCGGCTGAAGAAACTCCATATGTAAGTAGATGGGAGGCGATTTCCATCACGTGCGGTGTCGTATTGGAATATCGGAAACCACCTGTATCCGTAAGTAATCCTGTATAGATACATGTAGCAATTTCTTTTGTTAATGAAAAGGAGGAAGCAACACACCAATCATACATAATCTCTGCCGTTGCAGCGGCATGAGGCAGGAGAATGTTATACGTACCAAACGCATCATTGGTAGGATGATGGTCAATATTTAGAATTTGTGCATCTGGAGCAAACAAATGAGTTACTTCTCCCATCCGACTGCTATCTGCCGCGTCTACAGCGATAACGCAGGAGAATTTCTCATCCACAGTTTGTTCCGATAGATTGATGATGTGGTTGGAGCGCGGTAAAAAGGAGAACATATCAGGTGTAGACCCTTGGTTTACAATCACATAGCTTTTCCCCATCTGTTCTAACAACAAAGCCATAGCCAGTGCAGAGCCCGTCGTATCACCATCAGGATTAACGTGGGAAATAATTAAGAAACGCTCGTTTTCACGAACAAAACGAGCGGCATCTAAGAAAACAGTTTGGTCGATATTCATCCTATTTCTCTCCTTCATTTGGGGAGATTTCACGCAAAAGGTTATCGATTTTATTTCCGTAATCAATGGAAGCATCCAGTTTGAATAGAAGCTCAGGCACATGTCTTAATTTGATACGACGGCCCACTTCTGTGCGTAGAAAGCCTTTTGCTTTTTGCAAGCCTTTCAGCGATTCTTCACGTTTGCTCTCATCTCCGAAAACGCTAATATACACTTTTGCTTGTTGAAGGTCACTAGTTACTTCCACATCTGTTACTGTTACAAAACCGATGCGTGGATCTTTCATTTCACGTTGCAACAGAATGCTCAATTCTTTTTTGATCTCTTCACTTACGCGACTCATTCGGGTTTTATTCATGCTCATTTTGTTCACCTCCGAACGTAAATCGTACCTTAGTCGTAGTATTCCGTATCCGCACGAATTAACTCTACGTCGGAAAATGTTTCTACAAACCGCACGATGGTGGTAATTTCCTTTTGCAAAAAGGAGTATTCATTGGCAACGGCAGCTACCTCAAGTAAGGTACGCTGCCATTGCTCGTGAAAATCTATTTCAGCAATTGATACATTGTACTTATTTCGAATTTGACTCATGACGCTTTTAATAATCGAACGTTTTTCCTTAAGAGAACTCGTATAGGGCATAAACAATTCTAACTGCGTCACGGCTACCATTAGGCTTTAACTTCAACCATAATGAAGGCTTCGATAATGTCGCCCTCTTTAATATCCGTAAAACGTTCTAGAGTAACACCGCACTCGTAGTTCGTCGCCACTTCTTTCACATCGTCCTTGAAACGTTTTAGCGTATCTAATTTACCTTCGTAAATAACTACGCCATCACGAATCAATCGCGCACCTGCGTCACGGCTCAGTTTACCTTCCGTAACATAGCAACCTGCAATTGTACCCACTTTAGATACTTTGAAGATCTGACGCGCTTCCGCTTGACCAATGATCTCCTCTTTATATACAGGATCAAGCATCCCTTTCAATGCGGATTCAATCTCTTCAATTACAGTGTAGATAACGCGGTGTAGGCGGATATCAATTTGCTCCTGCTCAGCCATACTGCGAGCATTCGGTTCAGGACGTACGTTGAAACCAATGATAATTGCGTTAGAAGCATTTGCTAAAGTAACATCAGACTCTGTAATCGCACCAGCGCCTGTGTGAATAACCTTCACGCGAGTACCATTCACTTCAATTTTCTCTAAAGAACCTCGAAGAGCTTCTACAGAACCTTGAACGTCTGCTTTAATAATTAGGTTTAATTCTTTAATATCGCCTTCTTGGATTTGAGTAAACAAGTCATCCAAGGAAACACGCGCACTTGCACGGCGCTCAGAATCACGCTGTTTAACTGCACGAGATTCACCGATGGAACGAGCTTTCTTTTCATCCTCGAATACCATGAATTGATCCCCAGCCTGAGGTACATCATTTAAACCGGTGATTTCAACTGGCATGGACGGTGGTGCTTCTTTCATGCGGCGACCTTTGTCGTTCACCATAGCACGAATGCGACCGAAAGCAGAGCCTACAACGATTGGATCACCGACACGGAGCGTACCATGCTGAACCAATACAGTTGCAACAGGACCGCGACCTTTGTCCAACTCAGCCTCAACAACCGTACCGCGAGCACGTTTATCAGGATTAGCCTTTAATTCTTGTACTTCAGAAACCAATAGAATGTATTCTAAAAGTTCTTCAATACCTGTACGCTGTTTTGCGGATAGCGGGCAGAAAATCGTATCGCCGCCCCACTCTTCCGATACTAATTCGAATTGCATTAATTCTTGTTTTACACGATCTAGATCAGCAGCTGGTTTATCAATCTTGTTGACAGCCACGATAATCGGAACATTTGCCGCTTTCGCATGGCTGATTGCTTCGATTGTTTGTGGTTTCACACCATCATCAGCAGCTACAACAAGAATAGTGATATCCGTAACTTGAGCACCACGAGCACGCATTGTAGTAAACGCTGCGTGACCAGGTGTATCCAGGAAGGTAATTTTCTTGCCTTTAATTTCAACTTGGTAAGCACCGATATGCTGTGTAATACCACCAGCTTCTCCTGCAACAACATTTGTAGAGCGAATCGCATCTAGCAACGTTGTTTTACCGTGGTCAACGTGACCCATGATGGTAACAACTGGAGGACGTTCACTTAGATCTTCTTCTGCATCCACTTCAGCGATTGTTTCGAAGTTTGTTTCATCAATGACGATTTTTTCTTCTACTTCTACACCGTAGTCAGCACAAATTAATTCGATGGTATCTCGATCTAGATCCTGATTGATCGTAGCCATGATACCTAAAGCGAATAGTTTTTTAATAATTTCTGCTGGCTCTCTTCTTAGCTTTTTACCCAATTCGTTTGCAGTAAGTGACTCTGTAAACGTAATTTTGCTAGGCAATTCTAACACAGGCCGTTGTACAGGGGCTCCACCTTGACGTCCATTTGAACGTTTTTGGTTTTTATTAAACTGCGGTCCTTTTCTGTTATCTTCAAAGGTTTTTTTAGTTTGTGGAGCCTTCTTAATTTTTTCGCGTTTTTCCATTCCAACTTTTGCTGGAATTTTCGCTTTGTCTGCTAGCGTTTCTTCCTTACGTTCTGCCTCAACATTGGTCGTTTGATCTTTTACTTCATTTTGCTTTGCATCTTGTTTTTTGTTTTGACTCATAGTATTTGCTCTTCGCTCCTGATTCTTCCCCTGATTTTGGTTTTGCGTTCCTCTACTCTTTGCTTGAGCTGAGGTGTTACCAGCAGCATGTGCAATTTGCGGTTTTTGACCGTCTTGTTTGGGGGATTTTTCCGATTGGGATGTGGCTCGCGCCTCGCTGCTCGTTATGGTTTGTGGCTTATCTTGCTTTGGTTGTTGCACTTGTTTTGCTTGGGTGTTACCACTGGAAGCATTCGCTCGTAAATTTGCTAAATGCTGTTCCAATTTTTGTACCGTTTCTTCGTCCATAATACTCATGTGATTGCTGACATCTATATTGATTCTCTTCAAGAGAGTAACAATTTCTTTACTGCTCATGTTATGTTTCTTTGCGTATTCATATACGCGTGTCTTCATGTAATCACCCCTTGTTATGGATTAGGTGTGAGAAGGTTCTCCATGCTCTTCGCCATCTTTGTATCTGTGATGGCGACCGAGACTCGAGCTTCTTTACCAATCGCACTTCCAAGTTCGTACCTGGTCGAAAGCGAATAACAAGGCACCTTATAATACAGGCATTTGTCGGACACTTTCTTGGTCGTGTTAGCTGATGCATCTGTAGCCAGAAGGACAAGCTTTGCCTGTCCGTTACGAACCCCATTGATCACGAGACCTTCACCCGTTACTACTTTGCCTGCACGCATGGCCAACCCTAGCAATTGCGCTACTTTTTGATTCATTTCCCCATCATCTCCAGCCATTTCTCGCGGAAGTTCTCGTATTGTTCCTGTGAAATGCTGGTGTTTAGCGCACGCTCCAAAACTTTTTTCCATTTTCCAGCAGTGAAAGTATCTGGTGTGCGGCAACTCTCTTTTTGACAAACATAAGTGCCGCGTCCGGACGCCCTTCCGCTCGGATCAATCAAAATTTGTTCATCCGGCGTTCGAACGACGCGGAGCAATTCCTTCTTCGGGTACATTTCCTGACAAACGATGCATTTACGTAATGGAACTTTTTTTACTTTCATTCCATACCCACATCGCTAGCGTCTTCATCGGAAGGCTTAGGATAGGAAATCCCCTCTTGTTCAGCTTGACTTTCACTCTTAATGTCTATTTTCCATCCAGTAAGTTTGGCTGCCAGGCGTGCATTTTGTCCACGTTTTCCAATAGCTAGCGACAATTGATAATCAGGTACGATTACGCGCGTCATTTTCTCTTCTTCGTTCACTTCAACGTGAACTACTTTAGACGGACTTAACGCGTTAGCTACGTACTCAGCCGGGTCCTCAGACCAGCGAACGATGTCAATTTTTTCGCCCTTTAGTTCGTTTACGATCGTTTGTACGCGTAGACCTTTAGGACCTACACAGGCACCCACTGGATCGACTTCTTCATTTGTGGAGTGAACCGCAATTTTAGAGCGATCTCCAGCTTCTCTCGCGACTGATTTAATTTCAACGACACCGTCATAAATTTCAGGTACTTCCAATTCAAATAGACGTTTTAATAGTCCTGGGTGCGTACGGGAAATGACGATTTGGGGACCCTTTGTCGTTTTCTCTACTTTAATAATATATGCTTTGATTCGGTCTTGTGGTTTAAAATCATCTGTTGGCATTTTTTCAGTGAGAGGCATTACCGCTTCCACTTTCCCCAAGTCAACAAAATATGCGCGGGAATCTTGGCGTTGAACGATACCATTTACGATATCTTCTTCACGATCAATAAATTCATTATAAATAAGTCCGCGTTCTGCTTCACGAATGCGTTGCGTAACGACTTGCTTCGCCGTTTGAGCCGCAATGCGCCCAAAATCACGAGGCGTTACCTCAATTTCAACGATGTCATCAATGCGGAAGTTAGGATCGATTTCATTAGCAGCCTCCAAAGAAATCTCCAAACGAGCATCTAACACATCTTCTACAACATTTTTACGTGCAAACACGCGAACTTGACCTGAATGGCGGTTTACATCAACACGAACGTTTTGTGCGGAGTTAAAGTTGCGCTTGTAACCAGAGATCAGCGCTGCTTCAATCGCCTCAATCAAAACCTCTTTGTCAATCCCCTTTTCCTTTTCCAGATCATGCAGTGCTGTAATAAACTCTGCATTCATTGTACTAATGTCCTCCCCTCAATTAAAAGACGATAGCCAATCGGGCTTCGTTTATTTGATCCATTTTAATTGTATATTTGTTTTTTTGTTCAGAAATCGTTAACGTATCACCGTCAAACGCTTCTAGTGTACCTTCAAACAACGTGTGACCGTCCACCGCTTCTTTGGTGGTGATATGTACGTGTTTGCCTACAGCCTTGTGATAATCTTTTTCTTTACGTAAGGGACGCTCCGCTCCAGGCGAAGAAACCTCTAAGAAATATGCGGTTGGAATCGGGTCCAATTCGTCCAGCTTTGCGCCTAGTTTTTCACTAACGGTACCGCAATCTTCAATATCGATGTTGGACGAATCATTATCGATAAAGATACGCAAAAACCAGTTGCTACCTTCCTTCTTGTATTCGATATCCACCAGTTCCAATCCTGTTTCTTCAAGGATAGGAGTCAGTAGTTCCTCAACAATTTGCACTACCTTGCTCAAGCAAGTTCCTCCTTTAAGCAGATCCATACTGTTATAAATGTGTAACCGGCTACCAAAGTGGCACCGGGTGGTCACAAATCTAATTCTTTGCCACGAGAAGCTTTCTAGCTAGAAATCCTCTGTGGTCAAGAAGAAAGAGTGGGTTTCCCCACTCTCGTACGTGTATAACCAGTATTTCCAAAAAAATTATAGCATAATACCATGGCTCTTGACAACCACTGCCTCATTTGATCAGACTTTCCAAAACCATGCTGAATCCCTATTATACCAGTCATTGTAAAGCCCAGCTTACTCAATCTGATACATGAAAAGGGGGTGTTTCCTTTTCTTTCCGACCTTGATACCAGGCTATGTAAAATCATTCCCAGCATGATAAGCAGGAGCCCTGCTGAAGCCACTGGTGTAGGCAAGCTTGCAGATAACCACACGACCTCTCCTGCTGTAGCAAATAAGACTTCCATCGATTGTGTTGCTTCTACAGCCGCTAGGCGACGCATGTTGCCTTTCACCATTTCCGTAGCTCGGAAAAATAACACAGTTGCACAAATTCCTGAGAAAATCGCAACGAGAGAGGTTTGGAATACCTGACTCTGACTTGGCGCCCCATCTACAACCAAAGCTGTTATCGATAACAGCATCCAAAACGGCATACTGCAAATTGTCATACCAAGTACACGCTGATAGGTATCGACTCGCTCTCCACAAATTTGCATCATTTTACGATTCCCTAACGGATAAGCAAAGGACGCTACTACAACTGGCAAAAATCCTAACAGCACCTCTTTAGGTTGTAGTACACTCGCTTCGTTCGCTCTGCATGAACACAATTCCAAGCAAAATGATACTTGACATCCATAACCCCGGAAGCGAGATTTTCCCTCGCACTAATTGTACGCCCTGTGAGCCTGTTTTCTGCTCAAAAAAGAAAGGAGCCAGCAAGGAGCCAGAGATGATTGTAATTTGCCATGTTCCCGCTATTAACCATCCTGGCCCATACGATTGAGCAAAACAAAAGGGGGCGTAAAACAGGCCAAAACCTACCGTGCTCCATTATATCCATTCTTTTGGGTGCTTTTTAATCTCTATCCATAGCATTCCCAGATTTCCTCGTAAAAACACAAGAAACAATAGTGGCGGTAGCATGAAAAAAAGCGAAGTGCCGCACTCCACATCCAACTGCCTCCAGCAAGCTCCATGGAACGATTCAATACAAAGGTAAAGGCAAAAAAGAAGGAAGATATAATCACAAAAATTGATCATAGTGATAGATGGATCGATCGTTAACGTTGCCATTCTCAACGTATGATCAGTAAACTGCACTATGCTTTAATCGTTAGAACAAGGACAATTGATTTGAGTCTGGCATACCTTGGAGGGCTCCCTGCTCGTCTAGATATTCCAAAATTGTTTTAGAAATTTTGGAACGGCTGAGCAGGTCCTCTTTTGATAAAAATTCACCCTGTTCACGTGCTTCTACAATGCTGATTGCTGCGTTAGTTCCTAGCCCTGGAATCGCATTAAACGGTGCAATAAGCTTGTTTCCATCAATCAGGAACTTCTCAGCGTCTGAACGATATAGATCGACATTGGTAAAGCTAAAGCCTCGCTCTACCATTTCCAATGCCATCTCTAATACAGTCAAAAGAGATTTTTCTTTTGGTTGGGCATCGTGACCTTTTTCCTCAATCTCTTCAATCCGTTGGCGAATAGCTGCCGATCCTTGTACCATTAACGGGATATCGAAGTCATCAGCACGAACTGTAAAATACGTAGCGTAAAATTCTAGCGGATGATGTACCTTACAATAAGCAATCCGAACCGCCATCATTACATAAGCAGTCGCATGCGCTTTCGGGAACATATACTTAATCCGTTGACAAGACCCTATGTACCATTCAGGTACATCATGCTTGCGCATCTCCTCTTGGTCTTCCTCGCTGACACCTTTTCCTTTACGCACTGATTCCATTATTTTAAAGGCTTGAGATGGTTCCAGTCCTTTATAGATCAGATATACCATGATATCGTCACGGCAACCGATAACCTCAGACAGCTTACACGTCTGATTACGTATCAACTCCTGTGCATTGTTTAGCCACACATCGGTTCCGTGCGAGAGACCAGAAATCTGTACCAATTCAGCAAAGGTGGTTGGTTTTGTATCTTCTAGCATCTGACGAACGAATTTCGTACCGAACTCCGGTATTCCCAACGTCCCCATATTCGTACGAATTTGATCAGCCGTTACACCTAGCGCTTCTGTTGAACTAAAGATAGACATCGTTTTTGGATCGTCTAATGGGATTTGTTTCGGGTCTAATCCCGTCAAATCCTGAAGCATCCGGATAACGGTCGGATCGTCGTGACCCAGAATATCGAGTTTTAATAGATTGTCATGGATGGAATGGAAGTCGAAATGCGTTGTTCGCCATTCAGATTTAACATCATCAGCAGGGAATTGGATCGGACAAAAATCCTCCATATCCATATAATCAGGCAAAACAATAATTCCCCCTGGATGCTGTCCAGTCGTACGTTTAGCGCCCGTACAACCATTAACCAAGCGAGCAATCTCTGCTCCGCGAAGCATTAGCTTGCGCTCTTCCGCCCATTTACGAACATAGCCGTACGCTGTCTTTTCGGCAACTGTACCTATCGTTCCTGCACGAAAAACATTATCGATACCAAATAGGTCTTGTGTATATTTATGCGCCCTTGGCTGATAGTCACCTGAGAAATTTAAGTCAATATCGGGAACCTTATCTCCTTTAAATCCAAGGAAGGTTTCGAACGGAATATCTTGGCCATCTTTCATATATCTAGTGCCGCATTTCTCGCAATCCTTGTCCTTTAAGTCGAATCCAGAACCAATGGAGCCGTCCATAATAAACTCGCTATGCTGACAGTTTGGGCAAACATAGTGAGGCGGCAGTGGATTAACCTCTGTGATATCGGACATGGTCGCTACAAAAGAAGAGCCTACTGATCCCCGTGACCCTACTAAATAGCCGTCGCTGAGTGATTTTGTCACCAATCTCTGTGAGATCAGATAAATAACACCGAATCCGTGTTTAATAATACTGGTCAGTTCTTTTTCAAGACGTTGTTCAACAATTTCTGGCAACGAATCGCCGTAGATGCGCTTCGCTTTGTTATAGCACATATCACGCAGCTCTTCATCTGCCCCTTCAATTACAGGGGTATACAAACGATCTGGGATCGGGCTAACATCTTCAATCATGTCAGCAATGGCATTTGTATTGTCTACTACAATTTCTTTAGCCTTCTGTTCACCCAAATAAGAGAATGCCTCTAGCATTTCCTCCGTAGTCATGAAATATAGTGGAGGTTGGTCGTTAGCATCCTGGTCTCCTTTTGATAGCAAGAATACTTCACGAAACGTATGATCTTGAGGGTGTAGAAAATGAACATCTCCTGTGGCCACAACAGGCCGTTCCAAATGGTCAGCAATGCGTATCAGTGTTTCGTGATATGTCTTTACGACGTCCGTGTTAGGGATCGTCTCGTTGCGCAATAGAGGTTTGTAATGCTCTAAGGGCTGTAACTCAATATAATCATAGAATGTAGCAATCTCTTCTAATTCTTGTTCAGGTTTACCACGCAGAATGCCTTGGAATAGCTCCCCTTCTTTACAAGCCGTTCCAATTAACAAGCCTTCTCGATATTTTGTAATCTGGCTACGCATAATACGTGGTACGCGGAAGAATGTTTCCGTATGCGAGATAGACACCAGCTTATACAGATTTTTTAAACCCTCTTTGTTTTTCACCAATATCGTAGCATGAAAAGGACGGGTACTCTTATAATCCGCTTGAGCGTTGCTGCGCTCATTTAGCTCAGAGAGTGTTTTGATCTCTGCTTCCTTCACGTCCTTTAACATGAGCTGGAAAACCTTTGCTAGTGCAACGGTATCGTCCAACGCCCGGTGAGCATTGATTAGTTCAACATTAAAGCGTTTTGCAAGCGTTCCTAATCGATAATTGCGCATGCCTGAATACAGCATGCGTGCGAGCGGCAAAGTGTCTAAAAAAGAATTTGTCCACGGTTCCATTCCTACTCGAATGGCACACGCATTAATAAATGCTTGGTCAAATTCGGCGTTGTGGGCCACAAGAATCGAATCCCCAGCAAATTCTTTAAAACGGCGCAAGACAACGTCCAGCTTCTGTTTTCCCCGTAGCATTTCGTTTGTAATCCCCGTAATCTCCGTGGTTTTAGGGCCAACCAAGATACCAGGATCAATTAATTCTGTCCATTCTTCAATGATTTCTGAGCCTATCATTTTTACAGCCGCGATTTCAATAATGGTATGTTCATTCGCATTTAAACCTGTTGTCTCTGTATCAAATACGACATAAGGGGTCTTGTCATCAATGGCGTAATTCGTTGCTCCACGATCTAGGTTATAGACAATATTAATACCATCTTCCACTACATAGGCTTCTAAACCTAGAATACATTTGACACCGTTCTTTTTCGCTACACTATAAGCCTCAGGGAATGACTGTACGACACCATGATCCGTTATCGTAACAGCTTTGTGTCCCCATTTAGCAGCTTGTGAAATGTAAGATTTAACAGAAACAACTCCGTCTAACATGCTCATAGGAGTGTGAGCGTGTAGTTCAACCCGTTTTTCCTCTGCTTGGTCCTTACGTCCTTGTTGTTCAATCTGGTTGATGTCATTTGCCATCATTACCAGCTCGCGCATAAAGGTATCATGCTGAACGCTACCGCGCGCTTTAATCCACATACCGTCCTTAATCGCTTCAAGTACTTTAACATCTTCCTTGTCACGCGAAAAGATTTTGACCGTTAACGAATCCGTATAATCTGTCAGATGGAATGTTAGAATGTGACGTCCACTTTTTAATTCTCTAATTTCTACATTAAAGACTGTACCTTGTATCGTAATTCGTCTTTCTTCCTCTTGAATCTCACTGATAGGTACAGGCTCCTCCTTGATGTCATATCCAATGGTAACGGTGGTAATCGCTTCAGCTTCTTGTCCATTCTGGCGCTCTTTCTCTGCTTGAGCCTGCTGGGTCATGACATTTTTAACCAACGCTCGTTCTTCTTCTTTACGTTGCTCAATAAAAGCCTGCATAGCCTCGTCATTTTCTTCGGCTTGGAACAGAAAGCGCGGGCGTACCTGTGCAATCTTCCAAAATGCTTGGGTCAGTTGTTCATCTGCTTTTTTCGATTTCATAATATCTACTGCCATCTCAGTAGGTAACAATAGCTTTACTTGGTCCCCCGCTGTCTCCACTCGTCCTGTTTTCAGGGTACCTACCAATGTTTGCAAATGTGCATCTGGATCGCTGAGCAAGTAATCCCAGTATTCTTCCACCACAATATGTACGGGCGGCTGCAAGGAATAACGAAAAATCGCGTCAACCTTAGCTAAATGCGCAAAGGTTTGCTGTAATCGTTTCGTAAACGCACGATATATATCAACTGGCATCATTTTTTCAAATGTAAAATGAAATATCCATTCTTTGGTTTGTTTATATACTTCCAGCTTCTCAATATACCCCTCGGTAAAATAACGCTCAACCATCTCTTGGGGAACCTCTAATTGCTTGAGGAGCAGAGAAAATCTATGTTTTTGTTCTGTTAATAGATCCATTTTTTCTCACCTCTCGCTTTTCTCCTTCTCTACCTTACGACAAAATGCTAAGCAGAACCAACGGTAATATCTACATAGAAAAGGTACCCCTTGCGCTTCTGGGGTACCTTTTTCTTTTCTACAAAATTCAAAGCAAATCCTGCATTGCTTTGGATACCTAACTCTATAGGTTTGCTAGCTGTTCTTTTACATAAGAGACAAGCTCGCTCACAGCTACCACAGTAGCCTCACCTGTACGTCTAATGCGAACTTCAACTGTACCTGGTTCCAATTTATCAGAAACCGTGATTCGAAGCGGTAAACCAAGTAAGTCGGCATCCTTAAATTTCACACCAGCACGTTCTGTACGGTCATCGTACAATACTTCTACTCCCGCAGCTTCTAATGCGGCTGTAATCTCTTCACTCATTTCACGCTGTTGATCAGATTTGACATTGATTGGAATTACATGTGCATGATAAGGAGCAACTGACGTTGGCCAGATGATACCATTTTCGTCGTTGTTTTGTTCAATTACCGCAGCCAGCGTGCGAGATACGCCGATACCGTAGCATCCCATGATCATTGTTTGTTCACGGCCATTCTCGTCTAAGAATTTAGCACCGATTGGCTCTGAGTATTTTGTACCCAATTTAAATACGTGACCTACTTCTACACCGCGGGCAAAAGCGATTGGAGCTTGCGTACGTGGGCAAACGTCACCCTCCTGAATATTTCGCAGATCAGCAAAACGAGATACTTGATAATCCCTTCCATACTGTGCGTTCTTCAAGTGGTAATCTACTTCATTTGCCCCGATAATGGCACTAGCCACCTCTTGAACGTAGTTGTCCGCTACTACCTCAATTTTTCTCTCACCAGCACCCACAGGACCAACGAAACCAACTGGAGCACCTAGCTTCTCCGTGATTTCTGCTTCAGTCGCCATGCGTACATCAATTGCGTCAAACATATTTTTCAGCTTCACTTCGTTCAATTCATGATCACCACGAATCAAAACAAGTACAAACTGATCATCCACCATGAATGCTAAGCTTTTCACGATGTCTTTGCCTTCAACACCCAGACCCTCTTTTAGTTGCTCAATGGTTTTGATGTTTGGAGTGTGAATTTTTTCTAATGGAGCTACGTCTGCTTCTGGGGAAGTTGGTCCGTTATACAATACTTCCGCTTTCTCCAGATTAGCTGCATAATCGCCCTCTGTAGAATAAGCAATCGTATCCTCACCGATTTCACACAACGCCATAAATTCATACGTTCCCGTTCCACCAATAGAACCCGCATCTGCTTCTACCGCACGATAATTAAGTCCAACACGAGTGAAAATACGGTGATAAGCATGGAACATATCATTAAAGCTCTTATCCAAGCCCTCTTGAGTTGTATCAAAAGAATAAGCATCCTTCATCATAAATTCCCGACAACGAATGAGTCCAAAGCGCGGGCGTACCTCATCGCGGAATTTTGTTTGAATTTGATACAAGTTAATTGGCAGTTTTTTATAGGAGTTGATTTCACTAGCTACTAAAGTAGCTACAACCTCCTCATGAGTTGGCCCTAAAGCAAAACGACGATCATGACGATCACGTAAACGCATCAACTCAGGACCATAATGATCCCAGCGGCCGCTTTTCTCCCAAATTTCTGCCGGTTGAATCGTTGGCATTAAAATCTCTTGAGCACCTGCGTTATTCATTTCTTCACGCACGATGTTTTGAATTTTTTGGAGGACACGTAGAGCTATCGGCATAAATGTATAGATACCGGAAGCTAACTGTCTTGCAAGACCAGCACGCAACAACAGTTTATGACTGGCAATCTCTGCGTCTGCTGGTACCTCGCGTAAAGTAGGGATTAGTAATTGGCTTTGCCTTAACACACAAGTTCCTCCTTTGATCAAATCAACACGTTCTATTTCTCTTCCATGATTGTGTTGATTTCTTTCATTAACTCTTCAAAAAGTTCATCTTCTTTTACTTTACGGACGATTTCACCGTTGCGGAAGATTAGTCCCTCTCCATTACCGCCAGCTACACCCACATCAGCTTCGCGTGCTTCACCTGGTCCGTTAACTGCACATCCCATAACAGCTACCTTTAATGGTTTCTTCAACGTGCTAACTGCGTCCTCCACCTTCGTGGCCAATCCGATCAGATCAATGGCACAACGACCACAAGATGGACAAGCAATAACAACTGGATCGTTGTTCACGATATCTAGACTGCGCAAAATCTGTTTCGCTACCTTAATTTCTTCAACAGGATCGGCAGTGAGGGATACGCGAATTGTGTCACCGATCCCCATGGATAAAACCGTACCAATTCCTACAGCAGATTTAATGCTACCAGAGAATTGTGTACCTGCTTCTGTTACCCCTACATGTAACGGGTAAGGACGACGTTCGGCCATTAACGAATACGTCTGAATCATGGTTGGAACATCTGAAGATTTTAGTGAGATCGTAATATTATCATAGTTCAGGTCTTCTAAAATCTCTACATGGTTCATAGCTGATTCCACGATCGCTTCCGGACTAGGGTATCCGTATTTGTCTATTAGACGTCTTTCTACTGAACCTGAGTTTACACCAATACGAATAGGAACATTTCGTTCACGACAAGCATCCACTACTGCCTGGGTTCGTTTCCGATTTCCAATATTCCCCGGATTAATTCGAATTTTATCAATCCCGCTCTCCAATGCTGTAAGCGCTAATCGATAATCAAAATGGATATCAGCTACTAACGGCAATGGGGAGCGTTCCTTAATTTGCTTGATTGCTTTTGCAGCATCTTCATTAACAACCGCTAAACGAACGATTTGGCATCCAGCTTCATGCAATTGCTCTATCTGTTTGAGCGTAGCTTCTACATCACGCGTATCAGCGGTGGTCATAGATTGGATAACCACACTTTTTTGTCCTCCAATTTGGACTCCGCCTACAAATACCGGTTTGGTCTCCTCGCGCTTATACAAAGTAAGCACACTCCTTTATCTGTTTCTCTCTACATGTTGAAATTACTGTAAAAAGAGACGTTGTATATCATTCCAAGTCACAACTAGAATTAACATCATCAATAAAGCAAAACCAACAAAGTGAACCATGCCTTCTTTGTTAGGATCAATTGGTTTACCGCGCAATGCCTCAATGGCAATGAACACCAAGCGTCCACCATCTAGGGCAGGAATTGGCAGCAAATTAAAAATACCAAGGTTAATACTCAAAAGTGCTGTCCATGTAAAGAGTGCCGCAAGACCATTTTGCGCAAATTGACTGGTCATTGTAAAGATCCCTGCTGGTCCACTTAAATCCTTCACACTTACATGTCCCGTAAAGAGCTGTGCAAGATTGGTGAAGATGGTTTTCGTCCAGAAGATTGTTTGGTCAACACCATGCGTCAGCGCTAATCCAATCTCTCTTTTGACACCGGCACCAACCATTATTTTACCTTGTTCATTTACCTGTACGGGTACGACCATGTCTTGCCCATCCCTGTTGATCTTCATTTCGATATTTTTATTAGGAGATGCATTAACCGCTCCTACAAACTGGTTCCAATCATTTATTGGTGTCCCATCGATGCTAATAATGCGATCTCCCTGTTTCAGTCCCGCCTGATAAGCAGGTCCATCCGGAATAACTTGGCCTAAAACAGCATCTTTTGACGGAGCTCCGAAGAATAAAGCCCCCATCACAAAGATAACAAAAGCTAAAATAAAGTTAGCAGCAGGACCAGCAAAAATAGCTAGGAAACGTTGCCATATGGTTTTCCCTTTAAATTGACGATTAAAGGGAGCGATCTGTACTTCCTTACCCTCAATCACTAGCATTGTCTTGGGATCAACAGCAAATGTCTTCATTTCTCCCTGTATATCCAAGGTCATGATCAAATCATGCTCCAGATCATAACGAACCACATTACCAATCGTTGCATGATTGGGGATATCTTTAGGAGTAACATAAATGTGAGAAATCTGATTAGCTTGATTAAATAAAACCCCGACCTCCATATGAGGCTGTAATACTTCCATCTCAGGGTCTTCACCAGCCATTCGCACCATACCACCGATCGGTAACCAACGCAACGTGTATTCTGTTTCGCCCCTCTTAAAGCTAAACATTTTTGGTCCCATTCCAAGAGCGAACTCACGGCATAAAATACCTGCCCGTTTTGCTAACAAAAAATGGCCCATTTCATGGAAAAAGACCAACAATCCAAAAATAACTACAAAGGCGATTACCGATCCAAAACCAATCTGTACGGGAGGCATTTGCATAGATATAGCCACCTTTCCTTCTATTTCGTGATTGAGAAGCACTCACCCGTTCTATCGAAACAGGACCACTACTCTACTATATGTAGGTAAAGCGTCTAATCAGTACCCTGTCTCTGGCAAAGCTTTTCGCTTGTTTCTTTCCCTCTTATTTGCCCCAGTTGCGTGCAGCTTGTCGTGCCCATGCGTCAACTTCGTCAATCTCTTCTAAGGCAGGGTGTGAACTCGTGTTGTGCAAGGCACATACCTGATGAACAACCTCTTCAATTCCTACGATTGTGAGTTCATCCTGCAAAAACCGCGAAACGGCAACTTCATTGGCTGCATTTAGTACAGCGGGCAGTGTACCGCCAACCTTACCGCAATCGTACGCTAGTTTTAAGAGTGGATAGCGGGTGAAATCCATCTCTTTAAAATGAAGCGTTCCGCATTTCACGAGATCAAGGGTCTCAGTCGGCAACGGCCAGCGGCTTGGATAGGTAAGAGCGTACTGAATGGGAACCTTCATATCCGGTGTTCCCAATTGTGCTATCACGGCTTTATCTTTGTATTCTACCATAGAATGAATAATACTTTCATAGTGAAGAATTGTCTCTATCTGCTCATATGGCATTCCAAATAGCCAATGAGCCTCTAATACTTCAAATCCTTTATTCATCATTGTAGCTGAGTCAATCGTTATTTTGGCTCCCATGCTCCAATTTGGATGTCGCAAAGCATCTTCTCGCGTTACATGAGCTAACTCATCTCGAGACAAATGGCGAAGTGATCCTCCTGAAGCAGTAATAATGAGTTTGGAAACATCCTGTCGATTTTCCCCGTTTAGAGCCTGAAAAATGGCAGAATGCTCGCTGTCAACAGGAACAATTGTCGCCTGATGCCTTTGGGCAGCCTCCATGACCAGGTGTCCTGCACTTACCAGGGTTTCCTTATTCGCAAGCCCAATTGTTTTGCCACGTTCAATCGCAGCCAGGGTTGGTTTTACTCCTACACTGCCTACTACTGCTGACATAACAAATGATGCTTGTGGATGTGTTGCTACCTCAATCAAGCCCTCTAATCCATACACGATCTCTGCGGATAAAACTCCCGCAAGGCGTTTCGATAACTCTCGTGCAAGCTCTTCTGTCCCTACGGAAATAAGTTCCGGTTTCGCATATAAAGCTTGTTCTTCTAATAAGTCAATGTTAGTACCGGCTGCCATTGCAACGATGTTAAATTGATCGGGGTGCTGTCTCACTACTTCCATGGTACTTGTCCCGATCGAACCGGTAGAACCTAACAGCGATATATTTTTCACTCATCTCACCTCAAAACCCCTATTTGTCTACGAGCTACTACTTAAAACAAGCCAAATAAGTACAGTATCGGAAACACAATAAGCATACTATCAAATCGATCGAGAATGCCTCCATGGCCTGGTAGAATATGACCTGAATCCTTTACTGCAAAATGGCGCTTGTAAGCTGATTCTACTAAATCTCCTAGCGGACCGACAATACCTGTAATGGCTGCAATTGCTAAAGCTTGTCCCCAAGGAAGAGCTCCAGGTACTTGCAAAAAGATCAAGAAAGCATCAATTGCCCCGACAATCACAAGGGAGGCAAGGAAACCTCCAAGCGCTCCCTCTACTGTTTTATTTGGACTAATATCTGGCCATAATTTACGTTTACCAAATGCTTTTCCTGCAAAATAGGCTCCAGAATCTGTTGACCATACAGATAACAAGATGATAATCGTGAGCCAAAATCCAGTTAAGCCGATCCCCCCGCGAGCGACGGCAACGTAGTGAAAACCATATCCTATGTATAACGCTCCGAGTAATACCAGAGCGGCATGTTCAATATGAAAGCGATTTTTACTAAGTACAGTATAAAATAGCAGCAAGAATAAAGGTAACAGCAGAATTTGACCCCATTCCACTGTGATTGTACCAATACCATTCACCTTCAAGAATCCTAGCACTGGAAATAATAAAGCTGCGAGGTCTGGTTGCCATGCACTTATTAAAATCACATAGCCTAGTATACCTGGAAAACTAAATGGCTTTATGTTGGCCATGCGTAAAAATTCAAAAAGGCCGATGAAGGCCATAAGTAATACAAGGGACGAGTACCAAATCCCCCCCAGATATACCAGGGTGAGAAAACCAACACCCCCAAGTATTCCGGTAATTATCCGTTCCTTCACTTGTTCCACCTCTCCAGATCAAACTGCGCCATAGCGACGAGCTCGACCTTGGTATTCAGCAATCGCCTGTATGAAATGCTCTCTGGAAAAATCGGGCCAATACACATCCGTGAACCAAAATTCCGTATAAGCTAGTTGCCATAGCATGAAATTGCTAATACGAATTTCTCCGCTCGTGCGAATTAACAAATCAGGTTCGGGAATTCCTTGTGTATATAAATGAGAGGCAATTGTTTCCTCATCAATTTGTTCAGGTGTTAGCTTGCCTTGGGCGATCAATTGAGCAATCTCTTTTGTCGCTTTTAAAATTTCATCACGCCCTCCATAATTAAGGGCAAAATTAAGTTGTAAGCCTGTATTTTTTTTTGTCTTTTCCTCTGCTTCAATCAAAGCGTTTAGAGTATGAGAAGGTAAGCCTTCTCTAGAACCTATCATACGTATCCGTACATTTCGTTCAACTAATTCTACCAATTCAGTCGACAAGAACTCCTGCGGGAGCTTCATTAGAAACTCAACTTCGTCTTTAGGACGCTTCCAATTCTCTGTAGAAAAGGCGTACATCGTTAATACACCTACACCGATTTCATCTGCTGCTTTTACCACATCTTTTACGGTTTTCATACCCTGATGGTGCCCAGCAACACGCGGTAAATTACGTCTTTTAGCCCATCGTCCATTACCGTCCATAATGACTGCTACATGGTGCGGAATGACTCCTGCCTGATCAAACGCATTGCTTTTATGTTCTTCCTGCCTACCGCTAAACATTTTTCCTAACCGTTCTAACATACAGGTTTCCCCCAAAAAGAGAGATATAGACATAGCTCCCCCTCATCACAGAGGGGGAACATTTTCTCACATTATACCTCGAGAATGTCCTTCTCTTTATCTTTTACGATTTTGTCAACTTCCGCAATAAACTTATCGGTCGTTTTTTGAACCGTTTCTTGATGACCGCGGGATTCATCCTCAGAGATTGAAGCCGCTTTTTCCAACTTTTTAATACCATCATTCGCATCGCGACGTACGTTGCGAATTGCTACTTTTGCATCTTCTCCACTCTTGTTCGCAACTTTTACTAAGTCGCGGCGGCGCTCTTCTGTAAGTGGTGGAACGGCAATGCGGATTACGGAACCATCATTAGTTGGTGTAAGTCCGATATCAGACTGCATGATTGCTTTATCGATATCTTTTAGAGCACTCTTATCCCAAGGCTGAACTTGTAGCATACGTGGTTCTGGAGCAACTACGTTAGCCAATTGATTGATTGGTGTTGGTGTTCCATAGTAGTCTACCATGATTTTATCCAACATAGCCGGAGTCGCACGACCAGCACGCAATGTCGCTAGGTCCTTTTTTAATGTTTGAATCGCCTTGCTCATGCGATCTTCCATATCCTTTAAAATGTTTTGTGGCATTTAAGCATCCCCCTTTACTATAGTCCCAATTTTTTCTCCCATGACGGCCCGACGAATGTTGCCCTCTTCCGTTATGGCAAAAACAATAAGTGGTATATGATTATCCATGCAAAGACTGGAAGCGGTAGAATCCATGACGCCTAAGCCTTTGTTTAAAACTTCAAGGAAAGTTAGGTTATCGTATTTTGTAGCGCTTTCGTCAATACTTGGATCGGCTGTGTACACACCGTCCACCTTATTTTTTGCCATCAGGATAACCTCTGCTTCGATCTCGGCAGCACGCAATGCTGCTGTTGTATCGGTGGAGAAGTACGGGTTACCTGTACCAGCCGCAAAGATGACAACTCGCCCCTTCTCTAAATGACGAATCGCCTTTCTGCGAATGTATGGCTCAGCTACTTGACGCATCTCAATAGAAGTTTGAACACGGGTAGGTACGCCGACCTGTTCTAACCCATCTTGCATCGCAAGCGCGTTCATAACAGTTGCAAGCATGCCCATGTAGTCAGCCGTTGCGCGATCCATTCCTTTGGAGCTTCCGGAAAGACCTCTCCAGATGTTTCCTCCACCTACTACTACGGCTACTTCTACACCTAGCTCTACGATTTCCTTTATTTGATTTGCAATCGAAGCGATAACTTTTGGGTCGATTCCATACCCTAGTTCCCCAGCTAGTGCCTCTCCACTCAGCTTTAGTATGACTCGTTTATATGCAGCGTCTGGCATGCGAAAAGACCTCCATTTTCATTTCGTATTGCTGTTATTTCCTGTCTTTCTTTAAAAATAGGGAACACAGCGGTGTTCCCTATTTTCATCTTATTGCTTATTCACTTGCGCCATTACTTCAGCAGCAAAATCTTCTTGTTTCTTTTCAATACCTTCCCCAACTTGGAAGCGAGCAAAGCCTTTGAAGCTAGCTCCTGCTTCTTTCAACAATTGAGAAACGCGTTTGTCTGGATCCTTAACGAATGGTTGCTCTACTAAGCAATATTCTTCAAAGAATTTTGCCATGCGGCCTTCTACCATTTTGTCTACGATGTTAGCAGGCTTTCCTTCAGACAACGCTTGGTTTTTCAATACTTCACGCTCACGGTCAATCACGTCTTGAGAAACTTCTTCTCTCACGCCGAAACGTGGGTTAGAAGCTGCTGCGTGCATTGCAATGTCTTTTGCCAAAACTTCATTGTCAGTATCATTTAAAGCTACCAACGTACCGATTTTTCCACCCATGTGCAGGTATCCACCGAAAACGCCGTTGTCAGCTTTTTCAAGGATTTCAAAGCGACGGAAGCTGATGTTTTCACCAATTGTTGCGATTTTCGCGTTGATGGTTGTACCCAAATCTTCTCCACCTTGGAACGCTTGAGTCAAAGCTTCTTCAACAGTAGCAGGGCGAGCGTTTACTACATGTTCAGCGATATCTTTAACTAGTTGTTGGAACTCAGGGTTTTTAGCAACGAAGTCTGTTTCACAGTTAACTTCTACTACTGAACCAAAGTTTCCGTTAATTGCAAATCCAGTCAAACCTTCAGCAGCGATACGTCCGGACTTTTTCGCAGCTTTTGCAATACCTTTTTCACGAAGTAGGTCAATCGCTTTTTCGATATCACCGTTTACTTCTTCTAGTGCGCGTTTGCAGTCCATCATACCTGCGCCTGTTCTTTCGCGCAATTCTTTAACTGTTTGTGCCGTAATTGCCATTGAATTACATCCTCCTTCAACTAATCCGCAAGCATCTTATTGCCTACGTATGTAATGTGTGAAACTCTTCGTCGGGAGATACAATTGTATTCGTAGAAAAGGGTGGACGGGGTTCTGAAAACCCTCAGTCCACCCTCATTCATTACGCCGTGGTTGTTTGCTCTCCGCCTTGGTTTCCTTCAGACAGAGCGTCAGCCATCTTGCCAGTTAATAGTTTAACAGCACGGATAGCGTCATCGTTACCAGGAATCACATAATCGATTTCGTCTGGATCACAGTTAGTATCAACGATCGCTACGATTGGGATACCCAATTTACGAGCTTCCGCAACAGCGATGCGCTCTTTGCGAGGGTCGATTACGAACAATGCGTCAGGCAATTCTTTCATGTGCGCAATACCGCCCAAGAATTTCTCTAGGCGATCCATTTCTTTGTTCAATACGATAACTTCTTTTTTAGGAAGAACATCGAAAGTACCATCTTCTTGCATACGTTTTAGTTCAGCAAGACGAGCAGTACGTTTTTGAATAGTTTCGAAGTTAGTCAATGTACCACCCAACCAACGTTGGTTGATGTAGTAGTGACCAGTGCGTTCAGCTTCTTCTTTAACAGACTCTTGCGCTTGTTTTTTCGTACCAACGAAAAGTACTTTACCTTCGTTAGCAGCAACTTCGCGCATGAAGTTGTATGCCTCTTCTACTTTTTTCACCGTCTTTTGCAAGTCGATGATGTAAATTCCGTTACGTTCTGTGAAGATATAGCGATCCATTTTTGGGTTCCAACGACGAGTTTGGTGACCGAAGTGAACACCAGCCTCAAGAAGTTGTTTCATAGAGATTACCGCCATATTTCACACCTCCTCTAGTTTGGTTTTTTGTGTCAACCTCCGCCGACCGCATTTTTCAAGCAAAACTACCAGATGGTAGCACCGTTGCCGAAATTAGCCTGCGTGTGTATTTAACACCGAAGAAAACTATATCATATCAAAATAACAAATGCAATAAATAGTGTTAGAAAAGTTGCTTCGGTTTACTGTTATTTTCACCTAACAATATCCATTTTATCCAAAAAATGAACGACATATCATCAGTAAACTTATTTTTTAAGAAAATAACTATTAGGAAGCATTCTATTACCTGTCACTTATTTATGTTCAGATAGTGAATCAGCTACAGGAGTTTTCGGCGGCTCAGGAGGGGTTGGAGGAACTGGCGGCGTTATACCTGATGTATCCTTTTGCTCTGCTCCCGGCTTATTATTCGTAGTTTGCTCAACTGACTGCTCCTGCTTTTTCTCCGGCTCTTTTTCGCCTGTAGTGGACGTAGATGGCTCACTGTTCTCCTTAGAGCTATGATTCTGTTTTGAAACATCCTTCGCTTGTTGTTGCGTTGGAGCTGATGAGCCTTTAACAGGCTGCGTAGTTTTACTGCTTTCTTTTTCGTTTTCTTTCGTTTTCTTATCCGATTTCTCGGTTGATTGTTCCGTCTTCTTTTTCTCTTTGCTGGACTCATTCATTTTCTGCTTCTCTGTCGCCGACGGTGAAGCCTTCGTTGCCTCCTTATCATGCTCGGAAGCTAACTTCTTTTTCTCAGTATTTGCTGTTGGAGCAGTATCAGGCTTCTTCTCTGGTTGCTTTTGTCCAGTTGGAGCAGAGATAGCTGGTTGCCCGCTTTGTTTTTCTTTACTCGGATTTGGAGTTGCTTGTGGCTGATCTTTTGAAGGAACCTGCGTTTGCATACGCTGATATTCCTCTTTAGAAAGAACTACCCACCCTTGAGTAGCAGCGATTTGCTTTAGTTCATCTATGCTAATCGCCTTCTGTCCGAAGACTAGAAGAAATACGGCAGAGAATACAATCCCTAGTCCAAAACCCATCCACCCGATTCTCGTTCTCATGTCAGGCCTCTCTTTCAATCGGCTCGGCAAGCGTTAAAATTAATTCAATCTCCCCATGTCCGGCTCCAAGCTTTTTAGCTATCTCGGGAGTAGTAAGCCCTTGTTGTACTAATTCAAACACTCGCTGATACCGATCTTTTAATGCCAACACGTCTTGAGAAATCTCTGGTTGCTGGTCAGCGCTAGCTTGGCTCAACATCTGGGATTGCTCTACTCCCTTTTGTAATAAAGCGTGGGATTGTTGCAACTCACTAAATTGAAGATGTAATTTTTCCATCTCCTGCTGAAGAGAAAGATTGTCTTGTGCATGTTGCTTAGCAGAAGCGAATAATTCCTGCTGGCTATTTCTGATTTGCTCGATGTTCGCATGCAAATTCTGAGCTAACTCTTCATTTTCCCTTTTCACCTGTTGAACAAAGCGTTTAAGCGTTGTTTCCATGCTAGCGCGATCCAGGCTGGTGAGCTCTGAATGCTTCATCGAAGAAATTGCCTCAGAACCTATCTCGTGATGTTTTCTTTTAGATAACCAAAGGGAGAGGCCTGAAAGCACAATAGCGATTAGGCCAACTCCAAGTAGTATATATAACAATAGAGTCATTTTTCTTCACCTAGTTAGAATAGTTACAAAGAAATATCAATATGATGCCCACGGATTGGGTCAGGTGAAGGATGGGTTTGCGCTTTCATTTCTCCTTCTGCTTGTCCCTCTCGCCTTTGTTCAGGTTCTCCCTCATGCTTCTTTGCAGACTCTTCATGTTTATTTTTAACCTGTTGTTGTTCTGATTTATGCACATTCTCCGTTTTATTCCGTTTGGCTTCAGCTAGCCTCTTCTGTTCTTCCTTAATCTGCTGTTGCTCCGCTGCAGCCCGTTGTTGCAGTTGTTCTTGCCATCTACCTATCTCTTGTGTCCTTGGAATAGCATGCTGTAATTCGAGTGCTTTAAAACTCATCAGCATCTCTCTCCTTTTCTAAATGAGAGTGGAAGTAGATATCTCTCCATCCAAAACTAGGAATCGAGTACGGCTAAACTCTTGTTTAATAAAACGCACATGCTTACCAAAAACCAGTTTTGCTCCTGGGAAAATTAGCTGAGATACCTCAATATAGGATGGAATCTCTTGGTCTAATTCTGCCTCGAGCCGTCGTTTTTCTTCTTCTAACGTTTTTATTTCTTTATCCAACACAAGCTGCGTATTGCTCAATTTAATCTGTAACGACTTCTTGTCAGAAGGCAAATCTCCATAGGCTTGCATCATTTGCGTCAATACCTGTAGCCCTTGATCTGCCTTGCGCTTCTGATCATGAAGGTCGGTTAATTTCTTTTTAATTTGGCTGACTTCTTCACGGCATTGGGGCTTAGCACCCACTTCAAGACTGGTTGGCGTAGAGCTCATATTGCCAACTACCTGTGCAATAATCTTCTCGCCTGCTTGAACGACACCACCAATAATAATCCCCTTGGTTCCTTTGCAAACCACCTGCTTCCCAGCCTTTACCTGTGAAAACATGATGCTTTGTTTAACGAAAACGTTATTGCCGGCAGTTACATTCCCATTTTGAATATAGGAGGTCGTCACGTTATTACCTGCTTGAACATGTCCCTTATCCTGACCAGCAATACCATTTTTAATATCAATGGAGCCTTCTGCAATCAGTTCGGCACCCTCTACACTTCCATAGATGCGAATATCGCCTGTGGCTTTTATCGTAAACCCAGTTGGCACATGGCCACGAATAACAACAGTTCCAACAAAATCAATATTACCTACACTAAAATCAACGTCTCCATTGACTTCATAAACAGGGAACACATGAATCTTGTCATTGTCCACCGATACTTGACCGTCTATTACAGCGTATGCCAATGTTCGTTCTTCATTTAACACAATCCCTTTACCAGGCTTTAATAATGCTTCTTTACCTGGCTTTGGTGGGATCACATCATCTGTAACCGTTCTACCTGGTACTCCCGGTGTTGCCATAATCTTTTCTGCTAACAGTTGACCACGTGTCACATTAGCAATATTGAGAACGGAATAATAGTCCACTCGTCCATCTTCAAGCACTTTGGGGGAAGTTTTCTCTGCTGACTCATCTTGAAATAGATAACGAATGCTACCATTTTTACCCGGTATCGGTTCCACTCCTTTAGCAATACTGAGAGGCGTATTAACATATTGCGACGGGGCAGAACAGATAGCACGCACATGATTTTCTATTATCCCATATCTCACACCTTTTGTTTCACAAAATCGAATCAAGTCTTCCTCTTTTAGCGGGACATCACTTGTTGCTTTTAATGTAATTTCAGCAAGAAGCTTGTCAGATGAAATATGAATTTCCGCGTAATCGGTAATTTGATTCACGAAAAACCCCCCTTTTTCTGCGCTTTTGGGCGCCACCAGTTTTCTACATTAACTGCGATTTCCATTTTGCCAACGTATTGCGTAGACGAAAAATCGCTTTGGAATGCAACTGGGAAATACGTGAAGGGGATAAGCTCATGACCTCAGCGATTTCAGATAGAGTTAACTCTTCAAAGTAAAAAAGTGAAACAACGAGGCGCTCTTTCTCTGGTAGTTTGTCAATGGCTTGAGTTAAAACTTCCTTCAAATTCTGCATTTGGGCGACGTTTTCAGGATTTGGCATAAGATCATCTATTAAATAAGCATGACGAGCAATTTTCTGTTCATCTTCATCACCTACTGCTTCGTCAATCGACAACATACTGGATAACGAGGTATCATACATCACCTGTTGAACTTCTTTTTCCGTTATTCCCAAATGAACACTTACTTCTTTCTCAGTGGGAGAACGTAACAGATTTTGCTCTAAATATGTATATGCTTCTTCGATTTTTTTTGCCTTATCCCGTACCGTGCGAGGAATCCAATCATTTTCACGCAATCCATCAATCATAGCTCCACGAATTCTCCACATGGCATACGTTTCAAATTGCAAGCCCCGTTTATAATCAAACTTGTTTAAAGCATCAAGCAACCCGAATCGACCATAGCTGATGAGATCATCCTTATCCACGTTGTTAGGTAAACCAATGGAAAGACGCATTGCCACTTTATTTACTAGCGGCAAGAATTTTTCCACCAGTTCTAATTCCGCTTCTCGACTCCCGTTTTCTTTCCATTCCATCCATTTATCAAATTCTTTTGTTACCTTCTCTTGATTATATACGCGAGCCATGGTTTAATCACCTGCCTTTTACTCATCAGTAAATCTTCTTAACGTTTGGGCAATTAATTTTGGGTCATGCTCTGCAGATTCAGCTTCTGCACGCTCTACTTTTAATGGAATAAACTCTTCTTCTGGATGTAAAGACTCGTTCGTTTCTTCCTGATCGGTAGCAGCTTCCTGCTCTTCCCCTGCTGCTACTTCCTCGTCACCATCTGTATCCTCCAGCTCGATAGGATCTTCTTTTGGAAAAAGAATGGATAATACCCACTGAACAAGAAAGGCGATGATAAAAATAACCAGAAAAGCCAAAACTCCACGATAAAACGATACAACAAACAAATTGCCAGTAATAGCAGCCAAAAACGTTAGTAGAAATGCAATGCATCCTAACCAAAGACTTCTTTTCACGGTTTGGTTCATGGTTATACTTCCTTAGTTCCTTGATTTACGGTCCGGATTTGCAATACCCCGGTTTCCGCATCAACTTCAATAGTTCGTCCGCAATTTCCACCAGTATCCTCTGCAATAATCTGAATGGAGAATTGTTTTAAAGCTACTTTGCACGCCTCCACATTCCGCGGTCCAATTCTCATTGCATCGTTGGTAGAAAGAAAGGTAAACATTTGGGCGCCTCCAGCTAACTTAGCCGTCATATGACGGGTTTGGGCTCCCAGTTTCTTCATTCGTTCAACTAATTCAGGAATTGCTGTATCAGCATATTTCAAATGATTGGTCTCTGTATTTTTCCCTAGGCTTGAATCCGGTAACATGACATGTGCCATCCCCGCAATTTTAGTACTACGATCATAAAGTACAACCCCAACGCAAGAACCTAAGCCTGTCGTGCGAATATGGTTGGGGGAACTAGCTACTCCTGCGTCTGCCATTCCAACTTTAATAATTTCCATCTAACGGGACCCCTAATGCTTGGAATAATGTTGCAAATGAATCCGGATCTGGGATGAGGAAAAAGTGACCTTGCATTTTTTCGTTGCCTTCCATAAAAGCTGTATCGATCGTTAAAGCAAAATCACCGGCCCGACCTAGTTCAATAAGTCCATAGCTCAAAAGAGCGCCTGCCATATCAATCGCAAGAGCAGGTACAGTCGGTTGCATATTGAGCTTCGTAAAATCAGCCAGTGATGACAGATAAGAACCAGCCATAATGTTACCGATCTCATGCAAAGCCGATAATTCCATCTCACTAAAGATCTCTTCCTGCTCTTCTTGTGGCACAATCCCCAGCAGATGCTGCAATAGATTTTTAGCGGAAGGAATATCTATAATAAAAAACATATTTCCAGGGCAATCGCCTTCTACACGTAAAAAGACTGCAATTACCACCACTTCATCTCCACCCAGGAAATCAGCAATTTCCTGGAAAGAGATGATTTTTACTTGTGGAACGGTCATGTCGATTTCTTTTTGAATCAATTGCGAAAGTGCCGTGGTTGCATGACCAGCCCCAATATTACCTACCTCACGAAGCACATCTAATTGAAATTCGCCTAATTTCTTAATATGAGTCATAGACTAAACCTCAAACGAATCCAATTGTTTAATCTCTTCTGTACTCAACACTTTATCTAGATTTAATAAGATGAGTAGACGTTTTTCTAATTTAGCTACACCACGTAAATAGGTTGCTTCAACTCCGCCAACCACGGCTGGTGGCGGTTCGATTGCATTAACAGGGATATCAACCACGTCGTTTGCAGAATCAACAATTAGTCCAACTTCTAGTTCGTCTACAGCTACGATAATCACCCGTGTAGCTTCTGTGCATTCTGTTTCAGCCAATTGAAAACGACTGCGTAAATCAATAATAGGTGTAACCACACCACGTAAATTGATAACACCCTTTACAAACTCTGGTGTGCGAGGTACGCGGGTAATATGTTCCAGTTTCTCAATCGATCTAACCTGCTGAACCTCTACACCGTACTCTTCGTCTACCAATCGAAAAATAATTACTTTTACTTCTTCAGATGCTGCATTCATATCCAACATACTCATGACCTCCTACCTACTTAATTAAGGCATTGCAATCGAGAATTAATGCGACCTGTCCATCACCTAAGATTGTTGCTCCGGAAATGGCAAAGACATTGACTAGATACTTGCCTAGCGATTTCAGCACAATTTCTTGTTGTCCAATAAAGGAATCAACAACTAAGCCAGCCATTTTTTCCCCTTTGCGAACAATAACGACAGCCACTTCGTCTTCACGAGCTTTTCCATTAGATGGAATTTGGAAAATTTCTTTGAGAGACACAAGAGGTACAATACGTCCTCGGAAGTCAATCACTTGTTGACGATGAGCCATCATGATTTCACTTTTCTTGAAGACAGCAGTCTCAATAATGGAGCTTAACGGAACCGCATACTTCTCATTTTCAACCTGAACTAGCATTGCAGAAATAATAGAAAGGGTCAGCGGTAGCTGAATACGGAACACAGAGCCTTCATTCGGCGCTGAATCAACTGATACGGAGCCACCTAGTGATTCAATCTTCGTTTTAACAACATCAAGACCTACACCGCGTCCTGAGATGTCAGATACTACGTCAGCCGTACTAAATCCAGACGAGAATAAAAGTTCAAATATCTGTCTATCCGTCATCGTTTCCGCAACAGCGGCACTTACTACTCCACGGCTGATCGCTTTGTTACGTACCTTATCCTTGTCAATACCTGCTCCATCGTCACGTACTTCAATAAAGACGTGGTTACCGCTATGATACGCTTTTAGCTGAACCACACCCTCCTCTGGCTTACCAGATTGTTTACGCTTCTCAGGGGATTCTAGTCCATGGTCGATAGAGTTACGCAATAGGTGAACAAGTGGATCGCCAATTTCATCAATTACAGTACGATCAAGCTCCGTTTCAGCCCCAAAAATCTCTAGATTTACCTTCTTGTTTAATTCCTTAGCCAAATCTCGAACCATCCGAGGGAATCGGTTGAATACCTGCTCTACTGGAACCATGCGCATGGTTAGGATGATATTTTGTAGATCACCGCTAATCCGGCTCATGTGTTCCACTGTTTCATGCAGCTCTGTTTTACCGATTTCTCTGGCTAACTGCTCTAAGCGTCCGCGATCAATAACTAGCTCGCTAAACAAATTCATTAAGATGTCTAGACGTTCAATATCTACACGGATGGTTTTGCTAGCAGCAGGTCTTTTCGCAGGAGCTGCTGGGGTTGCCGGCTTTTGCTCTTTCTCAGGCTTAGCAACTTCCTGGGCAGGAGCTGCCGCAGCTACTTCCTTGTCACCCGCTGCCAAGTTAATCTCCTCAATCAAAACCTCCTCGATCTCAGAGATATTGCTGATTGCTTTATGGATCTCTTCTAAAGATTTTGAAGTGATATAAACAACCTCAAAGGATCTATCAAATTTTTCATTTTCAATCTCTTCTACGGAAGGAGTTGACTTGATTACCTCTCCATGTGTGTCCAGTTGGTCAAATACCATATAAGCACGCGCTGCTTTTAGTACACATTCTGCTTGCAGGCTAACACGAATCCAATATAAATTGTTTCCTGTTTCCTGCGATTGACGCATAATTGTGATCGCATAATCATCTAGCTGATAGTCACGTGTTACAGCTTGAGCTTCTTCGACCTGATCATTGGTTTCTGCATCAGAGTCGTCATCCTCAGCCATTGTAGCCGTAGGCTCAGAGGATGCTTCGTTAAAATCTCCCGCTACTATGGAACGAAGGACTCCTACTAATGAGCTAACATCAGCGGCCCCGTCGCCACCTTCCATAATGTTTTGAACCATGCCCTCCATAATATCTACACTTTTGAAAATGACGTCCATGATGTCGGTTGTAATCATTAGCTTCTGATTACGGATCAAATCAAGCACGTTTTCCATTTCGTGTGTTAAGCTGGCCAAATCTTCAAAGCCCATCGTTGCTGCCATTCCCTTTAAGGTGTGAGCTGAACGAAAAATTTCATTAACGATTCCAATGTCATGCGGATCGGTCTCCAGAGTCAACAGATTGGAGTTAATCGCCTGCAAATGTTCCTTGGATTCTTCAATAAACATATCAAGATATTGATTCATATCCATGTATCTATAACCTCCCCCATCATGTTACGAGTCGAACTAACGTCTCTGCCATGTGGTCCAGTGGAACAATATGATCCGCTAATCCAGCTTGAATGGCTGCACGTGGCATTCCGAACACGACACAACTACTTTGATCTTCTATCAATCCTACAACGTGATGAGCTTCCTTCATCTGTCGTAAGCCCGCTGTCCCATCAGCTCCCATGCCAGTCAAAATGACCGCCCACTGCCTTGTATGCGTAAGTTTGCTCGCTGATTCAAACAAAACGTCAACGGACGGACGGTGACCGCCACGTGGCGCCTCTTGATGTAATTTAATGATGATTTTTCCACCGGATGGCTGCATGGCTTCCATATGATAGCCTCCCGGTGCGATATAAGCTATACCTGCCTTCACTTCTTCTCCGTCAGTTGCTTCCTTTACTGTGATTTGGCACATGCTATCTAGGCGTTGGGCCAAACTTTTCGTAAACCCTGGTGGCATATGCTGCACAATTAATATCGGCGCTGGAAAATAAGCAGGTATCTGAGTTAATAAAGTTTGTAAAGCACGAGGTCCCCCTGTGGATGTTCCTAAGAACACAACCTTGGTCCCTGACTTATCCGTCAATTCCGTATGTTGCACTCCCATACTTTCTTTCGTAGGAAGGACTTGCTCATTCGTCTTTTCTGTTTGAAATAGCTTTTTCTTTGGCTCTGTTAGTGGTTTTTTAACAGGAGCTTTCGCGATTGGAGCTATTTGTTTTTGCCTGAAACGTCCCTTTGCTGCCGCAGCTTCCTTCACGAGTTCGACAAGCTGTTTGCCAACTTTATGGATGTCTAAGGAAATGGGCCCAGAGGGTTTGCCAATAAAATCAAAAGCACCTAACTCCAGCGCTTTTAAAGTGGCATCCGCTCCTTCTTTAGTCAAGCTACTCAACATGACAACAGGCAAAGGATGCTCTACCATCAGCCTCTCTAATGTTGCAAGTCCATCTAAAATAGGCATTTCCACATCAAGCGTAACCACATCTGGCTGTAGTTCTCTTACTTTTTCTAAGCATTCCATTCCATTTCGAGCACGAGCCACCACTTCAATGTTGGGATCGCTTGTCAAAATGTCAGAAATGACCTTGCGCATGAAAGCGGAATCGTCTGCCACTAGTACTTTAATTTTCATCATGTTACCGCTCCCTTCTAGTCACTTCAATCGTTTACACCATCTGTTTACATCCACTTTCTTAATTTAGCTAGAAATCCTTTAAATCCACCTTGCTCTTCCTGATCTATTGAAGAAGGGTTGAGCTGGGCAGTATATTTTGCAGCCAGTTGGCGAATGCCTTTTGCCATCTGAGACTGTGGATAAACGAGTAAAAGGGGGTGCTGCTGCTTTACTGCCTTTGAAACATACGGGTCGTCTGGCAATATTCCAAGTACTCCTATAGGAAATTCCAAAAAACGTTGGGCTACTGTAATCAGCTTATCAGCGGTTTGCTGACCTTCCCGTGTTGTTGAAGTACGATTTATTATTAACTTGATGTTAGCATCAGGTTTTTGCAAATGAACCATCTTCATCATGGCATATGCATCCGTGATAGCTGGTGGCTCAGGTGTGGTCACCAGCAAAATTTCATCAGATGCCATTAGAAATTGCAAAGATTCTTTGCTAAGTCCAGCCCCTGTATCAAAAAGGATAATATCGGCATAACCTTGTAATTTTCCCAATTCATCAAAAACCTTGCTCAATTCCCAATCTTGGAGTCGAGACATTTCGCTAAAGCCTGAGCCACCTGCAATGAATTCCAGACCTTTAGGACCTTTTTCAATGATGTCCCATACAGTATGGTCTGCTTCAAGAAGATGAAATAAGTGTTTCTTAGGAGTAACCCCCATTAAAACGTCAAGATTAGCTAAGCCTAGATCAACATCAAATACAAGAACCTTCTTGCCTTGCTCCATGAGACCTAGGGCTAAATTAAGCGTGACATTTGATTTACCAACGCCACCCTTTCCGCTAGTAACGGCTACGAGTCGCGTTTTGCGCGTCTCTATCTTTGCTTCATACGCTTGCTTCTTCCGTTGAAACTGTTCTCGCAGCTTTTGAGCTTGATCATGCATATGCCTCTTCCCCCACGATCAACTTGGTCAGTTTCTCCGTTGTGATGACTTCAATATCGTCAGGAACATTTTGTCCTGTAGTCAAATAAGAAAGAGGAAGATCAAATTGCTCAAGTAACGACAAGATGGGTCCATAATGTAGTGTTTCGTCAGCCTTTGTTAAAATAACCTGCGAGATAGGCACGTTCTTAAACTGCTCCATGATTGCCTGCATGTCCGCAAATTTGGAGGTTAGACTCATGACTAGTAAATGCTCGCTCATTTCTTCCCATTGTAAATACTCTTTTATTTTGCTTACAAATTCATCATTTCGATAGTTACGTCCCGCTGTGTCAATGAAAATCAGATCATAGCCCTGCATTTTGTCCAAGGCATTCTCCATTTCATTTGCAGAGAAAACGACTTCTAATGGTACATTTAAGATATTGGCGTATGTCTTTAACTGCTCTACTGCTGCAATTCGATAGGTATCGGCCGTAATAAACCCTACCTTTCGTTTTTCCTTTAACATATGCCATGCTGCCAGCTTGGCAATTGTCGTGGTTTTACCCACTCCTGTTGGTCCAAAAAAGAATAGATATTTTTTAGGATTCTTTGTTTTGGTTTCATCAGGTACATGCTTAGCGATTCGTTCGGCTATCCTTTGTCTCATCAAGCTGTCTACTTCTTCTTGGGTAGCATGATATGGATCAGATAGCTCTAGCAAAATATCATGCAATAGTGTAGCAATGGTGCTTTCTTGCATTTCATTATGTAAAAGCTTCTCTCGCCATTCGGTAAGGGATGGAGGTAATTGCTCACTGGCCTGTTTAGCAAACAAGAGCTTGTGGAGCATTACTCTCATATCTTTTAGCTCCCCAATCATATCCCGATATTCTTGCATACCTGTTGCTTGATCAAGTCGTTTCTCTTGATGCGCTTTTTCTGTAGAAACAGAAGTCCCAGTCTGATTCATGGATAAAGAGGATGCCAAGCTCTGAGAATGATCTGGCAACGAAGACTCTTCTACGCTAGGAGTAGAGGTCACCTCTACTGATGTTGCTATGAGTCCCGTGTCTTCCTCTCGCTTCCGCACTAGCGGAGTTTGAACTGGAGTTGACTTCGGTAATCCTGTACTCGCTTGTGGATTAGAATCTGTAAAGGTGTTTATTGTTTGTTGATAACGGATGGCTGCAAGCGCTCCTGCCAATGACTTGGGTTGCCCCTCTGGCTGCACGGCATCTCCATTTTGTGCTGGAGTTACCAATAGCTCCTCTTTTGGACTTGCGTGAGGAGCTGTGTTGGGCTGAGAAGCTGTTTGGATAACCTTGGGACTCTGTCCAACAGAGGGTTGCTCATTGTTTTTAGGCGCTTGATACCCTTGCTTGCCTACCAATGAGTTCACAGTCTCTTGCCTATCCAGTTTAGGAACGGAAGTAGCAGGCTTTGCTGGAGCCTGCTTTTCTTCCTTGGTTTCCGCTGCTGCGATCACTTCGATTTGCTGTTTTTTAAACAGCCCCATGAAGCCGCCTGTCTTAACTTGCTTCGTATTTAAAATGACAGCATCTTTCCCGAGTTCGACACGAATCTTTTCTAAGGCCTCTGGCATTGATTCAACCAAGTATCGTTTGACTTTCATTATACATTCACCACTCCTACACTCTGCACTTCAACATGAGGCTCTAATTCACTGTACGACAGAACAGGAATGTCAGGCAACATGCGCTCCATCAATTGTCGCAAATACATGCGAGTCATAGGAGAAGATAGAATAACAGGCTGTTGACCCATATTTACCATACGATTTACTTGCTCAGATACACTTTGGTAGATGCGTTGAGAGGTATCCGGGTCCATAGCTAGGTAACTGCCTTGTTCAGATTGCTCAACACTCTCGGAGATGGTTTTTTCCAAACTTGGACCTGCCGTAATGACTCGGAGCGGTTCTCCAGGCTGTGTAAACTGTAAAGTAATTTGTCTAGCTAATGCCTGTCTCACATATTCAGTCAATACCTCTGGGTCCTTAGAGAACATAGCATGATCAGCCAATGCTTCCAAAATGATTGGAAGATTACGAATCGAAATTTTTTCTTTTAATAGTTTCTGTAGAACCTTCTGAACGTCACCAATTGAAAGCAAGGATGGGATTAATTCATCTACTAACACTGGTGCTGTTTCACGTATGTTATCAATTAACGCTCGTGTCTCCTGACGTCCGAGTAATTCATGAGCGTGGCGTTTAATAATCTCTGTTAGATGGGTAGCAACTACGGATGGCGGATCGACAACCGTATAGCCAGATAGCTCAGCCATCTCTTTATTTTCCTCAGAAACCCAAAGAGCTGGTAGGCCAAACGCCGGTTCCATCGTAGGGATACCCTCCACAGATTCATCCTCAAATCCAGGACTCATTGCCAGATAGTGATCCATTAAAATCTCACCCGTAGCAATCACGTTGCCTTTGATTTTGATGATGTATTCATTCGGCTTCAGTTGAATGTTATCCCGAATACGGATAACAGGAACAACTAGTCCTAATTCAAGGGCGCACTGGCGACGGATCATAATGACTCGATCGAGTAAATCTCCACCCTGCTTCGTATCCGCTAACGGAATTAACCCATAGCCAAATTCAAACTCAATCGGATCAACCTGTAGAAGATTAACCACACTCTCTGGACTTCGAACTTCCTCAAGCTGCTGCTCTTCTTCCTGTGTAAAGGATTCGGCCAATTCGCTTTTCTGCTGTTTGGTTAATCTCGTTGCCGCAATACATAAAATGACTGCTACGATAGCCGTAGGAAGCAAGCTGATTGGTGTTAACAATCCGAGTAATAGCATCGCTGCAGCAACCACATACAGCAATTTAGGGTGTGCGAACAATTGTTCTGTGATATCTTCCCCTAAACCGCCTTCCGAAGATGCACGTGTTACAATAATACCTGTTGCTGTCGAAATCAGAAGCGCGGGAATCTGGCTTACTAAGGCATCACCGATCGAAAGTAGTGTAAAGGTACTTAAAGCTTCCATAAAGCTTAATTTATGTATAGCTACCCCGATAATAAAACCGCCAATAATATTGACGATAAAGATAACGATACCTGCGATAGCATCCCCTTTTACGAATTTACTCGCCCCGTCCATGGAGCCGTAAAAGTCTGCTTCTCGTTCAATTTTACGACGTCGCTGTCTCGCATCTTGTTCACTAATCATTCCTGCATTTAGGTCTGCATCAATACTCATTTGCTTCCCTGGCATCGCATCTAATGTAAAACGAGCAGCAACTTCCGCTACACGTTCCGAACCTTTCGTGATAACGATGAACTGGATGATGATCAAGATTAGGAATACAACAAAACCGATAACAGCGTTACCACCTACTACGAAATCTCCAAACGCTTCGATAACTGTACCACCCTGACCTGTAGATAAGATGTTACGGGTAGTTGAAACGTTTAGAGCCAACCGGAATAGTGTTGTTAATAGCAATAATGTAGGAAAGATGGAAAATTCCAGAGCCTCTTTGGTATACATCGAGACGAGCAGGATAACCAGGGCCAACGATATATTAACAATTAGTAGCATATCTAACAATCCGGATGGTAAAGGGATTACCATCATTACGACAATGCTTAACACGAAGATGATCATGCCCAACTGTTTTGCACCCATCTCGTCTCCTCCTTTCATCGTTTCACTTTACCTTGAAGTTTATAGACATAGGCCAATACCTCTGCTACCGCTTTGAACAGTTCCTCTGGAATGGTTTGACCAACCTCCACCTTTGCGTACAATGCCCTCGCAAGTGGTTTGTTCTCCATTGTAACTACGCGGTTCTTTTTGGCGATTTCTCGGATTTTCAAAGCTAAAAAATCCTGACCTTTAGCAATCACCGTCGGCGCCATCATTTCAGCAGAATCATACTTAATCGCTACCGCAAAGTGAGTCGGGTTGGTAATAATGACATCTGCGTTAGGAACTTCCTGCATCATGCGGCGCATGGCCATCTGTCTTTGGCGTTCTTTAATTTTACTTTTGATGAGGGGGTCACCCTCCATTTTTTTATGTTCATCTTTAATGTCTTGTTTGGACATGCGTAGATTCTTTTCATATTCGTAGCGTTGATATAGATAATCAAGGAATCCTAAGATAACCAACAGCATTCCGACTGAAATCCCCAGCTTCACGACCTGCCAGCCTGTAAACTCTAGCACTGCTTCGATTGTGGAAAAGGAAAGCCGTGGAATCTTATCCTTGATGTCCCATAAAATCATGTAAACAACAATCATTCCTGCTGTAATCTTTAAAATAGACTTAAACAATTCAACAAGAGTCCGCATCGAAAAAATTTTCTTAAAGCCTTCGATTGGATTTAATTTTTCTAGTTTAAATTGAATTGGTTCTAAGGAGAAAAGCACCCCGACTTGCAAATAGTTGACCACTAACGCGACCAACATGCAGACGCCAAACACCATACCCAGAATCTTGGCTGCCTCCTTGACGACCTGCAGGGTAATCACCTGAAGATTTTCAGCATTTACTTCCCAGGTCGCATAACTGCCCAACGATTCGCGTAGAATGCCTTCAAAGATGCCTAACATCCAAGAGCCAGCGATCATCAACAGAAAAAATACGGAGCTGATCATAAAAGCGGGGGCCAAATCTGAACTTTTGGCAACCTGCCCTTTTTTGCGAGAATCCTGACGTTTTTGAGGAGTTGCTTTTTCTGTTTTTTCGCCGTTAAAAAATTGCAAGTCTACTGTCACAAAAAAACGTGGATAACTCATCATGCTCCTCCCAAAATCAAGATCAATTCCGCCATAGCCTGAAACATCTTGGAAATATAATTACTAAGTACTAAAAAGAATCCAGGCATGATGAAAATGAGCATTAAAAAGCTAATTAACAGTTTCAATGGAAGACCTACCACAAAAATATTAAATTGTGGAACCGTTTTGGCGACAATACCAAGAGAGAGGTCTACCAGAAATAAGGCAATAACAATCGGTATTGCCATCATGAAGGCGCTCAAAAACATCTGCGAAATAGCCTTCAGCATAAACTCTCCAAATGCTTCAGAAGAAAACGAGACTCCGAGTTTGCTAATCGGGATGGTCTGATAGCTTTTCAGAATGCCCTGAATCATCAAATGATGTCCATTAATACTCAAAAAATATAAGGTAGCTAGGATTTCCTTCAAACGACCCGAAATTGGTACATAAGCACCTGTAGCCGGATCTACAACGTTAGCCATAGCTAAACCCATTTGCAAATCCATGAGTCCACCCGCTACCCGTACAGCCGAAAACATGAGCTGTAGCAAGAACCCCAATAACAAGCCCACGATCGTTTCCTTTACTACATAAGCAGCAAAAGTGATATCCAGCGGAATTTTATCCAAAATGGGTACATAGGCAAAACTGATGAACGCCATAGCAGCAGCGAAGCCAATCTTAAACTGATTAGGCATACCGCGTTGCGTAAATAGTGGAGCCGATACCACAAAGGAAATAATTCGCACAAATACCAGCAGGTACATGGGCAAGAACGTTTCAATCAGTTGCATATTCTACCCCACAAATCTGTACAGGTTACCCATGATATTTGCTGTAAATTCAATGACAATCCGTAGCATCCATGGACCAAAAATGAGCAAGGAAAGAAACACAGCTACGATCTTGGGAATGAACGCCAACGTTTGTTCTTGAATTTGTGTTGTTGCCTGAAAAATACTCACCATTAGCCCGACTAACAGCGCAATTCCCAAAATAGGGGCAAGCACGATCAATATGGTATATACTGAGGATTGCGCAATTTGTAAGATCATATCTGATGTCATGTTTCATCAGGCCTCCTAGAAGCTTAAAAAGAGTGATTTCACAACGAGATACCAGCCGTCCACCATGATAAACAACAGGATTTTAAACGGTAGTGAAATCATGACAGGCGGGAGCATCATCATCCCCATCCCCATCAAAATACTAGCCACAATCATATCGATAACCAAAAATGGAATAAACAACATAAAACCGATTTGAAAAGCTGTTTTTAATTCGCTGATGGCAAAAGCAGGAACCAAGGCTACTAAAGATACATCTTCTATTGACTTTGGTTTTTCAGACTTCGAGTATTGCAAAAATAACGCTAAATCCTTTTGTCTCGTCTGCTTTAGCATAAACGATTTTAGAGGAGTAACTGCTTTATCCAACGCTTGTTGCTCCGTAATTTTCCCCTGCATGAATGGTTTTACTGCGGTATCGTTAATGGTTTGAAATGTAGGCGCCATGACGAAGAATGTTAAGAACAACGCCATACCCACAATCACCTGGTTAGGTGGCATTTGTTGAGTAGCTAAAGCCGTACGTACAAACGACAACACCACTACAATACGCGTAAAGCAAGTCATTAAAATTAAGATGCTGGGTGCTAAGGCTAAGACCGTGAACATTAACAGCAGTTGAATCGTAGAAGCTGTTTTCTCAGGAGTATCTGCTCCCCCGCCGATCTTAAACTCTACCTGTGGAATTTTGGTTAAAAGTCCTGCTGCATCTGATGTACTTGCTTCAGCAACCTGTGTATAGGTCATCAAACAAAGAAACGTTGCACATATGAATAGAAGTGGCAAAAATCTGTTCATGACTAATCCCCTTTGCGGCGGTTCTGTTCCCATTGATTCTTTTGTTGCTCCGCATGGGAGACTTCCCGCCACTGTTCGTCCAGTAGCTGATCAAAAGAGGCATCTGTTTGTTGAGTGTGCGTGGATGTAGTCTTAGATTGTGCTTGAAACAAATGACCAAGCTTATTCCATGACCAGTCAGGAGTTGTTTTATTCTCGATATCGGCCAAAATAACATCCAACTCATCACCAGGCGGAATCTGCCGGATAAGCTGAATATTTTCCCCCACGCCTAACACATAAAGCGAGTCGCCAATCATCACCAATTGAATGGACTTACCTGTTCCAAGAGAAAAGCCTCCTAAAGTTCGAAATGGACCACTTTCTCGAAAACCGCCAGCTTGTCTCTTTCCTAACCATTTGAATAACAGATAGATTAGGCCGACAACTACTGCTAATGAAAAGACGATTTGGACCACATACCCAAGAATACTAGGGCTTTTTGGAACTGGAGAATCCGTAGATAACTCTCCCCCAGTCCCTTGTTTTCCCTGTTTTGCATCCTGCTGTAACCAGTCAAAAGCTGACCCTTCTGTCTGTTTTGCCTCCGCATAACTCACTGTTGGTGAAGGCGCTACTACAGCAAAAACTAATAACATTGCCACGAACAAACTACGAATGTTCATTGCATTCATAATCGTTTAGCTCAACGTCTTTTTGATGGCTTCGATTACTCGATCCGCTTGGAAAGGTTTTACGATAAAGTCTTTCGCACCAGCCTGAATAGCATCGATAACCATAGATTGTTGTCCCATTGCGGAACACATGATAACACGAGCATTAGGATCAAGCTTGCGAATTTCCTTCAAAGCTGTGATACCATCCATCTCTGGCATTGTAATATCCATTGTTACTAAGTCAGGACCTAACTCCTTATACTTCTCAACTGCTTGGGCACCATCACTTGCTTCCCCAACAACCGTAAAACCATTTTTCGTCAAGATTTCCTTTACCATCATTCTCATAAATGCTGCGTCATCCACGATTAACACTTTGTTAGACATCCTACTGTTCCTCCTTAAAGATCTGCTTATTGTAACTTCTGTACACGATCCCATTGACTAATTATATCGGTTACACGCACACCGAAGTTTTCGTCAATGACAACGACCTCACCTTTTGCGATCAGCTTGTTGTTGACTAATATATCAACAGGCTCACCCGCTAATTTGTCTAACTGAATAATAGAACCAGCAGACATCTCTAGTATATCGCGAATTAGTTTTTTTGTACGACCCAACTCTACAGTTACCTGAAGTGGAATATCCAATAGCAGCCCTAGGTTCTGCTCATCTGACTGAGCAGCATTATTCCCTTGGAATGGGGCAAATTGTGCTGGTTGAACATTCGCTGCCGCTACCGGTGAGTTAATCGCTCCCCCAGCCTGTTGTGGAGCCTGAGCATATGGCTGCGGATATGGCGGGTATGGATACGGATATGGAGCATACCCTTGATTTGGCGGATAGCCATATGGTGCTGGTTGCGGCGGATACGGATGCGGTGGTTGTTGTTCATAACCACTCGGAGCCGCGCCCATAGGCATACCAGGTGTTTGTTCCATAACTGGCTGTTGCGGTGCTGATGCTGCCATTGGTGCTTGTGCTGCAGGTGTTCCTTGCGGAGCTACTGCTGGTTTTCCAAAATCCATGGACGCTTCATGCATGATAGAAGCTGTTGCTGATGTCTCAACCATCTCCGGTCCTTCACTTCCCATCAAACGACTAATCATTTGTTTGGCAAAATTAATCGGTAAAAGCTGCATAATGTTAGAATCAATTAGCTCTCCTTGATCTCCAACCTTAATTTGGAAGGAAATCTTGACAAGCTCCTCACCGCTAGGCAATCCTTCTTCTCCTTGCCCATTCTGTAGGTCCATCATATCAATCCCAGGAGGAGAAATGTTCACTAATTGATTAAAAATAGTCGACATCGAGGTTGCGGCGGAGCCCATCATTTGGTTCATTGCTTCCTGCACAGCACTCAAATGCATTTCTGATAGCTCAAGAGCATTATTTCGACCATCGCCACCCATCATTAAATCTGCAATGACAGAGGCATCTGCTACCTTAATAACAAGCATGTTGATACCTTGAAAGCCATCCGTATATTCAACATGCACCGCAACATGCGGTCGCGGAAATTCATCGACTAACTCACTTCTCTTCACGATGGAGACTGTTGGTGTCGTAATATCTACCTTTTGACTTAGCAGAGTAGATAATGCAGTTGCTGCACTGCCAAACGTAATATTACCGATTTCACCTAAAGCATCTTGCTCAAAGGGAGAGAGATATTCATCAACATCGGCGATGCTGTTCTCCACTTGTGTTGGCTCCTCAGAGAGGTTATCGTTGGCTTTTAGCAAGGCATCAATCTCATCTTGAGACAACATATCTCTACTCATAGTTTTCCTCCCCCTCCTCTATCACTTCATCGATTTGTACAGCTACCTTACCTTTTAATGTACCTGGCTGCCCGTAGAATTTCAGGCAATCGCCCACTTTGATATGTAATCTGTTATCGATGGTTTGGTCCAATTGAATGACATCACCTTGAGTTAGTTGTAAAAATTCTCGTACGGTGATGGTGCTTGTTCCTAGTTCCGCACAAATCGGCAATTTAGCAGTTTTGACTTGATCTTCTAAAAGCAGTCTTTCTGCTTCATCTCGTTGTCGTCGCTGTGTTGAGAACCAGTATTGCCCTGATAATTTTGGCATGATTGGTTCTAATACCACGTGCGGCAAGCAAAGATTAATCATGCCTGTCGTATCACCAATCTTGGTGCTAAAGGAAATAACAGCAACAATTTCATTAGGTGAAACAATCTGCATAAATTGCGGATTCATTTCCAGAACTTCCAAATATGGATCTAATTCAATAATTTGTTTCCAAGCTTCGTGAAAACTATCTAGCGCCTTGCTGAAGACGCGTTCCATTACGGTCGTTTCAATCTCGGTCAATGCCCCCATTTTATCTGGGATCATTCCTTGACCGCCCAATAATCGATCCAACATCGCATAAGCGATATTTGGATTTACTTCCATTACCATTCTACCTTCTAAAGGCGGTGCCTCAAAGATATTTAGGATGGTCATCTTCGGTATAGATCGGATAAATTCGTCGTAAGGCAACTGGTCAACAGAGGCGACATTAATTTGCACGAAGGTCCGAAGCTGCGCTGAAAAATAGGTAGTTAAGAGTCTGGCATAATTCTCGTGAATTCGCGTAAGTCCGCGGATCTGATCCTTAGAGAAGCGAAGCGCTCGCTTAAAATCATATACCTTGATTTTTTTCTCGGCATCTTCTTTTTTAAGTTCATTAGCATCCATTTCTCCAGAGGAAAGAGCAGCTAATAACGCGTCTATCTCACCTTGTGAAAGTACCTCGGCCATGGCGGTCACCTCCTTTTGCGCTTTGTTTCATCCCACTCATCGTTTTTCTCATCTCTTATGTCTTTTTTAGGTTCGTTGTGCTAACAAGAATGATTCTACCATCTTGCATAATTGAATTCACATCATTTAGGACTTTGGCCTCAAGCTTGTTAATGCCTTCTGTACCTTTTAGATCCTCTGGAGTTAATCCAGCCAAGCTTTTAATAATAACCTGCTTTACTTGCGGCAATCTTTTTTCTAGCTCAGCTTTGCCTTCTTTACCGTCTGCTGTAATGCTAAAACGTACTACCACGAAGTTATTGGTTAAGAGGTTAGTGGTAATATCGTCGGTATCTACCGAGTATTCCTTCATTTCATCTGCATTTAATGCTTTTACTACCTCTGCTCCGTTCGTTTGTTTTGCTGGAGCAAACGTGTACATGTACATAAAGAATGCTGCCACACCTAATAGAGTGATAGCAATTAGAATAATAAGTGCCATATTTACTAATTTATTTTGAAACATAGCGGCCTCCCGTTATTAGCTAGATTCGCCTGGTTGTTTAAGCGTCTTTGCCAAATACGATTCCTGATAGAACTGCTTCATTTGAAGAATGATGTCTTCGACTGTCTCTTTGACCAGATACTTTTTGCCAGTGGTTAAGGTAATAATGGTATCTGGTGTTGCTTCTACTACTTCAATATGAACCGCGTTTAAATAAAAGGTGTTTCCGTTAAAACGGGTCAAGCGAATCATCGAACGACTCCTTTCAAAGGTGGCAGAGGAGGAGTTATTCCTCCTCTTGCCTTATCGTTGTGATGCGGATGATTACTTCTTACTACTAGCTGTTACCTAGCGTTTTAGGTTAATCAGCTCTTCCAAAACGGTGTCGGAAGTGGTGATAATACGGGAATTCGCTTGGAAACCACGCTGTGCAACAATCATTTCAGTGAACTCTTCACTTAGGTCTACGTTGGACATTTCAAGTTGACCTGAGAGAATTTTAGAGTTAGCCGCTGTTGGAGTAGTCGTTTCCATTTCAATGTTCCCTGATGCTACTGTCGTTTTAAATAGGGAACCACCCACTTTTTCTAATCCCCCTGGATTTGGAACTGTAACCATACCTATTGTAGCAGCTGTTTGTACTTGTTGATCGTTCCCAACAGTAGTGATTACCCCATCAGAACCAATTGAATAGGACACTACATTATCTCTCTCAATCTGAACAGGTTGTCCAGTCTCATCTAGTAGCTTCATTCCTTGTGGGTTAACAAGAAATCCCTCAACATCGCGTTCAAAGTTACCGGCACGAGTCAGATATTTATTCTCTCCATCCGAAACCACGAAGAATCCATCACCCTCAATAGATAAATCAGATGTCAAATTCGTGGTCATTGGGCTACCAACAGAGTGAACAACGTTAATGGCAGCAACTGTGGTTCCCAAACCTATTTGCTTTGGATTAACACTACCGCGTGTTTCAGATGGTCCTGATTCACTACCAACCTTTTGGCTTAAAATATCCTGGAACATGACACGGCTCTTTTTAAAACCAACCGTATTCACGTTAGCAATATTATTACCAATTACATCTAATTTTGTTTGAAAACCCTTCATGCCGGATACACCGGAATACATCGAACGAATCATCAATAAACCTCCCTTTTTCATTTATGGATTACCTCAGTCATTTGGCAACCCGTGGGCTTCCTACATGAGGGCCGGCCCTATTTATACAAAGACTGCACTGTCAATATTGGTAAATACATTTTCCTTCATTCGGCTTTCATCCATAGCCGTAATTACCTTTTGATTCGAGATGCTTACGACATAGGCGACATTATCCATCAAGATTAGGGACTCTCGTGCTCCTTTGTCCCTCGCCTTTTGAAACCCACTCTCCAACCGCTGCATATCTTCTGGTTGCAGCTCAATACCACTCTCACGCATCCTCTGTACTGCATGCTGGCTAAAGGAGAGGGCTTTTGGAGAGGAGCTCTGACTCTGCTGGGCCGTTAAGGAATCAGAAAGCCATTGATCAAATGGCTTAGTCGCTGGTTGCGAAGCTCCCGTCTTCTTAGGAGTGGAGAGCCGCGAAGGATAATAGGTGCTTCCTACACGTATATGATGGTTCAAAGCTATCCCTCCATCCTTATACCCTTTATGCGTTCAGGTCTACGCGAGATGCTCCTAGCCTTCTACTGCTTTCACGCTCGCTATCGAGAACACTGTCAAAGGAAGCTTCTGCTTGCTCGTTCTGTGTACCTTGATCCTGTGATTGCTCACGAGCCTGCTGACCACCATTTCCCTTGTCCTGATCAAATGAGAATGTGGAATTAGTGTTTTGTTGGCTTACTTCCAGCTTATCCACTTGTATCCCCTGCTGAGCAAAAGCGGTTCTAAGCTGAGCCATTTGTTGATCCAGCATGTCTTTGCCATGTTTGGATTCGGCAATAAAGTGAGCGGTAATCACACCATTGTGTGAGCTAATACGCACATCAACTTTACCTAGCTCCTGTGGATAAAGGATTAGCTTTGCTTCCGTTACCCCTTGGAGTGTTCCTACTTTTAGCTGACGGACAAATATATCCGTAACCTGCTGTGGCATCTGTTCTGCTCGAACAGGGAAGCTTCTCATTTCCGGTGCTGTAGTTGATTGCTTTTGTACCGGAGTAGCTGAAATGTTCTCCACGTGAAGTTGAGCGGTCGCATCTACGTCTCCATCAACGTTCTCTTGGTTCATAGCTACTGGTGTGATTGCTTCCTGCATGGTAGCTTGGAACGATTTCACCTGAATACCCGCTTCCTGGCCATATTGGCTCAGTGCATGATGAACTCGAACGGGTTGCATATGAGTAGGAGTTTGGTTGGAAACCTCTACTCGATTAGCTGTAGTAGGCATCAACTGCTTTTTCAATTGAGGAGTAGCCAATACGGATTGTTGCTCTTCTAAAGCCCCATCCTTTTGTAAGGAAATCCCCATTTGTCCCAGCGTTTTTTGCACGGTTTCAAGCAATTTTTGATAATCTCCCTTTGCTTGATCAGGAGTCATCGACGGCAGCTTCTGCAACAAATCAGTTAATTTGTTAGCATCCTCCGCAGACATTCCCTGTGCTGTTAATGCTTGAAGTAAGGTTTGTTTTCCCTCATTCGTTGTGAGTGTGATGATTGGAAGCTTGCCGGCAGTAGCTTCCTCAGCTTGTCCATCCTCTACGCTGATTTGCTGTTCCTGTGGCAAGAGCATCTGTTGATTGGCTCCTAGCAACTGCTGAAGCATCGCCATCAGATCCTCCAAAGCACTTGCATCTTCATCAGAAAGACCCGGAAACTCCACTTCAGACATGTTAGTAAAGGCTCCAACCGCTAAGCCTAATTGCAAAGAAAAAATTCCTTGCTCCTGGCCGGCAACAGAAGCCTGTCCTCCATTTACTAGTGGAGCCGCTCCTGTTGCGCCAGGTCCCATAGGCATCACAGCTTGCATGTTTCCAATATTCATCTAATCACCTCCTATATAATTTCGTTGCTATGTAAACGATGAAGAACATTTGTACTTCATCGAGGCAACGCATTCGTCAAGCGCGCTGCTAATTCGGGGTTTGTCTTGCTAATTTCACTTAGAAACTCGCCCCGTTTATTGTCAGATACTTGTCCCAGTACGCTTAAAGCACGTTCTGAATTAATTTTATACAGTGAGATTAAAATTTTAGATGCATCTCCTGCATTCATAGATTCAAAGCTTTTCATTAACTTCTCTGCATCTATTTTGCTTGATTCCCTAGTTTCACTTAAGGCTTTCGTTAAAATTTGGACCCGCTGTTGTAAGGCTGCTATGTCATCATCCTTGGAAATTTGATTATCCTTTAGCAGGATAGAAATATCCGCGGCCTTTTTTGGGTCCATCTTCGCCAGTAGCTGAGCTTGTTGGTCTGTCTTCATTTTGGAAAGAACAACAACGGCTTCCTCCTTGCTAAGATTACTTACGATCGCGGCTGCATTTTTAGCCGACATAGTGCTGTATATCTTAGCTAAATCCTGAAACTGTTTTTGTCTTTCTTCCTCTTCTATGCGCTTTTCTTCCGTTGCTTTTTGTAGATTCGCGATTTGTTTTTGTAAAGATGCAATCGTGCTATCTTTTTGGCTTACCTCTTTTTGCAATTGATCAGCAGCCTGTTTGCTCTTAGCTGCCTCCTCATTTACCTGAGCCTTTTTTGCTTCCGTTTTGCTATCTTCTTTGCTACCTTCTACCGTTTGGCTAGTTGGTGTATCGTCTGGTATCAGCTTTTCTACATATGGAATGTTATTTAGCCAATCTTTTACGCTTCCCACGACATCGTAGCCAAGGAGGCTTGCCAAGATTCCAGCTAACAAACTAGCAAATAAGGCAGGAATAACAATGATGTATAAGAGCCACTCTAGCCTGTTATACTCGCGTTCCTCCTGGATTTCCTCTTCCATGAAGACGCCTCCTTTCACACCTGCTTCAATTGTCGGAGGAATCGATTTGTGCCGATCTCATCCATTTCTTTTTGTTCTACTTGGTTTTGCCATTCTATATATTTGGTTTGAGCTTTATCACGCAGGGTTGACCACAGCTTGGATTCTTGCAAATGGTAGTGCAATTTCTCCTTGCATCGCTCAATTTCTTTATCACAACCAATAATGCGACGTTTTTGCGTTTCAATCTGGCGGTCAACTACCTGCTGAAATCTCGTTACGGCTAATAAGTCAGATGCGCTGCATGCAGAATGTTGCATATCCACAAGCGAATCGGACATCGTATTTCGCTTATCAACAAGTCGATATAGCTTTTGCTCTTCTTGTTGTTTTTGTTGTACCGATCGACCAAATGCCCATTGTGCTTGTTCTGTTTCTTTTTCCTTTAAATCAAGTACTTTTTGCATATGGAAGCGAAAAGGCTTCACGTTACATCACACTCCCAAAATGAGCGGTTAATGCTTGCAGAGTCGTATCAAAATCGGAGGGCTCATTAACACCCTGTGCCGTAAATGCCCGAATCGTCTCTCTATGACGAATAGCGGCATCAATTTCTCGATTCGTTCCCGTCTTGTACGCTCCAATATTAATTAGATCCTCTGCCTCTTTATATGTAGCCATGTGTCGTTTTAATTCCTGAGCTGCTTGTAAGTGCTGTGGAGTGCAAATCTCACTCATTACCCGACTCACGCTTTGCAAAATATCAATCGCTGGAAAATGCCCGCGTTGGGCAATTTTGCGATCCAACACAATATGACCATCTAATATCCCCCGCACAGCATCGGCTATCGGATCATTCATATCATCAGAGTCAACCAATACGGTATACAAAGCGGTAATGCTGCCTTTGTCTGATGTACCTGAACGTTCCAGTAGCTTAGGCAACATAGCAAATACAGACGGGGTATATCCGCGTGTAGCTGGTGGTTCACCAATGGCGAGACCAATTTCACGCTGAGCCATAGCAAAACGTGTCACAGAATCCATCATTAACATCACGTTAAGCCCACGATCTCTAAAATATTCAGCAATCGCAGTAGCAATCATCGCACCTTTAATACGAATCATTGCTGGTTGATCTGATGTAGCAACTACAACAACAGACCGTTTTAATCCCTCTTCGCCTAAATCTCGCTCGATAAAGTCCCGCACTTCACGTCCACGCTCTCCGACAAGAGCAATAACATTAATGTCAGCAGTCGTATTGCGAGCAATCATACTCATCAAAGTACTTTTTCCTACCCCAGAGCCGGCAAAGATACCTACACGCTGACCTTTTCCCATAGACAGTAAGCCATCTATAGCTCGAACACCTAAACTTAGGGGTTCTGCTATTCTCGGTCTCGTCAATGGGTTAGGTGGCATGTTATCAGTTGGATAGTTCGTTAGTCCATAGGGAAGCGACTCATTTGATAAAGGACGACCTAAACCGTCAAGAATACTTCCTAAAATTTCGGGTCCTACCTTCACTGATAAAGGTCTACCTGTAGCTACTACATCACATCCAGGACCGATGTACGACAAATCACCAAGTGGCATTAATAGAACCTTGGTATCTCGAAACCCCACCACCTCAGCCATAATTGGCTCTTTGTGATGAGGCGATTCAATCATGCAAATCTCACCTAACTTAGCTTCAGGTCCCTGGGATTCTACAGTGAGTCCCACTACCTGTGTCACCTTGCCATTTATCCGGTGAGGCGTGATTGTTTGCATAGCAACTTTATATTTTTCTGCGTTTAATGTAATCATTGGGATTCACTTCCCCGCGCTACGTCCATCAGAATTTGTTTGATTTCTTTTAGTTGGGTATCAATTTTGGCATCCACGCTTCCGTAGGCTGTCCGGATAATGCAACCTTCATCTTCAACGGCATAATCTGGATAAATGCCTAGTTCCGCTTGTCCATCGATTAACGAAAGCAATTGTTCACGGTGTTCTTCGACAAATGGATACAGTTTGTGATTCACCAAAATAGATACTTCTCCATGCGAGCGTGAGCTTTTTAAAGCCTGTCGAACAATCTCAACGACCTTTTCAGGTGCCAGCGTCAGCTCATCATGAATGATTTTACGAGAGATATCTAAGCTCAGTTCTACTAAAAATGGCTCGGCTTCCGCTATAACCTTCTCTTTGGTCTCATAAGCTTGCGTTAAAACATCCTTAGCCTTTTGAACATTTTCCTCCTGTTCAAGACGTGCCTGCTCTAAGCCCTGCTCCTGACCAAGAGCGTATCCTTCCTCACGAGCCATTTCCTTAGTCTGCTGCGCCATTTCCTCTGCTTCTTTTTGCTTTTGCTCCCACCACTCGGCTATCTCCTGCCGTGCTTGCTCGCGCAATTGCTCTGCTTGATTAGAAGCATCAGCCATAATACTTTCAGCTAGCTCTTCCGCATCTCGTATAATGGCTTTCGCTTCTTCTTCAAGTTTCTGATGATCAAAAACTTTATTTTCCAGCAACATTTCGTCTACTTCATCCGTCTGTACTTGTAAAGCAGCATTCATTTTCTGAGTTACTTCAAGTACATAGGCATCTACAGACTGGACATATCGATTTGCCTTAACAATCCTAGACAATGATATCATCTCCTCCACCGCGGGCGATGATGATTTCTCCAGCTTCTTCTAAGCGACGAATAGTAGCAACAATCCGGGATTGTGCCTCCTCAACATCACGCAATCGCACAGGTCCCATAAACTCCATTTCTTCTTTGAAGGTATCTGCCATCCGTTTGGACATGTTGCGGAAAACCGTTTCGCGAACTTCTTCACTTGCCACTTTAAGCGCAAGCTGTAAATCGTTGTTGTCCACATCGCGAATAACACGTTGAATGGAACGATTGTCCAGTGTAGCAATGTCTTCGAATACAAACATGCGTTTTTTGATCTCTTCCGCAAGCTCTGGGTCTTGAATCTCCAGTGAATCAAGGATGGTTCGTTCTGTACTACGGTCAACACCATTTAAGATGTTTACGATTGATTCAATGCCACCCGCTTGTGTGTAATCTTGGGTTACAGTTGCAGAAAGTTTTTGTTCCAATACCTGTTCTACCTGGGCAATTACCTCTGGAGATGTACTATCCATTAAAGCTATCCGTTTAGCTACATCTGCCTGACGATCCTGCGACAGTGATGACAAGATCATGGAAGATTGCTGCGGTTCTAGATAAGCTAGAACCAATGCAATGGTTTGTGAATGTTCATTTTGAATAAAGTTAAGGATTTGACTAGGGTCCGCTTTTCTAGCGAAGTCAAACGGGCGCACTTGCAAATTGGCTGTCAATCGGTTCAAGATATCTAGCGCTTTGTTTTCTCCTAATGCTTTTTCCAAAATTTCCTTTGCGTAGGTAATACCACCTTGTGCTATTACTTCCTTGGCAACTGCAATCTGATGGAATTCTGCTAGAATTTTGCCTTTTTCTTCATGATCCACTTTACGTACACTGGCAATTTCCAGTGTAAGCTGTTCAATCTCATCTTCACGTAAATGCTTAAATACCTGTGCCGAGACATCTGGACCAAGCGAAATGAGCAAAATCGCAGCTTTTTGCCTTCCAGTTAACTCTTTTGCGACACGAGCCACTATACTCACTCCTTAGTCTTCTGCTAGCCACGTACGAAGCAGAACGACGAACTCGTCTGGATTGCTTCGAGCCAATTTTTCCAGCTGTTTACGAACCACCGCTTCATCTGTATCATCTTCCAAAGAAGATAGATCTGGAATATCAGGCGATGGAGTAAACGGAAATTCCTCTTCGAACTCTTCCTCTTCTTGCTCTTGCTGTTTGCGTCGACGAATAAGCATAAACGCAAGTGCTCCTATGGCTAATAAAGCTACTGCTCCGACTCCATACATCACGGTTGGAGTAAAGAAGCCATTGTTGTTATCATCTTGGTTGCCGGAGAACGGTTTTGCAAAAACAGAAATACGCTTGTTCACTTCATCATCGGGTAAATTCTTATTGCTGACGGCTACACGAACAACATTACCAATTACTTTTTGTATGTTTTCTTTGGTAGCGTCATCCAACGTTCCTCCATTTGGAGGCTCAACCCCAACGTTGATAGAAATATCGACAATTTGATATGGACTAGCGGTTACGTTCTTCGTTATACGATTTACTTCACGATTGACAGTATCAGACAGCTCTTCATATTCACTATTGCTACCTTGAGTTGTAGCAGACTGATAACTGCCAACTTGGTTATCACCTGTACCGGCTACACCACCGATCGGCGGAGTTCCTTGTCCGGTATATGCTTTTGATAATTTTTGAGAACTAATTATAATACCTTCATCATTTACAACAGGTGAAACTAAATTTTCTACACGGTTTTCTTTTGAGAAATCCATTTGTACCATTGTATGTACGACAACTTTATCTCGGCCCATAATGGTGGATAGCATGTTGAATAAGTTCTTCTGTATTTCTCTTTCTACTTTGTTACGTATCCGTTCTTGCTGTTCAAAAGCAGTAAGTGAATTGCCCTCTTCTTTACCAGCTAATTCCAATGTATTGGAATACTGATCGGTAATCGTTATGTTTTCTACAGGTAAGTTTTTCACTGAGCGTGAAACAATATGATACAAAGATTTGATTTGTGCATCGTTTAATTGAGTACTTGGGTCTACCTCTACCATGACTGATGCTGTGGCTTTATCTGTGTTGTCCGTGACAAACGTGGTTTCTTCGGGCATGGTTAGGATAACTTGGGCAGTACGAACCCCTTTGACTTTTTCCAAGATTTTTCGAATCTCCTGTTGAAGAGCATCTTTCTTCATCACTTCAAACTGGCGATCGGTCATGCCAAACATATTATTAGAGAAAATTTCAGAGCTGATCCCAGCATCCTTAGGAATTCCTTGAGCTGCTAAATCAACTATGACATCTTGCGCCATTGTTTGCGGCACTTGAATACCTGTCCCATTTCCAGTTAAACGATATGGGATGTTTTTTGCTTCTAGTTCTTGTTTTATCGCACCAACTTCTTGCTCGCTCAATCTGTCATATAAATTTACATATACAGGACGAGAAGCTATGTATAAATAAAGGGAAAGCGCGATAAGTAGGAAAAGAGCTGAAGCACCTATCAATAATTTTTGTTTTTTCGTGAGCTTGTCCCACATTGTCTTTATCTTGTCTCGATATAACAATAAACGTTCGTTCATGGTTCACCTCTACAGAGCTGCATACCCGTTTGGAACCTTACACCTGCATGCGCATGATTTCCTGATATGCTTCGATCGCTTTGTTACGTACTTGCATCGTCATTTGTAACATGAGAGAAGCTTTTTGACCCGCTACCATCACCTGATGGACATCGGTCACTTCTCCTGCGGCATATTTTATTGCCATTTCTTCTGAAACTAATTGCGCCTGATTCACCTGATCAAGGGCATCGGTCATATAGGCCGAGAAATTGCGCGCTACTTCAGCCGGTGAAGCTGTATTTTTTACTTGTTGTAGCGGCTGTGCATTTATGACTGAACCTATGTTATTAATTTCCAACTGTCAGTCAACCCCTTTATTATTTACCATTAATCTCTAGTGCTTTTTGCATCATGCCCTTTAATGCATTCATAGCTGTAACATTTGCCTCATAAGACCTAGAAGCAGAAATCATGTCAACCATTTCTTTTGTCACGTCTACATTAGGCATCAGGACGTAGCCATCTAGGTCTGCGTCCGGGTGTTCAGGATTATAGACCCTTTGAAATTGACTATTGTCCTCTTTAATCCCGGTAACATGTACCCCCGATTCCTGACGACCTGCTACATTCCCGACCGCTGCTTGTAGAAGATTGTCGAATGACTCTCCTGTTCTTGGTGATAATTCTACCATCTTACGTCGGTACGGTTGCCACGCCCCATTTACGAATTTCCCACGAGTCGTATTGGCATTTGCGATATTAGAAGCAATCGTATCCAGCCTTAGCCGATTGGCAGTCAAGGCAGAGGCACTTGTATCAATTCCACGAAACAGACTCATCTACTATCTTCCTCCCTCAACAACACTCTTCAGTTTCGTAAAGTATCCATTTGTTAGCTGAACTAGACCGTTATACCAAATGGTGTTCTTGGCCTGTTGGCTCATTTCAAAATCAATGTCCACATTGTTTCCATTATTTTGAATTGATGTCTGGTTGTTCGTTATGGTCCGGGCCTGAGGGATATTACCTAAACCTGTGCCAAATGGAATGTGTCTCTGATTCGTTCGATATGCTTCTAAGGTTCGACCACTATTTCCTTCCAATGCCTCCTTCAGCAAGCTTTCAAATACTACATGCTTGCTCTCAAAATGAGGAGTATCAATGTTAGAAATATTGTTGGCAATCACTTTTTGTCTAAGCATAGCGGCGTCCAATGAGTTTTCTAGTACATTTAATTGCGTAGATTGAATCAAGCTTCTCTCCCCTCCTTTGTGCCTAAGCTTACATTTTTCTTCTATTTTCTTTGCAATTCGACATCTAACACGCACCTATAATACCATGAAGAAAACTACTAAGAAAGCCCTATCTTACTAGGACTAGGAAAAATGTTACAAAAGTCTCAATTGGTTAAAATGCCTATAAAAACAGTGCTTTTTACCAATTTTGTCACATTCGTTTCATAAATGTATTAATAATGTGAATACTTATTGTGAATACTATATAACTAAGTGATAAATATGAAAAAAAAGAGAAGAAGGTCAATAGACCTCCTTCTTCATTTTTCAACAAAGCGCATAACAACTGGGTTTTATGTCAGTTTATGGCGTTTTAAGCTTTTCTAATTCCGGAAGAAGTTTGCCATTTAGAACTTTAATAAATGTACCCTTCATACCCAAAGAACGTGATTCAATAACACCAGCACTCTCTAATTTTCTCAAAGCGTTAACAATTACAGAACGCGTAATACCTACGCGGTCAGCAATTTTGGAAGCAACAAGTAGGCCTTCTTTCCCATCTAGTTCTTGGAAAATGTGCTCAACCGCTTCAAGTTCACTATAGGACAATGAGCCAATAGCCATTTGTACAACAGCTTTGCTGCGCGCTTCTTCTTCAATTGCCTCAGCACGTTCACGCAAAATTTCCATCCCTACTACAGTAGCGCCCACTTCAGTTAGAATTAGGTCACCTTCAACAAATTCTTTATTTACACGAGCCAAGATCAATGTACCCAATCGATCTCCGCCACCCATAATTGGAACAATTGTAGTCCAACCTGTAGGGAATACTTCTTTCATTTCCACTGGGAAAGCACTATGTGGACTGTTTACATCAAGGTTTGCAGATGTTTCTTCAACTTTTAATAGACCATTGCTATATTCTTCTGGGAAACGGCGATCTTCAAGCATTTTGCGAATACGATCATTGTCGATTTCCTGTGCAATTGCATATCCCAGTAATTTTCCTTTTCTACTTAAAACGAAAATATTTGCATCAATAACGTCACTTAGTACGCTTGACATTTCATTAAAATTAACCGCGTTACCAGCCGTTTTTTGAAGCATACGGTTAATCCTTCTAGTTTTTGTTAGTAAATCCATCGTATATTTCCTCCTGACATCTTCTCACAAATAGATCGCCAATATATATATTTCTCTCTATAAAATGTATTGACTTAGGTCGCGATTCTGTACAATGCTATTTAACTTTTCCTGTACATATTGAGCGGTAATATTAATCACACTCAGGTTAATTTCTGATGCTTCAAAAGATAAATCCTCAAGCAATTTTTCTAATAGGGTGTGAAGTCTTCTTGCTCCGATATTATCGGTACTTTGATTCACCTCTGTTGCCAATCGTGCTATCTCATGTATAGCATCTTCAGAAAACACAATTTTAATTCCTTCCGTTTCCAAAAGGGCTTGATATTGTGTAATTAATGCATTTTTAGGTTCTGTCAATATTCTTATAAAATCTTCGGCTTTCAGGCTTGAAAGCTCTACTCGAATCGGGAAACGCCCCTGTAATTCCGGAATAAGATCAGATGGTTTGGCTACATGGAACGCTCCAGCAGCCATGAAAAGCATATAATCTGTCTTCACTGGTCCATACTTGGTCATAATCGTAGAGCCTTCCACAATCGGTAAAATGTCACGTTGGACTCCCTCTCGTGACACGTCAGGCCCACGACTATCCTTTCCGGCGATTTTATCAATCTCGTCGATAAAGATAATCCCAAATTGTTCAGCTCGAGCTATTGATTCTTGAGTCACTTCATCCATATCCACCAGCTTTTGAGCTTCTTGTTGAATCAAGATTTTACGTGCTTCTCGGATGGTCAGCGTGCGTTTTTTGGTTCGCTTAGGCATTAAGCTCCCAAACATTTCCTGCATCTGATTCCCCATCTGCTCTGCACCAGGAATTTGCAACATATCGAACATGGACGGTGACTGATCTTCTACTTCTATTTCGATCTGTTCGTCCTCAAGCTGACCTGCCGCTAGCTTCCAGGCCATTTGTTTTCGTCGTTGCTCTAGGGTTGGATCTTCCTGATCGCTTTTTTCGGTTTGTTGCTGGTTAGAAAATAACATCTCAAAAGGATTCTTAAAGTTGTTTTGCGGTTTCTTTGAAGGAAGTAAAAGCTGAACTAGCGCTTCTTCAGCATTTTTCTCCGCCTGTTCCTTGACTTTTTCCATCTTTTCCATTTTGACAATTCGGATAGATGATTCCACTAAATCGCGTACCATCGATTCTACATCGCGACCTACGTAACCGACTTCTGTATATTTTGTAGCTTCTACTTTTATAAACGGAGCTCCGGTTAGCTTTGCGATACGACGCGCAATCTCCGTTTTCCCGACTCCAGTCGGTCCAATCATCAAGATATTTTTAGGAATCACTTCATCCCGAATTTGTTCCGGCAAGCGACTACGACGATATCTATTGCGAAGCGCTACAGCAATGGCGCGTTTGGCCTGCTGCTGCCCTACAATGTATTTATCCAAATGTTCTACAATCAAGCGGGGGGTCAATTGCTCCCAATTTAATAACAAGGACATCTCTCCCTACCCTTCCATTTTCATGTCTTCAATTACTAAATTCGTATTCGTAAAGACGCAAATTTCAGCGGCTGTTAAAAGACTGGCTTCAGCAATCTGTCTAGCAGTAAGCTCTGGTGCATATTTTTTCAAAGCCCGTCCCGCTGCAAGGGCAAAATTTCCGCCTGACCCGATGGCTAGTATGCCGTCGTCCGGTTCAATAATTTCACCATTACCTGAGATTAAAAGAAGATGTTTGCGGTTACAAACAATCATCATGGCCTCCAAACGGCGCAATACTTTATCAGAACGCCATTCTTTAGCTAGCTCGACCGCCGCTCTCTGTAAATTCCCATGATACTCTTCCAGTTTGCCTTCAAAAAGTTCAAACAAAGTAATTGCATCAGCTACAGAGCCAGCAAATCCTGCCATAACTTCCTCTCGATATAGTCTTCGTACTTTTTTGGCTGTATTTTTCATTACCATACTGTTGCCAAACGTAACCTGACCGTCTCCTGCCATCGCCGCTTCACCCTTATGCTGGACGGCAAAAATGGTTGTAGCATGAAATTGTTCCATAGTCGTTCACCCCCTGTGAAAATTTGCACGCGGATGTGCAGTATCGTATACCTCTCGTAATCTTTCTTTTGTAACGTGAGTGTATACTTGTGTAGTGGAGATATTCACATGTCCTAATAGCTCTTGTACCGTCCGCAAATCTGCCCCTGCATTTAGTAAATGAGTTGCAAAAGAATGACGGAAACTGTGCGGTGAAATCCCTAGATGAAGGGCTGCTTGCTGTAGATACTTATCTACCATTCGGCGCACACTACGATCAGATAAAGGGGTTCCCCTATAATTTAACAAGAGTATTGGGTTATCTTTTTCAGCCTTGGCTAATAACTTCGGACGTCCTGCCTGTAAGTATTCTTGCATAGCTTTGATAGCAAAACTCCCAATTGGCACATATCTTTCCTTAGCACCTTTACCGAACACAAGAGCAATTCCATTCTGAAGGTCAACATCATTAATAGACATTGTTACCAATTCAGACACGCGCATTCCACTTGCATATAAAAGTTCCATAATAAGGAAATCGCGAAGACCAAGCGGTGTAGATGTATCAACTACTGCCAATAGAGCTTCTATTTCATGCGGATACATAAAGGTAGGTAGCTTCTTCTCTACTTTTGGTGTAGAAACCATTTGGAAAGGATTTTGATCCAAATGCTCTTCACGCATTAAAAAGCGATAGAAGCTCCGCAAGCTAGACAGCTTTCTCGCAATACTTCGACGGGAAAGACCTTTTCTCGCAAGATGAGCTAAAAAAGACCGACCATGTAAATAAGAAACAGCAGCAAATTCATTGATTTGTTGCTGTTTCATAAATACGACAAATTCATTGATATCTGCTACGTATTGCTTCAGCGTATGAGGAGAGACGTTTTTTTCCACCTTTAGGTAATGGATGTAAGATGTGATCCATACGGAAAACTCTGATGAATTGTCCATCTGAGATGTACTCCTCCCAAATCACATATATAGTAACATAGCGGTAAACAATGAAACAACTTTAATTATGTCTTTTATGTGTAAAATTCTGAATACTGCCAAGCGCGCGTTCAGCAAGCTTTTCGTTTTTTTCCTTTTTGTTCCTAATTTTAATTCCTAAACTTGGTAAAAGACCAAAATTAGCATTCATTGGCTGGAAATGTTTGGCGTTGGTTGTTGTGATATAATGTGCCATACTGCCCATTACGGTCTCAACCGGAAGAATGATTTGCTCTTCACCCTTAGCAAGACGCGCTGCATTGATACCTGCTAGTAACCCAGAAGCCGCAGACTCAACATATCCCTCAACACCGGTCATCTGTCCAGCAAAAAACAAACTATCTCTATCTTTGTATTGATAAGTTGGTCGTAGCAACTTTGGTGAGTTGATAAATGTATTGCGATGCATAACTCCATAGCGAATGATTTCACAATTTTCCAATCCTGGAATCAATTGAAAAACCCTCTTTTGCTCTGGCCATTTCAAATGAGTCTGAAAGCCTACTATGTTATACAAAGTTGCAGCGCTATTGTCTTGTCTTAACTGAATAACAGCATGTGGTTGTTCCCCAGTACGTGGGTCTATTAGCCCTACTGGTTTCAACGGACCAAACAGCATGGTTTGCCGCCCGCGAGAAGCCATGACCTCAATCGGCATGCACCCTTCGAAAAAGACCTCTTTTTCAAATTCCTTTAGAGGAACCGTTTCAGCAGAAATTAATGCATCATAAAAACGATTAAATTCCTCTTCGTTCATAGGGCAGTTTAGGTATGCCGCTTCCCCTTTATCATACCGAGAAGCAACAAACACTTTTTCCATGTCAATTGAATCCTTCTCAATAATAGGCGCCGCTGCATCATAGAAATACAGATACTCTTCTCCCGTAAGCTGCTTTAATTTATCGGAAAGTGCTGGAGAAGTAAGCGGACCAGATGCAACGATCACAATTCCCTCAGGAATCTCCGTAATTTCTTCATTAAGTACCTCAATTAACGGATGGTTACGTACTGCTTCCGTAACATACTCTGCAAATTCATGACGGTCAACAGCCAAGGCCCCACCAGCAGGAACCTGGCATTGATCGGCTGCCTTCATGATTACAGAATCAAATTGACGCATTTCTTCTTTTAAAACCCCAACGGCATTGGTTAATGAATTAGCTCTAAGCGAATTGCTGCAAACCAATTCAGCAAATTTATCTGTGTGGTGCGCAGGAGTTTGCTTAACCGGTCTCATTTCGTACAGCTTTACAGCAACACCAGCCTGAGCGATTTGCCAAGCAGCTTCACTTCCGGCAAGACCTGCTCCAACCACAGTTACAAAAGGTTGTGTCATGGTGAAAAATCCTCTCTATACCTACTATTTAATTAATCAGGGGAATAGAACTAAAAAGTTCTAAGAATCCCCCTCTTCTTCGTAATCACATTTTGTACAGACAATATTTACGCCTTGTTTTTTTCGTTTCTTTTCAACAAGCAACTCGCCACACTTTGGACAAGGTCTGGAAATTGGTTTATCCCAGGACAAAAATTCACATTCCGGATAGTTGGTACATCCATAGAAAATACGATTCTTTTTGCTTTTACGCTCAACTACCTCACCACTTTTACAGCTAGGGCATTTAACACCGATATGCTTGACAATTGGTTTGGTATTTCTACAGTCTGGAAACCCAGAACAAGCGAGGAATTTTCCGAAGCGCCCTAATTTGTAAACCAAATGCTTACCGCATAGCTCACAAATCTCATCAGACACCTCATCCTTTAGCTCCACTTCCTTCATTTCTTCTTCTGCAACTTTAACCCGTTCAGAGAAGCCTTGATAGAAAGAATCGAGAACCTTTACCCAGTCTGCTATCCCATCCTCAACCTGATCAAGCCCACCTTCCATTCCAGATGTAAATTCTACATCTAAAATCTCAGGGAAAAACTCTTCAATCAAAGAGATGACGATCTGACCAAGCTCGGTAGGTATAAACCTCTTCTCTTCTAAAGCCACGTATCCACGCTTTTGAATTGTTTCTAGAGTAGGAGCATAGGTGGATGGACGACCAATTCCGTTTTCCTCTAACGTCTTGACCAATCTTGCTTCTGTATAACGTGGCGGTGGCTGTGTAAAATGCTGTTTTGGTTCAATGGCTTTCTCAGATAGAAGCTGCCCTTCCTCGATTGGAGGTAACAGCTTATCATCTTCATTGGAACCGTCATCATTTCCCTCAACATATACTTTCATAAAGCCTGCAAATTGTACTTTAGAACCGCTGGCACGAAACATCACACCATTGTTCTCTATGTCTACGCTCATTGTATCGAGAACGGCTGAGGCCATTTGACTTGCTAAAAAGCGTTCCCATATTAAGCGATACAATCGCAGTTGATCTCGACTTAAGTATTCCTTCATGTCATCAGGCGTACGTAAGACAGACGTGGGACGAACTGCTTCATGAGCATCCTGAGCATTTTCCTTCTTCGGTGCTTGACGAGGTTCCTTTACAGAAAACTCCTGCCCATAATGATTGTTTATGAATTCCTTCGCTTCGTCTTGAGCGATTTGGGATACGCGTGTTGAGTCAGTACGCATATACGTAATTAAACCGACTGTACCTTCTTTGCCTAAATCAATACCTTCGTATAGTTGTTGAGCAATCATCATCGTCTTAGCAGTACGGAAATTAAGCTTACGAGCGGCTTCCTGTTGCAAGGAACTCGTGATAAACGCTGGAGCCGGATGACGCTTGCGTTCCTTCTTCTGCACTTTTACGACTCTGTATTCGTCTTTCTTGATTTTTCTCAAAATCTCTTGGACATTCTCTTCTGAAGAGAGTTCTACCTTTTCGTTAGCATATCCATAAAAACGAGCTTCAAATGGTTTTTTATTGGATTCTAATGTAGAAGTAATCGTCCAATACTCTTCAGGAATAAACTTCTGAATCTCTTTTTCTCGATCGTTTATCATTTTTACTGTTACAGATTGAACACGACCTGCACTCAAGCCCTTACGTACCTTTTTCCATAAGATAGGACTAATATTATAGCCCACGAGACGGTCTAAAATTCTGCGAGCTTGTTGAGCGTGAACCAAATCCATATTAATGTGTCTTGGATGCTTAAATGCATCTTTAATAGCTTCTTTCGTGATTTCATTAAACACTACACGCAGAGGCTTCGTCATATCAAGACCAAGATATGTGGCTAAATGCCAAGCAATAGCTTCCCCTTCACGATCCGGGTCGGCTGCGAGATATACTTTAGTCGCTTTCTTAGCTGCATCTTTCAATCCTTTTAAAATGTCACCTTTACCACGAATGGTTATGTATTTGGGTTCAAAATGGTTACCAACATCAACCCCCATTTGACTTTTAGGGAGGTCGCGCACATGGCCCATTGACGCTTTCACGACATATTTGCTGCCCAGATATTTACCTATCGTCTTTGCTTTCGCCGGGGACTCGACGATAACGAGAGTATCAGCCATTCTATTTTTTTCCCCCTTACAAAATGAATCTCCCCTATTATTCAATACGGGATATCCATTTGTCAAACTTCTAATATTTTCCTTCTACACTTCTCTTCTTCTATAAAATTGTCCAGCTTCCTCTTCAACCAAACCTTTTCCTACCAATAAAAGTAAAAAAATATGAAAATCACTCTGAAATTCCTTTGCTATTTTACCCCTGATCTCATCGATATGAAGACTCTTCTCCTGCATACTTGACAATAGTGCTATTTCACCTGCTGATAAATCTATCGCCTTCGTATCTACAGATTTTTTCTGGAATGTAGCTTGTAAATGATAAGGTAGTTCCTCTATGATATCTTCTAATGAACTTATTAATTTCGCTCCCTCTTTAATTAAGGAATGGGTCCCTTCACTTCCTTTAGCAAAGATGGAGCCAGGAATAGCAAATACCTCTCTATTTTGTTCCAAGGCACAACGAGCTGTAATAAGTGATCCGCTTTTCTCTGCTGCCTCCACAACTATTGTCCCCCAGCAAAGTCCGCTAATAATCCGATTGCGTTCAGGAAAAAAACCAGTCCTCGGAGCTGCCGCTTCTGAATATTCAGATACAAGCAATCCATGCTGTGCCATTTGCGTATATAATACCCTATTTTGCGCAGGATAAATCCGGTCCAGTCCGTTTCCAAGAACACCAATGGTTTCCGCCCGATGTTGGAGTGCAGTTTGATGTGCTATGGTGTCAATTCCTTTCGCTACCCCCGACACAATGACCATTCCAGATTTTGCTAAACCACTCACCAACATCTTACAAGCATCTCGACCATAAGCTGAAGGATTTCTTGTTCCCACAACTCCAATCGAGATTTTATGCAGCAACTCCAAATTCCCACGATAATATAAAAGGATGGGAGGGTCAGGTATTTCGCGTAAATTCTCTGGATACTCTTGATCCCAATATGTAATAAATTGGATTTCCTTCCGTTCCCTTTCTATTTTATCCTCATACACCTGTTTTGCAGTGAGACTAGTAAGAAATTTCCCGTCTTCCTCTCTTTTCTCGAACCAATTTAGGTTATAAGGAGGTTCAAAGCCTCTCTTTTCTTCATATATAGCCCACAACGTTTTTCTTCCTACTCCACGCTGTCTACTCAATGTATATACCCAATCACGTTCCTCTAGCACTCTCATCTACCTTCACTCTTTCTTTTTCTTCATTATAAAAAGAGTAAGAGGGGTAGCACAAAAATAAAAAACAAAAAGCCAAGCAAACCCAAACATGTCTCCAAGTCTTGTTTTGGAGTAGTTCAGCTTGTTGACTTTTTGTAATCAATTATTTACTCATTACTTTATCTAGCATTCCTTTTTCTGTCAGGAATTCTACTAATGTTTCACCGATAACAGCAGGAGTTTTAGCAACACGTACACCGCATTCCTCTAGTTTAGCAATTTTCTCAGCGGCTGTTCCCTTACCACCTGAGATAATCGCTCCTGCATGACCCATACGTTTCCCTGGAGGAGCTGTTTGACCACCGATGAATCCTACCACCGGCTTTTTCATGTTAGCTGCAATCCATTCAGCCGCTTCCTCTTCTGCTGTACCCCCAATTTCTCCGATCATAATAACCGCTTCTGTATCAGGATCTTCATTAAATAGTGCTAGTACATCGATAAAGTTAGTGCCGTTTACTGGGTCGCCACCAATACCAACTGCTGTTGATTGGCCCATACCGCGGGTTGTTGTTTGATGAACTGCTTCATATGTCAACGTACCAGAGCGGGATACAATCCCCACTTTGCCTGGAGTATGGATATATCCTGGCATAATCCCAATTTTACATTCTCCTGGAGTAATGACCCCTGGGCAATTCGGACCGATTAAACGCGTCTTTTTGCCTTCCATGTAGCGTTTTACTTTAACCATATCAAGAACAGGAATTCCTTCGGTAATGCAAATAACTAAATCAAGATCGGCATCTACTGCTTCCATGATGGCATCTGCTGCACCTGCTGGCGGTACGTAGATTACAGAGACAGTGGCTCCTGTTTTTTCTACAGCTTCCACAACGGTATCAAAAATTGGAATCCCGTCTACTTCTTGTCCACCTTTTCCAGCGCGTACTCCACCTACCATTTGTGTTCCGTATTCAACAGCACCGCGAGTATGGAACAAAGCTGTAGAGCCTGTAATCCCCTGTGTAATCACTTTCGTATTTTTATTAATTAAAATACTCATCGCGTATGTTTCCCACCTTTTTATCGTCTTCTTGCTTCTGTAACGGACAACATCCTACTTTACGAGAGCAACGATTTTCTCGGCTCCATCAGCCATGGAATCAGCTGCAACGATATCTAATCCTGAGTCCTTCAGAATTTGTTTACCAAGCTCAACGTTTGTACCTTCCAGACGAACGACTAGAGGCTTGTCTAAACTTACTTGTTTCGCCGCTGCTACTACACCGCTCGCGATAATGTCGCATTTCATAATACCGCCAAAGATATTGATGAAGATACCTTTCACCTTAGGGTCTGACAGAATGATCTTGAAAGCTTCTGTTACTTTCTCTTCTGTCGCACCGCCCCCAACATCAAGGAAGTTAGCTGGATCGCCGCCATAGAATTTAATAATATCCATGGTTGCCATTGCTAAACCAGCACCATTTACCATACAACCGATGTTACCATCCAGAGCGATATAGGATAGATCATATTTAGAGGCCTGAATCTCTTTTTCGTCTTCTTCTTCTAAGTCACGTAATTCCACTACATCAGAATGACGATAGAGGGCATTGCTATCAAAGTTTAATTTTGCATCTAAAGCCATTACTTCGCCGTCACCTGTGACAACTAGGGGGTTAATTTCAGCGATGGAACAATCCTTGTCAACGAATGCTTGATATAAGCTCATCATGAAACTAGCTGCTTTATTAACTAACTCAGTAGGAATATTGATCGCAAAAGCCAAGCGGCGAGCTTGGAATGGTAGTAAACCCGTAACAGGATCAATTACTTCTTTAAAGATCTTCTCAGGTGTATGAGCTGCTACTTCTTCAATCTCCGTACCGCCTTCTTCTGATGCCATCATGACAACGCGATTGGTGGCACGATCCACTACTACCCCTACGTAATATTCTTTCTTAATGTCACAGCCTTGCTCAATTAGTAAGCGCTTAACTTCTTTGCCTTCTGGACCTGTTTGGTGGGTTACAAGGACCTTACCAAGAATTTCGTTTGCATATGTACGAACTTCATCCAGATTCTTAGCGACCTTAACACCACCAGCTTTTCCGCGACCACCAGCATGGATTTGTGCTTTTACCACTACGACCTGGGTGCCAAGCTCTTCTGCTGCTTTCACTGCTTCATCTACGGAAAAAGCTACTCGGCCTTCCGGTACCTTTACTCCGTATTGTTTTAGTATCTGTTTTCCTTGATACTCATGAATGTTCATTCTGCAACCTCCTATGGCAGTTTGAATCAATAATGGTGAGCAAAAGTATAATTTCTTGCTAGACCAAGCAAAAACCAGCCCTAAAAAGCTCTGGTCGGACAAAAAGTGTCAATGTTATGACGTATTTATTTTACGATAAGATATGAAAAAAGTCACTCACTTAATGGTACGTTATCATTTATGAACTCAGTAAATTATTTAGTCTTCTCACGTAAACAGAATAGCCTCTATATTCGCTTGTAAATTAGGCCAATAGTATTTCTTCCCTTGATAAAAAACATAATTTCCTTCTATCTTCATCGGATATCGTTTTTTATTGAGAGAAAAGGTCAGGTTCAATGATGTATGGGGGCTGTCTTCTTGTCGCCACATGGTAGAAGTAGAAGGCTGGGTACGTGAAAGCACACGAATGACTTGATGAATTTTGCCCTGCTGCATCAGATTTTGTTTGATAAGATAGGCTTCTCGTTTATTGTCGTGAGCTCGGATATCCTCTGCTTCTAATTGTGTTGCTTCATATAATTCCTCCCATACTGACTTTTTAGGACTATCTGGCAATAACTTGGATATGAGTTGATACAAGGAAGGATTTGTTTTGTAATATATCGTTTCCCTTCCTACCACACAGCGAAGCAATGTTGGTTGAAGCAGTTCGTAATGAGGTTCACTCGGTCGCTGAGGATATTTCATCTGAAAGGAAGGATAGATCGGGTAAGCCTGGACAGGTTGATCTACCATTTTGCTATCTGCTAACAACCTGATAGCCTCCTGAGCTACTGTCCCTTTCACTGTTAAGGTTTTGGATTGGGGTAAATCCAGTGCTTTGAATTCTACCCCATCCAATTCTTGAACTTTTATGATAGCTAGCCCGAGTTGCTTACGTGCGGTTTGGTAGAAGACGCTGGCATTTTCACCTCGATATGTATTGTTTGCATAGGTGAAGCCCTGCTCGCCAACCTCTAAAACCAGTGGAGCCTCTTTTTGTCTATAGGCAATTAGTCTAAATTTAACTTCCTGATCCTTCAGCCTATCCTTTGACATCATCAAAGATAGACGACGGCCGGTGAAGTTTTTCTCGAATTCTTCTATAGATAGTGGTATTTCTTGTCCTGTTGTAGTGAGGACAGAGACTCCTTCCAATGCCTGAAAAACCTGTGAAAGGTCTACTTTTTCCTCAGACCCATAGCCGTTTGATTGCGTGGAGCACCCAACAACGACAAGACAAGTCCATATAACGGACATTAAGCAAACATGCCAGCTTTTTTTCACGCATGTCCCCTCCTAATCTACTTCTATGTTGTCTATCTACAGCAGTCCTAGACGACGGCTTATATCGCTGCCTAATCTACGCTTCACATAAATTTCGCCGATTTGATGAGGGTCCTTCACAATAAAGGAGCGATTGTTGGTTCGAATGGAGACATATTTTTCATTATTTTTATCTAGTCCGCATATCAATTCATTACCAACCTCTACGAATATACTAACTACAAATTTCCCCTCAACCTCCCGTAACGAGATTTTTGGAAAAGGATGTAATATCGGCGTAGTTTTAATTTGAATATATTGGGTAATAGCAAGTAAGTATTTATCTGGATCACCATAATGGGCAAGCTCATCGTTAACACCTATTATCTTTGAATCATCGCTAATCCCTAAAAATATATTTCCATTATTACTATTAGCAAAGGCGACAATCGCTTTGATGATCGCTTGCTTTGAATGTAAGAAGTCCTGTTTAAATTCAATCATATCGTTCTCACCCAGCTTAGTAGCGATGATTGGGTCATCCAGCCTGCCAAGATGGCGAAAACGACTCAGTGCTCCTAGTCGATAAACATAATCCTCAAATAGATCGGCCGGTAATGATATATCTTCAATAACTGCATCCATCTTCTGCCATAGCTGATAGGTTTCTTTAGAAAAACACATATCGAATAAAACCGTGCTTCCTAACGATTTCATGTTCATCCCAACTGCGACACTGTTGCGATAGGCAGGCTGATAAGTATCCACTCCTCTTACCTGCATAACCCCTTTTTCAATAAGGAAGTCAAAATAGATACGCGGTAATACAAGTAACCGTTTAAGCAGCATCGGATGGAGAGAAGGAAGACGATCATGGAACAAATCAAACAGAATTTCATTTTCCGAGACACGATGGATCTCGGCAAGAAAAGTACATAAGGTTTTCATCATTCACCCCGTTGCCCCTCTAGTGTTTTTATGAAGATGTTCATTATGCAGACTTTTTGTTCAATCATTCATCCTGTAAGAAGACTCCTTGCTCTTACATTCTTATTCCTTTTTAGTTTATGTTATCTATACTCATTTCAATTAATTTTTCTTATCATACTAAAGTAATATTACAAAACAAAGACAAAAGCTGATTTGATTTCAATTTCTTCGTTCTTACTGTTTTGTTAACAGAAAAAGCGCCCCCCAATGGAACGCTTTTCTGAAAATGAACGTATTTAAAAATATTGTTTCATTAAATAGTCTACCCAGTCTGGCAATTGTATATCTGAAACATGATCAAAAGCTGGAAAATATGGGTGGTCTCCTAATACGATGCTTCTTCATACCGATCCGTTATCGAATTTTTGATCCATACCAAAAAGGGAATCACTAATTAACAACCATAAGTGATTCCCAATCAATTCATATGTGTAGGCTAGCCTCTCGCCTATTTTTTATAATCTGTTACTTGCCAACAGCCGTCACACGTCCATTTTGAGACACAAGATAAATAGTACCATCTGCACCGATAGCAGGGGCTGATACCGTATTGTCTTTCATGTTGTATTCCCAAATTCGATTTCCTTTTTGATCAAGCGCACGCAGCACACCGTTTCCTGTTACCATGTAAATCACTCCATTGGCGTCAAGGATTGGTGCCGATTCAATTTGATGTCCTCCATTATAGGACCACTTGGTTTTCCCGTTTTTAGAATCTAACGCAAAAAACATACCGCTATCTGTTCCAACGTAAAGTGTTCCATTAGAATCAATAGCAGGGGATGAGGTTATTTTTTTTCCAACAGAAGTAGACCATTTTTCTTTCCCATTAGATGCAATTGCGTATATCTTTCCATCTTCCGTACCCAAATAAAGCGTACCATCATTTCCGATAACCGGAGATTGCTTCATTGGAGCATTCAATGCCAATGTCCATTTCGATTTTCCTGATGCCGCATGAACAGCATATAATTTACCGTCAGAATTTCCTACATAAACCACTTGATCCTTTGAAATGATTGGCGCTGTCGTTACAGGGGCTTTTGAGCTAAATGTCCATTTCTCGGAACCATTCTCGTTAAAAGCTTGTAGTTTGCCATCGCCCGTTCCTACATAAATCGTGCCATCTGAACCAAGAGCAGGGGATGTAGTTACTTCACCAACCGTACGTTTCTCCCACTTTTTCACTCCGCTTGGGTAAACAGCAAACAAGAGGTGTTCAGTCGACCCCGTATAAATCGTTCCATCCTTCCCAATTACACTACTGGTCAGATCGCCTTTGAGCAGAGTTTTCCAATTAATGCGGCCGTTTTGATATGCATAAAACTCTCCCCCATTAGAGGTTACGTATATCGTGCCATTAGCTGTAACTACAGGTGAGGATTTGATAGATTTTCCTGATGTAATCGACCATTTCTCAACTGGGTTAGGAGCAACATTATAACGCGATTGGCGGGTCCAGTTATATGTAGAAGGTTGTGCTGCTTGATAATCATAGCTACCAGCGTGATAACCTGTTCCTTGCGTAAAGGCTGTTGTTGTTTGAACTGGCTTCACGGCTACAGGCTTAGCCAAAATTGCCTGAGGTACTACCACTGAAGACAAAATCATGGTTCCCGCTACTAACAGTTGGATTCTATTCTGTTTTTTCATGTTAATTCCCTCTCTCTTCCACAGGTTTTTAATGAATTGATCATGTTATGCTTTTATTCCGACTATACGCACAGAAAATGATGGGTTTACTACCAGAAACGTGCGTGATTTCCTTTTGAATATACTGTAAATTGCTAGGTGAGTCTACCGTTTATTGTCAGGTAATTTCACCCATTCTTTCTTAGGACTTTTGTCTGAATATTAGTAAAGGATGGGTGAAGATGGTCATTGAACCCATGGTATCATTTTATGTAAAGCGCCTTATAGCATAAGTTTACACGTTTGACATAGGAATGAATCAGTGTGGTTTTTTCCAAAAAAAAGAAGGAAGGTTTCTTCAACCTTCCCCTCCATGATCCAACAATTACCTGTATGCTGTTAGACCCTTCATCATTTAGTTATCCTCTTTTATTGGCTTCCTCTAGCTCTTCCACCATAATCGATAGCTCAGTCCAACGTTCCATAGCCTGCTCCAATTGATTGGCTATCTTCTGTTCCTGAGCAAACAGCTCCTGCGCTCGCTCTACGTTACTACCAGCATTTGCAACCTGATTTTTTATCTCTGAAAGCTGTTCCTCCAAATCAGCAATACGATCCTCTATTTCATCCCAATCTCGTTGGTCTTTATAGGATAATTTTTTGGTTCGGTTTCCACCCCTATTGGCTTGGGCAGATGACTGATCTGATTTTTGTTCATTCGCTTTTTCCTTTGCTGCTTTTTCAGCTAATGCTTTCTCTTGCTTGCTCTCGTCTAGGTACTCCGAATAATTTCCCATGTAATGACGAATTGTCCCTTGCCCTTCAAAAGCAAACAGATGCTCAACCGTTCGATCTAAGAAATAACGATCATGGGAGACAGTAATCACAGCCCCTGGGAAGTTATCCAGGTAGTCTTCTAAGATACTAAGTGTTTGGATATCCAGATCATTGGTTGGCTCATCAAGGAATAAAACATTGGGTTCTCCCATTAACGTCCGTAGCAAATACAGACGGCGACGCTCCCCACCAGACAGCTTAGAAATATACGTCCATTGCTGATTAGGAGTAAATAAAAATCGTTCCAGCATCTGTGAAGCAGACAAGGTAAATCCATCTGCTGTTTTGATTTGTTCGGCTACTTCCTTGATATATTCAATGACCCGTAGATTACCATCCATCTCCACATTTTCCTGTGTGTAGAACGAAAGCTTAACCGTTTCACCTGTTTCAATTGTTCCGCTATCAGGCTGAATACGACCTGCAAGCATGTTTAGCAGTGTTGACTTCCCGCTACCATTGGGCCCAATAATCCCAATTCGATCTCCAGGTACTACAATGTAGCTAAAATCAGTAAGCAGTCTACGTCCGCCAAAAGCTTTAGAGACCTTCTCTGCTTCAATGACCTTTTTACCAAGACGACTTGCCCCCAAAGCAATATCAAGCTTAGCCTGTGGCCCCTCCACCTTCTTGTCTCGTAGCTCTTCAGCTCGCTGCACCCGGGCTTTTTGCTTTGTAGTTCGGGCTTTAGCGCCTCTTCTTAGCCATGCCAGTTCTCTACGCAGTAGATTTTGGCGTTTGCTTTCTTGAGCCAATTCATTCTCTTCACGCTCTGCCTTCTTTTCTAAAAATGACGCATAGTTGCCCTCATAGCTATACAGCTTGCCGTTGTCCAATTCAAAAATACGATTAGTAACGCGATCGAGGAAATAACGGTCATGGGTTACTAGTAATAGTGCACCTTTAAAGGAAGAAAGATACTCTTCTAGCCACTCTACTGTTTCATTATCAATATGGTTGGTCGGCTCATCTAAAATAAGCAAATCGGCAGGCTGAATTAGCGCACGTGCCATCGCTACCCGTTTACGTTGTCCACCAGATAACTCGGCTACTTTCTGCCCAAACTGGGTAATGCCTAATTTGGTCAGTATTGTTTTTGCCTTCGTGTTTGCATCCCAAGCATTCGTTGCATCCATTTGTTGCTGGGCACGTAATAATCGTTGTAGCTTTCGCTCATTTTCCTGATCCTGCTGCAGTTCTTCCAAAGAAACCTCATATTCCCGTAGGGCCTGCATAAGAGGAGTATCTCCATAAAATACTTGCTCAAGGACAGTTGAATCTCCATCAAATTCTGGATTCTGCGGCAAATATTCTACACGAAAATGATTGGAATGAATAATCTCCCCCTGATCTGCTTCCTCTATCCCTGCTAGAATTTTAAGCAAGGTAGACTTACCAGTACCATTTACGCCAATCAACCCAATCCGTTGATTCTCAGCAATATGAAAGGAGATCGTGTCAAACAAGACCTTTTCTCCAAAACTTTTTTTAATATGTTCTACTGTTAGTATATTCAATTTGACCATCCTTACTTCTATATAAGATGTCCGTTCGTAATACTCTACAAAATCCGTTTTTAACGAAACGTAGAGTAAAATATTGTTATCGTACATGGACTTACTTCTCATTGTACAAAATGACAGGCCTAATGGGAACAGCTAGCGGGATTTTGAGACACGAAATCATTTTTGTTGCAGATACCCTTTAACTTTTTATACAGTCAAACTTAGATGGCTTGAAAATGGATTATTCTAGTTCAAATCAATTCGTAACGACTAGTAAAGGGGTTATCTAACATGTATGCAAAAATTTACTCAGCTACCATTCATGGAATAGATGGCATGCTAGTTACAGTAGAAGTGGATATTTCGAATGGATTGCCACATTTTGAAGTGGTGGGTTTAGGAGGTAGCGCTATTAAAGAAGCACGGGATCGTGTCCGAGCCGCCTTACGAAATTCCGGATTCGACTTCCCTATGCAGCGAATTACCGTCAATCTAGCCCCCGCAGATGTGCGAAAAGAAGGCTCCGTTTTTGATTTAGCTATCGCCTTTGGAATCTTGCTAGCATCTAAACAAATTGAAATGACATCAGCTATTCCACTTATTATCGGTGAGCTGGCGCTAGATGGTAGCTTACGTCCCATTCCAGGTGTCTTGCCCATGCTACTGAAGGCTCAGCAAAGAGGATTTAAGAGAGTAATTTTGCCCATTGCCAATCAAGCAGAAGCAAAACTTGTTCCCTTAGAAATTCTGCCTGTACCCCATTTGCGAACCGCTGTGGAGGCTAATAAAGAAAAGGAATGGGTTCATGTAAGCGATCCTGCTGCATCTCATTTGGACTGCACTAATTCAAGTCCTATTGAGCTTAACACCGAAAGTAGACATCCTCCTGATGCGATTCCTACATATGATTTTGCTGATGTCATGGGACAACATTTCGTAAAAAGGGGTTTAGAGGTTGCAGCCGCTGGATTTCATAATGTAATGCTAGTTGGTCCACCCGGCTCTGGAAAGACCCTATTAGCCAACTGTTTTCCAACCATCATGCCTAAAATGACTCAGGAGGAATCCTTTGAGGTTACTAAGATTTACAGCATTGCTGGCTTAACAACGCGACATGGGCTTATTGAGACTCGCCCCCTGCGTGCGCCACATCATACAATCACCCAAGCCGCTCTAGCAGGTGGAGGTTCTCAAATTCCACGTCCGGGAGAATGCAGTCTGGCTCATGGCGGAATTCTTTTTCTTGATGAAATGCCTGAATTTCCCAGAGGTGTTCTTGAAGTGCTACGACAGCCCCTTGAAAATGGTCACATTACCATAAGTAGGGCCAAACAAGCCTATTTGTATCCAGCGCGTTTCTTACTAATTGGATCTATGAATCCTTGTCCATGTGGATATTATGGTTCCAAAGATCAAAATGTCTGTCGATGCTCACCCTCACAAGTATTAAAATATCGTTCAAAAATTTCTGGTCCCTTGCTAGACCGCATCGATATTCATTTGGAAGTGCCTCGTGTCTCAGTCGAACAGTTAACAAAGCGAGAGGGGGAGGAAAATTCAGCTTCAATCCTCACACGTGTAGAGATGGCTCGGAATATTCAACGTCAGCGTTATCGTCAAAACAAGCGTTCTTCATTTAATAGTTCAATGACTGGACAAGATTTACGAGCATACTGTTCTCTTGATAAAGGCGGGCAGGAGTTAATGAGCATAGCTTTTAATCAACTGGGACTGAGCGCTCGTGGATATGATCGAATTGTTAAAGTGGCTCGTACGATTGCTGATTTAGATGGTTCTGAGAACATCAAAACCTCACATGTAGCTGAAGCGATTCAATATCGTTCACTTGATAAGGCTGTTTTAGCATAATCCAAAAATATCTCTTCAAAACAGGTTAGCCATACACCTTTTTGGGGTAAATCTTTGTTGAGCATATTTGCTATCTATGAATTCCTGAACAAGTTGTCCTTCGCAAAAGATAGCATTATGTTCATATACTGTTTAGCAGATTGGGTACTATTTTACGAGTAAGAATCATAATAAGTAAACAATCTCATGTAAGCGGAATCAACGTTATAAATGTTAGGAGAATATTCACTTTTTTAAAAGAAGTAAAGATTGACTTATTTATTAAATATTGGTACGATAATAATCAGATAACCTGTCGAATTTTGACTAAATACATCTGACAGAGAGGGGATTTACACCTATGAAATCAACAGGTATTGTAAGAAAAGTGGATGAACTAGGACGTATCGTTCTTCCTATTGAATTGAGACGTACATTAAACATTGAGATCAAAGATCCTATGGAGATCTATGTAGATGGAGAACGCGTAATCCTGAAAAAATACTTGCCATCTTGTATCTTCTGTGGAAATGCTGACCAAATTACTCACTTCAAAGGTAAAATCATTTGCCATGATTGTCTGAATGATATGCCTGTTAGCACGAAAGAATAAGCTTTCCTTGTTACATACGCACTACATATGTTTTCCTTTATGTATAACTAAAGAAACCGTTCTCTTCCTCGGAAGAAAACGGCTTTTTTATTTCATCCTGCAAAATGTGGTTTTTACAAAAAAATGGCTGTCTTCACGTCATCCCCGACTAAAGACAGCCAAACCAGATGTATTACTTAATATGGAGGAGTTACAACTCGTCGAGTACATTGTATTGTACGCTTGAAGATGTACTATTGATGTAGTTAAATCACTATGAACAGCCTATTTCTTGCAAATTTAGGTGCTATCATATTATCCATTGCCTAAATACATTTGTAATGCTCAAGACCTTCTCCACTCAGTGAAAGATCAGGCGGAATCCATACTGCAATGGCATCAATTCGAAATGAATCATAGGACTGAGTATGATTTTGCAGATAAGCTAGAGCTAGCTGTCGCAATTTTTGCTGTTTGCGTGGTGTGATTGATTCAACAGGACTTCCATACCTAGGAGTAACTCCTTTTTTACCTATACGAGATCGAACTTCAACAAACACAACCGTTCTCTGCTCCATTGCAATAATATCAATCTCTCCCTGAGAAAGTCGGACATTACGACCAATAATACTGTAGCCTAGGCTTTCAAGGTAATCACATGCTCTCGATTCCCCAATTTGACCAATTAGCCTTCTTCGGTCTGTCATTAACTCCACTCTTTCTTCTCTAACCGATAAACAAACGCAAGAATTTCTGCTACCACCTGATATAATTCAGGGGGAATTTGCTGCTGTAAATCCAATTTAGACAGAACCTCTAATAATGAAGGGTCCTCCTGAACAGGGATGTTATGCTCTTTTGCCTTTTGCAGGATACTTTCAGCAATATAACCTCCCCCTTTAGCAACCAGACGTGGAGCATCGTCCTGATCCTCTTTATAGCGCAACGCTACTGCCTTTTTTAATCGTGGTACTGATTTTTCTTGAAAGTCATTGTTGGTAAAGGACCGATCCATTACGTTCCCCCCTTCCTATATTAGACACGCAAATCAACACCTGTGTAATTACTGTTTAATTGCTCTGTTTCTCTTATAAGTCCCCCGTTACCAGATTTGGCTTCTGGTAATGGCAAGACACGTAAAATAGATAGCTGATACCCTACTTCTTGGAGTTGCTGAGTAAACGTTTGCTTTTCTGACTGAATCAGCTTCTCCAACCAAGGTTGATCATTATAAACCTGAATTGTTGTAATTCGATTGACAATACTCACATCCACCATGGTCATTCCTAGCGCATGTAGATCTAATTGAAAAAATAATCTACAATTTCCCGGGTCTAATTGCCCACCTTTTTGCTTACGTGCCTCCACTTGTACAAAAGCTGTATCTTCTCCTTGCTCAGTTTTAATTGGAATTTGCATCATCACATGTGTCAGTGGTTGTGTTTGCTGAGAAGTCGACATCATTAATTGTTGTCCGGTAATATGCTGAAGCAATTGCTCTGCTGTTTCCTTTAATACTAAAGATACGCCTTGGGAAGCCTGTGCAACTTGTAATAACAAACTTTTTATATTTTGTAAATGCTGCTGATCAATTGCTTCTTTGCCTGTCCGTCCAGCCTGAAAAATATGTCTTTCATTAGAGACACCTAATAGTTCCAGTTTTTGTTGTAAAATTCCAGTTTCTTTCCGTAACTGAGCTTGATTCGCTGACGTTCCCTCATTTGATTGGGAAGATACTGCTTGATTACCTATTGTAGATGGCTGTTTCAATGATTCTTCTGGAGCAAGCATGCCAGAAGCTTGAATCTTAGTATTTACAGAAAAATTCTGCATGGGAGCTTGCATACTGGTTTGTTGTTGTCTATTTTGGTTAGATTCCCCTACACCTGTGAGTGTTTGGTTGCTATTACCTGTGATAATGACTGATTCTGTAAGAGTGCGTGTATTGCCAGATGAAGGAAGGGAAGACGATTGACCTGTACCTTCTGTTTGCTTCAGAGTAGCCTGGCCATTTCCTCCATTTATCCCCCCATTCAATCGTGTTTGCGCATCTGCTTCCGCTCCACTTATAACTCCAGCATTTCCTCCTTGTTGTGCATTTGAACCTTGAGTGGATGAAAAAGGTGCCGTGTTATCAAATAGGGCTGACGACATAGGTCTCTGTTGGGTTGGAACTTGATTCAAAAGATTCGTCTGTTGCCCTGTTTGCTGGCCGATTCCAACAGATGAGGTACCATTTTGTACTCCTGTCCCTGTTTGTTGCCCTGCTTCAGCTTCTTGGTTGCCAATATGTTGAGGCAATGACGTTTGCGAAGGATTCCCAATCACTTGTTTTCCCAACATTCCTAAGTTCCCGTTTAGCAAAGGGGATTCTTCATTGAGCTGTAGCGGCAACGACTGTAATAAGCTTGCAAGTGTTCGTAAGGTTTGTTGTAATTGTGGTTGTGGTGACACAGAGGCTGAAGAGCCACCTTGCGGGGTTGTTTGAGTCTGCTCATTAGCCCCCGAAGCCTCACTTTGCAAGGAAAGCGTAGCCAGTGTATCGGTCACCTGCTGTAAAAAAGCGCGAATAGAGTCTGATATGTTATTTCCAAATAAAAAGCTGCGCAACGCCAAGACTACATCCTGCGTGATTGGGATTTGTTTCGTAAGTGCTGTCTGCACTGCTTGCATGACATCTGTACCTGATCCTTGCGTCTTTATTATTTGACCAAGCTCCATTAATGTTTGCTTGTTTACAGGCAAATTCTTATCAAGTAAAAATTGCAGAGCTTCTTTTAATTCTGGTTGATTCGGTAAACCAAAAGAGCGCAATAAACCCTCCTGAGAGGCTTCCTTTGTGGTTTGACCTGCTTCCGTATGAACCACTTTTAACGTAAGTGGTTCTGTATTTCCCTGAACCTGTAACCATGCTTTTTGGCCTGCTTCCAAATTCGTCTCCATTTTAGCTACCATCTGCATTCCGCCAATTTGCACGATAGCACCCTGATCTGGAAGTACTTTTACGATGGTTCCCTTTACCACCTGATTCGGGCTTAGCTCTATCTGTTTGCTTCCGCTTGTGCGGGTTTGCTGCAGCATATTAGATAGCAATTGACCAGCTTGGATCATCGGGTCCTCCTCCTTTCATGTAAAACGAATAAACCTTTATTCCAAAAAGAAATTTTATGTACGAAATAGGCTGAAATGATTCTTATCAATGCTGATTTTGATCAGGAAAGATTTTTGGCCACTCAAGCCCGAACATATCTTATCCCCCTCTATCCAGTAATAAGCTCTTTAACTCCCCCAAAGGTTTTGCGATGCAACGCGGAAGGGCCATGAGTGCGTAAGGCTTGTAAATGTTCGGCTGTGCCATAACCAGCATTTTGCTCAAAGCCATATACCGGATACTCTGCCGCATATGCTTTCATAAGACGGTCACGCGTCACTTTTGCTACGATTGATGCAGCTGCGATCGAAATACTTTTGCCATCACCGCCAATAATCGAGAGTTGTGGAGCTTCTAAACGCGGTAGATGTACAGCATCAATTAAGCAGAGGTCTGGAGTGATTCCTGCGTCATTTATGGCTGTATACATTGCTTCGCGCGTCGCTTCTAGAATATTAATTTCATCAATGCGCTCAGCAGAAACGATCCCAATACCTACAGCGATTGCTTCGCGCATAATTACTTCATAATAAGCTTCACGCATGGTGACATTTACCTTTTTCGAGTCATTTAAACCTGGAAGATAAAAATCAGCGGGTAAACAAACGGCTGAAGCAACCACGGGCCCTGCTAGAGGCCCTCTTCCAACCTCGTCTATTCCTACTATGTATTGATTACCTTGTGCCCAGTATAATTTCTCTGTTTCTGTCATAGCTTCCCAAAGGGCTTGCTGCTTTTTCAAATGATTTTCCTGAGCAATAAATCTACGCCAAATTGCTTGGACGCCTTTTCTTGGGTCTGTAGAAAGCTCCAATCGTTCCTCAGAGGAAAGCTGGTCAGCTCCTTCGACCCATTCTCTTATCTTTTGTATCGACATTTCCGCAATGTTCATTAATTCTCTCTCCCGACTTCCTTTACATTCTTTCTTTATTCTATCGTAAGACTAGCCCCGCGACAAAAATTTTTCGCATCTATCGTAACCAAACAATCTATTACAACCATTCTTACATAGTGCAATCTGATTGAATGATTCACATATTTTATCATTTGATCAAACAACTAAAAACCCCTGCCATGTAGGCAAGGGTCAATACGTACATTTTTATTCATCATAGATAGAACGGGGCTCGCCAATGGTTACTTCCATTTCCCAATCAATCGGACGTTCTAACGAAATTTGCCCAATCTTTCCTGAGCGCAGTTCACGTAGCAATAGCTCAGAAGCTTTGTCATAGTCAATATATCCACCTGACGCCATACAGCCACGTTTTTTACCGATCATTTCTAGTAATTCTACGCCATCCTCAGGTAAATCAGTCAGCTTAAAGCGGTCTTTTAATCGCTCTGGATAGTAATGCATCATATAACGAACAGCATACAGGGCCACCTCAGAGAAATCAATCAGTTCATCCTTAATAGCACCACTTGCAGCTAATCGTAATCCTACCATTTGATCCTCAAACTTAGGCCAAAGAATACCTGGTGTATCCAGAAGCTCTAGTGTATCGCCCATTTTTACCCATTGCTGTGATTTGGTCACGGCAGGACGATCTCCTGTCTGTGCAACAGAGCGTTTTGCTAAACGATTAATCAGTGAGGATTTACCAACGTTTGGAATACCTAAGATCATGATTCGTACTGCTCTTGCCAGCATTCCACGATCTGCACGTTTTTGTAACATATCTGAGGCTAACTCCTGGCAAAGCTCAGGGAGCTTATTCACTCCTCTTCCTGATAAAGCATCAATCGGTAGCGTACGGAGGCCTTGTTCTTTAAAATATCTTACCCACATTTCTGTTACAGATGGATCAGCTAAATCCGCCTTGTTTAGCAATATCAAACGTGGTTTTTCTGCCACGATCTCATCGATCATCGGGTTACGACTAGATAAAGGTAGTCTTGCATCCAGAAGCTCGATGACCACATCAACCTGCTTTAATTTCTCCGTAACCTGGCGGCGGGCTTTAGCCATATGTCCCGGAAACCATTGGATTGTCATCGTACATTCACCTACTTTGTTTACACAGCTATTAGCGTGTCATGCGTATATCTTTTAACGGCCAGAAGACAAACTCTGCCCGGCCTACCACCTTGCTTATTTCAACTGGCCCAAACTCTCGGCTATCTGAACTATTTTGGCGATTATCCCCCATTACATAAATATGTCCGGGTGGAATCGTTATTTTTTCGAAAGGAGTGGTTAGTGGTAGATCCTTCTCTTTTTGCGCAATTTCACGTTTCTCTTTTAAGTATGGCTCTTCCACTGGCTTATCATTAACGTACAAAACATCATCTTTTACCTCAACGGTATCTCCAGCAACAGCGATAACCCGTTTGATATAATCTCGCTTCTCAGACGCATGGAATACGATAATTTCCTCACGTTGTGGCTCTCTTAGATGATAGAGAGCTTTGTTAACCACGAGTTTTTCTTCGTTATGCAAAGTAAAATCCATGGAATGACCCTCGACGATAAACGGGGCAAATAAAAAGGTACGGATGAAGAATGCTAAAGCTATGGCTATGACAATCGCTTTAATCCATTCCCAAGCTTCATTTTTCTTCTTGGTAGTCGAGGCGTTTTCGTTCATAATCTTTCCTCCTGCTCTAGAGTCTCATTTATCTATTATATATGACAGAAGATATCTTTACACTTTATAAGTGCATCTATCTGAGATGAACTGTATATTCTAGAGAACTGAGGGCATTCAAAACCGAATGTAACTGAAAAAAGGGGGACTGGCAAGCAGCCCCCCTCTTATTCTTATCGACGAATTTCTTTAATGCGAGCAGCTTTACCTACGCGATCGCGAAGATAGTACAATTTCGCACGACGTACGCGACCATGGCGAACTACTTCAAGTTTGTCGATCTTCGGTGTGTGTAGTGGGAATGTACGCTCAACACCCACGTTGTAAGAAATCTTACGAACAGTGAAAGTTTCGCTTACACCAGTACCACGGCGGCGGATAACAACGCCTTCGAACACCTGAATACGCTCACGAGTACCCTCGATAACCTTAACGTGTACACGTACAGTGTCACCAGGACGGAACGCAGGAAGATCCTGTTTCAGTTGTTCTTTTTCCAATTCACGAATAATTTGATTCATCATGATTCACTCCTTCCACACAGACGTTCTTACTCGCCTTACTTGTTAAACCTCTGTTAGGTTAACGAACGAATAGCGGACCGTCGTAGTCAGTGGCAAAATTGCCACAAGTGATATTCTAGCATAACTATAGGCCGTTAACAAGCATTATTAGAAAATAATCAAGGATAAAATTCCCTCAATCTACTACTTTAACTGGATGATCAAAAATCAGTGGCAAATTGGTAGGATTAGTCTTCCCATGCTTGTAAAATCAAGCGTTACTTTCTTCCTGCTGAATCTCTATTAGTAGCTTTTCAATTTCTTTGGTTTTCTCAATCTTCTCCAGTAACTCTGGTCGACGTTGCAGGGTGCGCTTTAGAGATTCTTTCAGTCTCCATCTCTCAATGTTCGCGTGATGTCCAGACAAGAGGATATCAGGCACCTTCCAGCCTCGGAAATCAGCAGGGCGTGTGTAATGGGGATGCTCTAAAAGTCCCGTAGAAAAAGAGTCTGTGACAGCAGACATTTCATTGCCGAGAGCGCCTGGCTGTAAACGCACAACACTATCAATCACAACCATAGCGCCTAATTCTCCACCTGTTAGTACATAATCGCCTATCGAGATTTCATCCGTGATCAGATGCTCACGAATTCGCTCATCGTAGCCCTCATAGTGACCACAAATAAACACGAGGTGCTCTTCACGAGCTAACTCCTCAGCCATTTTCTGATCATATCGTTTTCCTTGCGGGCACATTAGAATAATACGCGGTTTCGAGGTACCCTCACGAGCCTGAAGGTCTTCCACGGCATCAAAGATCGGATCTGGCTTTAAGACCATGCCACCACCGCCTCCATAGGGAGTATCATCTACGTTGCCGTGTTTGCTTTTCGAATAATCGCGAAAGTTAATGACCCCAAAATCGACGATTCCTCGCTCTGCTGCTTTTCCTAAAATACTGGTAGAGATTACCCCTGTAAACATCTCTGGAAACAGTGTTAGTACGTCAATACGCATGATCTAACTCTCCTCTATAGCAATCCATCCATGAGGTGGCAAATTACTTTTTTGTTCTGAACATCTACCTCTTTAATGCAATCATCAATGAAAGGTAGCATAATTTCTTTGCCCTTGTTACCTTTTACTACCCAAACGTCATTGGCACCTGGCTGTAAAACCTCTGTAATCTTGCCTAATACCTCACCTGTGTCCGTAATCACTTCGCATCCAATAAGCTGATGAATATAAAATTCGTCTTCTTCAAGCTCTAGCAATTCCGTTTCCGGAACCTTTAATTCTCCACCCTTATACTTTTCCACGTCATTAATAGATGAGTAGCCTTTAAAGGTTAAAATGGTAAAATCTTTGTGTTCGCGATACGAAGCTATTTCCACAATCACTGGTTCGGTCAAGCTTGGATGGAACAAATGTAATTTATTCCCCTTTTTAAAGCGAACATCCGGGAAATCTGTTGTAGAAACGACACGCATTTCTCCACGTAATCCCTGTGTATTAACCAATTTTCCTACTGTATAAAATTTTGGTTGTGTCACAAGCTTTTGCCTCCTTGACGTATTTCTATTACAATCCCGTCACGAATGATAATTTCAGCATCTGCCATTTTTTCATTCCAACGGTCCCCTACTTTCATTTCAACTTGACTTTTAAGGGTTTGCTGATGGAGTTCACTTTCTAAGGGAAGCCTTTCTACTTGTTCAAGTTGAATAGAAATCAGTTCCAATTTCTCACGTAGGGCTCCTTCTTCCTGATCCAACCTCTCCAGAGCCAGACGTACCCCTTCGCTTCCTCTTTTTTCAGCCTCAGCTAATATTTTTTTACGCTGGAATCGCCATTGCTCCAATTCCATATGCACATATTGTGCTTGTTTTTCATATTCTTCCCGTAATAACGCCTTAGTTTTCTCTGTCAAAACAACTTTTACATGCACCAATCTCTCAATGCTGATCATAGGAACCGCCTCCCGACAGCTAAGAAGGTTATTTCGTTGCTTTTCTTTATATAAACACATGTAGTAACACTATATTTTGCATGTGGGGTTAACACGTATGTAGATACGAAAAAAGACTGGAGAACCCCCCAGTCTTTTTTATACGATTTCAACGGTAATCCGCTTATCAGTCTGAACTGCAGCAGCCGTTACAACCGTCCGCAGGGCTTTCGCAATGCGACCTTGTTTTCCAATAATCTTACCCATATCATCTGGATGAACGGAAAGCTCGAAAACTAAGATACGCTCCTTGTCCACTGCGTTCACTTTCACATGTTCCGGATGATCCACAAGAGCTTTCGCGATCGTTTCGATCAAAGCCTTCATCTAAAGATCACCGTCCCAATCTTACTTCTTGCCGATTTTTGCTTCGTGTACTTTCGCAAGTACGCCTACTTGAGAAAGCAAGTTACGAGCTGTATCGGTAGGTTGCGCTCCGTTCATGATCCATTGAACAGCTTTCTCGCTGTCAATGTTAACCACTGCTGGTTGAGCAACTGGATTGTAATAGCCGATCTCTTCAATGAAACGACCATCACGTGGGGAACGAGAATCCGCAACTACCACACGGTAGAAAGGAGCCTTTTTAGAACCCATGCGCTTTAGACGAATTTTAACTGCCATGTTGTTCACCTCCTAAAAGAATCAACGAAAAACGTTGTATGTGTCTATATATCTGAACTATCGCCTTTATAGAGCGAAGAGAGTTCAAGCTTACATTATTTAAACGGATTAAATGGGAAATTGAAGCCACCTTTTTTATCATCGGCATCTCCGCCCATGCCACCAAACGGATCGATCGGTGCATTTCCTTTAAAAGGAAAGAATCCGCCTTTTTTCTTGCTTTTCTTTTTCATTTTGTCCGTCATGCCTGTGAATTGCTTCATCATTTTCTTCATATCCTCGAATTGCTTGATGAAACGATTCACTTCCTGGATCGTGGTTCCGCTACCAGCAGCAATACGCTTGCGGCGGTTTGCATTCATGATATCAGGGTTAGCCCGCTCTTCCTTTGTCATCGACTTCACGATGGCCTCCGTACGAGCAATTTGCTTTTCATCCACCTTTAGATCCTTCATGCCCTTCATCTTATTCATGCCAGGCAACATACCCAACAGGTCCTCAAGCGGCCCTAGCTGACGCATTTGCTGCATGGAATCCAAGAACATGTCAAAAGTGAATTCCCCTTGGCGCATTTGGCGCTCCATCTCTTTTGCTTTATCCACGTCGACGCTTTCCTGTGCTTTTTCTATCAAGCTCAGTACATCGCCCATTCCCAGAATGCGTGATGCCATACGATCTGGATGGAATGGTTCCAAAGCATCAAGCTTTTCACCCATTGCTGCGAACTTGATCGGTTTACCAGTCACTGCTTTAACAGAAAGGGCCGCACCACCGCGTGTGTCTCCATCTAGCTTAGTAAGAATCACACCTGTAAGCTCTAGTTGATTGTTAAAGCTCTCTGCTACATTAACTGCATCCTGACCAGTCATAGCATCCACAACCAACAAAATCTCATCTGGCTTTGCCACTTCACGCACTTGTTGAAGCTCTTCCATAAGAGTTTCATCAATGTGCAGTCGACCCGCCGTATCAAGAATCACATAATCGTAGTGATTTTCTTTAGCATGTTCAATCGCTTTCGTAGCGATTTCTACAGGACTTACCTGATCACCCATAGCAAATACAGGAGCACTCAATTGTTCACCTAGTACTTGTAGCTGCTTAATGGCAGCAGGGCGATAAATATCGCAAGCAACCAGCATAGGCTTACGATTTTGTTTTTGTAACAGCTTGGCCAGTTTACCGGTTGTGGTCGTTTTCCCCGCACCTTGTAGACCAACCATCATAATAACAGTCGGTGGTCGGTTAGAGACAGCCAGCTTGGAGACGTTACCGCCCATAAGCTCAGTCAGCTCTTCATTTACCACTTTAATAACCATTTGTCCTGGCGTTAAGCTTTTCAAAACATCTTGTCCAACTGCACGTTCCTTGACCCGAGCAACAAATTGTTTCACGACTTTAAAGTTAACGTCTGCTTCCAATAAAGCCAGACGCACTTCCCGCATCGCCTCATTCACGATGGTTTCGTCGATTTTACCTCTGCCACGCAGCTTATCAAAGGCGCCCTGCAATCGGCTTGCCAAGCTTTCAAATGCCATATGTGCCCCTCCTAATCCATCTCTGACAGTTGGCGGAGCAAGATAAGCAATTCCTCTCTCGTATCGTCCCCACCTGTGGCCTCTACCAGATTGATCATCATTCTCACAACCTCTTGACGCTGTTCATACTTCGCTGTTAGCTTCAGCTTTTCGTCATATTCATAAAGCTGCTTTTCAGCTCGCTTGATATGATCATAAACGGCTTGTCGGCTTACTTCATGCATTTCTGCAATCTCGCTTAACGATAGATCATCCAGGTAGTAAAGCTCAAGGTATTCACGTTGCTTTCCTTTTAACAGAGAAGCATAGAAGTCAAATAAGAGATTCACTTGATTCGTTTTTTCCAGCATGGAACCAATCCTTTACAGTTAGATCGGTTGCTACTGTGTAAAGTTTTTTTCCTTTACAGAGCCAAGTAATATACTATACAATCCTGCGCCTACTGTCAAGTCTTTTTGTTGACATTAATTTTTTCAAGATCTATTCTGCAAAAACAGCGCTCGTAAGCTTGCTATTCTTGCTCGGATTCAGCTTCCTGCTCTGTCTCTTTTTCAATCAAGCCAGCAAACAAAGCATGAACGAATTGTTCTGGATCAAAGGCTTGTAAATCATCCATTTTTTCACCCAAACCTACATATTTCACCGGTATATCCAGCTCATTGCGGATAGCAATAACGATACCGCCCTTCGCTGTCCCGTCTAGCTTGGTCAAGACAATACCTGTCACGCCAGCGGATTCTCCAAAAGCCTTAGCTTGGTTCATAGCGTTCTGTCCAGTCGTCGCATCCAGAACCAGCAATACTTCATGAGGAGCATCTGGGATTTCACGTTGTAGGACACGGAAGATTTTATTTAGCTCTTCCATTAGATTCACCTTGTTTTGCAAACGACCTGCTGTGTCGCAGAGAAGAACATCTGCCTTACGTGACTTAGCCGCTTGTACCGCATCATAGATAACGGCTGCCGGATCAGCGCCCTGCTGGTGCTTAATCACATCTACACCAACACGGTCGCCCCAAACCTCCAACTGTTCAATCGCAGCAGCACGGAAGGTATCCCCTGCTGCCAAAACTACTTTTTTTCCTTGTTGTTTAAACATATGAGCCATTTTACCAATCGTAGTGGTTTTTCCTACACCATTAACCCCTACGAATAACACAACGTTTAAACGTCCTTCCTCTATCTGTAGTGCCGTATTGTGGGCTTCATCGTTGCGTAATAGGTTAACTAGCTTTTCCGATAGAATCGGTTGCAAGTCTAAGGCATTCTCGATTTTGTGCTTGCGAACCTCTCCTCGCAAATCATCAACGAGCTCCATCACCGTATTTACGCCTACATCGGCTGCTATTAGAATCTCTTCTAGCTCCTCGAAGAAATCCTCATCAATTTTTTTGTAGCGACGGACTAAATCCTCTACTTTCTCTACTAAAAGATCTCTTGTTTTGGTTAACCCATCCGTAAACTTCTGCGTTACCTCTTCTGATTTTTTTACGATGGAATCACGAAGTTTTTTAAAAAAGCTCACAACTGACCCTCCTTGAATGTTGTCTGTTTGTTTTGGTGAATCGGCGAGTCTTAAAAGACTACAAATACGATCTATGAAGCGGATTCAATCAGTTTTTTCGTATCTTCAAGCTTAACAGACACCAGCTTGGAAACGCCGCCTTCCTGCATAGTGATACCGTACAGGACATCAGCACTCTCCATAGTTCCTTTCCGATGTGTGACACAAATAAACTGGGTCTCGCCGCTAAATTGATGCATATATTCGGCAAAGCGGCTAACATTGGCTTCATCCAGCGCAGCCTCTACCTCATCTAATACACAGAATGGCACTGGCTTCACGCGCAGGATAGCAAATAAGAGAGCCATAGCTGTTAATGCGCGTTCTCCCCCAGATAATAACGCTAAATTTTGTAGTTTTTTACCCGGCGGTTGGGCTACAATATCAATCCCTGTTTCCAGTAATCGATCTGGTTGTGACAACAGCAGATCCGCCCTACCTCCTCCAAATAACTGCACAAATACATCTTGGAATTGAACTCGAATCTCATCAAATGTCTGTTGGAAGCGGCGTGACATCTCTGTGTCCATTTCAGCAATCACCTGATAGAGCATTTCTTTTGCCTCTATTAGGTCCTCTTCTTGTTTCCGCAAGAAATCCAACCTCTCTGCTAGGCGATCAAACTCTTCAATTGCACCTAAATGAACGGTTCCGAGTGCAGCTATTTGCTTCTTCAATCCATTAACGATTCCCTGCTGCTCAGCAATCTCTCCCAACGGAGGATATTTTTGCTTAGCGAGATCAAAGCTTAGCTCGTACTCTTCTGATAGTTTGTTTAGCAAATGATCTAATTCTACTTCATACCGGTTTCCCTTTACTTCTTCGGCATGCAGCTTCTCTTCAAGTGCTTTTACTTGTTTACGAATCTCTTTAACCTCAAGCTCCAATTGCTCCTGCTTAGCAAATAGACTCGATCGATCTCCACGCCGTTCGGAAATCAGATTGGCTACACGATCCTTATCCTGACGAAGCTCAGAAATTTTTTCATCCAGCTCTCCAAAAAAGGAATCATTATTATCATCTAGGCTATGCAGATCCATCAAAGCCTGATTTGCTTCTTCCCATTCCTTTGTCAATAAGGTACGTTGTTCACGTAAACGCTCCACTTGTTCGATTCGAGAAGCATGCTCCTGCTTTACTTGTGCCACGAGGACCTTCAGACTGGTAATCTGCTCATTCATTTCTTCCTTGCTGAGCATATGCTCTTTTCGTCTTGTTTCGGCTGTAGCGATGGCAGTTGTGAGCAAATGCTCTTCTTCCTCTAGCACCTTCAATTGCTGGCTAAGTTCTGTCAGCTTATGCTGAGCATCATTCATCTCTTTTTGATAAAGAGCCATATCCTGATCAAGTACAGCCATACGCTCCCGTAAGGATTTTCCAGATAACTCCGCTTGTTGCAGCAACCCTTTTAATTCCTGTTCACGTAAGCGAAGAACCTCTCCTTGTTCACGCAGCTTTTCCTGTTGCTCTTCTGCTTGTTTCGCTGTCTCTGTAACAGCTTCAATGCTAGCCTTCTTCTGTGCAATTTCATTTTGCAAGGTATCTAACATGCCTTCTAGCTCTTCTACCTGACGGTTGCGGCCTAGAAGATTTGCATTGTTCTTCTTCACAGCTCCGCCCGTCATAGAACCGCCTGCATTAACGATATCACCATCTAGCGTGACCACCCGATAGCGGTAATGGCAGCTTCTGGCTACACGGTTTGCCTGCTCCAATGTTTCTGTAATAATGACATTGCCAAGCATAGACTCGACAACAGCCCGATAGGCTTCATCAAAGGAGACAAGACGACTGGCAATGCCTACCACTCCGCTTTCATTGCGCAATTGGCGTTCATCTTCACTAGTAAGGGAACGAGAACGAATGACCGATAGTGGTAAGAAGGTAGCACGGCCCAGATTATGTCGTTTCAGGTAGCCAATCGCTTCACGCCCCGCTGCTTCATCATTTACGACTACATTTTGCAGGGCTCCTCCCAAAGCAACCTCAATAGCAGTTTCCACCTTGCGCGGCACTGTCATGAGCTCGGCAACTGCTCCATGGATTCCCTTCATGCCTTTTTCACGAGCGCGTAGGATTTCTTTAACCCCCTGCTGGAAGCCCGCGAAATCATGCTGCATCTCTTTTAATAGGTCTAGCCTAGAGCGCGTAGCTTCGCGTTGCTGTTCAAGACGGCGAATCTCCATTTCAGCCTCTTCGATTTGTTGCTCTTGTCCACGGGTTTGGGCCATGAGTTCACGGAAACGGGTTAGCGTTCCATTTAGCTTTTGCTCAATTGTTGCAAGCTCAGCGGCATGCCCTTCCCCTGTATTTAGCTGAGTAGATTCTTCACTAACTAGGCGATCTCGGTCTGCCTGCAAACGCTCCATTCGTGCCTTGCTGGTATCACGCGTCTGTTCCTGATGCCGAATATCATTACGGAGGCGAGCCATTTCATTAAGCTTGTCGAAGTAATCGCTTTTCAGCTTCTCCAGATCATCTGTCAACCCACGCACGACCACTTGGAATTCAGATTCCGCCTTCTTGAGCTTTCCTTCTGCTTCTCGCATCTTTCCCTTGGCTTCTTCTCGGCGTGCTTCTTCCGCTGTCAGCTCTTCCTCTATGACATGCTGCTTCTCGGTTAATCGGTGCATTTGCTCCATCGTTTGCTTACGATTCGCTTCTAGATTTCTTTTGCGCTCCCGCAATACCTCACGGCGGCCCTCTACCTTCTCCGCCTCTTCACTCACCGTAAGCAAAACCTGCTGTAGCTCTTCAATTGATTCGTCAATCTGATTAACCTTGTAGCGGGCCTGCTCTAGCTCCGCTTCTTGCTGCCCTGCTTGCGCGGCACGCTTGGCTAATTGATTTTCTAAATCAGCAGATTGTCTTTTCGTTTCCTCCCATTTGACATGCGTCTGCTCGATTTGCTGCACGTAGAGAGCTACCTCATGCTGGACAAGCTTTTCATGTAAGCCTTTATAGGTCTTGGCTTTTTCCGCCTGCTCCTGCAAAGGACCTACTTGCTCTTCTACCTCATTGCGAATATCATAAATACGCACTAAATTTTGGGTTGTTTCATCCAGTTTCTTTTCTGCTTCCCGCTTGCGAGACTTATATTTTACAATTCCGGCTGCTTCTTCAAAAATGCCCCGGCGATCTTCTGATTTCGTGCTCAGTATTTCTTCGATTCGGCCTTGGCCAATGATAGAGTAGGCCTCTTTTCCTACACCTGTATCCATAAACAGTTCCATGATATCCTTTAATCGGCAGGAACGCTTATTAATAGAATAGTCGCTGTCCCCTGAACGATAGACTCGACGTGTTACGGTCACTTCGGAGTATTCGGTATCCAAAGAGCCATCCGAGTTATCTAGGGTTAAAGATACTTCCGCGAAATTTACCGGTTTGCGCGTATCGCTACCGGCAAAAATAATATCCTCCATCTTGGAGCCGCGCAGCGATTTAGCGCTTTGTTCACCAAGCACCCAACGAATCGCGTCCGATACATTACTCTTGCCGCTCCCGTTTGGACCAACTACCGCAGTCACTCCCGGTACAAACTCCAATTCGGTCCGGTCTGCAAACGACTTAAAGCCGATCAGTTCCAACCGTTTTAAATACATGATAATCTCCCCTAAACATACTCAATCCTCTTTAACTCTCCTAGTTTATCATAGATGACCCATTTGGCGTAGGGTGACTTGGGAAATACCTGATTTTCTGTATTTGTAGAAAAACGAAAAATCGATAGTAGGAATGAACACAAAAAGGCCCTTACTTTGTTTTCAGCCAAAGTAGGGACCTACGATTCCTTCTAATCAAACCATGCTTCTATTCAAATTGCCCTGCACTTTGCTACTTATTCATTCGTTAATGGTACTTTCCAATTAATACTGCGGTCTACCACAAGCGTTTCATCGAACCCTGTTTCTCGAAAAAACGTACATATGATTGCAAAATCATTTGCAAATAACTTTTTCAGTTTCAGTAAAAAACTAGGCTTCTACCTTGTAGAACACACAAAGTAGAAACCTAGTTTTTTAACATGCTTTCAGCTATTTATTACGTTACGCTTTCGTTTCAATTTTCATGAGAGCAAGTGCAGCAGCGCGTTGTTCTGCTTCTTTCTTGGAACGACCGGAGCCTACTCCCAACTGATTTCCATTCAATATCACTTCGGATACGAACTCACGGTTGTGGGCAGGTCCTCTCTCCTGCAAAATGCGATAAATGATTTCTCCCAAGCTGTCCTGTTGAACAAGCTCTTGCAATTGACTTTTAAAATCGGTCACTTGTGTAAATTCACCTTTATCAATGCGCGGATACACATATTTTTCTAGGAATTGAAAAACCGCATCCAAGCCTTGATCAAGGTACAAAGCGCCGACAAAGGCTTCAAAAACGTCAGCAAGGAGAGCTGGTCGTTGTCGCCCACCTGTAAGCTCCTCGCCTTTTCCCAATAGCACCAGTTCACCAAACTGAAGCAACTCTGCAAACTTAACGAGTGACGGTTCACATACGATCGCCGCACGAAGCTTGGTCATTTCACCTTCACTCATTTTCGGGAACATTTTGTAGAGAAATTGGGAGACCGTTAGCTCCAACACCGCATCGCCTAGAAATTCTAGGCGTTCGTTGTCGGAAATCCGTTTGCCCCTTTGCTCGTTCACATAGGAAGAATGGGTGAATGCTTGCCGCATCAAGGACTCATCAGTAAATACGATTCCGATTTTTTCTTGCAGCTCTTTAAAATTCATCCCTCTTTCACCTTCCCTCACCGAATGCATGCTCTACTCCGCATAACGTTTTAAAAGAATGGTCGCATTATGCCCACCAAAGCCAAATGTGTTAGACAAAGCATATTCTACCTTTGCCTCTCTCGCTTTGTTTGGTACATAATCCAGATCGCATTCCGGGTCAGGGTTCTCTAAGTTGATGGTTGGAGGTAAAATCTGATCACGCAGGGCATAAGCTGACGCCATCGCTTCGATAGCTCCTGTCGCTCCCAACAAATGACCTGTCATTGATTTGGTAGAACTCACAGCTAGCTTGTAGGCGTGCTCACCAAACAGGCTCTTAATTGCTTTTGTTTCAGCCACATCACCGGCTGGAGTAGATGTACCATGTGCATTGATGTAGTCCACTTGCTCTGGAGATACACCCGCATCCTTTAACGTATTTAACATACAGCGTCGGGCACCGTCTCCATTTTCATCCGGAGCAGTAATATGGAACGCATCAGCGCTCATACCATAGCCAACTACCTCGGCAATAATGGTTGCTCCACGCTGTTTAGCATGCTCTAGCTCTTCCAAAACCAATACTCCAGCACCTTCACCCATAACAAAACCATCTCGACCTTGATCAAAAGGGCGACTTGCCTTTTGTGGCTCGTCATTGCGAGTAGACATTGCCTTTAATGAACAAAAACCAGCCATACCCATCGGACGAATTGTCGCTTCTGTACCACCTGTAATCATAGCATCAGCTTGACCGAACTGAATGAGACGGAAAGCGTCACCAATTGAATTCGTACCTGTTGCACATGCAGTGATTGCACTCGAGGTTGGACCCTTTGCACCTAGCTCGATAGAAGCAATTCCAGAAGCCATGTTAGCGATTAGCATAGGAATAAAGAACGGACTAACGCGACGCGGACCCTTCTCCATCAAAATTTGATGTTGTTCTTCCCATGTACTAAGTCCACCTATTCCTGAACCAATATAGACACCGATACGCTCAGCATTCTCCTCAGTAATGGTCAAATTTGCGTTTTTCACCGCTTCCTTCGCTGCTGCTAGACCAAACTGCACGAAACGATCCATCCGACGTGCTTCTCGTTTGTCCATATATTGTTCGGGATCAAAATCTTTAACTTCTGCTGCAATTTTTGTAGGATAATCGGTTGGGTCAAAATTCTCAATCCGGCTGATCCCTGATTTACCTGCAAGCAGGTTCTTCCAAAGAGTTTCTGGGTCTTTTCCAAGTGCGGTTATACACCCAAAACCCGTAATGACTACTCTACGTCTCATGTTCATTCACCTCTATATAAATCAGCTTGCGCATCCTAGCTTAACATTATTAGTAACGTATCGTTTGTTGAAAAAATCACTTATTTGCGTAAAGGGAGAAGCCCCGTCGAAACGGAGCCCCTCCTTAGCGATTACTTGTGGGAAGATATGTAATTAACTACTTCACCCACAGTAGTAATTTTTTCTGCATCTTCATCAGAGATCTCTAGGTCGAACTCGTCTTCTAATTCCATAACAAGCTCAACAACATCAAGGGAGTCTGCCCCTAGATCTTCTTTGAAAGAAGCTTCTAACGTTACTTTATCTTCGTCTACGCCTAAACGGTCAATGACGATTTTCTTAACACGATCAAGAATTTCTGCCACTTACTTCACCCCCTCTCACGTATTATACGGGATGTCTCTTGTAAAAACCAGTTTACATATACATACCGCCGTCTACATGTAAGGTTTGTCCTGTCATGTAGCTTGAGGCATCAGATGCTAGGAAAAGTGCCACACTAGAAATTTCGTCAGCCGATCCAAGACGGTTAAATGGAATCTGTGCTAAAATTCCACTCTTAACGTCTTCCGGTAGAACATCTGTCATATCAGTGTCAACAAATCCCGGAGCAATCGCATTTACCTTAATGTTTCTGGAAGCGAGTTCACGAGCAGTGGTTTTGGTTAAACCAATGACTCCAGCCTTGGCAGCCACATAGTTAGCCTGTCCTGCGTTACCTAATACACCTACAACCGATGTAATATTGATAATGCTTCCGCTGCGCTGTTTCATCATTGGACGAGTCAACGCTTTTGTCATATTAAATACGCCTTTTAAATTGACGTTGATAACCTCATCCCATTCTGACTCTTTCATGCGCATTAAGAGATTATCCCTAGTAATTCCTGCGTTATTTACGAGAATATCAATTTTTCCAAAGCGCTCTAGCGCTGCTTTTACCATATTCTCCGCTTCTTCTGTATTTCCTACATTGGCGCGGATCATAATTGCTTCACGACCCAATTTTTCGATCTCAGCTACTGTTTCCTGAGCTTTCGCTTCGTTTCCTGAATAATTAACGATAATATTGGCGCCAGCTTCCGCATATTTTAGTGCGATGGCACGACCGATACCACGAGAAGCCCCTGTAATCAAAGCTACTTTACCTTCTAACATTAACATGCTTCTCCTCCTCCAACGAATTCAGTAAGTGAATCCATGTCTTGCAGGCTAAAGATTTTTATGTTGGCTTCTTTTGGTGCAATTTTTTTCACCAAACCAGCTAATACTTTTCCGGGACCGATCTCAATAAACGTAGTGACGCCTTGCTCGATCATCCAAGCAACTGAATCCTCCCAAAGAACAGGAGAAGATACCTGTTCAACCAAGCTCGTAGCAATTTCGCTAGAATTCGTCACAGGACGTGCTGCAACATTCGTCACTACTGGTACATTGGCATCGTTTATTTCGATATCTGCTAAAACAGCCTGTAAAAGCTCAGCCGCTGGTTGCATCAAGGAAGAATGGAAAGGTCCGCTAACATTTAGTGGCATGACGCGCTTAGCGCCCGCTTCTTTTGCCAGTACTCCCGCTTTCTCTACACCTTCAGCACTACCTGAAATGACAATTTGCCCTGGGCAATTCATATTTGCAAGCTGAACAGGGTATCCGGCTTCGGTAACTTGTTCACATATGCCTCGCAACTTTTGGCGATCCATATTAAGAACGGCCGCCATAGCCCCTTGACCAGCAGGCACTGCTTGTTCCATATATTGTCCACGTGCACGCACGGTTCTCACAGCATCGGTAAAGCTGATTGCTCCTGCGGCTACCAATGCAGAATATTCGCCCAAACTGTGTCCTGCCACGAAATCTGGCTTCAGATCAGGGCATTTTTCTTGTAAAACCTTAAGAACAGCAACGCTCATGGTCAAAATAGCTGGCTGCGTATTTACTGTCAAACGCAGCTCCTCTTCAGGTCCTTCGTAGCAAAGATGTGAAAGCGAGAAACCTAGTGCTTCATCCGCCTGACTAAAAATCGCTTTTGCCGCTGATGATTCTTCACATAACTGCGCTCCCATTCCAACAAACTGAGAGCCTTGTCCTGGAAAAACAAATGCTAGTTTATTCAAATCCATTCGACTCCAATCCCTGTGTACTTCGTATTATTCGCCGTTTTGCTCACGTGTGCACCATGTGAGCAGTGCTGCTCCCCAAGTCAAGCCGCCACCAAAGCCAACGAGAATAACATTGTCTCCTTCTTTAACTCTTCCCGCTTGGATAGCTTCATCCAACGCAACGGGAATAGAGGCAGACGACATATTTCCATAGCGATCTAAGTTAATTACCACTTTATCCTCTGACAAACCAAAACGTTTCACAGCCGAATCAATGATACGTAAATTTGCTTGATGTGGTACCAAGAGATCGATTGCTTCCTTTTCTAGTCCTGCTTTTGTTAACACGGTGTCAGTTGCACTGTTCATGACTCGTACAGCAAATTTAAAAACCTCATTGCCAGTCATGGTCAAATAGTGCATTTTGTTCTCTACGGTTTCTTTTGTAACTGGGTAACGAGAACCGCCACCTGGGAGAGATAGCAACTTAGCACCTGATCCATCCGCACCTAGATCAAAGGCTTTAAAGCCCATTCCCTCTGGAACAGGACCAAGAACAGCCGCTCCTGCACCGTCACCAAACAGTACGCATGTATTACGATCTTCATAGTTTGTGATTTTGGATAATGACTCTACCCCGATAACCAGCACATAACGATACATGCCGTTCGCGATAAATTGTGTAGCAGTCGTCACCCCGTAAATGAATCCCGTGCATGCTGCGGAAAGGTCGATAGCCGAGGCTTTCTTAGCACCCAATCTTTCTTGTAATATGCATGATGTAGATGGAAAGGAATGGTCTGGAGTTACTGTTGCCACAATAATCATGTCAATGTCTTCAGCACTGATGTTTGCCTTGTTCAGCGCTCTCACGGCAGCTTCATAGGCTAGGTCTGAAGAAGCTTGATCTTCCGCACAAATTCGACGTTCACGAATCCCTGTACGAGAGGTAATCCATTCGTCAGAGGTTTCCACCATCTTTTCCAAATCGGCATTACTTAACACTTTATCAGGTGTATAGGAGCCTGTTGCCAGGATTCCTACAGGACGTAATCCATTCATTCTTTTTCCCCTTTTCCGCTATGATCGATCTGTAGCTCCTTTAAGATGAGCTGATTGACATCAGACTTGCAAAAACGCGCCGCTGCTAGCAGGGCATTTTTAAATGCTTTTGCATCGGATGAACCATGCGCCTTAAAGACAGGTCGTTTCAATCCAAGCATCGGAGCACCACCGTACTCTGCATAGTCCATGCGGTTAGCAAAACGTTTTAGACTTGGCTTTAAAATGGCAGCAGCCAGTTTATTCATGAAGGTTGAGGTAAGCTCACGCTTCAACTGAGAGAAAATAGCTAAAGCCGTTCCCTCTGTATTTTTCAATAAAATGTTGCCAGAGAAGCCCTCACATACTAGTACGTCGCAAGCATCCTCTAGTAAATCTCGCGCTTCTACGTTCCCAATAAAATGGACCGGACTCTCCTTTAGCAAGGGAAAGGTGCTTTTAGCCAGTTCATTCCCTTTTGCTTCTTCTGTACCGACATTTAGTAGACCAACGCGTGGCTTTTTTATGCCTAACACTTTTTCTACATATAGGCTACCCATAATAGCATATTGCACGAGGTGCTGGGGTTTCGCATCCATATTGGCGCCAACGTCAAGCACCAATGTAACGCCACCCTTGATTTTGGGAATCATCGCAGCTAGAGCCGGACGTTCAATTCCCTTCATGCGTCCCGTAATCAATAAGCCTGCTGTCATCAATGCTCCGGTGTTACCAGCAGAAATGACCGCCTCTACTTCCTCTTGACGCGCTAGTTCTACTGCTTTTACTAAAGAAGAATCTTTTTTACGGCGCACAGCTTTGACCGGTTCTTCATCTGTTGCTATTTTTTCTGTTGTATGTAAAATCTCAATATTAGATGGACGGGGTGTAGGCAGATAGCTGCCAATAGCTGATTCATCCCCAACTAAAACAATTTGTAAGGAGGGTTCAACAGCGATAGCCTCCAAAGCGCCTTCTACGGCACTGCGGGGTGCATGGTCGCCCCCCATGGCATCAAGTGAAATACGCAAGTACAATTCCCTCCTGTTTTTTCCTGACCTTACTACTCACGGATACGAAAAACTCTAAACGTAGCAGTAAACACATTTTCCCCTTGAACCTTCGTTTCGACGCGCACCTTGCTTTCGTCCCCTTCCGTAGAACGAACCACAGCCTTAGCAACCAGCTTCTCGCCTTGCTTCACAGGCCGAATAAAACGCATGCGGGCTGTAGCCGTTAAAGCAACATCCGCGTCGATAACAGCAACCGCCAGGGAGTTTGCTTGAGCAAAGATATAATGCCCACGAGCAATCTGTGTTCGAGTAAACACATACTCCTCTGTTATTTCTAAGACAGAAATTCCATAATCATCCAGTTGCAGATCTATTACTTCGCCAATCACCTCTTCAATTCCTAGTGATTTGACTGGATCCAAACTTTTCTCTGCAACAGATTTAATCCGTTCACGTAATTCCGGTATGCCTAGCTCTAAACGATCCAGCCGTATTGTTTGGATGCTAACATCAAACATCGCGGCCAAATCTTCATCCGTAGCGAATGGATTTCGTTCTAGACTATCCACGAGCTGTCTTTGACGATCTCTCTTAGCTATGCGAGCGATTTTCGGCACCCCCCTTAGCTTTTTCTATCTATGCTTACGAGTTGTTTTTAATACCAGGTACTAAATTAGTATACGGGAGGGAGGCTATTTTTACAACCCTATTCATAAAAATAACTTAATCCGTTAGATTCCCTCGTTTGAATAGAAAAAAAGCAAGGTGATCACCTCACCTTGCCTCTTACTTATTGAACCACTTTCTTACCTTTGTAAGTTCCGCAGCTTGCGCATACGCGGTGAGCTAGTTTGTGTTCGCCGCAGTTATCGCATTTAACCATACCTGGAATCTCTAATTTGAAGTGCGTACGACGCAATCTTTTACGAGTTTTGGAAGTTCTACGTTGAGGTACTGCCATCTTCCTTACACCTCCTTCGAAGTCAAAATGTCTGAAGGTTCCCCATATAGAAACTCAAGGCATAAAGCCGTAAGTGAAATGGTTATCTGTGGAACCGATGTATGTGGGTTAGGGCTAATTCACAGGAATTGACCAACCCGTTCAAAAATGAAGCAATTCATCCAAAGAGAAGCGCTTCATCTTGAAAACAAGCTTATTCTTCTGCTTGAATGAAGAATTTCTTTAGGGCTTCTAAACGCGGATCAATACGTTCTGTGGAACAATTGCATGACTGTTCATTGCGGTTAATTCCGCAACTCGCGCACAGTCCCTGACAATCCTTGGAGCACAATGGGAATGCTGAAATTGACAACAAGAAGTCTTCTTCCAGGAACGGGTCCAACTCGATCTCTTCGCCAGTCACCTGATGAATATCGCTATCCTCATCAAATTCGATATCGGATGTATTCGGCGCAAAGGTTTCAGAAAAAGGAATCGAAAGCTGTTCCGTGTACGGTGTCAAGCAACGCGCACAAACGAACTTAGCTTCTGCTTGTATTTCTCCCTTGATATAGATTAAGCCACCGAGCTCCATAGCCTCTCCTGTAACAGTAACAGGAGATAAGTCTCGAATCTCTTGATGACGCTTCTTTAAATCCTGGGAATCCAAGTTTGTTTGAAAAGGAAGTGGTTCTCCTTTTCTGTGGTGCAATTCTATTAGTTTAATATTCATGTTATCACCTCATGCACAACAAAGATGATTATAGCTTTTGCCTACATCTTTGTCAACCTATTTTCCTTGACACCTTATCGGCTGCAAATAGAATTTGCCAGAACAAATGAACTTGTCTACACTACCAGTACAGATAGGTTCTGGTAGAAAGGATGTAATTTTTACAAATGAAATCAGTGGGCCTTATAGTAGAATACAACCCTTTGCACAATGGACACAAGCTTCATTTTGCATTAGCGAAAAAAATGACAGGCGCTGATGCCTGTGTCGCCGTCATGAGCGGCAACTTTTTACAACGGGGTGAACCTGCCATCGTCTCGAAATGGGCTCGCACGGAAATGGCTCTGCGTTTAGGTGTTGATTTGGTAATTGAACTCCCTACACTCTTTGCCACCTCGAACGCTGAGTTGTTTGCCCACGGTGCGGTCTCGCTGTTAGATCGCATCGGAGTAGTTGATACGCTATGCTTTGGTTCGGAGTGCGGAGACATTAGCTGGATGAAACAAGCGGCACAGCTACTCGCGCATGAAGCACCTGAATTTTCTCATTTACTAAAAGCAGGGTTACGCGATGGTCTTCCGTATCCTAAGGCATACGCTGAAGCGGCTCACACGTACCTCACCGATCACGGCATTCACGGCGCAGCTCTCGATCAACCAAATAATATACTCGGTTTTAACTATCTCCTATCACTGGCTAGGTTAAACAGCAAAATTGTACCTGTCACCATCCAACGTCAAAAAGCAGGCTATCATCAAGAAACAATCACAGACGAGCAGATAGCAAGCGCTACCGCTTTGCGAAAAATATTGACAGAGCAACAACAAAAGATAGCAGCAGTCGCCGGATACGTACCGAGAGCTACTGTAGAAGTGTTGCAACGTGAATGGCTTTCTGGGCTTTGTCCTATGACGTGGGAAAATTTCGCTCATCCTCTATTCCATCGTCTGTTACAGCTCACTGCACAAGAGCTTGCTACGTATCATGAAATAGAAGAAGGAATGGAATATCGGCTCCTTGAATCGGTACGGCGATCAAAAACCGTTGCACAGATGATCACCTCTGCTAAAAGTAAACGATATACGCAAAATCGCATTCAACGTATGTTGCTTAACGTGCTACTCGATGTAAAAAAAGACCAGATATCTGCTTTCAACCTCCGCCATGGCGCCTCATACGCCCGTGTACTTGGGTTCAGCCAGAAGGGAAGAGCATTACTTCAGCAGGCTAAACAAAAAAGTGCAATCCCCCTCTACACAAATGTAAGGGATGGATTGCACCCTATGCTTGATGTTGATATTCGCTCAAATGCTTTGTACCGTTTGGCTCATTCGACTCAAATCGAGCAGCCCTTTTTGGAAGAATATCGCCGGATTCCTTTACAAATCACACCTGAGTAAGAGAGGTCGTTTCTTTTACTCTGTTCCCTTTGGCTTTAGGTGCTGAAGGTATTGTAGTGCATCATCTACCGTTTTTACTGGAACAATCCGCATAGAGGTATGAATACGTTTCGCCGTTTCCACCGCTACTTCATAGTTTGATTTATCGCCGCTTGTATCGTTTGGCGCAAAGAAAATTTCTGCTCCTGCGGCATCAGCGGCGATAACCTTGTGATTGATGCCACCGATCCTTCCTACCGTACCATCGGAATTCATTTCACCCGTTCCAGCAATACGATAGCCACGCGTGATATCGATTTCTGGGCGCAATTGATTATAGATTTCCAAGGTAAACATTAAGCCTGCGGACGGTCCACCAATATTATTAGCGGCAATCGTAATTTTCTTATCAAATAGGATGCGCTTTTGATCCTGCGGTGTAATCCCAAACCCAGCTCGATGGGACGTTGCTCCATTATTTTCCGGTAATTGCGCCAGAATCAATTCCGCCTGTTCTTGTTTTCCATCCCGTTTAAATTGTAGTTGGATAGCATCGCCCGCCTTCTTACCTTCCAATAAGAGGAATAGATCATTCTTATTTTTAACCGGCTTGTTGTTCAGCGAGGTAATGACATCTCCCACCTTCAACACGTTTTTAGCTGGAAAGCCATCCATTACCGACAAGACTAAGACTCCTTGATCCTCCATTTTGACTGGATAGCCAGCTTTTTTCAGGGCGACCGCTTCTGCAACCTGCTGCGATCGCTGCATCACCAACAGCTCCCGTTTTGCATACTCCTCATCGCTTTCACCCTGCGCTGTAATAAATTTATCGGAAATGAGATCAGCATCCTTAGAAAATTGTGCGTATAGATACGTTAAAGGTGTTGCTCGGGACATGCGTACAGTGGTCAGCATAAATGTACCCTTCTCATCCTTTACGCCGCCTTCTACGGTAATCATAGGCGAAAGCTCTTTAGCCGTCCCAGCACGCTGTACATAATAAGGCATAGGTATATAAGTACTAATGACCATAAGAATCATAATGATCATAGCTACCAGGACGGCTACATTCCGTTTATTAGTTCGTCTTAAGCCCTCGTTCGATTGATTTTCGTTTTGCATCTGTTTCCTCCCAATTCTTTATCATCTCTTTAATTTGATCAATATGCTTTCGAGCCGCTATCTCTCCTAATTCGACAATTGATTCTATTTGTGTAAAAGACAAGCTGCCGATGTGACCTACCTCAGGACGGATCACTAAATCTGCTGATAGCATCCTATGGCGCAAAATTTCACGTTCCATTACATCTATCGTTTGAGCAATCACATCAAAGATGCTTGACACTTTCATTCTGGTGTCAAAATTCGCTACATCAATGGCCAGGACTAGATCAGCCCCCATTTCTTTCGCAACGGTTATCGGCACTCGATCAATTACACCTCCATCCACCAGCATTCTGCCATTTACCTGCTCTGGCACAAAAATTCCTGGCATAGCAATACTGGAACGCACAGCGATATCTACAGGTCCCTCTGTAAAAACAACTCGTTCTCCCGTCTCTATATCAGTTGCTACAATTGCTAAGGGAATTTGTAGTTCTTCAATATTTTTGCCATGTGTTAATAAGCGGATGATTTCTTTTATCTTTTGACCGGCTACCAATCCCATATGAGGGACCACTAAATCTAACCAGTGCTTGCGCTTTAAATTTATTGCCAATTTCTCCATCATGTCTGGTCGAATTCCATTTGCATAAAAGGCCCCTACCAAGCTCCCCATACTGCTTCCTGCTATAAAATCAACAGGAATATCATGCTCTTCAAGTACCTTTAGAATACCGATATGAGCCAATCCACGGGCACCCCCCGCTCCAAGTGCTAAACCAATGGTTGGTCGTTTCTTGTCTGTCATAAAAAACGCCTCCTCCCCTCAATCATATGAAAACAGCCCACTTCTCCATTCATTTTTTAGCTAGTAGAGAGTATGAATAGTTTGTACCTCTCCAACGTAGACATGTACTAACGCTTACATCCGGGAGGGTTATATGTCGCATCGTTCTCCTTATCTCACAATTAGTTTAGCGATTTTGTCGCTCCTTTTGGTTTTTGTACTTATTATTAATCCGGAGCCATCCTTTCAAGCTGCCGTTCGCGGCTTAAACATTTGGTGGGAAGTCGTCTTTCCTGCTCTTCTCCCCTTTATATTTGTATCGGAGGTTCTGATGGGAGTTGGTGTTGTTCATTTTATCGGGGTATTACTGGAGCCACTGATGCGTCCTCTCTTCAATGTCCCGGGTACAGGAGGGTTCGTGCTGACAATGGGGTTCTCTTCCGGCTATCCAGTCGCAGCCAATCTAACCACACGTTTACGAGAGAAAGGCCACATTACAAAAGTTGAAGGGGAAAGGCTCGTTACCTTTGCTACTACGGGAGATCCACTTTTTGTTATCGGTGCAGTAGCCGTTGGTTTTTTTAACAGTGAACAGCTCGGATATGTAATCGCCTTTACCCATTATGGTGCTGCAATCCTGCTTGGCATGCTTTATCGTATGTACTCCCCTGTTTCCCCCATAACAGCGATTTATGAAAAATCACAGCATCCCTTACTTTACCGGGCCTTACAAGCTATGCATCGTGCCAGACTCAGTGATAATCGCCCTTTTGGCAAGCTAATGGGAGATGCCGTGCAATCCGCACTACAAACCCTAATGGTGGTCGGGGGCTTTATTATCATGTTCTCGGTCTTGCTTCAAATGATGCAAACCGTTGGCATTACCAGCTTCTTAAACCGGGTTCTCTTTTTATTGCTGGGCCCGTTTGGATTTACAGACGCGATGGGTAAGGCTGGCTTAGCTGGGTTATTTGAAGTAACAATGGGTGCTCAAAATACTAGTGAAATTCAGAATATCTCGATGATGGTCAAAGCAGCTATTACCGCTGCCATCATATCCTGGGGCGGTCTAAGCGTCCATGCGCAAATTGCAAGCATTTTAAGCAAAACGGATATTAGCGTGAAGCCTTATCTCATCGGGCGGGCTATCCATGCTATTTTTGCAGCGGTGCTAACAATCGTATTCTGGAAACCACTTACGATCATCACGCAAAATGTAAATACAAGCATCCCAGCATTTTTACCTAGCGAGCACTTACTTCAGGCTAAATCGTGGTGGCTTATTTTTTCTCAAATGAGCACCATTGCAGCTTGTATTGCAATTGTCTTATTTTTAATTTGTTTTTTATTACACAAGCTTTGGAAGCAATAATGGCCTAATATGTATACAAATAAAGGAAGGGTAAGAAACCCGCGTTCCTTACCCATTTATTGAAGCCTTCCCCTACAGGCCGGCTAGCAACCATTCCTAGCTGTTTCCCTGTAATTCCTGAAACTTTAACCGCATCGATTGCTCTACAATCGGGGGTACCAAATCAGTTACATTGGCATCATACTTGGCAAGCTCCTTTACGATGCTTGAGCTTAAGAAAGAATATTGATTATTTGTCATGACAAACAGTGTTTCAATCTCCTCATCCAGCTTGCGATTAATAGAGGCCATCTGCATTTCATATTCAAAATCAGATACTGCCCGTAAGCCCTTTAACAAGACCCGAGCCTCTTTTCTTTGCATATAATCAACCAACAAGCCATTAAAGGTATCTACTTCTACATTAGAATACTCGGCTGTTACTTCACGTAATAATGCCATGCGCTCTTCTAATGTAAATAACGGCTTTTTATTTGAATTAACCAGTACAGCCACAATAACCTTGTCAAAAATTTTAGCTCCACGCTTAATGATATCTAGATGCCCATACGTGACCGGATCAAAACTGCCTGGGCAAACTGCTATTCTCATGCTAGGAATCTCCTTCCACTATATAGCGATAAATAGTAACCCTCGTATCTCCATAAGTAGAGCAACGATATTGCTCACACATTCCAATCTGTTCAGGTAAAGTTAGCTTAGCATCATGCTCGGTCACAATCCAAGCATCAGTGGCTACCATATGTAATTGTTGGAGTTGTTCAATCTCTTGCTCAAGCTTTTGCTTTGCATAAGGAGGATCAAGAAATACTAAATCAAATTGCACCCCACGAGTAGAAAGCACCTTAAGGGCACGTGCTGAATCGATTTTATAAACCTCTGCCTGCTCATCCAAACGCAAGGTTTTAAGATTTTGTTTGACCGTGTTAAAAGCTTTGTTGTCACTGTCTACAAAAATGGCCTTTGCAGCACCCCGACTAAGAGCTTCAATCCCTAAGCCTCCTGTCCCTGCATATAGATCCAACGCCCATTCCCCATCAAAATATGGTCCGATCATGTTAAAGATGGATTCCTTTACTTTGTCTGTTGTGGGCCTTGTGCTTGTACCAGGCACGGCAGCTAGCGAACGACCTCTATGTTCTCCTGAAATCACTCTCATTTTCTCTTCACCTAACTTGTATACATATCCGTTGTCACACTTTTTCGTGAGACAGTAGTTTTCATACTACCATATAGGAAGGAAAAACGTAAAATTTTCAATCCAAACGATAAAAAATATAAATCAGGATGTATAACTTACCAGTTTGCTGGTAAAAATGTGTTACAAGCGATGCTATGGTGTCGCTGACAACCGCGGAGAAGACTTACGTTTCCCCATAAGCTCTTCCTCCGGTTTCTCCTCTCCCATAATTGAAGTCAGTTCAGTTGACACCTCATGTAGATAGGAGCATGAAGGTGACAGGTTTCCCTCGTGGAAACAGCTTGAATGACTGCCTCACTCTTTTTAAGAAGAAGTGAGGTATTTTTTTGTCCAAAACAGAGATATTAGTAAACGTCCCCATTCATAAAGAATAGAAGGAGAGAACTAGCATGGCTGCTAAAAATCCATCAGAACGTAAGATTAAAGCCTCTAAAGCTCAATCGCAGGCGGATCGCACTGGTGTTGGAATCGAGCGTGCCCGCGATATGCAATCGGAAGCGGATCTTCTTGATGCCAAGAAGCATAACCAATAAATATTGTTGACGTCCCAAAAGTTACATGCCAATACATTATGCCTCCTTGTGGATACTACTTCTATAAGGAGGCGTTTTTTATGCACACCGTTTGGAAAGGTTCCATTAGTTTTGGTTTAGTGAATATCCCTGTTCGTATGTTTACAGCAACAGAAGACCGCGATATTCGTTTTCGTCAATTGCATAAGGAGTGCCACACGCCCATTCGGTACTCCAAGGTTTGCCCAACCTGTGACCGTGAAGTAGCTTCCGATGAAATCATAAAAGGATACGAATATGAAAAAGGTAATTTTGTTATGATTCAAGACGAGGATTTGGACAAAATCGCCCCCGAAACGAAACGGGCTATTGAAATTGTCGATTTCGTACAACTGTCAGAAATTGATCCCATTTACTTCGATAAAAGCTACTACCTCTCTCCACAGGAAACAGGGGAAAAGGCTTATTCCCTCTTACGGGTCGCTTTGCAGCAGACCGGTAAAATCGCAATTGCTAGAATCACCTTGCGTAATAAAGAAAGCCTGGCCGTATTACGTATATATCAAAATGGTATGGTGTTAGAAACGATCTTCTATCCAGATGAGGTACGCTCCTTAGCTCAAGTACCAGCTCTCCCTCAAGCAGATGCGCCACTAGTCGAGAGTGAGCTAGCTATGGCCATTCAATTAGTCGAAAGCATGTCTCGTCCCTTCCACCCTGAACAATACCAAGATACGTATCGACAGCATTTACAAGAGCTCATTACGAAAAAACTGGAAGGGAAAGAGGTGGCAACAGCGCCTTCCGCACCACGCGCTAATGTCATTGATCTCATGCAGGCATTAAAGGAAAGCTTGGCTCAAGCTGAAGCCCCTCAAGAGCTGGCAACAAAAGAAACAAATGAGAATCGTGACATCGTGGAACGATATCCTGAGCCGCGGCCTATTGCTCAGAATCCCAAAAAGAAAAGCAAAGCATCTACAACTGCGGCTACAACTAAGCTAACCCCTGATACAAGCACTACCAGTGTAACAAAAGCCTTGCGACGAAAGAAAACACAGACACCGAATGCAAAATCATAACGAAAAAGCTGAGGGCCCAGCTTGTTGCTCTCAGCTTTTTCATTTTTACTTTCTAGGATAGCTGGTATGTCTATAATACATCCTTAATTGGAGCTTCTAAATCCATTGGCTCAACAGGCGACTCAAAACGCCCCACTACCTTCCCTTCTCGATCCATTAAAAATTTTGTGAAATTCCATTTTATAGAGTCATCCATCAATGTCTCAGGAAATTTTTCTTGTAAAAACATATGTAAAAGTCGCCCAGATGCCTGTGACTCATCAAAGCCAGCAAATGGAATTTCCTGACATAGATAACGAAAGAGCGGATTCGCATTCGTTCCCTTTACATCCGTTTTCGCAAATACCGGAAATTTCACCCCATAATTCAACTCGCAAAACTGAGCAATTTCCTTGTTATTTCCTGGTTCTTGTTGCTCAAATTGATTGCAAGGAAATCCTAAAATTTCTAAACCATCCTCTCGGTAACGATCGTACAGCTTCTGTAAATCTGTATATTGCGGTGTAAAGCCACATTTGCTAGCTGTATTAACAATAAGTAAGACCTTCCCTTTATAACGTTCTAATGACACCGTTTCCTCATGCATTGTTTGTACGGAAAAATCAAAAATGCTCAAACAAATCACCATCCTCTCCTCCACATTATAATCATTCTAAATAAATTACGGCAATTATTTTTGCACTTACATACACTTTTGATCCATTTACAACGTAACATTGTTATGTTACGATCATTTGCACAAAGTAAACTTCTATCCTTACAAAAGGAGGTCACCCAAATTAACCAGGAATTGCTTTCAAAAAAACAATTGCTAGAGCAAACCGGAATCTCCTACGGCCAGCTTTACCGCTGGAAACGTAAAAATTTAATTCCCGAGGACTGGTTTATTCGCAAGTCAACCTTTACAGGGCAGGAGACTTTTTTTCCTAAGCAGGAGATCCTGCATCGAGTGAACAAAATTCTAAGTCTGAAGGATGATCTGTCACTAGATGAGTTGGCAAATATGTTCTCTCCTATTCCTTTAGATCATGCAATGAATAGACAAACGATCCTTTCTCGAAACATTGTTACACAAACTTCACTTGAGCTATATGAGGAATGCTTTGCCAAGCAGCAGGAATACTCTTTTGAAATCGTCTTGTCTCTGTATGCTGTTGATCAATTACTGCTCAGCGGTGAGTGTAGTCGAGAAGAAGCCAAAACCGTTCTGCGCACCTATGCAGCTAACTATGCTTCCTTACAGGGGAAAACGGCTGAACTTATTCTTGTTAGAAAAATGGGCGTATCCATCTGTTTAATCACATCATCTCCTGAAGAACTATTTTGGGAAGAGCATGCTCGAATTGTTGCCCGTCTTTCTCTTCCTGTTTTACTTGAAAATTTGAAGCAGAAATGGGACATACTCAAGGAGGAATTGTAAATGTCAAGAAAAGAACCCGATGATCTCGTAATCAATGGTTCCATGAAAATACCTGGAGGAACTTTTCATTCTGTCAAAATAGCTGGTAGTGCAAAAATCACGTCTGATCTTGTATGTAAGGAATTTTCTTGCGCGGGGCATGCTACTGTGGATGGAGATGTTGAGTCTGAAACCTTTGTCGTTCGAGGCAACTCCTCGGTTCATGGAAGCTTAGAAAGTCAAATCTTGAAAATTAGTGGGAATACAAAAATCAATGGTCAGGTTAAAGGTCAGGAAATTAACATTGATGGCAGTATTTTGGTTGATGGGTCCTGCCATGCAGAAGAGATGAGAGTACGTGGCTATACTAAAATTGCTGGCGATTGTGAAGCAGAGTCCTTTCAGACGTATGGCTGCTTTCAAATAGAAGGATTACTAAATGCGGGACGAATTTATATTCAGCCAAGCGGTGAATGCAGAGCAAAAGAAATAGGCGGGGAGCATATAGAAGTAAAACGACGCGGCTCCTTCCTCCCTTCCCTGCTTCGCCCGTTTTTTTCCAACAGTCTAACTACACATATTATCGAAGGTGACGATATTTATTTAGAAGACACCAAAGCCACCATTGTCCGTGGCAATCATATCACCTTAGGTCCAGGATGCGACATCCAGCTCGTAGAATACAAAACGAGCCTTATTTGCGATGATAAAGCAAATGTGAAGGAAAAAGTTCAGCAGCAATAAAATCTGTTCAGAAAGCGATCTGTACATCCAATCATTCCATTGTTACGAGGTGGCATATGAACCCAATCATCCCATTTGAACCAACCATTTGTGAAAGCATTCCTCAAGGCTCTGAATGGATAGCTCAGATTAAATGGGACGGTGTTCGCATCTTAACCTATTTTGACGGTCAACAGGTTCAGCTATTTAACAGAAGAGGCAATGAAAGAACCTGGCACTACCCTGAAATCACAAATATAGCTACGTATAGTTCAGCCACTTCCCTTATTTTGGACGGTGAAGTAATTTCCCTTGGTTCTACAGGAAAACCATCCTTTCATGAAGTAATGCGTAGAGATGGAATTCGCCGTCTTGAAAAGGTATCTCATATAAAATCCCAGGTTCCCATTACTTATATGATCTTTGATATCTTATTTGTTAATGGGGACTGGGTCAATCATCTTCCCCTACGCGATCGAATGGAACTTCTAAAGCAGTGGATCAAGCCTTCTGAGCATATTCAGCTGGTAACCAGTCATCCCGACGGACATGCACTATATAAGGTTGTACAAGAACATCAATTAGAGGGCATTGTTCTAAAAGATCTAACAAGTAGCTACCTTATCAATGGAAAGGATAAGCGTTGGCAAAAGAAAAAATACTACCGTGATCTAATTGCTGTTATAGGCGGTGTTACATTTCGCGATCAGGTGGTTAACTCGCTTCTATTAGGACTCTACACACCCGATGGTCATTTACACTATATTGGTCATGCTGGTACAGGAAAACTGACAAACGCAGATTGGTTAGCATTAACACAGGTTATCAAGCCACTCCTTCAAAAGGAGATGCCCTTCATGAATCGACCGGATCGGTATAAGGATGCCAGTTGGCTTTCACCTGAACTAACGGTAAAAGTGCATTTTGCTGAGTGGACAAGCGGTTTAACATTGCGACAACCAAGTATTCAAGCCTTTGTCGATGTACCAGCTCAGTCATGTCGATTTGATGTGTAATATTTACGGAAATGATCTGGACAAAAAAGAAGCGGATGCTGTGAAGCAAATACAGAAATATCGGGAAGAATAAGGCACATCCGAATAGCAGGAGGTGTTTATTCCTTGGCGATTGCTACGAAAGAGTATCGTTTAGAGATCGAAGGAAAAGAACTAGTTATCACCAATCCCGATAAGCCTCTTTGGGCTAAAGCCAGCGTAACCAAACTCATCTATTTACAATATCTCATACAAATGGCTCCTTATTTACTCCCTTATACAACTGATCGATTTTTAACTGTGATTCGCTATCCGCATGGAGTCGAGGATAAATCGTTTTACCAAAAAAATCTTCCAGATTATGCGCCAGAGTGGATTCCACGTGCTGTAGATGGCTCTATCACCTATGCATTGTTAAATGATACTGCCACACTGATCTGGATGGCCAATCAGGCTGTATTAGAATGGCACATTGCTTTTCATACCTATCAAGAGGAATGGCCTACTGAGTTGGTTTTTGATCTTGATCCATCCACTCCCGATTTTAGAGATGCAATAGAAGCTAGTTTGTATCTAAAAGAGATTCTGGATGAGCTACAGCTCAACAGCTATCCCAAAACATCGGGGGCCAGTGGTATCCAAGTTTATATTCCTATTCAGCCAGGCTATGCTTTCGAACAAACTCGAAAGATAGGAGAATTTATTTGTAACTATCTGACGCAAAAATATCCGAAAACATTAACCATCGAACGTTTGACGAAGAATCGAGGAACGAAGTTATATCTCGATTACTTACAGCATTGGCGCGGCAAAACATTACCCGCTCCCTACACAACCAGAGCCAAGGAGCTAGCAACAGTCTCTGCTCCTCTAAGCTGGTCGGAAATAGAGAGTGTACATCCTAGTGATTTTACCATCCACACAATGCCTGAACGGGTCAAACAAAAAGGAGACCTATTTCTTCCTTTACAACAGCAAGAAAATCGATCTACTCTAGACCATATTTTAGATATATTAAGCTAAGACATAGACGAATTTTTTGTTCCAATCCTTATCTTGATAGAAAAACAGCTTTCGTGAGAATGGAGGAGGAAATACGTGTGTATTCTATGTTATACTTTCCCCATGAGTAAACATGAGGAGGAGATTCACTTTGTATGATCCGATTGCCTTTTCCATCGGAAGCTTAGATGTCCATTGGTATGGACTTATTATGGGGACCGCTTTTTTAGTAGGAACATATCTCGCGCGTTATAATGCCAAGCGCTCTGGTATAGATCCCGATCACATTTTAAACATGGTGGTCTGGATTATTCCTGCCGCTATTGTTTGTGCTCGTCTTTATTACGTAGCCTTTGAATGGAGCACGTATAAAGAGAACTTGCTCGATATCTTTAAGGTCTGGAATGGTGGTCTGGCAATCCACGGAGGACTCATTGGCGGATTCATCGCTGGTGCTTTGTATATAAAAAAATACAACCTGCCTTTCCTTACATTAGCAGATGCTATGATGCCTAGTGTTATCTTGGGTCAAGCCATCGGTCGTTGGGGTAATTTTATGAATCAGGAAGCACATGGGGATGTAGCTTCTGCCGCATTCATGTCTCACTTCCCTGCCTTTATCCGTGAACAAATGTTCATCCAAGGTCAATACTACCATCCTACTTTCTTGTATGAATCCTTGTGGAATATACTTGTCCTTGCTCTCTTATTATTGATGCTGTACCAGTTCAAAAAATTTGATGGACAAATTTTAGGCAGTTACCTGATTTTATATTCATTTGGCCGTTTCTTTATTGAAGGAATGCGTACAGACTCCTTGTATCTCGGACCTTTACGCATCGCCCAAGTAATGAGCCTTGTTTTGATGGCAGCAGGCTTCATTGTCCTAGTTTACTGCTATCGCAGACAAAAAAAGATCGGTTCCAAGCAAAAAGATAGTATGTAGCAAGACCCACAGATAAAGCACTCTGTCCCAGTAAAAGGGGCCGGGTGCTTTTGTTATTTTCAGAAAGCTGTTGCTCGTTTAAAAAAAATAGAATCAGGTCATACTGGATTTACAGTCATAATCGACTGGCATTTCTGATAAGGAAGGGCTGAAAAAATGACTAGTGAACTGTTAGAAGAATATTTAGATCACGTTGTAATTGTGCATTATCAGCTAGCCAACGCTTCGAATACGCTCCCCGCCCATCATACAGAAGAAGGGCTGCTTTATGATTTTGACAGTGCTGGAATCTTGCTATGTCAAAAAAATCTGTGTTATATTCCATTTCATTCCATCCAAAAAATAGAAATAAAAGCTAGGCCCACTCTCTGGCAACGCTTAACAGGAGTGTCCTAGCTTTTAACTTATAATCTTACTTATTGTTACATTTTATAAAAACACATCAAGAACACGATAGCTGACAGCAGCTAAGAGAGCTACTGTTGGAAGCGTAATCACCCATGTGAAAACGATACGTCCTGCAACCCCCCACTTAACAGCAGAGAATTTCTGTGAGGCACCTACCCCCATAATAGCGGAGGAAATAACATGAGTGGTACTAACCGGCAATTTCAGAATCGTAAATAGAGTAATGATAAACGCAGAGGATATATCAGCCGAAAAGCCTGAAATCGGCTTGATCTTCATAATCTTGCCACCTAGCGTTTTGATAATTCTCCATCCCCCAACAGAGGTTCCGAATGCCATGGCAAGAGCGGCTGACACCTTCACCCATAGCGGGATATCTGTTGTTGTAGCGAAACCACCTGAAACCATTGCAAAAGTAATGATTCCCATCGTCTTCTGTGCATCATTTGCACCATGGCTAAATGCTTGCCAGGAAGCAGACAGCACCTGTAAATAGCGGAAGCCTCTGTTTGTCTTGTGATAAGGCATGTTAGCGACGATTTTGGAAACAAGTTTAATAACAATAAAACCAACTACAAAAGCAATGAGCGGAGAAAAAATTAAACCTTGAATGATTTTGATAAAGCCACCATAATTAACCGCACTAAAGCCTTCAGCTCCTACCACCGCACCTGCAATTCCACCGATTAATGCATGGGAGGAAGAGCTAGGAATGCCGAACCACCAAGTAATCAGATTCCAAAGAATTGCAGCCACCAAAGCAGCAAGAACTACCACTAAACCATTTTCTAGCTGAAATGGATTAGCAATATCGCTACCAATCGTTTTGGCAACACCTGTATAAGTAAGCGCACCGACCAAGTTAAAGATCGCAGCCATGAGAATGGCCGTACGTGGGCTTAACGCACGGGTTGACACCGAGGTTGCAATTGCATTGGCTGTATCATGGAATCCGTTGATAAAGTCAAAGCCCAAAGCCATAATCACCACAAGAATGAGGATGATTAGTTCTGGCGACAGATTAAGCATTCTTCAGCACAATCCCTTCAACCAGATTAGAGACGTCCTCAGCAAAATCAGCACAGTCTTCCAGTTTTTCATATATCTCTTTCAGCTTAATCGCTTCAATTGGGTCTTGCCCTGGTGTATTTAACAGCTCAGAAACCATTTTGCGATAGTTCGCATCTGATTCATGCTCAAGTGCTTTAATATCCTTTGCGATACCCTCTACTACGTTATGATCCAGCTTACGTAGAGTGCGAATCAATTCAATTAGTTTAGAGGTTAGCTGGTGTAGGATATTCGCTTGAGCTAGAACACGCTTGTCTACTTGTTTTACCTGGTAGAGATACATGCATTCTGCAGTACCATCAATCAAGTCAATAACGGAATCCAGTGTATGAGCCAACGCGTGAATATCCTCACGTTCCAACGGTGTGATAAATGTTGAGTTCAACTGGTTCATTATTTGACGAACAACAGCATCGCCTTCTTTTTCAACTGCTTTAATTTCAGCTACTTTCTCCTGTAAATTTTGGTAGTTACTAACCATTTCAAAAAAGAGATGGGAACCTTTATGTACAGTCGCAGCTTGCTGTTCAAAAAGATCGAAGAATGTTGTTTTGTTAGATTTGATCATGGAAGAAATCTCACTCCTTCAGAATTATCACCTCTACGATTATATAAAACATGGTTTTCTACGTAAATTGATTTATAGTCAAAATTCGACAAAACTATGTTAAGTTTTTGTAAAGATATTAATAAGATTTGATAAACCGCTAGATGACAGGGTTTTTAGCACTTTTATTTTTTATTTATTTGCAAAAAAATCCTTTATTCCCTCCATGAAAATTAAACAAAAACATACTTATTTTGTATTTATTTATAATTTATACATTAATTTACTGGTAATATTTAGATATTCTTTGATGCTTGATCGCAAATTGTTAACAAAATGTTTGCTTGCCAAATTCATAGGTCATTTGTATCAGATGCTCTCCCATTTTTTTCGTCATCAAAAAAACCAGGGGGTATCCTGGCTTCATCTTAGCTCTTTTCTATTGTGTACGTTGTTACATGCATTCATGTATATGTGTTTAATGAAGTGGAATGTGGTTGGTGTCACGATGCCAAAATTTTATCTCCCCGCCTACTGGACCACTATATAAGCAATCACGTTGTTTTTTAGCTTGGTACATAATTTGGTCTGCATAGGCAGTAAGCTCCGTAGCTGTAGCAGCATGATCGGGATAGGAAGCTACCCCTATACTAACTGTGACTTCGCCTACTTCCTGTCTAATTTTATTCTGTAAACGCAGACCTACATCCACCCCTTCCCCTAGGCAGGTATGCGGAAGTAGCACCACAAATTCCTCTCCTCCCCACCGTCCAACTAGATCATTTTCCCTGACATTTTCACGTAAAAATCCCGCAAAGCGCTTCAAGAGCCTATCACCTTCCAAGTGACCATGCTCATCGTTGTATTTTTTAAAATGATCCAGATCAATAACCAGTAATGTGACTGAATATTCGTGGATTTTTGCTTTTTGAATTTCCCTGTCCATCATTTTAAAAAATTGTCGATTAACCAGAACTCCTGTTAGTGAATCATGATGAGCCTGTTTTTTATAGTCCTCAAGCTTTTTTCCATAATAAAAGCCGCATGCACCTTGAAGAACTGCTAAAAAAAATGGAACATAGACAGATTGAAAAGAGACCTGAGAAACGGCGCCAAGCCACCACCATAAGCAACCGAGCAGAAATCCGATACCTGCTCCTCTATATCGATATCTCAATTTGATACCTCCCTCAAGCCGGACGCTGTTTCATAAAAATCAGAAGTAAATCTTAAGAACCATATTCTCTAGTTCATTTTACCCACTGATTCTGCTCATTTCAAGCTGTAACATTTCCAAATTGCACCTAGAAAAAGGATGCATCTATGTTTTTTTCCAAATTATAGGCAAGAGATGATTTAGGTCCAATTACTCATCCTTTGATGCAATGTACTGGTATGTAGTTCTAGCATAATCTTATCGGGATCATGAAAATATACGCTTTTGCCCCCTCCACGAAAAATGGGGCCTTTTACTAGCATGATTTCCCTCTTACGTAGCAGATCCACTGCTATGTCAAAATCCTCCTCGTTTATATAGAAGGCACAATGATGAAGGTGCTGTTGCTCAAGTTTAATCGGAAATATTTCCGGCCTCTCCAATAGGCATATCCAAGCACTTCCCCATTCCAAGTATGCATCTGTTCTCCCTTGATGAACCATTTTCATTTGCAATTTCTCACAATAGAAACGTAAAGATTGTTCCAGATTTGAGACCTGTAGAGTGACATGACTAAAGCCTATAACTCCTATATTTCCAGATGAATTTGCCTGTTCATTCATGTTTTTACTCGCTCCTTATCATCATTTCTTTTCCAATGATACCCCTATCCAAATGGAAAATCCCTAGCACGAGTCTAATAAACCTCTTCTACACCTATAATTTTTGCCACAAACATTTTCATTACTGAAAGAAATATACCGATAAAACATACTATCCTCCCACTTTTTCTTTTCTGTTTCCTTAGACATTACACGAAAGCATCGTGTGTCTTGCTTTGACGAAGCTTTCTATCTGTGGTTATATAAAAGGAAAACGCTTTTTGAATGGAAAGGACCCTGTTTATGAACCCTAGCTCGTACTTAGCTGATGTATGTAATAGTTTAGGTCATAATCTTCATCGAATTGGTCAGCTTACCCGTGAGGAAACGAATAAGGTATTAAAGCCTTACGATCTCACCCCTGAACAGTGGCAAATGCTTGCTGTCTTATATAAAACAAATGGTGTTACCCCAACAGAACTAGGGGAGATTACCTTACGTGACAAAACGACTATCTCTCGAATTTTGCCTGGATTATTTAAAAAGGGATTTATTTATAAGGAAGCACATCCTCAAGATTCCCGTAGTTATGTGGTTAAGCTAGTAGATCAGTATCAAAGTATGGTAGAAGAATCATTAATGAAAATCCGAGAGCATTATCAAACTAGTTTTTTTGCCCCTCTATCAAAAGATGAGCAACAGCAATTATTACAGTTGTTAGTTAAATTACGTAAAGGTGTAGGCGACTTGTAAGCATTCGGTTTCATGCCGCTTATTGTCGATTATAGGCATTATTTCCACGGAAATGATGCCTGTACTTTTTTGAAGCTTTTTATGACGCTTTATGACAGAAAAAAGAGTAAGATCGCTTGATCGTAAGCCTCTTACTCTTTTGATACACATATAGGTTTGTCATTACTCGGCATACAACAGCCTCTTTACACGCAATTCCAATTCAAGCATTGAAAACGGTTTTGACATATAATCGTCTGCTCCTAACGACAATCCTTGAATGATATCTTTTTGATTATTTCTTGCTAAAAGCATAATGATTCTCATCTTACGTAATGCTTGATCTTGTCGAACTATCTTTAATAAAGAAAGTCCATCCAGTTCGGGCATAATTCCACCTAAAATACAAAGCTGTGGTCGCCTTTTCCTCATAGCTTCCAGCGCCTCTTTCCCATCTGTGGCTTCTACGATATCCACTTCTAAATGTGCAAGCTTTGTTCTTAGGATTGAGCGAATCATTGGATCATCATCAGCTATAAGTAAGCATTTTTTCGTTTTTGCTTCCGGCTCATTTCGAGGCTTGTCCCGTTCCAGCTTAGCTCTAACAATTTGGTTACGCCCTTGGCGCTTCGCCTTGTACATAGCCCGATCAGCTAGCTCCAGCCATTTGTGCTGCGGCATTATATGGTCCCAATCAGCAACTCCTGCCGAGAACGTAATATGAAAATCTCGCCCATCTATTTGTAATACAGGAGATTGCTGTAGTTGATCTCGGATTCTCTCTAGAACCATTGTAGCCTGCTCAGCAGACGTTCCAGGGAAGGCAATTACAAATTCCTCTCCTCCATAACGCGCTAATATATCTGTTTCACGTAAGCTTTGCTGTATTTTGTGTCCCACCCCTTGTAATACTAAATCACCAATATGATGTCCATAACTATCATTAATCTTTTTAAAATAATCGATATCAAGAAAAGCTATAGAAATGGGCTCCTGTTTCCTGCGGGTTTGAGCCAGTTCTACCTGCAACTGGTGATCAAAAGAACGTCGATTGTTCACTCCTGTTAATGGGTCACGAAAAGCCATATGCTCATAGTACTGAGTTCTCGTAAGCAGACGGTAGATACAGGCCTCCAATTCCTCAAAATGGAAGGGTTTGGTTACATAATGATCCGCTCCCATCCGATAACATCTAATCTTATCCTTCCTATCCTTCTTTCCAGATAATACGACAAGTGGAATCCACTTTAAGACGAGATCATTTCTTACATATTCAAAAATCTCATACCCAGACTGAGTTTGCATCGTTAGGTCGAGCAAGATTAAATCAAAGGTTCGCTCCCATAATAAACGCTTCGCCTCTTCCGCACTATTAGCCTCTTCCACAAGATATCCCTCTTGAGAAAGGCGTTTGAGTAAATAGGCTCGCGAAACCTCATCGTCATCAATTAAAAGCAATCGATATGCTTTTTTATTTACTAGCCGATCCTCCTGCATTTGTTTCTCTTCCTGTACCGTTTCCATGTGACTCAAGCTCAGTTCCATTTTTAATTGACTAATTAGCATATGAACTTTCTGAAGCTGTTGAGGAGCCCGTCTTTTTTCATAATCCGTTTGTGTCCATTCCAATTCCTTTAGTAATAAATCAGCTACGTTGCCAATTGCCGCTAAACCATAGATAGAGACATTCTCTTTCCAAGTCTGAGCAATGTGGTAAATGGCTTGAGCTGACTGCTGATTTTGTTCATAAACATATTGCTCCAGATACTGCTTCATACGATTTAGTTGATTTGTTAATCCTCGCAAAAATAACTTACGTGCCTCATATAACTGTTTTTGATTTTTATTTATACTCATGGCAACATGTCACATCCACTTCCATCCGCTCCCCCATCAGTTCAAAGCAACGATCATGTATAAAAGCTGGTAACCGATTGTAGGAAGTAGAGAGCGGTACCATACTAAAAGTGCTGCTTGCTTATAATAGGGATTTGTCTTCATTGGTTTTATATGTTTGGTATTGGCTATTACATATATGACGATAAAATTGTTATTTTTGTTACCTGTAATACATATCCAATCGTACATGTAATCCCTATTTGAGCAACCTAATCATTCTGTAGCAACCCCTGCCCTAGACTTGATCACGAGTTAATCATTCTCGCTACAATCCCTTGCGTAGAACTGCTACATTTTTGTACCGTAATTTATCTCCTTTTGCGAAGTGTAATATGATTATGTATATTTATTTGAAAATAAAAAGGCGGCAGGTACTTTAAAGTACCTGCATACCTATAATCTCTAGTAAGCACCAAAGCCCTCTGTATATGCACCTACATCATTAATTAAACGTCTGAATTCACTGTCGTCCACATACTCACCTGCCAACAATCTGTCATGGACAGATAGAATTCGTTTATACATTTTATAATCAGGCGTAATAAAGACGAGACGTGCCTTATCCTGACGAATTAATGTGTCTCGTATGCCCCGAATAATCCGATTATCGTGTCCATCAACATTTAATTTTAAGCTTAGCTTTGGTCGTAGTTCACTCGTTGGATCACGTTGAATCGGTTTTCGTTCATACTTTCCGTTAGGAGTTCCATCTGTGATTACACCGATCAGCATGGTATCTCCATAAATAATCGCTTTTGCATCGAGTACGCCAGGCACCTTCTTAGCCCGTTCCTCCACGGCGGTTAACTGATAGCTATTTGTATTTTTTCCTTGGTACATCATTTTCACTGGTCCAGGTTCTACAAATTCATGGTTATTGCGACGATCACTTTTGTAATCCTGAATGCCAATTTGCGTATTCGTGCCACCTGGAGAACGGGTAGCACACCCCACTAGAGATAGACTCAGTACCATTGCTAAGCTCCATATCATAGCCGTATATATTTGCTTCATGCTAACACCCCCAGTAGTTATAGCATGCTTGTTTTAAAGGGGTTTTACTCGATTAGCCGTAATGGTAAAAGTTCTTAAGAAACAGAAGGTAACATAACAAATAGACCTCCCTGACTTATGCCACCAACGGAGGTCTATCTTCGTTTCCTTTTGCAAAACAATGTCATTTTACAAATAAATAGCTCATGGGGAAATTTCGTTTACATAATACGTACTCTTGGGTCTAGGAGAAATATCTCGAGCCTGATTTATTTAGCCCTGTTCCGACTGCCACGGACTCTCTTTTAGCGAAAAAAATAGCTGTTTAATACACATCTTGTCTACACAAGCTCAATTTCTTGACCTATCCCCACTTGTCTCGCCTTTTTATAGATTGCCCAAGCCACTCCTACATCCATTACAGCTAGACCTACTGATTTAAATAATGTTACCTCATTCGTAGTTTCTCTTCCTGGCTTTTGACCGTCCGCAATCTCCCCTAGCTCAGCGTACACCTGTTGGCTGGAAAAAACCCCCTCCTGTATAGGAAGTAGCAAATCTCCCGACTCTGCTAAAGCCGCTTCCTTCCCCTCTACAATCACTTTATCGGCCTTTGTAAGTACATCTGTAGGAATCTCCTGCATATGAGGCTGAAATGACCCTATCGCATTGATGTGAACGCCCGCAGATATTGCGTCTGCTGAAAAAATGGGGTTTGTTGCATTGGTTGCTGTAATTACAATATCTGCTCCCATAACAGCTTGATTTGCCTCTGGTACGACGTGTATCAGCAAATCTCTCCCTTGTTGGGATTGCTGTAGCTCTATTTTAAGTTGCTCCGCCTTTTGTTGCGTGCGATTATATAGCCGGATTTCCTTAAGTGGTCGAACCGCTAGCATCGCTAAGATTAATCCCTGCGCTTGTGCCCCTGTACCAATCACCCCAAGAATGCTGGCATCCTGACGAGCCAAATGCTGAGTAGCTAAACCAGATACTGCGCCCGTACGTATGATCGTCAAATAGGACGCATCTAATAACAGAAGGGGTTCTCCCGTCTGCATATCACAGAGAATCATGAGCCCTGTAATACTAGACTTCCCCTTTGTCTTATTATCTGGAAAAAAGGAAACATATTTCATGCCAAGGCTCTCCATAGCTGGAACAAGAGCTGGCATAAACAAAGCTGTACCGTTGCCTTGTTTTACAGGTACAGACAATCGAATGGGACTAACCGTCCTTTCGTTCGAAAATTCAATCAAAGAATGAGACACGGCTTCAATAGCTTCTTTCATACTAAGCAACTGTTTCACTTCCTGTTGCCTTACAATCAGCATTTTATCCTCTCCTTAATGTGATTTGTCATACATCTATTCCCTCCTGCTCTTTTTTACTTTTTGTGCAAATGCATTCTTTTCCTGCTAATTCAATACGATTTATTTCTGTTCAGTTGAAGCGTTCCCGATTTATAACCCTGTAAAATTAAGTCCTTATTAACACTTCCCCCGCTTTGTAGCTTGCAACACAGTGTGAGATTAGTGCGTAGTTCTTCAGATTGTTCACATTCCGTCGTTTTTTGCTTCCTGCTCTTTTACTCGTTTTTCAGTTTATTAGCTGTAAAATTCCTCACTTCACTACAAAACCTCTTTCCTCTCCTATACAAATGAAGGAATCTATACAAGCTTTAGCCTTCATTACAGGCAAATTAGCCAAGGAGACTGAAATAAAATAATAACTTAATTTTCCCTAAATTTACAAATAATGTTTTTCGAAACCTCGATACAGCTATTTGATCTGATATTTTTTGATAATTCCATAAATTTATCCCGAAAAATTTAGTCTTTTTTTCTCCATTTCTCTAACATGTTACGAAAATGTTTCTAGAATTCCAGATTACTTTTATATATAGATTCTCCTGATTTATTCTTTATTTATCTAATTTTTATATATTATCTCCGATTTTTTTACAAAAACCAATTGATTCCTACAAAAAATAATGACACAAATTGTTATTTTAAAATTAACATTATGACATAAAATGATAAATTTAGACATTTTTTGTCGATAAGTTATATATTGTGTTTTTTCGTAATTTTCGTATAATTTAGACAGTAACAAAATATTTTATAAGGAGATGTTGTTAAAAATGAAAAAATCACTAAAAGTCCTTTCTCTCTGCACCGCGTTAGCCACTCTCTTGCCTATCAATGTTTTCGCTTCGATGACTGAAAAAGTTGAGCATCAGGTACAATCCGCTGATGCTCCCGCAAAAGGTGAATTTAAAGATGACGAAATACTGGTGAAATTCAAACAATCTTTAGCACCTATTGACACAGAACAAATTCATTCTACCCTAGGTGGTGAAGAAGTAGAAGAGTTGGGTAACGGAACTTCAGAATGGCAATTAGTAAAAGTTCCAGATGGACAAGCTGAGGAATTCAAACAAAAATATTTATCGGATCCCAATGTAGAATCTGTTGAGTACAACATGCTGTATCATGTAGATTACACACCAAACGATCCTCTGATCAGCAGCCAATGGCACCACAAAAAAATCAATTCATATGAGGCATGGGATGTTATTAAAGGGTCCACAAAGAAAATAGCTATTTTAGACACAGGTGTTCAATTAGACCATCCTGATCTAAAGGATAGCCTGTTGCCTGGAACGAGCTTTGTCCCTGGTGTAACCTCTCCCAATGATGACCATGGCCATGGTACGCATTGCGCAGGTCTAGCTGCAGCTATCGGTGACAATGGTATTGGGGTAAGCGGGGTTGACGGTTCAGCTAAAATTATCCCGGTAAAAGTTCTAAATGCTCAAGGTTCAGGCTACACCTCTGACATCATCAAGGGAGTAACTTGGGCTGCTGATAATGGCGCTGACATTATCTCTATGTCACTTGGGGGCGGTGCTTTCCAACAATCCTTCCAAGATGCTATTAACTATGCTTGGGGCAAAAACAAAATCATCGTAGCTGCCGCAGGTAACAACGGATCTTCCTCTCTTACCTATCCTGCTGCCTACAACAACGTACTTGCTGTAGCTGCTACTGATTCTAACGATGGACTAGCTTATTTCTCCAACTATGGAAAATGGGTTGACATTGCTGCTCCTGGTGTATCAGTATACTCCACTTACAAAAACAGTGGCTACACCAATATGTCTGGTACGTCCATGGCTACTCCAGTTGCTGTATCTGTTCTAGCATTAACTTGGGGTAAACAACCGAATGCTACAAACCAACAAATCGTCGATCGTGTATTATCTACAGCCGATCAAACATCTGCTACAGGCACTAGCTACCAAAATGGTCGCGTAAATGCATACAAAGCAGTTAACGGATTTTAATTCCAACATAACAAGATCGGTTAATACAAATTGAGCCTTTGCCTTTGAACAACCAGTTACTTCAAAGACTTAGCTAGATGGGAGCGAATCAACAGCATGACAATGAGCAATCAAGCTGAATGTACATTCTAAAAACAGCCCTATGACTGGATGGCATTACTCCACTCCAAGACAGGGCTGTTTTCATTATGGCTAAGTTTACATACATCGTATTGCTTCTAAGCGCCCCCATGATTATGATCTTTTTTCTATTGATGTACAGGGGAAGAATAAGCGGCAAATTACACACGCTAAAGAATATCAGATGTCAGACCTGTCAATATCATCGGATGGACAGAAGCTATTCTTCACCAAATTTACCAATACTTCTGATAATCGCGACTTTAGTCAAGATAAGCTTTCGTTATTTGCTACCGATTTACAGGGAAAAACGCTGGCTAGCTATCTACCAGTCAATGAGGTACTCGGAACTCCTGAGATGTATGATGTTCATATTTCACCAGATAATAAGCAAATCACCACTTTACATAAGCATACTGATTCACCTGTCTATTTTCATAAACAGATTTAGCCTTCCTTCTACAGTTTCCGTTCATGCCCCTCTGCCTGCACCATAATTTCTGGACTTGTAATGCTACCGCTCACTCTTCTTTCCGATTCGTCGGTTTGATTTGTTTGGGCCAGACGAATCTGAAACGGCATTTCAAAAATCTCTTCTGCACGTGGTTGAATTACATACTCGGCTCGCAACGGTTCTGGCTCAGTAGTGTTATCATCGAATAGATGAAAGGGCATATCTATGGAAAAATGGACTTCTTGGCCACCGTAATTTTTAATACGAAATTGACAGCTTCCTTTCATTAGCCCATCTGTGTCACTTTGATAGTGGCAGAAGCTTCTTTTTTTCTCATAATCAAGGGCATAGACACCATTGGCAATAAAAGATTGAAACCCGCTTAAAAGAAGATACGTTGCAACGGGCACAGCAATCCATAGTGTCACAATTGTTTTACCTGCTCCGTATTCTTTCAGGAAAAGGACAAGCACACAGATAAATAATAAGAGAAGGAATATACCATCTACGTGGAATGACTCTATTCTGGTAGGAATGCCTATCTGCTGTAAAAGGCGGTATAATAGCGTGGTATTATGTGGAAAGGAGGCTTTCAGAAGAAGCAACAAAGCTAAACTAATCCAAGCCGCCCAGCGTAGTTTTTGATGTTTTTTAGGGATCAAAGAAACACTCCTTTCTCTTGGCTCAGACTGTCGGCTTACAATTGGGACGTTATCAGCGCACATTCTAGATGGAGAAGGCTTCGTTTTCTTTATTTTACCATTGTTTTCCTGATTGCAACATCAACTTCTGCTTTCTTTTTCATTGAAAAGAATTTTTAGTTCATGCTGTTTTGTACCACAAGGAATTCATGCTCAACATGTTCTTAAATTTACTTGGATGGTAATATAAATAATATGGTTATTGGTCTTTAGTAAAGGAAAGCAAGTGTAAGCACCCTTGAATCATTTCAAGCTTTAAAGAACTGAGGTGAATACCAAACCGCATTACATGCGTATTATTGTTGCAATCATGATTTTTAGGTGTACATAACTAAGTAGACAAACCATTATTTTTAACTGATAAGGAGAGAAATGCTATGCTTCGTGATTTGTATGCCCAAGAATGGGAACATTTCCGCAAAGATTACAAGAAAGGTTTTTGGATTGTTACATTCGTGGCTTTAGTCACCGCTGTTGTTTTTTATATGCTCATTGTAAAAAATCCGCAAACGGTTAAAGATCTGTTGACTACACTTGCTCAAGCCTTTGAGGCAAAAGGGATCAAGTCGGGCGGAACACCCACCAATTTTTTCTGGTCTATTTTTAAAAATAATACGCAAGCAACCCTTCTGTCCGTGGTGATCGGAATCATTCCGCTAATTGTTTTACCTGCCTTTTCAGGTATTATCACCATTAGCACGATTAGTATTTTACTTGCGTCTGTTGCGATTCAGAACCAGCCTTGGATAGATATCTTAGTTTACGGAATCCTCCCTCATGGCATTATTGAGATGATTGCTATTTTCTTAAGTGGAAGTGTTGGCATTTTTCTTAGTCTTACTGTGTTTCGCCGCCTATTTTCGCGCAATCGACATCAGTATTCTGTTAAAAATGCGATCCTCCAGTCACTTAAAACCTATATTTTGGTTATTTTACCGCTTGTCTTGCTCGCAGCACTTATTGAAGGCTATGTGACACCCATTCTGATTCACAAGGTCGTATAAACTGTAAACCGCTGCTACTTATGCTATAATACAAGTGAATATTCCCTATTTTTGTAATTAGGAGGATTCCATTTTGTTTTTTTCTAATCCACTTGAGCTTGGTTCACCCATGTTTGATTTTACGTTCTCTTTTATGGCTAACGTGATTCCTGTGATTGTAATTGGTGGCTTTATTTTTGTGATTGGTCGTGCTCTATTTACCTGGACAACTAATAATCATTCTCCTGTCGAAAATAAACAAGCTCACATTGTTTCAAAGCGGGTTCAAGTGTCTGGCGGTTCTGGAAATCATGCTTCCCACACTTCATATTATGTAACCTTTGAATTAGTGAGTGGTGAACGCAAAGAATTTCAATTGTCTGGATCTCAATACGGACTGCTAGCTGAGGGAGACCATGGTATCGTTTCTTATCAAGGAACACGTTTTAAAGGCTTTCAGCGTCAAACTACTTCGGCTTAATACTCCATTTTACATTGATCATACATGAAGCTGTTATTGTTTCTTGGTAAAAATATTGGTTAAATGGTCTAGACTGTTGATTGCAAAAAGACGAGCGCCTGTTTGTTTGAAATGATGTCATATTTCCCTGATCTGACGTTGCTGTTTCAATCAGCAACGTCCTTTTTCGCCGCTTACACATTTCTCCCACAACCATCAGGTACAATCATCACGTACAATAAATTAATTTTGCTCACCGTGCCTATGAATTGGATTTAGGCTTGCATACAAGTCACAGAAATACAAGGAGCGTACCTATGCTAGAAAATATGGATGTCTGGAAAAACATGGCCTTTCATTATCAATTTGCTTTACGCGAGTTGGAAACGAAGATCATGATCGTGAATACAGAATGGAAGCTGCAAGATGGATATTCCCCTATTGAACATATTAAAACGCGTTTAAAAGAACCGGCTAGTATCATGAAAAAGCTAGAACGTAAACGTTTGCCAAAGACTTTAGAAAGCGTGCGAGACAAGCTGTTTGATGTAGCTGGTGTTCGAATCGTTTGTGCCTTTGTTGAAGACATTTATCGCATTGCGGATCATTTTAAACAGCGAGAGGATTTGCGCCTTGTTGAGATTAAGGATTACATAGCCTCTCCAAAGCCAAATGGCTATCAAAGCCTGCATCTCATCGTTCAGGTCCCTCTCGTTCTAAATGAAGGAACACAATGGGTAAATGCAGAAATTCAACTACGGACCTTAGCTATGGATTTCTGGGCGAGCCTTGAGCATATTTTGTACTATAAGTACGACAAGCAGGTGCCGCCTTATGTCTTACATGAATTGACTGAGGCCGCTGAGGCAGCAAATAGCTTGGATCAAAAAATGCTGCGATTGCGTAAAGAAATCTTAAATGGGAAAGAATTTAAAGTAGTTGCCGGAGCCAAGGCATAGCTGTTCTCCCCGTACAAAAGAAAAAGGATAATTGGACGCGTCCCGTACGCTTGCAATTATCCTTTTTTTTCTTATATACGACCATCATATAAAATTAAGCAGGATATTTCCCTAGAACCCGAACAAATATTCCTATTTTTAGGGTATAATTTAGAGGGAGGAGGTTTTCATGAATCTCGAATTATATCAAATGACACCCTTAGAGGAATGGATTACAGCTAGGTATCAACGACATGGATTTCTAGCTCCTGAGGAATTACATCTGGAAGAGATTGCAGAGTTATTTGGAGGAGAAATTGCTTTTACAAGATTACCATCCCACGTAAGATGGTGCGAGAATAGTGGAGACTTTCTGATTTTTTTACATCAGCATCTCTCAGAGGTAGATCGACGAGCCGAATTTTTTCATGAATTATGTCACCCGTTGCGCCATTCTGGCAATCAGTTGTCATTGCCACCTGCTTTACGCGACTTACAGGAAATGCAAGCCGGACACTTTCAGTTGTATGCAGCTATGCCTTTTTATTTGCTTCAAACCTTACCCATGCCTAAATACGAACGGGATTGGTTACACCAGCTAGCTCTAGCTTTTCGGGTCCCCATCTCATTGGCCTCCCGCCGCTGGGAGCAGATCAAGCGCCGAATCTGGCTAGCACAGGAACAAGAATGGAGTATGATGGTATATCAGCAAAAACAAAGGTCAGCTCTGAAGAGACCTTCTCTTACTCCCGAAACGAAGCGCCTGCTTAGTCAATTGCAAAAACAGCTGTCGAGGGAGTGGGATTAGACTACTTTGTCATTTATATTTTTTCTTATTTTCCATACATATGTAGCTTCTTAGCATTTTTATTTTCATGTATACATTTTATCAAAAGCACGTATGCAGGCTGGCTCATCCGAGTCAGTCTGTTATTTTTTAGACATCTGCAAACTATCTAGAAGCTAGCCTATTAGTAGGTGAAAAGAGGCCAACATATAGAGTAGAAATAAAGGCTCTCTTCCCATGAAAGAGAGCCTTATCTCAGCTACATTTGTGTCATTAGTTTCATTAATAGCTTTTATTGTAGTTATTTGTTTAGATTGATTCTTTTATGATCCGCTAGCGACATCTACTTGCTTTTTAACAATATGGTGGCCAATATCTAAGCCTTTTGCTAGCAATTCTTCTTCTGTCAAAACCGTCAGCTGTTGATTCTTTGAAGGCATCGGCATCAATCCACCTAGTGGACTGAGCATGCGGCAGTTGGTATCCGTCTCGATCACGACGTACAAGCCCTTCTTTTCCATCTGTTCAATCAGATTCGCCCAACGCTTCGCATCCATTACTTCCGCGTGCTTGGTTAAAACCATGCCCATCTCTTGTGCTAACATTTATAATCCCCTTTTGTGCTCACGTGTTTTCGTAAAAATCTCACGTTACATACAATACAGCCAAAACGCTTTCCAACGCAAAATGCATTTTCACGCAAAATTCCAGCGAAAAATCCATAAATTCAATTAGAAACGTAAAATAGATCGTTCAATCTTGGCCGATCATGATTTTTTGCGTTACTACTCATTTTCTCTCTATTTCCATGATATTTACTTAGGTTTATTTTATTTTTTTCCTCAAATTATTTTCCAGACCCCTACAAACTTTTACCAGCTATCCTCCACTTCAGCCGCCAGAATCGTCTGGCAGCTAATCCAGGACACCCCGTGCTTTGTCTGCAGCTTAAGTCGTTGTGATACAGGATCAACATGCAGAGCATGCCCGATCATGCATTTCTCCCCCGTATCATCGTAATAACGCAATGTCAGCAAACGCTTTTGTTGTAAGCCTTGAAATAATGTGGCGCTAATACTGGCACGATCCTCTTCATCTAGATTAGGCGGACAGTATCTCTCTTGCTCTGCTTTCATTCGCAGATATAGCTCCCGATGCTCTGGCAAAATAAATCGGCTAGTCGCAAAAAGATTTTCCTTCTTGGAAACAGGCTTATTTTTCATGATCGTCACTGCTTTCTTTTTCCATTTTTTACTTATACAAAAAGTACAGATATTTACAAGAATAGTTGTCATACATATAATTGTTGTAGCAAGTATTTTTGAAGAAAGGAGGAGCCCCTTTGACCAAACAAATTGTTTCGGAGGACTCTATCGGCTTTATGCTGGGGCAGACCTACCGCAAAATCGTTTATCTGCTCTCTTCACGCTTAAAGGATTTTGACATTACGACGGAGCAATTTTCCCTTCTGTATCAATTGGATAAACAAGACGGGATCAATCAAAAAGAACTAGCACACCGTACATCTAAAGATCAACCAACAACAACCCGAATTTTAGATGCACTGTATAAAAAAGGCTTGATTCACAAAAAAACGTCTGAAAATGATCGCCGCGCTTTTTTGCTTTTCTTAACCGATGCTGGCAAAGAAATGGTCAAACAGACACTCCCCATCGAGCAACAAACGATTCAGGAAGCACTCCAGAACATCTCGGATGCTGATCTAGCGTTTATGAAACAGCTTTTACAACAAATGAGTGAGAATGCTCAAAAACAGATAGAGTCTTAGGAGTGGTACGTTTTGATAGGAGAACAAGAGAAACTTTGGTCTAAACAATTTATATTGTTAACAATTTGTAATCTGCTGTTATTTCTTAATTTACAAATGATCCTTCCCGCTTTTCCGGCCTATGTGAAAGAAACCTTCTATGCTAATGATTTTACGATTAGTCTAGTAACAAGTCTCTTTGCCTTGTCTGCTATTGTGACACGGCTATTCGCAGGTGAGTTGTTAAAGCGGGGAAAGATCACTTTCCTATTATTCACGGGCTTAGCAATTGCTGCTCTCTCTACAGCCGGCTATTATTGGTGCGGAACTATTGCTGTCTTGCTTGTTATGCGCGTTTGTTACGGGATTGGCTTTGGGATGTCTAGTACCACCTTTCCCACAATGGTTTCTCATGTCATTCCCATTCGCCGTATGGGAGAAGGCATGGGTTACTTCGGTTTATCTACCAGCCTAGCTATGTCTATCGCACCAATGATTGGATTATGGGTATTAGCAACGTATGGCTTTGGTACATTAACTGCCTCTTCTACCCTATTGATTTTATTGATCTTCCCTTTGCTGTACCTCGTTTTACCCAAGCAACAATCAATAGCAACGGAAAATGCTGAGTCTATTAGACAAACGGACCCTAAGACGTTCACTACGCAATCCACGTACAAAACCATGTCATCCAATAGTAGCTCTTCCTTTTTGGATAAGCACGTCTTGCTTCCTTGCCTGTTAAATCTGTTGCTATCAGTTACCTATGGCGGCTTACTGAGCTTTTTGGCCTTATTTGGAAAAGAAATGCAAATTGACAATGTAGGTAACTTCTTTTTGTTTAATGCACTAGCGATTCTGTGTATTCGTCCGCTTTCTGGCAAGATTTTTGATCAAAAAGGGCATGTAGCTGTTTTGATTCCAGGTGCTTTATTGGTAATCGCTGGTCTGCTTTCTCTTTCCTTTACGACTGGTATGATCGGTCTAATTGGTTCGGCTGTGTTGTATGGACTCGGTTATGGAACTCTCCAGCCTTCCATGCAAGCGTGGATCATTAAGGAAGTAAGTCCAGATAAGCGAGGAATGGCTAATGCTGCCTTTCTCAACTCGATTGACTTAGGAGTTGCCATCGGTTCTATGTTGCTCGGCGTAGTAGCAGCTAGTGCCAATTATGCAATCATGTATCGCATCTCTGCTTTAGCCATGGTGACCTATTTGCTCGTTTATTTATTCTTCTTAATGACACGTGGAAAACGCATGAAAAGAGAGCTAGCCAAACACGCTGAGAACGTAAAAATGTAACCGTAGCGAGTAGGATCATGCACGCCAGATGGGTAGTGCATACAACGCTGGTATCATTCACTAGCGACCGTTTCCTGCATCACCTTGTTGCGTCTCTCCCGTCAGCCATTGTTGGACGCGCTCCTGACATTCTGCCCGCAATAATTCGGGGGAATAGAGGAATTCGTGTACATAGCCGTTCAACCGAACCTGTACGCGATATAAGCCTTCTTTGGTCTGTGCGCCAATCACCTCGCATCCTCTGTCTAGTAGGGCTCTGCGCAGATCATGATGTCTACGCTCTGCCCAACGTGACAGGTGCTCTAATAAATGGATATAGGACAGAGACAATGGAATCTGTCGCAAAGTCTGCTGATCCACCATCGCTACTTTAAATAACAAGCCAAATAAAATAGATTCACGCACATGCTCCTGCCACTCGGGTAGCACGGTTGACTGGCTCATTTATAATGTCCTCCAATCTTGTGTGCCCTCTCCTTCACTTGACCAGCCGAGAGTATCGATACTGCGCGCATAATCGCATCATTGCCAAAGCGAGATCGAATTCCATCCATGGTGTAGGCAAGAGAACGCTTTTTCATTTTGTCTTCAAATAAACTAAGCTGACAAACATCATCCGGGGTCAATTGGCCAATCTGAACGCCCACGCTACGTACTGGAGACTGCTCCCAATGACGCTCAAACAATTCTAAGACAACGGCATAAATCGTCATCACATCATTGGTTGGCTCCAGCATTTTCATCTGTCGAGAAAAACCTGTTGGTACGTCAAAATCCGCCCCTCTGCATCCTACAGCTACGACCCAGCCCATTAGTTGCTTGCTTCTAGCCCTTCTACACACTTCTTCACATAACTCCAACAAAACCACCTTAATCTCTTCCGCTGTATGATAGTCACGTGGCAATGTCATATGATGACCGATCCCCTTCTGAACATCATGCGCCTGAACCGATACAGGTGACTCATCAATGCCATGTGCAGTCCGCCACAGCACCTCTCCATTTACTCCAAAACGTTTCATCATGACATCAAGCGATGCTTCTGCTAACTGACCAATTTTGTACATTCCCATCCGATGAAGATGCCGCTTCATCCGTGAACCCACACCAAACAGCTTGTCGATCGGTAACTGCCACAACGTTTCAGCCAGCTCCTCTTTTTTTAGCCAAAAAATCCCCCCTTCCTGCTTTTTAGCCATATCGCAAGCCATTTTAGCCAGCACCTTATTTTCGCCAATTCCTACTCGGCAGACTACTCCTGTCTCCATGAGAACACGCTGTCTAATCCTAGTCGCAATCGCTTCTGGATCATTCCCAAATAATCGCAGGCTCCCCGTAATATCAAGGAACTGTTCGTCAATCGAGAAAGGCTCCACTAAATCGGTAAAGGACTCAAAAATAGCCGTAATGTGCCCCGCTACCTCTAAATAACGCTGCATGCGGGGGCGTACTACCACAAGCTGGCGGCACTTTTGTTCGGCTTTCCACAAGGGCTCTGCTGTAGTCACACCATATGCTTTCGCTAACGAACAAGCAGCTAGTACCACACCGCTCCGTCTCTTCGGATCACCAGCCACCACGACAGGTTGATCACGCAGTTCTGGATTAGCCGCTTTCTCAACGCTTGCGTAAAAGCTTTGCATGTCAATTAGAAAAATCACCCGCTTCTTGTTCACCTCGAACACCCCTATCGAACATACATTCCTGTCGAATAGTATACCAAACACTTGTTCCTATTTATACTATGAACCCGGAGGTAATTTTATACAGTACTGAAGCACTTCAGCATGAGAAAATAAACGGAACAATTGGAGATGCTGCTACATGTAAATGGAGTAAACCAGATCAGCAGAATCAGGTTAGCTTTTGCCTAGAAAAAATTCGAGCCGAGGTTGATCGGTATACGTTTCCCGTGAAACCTTCCAAACAAAATAACGTACTTACTATAGAGGTGATTAAGAGTGGACAAGCGCATACAGGAGATTATTACGGCTACAAGTGAAAAATTTGGCCTTCAAACGTATCACTTACATACGAGCCGTTTATCGACAACCGTGGATTTGATTCGTGGCACAACCTATCAATTGAACATGGAATGGTTTGTAAACGGAGTAACAGAACGTACGGAGGATGATGTAAATCCCCCCGGTACGGCCGTAATTGAATATGATATTAGCTCCAAACGCTATAAAAGTGTTATTTTTGTCGGTGGAAAAACTTTTTCTACAAGCTCTACACGCTTTTCAACCCATTCCGAAATAATAGAGTGGATAGAAGCAGAAACAGGTCTACGCCATGAAGAGCAGTTCATTCTAAGCGATCGGACACAGTCCTCCACCATCCACCATTTTAAAGCCTGCCATAATGGGATTCCTCTTGCTCCAGGTGGAATGCTAACAGTAGAGCATAATGATAAAGGACAGCTTCTTTCGTTTACAGTAGGTGGCGTGTTTCCTATAAAAGAAATGATAAAAGAGGAGCCTTATGCATTGGCCCTAGATACAGATGTCATACAGATCGCAAAGGAACAGGTTAGCTTAATCGAATTTCCTTCAACAGAGCAAAACAAATGGATTTTGGCTTATGCACTTGAGGAAATTTATATAGCCCATGATTTATCAGCAACTTATCCTTTTGAATTTATGATAGATAATCGTTTTTGCTTGAAGGTTGACCATGTTTTTCATTGGGTCACACCATTAACGCTAACGTATGAGGAACAAAATCCTTTCCTATTTCAGAATCAGCCGGAGGTGTCTGCCAAGCAAGCATTTGCTAATGAACCACACCCAGATATGCTACCTATTACACGGGAGGAGCAGCAGCAGGCTATTCATGCAATTTCCGACTTTTTGCGTTCTATGTACCCAACAGAGTCAGGACAGTGGAAGCTAACCCATCTATATCGGCAAAACAACTACATTCAGGCTGTACTCCGGCCTGTTTCTAGCCCCACTAAATTGATCTCACCTAAAATCACAATATTCTTAGACCCGAAACAACTGCAAATCGTCTCGTATTTTGATAATCAGCTCTTTTGGAAAGAGGTACATGGAAATCTAGCGCAAGCTGAGCCCGTCACCATTGACAAAGAACTTGCCTTCGAACGGCTTAAACAGCATCTTACTCTGACGCCCACGTATGTGTTGTATCCAGAAAGAACCCATTATGTATTGTGTGGAAAGCTAGATTGCCACTATGGAGTGCTAGGAATAAATGGTGACGTTATTTTATTAGATTCCATCGACTAGAACGTGCCTTGACCACCTATTACCACACTAGTTTTTCTAAACAAGAATGTGTTCCTTGAACATACGTACATCAAAACGATCCGTATTTCCGCCGTTTTCCAAATGAAAGCCCCCTCACCCTTCTAACATTAAGAAGAGTGAAGGGGCTTCTTACATCGTCCTAAACAAACGTGTATTCTTATTCGAAATCTTTTTATCATCCTAGCAAAGTAAAAAAATCAAAATCATTTGCATCCATATCAAACAGAGCAAGCATAGCCATTTATACTAGTCTAATCTAAAACGGTACCATCCAGAATTCCCTGCTCTCGCAAATAGGAGCGTAAATATTCATACGCAGGCTCTGTCCAGAACTCATCCTTATTGACCATAACCGCTGCTTCCTGACGAGCTACCTCTAACGCTTTATAGTCGCTTAGTAAATCTGCTACCTTAAAGTCAGGAACCCCGCTTTGCTTAGTACCAAAGAAATCACCTGGACCACGTAGCTCCAAATCGCGTTGAGACAGTTCAAAACCGTCATTGGTTTCGCACATGACACGCATCCGTTCTTTTCCAACCTCTGATTTTGGATCGGCAATGAGTACACAATATGATTGATCAGCCCCACGACCGACACGTCCACGCAACTGATGCAACTGAGCAAGACCAAACCGCTCAGCATCATAGATGACCATAAAGGTTGCATTCGGCACGTTTACCCCAACCTCTACTACGGTCGTAGAAACAAGAATTTGAGTCTTTGCACGAGCAAACGATTGCATGACCTCATCCTTCTCTTTCGATGGCAAACGCCCATGCATCAAGCCTACCTGATACTCCTGGAAATACATGCTTAATTGGGCATGTACATCAATCGCATTTTGAACGTCCAGCTTGTCGGATTCTTCGATTAAAGGACAGATTACATACGCTTGGCGACCTTGTGATAATTCTGCTCGCATGCGTTCTAGCACTTGATGAAACTGCTCGTGCTTAGCCCATGAGGTCTCTACTGGTTTACGTCCAGCCGGCATCTCATCAATTACAGAGACATCCATATCGCCAAAAGCCGTGATTGCCAACGTACGTGGAATCGGTGTAGCTGTCATGAATAAGACATCTGGACAAAGCCCCTTGTTGCGAAGCACACGACGTTGTTCGACCCCAAAACGATGCTGCTCGTCTGTTATCACCAGTCCCAGCTTAGAGAAAAATACATCGTCCTGAATAAGTGCATGCGTACCAACTACTACATCCAAGCTTCCTGATTGCAGAGTTTCAAGCAGCTCACGTCGTTTTTTGCCTGTAACAGAGCCTGATAACAGCGCAATCCGTAGTCCCAATGGCTCCAATAAGCCTGTTAATGAGTGCAAATGCTGCTCAGCCAAAATTTCGGTGGGCACCATCAAAGCCCCTTGAAAACCGGCTTTCACTGTAGCATACAAAGCAATAGCTGCTACCACTGTTTTACCGGAGCCTACATCCCCTTGCAATAAACGATTCATTGCATAGGGAGCCTGCATATCATCAAGCACCTCTTTTACCACACGCTTTTGAGCTCCTGTTAACGGAAACGGTAGGGAACGTACGAATTCCCGCACCAGCTCCAGCGGAATGGCTTGGGCAATCCCCTCTGTTTGCTGACGTGTTATCCGTCGAAATGCCTGCATTTTTACTTGAAATAAAAAAAGCTCCTCAAACATAATACGGCGGCGCGCTTGATGACCTTCTTGTGCATTGCCTGGAAAATGGATCAGCTCAATTGCTTCATGACGCGGCAATAAACGATAACGTTCTACTAGTTCCGGAGGCAGAATCTCAGGAATTAGCTTGCCGTATTTTTCAAGGGCATGCTGAATCGTTTTGCGTAAAAATAAAAGATTAACTCCCGCACTTAACGGATAAACCGGGACGAGATCATTGCGTTTCTTGGCCCGCAGTGAATCCTTTTGTGTCATTTCACTCACGGTAATTTGCAGTTTATGCTTGTCCCATTTACCTGTAACTACGATCTCTTTACCAGTAGATAGCTGTGTTTTAACATACATTTGGTTAAACCAAACAGCCGTGACAACTACACGATCCATGACAAGCTTGACGCTGATCCGCGATTTCTTTTTGCCAAAAAAGCGAACAGAGGGCTCGCCGTAGACTGTGCCTACAAGAGTAACCCTCTCCTCATGCTTCACTTCAGTTAGATCGCGAATACGATAATCCTCATAACGCGATGGAAAATACTCTACTAAATCCTTGATGCTGTATATGCCAAGTGCCTCTAAATCTTTAGCCCGCTCGGCTCCAATGCCATAGAGATTGCTAACAGGACCAGCTAATAAATCAATCATGCTGTTTCACCGGCACACCAAAGATTTTCGCCTCAATTGCACGGCCTGTCTTCGTATCCGCCAACCCGCCTTGTGCCGTTTCCTTCAGGGTATTTGGCATGCTACATCCGATACGATACATCGCTAAAATTACCTCATCAGTAGGGATCACACTCTTAATGCCCGCCATTGCCATATCGGCAGCTACGGTTGCGATAGCGGCCCCCATTGCATTACGCTTCACACAAGGAACCTCAACCAATCCTGCCACCGGATCGCATACTAAGCCAAGCATATTCTTCAAAGCGATAGCTACCGCTTGTGCTGATTCCTCTGGTGTACCTCCAGCCATTTCAACGATCGCTGCCGCTGCCATCGCTGTAGCAGAGCCTACCTCCGCTTGACACCCACCGGCTGCTCCTGAGATGAAAGCATTGTTAGCAATGCAATATCCAATCGCTCCCGCTGTAAAAAGGTAATTCACCATTTGCTCACGTGTTGGATTTAGTTTTTCTGATACAGCAAACAAGGTTCCAGGAACAATCCCACAGGCACCTGCTGTTGGTGTGGCAACAATCGTCCCCATCGCTGCATTTACTTCATTAACAGCCACAGACATGCTTACCGCGTTAAGCAGCGTCTTGCCAGATAAAAACGGCTTTTCTTTCATATATTGTTGCAGCCTTTTAGCATCTCCACCAGTCAAACCACTATATGAACGAATGTCCTCGGTCAATCCCCGTTGCACCGCTTTTTCCATCACATCCAGATTGCGATACATCTCTTCCATAATAGACTCACGAGATCGCTCAGAAAAGTTCATTTCTGCCTCAATCATGATTTGAGAAATGGGTTTCCCTTGTGATTCCGCCAGTTCCACTAATTCTGCTACATTGCGAAACATGGACCTCAACTCCTTTTGCACTTACCTTCCAGCTCTATCTCTATTCCATAAAGGGCTTTATTTTTCACGACAATATCCAATTAAAAGCAGCTCCAAGCTACACAGTAGGTAGCAGCAATACCTGCTCAATGGACGACAGTTTTTCCATCTCCTGTATTGTAGCCTGATCAACCAGCGTATCTAGCTCAATGATCATGAGAGCTAAACTGCCTCGCTCCCGTCGTGATACCTCCATAAAGCCAATATTGACACGATGCTCAGCCAAAACCTCGGACACCTTAGCAATCATACCGAAACGATCCTCATGGAAAACCAATAATGTAGGAGCGCTTGCTGACAATGTTAATTGAAACCCATTGATTTCAGTAATCAGCATTTTGCCCCCGCCAATGGAAATTCCAACAATCTCTACACTATCCTGCTCATCTGAGAGCTTAATCCGAGACGTATTCGGATGCTCCGTCTGTAGCTCTGAGGTAGTAAGGATCACTTCAATTCCAAAGTCTTTGGCTATTTGGATGGAATCTTTTAATCGTAAGTCACTTGTATCAAAATCAAGGATTCCTGCCACAGTCGCTACATCTGAACCATGACCCTGATAGGTTTTTGCAAAAGAACCATAGAACGTGATTTCCGCCTTCTTTGGTTGCCTCCCAAATAAAGTGCGAGCAACGCGTCCAATTCGAGCCGCTCCGGCTGTATGTGAACTGGATGGCCCAACCATCACCGGTCCAATAATATCGAAAACGCTTTTAAATTTCATTTGAGCAGCCCTCGCTCTCCCAAAAGTCTCGTACACCTTATTGTATCGTAGGTTAGGGAAATCGGCTACTTCTAAAAACACATGTTAGTCAATCTATTCGATTACTCCTCGGCTTTCTATATTGATAGTCGGCAGGATATTCACCCGTGCTTTTGAAAATTGAGCAGGCCACTGATCTTGGATTTTTTTCCAATGCGGATACTGATACGCTCTTGCATACCATCCAAACCCGAATGGGTCCAATTTTTTTTGTTGTACCTTTTTTATGAGCGTCTCCATTTCAGTTTTCATTTTATTTTCTATGAAATGTGCCAGCTTATCCTTTTCTTTTTCCAAATCAATCGGTAAGGTTCGTTCAATAACTCGGACGTCCATTTCCAGATGAACCGTAAAAACAAATTGATTATCCTGATAGGAGGTTTCTATCTTTGGTTTTAATCGTTGAATATTCACTGTCACAAAGCCTTCCTTTTTCGCTTTACCTGATGACTGACCTTGCGAAAACGAAGCTGTTGGAACTGCTATGGTATAAGAGATCGGAATTTTGGCTTTCCGCTGTAGCATTAGCAGATACAAATTCTCTCGACGATTCAAGGACAATTGCTGTCTTCCTTCTTTGTCTAAGAGAGCCGCTCCCAATACGACGATCCCATTCTTATCTTTTTTTACCTCCGCGATAGCCGGTGTGATTCCCTTGTCATATAGCAATGTATGAAATTTTTGAAGAGTAGTTTCTATCCCTTGATTAAGCTTGGCACTATTTTGAAGAGAATCTGTAATATAGCGAGGCAGGATGGATTTATCCGGGAAATTACTATTTACAAGATCAGACATGGAGCCTTTAACTCCTACCATCACCATATTCGCCACATTTTTAGAATCACGAAAGGATACATCCAGATCAGGAACAATTCCCTCCTTTAACATTGCCTCCCCGAACAGTAGAACCTGTACTTTTCCTACAACTACCTGTCCTTGAGCCACACTGTTGAACACGTCCTTCGCTTGGCGAACAGTGTGTGCTTTTGCTCCATAGACAGCATATTTCTTTTTTGCATCTTTATCAAAGATCGGACTCATTTCATAGACTAGTATTTGGTTGTCAGGGGTCCGATCCATGGCATAAATCAGCGCTAAATTAATATCCTCCACAAGAACCTGATCTCCACAGCCGCTTAAGCCGAACAAACAGGCACATGCACCCATGCAGCTCAGTAGCTGTGACACTTTACTTTTACCCCGCTTTTTCATTTAACTGTCGCCCCCTCCATCGGCTAACCAACATGGTATACAATAAAAAGAGTACTGGAAACGCAAATACCGTGTAGTAGCCCATCCATTCCCACGAATTCTTCCAAAACGTAATACCTGTATACGATGGCTGATAAAACAGGTAGCTAAGCGCATAGATAAGTAAGATAGTGTAAGGCATCTGCCAATCCGTTTTATGAAACAGTTGCGAAATATTCTCCATCGCGAAAAAGAAGTAAGGGATGACAGACGTGGAAAAAATAAAGATATAAAAGGAAAGATAAACGATCTCAAAACGCTCGAGAAAAGAAAACCGAACCGGCTTGACCAAGGTGAGCGTAGGCCAAATAAATTTTGTAATTTCATCAGGGCTAAAAAAGGTAAAGCAGCTAAACGTAATTTGCAAATAGACGAGCAGCGTAATTGTATTTGCAATGATGACCCCTTTGACTGCTTGCTTTTTATTCTCCAAATAAGGATAAAACAAAAAGATCCATTCAAAGCCTAAGAACGCTAATACCGTTGTTTTCACTCCATGTAAGATAGGCATCCAGCCCTCTTTAAACACTGGCAACAAGAAAGTAAGATGACCATCCTTTAATGAGAACAGCAAAATTAAAGGCATCCACAAAGTAAAGAAAAATACGAACACCTGATATCGGCAAATTAGGCGAATGCCTCCTCTTAGACCAATGTAAGTACAGAGGAGAAAGAGAGCAACTATCAGAGATGTCATTGTATTAGGCAATACCCATTCTTTTATAATATAGATGCTCGTATAAAAGATCGTGATAGCCCCAAGCAAGGAATATAGAATCCAGACCACCATGATTGATTTCCCCAAAAAGGAGCCTACATAGTAAATCAACACATCGAGCATCGTTTTATTTGGATGCTTAGACATAATCCCGATGATGCAAAGACTGATAATCATCGTACACAAGTATCCGATAATAATAGAAATCCACCCATCAGTGCCAGCTACACGAGCCAAATCTGCTGGTAGATTCAAGATGCTAGTACCTACCTCAATTCCGCTGATCGTTAAAATAAATTGCAGGAGAGAAATTTTCCGATCACTCAATTTTCTCATGATGTTCACCATTCCCTCTGCCATTGTCTCCCTGTCGATCAACCTGCTTTGGCTTGAGCTCGATTGGCCGTTTCTTCATCATCCACACTGGTAAACGAATGAAGGTATCTTTTAGTTCAGAAAAATGCAAGGGTGAAAAGGAAGCACCATATGGTGTACCTAACGATTCCAGTGAGAGCAGATGCAGAATAACGAGCATAAGCCCCCAAATGATACCCACCATTCCAAATAAAGAAGCAGCCACCATCATAGGAAACCGAATCATACGAACTCCAGCCGACATCTCCAAATTTGGAATGATAAAGGAAGCAATCGCTGTCAAAGCAACTACAATCACCATGATATTACTGACCAACCCAGCTGATACTGCCGCTTGCCCTATAACGATACCGCCTACAATACCAATGGTTTGTCCAATAGGAGCTGGCAATCGTAATCCGGCTTCACGGAGCATTTCCAACACCATTTCCATAATAAATGCCTCAAGAATTGGCGGGAGCGGCACTCTTTCACGCGATTCTCCAATCGTCAAAAGCAAGGGAAGCGGTATCAATTCATAATGAAACGATACAGAAGCAATATAGATCGCAGGAGCCAATATTGCGATAAAAAAAGCAACAAAACGCAACAGGCGAATAAAAGAAGCAGCAAACCATCGAACACTATAATCATCTACGGTTTGAAAATATGAAAAAAAGGTCATGGGAGCCACTAACACTCCCGGTGACCGATCCATGATGATGACGACTCTACCTTGCAGAATATGGGAAGCTGCTGTATCTGGACGCTCTGTCATAGAGAATTGAGGAAAAGGAGTAAATGCTCGATCCTCCAAATATCCTTCTAGTTCTCCTGTATTTAAAATAATATCGACTGTAAGCGACTCCAATCTTTTTTCAAGCTCGTCCAAAATCTGAGGATTCGTCACATCCTCCAAATACAAGAGTGATACTTTTGCTCCACCGCGTTCTCCAATGGTATGTTCCTTAACCTTTAGCTCCCTGCTAGGAATGTAGCGCCGAATCATAGAAATATTGGCATTCGCTGTCTCGATAAATCCCTGGTGAGCACTTTTAATCGCTGATTCAATCTGCGGCTCCTGAATAGCACGCTGAGGCCAGCCTTGAGCCTCTATAAGAAAAGCCTGAGGAAACCCATCCATAAATATAATGCAGCAACCATGAAACAAGGACTCCTCAATCTCAGCCCATAAATTAATTTGTTTGATTTTGCCTACAAATAATACAGATTCCATTTGTTCAGGATATACGGTTTCAGCAACCAACAAGGGATGAACAATATCTCGATTCACAATGGTTTTGTCAATCAAACCATCTAAATAAACCAATAGTGCCTTCTCTCCTGTTTTTAAAGGAAGCTCACGCATAGTCAAATCCGGAATTCCAGAGAATTTCTTCTCTAATTGATTCAAATTGCTATACATCGAAGAGTCAATACAGGCAGAATCTGAAGTCTGGCTTCCCCCTGCCTTCTGTCCCTGTCTGGTTGTCCAATATCGTTGGAAGAATGACATGACCTCACCTTTTTATTCAATGTGAACCTCTGCGTTCCAGTTTGCTGTTGTAGCCTGTATATGTATGGTTTGCCAAAAAGGGAATAGAGATTCTCATATAAAGGGAAAAAACAATAACGAAATATCCCGAACATTAAAAATGAATAGGATTCCATAGGCGCACCTGCTACGTCAGCTTGTCTTAGCATACTTTAATATCCCAGCAAAATAGGTAACCAACGTGACAACCATTCATTCATAAAAGATTGCCACGTTTACGTTACAAGAACCTTACTATTCTAATATGATCCATTGAAAAACCGATCCTTTACTTCCAAAGTCCCTACTTATCTACCCTTTTGATATGCCAAAATTCGATACACCATAGCTTTATCACCCAGCTTGCGGAAGTGAGAAATAGCCGGATAATGATTTGTTTCAATAATCCATACCTTCCCCTTCTTATCCAATCCCATATCCATTCCATAGGTACGATGCGATGGAAATGCTACTCTTAGCCTTTTTGCGGACATTAAAGCCACCTGTTTAACATTAGAGAGGAGAAGTTGATTCGAATGATTTTTAAGTGATGATTTTTGAAGTGCCCTTTGAACGTGCAGCATCTTTCCTTTACTCCTAGTATTATTGGTGACGAAATAACCTTTGCCAGCTACTTTAGCTGCTTTGGCAGTAACTTTCCACGAATCAGAATATCTTCTGCGCTGTACAATGATCCGCATATCAAAAGGACGTTTACGGATTGTAGCAAGGGAAATTCGCCGTTGAATCATATAAGCAGTCGATCTTATCTTTTTTTTGATGTAGCGATAAGTCTGTTTTTTCCCTTTGATGGTCTTCCTTTTATTTTCACTGTGTATATTGAATTTCCGATCCCCTAGTGAAGATACTTGAATGACGCCCGCCCCTCCCCTTCCCCTGACAGGCTTTAGAATCACCTTTCCATACCGATTAATCAAATCCCAAAAGGCGCTTTTTGACATCCGTTGTGTTTCCGGCAAGTACGGTGCTAAACTTTTTGATCGTTTTAAAAATAAATATTTTGACCATTTATTTCTTGCTCTCATTAGGCATCTTCCTTTGCAAAAGGATAACCAATGGCTTGTAAATAACTTTCTAGGATACTCAAAAAATCCTCAATATCCTTATAGGTAATATCCCCAATATTTGCCACCCTAAATGTTTTTGAATCTGCAAATTTCCCAGGATAAATGGTAAAGCCTTGATCGTACAAATAATCGTGCATTTCATTGAAATTGTATCCGCTACAATCAGGCTCAATGATGGAAGTAATGATTTTGGAATGATGCTCCTTTGGAATAATATAATTCAAATGAAGCCTATCCATGCCTTTGATTAATGTTTCCCACGATTTCACATATCTTTGGTATCTTCTCTCTACCCCCTCTTCTTTCAATTCGTCGATCGCTTGCTTTAGTGCATAGAAGGTCTGAACAGGAGGAGTAAAACGCATTTGACGGGACTCACAAAAAAACTGATATTGTTCATAGAGGTGTAGGTAATAATTTTTGGGCTTATTATCCCGGATACGTTCCAATTTCTTTCGATTGGCAACGACAAATGCGACACCTGCAAAACCCTGTAGATTTTTATTAGAGCTTGCAGCCAAAAAACTGATATTCATTTTGTCCATTTGAATGGGAACGGCCGCATATGAGCTCATTGCATCCACAATCATATCAATATGATATTTTTCGCAAATGGCTCCAATCGCTTCAAGATTGTTTAAAAGACCAGTAGACGTTTCGTTGTGAACTACGGCTAGGTGGGAGATTTTTTGGCAGGAATTTTTGATCGTGTTTTCTAGTGCAACTAAATCGATTCCATCATCGTGAGGACTAGTGAATTCGAGGAGGGGCAGATTATAGGCTTTGGCAATTTCACATATGCGTTTTCCGTACGCACCATTGTTAATGACAAGTACAGCATCATCGCGCACAACAGAACTAATAATAGCTTCAACAGCTGCTGTACCGGAACCGCTAAACAAGACCGTCGTGTAATCCTTCGTATCAGCAACCAACTGGGTAAGCTCTGTAGATACATATTCCAATAGGTTACCAAATTCTGTTTCACGAGGACAAATATCAGGAACTACTTGGGCGTATTTCACACTATCCGTTGTTGTGGCGGGACCGGGATTCAATAAAATATTTCTCTTCACGATCTGCATCAGATATCCCCCTTTCCAAAATGGGATACATTGTTACTTGCAAACGCCTGGAGCCTCTCTTTTACTTCATAAGGCTTTATTTTAGGGCGACCAAGCTGCTCCAAGGAACCTTTGGCAATTCTCAAATAGAGAAAAGTAAGTCCTTTCGTTTGTTTCCATTCTCGAATGGAGGCTTCCAATTCCTTCAAGCTGTGAATGTAGGTGGATGTCAGATACCCGCAGGCGGAAGCAATTTCTACAAAATCAATCGTATGTGATACTGTGCTTTGTCCACCCGTAGAATCGTGGGCATGATTGTCGAGTAGAATATGGAGCATATTGTCTGGAGCATAGTACCCGTTTGTAGCCAGACTCCCCATACGCATCAGCATGGAACCGTCCCCGTCAATGACAACAATCTCTTTATCCTTTTTGGTTAGGGCTAGACCGAGTCCTAGAGAGCTAATGCATCCCATAGAGCCAACCATGTATAAATTATTGTTAGCATCTTCAATTTCATACAGTTCCCGTCCCGTTTTTCCAGTTGTGGCAAGCTGAATTGTTTGACTATCTTTTAGTGCGTTAATAACCTCCAACGCTTCTGAACGTTTTGGAACAGCATCCTGTTTATTTTTTTGCTTTTTATATAGATTGCCTTTCCCAGAAGGCTCTTGATTGAACAGCTTAACCTTTTCAAAGGTTTTCTTTCTGACAACAAAGAAAAAAGACTGATTCGCTTCCACATATTCATTAGCTCGGTTAATCTGCTCCTTCGCTTCTTCTATATCGACCGATAAAAATTCCCATTTTACTTGCATTAAATCCAGAAGCTGTGTCGTTATTTTGCCCATTAATTCATGCTGTGGCTCATCTTGAATCCCTTCTTCTCCTCTCAAACTGACAAATCCAAGAACTGGAAGGCGAAAAGGATAATTGAGTGATACTAAAGGGGAAACAGCATTGGTCAGACCGGAATTTTGCATAAAAACAACTGCCTTTTCTCCTCCTAACGCTACTCCAGATGAGATAGCTATAGCTTCGCCTTCATTGGTAGCCCCCACATACGTACATTCATTTTTGACATAGTTGATAAAATCCTTTAGAAACGAACAAGGAACTCCACAGTAAAATTGGAATCCCCGCTTTCTCAATTCATTAACAAACAGATTCGTATTTAGCACCATTAATCATCCTTTTTTTACATCTAGGATTTAAGTCCGTTTGCAGGGAGATATTTCTTTTCCGCTTCCTTTAATTCATCCGCATTCTGTAGATGGAACACATCGTCTAACGTTGCCAAATTCTCTTCCACCTGAATGAGGCTTTTCTGTTCAAAAATTTGCTTCGAGGTTTGCTGCATAGCAACAATTGAAGATCTCAGATTGTGATTCGCCCAGATGACCATACTCACACCCAATTCTTCAAATTTGTCCACCGGTGTTTTGTAATATTTAGTCGGTACGATCACAATAGGATGTCTAAACGCCCATTCTTTCATGAAAGCATCAATTTCTGTGACATCGGATCTTTTACTGTGGATCAGAATAGCATCTGCTCCCGCTTGTCGATAAGCTTCAGCTCTTTGTAAGGATTCTTCTAGCCCCCACCCTGCAATGAATGCCTCTACTCTTGCCACAACAACAAAATCCTCATCTGTTTGACTATCCTTCATCGCTTTAATCTTTCCACAGAACTCATCAATATTGGCAAGCGGTTGCATTTCACTTTTGATAAACGAATTGGTTTTTGGAAAAAGCTTATCTTCAATGCATACACCCGCTATGCTCCTTTGCTCTAATTTTTTTACCAATCTCCTTGCATTATTGAAGTTTCCATAACCCGTATCGCCATCTAGCAAAATTGGTACAGAAGTAGCATCACTCATAAACTCTAATACATCTAGCACTTGGGTCCAGGACGCCTCATTGTTGTCCCTCACACCCAGCGAAGCCGAAATGGTCAAACCACTAGCCCAAATCCCTTTAAAGCCACAATTCTCTGCAATTTTGCCTGATAATCCGTTATGAGCTTCCATTAAAAATTCAATTTCTTCAGAACGAATAAGCTGCTTTAATCGTGTTGTTTTTTTCATAAGGACCTCCATTCCATTTGGAGTCTAACTATTTTTTATCTTTATCTTATGAATAATTATAGGGCGTGTGCCAAAATGTTTCGTTTATAATGCTTTCATCATATGCTCATCTGCTGGATATCAACCCCCCTCTTATTTGTACGAATGCAAAACAAAAACACCTTACCTAATCGCTATTTGCACGATTCAAGCAAGGTGTCCCTTATTCTCTTGATTTTTCGTGAACCTTTATTCACAAAATGTTGTGTTACTCCTACTCTTTTACCATTGCGCAGGCAATTCCGCCTGGTCCAATATGTGCTCCGATAACAGGACCAATTTCGGATATATAGGTTTCAATTACCTGGAATTCCTGAGCGACCCGCTCTTTTAACGACTTTGCTTCTTCTAGCGCATTTGCATGCAGAATGGCTACCTTTACTCTTGCATCGGCAGCATAGGATTTTAGTTCATTCAGCATCCTAGCCACTGCTTTTTTATTGCCGCGTACCTTGTCAAAGGCATACACAGCACCATTTGCATCTAGCGACAGGATCGGCTTAATGTTTAAAAGCGAACCAATAAATGCGGAAGCGCGACCGATTCGACCGCCTTTTTGTAAAAACTCCAAAGTGTCGATGATAAAGAAATTCTGCATTTGCTGAATCATCCGGTCCACTTCATCCAGAATTTGTTGTTTAGAGCATCCTGCACGCGCCATTTTAGCTGCTTCAACAACAAGGAGTCCCTCAAACATAGCACCCTTCTTCGAGTCAATAATCGTCAAGTCTAGGTCTTGTTCGAGCATTCCCTTGCCAATAACAGCAGATTGGTACGTACCCGATAACTGACTGGACAACAAAATAGCAATGATGCAAACATCCGCACCATGCTTCTCACTAATTTCTTGGAATTTTTGAGAGAACTCTACTGGTGATGGCTGAGATGTTCTTGGAAATACGTCGGACGAACGTAAACGCTCAAAAAACTCAGCAGAGCGTATAGTGATTCCATCCAGAAAGGTTTCAGCACCAAAGCTCACCTTCAAAGGAACGATCTCAATACCTAGCTCTGTAATCAGAGCTGGATCAATATCTGACGCACTATCCGTAACAATTACAATAGGTGACAACGTAACATTACTCCTCTCCTACTCGACAGCAAAAATGAAAGGATAAAGTGGTTGTCTACCAGAAAGGATCTCAACTTCCACATCCTCAAATAAATCCGCTAGCATTTCCTCTAGTAGGGCCCCCTGCTCTTCGGAAGCACCTTCACCATAGATAATTGTAACCAGCCCTGTCTCTTCATCTACCATGTTTTTCAAAAGCTCCATAGCACTGTCCATCATGTCTGCTTGTGCTGTAATGATGGTTCCTTCGTTGATTCCAATAAAGTCACCCTCTGCAATTTCGACATCCCCCATTTTGGTATCTCGAACCGCATGCGTAACCAGCCCTGTTTTTACCTGCTCCAGCGCTTTTGCCATCATTTCTTTATTGCTCTCTAATTCTTCTCCGCCATTAAATGCTACCAACGCTGCCATCCCTTGTGGCACACTCTTCGTCGGTACAACAGCAACAGGTACACTTGCCAATACAGCCGCCTGTTGTGCAGCCATGATGATGTTTTTATTATTTGGCAGGATAATCATTTTTTCAGCGTGAAGCTCTTCAATAGCCTTTACGAAGTCTTCGGTACTTGGATTCATGGTTTGTCCACCTTGAACCACTACTTGTACTCCTAAGCTTTGGAAAATCTCCGCGATTCCGTCTCCTGCTGCTACCGCAATAATTCCATAAGGTACTGGGAGCTCTTGCTCATCTTTGATTGCTATAGATGCTGATTCAGCCTGTACTTCTTCAGAAGTCACGTGAGCTGTTTCTTCACGCAGGATATTGGAATGCTGTTCACGCATATTATCAATTTTAATTCGATGCAGTGAACCGAATTGCTGTGCATAGTTAAGCACATTTCCTGGGTGTTCAGCGTGAATATGTACTTTTATGACATCCTCATCAGATACAACCAGCAATGAATCTCCCATTGTATCTAATTGCGCACGGAACGTGGCTTCAGCAAAAGGCTTTTTATTCGCTTCTGTACTTCCAGTCAGATACACCATGAACTCCGTGCAATATCCATACAGAATGTCTTCTGTTTTTAATTGAGATTGAGCGCTATGCTTCTCTTCAACCAGATCACTCATATTCTGTAACGTAGTAGCTTTGCCAGGCATCTGTTTTTGCTCAACAGCCTTCTCACCATGCAAGGAACGAACAAAGCCCTCGTAGATGTAAACCAACCCTTGCCCACCGGAGTCAACAACGCCTACCTCTTTTAAAACAGGCAGATATTCAGGGGTTTGGCTTAGAGTAAGCTTTGCCTGTTCAAAGGTTTTGTCCATCACAGTAAGGATGTCATCCGTCGTGCGAGAGATTTTAACAGCCATTTCAGCAGCTTCACGTGCTACCGTAAGAACAGTACCCTCTACTGGTTTCATTACCGCCTGATATGCTGTATCCACGCCCATTTTTAATGCATCTGCAAACGTGCGAGCATCGATGGTTTCCTTACCTGCCACCACCTTGCTAAATCCACGGAATAATTGAGACAAAATAACACCTGAGTTTCCGCGGGCCCCCATTAAAAGTCCTTTTGCCAACGCCTGAGCTGAATTACCGATGTGTGCAGACTCTTTACGGGAAAGCTCTTCTACACCAGCTGTAAACGTAAGATTCATATTTGTACCAGTATCGCCATCTGGAACAGGGAACACGTTTAAAGCATCTACTATTTTGTAGTTCGTATGCAGGTTATTGGCGCCTAGATAAACCATCTGACTAAATTGCACGCCATCAAGACGCTTGTGTACCACTACTTTTCCTCCTTACAGTTCACGGTCTGTTCTGACCCCTTGGACATATATATTAATCGCCGATACCTCGACTCCTAGCGTTTGTTCGAGTGTATATCGCACACGGCTCTGCACATTGCCAGCCACTTCAGAAATCTTTGTACCATAGCTCACAATAATATGCAAATCTAAGCTAACATCGTTATTCTCATTGCGAACAACAACGCCTTTACTCAAATTATCCTTTTTTAGAAGTTCTGCAATTCCGTCCTTTAATGCTTTACGGGAAGCCATACCCACCAATCCAAATACTTCCATGGCGGCCCCGCCAGCAATTCGAGCGATTACTTCCTCACTAACATCAATTTTTCCAAGAGGTGTATTCATTTCAACTGGCATTTCAGGTTCCTCCTTTTACAAAAGACCAATCCGTATAATGGTATATCTTGTACTTCACCCCATTCTACTATAAGTAAAGTGCGATTTGAAGGTTTTTTCATTTGTCGAAATAGCCACAGGGAATTTCCTGTCAAGTATTGCAATTGACAGCTTGCTATGATACTATGAATCAAGCTGTTCTTATGCCCGTATTGGGCTTGTTTAATAGCTTCAAGGGAGGTGGATGTAAATGTCACGTAAATGTTTTGTTACTGGAAAAACAGCGAAAGCTGGTAATGCGCGTTCTCACTCTATGCGTGCTAGCCGCCGTACTTGGGGTGTTAACGTTCAAAAAGTGCGCATCCTTGTTAACGGGAAACCAAAACGCGTTTATGTAAGCACTAGAGCTTTGAAATCTGGTCTTGTAACTCGCGTATAACTCAGCAAAGGCTGAGCTAGAAGCGAATCAATTTGTTTGGTTCGTCATAGAATGGGTCTGTCTGGTCTTTGACTAGATACGACAACGTTGCACTTACATGTAACATGTAAAAAAAGCACCTTTCTTGGGTGCTTTTTTTATTTACTATTATTATCCCCTAAGATGGGAATCATCATAAATACCAAGGCATCCACCTACCAAAAAATACAGGGTGAATGCCTGTTTAAAATGCTGATGGGCAATCGAATGTCGCCTCTCATCTGAGCCACATCCTCAGCGTTTACTTGGCTTTCTTATTGAAAGCTTCAATCATGGCGCGAACCATACCACCTAGAATTTTCGGCAACTTGATCGTATAGAAACGCATCTTGACCCCTCCTTACTCCGGAATTACTTGTGATGAAATAAAAACCAGCCTGTTGCTATGAGTGCTGTTCCCAAGATGGCATACCACACCCAGAGGGGCATCGTATTCAAAATGAGGATAAGTCCACCCACTCCAAAAATGACTCCGAGAACGCGCTTGATTGCCATCCCCTGCTTCACGTGAAACGAGCGAAAACTCATATCAGGTCGCACCCCCCTTAGGCTTATTCCGTAATAAAGCTATTACATACATATTCCGAAGAGGGTCAAACATATGTCCAGTATGCCGGGGAAAAATAGAAAAACTTCATCACGTAAGAACAGTACCTGCCTACCTGATATGTATATGCGTCCAAAGTTCATTTGTTGCTAGTTTTTCTAGAAAAATCAATAGCAGCAGGTAAGAATCCAAAGCCTGTGTAAAGATTTAACAATCTCGGGCTGCGATCACAAATAAATCCCCTGATGCACGTTCTATTTTGCCATATTCACTTGCCCATTCATTACTAATCCCAATAGAGGAGCCAAATGCAATAGTCGCATCGGTCAATGGATAAGCAAAGCCTGTTAAATAAATGCCGGTCACCTCCTGCGAAGCTGGCACTAAGGACAGAAATTCACCGGAGTGTCCGCGAAGATTGACGTTTGGAAAATGATCGGATAACAGCATGACACGATTTTGTCGATTAACAATCTCCATCCAGACACCTTCACGATGCGCTTTTTTTAACAGTGATAAATTGGCAAGCGAATGATCCAATCTACTACCTACCGCCCCATACATTATGATCTTGAAGCGATGATCTGGATATAAATGCACGACACCATCCTCGCTATCTAGTGTAGCACCCAAATCACGCAAATGCTCTCGTGCAGCCTCCATAGCGATCTCTACGGCAATTTCCGTGTCAGTGGCATTCTTCATGGCGGAGAACTTTTTAATAGCAATACCTGCCTCCTGAAGCAGTCTAAGCCCCTCTTCCTGAATGGTATCAAAATCCCCCACGGCAATATGCGGGATCATCCCTCCTTCTAGTAAAGCAATCGCTCCCCCGTCCACTCCGATTAATAAATCCTCTCTCTCCATCTGCGGCAGCATATCGAGGTCTCCACCTGTGCAAATATGTATAGTAAAATCAATCATTATGCTTACATTCCTTTCTCCAGTACGTGCCTCTTAGTAGTTTTTTTCATATCAAATTGTTTTAGCTCATTTAGGAAGCTACTCTATATTGTACGGTCGCTCCTAGGGGAAGTAAACGTAAGCCTAGTATAAAACCATTGAATTTATGTAGAATCTCAAACACTCGATTTCGTACTCTTTGTCCTCGACATGCTAAAATAAAAGGCCCTCTATGTTTCCTCCTTTATACAGAAGAATTCCATCTATATATACTATTATTCCCCCTTCATTCTATTTGTTTTCTAATCATACGCATACGGACAATATATCGGAATCCTAAAAATGTCTCATCAAAAATCACTACTTTGAATACTACATTACCAATGCATAAGCATGAATAAAATTGAGTTTCGACACGAAAAAAGGTGCTGTCCAATAGGGACAACACCTGCCTTTTACACTGCTTTTTATTTCGGCTTTTTATAATACTTTTTCCAAAAACTGACGGGCACGTTCACTTGTTGGATTTGTGAAAAACTCCTGCGGGGAGGCATCCTCAATTAACAACCCGCCATCCAAAAATAGTACACGATCTGCCACTTCACGAGCAAAGCCCATCTCATGTGTAACAATTGCCATTGTCATACCAGAGTTCGCCAGGCTTTTCATAACTTCTAAGACCTCTTTGACCATTTCTGGATCAAGAGCGGACGTGGGCTCATCAAAGAGCATAATCTCTGGTTCCATTGCTAAGGCTCGCGCAATCGCAACACGTTGCTTTTGCCCACCTGATAAGCTACTTGGATAGACACCTGCCTTATCAGCCAGCCCAACGCGTTCCAAAAGCTCCATTCCCTTTTTCTCCGCAACCGCCTTCGTTAATTTTTTTACCTTGATTGGTGCGTAGGTCAGGTTTTGCAGGACCGTCATATGTGGGAACAAATGAAAATGCTGAAACACCATTCCCACTTTCTGCCGAATCTCTTGGATGTTTCCCTTCGAGTTGGTAATATCCATCCCGTTGATCATTACTTGTCCCTTTGTAGGCTCCTCTAGCATATTCATGCAACGTAAGAATGTAGATTTGCCCGAACCAGATGGCCCAATAATAGCAACTACATCCCCTTTTTTAATGCTGGTACTGATTCCTTTCAGAACCTCCAGTTTCCCGTATGCTTTATGCAAATTTTCAATTTTAACCATTGCGACGCAGCCTCCGTTCTAGCCATGTAGACAGTAGCGTTAAAATCATAACCAAAATATAGTACTGTAAGCCTGCAAACACTAAAGGCTCAAAATAAATATACAATTGACCCTTGACGACATCTGCACGGCGCAAGATTTCCGCCACTCCAATAACGGATACTAAGGATGAGTCCTTAAGTAAGGTAATAAATTCATTCATAATGGCAGGTAAAATGTTACGAATCGCCTGAGGAAAAATAATATCCTTCATCATGCGAGAGTAAGGAACCCCTAATGCCTTAGCCGCTTCCCACTGCCCCTTGTCTACAGCCAAAATTCCAGCGCGCATGGTCTCTGACAAATAGGCTGCGGAATTCAAGCTAAAAGCGAGAACCCCAGCAAATAAAGCTGGAATCTGATAATCGGTTAATTGCGGAATTGCATAATAAATCAATAAGAGCTGAACCAGCAATGGTGTACCACGAAAAATACTTGTATAAAAAGCAGCAAATACCTGTAAAAATTTGCTGTTGGATATTTTGCATAGGGTTAGGATTGTGCCCAGAATAAATCCGAAAAAAACCGATAAAACCGTAAATTGTAAGGTAATTCCCATACCCTCTAGCATGTAGGGTATATGTGGTGTAAGCACTGAAAAATCTATTGGTATGCTTGTATTCATGTTTTATGTTCACCTCTGCTTCATCATCTTGCCCTGTAAAAAAAGCAGACTGGGATTATTGTCCCAGCCACTTTTTAATCAGTTTGTCCATTTCACCGTTTTCTTCCATCTTTTTCAAGATTTCATTAAACTTTTCCACATGTTCTGATCCTTTTGGGAAAGCAATTGCGTAACCTTCTGTATTATTTGTTGTCATAACCGTTGATTGCAAACCAGGGTTTTTCTCCAGGAAGCCTTGGGCGATGGTATTTTCTACAACTGCCGCCGCAGATCGACCCGTAACCACCTCTTGAATGATTTCTCCCATTTTATTTAAGGAAACCACCTCAACCCCAGTAACCTCTTTCGCAATCACTTGAGCGGCCTTTTCTTGCATAGAGCCAATTTGAGCGGCTAGCCGTTTGCCTGATAGCTGTTCTGGCTTGGTAATAGACAAGTCTTTTTTGCTCACTAATGTATTTTTTGCTTCATAATAATTATTGGAGAAATCTACATTCTTCTTACGCTCAGGTGAAGTGGACATCCCCGCCATTACGAAGTCTGCTCGTTTTGATTGAAGAGCAGGAACCAGACCATTAAAATCTGTATCCACTACTTTTAATTCATAACCAAGTTCCTTTGCAATATAAGTAGCAATATCGATGTCCATGCCTACAATTTGGTCATTGCCATCCTTTGTTTCATGGAATTCATACGGATAGTAATCCGCTGACGTGAACATCGTTAAGGTTTTAGCCGCTGCTTGATCTGTGTTTTTGTTAGCTGCATTTCCACTGTCCTGACTAGCAGAACCACAGCCTGTTAATAAGGAAACAGATAATAAAGTAGATAAGGCAATTGCTGCAAATGATTTTGTAGATTTTCTCATAATAATACCCTCCTGTATGAAACACCGATGATCTACGATGTGTGTAATCCAATTATTTACGAAACACTGAAAACTTATATTTATAATACCATATGTATAAAAATAAGAAAGTAAAATTTAATAATATTTTTTAAAACTTCATAAATAAACAGTGCGTATCTAACCATAATTCTTGTCCTATCAGCTTGCTTCAAATAAAATCTCCGTATAGTGTGCGATCAAAACTAATCATCTATTCACATATATTCGCCTTTATAACCTGCTCAAAACCAGTATTTATACATTTTTTCGGCTTTTATGCATTTTTTATGCATGAATATCTGTTCTTTATTAGGTCGCCAAAGACAAATATGCATGTAAATATAAAATGCGCACCTTTAATCTTTAAGGTACGCATTCCTATTATGGATTCACACTGTAATATTTACATAGTCTTTTCATTCTTTTTTACCTATAGTCTTAAACGAATCCAAAAGCTTACAGAGATGGTCATAAAAAAAAGGATGCTCCCTCCGTATAAAAATGAGAGAGTCATCCTTTTTTGTTAGCCGCGAATCTCAGCGATCGCCTTTGCTCGATCTGGTTGATTATAAACAGCAGAACCTGCGACAAGTACAGTTGCTCCAGCATCCTCACACAAGCGTGCCGTTTGAGCATTTACCCCACCATCAATTTCAATATCAACATGAGATAAACCACGTTCATTTAATAAATGACGTAGATCACGTATTTTTGGTAATACGCTATGTATAAATTTTTGACCGCCAAAGCCTGGGTTTACCGTCATCAATAACACCAGATCCAAATCCTCTAGCACATGCTCGATCGTGCTAATTGGAGTAGCTGGATTTAAAACAACCCCTGCCTTTACACCTTGTTCTTTAATGTGGTGAATAGTTCGATGTAAATGGCGGCAAGCTTCCTGATGAACAGTGATGTAATCTGCTCCACTTTTAGCAAATTGAGCGATATAGCGATCCGGTTCTTCAATCATCAGATGTACGTCTAAAGGAAGTTGTGTGACTGGACGAATCGCATCGACGATCAAGGGACCTATCGTAATATTAGGGACAAAATGACCATCCATTACATCTACATGAATCCAGTCAGCGCCTCCACGTTCTACATCTTTAATTTCTTCTCCTAAGCGAGCAAAATCAGCTGATAGAATAGATGGTGCGATTTTTACCATTGTTTGTTCCTCCTCAGGTATTCTCTCAACTCTTCCATGAACTGTAGATAATGTTTATAACGATGTTCCACGATTTCACCAGCCTGCAAAGCCGCTTGGACTGCACAGCGTGGTTCCGTTATATGCAAACATCCCCGGAACTTACACTCATCGCTTCGTTGCTCAAAATCACGAAATGCTTGCGCCAAATCTAGCTCGGTCATATTGATAAAATCCAATGAACTAAATCCAGGTGTGTCCGCAACATAGCCACCTTCCTTTAATGGAAGCAGCTCTACGTGGCGAGTAGTGTGTCGACCGCGTCCTAGCTTTTGGCTGATTTCTCCCGTTTGTAGGCTTATTCCTGGAAAAATAGCATTTAGCAAAGATGATTTCCCTACTCCTGATTGTCCAGCAAACACCGCTAGCTTTCCAATCAGCTCTTCACGGACTTGTTCTACACCACGCCGATCAAGAATGGAGGTGGGAATCACTCGATATCCCACCTTTTCATATTCCGCTACAAGCCTGCTGCATTCTTCCTCTTCCAATAAATCTGCCTTCGTAATAACAATAATCGCATCAATGCCAGCATGCTCCGTATGCACAAGGAATTTATCCAACAGCAACGGACTCATATCAGGCTCCTTAGCAGAGAATACTAGGACAGCTAAATCAACATTGGCAATAGAAGGGCGAACCAGCTCACTTGTTCGCTCTCCTATCTCCATCACATACCCATCTCGATCATTTGGGGCCTCAAATACAACCCAATCGCCAACTAAAGGGGTAATCTTTGCCCCTTTCTTTTTAAACAAGCCACGAGCTCGACATTGGACGATTCGCTCTGGATTCGCTTGATCGGCCACGTAATAAAATCCACTTAATGCTTTTACAATTCGCCCTTCTGGCATGCATGTACCTCCAGCGTTTTACGGATACGATTGATAATCAACATCTATGGTATTGATTGTTTCGCCATTCTTTCTAACCTCGATTTTTCCATTCGTCTCTGGCGATAAGATTACTTCAACGCTGAAATCAGCGCTTTCTGATATAGATTGATGAATGGGCTTTAGTTCCGTTTTGCGAGCATCATTTACAACGATTTCAATGGTTGCAGAAGGTACTTCGACAGGATCGTGCTCAACATGAACAGGAACACTTACAATCTTGGCATCAGAAGGCCATTGTCCATTGCTTATTACCATGTTAACCTTCGTACCTTCTTCGACTACAGTGTTAGCAGGAGGATTTGTGGAAAGGACAATACCTCTTTCCCGGTGTTCATAAGAACCCTGCTCTGATAATTCTCCCTCCTTTAGATTTACATTGTTAAGAGAAGCTTTCGCCATCTCCCAATGCTTACCAACTAAATCGTTTGGTATTTTTGTCCGTTTTTTCCCTTCACTAACCGTTAAGGTCATGACAGTATCTACGAAAGCAAGATTAACATTTGGCATTGGATCTTGAGTCATGACCTGTCCCGCTGGAACATCATTGCTTTCTTTCATAACAATCTTTACTTCCTTAAAGTTAGCTAAACGCGCTTTTTGTTCTGCTTCCTGTTGTGACATACCGACGTAATCAGGAGTCGGTAGTAATTGTTTTCCTTTACTGATCATTACAATTACCGCGCTATTTTCTTTAACGCGCCTTGTTGCCGCTGGATCTTGCTCAAAAACCTTGCCCTTGTCTTCGGCATTAAAGGCCTCTTCAAACGTAGCACTTAATCCAGCATTTTTCAGGGCCGTATCTGCTTGCTCTCTCGTCATTCCAATCACATTAGGTACATCTGTTTCTGGAACAGTGAGTATCTTCATTGCAAGGTTAAAACCAAAAATAGCCAAAACAACGAATAGAACAGCGATACCAGACCAAAGAAGGCTTCGCTTCCACCAGATCCCCTTTTTCTTGTTAGCCAAGTTCTCCTCCTCCTCTTCCTCCTCGTCTCTATATTGCTCCTCTGTGCTTGCCACCTTTTGAGGAGTGCGGATAGGATAGGTTCTCGGTTGATAGCTATCTTGTTTATTTTTCTCCAGCATATCTGGCGTGATTGCTGAAATGACCCTTGTTTCTTCATCATCAATATCACTTGCAAACGTAAGCTTTGATTCATGACGTCTTTCTGTTGACAAGCACGTTTCCAAGTCCTCATACATTTCCCGTGCAGACTTGTAGCGCTGGAATGGGTCCTTAGCCAAAGCACGAATAATAACATTTTCCAAGCTTTGTGGAATAGCTGGATTTAATTTACGTGGTTCAGGCAATGGGTCTTGTAAATGCTTAAGCGCTACAGTAATGGGCGAATCTCCTGAAAATGGCAACGTACCGGTAACCATTTCATACAGTACAATTCCGAGAGAATAAATGTCGGATTTCTCTGCCGTGATTCCTCCACGAGCTTGTTCAGGAGAAAAATAATGGACTGAGCCAAGTACCGAACCCGTCTGTGTAATCGTCTGTGACGTAACCGCACGGGCAATCCCAAAATCCGTTACCTTCACACGACCATTCGTTCCAATCATGATATTGTGCGGCTTAATATCGCGATGAATGATCTGGTTTTGATGGGCGTGATCTAGTGCGTCACACACCTGCATCGCGATTCGAACCGCCTCACTCATCAGCATGCCGCCTTGAGCGGTGATAATTTCCTTTAAGGTTGAGCCTTCGATATATTCCATCACCATATAATGAATATCATCGTCTTGCCCAACATCATAAACATTGACGATATTATGATGCGAAAGACTTGCTACCGCTTGCGCTTCTCTGCGAAATCTCTCTACAAAGTCTTCGTCCGTGCCAAATTGGGGTCTTAGCAATTTGACGGCAACGATTCGATTTAATACAAGATCTCTGGCTTTGTAAACAATAGCCATTCCGCCGCCACCAATCACTTCCTCAAGTTGATAGCGCCCACCTAGTCGTTGACCTTGCATTCTCCTCCCCCCTCTTTCTCACAGACTTGCGAAGGCTTCTTTTTATTACGTATGGCCACACAAGTAATATTATCTTCTCCCCCTGCATCAAGTGCATATTGAACAAGTGCGTCCACGCTTTGCTGCAAAGGTATTGGTTTAGCTAACCATTCCTCTATGATCTCTTCTGGAACTTTGTTGGATAATCCGTCTGAGCAAAGCAGCACAATCTCGCCATCTGACCACTCAAACTGTCCCAGATCAATTCGAACATGATCCTCCGTACCTAGAGCTCTCATCAGGACATTGCGCTGCGGATGCAGGGACGCTTCCATTTGATTGATTTGCCCGCTTTTTAACAATTCCTGTACAAGCGAATGGTCCTCTGTATGCTGAATCAGCTCATTTTCCTTATAAATATACAAACGACTATCACCAATGTGTGCGGTGACACCCGCATCATTTCCTAGTAGTGTAGCAACGACTGTGGTTCCCATCCCATTACACTCCGGATGTGCCTCGGCATACTCATATACCTCTTGATTAGCAAGAAGTAAAGCATCCATCAATAATTCTCGCTCTTCTAAAGGAGCCATGCTATGTTCAACTTTTTTCATTTCTTTTAAAATGCGTTCAACCGCCATTTTGCTCGCAACATCGCCAGCTTGGTGACCGCCCATGCCATCTGCGACAACTGCAAGTACGCGTCCAGCCAGGTCAACTGCACAGGCATAAAAATCCTCATTAACTTGTCGGACGCACCCCACATGCGATTTCATCGCTATTTCCATACTTTATCACCCTGCCGTTTCTTTCGCGTGTTGCGCACGCAATTGACCGCAAGCAGCCGCAATATCACTGCCGTGCTCCCGTCGAATTGTAACGTTTATACCGCGATCGTCTAAAATGCGTTTAAAGGTGAAAATATCATTTTTAGCCGTGCGAACATAATCGCGTTCTGGCACGTAGTTCACAGGTATTAGGTTAACGTGGCAAAGCATATCGCCGATTAACTCGGCCAACTCTTCCGCATGATGCGGCTGGTCGTTCTGACCACCAAACAAACCGTACTCAAAGGAGATACGACGCCCCGTTTTAGCTATATAATGATGACAAGCTTCCATTAATTTTTCCAACGGGAAGCCGCGATTGATCGGCATTAGCTTGGTTCTTAGCTCTGTGTTAGGGGCATGAAGGGAAATAGCTAGGTTCACCTGCCCTCCACGCTCAGCAAATTCATAAATCTTAGGCACGATTCCGCTGGTGGAAACTGTAATATGCCGTTGACCAATATTTAATCCCCGGTTGTCATTAATGATGTTCAAGAAGGATAATAGTGGTTCAAAATTCTCAAATGGTTCGCCAATCCCCATAACAACTACATGACTTACACGTCCTTCATCTGCATCTAGGGCACGTTGGGCTTGCAATACCTGTGCCACAATTTCACCAGCATCCAGATTTCGCTTTAAGCCACCCAGTGTCGATGCACAGAACGTACAGCCAATGCGACACCCTACCTGTGTTGTTACACATACGCTATTTCCGTAATTGTGGCGCATGATTACTGTTTCAATGGCATGCCCATCTATCAGTTGGAATAAGAACTTGATTGTTCCATCCGCTGATTCCTGATGTGTAATTTCGGTTAGCGCATTGATGCGAAACTCCTCATTTAATTTATCACGCAAGGCCTTCGACAGGTTGCTCATCTCTTCAAATGCTGTTACTCGTTTCACATATAACCAGTCAAAAATTTGTGCAGCTCGAAATGCTTTTTCCCCATTCTCTTCCAGCCATTGCTTCATTTCTTCAAGACGCAAGCTATAGATTAAGGGTTTATTGTCTGTAAATGACGTAATGTTCATTGTAAGATTCACCTTTTTACTAGTTGTAACTACATTGTATTTGGGGATAAGAAACAAACCCCATTCACTCATTGTACCCTTTGTGACGGAAAAGGAAAAGTGGAAAGCCGCAATTGCAGATTTCCACTTGACTTTTTTTCACATAGAGACCTGATTTCTGCCACCTGATACAGCCTGGTAAACCAGTTCGTTATTTATTTACAAACACGCTTTATTCTGGCAATAAAAAATCCATCGCTAGAAAAGTGGTGTGGCAAAATCTGCACATAGCCCTTCGAAGCATCAATCTTTTCAGTTAAGCCTGTAGGCAAGTCTTCTGCCAATGATTTATCCAGCTCATACTCTGGGTGCTCGGCAATAAAACGCTCCACAACATCTTGATTTTCCTGAGAATCGATTGTGCATGTACTATAAACGAGGTAACCATCCGGCTTTAGTAAAGGAGCAACGCGCTCCAGCAAATCATATTGAATCTCAGAGATCGCTTTTATATCCTCTGCTGTTTTATTCCATTTCAGGTCAGGCTTACGGCGAATGACACCAAATCCGCTGCAAGGAGCATCTAGTAAAATCCGATCAAATTCACCCACGTTACGGTCTAATAAATCAGCCGCATCCGCTACCATTGTTGTGATAATCGTAATTCCTAGACGTTTCGCATTTTGCTCAATTAGCTCGCGTTTATGAGGATGGACATCGCAAGCAAGAATCCCCCCCTGATTGCCCATCAGCTCTGCCATATGCGTTGTTTTCCCACCTGGTGCCGCACAAGCATCCAGAACTCGTAGGTTTGGAGTAAGGTGCAGGGCAGGGGCCACTAGCATAGAGCTTTCGTCCTGAATGGTGCAAAATCCTTCTTGAAACCAAGAAGACCCTGCTGCATGTCCACTTTGTAGCAAAAGAGCATCTGGCGTTAGCTCAGATTTTGCAGCCTCAGGGAATGCTTCCTTCATTTCTTGTAACAACGCATCAGCAGTTGTTCGCAAACGATTTACTCGAATGCTTGGCATAGGCGACTGATTATTGCTGTGACAGATCGCTCTGGTGGTTTCCTCACCATATTGCTTAACCCAGCGCTTGACCAGCCACTCTGGATGTGACTCGGTGACCGCAATTTGTTTTGTTATGCCTTTAGGTAGTTTTTCCCATGACTCTGGTTGGCGAAGAATATTGCGCAAAACCCCATTGACTAATGAGGAAATCCCCTTGTGTCCGCGCTTTTTGGCAATCTCAACCGCTTCATGTACGGCTGCTCGATCGGGAACACGATCCAAAAAACGAACCTGATACAGGCTCATTCGTAATAATTGCAGGACCCAGCCCTGAAGCTTTTTTGTACCACCCTTTACAAATTGACCAATCACTTCATCTAACGTCATTCGGCGTTGAATTGTTCCATAAACAAGCTCCGTTACCAATCCTACATCTGCTTTGGAAAGGCCTGCTTCACCTAACGCGTATTTCAATTCTAGGTTGCTATAGGATTGATTCTCTTCTACTCTCACTAGAACATCTAGGGCTACTTCCCGCGCTGTTGTACTTCTCGTTTTTGACACGAATCTATTCTCCTACTTTCGAACCTGAAGCAATTGAAGCGCCTGCACCGCGTAAGAAATCGTACACGCTCATACGCTTTTTGCCCTCTGGTTGGATTTCTTTCAAGATAATACTTCCTGCTCCACAAGCAATGATGAGACCATCCTCGGTTCGGCCGATGATGGTTCCCGGTGTAGCCAGTTGGCCAGCTAGCTCCACTACTTCGGCCCACCAAACTTTCCACACTTTGCCTTCAAAAGTCGTAAAGGCAACAGGCCATGAGTTCATACCACGCACCTGATTATATATTTCCCGCGCTGATTTATTCCAATCTAGTCGCTCATTCTCACGTTTAATATTAGGCGCAAAGGTAGCTTCCTCGTGGTTTTGAGGCTCTGGTGTGATCTCGCCCTTCAATAGTTTAGGCAACGTTTCGATCAATAAGTCTGCTCCGGCTGTCGCTAACTTTTCAAACATGCTAGCTGCCGTATCGCGTTCTTCAATCGGTACAATCACCTTCGAGATCATGTCACCTGCATCCAGCGCTTGTACCATATACATAATGGTAACTCCTGTCTCCTTCTCGCCATTAATAATGCTGGCGTGAATGGGAGCGCCGCCACGATATTTTGGCAACAAGGAGGCATGTATATTAATGCATCCATGTTTAGGAGCTTCCAATAAAGAGACAGGTAAAATTTGACCATAAGCTGCTGTTACAATCAAATCGGGACGAGTTGCATCCAACACACTTTGAACGGATTCGCTCTCCCTAATTTTTTCCGGCTGATAAACAGGCAACCCGTGACGAAGTGCTAGCTCTTTCACCGGAGGAGGGGTCAGCACGCGTTTGCGGCCGACCGGACGATCTGGTTGTGTCACAACACCTACAACCTGATAACCATTCGTGATCAGGGCTTCCAAGCTTTGTGTAGCAAAATCAGGGGTTCCCATAAAAAGAATACGAGTATCTTTCAAGACACTAAACCCCTTCCTTGCCCTCTGTTGCAGGATATACTTTTTCAGCGATATCGATGAATAATACACCGTTCAAATGATCCAGTTCATGCTGAATGCAACGAGCTTCTAAGTCGTCTACTTCTAGCTCATAGAGATTACCGTCACGGTCTTGTGCACGCATTTTGACCACCATATGACGACGAACATCACCATGTAAGCCTGGAATACTTAGGCACCCTTCTGGATAATTCTCAAATTGCTCGCCACTAAACTCAATGATTTCAGGGTTGATCGCTTCTACATAGAAATCGCCGCAATCCATCACGAATACGCGTTTCGAAATACCTACCTGCGGAGCCGCAATCCCTACCCCGTTTGCTGCATACATTGTATCTTTCATATCATCAAGCAATTTGTGCAGGTTACTGTTAAATTTGGTTACCTGTATTGCTTTTTCTCTTAAAATAGGATCAGGATGGTTTACGATGTTGCGAATTGCCATAAAAAAGGCCTCCTTTATCTATATCCAGCATAAATTGCATTTGATCTGATTAAAGTAGCATCTGTGGGTCGACATCTATCGTGGACAACACTTTGTTTTGTTTCATCCAATCATCAAAATGTAGCGTAGTTTGCGCCAACAGATCAAATATTTTCGGTTCATCACGATATTTTAACATGATCTGAAACCTAAATCTATCTTTGATCCGGGCAATCGGTGAGGCCACAGGCCCCAGAACTACGGTTGTCTGCGCCAGCCGTGGCCGTAAATAAGCAGCATACTGTTCCGCAGCCCGAATCACCATAGGAACATCCTCATGGGAAAATGTGATCAATACTAGCCGATAGAATGGGGGATAACCCTTCTTCTTACGGTGGACCATCTCAGCTTGATAAAAGGCTTCATAATCGTGATGAGTTGCATGCTGGATGCTGTAATGCTCAGGTGTATAGGTTTGTACGACTACATCACCAGAAAGCTCATGCCGACCGGCTCGCCCCCCTACCTGGGTTAGAAGCTGAAACGTTTTTTCTGCCGACCGAAAATCCGGCAGATGTAAGGATGTATCGGCAGCAATTACTCCTACGAGCGTTACACGCGGAAAATCAAGACCCTTCGCTATCATTTGTGTGCCTAATAAAATATCACCCTGACCAGTGCGAAATTTCGTCAAAAGCGCCTCGTGCGCTCCTTTTTTGGAGGTAGTATCCACATCCATTCGAATAACGCGAACACCGGGAAATAATTTAGCCAATTCTTCCTCGACCTTCTGTGTCCCTGTGCCAAAAAAACGAATGTGATCACTTTGACATTCAGGACAATGCTTTGGCTGGGAAATGGTATAACCACAATAATGACAGCGGGCCGTATGATTTGTTCGATGATAAGTAAGTGAGATATCGCAATGCGGGCAGGCCAATGTATAGCCACAGGACCGGCACATGACAAAAGTAGAGAAGCCTCTACGATTCAAAAAAATGACAATCTGCTCCTGTTTTTGAAGCCGATCCGCAATCATTTGATGTAGGCTCCTGCTAAACATGGATCGATTTTGCTCCCGCATCTCTTCCCGCATATCCACCACATGCACTTTAGGAAGCGGTCTGTTCCCTACCCGCGACTTCATCGATAACAAATCATAACGTCCACGCGTTGCCAACGCATAGGTTTCCAAAGCGGGTGTGGCACTACCCATGATAAATACAGCTTTATTCATCTGTGCTCGCCATAACGCCACATCCCTAGCATGATATCTTGGGGTCTCCTCCTGTTTATAAGAGCCCTCATGCTCCTCATCCATGATGATCAGGCCCAGATTACGAAACGGAGCAAAGATAGCCGAACGGGCGCCGACTACCACCTGTACCTGCTGCCGCAAAATTTTGCGCCACTCATCATAGCGCTCACCTTGTGACAACGCACTATGTAATACAGCTACATTATCACCAAAACGCCCCTTAATCCTCTCTACCATCTGAGGTGTCAGGGAAATTTCAGGCACTAAAAAGATGGCTTCTCGGCCCTTTGCTAACGTATGTTCGATTGCTTCCATATACACTTCAGTCTTACCGCTACCCGTGACCCCATGTAGCAGGAAGGAATGATATTCTTCTTGCTCAACGGAACGCAAAATGGCCGCTAAATTATGTTGTTGCTCCCGTGTCAATATATGCTTTGGCGGAGGTGAAAAAGTACGATTGGCGTAAGGATCCCTCCCTACTTCTTTCTGCTCTATCGCTATCCAGCCTTTTTGTTGCATCGTTGTAAGTGTGGAACGAGTAATAGATAGCTTTTCGATTACATCCTTGACTGGGTATGATGCCTGCTGTCCTTGTTCCTTCTGCTGATTCAGCAAAAATTCAAGTACATCTCGCATACGATAGGAACGCTTTGGGATGTTCTCCATAAGCTCCCATGCTCGTACCTCATCTATTGCAAGCTCTACATGTGCTAGCTTTTTATGGGTTAGCCGATTTTTCACCTGATATTCACTAACAATTAATCCGTTTTTAATCCATTTCGGTATTTGTTTACTATCCGCAGGGAATTGCTTGTCTGCTTCTGTTTGCAACAGGCTTCCTTGATGAAGTAAATAGCGTAACATAGGATGTTTTTCTACCAGTTCTTCATCGACTTCATCTGCAAGCATGTACCATTTTTCTGTTTTCCCTTTTAAAACAGCAGGCAACATCGCTGCAATGGACATAGTAAGTGGGCATAAATAACGATGGCTCATCCATTCCGCCAATTGAATTAATTCAAGGGAGAGTGGAGGAACATCGTCTAATACCTTTTCCATTTCTTTTATTTTGATCATGCCAGGGCCATCAGGATCATGATCTGCCTCTTGTCCTTGTATCAATCCGATGACATACCCTTGAACCTTCCTCGGTCCAAACGGTACAACAACACGACTTCCTACCGCTACCAACGGCTGTAACCACAGGGGAACAGCATAGTCATACGGTCGATTGGTCCGAGTTGCTGGGACATCTACAATGACTTTTGCTCTGATTTGATGATTATTCATGCGGCATCACGCCTCTTGAACCGCTACTTGCAGATTCTGCTTTATTACATCTATAAGTCGCTCCGCTACGTCCCGCTTACTCATTTTATCGAGACGAATCGGTGCTTGATCCTGTTGATAGATGGTCACAATATTCGTATCAACACCCATACCCGCACCTTCCTGCAACACATCATTTGCTACAATCATGTCCAAATTTTTACGGCGCATTTTATCTAGTGCGTGCTTCTCAACCTCCTGCGTTTCCGCTGCAAAGCCGACTAGCATCTGATGGGTTTTCTGTTCCCCTAACGTCCGAAGAATATCTGGGGCTTTTACTAACGAAAGCGAAAAGTCCTCACTCTGTGTTTTCTTGACCTTATGCGTATACACTTGTTCTGGGCGATAATCAGATACAGCGGCTGACTTAATCACAACATCGGCCTGTGGATAAACCTGTAGAACTGCATCCAACATCTCTTGGACAGACTCGACTGGGACAAAAGTAACTCCAGCAGGGATAAAAAGCGCTGTAGGTCCGCTAATTAACGTAACATCCGCTCCACGATCACGTGCTGCTTCTGCAATCGCATAGCCCATCTTTCCGCTCGAATAATTTGAAATATAACGTACTGGATCAATTTTTTCACGGGTAGGTCCTGCTGTCACAACGATTTTTTTACCTTGCAGGTCCTGTTGAGGTGCTGAATGTAATGATTTCGTAGTGGTCTCTTTCTGTTCCAAAAAGCGTATAGCCGCTTCTACAATTTCTTCAGGCTCGGCTAGGCGTCCTCTGCCAACCCATCCACAAGCCAGCATGCCCTCATTTGGCTCTACCATCGTCACTCCATAGGTGAGTAAACGCTGCATGTTGGCTTGTACAGCAGGATGATTATACATATTTACATTCATAGCCGGTGCTACCATGACAGGAGCAGTCGTAGCTAATAACATGGTAGATAACATATCGTCAGCTATTCCGTTTGCATATTTCCCGATAATATTAGCTGTGGCAGGGGCGAGTATGACCAAGTCAGCTCGATCTGCTACATCTATATGAGAGATTACTCCTGGAACCGGTTCTTTGAACGTGTCTGTATAAACAGGTCGATGCGATAATGCTTCAAACGTAATCGGTTGTACAAACTTACAAGCATTAGCCGTCATCACGACGCTTACCTTGGCTCCTGCCTGTGTCAATTTACTTGTTAAGGCTGCTGCTTTATAGGCGGCAATTCCACCGGACACACCCAGAACAATCTCTTTATGTTGTAAGATACTCATGGTACAGCTCCTTTCACGCCAACCTACGCAAAAAACAACCTTCAAAAAGTGGTTGAGCGTTTTGCATTCATTACAGTTATCGTATAAATTTTATTGTTATATTGGCTTTCTCTGCTTTCGAGTATATATTTTTTATAGCCTTTTGTAACCTCTTTTGCCTATTTTGGTCTTAAATTTGCCCCATTTGTACAATCCCTTCTCGACCATCATGAAGCCATTTCTTCCCCTATCATTAACCTGCTCCTCCAAGAATAATCACAAAAAGCCCCTGCATGACCGCAAAGGCTTTTCATTTGTTTATCTATACTATTTAGAACCATCATTCACATAAATTGTAAAAATATCGCCATTACCATTAACCCCTATTTTTAGCGCATCTTGCTTATCTGGAAGAGAAAATTGAATCATACTCCCTTTTTGATTATCGTAATTCATACCGCCATAGGTCCAGTCCATAACCTCTTGAATTTTATACGCTTGCGTCTTCTCTTTGTCAAAACTTTGGAGAAATTGAGTCGCTTTTTGCTTAGCGATATCTGGAGCAGGGATTTTATCGGATAACGTCGGATAATCTAACAATTTCAATTGGCCATTCTTTTTGATAGCGATGGTAGCAACGTTAAGTGACCCCCAGCCTTGATCTGGTGTATGTTTTAGAGTCACGTTAAATGTTTGATTATGATATTCATACGTAACATTCTTAAGTGGGAATGTTTTAAAATGAGACAAAGTAGCTATTACTTTATCATAGGTAACCTGGGCAGGCTGAGAAAGGATATCATCCTGCATTTCACGTGTATTCAAGTCTGCACCGTACCACTTATCAAAGGTTGTTGGTTTCGTTTCAATCCGATATACGCCGATACCTCCATCGTCCGCAAAGGTAATAGACGCGTATGTAGCCATATTCCCATTACCCTCGATAGGAGATTTCACATTAACAATAGGTGGACGCGTTTTACCCGGAGCATCGCGATCAGGTTCGCGCCAAATTGAAATGATCTGATAGTTTTTCGCTTTCGCTCCGTACAAATTCTGTAGCAATGTAGTTGCTTTCTCTTTTGCTTGCTCATCTGTAATAGCCTTTTTGTCTCCAGTAGATGTTTTATATCGATAATCTCCTTCCCTATCCACTCCAGCTGGTTCCATAAGCCAGAATCTATACAGTTGATTCGTTTCCTTATTGATTTCTATCGAGAGAGAAGGCGTACCCGGACCATTTTTACTCAGCGTCACCTTTACCAAGTCACTCCACTCATAATTTTCCAGGTTCACCTTGTGATAGTCCTTAACCTTTGGAAACATAAGTGCTATTTTTTCCTGCCATTGACTTGCGACCTTTGTGTACTTATCCATCTCCACCTTCTGCGTGACGACATTTCCCTTTGCATCGACAGCCTCTAGCGGTATTGCTGATAACAGGCTGATTATTGCTGCCGTGGCTGTAAGCCTATGAAATGTATTCATTTTGTACCCTCCTGATTTCTGTTGCGAATTTTTGTATCCTACATTAGTCACAGAAAAAGTAAAAAGGTTACAGTTTGCTTGTAAAAATAACAATAAATCTGTAATTCATAACGTTGAAGTTTACGTATAAATTACATTTATTGGAATATATTTACATTGATTCAAAGTTGATTTCCCAAAGGAGTGATCAGGTATGTCGTGGAGAAAATCTACACAATTTGGCGGCGACGGCGGTAGCCCCTTTAGTGATGATCTCACTAACGTAAAAAGATTAGCAGGCTTCTATATCCGTCACGGCAGTAGAATCGATGCTATTCAGGGGATTTATGAGTATTCAGACGGGAGAAGAACCCCACAAGGCTTCCATGGGGGATACGGAGGCTCTCATAACATTGTTTTCTTTGAAAATGATGAGTATATCATCCAAATTACCGGGCGTACCGATAGACGAGTAGATCAACTTACCTTTACGACAAATAAGCGTACGTATGGTCCTTACGGCGGGGATGGGGGCAATCCCTTTGAGATTGACGCCGCACATATAAGCGGCTTCTTCGGAAGATCTGCTAGTGAGCTTGATGCGATAGGCTTTTTTATACCTACAGTCTAAACATACATTTTTTAACGTTATCATTCACTTGATAACGTTTTTTTCATACTCACCAACTTTTGATGGTTACCAGTCGTAAAAAAGCAAAAAGCTCTCTTTATGTAACGATCATAAAGAGAGCTTATCGGTCTAAAACGAGCCTGTACCTATTACTTTTTCACTTTTTTTTTCGGGTTATTTTACTGCTGGCGTCTCGTACAGTAATTTGTCTGAGATGATTTCCTCTAACGATTGCCCAACAAATTTTTTCGAGAAAGGTTTTTCTACTTGCATATCATTGTCTTCACGAAGCTGACGTGCACGCTTGGAAGCGAGTGTCACCAATGTGTATTTACTACCTACTTTGTCTACAAGTTTATCAATCGATGGATATAACATGTATTATACCTCCTTAAGCCATTTCAAAAATTTATGAACCTGACGATCTTTTTTCAAATGCTCGGCTGTTACAATGGATTTGATCTTTTCACATGCATGTGAGATTTCATCATTAACGACAACATAATCATAATGATCCATCATCTCAATCTCAGTACGTGCCATTGCCATCCGATTCTTAATGGATTCTTCCGTTTCCGTACCACGTCCAACAATGCGGTTTTGTAACTCTTCCAGATCAGGAGGTGCTAAGAATAAGAAAATGCCTTGCGGGAATTTTTCTTTTACCTGAATGGCTCCTTGCACTTCAATTTCAAGGATGACATCTCGTCCAGTAGCGAGTGTATCTTCTACAAAACGTCTAGGCGTTCCATAGTAGTTACCAACATACTCTGCCCATTCGAGAAGCTCATCTTCTTTCATCATACGCTTAAACTCTTCTTTTTCTTTAAAGAAATAGTTTACCCCATCCACTTCGTTCACACGCGGTTGTCTGGTTGTCGCAGATACAGAGTAGATAACGTCCGGCATGTATTCTCGAAGTGCTTTACAAACCGTTCCTTTACCCACTCCAGATGGCCCCGACAAAACTAACAGAAGGCCGTGGTCCTTATCCATAATCTTTGTTTCAACTCCTACCTTATTCATCAGACTCGTCATCTTTATTGGTTAGACGTTGGGCAACCGTTTCTGGTTGTACCGCTGATAAAATGACATGATCACTATCTGTGATAATCACAGCACGCGTTCTACGTCCGTACGTAGCATCAACAAGCATGTTGCGATCCCTTGCTTCTTGAATAATTCGTTTAATTGGTGCGGATTCAGGACTTACAATCGAAATAATGCGACTTGCATTCACGATATTTCCAAACCCGATATTTATCAACTTAATCCCCATAGAGATTGGCACCCTTCCTCACTCAACGTTCTGCACTTGTTCTCTCATTTTTTCCAGTTCGGTCTTCACTTCAACTGCCAAGCGCTGAATCTGTAAATGATTCGCTTTTGACGCGATTGTATTAGCCTCTCTGTTCATTTCCTGCAATAGAAAGTCCAATTTGCGTCCAATAATCTCCGAGCTATGTATCTGTTCCAAAAATTGCTCACAATGGCTTAACAAACGCGTAATTTCTTCGGAGATATCAGCCTTTTCAGCAAACAATGCCACCTCTTGAAAGATTTTAGATTCATCTAGCATATGATCTTCCATAATTTCATCAAGGCGATTTTTCAAGCGATTGCGATACTGCTCTCTTACTTCAGGAGCAATATCCTGCAAAGTGTGGGTCGTTGACTTAATGTATTCGAGGCGTCGGATCAGATCAAGCTGCAGGAGATTCCCCTCAGTACTCTTCATAACATAGAGCTCTGCCAACGCAGCATCTGTAGCCTCATCTAATAGTTGTTCTACCTCTTCATCAGAAATCTCAGGTACACTGGCTTCAATTAATACGCCAGGCATACGCATCAGATCTTTCACATGAAGGGTCTCAGGCAAACCAAAGCGCTCCACTAGCTGATTGGCCGCCGTAACATAAAATTGCGCTGTATTCCAATCAACCTGAACCTCGGAAGACTCGTCCCGAACGGCTTCTAGCGAGACGGTGACATCCACTCGCCCACGGCGCACTTTCGTTGCAATCCGCTTTTTCACTCGTTCCTCATGCATGGTCCAGATTTTTGGCAACCGAACAATAATCTCACAAAAACGATGATTAACCGAGCGCATTTCCACCGTTAAACGCATAGATCCACGTTCTATTTCTTTTCGGCCGTAGCCTGTCATAGAAATCATCTGGTTCCACCCACAGACATAAAATCGTTAATTTATTATAGGAGAGAATACAGTCTAGTGTCAACTTGACTCCCCATTACAAAATTACTGTTCCTACTTGGGTTGAGCTTCCCTGTATGCTACACTGAGGAAATAGCTACTGCTAGGTAGAGGAAGCAAGAGGTGAAGAATGTGGCTTTTGACGGATTAGTAACTAGAGCGGTCGTTCATGAGCTATCCATGCTCGTAGGAGCCCGTATTACTCGTATACATCAACCGCATCCAAGCGATATCGTTATGCAGGTGCGCTCAAACCAAGGAACGTTAAAATTAGTAATTTCAGCAAATCCAACCTATCCCCGCATTCATTTGACAACAGAGGAATTTATGAATCCAAAGGAAGCTCCGATGTTTTGTATGTTATTGCGGAAGCATTGCGAAAATGGGGTAATTGAGGCCATCACGCAGGATGGAATGGAACGTGTAATTTACATTGATCTAAAGTCTCGTGATGAGCTAGGAGATACAACCAGAAAACGAATTGTAGTTGAGATCATGGGCCGTCATAGTAATATTATTTTGCTAGATGTAAAAACTGACATGATTCTGGATGGCATCCATCATGTTTCTCATGGCGTCAGCCAGTATCGTCAGGTATTGCCAGGTCGAGCTTATGTAGCTCCTCCTGCCCAAAATAAGCTGAATCCATTAACGGCAAGCGAGCAGGATTTTGTGATGGCACTCCAATGGAACGAAGGAAAGCTGGACAAACAGCTTGTCGAGCGTTTCAGCGGTCTTAGCCCCTTGATAGCGAGAGAGCTTGTTTCTAGAGCAGCTCTGCCTACACGTGATGCAATTTGGCATGAGTTCTCCAGCTTTATGGAACAAATGAATCTTCACCGTTATGAGCCGGTGATTGAGACAACCAATGACAAAGCTGCCTTCTCCATAACCTCTCTCTCACATCTAGGTGTCAGGGAAAGCGAGACCTTCACGTCAATCAGCGAATGCTTACAACGATTTTATGAGCATAAAGCTATGCGAGACGTGGTTAAGCAAAAGGTGCAGGATTTATTGCGATTGGTAACGAATGAAAAGCACAAAAACGAGAAAAAAATCGAAAAGCTACACCATTCTATCGAGGATGCCCACGAGGCCGAACGTTATCGCCTTTACGGTGAACTGATTCTTTCTCATATGCATCAGGTCAAAAAAGGAGATACTGAGCTTACTGCAACCAACTGGTATAGTGAAAATGCGGAGACAATTGTCATACCGCTAGATCCGTTAAAAACACCGTCGGAAAACATGCAAGCTTACTATAAAAAATATAACAAAGCAAAAGCAAGTCTGGCATTTATAGCAGAGCAAATTAGCTTGGCTGAACAGGAAGTCATCTATCTGGATGGCATTCTTGTACAATTGGCTCACGCTAGTTTAGCAGAAGCGGAAGAAATTCGGGAAGAGTTAGTGGAGCAAGGTTATCTGCGCAATCGAAACAAACGCGGTTCTAAAAAGAAAAAAGAGACTGCGCCTGAGCTTGATACTTACTATTCCTCAGATGGCGTCACGCTGTTAGTCGGAAAAAATAATAAACAAAATGAATATTTGACTAATAAATTAGCGGCCAGCTTTGAGACATGGTTGCATACCAAAGACATCCCTGGTTCCCATGTGGTCATTAGATCACGTACAGTAAGCGATCAAACCTTATTTGAAGCAGCCATGCTTGCCGCCTATTTCAGCAAAGCTCAACAAGGCAGTAAAGTGCCAGTCGATTACACCTTAATTCGACATGTAAAAAAACCAAGTGGTGCTAAACCTGGCTATGTAACCTATGACCAGCAAAAAACGCTATTTGTTACTCCAAATGCTACCTTAGTCGCTGCGTTACGAAATAATTCGGCAGCAGAACAAAAATAACGCTAGGTCCACGTAATCACCTTTGTTCATACATAGACTGCATATCTATACCGCATCCGTTTCATACTACATATATGAGATAAGCGGTAGATTATTGTAGTGAACGAGGGTGAAAATGTGGAAGTAATTGGAATTGTCCAAACAGACCTGAATGAATTCAGCATTCTATTCGAACCGGATAAAAAGCAGAAGCAAGACCAACAGGGAAAGCAAAATGGAAACGATCAGAATCATCAGGATCAGGATCATCATCACGATGACGACAGTACTTTTCTCAGTTTTCTTGGCGGGGATATTTTACAGGAAACTGGCAATTCAAGAGATAAATCACAGCAACAACAGGAGCCACAGGAGATGGTTGTCCGAATCAAGGGAATTCCTGAGGGGCAAAAGGCGACATTTTTGCAGATGTATCAGATCGTAACAGATGCTCAGAAACAAGGAGATTTGGAGCAGCAGCTCACAATCGTAAGTATTGAAAATCCAAATAGTCAGCAAAACCAGCAAGGAAATCAACAGCAGCAGCAACAACAGGATAAATCAAAAAAGGGCTCGTCCAAAGATCAAAAGAACAACCAAAAGGACAAAAACAAACAGCAATATCAATGAAAATAGCTCTTACTTACACAAAAAAACCTGAAGCAATTGCTTCAGGTTTTTTGTTTCTTATGTATAACGCCCCGCTCTGCCGTCTTGCTATACATGTTTCTTTTAACCTGAAAGACCAGGTGGGTGACTCAGCCGCCCTTCTGCCTTCCCATCGTCCCATAAAGGAGGTGGGCTTGACATTAGGTAACAGCGTTCTGTCTCCCTAGAAACACTTAAGGTTAAAAACATATTAGCTCAACGCACATCGCAGGAATATGCTACACATCATATGTATTTGAAATCCTATCACAAATACCGATTGGAATCAACTTTTTATACAAATGTTACTAAAGGATTCTGTAGGTATATCATATCACTTTTGTTTATACAGGACAAGGCTTCTGTTACCAGTAGCTCAGATATGTATTAGGTAGGAGACAGAGGGTTTATTTTATGAGGGTATCTCTGCCATGATTTCCACCGAAAAAGCAAGAGAAGCGCCTTACAGCGCCTCTCTCCTTAAGCATTAACTAGCATTTTTTATGACAGTCGTGATGGTGACGACCGTGTCCGCTGAAACCGTCGTCAAACTCATCAAAAGCAGGTGCTTCACATACTATTTTGTGGAATGGTACACATTTACAAACTTTTCTCCAATGCTTCGTCATGAAACAATTTCCGGAGCCGCCGCCAAAGCCACCATGATCACGATACCCTCCACAATGACCACAACCATGGAATCTTCTTCTTCTTCTGCAACCACAACCCATAAACTCATCATCCTTTCGTTGTCTGATACGTTACCAAATTATGTACAAATCAATGTTTGTGATTGGTACAGGTGTCTAGTTCAATCAAAATCAGCTAATGTACCGGAGACAATCGTCTATTTTTTGGCGTTTTTTGATGTACATGAGCCCATTTTTATGAGGGGATACTAGTGATAACATATGAAGAAGGAGTGACGGAAGCATGGGCGAACATAGCCGGTTTCGTGAAGGAGAAAAATCACCGAAAAATCAAGTCTATATCGAAATTGGAGAAACAGGGTCAGGTGTAGAGGACCCCATGATTATTTCCCTAAAAAAGGGGGAGAAATTCCCTTCTACCCGAAATAAAAATCGTGTGTGGACACAAAAGTAAGCCTATCTTTTTGTATAAAAATGAAAAAGACACAGCCTGATACCGGCATGTGCCTTTTTCATTTTCTTTTTTTTCACACTTTTAATTTAGACCTCGTCGTCCTCGTCCTGTTCCTCGTCTTCTTCATCACCGCTTAAATAGATGATGGTTACCCCAAGCTCCTCTAACAAACGGATCACTTCTTTATTTAACGTTACATCTGCCAATAGCCCCAGACTTTCCACTAGCTCTAATTCCTCTAGATCTCCTGATTTTGCATCCTCAATAAGCTCCAGAATTTCCGTCATGCGTCTTTCTTTTAGTGCATCTACTATTTCTTGTTGAGTCATTTTTTATCCACCTTTATCTACACGAATTGTATTCCCGCTCTACATTAGGGGAGTTCATCTATTATAATAAAGAAAAACATGGATTAACAGGAGCGAATCAAATGTATCCTTCTGCTTATGTAGCATTTCTACTGCATTTTCATACTGATCGAGATTATTTTGAATGTCATGAGATTTTAGAGGAATATTGGAAATCACTTCCTCCAGACAAACGTACCTCTACCTGGGTATGTCTCATTCAGGTAGCCGTTGCCCTCTATCATCATCGCCGTGGCAATTTTAATGGCGCAATTAAATTACTGCAAAATGCCTCCTCCTTAGCGATTTCAAATAAGGCTGAGCTACTTCATTTAGGCATAAACGTGGATTTGTTTACACAGCTTCTACAAGAACGACTACAATCTGTATTAGCGAAGGAACCATATGTCAGCTTGAATCTTCCCTTAGCTGACAAAAGCCTTCTGAAGCAGTGTCAAAAGCTAGCTAATCATCGTGGATTAACCTTCGGAAATATCGATACCCCTGCTGATGAATATCTTGTACACAAGCATACCCTACGTGACCGTAACGAGGTTATCATGGAGCGCCATCTTAGCCTCACTCAAAAGAAAAACCAGAACGATTCGTGAAAATTACTACATTAAAATATCGTTCCCCTAGCTGGAGAGTTTTCCACATCTGGCTAGGGGAATTCTTTTTACAGGACATTTCGTAACATCGTGTACATCAAGGCCCAATCAGCAAATAAATGACTGATCCATGTCGGATAAATACTTTGATACCTTCTCCTTAACCATGCCCAAAACACACCAGTCATAAAAACCAGAAACGTAGCGACCAGCCCGGCCTTTATACCGAACAAAGTTACTCCAATGATGCAATGATACAGCGAATAAAAAAAACTGCTAAGTAAAGCGGCTTTAAATAGCTGCATCTTATAAAGTAGGCGTTCGAGCAGAAAGCCCCTCCACAGCATTTCTTCAAAAAGAGAGTTGCCAATGGTCATATATAGGGCAAACCACCACTTCGTTTCTTCGGTTAACCCCCAAGAAAATAACTTATTTCTCATCCACTCTGTAGATACCCCTGTCCATAGCAATATATAAAATCCAAGGCAAATCAGGATAAACAATAAAACACCCGAGATAATGCCCCACCAAATACCTTTTAGCTTTCTTTCCTGATGTCTATGCAAGCCCCATGCTTCTCGCCACTTTATCGCCAGATTTCCCTCCCAATAGGCATGAAAAATAGGGATGATTAGACAGGTTACAAGATGAAAGCCAATAAAGGTAATAAATAAGCTGTGCCTTTCAACTAATCCATAAAATATGGTGAGGGTGGCAAAGCAGCTATAGCATATCAGCATTAATAAAGGCTGTCTTCTTCGTTTGTCAGCTTTGTTTGTATGCAACATACTCACTCCCCCCAGATTTCTACTCTAGTTTGTGATGTTTATTCTCTTTCTATTTGTAATGAATGAAAAATAACTAATGCGCATAGATAAGAAAAAAGCCATAAATAAGATATGCCTATTTATGTAAATATTGGTATAATAATAACACTGAACATTTTAACTACATTCAAGGTAAGGGGTGGTCATTATTTTATCACGGAATAAATCTTACTTATGCTTAGTTATAGGTGAGGTTATAGCTGGTACAGGGATGTGGATTGGAATCATCGGGAACCTAAAATTTTTGCAACATTTATTCGATTCCGATTTTTTGAAGGGGTTATTATTGATGGTGGGGCTTTTTGTCAGTCTGTTCTTTTCTCCTAAAGCAGGAGAATGGATTGATCGCTTTTCCAAAAAGAACGTATTGTTTTATGCGACTTTGATACGATGTTTAGCTCCCATTTGTATGCTATTTGCGATTCATTACGATTCTGTAGGCTGGATGATCGCATCATCGATCTTTATCCAGTTGGCCGCCACTTTTTATCAACCAGCCGCTCAAGCATCTATTCCGTTAATCGTGCCCTCAGAGGAATTACTTCGTGCCAACGGATTTTATGTAAATGCTTCCACACTCGCAAGGATTGGTGGAACGGCGATCGGTGGAATCCTAATTGGTTTTATGCAGCTTTGGACGCTTTATAGCATTACACTAGCTTGCTATTTTGTTCTTATTCTTTTTATTCTTCCTGTTCATATTCCTGTAATCAACTCATTAAAAACGGCTGGAAGGGTTATTAAGATGCCCTTTCGAGAAGTTTTTTCCCTGCTTAAATCAGATCGAACATTAAGTCTGGGTCTTACAAATGCACTGGTTGTCTCGTATTTTGTAGGCGGCTCCAATCTCTTAGTTATTAATTTCAGTGAAATGCTTGCAGTACCAGGGCTGATGGGCTGGATTTATACGACTGAAGGACTCACAGCACTCATTGCAGGCATATTGGTCAAACGCTTTTTTGGAAAAACCAATCTAGTCATGTCATCAACGCTTTTTCTATTTTTACTGGCTCTGTCTCAAATCGGGATGGCTCTGTCGTATGGTTTGGTTCCATTGCTTTTATCTTATACGCTATTCGGGTTCTGTTTTGGGACGGTTGTGCCTCTTACTGCCACCCTGTTTCAAAAGCAATTACCTGCTGAATCACGTGGCCGCTTCTTCTCCTTTAAAACCATGCTGGATCGGACCTGGTTCCTACTAGCATTGGCTGGTACGGGATTGTGCCTTGATCTCATGGGCATTCACGCATACCTTTTCCTAATGGGCTTTGCTTCCCTTGTTGTCGGTGCTCTGTCCTATTACTATGGAAAGCGACATGCTCTAGATGTCAGACAGGTTACAGAAGCACCACCTGTTAAAATGGCATAGCCATATCTACTCTATATTTTGTGCTTTCCAGAACGCAGGAGGAGGGGTGTATTTACACCACCTCTTCTTTTTTTGTAGTATAGACATAAGGTAAAAGGTAAATATTTAGGGTGAATCGAGAAGGGAGCCGTACGAAATCGATGAATACAATTCTTGGGATCTCCCCTACAGTCGTTAGCATACTGATTGGTCTATTCATGGCGACCACTGTCATTCTTGTTCGGTTGCGTTCAGCAAAAAAGCCTATATCTACACGTAAGATTATTATCCCACCCGTAGCTATGTCTACAGGGTTTGCTATGTTTCATTATCCGGGCGTACCAACACCTATCAGCTATGATTTTATCGCTTTCTTTATTGGGTGTTTATTCTCTATTCCACTCATTTTGTCTTCCCGCTTTGAACAAGTAGGGAATCATGTCTTTTTGCGTCGTTCCAATGCGTTTATCGTGATTTTGTTTGTTCTGCTAGTCATTCGACTCGGGATTAAAATCTGGGTCGGTGATACATTTACTCCGATGCAGACAGCAGGTTTATTCTTTGTCCTTGCTTACGGCATGATTCTTCCGTGGCGAGTTGCCATGCTCTATATGTATAAAAGACTAATTAAATAACCCATGCTTTCCAATTTGGGATTACACAAAAGCGAGCTATCCAAAGCATGTTTCTTTGCTTGGTAGCTCGCTTTTTTATTTTATTTATTGATGTAATTTTGGTAAAAAAATACGTTTTTTATCTTCATTATGCGTGGTTTTTGAGGCAGAATGTGGTTTAATAGAGAGATGTACGGCTACTCATAATTTGGATATAAAATGAAAATCGACCTCTACGCCCCACTTACCTTTTTGAATCGCAACAGACACAACTGCTTGGCCTTTTCGTCTATGACCTAGAAAAATCGGAAAGTAAGCTTTTGTAAAAATCCACATAAACAGAAAATATCTACAACATGCACGATAAGAAATACTTGCACCTTTACTCTGACTCTGACGATTGCGAATTCCAAATCATGTAACCGATTTTTGACAATTTTCGTCAATTATAAGAGGTATATTACTAGAAGACAGGGGATTTATACGTGTTATCTAATTCAATTAAACTAAAAGAAAGAATAGCTTCAAAACAAAATATTTTCCTTTTACTCCTTCTCCAGTTACGTCCTCACCAATGGACAAAAAATTTGCTTGTGTTTGCTGCCCTCTTATTTTCTCTACATAAAGTCAGTATTCACCTGCTTGGCAAATCACTGATCGCCTTTTTTCTATTTTGCATGGTTTCAGGCTGTGTCTATATCATAAATGATTTTGCTGATATCAAAAACGATCGCAATCATCCCGAAAAGCGATATCGTCCGATGGCTTCAGGAGCATTAAATCCCTTTCTGGGACTAGCATTCGGGTGTGGGCTGCTGATCGCTTCCTTGTTTTCTGCTTTTCACTTCGATTTGTGGTTTGGTAGTGTTTTATTATTTTATTTTTTGATCAATGTTGCCTATTCCTTTACATTAAAGCATGTGGTTATTCTGGATGTTATGATTATTTCTGCTGGTTTTGTACTCAGGGCAATCGGTGGCAGCCTAATGATCGGCACTCCTTTTACTCCGTGGTTTTTGCTGTGTACAATGTTGCTTTCTCTATTCTTGGCGATTAGCAAACGTCGCCATGAGCTTTATTTGCTACAGGAGGAAAAAGGAAGTCATCGTAAAGTATTGGAAAATTATTCGATAGAGCTATTAAATCAATTAAATACGATTGTAACCTCAGCAACGATTATCAGCTACTCCTTGTTTACCTTTACTTCAGGACGAACCATTCAGCTTATGTGGACAATTCCGTTTGTGATCTTTGGTATTTTCCGCTATCTTTACTTGATTATGATGGGCAACAAAGGAGGAACCCCTGAAAAAGTGCTAGTAGAGGACAAACCGATTCTGATTACGGTTCTACTATATGTGATTGCTGTAGCTAGTATTATCCTTATTTTTGAATAAACAATATAAAAGGTTGTGTAAATATTTATGCCATCGCAAGTTCTTATCCTTATATCAGTCATTCTTAGTGCATGCGGGCAGGTCGCTATGAAAATGGGAGCCTCTGGTCTCTCAGGAAAAAGCGATGTGTTTTTGATGAAAATACTGCAATATCTAACCAATATTCCAATTATGGTGGGGCTTGGCCTTTATGGAATTTCTGCGTTTGTTTGGATTGCAGCCATTGAAAAGGTGCAGCTCTCCTATGCTTATCCTATGGCCGCATTGGGTTATGTTCTGGTAGCCCTGCTTTCTATGTGGATTTTTCAGGAGCCCCTTTCAGGTGTCCGCTTGCTTGGTCTAGCTATTATTGTTGTTGGCGTCATTGTCATTTCACGTTCTTAGTAACTATTCGGAGGAAATGTTTATGCTATACGCTTTAGCACCATTTATCGGCTGGTTAGTATCCGGTACGATGAAATTTATGATTAATTATTTACGATATGGGAAAGAAGCAAGAAATAAAATCGGAAATGGCGGCTTTCCTAGTACACACACAACCGTAATGGTAAGCACGATCAGCTTCATTGGTCTTCATGAAGGCTTTGCCACCCCTATTTTTGGTCTAGGAGTGGCTGTTACCTTTATCATTATTATTGATGCGACCGGATTGCGAAGAGCTGTCGGCAAGCATGCTACTGCTATTAACCTTATGGTAAAAGAGCATGCAACTACTGAAGAAAAAGAAATCCTGCGTGAAAGCATGGGACATACAAAATGGGAAATCCTCGGCGGTATTGTTCTAGGTGTGCTAGTAGGACTGCTGTTGTATCTGCTATCACCAATCATTTCAGGACTACTTTAGCCAAGGAGGAACTAGCAAACATATGAAGAGCCGAACACCGAACGTCTCTCTTGTGATAGGAATTGTTTTACTCCTATTCTTAATCGGAATCGTACTTTCTGCCTCGATTTTATTTTTACTTGGTGTGTCCATCTCAACAGCTAGCTTCTGGGTGGCTGTATGTGCAAGTATTGTCTGCCTCCTGGCTATGACATATACATTTTTCACCACACGCAGGACAACCATGTTTTTGTCTTTGTTAATGGGATTGGGATTGGTTTTTGGAGTAAGCTGGTATGTTAGTACCGCTACATATGATCTATCATGGGACGGGCAAACGTACCATCAAGAAGCGATCATTTTATTAAAGAATGGCTGGAATCCTGTTCATGACCAACCTTTGCTTAACATCACAGATACCCAAAAGTTCGATAATCCAAGCGAGGAAAGTCTACGAACTCCCTTTTATCTTTGGATTAATCATTACACAAAAGGTCCGTGGATACTTGATGCCGTCATGTACAAATTGACGGATAACATAGAAGGCAGTAAGATGTTTAACTTTATTCTTTTGTTTGCTTCCTTTTTTCTTTGTTTAGCGGCAATTCTTGATGCCTATCCAGAGAAAAAAAGGCGAGCCGTCTTCTTCTCCCTACTCTTGGCCTGCAATCCAGTCGTGATAGCACAGCTTGTCACTTTTTATATTGATGGTCAATTGGCATCGCTTGTACTTATCATTTGTTCCTTGGGCTATCTCTTATTTAAGCGATTTAACGCATGGATTGTCGTAGGGCTATGCTCGGCCATCATCCTGCTAACGGCTATTAAATTTACCGCCCTTGTATATGCCGTTCTTTTATGCGGTGGATTGCTCGTTCTATTTTTCCTGTACGATAAGCATAGACATTGGAAAAAGCTTTTACTTTCGCTTGTAGCGTGCGGTCTCGTAGCGGTAACAATCGTTGGTTACAATCCTTACGTTACTAATTTCTTAGCGAAGGGGCATCCATTTTATCCGTTAGCTGGTGAGCATGCTGTCGATATTATGACAGCTAACAGTCCAGCCGACTTCAAAGAAAAAAATCTATTCGAAAAGTTCTTTGTATCTTTATTTGCGAAGTCGGAAAATATTACAAGACCAAATGAAAGCACTATGAAATGGCCGTTTACTATAGCATTTGAGGAATTTCAAGCTTTTGTTGGGGCTGATGCTCGTGTAGCGGGGTTTGGGCCTTTGTTTGGAGGAGCTGTGTTAGTAACCTGTGTTGTCTCACTTGCTCTCTTTCTTCGCAGTAGACAACTAGCGAAGCCTGTATTTTTACTAAGCGGGATCATTCTCTTGACCGTATTTATCAATCCAGAAAGCTGGTGGGCGCGATACGTTCCGCAATTGTGGTTTGTCCCCATACTCGTCGCAATGGTAGGCTTCGAATCCGAAAAACAATTTGTGAAGTACGGAAGTTGGCTTTTAATTTGTACTCTTTCCATAAACTTGCTGTTAGTAGGGGCTACTCAAGCTATTGCTCAATCCTTCTTCAATGTGCAAGTAAACATACAGCTTCATGAAATGAAAAAGAGCAAGCTGCCTGTATTAGTTGATTTCCAGTATTTTCATTCCAATCGAATTAGATTAGAAAAAGCAGGGATAGAATTTATTGAAGCAAAGCTTGATGATAAAAATGCGAAAAAACTTAGCTCATCACGTGCTACGTATTTATTGAGATGAGTGGCTTTTCCATCATGCCACTCATTTGGGCAGAAGCTCGCTTTATAATCAACCTGAATAGTCCGTTCGTTAGGACGCTTGCTGACCCCACGCTTCAATTGGGGTCAGTTTTTTCATTCAGGCTACAGTCGTCCCCATCCGTCAACATTTTATTCTTGTTTTAAAGCCTGCTCCTGATAAAATGTGTGTGGCTTTTCCTTCCACTGGGATAAAACTTTTTCTTGTTGGGCATTGATTGTTCCATTATCTTTTGCTTGCTCTAAGAGTGCAGTGTAGTTGGATAACGTGTACAATGGATAGTTCGCTTCTGCAAAGGCACGTTCTGCATCGTTAAATTGGTAGCTAAAAATAGCAACTACTCCTAGTATTTCAGCCCCTTCCAGCTCAACAGCCCTTGCTGCCTTGATGGAGCTACCCCCTGTGGAAATTAAATCTTCAATAACGACCACCTTCTGACCGGCAGCAATACGCCCCTCGATTTGGTTTTGGCGGCCATGACCTTTTGCCTTATCGCGAACATAGATCATTGGCAATCCCAGACGATCAGCAATCCAGGCTGCATGAGGAATTCCTGCTGTCGCTGTTCCAGCAATGACTTCTACTTCAGGAAACCGTTCACGAATGATCTGAACAAAAGCATCTGCTAAAAAGCTACGAACCTCTGGATACGTCATCGTGATACGATTATCGCAATAAATCGGTGAAGCAATGCCAGATGTCCAGATAAATGGTTCGTCAGGACGAAGATGTACAGCTCCAATTTGTAAGAGATGCTGTGCCACTTGTTTTGCAATCGTTGTATTCATCTATTTTCCCTCCTGTATGCTTTTCATCATGTCAGCCCATGCTTTGGCAGGTTCTTCGGCCTGGGTAATGGACCTACCGATTACGATATAATCTGTACCTAACTCAAATGCTTTGACTGGTGTGGTTACGCGGGTTTGATCTCCAAAGGCGGAACCAACAGTACGAATGCCTGGTGTTACGGTCAAAAAATCTGTTCGAGTGACTTGTTTAATGATTGGTACTTCCAAGGGAGAAGCAACAACACCGTCCAGCCCAGCTAGACTTGCCAAGGATGCATAATGAGCAACCGTCTCTTCCAATCTACCAGGAATGAGAATCTGCTCATTCATCATCTGCTGACTGCTACTCGTCAGCATGGTTACCCCGATCAGTAATGGTGATGTACTGCCGGCAGAAATACCTTGCTCTAAGCCTTCTCGTGCCGCTTCCATCATTGCTAATCCACCAGCTACATGCACATTCACCATATCGGCGCCATGCTTAGCTAAGCTTTTCATTGAGCCTTTAGCTGTATTGGGAATATCATGGATTTTCAAATCAACAAACACTTTCAATCCCTGTTCCTTTAACAGCGATACAATTGCTGATCCTTCTGCATAAAACAGCTCCATGCCAACTTTCACGTAGCGCACTTGATTTTCTAGGCTAGCAAGACAGTTTAACACCTCGTCTTTTGTTTGAAAATCCAGCGCTAGAATAATCCGTTCATCGATTTTATCTAACGAATGCTCTTTTAGTAAGGATAATTCCATGTGTGAACGCTCCTCTCCGTTGTTTCCCTCATTGTCCACATATAGGAGGGGAGTGCTCCTGATGAGCACGCCCCCGTTCTAAGTCAACTCTTCTTTTTTACTGTGTTACCAGTACTTTTCCCACCTGTTGCTTGGGCATTGCCTCTGTAGAGAATGTGATTGTCTCTAATACATGCAGGATGGCGCTCGCTGTGTCTAGAGATGTCAGGCAGACTGCTCCGTTCTCTACGGCCTCACGACGAATGCGGAATCCATCACGCTGTGGTGTTTTACCTTTGGTTAAGGTGTTAAGCACAAGGTTTACTTGACCTGTACGGATTTCATCCAGTAGGTTTGGTGTGCCTTCGGATAGCTTTTGTACACGACGGACGGACAAGCCTGCCTGCTCTAGATAATCAGCAGTTCCATCCGTGGCTAGTAGATGGAAACCAAGCTGTTGGAAACGCTTCGTGATCGACAGCGCTTCCTCCTTATCCTTGTCAGCTACCGTTACCAAAAGTGTTCCTTTGGTTGGAATATTCATGCCAGCCGCTAGCAGTCCCTTGTAAAGAGCTTTAGCTAGGGTAGTCTCACGCCCCATTACCTCCCCGGTGGATTTCATTTCAGGGCCTAAGGTGATGTCCACACGGCGTAGTTTTGTGAAGGAGAAGACAGGAACCTTTACAGAAACCATCTTTTCCTCAGGATGATAGCCTGTAGCAAACCCTTGATCGAGAATGCTGTAGCCAAGAATTGCCTTCGTCGCAATGTTCGCCATCGGAATTCCGGTTACCTTAGACAGGAATGGAACGGTACGGGAGCTGCGTGGGTTTACCTCGATGACGTAAGGCTTGCCTCTATAGATGACAAATTGGATATTGAGTAAGCCCTTGATGCAGAGCGCGCGTGCTAGCTTTGTAGTCATGTCGATGATCTCTGCTTTCACTGTCTCTGATAAGGATTGTGGCGGATATACTGCGATAGAGTCGCCTGAGTGAACCCCTGCACGCTCGATGTGCTCCATGATACCTGGAATCAGCACATTCTCTCCATCACAAATCGCATCTACTTCTGCTTCAATCCCTAGCATATAGCGATCAATTAGTACAGGATGCTCTGGATTTACTTTTACTGCTTTTTTCATATAAGAGATTAGCTCTTCTTCGTTATAAACAATTTCCATCGCCCGTCCGCCCAAGACATAGGAAGGGCGGACCAGCACAGGGAAGCCTAATAAGTCAGCAGCGACCACAGCTTCCTCTACAGAGGTCACCGTTTTGCCCGGCGGTTGAGCGATATCCAGCTTTCGCAAGAGGGCCTCAAACTTCTCACGGTTTTCAGCTGCATCAATATTTTCTAAGCTGGTTCCTAGAATTTTGACACCGCGTCTAGTAAGCTTATCAGCAAGATTGATCGCTGTTTGTCCTCCAAACTGGACAATGACACCTTCTGGCTGCTCTTGCTCGATGATGTGCATAACATCCTCTATATACAGCGGTTCAAAGTAGAGACGATCAGAGGTATTAAAATCTGTTGAGACCGTTTCAGGGTTATTGTTGACAATAATGGCTTCGTACCCAGCCTCCTTCAAAGCCCAGACCGCATGGACTGTTGAGTAGTCAAATTCAATTCCTTGGCCAATGCGGATCGGACCAGAGCCTAGTACGATGACACGTTTTTTGCCTGTATCCATAAATTCGTTTTCTTGCTCGTAGGTCGAGTAATAGTACGGTGTTTGCGCTTCGAATTCGGCAGCGCACGTATCTACCATTTTATATACAGGCTTCATTCCCCATTGTGTACGCAGGTTATAAATCTCTTCTTCCTTTTGTCCCGTACATTCTGCGATTTTGCGATCGGTAAAACCAAGGCGTTTTGCTTCATGTAAAGCTTCCTGTGTCAATCCAGATTCGGCTAATGTTGTTTCATAAGCGACAATATTCCAGAATTTATGCAGGAAGAAGAGGTCGATTTTCGTTAATTGATGAATCCGAGAGATATGATAGCCACGGCGCATTGCTTCTGCTAGTAAGAACAGGCGTTCATCATCTGCGATTACCAAACGTTGCTCCAATTCCTCATCAGTAAGCTCTCTCGCTTCTGGTAGTTCTAAATGGTAGCTTCCAATCTCTAAGGAGCGGATCGCTTTCATCATGGATTCTTCAAAGCTACGTCCAATCGCCATTACCTCGCCCGTTGCTTTCATTTGTGTACCAAGACGACGATTTGCGGATTGAAATTTATCGAAAGGCCAGCGAGGAATTTTGCTAACCACATAGTCTAAGGTTGGTTCAAAGCAAGCGTAGGTTTGACCAGTCACCGGATTCTTCAGCTCGTCTAGTGTATAGCCAATAGCGATTTTTGCCGCCATCTTAGCGATCGGATACCCTGTGGCCTTGGACGCTAAGGCTGAGGAACGGCTGACGCGAGGATTTACCTCGATGACATAATATTGGAAGCTAACGGGATCAAGCGCGTACTGAACATTGCAGCCACCTTCGATTTTTAAGGCGCGGATGATATTTAATGCAGAGGAACGCAGCATTTGATATTCACGATCAGATAGCGTCTGACTCGGAGCGACAACGACTGAGTCACCTGTGTGTACACCAACTGGGTCAATATTTTCCATGTTGCAGACCACGATACAGTTGTCGTTAGCATCACGCATTACTTCATACTCTACTTCTTTCATTCCTGCAATACTTCTTTCCACTAAGCATTGCGTAATCGGGGAATATTTTAGACCGCTTGTGACAATTTCAATTAACGAGGCTTGGTCCTCACAGATACCCCCACCGGTTCCGCCGAGCGTGTAAGCCGGGCGAACAATGATTGGATAGCCAATCTCATTAGCGAAATCAAGCGCCTCTTCCACCGAGCTTACAATTACAGAGTCTGGTACTGGTTCGTTTAACTCCTGCATGAGAGAGCGGAACAAATCGCGATCCTCCGCTTGTTTAATCGAGCTCAGATTTGTTCCGAGCAGCTTCACATTCTCTTCTTCCAGTACACCCAGATCTGCTAAAGCTACTGCCATATTCAATCCTGTTTGTCCACCCAAGGTCGGTAACAATCCATCTGGTTTTTCCTGACGAATGACTCGGGCTACGAACTCAGGAGTAATTGGTTCAATGTATACTTTGTCAGCCATATTCGTATCTGTCATGATCGTAGCTGGGTTGGAGTTGATTAGAACCACCTCCATCCCCTCTTCTTTTAATGCTTCGCAAGCCTGCGTTCCTGCATAGTCAAACTCAGCCGCCTGTCCAATCACGATAGGACCAGAGCCAATCACCAGAATTTTTTTCAGATTATCTATTTTTGGCATACCATTTCTCCTCCTTGGATTGTTTCATCATGTCTAGGAATTGGTCGAATAAATAGCCTGAATCATACGGTCCAGGTGCTGCTTCTGGATGGTATTGAACAGAGAAGGCTTGCTTTTTCGCATTGCGTAATCCTTCAATCGTCCCGTCATTTAGAGCAACATGGGTCACTTCTAATTCTGTTCCAATAACGGAAGCTTCGTTTACAGCATAGCCGTGGTTTTGGGACGTGATATATGTACGTCCAGTTAGCAATTCTTTTACGGGATGATTCCCGCCACGGTGACCAAACTTCAATTTCTCCGTGTCAGCTCCGCTTGCCAGAGCAAACAACTGATGACCCAAGCATATTCCGAATAATGGGTATTCTCCGAGAATTTCTTTCACCATCTGAATAGCTTGCGGTACATCCTTAGGGTCGCCTGGGCCGTTAGACAGCAAGATGCCATCTGGTTGTAGTCGGCGAATTTCATCTGCGGTGACGTTATGCGGAACCACTACAATGTCGCATCCTCGCTTGGATAATTCCCGCATAATGCCATGCTTGCAGCCAAAGTCTACTAAGACGACGCGATCACCGTTACCTGGACTGGAGTAAATGCTTTTTGTTGATACCTGGGCAACCTGATTGGTCATGACATCCGTACTTTTCAACTGAGCAAGCAATTCCTCGGCTGGACGCTCACTGGTTGTAATCAATCCTCTCAGGGTTCCAAAATGACGTATTTTACGTGTTAACATTCGTGTATCTACACCGGAAATGCCCGGAATCTCATATGCCTGTAAGAGCTCGTGCAGGGTTTGTGTCGAGCGCCAATTGCTTGGCATATCGCAATGCTCTCGTACAACAAAGCCATGGATAAACGGACGAACCGCCTCGAAATCATCGCGATTAATCCCGTAGTTACCAATCAAGGGATACGTCATGACGACGATCTGTCCACAATAAGAGGGATCGGATAATACCTCTTGATAGCCTGTTAATCCTGTGTTAAATACCACCTCACCAATGCTTTCATTGGTGGCCCCCATCGCTTTTCCTACACAAATCGTTCCGTCTTCTAATATCAAACGTGCTTTCATGCCGTTATCCCCCTTATCCCTAATTGTTGTATACAATTTTTCCATCTACCATAGTGAGTACAGTCCATCCCTTACATAACCAACCCGCAAATGGTGTATTTTTTCCTTTACTTTTAAAATGATCGGGATTAATGCTTTTCTCAGTCGTAAGATCAAACACTGCCAAGTCGGCAATTGCTCCTACTTCTACTTTTCCATAGGGTAGCCCAAACAGTTCCGCTGGTTTAGTAGCCATTTTGTCTACCAGCTCGGCAAGGGTGAGTATTCCTTTTTCTACAAGATGCGTATAAAGGAGTGGGAATGCCGTTTCTAGTCCAACTATTCCAAATGGAGCCCGCTTTAATCCCTTTGCTTTTTCTTCCGAGGTATGCGGTGCATGATCGGTAGCAATGATATCAATGCTTCCTTCCTTTAATCCAGCGATCAATGCGTCACGATCCTCACGAGAGCGAAGCGGCGGATTCATTTTCCAATTAGGATCTAGGCTGTCTGGGATATCCTCGTCACATAACAATAGGTGATGCGGGGTTACCTCCGTGGTAACGTTGATACCTGCACGTTTCCCGTCGCGTACAAGTCGCACGGATTCTTTTGCGCTGATATGGCATACATGATAGTGAACCCCCGTGGCTTCTGCTAGTAGAATATCTCGGCCGACATGCACAGCTTCTGAAGCAGACGGGATACCTGGTAGCCCATGCTTAGCTGCAGTCACTCCATCATGTAATGCCGCACCGGGAGGCAACAGGTCGTTATCTTCACAGTGGGCAACTACAGACATTCCTAACGCTTTCGCTTTTTGCATTGCTTCTACCATCATTTTCGTGGATTGCACTCCTACCCCATCATCAGTTAGTGCAAAGGCTCCAGCTTGCTGTAGAGCCGCAAAGTCTGTGTGCTCCACCCCAAGCTGACGTACGGTAATAGCAGCGTAGGGTAAAACCCGTGCCAGGTTAGCTTGTTTTGCTTTATGAAGAACGAATTCTACTGTTTCGACACGATCGATCACTGGGCGTGTATTCGGCATGCAGGCTACCGTAGTGTAGCCGCCTGCCACTGCCGCATGAGCGCCTGTTTCGATGGTCTCTTTCGCTTCAAATCCTGGTTCGCGGAAATGCACATGTACATCCACTAGACCTGGGGCTATGAAGTGTCCGTTTAAATCCACCACTTCATGATCTGCTTCCGCCTCAATGTTGCTCCCGATCTTAACAATGCGATTTTCTACGATTAACAGATCCTTGATCGAAAGTTCACCTTGTTCGTTTAGCAGTTTGCCATTTTTAAGGATGATTCCCATGTGCTTATTCCTCCTGTCATCAATTTCGCAATTACAGCCATTCGAACAGCTACTCCATTTGTAACTTGCGGGAAGATAACGGATTGCTTACCCTCCACCAGTTGTCCATCAATCTCCACCCCTCTGTTAAAAGGAGCCGGATGCATAATGATGGCATTTGGTTTCATCATGGCAGCGCGTTCTCTAGTTAATCCATAAGCCTGATGATACGTTTCTTTAGAAGAAAAGAGCTGGCCTGTATGACGTTCTAGCTGCACTCGCAGCATCATCACCACATCCGCTGTTGCTATTGCTTCCTCCATCCCTACCACTCGTACCTCTTTTGGCAAGGCTGTCTGATCTCGCATCAACTGATCTGGTCCTGTAATCATAAGGTTGGCCCCGAGCTTCGGTAATGCATCTAAATGCGAGCCGAGCACTCTGCTATGGCGCAAATCTCCTATGATAGCTACCTTTAACCCTTGAATGCCCCCATGATGCTGCTTCATTGTAAGCAAATCCAGCAAGCATTGCGTTGGATGCTCCATCGTGCCTTCCCCTGCATTTACAAGGTGCAGGTTTAAATTTGGTTCGTTCGCAAGCTCATGAAATAATCCATTTTGTCCGGTGCGAATAACGGCCGTTTCTACTCCCATTGATTCAAGCGTTCGCAAAGTATCATAAATTGTCTCACCTTTGGTAGTAGAAGAGCTGATATCGCTAAAATTCAGTACATGAGCACCCAAACGTTTTTCCGCTACTTCAAAGGAAAAGCGGGTACGTGTACTTGCTTCGAAAAATAAGTTTGCTACAAATCGTCCCTGTAAGAGGTTAATCTGTTCATTTGGCCTTGCTGCAAAATATTCGGCCTCTCGCAAGATTGCTTCGATCTCATCTTTACCAAGGTGTTTGATTCCCAGCAGATTTTTCATTATTCCCCACTCCTTTGCCCGTATGGTTTGTCATAATGCTTATGCTGCTGACTCTACCTGATCCTTGTGCGCCTCGCCCATCGCAGATTCCTTTCCAGGCAAGATCGCATGCAGAAAAATTCCTATGAAGGTTGAGAATGCTACATTATCAATCGTTAGGTTCGTTAGGAAGCTTTGCCAGAAGGTAACTCCCTCGAAGCTAATTTTGTACCCGCCGATTCCCGTTACAAGTATGGAAGCAGCGATAATCATGTTGCGTTTATTTGCAAAATCGACTTTATTTTCAACATACATCCTAAAGCCTTGGGATGCGATAATCCCGAACAGTACGATGGAGACGCCACCTAGTACCGGCGTTGGGATGGTCATGAGAAACGCGCTGATTTTTCCGCAGAAGGAGAATAAGATCGCGAATACTGCGGCTAGGGCAATAACTGCTCGACTATAAACTCTTGTGATTGCTAGAACACCCATGTTTTCACCATAAGTCGTACTAGGTGGTCCACCGATAAAGGCGGAAACCGCGGTAGCTACACCATCACCTAGCAAGCTTCGATGCAAGCCAGGGTCCTTCATTAGGTCACGATTCATAATTTTACTTGTTACCAATAAATGGCCTAGATGTTCGGTTAAGGAGACAAACGCGATCGGTGCAATAATCAGAGCTGATAACCATGCTCCTTTATCCGTCATGGCAGTTGTCAGCAGGCCAACATGCAAGTGCTGCGAAAACATTTCTGGCAGGCTGATAAAAAGGGGAGCCTTTGTAATGGAAGCCCAATCTATCAAATCCGCATGTCGTAGAGCTGTATAGCCGTATCCGCCAATGATTCCAAGTAGGATGGGAATCAGTGACAAGAAGCCGCGCAGCATAACCGCAGCAATAATGGTTACCAGCAATGTGACTAAGGAGATTTCAATGGAAGTTAGCGAGATTACTGATTTTCCTTCTACCGTTACTTTTGTAGCCATGTCTACAGCTACACCTGCTAAGCTCAAACCGATAACTACGATGATGGAAGCTATCACAACGGGTGGGAGTAAGCGATCCAGCCAGCCTACCCCGAATTTTCGTACCATGGCTGCTACTAGGACATAAACCAGTCCCGATAGGAAGCAGCCCAGCAAGGCAACTCCTTGCCCGTATGTTGCTGTCACGGTAATGATGGGGCCGATGAAAGCGAAGGAAGAACCAAGATAGTTAGGAATTTTTCCCTTCGTAATCAGCATGAAAATCAGGGTGCCTAATCCACTGGCAATCAGTGCGGCAGATATATCTAAACCTGTTAAGATTGGAACAAGTACTGTGGACCCAAACATGGCGAATAAGTGTTGAATACTAAGTGGTAATAAACGAGTCAAAGCTGGTGTTTCATGTACGTCTACAAAATCTTGTTTGCTCATTTTCTCCCCTGCTTTCTTAATTTTTTGCACAAAAAAACCTCTTCGTGGGTACACAAAGAGGCAGGTCCAAGCACAGAGGTACGCATACCTCCAGCGTTAGATCGAGTCCCCTTGCTAACCTCACGGGATTAGCCTTAAAGAGGCGATATATAGTTGGCGATTCATTCTTCTTTTTGCATCAGTGAAACCTTATCTGTTCCATCTACTTCCTGCAATTGTACAGCAATAATTTCAGATCGGGACGTAGGAAGGTTTTTGCCCACATAATCAGGTCGAATAGGTAACTCACGATGGCCACGATCCACTAATACAGCGAGCTGGATCATCTTCGAGCGTCCCTGATCCACTAAGGCATCCAGAGCAGCCCGAACCGTACGTCCTGTAAACAGCACATCATCCACCAGAATGACCTTTTTCCCTGTAATCTCAGGCAGTTTTGCTCCATGAACAACAGCGTCTGAAGACCTATGTGTCAAATCGTCTCGGTATAACGTAATGTCTAATTCACCAAAGGGAAGCTTCACATTCTCAATCTGCTCGATTCGTTTGGCTAAGCGTTCTGCCAAATAAATTCCGCGAGTTTTAATACCGATGATCACACAGTCCTCTACGCCTTTGTTGCGTTCAATAATTTCATGAGCAATGCGAGTTAAGGCCCGTCTAATCGCTGCTTCATCCATCATAATGCTTTTTTCGTTCATTGGAGTTGCTCCTTTCAGCAGAAGTAGATGACCTTTACAAGACTCGGGAGGCTACTATCTGCCAGCTTGTGTTGTTCCTGATGGTCTGACACAAAAAAAGCTTCTTGTCTCACTGACAAGAAGCTTCGTGCGCACATAAAGAAGGGCATAACCATCCCAACTATATCTGCGTTATTCACCGTCGCCCTTGCCAGCCTCACGGGACTGGATTTAAAGGTTACCTTTTGTTACGAATGATTATGTCATACCTTTTTATATCTGTCAACACGTTTAACTTTTTTGCTCACGTATGAACTGAATTTCTGCTTGCAGTTCCTGTGGGAGCTCAGCCTCGAATTCCATGTATTCGCCTGTACTCGGATGAATGAATCCTAGTGTCTTCGCATGTAAGGCTTGCCCATTAATATCCAGCGTTTTTCGTGGGCCGTATTTGGGGTCACCTGCTAGCGGATAGCCAATATATTTCATATGAACACGAATCTGATGGGTGCGTCCTGTCTCAAGCTTTAATTCCACAAGGGTAAAATCCTTCATCCGCTCTAATACGACAAAGTGAGTGACAGCAGGCTTACTATTGCCAAAGACAACCGCCATCTGTTGGCGATTTTTAGGATCGCGTCCAATTGGAGCATCGATTGTCCCCATCTCATGTGGAATTTCTCCATGAACCAAAGCCACATATTTACGATTAACGGTATGTTCCTTTAATTGAGCTGCTAGACTCGCATGTGCCTTATCGTTTTTGGCAATCATTAATAAACCAGACGTGTCTTTATCAATACGATGAACGATACCCGGGCGCATCACACCATTTATACCTGATAAATCCTTACAATGATACATGAGACCATTGACCAATGTTCCTGTATAATGACCTAACGCTGGATGCACGACTAAGCCACGTGGCTTGTTTACAACCACGACATCGGAATCTTCATAGACGATGTCTAAATCCATCGCTTGCGCTTCGATCTTCAACTCTTTTGGAGGTGGCACACGCAAGCTGATCTCGTCATCCATTGCTACCTTGTAATTATTTTTAATCGGAGCATCATTGACCGTAACTCGTCCTTCTTTTACCCATGCTTGTACTTGAGAACGAGACCATTCTCCTTCTTGCATAGTCAAAAATTTATCAATGCGTTCTCCTGCTTCTTCTTTTTCCACTGTCCAATCATAACGTTCGAAAGTTTGCTCTGTCATCTATAAGCTCCTAAATATATTCATTCTAATGATAGTATGCTCTTACTTGCTGGAAGAATGTGATGGCTTGCGAGATTCCATAAAAATATCAATCAGCATCACGGCTACACCAAACGTAATAGCCATGTCGGCTACATTAAAGATTGGGAAGTTGATAATAACAGCGTGTAAAAAGTCCACTACCTGTCCCGTTGAAACTCGATCAATAAAGTTACCGATGGCTCCGCCTAATACAAGCGATAAGGCAAAGGACATACGCGGATTGCTTTTTCCTTGTTTGTAAAGAGTATAGATAATCCCAATTACAACTAGAGTAGTAATAATAATAAAAAACACACGACGGTTCTGGAGCATACCAAACGCAGCACCCATATTACGGTGAGAAGTAAGGTGGAATACATTTTCAATCAAAGGAATTGACTCCCCATATTCCATATACTTCACCACGAGATGCTTGGTCCATTGATCCAAGGCAATAACCGCGAGCGCAATTATGTAGTAGAAATACATAACAGCCTCCTTACAGAAATGGCGTAGAGTAACACCGCAAATTGTACCACAGGCAAAATCAGTTGGGCAATTTTTTTCAATAACTTCCTGCTTGTTTATTAGATCGAGCTCTTTTTATGTCTCTTTTTATGTTGCTTTTTATGTTTCAAGGAGGTCAACCCCTTTAGCTTCCGATAAAAGCGATACCCTTTGCGCACCAGATCAAGCGCCCATAGCGGAATCTTGATCCGACGATCTTTTAGATAAGGGTAATAAATCCGATAGTATGCGCTTCTAATATCCTTCCATTTGCGATCTTCTCCTGGATGGATATAATCGCTCACGTCAATGATATAGGCATGTCCTTGATACATAAGAACATTTTTACCATGCACATCTTGAGGATATAAGCCCTTCGCTCTCGCTTCATCCAATGCCTCATCTACTTCTTTAATTACATTTTCAGGGATCGGGATTCCATAGCGGACACAATCAAACAACGAGATTCCTCGCATCCGCTTTATTACTAGATAATTTTCGCCCTTCTCATAACAAATCGGATAATATTTTGATTCGCCCAGACGACGATATACCTCACTCTCTTCTTCGATTCCCGGTTTTCCTGGGGCGTACAGTTTAACAACAACGTCAGGGTAATCCGGATGACAGAATACACCTGCATAATTACCAGTTCCAACAATCTCCCATGGATGAGGAGCATAAAGGACTTGCACAGGGTCATAGGGAGAAGGTGAGTCCAATACTACTTCTTCTAAAAAACGTTCTAAAAGCTCCTGCTCCAATTTCATCGGTACCCTCTCTTCGTTATCACATCTTTATTTTTATTGTAACAAAGAAAGATGCGAGAAACATTGTTCCTTTAGTAGTGTAATTTTTTCTAGAAAGAACTTTTCGCCATGCAATTGATTTGACCTGCATACTTTTAACTGACATGAGAAAAAAACCAACTCACGAGAAGCCGGTTCCTTTCCATTCAGCGTTTTCTTATTGGGATAAAGCTTTTCCTTGTTTAATTACATGCTTTCCTCAAACCAATCTCTTACTGCCTCTTTCAGCCTTTCTAACTCTTCTGATCCAGTTGCCTCACAATAAATCCGTAGCAAGGGCTCCGTACCGGATGGGCGTATCAATACCCAATGTCCACCTTCTAGTAACAGTTTAAACCCATCCGATGTATGAATCGATTCAACAGCATATCCAGCGATCGCATGTGGAGGCTTCTCTTTAAAACGGCGTAAAAAAGCTTCCTTTTCTTTCAAGCGAATATCTAGTCGGATACTATACATGCGTCCAAATTGGCGGTGGATATCCGTTTTAATTTCGTCTAAACTCTTTCCCTCGACTGCACACATTTCTGCAATTAATAAATTTATTAAAATTCCATCCTTTTCAGGAATATGTCCCAGAATGCTGGCTCCCCCGCTCTCCTCGCCGCCAATAAGCACATCACCCTTGAGCATCTGCGCCCCAATATATTTAAATCCGACAGGGGTCTCGATTATTTCCAATCCATAATATTCACAAATCCGGTCTAGCTGGTGAGTGGTGGCTACTGTACGAATGACTTTGCCCTGACCATTTCGGTTTTTGACCATATGGTAGGTAAGTAGCGTAAGCACTTCATTTGGAGGTAAATACCTCCCTTGTCGATCCACGATTCCAAATCGATCCGCATCTCCATCATTGGCTACTCCTAAATCCGCATGCTCGACCAACACTTGACGAGACAATTCCGCTAAATGATGTTCATTGGGCTCTGGTAGGCCTCCGCCAAATAACGGATCTCTTTCTTCGCGGATGCTTTTCACCGCAACGCCGGCCTCCTGCAATAGAGCACTCATATATCCGCTCCCTGCTCCATGCATGGCATCTACGACAACGGTTAAGTTTGCTTGCTGTAATGCATCCATGCGAATAAGTCTGCGAATATGTGCCTCATAATGAGGCTTTAAGTGAATGGGCTGATATAGCTTACAAGTTTTAGCCTCCTCCATGCAGCGCGTCTCTATCTGTTCATTCCTTGCTACAATCTCTTGAATCAACACCTCTAAGCGCTGGGTAATCTCAGGAGAAGCTGGCCCTGCATATTCGGGAATATATTTGATTCCATTGTATTCTGCGGGATTGTGACTAGCTGTTAGCATCACCGCGCCGCTTACCCCAAAATGCTTGACGCCAAAGGCCACGACAGGGGTGGGGGTCGGCTCACTTACCAAGAAGGAAAGTATGCCCTGAGCAGTTAACACACGTACAACCTCTTGCGCAAACATTCGTCCCATAAAACGAGTATCATATCCCACGATGATTCCCCGATCGATCCACCCATTCTCCTCTGTATAACAGGCAATTGCTTTTGCCACGACCCGTACATTTTCCATCGTAAACTGATCGGCCATCACAGCTCTCCAGCCGTCTGTTCCAAAAACAATCTGTTTTTTCATTTGATTCCCTCCATGCTAGACAAGGTAGTCGCGTCAAATACTCCATTTTTACTGTATGAAGGGAAATAGTAGGATAGAAGGTTTGGGAACAGAAACAAATAAAAAAGCGACCCATTGGCCGCTTTACATCTCTATCATGAAGATCCTTATTTCTGCACTAGACGTTTCAAGGAGTGTCTTTCCTAATTTCTTACCAAACGGCGTACCGGTAACCTGTCAATCTCACTTTCTCAGACCGCATGATAGGACAAAATTGCCCAGAAGCATAAAGACCAAACTCGGCTACGTATTGTTTCCCTGTTTGCAAATGTTCAACGTAGCAGGCTTCTGCTTCTGCTTCTGCTTCTTCATTCATATACACGTCTTTATACCCCACCTCCCTATTAGAGGATATGCCTTCCTCCACCTCATAAAGACGAATTCCTTGTGTAATTTTCGCCCACTCTTCCTTTAGGTACCCCGCAATCATATGCAGGCGATATTTAGAAATAGACCAATGGATATACACAGTGTCAGGTGCCGTTGGAATAACAGCTATAGAAGGGACTCGCTTCTCTTCTAAGATAGCTTGCCCTTGGGTTTGTTCAGCTAAAAAGTCTTTCTCCTGAGTTGTATAGCTCTCCCCTCTGTCCGTTTCCAATGGGTAGACAGCAGGATAAAAAGGTGGGCTAACAACCTTTCCCATGAACAAATTAATGAAGGACTCCTCTGCTACGCTTTGGCAGCTCTCCTTGTAAGCCTGCGACTTCAGTCCAAATTTGTGAAGTTGGTATCTCACTTGGCCAATGGTCATCTCGCACCTTGTAGCGATTTCTTGCAGTGATAGGGATTGTGCTCGCATTTGTAGGATTCTTGTAATCATGAAGGTTGTGCTCCTTTCTGCTTAACTCATTGCTTTTAAGTATAAAAGAGCTTGCCTTCAAATCATGTCGAACGCTGAACGCATAACTTTTCTTCTTTTGTCGATACCAGCTAAAACGTTCGGCATAGAGAATGCTAGTTCGACAAACTTTTTATATTTACTAAATTTTTTTAAAAGAAAAATCGATGGACAAGAAGCTTACGAGGAGTGGAAACGTTCAAGAAGCATAGAAAAAACCACTCACAAGCCTCAGAATTTCTTCCTTTTGCTTGAGAAGTGGTTTTTCCTGTATTGATTACTATGAGCAATATAAAAGGACTACAAGCTAGTCTCTTACATGTGCACTGCTAAAATCACAATCGTGCAATTTCACAACCTTTGTTTTCTTAATCCATTTGTATCCCAACCATAAAGCAAGGAAGATCGGAATGCCGATATAGGATACCATCATAGCGTACCAATCAATTTTATCTCCAATAAATGCCTCGTAATTCTGCCCCATAATCACAACGATGCACAGTATAAAAGCAAATAGCGGACCGAATGGGAACCATCTTGCTTTAAAAGGCAATTCACTCAAGCTATGCCCTTGCGCTACAAACGCTCGACGGAAGCGATAGTGGCTAATTGCAATGCCCAACCAAGCAATAAAGCCAGACATACCAGAAGCATTAAGCAACCATGCATAAACAACCCCATCGCCAAAAAAAGAAGCGAAGAAAGCAACCATCCCAACTGATGCTGTCATTAACAAACAGTAAATCGGAATACCGCGGCGGTTTAGTTTTGTAAAAAATTTAGGTGCTTTCCCATCCTTCGCCATCGCCCACAGCATACGTGTAGAAGCATACATACCAGAGTTACCCGCGGATAATACAGCCGATAAAATAACAGCGTTCATCACAGAGGCAGAAAATGCCAAGCCTGCTTTTTCAAATACCATTGTAAACGGGCTCAGAGCAATCGATTCTATTTCTCCACCTACCAGATTCGGACTAGTGTAGGGTACCAGCAAGCCAATAACTAAAATGGCAAAAACATAGAACAACAGAATGCGCCAGAACACTTGCTTGATGGCTTTTGGGATATTTTTACGCGGATCGTCGCTCTCTCCTGCCGCTACCCCGATTAATTCTGTACCCTGAAAGCTAAATCCAGCAATCATAAATACACCAAGGGCTGCCATAAAGCCGCCATGGAATGGAGCGTCGCCAATGGTAAAGTTCGTAAAGCCTACAGCCTCTCCGCCCATGATGCCAAAAATCATTAAGATACCAACTACCAAGAAAATAATAACTGTTGCTACTTTAATCATCGAGAACCAGAACTCTGACTCCCCATATCCTTTTACAGATAGATAGTTTAATCCAAACATAAAGGCTAAAAATAAGCCGCTCCATAATAAGGATGAACTGTTCGGGAACCAAAATTTCATTAAAAGCGTAGCGGCAGATAACTCGGCTGCAATCGTAATAGCCCAGTTATACCAATAGTTCCATCCTAATGCAAAGCCAAGAGCAGGATCTACAAACTTTGTTGCATAGGTACTAAAAGACCCTGACTCCGGCATATAAGCTGCCATTTCACCCAAGCTGGTCATTAAGAAATATACCATAATACCAATTGCTACATATGCTACAATCGCACCACCAGGGCCTGCTTGAGAGATAGCTCCACCACTTGCTAGGAATAAACCCGTACCAATAGAACCGCCAAGAGCGATCATTGTCAGGTGTCGAGCCTTTAGACCGCGCTTCAATTCCTGAGGCTGTCCTCCATCCCTAGTTGTCGATATGTTTGTTACACTTTCATTCCCAGTTGTTGCTTGAGACATAAAAAAACACTCCTTATCTTTTCAAAGATACGTGCAAGGAAGGAGTGGGAATATAAAAAATCCGTCATTGTAGAATCTGTCGACGGATTTATACGTAACCCGCATCATACCTTCCATGAAGATAGCACAACACGCTTATTCGGCAAATAAACGTGACAGTTCTGTCCCTTTCGGAAACAGCCCCAGCCTGTACATCACAGAGTCTTTGTACAAGCTTCGGCGGTCTTTCCTTTCTGATGGAGTCTACAACATCTCTGGGTCTCGTCCAGCATACTCTTAAATACCGCAACCTCTACCTCACCAGATATGATGAGGATTTTATTATTTTATTAAAAAAGATAATGCCATTATAGATGATAAACCATTAGATTTCAACTAGTTTTTTGCCTTCTATCTATGATCGTTCACGGGTTTGTTGCTTCAGCCGTAGTGGCTGTTTTTGCATATAGGTTGCACATCGCCACAGCCATTCCATTGGTCCAAAGGCATACTGAGATAACCACCATTTACTAAACATGATCTGTAATAGATAGATCGTAATACAAAATATAAATCCAATCCATAGCGGAATTCCTGCCGTATTAGGAATAAACAGGGAAAACAACAGGACTGTGACCAATGTCTGCAATAAGTAATTGGTTAATGCCATGCGCCCCACATATGTGAAGCCTTGCATTTTTGCTCGAAAACGTTTGTTTTCCAGAAGCAGAACAATCGATACGAGATAAAAGACGAACAAAGTTTTCCCCGTCAATTGAATGTACTTTTGAATTTCTTCAGACACATAGACTTCATGGCTGAAATAATAACGAAACATCGGAATAAACAATAGAATCGTTACTACCAGACTGACAATCTGAGTGATGCGCAATCCACGTTTCCATTCATGCACACGTTGAAAAAAGTTGATCTTTCCTGCACACAATCCCAACAAAAAAAGTCCTAGTAATTCAGGAATATAGATAATTACATTGAGAATCTGGATGCCACTTAGCATTTCATAGCGTTGACTTACTTTTTGTGTATAATCCTCTAGTCCATTAAACCAAGGAGCTTCTAGTAGCACTGTTTGATCTAAATCAATATCCCCGGAATAAGCAAACCAGATAAACAACATAAACAGAGCCATTAAAAAAATGCTCCACACAAACAAGGCTGATGCCTTCTGACGATAAAAAAATAAAAGTAAAAAGCCCACTAATGCATACATATGTAAAATATCACCGTACCACAAAAGCAGAAAATGCAGGCATCCCAGAAGAAACAGCACAACTAGACGCATCGAAAAAAGGGACCTCATCCGCGACCCTTTCGCTTCTGCTCTACTCATAAATAGATAGAACCCCAATCCAAATAAAAAGGCAAACAAGGAGTAGAATTTTGTCTGGATAAATAAGTCATAACCAAAACGAAACACGGCATCGACGCCTTGGGTATATCCTCTTGTGTCAAGCGGTTGGATTCCTAGCATAGCTGGTAAGTTCACCAGAAATATACCCAGGATCGCAATGCCTCTAACGGTATCAATCGATGTTATTCGATCGTTAACGGAAATCGGTCTTGCTTGATTCATACATCACACCCCCTTTCTTTCTTGTTTGTTACTTTGCCTACTTTTATTCTTTTCTACTCAGTAGAATATAGCGCTTCTGTAATCTTTTTCCCTTTCGTTGCTCCTGAGCTTGGTTTTTTATACTCCTTAGCACCCGAAGAAGCTGTTTTTGCTTCAAATTCGAATTGGAATTGCGCTTTCTCTATATCCCATTTCAAATAGGCATCAAACGTCTTGTCACCTTTTTTAAAGCCTTTTATTAATCCGCTTTTTCCTTGCTCCATCAGTTTTTTCACATTGGTGGCAGACAAGGATTTGCCGAGTAATTTTTTCGGTAAAGTGATTTTACACCCCGTCTTGTTATACTGATCACAGCCATAGAAATTTCCTTTATCTACAATCGAGCCCTTACATCCAGCACAAACCGCTATCTTTTTCCCTAGAGTAAACGTAGAGGCTTGCTTAGGCATCGCCTCGATATCCATACCGGAAAAGTCCCATGTAGCAGATTGCTCGGTAGCATCCTGAACAATCTTGTACGCTAATTTTTTGACTTGCTCCATAAATTCCTGCGCCGAAGCCTGCCCCTGCCCAATTTCGGCCAACCGTTGTTCCCAGCGAGCCGTCATCTCTGGAGAAGCGAGAATCTTATCTCCAATGGCATCAATTAATAAGCTTCCCTTCTCTAGGGCAAATACTTGGTTTTTCTTCACCTCGATATACTTGCGATCCTTTAACATGGTAATAATACCCGCTCGTGTAGCCTCTGTACCAAGCCCCTCGGTTTTAGACAAAACCTTTTCCCACTCGCTATTCTCTAAATGCTTACCTGCGGTCTTCATTAGCGTAATTAATTGACCCTCTGTATAGCGTTTCGGCGGTTGGGTTTTGCCCGCTTTGACTTTTACACGGCTTACCTTCCCTGTTTCATTTTTTTCAACAGGCGGCAGTAGCTTTTCTTCATCCTTATCCTTGTCGTCCTCGTCCTGACCTTGAAATAACACGGTTCGCCAGCCTGCTTGCACCTGACATTTTCCCTTACTGATAAAGGTTGCTCGCCCATCCACCAAGGTAGTAATCGTAGTATAGTCAAAAATCGCCGGCTCATAATGAGCAGCGATCAAACGACGTGCCACCAAATCATAAATATGGCGTTCATCAGCAGAGAGCTTGTCCAAATGAGGCACCTGCTCGGTAGGAATAATAGCGTAGTGGTCCGTTACCTTCTTTTCATTTACATAGCGTTTGTTATTTGCTACTGAATGAATTGGCGCAGGAAAGAATGATTGAAATTCCTTCTTTTTAGCCAGCTTGGACAAAATTTCTGGAAAACTCTTAGCTTCTCCTGGTGTAACAAAGCTGGAATCAGAACGCGGATAAGATAAAAATCCCTTCAAATATAATTGTTGAGCTACATCCAACGTCTTTTTAGGCGAAAACTTAAAAATCTTATTAGCGGTTGCCTGCAAGGATGAGAGATTAAATAGGAAGGGTGGCAAAAATTCCTTGCGTTCTTTCTTAACCTCCTGCACACTAGCAGGCTTTTTCTCACAGAATTGAGCTATGCGTGCAGCCATTTGCTCGTCAAACAGGCGGGATTCTCCGTCCTTTTGCCAAATCCCCTCATATTTCTTTCCTTCTATGGTAAAGGAAGCAATCACTTCCCAGAATGGCTCTGATTTGAAATTAGCAATCTCCTTTTCCCTTTTGACAACGAGTGCTAGAGTAGGAGTCTGTACACGTCCTGCAGAAAATACATCCGAAACACCCTTTTGCTTAAAGAGAATTGTATAAATCCGAGAAGCATTCATACCAATAAGCCAGTCTGCACAGGAGCGACTGTAGGCCTCATAATACAGATTACGAGTGTGTGTTTCGTCTAATACATGCTCAAATCCCTCCACAATTGCACGATCCGTCAAGGAGGAAATCCATAGTCTTTTCATTGGCTTTTTTACACCAGCAAGCTCGATAGCCGTACGAATAATGAGTTCACCCTCACGCCCTGCGTCACCCGCATGAATGATTTCTGTGACATCTGAGCGTTTTAGCAGTTGTTTAATGATCGTAAACTGCTTGGCCTTTGATTTCATTACCTGATAGCGAAAACGTTCCGGTATCATGGGCAGTGTCTCCATGCTCCACTTTTTCCAAGTAGGGTTGTAATCTTCTGGTGGAACTAATTCGCAAATATGTCCGACAGCCCAAGTCACCAATGCTCCCTGTGGAAATAAACGATGTGGAGCGATTTCAATATATCCTTGTTGTTTTTTATGTGCAAATGGGCTGGAGAGCTTTGAGGCCTGATCAGGTTTTTCAGCGATAATGACTTTCATGTAAACGGCTCCCTTTTATCAATAGCTTTATTCTTCTGATCTAGTAAAAAAACTGTTTTCTAGTTTACCGTGTTTTGCCCGCTTAGACAATCTCATTGTAGGAGGAATCCATTGTGGTTTTAGGAACATGCTTGCTTAATGTATCCCCCAGTGCAGTGATATTTGTTATAATGAAGAGAAGCAACCATCTTAGCAAGAAGCGGGGGAAATGAAATTGAAACATGTTCAAGTGCTGATCGTTGGCGCTGGAATGGCGGGTATTTCCACTGCGATTTGGTGCAAACGGCTTGGGCTTTCTTGCCTCGTAATAGAACAAAGCGATTCGCTTGGCGGTCAAATTCACTATATTCATAATCGCATTTGGGACCTCCCCCCCAAACTATATGCAAATGGAGAGGAATTGCTGACAGACTTACGCGAAAGTGTGCAAGTATTGCAAATCCCTATTCGCTATCAAGAATGCCTGCGTAGCATTGATTATCAAACCAAAATGATACATACAGATCAAACCTCGTATCAGGCAGATTATGTAGTTGTTGCCACAGGGGTGAGTCCTGTTCACTTACCACAGCTTGCAGAGGTTTCGGCCCATGTGTTAGGTCCAGAGTTTTCTACATCCTCGGGGGCTCATTTATTAGATCAAAAGGATATTCTGGTGATTGGCGGTGGAGATCGTGCCTTAGAAAGTGTCTGTAATCTGTCCGCCTACGCACATCATATTTGGCTTGCCGTCCGTAATCATCAATTTCGCGGTCGACAAGAATGGGTACAAAAAGCCACTTCACTACCTAACGTGACCATTTGGATGGAAACGGAGGTAAAAGCGGCACAATCAAAGGGCAATAGATGCTCTGTTGATTTACAAACGCACAACCAAGAGATACATCGCTTGCAGGTTGACTGGATTTTACCTCGTGTTGGTATCGCTGCTAATAGTAGCCCGGTGGCAGAATTAGTGGATAAAATGGGCGGATTTCTAACGGTTGATGAGCATCTGCGCACTGCTCATGAATGGATCTATGCCATTGGAGATATTACAAATGGAAGTGATTATGCTAGTCTTTCACTTGCCATCGGTCAGGCTATGAAAACCGCAAAACACATTGCTTTGCATGCCAAGGAGGCCTAACATGGACACTTTTTACGATACGACAGGCGTACCCATGACGTTAAGCTTTGACCCGGCGGAATTTCGAGAGGAGCAGGCTAAGCACGTCCTCGTCTTTCCTTTTTATCAAGGCAAGCTTTTATTCACGATCCATACCAAACGAGGATATGAGCTTCCCGGTGGCAAAGTAGAGCCCGGCGAGTCAAGCATTGCCGCTGCCATTCGAGAGACGTACGAAGAAACAGGCTATCACTTATCCGCCATCAAAAAAATCGGTCAGTATACGGTCGGAGATTCGATTGTGAAAGATATTTATGTAGCAGAGGTGGAACGACAGGTCGCTTCTATTATAGAAGGATCGGTTGGCGGGGCATTTATCAGTGATAAAATTCCAACAGCCGAGGAGTTGCGTTCAGATGAGCGATATAGCGCTTTTGTAAAAGACGATGTCTATCCACTGACCATCGCTCATTTACGTGACTTAGGCTATATCAAATAAACTAAGCGTAGCGTCTTTTCAGGACAGGCTTAGTCACCTTGTCCCTTTTGTGTTAAAATGTAGTTACTTGCATATGGTAATATAGAAAAAGCCGTGAGTGTTGCCGCACTCACAGCCTTCTACAATAGTTGATTCTCTTCGATGAATCAGCTCATCAGCTATAGACAAGAAATGACCTCCTGTGCTTTGTGCACAGCATGAGGTCATTTCTTTTTCAGGTAGGTTAACAAAGCTAACAGGAACATCCCAAACATAAACATCAGGGACAGCGCTTGATAAACCTCCATGTTCTCACCCCCCTCTGGCATATCTTTTCTAGGGGTGAGCCGACCACCTTTGAGATAGGAAGCTATTGTAGTAGGAAAATTATAACATATCCCCGTCACAACAGGATTACATTTCTTAGTATTTTTTGAGGAAATTTATTTTTGCACAATTTTCACCTGAATTGGCATGAATTTTAACAGAATCAAATCTTACCAGCATTGTGCGAGATGGGATAGCGAATAACCTTAGTACGAAATTTTATAAATATACGCTATGCTCTTCCACTTTTAGCACGGCTTGACAAAAAACTGTGATCGTTACATATAAAAAAGCAGGAGCTGCCCCCAGTCGCTTACGACTGTAGGGCTAGCTCCTGTTTTCGTTGAAAGAATTCTTGTTTAATCTCTGTCAGCACAGCCTCGTTCGTCATTAGGGTAAAACCTGTCAAAGCCAATACCTTAGCGCCCACAATCAGTGCCGCGTCACCCTCTGGGGATTTGGCTGCTTCACGAAACGCATCTGTATGACAGACCAACTCTTCTGAGCCAATTTTAATATAGGGATGAATGGTTGGGACCACGTAGCTGATGTTTCCTGCATCGGTAGAGCCAAGACCCGCCTGATGACGCGTATCTACCAAATAACCAAACCGTTCCATTTGCGCTTGAAACACTCCATCAAACGTTCGATTAAGCACCATATCATCTACTTCATTTTGAAAAGCAATAATATTGACAGTCGCACCCGTCATACATGCCGCTCCTTGGGCAATCTCCTTGATTCTTTCCGTCACTTTCAGGCAACTGTGACGCGTTGCCGCACGAATATAGAATCTGGCCTTAGCATATTCAGGTACAATATTCGGTGCGTCTCCCCCATGGGTAATAATTCCATGAATACGGACATCAGCCGTCACATGCTGACGCAGAGCATTGATCCCATTGAACAAATGAATAACAGCATCCAGTGCGTTGATCCCTTCTTCTGGTGCAGCCGCTGCATGAGCCGCCTTGCCAATAAATTCGAAATCAAGCGGAATGACAGCGAGGGTTGTCCCCGTAATACGATTGTGACTAAATGGGTGCACCATCATACATGCGTCGATTCCTTTCAGCAAATCATGTTTAACAAAGCTGCCTTTTGCACTGCCGTTTGGACCGCCCTCCTCCGCCGGCGTTCCTAACACTACCACCTCTCCACCGGTCTCTTGGAGCGTTTCACCCAACGCTATAGCTGCAAGCACACTTGTTGTCCCAATAATATTATGGCCACACGCATGGCCTAGACCTGGCAGGGCATCATATTCAGCTAAATATCCTAGCGTAGGTCCTGTTTTCTCCCCTACCTTTTTACGTGCAAGAAAAGCTGTAGGATGACCAGCCACCCCTTTTTCAATCTGAAAGCCCGCCTCTTCTAATAATGCTGTTAATACCCCTTGTGCATACACTTCCTCATTGCCGATCTCTGGATGCTCATGAATCGCATGACTAACCGAAATAAATTGCTGCTTGTTTTGTTCTACGTAGGTAATGATTCTATTTTCCAGCTCTGACTCAGTGCGATCCGTCCCCATCTGGACGGCCTGTGTTTGATCTACCTTCATCATAATTCACCTGCTTCATTTTGCTTAGTTTTCTACACGCTCATACACCAGTTCACCATTGATAAATGTCTTTTCTACTTTATTTTGTATATGAAACGGATGCCCGCTCCAGATAACCACATCAGCATCCTTTCCAACCTCTAAAGAACCAACACGTTCTTCTACCCCTAGATGCTTGGCAGCTTGCAGTGTAATAGCTTGCCAAGCTAACGCTTCATCCAAACCATCGCTTACAGCGTGCGCTACACTGGTCACTAAGTATTCGATACCTACAACAGGATGATCTGTGGTTATGCTAAAAGGTACACCTGCTTTTGCCAAGGCAAGATGGGTATGGAAGCCTTTATCTGCTAGCTCAATTTTGGAGCGTGAGGAAAGAGTAGGCCCCACGGAAACACTGACCCCTTTATCTATTAAGAAATCCGCGATTTTATGCCCCTCTGTGCAATGCTCGATTGTGATTTCAATATGAAATTCCTCTGCTAAGCGAAGTGCTGTTACAATATCATCAGCACGATGAGCATGGGCACGTAAGGGAATCTCTCGCTTCAACACCTTTACCAGATTTTCTAGGCCTACATCACGTTTCACGGCCTCTCCTTTTTCTTTAGATTCCAAATATTCTTGCGCCTTTATAAATTCCTGGCGAAACAATGCAGCAGTCCCCATCCGTGTAATAGGTGCCTTGTCCTTAGCGCCAAAGACACGCTTGGGATTTTCACCAAAAGCTGCTTTCATTCCAGAGGGCTCACGAACAATCATGTGATCGACAATCGTCCCTGCCGTCTTTAGGACAACCATCTCGCCACCGATCACATTAGCGCTGCCCGGCATGGATTGAACAGTTGTTACACCTGCTTTTCGAGCCTCAAGAAAGCCTCGCTCAAAAGGGTTAATTCCATCTAACGCTCTTACATATGGTGTCACTGGTGAGCTCGTCTCATTATAATCATGCCCTTCTCTTCCGATACCCTCCTCATGAACACCAAGATGTGTGTGTACATCAATAAGTCCCGGTGTAACATATTTTCCTTCTGCATGGATTGTAACGGACTCCTTGTATTGATTTTTTAGCTGATTGATTTGCTCTGCAATCTCTTCTGTTTTCCCTACCGCCTTAATTTTTCCTTCTGCCAATAAAATACTGCCTGAATCAATTTGTTGCCCATTGCCTAGGATGATAGTAGCGTTTGTAATGATTGTTACTGCTTCTGACATATGTATGCTCCCCTTTTCGTTACGTATTTTGCTCTACTTATTAACTATATGGTGTCATGACAACTGGATGCCAGCCCAAATCAGCGATAGGATGATCAAAAGCATCCCTGCCACTAACAGGAGCGCCATCAGTTGCCTTGCTCGTTTTCGTTTCCATTCTTGCAGATTTGTATCCTCAGACATCTGTTCGTCAATTTGCTGAAGTGCCTTTGACTTTTTAAATAGAGTGCTACCTAATAGATAAAATCCCTTCATAAACGTGGCAAAAAACTTGCTTATCCATACATAAATAATCGCTCCTCCCAGCACTAGGAGTAAGCCTGTTAGAAACAGCGTATCCATAATTGTATCCATAGTAATCTCCTTCACTGGTGAACCCTTTATCTTGCTGGTATTGGCTGAACCATGTTTGCTATTCTATTGTTCTCTAGTCTTTAAGCATGTGTTTTGTATGAAAAAAGAGGGTCTGCTCCTCTTGGGGCAGAAGCAGACCTAAGATGTCAGGTATACGTATAAAAGCATTTACTCTAATGCTAGCCCTACTTGCTACTCTGCTCCTTTTTTAGCCCAACGCAAGTCTGGATTCTTATAAACACTGTATGTGACGTCCTTTAAGGTTTTGGTATTTAAATAGTTCTGTGAATAGAAGAAGAGTGGAAGCACAGGCAAGTCTTGCATGAAAACATCTTCAGCCTCATGTAGGTATTGATTACGCTTTGCTTCATCTTGTTCTACTTTGGCTTTTTCCATTAACTCGTCAAATTGTGGATTGACCCATTTCGCTTGGTTATTCGGACTCTCGCCTAGATAGTAATCAAGCATTGCAACCGGATCAAGGAAAGAACCAACCCAGCCCATGCGAGCCATCTGGAAGTTACTTTGTTTGTAGGTATCAATGTAGGTTTTCCACTCTTGGTTTTCTAGCTTCACATCGACGCCAAGATTATTTGTAAACATTTGTTGCAGAGCTTCGGCTACCTTTTTATGGTTTTGTGCATTATTGTACTTCAATGTGACCGCAGGTAGTTTACTCCAGCCCTCTTCCTTCATCCCTTCAGCCAATAGCTTCTTCGCTTCAGTTGGATCAAACGTGAAATAAGTTGGCTTTTCTTTACGGAAATCAGAACCAGCCGTTTTAACACCCTGTGGCACATAAGCGAATGCTGGTGTTTCACCTGCCTTAGTCACATTCTTCGTCAATTGATCACGATCGACAGCTAAGGCAAAGGCGCGACGGATTTTAGCATTTGTAAATGGCTCCTGCGTCACATTAAAAGTATACAGATAAGTCCCAAATTTAGGTAGACTTACATATTCCGCATTGTTCTTTTCTTGTTCGATAGCATCGATTGGCAACGTATCAATGATATCTAGCTCACCTGTCTTGTACATTTGGTAATAAGTAGTTGCATCTGGCACCATTTTGAAATGTAGTGTATCCATGCTAATATTCGATTTGTTCCAGTAGGTTTCACTCTTTGTTAGCGTTAATTGACTGTCATGTTCCCAGCTAGCTAATTGATAAGCTCCATTAGATACGAGGGTATTTGCTTCTGCTACCCAATTTTTATTTCCTTCCACAACCTTTTGATTTACAGGGAAGTAAACATTATTCATCATTACTTTTGGGAAATAGGAAGTAGGTGCATTCAGCTCCACTACCAATGTTTTGTCATCTGTTGCCTTTACTTTCACATCTTCTAGCTTACCTTCCCCTTTATTATAGGCCTCTGCACCTTTTATATAATACAGATAAAATGCATTAGTAGCCCCCGTCTCTTTATGTAAGACACGCTTCCAGGAATATTCAAAGTCCTTGGCTGTCAGAGCATCACCATTAGACCATTTCGCATCGTCACGAATCGTGAAGGTATAGGTTTTTCCGTCTGGAGAAATCTCTACTTTTTTAGCAGCTCCCTCTACCACATTTCCTTCCTTATCAAAGGCATATAGCCCCTCATATAGATGATCAATAATCCAAAAGGATTTCGTATCCGTCGCAATGGCAGGATCAAGTGAATATGGTTCACCTGCCAAATTTACTGTCAATTCCTGTTTAACACTAGCTCCTGCTTCAGGCGTACCCGCTGTACCTGTTTGATTTCCACAAGCAGTCAGAGTTGGTACTAGGAATAATAGAATGGCCAACGCTGGCGATAAAAGTTTTTTCACTGATGGTTCCTCCTCGTTATCTCTCTTTTCTTACTGGTGCAAGTGGCAAGCCGTCCAATGATCCGGCTTCACCTCCCTCCACTCTGGTTTAGCTTCTCGACAGATCGGCATTGCAACAGGACATCTGGTGGAAAACGGGCATCCGGCTGGTGGTTGCAACGGACTTGGTAGCTCACCTGTTAACACGATACGTTCTTTCTTAGCCTTTTTTGCTGTTGATGATACTGGGATCGCCGACAACAAGGCTTGTGTGTATGGATGAAGCGGCTCCTGAAATAATGTCTCACTGTCTGCAACCTCCATCATCTGACCCAAATACATGACGCCGATCCGATCGCTGATATGCTTCACCATCGCCAAATCATGTGCGATGAATAAATAGGTTAGTCCTCGTTCCTGCTGTAAATCCTCTAATAAATTGACAATCTGTGCCTGAATCGAGACATCTAAAGCGGAAATAGGCTCGTCTGCCACAATAAAGGTAGGCTCTACTGCTAAGGCTCGGGCTATCCCGATTCGCTGTCTCTGTCCTCCGCTAAACTCATGAGGATATCGTTTTGCATGTTCTGGTCGCAAACCTACTTTTTCTAAAAGCTCATAGATACGCTCTGTACGTTTAGCCCCTTTCGCAATGCCATAAGCATCCATCCCCTCTCCGATAATGTCACCTACTCGCATACGCGGATTTAAGGAGGAGTATGGGTCTTGGAAAATCATTTGCATATTCCGATTGAATTCACGCTTTTCCTGCCGACTATAGGTGGTGATGTCTTTCCCTGCAAAGTGAATTTGTCCATCTGTAGGCTGGTACAATCCGACCGCTGTGCGTCCCAGCGTTGATTTCCCGCTTCCGCTTTCGCCCACCAGTCCAAAGGTTTCGCCTGCTTTAATAGACAGCGTAATGTCATCGACCGATTTCACTGTTTGCTCAGAGCCTAAGGAAAAGTATTTTTTTACATTGCGTAATTTCAACAGAGTTTCAGATTGTTCTTTTTCTTCTGTAACTTCTAAGCTTCGCACCATTTCTCACTCCCTCCCTGCTACTCTACATTCTTGTTGGCGTGGAGCCCTTGGGTCATGCAGCCAGCAGTTCGCCTGATGTGTAGCTGAAAATGTGGTCGGTTGCGGGAGATGATCCAGGCAAATTTCCATCGCATGTGGACAGCGAGGAGCGAATGGACATCCTTTTGGCGGAGCAAATAAATCTGGTGGTGCTCCATCAATCGGGACTAATCGATGCTTCCCGGCTTGTTCCAGCTTTGGCACCGAGTCTAATAGCCCTTTTGTATACGGGTGTCCCGGCGATTCAAATAACTCATCGACTGTCCCTGTTTCTACGATTTTTCCAGCATACATCACTACCACCCGCTGAGCCACTTCTGCAACGACTCCTAAATCATGCGTGATCATAATGATCGAGGTACTGGTTGTTTGTTGTAATTCAAGCAGCAAGTCAAGAATTTGTGCTTGAATGGTCACGTCCAATGCGGTTGTTGGCTCATCAGCGATCAATAGCTGTGGATTACAGGCAATCGCAATCGCAATTACGACCCGCTGGCGCATTCCTCCCGAGAATTCATGCGGATATTGATGATAGCGCTTCTCTGCTTCTGGGATGCCTACTTGCCGCAACAGATCAATCGTTTTTTGCTGTGCCGCCTGTTGGGAGAGCCCTTGGTGTTTTCGTAAGCCCTCCGCAATTTGCTTGCCGATTTTCATCGTAGGATTTAGTGATGTCATTGGGTCTTGAAACACCATTCCTATTTTAGAACCCCTAATCTCCTGCAATTCCTTTTTAGACAAACCTGTCATTTCCTGTCCAGCAAAGCGAATAGAGCCTTCTGTCCTAACACCGCTTCCTGCCTTAACCATCCCCATGATTGCCTGCGCTGTAACTGATTTGCCACAGCCGCTCTCACCGACGATGGCTACCACCTCTCCTTTGTCCACATAAAACGAAATCCCACGAACCGCCTTAACCTCACCGCCATATGTCGTAAACCCAACTTCCAGCTCATCTATCTCTAGCAAATGTCCCATGATTATCCCTCCCTTCTACTTTTTACTTTTAGGATCAAGTGCATCCTGTAAGCCATCTCCGAAAGCATTAAAGGCAAACATCGTTAGTGAAATAGATAAGCCCGGGAAAAACAGTCTCCACCACTGGCCATTTAAAATCACGCCTATACCATCATTAGCCATCGTTCCCCAGCTAGCACTCGGTGCTTGTACCCCTAAACCAAGAAAGCTTAAAAAGGATTCAGCAAAGATCGCCTGAGGTATCGTAAAAGTCAGATTCACGATGATAATTCCTAAGGCATTTGGCAACAGATGCTTCCAAATAATTTTGGCGTGTGAGGTTCCTAGCTTTTCGGCCGCTAGTACAAACTCTTGTTGTTTTAACTGCAAGACCTGACCACGTACCAAACGAGCCATGCCAACCCAGCCTGTAACAGAAAGGGCGATAATGATAGTGGACAGTCCAGGCTCTAGCACCACCATCAATAAAATCACAACCAGTAAATAAGGAATGCCATATAAAACCTCGACAATACGCATCAGGATGCTGTCAATACGATCCCCTACCCTACCGCGTCCTGCCATATAACCCGAGACTCCACCGACAGCTACGCCAATCAATAAGTCGATGGTTGCTGCGATACAGCCGATAAAAAGAGAAATCTGTCCACCTGCCCAGGTGCGCGCCCACATATCTCGTCCTAAATCATCTGTCCCAAACCAATGAGTACCGGAAGGCTTGAGATTTCCAAGCATCAAATCTTGTTTTTCTGGACTGAAGGCTACTAGATGTGGACCGATCAGCGAAAGCATGACCACAAGGATTAATAAACTGAAACCAAGCATCGCCAGCTTGTTTTGTATGATTTTTCGTAGCATTTCTTTGCCATAGCTTAGGCTAGGACGATCTATCTGATGCTTCTCAAAAACTCGTTTATCCACAGGTCGAAAAAGATGATCTTGTTCAGAATGCAGTGAAGATTGCGCCATCTGTTAGTCCCCCTTGCTCGTTAGCTTAATTCTTGGGTCCACCAGTCGGTATGACACATCGATCAAAAACAACGACAAGATCAGGACCGTGCTATAAAAAACCGTTGTTCCCATCACAACTGGGTAATCACGATTAAAGATGCCATCTACGAAATACTTGCCAATGCCTGGAATGGCAAAGATTTTTTCAACTACAAACGTGCCCGTAATCAGCGCTGCAAACAACGGACCGATAAAGGTTAACACTGGTATCAAGGCGTTACGAATGCCATGCTTTACCACGATTGCAAACGTAGGTAAGCCTTTTGCCTCTGCCGTCTTCATGTAATTCTGACTAAAAACCTCAAGCATGCTAGCCCGAACAAAGCGGGCGATAATAGCCATAGGACCGACCGCTAATGTAACAGACGGCAGGATTGAATGTTTCCATGATCCCCAGGAGGCAGCCGGCAAAAGCTTCCACTCAACCGCAACTAATTTGATTAGCAGTGGAGCCAGGATGAAGCTTGGGACAGAAATCCCTATGATCGCAATAAACATCGAAACGTAATCCAACCATTTATGATGATAAAGGGCTGCGATAATTCCTAAGGAAATACCAAGAAATAAAGCTAAAAATAACGCTTGTAGACCTAGTGTTGCCGATACAGGAAATCCAGAAGCAATCAATGTATTTACATCACGTGATTTTGATTGTATGGAAGGTCCTAAATCCAACTGGGCCAAATCCTTTAGATATAACAAATATTGCTGTGCCATTGGTTTATCCAGATTATATTTTTCCCGCATATTTTGGACGACATCAGCCGGCAGCATTTGCGAATCAGTAGCAAATGGATCACCCGGTATAAGATGCATAATGACAAAGGTTAGTGTCACAATAATCCATAATGTTATGAGCATGGTACATATTCTTTTTAACAGATACATACGTAAGTTCCCCCACTTTTCTCTAATACCCTATTTTTATATCGGAATACTTGGTTATATGCTTGCAAGGATACATTTTTTCCTCTTTGACCGCCCTTTGTGATTCATTTGTCTGTGAAAAACCTATGCAAAAAAGCCCTTCTCTCTAAGAAGAAGGGCTTCATGTCTATGTATCTGCCATTCTCCTTATCTCTCAGAAATACTTCTGCTGGATTTAGCACCTTTTGAATGAATCAAGGTTGCCGGGTTTCATAGGGCCAGTCCCTCCACCGCTCTTGATAAGAAGTTGTTATAAAATTATCGGATTCAATTTATACATTATCATATCATCGTTACTTGAAATGTCAATAGAACCACCCTTGTTTTTACTTTTGTTTATTTTTGTTAGCAGTCATTTTTTTATAGAAATAGTAGAATACAAAAAAACCTCCAAAACCTGGAGGCTAAGCATCTATTTCGTTTTGTCTTTTTCTTTTTTGGTAAGTAGCTTTTCAAACAAATCTCCTAGGTCAAAACCCAGTTCCTTTTTCAATTGCTCCTGTTTTTGCTGATCTTTTGTTTCCTCTCGCATTTCTAATAACAAAGTCATCTCATCCAAAGCCTTCTGATCCAAAAGATTCTTTTCCTTGGCAGAGGATTCGGCTTCACTTTTAGTACCTGCTGATTTTGACGAATCCATTGAATTCCCGTCTGCTGAAGATTCCTTTTTAACAGTTCCCTCCTGCGAAGCTCCTTGAGAATTGCTGCCCTTTTGCGGCGTTATAGTAAAAAATGCAATTATAGCAAATAGTAACGTGACAGAAGCAATCGAATAAAACATAACTTTCGTCGAAAATCCCAATAACCACGTAAAAATCGGAGGCCCCAACGCTACTCCTATAAACCGGACACCATTATACAAAGACGTAATCATACCACGCTCTGTCTTTGTAACCGCTCCAATGATCATAGAATTGAGGCAGGGCAGAATCATGCCGGTTCCTACGCTACCAAATACAAGAATTCCTATTAAGAAGTACACGTTAGAAACAAAGCTTGCCCCAGCATAAGAAATGGTCAGTAAGAGCATCCCTGCAATAATAAAGTAGCGCATTACCGTTAGTCTCTTTTTAATAATAGCTCCTGTTATAAATGCCATAATGCTCAGAGCCAGCAGGGGAATAGCTAAAAAGGCACCTTTTAGAATACCATCAATCTGATAGGTCTCCTCCAATAAATCCGATAGATAAAAAAGCACACCAAATAGCGTAGACAAGCATATGCTACCAATAAAAAAGGCTGGAATGAGCCATTTTCCATTTTGTTTAAATATCTGGCCAATCGAGCCAAGGTACTCTTTAACTGATTTGGGTTGCTTGTTTTGCTTCTTTTCCTTTACCAATAGCAAAAAAATAGTTAGAACTACTGCACATATGACCGGAAAAGCTAAAAAGACTGCGTACCATGTCCATAAGGCGAATAGAGCGCCTAAAATTGGGCTTAACACTTTACCCAACCCGTTAGAGGTTTCCAATAGTCCAAGCGCTTTACTTTCGGAGGCACCATCAAATAAGTCTCCTACTAAAGCCATAGCTATGGGTGATGTTCCCGCTGCACCTATTCCCTGTAACACCCTTCCACAAATAATTAACCAGTAGGGATTGGTTAACCATAGGGACGCTAAGCCTGCAAGCAATCCGCCTGCGCCATATAACGTTAAAGCGATCGTTATGACCACTTTGCGATTAAATCGGTCAGATAGATAGCCAGCCAATGGAATAATGATTCCGGCCGCAATAGAAAAAGCAGTAATTAAAAAACTGGTTTGAAAAGAAGTTAAGTGCAATTCCGATTTCATTGTTGGCAATATGGGAATTAACATTGAATTTCCAAGTACCATAACCAATGGAACACCTGTTAATCCTATGAGGTTTTTCTTGTTATTTTGCGCTTGAGCCATCATACGTCCTCTTTTCTTAAACGATCAACGTAATCATGAAATGTACTTAGGCCTGATATATACTACCATCCCAGCTATAGTGTGCTAGGATGTCGGTATCGATCTCTATACCAAGTCCCACTCCTTTTGGCAGCGTAACCATCCCTTGGTGCGGAGAGAGAGGAATTAGTTTGGCAAAGGGATTTTCCATGATATCCCATTCAACTGGTTCGATTTCATCTCCTGTCATCTTGCTCCATGCAGGCAGACAGGCTTGGGCAAACAATGCATACAGCCTTGTTAAAGCACCATCAAATACATGTGGGGACACACGATAGCCAAAACTACGCACAGTTGATAGCGTATGTCGATACCCATCGATTCCGTCCTCATGCATCGGGTCAGGCTGGGCAATATCAATCGCTCCAAGCTGGCATAGATTGTGAAAATCCCTTACATGCAAGAGATTTTCTCCACCTGCTAATGGAATGGAAAGCTTAGATCGCAATAAAACATAATCATGCAAGCGATCCATCGGCATGGGCTCCTCTAGCCACAACAGATTCCTCCATTCTGAAAAAAGCTGCTGCCATGCTCCCACACTAGCCACATCATAGCTCTGATTTGCATCCAAGGCAAAAGACATTTGAGAGTCAAGCTTAGCCATTAAGAGCTTCACGTGAGCTTGGTCCTCTTTTATTGTTCTCCCGCCAATTTTAATTTTGGCCATTCGAAAGCCATCAAGTAAAGCCTGTTCTACTTGTTTACAAGATTGCTGCTCCCAGTAAGGTGTATCCCGATACGATTGCAATGAAGCATAGACAGGTATGGTGTCCCGCCACATTCCTCCGTATAAATCGCATATGGGGAGCCCACCACTTTTACTCAAAATTTCTATTAAGGCCATGCTAACGGCAGTAGCGGCTCGTTGATGCCACTTTTTCACAACAGTGACCAGCTTGTTTCTCTTTGTTGCCTGCTTACCAATTAAATAGGGAATAATTCGTTTGCGAAAGCCCACCTCCAGCGTGGGTAACCAATCAATACATTCCCCCCACCCTTCCAGTCCCGAGCATGTCACGATTTTAATCATGTAACAGGAACGATACTTTTTGTAGCCATTTGCATCCCCATAAGGCTCACGTAACCGGTGAAGGCAAGGGTATGTCTCGATCCGTTCGATAATCAACTAAATACCTCCATCTTACAGGTTGCTAAGATCATCAATATCCTCATCGGCTTCCTGCTTAGCTAAATCATCTAAATACTGGTCATACGATATGAATATCCCTTTTCCCTCGTTTTGATCCATGTATCGATCATACGTATGGCTCCGCATAAAATGAACACTGTCTGGCCCATGATAGCCATACATATCGGTGTAACCAATCTGCTCCACGGCTTCTACATAACCATCAGCTTCATCTGCCTCAATATACATATGGTTATAATCTGTTTTATCCGTGTCTTGGAAAGAAAAGGGCGTACTGGAGGTTCCCCATGATTCAACAATTTGCCATGCATCTTCGCCATCGAAGGAATTTGCTTCTTTTTCATCCAGCGAAGTTCGTCCAAAGGCTGGTTTCATAAACTGCTCCTCAACGGGACGCTGATTGTTAACAGCTGGAGATGGAGCATGTTCTTTGCATGTTAGTGCTTGCGGCAGGGCTTCTAATCTTTCGGCTGGAATTTCTTTTCCGCAGACAGTACAAATGCCATATGTTCCTGCATCCATACGCTCTAATGCTTGATCTATCTCGCCTAATGTTTCCCGATCCAACTGGTACAAGGCAATATCCTTTTCCCGCTCAAACAATTCAGAAGCAATGTCTGCAGGATGATTATCATAAGTGGAAAGCTCGGAGGTAGTTTCACCCATAGTGCTTTTCATACCATAGTGATCGTTCTCCTCTAAACGTTTTGTTATGCTCTCCCTCTCATCCAGGAGTCTCTGCTTAACATGAGCCAGCGTCTGTTTATCCATCTGGACACCATCCTTACTTAAAAGTGTAGAGCTCTCGTTTTGGTAGTATGCCCCACAAAAAAACGTTCTTACTAGGGAATTTTTTTCCCTAATAAGAACGTTCTTTGTAAAATCAATGTAATTCGCTTGGAAACGATGTGACCAAGTAAATTTACTCCGTCACATGTGAAAAGTGTTCGTCAACAATCGTAGCACAACGCTCGCATGTAGTTGGGTGCGATTCCACTGTGCCTACATCTTCTTTTACGACACGGCAGCGTTCGCATTTTCCACCTTCAGCTGCAAGGACAACTACGGAAATGCCTTCAAGCTTAACAGCCTCCGTAGGTGCCTCCGTGCCAGCCTCATGCATTTCAATATCAGCTACAATAAACAGATCTGCTAAATATTCCATATCCATCAGCACTTGATATACTTCCTGCGTGTGTGGATAAAGAACTAATCTAGCATCGACGGAATTACCAAATACTTTGTTGCGGCGCGCTTCTTCCATTGCTTTTAGCACTTCATCGCGCACCTCTAAGAAGGACGTCCATCTTGCCTGCTCTTCTTCGCTGAATAAATGCTGTTCATTTACTTCCGGCATATCGGTAAGCTGTACACTCGCCTCTGTTACACCTGGAATAAACTGCCACACTTCATCTGCTGTATGCGGGATGATCGGTGATAACAATTTCACTAGGTCAAGCAAGATATCATACATAACCGTTTGTGCTGCACGACGCTCTTCGCTATCTGGCGCTTCAACATACAAACGATCCTTAGAGATATCCATATAGAAAGAAGAAAGCTCGATCGTGCAGAAGTTATGCACAGTTTGATATACAGTATGGAATTGATATTCATCGTATGCTTTGCGTGTACGTTTTACCATTTCTGCCGCTTTTGCCAGCATAAAGCGATCTAACTCAGGCAGGCGATCGTACTCTACTCGATCTTTCATTGGATCAAAGCCAGCTAGGTTACCAAGCAGGAAGCGGAACGTATTACGGATTTTACGATAAACCTCTGCATTCTGAGCAAGAATCGCATCAGAGATACGGTGGTCTGATTGATAGTCCACTGAGGATACCCATAGGCGTAAAATATCAGCACCTAGCTTGTCTGTTACTTCTTTTGGAACAATCGTATTACCAAGTGATTTGGACATCTTGCGTCCTTCACCATCTAATGTGAAACCATGGCTTAGGATGCTTTTATATGGTGCCTTGCCATGAACAGCTACTGAAGTAGATAAAGAAGAGTTAAACCAGCCGCGATATTGGTCAGAACCCTCCAGATATAAATCAGCAGGCCAGCTTAGATTGTCGCGTTGACGCAATACTGCTTCATGGGAGGAACCTGAATCGAACCAAACATCCATGATGTCTGTTTCTTTACGGAATTCTTTGCAGCCGCAATCGCAAGTCAATCCTGCTGGAATTAGATCAGCCGCTTCACGGGCAAACCACACGCCAGAACCTTCTTTAGCAAACAAGTTAGCGATATGATCAATAGTTTGTTCATTGATAATTGGTTCGTTGCATGCTTTACAATAGAAGATTGGAATTGGTACACCCCAAACACGCTGACGTGAAATGCACCAGTCATTGCGATCTGCCACCATATTAGCAAGACGTGTCTCGCCCCAATGCGGAGTCCATTTCACCTCTTTAATAGCTTCAAGCATTTGGCTACGGAAGCCTTCTACCGACGCAAACCACTGCTCTGTCGCACGGAAAATGATTGGTTTTTTCGTACGCCAGTCATGTGGATAGGAGTGAGTGATGAAGCTTAATTTTAACAAAGCTCCGTTTTCCTTCAGTTTTTCAGATACCACTTTATTAGCATCTTCATAGAACAAGCCTTCGAAGCCTGGTGCTTCCTGTGTCATCTTTCCTTCATGATCGACTGGGCATAGTACTTCGATATTATATTTCTTAGAAACGTTAAAGTCGTCTTCCCCGTGTCCTGGTGCGGTATGAACACAACCTGTACCAGCGTCTAATGTAACGTGATCACCCAAAATGATTGGGGAAATACGGTCGTAGAATGGATGCTGTGTCTCAATTCCTTCTAAATCAGAGCCTTTAAAGGTTTGGACAGTCTCTACTTGCTCCCAGCCAATTTCTTTTGTTACGGATTCTACTAGACCAGAAGCTACTACATATTTATTTCCATCTGCAATCACTACACTATATTCCAGATCGGGATTTAGTGAGATAGCCTTGTTAGCTGGGAGTGTCCAAGGAGTAGTTGTCCAGATGATGACACCCGTATCCTGATCTAATTTACCTTTTCCATCCTTCACCATGAAACGCACGTAGATCGAAGCAGAACGCTTATCATGGTATTCGATTTCTGCATCTGCTAATGCTGTTTCAGAGGATGGAGACCAGTATACGCAACGCAGACCTTTATAGATATAGCCTTTTGTAGCCATGGCACCAAACACTCGAATTTGGGCTGCTTCATATTCAGGCAGCAATGTTACATAAGGGTTTTCCCAATCGCCACGAATACCCAAACGTTTAAATTGATCACGTTGTTTATTTACATAGCTCCAAGCGTATTCTTCACAACGTTTACGGAAGTCGTTTACTTCGATGTTGCGGCGATCTAATTTTTGTGCGTTTACAATCGCTTGTTCAATTGGCAAGCCATGCGTATCCCAACCTGGAATATATGGAGCATAAAAACCAGCCATGGATTTGTAGCGTACGATAATATCCTTTAATGTTTTATTTAAAGAATGACCAATATGGATATCTCCGTTCGCGTAAGGAGGGCCATCATGTAGAATAAAGCTTGGGCGATCCTTAGTACGCTCCAAAACTTGTTTATAGATGTCCATTTCTTCCCATCTTGCTTCTACTTCTGGCTCACGAACTGGCAAATTTCCACGCATCGGAAATTCGGTTTTTGGAAGGTTAAGCGTTTTTCCATAATCGATACTCATCTGTATTCACTCCTTGATTATAGTTACGATACCAGTTTTATTGCCGGGTGATTACAGGCTATTTAGCATATACAGCTATTTTTTTCCAACAAAAAAAGCCTTTCTAATCCCCGTAGGGACGAGAAAAGCTTCCCGTGGTACCACCCTAATAAACATGATATGGCAAGTTGCCCTGCTGTTTCATGTCCACTCATTTCATTCGTAACGTGAATGTAACGCTCACCTACTCACATCATGCTGGACGCTTTCAGGTATGAACTCCTGGGTGATTTTCGAGGAGCAGCTCCGTCCAAGCTTTCACCACCGCCTGGCTCTCTGTTACGGATGTTGGCACCTTTACTATCCCGATCATCGTTGTTTGATATATGGGTAAAAACTGAATAAAAACTTGCTATACATTATAATTCCATCTTTGACAGAACGTCAATGCTTTATTCCGTTAGTTATCCTTCATAGGAGGAATCCATTTTTTGCAAATCGTCCCAATCGCCATTTTCCAGCATTTCCAATTGTGCTTCAAGCAATGTGCGAAAACGCATGCGATAGACAGAAGCGCGTTTTTTCAGCTCTTCAATCTCAATTGCTACCTTGCGTGATTTAGCCAAGGCTTCATTGATAATTCGATCGGCATTTTTTTCAGCTTCTTTTAAGATAAGCTGTGCTTCCTTGCGAGCATTGTTTCTCACTTCTTCTGCTGTTTCTTGAGCAACTAGGATTGATTTGCTCAAATTCTCTTCTAAGTTCTTATAATGGTCCAAACGCTCTGTTAATAGAGACATACGCTCTTCGATTTCCCTTTTTTCCTTGATCATAAGCTCGAAGTCTTTTATGATTTGGTCCAAGAACTCATTGACTTCATCCACATTATAACCGCGGAAACCGGAACTAAATTCCTTGTTATGTATATCAAGAGGCGTTAATGGCATAGACAGTTCCTCACTTTCCCCGTTTTCTTATGTTGGCAAGTTACCCCATGTTTTCGACAGTTTCTATAAAAATTCCTGCCTTGGCTCGGGAAAAATGCGCGTAATCATGAAAAAATAAATGCTGTCAGACGTAAACGACCACTCTTAGTTGGCCCGGTTACCTCTGTAATTTCAAATCGACCAAAGCCACCAAGCGAAATCATATCACCTTGAGCAATACTATGCGAGGGGTCTTCGACGATTTTATGATTGACTTTGCATTTTCCAGCACGAATGGGGAGCAACGCCTTCGCTCTCGAAAGCTTACATACCTCTCCAATGATAGCATCAAGTCTAGCGGACATTACGGTAAAGGTTTTGTTTGTTCCTTTTTTCTCAGGTACGGTAAGTTCAGCAAAAGATATCTCTTGCAAGCTAACGGGAATCCTATGGATAGAAGCAACCTGCATTCGCACAAAATCTGCTATTTCTTCGGCTACCACGGTTTGACACGAGTGTTCGCTAACCAAGATATCACCGAACTTTTCACGTTTTATGCCTACATGCAGCAATGCCCCCATGACATCCCGATGCTCCCATGCAATAAAACGTTGGTTACCTTTAATTTCAAACAAGCGCAAGCCAAAATCGACATCCTCAGGTACGATATAGGAAGGATGCAACAGGGCACGTACCCTCTCTGCACCATCGTATCCCCCGGATGCCGATACTCTGACGTCCTGTACTTGTGAAGTAAGACTTTGTAGAATAAAAAGCTGGCGTGGATCAAGGAAATCCGTCAAGCGTATGATTTGCCGCTCATCCACTAGCCTTAGCATTTCCAGCGCTCGTTCTACGAATGGATATTCTTCTTTTTTAAAGTGATGGTAAATACTCATCTACAAATCGCTCTCTTTACAAGAACCTACTCAATAAAGAAAATAGGCCCTCTCTAGCAAAATACAATGCAATCATGGCAACCATTGGGGATAGGTCAATAAAGCCAAGCGGCGGAATGAAACGGCGGAAAATAGATAGATAAGGCTCTACCAATCGTTCCAGCAATTGACCAATAGACGTTTCCCTCATTTGTGGCACCCATGACATAAAGACATAGGCAATTACCATGTAAAAGTAGATTTGAAACGCAAAATTAATAATTGCAACCAATGTATACATCTGTTCACCTCAGTAACTTGATGTCTTACTCTTCTACTATTACGCTTGAAATGGTTCCCTGGATATCTACATGATCAGGCGTGCAAACAAAAATTTGTTCTCCTACCTTTTGGATATCCCCATTCAAGGCATAGACCGTGCCACTGAGGAAATCAATAATGCGTTTTGCCTGATCGTTCTCCACACGTTGTAAATTAACTACAACAGGTCTTCTATTTCGCAAGCTATCTGCGATATCCTGGGCATCGCTATAATGACGCGGTTCGAATAGCATGAGCCTAATACCTTCCCGGTCTCTGGCTGCATGCAAGCTCACCACATTGCTTCCCGCTGATGATTTCTGGCCATTTTTCTTAGGAGGAGCTTCCTGTTCACGCTCTTCTTCCACATATTCTTCTACGTACTCTTCATTTTCCAGACCAAAAAAATTCATAAGTTTATTCATGACACCCAAATTCCTTCCTCCTCTCCGGACAAAGCCGCGCTTATTCTGCTATTCCGGTTGCACGAGTACGGAGCCCAGCCGCACAAACGTGGCTCCTTCTTCAATTGCGATCTCAAAATCCCCAGACATGCCCATGGATAATTCTTGGACAGTCACACGAGGTAAATTACATTCTTTGAGTCGTTGTTGCCATTCGCGCAAGCCCCGAAACACGTACCGAATCTCTTCGGGGTCTTCTGTTTGCGGTGCCATGGTCATTAATCCATCAACGCTTATGTGTTCCATATTACTAATTTCTTTCACAAAAGCCAAGACATCATCTGGATGTAAACCAAATTTTGTTTCCTCTTGGGAAATATTTATTTGTAAAAAGCAAGAAACAACGATTCCTAGCTTACTAGCACGTTTTTCTATTTCTTGAGCCAACGATAATCTGTCTAGGGAATGTATGTAAGTAAAACGTCCCACTACATCTTTGACCTTGTTTGTTTGTAAATGACCGATATAGTGCCAAACCGCCTTGTCTTTATACGCTTCGTACTTTGGAAGGGCATCTTGAATCCGATTTTCCCCAATGTGGGTTAGCCCAGCGGCGATAATTTCCCCGATTGCGGGTGTATCTACATATTTCGTCACAGCTACGACTTTTACCTCTTCACGCTGACGATTTGACCGTTTACAAGCTGCCGATATTTTCTGTTCGATATCGACCAAACGCTGTTCAACTGTAGCTTTTGCTACCATTCTAGTCATGTTGCTTGCTCCTTCCATCCAATAAATGAAGCCATTCTACCTGTGTTCCCTCGATCCTTTCGATGCGAAAAAAACAAATCGTTGCGACAACTTGTGCAATAATGTGTTGTACTAATATGATCGGCAGGAACTCCCGCCTCTTCCACTATTACCTGATTTAACCGGCGTAAATCTAGCATGTAATGACTGGTTTTGTGACTAGGCTGTACAGCTTGCTCCCAGCTAGAAGCCGCTGTACGAGCCTGCTGCATCACGCGCTCGTCCACTTCATAGCAGCAGGCCCCGATACTAGGTCCAATTGCTACATAGATATCCTTTGGGTTGGATTGATACTCCCGACGAAAAGCCTCTATCATTTCCCGTCCAATTAAGGAAACCGTACCCTTCCATCCTGCATGAGCCAGTCCTATCGCATTGCGGATTGGGTCAAGAAAAAAGAGAGGGACACAATCCGCATAAAAGGAGGTTAAGAAAACCCCTTGCTCAGTGGTATATAAGCCATCTGTATTTGTAATGACACTCTCTAAACTATCTCTGCCGGCTCCCATCTGGCCGGCAGAAATTTTGGTTACTTTATTACCGTGTATCTGATCAGCGCAGGTCCATGTTTCAAACGAAAATCCCTGCTGATCAGCTAGTTGTTGGCGATTTTTAATGACATGGTTAGGATCATCTCCCACATGTAATCCCATATTACACATTTGTGGACTATCCGTATTCTGTATCCCCCACCTTGTCGTAAATCCTGCTGTCAGTCCAGGATAAGCAGACTCCCATTTCTTTAGATGCAGAGTGTGAGTCGTATTGTTTAACTGAAATGGCTCCATGTATCTGCTCTCCTCTCATATTACCCTATCTAATATCTTACTGGTTTTGTAGCGGTCAGGGCAAGTAAATCACTCTGATTTTTGTGATATCTGTTTTGCTTTTCGTCAAACTTTTAGGAAAGCTCCTCATCAGCATGCTTGGACTCCAGTTTAAGGGGTTCCTCTACTCGAACCAGTACAACATCCTTCCCAATCTTAACAATATTTCGCCAAGGAATAACATACTCATTTGAGCCTGCAAACAATCCGAAGAAACGGCCTTCACCCGGAACGACAATCGCCTCAACTCGCCCTGCTTTTAAATCGATTTCTAAATCAGAAATTTGTCCTAAACGCTTCCCATCTATAATGTTAACGACTTCCTTGATTTGAAATTCTGAAATTTTCACCATAGGAATTCACCACTCTTTCTTTTCAACTACTCGCCTTCAAGCCCTCGCTATTATGTATATGTGCCTTTCGTTTTAAAAAGTAGTTCCATTAAAAATAGCCCTGTTCAAGCAATATGTTATCACTTGAACAAGGCATGGGTATAAAGCCTGCTATAATTCTGCCAATGGGAACTGGCCTTTCGTTCATTCTTTGGGTGCTATATCAGCTAGGATTGAACATGCTTTTGCATATGGGAAATCGCCGCTTTTTCCAATCTTGAGACCTGTGCTTGCGAGATCCCAATTTCCTCTGCTACTTCCATCTGGGTTTTTCCTTCATAAAAGCGCATGGACAAAATCATTTTTTCTCGATCCCCTAAACGTTGCATACCTTCCCGAAGAGCAATCTCTTCAACCCAGAAGATATCCTTGTTTTTTTCATCGCTGATCTGATCCATTACAAAGATAGGATCTCCTCCGTCCTGATAGATCGGTTCAAATAAAGAAACGGGGTCCTGAATGGCATCGAGAGCAAACACGACATCCTCTTTCGATACATTTAAGGCACTAGAAATTTCCACGATGGTGGGTTCGCGAGAGTGCTTATTCGTCAAACTGTCGCGTACTTGCAACGCTTTATAAGCAATATCTCGCAGGGAACGCGATACGCGAATTGGATTGTTATCGCGCAGGTATCGTCTGATTTCTCCTATAATCATTGGAACAGCATATGTCGAAAATTTAACGTTCTGCCCAAGATCAAAGTTGTCAATCGCCTTCATCAAACCGATACATCCCACCTGAAACAGATCGTCTACATATTCTCCCCGATTATTAAACCGTTGAATAACACTTAACACCAGACGTAGGTTCCCATTCACCAACTTTTCTCTGGCAGAGTGCTCACCGCTCTGTAATCGTTCAAAGAGCTCCCGCATTTCTTTGTTGTTTAGTACCGGAAGCTTTGAAGTGTCTACTCCACAAATCTCAACCTTGTTGCGCGACACACCATTCCCTCCTCAGAGAAAAAAAGTCCCTATCCGTATGTACTCCGCCTTATTGCCCTCTCACTTTTGCATGCAAGAAAAAGGAGCAAATGATCCCTTATTAAAAAACAGGGCGGCAGGGAAAATGGTTTTGTGAAAACCACTTTCTGGTATGGATAGGAACAGTATTTCCAGAGGTTCATAAATTATGCGTCACACCATTTTGTTAAATTCTTTTCGTAGTCGTTTGATTATTCGCTTTTCTAAACGCGAAATATACGATTGTGAGATACCTAAGAGATCAGCTACATCCTTTTGCGTCTTCTCCTCTTCCCCAGCTAATCCAAAACGTAATTCCATAATCACCCGCTCTCGGTCAGAGAGCTTGTCGAGCGCTTTATGCAATAATTTTCTGTCCACCTGATCCTCAATATTTTTGTAGATCGTATCATTTTCTGTGCCCAGAACGTCCGAGAGCAATAGCTCATTTCCATCCCAATCAATATTTAAAGGTTCATCAAATGATACTTCTGAACGTATCTTATTATTACGACGCAAATACATCAAAATTTCGTTTTCAATACACCGAGAAGCATAGGTAGCCAGTTTGATGTTTTTTTCAGGATCAAAAGTATTCACTGCTTTAATTAGACCAATCGTCCCAATACTAACCAAATCCTCAATGTTAATACCCGTATTTTCAAATTTTCGGGCAATATAAACAACTAGGCGTAGATTGCGTTCAATCAACATACTTCGAACGGCTCCATCACCGGATGGAAGGCGAGCGAGCAAGACTTCTTCTTCTTCGCGTGTTAGGGGCGGGGGAAGCGCTTCACTGCCACCTATGTAATAGATTTCTTCTGCTTTCACTCCAATTTTGAGCAAGATGCGATACCACATTAATTGGACATATAGACGAATTTTTACGTACATGCTAGCCCTCCTGTTCTAATGATGATGTATGAATTCCTTTTATCTTGTTAGCTGGTTGAACTGGTTCAATATCATGGGTGACTTCATTTATTTCTTGGCGTTGAATTAATGCGGGATGCACAATCGATTCATATCTGCCGTCTGCTGATAATGCAATGGGGTTTAACCCAATTAATACACGTTCTGAAGCGAGGCGCAGCCCATTGTGTATTACTGTCACCTGCTCCGGCCGAATGGCTACCATGAAATCCATTCCCCTAGACACACTCCGAAACGGTACGAGGCGTAGTTTCCCTTGCCACTGTAGCGGAAGTTCATCCAGTATTTTCTCCAGTCTCTGAAGTTTCTCCCCCTCCTCTCTTGCTACTTCTAAAATAGGTAATGGCAAAACTTGTTCAAATAATCGAGACTCCATAACCATGACTGGGATACGCGTTATGGGTTCATGTAATTGGTTGCCCGTATCAACCAATCCCCGGCATATAATTACTTGACTGGAGATTTTCACCTCTACCTCCACTAAAAATGCTTCTATTTTTCGTGGCTCCTGAATTGACTGATAGCTTTTCCTGCTTAGCAGAAATACCAGTACAATCCCTAGACACACGATCAGTAACGTTGGCTTAGTTCCTACTCCAAAACTATCGTTATGAGTCACCAAGATGCCTTGGATGATTTCATGTTGACTCGTAGTCAATAGAGTAAGGGCATATACCCCTCCTCCAAAAACAAAGGAAACAAAATAAAAAATAGCCAGATGATGTAGAAAGTGTGTAAGTCGCTTAAAACCAAATGCAATCCATAAAATAAATAGAGAGAAAAGTAGCTTTGTAAACCACGCATATATTCCTGAAAAAGCTGGAAAAAAGTAAAAGGCCACATAACAGCTTCCTACTGCTGATGCAAGCAACAATCTCCACCAAATAATCCGTTCTTTTCGAAAAAAAGCGGTAAACCATAATAATAAGGCATCAATTACAAAATTCAGGAGTAGAATGATATCCAGATAGACGACCATGTACTGTCTTCACCTCCGTCTGGCAAAAACAGTATATCTCAATGTATATGTAAAGTCTGTCAAAACTTGACCGTATTTTTTCCCTTTTTTTGTTGAAAAAACAAGGCGAGGTAATCCTGTTTTCCTTGACAATAGGCTGGGTTACCGATCAATAGAATTCTGACCTAAAAACAATCGCCCTTGCTTATAAAAAAGAAAGCCCTCAGCAGATTCTAGTAAACTCATTTCTTAAAGTAGAGTAGAAAGGATGAAAAGGAAACAACTAATGATTTATTGATAGGTTACCTAGGACGGGGTACACATCTTTTAGCTAGCACTTTCATCTGGAAGATTTCTCAGCTAAAACATGAAAAAACCACCTTATTTTCAGCTCTTTTATGACCCATCTACATTTCGATGGAAATGAAAATGACAATTCAACTACATATGAAAGCTGCTCCCTTTTCTGAAGCAGCCTTCATTAACATTTTTCAAAAATAAAGTTTTTTAATTTAATATGCTATAAATAAAATAACAAAAAACCTTGCTCTCTTTAAAGAAAACAAGGTTTTTCTATGTTTGTTAGTTGTAGATGAAGCTTTATTCTTCCTCTACACTATTTTATCTGATTGATTATTTCTTACGACGACGATTACGCAAGAATGCCGGGATGTCTAGATTATCCAAGTTGCTTAGATTAATAGACTTGTCTTCTTCCATTTCACGAGAACGTGAAGGAACGGATGGTTGTTGCGGTGCTGCGCTACGAGTAGCTTGTTGTTGTAGCTCAGCCTGCGGGCGGCGGGTTGCCGCTGCAACATGGCGTTGGTTATCAGCAAAACCAGTTGCGATTACTGTTACAAGGATTTCATTTTTTAGATCTTCGTTAATAACCGCACCGAAAATCATGTTTACTTCTGGGTCCGCTGCAGAGGAAACAATATCGGCTGCTTCATTTACCTCATACAAGCTCAAGCTAGTACCACCCGTAATGTTCATAAGTACACCACGAGCTCCATCAATAGATGTTTCTAGTAATGGACTGGAGATTGCTTTACGTGCGGCCTCTGCTGCACGATTTTCTCCACTAGCGACACCAATACCCATAAGAGCCGATCCACGCTCGGTCATGATGGTTTTGACATCAGCAAAGTCAAGGTTAATCAAACCAGGGGTTGCAATCAAATCAGAGATACCCTGTACACCTTGACTTAGTACATTATCAGCTGTTCGGAAAGCTTCTAGCATAGGCGTATTTTTATCAACGATTTCAAGTAGACGATCATTTGGAATAACAATGAGTGTATCTACTTTTTCTTTTAAAGCAGCAATACCCGCTTCAGCTTGCAAAGAGCGTTTGCGTCCTTCAAAGGAGAACGGTCTTGTTACTACCCCAACTGTTAAAGCACCTAATTCTTTAGCAATTTCAGCAATCACAGGGGCTGCACCAGTACCGGTACCTCCACCCATTCCTGCAGTAACAAATACCATATCAGACCCGCGCAGTGCATTCTCAACCAATTCGCGGCTTTCCTCTGCTGCCTTCTTACCTACATCAGGGTTCGCACCTGCACCAAGACCACGTGTCAGCTTCTCCCCGATTTGTAGCTTGATATCAGCGTTAGACAGGTGTAGCGCCTGGGCATCAGTATTCACCGTAATGAATTCAACACCTTTTACTCCGCCTGCAATCATTCGGTTTACAGCATTGCTGCCACCGCCGCCACAACCAATAACCTTGATTTGCGCTAATTGTTCCATATCCAAGTCAAATTCGAGCATCTTGAAAGTTCCTCCTCATTCATTCATACACGCTTTTCTCAATTTTGTTAAAAACCCGTTGTTGTAGGACGACGGGGCGAATTTTATTGAACTTCTTTATCTGTTCGGTTGGTTTGTTTAAATGAATTCGCTAAACCAATTCTTCATCTTTTCAATGAAATTCCCTTGAGAATCCCGTTTCGGTGCTGAAGGTGCCGGACGGCTTGCCGCTTTTGCAGGGGCAGGCTTCTTGGCCGTATAATTCGTCAGCATCGAGGCATATTGAATGAGGCCCACACCGATGGTATATCCCGGGTCACGCACACCAATATAATCCGGTATAGCAATGCGGACAGGTGCTGCCAGCTCTTCATTGGCAAGCTCCAACATCCCCGGCATGCAAACCGTTCCACCGGTTAAAACATATCCACCAGCGATTTCATCATGGAACCCAAGACGATACACTTCGTCTTCAATCAAATTGAAAATCTCTGCGGCACGTGGTTCGATAATATTGGCAAGATCGACTTGAGTGAATTGTTTTTCCACTTCGCTGCCGATACGCGTTACCTTGAATTTTTCTTCATCGGATGCTTCATCAATCAGAGCACATCCATGTTTTCGTTTCATTTTTTCTGCCACTTCTGTATGTGTGCGTAAACCGAGAGCAATATCATTGGTGATATGGTCTCCACCGATTGCGAGGGTGGAAGTAGCTACTAATTGACCCTGTTCAAAGATTGCGATGGTGGTCGAGCCCGCGCCAATATCAACTAGAACAACACCTAGATTCTTATCGTCCTTAGTCAATGCGACCGAGCTTGCAGCCAATGGTTGCAAAAAGATACCCGCAACTTGCAAATCAGCTCGTTGTGCACATCGTACAACATTGTGGATCACTGTTTTGGATCCGGTGACAATAGTCCCCTCCATCTCAAGACGAACGCCGATCATTCCCCGAGGATCTTTTATCTTTCCTAACCCATCAACAACAAATTCCGTCGGTACGACATCGATAATTTCACGATCTGGCGGAAGTGCGACAACCTTTGCAGCTTGAACGACACGATCAATATCCTCTTCACGAATCTCGCGGTCTTCACTGGAAACGGCTACCACGCCCTGCGTTTCGAATAGCTCTATATGGGTGCCAGAGATTCCGACATAAACGTCTTCAATTGTTACCCCTACCATACGTTCAGCATGATCGACTGCTTCTCGGATTGCATGCACGGTTTGGTCGATATCTACAATAGTTCCTCTGCTAATGCCTTCTGAATGGGATTGGCCTACACCAATAATATTGATATTACCGTTATTTACTTCCCCAATCATAACGCGTACTTTAGAGGTACCAATATCGATGCTGACAATAAGATCATTTTGACTGTTTACCAAACCAGTGACACCTCCCCTAGTTCAACTTGTACTTTAAATAAGTGATGACATCTGCATATTTTATTCCACACAGGATACCCATTCCCTTTTTTTTCTTACAATCTTTTTTAAAAATCACAATGGTAATTGTAACCAAGTTATAATTTGGTTGAACCCGATGCTTATTTATTTACACATCACGCTTATTTAACCATTTCGCCAGCAGAATGCGACGAATGATAGCCAGATTATTAAATAAACGTACCCCAAATGCAACAATCGCTGCCATGTATAGATCAATACCAAGAAAAGCTCCTAAAAAGGCTAGTCCAGCGGCAAACAGCGTATTGAAAAAGAACCCAGATAAAAAGACCCGAACATTAAACACTCGCTCCAAATAAGACCGAATGCCACCAAAAATCGTATCCAAACCAGCTAACAATGCAATTGATACATAGCTGCTATATTCTTGAGGTACATTGATGTTTAGATAAAATCCCGCTATTACTCCTGCAATCAAACCTACAATCGGCAACCACATTATTATGAATCTCCTTTTGACTTCACCGGTTTCATGAACCGCATCTGCTTGTTCCCTGTGAACGGCGGGATAATTAGATGATCCTGTGCTTCCATTTTTACAATTTTATTCATCGATTGAAACGTGCTTTCAACACCTTCAAGCTTCATGCTGCTCAGTAAGGTTTCTGGATCTCCAAGTGCCTTAATTTCATAAGGCAAGCGGATCGTTTTTGTATCCACTTGGATTTCTTCGCTTACATTTCGGATTGAACTATTAGAAATAAGTCGATTATTATTAATAGCAATCACAGTAGCTCCATTTGCTAAAAGCTCATTGGTCAGCCAGCGTAAGTCAACATCAAGCATCAGGTTCGATGCTGATTCGTGTGGAGCGTCTCCTTCCCACTGATTGCCAGGTGGCAGCTCCATGTTTTCAATGCGAATGATAATACCTTTTCCTTCTACAACATCAAGACCTGCTAATTTTTTGGTTCGGTTTAATTCTTCTTTCATAACACCGATTGTCTCTACAGAACTTAGGGATGCTTCATATTGGGCTAAAAGTTCTCCCTGTTTAGATATATCGGCTAAAAGGTTCTTACTTTTTTCTTGTTCTTTCAGTAGAGCTTTACGAAGTTCAATCACACTTCTCGCATCCGCTTGTTTAGGATGTTTTGTGCTCTGAATTTGGGTTGCTAGCATAATTCCTATGATAGCACTAATAATGGTTAATATAAACGTAATTTTACGGTTTTCCAGCATGGTATCACCTGTTAGGAGGAAGAGCTTGTTCCCATTTTCACATCACCTACAAAAGCAGGTAGTTCAATGGAATCTTTCTTCGCTGTTTCAATTTTTATAAACCCTTCAAAAGAATCAATCACCCCGCCTGGTAAATGAAGCGCTCCTTCTAAAGTAACAGGGTCTCCCACTGCTTTAATCACAAAGGGCGCTGCTGATTTTACCCCGTTTACAATCACAGTAGGTCCAACGCAACGAATCGAGGAGCTGGTGACCAGGCGTTGGTCATTCACACTGATCCCCTCTGCTCCAGCAACAAATAGCTCATTAACCACTCTCCAAATGTCTTGTTCATGTACGATATTTTGTACAACATTTGTGCTAATTGGACTAGGGTTATCTCGAAGGGTAACCATTACACCAGCTCCTGTCGCTGGTACCGTTCCGGCTAGCATACGCGCGCGGTCTAGTGCTGTTAAAAGAGCTGCCGCTTCTGATTGATGATTGGCCATTGCTGTCTCTACCTGAGATATTTTACGCTGCGTATCTGCATATTGCTGCTCAAGTGCCCGATTCTTTTCCCGTTCTGCAATAATGCGTTCATTCAACTTGGTTTCCTGTTGAAATTCTTTTTCTGTTTGCACCACTTTTTTATGTAGCTGGGTCAGCTCGATGGAGTTAGCCATCAGAAATCCGGTACTAAACATGACCAGCGTAAGATAAACATGAAATTTCCTAACTCGCATGCCTTTTGTCACCTTTCATTTTCCTTCTAGACACTTACTAGACACTTAGCTGGCTTTATTAGTTGCTTGAACTCCTCGATTTTTATTCAAAAGATGTGGTCGGTTGTTCTCTTGAATCGGTATTTTGGTTCCGATTAGCCGCGTTGGTACTTTGGCTATTGTTTTGGTTCTGGTTTGGGTTTTGGTTCTGGTTTTGATTCTCATTCTGGCTATTGCCTGTGCCCTGATTATTTAGGCCCGAGTTATTCGAGCTTCCTTCATTTTGGTTACCATTTCCATTATTCTGAATGTCATTTTGTCGATTGTTTGTATTTTGTCCATTCTGCTGGTTCCGATTATTTGGATCGTTGTTGTCCGTTGTTTGCGAAGATTGATCCTGCGTTCGATTTTGTGTATCTCCATTAGCAGACGTGTCTGTCCCTGACTCATTTATTAAGCTACCATCAGGATTTGTTAGCTGCTGTAATTGTTGTTGGTTCGTCACATGATGACTGTATTCCTCAAACCACGTCACATCTAAAAGGTTAACAATTCCTTTTTGCCCCTTGGGAATCTCCTGCACAATAGAGGGGTACCAGGGCAGTTTTTTCTTTAGCTGCGAGAGAGTGCTACGAATTTCATTTCCATCGCGCATATTTAGCACCACTTGCTGACTATCATATTTAGTAGGTATTAGCGATAGATCAGAGATTTGGTGGAGAACCCCGCCTTGTAATGAAATAAGAGCTTCGGCTAACTGCTTTAACATTTTTGGATCTTTACTAGACCAAGATTGAATGATAGGTCTGTCCATCATAAGCGTTTGGGTTGGGGGAGTTAAAATCGTCCCATCTTCTAATAAATAGCCCGGCTGCTTTTGTCCATTTACATACAAAGCTGTTCGGCGGTATTCTTGAATATTTAACCGAATGACACCGGGGAAATCACGGGAGATCGAGATATCTTTAATGCCCTTTAATGTGAAAATACCTGCTTCCACATCACTATCCCACACATTTAAAAACTGCATGCCGTTAGTAAGAGTAGACGCCTGAATAATCTGCTCCTTCGTGTATAAGATGTTACCATAGACTTGAATATCAGTTACCTTACTGTAAGGAGAGCGGAAGAATACTATACTTAAGACTAGTACGAAAAAGATAGCCAGGATAATAATTAAACGGCGGTTTCCTTTTTTCTTACGTGGTGTAGCATTTTTAACGAGCGGTATTCTGTCGTCTTTATACCTATTCAAATATTCTCCCCCCTACAGTTCGCCATTCCCTATCCATTTACAGCGTGAAAAGCGGCATAACATCCATGCCGCTCCCCCACTTTTGTATGCTTATATGGTTATACGAGAGATAGAAGCACCCAACTGTTGCAGTTGTTTCTCGATACGTTCGTACCCTCGATCTATATGCTGCGTTTGTTCAACAATAGTAGTGCCTTGGGCAGCTAAACCAGCCAATACGAGTGCAGCTCCTGCACGCAGGTCTGTAGCTTCCACTGTAGCCCCATAAAATCTATCCACACCACGGATAAAAGCTGTTCCTAGGTCAACAAAGATGGAAGCACCCATTCTCTCTAATTCAGTCACATGCTTAAATCTGCCTTCGAACACTGTCTCCTTCATCAGACTGGTTCCATCTGCTAAAGACAGAAAAACCATCATCTGCGCTTGCAAATCAGTTGGAAAACCAGGATAGGGAGACGTCATAATGCGATTAATCGCCCGTGGACGAGAAGTGTTTTTTATCTCCATTATATCATGGTATGTTTTGATTTCAACACCGCTCCCACGTACCAATTCAACCAAAGCTGTCAAATGCTCTGGAATTGTATTACTCAGTTCTATATGCCCTTTTGACAATCCTAAAGCTAACAGATGCGTGCCCGTCACGATCCGGTCCGGAATAACACGATAACTGATGGCTCTCAGCCTTGGAACACCGTCAATCTCTATGGTATCCGTTCCTGCTCCGCGGACTTTTGCTCCCATTGAATTTAGGAAATTTTGCAGATCAATGATTTCGGGCTCGCGTGCGGCATTATAAATCCGGGTCGTACCTTTTGCCAAAACAGCAGCCATCATAATATTCTCCGTTGCACCTACACTTGGAAACGTTAAGAATATTTTAGTACCTTCGAGCGCTGGTGAACGGAAAGTAATATAGCCCTCAGCATCAGTGTATTGGGCACCTAAAGCAGCTAGCCCTGAGAGATGAAGGTCAATTCTTCTCTCCCCGATGGCACAGCCTCCTGGGCGTGAAATGGTTACCTCCCCTAGCCGGGCTAACAGTGGCCCCATAAGAAAAATGGAAGAACGCATTTGTCCCATTAAATCTTCAGGCACTTGAGTCTGATTGACACCCGTCGTATCAACCGTGACCATATGATCCTCGTGGCTTACCTTCGCTCCAATTTCGCTCAAAATTTTGAGCATTACTTCTATGTCCTTCAAATGCGGTACATCGTAGATATGAAACTGCCCTTCAGCGAGTACAGTCGCAGCTAGAATTGGCAGAGCAGCATTTTTGGCTCCATGAATCCGTAGCGTTCCGGACAGAGGTTTTCCACCTTCGATAGCAAAAGCTTCCAAACTTTCACCTCCGTGTTACCCCTCGCCGATCACCAAAACCTCCGTATGCAAATCTACGTTAAAGTTTTTCTGTACCGTAGCACGAGCATACTCAATTAAGGTGAGGACGTCGGTCGCCGTGGCCCCTCCTCGATTTACGATGAAGTTAGCATGCATCTCTGATATCTGAGCCCCCCCAATGGTAAAGCCTTTTAGCCCTGACGCTTCAATCAGACGTCCTGCATGATCTCCAGGCGGATTACGGAACACGCTCCCCGCACAAGGCGAGTTGAAAGGTTGCGTACTGAGCCGACGATCTTTAAACTTTGCTAGCGACTTAGCAATCTCTCTGCGGTCACCTGTCTGTAATTGAAGAGTAGCTTCGATAACTATACCCTTGCGTTTCTGCAATAGGGATGTGCGATAGCTAAACTGCATCTCTTCCTTGCTCACTATCTTCGTCTCTCCATCGTTGAAAAGGATTTCGGCACTTGTTAGAATACGTGAAAGATCAGATCCATGCGCCCCGGCATTCATGTAGACAGCTCCTCCAACAGATCCAGGAATCCCGCCTGCAAATTCTAATCCAGTCAAGCCCTGCTTTCCCGCCTCTACTGCTAAGCGTACCATAGAGTACCCTGCACCAACACACACCGTCTCTCCCTGAAACTCGCAGTGACTTAAACCCTGAGCCACCTTAAACACGGCTCCACGTATCCCTCCATCCCTCACTAGAAGGTTGGAACCGCGTCCAATAACAGTCCAGGGAATTTCATGTTGATGGATAATTTGAACCGCTCGAATGAGCGCTTCTTTATCTGTAGGCTGGATCATCAGGTCTGCCGGTCCCCCTATTCGCCATGTCGTATGCTTGGCGAGAGGTTCTTCAACCCATACCTTTCCAACATTTGCTTGTTCTAATGCTTCTGCTACATGCTTCATAAGAACCTCCTGACACAAATGCTAGGTCGGAACTTTTTCAATCACGCGTTTGCTCTCATACTATGCGCATTTCCGATCTAGCGTGACAAACGCCTATTATTAGCGATTTACTACTTTTACTATCTGTTGATAAAGATTACTGGCAGCTTCCGGCATCCCTAATGAGAGTGATGCTTTTTGCATATTGCTCCACTTTTGTTCGTCTGTCAACATGCTGTGAAGCGTGGACATCAATTTCTCCGAGGTTAGCTCTCTTTCGACGATAACAGCTGTTGCACCAGCTCTTTCTAGGCCTCGTGCATTTTTCTCCTGATGGTTATTTGTTACATACGGAGATGGAATGAGAATGGACGGAATACCAAGCGCCGTAATCTCTGCTAAAAAAGAAGCTCCAGCTCGATTGATGATGACATGCGTTGCTGCAAGCAGATCTGGCATATGATCGACGTATGGAACCAGCGTAAAGTTGCTTGGTTGGTTTGTCATTTTATCAATCCGTTCCTTTATCGATTCATAATGCACAGCGCCTGTTACATAGACAAAGTGACAGTCAGAATACGTATGAAACTGAGCTAGTGATGCAAGTGTCACCTCATTGATCGCTTTAGCACCGCGACTTCCTCCCACAACAAGCACGATCTTTTTATCGCTTGGTAGCCCTAGCATGCTTCTCCCTTTACTAGGATCGCTATGTATGACTTCCGTAGCTCGCGGATTACCAATATAGCTTGTTTTTTTCTGTGGAAAAAACGGCAACGACTCCTCAAAAGAGACGGCTACCTGCTTCACATAACGCGATAAAAATTTATTTGTAATCCCAGGTACAATATTTTGTTCGTGAATAATTGTCGGAATACCTAGCTTAGCTGCGGCATACACAACAGGGCCACAGACATAGCCTCCTGTACCGATCACCACATCCGGTTTAAATTCTTTGAGCATCCGTTTTGAATCAGATACCGCACGTATAAACTTGAGGATTGTGCGCACATTATCAAAAGAGAGTTTTCGCTTAAAGCCTGCTATCTCTACTGCTTGAAAGGGAATGTTAAACTTAGGAACAATCGTGGACTCCAACCCTTTATGGGTACCAATATACAAAAAGGCAGCTTGCGGTTCATGACGCAAAATTTCTTTTGCAACCGCAAGCGCCGGATAGATGTGCCCTCCAGTTCCTCCCCCTGTTAACACGACTCTCATAATATCACCCATCTCTCTTTATGTTATCTGTCATCTGGAAAAGCGGGAGATGTTTAGCAGGATGCCTACCTGTGTTAGCATGAGCGTCAACGAGGAGCCACCGTAGCTTAAAAATGGCAAGGTAATACCCGTTACAGGAAACATCCCCGTTACAACGCCTACATTAATCGTTACTTGGATACCGATCATGCCGATAATAGCTAGAGCAAGCAAATTCCCAAACAGATCAGGAGCAGTAATCGCGACTCGCATGCCTCGCCATAACAGCAACAAAAATAATAGGAGTACCAGCGTCCCACCAACAAAGCCTAATTCCTCAGAAATAATGGAGAAAATAAAGTCATTATACGGCTCCGGTAAGTAGGAAAACTTTTGCCTGCTCTCTCCCAATCCAAGCCCTAACAGACCTCCTGGCCCAATTGCATATAATGACTGAATGATTTGATAGCCCGAACCTAAAGGGTCCGACCATGGATCAAGAAAAGAAGTGATCCGGGCCATTCGATATGGTGCTGACAGAATTAGTCCGACAAAACCAACAACGCCAATCATCCCTAACCCGACAAAATGGCTTATTCTTGCTCCAGAGGCAAAAATCATTAGAATTGCCATCCCCATCAACACACTTCCGGTCCCTAAATCAGGTTGTAACATAATCAACCCGAAACATGCAACTGGGATTATCAACGCAGGAAATAATCCTTTTTTAAAGTAAATAATATTCTTTTGATTATCCGATAGCCATCTAGCTAAAAAAGCCGCAACCCCAAATTTAGCAAATTCCCCGGGCTGAATGCCAAAGGACCCAAAGCCAAGCCAACTTTTTGAACCATTAACCTCTCGACCAATAACCAAAACCACCACGAGCAACGCCAGACTTATAAAAAATCCAACCTTGGCCCATTTCTTCCATACCCAATAGTCAATGTTCATCATCACATACATGGAAACAATCCCCAATATTGCGAAGATGATCTGCCGCTTGGTAAAAAAGTACGGGTCTTGGAATTTGTGCTGGGCAAATACGGCACTAGCACTATAAACCATCACAATCCCGATTCCTAGTAGGAAAAGGGTGACAAAAATAATAACAAAATCAGGGGCAGAACGTACTTTACTCATCGCAAGCCATCCTTTCGTACGTCGTCCCTTTGCTATCATTTTTGTCTGAGCTTACAAAGGGACAGGTTTATATAGGCTTGTTTTTAAGTTTATGCACGCTATCCTTAAACATGCTCCCTCTTACTTCATAGGAAGGAAACATATCCCAGCTAGCACAAGCCGGGCTTAACAAGACCACGTCGTTCGCTTCCGCGATAGCCGCTGCTTGTTTAACAGCACTATCAACAGTATCGACGGCAAAACGAAGTTCAATCCCTGCTTCTTCGGCTCTTTTCTGTAAAATGGGAGATGTTTGCCCATAAGTGATAATTGCTTTTACTTTGTTTTTTAGTGGTGGAACTAACTCAGCAAAATCTACACCCCGGTCAAGTCCACCAGCAATAAGAACAACCGGCTCCTTAAATGCCTCAATCCCACGAATTGCAGCTTCGGAGTTAGTAGCTTTTGAATTGTTGTAATATTTTACACCAGCAATCGTATCGACATATTCTAAACGATGTTCAACACCGCTAAAGCTGCGTAATACATGCTTCATTGCATCGTAGTCTGCTCCGGCTAATTTACTCATCACGATAGCCGCTAGAGCATTTTCCTGATTAAATTCCCCGGGCAATGAGATTTCCGTAGCTTTCATAATCTCGTCTAGCTTGCCATCCTCATTTTTAAAATAGACAATGCCATCCTTGATAAATGCGCCACAAGGAACCTCTTGCTTAATACTTACATAGAAGACTTTTGCTCGAATGTTTTGGCAAACCTTCATCACGGGTTCATGATCATATGGCAGAACTGCATAATCCTCTTCCGTCTGATTGGCAAAAATTTTACACTTTGCTTTGGTATACTCCTCAAACGAATGATGATAATCCAGATGGGCTGGATACAGGTTTAAGATCGTAGCAATATGAGGACGGAATGTATCGGTTCCCATCAATTGAAAGCTACTTAATTCAGCCACTAAATACTGATCCGGCTTCATCTCTTCCGCCAAACTACATAACACCGTGCCAATATTTCCACCAACGATAGCATCCACAGAAGCAGCATGCAAAATAAGTCCTACTAATGTAGTCGTCGTCGTTTTCCCATTTGAACCAGTAATACCGATTAATGGTGCTTTGGACAAACGATAGGCTAGCTCTACTTCTGTAATCACTGGTATCGACAAGGCTAATGCCTGCTGAACTGGTTTTGATTCATAAGGAATCCCAGGATTTTTCACCACTAAAGCTACATCCTTGGAGATGAGATCATCCGGATGTCCGCCCGTAATCACTTGTACCCCCAACTCTTCTAGCTCTTCATATCCAGTAGCTTCCTCACGCGTTTTTTGATCATTTACGATGACAATAGCACCAAAACGGTGTAACAGTTTTGCAACCGCCACACCGCTTTTCGCCAGACCTAATACAACAACGAGCTTCCCTTTATACATATCCATGTTAACGTATCACCTCTAAATAAACACCTAATCCGGCAAATAGAATGCCTACAAGCCAAAATGTTACCACCACACGCCATTCAGACCAGCCAGTTAGCTCAAAATGATGGTGTAAGGGACTCATACGGAAAACGCGTTTTCCGCGAGTTTTAAAAGATATAACTTGAATAATAACGGATAGTGTTTCAATGACAAAAACAATTCCGATAATCGCCAGCAGCAACTCTGTTTTGGTCATGATCGCTATCCCGGCCAGCGCCCCCCCTAGGGCAAGCGAGCCAGTGTCACCCATAAATACTCGTGCCGGATGAGCATTAAACACGAGAAAGCCTAGAACAGAGCCAACAACCGCTGCACTGAAGATAGCCGTATCCATATTCGATGCATTCCAAGCAATAATCGCATAGGCTCCAAAGGCAATGGCACTTGTTCCTGCCAGCAAGCCATCCAAGCCATCTGTAAGATTAACGGCGTTTGTACTTCCCACCAGTAAAAAAACAAGGAATGGGAAATAGAACAGCCCTAGATCAATTCCTAACGATGTTCCTGGAATGGTCAGCGTTGTTGGATGGTTCATCTGCAATAGCAAATAGTAAGCACCAATCGCTAACAGGATTTGGCCTAAGAACTTTTGCTTCGCAGTTAAACCCAAATTATGTTTTCTTTTAATTTTAATAAAGTCATCAAGAAAACCAATAAGTCCGTATCCAAAGGTAACAATAATCAAAAACAACAACTCCGTGTTCCACTTCGAAAATTTTAACACGGTTAATAGGAGAGCCATAGCAATGATGGTTCCCCCCATAGTAGGTGTTCCCGCTTTTTTCTGGTGAGATTGGGGGCCTTCTTCACGAATGCTTTGACCAAACTTTAATCGGCGAAGCATAGGAATAAACAGCGGACCAATTAAAACAGCAATGAGAAAGGCTGCAATGATTGTTATAAATAAGACATTATCAAATGGCATGCCCCTACCTCCTTTCTTGCATAGTAGCTAATGAGTAGTCATGGTTGTTACTTTCTTTTCTGTTCATGGATAGCTTCCTTTGCTACTTCCCGATCATCAAACGGAAAGATCTCACCTTTACTTTCTTGATAGGTTTCATGCCCTTTTCCTGCTATGAGGACACAGTCCCCCGGCTTTGCCTGCGAAATAGCGTGGAAAATGGCTTCACGTCGATTCACAATTGTCGTGAAGCGTTTCTGATCGACGTTCTGAATACCACCTACCATATCAGCCAAGATGGCTTCTGGCTCCTCAAAACGAGGGTTATCTGAGGTTAAGACGCTATAATCAGCGTACTTCGTTGCGATCTGAGCCATAATTGGACGTTTCGTACGATCTCGATTTCCACCACAGCCCGCCACACAGATGAGTTGCCCTGTTACGAATTCCTTGGCTGTTACCAGTGCATTTTCTAAGCTGTCCGGCGTATGGGAATAGTCAACGATTACAGCATAATCCTGTCCAAGCGACACAGGTTCAAAACGCCCGTCTACCCCTGGAATCTCCTCTAAGCTTTTAATAATAGCCGCCAGCGGAACTCCTTCAACAAGGGTAGCTGCAATGGCTGCTAATGCATTATATACATTAAACTTGCCCATTAATTTCATATTTACTGTTGCTTCTCCAGCAAAACTTTGCACGGTAAAGCTAGTTCCAGCAGATGTAACACGGATAGATACAGCTCTCACATCCGCTGGCTGATCGATTCCATATGTAAGCACACGAGCTGGTGTTACATGAGCAAAATACTTCGATACCTCATCATCTGCATTTAAAATCGCTGTTTTGAGCGATTGTTGATCATAGCTATTTCCTAATTGAGCAAATAACAGTGATTTTGCCTGACGATAGTTGTCAAATGTCTTATGGTAATCTAAATGATCCTGCGTCATGTTCGTAAAAATCGCTGTATGATAATCACAGCCATGTACACGTCCCATATCAAGAGCGTGTGAGGAAACCTCCATAATGGCATAATCCGTATGAATATCCAACATTCGGCGGAAACTAGACTGTAGATCAATCATATCTGGTGTCGTATTTTTCACCTTTTCAATTTGATCTCCAATACGCATGTGGATCGTTCCAATCAAGCCCGTCTTTTTCTGTTGGTCGGTTAAAATTCTATCAATCAAATGTGTCGTCGTCGTCTTTCCATTGGTTCCTGTAACGCCGATCAGTTTTAGCTTCTGTGACGGAGAGCCAAAAAACCGATCCGCTAAGAATGCCATTGCCCGCCTTGAATCTGGTACGATGACAACTGTTTTGTCCACCTCGATTTCATGCTCAGCTATAATGGCGATTGCTCCCTTTTCCACCGCTTGGGCTGCAAACTCATGACCGTCTACAGTAAAACCAGACAGACAGATGAATAAGTCCCCGGGCTTAACATTACGCGAGTCAGCCGTTATGCCTGTGATAACAACCTGGTCATCACCCTTAATGTGACTGACTAGCAAAGGAGCAAGTAACTCCCTTAACAACATACAATGGCACCCCAATCTCCAACTAGTATAGACAAAAGATGTTTCTTTTCAAAAGTAGAAATGCGATAAGAAGGGGAGATAAAAAGCTATCTCCCTCTACGAACATCTATTGTATAGCTAATTGGCCGTTTTGTCACCAAGGTAGACGCGAATTTTTGAGCCTTCCTCCACCTTTATTCCTGGTTTCGGAGACTGTTTAATCACATGAGTTCCCTTTCCAGAAACTTCTAATGGCATTGTATAGTATGAATTTGCAATTTCATTGATGGCCATTCCGATTAAATTAGGCACCTCCACATACTTTTTATCTCCGTAAGCAATTTCTCGCTCAATATCGCTAGGGCGTTTTTCTATATTAAGGTAAGGCAGACTGGATTCTAACACATTTTTGACAACAGGGGCTGCGATCGTACCTCCAAATGCTTGTGCTTTTGGATTATCAACAGCTACGTATACGATAATCTGCGGGTCATCTGCAGGAGCAAATCCAATAAATGATACAATATATTCATTCGCTGCATAACGTCCATTGACGGATTTTTGGGCAGTACCCGTTTTTCCACCAACCCGATAGCCTTCAATATAGGCATTATGCCCGGTTCCGCGAGAAACAACGCTTTCTAATGCGCTACGCACCTGTTTAGATGTTTCCTCGGAAATAACCTGACGCACCTGAGTGGGTACTGTACGAGCGACAATATCGTGCGTTACACTGTCCCTCCACTCTTTGGCAATGTAGGGCTTCATTAGCTTACCGCCGTTGATTGCCGCTGAGACGGCTGCCATCTGCTGAATCGGTGTTACTGATACCCCCTGCCCAAACGATGTCGTACCTAATTCAACGGGCCCAACACGGCTTAATTTAAACAAGATTCCATTTGACTCCCCAATTAAATCAACGCCGGTTTTCTTTCCGAAACCAAAATTTTTGATATATTCAAACAACCTTTCTTTACCAAGACGTTGCCCCATTGCCACAAACCCGGGGTTACAGGAGTTCTCTACTACTTCTAGCATCGTTTCTGAACCATGCCCTTGCCTCTTCCAGCAACGTAAGAATGTCCCAGCTACATTTATATGACCTGGATCAAAAAAGCTTTCTTTCAAATCAACAACTTTTTCATTTAAGGATGCTGCTAATGTAACGATTTTAAATGTAGAACCTGGTTCGTATGTTTTCCAGATCGGTAAATTACGATTATAAATATCTGGTGCAAACTCTAAATAACGATCTGGATTATAGGTAGGTCTGCTAGCCATTCCGAGAATCTCACCAGTTTTTGGATTCATCGCTATCGACAGAATATCATCTGGCTGATAAGCAACCATCGCCTGATCTAGTTCACGCTCAATAAAGGTCTGAATTTGTTTATCAATGGTTAGGTACATATCCATGCCATTAACTGGTGACACATACTTCTCCGCGTGTCCCGGCATAGCCCGCCCACCCGCATCTGCTGGAAAGGATACATGCCCTGGTGTACCCGTTAATATTTTATCATACATCTTTTCCAACCCAGTTAGACCTTGATTATCAATTCCAGTAAAACCAAGCACCTGCGCTAAGAACGAGCCATTTGGGTAGAAGCGCTTTGAATCGTCTGCTACTTTTACTCCTGGCAGGGCAAGAGCTTGTATTTCCTTCGCTTTTTCCTGTGTTATTTTCCGTCCACCTGGAACTCGTACAATCATTTGGGAACGTTTGCTTATTTCCGTAAGTATCTTTTGTTCTGACTGCCCTAAAATAATCGCGAGCTTCTTAGCTGTCTCTTCAGGATTTTTTATTTGTGCCGGTATGGCCATCACGGAGGGAACCGTTGTATTTTTCACCAAATCCTCACCATGTCGGTCTTTGATGTTACCGCGTTTTGCTTCAAATTTGACATTGCGGCTCCATAGGTCATTAGCTTCATCCTGCAACCATTGACCCTGCACTAATTGGATGTAGCCAAGCCGAGAAACCATCGCCATAAACAAGAATATTCCCACCACGAGTGCAATGAATATGCGCCGACGTACGGTAACATTGGAAACCCGCATACAGCAAACACTCCTCCCTGCCAATAAGGTTTGTCTTTTCCTACCCTATTCGCCAAAGAGGAGTGTTAGAACTACTTGTCTACAGACACATATGTAGGAGACAGCTTCACTTGAATCGTCTCTTTTCCTGTCAGGATTGTACCCGCTTCTACGTTTTGTTCCACTACATATCCGCTACCAGTAGCGCTTACTGCAATATTTAGCAAATTGCCATACTCTAGTACTTCCCGCAACGATTTCCCCTTAAAATCAGGCATTTTCATTGAGGCTTTCCCATCGGAGGCAAGCAGTATGGTCGTGGTACTGCCTACTTTTTCATACGGAGCCGGAATTTGATTAATCACATTGGTTCCCTGGCCAACCACTTCTACCTTAAAACCAGCCTGCTTCGCCCGTTCCTTCGCTTCTTTTAACGGGATGCCTGTAAGTTGAGGTACAGTGGATTCTTGCAGCCGTTTTTCCTCTACCACAGTAGCTTGAGCAGCCAAGGCACTTCGATCTGGCTTCTCCTGCAAGTATTGCAAGCTTTTCTCCATAATCGCTTGGAACATCGGCGCAACTACATCCCTACTAGCCGTTGAATAGGATGCCCCGCCCCCTGGATCATCGACTACAATATAAACAACCAGTCTTGGATTCTCCACGGGAGCGAATCCAATAAAGGAGAAGATATATTTATTATCAATGATTTTTCCTCGTTCGTTATACTTCTGTGCTGTACCGGTTTTCCCAGCCACGCTAAAATTCTGCAATTTAAAGTTACGCCCAGTCGCTCCTGACTTTATATCGCCATCAACGACCGTTTGCAAAATCTTACGCGTTTCACGTGCCGTTGCCTCTGAGATCGGACGTCCAACTTCTTTAGGCTGATACCGCTCGATTACCTGACCCGTCCGTGGATCGATACGCTCTTTTACAATGAGTGGCTGCATTAATTTACCACCATTTGCAATAGCGGCCACAGACATGACCTGCTGGATCGGTGTTACCGTTACCCCTTGTCCAATCGGAGTAACAGCCAAGTCACGCGGTGAAAATTTATTAATCTTTTCAACGTTAGTTAAGTTCCCTACTTCTTCCGCAGGTAACTGAATCTCTGTCTTTTTCCCAAAACCAAAGGCTTTAAAATAATGCTCAAGCTTAGCTTGTCCCAGCTTTTCGTTACCTAGCATAGCAAATAATACGTTACTGGAACGTTGCACACCATTTAAATAGGTAATCGTGCCCCATCCAATTCGATTATGATCATAGATAGCCGCTCCAGTCTTCCATGCCTTATAATGTCCTGATGTAAAGGACCAATTAGAATTAAACACACCCTCTTGAATAGAAGCAGCGAGCGTAATAATCTTAAAGGTTGAACCTGGCTCAAACGTATAGCTCACACCGAAATTCATATAATTGACGATAGAACGATAATTGTTAGGGTCATGCTGCGGACGATTGGCCATCGCGAGGATTTCACCCGTATTCGGATCAGATACAATTACTGACATTCCTTTTGGGTGAAATGCCGCATCTGTTTTATCTAATGCCTCTTCTACGTATGTTTGTATCTGATCATCAAGGGTAAGCTTGATATTTTGACCATCTTTTGCAGCTTTAAATTCTGTTTGCCCATCTGGCAACGGATAGCCTAGCGCATCCTTCACCATCTTTAGAGTGCCTTCTTCACCCTTTAATTCATTCTTAAATTGTCGTTCAATCCCCATTACAGGTGTTCCTTCAGCATTGAGAAATCCTAAGACATGAGCGGCGAATTTCCCTTTTGGGTAGAAGCGCTTGGTGGTTTCTGAGATTTTGATCCCGGGTAATTGATTTTGCTTGGATTTAACCCCCTTTTCATCAAGAGGGTATTGCATAGCTAAGATTTTTTCCTTTTGTTCCAAGCTTATTTTGGAGGCTTCAGGCCCTAAATTAACCCATATTGCATTCGGATTCTTAGTGAGACGTTCCAAAATTTTGGACTGCGGTTCATTTATCACGGTAGCTAATTTCATCGCCGTCATCATGGGGTCCTTTACATAATCATCCGTGTCGTTTTGACCATTTGCCAATTTCTTAGGACGCACCTGGGCTTCGACTAGATAGGCCCGTCCTTCAAAAGCAAGAACTTCCCCATTTCGATCTAGAATGCTCCCGCGTTTCGGATTTAAGGTCATGTCACGATTCCACTGCCCCTTACCTTGATCCATAATCCAGCTAGCGTTTACCACCTGTACCCACCACAGGCGTAGTGTCAAAAGCATAAAACCAAGAAAAACTCCCATTCCCACAAGTAAAATTCGCTTGTTCATTCGCTTTTTTGTTGTCACGAGCCTCTCCCTCTTCCTCTCTGACAAAAAAGAAAATGCTACTCCTTATAGCGCGAGTAACATTATTGGACTTTTTCGGTTTGTTTGGTTTTTTCGTCTTTTTTGTTATCCTTACTTTCTTCCATAGAAATGCCACCCATATTGCGGACTGATTTCATATCAAGGACCATTCCCATTTTTTCCGCCTCAACACCAATACGCTTGGGATTGCTCATTTCATCCACTTTTAACTGCATCGATTCATTCTCGCCCTTGATTTTAGCGATCTCTTTTGTCAATACCTGAATCTGATAGTTATTTTTCGAAATCTGATTGTAACGGAAGCCTATAATGCTTGTAGCAATGACTAAAGCAAAGATGAGCAACAAATACATCAACTTTTCACTTGTGGGTACCCCGGGTCTGATTTTAACAGTACGCTTCATCTTTTTCGGAGATGGAGAACGTCTATTTACTTCATATGCCAAATTCCCACGAGAATAATAACTCAACTTAGTCCCCCCCTACTAAGTATAACTGGCTTCCTTCTTCGGTGTTCATTTATACTAATGTGCTATTTCTTCTCAGCAATACGCAATTTAGCCGATCTGGCACGTGGGTTATCCGCAAGCTCCTCTTCAGACGGCAGCAATGGCTTTCTGGTGATAATCTTAACAATCGGTTCATTACCGCATACACATTGCGGGAATCCAGGCGGGCATGTACAGCCTTGCGCTTTTTCTAAATAAGCATGCTTACAAATCCGATCCTCTAAGGAATGGAAAGTAATAACACTCACTCTGCCACCCGGACGCAAAATGTCAATAGCATCTGAAACCGCGGTCTTAAACACATGTAATTCATCGTTTACGGCAATGCGAATGGCTTGAAAGGTTCTCTTCGCCGGATGAGGTCCTGTACGCCGAGCTGGAGCTGGAATAGCTTCCTTAATAATCTCTACCAGCTGTCCTGTTGTTTCAATCGGCGCTTTTTCACGATGCAGGATGATTTGCCGGGCAATCTTCCGGGCAAACTTCTCTTCGCCATACTCAAAAATGATTTTGGATAGCGCAGCTTCCTCCCACTCATTTACGACGTCATAAGCAGATAGGTCGGCTTGCTGATCCATGCGCATATCCAGCGGGGCGTCACCATTGTAGCTAAACCCACGTTCTTCTACATCTAACTGAGGAGAAGATACACCTAGATCAAACAAAACGCCATCTACGCCATCAAGACCTAAATCTTGCACAACATCCTTGAGATAGCGGAAGTTACTTTTCACCAAAGTCACTTTATCTTGATACGCCTGTAGTTTTTCCTTGGCGTTTGCAAGTGCTACATCATCTTGATCAATGGCAATTAATCTACCCTGATCACCTAGCTTTGAAGCAATTAAAGTACTGTGTCCTGCTCCACCTAAGGTGCAATCCACATATATTCCATCAGGACGAATATGTAATCCTTCTACGGCTTCCTGTAATAGTACGGTTACATGGTGAAACAAAATAACGTCACTCCCGAGTCTACAAATTAAAATCAACGAGCTTTTCAGCAATCTCGCCAAAAGATTGCTCTTGTTCCAAAGAATACGCATCCCATTCTGTCTTGCCCCAAATTTCCATGCGATTCTGCACGCCAATAATAACACATTCTTTCTGTAAACGGCCGTGTTCTCGCAAATGGGGTGGTATGTTTACCCTTCCCTGCTTGTCCCACTCACATTCAGTAGCACCAGAAAAGAAAAAACGGGTAAACGCCCGAGCGTCAGCTTTGGTAAATGGCAGAGATTTAAGTTTTTCTGTTAACGCCTTCCACTCTTCCATCGGGTAGACGAATAAACAACGATCAAGGCCGCGGGTTACAACAAAGGACGAGCCCAGCATATCACGGAATTTAACCGGGATTGTCAGACGGTTCTTGTCATCGATGTTATGCTGATACTCACCCATGAACATTCCAACTTCCCCACTTTCCTTCCGAGAGATACCACTCTCCCCCACTTTTCCCCACTTCTTGCCTCTCCTTATTATAGAAAAAAAACCTGCCGTTTGTCAGCAGGTTTTTTTCTTCATTTTTTGATGCCATATCCCAGCGAATTTCTTACCTATTCGACCCAGCTTTCTAAGTATTCTTTTTGCTCTGGCGTCAATTTGTCGATATTCTTTCCAAGCGCTTCCAATTTATAGCGAGCTACTGTTTCATCTAGCTCATATGGTACGTTTAATACCTTTTTACCGATTGCCTCATAGTTCTTGCTAACATATTCAAGTCCTACTGCCTGCAAAGCAAAGGTCATATCCATAATTTCAGCAGGATGTCCATCACCTGCAGCTAGGTTCACAAGACGACCTTCCGCTAACAGATAGATTTTACGACCATCTTGCAGGACAAATTCTTCGATATCTTTACGAACAACACGTTTGCTTGTCGATATATCGTTCAGCTCTACTTTATTTACTTCGACATCAAAGTGGCCAGCATTAGATAAAATAGCTCCATCCTTCATGCTTTCAAAGTGAGCTTTGCGGATAATGTCGCGATTACCCGTTACTGTAACGAAGTAATCACCAAGCTTAGCTGCCTCATCCATGGACATTACTTCAAAGCCGTCCATGTATGCTTCTACAGCTTTAATTGCGTCAATTTCTGTCACGATAACCTTTGCACCCAAACCTTTTGCGCGCATAGCTACACCCTTACCGCACCAGCCATAGCCCGCAACCACTACAGTTTTACCAGCAACAACTAGGTTTGTTGTACGGTTGATTCCGTCAAATACGGATTGACCTGTACCATAACGATTGTCAAACAGATACTTGCAATAAGCATCGTTAACAGCTACCATCGGGAATTCAAGCTTCCCTTCTTTTTCAAGAGCACGCAAGCGTAGAATACCAGTAGTGGTTTCTTCCGCTCCACCTTTTACATTCTCTAATAGATCACGGCGCTCTCCATGTAAAAGTGTTACAAGGTCCCCACCGTCGTCAATTAGAAAATCAGGACGAGTTTCCAGCGTTTTAATGAGAAGTTCTTTATACTCTTCTTCGGATGGATTGTATTTAGCAAATACGCGAATACCATCTTCCACCAAAGCGGCACATACATCATCTTGTGTTGACAAAGGATTAGATCCGGTAATCGTAACTTCAGCACCACCTGCTTGAATCACTTTTGCCAGATAAGCTGTTTTTGCTTCCAAATGAAGGGAGATTGCTACTTTTTTACCAGCGAATGGTTTTTCCTGTTCGAAGCGTTCTCTAATTCGGTTTAACACCGGCATATGTTCCTTTACCCAATCAATCTTTAAATGGCCGTTAGGTGCTAGGGCGATGTCTTTTACGATGCTTTCTTGAACCATTGTCATTTGCTAAAAACCCTCCTTCTGTAAATGTGAACCCGTCTTCTTTTATATCATACCACATAGGTAGGAATTACATCACCCTTTTATGCTGAATTTTTGTGCAGTTCATCATACTGTATGATCCAGGATGGGAAATTTATTGTTGTTTTAGTAAATACAGTGCATATTGAATAGGACGCATGACTGCCTTTTGGTAGACCTTGTTACGTTTCAATTTTCGAAAAATGTCGCGTCCAGGCTTCGGATTAATTTCGATTAAATAAGGTCGACCTGATACGTCAATTCCTACATCTAATCCCAATTCAATCATGCGTCCATAGTAGGATTCCACCGCTTTTGCTGTTTGATGAGCGAGCGAGTAACAGTTACGTATAATTTTGGTTGCCGCAGATTCACCAAAACAGTCTGTAAGCACTTTTCGCGCATCTTTTGCTAGCCCTCCTCCATGTAAATTTGAGGTAGAGCTTTTGACTCCGCCAATGCGCATACCAAGACCTGTTACTTCCCACTCTCCCGATCCCGTTTTTTGAATAAGAATGCGTGTGTCAACGGTTCGATCTGGTATCAAGTCAAGCTGCAGGCCTTGTTGAATAAGAAAAATCTCTTCGCCCAGTCTCTCCGTTTTTACCCATTCCTTTACATACTGATGAAGTTCAGCCCGAGTCTTTACCTTGTGACTCACCTTATTTAAATGTAGCCCTCTTCCCAATAGATCATAACCCGAAGAGGTCTTTTTGATACGCAGGATACTGCGACCCGCCGTTCCCTGAGCTGGCTTTACATAAATCAGCGGGTACTTTTGCAGCATATTGCTTAATACTTCCCTATCATAGGCAAACGTCTCCGGTAACCATGGCTGCATAGATGGCTGTTGATTTAACACCTGATATACATTCCATTTAGAACTAAACCGACTATTGGCATAGGTAAACAATGGACGCTTACGGAAAGCAAGGTAGTCCTTATGCTGAGGTTTCGGATAATATCGATAGCGGTCGATTACGATATCAGGCCAATCAAACATTTTACTTTTCCATGTCTTATCAGGCCCAGGAACGAATCCTCTAATTTGGCGTTTTGATTCAAATACATCATTTGGTGAAAACAAAAATACAGTCGCCCCAAGCTTTTCTCCCTCTGTTAGCAAATGACGAAAAAATAACGGTTCGCCAAAGCGTTTACCATTTCTATACGTTAAAATTCCGATTCGTTTCTTCTGCACTGTCAGTTACACCTCTTTTGCAGGTTATATTGGCAGTGTATGATGTAATATACGATAGGTTCGCACAGCCTATCCATTCGTTTGAAAGTCACTTTAATAGCTTCTGCTTCATTCGTTCAATATGACGAACGCCTTTTAAAAATTTCTGCTCCGTTATCTTATCTTGCTCGTATAACCACTCCATATAATTCTGTAACGATAAAAGATCAACCCAGGCTAGTTTTGAATATGGGTTTTGGTCAGGGACTTCACCTGTGACATCTCCATTATGAATCGCCTCTGCTAATTGGGTTTCACGCAATCCTACTTTATTTGAAATTTGATGCAATACTACTTTCATACTTACCTCCCGGACAAGCGATAGATTTGGGGTGATTCTACAACACAGCCTACCTTGTTTGCAAGCGCAGAATCTAGGATATCCTTTTTTATAACAAAAACAGCGCTCTATTTGCTAGAACGCTGTTTTTTTCTATTTCATAGATCATATTTATATATAGACAACTTGATGGGAGCCATCACGCTCGAAGTCCGTATTCAGCAATCGATCCACTAAATCTGGGCCAAAACGATTCAGGTACGTAAAAATAGGATATACCCGCTCCTGCCAGCTATCCAGCGGTACGATAGATTGCTCCAGACGCACAACCCGCTCCACTTCCACTTGATGTTTTCGAAGAACGGCTTTTTCCGTGCGGTTTTGCATAAAAGTAACATCCTGCACCAGTCGTTCTACATTTTTTTGAGCCAATTGAGCTAAACCCTTATCATATGCGATTACATCTTGTAGCAGCTCACGATAGCGCATTTCAAGTTCTTGTTTCTTCTGCTCAAAGCGCTGAGCAAACCCGTGATCATCCAGTGATTGTAGCCACTTCTCTTTCCAATCCGCAAATCCACTCAGTAGCGTCTCATAGCTAATCTGCTTTTGTTCTCTGATTTTCTCTAGAGCCCCCTCCATCAACGTGATCGAAGTTCGTCTCAAGACAATCGGTAGCTCATAGCCAAAAGCAGCAAAGTATTTTTTAAAGTATGCCCAGTAGGCCACTTCCCCAGGTCCCCCGACAAAAGCCAAGGTCGGCAGTAAATGCTCCTGCATCAAGGGACGTGTCACTACATTGGCGCTAAAGCGTTCTGGGGAGACGTGTAAAATAGCCAGCAATTCTGCTTGTGTATAAACCTTGCCTCCATCCTTGCTCTGAAAACCTCCTTCGACCCGCTCCATTAACAAGCGCTCCTTTTGTTCATAGAAAAAGAAATTCGCCTGCTGTGGTGAAATGTCCAGCTGTTCAGGATATCCGTACTCTTTCAGGTCTGCCTGCGCTTGTAGCAATGTCTCATTCAATTCCTTATTCTCTCGAATGATTTGTTCAAAAACAGGCTGCTCAAGCTGACGGACAGTAGGTAAGGAGGATTCGATGAATACCAATCCATGTGCACCAAACAGCCTCGCCATCAATTGCACAAACCAGTCCACTAATGTATGCGAGCGTTGCGCGGTCTCTTCTAACCAACATCGGATTGTCTCGCTATAGTCTGTCTCAGCCTCTTCTGCAAAGAAATCCTCAATGACTCGCAACATATCTGCTTGTTCCACTCTCATATCTGTAGCGGAGTGCTTCTTGATATGTTTTGCCTTTACTTTTACTTTGCGAAGCTCCTTCTTCTGCGTGAGTTGGTAAAAATGATTGATTTCTTCCCAATCATGGTCTTCTCCAGCAATCCAGAACACCGGGATCACTGATACCCCTAATTGCGCTGACGTCTGCTTCGCTAATTGAATCACATCAATTGCTTTATAAATGGTATAAAGAGGCCCAGTAAGCAGCCCCGCTTGTTGTCCTGCTACCACGACTAAGGAATTGGGTTCACGAAGCTTCTCTATCATTTGCAAAGCTACCTCATGATTTCCAATTGCCTTGTTATAGGCATAAAGAGCATCTGCCAAGAGATTGCGATGCGGATAACGTTTTTTAGACACATACTGCATACGAGTAACATACGATTGAGGATCATAGGGAGCATATGTAAAAAAGGAGAGAGCTTTGGGGCTTTCCTTTAGAAAATCGTTTTGAAATGAATTTGTTGTTGGTACATAACATTTTGTAGTTTTCATTCGTCTCCTACTTTCGCCCTTTCAAATTGTTATTATAAATTATAACACGGCGAGCAAGCACGAAAAACAGGACCCCTCCCGTGAAGTGTCCTGCAAGTTTATTTTTTATCATCCATTTTTAAAACCGAGGCGAAGAGACAGACCAAATAGCAACGGTAAGCGCATCACTCACGTTTGCAACCGTATGCAATTGTGCCTTGTCAAAATAGATGCTGTCACCTGTTTCTAATTGATACTCATCCTCTGTCAATTTGACCTGCAACTGACCTTCGATTACGACTAGACACTCTTCTCCCTCATGAGAGACAAAGACATCCTTCGCCTGCTCTCCAGGCTGTAGCCGCACCTCCATGACAGCGAGCTTAGAAGCACCGCCTCCTGATAACAACGAATACGTACCAGTGGAATCAGGAAACACCATAAGTCTGCGCTTATCCTTACGCACCACGTGAATATGGCTTTGCTCCACATCCTCAAAAAAGTGTATTAGCGGCGCTTCAAGCGCTTTCGTAATACGCCATAAAGACTCCAAAGATGGTTGAGAGATTCCTCTTTCTACTTGACTTAATAAGCCTTTGCTTAAACCAGTTTTTGAGGCCATAACTTCCAAGGTATATCCTTTTTCCTTACGAACGGCCCTAATTTTGTTTCCAATTAGCTCTATGGGTAACGTCATCCTATGCACCAACCTTCGTTACATGATAGACAAACCAACATGCGCGGCCTGCATCGTTTTATAGATGCCGGTTGAAAAAAGACAGAAATAGGTAAACATGAACAAAATAAAGGAAATTCGCCAGGTAGCAGAACCTATTTTCTTCCACGACACCCTTCCGCGCACCTTCATTTGTAGATAGAACAGCATTCCTGCCAAGCCAAGAAGAAACAATAGAATTAGTATCCAAGCAGAAACCGCTTCAGGCCATAACCCTTTATAGATCTGAGCGACCGAAACAACTAAAAAAATATTCGTAATATTCACAGACCAAGCAAAAGCTTTTTTTTGCTGTTTTTTCCAAAAAAATACTGTGAAGAACGTGATTATGAAAGCTACGAAAGGAAAAATTGTTAATACGCCCCAAAAATTTTTAAAGAGAAAGAGCAATGGACTTATCCCCTTTGGGCCATCAAGCCTGCTTTGAGGAGAGTAGCTTTGTAAACTGCCTCCTGGTGTGGTGTTGCTATTTGAAGCTCTCTTCCTTGCTTTACAATATAGCCATTGATTGCTTCAATCTCCAATGGACGACAGTTCAGCAGGTCCTGTAGCATCGAAGAATAATTTCTGGATGTATTTCGGCAAATTTGTACAATTTCCTGCCAACTTGATTCGTCAATTTTTTGCCCGTGTAAGGATGCGACTTCTTTTGCCTCTACGAATAGCCTTTTCATAAGAACCATCGTCTCTGTAGATTCAAGCAACGCACCGTTCGGAATTTCAAATAGAGTTGTGAGTGGATTAATAACAGCATTCGCCATTAATTTTCGCCACATCACCCCATAAATGTCAGAAACATACTTGATGGCAAGCCCAGCTACCTCTCCCACAGACAGGAATGCTTCGATTACTGGATCTAAGGGAAGAGCCTTTTGTTCTTGTCCAATTATTGAACCTACCTGCCACGTCCCCTTACCCGTATGCTCTACCTCCGTGTAAGAGTGTCGTCGAGCCCCTTCCGTATGAACACCAAAATAAATCTGGTTAAGAGCTAGCACCTCCTTCAGATGATCGTCGTGACCCATACCGTTTTGCACAGCAAGGACGCGTGCACTTGGATCAATTTTACGTAAAACAGGCAATACTTCAGTAAGACTTGTCTGTTTGACCGCTAACACATAGAGATCAGCTTTCGGAAGGTCACCCTCCATCGAGACGGCTTGTATGTGAATTCGTTTCTGTTCGCCTTGTAAAGAGTGCAATAGTAGACCGTGCTTTGTTAGTTCATCCGCTTGCTGTCGCGTACGTGTGATTACCTGCACCTGTGAACCTGCTAGACACAATCTGGCAGCCAACAATAATCCTACAGACCCGCCACCAATGATTGCGATATTCATAATACTCCCAACCTTTATCAGAGAAGTTAGACATAATCAGCATAACAAATATTCGCGGGGCGGAAAATGCCTTCCATAAAATTTTTGTGGAATGTTTCTGAAAACTACCTTATAATCCCGTTGAAATCAACTAAAGGTGGGTAACGTATGGAATATCATATTATGGGTTCTACCATGCAGGCTCTCCAATTCAACCTGCAACCCGGTGAGCGATTGTTTACTGAATCGGGTTCTATGATTTGGATGAGCGAAAATATAAAAATGGACACCAGCTTTAAGGGTGGCATGCTCAAATCTCTTGGACGCGCCTTCTCTGGAGAATCATTAACATTCACATTTTTTGAAGCCTTACATACGCCAGGAATGATTGCCTTTGCACCTGCAGCTCCCGGCAAAATAATTCCCGTAACCATTCATCCTGGAAACGAGATTATCGCCCAAAAGCATGCCTTTTTGGTAGGAACAGAAAACATTGATGTCTCCATTCATTTTCAAAAGAAATTAGGCACAGGCTTTTTTGGTGGCGAAGGCTTCATCATGCAGCGTCTAAGCGGTCGCGGAATGGTCTTTTTAGAGATAGACGGTGAAGTAGCTGAGATGAATCTACAGCATGGGGAAGTCATAAAGGTGGACACAGCCCATGTTGCAGCCTACGAATCCTCTGTAGATATGAGTATCGAACGTGTAAAAGGCATTAAAAATATCATTTTTGGCGGAGAAGGTTTATTTTTAACAACCTTGCGTGGCCCAGGTAAAATTTGGCTGCAAACTATGACTATCGCCGGATTGGCAGGTAAAATTGCAGCTAACATGGGAAAGTCCGGTAACGGCGGGATGATTAACGGAATTGGAGATTTATTTAAGGATTAACTCCCGTCGTTATATAACCAATGCTAGAAAGGGACTCCTTACCACGGAGTCCCTTTTTTTACACTGGATAAACCGGATGTTTACGATTGGTAAAGGTTTGCTGTTTACTTTGGTAAGCATCAAACCGCCAGATTAACTCATTTCTTAGCTGAGATGGTTCACTAATCGCATCCACAATCAATTCTGAAGCAAGCAAGTAAATGTCAATATCTTCTTGATATTCTTGACGCTTTTCCATAATAAACGCCTGTCGCTCCTGTGGATCATCCATTGCTTGAATCTTATTGCTATATACGGCATTCACAGCCGCCTCTGGCCCCATCACCGCAATTTGAGCATGAGGTAATGCGAGAGTCGCATCCGGTTCAAATGCAGAGCTAGCCATTGCATATAGACCTGCCCCGTATGCTTTTCTTACAATTACGGATATCTTAGGTACAGTAGCTTCTGCCATTGCCGAAATCATTTTAGCTCCATGACGAATAATGCCAGCCCGCTCGACCGCTGTTCCGATCATAAAGCCTGGCACATCTGCAAGGAACAGAAGAGGTATATGGAATGCATCGCACAGGGTCACAAAGCGAGCCGCTTTATCTGCTGAATCGACAAATAAAACGCCACCTTTGACACGCGGTTGATTGGCAATAATGCCTACTGGTTTGCCGTTAAGATGAGCTAAACCGGTGATCAGCTCTTGTGCAAATAACTTCTTTATTTCAAAAAACGATCCATCATCTACTAAGGTATCAATTAAATCATACATGTTAAAGGGTGCATTCTGATTTTCCGGTATGAGTGCATTGATATCCTTTGCCGTCTCCACTGGAGATTTTGCTTTTACCGCCGGTGGTAGCTCTTGATAGTGGGACGGGAAAAAGCTCAGGTAACGGCGGGCTGATGCAATGGCTTCTTGTTCGTTAGCAGCCAGAACATCACCACAGCCACTTACGCTACAATGCATTCGTGCCCCACCTAATTCTTCTAGCGATACTTTTTGACCAATAACCATCTCTGCCATTCGCGGAGACCCTAAGTACATACTTGCATTGTTTTCCACCATAATCACGATATCACAAAAGGCTGGGATATAGGCCCCGCCTGCGGCAGAGGGACCAAATAAAATGCATACTTGTGGAATTTTTCCAGATAATTTTACCTGATTATAAAAAATTCGCCCTGCTCCACGACGACCTGGGAACATTTCCAGCTGGTCTGTAATTCGTGCTCCCGCGGAATCCACCAAATATAGCAATGGCACACATAGCTTTTCTGCTGTCTCTTGAATACGAATAATCTTTTCTACTGTTCTAAAGCCCCATGATCCTGCTTTCACTGTGGAATCGTTAGCCATAACGCATACGGTTTGTCCGTTTACTTTACCAATGGCGGTAACGACTCCATCCGCAGGTAGATTGCCTGCCTTATAGTTAGCAAACAAGCCATCCTCCAGCGTATATTCCCCTTCATCAAACAATAAATTCAGACGATCACGCACAAACAGCTTACCCTGTTCCTTTTGCTTGTCATGATATTTTTGATCCCCGCCTTGTTTTATTTGCTCCATCCGTTGCCGCAATAGCTCTTCGATTGATTGGCTCATTCTTTATTCCCCTCCTTATTCCCCTCGATATACGGGTTTGCGTTTTTCTGCAAAAGCGGCAAGTCCTTCAAGGCGGTCCTTCGTTGGCACAAGGATTTGGTAAGCATTGCTCTCTAGCGCTAATCCTGTGGCCATATCCACCTCCATGCCATAATCAATCGCCCATTTAGCCTGAGCGAGGGCGAGTGGCGCGTTTAACGCGATTTGTTGAGCTAAAGAAAGGGAAGCCTCAAGCACCTGATTTGCTGGAACAATTTGATTAACCAAGCCAATTTCTAGTGCTTCTTTGGCCCCGATGCGTCGTGCTGTCAAAATTAATTCCTTCGCCCTCCCTTTTCCAATCAGCCTTGGTAGTCGCTGTGTCCCCCCGGCTCCTGGAATAATGCCTAAAGATGTTTCCGTTAAGCCTGTTTGCGCTGTCTCGCTCATAACCCGCAGATCGCAAGCAAGAGCAAGCTCTAATCCGCCCCCAAACGCAATTCCATTAATGGCCGCAATTACAGGTACGGATAAACGTTCAACTTGGGTAAATACGTCACGAATCGTACGAATATACTGCTGAACCTGGGATTGCTGCATCGTTTTGCGCTCTTTCAGATCAGCTCCTGAGCAAAATGCTTTATCCCCAGCACCCGTGATGATTACAACGCGTATATCCGTATCCGTCGATACTTCCAGCAGTAGACGCTGCAATCGTTCTAACGTCACCAGATTTAAGCAATTGTACACCTCTGGACGTTGAATAGTAAGGATACCCACCTGACCTTGTTTTTCAAGCTGAATAGTCATACGCCCCTCCTCATCATCCTGCTGCCGTCTTTAAGACTTTGGATGGTAATTCTCTACCTACTATTCTTTGAATAAATTGACCGGCTTCTACCAGCTTATCTAATTGAATCCCCGTCTCATAACCCATTCCATGCAATAAGTACACAACATCTTCTGTTGAAATGTTGCCTGCGGCTCCGGGAGCATAGGGACATCCCCCTAAGCCACCTATTGAGCTATCAAATGTACTAATTCCATGGTGCAGGGCCGCTACTACATTAGCCAGACCCGTTCCCCGTGTATCGTGAAAGTGACCAGCAAACCAAGTAGCTCCCCACTCTTTTTCAAAAGCTGCAAATACCTCGTGCACCTGACGCGGTGTTGCAACACCAATCGTATCTCCGATGGATAGCTGATACACCCCCATAGCAAGAAGCCTTTCCACGACTCGCATACTTTCTGTCAAAGAAACCTCCCCGTCATAAGGACATCCAAACACTGTTGAAATATAGCCGCGGACGCGTAGTCCCATCCGCTGTGCCTCTTGCGCCACCTCCGCTAAGACAGGATAGGTATCCGCTCGTGTTTTATTAATATTCTTGAGATTGTGGGCTTCACTTGCGGACATGAAGATTGCTACTTCATCCACCTGATTCGCAGCGATTCGCTGTAGCCCCTTGAGATTGGGAGTCAGCACACTATAGTGAACATCATCGAATCGGGGGACACCAGCAAGCACCTCGGTAGCATCAGACAATTGCGGAATCCATTTTGGATGCACAAGCGAGGTAGCTTCGATATGGCGAATTCCCGCTTGAGTCAGCTTTGTAATCAGCTCGATTTTATGTGCAGTACTGATGAGCGCTTCTTCATTTTGTAATCCGTCTCTCGGTCCTACTTCATACACCGTAATCTGCATATGAACTCAACTCCTCAACCGAACGATCGCTCAGTTTGTTTGCAAAAAAATTATTCTAGCTCCAAAAGGACGTCTCCCTCATTAACAAAGTCTCCTACATTGACCTTAACCGACGCTACTTTCCCGGCAGACTCCGTTTGGATAGGCACTTCCATTTTCATGGATTCGAGCATAACAACATCTGCTCCCGCACTTACCTCTGCTCCTGCTTGAGCCAATAATTGAATAACAGTCCCCGCCATACTTGCAGTCACTTGTTTCATCGTAGTTACACTCCTTTAGGTTCTCTCATTTGTTGGATAAATTGGGTGTCGTAGCATCCCTTTTGGAAAGCTGGTTGTGCTAAAACATCCTGTAAAAAAGGCAGGTTGCTCTTTACCCCTTCAATTTTATAGCTCTCAACCGCCTTCTGCGATAGTAAAACCGCTTGTTCTCGTGTTTCCCCTGATACAATCAGCTTAGCGATCATCGGATCATAAAACGGCGTCACGATCGTACCAGCCTGCACTGCATCATCAATGCGAACGCTTTCCATCTGCGGTATGTCATAAGCCGTTATCGTACCTGGTGATGGAAAAAAGGTAACAGGATCTTCAGCATAAACTCGCAATTCTATGGCATGTCGTTTTGCCTTGACCTCATCCTGAGTAAAGGATAACGCTTCACCCCGTGCAATGCGGATTTGCCATTCAACTAAGTCAATCCCGATCATTTCTTCTGTTACGGGATGCTCCACTTGCAAACGAGTGTTCATTTCTAGAAAGTAAAAATTGCGCTCCCCATCCATAATAAACTCAACAGTCCCCGCACCAGTATATCCAACCGCCTCGGCTGCTGTTATGGCCATAGCACACACGCTAGCTCGCGTTTTTTCATCTAAAAATGGGGACGGACTTTCTTCCACAACCTTCTGATGCCGTCGTTGAATAGAGCATTCACGCTCCAGCAAATGTAATGTTGTTCCCTGCTGATCTGCTAGGATTTGTACTTCAATGTGATGCGGTTGCTCGATATAACGTTCCAAAAACATCGTATCATTTCCAAAGTAAGCTTTTGCTCTTCCTTTAGCGGAAAGGAATGCCTGACGCATTTCATCATCGCTGTGGCACACCTGCATGCCTATACCTCCGCCTCCAGCGCTTGCTTTGAGCATAAGTGGATATCCAATGGATGCCGCTAATCGCACAGCATCCTCTGCGGTTTCCAGATGATCTTCAATCCCGGGAACAACAGGCACCCCCGCTCTACGCATGAGCTGTCTGGCGTTTACCTTATCTCCCATTTGCTCGATAACAGACGGAGATGGCCCAATAAAGAGCAAGCCCTCCTGTTCACATCGCTTTGCAAACTCACTATTTTCAGAGAGTAATCCATAACCAGGATGGATAGCATCCGCACCTGCTTCCTTGGCGGCCTTGATTACAGCCTCCATATTCAAATAGCTCTGTGGTACTGGCGGTGGTCCAATCCGAATGGCTTCATCCGCTTCTTTGACGAATAAAGCATCTTGATCAGCATCTGAATATACAGCCACGGTTGCTATCCCCATCTGTTTGAGGGTACGAATGATTCGCCTTGCAATTTCCCCCCGATTGGCAATACAAATTTTGTTCACGACCTCCCCCTCCTTTTCACTAAAAAGTTAGTCTCTTCTTTATATTGCCACTAATTTGTCAATTGTTCTAGATGTCAGCTAAAATTTTTTCACAAAACCAAATATTTCACCAAAGCACACTTATCAGTATTCAAATTGAGCATTTCTGGGAAATCAAGTGTATAATAAAAAAGCAGACGTAATTTTTGAAAGGGGGCCATATCAATGTATGAAGTAGTACGCTTGCACATTAATTACAAAACATTGGAAGAGTTCCAAAAATTCCGTGAGTTTGGACTTGAAGAGCTGTCCATGAAAGAAGATTTGCAAGCCAATATTATCGAAAACGACTCTGAATCTCCCTTCTACGGGATTTATCACGAAGATCGTTTAGTTGCCCGGATGAGTCTATACAAAATTGATGCCAAGTACGATCGTTATTTTCAACCAAAACAAGATTATTATGAACTATGGAAGCTAGAGGTATTACCTGAATATCGCAACAAAAATTATGGGACTGCATTAGTTAACCATGCCAAGAGCTTTTGTTTGCCGATAAAAACAAATTCCCGCTGTAGAGCAGATCAATTCTGGACAAAAATGGGGTTCTTCCCTGTGAAATATAATCCGGTTCGAGATAGAGGAGAGAATCCCTACGTTTGGTTACCAACTACGGTAGGTTTGCAAGACTAACTTTTTTATTGATAAACTACCTGTAAGCAAGCTGACGCATTTTGGTGTCAGCTTTTTTGTATTGTACGAAAAGAGCGATCCACGTAAGGACCGCTCATCTACTACCTTTTCGCGATTATTCAATCCGTTCTAGATTGCCATTTGAATCCATTTTAAAGACTGGCTTAGAGCTTTCCTCTTCTTTTAAAAAGGCCAATCGTCTTGCACGATCCATAATTTGCAGCAACGCTTTATAATCGTTGTTTACCCCAATATGATCCTCTAAATTTTTTCTTAGCTGCACATTTTGCTCTTTTAAATCTTTTATTTCTCGCTCACGCTGTTCTAATTCTCGTTCTAATTGCTTACATCTGCGAACAACATCTTTATACCCCTGCAACAGCCTAATAGCTGATTCCACCTGCTGTTCCTCACCTATTACTCTGGACGTTTCTATAGCATGGGTGAATGTAGGTATAGGCATTGCCACAGATGGCTTGCTTTCCTGAGCTTGAGCAATGCTTTCATGATGATGCAACTGTTGAGAAATAATTGAATCCATCACCGGCTCACTTTTTTGCTTTTCACGAGACTCAGGTACACTACTTTCTATGGGTTCACTTGGAATCTTGTTATCCAAACGAATTTCAGGCTGGATTCGTCCCAGCTTTTTCATTTGCTGACGCTGCGCCTTCGCAATAGAGATCGCAGCATCATACTGCTTGCGTACAGTGCTATTCCAGCGAAACCCGCAGGCGGCGGAGGTCCGCCCTAGCCGCTGACCTACCTCTTCAAAAGCTGCCAACTGGGTACCACCCTCGCGTATATGGCGAAGCGTTACCTCTGCGAGTACCAGATCATCATCTTCCGTCCAAGCATCTTGTCTTGAAGCTACCATATATAAAGTCCCTCCCGTTAACTGATAAGAACGATGTAGTTCATTCTATGCTTTTCCCTACTCTTGTAGAATAACAATTACTAGAAAAAAGTATCCCCAAGCTGACCGTTCTTTAAACGGGAGTAAATCTACTTAACCTAGCTATTCGCCTTTACGGAAGAATGAACTTATATACTGAAGATGTTTTTCGTTGCCCCATAACGTCGCACATTGTTCAAGCTCCATTTGAATCGATTCTTGTAATGACGCGCCTTTCTTCTTCCAAGTTAGCATGTTCATATAAGCTGAAATACTCTTCAAGGGCTGCTTAGCAATCGCCGCGGCGAATTCCAATGTCTTCTCTCTTAGTTCGTCCGCCTGATATACGCCTTCCACTAATCCTATTTGCAAAGCTTCCTCAGGCCCCAGCTTCTCTCCTGTTAGCAGCAAACGCAACGCAATAGATTCTGGCATTTTCGCAAAAAGACGACTACCACCCCCAAAACCCGTAGTAATATGCATCGTAATTTGCACAAAGCGAAAAACAGCCAGCTCACTCATGAAGCGAAAATGACAAGCGCAGGCAAATTCAGCTCCGCCACCGATAGCTGGACCATTTACCATCGCAATGGTTGGCTTTCGAAATAAATCTATTCTGGTCAATAATTGTTCCGCTTTCTGTAATAAAGGCAGGGAATCTTCTCCCTTAACAGCTCCAAACTGACGTAAATCACCGCCAGATACAAATGCACTGCCTTCTCCAGTAAACAGAATCACTTTTATAGAATCATCTGTTTCACAACTCGTAAGAGCATCCTGCAATTCCTCCATCATCTCTAGGCTTAAAGCATTACGTACATGTGGGCGATTGCAGATAATCTCAGCGATACCATTCTGTTTATGTACTAAGATGTTTTGGTACATGACAAACACTCCCTTCGCAACTGCTTCCATTGTAGTATGGACAAGCTTGTTGCGAAAACCCGTTTCCCCTTCATATTAAGGTAGAATCAATGATTTTTTTAACAAATTCATATGTTGTTACCCGCTAGCAAGGATAAGAAGCAACGTCTAAGCAATTTATTTTCATATACAACAAAAAAATGTCCACTCGTAAAGGCTTGCTTGCAAATGTGCTGGAAAGCAGTTCAAGGCCTGTTACAATGTGGACATTCTTTTGATAAATGATAAAATAGCGGTAAATCCAATTCGTTACTCAATTCCTTTTATAGAAAAAATTCTTTCATAGCTGATTGATTGTAGCCAACAATTAGATGTTCACCATCTGTTAAAATAGGACGCTTCAATAAGGCAGGATCTTCACTCAACATTTCTAATAGTTCAGATACGGTCATATCGTTAATATCCATGTCTAAATCTTTGAATTTCTGACTGCGAGTTGATAACAATTCATCCAGACCGCTTGACGTCATCTTAGCTATTTCCAAAAGCTCGCGCACGCTTGGTGGGTTTTTGAACAGGTGACGTTCTTCGTAATTCACTCCGTTTTCAGCCAACCACGCTTTCGCTTTACGACAGGATGTGCAGCTCGGATATGTAAAAAATGTCAACGTACCGAGATTTGCATCTTTCATAGCTGTTGCCATATTGCATTCCTCCATATAATAAAGGTCTAATGGTAATCTACATGTATTGATAAAGTCACTTTACTTTCTATAGTAGATTCTAGTCCTTCATTAAACACTATGTCAATAGTATTTAATATAAAATCTTAATAAAAATTATTTACAAATCAAAGATATATAACAGAAGCTTAACAATTCACTAGAAATGGGCTACACTATAAGACGAATGTTTTTGAAAGGGGGGATTTTTAATGGAAAAGGCGCAAAAATTAACCAGCGCCCTCGCAGACCCCACACGTTTTTCTATCTATCAATATGTAACCGATGCAAGCAAACCTGTAACAGTTCATGAAGTGGCGGAACAGTTTTCCATTCACCCTAACGTAGCCCGTCTGCATTTGACTAAATTGGAAGACGTTCAATTACTCCAATCTCAACTGGACAAAAGCGGAAAGGGCGGGAGACCTAGTCGACTTTACTCTATTTCAGATGAGGTTGTTAGCCTGCAATTTCCTCCAAGAGACTATCAGCTTTTGGCAGACATTGCTATTGAATCGCTCCTTTCCTTGGGAGTAGCAGGACAGGAAGCTTTAGTTACGATGGGAAAACGCTTGGGTCTAGAAGCGGCTAAACGCGCGCAGGACAAAAACAAACTGACTCCTTCACGTACGCTAGAAGACAAATTGGATTGTATTTACCGAATTGCTTTGGCACAGGGTTTGCGTCCTCAGTTTGAGGTAACTGATGATCATCAAGTTCGTTTCCGCGTATTCAACTGTACCTTTTCAGAAATTGCAAAAAAACATCCGGCAAACATCTGCAAAATGCATCACGCTATGCTAGAGGGTATTTTCCAAGCTTACTTTGGCAATATTGAGCTAATACCTGAAACATCAATGATTGGCGGATGCGAGTCATGCAATTATGTCATCGCTAATCTACAAGAGCACCTGACATAATTCTGTCAAACCTAAACCGTTTACACTGCTTGACATGTCCTATATAATGAAAACGACAATCTTTTCAAAAAGTTCTGCCAAAGGAGGGATACATATGGATCGTATGTTTCGCGTACTTAGCTTCTGGACACTAATGATTGCTATTATGGCCTTCTGGGCTAAGTTATTCCCAATGTCATTGTTGTTCTTCGGATTGACTGCCATTTTCCTGGCCCTTGGTTATATGCGTCTCACAGAAAGAACCTATTTGAATCTTTTCTTCTGTTTTATGTTTGTTTCATTTGTAGGCTTTACGTATTACACGTTCTACGGAATGCCACCAGCAACAGCAGGAGGAGAACATTCATTCCTGCACTTATTAATGTAAAAGTAGTTATGGTAAACACGACAAAGAGCGAACTCCATTTAGGTATTCGCTCTTTTGTTTGTTTCCAGTCTTCACCTACATTTATTCTCTTTCTCCATCCATCAGCTTCTCTTGTACCAGCACTCGGAATAATCCACCCAATCCACTGGGTAAAATCAACTGCTGGATGGCTCGATTACGCTTCATTGCTACACTGGTAAACGGATCAGTGTCCTGATGTGCCTGAGCCTTGTCTAAAATACCATTTGCAAGTAAAAACTGATCTTGGCGTGTAAACGATTTAGTCAAAAGCCCTACCTCAGCCCCACACTCGATCAATCTGCTAAAATTAACATGTGCGGTTATATCCTGTTCTCCTAGCCGCTCTAAATAATCTTCATTCATCTGATGCTGATAATAGCAAGCAAGAGTTCCATTTTTTCGACTAGGATGATACAAATCCTCTGTTAAATCCCCATAATCAATACTGATTACTCGTCCGCGTTCTAGCATGCTACTCAAGGCGATCATCACCTCTTTTACTCCTGCCTGTACCTCTATCCGCATCCCATCTGGTAATCCCGTTGGAAGCTTATTGATGATAGCCGTTATTTCCGGAGATATTTCAGACATATATCCTTCATGAAAAATAACAGCTTGAGCTTCATCTGAATCTGCTAGTTGCTTCCTTTCTGATGCTGTGGAAAAGCTAGCTTGCTGGGTGATTGTTTCCCGTTTTTGATCGAAGCCAATGCCGATCTCATGCCATTTCCCACATACCCTTTCCAATAAGTGGACAGGAAAGGCATCAAAATATTCGTTAGAGAAAATGACGCCCTGAAATCGCTCGTTTCTGGCCGCTTCCTCTACTGTTTTGTACCAGATTTTTGGAAGTGAAAAATCCTGTAACCTTTCTTTTTGTAAGTCAGCATGATACGGACTTATTTCCACCATAATTACTCGTAGTCTCGCATATAATTTGGCATCTACCTCTCTGATTCTGGTCAAAATCTGTTCCATCAGGCCTCCTGTTCCTCCCCCTACTTCCATTAACACAGGGTTCATCATTTCATTATCCTTAAAAAACAGGAGAATAGAATCAGATAATGTCTCGCCAAAAATGTTACTCACTTGAGAACTAGTATAAAAGTCCCCTTTTTTCCCCACCTTATTTCCCTGTTTCATGTAATAGCCAAAATCTTGATGATATAAACAAATAGCCATGAATTCAACAAATCGAATCATTTTATTCTTCTGATTTTTCATTTCTTTGCATAGATATCTTCTTAGTTCTGATGTCATGCTTTTACATCTCCTTCACCGACAAATAAATTTGTTAAAAATATGACAACGTTTTTTTTTACATACAAATGAAGAAAGAACGTCTATAATGGTATAGGTATTATGCAAAAATTTAGGAGGTTTATCATGAAAACGTTTAAGTCCAAGCTACCAATTTTCCTTGCCATCTTTGCTATGTTTGCCCTTCTTCTCGCTGGCTGTGGGGCTAAACAGCAGTCTGGAAAAGATGTAGCACAAGAAGCTTACAAGAAACAACTTTCTTTGAACTCTTACAGCTTTAGTGGCTCCTTGAAATTCAAAGTAGATGCAACAGAAGAGCAGCTACAAAAAGATCCACAGGCGAAAATGGTTCTAGATGTATTAAAAAATTCTGAGCTTTCCTATCGTGGGAACCAATCTGTAGAGCCTTTCCAAACAGAACTTATCCTTGATGCAAAAGTAAATATGCAAGGTGTTAACACCACTTTCTCAGTACCAATGATTATGAATCAAGATAAAATGTGGATTAAGGTTCCTGCTCTTGGATTTATTCCTGGTATGGAAAAATTAGAAGGCAAATACATTGAACTTGATTATAAAGAAATGAAACAAATGGCTGAAGCTCAAGGCCAACCAGCAAGCGTACCTGATTTCTCACCTGAAGCAATGAAAAAACAAAAAGAAGCAACTGTTAAAATCGTTGATTCTATGTTTAAACACTATGGTCCTGATTATTTTGTAGAGGCTAAAAAAGAAGAAATTACGAATCTACCTGCTGATGTAAAAGCTGATCGTATTATCAACATGAAATTGACTAATGATAATTTGATTCCTTTCTTAAAAACAACAGTAGATAATGTGATTCCTGAAGTGGTTAAAGTGATGTCTGAAACACCTGCTTATAAAGATATCTTAGCACAAGATTCCACTCAACTTGAGGAAATGAAAAAAGGCTTGAAAGAAGTTTCTGCCGAAATCGACAAAAACAAAGATTTGATCAAATCAAACTTTAACATCCAAAAAGCAAATACTTATGTAGTAGTTGATAAAGACAATAATATTCCATATCAATTAGTAGATTGGGATGTAAAGGTTTCTGATAAAGAAAAACCTGAAGCTGGTACAATTGGTATTTCGCTTAGCTTTGAACAAAAGACTTCTAACTACAATGTAGCTCCTAAATGGGAACTTACACTTCCTAAGTCTGATGAAGTTATTACACTATCTCAATTACAACAAGGCTCCTTTTAATTATTGACAAAAGCCTATGTCTAAAAGAATCCTATTTTTCCTTTGTTTCTTATTGGCTCTTCCTCCGTCTTTAGCTACAGCGGAGGAAGCCCTCCCTTTGGAGAAAACGATTTTGCAGCAGCATCTAACCCAACTGGAGTTAGAACGTAATCTTCAGCTTTTAAAGCTGGATGAGAGCAAACTCAATCGGGATTTGGCAGAGCTTGAACTAGAAGCAAAGAAGCAAGAACTTACGATCTCATCCAAACGCAAACATGCTGGAAAAGTGGCTAGAGCCTATTACATGGGGAAACGGAATGATTTGTTAACCCTGCTGTTTAGTGCAGACGATTTTAATCAGGTGCTGACAAGCGCACGGCTTTTGGAAATCATTTTTACCAGTGACATGAAAAAACTGGAGAGTTTTCAACTAGAGCTAGCTCGCGCCAATGACTTGTCTTTACAAAAGCAAAGTCAACTTAAAAAGATTAGAGAATTACGGCAGATGTACGAAAAACGTCTTGCTGATATGATTGCCATTAAACTGTTGAAGGAAGAGAATCTGCAAAAATTGCCTGATTCCTCTTCTGTAGAAGCATTAATGGAAAATCTAATTAAGGATTGGCGTTCGCGCGGTTTACCTGTGTTCCAAGACTTTTTTGGCGTTCTGGCTAGAGTGATGCAGGATCTTCCTCAACTGATTACTCCGGATCATATTCAGTCCGAAGGCTTGTTCACTCACAAGCTAACGATTACAGAAGAGGAATTTAATAAGTTCTTGCTTTCAAAAGATCCGATCTTCCAGCATGCGTACTTTTCGTTTGACCATAACCAGCTGGAAGTAGTAGGTAACTACAATCAGGTGAATTTGAAAATTATAGGTTCTTACGAAGTGGTCTCGCCCACAGAATTAAGGTTTCATATTAACAAACTAATGTTTGATGGTTATGAGCTTCCAGATAGCACAGCAGAGGAAATGGCAAAGGAATATAACCTCAGCTTTTATCCTGCGTTAATCAACCCAAACATTCACGTTCAAGAAGCCACTTTGGATGAACACAAGCTTCAAATTAAAGTGAAATTCAATATCCTGTAGAGGAATTCGATTTCCATACAAGTAAAAAAGCTAGCACAGGAACCAATATCCTTGCTAGCTTTTTGCTTTTTGCTTTTTGCTTTTCGAAATAGAACAGTTATCCAAGCGAACCAGAAACATACGGATTAAATGTTTTTTCCCGATCAATTGTAGTCAGTGGTCCATGCCCCGGATAGACAATTGTCTCGTCAGGCAACTCAAAGAGCTTATCTTGGATGCTTCGAATCAATGTATTGTAATCTCCACCTCTTAAATCGGAGCGTCCGATTGAGTTAGCAAATAAAACATCTCCACTAAAACAATGCTGACCGATTACATAAGTGGCACTTCCCGGAGAATGTCCAGGTGTGTGTAACACTTGAATTGACAGACCTGCTAGTTGAAGCTCTTGCCCTTCTTCTACCATGTATTCAGCAGGTTCACAGATAATTGGTGTAAATCCAAAGCGTTGTGAACCATTTAATTCAGGATCAGTCAGCCAGCTCTGCTCGATTGAATGAATGTAGACAGGCGCTTTCGTTTGCTCTCGAAGCTCTGTCAGTCCACCAATATGATCTAAATGAGCATGAGTTAGTAGAATAGCCACTACCTTCTCCGACTTCATTGCTTGCAATAAGGGTCCAGGATTCATACCTGGGTCAACCACAATCGTCTCCCCAGTCTCCACATTTTTAATCATATAAGCATTTGTCTCAAACGGTCCCAATTCAACAGAACGCACTTCTATGTTCATAAAAAACTCCTTCCCTTGCCTTAGCCGTTGTCTTTACATACAATGGCAATAATTGCTACAGTATTATAGTATCAGAGAGATAGGAGGCAAAACAATGGTACCTCTTGTATATGGTGTGGAAATAGAAATGCCCAAAGGAAAGCTCCCTGGATTTTATGCACAATTCGTACATAAGATTGGCGAACAGGTTAAAGTAATCGATCGGGATAAAAAATTGATGATCGTGTCCACCGAAGACGACCAACAGCAATTATTGCAGATCGCTGCCAAATATCAGGCGGAAACCGAATGTTTCTCCATGTGGTTGCTTCCAGAGGGTGTGACATGCCCGAGGCTGGGCGATTATGGTTTTATCAGTTTACATGACCGTCAATATGTCTATGCTAATCTTGTGAGCTTTTTTCGGTTTTCAGACAATCCTCTTACTCTTGATCATCAGGAAGCATATGAACAAATGGAGCAGTATATTCTGGTTTCCTTTACCGCGAAGGATCAAACCATCTATATTGTAGACACTAATCACAAGGAGCTACTAGATCAACTAGCTAGCCGTTATAAGGTTATACTGGATTGGCATCCCGGCATTCCTTCTGCATAAATTCGAATGAACCATACACAAAAGAAAAATAAAAAGCATCTCCGCCAGTAGGAGATGCTTCTTTTCGGTAAAATCAGCTATTCTGAGCCATCATATCGAAGCGATAGCCAATGACCTTACCGTTATTTAGACTAAATGTCACCTGATATTTACTCCCTTTATACGTAAGCTCCTTGTCCCCAGCTACTTCTCCATAGCTCTGCTTAACCTTGTCTATACTGTCATACATTGACAATCCTCTGTTGGTTTTAAATTTATCACTTTGCTCCTGTGGTATGCCACCGACCATGATACTGGTTACCACTCCTTTTTGGACTGTTACTAATACCTGCGCCTGATCTGCAAATAAAATGCCCGTAGTAATATTTCCTTCACCTTTTGCTAACTGTTCAACCGTTAGCGATTCTCGGCTAATCATATCCATAAATTCATATTTTTCTGGCTTCAAGGCATCCATGACTTCTTTAATTCCTTCTCCAACATGTGCTCCGCGAATCCCAAACTCCTTGGCATTTTCGGGATCGAATGCAGGAGCGAGGGTTGTGTTTTCTGTAGGAGCTAAAGATGTGGTCCCCGTAGGCTGACAGCCTGTCAACGCTACAACAGATGCAAGTACAGCACTTCCCACAATCATTTTCCAATTTCTCATCTTTTATGTTCCCCTACCTTGGCATTCATCGTATGTTGTTACGTATAATCAAAGCAATATCGATATCTTACCCTAGGGCGAATCAAGTTCGCAAGTTTTTACATAATTTGATTTCGTTACTTCCCACTAATTTTCTGCTTTGGCTTAGGAGGTAAATGGTTGCTAACAGTCTGCTGGTATCCTTGCAGGATTTTTAAGATGGCATGGAAGAATGGCGAACCAAACACAGCCACAATTCCCCATGTCCAAATACGGGCTCCCCAAGCATCAGCTACATAGGCTGTATCTGCTCCCATAAGGATTTGTGCGGGATCTAAACCTAATTCAGCAAAGATACAGCCTGCCGCTACAACAGAGAATACGAGATTAAATAGCTTTTTTAGCTGTTGTTTTTTACAAGCCTTACAATGTGCCTCACAGCTATCATTTTCTGGTACATAATCATACGTAAGAAAAGGAATAGCGCTTTTGGCTATCTCTGTTACCCCAGCGGCAGCACTGGAAACGGCCGTTATATAGATCAAAAAGGAAATGGTTGAATCTAATGTCACCATGGTAAAGTCCCTCCTTGATACATATGTATGTGCAAAGAAAGATGGGCATGTCCACAATATTTTGTTATATTAGCCCATTTTTCCCGCTATTACATAACCTAACAGGAATTACAAAAGCCGCCTCTTTAAAGAGACGGCCTTTGGTCGGGTTGTTTTTACATGCTTAGGCAATCGTCACTCTTCTTTCGTTCATCCACCTTTTAAGAAAGCGATTACTAAAGAAAAATGATCAGCCATTTCATTTGGGGTAATAACGATTTTTGCGTACGACCCTTCGCCTCCTAATTAAAATAGGCACTTCACTAGCAAAGGCTAATGAAATGTCGCCTGATTTCTCTGGAGTGATCCCACACATTCGTTACCAACAACCTCAACAAATATATTTTACCTAAGACACCCTGATCTTATACATTCTTTTACATTGACAATACACCTTAGAGAATATCAGCAGCTAATTGAGCTAACACGCTGCGCTCCCCTTTTTCTAGCTTAATATGACCCGCTAGCTTTTGATCCTTAAACATTTCAACCACATAGGTAAGCCCGTTATTACTTTCATCCAAATAGGGGTGGTCAATTTGCTCTGGATCGCCCATTAAGATAATTTTAGAGCCCTCTCCTACTCGGGTTAAGATGGTTTTGACCTCATGCTTTGTCAAATTCTGCGCTTCATCAATAATAATATATTGCCCCGGAATAGACCTCCCCCTGATATAAGTCAGAGCCTCCACCTGAATGCTTCCCATCCCATCTAAAATTTTTTCTAGGTCACCAGATTTCTTTGTGTTAAATAGATACTCCAGATTATCGTAGATTGGCTGCACCCAAGGACGAAGCTTCTCTTCTTTTTCACCGGGAAGGTATCCAATATCTTTTCCCATCGGCACAATCGGTCTTGCAATCAGCAATTTTTTATACTTTTGTAAATCCTCAATTTGCAACAAACCCGCGGCAAGTGCAATCAGGGTTTTGCCCGTTCCCGCTTTCCCTGTCATGGTTACTAAAGGAACATCATCTCGCAATAATAATTCAATAGCCATTTTTTGTTGAGCATTACGGGCCTTCACACCCCAAATGGAATCATCATTGGAGACAAGAGGCTCATAATATCTCGCTTCTCCATCAATTTTACCAATAGCAGAAATAGATGGATTACATTCGTCCTTTAAAATCAGGAATTGATGGGGATAGAAGTCTTCATAAGGGAAGACTGTCTCCAGACTAAGACGGCGCGTGTTGTAAAACAACTTAATTACATCTGAGGGGACCGTTCGGTTTAGATAGCCAAGATAAATGCTTGAATACTCCCGAACCACTCGATCCGATAAAAAGTCCTCCGCGGTTAACCCTAATGCATCTGCTTTAACTCTCATTAAAGCATCCTTGCTAACCAAAATGACAGGACGTCCTTGGCCAGTGGTCCGTTCTTCCTCTTGTAGATTAAGTGCGACTGCTAGGATTCGATTGTCATTCGTCATCTCATGGAATTGTTTCTGCATGTTTCCCATCGTAGAATGATTTAATTCCACCCGTAGAGTAGCCCCCGTATCCAATTGTATACCCTGATGCAAATGACCACTGAGTCGCAATCGGTCTAAGAGCCGGGATACATGCCGAGAGTTGCGACCAATTTCATCCATATACCGTTTTTTTGAATCCACCTCTTCTAATACGACTGCCGGAATGACGATATCGTTGTTGTGAAAGGAGTAGATCGCCATTGGATCTTGCAGGAGTACGTTGGTATCAATTACATAGATTTTTTTCAAATCATGATTCGCCTCCCCTTACCCATCTTCCATATTTTATGCACAATTTGTGATCTTGTTTGCTGGATTTCCTTTCTTTCTTCGCTTTTTTTAGGGTAACCTGACCTACAGGAAGAGCTGTAAAAGTTATCTGATAGTCCATATCTATGTAGCAAGAATAAAAGATAGACGAACTCCTTGTCCGTTCGTATAAAAAGCAATAGGGAGCAAACACTAGTGGCATACCTACTCGAAAGTAAGTTCCCGTGGAAAGGATTGGACAAAACATGAGACGACTTATCTATACCCTAGCTTGTTGCTTAGTACTTACAGCTTGCCAAACCCATAATCAAAAACCGCAGACACAAGGAGCAGGAACCCCTAAAGGCGTTCAAAATGCAGCAGGTTCCCAGCAAGGCAGTCATCCAGCTAAACCAAAAACACAGCGGGTAGAACAAACACAGCCTACCCCTCACTATGATCAATCTCCGCAAGCTACAGCCGATCGCTTGGTTAAACTGGCAAACAGAGTAAAAAACGTTAAAAATTCTACAGCCGTTGTATTAGGCAAATATGCTATTGTAGCTATCGATGTAGACGAAAAGCTAGATCGGCCCGAAGTAGGGGTTATTAAATATTCTGTAGCCGAGGCCCTCAAGGAAGATCCGCAGGGTGCTACTGCCTTAGTAACTGCTGATGCGGATTTGCGTCAACGGTTAGTAGAAGTACAAGCTGATATGAAGAGTGGCCGACCTGTAGCAGGCATTCTGGAAGAAATGGCAGATATCACGGGACGTATTATTCCTCAATTCCCAAGTAATGTTAAAAGGAAGAAAGAGCCATATCAAAATGGACAACAGCCAGGTACCAGATCACTGAAGCCCGGAGCTAATAATATGAAGCGACCTGGAAAAGAAACTAAGCAAAAGCCAGGCCAGCCCTATATGAATCAATAAAGCATACCCTACAACCTATCCCTGCCCTAGAACACTGGCTTTGGATAGGTTGTTTTGTTGCTTCCTGCTTTTTGTCAGATTGACAGTACTTGACACCATTCAGTCACATGTAAGTATATAAGAACTTTCAAAGCGTAAAACAATCATGGTAAGATAAGGCATAGTTGATTATTATTCTTATTATTAAGAAGGAGAGATTATCTATGAAATACAGAACTCTTCCCGGCACAGATCTTTCTGTCTCTGAAGTAGGTTTCGGCGTATGGTCTGTAGCAACTAAATGGTGGGGCGTTTCTGATGTAGAAATGGGAAAACGCTTGCTTCGCTCTTCTTATGATGAATATGGGGTAACTTTTTTTGATACAGGCGACGTATATGGAAATGGTTTAGGAGAAACCATCCTAAAAGATGCACTTGGTGATATTCGCGACAAGGTTGTCATTGCTACGAAATTTGGCTATGACATTTATAATATTCCTGGTGAACGAAAAGGGCATTCTGAATTGCCGCAAAACTGGTCTAAAGAAAATATTCGCTATGCTTGTGAGCAAAGCTTAAAACGACTAGGTACTGATTATATCGACTTCTATCAACTACACAATCCACGTATGGAATCCGTACTAAGTGACGAGATTCATGAAACATTGGAGCGTTTGAAAGAAGAAGGAAAAATCCGCCATTACGGAGCAGCAATGGGCCCTGATATCGGCTGGGAGGATGAATCCATCGCTGCCTTGAAGCGTCCAGGCTATGCTGCCATTCAAATTATCAACAACATTGTAGAGCAAGACCCTGCACGCAATCTATTCCCAATTGCTGAACAAGAAAAGCGTGCGCTGATCGTTCGCGTACCTCACGCTTCCGGTTTATTGGATGGTAGCTATGACCCTGATAAACACTTTGATAAGAGCGATCATCGTAGTCATCGCCCTACAGCTTGGATGCAAGCTGGTGTTGAGGTTGTACAGGAAATGAAACAAAAAGGCCTATTTGATGGCAAAGATAGAACCATTGGGCAATTAGCAATCCAGTTCTCTTTATTTAGACCAAGTGTAGTAAGCGTTCTTCCTAACATTACTAGCGATGCAACGTTGAAAGAATTTGCACTAGCTTCTGAAGTAGCGCCACTTACAAAAGAACAATTTGAAATGATTGATGCACTCTGGGTAAATGGGTACAACGAACGTCTGAAACAGCATATGTCTAATACTCAAACGAAACCAACACCTATTTTGCATGAAGCATAATTGGCTCCTTGGGTAATTGACTTGAAAACCGTATGCTTTACACAGACTGAAAAAAAGTTCCTCACTAGTAGTGAGGAACTTTCAGCGTGTAGACAAAATACCGAAAGGTATGGAGGTCTGCACGCTTTTTTGTTGAATGTATGAATATAGCAGAAAGGAGTGAGTTACTTGTTAAAAAGACAAGATGCAGAAGGCCGTTACCAACTGTCCTTTGTTTCGTTAGATGAACTTGTCCCTTCTGATCATTTAGTTCGTAAAATTGAGAAAGCAATTGATTTTACTTTTATATATGATCTTGTAAAAGACAAATATTCGGAAGATAATGGGAGACCAAGTATCGACCCTGTTGTGCTAATAAAGATCGTATTTATTCAATATTTATTTGGTATAAAATCTATGCGTCAGACAATTAAAGAACTGGAAACGAATGTAGCTTATCGGTGGTTTATCGGTTATGACTTCACTCAACCAGTACCTCATTTCTCTACCTTCGGTAAAAATTATGCTCGCCGTTTTCAAGATACAGATCTCTTTGAAACCATTTTTGCACATATTCTTGGAGAAGCTCTTAAGCATCGATTTGTTAATTCTTCTGTTATGTTTATTGATTCTACTCACGTAAAGGCTAATGCGAATAAGAAGAAATACAGAAAGACCATAGTTGAACAAGAACCTAAAAAATATCTATCTTATTTAGAAGAAGAATTAAATCAGGATAGGATCGATCACGGAAAGAAACCCTTGCCAAAAAAGTCTGAGTCTATACAAAAGGAAGTGAAGTTGAGCACTACTGATCCTGATAGTGGTTGGTTTATTAAGGATGAAAAAGAAAGATTATTTGCATACTCCTTCCATGCCGCAAGCGATAAGAACGGATTTATATTGAGTGCAAAAGTAACAGCTGCTAACGTTCACGACAGTCAAATGTTTCAGGATGTATTAAATCAAGCTATTCATCAAGTAGGAAAACCCTATGCAGTAGCAGTAGATGCAGGCTATAAAACCCCTTATATTGCTAAAACCCTCATTACTTCTGGTATACGTCCTGCAATGCCATATACACGACCACGTACAAAGGAGGGATTCTTTAAGAAATACGAATATGCTTATGATGAATATTATGATTGCTATGTTTGCCCTGCAAATGAAGTATTGTCTTATGAGACAACAACCCGTGAGGGGTATCGAATATACAGATCGAATCCATCAATTTGCAAAGATTGTGCCTTTCGGAACCAATGTACAAATAGCAAGGATACAGTGAAAAAAATCAGTCGTCATATATGGGCAGAATATATAGAAGAAGCTGATCATCTTAGACATACACTCAAAAATAAGGAAATCTATTCAAAAAGAAAAGAAACGATTGAGCGAGTATTTGCAGATTTGAAGGAAAAGCATGGCTTGAGATGGACCACTTTACGAGGGATTAAAAAAGTGACCATGCAGGTGATGCTTGTTTTTGCTTCTATGAATTTAAAAAAGCTCGCTACGTGGCTTTGGAATCCTGAAAAGGAGAAGCGTAAGCTTCTTCAACTACTAACCTTTTACCAGCAAAAAATAAAACAAACTCCCCTTATAGCAGTAGCTTAAGAAGAGTTTGTCCACAGCCTGAAAGTTCCTCACTAGTAGTGAGGAACTTTTTATTAGATCGAGAGGATCAATAAAATGGCGGTAAAATTAACAATAAAAAATAAGCAATTAGCCCCAAGCGTCGGATCCGAGCTTCTTCATAAAAATGCACCCCCATTGACCTTTTGCAATTTTGCTTACAAATATATCTTATAATAGTAAGAAAAATATGTCAATTTAGTAATTTCTATGTATAATAAAAAATAAAAACGGGAAAAGGTGGATATATTTGTGACACATGTTGGTAAGCGTTTACGTTACTTCCGTAAAAACCTACGTATGACTCAAGAAGAATTGTCTGTTGGTATTTGCAACCGTAGTTATGTTAGTCAAATCGAAAAGGGAAATGTTATACCATCACCTGAAATTCTTGATCAATTGGCTAAGCGTTTACAAACCGATTTAAAAGAACTGTGGACTGAATCGGAATCGCCTATTGGATTTTCTGAGGTAGAAATTCAAAATGCATTGCGGCATGTTGTGAACCGCTTAGAAGCAAATGATATTGAGATTTCGCGCAAGTGGATCTTTAAATTAAAAGGTCAGCAGCTACGAACGGAGGATCAATGCATATATTTATGGGCCAAAGCAGAATTAGCCTTACATGATCAGCGGTTTGAGGAAGTAGAGGAGCTATTGCTCGAAAGCATCTCTCTTGCTCGCGACGTAGATGATCCTGTTTCCTTAGTGCGTAGTCTTCAATCCCTAGGAGATTACTATGGAATGACTCGTCAGGCGAAAAAAGCGATACCATTCTTAAGCGAAGCATTACAATTGGTGAATCGTTTTGAGATTGGTGGTTTATTACGCATTTCCCTTCTATATACGTCTGCTAAAATGCATGGAAGTTTAGAAGAGTACTATTCAGCCATCGAGCTACTAAACCAAGCAGTCCAATTGAATGATGCGTATGGAACCATGTACAAGAGTACCTCTATTTACATGGGCTTAGCTATTTGTCATCTGCATCTACACCAGCATGAGCAGGCTGAAAAATATAACCTTCTTGCCCTGGATGTACTAAAGCTCGTACCAGATGAAAAGTTAATTGCTAATACCTACAATAACTTAGGCATCTTGTATCGGGTAACGAAATGCTATGAAAAATCCGAAGAGTACTTGTTAAAAGCTATTGATATTTTACAAAAATTAGACCAAAAGCATTGGTTTAACAACGCTACAAACGAGCTAGCTCATCTTTATCGGGATATGGGTTACTACCAACGCGCAAAAGGGCTCTGTGAAAGCATCATTCACAATTGTAATAACTCACATTTATTAGCAGAGATCAACCTGAATTATGCTAATATTTTGACCGATTGTGAGCATTATGAGCAAGCACTCTATCATTTAGAACAAGCTATGCAATATTTTACGGCTGAACGATCTACTCAGTATGTGGTACGTTCCTATGAGGTGCTTCTTAGAATCAGTACGCATTCCCAACAACCCGAAAAAATTGCTCGTTTATCTTTGCTGCACAATTAAACGGATGAGCACTATAATGAATTTATTATATCAATATACTTTTAACAAACACGAAAAAGAGGCTTTATATCGCCTCTTTTTCGTGTTTGTTTATATTTGCTAATAAAAAAAGACTGCTTACTTAGACTAAAACTTTAATTTTGATACTGTCTTTTTCTTTCACAACCTAAATTTAATTGTTACATTTTGTATAATAAGTTGTATAATGATAATATTCACGAAACAATCAAAATTAATAACAAGGGTGTTTGCTATATGACGCAAGTAGGAAAAAGACTGCGCGAATTCCGCAAAAGGCTAAAGATGACACAAGGAGATTTGGCAGAAGGCATTTGTAATCGCAGCTATGTCAGTCAAATCGAAAAAGGTCAGGTTATTCCTTCGCCTGAAATTTTGGAACAATTGGCAAAACGACTACATACCGAAATTAAAGAACTATGGACTGAAACCGAAAACCCTTCTTTCACGCTTGTCGAAATTCAAAATTCCTTACGCCACATTATTAATCGTATTGATGAACAGGAGTGGGAAATTGCCCGTAAGTGGTTGTTAAAGCTTCAAGGTGCTGTTATTCCACAATCTGAAGAGGGTGTGTATCTCTGGGCAAAAGGAAAGATAGCTGAAGTGGACGGTCGCTTGGAACAAGCAGAAGATCACTATAGCAATAGTATTGTTCTCACCCAAGACTCAGATAACCCTACTGTCCTGATTCGCGCTCTAGACTCCCTCGGTCACTTCTATTGTGAGCACGATCAACCGGAAAAAGCCGTTCATCTGTTGAACGAAGCACTTCAATTATTAAATCGATATGAAATTAGTGGCCTATTGCGTATTTCTGTTTTGTTGCATGTAGGAAGTATGCATAGTAAATTAGGTGAATTTTATTCAGCAATTGAGCACTTACAGCAAGCAAAGGAATTAAACAAAAATTATGGGATCTTATATAAGAGCGGCGATCTTTATTTATCGCTAGGAAATTGTTATCATCAAATTCAACAATATCAAGAAGCAGAATCCTTCTATAGACAAGCCCTATCTATTTTTGAAATCGCCAACAATCCGGTTCGTTTAGCGGAAGTACAATTGAACCTAGGGCTTATGTATAAAGAAACAATGGTGTACGATAAAGCAGAAACCTGTCTGAAACAAGCTCAGAAATTCTTATCGAATCAACTTGAAGACGAGCTTCTGAATTTTACACGTATCGCTCTAGCTGATGTATATCGTTTACAAAAATGTTTAGACGAAGCAAAAGCCCTTTGTCAATCCGTGATTTCTTCTGATAATGAAAAAATGCTGGCTGAAGCACAATTTATCTTAGCTGAAGTAATGTTGATGCAGGGAGAAGATGATGAAGCTCTCGTCCATCTAGAAAATGCAAGAGGTTATTTTACAATCAAGAATATGCAAGCGTTTTTAATTAAAACCTACCAATTATTGGGTCACATCCATTTAAAGAATCAGCGCTTTGAGCAAGCAGCTAAAATGTATGAGCGTTCTATTACTTTTACAGCAGAAGCTTAATGTTTCCTGATTTCTGCGTATGAAGTAATGGACAGAGGGATAACTATCCAGCTTATATGACTAGTTAGCCTTTTTTATTGCCTACGTGATATTTTTTATGTATATAAAACAAAAAGAAAGATGGGATAACCATCTTTCTTTTTTGTAAACAATTATTATTGTTTTTTTAAAAGCTTGCATGAGCCCGAATCTTTTCGCTTATGCTAAGTAATAGCTAATGTTCGAAGAGCTGTCATTACCTGTTGATCTAGCTTAGCCGCTGCATTTTGATCATAGGTCTTTTCATATTGTGGCTCTACACTGATACGAGAACCATAAAACATAATATCTCGTACGCTTTCAATTTTGACTTCTAGCATGCCTAATTTAAGCGGCACGCCTTCCATTTTGTCTGCTATAATCTTAGCGATTCCATTAATCGCATAAGTAGAACCACAGCCAATTAAATTAAGTACTACTTTTGGGTCCTGACTTACATTTGTAAGAATCCGAGAACGACTATCCAGAGCAATTCGAATCGTATGATTATCTAATGCCACTACCCAGGATATCGCACTTAAAACTGGGGCCTTTGTCTCGTAATCAATGCTTCCTACTGTTACATAACGTTCATGTTGTAGATATTCAAACAATTCTTCAGATAATGATTGTGCTACTGTTTCTGCCATATCATCATCCTCCTCTTTTCATTACATATTGTTTATTGTACATGGGCTTACGTGCTCTAGCAATGATGACATATTAAAAAGATACCATTCTTATCACAAACATAAGGAGGAGAGATTTATGAGCACCCCACCCGCTTCCCCCGATCGTCTCGTGCAAGAATTAGAAAAGGCAATAGAGGAATTGCAACAGGTTCGCCAATTGAATGTTACTCTGCACAAAATAGGTCTGTTTTTGGAAGAAATTCGATTGATTGATATCATTATTAATTATACGACCCCGCGACGTTTAATCTGGACGAATTTTGTCGCAGGCTTAGCTAGAGGATTAGGACTAACCATTGGTACGGCCATTGTTCTAGCGTTTTTAGGTTCTCTTTTATCAAAATTTTTGTCCATTCCTATTATTGGAGATTTCATAAGGGAAATTATTGCGTATGTACAATCTTATCGTCCATAAAGGTTTCAACTACGTCAAAAAGCCAGGACATAGCCGTGTCCTGACTTTTTCTATCCATTTTGCTCTACTTTATTTGTCTCGCCAATGACTTTCCCACTTTTCTTTCAAGCTCTTTCGTTTTTCCTGCTCCTTTTCTTTCTTTTTTTGTTCTTTCTCTTGCTTTTTTTGTTCTTTTTGCTGTTCTTTATCATATTGAGGGGTATCAGTTGACTTTACCTTCGCATAGTTTTTAACCTCTACGTCTTGCTCATACAACAAGTTATCCCCATGATAAAAAGCAACATGTACTGCTGTAATCTGATGATTAGAACCCTTGAACGGGAATTTTAACACATACTCATCACGATTCCCCTGTTCAATGATAGCTTCTATTTTTTGTTCATGCTTCTTGCCATCCGGGAAGGTTACTACTACTTTCATTGAATCTAAGGCCTGTTTCGGTAATTTCTCTAATTTTTCCCTTAGCTCATTCCATTTTCCCTTTAAACGAAGCATCTTATCTTTATTATCGAAAAAGGCATCCCCCTGCCATTGTTTAAACATATCCCAGACTCCATCTACACCCTTCCAGATATTTATGACCTGAATGGTTTGACGATCAATGAGCCTCCCCTTAGAAAAGACCTCCACACTAGCAGAAGATGGGATTGTATCACCTGTTACTGGCAATTGCCATGAGAAGGAACCTACATAGCTCCAGAATTGTTTGATCGGGATTTCTTTAGTTATTCCGTTATACGTAATTTTGACTTGATCAGCGGAGCTCTTTACTTTCCCTTGGAAGGAGATCTCGTTCTTTTGTGAATTATATTTTGCCAGAGAATAAATCAATGCATTTTCGGTACGTACAGGTGCTTCTTTAATTCGCAATTTAGTACTTTCTACTAATTTATTCTGCTGATAAGCCTGTAGTGTTAGCAATTCCCCTGCAGATGCTTGCGGCATGCTTACACGAAACGTCTGCTTTGAAGAGAATTGAAGCACTTCTACCTTATTTCCTTTTTCAGAAGTGATAACCACCCTTGTTATACCTGGTTCCACCTTGCCAGCGACTGTCGTTATACCGTTTGTTGTTTCTTCCGAGTAGGAATCAAACCCTTTCTCTAACGCCCGTACAGACAGATAAATATGGTCAAAATCTTCTTTGAAAATACTTTGCCACTCATCTCCATACTCTTCAATAACATCCTTGAGCTTTTTCTCAAAGTTCATATTTGGGTCTTTTACGACAACATATAGACGATCCTTATAATCTTGTAGGAGCATCTGCAAAAACAGCTTATTTTCCTTTTCTAGATTCTCTATGTTATATAAATAATTTTCCCTTACTTGGCCTGCTGGCGTCATATTTTTTGCATGGCTGGATAATAAAGGCGTCTCTTTATCTGTGGAAGCCGTTGTTTTTGTAGCTGAGGTAGCTGTGTTAGATAACTTCATTTCATTGTCAGCGTTAGCCATCATCGGAACGACAGCAAAAAGTACGCCAGCGGACACAACTCCTACCGATAAAGTCATTACTTTTTTATTCATGAAACCTGCCCCTTTGCAAATGATCTGTTCCCTAGACGGTTCTTGGTCAGGAAAGGTTGCGCAAAGTAAGCCAAAACTTACAGGAGTGGAGAATAATTAGTGTGTCATACTAAGCTCGGAGGTGATTTCGATGCCAAAGGGAATCGTCCCAATCCTGCTTGGTACAATTGTAACTGCTGCTGGACTTAGCTTCGTAAAAACAAAATATAACGATAATGGTTATACGAACCCTTATGCCTGGGGTGTAGCAGGTTTTGGACTAGCCCATATCGTATTAGGTACGATTAATGCATTACGCGATTGATTGTATTACTCAAGACGAGAAGCATTCAACAAACAAAAGCTCTGCCGCTGTTAAGCTGGCAGAGCTTTTAACCTTATTCCTTTACCATGATCGTTTTGCGTTTTAAAAGACTTGCAAGGAATGTCTTCCCTTAATCTGCATATGTAGGTTCATTCTCAATTGCAGTCAACAAAGCGTCTACAGCTTCACGATCAAAAGACATTTCATGCAGCTGGTTATCAATTGTATACGTCACAAGATATCTAGCTTCTTCCATTTGGACCTGAAGTTGATCTACCTTATGATCCTCACGCAAAATCTGCTGAAAAAAAGCCTCTGTATCGCTTGCAGAACGATCGTTATTTCGAAAATCCACGACGACTCGAATTTGCAGCCAGTTAAACAAAGCATCGGCTAGTCTCATGATTTCGCCTCTGTATCACGAGTACGCTTGGTACTCGTACGTAATTTGACAATGGTCAGAATAATAATAGCTACAAATAATCCACCACGCACCGGTAGTTGTGTATCTAGGATGGCAAAAATAACAGAACCGAGCAAGAGTAGGATAATCAATAGAGCCGTTTTTAGTATAGGCATGCGTATCCTTTCCGCAAACCCCAGATAATAAACAAGTAATAAATACACAAAAATGATCCAATAACGTTGTAAATCAGCCCACATAAAAAAATGATCATACCATGTTAATACCTCGGGATTTGCAGGGTCATAAATGGACGCTAGCTCTAATAACTCCATTCTCTACCTCTCCTTTTATTCTTATCCTTTTAGGTTACGAATGTAAACCATTTCCTCTGCGTATTCCTGTTCATCATCGACTGGTGTTTCAAGAACAACAGGCAAATGCTGCAATTTTTCAGAGCGCAAGAATTTTGCTAATGCATCGCTACCAATTTCACCTTTCCCAATCTTTTCGTGTCTGTCTTTTCGACTACCATAAGGAACTTTACTATCATTAAAATGGATGCAAACTAGATGATCCAAATACCCGGTCTGCTCCATGTCCTCCAATAATTTATCAAAGGATTCTTCATCCCATTGTCCTGCAGCAAAAGCATGACATGTATCAAAGCAATATCCAATTTTCTCTGGATATTTAGTTGCTTCGCGAATGGCAACTAATGCCCGAATGGTTAAACCAAGCTCGGTACCTTGTCCAGCCGTATTTTCCAGTAAAAGCTTCACGGGGCCATTGTATTGCTCAAGAATTAAATCAAGGGTTTCAACCATGCGCTTGGTACCGTATTCCTCGCCTTCTCCCACATGCTTACCGCAATGAACTACAGCGCCAACGGCACCATACACCTCGGCAATGTGCAAATCCTCAGCGATGGAGCGAATGGTTACTTCCTGTAAATCCTCTTTCGGTGTTGAGAGATTGGTAATATAAGGCGTATGGCACACCAGCGTAATGCCATGCTTGGTCATAATTTCTACGCCTTTGTTTGCATCTTTGTGGTCAATTTTTTTAGGTTTAAGTCCCCGTGGGTTCTTCGTGAACACCTGAAAGGATTCTGCTCCCAGATGAACGGCTTGCATAGCAGCCTTTTCTAATCCTTTTGCTACACTAATATGACATCCAATTTTCAATCTATTTCACCTCGTGGTTTTCTTGTCTATGAGCTTTATGTCTAACATGTCTACTGTAGCAATCTTTGCTTGCCTAGTCAAAAGAAAAGCCGCCTTGGAGTGCTTCCAAAACGGCTGATTTCCCTCATTTATTTGTACGCTAGCAAGACGAATTTTTAATCAAAGCGTCTTGTTTTGTTATAACGTTCACGATCTGACTTGTTCAAGTATTTTTTACGTAGTCGAACGGATTGAGGTGTTACTTCACACAGTTCGTCATCGTTTAAGTACTCAAGTGCTTCTTCCAACGATAAGATACGCGGAGTTTTCATTTTAACTGTTTCATCCTTGTTAGCAGAACGAACGTTGGTAGCGTGCTTTTCCTTGATGACATTAACAGTCAAGTCATTATCACGGCTATGTTCTCCAACAATCATACCCTCATATACATCAGTACCTGGGTGGATAAACATGACGCCACGATCTTCTACTGACATTAAGCCATATGTGCTTGCAGTACCAGTATCATTTGAAATCAATACACCTGCACGGCGGCCACCTACGATACCAGGTACAACCGGGCGATAGCTATCAAAGGAGTGATTCAGGATACCGTAACCACGTGTAATGGTCATGAACTCGGTACGATAACCGATCAATCCGCGAGAAGGAATTAGGAATTCCAAACGAACTTGTCCAAAACCATTGTTAATCATGTTCACCATTTCAGCTTTACGAGCTCCCAATGTTTCCATTACAGGACCCGTGTGCTCTTCTGGAACATCAATGATAAGGCGCTCAGTTGGTTCCATTTTCACACCATCAATTTCACGGATGATTACTTCTGGTTTGGAAACTCCTAGCTCGTAGCCTTCACGACGCATGTTTTCAACCAAGATAGACAAGTGCAACTCACCGCGTCCAGAAACAATGAATGCATCTGCTGAATCAGATTCTTCAACACGCAAGGATACATCTGTTTCAAGCTCAGCCATTAAGCGATCGCGTAGTTTACGAGAGGTAACGTGCTTTCCTTCTTTACCAGCAAATGGACTGTTGTTAACCAAGAAGGTCATTTGCAGTGTAGGCTCATCAATTTTCAATAATGGCAATGGATCTGGCTTATCAGCGTTGCAAACCGTTTCCCCTACGTTAATATCCTCTAAACCAGCAACAGCAATAATATCACCTGCACGAGCTGTTTTTTGTTCCACACGGTTCAGACCTTGGAAACCAAATAGCTTCTGTACACGCATTCTCTTAATGCTGCCGTCGCGTTTTACTACGGATACTTGGTCATTTAGATTGATAACGCCACGATAAACGCGACCAATACCAATACGACCTAGGAAATCGTTATAATCAAGCATCGTTACTTGGAATTGTAGCGGCTCCTCTTCATTTGCTTCAGGAGCTGGAATGCCTTCAATAATTGTATCAAATAATGGTTTTAAGTCTTCTGATAAGTTATCTGGCTCTTTACCAGCAATTCCTTTAATACCAGAAGCATATACGATTGGGAAGTCCAATTGCTCTTCTGTAGCATCTAGATCAATAAATAGATCATAGACTTCATTGATCACTTCTTGTGGACGAGCGTTATCACGGTCGATCTTGTTCACAACAACGATCGGCGTCACATTTGCTTCTAATGCTTTACGTAAAACGAAACGAGTTTGCGGCATGCAACCTTCAAAAGCATCAACAATCAACAAAACACCATCTACCATGCTCATGATACGCTCTACTTCTCCACCGAAATCGGCGTGTCCAGGCGTGTCCAGGATGTTAATGGTGTAATCCATATATTTTACAGATGTGGTTTTCGCTAGGATTGTAATTCCACGTTCACGTTCTAGATCGTTGGAATCCATCATACGTTCAGCCACATGTTGGTTGCTACGGAATGTACCGGACTGAATTAGAAGTTTGTCAACCAGTGTCGTTTTCCCGTGGTCAACGTGGGCAATAATTGCGATATTACGAATATCAAGGCGTTTCATAAGTTCCTCCTCGTGTTTGCATACACTCCATAATAACAGGTAATAGGCTTATTTTACAATCTATAAAATGTGGAGAAATACCCGATTCTTGTCGAGAACTTTCGCTATTTCCTCCGTCATGCTTTGCCATATCTTGACTGCCGCACATGTTACACTGAACGAAATGGCTCTATAGCACGGAAGGAGGAATTGATATGCCCCATGCCACTGATCCATTTGTCCGACCGCCTACCTCATCATCCATTTGTTCAAGATTATTACGGCTTGCTGATCAATTTGGCTTACTGCTGACTATTCACATCACCGAATGTCAGTCTCAGACCTTCTCCTGGAGCAATGGACTTGCTGACTTTCAACAATCCTGCATGCATAGTATTTTACGCGTAACGCTCTGGTCAACAAAAAAAGAGATGGGACAAGCCACCATCTTTCACCTAACCGAATCCGCTGCAATTGCCGCCTTTCATCAAGCTCGTAATAACCTTGCCTTATATGAGAATAGATGGAAAATCTTCCAAAGGTTTTGCGAACATGAAAAACAGCTCCCGCCCCCAACTACTTTAGAGACGTTAGGTGAATTTCATGATTGGCATTTCCTAATCAGTAAAATGGGCTTAGAGCATAAACGATTTTTCCAAGAAAAATTACCGAACACGTTGCAGTCTAAAATAAAAATACAACAAGAGAAGCATTGGCTCTGTCGTAGTGACGGTTGCTTTTATGAGTCGCAATTTTGGCGTGTGACACTACAAGCTACATCTCAAGTAAGACCTCAAGCTAGATTCATGCAATATCAAGATGGTGCCACCTTTTTTGATCAATGGCACCTTACTATGAACTCGCTTATAACAAATTTGTATACCCAACTGGCAAATCGGCTCTCCATTACTCAGATCAATCATAGAGATCAACAGAAAAGAGTAGCCCCATCCCAATTAAATGTCCCCCAGCTTTTCTGGGTTAATACCGAAATTTTTGCAGGTCTTTTGCGACTCTACTTGCAGCAGCCTTCTCATAGACGACAATTATTACACACGGCATCACGATTACAGCTTGCTTCATTGGAAGGCCATAAGGATTATCAACCATTTCATTCCATCGGGACCTTATACCCCTCTATCTCCATATTAGAGGAATCTGCCGTTGATCTGGACGAACCAGAGGACTTAACAGGGGCCCATTTCCTTTATTCCTTACCAACGCTGTTATCAGAGGACGAAATTCCTTCGCCGCCACTTCTTCACATGGATGAAAAAGTCCCTCCTCTTATATTGAGCGGTTATCAGCATCTATATCACAGCGAACAAATGGACTGTTATTTTTTATTAGTCCGAGACTGCTGTCATCCTACCAGTTTTAAGCAGATGCATACGGGCTGGATTCATGGTCGAATCAGCAAGATTTTTTCTTCTATTATTTGCGGATGGGGAGCGAATCGTACAGTAACCGAGCCACATTCCACTACATTTTGTGTAACAGCTCCTGCCTATCTGTTAATTGAGCTAGGATAAAAAAGTACATGTTTCACCTACTCATCTTACCGTTTTTTGGTCGTAAATGAAGTGGATTTTCCGTTACATTTGTTTAAAAATTCTGTAAAGGAGGCTTTTATTTGAATAGCTCTCTACTTTTTCATGAAGAAATTGCTACTGATGTAATCAATGCTTTCCAAGAAAAGCTACTGGCTACTTTAGCCGATTCTTCCAAAGGCTTAGCTGCTTTTCGCTTTTATTTGGAAGAAGAGCACCTTCTTCCCTCTACCGTTCACAACCAGTTATCATTTCAGGGAGAGCTTGGCTTGATTTGGCAAGATGGGAGCATTTCCTTACACGCCATTACCCCAACTTTATTGCAGCAGCCAGAATTGCCTTTAGCAAACTGGGCTTCTTACCGTTTTTTTCATTCCGATCATCGATACCTGGTTTCACGCAATATAAATTATGGATCTCCCCGTATATTTGACCGCTCCTTAGCAGAGCATATCAGCAACCATTCATTACCTGATCCGCCTGAAGGCTTTACAGCAGCTATCTCTATGCATAAACGTACCTATGCTGATTCAAGGCAGGTCCAAATTTTCGAGCAAGAAACCCGTTTATACCTAAAGCCTTTATTTACGAATCCTTTTTCCTACGAATTTCGTAGGCTGCCCGACAAGGTCGCTTGGGAATATATGCAAACAGAAGCGCTCTGGTTTGCTAGCTTTAATCCTTTGCCGATTTCATTTTTCACCCCAACAAAGCAAACGATTTGCTTGTTAAGTCCTAACGCCTTACAGGATTTGTTACTCCCTTGTTTTTTATCACAGGATTTTCAAATAGCGTATCAGCAGAAAAAATCTCCTTCTCCCAGATTAAAGGCATGGTATGATCCAAAGCGCCGGTCAGGTATAGGCAGTCATCGTTTTGATCGAAGGGGCAGTCCTCTTGTTAGGTTTTCTCTTGGTGAACAAAACCCCTATCCGCTCCCTGACCTACCAGAACAGGAGATAGCACTTGGTTTAGTAGCACAAACAAATAACCGAGTAAGCTTTCGATCTTGGTTACTGAGCCAGCCAGAAGTGTTGTTTATCCCTACATTAGAGCATCCGGATGATTACCATCCATTACAAACAGACCAGCTTTTTTGTCCACAAGCTACTCTGTTTTGTTATGGTAAGCCAGTTCTGCAAACCGCCTTGCTACTGCCAGTTTCGTGTCCTAGACTAATTTCATCCAAAAATCTAACTTCTGTTGATAAAGCCCTTTGGGATGTACCTGGACTGGCCTTTCCTGCTCTTTCCTTGGAGTGTACTTCCTAAGTAATTCGGTCGCCTTCTGCTAACACTACCTAATGGAGGTGGCCAATAAACATGAAAAAAATCCTGTATACAGCTTCATGTCTTCTACTGTTAACAGCGGTTACTGCTTGCGGAACTGCTCCAAAACAAGGTGCTCAAACCCAATCTTACAGAACGAGTGGCTATGGAACGTTAGGTACTGGTAACTACAATGGCTATGGCATGAATGGTTATGGTACAAGTGGTTACGGCATGAGTGGTTATGGTACGAGTGGTTACGGCATGAATGGTTATGGTACGAGTGGTTATGGTACGAGTGGTTACGGCATGAATGGTTATGGCACGGGTGGTTATGGTATTAATAATTATGGTGTCAATAACTATGGCTTTAATGGATTCGGTAGAGCAACTTATCCGTATACGGGCTTTTACCAATCTGCAGACACACGTATGCGTGGCTACGCAAACAATGGGTCCCATTCCCTAACCTCTTCCCATCATGTTCATAACCGTGAGCTTGCTGATCGCATTACAGCATCTGCTAAGAAGGTTAAGGGCGTTCAATCGGCTACCACCGTTGTCCATGGAAATGAAGCTGTTGTTGGTATTGAATTGAAGGATCATAAAAACCGCAAGACCATTGAACGCGAGGTAAACCATGCTGTTGTTAAAGCAGCTCCTTATCATCGGGTTTATGTTACATCCGATTCCAAGATGATACCTCGTGTAAAAAGCATCGATAACAGCTATCGCTCATACTCGTCCCACTCTAATATGATGAGTGGACCAAACACAGTAACAGGCAGTCTCAGTAATGTTGGTAGAGATTTTGGAACGCTTGTAACTGATCTTGGACGTACTGTAACTGCTCCATTCCGGTAATGAAGACAAAAACAGGGTGACGTTGTTCGTCTACCCTGTTTTTGTGTAAATAAAAAATGAGACGTCTGCTCCTAGCTAGACGCCTCTGCTTGTTTGTGTTCGATAATGGGTTGTCTTATGCGTTAGTTGTTGCGGAAAGCTTCATTTCTGGTTCCACAACTTCTAATTCACCTAAACCACGAATTAGTTTTTTAGCAAAGACTTTCTCCGGTTTTAATACAGAAACCATGTAATCAATGGCAACCTGCGGATCCACTGTCTCCCCGCATGTGTAGCAATCCAAAGCGGCAAATCCGCGCTCTGGGTAGGTGTGGATGGAAAGATGGCTTTCCGACAAAAGAACCAATACAGTTGCTCCTTGAGGTGCAAATTGTTTAGACTGTACACTTAGAACAGTCGCACCGCATGCTTCTGCTGCTTCTACCATTTGTTTTTTCAAGAAATCTGCATCATTTAGTAAATCAAATTGTACTCCCCATGTGTCAATGGCAACGTGTCTTCCGAAAGTAGAATATTCCATTCTTCCGGTTCCCCCTTCCTAGCATGTGTGATAATGAAACATCGCTAGGACCTGCGTCATTCACTAACGGGGGCGGGTCTTTGGTCCACCCTTTGAAGTGAATCCTGGTTCCTATCTAGTTTTTCCAACGAGATTTAAATTATCATGGTTTTGAGAAAAATACAATACTTTTTTAAAAATAAATTTCTGGAAATACCAAATTTTTTCACAAATAATCTCACACAAATATCAAAAAACCTGAACGAACGAAGCCTATAAGGCAATAGCAGCGATCATTTTTATACAAAAAATGGGCACCAGCAGTGCCCTTTTTTTGATTTACTTTTATGCTTCTAGTACAAACAAACGATGTGAAACAGCAGATAACTTTTGATCAATTACGGAAACCGTGTCTGGCTTGTGTATCCCTACCCAATTACGAAGATCAAGGAGACGATCCGTCTCTTCGCGCAACTTGGTAATTTCCTGTTCACTAGACGTTTGTGCATATAGATGTTGCAATTCCTTGGCGTAGTTTGCGCCGTCCTGCTCAAAGATGATGGATTCTTCGGTGTCATTTACTTCTTCAATCTTTGTCACTGAACCTTCGTCATAATGATAAATAATCGTGAAGTTTTCGTAAATTCTGTGCACAACAGCGTGACCCCTGAAGGCTTTCATCGCTTTTCGCATCACGTTGGCAAGACTGATATCTTTGATTGTATAGGAACTGTCGCAAATAAAGTGGTTTTCAAATCTCTGGAAGGCAAGATGTATTTCGGAACTACCATCCACAATGACGATGTCACGATCCCCATTTTCAAATATCTGTTCCATTAAGAGAACTCTTTCCTTTGCAAAGAGTTGAACAAATTGATTTAATTCCTGCTCTGTCATTGTAAAAAAGGCGTTTGCGTAATTTGTAGCTAAACGCTGTGCCATACAAATCTCCCCAATTCATTGTTTTTCCTAAATACCAATCGGCTACGTATGTGTATCTGGTTGGTTGACTGGTAATGCGGAAAAGGGAGCTAAGTATCCACAAAAGATCGCTGTAGAACCTGACCTTGCCGCCCCGTGAGTTTAAACTCAAAATGGGTAATGAAGGCGGATCACCTACTTTTATCTTTGTACACTTCTCTATTCTTTATTATACACAAAACAAAAATAAAAATCCTGCCTAATAAATACAGGATTCTAAAGAAAACAGCGATTTAGAGAGTTTACAGACGTTTTCATGGAAAAACCTCCTATATTATCACTATCTCGCAGATTTATACAATTTTATAGAACGGACACAGAAGAAGTCATCGCTTTTTTAATTACCATCAGCTCTTCTTCTGATAAATGGTAAACAGATGTTCCTTTTTCAATCGGCTTCGCATACGTCCGTGATTCTTCTCGACCATAAATACTGGTAATCACTACCCCGTTTTGTTGTTCATCCAAAAATGCCAAGGAAAAACTTAAATCACTTCCCATTTCTCCAAAGGCATTGTACCGATGCACCGCAACACTCCCCGCTTGTGTCGCCATTTTTTGGGACAATCGATTCACTACAAATTGCTGATCACTGAGCTTTCCTTCCCATGCATCCATATCTACAAGCAAGCGATTTACCATTTCTTCGAGGTTGTCCCCCTCGCCTCGAACAAAGAAGCGATTCATTCTTTTTCGTAAACGATTGATTTTAGTATGTAACACGATAATATACACGAGGCTCAGCACTGTAAATCCGCATAATCCCAGAAGAACATACGGTGACTGAATCGCCAGTAAAACTTGCTGCATAGAAATACTTCCTTTCTCGACCAACTTCATATTACCCCATTTTACCGCCAAGCCATTAAGAGATCAATTGCTTGAAACGGTTTCCAGTAAAAAAGTTACACATTTTATGCTCCATAACAAGAAAAACGGCCTCTCTTCCTAACGAAGAAGCCGTTTTTCATCTAAACGCCGTGTCTTGAAGGTTCATTCTCACCCTGCCCATTCCATCATGATTTCAGCTATACTTCCAGTAATAACATTTCCTTACGCAGTAATCGTAATTGTGCCTTTGAGCGTTGCATCTGTTCCTTATTTCTGTTTTGCATGGCATCGTATAGGGTTGCTAATTCATAGTCAAGCTCTAGACGTAATACAGGAATTCTTTCTTCGGCATCTCTTCTTTTCAGGGCAGCAATCACTTGGTCCATGGTCACATTACATGCTTTTTCATAGATCACTTTTTTCTCAGCTCCTTTAATCTTAACAATTCGTACAGCTTCACCGTATCTGATGTTCTTCACTAGGATTTGGTGCTCGTTAATGATTTTGACCACTGCATGCCCTTTTGCCTGTTCAATAAATTGATACAAGATCATCGCTAACCTGATGTCCCGAACAGCATAATGATATTCCTCCAGCTTGTAACGTTCTCCGCTTTTAACTAAAACGAGCTGATGTCCACCACTAGCTGCTGTAATATCCATTCGAATTGAATGAGTTGCTTCTTTAACTCTGACAGATAATCCATTCTGATGAAGCGTATCCAATAATGAAAGGAAGGTAGTTCGGTCAAACCAGACAATGATATTGCTGTACTCTAACTCGTTATAGGTTTTTTTCATACACTTCATCCCCCAAAAATATACTGAATAGTCAGATTATAAATAAGCCCTTGGGAATGGGTTGTATATTCTATTACTGTTTAGCTATTTTTGTTACACTCCCATTCACGTATTTTTGTCTTTTTCAAGAAAAACCAGTGAGAGATGGCATTTATTTCCTTTCTATTGGATACGAATGGGAATGCTGTTTTATTTCTTACTTACCCCGTTTTTCGTTCAAGAAACCAAATTAGTTACATTTCGGGAAGGTCCCCTATAGTCTGCTTATCGGTGTGGTATGATATCATATGGAGAGAGATTCGCTTTCTTCACGGCTCTTACGCCCTTTTTGTTTTGTGAGAAAGGAAAGAGGCATTTGAAAATACGTAGAACACATCGTGCACTCAATTGAAAGGAGTTTTACATATGACTACTTTTTCTGGCTTTCATTCTGAGGATTTTGAGGTATTTTCCATTGAAGGATTAGACGAAAGAATGGAAGGAATCAAAGATCGAATTCGGCCCAAATTAACCTTTCTGGGAGAACATTTTGCTCCTCATCTTGGACTAGCACTAGGAGATGAAATGTTTTATCATGTCGCTAAGCATGCGCGGCGTACAGTTAATCCACCTAAGGATACCTGGGTAGCTTGGGCAAATGACAAGCGCGGATACAAAAAACATCCTCATTTCCAAATTGGATTGTGGGGTACTCATCTGTTTGTTTGGTATGCCCTTATTTATGAGTCTCCGTTTAAACAGGAAATCGGGCATAACATGGAAAAGCATTTGAAAAAAATCATGTCCCTTGTACCAGGACACTTTCATTGGTCACCGGATCATATGCAACCGCATAGCACTTCACAAAATGAGTTAGGTGAGGAAGGACTATTACAGCTTATTCAGCGCCTACAGACGGTAAAAAAAGCTGAAATTCTTTGTGGGATCACAATTAATAAGGATGACCCTATTCTAAGAGATGGTGACTTGCTAATAGCTCGCCTAGAGGAAACATTCCAAGTCCTTACTCGTTTGTACATGTTAAATCGCCATGAATAGAAGCGTTTGCTAGGAATTCAAGATGCTTTCTACTATCTATATGCAAAAGAACAGGTCCTTTTTCATGTTATTGTAAAGAACCTGTTCTTCTTTTTAATAAAAAATTAACAACATCGCTGTTGCTTCCCTTGAAATATTTTTTGCATATTTGCTTGAAATGCATTGACATCCCCCATTATTCGATCGAACAATTCCTGAACACTAGGAACATCATGGATTAAGCCGACCACTTGCCCTGCCCAACCAAACCCGTGCTCTGCATCCCCCTCGTAAATAAAACGAAGATTGTTTCGACCACTAATATATTCTCGCAAGCCTTCATATCCTACGCCTTGTTTTTCTAGTTCAGAAATATACGCAGAGCCTTTTGTATTTATCACACGCGCTGGAGTACCTAAAGAACGTTTAATAACAGTGGTATCATGCTCTGTAGCCTGAATAAGAGCCTGCTTGTAGGCAGCATGTGCATGGAGACACTCCTTTGTAGCTATAAACCTAGTCCCCATCTCCACACCCTCCGCTCCTAATGCAAGCGCTGCCAAAAATCCACGCCCATCACCAATCCCACCACTTGCAAGTACAGGAATACTGACCGAATCAACAACACGCGGAACAAGTACTAGCGTTCCAATATCATCCCTTCCTAAATGCCCTCCTCCCTCCTGACCAACTGCCATCACCGCGTCAGCCCCAGCGGCTTCCGCTTTTTGTGCCTGTCTGACCGTTGACACGAGCACCAAGCGTTTCATATCATGTCCATCCGTTCGGCGAATTAACGGCTCAGGGTTTCCTCCCGTAATACTGATAACGGCAATCCCTTCTTCTATAGCCACATCCAACATTTCTTCAAATGGCCGATCATGTTGACCAATAGCAAAGTTAACGCCAACAGGCTTTGCGGTTAACGAGCGCACCTTTTGAATCTCAGTCCGCAAAGCGTCTGGCGAAGGAAGTGACATAGCTGTTATCTGCCCTAATCCTCCTGCCTCAGAAACTGCGGCTGCTAATTCGGCATACGCCAGATGTGCTAATCCTCCTTGTACAATGGGATATACTATATTAAGTAATGAGGTAATTCTGGTGTTCATTCCAAATCCCTCCTTTCTTTATTCTTAAACTTTCTGCTTATAAAGGGATAAATCCTGCCACTACAGGGATTAAGCAAAAAAATACTTGCTTTCCCCCCTTAATTTGCTATACTCAATTTTGTTGTTTTTCAAACAATTATAAAATAAAGTGAGGCGATACGATAATGAAACAGGATAAAACCCCCTTATTTAGCGGATTGGTGGCACATAAAGAGAGGAATCCCATTCAATTTCATATCCCAGGCCACAAAAAAGGAACGGGAATGAATCCTACGTTCCGAGAATTCATTGGAGAGAACGCGTTATCGATTGATTTAATCAATATCGCCCCACTAGATGACTTGCACCATCCTAAAGCAATGATCAAAGAGGCACAAGATTTGGCTGCAGAAGCCTTTGGTGCGGATCATACCTTTTTCTCTGTACAAGGGACAAGCGGTGCGATCATGGCCATGATCATGGCGACTTGCAATCCTGGGGACAAAATTATTTTGCCCCGAAATGTGCATAAATCTGTAACGGCTGCCATTATTTTCGCTGGTGCCATTCCAGTCTTTATCCATCCAATCATGGATGAACAGCTAGGAATTGCTCATGGTATTACGCCAAAAGCGGTGCGAAAAGCACTAACTGTACACCCTGATGCGGCTGCTCTATTAGTCATCAATCCAACTTACTTTGGCATCGCGGGAGATTTACAACAAATCGTAGAAATAGCCCATGAGTATAACATCCCTGTTTTGGTAGACGAAGCTCATGGCGTCCATATACATTTTCATGATGATATGCCATTATCTGCCATGCAGGCAGGCGCAGATATGGCTGCTACCAGCGTTCACAAGCTGGGTGGCTCTCTTACCCAAAGCTCAATTTTAAACGTAAGAGAAGGGCTTGTAGACGTTGACAGAGTGAAAACCATTCTGAGCATGCTAACAACCACTTCTACTTCTTACATTCTACTGGCTTCTCTAGATATGGCTAGACAGCACTTGGCTATACATGGAAAGCAAATGATCGAAAACTCCATTCGTCTAGCTAACACTGCTAGAGATGCGATTAACAAAATTCCTCGACTACGTTGTGTAGGAAAGGAAATACTCGGTATGCCAGCCGAATACGCAATGGACCCGACTAAATTGCTCATTCATGTGCGCAGTCTCGGTATTACTGGTTGGGAAGTCGAGAATTGGTTGCGCGAAAAATATAATATTGAGGTTGAGATGAGTGACCTCTATAACATTCTTTGCTTTGTAACCGCTGGGGATACAGAAGAAACGATCGGTACACTAGTAGCTGCCCTACAGCATTTAGCTGTTGAATTTGCTCATGCACAGCCAAGTGATTTAATTGAAATTTCACTTCCTGAAATTCCAGTTATCTCTCTGTCTCCTCGTGATGCTTTTTATGCAGAAACGGAAATTGTACCTCTGGAACACGCGGAAGGCCGTATTATTACGGAATTTATCATGGTATATCCTCCTGGAATTCCAATTTTATTCCCAGGCGAGGTTATTACAGCAGATAACATTCATTACATCAAAGAAAACCTCCGTGTAGGTTTACCTGTTCAAGGTCCTGAGGATGAAACCATTCAAACCATCAAGGTTGTAAAACGCCAAGCGGCCATACATGAATAACAAATAAAATGAAGTCCTCTCCTTGCTACTTGGTCTTACCCCTGTCAAGTAGACAGTATTAAAAAAGCCTAAGCAGCCAGTGTGTTTCGGTATTCCACCGGAGCACACTGGTTTAATTTTTTCTGGAATCGTTCATGGTTATAAAACCATATGTATTTTTTTATGGCTTGAAAGAGTTCTTCTTCTGTTTTACACTCAGAAAAGTACAATGTCTCGGTTTTGAGATGCGAAAAAAAGGATTCAATGCAGGCGTTATCGAGGCAGTTTCCTTTGCGAGAGTGGCTGCCTTTTATGCCAAGCTCCTTTATTAGCTTATTGTACTGCTTAGACGTGTACTGGAAGCCCTGATCAGAATGCAGGATCGCTTCCTGCACGTCTCTTTTTTTGCTCAGTTGTTCCACAGTATCCAATACGAGCTGTAAGTCATTTCGATGAGAAATCTTCCAACTAACAACTTCGTTGTTATAGAGATCCTGGATGACTGAGAGATAGTAAAATCGATTTTGAAACGATACAAAGGTGATATCTGTTACAAACAAGTGATTTGGCTTGTCCGTTTTAAACTTACGGTTAAGTAAATTAGGATGAATAACAGATACTGTTTTACCAAAATAACGTCTCTTCTTTCGGATAATAGACCGAAGGTTTAGCTCCTTCATCAACCGGTATACTCGTTTGTGATTCACATTCCATCCTTTCTTTCTTAATGCAATTTGCATTCTTGGATATCCGAAATATGGATGAGTTTGGTGGATCGCTATTAGATGTTCCTTCAGATTTTGATTCTGCTCTTGTCTCAATGATGGTTTTCCTTTTGCGTTGAGCCATTTGTAGTAACCGGATCGAGACACTCTCGCAATTTCTACTAACCAAGTAAGGGGATATTTTTTACGCAGCTCATTTATGATTAAAAACCGATTTACTTTCCATACCTTCCCCCCAGATGCAGATTCGGATTGCGCTTTTTTAGGTATTCTACCTGCGCTTTAAGATAATCTCTTTCTTCTTCCACAGTAGCAAATTTGGTGCGTGGACGACCAATAAAAGGGTGGTCACCAGAACGGCTCTTCCCTCGTTTATCCATAACCCCTTCTCCGCTATTGAACTTTCGAACCCACTGCTTAACCTGAGTTGAACTTGGTATTCCTAATGCTTTAGTTATCGCTTTATAAGACATCCCTTTTTCTTGATACAAATTTACAGCCTTCAGCTTAAACTCCTCGGAATAACGTTTGAATTTTTGACCTTTTTTAGCCATAGGAAAATCCCCTCCAAGTAGAGTGTACCACCCACCGTCAGGTGGGCGGGCTTTTTACACTGTCTACTCAAAGGGGATAATACCAACTATTGACAAGAAGAGGGCTTTTTTGATAATCATCTAATAAACTTCGAAACTTTTCTAGACTCTATGACGTATAGTAAATAGATAGATCATACATAAGATACGCCCTACGTCGCCTGAGAAAAGGAGAAATGACATGAACACTACTACCACATCCACATCCACCACCACGAATCCCTATTCCTACCTGTTATGGATTGGATATCTTATCCTTGCTATAGGCGGCTCTGCCTTATATGGAGCTAGTCTCAGTTTACATTTTGAACATTGGTCATTTGATCTCGGTGCGTACTGGGTCATCATATCCGCTAGTTGTAGTTGGATTCTTTTATTTGGAACCACCTACCTGATAGGCTATAAAAAAATCAGTCTGCGTTGGCTAATCCAGATTAGTTTAGAGACTGTCGTATATGGGGTTACTGTACTGATTGCTGCCTCGTTAGTTAACCTAATTGCAAAAGGACTGCATTTTCCAAGTTTACTGATGGTGACTCCCAATATCTTACTCGTCCTCTTCTCCAACATCTTAATGGCCGATCATTATATTGGCGAAATGAAAACGCAGCATTTTTCTCCGCCGCTATCTCTTTTGCTGTGGCTAACCCTGTTAGATGGATTCGGCATTTTCTTTCTATACTTTTTCGGTAAAATGTTTTAGTTTAAAGGATAGCAATTTGCTTACTAGATAGATAAAAAGGCTGATAGGATATCATATCCTACCAGCCTTTTTGAGTTTCATATTAATCTTTGCCGTAAAAATAATCATAATCATCATCGTAATCATCATCGTAATCATCATCGTCATCGTCGTCATCACTAGAACCAAGTACAGATGTATAGAGACCTTCCTCATCATCACGGTCATCCAACCATACTAAACGATTACCGCCAATTGCGATCTCAGATGGATCAGCGTCACTGCCAAATGGAGCTCTAAAACGGTGTTTATCCCTGTCATACATGACATATTTATCTACTGCGTCTCCGCCTTTTTCTACTTCAGTCTCATAGAAAATGATATTATTTGAAACGATTGGATTCTCTTGATCGTCTTCTTCTTCATAAAGAAGATCCGTACGATTCAGTTTAAAGGAATATACGAAAATGTCCTTGCTCTTTGTGTCGCTATTGTAAGCAGACCAAGCTGCAAATTTGTCGCCAAGACCGATTCCTTTAGCACTTTCCGCTTCTTCTTTCATAATGCGGCCGCCATCTACATAATCGTAAATGACAATGTCTTGGTAACGATCGTCCTCTCCATCAATCAACGCCACAGCCTGATTATTGATAGCTACACTGCGAACGCCAAGTTTGGAGTCATGAAGCTCAGAAGTTTTATTCTTTTTCAAATTCGTTAGGTTAACAGTATTCGAACGCTTTCCACCGCTCACCCAAACAAGATGGTCTTTATAAATAGCATACAATCCTTCTACTACGTCAGTTTTCTTCGTCGTAATTTTGGTTGATTCTCCCGTTTCGATATCGTAAGACACCAACGCCCTATCATCATTATCGTAGTAAACGACATAAGAATCACTTACCACTGGATGCTCAGCTTCGTGTTTTTCTGGAGAGATCGTAATCGTTTTGCGATCTTTTACGTTATACAGCATTACGCGAGACTCTCTTTTGCCTTCCTTCACGAAAGCTACATAGTTTTTGCTAGCTGCCGGCGAAGCCATATTTTTTATATTTTCGTCCTTACCCAGCGTTTGGCTCTTCTCTTTTTTCGTATCAAACAATTTCAATGTCAAATTATTCGTTTTACCAGTAGCATAAAGCACGTAACGTCCACTCATCACAGGAGGCAATTTACGATTGAAATCATTGTTGATTTTAACCAAATCATCTTTGTTTGTATCTAAATAATACAATGTGCTACCTGATCCATATACCAGATAACGTCCGTTAAAATCAAACAGCTCTTCGTCTCCTTTTTCATGAGTGAGCACCTTGCTTTTACTACTCTCTACTTGTGTTTTTTCGATATTACCGCTTGCTTCGTTCAAGTAAACGATGTCATCATCAGAAATGATCGGTTTTGCTGTTTTAGCTTTTCCCCAGTACGTTTTAAATTCTTTAGAAGAACCTACTTTATTTTGATACAATTCGGCTCTTCCATTACGCTCATCCTGCCAAACAATTTGATCGTCATAAATGGAAGGATGGCTTGCTTTTCCGCCTGTAGATATGCGATATTCCTTGTCATTTCTTACTTCAAGTGCATAAATATTCGTTCCACCATCGCGCTTGTCTTTCCAGGCTACAACACCGTCCTTAAAGGCAATCTCTTCAGGATCAGTTACTCTTGCATGCTGGTTTGTAAGAACGCGTTCTTTATTCTTTTTCAGATCGTACGCATATAATTCATAGCCACTTTTCTCTTCTTGAGCCCACACTACCGTGTTTCCTTCAATACGTGGAGCTACTTTCTTAGAACTATTGCTAGAAATTTTCTTCGCTATACTTTCGTCATCTACATCATAAAGCACAACGGAATAATTCTTACCAGATTCCTCTACCCAAACTGCATAATCCCCATCAAAGTCCATGCCATAGGCAGTGGCTGTCGTATCGCCATTTACTGAAATTTTTTCTTCATCATAATTAGCTGCGAAAACGGGGTTCACACTACTAATTAATGTCGTCGCCATGGCAAAAACAGCTATCCATCGCTGAAAGCTCTTCTTCCTCATACTGTAACTCCTCTCGACAAAATATTTCCATTATCTCTATCCTTCTTATTATTTATCAATTAAATGGAGAAGTAAATAAAAATCTTTGAAAGAGGGAATGAAAAAGCAAAAAACACACTCATAAAGAGTGTGCTAAATAATCAAAGAAATTGATATATTCGAAAATACATCTTCAAAATCTATTCATGTTCGTTATCATGCTGATGGCACGGGCAGTCACATAAACCATAAAGCGTTTTCACCTGAGGTGATTCTAAATGTTCAATGATGTCTCCGCATTTCTGACAAACGATTGTCGTCATGATAAGCCCCCTATGAAATAAGTGTACTCACAAAATAAAGTGAATCAAATTAATATGTCACATTAGTTCTATAAATGTGTTACATTAATCTTAATACGACATACTTTAACTGTCAATAGGCTAATGAACACAACTTCTATCCTCTAATTCTTTTATAAACTCAATCCAAGTAACTTTGACACTCCGAATTAGTATGTCACAATTATGATAAAGTCATCTTATTCATCTAAAGAAACAGCCCCCTTCACAGAATGAAGGGGGCTGTCATATTGCCAGTTATTAACTGTATCTAGGCTAGTATTGATCCTGAAAAGGCATGGACGGTAAGTTATCACGAAAGAATTGAGAGAGCTCTTTTGCTTGGGTAAGACAAGTCAATTTAAAGATTTGTTGCAAATGTTTAGGATTTATTGTGTCTTCTGAACTTAGTAACGTTGATTGCCCTGTCTGCATACATACCACCAATGGTTTCCCGAAAAAACGATGTGTATACACGATTCCAAAATCATAACGTGTCGTGTCGGTTGTATAGCCCAGAAAGCGAACCTTGGCATCTTCGTTCACGTCATACAACAATTCCATGGCTTCCATCGCGATACCCTCCCATCTTGTATGATTTTTTATCTCTTCATTCAGACTAGTCATAAGCCCTATGATGGCTTAATTAGAATATGAGAAGAAGATAAAAAAATTCCTTTCGATCAAGCCCATTTCTTACATGTAAAAAAACTGCACTTTCAAATGTAACCTTTTTTACATAATTTGAAACTTTTATCTTTATATCCCGTACTTATTACAGAAGATATTCATCCGGCAGAGCTTTGATTCTCAGGAAAGCGCTCTTCACCTTCCTGAATCCATCTCACCTTATCTGCACCGTGCAAGGTTTGAGCAAGGAATAACATGCACTCAAAAAACAGTTCTACTACTACAACGGAGTATCGTTCCTTTAATTTTTCTAAAGCCTCAGTCAAACGGAATAGACTGGGCGTATTTTTCCTACTTTTTTCAATAACCTCACGACCTGCGCTTGTAGGATAGACATGAACAACCCTTCCATCAATATCGGATTTTTCAATGCTTACTAATTGTTTTTCCATCAGCTTTTTTATATGAATGACAATAGATGAGGGATGCCAAAACGTCCAATCAGCAATCTGCGTAACACGTACTCCTTCGTAGCAGCAAATGATCCACAAAATATTTAATTGTACGGATGAATCCAAATTCGCTGCCTTGGCAGCTCTTTCCCAATCGTCTTTGTTTACAACATTGATTGCTCGTAATGTATTTAACGCTTCATGCACCTGTCGTACCGCTGTATCCTTCATTTTCCCATTCCCCCAACTGATTTTTGTCTCTCTACAAGTATAAATTTTCATCATTGTACTATTTTCAGAAAATATAATCAATTGCTTTCCGTATTTTGTGTCCGCTTGCAGAAGCCTAAACTGTAATGCTACACTAAATGTGGAAGAAAATTCGTATTTTTGATATGGGAGTGAACTGATTCGTGAATATGCAATCCGCCTATGTATACCTAGTAGATGGTTCCATCGCCTCCACGGTTACTCTTGAAGATGTCAAAACATTTTTACAAAAATACCGAAAGAACACCAGTAAAACAGGACAACAATTGGATTGGAACTATACAGATGCCTCCTTTCCCTATCATATCGAAGAACCTGCGGAAGGAAAAGACACATTTTTCATTTTAAAGGGCAAGGATCAGAATCTTTATAAATATGTGATCATTGGCGTAGGCACACGTCTAAAAGACAATCAGGAGCGGGCATTCATTCAGGTTAGTATTCCCGACACAGCTACTCAGAATGATAAAAGTAAAGGCAACGAATACTGTCGTTATTTAGCCCGCGAAGTAAAAGGAGAGCTTCACCTATTCAACGGCAGAATTCAATATTTTCAGCCACGCAAGCCTTAAATTCGGATTTTTCAAACAGATGTCCAAGCAAAATGGCACCCTTCCAATATGATACATAGTGAAGGTGCTTATCTCACTATAAGTACCTTCTTTGACTCCACCATCCGGTTATAAGGAGGTGCTTTTTTATAGAACGCTCTGATTTCATTTCACTTGTACGTACACCGGCTCAGATCGCCTTTGAAAAGTATAATATTTACGCCTCTATAACCATTGCTCAAGCCATTTTGGAATCTGGATTTGGTAACTTTATTCCAAAGGACACTGCTACAGGTCGGATATCCTATAATCTTTTTGGAATAAAAGGAGTAGGTCCCTCAGGCTCTGTTCATGTAGAAACCAAAGAATATCTTCAAGGCTCCTGGGTTACGAAAACACAAGAGTTCAAAGCCTATCATAGCTTTCTTGAATCCATTGAAGACCACTCACAGCTCTTATTACATCCTCGCTATCAATCCGTTATTCAGGCAACTACTCCTTATCAAGCAGCCCAACAGCTAGAACAAGCCGGATATGCTACCGACCCAAACTATGCAGAAAAGCTACAAAATATAATCAAAACCTATAATTTAATTCAGTATGATCAAAAAAAGTCCCCCTCTGAGAATTTTGTAGCTGCTTGGAAGCTAGAAATAGGTAAGCGTGCCCTCGCAGAAGGAATTATCACGTCTCCCGAATGGTTGCATGACTTAGATAAGCCTATGCCTGTCTGGGCTGTACTAGCAGTGGCGCTGCGTATGTATGACAAATGTCGTGAGGGTAAGGAAACGCGATGAAAAACAAAAGACAGGTTCCCTGATCGGGTCCTGTCTTTCCTATAGGTGCTACGAAAGTATTTCAGATCTGGTTAGCGAATAGAATCTTCCGTCTACCATACGTATGCCGAGATCGACACAATATTTACACCCTTCCATTACTCCGTAGAGAATCCAATTGCTTGCTCGATAGTTGATGTCATAATCTGTATAGCTGTCTAGCCCGTCATTTTTAATTTCAGTCCGGTACGTTACATCATACAGACGCAGAACTAGCGGCAGCTCATGGAATGGAATGGAAAATTCTTGCTCAATCTCTTGCTGGTATTCCTCCGTCACAAGCCAAGAGGCTAAAATCGATTGGGGGTCTTTCCAGGCAATACGTATACTCGGGCCGTCTGTATCTGTTGATGACCGCGTGGCTTTTGTCTTCATTCGCTTTCATCTTTCCTTTCTTACATTACATAATAGTAATTACTTCTAACCATTATATCATCAGGTAGCTAATTTTGAAAACGGTGGAAGAGCATTTTATCTCCCTACTGTAAAGGAATTCTCTCCCACAACGATCATGTTTGCATCCTTTTCTTTTTTCATTGTTAGCTGTACTTTATACGTACCGTTCTTTTTTAACTTTGTGGAAACAAAGGGTTGGGAGAAGAAGAATCCGCCATCGCGTACAGAGTAGGATTTCTCCTTGCTGCTATCCACCACATTGCCATCCGGACCGATAATGTTGACTTTGACGCTCATATCCTTAGCATCAATGATATTATCTACCTCTACATATACGCCAAAGTTACGCGGAATGTTTTTTTCCAGAAATCCTGTTACGGGATTAGTCAGCACAATATCATTATTTTTGTTTTGCTGAACTCCTTCAAGTACCATAATATTGACATTCGGCTTATCGATAAACAGTTTACCTGTCTCTCTATCATAAGTAGCAAAGCCACCAAGGCTAGTAATCAATTCTTGCGTCATATCAAGTGTTGAAGCCGTAACCTCTATTTTAGTATTGCGCTCTCCATTGAAATATGTACGTATGCTGGTATCTCCCCATGCAGTTGTAGCTGTAGCTGCAACAATGACAGTTGCAAGTCCTGCTATCCATTTCTTTTTCATCACAATTCCTCCATCAATCATAATATATAGAAAGCCGAAGCTTATACTTGTATGCTTTCAGATCAAAAGGATATATGTTCCTTTTTGTTTTCTTTATATCTTAGACGCATTATTTCTTAAATAGTTGTGGTTAAAAAAGAACTTTTTTACCTTCATCCACAGTATCCACAGTATGTTCTCAAATTTTATGCACAAGTGGATAATAGTGATTTGAAGCTAATTCTGATAGAAAAGCTTCCTTTTCTCATTGATGACTTAGATTAGATTGTGGATAACCAATCGGATATTTGTACATATAGCAAAAGACGACCCACAGGCCGTCTTTGGTTGCTTTTTAGTTGTTTTCATTTGACATTGCATTTTCATATTGGCGAAAGAAACGGGTGACGATTTCGATTGCATGCTCGATAGCTTGTTCGTTTGGTTCTAGCTTAGCATGGTGCAAGCCATAAGGAGTGTCTACACCAAGCCAAAATAAAAAGCCAGGGATTTCAGCCAAAAAGTATCCGAAATCTTCACCGGTCATCGCTTCGGTGCACCGAACCAATGTAACATCATCCTGACGATCCAACCAGCTCATAAATCGTTTAGACAGCTCTGGATCATTATACACCTGACAGTACATGGCACCATAATCAATTGTTGCTTCACAATCGAAGCCTATTTCTATCCCTTGGACGATCGCTTCAATCCGCTGTTTAATCTTACGCATCGAATCCTGAGACAGCGTGCGAATCGTTCCTTCTAGTCGAGCTGCCTCGGCGATAATATTTTGCTTTGTACCGCCTTCGATTTTACCTACCGTAATTACTCCAGCATCTAACGGATTTACATTTCGAGCAACAATCGTCTGTAATTGGGTCACAAGCTGTGCCGCTACAACTACCATATCATTGGCGAGATGCGGATAAGCTGCATGCCCACCCTTTCCCTTCACCTCAATAAATAATTCTGAAGTGTTGGCAAAGAAAACTCCTTCTTTCATTGCAATGGTTCCGACTGGATATTCTGGTGCGATATGCAGAGCAAAGATAGCATCGGGCTGATAGCAACGAAATTCAGGGCTGGCTAGCATTGGTTCCGCGCCGCCTGGTCCCTCTTCTGCTGGTTGAAAAACAAACAATAAATCGTCTTCAGCAGGACTTTTGGCAAACTCACTTAGGATGCCAAGCCCTATAGCCATGTGTAGATCATGTCCGCATGCATGCATATAGCCCTGATGTTGGGAACGAAAATCATAGCTGGTCTCCTCTTCAATCGGCAGTCCATCCATGTCAGCACGCCAAGCTAGCATTCGCTTCGGAGATGTCCCGTTTACTTTAACTAGCACACCTGTTTTCCAAGTTGTTACCTCAAGATGCTCCTGAGGTAACTGGGCAATAAATGAAAGCAAAAACTGCTGCGTTTTAAACTCGGAAAAACCAGGCTCCGGGATCTTGTGCAACTCACGGCGAATAGCTACAAAAGGGGATGTCATTTACATAACCTCTCCCTTCACGCGGGCCGCCTGCTCTAACACGTCGCGGAAACACACCATAAAGCGGTCGATCTCCTCGCTGGTTAGGGTGAGCGGAGGCAATAGTCGAATAATCGTTTTCTGCGTAACATCAATTAAAAAGCCGGCCTCTAGCATCCCTTGTTGGATATGGCTAACCTCTTCTGGAGCTAGCTTCGTCTGAATGCCGAGCATCATGCCTTTGCCTCGAATATCAGACAGAAGCTGTGGATATTCATCAACTAAATGAGCTATACGAGCCCATAAATACTCTGCTTGCTTTTTCCCCTCTTCAAGCAATCCATCTACCAGCAGAGCTTCCATAACCGCATTGCCCAATGCTGCACTTAAAGGGGAGGGGGCAAATGTTGTCCCATGGTCTCCAGGTTTGAAAAGATTCGCCAGTTTTTCTCCAGCGATCACCCCACCTAGCGGTAATCCACCGCCGACACCTTTGGCAAATAGGATAAGATCAGGTTCCACAGTCGTATGCTGGTAAGCAAACAGTTTACCAGTTCGCCCCATACCTGTTTGAATTTCATCCATAGCAAATAGCACGTCATGTTCTTTACACAGAGCAAAAGCTGTTTGCAAAAAGCTCTCCGAAAGCGGAATAACTCCACCCGATCCGAGAACTGGCTCCATTAATAAGCAAACAGGTGAGTACGTCGTAATAATCTCTTGCAATCCTTCTATATCACCAGGAGCTACCTCATATACAGGAAATGCCGGCAACGGGTAATCCTGATAAACATGAGCTTGTCTTGTTAGCTTGACAGCTCCAAGCGTCCTACCGTGGAAGCTATTTTTTAGCACAACAATCCCAGCATTCTCTTTTCCGGTCATTTTGGCCCATTTATGCACAAGCTTGATCGCGGCTTCTGTTGCTTCAGCTCCTGAGTTACTAAAAAAAACTTTTCCCGGAATCGTATGCGTAACTAACTGCTCTGCCAATGTGATGGCTGGCTTGTTCAAAAAAATGTTGGAGATGTGCAAGAATTTCTCTCCCTGTTCTACAAGAGCTTCTACAATTTTGGGATGAGAGTGGCCCAGAACAGAGACAGCCAGACCAGTAAACAAATCAAGATAAGCTTTCCCCTCTGTATCAAGTAAATAATTGCCCTCTCCCTTTTCAATTGCAATCGGCAATCGTTTGTAGGTGGACATCAAATAGGTTTCATCTTTTTGTAGCCAATCCGTCATGGGAAGACGCCCCTTTTATTCAGCACAATCAATGACTAGCTGATATGATATATATCTTACAGTTTTTTACACACTTATAGCTGACGCAGTTCTTGCATAATCTCTGTTTTGGATTTGGTTTTTGCATCAATTTCTTTTAGGATTCTTGCCGGTGTCCCAGCCACTACTACGTTTGCAGGAACATCCTGTGTTACAACAGCTCCCGCAGCAACCACTGAGCCTTTGCCAATCCGCACACCCTCTAAAATAACAGCATTTGCTCCAACCAATACATCATCCTCAATAATTACAGGTGTGGCAGAAGGCGGCTCGATAACACCCGCTATGACAGCTCCTGCTCCGATATGGCAATTATTACCGACCGTACCGCGTCCGCCAATAATAACGCCCATATCGATCATAGTACCTTCTCCGATAGAAGCACCGATATTAATTACTGCACCCATCATAATTACTGCATTATTTCCAATGTGTACTTGATCACGAATGATAGCACCTGGCTCAATACGCGCTTGAATTTCTTTTGTATCTAGCATCGGGATCGCAGAATTGCGACGATCGCTCTCTACCACATAGTCCTCAATGCTGTCCTTATTGGCTTCAAGCACAGGCTGTACGTCCTTCCATTCGCCAAACAATACACCTACATTGCCTGTAATAAAGGTTTTTGTATTTTGACCAAAATCAATTCCTTCTAAATTTCCCTTTACATGCACCTTCACGGGCGTCTTCTTCTCGCTCTTTTGAATAAAGCTGATAATTTCGTGGGCATTCATCATGTTCATCGAGTGTTTCCTCCTACCAATTTGGTTTATGTAATCGCTATTGCAAAATTACTGTTTTGAAAAAAGAATAACCCCTTGATAAGCAAAAAAGCAACGAGTGGATTCGCCTACTCATTGCTGGTTCTACCTTGGCAACTCATAAATAGCGCTCCACGAAAGGCACACCTTTCATGACAAGACGTACGTTATTCACGTACACCCCAGCCGTAGATTGCCGGTCAGCAACGACTTCGGCGCATTGACCTTTTATCCTGTCCTCATCGTCCCGGCGATGTAAAGCAAACAGGATGACTCATCCGCTGCGCACCTCTATTTTGGATTATTCCTATATAATTTTCACTTCACTTTATCAGATAAACCCTTACCTGACAACCGCTTTGTACAAATGGATTTTTTAAGCAAATCGGTATAAAAGAAAAATCGAACCGGGTACGATCACAAAAGCCGTAGCAACAATCCCAACCCAACTGATCCATTGCTTAGATCGTTCACCAATTAATAAATGAACGAAGCTAAAATAGATGGGAAAAACGCCTGTACCAAAAGCAACTAATAAAAATAAAGTGCTAAATTGTTCTCCTCGGTAAAAGTTTAATCCATAGAGGAGCCAGACAAACCAAACAGCTAATAACCCAAGGCCAATAAGATATGGTTTACGCATGGACGCTCTCCTTTTAAAAAAATTGACAGCTTCAAAGCCTTTCCATTTAGTTATAACATACAATTCAGGAAATTTAAAAATTACATAAGTAAAAAAGCACCCCTTAAGAGGAGTGCTCCAACCATTTTGTGTTTACATATTCTGCTTACTTTTTGCCTTTTTCTGCTGTGAGTGAGGAGTCTCCCTCATAAAGCTCGTATCGTAATCAACCCATACATGCTCCTCATCGTGCTTTGTTGTATCCTTCATAATTCCTTTATACAAGTAGTAGAACAAGATGAAAGAGAAGACTAAGACCCCTATGATCGGATACATAGCAATGCCGATTTCCATGGTTTTATATCCCCTTTCCAAATCATTACCAATATTATACTTTATTTAACAGAACATTCAAATGACTTTAGACACATTTTAGACATATTTTATTTCACAAAAAAAGCTCTCGCTACCAATATCGCGAGAGCTTCGGCACAATTAATCCAAATCCCCTGGAAACTCCTTCATCACAGAGCTTTTCCAAATGATTTCACCTTGTTTATTTACATAACAAAAGCTATATCCTTGTTCGTCATGTGTTACCACATAAGCCAAACCGTTATGAAATACACCGCCCGATTCAAACTGAGGCTTAATTACCATTTTTCCTTGCTTGTTGATAAATCCATATTTGCCATTCACCTTAACAGAAGCAAGTCCCTCGGAAAAAGGCAATGTACGTTCATAAGTAGGTGGAAGTAAAAACTCACCTTTTTTGTTAATATAGCTGGCTTTAAAATCCCCATCCACAGCAACCATCACATCGGCTACTCCTTCTGAAAAGCTCCCAGGCTCAAAACCCTCTGGTTTCACTACCTCCTGACCCTGCTTGTTGATGAGACTATATCCCTTCTCCTCACCCGCATAGACTAGGGCCAGCCCTTCTTGAAATGGATTCGCAATTTGATAAGTAAAAGGAATGATGACCTTTCCTGTTTGATCAAGATAACCTGCTTTTCCATCCTTATAGGCTACAGTGGTACCTTCTTGAAAGCCCCAGACAATCTCATATTCTGGCTGAATCACGATTTGTCCACTCTTATTGATAAAACCATATTTATGATTTTCACCTATAGCAGCTAGACCATTTTGAAAGCTACGAGCAAATTGGAACTTGGCTGGGATCACCATCTTATTTTCTTTATTGATAAAACCAAAGCGATCCCCTGCTTTAACAGCAGCTACTCCTTCTGAGAACGAATCGGCTTCCTCATACTGAGGTGGGATTACAAAAGAGCCATGCTGGTTGATAAACCCGTATTTCCCATCCTTCTTAGCAACGGCAAGCCCTTCATGAAACTCACCAACCACTTCAAATTGGGGAGCAATGACTACCTTTCCCGTTGCATCAATAAAGCCATGCTTATCTTGATCCTGTATAGAATATAGGCGAACTTCTTGTTTATCCTCGACTGAAACAGATTCTTCTGTACCGGCGGATTTGGTTGTTTGTGTGCCTTGTTTACCAGCGCCTTTAGTCTCCTCGGACACCTGAGTTACATATACCGGTTTCTCAGCCGCCTGCAAAAAATGATGTGAACCTGCTGCATGTATGAATGGTAGACAAAGAACTGCTATAATACCTGTTTTTGTCCATTTTGAGATGTTCATTACTCTCCACCTGCTTCCTCGAATTTCATATTGTTATTGAAGAAGAGACATGTCAATTTACTAAGCTACTTGCTATGTATTCTTTCCATAAAAATAAGTGCTACCTATAAAAAGCTGTCTCGGACTTTTGTGCTCGTCTTTTAGGCTTTCCTGTTTACTTATTTATTAGACGTACTTAGATGCCAAAACGTTTTCATCTTTTTTTTACCAATTTCTCTTACATCTTGCCTTATATACAGTAACCCTACCCCTGTTATTTAAATTAAAGCTCGATCTTGGTAAAAAAAAACACTGGAATAGCTCCAGTGCTCAATCGTTATGCTTGTATGCGCCGTAAAAATTGTTGCGTTCGTTCGTTTTTTGAATGCTCAAAGACTTCCTCAGGAGTCCCCTGTTCCAAAATGACACCGCCATCCATAAAGAGGATACGATCGGCTACATCTCGTGCGAAATTCATTTCATGGGTAACGATCACCATTGTCATTCCTTCTTCTGCTAGCTGTTTCATCACCTTCAATACCTCACCAACTAATTCCGGGTCTAGTGCAGAGGTTGGTTCATCAAACAGTAGCACTGCTGGATCTAGTGCCATCGCACGGGCAATACCTACACGCTGCTGTTGTCCCCCAGATAGCTGATGGGGATACATGTTCATTCGATCAGCAAGACCCACTTTTGTAAGCATTTCCTCCGCTCTCGCCTTGGCTTCTTCCTTCGAACGTTTTTTTACAATAACTTGTCCTTCGATGACATTCTCTAGGGCTGTCATATGCGGGAAAAGATTATAGCTTTGAAAAACCATACCTGATTGCTTACGAATAGGAAGCAAATCCTTTTCCTTCATTTTGGTAGCAGGTGTAAAGTCAAGACGTTGATCTCCTATTTTCATGCTTCCCAACGTAGGTATTTCCAAAAGATTCATGCATCTAAGCAATGTAGTCTTTCCAGAGCCTGAGGGGCCTATGATAACGACTGCCTCCCCTTTTTTAATCGTTACAGATATATCCTTTAAAACATCAATTTGTTGAAAGCTTTTATGAAGTCCTTTTACCTCAATCATGATGCTTCTCTCCTCCTACCTAGCCATACGGCGTTCCAGACGATGTTCCACACGGCTTTGCAATGCTGATAATATCGTACTGAAAAACAGATAGATAATCGCGACCTCACAATAGAGCACCAAGGGTTCGTATGTCATCGCAGTAATCTGTTGCGAAATCTGAAACATCTCTGTCACTGTAATAGTAGCGGCTAGAGAGGTATCCTTCACTAGACTAATAAACGAATTACCAAGCGGTGGTATCGCCACACGTAGAGCTTGAGGAAGAATAATTCGGCGTCTTGCCTGATTTTTGGTCATCCCAATTGTATAAGCCGCTTCCCACTGCCCCTTAGGCACTGATTGAATAGCTGCACGGATCACTTCGGAGTTATACGCTCCTACACTCAAAGAAAAACCAATAATGGCAGCCGGAAATGGATCAATAGTAACACCTAGCTTTGGTAGGCCATAGAAAATAATGAATAATTGCACTAATAATGGAGTACCTCTGATAACCCATACATAAAAGCTGGAAATTCCATACAACAATTTATTCGTTGATAAACGAGCAATCGCAGTAAAAAAGGCAAGTATTAATCCAATGATAAAAGAAACTAGTGTAAGAGGTATCGTGAACAAAATTCCCGCCTTTAACAGCGGGAAAAATGAATCCACGATAATACCGATAATACGATCAGATTGTTCCACTTCCATTCAGTCCTATCTGTATTATTTGGAGACGTCTGCACCAAAATATTTCTCGGATATTTTCAAATAAGTACCATCAGCCTTCATCTCTTTTAACGCTTTATTTACTGCTTCAATTAGTTCAGGATGTTTGCCTTTTGCAAACATCATTGCATTTTCAGTAGCGTTAGGATGCTCGGCTGCAATTTTTATTTTCACATCAGGCTTTTGTTTCTTAAAGTCGAGGAAAGATAGCCCATCGTTAACAGTTGCATCTACTCGCTTGGACAATAAAAGCTCAATAGCCTGATTAAACCCTTCCGATTGTACAATTTCAGCCCCATTCTCTCGTGCTAGGTCTGTTAAATTACTTGTGAGAGTTTGCGCTGATTTTTTTCCTTTTAAATCTGCAAAAGTCTTGATTTCATTATTATCCTCATTAACAATTAACACTGCTTTTGACACGATGTATGGGTCGGAGAAATCAAATTTTTCTTTCCGATCTGGTCGTATACCCACCTCATTTACAACCATTTCAAAGCGATTTGCTTCCAGTCCTGCAATCATGCCATCCCATTTGCTTTCAATGAATTCAGGTTCTACCCCGAGACGTTTTGCAACTTCACGAGCGATTTCCACATCAAAGCCTGTTAGCTGTCCTGTAGAATCATGGTAGGTGAAGGGTGCGTAAGTGCCTTCTGTACCAATGCGAATCTTCCCAGCCGTTTTGATCGCTTCCAAGGAGTTTTTCGCTGTTGTGTTTCCTCCTTGCCCGCCTGTGGCCCCCTGATTAGATGACCCACAACCAGCTACAAATAGAGAGAGCGCTAAAATAGAAACAAGTGCAGTAGAGTACCAAGCTTTCTTCATTTGTTAAACCCCCAGTTATCTTATCGGATTTTACTCCTTTGAAAATCATAGTAACATTTTAACGACTTGTCAATAATGAGTAAAGCAAATTTTTGCATGAAATGTATTTATCATTATTTTGATTCATTCTGTGATCCAAGATGTGTTACCACTAGGTTTTGTCTTTTTCCGTATAGGTATGTAAGTAGCCCCGTACATACCGTGAAAATACTCATTAGGATAAGAAAGGGAGAAACCCCAATAAAATCCAGACTTGCTGATGTAAGAAGCATAGCGACCTGAATAATAATCCGGTCCACGATTTCTTTAAAACTAAAAAATCGTCCCTGGACCATTTCGGGCAGCCTTTTTTGAAACACGGTAGTTACCATCGGAAAAATAAAGCCTAGAGTAAAACCGAGCAATCCAAATGAAAGTAGCACCATCACCGGACTTGTACTAAATGACATGCCCCATTCTGCAATTCCGATGACAACTACAAGTAAGGAGGATACTCTTACTAAGTTTACTTGACTTACCAATTTTTGTACAAAAACCCCTGCAAGAAGTACACTTGCTCCTTCTATCGCATAGATATATCCCATAATCGTCGAGGAATCTTGAAGTTTTCCAAAGGCTAAAACCAATAAATTAAATCCGCCTAAGAAGAGTGTCACTACCCCAGTGCTAATCAGCCCAACGGTTACCGATGGCTCTTTTTTCATTATTTCGAAAACTTCTATAAATTTCAATTTTTCTGTTTGCTTACGTTTATGGTGTGACTTCGGAATACGCACAAATAGCACAATAATTACTAGTATGAGAAAGCCGATAACCGCCCCCATAGTAACCGCCTGCATCGTAAACACTGTTAACAGTAGCCCCCCGACGGCTGTACCCGCAATTCTAGCCATGGTAGCAATGTTCATATACAGTGTATTTGCAGAGAGGAGATTAGCCTCCCCAACCAATGCCGGCAAGCCTGCCCGTACGGTTGGCAAATACATGGAACCAGCTACTTGATTCACAATTAACGAAGCAACTAGCCAGCCAATGGAGGTGTAACTAATGGCCAAATACATAAAAATAGGGGCCAAACACCTCAAACAGGAGGAAGCAATCAAAATCTTTTGCTTATCATACAGATCAATCATTTTCCCTACAGTTGGTAAAAATAGAATGCTAGCAAGCATCCCTGTCATGAGTAACAGGCCTGTTCCCAAATTGGTTTTCATTATCTGTGACATAAACTGTAGATTTAGCAACAGACAGACCCACATGGTAATTCCAGCAACAATTTCTCCTGACATTAATAACAGAAATGACTTGTTCTTGTGAATAGGTTGAATGGTAACCAGCTCCGTTATGTACATGTTGTATATTAACTTAATTGTAGTGATCTGAGCTTGTTTTGCAATGGCTGATTTTCTTTAATTTTATTTCATAAATAAAAAAGCCCTCTTCACGGTCGCAAAGAGTGGCCTTTCTTCCAATACGATTTAACAATAAAAATTACCGAATCCGAACAGCTGTTCCAGAAGCAACAACCATCAGCATACCGTTACCGATCGTTTCAAAATCTAAATGAATACCGATAACTGCATTCGCACCTATTTGAGCAGCCTTATCCTTCATCTCGTTAATGGCAATCGCTCTTCCTTCTGCTAGCTTATTTTCATAGGCACCGCTTCGTCCGCCTATAATGTCTCGGACCCCTGCCATGAAATCTCGAACAATGTTAGCAGCCATAATTGCTTCGCCTGTTACAATATCAAGATACTCCTCGACATCTCTACCCTGAACAGTATGTGTTGTGGTTATTAGCATGTTGTCCTCCTTAAGCTGTTAGATATCTTGTCTTAACAAGTATTACGTTTCGTAGTGGCTGGAGGTTTCAAATTTGTTTTTATAAACAATCTCTTTTAGCTGGAATCACAATGGTTTCTGTAGCATTTTGAACCTCTACAATAATGGGTTTTACATCTGAGCTACCACATATCGGGCACCTTTGTTGATCATAAAAAATACTGCAGCAATGAATGCAAGTAAATTTCATCTGTCACTCCTCCTCCCAGTACGCTGTATTATACGCTCTCTTCCTTAAAAAAACTGTCTCTTTTTGTAAAACACACGTAATAAAATATTTTATCGTAAAGCTCTTTCTCTTATGTATGAACGAGGCAAGGTACTTTGTGCATGGACAAAGTACCTTTGATCGCTGAAACCAAAAGATAATCATTTCTTTTTAAGCTTTTTTACGCTTTCCAGCGCTCGCAATAAAAAATCGGGTACAGGCAGACCCAGCCGATGACAGTTTTCGATAATAGAAATCCCTTCATTCCCAATCATAAATAAAATGATTGTATCTCGTAAAAACCCTTGATTACTTCCACTAATTAAATCCAATTGGTTGGCTATAATGATAAAAGCAAACATACCAACCTTTTTAGCTATTCCTCGAAACCCTTCCTGGCTACTAAGCGACCTGGTATACCATGCAGCAAGTACACCCGTTATATAATCGACAACGATAAAAATGCAAAATGCCGTAAACAGCTTATCTATGCCACCCACTAAATAGGTGAAAATGGCAATTACGGCCCCAGTCCAAACGAGATGAGAGCTGTCTTCCCCCGAGTACATCATATTTCTAGCTACCTCCTCCTGCCTGTTGGCTAGGTATAAACCGAGGTACCTTTCTTTTCTTATGCTATATCTTTCCCTGATATTCCAATAACCAGCGTTCCACCAAGTGATGTAGGTTTTTTTGTCGATTCAATAGAACACGTTCAGCCTGCTGTTTTTGCGTCAGACTTAATAAAGAACCTGGAATCCGTCTTACTGTTTGTTTTATAAGCACAGGTGATAGTCGTTGAATCTTTTGAATAAACGGCTTTACTTGACTGTATTCTTGGATATAGTGGGTAAGACCCCGCAAGTAGTGATGATTATAGAGGGCAACATGTTCCCACTGCTTGGAATACCATGGAATTTTGCGAAAAGTAAAGGTTCCCAACAGAGACATACTATGATCAATAGCATAAAAGTCATATGCTTTCTGAGTAGGGAATATTATGATGTTCTCATTATGGCGATCTACATTGACAATCCAAATATCAAAGACGAATAGCTCTATCAATCTTTCTGGGGATTGCAATTCGTTGATAGCCCTTGGCCCTTTTCGCCGATAGAACTCCTCCCAGCTATAAAGACGGCCTTTTCTTTTTTTATGAGACACTATGCCCCTTTTCCCTTGAATGGTGACCACTTCGATTTTAGCTACTGAGATGCCTAGCTTGCGAGCAAGTCGATAGGAAAGTAACTCCATAGCTAAAACAGGACCAAGCCTTTTTGCTGTACTTCTATTCATATATTTAAAAAAACCAATTTGTCGGTTTCCTTCCCTTCCTTTTCTAACCTGCCAAACAGGGCCTAAAGGGCGGTTATATTTTTGAACAGGTACCCAGCTTATCCCTGGCTTTCTCATAGCCATGACTCCTCTATTTATTATTATTTTCCTGCTGTAAGGTTTGGCACGGCTTATTCTCTACGAAAGCATAATTGATTGATCATCCGATTGTGGAAACAAAAAGCCATCGGCTACAGCCAATGGCCCCTTGTTACGTACACAAATTTACTTCTTAAAACCTTTATGTCTGGCATGAACCACTAGGGTTTCGCCTGGATTTAAAATCACTGTTACATGGCGATGACGACATTTTTTACGGGGCTTCTCATGATTCGTCCATACTGAACTAGTAGAGTTTTCCCAAGGAAGATCAGAATGACTTTCATGATGATGAGGATGACGATGATGACGCTGTCTACACTTGCAATGTTTTTTACTCATAAAAACACCTCCTACTGTGATACTTTAGAATATGAGCAAAAGATAAGCATTGCTTGGACGATAGAAACAGTAGATATGACCAATTTATAACCTCTCCTAAAACACCTGATTTTCTCTTTACCTCATCATGCATACAAAAAAGCTCAGTAACACACACTTATGATAAAGAAACGGTCTTAACCGAATCAGAATGATGAGGTGAAAAAAATGAATGGCATGGAATTAGTGGAATTCTTACGAGAAACAGAAAATAAAATGATGCATATTCATAGAGCCATTGACCATATTAGCAATGAGCCTACATTAAAGGAATCCGTAGCCGTTCTAACAGAAGTTATCACCGACTACCAGTCACAAACGGATAAGGTGAAGTCAACTTTAAGACATATGGATGTTAATCCCCATCAAGGGAAGCATCAAAACGAGGATGATAGTGAGGAATAATGATTTTTCCTTCAAAAAAACAGCGCTTTTCTCTTTATTACGAGAAGCGCTGTTTTTCCACTCTTTCTGTTTATGAAGGAATGGGAATCCCCAATTCTTCCAGCCGATTGGTTAGGTAGGTACGATTGCTCAGAATAATTGGATCTGTTGGTCGGTATGCTCGTGCCAATTCATTATGTTTGTATGCCTTCTCAAACTGTTCTAAGCGATCATAGCAAACACATAGTTGCAAATGTGGGAGCCAGGTCCAGCATGCTTCTTTCCGGAATCCCCACGATTTAGGTTTTGTTATTGTAGTAGCGAGATCATACCAAAAAAGCGCCCTTTTCGGTTCATTTTTTTGTAACCAATAATATCCCAGCCGACAGCATGCCTCAGCTCGTGGCAAGCCATATTCCAAACTTTTTAATGCATACTTGATTTCTTCTTCTGGAAGCTGTAGTCTCTCATAACAGAAGCATAGCTGCTCGAGTAGCATCCCCGGTTCCTCTACAGGTGGTAATTCTTTATTCACAAACTTCTTATAAATCTCGATAGCCTCTTCATATCTTTCATGATCCTTTAATTCATTGGCATAATAATATTTGTCCCTCGGGGATAATAAAATCCCATCTGCTATCGCACTTTCGTATAATTGCAAATTTCTGTTATGAAATTTTTGCTCACGTGGACGATGGGTAACGGCAATATCAACTTCAAAACACTTAGCATAGGAATACTGAATATACTCATGAACCATGCCTATCCAGGAATGCTTATGGGTTCGCTTTATCATTCTTTCACGAGAATAAGGAAGAATGATATTGCCAAATTCATCTTTACTAGTATGATAAGGCATGATGATTACATCAATACTCGGGTCAATTTTATGCTTATAGAGCTGTAGTTTTTTCCGATCAATTTCCTCCAGTACATCATCTGCGTCCATCCACATAATGTAATCCATGGTAGCTTGCTGAAATGAAAAATTACGTGCTTTAGAAAAGTCATTCACCCATTTGAAGTGAAAAATCTTTTTGGTAAACGCCTTCGCTTCCTTAATCGTTTTGTCAGTGGAACCGGTATCCACAATAATAATTTCATCAACTGCTCCCTTGACAGAACGAAGACAACGGGCGATTGATTTTTCTTCATTTTTTACAATCATACATAGGCTGATCGTAGCCATACTTCACCCCCCACCCTCAATTACAAGGGCTCGACATGCTTTTGCGGATCAAATGTACCCACCCGTCCCACGATAACGTTTGGATTATATCCCTGTGTCTCTAGCTGATGTATGCTCATAGGAAGTTGCCATTTTTCTATAAACCGCCTTGCGTTCTCCCAGGAATAGTCTCGGTACTTCACTTTATTTACTAAAAAGGAAGCATGGCCAAAGTGATAAATAAATACATCATTGGCAACCCATAGATTTTTTCCAAACAGTCGAGCGCGTAGACAAAAATCATCATCCTCATAGTTAGCTGGATGAAAGCGTTCATCCAATCCGCCAATGTGCTCAAGCAGACTCCGTCTAAATAATATGCAATGGCCTACCAGCTTTCGACTATAGAAGCCTTGATTGGCATAACGTTTGGTCCAATCAATTGCAAACGAATCAACTGTAGCAAGCTCTACGGTTTCTTCTGTGCTAATTTGCTGTCCAGGCGATACATTATTGGAACGGGGTCCAACCATACCTAATGACGAATTTTTATTTAACCAATTTATAAGTAATTCGCTCCACTGTGGAGTGACCAATGTATCATTATTTAGCATGACAATATACTCGCCCCGTGCTTCTCGAAATCCTTGATTATTGCCTGCTGCAAAACCACGATTTTCACCATTAGAGATAACGACTGCATGAGGAAGAGAATTCAGGTAGGCAACCGTCCCATCAGTCGAGCCATTATCAATACAGATTAGCTCATAATCTTTTGTATGCTTTTGAATACTTTCCACACACATTTTCGTAATAGGTAAGCCATTACGTGTCAAAATTACAATCGAGAGGTTAGAAGTCATAGCTCTCCTCCTTTATAGCCATACAATCTAGGCGGTACGCATGCAAAGCATCACGCCAATGCCGAAGAAGTTGAAAATCCTGTAAACGAATAGCCATATGATCCATCACTGAATAGACGGGTCGGGGGGCAGGACGCGGAAAATCCTGCGTTGTTATGGGGACAACCTTTACTTTTTGTTGAAATTCGGCAAATATCGCCTCTGCAAATTCATACCACGAGCAACTCCCTTGATTGGAAGCATGGTAGATACCGTAACACTCGCTTTTAGCTAGCTGCATTAAAAATAGTGCCAGATCAACAGTATAGGTAGGGGAGCCAATTTGATCAGTGACAACTGAGACTTCTGTCTGTTTTTGTCCAAGCTGTATCATTGTCTTCACAAAGTTATGACCGCTTTTACCAAATACCCAGGAAGTTCGAACAATAAAATGCTTGTGGCATAAGCATCTGGTCAATTCTTCCCCGGCTAGCTTACTTTTTCCATAGACACTTTGCGGATCAGGACGGTCAAATTCAACATACGGCTCACTTCCCTTGCCAGAAAATACATAGTCTGAGCTAATGTACACCATTTTGGCACCTATCTCTTGCGCAGCAAGGGCTACATTACGAGTGCCCCACGCATTCACTGCATAGGCCTGGTCAGGTTCGCTCTCAGCCTGATCCACATTGGTATAGGCTGCAGCATGAATAATAACATCAGGCTGATAAGCCTGCACCTGCGCTCTTACCTGATCCAATTGTGTAATATCTAATTCCTGTCGACTGTATCCCTTTACATGATCCATGTCCTGTGAGCATGCAACCAAATCTTGACCTAGTTGCCCCTGTGCCCCAGTGACCAGCACTTTCACACTGCTCCCTCCCTTTTTTCTCCTACGCTAATGGGTATGGTCATGAATGATATGACCATATTGTTGCTTATAATATTCGCGAAAAGCTCCTGATTTAGCTCGCTTCCACCATTGTTCATTTTGCTGATACCAGCGAATCGTATTAGCAAGACCTTCTTCAAAAGTATGAATCGGCTCCCAGCCTAATTCTGTTCGAATTTTGGTGGAATCAATAGCATAGCGGCGATCGTGCTTCGGACGATCCTTGCTAAACTGAAGCAAATTCTCTTCACGATGTAACTCACGGAGCAATGTTTGAAGCAAACTCAAATTCGTCCATTCATTATTGCCGCCAATATTATATACTTCGCCGGGCTTGCCACTATGCATAACAAGATCAATAGCTCGGCAATGGTCCTCTACATGTAACCAATCGCGAACATGTAGTCCATCGCCATAAACAGGAATGTTTTCATATGCAATTGCATTGGTAATAGCGAGTGGTATTAATTTTTCTGGAAATTGATACGGTCCATAATTGTTAGAACACCGTGTGATATTTGTATACATATCATAGGTTTGATGATAGGAACGGACTAATAAATCAGCTGCTGCTTTGGAGGCGGAGTATGGGCTATTGGGGGCAAGCGGAGAATCTTCAGTAAACAATCCAGTCTCGTCTAATGAACCATACACCTCGTCGGTAGATACTTGAAGAAACTGTTTGATTTTATATCGTTTAGCAAATTCTAGAAGCACCTGCGTACCGGTAATATTTGTTTTTACAAAGTAGCTTGGGTCTGAAATACTTCGATCAACATGCGATTCTGCTGCGAAATTAATAATAAGATCAATTGGAGTCTCATCATCAGAATATAAAGCTTTTTCTCCTGACAGAAGCTTTTCGACTAATTTCTTGTCATAAATAGAGCCTCTCACGAACCGATAATGAGGATGTTCCTCAATATCCTGTAAATTCTCTAAATTACCGGCATATGTGAGATAATCCAAGTTAATGATTTTATAATGGGGGTATTGATGCAGGAGATAATGAATGAAATTACTCCCAATAAATCCCGCTCCACCTGTCACCAATACTTTCATAAATGACTTCCTCCTTATTTAAATACCGTGTCCCACTTAAAATTAATGGTTTTATCATCATAGGAAATTCGATATTCATCTGGATCTTTGGGATCATAAGAATTGTTGGTTAAATAAGTAATGACGGCTGGCTGTTGCCCTAATACCCGATATCCATGTGCTACTCCTCGCGGGATGAACAAAGAGATTAAATGATTCTCACCCATATAATACACGTCGGTCTTTCCTTTAGTCGGCGATTCGTCTCTTAGGTCATGCAAAACGACCTGAGCATTGCCGGCGGGGAAGAACCAGATATCATCCTGCTTTTTATGATAATGGAACGCTTTAATCACACCTGGATATGTCAAGGAAGCTGATAATTGACCGAATTTTTCCAACAAAAAGTCGTCATCACGCCATACCTCCATAAAATACCCACGATCATCCGCAAACTTAATTAGCTTTTTGACTTTCACGCCTTCAATCACGCTTTATCTCCTCCTCAACCTATCTATTCTCCTTCTAACTTATCCAGCTCTAAGGTGGCGGCTAATTGGTTTGCGTGTAAAATCGAATGGTGGGTTCCTGCATCTGTCCACCATCCCTGAAGTACATCATATGTCATCTCATTTCGCTCAATATACGCATTATTCACATCAGTAATTTCTAATTCTCCACGGGCAGAAGGCTGTAGGGTTTTAATAATGTCAAATACCTTCCAATCGTACATATATATACCCGTTACAGCAAATTGGCTGTCTGGGTGGGACGGTTTTTCTGTGATGGAAACAATTTTTCCATCATCCAACTTTGGTACACCATAGCGCTCAGGATCAACTACCTGCTTTATCAGAATATTGGCTCCGTACCCACGTTCTTTAAACCTCTTCACATAGTTGGAAATATTATCAGAAAATACATTATCACCTAAGATAACCGTAATCAGCTCTCTATGTGCAAAATCCTCCGCCATTCCTAATGCTTGTGCAATTCCCTTGGGTTCATCCTGTACCTTATACGTGAATTGCATATTAAAATCTACTCCGCTTCCCAACAAATTTACTACATCTCCCATATGCTCACGGCTCGTGACAATTAATACCTCATGAATGTCCGCCTGTTTTAGCTTATGAATGGGGTGATAAATCATTGGATATTTTCCAATCGGTAACAAGTGTTTATTGGTAACCTTTGTTAAGGGATACAATCTAGAACCTGTTCCGCCGGCTAAAATAATTCCTTTCATGTATCGGCCTCCCTAAATCGTTTGACGTTCAGGTCAATCATGTATAGCACCGCTCAACATATCTGCACGATATGTTATTGTATGCTTACAGATAATATCCGCTCACGAAGTAAAGAATTCCCGCTTTAGCCCTATCACGAAAGCTGCACCATCAAAGATTTCATTGGGGCCCACTCTTCGTAGCTTCAAATAAATGAGCAGTGATTTTTTCTTGGTAAGCACGTAATTCTAACGTATCATCTGACTCCCGATCCGGATCAGTAACATAGAGTGCGCCATGAATAAATCGAAGTGTATTAACATAGGCCTTGATCAGCGTATCTTTTTCCTGTAAATATCCAAGCAATGGTGCTGCCTGTAAGACCAGATGTACCAAATCAATAGAGCCGCCAATGATGATATCATGTTGCTTGACTTGTTGAGCAGGATGCATGCGGAAATAGCTTAATGTATCCGTCATATAAACTCCTTTTCCATTTCGTAGCAATACGATCCAAGAGGCCATATCCACTGTGCACGTATATTTTCTATCTAATAAGGTTCCAAACGGTTCTGTTAAATATTTTTTTCGAAATAATACCGTTGTCGGCTCTCCAATGAAATTCCCCCATTGTAAACCAAGTAACATATTAATTAATTGATCACCATCTAAAATTGTATCCTGTAAGAAATCTGTTTGGGTTTCTGCGATATCAGGTTGAATGGCACCAGTCTCATTGATAATTGCCCGTTTAGAAGTGACCAAAGCGATCTCTTCTTGATGATCCATTTGAAAATAAACCATCATCCTACTAATTTTCTCTGGGTGAAATAGATCATCATCCATCAAAAAATTGATATATTCCCCACTTGCCAGCTCCAGTAGCTTTAGGTCATTTTCAAATTGCCCCAAATTTTGCGGATTTTTGGAATAGATAAGCTGTGGATGCTTCTCCAAATAAGGTTTTATTAGTTGCTCGGTTTCATCGTTCGTGCTGTCATCACCTACGATAATCTCCAAATTGGAATAATTCTGAGCTAAGGCACTTTGCAATGCTAGTTCAAAATAATGTGGTCTATTATAAGTAGGAATCAGAATACTTACCTTTGGGAGCTCCTTAGAATTATCTTTTGTCACAAGCTTTCCCTCCTTTTCTAAACGTTTACCACCTTTACTAATGTATGAAATTGGGCAGAGACGGTTCTTTGTCAGGTGGAAGAAAAAGAATAGGAGAAGGGAAGAAAATTCTCTAGTGTCGATTTTTCTTTAAGTGGAATATGGTAAGAGAAGGTATACCCTTGCTTAAAAACGCAATACCTATCAGCTTCGTATCATTCGGGAAGTAGTTAGCTATTAATCGGAAAAACACGCTTTTCCGTTAAAAAAGGAGAAATACGCAATGGAGAATAGACAGCTTTCTTTCGCGTTTATTAGTTGCGTGAACGAAGAAGTCCTCTATAAAGAATGTTTAAATCACATTAGTCAACTATGGGTTCCCCCTGGATTCTCAGTAGAAATTATTTCGATTTATGATGCAGTTAGCATGACGGAAGGCTATAACAGGGCAATGCGACAAAGTAAAGCTAAATATAAAATCTATTTACATCAGGATACTTACATTATGAACACTAGGTTTTTAGTTGATTGCCTCAAGGTTTTCATGGATAAAGAAGTTGGAATGTTTGGAGTAGCAGGTACTAACGATCTCCCTCCCTCAGGGGTTTGGTGGGAAGGCAGTAGGCCTTTTGGAAAGATAATGGCTTATATTAACTCCTTTGGTCACCATAACTTTGGAAATGTTCCCTATCCTTTTCAAGAAGTCACTAGTATTGATGGAGTTATGATGGTAACTCAATATGATATAGATTGGGATGAGAAGATAAACAACTTCCATTTTTACGATGTGTCTCAATCAATAGCTTTTCGTAAAGCAGGATATAAGGTCGTCATCCCTCATCAAGAAGAAAGCTGGATCCTCCATTACTGTTTCGACGACATTAATTTTGAGGAATACAATAAAACAAAATCTATTTTTCTCGACCATTATTCCTTTGAGGATTGGAAGGACTTTAATTCCCCTTCCTCTACAAATTAAGAAAAACATAAAGCATGATTATACCTCCTCTTTTTCGGTCAGATCACCCTTTACTTATGGAATAAAAAACATTTTTAATCATGTAATCTACAAAAAAGAACCCATCTCAGGGTTCTTTCAGGCTGTGGACAAACTCTTCTTAAGCTACTGCTATAAGGGGAGTTTGTTTTATTTTTTGCTGGTAAAAGGTTAGTAGTTGAAGAAGCTTACGCTTCTCCTTTTCAGGATTCCAAAGCCACGTAGCGAGCTTTTTTAAATTCATAGAAGCAAAAACAAGCATCACCTGCATGGTCACTTTTTTAATCCCTCGTAAAGTGGTCCATCTCAAGCCATGCTTTTCCTTCAAATCTGCAAATACTCGCTCAATCGTTTCTTTTCTTTTTGAATAGATTTCCTTATTTTTGAGTGTATGTCTAAGATGATCAGCTTCTTCTATATATTCTGCCCATATATGACGACTGATTTTTTTCACTGTATCCTTGCTATTTGTACATTGGTTCCGAAAGGCACAATCTTTGCAAATTGATGGATTCGATCTGTATATTCGATACCCCTCACGGGTTGTTGTCTCATAAGACAATACTTCATTTGCAGGGCAAACATAGCAATCATAATATTCATCATAAGCATATTCGTATTTCTTAAAGAATCCCTCCTTTGTACGTGGTCGTGTATATGGCATTGCAGGACGTATACCAGAAGTAATGAGGGTTTTAGCAATATAAGGGGTTTTATAGCCTGCATCTACTGCTACTGCATAGGGTTTTCCTACTTGATGAATAGCTTGATTTAATACATCCTGAAACATTTGACTGTCGTGAACGTTAGCAGCTGTTACTTTTGCACTCAATATAAATCCGTTCTTATCGCTTGCGGCATGGAAGGAGTATGCAAATAATCTTTCTTTTTCATCCTTAATAAACCAACCACTATCAGGATCAGTAGTGCTCAACTTCACTTCCTTTTGTATAGACTCAGACTTTTTTGGCAAGGGTTTCTTTCCGTGATCGATCCTATCCTGATTTAATTCTTCTTCTAAATAAGATAGATATTTTTTAGGTTCTTGTTCAACTATGGTCTTTCTGTATTTCTTCTTATTCGCATTAGCCTTTACGTGAGTAGAATCAATAAACATAACAGAAGAATTAACAAATCGATGCTTAAGAGCTTCTCCAAGAATATGTGCAAAAATGGTTTCAAAGAGATCTGTATCTTGAAAACGGCGAGCATAATTTTTACCGAAGGTAGAGAAATGAGGTACTGGTTGAGTGAAGTCATAACCGATAAACCACCGATAAGCTACATTCGTTTCCAGTTCTTTAATTGTCTGACGCATAGATTTTATACCAAATAAATATTGAATAAATACGATCTTTATTAGCACAACAGGGTCGATACTTGGTCTCCCATTATCTTCCGAATATTTGTCTTTTACAAGATCATATATAAAAGTAAAATCAATTGCTTTCTCAATTTTACGAACTAAATGATCAGAAGGGACAAGTTCATCTAACGAAACAAAGGACAGTTGGTAACGGCCTTCTGCATCTTGTCTTTTTAACAAGTAACTCACTCCTTTCTGCTATATTCATACATTCAACAAAAAAGCGTGCAGACCTCCATACCTTTCGGTATTTTGTCTACACGCTGAAAGAACCCATCTCAGGGTTCTTTTTTTGATGTTTATATACATAAGTCTTACATACCGGAAGAAGCAATCACATAACGGATATACGTATCTCTTTCAGGATCATTTTCATACATTACACCAAGTCCGTTTTCACTCGTTACCTTTTGGAAGGATAAGTTCAGGCTACTATCCCGTAAAAAATCCTCAATTGCTGTAAGTACCCCATTTTTCGGGCCATTTTCATATACTGCATTGTATAAATTGTGATTTATTCCTCCTTCTTCCGCTAATTCGGACTGTCCCGGAATCATCCCTTTTAATGCATATGGCTTCAAATATTCGGCAGGGATCTGCTGTGGATTATAATACATATCACGACGACCGTATGGCCAATCTACATCATGGAAGAAAACGAGTGGAAATTTACCTGTTTTTTTGGAACGTTCCTCAATTGCTTTTAATTCAAAATAGACTGTATACCAATTATGATCACCGTCAATGAGTACCACGTCATATTCGGAAATCTGGGGTAATGCATCGTGACTAAGTAAACGAATCACTTCTAAATGTTTACCAAACGCATTTTGAAAAGCATTTACATCAAACTTAGGTAGTGGATCTACAACATACACTTTTGCATTAAGCCATTTGCAATATTCCAATATACGTATGGTATTGAATCCGTAATCTGCACCAATTTCTACAATATTTTTTGGCTGTTCCTTTAGTAGTATAGGTCTAATAATTTTTTCCCAAAAACGATTCATTATTCCATCCCTCCTCTCAACAGAATATTCTTCAGATGCCATTTGATGAAAAATAATTAATATGAAGTAAGCATTTTTACACCTTCGAATTTTTTATAGAACTGACACTCTCCTATCTTTTCTTCATATAGATAAAGAGTAAATAAGCTTTTCAAGGAGGTTTATACATGCGTTTTTGCATAAAGCATTTTGTCCGGCTATGCTCAGAGGAACTCCCTCTCCTAGATCCCATCTATGAGTTTGGTTCCTTTCAAGTCCCTTCTCAAGAAATTTTTGCAGATCTTCGTCCCTTTTTCCCCGGTCGCACCTATATTGGATGCGATATGAGAGAAGGCCCTGGTGTAGATCAAATTTTGAATTTGCATAACATAGATTTACCTGATGAAACAGCAGGATCAGTACTTAGCTTAGATACATTTGAGCATGTGGAGTATCCGCGTAAGGCCATAGAAGAATGTTATCGTATCTTAAAACCTAATGGTGTCTGCGTTATCAGTTCTGTTCTTGATTTTCCAATTCATGATTATCCTTCCGACTATTGGAGATTTACACCAGAAGGATTCAAGAGCTTACTACAAGCTTTTGAGACCGTCATAGTGGAATCGTTGGGGAACCCAGAATTTCCTCATACTATAGTAGGAATAGGTGTAAAAGGGCCCCTAGCTGGTGATATAAAGGAGCGTTTACTAGAAAAACTTAGTCATTGGAAACGAACCTCTGATATAACGTAACTGTATGTATATGCCTTTTGATTAAATATGCAAAAATGCGCTTGTTCCTAATTGAACAGGCGCATTTTAATATATTGATTTAATTATTTTTCTTTAGTAAAGTTGATTCCTTGAGCAATTCCTCACGAATTACTTGCTTTTGCCAGGCAATTTGCTCTTCTTTCTTTTTCGGACGTTCCATTACCACTATTTTTCTCGTCATAAAGTTCCCTCCTTTTTTATTGCTTTCTCCTATTCACTTTACCCAATTTTCTGAGAATAACAACTCGGTTGTTCTAATTTTCACATAAATGTAATAAGTATTTGATTTATTTGTTTCATTGCTACTTTTGCATCTTGTTAGATTTTCTAAATACCTTTATTATCATTTGGTGTCTTTTTATCTAAGGAAATATGAATCTCATACAAATAAAAAACGTCCTTTCCTAATCAAGAAAGAACGTTTAGCTTTATTCTTTGAAAACTAGATAATGAAAGTCAGCATAAAGGCAATGTGGATAAGTCCTCGACCGATTAGTATTCGTCAGCTCCATGCATTACTGCACTTCCACACCGAACCTATCAACCTCATCGTCTATAAGGGGTCTTACTAGCTTGCGCTATGGGAAGTCTCATCTTGAAGGGGGCTTCACGCTTAGATGCTTTCAGCGCTTATCCCGTCCGCACATAGCTACCCAGCTGTGCCACTGGCGTGACAACTGGTGCACCAGAGGTGCGTCCATCCCGGTCCTCTCGTACTAAGGACAGCTCTCCTCAAACTTCCTACGCCCGCGACAGATAGGGACCGAACTGTCTCACGACGTTCTGAACCCAGCTCGCGTACCGCTTTAATGGGCGAACAGCCCAACCCTTGGGACCTACTTCAGCCCCAGGATGCGATGAGCCGACATCGAGGTGCCAAACCTCCCCGTCGATGTGGACTCTTGGGGGAGATAAGCCTGTTATCCCCAGGGTAGCTTTTATCCGTTGAGCGATGGCCCTTCCATGCGGAACCACCGGATCACTAAGCCCGACTTTCGTCCCTGCTCGACTTGTAGGTCTCGCAGTCAAGCTCCCTTGTGCCTTTACACTCTACGAATGATTTCCGACCATTCTGAGGGAACCTTTGGGCGCCTCCGTTACTCTTTAGGAGGCGACCGCCCCAGTCAAACTGCCCACCTGGCATGGTCCTTCCACCCGATAAGGGCGGCAAGTTAGAAACTCCGTACATCAAGGGTGGTATCCCAACGACAGCTCCACGAAGGCTGGCGCCCTCGCTTCACAGCTTCCCACCTATTCTGTACATGATGCACAAAGTTTCAATACCAGGCTACAGTAAAGCTCCATGGGGTCTTTCCGTCTTGTCGCGGGTAACCTGCATCTTCACAGGTATTATGATTTCACCGGGTCTCTTGCCGAGACAGCGCCCAAGTCGTTACGCCTTTCGTGCGGGTCGGAACTTACCCGACAAGGAATTTCGCTACCTTAGGACCGTTATAGTTACGGCCGCCGTTTACTGGGGCTTCGGTTCAAAGCTTCGCTTGCGCTAACTCATCCCCTTAACCTTCCAGCACCGGGCAGGCGTCAGCCCCTATACTTCGCCTTGCGGCTTCGCAGAGACCTGTGTTTTTGCTAAACAGTCGCTTGGGCCTTTTCACTGCGGCCTCCTCGGGCTATAAACCCTACCGAGGCGCCCCTTCTCCCGAAGTTACGGGGCCATTTTGCCGAGTTCCTTAGCAAGAGTTATCCCGCGCACCTTAGGATTCTCTCCTCGCCTACCTGTGTCGGTTTGCGGTACGGGCACCTTGTTCCTCGCTAGACGCTTTTCTTGGCAGTGTGAAATCAGGGACTTCGGTACTTATATTTCCCTCGCCATCACAGCTTGTGCTTATTGGTGTGCGGATTTGCCTACACACCACACTTACTGCTTAGACGGCCATCCAATAGGCCGCTCACCCTATCCTCCTGCGTCACGCCATTGCTCAAGCGGAACAGAGGTGGTACTGGAATATCAACCAGTTGTCCATCGCCTACGCCTTTCGGCCTCAGCTTAGGTCCCGACTAACCCTGGGAGGACGAGCCTTCCCCAGGAAACCTTAGGCTTTCGGTGGACAAGATTCTCACTTGTCTT
>NZ_CP048799.1:2502500-2920000 GCF_010748895.1 Brevibacillus sp. 7WMA2
TTAATAACCCTGATATTTTACTCTCTAAATATAAATGGCGCTTTATTTTTCGGAATGATTCTTACTGGTTTAATCGCCTTTCTAACCGGTCAGCTTCAATTTACAAACGGTTTTGTCTCTATGCCGACTCTTCCTGAGGGAATCCTAGTCTCCAATCCTGTAACGGCCTTTGGAGAAGTCATCGAGTATGGTCTATATTCAGTAGTATTCTCTTTTTTACTAGTGACGCTATTTGATACGACTGGTACAGTACTTGGCGTAGCTGAACAAGCAGGACTAATGAAAGGTAACAAGCTTCCAAGAGCTGAACGTGCCCTACTATCAGATTCTGTCGCTACTCTATTCGGTTCCATGTTAGGAACATCGCCAACTTCTGCTTATGTAGAATCTGCATCTGGTGTTGCTGCTGGCGGTCGCACCGGGCTTACTGCCGTGTTTATTGCTCTGTTGCTAGGAATTGGCGCTTTTTTTGGTCCACTAATTAGCGCCGTATCAGGATTGTCTGCCATCACCGCTCCTTCGCTCATTATCGTTGGCTCCTTGATGGTTGGCAGTGTCCGCCACATTAATTGGGAACTACCAGATGAAGCTTTTCCTGCTTTCTTGGTTTTGTTAAGCATGCCGCTTACCTCCAGTATCGCTACTGGGATCTCACTAGGGTTTATTACATACCCACTGATGAAAATTTTAAGAGGCAAATGGCGCCAGGTGCATCCTTTAGTCTATCTCTTTGGCGTTTTATTTGCTATTCAACTGATCGCTGTTCCTCATTAATAGAAGCAAAAATAAAGACAAAAAAAGAAGTCAGGATTAATTCTGACTTCTTTTTTTGTAGATGCCATACTTACAGCCTGCATAGGAGCGATCCAGCAATCTAAAGATTTGGCAGCCACTGTATTCTTATTTTTGTATACCCCATTCATTTTGGAAAATTAATTCCTGCAAATTACGTCGTTTCTCCCATTGAAGAACTTCCAATAGCGGGCGATCAGGATATTCATTTGTATAGCCTAATGAAAGCAAGGCTACTGGCTCAATGTGCGGAGGTATTCCCAAGATTTCACGGACATCCGCTTTCTTATAAAAGCTAACCCATCCAAGGGCAATTCCTTCTGCACAGCTAGCCAGCCACATATTTTGAATCGCGCATGCCACTGACAAGACATCTGTCTCTGGAATCGAATTGCGACCAAGGACATGGGCCCCTCCCCTAGTCGGATCATTTGTAATACAGATAGTCAGAGGAGCTTCTTTTAGCCCTTGAACCTTGATTCCCATAAATTGATCACTGCGGTCTGTACCTTCATAATGAATAGCCAGCGCGCGTCGTTCTTTGTCTGCAGCATAAGCTAGCTTATCCTTTATTTCTTGATCTGTGACCATAATAAAATTCCATGGTTGCATAAAACCCACAGAAGGTGCATGATGCCCCGCTTCTAAAATTCGTTGAATAGCATCTTCAGGCAATGGTGTATCCAAAAAACTACGAATATCCCGTCTCCCTTCAATCGCTTTATACACGCCTTGTTTTTCTTGTTCAGTAAATTGAAGCATTTTGCTTATCTCCTTAGATGTTTTTTTGTTCAAGTTACCCATTGTTAGAAAACAGTTGGAAGTCGAGCCTCATCAAGCAGTGTTTTATTCCTCTTCTAATCGTACAAAAAATCTCCCACCAACAGTAGGAGATTTTTTGTGACATTTTTTATTTTCCGTAAGAACCGTTAGCAAATGTACTAGGGTCCCACCACTTATAACCAGCGGCTGGAGCTGCCCAAGGCTCTTTTTGTGGTTCGATTGTTTGGGACGGAATTTCATTTTCTGGACCAGTTGTAATGAGAGGAGTCGCCGTATCCAGCTTTAAGCCTTGTACCTGCTGAAGGTTTTCGTAATTCTCTTGTTTTGCTAGCCAATTGATTAGGTTAATAAGTAGCACAGCATCGTCTTGTTCTTTGAATCCGTCATAGGTTTTCTTCTTTTGGCCATTCTCTTCACGCAAATACTTCGGGGTAGCATCTTCTACCGGAGAAGAGTCACCGATAAAAGCAGCCTTTCCTTTTCCAAGCTTAGCGATAGCTACATACGGGCCTTCCTCCACTCCACCGCCTTTATATACACCTTTATCAACAGAATGGGCCCATTTTGCATTTGTTTTTGGCAAATAAACGATTCCCTTTGCTTTTTTCGGCTCAACAATGGCAAGTGTGCTACCCGCGTGCATTGCCACGCTGGATACGCCCTCTGTAATTCCCAACGCCTGAGCAGGACTCACAATGTTGGTTGCATTTATGTCTCCAAGCGCATTGTAGCGGAACCGGATACCAAAGTTGTCAGCCAGCCAATCAGAGCTTGCTACCCCTTGCATAGCTTCCGAGTTACGCTCCTCCTCGCTCATTCCCTTAGCTGGATCAGCCCACGCTCCACGACGATATCCGTTCATCACTTCCGAGGCATCCCAACGATTCTTGTTACGATCCGCATTGTAGTGATCCCCGATAAAGAAGATGCTACCGCCATTTTTTACAAATTCAATCATTGCTGCTTGTTCAGATACCTTATAAGGAATGTTGGCCTCTCCAATTACAAACACGGTATATTCTTTCAGATCGTCATAGACAATCGGTGTTGATTTGCGTAATTCCTTCACATCATAGCCGGCTTGAGCGATCGCATTCGCAAAGTCAGAGAAGCCTCCATCAATAACCCAGTCTGCCGCTCCTGCTGTTTGTCCATGCGTATTGTCAAATAACACCTTTTTACCCAGAGGGGTACCTTTTGCAGAGATAAACGGAGCCGGATCGTGAGGACCTTCAGCCCAGACTGAGCTCGTGAATAACGTGGAAGCTGCTAGTGTTACAACTAGAGCGCCCTTCCAAAGCTTTTTAGCTACCAAATAAGATGAACGAAACATCGTAGACCCCTCCTTATTCTTATGGCACAAGTTGAATATGTGTATAGGTGGCAATTCCTTTTTTGCTAAAATACGCTTTATCATGCAAAACACCGGTGATTTTCACTTTTTTACCGGCTGCATTTGCTACGGCATATGGTCCATTGCGGTCTGCATTCGCAAATTTTACGATAAGCGCATCTGTAGTTTCGTCCCCTGGCTGATCAGCAAGATAAATACCATAGCCTGCAAATTGGGCATTTGGCTCTACCGTCTGTACATAAGCTTCGAGTGTAATTGTCGTTCCTTGTGGCAGGGCTAGGGCTTGAGCTACTGTCAGTCCCGCTCCCTCCTTGGTTACCTCCAAGCTTAAACGTACTTTTTGCGCATATCCTTCGACTGTTCCTTCAAAGCTGAATGTACCTTCACTGCTTGTATCTGCTACATTCGGATTCCAGCTATCTACTGGTACCTGCTGTTTGGTCCCATCGCTCATGGAAGCCAATACAGTTGTAGGTAAGGTGTAATTGGCTCCTTGTCTCACAGAAGCAGTAATATCGCCAACATTAATAATGCTTGGTGCCCCTGTTGATTCCGTTACCAATACATAAGCTGCTTCACTTTGATAATTAGTCGTTGGATTGCTAGCAATGACTTCGAGTACAGTTCCTACTGACTGTGCTGGAATTTTTACACCGAAAGCTCCTACCTGATCTGCCTTGTCAGTCCCTACTAACGTCGATCCTGTACGAACATGAATGTCTGTTCCAAGCTTAGCTGTACCTGTTATATGCGAGTCTGTCACTGTAATTGGATGAACAAGAGGTACATCTCCCAAAGGAAGTACTCTAATCGAAAATGCTTTCTGTGACTGGGCAGACCCTAACTTGATTGAAGCGATTAGCACAATATCAGTTACCTTGGAAACAGCCGATCTGTTTACATGTCCATTATCAAGCTCTACGATGGCTGAATGGGCTTGGTCCTGCAAGCTCCATTGGATCGCAACATGGTTTGCACCCATTTTTGGTAGAGACACGCTTGTTGCCGTACCATCATAGGTAACCTTCAAGCTAGCTTTCACTGCCTCTACTGCTTCCTCGTCCGTGATTGTTTGGGCAGGTACAGTGAGCAAGAACACTTTCGTATCCATGCTAGTCCCCTTTTTCAGAGTAGCTGTTAAGGTTACTTTTGCATCTGCCGAACCTTTTGCTGGACGAATTACTTTTCCCTGCTCCGAAATAATGGCTGGTTGATCGGATACCCAGGTAATTGTCGAGCCATAAGCACCGTTGGTAGGCAAAGTCAGATCAGTCCGGGCTGTGCCACTCTCATCCCCTACAAAAAGAGCTGCTTTATCCGCTGCCACCCGATCTGCATCGGTAAGTCCACTGCGTAAAATAACAATATCTTTTACAGATCGTGGATAAACCTGAGCCGAGCCTTTAAAAATAGAAGCTATTCCAGTTACATCCACCACATCTTTTTCACGTAATTCCGGCAGGCTAACCCCATACTTCCCTAAAAAAACTTCAATCGAGCCCGTCGAGGTCTCCGCTACAAGCTTACTAGGAGTGACCTGTGAAACCGTTGCTTCCGCCAAGCGAATCAGCATTCCTTGCTTCTTGATTAGCTGGCTTGCCTCTACAGAAATAGCTTGAGGTTCATTGACCGTACCTGTGATCGAGAATTCGGCTTGCATAATTTCTACTTCTCCGTTGTACGTATCTTTCAAGCCTTTTGTAATGGTAATCACATCTCCTGGCTTCACCTGTGTTTGTGTAGTAGGTTGGAATACCAGAATACCTGCTTTGTCATCTTGAATATAAAAGCTATTCCGACTGTCCGAGACTGTACTTACTACCCCTGTAGCTGTTACGATCGGGGTTTTGTCTGGCAATTGCCGTATGGTTGACAAGCCATGCTTTTCTTCAGTAGGCGCTAACGTATAACCAGCTTGTTCAGCCTCTTGTGTGCTGTTAAAGAACACACGATTTTCTACAGCAACCTTTTGAAATTCAAGAGGCTGTACATAGAATTTTGTACCAGCATCCCCAACAGGACTGCTTAGTACCTTTTTCTGTTCACGAGCCCGGAATTCAAACGGCAATTCACTCAATGGGTCTTGGGCATTCCAAATTCCAATTCCTGCTTGCTTCGCTTCCTTGACGGTTTTCGCGTATTGCTTAAATGTCTCATCCTTGACTGGCCAGATGATATACATGCTGGCATATCCGTCTTTCACCATTTCCAAATTAACGTTACGGCCATCTGGAAGAATTACTTCTGCTAAAAGGCGACCGTATGCATCAATAGGTGTAGAAGCTGGTTTAATCGTAATCGAATCTCCTGGAGCTATTAATTTTTTTAGATGCTGTTTGGCACGTTCGCCATGAGCTTTTTGGTTTTTATCTTTACTGCTATTGTCCGTACCGTTGTATACCTGGGTATAGTCAAAATTAGGATCTTTTATATGATAGGTTTCCGCCGTATCCATATTGACAAATCGAACCGTATCTACCCCAAGAACTGGCTGAGATAAATGAATCGTATCGCCATCCACCACATCCTTCACAATGGAAGGGTAAGCTTCTTTTGGCTGAGGGGTTGGCAGTTGATCCTGTAACAGGAGCAAATCCGTTTGTTTACGCGGAAGTATTTGATACAGATCATTATATTGTGCTAAAACACCCTCTACCTGATACCACTTACCTGCCGTAAGCTGTGCTACGTCAATGCTCTCTTTCATAACACGGACTGTCATGCCTTGGAAATGCTCATCAATCATCCGTAGGTTATAGCCACCGCCTGATTCACTGCTTGGAACAGATAGTAAGAATGCCTGCGAGGAGATTAGCATTCCTTCATATTTTTCTGCTAGTGCCGCTTGGTTTAATTGGGCTACTGTCAAGAATTTTGCCTCAGGCACCTGATTCCCCGTACTTACCACGACGATATCTTCTGATGTTTCCGGAATGATTTCTGTCAAATTTTTATAAACAACAATCTTTCCTGTTACTTGAACCAAATCTCCCTCTTTTAGATCTGGATAACTGGTCCATTTACTTGCAAACAAATTAATCCCTGCTGTCTCATCCTGTATATACGTAGACAGCTTTCCACCGCCAAGCGAGGCGTTATCCGCCGTGACGATCCCTTGAAGCGTTACGACTTCATTTACTCGTTGTTTCAAGTCTGCAATGGAAGCGATACTAGCCGCTAATGACTCCGAAACAACTGTCTCTGTTAACAGGTTACCGGCTGTATTTTGAATCGTATTGGCTTGTAAACGTATCTTATTATCGTTTCCACGCAGCCCTTGAGCCAATGTAACGATTAATGACTGTCCTTTAATGGAAACAAGATCGCCTTCCGTAAGAGAAATGAAGTCACTGCCATTCCTAGCTATTTGGATCGCGTCGCGCAGTGCTTCTTCAGAAACCGCCAAGGCAATTTCGTCATCAAAACGTAAGGTAATTCGCTTATTGTCTTCATCTAACTTCGCATCCAAATACACAGGTGCTTTCGTGTTTTTGGAATCTTTGAAATTTATGGAAAATTCTGGTGAAACTAAGTGAGAAAGAGCGCCAAATACCATATCATGCTTCACAATTACGTACACATGATCAACGCTGTCTTTCGCCTCATGTTTCACTGCTTTTCCCAAGAAAGTGATTCTAAGTCGATCCTCGCTCTCCAGCTTAGCTGTGTAGCTGAGTCCCTCTGGTAATCCTTTGACTTGTACGCTTGATTTCAAAAACAGAGGCAAAAACTTGGCATGATGAAGCTCCACTAGAAGTGAGTCAGAAATCCCCCCATCATTAGCATCCGATTCATGTAAGCTACTAACGGACAAGCTTAGTGATGGGCCAGGCTTCTTTACAAGGACTGGGAACAGTGCTATCCGATGATCCACTTCCGCTTGGATAACGGCTAGCCCAATTGCTTTAGCTGTAACAACACCCTCCTCATTCACTGAAGCGACTCGTCTATCAGAAGAACTCCAATTTACAGCTTTACCTTCCATCTCTCTTCCGCGGATATCATATGCAATCGCTTTCAAAGTTAGGCTTCCATCTAAAGCAGAATCGATTTCTAGGATATTATCGTCTGCTAGGTTTTCTATCTTTACAGCAAACACTTTGCTAGAAGTAGCCTGTACCAGAAATGATTTTGCTGTTTTTTTCGAGCCGTACGCATCCACGCGTACAGTTACCCGTTTATCCAGCTCTCCACCTTTGATTGGTTCAAATTGGATACGAGCGGTTTTACTTGATTCATCCCAAGCGAAATCAGTTGCTTCTAGTGAAGACCATCCTTCTAATAGGCCCCCTTTGACTGAAAGCTGAAAATCCTCTGGTTCTGGTGTATCCTCTGGAATGTCAGATAACGTAATGGTTACCTCTCCATTGACCGCAGATATATCCTGCACTTTTAGCTTCTTTTGTTTTACACGCTGAGTCACGTCTTGTGGTGCTAATGCTTCTTGTGGTGCTAATGCTTCTTGAACTTCCGATGTTTCTGCCGCTTGTACAACTACAGGTAGGCTAAATGAACATACCATACAGAGAATCATGAAAACATTCAACCATTTTAGATACCTTTTTCGCTGCGACAATTCAGTCACTCCTTTTTACGTAATTTTTTGAAAAAGAACGAAAATGAGACCTGCCAGTATATTCCCTATTTCAGAAAAATAGGAAAAAGTATTCTGGCATTTTCACTATATGGTAGAGTTTCAATTTTTACATGATCATTTAGTAGGATTTTTTCAAGAAATGCAACTTTTATGATCACTCTCACTGTTAGTATAAAATAATGATGTGAATTTTAGACTAAGCTTATACTAGATAATTGTAAAAATATTCTAATTTATTTTCCGTAAATTTTACAATTGGTTCAGGTAAGACTGGCTAACTATTACTCTCAAGAATATAGACTGCCTCTTTGTTATAGAGTTTGCCTGTTTTTTCGGAATTTTTTAATTGGGTGTAAATTAAATCTGTTCGATGATGAACACAGAAAAGGAATGCACTACGCTCTTTAACAGCCGGGTGATATAGTTAAAGGGGAATGGAATCCGTGCCTTACGTGATAAATGATCACTGATTTGTTTTAGCAGATATGCCTGTCTTCCTTACTCCTTTAAGGCAAAAATAGTTCATTTTAATCGCAGTTGATCTACAGCATGTACAAATCGTGTAGTATGAAATCACACTCTCATATAGCTCAACAGTAAAGCAGTCCGTTTTCACTCAACATCGACTGGACCCATCAGATAAATGCATTTTACTTAACAGGGTGGTTCACTACGCAAGGGTATTATCTTCTAAGCTTTATAAAAGAAGCGATTTCCCTCATAAGATAGACAGTTACGCGGAAAAATGTGAAGCTTTTCCCGGGAAAGGATGATTGGTACATCATGAAAATCAACGTATATTACGACTACTTGGAAAATCGGTTAGCCCCCCTCTGGTATGTCATTACCTTTCGGGAAACCGAGCTTGATTGGAACAAGGAGCGAGCTTATATACCGATCACAGCCCCTTTTCAAAGAAAGGATGCAGAAGACTTCGATCCAGACTTATTAGGGCTTACAGTCACGTTAGGAGAATTAATGGTTCATCCTAAGAAGCCCGGCAAGTTCGGGATTAATCTCAAAGCTCTGAAGGAACAGGCTGAACGGCATGGGGTTGATCATCAGGAGATTAGACAGTTCGTACTTCAGGTCGGGGATATAGAAGAGGTGTTGCAAATGAGTTTCATACGTGATAATAACAAAGGCGCTACTCGTTAAAAGAAGCGCCTTTGTTTCTTATTTATTTGATTTTCGAATCCATTCCAGTACGCTATCTCGCAGGTTTTTCGTATATTTTTGGCCTGGCTTTTTCGCATCAAACCCATTTAGATACTTGATGGCTTCATCAATATATTTATTGGCATCCTTTTCATAATCACGGATGTCTTCTAAATCATCTTCATCAGAGCTTTCTAGCCAATCCTCAAAAGTGCGTAATGATTTTTGTTTATATTTTACTGCATCATTGAGCAGTTCAATAACGTCATCCATTCTACGTCTGTCACTTTTGCTTACTTTATCACCAATTTCATCAGATAAAGCCTCCATCCGATCTCTCATAATTTCGATCGGAACTGTAGCATACGTGTATGTCTGCTTTAGCATTCCCACATTAGGAGTGACGTTTTGATTTAATTTACTGTAGATCGCTTTATTTAACGTATCCGTTGTCTTTTTCATCTGGGATGCTAGCGAGGCAATGTTCTGTATATCCTGAAGCATCATGCCTGAATGATAACTCTTTGATTCGTAGGGAATGCTTTGCATTAAGGTGTTTAGAACATCTTTATTCCCCATTACGCGTTGGGCTTCCTGAGTAAGAGCCGAGGAACCCCCTGTTCCCCCAAAGAACAGATGTGTGACAAAAGAGGCATCATCCTTCATGTAAGCTAATTTACGCAAATTTTGCAACGGTTCAACCGGAATATATACCTTGCCGTCTATTACAATTCCACGCTCGTTAATGGGGGAACGATCTACCGTCAAGGCTACCTTTTGGTAGTTTCCCTCTTGCCCATATGGACTCACTACTTGAGTTGCCGCGAAAACGGTTGTGCCTCCAATCGCAAGCAATGCGGCAGATAAGGCAACTAACTTCAATCCTTTCATACAACGTCCTCCCCTGTGATTAGCAGAAAACCTTCCTTGTAACCAGAATGGCCAGGAAGGTTTTCGCTTTTATTTCATCCAGTTCCTACTTGACTTCAGCAACAGCTGGAATCAGTTTTTGCATTGCCATGACACGAGCCATTAAGATCGCTGCATCACCGCGAAGCATGTTAGCTTTTGGCTCAAATATATAGCCTTGTTTCGGGTCATTCGGATCTACTGGAGAACCGATGATCAGTTTTTTCTTGGCGATTTCCACTACAGCAGGAGCTGCATATCGATCAACCAATGGTGCATCCTTGAACAATTTTGTTAAGTTTGCAGTTGTTTTTGCTGCATTGGTTTCCGTTTTTAATTTCAACGCACGCGCTAAAATAACGGCAACCTCTTCACGAGTAATTTTACTATTTGGTTCGAAAATCTTTGGTTCTTTACCGCGAACGATTCCCAAACGCGCTGCTGTTTCAATGTGACGGTAGTCGTACTTCTGAGTACCATTGTAATCAAACGGTACATCCACAAACGACTGACTTGGCGGCTTTTCTACTAATGGAAGCTGCAAGGCACGCACGATCATCGCTGTAAATTCACCACGTGTCGTTTCTGTATCTGGCTTAAATTCCACTTCGTTATCCGCTTTAATAACTCCTTTAGCAAACATTGCTTCTACTTGGTTGCGTGCATATTGATGAGTCACAACATCTACAAAGGAATCGTTTAGCTTAGCTACTACATAATAGCCAAACTTGTCAAATGGAACAGTGATCGTTTTCTTGCTCACATTCACCTTACCGCCAAGATTTTCCCAGAAGAACTTGTTCGGGTCATATCTCATTACGGTTAGATGATTAGCTGCATCCGAAACAACATTCGCATCGTATGCAAGCTCTAGCGTACCGCGTTTGTTTGGTACAAGCACACGATTTACAGGAACATCGTTAAAGTTATACAGCTTCAGACTATCTGTTAACGCACGTGGCATGATTGGCAGCATACCATATGGATACGGATCATAGTCTTCCTTTGTACCTGGATCATCAGCTAAACCTGCATCCATCCAGAATACATTCGATGCTTTTACAAAATGTGTATCAAAGGAATGCTCGAAATCACGACCCAAGTCCTTAATCACATCATCAAAGTTTTTCGGTCTTTCTTGTAGATAATCAAAACGGTCAACAACGCCATCCTCTTTGTTAGCAATTCCGTATAGGATGTTATGGGCCTTGAAGACTTGACCTCTCAAATTCTCTGGTACGTTATAATCGTAGCGAACCAGATACGTATCTTTCGGGAATGTCAGGTTTAACTGCTTTTCGAAAATATTCGTTTTCGCAGTCATTGGTGCCATATGTTGCGCGCCTGGGATAGTACTTAGTGCATAGAATACCTCGAACGAATCATTTACGACATCGCCGTTAGCACTCTTCACCGTAAAGCTAATTTTGTTCGCCTTGTTAGGTTTTAGATCTGTAATGACCGCTCTAAAGGCGTTCGGGTAATCAATTTTCCCGTCCATATCGCCGTCGTAGTCTACTTTTGTCGCAACATTATTTTTGCCGAATGTAATGCTGTCCGCACCTGGTGCATCAATGATTACTTCAACAAAGTTTTGATTCAAGGTAGCTTGACGCGGCAAAATAGGACGAACAATGTCGTACATTAAGCCTGGCGCACGAACTTCCAAACGAGAAGTTGATTTGGAAGAGCCGTTTACCCCGTTATTGTAAACGGTAAAGGTATAAACTAGTTTTGAACCATCTTTAGGTAATTCAATGTTGGAAAGAATGAAGGTAAAGTATTTTTTGTCCTTCAAATACTTCACTTCCAAATTGTCGACCTCTTGGCTTCCCCAAGTGTCTTTTCCATCAATTAACAATTTGTTTTTACCTAAAATCCATTTTTTATCATACTTATCATCAGAAGACTTGATTTCAAGTACATATTTCGGCTCATTACCAGCCTCAATATCTTTCTTCATATCGTTAAGTCTTCCTTCGATAGCGGAAGTTGAATCTGGCAGATCAATAAAATCAAAGGTACCAAAGACATTCATTTTCTTTTCTTTGGTTGTATACACTCCGTCTTTACCAGTAAAGCGGTTGTCCTTAGAAGGCTTCTCTGTTGCATAAGGATAAATTCCTTCTGTGCCGCCTTTTGGAACTTCAGGGTAGTTGTTGGATAGTAACGAAATTTTGTACGTTTTTTCGTACAGAACGTTACCTTTTTTGTATCTGAAAACCAAGGTGTTTTGACCTTCAATAAAATTAACCTTTGTACCGGGTTTCATTTTAAAGTGATAGTTGTCACCTTTTGGCTCTAATGGAATATCGCTGTTATTCAAAGTCAGCTTGATCGTACCGTTTGTATAGCTAGCTGCCTCAAGCTCCACATTGCTAACAGTACCCTCAAATTCTCCCATGCTAGTAACAAGCTTTTTCTCGTAGTCAGTAATCGTTGGATCATAATCAAAAACCTGACCGTCTTTGATCTTGGCAAATTCTTGAACTGGTCCAGAAGCTGATGTAATTTGTAGAGAATATTCATCTTTACCATTTGAGCTTTCAACCTCAAACTCTAGCTTTTGCGTTCCATTAACTGGAAGTTCCCTAATGGTGAACCAGAGACGTTCACCGCGAACGGTTCCAGTAGCAGGACTAACGGTAACAGGAATCTTGCCACCGCCTTGTCCAATCGCATGAACGGTGATTTTGTTTACCGTACCTGTATTTTTCGTTAGCAGAGCGATAGAGAATGGCAATTTATTAATGGTAGTATTCGCATCAAATTTATTGCCTTCTTCATTTCCAGCCGGTATTTTGTCCGATTGGATATACTCTGCACCTGTAATTTGGAACTTGCTGTCATCCTTGATGGTGTAGCCAAAATCGCTGTTTGTATCGTATACGCTAGAAGACTCTTTATTTGACTGCACTGGATTAAATCCATCCATCGCCACCGTATAGCGTTTCCCAATCTCAAATGGGAATACTGCTGGTGCTCCTGGCTTTGGTGCTGCTGGATCATCAGGTGGATTTCCATCAAGTAACTTATCACCTTTAAAGCTATAGCGGTAATGATGATACTCAGCACCGTCTGGCTGCTTGGTTAACTCTGCATCCTTGAACGTGATATTCGCCTTTGCAGTACCAGATAGGCTGCCTTCAAAGAAGCGAACCTTCATGATTTCTACTGTACTTGCAGCTGGAGTAAAATTACTGTCTACAGGGATCATCAAATCACCTGAGAAGGTAAAGTCAGCAGCATTTGGTGTACCTTTAGACAAGAGCATTGGAAAATCTTTTAAATCATACTCAGTTGCTGAGCCATTTACGGATACCTTTGTATCAAAAAAAGTAGCCGTTCCGTCAAAGTAAATAACTTCTCGTTTGGATTCAATAACCTGATCTTTATTGGTCAATTTGAATGTAAGGACGTTCTTTCCTTTTTTCAAATTCAACTGACTGATAATAAAGTAGTTATCTGCTGATTCATTTACAAATGCTGAACGTGACTCTCCGTCGCTTTCCACGATTACCTTTGTAACGTTAGGAGCGTTCCCCTCAATTGTAAAAATGCCACTACCACTTGTAAAACGCTGTGTTACAACTGTTGCACTTTGTTCATTCAAAGGTAGCTTTTGTGCACCTGATTTGAACTGTAGGTTATACAAAAGCGGCGTATCAATATAGTTCACTTTAAACGAAGAAGTTATCTCGGAAGCACCATTCTTCCCGCGAAACGTAATTGTATTTTCACCTGGGAACAATTCAATGTTTGCAACACGAATCCGTCTTCCGTCATCTGAAACGATAACTCCCGTTGTCTTCTGTGGACCTTCTTTTCCGTTTTTCGGTGTTACCGTATAACTAATGCCTATGGAAGAAACCTGATTTAAAGATCCCTCAAGAGATAGATATTTGTCATTAACAATCTCAGGGAGATTTTCAAATATAAAGTTATTCCCGCTACCAGCTGCACCTGCGCCCATCGGATAAAACGGGATCACGGTCAGCATCATGACTAAGGCCAACAGTGCATGCAATATCCTTCTGGTCATTCGTTCCCCTCCTCTAATTTTACTGTGTGTTTCTCCTCAAAGAAAAACATACCCATTTCTTTATATCGGTAAGAACGTTGTAAATATTAAGGTTTTTAGCTTTATTTTTGACAGAGAAAAACTTTTATCTTCCATAATTTATTCCAATAATAGCATCCAACCATAGAAAGCAATCCTTTGCTGCCTACATATACCTCACCAGCATGAAAGCATTCATCGTAACATGTAGTACGTCTCATGCGTATCAAATCCCGTTTTCCTTTTAAGTGGATATCTGACTTCTTATGACAAGAAAACATAACCAATCTGTAACTGATCGTTGACATCATGCGATAGATTATTTACTTTAAACATAAGATTTCAAACAGAAGCGACTTTCTGAACATTAAAAAAAGACTTAGGGTCATCGTGTCGTCTAAGACGGTCTCAGCAGAATTTGGCTGTTGTCGTGTTTTATGTAGGTCGTATTAGCACAGCCCCGTACTATCTGCTTGCGTGGTTGTCCTAGATCTAGTAACTCCCCTCGCTTAGCTTAGTGCATTCTAGCACTTCTTACAAATGCTAGCCGGAGCAAAAATGAAGCCTTATCGGTATTGATGGTAAGATCAGACAAAGCACGAAACATCAGATGATGAACAAACTCAGGAGGAACTCTCAACTATGAATCTACTTTGGCCTTATTTGATCATTTTCCTGTTTGCCGCTACTCCCATGTTTGAGGTTATAGCAATGATTCCGATTGGAATTTTTGCTGGGCTGAATCCCCTTTTAGTTTCCTTGGTAGCGCTAGTGGGTAATGCCATTACTGTTTTTCTACTTATTTTACTAATGGAAAAAGTACAAATATGGTTACAGAAAAAACGTGGTGACAAGGAACCAAGCAAACGTCAGCAGCGTGCAAGGCACCTCTTTAAAAAGTATGGATTGCCTGGGCTAAGTATTTTAGGCCCTGCTCTAGTCGGAAGTCATCTTACTGCGATAATGGGAATGTCTTTTGGGGCAACCCGACAAAAAATGTTGTTGTGGATTGGGATTAGTATTGTTGCATGGACGGGGCTTGCTATGGTCATTGGATACTTTGGAGCTGATCTTATGAATATAGGTGAGCAGAATGGATTTTTGATGCGAATGCTACAAAAATAGTTCGTTACATAACGATTGCTCTACAAATCAAAAAGCCTGGGGAATATCATCTTCCGCAGGCTTTTGACTATAGTGCTTAATCAAAGCATCTTTTTCCATTTACATAATAGCTATTCGTCTCAAACACACTAAAAGCTATCTCTACTTCCGGTATACCCTGCGCCAAAACGTGTCTGGACACACATTCCGCAAAACGATCCCTTACCTCTGTTCCTCGCTCAAACCAATACACGTGGATAAAAGGATAGGTCTCTACTTGCTTTCCTTCAAAGATAGAGACCGTCGGTATGCACTCCATGATAAAATTATCTGTTCCACAGTCACAAATCTCTGCTAGCTCGCAAAGCAAAGACTCGCTCATGTTGCATGCCTGTTCGGTGGAAATCCCACGCAATAATAATTGAGGCATGTTTATTCCCCCTTTTTGCTGTTACTTCCCGTCTGCTATAAAAGCAAGGAATACTGCGCTATCGTTAATTTCGGCTTACAGCTTTTCTACACGGAAAGTATGTGTAAAGACAAATTGCTCCCCCGGCTCTAGACCACGAGCACCTGTCTGCTCTGCTGCTACATCTAAATTAAAAGCATCTGTGACAGCCGTGTATGGCTCAAGAGACACACTGTTATTCCAGCTTGGTTGGAAGACTAGCATGAATGGGAATTGATCTCCAAATTCATAAACAATTTTATGACTTTCTTGCTGGTCAATCAGTTCGCAACTGGTGGTTCCATTCCCTACTGTAACAAAAGCATGATCTCGTCCTTTTGGCATGTCAGGATAGGCTAGCCCCTTGGTTAATTGCTGACACAAATCAGTTGAGGTCGGTGAACCATCTACGAACCCTTCCTCATTTACGGGCCACTCTAGTTTTGAAGAAACCTGCATGATTGTTTGCTGTTCGTGCCCCTGCTTCACATGGAAATAAGGATGGAATCCTAACATAAACGGAGCCGCCACTGCGCTCTCGTTCTTCACTTCCCCTTCCAGACGTAGAACGCCATCTTGTAAAACATAGGTAAAGCGAAACACCAGACGTGCCTGAAATGCCTCCAATAAATCAGGGTGATCGGCAAAATCAAACTCGGATACGACGAACGCACCACGATCAGCTTTTGCACCGCGATCTATCACGTTCCAAGCGCGTACACGTAATTCTCCGTGAGAATGATGCTCCCCTTTGTTTAATCCGAGTTGATATTTCTTTCCGTTAAAGGAAAAGCTTCCATGTCTAATTTTATTGGGCGGAAACAAAATCGGATTTCCAAAACGGGCAGAAGCATCCCTGATCATGGAAATTTTTTCAGGTGATACAAATACCTCTTGATTATTCACTGAAAAACGAAATAAATTATTTCCAAGCCCTGGCACTAGATGAGCTTCCGCTGGATATTCTGCATCAGTTAGGACATATGTTATGTAATCGTCTACTTTTCGTTCCGCTAATTGATATCTTGTCATGACAATCTCCTTTCCCTCTTACCGCATCATAATTGAGCAATGTCTCATTTACATGATTCATGCATGTTCTTTCATTTTGTAGTGTAACGCAATCCGAAATTGAAACACAAGCAAATGCGCTTAATGAACCCATTCTCTAAAAGGAATTGTTAGCTGGAAACCACATGATTTCATATGGTACGATTTCCGATAGAGAACTTGTGTAAAAAGACAGGAGGGAATGACGGCATGGGTTACACTACTTATGCCACATTGCTTTATCAGATAGATAAAGATCATGTGCAAACGATTGTAAAGCAGCATAACATCAAATCCTTTCTTTATCCAATAAACCAAAATTGGACCGCAGTCATGCTAGCTGAGGAAGAAGAGGGAAGTGATGAATTCGCTGCTTACATCTCGGAAATTACGGGGCAACTCAGTATCTATGTGGTTCATTTGCCCGATGACGCTTGGGGATTTTCCAGCTATGTGAACGGTGAAGCTTTGGTTTCTTTGTTCGTTCCTTATAATGATTTCACTCCTGAGAGGCATTTGGAAGGTACCTTATCGGCTTTGTCTGATTGGGTGGCATGCTCGACAAGCTTTGAGAGGTTTCTGAACTACATGCTATTACATGAACAAGAGCAGAACACACATGAAAAAGCTAGGGCGCTCTTTCTTCAAGCCTTCGATATAACTGGTGTGGAAGGCTGTTCCTACGCATTCTTATCTAGCCAAACAGCTCAATTTCTGCAACAGCATCGCATCCTTGTAAATAAGTGTCGGCGTTCACCTGTTCGAGTAAACAAAATGGTCAGGGCTTGCTTGCAGGAGCAATTGCTTAAAGCTGGTTTTATTCTGTCTGAAGCCGTCTTTCCCCCAACTGAAGCAGTTGCAAAAACAGGTAGCAGAGCCCTCGAACAGTTTGCTTTTTATTGTACAACTCCTGCTATCACGAATACCGGCTTGCTCTTATCGTTTCATAAAAGGCAACGGAGGTTCACTGCTTCATTGCAACATGAGAGCTACGGCAGTATTGATCTATGGACCTGGTCTGAAGGAAAATGGGGTCGCACACACGGCGTAGCCCAATGGAGGAGCTATGCAGATGAACAAGAGCTGTCGGAATGTTTATATGAGGTGCTCCATTTATTTTTGGAATATGGTCCCGCTTTCTTCCAGCAAATCGATGGTAATCTGGAGCTATTTTCATCCCGTGATCTCTTGATCGAGATTGCAGATCCACCTTTGGCAGCTCGCGGATTCGTACGTGAATCAACCAAAGAACAAACCCGTTATGCAAATGATCAATATGAAATATCATTTACGCATGCATCCTACCCGCGCCAGCTATTTGGACGCTTTCGTCATGTAGCGGGGCCAACAGTTTGGCATAATCTTCATCCATTTTGGCTCGATCAATGCTATTATTGTAAAAAAGCAGAATTTATTTACCTTTTAGAGCACATGCTTCAGACCTTTGAGCGTCAAACAACCTAAGTGCTATCTATAAGTAATACACATTTCTTACATACAAAGGTGGTTCTTTTTATGCAGGCTTGGTTGCTTTTTGCATTATTATCTGCCCTGATGGCAGCATTGGTATCTATTTTCGGAAAAATTGGGTTAAGTCAAGTAGATGCAAATACGGCAACTGCTATTCGAGCTGTTATTATGGCTTTATTTTTACTTGGTGTGGTTCTTTTTGAAGGAAAATGGAGTGCCTTTGGCGAAGTTATTGCCAACAAAAAGGCTCTTTCCTTCATCGTGCTAAGCGGTGTAGCTGGAGCATTATCATGGTTATTTTACTTTGTGGCCTTAAAATATGGAAAGGTCGCTCAGGTTGGGCCCATTGATAAATTAAGTGTCGTGCTGGCTGTTGGTTTAGCTTTTGTATTTCTTGGCGAACGCGTTAGCCTCATTGGCGGTATCGGCATTGGACTAATTGCCGTTGGAACTTTATTAGTGGCCTTTGGTTCGTAGCCATACCTTGTTAATGCCTGATGTTTGTCAGGCCTTTCTTTTATCACCTAACAGAACGTATATTCCTATCCCCTTTCGCAATGAAAAAAAGCGATCTTGGCTGGCTAGCACAAGATCGCTACCGAGTACGAAGCGCCTCAGTTTTTTAGCTCATACTTTCTCCACGCGGCCACTGCGTATAAGCCACAGATGCAAGAAATACTCGGTTAGACCGAAAAAAACAGCGAAAAAGAAAATACCATCCATCCCCATTTTTGTTCCACTAAAGATAAATTTAGTAAAGAAGACGACAACCAAACACATGAGCATATCAAGAAAAGTCGTTAACCATAATGTACCTGGCTGCAAAAACATTACTTCCATTAACTGACCAAGGAGTGCTACCACTACACCTGCTACTACAGGTTCCCACCAATAAGGATAATAAATGCCACCATACACATTATCTAGTAGCAGGAATAAAAAAGGAGTCAGAATTAGCTTTATCCAGAATCCACTCAACGTTTTCATACCTCCTCTATCTACTTTCATAGCCTTGTTATAAACAAATTTAAGGATTGTATACCTTATTTGGGCTACTTTTTGGTAAAAATCTGTGAGGAAAGAAGGGGTCAACTCATGAGCACTTTATTTCAAGATAGTATGCATTACGTCACTATCGGCGAAATCATTCGCAATTATCGGCAACAAGCCAACCTTTCAATCACACAGCTTGCCTACATGACTGGGATTAGTAAGGGCGTCATCTCCAAAATTGAAAATGCTGATACGAAGCGTCCAGAATTAAAAACATTAAAACCCCTCGTCGAACACCTGCACATCCCCTATGCAGAAATTATCGAAGCGTATTTATTGGTGGAACCACGGCTTGAAATAGTTGAGGAGCTGTTGGAGGATGCCCTCCTCATTGGCAATATACAGCTCGTGCGCAAAGTTGCACTTAGTTATTTAAAGTCTCCTCAGGAAGAGACCGACCGCCTGCTCAATAGGTTATATGAACAAACTCAACAAGTAAAAGACAGTGTGTTAAAACAAACGCTGTACGATCTCATGGCTCAGTATGCGAGAGACCACGGCTTGCTACAGCATTTGGCTCAGCTTTTTCTTCAATTATATGTAATGGCACAACAAAAAGAAGCGGACTTCGAATCCGCCTTTTACCTAGGAAAAAACGTTTTATTTTATGCTGATCTCCTGCCTGCTGAGCAACAAATCCAGCTATACCAGCACATTAGCATGCATGCCTATCTATTAGGCCGCTACGACGAATCCATCTTGTATAGTAAGGAGCTATTGCAGATTGCTCAACGCAAGCCTGCTGACACGATAGATGCTTACCGCACCTTATTTTATTCATCGTATGCATTGGAGGATTTCCAGGGAGCAAAAGAGGCTTTTATTTGCTATAGTCAAATCTCCCGCACTTCCTCCTCTGAGCATTACAGACTAATGAGAGCATTGCTTGAGTATCGAATAGGTAATAAAGCAACCGCTATTCGGCAGTTTAAAAAATGTCTAACGCATGCTAGCCGTAAAACCATTCTCGCAGTGGTCAATCAGCTCATGGAGATATACTTAGATTATGGCCACATTTCGAATATTTCCTCTTTACTTGAGGATAAAGATCTTTGGAGCATCCAACCCGAAACTTATCTTGAAAAAAGAAGCTACGGTCATTTTTATCGTTTACTAGGTCAATATTATCAGCAGTTAGGTAAGTTTTTGCAAGCGGAACAAAGTTATCTACACAGTCTCATCTGCTATGGCGATTACCATCCACAGGGCAAGCAAGAGTCCCTTAATCGACTGCTGTATCTTTATCAGCACCGCTAAGCGTAATGACTCGAAATCCATAATCAGTCTGCTGGCTTCCTGTTTCCTGGAAAATCTGTTCTCCCGCTCGTCTGATTCGTTCCTGGCCTAGCTCACAAATGGTTCGGTAGCCTTGATGATAAGCTGTAGAAGTAGCTGGTATGGCTTCTGGTAGCTGAATCATGATAAATTTACGTTTTCCCCCATCTTCTGCATTAAGCTGCATAACAGCATGGGCGGTAGTAGAAGACCCTGCAAAAAAATCTAAAACAATGGATTCTTTTTGCGTGACAATCTCCAGCACCTTTTTCATTAAGCGTTCGTCCTTTGGAAAGGGAAAAAGTTGACCATCCATGAGCTTTCGCAAGCGTTTCATCGCCCTTCTGCCATCATGATAAAACACGCTGTATGGAACCTGATGCTCTGTGTCATGGAGATATCGCTTTATACAGGGGATCGTTGTTTCATCTATACCAAAATGGATCAAATCTGCCTGTAGGAATTCTTTCATGCGTTGTTCGGTATAAGCCCAGCCTCTCGCCGGAACCTTAACAGGCTTTTTAGTAACGGGATGCAAGACATCATAGACAGGTCCCCCACCGCCCGGCCAAGAGATGTCTCCTGGAAAGTAAACTCCTTTTTCATCAATTGCGGCATAATGGCTGTGCTGCTTAGAGGGGTGGTTCTCTGGCAATGTGCGAAACCATTTTTTTAATTCCCGACTCGCCTCACGATATTGTCCGTTATATTTTTTGGCAAGATGCTTACCTTGCTTGTAAATTTCCGCCAGACCTGTTTTTTTCTCACGCCAAACTTTTCTGTGTTGTTGCAGATAGCTTACATTTTTTCCATATACCAAAATAAATTCATGCGAGATCGATATAAACTTGGCGTCATTTTTTCTGCCTCCGCTCCAAATAAACTCACCTACATAATTTTGCTCACCATAAAGCTCATCACAGATAAGGCGCAGATTTGCAAATTCCTTTGAATCAATACTAATGAGGATAACGCCATCCTCTGTCAGTAGCTGTCGTGCAATTGCCAAGCGGGGATACATCATCGTAAGCCAATCGTTATGCATGTTTTCTCGCCATTGCTGATCAAATGCAGAAGAGTGTTTATGCAGGATTTTGCTCTTCATTTTCCTGTGGTAGTTATCTTTATAAATGAAGTTTTTACCGGTATTATAAGGTGGGTCTATGTAGATGCATTGTATTTTACCTGTATGTGTGCTACATAGAAGTCGCAATCCATCTAAATTGTCCCCTTCTATATACAGATTTTCTGTTTCACTGGCATTTTTAGAACATGCTACATTAAGTGTGGGAGTGGGGAACGCTGGTTTCAGTGATGCCTCTTGTATTGCAGTCCTCTTACTCGGCCAAAACAACCCGTATCTATCATCGCGTAAGGTATCCTCGCCAAACAGCTTTAACCATTCACTCCTTACCAGAATTCCTTGATGAAACAAGCTCGGGAAATGCTCATTTAGCTTTTTGCGATTCTCTTTTTGCCACTCAAGTAGGTCTTGCTTTCGTTCCTCCAATTACTCGACACCTCCACTGTAATAGGAAACCTACTTCTATTACGTTCTCTGGATACATATTCGTCATTTTCAAATTTTTTCCTTTCCAGAAACTAAGTCTAAAAGAAGAGGCTAGAGTATGAGGATTAGCTGTCTACTTGGATTAAAATTCCTTCTTAAATGGATTGCGGAAGCTGATAGTTCGAGGGTTTTTCATCAAAAAAAGGCTGCTCTCCCGCTTAGGAAAACAGCCTCTCTATTGTCACAGAGCGATTAAATTGTATAAACCTTTCGACTTGGTAACTCCAGACAGTGTAATTTACCTCCGTAAACACAGCCTCCGTCAATGCCGATAATTTTATTTTTACCAAAATAAACATCTGTACTGCCATCTGCATGTAAATAGTTTGTAGATGTATGTCCAAAAATGACAGTCTTCTCTCCCGCATATCCATTATGAAATTCTTCACGTATCCAGAGCATTTCCTGCTCGTCCATTTCGTCCAAAGATTTGTCTGGATGCACCCCTGCATGAATGAAGATGTATTCCTCTGTCTCATAATAGAGCGGTAATTGTTCTAAAAATCGAATGTCCTCTAGGAGCTGGGCGGGTAATTCCAGCTTAATCCCCGGCGCATCCTTCTTAGGTAATATTTTAGGTGGTTCATTTGAGCCTGGTTCTGGTCTGATCACTTGTTGAAAGGCTTCTTCTTCTGTTAAAGGCAATTCCAATCCATAGAGGCGCAATGTTGTAGGCGCATTGTTACGAATCCACCTGCCCATCCAAAATTCATTGGCAATAGTTAAGGCCTTGATCATCATATCCTCATGATTTCCTTTTAAGGCAATAGCTCCTGCCTGAGTCAGTTCCTTTACTTTCGCGATAACTCCCTTGGAATTGGGGCCACGATCTACGTAATCGCCTAACAAGATGAGCTGATCCTTGTCTGCATGGTAATTCGCTTTCGCTAATAATTGTTCCATTTTATCCAATTCTCCGTGAATATCGCTCATTACCAGTGTACGTTTCATGCTGTCTCACTTCCTTTATCTGTCTACGGTATGGGGAGTTTTTGTTTCCATTATATTACCTTACATGAGCTAAAAGAGGGTGACAAGGTTTATTCAGAAAAGAGGTAACTTTCTCAAAACAAAAATACCAACAAAAGAAGCATACAAGCAGACGAAGCTTTTTAGATGTCATCCCCGATTACAATAGTAGCAGTGCCGGCTTACTCCAGCCCTTCTAAAAAGCAAAAAGTCGGGATATTCGCTGTCTGTAGCTTGCGACCATGCTCATCTTGAAACTCATTTCGTCCCCTTGAACGAACCCGTGTGTAATATTCATAAGGGTTTATTACGGAAAAATCACCCTGTAGCACTCCAGGGAATGCTTTATTAACTGAATATTCCTGGCTCTTGTAGGCCTGCAATGCCTTCCCCTTGTGAGCCTTATAGTTTGAAATATCTACTTTTGCTGTGATAGGGAACGTTGCTTGTGGAGGACGCTCCTTACAATGATCGTAATAATGGGGAATGGAGACATAATACAAATCAGGATATTCCTGTTGGGGTAGTTGTTCTTCATAACGTTTCACCGCTGTTTCTACCGCATGAGAAAGCGCAATATGATCGGGATGACCTGTAACGCCATCTGGTGGAAAGGTGATGATGATCTGAGGGTTAATAGACAGGAGCGTCTGAAGTACGCGTTCGGTGAGCATGCTTTGGTCCATCTGAGCCAGCCCGCCGTCTGGAAAGCGATATAACAGCAATTCGGCTACTCCCAAGACGCTGAGGGCACTGCTTAATTCGTGCTCACGCAAGACAGCCAGCTGCTTTTGACAGGTGATCGAATAGGGTCCGCACTTTCCTTTATCTCCTGAAGTAGCTGTCACCAAATAAATTAGCTGTCCTAATTCGCTGTATTTTGCCATGGTTCCTGCGCAGGCAAACGATTCATCATCGGGATGTGGAAAAAGAAACAGCAGACGCCTTACTTGAGCATTCTCTCTTGCTTTCCGCATGCTACTCCCTCCCTTTGTGCCCTGAATTTATTAGGTTGACAGTAGAGGCTTAAGAACTACTCATGGCAAAAAGCCCCATAGCAATTACTCCTTGAATGGGTTCTTGCTCATTATCGTCCACGATTGCTTGCGGAGCATATTCACTAATTGATTGAATAAGCCTTTGTCTTACGAGTGGCTCATGCTTCAGCACGCCTCCTTGTAAAATAACCTGACAAGCTAACTCTTGTAAGTCAAGCTGATCCATGACTGTTTTTATACCTGCAAACAATTCATCTGTAGCTCTTTCTAAAATCCGGTGTGCTGTTTGATCTCCTTGGTGCGCTGCTCTACTTACAAGGCGGGATAGTTCACCTACTCTGTCCACTGAATACGTTTTTTCATTATAGACCCAGTGAAAAAGCTGTTCTACATCTTCTATTTGCAAATAGGTAAGGACTTCCTCTGCAAGCAATGTAGCATCCGAGCGTCCATCTGATGCTTGAAATATAGCCGTTAACGCTTGTTTGCCGATCCAATAGCCACTGCCTTCATCACCTACTAGATGTCCCCAGCCGCCAACTCTGCTTCTCTTTCCATCCTTACCTATCCCACAAACAATGGACCCCGTGCCGGCAATGGCCAATATGCCAGGCTTACCACGTGTGGCACCTAGAAGGGCAGCAACACAATCGTTTTCAACAATTAGCTTCTTTATTTGAATGTTCAAATCAAATAGCACTTGGTTCACTAGCTTTACTATGAGAGCTCGATCATAGGAAGTATCTAGACCAGCTATGCCAAAAACAGCGCAGTCTACTTGTAGTGGAGCATTTATTTGAGAATGATTCTGTACCTGTGTAGGCATGGCTTCATTGATTGCTCTTTGAATCGCCAATTTCAACTCATATGTAGCTGACTCCACTCCCTTTCCATGATAGTTACATGATCCAGCCACTCCTGTTCCCAGTACCTGCTGGTTGTAATTCACGAACATCGCCAAGCTTTTTGTACCTCCTCCATCTACCGCAAGAAGAGGAATATGCCATTGGTTCATGTGTTATCACTCCATGTTGACAAGATTTCATCCAATTGTGACAAGGCGGATTGACAACGCAATGCTGCTGTCTGCCACCAGTTGTGCATCAGCTCCTGTGTTGATTTTCGCGTTTCAATCATGCGCATCATTTCTCTGGGGCTAGGACCACCCGGTAAAGAACGGATGGTGACAAAATGTACAGGATCAAGCGCTTCAGCAAGCTCTGCCTCAGTAAGTACCACTTCTCTATGAATCACATGTTGGGCTGCCTCATTTACCATGTGAAGTGTTATTTGATCGGCTGTTATTTTCTGCTTGATCGCCTGTTGTACCACATCGCTGACAATACGATGCGAGGTTCTAAAAGATAGCTTATCTGTACGTACTAATGTATCCGCTAATTCTGTCACTGTGGCAAAGCTTCCCTTAACACGTGCCGAGAGCACCTCTTTATTGATTTGCATCGTTGTAATGACAGCAATTAGTAAATGATACATGTTATCTAAAATGGACAAGCTTTTCCATACATACGGCTGCATGTCATCTTCTGTATCCACAATATCACCAAACGGTGTGTTATGCATCATCGAAAGCACTGTATTAGTCGTGCCTACGCAGCTGGATAATAAGGAACGCATATGCTCCAAGGAAACGGGATTGCGCTTTTGCGGCATAATGGAGCTGACTTGCACATAGGGATCGGCCACTCTCACAGCGTTACATTCTTGCGTGCACCACAGCAGAAAATCCTGCACCGATCGCCCAAGATTAATCGCCGCTAATTGAACTGCCAGCATCGCCTCGCCAAGATAATCTGCACCGCTAATGGCATCGTAGGAATTTTCCACCATTTCATCAAAGCCTAATAATTCTTGCATGTGAGCACGACTGATCGTAAAGCCCGAGGTGGTCAGTGCCGCCGCGCCCATTGGACTTTTATTACAATTGTCATAAGCAGAGCGTAGTCGGCGCAGATCGCGTTCCAGAGAATCTGCCATCGCCATTACATAGTGAGCAAGGGTGGTTGGTTGTGCCTGTTGAGTATGTGTGTAACCAAGCATGATAGTATCGATGTGCTCTTCGGCTACTTGCAGTAAATATTCATGCAGAAGCACTCCCGTTGAATAAGTCGCAAGTAGCTTCTCCCTTAGCACCATTCGATACATGCAAATACCCATATCATTGCGGCTACGAGCCAAATGTAAATTGCCGGCAATGTCACCTGCTAGTTCTAGCAATTGATTTTCCACCTGAAAAAATAAGTCCTCATATTCACCTGTGTAACCAGACTTTCGCAAAGCGTCTACATCTAGCTTCTGTAATGCATCTGCGATTTGTCTTGCTTCCTCCTTAGAAAGCAATCCCTGCTCTTTTAACATGATTAGGTGGGCCTTATTGATAGCCAGCATGGGAGCTAATAGGTGGGCTTTTGCCTCTTCATAAGCTGGCTCCAAAACCACCTTGGCATAGGTTTTCCCTGGGAAGCTTGTTCCTTCCTGATTGTACATTCTCGCTTGTCGAGCTTGAAATTTCATGCGGGATGCCTCCTTGTCTATTTTTATGGACCTTGCCTTCCATACATCCGTGCAGAGGGTCCCTGTAAGATGGAGACCCCTCACGGATGTAGCTAAATAGACTGCCTTATTGCTTCAAACTGATCATATTAACAAACATGCGAATGGCTCCTGGGACTAAATTGGGTATTTGTCGATACCAGACCAAGGAGCTGTACGTGTAGGTTCCTTTGCCATATTTGGCAGTTAAATAGGTACCTGTGAACTCCTTCTCATTAGGATCACCATGGCTTATCAGCTCTGTGTACTCCTTCCCCCAAGCAGACGAATTGTAGGCAGAACGATCCTGAACCCAGTCCTTCCAGTCCTGTGCAGTTATTTTGTTGGGAGTTGTAAATAAAGGGTGTGCGGGTTGTAACATGGTCACCTTGGAATTTTCATCAGTAACACGCCACTTTATCAGCGGTTGCCCAATGGTAATGGGATAAGGAGCCAGATCAGGTGTCCATTTATCCTCCGGTTTATGGTACTGAACGATTAGATTACCGCCATTTTCAACGTATTGGAGTAGACGTTTATTACTTGTGATCAGCTCTGGTCGGAATCCGTACGCACGTATCCCCAGCACAATTGTGTCATATTGCTGTAAATCACCTGATTCTACTGCCTTTGCATCCAAATTAACCACGTTTATCCCTACTTGCCGCAGATAGTGGTCGATTTGATCAAATCCACTAGAGATATATCCTACCTTTCTATTTTTTTCTAGCTTCAGATCAAAAGCTTGAATGGCAAGGGTAGCAGGATGGATGTAATAGGTGGTTCCAATGTGTGGATATGTAATGACCTGCACATTTTCATGACTCCCTAATCCTGTTGCACTAGCTTTTGCTGTAATCTCGTAGGTACCGTTTTTTACTTTTGGGGACGGGGTTACGCGAAACGAAATACTTTTCGTTTCCCCTTTGTGAGCAAAGGTGAGTTTACTTGAAGCTGGCTTAACAGTCCAGCCCGCTGGCAACATAAGCGAAATCGTTGGCTCGCTAGCACCTGGTGTATAGTTTTTTACCGTAACTTGAATGGGAATCTCTAGGTTTTGCTGTAGGGTGTTTAACACGGTAGCATTCGGATTAAGCGATAGGGAAAATGGTGGCAAAATCCCCACTGTAGATTGCGGTACAGCATGTAATGTCGCGTCCTCTCCAAAAGCATTGTAGGTTATATCGCTAGAGAGGATGGGTAAGCGGTACGGATGGAATTTGTCCGCATCTTTTGGGATATGTACGTCATATGTCACTGATACTCTCTGATTGTAGCTCACCTGCCCAAACGTTGTAGGTCCTGTGGGTTTTACCTTCCATCCATCTGGTGTCCTCAGCGTTATCCTTACATTTTTAATAGCGACCTGGCTGCCATTATATGCTGTGACTGTTACTTTGGCTGTTTGCCCGGGGATCAGCTCATTGCCAGAGGATGTTACTTTACCCACGAGTGACAAGGCCTTTGCACTCGCTTTATCTAATTGATGCTCTTTTATCTGTAATCGGTGAAGCACATCCACCCTGCTTTCTGCAGTTAGATCAGCGGACTTAGCCTCCCTGATCGTGTCTGTTACATTCTTTTTCATACGATGAATGCTCTTTGCTACCTGTAAGAAATCTGGATAGGCATGGAGAATCTGTGCTGCATCGTTTTGCAGCTGGTGAATTTTTTGGGATAAACGACTTGCTTTCTTCTGCTGAGCCAGCTCTTTTGCCCACTCCTCAAAGGTAAAGGAGATTCCCTCAAACAGGTCTGCTTCCTTTTGCTTAATGGGCCCAACTGATTTTGCTAGCTTGTAGTACACAAAGTCCGGCCCTTCGTCATAGTGTCGACCCATGCCCTGGCTTTTGTGCATGAAACGTGATTCTTCTCCCAACTGCTTGTAAGAAGCTCCGTATCGTTGATCGTAATCCCCTATTGGAATTCGAACCGTATAATCCTTAGCATTTGCTGGTAGATATAGCTTTTTCACCTGCCAGGGTGATAATCCTGCTTTTATTTGTTCAGGAAATATAGATGGGTTGGCGGCATCTTCAAACGCTCTCACTGTAATCACATTCATTGCCCGATGATGACCATGAGTAGACTCTTCATTGAGAAAGGCAGGAATCACGATGTCTGGACGCACCTGACGAATATGGCGAATCAAGCGTTCATAGGTGTGTTGTTCACCCCATTTTTCTAAGGTTTCATCAGGACTTTTCGAGAAGCCAAAGTCATAAATAGGATCATTGATTTGTTCACTGAGATTGATTAGATTTACGTTGCTAATTTTGGATGCCTCTTGTAATTCCCGCGTACGAATGATTCCTAACGAATGACCAAGCTCGTCGCCAATCTCATTTTGCCCACCTTCTCCACGATTAGCGATAAGGCTGGTTGTCTCTATTCCTCTGCCTAAACTAAGATAGGCAAGCGTAGCACTGTGCTCGTCATCTGGATGTGCGCCCGTATTCATCGCACTAGCCACTGTAGTTACCGGCAGAATTGCTTTCCATAAGTCAACAATCCCCCGATCAGCATGGACGGTCTGTACAGCAGACAGCATGACGAATGAGGTAATCACAGCTAGGCTGGTGAGTCCTGCACAGCATGTAACGAACATTCGATGAGATAGCATTCTATTTCTCACTGGATTTCCCCCTTATATGAGGTCATGTTTATGGAAAAGAAACACGCTAAGGATGCTTTTTCATGAAAAGCCTATGTGGATTTCATTCTTCAAAACAGCCTCCTATTGGCTATTATTGCTTCTCATCCGTCTCCTTAGCCCTAAACTGCTGAGCCAGCTTGATCCTTCGTCCATTTTGTAGTAAGAAACAAAACGATGATAATGAACACGATCTGCAAAACACCATATGCGCAAGCTGTACCAAATTCAAAAGAATACATGCGCTTATATATCTCTACAGAAATTGGCGTGCTGTTGGTCGTAAACAGCAGGATAGAAGCCACAAATTCCCCGATTCCTTGCACAAAGGCAAGTAACGTCCCTGCTAAAATACCACGTAACGCCATAGGAAATACGACACGTCGAAAGCTATACCACCAGGAAGCTCCCAGATTACGTGCCGCTTCCTCTACGGAATGATCAGTCTGCATCAATGTAGCTGAAGTAGATCGAAAGACTAACGGTAGGTGACGTACAAAATAAGCCAAGGGTAAAATCCAGATCGTTCCCACCAAAACCTGATAAAAACCAAATAGATGCGGCTGGCTAAAAGCAGCCAATAGGTTAACACCCACAACGGTGCCAGGCAATGCCCATGGCAGCATAATCAGGATATCTAGTAAAGCTTTCCCTCTGAATTTCAGACGAATCATAGCATAAGCTGCCGCTACTCCAAAGATCACATTGCCAAGGGTAGCAAAAAAACTCATCTCAAAGCTTGTAAAAATCGGCCTCCATGTCTTACTATCTGTAAACAAGTCAAGATAATGAGAAAACGTATAAGCTGGCGGTAATATCTGTACTGTCCAGCTAGCATCTACTGAGAAGGATAAGAGCACAAGCACAAGGATCGGCAGCAGAAGAATAACAACACCAATCGTAGAGAGCACCATTGCTGTATACCGACCTGCCTTACTTTTGACCTCTGTACGATGTACGCTAATCCCTTTGCTCTGATTCTGATAATTACGCACACCTTGATACCAGCGCATCAATAACAAAAACAAGATAGAGACGATCGATAATATCGTAGATTGTGTTGCTGCCATCTCCAGATTGCCGTTGGTGCGAGATAAATAGATTTGCATCGTCATAGTGCGATCAATTCCAAAGATAAGCGGAGCCGTATAGGAGGCCATCGCAATCATAAATACCAGCAAGGATGACGCTACAATGGCTGGCGTTAGCATAGGCAAAATGACACGCTTCCAGACGACGAATCGAGTAGCGCCAAGATTGGCTGCTGCTTCTTCAAAAGAAGGATCTAATCCTTTCAATGCAGCCGTGATGGTCATATAAAAATACGTGTACATCGTAAAAGTATGAACAATCAGTACGCCCCAAATGCCTTTTAGTGAAAAAGGTACCTGCTGAAGCTGAAAGAATGCTTGTAAGCCTCGGGGAATAATTCCGCTTTCTCCATATAAAAAAGTAAAGGAAAGCACCCCAATCAAAGGGGGGAGTGCCATCGGAACCATGGCTAGTACAGACAGAATTTTACGCCCTGGAAAATCATAGCGTTCTAATAGAAATGCTAGACTTACTCCTACGATGCCACATGCAATCACACTAAGCACCGAGATGTATAAGCTGGTCCAAAGAGCTTCCAGATTTGCCGTATGCTCCAAGCTAAAAAAATGAGCATAATTAGCAAGTGTAAACTGTTTATCTATTCTCAGACTTTGCAGAAAGGTCTGCCCTAACGGATAAATAACATAGGCAAGCAGGATAAGAAATAAAGGAGAAACTAGCACGTAGACAAAAGAGTTGGAGTTCAAAAGCTTAAGGTGGCGATGTGTAGTGATTTGGGGTACATGCTCAGTTTGCGATGCTTTCGGCCGAGTATCCATCTAGTACCTCCCCTATCCGTCAAGAAAACTAGGTGAAAAGCTAAACTGCTTGCTCGCGGAGCCTGTAAAACGGCACGAATTCATTAGTCAGGCTCTCTTTTAGAAATAAAATAAACATTGGCTTTCGGAATAACTAAGGTAACCATTTCTTTGCGCTGTTTGATTGGATTGCCCGCATGGATAGACAAGACTCTCAACGTTTGTTTATCACCGACTTTACAAACATATGTCACACTAGCCCCAGTAAATTCAGAGAGGCTGATTTGACCATGCCATTGGTTCGGTTCGTAGACATGTCGTTGTTCAGGATTGATATCCCGAGCTCTTTGCTGATCATTTACAATCTGTACAGCTTCTGGACGAATACAGAGAGAGACCTTGGCACCCACTTTGATCCCCTCGCTATTTGATGCATAATCACGATACCCTATTACAAGTAAGTCAGGCTCTACTTGCACAGTAGCTTCCTCTCCATTTATCTGGACAACCTCGCCTTCCCATACATTTGTTTCTCCGATAAAAGAAGCAACAAACGGAGTAGACGGTCGATTATAAATATCTTCTGGTATACCGATCTGTTGCACTTCTCCATTTTGCATCACCATGATGCGATCAGACATCGACATTGCTTCAGCCTGATCATGGGTCACATAGATGGTGGTAATACCCAGTTCCAATTGCAGCCGTTTTATCTCGATGCGTGTCTCTTCTCGCAACTTCGCATCCAGGTTGGACAATGGTTCGTCTAATAAGAGAATGGAGGGTTCTATAACTAAAGCTCTTGCCAGAGCCACACGCTGTTGTTGTCCCCCAGATAATTGATCCATTCGCCTATTTCCAAATCCGTCCAAACGTAGAAGTCTCTGTGTCTGCTCTACTTTTTCTTTGATCTGCGCTTTAGTAAGCTTGCGTACCTGCAAACCAAAGGCTATATTTTCAAACACTGTCATATGAGGGAACAGAGCATAATTTTGAAACACCATACCTGTATTTCGTTTGTGTGGCGGAACGTATGTCATATCAGCATTCATAAATAAAATACGCCCCTTGGTGGGATAGTAAAAACCCGCGATCATGCGTAAAATAGTAGTTTTCCCGCATCCGCTTGGTCCAAGGAATGTGAAAAATTCCCCCTGTTTAATCTCAATGTGAACGTTTTCGACCCCTTTTGAGCTACCAAAAGATTTCGTTACATGCTCTAACGTGACCCCACTCAACTCTGTTCCTCCTCTCATGTCATACAGCATGCAGAACAAAAGGTCGTCACTCATTTCTGTATTACTTCTAGTAACTATTTGTAGCCCTTTCCTTTTATATTTTCATCCCAATATTGCATCCACTCTTTTTCTTTATCTGCTAGGACCTGCCAATCCATCTCCAATGGTTTTAGCTCAATAGCTTGTAGCCAGGTCGGTAGATTTTCTTTGCTACTAGTGGAGAGGGCGGGAATTTGATAGAACTTCTCCGCCAGTTCAATTCGGAGTTTTTCATCATATAAGAAGTCATAGAATTTCTTAGCCGGGGCTATGTTTTTCGTACCCTTTACAATCGCCACGCCATCTACTAGAATGGGGGCGCCGCTAGCTGGATAAATGTAGTCAAACGGTTGCTTTTTGGCTTCCTTTTGAATCAGGATATCCTGTAAATTCCATAAAGAAATGGCTGCCTCTTGTCGGGCTAGCTTTATATATAAGCTGGTAGGGTCTTGTGCATATTCCTTTGTATTGGCGTCTAATTTCGCCAGCCATTCATAACCCTTTTCCGGAGCTGCTGCCCCCTGTCGATACATCATAGCCGAATAGATTGTGCGCATTGTACCTGATTTTAAAACGCCACGAATAATAATTTTATCCTTATATTTCGGATCAAGTAGATCGTCCCAGTCCTTTGGCGCTTCTGCCTTTGGGAGCATTTGTGGATTGTACATAATGACCTCAGGCAGTAGCATTTCCCCATACCAGCGATCTTGTGCGTCTTTATACATGGCTGGAATCTGATCACCAAAGGAAGGTTTGTAGCTCTCCAGCAATCCTTCCAAAGCGGCAGTCCGTAAGCTCGATTGTGTGCCTCCCCACCAAAAATCGGCCTGAGGATTGCTCTTTTCTCCTCGAATTCGCTCTAGGATTTCCTGCGCCCCAATTGTTAAAACATCCACTTTTATATCAGGATGAGTAGCTTCAAATTTCGGAATAACGTAGTCTACAACGCTCTTATCCCGTCCCGTGTAAATTACTAGCTGCTGTTGGGAGCCCTGCTTTGTCACCGCCCCCCTTGTTGGAGCCGAAGCATCTGTCCCTGCTTGAGAAGAACAGCCTACAAGCGAGATTAGTACCACTCCCATTAGAATTAGCTTTATCCAGCTTTTGCTTTTATCCACTACCCATTTTTTGATTTTTAGCATGCGATCTGCTCCTTTCACCACCTGCTATGTTAAACCTCCTCTTTCATTGTCCAACAGGTTCAGATATTTTTCCTGATCAAAATTAGCTTGCAAGTCTGTTCAGATTTAAACATGCCGATCAAACAGACTGTTTATTCTCCACATTTCCTAGGTAACTTACCTGTTATCGAAAATAATGCTGATTCATCAACTGATGATTCGTCATGATCACTAACAAATTATGGATGAGGCAGGTGAATTATGCTTGATTTTTACTAAAATGCAATGACTTTCATTTTGCCTAAAAATAGTAAAACGCTCCATCATTCTGCCAGCCCTAGTATTTTCCCAACAAAAAATCGCAAGCAACTGCCTGCGATTTCCATCATTGGATTGTTTTCTTCTTTTGTCATAGGGGACTTTATCTTTTTTTAATCGGAATATAAATCAAAATGATAGAGTCTTTGTCTGCTATATGAGTAAATTCCGTCCCATATACCTCAAAATTGTCTCGTGCATCAAGCTCATAATCAACACAAGCAAACCATGTCCCCCAGATATAGTCGTAGGTGGTTCTAAGCTCACTGCCGGTCCCTTGATGACGAAAAACAGCATACTCCCCAGGCTGAATCGTGTGAGCAACCATCCCTTTTGGAACCTCTACAATCTCCTTTACCTCTATAGCTGCTATTCCATAAAAGGCAGTTAGCTCGGTCAACTGCTGGAGGGAAAGGGGCATCTCAGCCGTGCAAATTCCGTATCTTATATCAGGATTGCAAATCATTTGCTTTTCCCCTATCTCCCTTTCTCGTAGGAAATAGCGTTGCCATATTTGTTTAAACTGATTTTGATGCAGATTATTACTATCCTTCACACCAATAACGAAACGCTCTGTCTCAATCCGTTCAAAGCTGGGCTGTAGACTGATCTGTTGCAAGCGATGCTTTAAGCGCTTATCGACAAGTGGCATTTTTTGTAGAGAAATCGGCTGTCGCCTTTGTTTGCGAAAAAAATACGGTGACGTACCAAACTGCTTCTTAAAGGAACGACTAAATGAAGCCTGAGAATCAAACTGGTAGTCTAGTGAAATTTCGAAAATAGATCGCTCTGTTTGTAAAAGGCAGATGGCCGCTTCTGTAAGTCTTCGCTTCCGAATATAATCACCGATTGTCTCACCCGTGCATTCGTAAAAGATTCGATGAAAGTGATAGTACGAGAAGTTTACTAGGCGGGCCACCTCATCTGCCTGTAAGGGCTTATCGAGATGCTGTTCTATGTAGTCAATGGCCGTTTCAATTTCTTTGCCATAGGATGCCAAGCCTCGTTCTCCTCTCAACCACATTATTTTTTCTTCTACCAAAATTGAGCTGGAACAATCCCTTGCGGAAGAGCTACCTCAATGTCTGAAAAAGCAAGCTTTTCCCCCACAGACAACGTATGCCAGCCGTTGTGAAGCGGGGAGCCATAGCAGACCTCTATCGTTTTTGCTGTTACGTCAAAGAGCATGGAGCGCAGCGTCCCAAAATACTCCTGATAGTAATGCGTGCTTAAGCCCTGTGGATATTCCCGGTTCATTAAAGCGAGCAAATCTGCTTTCTCTAATCGCTCATCGCCTTGAAGTACACTCTCTACTAGCTGTTGACGAATGAGCGAGTTATGCATGCGGTGTGTAGATAGATGCTCCAATTCTGAAAATAACACATGGTTGGTAGCAATCAGGTAAGAAGTGTCGCTCTTCTTTCCTATTTTCGTACTCGCGATTTCACCATCCATCATTTCGACCAAAGCCGCGTCTTCACTGGGATCTGCTACTAACAGGTTCACGTTTGATACGATGGGCATTTCACGCAATCGCTGTAACGCTTCGTCTACATTGCGACAATGCTCCAATATGGCTCGAATCGCCGTCCAGAATTGCAGACCCTCTCCCTTTGGAGAACGCAAGCCTGGATGAATTCCTACTGGCAGACCGCAGGATGACATTGTGATGCAGAGTCCCTGATCGTTCATACCCTCATGTCGTCCAAATGATAAGCCGCTAAAGCCCGTATGTGCATACGTTCCCTGTACGCGAGTTGAGCATAGTGTCATGTCGTCTAGGTCAGGGGTAAATTCGTAATTTCGCAAAACATACAGATGGCCATCCCGCATCTTATTAGGAAGTACGACAGAGTGACTGCATCCCGACACAATACAGCTTTCATGTAGATAACGCAAACGATTCATTGGCATCTTCGCTTGGCTACAGAAGGCTTCAAGCTCCTCCCAAATACCCGGAGAATACTGCTGAAGCATCTGCTGCTGACTCCAAAGGCGCTGATCTGAAATTGCATCTGTCTTCTCTACAAAATAAACCTGATATAAGTACGGGATATGGCGTAGCATCTCAGCTTGCTGCTCACCAACCTCTTTATTTGTACCTTCTAGATACGTGAAGTAGCCTTGTCTGGTTTGCATAACATTTCCTCCTCATATGTAACATGTGATGTATTGTCATTATAGCGAGGAGGAAATAAAAAAATTTGATACTTTTTGCTGTTTACTTCAAGCTCATAATCACATTGCGTTCCTGAAACCCAAGCTTTTCATATAGCGCCTTTGCTCGATTAGCTACATAAACATTTAGTCTGATTTCAGCATATCCCTGTTTTTTTAGCCTCTGAATGGCCCCTTCCATTAGTGGTTTCGCATATCCCTTTCCACGTGACTCGGGCATGACATAGAGCTCGAAAATATAACCGAGCTCTTTATTCGTAAACTGCTCGGTGATGCTACCCGCTAGTACCCAGCCAACGATTTGCTCGTTCTGCTTGCCTACCAGATACCAAGCCCCTTTCTCCAGCAATTGGTGAATGGGTTCCTCGATGCTTTCGAAATCCACGTTAATATAACCCAGGGTTCCTTCTTGTAGTGCTTGGGGTGTCTTTTCATATAAAAATTTCATATCCTCTTTTGATGCCATTTTGATTTCCATGTTAGCTGTCTCCTTTGCTTTTCAGAAAATGATGCATGCCTTATTCCTTTGGTAAAACAACTAGAATGAACGTAGCAATCGGCCCTCCTAGCAAGGACAAGAGAAACCAGATAAGTCCCGATCGATTTTTCCCTTGTGCAAGCCCAGCATTAATGAGAGCGAGCGTTCCCCACCCTACTATGTACTCGTTATTCATTCGATTCAGCCCTCTTTCCATCGATTAAAATCTTGCTCACTTACAAATCCGAACCTGTAAACATTTCTATTGTAACAAATTTTCTGCAAATAATAAAAAAACAGCGTTATTTGTGTAAAAACAGGCTACTTACGTAAGATCAAATAGTCTAGTTCCGGCACTATTTCTACATGATTTACCACTTCAGCGACGTTATCTTCTCGAATTTTTTGAAAAATACGTGATCTGAATCACACCTTTCGTCCATTTGTTTCGATAGATTTACTATTGTAGGAAATCAGAACGAAAGATGAGTTGATACGCTTATGACTACTCCTATATACAAACCACAGTTGGACATGACAGATTGGACTAAATCAGATCAGGATAAATACAACAAGCTGACCTCGATCATCGATCCACATCTACACTCTTTTGTTGCTGAGCATGCCATGCTGGAAAATCTGATGGATAAGGTACGAGAAGGTTACGATTTAGAAGTATATCGCCTCGCTCTACAAGAGATAAAAGAGGAGCTGGAGCATCACTTTTTATATGAGGAAACATTCATTTTAGGCAAGCTACAGAACCATATCGCTGAAACAGAAGTAGGCCCTATCGCAAAATTAGTACAGGACCATGTGATCATTCGTAAACATTATAACGAAGCGAAGGAGCTGTTTGAGCAAGAGCAAGTAAAGGAATGCAGTGAATTGTTACTGCAAAAAATGAACTTCTTAGCTTACCTATTGAAAAAGCATATTGAGAAAGAAGATCATTATATTTTTCCATTGGTAAGCCTTGTGCTATCAGAGGAAGAAAAGAAAGCAATAGCCGAAGAAGTGCGTCTTGCTGATTTACAAAGACAAATCTAGTCTAGGTATCATTTCTATTGGTACGAAAAATGAAATAATCTCTATAAGCAAAAGCATGTTCACTCTTACTCGTAAGCTGTGAGCATGCTTTTGCTTCTTCATATGGCACTATGGTAAGCTGATTATAGGAAAAAGCTACAAGGAAAGCGATTCTTTGCATACCGAATATGAGTAAGAAATCAATTGGCTACGAAGGATTTCCCTTCCTCAGACAGTTCACATAAATTTTTTCCACCTATCATTTTTTGTAGAAATGGAGAATGTACATTGAAAATAGACCGCTTACTTTCCATCATTATTATTTTGCTAAACCGTAATCTCGTACAAGCGAAGGATTTAGCTGAGCAATTTGAGGTGTCTATTCGGACCATTTATCGTGATATTGAAACGATTAATCAAGCGGGTATTCCGATCGTTACCTATCAGGGTGCAAACGGAGGTATTGGTCTTGCTGAAGGGTATCGACTCGATCGTCAATTGCTGACGAATAATGATCTCGCCACAATCGTCACCTCGTTACAAAGTATCTCGACCATGGATAAAAGTGAGAGTCATCAGTTTTTAGTGGAAAAAATTAATAGCATTATTCCACATGCTCAAAAGGAACAATTTCAATGGAAAACGCAGCAATTTCTCGTTGATCTCTCCCCTTGGGGGCAAAATGAAAGATTGGAAGAATCTATTTTAACGGTTAAACAAGCTATTGAAGCAAATAAATTGCTACGCTTCGTCTATTCTAATGCACGAGGGGAACAGAGTGACCGAATTGTTGAGCCTCATATTCTGCTTGTAAAGGGGCGTTCCTGGTACTTGTACGGGTTCTGTCAAAACAAGCTCGATTTTCGCTTGTTTAAGCTATATCGCATGAAGAAGCTTACTGTGCTTGATACAACTTTTATCAGGCGAAATATTCAAGCTGACGAGCTCCCATGGGTACAGAAATGGAATGATTCTGCTACGATGGTTCATCTGGTCTTACGTTTTGCCCCAGATTCTCGTCATATAGCGGAAGAGTGGTTTGGTGTAGAGGAATTGTTTGAGCAAGAGGGAGGATCTGTAACCGTATCCGCCAGTTTTCCCGAGGATAATTGGCTTTACGGCTTTATTCTTAGTTTTGGGCCCTCCGTAGAGGTAATAGAGCCCGAATCGATTAAAGCTAAAATAAAAACATTAGCAGCCGCCATTGTTGAAAAATATGTATAAAAATGATTCCTGGAAACCTGACAGAGAGTTGTCAGGTTTTGCTTCTTATACTGTTAGTAAACCAAGAAGGAGTGATAGAAATGACCATTACCTTTTGCCAAAGCTGCAGCATGCCGCTTCATGAAGAAGTGCTAGGTACAGAGAAGGACAACAGCAAATCACAGGAATTCTGCTCATACTGCTATGATCAGGGAACGTTTACTGCACCCGACTGCACAATGGAACAAATGATAGAAATATGTATTCCTCACATGGTAGGAGATGGAATGAGTGAACAACAGGCCCGTACCATGTTAACAGGACTATTCCCTCAATTAAAACGTTGGGCACAGGAAAATCACACAGCTAGTTCCCAGCACCCCCTTGAGGAACCTAGACTCGTTCGTCTTGAAGAGTTCACGATTGCGGGAATTTCTGCCCGTACAACCAATGCTCGTGAGCTCTCTGGAAATGGTGTCATCAGTGGGCTGTGGAATCGGTATTTCTCTGAAAATATTGCGAAACAGCTAGCTCAGCATAGTCTATCCCAGAAGATCTATGGTGTATATGCAGAGTACGAGAATGGAGCTATTGGGGAATATACCAGTTTCATTGGGAATAGAGTAGCGGACAAGTCGGCGATTGCTAGTCCAAGCATCACTACAATCACGCTACCCGCCGCTCAATACGCTGTCTTCACTTCCAGACGTGGTCCTTTATCTGAGGTGGTCATAGAGGCTTGGCAATTCATCTGGGCATGGTCTATGAATAGTGAGCTTTCCCGCACCTTCACAGGCGATTTTGAACACTACGATGAGCGAGCTAGCAATCCCAATGACGCCATTGTTGAAATATATATAGCAGTTGAGGCTCCTGGCCAATAAAATCTCAAGCAGACACGTGAGTAGCTTTCCTGCTCATTCGTGCCTGCTTTTTTACTTTGGTCTCATTCTGCCTCCTTTCGAATAATGCCGTGACTAGTTCCGATTAATACCTCTTTCCCTGCTTGATTGTAATAGACAAACGATAACGCTACCTTGTCAAAGTCCTCCATGGGTGTAATCTCTTTAATGGTTACCTCACAGGTGATCGTATCCTCCGTAAACACCGGACGCAAAAATTCGTTGTTAAACTCCCTCGCAATGTAATGGAGATCGCCGCCTATTTTGGTTCCAATGCTTGCAGTTAATAAACCATGCACCATAAGTCTACCTTGTTCATCACGCTCCATATGATGCCTGCCTTTATCCCCCGTAATCTCTGCAAAATGGAGCGTTTCTTCCTCTGTAAAGGTTCTTGTCCATGTTAATATATCTCCTGGTTTCATAACGTACCTCCTCCTTTATAGCCTGTTACTACATGAGACAGGTCAGGCCGATTACGCCAGAGCCGCTCTACCTTATCAGCCCCGTATTCTCGTGTGACCTCTTCAATCATGATGTCGTGTCTTACATATTCGGTGGCTACAAGTACAAGTGCTGGATTCCTTGTTTTAATAGCCCATGGCACACCACGTTCATTAAAGTTGGCTATAATAACCTCTTCCCCATCTCTTGCTGCAATCGTTAATTGTCCTCCCATTCGCTCTTGTACAACCTCTGGTGACATATAGTTATGGGGAAAGGTGTAGCCAAGACTAACTCCCTCAGCACCAAACACTATCGAAAATACCGAAATATTCCGATTGACTGCCTGTTGAATTTGCTCATATAGTTCGCCTACCTGTGGCTCCCAAATGGATAACCACAGCTCACTTTTCGCCTGATATATCGTATCTGACAGCTCTTGTATCACGTGATCATACCCACTCAGATGCATAATCACATCAATAGCAGGATCTTTCTCCAATGTTTCTAACGAATGCTCCAGATAATGAATCGTTTCCTCCATATTATTTCTTAAACGCTCCAGCATCTGTTTAGCAGGAACAGGCGCATATTTAACTGGGTCAGTCGGTACCAAATAAGCGGCTCCTCTGTCGATTAATTTGCCTAATACTTCATAAATCATCGAACGCGGAACCCCTGAACGTTTGCTCACTTCATATCCAGTAGCCGGCGCTTGCTGTATCAAACTAACATAGGCCTTGCTCTCATATTGGGAAAATCCCAGCTTGTGTAGCTGACTATAGATCGTCTCCACTGCTTCGCCTCCCTTTGCGCAAAGGTAAAAGTGATAGTCACAATACTTATTAGAAGTTATAACCTTGTTTTCCTGTTTAAAAGGAGGAAAAATAAATCTACCGGCATAAAATTGATTACATTCATCCTAGTAGGAAAGCGGATAAAATTCCTTGTTGAAGGAATAGTATTGCTCCCCTTTTATTTGTGGAAGATTCTTTATTCAATACAGGTTAATACATGTAGGATTTGTCCTGATTGTACAAAAGCCTTCCTGATCATGGGAAGTTTTTTCTGGTCGTACAAAAGGCTTTCTAAATCATAGAAGTTTTTCCGGTCGTATAAAAGCCTTTCTAATCATAGAAAGTTTTTTCCATTGTACAAAAGCCTTTCTAATCATAGAAGTTTTTCCATCGTACAAAAGCCTTTCTAATCATAGAAGTTTCTCCATCGCACAAAAGCCTTTCTAATCATAGAAGTTTTTCCATCGCACAAAAGCCTTTCTAATCATAGAAGTTTTTCCGGTTGTACAAAAGCCTTCCTACCCATAGAAAGTTTTTTTCCAGTCGCACAACACTCCTCCTGCTCATGCAAAATTCTGGATGGTACAAAAAAGCCTCCTTTCATCTACCGGTAACAACTCTTTGATTCCCGTTTAGAAAAAGAGGCTTTTTTGCCTTATAAAGATTTATTTGAGTACACCAGAAAGTAAAGCGGCAAATGCCTTTGCTCCTTCTGGCTCCAGATGAACACCATCTCGTGAGAAATAAGAGTCTTTCCCAGCACTTGCCGTGTACCAATCTACTAGTAGAGTATTGGGATGACTGTTCGCTACCTCTGCCAGTGTAGCGTTTACTACACTCTCCCACGGACGTGGAACACGAGTATTGACGAGAATAATCTGTTTTTCATCTCCAAGCGATTTTAATAAGCTCTCCAATTGGATCTTGGTAAACGCTCCGTTTGTCCCAAGCTCAAGAACAACCCGATTTCCAAGCTTCCCTCTCTTTTTATATTGGGCTACTAGCTCAGGAGTTTGACGCAATTGTCTACCAACTTTGGCATCGATCGTGATCCCTGGCAGTAGCTTTTGCAGGTGTGGAGCTACGTCTAGCATAACGGAATCTCCAAACACGGTGATGCCTTTACCAGCTTTCGTAGAAGGAGTAGCCTTCTCTTCCGTATCTGCCTGAGAAGGCTTCTCTGCTTTTGAGCTGTTTTCTTTCGATTGATGAGCAGTAGAATCATCTTTATCTGTCTCTCGAGCAGAGGAGCCGCTTTCGTTTTCCTTAGAGGATTTTGTTTGCTCAGCTTCATCGCCCTCTGTTGTGGTTTCAGATTGTTTTTCCTCTGACTTTGCCGGCTTCTGCTCTCCATCAGTAGCAGATTGTGCAGCATTATGTTTTCCGCTTGTGTCTTGTTTTGCCAGCTCCTGCTGTGAAGAGTTATTTTTTTGTGTTGATGATGCTGTTGTTTTTGTTTTGTCTGCTTCTTTTATCTTTTCCTCAGTTCTATCAGGCGTTTCTCCTAAAGCGGCATCTTCTTTTTTCGGTATAAACAAATTAGCTTCCTCAGCATTCGGTTGTTCAATCTGCTGCTTCGACTCAGTATTTACCGTACTAGCTACTGGAATAGAGCTGGCTGTCACATTCCCTCCCCATCCTGCTATCGCAATGCAAGTGGAGCTAAAAACCAAAATAGCAACCATAGAAACAACCCAACGACCAAACAAAACAAATCTCCAGCGCCCATCTTGCATTTTGCGGTATTTTGCAGGCTTTGCAAATGAACCGCGGCGAATTGGTTCCTCAACCAAGCGCAAGGATAAACCAGCAAGCGCAATGGTTGCTCCTATTTGAAATATGGCCTTAGGAATGTCAGTTCCATTGGTATGTATGGCGGGCGTACTCAGGACAATAATCGGGTAGTGCCATAAATACATTCCATACGAACGAACACCGATCCAACGCAGCGGCTTAGCTCCCATCAGCTTACCAAAGCTACTCGCTGGATGAGCAATCACTGCTACGACTACTGCTGTAGCAATCGACAACAATACAAGACCGCCTTGATACAAAAAGTCCTCATATTGATTGGTATACCAAATCATCCAAAGAATGGTTGCCAGTCCTGCTATCCCTAAAACCTCAAGCGTAATGCGTGCAGGAAGTGAAACCGTTTCAGAAAGCCTAGAGCTGGGCCAGACCATTGCAAGTGCCGCTCCAATCAATAGACCAAACGCTCTCGTATCTGTTCCATAATAAATACGACTCGGGTCAACACCTGGCTCATATAATAGAGCCATTGCGAAAGCGGATACAACCACTCCAGCTAGCGTTAAACATAGCAGCTTGCCTCGACGTGGCGTATTGCGCAGCCCCAAGAGTAATAATAAGGGCCAAATAAGATAAAATTGCTCCTCAACTGCCAAAGACCAGAAATGACCAAAAGGTGAAGCTGGACCAAAGCTTTCAAAGTAAGAAACCTCGTGAAAAACCAACCACCAGTTGCTTACATAGAGAAGCGCTGCTACAATTTCTCCTCGCAATGCCTGTAGCTGAGCTCGATCAAATAGCGCTAACCAAACCACTACTGCTATCAGCATGACTATCATAGCCGGTAGCAATCGTTTCGCTCGACGGATCCAAAAATCCTTTAAATCAATTTTTCCTCTCTGTTTCCACTGTGATATCAATATATCCGTAATCAGGTATCCAGATAGTACGAAAAAAACTCCAACACCCAGCAAGCCTCCTGGTGCCCAATTGACATTGAGGTGATAAAGAATGACAGCAAATACGGCAAGGGCGCGTAAGCCATCTAGTCCCGGCATATAACGGCCATGACCTTGAAGCGGTTTAGGCATTACGTCCACCCCCAATGCCGTACCGTTTTTCCTTCATTGCGGATGTGTTGATTTGTGTTGTTTTTGGCGTTATGTTATTCGCTTTTTCTATCCATTCTCTACTTCTGTCTACGATCTTACCTGTCCAGATGCCCATGATGCACACTACCCTTTCACTATCCAAATCATACTGGTTTCTGATCTCTTACTTCATTTCGTTCGTTGTATTCAGCGTCTTCATTCGCCTTATGTAGACAAAAACAGCACTCATATGTAGACAAACAAACAGCCAAAAACCAACAAAAAAATGGTTCTCTATATGATGGGCCTACGCTATTCTGATGCCCCATTCCCTCCTGATCAAACAACAATAACTACCATGATTATAAGACGCTCTTACCAGTAAATCGTTACAAAAAATTTACGATTTTACATTTTTACAAATGCAGTGTTTTCTCCTCAAAACGGAAATAAAAACAGAGTATTCCCCTAACAATTCGACAAGTGACAAGAAACCCCAAGAATTGATTATGTAGATTTTTTCTTCACTTGTAAATAGTTGTTTACTGGAGATTTTATTTGCATAAAAATTAATTTTATCCTTTTGTGGAATTTAAATGCTTTTGACGCTTTTAGATTTTTTTATGTGATTTATTACTCCTCCTAATGCTCGGTGTGTCATCTCCTTGTAGATTGTAAAAAAGCCACACTAGGGGTACTCTTCTTCAAAACTAAAAGTCAGAAAATGGACCCCCCCAGGATAGTAACTGTTTGAGCAAAGAAGCATTGATCTGGTTTACTCCATTTAACAACTGAGTTTCTTTGATAAAAGCTCTCCACGAATCAACAGCGGATCGATGCACCTCCTTAATCAACAGGGAAATCTAGCATGGCTATTTGATCTTTATTTTCAGCAGCATCTTTCTGATAGGCTACTTTGAATACGATCATTCTGGATGTCCAACTATTTCCTATGTAATTTTTCTATGTAGAAGCAATGATCATGGTAGGGAAACGATTATTTTGGTACTTTTCATTTACAATATAGAAACCGAGGTTTTTCTTGTCTCTTAGAAGTTAGATCCTGAATTAATTTATAATAGGAAAAAGAAGACTGATCTTTTTACATTCCTACAGAAAGGATTTTGTCTCATGCTTCAATCATTTCCACCTGTTATTAACAAATCCTGTACAATCATAATCCTTGGCAGTATGCCCGGCGCCGTCTCATTACGTAAACATGAGTATTACGGAAATCTACGTAATCATTTTTGGCCCATTATGTATGAACTATTTCATGAGCCTATTGCAGAATCATATGAACAACGTCTAGCATTTTTATTAAATAAAAGGATTGCCCTCTGGGATGTTATACAAAATTGCGAGCGGGAAGGCAGTCTCGACTCAGCGATCAAATATGAGAAGATTAATGATTTTGACAGCTTATATGAACAATATCCAGCTATCCAAGCTGTCTTATTTAATGGAACAAAAGCATATCAAAGCTATAAAAAATATCGCGGATTTTCTGACGGTCGTCTCTATTTGACATTGCCTTCAACAAGTCCTACACCTAGTCGTTACATAAAAAACATGCAGGACAAGCTTGGAAAGTGGCAAATCGTACTGGAGCTGTTGGGTGAAAGAAAAGACGAGTAGAAACGAAGAAATAATTTATGTGTCTCATGTAGTTGAAATGTGGAAGGTAAATGAACATAACTTTGCTATTACAGTATATTGAATTTGCGGATTGACTGGTGGAATGACTAGCATAATCGCTTAGAATATTCTTCGCGAAAAGGATGGGGAAGTAGGCCATAGCTGTTACTGCTATCAAGCATGGCGAATATGTTTCGGTATTTACGTGAATTAACCTGCCCTTATTCTTCTTTCGGTATAAAGTTAGGAAGCAGTTATACAATAAATCTACAGTGATAAAACCTGGACAAGCAGAGTGCTTTAGCATCCTATCTTCATCTGTCTCCCACGCTCCACTCCCAACGGTTACAGCCTTTAAACTGACCTGTATGCTGCCAACCTGTCTTAGAAAAGTAGGTATTTAAACTGGCATGAATTGGACAAAGCACCTCGATAGGATACTCACCGAGGTATTGTAGCATGGTATACAATACTCCCTTGCCCCGATAGTTCTTGGCCACTGCAAATTGATAAAGTGAGATGGTTTGGGTAGACTTTTTAGGATAAAATCGAAGTGCTGCTACAATCATATCTCCATCAAGCGCCACAAGTATTTGAGTCATCAAGGGATGTGCTTGTCTTATGTGCATAAGTACCTCGCGATAGTGGATGATACGCCATATCAGAATGTATGTTCTTATTTTTATTTTACAAAAGATAAAGGATAGATGCAAGTTTTTCAGAAGGGCTAACTTCTTTCGTCCTGAACAAAACATACTTACTTTTAGTACTAATCGTACCTGTAACAAAACAAAAAACCTCCCAGCTTACAAAATTGCTGGAAGGCTTAGGTTAACTCAATTCATGATGATAAAAAAATTATATAGAGTGCATAAATACTATTGTTGCTTTGCTTGTCTATTATTTAAAAGTACAGCAAGGATAGTCACGACAGCCGAAACCCCGTTCGCAATGGCATTCACCTGATCGTCTGTAATGATTTGGTAGCCTAGTGTATCGGCTAGTAGCTTTATGGAACCGATTATTCCAGCAACTAGTAGTGGTATATTTCCCTGTTCCTTCACTTACGCACCTGCTTTCAGATACTTTGCCATATTTTTAATCAATTGAGCAGCATACTCACCAGCCACCGTTCTAGTAGAGACGGCATTCTGTTTCCAATAGTCAGGAGAGGTAATGATCTTTGCCTGAACAAGAGCATCCACAGCTAATTCAAAATCGTCGTTAGGCGCTTCTACAGCAGGAGAGTACGGATGGCCAATATGACCGCAAAAAGCCTTGATCACTGCTTCAGCATAGCGTTTCCAATTATTTTTTAGTTTTTGCGAATCTATAGCATGATCAATAAATCCATATTCCATAATGATCGTGTCTACTGCACCTGTTTCACGATGCATAAAATAATAGTCTCGCCCATCAGCACCTACTCGTGTGTAGACTCTACGGAATTTTTGTCCCTCGGCAGCTACGGCTTGTGCTAGAGCATTTGCTAGCCTATTGGTAGTAAAGATAGAATGAATCGCTTCCACACCTTCCCCGCCACCTGAGTTGATGTGGTTGGAAATACAGTAGGTGGCCCCGCTTTGTTTGACGAGCGTAGTGCGCTGAGATGGGGTAAGTGTGGTATCTGTCGTCCGAGTGATCGCAGCAGGAAGGTTTAACTCTCTGCACCTTTGTAGCTGGTACAAGCTAATTTGTAGCGTCAGATCCTTCTCCTGCATCTGATTCCCAATTGCTCCCGGATCAGCTCCCCCATGCCCTGCATCAATTATTAAAATCGGCTTTGCCATATGCCTATCCTCCTTTTATTCTACCTTTTCTTTTAATTCTTGCAGTTCCATTTCCAACCCCGATAGACTTCGTTCAATCTGCTGTAGGGTTGATGTATTTCGCTCCAATTGAATCACCATGCGTTCATTGTGTTCCATCAGCTTTGCTTCCCGTGTTTGAGCTTGTTTAACCAAAAGAGCCTCGCGATCTCTCCCCTCTTTTTTGGTAGAGAATAACAGCCAGACAAATAGAGCAGCAAACGGACCTTGCTGAAGCAACGCGTTCATTACGCTCTCTTCCATGCCATTTTTCCCTCCTTGGCAGGTTTTGTGTAAAAGAAAAGGCATCTTCATGATTGAAGATGCCCGAAGATGCCCGGAATGTGTGAGTTTTTTCTAATTGATGAAAACAAAAACGCCTCACTCAACATGAGCAGGCGTTCCTTTATTCCTCGTTTTGTTTCGCTAGATACTCGGCTACAGGAATTTGATAATCTTTTGGGAGCGAGTCGATGGTACGTCGTTTCGCTTTAACAAGCAAGCCATAAACGGGAATCATGTATTCTCTGACCATTTCTATTCACCCCCTTTCCATTCTTCAATCGCTTGCTCAAGAGCAGTCATTTTTTCATAAAGCTGTGCAATCGCTTCATAGGCTATTACCAGCTCTAAAGACATTTCCTTTTGCTCACGGTCAGCTTGGATCTTAGATAATGCTTTTGGTTTAGTCAGGATCAATCGAATGCACCTCCGAATCCTCTTACGATAACTGGCTCAGTTGCTGTTCCTTTGGTGAATGAAAAGCGTACGCTAACGCCCCATTTTTCTGCTGTTTTTTCCTTGTTGGTGAAGATGAAGCCTCGGTTGAATTTGACATGGTTGCTCGCGTCTTCCCATGTCGGCAACTCGTCGAATGCGTTGTTACATACCTCGGCTTTGTAATCGGCACCGGCAGGAATTGTCGCGTCAATTGTCACTAGGATGCGTTTGGCAGCTATGTCGGTACCGAATGGGTTCCTTAAAGCAAACGCTATCTTGTCGGCTGATCGTCGGAAGGTATACGATCGAGTCGAGGTCATCCCTTTGCTGTCAGTTGCCTCGATTGTAAGGGTGTGTACCGCTGTCAAGGAGAGGCGTAACCATGTGTCCAGTGGGATTGTTGCAGTGTTTTCTTTGCTGTCAGTTCCAGCGAACGTGCGGATCACTTTGCCGTTGATTTTTTCTGTGATGGTAAATGCGTCACCCTCTGGCTCTGTGACGGTGTATGTTTTCGACGGGATAGCGTTTAATACACCGAGGTCTACGTTTTGACCATTGATAACAGGAGGGCGATTGTGGACAACTCGGAACTTGCGGGTCACCTCGGTGGATTTACCGCCTTGGTCGTCTTCTGCCCAGATAGTTAGCGTATGATCGGTGTTTTCGGCTAGGTTAGAGCCTGTGAGATCGGTGGTACCGTCATAGAGACGTTTGGCTCGGAATGTTAGGGTTTTGGCAAAAGAAATAGGCGTGCTGCCGTTGGATACTCCGGATTGCAACGCCCTTGTGGTGCCGTTGTTGATGCGGTATTTTATTGTGACTACGTTGTCTTTGTCGGTGTCGGAGGCGGTGCCTTGGATGTTTAACGTAGCGTTTTCGGTTAGGGTTTGGTTGTCGGTTGGGGACGTGAGTACGATAGTCGGATTAGAGTTATCGGAATACTCGATAGTTACCGTATATTGATAATAATAGGCAAAGGTTCTCGTATCACTTCCAGGTTTAGTTACTTTACCACGATATTTTTGCGTATATTGATAAATCCACACTGCGGCCCCAGGTGAAAGATTGACTTTATCTGGGCTTCCATCCTTACTGAGATTTCCGCTATAACCACCACTATTATAGGAAATGCTACTTGGAAAAGAATAGTTTGGATTACTCGTAATATTTTCCTGAGTAGTAGTTACCTCTTTACTATCAGGCGGTGTATAGGAGCCACCTGTTTGAACCCCTCGTGTATAGGAGCCACTTGATAAATTAAAAGTTACGATCGAACCATTTACTGTATAAGATACGTTTCCAGTGTTAACTTTTACAGACTTAATACTATTTAAACCTGGTATGGTTAAGGTCTGGGTCTGGGAACTATATGAAAGTTCATTAAATTGTTTTTCAAGTTTTTTTATAACAGCCACTATACCACCAACCTTTTGTTAGCCTCGTCATACCAGCCATCTGTTAGTATGATATCGTTTAAGGTAGCAAAATTCTCAAAAAACACATTGTCCGTAAAATTATTAAACACCGCATCTTTTATCGTCTTCACATCAATCTGCAAAGCAGAAATAGCCACTGTGTGCTGTTCCAGTAGCTTGTGGGCATCGTCTATTCCTTTTTCCCACCTATTGATATCTGTTTCCGTGACAGGATCATCATAGTTCCAATCTAGCTTAGGATTATAGGGCATCAGTCGTTGGCTCCTCTCACTTCAAATTCAAACCGAAATTCTAATGATTGATCACTTAACACATCTACATTAGCCGTTCTTTCCGTAATAAGATTGCCTGCCTCATCTAGTAGTTTTAAGGAAGATACGTTCGTGACTCCGCTCACCGGCTCCGTTATGACTACAAGCTTTCTTCCCTCTCTTTTGGCAGACCTCAATTGCACCGTTTGATTATTTACGATCAGACTTGCGGCACGAGTTGCTAAGTCCTCCGCAACTCGTACCAAATAAGCTTTATCCATCAAATCACCACCTCATCTTGATCTTTAAGAGCAGTCATACCAGCTCGAAACTCATGTACCCTGTGGTAACGTTTCTGATTGATTGTAATTCTTTCATGAAACACAATCTCGTCTGACACTGCCAACTGCGGCATGAACACATGTGGGACTCGCTTTCGCTTATGAATATCATGCACCCACGAGGCTACGTCATAAATTGACCATAGGGGAACCGAGATATAGAAATAGCCTGTATCTGGGTTTTCCTCTATGAGAACGTGATCAGCTGCCTGTTCTTTGATAAAAAGTCTCGTAATACTCTCTGCCAACGCTGGCGTAAAGGGCAAACGCTCCCGATACTTTGCCATGACACGTGCACGCCGCGTCTCATAGGAATCACCTTGCTTGGGAGTAACCTGAAACATATCCTCCCAATATGGCAGTCCCCATGTAGCTGTTGTGATTATCATTTGCCACTCTAAGTCTAGCTTGCGAGCCTGTTGGTACTCTCTCTCAGCTTCTCCTGCCTCAAAATGATGCACCGCCGCCTGATTCTCATACCAATAGGGTGGCAGCATCGTCCGATATTTTTCTGGAATCATCGTCATGGCGTACTCACCTTCACATTTTTCACAATCGGTATAGTTGAAAAGGTAAGATCAATATTTTCCTGAGAATTATTTAGCAAAACATTCCGATAATCTATCACACCAGTTACCTTAAACAAGCGATAGATTTCAGAATAAAGGATCTTTTTACTCTGTTTATTGATATATTCCACAATGTCAGCTTGTATTTGCTGTTTTATTTCATCTACAGATGCAGAGGATTCCCACTCCAACAAATCTCCACTGACTGTTACTTCCAATGCTTTTGCTGCCTGAACCACTAGCTTGTCGTTTAAACTATGCTTATTTGGCTGTGCTAGATGCTTTGTTACAGCTTCTACTAAAGCTTCATCGGCAGGTTGCCCTTTTTGGTCGGTTAACGCAATATGCACTGTGTTTGGTGCTTCACCCCAGATAAACAACTCTCCTACATTGGGCACTTCTTTTACCCAGCGTCTGTAATCGTACTCAGCCCCTGATCCCTCCTCTTCCCCAGCCTTAGCAATCAAGCGTTGGCGATACAGGTCATCTGGCTCAGCTGTTTTTCTCTTCACTCCTAAAAACACTCCCCAGGCGTCCAAAAATTCCCCGTCTGCCCACGGTAGATACCATTGCAAAAAGCGATATTCATCCAATTGTTGTTGCTCAGATATTTCTAGTGCGAGTGGGTAGTGAAAATCGTAAAAAATTTCGCCTTCTTCTGGGGAAGGTGGCGTCTCACCACGGGCCTGAGCAAGTTCACTCGCTCGATTATACATCCGTTGGTAAATCTCTTCGGCTGTTTCGCGTAACAGCGGCATGTCTGGTTTTTTTACTTCTGGCATCTCTATCACCGCCTTTGTAATTGGAGAGCCGATTTTTCGGCTCTCCTATCAAAAAACGCCTACTCATCACATATGAGAGGCGCTCCTTACTTTTTATTAACTTGATCTGCTAAAAACTCCGCCACCGGTAGCCTGTATGCTTCAGGCAGAGTTTTTGTTGTATTTTTCACTGGTTCGATTGCCCATTCGCCTGACTTTACTAGGTATGCATAGACCGGGATCATATATGGTTTTACCATATTTTATTCCTCCCCTTTTAGCTGTTTTATTTCTGCTTGTAGCACTGTGTTTTCTTCTTTTAATTCCTGATACTGCCCTTCCAAGGATGCAATAGCATCTAATGCAGCTATCACTTCGGGAGAGATCATATCCTCCTTTAGCTGCTCCTGTAACAAATCCGTAATCCTTAACGCCTTCATATTTATCACTCCTTATTAATCAAAGGAAAGTCCAAATCCATCGCATTCAATTTCCCCTAAGCTGTCATTAGCGTTTATAGTTATCCTGACATCCAATGCCCAGCCATCAGCACTTTTTGTTTTATTTTTAAAGGCGTGGTATTTCCCTTGGGTATATGCTTCGGTAATATTCTCCCATGCCGGCTCCTCATCTAATGCGTTGTTGCAAGCTTCCATTTTCAGAGATGCTGGAAGTTTCCCATCTGTGGGAAGTTTTACTTTTGCTCGAAACACCATTCTTTCAGCTGCTAGACTTGTCGTTATGGGCTTCTTCAATTGAAACTGAAGAACATTGCCAACTTTTATACTTCGGGCGGTTGACCAGATTCCCTGAGCTCCAGTGGTTGCATCGACGGGGGCCATTCTCCAGAAATAGGCTAAGCCTTCTTGAAGGTCGGATTGTATGGTGTATCGAACTGAACCACCTTCATAGCTTGAGGTAACACCCTCTTCAGTGATAGCTTGATAGTCCTCATTTAATAGTTTGGCTTCCCATCCTTGGATATCTTTGTTGCTTCTGAATGTTTGTACGTTTTTTGTAAAGTCAGCATCCTCCGCAAGCTGAATCATGAAATGCTGGTTATCTTTTTCCAGATCATTTCCGATTACAGCTTCAAAGCTCGGCTTAGTACCCGTTCTTCGTGTGTCCTCTGGGCCGATTATTATTAATCCACTAGGAGGGGGGTTCATTACAAAGTATTGTCTTTGGATGTTTTCGTTCTCTAAACCTGAACTATCAAATACATGTATTTGATGATAATAAAACGTATTTTTTTCAATGATTCCAGGCGGCAGAGTGAAAGTAGATTGACTTGAGTTTACTTTCTCAGTGTCATGAACTACGCTATCGTCTAGTGCTTTTTTAATCAGTACACGATACGCACTCTGTGTATCTTCCTTGTTCGGGTCTGTATACTTCCATGTAATAGTTGGGGTCTGTGTAGTAATGATAGCAGGTGACTCCAAGGTACCAGCAGGTGATACATTGATTGGATAATCCGGTGGTGCATTTTTTTCTATCGTAAATGGATTTGAAAGGCTATAGTCGCTTGCGATTCCTGTATATTCACCAGTTGCTTTTACATAAGCACGTACTCGATAAACTGCTTTAGTTGATATAAACTCTTCCCTCATAATATGGTTGCAAAAAGTTATTGAATGATCTTTTGTAACCTCTGTAAAGTTGGTTCCATCTTTTGAAAAATCCAATGAATAGTATATTTTAGTTGGATTTGGTTTTCCTACTGATTGAGCTGGAGCTGATACAGGTGCCCATTCAACCTTCAGCGAAGGCCCTACTTTTACTACAGTAGGAACAGCTTTAAAAACAGGTTTTTCAGGTGGATTAGCAAGAACAGTCTGCATCGGTATTTCAGTTACACCTGCTGGATTAAAGACAAGTAGTTGAATTTCCACATCTGTGTTTTGATGATTAAGGGTATACCCAGAAGGGGTTGATACCGATAAACTAGCATCAAAATTATTAGAAGTTATAAATTGATAGGAATCTGAATCCGAGATACTTTCGGTTCCGTCACTCTTTTTGTAAACTACTTTTACTTTTATGCCCACTCTTTCATCTTTTCGCAATTCCCTATTCAAGATCGGGTTAATTATTCTTACTCTATGAAATGTATCGCTTGTTCTCGTTATCGTAGTTGTGACGGCCAATACTCTCAAATCTGTGCTAGGAGCTATTACCTTACCTTCTTCTACCAATTCAATAGATAGAGTTGCATTACCTTGATGTACTCCTTGTCTACTGGAAATGAATCCTTCATGGTTTACAGTAAATGCCGTTCCGTTTATACCTGTTGGAGGAGTATCATCTCTTGAGAAAATCCCTTCACCATAAACAGGATCAACTGAATAGACTAAATTCTTATCCTCTGGGTGTTCACGCTGGAATCGTGGAGGTACTTTATCGAAGGCAGTTAACGAATAAAATAGCTTATTATAACGACCATGTTTTGTTAAAAGCGAATCAATAGATCCATCTTCACCGTGTCTCCTGTGTACCGAATTTCTAGTTGTGTAGTAGCATGAGTCATAACCTCCATTTCCACCCCTTGCAATCAATAATGGGAATCCTGTAACGGCATCGAACACTCCTGCTATTCCACCGTGTCCTCCTGTCGTTTTGTCTACACCTCTGTCACCATTGCGCTGCCATTCAAAATATGAGTTTTTGGCGTTTTTTCCTTTTTCCCCTACTACGACTTTCAATTCTTGACCTGCAGTAAGGTAAATGTCACCTGTAACCTCAGACCCTTTTCCTCCCAGTGAGTATACTCCTTCACTATTTTGAGTACCTACCCCTCCTGAAGCTCCCATTGCCACAACTCGATACCGCCCTGTTTTCGGAACTGTCCACGTCTGAACAGCTCCCGTATAATTCCATGTAGGCATTTTGTTTACTCCTTTCTATTCGTTACGCAAGATATAGCTTTCGATTATCCTTATCATATTTTCCTTTTTGCAGAGTAACGTCATCGATCGTCTCAAACGTTTCTATAAACAAGTTAGCAGTCACACCGTTTAGAGTTGCTTGTGTCCACATTTCGAGTTCCAGCGCAATATCAACCATGTTAATGCGAATAGTCCGTAGTGCGTCTTTGTTCAGTTGTCCGTTATCCTGTATTGTCCCTAACGCCCGCTCAATCTGCTCCGTATTTGTAAGACACGCTGCCTCCGTATTCGCAATCCTCTTCAAGAAAGATTCATTCGCCAATTGCGGGGTAAAATACGTAGGGTTAGATAGGTCCTCACTGACAAGCTGAATCTTACCTGTTAATTTACTGACCTCGCCTTGGTACTCCATTAGCAAACCTCCTCCCAGTCATAGTAGAATTCCTCATTGGGTCCAATCGTTTTTAGCCCAAATGTCTGAATCGCTAAGGCCTTTCCTGATTCATCTACTAAAGCCGCCTCGCTGAAGGCATTCCCAGGTATCTTGTCGTGTGTCAATGTAAGGGAGAATCTCACAATGCCGTCCCCTGGATAGGAATGAGCCTCGATAGGAATAACGATGACCCTTTTAAATAAATCCACCTGTTTAGCAGTCAATGCTTTATCCTTTACGGGGTTGCTGGGATCATGCCCCCCTGTGCCAAAGGCTAAGCCGGCTACTTTAGGAAATGCCGCATCTCCCGCGAAAGCCTTTGCCATACTGTTTCTACCGTGCAACGTGGTTAGCTGTGCCACTACACAATCACCATCCTTTTTATACAAACACCGTCTTTGCGGCGTACTTGAATTTTTGATTTATGGGAGCCGCCAAAATGTTCAATCTGTAGGGGAGTAGCCCCGATTCCTTGGATTGCCCAGGAGCCATCTATAGGCAAGATATTTATGGGATAGCATTCATTTTCTGTCCAATCTGGTGATGCTACCTTATGGTTAATTCGTGTTATTTTGACGTTAATCCGCTCTCTTACTGAAATTCTTCCGCCTTGAAAACTCATTTTCCCGTCTACCGGGACTGTTCCGTCGATGGGAAATGAATTAGGTCCTGGAAATAACACGCTTTGTACCAGTCGCATTGGGAGCTTGCTTTGATGATGAAAATCCCCTTGCATAGCAAGTGTTACGCGCAGGCTGGAGCGAACCCCTGCTAATCCGATCGGCCAGCCATGGATTGGGTTACTGTACGGGAAATAAAAAGGCGTCCCGAAGTAGTGACGCTTTACGTATCCATATCGCATGCGATGTAGGATTTCTTTACCTGTGGACGACCATGTTCCATCGATAGGAGCCATCCCGTCTATTGGCAGTAAAAAAGGACCGGGAAACTTCGAACGAGATAAAACCCTGCTGCGACTCTGATGTCTAATGGGCCAAACGAATAGATCAAAAAGTGTAACATTTGCTTTTTTAACATGTACGGGTCGAATTGCCTCGAAGTCGTCAAGCAATTGGGTTACTTGAACTGGCCGTGTGTTTTTGAAATGGAATTTTATTTCTTTTTGCAGAAAATCCTCTTCAATCTCTGTAAGATCCCCTGCTTCTTTGCCAATTGAGCGAAGTGTTTCGAGCGTAAAAGGGAGGCTGGACAGTCGTTTTCGTATGATATTCAGCCGTCTTTCCTCATGGCCTCCCACTTGGATTTCGTTAAAATAAATCCAGTCCCAAATATCCAAGCTGTAGGTAGCCTGCGGTAAAATAAATTGACGACCTATGTCTTGAATCTTCTCTCTTTGAAATGCGCTTTCTTGACCTGTTGCCGAAAAATGAATCTCTGCTACATCGTTTTCATACCAATAGGGAGGCAGTCGTTCACGGTACATAAATGGAATCATGTTAGAACCTCCAGAATCACATGAAAGACGGCTTTTTGCGGTTTTGTAATATTGCTGGTACCGCCATTTAACGTGTAATCAGCGTAATCGGTAACGCCATCAATCCAAAAAAGCGCACCCATTTTCTGATACACAATGGTGTTACGCTTTCTTACATAGTCCTGTATTCGTTTTTTTAGCAGGAGTATCGTTTGATCGCGTTTTGTATCATCCGCCATACTGAGTCTGACTTTGACCTCAATGTCGAAAATGTCGGCAGAATGACACTGTAGATCGTGACCAGCTACTCGCTTTTTTTCAAGCAATCCTCTAATCCTGCCCGCAAATTCAGAAGTGACCGGCACCCCATCAAGATCCACTAGGTACAGGTCTACCGATACGTCACTGCGTTCATGCTCAACGGCAACAGCTCCACCTACTCCTTCTAACGCGAGTGCCCAGCTAACATAATCTTCAGTGCGTCCGTTTCCTTCTGTCGTTCGTTTTTTATCGATAATACGTTTCCGATAATCCTCGTCACTTTCACCTAACTTTTTTTCAACACCCTCTGCGATGCCGTGCGCCTCCAGGAATTCACCATCTGCCCACACAACAAAGCCCTGAAGAAAAGCGTATTCTAATAATAGCTGCTGATCAGCTATTTCTTCTGCTAAAGGGTACCAAAAATCATAAAAAACCTCCCCTTCTTCTGTTGCTGGAGGAGTCTGGCCTTTCGCCTGAGCATAAGCTAGGGCGCGATTAACGATTCGTTGATAAATTTCATCTGGAGATTCTCTAAGGACGGGCATTTGCGGCTGCTCTAACGTTTCCAAATATCTACCACCACCTTAGTCTTTCCCCGTACCCCTTCAATCTCTAGTCTCAGACCTATTCGATTCTCCTGATATCGAATATCCATAACCTCTGCTCGCTCAATCTCTGAATGAGCCTCCAGCGCATCCTCCATATCCCGCTTAATCAGGGCTAACGGTACATGCTTAGGGAGCTTTCCAATATGCTCAAAAAAATCTACCCCAATCCGATCACTGTAAATCGCATATTGAAATCGTTTGGTATGCAGGATTTTTTTCGCAATCTCTTCCAAATACTCAGCATAATTACTAGTCTTTACATGGCGACCATCTGTTCCTTTGATAAATTGAAACGTAGTCCAATCCAATTTATAAGTCCAGGGTATCGGGGAAGGAGTATCTGTTAACTCTCGATTACTTTCTAAAGTAGGAAACATTTATTTCACCTCACCCAGCACCAGATATTGCCCCGAAGAACATCTCATTAGAGCATAGGTAGCCCCTAGTTGAGGCTCTGTAAATAGCTCATCTTTAAAGAATACTAGATCATCCTCTACCTCTTTTAGGGGCGTTGGGTCCTGATCTAGTTTAATGACCACCGGGGCATAATTTTGTAGCGTGCCAAATTCGATCTGCGTATCACTAATGCCACTTCTTGCTTGGGTAAACAATCTATTAATCGCTTGTTGCATCCTATCCTCTCCATTCCAATTGTAAGTCCATCACAAATTCCCTGTTTTTCCATCGGGTATTGCAGGAGGTTACGATCCAACTGCTTTGTTGACCATTTATCTCCTGAATTTTCACCAGCCAGCCTGCCCGCAATCTAGCAATGAGTGAATTTGTGTGACGAACGGTTATGGAGCGTGTTCGCGGTATTTTAGCTAACGTAGCAAGCTGTTTGGACGCCAAAGAGGCGAGATTCTTCTCCTCGCCTGCATCAATGATTTTTTGCATCCGCCCGATCTTTTTCATCAAATCATGATGTTCCCTCGTGACTCTGCCTGCTACCCGATCTCCTTCATAGCGTTCTACTGTTACAGCCGTGTACACCTCCTCCAAGCTTTCCCCAGTAGAGCTAGCCTCCAGCATAGTAGCCTGAAACACGGGGACATAGGGATTATTTCCCTCTGCTAGCACAATCAGCTTATCCCGTTGGTGCTGGATAAAATAGCGAAGTCCTGTCCGTTCAAAGGCTCTCTCCGCTATATCTGTAAACAACGAGGTATACGGCTGGGAAGGGAGCCGTTCCTTTACCGTAAATCCAAAGGCTGGGCATTGAAACGAAATGCCTGCTCCCTGGATAATCCTCTCCAGCTCCTTCCCTGCATCCCCTTTCAAATAGGGCCTTGAGCAATCATTTTTTTGTAAATACCATGACAGCTCGTAAGCAGTTCCGCTCAGATCCTTCGTTTTTTCGTCCCGATTCCATTCGACTAAGGGGCCGTGAAAGAGCTGTTCGCTTTCCTTGGCTTCATTAGGAAACATCATGAGATAGCCAGCAGCAGCTAATACAGGGGGATTCCGTAGCTGAATCTGACACACCTGGGCAATCTGTCCTCTGGATGAGGACCAAGAAACATCCGTCACGGCTGGTGTTACATCAAGTCGGGTAGCATCTTTTCCATAAATCACACGCATAGCCGCTCCCTCCTAGGCTTTGCTTTTATATTCAGCATTTTTCTTTTGGATACGAGTAAGCTGTTTGCTACGCATCTCTCTATCCTGATGAATCATGTTTTTGGCTGGTGTTAAAAGATATGGGGATGATTGCTGTTTCTTTGCGGTTTTTCCTGTCGTATTGGCACGAGCCTTTTGTTGCTTAGCCATGATCACAGGCGGCTGTAGAAGCTCCTTATTGCTAGACCACTCTACGAACTCATCTTTAATAAAAATCGGTAATTCAATGGACCCGTAATAATCTACATTCATTCCTTTAAACGTCCCATCCACAGGGCCGATTAAGACATTCCATGCTAAATTTAACTCGTCAATTGTGAGCAGAACCTCTTTCCCTGAGATACGATCTAGACCGGCTAACCATTCACGTGGTCCCTGATAACCTTGCACTTCGATTAAAGGAGATTCTATATCGCCTGGAAGCCAAAACTCAAAGGAAATTGACTTCGCTCGATTAGCAGATAGTCTGTTTTTGGTAACAAGCGAAATACTGGTAGATGTTTCTGCATCATTTCCGTAGCCTTTTATTTGCACCTCTGCTGGGGTTACGGGAAACGTCAGCCGATACTTTCCCTGCATACGAATCATGCTTTTCCACCTCTAGTCTCTAATGCATTGACGAAAGCAGTCTCGATGATACGTTTAATTTCATTGGTAACAGTAGGGTCCTTCAATAATCGAATCATACCTACAACATCCTGAAGCACACCATCTGCATGTAGCGTGATAGGCATGGAAGAGACCGTTACCGATAGATTTTGAGCTGTATCCTTCTTATTTGCGGCATTAGTAGCTGCCGGCGTTACTTGTGGTGCTGGTGTCGTCGTTAACGTATCTTGTGGCTTACTGCTCGCAGGCTTGATTTGACTAGGGCTAGCATCACTACTAGCTGGAGTCGGTGCGGGTGCTGGAGGTACTGGTGCGGGTGGTGTCTCTGGCTTTTCTTTGCCCCATCCGAACCAATCAGGCAATTTTTCCATGAGAAAGTCTCCACCAACCGAACCTAAAAATCCACCCACTACTCCGCCAACCGCTGTGCCTAATCCTGGCACAATCGAGCCAACTGTAGCACCAATCATAGTACCTGCCGCTTTCATCCCGGCACTTCCACCAAGCTTTAATAGCTCCATCGGTTTGTTGTCAGAGGTAACCAATGAGGCGAGGCCCATTGCTTCTCCTACAAAAGGGATTTTTTTCAACAGACCTTTTCCAAAGGATTTCACCCCACCAAAGCCTTTGCCACCCAGATTCTTTAATCCGTCCCACGCGGCTCCACCAAAGCTTTTTATCCCTTCAAAAGCTTTACCACCAATGTCCTTTAGTTTGCCGAATCCGGTAGTGGGCTTGCCAGCTTTTTTGGGGACTGTAGTAGGAGGTTTAGACTTAGGAGTAACTGGCTTGGCTGGTTTGGGTTTAGCTTTTGGTTTCGTAGTTTTTTTCTTATTACTTGGGCTACTTGGATTATTTTTGGTTGATTTGCTGGGTCCTCCCGTGTTTTTTCCACCGAAAGAAAAGGGCCCTAGCTTTCTTTTCCCCTTTTTGCCTCCTCTTTTTTTCTTCGAGCCCTTACGCTTCTTACGTTCTTCCCCACCTGCATCTGGACTGTCATCTGAATCTTCATCCTCTTCTTTCTTTGGCTTTCCCTTCTTCTTTTTAGCAAGAGCATAGATACCTATACCTATCGCCTCTATGGTATATCTAGCCAACTCTGGTAATTCATTAAAAGTTTTGATACAGAGAGTCAATGCACCAGCTAACGTTTTTATGACCGGTGTTAAATCCTTGGCTACTGTAGCTGTTAAGTCCACCATGGCTGCCTTGGCTTCACTTTGGGCTTGCATATATTCAAACCAAGGATTTTGGTCAATTGCAGCCTTATAGGATTTATTTGCTTCGTTATTAGCCACTTTATTTTCCACTTCGCCAGCAGAAATTTTACCTGTTTTCTCCATCAGCGGCACTAGATGCTGTAATAGCTCCTTACCAGAGCCTGAGCCTACTGCATTTAGCATCTCTTGACGTACATTATCATCTTTAATAGAAGCAAGATTCATAAAAATACGTCCCATCGCCTGCTGATTATCGCTTTTATTATCTGAATGCAAGAGCTGGGTTACTTGAATGGCCTCTATGTCAGCTAGCCGTTTGGCTTCCTCAGGACTTTTCCCGTCCGCCTCATAGCCTTTTTGTAATACTTTACTCAGCTCACCCTGAGAAGACATTTTTAAGGCAATATCTTTTAACGCGCCTAGCGGCATGTCATTTGATGGAATACCCATGTTGCCAATTTCGCCGACCATCATCGCCATTTTCTCTGGTGTATCCATTACCATCCCTAGCTGGGAGGTATATTTGATCATAGAGGGTACAAAATCACCGCTAAAATCCTTCATATTGTTACTCATATATTGAAGAGAATTTGCCAGTCGCTCAGGATCAGTAACTCCTGTGCTGTCGCGTAATAGAGCCATCATTTTTAAGCTCTGGTCAGCAGAAAACCCTGTAGTCATACTTAATTTGGTAGCATATTCGGCAAATGCAGCCTTATCCTTTGCATTTACATCGTCACTTTTGTTATAGATGTTTATAGCTTCTGTCTTACTTAGTTTCGGGTTGATTTGGATGATTTTCTCAACACTACGATCTAAATCTTGGACCTCGGCATCCGTTTTTCCTTTGGCAATAAATAATCCGCGTTCTTTTGCCGCAGCTTGAGATTCAGGGATTGAGTTTTTGTACCAGCTCACCCCCTGCCCTGCGAGGTCAACAAAGGGGCTAGCAGAGCCGCCGTCATCTCCTCTACCACTCACCCCCACGGGTTGACTAAATTGCCTGCGCATTTGCGAAATTTTTTGTGTCGCCTGATCGTCTATTTTTACACGAAGCTTGGCTTGTACGGAGGTTCCCAGTTGCTGTAATTGAGAACGTACCTCTTTAATGCGCCGTTCCATCCTATCAGCTTCTTGTAAAAATCCGCGTCCCAGTTGTCCCAGAGCTACTTGCAACGAAGCCGAGTCTCTTTTCCATTCCAGCATGCCCTGCCTTACCTTAAACATCTCTTTCTGGACAGAAAGTAGCTCAACAACCATATCGTTGCCCATTGCATTCACCTCCGTTCATGCTATATCTTTTCTTCATCAAAAAAACGGCGGAGGATATCATTTCTCCTCCGCCTCTAATTCAATGATCTGACATGCGATAATAAATAATTTTTGCTTATAACGATCTACTTCGTACTCTACGATTTCCGCCGGGAGACCTCTGCCATGCAGATAAGCCTTCGCTACATGCCAAGCCTCCGCGTCGGATTGAATTAGTTTTTTGCTTCTTCAATCGCTTCTTCTTCTGTCTGACCCTGATTTGCTTTACGCACGGTTTCTATAAGGAGCGCATATGCGTCTGGATTGCGATCAAATAATTTGCCAGGAAGCTCGAATTTGTCCCCTGCTTTGTAGGCTTTCTTTAGCTCTGGATCGTTCCAATTAAAATCGTGTTCAGTCGCCTTCACAATGCGAGCGTCATTGTAGCGATACCAGTCGAATTTATCACCTTTATCAGCTTCACGCTCACAAATCCGACTTTCCATTAAGGTTAGCTGACGTACCTTCCATACTTCGCCATCAATGCTGACTTCTACCTCATGACGTGGTGTTGTTTCATTTGCTTGCGCTAAGAATTTTTCTAATTTACCCATGAAAAGACCTCCTATTCTTCTGTATATTCTGGTAATTTATCAAGATAATCTGGCTTCTTGTTACTGCGGCCTTTAATTTCATAAGTTGCGTTATCGGTTCCATCTGCCTTTGCTTCCCATAATGTGATTTCTTCTGGGTTTAAATAAATATCCGTTAAACGAACGCGTTCTGTATTGCCGTTTTCCTTATCGACCATTTCGCCCAAAAGCTGTGGAATGACAGGAGTTTTACCCTCCGTAATTTGGTCCACGCAAAAATATTTGAGCAGAGCGTTAACAGATGATACCTTTAAAGTAACCTCTACATGCCAAGAGTCAATCGTTTGCACCGAGCCCTTTTGCAGACGCTTTACATCGCCATACTCTGTTTTTAAGACGGCCTTTCCTTCCAGTGTACCGTAGATTGGATCACCATTTTCATCATATACCTGACAATTTTTTAATTTAATATCACTTTGACGCATGCTTACAGCACCTCCCATTCAATATCGAAAAGCTCAATAGCATCTAGTGGCTTAGCGGCTAAGCGGAATCCGCGTTTGTCACCAATTCCATTTTTCTTATCTTCAAAAATCCAGCCTTTATCAATAGCTCCTTGCGCTTCACGCACTTCGAGATAGGTCTTAACCGCTCCAACGAACGTCGCACCGCCAATATCGTTATTGTCCAATTTGCCTTTATACTTTTTGCCAACAGAGGTAATGTCATTAACAATTTGGTCAAGGGTCATAGAGACACGAATTTTACCAAAATCCTCACGCTCTGCTGCTTTTAATGTCGTTAAGGTGTTGACCGCACTTTCAATCAGGTACACATCACCATCGCGAACGGCAATCAATGTACCAGAGTTAAGCGCGTTTTGAATTTCAGTGTGTCCCCAATCCTTTGCCGCCTTTTTCATCGGTACTAGCTGTGCACTCAGAGAAATGTGAGCTGGCGTAGCAGCGATCATACCTGCTAGCCATGCCGCCCATTCCAGGCTTCCATAGGTCTTGCCGTTTACATGCTGACCTGCAATGGCGCAGTTTACGACACGTCGAGAGTTGTTGGCGACAGAACGATCCACATGCTCGTTCATGTTGCTATCTTTTTCTGGCAAACCTCCGATTACTAGCGTGCTACGTTTTTTGCTAAAAAGCTCGCGATCGACCATGAATTGTTTAGCTGCTGCTTGGATTCCCGCATCAGCCGACGGTAAATACATCGCGTCGAAATCAACACCAGAGATGGAGTTAAATAGAGTAGTAAAGTCAGTAGCCGATAAAGTAGCAATGCCGCTTGTTCCCCCCGAGAGTGCCGTCATTGCTGTTTCTTCTACTGCTTTGTCACCCAGCTTTTTCACCTTGATATAGATGGATTGTTCTGCTTTGGTTACTAGCTCGTCCATATTTGCAAACGAGAACTTCTCTGTTTTTATTGGACCTTTGACCTGTAATTCCTTTTTACCTAATTCTGCTGTGGAATCCTTGATTGAAATTTGCAGCTCATTACCAACTAAGCCTGGATAACGTGCTTGAATAGCAATCGAACCTTCTTGTGAATAGCTGGCCGCAATACTCTTACCGTTCGTCATACGATAGCCAACTACCGTAGCGCCACCTTCTGCGGCCAACTCCAAAATATCGATTTGCCCAAAGGTTTCTGCTACGCGCTCTTCATAACCCTTCATTGTAATGACCTGATCAGGGGCTCCCCATTCAGCTAGATATGGTACTAGTACCACACCACTTTTCGGTAGGACTCGCTCCTGTGCTTTCGCCTTTAATTCTACGTTTACACCTGGTCGTTCACGTTGGATTGTCATACTATTTACCTCCTCGAAATGTAGATACGTATTGTCGTACTTGTTCTTCATTAATTACCTGCTGATCTGTAAATGCATGTAACGCTCCTGCTACTTCAAACCGCTCAGATTGTAACAGAGGTGCACTCTCAATCCATTCCAGACGAGTGCGCTTGTTCTCCTGAGCAGTAATGTTGAGAGGCTGTGACTCTGCTCGCTCGTTGTTCTTTTTTAGCCGTGTTTTTTTCACTGCACCTTCATTGGTTTGGCCTATTGATTTAGCCATGTCCATCCTCCTTCACATCAAAGATAGCAATTTTCTCAACCTGCTCTCTTCGTACAGGCATGAGGTACTCATAGCGAAATATTATTTCGGCCCGTTCTTTTTTTTCGGTATTCACAGAAAAAGTATTCGGGTCGATATCAAGCAAGAGCTTATTTTTGCCTCGGTAACTATAACGTTGCTTTCGTAACAAATCTCGCAAGACACCTGTCGAAAGCGGAACTTGCTTTTCTTGCTCCAAGGGATAGTGCAGCATAATAGTTGCTTCACAAATCACTTTGTAGCTGGTCAGGCTATTTCCCTTTTCACTGATCGTTTGGGTCATGACAAAAGCGGATGGTAATGAAAACGTCCCCTCCATCCACTCTCCTAATTGGGAAATGATCGATATTTGAGGATATGCCTCCTCTACCAAATCAATTAGCGTGGACAAATCCCTGTCCATCTCTATTTGCACCTCCTTTCAAGGCTTTTGCTCATTGCTTTGTGGCTAGGGGAGGTGATCTTCCCTCATAGGTTGTTGCCTGCTTCCTAGTCTGGTTGACCTTTTGTTCTGCTGATCGTTTTACAGATGCTAGCTGCTTGTGTATAAATGGCTTTCTTTCATGAGCCAGTTGTTCTCTGACAGCTCCTAGTAATCTTGGATGCAGGATCATTCTGGTGCGTACCTCCTTGCTCAACCGTTACTGCCTCGCCAAATGGTCCTTACACTTATAGGTGGCTTCTGCCCCACACAAACAAACGTTCGCAAAAATAGGTTTTGACGCATCCGATGAGTAAAAAGAAAACAGCCATCACAAGGATAGCTGTTACATTCTTGGCAAACTCAATTTTTTGTTGGGCACGAGACAGCAAGGTGGATACGTTTCCTCGGGATATAAAGAGCATTTCAGCAGCCTTCTCATGAGTAAAGCCGCTTCCATGCACCATCAGATAGCACTCTCTTTCTTTTTCTGTAACGAACTGAAGATAAAAATCTATTAGCTGCCGTTCTGCATCACTCAAACCGACACGGCATCCTCCTGTTCCCGGACTCACATAGCTTTGCATTTTAAAAGGGTCTAATAAAATCTCTCGCTGTTCCTTTGATCGTCTCTGAATACCTCGTTGATTATCAGGTTGTCTGCCTGTTTCCAGCCATTTAATCGCATACTCCACATCGCGAATGCTTTCGGCCAGACTACTGCGCAATGCTTTTTGATCTGTACCATGTATACCTTCAGCACTAGCCTCTTGGTCGGATTTCTCTATTTCAGCTAACATGTTCTTCAGTTGTTTTTTGGTTGCTTTGTAGGAAGTAATTAGTTTTTTTATACTTTTTGCCATGCCTTTTTCCCCCTTGATTTTACGTACTTTTTTACATGTGCATCTTTCCATTCCGGTACAAAATCGTCGCTTTCTTCTATATGCTCATTGCCTTATCTGCCTGATTGATGTAAGCTCACCGTCTGTTTGCCGCTCTATCCTTCAGAAATTGAATGCTTGTGGTATCACCCATCAAGCGTTTCCATTCATACTCTGAGATTGCTCTAGGTTTTTTCTGTCTTACTGAAGCTTTCCTCGTTTGATGTGGGCTTCTTTGTTTTTGATTGGGCTTGCTCATGTTCTCCCTCCTTTATCATTGATTTGCTGTCGATACAGGTTTGATTATTTTCCCAAATGAAAAAAGGACGCTAGAAACTCCCACTCATCGTGGAAATATCCAGCGCCCTCCCGCATCTCGGTATCAGGCTACTATGTAGTTGTTAAAATAATTCATTTTCTAGAAATGCTATTTTTGCTATCTTTCCTTGGCTAGATTTGACTACAGTCTCACCGTGGTGAACCAGAGGCACTATTTTAATCTTCCCTTGAACAGGGTCGATGAGAACCATGCTAGCTTCCCTACCGACCGGAATTGTTACCTGATTCATGTCCAGTGTTAGTTTCATCTCTGTAGACCGCATTCTCATCTTCCTCCTCTGAAACCTTCTGAAGCAATTTGATTGAATACGCAAAACTTGAGCATTAATCAACTTATAACTTTATATTAGTTGATTAAACCTCAAAAGTCAACCGAAACTTGCTAATACCTCAACTAAATAGATATAATAGAGATAAACAAGCTAGGTATGGATCATAAGGTAGACAAGGCGGTGATAGAATGACACTTGGAGAACGATTAAAGGAAAAACGCAAAGAATATAAATGGACCCAAAAAGAGATTGCAGACAAACTAGGCGTCGACAACACCACTGTCTCAAAATGGGAATCAAATACCTATGAGCCGGATGCTACTTCGCTTAAGGAATTAGCTGAAATATATCAAACCTCTACCGACTATTTGCTCAACAAACAGACAAAAGAAGAACCTCACTTCTCCTCAGAGGAAACAGAAGATGCTACCGGACTTGCCTTTATCACAGGTGGAGACTCTTTAACAGCAGAAGAGGCTGAATACCTAAAGGAAAGCTTGGAGCTTTTTCGAAGAATGAAGGAAAAGCGGGCAAAGTCCAAATGATTTGATATACCAACCTAGCAGGCCATAAAGCTTATTTTGACGATCTAGTTTTTTCATCATATAGGAAAAGGCATAAGGAAACCTACTTCCCTATGCCTTATATTTTATTTCTTCTATTATTTGATGTATGAAACTATGCTTTCTCATGTGGACCTCGGAATTTCCTGTTTTAGACTATACCTCTGTGCAATAATTTAAGATACCGCCAACGAATCAGCCAGAAATACAGAAACTGGGCCGCCACAAAGCAACCTAGAACAATCACAGAGCTTGCTACAACAGAATATGGAAGCAATTGTTGCAGAGCAGTAAATGCAACCCCGCTGTGGACAATCGCTATTACGATAGGTAAAAAGAACATAATCAGCAACTGCCTTGTGACCGTTTTTCTTAATTCTTTCCCAGTTAAGCCTAGCTTTCCGATGAGCTGATACTGGGCATGCTCCCTGTCCAAATCTGTATATAATCGGAAGTAAAGAAAGCTAGAAGCAAATGTGAAGAACACAATACCAATCATTACGCTTGATATCAGTAATAATCCATTCTCTTGCTTTGCTTCTTTCCACTCCAAGCTTAAAGCAGAAAACATATACGATGATTCAAAGTTTAGCAACCTATCACTCAAATGATTTGCTACGTCTACCGTGTTTTCCCAGTTATCTACCGTAAAAACATTGATTCTCATAGGATGAGATTCGGTTTCTGCTCCAGAGGATTCTTGCGTATTCTGGGCTAGGGCTTGCTCAGACGTACTAGATTGGTCGCCGTCTCTTTGCCCCCCCTCTGTGGTCGAGTCTGCATTGGCTGTCAAACGGCTAGCTAGGATTTTTTCGTACGCCTGATCTGTTACTGCCACATAGTAATCATCGGAAAAGCTTTGTGGGATAACCATATGATCAACCACTTTTTTCATTGATAAATCCAGCTTTACATTTCCATGTATAATCTGAAGCTGACTTTCTCTATCCTGCTTACTGCTTCCTCGCTCATGGGCATATTTCCCTGGTATCCACAGAAATTCTCCCTCATGTAAAGTCTCTATGGGATAGCCAAGAGCTTGCGCTAAATGGTTATAGTGAGTAAGGGACATGATCATATTATTGTCAGTCCAGAATAATTCCGCATAGGCTTGCTGATAAGAGAAGCCCGCATTTGTTAGCTCTTTTCCAATTAGCGAAACATGCTCCTTCTCCTGCGGATTTTTTGCATAGGAAACATAGGTAAATGCATATGGATTTTTTATTTGAGCCAGCCCCTGATTTCCCATAGCGGCGCAGGTGCCGATTGCCACAAAGGCTACTGCTGAAACAACCGCTACCATAAAAAACATGTTTGCATTATCTCGCATGCGGTAAACCAATTCAGACATCGTGAGGATATTGGTTCTTTTAAAAAATAACCTGTCTTTCTTCTGTAAAAAACGAATGATATATACACTGCACTGGGTAAAGAAAAAGTAGGTTCCAACGACAACTAGTGCGACCCCGCTAAATAATAGCGAAAACAAATAGATGCCCGTCGCAAAACAGAAAACACAAAAATAGCCTGCTCCAATCAAAATCACAGCAAGGATGGATAACCCAATAGAAGCCTTAGGCTCCGGCTTCGGTTTCTCACCCGCTTGCAATAATTCAACCAGCTTGTTTACTCTCATAGTTTTGGAAGTAAAGAAAGAAATCGCTAAAAACAAGACGAAAAAGGCCAGTAAGGTAATTCCAATGGCTTTATAAGGTAAATAAAAGGGTAGCCCTTTTGCAATAGCTAGCATATCTGCACTAACCAGCAGTACAAGCTTAGCGAATACCAGACCAACCAATATTCCTGACACCATTGAAAGGACACCAATAATCATATTCTCCATAAAAACAAGCTTGTTTAGCTGCTTGTTTGTCATCCCATGGATAAGCAAAATACCAAATTCTTTTTTCCGAGTTTGCAAAAAAGCACTAACAGAATACAGCACAAAGAAAAAAGAAAAGATGAAGATAAAATAGGGAGGCAATTTCATCGCCATTTTTCCAAGCGAATTCATTGTTAAGCTCCAGCCTGTCAAATCTCCTTGTAATTGAGGATGAAAGGCGATCAGGGCATAAGTGAAAAACATCATCACAGAGAAGGCACAGCTTAAAAAATGGGCAGCATAGGCTCGTTTGTTGCGCATTACATTATTACGAGCGTATTGTTGAAAAGTCATGTGCTTCTCCCCCTAATAAAGACAATACATTCATGATTTTCTGATAGAATGCTTGACGATTATCCCCACAGTACACTTCATTAAAGAGCTTTCCATCTTTAATGAATACAACTCGATTGCAATAGCTAGCTGCGAAAGCATCATGCGTAACTAACATCATGGTAGTCTGATCTACCGTGTTGTAGGATGATAACAATTGCATGACATCTCGGGCTGCCTTCGAGTCCAAATTACCTGTTGGTTCATCGGCAAGCAGTAATTTCGGTTTATGAATCATTGCCCTTGCAATCGCTGTTCGCTGGGCTTGTCCTCCTGAGATCTCATACGTACGCTTATGTAAAATAGGAGTAATGCCTAATCTGTCAGCAATAGCGGCTACTTTTTCATTCATGATCTCTAAGCTAGTGCCATCAAGAGTTAACGGCAATAGAATATTTTCTTTAACTGTCAGTGTGTGTAAAAGGTTAAATGATTGAAACACAAATCCCAGTTCTTGTCTTCGAAATAACGCCAATTGATCCGGTGAAAGGAGGTGCGGGTTTTGATTGTTAATCAGCACTTCTCCTGATGTAGGCGAATCAATGGTAGAAATCATGTTCAGCAGGGTAGTTTTACCACTTCCCGACGGACCCATGATCCCGACAAACTCCCCCTCTTTAATTGTCAAATCAATATTGGACAGCGCTTCATAAGAAATTTTTCCCTGATAGATTTTGCTAAGTGCACGAGCTTTTACGATATCCATTATGCATACTCCCCTTTCCTTTCATTTCATTTCTGTTATCTTAGTGTAATCAACTGGGGGGAATGTTCATATAAAACACTCTTTCATTTTGCTTACAAATTTGTAAGATTTCGTGTAGTCCATCCCCATGCTAGAAACGACGAGAAGCATATGGAAAAATAATCTGTACGATCGTTCCTTTACCCTCCTCAGACTGAATTCCGACCGAATGATTCAGCTTTTCTGCCACTTCCTTGACCAAATACAGACCCATTCCCGTGGATTCCTTGAACTCCCTTCCATTTTCTCCGGTAAAAAAGGCACGAAACACACGGGGAAGATCGGCTGTCGGTATGCCTACTCCTCTATCCTGTATTTCTAAAACAACAGACTCACCCTGCCTAAAAGCTGCAATCGTCACTTTTTCATGTGTGCCGGCGGAATATTTAATGGCATTCGATAACAACTGATCCAGCATAAAGACCAGCCATTTCGCATCCGTTTCTACTGTTAATGTCGACTCCATTTTTACCTCAGGATAAACGTAATTTCGGATAAAAAACCTCTTATTGTCATGAACAACCTTATTTACAATCGGTAATAAACGGACATGATCCACGCTAAAGTCCTGTTCAAATGTCTCCAGCCTTGATATATATAACGCCATTTCTAAGCCCTTGCGCAGCTTATCTGTCTCCTCCGCAATGCTTTCAAATCGCTCGTCATCTTCCTTCTGGGTAATTAACTCGATGACGGATAACGGTGTTTTCATCTGATGTACCCACTGATTCATAAAGGTAATATGATCTTGATGCTGACGTTCCCAGCTCTTTATCTGCTCCTGATATCTTTTATATTGCGCCTCCAATAAGGTTGCTAAAGCTTCTGGAAGCGGCGAGTGGTTGAATTCTGACATGAACTCATGCATAGCCTCAAGCGGCTGGGATAGGCGCAAATAAAAAGCACGATGGCTCACATATCGGTACGTAAGATATATCAGTAAAAGAAAAGTTCCTAAAAAAATAGCATACAAGGCTGTCAGTACATGATCATAGCCATCGAACCAAAAAACAAGCAAGAGAAACAGCATTAAGATGTAGGAATATAAGATAAGCGGGACATGCTCACGCAAAAAGAGCCATACATGCTGCTTGTTGCCGGATGAATCCATTTTAAAAGACTTATTTCTAGCTGATCGTACCTTCGATTTCCCTTCAAAGGTACTCGTGTTGTACTCTCTGTCCATTCAGCTTGTACCTCCTGTATGATTCCACGTGATCTGTAATCGATAGCCGGCTCCCCTGACCGTCTCAATTGCATCTTCTATTCCTAACTCAGCAAGCTTCTTTCGCAAGCGAGTGATATTCACACTCAATGTATTATCATCTACAAATGCCTGATCATCCCACAGTTTGTCTAAGAGCTTAGCCCGACTCGACACGCGCGGATAAGAAGTGAGCAAGGCCTCCAGTAAGATCGCTTCCTTTTTAGTCAGTAAGCTGCTCTCTTCTTGCAATTTCACTTCTAATCTCTCTGGATAAAGGCATAAGCCTTTTTGCTCGACCATGCGCTCCTCCATCTTGGGGGCATAATCTCCATAGGCTCTGCGTAGCTGACTGCGAATTTTGGCTATTACTAGCTCATAATGAAAGGGTTTCGTAATAAAATCATCTGCACCATACTCAAGTGCCATTACCTGATCCATCTCTGTACTACGAGCTGATATAAACACGATGGGGCATGTGGAGATCGTTCGAAGCTGACGACACCAGTAGTAGCCATCAAAGCTGGGCAAATTAATGTCTAGCAAGACCAAATCTGGCTTCCATTCTAAAAAGCTCTCCATAATGAGATCAAAATTTCGGATGACAACCCCTCGGTATTTATATCTCTCTATATGTTCTCGCAGCAATTCTGCAATTTTTGGGTCATCTTCAATAATCATGATTGTAGTCATAAGCTTTTCCCATCCTTTATTCTTGTAAAAGGAAAGCTTCCAGCTACTTTTCCTTTACACTCTTCTCATCGTTTGACGTAAAAGCATCCTTTTCCGTCACGCTCTCTCTGTTTTCCTTTTTTTGTCGCAATAAATGTATTTCGCTACTTTTAATTGTTGTATACTTTATATAAGCCAAAATAAGGAAGGATGATCACCTATATGATTGATAAAACAGCACTGGTTATTGTAGACACCCAGAGCATCATTACCTATCATTCTTATCATGGGGAAGAAATCGTTGACAAAATTAGTTCATTACAAGCAAAAGCTCGTCAGCTCAACGTCCCTGTTCTGTTTATTCAGCATATTGGTCCAGCCGGCTCTCCTTTTGAAGAAGGAGCGCATATGACTGAGATTCATCCTAACGTTGCACCTCTTGAGGGTGAGATAGTGATTAAAAAGACAGCATGCGACGCATTCTATGAAACAGCTCTGCATCAGGAGCTTTTAAATCGAGGTATCGAGCATCTCATTATTGTTGGCTTTCAAACTCAGTTTTGTATTGATACAGCTTGCCGAAGCGCGGTCTCACACGGCTATGAGGTAACCTTGGTTGGCGATTGCCATTCGACAGCCAATACCCCGACCCTGAACGCCATCTCTATTATTGACCACCACAACGAAACATTGAACGGGCTAGGCACCCAACATCATAACATCACAGTCAAGGATTCAAGTGAAATTTTTGCCTCCGAACCACGCTAATGGAAGATAAAAGATTGGGACTAAAAAAATATAGCTTTGCCAAGAGCAATTAGACTTAGACTCTTACTTCAGTAGCTTTACCTAGTAACAGTAATCATGAATCAAATAAAAGAACAGACTCCCTCGATCTGGGAGTCTGTTCTTTTATTTCTTTACCCCAAACGCTACGGTTTCATTTCTAACAAATCCGTCGCCGGAGTATCTATGGCTAATTTTAGCCTGATAATGCTGTCCTTGGACAAGATGTTCGACAATCTCTTTTGCATCCTCAGGCTGAACATTTTGATACCAAACTCCATCTGGATAGACAATCAAGACACAGGCATCCTCACAGCGTCCATTACATCTGGTCCGGGTTGTATGAATCTGTTCATCTGCTTGCTGCCGGGCTATTTCCTGACGAATCGCCACAGTGACTTCTTCGCCACCTTTTCGCATGCAGCTACCACCATTACATAGCAGGATATGGTGCTTTGTTTTCGATAAATCCCATGTTGCCATAACCTTCCCCCTTCTAGTTTCCCCTTATTGTATCAGCATTTCATTGAAAATGATTTCTTATTGAAATGTTTTGGAGAGTTTGAGCACATCCTTACCGTTTCTTTTTTGGTACATATATGTACAGAACAGATTAATATGCCATATCTTTGTAAGCAAAAATGGAGAACTGGGTTGATAATGGATTATTGATTCTGTTTTCCTACAATACCTGAATGTAATCAGATGAATTGAATTGGTTTTATCAAAACTGTAAGGAGCTGTTAACATACTAAAAAAACCGTCAGAAGAATCTGACGGCCTTACGCTTTATCATTCACGAGACACTAGCATAAAATTATTAATAAACCCATTCTCCTGTAAAAAGACAGGTTCTATTTTTTTCGTAGCAAAATCGTAATAATAAATCCCGCGCCCCTTGTTAACATCTTGTTTTGAAGTACTGCCCAGATAATAAATACCCTTAGCGTCATGGGAAAGATAGACATCACTTCTAGACGAAATGGGGAGATCTAACTTCCTTCTTTCACCAGTCTTACTTTCCACCAGACTATATTCGATAGGTGGGCGATTGATACTTGGAGAGGTAATAAGAAATAGCTGATTCCCGGTACTTGATAAGGAAATGATTTGCTCCTTTTTCAGCGAAATGATCGGGCGTTCTTGTTTCGTCTCGTTATTTAGTTCAACAACCGTATAGTCGGGGGGAACCATGGCTTTTTGTTGCTTATTAGAGATGTTTCTCTGCTTCTCTCTTTCATTCTCTGAAAAACGGGCAAGATAGGTTTTATTTACTTCTGTATTGTAGGAAACTGCCCACGTGTTGCTATCGAGATCTTTATCATCCATGAACTCTAGCTTATGGTTCTGTTTATCATACAAGACAGTTTTTAGGACACGCTCGCCTTTCTTCACAGCGGATAGAATAATAGGTCCTGTTTTTGTCGTAGGTACAATGTAGTTAATAGCAAATAATTCATTTGATAGCTGTTGCGTCTTTTTTGACTGTAGATCATAGGAGAACAATTGATCTCCTTTGTCTTGTACATCTGCTGAGTAGTAAATCTTATTATCCATCAGCGAGACAACAGATAATGGATATTGTGAAGTGTAGGGAATATCCGCCAACTTTGTCATGCGCTTAGACTGTAAATCATAGCTCATAACCCGCATTACCATTCCATTAGTTGTATCTTTACCATTCACATATTCGGTATAAGTAATTGATAAATAGTCCCCAGGGTTATACTTTTTTTCATTTTGGCTTGTCATTATTTGAGATTTTTGATTTACGGTTTGTTCCATACATCCCGAAAGAAGAAGAGTAAATATCGTAACTATCATAAAACAAATTCTCTTTCTACTCATGCCCACATTCCTTTCTTTACATGTAAAGAGGATAGGGTAAAAACCCTATCCTGTACTTATTAAAACTCATAATAGTATCTACCTTTAAATGATAGATTTTTATCCCATTTCAGTCCAAAGTCTTCAACACCCGTTTTCCATATATCCAGCACAGCATCTGGTAATGCACCATTGTCCCTCTTAGTTACTGCGGCTGCTTTGTCATTTTCTGTATTACGTGCGTTGATAGTGGTATTATATTTTGGATTATCAATGTCACCTCTTGTAGCACAATCCCCTTTTACTAATTTATTATCATTTTCACCTGTTGTATCAGTAAAATTTGTAAATCTCCCTGTACCTAATACACTACCAGATGATGAGCCAGTAATTACGATGGTGTTATTATTAGCACCATACTTATATGTACCAGCTGCTTTACGTGTTCCCCTAGGCAAAGCCTTGTAAGCTAGTGCTTCTACTCCGTCATCCTCCTTAATTGAGGATGGATATACAATTTTTTTAATGAATCCCTCTCCATCATAAATGACTCTCATTCCTGGCTGAGGTGCTGGATTTTGTATATGATAGACTGGAAGTTCTTTAGCTTCATCTAAAATTTTCTGAACTAAAGTTTCTTCTTCTGTCAATTTTATAAGTTCCGTGTTAGAGAGTTCCTGGGTTTGAACCGCTTGTACTTTCTCATTTGAGGTAAGTTTTTCTCCCTTTTCAATCACAACCATGTTGTAAGAATCGTCATATTCAATTATTGTACCTGCCAACATCTGATCAGGAATCTTTTCAACACCCTTTTCTGCATGGGTACTTGGAGCTGAAACCATGACAAGTGAACCTAGAATTGCTGTAGTAAGCACAAGATGGGGAAGAATCTTTCTTTTCATAAAATAGCCTCCCTCTTATTGAATAAATATAACAAAAATATACAACTATTTCCAGTATATGATATTGTTCTCATATTCACAAGTGTTTTTTTGTAGAAATGGGAATATTTACTTTCCTTCCTTTCCATGTAAAGAGGTTAGGGTAAAAATCCTATTTGACATGATTTCTATTAAGTAATAAGAGATTTTCCCAGTCCGTAAAAAGTTGTATTAAAATCCTATATTCTCATGTGCGCAATATCTGGATCGCGTTTGACTAAGTAACCCGTCATGTCGATGCCAAACATCTTTTTCACTGCTGGTTTTGCTGCTTCTAGGGTATCTTTCTCAGAAATATTTTTCAAAAATGATTGTCTAACTTTCCGTATCCACCTTCCTATTCATTTCAATTTCTGCTTCTGTTATTTCTCTTATCCTGTCTAAAGCAGAGTAGACTTCATGTTTTTTGTTCACGCCACCCCAAATGCTTTCGCAAGTACGTTTCGGACATTAACCCATTTTTGTGTTCAGGATAATCAATTCTACAGCTGCCCCCATATCATAACTATCATGGTTAGAAAGGAGATGGGTTTATGGACCCAATTGAACACCATCGGAGGAGAATGCACCATCATTTAAGGCATGCCGATCACTTTCGCTCTTTAAGTATGATGCATCGGCATCACCCGGCCAGGCGTCACGAGTTTGCTCACAGAGAGCATTTCCATCGCATGAGAGCGCATCACCATAGAATGATGATGCATCACCATAGGAGAATGATGCATTCTCATCACTAATAATTGCACCAAAAGCTCTCTGATTGGGAATCGTTGTTGATTTAATACTATCTGTTATCGTGTGATTATTTATGATTCCTTTTGAATTTTTACCTCTAGTTGTTGACGGATTTGCTCAACAATGCGTCAACAACTAACCTTTGTATTCATTTATGTGTCTTGAAAGTTGGTTTTTAAAAGAAAAAGTCGTTTCCTAAATGTAAAGGAGACAACTTTCTTAAATGAGATATCAACCTTTACTCCATCCAAAATTATTGTAAATAACTACTCCTTCTTTTTTTTGTTTTGCTCCTCAAGCAAATCTACTACCTTTTGCAATATTTTTATGGTTTCATCGTGTTTTTTATCAAATTTACGAGAGAAAAACCTATATATCCACACAATTACGAATACGATCAGAAACAAAAAAAATAATTGATATAATGAAGAGATAATGCTAAATTCCAACGAAAACAACCTCCTTTTTAATATGTCCCATAAATGTTTGTTTATATAAAACTTTATGATGAAACAATCTTACGTAGGGATTATACCAAATAGAAGGATGGTTTTAAATGTTCAAAAAACACTAGCGAAGAGTATACCTCCGAGGTCCATCAATGTCCTCGATAACCTATACATTTTCCTCTTCTGATGTAACGGGTGTCGCTTTTGTCGTCTTTAATCTCTTGCCTGTGAAAGCTTTGATCTCTTGTGCCGCTTTCTGGGTTATTTTCGGATCAACCTGCTTTATGTCATACTCCAGTTGGGCTACGCCTAGTTTAGCATTTTCAAAATGTACAGTAGCTTCTCGGGGATAAAATGACGCCGTAATCGTATCTATTGAACGAGGATACAGGGCCCGTACCACCTTTTCAAATGTATAGTCTCGTTTCGGGTCAATTTCCTTACGTGCTTGTATGGCTTTGTTGAGAATTGCCTGATCGATTTCACTTACTTGTAATTTCACATCAGCAGAGACAAGCTGCTTTGTCTTCTTATCAATAACAACTCTAGCTCGCTTTGAGCCTTCCATAGTGATGGCTTCTCGCTCTTCTTCAACAGGAGCTAGTAGCTTGAATTATACCTATATTATTTCCATGAAAAAAGCTGGCACAATAGAATGTGACAGCTTTTTTCGAGAGATGATTTTGTCTATATCTTCGGTTATTCTTACTTTTGGATCGTTACCTTACTTCCATCCTTCAACAGTGTCTGTCCTTTTACGACGACTTGTTGATCTGCCTTAATTCCTGTCAGGATTTCGATGGATTCGCTAGAGCCTTCTCCTGTGGTTACCGCGACTTGCTTTGCGATCTCGCCTTCTACGATGTAAACATACTGCTTCCCATCGCGATCGAACACGGCCTTGCGAGGAACAACTACCTTTTCCTGTCCTTTTCCTTGTTGCCCTACTAGATTCATGTTCACAACCATATCTGCTTTCAGCTCGTTGTTTGGATTAGGGATTGATATTTCGATGGGATAGGCTTTGAGCTGTTGATCCATCACCGGGCTGACAGCCGTTACTTTAGCTGTCATTTCTTTTCCTAATGCCGTGATATTCACTTTTACCTCATCGCCAACCTTCACCTGTGAAATATCCTGCTCAGACAAATTAGCCTTCACAACAAGTGGATTGGTATTAACTAATGTGACAATAGGGCTTTGTGGAGAAGCTACCTGTCCAACCGCTCCATTCACACTTGAAATGTACCCGCTGAAAGGAGCTTTTACTACTGCATTCCCCAGTTGTGTCCGAGCATTTTCCAAGCTCACAGCCGCTTGCTTAACAGAAGCCTCCGATACACCTACTGCTGACATTTGAGTGGCAGCTTTCAGGCCTTCCTGCGCATTGGCAACCGCTGTTCTTGCATTAGCAAGCTGTGTATTTGCTTGTTCATATTGTTGTAGAGCAATTGCGCCTTGATTAAATAGCGTTTGCATCCGCTGTTGATTTCGTTCTGCATCCTGTAGGGCTGTTTGGGCTTGGCTCAAGCTATTCTTCGCTTGTTCAAGACCTTGACTGGAGCTATTGCCTGCTTGATTTAAATTCGCCTTAGCTACCTGATAAGCCGCTTCTGCCTGTTTGATCGAATTGATCACATCTTGTTCATCTACACTAAACAAAGTTTCTCCTTGTTTTACATATTGTCCTAAACGAACAGGTAAGGAGGTGATTTTCCCAGACAATTTTGGACTTAACTGCACATCCTGACTAGGCGCTAATTTAGCCGTAAAGCCTGCACTAGAGGAAACTGTCCCGAGCTTAGACATTTCAATCTGAACCGGTGTTACGCTCTCTGTCTGTTCTGTCGGAGTATTCTCTGCCGCTTGATTCGAACACCCCGCTACCAAGAACAGGGCGGATGCTGCTACTAGAATCATTTTTTTATTCATCGTTGTTTTTGCTTTCAATTTCATTTCCCCCTCCTCTATCTCTTCGCCTTTACGACTTCGCTACCGCAATAGCTGCTTGTTGTTTCTTTAGTCGCTTTTGTTCTTTCTTGTGTTTACGTTTAGAAGACCAATCATCGAACCAAGTATACACGACTGGAACCAACACTAGGGTAATGAGCGTAGCAAAGCTTAATCCGAAAATAACTGTGATCGCCATCGGAGCTTGAGATTCACTACCAGAGCCTGTGGCAAAAGCTAATGGACCAATTGCTAGAATGGTAGTCAATGTCGTCATGAGAATGGGACGCAAGCGTACAGGCCCTGCTTCCAAAATCGCATCCCTGACACTCATACCTTTGTCTCGCAATTGATTTGCATAATCTATTAATACGATGGCGTTATTAACGACCAAACCAATCAGTAGAATATATCCAATGAACACGGACACACTGATCGAGGTATTGGTAAACAACAGGCCAAGCATAACCCCTGCAAAGGTAGGCGGGATAGAGAACATGATAATAAACGGCGTATATAAGGATTCAAATTGGGCCGCCATTACCATATAAAGTAGGACGACTGACAAAATAACAGCCAATCCAAGACTACTAAAGGACTCCATCATATCTTTACTCTCTCCGCCGTACTCAATTTTATAGCCATCTGGCAGGGAGAGCTTGTCTAGCTTCGTTTGTACATCCGTAGTGACTGAGTTCAGATCACGTCCTGCTAAATCACCTGTGATTTTTACTTCACGAGTCTGATTCGAGCGATTAATCGTTAGCGGTGCCTCTACTTTTGTCACCTCTGCAACAGAAGACAACGCTACCTGTGCGCCACCTGGTGCAGTTATGCGCAAGCTATTCAAGTAATTCGTATCTTCCTGATACTGCTCGGGCCATTTTAATTGCACATTGATTTCATCATCACCCGTGCGATACTTTGTCACCGTCTGTCCGTTAAATGCTGTACCCACAGCCGTTAAAATCTGTCCAGAGCTCAGCCCATACATACTTGCTTTCTCTGCATCGATTTTCACTTCAAATTCATGCTGCGTATCATCTAAGGTGGTCACCACATTACTGGTTCCCGGGACACTGATTACCTCTTGCTTAATAATCCCGCTCACATCTTTTAGAACCTCGATATCATCACCGCGTAAGGTAATCTGTAAAGGCGAGCCTGTGGACATACCAGCAGACTGTTCTTTCACCTTAATTTCAGCACCCGCAATCGATGCTACCTGCTTACGCAAATCTGCCATTATCTCCGGAGTGGAGCGTTTACGATCCTTTACGTCGACCAGTTTTAAATCAACGGTTGCTTTATTAGAGGTAGAGGTAGCCACGGCCGCTGAACCACCGCTACCAATCGAGGTGCTCAGAATATCCAGCTCCGGTACTTGCGCTGCTATCTTTTCCACTTGTTGGGCTACCTTCTTTGTTTCTTCCAAAACACTACCGTTAGGCATCTTAATATCAATTGTAACTTGTCCCTGATCCATCGATGGCATAAATTCTGCCCCAACTAATGGAGTCAGCGCTACAGAACCGATCATCATGGCAACCGTAACAATCGCTACTGTTTTACGGTGATTCAGCGAAAAATCTAACAGCCTTTTATAGCCTTTTTCTACCTTGTGAAATCCAATATTGAACCAGATTACCGGGTTCATTCCACGATATCCTTCCCGATTGTTATGCTCTGGTACTTTTTTGAGTATCCGTGAGCTTAACATTGGTACTAGGATAATGGAAAAGACCAAAGCGGCAATGTGAGAATACACAACGGTTAGAGCTAGGGGTCTAAAAATTTCTGCTGCAATACCGTCAACCAGCGCAATTGGCAGGAATACACATATCTGCGCCAAAGCAGAAGCCATTACTGCAGTACCCACTTCCTTGGAACCATCTAACGCAGCTTCTACCATGCCTTTCCCTTTTTCCCTTTGTCGGAAAATGTTCTCCAGCATTACGACCGCGAAGTCAACCAGTGAACCCAGTCCGAGCGTCAGCCCTGATAGGGAAATCAGATTGATCGTTTGACCGGTCGCATACATCAGCAAGAAGGTGGAGATGATCGAGATGGGTAGCACGATGATCGCAACAATCATTGATTGGAAGCTACCTAAGAAGAAGAACAAAATAATAATCCCAAACAATCCACCGAACAAGGCATGCTCTGCTGTGGTGTAGATTGAATCTTTAATAAACGTGGACGAATCCAGCGTAGTTGTTAGTTGTAACTGGGAAGGTAAGGTCTTCTTAATCTCTTTCAATTCCTGACTTACAGCATCCGCTACCTGAATGGTATTTCCACCAGATGCCTTTGTAATGGTAATGCCTAAGCTTGGTTTCCCATTAACGTAACTGAACTGATTAATTTTCGCCGTAGTATCGTTGATGGTAGCAATATCTTGCAGGCGAAGGGAGCCATTTCCCATGCGAATAGGTGTTAGTCCGATTTTAGCTACACTATCGTACTCACCCTGAACTCGAATGTTATATTTGCCATCTCCTTCACGTACGGCACCACCTGAACCGGACAGGTTGTTGCTGGCAATCGCCTGCTGAATTTGGTCGATGGTTAATCCATACGACGAAATTTTAGCAGGGTCGAGCACCACATCAACCACGCGATCCTGACCACCGACCAGATTTACTCCAGCTACACCATCAATTCTTTCTAAGCGGTTTTGAATGGAGTCCTCTGCTATCTTCTTCAATTGATTAACATCATCCTCGCCTGTTAGGGCAAATGTCATAATCGGCGTGCTATTCGGATCAATCCGCAGAACCTGTGGAGATTTCGCTGAGGATGGGAGCAGTTGTCGCACTCGATCAACCTTCTCCCGCAATTCCAATGTAGCTTGATCTAAATCGGTCCCCCAATTAAAGCTGAGAATAACCTGTGATGCTCCTTGAATCGAAATAGATGATACTTCCTTTAAATTAGCAACAGTTCCTACTGCACTTTCTATCGGTTTCGTTACCAGCTTCTCTACCTCGCTCGGTGCCGCGCCATCCACAGATGTCACGACAACGGCAACTGGAAAATTCAGCTCTGGATACAAATCAATAGCCAATTTTGGCAGAGAAACGATTCCAAAAATCATGACTGCCAGGGTCAACATGATAATGAGAACAGGTCGTTTGACCGACACTTCAGATATATTCACTCTTTTTCACCTCACCAATGTCTTAACTCGTTATTCTTTTTTTGGTTGTATACATTTCTTGCAAGACATGGAGGGATGAAATCATCTGAGTCGTCTGTTGCTCAAACGTCTCCATTTCCGCTTGGCGTCCCGCGAATTCATTCGCATGATCGAATCGTGGGGACATCGCAACCCAAACCAATCGTTTATCCTTTTTATCCTTGAGCCTTATGACGATGTTATCTCGTTCTAGGCGATCAATTAATCCAGATACCGTACTGTACGAAAGACTAACAGCCTTGCTGATTTCCCCAATGGTTTTCGGGTCGTGCACAACTTGCTCCAGAATCAGCACTTGCTGCCAGGTGATATCTTTGCTTTCGAGTTCTTCACGTGTGATCCATGTAAAAAGGGCACTCGCTTCTTTGAGAAGCTTCGCCATGGTAATCAACTCTTCCATCCAAGCCACCTCCTGCCGTTAATCAATTGTTCGCGATACGAAATGTCACAGGTTTCATTGTAGCGGCAAGTTGAAATGGGCAAATCTACCGAGGGATGGAAAACCGTAGCACTGGCTCGTCTATCTAGAGATAGATGACACCCCATGCTACAATAGAATGTGAACAAACGATCGAAAAATTTGAAGAAGGGTGGGCTATTCTTTGATTGATAACATAACTAAGGCCCTCCGCAAACGACTCTTACTGGTCTGGTTCTTAGCCTTATCTCTTTTGACATGGCTACCAAACTCCTATAATCATGAATCACCTATACAATTTGTGTTTTCCGTATTACTGTTCTGTGGGTATTTGATCTTATTTTGGACCTCTTCTATTCAACTGCCCTCCATAAAAATGACTGTCATTCTTTTACTAGTTGGGGGCGTTACCCTATTTAAAGGCATTTATCTGGGTCCTGAGGGGTTTGGCATGATCATCCTGCTTGGGATTATCATCGGCCTGCGCATCGATAAAAAATATTCGTTACCGTTAGCCACCTTTTTTGGAGTGGTTACCTGTGTATTACTCATCTGGATCACTCATAGCTACACCACGCATGTTGCTCCTTTTTTACTTTCCTTTATTGGGTGTTATCTGGGTGCACGCGGGTATCGTTCCCACCATGAAGCGTATCAATTAAATCAGCAGCATTTAAAAGAATTGCAAATCGCACATACAAAACTACAGGATGCACATAATGAATTGCAGGAAATGACTGTAAATACATTGCAAGTAGCCGTGTTGGAGGAACGAAATCGAATCGCGCGTGATATTCATGACTCGTTAGGTCACAGTCTTACCTCTCTCATCGTGCAGCTACATGCGCTTACCTATATGCTGAAGTCTGGACCAAATGATGCACAGACGGCGGTCAACAATATGTTGGATGTAGCCAAGCAAAGCTTGGAGGATATCCGCGGCTCCGTTCATACCCTTGCAGTCGACAAGCGGACGTTTGGCTTAACGCCATTACAAGCTCTTTTGTCGCAAACAGAGAAAAATACGGACCTGTCCTGTACGTTTGTCACGAATGAGGAAGAGATCGATTTAACAAACGAGGTAACGATTGTTTTTTATCGAATTCTACAAGAAGCGATTACGAATACATTGCGTCATTCCAATGCCACCGCCATATGGGTTGAAATTAGTAAGATAGCTGATTCCATCGTTTTATCCATTCACGACAACGGCCAAAATCGTTCTCAGGAAGGGGTTGAACCTGGTTTTGGTTTATCTGGCATGAGAGAACGTATCACGAAAGTAAACGGAACGCTGAAATATCAGATGAGGGAACCATTTGGCTTTGAAATTACTGCAACAATTCCTTACCATCATTCATCTTTAGAAGGGAACACATAGCTGCTATGGTAGATCATAAACATCAAAAGATTCGAGTCATGCTGGCAGACGATCAAAAGATGATCAGACAGGGTCTTGGGTATGTCATTAATGTTCAAGAGGATATGGAGGTAATTGGAGAAGCGGCGGATGGAGAAGAGATTATCAATCTAGCTTGCGAGCTGAGGCCTGATGTCATTCTCATGGACGTACAAATGCCCAAGTGTACAGGTATTGAAGCGACACGCGAAATTGTAAAACATGTCCCGAAAGTGAAGGTTCTCATATTAACGACATTCGATAACCATGATTACGTTGTGGATGGCATTCTAGCAGGTGCGGTTGGTTATATGCTAAAGGATGCTGATTCTCAGGAGATGCTAGACTTAATTCGCCGTGCTTACAATGGGGAAGCTTCTTTTCACACAGCAACGGCTGCTAAGGCATTAGCTGAGGTATTAAAGAAACAAAAATCGGAAACGACCGCCACAACTCATACAGACAAAGCACAGGAGATATATCCCGAAGAGAATAACCTGGTACTCCTAGATGAACTGACAGAACGAGAGCAGGATGTCTTGCAACAATTAGCATTCGGCTACCGCAATGATCAAATTGCCCAAAATCTCTTTATCTCTGAAGGCACTGTAAAGTCACATGTCCATCGTATTTTACAAAAATTAAATGTCGATGACCGTACGCAAGCTGTAGTACTAGCCCTACGGCATAAATTGGTAAAGTAAATTCTATCTAGAGATAGATGACAGACCATATTTGTTAGAAATGTGAAAAGGACAGGATGCACATTGGCTCCTATCCTTTTCCTTTTTTATCTAATGAAACGCTTTTTATTTTGCAAAATGAAGAATTACTGAATACGTAATGCTGCTGGAGACTGCTCTACATGAGAGAGCTTCATAAGCAATACGAAGGCAATCACGATAAATCCCCCAATCATTCCAACAACTCCGGCCCATCCAAATAACGACCAGAACAAACCACCAAACGTCCCACCTAAACTCGATCCAGCATAATAGAAGAATAGGTACAAGGAGGAAGCCTGTGCTTTATCATGAGTAGCTAATCTACCTACCCAGCTGCTGGCGATCGAATGCCCGCCAAAAAAGCCAAATGTAAAGATTGCAATTCCCGCAATTTTACTAAATAAATGGGGCTCCAATGTAAGTCCAATGCCCCCAAACATAATAACTAAAGACATCCACAGCATTTTAGCGCGCCCAAGTCTGTCTGCCATCTTACCCATCCAAGTAGAGCTAAACGTACCGACTAAATACACAATAAAAATCCAGCCAACGATTGTTTGCGAAAGGGAATATGGCGGCTCAACCAACTGATAGCCGATGTAATTATATAACGTCACAAAGCTGCCCATTAGCAGAAAGCCAAGTCCATATAAATAAAGCAAGCGCTGGTCCGTACAATGGCTCCAAAGTGATTTTGCTAATGTCTTTACCTCTAGTTTGCGCGGTGAAAAATGTCTGGAGGGTGGAAGCATAATCCAGAACAAAATCGTACACAAGAGGCTCAACACACCAATTCCAATCAGAGCCACATGCCAGTTAAACAAATCGGTTAGCGTCCCTGTGATGATTCGTCCGCCCATTCCACCAATCGAATTTCCGCTTATATATAGCCCCATTGCTACGCCTAAGCTATTTTTGTCAATTTCTTCACCCAGATAAGCCATGGCAATAGCCGGTAACCCAGCGAGAACCATTCCGACCAGTATTCGAATGCCAAGTAATATTTGAAATTGATAGCTAAATGCCGTACACACTGCCAACAACGAAGCTCCAATCAAGGAAACAATCATAATCGGTTTGCGTCCCCACGCCTCTGACAATGAACCGAGAAATAACAAACTTATGGCTAAAGCCATCGTGGTTACAGATAAGGAAAGACTGGCCAGCGTTGGAGAAACCTGAAATTCCTTCGTGAATTCAGGTAACAAAGGCTGTGTGCAGTACAGAATAGCAAATGTATTTAACCCTCCTGCAAACAACGCTATGTTGGTTCTGCGAAATGCGCTTGACCCTTGCTTGATATAACTCATGATGTAAATCCTCTCTCTTTATTATTCAGTTAGAAAACGTAGCTATGGGTTCCGTTAATGTCTTAAACAGATTAGATATAATGTTCCTTTACAAATGAGATGAACCTTCTTGCAACAGGAGACAAATAACGCTTTTCTTTCCATGCGAGTCCAATGGTTCGTTCACAGCCTGGATCTAGCACACGTAAGAGTGATACCTTCGATTTATCCAGCACGTTTACATCTGGAACAAGACTTACTCCCAATTTAACGGCCACCAGACCAGCTATTGTAGCAATCTCCTCTCCTTCAAAGGTGATAGCGGGAGTAAAGCCAGCTTGCTTACAAAGCGTATCTGTCAAGGTTCGCAGACCATACCCCTGCTTGAAGGAAATAAAAGGTTCATTGGCAATCTCCTTTAGCTCGATCTGTGTCCGATTTGCCAAAGGATGCGTCTTGGAAACAATGAGAAACAGCTCCTCTGTAATTAAAGGCTCCCAATGCACCTCATCTATTGGCTCTAACATGGAAAACAGGGCAATATCAATTAAACCCGTTTTGAGTTGTTCCACAATCTGATCCATGGATGCTTGATGTAAATGAAAGCTGACCTGTGGATATTGCAGACGAAACGAACGAATAAATTCGGGGACTACTTCAATTCCTAAGGAATGTAAAAAAGCGATCTGTATTTTGCCGTGATCAGGGTTAATCAGGTCTTGAATTTCCTGCTTCCCCTCTTCTATCTCCTGAATGGCTCGCTCCACTCGCTTTAAGAATAGCTCCCCGTACTGATTTAGCACGATATTTCGCCCTTTTCGCTCAAACAAAGGCGTATTTAACTCTTCCTCCAAACGAGCAATTGCTCTACTTAAGGCGGGTTGGGACACATTTAACAGCTCTGCCGATCGTGTAATGTGCTGCGTCTGTGCTACCTTGCGAAAATATAAAATTTGTTGCCATTCCATCAGTTACGTCTCCGTTTTGTTTTCTTTTGTCTTTTGTGTATCATACTTCATGTTTGTCATGACTTCAATTTACGTATTTGCATGATATTCATGCGTTTGTGTTATGAATGAAGCAAAGTATCCAAAAGTCATCGGTATTGGCCCATGCGTTCGTGCACGTAAAATCGCTGTAAAATCAAGGTTAGCGCAATGGACGCACTGGTCTGTCATTGCTAGTAATGATTTGGGCCATTTTCGTCGTAAAAGAGAATAAAAATAGACACGCTTTCTCTCATTAGAGATGAAAGGTGTCTCAATTAGCCAATGCTCTCTTCCTGTAGACAAAGAGAACAGCAAGGATATTTACACAATAGGCTTGTCCGCCACTACAATCAGATGATTCATTTTATTTTTGGTTTTGAATGACCACTTCAGATACCACTAGGCGTTGTCTTGGCTTTACATTTGCCATAATAACATCAGCAACATCATCTGGTTCCATCAGGTGCTTCATGCGTTCTTCCGTGAAAATACCATCCCAGAATTCCGTTTTCATGCCTCCCATGTAGATTCCGACTACTTGTATAGGCGTCTCTTTTAGCTCAATGGCTAAGCTCTCTGTAAAGCCTCTCACACCAAATTTGCTGGCACAGTATACGGACTCATTTGCTTTTCCTACTTTACCGGCCGTAGATACGATATTAATGATCGTTCCGTAATTCTGCTCTTTCATTTGCTTTACTACTGCCTGAGTACTAAAAATCGTTCCTTTTAGATTAATATCAATCATGTGGTGAACAGCTTCCTCGGTGAGGTTTTCAGCCAAATCAAAGCTTCCTGTCCCCGCATTATTGATCAATACATCAATTCTATTATACGCATTGAGAATGGCGTCCATGATTTCCATGATGGCTTGTTTATTCACAACATCGCCTTCGTGGATGGAATAGCTGCCAGTCAATTGCTCAGCTATCCGTTCAAGCTTTGCCTTGGTTCGTCCTAGCAAGCAAACATGAAAGCCTTGCTCCGAGTAACGTTTCGCTAAAGAAGCACCTAACCCGCTTCCTGCCCCTGTAATCACAACAACCTGTTTGTCCATACCTTTTCACCATTCCCTCGTACAGTATCTATCCTTGTTTAGCCCGATTCATCTTCAAGACTTCATGTGAAATCGTGTATAATGGGCTTATGGATTATAGTGTATCATGCTTTTTATCCAGCTATAACAACTAGTTGCACTTACAAAATTGACATAACAAAAGGCATTTTCGTATCATCATTTATACTAAGTTAAAAATGGGAGGATTGCCGACATGGATTTTAAAGGAAAAAAAGCGTTAATTACCGGAGCAGGAAAAGGAATTGGACGTGCGATTGCCGTCGCTTTGGCAAAAGAAGGAACCCATCTAGGTTTGGTCGCCCGCACAGAATCTGATCTACAGGAGTTAGCTACTGAGCTTGCCAAAACCTATGGTGTTACAGTTCATATTGCAACTGCTGATATTTCAAAACGCAGTGATGTGGAAGCCGCGTATGCCAAAATGAAAGCAGAGCTTGGTTCTATAGATATCCTGATCAATAATGCCGGTACTGCTACTTTCGGTACAGTTACAGACATGGACCCAGCAGAGTGGGAACGCATCGTTGCTGTGAATTTGTTTGGAACCTACTACATGACATATGCGGCATTGCCTGATATGATCGCTCAAAACAGCGGAAATATCATCAATGTAGCTTCTACTGCTGGAGAACGCGGTTTTGCGACAGGCTCTGCGTATTGCGCTTCTAAATTCGCCGTAATGGGCTTTACAGAATCCCTATTGCAAGAGGTGCGCAAACACAACATTCGCGTCACAGCGCTAACTCCAAGTACTGTCAACACCGAGCTAGCTGTTAATGCCGGTCTAAAAATCGGTGCAGAAGACAACATGATGCAACCAGAGGATGTAGCAGAGCTAGCCTTAGCCACCCTGCGCTTGCCTGAGCGTGTCTTCATTAAAACATCTGGAATTTGGACCACGAATCCACAATAATTATAGAGATTTGTTCATCAAAAGAAGCCCTTTTTGTCTGTTAAAAAGAGGGCTTCTTTTTTTTGCACCTGTTAAAAACTCGTTTTGCTTGTTACAATGTTTTTCGGTAGAATTACCTGTATTACTTACTCAGGAGGTAAGCGAGTTGCTGCTCTCTTATAAAAAACGGCGCTTAAGCTCCGTACAAATTATTGTCATGTTTTATCTTAGCAGTGTTATCCTCGCTGCATTACTTCTCTGGTTACCCATCTTTCACCAGCCTGGCGTATCTATAACTTTTGTAGATTCTTTGTTTACGGCAGCCAGTGCGATTAGCGTAACGGGTCTAACCGTCATCCAAATTAGTGAAGTGTTTAATCAGAGCGGAATTATTTTACTCACCTTGTTCTTTCAAATAGGTGGAATCGGCATTATGACCTTAGGTACCTTTTTATGGATGATGCTTGGACAACGAATCGGCTTAGAACAAAGAAAATGGATTGCTACGGACCACAATCGTCCCACTCTATCGGGATTGGTCAAATTAACGCGAAGTATTTTATTGCTCACCATCTTAATTGAGCTAATCGGTACGCTACTGCTAGGCAGTTATTTCTTTTGGACTGGCTATCAGACTGATTGGTATACCGCCTACTATTATGGCTACTTTGTTTCCATTAGTGCATTTACCAATGCTGGATTCGATATCTTTGGTAATTCCCTGCTCAGCTTCTCGGGGGATTATTTTGTCCAAAGCATCAATATGATCCTCATCATCTGTGGAGCGATCGGGTTTCCTGTGCTGATAGAACTGGTCAGCTACGCAACTCATCGACAAGGTCAATATCGCTTTACGTTTTCCTTATTCACAAAGGTAACAACCTTGACTTTCTTCACACTAATCGTGGTTGGGACACTGCTCTTTTACTTTTTTGAAAAGAATGCCTTTTTACAGGATAAAACCTGGCATGAGGCACTTTTTTACTCCCTGTTCCAATCTGTTTCTACACGAAGCGGCGGTTTAGCCACGATGGATATCGGCTTACTGTCCACCCCTACCCTTGTCATGCTATCCGGCATGATGTTTATCGGGGCTTCTCCAAGCAGTGTGGGGGGCGGGATTCGGACAACTACGTTTTTCGTTCTAATTGCGACCATATATACTTATATGCGTGGACAAAAGGATGTAAAAGTATTTGGTCGTGAGCTAGTCCAAGAAGATGTCATCAAATCGTTTATGGTGTTCTTTGTCGCAATCATCATGGTGTTCACGGCAGTTATTTTCATGGTGTGGTTCGAGGACCTGTCGATGCAGGCCATTTTATTTGAAGTCTGTTCGGCCTTTGGTACAACTGGCTTGTCGATGGGGATTACTTCGGAACTAAGCACACCTGGTAAGCTCATTCTCATCATCATGATGGTGATTGGACGGATTGGGATTATCAACCTATTACTATTCTTAAAAAAGGATGCCCCGTCTGTTCGTTATCATTATCCAAAAGAGCGGATGATTATTGGTCAATAGGAAGAGGAAAAGGCGCTTGGAAGGAGCGCCTTTTTTTGTTGTCCTGCATTCCGTACCTCCAATCTTCAAAGATGTTCTGGACAATCCTGATCTTTTGCTTATTCATTTATATTCGACGAACCATTCGAAAAAAAATCTCTTTTTATGCGTTTTATTTTTCATCCTGTATTACACTAGAAGCAGATTCAAGATAAAGAAATTGCTGTTATCAGATTAAAGGAGGATGATTGACATGCAAGCACCTACCAAATGGGCTGAGGTTGATCAGTATTTTAACAGTATGCTACTTCCGTCTGATCCAATTCTAGAAGGAGTTCTCCAAGCAAATGCTAATGCCGGCATGCCTGCCATTGATGTCGCACCAAACCAAGGGAAGTTCTTATACCTGCTCGCCAAAATAAGAGGGGCAAAGAAAATTTTAGAAATAGGGACACTTGGTGGTTACAGCAGTATCTGGCTTGCTCGTGCCTTGCCAGAAGATGGTCAGCTTATCTCCTTAGAATATGAGCAACCATTCGCTCAAGTCGCGAAAGAGAATATAAAAAAAGCGGGGCTCACTGAAAAAGTAACCATTCTTGTAGGCCCTGCACTAGAAACACTCCCGACCCTTCAAGAAAAAGGGCTGACGGGCTTCGATATGATTTTTATTGATGCCGATAAACAAAACAACCCTCATTATTTACAATGGGCTTTACAGCTTTGCAATCCAGGGGCAATTATTCTGGGAGATAATGTGGTACGTAATGGAGAAGTGATCGATCCCGAGAATGGAGATGATCGTATTCAGGGCATTCGACAATTCTTTGATCTGCTAGCTGCTGAGCCCCGCATTGAAGCAACGGCTATCCAAACCGTGGGGAGCAAAGGTTATGACGGCTTCGCTCTTGGTGTCGTAAAAGGATAGCGAAAAATCTATTGATAAACCAAAGAAAAGCACTCCTGATAAAAGGAGTGCTTTCCAAATGAAAAACAAGAATTAACCACCTACGCCATGTTCATAGGGAACTACAGAATGTTCTGCTTTAGCTACTTCTACATCTGCTACTTGACTAAACATTCCAAAAGCCATTACTAGCGATAGCAAAAATCCCTTCATCCTTTCTCACCTCCTCCAACAATTTTTTATACTCTCTTTTTTGTAGTTCTGTGGCGTGATATCTATATGCTTCAAAAAGTGTTACACATTGGATAAACTTCTTCTGATTATTCATCACGATGGACAAATCCAGACAGCGGAGAGTATCTATTATTCCACTTTCAAACCGTTCATTTTGAAAATGGTAAATAGCCAGATCATATCGAAACCGGAGATGTCGATCTACACAAATGGAATCATGGGAATGTTCAAAGGTACGTATTTCTGCCGAAAATTTCTCTAATAGATGATCTATTAAAAAACCATGCTGGTTGGCTGATTTCATAATTGTTACTACGCCGGATAATATTTCCGTAGGGTGATCCTCAAGGAAGGCAATGTAGTCAGCGAGAACACTTGTATTTCCCATGAGCATGTCTAATGTATACATGTTTGCGGTAGCCCACAGATTGAATTTTTCGACCTCTTCTTGTCCAGAATCGTCTAGCAGTTCAAACCAGCTAAGATCAGCGTAGCCAGAGACATATTCCTTGGCTTGTTCGTAATGCCCTTGTTTTTCCAGAGACACTGCCTTTAACAGATATCCCTGTCCATAATAAACGACCAAATGACGCTCGGTTTTAAGTGGCTGATAGTATCGATTATTCTTTAGCTTGGAAAGTTCCTTTTGGTAAACCAGAGCAGCTAATTTCCTTAGTTCATCTCCGTACTTCTCCACTTCTTTCCACTTATGTAATGTAAAGCATACATTAGCTAGCTGTAGAAGTGCATCCAACTGATGACGCTCAGATAATCTTTTGCGATATGCTTCAAATCGGATAACAGCTTTCCAGTTTTCCTCCATATCGGTTTCCTGCAAGGAACGAAATAAACGATAGTGACTCATAATAAATCGGTCTGAATAGCTGTCCTTTTCATTATCAATCACTAACTGATAAAAGTAGATTGATTCTTCCTGCCTCCCATGTTGAAATAGCTGTTCGGCTACATAAAAAAGGATTTCGATGTTTTTGCGTTGCTCCAATAAGGCTGAGACAACGGGCTGAATGCAGTCATGTCTGTCTAGCTCGGCACATCTAATCAGATAGGGACATACTCTTCTCCTAGATACTCTTCCCTTTGGAAAGCATTCATCAATATACAAGTCATACAGCCAGCCAGGAGGCTCATCAAATACATTTGCAATTGAATCTAATTGTGCAACCGTTAATGTCCTGCCAGGATTTCCATTCAAAAAACCACTTAGATGCCCATTATTGATATGGGATAACTCACTTAATTTACTCAGAGTGTAGTCATGTAATTGGAGACGATGTTCAATTTCCTTACGTATGGATCGCGCCCTAACATGATTACGATCAATCATGTAACCACTCCTTTTAAGCAATCGTATCTATTTGTAGCTAAAGCTGTACCTCCTGTAGACCTCGTAAATTCGATCGGACTATCTTCGGCCTTAGATAGCTGGAAACGGCCGCTCTTTTCTACTTAGGTTTCCGTACAGCCTATCCTCATAACCGAAACGTCCATCTGCTACTACCCTTTTTACACAGGAGCGCTTTTCTGGCAAACGCTCCTGTGTTTCGCTGATTTACAGCTTTACAAAACGCAGATTTTAATAGCCTGGATCATAATCAGATGGTTGAACCTGAAGGCTTGTCCCGCTTGATGTAGGAACCACTGAATCAGTAAGTGTGACCGTTACAAGCATTGTTACAGACATCAAAAGCATACCTATTACTTTTTTCATAGATTACGCACCCCTACTCTGATAGTTTTCAGAAACAATCTGTTGATACACACGTTGCAATTGTTCGATTTGCTTTACCGTTATAGCCTTGGAGCAAGCTACAAAATGAGCCAAGATATCATTGATGCATTCATTCATTTCAAAAAAAGCATTTAGTTTTGCATAGACCAGCAGACTCTTGCTGTAACTCTCAAACCCCTCATCCACATAGCCTGCCTTCATTTGATGAAATCCTTTAAACCGATAATATTTCCCTACCGATAAATGCTTGTACGGTGTTTGCAGGTTCACATACAGCCACTCTTTTTCTTGATGAAATAACTCTTCGCAGGCTTTCACATTATTAATGGTAAGGAAAATATCCAGAAGCTCATTTACCACATGAATTTTAGAAGACGGACTGCTTGTGTCTAAACACTCTTTGAGTAATGGGATAGCAAATTGATACTCTTGTCGCCTTGCGTGTAAAATCGCTCTTGTTAGTAAGGTTGCCTCAGTTACAAAAGAATAAGGAAGCTGTTGAAATTGCTCTAGGTGCCGCTCTACAGCTTTGTATCGCCCTAATCGTGAAAGGGAATTAATCATAGCTAGATAGCCTCTCGCTTTTAATTCACTACTGCCCTGATCCTCTCGAATCCCTGCTTTACTAAGGGCGATACATTTTTCGTACTTCTTTAATGCATAGGCTTGCAGGGCAAATTTATAAAGGAAATCAATCCTTTCCTCCTGCGCCAAAAATACAATGTAATGCAACACCTCCTCTCCCATTTGAAAGGATTCTTCCAGCTTCTTTAAATCCTGCCGCTGCACCAAATAAATTTGCAACAGACCTTTAGCTAGATATTTCTGCATCCCTCTTTCCCTAGCGTAGCTTACGATGAGATTGAATAAAGTGAGACGGCTGGGAAGATCATGAACCAAACGGGAGCACTCATACAGCTTTTCCATGAGCTCGTAACTATCCTCAGTTGGCAGTTGAATAAAACGCAGCGCTACTTTTTTAATCAGTGGGGTTTGTCGTAATGAAATGGATTTGGAGAGCAAATCAAGTAAAATCTTAGGGCGCCGTTCCACTTCTGCATAATAGCCAATGACTTCTTCCCACGGAATCTGTAGGGAAATAGCTAGCGGTTTAATGGTTCGCCATTCGGGTTTGCGGGTTTCCCCACACTCTATTTTTGATATCACCCCCTTGCTGACTCCTGTCATTTTGGATAGCTGTGACAGGCTTAAATTCCTGTCCTGTCTGCGTTTTCTCATTCCTTCCCCAAACGTTTGGTATTGGAAAGCCAATCCTTTCATCCATTCCCCACCTTTGTAGCTTCTACCGTTATTTCTAACGATTCTTTCGCTCTCAAGCTGTTTTAGATTGGTTCATAGATTTTATAACTGAATCCGTTAGTTTATCATCAAAAAAAATGCCTGGTTCAACGTCTAATACATTTGCAATAATCTGCAAGCGTTCTACATCAAGCCTCACCTGCCCGCACGTAATATGTCTGTATCCTTGTAATGAAAGACCTAATATCTTTGCCAAATGCGTCTTAGTGATTCCTTTTGCCCGCCTGATTCTCTCGACATTCTGATGAACCATATGTAGCACCTCTCATTCCAATTTTTAGGAGCCTATAGCTATATCATAATAACGGAACACGTTACTGTCAATGCTCTTTTTTCTTCACTTTCTCAAATTCCGTTAATAAACTATCTTCATTCGTTAGTTGCTGATATTATTTTTTTAAAGAGGTGACGAGAATGCCATTGATCGGTCAACGAATCAAAGAGCTGCGGAAAAAGAAAAAATGGACGCAGCAGGAATTGGCTGCTCGTGTAAACGTCTCAGCACAAGTCATTTCTAACTGGGAGAGAGCTTACACGAATCCCAATCATGATGATATTTATCGACTCTCTACATCCTTAGACGTTTCTGCTGACTACATGCTATTTGGCAACAAGCATACGAAGCTTGTTAAGGAAGCTTCTAGTCCCTATTCCGATTTTGAAGCCTTATATTTATCCGAATTAGAACAGCTATCAGAAGAAGATAGAAAAAAGGTGCTGGAACACATCCGTTACCTGCGCTATCTGGCAAATCAACAACAACAGGATCACGACAAATAGCTCGCATGTTATGTGCGGGCTTTTTTATTTTCAAAGGATGCCCTAGGCTTACTCCGCCTCTTTTTATCGTTGCGATTCCATAAGACCTGCTTGATACTCCTCATAAATAAACATAAACAAAAATTCAGAAGAGTTTAACAAAAATAAATTCATTTCATTATGACTAAATACAAATATCGACAAATTAGCCTATTTCAGGTTATATTATAAGCAATATAATTTCAAAAAGTATGATCATTTGCTATTTATTGAAATTATATGCATAGCACAATGCAAGATTTCGTTCTTCATCTGAGCATAGGAGGGATACCACATAAGATAACAGCCTTCATACAGACAAAAAAATCGCTTACGATCTCCCTTGAGTCAAAATCTAAATGGTTGATGTATAAATCACAAGATAGTTAGCAGTTCTTACTGGAGGTTTCGAAATGATCAAAAACATAAAGCCAGAAACAGAATTTTTACTTCCATACGAAGATAATGTAGAGACATTTTTCAATAAGACAGCCCTCCTTCAAAAACAGCTTCAGGCTATGAATCATCTAAATCCAAAATTTTCTGCCCAAACCTTTCATTATAAGGAAGATCTAGAAAAAAGCTATATGCCGGAAACGGGAAAACATACAGAAGAGGTCTTTCATAGCCTTTCTGAAATGTTTGAAGGCAGTATTCGTCCGCACTCCCCCTATTCGCTCTTTAATATGGTGCCCTCACCCTTGTTAGATACTGTGGCAGCGACAACAATGACACAATTATATAATTCCAATAGTTTAATGGATGCCTTTGGTGGCAAAACAATATTATTTGAGCAACGCATAGCAAGAGCCATTGGCCGTTTAGTAGGCTGGGAGCAAGCACATGGGATTTCTTGCAATGGTGGGAAATTAACACTTTTCTACGCGATTAAATCAGCCATTTCCAAAATCGCTCCTGAATCAAGACGTGAAGGGATTCCCAATGATCTCGTGGTCCTAACAAATGAAGGCGCACATTATTGTGTTGAGCATGTTTGTTCCATACTTGGTTTAGGAGCGGATCAATGCATCCGTATTGGTACTACAGAGGATTGGCGCATGGATGTAACGAAGCTAAAACAGGTTCTGCACGAGCAGCTCGCTAAAGGAAAGCGAATTGCCGCCGTTGTATGTTGCGGTGGAACCACGATTAACTTCGCTTGTGATGATACGAATGAGGTATATCAGTGTGTTGAGCAGGTATTTGCAGAAACGAAGCAAACCTATTTTCCCTATTTTCATTTAGATAGCGTTATTGGCTGGCTGTGGTTTACTTTTATGGGAGTAAGGGATAACGAATGGGAACAAAAAATCGAAAATGCTGAAATTCGCCGCAAAATTAAGCGAGTAGTAGAAAAGGTAAAAGGTGTTTCTCGATTTGATTCGTTTGGTGTCGATATGCACAAAAATGGTTTGTGCCCCTATTCAACAAGTTTTTTTGTTTCCAAAACGGATGAATGCTTTAACCATTTAAATGAAGGCTCCTATACCTATGGAGAATCCGACTATGAATTCGGTAACTTCCGCGCCTATCGCTATACCATCGAAAATTCTCGTCCTGCTAATGGGATCGCCGCCGCTTGGGTGGCAATGAACCGGTTAGGAAGAGTGGGATTTCAGGAATATTTAGTCCAGCTACATACGTTACATATGAAATTTAAGGATGCGCTTGAAAAAGTAAGCGGTATCTCTGTCATTAATGATGCCTCTTTAGGATGGGAGCTTGTGTTTCAGATTGCCTTTAATCGGATTCGCTTACATTCCTCCCACTTCGATACAAACCAAATTGCGAAAACATTCATTCAATACTGCTGGAATGAAACCAATAAAGGGCATGAGGTTCCATTAATTAGTATTGTACCAGAATTTAAAGTGAATCCAGACGATAGCATGAAGACTGCATTTTTACTTTATCCAATGTCATTATTTTCAGAGGATCATATCTCAGAGATTGTCAGTAAATTAGCCTCCTGCATCTATGAATTTGAAATGAAAGTGATTTCAGGAGAAATTGTAGTGGAAAATCGTCTCCTAGAAAAACCAATCCGCTAATTCTTTTATCAGGAAGGTTAAAAAATGATCGGGAAAGGAGCCTTTACATGGCAAGAACCTATATCCAAACCCTGCCAGAGGATGCATTTAGCTTTATTGAGGAGCAATTACAAAGGCAAACACGCCCTGTTATTAACTTAGCCATCGGAAATCCAGATGGTTCCCCGAATCCAGAATTGATGGAAAAGCTGAAGGAATATATCTCAAATCCCAGTTATCATGGCTATGGTGATTTTACTCCAGACGTCGGGAAAAAGCTAAAAAAGGCGGCTGCCGCTTATTACGCACGCCGATTCAAAGTCAGCTTATGTGATGAAACAGAGGTTTTAGATGTATTGGGGACAAAAGAAGGAATTTATTATCTACTGTCTGCTCTATTAGATGAAGGAGACAGCGTCCTCGTCCCCTCCCCTTCTTACAGCGTTTATACGAATTGTTTACATTTAGTAGGCGGAGTTCCTATCTATTTTCCATGTGAAAAAGAAACCTTTGTACCAGATTTATCACAGATCTCTCAGGAAGATTTGCAAAAAGCCAAGGTGATGGTCCTTTGCTCACCTGGGAATCCAACAGCAACTGTGTTATCGAAAGAGTTTTTGGCAGAAGCCATTGCTCTGGCAAAGGAATTTAATTTTGTGATCATCCATGATTTAGCCTATGCTGAAATCTCTTATGATGGTGCTGAGGTTCCTAGTATTCTTTCTTTACCGGGAGGCAGGGATGTCGCTGTTGAGCTATATAGCTTAAGTAAATCTTGCAATGTAGCAGGATGGCGTATTGGCTTTGCTGTAGGAAATAAACACGTATTGCAGGGGTTGCGAACTATGAAATTCAATGTTGATTTTGGAATGTTCCTGCCCTTCCAATGTGTGGCCATAGATGCGCTGGAGCAGATGGAATACTACGCATCTGAGCAGACGAAACGCTATCAGGAGCGCATGGATTATTTTGTCCCAGAGCTGCAAAAGTTAGGCTGGGAGGTTAAAAAGTCACCTGCATCCTTCTTTCTTTGGACAAAGATTCCTCGCGAGTATGAAGAAATGGGCGATCGGAATTTCGTAAGCTATCTCTTAGACCAAGCAGGCATTCTCCTTTCACCCGGCAGTGGATTTGGTGCTGGCGGTGCAGGATATGTGCGCATTGCACTGGTTAAGGACATCGAGGTGCTACAAGAGGTAATTGCACGTCTGCAACAGCTAAAAGTAAGCGCAGCAACATAAGAAGGCTGACGAGGACGAGCACAGCACCACTTAGCTAGTGCTTGGCGCGGAAAATTTTTTCAGCTTATATCCTAAAATCGTTCATTTACACGGAGGCTCGATTTGTTTCGTTATTCCTTTTTAGTGTTAGCAGGAGCTTGTAGCATTGGGGTATTAGCCATATTTGTAAAGTTTGCCTACCAGATGGGCTTTACACTAGGCGAGGTAATTGGCAGCCAATATGTAACCGGCTGGCTCTTATTGCTTGTCCTAACCTTATTATTTTTTCGCCAGAGCGTTCCACTCAAAAAAGCGATTGCGTTATTTTTTGCGGGTACATCAGCTAGCTTCACCGGCATTTGTTATTATGCTGCATTGCAAACGATCCCCGCTTCTATCGGCATTGTTTTGCTTTTTCAATTTGTCTGGATCGGTATCATTATTGAAGCCATCTCTACCAGGACCTTACCATCAAAAGAAAAAATTATTTCTGTGCTATTCTTGCTAGCCGGTACTGCTCTTTCCGGCGGCTTACTGGAGCAATCCATTCAAAGTCTGGAAATAAGCGGTATCCTCCTTGGATTATTGTCTGCCGTCTCTTTTGCTTGTTATCTGTTTGTAAGCGGAAAAGTAGCCGTGGAGGTTCCGCCTTTTCCTCGAAGTGTATTCCTGATAGCTGGCGCATTAGTGCTTATACTCATCGTTTTCCCGCCAACCTTTCTCTACGACGGAGCGCTGGAAAAAGGTCTATGGAAATATGCACTAGCCTTAGGAACCTTTAGTATTGTGATTCCTTCAATTGCTTTTTCCATCGGGATTCCAAAAATCGGCTCGGGACTAGCTACGATTTTAGCGACAGCCGAATTACCCGTTACCGTTATTTTATCTGTGCTGATTTTAAAAGAAGCGGTCTCTGCATCGCAATGGATAGGCGTGGGCTTTATTTTTATCGGCATTGCCCTTCCACAGCTAGCTCACTTTACAGCTCGTGCCAGATCAAGCATGTAAGCCCACGCCTGGGACGAAAGAGAAAGCTGGTTATAAGACAGCCCCCCTTAGACCAAGGAGATTAGTTTGTTCCGGGAACAACACTCCGCACTTAGTGGCATATGGAGATCTGTTCATTATGTATACGATCAGATTGATAGAGAAGTCAAACGGATAGAACAAGAACGCTACAAGAGCGCATATCGTTCTCGAACGAAAGGTTAAAACAGAACACATACCAAAAGACTTTCACCTACCAATAATGAATGTATTGATTAAAAAAGGGATTCTAGCCCCCGTGAGTGGGCGTCGACCAAAGGCAAAGACCTTATGAAATCCTGACTCCCCCCTTAAAGGGGGCGCAGGGATGGCTCTGCCAACCTGACTGGATAGCGTTGGTGGATAGACCCGCTCGTCAAGGTCGGGTTGTATTTTTTCTTTGCAAAAATCTCCACCCTTTCCCTTGACGGCTTCTTCCTCCGGTTAAAGGTGCATCAATTTAAAGATTATCTTATAATCTGGGGTAGTCCCGAAAAAACACGTTAAGCGTTTGGAAATCATATTAAGGAATTGGTACATGATGGCGGAACCCCAATATGAATAAACATATACTTGGAATATGAGAGGTGGAGAAAGAAGGGAGTAACAAAATAGTTACTGTATATTTTATTTTAGAAAAATATTGAAATATACATAGGTTTTAATCCCTGACTAAGCCATGATAATAGAAATAGTGATTATTTTATTAGGCTTTTTATTTGCACTCTTCTTCTTCTTTAGAGGAGCTTTCATTCAGAACAAACGTTATATTGTATTCTCAGCAGTTTTATTTGTATGTTGGATTACATACTTATACTATTTTATCCAAGATCAACTGTCTTTGCTTGATTTAATAGGCGCGTAGTATTGGGGAATAATATAAAAATCGCACAGCAATCGTCATTCAGAACCTCACACTAGAATTGACGATTGCTGTGTTTCTTATTAAACGAATTAATAGCTAACTTGGCACAGAAGGAGTATCATCAATTTTTATACCAATTGTTTTTCCAAACTTTTTCGTATTCACTTTTACTAACACTATTTTCATCTGTAATCAACTAATCTTTAGCTTTTTTAAATGCTGTTTCTTTCTCATAGATAAGCATGCTTTATGCCTCTACGAGAAGGGGTTTTTCGGTTATAGAAGAATATGTCCGCCTTCAATATGCAAAGTGGTCCCCGTAACAAAATCATTGTGGAGCAAATACATCACTCCCTGTGCTACATCTACTGGTTGGCCGATCCGTTTGACTGGGAGCTTGCTTGCCACAGCTTCATAAAAGCTATTTCGTGCTTCTTGAGGCATTTTACTGCGTGACGGCGTATCAATGATACCTGGAGAGACGATATTCACACGCACAGGTGATAATTCTAAGGCTAACGTTTGCCCTAGATTGGAAACGGCTGCGTTAACAGCTCCAAGGGTAGCCGATCCAATCATAGATTTATAGGCAACCACTCCGGAAAATAAGGTGATGGAACCATTTGTGGCTATGTGAGGTGTTCCATATTTAGCGGCGTAGTATTGCCCCCAAAATTTATGATCAAACAACTGCCGTGCTTGATCCACGTCCATTTCAAGAAATGAACCTCCAGAGGTTTCAGCAGCAGTAATGACTAAATGGTCAAGCGTACCTATCTGCTGGAAAAAGAATTGAACCTGCTTCTCTTGGGTAATATCCAGCGTATAGGTTGTTACCTTACCGCTCAGCTTTGTTTTAGCCTTCTGCAGCTTCTCCTCAGAACGGCTGGCAATGACAACATCAGCTCCTTCTGCTTGCGCTAGCTTAGCCGTTTCTAATCCTATTCCAGAGCTTCCGCCAATAACCACAACTTTTTTACCTTTCAACATGCTGTCACTCCTCCTTTTCAAAACATTTTGTGTCCGAGATCATTGTAGTTCCAAACATTTCTGATTTGAAGAAGTGATATTTCATTCACAAAGTTACATTTTGGTAAGTTTTTGATGTAGCAAGGTATAGAAGCGTACTATTTTTTTTATGCAAAGTCTTTAGATAACAAAAAAGAACCCCAAAGGTCCTTTTTCTTAATAAAATGTATCGGATTTTACAGAGTTAATCCAAATCGCTTCAGCTCAATGAAAATGCCTTCTAATTGTTTCCCTTTATCCGTTAGCGTATATTCCACACGTGGAGGAACTTCTGGGTACACCTTTCTTACTACTATCCCTTGTATCTCCAGTTCCTTGAGACGAAGCGATAATGTTTTGGGACTAATGCCATCCGTTGATTTGATAAGATCGCTAAATCTCATCGTTCCCTGAATAAGCAGATCTCGAATGATTAAAAAAGTCCATTTCGTACCAATTATGTCGAGTGTTTTGGCAATGGGACAGATTTCTCCTGGCGTTCCCTTCGTTAGTACAATAGGCTCTACCATACTCACGCATCTCCTCCTGTAACATGATTCGATTGATTTACTGCATCTTATCACATTAATATCCTTTCGTACCTATAGGCTAGAAATATTTACTTTCCAAAAGAAAGTAGGTGTATATGATGCTCCCTCTCTTGTTCATTCCTGTTTTTTCAACATACGAAACTGCATCGACTATCCATAGCAAAAAGCAACTGCTGTGCCGTAAGCAGTTGCTTTTCTTGTCAAACATGTTGGGTAAAAGCTACATCAAAGTGTTAGCCGCGATCACCAAAAGCATCACTCCACTTATGATGGTGCCGAATTGACCTAAGGTAAAAGAAGCAATCCGAACTGATGCTACTTTTTTTCCTAAGGCAACTCCTGCCCAGACCGTGATGAAGCTACCTATCGCGGCAGTTATCGAAATCGCATGCGGAGATAAGCCCATTAGCCCTGCACTTAACCCATTGGTAACAGCATTTGCAGCAAGGGCTATTCCCAAAATAAACGCTTCCCCCACACCAATTTCTCCTGATTTGTCTAGGTCCACCTCTTCAGGATTTTCCAGAATGCCCTTGATGCTTTTGGTGTTCGCTCTACCTTCGCTTGATACTGCCAAAGCCAGTTTTTTACCGGGAAATGCCAATAAGATAATCCGTACGCCAATGACGAATAATAACAGAGCCCCTATTAGAACGGGAAGTATTCCAGGTAATATAGCTGACAGGAGCTGACCGAAATAAATCCCAATTTCACTCAAAAGAAAGCATATACAAGCAATTACACAGTTGGAAAGAAAGCCGATGCGAATATTGCGTATTCCATACGATATTCCGACACCAAGATTATCGAGACTCGATGAAACAGCAAATCCTAGTATGAGAAGCCAATTCATTTTTAATTCCACTCCTAAACATTGTTTTTTGTATTGTATTAGGAATGTTGATAAAAAGTGCCATTTTGTTACATACCTGTTGATAAAAAATCAACACTGTTTGTTTCTTTTCGCTTTATAATAATATTCCATGCTTATCACGTTCACGAATAATCATGCTTTGACCTTTTGACACGCTCCAAAAACAACTGGATTGCATCTAAAAGCTTGTATCTATTCAAATAACGTAACTCGTTTCTTTAATTGTTATTTTTTGTCACCCTCTCAATTATCGTTAGTAAACTACCTAAATGCGTTAGTTCTTGCTATTATTTGGGTAAAGAGGTGACAAGAATGCCAACGATCGGACTACGAATCAAAGCTCTCCGAAAACAGAAGAAGTGGACGCAGCAGGAGTTGGCTGCACGTGTAAATGTTTCATCACAAGTGATTTCTAACTGGGAGAGATCCTATACAAATCCCAATCATGATGATATTTCCCGTCTAGCAGAAGCGCTGGAGGTATCTGCGGATTGCATTCTTTTTGACAACAGACGCCCCGGTCTAGTCAAAGAAACGGCCAGCCCTTATTCTGCATTTGAAGCACTATTTCTATCTGAATTGGATAAGCTTTCGGAAGAGGATAAACAAAAAGCACTAGAGCATGTCCGTTTTCTAGCATATCTAGCAGAACAAAAACAGAAAAATCATGACGAGTAGGCTCGTAGACTAGATACGGGCCTTTTGCTTCACCAGTCGTTACTACAGGTCATACAAAATGCCCATAATGATGTGTTATCCGTCTTCTATTCCAGAATTTTCTGATATATAATAGGGATGTAAATTTTTATCGTACTGATAAGCTGTTACTTCTGGCTTATCATCTACCTCCGTGTGTTGCTAAAGCTAGGATTCGGAAAAAACGATACGAGTATGCGGCCACGGTAACTATTCGTACTGGTATTTCATTGGCTAAACTTACAGGAACTTGAGAAATGGTTGGGGGCTGTGTGGTCGTCAGCATAACGCTTACCAACGTAAAAGGATGGGCGCCGGCTAGGATTGGCATGGATCATTGCGGATTTTGTTTGACAAGTAACTGTTTGGAGCGTGAGAAAGGCGCCCATATGGTTTGGTTTCGATTTGCAGTGATGGTTCCGAAATTAATATAGATTGTCTCGCCTCCTATGGTAGACTTGCAGTTTTTTGCCAACGCAGGAGTGCCTTCTAGATATCTTCTGCACAAAAGATTGACATTCCTCTTGATTTGGCTTGCTGGTTGCTGCCTCGTACTGGGCTTCATTTTTTACCGCTTGAGTACGGCATCCACAGCTTCTTCCCGTTGGCCGAAGCCGCACAAGATTGCGTGCATTTCTACAAACTAGACAAAGCAATAGCAAGCTTGATACGTGCTATAGGAACCGTAGACATTTGAACAGACAACATTAGTGTTTATAGGATTTTATCCTTTTTTGCATATGGACAATATACTCATCTAGCTGTTGGCTCATCTCTAACACTGCGAGGCTTGAGAAAGTACCTTCTTTGCAAACAAGCTCGACTAATTTTTTCCTGAGATTCTCCGTATCCGTGTGGAGCTCATCCTCAGTCTGATAGCTTTGAATACGTTTCCCTGATAAGGGATTACTAGATTTGATAGGGGCAGAGAATTTCACATTCGTTCTAACCGTTCTTTTCCTATGGTAGAGTAGAACGTCCTCTACCTTTTTGATGTCTTTAATATCAACCTCCTCCTTTTTAGATCAAATGTCTTATTTACACTATAACCTATTATTCCAAAAAACCCATTTTGAAAAATACTGTAAAAATAACCTATTTTACCCATTTTTTAACATAAAAAATTTTTTACCGATATATTCCTAGAACTCTTCTTTGGTTACATACAAAAAAAAAGCACCCTTCCTGATAGAAGGTGTGCTTTGTAGAAATAGGTCAATGGATATTTTTTATCCACCAATCCCATGATCGTATTGAATCACTCTATCTTTTGCCATTGCTTCTGCTACTGTCACCTGACTACACAACCCAAAGATCATTACCAGCGAAAGCAAAAAGACTTTCATCATTCCTTACCTCCTCCATAATTTTTTTGTACTCTTGTTCCTGTTGCTCTGTTGCGTGGTATCTATGTGCTTCAAAAAGTGTTACGCAGCGTATAAAATTCTTGTGATCGTTCGTAGCTGTAGATAAAGTGAGACATCGTAGAGTTTCGACTATTCCACTATGGAAACGTTCATTTTTGAACTGGTAAATCGCTAACTGATACCTGAACCGCAGATGACGTTCGACATTAATCGTGTCTTTGTATCCATCGAAGCAGCTTATCTCTATTGAAAATTTCTCTATGATGCTATCTATTGTAAAATTATATTTATTTGCAGATTCAACAATGGTCACTAGACCGGCAAGAAGCTCCGTTGGGTTTACCTCCAGAAAAGCAATATAATCTGGAAGAATATCTAATTGTCCCATGAGCAGGTCAAAGGTATATCTGTTTGCGCGGGCCCATAAGCGGAACTTCTGTACCTCCTTTTGACCCATTTCATCAAGATTATCAAACCAGCCTAAATCAGCATAACCAGCAGCGTACTCATTTGCTTTTTTGTATAAGCCTTGCTTTTCTAAAGCTTCTGACTTTAATAAATAGGCTTGTCCATAATAAACAACCAAATGTCGCTCTGTTTTAAGAGGCTCACCTTTTCTATTATTTTTCTGCTTATTTCGTTCATTTTCGTATACTAAGGTAGCTAATTCTCTTAGTTCGTCTGCATATTTCTCTACTTCTTTCCATTTATGCAAAGTAAAGCTCACATTGGCTAGATGCAATAACGCATCTAATTGGTGACCTTCCGAGAGCCGCCTTCGAAACGGTTCGAAACGAATAACAGCTTTCCCATTCTCCTCGGCATTGTTTCCAAGTAAGGCTCGAAATAAACGATATTGACTGATAACTGCCCTTTCTGAATGGCTATTTTTTTCGTTATCAACCACCAACTGGTAAAAATAAGCGGATTCCTTCTGTTTTCCCTTATAGAAAAGCTGTTCTGCTACAGCAAAGAGAACCTCGATGTTTTTAGGGTCCTCCAACAATTGCGGGATTACCATCTGTATACAGTCATGTCTCCCTAGCTCTGCACATTGCACCAGATAGGGTCTTACTCGTCGCTTTGAGACCTTCCCTCTTTGAAAGCATTCCTCTACATATAAATCGTACAGCCATCCGGTAGGTTCTCCAAAAGCTCGTCCAATCGCATTTAATTGATCAATAGTTAATGCCCGAATAGGGTTTCCTTTCAAGAACCCACTCAAGTGCCCGGCATTGATATTAGTCAATTCACTGAGTTTACTAAGCGTGTAGTTATATGATTTGATGCGATATTCAATTTCCGACCGTATCGATCGCACCATCACATGATTACTCCCGACCATGTAAACACTCCTTTTTAACGAAATATCAATATTTTACTATATTTTACATTTATTTCAGAGAATTCGCTACTAAAATCTCAAAAAATGTAAAATTTTATATTTTTCGACAAATGAAAGAAGACTTCCTTTCTGTGAGATCAGCCGATCACACTGCGAAGGAAGCCTTGATTTTATTGATGAAATCAGTTTTTTGGAATTACATCTTGCTGAATGCTTCTGTTAATACTGGTACAATTTGCTTCTTACGGGACACAACACCTTTTAGAAGCACTTTGTTATCTTCCAATGTCGCATTGAATGCCTGCTCGACAGCTTTTGCTGCTCGACCTACCGCAAGACCTACGGAATCATTATTTAGGATATCCGTTACGACAAATAGGAACATATCTAACCCTTTTTTCTCAATGATAGAAGCTAGATGCGCTTCAATTTCAGCCTGATTAGCTAACACATCGTTTACATCAACTGCGTTTACCTGAGCGATTTCCACTTTGGAATTACCCATAGCAAACTCTTTTGAATCGAGAGAAATTAATTCGCTAATGGTTTTATCGCTAAGGTCTGCACCTGCTTTTAACATTTCCAAGCCATAGCTTTGCAAATCAACGCCAGCAATCTCAGCTAGTTCATGAGCAGCTTTCACATCTTGTTCTGTGCAAGTTGGGGATTTAAGCAATAGAGTGTCAGAAATGATTGCGGAAAGCATAAGACCAGCAATCGTTTTCGTTACCTCTACACCGTTTTCTTTATACATTTTATTTAAAATAGTAGTCGTGCATCCAACCGGCTCAGCACGGAAATACAATGGGTGGTTTGTCTCAAAGTTAGCGATACGGTGATGATCAATAACCTCAACCACGCGAACCTGATCGATGTCGTTGGCACTTTGTTGACGCTCATTGTGGTCTACTAGGATTACATCTTGAGCTTCTGTCGTTACTGTTTCTACTAAGCGAGGAGCCTCCACATTAAAGTATTTGAGCACAAATTCTGTTTCTCCGTTCATGTTTCCTAAACGAACAGGCTCCACGTTTGCTCCTACTTTTGTCTTTAAATCTGCATAAATCAAAGCTGAACAAATCGTATCTGTGTCTGGGTTTTTATGTCCAAAAATTAGTGTTTTTTCCATAATCGTTCTCCTTATTCGGTGTTTTAGATAAAATTATCATAGCATAGGAGTTATGATCCTCTCCATTTTCATTATAAATATAAAATACATGTTTTTGAATCCTTCTGTAAAACTTTACACTTTTATTCCAATTTTGTTGGTGTGATATGTACAACTCCAATCCCATCCGAAACCTGAATCTCTGTTCCATATGGCTTTGATAGCTCTGCTACTCGTTTTACAATAGCTTCATTCCTGCTTAGCTTGGGAAACCCATTCTGATGGCGTTTTTTACCACATCCGAGTTCAATGGGGTGCAAGATGATTTCTTTTATTTGTCCGTTCTCCATGCTCCATGAGGCGATGACCGACTCCATAACCTCAGGAATCGTCAGTAAGCCTTTTGTCCCTTGGTCGGTTTTCGAATCCATGGCCTGCATAATGGTCATATCATGCGGGAGTGAGTTAGCATCATAAAATTCCTGTGGTAAAACCTCCAGCGTTTCATCCTGAAAAATAAAATTGCTTAGGCTATAAAAAATCGGTCGATTTTGGTAAATCTCGATACCTCGCAGCGTATGCGGACCATGCCCGACTACCGCGTGGGCCCCTGCATCAATGAACCTGCGACAAGCGATCTCTACAAAATCAGCCGGAAGCTGTTTATTTGTCCCTTTCATTTCATGAGCGTGAAAGCTTACGATAACATAATCCGATTGACGTGAGGCATCATCAATGCTAGCCTCCAGGCGTTTCATATCCTGCTCATGCGGCATTGTGAGCAATTTCTCTTTTTCTCCTGCATAAAAAATAGCCGGATATCCATAAATATCATAGCCAAATGGTAAAACTCCCTTTGGCAAGGGGGACAGAAATGCCTCTTCTACTAGCATTTCGTATAAAGCATTTACCTCAGTCTGACTAGCGATTCGTTTCAGCACCTCAAAATCAGCCTGCGAAACTAAATGTTTTTTCACATGCCTAAGTCCATTTACACCAGGACGACCTTTCCCGTCACGGCGCTGTTCGGAAGCCAGATGTGTTTGATGAAAGGAGGAGGTCACTGAGATGAGCGCTGCTCGACCAGCAGGGGTATCCAAATAAGCAGGTCGACCTGCTTCAAACAGATTTGCCCCCATTCCTGCGTGCAATATTTCTGCTTCTCGCAAATATTTGTTGGTAAGTAGCAGGCCATCGTGACTAAAATCCATGGAGTGGTTATTGGCCGTTCCCACTAAATTAAAGCCGTATGCGACTAGGTCCTTTAATCGATCAGGAGTTGTTTGCACATGAGTACCGCCAGAAATCGCATTAGGGGTGCCTTCATTGTAAGAAACGTGCATCTCTAAGTTAGTCAAGCGCACATCTGCCTGGCCAATCAGCTTTGCAATCTCCTTAAAGCTATGCTCCTGATAACTCGGCACCCGTCTTGTTTGAAGATAATCCCCTGTAGCTACGAAGGTCATGATAGAATTCACGAATACTTTCCCTCCCCATTAGCGCTATGAGATAATTTGACCTGCTCCTTACGTTTTACAAATAAAAGGAACAGACAACCACTAGTAGCATAAATAAAAGCATTTAGAAGTAGGACCTGATGAAATCCATTCGTTAGATTAGCTCCAGCAGCTTCAACGATGGCTCCTGTCACAAGCGGAGAAATCATTCCTGCCAACGTGACTAGTCCAGACATGACTCCCATGATTAAACCTGTTCGCTCAGGTAACAGCGTACTTCCAATCACAGAAGCAAGACTGCCTGCTGTTGTCGTTAATCCTATTCCAAGACAAAAAAGGGCAATCAAAATGGTCGGAGATTGAAACAACGGAACCAAGCTAAATAGAATACCTCCTGTCAGAACAGAAATACCTCCGACTGTCACATAAGAACGGCGTATTAGCTTCGTTCTTTGAAACAAACGGTCTGCCAGCATACAAGCTAACAACGTGATTAGTCCAGAGAGTAAGCCGATCACGGCAATAGATGTGCTCATCTGAGTAGAGGTCAGCTTCATTACATTCACTAGATACGTTGGTAACCAAACCAAGACAAAGGTCACACCCCACATCTGTGCAAAGTAAAGTAGGAAGGAAAATAAGAAATCTTTTGATAATAGGGTGTGACGAACATCCGACCAATGCAATGAGGGGGCTTTCCTGACAGACTGGATTGTTGGAATTTGTACAGAATGGTTCTTTGAGGATACCGGATTTTTAGACACATCTATCTGATCTGGATGCTCCTTTCCACCTACCAGCCAGAAAATGACCCAGACGAAGCTTACAGCTCCCAGTGCAGCCCAAGCCCATCTCCATCCCCAGTGTTCTATAGACGATACCAAAGCAGGAGTAAACAAACTAGAACCAATGGACGCCCCCAGCGTTAACAAGGCAAAAATAAAACCTCGCCGCTCGGCTGGAAACCACTTGCTAAGATGACTAACAATAACTGGCCATGTAGGTCCTTCTCCGATTCCTAGCAAAACCCTCGCCATTATTAAGATAGGTAAGCTTGTAATGACAAGTGAGCCAGCCTGTACAACCGTCCAGCAAATCGCTAGGATCATCAGCATTTTTTTCGTGCCTATCCTGTCAGATATCCCCGCCCCAATGACACCAGCAATAGCAAAAAACCAGAAAAAACTGCTACCTACCAATCCCCATTCTGTTGGGCTAAGCGTCATCTCCTGAATAATTTGGGTAGCGGAATATCCAGCAATCGATTTATCCAGATAGTTAATCATGTATAAAACAAATAGAAACACTACCGTTACCCATGCCATCAGAGACTCCTCCTACACTTTTTCTCTGGTCCCTTCGTGCTGTTCAGGTTGTTGTGACTATTCCTTAGGCTTCATCAGAAAGAACGAAATGCTCAGCAAATAAGCCCAAAAATAGCTTGCCGATCTGTAGCATCGAGCGTTCATCCACATCAAACATCGGATGATGGTGCGGATATGTAGCATTTATTTCACTATTCCCGCCTCCTACACCAATAAAATTACCTGACGTTTTTTGTAAATAATAAGCGAAGTCCTCCCCACCCATCTGTGGTGGAACACGGATCACTCGCTCATTCCCGACTAGCTGCTTCGCGATCGCCTCCACTCTCTTGGTCTCTACAGGATCATTCCAGACAGATGGATAGCCTTTGCGGTACGTAAATTGCGCGGTCGCGCCAGCGCCCTCAACCGTATGCTGGACGATCTTCTGCATAGCTTGCTCGATACCAGTACGGGTTTCCTCACTAAATGTTCGCACTGTTCCCAGAATCTGTGCAGTGTCTGGAATTACATTGTAAGTAGCGCCACTTTGAAAGGAGCCTATCGTTAATACGGCCGGTTGCAGAGGATCTACACGTCTGCTTACCACTTGCTGCAAATTCAAAATAAGCTGGCTACCAATCACTATGGGGTCAATAGACTCATGAGGACTTGCACCGTGTCCTCCTTTGCCCCGAATTTCAATTTGAAATTCATCGCCCGCGGCCAGCATATATCCTTCCTGTACGCCAATCACTCCCAGTGGTAGTCCTGAGAATACATGGGCCCCATAAATAACATCCACTCCATTCAGGCAGCCATCCTCTATCATCGAGATCGCTCCACCTGGGACTAATTCCTCAGCATGCTGAAAGATCAGAACCACTGTTCCACTAAATTCTTGCTCATACTCTTTTATGATCGTAGCTGTTCCCAACAAAGCCGCTGTATGGATATCATGACCACATGCATGCATGACTCCAGGGACCCTTGATTTATATTCCACCTGCTTCTCATCCTGAATCGGGAGCCCATCAAAATCGGCTCGAAACGCCACCGTTTTCCCTTGCTCTTCTGGGCTCTTCTGTTTTTTTCCATAAATCTTAGCAACAATTCCTCGCCCGCCAACCCCTTCTTGTACTTCAATACCAAGCTTTCTCAAATAAGCTGCAATTTTTCTCGGTGTCTCCACCTCTTGAAAAGACAGCTCCGGATACATATGAAAATCCCGGCGTAAGTCAACCATTTCTGAATACAGTTCTTCTAATTTGGTGCATGCCTGATGTAGCATCGGCTCTCCTCCTTTTTCTAAAAAATTTACTATATTTTATCAGAATTATCAGTTATTACCTATTGTACTTTCTGTATGAACACATCGCAAGGAAAGAAGTAGCAATATAGTACGCGATACTTATTGTTTATTCCTTATAGGTACGATAGTCTTGAAATGACAAATCATAACCCTAGGAGGTACATCTATGAAAAAAATGATAGTTGCCTTATTTGCCCTTATGCTTCTGTTAACTGCTTGTGACCCCCTCCGTTCTACCGAAAATGACCCTATTTCGCAACAGGACATGATTTCACTTTTACAGCCTAAACTAGAAAAAGCACCTACCTATGAAAAATTTACTCGCGTTTTTGCCAAAGAAGCAGTAGGAGGCGAAAAAATTGCAACCATCACAAAAGATGGTGTCGAAACAGAAAATACCGCCGCGGCTAAGGATATGATTGTGAAAAATCAAACCGAAGCTAAAGAGATGTACATCTTAAAACCGGACAAGTTCGCGAAAAGATATAAACAAATCGGAAAAGCAAAAGATGGTTTTAAAGAGTATCAAGCTATCGGAGAAATTAAAGCGATTGAAGTAACCTCGGACCTGCTAAAAGAAGCCAACATCCCGACCAAGGAATTTTATTTTCTTGCAGCTTGGGAAGAGAAAATGATCGTTAAGGAAGGCGACTATCTCGTATCGCCATTGGACTATTCAGAAGTATATCGCATCGCTAAACAAGAGTTTTTCGAGACCTATCGATTGAAGGAAAAGCAGTAAGGCAATACAGATCAACCAACCTCGTGTTCAAGGAGAAAAAAGGAGCCCGATCCAGCAAGATTAGGCTCCTTTTTTATGTTTTGATTACGAACAGATCACTGGTACCCCCAGATCATGCATAGCAGAGTTCCAAAGACTGTAACAAGCGCTATAAATAATGCGTAATAGAGATTGGTATAGATGGATATTTTGTCTCCTGTCTCACCTGTGTGCATAAAGACAACGAGCTGAACGGCAGCTTGAATGAACGCCGTTACAAGCAGAATCGTCATCCCAACTGCAAATGACATAGCAAAGAAATAAACGGTCAGGGCCAATGCAGTAAGAATCAGCGAGAAACCAAAGCCGATTACCTGTTTGCGAGGGAATAATTCTCTCATGTTACCATCATTCCTTTCAGATAGACGAAGCTAAAAATAAAGATCCACACAACGTCTAAGAAATGCCAGTACAGTGAGAAAATGAATGATTTATTCGCTGTTTGAGGAGTCAATCCTCGCTTCCTAACCTGCATGATGATATAGAATCCCCAAATTAATCCAAAGGAAACGTGGGCTCCATGGGTTCCCAATGTTGTTAATAGAATCGCTGTAAATGCGCTAGTTTGCAACCCCGCTCCAATGTGATCGTAATGAAGAAACTCATAGATTTCGACACCTAAAAATCCAAGCCCAAGCAGCAATGTGATCGCAAAGAATGTAAGCATTGCTTTTTTGTTGCCGATACGCATGGCATGAATGCCAAGGCCAATGATAAAGCTACTTGTTAAAAGCAAAATCGTTTCAACCAGCACAGGCGTAATTTCGAAAATTTCGGCTCCAGTAGGGCCGTTTCCAGTACGATCGACCAGGGTGAAATAAGAAGCAAACAGCGTTCCAAACAGTACAATCTCAGCCCCCAGGAAAATCCAAAATCCTAGAATGTTTAAGGAGTTTTGTTCTGTACTGTACTCAAGCGGTAGCGAGTGATCTATTTTCATTTCATTGCACCTCGCAATCTATTTTCGGTCTCTTCTATTTCATCAACCGAGATGTAATAACCGTCGTCCTGCTCAAATGATCGGTGAGTCAGGCAAATAAAAATTCCAATGGTTGCAAGCATTACTACATTCCACATAGAAAATACAAAGGCAAAGCCCCATACAAAAAAGATACAGCTCAAAAGAAACGGAGCACCGCTGTTATTTGGCATATGAATCTTTTTATAGGTACCCTGAAACAGGGGATGGCCTTTTTTCTTAGCATCCCAGAATGCTTCTATTGACTGAGCTTGCGGTGTAATAGCAAAATTATACGCTGGTACGGGATTATGAGTTGCCCATTCAAGAGAACGTGCATCCCATGGGTCGGCCTCTATATTTCTTGGAGCAAAGCGAATACTCCAGTACATGTTATAAACAAGTAGCACAAAGCCCACTAGCAGGCCAAGTGCTCCAATGAACGAAATAAAGTTCAAGGGTCCAAAGCCTGTTGATTCAGAATAGGTGTACATACGTCGAGCTTGTCCGTCTAAACCAGAGAGAAACATCGGGAAAAATGCCACGTTAAAGCTAATGGCAATAACCCAGAACGCCCACTTGCCAATTCTTTCATTCAGCATAAAACCAAACATTTTTGGCCACCAGTAAGTAAGGCCAGCAATCATGGCAAATACAACACCAGGTATGATGACATAATGGAAGTGAGCTACTAAAAACATCGTATTATGATATTGGTAGTCAGCTGCTGACATTCCAAGCATAACCCCAGTTACCCCGCCAATTAAGAAAATCGGAATAAAGCCTAAAGAATAAAGCATCGGAACAGTGAAAACAATTTTGCCCCTCCAAAGAGTGAACAGCCAGTTAAATATTTTAATCCCCGTAGGAACAGCTATGGCCATTGTTGTAATGGAGAAGATACTGTTTGTTAACGCTCCCTGTCCCATTGTGAAGAAATGGTGTGTCCAAACTAAAAAGGAGAGCAGTGAAATGATCACCATAGAAGCAACCATTGATTTATAACCATACAGATTGCGGCGTGCAAAGGTTGAAATAATCTCACTATATACACCGAAAGCAGGAAGCACTAAGATATAAACTTCAGGATGTCCCCACACCCAAAATAAATTCGCCCAAAGCATATCCATACCGCCATTCGTCGATGCGAAGAAGTGTGTTCCGAATAGCCGATCCATTGTCATCATGATCAGTGCCACTGTTAATACAGGAAATGCAAAAACTACGATTACGTTCGTGACGAGAGCGGACCATGTAAACATAGGCATTTTCATCAGTGTTATACCAGGTGCTCTCATTTTAAGAATCGTAGCGATAAAGTTAATACCGGATATCAAGGTACCAAGTCCAGAGATTTGGAGAGCTAGCGCATAATAGTTGGTACCGACCGATGGACTAAATTCATTGCCTGCCAGCGGGAAATAAGCAGACCAGCCTGCATCCGGGGAACCTCCAATGACAAACGAAATGTTAAATAGCATCGCACCCATAAAAAACAACCAAAAGCTTAGTGCATTCAACCTTGGGAACGCTACATCACGAGCCCCGATTTGCAAGGGGACGACAAAGTTCATTAATGCATAAATGAATGGCATTGCCATAAAGATGAGCATCACAGTCCCATGTGTTGTAAATATTTCATTATAGTGCTGAGCATCGAGCAAGGTATTCTCTGGTACGGCTGTCTGAGCGCGCATCATGATCGCATCAGCGCCACCTCTAAATAGCATCAACAGAGCTGATATGAGATACATAATCCCGATCCGTTTGTGGTCCACCGTCGTTAACCACTCCCGCCAGAGATAGCCCCATTTTTTATAATAGGTCAGTGCTCCGATGATCCCGAGCATAGTCAGAATAATGGCAACCATCGATGCATAAATCGCAGGGCTGGGATGAGGAACGGCGAATTTCGTAAAGTAGTCCATACTATTGTGGCTCCTTTTTAAAATAATTGTCTTATGGGGAAAACGTAGGAAACTACTCGTCCCGAGCTGTACCATGATGGTGGTGATGCCCGCCATTTGCACCTTCTGGAGCTGGTCTAAACTCTAAATGTGTTCCCGTATAGGTGGATTGTCCAACATGCCCCGGCTCTAGCAATGTATTGAATTTTTGTTCCGTAAGAGGTTCAGCCGTTTTTTTCACCTCTTCCACCCATTTCGCATATTTCGCTTCCGTTATTGCCTCAACATTGAATGTATTTTCAGCAAAGCCTTTTCCACTAAAATTTGCATTTCGTCCCATATAATCGCCTGGTACATCTGCGGCTAGATGTAAGGTTGTAACCATGTCTGCCATGGCATATTTTTGTCCTCCTAATTGCGGAACCCAAAAACTAGTAATCGGTCCATAGGAATAAAGCTTAAATTCAATAGGTCGATTTATAGGGATACGTAGGTAATTGACCGTTTCGATATTTTCTTGTGGATAACTAAAATGCCACTTCCAATTGGAGCTTGAAGCATAAATAACTAACGGTTTTTTATCCTCATATCCCTGTGGTCTTGACTCCACAATATAATTGCTTTTCACAGAGATCACAGAAAGAATAATGACGATGAGTACTGGAATCCCCACGCAAACCATTTCTACAACCAGATTCCCTTCTATATAGGGAGGCTCATATTCTTCTTTTTGTTTAGAGGCCCGATATTTTGTGACCATAAATACAAAAAGAGCAATAACTACAACAACAATAAACGACATCGTCCAAATGGAGATCATAATTACGTCGGCTTGAGTTTGGGCTTGAGGTCCTTTTGGGTCTAAAACCAGTAGTCTGTCACCACAGCCTGTAAGTAATGAAAACGCAGCGAAAATGAAAGTATAAAGAGCCCATTTCATTTTTTTATCGAATACCCCTTTCCTGTTGATTTTTAAAATTGATAACCACCAATCCACATTCCTATCCTAATGAACGAACCCTAAAAAGTCGCCATCCAATCTGAAACCATTTCCCTCATCCATGTTCAATACTTTGCAACAATACCGACAAGAAATAGTCACAAAATTAACCTTTAACGTTACTAACGCTTACTTCACAACACAATAACAAGACAAAGAAGCCTCAAAGATTGACAGAGGAGAGCTCTCGTCAATCTTTGAGACTTGTTTTTTAAAGCTATATGATCCTTTTGATAACGCTAGTCCGACCACCGCCATGTAGCGCCACAACGGGTGCCAGAAGAGACACACGCTCAAAAAATGAAGTATCCTACTGTTTAGGAGCCGGTTTACTACTAGAATCGGATAGAGGTTGACGTAAACGCTCGCCATATCCGTTTACCCAGAGTAGCTCCAATTGCTCGTATTCTTCTTTGGAAAGAGGAGTAGTCTTTGAAGCTAGTGCAAACTCTCTTAGTTGCTCCTCACTCGTCATATTCGGTATTACAGAGAGAACAGAGGAGTGATAGAGCGAAAACTGGATCGCCAACTGTCCCAATGTACGCTTTTCAGAATCAAATATCCCTTTAGCCTTTACTTCATTCACTACCTCATTGCCCGCTCTCATCCACTCCACAGGACGATGGGCTCTGTGGTCTGATTTACTGAAATGCTGATTAGGGTCATACGTACCATCCAACAGTCCGGAGGCATGCGGGATGCGTATGATTAATGCTCGTGCCTCTTCTGCTGCTACCTGTAATAAATCCCTAGCCGGCTCCTGCTCGACTATATTGTTGATGACCTGCACCGCTTCATACCCTCTTTTCCATGCCTCCAAGGATTCATTTTTCCAGCCTAGATCGGGTCCCATCGCCGTTCCATAATGACGAATTTTCCCTTGAGCTTTTAATTGTTCCAGAGCTTCTATGATCTCATCGTTTTGGATGGCCTCCATCCGAGGATTGTGAAGTTGGTAATAATCAATATAATCTGTATGAAGCCGTTTCAAGCTCTGTTCACAGGCTAGCATAATATGCTTTGTAGACCAGTTTTGGGGAAGCTCTGCGTGCCCTTTTCTCTCCCCCCTGTTTTGGTAGATATCATATCCAAATTTCGTAGCTATAAATATCCTATCACGCACATTCCCTAATGTCTTTGCAATGATTTCCTCCCCATAGCCATCGCCATAGACATCCGCCGTATCAAAAAAGGTGATTCCATAATCGTGGTAGGCAGACTGGAGAAGTCTCTCTCCCACACCTCGATCGGTTACACCCCACCATTTGGTTGCTACCGTCCATACCCCAAAGCCAATCTCAGATACTAGAGAATCTGTACCCGGAAACTTGCGATATTTCATAATCTTCTCTCCTCTCAGCATGCCTGATAATTGTAAGAATAGGTATAATATGTTTTAGTAACATAAAGAGCTATTTTTTCATTATAAAAACGTATGATCTGAAAGGAACCGTCCAGTCCCAGCCTATTATGACCATCCACACGCCTAAATGACTTGAAAGGAAGTGAAATCTTGTATGGAATGGCAACCCAATCGTAAAAGTCGAATCCCTATATATAAGCAAATTTCACAATATCTTGAACAACGTATTACGAATGGAGAATATCCTTCAGGTACAATCCTTCCTTCCGAACGTTTACTTTCCAAGGAATTAGATGTAAATCGTTCGACCATTGTAGCTGCTTATGAAGAATTGCGTGCCTCCGGTATTGTGGAAAGCTTACGGGGAAAAGGGACGATTGTAAGCCGGGATATCTGGGGAGCATCTCGCAAGCGCATTCCAAACTGGGAGAAACTGATTGAAACAGGGTCATTTCTTCCAAACACAGCAATGATGCGTTCCATACGAAAAGAGACTTTTGGTCTTGATTTGATCGATCTGGCAAGCGGGGAGCTATCACCTGATTTATCTGCTTCCTCCTATTTTCAAAGCATCATGTCCAATGAAACTTTCACTTATCACGTAGGTTACGACCATCCACAGGGTAACCTGAAGCTACGTGAAACCATCGCTTTACACTTAAAGGAATCGCGGAATATCTCTGCAACACCATCATCTATATTAATTACTTCCGGGGCCCAGCAAGCTCTGTACCTGATTGTTCAGTGCTTATTGCAGCCAGGCGATGCAGTTGCAATTGAAGACCCCTCCTATTGTTATTCTTTGCCGTTATTTAGATCAGCAGGACTAAGAACCTTCCTACTGCCTGTTGATGATAACGGGATTAATCCAGATGATATTGTAGAGTTACATAAACAGCATCGTATAAAGATGGTCTTTCTTAACCCCAATTTTCAAAATCCGAATGGGTCATATTTAAGCGTAGAGCGTCGAAAGCGGGTTCTAGAAATCTCCTCTGACTTAGGCATACCGATCATTGAGGATGATCCATACAGTCTAACAGCCTTTGATAACACACAAGCTACAACACTAAAATCGCTTGATGAAAATGGTACGGTTCTCTATGTCAGTTCTCTAAGCAAAATTGTTGCATCTGGTCTGCGCATTGGCTGGATATTTGGCCCGCAAACGGTTATTGAACGTTTAGCAGACGCCAAACAGCAAATCGATTTTGGACATAGTATTATACCGGAATGGCTTGCAACCAAGTTTTTATCGTCTGAGGATTTCCCCGCCCATTTACACAAGCTTCAAAACTCACTCGCGATTAACAAGGATAAAATGACGTTTTCCTTATATGATCAGCTTGAGGATCAGGTAGAGTTTCTGGCACCTGAGGGCGGGATTCACATTTGGTGCAGAATAAAGGAAAATGTTAACGAGCAGCAATTAGTCAAGGAGGCTATCAGGCAAGGGGTTGTGTATGTTCCAGGAAGTGTATTCGGTACACAAAAGGGCTATGTTCGCTTTACTTTTGGTCGCGTGATGGATGACCAGATTCATGAAGCTGTCTCTCGTTTTTCAACCGCCTTACGTAATGTCAAAAAAAGTACATAATAGATTCGTTACCATCTGCTTACTTCCATACAGATGATTACTTTGTATGTATTCACGCTGTCTTAGCATTCGTACATGCACACAAAAAAGCAGTCGGGGGAGAGAATTAATCCTTCCCCGACTGCTCTGTCTTAGATAGAGATTTCGAATGCTTTCACATAAACGGCCGTACCCGTAATCTCAACATCATACGTTTCATGATGTTTACGAATGGTTACCTCTACCCTACCGTCCTTTTGGATTTCCTGACCTTGTTCGATCACGAGACGTAGTTTTGTATCAAAATCATCGCTTATATATTGAGCATAATAGGCTCCCATCACGCCTGAAGCCGTGCCTGTCACAGGGTCCTCCCTTGTACCTGAAAACGGCGAGGAGAAATGGCGTCCATGCATGTGTGCTTGAGAATCATACGTTTCCAGACAAAATGGATGAACAGATGCTTTTGGCATTTCCTGTAACACACTTGGAAAGCGTGCATTAGCAGGCTTCATTTTTGTAAAGGCACTCAGCTTTTTTATAGGTACTAGCAGGGTCCAAATACCTGTACTTCCGTATTTGATCGGTAAATCAGATTCGATATCGTCGCTTGTAAGACCGATTGAGTCTGCTAGCTCCTCCTGAGACCCTGTAAAATCCTCAAACTGCGGAGCTGCCTGCTTCATCGTAATATACCGTTTATCATCTGTGCCCATCTCCATTTTTATTGGTAATATTCCTGCTTTTGTTTCAATGGTTAGATGATTTTTATCCCCTAATTGTCCTGTAGACTTTAGCGCATAAATCGTAGCAATGGTTGCGTGACCGCAGAGATTATTTTCATGTCCTGGTGTAAAATAACGAATTCTAAAGTCAGCAACGTCTGAAGCAAGTACAAAAGCCGTTTCATTAAACCCTACCTTTTGTGCTACCTCTTGCATTTCTTTTTCCGTCAGTTCATTACCTGTAAAGACTACACCTGCTGGATTTCCTTTATCAGGTTGCGTGCTAAAGGCATCATAGTGATAAACCTGTATTGTCTTCATTGTAACAGCTCCTCAGGAATCAGTAAGAAAATATCTATTCCTGATTCTAACACGGCTCTCTTTTTTATAATAGGATGAAAAATGAAAACCCTTATGCTCGCATAAGCCCAATGGACAAGGGTTTTTGTTACATGCCATCAATAGCAACAAGGGCCTTCCCGGCGTCCAATAAAACTCTGTGCTATATTTCCAAGTTGAAAATAGCAATCTCTGGTCTACTTCCCATACGAATTGGTAATCTTGTCGTCCCAATGCCTCGATTCACGTATACTTGCATCGTGTGATTCCCTTGGCGAAGCTGGTATAGACCCTCTTTATATTTTCGAGCTAAAGAAGGAGTGATCACAGGCCCCAGCAGAGGAATCTGCACTTGTCCGCCATGGCTATGCCCTGATAATTGCAGATCAACCGGATAGCTAACGATCCGATCAGCAACATCAGGCTCATGAACGAGACATATGACGAGATTCTCTGCAAGAGGTGAAGTAGAGCTGGGCAATTGAGTGGATAAAGTCTGTTCTTTCTGATAAGTAAGCCGCTCTGTTTGATCAAGCCGTCCTAATGTCTCCTCTATCTTTGGTTTGCCAAGTAAAAAGTCATCTAAGCCAGCGATGGTAATCGCTTTATTATTTGTTAACGCAATCGTTTTCACATCATTGACAAGTAAATCAAAGTTAGCTTGCTCCATCACTTGTCGGTAATATTCACTCCCACCACCGCCATGATCATGGTTTCCATACACTGCGAATTTACCAAGGGGAGCATTCAATTCTGCTAGAATGGCTATCAATTCGTCCTTGCTTTCTTTAAAGCTCCTGACCCGATCCAAAAGATCACCTGTGAACACAATCAGATCAGGCTTCTGTTCATTAATGAGGGTAACAACCTCTTTTAATTGTGCTAGCGAAAAGTGGGGACCTACGTGTGTATCGCTAAATTGGACGATTGTAAGCCCCTGCTTCTTATCGAGCAATCTTGAAATTTCTAACTGATGACGAGTTATCACCACGGACTTTGGCTCCACGTATGCAGCGTATATCAAACCAGCTACGCCTAAAATGATTAGTATAAGTAATATAGAGAGGCAATATTTGACGATGGTTAGCGAAAGGATTTCTCCAAGCATATTCCCACCCCTTTCTCTATTACTCTACCAATCTTATGTTACACAGAGATGACAAAAGAACGAATCGCTTGCTACCTAAGCTCTTTCTACTCGAAACAAAAGCCCTGCTGTCATTCACTGAGTGGAATAACGGCGTCATGGATTACTTGCTCTAAACGTTTTTTGTGAGTAGCTGTTTCCTCTGTGCTCCACCCTAGCTTTTTAGCCATATAAGCAATAACTGGCTCCTTCCAATCTCTAACCCCTTGTATATGAAAATAAAGTTCTCCTGTACGACGAACAAAGAAGTCCTCTGGAGTCATTGCCATCTCTTCTTCTATCGCATACATAAGGGGGCCAAAAACCTGTGCAGGCAATCCCGCTTCCGCTCTTTCTGCCTCACATTCGCTTATTCGTGAGAAAATCTGAGATACATTTGACCCATAGCGAGCAACTAACTGCTCTGCTTCCCACTCAGATAGACCGATTGAGACGCCTTCTTTTATCTTTTCCGTCTTGAATAACTCAAACTTGTCAGCTCCGCCTACGTCGCCGCCAGATAAACGAATTTTATCGGTTGTACAACATGGATAATTGCCTTGCCCGTCTGTTTTGAATTGCTCCACTAGTAGATCAACAATTCTCTCAGCCATTTTGCGATACCCAGTCAGCTTCCCGCCTGCAATTGTTAATAGACCTGATTCAGACAGAAAAATCTCGTCCTTACGCGAAAGCTCTGACGGGGATTTGCCATCCTCGTGTATCAATGGGCGTAAGCCTGCCCAACTGGATTCTACATCTGCTCCTGTTAGTTTAAGCGATGGGAACATAAAATTAGCCGCACGAAGAATGTAGTCACGATCCTCTACAGTCATTTTGGGATTAGCAATGTCTCCCTGATAGTTCGTATCCGTTGTTCCTACGTAGGTCTTATTATCTCGGGGAATGGCAAACACCATGCGGCCATCAGGTGTGTCAAAATAAATCGCTTGGTTTAATGGAAATCTTTTTTTGTCTATGACAAGATGAACACCCTTTGTGATATGCAATCTCTTCCCTTTTTTCGAGCCGTCAATTTCTCGAATGGTATCTACCCATGGACCCGCCGCATTAATGATTTTCTTAGCACGAATCGTAATTTTCTCACCACTGAACTGATCAATAGCCATCACTCCATATACCCTGCCATTCTCATACAACAAGTCCTCTGCTTTCATATAATTGATAGCTGTTGCTCCCCGTCGCACCGCTTCCTTCATTACTTCCATCGTAAGGCGAGCATCATCTGTCCGGTATTCTACGTAATAACCTCCACCTTTTAGCTTTTCCTTGGCTAGTAGCGGCTCTTTGGCCAGCGTCTGTTCCTTGTTGAGCATGATACGGCGCTCACTTTTCTTGACCCCTGCTAATGCGTCATAAACTCGTAAGCCGATTGATGTAGCAAATTTACCATATGTTCCCCCTTCTATCATGGGAAGCAGCATCCATTCTGGCGTGGTGACATGGGGCGCATTTTCATACACGATTGCTCGTTCTCGTCCTACCTCGGCAACCAGCTTCAATTCCAGTTGTTTTAAATAACGCAAGCCTCCATGAACGAGCTTTGTCGAACGACTAGAGGTCCCAGCAGCAAAATCCTGCATTTCAATCAAAACAGTATTGATCCCACGTACTTGTGCATCCAGTGCTATTCCAGCTCCCGTGATTCCGCCCCCGATCACCAGCAGATCATATTCCTGTGCCTGTATATCACGCAATATTTGTCTCTTAGATAAGCTTGAAAATGGCTTTGTCATCTCATTCACTCTCCTGTGCATAATAACGAACGTATTTTTTCGTCAGGTGAATAAAAAAAGACCACAACAAGATCCTTCTTATTTAAAAGGACCTGCTGTGGTCTACTCCAATTCTCCGACCGATATTAACTTGTTTCATTTGATAATAAAAGTATAGCGTAGATTGCTACCTGCTTCAACCGATAGACGGTACTTGGAAGCCCATTGTTGCTTCTACTGCTTTTTTCCATCCACGATATAATTTCCTTCTCTCCTCTTCCCCCATCTGTACCTCAAAGCGCTGATCAATCTGCCAAACAGAGGCAATCTCCTCACGACTTTCCCAGAATCCAACAGCTAGACCAGCTAGATAAGCCGCTCCTAATGCTGTCGTTTCGCTATTAGTAGGTCGCTCTACTGGAACGCCAAGGATATCGCTTTGGAATTGCATCAAGAAATTATTTCTCACGGCCCCACCGTCTACACGCAAGGCTTTTAAAATAATCCCTGAATCCGCCTCCATGGCAGAAAGGACATCTTTTGTTTGATACGCAAGCGATTCAAGAATGGCCCGGATAAAATGCTCCTTTTCTGTCCCGCGCGTCAATCCAAATACAGCTCCTCGCACGTCACTCTTCCAATATGGTGTACCTAGTCCAACAAAGGCTGGAACCATATATACCCCTTCAGTCGATTCTACTCGTTGTGCATATTGCTCACTCTCAGCCGCTGACTTTAACATCCGAAGCCCGTCACGCAGCCATTGGATAGCCGAGCCGGCAACAAAAATACTGCCCTCTAGCGCATACTCGACTTTACCATCGATGCCCCATGCGAGGGTCGTTAGTAGTCCACTTTCCGATTTAACTGCCTTGTCTCCTGTGTTCATAAGCATGAAGCAACCTGTTCCATAGGTGTTTTTTGCCATCCCCATCTCGTAGCATGCCTGCCCAAATAAAGCTGCCTGCTGATCTCCCGCCGCACCAGCAATAGGTACCTGTTCGCCAAAGAAATGATACGACGCTGTAAGCGCATACACTTCTGATGATGGTCGAACCTCAGGTAGCATGCACTTAGGAATATCGAGCATGGCTAATAACTCAGCATCCCATTGTTGCTCATAGATATTATATAGAAGTGTTCGGGAAGCGTTCGAATAATCAGTCACATGACTCTCCCCACCTGATAGGCGCCAAATCAGCCATGTATCAATGGTTCCAAACAGCAAGTCACCCTTCTCTGCCTTCTCACGGGCTCCTTCTACATGATCCAAAATCCATTTTAATTTCGTCCCTGAGAAGTAAGCATCGATCACTAAGCCTGTTTTATCCCGTACTAAATCTGAATAGCCCTGGGCCTTTAACTCTTCGCATATCTCGGATGTTTGACGGGATTGCCAAACAATCGCATTATATACTGGCTTGCCTGTATGCTTATCCCAAACAATCGTAGTTTCACGTTGATTCGTGATTCCAATAGCCGCTACTTCCTTCGGGCTAATATTGGAGGTGGATAGAACCTCTGCAATGACAGCTAAAATAGAACCCCAGATTTCAAAGCCATTATGCTCTACCCATCCTGGCTGTGGAAAATGCTGCGGAAATTCTCGCTGTGCCATGGCAACAATCTGTCCTTGCTTATTAAACAGAATGGCACGTGAGCTAGATGTGCCTTGATCTAATGACAAAATATATTTTTTCTCCATATGAAACTCATCCCTCTTCCCTGTTATTGAAGTATTTTTTCTCTAGTCTAATCTAGTCTAAGCAAGAAATACGATTTTATAGAACAGCGCTGCCAATACTCCCCCTATAATGGGTCCGACAACCGGAATCCAAGCATAACTCCAGTTGGATGTTCCTTTCCCAGCAATCGGTAACAGAAAGTGGGCCAAACGTGGTCCTAAATCTCTTGCCGGGTTAATGGCATACCCTGTCGTGCCACCAAGGGATACCCCGATGCTAATGATTAAAAGTCCTACGACAAACGGATTTAATCCATCTACAAATTTATTCGCTCCAATCGCAAGAATACCAAAGACTAAAATAAAAGTACCTATGATTTCACTTAAAAGGTTCCCTAGCGTATTTGGAATGGCTGGATCAGTTGCAAAAACAGCCAGTTTCGCACCCTTGTCCTCTGTTTGCTTCCAGTGAGGCAGATAGTGCAGCCAAACAATCACGGCTCCTAAGAAGGCTCCGATCATTTGTGCCACGATATACAACGGTACGTCCGCCCATGCAAATCTGTCAATGGTGGCCAACGCAATCGTAAGGGCTGGATTCAGATGGGCACCACTTATTCCCCCAACAGCATACGCTCCCATCGTAACTGCCAACCCCCAGCCAATCGTGATGACAATCCATCCTGAATGCTGAGCTTTTGATTTATGGAGGACAACCCCTCCTACGACACCGCCCCCCAAAATAATTAAAAGCATAGTCCCAACTAATTCACCTACAAATGGCGACATTCTCTGTATCCCCCTTTATGCTTGACAGACAACAAAAAAACCCACAGGAAACAATCCCTATTATACGATAGGGAAGCCTCTGTGGGTCTCCGATTCTCCGTCACCTGATTAACTTTATAACTCATTTAAGCAAACAAAAGATAATTCTGTCAACAATGAATTATCAGGAAATCGGAAAAGTTTTATTTATTCCCATAATGGTGCCAAATCTCTTTTCGCGATGTTGTTACCGCAACAGCCCCACCACTAAAGGCACACTCAGCATCCTCCACAGTTCTGATTAACCCACCCGCAAGCACAGGAATTTTCACACGCTCATATACTTCGGCAATAATATGCGGCATAATGCCAGGTAATACCTCGATATAATCAGGCTGTGTCTGTTCCAAAAGACGGTAGCTTGTTTCAAGCGCTGTAGTGTCCAGCAAAAATAATCGTTGGATTGCTAGAACTTTATTTTTCTTGGCGGTTAATACGGCACTCTTGCGCGTGGAAATCACACCGGCTGGTCGAATTTCCTGACATAAAAATTCAGTTGCATATTCATCATTTCGTAAGCCATGGATAAGATCAACATGTACAAGCATTTTTTTATTATGCTTTTTCGACATCTGAACGATATGCTTTAATTGCCCCACATGGCTATCCAACAATACTAAATATTCAAAACGACTTTTAAGCAGTGCCTCGAAATCCTTCATCTGCCGAACTGCCGGCAACACTTTCTGATGTAAAAAATCCATGTAAACACTTCACATCCTGTATCAAAAACTATCATGCATCATTGTAACAGGATTTTTCGATGATGCAACACTGGATTCACAGCACAACGCTTTCTCATTGCCTTTTACCGATTTAGCGATAAAAATCGTGTCTACATATGTACCATCAGGATATTTGACTTCTGCGATCTTCCTTCCTTCTTCTACAAACCCAAAGCTCTTGAGTAAACGAAGGGATCTTTCATTATGTGCAAATGCTTCACCCGAAAGCTTTTCAATTACAGGATGTGCCTCTGCCCACTCTAGCATGACTTCAAAAAAAAGACCGCCAATTCTTTGCCCCCGCCACTCTTCTTTAATTGTTAAAGCAATCATGCCTACATGCTGTACTCTCTTCGTTTCTCTTGGCGTGACGGTCATAATTCCTATTAAATCCTTCTCACATTCTGCGATAAAGGCCACTTTGTTAGGATCATTCCAGAAGGTATCAATACCAGCGGCGACTTGCTCATCATTTGCGATAAATTCCTCTCCAGAGGTGAGCATAAAGGGATTGTCATGAAAGACTCGCTCGTAATGCTTGCGAATCCTCGAAGCATCCTTTGCTGTCGGTGAACGAAATGAAATAATACGATCCGTTTTGCTTTGTTTCAACACAGGTACGATCTGAGCCATAGCTATCTATCCTTTCTTTTCATCTGGTGTAACATATATTGAATCAGTGTAGCGTTCCTTGGTAGAAAATCCCCATTGAACATACTGTAATGCATGCCTGCACCTTGATATTCTCTATATGCCCCTTTTGTAAATTTTCCCCACATTTGCAAATCAGCAGGCTGTGCAATATTGGCCTCATCTGGCTCTGCCTGTACAAAGTGAATGTCCGCATGTACATGACCTACATGAGCCAACAGAAGGAAGTAAGCAACATAAGCCCTCGTTTTCTTGAGAACCCGCTCTTTGACAACCTCATCACCATGACTAAAGTCTAAGATTTCTCTGATATTCTCTAGTTGCAGGAAGCGCTCGATCTCGTCCTCTTGCTCCTTGGGAGTCATTTTCATCTGTTCTGTTTTCATATAGGTGTCAAACATGATGATATCGGATACAGTGTGCCCCTTCTCTTCCATTGCTTTTGCCACTTCGAATGCAAGATTTCCACCTGCTGAATAACCTAGGAAAATGTACGGTCCTTCTGGCTCCGCATCCAAAATCTGTTGGACATATAGCTCGATGCGATTTTCCTGTTCTATATATTCGAATCCATAAAACGTAGCTTCCTGAGCTAGTAATTCCGCAATTCGTTTATAGATAAAGATGAAACCATTTATGGGAGGAAAACAAATCACTTTGAGATCACCGGCTCGATTTAATAGCGTCATATGATGGTTACTCTCCTCCATATAGACAGCAAAGGCCCGTTCTGCCATATATTCAATCGTTGGATTTTCATACAGTAATTTTAAGGGAATCTCAACGTTTAATTCTTGCGCCACCTGATTAATCATCTTGAGCATTTTTAGCGAATATCCGCCTAGCTCGAAGAAATTGCCCTTAATTCCGATCGGCTTAATTTCCAGAACATCCTCCCAGATGCTAACCAAGCTAGCTTCAAGAGACGTTCTGGGTGCTACATACTCTTGCTTGATGCGCAGGCTGTTCTCTGGCTTAGGCAGAGCTTTTCGATCGATTTTCCCATTAGGAGTTAGCGGCATTTTTTCTATCTGTATAAAATACGTAGGAAGCATATAGTCAGGCAAAGAAACAGATAACGCTTTTCGTACATCTATGTCATCTATGTCTTCTGTAGCCACCAAATAGGCGCATAGCTCATTGATTCCATCCTTGTTCTGTCTAGCTACTACTACTGCTTCCTGCACAAAGCCAAGTAACAGTAGTTGCCCTTCAATCTCGCCCAATTCAATGCGATGCCCTCTAATTTTCACCTGATGATCCAGTCGTCCCCTATATTCAAGGGTGCCGTCTGCCAGCCATCTAGCCAGGTCGCCTGTCTTATACATGCGTTCCCCCGTTATATAAGGATTTTCGATAAAGCGCTCCTGCGTCAGCTCCCATCTGTTCAGATATCCTCTGGCAACGCCTGCGCCTGATACATACATTTCGCCTGGTACCCCGATTGGCAGCAGCTTTCTATCCTGATCCAAGACATAGATGGACAGAGTCGGAATCGGTTGGCCTATGTTGCTTGCATGCTGATGAAAATCCTCCTCGGTCAGCTCACGGAAAGTAGCATGGACTGTGATTTCAGTAATGCCATACATATTGATTAGTTTGGTCTGAGGATATTTTGCTTGCCATGGCTGTAGCTGTCTTGGCGTTAAGGCTTCCCCACCAAAAATGACGTACCTCAGATGTAATTTCTGATCAGCGGATTTTAGCTCTTCATTGATGAGTTGATAAAAAGCGGTGGGTGTTTGATTAAGTATCGTTACTTGCTCACGCTGTAATACTTGTAAAAAGACCTTGGTATCTTGAGCCACCAGCTTAGGAACCACTACCAGCTTTGCTCCAAACAGCAGGGCTCCAAAAATTTCCCATACCGAAAAATCAAAGCTAAAGGAATGAAATAACGTCCAGACATCTTGATGGGTGAAGGAAAATAACGGAGTGTCTGGAACGAATAAACGCACGACATGTCTGTGTTCAATCATGACACCCTTGGGATGACCAGTCGTCCCTGATGTATAGATGATGTACGCTAGGGCTTGTGGGGAAATCTCAATAGACAGGTTTTCACTAGCATACGTTTGAAGGGTTTCATCATGGAAAGGAAGGATTGTTCTCTCCGGATAGGTGGAAGCCATTGCTTTGTGTCTGTCGGTAAGCAGAAGCTTCGCCCCGCTATCTTCTAGCATATAAGTAATTCGATCCTGTGGATAAATCGGGTCAATAGGAAGGTAGACTGCTCCCGCTTTTAAAATGCCAAGTATACCCACAATCATTTCTAGGGAACGTTCAACCATGATCCCGACGATATCGGTAGGCTGAACCTGGCGATCTAACAATGCTCTCGCTACCTGATTAGCACGTCTATTCAATTCCTCGTATGTCATACGCTGTTCATCACATACCAAGGCTTCTCGTGCCGAATGCCTCTTGACCTGCTCCTCGAATAGCTGAACGATTGTTTTGTCCTGCGGAAAACCGGACTGCGTTTGATTAAAACCGAAGACGAGCTGGTGCTTTTCCTGCTCAGACAAGAATTTGATCTCCTGACTGGATTGTTTCGGATTAGACAGAGCCTGCTGAAGTAACCGTAGCATATGCTGAACAATTCGCTGAATGGTCCCCTCCAGATAGCATTCTGAATCGTAATACAGCTCTAATTCCAGACTGTCTCCCCTATCCCGAAATAAAAAGAGCATGTTAGTCTGTATGGTATCAATCTCTTTCACGTCATGAACGCTATCAAGTAGAACGACCGTCTGCATATTCAACTGAGAAGAATCGTCTATCTCTGGATGTAGCATCCGTACGATTTCTGCAAAAGAAAGATTGGGATGCTGGTCTGCCTCCATGACTGTTTGTTTGATTTTTCCTGCCCATTCAGCAAAGCTGTCCTTCTTCGTCCCAACGGTTCGCAGAGCTAGAAGATGGTTGGCTGTCTCCTCCCTGCTTTTCAGATGAAAAGGTGGCATGCCAACTAGAATATCCTCACTGCCTGTATAATGGCTAAGCAACAGCTTCACACCGCTCACAAGTAAAACATACATTCCAAACGGTGATCCATTGCTGGTCGCTCTCACTTTTTCAGACAGGTCGGCAGGGAAAATCGCTTTATAGACACATCTAGTATTCTCCTTGCCTGTTCTGATCAAATCCTCCAAAAATCCACTCGCGACTACATTTCCTTGTAATTTGTCTAGCCAGTATTGCTGTTCCTCTTGCCATTTTCCAGTCGTCATTGTACCTGATTGACTCAATGTGTCGCGCATCCTTTTTCTCTCCTTATCTGATCGGGTAGGGAGAGAGGTATCCCTCCCTTTTATATCAGAGAAAAATCTTAGCTATTAAAATGTAAACGTAAAGTCCTCCGTTATGGCACTCTCCATTTTTTTCGTGCGAAGGAAGGGAATCTCATGTATGAGCATGTCCTTGTTCGCTGTAACCATCCGAAGAAGCTCCACGTAGTTCTGTCCCATCTGCTCAATGGTGTCTCGTTTAAATAACGCTGTTCGGTACTCGAAGGTAAAATGAAACACGTCTCCTTGCTCTATCGCCTGCAAAGTAAGATCGAATTTTGCTGTTTGATGAGTATACGGATAGGGTGTTAGCGTTAGTTCACCTACTTGGTCAGTTTGCCTATCTGTATTTTGAAGGACAAATACTGCATCAAAAAGAGGATTGCGGTTAGGAGTTCGCTCAATCTTTACCTTTTCGATTAGCTCCTCAAATTGATAGTCTTCGTTTTCAAAAGCCGCTAATGAAGTCATTTTGACCTCATCTACATAAGCTGCAAACGATTTACTCCCCGCCGGATGCATTCGTAGTACCAATGTATTAACAAACATTCCAATGATCCGTTGAAGATCGTCATCTCTCCTGCCCGCAATCGGTGATCCTATCAAGATTTCTTGCTGACCACTATATTGAGCGAGTAATAAGCTGTACGTCGAAAGTAGCAGCATAAAGGGTGTTGTTTTTGTTTCCTCTGCTACTTGGTGCACAAGACGAGATGTTTTTTGATCAAGGGGAATCAATACTTGATCACCTTCAAATGTGAGAGCTTCAGGACGCTTGTAATCAAGCGGAAGCTGTAGAACAGGAAGCTCTCCTGCTAGCTGCTGGAGCCAATATTCTTCCTGCTTCAAATAGGAGGAGGTTCGTTTCCAAGCCTGCTGCCATACAGCGTAATCCTTATATTGTAGGTGTAGTGCAGGTAGCTCTTCTCCTTGATACAGCCGTACAAATTCAGCCGTAAAGGTAGCCATGGAAACGGCATCTGAAATAATGTGATGAATGTCCACAAGTAAAAGGTGACGATCTGTCGCAAGCAAAATGAGAGCAACTCGAAGTAATGGCGGTGTCTCTAGATCAAACGGCTGAATAAATGCTTGAATCAGTGACTGGATATCCTGCTCTGTTGTGTTGTTATTTCTTAGATCTTCATATTGGATCGTAAAATCCGTCCTATCATGTACCCGTTGCATCGGTGCCCCGTGTACCATTTCAAAGGAGGTTCGCAATGTAGCATGCCTTTGAATCAAATGCTGCAAAGCCATTTCCATGCGATCGCGATCGACAGCTCCCTTCAACATCATTACAGCCGGAATATTGTAGCTTCGGGTAGCCTTGTCTAATTGATGAAGCAGGAACAATCTTTTTTGTGCAGAGGAAAGCGGATAATATTCGCTTTTTGGTGCAGGCTGAATCCTCATCTGCACGCTTTTCTCCATTTCAGGAAGAAGTTTTGCCAACGATGCTACTGTGGGATTTTGGAAGACTTTTTCAATTGGCAATAGAACATGCCACTCCTTATGGACCTTTGCGACCAGCATCATTACTTTTAAAGAATGCCCGCCCAATTCAAAAAAATCATCATAGATACTAATCGGACTGATTCCTAGTAGGTCCTGCCATATGATTGCCAATCTAGCTTCCAGCTCATTGCGTGGAGCCACATATTCTTGCCTGAGAAGCTCATTTCTGTCAGGAATGGATAATGATTTTCGATCAATCTTGCCATTAGGTGTAAGAGGAATTTGATCGAGCTGGCACATATGTGTAGGGATCATATATCCTGGTAAAAAAGCCGCTAGCTCCTCTTGTACCCTAGCAAACGACAATGCTTCATCCGAGACGAGATAAGCGCATAGCTCATGCTCTCCCTGAGAGTTTGTCCACACAAAAACCACGACTTCTCTGACATATTCAAGCTTCCTGATTTTCGCCTCTATCTCCCCTGTTTCGATACGATATCCGCGTACCTTTACCTGGTGGTCCAGACGCCCTAAAAACTCTACATTTCCATCTGGCAGCCATCTAGCTTTATCTCCGGTCTTATACATCATTTCACCAGGGGCATACGGGTTTGGGACAAATTTTTGCAGAGTTAATTCCTGCTGCTTGTAATAGCCACGCGCTACACCAACCCCTCCTATGCACAATTCCCCAGCAATTCCTACGGGCAATAGTTGATTCTGTTGATTGACAATATAGTAGCTGGTATTTTGTAACGGCTTTCCAATGGGGACCTGACTTTTTCCATGTAACCAATCCGCTTCCTCTTCAAAATAGCTGGATTCAATACTTGCCTCCGTTACTCCGTAGGTATTTAGAATACGTATGGTTGATCCAAATTTCTGTAATAAATAAGTGAAATCATTCATCGACACAGTGTCTGCTCCAAGCAGGATTAGCTTCAGATCGGGAAGCTCCAAGCCCTCCTCTGCAACATATCGCATAATGGGTACAAATAGAGCTGGTGTTGTATCAACCAAGCTGATTTGATGCTTGCACATGAATTCATATAAAGCGGGGGGATGAATCCGAATGTCTTCTGGACAAATAATGAGCTGACCGCCTGTAAGAAGCGCCTTTGCCATATCCCCAGCAAATACATCAAAGGAAAAGCTAGCCATTTGCAACAAACGACAAGGAGATTGCTTCAGATCGTATTCCTGCATCCAGGCATAGGTCGCATTTACGTAGCCTCGGTGTTCAATCATTACACCTTTAGGATTTCCGGTTGAGCCTGAGGTGTAAATCAGATAGGCCATATTATCGGGCTTAGTCACAGCAACTACATTAGAGCTATCTGGGTGGTAATTCGATTCATCCTCGACATACACGATTTCTTTCGTAAATGCTTCCTTCTCTAGCTGAATATGCGCCTCTGTCGCTCTCGTTGTCAGTAAAATCATGGAATCGCTATCCCTGAGCAGGTAGTAAATTCGCTCGCTAGGATAACTAGGATCAATTGGCACATAAGCTCCACCTGCTTTTAAAACGGCAAGCACGCTAACGAACATTTCAAGAGAACGATCCATGAGAATACCCACAATAGCCTCTGCCATCACGCCTTTTTCCCGCAACGTTCTCGCCAATTGATTCGCTTTCTTGTTTAAGTCCCGATAGCTTATTGTTTGATCCTTCCACACGATGGCACATTCATTAGGTGTAGCTACCACCTGCTCCTCGAACAACTGCGTAAATGTTTTATCCTTTGGAAACGTCACTCTTGCATCATTGAAGCGTTCTAGCAGTTCCCGTTTTTCTTTTGGCGAAGTTAATTCTAGCTGATCTATCGGTTGATCTACGTTCTCAACAATCCCCTGCAACAGCGTAAGAAAATGCTCCATCAAACGTTTTACGTACTTTTTGGCATAGCGTTCTCTATTGTAAATAAAGTGGAACTGCAAGCCATCCTCTGGAGTGACCTTTACGGTAAAGTCATAGTGTGTCTGTTCAAAATAAGCATGCAAATCCATTGTGTACCCTAGGGATTGGGTCGTTTGAGCGAGCCCCGCTACATCCAATGGGTAGTTCTGAAAAATAAACAGATGGTCAATTAGCCCTTGCTTAACTGGGCTTTGTGCTTGGATATCTGAGAAGGAACAATATTCATAGGCCTTAGCTTCAACAGCCTGCTCACTGACTATTTTCAACAGCTTCAAAAACGTACTCTGCTCATCCCAGCTTACCCTGATAGGATTGGTGTTGATGAATAAACCAATGATCTGTTCTACACCTTCCACCTCAGACGGTCTTCCAGAAACTGTCCTTCCGAATACAACATCTCGCTTGTCATTATATTTACCTAACAGAATACCCCATGCCGTTTGCAGGATAGCCCCTATCGTAGAGTGATATTCCCGGGCGATACGTTGTAGCTGTGATGTGAGTGTTTTTTCGATGTACATGATCGTCTCAGCTTGCTCGTACCCTATACTCTTCTGTCTGTGATCAATTCTTGGCTCTATATCCTTTTCTTCCTTTTTCCAGCCTGTAACCATCATGTTCGGGAGAGGGGTAGGGTCTTCATATCCGTGAAGATACTGGCTCCAGAAACGAAGCGATTCCTCCTGATCCTGCTGTTCAATCCATCTCATATAGGTAGAAAACGGTACAGTCTCTTCGAAGTCCATCGGGGAGTTGTGGAGTACAGCACGGTAATGCTCCATCCATTCCTGTAGCATAATCTGCAAGCTCCACCCATCGAGTTGAATGTGATGGGTACTCACCAGAATATGATAAGAGTTGGCAGATAACGTAACCACAGCTAAGCGCATCACATCTTGTGTAAGATCAAAACCACGTTCACGATCAGCCGTCCGCAGGTTTTGTAAATAGTGACGTTGTTCTGGCTCGTCTAAGTGAGTTACATCTGCCTGCAACACTGGAATATCTCGATTTTTCAGAACACATTGCACAGGAACTTCTCTTTTCGTATCACGATAAATCGTACGAAGAGCATCGTGGCGCTCCACTACACACTGTAGGCTAGTTGCTAGCAAATCAACGTCTACCCGCCCTTTTAGTACCAGCTCCAATTGAATAAAAAAGGAGGAGGGCTGATTCATCGAGCTGTGAGCATACATCCATTCTTGAGATGGTGTTAAGGGATAGGCCTGTTCCATGCTCCCCATTGGAATATCCTCTTCTATTTGTTTTTGCAATAAAGAAAGCTCCTCTACTGGAAACGAGACTAAGGAAGCTGAAGCTTTTGACAGTCGAGGCTCTAGCTTTTGTTCCAATAAGGAAATTTCTCGTACCGCATCCGATAGAATAGGGAATTGAAACAGGCGCTTCATTTCTAAGGACATGCCCTTGGCACGAAGACGAGACATCACTTGTATGGCCTTAATAGAGTCTCCGCCCAGATAGAAAAAATGATCCCTCGCTCCTACTCTCTCCACTCGTAGCACATCTTCCCATATCGTTGCCAATAGCCTTTCTCTTTCATTTTTTGGCTCCATATAAACCTCATCTGTGCCAAGTGTGTCTGTACCTCGCTTAGGTAATGGAAGACTTTTGCGATCAACCTTGCCATTTGGTGTTAACGGTATCTTCTGAAGAGGGATGAAATAAGCAGGGATCATATAAGTCGGTAATACATTTGCTAATTCCTCTCTCAACGCCCCAATCCGATACTCTCGCTCCGCCACAATATACGCACACAGCTCTTGTACTCCCGGCTCATTCTCAACCGCGACCACTACTGCTTCTTTTAATCCGTCGATTTTGACTAGCTGCGCTTCTATTTCCTCCGGCTCGATACGATATCCCCGGATTTTCACCTGATGATCAATGCGTCCTAGATACTCCAATTGTCCATTGGGCATCCACCTAGCATAATCTCCTGTCTTGTACATCAGTTCACCTTTATTTGTAAAGGGATTCGCGACAAAACGACTTGCCGTCATCTCTGGTAGATTGAGATACCCTCTTGCCAAACCTACACCAGACACACATAGTTCGCCTGTCACTCCCACCGGCTGTTGCTCACCATGCGGACCAACGATATAAATTTGAACATTATCGACAGGCCGACCTATCGGGACAAATGGCATGCTAGCTGTATCACAGTCATAGTAGGTTACTTGAATGGTCGTCTCTGTAGGACCATATAAATTATGGAGGGAAATGCCATACGGTTGCAGAATGTCATGGAATTTGGCAACATGCTGGGCCTTGAGCGCTTCCCCGCTAGCAAATATCCGCCGGAGATTTTTGACCTGCTCTGCTATCCCTGTCTCCGTAAGATAGGTAAGGAAAATATGAAGCATAGAGGGGACAAAATGTATGATTGTTATGTGATGCTCTTGGATGGTCTGAATAATCATCGCTGGGTCTTTTTCTGCTCCAGGCTGTAACAAACAGACCTTGGCCCCTACAAAAGACCAGCCAAATAATTCATACACGGAGACATCAAATGTGTACGGTGTTTTTTGTAAAATCGTATCTTGCTCCGTAAGCGGATACCTTCTCTGCGACCAATCATTGCGACTGACAACAGATCGGTGTTCGATCATGACCCCTTTTGGGTTTCCCGTCGAGCCAGATGTGTAGATGATATACGCAAGATGATCTGCTTTTGCCAGTGGTTCTAGGTTTGCCCTGTCCTCATCTGCATAAAGCTCGGATTGTATGACGAGCTCCTCCCCCTCAAATGGGAAATACCCAGCAAAAGAAGGATGCACAAGCAATAAAGACGCCCCACTATCCTGTAGCATATACTGAATTCGTTCTGCCGGAAATTCAGGATCGATGGGTAAATAGGCCCCGCCTGCTTTCATAATGGCAAAAATACCGATTAGCATTTCTGGGGATCGTTCCGTAATGATGGCAACAGCCTGATCGGGTCCTACTCCTTTTTTTCTTAGTCTTCTTGCCAGACGGTTTGCCTGCTCATTTACTTCACGATAAGTGAGGTGCTTCTTCTCAAAAATCACTGCTATATGCTCAGGGGTCCTTTCAACCTGCTCCTCAAACAATTGATGCACCGTTTTGTCCAAGGGAAACGCATTTGTCGTGTCATGAAAGGATAGAAGTAGCTGTCTTTCCTGCTCGGATAGAAGCTGTAGTTCACCGATCTTTTTGCTAGGCTCTTTTACACCATCCTGTAACAGAAGCAAAAGCTGCTCTGCCACCCTTATTATTTCTGACTTATCAAACATTTCGATTTGATAATCCAAGGTAAGCATGATCTGTCCACTGTCCAGATTCTCTTTTACGTGTACATACAACGGGTAGCCAGCATGACCATTAAAGAGCCATTCCATGCTATATGTAAGCTGTCCCCTTTCTCCCCATTTCATCGGCTGATACTCCAATACAATCGTAAAAAGCTCATCCATTCCTCGATGCTTCGTCCGTAATTCTTGCATGAGTAAATTATAAGGATACTTCTGATGGCGTAGGATAGAGACCTGTTTCTGAGTAATATGGCGGACATAGGCGGCAAAATCTAGCTGAGCATTCACCTGTGTGCGAAACGGCTGAGTGCTTACGAGCATGCCAAACATGTTAGCATCCGTGCGGTTCGTCCGATTACCATAAAGCGTACCAAGTGTACTATCATCTGACAGGGTCACTTTCTGGACGTAAATGGAAAGGACAGCCAGGAATAAGGCATTCACGCTGACCTGATATTTTTTACAAAAGGAATGAACCGATGCTTGAAGCTCCTCTGGAATAGAAACAGATTCTCTCTTTGCCAAGGTACTCAACTGATAGGTAGGTACTTGTTTGATTCCATTTACGTCCGGGAGACTGGAGAAAGCCTCCTGCCAAAAGCTCTTATCCTTCTGGAAGCGAACAGATGACTCATAGTCCCTTTCACTGTCCAAATAAGTGAGATAGGAGGGTTGTCCTTTCAGCTCGATTGCCTTTCCTGCAAGCAAGTGAACATAGTTATCCATAAACTGATTGCAAAACATATCAATCGACACACCATCGGCAATCAAATGGTGGAATCGGCAATACACCCACATTTGCTCATCATCAATCAAATGAATGGAAATATCGTACAAGTCAGAGTGGAACAACTCCATAGGGGTCTTTGCCTGATTTTCGGCCCATTCTACTACTTTATTGATCATTGACTTTGCTTCACACTCTTGTATGATCGATACATCGTCTTCAAGCTTAGCATGCGCTACCCTTTTGCTGTGATCCCTGACAGGAAACTGCCGCTCCTGATAATCTACTAGATATTGCCGTGGTTCTGCTTGTCCTTCATCTGTTAAACGGATTCGAAGGGCATCATGGGCATAAATAGCTGCGTTTATCGCCTGACATAGCTTTGAATAATCAGACTGCCCTGTGATTTTTATAAAACCTGCCATGATGTTAACCGCCGTGTCAGGATGCATCATTTCCGTATACCAAATTCTCTTTTGGGGATTCGATAGCGCATAGGTTTTTTGCATCAGCTTTCTCCCTTTTTTGGTTTATTCACAAACAAACATTTATTCCCAGTAGAATTATAACAAAATTAGGAAAAGATGTTCCACGAAAATATTTTTTACAGTGGGGCGGGGGAGTAGAGAATTTGATAAATGAAGGATAGGGATATGGATACAAGTAAAAACCCGAGCAACGGACATATGGTCTATCCGTTACTCGGGTCATGTTTTTAGCGAAACTGTAATACATGTTCTTTTGAGAGTTTCTCTATTGTTGGCAAATCGGCTGGCGCCCATTCTAGTGAGTGTAGTTCAATAGGAACAATGTCACACCCCCTTACCATAAGGCCCCATCTGCTGCTTAGAAAAGCTATACCGCACCCCTTTATCCTTCAACCACATATTACCTTTAATAATCAAAACATACACAGCGACGATAAAATAAATCGTACCAGCTACCCAATCAACTGTTGTCACTAAGCTATGACTAACAATGTGATCGATATACCAGCAGCCAACCGGAATGTGAAGAAAGATAACAGCAAACAAGCCCGGATTATACAGTGTTTTTCCTTTTATATTGGCAAAAATACCGTGCCAGATAAATTGAAAGAAGCCCATCAGAATAGGAGCAATACCAAGCCAGATCACATCTGGAAATAACACTGGAAGCAGATAAAAAACATAAGCGATAACTAGATTGATGATCATAGCCGATTGAGGGTTTAATGGATAGCGTTGCGGATATTCACTGTTAAAAATCAGCACATTGAACAATCCTCCGAAATATCCTGGCCAGCGATATTCTTCAAATTGGTGGAGAAGAATTGCCACAAAGCTAAGCCATAAAATAGCGCGTATTTCCGTGATATTCTGCCATTCCACATACAAAGAAAGCCCGACGATCAGAGCAACAGCTATACCTAAATCCTGCCAATATTTCCGTAAGAAGTTCATATCTACTTCTTCCCTATTCTCTTATTTGCAAGAAAAATAGTGATCAAATAGGAATTTCACTTGCTCTTCGATTGGTGCAAAGGTTACCCCTGCTCCTGATTCCAGTATTGGCTTCATTAACGCCGGCAAAAAGATGGCACCAAATAGCTGCGTCGTCATCATCATTAATTGATTTGGGTCGCTTTCCTGCGTAATCTCTTGTAATGTTGCCTGAACCTTTTGAAAGCCCATTGTTTGTAGAGATTCTCCATATTCCTGCTGTGAAGCAAACGGTGCTGTCCCCATCGCAATAATCCTTGATACAAGCTCTGGGTATTGCAAGATGACTTGAACGTAATGGATGAGGAAGGATTGTAAACGGTCCCTTGGTGATAAGCTGAGGTCATCTAAAATAGTAAAGGTATCCCGAAAGCTGTTTAGCAGAACTTTAATAGTCTCGCTTATCAGTCTTTCTTTTGATCCAAAATAGTAATTAATAAGCGCGATATTGGTTTCTGATTTTGTTGCAATTTTCCTGATGGTCACACTCTCAAAGCCCTCTTTTTTAATCAATTCCAATGTTGTTTTAAGAATTTTTTCTTTGGTGCCCTGATTTGTTTTAGAATGTGTCATTTTCTACCTCCTCTCACGGTTTTCAACCAGGATTTTAAACGACGTTTAAAACAGTGTTTAACAGAATGATAGCACCGTTCTATCGGTAAATCAATGCGTTTTTTGTTCTCTGAAAATACATAGCTAAAACGTATCCCTCTCCCAACACGCCTTGGGGTACTACATAGCGGAAGTCGGACTACAGGACTACATATCGAGTATTGGTAACCTCGCTTGTCCGGAATTTAATATGTTGAAATCAAAAAACGAGTATGATAAGATACGTGTAAATCAATGATTGGAGTTGAAAACATGGAGTAATTTTTCTTGCGAATATATAAATTAATAAAACTACAAAAGCGATATTTTTCGTATGTTTTATTCTTTATATGCAAGAAGGTTACTACATCTTTCACTCAAACAATATGTCCTTATCTGACTCCATCGCGGGTTGGATTTGCTGTATTTATTTGAGCTACAAGAAAGTAACTTTCTTGTAGCTTTTATTTTTTTATACAGGAGGATATCTTATGTCATTAATCAATGTTACAAACCTAACGTTTGCCTATGATGGCAGTTTCGATAACATATTTGAAAACGTAAGCTTCCAAATCGATACGGATTGGAAATTAGGATTTACCGGAAGAAACGGCAAAGGGAAGACAACATTTCTTAACCTATTGCTTGGTAAATATGAATACAGCGGAAGTATTTCTGCTACGGTCAGCTTTGAATATTTTCCTTTCCCTGTCGAAAATAAGGCAAATAATACCCTTGATGTAATCAGCGACATTGATCCAGACTATGTTCACTGGAAATTGATGCGTGAGCTTTCATTGCTACAGGTTTCTGAGGATGTTTTATATCGCCCCTTTGATTCATTGTCCAACGGGGAGCAAACGAAAGTGCTGTTAGCTACATTATTTCTCAAGGAAAATCATTTTCTGTTAATTGATGAACCAACCAATCATCTCGACATGCATGCAAGAAAACTTGTCAGTGATTATCTCAAAACCAAAAGCGGATTTATTCTTGTCTCTCACGACAGGTCATTCCTTGATAACTGTGTAGATCATATCCTTTCAATCAATAGGACCAACATCGAAATACAAAAAGGCAATTTCTCTGATTGGTGGGAAAATAAGCAGAGACAGGATAACTTCGAGCTTGCAGAGAACGAACGGCTAAAAAAGGATATTAAACGCTTGTCGGATTCTGCTAAACGAACGAGCAACTGGTCGCACGAAGTGGAAAAAACGAAAAATGGTACAAGAAATTCCGGTTCCAAGGTAGATAAAGGGTATATTGGTCACAAGGCCGCTAAAATGATGAAACGCTCGAAAACAATTGAGCAGAGACAGCAATCTGCTATTGAGGAAAGGTCTAAGCTCCTTAAAAACATCGAAAACGCTGAAAGCTTAAAAATTTCACAGCTTGCTTTTCATAAAAACCAGCTTGCTGAACTTAAAAATGTTTCCATTTATTATGGGGAGAAAATGGTTTGCACAGATATAAGCTTTACTATTGAGCAAGGGGAGCGAATAGCGCTTTGTGGTAAAAACGGCTCTGGAAAATCAAGTATTATCAAGCTTATTTGCGGTGAGCATCTCAACTATACGGGGACTTTTGACAAGGGCAGTCAGCTCAAAATATCCTATGTTTCACAGGATACCTCCCATTTACAGGGAAATTTAACGGACTACGCTAGAAACAATGGGATTGATGAAAGCCTGTTTAAATCTATTTTAAGAAAACTTGGTTTTTCCAGAGTTCAATTTGAAAAGGATATTTCGGCTTTTAGCGGCGGTCAAAAAAAGAAAGTGCTGATTGCAAAAAGTCTTTGTGAGAAAGTGCATTTGTATATTTGGGATGAGCCGCTTAATTTTATCGATGTGATTTCCCGCATGCAAATTGAAGAGCTATTGCTTGAATACGCTCCAACCATCCTGTTTGTGGAGCATGACAGGGAATTTTGCAAAAATATCGCTACAAAGCATGTTCAACTTTAAGCCTTTCATCTAAGGCTTGATTTTTCTCGAACATTTTTTTCCTTATAAAAAAGAATCCCGACAGTTGTCGGGGTTCGAAACACACACAACTGTCTATACAGACAAAGCATGCGTTTTTTTGTAAATATTCAAATTGCAATTTTCATAATTTTCTAGCCCTTATTAGTCATGTTTACGTTTGTAGATTTGGGATATTATTTTGGCGAAAAGAAATAATTCCCAATAAAAAGGAGCTGAGTAAATTGAAGAAATTGTGTAGTTATATCCTCATGGTAGCAATGTTCCTTGCCAGTTTTGGTACAAGTGCATGGGGACAATCATCCGTACCCGATTCTCCCAAGTCTTCAGAAGGAAAATCAGAAAAAAACGAGTGGACGGTAGGAATTTTGCTGTACAACGATGTGGAAGTATTGGATTTTGCAGGTCCTTTCGAGGTTTTTGCTGTTACCGAACAGGATACGTCAGGTAAGCCTTTTCATGTTAAAACCGTTTCAGAGGATGGAAAAATGATTACAGCACGAAATGGATTGAAGGTTCAGCCTGATTACAGCTTTGACAATGCTCCCGCCTTTGACATTCTCATCGTTCCAGGAGGACCTGGCAGCCGTACGGAAATGTATAACAAACACATTATCAAATGGGTGCAAGAGCGAATGAAAACCGTTGATATTATGGCTTCCGTATGCACAGGAGCATTAATTCTAGCAGAAGCAGAATTGCTAAATGGCAAAACAGTAACCACCCATTGGAATTCATATGATCGACTTGAAAAAGATTATCCGAAGCTAAAGGTGAAGAGGGACGTAAAATTTGTGGATGAAGGAAAAATCGTAACATCAGGGGGCATTTCCGCTGGCATTAACATGTCATTCCACTTAGTCAAACGATTACTAGGAAAAGAAACCGCCGAAAAAACAACGAAACAGATGGAGTACGACATTGTCATAGAGTAAATTCGCTAGATTCCATACTACAAAATGAACGTCATCTGTCCTTCGTATCATCACAAGAACGCTTGGAATTGATGGAGCAATGTCTTTAAGAAAAAACCAAAGCTATCTCACTTTCTACGTGTAGGCCACCCTTTTATAAAAGGCGCATCGGAGCTTTTATTTCATCGTGATGGCCCAGATGATCGCTGGGTACAACTGGATCACCGTACAGATGAACGAGCATCCTTTTATGTAATCAAACGAGTATTTTCTCATCATGCATCTGCTTCCTTCTCAAAATCTCAAGTAGATACTCACTCCCACCATTGCGACAGTGCTTTTATTTTCTGGGGAACCGAACCGGATGGATCAGGCTTGCAATGTGGAGTGGAAATGGAGGGGGAAATCCAGCAGGTCCGAAGTCCAGCCTCTATATTTATACCAGCCGGCTTACAGCATACGTATAAATATGTATCTGGCAGCGGTACCTATACCAATATTGTCTTGGCTCCAGAGTACAATGCCAGTTTAGAAATGACAAAACCACTAGCACCAGCATTCGTAACTTCATAAACACAATAACAAAAACGCATGCACCTGTCTGTTAGAACAAAGCATGCGTTTTTGTTATATGTACCTTTTCACACGATGCGATTATTTCCAAGCCAATGCAGATCGAATAACGAGTCCGATGTATGGGAGAAGAACGGATAGATGGCCCTCATCATCAAAGCAACGATATTGAACCTGCAAGCCAGGAATGTTACTGGAGGATAGACGTTCGTACATCTCTTTGGCATCCACGACCATCTCAGCCTTTTCCTCACTACCTATCCCTATCAAAAGACTAGTTTGCATAGGCTCTGCTGTTGATTCCTTCGCTTCCGTAGCAAAACGTTCTGCTAATGGAAACAGAAATTGATTTTTCCACCAAATAGATGGACTTCCGGCAGCATAAACCTGAAAAGCCTGACGCTTTGTAAACATCGTATATAATGTAAACAGTCCGCCCAAGGAATGACCAAATAACGTCTGACGATTACGGTCAATGGAAATCTCCTGTTCAATCAACGGCTTCAACTCTTCTTCAATGAATGTCAAAAATACATCTGCTCCGCCTGTTGTCGGCCATTCAGAGCCGTCCTTGCGATTAGGGAGCTCCGTTTTATCAGCATACACGGTGTAATCATAGAACCGTCGATTCGTTTCAAAGGGTTGATCAGTATCATATCCAATACCAACTACTACTGCTGGCTCCAGCATGTGCGGTCCACGCGTCTGTAGGCGAACAGTCTCCGCCATCGAGCCAAACGCTGAATTTGCATCCAGCATATATATAACCGGAAAACCAGTCTCGGGTGCAGGTACTTCTGGTTTGTACACCATAATTCGGTATGATGCACCACGATTGCTTATTACTGTCCGTTGCTCTGCCCCCGGAATGGCGAAGGCTGAACGTTTTTCTGTTTGTTTCATCGCCAAATTCACCCTCTCCTCACCACTGCCTGCACAAATTATCCAACTGATAACCATTATCAACATTGATCATAGCGAATTAGCCATCGCAGTACCATAGACAATATCCAGAACAATTATGGACGATTTACAGCTAATAGCTCCGTAAGATGATCAAGCATTCGGAGATGGGCATGCGGGGAATATTCCAGCCACGGATCAGAAGTAAGCATATGAATTCTGTTCTGCTGAACCGCTGACATGGTTTGCCACTGCAGTTCATTTTGGATTTTTTCCCAGATAGCCAATGTTTCGCTTTCCTGACGAATCATTATGAAAAGGCGATCAGCATTCAATGCTTTCAGCTCCTTTATGGAAATGGGCTTAGTAGCATCTATTGCTTTGTTCACACTAGCTGGTTTCAATTGCAAATCATCAAACAGCATGCCTGAGATCCCACGATTATTTTGGATAAACATATTTTGCTGTACTAATCGGATCACAACAACCGATTCCTTCTCCAGCCCAGGCTGCAATTGCTCTCTTACCATTTGAAGTTTCCGATCGTATTCCTCAAGCCACTTCTCTGCTTGCCAGGACTCTCCCAAAAACTCCGCTAGAAGGCGAAACTGCTGACGCCATTCCATTTGCGATACAGAGAGATAGAACACGGGAGCTATTTTTTCTAAGGCCTGCTTTTCTATTTTCGGAAGATTATCATTGGCAATGATGACATCTGCTGATATCTGCTTAAGCAGCTCTATATTTTCCTGCCAGTTCTGGTTTTGACGATACGCGCTGATATGAACAGGGATTTCATTTCGATATTCTCGATAATAATATTCCGTCCATTTGGGGTGAAGTGGAGCAGCAAACGGCATAATATGTAGCGGTAATAAATAGCCTACATGCGCCGGGCTGTATGCCACCAGCTTTCGACGGCGACTTTTCATATAAACATTAGGTGAAACGCCTATCTCCTTCTTAAATTTACGGCTAAAATAGAATTCATCCGCGTAGCCTACCTGATGAGCGATGTCGCGCAGCCTAGCATCTGATTGCGCCATAAGTCGCTTCGCTTGCTGTATTCGTAGCTTAGCAACATACTCCATCGCGCTTATCCCGTATTTTTTTTTGAACAAATCGACAAAATATTTCGGACTGATTTCGGCCACCTGTGCCAGCTTATCGATCGTTAATGAATCGGTATAGTGTTCCTCCATGTATTGCTTTACATATTCGAGTGCTGAATATGCATTTTCCGGCTTCGTCCGACAATTCTGATTGATATAGAACAGGATTTCCTGAAAATCGATCTGACAACGAAAACGGCCTGTACGAGCTTTGCTTTGCCAACGACGATTCAAATCCTCACACATGGATGCCAATTTATCAGAAGGGTAAACAGAGATTTTCCCCTTATAAGGAAACAACTGTTCATCCTTGCTTATCGTCATACAGCTTACATGATTGGGCTCATGCCTAAATACATCGAAATATAACACATAGAGCCCCATCTCCTCACTCAATGCGAGTGTTCCAAAGGTTTGTCCTGGTCTACATACGTACACTGAATTTTTATCCAGTTCCCATTGCTGATGATCCAGTACGAGCTGCACTTCTCCACTGGTCATGACAATAAGCGCATAGGAAAAAGCAAGTTGTTGCTTCAATTGGCAAAGACCCCCACCCTTCACAGCCTCAATGGATCGAAGTCTGAAGGATAACTCATCAAGCATACATTTATCAGCGCTACGGCATATCCTGTTGTCCATCCTATGTACACCACCAATATCCATCATTTACCTACAGCTTTCTATGCATATACACTGATCATTGCGAAAAAGGCAGGTTTTATTTTTCATAACATCCACTTTACCAAATGAAGCTAGAATTTTCTATTTTAACAAATCATGCTGTTTGGCTTACCGCTAGATAGTAAAAATGATACCATTTTTCGTTTTCCAGAAAATATATTTTTTATTCAGACAGGAATTTATGGATGTTTACTTCTCAATATCGAAAAATCCAAAAAGAAATCTATAAAATTCAAGGGGATTCCCAAGGCAAGCTACCTAGGAATCCCCTTTAGCGTGTATGAAGAAAAGTGAACGCTTTCAATCTTAGCATGATCAGCAAAAATTACAGATCAATATCGAAAATCGTGATGCTAGCAAAATCAATTTGGAGCAATGTGTCAGCAGGTATAGGATTTGGTGAGGACAGTACCATCTGAATCTTATCCCCTTTATGAAAGAGTTGGGGTAATAAAGTGGAGGTTACATAAGCTGTATCGAGATGATTGGAATGAAAGCTTGTTTGAGATGGAATAATCGTTTCCCCATTTTGAAGTAACTCGAATGTAAGAAGAGAAGTAGGATTTGCTGGGGGAGGAGAAGAAATAGTAGAGATTTGTATGCTAAATTGCGTGAGATATATTGCAGTCTTGATAATCGTAATGGTGTCGGTTGTTGGCTCAAATATAATGCCAAATGCATTTGAGGCGCTATTCAAATTGATGACTACAGGCACTATGTTAGCAGGACGAATCACTTGTGGAAGAAAGTCATTTGTAACATAAGTAATTTTTTCATCTGACCTACATATGTGTCCAGACATAACATTTACACCTCCTATCAATCTTTCTAGATATTGAATGATAAACGGAAATGAATTGTGTTAGGCGAATACCTATTTCTTTAAAATGGTTATGTAGAAAGAACACTTGTTATACAGAAGTCAATTAAAAAATTACTGATATTCAAGGAAGTCTTACCTCTTTTGAACAAGAGTATGTAAAAGACAAAGGAAGTATGCAGAATATCCAGAAATTGGAGTATAAATTTTATCAAAAACATAATAATGGGTAACATTCCTAGACAGCATGGGGAAATTTACAGCATCCAAACGATTGGCTCGTTTTGCACAAAAAAAGTGCCCCTATTCATAGGTGCACCCGAAACATATCTGAACAGATTTTCATGTATTTTACCCGACTCTGAGTTTTTTCAAAGCCCAAAAATCATTCTATTATAGAGAGGTATCTTTGTTAATAAACTCCATATACTGACAAAGATAAAAATAGCTTTCTGTTACATCCGCTATATCTGCTCTGCTACTCCGCACATATGCCCTCCCCTGCGCCTCTATTCTCTCTAGCAACTGTATCAAAAAGTTCATGTCCAATTGCCTTGCAGCCATGATAAATTGATTTACTTCCTGTATGTCTTGCTCGTTTATTTTCGCTAAACCCTTTAACAAAAGCCGTTCACTCCACGGATTTATTCGATCAACAAGCTGCTCCAGCGCATTCATCATGTATCACGCCCCTAAAAATCCAGCTTCAGATTGGTCACTGCCTCGCCTTTTAAAAAGCTGATTGGATAGATATGCTGTTCATAAACGTGAGCAAATATATAAAAATCACGAAGCTCTAAAAATTTCTTATCCTTCTCTAAAAAAGGAATCGTCTTTTCCCATTCCTGGTTATAGGGGATCGTCATGACAAGCTCATTGCCCTTCTGATCATTGACAGTAAAGATAAAATTTTGCGTTCCTTGTTCATAGGTCGAGCCGTTTACCTTACTTACTTGTATGATAGCCAATTGCTCCTGTCTGCCCTGGAATAAAGCCATATGCTGATCTCTAGCGTGCCTTTCGTTCCAATTATGAATTAGGAAATCCCCCAAATCCACATTCTCAATGGATTCTCTTGATTTTAATGCTAACAGCGTTTCCTCACTTGAAGAGATGCGTTGCTCCCGATTTACTTTACATGCTCGTAGCTCAAGCTGAGATCGAGATAAATCATTCATCCTCCACTCTCTTCCCCAAGGAGATTTCTGCCCATACTGTTCTTTAAAGTGAAATTCGATTCCTTCATAATAAACAGGTCTCGAATCCGTATAGCTATATATCTTTTTATCATCTGTGCAGTAAAAGTAATAGGTAATCCCTTTATAGGAGGATCGGGTCGCCCACGGATTCGCTCCTAGCGCATATAGTCGCAATCTGGGAATTGTGTAGTATCTACTTTTAAAACGCCCAATTACCTGTCGTAGTTGCTCCTGACTTTGTTCTTTTTCTAAGGCAACCGTACGTAAATAGGTACTTGTTAGCTTTTCGAGAAATGCTTTTTGAGAAAAACGGATATGCCGCTGAAAAAACAACGTTACTTGTCCATGGATATTTCTCATATCCTTTTCCAATTGAGCTAACTGCCCATTATGCGCTGCAATGGCTAAAACTTCCAATCTTGCACAAATCGTCTCAGGTAATTTAGCCAAGCCCAGACTAATGATTTCCGTTATGATCTGCTTGCTATCCTGCACCACGTCCAACGAGTAATTGATATGTTTATTTGTTTGATACCACGAATCATCAATCACCTGATGTATTGCTCTATACCTAAGAATCGCTTCTAATCTATGAATACAGCTTTCTTTTTGTTTACAGCTACAAATGCTCTTCCGTATATCCGCCTCTTCCATAAAAGAAACCTCTACGTCCTGCCAGCTCATTTTTATGGTAAGGAACGAACTCTCTCCTATCTCTAGCTCCTCTGCATAGGAAATCCGAAACAGAACCTCCTCCACCTGTGCTTCCGTAAACTGATCGTATATTTCACCCAAGGGCTTGGTAAAAAGCCACGAAAAATCGGCAGGCTTCGCTTCTACCTTCGTCTCATAATTTTGCTTATAGGATAAGAGAGCCATTATGATATGTTTACAGATTTTCTCTGAGGGACAGCTACAGACATGGCTATTCATATCAGCTTTTACATGACATACAATCTCGTCTTCTAGCTTACAGACCACCTGATCAGCTTCAAACGTAAATGCCACCTGTAACCCTTTTTCCATATCCTTCACGGCACGATTATATAAGCCTTTGTTCGCATGCTTGATCAGAAATTCTTCTGTACAACGTGCTATAAGTTGCTCAAATTGAATTAAAAAATCTGTCATACGCACCTCTTTATTGAAAAATAGCTTCAGCACCGAGGTGAGATTTCTCCCACCTCAGTACGTAGCCTATTATTTTCCTGTAGCTCGCATGATATCGAAAATCGTTTCACTAAATAAACGCGGTGAAATAGTAGAAATCGGTAAGGGCTGGCTCTTTTCATAGTAATAATAACGATCAAATTTATTAGTATAAAAAGCTAAGCTTTCTAAAGAAATATCATCCATGCCATCATAATAAGAAATACTAGCACCACTGAATTTTAGCTCTACAATCATATCCCCATATTCTTTATAGAACTCATGGTAGAAGCCTGCATCCTGTGCCATTCCTTTATACCAGCCATACTTCTCTATTGTTTTAGGAAAGGCACTTGGTGAATATTCTTCTGCTGGCAGATCGGTAACTCTATTCGTTTTTAGATGTTCTTCGGTTGGGAAGTAAAGCTTTCGATCCAACTGAGGAAATGGCTGCTTCATTTCATAATCCTCAAGCTGTGTTTGCCATGCTTGCAGATCGTCTTTTGTAAGCTCGATTGGATGCACCAATCCAATAAGCGCATCTTCCTTGCATTCATACTCTTCTTCATCTACCGTATTGAAAGTACCATCTTCCATGTAACGGAAGGTATCTGTTAGTTTGCCATCCTCATACACACCCCAGATAAGACCAATCGCAAATTTCTGCATCATCACGTTTTCTACAAAGAGATTTTTCCAAGCTGTTGTGCTCCACAGCCTTTGTTTAGAGAGCGATTCTTCCAGTCGTAAGGATTGAATCGTAACGAGATTTTTTACATCCTTCTTCAATTGGGCGAACTCCAATTTAGCTTGCTCAGCTAAGGTAGCATCATCCTTTTGTGCAGGTGCAGGTAAATTTTTAACTACCTTTCCCGTTTCATCATTGGTTACATGTAATTGGCGGTCATTATTTACTTTTACGGTAAACGTTCTCTGTCCGTAGCTAAAAATACGCTTTCCACGTTGATCGAAGCCTAGTGTCGTAACTAATCGATCCTCTAATTCCTCAGGCGTTATGTTTAAGTTCTGTGCTGCCATGGTTAGGGCTTCTGCTGCCGCTGCCTTCACCTGTCTATTTTTCACAGTTCGTTTCATCTGATCAATGGTCACAAACGCCGCTATTTCTTGCATAAAGGACAGGGCTTTAACGGCATCTGATGCAAGTGCCCCTCGTCCTGCTTCCGCCCATACCTTGATCTGTTTGCTTAACTCATCTATGATTCTCCGATCTCCCAGAGAGGTGCATACAAACAAAACCCATTTTTCCTTAGCAGGGGCCTGATTAGCCAGCCATAGCGTGTATAATTCCATTGCAAAATCAGCTAATGAATGGGGTGCAGCATAGTCCTTCACCTTTAAAACATGAGGGTTGGGTGCTGTCGTAAAATCAACAGATTGTGTCAAAATGTATTCTTTTACTTCTGCATCCAGCTCCCCGCCTTCTTTATCTAGCAATACTGGCAATTGTTCAATCACCAGCCATTTCAACCGTGCTAGCTTTCTTTTGTCTACTACGGTTCCAAATGTTGCATGTGCCTTATCTGGACTTTGGTTAGCAGCATCGATTACATTTTGCAGTAACGTTTTGAACTTAGCACTCGTCTCATTTGATAGTAGTTCCCGATAAATGCTTTGATAGTCCTCTACTCCGCGCAGGGCGTCTAAGGCCAGCTCTTTTAGCTTAGCTTTCTTTTCTGTTTGATAGATACGAATATACAGGTCTTTGTTTTTTATATTCGTAAACTCTGCTTGCGCTATGCTGCTTGCTTTTTTAGAAGTATCTTGCAGACCTAGCTGAATGGCTTGATAGTAGTAATCTTGGCTTAGCTCATTCTTTTTCTCAAAAATATTTTCTAAAATGGACGTTCTTGCTTCGGCACCTAATTGGCTATACAATTGTAGACTTTTTTCGATATTCCCTAAAACAATTCTTTGGTAAGAATCCTCTGACAGCTCGCTGTAGTAATCAATTGAACCTTTATAATTAAGGATATGAAGTAAAAAACGATCAATATTCACCTGTGGATGATCCACATACGCAGCTATCCATTTCTCAGGGTCAAATGCTGATGAGGAGAACAGCATATGAATAAGGGACATGTTCTCTTGTTGGGTCCCATAATGACTGAGAAAAGCGACAAATCGTTCAATGATCGGATTCTCCACTGGTAGGAACGTGAATAAAAATAATTGATCCTTTATATCATAGGAATTAAATTTAGTAGCAGATGAAGCTGGTTGCGTAAATTCATCCAAGATTTCTTGCAGGGACATCTTTTCGGTAAGGTAGCGATAGAGCTTATGAGTTCTGTTATTTTCCTTGAGAGAAGCAAGCACCATATCATGCAATGTGATATTCTGATCTGACATATCAATCCCATGATCCTGAAGTGTCTTGAATATATACCCCTTCATTAACCAATCCGACACAAGCACCATCGCTCTTTTCGCTCTCTCGGTATTCACAAGGAATCTTTTTTCTACCGTCTGCCACTCCACTCGATAACCACGCATTTCCCTAATTGCGTAGATAATTAATTCATAGGGTTCTGTCAATGGTATAATCCCTTCAAGCATTTCATACAGGTCCGCTTCCTGCTCTCGATGCCCGGAAGATAAGGAATTGATTACATCAAGCGGGACAATTTCATAGAGCAAGGTCATTGCACCTAATAGCTTTCGATCTAGTTCATTTTGTTGCTCTAAGAAATTGGCTTTGCTGCCTCGTACATTTACTCGGTAGAGCAGAGCCGCCGGAACTAGCATTGCATATAGATTAAACTCAGAACGGCTGAGTGTTTTCTCTGGTTGAGACTCAGGAATCAGTTGAAGCTGCTTTTGAACAGCCTCTATCTTCTCCTTGTGGATTTGTTTATCCAAATAAATAGCCGATACACAATCTTTTTTCGCCAAGGTACTAGAAGCTAATGCTTTGATTGCTGTCGAAATCTCTTGCTGCAAGCCCTCTACATTCTCAGTAAGCAGGTAGTACATAAAGGGTTGAATTTGCTCCTTTATCTCTTCAAGATAGCTGCTATCAATAAGAGACAGATAATGGAGCGTTAGCAACAGAGGAACAGCAGATTCTGTGACGGAATATGAGTTTTTTATACTTGATGTATAACTCTTCATGAGCGTGTCGACATAAAAGGAGATCGCTGCATCTCCTATATATTTCTTCGTATCACACAGCTGGCGGACGACGATCTGTTTTTGTTCCTCTATATCCTTGTTGGTTTGTGACAGCATGATCGTTTTCATAAAATTCTCAATGCAAATACGAAGTACATTACTTTTATGGCTTTCATTTGCACTCGTTTTAAAGAGGATAGCTGCTGCTCTAAAGAAGGCTTCGTCTGTCCCGTTTTTCCCCATCTTTTCTAGGTGAGACATGCAACCATAGGCATATACTTTTGGATGGACGAGAATACTAGGAAACTTGTCCGACTCACCAGATACATAAGCAATGATCTGATTATACTGATTGGAGTCAATGGAATAGCTTTGTGGATTATGTCTGGAGTAATGTCCAGAGTAGTCTTTCACAAATTTATCAGCAAATTGAGTGATTAACGGATTACTTCCTATTTTTTTTAAAACCATCGAAAACCCTCCTTAATATGCCCTCTAATAAGGTTATGAGGTGATAATCTTACCAATCCAACGCGCAAGCTCATCTGGCGTAATGGCGGCAACATGCGCTCCCATATCGGCCAAGGTGCGTGCGGCATGCTGGTTATATACCCCGTTTCCTTCAAAATCCAATGCAGTCAAAACCAAGAATCTACAGCCCGTATCAATAATCTCTTTACTTGTACGATACATGTCATTAATAGGGTAGCCTTCCTCCAAATCGCTCACTAAAATAAATATTGTCTTGTTGGGGTTTTCAAGCAAAGTCTTCCCATATTTCAGCGCCTTTGCGATATGTGTCCCTCCTCCTAACTGAACACTCATCAATAGATCAACAGGGTCTTCTAATCGATCTGTCAAATCTACTACCTTTGTATCAAAAATGATGAGGTTTGTTTTAAGAGAAGACAGTTGATGAAAAATGCTTGCCATGACAGAGCTGTATATTACCGAGTCCAGCATACTCCCACTCTCATCTACAGCTATAATAATGTTCCATTTATTTTGTTGCTGGGTATTGCTGTGAAAATATACTTCATCTAAAAATAGGCGTTTTTTTTGTTTATCGTAATTCTTCAGATTTTTTCTGATTGTTCTCTTATAATCCAGATTTTTAATTGACTTTATGTATCCCCTGCGATGATAATTACGCTTGCCCACAACACTCGTTTTTATTTGAAATTCCAGTGTTTTTTTTAATTCCTCTACCACTCTTCGCACCATGTCCTTGGCGGTTTTGACTACTTCGCCCTTCATATATCCTTTAAATTGAAGAATATTTTTTAGCAATGTCATATTAGGCTCAAGCTTTTCAAGCACTTTTTTGTCCGTGAGTAGTTCGGTCATGTTGTACTTTTCAATCGCTTGCTTTTCAAGAATCTCAACCGTTTTCTTTGGAAAAATGGTCCGGATTTTACGTATCCAGGTAGGAACAGTAAGCTGGGAGCCTCCCTGTCCGCCTTTTACGCGATACCCTTGCTCTTCTTTATACTCTCGATTGTAGAGGTAGCCTAGGATGTCATCTATTTCAGAGTAGGTAAAATCGGCCTCTTTATATCCATCAATACGGTTTAATGATTCTTTGGAATTCTCACCCAATAATAACCTCCAGCGATTGAGATTCTCTTTGTTTATATGAGGTTCCATTTTGCAAACTCCTTCTCAATAGCCTGATCCATCTTCCTCGCCTGTTGCAGTAGTCGTTCCTCAATGACTGGAGCTTGCACATCCTCCGCGGTAGTTTGGAATATAGCGGCCACTTTCTCTGAAATAAGCATGATCTCCATAGGTGTAAAATAAGTAAAGGCTAAACGCAGCTCTGGTGCGATCTGCAAAAACTCCTCATAGGACAGCTTGCCAATCAGATTGTTCAAATCCTCTAGCAACTGTTTATCGTGTAGAAGCACATCACGAGCTATTGTAAATACCCCTTGTAAATACGCTGCAGTATGCAACATGTTTTCAGGAGTACCAAGCATGTACGCCCTTGCTTTTAACGCGATTTCCTCTCGATCCAATACGTCCAGATTGCATAAAATAGCGATGATAACGCCTTTAAGCCGAGGTAAAATATCATTGACGGCAAGGAGACTAGCAAGTTGATCTCTAAAAATATCAACGGAAAGCCCCCAGCTCTCCTTGGAGGAAAGCATGTAAAGAAATTTCAGGTATTCTACGATGTGGTTTATTTCATCTGGGTTAGGCTTTGTGATCTCATAGATTTTTGTTACGGCATGGTAATAGGTTTCCTCTATGAGCTTTTGCAATCGGTCCGTTTCCTTCAGCGCAAATAAGCGTTTTTGTTCAGAAAGAACTGTAAGTGTTTGAAGAGTTTGACACAGAGAGACAAAGCTTCCATCTTTCTTGACAAACTGTTCAACCAGATCGAAAAGCTTACTGCTCAATTCCTCTAGTCCCATGAGCATTGACTTCAAAAGCCATTTAGCTGCCACTCTGCTATGATGATCCGGAAGCTCCTTCATACACTCCTCGATTTTATGAATCGCCGCTTCTCGAACGCTTCCTCCGTGAATCGAATTTTCGATGAGCCTCGCTTCTATGTAGGAGGAATAGCTGTAGGACCAGGTTTCTCTCCCTAAATTAATATTGCGATTTTCGAGCCAATCAGGCCCCGTGATTTTTTGACAGAACTCTGGTACTAAAAACTGTAGACAGTGAAAAAAGTAACTAGTCTCTCGATGCAGCGGTTTAGCATACAGGTCTACTGTTTTCTTATTTTTACTGGTTGTATGTAGCTTTACCTTATATGTTTTGCCTCTTTCTTTAAAATCGCGTACAATCGGCACATCTAAATCATTCTTGGCAATTTTCCCAATTTTATCGCCCGTGAGTAGCTCTCGTAATGTATCTAAGGGCCGTGATGTGGCAAGTGAGAACTCGCCTTTTACAAATGCAGAGGTAACAGCATCAAGTAGCTCGTAGGCCCCGCCCTCCGATTTGGAACGAAAACTAGCAAGCCCCTGTACTAAATGATAGGCTTCAATAGCGTCTGAAACTGACGCCGTTTCTCCTTTTTCTCGCAAGCTCTTTATTAATTGGGCCAAGAACAGAACCGCACTTTTGTTATAAGGATGGGACTGCTTCTTCTGAATTGCCCTCCAGACTGTGTCATAGTAATTCACATAGGGCATTCCGCTTGCATACCCATTTACGTGATCCGCTTCACGAAAGGTATATACCATCGGATATACTTTTTCATTTTTTACTTGTTTGATTTTATAGGTTGCATCTCTATCCTCTAGTAATCCATAGGTATGGAACCCTCCTGTAACGACAAGGATTCTCGCATATTCTTTTTGTGCTTTTACAATATTGTTCTTCATATGTGCTTCACGGATGAGGTGCCCTTCTGTCTCTAGCATCTCTTCCTCATAGCACATTCTGGAGAAATAACAGTATGTATATACTTCCTTCACGAAATCCTTAGTAGATTTCTTGAGTCCTTCCACTTCAAAAACCTTTTCCCAAAGCTCATTAAAATGCCGACAGTTCAGTTTTTGGCAAAGTTGTTTAATAAAAATTGAACTGGCAAGCAAAGTTTCGTCATGATAAGAGATTTTTCGGGATTCTTGATCATCATCATGCTCATGTTCCTTACTTTCTTGCTGACTTCCGTAGCTTATATCAATGAATTGGGCGGGAATCCCTCTTCGTTTCGCTTCCTTTAAAGCTACATATTCAGGTGAATAATCTAGCAGGGGAAAATAGCAGGCATAGCTATGCTCTTCTTTCCTGTAGGCATAATAGATACTGACGGGTGGCGTTGTATCCTCATGTGTCAGTATTTCAATCATATGATTGCTATTCTCCGGCCCTTCCAACAGAATAATTTCTGGCTTATAGGCCTCAATCGTTTTTTTAAGGTGGAAAGAACAAGCAGGGCTGTGATGACGAATCGGGAAATAGATAACCTGATTGGCAAGATTATAAATTTTTTTCTCACATAGCTCGGTTATCTGATCCATTTCTTCTGATTGTAAAAATCTCCCCATAAGCCCTCTTCCTTTGCCCGTTGTTTCACAACCTTTGAAAAATAGGTTTGCAGAATATGAATATCTTTATGATTCTCCTTCGCTACAGCACCCAGCATATTTTGAACCAATCGTTCTAAAGTAATAGGCTTATGATCATAAAAATAAGAAGTCATCGCACTCTGAACATAGACCGAAACAGCTTCAGCAGTACTCATGACGGCTTGTGGACTATCAATTTTATAGCCTTCCAACGTTTCTCCTGTTCGCAATTCTAAAAACGTGGTGGCGAGAACTTCTACAATGGAAGAGTCAACAGCAATATCAATCCCACTTTGTTGCAGCATGTTCCTAGATTGGGATTCAATGATTTGCGCCTCCATTTTCACATGGTTGATAGGGAAAATCGTTTCAAAATTAAATCTACGTTTTAAGGCACTGCTCATTTCATTTACGCCTTTATCACGGATGTTTGCCGTCGCAATGATATTAAAGCCTGGTTTTGCAAACAAAATCCCATCTTCAATTTCAGGTATATTCATCACCTTGTCGCTTAAAATGCTAATTAATACATCCTGGACTTCAAACGGGCATCGTGTAATCTCTTCAAAACGGGTAATGATGCCTTTTTTCATCCCTGTATATAAAGGAGAAGGAACTAAAGCCTCAAAACTAGGACCTTTATCTAATAGCATGGCATAATTCCAGGAATACTTAATCATGTCCTCCGTCGTCCCAGCAGTACCTTGAATCGTATTGGTACTTATTCCTGATATCGCCGCTGATAATAGTTCACTTAGCATTGTTTTTGCCGTCCCTGGTTCACCCACTAGCATTAGCCCTCGATTACCAGCTAATGAGACAATGGCTCTTTCAATTAGCACGTCATCACCGTAAAATTTCTTCGTGATGGTGATTTCTTCCTCGCCTAGCTTTAGCGGAGCCTCTGCACCCAGAATAAAATCTCTGACAGATTTCGGGGACAATAGCCAATTTGGAGGTTTAGAACCTTTGTCATTAGCTACTAGGGCTTTTAGCTCGGTTTCATACAACGTTTCCATCGTGGGCTTCATGGTCATCATAGGCTCCATAGCACATCCTTTCTTCTAGCATTCCTTCCCGGATTGGAAAGGTATTCCTTTTGTTAAGGAAGAACTATACATGGTATAACAAAATATGAATTACTACCACAAGGGCAGAAAGTCTCAATGTAGGGTATACGGGCATTAACAGCAATATTATTGGGTAAAAATTGGGATTGTTGGATGAATTTTTGACATAACTTTCTGGTTTTACGATTTTTTATGCATGGCACTACAGTGACTTGTCGTAGAATCTCAGATTTTTTTTGCTATAACAACATAAAAAGACGCTAGAAGCGCCTTTTTATAAACAGCGATATATAGAAAAGAATTTATATCTTTTAGTTTATTCATCAACTTTTTTATACGTAACTAGCCAATTATCACCCTCATCTTCGACCTTCTCTAAAACATACTTAGTAAGGGCATAACAACCTCCGCTCATTTTTTCAGTCGGAATACTTTCAATAGTAGGGAAATCTTCTTTTGGTAGTATCCCTTGTAAATAATCACTTGCGGGAGCAATAGAGTACTTACTGTGATCTATTGAGATAGGTGCAGCACTAACTACGGACCCTACTGACAGAACAGCAAAACTCAACATTCCAACAGCCATAACTCTTCTCATTTGGTTTTTAAACACAATTGTTTCCTCCCAAGTAATATATTTGTTTTACCTGTATATAATTTACCATTAAATCAATAAAAATGGATAAACCTGGGATAAAATTAAATAATAATTATATGAATATTTCTAATGTAGAAATAGACATAAAAAAATAGAAAGCAAACCTCTCTAGTTGTACTGCTAGAGAAGCTTGCTTCTATGGGCTAGCTTAAAATTCTACATGAAATAGATTGCTTACTTGTTTATTTTGTAGAGAAGCTGGCGTGAGTCTCATGACACTATTTCGCAACCCACAAAGAAGTGGGCTATCTAATTGGGCAATTTTACCTACTTTAAGAGATAGCTGAGAGATTGCTCTTACTCTTTCTATTCGTCGCATCTCGAATGCTCGATAGGCTAACTCGACAGTCGAATGCTGTATGAAACAACGTGCAAGCTCTAAGGCATCCTCGATTGCCTGGCAAGCCCCTTGTCCCAAATTCGGCGTTATCGCATGTCCCGCATCACCGAGGAGGAGCGAGCGACCGGAAATAAATTGCTCAGGTGTCTCTAAATCAAATATATCGTTATGAATCATCTTATCATCAGGGGTTCTTGATAATACCTGCGCAACTGGAGAATGATATCCCTCAAATATTTGGATGATATCCTTAATCCGATACTCTGCATACCGCTTATCCCCAGATGGTCCATTCACCAAGGCATACCAATAGGTTCGTTCATTTGTTAATGGTATGACGCCAAAACGTCCCTGTGCAGCCCACGTTTCAGTAAATTGCGAATCCTCTCCAGAATCTGGCCAGCATGGAGCAACACCACGCCAGCAAGTATAGCCCGAGTATCGTAGCTTAATGGAAGGAAACAGCTTCTTCCTTACAACCGAATGGATACCGTCTGCCGCAAGTAAATAATCTCCCGAAACCTCAGTCTGATCTGCAAAGGTAACGGTTACACCATCCTCATCCTGCTTAGTATCAGAGCATGCCTTTCCAAGAATAACAGTGCCTGGTCGTAGCGCTGAGAGTAGGATTTGATGCAATTCCGCTCGATGAATGGATACCGTAGAATACTGCTGTGAGCTTGTAGAAATTTCAGACAATACAGAACCTTGTTTGTTTAGAATAGCAATGCCTCTAGGACTTACATAGCCTTGCTTTTGCACTGCTTTGTCTAAGCCTAAGCGTGCTAGGGCTCTTAAAGCATTAGGAGCGATCATTATTCCAGCTCCAGCAGGGCGAATCTCTGGAAAACGTTCATACACTTTTACATCAAGTCCTAATTGCTGTAGTGCAATAGCAGCTGTCAGGCCAGCAATGCCTCCACCTATAATCAGAAAAGATTTATTTTTCATCTCTTCTCCTCCTATCGACTGATTGCATATAAAAAGCTGAAACATAGCCATAAACAAATCGGTGTAAACAGATAAGTATCATACGTAGAAAAACGTGTATGCTTCATCCTCTTAAATAACCCCACGTATCTACCATCGCCCACGCTTCTAAGTCCAAATACGGCCATACAAATCCAGCATCCCCACTTTACAAGTGGATGAGAGGAAATGGATAGGAAAATCCCAGCACGTGCCATCAGAAGCAGTGCCGCTCCAAGCAACAGGAAAGCAACAAGCAAGGTAGCTAAGGTGCCTGGGACAAATGTAGGCTGTTGGGATTCATCGGTAGGTATAACAACACTTCCTCCCCATTTTCCGCCAAACGCCCAATATACGTGCATGCAGCTAATACTCACCAAAAGTAGGACAGACATCCCAAGAAGAATATCCATTTATTCCTCAATCCTCCAAATGACAAATACCTTGCCAGACAATCTCAAATTGGCGCTGAAAAATGTTTTCTATCTCCGTAACGTCCGCGTCTTGAGATAACCAAACCATCAGCGAATTAAAATAAATGCCCATAAGCACAGCAGCAACATCCTCCGTATTCATGTGCTCGGAAAGCTGACCGCTTTTTTTGGCATCATCAAGTATGGACATAATGGCTTCTAGAAATTTTTGTACGACACCCATTTCCTCTTGAATATGTAAGGTAGAACGCATCAATTCTAAAATAATGAGTCGAATCAAATCGGAATGCTCTCTATAACGTGCAAACAAATTGTGAAAGAGTAGCGTGAGCTTTTTCTTTAAATCCGGCTCATCAGCGTAGCGTATTACCCCTTGATAAAATGATTCCAGTTGTGTTTGGCCTAGATGAAGTAGAATGGCTTCTTTTTTGGGAAAATAATTATAAAACGTGCCTTTAGCGATGCCGCATGCCTTTGTAATTTCCTCAACCGTCACATTCTCGAAGCCTTTTTCTTTAAATAATTGTAAAGCCTGCATGAAAATGTGTTCCTTAAGCTCTTGTTTCCTTACATCCCTTAACAAGGTAACCATCACCATCCATTCTGATTAAATGACCAAAGTCATTTTATGACTACAGTCATCATTATAGATAGAAAAGGAATTTTTTTCAATATTTATTTATTGTTGGATGTGCTCTCAGATTAAAGCTACTCTTCTATGTAAAAGAACAAAAAAACCTCCACAAAAGCGAAAATGTCAGAGCTTTTGTGAGTTTTTATTTAGAGAGATGGATTCTGCAAGGGTATTTAGCTTGGGTGGCTTGGATGACTTCGATGGCTTCGGTGGCTTCAGTCCCAAGGCTGTTTTTTCGTATGGCAAGGCAAAAGAAGAGGGATGCCCTCACTGGTGAACCCGCTTTAATAGGTACACCTAAAGACATCCCTCTTATACTATTTTCCCCTATTTAGTTCTCGGAGTGCTTATTTTTAACCAAGTGGTACTGCTAACAGACGTGCCAGATCCCTTACGTTCGGTTCCGCTATGCAACTAAAATGGTTCCCGCCGATTGCTATTACTTCTAGTTCACCCAGACAAATGTCTGTCCAGAAATCAACGGTCGTCTCATTGGTGCGCGGTAAAAATAGAAACGGCTCGTTTGCCAACAACAAACGGATGTCCCCCATGTACGGTGGAGGTGTGAAGCGGGCAGCCTTAAAGCTTTGATGAAAGACCTTGCACAAGCCTTCCGCCATTTCAACAGGCATTTGCTCTCCAGTAGCTTTGGCAATTGCTTCAACATAAGCCGTAAAGCGTTCTCTCCTGTCGAGTGTAGACAATCGTTGGAATAGCTCACCCACCTTGTCAAGTCCGTCATCCCCGCCGATAGTGCATCCAGAGCCTTGTGGAATAAAATGTCCGTGCTTCTCAATAAGCTGCATGATACCTCGGGCCAAATCATCCTGTTGGACTCCACCAAAACCAGCTTGTTCAAGCGTGATATTCAGATTTGGGACGAAGAGTGTTTCGACCAGCAGATCATCATCGAATTCCGTGATAATCGGCGGAATGTCAATTAGAACTAGGTCTGCGAGATGGATTCCCCGTTCAACAAGGCGTCTGGCTACTTCGATTGCAATCAAACCGCCTAGGGAATAACCAATAAGCTGCATCTGCTTTTGACCGCTTTGTAGCAGGCACTCCGCATAATCGTCCGCAACTGCCTCGATGAGTTCGGACGGATCAAGCGCGCAATATCGCTCGATATCCGCGATGGCGATTCCCACTACGTTCCCCAAATTCTGTTCTTTTAGTTGTTCCAGAAGTGGACGGAAACTGTCCATTGTACCCAAGACAGCGTGGAACACAACTCTCAGTGGTCCTGTCTCCCCGCCCCCAAATGGAATAATGACTGCATTGCTTGAATTGCCCTGATTTTTTAGCCAAGACACTTCCTGATTATGATTTTGTTTTCCTTCTGAACTGCGTGAGCGTATGAATTCTGCCAATGCAGCCACGGTCGGATAGTTCAGCATTTGTCTGAGCAGGGCATCAAAAGGAATTTCCCCGTGTGTTGGGTCCTCAGCCAATTTGTCACGTAGCTTTCCTGCGACTTGCGCCATGATGAGTGAATCAGCGCCGTGTTTGTAAAAGCTTTGCGTTCTGCCGATTCTAGAAATACCCAATGCTTCCGCCCAGACTTGAGCAAGCTGTTCTTCCAGCATATCCAGATCAGCCTCTTCTGTTTCTGCTATGGTGTTTTGTACATTCGATGCAGGCCGCCATTTTGCCAATTCACGCCGATCTATCTTGCCGTTTCCGGTAAGTGGAAGTGCATCTACAATTTGCAGATGGGAAGGAAGCATATAGGCGGGAAGATGCAAGGAAAGGAAGCTTTCCAGCTCGTCCGCTCTCACTGGCAATCTGTCCTGTTTATAACGTTTGGCAAACAGATGGAAGCCTAGAGAAGAGAGCTTGTTATTTTCTTCAGGCAACGATAGAACATTTTCGTCCCCTTCCTCCTGTAGCAGTTGCATCCATCCTTCATGGTCCAGATAAGAAGTCTCGGCTCGCAACAGATCGCCCGGCTCCATCATCATAAACGCCTGCGAAGCTAGTATCCATAAGTGCTCCACAGTTGGTTCCGTAAATACGAGCCAGCCTCCAGGGCAAATGAGTTCTTTCAGCCTGTTCATGCTTGCCGGAATGTCACGTGCGTTTTCCAATACCCCAGCAGCCAGCACCACATCAAAGCTGTTAGGAGCCAACCCCTGTGCTCGATAATCCTTGTCTACATCAAAAACTCCAAAGCGGATATTTGGGTATTGTCCAAAACGGGCTTTAGCTCCCGGAATGAAAAAGGCAGCAACATCTGTAAATACATATTCGACATCAAGGCCTTCTAGTGCTTTTAAGACGTTCTCTGTTGTTGCACCGGTACCCGCTCCGACTTCCAAAACCCGCAAGGTCTTGCCGGTCTGCTGTTGGGCGATGCGTTGTAAAAGTGCGCACATGGACTGATTGAGATAGGTAGCCATGACATGCTCAACATACAAGGAGCGTACGTGGTCGAGCTTACCCTCGGGAAATAGCAAGGAAACCGCATCCTGCTGACCGCTTAGTAGCTCCGGTAGCTTTTCTGCATTTTTTCGCACATAGGCGGTAAAGCCCGCTGTTTGAAGCATATTTGTCCACGCTGTCTCTGCCTGTGTCCAATACTCATCTACCGTCTTAGCGTTTTGCAGTATCGAGCAACTGAACTGTTTTTCAGGGTGCTCAAGCAGCATGCCAGCTTCTGTCAGCTTTGCGATCCAGCGTCGCACAATCCACTGATACTGGGGAAGGATTCCGTCAGATTGCAGAATGTCTTCCATTGAATATTTTTCATTATTGGTAAAGAACCCTAGCTTTTGCAGCGCGGCTAGCATGGAATGGAGCACGGCCTGATCAAGGTCAGCCATCGCCGACTCGATTTCTGCTTTACTCAGTCGATCTGCTACAGCGCTGGCTTGCTCGCCGATCCCGTTTACCAGCATTGTAAATTCGGCATTTTCTGCTTCAGGATTCCGGTCTTTTTGGCGATCGGCTTCCACAACACCCAGCAATACTTGTTCATCGCTCGTACTATCTAGCACAACGCCAGCTACGGCGACGGCAGGATGCTTAAGTAGAGCGGACTCAATTTCACCAAGCTCAATCCGATGGCCTCTGATTTTGACTTGGTTATCCTCGCGGCCCAGAAACTCGATTTCACCGCCGGGGGTGTAACGCCCTAAATCTCCGGTACGATAAAGCCGCTCTCCATCTGCATGGTGTAGCAAAAATCGCTCCTGAGTAAGTGCCGGATCACCCGCATAGCCCTCGGCCAAGCCATGTCCAGTAATATACAGCTCTCCCGTCACCCACACCGGGCAATCACGCATTTGTGAATCTAACACACGGAATCCCTGATTTGCGAGCGGCAGACCGTAAGGAATACTGCTCCAGTCAGCTTCAAGACCTTTATATATATGGTAATTGGACCAAATGGAAGCCTCTGTAGCCCCACCCAGACTGACGATTTGTACAGAAGGCATTCGTTTTTGCATTATGTCAGGCAGCGTCAGAGGAATCCAGTCACCGGAAAGCAGGGCCAGACGCAATGCTGGTACATGTATGCTAGGTTCAGAATCTAAATAAGCGACCAGCATTTGCATTAAGGCTGGTACCGAATTCCACATGGTAATCCCATGTTCAACCATTAGCTCGGCCCAATGAGATGGGTCGGTCTGTCGATCGGCATTCGGATAAACTAATGCACCACCAACGGACAGCGGGCCAAAGATATCATAGACCGACAGATCAAAGCTTAGTTGAGCAAGACCCAGCACGCGATCTTCATTGTTGACAGTAAAGCGGCGATTGATGTCCGCAATGGTATTGGCTGCTGCGCGGTGACTAATGACAACCCCTTTCGGCTGACCAGTGGAACCAGAAGTGTAGATGATATAAGCTGGTAAGTCTGGATTTGCTGGTGATTGGATCGGCTTATCCTGAGATGGCTCAACGTTATCCACTTCAATTGTTTGCAGGTTGCTTGGCAATGACAGTTGTATTGTGGACATCGTTAAGACAAAGCGGACATTCGCTTGCTCCAGCATAGCCTGACGACGTAATTCTGGCTGCTTTATGTCAAATGGAACGTAAACAGCCCCAGCTAGTAAAGCACCCAATACTGCTGTAACCTGATGCGCGCATTTGTCCATCACGATAGCAACGCGATCCTGAGCTTTGCAGCCAAGCTCTTTTAATTTGTTGGCCACAGCATAAGCACGTTTCACCAGCCCTTCGTATGTCATGTGACCTTCGCTATCAAACACGGCAGGACGGTCTGGATTTGCCAATGCTTGCTTTACTATTTGCTCGTGCAGGCAATAGTCCGGCAAGGGAGCCGCTGTCGCGTTGACACTGTTGCGTTCTGCAATCTGCCAGACAGGTAACGTAATCACATCCCCTGTCTCCCAGACTTGCTCGGTTCTAGCCAGCGCATGGAGCAATTCTGCAAACGCATCAAACATGTCGTCAATCATTTGATCTGGGAAGACACCCTCTCGCACGTCCCAATTGACTTGTAGCCCTGCTGAGCTATCCATAGCCTGACAATCGATGAAAACCTGCGGCGTTTGGCTGATACCGTACCCTGAGATTTTACCTGTTAGCTGGCTGCCTTCCGAGGGTTCAACAAGCCCGATCGCACTCGTAAACACTACAGGCATCAAAGCAGCTTCACGTCCGCGTCTGCGTGCCATTTCTCGCATAACCTCTACACCAGAAAACAAGCGATGATCCAAATCTTCAAATAGCTGTTTTTGAATGGTACGCGCTCGTTCTTGGAAGGAGAGCTCCCCATCCCAGTCTACGGCGTGCAAATTGACCGATGTAAAATCGCCGACAATATCATGGACTTGCTCATGTAAGGGCTGCCGGTTTAATAACGTCAGATTCAGACAAAAAGCACTGTTTCGACTCCATCGCTCAATCACAGCGGCATAGGCAGTCATCACAGCAGTTGTTGGTGTCAATCCACGTTTTTGAGCTCGTTGCTTGAACGTGTCCCAGGCCGTTTTGTCCAATCGGATGAATCGGCGTTGGAAGCGGGCCTCTCCTGCGTTTTCATGCTGTCTAGTTAAAGGTAGGTCTGGAGCTTGGGGCAACGTATCCATTCGTTGCTGCCAATATTCTTTATCCCTGACGTACGCCGTTGTTTCCTTTAAGCTGCGCTCGGCGATTAGATAATCACGGAATGTAAGGGATAGCTCAGGCAACGTTCGTTCTGACTCTTTGTAGAGCATCTCAAATTCCGCCAATAGTAGCCAGATACTTGCCCAATCGGCGATGAGAAATTCCATGGATACATGAAGCACGGTATTATCACTCATTTTGGTCACGCCAATATCAAACAAGGGCCAACGAGCTGTATCGTAAATACGATGCCCCATTTTTTCACGAATGTCCCCAAGTCTGGCTGCTGCCTCCTGTTCAGTCAAGCCGCTGGTGTCGGTATAAGCCACTTCGAAGTGCGGTACACTCTCCAGAACGCGCTGCTCTCCATTTTGATCGATCGTTGCCCGTAGCATATCATGGCGTGCTATGAGCAGATTCCAAGCTTCCTGTGTTCGTTTATGATCGAGCTTGGGATAGTCTAGTTCCAAATAGATGTGGCATGCCACACCTCCGTAACCAAACAGATCATGGCGTCCCAGCAAATAAGCTGACTGCACATCTGTCAGCGGGAAAGGTTCAAACCGGGCTTGAGGATCAGATATGACCGTCACTGGTCGTTTTTCGGCACGCAATAGAGCCAAAATATCTTCTTTATGCTCTTTTAGCGCTTGTAAATCGCCGGATGCAAGCGTTCCTTTGGGTGCTCTGTAGCGCAGGCTTCCATTTTCTTCCCATAGAAAAATTCCTTCATTGCGAAGGCGCGTCAGCAACTCGGCACAATTCGTCTTGAGGTTTTGGGGCATATGTACACACTCCTATTTTTTGAGCTTGACCATTTCGTTATAGATGGATGACGCTACAGCAATGCTGCTATACGTCAGCATCCGCTTCCTTCCTGACAACAAATAGCTTTTGTCCCAGGGGAGCGAGCGGATGCTCTTCATTCGGCAGTATGACAAACTCCTTGGCACCTGCGCCCTGTATAACATCAGTCCACTGCTGAACAGACATGAAGGTTGATTGCGTGTTTTTCCGATCGTCCTCGGGAGGAGTCATCATAAAGGCCTGTGAAATCAGCATCTCCACAAATTCCCGAGTAGGCTCTGTAATGACCAGCCATCCTCCCGGAACAAGACTTTGCATGAGATTGCGGATGACCTGATCCGTGTCGCGCGCATTGTTGAGCATGCCTGCCGCAATAACGATATCGATGCTTTCAGGTGTCAATCCCTGCTCAAACAGATCTTTGTCAATATCGACAGTCTGGAATCGCATCCAAGGGTAATCTTTGAAGCGTTCACGAGCTGTTGATAGGAAAAAGTGAGACACATCTGTATACAGATAATCCAGATTCAACTGTTTGGAAACAGATGCATTCAGCCGCTCCACAACTACATCCGTGGTTGCTCCCGTCCCGGCGCCTACCTCCAGAATGCGTAGAGAAGCCTTAGAGGAAGTAGACAAAGAAGAGGAGGTAGCCTGTTTGATAGCAGCGATTCGCATGACCGCTTCTGCTACCGATTTATTTAAATACCGCGCTATAAGCGTATCCCGATACAGAGCATTAGCAACATTCATGCGTCCCTCGGGAAATAATAGCAGTGCGGCCTGTTGACTATCATTCATCAGCTCCGGGAGTTTATCGGCATTAGCCATGAGATAGTCGATGACCATCGGAGAGCCAAGTTTTCCGTTCCATGCTTCCTTAACTAACTCCCAACGACGCTGCACCTCATCTGCTGTCATCTGAATCGAGCATTGATACTTTTTATCGAACTGCGTTATATAACCGCGATCCGTCAATATCTGTAACCAACGCATAATGACAGGCTGATGACGTGATGCTACCTTCGCGACAGAGAAAATGTCTTCCATTCTATATTCCCGTTCGGCTGTTATAAGCGCTCCTTGCGATTGCAAGGCAAACAGCATGGAAGATAAAGCTGCTTCATCTAGTCGTTCAATGCACATTCTCACTTGTTCAGCGTCAATCCCTCTCCATTCTTTCTCAGCATGCGCTGTGCAAGAAAATACATCATTTTTAGTCAAAGGATCGACTGATGACTCGGTATGATCGCATGCAGCTTCCGCGATACGAAAGGCAGCTTCCTGTAAAGACTCGATCGACAACGGTTGATGATTGCTGTTGGAGCGTAGCACTGGATATCCCAATGCCTGAGTCCAATCCTGCCACTGACGCGAGCATAAAAGCTCCTGTTGCGCCTGTGTATCCATTACAGACTTGTCAACCTCCCCGAAGATCATCTCCCGCATTGCTAATAAATCCCTACCGATGGCCCGGGGCCACTGCGTCATTAGAATGTCCTTATAGCTGATAGGCTCTGCTGGTCCCAATATTTGCGTGCTATTTCCAAGTAGGTGTGCGGGTGGTGCCGCTGACAGTTGCTCATGAATGTTCGGAAGATCCGGAACATGCAAACGCGGCTGCCACACAACAGGACCATGCGTATCTGTAAGTGACAAACTGCCACCTGCCACGCCAATTGTTACCCGATGCAGTAAATGAAGGTGGTTGTCCGGATCATGCGGATCAACCTCATTATGGGCCCGCAGGGTAATCGGAATTTTTCCAAGCAGGCCGGTTAACACTTGAAACGGTCCCTCATCCTTGATGACATGACTGATTTTCCATGGACGAATGGTCGGCAATGCTTCTTGCAGGATGTGCATCAGCGGGAAAGAAACCTGAGTGGAACACACAGCATCAATGTATAGGGCTGGTTGTTGTTGTAGCATTGTCTGGGCGCATGCAATAAACCGGCGCACAGCAGGCAAATGCACATAGAGATCTCCTGTCTTGAAATGTACGCCATGCTGTCGCGCTACCTTGAGGCAAAGAGCTAAGTCTTTGTGATGGATCGGCTGTTCAGAAATGACGTGAATGTTGCGAGCAAGCAGTTTAAGCGACATTTCAGTGCCATTGCCGCCCATGACTGTGGAGCGTACTACGACGCAAGCAAGATCAATATCGTCAGGAAGTTGCTCAATATCTGTATATAACTCAATACCGTAACGTTCTGCGCAACTTCGGGAGCGCTCGCTGCCCTTTGCTAATAAACCTACCAATTCAAACTGTTCTGGCAATGCTTTAACAGCCTCCAGATAGAACTGTCCAAATCGGGAACCACATACCACGGTACGCAACCTACGATTCTCTATCATATGCCACCTCTACTTTATTTCGATTAATGAATGCGTAAGGTCAATCGTCTGCTCGCGTAAAGCATCGATCAGACTTGTCGCCGATACGCCTTCTGCCACAAAGAAGCAACCTGAGTTGGCACTCTTATCTTTTGCAATCAAACGAGCTACTGTTCCGGCAATGATGCCCGATAACCGATTCCAATCTCCCGGATACAAAAGGGTTGAAACCAGCCGCATTTTTTTACCGCTACGGTTACCGGTAGCATTCAGATGAAACATAGTGAAGTCCTCAACACCCTGTTTCTTTGTATTGAACTGCTCAACCAGCAGTTGGGCTGAAGCCTTTTTCTGTTCTTCTGTTTTGTATTGCTGCAAAGCCTTGATCATCACAAATTGATTCAAGACAGAATTATTTTGAAAGCTATTGTAAAAATAGGCGGATGATATGTTCTTTTGTTTAGCCATTTGGCTGAATTCCTGAGTTAAGATCGGATAAGTGTCACGTTTGCCTGCCGGGAGTGGCAATTCATAATTTCGATGAAACGAGCCATCTATTTTTTGCGCTTTTCCCTGCTTGCAATAGGTCATACCCAACCCAGTATCTTCCTCAATGCTACACACAATGTCGTAGGCCGCATTCAAGGAAAAATCGCCCTGACCCGCAAAAAACAATTCTAGAAAATCGACTTCTTCAAAATCGTTTTCAGCGATGTAGGCCGGGAAGATTTCTGATAACCCGGGGTAAACCCCTGCTGAAATGATAAACAGCAGTCCCTTCTCAGTGATCTCATTCTGTCTCTTTAGCAATTGACGATAGAGATGCTCATCTCCTGAAACATCTACATAATGGACGGCATGGTCTATGCACACAGAGGCGACTGTATCGACAATTTGCTTGGAAGGCCCCGCACAATTGATGACGATATCGCATGGGCTACAAAAGCGATGAAGCTGTTCCTCGTTAAAAACATCTACTTGCAGGCATTCGATCCTCTCTTCCATCCCCTTAAAAAGCTCACCAAGCTTTGCAGGATTTCTGCCTCCTAACACAACATGATGGTTTGTAAAGGCAAGAATGGTCTGTACGGCTTCTTTGCCTACGGTTCCACTAGCTCCCAGGATGCCAATCGTTTTTTTATCCAATGGTCTCTCTCCCTTTCCAGCCTGATTCTGTGCGCTAGCCTTCAAAGAGAAGACAAGGCTGACGATTGGCAAAAAGTCGCTGTTCCTTGTTCATTCTCCTTGAGGACAACGCAGGTCAGTTTTAGTTAATCAAATAGTTCCCTCGTCATAATTTGCTGCAAGCTGTTCCGTCGATGAAGCACTTGTGTCAATAAACTTTGCAAGCATGCAAATCGTGGAATACTCAAAAAGAGTTTGCATCGACAATTCAATTTGATATCGCTCTTTTAGGAGATTGATGCATTGAATGGCACGTAACGAATCCCCGCCCCGTGCAAAGAAACTGTCGTGTATCCCAATCGGGCTACAATTCAACACCTCTTCCCAAACACTAGCTATGCTGATTTCTGTCTGTGTGGAAGGTGCAACATGTGCTTTTTTCGGCAAGCTTTCCTTCTTCCCGCCGAGCTTCGCAAGTGCTTTACGATCTACTTTTCCATTAGCTGAAAGGGGTAGCTTATCAAGTAGCACATACTCGGTTGGCACCATGTAGTCAGGTAGCATTTTCTGCATCCAATCGGACAGTTTTTCTGGTCTAAACACCTTAACTGTTTCAGGTGCCTGTGCCACGATGAGATGTCGATCGAATTTTGCTGCGACCTGATTGGTTTGCGGGAATGCCCGTACATGTGAAAAGCCCTGTCTCTCCAGTCTCGTGCACCATTGATCTGGCGCTAATAAAGGAAGATAATTCGTCTTACGCTCATCCTCTAGATGACTGAATCCATCTTCGAAGAACCCGACAGTGGTCAACATAAGTCGGCTATTACGAGTGGACTCTACTAGGAGCAGAACTCCACCCGGTGCCAGCATTCCTCTCAGGTACTCAAGTGTCATATTCAGGTTTCGTGAGCGATGGAGAGTATTATCTGCGACAATGACATCGAAAGAATGCGGTTCATAGCCTTGCCATAGCGGCGCTGTATTCATGTCAAACAACCCGTATTCAAGTGGCGCCTGCTCTCCCCACTCCTGTTTTGCCCTATCTGTAAAAAAGGCAGACTCGTCAGCGTAGACATATCGAGTACGCTCTACAGGCAGAGCGGAAACAAGCGTTTGTGTCAAACCTCCGACCCGTGTACCGATTTCTAGCACCCGCAGCTCTTTGTCAGATGGGTAGCTGTTCACTATGGTGCAAAACACCTCTTTAGCAAGATTACTGTAATACTCGCGCGTAAAGTCAAACCTCTTCAGGCCTGCTGGTGTCAACGAAGCATCTTCTGTAAAGAAAAGCTCAAGTGGATCAAGCTTGCCTGTTAAAAGATTCATAAACAAGGAAGAGTCTCGCGAAAAATGATCTTCTAGAGCCTGTACTGCTTCCATACCTACAGGTGATACCGACAACGCGTTATCCTGAGTGAATGTAGCTAGCCCCTCGCGTAATGAACGGAGACTTTGGTATGTTCCGTCCTCATTTTTAACGAGTAGCCCTTCTTCCACAAGCACAGTAAGCCAGTGAAGCAGCAGGGTCTTGAAACGCGGATGAATCTTGCATTGGCGTACCAGATCATCAATAAAATAACGCTCTCCTTGACTTGAGAACATCCCCATCTCATCTAGCGTGCGGCAGATGAAGGCAGAGCTTACACGGTCGGCCTCATGGAGGAACCGCGCGATTTCCTCAGCATCCATAGAATCAGGGACTTGGGCGGCCTGTAGCTGACCAGCACTGCTGATTTCCTGCCAACGTGATTCACAATCAGCCGGATCTGCCTGCTCGGTTTCCAACAGCTCCGCTCCTCTTAGCTGATCAAGTACCACATACCCCACCAAGCGTTTCTCCTCGCCTGATTCGTCCGGTACTGCAACGATAGCATTCTTCACTCCGTCATGACGGTTCAGAGCCGTTTCAATCTCTCCTAGCTCAATCCGATGACCGCGGATTTTCACCTGAAAGTCTTCCCGACCAAGAAACTCTAGATTGCCATCAGGCAAGTAACGACCCAAATCGCCTGTACGATAGAGACGTTCACCTGTATGCGGATGATTGATGAACTTGTCATTCGTCTTGCTTTCATCCTGCCAATAGCCTTTTGCAAGGCCGACTCCACCGATATAGAGCTGTCCTGGCACCCATACCGGACAATTTTCCATCCATTCGTTAAGCACATAAAAGCGCTGATTGATCATCGGACGACCATAAGGAATACTCTTCCAGCTTGGGTCAATGTCTTTGATCGGATACAGATTCGACCAGATCGACGCCTCTGTGGCTCCACCCAAGCCGATCACCTGTACTTGTGGGAAATAAGCCTTAATCTTGTCTGGCAAATCTAATGGAATCCAGTCACCGCTCAACAGAACCAGACGCAAGGTTTGCGGCAGTTCTAAATTTCTTCCGGAAGCATACTCGATCAGCATCTGCATCAGTGCCGGAACCGTGTTCCAGACTGTCACCTGCTCCTGCTTCATCCATTCAATCCAGTGGGCAGGATCTTTGGCCTTGTCTGCTTCTGGCATGATGATCGTTCCACCCGCTGCCTGCATGCCGAAAATGTCGTACACCGATAGGTCAAAATTCAGATTGGAAAGGGCCAGTACTCGATCTTGTGGTCCTACAGAAAAACGTTGATTCACATCTTCAATCGTGTTAACAACGCCTCGATGGTCGATCATAACCCCTTTTGGCAAACCTGTTGACCCTGAGGTGTAAATCACGTAGGCTAAATCCTCTGGCTGCCCTGCAAACGGCAGTGGGCTCATTGCCTCATTCCTTGCTGGCATCTGATCTACTAATAATCGTTCAACGTCCTCAGGCCAGCTCAATCGCTCATCCAACCATGACTGAGTAAGCACAATGCGAACTTGTCCGTCACGCAATAGCTGTGAACGACGCTCGTCAGGATGCGCTGGATCGATAGGCAGATACGCCGCACCAGACTTCAGAATCCCAAGCGTTGCCACAACCTGCTCCCAGCCTTTCTCTATCACAACGGCAACCAGTGTGTTAGGCTTGGCTCCCTTTGCCTGCAACAAATTAGCAATTTTATCGGCAGAGAGGGATAACTCCTCATACGTCAAAGTCCGATTGGCAGAAATGACGGCTGGATGGTTCGATTGCTGAACCGCTTGTTTTGCAAATCGTCCAGTGAGCGTTTCTGAAGATACAGGCGCATCTGTATCGTTGGCCTCAATCCTTGCCTCTAAACGTGGAACAGAAATAAGACTAGACGTCTCTTTCTGCCAGATCGCCTCATCGTCAGTCAGACGCTGTAGCAATTGGCAATAAGCACTGAACATGTCAGCAAGCATTCCCTCAGGGAACAGCCCTTCTACCGCATCCCAAATCAGGAGCAGTTCCTCGTCTTGCTCCACCACCTGATGGTCGAGCCATACTTGCGGTGTTTGCGTAATGTTATACATGAGCTTGCCCAGCCACTTTCCATCTGTCTCGCTACCGCTCCACTGGTTAACCCCAAGAGCACTTGTAAAGACTACCGGCATCGTGACACCATGATGCTCACCCGTTTGCTTTGCCAATTCGCGTTGTACCTGAACTCCTCCAACATACGGATGATCCAAATCGCTCCAAAGCTGCTGCTGCAAATTCCGTCCCCGCTCCAACAATGTCTTACCTTTGAAAAGCTCCACAGCCAGCAAGGTTAATGTAGTGAAATCTCCTACGATATCGTTAACCTGTGAGTGAAGCGGCAGTCGGTTGAATTGTGTCAGATTAATTGTAAAGCGGGAGCTCTTGCTCCAAGCCCCAAGCGTTTCAGCATAAGCTGTCAGTAGAATTCCTGACGGTGTAAGTCCAACCTCCGCCGTCCGTTTTTTAAGCTTCTGCCACGCTTGTTTAGACAGCTTTGCTTCCAAACGGCTAAATCGTTGTTCAGTAAGAGATTCTGGACTTTGAGCCAAAGGTAGCTGAGGAGCAGAAGGCAAATCAGGCAATCGAGCAATCCAATAATCGAGATCGCGTTGATACAGCTCAGATGCCTTAAGCTCTTCCAAGGCAAGAACATAATCCCTAAATGACAATTCTAATGTCGCCAACAGTGCATCCGGCTCATGATAGAGCCTAGTCCATTCGCTCAGAAGATGAAACATGCTCCACCCGTCAAAAATCAGGTTGTCAAAGCTGATATGCAAACGAACGCACTCTTCTCCAAAGCGGGAAGCCCTTACGTCAAACAAAGGCCACACGTCTGTAGAAAGCACCTGATGCGACATTTCTTCCCGAATCTGCTCCAATTCGGCTTCGACCTCTTCAGGGGCCTTGCCTCGTAAGTCATTGACATGAATCAGATAGGCTGGAACATCCTCTAAAATTCGTTGCTGCCAGCCATCCGGCATGATAACAGCCCGCATCATTTCGTGGTGATCAATCAGTCTCTGCCAAGCACGATTGATCCGCTCAAGATCTAAATTTTGCCCTTCAATCTCAAAATAACAATGAGTGGAAACATTGCCCAATGCGTAAAGACCGCTTCGACCCACCCAATACGCCTGCTGGATATCGGTCAATGGGAAAGGCTGGTTCCGATCCTGTGGCATCGGTACGATTTGTGGTAGAGCTTCCGCCGAATCGTCATGCAGCCCTCTCTGGTCCATAAGCGTCTGAACTTGCTCTGCCATCCCTGCAATCGTAGGCTTTTCAAAAATCCGCCCCAATGACAGCTCTATCTCAAACCTACTGCGTACGAGAGCACTTAATTTGGTAGCCAAAAGAGAATCTCCGCCCAATTCAAAATAGTTATCCGTAATACCAACACGATCCATATCAAAAAGCTGGCACCATATCGCCGCAAGGTCTGTTTCAATTGGCGTCCTTGGAGCTGTATAAGCCTTTTCCGCCTTAGCCTTGATCAGCTTGTCAGGGGTCGGCAGTGCTTGTCGATCCACCTTACCATTGGACGTGAGTGGCATTTCGCTCAATAATATGAAGGCTGATGGTACCATGTAATCAGGAAGCTTTTGGCTCAAAAAACCAGAAAGCTTACCCGGGCTGAATTGTGTAACATGAAGCGGCGCCTGCGCAACGATTACATGCTGGCCAAAGACACTTGCCGGATCATTCTGCTCTGGGAAGGAGGCAACCTGCGTGAAGGTTTGTTCCTGCAATAATTGTTGCCACTTTTCAACAGATAAAAGCGGTCGCTGTTCTGCGTGTCTTTCGTCTTCAAAATGGATAAATCCGTCCTCAAGGAACCCTGTACTTACTTGCTGTAAACGACTATTGCGCGTCATTTCTAGCAAAATCAGCAAGCCTCCAGGAGCAAGAAGGGATTGCATATGTAAAAGAGCCGTTTCAAGATTACGTGCACGATGCAGAGAATCCGAGGCAATAATGACGTCATACTGATGCGCATCATAGCCCTGATCCAGTGGATTCTGATCGATATCCAACAACTGATAATGCACAAACGAATACTCCTTGAATCTGTTTTTAGCCGCACTTGTAAAGAAGGTCGAGTTGTCCGTGCATGTATAAAGGGCTGCATCAGAGCGCAGTAAAGCTAGTAACGATTCAGTTAACGCTGAGCTCCTTGCGCCAATTTCTAAAATTCGCAGCGGTTCAGATCTGTTTTGCAGGCCATGTTGAATATCTTCCATGATTGATTGTGCAATGCTGTTTCTGTGCTTTGTGCCAGGAAGTGCTTGCATCAGATCATTTGGGGTCAAACCCAGCTCATCTGAAAAGAAATAAGCCAGCGGATCAAGCTCTCCTGTCAAAAGCGCAGCATTGGCGTTGTCCATTTGCTGAAGATAACGTAAAAGTGCTTGTGCATGCTGCTCCCATGCAGGAGGCAAATGGCTTTCCAATGTCTCCTCAAGCCGTTCTTCCGATATGGCCTGAACGATCACGAATGCGTCCGGTGCTTCTGTTCTGACAATGCCCTCGTCGGCCAATATCTGAAGCCACTGTCTGATCAACTCGCGGTAACGAGGCTGAATGCTACAATATTGCATCAGAGAATCGAGTGTGTAGCTTTGATTTATCTGCAAATCTACCCCTGCTTGTTTCAGCGCGCGGCAAATATAGCGAACACCAAGGCGCTCCATATAGGCCCAAAACACAGGAAAATCTGTTGGACTAATCTCATTGAGCCATTCTTGTTCGCGTCCTGCCTTCATTACATTGTCCCAGAGTACCTCGGTCTGTTTCAGATCAGCGCTTACACTATCATACAAGGATGATTCATTTGCCTGTTCTGGAACCACATAGCCGATCAGATGCTTGTTTTCCCTAGAATCACCTACTGCTGTGACGACTGCATCGCGTACACCTGGATGCTGTTTCATGGCCGTTTCGATCTCACCCAGCTCAATGCGATGTCCTCTGATTTTGACCTGAAAATCCTGACGTCCGAGAAATTCAATTGTTCCGTCAGACCAATATCGTCCTAGATCACCGGTTCGATACCAACGGGAACCATTCCAATTAACAAAGCGTTCTTCGGTAAGCACCGAATCACCCCGATAGCCTAATGCGACACCGGCTCCTCCAATCCAGAGTTCGCCTGCTACCCAGTCGGGGCAATCTCTTCCTTTGATATCCACCACTCGATACGCCTGATTGGTCAGCGGACGCCCATAAGGAATCGATGTCCAATGTGCTGGCAACGGCAATGTAACCTGGAAGAAATTTGACCAGATGGATGCTTCTGTAGCTCCCCCCATCGCTACCAGCTCGCTATGCGGGGCTACACGTTTCAGACGCGGTGGCAAATCAAGGCCAATCCAGTCACCGGACAGCATCGTTAAGCGAATCGGCAAGCTGTCGTACTGTCCGCTTTCCGCGGCGATTAATAGCATATCGAGTAGTACTGGGACCGAATTCCAGAGTGTGATCTGATACTTGTCAACCAGCTTAACCCAATGGCCAGCATCACGACGTGTCTCCTCGGTAATCAGCACAAGAGAGCCGCCCACGCTCAATAGTCCAAATATGTCATAGACAGAAAGGTCAAAATCAAGAGCGGAAACCGCTAAGATACGATCAGTGGAACCAACCTGATTGCGCGTGTTAATGTCAGCAACCGTATTCCATGCTCCAAAATGACTGATTTCTACCCCTTTTGGCTCACCAGTAGAGCCTGAAGTAAAGATGATATAAGCTGGACTATCCCCAGAAATTGAGACAGGCTCACTCAAAGGAGCTATGCTCACCGCATTCGCGATTGACAAGACAACGGCATCCTCTGGCCAATCCAAAGCTTGAGCCCATTCATCATCGGTTAGAACGTATCGAATGTCTGCTTTTTTATGAATTCGCTCGCGACGAGTAGCCGGTTGTCCGGTGCCAATCGGAACATAGCAGCCACCAAGTGCCATAATGCCAAGCACCGCAGCGATTTGATTGATTCCCCTCGGCATGGTAACGGCAACAGGATCGCCCGATTTTATCCCCTGTTCCTTAAGGAATGCCGCCACCTGCAACGCGTACCTAGATAGTTCGCCATACGAAATATTTGTATCTGTATGACTATCAATCAGCGCCGTTTCTTGCGGATTCGTAGCAGCATGCGCAAAGAATGCTCTGTGCAAGCATTGGCCCGGTTGTGCAAGTAACAATTCACTGTCCTGGTTCTGCCTTTGCTGCTCCAGATTAGGAAGAAGCTTTGGCGTAGCTTGCCAATCATTGTCATGGGCAACTAGCCAGTCCATAAGTTGGCCAAAAGCAGCAAACATTTGGTCAATCATGCCGTCCGGGAATAGCTGATCGACGGAATCCCACGCTAGCAATAAGCCCCCATCCATTTCATAGGACTGGAAATCAAGCCATACCTGCGGCGTTTGCGAAATCATATAGGAGAGCTGTCCTAAAGTCTGACGGCATTCCTCATTGATGAGCGGTGTACCTAAATTGCATGCAAAAACAACAGGAGCAAAATCCCGCTCCCCCGGGCGAACTCTCGCCAAATCACGTTGAAGCTGTACACCTGAATAAGCTGCGTGAGCGACATCCTGATGAAACTGTGCTTGCACCGCATGAACACGGTCCAAAAAGGATTGACGGGTACGTAGGTCAACCGCAAGCAAAAGCAGGTTGGTAAAATCGGCAACAACCTCTTCAATGCCAGCGTCACCGGTTTGACGATCAAACAATGGTATATTAATGAGAAACTGCGAATGGGTGCTCCAGCGATCAAGAATTTCTGCATATGCCGTTAACAGTACCATCGCCGGTGTGACTCGTTTGGCTGCGGATCGTTTTTGTAAAAGCTTCCAGTCCTCAGCTTTCATGAAATAGTTCCTTCTTGTAAAAACAGGTGCCTTAATCATTTCCGGTTTTTCCTTCAGTGGTAAGCCCGGCGCTCCTGGTAGCGTGGACAGCCTCTCCTGCCAATAGTCGGCGGCTTGCTTTCTATCTGAAGTCCGGTGCTGTATTTCATGCTGAAGATAGCTGGCAAAGCTCCAATGAGCAGGTGCCGCTGGTTGGCAGCCACGTGCATATGCCGCTGCTAGATCACGTAACAGAATGTGCAGGCTTTGCACGTCAGCAACAAGCAAATCAATATCAAAATGCAGCCGGGTACGCCCCTCTGGCAACAAACTCAGCTCCAGACCCGCTACCTCTCCCTTCTCCACCGCCAGACGACGATGTGACAGACGGCCACGTATACTCTCCAGTTTCAGAGCGAGCTCATCCTCGGCATATAAACGCAGGTCATGTACAGGCACTGTTGTTGTATAAGGAGTGTCCAGCACCTCTTGCAGTCCATCAGCCAAAAATCTTACTCGAAGCATCGGATGATGCCTGAAAAGCTGTTCCCATGCGGCTTGCAGACGTCCATGCTCCACGCCTGTGCCATCAATCTCCAGATAGGCATGGCATCCAACTCCGCCCAGCGGCTGATCATCTTGACGTCCAATCCAGTAGGCATATTGCACATCCGTCAGCGCAAAAGGACTATTCATCTCCTCTTGTGTTTGGACTGTTTGTTCTTGGACTGCTATATTATTGTCATTTATGGCAGAAGGCGCTGGACTGTTTTTTTGCAGAAGCGCCCACCAATCGCTCAGGTGAGGGGAAGCGATCAGCTCAGCAAACGTAACCTTCACGCCTTCCTTTCGCCATTTGTTGACCATTCTCATCATTTGTAACGAATCCAACCCTAGCTCGATCAGATTCTGATCATCATGAAACTCGACAGGCGCAGGCAGCATAGCCTGAATCTGCCTCCGCACCTCCTCATAGCTTAATGAGGAGGCAGGGCTTGTGGATTGGCTGTCAATGCGCAGATGTTTCATCAGAGTTACCACCTTCCCAGGCAATGCCTATACTGGTTTTACTTTTTCTACTTCACGGCTGGATACAACCAGCTGCCTGGAAAAACTGCTCAATTTTTCACGTGTTTCTTCCAGCTCTCTGGTTGGTAAAGACATCTCTACCACGCCTGCTCCGGCATGCAGCCATGCACTGTTGTTTTGTTGATAGATTGTTCGTAGCACCAGCGCTGCGTCCATTGCACCATCGCTGTCAAAGGTCATGACGCAGCCACTGTAGAGATTTCTCGGTTCAGACTCAAGTCTGCCTATGGCATCGATCGATTCTTTTTTAGGAATGCCAGAAGCAGTGACGGCAGGGAACAGGGCACGGAACGCATCCCATGAGTTAAACTCAGGCTTTATTTTCCCTTTCAATCTTGAAGCAATATGCTGAACGGTTCCCCGGCTGGCAACAGACATGAAATCACTTAAAAGGATCGTCGTAGAATCGCAGACGCTTTTTAGCTCTTCAAAGGCAAGTTTTACAGATACCGCATGCTCCGCGATTTCCTTAGGATCATTTAAAAGCTCATCCTTAAGCTTGTCTCCCTCGTCCTCGTTGCATCCACGCGACCGCGTTCCTGCAAGCGGGAAGGTACTTACCCATCCATTGCTATCAACCTCAACCACCGTTTCTGGACTAAAGCCAGCCACGTGCAAACCATCGAGGCTAAGCAAAAAGGAACGAGCAGGAGTGTTGACTCTTCTGCCTGCGATATAGCTAGCCACCATATCAAGCTCTTGGTGGATCGGAATTTTTCTAGATAGGATCACCTTGTGGTATTTGCGCTCCTTAATCTCTCGAACAGCCTCCGCTACCCCTTGCATGTAGGCTTCAGCGCCATACGTATCCACCTCAGGAACATCCAATTTTTGACTGACCACTCTTTGTACAAGCGCATTTTTCTCGTCGTCGAGTCCATTCTCTCGAAGCTTTCGCAGTAAATCAGCGAATTCATTTCGTTTTTCTTCACGTAGAGCTCTTAACAGAATAGAGCCTTTGGTAAAACGAATCTCCACCTCTGGAATAAACAGCTTAATAAGACGACCGGCTTCAGACAGTAATGGCAGATTCTGATAATAACGGGCCATTCCAAAGTTAACCGTTCCATAAGCACGCCAGTTTTTTAGCGGTATAGAAGCAAATGCTTTGTCAATGGTTGCACTTAGCAAATTATTTTCAAAACGGATTGTTTGGTTGTCATAGGCTAGGGTTGTATGTTGCTCATCTACAGTTAGAAGAGCATGAATTCCCATCCCCAACGACAGCTCATCACCGTTTTCATAAAGCAGATAGTTTTCATATAGACCTTGTTCAACAATTTGTGAAGCTGCCAAATGAACGTCTCCCTCAAAAGCAATCGTTTCCTCCAGATAGGAGACCTCGCACGTCGTTGCAGGGCTCTTTGGTGCTGTCGCTAATTCTTTGAGTTTGGCTTTATTTACTTTACCGACGCTAGTAAGCGGCCAGTAATCGATGAATTCGATTTGATCGGGCATCTTATAACGCGCCACTCCCTTTTCATGGAAAAAGGCATGAATGTCAGCAAGGGTGATGTCCTGATTGTCAGTAATGACATAAGCGCAGCTTTTTTCACCAAGTGTTGGGTCTGGCAGAGTAATCAGAGCGGCATCCTTGATATCTGGATGCATACGCAGGTACGCCTCTACTTCAGCAGGCATAATTTTTTCCCCTGCTCGGTTGATTTGCTCCTTGATTCGTCCCCCGATCTGGAAATTTCCCTCCGGTGTGATCCTTGCCTTGTCTCCAGAACGATAAAAGCCATCAGGAGTGAAGCTCTCGCGGTTCTGCTCCGGGGCTCTGTAGTACCCGCTTATTGTATAGGGGCCTCGAACGATAAGTTCCCCATATGCACCTGCCTCAACGTCATTTCCATATTCATCAACGATTCGAACCTCATCCGCATCGGAGAGTGGACGTCCCTGACAACTGATGATGACAGACTCTGGATCATCAAGGGATGTGCAGCAGATGAGACCCTCTGCCATTCCAAACACCTGCTGGAGCTTACATTTCATTTCATGAATGACGCGTTTTGCGAGATTTTCATCTAACATGGAGCCGCCTACCTGTAGAACTTCAAGGCTTGAGAGATCGTTGGAGGTATCCCATTCCAGCACTTCAAGCCATACATGGACAATAGAAGGTACAAGGGCAGTGATGGTCACCCGCTCTTTTTCAATAAGGGGAAAAGCTTCGTCGCAGCTTGTTGTTTGACACAGCACGACTTTGCCTCCAGCAGACAGTGTGCCAAGAATTCCGGGGCAGCAGAGAGGAAAGTTATGCGCAATCGGTAAAACAGCAAGATAGACGCTTTGCGGAGTCAGTTTGCAGCGCGTTGCGGCTGCTTTTGCATTGTATGCGTAATCGGCATGGGTTCTTGGAATGAGCTTTGGAGTACCGGTCGTTCCACCGGATAAGAGCAACAGAGCCGTGTCCTTGTATGATGGCACATCCAGCTCTGCTGGTGTCCCGCTGATATCAGCAAGATTGATGCCGATGTCGCTTTCTCCATCAGTCATGACAAATTTGACGGACGGATGCTTTTTAACCAATTGTTGCGCCATTTTGGTGTAGTCAAAGCCAAGAAACGTAGTTGGTATTATATAAGCAACCGGTTTGGCGAGTGTAAAAATTCCGTCTAGTTCAGCCTCTCTATGAGCAGGTAAGACCAATATCGGCAAAGCACCAATGCGAAAGAGAGCAAAGCATGTGAGTACGAAAGAAATCCGATTCGGAAGCTGTACAGCCACATTGTCCCCTTTCTTGATTCCCATCTGAATGAAACCAGAAGCTAGCTCATCAACCTGACTGTCAAGCTCTTTGTAGGTGAGTCTGCTATCTCCTTCCACTAGCGCTTCTCGATTCTGGTATTGTTGGGCCCACATGCGCAATTGCTGACCAAGCGTTTTTGGCTCCCAAAATCCGAGTTGTTCGTAATTTTTTGCAGTATCCTCAAACCATTCTGTAGTCGCTTTCATTATGTCCTCCTCTTGAATACCTGCGGGTCAATCATTGTGCACCCAAAGCGGGATTATGCAGGGTACTGTCAATCTGGTTGCATGATCGTGATGGTTTGTCTAACAATACGATATTGATAATGATAATCATTGTCAATAGTTTTCAACCACAAATTTTCTTGATATTGGTAAAAAAACGCTGAATTCCCTTCCAATTTCTCACTTTTTCCTTCATTCATTCCGCCAGGTTTTTGGCTTACATTTCATGTTCGTCGGGCATTTGTATTACCAGAGTACTAAGAAGATTCCTTCAATGACATTTGAACACTCTCCAGTCGGGATGCATGTGATAGCGCTCTGGACAAAAAGGCACCACTATACCAACAAGATGCGCGGAAGTAGTCCGTACACACTCCAATATCCCGCTTTTATGGCTAATTTGCCTTCCTGTGCATGCCTGATCTGTTGAAACAATGTTAGTTGTGATCCCTGCCATTTCGTTATTCCCAATGGCGAAAAAAGGCGTCTTATTTCTCTAGCTGGATCGATTGATCCCCATCCATTAGCTGTCCCTTCTTGAAAGCGTTCGTTCTTTTTGCTGTGAAATGATTTTTGTAACGGATTGCATAAGCCTCTCCCTTTTTGCTGTCAAAAAGAAATGATCCCCTTCAATCATCTCAAGCGTAAAATCAGAGCTGGTATGACCCTCCCAAGCTTCCATCTCCTCTCGATTCGCCTCCGTGTCTTCAGTCCCACAAAATGCAGAAATCGGGCATTTGAGGAGTGCTTCCTCTGCATACACGTACGTTTCGTCTACAGCAAAATCCGCTCGCAATACCGGGAGAAACAGGTTCATGAGCTCCCTGTTTTGCAAAATTGCCTCGGGAGTACCGGAAAAACGGCGCAGTTCACTGACAAATTCATCATCAGGCAAATGGTGCAAAGGATGTGGCTCTGGTATGTTTGGAGCTCGACTACCTGAAACAATCAGGCGGCAAGGCTGGAGCTTCCATTTTCTTCGAACAGCTCGTGCAAGCTCAAAAGCAATTCGCGCTCCTAAGCTATGACCAAAAAAGAGAAATGGGCGATCCAAATACGGATAAATTGCCTGAGAGATTGCTTCCACTAGCGCCTTCATGTCACATAGAGCCTGTTCCCCAATCCTGTTCTCCCTTCCTGGAAGCTGGATAGGGTACACTCCAATATCCCGGGGCAGCGCATTTGCCCAGCCTCGGTAAGCTGATGCCCCTCCTCCTGCATAGGGCAAGCAGAAAAGACGAATAGTGTCTTTCGCTTCAGGATGAGAAATCAGCCATGGAGTGGCTGCTTGATCAGTTTCCAACATAACTCCCCCATTCTTTCCATCAGTCGAGTCGGGCGCTAAGCTCCACCATGTCTTTTGACAAGCTCTTTAAGGAGAGCGTCACTGGATCTGTGCTACTTCGACCTTCGACCATAGTGGATATGAATATTCATTTGATAATGATTATCATAATCATATTAACGCTAAATTTACAAAATCTGCATTTGATCTATTTTTTGTAAATTTCCCTAGTTTTCCTCCATTATCTCGTCCTAGGTCCATCAGATTGACTTTTTTGCAGATTATGCCAGTTTCTTAGCAACGACGTTGATTGTCGCCAAGCATGATCGGGTCAAAAGGGCGTCATTTCTTTGTCTTCTCGCTTCATGCTGATGACTCGACTATCGTCTCCCTTTTTTAAAATTCCAGTTTATGGAGTCCAAATTTTGGGGATTGATCAAGAAATACGAAGAAACATCGAGATATTTGGCGAAAATAGCAGGAATATCTGCCAAAATATAGGCTTTTCCACTTTGACGATGATTCTCATTATCAATATTGTAATTCTATACCAGTTTCATTACGTTTTACGTGAGACTGGCTACATAACCGTTTCACTAGCATTTCAAAAAAGGGAATAGAGGGGGCTTTTATTGATTTGAAGGGTACGATTTGAGTTGAAATAAAGGCTCATGTCAACAGACAGGAGGCAAAAGAAAACAATTCGGCAGTACAGGAAATCCCGCCTAACCGCCTCAGCGGACGCCGATCGACTACATGTGAAAAAACAGGAGGATTTAACATGCAAACACAGACAGAAATCTCTCAAAACAGATGGAAAATGCGTGATTTCATTACACTTGCCATTTTCAATGTGGTGATGCTCATTATTATGACGATTTGCCCAATTTTTACGGTTGTTTCTTATCTGGTTGTAGGAGGAGCCGCTGCACTGTTTAATGGGCCGATCTATATGGTTATGTCCAACAAAATTAACAAACGCGGTGTACTGTTCTTTACGTGCATCATTACAGGCTTGTATTTCGTAGCTTTTGGTTATGCCTATTATCTGCTTACACTAGCTGTGATCGGAATTATCTGCGAAATAATCCTTTGGGGAAGCGCTGCCTATAAGAGCACTGTCCGCAATGCCATTGGATACGCAATTTTTTATGTTGGCTGGTCTCTTTGCGGCGTTGTACCGCTTATTTTCTTCCGCGAGCAATATTTAGCTATTTTGAAGAAAAGCTACTCTCCAGAACAGCTTGAAGCCATGCTTTATTATTTTGATACGCCAAGCATGATACTGATCATGTGCACAATCTCTGCTATCGGTGGGCTAGTTGGTTGCTTTATCGGGAATTTGCTGATGAAAAAACATGTGAAAAAGGCAAAGCTGGTATGAGCATTCTTGGTCCCAAAACGCATTTATTGGTGCTGATTTTAACAAGCATCCTCTCCACGCTTGTGAGCAGTTCATTGCAGGCACATTTGATGGTGCTTGCTTGCGCACTTTATTTAATTTGCAACAAACAGCCCAGAAAAGCGCTTTTTTTTGTGCTGTCATATATCGCTCTAATGACAATTTTAACGATTCTGCCAGAAGGTGCAGGAACAATCATTATTATTCTCTATACGTTTGCCAGAACGGTTCCGATGGTCATGATCGGGACAATGCTGATGATTTCGACTCCAAGCAGTATCATGTGTGCCTTTGAACGGTTACGCATCCCAAAAGCTGTGCTTATCATGGTCTGCATTCTGAACCGCTTTTTCCCGGTTGTTTGGCTTGAAATGAAAGCAATTCGAAATGGCATCAGGGCCAGAGGCATTTTTCCCCAGTGGTATAGCGCTCTCTTACATCCAGCCATGGCCTACGAGTGCTTTTTTATGCCGTTGATCGTCCGTTGCCTCAAGCTATCGACTGAATTAGCCTCGTCCGCAGAGCTGCGGGGCATTGAGTGCGGCTGCGCCAGAACCTCTATCCATCCAGTAGGCTTTCGGGCCATAGACGGCATGGCGGTGGGGCTTTATACGCTGACCGGGACAGCGATTTATTGGACAGGAGGTCTGAACTTGTGATTGAGTTAAACGGCGTCACCTTCCGCTATGAACATGAAGGCGGAGAAGCCGAGAACGAAAACGGTGTAAAGCAAATCAATTTAGCTGTAAAGGCTGGGCAATGCGTTGTGCTTTGCGGCCGTTCAGGCTGCGGTAAAAGCACGATCATGCGCCTGATCAACGGACTTGCACCCAGCTTTTATGCTGGTAGCCTCACTGGACAGGTACATGTTGGCGGAAGAAGTCCTGCCTCTCTTAGTCCAGAGGAACGAACCAGACTCATGGGTGTTGTGTTTCAAGACCCCCGTAGCCAGTTTTTCATGGAAACCGTGCGGGACGAGCTGGCGTTTTCAGCCGAAAACCTCGGCGTTTCGCCACAAGAGATTATGAACCGAATGGAAAAACAAGCGAAAGAGCTAGATATCTTTCATTTGCTCGACCGTCCTCTTCATATGCTATCTAGTGGACAGAAACAGCGGGTGGCCATTGCGGCAGTGTCTGTTCTTTCACCACCGCTTCTGATGCTTGACGAGCCTACTGCCAATCTAGATCATCACTCTACGCAGAATCTGATTGAAATCCTGAGTAGGCTTAAGAAAAACGGCACTACCCTCTTCATCAGCGAGCATCGGTTACACCCATTCTTGCCTGTTGCCGATCTATTTGTCTGCATGGATAAAGGAAAGATCGCACGAACATGGACGAAAGAAGAATTTGCTCAGCTTTCCTATGAAGACGTACGTCCATATGGTCTGCGCCACCCTGATATGATTACATGCCTATCGGAAAACAAATCAACTGAAGTGCCGAAGTCCCTCCCTGCTCTGGAGGGTCGGAAGCTTACCTATCGATACAAAAGAAAAGGCGATGGGATTACAGACGTTGACATCACGCTTTTGAAAGGAGAGGTTACCGCACTGACAGGGGAAAACGGAACGGGGAAAACCACCCTAAGCAAAGTTCTGTGCGGTCTTCTGCGCCAGCAAAAAGGGGTGATTTTCAGTCAAGGAAGCCGATTATCGGCAAGCCAACGACGCGCCTCCAGCTATCTTGTCATGCAGGATGCCGACTATCAGCTCTATGCAGACAGTGTAGGCAATGAGATTGTTTTAGGCAGACGTGTGGATGATTCGCTTCGTTTGAAGGCCTATGAGGCATTGGATGCCTTTGGCTTAGGAGAGCTTCGAGATCGGCACCCTGCCTCCCTTTCCGGCGGAGAAAAGCAGCGAGTAACCATGGCAGCGGCTTATTGTTCAGATGCGGAATTAATCATACTCGACGAGCCGACCAGCGGACTTGACGGCGACAGCGTACTCAAGGTTGTTGCATGGGTAAAAAAATTAGCGCAGGCCGGCAAAATCGTCCTCATCATTACGCACGACAACATCCTTTCCGAATTAGCCTGCGATCAAGTCATTGAACTGAAGAATCGGCAGAAAGAAGTGATAACTGTTGAAAGCTAAGAAAAAAAAGGGAATTTCAAGGCTAATCGAGCTTGCCGGTGAAAAAAAGTCACTTATGGTGTGGTCAGCAATTCTGTCTACCGTAAGCGTGTTTTTGATGCTGGTTCCGTATCTCTCAGTCTATTATGTGATGACTGAGCTTTTAACACATGCTTCTGATATTTCCTCTGTGAACGCTGCGTACATCCTACAGTGGGCTATTTGGGGCATTGTAGGTATGCTACTGGGTTATTTCTTCATGTATGTCGGCGGAATGCTTTCGCACATTGCCGCTTTTCGCATCCTCTATGGCATTAGAGTCAAGCTGTCAGATCATATCGGGGCGCTCCCTCTTGGCTACTTTACTAAAAATGCTACAGGTAAAATCAAAAAAATCGTTGAGCTGGATGTAGAAAAAATCGAACTGTTCATCGCCCATCAGCTACCCGATTTGATTAACACGATCGTCATGATCATAGCAATTATTGTCACGATGTTTTCACTTAATATTTGGCTTGCACTGGCTTGCATCATCCCCATGCTGATTGGATTTGCCGCCCAATTCTCCATGATGGCCGGCAAAAAAGCAAAGCAGGGATTGAAGGAGTATTTTGACGCACTAGAAAACATTAATACTTCATCCATCCAGTACGTACGGGGGATGCCCTCTATCAAAATCTTTGGGCAAACCGTTCACTCTTTTCGAAAATTCCATGAAGACATGCTGCATTACCGTAATTTTAGTGTGACTTATACAGATAATTTTCAAAACGGCTATGTTTCCTTTAAAGTCATCCTTTTATCATTAGCAACTTTCTTTTTACCTGTCGGACTGTTTTTTATCAGCACAGATCCACATAACATCGCCTTTGCCGCAACATTGCTGTTTTTTCTCGTTTTGTCACCAGGTATTTCCACGCCGATTTTCAAATTAAACAGCTTTGCCTCCACCCTTAACACAATTGTTGAAGGGGTTAATCGCATTGACGGTATGTTCAAGGAAGCAACCATCAAAGAGCCTAAAATCGGCAAAAAGCCATCGTCTTATGACATCGGCTTCCATGAGGTTTCCTTTTCATACGGAGATGAAGGCAGCCCAGAGGTTTTGCAGGGAATCAGCTTGATGGCGCCCCAGGGCAAAATCACTGCGCTGGTCGGCCCATCCGGTTCGGGAAAATCCACTGTCGCCCAGTTAATCCCACGGTTTTGGGACGTGCAAAAAGGAAGCATCACCATTGGCGGCGTGGATATCCGCGACATGAAAATGAATGAGCTAATGGACACCCTGTCCTTTGTCTTTCAGGATACGTTTCTGTTTTCCGATACACTCTACAATAATATTTTGGCGGGCAGGCCAACTGCAACGCAGGATGAGGTCTATGAAGCAGCGAGGGCAGCGCAATGTCATGAATTTATTGAGCGTTTGCCAAATGGTTACGATACGCTAATTGGCGAGGGCGGGGTTTATCTGTCAGGCGGCGAGGAACAGCGAGTATCTGTGGCAAGAGCCATCCTGAAGAATTCCCCTATTCTTGTACTCGATGAAGCTACCGCTTATGCAGATCCGGAAAATGAATACCAGATGCAGCTTGCGCTACGCGAGCTTATCAAGGACAAAACGGTATTGATCATTGCCCATCGTTTGACAACTATATGCGAAGCAGATCAGATCATTGTCCTAAAGGAAGGGCAAATCGACGATCTCGGAACCCATAGCGAGCTTCTTGCTCATAATGGTTTATACAAAAGCATGTGGGACGCCTATACATCCTCAGCAGAATGGAAAATCGACATTTCGCAGAAGGAGGGGGAATTCGTGTGATAAGGGAACAGCTTTACAACATTACTGCGGGTGAACCAAAGAAAATATGGAAGCCCATCCTTTGGGCTGTTTTGGCCAACCTAGTCAATATATTTCCGTTCGGATGCCTGGCCGCAGCAGTAAGTATGATTTATGCCTACTATGCGACAGGACAATCCTCTTTGAACATGCAAACTCTCTGGCTCATATGGGGAGGCATGCTATTTTTCCTTGTCCTTGTGTTTCTATGTGAGCGGATGTCTTACCGTTCCACCTACCGCAGTGCTTACGAATCTTCTGCTGATGGACGGACACAGCTAGCAGAGCATATGCGCAAGCTCCCTTTAGGATTCCTCATGAAAAAGGACCCCGGAGAACTTGGCCATATGATGATGAATGATTTTACTCATCTAGAAAATGCCGCGACAAATATTCTACCTCAGCTTGTAAGCGGTGCGATTATCCCCATTTTGACCTTCTTTGGTCTGCTGTTTATAGACTGGCGAATGGCTGTAGCTATGCTTGCAGGGTTACCCGTAGCTGTGCTGTTGCTATGGAGTATTTCCGGTTTAGAACGAAAACTTGGCAAGAGTCACTCCGCTGCCAAGATCGTTTTGGCAAATTGTTTGCAGGAATACCTGTTAGGGATGAAAGTAATCAAGGCATACAATCTGCGCGGTGAGAACTTTACAAGATTAAAACAGTCTTTTTATCGTTATATGAAGGAAAGCATTAAGCTGGAGGGGGCGCTAGGGCCATTCTTTTTAGTTGCCATGGCCTTTATGCAAACTGGCGTGTCCTTAATGACCATCGTGGGAGTTTATCTCATATTGGGCGGAGAAATTTCAGTTCCTTTGTTTGCTACATTTTTGTTAGTGGGTACCCGTGTTTTTGATCCACTATCGGTTGCTATCATGCGCCTGCCAGCGTTCAAATATGATGCCATGGCTGGAGAACGCATCGTTAGTCTATTAAATGAGCCTGTCATGAAGGGTGAAAACGAACCTCCCGAAGCTCATGATATCCGCTTTGACAGCGTGACCTTTGGCTACGACAAGAACATCGTGCTAGACAATGTTTCTATGGAAATGAAGGAAGGGACGCTTACCGCGATCGTTGGCCCTTCAGGAAGTGGAAAAAGCACACTGCTGCGCCTGATTGCACGATTTTACGACCCTCAGCAAGGGAAAGTGCTGTTTGGCGGTAGCGATGTAAGTGAAATGGACCCAGAAAAGCTTATGAAAAAAATCTCCATGGTATTTCAGGACGTTTACTTGTTCCAGGACACAATCGGCAACAATATCCGCTATGGACGCGAGAACGCTACGCAAGCAGAAATTGAGGAAGCTGCTAAAGAAGCTTGCTGCCATGATTTTATCATGAAGCTGCCTCAGGGTTATGACACCATGATCGGGGAAGGTGGTTCTACGCTCTCTGGTGGCGAACGTCAACGCATTTCCATCGCCAGAGCCATACTCAAAAATGCCCCCGTGATCCTGCTTGATGAGGCCACCTCCTCGCTCGATCCAGAAAACGAGGTGGAAATGCAAAGAGCAATCAATCGCCTGATTAAAAAGCGTACCGTCATCATGATCGCTCACCGATTGAAAACCGTGGTCAACGCAGACAAAATTATCGTGCTGGACAAAGGCAAAATCGTCGAAGAAGGGCAGCATGAGGAGCTTATCCAAAACGCGGGGTTATATGCGAAGCTGTGGGAGCTTCAGACCAAAACGAATGGCTGGAGAATTACAGCCTAATAGATTCCCCCCCTTGAACCAGTGAGATCGCTTTATTGAAAAAGGCTCAGAGAAAGCACTCTCTTTGATCACTTTCTCTGAGCCTTTTTAGCAAGATAGTGGCAATGTAGCACCCGCCAGCACATCAATCTGATAACAAAATAAGCCGCCGAGGTTTCTCGGCAGCCCGACACCTCCACAACTGTGAAGGTGTTTTTTTATTTTGAATACCTAGCGTTAATACGTAAAAGTACGGGTAAGCTTTTGCAGCTCTTCAGCCATGGTAGACAGAGAGTTTGCCAATGCAGTTACCTCTTCCATCGAAGCAAGCTGTTCCTCTGCTGAAGAAGCAATATTTTGCGAATGATCCGTTGCTTGTTGGGCAATACGAGACACATTTTCTCCACTTGCTGAAATTTCGTGCAAGCTCGCTGATATCTGTTGACTAATGCTAGCTAATTCTTCGATCTGCTGAGAAATATATCCCGTTGAAGAAAGAATGTTCTTAAACTTCTGATCCGTATCGTTTGCAATCTCAATCCCCGTCTGAACTTCCTCTTTGACCTTGCTCATAGTCTGAATGGATTGATTCATATCTTGCTGTATCTCTTCTAGTAGCTGCGTAATTTGGTTCGAGGACTGCGTGGACTGATCTGCCAGCTTTCTGACCTCTTCGGCAACTACTGCAAAGCCTCTACCATGTTCGCCAGCTCTTGCAGCCTCAATCGCAGCATTTAAAGCTAGTAGATTGGTTTGAGCTGATATATCTGTAATGACACTTAACATTCCGGAAATGTCATTTGTACGCTTATCAAGAAGCTTAATCACAGCATCTGATTCATTAACCGATTTATGGATGGAATTCATCTGCTGAACTGTTTTTTGTACAGCTAGTCCACCATCCTCTGCCGTTTCTCTCGTTTCTGTAGACGTTTCTGCAATAGAGGACGAGCTTTCTGCTATCCGTTGCATACCAACTGAGATTTCCTCAATGGAGCTTGTTGTTTTATAAAGAGCATTTTGTTGCTCCTCAGCACCACTCGCTGCTTCCTGAATAGCAAGCGTAATTTGTTCATTTGCCTTGCTTGTCTCTTCTGCACTAGCTGTTAATTCCTTTGCGGAACCAGCTACTCGTTGTGCTGATAAGTCCACTTCACTAATCAGATGGCGTATATTTTTGATCATGTAATTAAAATCTTTTGCCAAATTGCCTATTTCATCCTTGGAGGTAATCTTCAATTCTTCTATTGTAAGATCACCATCGGCTACCCTGTTCAACTGCTGGGCCACCAAAACAATTGGTTTCGTAAATAGCCTTGAGAAAAAGTTAACCATAATTATCCCAACAACCGTAGAAACGGAACCAATCAGAGCTACCAAGGTCAAAATGTTATTAGCTCCTTTATTAAACTCGGTAAGATAGGCTCCCGAACCCACAATCCATCCCCAATGCGGCTCTAACTCGACATAAGACACTTTAGTCTCAACCTCATCAGAATTGGCGATCTGCCATTTGTACCTCACAAATCCGCCGCCGGAAGTTCCCTTTTCAACTAACTCTTTCGCCAATAAAACACCGTCCTGTGTGATGACATCGGAAAGATCTTGGCCTTCATTGGCTGGATTCATGACAGACACAGCTTTCTCATTGATTGCCCAGACATAGCCGGTTTCGCCTGTCGTGTACTCCTTTTTAGTCGGACGCTTGTTCTCAGAATTTTTTGTACCTAGTAGCTCCTGACGTACCTTTTCCTGAGCTTCTTCTAATGTTAGCTGTCCTGCCTCAACTCGCTCATTCATTAGGTCAATCATACCAATTACCATTTTTACATTTTTTTGTAGGGCTGCCTGACCTGTCTGATCTAGCTCCTGCTTTGTAGACCCATAGGTAGTGATTCCAATAAGCAAGGTAGGTACTAGTAAGATGGCTAAGCATAAAATCGTAAGTTTGGCTCTTAAAGAAGCGATTTGAATCTTCACAGTCTCTCCTCCTTTAGGGACTTTCTCATATGACAAAATGGATGTTTTTTTCCTACAATCGCCATTCACTCTATCCTTATAAATATCGTAGAAACGGAGCTATCTAATTAGTGGAAAAAATTACCCCGTAGAAAAATCTGAAAACTAGCTTACTTGCTTCAGAGAAAAAGGAGAAGGCGAAATTGAAGATTGGGAAATGGGTCAGCAATTTTGTTTGGTAAGTAGCTGTTAATCTTTTCACAAAAATACCGATATATAAAGGAAGAACTCACAAACCGGAAAAGGATGAGAATTGTGGATGTAAAAATATTAAATGCGTATCTCAAAGGACTGACAACTGTACTAGGTTCATTAGGAATTAATATACAGCGCCAAGATGTGCAGCTACAAAAATCACCTTATACCTACAGTCAGTCCCATCGAGTTGTTTCCCAAATAACGGGTGATGTTACGGGGGACATTATTATTGGCATGGAAGAGGATGCTCTTCACGTTTTACTTCAATCCTTCAGTATCCCGCTAGACATGGTTGATGACGAAATGAGAAGAAGTGTACTTGAAGAATTCGCAGATATGGTACGAGGACATGCCATTACCAGCTATCAAGCAATCGATGCTCAAGTTGAGTTTACGAATGTTGGCCTACTTAAAAATATTTATTCGGGCGATACCTTACCTCAGCAAGAGCAAAGCTTAAGTGTACATATTCTAGTCAATGATGAATTCCCAATCCATGTCGATTTTGTTTTGGAACAAATTCCAGCATAAGAAACTGGAACATGCAGCAAATAAAAAACGAAACCCTCTAAATATCATTTAGAGGGTTATAAACGCAACAATCTCTCTTTATTTACGATTTTTCTGCGCTTATTTGGGACAATTGCTCCCTTTCCATTTCCATAAAGACATAAGATTTCCTTCGATATGAACACGCTCCTTGAACCTTATCCCATATCTTAGCCAGACAATTCGGGCATCTATATCGTTGACGCTTTACCTCTATTTTTCTTGGTTCACCGTCTATAATATCATCGAATATCTGTATGCGGGATTCTGTTTTGTGAAACTTTTGGTTTCTACATATGGAGCATCTTTTAGGAGGTTCGGTGTAAATGTTAATATGTACCACACCCCTTATCGAAGTTTCTGATCGAAAGATATTATATAATAACCGTTCCCGATCTACTACAAAAAAGTTAACTAAACTGTAATTATGACTTAATTTTACATTATGTTAAAAATTTCAATCCTAACTAAATTAAAAGTGATGAAATGCATATATCAGCCGTAATGAGCAACCCCCATTGCAGATGTTCATGCTGACAAATTGCTGTCCTATCAGGCAGATTAACGTGCATGGGATATTGTCCTTCCGCATCTTCTTAGAGAGTCTATTCATTTAACAGCCCCCCATAGGAATAGCTCCTATTAAGCTTCCAAACTGACCTAGCTGGTTCTACAATTTTTTGGGAGGGTCTAATCTAACTGGATCAATCATCACAGTGATATCACTAGAATCTCTTTTTATCGAAATTTTCACTCCCCCAACCTTTATTTCTTCAAAAGCCTTAGCAGTGCTTCCACCTGTAAGCAATTGATCTAGCTGATTTGACCAGACGATGCCAGTGGCTTGAATCATCGCCTTGGTGGTATGTAAATCGGGAGTCCCCTGAAACATCAACCCATCTATCGTTTTTCCATCACTCTGTAGCATTACACTTACCCATTTAGCTTCGTCCTTTGTGTACTTCTCTTGTTTGGGATAATAGAATCGATAAAAATTCGTCTTCTTTTCTACTTCGAGAGTAAATGGCAAAATATCAATGTTTTGACTGGCTAACTCTGCTTTCAATTTGTTATAACGACTGAGGTACTCGTCTGTGGTCATATGTGTAAATGTACCCGCTTCTTTTCTTTCCTCTTGTTTCAAATTTGACTGCGGACTAGTAGAAAGCGACAGATTCTTTTTTTCAATGGAAGCATTCGTCTCTTCGTTATTTCCGAAAACCGCTAGTCCAATTACGCCAACCAATACTGCCAACAAAGCTATATACTTTTTCAAAAATACCCCTCCTTATATTTTACATGATTCGTCATATTGCATTGTTATCTTCATAAATAGTAGGGAAGTAGAGAAAGCGAACAATTTTTATGTCCGCTTTTCAATCCGCTGTTTAAAAAACGCTGGTTGCCAGGCTTGCATGATCGGAGTTCGGGACAGTGTGTATAGGATAAGCGCTACCCAAATGCAAACGAAGCTTAAAAGATGGCTATCTGTAAACGATTCTTTATACAAAAATACAGCGATCGCCAATTGTATCGTAGGAGCTAGGTATTGGATAAAGCCTAATGTAGAAAGAGAAATGCGTTGCGCTGCTGAAGCAAATGCAAGAAGCGGCATTGCGGTAGCTACTCCCGATCCAATCAGCAATAAATCTGTTCCCCAGTCCGCCGCTCCAAACGACCCAACACCTTGGCTTTGCAACCAGCAGATATAGACAAACGAAATCAAGGCAACCGGAACCGTCTCTAATGTTAATGAGGTAATCGAGTCTGTTTGAATCAGTTTTTTTACAACCCCATAAATCCCAAATGACAAGGCTAAAGAAAGGGAAATCCACGGAAGTTGTCCAAAATTAATCGCCATCCAGCATACGCCTACTGCCGCAAAAAGTAAGGAGATAAGTTGCCAGAAATCTAACCGTTCTCGAAAAAATAGCATACCTAACGCGACATTAAGCAGAGGATTAATATAATAGCCTAGACTCGTCTCTACAATATGACCGGCGTTGACAGCCCATATGTAAATCATCCAGTTCGCACTAATTAAGACGGAAGCCAGTAAAAATAGCAGTAGACTCTTGGGTTTTTTCATAAATTCCAAAACTCGGCTCCACTTCTTACTTAGTCCTACTAACACAATTGAAAAAATCAATGACCATAAAATACGATGAGCTAAAATCTCTCCTGGTGGTATAAAACTGACACTTTTCCAATAAATCGGCAGGAATCCCCACATGGCATACGCCACTATAGCATAAAGGATTCCTGCTCTCTGTTCTTTCTGCATATTTCTCCATCTCTTTCTTTCTCGAATTGTTCTTAATCATACAAGAATTCACATTTTATATCAAAGAAGTTTTGGAGGAAATTACACTTATTTGTTTGCGCTCTCAAAAGGTTGAAAGTTCTGTACGTGTATGTTTACCATTCTTACACAGTAAATCAAACCCCTAATTCGTTTTCACCCTTGACACAAAAAAAGGCTTCCAACCGCGTTACATTTACACCCGGTGGGAAACCTTTGCCTATTTACCTATTTATCTATCTATTTATCAATTTTACAATTTTGCATCAGGTTATCATTTAGGATTATAAGTAAAGCCCGGATACGAAACAACCGGCCATTTTTCCTTGCGTAATACATTCAATAGCTCAGAATCAGCCTGTAAATTATCCTTCACCAGATCACGGGGAGTAAGTGCCATCCATTGATTTAAAGACATATCGGCAAATCGATCACTTTTAAACATTTCTAAGAACCACAATGTTTGGTCACCAGTATTCTGAACATAATGTCCGTAGGCAAATGGCACGTAACCAACATCCCCAGCTCTGTAATCAAATGTACGTGCTGCACCGTCTCCTGCAAACACAGTCATTCTTCCTTCACCGGATAAATAATACTGCCACTCGTCATTATTCGGATGCCAATGCAATTCTCTCATTGCTCCTGGTTTAATTTCAACCAAAGCAGCAGCAACTGTTTTTGAAGCCGGAAAATTAGAGGAATCCACAATTCTAACGCTTCCCCCAGGTGTACGAATTGGCTTTTGAGCTAGCAACCGATATGTAAAGCTTTTAGGAACGGTCCCATAAGGGGAGCGGACTTTTTGACTGTCTAGTGGACCTGGAACCTTATCCTGATAGATATAAACCTGATCAGAAGGAATGTTAGCAAAGGCATCCTCTGGTACACCAAAATTGGCTGATAAAACATCCTTGGGAGTATGCGCAAACCAATCCGTGATGGATAAAGTATTCAGATCAGAGAAGCTTCCGTCATCAAATACAAGCAAAAACTCACAGCCCTCTTCTAGGCCCTGAATGGAATGAGGAATTCCTGGGGGAAAATACCAAAGATCACCCGGTCCAACATCGGCGATAAAGTTTCTTCCATCTTGATCGACTGAGGTTATCCGCGCTCTCCCTACTATCATATAAGACCATTCTGCCTGCTGATGCCAATGTAACTCACGCACTCCGCCAGGCGTTAACCGCATATTTACCCCAGCAAGTGTTGTTGCAATCGGGAGTTCCCTAACAGTCACCTCTCTCGACCAGCCACCATGATTTAATTGCATATGTGTATCGGAGAAAGAAAATTTTAAATTGGGAATTAGTCCTGCATCTGTAATTGGCGGGACAAGCAAATCGGGATTTTCAATATCGCGCATAATGTCACGAGGACCGGGATCAGTCGCTCCAGCACCATCTTTTCTGGTGGGCTGCGGTATACCTTCACATGGGCCTTGATCCGCATCTAAATGTCTGTTTACCATAAACACTCGCTCCTCTCACTTAGCTACTACAAGCATGGGACTTTTTTTCATCAAATAATGTATGACATAAATTTGCGCATTATGACTTCCCATCATTAATGTCATTCATGCCTTGATGTAACGAAATATCATTCCCCGCAATCGGCGGTAAATTCCCACGCGATGGTTAGCTACGTTAGCCTTTTACAAACAAATACATGTACAAACCACAAATTAACTAAATTGCATGAATATTTCCAGCCATATTGACGATCTTATTTTCCCAGCATATACTTATCCCTATACTTTATCACTTAAAAGCATAACAGCTTAAAAGCGAAAAAGTGAAGCAACCCACTCTTAAGCTGACAAGAGCTAGGATGGGACAGGAGGACATTATTATGCAGGCTACTACTAAACCAAATTTCGTTATCCCCAAACATCTTCAACCCTACGTCGTTGAACAAAATTATGATAAATATACAGAAGTTGACCAACAAGTGTGGCGTCATGTCTTGCACCGAAACTACAATTTTTTAAAGGATGTGGCTCATCCTGCATATGTAGATGGATTACGTAAAACAGGGATAAGCCTAGATCATATTCCTCGTGTGGAAGAAATGAACCAATGCTTACAGCCATCTGGCTGGGGGGCTGTTACGATAGACGGATTTATACCTGCCGTGGTTTTCTTTGATTTTCAATCGCGTGGAATTCTTCCGATCGCTACTGATATCCGTAAGCCTGAGCATATCGACTACACTCCGGCACCTGACATTATCCATGAGGCGGCCGGTCATGCTCCTATCCTAAGCGATAAGTGGTATGCCGATTATGTTAAACGTTTTGGCCAAATTGGCGCTAAAGCATTTGCTACTAGAGAAGAGCATGAGGTTTTTGAAGCGATTCGTGCGTACTCCAAATTAATGGAGGACCCGCTGGCGACACAAGAAGAGGTTCAGCTAGCCAAAGAAATTCTCGATGTCAAGCAGAGCACAGTAACAGGTGTATCAGAAGCAGAAGAGATTGCTCGATTATACTGGTGGACTGTAGAATACGGATTATTCGGCAAACTAGAACAGCCATTGCTATACGGTGCTGGATTACTTTCTTCTATTGAGGAGAGCAGACACTGTTTAACTGATGCTGTAATCAAGCGCCCATTCTCTTTAGAGGAAACCATCCACACAGCATTTGATATAACCAAAATGCAGCCGCAGCTATTTGTTTGTGAAAGCTTTGACCAGTTGCTTGATTCTGTTGAACGTTTCAAGCATCGCATGGCCTTTCATACAGGTGGGAGGGTTGCTATGGAAAAAGCCCTTCGTTCAGGTGCTACCTCCACAGTAGTGTACAGCTCTGGTTTACAGGTAACAGGAACCTTAGAGTCAATGGTATACGCTGAAAATAGTGAGATTGTTTTCTTCCGCATGGAGGGTCCGACTGCTCTTGCCTGGAATAATCGGGAATTGAACGGACATGGAAAATCTACACATGCTGATGGTTTTTCTTCTCCAATTGGTCGCCTGCAAGGTGTGTCACTTCCACTGGAGTTGTTTACAGATGGAGACTTAGAAGCACATGGCATCAGAATGAATGAACACGTGAAGCTGACGCTTGAAGGCGGAATCACAGTAGAAGGAAGATTGGAAGAAATCGTTCGTCAAGAAGGCAAGATATTGCTTCTGTCCTTTCATCAATGCAAGATCAGTCATCATGGACGTACCTTATTCCAATCTGATCAAGGCACATACGATATGGCTGTGGGCGAGCGAATTGTATCCGCATTCGCAGGTGCGGCCGATCCTGAAAGATTCTTCGAGTAAAATCAGATTAGTACGCGAATGTCCCGACTGCTGTTGGGACATTTTTTTTATGACTTTCCACTCCCTATTTTGATATGTAATTTGGACAAGAAAAAAAGCACCGCAAATAGGGTGCTAAGGCTTCTAGGTTATAAACTATCCTCTGCTACATTTTTTTAAATTCAATCATTCTTGGTAAGGAATTTCTGAAATATAGCTCTATAGCCTAGTATTCTTCATATTGCCTGTATATCTTATTCAAACAAATCATCCATCAAATCAGTAGCTCCTTTTTCTCTAGCCTCCGTTTCTGCTTGATCTACTTCAGTAGAAATATGTATCACTTGACCAACCTGCACATCGGCCTGAAAAATAGCTCTGGGAAGATCATACGTCTGACCCTCAATCTCCACAACAACCATGCTCTCCTCAAAGCGATCGATAATTCCTTTTGTTGTTTTCATACTCGCTACCTCTCAGTCTTTATATACTAGTCTTACTATGGGGTGTAACAGTAAGACTTTGCATTCATTATAAGTCAATAGTAGCAAAACCATAGAAACGTCGAATGTAATCATATGGATTTTTAAAAAGGGCGATTGGTGTAAGGTATTTAACCACTTGCAAAAAGCAATAGATAATCTCCTACAAAATCGGCAGAACAATAGATTAGCATTCTGCCGATTTTTCCCCCTCTCTACCTCGCCGTTTTACATGTGATCGTCTTTCCGTTACTGATAGCTAAAATTGTTCCTTTTTGATCTGTACGGTATGTAATGATTTTTGATTGTTGTAATTTTTGTAGCGTGCCTTGGGTTGGATGCCCGTATTTATTGTCCTTCCCGGAGCTGATCACTGCGTATTTAGGGGCTACGGCTTTCAGAAAAGCAGGTGATGTAGAGGAATTTGATCCATGATGACCAACCTTTAACACGTCTGCCTTGAGAACTTGCTTGCTCTTAAGCATATCTGCCTCTGATTTGTGCTCAGCATCGCCAGTAAATAAAAATGAGGTTGCTCCATAAGTAAGGTGTAAAACAGCACTCCATTCATTTAACTCCTTCTGGTATGTACCAACCGGAGCAACGAATTTAGCAGAAACGCCCTGTAGGGGTATCGTTGTGCCTGCTGTTGCTGGTTTAATGGATAAGCCTTGTCCTTTGATTTGCTTCAACAGGGTTACGTATGTCTCGGTTGTATGAGCTACTTTGGGTGCATATACAGATTTAACCTTAAAGTTCTGCATGACCTTGTGCAAGCCACCAATATGATCTGCATCTGGATGAGTCATGATGAGAACCTCGATGTCATCGACCTTGAGGTCCTTTAAATATTTGACCATTAAATCGCCCTTGTCCGTATTCCCACCATCAATTAGAATATCGTCACCTTTTGGTGTTTTTATGTAAGTAGCATCGCCTTGACCGACATCGAGGAAGTAGACTTTTAGATCATTTGTAGTTGATGATACTGGAACGATCGAAGCAGGTGCTTGCTTACCAGCAGGAACAGCTTGTTTTTTGATTTGTGACACTGGAGCTTGCTTCGATTGACTTGGACGGATTACCTTACCATCCCGATGAATATGATACTCTCCATCCTTTAATCCCCATTTATTGCAGTTCGTTTTGCAAATATGCCCACCATTGGCATCTGTCTTACCAGGATGCGCTTCAGACAAGCCCATGGGTAGAATAAACATAGCCATGATAATGACTAGCAAGATGTTTCTTTTCAACACGTACACCTCCAAATGATTCGAAAAATACTAGCTAAAGCTTTACCTTGTATGCTGTCATAAAAAATACACCCTCTAAAGTTCATCGGCTAACCTCAAGGCTTTTTCCAATGTTTCCTTTAAAAGAGTGCATTTTTTTCTTAATACGTTTATCTGCTATTGAACAATCCGGTTCCTGTATATTTATTAATCCTATTAATTTCGCCGGATCTCATTCTTCTGATGTCATACCCCATATAAAAAAATCCCCCGCCTTAGCGAGGAATGCATATTAATTACCCACATCATATAGGAATTTTATTCGTTTATCTAATCTTTACTTAGCCTGCAAATCGTCAATCAAGACAATTTTCCCCTCTTCCTTCCAATCTACGCTCGTTTTTAACTGTTCACTAACAAAACGTAGCGGCAGGAACAGGCGTCCATTTTTTAGGACAGGTGCAGTTTCTAACGTGATGACTTTTCCGTTTACAGTTGCTTCTTTTTTATCCAAATATAGAGTAATTGACTGACTGCCACGAGTAATTACTACCGAACGTGTTTTTTCATCCCATTTCACGTCTGCTTTAAGTGCGGCACTGATAACGCGAATCGGAACCAGAGCTCGTCCACCCTGCATGAATGGCTTTACATCGGACGTAATAAGCTTACCATCTACAAGAGTAGTAATTTCATCTCTGCCGTTTTTCTTTAAAAGTTTACCCAGCTTTTCAACAGAAGAGCGGTCCGCTTTGTTATAGTAACGCTCCACTAGTTCCAGTTGAACCTCTACTGCTTGGGAAATATCCGCTTGCTTTTCTAATTCGGATACCAGTGTTTCATATTTAGATTTTTGTTCGTCGCTAATCTCTGTAGAATGCTTCAATTCCTGACGTAACTCGATCAATTCTTTTTTCAGCTTGACGTTTTCCAGTACTGGCTTAGCTGGAGAGCCATTCTGCTTTGTTTCTTCTGTTTCGGATGTCTTTTCCTTTTTCTCTTTTTTTTCTTTCTCTTCATTCTTTTTGCTATCTACTGAAACTTCAACTGCTACCTTGCCCTTCCCCTTTGCATTTTCGTTATCTTCCTCTTTCGCTAATACTGCGGGTACTGCGGTTACCATAAGAGCAATAGCCAAGGATGTAGACATCAATTTTTTCATTGTTCATTCTCCTCTCAAGATGTATGAATATACGCTTGCGATTTCTTGACGAGGAACAATTATTCAAGGTTGCAGAGGGACGGTAATTATTGTATTGCACAATTTTCGTACCTTGTCATTTCGTCAGAATAAAAGAATAAATCTTATGCTTTAAAAAATGATATGCATAAAAAATCTACTTTAGGATACATAAAAAAGACAACGAATGACATAACAAAAAGCTCCCAACAGATGAACTGCTGAGGAGCTTTTTGTTTTACAAATAAAGCCTGGCATTCTTTATTTGGCATAAGCAAAATCACGCCGATCTTTACATATCGACAGCACCATTGTTCATTCGCTTTATGCGTGGTTATCTTATTCAAAGTATTAAAAAAAGTTACTTAGACAAAAAAAATCCATACATAACACCCTCCATGCTCATTCCCCTGCCACATACCTCTGCCTCTACATAATAGAAATTTCTAGTGGCTATACTACTCACAGGAGGTGCACCATGAACAAATTTCAGATCTTGAGTATAGGAATTAGTATCGCTTTATTTGCAACAGCTTGTTCTAACAACGCAGGTACAAATCAAGGTGTAGGACGTAACCAGACAACCCAAAACAAAAAAATAGTGAATCCCCACTCGAATGTACGTCAAATGAGCAAGGGAGCTACCAAGGCTACAACCATTAAGGAAGCTCCTTCAACAGTAAATGCACGGTACGTGGAGCCATCGGCTAAAAAAGTACTGCATTTTGGTGAGAAAATAAATCGGCTATATAATCGAAATTTAAAAGATAAGTATATCTTGCAGCGCCTTACTTCTCGTACGTATTGGGTTCAGAGTAATTTTTACAGTACAACCTTCTTTGTTGGTAAAAAGGGAGTATTACTGTTCGATCCATTAGAAGATCGTACAGATCAACTCTTAGCTGCTGTTCGCAAGGTGACCAAATTACCTATTACCAGCGTTGTTTATTCTCATGACCATGCGGATCACATAGGTGATGCTTCTAAGATGCTTGCTGCATTAAAGAAATCAGGCGCAAAACCGCGCATTATTGCAAGTAAGGCTACATTCGACAAACAAGTCTATTTAAAGAGTAAGCTTCCTCGCCCGACAGAGGTCATCTCTTGGCCACAGGGGTCATTTAAATTTGAGGATCTAACTGTTCAATTACATGGATTCCAGCGAGCAGGTCATTCGGATGATCATTCGGTTTGGCTGCTTAAGGACGAGGGTGTGCTTCACGCACCTGACTTAATAAACCCAGATCAACCGCCATTTTGGAGATTTGCAGGCTCAGATACCTTCCTTTACCATGAGCAAAATCTTCAAGATGCACGTAAGCTACCATGGAAATGGGTTAATGGGGGTCATGGAAACGTTGGAGAAAAGAAAGACTTTGACTTTGATCTAGCCTTTATCAAAGATCTTAAGAAAGCCGTAGGAGATGCTTTACAAACCCAGAAATTTGGCGATTTTGTTGACCCGAAAAAAGGTGCTCATTCTGCCTTCTTACCAGCCTGGTTAAACGCTGTTTCTAAAAAAGCCACCGACAACCTGCGCCCGAAATATGGAAAATATTATGGCTTTGAATATTCTACACCGCCTAATGCTGAGATGGTAGCTGAATGGATGTTTTCGTATCGCTAGACATTGAAACAAAATAATTGCAAAAGCAAAATCTATGCCCGCTCTTCCTACTCTGAGCGGGCTTTATCCATCCGATTGCACATCTGTTCCTGATAAGCTTATGTAGCCTTCTATTTGTAAAAATTCTTTTTCTAGAACAGAAACAATTTAGACTCTACATAGTCCTCGAATTACCATAAGTTCTGATCGCATTCTATCCGGCAAAGAAAGTCCAAATCTTTGTTTGATACCAAAGATAAGAATAATTTTTCCCCAGCAATTTTCATTATTCATTTTTACTCCTTCAGCTTACCACCCAGTTCACATTCATTCAGTGGATTCGAGCTTCTCTTGGTATGTAATTTTTGAGGAATCTTACAATACTGTAAGCTTTTTGTTAGGTAATGTGATACTAAGCACTGCATATTTTTTGTACGCTAATAAAGATCATTATGTACAAAGGAGAAAGACAGAGAAATGAAGCAACTGCAAAGCTACAAGAGAATTGATACTTTAGATTATTTACGTGGGTTTGCTTTAGTAGGTATTTTGCTTATTAACATTATTGCTGTACTTACGATTGGCGATCCGATTGCAAACACGAAAGATGCTTCCTACCAACGATTTCTATTCTTATTTGTAGAAGGTAGATTTTTTACCATCTTCTCATTTTTATTTGGTGTTGGCTTTTATCTGTTTATGACAAGGGCAAATGCTAAAGGTAACAATGGATATCTCTTATTTTTCCGACGACTTCTAGCCTTATTTGCTATTGGATATGTTCATGGACTGTTTCTAGGTGGAGAAGTATTAAGAGAATATGCCATCTACGGATTCATTTTATTATTATGCTTCAAGGTAAAGAAACAGATAAACATCGTTATCGGGCTGATAGGATTGGCTATTTCCTGTTTTTTTGCCATAAAAGCATCGATCACACTGCCGCTTATGCTACTGGGTTTGGCAGCCGGTCAATACCGCTTTTTTGAACGCCTTACAGAAAAAACGAAGCAAATCGCTATAGGTACAGGTATTTTGTTGCTTATTAGTATAGCTGGCATTCTGTATCAATACTCACAGGTACCCGCCCTCCCTTTTCCCCCTATAATTTTAGGTGGTACAGGAGATCCTGATATCGAACAAGCAAATCATTTCTTACAGATAGGCATTATGATTGGACCAATTATCTCCAGTGTCTATGTCGGTGTCCTAATCTTATCGCTGCAAAGTAAATTCGCTCAGGTTTTGCTTCATCCCCTGAAGCTTTATGGACGTATGGCATTAACAAACTATTTGGGGCAAACCTTTATACTTTTGGCTATTGGACATCTATGTCATTTATTTGCGCAGATTACCTATATACAAACCTTGTACCTCTGTGTCCTTGTCTATGTCATTCAAATTTTCTTTAGTGTAATTTGGATGAACTTTTTTACAATGGGACCGATGGAATGGGTATGGCGTATCGTTACGTATTGGCAAGTTCCCCAGCTTCGAAAAAATAAAAAAAGCTACCATGTCAGTTTATAATCTAATCAGACAGTGTTTAGCTAACAATTACACGTATCCTAGTAAGCTATCATTAGGTCAGATAAGATAAAATAAAACAAGAAACAAGTCTAACACTTACTTGCAGATGTTAGACTTGTTTCTCTTTGTACTTATTTAATTATTCAAAATAAATCGACCCTGAGATATCAACTGGGTTCCATGAAGTATCGAGAGGGTGCAATTCGGCTGCAATACTATACGTACCAGGCTGCAAGGAAATAGAACGTTGATGACTTCCATTCCCATAAATCTCAAAGATCTTATCTGGTGTAACCTCTGCGTTGATTTCGTAAAATCTATACTGGACACGTGGTTCTGTTGAAGAATGATTGGTTTGATTAAGCATGATTCTGACTGTTTGACCAGGTCTGACTGTAAATTTCAGATAATCTTCCAGTCCTATAATACTCGTGAGTTTCTCAAATTTAAACCATCCGATATAACTCAAATCTTGTTGTTTTACTTGCTTCACAGGCTCTACTGGTGCTGCTTGTACAGAAGATGCAAGTGGAATTGTTAATACTGCTGCCATGAAAGCTTTGCATAATAGTGCTCTACTCACGCTAACTACCCCTTTACCATTGTATGTGTAAGCTCTGAAAAGAAATATATAGTGTCTCATTATTCCTATACATAGCTTACAATTTGAATTATATAAATTTTTACATTTAAAGTAAATATTTTCCTTATTTAATCACTACCTATCATAAGTAGCCGCATCTTGATGCCTTTCCTTGAAGATTTCTCTTATAGCTCTAACAAAAATGACCGTAAGATGCTACAGCATCCTTACGGTCAGACGATAGACGTAAACATTGAAAGGTTATTTGCAATAATGACCTTTTCTACTCTTGAACTTTACGATTTAAGTACACTCTTGTCCAATAAAATATTGCCGTTCCAATAAGTAAAATTGTAAATTGGATTCCAGTACTTCCAGTCTTAAGAAGATCATATAAAGACCAAATTAATAAAGCTATCGTATAAAACATAAAGGTATTTCTTGCTGATTTCTCATTATGTGATTTTTCCATTTCATCTGCTTTTCTCATATTTTTTCCTCCTCATAAAAGGAAATAACCCAAGCGTGTAATAAATTCCTTCAACACTTATATACAACAGCTAGGTTATTACGCTTTTTTTCCTCTGCCTTTTTCTCAGGAAAGCACCACTGTAGCTTTTCTTGTTATCGAGATTCATATTTTCCATGACTCTTTTTCTAAATGTCAAAAACCTTTTACATTATCATTGTAATCCAGAAACAATAAATGTCAAATTGTTTTTACATTTTTAGTAGTATGGACAATAAAAAATCCATTTTGAAAACAAGGTTCTGATCAAAATAGATTTGTATTTTATGAATGCATGGATTCGCTTAACCCAAATCATTGCTACAGCTAGGTATGAATGTTAAGTATAAGTAGGGCTTTTATGTGGATTCACTGCTTATAGTACATATGTTTTTGGTCAAAGCAGTTTGGTAACAAGTTGTTACCTAGATGTATAGAAGATTTTTTAATAGGAGAGCGAAGCCTTGCAGGTGGGAAAGATTTTCCAAGGCTTCGCTCCTGTTGTTTCAGTTTTATAGATTTGAAGCGAGAAAAAAGTCCTGAGGCTAAAATGCTACGAGAATAAGCAGTTATTAAAAGAAGATACTGCGGGAATTTCCCTCCGGTTCTTCCAGCAAGCTGTACTGATCCAATCAGAATGACAATTACTCTTCACCATTCCTAGTACCATTTAAAGTAAAGGAATCTTGATTAAATTCTGTTCACGAATCTTTTGCTCTTCTTTGTTCATAACATCTGTAGGAACGACTAGCTTCAAATTTTTTGAAGATGGAAAGGGTGGAAATTCTTCCATGAACGAATAGGTGTCAGTAAACTCTCTAATTTTAGGTGAACTGTAATATTTGTTATTCTTTTCATCCTTTATACTTAAAAAACGGGATTGATTAAAGGGATTTTTAATCTCATAATGAATAACCGTTTTTGTTGAAAGGAAATCTACCTTTTTTAGAATAAAGTCTCCTTGTTGTTCGGACAATACATAAGGTAATGGCTGTGATAGATCAATCTCTGCATTTTTTGGAGGATTTTCTTTTGTTTTTGACTTCTCTAGCTCTGTCTCTTTCTCCACTAACACACGGGGCTCCATGTAAATAAATGGTTCTTCTCCATTTAGTGAAAGTATAAGTTCGTATTCTTTGGTATTGTTATTTAAAAAGTGTTCCGTGAAAGAACTCGGTCGTCTATTCATATATTGGTCATAGAAGGTGATACGAAGATTCTTCAGCTTCTCTCCAGGACCATTGACTATAATTTGTGAGGTTGTTCCTGTAGCATTTCTCCTGATGTTTTTAACTGTGAATTGTAATCCGTTCCGATCCTTTTCAAAATGTGGAGGAACTGTTCGTTGCAAGGCTTTTAGAGAATCGGGCATTTTAAATTCAAGATCCCACTGCCATTTCCCGCTTCCTCCTACTAAACCCACTCGTTCTATCTGTGCGTGGAGTTTAAAATCATTTGGTACCCCTTCTTTTAAATAAGCAGAGTTAATCCCTGCATACAAATGATCCCCGATTCGTGTTACGTCTGTACTTCCACCGTTTAAAAAAGATTCTCCATTTCCATTCAAAGTAAGTTCCTTAAAATCAGCAAGATAATCAGAAAACAAACCCCTATTGAGATCTTTCTCCGGCGGCATTTGAACCAGATACCCAATAGCCAACTGGTGTCCGTCAAAGAACAAATCGGTTATTGTGACAGTCACTCCTTGATCGGTTTTGCTTACATGATAAGGAACAGTCAACCCTTTTTCATGAAAGGCTTTCAGCTCTTCATCACCGTATGCCACAAAGGCACTGATTCGTGGAGTATTGGTAAGTGTAGGAAACAGATTCTTTATGGTATCCGCACTAGGCATTCCCGTTAGTGCCAACAGGATAATCAATAATCCAGCAAAGGAGGACGTCCAGTACCAGATTCTACGCTTTGGTTTTGATGTCATGATCATTTTCTCCCGTACATGATTTTTCATTTCATGGGTAAATGTTAACTCGGAAAGGATCGGACCTTTATCACTATATTGAAACTCCTTTAATTCTTGATCGATGTCCATGACAATCCCTCCCGCTCAAGCATTTGTTTCAGTTTTTTTCGTCCCCGGTAAAGCTTGTTTCGCACTGCACCTTGAGAGGTTTCCAGAACATGAGCTACTTCTTCAATAGATAAGTCCTGATAATAATGAAGAATGATGACTTGACGGTAGGAGAGCGGCAATTTCAGTACGAGCTGTACGAATTCCTTCCGTTCCACTTGCATTATGACCAGTGGCTCTGTCTCATCCTGCTCTTTTTGTGTATGCAGATATTCCCCAAACAAAGATGGGAAGATATTTCTAACGTACCAGGATCGGACATGCTTCTTGGCTTCGTTTATGGCAATTCGATAAATCCATGTTTGAATGCTTGATTCCCCTCGAAAAGAAGGCAGGTGACGATATACTTTTACGAATACCTCCTGCGCAATATCCTCAGCAGATGTCCGATTTTTTACAATTAAATAAACAAGATGTACGACTCTCCTTCCATATTCGTTCATAATTCTTTCCATGATGGCTTCGTTGGTTTCATGCAATTCCAAATCCATGGCGTTACTCCTCTGTCCGCTCACATATATTGATCCATGAGCTGCGGTTCGTGTCACACCTTTTTTAAAATTTTTTGGCAACAGGGAACAAAAAATGAAAAAATCCTCACTATGGAGGATTTTTTCTTGTGATTTCTCTGATATCTACGAGACAATGAATAACTTTTCACAGGATACAGTCCCTTACTTCCTGTATATCATACCGCTGATCGGAACATATCTCATAAAACAGGCTTCTTTACCCATTGCCCTGTAAGCCTTATTCTTTTACTTTACTGCCATTTGCGATTCAAACATATAATTCACAAGCACATTGGCAAATGCTTCTGCCGTATTGTAGCATTCTTCCAAGGTATTGTTAGTGCCGCCAAATTCAAGCAACAGGCTTCCCTCAGAGATTGACTGATTATACACGCCATTCCCTTGGTTCTTACCTTTCAGGATAATCCCCCGGGATAAGCCGGGATACGCGGCTTCCAAACGGGCATGCAGATTTTCCGCGAGCTTCTTGTTCTGCAAATAGTTCGGGTGAGCTGTACCAATGACAAACAACATTCGTGAATACGACTTGTCATGTAAGGTCAAGGCTACCTTACTGCGAGGCTCGTTACTGTCCCGATGGATATCAAAAATATATTGTAGGTTTGGATTCATTGCTGCCGCTGCGCTTACTGCTTTGTATGATTCCGCATAGGAAAGCGAATAGCTTTTCTTTTGCTCCGCTAGCCTTTTGGCAAAATCGTCCTGATTCACCATCGCCTGAATACCTTGTGCTTGCAACAGCTCACCTAGCCGTTTTCCGACCAATGTAATATTGATTTCGGGATCATCTACTGAGCTACCGCTTGTGTTTCTGGCGACATTTCGCCACGACTCACGGTTATGCGTGTGATAGATATAGACTTTTTCGTTCCCTACCATGCCAGTGTTATACTCTATTCCAGAAGTATTAGGTACATTTACTGGCTGATTAGTGCCTGGCTGGACAAGATCTACTATCCAGCTAGCAATATAGGCGGTCGAGTTGTCTGCCAATCGAATGACATACCAGTCTCCTTCGTTCTGGACAACCGGGTAGATTTGCCCTGGCTGAACATTTCCGACAACCGCGTAATTGGTTCCAGGCCCAGATCGCAGATTAGTATCGGAATTTCGTACACGTATCATTGCTTCAGCAGCTTGTCCTGTACTAGGAGTAGGCGCCCCCGGTATATCAGTTAGCTGTTGTACCTGAAACGGTATATCACTAGGCTGTACCTGAACCGCATTCTCCTGGGAAGCTGGTTTAAAAATAAATCCGTCTGTGCCGTTGAAGCTGATCTTGTACCAATCATTTTCATATCCATAATGGGTAATTGTTGTATTGACAGGTAACTGACCAATGACTGTGCTTAAAACATTTGGCTCAGCATAAACCTCATAGCTTTCCGATAACACAATTGTCCCTGCCACTCGTCCAACCTCTGCAACGGAAGGCTGTAAAGGAACAACCGGTTCAGAAGGTGCTAAGGATGAGGCTGGAGCTGAAACAGCTATCGGATTAGGGACTGGATCAGGAATCGTTTTGGCCGTTGGGGCAGCCGTTTCCGTCAAGAAACGTGCATTTACCCAGCCGCTAACCTGATTAGACAGCTTGATCTGAGTCCAATCCCCTTGTTTTTTCATTTGTAAAAATACACCGTTTTGATCGATGATCTGCAATATTTGGGCAGTCGCATTCGGCTCAGCCCGAACATTCAGCATATCTACATTACTCTTTACATATTTCACCTGCGGAATCTCAATCTTTTTCACATATTTATTTAGTACCCAGCCTGGTTTTCCATTGGCGAGCTTCACCTGTATCCAATCATTCTTCTGCGTAAGGATCGGTAGCCGTGCAGCTCTGTTGATGGTTCCGACTATCTGGTTAGTTGTACCTGGAGCACTGCGAATATTTAGTTTATCAACAGTTACCTCCACATGGGTGGCCGCCTGAGCATGCAATTGAGGCATTAGTAAAAGTAGGAAACAAACAGCTATCAAGATGGTATGTACACGTAAAAACAAGAACCTCGTTCCTCTCTATTTGATTCATTATGACTGGTAAATTCAGCCTATGGAATAGAAGTTCTCGTTCCATCTACATATTCCTTCATCCTACGACATTTTTTGCTGACAAAATGTAAAGAAAAAAGACGAAACGACAAGCTTCGCCCTTTCTTCTACTTTTCTATTGTTGCAAACCCTGCATGATAAGTAAGTCCCTCTGAGGAAAGCTAGATAATGATGAACTTTGCTCTTATTACTTCGCCTGATTCACCTGTTTTGCCATTTTGAACAACTCTTCTTTCGTAACTAGATTCATCTTAGCTCTAAGAGAGTATTCCACCTTTGTTCCATTTTTTACCCAATGTAAGCTGTGATTGCTGTCCCCATTTTTCGAGGAAAAGACGGAGTAAACCGCTTCATTATCCTCCACCTTTCCTTTTTCCAAAGTATTGGCAAAAGTTCCGACTTTAGATTTCCCTTCCTTTCTAATATCTACCTGTACATATACACTCCCTTTTTCTCCTTTATACTCCGCCTCTGCATTACGAAGCTTATCTGTTATTGGGATTTCTTGAGCGATATATTCTTTTTTCGTTTTCTCTTGTTCTGCTTTCATCCATGCTTGATCATATTTATCGCTCGGATCATAGACTGCTTCCCCCTTTGTGAAAAGAAAACCATTACCTAGCTCGGAGGGTAGCTTGAACAGATTCCCTACTTTTTGTTCCATGTTCTCCCATGTTGTAAAGGTGAATGGTTTGGACTTCACGTCAATAAAAGGACGTGGGTTCAACTCGTTTTGCTTTTGAAGTTCTGTAATAGGCCAATAGATGGCAACAGCCGATCCAGGTTTCATATTCGTGAGAATCTCGTTGCCAGTGTCAAGCTGTCTATATAACTCTTTAGATCTATTGTGGAGTTTTTCCTTAACCTCTGGTTGCAAATTTTTCATCATTTGTTCTTGTTGATATTCACTTCGTTTTGTGACTTTGGACACTACTTCACCCTTCTCGTTTTTCAGCTCAATCGTCTGGATACCCGCCCACACAGATGATGCTCCTACCAGCAATCCTACAGTCAATAATAGGCCTAATTTCTTTTTCACTTTCTTTTCCTCCTGTCTTTGATCTGCATATATCGCCTTCATTAGCTTCTTCTTAACATCAATTTTGGGGACTGGCTGCGATGTAAGCAGTTCCTGTATTTGCTCATATGGATCTCTGTCCTTCATCGAGCATCCCTCCTTTTTTGACAAAGTAATGCTTGCATTTCTTCAAAGCCCGCTCAAATTGCTTGCGTAAGGTTGCAGGATTCTTGTTCATCAATTCCGCAATCTCCTTATAATCCTTTTCCTCCAACACCCTCAGAATCAGAAGGGTCCGCTCTTCCGTAGATAGCCTTCTCCAGATGCTAGATAATGGTTCGCCAAGGTAATGATGATCGATCTCTTCCTCCACATAGTTGCGGCCTTCTTGATCCCTGTTGTAGAAAAAAGGTAGCAAGCGATTTAGCTTCCTGCGCCTCAATTGCTTCGCACAATAGTTATAGGCGATTTTGTACAGCCATGCAGAAAAGGACAAGGAGTATGTATACCGATCCAAATTCTTATATGCCCTGAACAAAACATCCTGTACAGCATCTTCTGCTTCCTGTTTGTGACCAAGCATATGATAGCAGTAGGTAAAAATGGGCTGTTGAAAATGATCAATGATGATTTCGAATTTATCAAGAGAACCGGTTTTGATCTCTACGATCAGATTCTCTAGCTCTACTTTGTCCACTTGTTTGCCTCCTCTCACTATGTATAAACCCTGAGGTAGTCGATTTGTGACACTACAATATAAAAAAATACCATAGACTGAAAATCTCAATAGGCCTACACTCAAAAAATTTAGACCTGTGCGTATCAATCGGTATAGATAGGTGTTTCTTCCGTACTGAGTTGGGAGCATTAGATATAAATACTTGTTGTCCTATAAAATAAGTAATGATATTATGTAAAGTAAAATAATGGTAAAAATTACATCGATTTACCAATCGTTAGTGGGAGGGGAATTGCTATATGCGGAATTCAAAAAGATTTGTTAAGTCAAAGCTCGTTTTAAAAGTTTTCTTTTTGTTCGCTCTTATCTGCACGGTATTACCACATCAGGCTTCCTTTGCAGCCTCTGATTACAAATCGATATCCTTCTATTTACAAGCTCATCCTGATGACTGGCAGTTATTCCGCGGTGATTATGCTTATAACGATTTGCATGCCTCACAAACCAAAGTAGTATTTATTTATACCACAGCAGGTGACGCTGGTTCTGTAAAAGGTTGGTGGGAAGCCCGTGAACGCGGGGCAGTCGCATCTATTAGAAAAGCACTTAAGCCAACTCCATTAACAATAGATATCGCCCAATTTAACGATCATCCTATCGTCCGCTATACATCCGGCAATTCCGTAAGCTACTTTTTACGATTACCAGATGGAATGGATGGGTCTGGGTCTAAAGAATATAATAACGAATCGTTAAGTAAGCTACGAGACAGCAATAAATCAATAACAGCAGTGGATAAATCAACCACGTACACTAGCTGGTCAGACTTTACCTCTATGTTAAAGGAAATCATGGACTTTGAATCAAATGCAGTCGGAGCAAAGCATCCTTGGGTAAATGTGGCGGATAACGATAGTAAGTATAATCCTGGGGATCATATGGATCATAAAGCTACTTCAGATGCAGTAAGCACTTTTGCAAAAGGGAACTATAATCGAGCCTTATATGTTACGTATGATGTGAAAAATAAGAAGGCAAACATAGGCGGAGCGGCTCTAACGAATAAGAAAAAGCTTTTCTATGCTTATGCAAATGAGGTTTACAGTCAAACGGTTGCAAACGGTGATCCTGTCGATCAACAGTTGTTTGAGGATGAATGGTACTGGTGGGGAAATAAGAGTTATTCCAGAAATATTAAGTATGATCAGTAGTCAGATAGAAAGCTCTCTTACATGTAAAGAGAGCTTTCAGACTGTGGACAAACTCTTCTTATGCTACTGATATAAGAAGAGTTTGTTTTATTTTTTGTTGGTAAAAAGTCAGTAATTGAAGAAGCTTACGCTCCCCCTTTTCTGGATTCCAGAGCCAAGTAGCGAGCTTTTTTAAATTCATAGAAGCAAAAACAAGCATCACCTGCATGGTCACTTTTTTAATCCCCCGTAAAGTGGTCCATCTCAAGCCATGCTTTTCCTTTAAATCTGCAAATACTCGTTCAATCGTTTCTTTTCTTCTTGAATAAATTTCTTTATTTTTTGGCGTATGTCTTAGATGATCAGCTTCTTCTATGTATTCCGTCCATATATGACGACTGATTTTTTTCACTGAATCCTTGCTATTTGTACATTGGTTCCGAAAGGAACAATCTTTGCAGATTGATGGATTCGATCTGTACATTCGATACCCCTCACGGGTTGTTGTCTCATAAGATAATATTTCATTTGCAGGACAAACATAGCAATCATAATATTCATCATAAGCATATTCGTATCTCTTAAAGAATCCATCCTTTGTACGTGGTCGCGTATATGGCATTACAGGACGTATACCAGACGTAATGAGGGTTTTAGCAATATAAGGAGTTTTATAGCCTGCATCTACTGCTACTGCATACGGTTTTCCTACTTGATGAATAGCTTGACTTAAAACATCCTGGAACATTTGGCTGTCGTGAACATTAGCAGCTGTTACTTTTGCACTTAAGATGAATCCGTTCTTATCGCTTGCGGCATGGAAAGAGTATGCAAATAATCTTTCTTTTTCATCCTTAATAAACCAACCACTATCAGGATCAGTAGTGCTCAACTTCACTACCTTCTTTATAGACTCAGACTTTTTTGGCAAGGGCTTCTTTCCGTGTTCAATCCTATCCTGATTTAATTCTTCTGTTAAGTAAGATAAATATTTTTTAGGCTCTTGTTCAACTATGGTCTTTCTGTATTTCTTCTTATTTGCATTAGCCTTTACGTGAGTAGAATCAATAAACATAACAGAAGGATTAACAAATCGATGTTTAAGAGCTTCTCCAAGAATATGTGAGAAAATAGTTTCAAAGAAATCTGTATCTTGAAAACGACGAGCATAATTTTTACCGAAGGTAGAGAAATGAGGGATTGGTTGAGAGAAGTCATAACCGATAAACCACCGATAAGCAACATCAGTCTCCAGTTCTTTGATTGTCTGACGCATAGATTTTATTCCAAATAAATATTGAATAAATACGATCTTTATTAGTACAACAGGATCGACACTCGGTCTCCCATTATCTTGCGAGTATTTGTCTTTTACAAGGTCGTATATAAAAGTAAAATCAATTGCCTTTTCAATTTTACGAACTAAATGATCAGAAGGGACAAGTTCATCTAACGAAACAACGGACAGTTGGTAACGGGCTTCTGAATCTTGTCTTTTTAACAAGAAACTCACTCCTTTCCACTATATTCATACATTCAACAAAAAAGCGTGCAGACCTCCATACCTTTCGGTACTTTGTCTACACGCTGAAAGCTCTCTTACATGTAAAGAGAGCTTTCTTGTTTTCATCTATTATGATAAGAAGTAAAATTCCATTTCCCCCCTCATGTAAGCGGTTGGATTTTTCACTTAAAATGTGCCGTCTTCATCACCTGGCCCAGATTCAGGGATTGTTGCTGAATAGTTGTTGCATTTGCTGTTTGAGCTGAAGCTTGGGGAAGTGTGGAAACAGCAGAGAGCATAAGAGCGAGAATGCCGAGGGAAAGATAACTCTGTTTTTTCATGAGATTTCAACCTCTATTTCATTTATTCCCCTATTTGATTCAACAAAACAGATTTTGTTTACACTCCTGCTTCAAAATTGGTTCTTTCGAAATAAAAAACAAAAAAACCACCTACTACACCTCTCTTGATGACTTTTCAAAACTAGAACTTTACATCTTACTGCCGCTAAAGAGTATGTATTAGAAGGAAGCTTTTTTATTCATTCCAATTCCACAATCCTTGTCTTCCTCTCACTGAGATTCGTTCTATTTGCTTTACATTCGTTAATTTCCAAGCGAATCGCCCTAGTTCATACCATCCAAAAGCGTATTCATTTCCCTCTATCCGGTGCTTTGAATCTCCAGCTAAAGCATAAAAGCCGGTATGTTCTTTCACTTGCAAGCACTCTGTAAGCAGACATGTCCCAACAATTGCTCCAGTCGGTAGGTCATCCGCGGTTAATCCATATTTGGCTAAAACAGATCGAAATGGCTCCTGCTTACATGCGTCCTTATCCACCTTCTTGCCAGCATGGATTGCTAATTCTCCCCGATAATTCGTGCGCCAGCCCCGGGTCTCGAATTCCTTTTCTCCTAGGGCAATAAGTGTGGCCCATGGTTGATGTATCGTAATTGCCTTCACTCTTCCTACCTCCTCAAAAAACGATCAATCTCAAATCCCACGTTCACCAATCATGTCTCTCTTTGCCCGTCAACCCATTGCACGACGGACAAAATTCTAAACCCTCTTGTATCATTATTACATACTGCCTGTCTATTTCCTGGCAAAAAATTTCTGACCTCACTTGCTCATTCCATTTTCATTCTTATCTGAAAGCCCAGGCATGGACAATAACAATATCTTCGCTGACTCATCCTTCTTGTAAAAGGGGTAACCTCCGATTTACATATCCCGAAATGAATTTGGAAATTGCTTCAGTAGGGAACTTTTTATTACTTTCTGGATCGGAGAAAGCCCTTGCTCCTTTTAAAGCTACAATAGCTACCTTTGTTGTAGATTCTCTGGATGAATTTGCAGCCTACTTTAAAGAAAACGGTCTTTCATTTATTCCAGAGCCTAAACAGGTGCCTACAGGAAAAAACATGACTGTCCAGCATCCTGATGGTGCTATTGTTTAATACGTTGAACATAGTTGTTATACCCCTGTCATTCGGAAGATTCAATAAAATAAGAAAGCCCCAATCCTTTAAGAAGTTAAGAAAAAGCCCTCCGACGACCATCAACTAGCCGAAAGAGGGCCTTGCTGGTATTTCATTTTCTTCCCAGATGCATCGTTTATTTTAGCTTTTTTTGTGTTTCACCTTATAATGGAGCTGGACAAATTGCCCAAAGCGTTTTGTTCCCTGTAAGAGTAAATCTATTTGTGGATTTTTTTCTGTAAATAAAGGAATACCAGAGCCCAAAATATGAGGTGTAACTGTAATCATGTACTCGTCAATTAGATTTTCTTTCATAAAAGTATCAAGAATTGCAGCTCCACCGATCATCCATATGTTAGCCCCTTCCTGTTCCTTTAGCTTTTTAGTGAAATCAACTACATTTTCGTTTACAAATTCGACATACTCATTTGAACCTTGTTCTGAAGTTGAAAACACATAACACTTTTTATCCGAATATGGAAACACTTCCGTTATTTTTCTTACATACTCATAGGTGTTTTTCCCCATAATCGTTGTATCAATCGATTGATACATTTCCAAATAACCATTGTCACCTTCTCCCTCTGTTTCGAATAACCATTGTAAATCATCATCTTCCTTAGCAATAAACCCATCTAAGCTTGCTGCAATAAACAAAATAATGTTCCTTGGCATCGTTAGTCCCCTTTTTTCAAAATGTCCTTACCCTTAAAACACGTAAGGCAGGTTTTATACTAACCTTAAAACATGACAATTTCTGACACGTAAAATAAGAAGGGTGAGATATATGTCAAAAGCCAAGCGTTTATTAGATATCCTTATGTTTGTAACTACGAAAAGAAAATTTACAGCACAAGAATTAGCTGACGAATTTAACATATCAGTCCGAACCATTCATAGGTATTTGTTAGATTTAAGTGATATGGGGCTATCAATCTATGCAGAACAAGGACGAAACGGCGGATATACAGTATTAACGGATCGCATTCTCCCCCCTGTTTTATTTACGGAGGAAGAAGCCGTCTCCATTTTTTTTGCCTTTCAATCTTTCCATTATTATCGTAACCTTCCATTTGATACTGAAATTAATTCGGTTGCACATAAGCTCTATCATTCGCTTTCCAGTGATTCGAAAGTAAAAGTAGATAAAATGCGCTCCTATATCACTTTTTGGAATCCCAAAAGAAGCATAGAGGCCCCCTATCTAACCGATATGCTAGAAGCCTCTATTGCAAATAAAAATGTACATATTCAGTATGAATCGAAGTCGGGTACCACGACAAAATACATACACCCCATTGGAGTATATGCTCATAATGGATTATGGTATCTCCCTGCTTATGATTACAACAAACAAAAAATATTATTATTTCGTATCGACCGCATTCTTCCTATTTTGTCCACAGATGAAAATGAAGCAGATTTTATGAATTTAGAAGATTGGTTTATTTCTAATCAAGTAAAAAATCCGATTCGCTTACATGTTCTCCTTTCAAGAGAAGGGGTGCGTCAATGTAAAAGTGCCCCTGAGCTAGAAGGCTATGTAACAACACAGGAAGACGGAACTGGATATATTGATTCATTGATAGAGGAAAGTGAAATCTCTTATATCGCTCCGCTATTTTATAGATTGGGGGGCCATGCACAAATAAAAGAACCAAGGGATTTAATAGACAAATTGCGATTGCAGGCTCAGGAAATTTTACGTATTTATGCGGGTGAAGAATAAGGCTTATCTCTCCAAAATCATCATCTCATGTATTCAAACGATTGTCGAAATCCTAGTTTATCCACTCTAATAAACAGAATAATCCCCCCAGAGTATGTTTCTCTGAGGGGATACCTTCCTTTTTCTTCGTTTACTGCTTTTAATTATTATTTTCTTCTACCTTGTAGGTGTTGTAGTTTTTCAAGCCTGTGATTCCTGTTGCACCATCTGTTAGTCCTTGTTTCTCACCTTCAGTAGCCGTCAATGTACCATTTGCTACTGTATACATTGGTGTTTCTTCACCTACAGCATCGGTTACTGTTACTTTGTATGTTGTACCATCTGCTAGACCTGTAATTGTTTCGTCACCAGCTGTACCTTCACTACCACCTGCTAGTGTTACTTTCGCTGGTACTTCTATCACCTTGTAGGTTTTACTATTGTCTAAACCTGTGATCTCTGTTCCAGTTAACTCTGCTAGTTCCCCTTCAGTAGCGCTCAATGTACCATCTGCTTTTACATAGTTTACAGTGTTATCCACTACTACTACATATTTTTTAGATGTTAAACCAGTGATTTTTTTATTACCAGCTTGACCTTTACTGTCTTGATCAAGCTTTACGGTTGGTACAGCCTCTACTTCTACCTTGTAGGTGTTGTAGTTTTTCAAGCCTGTGATTCCTGCTGCACCATTTGTTAGACCTTTTTTATCACCTTTAGTAGCCGTCAATGTACCATCTGCTACTGTATACATTGGTGTTTCTTCACCTACAGCATCGGTTACTGTTACTTTGTATGTTGTACCATCTGCTAGACCTGTAATTGTTTCGTCACCAGCTGTACCTTCACTACCACCTGCTAGTGTTACTTTCGCTGGTACTTCTATCACCTTGTAGGTTTTACTATTGTCTAAACCTGTGATCTCTGTTCCAGTTAACTCTGCTAGTTCCCCTTCAGTAGCGCTCAATGTACCATCTGCTTTTACATAGTTTACAGTGTTATCCACTACTACTACATATTTTTTAGATGTTAACCCAGTGATTTTTTTATTACCAGCTTGACCTTTACTGTCTTGATCAAGCTTTACGGTTGGTACAGCCTCTACTTCTACCTTGTAGGTGTTGTAGTTTTTCAAGCCTGTAATTCCTGCTGCACCATTTGTTAATCCTTTTTTATCACCTTTTGTAGCCGTCAATGTACCATCTGCTACTGTATACATTGGTGTTTCTTCACCTACAGCATCGGTTACTGTTACTTTGTATGTTGTACCATCTGCTAGACCTGTAACTGTTGCGTCACCAGATGTACCTTCACTACCATCTGCTAGTGTTACTTTCGCTGGTACTTCTATCACCTTGTAGATTTTACTATTGTTCAAACCTGTGATTTCTGTTCCAGTTAATGCTGCTAGTTCCCCTTCAGTTGCGCTCAATTTACCATCTGCTTTTACATAGTTTACAGTGTTATCCACTACTACTACATATTTTTTAGATGTTAACCCAGTGATTTTTTTATTACCAGCTTGACCTTTACTGTCTTGATCAAGCTTTACGGTTGGTACAGCCTCTACTTCTACCTTGTAGGTGTTGTAGTTTTTCAAGCCTGTAATTCCTGCTGCACCATTTGTTAATCCTTTTTTATCACCTTTTGTAGCCGTCAATGTACCATTTGCTACTGTATACATTGGTGTTTCTTCACCTACAGCATCGGTTACTGTTACTTTGTATGTTGTACCATCTGCTAGACCTGTAATTGTTTCGTCACCAGCTGTACCTTCACTACCACCTGCTAGTGTTACTTTCGCTGGTACTTCTATCACCTTGTAGATTTTACTATTGTCCAAGCTTGTGATTTCTGTTCCAGTTAATGCTGCTAGTTCCCCTTCAGTAGCGCTCAATGTACCATCTGCTTTTACATAATTTACAGTGTTATCCACTACTACTACATATTTTTTGTGAGATGTTAACCCAGTGATTTTTTCATCACCAGCTTGACCTTTACTTCCTTGAGCTAGTGTTAGTTCTTTGACTGCTGCATTTTTCTGAACTTGGGATAATCCCTCTATCTGAGAAGGATTTACACCTGATTTTACTACAATTTTTGTGCTTCCAGGCAATCCCTTAACCTGTACATCCGATGTATTAAAATTGATTTTACTAACTGAAGTACCCTTATCAAACTCAATTTCGGTAGCTTTATTCACAACCACCGCATTGATTTTAGAATTCGTTACCGTAACCTTTGCAAATGCTGGTGTTACAATCATGCTAAATGCAGTAGTAGATAAAACAGCTAATGCAGACAGCCTTTTAAAATTAAACATACCCATTACTATTCTCCCTTCAGATATGTAAGGAGAGGATGATAATAAACATGTATCAACCTTCTCCTTACACTTTAAAATACATGTGTAGAATTATTTCTAATTAGAAACTAATTGGTTTGCTTCAATATTTTCTATGTTTACATTATTCTCTTTTGCTTTCTCGATAGTCAAAGTCCCATTAATCTTTTTCTTTGAATCTTTTCCTTTTATTGTGACACTTCGATTTACTGTAAAGTCTCCTGTAACATCTGCATTCAAAATAATCGTTTTCACATATACATTTTGTAAAGCTCTATTAAATTCAACAGAATCAGTAACGATAGCTTGAGGATTTACAGTTACATTCATCATTTCTTGAGGAACTAGTTTTACACTATGAGCTTTTCCTTTTACCGTTACATCCACAGATTTAATTACTAGAGTGGCATTTCCATCTTTCTTAACGATCGCGTTAATTGCCTCGGTTCCTCCAATTACTCCCGTATTATCACTTGAGAAAGTAAAATCATCTACAGTAATATCGGAACTATTAGCATTGGTAAATGTAACTTCGAAAAGGTCCTTAAGTTGAACACTATCTGCAAAACGATTACCTTTTGATAAATCAATATCTATTGTTCCTTTAGTTAAAGATACTTTCGGTAGCTCTTCGGTATTAATTACTTTAAATTTTTCAGAGAATAGCTGGTAAGCACTTCCTAAATTTGCCCCCATTTTAACTGTTACAGTGTACTCTTGTCCTATTGCATAAATTGCTTTAGTAGTATCAATGTTAAGGTCAGCATTTGATCCAGATTCAACTACTTTCCCAGTTGCATCTGTTACAGAGTAGAAAAGATCCTTATTGATTTGTTTTGCTTGTACACCTTTGTCATCAACACTAAAAACTTTAAGAGTCATAGAAGATTTTTTGCTGGCATTTTTATCAAGTACTTTTTCAAATCCATCTGTTTTAAATCCACTCACTTGGCCAGCCTTCTCAACTTTAACAGTTAGTTCGGTCTTTACTTTATCGCCTAGCGACAATTCAATAACAGCGGTTCCTTCTTTACCAATAGCAGGTACAAGGGTAATAGAGTGATTTTTACTATCAGTAACAGCTTGTTTTTCTGTTAATGGTTGTAGTAGCTCTTTACCAAATTTGACTTTGACAAATAGATCTCCTGTGTACGCAATGTCATCGCCATATTGATCTTTGAAATTCACCACTACATCTTTCGTAGTAGATAGAGAAGAGGAGACGGTTACTTGAGTTTCCTTCAGCTCAAGTTTGCTAGGTGCTGCTTTAGACACCATTTTAATTTCGACTGTTTTAGAATAGAGGGTTTTTCCATTTTTCATAATGGAAATTTTAACTGGAGCTGTACCGTCTTTAATTGGTGTTACTCTTCCAGTTTGACGGTCAACTAAAGCTACATTTTTATCAAGAGATTCATATTGAACGAAAGTAGCATAATCAGATTTCACATCAAACTGATCCTTAAATTGAACATGGAAAACATAAGGATCAGTTGACCCTGCTTTCACTGTAGTATTTTGCTTGTAATCTGCATCAGTGAAATTAACTGTAGTAGGAGAAACACTCCAATTGATCAGATCAACTGGTTTGCTATCTTCAGCCTTAACAGTGATTTTATTACTTTTCATAACAGTTCCATCTGCTTTTTTAACAGATACATATACAAACGCAATATCTCCATCTTTATTAAGTTTGATTGTATGATCAGCAGGATTTACTTTAGTAGAAGCCTCAAATGTTACATTTGCTTCATTTTCAGCAGTTACATCAACTCCTGCTGCGTCAAGTAATTTGTAACTGATCTTGCTATTTTTATTAACTGGGATTACTTGAGAGGTTTGCACTTCAATTTTCGCTACATCCCCAATTGCGAAATTAAAATCTTTAGAAGATGATTTATCTCCAGTTTTAACCGTTGTAGTATAGGACCCTTTTTTCAATGATTCATAGAATTCAACAGTTGCCGATTTTTTATCATCTGACAAATTAATTGTTTTAACATATTGCTTCTGACCAGTTTCTTTATTTACTACTGTTACGTTTTCTTTAGCAACAGCTACAACAGCTTTAGAGAAAGCTACTTTAATCGCTTTGCTGCTGAGGACATTTACGGTTTCAACTACTAGATCGCCAGCAGGTTGTCCGTCTTGCTCAGGTACCTTTTTCTTTTGAGCATCTACAGTACCGTTGTCAAGAACAGTATGGAAGCCTTCTTTGCCACCAATTTTGTCGAAGTCATCACCTGTTGCTTTATGGAACGCATCTTTGCTTGTTTGGCCATTATCAATAACATTAACAATGTCTTGTAAAGAAGCTACTTTACCTTGGGTGTTTACAAACAAGATTTGGTCCTGAGTGAGAGAAGATTTAAATGCTTCTTTTTTAAAGATATCAGCAACTTCTGGATTAACTAATGCATCTGCGCCATAATATTTCTTGATTACTCCACCAAGATAATAACCAGTGGATGCTGCGAATGCAGATGTTGCCATGCTAGTTACTAGTGCTGTAGAAAGCACGGATAGAACTACTTTTTTCACTTACTACCCCTCCAAATATTGTATATGATCTAAAGTCACACCATTGGAAATTCCCAAAGAAGACGCTTATGCGAGGAAGTTATTTGATCAAATGCCTTTTGAAACGCCATGAATCAGAGCCTAGTGCACATACCCAAATAGTAGCTACTGCAATCTATGTTACTGTGTTGTCTAGGCAAGTTTTGTCTGAAATACCATTTTTCTATATTTTACTAACAGCATAACTACCCCAGTCCTTCCCCCGTCACTAGCAGTATCGTCTTTAAAGATTGAGTTAAAAGTTGCGATGACTTACTCAGTCCACGAGGCACGGGAATGTTTTCTAAGCCTCAGAAAAATATCTGATCATTGCCTTCCAGCTTCAAGAAAAGCTACGGATGTGTTAAAACAGGATGAAGTGGGCATTTTTCTGACTTCGATATAAGACCGTAATTAAATCTCACAACCTTAGTCCACCTCTAAATCCAATACATCCTCCTATAAGCTACCAGCAGGTCCAAAAAACTCAAAATGAATATCTGCTTCAACGCAAGCATCAAAATACCCTGGATCCCACGTCAAATTTTCAGCCCATAGATAAAGTTCCAAAAGGTACTAAATGCCTACACACTAGAGAGAACTTTCTTTTCCATAAACTTAGAGTTGGTTCCTATAAAGGTAGTTTCACTTGGGATTTGCTAACAGTTTATGATAAATCGTAGGGAATCAAAAGAGAAAAAAATGCTGTTAACAAAGGTGTTTTTTTGAAATTGTTATCCAATTGTTTTGTATTATATGGAAAAAAGCTCATATCTGTAGGGCGTCAGACAATCTGGTCGTATGCCTCAGCCATGTACAAATTTGACAATGCCTCCTTGTGATTTAGGTAACTATAACCTTATCGCTTATATGGGTAGAGGCTTATCGACAGCCACATAATGGGGCAAAAAATAAGTTGTCATGTACGAGTAAAATACTTAGAAAAAGCTACTCATTTTAGATATACAGGAAAAAATAGGATATCTATTCTAAAGCAAGAAATGCTTGAATAAACAGTTGCAGATAAATAAAAAAGAATGGCTTGAGATGGATCATTAAGAGGCATTCAAAAGTTGGATAGGCAGTTGAAGCTTGTTTTTGCTTGAATGAATTTATTAAACCTAGAGCCTGGATTTGGGAAGTTGGGATAAAGAAACCTAATCTTCTGCATCTGGTCTATGTATAACCCACCCCTGTCACAAGCATAAAACGAGTTTGTCTACAATCGAAGCCCTTTTCTAATGAAGGGCTTCGGCTGTAAACAGAGTACTAGAAAATCCAACATACCTGTATAATGGAGATATTCTCTCTTTCAGAAACTTGAGTTGTTCTCAAAGGAGACTCTCAATCATTTGGGACTAGTTAAAAGTGTATGATAAACTGTACAGAATCAAAAGACAAAAAAATACTGTTAGTAAAGGTGTTTTTTGAAACTATTTTCCAATATTTTTCCATAATATAGAGATAAACCCATATTTGTATAACCTCAGCAGGAAAAATCAGCTATTCTACAAGCTATTAATCACTCCTAGATTTATGCAGCTACAACATGAATGTACAACCAAATAAGGTTTGATATATGTAAGGTGATTAATATGTAATTCAAAAAAATAAATAAAACACTGTCCTCCATAAACTAACATATAGAAGAGACAGTGTTTTGGTTTGTTATTATTTAAAACATCTGCTACATTACTAAATCCTCCAAGACGTACAGTACACACTAAAATAGTTCAACAAAGATTGAGACATGAAAAGCCTTAATAACCAAAGATATCCACATTCATGTATTACTTTCTACCGAGTTAAAGAGATAGCTAAATATTTCGATTCACTTCTACAAAATCTATCGGTCCACCAAAATGCTATAACTCAAATTTTAGACAAAAAAGAGGACAAAAAAGTATCGTCCCCACTCTGTCCCCAAGTTAGTACTTTTAGAACCTGTACTAGTAAATTAAACAACCCTGTTACATCAAGCATCCTTACCCCAGGTGTTGTTAGGAAGATCAAGTTCGAATCGTAGACCAATATCATCTTCGCTTAGTCGTAATGTTTGATTTTTAGTGGAGCCGAGAACGTAGTCCGTTCGGTGATTCCACAAGGCTTTTATGGTGTTTTCCCCCAAGCTGCGAGTAAAAGCTCCTGGGGCCACTTTCTCGTAAAATGCCCCATAAATCAGCTTGCTACGTTAATTAAATTTAAAGACATATCCACTAATGGAAAGTTGGCCATTTTCTTTATTTAACCGAATTTCGATCGGGTGGAGGATATGCCTCGTTTCTCTCTTATTCATCTACTTGCTTTCCCCCCTTGCTAGTCTTCGTTTTTTGTAGCTCTTCAAGTTGATCTAACCAGGTCATATTCAATGGATTGATAGGTCTATCGCCAATTTCCCCATAGCCATTCTGGTTCTCCTTCTCCCTTACCTCCTTGAAGGTGATAGCTGAAATAGATACCATGTCCTTATAGTATTGAGCACGACTTTGACAATCTCCGCGCAGCTCGCTTTCCACGTTAAACTTGGAATAATACTGTTTGCGCTCTTTGCTTGTGAATAACTTATAATCAATTTCTTGCTCCCAATTGGTTATGATCGGCTGCAAGGTATTTTTTACGTATTCAATGGATTGATGTTCAATATTTGAAAAAGTAGCCCGATCCAACTGTCCTAACTTATGGGGTGGAATTTTATAGATTTTGGCTATTTCACCAATGCCGAACTTTTGTGTCTCAATAAATTCAGCATCTTTCAACGGCATTCCTAAGCTTTGATAATCCAAACCCCCGTCTAAAATGGCAACCTTATGAGCGTTATTTAATCCAGTATTTAATTTCTGCCACTCTTCTCTTGTTCGATCCTTAGCTTCCGGTTGCAAGATATCTGGCACTTTTAAAATCCCTCTACTAGTCGTACCATTCGCATAAAACGTACCGATGAATTTATCTGACGCTTGCTGAATTCCGATCTTTTCACGGATTACTGAAATAGGGGAGATACCCTTTAATCCTGTCTTACTAATAGCCTCTAAGTGAAGTACATCAAACCACGGGATTTTACGTTGCTCCCCATTTGGTAAAGTCGTTGTATACCACACTTCACCTGTGTTCGGATCGGTGGTTACTTCCGTTACAGATGGATTTAAGGGCCATAATGCCTCCAGTCTGCCATTCCATCCCCAATCAATAAGAGCGTAGGCATTTCCCCATAGCATTACATGTACTTGTAGCAACTCTTTAAACGTGTAGGCGTTCATATACGGATTAGGCCGAATGCCTAGCAGACTCGTGACAGAATGGTTTCGATCTCGTTCGATTCTGTTTCCCTTGCGAGTGAAAATCTGGATCGGTAGCTTGCCGATATCACCACCTAAGATACTCGCGCATGTGTAGACATTACTGTTTAATAGAGCTGTGTCACCTGTTACGCGTTCCCCACTGTATGTTGTTGATCCACCAAGTAGATTAATGAGCCAGTCTTTCGGGTTCTGTAAGTCTGATTCATTTTGAAATAAGCTCCTGAATATCATTGCTTTCACCTCCTGTCGTCAGGTACACTCGACAGTTTCTTGCCGATTAGAAAGCCTAAAAGACATAAAAAAACACCGGATACATAAAGTCCGGCGATACCATTTAGTAAGTAGGTGGCTGTCGTAATACAAGCACATCCAGAGAGAATGAGAATATCCTCGATAAATAATAGCAGGAACCGTAAGTACTTCACTTTCTCCCTCCTTTAAATTGCATAATAAAAAATCACCGCATATATAACGATGATTTTTTCATTATCTTACTATCACAACCAATAGTTTTTCATTAAATCACTAAACCATTGAGGCTGCCTTACCTCTTCTCTAGGAAGGTATTCCTTTAAAACAGGTTTAATATCAAGTATTGGAGTACCTTTAACAGCATCTAAACCTTGTACATATAAAACTCTATTCTCTCTTTTTAATAGTTTTACAGTTGTTAACCCTAATTTATTGGGTCTATATTTACTTCGTTGAGCAAGAATCCCTACGTTAGGATAATTAGGATTATTTCTTGGAATCTTAGAACCATATTCAATTTCATCGTCTCGGACTTGATCAAAATAAAAAATAATTTCTATATGTGAGTACTCGTCAATACCATCCAAGCTACTATCTTTCATATGATCAGCTAATGTAATAGTAGAAATCTCTTCCCCCCAAAAATCATGAGACAAATCTTCTCTTTTATTCTCAACAAAACCAATTGGTTTAACTTGAAACATTGAAATCTCATCTCCTTTTGACCTATAAATTAAATTCAATATATTTGTATATTATTTTACAATCAATCTTTAAAAATAGTTTTAAAAGGATTGGCTAAATTAAGAAAAAACTTACTAAAGATTTTAGAAACTGAAATTCCCCGATAAGATATGTGCGTTTAAATCCGCTTTCGGGTCTTTACACATTACCCTTACATGTGCGTTTATCGCTGACGCTATCGGGTCGATCCGATCCGTAGATTTAGACTTGTCCAGCATAATATTTTCCTGGGCGTCCATCTTGGTTACTGCGTTTCCAATTGACCATTCTAGAACAGGGTTCTTGTCGTGTAGAACCTTCTTTTCCAAAACCATTTCTCTAAAATTCTTTGTTGGTTCTGATAGAGTACGCACCCCTTGCCTAATTTCAATCATGGTATAGCCTTCTGCCTCCATATCAGCAGCGAATTGCGTTGCATTGTATGGATCGTAACAAACTTCTTTGATTTTCCATTCCTTATCACGCTCCATGCGCTGAATATACGCCTTAATAAACGTGTAATCCACAACAGCACCAGGAGTGGCCGTCATCCATCCTTGCTGGATATATAGATCATAGGGGAATCTATCTGTTTTTCGTTTGACTGCCAACGTATCTTCCGGCATAAACGAATGATTTAAGATAGCAATGTGGTCATTTTTTAGATCAAATTCAAATGACACACTGGTTAAGTCAATTTTTTTAGACAGGTCAATACCAACGATACATTCGAATTGGGCAAGATTAGGCATTTCATCAACGCCACATTTGGCCCAAGCCTCCAGTGACATATACCCGTTTTCTTTCTGATCTACCCACCGATTCATATTTTTGGTTAAGTAGTTTCGCATCTTCTCTGGTACGTCTAAAGCTGCTTTAAGCTCGCCACGCAAATAAGCCATACCCTCTTCATATGAACATAGGATCGGATTGGCTTTTATCCAGACAGATTCATCTTTGATATCATCGTCCTTGTCAAGTTCGTTGACCATTACGAAATATTCCTCATTTTCTATGGATGAATAAGGATCAAGGAAGCTGGCATCATTGATGAGTATCACGCCCACCCTACTTCTGAAATTTATGACGTGCTTGTGTCGGGTATGGGCGCACGTAGTCAACCGTTAATGATGATTATTACAACAGCAGGATTCAACCTGCACCACCCTTGCTATAGTGTGGAATACTGAGTATATTCCGAATATTACGTTAAAACCGTCACCCGTTTTTCCTGCATCCTTTGATAGAGCAGCGATAAAAGATTCACTTTTGAGATGCTGTATTTTTCCGTAGGCTACTTTGAACTTACCATTTAGATCGGGGCAACCATCAATTTGCGTTCGTGATTCATTCCAGACAATTTTACTTTGCTCGGCTTTGGTAGCTCCGATGTAGACCTCTGACATGTTTTCACCGAAAGCAGAGGCTTCATAGCTTGCCACAGCTCCCAAAGATTGCGATTTAGCATTTTTCCTTCCTACCTGCCAATACGCTTTGCGAAAACGCCGTAGACCTGTATCCTTATGCACCCATCCATAAATGTTCCCAAAGACAAATACTTGGATTTCATGAGGGGTTATTCGTTTACCAGCAAGCTTTCCTTTCGTATGTCTGAATAAAGACATCCAATATAAAAAACGATGTGCTTTTTCCTCGTCAAAAATATAAGAAAAATGTTCCGTCCCCTCATTCTTGATATCATCCAGGAAACGGCTACACGCCCATTTGTGCTTCTCACAAGCAACTATCTCACCAGCTACGATATCAAGACTATAGTCAATTAGTGTTTAATCATAAATCACCAAACGCCTTTTCGACCTCGCTAGGCTCCTGCTTCTCCTGTTTCGGTATTACAAGTTTGCATCGAGAAGCAATAGTAAGGCCCAAGTCACTTGCTGCTGATCTACATTGTTTAAATAATTTATCCTGGTTAATCAATAAATCTGAATAAGCTGCGTTTGCTTCCTCCCATTCGTTCATGTCAATTACAGCCCCGTCACCATCATGAATTGCTTGTTTGCGCTGTACTGTCAATTCCGTTTGTAGCAAGGCATCTGTGACTTTTATATACATCTTTCGGGCATATAAAAAGCGAGCCAGTGCATCTAGATCAAGATTAGTCATGATGCCGATTTGCAACAGCTCGCTTGCAATCTTTTTAAATTCTTTTTTCAGGTCTTTCGGTAGGTAGTTAGGGGGCTTAACTTTGTCATTTGCCGCCTTTATTTCCTGGACTTTACGCTGTTCTATTTCAGCTTTTGTTAGGTTTTTCTTTCCCTTGTAGAGCAGCAAGTCAACTGGTTGCCTTGGTCTAGCCATTCCCTCACCCCTTTTTGTCTATTGAAAATAATGTATTAGACTGTGCAAACAAAGTGCTAGACTGGCATTTATTTATGGAAGAAACCGATCTCCGTTAGTTCAATCTAAGCTCCATTTTTCTACTCTTCGTTGTCATTCCGATTGATTCATAAAATAAAATTGCAGAAGCATTATTCTCCGATACCCCTAATTCAATACTATCAACCTTCAGACTTCCCCCGAAATCAATAACATATTGCATAAGTCTCTTTCCAACGCCCTTATTTCTGTACGTTTCGGAAACACACAAACTATTTACAAATAATATTTTTCTCGCATTCACAAATGAATTTTCAGTTATGTCTTCTTCCTTCGTCACAACTACTCCGATTATCTCTAAGCCTATGGTAGCCACGAAAATATGCTGTTTGACATCAATTAGCTGGCTTTCGAAGAATTCTTTCCCGACTGGAGCTGGGTTTTCTTTATACAAATCTGGTCTTTCAAAAACGTGTAGATCATGAACCTGCCTGAACAAGAGCAACAAAGATTCGTAGTCATCTTGATGAGCGTTTCGGATAGATATATCCATATTTCTCCCTCCCCAATCAGTTAACGTATTTTACCACGCTTACTCTTTAACCAAAATAGTTTTACTGAGCATTTCTGCCCGTTAGTTCAATAATTTACAATGAGTCTGACACTTTATTTTCTGTGTACACCTTTCATTTCTGAAAATCCATTTAGGGAAATTTTTTTATGGAAGACTGACACGCGGTCTAGCGTTAGCGCTGTGCAGGTTTTTGATACCCCCCTACCCCAATACCTTCATACAACTTTAAAAGCTCATCTTACCCCGTTTCTGTAGATCTGTGGACGTATGTGCTTGTCCCTCTGTAATTCAATCAATTAGAGATAGGACAAATAAAAGAAGCAATCCATCAAAAATTGCTTCTTTGTTTTCTAACCCTATTGTTCAAACTTTTATTTAGTTGAAAGTTCACTCTCTGTTACCCATTTATGATTTTTCACTGGTTCTCCACCAGTTGTAGGAGTGTAATCAACCATATACACGGTAGTATGTTCACCTGAATCAATTTTAGCAGTTGCACCTTTCATACCTGGCATGTGGTCTGCTTCTAAGGTAACTTCTGTCCCTGGTTTCAAAGTTTCAGTACCCGCATTTTTAATCTCTTCCTGAACAACCCATTTATGATTTTTTACTGGTTGTCCACCAGTTGTTGGAGTATACGAAACAGTATAGGCTGTCGTATCATAAGCACCTACAATCGTTGCTGTAGCACCTTTCATACCTGGTATGTGGTCTGCTTGGATAATTGCCTGACTTCCAACTGGATAAGTTGGATTCTTTGCTTCTTTTAAACCTTTAGGAACTTCACTCAAAATAGAATGGTTCATATCTGAATGGTTTATGTTTTCAATAGGCTGTGAAGTAGACTGTTGGCTTGTGTTATTTCCACATCCGCCTAAAGCAATAATTGTGGCGACACTAAGAATTATCAGTTGCTTTTTCACTGAGTACATACCCCTATTCCTTGAAATTATTTTCTTATCAAATAATTTACCCACTAAGGTATGTTTGCAAACAAAGGTACAGCAATATTTCCAAACTAATCTCCGTTTAGCTTAATGAGGCTCTTTGTCTAATACTTTATTTCTTCTAACAGATAGATTATCTCCAAGAGCCTCTATCTTCTATAGCAGTCTTCCGGTTATGACACTGCTCACATAATGGCTGCCAGTTGTTCCGATCCCAAAACAATGTCCTATCTCCCTTGTGTGGAACGATATGGTCAACTACTGTAGCACCATTGAGTAAACCTTTGTCAAAGCAATGTTTGCAGAGTGGATGCTTTCTTAAAAATCCTATTCTTGCTTTTCTCCACTTGGCATCGTAGCCACGTTGCGTAGATGATCCACGTTCCCTATCATACTGCTGGACTTGTTTCTTTTGATGCAAAGGGCAATAAGCTTCTCTTGTTAGTGTTGGGCATCTGGAATGCAGATAGGTCTTTAATGGTTTGCTAGGCATTGTTTCACCTTCCTTGTTTAGTAGAGAAAATATCTATCAAAATGACCTATATATATTTATTTCTTTTCTTTTGTGTACTTATTGCATACATCATACAGCGAAAACTAGAGTTACTGTTACAGAAATAAAGGTTATTGCTTACAGAAACCCATCTGGTTAAAATACCCATTTCCGCAAAATTAGTTATTGTAAACAAAAACCCCTATTAATGTTACATAAACTACAGTTCAAACAGAGTTATTGCGACATGATGTAAACATTAAGTACAAAAGAAAAAAGCACCACATTGGGTGCTTAATCTCAGCCAAACAATATCGCACTAAGCCATTTTTTATTACTGTATAATATTAAACACAGATAAATGGCAAATAGAAAAAATTGTCTTTTAAGTAAAAGAGCTAATGCATTAAGGCCAAGTAAGATTAACATAGCTATGTATGTCTTTCCAGTATCTTCGTCATCTAAATGGACAAACAAATAAATTGTAACAAAAATTGCAATAACTAATTGGATATAAAACCAAACTTTTTTAAACCGATCTGTTTTGCTAGGTGGCATTTTCTTATCTATGCTGACTCACCTCTGTCTCTGCAAACTTAACATATATAAAGTATTATTATAGCGGTTCAACTACAAAACCAAAAGTGAGATTTGTAGTAGTAATCAAAACCCCATTACCTTCATTTGCTTCTTCTATTTTATTAACAGTAGTTTGGAGAAACCAGGCTATTAAAGATGAAACAAAAGTAACTGATTTTGAATCAGGATAGTCCAAATTGACATTTATCATGGCTAATAACGTAGCAAATGCGACTCCTGCTTTATGTTGGCGTATCATATCTCTAGTAGCCCTATCATCTAGCCACATTCCATAACCCCACCAATATACTTTAATGTCTACGTTGCCTTTTAGAGAACGTTCTTTTGCCATTGCCATTACTTTATTACTTCTTTTTTTGTTCTCTTTTATGGTCGTGATACTTAGGTCTTTATTTACTACAATATTACCCTCTTTTACTTGTATGTTCAAATCATTCATATGATTCTGAATATCATCAACAAATTCTTCAGGGATTGATAATTCAGAATGGTACGATTGATCTAAAGAGATTGTTCCATCCTCTTTTCTAATAACATATTCTGCTAACATTTCGACATATTTATTTTGATTCTCTTCAATACTTTTTTTAGCGGTAGATGATTCAGCGGCAGTATTAGTTTTATCATAAGCTTCTGCTGGTACTGCTATAGATGTTAAAAGAGCTAACATCGAAAGTGAAAGTAAGACTTTTTTCATGGTTTTCATATCCTTTCAGACTATTTTTTACAATATAAGCATAACATTTAAAAAAAGGTAAATATATGTAAAAAATTCGACACCTTTTTCAATCAAACCAATATATTGTCGAATATTAATTTGAAAGCAATATAAAAAATAGCCACCCGCAGGTGACTAATGCACTTATTTCCCTATTACTCAGTCTTTTCTTCTATTGATTGCTCAATAACATAGTTAATTTTTAGCAATATACCAAGGCGCCAATAATACCAGATTAAGATTGCTAAAGCTAGTAACAAAGCAGAACCAAACATTTTAAAATAAGATAACATATTGTTTTCGAGAGCTTTTAATAAAACTTTGCCTACTTCGTTATTAATAAATTCATTAAATTCTTCTTTGGATTGTAGAGTTTTAGAAGCTATCAGGGAAATGATCCCTAAGAATGTAGCTTCCGTTGTGGACAGGCCCAAGGCAAGGAAAAAGGAAATGGAAGTCTGGGAAGTGGAAGAAGCCCACCTTTTTCTAAAATCATCTGAAAAGGATTCGTTATTACATCGCTTTTCTTTTAGCCCTAGCTTAGGTATGCGCCAAGGTGAAATTATTGGTTTGCGATGGAAGGACATAAATTTGGAGAATGGGGTTATATCAATAACCCAAACCTTAAGTCATGACGGAAAAGAGTTACAGATTGGAGCTAAAACTAATTCTGGAAATAGAACTATAGCTATTGATGCAGAAACAGTAAAAGAGATGAGGAAAGTTGAAAAAAGATACAAAGCTGAAAAATTAAAAGCTGATCCAGGTATGTATGAAGATAACGGGCTAGTTATTTGCACTATTGTAAAAAATCCGGTAACACCAAGAAATTTAATGAGGTCATTTTACCGCTTGATTGAACAAGCGCAGGTAAAAAATAAGATTTCATGATCTTCGACATTCACATGCCACCATGCTATTAAAAGCAAACGTTAATCCAAAGGCTGTTGTTGAACGTATGGGGTGGTCTGATATGAAGATGATAGACCGCTATGCTCACGTTTTGCCTAACATTCAAAAAGAGACTGCTGAAACTTTTGGTAAAGTATTCTTTGAAAATAAAGAAGCTAAATAGAAATTTCATTCGCGCCAAATTCGCACCAAAATTTCTTTTCGCACCAAAAAACATATGGACAATTCTATCTGTTAATAACAAAAACCCCTTGATTAACCAAGGGGTTTAACAATCTTATGTATGGTGATCCGGACTGGGTTCGAACCAGCGACCCCCACCCTGTCAACTATCCGATTTGGGTTCGGAGCCTTTCCGTTATGTCCTCCCGCCTGTCCATCCGCTACATATCAACGTTTGTCCATCCGCTCTCTTTCCGTTAATGAGTATTATACCGTACAGGAGCAGTAAACAGCAAATTTCTTGACCTACAGACTGGGTTGCAAATGTGCCCTCGGGTCTCTTCTATTTTAATCGGTAACGGACGCAATGTTCCCGAAATCAATCCACGTCCAATCCCCGTTTTCTTCCTCGATTCTAACTTGCTTCATAATCGTATCAAACGACTTGGCAACGCCCCTCACCGTCAGGAACTCGCCTCCATTCTTGGAGACTTCCCGCCAATACTTAACGGTTATCTCGAAGTTATAACGTTTACTTTCCGTCAACCTATAGTTAATCGCCATGATTTCGTCGTGATCGAGGTCAGGCTTCGGTAGTAACGATAGCTCTCTTCGATGCTTTAGATACCATTCGCGTTGCTCCGGCAATACCATACGCATGGAGCCGAATAGGTCGTTAATCTTTGTTCGCTTTTGCATAGTAAAACTCATCCTCCGTCCATAGCCAATCTATCAAGTCTAGGTTAGGTGATACGATGATGTCAACGATTTGATTGACGCGGATCGTATGAGAGTTCCAATCCGTTACTAGCTTGATTTGTTCACTATCATTAGCCGCGATCCAGCCCCACGACGTATGGGCTCCCGATTGATCCGACCAGATAGCCAATAGTGGCCTGTTGTTGTTGATGACATTTTGTACACCCTCTAAAAACAAATCCAGCAAAATGACCGCCACCTTCTATTTGAATAGAACATTTGTTCCTATTATATGCGAACAGAACGGGAACATGCAACAAAAAAAGTGCCCACCTACCAGCCGTTAGGCCAATAAGTGGGCTCGTTTCCCTATTTAAGTTTTCCTTCGCTATTGTCCGGTTTAACGTAACTATACGCACCTGCCGCAGTCAATCCGACCACGACCGTAGTCAATAGATTCGCCTTCAATGCGCCGTCCGGCAAGAACACGAACACGCCCGATAGCGCAATCGCTACCAACGGAGCAAACTTCGTCGGCACTCCGAATCCTTTCGCGATTCCAGTCAAAGCCGCCACGATTGCGGCCAGCGTCGCGATGTCATACGTAAGTTCCACGTTATGCACCCGCCTTTCTCGATACCCGATCCGCTAGTACGAAGACCAGCCACGGCATGTCCTCGATTACCTTCTGCGGCTCCTTTCGTAACCGCTCCTTCCATTCGGCCGCATCCGACAGTAGTTCCTGTGCCGCGAGATTATCTATCGACTTATCCGCGAGTTCTAGCTGCCATTCTTTTAACGCCAAATCCACCGCCTCCTCGATTTTCATTATAGGTACCGGGGCCACCGGCTTATCAAAACGGGTTAACTTATTCCCGTTTACAATCGACATAATTAACGTAACGTAATTCGGATCAGTCGCGTACCCGCCCCGTTTGACCGCCTCCGCAAACTCCCGTGGTGTCTTCGCTTTCCACACGCCCGCATTTACGTAGCGCGGTTTCTTCAGCAGAGCGAAATGGTCGTCGATGGCCTCGCCGTAATTGTTGTACGCTCGGAACCGTGCCTTTACTTGTACCTTCGTCTTGTTGCCGGAAGTGCCGAGTATCTTTACGAGGTCACCGCTGGCCCGCGCCTTCGCTACGTCCGCCGCCGAATAATACTCCGTGGTCAAGATCGTAACGCTACCGGCCGACCCCGTTCCTTTGATATTGCCGAGATTATACGACTCGCGCCCCGTCACCATATCGCGCGGTGTCCGCAAGTCCCATCCGACCTCTAGTATGAGTTGCGCGATAACACCGGACGGGCACGGGTAGCGCCCGACTACGTGCGGTGCTATCAACAAGATTAGCCGTTCTTGCTTCGTCATTTGTTCGACCTCATTTCGTTAGAAAATAAATAAGGATGGACCCGATAAAACTCGTTCCCATCCCGATGATTACGCCCCAGCTTCGGCGCGAATCCGATTTGATTTCTGCAATGTCACGCGCGTTTTCTTGGGCCAACGCTAGTGCTTCCCGTGCTTTGTCGTGTACTTGTTCGAGCTTTTCACGGTCACGCGATAAGTGGTCGACCTTTTCTTCCACGCGGACCATGCGCTCCCGTACGTCTTGTAAAATTGATACAGTGTCGTGTTCTCCCATGCGCACCCTCCTAGAATTTGATTCCGGTAATTTCTTCGTAATCGGCCGGTGTGATCTCTCCATACGGGTTGGCATCTGTTTGTACAGCAAGTCGTAGCAACTCGTCCGTAATCCAATTGTATCTATAAGCTAACGACCAGAAGTTCATTACTTACTCCCCCCTTTTAACTGGATGATTTCTAGTCTCAGATTCGCCAACTCTTCTCCCAACGACTTAATTAGTGCATTCTTTTGTGAAAGTTCAATCTTAGTCTTAGCGACTTCTTGGCCTAGTGTTACAATTGGCATTTTAGCGTTGTCCCGTTCCTGCTCCATTTCGCCCAAATCCATAGGTTTTATTAAAATCAATCGAATGCACCTCCGAATCCTCTTACAATTACAGGCTCAGTTGCAACTCCTTTAACAAAAACAAAGCGTACACTAACGCCCCATTTTTCTGCTGTTTTTTCCTTGTTAGTGAAAATGAAGCCTCGGTTGAATTTAACGTTATTAGTGGCATCTTCCCATGTCGGCAACTCGTCAAACGCATTGTTACACACCTCTACTTTATAATCTGCACCAGGAGGAACCGTCGCATCAATCGTTATAAGAATACGTTTAGCAGCAATAGTGGTATCAAAAGGTTTCTTTAGAGAGAACGCTATCTTGTCGGCTGATCGACGGAAAGTAAACGTCCTAGTCGATTTCAAGCCTTTACTGTCGGTTGCCTCGATCGTTAATGTGTGGGCTTCTGTTAAAGAGAGCCGTAGCCACATGTCCAGTGGGATAGTCAAAGTATTTTCCATTTTGTCAGTTCCAGCGAATGTGCGGATTGCCTTACCGTTGATTTTCTCAGTGATGGTAAACGTGTCACCCTCTGGCTCTGTTACCGTGTATTTCTTCATAGGGACAGAACTGAGTGTGCCAAGGTCTTCATTTTGACCGCTTATAACGGGTGGTCGGTTATGGACGACTCGGAATTTACGCGTAATCTCAGTTGATTTACCGCCTTGGTCATCTTCCGCCCAAACAGTTAGGGTGTAATCGACGTCTTGGGCTAGGTCAGATCCTGTTATATCGGTTGTACCGTCATAGAGACGCTTGGCTCGGAATGTTAAGGTTTTGGCAAATGAAATAGGCGTACTACCGTTGGATACCCCCGATTGCAACGCCCTTGCCGTTCCTTTATTTACTTGGTACTTTACTGTAACTACGTTATCCTTGTCGATGTCGGATGCGGTTCCTTGAATGCTTAACGTTGCATTTTCCGTAAGCATTTGGTTGTCGGTTGGTGATGAAAGGGTAAGTGTCGGATTAGAGTTATCAGAATACTCGATAGTTACCGCATACTGATAGTAATGGGTATAGCTTCGCGTGTCACTTCCTGGTTTTGTAACGGTACCGCGATAGTTTTGCCTATAACTATAGACCGCAGTTGAGGGTCTTGTAACCGTGCCGGAATACGTTGCTGTTGCTGTCATACTCCAATATTCGTCTGGATTTCGACCAGATCGTGTGCAAGCCCCAAAAGAAACGGAACCCGTGCGATATAGAGTTCCACTATACCCACCCTCGTTATATGAAATGGAGCTAGGCAACGATCTTTCCGCGCTTCTCTCCGCTTCTGGACAAGAGTTCATCATGCCACTTGATGCAGTATAGCTTTTCGATACAGATTTACTATCCCCAGTAGAGCCACTTACAAGTGTTTGTGTGGGGCTACCGTCTTTATTTAATGTCCCACTGAATCCCCCACTATTATAGGAAATACTGCTCGGAAAGGAATTAGATGAGCTTGTCTGCGAAGTAGTTACCTCTTTACTCTGAGAGGGTGTGTAGGAACCTCCTGTTTGAATCCACCGTGTGTAGGAACCGCCACCGAGTGTAAATGTTACAGTGTTACCGTTCACTCTATATGAAACTGTCCCCGTATTAACTACTACAGACTTAACGCTATTCAATCCCGGTATGGTTAAAGTGTGCGTTTGTGAACTGTATGGTAGTTCATCAAATTGTTTTTCAAGTTTTTTTATAACGGCCACTATACCACCAGCCTTTTGTTAGTCTCGTCATACCAGCCCTCGGTTAAAATCACATCATTTAGAGTTACAAAATTTTCGAAGAACACATTGCCTGTGAAGTTGTTAAACAATGCGTCCTTAACTGTCTGCACCTCGATCTGTAAGGCAGCAATCGCTACCGTATGCTGTTCCAGAAGCTTGTGCGCATCAGCTATTCCTTTTTCCCATCTGTTGACGTCATTTTCAGTAATATCATCTTCGAACTTCCAGTCTAACCGAACGTCATACGACATCAACGCACCCCCTCTCGAATAACAAAATTGAACCGAAATTCCAAACGCTGTCCTTCGCTAACCGGAACGTCCGCCTGCCTCTCCGCAATCAGACCGCCCGCTTCATCGTACAGTCTTAATGAAGAAACTCGCGTAATCCCTTTGACTGATTCCGTACGGACGGTCACCGCCGCCCCATTCCGGCTAATGTTCCGAATAGGTACCGTTTGATTATTAAGAACGATAGATGTCGCGCGTGTAGCGATGTCCTCCGCAATGCGTTCGAGATATCTTACGTCCATCTATAACGTCACCTCCCGCTGCTCCTTACCGATCGTATCCCCGACACGCAGTTCGCCGATCGTCCGATATCGCCGTAGAATTACCGTTACCGTATCGACTACTTCGATTACTTCCCGTGGCATGGGCGCTAGTACCACATCGACATGAGCCGGTGCCATTTCACGGAGGGCAACGTAAGCATCGCATAGATTCGGTGGGATATCGCCGCCAATTACGATAATGACCGTATACTTACGGGGTTCCTCCTCAGCCGTGGCGTCGGGGAAGAACGCATCGGCAATGGATTCGAGTACGGCTAATGTAACCGTCCCCGTACCGCGTAGCTTAGACTTGATAACGGAGCGTCGCTGCTCGATCGGTTTAGATAGATCGGTGGGCACTCCGACAACGGCTTCCCATCGTGCTAGACCCCACGTTGCCGTATCTACGAAGAACTGGTCGGCTAAGTCCCGAATCCCCTCGTGCAATAACGCAAACTCTTCTGATTCTCGGTCAATTATGTTCTTTATGTGCCGCGACTCTCCGTAATGGATCGTTGGCAATGAATCGAGCATTCGGCGCTTAATTACGTCATTCACTGAGTGTCACCGTCCCTAGTACCGCGATTGAATCGGTGCCTATCGCTATATTCTCCTCCGCACCATTAACGGTCAGATCGGCATAATCAAGTACCGAAGCCGAGCCTCCGATCACGCCGGCAACCCGTGTAAAACGTACAACTGAGTCAACTAGCGCGAGCTTACCGAGATAATCCGTCAGTGCTTTCGTCACTTCTTCGCGGGCCTCTTCGATGGTATGGCCGTTCACTAACGTTATCTTTGCGGCTACATTGATCGGTATTTCGGCTACACCAACGACCGTCACTTCCGCACATGCAGGTCTCTCCTTTTCGATGTAAGTCGCTACCTTGTCGATAAGCTCTTGGGAGGGCGCCCGCTTCCGATCATCAAGTAAGACGACTTTTACCGTTCCCGGCCCGTCCCACACCTCGTATACTCGCGCATCAGAGATACCAACGACATCAAGCGCCCATTTCCGGTAATGATGACGATTGCCTGACGTAATAGGCTTTCGGACGCGATCAAGGTACCGTTCTAACAGGGCGTCGTCTGATTCTTCGTCAATACCGCCCTCGAATGGCAGCTCGTTGGTGACGCCGGTTATCCCTGTGATATTACCTTGCGTTAGCTTGATTTCGCCAGCACCCACGTTGCCCGATTTACCGCCTTCAACGGCTTTCGCTGCTAACGTAATAGTCCCGTTTAAAATGACGCCAGACTCCGTGACTTCAAAGTAAATCGGCTCTTCACCATCCGTAGAAACTTCGGTACCTACGGGGATTTCCGTATTCTCATGCCCGTAAATAGTAACGGTACCAATAGCCTTTTCCGAGGGCTTTCGGTAGACACCTAATTCAGCACATCTACGCGTCAGCCACTCGTTGTAAGACGACATGGTACCGTCAGTATTTATCGCGAATCCTTTATCGAGTACCGCGTCCAGCTCCAGCCATAACGCCTCTAACTCGGGTGCCACGGGAGCCGTCGCATCATACAAGATCGCACCAGGTCGCTTGTCTACGTCCGGCCGAGACCTTTCGAGTATCCGTTCAAGGATTTCCTCACGCGTTTGTTGTTCGTACACCGTCACACCTCCTCTACGACATCTAACGTTAGCCCGTCCGTCGTATCAACGTAAAAAGAGACGGTCAATTTGTCCGCCTCTCGTTCTATCTCAAAGTCGTATACATCGTCTATTCGATCGTCGTAGATCAATGCCTCAGTTATGACACGGGGTATCTCCGACCGCAAAAGCTCTATCGGTAAATCTTCCCCGATTAAGTCTATGAGTTCACAACCGTACTCGCCGTCGTAGTAAATCGGAAACCGAAACCGCGCAGTCATAATAACCTTGCTGATAAATTGACGGATGGCCGCCTCGCCGTCGATCATGCCGTCAATATCGCCGGTATTGAAGTCCAGCGAATAAGTTAGCGTTGGCTGGACTTCTGGCTCCGATTGGATCACTCGATCCTCTAGTCGTTGTAACGGACTAAGCGCCATTATAGATCACCACCCGATCTTGAATGATATACGTTTGGCCCTCGTCAATAGACTGGATGATGACGCGATCGCCCGCTTTCAATTCGTCGGTAAACTCGATCTCGCCCTCGATAACCAACTCCGTGATATCGTGCACGTGGGGCGTATAGCCTGCTCTCGTCATAACCTCGCGCACTGTCTCACTGGTTAAGGTAACCTTCCGTTTATGCCGCGTCAGATGCTCCGCAACAATCAAGTCTTCCGCTAACAGCTCAAGTTTTTCATCGTTATCGACTGTAACTCGTATAGCTGGCGGAGGAGCAACGACAGTGCCAAGCTCGATATCCACGTCCTTGTTGTATCCGATCTGTTGAATGAGCTGTCGAAACTGACTCGGACCTCCGCCTTCCAGCCGACTAGGCTCTTGGAGTCTTTTTGAGGATTTCGTCGACAATAGATTTCCGCCCCTTTCGTTTCTTTCTTTTCTTCTTCGGCTTGTCTTCCGGTGGTGGATCGTATTTCAACGTTGGAAGATCGTCCGTCGCGCTCAACGTAAGTGACATCGTATGTTTGCCGCTCTCAAATGTGTGACTATCGGTTGAAACGCAGTAACCTCCGATGATCTCCGTCATTGATTCTTGTACATAGACGCCTACCCCCGCGTACACGGTGTCAATCCCTAGCGCATTGACGGTCGCCTCGTCGTGTATGGTTCCGAGGTCTTTTAGGAGCTGTTTCGCTAACTGCTCGATTTGGGATCGGGTTTTATCCGAGTCAGCACTTTCGAGGTGCTGCATGATGCCGAACCGTTTTATGAGTGCGTCGTTTTTGACTACGGCCACCAACGGCTTTTTCTTGTTATCCCCGCCGGTCACCTTGACCTGTGTTCGTAGTTCTTCGATCGACTGCGAGTATGACGCGTCCAGTATATTAACGCCGTTTTCGAGTACCCACCGAACAGGCTGTTCTTTCCGCGATAACAGATTAAACTTGCCTTCCTTCGAGCAAATAAAAAAGCGCCGTCCGGTCTGCTTCTGCGTAACCGTTAGCGCTGTTATCATCATGTCCCATATGGATTTATTCCGGAGCACAAGCTTTGGTATTACGTATCCTGTATCGTCAATTTTACCGACTGCAATTCCGAACTGTTTGCATAGTTTCTGCGCAATGGCACTCGCCTTCATTCCACGGAATATCTGCGTATCCTGATTCTTCGCAAGATAGATATTATCATCGTATGCCGTAACGCTCATGATCCCGCGATCATTGATATTATGCTTGAACGTCAGACCCCGGAATAGTTCACGTCCATTACTGTAGAGACGTAACTCCTTGCCGAGTTCTACGGGGACAGCTTTTTTACGGCCGTCCACCGTGTTTACGAAAGATATTTCTAGGGTACGGGCTGGCTGCGTAATATCGCCGGACCATGTAGCACTTTGAACAACCATAGGCGCGCCGTCATAATGCACTTCCCACGTCATACTAACACCAACTTCTGACCCGGCTTTATTTTGTTGGGATCGGAACCAACAACGGCTTTGTTCTTGGCGTAGATGTCCCGTGTTTTAAGTCCGTATCTAGCCGCGATCACAGATAGGCAATCGCCTTTCTTTACGACATATGGCTTCGGAATCTCTTTCTTACCGCCTCTTGCGGCCGCCTTTTTCACTTTTGCCGTCGTTGCTGTACCGTTGCCTTTCTTCGCGCCCATGTCAACTTGACGGATGCTTGTGAACTTGTACTCTTTGAGGTCAAGATCGTAGTAGATATCACCGGGCGCCCCGTGTTTTTCGGGCACGATATCGAACCTGCGTATGGTGACCGCATAGTTTATCGGGGTTCCCGTAATCGTCAGGCGGCACGGCTTCCGGGAGTCGCGCCACCTCTCTAGCATCTCTCTAGCTGACCACGGATCGGGAAAGCCTTCGTACTCGCAATAGGACGGGTGGTAGTCGCGAGGAAAGAACGATGAAAACGAAAAGTCTCGCAACTTAGGATCACCGATAACGGTAAATTCACCTAAGTGCGAGACCTCAACGTCCTGATAGCCGAAATCGCTCGATATTTTAATAGACTCCGGATTAACCGGAAGTTGCAGGCGTTCCGCCCCGTTATTGTAAGAGAGCCAGAATTGAATACCGTTTGTAATCGTCATCACCTCGTTTACATAGAAAAAGACCCCTTAAAAGGGGTCTTTCTTTTTGTCGAATTATATTTCTTTATGTCAAATACATAAATATGCTATCATCAAATATAGCAACAAGAAATCCACCATTAATACGCCTCGACGAAAGGAGGTGATAATGATGAGCGAATACGAGTCTTTAAGTATAGCTATCCAACTAGCTGTACTTATCGTAATGATCACTAAGTAGTATATCTACTGTGTCATTTAACCATTTCAGGATTTGCATTGTCACAAGCTGAACCTTCCTTAAGAAAGGTCATAAGTGGGCCAACACTTATGGCTTTTTTCTTTACTCTACTTTGTAGAATAAATGACTACTAGCAATAATTTATCATCAGTAATGACTTCTTGTCAATTATTTTTTACAAAAAATTACGATGAAAATGTAACTACTCCTAATTATAGCCTAAACGTAGTGTTCCAAAACCATAAGGATAACTATCCTTCCCATAAATCCCGTCACCTCTGTTTACACCTGTTCGCTGATTTTACGTACCATAATCGACATGATCTTGTCTGCCGCTGTCTCTAAGTTTCCGTTGTAACCCTGTATGATAATGTCTCCAAACGAGATGTTTTTCACGCCGTTAGAGTCCTTGCCGTCGATCGTAAGGTTTCGTCGTCTATCGGATGGAGTGTTAGAAGCCTCTTCCTTGCTGGCTCGGTTTTCCTCTGCGGTCATTACCCTTTCGCCTTTATGCAAACGAGCTTGGTAGCCATCGAATGGTACGTAATCAAGGCCGCTGTAGTGAGAGCCGTCGTCCCCGACACCGATGTTACGACGTTCGCGGAAATCTCTCATCTTCTCTTGTTGAAGCGAGTAATCCATTTCGACTTCGGTTATTTTCGGGATATTGAGCGCGAACTCTTGACCACCCATCAAGTCAGGCATTTTAAAGTTGAAGGCTTGGTTCATCGCGTCAATTAACGTATTTAACTTCCCGATTACCCAGTTCACTCCGGTCGCAAACGTGTTTTTGATAGTAACCCACATGGAATGGCCTGCTTCTTTCACGGTCTCCCAATTCTTAACCAGTAGATACCCCGCCCCGACTAACGTACCTATACCGACAACTAATAGTCCTATCGGGTTAGCATTAGCCGCGGTATTAAACGCCCATTGTGCGGCTGTTGCCGTTAACATTACGGCTTTATAGGTAGCCCATGCCGTAGTAGCTCCGACAACCAATGGTCCCACAATTTCAAGTACGTCTTTAGTCGTTTTCCCCCATTTTTCCGCCTCTTTACTTCCGAGCCACTTGTTGAAGACGGAGGCCGCATTCGCTCCCTTTTCCGCGAGGTCCTTTAAGGTAGGGAGTAACGGAGTGAACACTTCTATCTTTAATCCTTCCAGTGCGGATTCCAATTGCACAAGCGAACCGTTAAAGTTATCGAGTTGTACTTTCGATACCCTCCCGGCTGTTCCCCCGCTGTTCTCTAATTCCTTCGTAAATTTTCGTAGCTTATCGGGGCCCGCATCCATCAACGCTAGAAATCCGCTACCAGCTTCCATACCCGCGATTATGCCAGAAAGCGCCGTTTTCTGTTCGCTGGTCATGCCTTTCATTGCGTTCTGGAGGTCTTCGAGGATCGTGGCAAGCGATTTCATCTTGCCTCCGCTATCAAACAGTTTAACGCCGAGCTTATCGAACGCTTCTGCGGCCTCTTTCGGAGGCTTCGCAAAACGGGCGAATAGTCCCCGTAACGTAGTACCCGCTTGTTCCGCTTGGATACCCGCATTACCGAGGATACCCGCCGCGGCCGCCGTTTCTTCTAACGACACACCGAGCGCTTTCGCCCAAGGAGCCGCGTACTTCATCGTGTAACCGAGCATTTGAAGGTCAACGTTAGCTGACGTAAACGCCTTCGTAAGCACGTCGGCCACACGTCCTGTATCTCCTGCCGCGATACCAAAACCGGAGAGGATATTCGAGACGATATCGGCGGTTGTTCCGAGGTCTGTTTGGCCCGCCGCGGCCGCATCGAGAAGTCCGGGCATGGCCGCTATGATTTCGTTAGTTTTATAGCCTGCCATCGCGAGGAACTGCATACCTTCGGCGGCTTGACTTGCGCTGAATACCGTAGAGGCGCCGAGCTCTTTGGCTTTCGTGGTTAGTTTCGCAAGGTCTCCGGCGCTAGCGCTGGAAAGGGCCGCAACACGGGACATTGAGCTTTCGAAGTCTGCCGCCGTTTTGATCCCGTCAAAGGCCGTACCGACAGCGACTACTGCGCCCGCCACCATCTTAAGCTTGCCGAGAAGATTCGGAAGTCCCCCCGAGAAATTATTCACCGATTGCGTGGCGGCATTTTGGGCATTACGATAGGAGCCGGTAGATGCGGCAACCTTTTTCACCGATAAGTTCGTCCGCTCGAGTTCCGAAGACACTCGGCGGAGGGTCGGGGTCATCACGTCCACAATCCGTAATCGGCCGACTAGATCAAACGCCATGATTAGCCGCCCCCTTCCTTATTCAACGCCGCAATCTCGTCTTCGACGACCACCTCTGTGGAGGCGTACATAAAGATGCGCTCACCTCTTGGCGCGTTATAAATGTAGGCCGGCGGGAGGCCTTGTCGTTGGAATATCGTGTGTATAACGAAAGCCTCGCCTCCCGCGCGTATTAGTTTTTTACTTGGTCAACCGCTGTTCCAATGTCATACCCAGATAAGTCTAAAATCTCAGAGACAAGCTTAATCCTTTCGCCCGGAAGTAACGTCTTTTCAACAACTTTTACAGGGTCTTGTGTCTCATATTTCGCGAGTAAATCCGGATGTGACCAGTCTGGTTCAATCGTTGCTTTTTGTATCATTATTAGTGCTTTCTTAGTCTGATCGACCGTCTTCCCAAACGTCGCTCTTTCTTGGCTATCTTCGATTTCTTGATCATCAAGAGCACGGATACGGAATGTCCCAAATCGTTTCAGTGGCACTTCTTTTTCGGGTTTTTTATCAGCATCAAGCAGGGCTTTTAATAGATCGTCTGTCATGTAATCATCCTCCTAATTTTTACTCCTCCTCAATGAAATCTAGGAACTCGTAATCTTCAAAAACAAAAGGCCACTCCGTCTCGACGGGTGACCCATGCTCAAATTTCATTACATCAATTTTGGTAAACTGGACGCCCTTTGCGAGTACTCGCTCGGCACCGTATGCCTCGGGATCATCGAGTTTCATAACGAGCTGGCAAACGAAGGCCCCGGCACGGTCGTCCATGATCTGTCCTATCTTACGAGCAAATGCGGACGATATCTTGTATCCGCGAATAGAACCGGTACACTCGATACTCATCGGCTTGTTCCCGGCTTTGCGGCTACCGGATCGCTTAATCTTCTCATATTGAATCTCAACGGATAACTCACCCGCATTGAAATTCGCCAGCCACACGCCGTCCATCCAGATTTCGCCGAACGAACCACTTAGGACGCGGTTGGATTCTAGTAAATTTTTCGCCATCTATACTTACCTCCCTATACGTGGATTCGTAGGAAGATGCGTTCCATACTATCGGTCTCTGTATAAGCGATGTACAAATATACCGCGTCTCCCTTCGATTCAAATTCGGGGTCTAACGTTACAACGGGGTCTTCGAGGACATTCGCTTTACCTAATCGTTCTAGGTACGCTTTGATCGCCGCAATTAAGGCTGCCTGCCCGTCTCGATTGTTATCGATTTTCCCGATGTAGTCGCTCGCGGCCGTTTTCACGATATCCGTATTAATCGCTTGTCGTCCGCGAATCTTACGTATCTTGGCACCACTCGTTAATTGTCCTTTTTCAACGATCACGTAATCACCGTTGTGTACGAGGACAAGCGAACCCGCTTCGAGTGCTTCGTCGATCTGTGCGTTCGTAAGACGTTTGTTAACGTCGTCTAACGGTAGCCTTGCGTACGTAATCGACTTATTGATCGGTGTACCTGCGATTAAGCCGGCAATGTACGTCGCGTACTCACAAGACGGGTACTCCTTGCCGTTGACTACGCCGCCGACAATCAGGTTAGCTACGTAGCTATCCGCTATCTTCTTACTGCGCGCGTTCCCTACTTTCGGATCAGCATCATCTGCCGCCGTACCGCCTGTGACGTATACGAAATGCTTGCCTTCCGCACGATTGCGTTTTACCCACGTTACTGTCGCGTCAATCTCAGCCGAATCCACAGCTCCGTCGTATGCAAACACGTTAAATGCTCGTGTATCAAAGGAATCGCGCATCTCAATAAATGCCTCTGCCGTTTGCTCCTTCGGCATGGTGTAAACGAGCACTTGCCTTGCTCCGCCTTGCAAAACGAAACGAATGGACTGAATATTGGTGACGCCGAACAAGTCAACCGCTTGCTTTTCGGTCTCAATCGTGTAGAACGTCTTTTCTGTCGCTTTTGCTCCGTACTTCATAAGTGGAATTGCAACAATACCACGAGCACCGCCTCGAATCTGTGATGCCGCGGCTTCCACGTACATCAAATAGAGCCCGGGACGGGTCGGCTCATTAAGTGGGTCCCATTCCATCGCGTTACCTCCTTTTATCGGGCTTCAAATCGCCCGTATACGTGCATAATCTTGTCGTACTGTTCTTGCGTTCTTGCCTCGCGTACCTCCGTTGATAACACGCCTAATCGTGCGTAGAGGCCGCCCTCCGTCTTGAATGTCGTTGAAAAAGAAAAAGACCCGATACGGATATACCGCTTCGAGTCTTTCATTGGGATTAATGTAGTTCCATCGTTTGCTTTACGTTCGATTACGTCCATTTTTGCTAGGACATCCTGCGCATCAACACCGTATACCACGATCTGATAGTCGCGATCAATCCGGTAGTGATAACGCGTCTCGGACTCAGAATCGGAGGACAGGAGCCGGACGACTACGTTATTTTTCGCAGGCTTGTCAGGTACCTCGTATTTCAACGCGATCGAAGGTAAAACCGCCTTTATAAACTCGCCCACTGATTCCTGTTCAACAAGTGCGGACATCGTACCACCTCCGTTAGAAACCTAGTCTCTGGACTTCCGCTTTTACTCCGTCTTCAATGTCTTTTAGCCACTTCTGCTTATGTTCGTCGGCCGGAGCATCTATAAACTTCGCAACAGTGCCGGGAGTTGTCGGATTCTTGATGTCGCCTTTTACCTCGTGAATGTAGTAAGCGTAATTAAAATTCGGCCACTTGGGTGTGTTTTCTATTGCAACGGCCGAAATCTCACCGCTTACCTCACCGTTTTTCTGCCGGACCTCCGTACTAATGCCGCGCCGTAGCGTGCCTTTGTCTAAAGGAGCAACGTCTACTGACTCCGCTTTCCATTCATCCATTGCATCGTGCATACCACGTTTGGTCGCGGCGAATACGACATCAGGCGTTCGCTGAATCGCGTCCTTAAATGCCCGCATGTCAAGTTCGAATTCCATAGTTACAGTGACACCTCCGTTAAGATAGGCTTGCCGCCAATATCGCGCTTAATCTCAATAGCTAACGGGCTATACTGGCGTACTCTGCCGAGCTCGTCGGTGAACTCGATCCGGTCTTGGTCAGTGATAGGCGCAAGCTTGTCACAAAGCACCTGCGCAGAGGACACGACTTCCTGTGACGTAACGCCGTGTACACCGCCTTGATTCGTTTGTGCCCGGACAAGCTTCGTCTTCTCTTGTATCCGGCAACGTAACGAAAAAGGATCGCCGTATACCGGTCGATCCCATTCGTCTGTCTTCGGATTGCCCTCGTCGTCTAGCAACGCAGGGTAAACCGTTATTTTGTTTCGCATTGGCACCAAAGGCATTTATAACACGCTCCATCCTACGCCGCGATTCCCGAGCTTCACGTCATTTTCCGCCCCGATTAGTTCACGACTTATTGGCGGTATCAGATCGACTAGCTCTCTCGGTTTGTCGCGGAATGTAAAGGATGCTACACCGGATAACGAAAACGCACTGACGCCGTTATGGGCTTGCCGTAACGTGTCGTTAAACTCTCGGGCCAATACTGCCGCGAACTCATATACAGCCGCATCCGGTACTGTATATTTCGGGTATGCAGACGCTAGTGTACGTGACGCGACGTTAATTATCCGTTGTTTTCTCGCTTCGTCACAGTCCGTCCAGTCCTCGATATCAATAACATTTACGTCAATATAATCGTCTGCGGCTTCGATTGATAACGTCATAGGGAAACACCTCCGGTTTTATTCGGAGGCTTTGCCACGTCCCTTTTTGGCGGGCTGTGCGGCGGGTTCCTCCGTATGAGTTACGTCATCTGTACGTTTGACCCATTCGGGGGCCAACGCGTCTAACATAGCAATTTCGTCTTCTTTTTCGGTTGAATACGTACCGAAGAAGTTAAACTTGACGCGGACATCGCCACTATCAACTTCATAGAACGGGGATGCTTTATAATCAGCCATTTGTTACCTCCTTACGATACCGATGTGGAGATATTTTCGAGAATTGCAATCTTCTCTTTTGCGTTCTTTACCTTAACGCCGTACTCACCACGAATTTGGCGAGCTACAAAGTCAGCTCCTGGTACACCCGCATCTACATCGTACAGCGCACGACCTTGCAACGGATGCATCGACAAGATAGTTCGATCGAAAAGAGCTACCTTATTTTTCGGGAAGTTCGGATCAACGATAATAGTCGCTTCACCGCCACCTACGATGTCGGAGACGAAAGTAGAGATTCGGTGACCAGTAGTGGTATCTTGACGCTCAGTGCGAATTGTATTAGATGCTAGCTTCGAAATTTGACGTGCGCCCGCAGTGTTCGTAAGGATCGTGTTAACGTTACCGCCGCGCAAATAAACTTCCTCCATCAAATCGTTGATGACCTTAGCGTCGATCTCCTTACCGCTTAAGTTCTTTTTAGCAGCGCCCTTCTTATCCGCGTAATACAATAGACCACCGCTCATGCTCGGTGTGCCCTTGTTACCCATAATTTTACGACCGTAGATTAGAGTATCGTTCATCTCGCGGGACATCTCTTGCAAGCGTAACTCAACTTGGTAGTTTAATTCGTCGGTGACGTTGTGGGTACGAACTGCCATTTGCGTATTGGAGACGGATGCATATCGTTCATAGATTTGCGTGTAGTTATCATCAACGTAGCGATCGTGACCCTCGTCTTGACCTACGCCAGCCCCTTGCAATTGCGGTCGAGCTACGATTCGAAGTTCTGCTCCAGCTTTTAGAGCCCCCGCCGTAGTTCCGTCAAATCCACGAATTACAGTAACCTCATCGCCGGCAACAGCAGTTACTTTCATGTATTCTTCGCCAGCTACCACGATTGCGTTAATGCGGAATTTCTCACCGTCGCTATCGTTTACGACCAATTGGGTATCTGTAGCCGTAACATCTGCCTTTACGTTGGCGCGGTTCGAGTTGAGGTTATCTGACATCCACTCAAATTTCGTCTGCGTTAGTGGCTCGCCATTTAGACCTACCAAACCTAGTAGAGTAGGTGAGTCATTGATAATTAGATCAATACCTGCTGATAGTTCACGTACTTGGTCTTTAAAATCATAAGTAAATAGCATTAATGGGATTCCTCCTTGTTTTTGGGTATTAAAAAAACCACCGCTAATAGACCGGTGGTGTAGTTACTTACGTAATTGACTTAGCTTATTGGACAGTTCTAAGACTTTACCAAAGTCTTTTTTCTTCTTTGCTTCCTCTAGTTGTGCTTCGAGTGTTTTAGCTCCCGTTTCATGACCGTACCCAGATGGTCCGCCAATCGTACTAGGCTCCTTTTTGGTCTGCGCGATAAGAAACGGTTTAGTCTCAACTAATGACTGTATTACGCTGTCCATCCCTACCACATTGCCAGACTCATCGAACGTTACTTTAGCTAAATCAGTTGACGCGAGAATGTAGGCATCGTCGATATGAGCAATATTCGCGCTAGCTGCCGCAGTAATAAAAACGTTACGAATTTTCTCCTGTCGGTACTTTGCTTCCATCTCAGCAACACTCTGCTCTAGTGTCTGTTTTGCTGCGGCTTCCTTCTCGTAATCTGTTTTCCATCGCTCGATCTCGGTCATCTCAGATCGCTGTTTCTCTTCTTGTTCTCGTTCGTATTCCGCGAGCTTCGTTTTCAACTCATCATAATCGGCATACTTTTCCGATTTCTTACGTTCACGTGCGATTCGATCCGCAACAATCTTATCTAGTTCTTCCTGCGTAAAAGTTTTTGGTGTTTCTACGGGATCATCGGTTGGTGGCGTTTGATCCTCTGTGGCGTCCTCCGCAAAGGTTTGCAAATTCATCGGAAATAAAAGTTTAAGCGTGTCAGTCATTCGTTACCTCCCGCTTAAAGCCCGTCGGCTATATAGTTCCGAAAGTTTTTCGCCATTTCGTAAGGCCAAACACTATTCCGGTGTTCTAACCGGAGAGACTAAGTGACGACAGCGAGGATGAAAAATATCGCGTCGTCCTCTTAAATCTTCAAGATACGGGTAATCTCCGGGAGCATCAGGCGTCAGCTTAACGATCCGGCCTTCCCAAAGTCCGCAATCATCTTTTGCCCCATGTCTCGATATCCTGCCGTAGTATACTTCGCGCCCAACAGCTTCGTTTATCGTTCCTTCCATGTGCGCGAACATCATTTTCGTACGAGTAACCATATCGACGTAAACTTCCGGCTTCCATCGCCTTCCCGCCGCATCAATAATTCCGGTATTGAGGGAATCCCCTAGTGTCTTACGGAGCCTCGTTAGTGTATCGCGATTGATTGTACGTCTACCGTTTACTCCCTTCGCCATGTTTGCTCGCATAGATTCTGCGGTTACCTTGCGCACAGCGTTCCGTACTCTTCGTTTTACGTTTCTTGTCACCGCAAGTAGGTCCTCTTGCGTATCAGCTATTACAGCGTTAGTCATTGCCTTGTTTATTCGGTTGAACCTCGCTATTGAACGGGCTTCCTCAATCGTTGACGCGGCTCCTAGTACGTAGATAGCGTCTGCTATTCCATTGCTGGCCGCTAAGGGTACGTTTACTCGAACCCATTCCGCAGATTCTTTGTCCAATGCGGATAGTATGCGAGCGACTTCGCTTAGAGATGCAATCCCGTTGTCCCGTGAAATCGACGTGATATCAAGCCGGTCAAGCTCACGGAATATGTCCTCCACGGCTTGCTTGTAAGCGCGAACTAGTTTCTCAGTTTCGTAGTCGTAGTTGGGCATCGGTGGTTGTCGCATTACTCTTCGCCACCCTCGTCATTAAAAATGGACGAGTCCACCGTCCCGTTTGCGGCTTCTTCGTCCTCCTCAATTCGTGCTATAATCTCGTCAGCTTTTTCGTCGTCTACTTCGTCCATATACTTAATTGCTGAACGGACATCGAGGGTAGGCTTGCCCCCAGTTCTCAACGACATAGTTTCCGCGATCTCTTTCTCATCACGAGGTATGCCGTCCTTCCAACGAATAGTTGGGTATGCTGGTGTATACGACTCGAAACCCTCTACGCCGTCATTCGCAAAGTTCTCTAGTATTTGCGATGAGTACAACGCGTCACGAAAAGCATGGTCAACGTGAGCTCTTATCCGTTTAACCTTTGATATAATCGGCATAAAACGTGACTTTATCGCCGAGCCATCAGTATGTGACGTTCCGGTTCCGCCTTTGTCCTCCGCTAATGTCGTACCGAATAGCCATTGTGGCGTCTCGCTCATCTGGAATACGATGCCTAGTAAAACGTCTAGCTCTTTAAAGGCGCCGTCTAACTGCGAATCCCATGTCATATATCCGGGCGTGACTTCCGTTTTATCTACGGGGATATAGCGTCCACTGAATCGTACGTCGGGCTCACCTAAATCGGGCCCGTACGCAGTTGGATCGCTGTGTTTCCACAGGATGTAGTCAATCTGAACCAGCCTATCGTTAATCGCGGCCAGTACCGACTCTATCTTTTCAATGCCGCTACTTCCCCGCCAATCGGTATCAGTAGACTTGTACGGAATGTGATAGACGGCCATGTGAGAGAGACCCGTTGCAACAACGTCTTTCTCGTGTCCTGTACTTACCGTGTCCCCTATGGTGAATGTTTGAATAGGCGCATCATACCGCGTATCTACTGATTTAGGATGTAGCCGGAACCTCTCGTAGATTATTGCCCCTGGAACATGGCGTTCGACGTTAAGGTACGGAGTTTGCGTCATCTTCGAGCCCTCTACGATTGACTCTATTAATCCGTTTGTCTCCGTCACCCACTCGACCCACGCTATATTAATCGCCTTGAATCGTTTTCGCGACCCTTTCGATAGCTCGGGGAATACGTTCGACGGGTCAACCGCTTCGATAATCGGTTCAGGTTTCACTTTGATTTCAATACCATCGGGCACTTCAGATAAATCCTGCCGTGGAGCATAGTATGTCTTGATGAACGCGTCTCCCCGAATCCCAGCACCGGTAACTATCTCGTGACCCAAAACGTTCAAATCGTTTTCCTCAACAATAGAGGTCAGTCGTTGCTGCTCGATGGAGGAGTCAGGCTTGCCGGATTCATACGAAGGTGGCTCACCGAACATTAAATCGGCCGGCTTCGTTAGCAGTACGTCCATCAAGTTGACCGCGATATAGAGCTTCGATAATTGGGGAGCGTGCGGCGTATCCTTTAGGATTTCGGTTGCACGTTCGAGTACTTCCGCTTGCTTGCCGTCGAAAATCTTACGGCCTCGATAGTATTTGGACAGGCGTTCAATGTCGCGTGAAGGTGGGAATTGCGCACCTGTGACGAATAGTTTAGCGATAAGTCTCGCCTCCTTTCTATAGATATGCGGGCTTGTCTGTCACTCGTTTTCTACGCAGCTTTGCCGCGCCATACGCCATATGCAAGGCATCTGGACCATCATCGTGATTATGATTCGGGTACATTTCGAACATCTCGATAAGCAAACGTTGGTCCCGCTTAAATCGAATCTTCCCACTCTGAATATCCGGCAACAATGATTCTATTCGGAGTGCTTTACGCATGCGTTGCTTGATCTCCTTCAGCCGTCGATGTGTGGGGTACCCTTTCCTCCGTAACTCTTCAGCCAGTTTATGTGCAAACCATTCCTGTGCTTGCTGTGCCTCGACCGCGATTCCCTCATACTGAAACTGAAGTGAACGATTAACAACTTCTTGTAGCAGAATGTCGGGATGTACTCGTTTAAGAAACACATCTAGCACGTAACAAACACCCGTGTCACGATTACGGCCTATTGTAATAATTGCGGAGTAGTCCCCCTTCTCCTTACCCATCGCGAAGTCAATTCCGCAGTAATAATCTAACGTCAGGCCTTGCATGTCTTCTTCCGTATAGTACGTGAATGTTTCGGGATTAAAAATCTGCGACTCCTCATCGACCGGATTGCCGAGGTACTCTTGGTTAAACGCCCGTGCGCCCATTGCCTCCCGCTTCTCCATGAAAAACTTATAGGTGTATCGCGGCCATAACGTTTTAGTTCCCTTCAGTAGCTCCGTTTCGTTCTCTTCATAAAAAGAGTCCGCATTCTGTTTTGCATTCGGAACATCCTCGTTGTAAAGCTTTCGCCATAATTCCCATAAGTCTTCACGTTCTGACCACGACAAAATTGCAGGAAACTTGCGCGATACGAAGTCTTTACGCTTTGTGAGGACGTGGTTAAGCAAACTGTCATAATGTACGATTGTTCCCATGTAAACGCAAAGCCCACCAAAACCAAGTGCTTCTAACATCTCAGATCGGAACCAGTGAAGGTTTTTCGCACGCAATTCAGGTGTATTTGTGTTTTCCCCTGATTCCAAGTCGTCGAGCAAGAACAGATCCGGTCGTGTTGCCCCATGTCGGAGGCCCCGCATCTGTGTACCCATACCCTTTGCCTCGACCTTTGTTCCCGTTGTCGTCACGAACTCATACTTGTTGTCCGTATCATTCATGGACTTCTTTTCGTAGAGCAAAATACCGAAGTCCTCACGTAATTTCTGATTAAAGACAAGTTGATTACGCGTCCACTGTATGAAGTCCCCGGCTACGTCAGTCGTTTCTGAAACCTCAACAATATAGCGTTTGTGCCGGTATGCTACGTTTCTACATAGGAACCCATTTGACAAGTAAGCAGTCTTCGCATGATTTCGTCCAACAGACCATGCCACATTTTCCGATACATTACCTCGCGTTATTTCATCGAGTAATTGACATAGCTCACGGTGAAAATCGGCTGCATCCTCATAATCAACTCCTGCCGGTATGAGGTTATCTTGGTTGCCGGGGTTCCTCGCCTCAGAAAAGTATTCGTACATGAACAGGAGGCTATCGTACTCGCAATCGTGGACACGTTGGAGCCTAGATAATTCTGAGTCAAGTAGCTCCCATTGATCAACGTCATAATCCGTTAAGTCGCCTACATCAGCCAGCCGCTTATATTGAGCAATGAGTTCGATACGACGGTCGATTTCGAGCTGTCGCGCCGGACGATCATGCCATTCACCATTGAGGAACGCCAATCACTCGTCACCTTCCCTCTTCAACGAGTCCGCACGTTCCTTCAAACGGGCTAGACGGTCTTCAAGCGACTGAACAGTAGAGCCTTCTTCCGTTTTGACCTCCTGACGATCAATAAGGAGTCCACCAAATTTATAAAACAGCTCAATCCCTTTCATTGAACCTTGCCCTTTAAGCGTCATGTCCAGATGTTTCTCCATGATGTGCGGAAGGTGTGACATAAACGCGTCTGCCGATAACTCATTCGTGTACGCAATAAAGTCACGATTATGATGCCGCCATTTATAAAGAGCACTAATTGAACATTTCGCCTGCTCTGCAATCTCGTCGAGAGTTAAACGTCCTTGTTCGCCATCATCGGGATTACGCGGTAGGAAGTTGTTAATTGCGAGTAATTGAGCTGCCGTTATTTGCTCACGCGTTAATTTCGCTTCTAATTTACGCAAGTCTTTCGCCATTTTACCGTTCTCCTTCGTTAAGATACGTTATTATATTCGAAACGTTCACGCTTTCTCGGCCGTTACCGGGGAGTCGCGGCATAACTGGCGAAGCTAATCGCCAGCACGGTCGTTCTAACGTCATCAAATGTAAAAAGAAGCCACCGATAGGCATCCGGTAGCTTCCGTTTAAATTCGAGGGGTATTCGATTAGACCCGAAGGTTTAAAACTTGTAAGAAAACGCTCGGAACCTGACGGTGAAGGATCGTACACCCGCCTTGGGGGTATCCGTGAAATGCATAAACGTTGCATACGGTTGTAACCAAACGTACGTTTGAGTCCGATAATATATGATCCGTAAACACTTGTTCGCATACGTAAACCCCGTCACTATGCGATTTAATATGTTAACCATACGTTATAAGATTGACATAATCGGGTGTATATCAATATCTAGTACGAACACGGGTTGAATACGAATACATTTCGAAGAATAACCGTGAATACCGTATGCATCCGGGTTGAAGTTTTCGGAAGGGTCACGCGTGGAACGCTCGTGCGGATATTTTCGGGTTAGCATCACGGTTCAATCGGTACGCTTCGTTTCCGGTAGTCCCCGAGTTCCTTCTATATTATGACGCGGGTTAATGACGGGTAGGAACGTGTACCGATTTGTCCATCTATCCGTCTCCCTTCCGTAGCCATAAAGCTATTGTGATAAGTAAGATTAGTCCGCCCAAACACGCCCAATAAGGTAGTGCGAATAGCACACTGATACCCCACGCTAGAAGTACGATTCCTACGAGTATTGCCATAAGAACTCCGAGTAACATTAACGCGATCTTAGCGTAGAAATTAGGTCCGAAGAGCATCGTGTATTACCGCCTCCTTTCCGTTATTTATCTATATGGCCCGTTACGGAAGCTCCACAAGAACAGGCCGCCTACAAACGCTAAAGCTAACGCGCCTAATCCGACAGGTACTCCGATAATCCACACGGCCCACATCGGTAAAGTAAACGTCATACACACGGCCTCCTCTCGTTAATAATTCGTACGTAAAGAGTACTGCTACGGCTCATTCGAGCCTCCGCCCTCAGCGGACAAGCCGCCTCGGTATCAATATCTTCTACCGCGTTGTAATTACTTCTATACTTTGTTCGCGATGAGAGATGATAGCGAGGCAACTTGTTTGCCGAAGCTCGGCGTTAGCCGATTATATTTACGGGATAAGAAAGGGAAATCACGACAAACCGCGCCACTATGCGATTTTCGCTCTCGGATATGTTACGCTGGCATAACATATATGTTACGGTAGCATAACATATTGTTTACGTAATCTAGGCGTCTAGGCGCTTTCCTCCTCGTCATTATCCACCGCCGCCTGTTCAAACAACTTCACCGCCGTAGCCAAAACACTCGTATCCCCACGGTAAATAAAATGCGGATTAAGCATGTAATACTTCTCGCGGCCGATCTTCGTACAGCCCAGCAATCGTTTGTCCCGCGAACACAGTCCGTCCAGTACGCGTGCAGCTCTTTGACGACTCCACCCCATTAGGTCAGCGACTCTATTAACGTTGAAATAAAACGATTGTTCGTCCTTTACGTATTGATCGTAGTCAAGAAATATCAGTATCGAAAATAGTAACGACTTCTCATCGTCAGTTAACCGTTTGTTGCGTACTAAGTCACGGTTGTTCGCGTGAAATACCATCGTGAAGTCGTGTGTTCTATCGAACTTCTTCGGCCTATATGATCGAACGCGCTGGCCGGGCGATACGTCCACGAGCACCTTTTGTGGCTCGGTTGTTCCGTTGTGAAAGTGGCCCGATTCCACCACGTCAAGAATTTCGCCAGTTGTTACGTCCATAAACCTACCATTACTACTCATCCAATCGCTCCCCATTCTCTTTGTAGTTACGCTCCCGTAATGTAAACTTGCGGCCGATAGCGTGGAGCGTTACGCATTAAGAACGGTTCATGACGCCGTTCCTCGACCGCATGTAGCGTACGTAAACTAAATAAAGCTCCCGACGGAAAGTACTCGTCAGAAGCTCTCGTTTAATTTACGTTTGAAATCATCACTCTCGAAAACAATATGTACCTTGCGTCTTATTTCCCGTCTTTAACAATCGCGAATACCTTAACCCTCATCGTCTGTTTCCGATATCTTAATACGAAGGTCCTTTCCGTCTAATTCTCGCCACTGCGACTCCCGTAATTCTCGAATGTGGTCGGCGTATTTTTACCCAGAAAAGCGAACCCGAATTTATGACGGACTAAGCTACAAAACCCCATCAAGAAGGGAAGATTTGAGGTAAAAATATTCTAGTACTTATCTTTTCCATTTCCAATAATTGACTCAACCCCAATTAGCTGTTTAAATAAAGGTACTACCCAATTGAACTTTTGGTGGGTAATTTTAGATTAAATCTTTTATAAATAAGAAAGGGTGTTTTTTTTGAAAAGATATTTTTTAATTTCACTAACCTTGTCAAGTGTTATATGTAGTTCTTTCTTTTCTCCTAACGCAGTCGTCCATGCAAAGAACAGCGAATATGAGTTACATACTACAAAAAAAGATTTTGAAAGAGCTTTAAAAAAGAATGGTGTTGCCTTTATAGATACTGAACTAGTTCCACTGGAAACTATAGACAGTTATTATGATAGTGAAGATGAGGGAACGAAGAAGTTACAATCTTTTAAATCAAATGAAAACCCTTCTTTACACGTTGATGAAAAGCCTACTTCTAAGATTGATTCGTACGGGTTAATTCAAGATGGAGATAAAGAAATACCTGTTTATATCATAAGTCCAATTGATACGGTAATGCCGAAAAATATGAATAAACAAGATATCATTGAAAAAGTAATTAAAGCTGCTTTAGATAATTATTATGCTAAAGAGAAGGAAGAGAAGACAGATAATCCCCCTAATAGTCTAGTTCCGTTTGCTATGGGAACCTATGAACCAAAAGCTTCCGCACTTAAAGTAAATCATGCTTGGTCTACTAATGATTCTTATTGGTTAACTATGTATAGAGTATATGAAGCTCCACGTTCAGGTTCAAATGTTTATACATTTATGCAAGCTGATCATGAGTATCTGGGCCCGACTAAAGGGAATAACAGAATTATACCATGGACATTTAAAACTCAATGGATAGCTAGATATGATGGATTGATGCATAAACCACAGCCTCAGAGCATAAAAGGAGACAGTGACATGTCTATAGCTATTAATAAATATATTACTTTGTCAGCTGATTTCATTTCAGCTTTGACACTGAAACATGAGTTTTCCATGTCAACTAATCACGCTGTATGGACAATGTACCCCTATAATTTTGCTGCCTTCCGAAAAGGTTTTCAATTCTCACAAGGAGCATACATTGATAAAGGGGCTGATTGGAATTCTGTTAACCTCCAAGTATGGGATGAATTTTGGCTGACTCATAGTACTGGTTCAAATTCTGCTGACTTACAACATAAATATAATGTGAAATATTTCTATAAAGACGACAGATTAAGACTTACGACTAAAGAATAAACCTTTATATTTTTCTGGAGGTAAATTTTGAAAATACTTATATTTGTACTATGTTTGATGATTTTTACTATTAATTCTTATCTTTATATTTTTGTGAGTAGTTTAGAAAGAAATCATCACTCCACAGAAACCCAAAGCATATTTTATTTAATTAATATCGTGCTTCTTTTCTTGGTTGTTCAGACAAATAAAAAATATAAGTAATAGTAAAGTTATATTTTGTGATCGTAAATTCTAGAATATCGAAATGACCTTAACTGACGACTAATGAATTTAGGCGTCAGTTTTTTATTCCATCATCCTACCACTTTCTGCATAGAGGCGGCCTGTTCCTCGTCAATTCCGAATATTCTAGCGCTCGTAGCCCAAAAGGTCGGATTACCAGCGCCAGCCACGTCCTCAGACGCGGTTGGTCTTTGATACGATTAGTAACCGGGATTGTCCGTCCAATCTGGTTCCGTCATAAATAATACACTCCTTTGTTTAATAGCCGGGATCATCGGGCCATTCTGGATCAGTCATGTCGCGTAGCCTCCTTGTACTAATGGCCGGGATTATCAACCCAGTTAGGGTCTGTGCAGCATTTCCACTCCGGAAAGCTCTCGAAAACTATCTTCATCATATCCACCTCCTTGCCTACACTTTTCGACAAGAAGATTTCCGATTCCTTCCAAATATACAAAAAGCCGCCGGTTTTCCGACGACTAATTGCGATTTTTCACGGCTTGTACTAACGCGGCGATCGAGATGACCAACGCTACCACCGCGATTACCAATGTAATAGTTTCCACGGTTCCAACGCCTCCGTTGACTATCGTACATAATCGAGGGTATGATTGGAATAAGATAATGGGGAGGGCAGGGACCCGTTAGGCTCCCATACCCGTCTGTTGACCGACCTCTTACGCCGCTAACGTAAGGGGTCTTTACTTTAGGTTCCGACCGTTGCTGTTTCGCCTGCCAATGCGGTAGTTGACTATCGCAGTTGCCAAGTTTACCAGCGCGGTCACCAGAAGCACGACCTCCACCATTACCCGTCCTCCTTCTCATTTACTGGAAGGTATGGAAATCACACCCTCTACAAGAAGGATAACACGTTCCGTTAAACGTGACAATAACAAATGGAGTTGTTCGCGATGAAAATACATATTAAACTAGCCGATCTACTCAAAGAACGTGGAATCTCGCAACGAGAACTCGCACGCCTGACGGGTATACGTGTCTCGTCAATCAACGAAATGTGCAACAATGATACAGTACGACTACCACTCGATAACCTTGCGAAGATATGCCAAGTGCTTGGCGTTGAGATTACGGATGTGCTCGAACTTATAGATGAACGTCTCTAGCATGCATAGATACGAAATCCTCCGAAAGTAAACCCCTTACGCAATAAAATAGCTCTTGACTTCGCTCGCCTTTATGTCTTTCGCGTACTGTTCTTGTCTCGCCTTATTGCGTATCTTAGCGTTGTTATCTACGAATTGCATTTCGTAAGGGCTGCGTCTTCTGCGCGAAGGTTTCCGGTAAGAGATTCCGTCCGTCCCTGTATCCTCTACTATTTTAAGCGAGGTCTCACCGCCCATACCGGAACCTCGTCGCTTGTGTTTTCCGAGTGTTCGGCGGGCGTATTGTGTCGCAGATAGGATCGGATATTCGTGGTGGGTCATTTTATGCTCGTCGTTGTCCGTAAGCTCCTCGTGTAGGATCGCGTCTGTCAAGCGTTCAAGTTCGGCGGGCTTAGGTCGGTCACCAGTTTGTGAAATAAAATCGTCAATCCATGCGCTGATTGTTGCGATACGATCCATTCGTTCCATTCGGGTTAAAACTAACGTGTCCATTCGGATTCCTCCCCAGAAAGTAGATGCTTGATTGCGGTTTCAGCACTAGAAGAATCGTCGATCCCTCGGTAATTTGCAAACGTAAAAGTGCCGGTTAATGACGATCCATCCCTAAACCAAACGGAGGCACCCACTTCTTCACACGGGTACGTACGCTCAGAAATATAGAAAGGCTCCCTTCTCTTAGAGAAGTCAGTTTCTACCGTACGTTTAATGCTATGAATCAATATTTTATCTAACATTAAGCCGCCTCCTCACCGTAATTCCACGCCTCATAGATTGTCGCAACTTGATCTAATCCATTTCCTACTAGTTGTCCTACGCGCTGTTTACTTACACCCATCGCCTGTCCAGTCTCAACCGTATATAACTCCCGTTCATACACGTAATACAACGCTTCACGCTCCCGATCCGTCAGCCCCGCCCGTTCGATCGCCTCCGCCAAATCAATCAGCACGTCACACGCCGCGTAGTCGCCCCGTTCGAACCGGCTTGACCGTAAATGGTGGATATCGCGTAGGATTGCGTGTACGCCGTCACGGTCATTTAACGCGTACCTTACGGAAAGATTTCGGTGCCCTTTTTCGATATCTACAGCACATGCGCCCATTAAGCCGCCTCCCTTAGTTGTGCAATCCGTTGGTTCGCGATATCAGCGTACTTTGACTCCGTTTCAAATCCGATAAATTTACGCCCGGCGCTTATTGCTGCTACCGCGGTTGTACCGGAGCCCATGCAGTTGTCGAGGACGATTTCGCCAGGATTCGTGTACGTTCGGATAAGGTATTCGAAAAGGGCAACGGGCTTCTGTGTTGGGTGGACTGATTCGTTACTGCTATTAGCATTGCTGAATGTCAATAGATTTTTTGGGTACCATTTGTCATAGACCTTTTCTTCGAGATTTGATTTCTCACCGCCCATGATTTCGGTCCGTTTATATTCTCTAGTTTTTCTTTTCTCAATCTTGTCGGGTGGACGTTCAACCATGATCGGGTAGTAATTAACCTTACCCTTGCCAAAAACACATATATCCTCGGTTTGCTGCATAGGGCGGTGTTTGGCTACCAAATGCCCCCTAGCTGTCACTTTGTCCCATACCCATGAATACTGCTCATCACCAACGCGCTTGTAAACGGCTGGGTTGCCGTCAATATGATCGCCCCATTGTCCTTTATGATACGCTTGTATTGCTCCCACAACGTTTCAAACGGAATGACCGTGTCCCACTTGCACCGGGTCGTCCCATACGGTAGATCGCACAAGATCATATCTACGCTCCCATCCGGAATCATCCGCATCCCCTCGATACAATCGCGCTGATATATCCGATTTAACTCGATCTCTCCGAGTAGTTTCTTTTCCGCCATCAAACCGCCTCCTTCATTTCGCGTATGATACACGGTAATAAACGCCTGCCTAACGCGCTTATTAACGGTATTATCTTCCAATCTACCGTTGAATGACGTATACTTGCGTTAAATAAACGGTTAACGATCGGAGTGAACACTATGTCTTTCGTTGCTCACAATTTTTCTTACTCTGAATCCTTCGACTCTTATATCTCTTTAGATAAATTCAACCGTCTGTATTTATCGTACGGACTCCGCAACAAACTTGGAATTGTTCCCGGCACGCCGTTCAAATGTCACGTGGGTTATGACCCAAAGACCGGCAATATCGGCCTTGCACGTCCGGGCGAAATCTCCGTAGATGACTCGGTACAGCCGGCTATCTTCGACAGCAAACGTTACTACGCGGCCGTGACATCCTTTGTACGTAAGCATAACGTTCCCGTCGGCAAGTACCTGTATATCGAACGTTCTAACAACTGGTACGCGTTCCGTCACAAAGAGCAGGAAGAACCTTCGTCCGCACCCTCTTCACCCAGACGCGGCCGTAAGAAATCGTAAGTAATCTCCGTTGAGGTAGCGTGGCGGCCATCCGTGTAACCAGCACGGTAGCCGTCCGCATATGCCTCGCGAACATAAGCAGGCCAGTCGGGTACGAACGGGTCTACTTGACGATCACCTTCACTATATCGAATATCCAGCCCATCACTACAAACACAAGAATTAAGAATACTATCGGGTTCTCGTTTGCAAACTTCCACATCAAACCGCCTCCTTATGCTTAACATCCCGCATCACGCAATCAATCTGCTGCCATAGGTCAAGGACTGATCCGTCATTGTACAAATCGTAGTCGACCTCGAACCAGTCGATATACTGTTCGGTCTCGTGGTGGAGATCAGCTTCCGTAAAGGTATCGCCAGCGTCCTCCATTCGTTTTAGTCGCGTCCCATCTTCGGCGTTAATACGGATAATAACGAATCCTTCATCGCGTAGACGGTCGTACTCGTTCATCTGGCGGAGGTCTGTAATTACTACGTCGAAAAGATGTGCTCGATTCACTTCGCGCATGGTTCGCTTAATCCACACGTCAGGATCAATCGACCTCATCGCCTGCCCCACGCCTTGTAATAGCGCACGGGGCTTCTTGCTGTTAGCGACTTGTTCGGGGAACAGCTCGTGACACACACTTTTTATGCCGTCACCGAATGCGAACGGTACGAAATCGTAATGTTCGACTAGGTAGGTCGCGACCGTATCCTTGCCCGATCTCATCTTTCCGGTAAGAGCGATTTTCACGTTAGGCAACGGCAGTCACCTCCGTTTCTTGGTCGCGGGAGTCATCGATGATACGAAATTGTTTATCACCAATCCAACCGGAACTTTCTTTTGTTAAAAAGCAATTTTTACCGTAACGCTCATGATTGTAGCCCGTCACACGTTCTTTAAGCGTTAGCGCTCTACCTCCCAGCCGATGGGCCGTTGGATAAACAACGTCACCTACACGCGGCTCCGTAGGCTGTGGAGTGTTCAAGTAATCCGTGGGCACATCGAGGTCCAACGCACGACGTAACGCAATAGCCTTGCCGATATGGGCGTTGAAGCAGTCGTCCGGCGAACACTTGGCGATACCACGAGCGTATATCCTTTCCGGGGTTACCGCGCCGCGAAGTAAGCAGACTATGGTTCTCTTTTCCTTGTTGACGATAAAATCAGCAGTCATCCCAAGATGTCCCTCAAGAAGGTAAATATCATCGCGTCCACGTAGATGCGGATTCCTTACATCGGTCATATCAGACCTTAGTTCTACCACGTCCACCTTGGCACGTTCCACGATCCCATCACGAGACTTATTCGTCAGAACTTCCATCATCTTATCCCGGGTCTCCTCGTTGTTAGGCGCACCCACGAATTTCGCCAGCTCCGCCTGTACGCTGTCCACGATCGCTTTAAGGATTTCGGAAGGAGACGATGAGGCTACGTTGACGGTTAGGTTTACGGTGATGTTATTCGTGGCCGGTTCGTCTAAAGGCGTTATAACTACGTATTCGCGGTGATAGATAATCTGAGCATGTCCGGTTACAAGTACGCAGCCAAACACCTCCGGTACTTCCCTGATGGTCTGGACGCTCCCGTTTGCGTACAGTCCCTCAGCGTCTTCTGCCGCGACGATTAGAATACGTTCGCCGGCCTTAGCCTTTCGTTTCTCTTCGCGGTAACGTAAGCCGTCAACGTGGATAATATCAGTAGGTTCGAGGACTACGTAATCGTCATGAGCTAGATTAAGCTCAGTGCCGTCACCCCACTTTCCGTCCACGTCTATAAAGAAAGACCCATATAACTTCGTAACTGTATAAACCTCGCCCTTTCGATATTCACCTAACATCACTCCCGCGTCCGCGATGATCTTTACTCGTTCACCAACGTTTGCCTCACGTTTAACCTCGCGATACTCACGCTTAACTCCGTTATCATCCGTCAAAATAGTTACATTCGTCATATACCGATCGCCCTCCGAAATTTTTATTTAGGCTACGTCAAAGTACGGCGCTGTCCACGGCTCTGCTTTCGTGACCTCTTTACGTAATTGCTCGGCTAGTTCCGCAATCTCCCATTGAGCGCCGCGCCCCTCTCGTCGTTTGCTGTAGAAGTCGAGAAGGGCCCGAAGGTTCGCGGTCATAACTAGATTGGTTGCGGCCGCGTTCGGGAGTACCATTCGGGCATCTTCCGGCGGGACTCCTGCGCGACGTAAACGGTCGTATACCGATTGCAGGGTGCTCATCGCATCTTCGAACTCTTCTACCGCCGTAATGTTTCGCCAGATGGCGTCACCAGTCTCTTCGTTAAATCCGATCAATCGAGTAGAATCCGTGTCCTTTCCGTTGAGTGTAGGCGGCACCACGTAATCAAATCCGCCAGTCTTATCGGAACTGCCCATCCGCACATAGCGTTGTGATTGGACGGAGTAGCTAAAGCCGACCCGATGCCGTGTCAATTGCGCTAGGAGTGCGCGGGATACGCCCTCGATCGCGAATGTAAACGTTAAATGTTCCATAGTAGACGTATGGCCTGAACGTGTGATGTGGCGGAACAGGCGGTCGGCTTCCGTACCACCTTCGCCGTCGGATGCGGTCTGGCCGAAATATTTGTCGCCTTCGAGAACAACGATTTCGGACGGCTTGTTGGCGGAATAACACGTTCTGATTGCGGTGAGGGCTACGGCTTGGCCGTCAGTTGCGCCCCATCGGTCGTGTTGATTACCTTCATATCCTAGGAATTCGTCAAGTATATCGAAGCTATTGTAAAACTCTTCGCTCAGTTGCGTATGCGAGATCAGCTTCACGGACATTTGCGTTTCTACCATTACGCTGACACCCCCGTACTCCCAAAACCACCGGCTCCGCGTTCTGTCTCGCTTAATTCGTCCGCAACGATAAACTGCGCCTGCATTACCGGCAATATCAATCCTTGGGCAACACGATCGCCATTACGTATTAGGTACGTTCCTACTGGATAATTGTGCCACCGTTCGCCTCGGACTAGCTCGCCGGATATCGTCCGTAAACACACAGTGATCGGATATTCGATTCGATAGTCTGTTGCAATCGTTTTGCCCTCTTTGAAGTCGTAATCGGAGTCATGGGCAATAAGTGGCTCTTTTTCCGTAATATTATCGAACATCATCGCGACTTCGCCCCGGTAGTCACTGTCGATAATACCGATACCGTTCGATTGCCGAAGCCCCGTATTAAGAGCGATGCCCGATCGCATGCACACTAACATCATGAAGCCCTCCGGTATTTCAAACGCGAGTCCTAACGGAACCTTTTTCGTCTCACCGGGCGAAATGGCTACGTCCTCAACCGCGACAAGATCGAAGCCGGCCGAGCCAGTCGTAGCGTACTGCGGAATTACTGCGTCCGGGTGCAGACGTTTGATTTTTACGGGGATCATTCGGTACCCTCCCTAAATTGAGCAATTTTTTAGAATATACAAATTTATCAATAATTGGTAACATAAATATCGACAAAAAATTTTACATAAAAGGAGTCGTTTCTGTTGAAAAACAAATTCTCAAAAATTCTTTCCGTCGTGGCACTTTCGACCCTTGTCTTTTCTCCAAGCGTTCTTGCCGCAGACAAAGTATGGAAAACAGTAACATATGAAAAAGTATTACGTCATTGGTCGGGCAAGTTTGATCCTGAGATTAATTACGACAACGGGAAAGGATACTCAGGTAAACTTAAGCTTGTAAGCACATCTTGCGATGTCAGAGACGCTGAAATCGAAGAATGTGATATCACCTATGAGGGATGGCTTTACTACCAATATTAATAAGCTATAAAGCGCGAACCTCAGCTTATCATTAAAGGGATAGCTGAGGTCTTTTAATTTTACTTAGCTACGTCCCAGAATTTTATCTGAAATTCGGTCATCATTACTTCGCCTCCTTAATAGATTCGTAGACTTCAAGAAGCTTTCGTTCAGCAAAATGCAAGCCAGCTCTATAGGCTTTCGTTTCCAAGTCGTCTGGTTCTCGTAGGATCACTCGATGGTGCTCCTCGTGTAGCTTATAAAGTGTATGAAATACGATATCGACTAACTGTTCACCAACCGTGGGTTTTCCTCGTAACATTTCGATTAACTCGCGTTGTTCATTCGTTGGGCCGTAGCTCATAGATTCATGACACCTCGAAATATGGTATGATGGAAAAAGTTAGTTTGTTTTACGGGACTAAAAAGTCTTACGCGACTGCAAAAACCTTAGCGAATCTTACGGTACTTGGGGGTGTGTCTATGACGATTCTCAGTTTTTTTGTACCGGGAATTCAACTAGCTGTAGGTCTTTCCATGCTTCAGCTTGTAGCACAAGGCATTGCCATTAATATGACTCCAACCGCTAAGGGGTCGCGTAAAGCAAACTACTATCATCGTCTTTACTACCGAACAGGACACGCCCCACCCTCGCATGAATCCGCGCCCTCTAAATCGCTAGTTCCGTCCGTCTCGTACTTCGCTAGAATTGCCGGATCGAACGGCTTCATCTTGGTGCGTAGCTCCTCGTATTCCTCTTTCGTAATAGCCTCGTATGGCGCGAGTTGATACGTGCCGCCATCAAGTGCCAAGAACGATACGCCTACGAAATCGTCCCATCCGTCCCACACCGTCTGCTCAACCGTTGCCCATTCGTCCGGCCTCACAGTAATCGTATTGGACGAATTGTGGTCGGTGTACGAACGTTGGAATCGGAAGTAAGTCTCGAATTGACGCGTTGCACTTACGTCATCTTTCGTTTCTAACGCGCCAGAAGCAACAGGAAAGTCGATGACCAACGTACGAGCGTTTGCGAGGCGTTCCGCTTCGGTGTCGCCCGGCGTTCCTACTTCGGGATTCACCGTCCAGCCGAGCTCCTGCGCTACCTTAACGAGTGGATCGGACGCGTTGATACGGATACGTCGAATGTAGTACGGGCTGTGCGACCAGTGTAGACCGGAAGATACGCCGCCAGCTAATTGCGAGATGGTGCCCTCCGGCTTGACCGTTGTCACGAGTAAGGGCGCGTTCACCCGGAGTTCCTTCGCATAGGACTCCGCCTCGTTATTCGCTACGGTGCCGAGGAGTTCGAGTAAATCACGTTCTTGTCGTTCGCTATAGTTAACGGCTGCCATCGCGTCTTTCCATCCGGTTAGTGACGCGCCGAGAAGCCTGTCACGCTGTTGTATCGCGTCCCAATGTGGCAATTCGAGTGTTACGAGAGTCATTCGTAAGCCTGCGCGGGCGGAGCGTCGTTGAGCTTGTAGGAGTGTAGAGATGTCGAGTTTACCGTCGCGAACGAACTGCATAACGTTGACCGTCGTTAAGTTGCAGACCCCATATGAATCGAGCAGTATTTCCGCGCAGGGATTAAGCCCTTCGGCGTTCGGCCGTCTTCTTCGCGCCTCTTCCAGATTGATAAACCCGGGTTCGCCTTCCGATTGCATGATCGTAAACACTAGATTCAAAAACTCGCGACTAGGTTTCGTTTCGAACGCGATAGAGTTATTCGATAGTCTCCGATGATCAAGTCCGAACCGTCCGTCTCCCACCTTCGCAATAGAGTCGAACCACCCCGGCTTTTGTCCGATAGCCTCTAGCATTTCACCTACCTTACGATGATGCGCGAGTTGATCCTCCGTCCACACGCCGTTGATGCCGTACTTTGCAAGCAGGCACTCGTAGTCGTCCGCGTCAAAGAGAAATATTTCGGCTGTTCTGCGCACGCCCCCGACCACTACGTTAGCTCCGATAAGATTGCCGATATCGAGAATGTGGATCGGACGTACGCGGTTGTAGACTGGAATATGGCCCGAGCCCACTGGTATCTTGATTAGTCGTTGGTCTTTCTTCAACGGAGCCAGCGAAGGATCAATCTGATTCTTTAACACGCGGTCAATCCCCGCAAACATCTCCGCAAGGGGTTCGTGGCCCGATGCCGTCCCTCCGAATCGTCTCAGACGTTCACCTTTCGGACGAACCGAGTTGTACGAAATTTTAACGGTGTGGACCGATTCGTATTGCGGCTCCGTTAAGACTTCGAAATAGGCTCGGAGGGCTTCGACCCATCCTTCTTTACTGTCGCCCACGTAGACTTTCACGTAGCCGTTATCGAGTTCGGTTACCTTTGTTCGTTCCAATCGTCGGTTTACGGGAACAGGTTCGTAGGGTGCGTTGATTAGCGTTGTATTTGTACGGATTGGCGCTAACCCTGCCGCAAACTTCTTCGTACACTTGAATCCGACGCCTGTACCGATCATTAACAAGTAGAACAGGTCGCCTAAATCCGACCACGATCGAATGTTAATGAAGGAGCAATTAAAATTCGCGAGAGGGTACTTATCCGCGATTCCACTTTCGGCGCCCCCGACCCACAACGTCCGCCCACTCAGGAATTGACGTAGATTGAACATTCCGTCGAAGAACGACTCGGCTTCGGCCTGTAAACTCGCGTAAGGTACCGTATAGCCGATCTTTTCATAATGCTTTACCGCGAGACCGAAATTGTACTCCGTAGCACGGCGGCATGTTTCTTTCCACGTCTCACGGCGACCAATTTCGGGCAGCCACCGTGAATATGTCCGGTAATATGCGAACTTGCCGAGCTCGTTCATGTGTTTGGGAAAGTCCGGGTACGTCTCTATAAATTCATCCGTTAGCAATTGAGTCAATCCGCGTCATCTCCCTTTCGATATCGTTTATCGCGTTAATTATCGTTTGCCTGCGTAATTTTAGCGCTAGACATCTTCGTTCACTGACGATTAGGCTCTCGTTTACGTCCTCTAGCTCATCATGTAGGTAACGGAGTGATCGTTCAATGTGGGTTTCTTTCATTTATTCTCAGGCATTTTCGAAAAGAATACTTTACTCACAATGCCAACTAAGAGGAGTAAAGCTAACCCTTGCGAGAATGCGAATTCGATGCCGAAGATACCACCAACAAATACGGACGTTACCCATCCCATGACTAAATACCATAACACCTCACTCAAAATAAACACAGCGATTGACAGATGCTGTTTCATTTAGGTTCCCTCCTTTAGGCATTCGTGGCCTATTAGATAGCACATTACCAGAATAAATATAGTTATTGCGGTGATAGGGTACTCCCCCGCTGAGTACACTACAATCAAACTTGCTGTGAGGCAAGCAGTCGCCCCTATAAGTAACGCTACGAGGACAAGAAAACCCATGACAATCTTTTTGAGCATCGAGAAGCCTCCCTACTCTGTGCCGTTTTCAATTACCTCTAGTACCTTTCTAGCCCATACCCTGTCTTGTTCTTTGATCTCCTCCGACAAGGCACTATAAGGAATCCAATATGCCTGCCATCTCTCCCTACGTTCTAGTGACACTTCATGCGCGACTGATTTGGACCACTTAACCCATTGTTCGTGTTCTAGGTCTGCCAGTTTTTCTATAATCTCTTTTGTCAAAACACTCACCTCTCCTCATCTAATCCAAAGATAAATCGACCCACAAAATAACCAGCTATTAGCACGACGATACTCACGGGAATGCCTATTAGAAGCGACCCAAATACCCAAGAGGCTAGGCTAACCATCAGGAAGACCACGAACCCAACAGCGATTAAGAACACTAGGCCTGCCAAAGTAACTATGAGATGGTTTGCCTCCCATCAAACCGCCTCCCACACTTTGACCATTTTTTCTACTTGATGTACTTCAACGCATTCGACTTCATTCTCGTATTCCCATGGTGCCTCGTCCTGACACTCTGTTGCTCCGACACTATAGCCCGTGGAATAATATTTTCCATCGGTCCATTTGAAGATAATGTCGTGGTATATAGACCATCTTGATTGGTCGACAATTTGATCTAGAATTACTTCCACTCCGTCGTAACCTTCCCATGGAAGCCCATATTCTTTTAACTCTTCCGTTCTGAAATTAACTTTTGCCATAATCAAATCGCCTCCTCAACGTCTATCAATTTATTCGCGATAAGATACGCCAGCACCACCGCACACGCATCGCTGTCATCGTAGCCAGCCGCAAACTCGTAGTCTTCCGGCAATCCGAGTATCTTACGTACACTTGCCGCGACCTCGCCCTTCTCCGCCTTGCCATTACCGGTGACCAACCGTTTTACAGCCGTCGGACTAATCTCGTCTGTCACCGTATAGCCATACCGAGCCAGCCCTTGGTCAACGGCCGCCCATGCTCCAAATACGCCTTGTCTCGCCCTTTTCGATCGGCCATCCGTAAAGTCTTCACGTATGATTGCGGTAAGTGGTCCGGCATCGTGAGCAACCGCTACCGTCTTGGCCTCAATGTATGCAAACCGCTGACCGTCCGTATGTGCAGTAGATGTAACGAGCGATGAAGCGTATATTAGCGTAGGCACCCGGTTCACTACGTCTATCACCGCAAATCCGGGGTTCATCGAAATGTCCAAACCGAGATATCGTTCCTTTTTACGAGTAGCCATCGGTCACCTCCGTAAGCCCGCTGCGCTCTCTAAATGACGCGCATAGTCGAGCAGATTGTCGTACACTACGTCTCTGTCCTCCGTATGTAGCTCGGAGGCTAAACGGCGGAGGTCGCCGGACACGACCGCCATCACCGTTTTAAGCGAGTCTACTTCGCGTTCTAATTCGTCATAATTTTCGATCATCTCATAGGGAACTATTGGCATTAGGCGGCCACCTCATCGAGCAACGACTCGTGGACCACTACTGATCCTTGAACTTTATCCGAGTAGATTATATACAACAGTCCATCCTCATCCCTAGAAGCTTCTGGTTGATACGCAGAACCGAGTACGAAAACCATATCGCCTTCCGCAAATATAGTCTTACTACCAATCTCGTAGTCGCCCCATTGAGCAATTAGTATCTCAGTGTTTAATATTTTCTTAGGACACTCTTTAAAATCAATCATCAGGCCGCCACCTCCACGATTTTCGCCCCGTAAGGTACGTACTTCAACGGCCGATCCGGTGCATTTACGACTACATTCCGATAGTCAATACCGCGATAGTCTGCAATCGGCTTTAGCTTACGGAAGACCTCGATTGTGGCGAGCACATCGTTCATCGCGCGATGGTGTCCGTTTAGCTCGATGCCGTATCGGGCACATACATCTTTTAACGAAGCTGACTCCGTAGGTGCTACGAGCTTGGCGAGTGATCGGGTGCAGACGAACTTTTCAAGGAACATAACGCGTCCAGTAACAAACGATAGGTCGAATGGGGCATTGTGAGCAACGACCGTAGTATCAGCGAAAAATTTACCTAACGCACTGGTAGCGAAGAAACTGTGAGTGCCTCCGTGCAACTCTCTCTCTCTGTGATACCCGTCAGTTCCGCGATAAAGTTTGGTAATTCGCGTCCCTCATCGAGCTGCACAAACGTCTGGAACCGACCATACTCACGTTCCAAATCCGTTCTGATCGCGGCAACTTCGATAATTTGATCGTTCTCGTGGTCGAGCCCCGTCGTTTCCAAATCAATGAACGTGTAGATTTCGCCCATCAAGCCACCTCCTTATCGAGTATCGAAGTAATTTGTTCGAACGCGACGATATACGATCGTTTCTTCCACTCAGGCATTCGCGACCTACGTACCATCGCCACTTGTCGTTCCAGTTCATCGTATTCTTCGGCACTCAACGAAAGGGCGCACGCTGTCTTAAAGTTGTTAAACGTCCACTTTTCAAGGTCAAGCTTCGGCGGTCGGCCCTCTTTCGATCGGACAACTATGTCCAACAATTCGTCCCGAAGTCCGATTCGGTCTTGATCCGTGATAGTCACGTGAAACACACGTAAATCAGGCTTGGCCGCGTATTCCTCATCCGTCAGTACCCAATTGGCTTTAGACGCGTTCACATACACGATGAGGTAGTCGTCTAACGGTGCGTCAGAAGTCCCGTACATTTCCGTATAGCCGACGCATTGAGCAACGTGCTTGGCTTCCGGCTCGGTCATCGAATGGGGACTCGTCTTGGCTGCGGTCGTCTGCTTCGACTTGATTTCGAGTCCTACGCGACGTCCGTCTTTGTATCGGAGGATGCCGTCGGGCTTTCCGTAGAGGGCGAAGCGTTGGCCGTCGTGATCCATAACGTGTAGTTTCTGCGCGAAGTCCTCCCACATCGGAAGGCCGTCCGGTGTACGTTCGACGGTGAAGGGCGGTGCCTCCCCGAAAGCACGCTCGTAATGCTTCTCGATGAATAGTAGATCGCGTTGTATTACGTCACCGATTGCGGTACCGAGTCGTGTCCAGCGTCCTTGGTGCGGAGGTCGCGGTTGGATATCCTTTTTGGCTCCACGTAGCTTTTCGTATAGTTCGCGTTTATCTGCGTTGGCGCTAGACGGCGAAAAGTACGGTTGGGCCCGAAAGTTGAAGAACGGGCGGGTACGAAGGGCATTCGCTTTCTGCTCGGAAATTATAGCGTCAAGCTCGCTGTCCCAAACCTCGGGCGCAGAATGCCATCGGTCAAGCATCATTTTGAAATCATCGGCTAGTTGTGAGATAGAGCATCGTCCCCTTTCGTAACTGTTTCCCATTGGGTGATTTCTACAGTCCTTGTTACTTCTTCTACCTCAACCACATCGCCCCAACAACCATATTCATAGTGCCCAAAATAACTACCGGCACGCTCAACATCAAGCATAAAATGCTTCCCGTCAGGTGTTTTAAAAATACACTCGCACACACTATATTTCCCTTGATCTACCCACGAAGTCACTTCGACCTTTTCGTAATCAAAACCACACTCATCTCCAAAGAATATTGCCAAACGTTGTTCCTCCGTCGTCTTCATATCTACCCGTCCCCCTCTTCACTATCGAACCATTCACTCGGTTTAATCTCGCGCATCCAACACGGCTCGATTACTGTGTCACACGCTAAAGGCGTTAACAGTTCGACCGCACCAGTCATCAATCCGTCTAGGAGCGAGACTGCTTCTGGCGTCATCTGTTCGTTCGGTACGCTGAATTTAAGCTCGTCGTGCAACGTTAGGTTAAATTCCCAACCGCGTGCCAATACACACACGTAGTAAGCGAGAATCATTATGATTTGTAGTACGTTCGCGCCCGAACCTTGAATCGTATGGTTGAACGCTTGACGCTCGGCACGCCCTGTCGCTCGGATTAATTGCCAGAACTCCGTGCGCTCCTCGAATTTTAGGCGGCGCGACTTCCGACCAAGCTCAGGGTCGTTCTTATCCTTGATTCCGGCCTTACTCATGAGTGTGCATAACCGTTTCCACTGCGCTACATATTCGGGGAATCTTCGTTTCTGACCCCATAGTGTCGCGACCCATCCGTATTTTCGAAGATGCTCGAACGTGGACTCAACCATCCCTTTGAATCCCGGCAATACCTCGTCAAACTTAGCGTAAGCAACTTTCGCCGCCTCTTCTGACACGCCTCGTTTAACCGCAGTCTTAGCAAACTGTTCAACTGCCTGCCCGTAGCCCTCCGCAAGAAACATGTCCTTCATCAACTTACGGTAAGGAACCGTTGCTAGACCACCTTTGTAGGCGGATTCCTCACATAGCTCACGATCAACCCCAAATAGAATTGCGGCAAACTCAACGTAAGGATCGAGGCCTTTTCGGTACATCTCCGCGAACGAATGATCATTAAACTCGGATGCCATTCGGTGAGCTTGAATGCGTGGCTCAATCGAGGACAAGTCGCTACCGAGGTACGTGTAACCCGGTGCAGGCTCGAATGTCATACGGACGCGTGTCCCCTCTTCACTGCGCGACGGTATGTTTTGAAGGTTTGTTCCCTTCTTGACCCCAACATCGCAAGCTACGAGGGCTTCCATAGTAGCTAAGTAATTATCGTCACCAATATGTGCTGGTTTTAAGTGGTTCGGCTTGCCTTTGTACCCACTCGATCCGTAGCGTCCAGTGGAAACTGTTCGGAGCTGAGTATGTAGGCGGCCGTCCACGTCTAAAGATTCCGGTATCTTATCAATGTATGTGCCGAGTAACTTGCTGTAGGTCGCGTATTCCGCCAGTGGCGCAAGGGCCGGCTCCTCTTCGAAGTACTTCTGCAATACATCCGAGGACACAGCGCGCTCCTTCTTCTTATCCTTAACGATTTCTTTCGTCCTGTCTCGGATACCCAACCGGTCATAGATGAGATACGCGAGGTGATCGTTCGATGATAGGTTGAACTCGCGGATGAAGTCGGGTGCGTTCTGTGGGATGGCTTCGGGCAGTTTTTCGGACTCATATCGTTTGCTCCGCATTTTTAGATCGGCATATTTTTTCGTAGATGGATTGGAGGTCGCGAGTTCGGATCGGCACCGTTGGAGCATCTCGTGACGCTTTTGAATACGTTCTTGTTGCGCCTTACACCACGAACTAATCTTATCGCCTCGTAACGCCATCGACATGTCGTATAGGAACGCGTCGTCGATCTTGTAAGTATCGAATATGGCTTTCTCGGCGGCTTCGAACTTCGGCCGGAACTCATCGCCAAGCCCCGACAGCTTTACGAGATTGACCTGAAAGCCTGTTCGTTCGATTGTTACGTTGACCTCGGGCAAGAACTGGCGAATCTGGAAATATGGGACGTGAAGGTTGTCGCTCGCAAGCATCATTTCGATTTGCCAACGTGTCAAATACCACCCCTTGTGTACGTCCTTGATAGCGTAGATGCCCACGACCTCGATCGGGTACTTCATCGGGGAGGTACTGCCGAATAGATCCTCAAAGGTATAGTCGTCGAATACAACGTGATATCGCGAAGTAATATACTTCTTGTATTTCGTGAGTAATGGTTTCAACGCGTAGGATTCTTCGTGGTCATTTAGGATGAATTGTGCGTCCTTCGAATCATATCGGATGCCTCGTGGTCTGAATCCGTCATTTAGCAGCATTGCCAAGTCAAACTCTGCATTATGAAACGACTTGACGTGACCCGCGTCTTCCATGAAAGCTCGGACAGCATCGAGAGCCTTCGAACGTGTACACTGGTCTTCCCCGGTCAGATGCCCATACGCAACGTAATAACCTTCATCCAGTAACGGAAGCCAAAACGAGTAGCCGCCGGTCAGGTCGATCATTTTGTCCAAACCGGAGGTCTCGGTGTCCCACGCGGTAAAAGACTGTACGAGAGGCAGTTCGATGCCATACGAGAGCAACTTACGTCTGATGTGGGTATCGTTGAACAGCCCGAATGCCTTTCGGAACCATTCGTCTGCCTGTTGAAGCCGAACTTCTTCGCGTAGCCGATCCATCATACGAGCGAGTTGCCCGTCGTTTGTGATCACGTGGTAGTTGGTCGGCTTGTTCCGAAGAGTCTCCGCAATTCTCTCTTCGCGGGCCTCCGTGGCTTGCGCCGCCATGATACGGCGCCCCATTTCGAGGACTTCGGCTTTCGAGAGCTTCTTCTCCGAGAGCCTGCCTATCGCCCCGGAGAAGAATGCGGTCTTGGCTGTTTCGTAGATGACACGTTCCTTGTCGGTTAGTTTCTGAGCGCCGACCCGCGCCCACGCCTGCTCGATCGTTTCTTTTGCGGCAGACTTACGTTTAGTCGCGTCTGCCACTCGTTGCTTAACCTCAGCGTCGGCTACGGTCGGTGAACGGAGTTTTAACGATAACTTTACGGTCAGAGCGACCGCCTCCTTTCGTTACGCTACTCGTAAGTTAACGGAGGATTCTACTGGCGCGATGAGCTCTAGCTGATCCGCCTTAGTCCATGTTCCGTCGGTACTCTCCACAAACGCGGGCTTACTTAGCCGGTAAGGCATAGAAGTTCCATCATCATCTACGACAGTGGTGATAATTCCTACATGCTCATTTAGACCGTGACAAACCGATGCTCCAAGGAATCTTACCGTGTCGCCTACCTTAAACTTGCCAACCTTACGGCCGAGTGCGGCCCATTTCACCTCCTCGTCGGTTGCCTTCTCTAGTTGATCAGGCTTCGCGTAGCCCCTACTTCCATTTTGTCTTTCAATAGTCACTCCATCATCGTCCTCGCGTAAGCCAACAGTATAGATACCTCCATCATCAAAACCTAACAGTGGAAACTCTCTTCCGCCGCTAACCAAACGCACCTTATCGCCCGGCTCAAACTGATCAAGTGCGACTTTACGCAATGCTTCTGCAACCTCTTCGTCAGTGGCGCGGACTAGTCCATCCTCTAGGAACCAGCCTGTGATCCTCTCGTCTAAGTCCTCGGCACGGTATGGCGTGCGGGACTCATCATCGCAGACAACCTTCACGATTTGCCCAACTGAGGCGTGTGTCATATCGGCCTTTACCACTTTCGCATACTCCCCGACTTTCAAACGTTTAGCTTTCTTCTTCATCGCTTCCAGCTCGGCAACTCTCGCTTGTGCCGCGGCTAGTTCCTCGTCGATGGAAATCGGCTCTAGTACGACGTATTCACGGTGATAAAGGCCTACCCCTGACCCACACACCGACACACCGGTACTACGCTTTGACGTAACATACAGAACATCCCCATTCTTATAGGCACTTCCTGCGTACTGTGCATTCACAACGATGATCTTCTCTCCCGGTTCTGCCTCTCGCGCGACCTTACGATAAGTCACGCCCTCATGCGTTACTAGTTCGTTCGGAACAGTGCCGATTTTTTCGAGTAACTCGTAATCATCTTCATCGCCCACAGTGTCGTATGTCTCGCCGTACTCGTTGATAATCTGCGGGTCATCGAAATAGTCGATTTCTACTACCTCATACGGTTTTTCTGCTACGATATAGTCTCCGTGCGACTCACCATACATTAGGTAATCGCCTACCTGCGCATCACGATCCGTTACCACACGATATTGAACGCCATTTACCGTTTTGAAGTTTGCCATTATTAAACCGCCTCCGATAATTGTTTTTTAATAACAGTCGATAACTTGCGCCATTTCTCGTTGATATTGTCCGGCGTCGCCCAATATTCGGACAGCTCCCGATTTTCAATCAAGTACACTTCGCCGTCGAGCACCCCGATGAGATAATCCGCGTCGTCCCGCGTGTAAACTTCGCCACTATTACGCGATCCACATACAACGAGCGCACCGCCCCGGTCCTCCCGTCTACGTACGGTCTTTACTTGAAACGTCTGCCAGTCGCGTGACAACGGGTGCCGCGCTACAATGTCGTACACTTCGGGGGCTTCGGGATTGGCGATCTCATAGCCGTTAGCAAGGAGCGCTGTTTTCGCCACTAGCTGCGAATGGGCTCCGATATTATTCGAGTAGTTCGCCATCTGGTCGCCTCCTCTCGGTTAAAATGGCAAGTACTCGTCGGAAACGGTAATCGGCCCGTCCTCTAATACTGATTGATCTACGTTCTTCGTCGCGTTTTTGAGAATTTCGCGGATATCGTCCTCGGTGCGGAAGTTCGCGAGTTCTTCGTACTTGATTTCGGTCGAGCCGATAAAGGCACGTGCAGCATCGAGTACCCCTTCGTCAAGGTCAGCCGATTCCAGCGAGTACGATTTATCCGCCTTGCTGATCGTGACCGCATCGCCTGTCAACGTGTAGTCCGGCTTAAACTTTTTCGCGGCTTTTTCAAGCTTATCGAAATCAATCATGAGATTGTTAGCGTGGAACTCCTTAAGGTCAAGAACACGCCACGTCTTATATTCGGGATCGTATACCGGCACCATGAAGTAAAGTTTGCGTTTGGCTTTCGCCTTGCACGATAAGCAATTAGTTCCGTTTGGCTTCGCGTACTGGTCGAATAGAGTAACGCCTTCGTCTTCGTTAGCTGGCGCCTTCTTCGGACTGTGCGAGCACGTATGCTTACGGTAGTAGGTTTCGCGTGACGGGTACTTCTCGCCATCCTCATGCGTGTAGTAAAAGTACCATTCGGTATACGGCGCGAGGAGGACAAACGTCTTGCCGCCGGTCAGTTCTTGACTGAGCTTAACGTAGCGTGTAACACCTTCCGGCAAGCCTGCGTTAATGCCTCCGCCGGCTCCTTGTGCTGCCTTGTCGCGAGCCTCTTCACGTTCTTTTAACTTTTCACGGATTCCCATGCACATCGCTCCTTTAACGTTATGATCGGTGGATTGCTTCGAATTGGTCTCGTAGTTCCTCGCCACTTGAAACATCGGAGGCGTAGTAACGTAGCGCGTTGATCAACTTACCCATCGTGTGTTCCGTTAGCTGAATCGTGTATGTCTTCTCAACGGCTGGTGTCGTGGAGATTAGCGTGATTGGTGTGTTGTGTGCGGGGTCTGTCAAAGGCTCTAGCACGACGTAATTCTGAAGAGAAGTATACCGACGTCACCTATGTCATCGTAAAACGTCGCATCACCGTCTAAGTCAAAGCCCACTAGCGCGTAAACCTTATCCTTAGTTAAATCAACCGTTGGTTCTGTAATCTGGATGAGCCTATCGCCCATTAACGCCTCACGTTCAACCTTACGATACAACTTACTTTCGTGAGTAATCGTCTCCATTATCAACACTCCTCGTCATCATTTCGGACACCGGTAGTCCCGCGTCCGCGAGACGGCATGAACGGTCGTCTACTAGAGTAGCTTGCGCTTTGCCCCCACAGGTTTACGACAGGCATACGGGGCGCCTCGCCTTCTTCGTCCACACCGCCTTGCCGACGCGGGAGGTCGGCTGCTTCTCTTACGCGCTATACACCGCAAGGGACTTCGCTACGTTTTTCTTTTCTAGCCGCAAAGCCCGCAATTCCGCGTTTAATTGCGTGATGTGCAAATCAATACCGTTGATAAGCGCTTGGCACGCGTTTATGGTCGCCACACTCCGGGCTCGTTCACGTTTTAAGACAATGCGCGACCTCTCAACCGTCATTTCCGCAATTGTGATGCGGGTCTTTCTGCTCAACGATGACTCCTTTCGTTCGAGCTTCCGTAACTCTTTGGTAAGATAAATACATACTTTATCACGGACATCTGGCGTCGGTTTAGTGTATTGCATGACCGTGACTACGAGGTCAGATGACTCGTGAAGGATGATTCCGATTTGACCACGGGCGTACAATCGGCCCGGCTTGCCGTACTTATCTATCGTTGTGCTTATGAACATTGCTCGCGACAGTTGATTCCGAATCCATTCGGCAGCTTTCGTTTGACTTACGTTGAATCGTTCGACTGCGCGTTTGATCGCGTGAGATGAAACGGTGAGATTCATCCGAGCCGCACCGCCTTTCCGAGCAAGGTGGATGAGGCGGGTAAGGTAATCGGAATATAGTCCGCAGGATCATCATAGGGCGGGAAACCTCCGTTGTAGATATATTCGATATTTTCGGATTGCTTACGTTTAGGCATCGGGATCATCTCCGTTTCAAGAGTAATTATTTCGCTATGTTTAACAGAACGTTCTGTATAATGACAATTAAAGATGGTTAAGATTTTGTAAGGACCACTTGTTATAATTGAGAACAACTTAGAAGTACTCTATAATGACAATAAGAAAGAGATACGACGCGCATATGCTCGTTCGTAATAATTTCTTAGGTTTTGTTAGACAATCCGTGGTAGGGTAGTTTGACAAAAAGACCTAAATCGTGTGATGGAACGTCTATGTGAATCGGGCTTACCTCCAAAGAGTTGCGCCAACAACTCCGAAAGAGCCGAATCATTATAGAAACCATCAGACCAAGCGAGTAGGATCGCTTTCTTTCTCGAATCGCCCTTCGCCAAAAGGGCGATTTTTTCATTTATTGATTCTCTAATAATCATTTCTTGCTCTGTCTCTCTAAAGGTATCTGCTAACGTACCGATTATCGTATTACCTTCGTCGTCAATTTCTATTTCTAGTGGGATGTTATCGGTTCTGCTGTATTTCCTTCTCTTTATAAATTTTCTAAAACATCTTTCTAAATTAAATCTTGCTAACCTGCTAAAGGACCCTTTTTCTACATTGAAGTCTTTTATTGTCTCATCTAAGGCGTCTATCAACTCCTTTGTTAAGGAAGCCTCATTCTGTACCTTATACCAGTTCCTATTAACGTAGTCGTTTATTATAGGAATGAAATCCTTATAAACTAACTCTTTGGATTTCTCGCAGCCTCTTTGGGCGGCTATTGCGATTATTTCTATTTGGTTGTGGTTCAAATTCTACGCCTCCGTTTTAATTAATTTTCCCTTATACTACTAATAGGGGAACGCTTGGTTTAAAATTGGGACATCTTTCTAAGAAAAATTTAAAAAGTCGTAATCAGAGGTGCCATATGACCTTTAAAGTCGGAAGGTGCCGCTTGTTTGAACGGTTGAAAATCGCTGATATGACGCAGGCTGATCTCGCAGAAAAAATCCAGATGAAGCGCCAGCAGCTATCTGACTACGCGAATAACCGAAATGTCATGTCGCTGTCTAATGCGAGGTCTATTGCGCACGCCCTAGGCTGTCATATCGACGATCTGTACGAGTGGATCGAGATACCTCCCTCGGAGCGAAACCGTAACAACAATCGGAGCCGAGAAGAGTAGCGGAAGTCTCCGCTCTCTCACCGACTTTTGTACCGAAACTTCGGTACAATCTTTTTTAGTGGTTGCCCAACTAGCTGGCTCCTATTGTTTTCTTGTTTTTATTGTATACCCGGTAAAGGCTAATTCTGCTACTAGGTTTATAATTTTGATTTTTCTCGCTTTTTGTCGAATTTAGGCGAAACAAAGGGAAAAACACAAAAAAAAAAAGACACCCTCTACAGGTGTCTTAAATAGGTTAGTAATACTACCAACCTCCTCCAACTATTCTGGAAGTTACATATGCGACGCTCTCTTCTGATCCATTATCATAAGTAAACTGTTCTGCCTGTGTTGGCTGAGTAAATAAAACGGAGACAATTGCTACTAAAGTAACCATAAATGCTTTCATTCTAATTCGCCCCTTTTAAAATATTCAAATATCTATGTTCAACGTCCTCTCCTAAAATAGCCTTATGTTCGAAGAGGATCGCGGACATTTTTTGATATACGGAAATATCTCTGAACTCTAGTGCTGTCTTAATGACCTCAAGAACATCGTTGAATGCTTCTTTATACTGCTCCATAGCTAGATAATACTGTAATCTAACAACTTGAAAATTATAAAACTGACTCTTATTGTACTTATCCTTCTTTAATGCGACTGACTCAAAGATTGTGTTATATTTCTCTAAAAAAACACCAATTCTCTCTAGCTGTCCGTTTGAAAGTAATATCTTCAGCGCGTATGGAGCTACCGTAATAATTTCATGTTCGCGATTCTTATCTACAACCAGTCGGATAAACTCACTTACCGCTTCTAGCTTACCTTCCATTACTTCGATTAACTTTTCATTCGACAACGCCGCCCAACGGTAATAATCACCTAGGTTGTGGCATTCCCGGAGAAGTTCTGCCGCCTTTCTGAGTTCACCCATTCCTATTAAACTTGCTGCTTGGTAAAGAAGCGACTCCCCTAGATGTTTAATATCTTTGGCGTCCTTTGCCTCTTTGTAGTACGCATCTGCTACAACAGAAAGTTCCTCCCACTCTTTGGTAACATTATACCAAGTAACGACACGATAGTATCCATCTAACTGTAGATTTACTGTTTCTGCAACACCATTTTTTTGAATGGGATATTCTGTCGGCAGATCGTTCAATACTGCTCGTAATTTATGTAATGCTTCTACACCCTTCTTACGCATATCTCGATCGCGTTCAATCAAGAAAATTCGATGGCAGCAAATCGCATACCTTTCTGATATTTTCTTTTCGATGTTTGTAATTGCGTAATACACAGACGCGGCCTCTGCTAGAAAGCCGTAACCGAAAAGTGCCTCTGCCAAAGTTAAGGCGGTGGACATATCCTTTATATCTATTGTTTCCAAGAATAACTCGACTACTTTACTGCAATGACTGACACCTTGCTTACAGTGAGAGCATGCCTTAATAAAGTCTGTTACTTTGGGAAGAGAAACTTTGGACGAGTCCTTGAAAAGCTCTCCATAAATCATTCCATAAAAAAAATCGTCGTCTAGTCTGAACACGTGTGTCAATAAATCTACCTGGTCCATCGTAATCGCTTGCTTGTTCTTCATAATATAAGAAAGCGATTGGGGAGAGATATACAACAATTTAGCTAGGTCTCTTTGACTAAGATTATGTGAATGCATTTGGATTAGTATTTCTTCCCTTAATTTAAGACGATAATAAGTCAAGTCACTGGTGTCGATCATTGGTTATCACCTGCCATCAATTATTCGAAATAGTATAATCAAAGTATAATTCACATTATGTGTATTGTCAACACATTATGTGAATTGAAAATACATTATGTGATGTATTATATTTAAATATGTGTTATGATGAATATAAATTTAGTAAAGGAGAGATATTCCAGATGAAGAAGGAAATTGAACTACAAGGAAATACATTTAAAGAGTGCTTAGATATTATGAAAGCAGAGAAGAAAATAAAAACTTATAAGGAACTAGCCGAGTTGTCAGGCGTGAAGGAAACCACTCTCAGCATGCGCCTTACACGAGGAAATATGAACCTAAGTGACGTTGTTACCCTACTTGAAGCTCTTGATTATGAAATCATATTTCGTAAAAAATAATTACTACCTTTACAAAAATTTATCTTAATAAAACTTTTTTTATCTGTAAACACATTTTTTAACACATATTTTAGTTCCGCACTATTTTTTATTTCGTTTGGGTCCTTGTAACGGAACGGATACCCTACGACGTTAACCGTCATGTATCCCGACAGCCCTCCGACGACCGCCCGTTTCATCTTCTGACCAGCCTCGTCGTGATCCGCCATAACCCCGATAATCTCTATCGGGCTCTTCCGCAAAGCCTCCGCCTTCTCTTCCCTGATCACCGAACCACCTAATGCTACCGCCGGCACTCCCGCACTCCACAAATACATTGCGTCAATCTCGGATTCCACAAGCACCGCTTTTGTAATCCTCTGCTTATAAACGATGTCCAGCCCGTACACCATTTCGCGTATAGGCCGTCTTCCCTTTGCGTACCAAAACGTTTTTTCGTTAACTTTCCGATATTTAACGTTTCCCAGCGTTCCATCCGCGTTAAACCAAGGAATGGTAATCGCGTTAGTCCTCGGATCATAGCCCGTTCGGAACAGTTGTTGTATTTCTTCGGTTATACCTCGCGAAGCTAAATACGGGTGATCCCTGCCTAGGTACTGTTCGTAAAAACCGGCGCCTGATGTATGGACTCGCGGCTGGTCTATACGTAATCGCCCCGACAAGTCCAGCGTAAGCGCCTCGGGATCAACCGTTCCCTCCCCGTACTTCCATCGCAAGTAATCCTGCGTCTCCTCTTCCGTTTCCTCCCGTAGAAACGCGGGCAACTTTACGATCCCGCCGCGCTGGTAATCCGGGTCCTTGGCGCCCATATCCGACCAATAGCCGGCTTTTGCTATGTTACGTGGGTCGTTGTTGTCACGTAGCCATACGTAGAATGACGGAGACCGATCCCAACGGAAGGGGCTGGCCGCAAGTAGCTTGTCATCCGTCCACGTTGCGTCCGTCCACGAAAACTGCTCGAGCTCAGCCTGAATATCTATCTCCATTTGTACGTCCTCCTTAAAACGGCATCTTAAATTGATCTGCGGCCGCCTCTCCGCTTGGTAACTCACGTACAAGCCCATAGTTCGGCATGTAAACGACTTCTAACGTGACACCTTCGCCTCCATTACGCCCTTTGTTTAGCTGTATAATCCCGATTCCATCCAACGTATCTATCCCGATAGTTAGTGCCGAATCTTGGAGGAACGACTTACTCTTCATTAGTTCAGCGCGTGTGGGCGGTCTAAGCTCTCGATTGCCCTCATCGTCTCTGTCGTCACGGACCTCTTCCGCCTGTGTAATGCCATGAATAACACACTGATACCGACCTGCCAACGCCCTGATTTTGTTCGAAGTCTCGGTCGCGTCTCCTCCGGTTGTCTTAGATCGGTTCGCCTCGTAGGTCATATAATAGTACGGGTCAATAACAACCACGTCCGCCTTTGTTGCCACGATGTCAGCTTCTAGGTCGCGAACTCTACGGGATGAGAAGTCGATATCGTCTACCGCACGAACAACGATGGTGCCCGGTATAATTTCGTTGATCTCCGTTAAAAATTGTTCGAACCCCTGTTCAAACTCTTCCGTTAATTTCCCATTAAGCAGCGCTCTGTTTTCGAATCCTACCTCGTAATCCACACCGCCAATGTTTGCGTTGACAGCTCCTTGGCGCGCTGAGATAGACGAATAGGCGCGGGCCATCCATTCAAATCGAGACATTTCCATCGCCCATACGAGTACGTTTGCGCCCTGAGCCGCAGCTTCTATCGCTTCTTCCATCGTAAATATTGACTTGCCTCGGCCACTCCGCCCGTACCACGTATAAACATTGCCGGAAAGGTAGCCGCCTATCTCTTTATTAATCGTAGGGAATTTCGACTTCCATATCTTAAACGACGTTCCTTCCTTACGTTTTCGATATTCGTCTAAGAACGTTACCGTATCACGTTTAATATCCGTTCCTACCTTTGATCGCGTAGCCGTTTCCGACCTGATCTGCTCTGTTTGCTCGATGAGCCACGTGGCAAACTCTTCCGTCGATAGTTCCGTAAACTTATCGCCGACGTCCCGTCCGGTTAAGAACGAATGTAGCCGTAATTTGCCCGCATCGTTCCTCATTTTACGGGCCATGTATTCGAAGGAGTCGCCCACTTCCGGCATGTACGTAAAGCCCGCACACTCAGCGACTACAGTTCGATAATCTGGCGCCTGTCCTCCGTTGCTGTCCGCGTAGTCCTTAATGAATCGGTAGGCCTTCCGTTCAGCTTCCGTGGGGAAATGCTCGGCCCGAATATCGTATCGAAGAAATGCTCCCGTATCGTTTGTGTCAATCACTTTCGATAGAAATGATTCACCGTATGCCAAAACCGCTCACCTCCGCTAGTCACGAAATGTCTACCGATTTATTACCAAAATAATGACTTATTTGAGCTACGGTCATGCCGTTGATATGGCGGGCACCGCCATTCCTTTCTAGCAGTTTGTCAATGTAATCTAGCCCCTTAGCCGTAACATAAGTAATGGGAACGTTAAATAGGCTACTGTTTCCGAACGTCCGTTGCTTTACCACGAAGTAGCCCTCGTTAACATACATCTGGTAGGGCTCGTTTTTGTGATTTAGAAGTCTAAGGGCACGCAAAAATGCATATAGTTTCTTTTCACCAATGCCCAGTGATTTACCTGATTCCCGCATGAGTTGGTAGTTTTTCGCGTCGATAAATCTGTCATGAGCCTGTACTTTTGGTTGCTGTAAAAGTAGTTGTTCTTCTGCGTAGGCTCTAGCTTCTTGTTCTTCTTTTAATCTAGTTGCCAACCCTATGATGAAATCTGGATTACTCAACGTTTTTTCAATCGTCTCCGAAGTCATATAAGCACCGTGTTTACGGATTGAAGGGATAACCTCATGAGTAATCCATCGTTTGAACGACTTTGCTTCGGACTTACGACTTCCTAGAATTAAAGCATAAAGACCAGCTTCATTTACAATAGTCATATTGGGGTTTCTGCTTAAACTATCCGTTAAACGGATAGTTTGTTTTTCATCCTCATCCAATCTCCCGACAGCATTACCTTGATTTGTTATTCCCAACACTTCACATACATCCTTGGCTACAAACCACGGTTCCCCGTCTTGTATAACTAAGCGAACCTGATGATTTTGGTAATTAAAAATATTTTTATACATACGTCTTCCTCCTACCTTTACACTATTTGTTCAACTCTCCTTTTCTTTATACCACGATATTTTTGTACACTCGTTTTTTCAGTGATAGCAGATGTAAATAAAAGTAATTTCCTTTGTGATCTATTACTAACTTTTGTGATATAGTGTGATTATTTGTGATTAATTTCAGATTATTTTTTCAAACAAAATGCTTGACAGATTTTTATTTAGGTATATTAAACATATTTATAAGAGACGCCTTCCCCACTCTGACAATTTCTCCGACAACCGATCCGCCTTCTCATCCGACAGCTCCCCGAACTCATTCCGAAACTCTATTAACAGCGCGTAGTCAATAAATGCCTCTGCGCAGTAATCCCGTTCCTCATCGGTCATACGCGGTTTCATACGGAATAATCTCGCAATCATTTTCGCATCCCCCTCTTAGACTCGCCTTTAAACGTGAGTTGTGCGCATTGTTCCCGTACGCGATCCGCTAACCTCTTGTCAAAAACTTCCGCCAACTCTTCCATCGGTATATTCGAGGTGTAAACGGTAGGCATCCGACTCGTCACCCGATGATTGATAATCGTATGCAGGTCGCCTCGGAAAGCCTCGGTCGCGTCCCGTACTCCGATATCGTCCAGCACCACGAACGGAGCATTAGTCGCGTGCTTCATCCATTCGTAGTATTTACCGGATGCGGGCTCGGCAATGTGGTCGGGTACTTTCGGTCTATTAAACTGATTAAATAGCGTCTGCCACTCGTTCACGTCAAGGAAGAAGACCGGCCGTTGTAACGGTTGGAGCCCTCGTTGGATCGAGCCGATATAGTGTGCTATCAGGTACGCGTTCGCAATTGCGGCGGCTGTCGTTGTCTTGCCGGTGCCGGGCTCATACGAAAATAGGTACAGCGATTTAATGCGTTCAGAAGGTTCTGAAACCTCGTTAAATTGGCGCATAAACGTCGTTATATAACGTTCAATATTCGAATAGATACTGCGCTGTTCGACGCGTGGCGGTGCCGTCTCGACGGTTACATGGGCGTAGTCACTCGGGATGCAGGCGGCAGCTACTCGGCCCCCTTTTCCACTGGCTCCGTGCATCGCGATGAAGGACGGACACAGGCGGGTGTAGACAGGCGGGTCGGTGGCATGGCGGCAGGCTTCGCGTAGAATGCAGTGTGACGCATTTGTCCCTATACTCAATCACATAACCCCCTTAATCGTTCACAAATTTGCAACTTTTTATTGATTACCTCATTTTGGAAGTAAATATAATATCTACATCACTCTTGAATGGAGGTTATATCATGAAGATTTCTAGTTTTATAGTAACTTCTATGGTGGCAATCCCTCTTCTCTTTGGAGCATCGGTCGTACACGCAGATTCCACTAGTAGTAAAAGTACGATCATGGCAAAATGTCCTGATGAGGTGCAAGTGTATTGGCCCGTGTGGAAGTTCCCTAAATCTTCCGACGTCCCATCAACAACCGCCGACTATAAAGGCCAAAACTACACAATTACAGACTTAAAGCTAGATAGAGTCACTACAGACTACTACAAACCGGGTTACTGGGTAGGAATTTATAAAGGTACATGCACATGGAATTAATATTTACAGGGATTGCTGGACTTGTTCTAGCAATCCTTTCTTTACTTTATAACCACTCCGCCATCTTCCTCACTCTCGATAATATCTTCACCATTAATAGCAAAAGATGTACCGCGGTGCATTAAGCATTTAAGTCCGTCCCTTATTTTAATGTTCTTTAAAATTCCAAAATATATTAATATATCAATAAAGGAGATGGTTTTTTTGAAGAACGTAGATAGGGACGCACTATTAGACCATCGTTTAGGTCAATTCTCTATGCTATCTATTGGCTTGGTAATTATATTGCTAGGTTTTTCACGATGGTTTTGGGGATTCCCAATCAATCCTTCTACGATGGTTTTGTTGTCCTTGGCATCCGCATCATATGCAGTAGGTGATTTTGGAAAGTACCTTAATAAACCCGGACTGCATATTACTTGCTATGCACTAGCCTTTGTTTGGGGTATTTGTGGTTTAGCCTCTCCCCAATTTGCATTTGTTGGGTCGTTGCCTTTTGATATTTCCGGGTTCACAGACTTCGCAACCCTCTTTGCCTTCTCAATCCCGTTTATTTCGAGAGGAATTTGGTCTGTATTGCCCGTGAGAAAAGATGATTTGCCTCACCACCAATCAGCCAACACCTCTTCGAATACATAAGTAACTTTCCGGTTATCCTCGCGTAGCACTACCGCCAGTACCCGCGCCCGCATATACGTATACATAAACGTAAAGGTCAACGTTGGGTACTGTCGCGTTGGCTTATAATCGCGGAAGCATCCGTCAATAAACCGTTTGACCACTTCCGATCCGTGTTCGTCGATCATCCGTTTAATCATGCCTTGTTCGGATCGCCAGCCACGGGCGGGAACGTAAGGGAGTCCGTAGAGTTCTGCGTGTCGATCGCGTAGAAATTCGGTAAATGTAGTCGTATTCCAATCGGCAATTTCCCGTTCGCGCCAAGCCTTCGCAGGCGGGAGTTTACACTTTGTCATCAAGGCCCACCTCCTCTGATTCGTACTCCATCACGAAATCCCAAAAGTCCTGACAACCGTAGGAATCGAGCATACGCTCCACGGTAGATTCAACCGCGCGAAGTCTTCGTTCCATCTGCGCTACTTTCATTTCCGCATCCAGCGCCCTTTCAATTGCGTGAGGCCATCCGGTGCGGGCTTCAGCGATAAACGTCCACCCGCACTCCGTACAACTATTCTCCATAGCCTCGTTGCATATCGCTAGGTCTTCACGTAGGTTACGTCCCATTTATACATCGCCTCCTAAAATAAAGTCATCGCATGGGGCAAGTAATGGTAATACATATAATCTGAAAGACCGTCCATATCAGACTCATCAGAATCAGCTTGTTTTGTTTGTATATGCTTGGGCCCGTATATCTCTATCTTTTTCGGAGGCTCACCGCTTACGCACCATAAAATAACCGCGAGCAAGACGGCACATCTAATTCCTCGCCATATAATTTTCCGCGCAAACCGCTCTACCTCAGGCACTAACCATCGCTCCCTTTCCGTAATCGTAGCGCGTGCCATTCGCAAAAGTGTCGTGTGTACGCCTTATCTGCGGCGATCTGCCGTTTGACCGCGCGTTTTAATTGAAAAGCGTGGTAGGCGAGTTTGAGTCGGGTTAACATTCGGAGACACCTGCCCTTTCCCGTATTCCTAAAAGCACTGTTAGTTGATTACAGATTCCAAATATTGTATATTCAATATGAAAGGTGGGGAATCAATGAATAAGTTTGAATGTTTCTTACTTTATTTTTTCAGCTTATTATTCTTTCCATTAGGCATTATTTTGGGATTAGCTTTTTTGTTAGGAAAAGATTCTTCAATAAGAAGAGTTGGACGAAACTGCCTGTTTTCAGCTCTTTATTCATTCGCAGTACTCGTAACGGTAGGAGTGATTAACTTTGTTGTTTCATAATTTATTTCGCCCGTTTCACATCTTAATCGTTCGATCTCCGCTAGTAACTTCGGAATGTCTTCGCGGGCATGGGCGATGAACTCTGCGTCTTCATCACTGCCGTACATTAGCACAGCGATCTCTCCGCCATTGTTTCTAAATCCACGTATCTCAGGCGAGTACACTATTAGATCACCGAATTTATCACCGCAAAATCTCCATGACCCAACGGTCGCATCCTCCGCACGCTTGCGTATCGCTCCGATTTCTTCACGCGTCATCATATTAGACCACGATCCCCTTTCCATTCGATCATTGAATAGTCATCATCTGGTGAATAGAGCGCCCCATTGTCGTATATAACACCTGCCCAATACTCCAGATCACATAGCGCGTTATTGAGAGCTAAGTACAGTTCTCCGTCAGGCCCAACGCCTTCTACGTAATCCTCGATGCCTTTAAGTGCCTCGTTCAATCCGTTTACGATGCGATCAATAGCGTCGTCTTTTCGTTCAGCTCGTTTAATTGCCGCTGTCTGCTCGGAGTCAAATAAAACGTAGGGTCTTCCGCATACCATGATCATCGCGATACCTCCCATTTACAAAGCGTGTGTTAGGTTAATTGCTTCCTTAGTGCGCTCGAATGTATACGACAATAGTCTTTTTCCAATCTAGTTGATCAAATCGCGCTTCAGCTTGCTTTATTACTTCTTCTTCCTGCAATTCTGTAAGAGGAAACTGAGTGTATAGATCGTCGGCTATACTGTCAGCAATCTCTTCGAACAGGTCGTCGCTGTCTTCATCTTTAAACCATACTTTCTCGTCAATAGTTATATACTCATCAATTAGTATTTTCGATGGAGAACCAAGGGTGTAACTGTGCTCCTCGCAGTCGTCTGGATACATGAAGATCAACTCTCTATCAGGATGCTCTTTTAACTTTTCAATCAATTCATTTGTCTTGTTCAAATCAATCTATCCCCTTTCCCGTCCAAACTACCGTACAAAGCTAAGTTCGCGATTTCTTCCGCAGTAAGAATACGAACTCTCCACGCATCTATCTCGAAAGTCGGCGTCACGTACATTTCGCAATCCAACTCCACCTTATCCGCGTCTAGTTCGAAGTAAAGTTTCCCTAGGTAAAAGTCTTGTCCGACGCACTTTTTAACGATCTTGTCGTCGATTATGCAAACCTCATTTCGGAAATCGTCCATTAACGCGCGCCTCCATATTCGTTTTATTTACGTGACATTTACGCGGATACAATGGAAGCTGTCACAAGTGCTGGTTGCGTACGTCACACCGCCAGTTCGGGAGCAAATGCCGTCGCACTCTTCCGAAAGCATGTGACTATCTTGAAAGTACACGCAGAAGTCGCATATAGTCGTACAATCGTCATTACAAGTTATCACGAGGAAACGCCTCACTTTCGTTTTATTTACGTGACCACGCGTTAAGTAATCGTAACTTTGTGGCGGGAGATAACCGGCGCCACGTTCCGGCGAGTATACGCATTGGACTAGGCTCCTTTTATGTTTAGACGTAAGGTTACTTCTTTTGAGGAAGACGGTCTTTTAGCGATATCACTACGTAGGAATTGAATAAGTCTTTCGCCCTCACCGTCAAAAATGGCTGTCATTAAGCGAGTTGCCTGCCGGCTTCCGAATGCTGGATGCTTATCTTTTTTAGCAGGCCAGTAACCGGAAACGTCTCGGTAATCGTGATGCATCGTATTCCACGAATGAGCCATTGAATTTTGATTGTCCACATCGTAACCTTTATTTTTCGCCCACTGCCTATGTAGTACAATAATATCGTCGTATTGACGTTCCCATAATTCGAGTTGTTTCCTAGAAGGGCGTCCAGCTTTCCGTTTAGCTACTACGGCGGGTTTTTGTTCCGTAAGACTCTCGACCAACTTCACCAACTCGTTAATCGTGCGTTCTTGCTCTAGGGCTCTGCGTTCTTGCCACTCGAATTTATCCGAGCAATATGCTAGATGCGTCGTAAGTAATTCGCTGATCTTATTTAACGTGGTAATCTGCGTCAACTCGCCTGAGAAGATGGCGTTTGTAATCAGTAACATTTGCTCGCGATACTCAGGAGTATTGTCCATATAGAACGCTATTTTCTTTCCGTCTTTTACTTGTTTTAAACTGAACATGTTAAATTCCCCCTTGTTAATCAGCCTCAATTATTATGGATTCGCGGCTACGTCTCGATGGGAGCATCTTAGATATTCCGTCTAAGAAATCGTACATGCCGTCAATTGCTGTCTGATACTCCTTCGCAGAGCATTCGTTTAAAGTCGAGAACTCTACGTCAAAGTGTGTCAGAAACGAATATTTTTTTAGAAAATCGCGGACAGAAGCCGAGAACTCTAACGAACGGCCGCTGATCTCTGAGCCCGTTCTTATCTCGATGACTTCCCCGTCTGAACTTGCGCTAATGGACTCGATGGTATCCCGTAGAGCTTGCACCGACTCTACCGCTTCGTCTCGTTGACGTTCCGCTAGTTCACGCGATTCTCTTTCGGCTTTGAGAGCCCGCTTGACTTCGCGGAGCTCACGGACAGTCATTTCGTCAACGGATTTGATCGCGCCTGTGGACGGGATTGTGTGTGTCGTCTCAATTTCACGATCGGAAAACCCGGTCAATAAATCTAGGTGAGCGATGGTTAGTCCGAACATCGATGTTCGATCCCCGAACCTCTCAGCCACTCGAATGAACCGATTGGCATGTTGCGGAGTCATGTCGACTTCTCCTCGACACCACTTTTCCCATTGACCGTAGGCTAGATCATTCTCTTTTACGTGCTTCAGCCTCCGCCCTATTTCGAATATTGCCTCGCCCGCAACTCTCTTGTAGGCATTAATCTCCGCGGTGATTACGTTTAAATTGTGGGAGAGCGCGGTTTCCTGCATGGTCTGTGCCTTCATTATCCTCATCCTTTCTTCTTCGAATAGACTACTTCGCGCTCTCATGTCTACTCTTATAAATCCTCTGCCGCGTCATAATCTTTTATCTAATACCGTTCTATTTACACTGTTGACCGCGCGATAGAAGGCACGTAGTGACTGATTGATGCGCTATCTTTTATTCTTTAAAAACATTCTTTTTAATAATTCTTTTTCATCTACGCGTGAGTAGTATGTCTCTACGCTAGCGTAGTATGTTTCTACTGGTGTGTAGATACCTCCCTCCCTTTCTCCTTGCCGAGTAGTTTCTTTACCTCGGGCTTCGCCGCTACCATCTCTCGGAGCCTCTCGATGAATCCCGGTAGCCTTCCCGCAAACTCAGCCTCAGTCAACGGGTCATGAACGGTGTAGTATATCTTGTCTGCTCCGTTCGGACTCGGACGTGTCTCGATGTCCACCAGTCCGATCGCGCTGAGTATCCCGTCCAATAACGGGAGCGTCGAGTAGCTCATCTGGAACTTTTCAACGATGCCCTTGCGCCCTCTCCATGACTTGCCGTGGTTAAACGATGACTCGTCGTTATTGCGGAAACGTAAGAGGAACAGATAGTAAAGCGTTGCCTTGTCGCCAATGTACGGATGGTATACGTCCCATATGTCGTGGTAAACGAGACTAAAGCCGGATCGTAGCGTGCCCTCTCGGATGTATACGTTTGCCACTCGGATATTCACCTCCAACCGATGTTTACACTTGTTTATTCGTACGCGATGATGAGTTCGCACACTTTTAGAAGAAAAAATTTTGTTCCTTTACTCTTAATAGGGCAATGGAGTTATTAAAATTGGGACATAAACCTTAAAAAATTTTTTCTTTAACAAATGTCTATAATTACGAGACTACAAAAACTCAAAAATTTGGTACACGTTTAATAAGTTAATTTCACTCATCTAGCATTTATTACACCCTTTACTATTAATAGGGGTATGAGGTAGTCGAAATTGGTACGTTTCATAACAAGATTTTATTGATGAACCCCCCAGACTGATATCCGTAGTACCCTTTTCAAAAAAAATAGCCAAGGAGTTAGAAAACCTCCTTAGCTATCCCATTTAATACCGGGTGCATTCGTAACTTTTGCCCCTGTCGATATTATTGTCTCGTCAGGTGTTGCGACTGTAATTATCAAATCATAATAATCGTAGACCTCTCCATAGTAGTCCTTTTCTGGGGATTTCCCGCCTGCTGCCGATCCAAGAGTGCGCACAAAGTTATTCCCGATACGTTTTGCAGTCTCCTTATTGACAGCGTAACCAACGATTACCGCAAGACTAACTCGATCCTTATCTACGATAATCGCCGCGTCCTTAACGAAGTCTCTTTTCTTCACGTCGTCGGTCACTCTTTTTATAATCGCGTCCTCAATTTGTATCTTAGGCTGTTCTTCTTCTGTTTTCGTCTGCTCCTCATTTTGTACTTTGCTAGTTGTCGCCTGCTGTGACGAAAGGCCTGTTGGTTTGTCTAAAGTAAAAGCACTTATGAAACCTATGAATGATAATAACAGAATCAAGGTACCCCTCTTCCTAGTCAAAACAAAATTCCCTTTTGATAGCCATTTGGGGTTAATAATTATTATCAAGGAAACAAAAAATAATAGCACAGAAGCTAGTCCTAAGAAAGCCATGCAGTCCCTCCTCTCATAGTCAATCCTCTCTCTCTTTAGTTTACAGTGACAACGTGTTAAGTACAATTCTAAAATTTCTGAACAAAAAAACGCCAGCCCCGAAGGACTAGCGTAATATTTTCCTTTCTTTATTGAGTTTTCCTATGACGTCATTTAAAGGTGAATACTTCTCGTGTTGATTTTTAATTGAGGTCTTGGATAGATGTGTATACCTCATCACCATTCGCAGGTCTGAGTGTCCCAGTATCATTTGTAGATGACGTAAGTCTCCACCGTTTTCCAAAAACATTGTCGCGGCCGTATGCCGAAACAGGTGCGGGTGAATACGTATCGGAATATTGGCTTGCTTTGCATATTCCTTTAATCGATGCCGAAATTGTCCATCTCTCAAAGGTTCGCCGTAGTTAGCAAGAAAAACATAATCCGTGTCAAAGTCTTCGTTTTCTTTTATTACGTCCTGTATTAATCGAAGAGTATGTCTATTTATAGGTACAGAGCGTGACTTTCGATTCTTTGACTCTTCGGCACGTACCGTGATCATTCCTATTACAAAATCAATGTCCATCTTTCTTAACGACAGTACCTCGTTAATACGAAAGAACCCGTCAATCAAGACATTCATAATCACATAGTCGCGGAACCCACTATATCTACGTTGATTCGGCATGGCTAGTAGGGTCTGTAGTTGTTCAACGCTCATTATTTTTATCTCGTTCTCATCTTCCTCGACCTTTTTAATAGATTCAAAAGGGTTGGAAGAAATGTAGCTCTCTGTTGTAAGGTGCTTAAAAAAGGTTCGCATCGTTTTCAGTCGCGTATTCACAGTCGTAGGAGTAAGCCCTACCGTCTGCTCTGCTTCTGTTTTAAACTTATGCCCTTCGAATCGTATTTTCTCTTTGAGCATCCAAACGATGTAACCCCGTATCATTTCTGTATCCACATTTCTAACATCTCTACCTAACCCGCGTAAATCCATGTATTCTACAAAAAATCCGTAGTTCTCTTTATAGCTTGCGAGTGTTCGATCCTTTCTTCCCTCCGCAACCTTAGCGTGATAAAATCTCTCGAACAACGCGTCTAACGCGTATTCAGAAGTTACCGAAAATCTTTCCGTTCGTTGACGCTTTCCTTTTCGTCTATCCAAAATAAAAACGCTCCCTTCCAGTATGTTTACGGAAAGAGAGCGTTTGTTTAACGATCAGCTACACCCTGCGGAACCTATCGCCTACACCTTGCGGTATGTCTTCGATATGTCCAACGTAGTGTCCTGCGTGTATAAAACGTTGATATGACGCGGTTTTTCTGTTATGGTGATCCGGACTGGGTTCGAACCAGCGACCCCCACCCTGTCAAGATGGTGCTCTCCCAGCTGAGCTACCGGATCAAATTTTTCTGGGAATGAACTATGTATTTGGTGGGCCCTGTAGGACTCGAACCTACGACCAATCGGTTATGAGCCGACCGCTCTGACCAACTGAGCTAAGGGCCCTTATGCTTAAAAGGTTATGTATAACATATATAAGCATTGCTTGTTGACAAAAATAAGTATAACTCATTTTCATTTAAGATTCAATAGTTAAATAAAACTTTTTCTGCTTTTTTTTGTGAATTTTCCCCAATAGCTTATTTTCTATCGGAATATTTACGCACATCAATTTTCTTTACTAAGCTAAGCTTTTCCCTACCAAGATCCGCCAATTCTACCAGCACTTTTGGTTCTGCTGGTTTTGCTGTTTTGTTCATTCTCACATTATACTCTAGGTCTATTTTTGGTAATAAAAGGTATCTCTACATGAATAGTGCCTACCTAACAGGACTTTCCTGCTAGGTAGGCACTCCATATTGCTCCTCTATCTTTTCTACTTTTCTCTTATTCGTTTATCTTAAATCTTTCAACAGCACGCCGCATTCCTTCTGCCATCTTAGTCAGTGCAGTTGCAGATGAAGTAATCTCCTCCATTGATGCGAGCTGTTCCTCAGATGCTCCGGTAACACTCTGTGAAGAGGTCGCCATGCCTTGGGCAATCTGGGCAATCTCGCGCATGGAGGCAGAGACTTCTTGTGCACTTGCCGACATTTGTTCGGTAATGGCTGATACGTCATGAATTTGTTCAACGATATGCTGTGTCGATGCTTGAATGTTAGTAAAGGCTTCTCTAGCTTCTGTTGTCACCACAATACCCTTTTGGACATCTGCATGAACTTTCTTTTTCATGACTTCTGATGCATTCTGGGTCAAGCTCGTTACCTGTATGATAATCTCTTGGATGCGATCTGCCGTTTGTTTGGATTGATCTGCAAGCTTTCTGACTTCATTCGCAACAACAGCAAAGCCTCTTCCCTGCTCTCCTGCCCGTGCTGCTTCAATCGCTGCATTTAACGATAGCAAGTTCGTCTGCTCCGCAATATCAACGATAGCTGTACTCATCTCAGCGATTTGTCCGCTATGCTTTTGCAATTGTTCCATAATACCTGCGGATTCTTCTACAGATTGACGAATCGCTTCCATTTGTTCTGTCACTACTATTACTTTTTGATTACCATTCTGTACATCCTCTGAGGTTTTTGCCGATGAATCTACAATGGCATTTGCTGATTCGGCGATTTTAAAAATACCCGATGACATTTCTTCCATGGTCCGAGCGCTTTCAGATGTAGCTACTGCTTGTGCTTTTGATCCGTTTGCCGACTCCTCTATTAGCTCAGTCACATATTCAACCGCTTTAGAATTTTGGAGTGTACTAGCTGTCATTTGTTGACTTGACGCCGCCAATTGATTAGATGTTTCCTTCATCTCTGTGACAATCCCTCTCAGAGAACCTACCATTTCATTGAAGTTGGTGGCTAATTGACCAATCTCATCGTTCTGATTAATATTCACCTTTTCGTCTAAATAACCATCGCTTACTCGTTTAGCAGCGACAGCCAGTAGTTCTACTGGTTTTGTAATTTTACTTGTCCAGATAAATATTAAGATCGAAGCGGCTACGAGAAAGACAACTAAAATGAAGGCCGTTTGGTTCAGAATCGGGGCAGAAGCCTTTGCATATTCTTCATTTGAAAGGACCCCTGCGACCTTCCAGCCTGTTAAAGGGTTGGTCTCAAAAACTGCTTTTAATTTTTTACCGTTCTCAGGGGAATCATAGTCGATCGAGCCCTTATCGGTTTGTTGTATGTATGTGTATTGCTCACCATCTACCTGATGTCCCATGGCTTGTGTAGGATGGGACATGAATTTGTTCGTACGATCTAGCAGATACGCATATCCTTCAGAACCAAATTTTACACTTCCCACTAGCTCGTGAAGTTTATTAATGCTTAAACTAATACTTACGGCACCCTGTCCATCTGGAAGCGCTTTACCGATATTCAATACATAATTTTTTGTTGTCATCGAAATGACAGGATTATGGATAGCGATGGCGCTCGGATCCTTCATGACCTGTTTATACCAATCTCGCGTTCGTGGATCATAGTCTTGTTTACCTGGGTTAGGAGCTTTCATCCATGCACCATTTTGATTCCCAACTGTTACGATTTCGATCTCAGGATGCTGTTTTGCAAAGTCCTCCATTATTTTTCGAAGCTCAGGACTCTGCGTGTCGATTTGACTAGAGGTAATTTGTAGGACCAGAGTATCGAGATTAGCAATCTCTAATTGGATAATCTGGTCAATTGCTTGGTTCAATAAACTTACATTCGATTTAGCTGTTTCCTCTAATTTTTGTTCCAATTGCCATTTCGAAATGTAGTAGGAGGAATAGCCGATGAGGATTCCCTGTAATATTAGGACAACAATAATCAGGAACATCAGCCTACTCCGCAAGGTCTTTCGATTAAATATACTATTTCGTATGTCTAGCCATTTCATTAGCCTATGCCCTCCCTTGATAGTAAATCAGCCTGACAGTATAGCTGACTAGGACTTTATATCTATTATTTACATCGGTTTTTTTTCAGCCTTTATGTAACTATTTAGGAAAATTCTTTTAAAAAACATTATTGTGAGTATATACCTCTGTATGTAATTAAAGTTAATTATATGAAATCCCACTAAAAAATACACGTAAAAAGAACCGTCTCATCCACAGATAAACCTACAGACAAGACGGCTCCACAGCCTTTTGACTTTTTTACTTAAAGAAATAAAATAACAGCGTGCGCTCTCTGCTAGTTACATCTATCCTAATGTCCAATTCTGTTTTGTAACATCAGCATTATTCTACTAACAAAAGCCTCAGATCATACTGAATAGCTTACAATAAGTAAAAAATAACGCCTAGCGCTGCATACCAGGGTACGCCCAAATTCCGCTTGTTCTCAATAAATCACGGTAAATAACTAACTGCTCATCCTTTGTTACTTTATGGGCTTCTTCCATGGATTTATAATCTAGATATACCATATTAGTGATGTTGCGATCGTTCTTTTTACCCAATTGCTTCGCATAATGCTCACTCGCTTCTTTAAACACACTTAATCCACGACGCATATGACTCGCACTGGATACCAGTGTCATATCCTTTAAGCCTTCACGCTCCATGATTGCAATGGAAAAAAGCGCATTTTCAACGGTATCGGTTGCTTTGTTATCTAATAGAATACGGTTCTTATCAATCCCTTGCTCCATGAGCCATTTGCTCATAGCGTCCGCTTCCGTTACCCCTTTTTTCGGTACACCGCCGCTTACGATGATTTTAGAATTTGGATACTGCTTTGCTAGAGCAAGTCCTGCTTTTAGACGTTCAATTAATGGCTCTCGCATGGTTCCATCCTCTGCTAGCGCATAGCCTAGAATGACGATGGCATGATCTTTTTGTGGCAAGCCTTTTGGTACGTCCTTGTTAAAAACAGTCTGCATATAAGCTTCAGCAGAGGCAAGCTTTGCTGCGTACTCGTTTGCTTTTTTCTCATCTAATTTCTTTAATTTGGCCATTTGAGCATCATACGTTTTTGTATCACCATTAACCTTGGAATAAACACCGTATAACAAATTAGCATTAAAATTAGTAGGGTCAAGATTCAGAATTTGCTTATAGGTCTCTAATGCTTCCGGAAGCTTCTTTTGAATGATTTGAGTAGAAGCTAGTCCGAATTTCAGGTCATTATCAAAAGGGTCAAGCATAGTTGCTTCTAGGTAAGCGTTTTCAACAACATCGTATTTTCCTTTTAAGGTAATCCCCTTAAAAATCTCCGCTTCTGCTTTCTTTAAATCACCACCGTGCCAGTAATAGTACATCGCTGTTTCTTTTAGCTGGTTAATACGGTAGCTTGTAGGCTCATCATTTTTTACAGTAGTCGTACTTGGATTCGCGAATACACTAGACGTTGTTACCAGGGATGCTGCTAGAATTACACTAGCTAGTAATTTTTTGTTGCGTAACATCATAAAAAATTCCTCCTTATGAGCAGCTCTATGTTGTTAGGTTAATCAGAAGCACGGCTTTGCACGATCCTCCTCATGCATAAGGAAAATGGCTAGCAAAAAAGCATGAACTAAAAAGGTAGCAGAAAGAATTATCTACTCACCCTTTAGCTCATGCCTAGTCGTACTAGTAACACGCCGTATAACTGATTTTCATTTTTGTATAATGAATGATATCACACAATGTAAACGCATACAATAAAGAATTTAATTTTTTAATAATAATATCATAATTGTACCATTCATCTATTTTTGCAATGTAATATGAAAAATGTATTACAAAATATACCTATAGCTCTTCCTCTGCATCCTCATCGATGACCGCAAAATTATACCAGACCGACCGTGAAAACTCTTCCCCAAATTCATTTACCCCAGTGATTTCTAAGCAAATGTTGTAAACCCCTGGTTCCCGTGGAGCTTTAAAAGTTCCTTGAATCTCATCGTCTTTTTCCTTAATTTTCAGATAATTTTCCGCGGCCAAAAGCTGTCGATTCTTTGTTTCAACCATGCTAACATTAGCAATTGCCTGTTTCTTAATAGTAGCTTCAGGTAATTCGACTCGGATTTCTCCTCGCTCACCTGGTTCATAGATTTTTTTCTCACTTACTACTTCCATTGGTTGGTCACTCTCTACCTGAGCAAACATAAAGTAGGCATCGTTTTTCCCAGACGCAACAAGCTTCCATTTCCCTTTTTCTGGATCATCAATTTTAAATCCATGATGGATCGCACTTGCAAACAGTTCCTGAGTCTCGTCCCCATCCACGTCAGTCTCAGAGTCAAAGTCACTGTCTCCTAGTCTCTTTGGCGTATACTCCTTGCCTGATGGGCTAATCAGCTTAACTTTTGTCTTTTCATTCGCTGTCATAACATCTACCATCATCTGACTAACTCCGCTTTCCAGCAAGAAGGTATCCTGCGTCTTTCCTTTAATCTTACCGCCTCTTACAATTGTATTGCTCACGATTGAGGCTGGAGTGTTTTCTTCCTCGTCCAATTGATATTCTCTGTCTAATTCCTGTGCAAAATTGGGTTGTAATTCTTTCGAGCTTTTACGTATATTGGATTCTACCTCTGACCATACGTGTTTAGCATCGGTAATAGCAGTATGAGAGATATTTTTCTTAAAGGTTTTAATTCCATAGGGTAAGCCAAAAGCAGAATCAACGGTAACGGCTCCATCGTCTTCACCTGGTAAAACAGCATGGGCGAACCAATACTTTGTAAATATGCCATCATCCCCTGTACCTGCTGCCATATAGGTTCTGGTTTTGTTGATATCCCTATGATTATCTGTTTGCTTGCGGAAATTAGCCATGTAGGAGGTTTGTAAGGAGTATACGGCATCATCTTTTTTGCCTAAAATTTCGGCGAGCCAGGAGAACCACGAGGAATAGGCTAAGTCTGCCAGCTCAGAGCCTTTATTAGGAGTAGCAAGCTGATGAACCGTATGAACATAAGGGGCCGCACCATAATGAATGAGGGCTGCTTGTGTATCAACGCCGCCTTTAGAATGAGCTACAATTGCGATTTGTTTTACGTTGTAATAATCGGCTACTTTTTTAATCACTTTAGCGAGCTTTTCTCCATTGGTATACATGTTGCCGCCATCACCATCAGCATCTCTTAATTGCACAAAAGCAGTGCGGTACCCCGAGTTGTAGGCTGCTTCATATAAGCCGCCGTCTCGATAAAACTTTTTGTAGGTAGCGTGAAGTCCTTGAACGAATAAAATGACAGGCTTGTCCGGCGAAGCGTTAGGCGGAATAGCTCCCGTATACCAATCACCAAAAGCACCATGGGGATTCTCGTCATGCAGAGTAGGAGCAGGGGCGGCTGCTAAGGCTTTGGTAGAAAACATAGGGATAGGCAGTAATAAACTAGAAGTTAGAGTAATACAAATTACAGCATGATACAGCTTAGATATGCGCATTAATTTTCACTCCTCATTCATAATATCACCTTAATTTACATATTCTCCCTTTTGCGTGCAATTGTCAATTATTTTTTGAATATTTAATCAAAAATTCATGCTCTTTATTTTTTATTCATGTTTTCTCGTATAACCTCTTTTTTCTTTCATAGAAAAAACATTATGTTTACAAGCTTTACGTAAATAAAACATCCTGCTTTACCTTCTAAGAATCATTTTATATCTTCCTTTTCCACCTCCATGCTGCTTTCCTTAGAAATAACAAATAAGCCAGCCCTCACAAAAAAAGCACCCTGCCAAAAAACTGGCTCAGGTGCTTTCTACTTTTATCCTTCATGGGAGAAATTTCATAATCTCTACGCTCTTCAAAAAATAATACGTAATGGCTTATCCAGCCTGATCGGAAGTTGCTTGCTGACCTGCCATTCCAATGTTGATCCGCAATTGATCGGATTCTTCTTCTTGCTTTCTCGCTGCCTCTGTTTCTTCTTCATCGCGCAGGCGGTGCGCCATTCGACTTGATGCATTAGCGGCTATGCTACACACCATGTCGTCCAGAAAGGTATTTACTTTCCCTTCTGTTTTATTATCCAGTTGTTTAATAATGCCAATTTTTTGTTTATCTAGATGCCCAAACGTTGTTACAGCAATACTGCCATAGCCAAAAACGGAACCAAGTGCCAATGTTTCATCACAACCAAAAAGACCCTCGTCACCTGCGATTATGGATTGCAAAGGTTCAGAAAGCAAACCTTTTTCAGCCAATTTATCCAGTTCGATGCCCACTAAAATGGCGTGTTGGATTTCACGTTTTTCTAAAACAGCCTGAACGCTTTCTATGCAAGCCTCCATGGCCAGAGTAGGGTAATAGGGCGATTGCATCGCGTGTACGATTTCTGCAATAGCCTCAATGGATACTCCTCGTTCTGTCAAGCTGGCTAAAGCTGCATCTCTAACTTGTTTACTGTGTACCCTTTTGATTTTCATACAGCCAACCTCCTTACACACATGAGTGGCAAAATAATGAATACATCTTATATAGTATCACATTCTGTGTGGGTTGCGACTCTCTGCACTGTTCGATCAGACCGTATTGCCCTCATTGGTTACCCGGTTCAAGCAAATCGCTGTTTTTTTTGCTTCATACAGCCTGCTTTTCTAAAAGTTTAAGCCCATTTCCCTTTTGCCGTCCCCCTCCCCTATACAGTAAAATAGGTTATCCCATGTCTACTTCTCAGACTCCAAAAGGTAGCTTGTCAGAAGTGACTCTCGCTAGTCAATATCTGGGCACCACGGAAACGCTACTTATTTATACACCACCCTTTTATTCACCGCTGTATTCTTATCCAGTCTTATACGCTCAGGACGGACGGGATTACTTGAGCTTGGGACGCCTGCCAGGTTTGCTTAACAGTATGCTGGATAAAAGGGAGATTCAGAATCTCATCGTTGTGTTTATTCCCGTTGAAAAGGAAAAAAGACGCTCACGCTATCATCCTGATGGCGAGGAATTTGATGCCTATATACGCTTCATGGCAGAAGAAGTAGCGCCGTATATGGATCAGCATTTTGCTACAGAGCCATTAAGTGGTGGACGGACACTGATCGGTGACTCACTAGGTGGTACGGTTTCCTTAGCGGCCGCTATCCGTTATCCTCATACATTTGGTAATGTAGCCTCTCAGTCAGGAGCCCTGTATGAATCCTTTTATAACTTAGCGGCAAATAGCCAGTCCTTTGAGCAATTATCTCTTTATCTGGAGATTGGTACCAAAGAAACGGCTGTCTCTACAAGCTACGGAACGATTGATCTATTTACCCCACACCAACGCTTTGTAGAATTATTGCAACAAAAAAAGGCCACCTTTCACTTAGAAATAAGCGAAGGCGACCATACATGGGAGCATTGGCAAGCCCATCTGCCCCAGATTATTCGTTATTTTTACTCGTAGCAAAGAAGATAGATAAGCCCAAATGATAGCTCTATTCTCTAGTGGCAGGATCTGTCGGGTCACGTAATTGAGAGCGGGCAGATCCATTGGTTATAACGGTTTTATCACTTTTAAGAATAACCCAAAGCATCGTAAAGAGCAGTACAAGTAGCATGGCAATTCCTAAAAAAGCATACGTCATCAAAACAGCACTTTTCATATGTATCACCCCCTTTTCCAGTAGGGTTTCCTGAAAAAGGCAAGTATATACAAGACAACCGCAACATTATACACCGAAAGAATTTTCTGTTAAAATAGAGAAAAGCGTTTAATGGGCATTTTATATGAGGAGGAGGGTTTTCCATGAAATATAGTATCGTACTTTTCCCATCAAAAGAAGTGCAAGAAGTCGCTAACTCATACCGTAAACGGTACGACCCTGCCTATGCCTTGGTTCAGCCATATATCCGGTTAAAAGAGGCATTTGAAGCGGATGATATGCAGATTGCTGCCTTGTCCGCTCAATTGGAAGACATCGCAAAATCAACCTCATCTTTTTCTATTAATTTCCACAGGGCTTCTACGTTCCATCCTACTACCAACGTTATTTTTCTATCCTTTCAGAACAAAGAAGCTGTTGAAAACTTGCATGCCAGCATTATGAGATACTTCGGTGATCATCAGGAAGAGTTTGCCTTCGTCCCTCATCTGACCATAGGACGTGATTTAAGTGAGTCTGAATTAAAGGATGTTGTCGATCAGTTGGGCATGATGAAATTCGATTTTCCTTCTGAAATAACAGATCTACATGTACTAAAAGAAGAAGTTGATGGTAAGTGGTCGATTGTAAGAAGCTTTCCATTAGCCTAACTTGTTATTTTCAAATGAAATTGGATAAACAAGGCCTTGCTCGTTATGGCCTTGTTTGCTTTTATAAACAGATTTGAGATGTTGACATCATCTACTCATCTATAGACAATAGATTATTCTTACTATATTTCGGAGGAAAGTAAATGTATACCATTCGCCAAGTAACCACAGACAAAGAATTGCAAGATGCATTGCATGTGCGCCGTGTTGTTTTTATAGAAGAACAACAGGTACCGGAGGATCTGGAAATTGATGAGCACGACCAGCTCTCTGATCCGACCATACACGTTATAGCCTACCGAGATATCGAACCGGTAGCTACCGGACGCCTTCGTTCTCCTGAACAAGGAGTGGGAAAAATTGAACGTGTTGCTGTCAAACAAGAAACCCGCGGGACAGGCCTGGGTCGTGAACTAATGCTTCACCTGGAAAAAATCGCTGTCCAGCAAGGGAACTCAACGCTCAAGCTTTCGGCTCAGCTACAAGCCCAGCCATTTTATGAGAAATTGGGGTATGAGGGTTACGGTGAAATTTTTGATGACGCCGGCATCGATCATATCATGATGAAGAAACAGTTGAATAGATAGTGAACTATCCAAACAAAAAACACGCGGGACAATCCTCTGTTCTCCTGCGTGTTTTTATTTTCATAGCGGATATGATTTATTTTTGTTGTCGTAACGCTGCTAGTCTTCGCATTTTATCAACAGCATCACTAGATGTGCCATAGGCTCCCAGTGGTGCATGAAATGTCTGATTCCCACGGTATCCATGAAAATCAGAGCCACCCGTCACAATCAATCCATATTCTTCTGCAAATTGTCGATACACTGCCTTATCATCTTCTGAATTGTCAGGGTGGTTGATCTCGATGCCATCTAGCCCATACACAATTAGCTCTTCTACCAATTCGTTGTTCTGATATAAGCCAGGATGAGCAATAACTGCCACACCACCAACTTTCTTAATCATGTTGATTGCTTCCAATGGTTCGATCCGCTCTACATTTACATAAGCGGCGCCACCTTCTCCCAAATACTTCCGAAATGCATCATCAATGGATGTAGCAAGCCCTTTTATGACCAATTCCTCTGCAATGTGTGGACGACCTATATTTTTATCATCAGAGGTTTTGCGCCGATAGACATCCTCTACCGTAATATCTACTCCAATCTCCTGAAGTCGCGCAATCAATTTCAGATTACGCAGATGACGCACATCACGTAGCTGTGCTAATGCTTCATGAAAAGCTGGGTCTTCAAACGGAATAAAATAGCCAAGGATATGAATGTCCTTTCCCTCGTGGGCAGTACTAATTTCAACACCGGGCACCACTTCTACTCCTAGCTCCATCCCTTTTTGAATCGCTTCTGCTATTCCTGCTATTGTATCGTGGTCTGTAATAGCAACGGCGTTAAGGCCTGCCTCTTTCGCGAGCTGAACATTTTCTGCTGGTGTCGTTGTTCCATCAGATGCCAACGTATGGGTATGTAAATCACATGAAATCTCCATCATCAATCACCCCAATTTTAGAAAACTTAAACTTGATTTTACTTACTTCTATAGATAAAATCCCAAATGGCTCCTAATCTATAGAAAAAGCAGTCTGAAAAAATGAGCGCTTACATATAACTGAAGTTATAACCGGAAAGTAAGCAAGGAGGGAGTCTTCGTGCAACTTGAATGTAACACTCTAGTAGGTATGATCCAGCCATTGTGGTATGTAGAAAAGACGCTTTTAGAGCAAGGTTTTCATCGGAGCAAGAGCCAAGATTCACCCACCTATAACGCAATGATCTACGATTCATCAACAGGGATGACCTATAATCTCCAGATTCCCACCCGTCATACAGTCCCCAAGGAATGTGAAAACGAGGAAACGATAAAAATTGGTTCCCCCTATTTAAAATTGAAGACGGCCTTACGAACATCCCAAGAAGATCTCTTGATTCCCCGGGCAATAAAGGCGGCAGCGGAACATAAATTAGCTGAAATCGCCGATTATTTAAGCAAACCTCATCAACAAACTGGTAAATAAGGCATTAAACCAGCTCTTTTATCATAACATAAACGAATTTCACTCTACATAGGCGGGGGGATTTTTAGCACATTTCACATCTATTTTAGCAAGCAAATATGTATCCATTTTGAAGTAATATACCAAATTGATTTCCTACGAAAGAATACTCAAGCCTTCCCTGTGGATAAAAGACCCGTCCAGTCTCCAGAAAGTCATACGAAGTACCTAGCTAGACTTATTTTGTATGGTAATCTTCCTTTTCACAAATCTGTAGGTAACCTCTTTCATTTCTTACACAGTTCAGGTATGCAATTGACCCTATCTGTAGGTAAATAGATTCTAACCGTTCGTTTTCGAATAATAGCTCCTTTATAAAGCTGAAGTCGACAATATTAAATGAGGGCATTGCTGCCAATCATGCTTGCCCCAAATTGAGCTGCATGTGAATATGTTTGTATAATGCCATACAAGGGCTGCGACAATTCGTCCAACCCTTTCTTTGCTTTTTTACCGTAGTATATCCAAGACTACATCAGTCAGTCCTGATCTGTTCCCTGCTATCATGATGCCAATGCTAATACACTCTACAGGCATTTAGGGTGTTTGCTCACCATAGCTGGAGCATTTGCTTTCCATGCATAAAAATGGGGCAGAATGAATGAATACATGCATGATTTCCAGAAAAAAGGAGCCACAGCGATGCTTGCAGCTTTTTCCTGCCAAGATTAGAGATATCTGGTTTTGACTATCCAATTCACCTGCTGGTATACTAATGTGTAAACAATTTATATAAACTTTCTATTTTCCTTGGCATTTAAATATGTCATCTTTTGTCCAAACGTTCATAATCTACAACATCATATATAAATTCAACGAAAGATGGAGGTGAGTTCTCCCTTTCTACAAGCTAGAAGGTGGAGAAACCATTTGGACAGTATACCGATAGATCCGTCGAACCTACTGTTAATAGCAGGCCAAGTATTTGTAGCTATCCTGTTGGTTCTTTTAAACGGATTTTTCGTTGCAGCCGAGTTTTCCTTGGTAAAAGTGCGTCAAACGCGCTTAACCCAATTGGTTAACGAAGGTAGCAAAAGCGCCGTTTACGCGCAAAAGGTAACACAACAACTAGACGCTTATTTATCCGCTTGCCAATTGGGGATTACACTCGCATCCTTGGCACTTGGCTGGGTCGGGGAACCAGTGATTGGCAATCTGATTGTCAAACCACTCCTTGGTCACTGGATTGCGTCTGAGGCTCTTTTACACTCTATTTCCATTGCGATTGCATTCGGTATTATTACCTTTTTGCACATCGTTCTTGGAGAATTGGCACCAAAGTCGGTCGCCATCCAAAAAGCGGAATCAACCTCACTACTGGTGGCTGCTCCGCTCATGTTCTTCTACAAAATCAGTTATCCAATCATTTGGGTACTGAATGGTGCAGCAACTTTTTTATTGCGCCGTTTGGGCATTCAGCCAGTTTCTGAAAATGAGACGGCCCATACAGAAGAAGAAATTCGTTTGTTGGTAAATGAAAGTCACAAAAGCGGTCACATTGATGTCGAAGAAATGGAGCTTGTGGATAATGTTTTTGATTTCTCCGAACGTCTTGCACGTGAAATCATGATTCCACGAATTGACATGATCTGCTTATATGATGACAATACCTTTGAGGAAAACCTGCAAATGATTCGTGATCAACGTCATACTCGTTTTCCTGTCGCTCATAACGACAAAGACAGAATCATTGGTTTTGTGCATACTTCAGACTTCTATCTAGCAGCTCTCACAGAAGGAAAAGCTAATTTGCATGACTTTTTGCGTCCTATCTTAACGGTACCAGAGTCCATGGAAGTGAGCCACGTTCTGCGACTGATGCAAAAGCGCCGTTCACAGATCGCAATCGTCATTGATGAATATGGTGGTACTGCTGGATTCATTACCATGGAAGATATCCTAGAAGAGATCGTAGGCGAAATTCAGGATGAATTTGATACATTTGAGCGTCCTGAAATTGAGACCAAAGCGGAAAATATTTTATCGGTATCTGGTAAAACATTGCTCACCGACTTGAATGATATCTTGCCGATCGAGCTGGTTTCCGATGATGTGGATACAATTGCAGGTTGGGTATACAGCCAATTAAGTGAAGAAGTGACGGCTGGAAAGTCTGTTCTCTATAATAACTTTAAGTTTACGATTACAGAATTCGATAACCACCGAATAAATAGAATTGCCATTGAACAGCTTGAAGTAGAGCCAGCACAAGAAGATTCGTCTGGCGATATCCTATTGCAAGCCTGATAACTGGAATGTCCCTCTATCATTGAGGGACATTTCCGTTTGTATAGGAGTGAATCTATATTGAATATTGCCAAGTACAATGATGAGTTGCTTTTGTTACGCAAAGACAACTATGCAAAAATTCCCACTTGGCGCATGTATGCGAAGCAAGGGGAACTCTCATGCCCTGTTTGTGGACAACCTGTTCAGATCGTTGCTGGCATAAGCCGTAAGCCATTTTTTACTCATGTACATACTGCTCCCTGTTCACTAGACGAACTGGATAGCTACTTACAACAAGCGTTGGTCACGACAGAATTAGCAGCTGCGAGCAGCAATAGTACAACTAAAGCAAAACAGTCTACATCAGCATCAGGTCTGGAATCTGTACAAGCCTCTGCTAATCATGATCAATCCAATGATTCAATAGTCGGTGGTTTTCGCTTACCTAAAGGACGCAGCATTACACCTCCAGCAACGGCTGTGACACAGGCGCCCACTACACCTGTTAAAAGCTTCCGTACCCTGATTGCACCAAAACAACGCACACAGGTATTGGAAGAACGTTATCATTCAGATCTACATCCTGCACAAGAGCAGGCTGTTACTTGTACCGAGGGGCCCTTATTAATTCTCGCAGGTGCTGGCAGTGGCAAAACTCGTGTTATGACTGCCCGTACTGCCCATTTAATTACAAAGATGAATATTGACCCACGCTCTATCATGGTGGTCACCTTTACTACCAAAGCAGCCGGAGAAATTAAACATCGTTTAATGAAATCTTTGCCTTCCCATCAGGCATCAGCTTTGATTGCAGGTACCTTCCATAGCTTATTTTACCGAATGTTATTATTTCATCAGCCTGAACGCTGGGATCAGCAACGTTTGTTAAAGCAAGAATGGCAAAAGCGTAAATTTTTACGTGAAACTGGCGCTATTGCACAGATGGAGAATCCGATAGTCAAGGAGTCGGATTTTGAGGCAGTCTTGAGTATCATAAGCCGTTGGAAAAATGAATATATCACCACTTCCGATGCCCAGCTATTGTCAGCGGACAGTCCGGAAGAAAAGCAAGCACAGGAACTATACCCTCTCTACGAAAAGCTAAAAAAACAGCACGGTTGGTTTGACTTTGATGATATGCTAATTGGCTGTTATGAAATGCTAAAAGACGATCCGCATATCTTGTCGTTGTATCAGGGACGCATCCGATACATTATGATTGATGAGTTCCAAGATATTAACCGCGTTCAATATGAAACAGTAAAGTTACTGGCTGCTCCTGAAAACAATCTCTGCGTAATTGGAGACGATGATCAGTCTATTTATGGCTTTCGGGGCAGTGATCCACGCTATATTCTTGGTTTTACCGCTGACTATCCTAATGCAAAGACCATTTCATTAGAAGTAAACTATCGTTCTCGCTCTTCTATCGTGGGTCTTGGCTACTCCCTGATCGGGAACAATCGTACTCGCTGGAAAAAGGAACTAAAGTCATTTCACCGGGAAGAAGGCTCTTGCTACCTCTTCCAGCCAGCGGATGAAGAGGAACAAGCATCCCGGATCGTGGATGAAATTAAGCTGCGTATAGAAAATGGAGCAGAGCCTCACCAATTTGCGCTGTTGTTTCGTACCTACGAGTCTACACGCCCTTTGCTAGAACGTCTGAGCGAGGCAGATATTCCATTCTCCTTTACACGAGAGGATGAGCCTTTCTATAACAAACAAGTGATTCGCTGGGCACTCGGTTACCTGCGACTGGTGGTAGATCGTGAAAATGAATCGGCGCTGCGAGAAATATTGCCTACGCTTTATCTATCACCAACCGTTTGGAACGATATTCGAAGTCAATCGATCTTAAATAATTGTTCGCAGTTAACCGTGCTTCCCGAATTAACCCATCTAAAAACCTTTCAACGGGCGCAAATGCGTAAAGTAATAGATACGCTACATAGCTTATATAACGCTACTCCCGTTCATGCACTTGAAACGATTTATGAGGACCTTAAGCTACGTGATTACGTAAAAAAGCGTGATAAAGATCGTCCAGAACGGGATCAGGAACGCTCCACAGATGAATTGCGTCAGTTATTGGTGTCAGCGAAACGTCATACTAGCATTCAAGATTTCCTCATTTATATTGATGAGATGATAAAAAAGGAAGCTGAATGGCGCAAGCAGCCACAAAACAATCACAATGCCGTACAGATGCTAAGTATTCATCGAGCAAAGGGCTTAGAATTCGATACTGTCTTCTTAGTGGATGTGGTAGAAGGGGCAATCCCTCATGATTTTGCTATGGATCAAGCACGCCAAGGGAACAAGGACGCTATCGAGGAAGAGCGTCGCCTCATGTACGTAGCTGTTACACGTGCAAGACATGATTTATTTATTGGTGTACCTACTGAGAGATTCGGTCGTAAAACACGTATGTCCCGCTTTGTTTCGGAGATGGGGCGAGGAAAAAAAGAACCAGAATAGAACCATGTTACGATAAAGAATACCCCCTATGCTAGCCGGCATAAGGTTTTGTTCTAAGCGCAGAACTGAACTTTACTTTCACGGCAATCCATAGGGGGTTCTTTTAGTAGTCTAGCTTAACGACCGATGATATTGTAGCCAGCGTCAACATGTAGTACTTCACCAGTAATACCACGAGACATATGGCTCATTAAGAATAAAGCAGTGTCGCCTACATCTGTTTGATCAATCGTACGACGTAAAGGAGCCTTTTCTTCAATTTCTTTGATGATCGCATTAAAGCCGCTAATCCCTTTTGCAGCTAATGTACGGATTGGACCAGCAGAGATCGCATTTACGCGAATGTTATCTTTGCCAAGATCACTTGCCAAATAACGTACACTCATATCGAGAGCCGCTTTAGCTACACCCATCACGTTGTAATTGGAGATTACACGCTCACCGCCAAGATATGTCAACGTAACAATACTACCGCCCTCTGTCATTAACGGACGAGCTTCGCGAGCTACCGCTACCAGAGAATACGCACTGATGTCATGTGCTAACGCAAATCCGTCACGGGAGGTATCAACGAATTCACCGCTTAGATCTTCCCCTTTAGCAAATGCGATACAGTGAGCGATGCCATGCAATACTCCTACTTTTTCTTTAATAGATTGGAATAATGCTGCTACCTCTTCATCCTTGGTCACATCGCAGTTGTACAATAGCTGCTCAGGCTGATCCAACGTTGCAGCCAAATCCTCTACATTCTTTTTCAATCGCTCTCCCTGATATGTGAAAATCAGGTTCGCTCCCGCTTTCGACAAGGACTGGGCAATTCCCCACGCGATACTGCGATGATTCGCTACACCCATAACCAAAATATTTTTACCTTGCAATAAATTCATATGTAAAAACCCCTTTCTTTCCCAACATACTCCAAACATTATAACTTATATTAGCTTGTTCTACGAGTTATCGCTAGTAGTTTGATTCGTCATTTAGTGAGGATGTGTATGAAAAAAAAGTGAAAAAACCATGTAAAGTAGCATAGATACACAAAAATAAAGGCTTAATTTAGGATAATTTCGGTTTTGTATAAGAGGGACTAAGTGACTCGCTGCTACATATAAAAATACCCCAGCTGACAAAGCTAGTCCCGCACTCGTCCATGCTTCGGAAATCCAATGTCCGGCCAGACGCAAGGTCATAGCTCCAAGAATGGTAGCCCCACATAAACCAAGTCCCCCAAGCAAGGCCATTCCACGTTTACCTGTAGCTGCTAGCAATAGTGAGGATACCGTAATTCCATCAGGCAATCGGTGCAGGATAAGCGCTATGAGTAATGGAAAAGCAAGACCTGCATCCTTATCCAATCCTGCTGCGATCGAAAAACCTTCAAAAAAGGCATGCATAAAAAATCCAAAGCTTATGCCGATCAGGTTATTCGTATGTGGCCTTCCTTGGTCGTGTCGAATGCTTTCTAGTAGGAATAGTAGCATAAAGCCTACCAATACCAGTGGCAGAAATTGATGTGCATCTTCTACCATTGCATGTGGCAGAAGATCCAAAACGGTTAAACTAAGTAAAATGCCGCCTCCTAGGCTAATCATCACAAATAATGCCTGCTCGGACCACTGTTTGCGAAAACAGATGGTAAAACTGCCAAGCAAACTAGCAGCGCAAACCAGTAACAACAGAATTGATATTGGAGGATGCCACATTATTTCATGCCCTGCCTTCCTTATCCACAATCGGACAAACTGTTGATCTGATTCATTTTACGCTTACTGATAGATAGTTATGCTCCTCTGTTCTTGTCAAAGCTAGACATCCATCCCTATACTTGTCCAAATTCGCCGAAAGATCACTAGTTTTTAGAACCTTTGTCGATTGCCTTTTTCCGGGAAAAATAGGTGCTATAATACCTGTAGAAAATGGAACCAACATCTATTCAGCACGTCTTTGTCCTGTTGTATTTTGGCTGGTCACAAATGTCTAAAAATCTGCTTTGAGGAATTACGATTGGAGAGTGATCACATGAAGCAAATGCTGCATACTTGGATGGCTTCTAAAGAAGTAGCGGAAAAGTTAGACCTGCATGTTCGGACCTTGCGTAATTGGCTAGACTTATTCGTACCGACAAGCCAACGACAAAAAAATCCACAGGGACATTATTTAATTAGCACAGATGGTTTCACGCTGCTGCAAGAAGCAAAAAAACGCAAAGATTCCGGGAACAGCTCCCTAAAAGAGATTCAGCGGGACATGCTGGAGGAAGGCATCCTTCCTGTTGAAATCTTAGATAATGAAGTAGCAGCAAACGGGGAGACACAGGTTAGCGGATCGAAAGCATTACCTAGTCAGCCTCTTACAAATGCCCTTCGAGAGGTTGAAATAACCGTACAGGATACACTTCTTCAATTCCAAAAAGAAATAAGTCAACTATCCACGCTGCCACAGCTGCAGGCTTCTATATTAGAAAAAATCGCTGAAATTGAAGAGAAACAAGAGGCTCTTCGTTTGGAAATGCGCCGTGTGACGTTTGAAATGGATCTCATGCATCAGCGCCTGACACGTCGTAAGCAACGCTCCAACCGCTATGAAAGCAGATGGTCACTTAATCCTTTTCGCTGGTTTACCCGCAGTAACAACCATAGTGTCATTTCAGAGTAGAGACCCTTGTCTTTATTCAGGTCCGGCATAAGCCGGTATTTTTTTTGACTTTGCTCTATTAGCTCTCTATCTTATAATGATAAAAGATTATCACTTTTGCAAAAAAATTTTTCCGAATGCTGGATAGGAGGAACAAACATGTATGTACAAATAAAAAATCCTGCCCTCCAAAATATGATTCTTCGCGATCTTCAACCAGAGGATATCCCCCTCATCTGGCACTATAACTACGCGGCTATTGACCGGGAGTTTCAAAATTGGAATGGGCCTTATCAGCCTGTTGACTATGTACCTGTAGAGGAATACGAAAAACGGTATCATGAGGATTTACTCCTAGTAAACACAACTATTCCCCGCAGGAATCTAGTGATTGAAATCAATGGAGAGCTAAAAGGTACGGTAGGTCGTTACTGGGTAGACAAAGCGACTAATTGGTGCGAGATAGGCATTGTCATTTATGATTCATCTTATTGGTCTGGCGGTTACGGAACCGTTGCTTTTCAATCGTGGATTGATTATTTGTTTACTGAAATGGATGTGGTTCGTCTCGGAATCTCGACATGGTCAGGCAACGAACGGATGATGCGTCTAGCCCAAAAATGTGGGATGCAAGAGGAAGGGCGAATACGACAAGCAAGAATCGTCCGTGGTGCATATTATGATTCTATCAAAATGGGGATGTTACGCAGTGAATGGCAGACTCGGACCCCCTAGACAACACTCCCTTTTTCAAAAAATAGAAGAGCCACGGAGCATGACTGCTCCTGTGGCTACTTTTTACGATCCGGCATTCTTTTTACGATCCGATATTTACTTCATGATGAGAACTCTTTTCTTCATGCATAATTTGGTTGGCCCTGGCTTTTTTCGCCATCCGATTACGTTGCCAGTAACCAGCTACGATTACTCCTACGATAATAACGCCTTTCAGTAGATAGCTTATCCAAGGATTCGCATCGAAGAACGGTTGTAGATGAGCCTCATGCGTAATCATTTTAGCTGCTGCTAAGGCTAGAATTCCTGCCCCTACATAAGGAATCCATGCATAGCGATCCATCGCCTTGAGGATTAATGTGCTTCCCCATACCATGATTGGTACACTAATTAGTAAGCCAATAATAATGAGCAACATATTACCATGAGCAGTGCCGGCAATTGCTACAACGTTATCAATTCCCATTGTTACATCAGCGATCACAATCGTTCGAATCGCTGCCATTAACGAATTTCCAGCTTTGATACCCTTTTCATGCCCATCTTCCACCAATAGATTATAAGAAATCCAAACCAGCAAAAGACCTCCGATAACAAATAAGAATGGAATTTGTAACAAATAAGCTGCTGCAATCGTTGCAATTACACGAACAACTACAGCTAACCCTGTTCCCCAGAAAATCGCCTTTTTCTTTTGCTCCAACGGCAGGTTTCGGCTTGCCATGGCAATGACTACTGCATTGTCTCCACCAAGCAAAATGTCAATAGCAATGATCATCAGTAACTGAATAATAAATTCTGTCTCAAACATAATTTCTTCCCTCCCTGCCCTTCACGTGGGCTCATCTTACCCTTGAACGCCTTACTTTGATCTTTTGCTGGTTCTTCATGAAAACGTCATGATTGACAACAAAAAAGACCTTTACCTACGTACATATCCTGTACATAGGCAAAGGTCTTGCTAACAACGATCAGTTGCCAACAAAGCCGAGGATATACATCCTGTAATGACGACTTTGCTGTAAAAGCTACTCCCCTTTGACTGAGAGTTGCGTTCTTTTAAGTTTTATATTGTCATCATACGAGTAACTCCACTTGTTGTCAAGCATCCTTTTCAGTATGATGGATGAGTAAGGAGGAGGAGACAAAAGTGAAGAAACCATTTGTGATTGAAGCCATCATGCTAGCTATATATGGCAATTTACTAGTGCCAAGCGAGCCTGTCGAATATCTCATCCCTTCTTCTACTCTCCGTGAACTGGACGAATTTATCGGAAATTCTAGTCCCATCATGCATGACCCGGAAGAAGAGCAACGGGTAAGGGAAATTATTGGTGACATGCTCCAATATTTCAGCAATCCGTTTCGACGTAAAATGATGGAAAAATCATTGGTAGCACCATGGTCTACTGTTACCTTTGAACATAGTGATACTGTTCACTTTACCGTTGTAAAAGCGGAGGATACCGCCATGTGGGGAGAGATTTTTGACCCCATTGAAACAGAATTAATCTTAACAGCAATGAAATGGGACGTTCCTCTGATTACTGATCAAACCGAATGGCAGGATCGTTTGCTGGAATATGTGATTCCGATTCAATTTTATGATATTGAGGACTTCGATTTTGCCGTGGAGCCTAATCTCTATCTATAGAGAAAAAGAAAAGGCTTATCCTTTTTCTAAAATGGATAAGCCTTTAGCGTGTAGACACCCTCAGATACAAAGGTCTACACGCTTTTTATTGGCCGTAAAAAGTGGCTATGTTACTGTTACTGTTACTGCTACTGCTACTGCTACTGCTACTTTAAGATAGTCTCCTGTATTGCAGGAAAAAAGTCTACTTCTACAGCATATTCGATCATACCTCTTATAAGTTGTTCTGTCGGTTTTGGACAAACAACGGCGGTATTTTGTAAAAATTCTTGTACAAGCGCACAGTCAGGTATCGAAATAGACATGCCTTCACTAGCTTCTAAGGAAGGCAGAATCAACTCTAATGCCTGCTGTTGCTCGTCAGAAAGATCTCCATGATAAAGAGTCTGAATATACTCCTCCGCCTGAATGAGAGAAACCGGATATCCAGCTTGTTGTATATTACGGATAAAATCCTCCCAGGTAATTTGAGCTGGATTACATATGTGCAGCGTCTCACCGATTGTCTCTAGCTGGCACGAAAGTTGTACAATAGCCTTGCTTCCATAATCAATAGGCGTTAAATCCATGTAGCCAGGTATTGAAGGCGCAACTCGTAATAAGAAGATGGCTTTCAGCAAGCGGTAAAATGCATTTTCATGAATGTTATATTGAAACTTACCTGTCACAGAATGTCCAACCAGATTACCTACTCGGTAAATGGTTGCATCCAATCCCTCTTCCATCGCTTGTCTTACACTTTTCTCCGATAAAAACTTACTTTCGACATAGACATTTTCTATCTCTTGACCACGGTCAAAATCGGTTTCATAAAACATAAATTCTGCTGGATCGTGGATAGAATGCCCAACCACGCTTAATGTGGAAATGTAATGGAACCGCGCTTTTAATTTTTTCGATAGTCGAATTAGTTCATTTGTAGACTCAAGATTTACTTTATGAAAATGCTCACGATCTCCATAATGTCTTACCTCTCCTCCACAGTGAATAACCGAATCAATCTTTCCGGCTAAATGATCCCATACCAAAGAATCCATCCCAAGGCCCTTGCTACTTAAGTCACCTTCCACCGTGAAAACTCTACCCTTCATTTGCGATAGAACGTCTTGTCCAAAATAGAACACCATTTTGTCCTCTAGTTTTCTATCAATCGAGGCATCGCCCGTTTTACGTACGAGACAGTGGATAGGAATTGAAGGTATTTCAAGCAATTCCTTTAGAATATAGGCACCTAAGAAACCAGTAGCACCTGTAAGGAAAACTCCTTTTGGTACATTTACAGTGATGTTAGACACTTTTTCGCGTTTCTTCTGTATCTGATTCGTTACAGGTTTGGTAGCTATTGGAGATTGTTCTATGCTTTGTGTGCTTTTGGTGCTTTGTTCTTGCTTTTCTTCTAAATACTGAGCAAGCTTAGCAACTGTACGGAATTTGAAAAAATCCTGAATTCGAATCATCGGACATTTAGGCTTTAATTGTACCAGAACTGGCATGATTTTTAAGGAGTGTCCACCTAACTCAAAAAAATCATCCTCTAGTCCAACAGGCTTCACATCCAATACCTGCTCCCAAATTTGCGCAATTTCTATTTGCAACTCCGTCTCAGGCTTAGTAAAGCTTCTTTCTTTTTTCACGAAATTCGGGGAGTTCTGCATCAAGCTTTTTCGATCGACTTTACCATTTGGAGTTAACGGTAGTTCCTCCAGATGAATATAGTGCCTTGGAAGCATGTATTCTGGAAGCGTTCCAGATAAATAGGAATTTAACTCGCTGGCTTGGATTTCTTGTTGACTATTCGTAGTGTAATAGGAAACAAGAACTTTCTCTGCTCCAGAATCTACTGCCAGCACAACAGATTGATGGATCAATGGATGCTGTAAAAGCGTTTCTTCTATTTCACCTAGTTCTACACGGTAACCTCTAATTTTAATTTGATCATCTCTTCTACCCACGAATTCAATATTGCCGTCAGGTAACCATCTAGCTAAATCACCTGTGCGATATAGTCTATCTGCAAACTCATGAGTAAATGGATTTGAGATAAATACTTCTTCATTTTTCTTCTCTTGATTCCAATACCCTGGTGAAAGTCCAACACTCTCGATATAAATCTCACCAATTGCTCCAATCGGGCACGGCGTTTTTTGAGAATGGAGAATGTGAATCTTGGTATTGGCAAGCGGCTTTCCAATTGGAACATTTTTTTGCTCAGGCTCGATCCGATGAATTGGATAAAACGTTGCAGAAACAGTAGCCTCAGTCGGGCCGTACTCGTTGATAATCAACGTCTGCTGACCAAATCTATTATGCCATGCTCGTACAGATTCAGCAGGCAGAGCTTCTCCTCCAACCATCATCATACGCAGCGTTTTTACCATTTCTGCTTCTGTATTACTCAAGGAAGCAATTACGTTATGGAAAAATACAATTGGCACATCCGTGATTGTAGCCTGAACCTTTTGAACCGCAAGAGCATAGGCACTGACAGAATATCTCTCATCTTCAGATAAAATGTGTAATCTAGCTCCATGCAACAAGGCTGAAAAGATCTCAGAAACAGAGGTGTCAAAGCTAAAGGAAGCAAACTGAACAAAAGTATCCTCGCAATTTACCTGAAATTGATCCTTCCTCCATTGAATCAGATTAAGAACCCCACGATGACGCAGTAATGTGCCCTTTGGTTTCCCTGTCGAGCCAGATGTATAAATGACGTAAGCTATATCCTCTGCAGTATTTAAGGGTTCCACATGATTGGTTTGTCCAAGCTCATACACATCTTCCATGCGCACGATGACACCTGTATAACGTGATAATCCCTTCATGTGAGCATCTCTTGTAATCATGTATGAGGTTTGACTATCCTCTAAGATATATTCAATACGATCCTTTGGATAGCCCGTATCAATTGGAACATAAGCTCCTCCTGCCTTTAAGATACCTAACATAGCAATAATGCTCTCAATGCTTCTATCAAGTAATATAGCTACCTTCTCTTGCGGTCTCATCCCGGTAAAACGTAAATAATGAGCTACCTGATTGGATGCGTGGTTTACCTCTTCATAAGTGAGAGACTGCTCTCCCATTGAAATTGCGATTTTACTAGGATACTTGCTTGCTTGTTCATAAAAACGTTCCTGAATCGTTTGCTCAAAAGGATATGCAGCTTTTGTACCGTTTACTTCCTGATACAGTTGTTTCTCCTCATCTGTCAATAAATCCAGCAGATGTGGAGCAGACAAACGCTGGTTGATGAATGCTTCTAGGATTTTTTCCAAGCTACCAGCAAATCGAGAAATGGTATCTTGTGTAAATAAATCCTTGTTATATTCAAACGCTAGATGTAATTGCTGATTCTTCTCATATACGGCTAGAGAAAGATCAAATTTACTCGTATTGATATCGCATGGGAGCACTTCTAATTGATAGTCACCCTGCTGTAGATTCAGATCATTTTCGTAGGTAAACATCGTTGAAAAGATAGGTGTTTGATTTTCCATTCGATCAGGATTGATTAGCTCTATTAGACTATCAAAAGGATACGCCTGGTGATGATAAGCCGCTAAGGTGGTCTCCTTTACCTTTTGGATAAGCTGGTGTAAGGTATCCACACCTTGGAAATTCATCCGGATAGCTAATGTATTTACAAAAAAGCCTTGAATATGCTCTACCGCTTCATGTATTCGCCCAGCGATAGGGGTCCCTACAATGATATCCTCTTGTCCAGAGAAATGGCTTAATAGTTTGAAATAAGCAGACAATAATAGCATATTCATCGTAACACTTTCAGCTTTCCCTACTTCTTTTAACTGCTGAGTGAGCTTTTTAGTAAGAGGAACATCAACGGTTTCGCCCTCAAAGGTCTGTTCCTTAGGTCGAATGAAATCCAAAGGCAGTTCTAGAACCGGCAAAGGTCCTTTTAGCTGTTCAAGCCAGTATGCCTCTTCCGCTTTCCAATAGCCCTCTCTAAGCTTTTGTTCCTGCCATTCTGCATAATCAATATATCGACGCTCAACAGGCTGTAAGCTTGGTTTCTTCCCTTGTTCTTGAGCCTGATAAACCTCCATGCACTCTTGCAGGAGTAGCTGTATACTCCATTCATCCGTGATGAGATGATGAAAATTTAAATAGAGATGGCTTAGCTCATCCGAAAGCGAATATAACGTGATTCTAAATAAAGGTCCATTAGACAAATCAAATGGCGCTTTCATATCATTTCTTATCTCTTCTTCGATTAAGGCTTTCTGTTGTTCTTCGTGTAAATGAGACAAGTCCTTATGATAAAGTGCTAACTCAAAAGAATTGTGTATAACCTGTCTAGGTTCGCCCTGAAATTCCACAAATGTAGTACGCAGAATCTCATGTCGATTGATCAATATTTCTAGAGCTTGTCTGAATAAATCAGGATCAAGGCCTGGTTTGATTTTCATCTGTAACGGAACATGGTACACGCCTACACTATTATTCCATTTTTCCAAGAACCATAGCCTTTTCTGAGCATTCGATAATGTATAATGCTCCTGTTCAATAACGTGCGGCAATTTATCTATATCCTTACTTACTTGATAAGCAGTATTTGTAGTAGCCTGCTCGTCGATAAATACTGCCAGGCGTTCTACCGTACGATACTGGAATAAATCCTTGAGCTCGATTTTGGCTTCTAATTGCTTTTGTACCTGATTGATTACCTTAATAGCTATTAATGAGTGACCTCCCAGTGCAAAAAAGTCATCATTAATGCTGATTTTCGCTTCTTCTATTTGAAGCACTTTCGCCCATATTTTTACTACAGCTTTTTCTGTAGACGTATTGGGTGAGATATATATTCTACTCTCCGTGGTCATAAGTGATCTAGCTTGTTGAGCTAATGACTTACGATCCACTTTTCCACTAGGTGAGAGAGGCATTGATGACAGAGTATAGAAATGCTCCGGTACCATATATACAGGTAGCCTTTGATTCAGATAGGTTACCAATTCATCCACTGGTACGTTTCCATCAGAATCAGCAGTCATATAAAAGGCTACTAATCTGGAACGATCATGATCATCCTTGTAGACAACAATAGCCGAATCCTTTACCTTAGGATGCTGTAATAATACGGTTTCAATTTCGTCTAGCTCTATTCGATAGCCTCTAATTTTCACCTGATGATCCATGCGCCCCATAAATTCCAAGTTACCATCTGGTAGAATACGCCCTATATCCCCGGTGCGATAAAACCTTTTCTCCAGTTGGTTAGGAAGAGCAAGTGAAACAAAAGCCGTCTTTGTTTGTTCGGCTTGATTTAAATACCCTTTTGCTAGTCCTACACCTCCAAGAATGATTTCTCCTGGGACATTTAGCGGACAGAGCATGTCATGTTTATTCAAAATAAAGATTTCACTGTTTGCCAAAGGCTTGCCTATTGGGATGCTTTGTTGCTCCTCTGGCAACAATTCTGTAATATCATAGATCGTTTTACAAACGGTAGCCTCTGTAGGTCCATAAGCGTTAGCTATTAGAATTCTCGTTCCTATCTTACGCTGCCACATACGTACTGCTTCTGGGGATAAGGTTTCACCACCAATAAAAATAGCCTTAAGTGAATGTAATTGCTCTAAAGTCTCCTCAGGCAGTTGCGATAGCTGTTTAAAGTAAATGACAGGAAGAACACAATAATTTGCTTTGGTGCTGTTTACGGTCAGGACAAAATTTTCTGGAGATGTTCGATCTAGGTCTGAAAGCAGGTGAAGTCTTCCACCACATAATAGGCTAGAGTAAATTTCCCACACAGAGGCATCAAAAATAAGGGAAGCAAACTGTAAATAAACATCTTCTTCTGTATATTTGTACTTATCCTTTAAGGAATAAATTAAGTTTACAACCCCAATATGGGACAATAATACACCCTTTGGATTACCGGTCGAGCCTGAGGTATAGATCATATAAGCAATATCCTCGGGAGTATGGCACGCTTCAACTGAATCAACAGGAAGATCTGTTGGAATCTCTTCCCACAATAAACAGCATCCAAAATCATTCGGAAGCTTATGAGCCCATTTCTTTCTAGTAATGAGATGGGTTGCTTCGCTATCCGCAACCATATACTGTATACGCTCGGCAGGAAAATCTGGATCAATAGGAACATAGGCTCCACCTGCCTTTAAGATCGCTATCATGGCGATAATAGTGTCAATATGACGATCCATTAATAATGCAACCCGCTCACTTTTCTTCAAATGATGTTGAAGAAGATAATGAGCAAGCTGATTAGTCCGATCCTGCAATTGTTTATAGGTAATAGCTTCCTCTCCCATAGTAATGGCTAGGCGGTCTGGGAATTGAGAAGCTTGATCATCGATAAGCTGATCCAACGTTTTTGCAGTCGGAAAATCCAAATTATTGCGATTTATTTTCTTATAAATTTCATAATCCTGTTCAATAAGAAATGGCAATGTATGTAGTGATGCTTCGGGATTTTGAAGTAAGTTTTCTAATACATGAATATAGCGTTGAAGTAGATTTTCAATTGTATTCGAATGATATAAGTCCGTATTAAAATCTATCTCTATCATATATTGCTTCTCTTCGCTTTTAACTACTCGCCATACAATATCAAAAAGAGTAGTACGTTTAAATTGATAAGTTACCTCTGCTTCAAGTCCTTCAAATTCGATTGTAGGAAGACCTACCATATTAAATACCGTAGAGACGATTGGTCTATCTCCCTTTTCAGTTGAATCGGTGTTTTCGATCAGAGATTCACTTCGATAATGTTGATGCTGCAAGGCCTCTCTAACATTTTGATCAACTTGCTTGAGCAATTGATGATAACCTTGTACATCAGCTAAAGAAAGACGGATAGGAAGAGTATTAATATAATAGCCAAAAATTTCCTCAAAGCCTTTTCTAGGTCTCAGATTCACAGGCATACCAACCACGATATCTTCTTCCAAAGTCATTTGATGTAAAAGGATAAAATAAGCCGTTAGCATAACACGATACACACTTATCTGCATGTCTGTTGAGATTTTTTCAACCTTCCTCATCAATGCCGAGTCCATGATACAGCTTATGTAATCTCCTTGATAGGTCAAGCCTTTAGCAGGAGATTGATCTGAGGAAAATCCCACGTAAGGAATAGAGCCTTGCATCTTATTTGCCCAGTATGTATCGGATTCATGATGAGCTAATGCTCCTATTTCAGTAGCTTGTATAAGTTTAGCAATTACTGTATCGTCCTGCTTGTCTTGAGCAATTTGTTCCTTCTTTTTTAAAGCTGTATAGAAGGCGGATAGTTCTCGTAAGAAGATACCAGAGCTCCAGCCATCATAAATGATATGGTGGAAAACAACATAAAATAGATATTCTTCATCACTTATTTTAAGTAAATGAGGGCGTAATAATGGTCCTTCCTCCAACGAAAATGGTCCTATACGTAAAAGCTCTAACGTGTCCTGAATCATATGTTCTTTCTCTATCGGTGAAATCGCTGTAAAATCGTGCGGAGTGATTGGAACATTCACTTGAGGTAAAATTAGTTTTTGTGGATTCTCTCCATCCTGACAAATAAAGATCATTCGCAAAGCCGGATGGCGTTGAACAATTCGATCTAAAGCTTCCTGCAAGAGGATTAGAGAAACTTCCCCTTTCAATTTAACTCCAAGCGGTTCATTGCATGACGCTGGATTCATCTGATGTGCGATCCAAAGAGATTTTTCTGCATTCGTTAGCTCAAGGGCTTGTTGGTCAGGTGAATGTTGCTCCCTCTCTCCTCGCACGAGACTCATTTTTGTAAACATTCTAATAGTCCCTCCTAAATCAATTTTGAACGTTTCACTCATGATTGTTTGTTCGGGGCTTTCCAATTCATTGTTTGCAAAATAGACAAAATACTGCAATTTCCGCTCATTACTCACCTCTTTTTTACGCTAGAATAAAACTAACACTTTTAACTTTTCAATCATCTTATAATTTAATTATACATATATTGTAATTCAAAAAAATGGTATTTGCTTATTCTTTATTAACTTTTATTTATATTTAAATATTTCGACAATAATGATCAGCGAAAAATAGGTACTAGTATCTTTTTCAGCCAGAATCTCGCAACTTTTGATGCTTGTAAAAAAACTCCATGCCATTTTCAATGGATTAGGAAAATAATGTATTTTTCGGTAATTTCTCTATCTGAAATCCACAAAAACATTGGATTTGGCTATTTCACGACAATCTTTTCGTAGACCGGAAAACCAACTTTTTCATTGCGTTAAAAAATATTTATATATATTTATTATTTTTTATTTAATCAATCCTACAAATATTAATTCTAATGGAATCGAACATCATACACGGCCCATGAAACTGTGCTTTTCTAAAAGCAACGATTCCAGATTCCATCTGAGATGATATAATAAACATACTTTTAGAAGGAAAAATAGAAAGGGGGAAGCCTCATGGAATTAAATCAAGATCAACTAGGCCTCAACCAATCTCAGAGCGATGTCGAGGCCCTTTCTTATATCTTATTTACCATGGGTAATGAAACGTTCGGTTTTCCATTGGAGAATGTCCTGGAAATTGTTAAGCCAATGCCTATTACAAAGGTTCCTAAATCACCAGAGTATGTAGAAGGTGTCATTAATCTACGCGGGAATATCCTTGCTATCTTGCAAATCCGTAAAATGTTTGGACTACCATCCATTCAGCTTACTGAAGATAGTCGTTTTATCGTACTTAAAATAGACGGCTTTGAAGCAGGTATCGTTGTGGATGGTGTATCAGAAGTAGCCAAAATTGCACCTTCCTCCATAAAAGCGGCTCCACCAGTAGTTGCAGGCTTAGATGGTTCCAATTTAGCTGGAATTGCCCAAGAAGGAGAACGTCTACTCCTCTTGCTTAATCTGCCTACTATTTTTGCCCAATGGATTCAGCCTGTTGCATCAGAGGCGTAGACGATTATCGGCGGCTCATTTGTTCATCAATGGGTCGCCGTAGTTGTTAAACGCGAACGCAACAAAGGCCTTGCCTGTATCATTGCTCGGCAAAGCCTCTGTTCCTTGCTTTTTACTGGGTAGATTATCAGCTTCATCCCTATTTTTTTACACAGCATCATGCCAACCCACTATCTCTTCCGCCGCTTGCTAAATACGAATAATTAACCCACATCATTTCTTCAATCCCTAAGATTTCCTTAAACAAATCCACTGAATCATACAGTAGACTGCTACCCGTTTCATAATCGATTTCGACTAGAATGTTTGTGTCAAACAATGAATGGAGTTGCTGAATTTGCTTGGGAGACAAGAAGGAACGGAACAACTGTGGCTTACAGCGAGATAATCCCTTCTGCACTTCCTGGCGATATATCTGTGAGGTAATGATTGTATCAATTAGTTCATCGTACTCTTTGCGTAGGTCTTCTTCTTTCATATAATCATCTGGATCTATTAGATCTGGATATCTCCGCTTCATTTCTATCTCCGCTAATTCCATATCTAAAATATAGCTAATCGTAGCAGACGATACCTCGTAGCCGCCTTCAAATAATCGGAAGCCCCAACCGCTGTCCTCCGCATCATGAAACCACAGCAGAGCCACTCCAAGCTTGGATAAATCCAATAGGTATTGAAGGGTTTCCGCCGTCTGTACCCACTCATCTTCCAGAAAAAATACATTCCATTCATCGTTTAGCCGCTTATGAAAATACGGTTGCTTTGAGTCAGGTAGTTGTTTAATCAGTTTGCTTTCGTATCGTCTTGGATATAACACCCCGGTAGTAAACTCACTCATTTTGAATTTCCACCGCTTTCTCAGCATCTGACATCTCATTGTGATCGCACACATTCGTGATCTTCTGTTTTTATTAAGTTTATTCAGATGGTGAGAAAATTTGAACGGCAAAACGGCGTTTTTTTCTATAAATTCGTTGTTTCGCCTAATAAACTGGTGAATAGTGGAGTATGAATAGCTCCTTCTGGGCGTAACTCCGACTGAAATAGGGTAATTCCCTCTACCTTCCAGCTAGGCTTGGGATGAGGTAAAAAACGTTGTGACCAATCTGCTAATGGAAGGGAACGCTCTTCATGCAACTTTGGCTTGCGGGCTATGGTTACATGTGGCTCATATGGTCGTTTGTCATACGGAAGGCTTTCATGACGATCTAGGCGTTTTCCCAGCAGGAGATGCATCTGTTGCAAGGATTCTATATCCCCTTGCAGTCCTAGCCACAATACTCGTGGTTTTCCTCCCTTGGGGAACGAACCAAAATGATCAATAGACAAGGAAAAAGGACGGATAATGGAACTAACAATCTGGATATCCTTCTTAAGCTCCGGAATTTTTTGTTCATCAACATCTCCGAGAAAGTGCAAGGTTAAATGTAAATTATGTAAAGGCTGCCATCGCTCAGCTTTAAGCTCCTGCTTCACCTGTTGTTGAGCAGCCTCAATGTATGAAATTACATCGGTCGGAACATGCAAGGCAATAAATAGGCGTTTTACCAATAGATTCAGTCCTTTCTTATTCCTATCCGTAAAAAAGAGGACCCTCTCAGAGAGCGCCCTTTTTTCCAGCCCACAATTAGGCAGCCGTATTTCGTCCCGTTATCATGCCCAACACATAACGAATATATGCATCTATAATATCATGTTGCGGTTGATACTCGAAATGAACCGCTAAATCCATCTGCTTCGTTTGCTCGGTCGAAGCGACATTCCAGTGAACCTCTGCTTCATATGAGAAATATTCGTTAATCCTCTGTTTAATGGTTTCTGCATCCCTAGGCGAATTGTAAGAGATTGAAAATCTCATAATTAGCGGAATGTCTTGCCTATTGTCACGATTGAAACCATATCTACCCGGCTTGCTTTTCAGCGTAATGACGCCAGCCAAATCCCAAAGAGTAAAGTCAGCACAAAAGGTATTTGCAAACGTCTCTCCTGGCATAGAAAGTCGTACTCCTCCCTCTGTGCGAAGAGACAAGGCTTGAGCGATTTGCTCCACCTCTTTTTGTAGACCCTGAAAGGATTGAGAAATAAGTGCGATACTACCTTGTTGGGAAGAATTCACTACCTACACCCCCATCGCTTTTTATCTTTACTCTTTTTCGCATTTTGGCTTGTCTAATCCTTTGTTGAAACATGTCTAGTTTTCTGTATGTTTAGACAAATGGATTCGCGCTTGTTTGATCTATATGAGAAAAAAGTCGAGCAAGCTTATTTTGCATCTCATGATTTAATTCCAGATGGTAAAAGCATCCCGCTTCTCGTTGAAAAATCGGAAACGCGCCTTCTTTTAATGGAGATATTTCCCGAATGCTTTGAAAAGCAGGAAACCGACGAAACAATTCCAAAAACGGATCATCCTGCTGCGTATGGTACATGGAACGTAAGGAAGGGCTTGTATAGATCGAGAACGTTTGCTCATTCCCATAGACCCAAACAAGAAGGTCCGCTTCTCGAATATGACTGACAGGATGCCGACTTAGCATATGCAGGGCCTGATACAAGCTCTCCATTAAGACATGCTCTGCTTGATCCTGATGCTTTTGCAGATGAATCTGATAAAGAAAATCATATGCTTCTCCCTGTTGTAGCAATAGATCATCTGGTAACTCTAGTGCAGATTTTGAAATTATCTCATTCCTACCTTCTTGTTCATCTGCTCCTTCTAATATGTGAATGCGCGCATCTAGCTCCTGTAGCATTTGATACACATCTGATCTTTCAGTAGATGAAAGAGTAAGTACTTCCGTGAAGATGTGAACCAGCAGGTCTTGTTCCCTTGCTAAAAAAAACAGCTCCAGATCGGGCTGCTCTAACAATGCATGAAGCCAAGTACGTTCAACAGGTACATGCGGAAGAAACGAAAGCGGGAATCCTAGTGGAGTACTTTCATCATATTTTGTCCATACGATCAGAAGCAATTGCTCCTTATACGTGCGAAACTCGACCGTACTAAGTCCCTCCACTGCTTGACTAAAAGCGTCAATATCTTCAAACACCAGATAAAGCTCTGCTACCCCCTGATCATTTAATCGCCCGAAACAGGGATAGCCTTCCTCATGAACAACTTGACATAGGGAAGCATAAAAATCTGTAGAGAGAACCTCCCCTGATGTTTGAGCATCAGGAGACGGTCCAGGGAAAGAAAGTAAGGATTGCATCTGCATTTCTGCCATGTTTTACTCTCCCCTTAGGTTATTTTTTTAAAAGTGGCCACTCTTTCATTTGCTCCAATAATTTACGATCCGTGGAATCAATATGAATAGGAGTAACTGTCGTATATCCTTGTTTTAATAGTTGAAAATCCTCTTCTGTACTTTGTTTTTCCAAGCGTTCGGGATACTCTCTCCCCAGAAAATAACCTGAATCTGAAGGACTGTAGACGTCGTGATAAAAATCAAACGCTAACACAGCGGGAGTGATGCCTTTTATCTGGCTTTTAGGCAAATCAGGTACATTTACATTCCAGAACACTTTCGGAGGCATTTGTTTTTGCTTCGTCTGCTCCATAAATTGCTTTAGCAGAGGTTCAATAATCTTTCCCACTTCTCCAAAGCTTGTCGGGTTATGATAATTATCATAGGACAAAGCAACAGCCGGGATGCCTAAAATTACTGCCTCACGAGCTGCACTACATGTCCCTGAATAGTAAACATCTTTTCCTAAATTAGCCCCTACATTAATTCCTGATAACACAAGATCAGGACGCTCCTGATCTTTAAATAAGAGGTAATAGGCCGCCTTTACACAATCGGCAGGATTACCATTTACGCTCCAGGCCTTTACTGGTAACCCATAAAAATCATGCGGTGCAGGAGCTAATGCTTCACGAAATGTAACACCGTGACCCACTCCGCTTCTCTCTTCGCTTGGGGCAACCACATAAATTTCAAGGTCCTGTAAAGGAAGAAGGGCTTCCGCAAGGGTTCGTATACCTAATGCTTCAATGCCATCGTCATTTGTAAGTAGAATACGCATGATACCAATCTCCTTTAACCATCTGATCTAGTAATTGTAACAAAACGACTGGAAAGTTTCACCTCTCCTCCCTGCTTTCATTCATATAAAAAACCGAGGAAGTAAGCCCTCTCGTATGATGCCTTACTACCATACGAGTTATGCTATTTTCCCCGGTTATTAATTTGAATTATTCATTCATTTCGTTACTCCCGAACACTTGCCACTATGGCAAGAGCCGGACCGTTAGGATAGATCGGATCGTCAAAGCTGATTGCGTCTATCTGGAAACCAACATGGTTTAAGCCTGCAAGTAAGTCCTGTCTACTGAGCCAGTTGCTAAAAGGAAGTGTGCCCCCAATAAACAGTTTGCTATCGAGTACTTGCAAATAATTATGTTGATATAATGTGTGAGCAAAGCCATATTCTGAAGCAGATTGGCTTCCGCTAAATCGCAGACGATAATCAGCTGAATGCTGTAAGATATTTTCATCAAAATAGTGCGTCCATAAGTACATTTTCTTGCATCGTTCCTTTAATAGTCCCAGCACCATAATCGGATTGACCATATGGTACAAGACACCAGAGGCAAAGCAAACATCAAAAGTCTGATCTGTCTGTTTTAAAAATTCAACAAAATCTCCGCATAGGTAACGCACACGTTGCAAATTAGTTACTTCTTTTGTTACCAAGCAACGTAAAAAGCACTTCGTATTGGCTTCAATTCCAAGAATGCTAGCGGCATTCCCCTTTTTTTCCAGCAGATAACTATGTGCCCCCTCCATCGGTCCTAACTCCAGTACCGATTTACCTGCTACTCCTCCTAATTTATCAATCGCCCAGATAGCACGAGCATCTTCAAATAAAGGAGCAAAGCCCCCCTCAACCTGATATTGTGCAGGAAAAATACTAATCCACTCATCTTTAAAAATAGAAGTTGCTGTTTGATAAGAAGGAGCTGTTTTTACATAATAATCAAGCGCATAATGCATTCATTTTTTCCATCCCTTCATTGCATATCAGCGTCTCTTAAATAGAGAAAGAAGATCGAATCTGTTTTGACGGATGGGTGCAGATTCATTCTCGAAGGTATGTGCTTGGTTTTTTTCATGGTCTTTTTCAAAGTTCTTTTCATGTTTCTTTTTATGTTTCCTTACGTGATTTTCTTCAAGTCCTTCTCCCTGATTAGTTATTTGCTTATACGAACGATTATTCGCTCTTTTGTTGAAGCGATTCATGGCTCTGGTACGTTGTTGCGCTAGACGTAAAGCATATAGTCCCGAAATATGAGCAGCCGCCATAGAAGTACCGTCCAACGTACGATACCCTTTATTGAGCCAGGTAGATTTAATGCCAACACCAGGGGCAACTGTATTCATTCCTCTGCCTCTCGCGCTAAATTCAGCTAGCTTTGCTTGTTGGTTGATCGCACCTACCGCGATTACTTCACGATAGGCAGCGGGATATTCCAGACCCCTACCATTATTCCCTGCGGACGCTACGAGTATGATTCCATTTCTGGAGGCTACACGTAAGGCTTGATGGAAAGCAGGATGATCCTCACTCGTTCCAAAGCTCATGTTAATAATATCCACCTTCTGCTCGATAGCCCAATTGATCCCGGCTATGATGTCACTGATATTAGCTGTTCCTTCCGCTCCAAACGCTTGCACATCATAAAGATCAACCTCGGGAGCAATGCCAACAATCCCCCGATTATTGGCTACAGCCGCTATAGTTCCCGCCACATGCGTACCGTGTCCTCCCATATTAAACCGTCCCGCCCCAGCTATCACTGACACTTTTCCTTTTATCTGTCCCTTCAAATCTGGATGGGACGATGAAATACCAGTATCAATCACGGCAACTTTAATTCCCTTACCCTTTGTTACATGCCACAGGGCAGGAGCCCCTATATGCTCTACCCCCCATGGAATTTCTTCTTTATGATCTTTATGATCCTTATTCTCCTTATGATCCTTATTCTCCTTACTTTTCTTACTCACCTTACTCCCATTACTTTCCTTACTTTCCTTACTTCCCTTGCTTCCCTTGCTTTCCTTGCTTTCCTTGCTTTCCTTGCTTTCCTTGCTTTCCTTACTTTCCTTGTTTTTCTTACTTTCCTTACTGTGTAAGCGCACCTGGACTTCATTTGATACGGTATATCCTTCACGGCCAATTAATTTGGTTAATTTTTCAAACTCGTCCTGCGCCACTAAGAAGCAACCAACAGATTCACAATGCCTAACTGAGGGCATGATGGATTGATTTTCTTTTAATTTTTTGGCACAGATACTATAACCAAGCGTTTTGGGAAATGAAATAATCTTATACACAAAAGCCCCTCCACGAATATCATGTCTATTTGATATCCTATGCAGGGACCTGCTTGATGGCTTATGCTTCTTTGTTATCTTTTATCATTTTTTTAACAAAGACACGAGTAATACGTAAATGATTCACTTCTCCAACTTCAAATTCATACCCTTCCTCTATCACTTTCATGCCTAAGGTCGGAGGATGGGTGATTTTTGTGTAAATCCAGCCAGCGATCGTATCTACTTCTGCGGTATCTAGCTGTATGTTGAGATATGCGTTTACTTCTTCGAGCAACATACGCCCATCAAAAGAAACGATGCTTTCCTCCTTCTGTTTAAATTGCTCGATCTCAGGTCGCTCATCATCAAATTCATCCTGAATGTCTCCAACAATTTCCTCCACAATGTCTTCAAGTGTAAGTAATCCAGCAGTCCCACCATATTCATCTATTAAGATGGCGACTTGACTCCGTTGTTTTTGTAGCATGGTTAACAAATGACTGATAGAAATGGTCTCTGGTACAGATAAAACAGGACGTAATAAATCACTTAAATGTCGCTCCTTCTCTATTTCCTTTAAAGCATAGGTTAAAATGTCTTTAATATGCAAAATTCCAACCACATGATCCTTATCCCCATTTACCACTGGATAACGGGTAAATCTCCCTGTACTCACAATATCTAAATTATCCTCAAAGCTGTCTCTAATATCGAGAACAACCATATCTGTTCGAGGTACCATGATTTCGCGAGCTGTTGTTTCCGAGAATTCAAAGATATTGTCTACTAGCATTAATTCGGTGTTATCAATTAACCCACTTTTGTGGCTTTCATTGACTAAAATCCGAATTTCTTCTTCTGTATGTGCCGCTTCATGCTCAGATACCGGTTCAATACCAAACAAACGTAAAATTTTGGAGGCTGCTCCATTTAACAGCTTAATAAAGGGAAACATTACCTTATAAAACAACTGCATGGGACGTGCTACAAATAAAGAAATTTGTTCAGGACGTTGTATAGCCAATGATTTAGGTGCCAGCTCTCCTAATACGATATGTAAGAATGTAATGATCAAAAATCCAATCACAACGGATATCGAGCTCTTCCATGGCTCTGTAATCCCTGCATATGAAAAAACGGGATGCAATAAGTGCGCGATCGCTGGCTCTCCAATCCAGCCCAATCCTAGAGAAGCAAGCGTAATTCCCAATTGAGTTGCGGATAAATAAGCATCTAGCTGATGTAATAATGTATCAACTAATCTAGCCTTTACATTGCCTTCTGCTACAAGCTGAGTAATTCGAGATTCACGTATTTTTACCAGAGCGAATTCGGTGGCTACAAAGAACCCATTTAGGAAAACAAGAAATAGAACAAACAATAAATTAATGCTTGTCCCAAGAATGCTACCTGATGCCACATTCTTCCCTCCTCTCTCTATAAAGGTATTTCTATTGTAACCTGAGCCCCTGATTTTGAATCAAAATGATAGCTCTCCCCTGCTTTTCCCTTTCGTCCCCAAATATGGTACCATTGGCAATATTGATACCGCTATGAGGTGACGACCGTGTCTTTTCAACCCCATTTACCACTAATTGTACAAAGTGATCGGAGCATTTTAGTAGAAGTGGAGAATCCCTTATTTGATGAAGCAAGACAAGCGATTAGTGGCTTTGCTGAGCTTATTAAAAGCCCAGAATATATACATACTTACCGTCTAACTCCACTTTCTTTGTGGAATGCAGCGGCAAGTCAGCTACAAGCAGAGCAAATCCTTGAAACACTCAGCCGCTACAGTAAATATGGACTGCCCCCTTCTGTTGCAGATGAGGTTAAAAGAGCCTTTTCGAGATACGGATTGATCCAGATGCATACCTACGAGGATCAAATCGGACTGACAAGTGTAGACCCTCTTATTCTGGCAGAAGTTATGGGCTATCAATCTATGCAGCCTTATATAGAAGAAAAACGTTCGGAGAGTCTGTATATACTGAAGCCGTACTCACGTGGACTAGTAAAACAGGCTCTTATTAAGCTTGGCTATCCCGTGCAGGATTTAGCCGGCTATCAGGAGGGCGAACCGTGCCCGATGGAGCTTGTCCCCTGCGATAATACAGGAACTCCTTTTTCCCTGCGAGACTATCAGCTAGCTGCCGTGGATGCCTTTTATGCCAATGGTACTGCTTACGGTGGCAGTGGTGTTTTGTGCTTGCCCTGTGGAGCCGGGAAAACCATTATTGGAATTGGTACCATGTCACGCTTTGAGACGGCGACTCTCATCTTAACAACAAGTACAACATCTGTCCGACAATGGATCAACGAAATCATAACGAAAACCACTCTAACCGCCGACATGGTAGGCGAATATACTGGTGAACAAAAAGAGGTGCGACCTGTTACCGTTACCACCTATCAAATGGTGACTTCAAGACAGCGTGGCTCAGAAGAGTTTCCCCATATGAATTTATTTACGGATTATAACTGGGGACTAATCATTTACGACGAGGTTCACATGCTCCCTGCTCCTATTTTCAAGATGACCTCAAGCATTCAGGCCAAACGGAGGTTAGGATTAACCGCTACTCTAGTACGTGAGGATGGAAAAGAAGATGAAGTCTTTTCCCTAATCGGCCCCAAAAAATACGAAATGCCATGGAAAGCGTTAGAAGCTCAGGGCTGGATCGCAACGGCCTTCTGTAAGGAAGTCAGACTACCACTTCCTTCTATTTATCGCGAGGCCTACGCCTTTTCCGGCACACGTGAGAAATATCGACTAGCAGCAGAGAATCCGATTAAGGTGAACTGGGTGCAAAAATTGCTGAGGCAGCATAAAGACGATCATATCCTCATTATTGGTCAGTACATCAAACAATTAGAATTGGTGGCCAACACGCTAGGCTTACCGCTCATTACAGGTAAAACACCTGAGGAAGACCGGGGTCGCTATTATGAGATGTTTAAGCGTGGAGAAATCAAACAGCTAGTAATATCTAAAGTCGCCAACTTTGCTGTAGACTTACCTGATGCTAATGTTGCGATTCAAATCTCAGGTACATTTGGTTCTAGACAGGAGGAAGCTCAGCGATTGGGTCGTATCTTGCGTCCTAAGGCAACCAACCAAGCCTATTTTTATACACTGGTGTCACGAGATACCCGTGAACAGGAATTTGCGAGCAAACGCCAAATGTTTCTATTAGAACAAGGTTATCACTATCAAATCATAGAACCTGATGAAGAGCCTGAAAATCTTGGAGGGTAAAGCGTGAGATATGTCCCAATCCTTTCCTAGTTTTTGTAACGTTTTTTTTCTTTAAAAAATGTTAGAATGGGATGGAATCTTTACATGCATCAGCTTTTTACTATGACTATCCATACCGTTTAATCATGGAAGAACACTGGAAATATTTATGGATAAAATTCAAAAAGACTAACTGAAACGTTTGAAAACAACGTATCGTCAGATGAAGTGAAGGGAGGCAATACTTCGATGCAAGCCGACAGTGAAATTGTACAACAGGTTTTGCAAGGGGACGTCGAAGCTTTTCGTGACATTATTCAAAAATACCAGCATATGATCTATATCTTCATATATAAGATGGTAAACAACAAGGCAGACGCTGAAGACCTGACCCAAGAGGTATTTATCAAAGCCTACGAAAAGCTGAACACCTATCGAGGTGAAAGTCAACTATCAACATGGCTCCATACTTTAGCAAGGAATCGTACCATTGACTTTCTCCGGCGCCGGAAGTTCCATGATACGGATGAACAATTGGCTTTCGTCCCTTCAGGAGTACAGAATGAATTACCACAGGAATCGCTTTTGCGAAAAGAACAACAGAAGACCATCGCCGAAGCTTTCGAACAGCTATCTGACTCCTATAAAGAAGTTATTGTGCTTCGTTGTACGCACGAATATCCCTTTGATAAAATAGCTTCCCTGCTTGGGGTAGCAGAGTCTACAGCACGGGTTCGATATTTACGAGCAAGGCAAGAATTTGCCAAAGTGTTAACGAAAATGGAAGGAGGACTCGTACATGAATTGCCAGGAATTTAAGGCAAAATGGACTAACACTGTTGACGACGATATCGCTCTTTCCCATTTAGAAACCTGTGATGAATGCTTGGCTTGGCTAGAGAATGAATGGTCATCTAGAGAGGAAAACCTGTTCCTAAAAGAGATTCCACAACCTTCCATTGACCTAGAAGATAACATTATGAATAAAATATATGCCGCTCCCCAACACCATGGAGGTTCTAGTCAATCTGAAAAAACAGAGCCGGGGATCATTCCGCTTGCAGTAGCTAATGAAATACCAGAAAGTAGCAAACCGTCCAAAGCAAAACGCTTTCGATTCTTTTCGTATCCTGTCTTGGGAGCCGCTAGTGTCCTTTTGGTCATGGGACTTGTAGGCGTTCAAGCTTTAAATGGAGGTTTTACAGGTAGCGCTGATAATACTGGTACGGAGCAATTGCCTTCTCCACAGGTAGCTTATGCACCAATGTCTGAGGGGTCAACCTCCTACATGGCAAAGACACCTCAAAGTAACGCTAAGCAAGCTCCTATCGAGAGCGGATCACCTGAGACTCAAGCACAAGCAGCCGAGCCAAAAGCTGCATCTCAAGAAAAATTACAAGCAACTCCACCTAGCATGAAAAAAGCCGAAGGAACACCTGAGAGACAAGACACCAAGCCAGCTAGAAGCGACAAAGATACTGCGGTAGCTCAAGCAAAGAAATCCCAAGCCCCTTCCGCAGACTCAACAATCGCTATGCTTGATAATGGTAAACAACCCGTTCAACAAGCACAAAATAATAAGCCAGCTTCGCCTTCTCTGCTCGCTTCACGCTCGCTATCTCCAATGCAAGCAGCATCCAAGGAGCATACGGTAACAGCTTCTGGGACAACAGAGAACAAAGCTGATCAAGATCCAGGCTCAAAGTCTACATCCTCTGATCAATCCGAAAAATTACATGACATAGCAGTGGCACCCTCTGAAAATCAAGGAGGCGCAGCAAGTCTAAATAAATCCTTAACGGCGACTGAAACACCATCCGTAGACGAATCCGAGGTAGAGTCAATTGGTGAAGCAACAAGCGAAATGTTCACCCAAGAGACAGAGAAGGAAAAAGAGAAACCTCAAACCTTCTCCAGCTTTACCTCCTTGGAAAAGGCAAAACAAGCCTCGGATATGCCGCTCGCAGGTATAGTCAAAGCAGATTTTAAGCTTGCTTCTGTTGCTATTCATTACGAATCAGAAACAAGTAAACATGTCACTTCTCAAACAGCTATCTATCGACATGGTGATGCTCAGCTTAAGCTAGAGGTACTGCGCAATGACACGCAAAAACGTACTTTGTCCATTCCAGGAACCTTTGCTGGATCTCCACAAATTTTCTATGTCGGTACTGATAAAGCAATCGGAGTAACTTTCGACTCTCAAGAAAAAAATACAATGCAGCATGCAGTTCACCTTATTACCACGAAATCCTCCCAACAGCTCTATGTAATTGCAACAGCAAAAGGAATGAGCTTACAGGATTTAATGGATACTGTAAAAACTATGAATTGGTCATAGCTTGATGCTGTCTACCCAAAACAATCAAAAACCCTCTAGCCAAAGATAAAAGGGACTGACCCCATAACGTGAGACAAATCAAAACACCTTCAAGAGAATGCAACCATGTCGTAAGATATGGAAGTAACCTGGAGGTGTTTTTTCTTTGGCAACGAGAGTGAGTTACCCTATGGAAATTAAGATGAAGGCTGTTGAGATGAGATTGGCTGGTATCCCCGTGAAAGAAGTGATGGATCAGCTTTGTATTAAAAACAAAACACAACTTAAAACATGGATGCGATGGTACAGAAATGGCGAGACACATCGTTTTGAGCAACCTGTAGGTAAACAGTACACGTATGGGAAAGGGGCGGAATTTACATCAGAGTTGGAGAAATTGAAACAAGAAAATAGGTTCTTAAAACAACAACTTGATGTTTTAAAAAAGTACAGGGAGTGGGAAAGGAGGTGTCACCAGAAGTAGTAGTTCAATGGATGAACGAGATAAAGGGAGAAGTATCTACGCAATTAGCATGCCAGTGGCTCGGAATTTCTCGCTCTACGTACTATCGATGGAGAAAACAAGTAGACGTACAGGTTCTGAATCCTTTGGTTTCCCATATCCGAAGATTGTGTCAGGAACATCGCTTTCGTTATGGATACCGTAAAATCACTGCACTTTTGCGACGAGTGATGCAAATTAATCATAAGCGAGTGCAACGTATTATGAGGGAGGAAGGATTGCAATGTCGAGTCAAAGTAAAAAAGCGTAAGAGAATCGGACAACCGATACAGGTTGCGGATCATCTTCTAAAACGGGATTTTCAGGCGAATCATCCGCTACAGAAGCTCGTTACAGACATTACTTACCTGCCTTACGGCGGAAAAATGTTGTACTTATCCAGTATCATGGACTTATACAATGGCGAGATCATCGCCTACAATATTGGAGACACGCAAGATACTACCTTTGTTTTAGATACGTTGCAACAACTTCCACCACTGGAGCAATGCATGTTGCATAGTGATCAAGGGTCAGTCTATACATCGTCGGCTTATCAATTAGCTGTAAAGGAAAGAGGCATTACCATGAGTATGTCCCGGAAGGGAACACCTGCTGATAATGCCCCGATTGAATCGTTTCACGCCTGCCTCAAGTCGGAAACGTTCATCCTCGAAGGGTTAACCTGTACAACGACGGCAATCGTTGAACAGACCGTTCGAGAATATATCTCTTACTATAACTCAATTCGCATTCAAACAAAACTAAGCAACCAGTCGCCGGTTGAATTCCGACGACTGGCTGCTTAAACATGTAAGGTGTTTTGATCCCTGTCCTACAAACGGGGGTCAGTCCCAAACGATGGTTAGAGGGTTTTTGATTATATCTTACATTACGTAACATCTTGTCTAGTAAATACTACATAGGCAATCACTAAAGAAGCAACTCCCCAAACAGATAATACTCCAAGAGAAAAGGGTAGGCTCATGCCTTTAATAGGTGGCAAGCTCCCCGCTAAATACGTCGTAAGCTGTAAATTTACATTAAACAAGTACTTCGCTTGTTCCCACGTAGAGGCCATTTGAGTTAAAATAGCCCCACTAATAAGAGCAGCCATCATAATCCCCATGCCAGCCGCTGTGCTTCTCACCAAGACAGAGATCATCAACGATATTGTACCTACCACTACACAAACGAACCAGCCTAATCCATATTGCATCAAAATATATTTCCATTGATCTAATACAAATACCTGTGAGGTTTGTAAGACTTCTCCTGTCGCTTTAAAGCCGGTTAAAACAGGCATCGTCCACCCTCCATAACCAAAGACAACTCCTGAGATAAGATACGCTAGTACCAGAGATAACAATAAGGTCAAGGAAGTGAACAAAAGGAGTGTTATATATTTACTCGTTAGGATCTTCCAACGTTTGACTGGCCTTGTCAGCAACAGTTTAATTGTCCCTTCACTAAATTCTGAAGATACGAGATCAACTGCTAAAATCACAATAATCATCGGTAGAAACAGTCCAACAGCTTGATCCATAAATCCACGTGCAAATGTAACGGCCCCTGGCGCTGACGGATCAATATCATGATCTAAATAATACTGTTGCAACTGTAATTGGGTTTTCAGAAAATCCTTCCATTCGGGAGGGATGCGAGTGGAAGCCAATCTATTTTGAGTATCTACTATCTTTTGTTGAAGAATGGTGCGCCAGTCATCGGTACCAATTTGTGCCCGAGCCACCTCTACTGATTGGTATTGCGCATATGTAAACAACGGAATCAAAATAAGCAATATGAGGACGACTACATAGAAGCGTTTGCGTCTGACTAGCTTTAAGCTCTCGTTATATACCAGATCAAGCATGCTTCCCCTCCTCATCTACTGATTCATCTTGGGTTAGTGTAAGGAAAAGGTCTTCCAATGTAACAGCCTTTTCTTCAATGCCAATAACATCTACTCCTGCATGGATAAGAGAACGGTTAACCTCAGCTATTTTGTCCGTTTCCATTCGACACTTCACTCTGCCGTCTGACAAAGCTATAAGTTCATATACATAGGGGCTTGCCTGCATTAGCTCAACAGCTTTCGGCAAACTATTGTCTCTAAATTTCCAATTCACCTGATCCGCAAATTGCTCCATTAATTCTTTAACGTGGCCAACTGATATAACTCGTCCCTTATTAATAATGGCTACCCGATCACACATAAGCTCAATCTCACTAAGCATATGACTGGATATAAAGACGCCGATCCTCTCTTCTAGCGCTAAGCGGCGTATGAACTGCCTCAATTCACGAATACCTGCCGGGTCTAATCCGTTGGTAGGTTCATCTAAGATAAGTAAGCGGGGACGATGTAGCAATGCTTGTGCAATTCCTAAACGCTGACGCATACCTAACGAATATGTTTTTACCTGTTCGTGAATCGCTTCCGTCAGCTCCACTTGCTCTACAACTTCACGAATTCTATCAGAGCTTACCTTTTTACTCATTCGGGCAAGCATTTCTAAGTTCTCTTGGCCTGTTAGAAAGGGGTATAATTCAGGGTTCTCCACAATACATCCGACCTGATCAATTGCCTTCAAAAAATGGTTTTGTAAAGAATACCCACCGATTTTTATCTCTCCTCCATCAGGTTTGGTAAGCCCGACCAACATACGAATCGTGGTTGTTTTTCCAGCTCCATTAGGTCCAAGAAAACCAAATACCTCCCCCGCTCGCACATCAAAGGTAATATCATGGATCAGTCGTTTTTTCTTTATTGATTTTTGTAAACGAGCAACAGAAAGAACTGCGTCTGCCACATGTCTCCCACCTTTCTCTCTTATATTTATAAGCAGAGGATTTCTTATTCTTTCACAAGGAAAGCTTCCTCATGCTTTTTCTCCCACATGAGCCTCTCTGGTTTGATCACCAATTAGAATGGTACAATAGAAGTACAGTGTAACAAGAATACCTGCTCAATAAGGAGGTTCTCTGTGCTTAGCTCTAAAAAACATCCGTTAACGAAATGGCTTCTGCTACTGGCTTGCTTATCTTTTTTTGCTCTATTAGTCGGCTTCTGCTTTGCGTTTACGCCAGTGCATTTAGCTGATAAAAGCACATCTGAGCTTCAGACCCCCAATGAAGACCAAACACCAGAAGCTCCTCCCCCTGCTATCCTGCCCACTACAGGCACATTAAAAGTGGTAGCGCTGGGTGACTCCTTAACACGTGGGTTAGGAGATTCAAGCGGATTAGGCTATATTGGAATTTTGAAGCAAAAGGCTGAAAAGGCGCGCAATCAAAGCATTCAGCTAAGCAATCTAGCTATCAGTGGCAGTGAATCAGGAGATGTAGTGAACCAACTGAAACAAACGAATGTTAAGCGCCTGATTTCTGAAGCTAACCTCATATTGTTTACGATTGGGGGGAATGATTTGTTTCGCCAAAGCGGCGGTATATTTGAATTTGATCTTGAAAAACTATTGGACGCTTCAACCCAGCTTACTATCAACTATGAAGCCATTGTAAAACAAATTCGATCTATAAATCCAGAAGCACCCATTTTTTATACCTCTCTCTATAATCCCTTTGGCGATACAGAGTTCAAACAAGAATCAAGTACGCATGTTCAGGAGTGGAATAATGAAGCAACCACTATCTCAGCCCGTTATCCTAACGTGCTGGTGATCCCCTCCTACGACTTATTTTGGAACAAGGAGAAGGCCTATCTATACACGGACCATTTCCATCCGAATCATGCTGGATATGAACGGATAGCCGATCGAATTATGCAGGCCATTAAATAAATCGATTGATGACGATTCTACTTATATACAAAACTGTCGAGGCCTCTTGCTCCCCCGACAGTTTTTTTATTTGTATTCATTTTCCTACCGAGTCATCGTCATAGCTTGACCTGTACGAGCAGTATAGCAGTTGCGTCCCAGAGTATAGAACAAAATACTGAAAAGCGTGATACAGGAGATAACCGTAAACATAATTGTTCCATTGTATACCCCCAGTATATATCCTCCTAGCACCGGCCCTAAAAATTGTCCTAAATTATGAAAGCTTTGGGTGCCAAAATAAGTTCCTCGCATCCCCTCAGGTGCTAAATAGTCAATAAAAACGGTGGAAGCAGGGAAGGTTAAAATCTCCCCAATGGTAAAGATGCACATGGAAATCATAAAAGTTAGCCAACTCGATGAAATCCCGAAGCCTAACAACCCCATCGCATACATGATGGTTCCCGTTACAAGACTAAACAACGGGGTCCTTTTTTCGGCCCATCTGGATAAGGGAAGCTGCAAAGCAACCACCACTATGGCATTTAAGCTCATCAGATATGAAAATAGGATGGCTCCGTCAACGAACATTCCCTGAACGAATTGGGATAGGGTTACAGTCATTTGAGAATAGCCCACTGATACCAGAATGCCACCGACAATAAAGTAGCGTAACGCGACATCCTGACGTACCACATTCCAAGCCGAAGCAAATGTAATTTTTTCTTTCTTTTGGCCCTCAATTTGTTTTATGCCAAATTTATATAACAAATATTGCAGGCTGATGACATAGAGCAAATAGATCATGGCCGTAACAATAAACGGGAGAGCCCCGCCTAGTAATGCTAAATATGCCCCAAGCAAAGGACCCACGGAAACACCAATGTTAATAGCCAGATAACGCATGGAAAAAACTCGAAAGCGTCGCTCTGGTTCTGTTAAATCTGCCATGAGTGCTTGCGATACAGGCTCGTAAAAGGAACGGCAAAATCCCGCCAAAATGTTAAGCAAAATAAAAAAGATTGCGCTTTTTCCAATCGCAAATCCTAAAAAAACAAGCACCCAGGTATACAATGCCCACAGCATAATTCTCCTTCGCCCAAATAAATCAGATAACGTTCCTGCAATAAATCCTCCCACTGTAGATGCCAGAGGACCAGCCCCAATAGTAATTCCAATCATGACCGGACTCAGATCAGTTGTCTTGGATAAATGAATAGCCAAAAATGGCATACTCATAGAACTAGCAGCTCGCACAAAAATCGTACCGATAAGTAAGGAGTGTATTATAGGGTGAAATTCTTGCCAGTATGCTCGTAGTCTGTTCATTTTTTACTCCCCTTTATCTATCTTTATCTCTTTGTGATAAACCAAATTGTAGGAATATTCAAATGAAAAGTCAATGACTGATCCCTATTCTTCTATATGAAAAATTTGATTAGGATTATCTAAATATGTAATGGGGATAAACTATTGACTTTCTTATTTTAGTACCTGATACTAATATCAGATACTAAAATAATTTAAGTAAGAAATGGGGTCATATTGATGTCGGCTTACTCGAATTCTTTTTCCAATTCTACTTCACCTGATTTTGGCTCGCCTGCTTTGTCGTCTAAAGCCCGTATCACAGCTATAGGCTCTTACGTTCCAGACAAGCGGCTCACTAATTTTGATTTAGAAAAATTAGTAGAGACTAGCGATGAATGGATTGTGAGAAGAACTGGCATGCGAGAGCGACGCATAGCTGGACCCGACCAATTTACAAGCGATCTTTGCCTACGAGCTGTTCAGCATTTGCAGCAAGCATATGATAAAGAAATAGAGGATGTTGATTTCATTCTTGTATGTACGACCACCCCAGACTATCCTTTTCCCAGTGTAGCTAGCCAACTACAGGCTAAGCTATCAATTCGTTTTGCTGGAGCGCTTGATGTAAATGCCACATGTGCTGGTTTTGTCTATGGACTACATCTAGCTAATTCTCTGATAAGCAGTGGTCTGCATAAAAAAATTCTTGTGGTAGCCGGAGAGACATTATCAAAAGTGACTGATTACTCCGACCGTAATACCTGTGTTTTGTTTGGGGATGGCGCTGGTGCAGTACTTGTTGAACGTGATGAACAGAATCCTAGCTTCCTGCATTCCTTTATGAGCAGTCATGGTAATGGCGGGATTCATTTATACCGTTCAGGTCTTTCTGATCAAATGGGAGATGTAGAGCTGCTTGGAAAGGGAAATATCTATCAAAATGGTCGGGAATTATATAAGTGGGTAGTCTCTCAATTGCCTCAGGGAATGCACCAACTGGTTGCGGCAAGTAATTTCTCATTATTGGATGTAAATTGGTTCGTGCCACACAGCGCTAATTTACGCATGATTGAGTCGATATGCGAAAAAAGCGGATTTCCGTTAGAGCGAACGCTGCACAGTTTGGAATATTTCGGAAATACCTCCTGCGCTACTATCCCGCTTGCTTTAGATATGGCTTTATCAAACGAGCAAATGAACCAAAACGACACAGCTATTCTTTACGGTTTTGGCGGCGGTTTAGTTCAAGCGGCTTCGCTTGTACGTCTATCTTTAGATAAACGTCAGGCCTAGGCCTACTTGTAATGAGATGTAAAAAAGCCATCCCCATCGAAGCCTAAGCTTCTAGGGATGGCTTATTCTGTTTTCCTTTTCCTCGTCGGAAATATAAGTAGGAGTATATATAGGTAGATAGAATTGTTAGGCATACGGAAGAAACGATTAACAATAAGCCCAACCATCCTGGCAAATACGGACATAACAGATAGACTACACCTGTTAGCATCCAGAATACGGACAGTTTACGATGAGTATGAACCCAAACCTCCTGCTCCGTTTTAGTCCATGACGTACGCATACCCAATGGATGCAAATACGATATCCACGGCAACAAATAGCCATAAACTAACAAAACAATGCCTACTATAATCATGCTATACATTTCGAGGCCTATCGGAATAAATAAATTTTGCAATATCAATAAGCAATACATTGTACTAAATAGTACTGCTTGAGCTATTCGTAATAAATCAAAGCAAATCTCCATCTGTCTCGTCTGTCGCTCACGTTGGCGAGAAATCGTAATAAATGCTCGTAACAAAATGGGGGCAACGATATTGACAAGACTAAAAACAAGGAGAAACAGCAGCTTATCCTGATAGTATCCGGTCTCATCCCCTATCCTCATCGCTACTAACAGCTTATCGGGCATTTGGGTGTAAAAACCGATCGCCGCAATAATTGGAGACAAAGTGATCAGCACTAGCATAAAGTCAAGCCAATACCACACTCTTTGCGTACGATGCAATTGCATGTTGTTTCACCGCCATTCTTCCTATTAAAAACCTGCCTCTATTCTTTTAGAGGGGGGAAAAACTAGTGATTATGGATGGGTATGGATTGAAGCATCTCACCTTGGTCATTCCATTTCACTGCTCGATACTTGGCATCATGGTAAAAGGTAAACCACGCTTGTTGAGCTATCATTTCCTTCAACCACTTTTCCTTCGCATAGATAGAGGTCATTGGATAATCATCATAGGCCATGACCCATAGCGGGTTCTGATGTGCGTGCGTAGGCATAATATCTGCCATATGGCAAGCCTTCTCACCTTTACTTTCGAACAAAATAATAGCATGTCCATCACTGTGACCACCCGTATGCACCATTTTGATGCCTGGAACAACCTCTTTCTGGTCGGCATACGTGCAAACCTGCTTCTCGATGGGGCGCCAATTGTCCTCCCAATACGTGTTTTTAGACCTGATATTAGGAGATCGCATTTCATTCCATTCAATTTCGTTGATATAAATAGTAGCATTCAAAAATGTGGAATAGAGACTGCCATCCTCTGCCACACTTACTAATCCGTTCGCATGATCATAGTGCATGTGGGTCATTAGGACCAAATCAATGTCGTTACATTGTAACCCGACTTCTTGAAGAGATTCCGACAATTCCGATTCTTCAACCAGTCCAAAGTTACGTTTTTGTTTCTCATTTAAGCGATTTGTCCCCATTCCCGATTCGATCAGTATATTTTTTCCGTGAACTTGTACAAGAATTGGATCAGAACGGAGTGGAATTTGATTCTGTTCATTAGAAGGGTAGCGTTTACTCCACAAAGCCTTTGGGACAACTCCAAACATCGCTCCACCGTCTAACTGGGTCATTCCACCTCTCATCCACGTTAGCCTACAATCACCAATTTGCAGTGTATTCATGCTACTCCTCCTCTAACCCATTTCTCACGCGAAACTCTTATCTCTACGTTACACCAAGACAGCTTTCTGGTAAAGAAAACTTCCTTGATTAGATTGATGGATTTGTGGATAAACCTGAAAAATTTTGTAGGTAAGGAAAGCCTGATAAATTAAAATCTATGACACAACCAACAAATTATTCCTAGCTGTTATACATCCACGAAAAGAAAGGCACCCGATGAGGGGTGCCTATGTTACATATAGACTATTGTACCTACTTTTCTTGAAAAACAACTGTTTTTGATAACCCAATTATTTCTACTGCATAATCACTAGATACTGCTTCCATAATAAATTGAAATTCTCCATTTGATCTGCGCAAGATCATTTGTGCTATTTTTTCTGACTTCTTAAACAAACTGATAGCATGGTCATTTTCTGGATAGCCATCCCTCGTTGCTATGAATCGACAACCTGCAGGCAAACAGAATCTCCAACCTTTTACTTGAATATTCTGCTGTTGTGCATGAAGAAAATGACGCTTCCCTAATAATATCATGTGCTCGCCCATTTCCACGCCACCTTCACCCTAAAGGGCTATTAAAGTTATTTTTATTGTGCAATGAAATCGTTAGAAAAGGAAGTGCTTCGACAAAAACTCCAATAAAGCGACAGCATAAGTAAAACACTGTAAATCCTTTACATTTACAGCTAAATTTATGAAATAAATGAACAATCACTCCTTACTAGGCTCCTCGAATCTGTTACTTGCAGGAGTGTAAAACCTATCTTATGTATCTACTTCCAAAATTTATGCAAGAGTTTTTTTTATGATCTCCTATACATAATCATCTGGAAGGGGTAATTGTAGGAAAGCTTGTTTTTATTTACTGAAAATTCATTTTTGTATTTCTTTTTTCTAACCAATTTTTTTCTTTATCGTTCGACATTTTCCTCTCATTTCGAGCATTTTTTCATTATCAATTTTTTGCTATTATATTTTTCCGGCGTCACTTCTTCTTACTTCCTCCCGTGACATATCTACCATAGGATTATTGATAACTTTCTCAAAAAATCCAATTATTACGTTTGAGAAAATACGAATAACCAAGTAAACTAAATCATGGATAGTCTGATATCCGCAAGTATTTGCCCGCCCAAAATATGCAGATCGGCGGGCATTTTTTTATTCCTAGGTTTATTTATCCATACGTACAAATGTAACCCCGTTCATATCTTGGATTTCTAGTAGCATGTGATTGATTTCTGTAGAGAGTTGTGCTTGAATCTGCAAATCAAGCATTGTTTTTGAGTGCTCTTCTTCATCAGGCATTTCCACCTGATAGGTCGTTATTTTCACACCATTATTTGCCAATTTATCAATTACATCCCGTACGTGATTTTGTCCTTGCAAATGAACCACGAGACGCATTGTTTTTGGAAATAGCAATTGCAAGCTGCGATCTAGAATTTCCAATCCAATCAATACGAGGATAGTAGCACAAAATCCGATGCCATACATACCTGAACCAATAGCAAGTCCAATACCTGCTGTTGCCCACAAGCCTGCTGCTGTTGTTAAACCACGAATCGATTGTTTTTGCACTAAAATAGTCCCCGCTCCCAGAAAGCCGATTCCACTCACCACATTGGCTGCAATCCGACTTGGGTCTAACTTGACAGAATCCCCTAAAACATCAAAAAAAGCATATTTAGAAACAATCATGATCAATGAACTGCCTACTGCTACAAGGAAATGCGTACGCAATCCCGCTGCTTTCTGTCTACTTTTACGCTCAAATCCGATAAGTGCCCCACATAAGCCCCCAACAAATAAACGCAAGAGTAACTCCCATTCCATCGCCATCCCTCCTCTCTTCTCTATACCCTTATATGTAGTCCGTTAAAACCAGATCAGTGTCATCGAAAAAACAGCAAAAAATCTGACTCTCGTGTAGAGAATCAGACGATATGCAGCTATCCTTCCTCTAATTCGGTTCTAAAACATAGGAATACGGCACATGTAAAAAGGAAAGTAAACGATTTTGCCCCTCTTCCTCCTGAACCATTTGAAGAATTTCGCTGATCTCCTTTTGGACAGACTCATACCGAATTTCGTGTTGCTTCTCTGATTCCGCATTCGTTTCATACTCCATTATCCAACCTGCTACTTGCTTTGCTAATGGGAAAAGGGCCTTCTGAATTTTCGTATAGCTCATTGATAATTGGTGCTGATTTTGTTCGAAAAGCTGTTCAGAGCGCTGTTCCAAATATCCACGAATCTCCGCCAAGCGAGACAGTAATTCTCTTAATTTCCATAGTTGCTTATGCTGCTCTCGTTGCTTTGAATCTAGAAGTGGGAACGGATCGCTGGATAGTAGGGCTTGCAAGTCTGGCCACGGCTTTTTCTGAAGTGATTCCTCCAGCTTTTTCATGCAATACGCATCAGTAGGAAGCAGTTCTACCGTTTCTCTGAAGGCAGGTAAGGTATTTCGCGCATAGCTTTTCACTCCCCAATCGCTATGAGCTTGCAGGGCTTTCACAAAAGAAAAACAATGTGGATCTACTAATTCCAGTTCTCGCTCGCTTACCTCATGAGTAGACAAAATTGTTTGTTTGACCGTGTTATCTGGTATCTGAGAATGTCCTTCCCCCAATTGCATTCCCCTCTTCACATAAGTCCGCAATGTATCACCTGTCAAAGAGGAATCCTCATTTCCTTGATAAAGCTGGATACGGAAGGCGGCAAATTCTTCAAAGCCCTGTAGATTCCCGTATCCATCATCAATAACATGCAAATCTGCCTGAACTTCCATTAGCTCACTTAGTACCTGCTCTTCTAATGCGTAGATACATCCCTCGATGTGAGTCCAATAGCTTCTACATTCCGCCTCTGAACCCAATACCCTTTGATAGACATCATGAAATAAGAGGATATGAGCAATTTCATGAAAATAATTTTGAAACGGAAACTTGAGATTTTCCCCCCGGAGATAGGAGCCTGCATTCTGATAGATTTTCCCGTGCTCAGGACGAAACAGTGTAGGTAAGGTGGAATCCACATCTAAAAAGAGTTCAATGCCCGCATTATAGCTGTTAGCCCATATAGCAAGGTAAGTTGGACTTAGCAGGAGGGCTATAGAATGGTTGGTAATTTGTACAGGTAGATTAAAGTGAAGACCATTCGTCTCTTCCTGTAAGGATAACCACGTCATCCCTACTGCCAAAGCCTGGTACAACGCAAATTCACCCTGCGCACCCGAATGTCTCGCATAAAGCTGTAACTGTCTAAGGCAATTCGTGACACCTTCTGCTTCATATGTATATTGTTGTTGAAACTGTTCAAGGCCCTCTACAAAATCCTCGTGTTCAATCGTCAAAAATACATTAATTCCATCTACCCAGAAGTCCGATCCTATTTTCGACTCCAACCATTCATCCGTCTGATGTGCTAGCTTACGTAATTCCTCATAACGCTGTAGCATGTGAGGGGAATTCATTTTATCCTATCCCTTCTTCAATTTGATAGAAATGCTTTCGTCCGATAACAAAACAAGAGCACGCGTCAAAACCATACGTGCTCTTGCCTTACACATTAAAGCTTACAAACTCCGGTAATAATTGGATGTGCCATCCCTTTAAGTTCAGCTACTTTTTCATTGTTGACCGTAATTTTAACAACTTTTTTCACAGCAAAACCCTCCTTTACGTTGAAAGTTCATTTTACTTTAAAAAAAGTACTACTTTACAAGCAAACATCAACAACTACACGCCACATTAACTCTTTCATTTGCTTTACATTCTTGTTATCCGAGAGTTCTACTTTTACTACTTTTTTCATTATTTCATCCTCCTTATAACCAGATTTATATGATAGGAGTGGTAACTATCAATATAGATATTATGATAGATAATTCTGAACATTTCAATAATATTACATTTTTTTTATATTATACTAGCTTTGGCAGACGAATTACATCGAGTAACATATATAGAGACGAAGGTATGGAAATGTTTCGAGAACAGCTATTACATACAAATAAGCATGGAAATAGGCCAATGAAAATAAAAACGGAGCGATAGAAGGACAAATTCCTGTCTACTACTCCGGCTTATCATGCTTTTTACTTGCGTTTTTGTTCATTCATCGCTTGCAGGGCCAAATAATAAGCCCCTTTTGAAGAACAAGTCTCGTCTATAACAAATACGGGGTCTGATATCGCGTTTTTTACCTCTTCGTAAAACGCCTCTTGCACAAGCGCAATTTTGGTCAAGACACTGCCCTTTAAAGCAATGGAAACAGGTGGTTCAAACCTGAATTTATGGTACAAACGGATCGTTATTTGAGCCAGATGCTCTCCCGCCCTTTGTAGAATTCGTTGAGCATTTGGTTCACCAGCTTCCGCTTCTTTCACAACTAAGGGGGTTAGGGCTGCTATTTTATCCTTTGAAGAAGAATAGACAAAGTCTTTGATCTGTGCTGTCTTTTGGATTTTCAAATATTCGACTAGCCTCTGGCCCAATGAGCTGTATTCAAGTCCACACTCTTCCTCTAGGATTAATTGACGCAGAGCTTCGATTCCAATCCAATACCCACTACCTTCGTCACCTAGTAGATGCCCCCATCCTCCCGTCATTAAGCTTTGACCTTGATGTACTCCAAGCGCTACCGCTCCCGTACCTGCGATGGTCAAAATGCCATCTTGCCCTTGCAAGCAAGCCGCATGAGCAATTCGAGCGTCATTTGTGATCGTGAGTGGTATTCCAAAACGCTCTTGTAGACTCGTTTCCACTACTTCACGATGTGTTCCGCTCTGAATACCGGCTAGCCCCAAAAATAAATAGGCACATTCACAATCGTCTACGATTGCACTCTGACATTGTTCAATGGCTTTTATGATATGTGCGATAGCTGTCTCTCTATGCACTAGAACATTACCATATCCGCTTTCTGCCCTAGCAAGCTCTGCTCCTTGAAAATTGTAGGCTACCGCTATTGTTTTCGTTCCCCCGCCATCAACTCCAATGATATAGGCCACTTTTCTTCACTCACCTTACTTACGCTTTTTCAACAAACGCAAATTTTCCCCATGGCTGTAATTGATCCAATAAGAAAATTTCTTCTTCCGCAATACGACCAACCACATTGGTCTTCCCTGAATTCTCCATATCCTGCAAAGCTAGTTGCAATTCTCCTTTGTACTGCCCATATAGATTGTTTTCAATTAAAATATCTCCACGGCGGATATGCGGTGTATTGGATGGTGGAAAATCCTCCTGCTTGTATTTCACGCGAGATTGTGTGGAACGAATTAGGTAATCGGACACGTCCCCGCGATAGAAATGTGGCTCTTCTACTACAATCTTTTTCTCAAGAGGCGTAATGCTGTCATGCAACTGGACCCTAAATGTTAATTTATGAGGATTCACTTCGCTTACTTCACGTAGCTCTGATTCTGACGCATAAGCATTTGCGATAATGATATCGTCAATCAGCCCCATTGAATACAGGTGCTTTACCTGTGTAGCGATAGGAAGCGTACGGTGCATTTCCAGTGAGCAAAGCCCCTCAGTGACTGGCCATGGACCAAATGTAGCTGCCATCGAGGTAACAAACGCTGCTGTTCGAATTCCTTTTTCTTTAAATTGGCGGCTACAAGCTTCAAAATGCTTCAATGACAAGCCTGAATAGCGATGCGGATAAAAATTATGTGAGCCAAGTATATGATCTACTTGAGGCTGGTACGTCATAATATTGTCAATATACTTTGTTCCGCTGCTCATATTTAATTCAATTTTTAACCCATACGGATTATAGGTCATCATCGCTTCCTCATGACCGGTAAATCCCATATCAAGACGAATGCCATAAGCCCCTAGACGATGAAAAAAGGATAGATCATCATAGGAAATGCCCAGTTTACCAAAAACACGCGGTGCTATATCCACGATGACTTGCATACCTAGGCTATTGGCGAAATCAATGGTTTCTTTAAATTCCTGCACAATTGTCTCAGCATCCCCTTCAACAGACAATAGGCAAGTAAAAATCCGTGTAAAGCCATATTGATGCGCTAATGCAATATACGCTTTGTCCTTCTCGACTGTACTATGCTCTGGGTAAATAGAGATACCTAGCTGATGCATATCAAACCCTCCTTTGTCTATTTTGAGGTTTCTGCTTTTATTTTTTGTAAAATACGAATCATATGCTCAATCAGCTTTTGCTCACTCATTGAGGTCATAAGATGGTCTTGTGCATGAATCATTAGCAGTGTTTTCTCCGCAGGCGTGCCGTTTAGTTCAGCTTGAATTAAATCCGTTTGTGTGTGGTGAGCAAGTGTCAATTCTTCCTGCGCCTGCTTCATCAGCTCAGCAGCTTTTTCAAAGTTATACTCTTCGGCTGCTGACAAGGCTTCAAAAGCAAGACCACGAGCATTTCCACTATGGACAATAATTTCAAAAATGACCGTTTCATTGTTATTGACTTCGTTGTTCGTTTCGTTTTGCATGCTGATCCACTCCCATTCATATCATGATTCCTCTTCTTTACACACCTCTAGGAGGATACGTTACATTCCCCAAAATAACAGGCTCCCGAGCTCCTGTAGCAGTTGGCACATTACTTGGCAGACGGTGCAACGTTTCATGGGCCAATAAAGCAAATGCAACTGCTTCCTTAGCTTCGGACGACAATCCGACATCTTCCTGTGTGATAACCCTGCATGTATTCCCCAACTGTTGTTGTAGCATAGAGAGTAGCGTCTTGTTATAGCTACCGCCACCCCCAATGATCACCTCATCCACCTGCAATGTAGGAAAAATATAATTTTTGTAATGATAAGCAATCGAGCAAGCTGTAAACATCGTCATGGTAGCAAGTAAATCGTATGGGGATAGATGAGTATTTTCACGTATGATTTTCTCAACAAACTGCTTACCAAATAGCTCCCTACCCGTGGATTTAGGCGGTTGTAGCTGCATATATTCGATGCTCATGCATTGTGTAAGCAAAGCCTCATCTACTACTCCTTGAGCCGCCCATTTTCCATCCTGATCATAAGCTGTATCGAATACAACTCTGCACAGCTCGTCGATTATCATGTTACCAGGACCTGTATCAAAGGCATACACATCCTGTAACTGAGCGGCTTTAGGAATGACGGTTACATTGCCGATCCCACCAATGTTTTGCAACAGCCGTGACTTCTCCTGTTCTCGGTACATGATCAGCTCGGTGTAGGGGACCAGAGGAGCTCCCTGTCCTCCTGCAGCCATGTCCATGGTGCGAAAATTGGAAATGACCGTTGTGTTGGTACGATAGGCAATTACTGCAGGCTCCCCGATCTGCAAAGTGGACGCGACATACGCTCCCTCTGACTGAGGCTGATGATAAATCGTTTGACCATGAGAACCAATGACAGAAATATTGGCAAAATCAAGCTGATTTTGTTTACAAATGGCTTCTACAGCGTCAGCAAATAATTCTCCGAGTTTAAAGTTCAGGCTACAAATGACCTGTACGTTCGAGCGTTCAAGTGACAAGCTGTCCATAATTTCGTCGCGCACAGACTGAGGAAATGGAAGCGTCATAAAATCAAGTAGCTTAACCTGTGAATCATAGCCCGTTCCCTGAATATCGACCAGTGCTACATCAATGCCATCCAAAGAGGTACCTGACATAAGTCCGATTGCATAAGCCATAATTAAGCTTGCTCCTCTTTAAAAAATTGAGGCAGATAATCACGATGTGCCTCTAACAAATCATCCAACACAGCCTTAGCTTTTTCATCACTTGGCACTAAAGGATTAATCGTCAATGCCAGCAAGGCTTTCTCATAAGAACCAGTCACCGCCGCCTCTGCACCTACCCGCTCAAACGATTTGATCTGTTGAACAAGTCCATTAATAGCTGTAGGTAACTCGCCTACTGTGATTGGTTTTGGCCCTTCCTTCGTAACCATGCAATTTACTTCGATTGCTGAATCATGAGGAATCCCCTGAATGGTTCCATTGTTTCTAACATTTAAAGTCTGAATATCATTTGTTCCATTATACAGAGAGGAGATAAGACTACATGCGGCATCACTATAATACGCACCGCCGCGTTTTTCCAACTGTGGAGGTTTGATTTGTAGCTGTTCATCCCGGTATAGTTCAAAGAGATCGTCTTCCAATCGTTTTACCACCTCTGCTCGCGTGGTTCCTGATTCGAATGCTTTTAATTCCTCAACTAAAATATCCTGTGTCTTATAGTAGTACCGATGATATGGGCATGGGATTACGCCTAATGCTTGCAGGAAAGTTGGCTCCCAAGGCATTGGAGCGATATTGCGCATAGATAATTGTTTCTCTGGGTCAGCCAGCATGTGCAGGACCTGCTTGGTTACATCCTCCCCATCAACTGTAGCGCGAAGTCCATATACAAGATGGTTAAGTCCGGCAAAATCAATGTGAAGTCGTCCTACATCAATATCAAGCATCTTTGCTATCGTCATCTTTGTGGTAATTGGTACGTTACAAATGCCAATGACCTTAGAATGCTTACCATAACGCAATAGCGCTTCAGTTACCATGCCAGCCGGATTGGTAAAGTTAATCAGCCATGCATTCGGGCATAGCTCTTGCATATCCTCGGCAATTTGCAGCAGGACAGGTATCGTACGCAGTCCCTTAAATAATCCACCTGCTCCATTGGTTTCCTGACCAATCATTCCATGCATTAATGGAATCCGTTCATCCTTAATCCGTGCTTCCAATAATCCAACCCGCATTTGTGTCGTAACAAAATCGGCGTCCCGTAAAGCCTCCCTGCGATCCAATGTTAGATGAATCTCCATCGGTACACCCGCTTTTTTGACCATACGTTTAGCTAATTCACCAACAATGTGTAGCTTCTCTCGCCCTTCCTCGATATCTACCAGCCATAATTCACGGATTGGCATCTCATTGTATCTCTTAAGAAATCCTTCCACCAGCTCCGGAGTATAGCTAGAGCCTCCTCCGATCGTTACAATCTTAATCCCTTTTTTACTCATCTTGCTTTCTCCTCTCTGTCCCATTTCTCCTATACTTGTCCGCAGATTTCTAGTCTTTTGAGGAAATAATGGCAAGCTTAGTACAAGTACACGAGATAATAACTAGCCGCCGTACAAACCACTAATGAACCGATAATAAATGTGATAGCCTGCATATGATTTTTATATTTGCCTTGAAAGTAAAGCATAACGATACTGACGCCTGCGCCTCCAGCCAAGCTATTTACTAGAAATAGACTCGCTTGCTGGGATAGTCCCAACCACATCAGAAACGGGGTAAGCAGCAAATTTAAGCCCACCAAAAACGTAAAAAAGAAAAAAGCGCTTTTCCAACGAAATCGAATAAGCTTGTTGCTCTCCTCCATTGTCCATTCCTCCCCTCTATGCAAAACGACACTATCAGATAACAAGAACGTAATGTGAGTAGAATGCTACTCATCTACCATGTATGCTTCTCCAACAAAAGAGACGTGGACAAAGAATGCCATAAGCTCCCTATGTTCCACGTCCCCCCTTTCTTTATCTTACATCATGTTTACATTGTCGCTGTTTCCTCAGCTTCTCTTTCTTGGTCCACTACTTTTTTGTCATACATTTTAAAGAATGGAATGTAGATCAGGAAGGAAATCAGGATATTGATTACGACCAGAATAATGGCTCTCCAATCCCCGCCCGTAGCTAGATACGCTCCAATCGGTGCTGGCAGTGTCCACGGTACCATAATGTAGGTCGGATTCACCAAGCCAAGCACAGTGGCATAATACGACAAGGAAGCCGTAATGACAGGAACGATAACGAAAGGTATAATCAGCACCGGATTTAACACAATCGGCATCCCGAAAATCACGGGTTCATTAATATTGAATATCCCCGGTACAATGACAGTTTTTCCCAATGTCTTGTGATAGTTTGATTTGGCAAATAACAGCATGCATAGGACAAGACCAAGTGTCGCACCTGATCCTCCAACCCAAACAAACCATTGGAAGAATGTTTCAGGTGCCACATGCGGAATCGCTTGACCAGCGGCTACTGCCTCCGCATTTTTAGCCAAATACACTTCCCATAGTGGACGAGCAATCGTACCTACAATGGAAACCCCATGGATACCAAATGCCCAGAAGAACGTAATTAAAATAACCGGAATTAGTATACCAGGCAAGCTATCTCCTGCTTTTACTAACGGTGCAATAATTTTATCAACAAGTCCATGTAAATCAATTTTAAAGACAACCGTAATGATTGTCATGATCAGAAGCACGATTGCTACCGGGATCAATGCTTCAAAGGAACGCAGCAGGGAAGGCGGCACCTGATCTGGAAGCTTGATCATCAAATTACGCTGTTTACAGAAGCGCAATACCTCTACAGCAAAAATAGAAGCAAGCATCGCTACGAACAAGCCGTGTCCACCTAGATTGGTCATTGGAAGAACAAAGCCTGCTCCATCCATCACTTTAGGTGCAATCGTCATGAGAAATGCCATGATTGCTAATTGTGAACCTGCCAAAGGATCAAGATTGTAGCTCTTCGCCAGATTATGCCCGATCCCAAAGGAAATGTAGAGTGACATGATAAACATCGTCATACGGTATGGAATAAGAATTTGACCCGCATTTTCCTTTGCCCACATTGTGATTGCCCAATCTTGCGGCAACGGTGGGAAAGCAATAATTAAGAAGAAACTTCCTACGATAATAAACGGTAAAGCGGAGATAACCCCGTCGCGGATTGCACGTAAATGTCGTTGTTCAGCGATACGAGCAATAGGACCTGACAAGTGTTTATCTAGAAATTGTACAAAAGCGTCCATGTCTTACTTCCCCCTTTACGCCCTGCGGACATCCTCTTTACAAGAAATGTTCTAGGTGTCTGATTACTTTGCTACTTCCTGTACTTTTTTAAATAAGGTTGCTCCACCAAGTGGTGTGTAGCCCTGAGGTGGAATCAGTTCGCACGGCACTCCTGCTGCATCCGCTTCTTGTTTTAACTGTTCAAAACGATGACGTACCTGTGGAGCTACCATGGCTACATTCCAGCCATTTTTCACTTCCTCAGCAAATTCTTGTGTACTGACAGCCTTCACTTCCATTTCGACCCCATGCTTATCTGCTTCTTTTTTTAGAGCGTTTACCACAATAGCACTGGACATCCCTGCGGAACATACGAATAATACCTTCATTACGATTCCTCCTTTTGCATGTATGAAAGTTTTTTGTAACCTTTACTAAAATAAAGCACTAGCTTTCAAGAGCGGGGGAAGCCCTTGGACATCAGCAGGTAGGTTTTATACAAGCATGATGAACGAAATGCTTTTCGATACCTGCTTTGTACCTGCCTTTAGTGTTACACCCCACTATGCATGTTGTCGAATCTATTTGTTTATAATGGTTGTATTTTTACTTGCGATACTATTCTGATGATTGTTGGAGGGCGTGCTGAACAAATCCTTCATACTTTTGCAAACGCTCCAGCGCCTCTTCATATTCACATGCAGCTAATATCATCACGATTGCTGCTTTTACATTCTTGTTAGCCTTTTCATAGAATTCAGTAGCTTGCTCGTAGCTAACCTCTGTTGCTTGCATAATAATTCGCTTGGAACGCTCCACTAGCTTTAGATTAGTTGGCTGAACATCTACCATCAGGTTTTTATACACTTTGCCAACGCCAATCATCGAGCAGGTGGAGATGATCATATTTAATACTAGCTTCTGTGCTGTTCCCGCCTTTAATCGAGTGGAGCCCGTCAAAATTTCAGGACCTGGAACTACCTCGATAGCTACATGAGCAAATCGACTAATCTCCGCACCCTTATTACAAGCAAGGCTTGCTGTGCTGGCTCCTACACTACTCGCATACTGGAGAGCGCCGATAACATAAGGTGTACGTCCGCTGGCTGCAATCCCGATAACGGTGTCTTTGTTTGTTATTCCAATGGCTTGCAGGTCACTTTTAGCAAGCTCAGCATTATCCTCGGCACCTTCCACCGCAACGACAAAAGCCTCTTTTCCCCCAGCAATCAATCCTTGTACCATCTCAAAATCAGTACCAAAAGTAGGAGGGCATTCCACTGCATCCAGGATTCCTAATCGTCCGCTGGTACCGGCCCCTATATAAATAAGTCTTCCGCCTTGTTTAAAAGAGCGAATCACTAGCTGAATGGCTCTTTCAATCTGCTCCAGCTCAGCAGCAATGGCACGTGGTACCTTTTGATCTTCCTCATTCATGATTTGCAACACGTTTAGGATCGTCATCTGGTCCAAATTCATCGTTCTATCATTACGTGTCTCTGTTACCAATTTCTCCAGCATGCGCTCACCTTCTGCTCCTATTTTGTTTCCGCTTTCATTTTACCACTTTGAAATAAAACGTCAATTATTTTATTTATTTTATGAATCAAAATTTCAATACACAATAAAAAAATAGGTAGTAAGAGAGCAAGGATGCAGCATAAAGGCAAGCATCCGCGCACCTATCTCCTTTCCTACCTGCTAGACCTTAATACCTCTTCACGAATTTCATTAAAGTTCTCAATAACCGTTTCCCCTATTCGATTAAACACACTGACATATAAGGCATCCACAATCGTTAAGTGCATAATTCTGGAAGCAAAACTACCTACACGAAAATCCTGTTCAATATTTGGCGTACACAGCTTAATGTCAGCTTCTTTATACAAAGGAGATTTCGTTAAATTGGTAATAGCGATAACCGTCACCTGCTTCTTTTTAGCGAAACGTACGATTTCCAGCACCTCTTTGGTATTCCCGCTTACAGAAATAGCGATCAGTACCCCTCCTTTTTTCATATTGGACACCACAGGAAGCATCATATGAAAATCGGTGGTCATCTCTGAGTAGTAGCCAATTTTTCTAAATTTATGACAACCATCCAAGGACACTACCGAGGAGCCACCTACACCGTAAAAGATGACACTCTTCGTCTGTAAAATAGCCTCTACCGCTTTTTCTAATTCCCGTCTGTCAAGAGAAGTGGATATTTCCTCAATAGCAGTCTTATTGTGATACTGGACTTTTTGAAATAATTCATAGGGCTCGTCCTGCTTTTTAATGATGGAGAAGTCGCTCATATTCATATCTGAGCGAGTTAAATCTCGAACTAGCGCCAGCTTAAACGCCTGAAAACTACTCATCCCAATTGATTTACAAAACCGAACGACACTAGCTTCGCTTGCGCCTGATTGCTTGGAAATTTGTTTTGTTGTCATGGTTGGAATTAATTCGGCATGATTCACAATATAGCTTGCTACTTTTCTCTCTGCCTGCGTAAAGCTATTTAATTGGCTTTCAATCTTGCTTATAATCATGGAATGCATCTCATTCGCCTCCGTTCTTCTCTAGTTTTACCACATCTTACCTAGTTTGTAATAGTAGAAACCCGTAAGATTTTCGTTTTTCGCACATCACATAAAATCTCTTCGAAGAAATCACCATTAAATTTTTATCTTACATTCAAAAAATTGTAAGAAATAATATATGGAATAATATTACATTTATTGATAATATAGTATTCAAGCTATTAATTTCATCACAAAGGGAGGCTTATTATTCAAATGGTGAAAAAAGTGTTATTATCTGTTGCTCTCCTCTTTACAACCGCTTTTAGTAGTAGTGTAGGCTTTGCCAAGGAAGTCATTGAAGAGAAAAAGCCGGACAAGCCCCAGATTAAAGAAGTAGAGTTAGGCTCAGAAAAGCTAGGAAAACCTTTAGGAGAAAAGCTAGTTGTTGAGGAGGGGGCAGAAAAGCTACTTGATCCTGAAGAAAAAACAGTGGACATTGATGATTCTCTCTCTGCCCCCAAAAAGAAAAAAGCCACTACTGCCGAAGCTGAGGCAGAAAATACGGACGCAAATAATGCTAAGCCAATCACCATCGACTCTATTCACTCTGGCACCATCAATAAGGAAGGCGAGATCAGATGGTATGCTTTTTATAATACTAATCCTGGAAAATTAACCGTCTTCCTTCAAACAGTTCGCTCCACTGACGTGAATTATGATCTGCATCTCTTTAAATTAAATGAGGAAACGATGAAGCTTGAAGAAGAATTAATCTCCTCCTATCAAGCGGGAAAAAACGAACAGGTTGCCCGCATCGCCCCTGAAGGTTATTACTACATTGCCGTAAATTCCGTTAAAGGCTTTGATACGGCTAATACCTTTGCTCTCGTAGTCAAGCACTCCACTACCTACGACAAATCTGAACCCGATGACAATGCATGGCTCGCTCAGGAAAAGGATTCCACCACCTTTACCAATACCCAAACGATTGATAATCCATTCGATGAAGATTGGAGTTATTTCCACGTACTAGAACCAAAATCAATCTCTGTCACCCTAGACAACCAGATCTCAGGTACCGTTTATCGCGCAGATATATTAGATGCAGCAGCAAATGTACTCCTGAGCCTCGATCAAAACAAGCAGTATCTCGTCAATTTCCCTAAAGGTGACTACTTTATTCGCGTTCTCTCTTCATCAGGCTATAGTGATTCTCAGACCTATACGTTAAGTGTTAAAGACCAATCAGTAGCGAGCTCTGTAGTAATCAACAACATTAACTCAGATGGAGGTGTGGAAGGCTTAGTCGATTATTCTCAAGGGAAAAAATGGAGAATTAAAAATAATATTACCGTTCATGGAAAAGCATACGATGCCAATGGCTACCCGGCTTATAATGTTCCCATTACGGTGTATGTCGTGACACGTCTTAATAATACGGTCTATTCAGGCACAGGAACAGCCGATGCCAATGGAAACTTTAGTATCGCCGTGAACGGAATTGGCCCGGCTATCGGTCAGAACACCCACTACCTCTACTCGTTTATACACTATTATGATGTGATTCCGCTTGTAGTGGCTAGTGGATCAACCAAGCTAACTTCTAATGTAGACAGTGTCTATCACTTCGCTTACTCGATTTATAATAGAAGCTAATTCTCCTAGCTGTGTAGATAAGAAACGTAGCAAGAAGCTATATACTTATGCTTCTTGCTACGTTTTCCTTCTGTCTTACAATCAACGTTACTACTTCGTTAACATCTACGAGCCTTTTTTCATGTATTCGCCGCGAATCGGATTCGCATTCCCTTCCCACTTAATGCGAATGGACTTATTATTCATAACCTCAGGTGAGTTAGAAACTTGAAAATGAATATGTGCTTCACTAGAATTACCTGAATTTCCGCACAATCCAATGACCTCGCCTCGTTTCACCTTATCTCCTACTTTTACTTTAAGAGAGCCTGTTTTTAAATGTGCAGTGACACTATACTCGCCATTTCCATGGTCTATAATCACATGGTTACCAAGCAGTTCTGTTTTATTCGTTGTGCCAACGGGTACGTTATCAGGGATTTTATTTTCCACCTTCACTACCTTGCCATCCGCCGCAGCACTCACCTCCTGCCCGTAAGCATAGTAGCTTTCATTCTTAGACGGGTCACCCTGATAGGTCTTTTTATCCTTCATGATAACCAAATCGTAAGCATAACGCTGATTTTCTTGCTCATAATGGTAGTTAAATAATTCGTTTGTCCCTCCCCAAAAGACAAACCAATCCTGTTTGACAGGAGGAGTGAAGACATTTTTTGTAAAGGCCTGATCCGTTTGTGGAAAAGCCTTTAGTGGCATAATTTTTAGTCCATTAATTTTTTGTTGCTGGTTAAATATAGCACTTAATCCCTTTGTGCCACTTTGATCCAGCCATAGATATTGCTGATAACCATTTCCTATTGGTACATCAGCCTGTAACGTATAGCCTGTTATTCCCTCCTGAAAAGGATGGGCGAGTTGCTTCAATTCCTCTGAGCTTACTTGCTGCTGAAATTCCTTGGTCATTTGTGCATGGATTCGTTCATACTCCTCGTCTAAAAATACTTCACCGAATTGCTTCGGCTCGATCGGCTGCATGATGCTTCCCGTCTCCTTTTTTTGCTCTACTTCTGTTTTCTCAGGCTGATGAACCACCGGCTTCCCGCAAGCAGTGAGACTGACTCCCAGCGCAGCTACTAAAAGGATAGGCGGGTAAATAGATCGTTTCATAAATAGACCCCTCTCGAAATTATCTTTTTTAACCTTATCAGAAGAACATTACCCCTCTCGAAACTCTTCCTTACGAGTAGCTTACTTTGTACGCTTGTCCTCTTCCTGTTCTTCTTTATTCGTTAAGACTGAGTTAAGATCGGGTGTCTAAAATCCCGAGAAAACCATGGTATGATAAACCCTAGAAGCAGTCCGAAGAGGATCTATACATAAAGGAGGAATGGTGCATGCTTCATGCACAACTTTTGGTGGTGGACGATGAGCTAGCCATCGGTAAAATGCTAAGAACCGTTCTTTCTAAAGAAGGATTTGAGCATGTGGATGTGGCAATCTCAGCCGAAGATGCCTTGAATGCCTGTCAGAATAAAACCTATGATCTTATCTTATTGGACGTCATGCTGCCTGGAAAAAGCGGCGTAGAGATATGTCCATTACTGCGAGTGTATACCAATGCTCCCATTCTGTTTGTAACGGCGAAAAATACCGATTTAGACAAATTATCCGGCTTTGCGGTGGGTGCAGACGATTACATTACCAAACCCTTTCATCCCTTAGAGGTGGTAGCCCGTATAAAAGCCCATCTACGTCGTTACCTACAATCAACGGAACGAGAACCCATAGCAGTAAATCCGACCACCGTCTATGATTTTGGCCACTTTCAATTAGATGAACAAGCTGGGGAAGTGAGGGTCGCTAATAAGGTTGTCGATTTCCCCGCTCAGGTTTATCAGCTCCTGCTATTTTTATGCCAGAATCCGAATCGGATTTTTAGTAAGCAACAGCTTTACGAGCATGTCTGGGGGCACAATTCCTTTTCTGATGACAATACAGTAATGGTGCATATTCATCGGATTCGTGAGCGAATTGAACCAATACCAAGTAATCCAATCTATCTAGTTACAATTAGAGGACTTGGTTACAAGCTACTCCAGCGTGGGGCTAAACCAGTATGAATATGAAAAATCGTCTCATTCTTCAATTCATTTCCTTATTATTGGTCGCCTCCTTCATCTCGATTGGCTTCGTCACGGTGGCTTTTTCATTTATGCACGCTAAAATCAATGAGCTAGAGATGAGCCGGGATTTTACTCGTGCAGGTTTATCCAATTTAGTAACCACCCTACGCTTAGAGAACGGAAATATTATTTTTGATCCCGATATGCTGGCTCAGGTGAAAAAGTCAGGAGGTTGGCTGCAAACCATTGACGAAAATGGAATGGTGACCTCTAGCTATTTGACCCCTCCTGATGTGCCGAATCACTATAGGCCTGGAGAAATTCATGCCATTTGGAACGGGGAAAAGCAGTTTCCATACTCTCTGTACATCTGGATCGAGCCGAAAGATGGCGTAACCTACACACTGTTATATGGGGTTACATATAAGGAGGCAGAACTGCTGAAACAAATTAGCAAAGCTGCAACCCTGCAATCAGAGAGTGTAGCTATTCCCGCCTCCTTGGAGCAGAAACTGCTTCAAAGCAATATGTGGCTTCAACTCCTTGATGCAAACGGAACAGAAATAGCTTCCTTATTGAAACCACCTAATGCCCTGAACCACTATTCTGTACAAGAATTAACGCTGAGGATACAGTATCCAGCACGCTATCAAGAGCGTCTTTTTACCACCTATGATGATCAAACAAAACAAACCTGGATTCTCCATGCACCTGCCACTGCTTCGGGTACTACTACAAGCTTGTTTTCTCTTTCCTCCGAAGGTCAGATTGCTGGGGTCACCATCATTGTCCTACTGATTGCTATTATTACGGTATTTTTATTATTATCTCTTTGGTACGGACATCGGTTTGGCACGCCAATGCTACACTTGTTAGAATGGCTGAATCAGATAGCAAAAGGAACCTATAAGGAGCCCCAAGACAGAAATGGTCTACCTAAAAGTCTCACCAAGTCCGGTCACTATAAACGCAACTATCGCATTTATCAGGAAGTTATGTTCTCCATGCACCATCTCGTGGCATGCTTACAACGTAACAACGAAATCCGAAATCAATTAGAAAAAACTCGCGAGGAATGGATAGCTGGAGTCTCGCATGATTTAAAGACTCCTCTTTCCTCCATACTGGGTTATTCCAAAATGCTGGAGAATAAAAACTATGAATGGACACCGGAGGAAATTCGTGACTTCGGCTCAACTATGAGCGAAAAATCTGCTTACATGGATGCCCTGATAAATGATTTGAGCATGACCTACCGTTTAAAAAACGGAGCTTATTCGCTTACTTTTACCTCTCAGGATATTAATGAGCTTGTTCGGCGTTCTATTATTTCCTTTTTGAATCATCCTCAATTTCAGGAGGCCGTACTTACCTTTCGTCCGGCTTTACCAACGATTCATTATCCTGTAGACTCATACGCCTTTCAGCGTATGGTTGATAATGTGATTGCAAATGCCATCCTGCATAATCCTGTCGGTACACCTATAGAGATTTGCTTACTAGCTTGTGAAACGGATGATCCAAATGTAGAGGGCTTCACGTTAACAATTCGCGATGGTGGTACAGGAATGAATCCCGAGGTTGCCCACCAATTATTCGAACGCTACTATCGGGGAACCAATACAGACCGTCTGACTCAGGGAACTGGATTAGGTATGGCTATTGCCAAAGAATTAGCATTGGCACATGGAGGAGAAATTCAAGTGGCAAGTGAGCTTGGGAAGGGAACATCTATTGCGTTTACATTTCAAAAAGAGAAGGATTTATTACCTTCTTTTCATCTAAAAAACCTCTTCACCCACAGTAATTAATACGAGTGGGTGAGAGGTTTTATTTATGTTGTACGTAAGGCATTGCATTATGTGTATGGGACAAAAACAAATAACGTAGGGCTTACTTGACTTTTTGTACAGCAAAAATACATCTGTTCAAAGTATCCTTTTGCACGGTACGGTAGAGTACGCTATACTTCTCTCCCTACGCTCATGCCCTCCCAAATGGCTCGTTTCGCATCCAATTCCCCAGCTTCCCTCGCTCCACCAATCAGATGAACCTTCATTTCTGCTGGCAAAGAATCCGCCAGTATGCGATTCGGTGTGCTTCCAGCTGCTATTATCACCGTATCTGCCGGAATGATTGCTTCTTGTCCTTTCTCTATAATACGAACGCCATCTGGTAAAATTTCTTTATACTCAATTTCCGTTTTCATCACTACTCCGTGTCTCTTTAACAACGCTAGAACGGCCCAGCGAGTGGTTTTGCCTAATCCCGTACCAACATGTTTGCCTCGACGCAAAAGCGTGATAGAACGCTTGTTATATTGCATGCTACCATATGATTTCGCTGATACGATCCCATACTCCGCTAAATATTGACCTGCTTCTGCTGAAAGCGTGGTGTTCGTTACCAGTAGATGTGATAAATCGCAGGCAATTCCGCCTGCCCCAATGATCACTACCTGCTGACCCACGGGTACCTTTCCTGTAAAGACATCGGCATAGCTTACGACATGCGGCAGCTCCTTCCCCGGAAGCTCAGGTGATCGTGGTATTACCCCGGTAGCAAGGACGACTTCACTTACCCCTTCAGCGACAAGCTTATCGCTGGTGGCCTCCTCTCCCAGATGTACCTTTACCCCTAGTCTACGTAGCTCATTCTCGTAGTAGCGGAGTGTTTCCTTAAATTCGCTCTTCCCAGGAACCTGACTGGCAAAATTAAGCTGTCCCCCTAACCGATTATTCCTCTCCCACAATGACACGTCATGCCCACGCAATGCTAGCACACGCGCTGCCTCCAGCCCAGCCGGACCTGCTCCGATAACTGCCACCTTCTTGGTCTTTTCCGCTGGTGTAATGCTAATGTCCCATTCACGACCTGCTAATGGATTAACTAAACAAGAAGCTGTTTTTCCTTCAAAAATGTGGTCGAGACAAGCCTGATTACAGGCAATGCATGTATTAACCTCAGCAAAACGCCCGGCTCTGCTCTTGGCTACAATATACGGGTCTGCCAAAAAAGGCCGAGCCATGGAAACAAGGTCACTATGTCCCTCTGCGACGATTTGATTTGCCAAACGAACATCGTTTATGCGATTACTAGCAATAACCGGAATACCAACTGCCGCTTTGATTTCCTTTGCCACCCAAACATACGAAGCACGAGGAACCATCATAGAAATGGTGGGCACTTGCGACTCGTGCCAGCCAATGCCAATATTTAAGGCATCAATACCTAGTTCCTCCAGCCATACTGCAAATTGAACCGTTTCTTCTACTGTCGTACTGTTTGGCATAACATCAAGCCCAGACATTCGAAAAATAACAGGATACTCTGGACCAACCGCTTTCTTAACCTGCCTAGCTATCTCCAATCCAAATCGCGCACGTCGTTTTAAATCTCCTCCCCATCCATCTGAACGTTGATTGGTCACAGGTGACAAAAATTGATTAACTAAGTACCCCTCTGAGCCCATGATTTCAACTGCATCAAAGCCTGCTTCCTTCGCTCGGCGGGCTGCATCTGCAAAAGCTTGAATGGTATGTAAAATTAATTCCTCATCCATTTCAATAGGGGCAGTTCGATTAATAGGTGCTTGTAATGGAGAAGGAGCTACAGGATCGAGACCTGTCATTTCCTTGTAAGCATAACGCCCGGCATGAAAAAGCTGTAGCGCAATCCTTCCACCAGCTTCATGGACAGCACGAGTCATATTATACAGTGGTGGAATATGCTCATCTGCATAAATGTTCGTAAAGCCTGCTCCGCCACCTCCCTCTGGCAACACTGCGGCTCCTCCCGTAACAATTAAGCCTGCTTCTCCCTTTGCTCGTTCTACATAAAAAGCAGTAAGGCGCTCATATCCATGATCTAATGCTTCCAAGCCCACATGCATGGACCCCATAATCACACGGTTAGGCAACTGTAGTGTTGCAATTTGAATTGGTTGAAAAATATGTGATAGCATCCGATATCCCCACTTTCTATTTTTGAATGAATGTTCACTCATTTCTCTGCGCACTTCAAAAATTCCTTTTTTTCTGACGATGATTGTTTTGCCCTGTTATAATAAAGAGTAAGCATGACCTATAAAAAATTGGAGGAGATTCTACTGGATACAATTGGATTTATTGGACTAGGTACAATGGGACTGCCTATGGTACAAAATTTACTTAAAGCTGGATTTCCTGTGCATGTTGTTTCGAGAAGTCGCGGCCCTATAGACAAAGCTGTTTCTCTAGGTGCCGTTGAAGCTAAAAACCCTGCCGATCTGGTGGAAAAGGTAGATATTTTACTTACCTGCTTACCTCTTCCTTCTACAATTGAAGAAGTTTATTTTGGCGAAAATGGCATTCTAAGCGCTGATCTGACAGGAACATTGGTGATTGATCACTCCACGATAAGCCCGTTATTAAATCAACGCGTGTATGACGCTATCACAGCAAAGGGAGGATCTTACATGGATGCTCCGATCAGCGGCGGTCCGATGGGAGCTACTGCCGGTACCCTAGCTATCATGTGTGGCGGATTAGAAAACGATTACGAGCGAGCTAAACCAGTATTTGATACACTCGGAACAAATTTGTTTTACTTAGGAAAAATCGGTAATGGTAGTATTGCTAAGCTGATGAATAACTATTTGATTGGTGTACATACGGCTGCTTTAGCAGAAACCTTCATATTGGCTACCAAAGCAGGGGTTGATACAACTCAGTTGTATGAGGTGCTGTCAGCAAGTACGGGAGATAGCAAAATGCTGCATCGAATCGTTCCATTGGTACACCAACGTGACTTTGATGCACGCTTTAGCAATCAATTGTTATACAAAGACATGCGGATTGCTGGGGAATTAGCAAAAGCCTACGAGCTGGACATGCCGATCAATAAGCTGGCTGAACAAATGTATCAGCAAGCTAGCGAAAAATATCCAATGGAGGATATGGCCGCTTTATTTAAAATTTATGAAGAAAAGACCGGAATTATGGTAAAAGAAAAGGCTCTCGATTGAGAGCCTTTTCCTTTACAGGTTAATAAACAATACGCACCAATTTTCCTACATGTGCTGCCATATTTGTAAGCACTGGCTTCCATTCATCCTGCTCATCCATTGGATTGAGCGGAAGCATAAAATGAAAATCAGCAACCCATTCCATCTGCGAGTCTTGCTCTGGCGATAGCATGCGCTTTTTGCTTGTAAAAGCGATCTCTGGCACAATGGCTTTAGCAGCTTGCCATAAAGCGTTGGTATCTCGTCCATCTACAAGATAAGTAACCTCTACTTCAATTTCGCACATTTTTGCTTCTTCTAGCGGAAATAAGTGAATAACGGCTACTGGTGCACCTTCCCTTGCTTCATCCTCCATGAACCGCATCTCAACCTCGTGGTATTCTTCTCCTTCTAAAATCGAGCGTTCTGTTTTTAGTAATACCTCTGTGGTTACACCGTAGGCTGAAAGTTCTTCGTCTACTTTTGCTACCAATATATCTAACATCGTTTTCTTCCTCCTCATGATGCACTTCATCCATCATACTGAAATCAGAGGAAGCCGTAAAGTAAAGAAACCGCTTTCATAAAGCAATAGCCTTTTACTTTCTCATTCATGGTGTTGGATGGCAGTCCTTATTATTTAGAAATTCCGACAGCCATATCCGCCTGACATCTTTATTTGGACAGTATCCCAGCAAATAGCTATCTCCTAGCATATACTTTTCTTTTAGCCACTCCTTATGCTTACGGAAGAAGGCATTCTGAAATTCAATTGGCATTTGTTGATATTCTTCCAACGCAGAAGGGTGTTCGAGGAAATAATCTTCATCATACAGGATTTCATCATCGTTCTGACGACTAATAAAATACAAGAATAAAAGAACAAGGCCCGTATTCACCAAAAAAAGTGTCATACCTATCTCCCCTTTCCCTTACAGCCAATGTCATTCGTCCAAAACATACAGCCCTAAAAATATTCTGATTGTTTCTTTTATTTTATCATGATTTTGCTCTTTGGTAACTACCTCATATCCCTTTGAAATAATTTATTTTGGAAATGATTGATTCATTCAAAGCATCAGGGCCTGCCATCAGTAAATCAACCTTTTATAAACTTTCCCGGGACAGGAACATTTTTTATCACAGGCACTTCAGCTAAAAAAATGATTCTGGCATAGATTTGTACACCGTTATATATCCTTATCAGCAAAAAAAACCAGCTGAAGTTCTCCAGCTGGCATGCTACTATATTATTTGTTGCTACGAGTATTTTAAAACCTCTATTTCCCACTGGCTACCCGTCTTTTAGGACACTTGGCTCTCGGGAAGTGTTGCCCTTCCAACAGAAGGTGAGCTCGCACCTGATGGTGGCGTAATATTTACCGGTGGAGGCGTCATTTCGTGATTAGAAGCTGGGGTATTTTGCTGGAAATTAGGGGCGTCAATAATATCGGCTGGCGGTGAATTACTCTCCGACTGTCCTGAGTTTCCATTATTGTTATCCAAACCATTATTTCCGGAATCATTTGCACCATTTTGTCCATTACCATTTAATAGGTCTTGTTCGTTACCTTGCTGCTCATTTCCATTTTTGGTTGTATCGGAGTCTTTCGCTTCCGATTGAACCTTGTTGCTTGATTGCTTAGATTTCGTCGATTGCTGCTTATTTTTCGTTTTGGAATTATTTACATATTCCACTACTTGATTATCAAACGGAGAGTCGTTGTAATCAATTTTAGCCATCTCATTGCTGTCTAGCCTCATAGCAGCTTGTAAGGTTTGACGAATCTCATCTTTTTTGCTCGTTGGTAGCAATGTGTAGCTTGTACTTGAGCTCCAGAAGGCTCCACTGTCTACTACGACGAAATTATCCATGTTAAAGCTTTTAAAGTCATTGGCAATGCCTAGTATTTGTTCCTTGCTAAAATCAGTGTGGATATGATCACCAGTGGTTTCAATCACTTTAGGCAATTTAGCAAAGCCTTCGATCGACAGCATCTTATTCATAATCGCCTTAATTACTTCCTGCTGACGTTGGTTTCGATCAAAGTCATTGGAATAATACTTGGTACCGCGATTATCGTGACGGTGTCGCACATAATCAAGTGTATTCTTACCATTCAGCACCTGGCGCCCCGGATTAAGGTTAATATGGGTGTTATCAGTAGGATCGTCATATACAAGTCGACGATCTATGTTGACTTCCACTCCACCTACCGCATCCACGACCGCTTTGAATCCATTAAAATCAACCTCAACATAGTGGTTAACCGGAATGCCTAGCACCTGCTCAAGCGTTTTTTTCGTTAGGGTGATCCCATTTTCGGTAGGTGTTTCCCCTTTTGCTTTCGCCTGACGGCGTTCAGCCTCTCCGTTGGCAAATACAGCATTCACCTTATGATATCCGCGATAGCCTGGAATTTTGACTCGGGTATCTCGGGGAATGGAGATCATTGTCACCTTTTTCGTATCAGGATCAATAACCCCAACAATCATTACATCGGTATTAGCCGAGCCTGTCTCTGGCCTCGAATCTCGTCCTAACAGTACAACAGAGATAGGTTTGTTTGAGCTATAGCTCGTATCAACAGGCAGTACATTGTTTACATCTTGATAAGGGTCTTCCGTTGCCTTCTCTATAGCTTTATCGAATGTCTGGTACACATAATAGGCATAGGCCCCACCACCCAAAATGAATAAGGCTAACAGGGTGAGAAGAATTATGCGTAGCTTTGTCTTCTTTTTCTTAGGTTTCTTCGGTTTGGAAGCGGTGCGCTTACTCGTGTTCGCAACCGTTTCTTGCATATGTAATCAGTCTCCTTATGTGACAAATAATCTTGCCACTCGCAATCTATGTTCCTTTGTTAAGACAGCCAACACCTTAGAAAGGTTACACTTACCATTACAACCCAAGCCTCTTGTCTCACAATTCCCATCATTATAAATTGAGATTTCAGGAAGTGAAATAGAGCTTTTCACCTATTTTTGCTAAAAACTACATCCTCTATCATATCACAAGCAAGTGGTATTTTGTAGAAAAATGTCTATGAAATCAGAAACCCCTTTCGCTAATAAGAAACGAAAGGGGTTCGGAAAAGTGAAGATAGCGAGATATGATTTAGAGTTAACAGATGAACTATTGCATCCCGTGAGGTGCTTGACTAAAGCCTTTTACCGGCTTGCTTTCATTCTCATGCTTTGCATTTTGCCCCGTATGGTGCGCATCTCCGCCATGACGAATATGGTACTTATCGCTTTTGCCTTTGATTTGCTTTGCCATCTGTTCTCCTCCTTTTATCTTGCTCTCTTTATTGTGTGAGTATCCTTGCTTCTCCATTCATAGCCGCCCAATAAGCAAAACATCCCGCCTCACTCAGCTAGCAAGACGGGATGAATATGAATTACGCTTATTGTTTAGTAGCAGCTATCACCAATTCAGTAATAGCGGGTGGATAAATCTCTGGGGCACCATAGAGACGGAGTGTACCATCCTCTACAAGCCCAGCGATTGCAAATATGCTCCAGCCCTCGCTCATCACTATTTCTTGTTCTGTTACAAATGATAGTTGTTCACCATTTTGACGCATCAAGGCATGCTCAGGTTGTTTTTTCCCAGCATAAGCTAACATTTCTTCTAGCACCACCTGCGGTTGCAGAGAGGATTGGTGTAGAGAATGATTCGCTTCCTTGGATAACAACGTGCGCATACGATATGCCTCAGGCAGATCCTCTTTAAGCTGACTAATTACGTTCAGCATATCAGCAGTTAATAAGGTCTGGTGCTTTTTATCTAACCATTTGAAGAACGCTGTTAGAACGGAAAGCAGATTGTTCGCTAACGTTTTGGACGGCGTATCAACACGTTCCAGCACATCATGCGCTAAGAAATAAGCAACATGCTGAATACGTAATTCGTTCCAATCAAAAGTAGGACCAAAAGCATTACGAATAAATGTGCGGAACAGGTTCATCGTCTCATCGTATTTTTTCATTGTTAGCTCAGATTTTCCTGCTGTCATTTCCTCTACGAAAGAAGCTATGTCAGCCAGCACTTCTGGGCGAACCGTAAAAATGCTCTCCGGTAAACCTTCGATTAACGGACGATCCAACAGATTAGCAATATGATGCAAATGATTCGGCATGGACAGTTTGGTCTTTAGCACTTCAATATTCATAAAGCGCGCAATGCCTTGTCCCATCGCTTCCTCATGCTCTAGCTTGTCTAAGATTTGAGTAAGGGCACTTTTTAACTCTTGTTTATCAGAAGCGGCTATCAGCAATGGCGGTACATCCTGTAGCTCCATCTGAGACGTCTGCAACCACTTCTCTGTAAAGTAACTCTGAACTGCCCATTGTAATACTTTAGGCGGTAATGTAGGCGCACTTGTAATGAATAATGTACCCTTCGCCAGCTTTGTTCCTGTCGAGGTTAATCCATTAATCGCTATCTCTTCAGTTGGGGTACCTAGTTTAAGCGCATCACTTGCCTGTTCAACGCCTGGTTTATACCCTTCAATCGTTAGTCGATTTTGTTCTAAAATCAATTCTGCTGCAATTTCATGAAGTTCCAACAAGGCACTGTCTAAAGAGCGAATCAGGAATTCATCCTTTTGTGAAGCATATACCCAAGTCTCCTGAGAAGGCTCTTGCTTTTTGGATTCAAAGGACCCGTGTGTTTTTAATAAGCGTCTGATTTCAGGAGCATGCACGCCTTCATAAACAAAGCGAACCATACTCTCTTCCTCAGGCTCCTGCTCATAGCTTACACCCTGCTCATTTAAACGCTTGTAAAGAGCTAGTGACATAGCTTCTCTACCGGAACTTTCCATATTTTTCACTATCGTTAGCAATTCATTTTTTAGCGTAGCGCTTACCATGAGACTGCCTGAGAAGATAGAATCACGATAGCCTAGCGGAATTAATCTAGCAAGCAGGAGTTGGCCTGGCTTTAACGCAACAGATTGGGAAGAGATTAGATTGTGCTCCTGATTGGTGTACAAATCAGTAACAACAGTCATATCTTCTGTAACAGATGTAATCTCATATAGACCCAATTGAAGATGTAATAAACCTTCTTTTATATCTTGATCCATTCGTTTACCGTATTGACCGATGAAATGTTCAAGGACAGAAACACCCTCGCTTTTCACATCGAACACATACCAATTCATAAAATGGTCCATCCAGCGTGGTTGGAACAGCTCTTTTAGGGTAAGGCCCGTTTCTTGTGCAAAACGGTCTCTAGCCCTGCTAATTTCTATATCATTGACATGCTGCACCACATATTTCGTTAGACGTTCTGTCCAAGTAGCAAACTCTTTGCGGAGCTTTTGCTCGCGAGCCATGCGTACCTGAGCAATGTCCGTCACAACACCACAGCACTTTTTATATTTCTTACCGCTGCCACATGGACACAGTTCATTTCTACCGACTGACATGGGGGGTTGTTTCTCCTTTCGACCCAGCTAACCTTCAGCTAGGAATTGCCACAATCCTTCTAGTTATATCGCATTTCCCGAATTGATTGCAAGTTATTCTACCCGAATGCCTAGTAATCAATACTCATATCTGTGTATGCTTCCCATTTTTCAACAAAATGTTGTAGCTTTTTAATAAGCTTCTCAATTCTCTCACGTTCAGCAACACATTCAGATATGGCCTCTAATTGATTGGTGGAAAAAAATTGAACCACCATCTTTTCCATATGCTTTAAGCGAGCCTCATACTGCAAAATGATCTCACGGATCACATAAAATCTCTTTTCCATGCAAATGGACTCTTCTGCCTTCATTATTCTTGATCAAGTGTAGTCACAATATTTTTAATGTCGGTAACTACCTGTTCGTTTTTATGTTTTTCCTTCATCAAAATTTCAATGGCATCCATGTTACTCTCTTGGAAATGAGAAATTACCTCTTGGGACATTTCGACATTACGTTGGTCCAAAAGGGAAACTGCCTTATTTAATAGCTGTTCTACCTCTGCTAAAACGTTTTTTGTTTGCGTTGTAATCATGATTTTTTCCTCCTGTACGGCCTCTAAATTTTTTGCTTGTGGCTCGGTATGGTCAAGTGCTAGCTGATCGTTTTTGATCACAGTCTCTGCCGTAGCTACTTGTACCTGCGCAGTTTGCATTTCATGTACAGCTTTTGCTTTATCGTCTTGGCCATTTACGTAAATGTTTTCGCCACTAACTGTAAAGCGGCCGTCCAATTCCGGTACAAACATGCTTTCTTTGATAGACAGCTTCAGCTCATTTTCCACCATGTGGAACAAAAGGCGGATAGATAGTCTGTCGATTTCCTTGCTAACCAAAAATTCATAAATGGAGTCATTAGCCAGTTTCCATTCAGCAAGATACCAGCGTTCATCTCCAACGTATTGAACAAAACGCGGGTCTTTATCCAGTATCAGCAATTTGGTGATCTGATTCCAGGAAAAATGGGTATGTTGACGCAATTCACGCATCATTTGGTCTAAATTTTTGGGAGAATGAGATTTTCTCACAAAACGATATGCCTGATCAAATAATTGATGTGGTTGGTATGTAAGCTCTAAGATCGCTTCGGTTCTGCCAACCTTTATGGGCGAATCAGTAAGCTGCATGGCTTCGGAGAGGATTTCTTCCGCGCTTTTTCCATTTGGCATAAAGTGTAATTGCTCTTCTAAGCGCGCAATGATATCAGTTCTTGGAAGTGAACGCTCCCCTGGCCGAAAAACCTTCTTGATGTAACTAGTGATGGTATATGTTGGCCTATTCATGAAACATTCTCCTTCTGCATTGCAAAGACTTTCCACAAGACGGAATAGTAACCTATATTCTACATCAAAGCAGAAAATCCTACATTTACTATTGTTTTTTTATGACTGAATGTGATTTTGTAACAGCCCAGCCATCATTGTAATCGCATACATGCTTATTTTATCTAGGTTTCAAACATTTTTTATAGCAACTTGCTTGCCTCGTAACCTTTTTCTTCCCTTAAACGTAATGGTAAATAGCCTACCCGAAAGGATTCTTCTGTTTGTGACCTTAGATAGAGATTAATTTAGTAAGGATTGGTGGTGGATTTACTACCTTTACGGTATATAATGGGGGAAGGATTTTTGTCAGAGTTTATGAACTGGAGGAAATAACCTTGGATTCTACTGTTGTACAAGCCCTCAGCTCCTTTGCTGCTTCCTATTCAGTTGTCGGCTGGATTAGCATTTTTCTAGCTAAATATGCAGAATACCTCTTTTACCTGAGCATCCCCGTTTATTGGTTTTTTGGAAATCGTAAAAACAAACGAATGATTATCCAAACAATCATTGTCTGTTGTATTTCCATGGGAATAAGCTGGGTGCTAGGACATCTCATCAATCGTGATCGACCATTCGTAACGCTGCCATTGACACCATTGGTACCACATGATGCGGATGCTTCTTTTCCAAGCGACCATGCGACAGCGGCACTAGCTATCGCAGCTACCTACTGGTATTATATCAAACCAAAGGGGAAACGCTTCTGGATGGTTCTTGCGGTTGGTGTATCCCTTTCCCGCGTGTTCATTGGTGTGCATTATCCAACAGACGTTTTGTCCGGTATGGTGCTTGGGATGAGTTGTGCTTATGCTATTCATAGCTTACTTCCAAGATTCCCTCGTGTAGTAGGCTTAATTGATGAGGGTATTCTTTTGTATGAAAAAATCGAGAGTGCCATCATACCGCCTAAAAAATCAGCTTCACGCAAAAGACATCACACGATTGAATAATGACCGATTAAAAAGCCCTTTTCATCACTTGAAACTTCAGCAAGTTTCCTGATAAGAAGGGCTTTTTGTTTTCCTATTTACTCTTCTGCCACAATGCTCCTAGTTTCAAGGACATTGCCACATTGCGCGCTGTCCGCTCCATATTTTGGGTTCCTTCTTGCAAAATCTCTTCCAAGGGAGCTAAGTGAGGAATAATCGGGAATAAAAGATCAATTCCATGCTCGTGTACAATCTTACTCTCCTCAGTCACACACCCCGCAATACCGATTACTGGAACATTGTAGAGCTTAGCCGTCTTGGCTACACCAATCGGAGTTTTTCCATGAATGGTCTGGAAATCTACGCGCCCTTCCCCTGTGATCACAAAGTCAGCATCCTGTACATGTTTACTTAACTCAGTTGCCTCTATTACAATTTGAATCCCGCGTTTTAATTCACATTGAAAGAAAGCTAGCACACCTGCTCCTAGACCACCTGCAGCCCCAGCTCCCTCGATTTTATCAACATCCTTATCGAGGTATTCTTTTAATTTCTTCGCATAATGGGCTAAATTTTGATCGAGCAGTGCTACTTGTCCAGGCGTCGCTCCTTTTTGTGGACCAAATACAGTAGAAGCTCCTTTTGGTCCTGTCAAAGGATTATCGACGTCACAAGCCACCTCAAAGGTTACCTGCTGGATGCGCGGGTCCAGTGAGCTTATGTCGATTTCAACAAGCTTATGAAGCTCTCCGCCGCCATCGCCAAGCTCCTCGCCATTCTGATCTAGCAGCCTTACACCGAGCGCCTGCGCTACACCAGCACCGCCATCATTCGTTGCGCTTCCCCCTAGACCTAATATGATATGTGTGACACCTGAATCCAAGGCATGGAGAATTAATTCCCCAGTACCTCGCGTAGTTGTAATAAGCGGATTTCTCTCTTCGCGCGGTACCAGATGCAGGCCTGAAGCTGCTGCCATTTCAATAACCGCCGTTTTTTTATCGCCTAATAATCCATAGAATGCTTCTACAGGCTGTCCAATTGGGCCCGTAACTTGACAAGTAACGATCTCTCCACCCGTAGCATCCACCAGCGATTGAACCGTTCCTTCACCACCATCTGCCATTGGTATCAAAACACATTCAGCGCTAGGGAAGACTTCTTTTATTCCTTTTTCAATTGCCTCTGCTGCCTGCATAGCCGTTACACTTTCTTTAAAAGAATCCGGTGCAATAACGAATTTCATCGTTGTCTCTCCTCTCGCGTACTGTACTAGCTATTTTCATACCATAATTTGAAAAATACCGAATAACAGAGTAGAAATGATAGCAAGTACAAAGCCAATCACTGTCTCATAAGGAATTAAGCGTAGCCGTTCTTTCATTGCCATGTTAATGCTACCACCCGTAGCGTGGAAAAAGCTTCCGTGCGGCATATGATCAAACACAGTCGCACCCGCATGTATCATTGCCGCCGCCGCTAGTGAGCTTACACCAAGTTCAACGATTGTACTACCAAATACAGAGCTCGCTACCACCGTACCAGCTGTTGTAGAGGCTGTAGCCAATGACATTAACGCACCGCTAATCGGGGCCAACAGGTACGCTGGAAGACCAGAAGCAGTCAAGGCAGAAATAATGACACCTTTTAGTTCTGAATTGGCGATAATTCCGGCAAGTGTTCCCGTTCCAATCAGCATAATAGCTACACCTGACATCTTACCTAACCCATATATGGCGTACTGATTCACTTTTTTTACGCGTCCCATAGCAATTGCTCCTACAAGTCCCCCCAAAGGTAAAGCAATTAACGGATCAATATTGATATCAAATAGAGGTCGCAAAGCCAGTAAAACAATGGCTGTAAGCGGTGCTAACATTGCCGTTCCAAAGCTTGGAAGCTTACTTCTATCAATTTCACTACTTTCGTTCGCCGCTACTTTGCTTCCTTTTTGCGACAGTCTTTTTGCAATCATGTAGGTCACAGCCACTCCAATGAGAGCAGGAATAATTCCTGCTGCCATCACAGAAGTCAATGGTACGTGGAATGTGTCGGCCGCCGCGATAGTATTGGGGTTCGGCGACATGATATTACCAGCTTTTCCTCCTCCAATCATCGCAAGCAAAATACCCATCTTCGATATATCAGCTCGCTGCGCGATCGCCAAAGCAATCGGAGCTACGGTAATTACTGCTACGTCAATAAAGACACCCACCGCTGTCAGAATCATCGTTGCAATGGCAAGGGCTAGCAACGCTCTTGTTTCGCCTACTTTTTTTACAATAGTCTCAGCGATTGTGGATGCTGCTCCCGATTCAATTAGTACCCCAGCCAAAACACCTGCTGCGAGGATACGTAAGACAGCCGGTATAACACCCTTGGTTCCCTCAATCATAAGGGTAACGGTATCCGGTAAATTAACTCCGCCGATGACACCACCAATCAAGGCACCAGCAATCATTCCATAAGCAGGCGGCACTTTACGCAAAATAAGAACAATGGCTACAATCAACGCCGCTAATGCCCCAAAAACGCTTACGGTTACATCCATGTGTGACTCCTCCTTCTGACTTCAGCTCTATTTGTATGCTTTCTATCTCTCGTCTATATCATAGCGCTTTCATGTAAGCGGATTCATCAGCCACAGAAACAAAACTCCCGCCTGACGGACAGGGAGTTTTTGTTCATTTGCACAATAGGCTCCTTCCGATTGGTAGAATTGGAATTTGTTCCCTTTTTATGTTTGTTTATTTTTAAGCTTATAGAGCCACATAGCAAATTGTAATGATAGGAAGTCACTGATTCTTTTAGGATCTTTTCCTGTGATGTCATAAATGCGTTGCAGTCGGTATCTAAGCGTATTACGGTGAATGACAAGCCGTTTTGCAATCCGATGCAGTTCTCCCTCTTCCTCCATATAAACGTGAAGAGTTTGCTGAAGCTCTCCACTTTTATCCTGTGTGATGAGATTTTTATACACCTTGATCAACTCTTCTGATTTCCAAGATTCCTGTACGGAGACCATCAGCGTTTCATTTAAAAAATCATCATAGTAATAAACGGTTAATTCTGGAGCCATCGCTTTACCAGCTACTAATGTATCCCGAGCAGACTCATAGCAATAGCGTAGCCCCTCTACACCTGAAAAAGCTTTTCCAACTGATATTTTAATAGGCGTAATGAGTTGATTTTTTAGCAATTGTAATATTTGCTCAACACCTTCACAAATCGCTTCCTTATCCCGATAATGGCGTGATTCCTTTACTAAAACAATCTGTTTTGAATTCTTAATGGCCATCATTTCAATGGTATCACGCAGCTCCAATAAGCCAACCATTTGACGTAAGGTCGTGTAGGCACTATCGTCAGAAATCCCGATATCCACTAATTCAATGACAACCGCCACTCTCTTAATGGATAAATCGATTTGCAGCCGCCTTGCCTGTTCCTTCCATAAAAAACGATCCTGATGGTCTGAATGTATGATGGACAACAAAAAATCTTCCCGTAATCGTTTATCCAGCTTGGCCTGCTCTAGTAAGTAGGATTGCTCCAGAAACATCTCTGCTGTCATTTTGACAAGCTCTCCATACTTCGTCACCTCACGTGGATCACCGGTAATACCAATCACGCCCACTATTTCATTTTGGAATTGGATAACTAAATTAGTTCCAGCCTGAACACCAACCAGACGCCTTACATCTTCCGGATACACCTCAAAGCGGCCTCGTCGCTCTATAGCAATAACCGCGCCTTCATGTTTTTGATGTAATCTATTTTTATCTCCAGAGGCAATAATGTAACCTCGCTCATCCATTACATTTACGTTATAACCAATGACCTTCATCATCCGAGTAACAATATCCTGCGCGAGTTCTTGTGTGACTTGCAACACTCCGGCCACTTCCTTACCTGATCAATGTTTTTTTGCTCCATTATTATCTTATAAAAGCAGGCTAGTAGCAAAAAACCACCGGCTAAGGCTCTCGCCTCTTTCGATGGTTTTTTAAACATATCTACATAATATTAAGCAAAGAAGAAATAACGTAGATACACATATATGTGAGATATGATCAATGTAATAATCGTGATCGGGAAAGCAACCTTGAAAAACATCCCAAAGCTAATGGGGTATTTCTCTTTCGAAGCCATTCCTACAACAATAACGTTAGCACTAGCTCCGATGATCGTACCGTTCCCCCCTAAGCAAGCGCCAAGGGCCAGACTCCACCATAGCGGCTCCAAATTCGTAATTCCAAGGCTTCCCATCTCTTTAATCATAGGGATCATTGTCGCTACGAATGGAATGTTATCAACAAAGGCAGATGCAATTCCACTCATCCACAGTATGATAATAGATGTTTTCAATGTATCTCCCTGTGTAAATTCGATTGCTTTTTCAGCTAGGGAAGCTATAACACCTGTGTTTACCAGACCAGATACCAATATGAACAATCCGGCAAAGAAGAAGATTGTATTCCATTCTACTTTCAGCAAAGCTTCCTCTAGATAATGCTCTCCTGTTAAAAGGAGTAATAAGAACGCGCCCACTAATGCAATCGTAGCTGATTCTAGATGAAATACACCATGCAAGCCAAAGCCAATAATTGTTAAGGCAAGCACTGTTAATGATTTTTTTAATAAAGTAGGATTCGTTAGCTCCTGCTTTTCATCTAGTTGCATCAGTTTTTGCTGTAATTCTGGAGTTGTTTGTAATCCTTTTCGATAAACGAGTAACAAATAAATAATGACAACGACTAAAATAATAGCGATGACTGGAGCCATGTGTATGAGGAAAGCCATAAAGGTCAATTCCGGTACAGCGCTCCCAATCATGATATTTGGCGGATCACCAATCAGTGTCGCGGCTCCCCCTACATTCGAGCAAATGATCTCACTAATCAGATAAGGAATCGGGTTTACATTCAACTGACGTGCAATACTAAATGTGATAGGCACCATGAGTAGAACGGTTGTCACGTTATCCAGCAAAGCTGATGCCAGAGCCGTAATTAAGCTTAATGCAATCAGGATTTTAACTGGATCGCCCTTTACCGCTTTAGCGGCTTTAATGGCTACGAAGGTGAACACACCAGTTTGTGCTGTTATGCTCACGATGATCATCATTCCGATTAATAAGCCTAATGTATTAAAATCAATATGATGAATTCCTTCCTCCTGGGTAACGATACCCGTGAGGATCATGAGCAATCCCCCTGCCATCGCAACAATTGTACGGTGCAGTTTTTCGCTGATAATAAAAGCGTAGGTAATGAGAAAAATCGCAATTGCTAATAATGCTTGATTATCCACTTGATAACCTCTCTTTCTTTCCCCTGAAGTTTATTTTGTTATATTATCCAAAAGCTGGATGTAAAAAACGACAAAAAGAGCCCATCAAATGACAGGCTCCTCCATAACACATTCGTATCAAGTTATATCCTATAGAATAACGGGATTTTGATCATTTGTAAAGTAATTTATCACCAAGAATGAATAGGCCCCTTCAGCTTGATCTGACCCGTGAGCGTTACATCATAACCCCCGATAGCCTGTAGTTCTTGTTTAAAAGCTTCACTTTGTAGCAATTTCAGGAGACTGTTTATCCAATAATGATTTTGTTCCGTAACCAGCATAACTAGATCATAGTGCTCTTGAATTAAAGGAATAAACTCCACGTCTACAATTCTTGCAGCTTTTTCAATGCCAATCCCTACATCTGCGGCTCCCCTCGCGACTGCCGTTGCGACTGCTAAATGACTATGCTCTACATGATTAAAATACCCAGATAGTCTGGCTGGATCAATCTGATGAAGACGCAGTTGCTCATCTAATAAAACCCTTGTTCCAGAACCAACCTCTCGATTGACTATTCTGACTCCTGACTTTTGTAAATCAGACCACGCCCGTAGCTGTAAGGGATTCCCCTTTGCTACATATAGACCTGCTTGGCGAGCCATCATATGAACAATCAGATATGGTCGACCTGTTAATACGCGCTGTACATAAGGCAAATTGTAGGTCCCGCTGTCACCGTCAAAAAGATGTGTACTCACAATCTGCGCTTCTCCTCGATAAAGAGAGACCAAGCTATTTAAGCTTCCTTGGTAGGAACGAAGCGCTCTTATACTGCCTGTCTCCTTTTCTAGCTGAGAGGCTAACAAATCTAGTGCCATGTCCTGTCCACTAATAATAATGGATTGAATCCCACCAGACGATGGTTTATCTGCTGCGATAGGTTTTCCTACTTGTGAAAAGGAGGTGGTGTTAGCAGCTTTTTTCGATTTTGTTTTTAGCTTGTAGGATTCCAGATCGCTTGCATCTACTCGCATCTGTCTACCAACACGATAAGCAGACAGCTCTCCCTTTTTTATGAGGTCATATACTGTCAGCTTGGATACTCGCAAAATATTAGCAACCTCTTCAGTCGTATAGGAGATGTTTTGCGTCATTGATAGCCTCCTTTTCAAGTATTAAATCTTTACTAGTAAAAATATCTTATCATAACTAGGAATCCAAGCTATAATGTTCTTAATTAGTTATATCTAAATATAACTAATTATAACTACTTATATCGAAGGAGAGTCTTTCATGTTAACATCACGCAAGAAAAAACGCTTCCTGAGCAGTTTGGTCAGCTTCTCCTTATTACTTGCTACTGTAGGCTGTTCTACTCCGGCTCCATCAGCCACTCAACCTACTGGTGATTCGAAATCCCCGCAAACCAAAACAGAAATCTTTGTGTCTGCTGCAGCAAGCATGACCGATGTGCTACAAGATGTAAAAAAAGAGTATGAAACCAAGCATCCTGAAATTACATTGACTTATAACTTCGGTGGTTCAGGTAAGCTTGCCAAGCAAATTGAACAGGGAGCCCCAAGCGATCTCTTCATCTCCGCTAGTTCCAAGGATATGAAGGCGTTAAAGGATAAAAGCCTGATCATCGAGGATTCCCAAACCGAATTAGTTACGAATGAAATGGTATTAATTGCTCCTAAAGAAAGTACCATCTCCATTGATTCATTTGAGAAAATAACACCTGAAACAGGCAAGCAGTTTGCGATTGGTGAACCAAGCTCTGTCCCAGTCGGTCGTTACACAGAGGAAGCCTTGACAAAATTAGGTCTGTGGGAAAAAATGAAGCCGAACATGGTGTATGCAAAAGATGTTCGTCAAGTTCTAACCTACGTTGAGTCAGGTAATGCGGAGTTGGGTGTCGTATATAAAAGCGATGCACTTACATCTGATAAGATCAAAATCCTAGCAACTGCCAAGCAAGATTGGCATAGCCCTATTGTCTACCCGGCCTCCTTGGTAAAAGCTACACAGCATCAAAAGGAAGCTCAAGAATTTTTAACATTCCTAACCACTGATTTTTCGAAGGCTGCCTTTGAGAAATACGGTTTTCATCCTGTAAAATAAGCGATTTTCAAGCTTACATATGGGCAAAGCAAATTAAAGTGAGGGTACTTTTTTATGCCTGACATCTCTTATTCCCCGCTCTACCTGTCATTGAAGGTAGCGGGGATTTCGACTATTGTTGTATTTATCAGCGGATTATTTATCGCCTATTGGTTCTCGCGTCGTCAATTTTTTGGCAAAAGCATTCTCGAAGCATTGTTTCTATTGCCTCTCGTGCTTCCTCCCACTGTCGTAGGCTTTGGTCTGCTTCTACTGTTTGGTAAAAACGGGCTAATCGGAAAATTTTTATTGGAGGCTTTTCAATTTCAAATTGTATTTACTTGGGTAGGAGCGGTAATCGCTTCTGCTGTTGTCTCGTTTCCCCTGATGTATCAGGCCGCCCATGCCGCCTTTCAAAATATGAATCGGCGCTATGAGCAAGCCGCTATTATGCTTGGTGCTTCTACTTGGAGGGTCTTTTGGACTGTCACGTTTCCGTTATGCTGGCCCGGGCTTTTGGCTGGACTTGTCCTTTCCTTTGCCAGAGCGCTTGGTGAATTCGGAGCAACACTCATGCTAGCTGGTAATATTCCTGGGAAAACAGAAACACTTCCGATCGCCATCTATTTTGCCGTGGAGGGTGGACGTATGGAGATCGCGGCCTTTTGGGTCGCTATTATCGTTGCCATTGGCTTTAGTACCATACTCTGGCTTAACTGGTGGAGTAAACATACATTAAATCGTCATACGCAGTTTAAAGATTAAAAAAGTCACTTTACGTAGATGAGGTATTTCCATGCTACAGGTTCAGATCATGAAACAACGTACGCATTTCGCATTAGAAGTATCATTTATTGTTCATAACGAAATTGTTGTCCTGTTTGGCCCATCTGGTTCAGGTAAAACCAGCATTCTGGAATGTATCGCTGGATTGCTCACACCGGATGCGGCTCTAATTTCATTACATGGACAAGAACTATGCACTCCGGTAAGTAGCGTTGCTCCCCAGAAACGAAATATCGGCTATGTCTTTCAGGACTATGCCTTGTTTCCCCACATGACTGTTGAAAAAAATATTTTATACGGGATTGATTCAAAAAAACAGGCTGTAGACAAAGCCTTCCTAGAGCAAATCTGCGAAACGCTCGGGATTCGTCATCTGTGGAAAAGCTTTCCTACTAATATCTCAGGCGGAGAAAAGCAACGGGTAGCATTGGCCCGCGCTCTAGCAGTCAAACCAGCTTTATTGCTTTTAGATGAGCCTCTCTCAGCCCTAGATCCTGCAACAAGAGCAGAGTGTCAGGACGAATTGCTTCGCCTGCATCAGCTCTGGAATATTCCCGTCTTATTAGTCACACATGATGAGGCAGAAGCGTACAAGCTAGGAAATAGAATCTTACGCTTACGTTCAGGAAGGATAGAAGAGGAGGTATTGCTTCAACCTCCCGTATCCGCTACTCGTCAAAAAAGCTGAGGTAGGAACCCGCCTACATCAGCTTTTTTAATAAGCAAACACATTTAATTGGAGAATTGCTTAAAAGCCTCTCCACACCTTCCGTTTTAACACGGGTGCATAATGCCATTCTTCCTCTTCTGACATCTCCTGTAGGGTATTGCCTAGCGCGTTCATTTTACTGTCAATTTGGTCAAGATAGTGGAAAATAACAGCAGTAGGTGTCTTACCTGACACAGCGCTTCCCCATCCCATTTCCAAATCGCCATGATGACTTAAAATGCAATGCTTCAGATGCAATACTTCACTATCATCTAATGGAATAGCTAAGTCTGTACATGCTTTCGTCACCATTTCTACTCCCATGACCAAATGACCAATCAACTGTCCTGAAGTGGTATATTCTGGGGCTACCGGATCAGATAACTCATACAGCTTGCCAATATCGTGCAAGATGCAGGTGGTCAGCAGCACATCACGGTCTACCTGTGGATATAGCGGCAGCAAGCGTTTGCCCAAATCTAATAAAGAGACTACATGTTCTAATAAGCCTGAATAATAATGATGATGCATTCGAACGCCCGCAGGAAAAGAGCGCATCCGTTCATACACATCTTCCTTCCCGATCAGATGTGAGATAATCGCTCTCAATGTAGGGCTTTGAATATCTGATAGATGACTCTCCAACCGTCCCCATAATTCATCTACAGCATATTTGGAAGTAGGGACTAGCGATTCCATTACAACCTCGTCCGCAGGAGTAGCGTGACGTACACGTTGAATGACTAATTGTTTTTTACCGCGGTACATCTGTACCTGTGCATCAATTTTAATAATCGATTTTACTTGAAGATTTTCTTTAAGCTCATCGGTAACATCCCAAATCTTTGCAGACAAGCTGCCAGATCTGTCACCAATCTCTAGATTCATATATTCGCTCTGGTTACTAGCAACGCCAATCTCTCTACTTTTAACGAGACAAAAGGCGATTACGCGTTCTCCCTCCACATAATCAGCCAAAAATTTCATACCTAATTCCCCTTTGTTTTGTGGAATAGGAGGGCATCTATCCTCTTCAAGATATGAGTCCCTACTAATTCATCCGCTTTCGAAATAACATCCGTAATCACCTGTAGCAGGTTTTCTTTCCCGTTCCAATGCTCCTGGACGATGACCTGCTCCGTGTTGCTAAGAATCTTGTGTAAGGCATATACCGCTAGCACTATATCATCTAAATAACCAATAGGGCCTATCAAAGCCTCAGGAATTAAGTCTACAGGCGAAATAAAGTAAGCAACGGCAAGCGCTGCTATAGCCTTCGCTCCCGTAGCCACTCGATTGTCCACCAGCAATCTGGCCAAAAGCACAAATAGATCAGGAGCAAGTAAAAGATATGGAGTAGAACCCTCCGGCATACCTTTGCTACGAATGAACTTCTCCACTTTTTCTCTTAGCTTATCATAAAATCGCTGATGATTTTTTGGTATCAGTATAATTTGCTCCTCATTCATTTGGTTTTCCTCCTGCTCTTTTTTTCCGAACGCGTTGATACACATATGCCACAAGAACCACTGCGATAAAGATAAGAAGAATCCAAATGGTCACTTTTTTAATAGCCAATTGAAAGACTCTCTCCCAGCTCTCACCTAAGATGAAGCCCAAGCTAACAAACAAAGCAGTCCAAAAAGCCCCTCCTGCATAGGCTAAAATAGCAAAAGTACGAAAACGCAGCTCTGTGATACCCGCAAAATAAGCGGTATATTGACGAATCCCTGGCAAAAAATAGCCAATGGGAATGGCCCACTTCCCAAAACGTTGAAACCATTCTTCCGTTTTTTTATACATTCGATACCCTTTTTCGAAACGCTTCAAGTATTTTTCTATAAAAGGATGCCCCAATTTAAATCCAATCCAATAAGCTGCTGTCATCGCACTTATGGAGCCTAGATAGCAGACTAAAAAGGTTGGTAGGAAATGCAGATCTCCCCTAGATACCAAAAACCCCGAAAACACCAAAAGCGTCTCCTCAGGAACAGGCAAGCCAATCAAGCCAAAAAAGAATAGTCCATAGAGAGCAAAGTATCCATATTGTGAGATATATCCGCCAAAATGATTAATAAATTCATTCATTCAGGTCTTCCCTTTCCTTTCTCTATATATCGTGCCAAATCTTAGCAAGTAAGTTCAAGTTGTCTTATCTACCCAATATGACGTCCTTGACCACTATTGGTTGCATATTAATGCTCAACCTGCCTTGTTCTTATTGGGCTCTCATAAAAAAGAAAGGAACCACGCTCCATGATGCGCTGGTTCCTTTTCTGAGTTTATTCCGCTTGTTGGTTGCGAGCAAATGCATTACGTTCACGGAGAACTACCATAATTTCGCTAACCGTATGTTTGTCATAAATCATCGCCATGACATGTTCAACGTCTTCTTTTTCTAAACCGGTCGCGATTAGACTTTCTTTTAAAAGTACGTCGTTATTGCGACGGAAATAGGATTGCAACGTTCGCAATACACGCCCTTCAAAATGCGTCTTTAACAATAGTTCAGTCGTTGACATTACCTTCCACCTCATCCTACAGTATAGAAACTATTATCTCCCAAACTGCCCAAGGAATCAACCTTCTGTCCATAACCTTATGTATTGCCAGCTTTAAAGGATATATATACTTCTCTTTAAACCCAAAAGAGGCCACATAATTTCTTGTGCCTCTTTTGCATGTCATTATTTGGTTGTATCCGATGGAAATGTTGTCAGCATCTCTTCTAACACCTGAACATCATTTTCTAAACCACGAATATCTTCCTCTAGCATTTTAAGCAAATGCTTTTTATCCCGAAGCATTTTTCGTGTTTGATCTAGGCGCTCTTGCATATCAAAAACACCGATATACACTATCGTTTCCCTCCCTATGTAAGATCCAACGAACCACCTTACATCATATGCAACGACAGCATATTGTTTCCATTTTCTTTGCCATCAGGACTGATATTTTTCTAATTCCGCACGCAGCCGTTTTATTTCTTGACGCATTGCGGCTTTTTCCAATCGTTCCATTTCCTGATCTAAACCTTTATCATAGTTTGCTTTTTCATAGAAAGGTTCTTGGTGAAATCCTGATGCAAATTCAGGCTGTGGACGCTGATAGCGTGCCTGCTCCCACATGGGCTCCTTAGGCATGATGAAAGCGAGCAAGAAGTACAGCAATAGTGGTACCCCTGTAAAAAAGGTGACAACAGCGGTTACCAAACGAAGCAATGTCGCATCAATTCCTAGATAAGCAGCGAAACCGCCACAAACCCCAAAGATTTTTTTATCAGATTGGGACCGATAGATACGATTCATAATAGGCGCATCCCCTCTCAATATATATACCTGTTCTTGATAATACTAGGATATCGAAATCAGCTTTTGTTCAAAACTGGCTGGAGTGGGATTTTTCCTCCGTCTACAGGCGGAGACAGGCTTGCATAAAAAGAATCAGGTTGCTCACGCTATTGAAGAGGTGATCCATGTGAGTAAGAGAAAAGCGATAACCGTATTGCTTATCAGTACGTTAGGATTGTTGTCTATAGCTGGTTGTAATAGGAGCCATACAAGTCAAATTCAAGGTGTACCGACTAGCATTAAATCTAATCCGCATGTCTATTTTTTACAAAGCCATCCCCAAACAGCAACAAATCAAAATAACTTTACACCGTATGGAATGCCGGTTAATTCAGGGAGTGGCACAGATTATGATCTGATTGTCAGACCTGAATCCGTGTCCGATTACGGAGGTCTGTTTGGGACAAAACAAATCATTTTGACGAATAATTCAAATTCACCCTATCAAAAATAACAGCAGGCTTTAGAAAAAACGGTGCGTAAGGGTGTTTTAATAAGCCATATATGGGTACAAATAAATTAGTATTTTTTGTTCAAACAAAAAACGCTAAGGACTCCCTCAGCGCTACACTTGTTTTGGCGTATTATTCTTCCTCTTTAGGTATGAAAGTAAATATCTCACCTGTTTCAAAGGAACGGATCAATTTTTCTAACCACTTATAATAAGACAGCGCATGCTGCATTTTAAGCATGTCACCCTTAATTAAATTGTAGGCTTGAGGATTATCTCCGTACTTATCTAACAGAACTTGTAGTTCTCTGAGGGACTTGTGCAAATGATGCACATTGCTTTCCATTGATTTGCGCCAACGTATTGAAAAGTAATCACCCAGATTTTGATGCCAATCTGGTTCCGTTTCATAAAGATCTTTACGAGAACCTTTGCTCCAAACTTTGTTGACCATTTTCAGATCGATCAGGGTGCGCATTCCAGTGCTCATACTGGTTTTGCTCATCCCCATTTGCTTGCCCATTTCGTCAAGAGTAACTGGACCTTGCGAAAAGTACATCATGCCATACAAATGACCAACAGATTGGGTCACTCCAAATAAATCCATGTTTTTACCAACCGTTTCAATCATACGATGGCGCGTTTTTTGAACGGCAACCTGAAGCTCTTCAGGAAGTCCTTCAAATTCATCCATTGTTGCTTACCTCCTAGGACAGGTCAAACTTCATCTTTCATTATATCGATTTTATTGTAGGAGGCAACCATACCCTAGTAAAGGACTGGGTATAGGTGAAATTTTACGAAAAATGGAGTATACTGTACATAAAGTGCGTAAAGTTTTTTCTGTACGTACTTGATCAAGTTATTTCCTGTTTGCTCTTGTTCATACATTTTTCATACACTTACCGGAGCGTTTCGTTACAAAATTGAACGTTTTCTCTGGGAGCAAAAGAAAGGAATTACCAGAAGAAGGGAGTGTCTTCATGCCAATTATTGAAGTCAAAAATTTAACAAAAGTATTTGGCCGTGATCCAAAAAAAGCCATCCCCCTGCTCAAAGAGGGCTGGACAAAAGAAAAAATCTTCAAAGAGACAAAAATGACGGTTGGGGTAAATCAAGCTTCTTTTTCGATAGAGGCCGGAGAAATATTCGTTATAATGGGGCTGTCGGGTAGCGGTAAATCCACATTAGTGCGACTATTGAATCGTCTAATTGAGCCGACAGATGGCCATGTGTTTATTAATGGAAAGGACATCGTATCCTTAAATCAAGAAGATCTTCGCGAAGTTCGACGTAAAAATATTACAATGGTTTTCCAAAAATTTGCTCTCTTTCCACATCGTACAGTTTTAGAAAATGTAGAGTATGGTTTAGAAGTATCGGGAATACCTAAAGCAAAAAGACAAGAACAAGCAATGAAATCGCTTGAATTGGTTGGTTTAAAAGGCTGGGAAAACTCCTTACCTGATCAGCTTAGCGGCGGTATGCAGCAACGTGTCGGTCTTGCTCGCGGTTTAGCCAATGATCCTGATGTTTTGTTGATGGACGAAGCGTTTAGTGCTCTTGATCCTTTGATACGCAAAGAGATGCAAGATGAGCTCTTAGAATTACAAACAAAAATGAAAAAAACCATTATTTTTATCACGCATGATTTGGATGAAGCATTACGGATTGGTGACCGTATTGCCTTAATGAAGGATGGAAATGTCGTCCAGGTTGGAACACCGGAAGAAATTTTGACCAACCCGGCTAATAAATATGTAGAACGCTTTGTAGAGGACGTAGACCTGTCCAAGGTACTTACAGCTACTCAAGTTATGAAACGCCCTGAAACGATTACCTTGGAACGCGGACCACGTGTTGCTTTGCAATTTATGCAAGAACGCGGGGTATCGACTTTATATGTAGTAGACACCCACAAACGTTTACTTGGGGCCATTACTGCTGATGATGCCGTTCAGGCAGTTAAAGAGGGGAAAAAGCTGGCAGATATTCTAATAAAGGAAGAGGTTCCTACTGTCTCCCCCGATACAGTGCTCAATGAACTATTTGATATCGTAAGCTCTACCCGAGTTCCTGTAGCAGTAGTAGATGGGGGAAATCGCTTGCAGGGAATTATCATCCGCGGAGCCGTACTAGCCGCACTCTCCGGCAACACAGAAGGCGGTGAAACAGTATAATGAATATGTTTAAAATTCCTTTAGGTTCATGGATTGAATCATTAGAAGCGTGGTTTGATGCTTCCTTTGGTCCTTTATTTGCAGTAATTAGTGCTATTATCGGCGGGTTGGTTAGCGGTTTTGAGTGGCTATTTATGAATATTCCTGCTCTGCTCTTTATCGTGTTGTTCTCCCTGATCATTTATTTTGTAGCACGCTGGAGAATGGCTCTCTTTTCTTTATTGGGCTTACTCCTCATATACAACCTTGGCTATTGGCCACAAACAATGATGACTTTAGCCCAGGTCCTAACGGCGGCCATGATTTCCATTCTTCTTGGGGTGCCGATTGGGATTTGGTGCGCAAAGAAAAATACGGCTCAAAGCATTGTCACACCCATTTTAGATTTCATGCAGACCATGCCAGCATTCGTATATCTGCTGCCAGCGGTTACGTTCTTCTCACTCGGCGTGGTACCAGGTGTTATTGCTTCTGTTATCTTTGCGATTCCTCCAACTATTCGACTAACAAATTTAGGGATTCGACAAGTACCTGAGGATTTAGTAGAGGCAGCAGATGCATTTGGTTCTACACCGATGCAAAAATTAATCAAGCTGCAATTGCCATTAGCCATCCCTTCCATTATGGCTGGGATTAACCAGACGATTATGCTATCGCTGTCGATGGTTGTTATTTCATCCATGATCGGGGCACAAGGCTTAGGTTCAGATGTTTACCGTGCCGTTACGCAAACAAAAACCGGCGTAGGCTTTGAAGCCGGGATTGCTGTTGTTATTCTAGCGATCATTTTGGATCGATTTACCCAAACGCTCATTAAAGGACAAGAGAAGAAATCTGCAAAGCCTGCGATAAAATATCGTAGACCTTTCATTTTAGCCTCAATCGCCATTTTAATTATTTCTAGTATCGTAAATGGTGTTGCTGGTAATGGTGGCACTGCCAAAAACATTACCCTTTCCTATGTAGCATGGGATTCTGAAATTGCTAGTACGCATGTAGTAAAACAAGTGTTAGAACAAAAGTTAGGTTATCAGGTTAATATGTTACAGGTCGAAGCAGGTCCAATGTGGACAGGCGTTGCCACCAAGAGCGCTGATGCCCTTGTTGCTGCTTGGCTACCGAAAACGCATGCTAGCTTCTACGCTAAAAACAAAGATCAAGTAGAAGACCTAGGGGCAAATTTAGAAGGTACACGACTTGGTTTGGTTGTTCCAGAATATATGAATATCACGTCTATTGATGACTTAAGACGTTCTGATATAAAAGATGCTACGAAAGCAACAATTATTGGGATTGAGCCTGGAGCTGGTCTGATGTCAGCAGCTACTAAAATGCTACAGGATTATCATCTAACAGACTGGACTTTGATGGAGGCTTCATCCGCGGCAATGGCTACTGAGCTACAAAAAGCCTACAGCCAGCAAAAGCCAATTGTTGTTACAGGCTGGACACCACATTGGATGTTCGCCAAAATGAAATTAAAGTATCTTGACGATCCTCAAAAATCATTTGGAGAAGACGAACAAATCCACACGATCGTCCGCTTAGGATTGCAAGAGGACTTACCAGATGCTTATCAATTCCTGCGCCAGTTTAAATGGACTCCAGAAGATATGGCGCAAGTAATGGTTCGTATTCAGGAAGGTGTCGAGCCCGATGATGCTGCCAAGGAATGGGTTGACGCTCACCCAGAAATAGTAGAAAAATGGCTAGCAGGCATTAAACTCAAATAATACAAAAGGCATCCTCACAATCAGAGGGTGCCTTTTTCCTATTTATCAATATTTTTTAGGATCGTATACAGGTCGAGGATGATCAAACAATTCGCCTAACGTGGCGTACGTATGCCCAGCTAAACGGCTAACAGGAGCAAATTTTTCAGCATCAATTTTTCCGTTAAAGTACATAGAATCATCTATATGCACATGTACAGCCTCGCCAATGATTAAATCGGAAGCGGCAGGCTCACCTAATGTAACAATCTGATGTAGCTTACATTCAAAATGAATGCGAGATAACGCTAACCTTGGTACTTTGATTGCTTGAGAAGGAGTCAGATCAAGTCCTAGCGCCTCTACCTCGCTTTGATCCGCTGGAAAGTCGGCTGAGGTTTCATTTACCAACGCAACATTATGCACATCTACTGTGTTCACGACAAATTCCTTTGTTTCCGAGATATTCCGAGCTGTATCCTTCATCACCTGCCCTGGTTTTCGCGAAACCGCTATGGAAATCATCATCGGGTCAATGCAAGCAACATTAAAATAACTAAATGGGGCTGCATTTACCACACCTGCTGGATTATGCGATGTAACCCAGGCAATCGGACGCGGAATGATGCCACCTATCAGTAATTTATATTTTTCCTGTCTCTCTAACTCGCTTATTCGTAGCTCCACACGCCATGCCTCCTTTTTCCCCTATTTCTTTACAGGTAGCCAGCTATACATATAAGCTGTATCTTCTAGTGCGAGCGCCTGCCTTGTTGCTTTTAACGGACGGAAAGTATCTAGCATGACCGCTAATTCCTTCGTCTCTTTTTTACCAATGCTTGCCTCGATCTTACCTGGATGCGGTCCATGTGGAATACCCATAGGGTGCAGAGTTATGGAGCCTTCTACTACACCTTTGCGACTCATAAAGTTGCCATCCACATAATACAGAACTTCATCGCTCTCTACGTTACTGTGGTAATACGGTGCTGGAATAGCCTCCGGATGATAGTCATATAAACGAGGGACAAAGGAACAAATCACAAAATTCTGACCAGCAAATGTCTGATGAACTGGAGGTGGCTGATGCACGCGGCCCGTTATCGGTTCAAAATCATGAATACTCAGCGCATAGGGGAATAAATAGCCATCCCATCCAACCACATCAAACGGATGAAAATCAAATGTATAGCTATATAATGTGTGATTTTGTTTGACTCGAACTTCAAAGCTCCCTTCCTCCACAAGTGTTTCCAATCGTTCCGGCAATCGTATATCCCGCTCGCAAAACGGCGAATGTTCCAACAATTGACCGTGCTCGTTTCGATAACGCTTAGGCGGAACAATTTCATTTTGAGATTCAATCACAAGAAAACGCGTATCCTCCGTTGAGGGTACAATTCGATAAGTCGTACCAATCGGGATAACTAAATAATCACCCGGTCGATACGTAATGGTACCAAAGATGGTTTGAAGCTCTCCCTCGCCCTTATGAACGAAGACGACCTCGTCTCCTTCCGAGTTACGATAATAATAGTCCATTTCCTCAGTTGGCGAACAAACAGCCATTACCACATCATCATTTCCCAATAAGTAGCGACGGCCTAATATAGGGTCTCCCCCTTGTGGTGCATCGAAGCTCAGAAAGTGCTGGTGACGTAACTCCTCGCGTTCCACATATTGCATATCAATTGTAGCTATTTTTTTTACTTCCGTCACTTGTGTTGGAGGGTTGTGATGATACAAAATGGATTGAATCCCAGAAAAACCTTTTGTGCCCATCAGTTGCTCACGGTACAGCTCACCATTTGGCTTAAAAAATGTGGTATGGCGTTTTTGCGGCACTTCGCCCATTTTTACGTAAAATGGCATGAAACATTCCTCCCTTATGCTCCTATAATAGTATTTCGCAGAGTACCTAGATGATCGATCTCCAATTCAACAACATCTCCTGGCTGTAGCCAATTGTATTGTTCTCCACCACCTAATTCTAATAAGCATCCGCTGCCTACTGTACCGGAGCCAATAACATCTCCAGGGTACAAAAAACAAGCTTCGGAAGCACGCGCAATCATTTGAGCAAATGTATAATAGATATCTACAAAATTTCCGCGCGAGTATTGCTTGCCATTTATCCTTGCTGTCATTTGCAAATCATAACGATTTCCATTTGAGGAGGGAATCATACGACCGCCTAGCTCATCAGCAGTAACCAACCAGGGGCCTGTAGAGGTTGCAAAATCCTTAGCCTTAGCAGGTCCAAGTCCCACTTTCACTTCCTCACGTTGAATGTCACGCGCACTCCAGTCATTTAGAATCATAAAGCCGGCAATATACTCATCTGCCCTTTCTATGGGGATATCTATCCCTTTTTTACTAATGACACAGGCAATCTCTAATTCGTAGTCAAGAGACTTTGTTTGCTTAGGCTTAGTGATATTGGCTTCTGTTCCGATAAATGCGGCTGGATTTGAAAAATAAAAGACAGGTAACTGATACCACTCTGGAACCATTTCAAGACCCCTACGCTTTCGACACGTCTTTACATGCTGCTCAAATGCATAAAAGTCTCGAAAGCTGGGGGGGCGGGGAATAGGAGCACCTAACTGTATCTCTTCCAAAGGAATCATCTCTTCATGCTCGGCTATCTGTTGTTCAAGTAAACATGGGTACCATATGTCCCATTCATTTAATAATCCCTGCATGGTTGATGGAGCCCCCTCCACTGTATCAGCTATGTCCATAACTTTCTTCCCCACATACAAGCCAGCCCGCCATTCGACCTGATTTTCTACCGTTGTGATCTCTTTTTTTCGTTGATAGCTAACTAGCTTCACGACTTCACCTCCCGCTTTTTTCCATAAACAAAAAAACCAGTTGCACATAAAGCCACACAAAAAAACCAAAAGGAATACTCCTTTCAAGTCACTTATTGTATGGCAGTATGAACAACTGGCTTATGTTTACTTGACCGAGAAAAATCTTTTTAAGATTATCCCCCATAAACACCCAGTGTCACTCTGCTATCTTTTTAACTACTAAGATAACTTAGACCTGCTGTTTACCTTCCAAATATCGATCCAATGCAGAGCGGAGAGCTTGAAGCACTGTTCCCTGTGTCGGTACCAAAGCACGCTTACGAATGGTTGCCTGCAGCTTTTCCCATTCTGCTGGCAGGGATGCACCGATCACCAAGCCCCGAATAAATTCTTCATTTAACCCCATTAAAAAAGTAAATGATGCATCAACCACAAGGTCTGTTCGACTATCCATCACTAAAGAACAGGCAAACATCTTTTGGCTATCTGTCAAAGGTGTTCCCTTAGGCAGTTGGGCAAATCCTGTGGCTAAAATATAAGCATCATCTGTATAACGAGGCAGGGGCACATTTGTCATGATCCCTTCCCCTCCTTCTTCCATAATAAAGCAAATGAATCATTTTGACTAGAACTATTCTGAACATTCTACGATTTTCTGCATATCTTCTGGAAGTGGCTCTGTTAGACATATTTCCTCACCAGTACGCGGATGTTGAAAGCGTAGCTCAAAGGCATGTAACGCTTGTCTGCCAATAAGCTCACGCATTCCTCCGTATAGATCATCTCCAAGCAATGGATAACCTAAATAACTCATATGGACACGTATCTGATGGGTTCGTCCTGTTTCTAATTGTAGCTGAATATGACTTAGATCATCTGTGCTTTTCAACACCTGATAATGTGTCACCGCCTGCTGTCCATCAGGGCGAACCTCACGCTCTATAATGGATTCCTCTTTGCGGCCAATAGGTGCGTCGATTACTCCACTTTGCGGGGTTACACGTCCATGAACGAGGGCTTGGTAACGTCTTTTTAGGCTTCGATTTTTCTGCATACGTGAGAACCGATCATGGGCCCACTGATTTTTAGCAATAATAATTAGCCCAGTCGTATCCTTATCCAATCGGCTCACTGGACGAAATTTACGACGCTCTCCCTTTTGCTGCCAGTAATGGATGACACCATTTGCCAAGGTTCCTGTCACATGCATGCCAGTTGGATGGACTACTATTCCAGGAGGCTTTGCTAGTACCAAAACATCCTCGTCCTCATATCGGATCTGTAAATCCATTGCCTCAGGCTCAAGGTTTTCAGATTCTTCCTCATCCATCCAGATTGTAATAATATCTCCTGCTTCTACAATTCGTGTTACAAAAGCAAGTACTCCATTTATCTGAATCTCACCGCTGAATTTAGCCCGGATCAACAGCTTGCGAGATATCTCATAGTCTTTTTGTAGGACCTCTCGTAAACTGCGCCCTGCTTGTTGCTCGCTTGCATGAAAACGTAATAACAGCTCTTTCATATTTGTATCCTCGCTCTGAGAAATGATTACCGTTAGTATAGCACAAAAGCCCTTCTCACTCTGCGTCCTCTAGAGAGAACAAAGTGAGAAAGGCTTCATCCGAAGAAATTTTTATTTTAGGCTAACGCAGAGATTTTGGATTAAAAGCGTCCTTCAAGCCCTCTCCTACGAAGTTAATCGCTAAAATTGTCAATGTAATACAAGCACCTGCTGGCAGCCAAATCCACCATTGTTGTTCAATGACTTCCGGAGAGACTGCATCTGACATGATATTCCCCCAAGACGGTACGTTAGAAGGAACACCAAAGCCTAAAAAGCTAAGTCCTGTCTCTACTACGATCATGGAAGCCAACAAATAAACCCCCTGTACAATGATAGTGGAGATCACATTAGGTAAAATATGCTTGATAATAACCTGTGCAGGCGTACATCCAATTGAGATAGCGCTATGCACATATTCATTCTCTTTTTCCGCTAAAATCTTACCCCGTACCATCCTCGCAGTAGAGCCCCAGCTAAGTACACTGACTACTGTAATAAGTGTTAGTACACCCGAGGCCGTAAAGACTGAGTTCAATACAATAACAAAAATGAGAAACGGAAATGTAATAATAAAATCCGTAAAACGCATCAATAAATTATCTACCAATCCGCCAAAATAACCAGCCACAGACCCTATCAGAGTACCGAAGACAACGACAAATAACGTAATGGAAAGACCAATTGTCAGCGAAATTTGTCCGCCATATAAAAGTCGTGTATAAACATCACGTCCCCCCTTATCTGTCCCTAACCAATGCTCAGAACTAGGGGCTTGGTTTATATTGCGGATATCAATTTTTATGGGATCATACTGAGTTAAAAAATCTGCTGAAAAACAGATCAGAAAGATCACTGCTAAGAAAATAATACTAGCGATTGCTAGCTTATTTTTTGCAAATTTGCGCATTCCGATCGCCCATGGTGAAGTTCCCCGACGCTTCCCTTGATGAGCAGAAGCTTCTGGACTGTTGGGTGTAATAACGGGTTCCATATCTCTTTCCTCCCTATTTCAATCGTATCCGTGGATCAACAACACTGTATAACCAATCTGCAATCAGATTACCTAATAGCGCCATAAAGGTTAACAGCATCGTGATCGACATAACGACAGAATAATCTCGGTTGTTAATGGAGTTGATAAAGAGTTGTCCCAGTCCAGGATAGGTAAAGATGGTCTCGACTATTACCGCTCCCCCGAGCAGGTTACCGATATCAAGTCCTAGAAATGTTACCATCGGGATAAGAGAATTACGCAAAATATGCTTGTTATAAATAGCAGATTCACCCGTACCCTTTGCCATAGCCGTACGTACATAATCCTTACTGCTGCCTTCAATAATGTCGTTGCGCAAAAATTGAGTGTAGGCGGCTGTATTAAATAGACCAAGCACAGCAGCGGGCAGAATCGTATGCCCTACTTTACTCAAATAGTAAGATAAGCTTCCCTGCTCGACATCCACACCGATAGAACCGCTCGCAGGCACCCACCCCAATAAAATAGCAAACACATAGATGCATACAATAGCTGCAAAGAACGATGGAATGGCATATCCAATATAATTTAGCGTCACAATGATATTATCGATCCACGTAAATCGACGCCGGGCTGCAATCATCCCCATCACCAAAGCACCCAGATAAGTAAACACCAAAGACATGCTCATTAAGAAAATAGTATTCGGTAACCGCTCGCCAATCAGTTGAGTAACTGGCATTTTATGATTAAACGAGTCACCTAAATCTCCCCATAAAAAACCACTAACCCAACGGCCATATTGAACGGGAATGGGATCGTTAAATCCTAGCGATTCTCGCATTTTGGCTATATACTCGGGATTGGCATTATTAGGGTCAATCTTCCCCGAAAGGGCGTCCCCTGGCATTAATTTTGCCAGGGTGAACACCGCAATGGAGATCAGAATCAGAATTGGAATCATGGTTAAAAATCTCCGCAGCGCAAACGCAACCATTCGTACACTCCCCTTGTTCTACAGCTGTTTTAGTTGGTAACCCACCATTTATGAGTATCTATTTGATTCGTAAAGGAGTTGGTGCGAACACCTTGTAAACGTTTGTTGACTGCAGTAATATCCTTTCGAGCGTGCATGATAATCATCGGCACTTCTTCGTTAACCAATTTTTGCCACTTATAATAAACCTCTTTGCGATAATTTTCATCAAAAGCTTTCTCACTGATTCCTTCTTCAATCAATTTATCTGATTCTGGATTTACCCATCGAGGGAAATTCCAGAGATCATCTGTTTTCCATAAGCCTGTTGGATCAGGATCATTTGCTAACGACCAAGCTCCGGCAAACACCTCAACACTTGGCTCATCTTTTTCGACTGTTCGATAAAATAGGTTAAATTCTTTTAATGCTCCACCATTTAGTTTTGCATCCAATCCTACCTCTTTCCAGAATTGCATGACTGCTTGTGCCCGAGGCTCAGCAGTCTCATCACGTGTCATCGCATCATAGTTAATTGTGAATTTCTTACCTTGAGGATCTTCACGGAATCCGTCCCCATTACTATCTTTATATCCAGCCTCATCAAGCAATTGCTTTGCTTTCTCAGGATTATATTCGTACGCATTAATTTGATCAGCCGGAACCTTTGCCCAGCTTACAGGTGGCATTGGTGAGTTAAGCGGTTCAGCCTTGCCATTTTCAAACGCCTCAGCCAACGCCTTACGGTCTAGTGCATAGGCCATTGCTTGACGTAGCCGCTTATCAGCAAATTTCGGATTATCCATTACATTTTTCCTTTGCTTTTCATCCCAGTGACCTAGCTTAAATCCAATATAGCTATACGCAAGCTCATCCTGTTCCTTCAATATCAAATTATCATTTTTTTCTATCTCTTTAACCTGGGAACGCGGAATTGCCATAATGTCAACTTCGCCTTTTTTCAACAAGCTATTTGCTAATTTTCCATCAATAATTTTATATATAATCCCATCCAAATGAGGTTTGCCTTGCCAGTAATCATCAAAGCGTTCTAATTCAACAAACTCACCTGGTTGAATTTTTTTCACTTTAAAGGGTCCAAGTCCGATCGGCTGCTGACGAACTTTTGGAGAATTTGGGAGGTCTTTTACAGAAATGCCTGCATAATATTTTTTGGGCATTGGATTCGACCAAATATTATCTAAGAAATTCACCATCGGCTTTTTCAGTTTGATTTCAATATTATACGGGTCAATAATTTTTACACCGGAAATGGTTTTTGCAGTTCCTTTATTGTATTCATCCATTCCTTCAATCATTTTTACGTTAGAATAGCGTGAGCCTTTATAATCCTTATGCCCGATTACCTCAAAGGCATATAACCAGTCCTCTACCGTTAACTCATCACCATTGTGCCATTTTACCCCCTTTTTAAAGGTAAACGTATAGGTTAAATGGTCGGGACTTTCTTTCCAAGAAGCGATTTTCGCATAGGTTTTTAAATCATCTCCTGTATCCAGCAAGGAGTCTGTCATAAAGCGCAGGATGCGATCGTCGTCATCTCCTTCATAAAAGCCACGATCCAATAAGCCTTGAAACGGACTTTCATAAGCATAGACAATTTTTCCACCATCCTTAGGCTGCTGTTCAGTGGCAGTTGCTTGTGTTGGCTCAGTTGATTTGGTTTGTGTTGTATTAGCCGGCTTAGAACAGCCTACTACGCCCATCGATAAAGCTAAAAGAGCTGATAGGACCATCATATTTTTCTTTTTCATGTAATAAATCCCCCTTACTATATTTTGATTAAAGTTAGCTGACTAATATAAATGGCAAGCAACCTGATGTCCTTCACTCACCTCCTTTAAGCTTGGTTTTATCTCTTTACACTCCTGCTTCACGTATGGACAGCGAAGATGAAACGCACAGCCACTAGGCGGCTTCTCTGGTGAAGGAACATCCCCTTGTAAAATAATTCGCTCGCGATTGAATCTAGCTCGTGGATCTGGTACAGGAATGGTAGATAGTAGCGCTTGTGTGTACGGATGCAATGGCTCTTTATACAGGCTATGCTTATCGGTTATTTCAACCAACCGCCCGAGATACATAACCCCTATCCGATCACTAATATGCTTAACAACGCTTAAGTTATGAGCGATAAACAAATAGGATAATTTAAATTCCTCCTGCAAATCCTGCAAAAGATTCAAGACCTGCGATTGGACTGATACATCCAAAGCCGAAACAGGCTCGTCTGCCAATATTAATTTAGGCTTTAGTGCTAATGCTCTTGCAATGCCAACCCGTTGACGTTGACCACCAGAGAATTCGTGAGGGTATTTATAATAAGCCTCTTCTGGTAACCCAACACGTATAAGCAGTTCCATTACTTCAGTTTTTATATCTTTTTCCAGTCGATTGGTGTAATTTCGGATTGGTTCAGCTACCAGATGTCCTACCATCATCTTAGGATTTAGGGAAGCATAGGGGTCTTGAAAAACCATCTGCATATGCTGACGAGTATCCCATAGCGGTTTGCCTTTCATGCTTGTAATATCCTTATTATCAAAGTGAATGCTCCCTGCTGTCGGATCGGTTAACCGCAAAATGGTTCGTCCTGCTGTCGATTTTCCACAGCCAGATTCCCCTACCAGTCCCAGTGTTTCTCCATCTCTTAGGACAAAGGAAATATCGTCGACTGCCTTCACTTCTCCAATTTTTCGTTTAAATAACCCGCCTGTGATGGGATAATACTTTTTAAGGTTCTTAACTTCTAACAACGTCTTGCTTTTTGTATCAGCAGTGGTTTGGTTCATAGCGACGCCTCCGCAATTTCGTTAGGTTGGCTTTGGGGGTAAAGTAGGCAACGGACTTTATGTGAATCACCAATATCGCCTAGCTCTGGCGAAACCGCGGTACACTCTGGCATGACCATTGGACATCGGGAAGCGAATCTGCATCCTGTCCTTGGCATGTTGACCAGCGACGGCACTATCCCCTTTATGGAATACAGTCGGTCTTTGTCTTCATCGAGCTTTGGAATAGATTCCAACAAGAGCTGTAGGTATGGATGCTTCGGCTCATAGAAAATTTGGTCCACACTGCCTTGCTCCACAATTTTACCGGCATACATGACCATTACTTCATCTGCCATTTCGGCTACTACTCCTAGGTCATGTGTAATCAGCATGACAGACATCCCGCTCTTCGATTGAATGTCGCGTAATAGTTCTAAAATCTGTGCTTGAATCGTAACGTCTAAGGCAGTAGTAGGCTCATCGGCAATCAGTAGCTTTGGCTGACATGCAATCGCCATGGCGATCATGACCCGTTGCCTCATTCCTCCCGAAAGCTGATGAGGATATTGGTCCACCAGTTTTTCCGGTCGCGGGATTCCAACATGTGAAAGCAATTCAACAGAACGAGTTCTCGCTTCACTTTTCGAAATTTTCAGATGATTGAACAAAACCTCTTCTATTTGGAAACCGATCGTAAACACGGGATTTAAGGCTGTCATAGGCTCCTGAAAGATCATACCCAGCTCTTTTCCACGTATCTTATTCAATTCATCCGCTGTGAGTCCCACCAAATTTTTATTTTGGAAAAGAATGCTTCCATTAGCCACTCTTCCTGTTTCCTTTGGTAGCAATCCCATAATAGATAACGACATGACGCTCTTTCCACACCCTGATTCTCCAACGATACAAATCACTTTGCCAGGATCAACCGAAAAGGAAACACCATCCACCGCATTATAAAATTGTTTGTTAATGCGGAATCCAGCTTCTAGGTTAGAGACTTCCAGCAAAGGTTCTGTCTGCTTTTTCTCCATACGTCACCTGCTTTGCATGAGTAGTTGAACGAATTATGAGATAAATTTAAATTTTATAAAAACAATTTTATCCATATTATGGGGTAGCACATCTATAAAAGTCAATAATTTTACCAATTGTTATCAATTATTCATGCAAAAAAACCATTTAAAATCTTTATTCTTAAATGCTAATTTTTTTACTGTACTTAACTTTTTCAACCATAAAAAAGCCCTCTCTAATTCGAGAGGACTTTTCATTTCCTTTATGAATAAAGAAACCGCGAATGCTCTTTCCTTATTTTGCTGCTTTTACCGCTTCAATTGCTGCTTCGTAATTAGGATGCTGACCTACTGCTGGTAAATATTCTACGTAAACAACTTTATCATTAGAATCTACTACGAATACTGCACGGGACAATAAACGAAGTTCCTTAATAACTACGCCATAAGCCAAACCGAAGGAAAGATCACGATGATCTGATACCGTTTGAACTTTATCAATGCCAGCCGCTCCGCACCAACGTGCCTGCGCAAATGGCAAATCAACAGAAACGGTCAAAATTGTTACATTGTCTAGCTTAGCTGCCTCTTCATTAAAACGGCGAGTTTGTTGATCGCAAACACCTGTATCTAAGGATGGCACTACAGAAATCAGACGAATCGTGCCTTTGGAATCAGCCAGTGTAACTGGGCTTAGGTTGTTTGCAAGCACGGAAAACTCAGGAGCTGTATCTCCCACTTTAATTTCTGGGCCTAGTAGTGTAACTGGTTGATCTTTAAAAGTAACGACACCTTGACGTTCAATTGCAGACATAGGTAACCCTCCTCTAACTTTGTAACTATGTAGTACAATTATCATACATGTTTTTTTTAAACTTTTCACTATCAAAAAGTTTAAAAATGTAATTCTTTAATGTAAATAGCGTTTAGGTTTATATTTTCTAGGTTCAATTTTTACAATTTCTTTAACCTCATGTTCAAATAGCCCGTCACTTTTCAGATTTAACTCATGACATCGCAGGATAGCGTGATAGAGGGCAAAAGTAAAGCTTATACCCTTTAGTACATAGATGCTAATCATCTTATCAGGATCAAGTGTATTAACAATCTCTATCTGATAATCGTGCTTCTCCGATCCGATAGCCGCCATATATCCCATATCCTTTAACACTCCGCCAACATCAAAAATACCATTATCATCATAATCAAATGTCCCTGAACCCATCACCATTAAATCGAGTAGTTGGACAACGCTCATCCGCTCTATATGTAGGGGTCTAGGCAGTGAAATCACAGAACCGTTCTCGTTAACCACGTATACTTTATCTCGATAGCCAAAAATAAATTCACTCGGATCAGTATCTTGAGCAAATAACCACTGTTTTCGTGGAATAAGTAATCTCCAAATCTCCACTGGCTCTCTTCTTAGCAGGTCCATATGATTCCCTCCTCTCCCCATTTTGGACAAAAAAAAGAAGCGGTAAACCGTTTCATGCAGAATACACCGTCCATTTCAGGATTAGATCAATTTAATTTTATCATCCGTCTTACAGCATCTAACATAGGCAGGAATTTATTTACTCTTTAAAAATTCCCCTGATTACAGCTTTTTTTCACGTCTATCAGAATTTTCTCTGTACATCCGCAGATTTCATCCTAGATAAAACAACAAAAAAAGCGCATTCCCCATTTTCGAGAGGAATTGCGCCATTACAAACCACATTGTACATGCCAGTTCTCTTCTTTATTTTCTTACTAAATATGTGGTGCAATCAGTGATATCAAGTAGGCAAATGGAAATAGTAAAACTTGTGCAATTACCGTACCGACTAACCGTCCAGCACCGAGGTGAAAAACCGTAACCTTTAGATCCCTATAAGGTCGTGCATCACTAACTACATCATCAAGCAGCTTTGAACAAATCGGATCAACAAAAATAACCAATAAAATGGTTCCTACTCCATTAATGACCGTAGCCATTTGGTTTGCTACCGTGCGATGATCAGGTACAAGAACCCCTGCATACAGCGATGATAGGATAGCAATGGAATAAAAAGAAAAAATAACGGCATTCATCCAAAAGAAATTAACACCGATGCGGGTTTCTTTTATAATCTGCCAATTATTTCGAAACGATGGAATCCAAAATTGAGAGGGCATTTTCCAAAATAGACGCAGAATGCCTTCACTACGAAAAATTTTAGGAACACTGCCATGCTTATCCAATTTACGTGTACCAATGGCCAGCACACGTGCAACGGTAGGCAACAGAAACATCCCCAGCACAATGCCCATACTCATTCCGAACAGAACAATACGAAAATTTAGTAACAAATCGTTGATTAATTCCTCGTAGTTCATGAGTGGAATTTTATCCTTAAAGCGTGTAACAGCTTCAAGCATAGAGGCCAACAGAATGGACTGGCTCATAACAGCAAACCGGGCGAATAACACCAATATGTTGAAAAGCGAAGTAGAAGCGCCAATTTTCCCTGTGCGCGCACCAGAAAGCCTCGCAGCATAAGAGACCGTTTCTACACAGCTAATCAACATGGTAACCACCACCACGATCATTAGTTTCATATTATGTATTCTCCTATTCACATCATTACCATAACTGTGCAATCTATGATTCTTTTGTTCAACGCTAACCTATTTTATAATGTTTCGTAGGAGAAGAAAAGTAGGTTTCCTCTCTAATTTAGTTATTCCGATCATACTTACCAAATCAAACAATTAACTTCTTTATCGTTTTGTTCAAAACTCCCTTTTTTGGGTATAGTTGTAGATAAAGTCACGAATTTGTCTCATTAGCTGAAAAGGCAAGAAAAAATGGTACGAAAAATAATGTAAATACAGGTGTTTTTCTGTATCATGGAAAGAAAGCACATGATAGAGATGTTTACCTACCACTTATATTACGATAGGGGAGAAAAATCATGGAGCAGAGAAAAATTAAAAGACTACTAGTAGCCAACCGCGGAGAAATTGCAATTCGTATTTTCCGTGCCGCTACTGAGTTATCAATCCGTACTGTTGCCATTTACTCTGAGCAAGACAATATTTCACTTCATCGATTCAAAGCCGATGAATCTTACTTAATTGGTGAGGGAAAAGGCCCGATTGAAGCTTATCTGGATATCGAGGGAATCATCGAGATTGCGAAAAGACACAATATCGATGCTATCCATCCTGGTTATGGCTTTTTATCGGAAAATGAAGAGTTTGCACGTCGTTGTAAGGAAGAAGGAATTATTTTTATTGGTCCCTCTTCCAATCTAATCAAGAGATTTGGCGATAAAGTAGAAGCCCGGAAACTGGCAATTGAGGCTGGTATCCCAGTCATTCCAGGTACAGAAGAGTCCATCGAATCGTTGGATGAAGCCTTGGAGTTTTCGCGCCAAGCAGGTTTCCCTATCATTATCAAAGGGGTATCTGGCGGCGGCGGTCGAGGCATGCGAATTGTTCGAGGACCGGAGGAATTGCAGGAAGGCTTGGAAAGAGCCCGTTCAGAAGCCAACTCTTCTTTTGGTAACGCAGAGGTTTACCTGGAACGATATCTTGAGAATCCAAAACATATTGAAGTACAAATCATAGGAGATCAGTATGGTAACCTGGTCCACTTATTTGAGCGCGATTGTTCTATTCAGCGCAGACATCAAAAAGTCGTTGAAGTAGCACCAAGTACAACACTCTCTGATGAGCTACGTGAAGAAATCTGTCAGTCCGCTCTAACCTTAATGAAAACGGCTGGTTATTCGAACGCTGGAACCGTTGAGTTCTTACTTACACCGGATAATAAGTTCTATTTTATTGAGGTAAACCCACGAATTCAGGTAGAACATACGATTACGGAGTTAATTACTGGCATCGATATCGTACAAACCCAAATTCGAGTAGCAGAGGGCTTACATTTAAGCGATCCGCAAATCGGTATTACTTCCCAAAATGACATTAAGATGAGCGGCTATGCCATCCAATGTCGCGTTACAACCGAAGATCCAGAAAACGGCTTTATTCCTGATGCCGGAAAATTGCTGGCTTGGCGTTCTGGTGAAGGATTCGGCGTACGCTTAGATGGAAATAACGGATACCCTGGGGCTGTCATTACACCATACTACGACTCCCTGCTGGTTAAAATTTGCACCTATGCAAATACATTTGAGCAAGCCTCGCGAAAAATGCTCCGTAGCTTACGAGAGTTTCGGATTCGCGGTGTTAAAACCAATCTACCATTCTTGAAAAACGTGGTAACACATCCTGATTTCTTATCCGGTAATTACAATACATCCTTTATTGATACGAAGCCGGAATTATTCAAATTCCCGGGTGTGCAGGACCGTGGTACACGATTGCTTAATTACATTGGAAATATCTCAGTTAATGGCTACCCTGGGCTATCTAAGGAGGAGAAGCCGCTATTTCATTCTCCTCGCGTGCCAAAAACACCGTTTGATCAGCCTTATCCAGCCGGTACAAAACAAATTTTGGAGCTGGAAGGCGTTGAAGGCTTAACCAAATGGATTCAGGCCCAAAATAAAGTGTTACTGACAGATACTACCTTCCGTGATGCCCATCAGTCCTTATTTGCTACAAGAGTGCGTACCTATGATATGCTTGCGATTGCCGAAGCAACGGGTAAAATGGGCGGAGATTTATTCTCCTTGGAAATGTGGGGCGGTGCAACATTCGATACCAGCATGCGCTTCTTGAGTGAATCACCTTGGGAACGCTTACGTTTATTGCGCGAAAAAATTCCCAATATCCTATTCCAAATGCTGTTGCGCGGAGCAAATGCGGTAGGCTACACCAATTATCCAGACAATGCGGTTAAGGCATTTATTAAAGCATCTGCTGAGAATGGTATTGATGTATTCCGTATTTTCGACAGCCTGAACTGGCTGCCTGGCATGGAGCTAGCCATTGATTCTGTACGCGAATCAGGCAAGGTCGCTGAAGCAGCCATCTGCTATACAGGCGATATTCTTGATCCAAATCGCACCAAATACTCTTTATCCTATTACGTAGAGCTTGCCAAGCAGCTCGAAAAGGCAGGAGCTAACATCCTTGCGATCAAGGACATGGCCGGACTCTTAAAACCATATGCCGCTTACCAGCTTGTCCATGCTCTAAAGCAGGAGATCGGGATTCCTATCCATCTGCATACACATGACAGCTCTGGTAATGGTGGTGCTACGCTGGTTAAAGCTATTGAAGCAGGGGTAGATATTGTAGATGCTTCTGTAAGCTCAATGTCTGGTCTTACCTCTCAACCAAGCCTCAATGCCCTTGTCGCTCTACTTGAAGGAACTGAACGGGATACAAAGCTTGATCTAGACGGCTTCAATAAGCTATCCGACTACTGGGAAGATGTCCGTCCGATGTACCAGGGATTTGCCAGTGATATGAAATCCACTAGTGCTGAGGTTTATCAACACGAAATGCCAGGTGGCCAGTATTCTAATTTGGAACAGCAAGCAAAGGCTGTTGGCTTAGAAGGTCGCTGGGACGAAGTGAAAAAAATGTACAGCACTGTCAATAAAATGTTTGGCGATATTGTAAAAGTAACACCGTCTTCCAAAGTAGTTGGAGATATGGCTCTGTTTATGGTTCAAAATGACTTGGATGAAGAAAATATTTATGAAAAAGGAGATCGAATTGATTTCCCAGACAGTGTCATTCAATTCTTCCAAGGCTATCTAGGGCAGCCGCCTAGCGGTTTCCCAGAAAAGCTGCAACAAATTATTTTAAAAGGACGAAAAGCATTTACATGCCGACCTGGTGAATTGCTTTCCTCTATTGATTTTGACAAAGTAAAGCAAGAGGTAGAAGAAAAAGTGGAGCGTAAGGTGGATGATCTGGAAGTCTTATCATACATCATGTATCCACAAGTGTTCCTACAATATGAACAAACCTCCAAGTTATATGGTGATTTGTCTAATTTGGAAACATCCACCTTCTTCTATGGCTTGCGTTTAGGTGAAGAAACCTCTGTTACGATTGAACAAGGAAAAACCCTAATCATTAAGCTAAACAATATTGGAGAAGTGCTACCTGATGGAACACGTAAAGTAAACTTTGATTTGAATGGTCAAAATCGAATTATTACAGTACGTGATCTATCGGCACAAGTATCAGCCTCTGTACGCTTAAAGGCTGATCGTAAAAATCCAGGCCATATTGGAGCTTCTATGCCAGGTAAAATCCTGAAAGTATTAGTAAAACCAGGCGATTCCATCTCCCGTGGACATAATTTAATTGTAAGTGAAGCAATGAAAATGGAGACTACCCTTCAAGCTCCTGCTGACGGAACAATTAAAGCTATTCACGTCAATGAAGGAGACAGTATTGAAGTAGGAGATCTGTTAGTTGAATTAGAACAATAATCATACAGTGAAAAAAGAGCTGTTGAGGAGATACTTCCCCAACGGCTCTTTTTTATCAGTGATACTATCCACATGTTATTGCTTATCAAGCAAATCCCCTAGGTCCTCATGCACTTGATGTGTATATGTTCCAGTATGTGAACAGCTTTCTTCGCCTTGATTTTTCTTACTATTACACATGCCTGAGAACTTATCCACAATTTGCGGAAGCGAATCTAGGATACGATCGTATAAATGGGTCGAATTCTCCAGTGGGATAGAACGAACACCTTGTTTACCCACAACCAGAAAAGCAACTGGAGTAATAGACACACCTCCACCACTACCTCCACCAAACGGATGGCTGTGATCAGGATGATAGTCTCCAGCAATCTTGAATTCACTACCCCCAGAAGCAAAACCAAAGCCTACTTTAGAAATGGGTAAGATAACGCTGCCGTCCGGTGTTTCAACCGGATCACCAATAATGGTATTGACGTCCACCATATGCTTTAAATTTTCCATGGTGGTCTTCATTAAGCCCTGTATGGGGTGATCTGCCATTTCCTCGCACTCCCTTTCTTCATTTTAATTACGATACGAACTAACGCAACAATAACGTGTCCTACCCGAAAGAAAAGAACACAAGAAAGTTCGGTTCGGATGATAGTAGCATTCCACATAGGCTCTACGCTAATACGAGGCATTTCCTGCAAAGAAATGTAATAAGAGAGCATTGATGCCAGCATATTTTTAATTCCTAAAATGACACCGGTCAGAGTCCCGGTAGCTGCTGCATCTCCTACCCCGATTGTGGTTTGCCATTGTAATTTTTCACAATACACATGACGAAGAGCTTGGCAGAGGATTGGGTAAAAGTCCTGAACACGTTCAACCAATTCATGAACCCGATGCAACCATCGATCGACATCCTCTGTATCAATACTTTTTTTCCTTTCCGTATTGGATACAACATCGCCCTTCTTCTTTATTTTAGCCTCTACTTCAGGCTGGTTATTTTTATTGAAGGTGAGGTTAATCATGGGTATCTCATAATTGATTTTAATCCATTTCCAAACTCGGATATGTATGGTTAAAACATCATGTTCCTGTTTTCGATGATAATGAAGAAAAATTTTTATTGGGGTAATCATTATTATGATCAATAGAAAAAAAAGTACAGCTAGTAATCCTAAAAACCAATTCATGAAAAAAGCCCCCCTTCGCTTTTTGTAGTATGAGCGATTTGGGAGGCAAATATGACCAGTTAATTCAAGATATACACCTTTGCTTGCTTAATTCCATGATCGCTCGCCTTTTGAGGAGAAGTCATGAACAAATCAATATGATTCTTTTTTACTTTCGATCCTATGTCAGCCGCTACCGCATATCCGTAACCCTCGATAAATAAGTGGGTTCCAAGCGGAATGACAGAAGGATCAACAGCCACAATCCCCTCGCGTAGGTCCCAACCAAGGTAACCCTTCGTGGGTCCATTCGTGAAGTCATAGGCCGTAGTTTTTACCTGTAGAACACGTTTATAAGGAAACTCCACAGGAGCTGTATTTTTTAATGAAGCCTCTTGTTTATCAGGTAAAAATACGGAGTAATATACCTGACTAGCCGCTTCTGCCCGAGTTACCTTCCTTTCAGGCTCCAGCTTTCCATTTAAGGCTTTTTGAGTGTTTTCATTTTGCAGGGCATATGCATATTCTCTTTGACTCCATGTAGGAACATCTTGACTGTCCGGATAGCTTTTTAATGTCTGATAGGTTGTTGACCATTTTACATTATTTACTTCTCCGCTTTTACCGCTTGCTCTATTTAGAATAGCAATCAGTTCCTGTCTTTCTACTAAGTCATTGGGATTAAGCACTCTTCTTCCGTTCTCTACGGTTCCCTGAATGATACCTAGACGAAAAGCTGTTTCTGCATAGGGAGCCACCCAATTTTGTATAGATACGTCACCAAAGCTACTTTTTCCAGCAGTAGTCGGCTCAACTTGTTTACTCTTCAAAAGCAGGACAATCAATTCAGCCATGGTAATCTCTTCATTTGGACGAAAAAGTCCATCTGCGGCAGAAATAACCTTGTTATCATATAAAGAAGTAATCTCCTTCTCAGCCGAGTGACCAGCAATGTCCTTTAGCGAGTTTTGTTCTGAATCTTCAGACCCATCCTTATTAGACTCATCATTTTCTTCTGATCTATCTGTATTCGTTTCCTCTTCGTTTGTAGAAGTCGCTTCTTGCTGGGATTCATTTTTTTCTGCTGCCTGTATAACTCCTACTTGCATTCCGAGCAAACATGTCATACACGCAATTAACATTTTCCGTAACATTCATCAACCTCCAAAAGTAAGTGTGGCAATCCATGTTGATAAGCCTCATTCTCCATTCTATTAAATACCTAAGCTTTTTCAAGGCACAAATGTTTCCATTCCCCTGATCAACAGTCTCATGACATTTTCTATAAAAAAAGACGCCATTAAGGCGCCTTCTTCATCCAGCTATTTAATTATTAACGTCCAGATAATTGTTGCTCAGCAAAGCTTACAAGACGTTTTGTGATCTCTCCACCGACAGAACCGTTTTGACGAGAAGTTGTGTCTGGGCCAAGTTGAACACCAAATTCAGAAGCGATTTCGTATTTCAATTGGTCAAGAGCTAGGTTTGCTTGAGGTACCAGAAGGTTGTTGCTAGATCCGTTGTTGTTTGGCATATCTAGTCACTCCAATCTAAATTTTTGGCTACCAACGTTTCGTTAGCAGCATTCAAAATGCAAAGACTCCCCTTATATTTTCAATGCTACTAACCATACCTGTAGGAATAAATAATCTTTTTTCCAAATGACTGTTACATCGTTTCGTCAGCTTTGTAAGTTTACTATGTGTGAATATCGTTAGCTGTATTCCTGCCAATTTTTAACCAAAAGCTTGGTAATTTCTTAGTTGATTGCTCCTTCTTCTTTTATGAAAATTTTAGTATTACTAAAAAATATTGTTATATCCTTTTAGTTGAACAGATGCTTTCGTTATTCCATTTCGCCATTTCTAAGAGGTAGAATGGTACAAAATCGTTCATTTCAAACTAGCAGTTTTCCCCAACCTGCTATGTTTTCTAACATGAATATTTAGCTATCCTGTAGGAATTAGAAAAAGTAAATTATGGCTATACAATGATTGGCAAGCCTCTATGGGTTAAAATCGGTCGAGTAATTCTTCCTTTGCCATATATACACGTGTTAGTGGCTCCATTGAAGTAGGTGCCTTTCTTCCACTTGGATGCATCACTATTTTTAATAAAGTGAGGTACCAGCGTTTAAATCGAAAATACCAAATGTCTGGAACAGAAGATATAGAAAATCCGAGTTGTCCACTGCCTTTAAATAACAATGTTGTACCCACAATACCTTTAATCTCTCGCTCCTTTGGATGAGACTTCACCACATTCGCTAATTGAGGCAAAGACCTTTTAACTTCACGAACTAACGCTAATCCAATTTGTACATCACTGTGTATTCCTTTGCTACGTTTAGCTAGCAAATAATTATGGATATGCAACCGGATAACCAGGTCTCCCTTTTGAATTACATAGCCGTTTTTCGTTTCCAGCTTTTCTCCACTGTATGGAAGGATCGTATAGCGAAAGATATTCTGTTCTCGTTGAATATAATGTAGTCTTCTGCAGCAGTGATAAATCTTATCCCATATTCCCCATAGGGTGAGCATAGCTACATTCAATGAACTTGCCTCCTTTTCACTTTTCTCCATTATTTTTTTTGCAAAATCTCTGTTAGTATCACCATTTCCCTCAAAAAGTATCGAAGGTGTTTTCCTATTAGATTGGGTAAAGATTAACTTGTCCATCGTGATACTACCATCTTTATGTTCGATTTCCTGGAATAAATGACTACAAGCAATGATCTGGGGCTATTTTTCTATTTTTAGTAGTTCAGGTATTTCAAACCTTCATTTATGCTTACAAGATCAAAATTTCCCCGTGGCTTCCATGAAAAATGAATGTTACACAACATACACTACTCTTTGTGCATAAAAAAAACAGACTAGGATAACAAACACTCCTAGCCTGTCCTTCTATATTCGGTTACTACGCCATTTTCCAAGCAATAACACGACTATGACAATAATACCAGCAATAGCCTGATTAGGAATAGCAAGATAAGAGGCTATTCTCTCGTGGACAAAAGGGTCATCCAAAAACATATGAGCAGCTGTATAAGCCAGAATACCTGTCCCAACATATAAAAGGATGGGATAACGATCCAGCAGATTAGCAATTAGATTGCTTCCAAACATCAATAAGGGAATGCTCAGAGCAAGACCGATCACCACCAAGATAACATCGCCACCGGCAGCACCACCTACAGCTAATACATTATCTAAGCTCATAATAAAATCGGCCAAAATAATCGTTTTGATTGCCTGTCCACTGCTTTTGCTAACTTGTACCTCGTTAGTGTCCTCATCTCCTCCTAACAATTTAAGCGAGATGTAGAGTAGCATAATTCCCCCCACTGCTTTTACCAGAGGAATAGCCAGCATCCAAGTAGCTACAACCGTAAGTAATACACGCAAGATGATAGCACCTAACGTACCATACAGAATTGCTTTCTTTCGATCAATTGGCGCAAGCCCACGACAGGCCATCCCGATAACAACAGCATTGTCTCCACTTAGAACCACATCGATAATAAAAATATGAAATAAAGCGACTAGAGTATTTGTTTCCATGGTTTCTCCCCATCTAGTGTGAGCAGCAGTAGCAGTGTCAATTTCATTCGAGGTTATCTCCATCACATGATATCACGCAGATCAATGTCGAATCTGACTCGCACTTTTCTTTTTTACTATTATTACTATCATTACGTTATTTGCCCATTCTTTATTCTAGTTTCTCCTTCCATTTCTCTCACATGCCAACGTTATACCATCTGACTTCATTTTACGCAAGTCTCTCACTTTTGTCGGAATTTGACTTACGATTTTATGACGAATTGGGTATTTTTTGCTTGAAAATAATTGTATTCTTGATTAGGATGAAGGAGGGTGAAGGTGTAATGGTCGATGTTACATTGCTCACATATGAGCAAATTTCCAAATTTTTAGTAACGCTAGTACCTACAATTACGGATAAATGGTTAGATGAGTTAGAGGATCTCTTTCATCCCTATCGGGTAACATTGCCTAGAAAATTGGCTGAGAAACCTTGCTACCTAATCTCACTTTTACTTATGCGTGATGCTTATGAAGAAGACATCCGGGAATCCTCTTATGAAATAGGCAACTGGTTTTGGTCTGAAAAGCTTCCGTTGTCCTTAGCCTTAAAAACATTTCAAATACTCTCTCATGTATATATGGATGAAATCCAAGCAAATATGCGACTCCATTTCATCTCTTCTCAAGAGCTCTCCTTCATGGAAAAAAGATTAAAGATATTGATTGATGAAGCCTTATACCAAGCTGTGCAAAACTATGAGGATTTGGTACAAAATGAATTAAGTGAAAAGGAAGAAACCATTTCTTATTTACATAATGATAAATTAGAAATGCTTGATAAGATTGCAGCTAATATGGCTCACGAGTTAAGAAACCCACTTTGTGCTATAGAAGGCTTTCTTAAATTAATTTTAGAAAGCACAGATGGAAACCATGTTTTGGAGAATTATGTACGGGTCGTCTTACATGAATTTGACAGCTTTCATCGGCAAATTACAGGCTTTCTAAGCTTTTGCAAGAAACCTATATTAGATGAAACATATAAAAAGGTTTCATTGACTGATTTACTTCATGAGGTGGAAATACTGTTAACACCCCGTTTGCATGCTGAGAATGTTACATTACTTATGCGTATAGAGGCTTGTGAGCTATACTGCTACAAGGAAGGTTTGTCTCAGGTACTTATTCACTTATTAAACAATGCTATTGATGCCGTTAGTTCAAACGCGTACAAGCATGTACAGATATCTACATACAGACATACAGATAGTCTTACTATCATGGTCGAAAACAATGGAGACGAAATACCTCAGGACCTTGTAGAGAAGCTTTTCCAACCCTTCTTTTCCACTAAAGACGACAACACTGGTATCGGATTATCGATCTGCAAAAACATTATTGAAAAACATAATGGCAGTATTTATTGTGAATCGAATCGCACATCTACACGTTTTTTTATTCGCTTACCTATGTAAATTCAATAATAAAGAAATCTTTTAGCATTACCACTAGATAAAATGTATGACCTCAAATCAATGCAAAAATGAATAATCTGGTTTATTTTATGCTTGATTATTCTATAAAAGCACATCATCTCAGCTTCTTTCTTTTACAGCTGGAATGATGTGCTTTTTATTTCAATGATCTAATATCTCATATCCAAAAACTCGTTAGTAATCAGTATTTTTCACTAAATAAATTCGTTGATAATAACTATGATCATCTGCCATTAGTTAGGTTAATTGCCCACTATATAAGAAAAGAGTGCCCTTTTAAGGGCACTCTTTTCCTATGGTCATCTCTTATTTCAATGGAGCGGGTGATGGGAATCGAACCCACGCGACCAGCTTGGAAGGCTGGAGTTCTACCATTGAACTACACCCGCACATTATATTGGTGCCGAGGACCGGACTTGAACCGGTACGGGATTACTCCCGACAGATTTTAAGTCTGTTGCGTCTGCCTATTCCGCCACCCCGGCAAAATAAAAATGTCGGGAAGACAGGATTCGAACCTGCGACACCTTGGTCCCAAACCAAGTACTCTACCAAGCTGAGCTACTTCCCGATATATGAAATAAATATGGCGTGCCCTGAGAGATTCGAACTCCCGACCTTTTGATTCGTAGTCAAACGCTCTATCCAGCTGAGCTAAGGGCACATATATGGAGCGGACGACGGGTCTCGAACCCGCGACCTTCGCCTTGGCAAGGCGACGCTCTACCAATTGAGCTACGTCCGCATAAAAAAATGGTGAGCCATGAAGGACTCGAACCTTCGACCCTCTGATTAAAAGTCAGATGCTCTACCAACTGAGCTAATGGCTCATACATGGTGGGGAGAGACGGATTCGAACCGCCGAACCCTGAGGGAGCAGATTTACAGTCTGCCGTGTTTAGCCACTTCACTATCTCCCCATGTATAAGTGGTGCCGGCGATAGGACTTGAACCCACAACCCCCTGATTACAAGTCAGGTGCTCTACCAATTGAGCTACACCGGCAAATATGCTTTTTCATACTACCATCTTTTTAAAAGATGGCGGAGCTGACGGGACTCGAACCCGCGACCTCCGGTGTGACAGACCGGCGTGAACTCCAACTTCACCACAGCTCCATATTTTGGTTGCGGGGACAGGATTTGAACCTGCGACCTTCGGGTTATGAGCCCGACGAGCTACCGAGCTGCTCCACCCCGCGACAATATAAAAGTAAAATGGTGGAGGATGACGGGATCGAACCGCCGACCCTCTGCTTGTAAGGCAGATGCTCTCCCAGCTGAGCTAATCCTCCAGATAAATGGTGACCCGTAGGGGATTCGAACCCCTGTATGACAGCGTGAAAGGCTGCTGTGTTAAACCGCTTCACCAACGGGCCAATATGGCTATGGTGCTCCCGACAGGAATCGAACCTGCGACCTCTTCCTTACCATGGAAGCGCTCTACCGACTGAGCTACAGGAGCATGGCTCCTCAGGACGGACTCGAACCGCCAGCCTACCGGTTAACAGCCGGTTGCTCCACCATTGAGCTACTGAGGAACAATGTGAAAGAATTGTTCTTTCAAAACTAGATAATGAAAGTCAGCATAAAGGCAATGTGGATAAGTCCTCGACCGATTAGTATTCGTCAGCTCCATGCATTACTGCACTTCCACACCGAACCTATCAACCTCATCGTCTATAAGGGGTCTTACTAGCTTGCGCTATGGGAAGTCTCATCTTGAAGGGGGCTTCACGCTTAGATGCTTTCAGCGCTTATCCCGTCCGCACATAGCTACCCAGCTGTGCCACTGGCGTGACAACTGGTGCACCAGAGGTGCGTCCATCCCGGTCCTCTCGTACTAAGGACAGCTCTCCTCAAACTTCCTACGCCCGCGACAGATAGGGACCGAACTGTCTCACGACGTTCTGAACCCAGCTCGCGTACCGCTTTAATGGGCGAACAGCCCAACCCTTGGGACCTACTTCAGCCCCAGGATGCGATGAGCCGACATCGAGGTGCCAAACCTCCCCGTCGATGTGGACTCTTGGGGGAGATAAGCCTGTTATCCCCAGGGTAGCTTTTATCCGTTGAGCGATGGCCCTTCCATGCGGAACCACCGGATCACTAAGCCCGACTTTCGTCCCTGCTCGACTTGTAGGTCTCGCAGTCAAGCTCCCTTGTGCCTTTACACTCTACGAATGATTTCCGACCATTCTGAGGGAACCTTTGGGCGCCTCCGTTACTCTTTAGGAGGCGACCGCCCCAGTCAAACTGCCCACCTGGCATGGTCCTTCCACCCGATAAGGGCGGCAAGTTAGAAACTCCGTACATCAAGGGTGGTATCCCAACGACAGCTCCACGAAGGCTGGCGCCCTCGCTTCACAGCTTCCCACCTATTCTGTACATGATGCACAAAGTTTCAATACCAGGCTACAGTAAAGCTCCATGGGGTCTTTCCGTCTTGTCGCGGGTAACCTGCATCTTCACAGGTATTATGATTTCACCGGGTCTCTTGCCGAGACAGCGCCCAAGTCGTTACGCCTTTCGTGCGGGTCGGAACTTACCCGACAAGGAATTTCGCTACCTTAGGACCGTTATAGTTACGGCCGCCGTTTACTGGGGCTTCGGTTCAAAGCTTCGCTTGCGCTAACCCATCCCCTTAACCTTCCAGCACCGGGCAGGCGTCAGCCCCTATACTTCGCCTTGCGGCTTCGCAGAGACCTGTGTTTTTGCTAAACAGTCGCTTGGGCCTTTTCACTGCGGCCTCCTCGGGCTATAAACCCTACCGAGGCGCCCCTTCTCCCGAAGTTACGGGGCCATTTTGCCGAGTTCCTTAGCAAGAGTTATCCCGCGCACCTTAGGATTCTCTCCTCGCCTACCTGTGTCGGTTTGCGGTACGGGCACCTTGTTCCTCGCTAGACGCTTTTCTTGGCAGTGTGAAATCAGGGACTTCGGTACTTATATTTCCCTCGCCATCACAGCTTGTGCTTATTGGTGTGCGGATTTGCCTACACACCACACTTACTGCTTAGACGGCCATCCAATAGGCCGCTCACCCTATCCTCCTGCGTCACGCCATTGCTCAAGCGGAACAGAGGTGGTACTGGAATATCAACCAGTTGTCCATCGCCTACGCCTTTCGGCCTCAGCTTAGGTCCCGACTAACCCTGGGAGGACGAGCCTTCCCCAGGAAACC
>NZ_CP048799.1:2925000-3065000 GCF_010748895.1 Brevibacillus sp. 7WMA2
CAATATTTCGTAGGAGATGAGTCCCTACCATTCGATTAACATCCATCGAAGGCATTGGGTAACGTTTATCAGCTCTGCGCGTGTCTACACGGAAGGTACGCGGAGCAGGGGTCAGAGACTGAACCAAGCGAAGCGTTCCTTCTTTAATAGCTTCATCGGTTTGTTCAACCTGAATCGTTGGGCTAATGGAGGTAATTCCAAACACTGCTTGTAACTTCTCCATTACCTCGTAGGGATTCTCTCCATTCAATTGGACATACATCCGCCCGTACCGTCGATATACCTCAACGGATGGGTGAACCTCCAGTACATTTCGGACATTTCTCATCAGCGTATCTTCAAATTGATCTCGATTACGTCCTTTTAGTGCTAATTCGCCATAGCGAATCAAAATTACATCATAGTTCATTGCTGTCATCCTCTACACTTTTGTATATGGTAAAATGCGATTTTTGCATGTTTGCAGCGCTACTAAAAATTTCTCCACGTCATCCATGGTATTTTGTTTACCTAGGCTTATTCGCAAAGAAGATTTGGCCTGTTCGCGACTCATTCCTGTTGCTACCAATACTGGACTTGGCTCATCAGACTTAGCTGAGCAAGCGGAGCGAGTAGACACACAGAATCCTTCCGCTTCTAGGGCATGTAACAAAACCTCGGCTTTCATCCCTAGCACGGAAATATTTATGATATGAGGTGCCGCTTCTGTTTCAGGAGAATTAATTATACATCCAGGAATTTGTTGAATTCCGTCTCTTAAACGTTGCTGCATCTCTTTTAGCCTTGACATATCCTGTGTAGCCGTCTCTTCAATTAAACGCATGGCTTTTGCCATTCCTGCAATTCCGGGGATGTTTTCCGTACCGGAACGCAGTCCACTTTCCTGACCTCCACCTTTTAATAAAGGCTCAATCAGCATATTCTCACGTTTTACAAGAATACCAACACCACGAGGACCGTGAAATTTGTGAGCAGATAAGCTTAGCAAATCAACTCCCCACTCATTTATACGAAGGGGTACCTTTCCAAAGCTTTGTACTGCATCGACATGAAAGATAACCTTAGGAAACAGCTTCAGATATGTACCAATCTGATTAATCGGTTGGATAGTCCCTAACTCATTATTGACATGCATAATAGATACAAGAATCGTATCAGGGCGCATAGCCTGTTTCACATCTTCTAGGGAGACTCTCCCTTCCTTATTAACAGGAAGATAAGTTACATCGTAGCCAAATTCCTCTAGCTGTTTACAAACATCCAAAACAGAGGCATGCTCTATTTGGCTTGTAATAATATGGCGACCACGCTCACGATAACGCATGGCTACACCTTTAATGGCTGTATTGTTACTTTCCGTGCCACCGGAAGTGAAGAAAATCTCTGTTGGTTTCTTTTGCAAAGCGTGGGCAGCAATTTGACGAGCCTGTTTTAAAACATTCTCTGCCTCTACTCCCAAACGATGCAAGGAAGAAGGATTCCCATAATATGCTTCCATAGTCCGCTTCATGGTGTCAATCACCTGCGGATGGGGTTGGGTCGTGGCACTGTTATCCAGGTAAATCACGGCAAAGACACCCTTCCTACAATTCAAATCTGGGTCGAACTGTCTTACATCATACCATATTGTTTGTTTTTACAACTACCTTCATGCTGTAGTTCTTTACTTTGGCTTGATAATTGCTGTAGGGCGTTAGCCGTCCTTTGGTATAAAAAGCGGCTTCTTGTCTTATCCTAACCATCAGTCGAATGAATCTACCAAGCGCTCGTTCACATTTAAGTCATAGTTGTAAACGTTTTCAACAAAGATCGCTGCTTTACACACTTCTTTATACTTGTTAGAATTATCAATAAATTCAGCTAGAAAGGGGACCTTATCATGACAGTAATGGAAAAAATCAAACAAATGGAGGATGAATTGCAAAAGCTAAAGCAAGAGGTTGAAAAGGCAGAAAAATCAAAGCAAATCTATATTGATGATGAAACCTCCCACGATGTCTTAACAGAGGTATACAACTAAAGATGAACATGAAAATTCTCATATGTCTACTGGCTAGTTTCTATAGGAAAAGTGGTTACTCACACGATAAGGAGATAACCACTTTTTTGCCCTCTTTTATCTAAAATAAAGGATGCTATTGATCTAGTAACGGCAATGCTCCAAAATACTCACCTGCAAATACCTCGGCGGCTGCACCTGTCATATAAACATGCTGATCAGCCTCACGCCATTCTATCTGCAAATCGCCTCCCAGTAAATGTATCGTGGCCATTCGCTCTGCTTTTCCTTCTAAAACAGCGGCTACTAATGCAGCACATGCTCCCGTTCCGCAAGCAAGTGTTACACCAGAGCCCCGCTCCCATACACGAAAGGTAATATCAGAAGGTGTATTTACGGAAATAAATTCAATGTTCGCTCTTTCAGGAAATAAAGCATGCTTTTCTAGTAATGGACCATAGGTTGTTACTTCTTCTTCGGAGATTTTATCCGTTAGAATCACTACATGAGGATTCCCCATAGAAACTGCTGTGAAAGTCAAGGTCCGCCCGTTGATTTGCACCTGTTCACCAATCGCTTTCGTATCGGGGTCCCCCGCCATAGGGATTTGTCCACGCAATAAACGTGGTTTTCCCATATCAACTGTCACCTTCTCTACTTTCCCATCCGCACCTATATGTACAACCGGGGTAACAATTCCCCCATTTGTTTCAATGGTAAAGGATGTCTCCTTCGTCAAGCCATGGTCAAAAACATACTTACTCACGCAACGTAGTCCGTTACCACAATTACGGGCCTCGCTACCATCGTTATTAAATACTCTCATCCGAAAATCTGCTATTGTTGAAGGCATAATCAAAATTAAACCGTCTGCCCCGATTCCGAAGTGTTGCTGGCTTACTCTTCGTGAAAGTTCCGGCAAATCTACATTCGTGAGAGACTCTTCAAAACAATTGACATATACGTAATCGTTGCCTATCCCATGCATTTTCGTAAACCTCATGCCCGACTCCCACCATTCCGATATTTTTTCTCATTGTATCACAGGCGATGTAGTTCATGATTTCTTCTTTACAGCTTGTTTCGTTTCTATTAAAGAAATCTATTCGATAAGCTTTAACATGCACGTTTAATAGATACACTTCCAACCTGTTATAATAATCAAGAAGCAAAAGGTGGGAGTGAAAACTATTGTATAAAACGCTTGCTTTAGGAAGTCAGAATCAGGCTAAACAGAAAGCCATCTTTTTAGCTACTGATATTCAGCCTCAGTGTGTAAGTGTGCCTTCTGGGGTAGCTGAGCAGCCTTTATCTGAGGATGAAACGATTAGAGGGGCCATTACGCGGGCCAAGCTAGCCCTTGAGGCTGTCCCTAATGCTGAGATAGGCTTCGGACTAGAGGGTGGTCTGACCTTTGATGCTATCTATACGAAACAGTGGTATCTCATCTCCATCTGTGCCGCTTGGAATGGGGAAACCTTACATATTGGGAAAGGACTTTCTTTTCCCATCCCTAATCATATTGGAGAAGATATGAAAAGATCGGGTAGGGAATTACGCGAAGTGATTGATAGGTTATCAGGAACTAGTAATAGTAATCACAAAGAGGGAGCATATGGTCTTTTTACAAATGGTAAAATTACTCGCGCTCATGTTTTTAAAGAAGCGGTAATCGCCGCTCTTACACCGTTTGAGTCCGTTTTGTATCGCTGAGAATAAGTCCTCACCCTACATAGGATGAGGACTTTGGTGATGCTTTCTGATCTTCTACTATTCTTCAAATTTACCGGTTATCGCATCCATACTGCCTGATCCTCTCTTGTTTGGTATAGGCGTATAGGCAAGGATCGGGGTTTGTTGAAGGTTTTCATCTTTCACTGGGTAAACGTATGTCAGATGAGTGGCGGGTTATTACTATCATTTTTTTGTTCTTCCATTACGAGAATGATCGATGGCTACATACCTCGCTATTCTCAAGATCCACGTCTTCATAGTCGAATGCAAGAATTGAAGTTACACATGTCCAAATCTAAATGATAAAAATCTCAGCATCAATTGCAAGATTAGCACTTTTCTATCGTATTTTCCCTTTATTTCACACAAAGGAGGGGCTAGCCTTGCAGGTTCAATGCCTACAAGTCAGCCCCTCGCTTTGCTTTATTTTGTCGATAATAATGATTTACCGGGCAGAGTAATACGGATAAATTAAAAGTGCTCCTACAAAGGCAAGAGCTCCGATAACCATTGCCCACGTCCCCATTGATCTTGCCTCACGACGATAAGCTAGGAATCCCAGCACAATTCCCAGAGGGCCTAGAACATAAGGTAGCAGGAATAAGGACAAGATGGATGAGCCTATTCCTACCATTCCTATTCCGCTACCTTGGACTAAATTGCCATCCTTATCTTCAGCTTGTCTTGCTTCTCGCAAGCTAGAATTATCGCCATTGCGTAACCGTGTCGGACGGTATGGCTCGGCGATTTCCGCAGCTGTTTCTGTTGAGACATCATTTCGATACGACATGGAATCATTATTATTGACCTGAGAAGATTTCGCCACCGCTTGTGTAGATTGATTTTGATCGCCTGAATAGCGCTCCGTCTGTGTCAAAGGATTATATTCAACATTCCCCTTCGTTTGGGTAGCGCCTGGCTCCAGTGAAGCCCGCATCCATGAATCCTGAGCTAGCTCCGTATCATACGACTTAGTATCAATTTTGTCTCTGCGGCTTTGAGCAGTCCCCGCTTCCTTCTGCTCACCACGTAAACGTCGTTTCTGATCGTTACCCATGCTGTGCTCCAACCCCTTTTTAATCAGGATGAAATGAAGGAAGTAGCCTTATTCTCTGTCTTCGGTGTACAATTTACTCAGGAGGCGAGGAGATGACAAACAAAAAATCACTAAAAATTGGTATTGATATTGACGGTACAGTTACCGATCCTAGCAGTATTGTCCCTTTTTTGAATCGATCCTTTGGCAAAAATTTAACACTACAAGATTGCTTTGAATATAATTTAGCGAATGTATATGGAATCACAGATGAAGAGTTTACTACCTGGCTTTTACAAAATAGCCAAGAGGTCTACTCCCACTCTCTTCTACATGGCAACGCCTCCGAAATTTTGCAAAACTGGCACTTCACTCATGAACTTATTTATATCAGTGCCAGAGCTTCAGAGGATATGCAGGTAACCAAAGCTTGGTTTGCTAAACATCATATCCCTTATCATCATATCGATTTGGTTGGCAGTCATGATAAAGTTCGTGCCGCGAAAGCATGGGGCATTGATCTATTTATGGAGGATCGATTAGAAAATGCCTTACAATTATCCAGTGAACTGAACATCCCTGTTCTATTGTTTGACACGCCGTATAACCAAGGTGAGCTTCCGTCCTTAGTCCATCGCATTACGAACTGGAATGAAGCGGAATCCTTTATTAGACGTCTGGAAGTGGAGCATGTCCTGACTTTAGTAGAGAAACAAGCCCTGTAGGTTTGAAAAATGCATTTGATTTACTTTAAAGTTCCCAAATAAAAAAGACGTAACCTTTTAAGGGGATACGTCAGGGTGTCGAAAAGATTTCGGCGACCTTTTTTATATGACAAGATACCCCGTTTATCCAGAGATATTATGGGATGCGGTGGTATCTTTGTTGTATTTATTAATAAAAGATGATGTAAGCAGTCGCTCGCAGATGGTATTTACCTAGGGCTCTTCCTCTTATAAAAAAACCCTAAAAGCCCAATGACAAATATCTAATATCTCTTACAAAGATCCGTATTAAGAAAAATTACAGGACTAGGTTATAACAAAAACAACGATAATTGGTACCCCGGGGTCAAGTGTGTCTCCTCCTGGAATACCAAGTGTAGTTGTGCTAACAGTCGAGGCATTAGCTAACTGAAGCACACCGTTAATATAAAGATTGTAATAGGTAAATGACGGGAATGCTGTAGCCGCTGCATTAGTATCATCTGTAAAAGCTGTAGCTGCAATTGCAAATGCCGCACCTGTTCCTGTACCAGCTCCTGCTGTGGACACAAATCTTCTCGATGTAACAAAGGGTTTGGTAATTGCCATTTTTCTTCACACCTTTTCAATATGTGGGAATCTCTTTTCGAGTTTCCTTGATTTATCATATACAACCCTTACTAGTTTCGTAATGGACAACCGACTCAGCATATTAGCTGTATTTTGCGTTTCTCTTTATATTAATTAAATTTTTTCAATATTTTATCTATTAGGCAAAACTTCGTATAAAAAAAGAATTAAACAATATTTGTACGCAATCAAGCATTTGCTCAGTCTAATAATTACAATTGGTTTATCATAATACATTTCTTGCCATGACACCGCTATGCTCACTTCCGAAGAAGCTGCTGATGCTGCTGAAATTGTCAAGCTTTCATCTGGACTTAGCTCAATGTCTATTTCTCCCAAAACCAGTTGTCCTGAATCTACCCTACCAAGGGCAATTAAAAGTACAGTTTTTCCGTCTGAAACAGTTGTACCATCCGTATCAAATTCCATAACGCTTGTATCTGTAGAAACATCAGTAAAGACTGGAGTTCCTTCTAAAGTGGCATTCTTGACTAGACGAATAACCGTTGACCTGGTCCCATCTACACTAAACGATATATAATCCATACGAATTGGCTTAAATAAATCAGTATTAACATTATAAGTAAACGTCCATCCAACTATTGGCATAAGATCAATGGTACGTAAATCCCCGATGACGAAAGCGGAAATTCATCACTTAGGGGTACAATTATTGACATTTGAATTTCACATCTCTTTTATAAATAATACTATTATCAGATGAATATTAGAGTTGAAACGAAAGGTACAAATAACATTTTTTACATAAAAAGGCATCAGCTACCCGTATATGCTTTCTTCGGGATATATTTTTGAATATTCAACCATATAAAAAGCTGCTTGTAGGCCTTTTAAGCCTTATCTTGTCCTAAGCTTCTTGTCTTATTTTCATTTAGACGTAAATCAACACTTTCCTTGATTAGCAATCGTACTTGTTCTATGATGCTAAACGTAAATTCAGATACACCACCCCCTAATTAGCCTAAATGCATAAAAATAGATTTCAACCTACCAGATATTAGTTGAAAGTCTAATTCACTAATAGGTAAAAAACGTAGCATAAATAGTAGTGGAAAATATTAGGGGGGGCTTACATTGGAAATCTATGATTCAAGAAGAAAATGTAAAAATAAAACTTATTATAAACAAAGAAAAAGATGTAAGACAACTGTCTGTGTAACTTGTCGCCCTTCTAAAGTAGTTATATGTTATCCTCAGTGCGGGCCTACCGGGCCTCAAGGCGTTACCGGACCTCAAGGCGTTACTGGACCCCAAGGCATTACTGGACCTCAAGGCGCTACCGGACCTCAAGGCGTTACTGGACCTCAGGGGATTTCTGGACCTCAAGGGGCTACTGGACCTCAGGGGATTTCTGGACCTCAAGGCATCACTGGACCTCAAGGCATCACTGGACCCCAAGGCATCACTGGACCCCAAGGCATCACCGGACCTCAAGGCATCACTGGACCTCAAGGCGTTACTGGACCTCAAGGCATCACCGGACCTCAAGGCATCACTGGACCCCAAGGCATCACTGGACCTCAAGGCATCACTGGACCTCAAGGCGTTACTGGACCTCAAGGCATCACCGGACCCCAAGGCATCACTGGACCTCAAGGCATCACCGGACCCCAAGGCATCACTGGACCTCAAGGCATCACTGGACCTCAAGGCGTTACTGGACCCCAAGGCATTACTGGGCCTCAAGGCATCACTGGACCTCAAGGCATCACTGGACCTCAAGGCATCACTGGACCCCAAGGCATCACTGGACCTCAAGGCATCACCGGACCCCAAGGCATCACTGGACCTCAAGGCGTTACTGGACCTCAAGGCGCTACCGGACCTCAAGGCGTTACTGGACCTCAAGGCGCTACCGGATCTCAAGGCGTTACTGGACCTCAAGGCGTTACTGGACCCCAAGGCGTTACTGGACCCCAAGGCGTTACTGGACCCCAAGGCGTTACTGGACCCCAAGGCATCACTGGACCTCAAGGTGCTACTGGACCTCAAGGTGCTACTGGACCTCAAGGTGCTACTGGACCTCAAGGCGCTACCGGACCTCAAGGCGTTACTGGACCTCAAGGCATCACTGGACCCCAAGGTGCTACTGGACCTCAAGGTGCTACTGGACCTCAAGGCGCTACCGGACCTCAAGGCGTTACTGGACCTCAAGGCATCACTGGACCCCAAGGCATCACCGGACCCCAAGGAATTACTGGACCCCAAGGCATCACCGGACCTCAAGGCATCACTGGACCCCAAGGCGTTACTGGACCTCAAGGTATCACCGGACCCCAAGGCATCACTGGACCTCAAGGCATCACTGGACCTCAAGGACCTACAGGACCTCAGGGACCTACCGGATCCATCAATTCCATTAGTATTTTCCCAACTGTTAATCGATACTTTTTTACCGCCAGCTCAGATATTGAACTAACTACCCCTACAGTTATTCTCGCTACTCAATTTACTAATGATTTAGGTAACTTGAGTACGGGATTTATTGGACTCGGGCAAAATAGCTATAACAATTTATACATCAACGGGATATTGCAGGAAGGCAGTCTATATGTAGTAAATCCAAATGCTCTTATTTTCTATCCGAAAGGAGGTACGATTTTTTTAGGAAGTCCAATCATTGTAGAAATTGTTCATTTTACGGTTCAATTAATTCTCTAAAAATGATTTAGAGCGATCAATTGATCCGCCCTGTCCTTTATTCAATTACTTGCATTTAATATAATAGAAAGGAGGTGCATGTAAAATGGCGATTACAAAACCTTTTATTGCCGGTAGAAGATTCGCGTCTACTGCAGGAGCTGGAACGGGTACCGGCGCTACATTTTCAGTTGCAGCAACAGTTTTCACTAATGACGCTGGTGCGGCCGCGACTGCATTTCCAGCATCATTTTCCTACTACAATCTTTATATAAATGGCGTACTTCAAACAGCCGATACTTCTTCTGTCACGACGACAGCAATCACAATTCCTGGTGGCGATGCGCTCGATCCAGGTACACCGATCATTGTAGAATTTGTAGTTACGTAACTCCTTATCACTTTTCAAACACCGGCAATTCCTTTCTTGAATTGTCGGTGTTTCCATAAAATGATAGGGCCATCTCTGTACTACACATATATACTGGTCAAGACATCAGCATAAAATAATAGTAAACATCTAGAAAAAATTGATTTTTCAGAACCATTCGAGTTAATCTGATAGTTCTATTACTGAAAGCTTTTAATCAATTGAACAAATTTTATAGGGTGAAAAAAAGCATGCACAGCCTTCTCTACACTGTTCGTAAAAGACAAAGCAATGGTATAAGACCGGCACTACTGATCAGCAACTGTACAGAATAAAAAAGATCGCTCTGCACCTTACTAAGTGAGAACGATCTTCTTTTATAATACTTTCGTACAGTATGATCAAATTCGATTTAAGGAAAATAAAAGTTTCTCCGCAGTATGACGTACCCTGATCAGAGATTACGTCCTTTTTCTTTGTCGCTACACATTGAATCCCCCTGCCAAAATCTAACCCACTTTCGGCAGGGGGATTCTTTCAACCTAGGAAGCGATTACGCCTTTGGCTTGAACGTATGACAACAGGTTTCTCGAGAAGTTGTTGCATAATCACGGTGCTCGGTATCATAACCGAACTCGTTTGCAAATTCAGCATCATAATCTTTGTTTGCATGAGGATCAATGTCCACCATAATAGCATCAGCATTACAATTGTTTCCTTGTCCCCAGTACGTGCAACTCGCTACACTGCATTTTACAACTGGCATATTGGTCACCTCCTATGGCTATACTGCACCCAGACAAGGACTTTTATAACCTTTCCCTTCAGGTTTTTTTTACATAGAATATCGTTAATGGTAGGATGTTTTATAGGAGGTGAATGAGTAGCATTATGAGTAAACCAGTAGTAATTGTTACAGGCGGTACCGGTGGACTTGGGATGGCACTTGCCAAGGAGTACATTCGTGAGGGATACCATGTGGTTATTACAAGCAGAGATCACACGAAACTAAAAAGAATCCAGCGTGAATGGAACCGTCCCCCAATGCTTCACATCTATAAACTAGACCTGTCCGATAATGAAGCAGTAAGAGCCTTTTCTGCTTGGATAAAGATTCGCTTTGGCCGTTGCGATATTCTCATCAATAATGCAGGCTCTGCTTTATTTAAGCCCTTTTTAGATCATTCACTGGAAGAGATTCACCAGACCATTGAATCAAATTTATTGGGCACATTATATATGACTCGTGCTTTCCTGCCTATGATGCTCGCTCAATCAGAAGCTAGGATTGTGAATATTGCTTCTCTAGCAGGTCGTGTTGCTTCTGCTAAAACGGCTGTATATGCTGCAACAAAAGCCGCTGTTATAAGATTCAGCGAGTCACTTCGACATGAGCTAGCTGCTACACACATCTCAGTTACCTGTGCCTTACCTGGTCCGATTGATACGCCATTTCTCATGTACGCAGACAATACAGGCACATATAAACAAAAAGTAAGTGGTTATCTGCTATCTCCCGAAAAAACGGCAAAAGCTATAATGAAAGCAACAAAACAGAAACGCTTTGAGGTAGCCCTACCAAAGCGTCTCCATCTACTGTCGCTCATTTATCCTTTATTACCAGATTTTATTATGAAACGAGTCGCACCCTTGCTGAATCGCAAATAATCCTAAATTATCGTAAAGCTCGCAACCTTACCATCGCTATGATCCCAACCAACATACATAGCACGGCACAATAAACAAAGATACGATCCATTCCTAATGAAGAAGCCAGGAGGCCGGATAAGAAACTTCCAACAGGTAAACCAAATCCTGTGATGGAACGATTGGCAGTTAAAACTCGCCCCAAAATCTCATTCGGCACCTGTTTTTGAATATAGGTTGAAATTAATACGTTAAATGGAGCAAAAACAACCCCACCAACAAAGAAGCACACAACAGCAATCTCCATGCGCTGCGTAAACCCTAGAGGGAATATAGCTAAACCCCACAAAAAAATAATCGCCCCGACTGTCACTCCAATTGGGTATTTCCAATTCTTGGCGATAAATAGCATCGAACTACCCAATGATCCGATCGCTATCGCTGTAAGCATATAACCTTGATAAGCCTCTTTTCCAATCCCCCATACTTGCTGTATGTATACAGGCAATAATTCTACAGGTGAATATCCCATATTAAAAAACAGACTAAAGAATAACAGAGAAAGGAGCATCGAATTCGTTCCTATATATCGATAACCTACCACAAGATCTTTCCAAAAATGAAGTAACGCCTCTCTTTTTGTCTGACTTGATATGTTTGAGTTTGGCTTATATGTATAGGAAACTCGTAAAAAGCACGCTGCACATAAAAAGAAACTAATTGAATCGATAATAATGACATTGGCCGGTCCGATTAACGTAACCGCTAACCCGGCTAGCATAGGCCCAAAAAGCCAAACAATCTGCCATTGCGCACTCATCACGCTATTTGCTTTAATGAGCAGTTCCTTATCCTTGATTAAGTTCGGAAGCATTGCTTGCTGACCAGTGCTGCTTAGTGGTGACAACATACCAGCTAAGGCCATGATGATATAAACGGTAGCGACTGGTACGGCTGGTAAAGACAGCAAAAAAACAAGCAATCCATATAAAGAGCCTCTTACCACATTATCAAAAATAATGAGTTTCCTTCGATCAATGCGATCCAATAAAACGCCTGCTATTAATCCAGATATCAGAGCTGGTACATAATAGGACAAAATAGAAGTCCCCATAATCGCTCCAGAACCTGTTCGATGTAATAAATACCAGCTTACCCCAAACGATCCAAATGAATTTCCGACAGCTGATAAAAAGATACCAAGCCAGAACCAACGAAATGATGGAGTTCTCCATAGCTCTTTCATGCTGTACACCTCCTAATCAAAAAGATATCATAATTATACGACTTTTTAAATATAAAAATTTAATAAGTAAAAATATTTAGTATTATCTACACGTAGATATCATTTCTTTACTACAGTAAAGTTTCACATGAAACATTAAAAATAATAAAAAAAGGCATGCCCGAAATAGGCATGCCTTACAACTGGAAGGAGAACATGGTAATCGTTACTACTGGCTTATGTGATTATGATGTTTTCCATTTTTCTAACTCAGAATGGAATTTATCATTTAGCACCTTAATATAGGTTCCCTTCATACCAAGAGAACGCGATTCAAGAACTCCTGCACTAGCAAGCTTACGCAATGCATTAACGATCACAGAACGGGTCAATCCAGCCTGATCTGCTAATTGACTAGCTACCAGCAACCCTTCCTTAGCATCCAATTGCTCCATGATTTTTTCAATCGCAATTTGCTCACTATAGGAAAGAGAAGACAAGGCAATCTTAGCAAATGTTTTATCACGAACTTCATTTTCAATCTGTTCTGTTCGCTGACGTACAATTTTCATCCCAACTACAGTTGCACCAATCTCAGCTAGGATGAGATCGTCCGTCTCAAAAGCACCAAATGCACGAGTTAATACTAATGTTCCTAATCGACTGCCACCTGCATTAATAGGTACGATGGTGGTCATCATTTGAGGGAACAGATTTTTCCACTCAGCAGGAACCATGCTGTAGTTACTGTGAACTGCCTCGTTAGCTACTGAGAAATGAATCTCTAATAATTTTTCCTTATAGTTTTCAGGTAAAAAGCTCGTAAAACGACCTGTTTCCTGAATCGAAATCTCTTGTGCAAAACCACTTCCTAAAATCTGACCATCTGCCGTGATGATATACATATTGGAATTGATGATATCAGAGAGCAATTTAGCAATATCCTGATATGATACCCCGTTTCCGCCCATCGTCTTTTGTAGCATCGCATTTATTCGTCTCGTTTTTTCTAACAAATTCATTTGGAAAATTCCTCCTCTAAATGTTTCATGCTCACAGTATTGTCTGAAAAATGTGCCTTGATACCTCGTATTCGAAAAAAATTTTTTCAGACGGTGTACGGCATACCATTTTGAGACGAAAATCGATGCTTAATCGGGGTTACTCAATAAAAAAAGCCTGGCATCTGCCAAGCTTTTCTGACTAACAATCTCAACTTATTCTGTCTGGATCATTCCACGACGATTCCACAAAAAAGTAATTCCTGATACGATCATGATCGCTAAAAAAGAATAAAAATAATGGGGCGTATCGCCTAGCAGTGCGCCTATCAACAAGATGATGATATCAAATACAAAGATCACAATCCCAATATTAATTCGTATTACATCAGATAGAAGTTTAGCCACCAAATCAAATCCATCTGTCGTTGTATTAAATCTAAGTAACAGCCCAATTCCCATGCCAATAAACAAGCCTCCCAAAATACTACTGAATAATAGAGAACAGGAGGTAAATACAGAGACATGCTGCAAAGGCGAAAATAAATCAATCAAAAAGGACGAAAGCAACAATCCATTGACGCTATCGTAAAAATAAGATCGCTTTGTAAACCAAGCATATAGATAAATTGGAATACTCATAACGATCATGACCAGCCCTACTTTATAGCCCGCCATATAGTTGATTATTAAAGCAATTCCGGTCAAGCCGCCGTCCATTAATTGATGCGGAATGATGAAACCGTTTACTCCAAGTGCAAGTAATCCACTGCCAATAAGCAAGGCTACTCCTTTACGTATCATATATACCATGCTCTACTCCTTGGGATGAGATCAAGACTAGTGTGTGAAGCAAGCTTGTATCTCATACCAAGGAGTTACGACTAGCTTTTTTCCTATCCAATGCTTTTCATAATCATCTGCTCAATCCATGCTGTCAGCTCTCGAATTGGTCTATTTTGATCCTGCTCAGTTAAACGCAGCCTCACATACCGCTCATCCATATCGAATGCTTCCTCCAGCATGCCTGCAAATCCGCGCTTACGTTTATCAACCTCTAACAGAACCTCTAGTTCATTTTCCTGTAAAAAGAAAATGACCTCCAGTTCATCTACATATTTACGGAACCGCCCTTGTGGCCGAAATTCAAATTCTTGTACAAATGGATAAGGCTGACCAAGCCGACGATTCCATTCACAATCGACTTTATATAACTGAAATCCTAATGTAGAGAGTGCCTCTAATACGTTCCCCATCATCGGATGCGGTTGTACCTCAATATAATCTGAGTCACCAGGATCAATTGCATTTTTTATATCTAGGCCTGTACGTAAATAGACCGGTTGTCTTCCTATCGTCAAAGGCGTTGCATAAGGTAATGGAAATGAAAACGAATAGACCTTTGTTTCCTGCGGTTCTATGCTAAAGGGTTCTGTCAAACGATGCTTTAACAGGATACATTCTTCTTTTGTCTTGTTTTGATTATTTTCTCGTTCATAATGAGTAATAACATAAATATAAATCTCATCAATATCCTGCTGAATATCTCCTCCCATAATATGAACTTCGCCTGTTACCAATTCACCAGGAAGCAATGTTTCCTTGAAAAGGCGTGTGTCTACAGTAGCTGCTCCAATTCCTACACGCGCCATCATCTTTTTAAATAACGACATCCCCCATGCCCCCTCGTTCCAAAAGCCCTTCTTATTTTGTTATAACTATATACGAACAAGCTGGGGTTTTGTTGCATTTTTCTCTTACAGCCATACACAAGCTATCCGATTGTTTTTGGTTGCTCTTTAGCCACTACATATAAGTGCAAAACCCGTGAAATAACGAGGGTTTTTATATTTACCTCTATGACCTTTCCTTGGATAATGTACTCTTTTTTTTGCAGTAATTCATGCAATATTTCATGCATTTCGCCTACTTGCTCCACTTTTTTCCTTTTCAATTGGGCCAAGTCTTTTTCTAGGCTATGCTTTAATTCTTCTTCGACAAAGGTGTTCGGGCGTTGTCCTAAAAAGGTGATCTCAACATCTTCAATCACGACATTCTGCTTTTTTCGTGCTACTTTATGCAGCTCGTTAAGATTATCCATTTCGTTTTGGAGACGATCATTTAATACATATAAATTTTTGTTCTCCAGCATTAGATCTTCCATTCTTTGAATAAATAAAAATAGAAATATCGCTCCTCCTGCGACACCTCCTAAAATAAACAAGCTGATATACCGAAGATATCGACGTACTTTAGGTAATCGCTCCTCTTGTAGAGTTGTCATGAAGCTTTCCCCTGCGTCAGCCATAGCATCGAAATCGTTCCGAGATGCGCTCCGATAAACGCTGCAAAAATATAAATGAGCTGTTTTAAAACAGGTGAGAAATTGCCGACAAATAATTTTTCAATTTGTAAAAATGAGTCAAATGTTCCTCCAAGGGCTCCCACCAGCCCCATAATTTTGAGCTGGATTGCTAGATCTGACATGACAAGTAACGGAGCTCGATCACTAAAAAAAGCACCCATGCCTCCTAGTATTGATCCCCCAATCACGATTCCATAAGCAACACAAAACGTTAAAATGACTTGAGCCACTTTTCTCACGCTCCTTGTGCTTCATACTTGTACCAATTTTGCGTATGCTCTACCCTACGCGCGAATAGAGCCAAATATGATTGTCGCTAAAGGAAAGCTTATAAAACCTCTCTCTTTTATTTATTCAAATCCATCATCCAACACGATGGAGATAAGAAAGACGACAACGATGATTCCAATGACCATCTCAAGACCACCTAATTTAAAAATACTCCCCATAAAATTCCCTCCTACTAGCCTCTTTTTATAGGGATATGTCACGGTTTACAAAAAGTCTCTAGGCATCTGCCCAGTTTCATGCATTTTGGGCTACGAATAAAGGGCGTCCCTCTTTTCACATACTAAGTCTGACATCAGAAGAGAGAGGAGGGACAATACCTTGGCCACCGCACGCCACTTACTTGGTAACCGCACATTTCTCTTTCTGTTGATTGCAGCTCTTTTTATGCATATTGCAATCTTTCTGGTGACCCCTATTTTTCCTATCTTTTTGGAAAAGGCACGCCATTTGCATGCAAGTCAAATTGGTTTCATTCTTGCTATCGCTAGCTTAATGTACCAAATCGGAAGTCTCGTTGGTGGATTTTTATCTGATCGTGTGTCACGTAAGCTTGTCATGGTAAGTGGAGCAGCCATTCAAGCAGGTGCTATGTTTGGTTTTAGTGTAAGCCAAACCTTTCTGCTTTTTATGGTATTTTCAGCCGTTAATGGCAGTGGTATGGGGTTAGTAGCCCCTGCCATAAAAGCAAAGATAGCTGATGTAGTAGGACAAGAAGATCGAACAACTGCATTTTCCTGGCGTGGAATCGCGGCCAACATTGGTATTATTATTGGGGGTCTTACGATTACGTTACTTGCATTAAGTACGAATCGAATTGTGTTCATTTATGCAGCAGGTGTTTATATTCTGTTGACCTTTTTTCTTCTATTTGCTTTACCTAAAGCCCGTCAGGAGAAAACGAAAAAGGATTCCTTATCATGGAGTCAGTATAAAGGTTTATTGGGTCATCGTAGCTTTTTGTTTTTCTGTCTGGTATCTTTGCTGGTTTGGGGGTTATATGCTCAATTTCCGCTTGTTGTTCCATTACGCGGACAACATATTATGGGGACAGGTGCCAAGGTAGGCTTGATATGGACGATTAATTCAACCTTTGTGGTTCTATTTCAAGGTGTTATTGCCCGTTATATCTTAGAAAAAATTAGTCCTTATTGGGCAATGGTCAGTGGTACCTTGTTCCTTGGTGCTGGCCTATTCGCGATGGGCTTTACTCATCAGTTTTGGACGTTTAGTGCAGCAGCCGTTGTGTTTATTATTGGTGAAATGCTGGCTGTACCTGTATTCGACAGTTTAGTTGGGCATTTTGCTAAGCCTCCTTTATTGGGAGCTTATTATGGGATCGGCAATGTAGTCACAGGGATTAGCGGTGCTTTAGGTAATGCGCTTGGTGGCTATATGATTGAGTCGCTTGGCGGCGTAGGCAGTATGCGACCATGGTATATGTACGGCATCATTACATTAATTTCTGTTGCCATTCTGACCGCTTTTGCTATCTATGCTAACGCCCGTCATAAAAATAAAGAATCTTCCTCTTCTCTACACCCTAAAAAGGAGCGTGCGCGATGAATTCTTCTACAGATGATCATAAGCAGCAAGGAGCCAATCTTCTTGATAAAGCACCGTTTTGCTCTTTATTGTTTCATATGGAAAATGAAGCTCATGAGTCAATACTTGAGGAATACAAAAGATATAAGCCTGAGTACAGGTTTTTGTTTTGGGAATAATAAGACCTTGAAAGGAATGATAAGAAGATGAATATGGATAAAAAACGCTTTTCCAATAACTCCAATGAACGCAGTGAAACAAATACACAGCCAAAGAAAACCCAAGACGATCGTCCGGGCTTTGGTGACAAAAAATTAGAAGGACCAGATCGTCCTTCCACATAATTCTGAGTGGCTTTCACTTGCTAAGTAGTAAGGCAGGTGGAAGCCTTTTTATATGAGGAAAGATACTTTTCTTGATGGAATGAGCCTCTAATTTTCTATGGAGGCTTTCCTGCTTCGTACGTAGTTGAATTGTTAGCATGTCAGCCAAAAAAGCACCCCTCTTTGTCCTGTAATACTCCTACAGAATAAAAAGGGATGCTCATAAAGCTTGTAGTTGATTCATAGATTATACTGCGCTGTGCATTCAATACTTTCTGTAACGAAATACATCTTCAGCCTACTTCTGAACTGCTTGAATCTGGTAAGGAACGTGCATGGCCCGAAGCAGTTCAAAAAATTGTTTTTCCTCCTCAAGAGGTATCACTACTAACAAATATTGATTAAAATATGAGACAATGCGATCTAATTCCTGTTCTTTTAGAGCAAACCGCGATAACTCACCAACATCTTTTAGTTCATAAAAATATTGAAAGCGTTCAGGCGTCATCTTTGCCGTAAAAGTGCGGCTTACAACCGTTTCACCCCGATAATTATTCTGTACATTTTCCGTAGAAGCTCCCAGCAGTGTAAGAATCCTCGCTGCATTTCCCCCTACTTTTTCCACCAGCATATTGTCGTTATACTCCACCTCTAAATCAGTAAGACGATTTTGGACAGAATGAAGCATAGCCATCAATACCTTACGTACCACTAAATTCGTTGGAGCAAATTTATGGTCATAAAAATTATATTCCAGTACGGCATCTGTAGCCGTTTCATGGCGATAAAATTTGATGGCATTCATTGAAAATCACGCTTCCTTTCACATACGCTTATCGGCGACGAGTAGCCTCAAGCGTAGCCCAATCCAACTTTTTAACCAGAGCAAACAATAGCTTTTTCGCATTTTGATAATCATCTTCATGCATGATGGATGCATGGCTATGAATGTAACGAGACGGAATACCAATAACTACTGAAGGAACACCTTTACCATGCATATGGACAGCCCCTGCATCAGTCCCACCTTGACTAATAAAGTATTGGTATTTGATCCCTAGTTCTTCGCATGTATCAATTAACAAATCACGTAAGCCTGGCTGCATAATCATTGTACGATCCAAAATACGTAATAGTAAGCCATCCCCCAATTTACCCATGCCATCTGTCACACCAGGAATGTCGCCAGCCGGGCTAGCATCTAATGCAATAAACATGTCAGGGTCAATCATGTGAGCCGCTGTCTTTGCACCACGTAAACCGACTTCTTCCTGTACGGTAGCACCTGCATAGATAACGTTAGGATGCTGTGGATTTTCGTGCAATTCTTTTAGTAATTCTAATGAAAGGGCGCATCCATAACGGTTATCCCAAGCTTTTGCCATGAATTTTTTCGGGTCAGCCATTTGGGTAAAGGGGCAAATCGGCAGGATTGGATGTCCTGGTTTAACCCCTGCCTTAAGAACTTCCTCTTTCGTATCACAACCGATATCAATATACATTTTCTTTATATCCATTGGGCGATTGCGCATATCTTCACTTAATACATGTGGTGGAATGGAACTAATTACCCCGATAATCGGGCCATTTTCTGTAATAATTTGAACTCGTTGGGCCAATAATACCTGACTCCACCAACCACCTAATGGCTGAAAGGAAATAAAACCTTTATCGGATATTTGGGTTACCATAAACCCTACTTCGTCCATATGGCCTGCAACCATAATACGAGGTCCTTGTTCATCCCCGCGCTTCACTCCAAAAATACTTCCCATATTATCATAGGTGACTTCTTCTGTATAAGAGGAGATATATTCTTTCATAATGGAGCGGACAGGTCCTTCAAATCCCGGAGCACCAGGCGCTTCTGTTAATTTTCTCCATAAATCTAACTGAAATTGATCGGCCATTACCTTGATCCTCCCAAACTGAGTCTTTTTTGTTGTATTCTATGTAAAGACAACTGTATACTTTTCCATTATCGACTACCTGTTAGACTTATGCAACCATGTAAGTAAGGGAAGCCTGAAGAGTACCACTGTGAAAAATACTGGTAGAAACCATGTAGAATGGCTTTTTTGAATGTAATGGCATACTTGATCTAACTTACATCTAGTTTGCCCAGTCAATATCTCCTTATCACATCTTGTGTAATGATGGAGAAAAATGTGCTTATTACTCTATACAGTAAATAAAAGGATGAACATTTCATGAAGAAAGAAAGATTTGATTGCATTGTTATCGGTGGCGGTCCCGCGGGGCTTATGGCCGCCTATTCAGCTGCCAAGCACGGAGCCAGTGTCTGTTTGCTTGAAAAAGGTGAAAAACTAGGACGCAAACTGATCATTTCAGGTGGCGGACGCTGTAATGTCACGAATGCTAAGGAGTTAGAAGAACTGATTAAACAAATTCCGGGAAATGGTCGTTTTATGCACAGTGCCTTTGCCCAATTTAACAATCAGGATATTATCTTCTTTTTTGAAGGAATAGGGGTTTCCTTGAAAGAGGAAGATCGTGGTCGAATGTTTCCAACGACAGATAAGGCTATTACTGTAGCCAACGCTCTTGTTAATCAGTTAAAACAGGAGGGAGTTCACATCCGTCTGCATGCAGAGGTAGAGCGTGTCCTGTATGAACAAGATGCCTGCACAGGGGTTGAATTAAAGAACGGAGAGATTCTGAAGACAAAAGCGGTTATTATAGCAGCAGGCGGATGCTCTGTTCCTCAAACAGGCTCCACCGGTGATGGCTATAAGTGGGCAAAAGCAGCAGGCCATACCATTACTGACCTATATCCAACAGAGGTACCATTACGAGCAAGTGATGAGATCATTAAACAAAAAACGTTACAGGGTCTCTCTTTACGTGAGGTCGAACTAACCCTTACTGATCCAAAAGGAAAGAGGGTAACTACACAGGAAGGAGATATGATCTTTACTCATTTCGGTGTATCTGGTCCGGCTGTCCTACGTTTAGGACATTATGTATCCGTTACTCAGCGTAAATTCGGCGCCGTTCCCCTCCAACTGACAATTGATTTATTTCCTGGGCGTTCAATCGACATCATTTCCCAGGAAACTTGGAAGCTTTGTGAGGAACAACCGAAAAAAGCGATCAAAAACGCTTTAAAGGGCTATGTGCCGGAAAGGCTTATCCCTGTTCTTTTGCAGAAAACAGAGCTAGAAGAAGAAACCACCTTCAGTCATCTTAACAAACAAAAATGGCAAAATTTCGCTCGTCTTCTGAAATCATTTCCGTTAACAATCATTGGAACCCTGTCGCTGGAAGAAGCCTTTATTACAGGCGGTGGCATTCATACTAAGGAAGTGGACCCGAAAACAATGCAGTCTAAAAAAGCTGCTGGTCTATTCTTCGCTGGAGAAGTTCTTGATGTCCATGCACATACAGGTGGATATAACATAACCATCGCCTTTTCTTCTGGTTATGTAGCAGGCCTACATGCGTCTCAATACTCCCTATCAAGCTAGTTATCGGGAGTCTACTCAACTTTTAGACAAATAGTAGATGACGTACATTTTTTTAAAATACATGTTTAACGATCTGTTTTATTGGGGAATATATTACTAATTGCTCTTCCTCCCAGAAGAGCGTCTCAGAACCCTACTCCCCCTAAAAGTAGTTGGTTACTGATTCTCACACCTCTACTCCCTTTATCTTTATCTTTAGAAGCGTCGATCGTTGACGCTTCTTTTTTTTTACACATCATCAACAAAAAAAGCACGCCTTTAAAAAAGACGTGCCTTCCCTTATCATGACGAACCTATGTCTAGTGAAACCTATTCCTCTTGCTAGCTGACTAAAGTACGCAGTAGCAAAAAGCATCCCAGTATCACACATGATACACCCAACAGATAAAACGTATTCGCTCGTTGCTTCACGCGTTTTTCGTTACCTGCGAAATGAGCGCTCAAGCGTCGCTTCCACCGTTTGGTTGTAGGCTGGATGGCAACTACTACGCCTGCTACCAGCAAAACATACGGCATAGGATCATTCATCGACTAACGCTCTCCTCTTTTTTTCTTACGTAGCATCCAGCGCCCGCCTGCATCGTCATCATGATCACCCTCAATAATCAGGCGAGCTTCTTCTGCCAACTGGTAGGCTTCGGTAAAATACAACTGACGGAAAGCTTGCTCTGATTTTGTTAGCAATTCATTTACCTGACGATTTAAGCGTCGGTAGCGATTCGTGTATTGAATAGCCCCCTCCGCTGATTGGCAAGCTGCAATAGTATTTTCAGCCATGTAATGTGTATCCATTAGCTGTTCATGCGCCTCTTCCAGATAATAAGCAACCTCACGAATGTCATATCGAGTATTCTCCATTCGTAGCTGAATTTGCCCTAATAGACCGACAACAGTGTCAAACTTTGTTTTCAAGTCATCTGGTACGCCCGGCAAGTAACTACGCTTAATGCGCTGTCGGATACATATTAATTCGCCTGAGATACGCTCCATTTCGTCCAAAATATCATCTTCTGTTTCAATAAATGGTCTTTCCTCAATTTTAACCAGCTTCTCAGATTCCTGTGACATTGGTTTAGGAATTTTCGGCATGACCAATTCATACTCATGCTGCTCTTCTCCGTCCGCTTGTCCCCGCTTCCTGCTATTTATAAGAGAACGGCCCTTTTGCAGATCACTTTGCGGAGCAGGGGCGCTTTGCTTTGCAGCAGGCGCGTCCTCTGTCATTGTTTCACTTACCGCGGCTTCCCGGTATGCTACCGTCGTATCTGCCGCATCAGAAGGTTGAGTAGCAGGATGATCTGTCTCTTCCCTCGGTTCTTCATTGCTTCGTTCGGCATTTTCCTGAATAGCTTCCCTTGTATTCTCGGCAGTGACTTCTTGATGGTCATCTGCAAGCTCTTTGAAGGTATCCTCATGTGTTAGAGTAGATGAGGACTCTACGGGCTGAGCCTGATCGGTAAGCCCCTCCCCTTTTTCTCCAAGCACGGCTTGTTCCAGATTGCTGTAAATCGATTCCACCTTTAAGACGAATGCTTTTACATGTGTTTGCAGCATGTGGAAATTGCCCTCTTCTAATGCATTCCCAGCAGCGGTCACCAATTGTTTTACTTGTAGCAATTCCTCATCTAAAGCCGTTTGGTTCAGATCATACTGACCACCTAATGCAGTCTCGATATCCTGTTCAAGCTGATGCAGCTCTTCTTTCATTTCGGTACGCACTTGATTGACATAGGTAGGCAGCTGTTCTAATAAGTCGCTCGTTTCTCTTAAAATAGAGTGAGCTTCAAAAGCTACTTCTGCCGCTTTGACATTATCTCCACTAGCAATAGCAGATTTAATTGTTGCCTTCATGTCGCCAACGCGATCTAAATCGGTTTTTAATTCATGGAAGGAAAGGCCATACTCCAATCTTACATCAGACAGTTTTCGTTCCACCTGTTCTAGCATCTTTTCAAGCTCTGGTATCGCTTGCTTATTCTCATTTTTAGCTTGTACAACCTGAGTCGTATCATTCTTAAGATCTTCTAGTTCATCCTCAATGTCATTGAGCATCGTTTCGCCTTCAAGAATCAGGTTATTGGCTACTTTAAAACGGAAACGATCACAAGCTTCATCCGCTTCTATAATCAACATTTCGATATCGGGAATACTGGTTCCAAGCAGTTTTTCCTTACGTGCTGCAAGGGCTACATAGCGTTCCTCAGTCACCCCTGACACGCGACGCTTATTTTTTTCCACTTCTATTTTTTCAATTTTTTCCAGCAATTCATCTTTCCAATCTTCTAGTTCATCAATATCACGCATAAGCGTGCGACGACGCATCGTGAGTATCATCAAATAAATGAGTCCCACAAACAAAGCTCCTGCCAAAACAAATACCCACCACGGCAGCCAATTCAACAATGTATTTTCCTGAGATTCGATGTTTGGATCTGCATCAGTCGCAGTCGCTGTTTCCGCAGGCTTTGGCAATTTACTCAATTCACTCTGAACTTCCTTGGCAAATTGAGAGATACCCTGATCAAATTTAGCCGTGTTCTTCCAAGGATCGAAATAAGCGGTCAATTTCCCCTTTAATAGCTCGGATTTTGCTCCTTGTTGAACAAGCTTAGGGCCGGCATAAACACCTAAATCCTTCTTTTGCTTGTCCAACACCATCAAAAGGGAATCTTCTTCTAATTTATACTCAGCATAGAGCTTCTGGGCATACTCATCAGGAGACTTTGCTTCTGGCTCTGTACTTTCGACTACAACAACCTTATAGTTACCTGGTGTTTGTTTAAGTGATTCTTCAAGATTTTTTCGTTCATCTTTTTTAAAAATCTTTGCTTGGTCTTGTACAATGTCACTCGTCTTCTTCGGAAATGGAGACGCCATTGCCACATTGTGAAAGCAAAGAGTACCGGCAAGACATAACAACAACAGCCTTTTTTTCACGGTTGGACAACCCCTTTACCAACTTGTTTCTCATTCAACTTGTATGTACTAAGAGGGAACGCAAAAATTGAACGCTTGAGGTGACAAGCCATTCACAAAAATCAGCAGAACCCGGTTCTAAATAATATACTTCACGGACAATTTGTGGATTCAGGTATGGATAGGTCAAAATACTGGAAAGATTCATCAAAACAGCATCGACACCGACACCTCGAAACTCCCCTGTCCGTATCCCATCTTCTATCACGGTAGCAAAGCAATGCTTCAATTGATGTATATAGACGGTCATTACCTCTCGTGCGAGCATGGATTCCACACTTAATTCCCGCTGAATTAGCCTAGTTACCAACGCATGTTCATGTTGATAAAAAATAAATAACCTTACGATCTTTTCTAACTGTCCCATCGAATCCTGCGGCTTTTCCCTCTCCCATTGCTCCTGTACGATTTGGAAAAAATGATCATAGTAGTGGCTGATCAGCTTTTCCAAAACTCCCTGCTTGCCTTGAAAATGGTAAGAAATTAAAGCAACGTTAACCTGAGCCTTCTCAGCAATTTGACGCACAGTAGTACGATCATATCCCTGTGAATAAAATAATGAGGCTGCGGCTACCAGTATTCTTTCTTTCGTGTTATGCTGTTCAGTTCTCATCTTTATCATCCTCGGCTACTTCTTCTCCGTTTTTTTCCTACGATAGATCCAAGCCATATGAACTTACCTATAGCGGCAGTCCTTAGCAAAAAACGTAGTGTATGAGCGTGAAATTCTAAAAATCATGTCCCATTGTAGCCTCTAAGATGGTGTGTTGATATCTTGCCAAATCATGCTGTAAACCGTAAAGAGCGATTACATCTAGCAAAAAAGGCTGCTGGCTCACTTTTTTTGGCCCAATCAAAAGAGGATCAGGTACCGAACCATAAAAAAGCGGAGAGTAGCCCCTAAGTCGTAGACAGCCATGTAATAAAAAAGCTGGCTATCTCGCCAAATATCAGAACCGTTACACCTACAAGCAATAAAAAGGGGACAAAACGGAAAGAAGGTTAGTAGGACGGCGATAATACAGCTTACCACAATCGCCCAAATGCCAAAAGAGTGTATATAATGAGCAATACGTTTGCAGATTCTCCTGTACCAATATGTTCCCTAGTTTCACCTACGTTACTAAAAAAGAACTAGTAAAAGGTAGGAGTAACGGAAGAATGATTTTGATCATCCATCCACCTCTCTATCTTGAATAGGAACTCATTTATTATAGTACAGATCGACATGCAAAAAAAGGGTGCTTCCCTGTTCTTTCGACAATAAAAGCTATGTATAAAATTACCTTACTACTAGTTCCTTACTCACTCTCTCTACATAGAAAGACGCAAGATAGGAGGGAGAGGATTCATTTCACTAAAAAGTCCTTACCCGCTTTGTCTAACAGGAAAGGACTTTTACTGAAGGAAGGATTATAGTGAATAATAGAGAACGCCCTCTTTATTTTGTACGTGTATCTGATGAACCATCACTAGTAAATCAATATGTCCCAAGGTTTCAGAAATAACGAGAGGCAATTCCTTGAGGTAGAGCAGCGGAAATAAAAGGACAGCTAATTCAAAGGCGGTCTTTGGACCATCATGCAAAAAACGGCGGATCGCATTGGTACGCTCCCAGGTCTTCTGCAATCGCTCAAAAATCAGCTCGCGACTGTTCTCGATCGGTTCACCATGTCCAGAAACCACTAGCTTAATATCCATCCCTGCACACATCTCCAAGGCGGTCCGGTACTGCACTAATGTTAGCGGTCGAGTCATGCTACGATCTCGTGGTGGTTCAATAAATGCATTGGAAGAAATGGAAGAGATCAGATGATCCCCCGCTACCAATAATTGATCAGAGGCCCGATATAGTGATAAATGAGACTGAGAATGTCCTGGTGTAAATAATACTTGCCACTCAGGAAAATGAGGAAGGGCTTGCTCATGAACAAGAGATTTATCCACCTTGCTTTTCTCTTGGAAGGTGGCCATCATCCTGCGAAATTTTTCCACAACAGATAGTAATTCCTCTGGTAGTCCACACTCTTTATACAAAGTAATAAAAAATTCATCATGGAACTGCATGAATTCCTCATCTTGTTCAACATATGGTGCTGCCAGAGGGTGGGCATATACCTTTGCTTGTGATAGATGTTTTACCTTCTCCAATTGTCCAATGTGATCCACATGGTGATGTGTAAGCACAATTTGCCCCACGTCTTCCAGCCGATATCCAATCGAGGCTAGTCCATTCTCTAAACTACTCCACGCCTCTTCTGTTAACGGACCTACATCGACTAGCGTGATACATTCTTGACCTTCAATTACATATACGTTCACATCTCCTACTGTAAATGGAGTAGGCAGAGAAATTTGATACACTCCCTTTGCTATCTCTGTAGCGGCCTTTGACAATCTATTCTTTGATACGGCAGACATCCTATCTCCCCCAGATTTTTACGGATAGCATTTTCCCATAGCCTACCATATTTTACTCGACTCACTCTTTCTTACCTGATTTCGCCCCTCTTGCTTTGCTTTATATAAGGCCACATCTGCATCGTGAAACAGTTCTTCTGCCGAGCGATTTTGTTGAACATCCCTGCTCCACATAGCAACGCCGCAGGAAATCGTAACACTTGGTTTACTTTCCTGTTGCACACGAATACGAATGCGTTCTGCTATTTTACTGGCAATCAGCACATCAACATGCGGCAGGTAAATCGCTATCTCTTCGCCGCCCCATCTTGCTGGAATATCGCTGTCCCTAATACAGTTCTTAATAACAGAAGCTACCTGATACAATATCTCGTCCCCAACAAGGTGGCCATAGGTATCATTAATTCTCTTGAAGTAATCAATATCAATTAAAATTAAGGAGCCCTGCTCATCTGCAAGTAAGGATTTCTTCACGTTCTCATTTAAGTATCTACGTGTAAAAAGCCCTGTTAAATTATCGGTGATAACCATGCGTTCCACTTCACTAAGCAAGAGAGCATTAGTAATAGCTAAGCTAGTGTGTTGCCCAAATAATTCCAGTAATTTATAGTCATCATAGGTAAAGAAATTAGGCTTATGATCTGCTACCAGTAAGAGTCCTGATACTTCTGAATCTTGCAACAAAGGAACCCCCATCACAGAATGATAGGGAAATAACTGATGAGGTAAATGAGTAAAGCTGTCGGAAGAAGGCAAAATTTTCCGCTTATCAATTACAATTTCAGCAATCGGAGTAGCCGAAATCGGTACGAATTGTCCGATCTGATCGCTCTTGGATGAAGAGATGATTTGCATCCGCTCACCGTCTGATGCTTTTTGCAGGATAGCAGAATAGCTCGCATCAAACGTTCGATGCAGCATCTTAATCACGAACTCAAGTATATCTATCATGTTCAAACTACGATTAATCTGCTGGGCCATCTCATTGATTAAGCGCAATTCACGAACCATGTCGCGTGATTGCTGATACAACTGAGCGTTTTCAAAGGCGTTCCCTGCTGTTTCCGCTAAAATAGAAATAAATTCGGTCTCTTTCGCGGATAAATTAATGATTTCATGGGTAGCCAATTGGAGAATCCCATAAATTCCTTGTCTCCCATGTAACGGAGCAGCGACAAAAGTAATCGCTTGCTCATCTATGATCTCTTGGCCCATCATTAGCTTTCCTTCCAGATAAGCCTGCTGACTGACCTGATTATGTTGTTTTTTTAAGGAAAAGGTCTTGATTGGTAGATTTGTTTCCATTTCCATAGTAAGATACAGTTCCGCTGAAAAATACGGATATAATTGCTTGATACTTGCAAGCACTCCAGCTAGTACGTCATTTACGTCAATCGAGGCATGAATTTGTTTTGTCAGTTGATAAAGAAGCTCCTTCTTTTGAGTTTCCCGTAAGATATCATGCATGTGTAAAGTCCTATGCAACTGATGGCTGACCTGTTCTCCAGTCGAATGAAGCATCTCGATATCCAATTTATCTAAGCATTGCTGTTCTTGATCGGCTACATGAAGAATAAGTGCCGCGATCGGTTCATCCTCCACATAAATTGGATACATCGCAACGCGGGAATCTTCTTGATAAACCTCTGCCTTTTTAGATACAAAGCAATGTAACACCTGATGTATTTTAGAACCTGCGTATACAGCGGAATCTGTTGTGTAACGCTCCTGCGGCAATAAATGTCCACTTTCATCCAATTTAATAAGCGAACAATGCCCCCTTCCCACCATAGCGTGTAAACCGTTAACAACTGTCTTCATAAATGGAGTGGCTTCCTTACATTTGCTCGCTTCCACTACGATCTCACTGGCCATGCGCTGAATAAACCCTTTATAACCAAGCGAATATAATCCTTTTACCATTTCACCGTAGGTTCGTATATTGACCAAAGCTTCCTGTGCACAAGTAAGAATGCCTGCAATCGCATGTATATCATCTGGTTGAGGACCTAAGGCTTGCAACAGCCATTTGTAATCACCACACTCAGAAGTAACTCGCTCCTTACTAATTACCTGGCCTTTTTTCCAAGCTTTGGTTACCTCCTGCTTAACTAGCTCCTCCATAGCATCTTGAAAAAAAGTTGGAGGCAAATGTGCCGGGAGTGTTCCCAATTCATAAGTAGCGATTACACCACGCTCTGGAGTAGCAAAGAAAAGGAGCCCTGGTGCTTGTATGGGCCAAGAAGGCAGAAAAAAGGGAACAACGCTATCAAATAATTTACCTACTGTTCCTATTTGCGTTCGTGTCCGCAATGCTGATTCCTTCTTCCTCTATATTAATCATTAATCGGTTATGGTTTCCTCTAGATGGTCAACTCGACTTATCTCCATAACTTTCCACGATTTATTCTCCACATGCAAAATGGTGATTCCCGTATTGCCAATTTTAGTGATCCCCGTACCAAGCTGACCTTCAGTAATATAATGCAGAAAAGCATTAATCAAACCACCGTGGCTTACAACGGCAATTTTTTGACCGGGATGTTTCTCAATAATTTCGCTTAGAACACAATCAGCTCTCTTTTGCATAGCGTGATAGGATTCAATCCCGCAGATTGACTGATGTGGTTCAACATTTAGCATATCCTTTTGTACATCAGCAAGGTGGCGCCCCTCCCAATCGCCATAGCAACGCTCACGTAATCCGCGTACTTTCGTGACAGGAACAGGAATCTGCTGGCGTTCTCCTACACGTTTCGCCGTCTCAAAGGCACGTTTTAAATCGCTTGAATACACATGAGCAAAGCCTTCTGAAGCAAGACGATTCGCCAGCTTTTCCGCTTGCTTATACCCTAGCTCGTTTAAATCGGTATCCGTATGACCTTGTATTTTCTGTATATGATTCCAATCCGTTTCTCCATGTCGGATTAAGTATACGATGGTTTCCATGATAGTAAGACACCCTACTTTCCTTGCATGAATATGTACAATTTAATTATAATGGATATAATCACGAGATACTAGAATCTTCAAAATTCAATAACACATTTTTCCTAATTTTTAAATTCCACTGAAATGCTCAAAACTCCTCTTTCGTTCTAGTTCTTTATACGACGCCAGCATGACTTCCTCGTCTCATTGCCTCCCTGTTGTTACCGTTATATATATGTCAGTTTCATGTACATACATTACACATTGCAGGTTTAGGAGATTTTATTTATGCATTCATTGATCCGTTCAATAAGCCTACTTAGCTTATCAGGCATGTTGCTACTTTCAGGCTCAGTCGTTGAAGCTAACACAAACACAAAATCACCCCAACAGCATCTCCAACCCACAGCTCCTCTAGTGAGCAAGTCCCAATTAACAAGAGAACAAGCACTCGCTATCACGTCTGAGTTCGCAAAGGAATGGTCCAGCATGAATCCAGTTCCAACCGATAGCTACTTTACATTAAATGAAGATATGAATTTATCTCCCACTTGGACGTTTGCTTGGGAGAATAGTGGTAACATTGATCGAAGAAAGCCATTCTTTTTACTAGTCGAAATCAATGCAAACTCAGGCGAATTAAATAGTTATTCTCTTTCACATCCATCTCTCTTAGCAAATAAAAGCAAGAAACCTATCTCACTAGAGCAAGCTCAACAAGCAGCCGAAGCGTTTCTACGTAAACATGCTGGCAAAAAATTATCAAGTATTTCCTTGAAGCCTACACCTCTTTCAGATAACAGAACAGCACTTACCTCTACAGAATACATTTTTACCTACCAAAGACAAATAAACGGAATACCTTTTCCTGATGATTCTGTAAGAGTTACAGTCAACCCTAATGGGACAATTGTATCTTACTTTTCTACATGGAGTGAAGATTTGAATTTCCCTGCTGATTCAAAGAAAATATCTCCTGAGGAAGCTACTAAAATTTTTAAAGAAAGCCCTTTTATTACTTTAAGCTATAAAATACCAGATTCTAAAGAAACGGAAATAACTGATCCTCGACTAATCTATGATTATGAATGAAACAAGAGGATCATCGTGATAAAAATCAACAGTCGTCAAAGTCAAATCCCTTGACTCTCGTCTATACACTACAACCCTCTAAGTCTCGGCATTAGTCATCCGCAAGCTTTGATTTTCCCAGTGGATTCCGGCTGTTATTCTTAGACAATCTCTTGACTTTACCTAGAGTCAGCATATAAAATAAGAGTTATGTTTGAATAGGGTAGCATTGATTGTAGGTAAAAACAAAAGGAATACGAGGTTTGCCTTTTAGTTTCACCCCCTTTGCCTTTTGACTGCGGCTGTTTTTCAAGAGGAGCACGATGCAGAAACGCTACCGTCTGAAGTTCGTGTATGAAGATGAAACTTGCCTTTTGGAAGTAAACACCTACGAATCCAACTTAAAGGAGAATGAGCATATGTCTCGTTATACAGGACCACGCCACAAGCTGGCTCGCCGTCTAGGTATCTCTCTAGATGGAACAGGAAAAGATCTTAAACGTAACTACGCACCAGGACAACACGGTCAAAGCCGTCGTAAATTGACTGAGTACGGTATTCAGTTACAAGAAAAACAAAAACTACGTCATATGTTCGGTGTAAACGAAAAGCAATTCCGTCGCACTTTCGAACACGCTCAAAAAATGAGAGGCGTATTGGGTGAGAACTTCATGAAGCTTCTTGAATCCCGCCTTGATAACGTAGTTTTCCGCATGGGCTTTGCTGCAACTCGCCCAGCTGCTCGTCAGTTGGTTAACCATGGTCACATGACTGTTAATGGTAAAAAAGTTGACATCGCTTCTTACCGCGTACAACCAGGAGATGTTATCACTCTTCGTGAAAAATCTCGTGGCCTTGCTATCGTAAAAGAATCTTTGGAAGCTCGCACTTTCGTACCAAACTTCATCACTTTCGATGATAACAAAGTAGAAGGTACTTTCACACGTCTACCAGACCGTTCTGAAATGCCTGCTGAAATCAACGAAACTCTGATCGTTGAGTGGTACAGCCGTTAGTCTTTACTTGGAAACATCAAGCTTCACATCCTTTGGGTGTGGAGCTTTTTTATTTGTACGCGACAATATTCGATTAAATCCTCGCTTCCCACCCCCTAGGTCTATTGCGTTTATAAAGACTCTTATGTGTCATCAGCTATCTTAGGATAAAGTCAGAAACATCAAAATTTAGAGGAATAGCCTAGTATTTCGAAACCTTGACGTTACATTTGCGTCAATTATTAGGGAGAGTTTTTTCGTTTACGTAGCAATAGCTTATTTACAGGGAAAATCTAGTATAGAAGGGCTTATTTGCTGGAAAAGAGAGGTTCAGCTTACTCTATCATTCTATTTTTCATACGCTAGCTAGCATTGCCAGATATGGATGTGATTCTGACCTACAAATGCCTTCATTCATGGTTATCGGTCATTTTACACTCAAATTACCTATGGCTCGACATGATTCTACCCCAGTATTTTTACTTATGGTATAATGGGGCTGATCTTTTAAGGGGGAAAGGACGTATATGCAGAATAAAGATGCTTCTGCCAAGAGGCCTAGACGCAAAATAGGGCAGCGCGGCAGAAAGAAGCACCCTGTACGAGTAGTTCTTGCATACTGTTTTTTGTTAGGATTTATGGGGCTGTTTCTCGCAGGTGGAGTTGCTACGGGCTACATAGCCGCTCTTGTGAATGATGAGCCGATCCGAAGCAAAGAAGAGATTCAAGAGCTCTTGTTTAGCAAGTTTCAAACAGGGTTCGCCTACTATCAAGATGGTTCCTTGATCGGTCAGCTTCGAGCTAAGGGAGAAGATCGCCGGATGGTGAAGATTTCGGAGATTTCACCCGCGCTCATTAACGCCATCATTGCCACAGAGGACAAGTATTTCTATGAACATAATGGAATAGTTATTCAATCTACCTTACGTGGAACCATTCAAGAGCTTACTAAACAAAGTGTTATAACAGGTGGTAGTACTCTTACACAACAATTGATTAAACGTACCATCCTCTCACCTGAAGTAAGCCATAAACGAAAAGCGAAAGAAATTCTTCATGCCATACGAATCGAAAGAATGTTTAGCAAGAATCAAATTTTGGAAGCTTACATGAATGACGTTTATTTTGGTAAGGACGCCAATGGCTCTAACATTTATGGCGTTCAAGCAGCGGCAAAAGGGATTTTTGGCAAAGATGCAAGCAATCTTGATCTAGCCGAAGCCTCTTACTTAGCTGGACTTCCGCAGAGTCCTATGGCCTACTCTCCTTTTAACAAGGAAGGGTATCGTCGCGGACTGGAGCGCCAGAAAATGGTGCTAGAACGGATGAGAGAGAACAATTACATAACAGCTGCTCAACAACAACAGGTCCTCTCCACTAATTTACAGGCACATCTCGCCAAACCAGAAAAGCGTGCATACGCTGAACACCCATTCCTTATGATGGAAATTGAGGAACGTACTGCTGAGGTTCTGTTGGACCAAAAGCTAGCAAACGAAGGTCGTGATAAATCACAAATTGGCCGCAATGAATATCGTCAGCTCCTAGAGGAGCAACGACGTCAAATTCTCCAAAAGGGCTATCATGTGTACACGACTGTGCATAAGGAAATTAATACCGCCATGGAAAAGATCGCTGCTAATCCCAAAAACTTTGGTAGCAATCGTACCTATTCTGTGACACGTGGTGGAAAAAAGGAAAAGATCGAAAACGCTCTAGAAGAAGTAGGCGCAACACTCATTGATAACAAAACAGGTGCAATCATCGGCATGATGGGTGGCCGCGACTTTAACGTTGAACAAACCAATCACGCCACCGCCTCTCGACAACCCGGTTCAGCTATGAAACCAATCGCCGCATATGCACCAGCATTGGAGCTTGGTATCTTACAGCCGGGAAGCCCAATTGACGATTCACCTGTACTATTGGCAGATGGAAGTAAAGGTACTCACCTGCCGCTTAACTGGGACCGCAAATACCATGGTATGATGAGTGCCCGCGAAGCTCTGCGTCAATCCTGGAACGTACCAGCTATTAAAACGTATTTGAAAGTCGGAATTCCGACCGCTTTAAATTATGTGAAAAAAATGGGTGTCACCACTCTGGTCGATAGTGATAATTATGCGGCTACCGGAGTTATTGGTGGGCTAGCTTACGGTCTAAACAGCGAAGAAATTACCAATGCATTTTCTACATTTGCCAACGATGGAAACTTTGTGGATGCCTACATGATTCAAAAAATCGTGGATAGCCGTGGAAATACCATTTATGAACACAATGTCACACCTGTTAAAGTATTTAGTCCACAGACCGCCTATCTGATGACAGACATGATGCGTACCGTTGTCAACTCCGGTACTGGTGCTTCTGTGCGAAAATATGTACCCAAAGGCGTAGATATGGCCGGAAAAACAGGAACTACCAATGATTCCTACGATCTTTGGTTTGTAGGCTACACACCTGATGTTACCCTTGGTGTATGGACAGGCTATGATGTTCCAACTACCATTCCTGGTTCTGCACAACGCCGACCAATGGAAATTTGGGGTAAGGTGATGACAGAGGTCTTTAAAATTGATTCCAAAGTGGCTGACAAATCAGCGAAGTTTAGTAAACCAAGCGGCATTGTCAGCGCAACAATTGATAGCAAGTCCGGCATGTTGCCAAGTGAGCTATCGAAACAAACCGGCCACGTGATTACCGATTTATTTAATCAAAGATTTGTACCAACCAAAGTGGACGATTCTCATCAAAAAGTTCGTGTTGTTCAAGTCGGTGAGGTTCTCTATCTGGCACAGGAAAATACACCAGATGATTTTGTAACAGAGGGCGTCTTCTTTAAGAGTCCAGAGCCACTCCCATCATCTGATCAAATTTCTGCGAAAAATAGCAGGGTTGGAACTAAACCTGCCGATTGGGCAGAGCGGATGCCGGAAAAAGAAGATCCACGCGTAGCTGTAGATGGAACACCTTCTGCTCCATCAGGCGTTACTATTGCGAAATCAGGTAGTGGCACGACCCTTACGTGGAATGCCAGCCCAGAGCAGGATGTACTAGGCTATCGTATCTATCGTGCAAGCGCAAACGGTGGATTTGAAAAAATCGCAACCGTTAAGGACCCGAAAACGACAACGTACACTGATGCGAAACGTAGTGACCATGGTTACTATGTAACAGCAGTTGACCTTTCAGGTAACGAGTCTCAGGCATCTTCTACGTCAGGTGCAGGTGTGGATATCCCAGGTGATAGCAATCCGCCTGTACAGCCAAATCCTGACCACAATCAACCAGGCACGGAAGTAGATCCTATTGCTCCACCTGATGGCGGCCAAACAACGCCCCCGCCAGTAGCTACTAGTGCACCGAGTAAAGTCCAAGGCGTTAGTGCTTCTAAAACAGCAGATGGAATTAAAGTCAGTTGGAAAAAGGGTCCAGCGAAAGATCACATCGTTGCCTACAACGTTTACTATGCTATGAATGGTACAACGAACTATCAATTGATGGATTCCGTATCCGAACCAAGCTTTGTATTAACCACAAGTGAGCCTGGAGGCAGCTTCTACATCACTGCAGTGAATACCTATGGTGAATCTGCTCCTTCAGCTCATGCGAAAGTAAAATAAATAACCACAAAAAAGACTGTTGGGGCATCCATCCCGGCAGTCTTTTTTTATCCATGGCGGATTCTTGAATTTTCAAAAATATAAGACTCCTTTTGTGTGGAATAAGATATACTAAGCATGTAGATTCGTGGGAAGCGATGGTGAGGCCTAGTGATTCATAGGAAAACATTTTATCAAAAAAAAGTATGGGTTCATGATAACCAAATTATAATTGAAGGGCCAGTATGCTCTGAGGACTTGGCTACTATGGAATTTGATGAAGGTTTAAAAGCATTTCGCGCTCCCAAGCAACAACAAGAAGCACTTGTCGAAATTGCTGGCCTGCCAGAAGGACGAATTATAGTGGCACGCCATGAAAATGTAGTTTTGGCCTACGTCACCTTCCTACATCCTGACCCACTGGAGCGTTGGTCTATGATTAAAATGGACGATTTGCTGGAGCTGGGAGCTATTGAGGTAAGCTCAAAGATTCGTAAAGGCGGTATAGCAAAGCAGATGCTAGAAGTGGCCTTTATGGACGATGCATTGGAGGATTACATTATATTATCAACAGAGTACTATTGGCATTGGGATTTACAAGGAACTGGTTTAAGTGTCTGGGACTATCGCAAGGTGATGGAGAAATTGATGGGCAGTGTCGGTATGATGTGGACGGCCACCGACGATTCCGAAATTTGCTCACATCCAGCAAACTGTCTAATGACACGCATTGGTAAACGAGTTCCGCTTGAAAGTATGACTACCTTTGACAGCATGCGTTTTCAATCACGTTATATGTATTAAGAAATTACGCTCTTGATTGTTGAAAGGAGTTTGTCTATGCGTTTAGAAGACTTTATGCGCAAACAGGTAGTCACAGCTACCGCTACCACAAGTATAGGCGAAGCATTAGCTCTCTTAAAGCAAAATCGCATTCGCCATCTACCTGTCCTAGATAATCAAATCCTTGTCGGAATCGTCTCCGACCGAGACTTACGTGATGCACTCCCCTCTTCCTTATACGCTAGAGCCGATGATCATATTATTATGACCAAACCCGTACAAGAGATTATGAATACAGAAGTGATAACCGCCCACCCTCTTGATTTTCTTGAGGAGGCTGCCAAGACCATGTACGAGTACAAGGTCGGGTCGTTGCCAGTGCTTGAGGAGAATAAATTAGTAGGCATTGTTACAGAATCCGATATTTTATATAAAATGATTGAACTGTTTGGTGTAAACAAAGCCAGCTCCCAGATAGAAATCGAAGTAGAAGATCGCTACGGCGTGTTAGCGGAAGTAAGCCAGATTATCCGTGAATCGAAAGTAAATGTTAGTAGCGTTATTGTGTTTCCCTCCACTACAGAAGGGAAGAAAAATCTGGTTTTTCGAGTGACGACCATGGATACTCGTACGGTGACAAGCATGTTACGTGACAAAGGCTTTCATGTACTCGACCCGATCAGGGGGGAATTCCTACGTGACTAGTACCCCCCGTCTAATCTATTCAGCCGACTATACCAAATATTTTTTTCATGAGGAGCATCCCTTTAATCAAAAACGTTTATTACTCACATATGATCTCATGCAAGCTTATGGATTACTCACCCCAGAGAATATTATAGCTCCACGCTATGCCACCGATGAAGAATTACTGCTCGTACACGATCCCAGGTATTTAGAAATAGTCAAACGACAGGGCACTCAGCCAGAAGAATTGCCGCTTGCAGCTAGCTATGGCTTAGGAACCGAAGATGTCCCTATATTTGCAAATATGCATGAAGCTACATCTCTAATTGTGGGAGGAAGTATTTCAGCAGTCGATATCGTGATGAACGGACAGGCGGAGCATTCCTTTAATCCTGCCGGTGGATTGCATCATGCCTTTCGGGGGAGAGCATCTGGCTTCTGTATTTACAACGATTGCTCTGTAGCAATCGCATACATACGTAAACATTGGGATGCCCGCGTCTTATATATCGATACAGATGCCCATCATGGTGACGGCGTTCAATGGGCCTTTTATGACGACCCCAATGTCATGACGATCTCCCTGCATGAGACAGGAAAATATCTTTTCCCAGGTACAGGAAATGTTACGGAGCGTGGAGATGGCCAGGGCTTTGGTTACTGTGTAAATGTACCACTTGATGCTTTCACTGAAGATGATTCTTTCCTTGAAATATACGAGTCGCTCCTCCCTAGAATCGCACATGGTTTTCAACCTGATATCATCATTACTCAAAACGGTTGCGATGCCCACAACTACGATCCTCTCACACATTTGAGCTGCTCTATGCGTATCTATCAGCAAATCCCCCGACTTGCTCATAAACTAGCTCATGAGTTATGCCAAGGAAGATGGGTAGCCGTTGGCGGTGGAGGCTATGATATTTGGCGTGTTGTTCCACGTGCTTGGACGCTATTATGGAGCGAGATGACAGATCAATGGCTATCAGATGGTCCTCTTCCTACTGAATGGTTACAAAAATGGCTTCCGTACAGTCCCTTAGAATTACCTCCCTGTTTATTTGACGATGTGAGTGCGTTCATGACGATCCCAAGACGTGGAGAAATTAGCGAAAAAAATCGTCTCTCCTTTGGTAAAGCAATCTTGCATGCTCCTCATTTATAAAATGATTGTCTCAGCCTTCTTATTTTTCTTTTAAAAAATAATCTCTAAAAGAGAAGAGTATTGTTACGTCTCCTCTCTAACACGATAAAAAGAGGTATGCCAATTCCAGCATACCTCTTCTCTTATCTATAACACCTACATTGTTACACGACTAAATGAATCGTATTGCCAAATGGATCTTTCGTAATCTTGATCCCGTTTTCTTCTGTGACAGTAGCCCCGAAGCTTTTTACCTGCTGAACCATTCTTTCTCTCGATTCCTCGTCAGGTAATACCAGCGTATAGGATTGTAAGCCAACGCTATTTGGGCTTGGCGCAGATGCACCGGCACTTACCCATGTATTCAAACCGATATGGTGGTGATATTTTCCTGTAGAAATAAAGAGTGCCTGATTCCCATATCTTGATACAACTTCAAATCCAAGCCCTTTCGTATAAAATTCCTCCGCCTGCTGTAAATTGGCTACCTGCAAATGGATATGCCCCATAATCGTACCGCTTGGCAATCCCCTCCAAGCATCCTCTTTATTTTCTTGTAACACTCCTTCGATATCCAAAGCTTCCGTGCTCATTCCTACAGAATCGCCCTCCCAAACCCATGTCTCAGATGGTCGATCCGCATAAATTTCAATTCCATTTCCATCCGGGTCTGCCAAATAAACTGCCTCACTGACAAGATGATCAGAAGCTCCTTGTAGCGGATATCCTTCTTGTAGGAGGTGTAACAACGTATTAGCCAAGTCCGCACGATTAGGAACCAAGAGGGCAAAATGATATAATCCTGTCTTCCATGGTTCTTTCGGTGTTACATGGTCTGGCTTCTCAATTGTTACCAGAGGAGTTTTTCCATTAGCAGTAAAAACCACTTTTGTTTCTGTTTGATCGAGAATCTTAAGCCCTAACATATCTTTGTAAAATGCTATAGAACGCTCTAGATTTTCAATGATAAGGTGAACCTGACTTACAAATGTATATGGATAACCATGGAAATTCATTCTTTCCAACCCCTTTTGCTCGATATATGGAATAACATCTTTTTGATTATTAAATAAAAGTAAGTTGATTACTTAATGTAAGTATATATAATATCAATGTCCTTGTCAATTCATTATCTATCGTAAATTTTCATGAGGAATTCCCCCTCCCCTGCCTGAAAAAGAAAAACGGATTCGTACGATGCATAATGCATACGATACAAACCCGCTTTTGTCATATAAGCGACCCTTACCATTAAGTATGAGTATATCTGCTTATTTTTATGTTATTTTGATTTTCCTAACATTTGTAAAATACCATCAGGCTGGTATCCTTTTACTGCTTTCCCATTCACGACAGTAACAGGAACACCCATAAACCCGAATGCTTCTACCTCTTCCTGATACTGGCTACTGCTCATAACGTCTCTCACTTCATAAGAAACGGATTTCTCATCTAGCATTTTTTTAACCATATCGCATTCAATACAGCCCTTTGTTGAGTATATAATTGCCTTTGATTGACTCATCTTGTTAAGCCCCCTCTTTTTTCATCGTATGAAGCATGTTCCTTACCATTTGATAGGAACGCTTGGAAGCAAGCTTCGTAAATTCAAGGAAATTAACATGAGCTGAACCATCTGCACAATCAGACATCGCACGTACAATAACAAAAGGCACCTCATTCATGGAGCATACCTGAGCGACTGCTGCCCCTTCCATCTCTGTGCATGATGCTTGGAATGTTTCCGATAATTGCTGGACTTTTTGGCGATCTGCAATAAATTGATCACCTGAGAGGATACGTCCTGTAACAATCTGAATATCAGCTTCTAACTGATGGCCAGCATTTATTGCTAATTCCTTCAATTTATCATCTGCGATCCAACACCATGTTTTCTCAAAAGGAATCTCCCCTGGTTTGAATCCAAGTGAAGTGGCATCGATATCATGCTGCATGCAATCTGTGGAAATAACAATGTCACCGATGTTTAAATCTGGATGGACAGCACCAGCCACACCAGTAAAGATCACCTGACTTACCTGAAATTCCTGAATGAGGATTTGTGTGCAGACAGCAGCATTTACTTTACCTACACCTGATTTGCAAAGCACTACTTTTTTCCCCAGAAATTCACCTATATGATAAGTGATACCCGCTTTTGTGACGGTTTCTTTATTTTGCATGTCTTCTAAATACAAAGCGATCTCTTCATCCATCGCTCCCATGATTCCGATAGTCATCTTCTCACCCTCTATCCCGCGTAACTATTCTTCTGCCATTTCCTTCGTACTTTGACGATACTCAATCCGATGTGGCAATAACACAATATGATCTTCAACTTGTTCATTATTCATATACTTGGTTAACAATCTCATCGCAACGGCCCCAATATCATACATTGGTTGAACAACTGTAGAAAGACGAGGGCGTACCATCTCTGCTAACCGCACATTGTCGTGACCAATTACTTCTACATCCTCAGGTACAGAGTGTCCCAAATCCTGAACAGCATGAATCGCACCTATTGCCATTTCATCGCTGGCTGCGAACACGGCTGTTGGAGGTTCTGCTAGTTTCATGAAGTCTCCCATGCTTTGAAGACCTGATTCATATCGGAAGGAACCATTAGCAACCAATTGTTCATCATACGGTAATCCCGCATCCAATAACGCTTGTTTATAGCCCTCAAAGCGCACGAGTCCTTCTAACGGGTATGACATTGGCCCTGTAATGATCGCTATACGTTTATGCCCACGTCTAATTAAGGCCTGAGTAGCATCATAAGCCGCTTGGAAATGATCTATTGTCACTGCTGGTAACTTTCCTTCTGGATCGCGAGTAGCCGCTAGAACCGTTGGAATGGACGCCGTTTTTAAGGAATGAAAATGATCTTCTTTGATCTCGGCTCCCATGAATAACAATCCATCCACCTGTTTTTCTAATAAGGTATTGATTAATTGCAATTCTTTTTCTAAGCGGTGATCTGAGTTACAAAGAATGATATTGTATTTATACATGGTAGCGATATCTTCAATACCCCGTGCTAGCTCAGAAAAAAACTGACTGGAGATATCCGGAATAATAACCCCTACCGTTGTGGTTCTCTTGCTTGCTAGACCCCTTGCTACTGCATTGGGGCGATAACCTAGACGTTCAATAGCGGTCATTACTTTTTTACGTGTTAATGGCTTTACATTCGGATTGCCATTAACGACCCTTGATACAGTTGCCATCGATACTCCTGCTTCACGTGCTACATCATATATTGTAATTGGCATATTACGTCCACCTATCTTTTCCAGATTATACCTTTCAGTATTATTTTCATAAATTTATAGCCATATAATACGATATGATACCCATAGTTGCAACCGTTTTCTCAACCTACATTTTTCCTATTAACGGCATGATTTCGCCGTTTTTGGTCCTTTCGTCTCTTAATAGGCTGGTTCCATTAGCACAGAGCCCGCCGGAAACCACCACCCTGCACTCTCTTCAAGCTATGTATAACATCTACTCCTGACTCACCCTACCATAAGAGAAAAGCAGACCGCTCCAATGAGAGGCCTGCTAGGGTTACACACGGTTTTGGTTCTGCTTTTATTTCAAAATAGCGGTTTCTGGTTTGTAAAGACCAGAAGCATAAAGTTCATCTAGCATTTCATTGAAAGCTGGGATCGTTAGCTGTTGTTTTGCATCGGATAATGCTACATCTGGATCAGGATGAACTTCAACCATGATACCATCCGAACCTACTGCCAAGCCCGCTTTCGCTGTTGGAAGCAATAGGTCTCGGCGGCCAGTCGAATGAGTCACATCTACAAATACAGGTAAATGAGTCTCTTGTTTTAAGATTGGCACAGCAGAGATATCAAGGGTGTTGCGGGTTGCTTTTTCATACGTACGAATACCACGTTCGCAAAGCATTACCTGCGTATTTCCTTCTGATAGAATATATTCAGCAGCGTAAATGAATTCCTCGATGGTCGCTGAAAGCCCACGTTTTAATAAGATAGGGTGATTAGTACGACCCGCCGCTTTTAGCAGTTCGAAGTTTTGCATGTTACGTGCACCAATTTGAATAACATCTACATATTTTGTCGCCATTTCAAGATCAGCTGGTGTTACGATCTCACTAATGGTTACTAAATTAAACTCATCGCCGATGCGTTTCAGAATCTCTAATCCTTCCACTCCAAGCCCTTGGAAGTCATATGGAGAGGTACGCGGCTTGTATGCACCACCGCGAAGCACACGCAATCCCTGTTTCACGTGATTTTCAGCTACAGCACGAACTTGATCATAGCTTTCTACTGAGCATGGGCCGGCAATCAGAATCTTCTCTTTTCCACCAAATTCCACGCCTTTAATAGTAAGAACCGTATCCTCTAGTTGTTTTTTACGGCTTACTAGTAGAATTTTCTTATCCTCATCCTTTTGCAGGTCAAGAGAAGCACTAAAGATTTGTTTGAATAAATGACGAATAGCCTCGTCGCTGAATGGTCCATTGTTATTCTCTACAATTAGATTCAACATGTCGCGTTCACGTTCTGGATCAAAACGATTCACGCCCTGCTTGCTCTTCTCTTGGCCTAGCTCTTGAACCAAAGAGGCACGCTTGTTGATCAATTCTAATAATTGCAAATTAATTGTGTCCAATTGGCGGCGAATGGCCTCAATTTGTTCATTTCTCATCTCTACTCCACCCTTCTACTTTTTCCCTTATCGTTTGCAAATCACAGTATGGTTATACATAAGACGTTCTGAGTTATCTGTTATTATAGTAGATGATTAGACGTTTGACCAGCCCTTTAGTACCAAAAAGCGCGAAAGTAATTGTTACAAGCTACATTTTTTTTGAAAAAGGTTAATTTAATGGGGTTTTATTATCTTTAGAAGCTAGTATATGATAGAGAAAATACGTAAATCTTCCATTCCAAATGGGAAGGAGACATTTCATTTGCTAGAAGAACATGCAGATAAGCAAAATAACACTCTTTTTGCTTTAGATATTGGTACCCGTAGTGTAGTAGGACTTATCGTTGAACCGCTTGAAGAGAAAGATAAGTTTCAAATTAAAGACTGTTACATTTTAGAGCATAAGGAACGCTCTATGCTGGACGGACAAATCCACGATGTACTTGCAGTCGCTGAAATCATCGAGAAGATCAAGCAGCATCTATCTGAAAAACACGGTCCCTTACAAGAAGTGGCAGTAGCAGCAGCAGGACGCTCGCTGAAAACAAAGCGCGTGCGCTTCGAGCTTCCTATCTCCCATTTACCCGTGTTGACCAAAGACGATGTGCTTACTCTGGAGTTTTCTGCGGTACAAAAGGCACAGGCAGAATTAGCCCAAGAACTGAATGAATTGGATATTACACGCTATTATTGCGTAGGGTACAGTGTGGTTAACTACTATTTGGATGAGGAGATTATCGGTAGCCTAATCGATCAACGTGGAACAAACGCTTCTGTTGATGTTATCGCAACGTTTCTTCCACGCATGGTTGTAGATTCCTTGTTAGCAGCTCTCAAACGAAGTGGTCTGGAGATGAAGGCCCTTACCTTAGAGCCGATTGCTGCCATTCATGTATTGATTCCTACTACGATGCGTCGATTAAACATAGCACTCGTTGATATCGGTGCTGGGACCTCTGATATTGCTTTAACAGAAGATGGAAGCATAACGGCTTATGGCATGGTGCCAACAGCCGGAGATGAGATTACAGATGCTCTTATGAATGCTTATTTACTCGATTTTCCTGTTGCAGAAGAGGTAAAGCGCCAGCTACACGATCAAGAAACCGTTCAGTTCCACGATATTTTAGGAATCGAACAGGAATTAGCTACAGATCAGGTCATTGCGGCTATTGATTCTGAAATCGAATCCCTTGCTGAACAGATCGCTCATAAAATTTTGGAGCTGAATGGCAAGGCTCCTCAAGCAGTTATGTTAATTGGGGGTGGAAGCTTAACTCCGACTCTGCCAACAAAGGTAGCCCAGCATTTAGGATTGCCAGCTAATCGTGTTGCCGTTCGAGGTGCTGATGCCATCAAGCAATTTGTTGGTGAACATCCCTTGCTAAACGGGCCTGCATTTGTAACACCTGTTGGAATTGCTCTCGCTGCACATTCCCAACCGATTCGTTATGTAACGGTTACTATTAATGATACACCTGTAAGGCTCTTTGATCTTCGGAAAATGACATTAGGTGACGCGCTCCTAGCGGCTGGTATGGATATTAAGCGGCTTCATGGCCGTCCAGGTCTAGCTATGTCAGTCAATGTGAATGGACGTCTTAAAATCATCCCTGGAGGACATGGAACCTCTCCTACCATTGTAATCAATGGTCGAACAGGCTCACTCGATTCTCTTATTTCTGATGGAGACATCATTCGTGTAAGTCCAGGTGAGAATGGTATGGAAGCAACTGCTTTGGCTCAGGATCTCATTGATTCAAGTCAGGTACTCCCCCTCACAATTAATGGCGAGGAGTTGTTACAGCCTCCTATTGTTTTACATGAGCGCATCATTCTAAAAAGCGATGCCTTGCTTTCTGATCGAATGGATTTGGAGATGCGTCTGCCTAAAACCGTCGGGGAAGCCATACAGTCCAGCAGGTTTGCCACATTGATACAGGAGGTAGCTGAAGCTCCTTTATTTACGATTACATGTAATCATCAAACCTATTCTCTTTCTTGCAAAGAATTACATATTCTTTTAAACGGCAAAAAGGCTACTCTATTGGATTTGGTTCATTCACAAGATACCATCCATTGCGAGGTTCACGATTTAGAGACCCCAACAATCGGTGATTTGATAAGTCCAGAGGATATGGTTCAGGAGACTGTAAATGTTTATGTAAACGACCAGCTTATCTGTCTAGAAACAGGTCACATGGATATACAGCTCAATGGTAATCCTGCTACCATTGAAACCCAGCTTCAGCATAACGATGTTGTAACGATACACTCCGCAGTAGGAGAAGCACCTATGGTAAGCGATATATTTCGTTATATAGAAATTCCCGCTCAGCCGATTGGAACAAACCAGCTACCTACTTTCATCATGAAGGTAAATCATGTAGCAGCTTCCTTCCAAACCCCTTTAGTAAGTGGGGATAAAGTAGAACTATACTGGGAGTAAAATAAGAAAGACCCCATGCTGAAGATGGGGTCTTTCTCCTATCTGCTTATTTCATAGCTTGCTCAATAGCGTCCTTCGTAATCTTCCAATGAGAGGTATGCCATGATACTGCACCGTCCTCAATAAGGAAGATTTGTGGTGATTCGTGTTTAATCTGAAATTGCTCCGCGATCTCATTGGAGACAGGGCGAGCTTCACGAACGAGAACCTCGGCAGCCTCTACATCGCTATTTGCTTGCAAATACGCATGAAAATGCTCATGAGCAGACGTACTGATCGGACAAACCGTACTATGCTTAAACAGCAATAGTTTGCCTGGTTTCTTTAAGAATTCTTGCAGGTCTTCTTGGGATTGCAACTGTTGAAATGCCAAATAAGCCCACTCCTTTCTCAATACCCTAGATGAACATTATGATAAAGAGAAAGCGAGCGAAAGGCAAATTTTTTCCTATTTCCATTACACTTCTATCTTAATTTGAGTCAGCTTTCTTTGGATTTCATTAATCCATTGCTGATCATTAAGCGATTTAGCCAGCAAGTATAAATCAAGTAGTTCATTTACTCTCTCATCAATCTTATCTTTTAATTCTTCATCCCCACTCTGTTCAGCGATGATGACGAGTAAATTCGCAAATTCACTGATTGCTTCGAAAGCAACCTCTTGCTCTTTTGGTTGATCTCCTAAGTTAGTCATCAGCTGTTTAAGATCATCCTTGACGAGATCGACAACCGATGTACAAGCACATGCTTCATCTTTGCAGACATGAATAGGCACATTACGAATTTTCACCCGACTGCGATAGATTACACTGCGCAGCGCGATGTCCATTTCTTTGCCACATTTGCTGCAATATTTCATTTGTATTTCTTCTCCTCTCTCAAAACTGCCTTCCGTCCAGCTTTATCTGTCTGTGTATTGATCTTATGTCTGTGTCACCCAGTTCGAGTGAAGGATATCATAATCCTGCTGAAGATCGATTGGTACATGATGGCAGTCATTTTTAACGCTAAACGCCCAAACGCTTTCTCCATATGTAAAAAGCGCATCCTCTACACATTGTAGGGGTTTCCTTTCACTTTTACATGTCATACTTTCTGTAACTAGATGAAAACTTTGGCATCCATCCGTTGATTTTGGTAGATAAATGCCAAAGATACCAGTATTCTTGCCCCAACAATTAGTGATAAATAGCGTTTACTTTCTCGCATGTAGGACAAATAGCAATTTTACCCGAATGTCCAATTTCATCCTCTACCCGATAACCGGTAATTTTTTCTGAGAAGCAAAAGAGACACTCTGAATTAAATTCCATATCGTATTGAGCTTTCCAAGCAATCGATTTGAAATCCTCACCTACACAAATAGTCATATACAAGTGCTCGTTTGGTTGTAACGCATTGATATCTCGATTCATCATATCCATTCCCCGCCTTTTTGTGAATGTCTTTATTATCATTCAGCTTTTCCACATTTTCAGAATAATAAACATCAATAAAAATATTTTTACCGAGGTACTTCGCTTTCCAAATTTTTTTGTGTACAATATGAGCAAGGTCATAAAAGTGAGGAGATACATATATGAAAGATCCACGTTTAGAAAAATTGGCACACAATTTGGTCAATTATTCCATTCGTGCTCAAAAGGGCGAGCACGTTCTTATTCATTCCACCGGCCATCAGCCTGAGTTAGTAAAAGCCCTCATTCGCAAAGTATACGAAGCTGGAGCTCACCCATATGTTCAGCTTCAAGACCCTGCCATTCAACGTGAATTATTAATGAACACAAACGAAGAACAACTGGCTGTCCTGCGAGATGCTGAAGTTGCCTTTATGAAAAAAATGGATTGTTTCATCGGAATTCGTGGAAGCAATAACATCACGGAGCTTTCTGATGTTCCAAGCGACAAAATGAGTATGTATTCGCGGCAATTACAAAGACCTGTTACAGATATCCGTGTCCCTGAAACAAAATGGGTCGTTATGCGTTATCCAAACGAATCCATGGCTCAATTGGCTAGCATGAGCACAGAAGCGTTTGAAAACTTTTACTTTGATGTTTGCAATTTAGATTACAGCAAAATGTCCAAGGCTATGGACAACCTGGTAGAGCTGATGAATAGAACGGATAAAGTTCGCTTAACTGCTCCAGGAACAGACCTAACCTTCTCCATTAAAGACATTCCAGCAATCAAATGCGCTGGAGAGTGTAACATTCCAGACGGTGAAATTTTTACTGCTCCTGTGAAGGACTCTGTAAATGGTACCCTTTCCTATAACACTCCATCTCCGTATCAAGGCTTTACCTTTGAAAATGTGAAGCTGACATTTAAAGATGGAAAAATCATTGAGGCTACCGCTAACGATACAGAACGTATTAACAAAATCTTCGATGAGGATGAAGGTGCACGTTACATTGGAGAATTTGCTATCGGTGTGAACCCTTATATCCAAAATCCAATGAAAGATATCCTGTTCGATGAAAAAATTGACGGAAGCATTCACTTTACGCCTGGACAGGCATATGATGAAGCGTTTAACGGAAATAAATCCTCCATTCACTGGGATATGGTATTAATTCAACGTCCAGAATGGGGTGGTGGAGAAATCTACTTCGATGATGTTTTAATCCGTAAAGATGGTCGTTTTGTCCTACCAGAGCTAGAATGCCTCAACCCTGAAAATCTTAAATAAAACAAAACTAATAAAACCTCGAGGGCTAATACCCCCGAGGTTTTATTAGTGTGACCGTTTTCAATTGAAGAAAGAGCCATATTCAGCTTTAGGATATATGAGCAACATTTTGCCCCTTGTCCATCATTTGCTTCTTCCCCTTTAGGAATTGAATAGCCCCATCTAGCTGATGCAGGGTATACTCCCAGCACATCTTTTGGTACTCATTTAAATCCTGCATGCTTTTTTGATAGCTGTTTCGAATAATTTCTTGACGCTTTTCCTGATAAGCAATCAAATCATCAAAAAAGTGCTTCTGATCCTCTGCGGTATGCAAATCACAAAAGAATAAACGGGTTAACATATCAGAGCGAACGATCGGCCCTTCAATTTCCGTCTTTAGTTCCTGATGAAATTGATCACGTCCTTGTTGTGTAAGACCATACATGATTTTGTTTGGCTTTCCTGACTGTAGGACCTCTTCTTTTGTAACATGTCCTTCCTGCTCCAGCTTTTTAAGAGCTGGATAGATTGCACCATAACTCGCATCGTAAAAGAAACCGATGCTACTCGTAAAGAACTGCTTTATATCGTAGCCGCTCATTTCACGATAATGTAATAAGCCTAAAATGATTGATTTGACGTCCATAACATTTCCTCCGGATGTAGGCTTTGTACAAAATTCCACTAATTTACTTACATTATTCTCTCTTTATTTCAATATTATAAAATGTTTAACTTCATATTAGCAACATTCTACCAAGAAATGAATCCTTCTCCCCCTTCCTACGAGAGTAACGCTTTAAATCGTTATAGCACAAGTTTCTTTAGGCTTATTTCCCTCTCTTTCATATAGTAAAAGCATCCTATATTCCTAGTTTTTGTATCTATTTTCAGGAATTTTCTGTGATATCTGATTACTTACATTTATTTTTGAGACTATTGTACTGGTCTCTCTCCATAATTGGGCGTTCCACCTTTATCCTTTCCTCCATAAGATGATGTATACCTATCTGCAGGGAAGTAAGGAGATGAAGTTGTGAAACCTAGAGGCTGGTCCTATACGAATACAAAATATCAGCAGATGAGTAATCTACATCCATTCAACTTCTTTGTTCCGTTAGTGGAACAGGTAAAGCACGGCGTAGTTTCCCTGATCTGCGAAGACAACACCTCCCCTCCCGACATCGATCAAATTTTGCAAAGCTTTTTGGACATGGAACCACTCGAAGCAGGCCAGACAGAAAAGAGCTTTGGTTCCGGCTTCATTTTTCATCCCAAAGGCTATATTCTCACCAGCGAGCACGTTATAGGAAAAGCTAAGTCGATTTTTGTGAAAATGTGGAATGGAAAAGTATTTGAAGCAAAGCTTGTTTTTAGTGACCCTCAACGAGATTACGCTATCGTAAAAATTGAATCCGACATACGTCTTAGCCCATTAACTCTAGGTAATTCAGGTGAGGCACGCGTAGGTGAATGGGTCATTAGTGTCGGGAGTCCCCTTGGCCTAGAGAATTCAGTTACAGCGGGAATTATCAGTGCAAAAAATAGGCGTATCCAAGTATCAAAACGCTTGTACGATGAAATTTTTCAAACAGATGCTGCCATTAACCCAGGTAATAGCGGAGGTCCCTTAATTAATTTACACGGTGAAGTAATTGGCTTAAACGCATTCATCATCCAGTCCAGTCAATGTCTCGGATTTGCCATTGGGATTGATAGTATCAAGAAAAAGATTCAGCAACTTTTATAACTTCATTTTTTCCTACCACACGTAACAATAAACGTCTAAACGAAAAAGAGTTGCCATCTCATCTCAAAGAGCTGGCAACCCCTTTTTTGCTACTAGTTCAAATCGCAAATCATCTAAGAAATTCACTCTACTGTGTATGTTTATCAACAAACCACAGAGCAATCGGTTCGTGATCACGTCCAATAATCTAACCACACCTAGCTTCTCCTAGAACCTACAGCATATTACCCGATGCCCCATAGCCTTTAAGGGAAGAGCTAGATGTTGAAAAGAAGAAATCCTCCAATCCTCTTTCGGTTCATTCCTTCTAAGGGCATTCAAGGCGGCCTGAGGATGGCACATGACCCTGAGGCGGCTAAAATGCCCATCAGCCCAAAGAACATACTGTACGTTCTCTTTTATAGTAAGACAAAAATAATTGCATGGTAGGTACGTTTATCAGGCTCTAAGCTATTATCATGCCGAGGATCAAGACAGAAGATGTGTTTTCCCTCGATTATTTAATAAAAAATCCTCCGTAGCCCATCGCTAGTATAATAACGAAGGCTGGATGAACCTTGCGTTGTTCCATCAGAAAATAGGATGCACTACCTAGTATCAATGTGTGCCATAAACCAATTTGCTCGCAGGAACCAAGAATAAATTGCACCGCCAGCGTACCCAGCAAAACGGTAACGATTGGACGAATCGAATGTGTCATCGCTTTGATTTGCGGCGCTTGGCGGAATAAATGAAATACACCTAATAAACCAATCATAGCAATCGCAGTTGGGGCAACCGTAGCAAATAAACCAACCATAGCTCCCGGAATCCCCGCCACTTGATAGCCAATATACCCACCCAGCTTTGTGGAAATTGGACTTGGCAAGGCGTTCGCTAATGCTAACGTTTCCCCGAACTCCTCAACTGTCATCCACATATAATGAGTAACGACTTCATTTTGGATCAGCGGAATACTCGGAGGTCCTCCCCCGTAGCCGAGAATATTGGTAATAAAAAACGCCCAAAAAATCTGTAGATAAATCATAGCGTTAGACTCCTTTGCTTAGTTTTACTGCTGGTTCTTTTGCCGCTTGGTATGCCAGGTGGAGTACGCAAAGGCGATCACTAAGGTAATAGCAACGAACAAACCCGGATGAATTTGAAAAGGAACTAACGCAATTACTGAAATGAACAATATCGTTAGAAAGCCTTGTTTTTCTTGCCTATTTTTACTATCCTTCCAGCCCTTTTTAAAAAAGTCATAAGTCATTACCACCATCATGACCGCAATGACTGGTTGGATGGCTTCGATCATCCCACGTACTGTCTCGGAGGTCTTCAGCACATTTACGAACTGCATCAGAACAATCATCAGAAACAGAACAGGAAAGACCATGGCTGAGATAGCGATGATGGCACCAAGCCATCCCTTTACCTTGTATCCAATATATGCAGCCATCTTGGTGGCAATCGGCCCAGGTAAGGTATTGCCAAGTGCATAGTTATCGGCGAACTCCTCCTCGCTAACCCATTTATATTTCTTGACGCACTCGGCATGCACTAGTGGTATCATGGTTGGGCCACCACCATATCCAAAAATGCCAATCCGAAAGAATGCCAAAAATAATTGCCAATAAACCATCTTCTCTCCTCCTGTCTCCATAAGATTTCTTTATCACATGTCACGAAATCAATTTTCCTTGACCTTTCCTGTCAAATCGGAGATATTGTCTTACATAAGTTTGCTTCTTGATTTGTTGTTCCATCGTATGTAATAAATTTAGAGAGATCTTTGGCTCCTGAAATCATAGTTACTATCATTGCCGCGAACCTATTGTATACTTCTTTCCGATCATTGTAATAAATTTTTATCCTTAAATAAAAGCTGCTCTTCCTATTTACCATTTCATTTCAAAAAACACATGCTCGAAAGACTGGCTATGCTCTTTCTCACATCGCGATTCCCCTACTAATCCCTGTGTTTTCCCATCCTTAGTTGGAAATTTCAATCCATCCACACCCAGATATCTTGCCATTTAAGGTGCATGATTCCTACAAAAAAGCGCTTTCATCAAAAAATAAAAAAAGCAAAATGGAATCGGTTCATCCATCTTGCTTTTATTCTCTATAAAAAATGATTTTCTCATAGTAATATTCATTGTCATAGTACACAGAAGTTCATAATTACACTTCCTGCTTTTTAGAAAACGCAATCAGATAGACTTCCTGACCGGTTTGAGTGTTGATTTCCTGTTCGATTTGCTTTAATTGTTGTAGCTGCGCAGAGTCTAACTCTGCAAATGGCATCTCACTAAGTTGTTTAATCGGTTCCATCTTCTCACCCACCTCCCATTATTAAGGATATTTTTTATCATATCCCCAAAGGAAGGAAAGTATGCACGTATGTAATCGTCAAAGATTGGGTGGTTATTTTTCCTACCTAAGCACTTACAGTTTGCATTTGAAGCACTTGCGATACAGCCGAGCAAGAACGTTTACAAAAACAAATAGGTACTTGCTTATCTTTGGCCTTAGACTTGATCTTTTTAGCTAGGTTATGATTAACAAAATCGGTTAGAACCAAGATCATTTTAACATCAGATGGAATTTTTAAACTGGTTTCTGAGCTTTTTCTACCTGTGATGTGGTGAATTTTTTTGTACCCAACCTCTTCAAGTATTTGTAAGATGTTACCTAACCTATCCCCACCGATAATTAATATAGACATAATAAAAATCCTCCTTTAGATAGTTTGTGCATATGACTCTGATGGTCAAAAACAGTTCGCGCACTGTTTATTGGTTATATGTCTCTGAAGCGAAAAAGTTAATTGAGAATAAATATCATTCTTATTGATAAATATTATCATTCCCAATTAAGTTTGACAATACTCTGTACTATTTTTTTCTCGTTTGTTCACACTATTTTTACTAGCTACAGCTCTATCCTTGATTGGATGGTTTTCCCACGGTTATAATCAGGCTATCACTAATTCTTAAAAAAGGAGGTGGGAGTTTATGTTGCAGGAAATTAAGCAGCTCCACACCATCTTTACCCGCACATTAGAAGGCATCAATGTTTTCCGCACCATGGTTCAACCTTTAATCGATCACGCTAGGGATGAACATATGAAGCTTTACTATCACCATATTTCTGAAGAAGAAGAACAACGAGAAGAGCGTCTACATGATCTCGTTCCGCGTTTGTCTCAGATCATTCAGGAAAAAAATTTGGACCAGCTAAGTGATCGCGAACTGTCTCATTTGCTCTCAGACCTAAACTTAGAACGATTTGGCCTGCACAATTTCCGTGAGCACTTGGAATTAGCGCTGTATGAGTTTACAGACGAGCCTAGTCGTTTAAAGCTAGATAGCATGCGTGAAAACACACATCAGGATTATTTAGCAACCAAAGAGATCATGGTGAAGTTGAGCGAGAAATTCTCCGATGTCGTTCCAGCAAAAATGGATACGCATGATCATGACCATGGCCATGATATCCATCAGGTGAATCATTTTGAGGCTTCGTCTGCATTGCAGGATTCAAGCAGCTCTAAGCAGCCAGCAACCGTACATGCCGACACTCACAGCCACTCAGCAGAAACATCTGTTATGAAAAAAGGCCTTACTGTTGGAAGTCTGCGTCATCTCAATCGTCATGTATAAGAGAAAAAGTTAAGATCGGAGGATTTTATGGATAAATCACAAAAATTCCCAGACTCCCCATTATCTAAGGAAGAATGGCGTCAATTAGATGAAACCATCGTTGACATGGCTCGCCGCCAACTAGTAGGCCGTCGATTCATTGACATTTATGGCCCATTAGGAGAAGGTATTCAAACCATTACCAACGATATTTATGATGAATCTCGTTTTGGAAATATGAGCTTGCGCGGTGAATCATTAGAGCTAACGCAACCTAGTAAACGTGTTAGCTTAACGATCCCTATCGTATACAAGGATTTCATGCTGTACTGGCGTGATATGGCTCAAGCCCGTACATTGGGTATGCCAATTGACCTTAGCCCTGCTGCTAATGCCGCTAGTAGCTGCGCTCTTATGGAGGATGATCTGATCTTTAATGGTAATCCTGAGTTTGACCTACCAGGTATTATGAATGTAAAAGGACGCCTCACCCATATTAAGAGTGACTGGATGGAATCTGGAAATGCTTTTGCTGATATCGTAGAAGCTCGTAATAAGCTATTAAAAATGGGGCACAGCGGTCCTTATGCCCTTGTTGTATCTCCAGAGCTGTATTCATTACTCCATCGTGTACACAAAGGTACCAATGTCCTTGAGATTGATCACATTCGCAACTTGGTTACAGATGGTGTATTCCAATCTCCAGTGATCAAAGGCGGTGCTCTGGTAGCTACAGGAAGACATAACCTGGACCTTGCCATTGCTGAGGATTTTGATTCTGCTTTCCTAGGTGACGAACAAATGAACAGCCTAATGCGTGTTTATGAGTGCGCTGTTCTCCGCATTAAACGTCCAAGTGCGATTTGCACATTAGAAATGACAGAGGAATAAAAGAGATATACAAGAAAGAGAGATAGCCGTTTGTAAGTAAAAGGCTGTCTCTCTTTTCATTTCTTCATCGTTAACGTATTTTCATGACTGAATATTCAGTTTTTATTAAGGGTAAAAAAACCTTAGGGATGAACCTAAGGGTAGAATCCTTTCCATTTGGAAAATAATTAAGCAATCCGAACAACCTTTTGAGGATCAGTTGTATGTAAGAAAGGCATATCCACGTGGCTAGCCGCAATTTCATAGCCAATATCGCAGACTAAGATATCTACCTCTTCACGGAAAGGCAACGTACAGCTTCCTTCGTTTAATTCACATAGACGTTTTAAATGTTTAAGTCGCTCGTTCACTTTTTGCTCACGCATATGTTGATTTTCTAAATCACAAACATTGACATGACGTGCATCTACGACCATGCTGATATCCTGAATGTGAACGATTAGACGTTTTCCCTCTTCTGTAACAAATCCAAGCGAACAGAATTGAGAATCGGACATTTCTAGACGAGTAATCACCGCATGCTTATACTCTTCACCAGAGCGAAGCTTGATGGTATCAGCTTCGACAGCACCACCTATTTTACGCTCGTTGGATACAACCGTATACATATCGGTATAACCGTTAATTTGGTATCTCGTCATCGGAAATTCACTCCTATTCTTATCCTATCTGCTAATGAGACTCATTATCAATTTTATCTGTATCGTATAATGAAAATCATTATTAGTCAATATTGAGACTGTAACGAATGTTTTTATCTACTAAATAGGTTTTCCTCGATAACTCAGATTTAATCTGTAAAAATGACCCAATACCTATTCGCTACATTTCCTAGCATAAATCTATGATCCTCCTAATATCCAAAAAGGGCCTAATTGTGCCAGATCAGAATTTACATCTCGGCTACGATTAGGCAGTCTTATCAAGCTAAAATTGTTCCTTCTATTGGATTAAGCAGTTTTATTTTTATAAAAAATATAGACAGCAACCATAATGCCAGAGAACCAAATAGACATTAAAGCAAAATCTAAAGCAACTTTATATCCAAGGGAAACAAATGATAGCTTGGTTGTCAGAAAGGAAAGGAGGATTCCAATCACAGCAATGGAATACCCTAATGTATATCCATTAGCTAAAATTTGTTGACCACGTTCATCTTTTCCTTCTGACCTCGTGAAAGCAACGGTGTATGACACCGAAATGACATAGGTAATCACAAGGAAAATAAATAGAAACTCTAACATTCTGGCACATCTCCCTTATCTACTTCATATTGAAATACTTCATTTATATCAACCTCAAATAAATGAGCAATTTTAAAGGCTAGCATAAGAGACGGATTGTAGCGATTTGCCTCTAAAGACACAATCGTTTGTCTGCTAACACCTAATTTGTCAGCTACCTCCTTTTGCGACCAGCGTTTCTTTGCACGTAGCATAAATAATTCATTTCGTATTTTCCCTTCCTTTTCCAAAAAACCACATCCTCTCGACTTGAATGTAATATATTTTTTACATAATGTAAATGATTTTTATCAAAAAGTAAAAAATATATGCATATCTACCTTGAAATATCCAAAATAAAAAAGCTCACTAGCAGTATGGAAAACCGCCAGATGAGCTTTGATCTATGAAGACGTCTGTACATGATCTTTTTTTGAGGCTTATTTCGTAAACAGCTGTAGCTTCTGAATTCGTTTCACTGCTTCGCGCAAGCGTTCCTCTGTGTTCAACAGTCCTAACCGTACATATCCCTCACCATGCGCTCCAAAGCCTACCCCAGGAGCAACCATTACATGAGCTTTACATAAGAGCTCATCAGCCAATTGGGCAGATGTATAACCAGTTGGAATGGGAAGCCAAGCAAAGAACGATCCCTGTGATGGTGTCGCCTTCCAGCCAATTTCATGCAGTGCTGTATACAGGGCGTTTCGGCGGCTTTCATAGGTAGCCACCAGCTCTCGGACGCAGTCCTGAGAATCCGTCATAGCTTTAGCCGCTGCCATTTGAACAGCTCCGAACAAGCTTACAAAGTAATGGTCCTGCAACGTGTTGATTAGCTTAACCAGCTCTTTGTTTCCTACCATTGCGCCTACACGCCAGCCTGCCATGTTATAGGTTTTTGATAGGGTGTAGAACTCAACTCCTACCTCTTTTGCACCTGGAACCTGCATGAAACTGACTGGTTTTTTTCCATCAAAGGAAATGGCTCCATATGCAAAATCAGAACAAACCACAATTTCATGCTTTCGAGCAAACTTGATGGTTTCCTCATAAAATTCGAAAGGTGCGTTGACTGCTGTCGGGTTGTTCGGATAGTTTAAAAACATCAGTTTAGCTTTTTCTAAATCAGCCGCATCTAATTGGCCATAATCAGGTAAAAACTGATTATCTACAGTCAAAGGCATGGGAACCATACGTCCGCCTACCACAGCTACTCCCGACCAATAATCTGGATAACCAGGATCAGGAACCAAGGCGACATCTCCCGGATTCATCAATACCTGACAAATCTCTACTAGCCCTGTCTTACTGCCAAATAAAATGGCTACCTCTTCTTCCGGATCAAGGTCTACATCAAATTCCTGCTTATACCAATGTGCTACGGCTTGCTTTAATTCCAGCCGTCCCTGAAAAGGCGGATACTTATGATGCATAGGATCTTTCGCCTGTTTTGCCATTTCTTCTACAATATGGGGAGGTGTCGGTAAATCAGGATTTCCCTGCCCCAGATTAATAACGTCATGACCCTCACTAATTACCTTGTTAACCTTTGCTACCATCGTTGAAAAAAATTGGGTGGGTAACTGTTCCATCATGGAAGCAGGCGTGATACGCATCGCTTTCCCTACTTTCTTTTTCAGAGTAAACTGACATTTATGTAATCAAAAACAGCTTTTTGATCTGTAAGAGAAAGACCCCTTTCTTTTTGTAAGCAAAGAAAGGAGTCGTTTGTAACAATGATTTTATACTAGTTAGTGTAGCTAGTTTTTGTCAATCCATTTTTTGAATCTCAACTTTTCCTCCGTCTTTAAGCATGGACTGGCCTCTGATAACTACTTTTTCTCCCAAAGAAACACCTTTTTTAATCTCAATTAGATCGCTTGATTCCTCGCCAGTTTCTACAGCTACTTTCTTAGCGATATCGCCTTCCACTTTATATATATACTTTTTGCCGTTTTCATCGAACACAGCTTTACGTGGAATGGCAACAGCCTTCTGAGCTTTACTGGAGGTTGATTGGATTTTTAAATTAACAACCATATCTGCCTTTAATTCGTTTTTCGGATTTGGCACAGTGATTTCGATTGGATATGCTTTCAACTGTTGATCCATTGTAGGACTGATAGCGGTAATTGTTGCCTCTATTTTTTTATTCAAGGCAGTCAATTCAACCGTTGTACGATCCCCTACTTTTATCTTAGTAATTTCATCCTCTGATAAGTTTGCTTTTACTAAGAGTGGATTGGTGTTAACCAGAACAACAACTGGGACCTGCCCCGAAGCTATTTCTCCCACATGTCCCCCCACCTGAGCTACAAAGCCAGAGATTGGAGCTGCTACTGTAGAATTGCTCAACTGCTCACGGGCACTGGCAAGCGCAACTCGCGCTTGGTTAACAGATGCTTCTGAAACCACGATGCCTGATTTTTTAGAGGCTGAGTTATAGTCTACCTTTGCGTTATTAAAAGCAGTTTCCGCATTCTTCAATGCTGCTTGCGCTTGTTCATTCTGCTGCTGAGCCAGGGCTCCTTGATTAAATAGCTCTTGGCTTCGAGTGGCATCACGCTTTGCATCCTGATAGGCACGCTCTGCCTGTGCTAATGCATTCTTAGCTGTTTCAACAGATTGTGCTGTGCTAGTACCACTTTGGCTGAGTCCCGCTACCGACACCTGATACTGGGCTTCGGCCTGACGAACCGCATTTCTGAGGTCATCTTGGTCTAGCGTAAATAGTACAGAGCCTTTTTGTACATATTGACCCAGCTTTACATTTAGGGTTTGAATTTTACCTGGTGCTTTTGGTGAAATTTTTACTTCCTGGCTCGGAGCCAATTTACCAGTATAGCCTGCTCCTGAAGCGATAGAATCTTCTATTGCTGGGCTTATTTGCACCGGAGTTGGCGCTTCCGCCTCGGCAACCTGAGGAGCTGCAGCCGGTTCTTCGCCCGTGCACCCCGTTACTGTTAAAGCAGCAACGAGTATAAGCGGTAAGCCCCATTTACTTTTTACCATTGTTAGTCCTCCTTTACCTCATTACACTTCTTCTACTACAGTAGGCGTATTCTTCTTTTTCCGATTAAAACGATTCTTGAACTTACGGCCCCAGTTATCAAATGTGACATATACAACAGGGACAAGTACAAGAGTGATTAGCGTGGAGAATGTTAGACCGAAAATAACCACCACTGCCATTGGAGCTTGGGATTCGTTACCGGAACCACCTGCAAATGCTAGTGGAGTAATGGCTAGAACAGTTGCTAACGTAGTCATCATGATCGGACGTAGACGAATTGGACCAGCTTTTAAGATTGCAGCATCTCGATCTAAACCGTCCTTGCGAGCTGTAATAATGTAATCCATAAGAACGATCGCATTATTTACAACAATACCTACTAACAAGATATAACCAATCAGGGCTGGTACTGACAATGGTTGACCTGTCACAAACAATCCAACCACAACCCCAATAAAGGTAGGCGGCACAGAGAACATGATGATAAACGGACTAAATAGAGACTCAAATTGGCTCGCCATAACCATGTAGACAAGAACAATAGACAAGAGAATCGCTAGACCTAGACTGCCAAAGGATTCTTCCATATCTTTAGACTGACCGCCGTATTCAATATGGTATCCATCTGGAAGATTCAATTGTGCCAGTTTTTCTTGAACCTCACCCATAATCGAGTTCAGGTCACGACCACTAGTATCAGCGGTAATGGTAACCTCACGAGTCTGATCCGCACGTTTAATCATTTGTGCTACTTCCACTTTTTCCACTTTAGCAATAGCACCTATTGATACTTGCGCCCCGCTAGGAGTAGTAACCGTCAAACGCTCTAAATGCTTTGGTTCATCCTGAATCGTTTTTGGCAAACGAACTTTTACGTCAACCTCATCGTCACCTGTCTGATAACGAGTTAAGGTTTGCCCTTCAAAAGCCGTCCGTACATATGACAGAACCTGTTGTGTACTTAGGCCATATTGACTTGCCTTTTCACGATCGACTACTACCTGGAACTCTCGGTCTTTTTCTTCTAAAGAAGTGGTTAAGTTTGCCGTTCCAGAAACCTTGCCGACCACACCCATAATAATATTACTGATATCATCTAATACCTCTAAATCATCACCACGTAAGCTGATTTCCAGTGGCGTACCGCCCATGCCACCCATGCCATCCAAATGTTTAACCGTAATTTCTGCACCAGGTATATTTTTAACCTGATTTCGTAAGTCATCAATGATTTGATCTGTGGTACGTGTACGCTCTTTTGCATCTACTAGGGTAAGCTGTAGCTCTCCGCGGTTCGTAGCACTATTCGCTAGCACAGATACACCCGCACTCCCAATGGATACATACAATTCTTTTAGTTCAGGTACCTTTTTCACTATTCCTTCAAGTTCGTTAATAACTTTTTCCGTTTCCTGAATGCGCGTGTTATTAGCTAGTTTCGCAGCTACAGTAATTTTTCCTTGGTCCATGGAAGGAATAAATTCCGCTCCAATAAACGGTGTCAAAATGATAGCACCCACAAACATAAGGGCTACAGCAAGGTAAACGGTCTTACGCCAATTGATTGCCCATTTTAGGAATCTTCCATAGTAATGAGAAAGTTTCGTAAAGCCAATGTTAAACCATGTGATCGGATTGAAGCCCCGATACGTTCCAGAATGGTAGATTTCTTCATCCGGGATGCGTTTCAAAATTCGTGCTGACATCATAGGCACAAGAGCAATAGATGCTAAAAGTGCCGCTATATGTGAGTACACAACCGTTAGTGCCAATGGTCCGAATAATTGAGAAGCTAATCCTTCAACGAACATGATCGGCAAGAATACACAAATTTGGGCAAGAGCAGAAGCCATGACCGCTGTTCCCACCTCTTGGGAACCAAAACGAGCAGCTTGCACCATTGATTTGCCTTCCTGTCGATGTCTGAAAATATTTTCTAGGATAACGACAGCGAAGTCAACCAACGAGCCTAGTCCAAGTGTTAAACCACCAAGCGAGATCAGGTTGATTGTCTGACCCGTAAAATACATTAAGCAGAAGGTAGCAATTACAGAAATCGGAATTACAACTGCAATAATTAAAACAGAGCGAACGCTATTTAAAAACAAGAGTAGAATAATGGTCGAGAATGCCGCCCCTATCAAGGCATGCTCAGCCACTGTGTAGATTGAATCTTTAATAAACTGTGAAGAATCCGTGATCATGGAAATCTCAGTACCTGGTGGCAGATTCTCCTTTAGCCTCTCAATCTCTACTTTGGCTGCATCTGCAACTTTAATGGTATTTCCACCTGAAGCTTTTGTAACAGAAATTCCTACAGTCGGTTTCCCATTATAATAACTGAACTGGGTTTGTTCCTTATACGTATCCTCGACAAAAGCAATATTTTTTAGCGGAATAGTTGAAGCACCAACCACTATAGGTGTTTCACCAATATCCTTAATCGTTGTATATTCTCCTTGGACGCGAATGCTTAGCTTTTTATCTCCTTCACGTACCATACCAGCTGCTCCAGAAAGGTTAGTCCCCATTAAAGCCTGCTGTACTTGTTCTAAAGTAATACCGTAAGCAGTGATTTTGTCAGAATCAAGCGTTACTTCAATGATACGTTCCTTCCCACCATTAACTCCGACAGAAGCGACTCCATCAATACGTTCAATTCGAGATTTAATAACATTATCAGCTAAATCCTTTAGCTTCGTAATATCATTATTACCTGTTAGTGCAAACGTCATGATTGGCTCACTATTTGGGTCTAGCTTAAGAACGCGCGGCGCTTTAGCCGTGTCTGGCAATGCTCCCCGCACCTGGTCTACCTTGTCACGCATGTTTAGCGTGGCTTGGTCCATATTGGTGCCCCAATTAAACTGGACGATAACCTGTGAGGCTCCACTCATGGAAAACGACGATAACTTACTTACATTAGGAACAGTCCCTAATGCTTCCTCTACAGGCTTTGTTACTAATTTTTCCACTGATGCAGGTGTCCCGCCCTCAACCGAGGTTACAACAACAGCAACCGGCAGGTTCAGGTTAGGATAGAGTTCTACCGCCAATTTGGGTAGCGACACGAATCCAAAAATGAGGACGGCTAATGCCAGCATCACGATGGTTACGGGTCGATTAATCGCAAACCTTGATATGTTCATCTCTGTTCCCTCTCTCCTTTAATAAGGAATGATATTTTTTCTCAAGATAATGATTGAGCAATTCTAAAGATTGAGTAATTTGTTTTCGTTCATGTTCCTTCATCCCCTCAAATAATTCGGGTAAGTACTGATCTTTCATTAGTGGAAATCGTTTTTGAAGCTGAGAAAAATCTTGAGCAAGAAAAACCCAGACTATGCGTCTGTCGTTATGATCTCGCTTGCGAATTACTAAGTTCGCCTTTTCCAAACGATCAATGATGCCAGAAACGGTGCTATAGGATAATTCTAGACTTTTACTTATTTCTCCAATTGTCTTCGGATTTTCTTTTACTTGATGAATCACCATAATCTGAGGTTTAGTAATGCCGCTCTCCACCAGCTCTTGTGTAAAAATCCCGATGTATAAATTCCACATGTCCATCAATCGATCAGTGAGCTCATTCATAGAATCACGGCAACCTCCTCCTACTGTTTTTATTTCGCTATACGAAACATTATGTCATGATGATTACCTTGTATCAAGAATTTTCCAAAGCTACTTATGCCTAAAAGCAGCTTCTGTCATTGGTCTAACTGATAATACGTAACTCCTTACAAAAAATTTCTCTTTCCAATAAATTGATGTGCTTTTTTGTGTGAATTATAGAAAAGTTTATCTTTTTTTCATTAGAATGTCGACAATCACGCGTAAACAGCATGCCCTTTCAATACAATTTTACTCAGATAAATGCTCCTCCCTGCGTAACTTCAGCTTGAAGCAAGCTGGGGACCTCTTCTTCCCACCGTGTGCCCCCTCTATTGTCACTCCCTTGAAGAAGTTCGTTTTTATAAAATTTCCTTTTTAAAAAATAATTGTAACTTTTCTTTTTTTATTCTCGACCTTGTATGTGAGCAAGAAAAATGAAAAGAAAAGGAAGATAATTATGAAAAAATCAACGAATAAAACAGTCTTGAGTCTTATGGCAGCTCTTATGCTTTCATCAACTCCGGTATGGGCTAGTGCCAAAACAATTTCAGAAGAACCTGAAAAAATTCAAACTATACAGGAGTTAGATCAGGTCGTAAAAAAATCAATCGAACAACTGACTGAAGTTCTTCCTGAATTAAAAGAGTTTACCGAAATGGAGATAAGTCAGTTTTCTGAAGGGAGCACTCGCATTATTCTTTCTAAAGAAAAAGGCGTGCTGTACCCATCGGTTAAAATCGTATTAAATTCTGCAGGAGTCATTGAAGAATTCGACATTGATAGAGAAGAGATTTACTCTAAAGAACCCGTAGACAAGGAAATGGCAACGGAAAAAGGCAAGGCTTTTCTGAAAAAATTACTGGGCGATCGTGCCAATCAGTATAAGGTTAGCGGAAATATTAAACCTGCAGGAGGAGAGAACGATGGCACCTATTCCTGGATTAATATCACCTTTAATCGCATGATCGGCGGCATTACACTTAATGATGATTATTATTATCTTCGTATCAATCCAAATGGAGATATTATCGGAATGGTAAAGAAATCCCCAACTAGCTCTGATGAAGACTTACCAAAGCCGGAAAAGATAATCAGTAAGGAACAAGCGGAAGAGGCATTAGCTAAAGTAATTCATCCATTCATTAAAGCTAACGATGGGAAAGTAATCTATCGCTTCTTAGAGACTCCTTATGTGAATGCCGAAACAGGAGAAAGAATTATCAGCTTCCATGACAGAATTTTTTCTGATCCATACCCGACTAAGCAAAATGGAGAAAAATTGGTAGCTAAAACGTCCGATGAAGCAGCCAAAGTTCTAAAGTCCGTACTTGATTTTGATGTAACTGGATTAACCTTAGATGAACAAATGGACAATGGACAAAAACTATACATGTGGTACAAAAATAAAGAAAGGATGGCCGTGGTTGCAACAAAGGAAAATCAGGTAATAGATGTTGTAATCGATAATAAAAGAATGCCTGAAGGTGCAAAAGCTAAAATTTCTATAGAAGAAGGTCAAACGCTTGCTGTCAATACTCTTCAAAAATACCTAGGTGACGATGTAAAAGAATTGATTAATGAGTCATCGGCTTTGCTTAGTGAGAATAATGTTGTCGTTGATTACAAAATAAGTCCTGTTCATGCAGGTATTGAGATTTTTGACCGTTCTTATACAGTAACAGTGAATCGAATTACTGGTAAAGTAACCGCCATCCGTGGAATAGGTGAAACTTCTAAAAAACTACCAGACAAGGATTCAATTATTGATGCAAAAACAGCTGTAAAAGCCATTCTAAAAGATACTCCACTTAAGCTTGTCTACGTAACTGCAAGTACAACTGGCAAAGATGGGGATGCCTATCTTGCCTACACAGTAGATAATGATATAGCAATCGATGGAATTACCGGAAAACCAGTAAAAGAATAATTCTTTATATTGAAGTAATTACTCCACAAAGCCATCCTTACCTGTTGAGGATGGCTTTTATCCAGGAGGGGAGTTATGCCTTGACGGAAGACGAAAAGGAGCATATCCAGCATATATACCGTACTCATTATCAGGACATCTATCAATTTCTAGTCTATTTTACAGGTGATCAAAACGAAGCAGAGGATTTGACTCAGGAGGTATTTATTCGATTATTCCGTTCTTTGTCCAGCTATGATGGACGTTCTCCGCTAAAGCTATACATACTTTCCATCGCTCGTTATACCGCAATCGATCATTATCGGAAAAAAAAGCTCAAATATGTCTTTTCGGACATGTGGATAAAAACAATACCGGCCACATTTGGATTGCCTGAAAAAGAATTACAGCAAAAGGAATTACAGCAGAACCTACAGCAAATCTTTCAGTCACTGAAGCCAAAGCATAGAATGGTCATCATCCTCCGCGGTTTACGAGAGCTTTCTATAAAGGAAACCGCAGAAATTTTAGGGTGTAGCGAGGCAAAAGTAAAAGTCGATTACCATCGTGCCCTGAAGATTATGCAAAAAAAATGCCTTATTCCCTCGATGGGAGGATTATACGATGAACTTGCCAAGTGAAAAAGAGATCTTGCATGCTTTAAAGCAACGAGAGGATTTACATCCACGCTCTGAATTTGTTGAGGAGTGTGAAGCGGCGATCATGAAAAGTCTCACAAAAAGAAAACGAGCTCACATCTGGTATCTTCGCACTGCAAAAATATCCTGTATTGGTGTTGCCGTCATGTTAGTCGTTTGGCTCGGTTCCCCTCTCCGTCAACAACCAATGGAATGGGCACAAACAGAGCCTATTGTCAAGGAACCGTTACACAACGATCCGTCTATTTCCAAACCTCCTATAGAGAGAAAAGGTCCAACAATTCGTCCAACTGTTCAGGTCCCTACCCATACTCCGATCAAAGTACCAGATCGAGTGCCAGCACCACCTCTAGTAAAGGATCGAGATCAAAAGCCAGCACAAAATCCCGCTTCTGCATCAGTCAATGAAAAGCCAGTTGAGCAGGTTGTCGAAAAAAAAGCGAGTCCTCTTGTAGAACAGCATCAAATGACTAAGCTTGAACAAATCGCATACGATTTTCTAAAGCCAAGACTTGGCGATTCTATCAATGGCTTTCAAGGCTTTAGTAGTCCAGAGAAAACTGCAGATTCTAAAATAGTGTATTATCGCATGGTTCATAATACTCCTATTCTCGATCAAAATATAAATCTATCCATTAATGTTCAAACAGAAGACGTATCTTCTTCTATTCAGGGTAATATTATGGAAGATATTGATCCACTTCGCTTTCCTCTTCCTAAGGATGTATTACCAAAAGCGAAAGTAGATGAGCTTATGGAAAAAGAAATGCACCTTGTTTATCAAAAAGTAGCTGAAAATCAATATGTATTGGGTTATCAACCGGCTATCTATGGATATATCGATGCTAAGAGCGGCGAATGGCTACATTCTTCCTATAAACAGCTTGATAAATCAAGTGGGGTAACAATACCCCTTGCTTCAAGAAAACATTTCTCTGCCGAGTCAGAAGAAGACGTACATGCCATATTAGTTGATTTATTCAATCTGGACCCACAAACACTTAGCATACAGAATGGCTCATCCTATCAGGGAAAACAAAAGTATTATTGGAAAGATAACACAGGAAAGCTTGGTCAGATTGGAATAGATATTCTCAGTGGCCAGCTTCTTGGGTACTCTTTTGAATCAGAATCAAAAGCAAATCTTACTTTTTCTCCAATCAATAAAGTAGAAGCACAGCAAAAGGCGATCGCTTTCCTCGAACAAATCGTCCCTGCACAAATACAGGAGCTTTATCTGGACACCAACAAGGAAACTATCGATAAAAATTTTATTATTTTTACCTTTTATCCTAGCAAGGAAGGCATTCCTGTGATTAGTCATCCTTACTATGTCACAGTCGATATGGATACAGGTACAATCACGAATTATAAGGGCAGTTCTTTTGATCCAGCATTATTACCTACCAAATCCAGCATTCTATCAATTAAGGAAGCTACGCAGGCTTATATTCAGAGCTATCCGTTTCAATTAGCTTATATTTTATCCCCAAAAAACGGTATTCCCCGGTTAGTATATACGGTCTTACCAGATGACACCGAAGCAAAAACGATAGATGCAAAAACTGGGCAGCTACTTCATATGGAAAACAAATAATAAATCAGCCACCTTCTCTACTGCTAGAAAAGGTGGCTCCTTTTATAGATGAATCCATAATGAAACGCTGGCTACTCTCTCTGCATGATGTGCATCTATCCCTCTACCCGCTCATAGTCTCCACTCTTGCCACCCGTTTTTTTCACCAGATAGGTAGGGCCAATAACCATTTCCTTATCCATTGCCTTACACATATCGTAGATCGTGAGTGTTACAGCACTCGCAGCCGTCAATGCTTCCATTTCTACTCCTGTTTTCCCTGTTGTTTTCACTTTAACCCATACCCCGATCGTATCCTCCCCTTCAAATTCATATGTAACATCTACGCCGGTTAGGGCTAAAGGGTGGCACATTGGTATCATATCTGAGGTTTTTTTTGCTGCCATAATGCCCGCTACTTGTGCTACAGCCAGTACATCCCCTTTGCTGATTTTCCCTTCTTTTACGCGTAGCAAGGTCTCCGGCTTCATCACAACACGGCTTCTAGCAACCGCCTCACGTTTCGTAACATCTTTATCTGAGATATCTACCATGCGCGCCCTGTTTTGTTCGTTAAAATGTGTAAGCTGATCGTGTGTAGACATAAATGATTTCTCCTTTTTTACAAACGTACTATCTCTGTTTGATTCTATGCTAATGTATTCGATTTGACTAATCAAATAAGTAAATCTTCCTACTACTTTCTTCCACGTTTCGCCTTCTTTGTCTTTTTCCGCTAAAAGAAGGGATCGATTGTTTCATGACTTAGCTTCCGCCCTTCATTTCGCCATAGTGATATGGTATGTTCAAGAGAGAAACGGAAAATAGTAAGCAGAACGAAAGAAAAGAGGCTAATAACATGCAGGTTACCCTATTATTATTCGCCGGTTTAGCAGAACGCGCCGGACAAAATAGCATACAGATCGAATTACCTGATTCTAGTACCGTACAAGATTTACTCGATAAGCTGCCACATGAATATCCGGCTTTGAAGGAACTGCTATCCAGTTGCTTTGTATCAGTCAATCAAGAGTACGCAGATCACCATACTATTATAAAGGAAAACGACGAAGTAGCTATTCTCCCTCCTGTCAGCGGAGGCGAAGAGCCACGTTTTGCGATCACAGAAGCCCCTCTCTCGGTAGAACCTTTAATCAAACTAGTTTCTCACCGTAACTGCGGAGCTATTTTAACCTTTATCGGCACAGTACGTGAAATGACGCAAGGTCAGCGTACTGTCTACCTCTCATATGAAGCCTATATTCCCATGGCCATCGAAAAGCTTAAACAGGTCGAGGCAGAAATTCATGAGCGCTGGGAAAATATACGTGTAGCCATCCACCATCGAATTGGCGATCTTCAAATTGAAGAAATCGCAGTAGTCATTGCTGTCTCCTCCCCACACCGTAATGATTCCTTTGAAGCTGGTCGCTATGCGATTGAGCGTTTAAAACAAATCGTCCCGATATGGAAAAAGGAAATGTGGGAGGATGGAAACGAGTGGAAAGGGCATCAGCTAGGGCCTTGGAATCCAATCGCTGACTTGGATAGTGAGAAAAAGTAGTGTATTTTCTGATTGTTAGGATGGAGTGAGCATAGAAATCATGACTGAGAACAGATATTCGAGACAAATTTTATTTGCCCCGATCGGAGTGGCTGGACAAGAACGTTTGCGCAATAGTCGTGTTGCCATTGTTGGGATGGGAGCGCTGGGAACAGTGCTCTCCAACCATCTCGTTCGTGCTGGCGTCGGGTTTGTACGGTTTATAGATCGAGATTTTGTAGAACCAAGCAATTTACAACGTCAAATGCTATATGACGAGGAAGATGCGAGACAGCATTTGCCAAAAGCGATAGCCGCCTATGAGAAATTATCTAAAATAAATTCAGATGTAGCATTGGAGCCTATCGTAGCGGATGTTACTGCTTTTCATGCCGAAAAATATTTATCCGATGTTGATCTTATTTTAGACGCTACCGATAACTTTCAGGTGCGCTATCTTATTAATGATGTAGCGGTTAAACATAATATCCCGTGGATTTATGGCGGAGCTGTTAGCGCAACTGGAACATATACTGCTATTCGTCCTGGTGAAACCCCCTGCCTACGTTGTCTATTTCCCGAAGCACCGAAGCCAGGCACAACCGCCACATGTGATACAGCCGGCGTAATTGGCCCAATCATACATGTGGTTGCCTCTTATCAGGCGACAGAAGCTTTTAAAATCCTTTTACAGGCAACAAATGCCTACAATCCTCATCTGGAGCATTTCGATTTATGGAATAATACCCACCAGCAAATTAAAGTTCTCAAAGCGAAGCGTCCGGACTGCCCTACTTGTGGACAACGACAATTTGAGTTTCTGGAGACTAGTCCTGATGATGAACTCGCTACAGCCTTATGTGGTCGAGATACGGTACAACTAAGCCCTCGTGAAGCAATTACGCTTGATTTGTCTCAACTAGCAAAACGACTCGCTCCACTTGGAACTGTGGAACAGAATCGTTTCTTATTGCGGTTTTACATCGATCCCTACACTTTAGTAATCTTTCCAGACGGACGTGTGCTCGTTCAAAATACCGACGATATCGCCACTGCACGTAGCTTATTCGCCAAATTTATCGGTAATTAGGTAATTTTGTTACTATTTTGTGAAAATAGGGTGGAAGAGTAACAAGCTTTCGAGTATAATAAATTTGCAACGGAAACGAAACGTGGTTTCATCTAGTGAAACAAACAGGTAAGGAATTATGTAATTAGTTGAATTTATTTGCTCGAAGGGGGTTATTCTTTTGGCTTTTCAAGATGATTACAAAGTAAAATCGTCCATGCAAGTAGGTGACAAAACCTATAAGTACTATCGTTTGCAAGGTTTGGAAGAGCAAGGAATCGGTGAGGTATCTAAATTACCTTTCTCCATTAAAATCTTGTTGGAAGCAGCTGTTCGCCAATTTGATAATCGTGCAATAACTAAGGAGCATGTTACATCTCTCGCAAACTGGACGAAGGGCCGTGACAGTAATCAAGAGGTTCCATTAATGCCTGCTCGTATCGTTCTTCAAGACTTTACCGGTGTACCTGCGGTTGTAGACTTGGCTGCTATGCGAGTGGCAATGAAGAATAACGGTGGAGATCCGCGTCGTATCAACCCACTTGTCCCAGTGGATTTGGTAATTGACCACTCCGTTATGGTTGACTCATTCGGTTCAGCTAATTCTTTGGCAACGAACATGGATTTAGAATTTGAACGCAATGAGGAGCGTTATCGCTTCCTACGTTGGGCCCAAACAGCATTTGATAATTTCCGTGTCGTGCCACCAGCTACAGGTATCGTTCATCAGGTTAACCTTGAGTACTTAGCATCTGTAGTGGCTAATCGTGAAGTGAATGGTGAAACATTTGCTTATCCAGATTCTTTGGTAGGAACGGATTCCCATACTACCATGATCAATGGATTAGGCGTGCTTGGCTGGGGTGTCGGTGGTATCGAGGCAGAAGCTGGTATGCTTGGACAACCGCTTTACTTCGTTACTCCTGAGGTCGTTGGCTTTAAATTGACTGGTACTTTAAAAGAAGGATCTACCGCAACAGATCTAGCTCTTACCATCACGCAAATGCTTCGTAAAAAAGGCGTTGTAGGTAAGTTCGTTGAATTCTACGGTTCTGGTCTATCTAATATTTCTCTTGCTGACCGGGCAACCGTTGCCAATATGGCTCCAGAGTACGGTGCAACAATGGGCTTCTTCCCGGTGGATCACCTGACACTAGACTATATGCGTCAAACAGGTCGCAGTGAAGAGCTAATCAATCTAGTTGAAACCTATACCAAAGCTCAGGGCTTGTTCCGCACAGATGACACAGAAGAGCCTGTATATTCTGAAACGCTATCACTTGACTTATCTACAGTAGTACCAAGCCTTGCAGGACCAAAACGTCCACAAGATCGCATTGAACTTACGAGTATGAAAGAATCCTTTAACTCCAGCATCCGCACTCCAATCGAAAAAGGCGGATTTGGACTAAGTGAAGAGAAAATCAACACTTCTGCTAACGTTACCTATGCGAATGGGGAAAAAGCTGAGCTGAAAACAGGTTCCGTGGTGATCGCTGCGATTACTTCCTGTACAAATACGTCTAATCCTAGCGTAATGCTGGCCGCAGGGATCGTAGCGAAAAAAGCGGTAGAACGCGGATTAACCAAACCTGCTTTCGTTAAGAGCTCCTTGGCACCTGGTTCTCGCGTAGCAGCTCAATACTTAGAAGATGCAGGACTAATCGATTCTTTAAATAAAATTGGCTTTAATATTGTCGGCTTTGGTTGTACTACTTGCATTGGTAACTCCGGTCCTTTGCCTACAGAGACCAGTCAGGCTATTGCTGACAATGATCTGACAGTAGCGGCTGTACTATCTGGTAACCGTAACTTCGAGGGCCGTATCCATGCGCAGGTAAAAGCGAACTACTTAGCATCACCTCCATTGGTTATCGCCTACGCATTAGCCGGTACAGTAAATATCGATTTAACTACAGAGCCTATCGGTATTGGTAACGATGGTAAGCCTGTATATCTAAAGGATATCTGGCCAACTCCATCTGAACTGGATGAAGCGATGAAAAAAGCGACGAATCCAGACCTGTTCCGTGCTGAATATGAGCATGTATTTACAGCAAATGAACGCTGGAACAAAATTGATGCTCCAACTGGAGATCTGTATGAGTGGGATAGCAAGTCTACCTACATTCAAGAGCCACCATTCTTTAAAAATCTGGAAAAAGAAGCTGGTCATATTGGAGAAATCAAAGGCGCTAACGTCCTAGCACTCCTTGGTGATTCCGTAACAACCGACCACATCTCTCCAGCCGGTAACATCACACCTACTAGCCCTGCTGGTGTTTATCTGCAAGCAAACGGTGTAGAACGAAAAGACTTCAACTCCTATGGTGCTCGTCGTGGGTCTCATGACGTTATGATGCGTGGTACGTTTGCCAATATCCGTATTCGTAACCAAGTGGCTCCAGGTACTGAAGGTGGAGTAACGAAGTATCTTCCTACCGATGAAGTGATGTCAATCTATGATGCATCTATGAAGTATCAAGCTGACACCAAAAACCTAGTCGTTATTGCTGGAAAGGAATACGGTACTGGCAGCTCCCGTGACTGGGCAGCAAAAGGTACATTCCTATTAGGTGTCAAAGCCGTTATTGCTGAGAGCTTTGAGCGTATTCACCGCTCTAACCTGGTAGGCATGGGCGTACTTCCGCTTCAATTCCTGGAAGGTACTAACTGGCATACATTAGGATTAACAGGACGCGAAACCTTCGATATTCTTGGCCTCAGCGATCAAGTTCAACCAAGCCAGATCTTGAAGGTTGTAGGTACTCGCGAAGATGGCTCTACATTTGAATTCGAAACTATCGCTCGTCTAGATAGCACAGTTGATATCGACTACTATCGAAATGGTGGTATCCTTCAAACAGTTCTTCGTCAATTATTTGACGAAAGCAAATAATACTTGAGAGTTGTTACATCCCCTGCTGATTAGCGGGGGATTTTTTTATACCAAGGTTTCATGAAACAAAAGTTTTGTAACATCAATTTCTTACTGCTTCATGCCACGGAGTAAAAAAGCTCGAATAACTTTCTGAAAAAAGGCATAACTTCCTTTTTCCTTTATAAGAAAAATGTAGTAAACTGTTGTTGGAAACAAACTGCTTTTACCAGAAAGGAGATGTTTACTATGAGAAATAGCATTGTCAAAAATCAAATTGTTGGTGGGGATCGCAGAGAATCCTGTTAACATGGGCATATTTCCTAAAACCGGATTCTTCTGTGGTCATGTCTAAAGCTTTATACATGATTAGAGGAGGAGTCCTACTTTGGATCTCAAAACATTAGGCTGGAATCAAAACTTTGAACAACATTTTGCAGCATATTCTTTTCCTACATATATTGTAGGCCGAGTTACCTTAGAGCATAAACGTATCTATCGCGTCATGACTGAAGGCGGCGAGCTACTGGCTGAAATTAGTGGAAAAATGCGATATCAGGCTTTTGATCGAGAAGATTATCCAGCAATAGGCGATTGGGTCGTCATGCAGCCTCGCTGGGAAGAGCAAAAAGCTACGATTCATGCTATTTTACCACGGCAAAGTAAGTTTTCACGTAAAGCGGCTGGCAATGCTCTCGAAGAACAGATCGTTGCAGCCAACGTAAATACTGTATTTTTAGTTAATGCTCTTAATTTAGATTTTAATCTTCGTCGTATTGAGCGTTATCTGCTGGTCACATGGGAATCTGGCGCTAATCCTGTGATTGTGCTTAGCAAAGCTGATTTATGTGAGGATATTGAAAGCAAGATCGCTGAAGTGGAATCGATAGCATTGGGAGTACCGATTTATGCGATTAGCACTTTCGCTCATCAGGGATTGGAGCAGCTTCTCCCCTATGTTCAAACTGGGCAGACCGTTGCCTTACTTGGATCATCTGGGGTTGGAAAATCCTCGCTAGTCAATGCATTAAGCAAGGAACAGCTTCAGGTTGTACAGGAAGTCCGCAGCGGTGATGATCGAGGAAAGCATACGACCACCCATCGCGAGTTATTCTTGTTGCCATCTGGAGGCCTCATGATTGATACTCCAGGAATGCGCGAGCTCCAGCTTTGGGATTCCAATGAAGGCTTAGCAGATACCTTTAAAGATATAGAGGAATTGGCAGAACGCTGCCGCTTCTACGATTGCAGGCATACAACTGAACCGGGATGCGCTATTAAAGCTGCATTGGAGGAAGGAACGCTCACAGACAAGCGCTATCAAAACTATGTAAAGCTACAGCGTGAGCTAGCCTTTCTAGCACGTAAGGAGAACAGACAGGCACAAGCGGCGGAAAAGAATCGCTGGAAACAAATAAACAAATCGCTGCGTGATGCTCCTAAAAAGCGATAATCCTGTACTTTTTCTGTCTTCAACTAATAAGAAAGACTCGAGCTACTAAACTCGAGTCTTTTTGATGCCTACATAAGCATTTTCCCCATCCGAAAGGCTGCATGCATGATGGGAGCCGCAATTTCCTTCATCTTCTCTTCCGTTAATCGGCTTGATGGGCCAGAAACAGATAAAGCAGCAAATACCTTTCCCTGTTTGTCATAAATGGGGGCAGACACCGCTGCCGCTCCTACCTCTCGTTCTTCACTACTGGTGGCAAATCCGACTTGCTTAATCAGTTTTAGCTGTTCTTGATATTGAGGCTTCTCTACCGAATCAGGCCAATTTGGAGACGTCAATAGTTCTTGCAGTAGCCTTTGATCCGCAAAAGCCACCAGTACTTTACTGGAAGCTCCTACCGCCAACGACATTTTAGCCCCCACGGGAGCTACTCTTCTAATCGGTTGATTGCTTTGCACTGCCTGAATGCGAATGCGCTCAAGCCCGTCTATGACATACAGGCTCACCGTTTCTCCTAATAGGTCGCGCAATTTTTCCATCTCTGGCAATAAAATGACTGCCGGATCATCCTCCCGGGTCAAATTAGCTGATAACTCCCACACGCGAAATCCTAAACGGTATTTTTCCGTTTGAACGTTGCGTTGTAAAAATCCCTTGCTTTCAAGTGCGGCCAACAACCGATGTACAGTACTTTTATGCAAACCAATCCGAGCAGCGATTTCACTTAATCCTAATTCCGTTGCGTCCGTAAAACAAAGAAGGACATCTAAAGCCCTTTCTACGCTACGAACGGTTGCCTTGGGTTCTTCCATGACTATTCCCTTCCTTCTCACGGTCGTTCCATCTAGTGAAACCATGTTCTATTTTTAATAAGTATACCTGATTTATTGGCCGCTGTAACTAATTTTCCCTTCCAAAAAAACAGTGATCCCTTCCTTGGAAGCAGATCACTGTTGGATACCTTTGAAGCATTCTCTTGTTTACTGTACCTCCATGATTACACCTGGATTGTAGCGTTTGAGGTAATGAAATATTTCCTGTCTTTGTAAAACCTCATACTCAGTTAGCATGTTGTGCTGCGTTAGATATTCAGATAGGGCTTTTGTTCCTTTTTCCATGCGTCTCATAGCGGCATCGGGAGTTGTCAGCATGGCTGGCACCAGCAGTTGATAGTACCAGATTCCCTTCGCTTCCTCCGATACATCTACAGAAAGCTCGATATCAGGATTTTCAAAAGCAAACAGTGTGTTAAATCGTTCAGAGGTTGTCACGTCTTGAGTTGTAGGAATCGAGATACGCCATACAGAAAGATAGTACTCTTCATTAAATAGCGCCAGCTCATCGGTAACAAGCTGGTACGACTTTTGATCATGATTCACTTCCATTTCACAACCTCCTAATAGTTGGCCGCTTTTTTATGAATCACTAAAATAAATTACTTCCTTCCCCTAACGCTTGGGCATCCTCTGCCGTAATTAGCACTGTACGGGGCTTTCCTCCATTTTGTCCTGCAACGTAACCGCTAGCCTCCATCATTTCAATTAAACGGGCGGCACGATTGTATCCGATACGGAATCTGCGCTGTAAGCTTGATGCCGATGCCTGCCCTTGTTCGGCTACAAATACAAGTGCTTCATGGAATAGTGGGTCATCTCCCATCTCAATGGACGAGACCTGAGCCTCTAATTCTTCCCTAGTAAAAATATATTCTGGCTTGCGCTGTTTCTTGATTACAGATGTCACTGCATCAATTTCGTCATCATTGACATAATTTCCTTGTAAACGAATCGGAGGCGCTCCGCTTTCTAAAAAGAGCATGTCCCCTCTTCCAAGTAATCTTTCTGCTCCACTTTGATCCAAAATCGTCCGGGAATCAATTTGCGAGAACACAGCAAACGCAAGACGTGTAGGAACGTTAGCCTTGATATTCCCAGTGATGATATCTACAGATGGTCGCTGCGTAGCAAGCAATAAATGAATACCGCAAGCTCGCGCCTTTTGAGCAATACGGATGATACAGTCCTCAACATCCTGCGGAGAGACCATCATCAAATCGGCTAGCTCATCTATTATAATGACAATATACGGTAATTGATCATCTGTCGTTTGGTTGTAGCGTTCAATATCCCGAACACCAGCCTCAACAAACAGGGCATACCGTTTTTCCATCTCTTCTACAGCCCATTTAAGAGACGCAGTTGCTTGTTTAGCATCTGTAACAACAGGAGTAACCAAATGCGGTAGATTATTATAGGGTGCCAATTCCACCATTTTCGGGTCAATCAGCAACAATCGTACTTGTTCTGGTGTGGACTTAAATAGCAAACTAATAATAATCGAATTGATACAAACACTTTTCCCTGATCCAGTAGACCCTGCCACCAAACCGTGTGGCATTTTTTTAATATCAGCCACGATCGGCTCTCCACCAATATCCATTCCAAGCGCTATAGCAAGAGGCGAAGGATGGTTCTTGAATTTGTCTGATTCCAGTATACGGCGGATAAAGATCGGCTCGCTTTTGTTATTTGGAACCTCTATGCCGACCGCATTTCGTCCAGGAATAGGAGCTTCTATCCGAATATCCTTAGCAGCCAAATTTAATTTAATATCATCCGAAAGACCAGTAATTTTATTGACTTTAACCCCAGGTGCCGGTTGTAACTCAAAGCGTGTTACTGACGGACCTTTAACTATATTCACTATATTTGCATTTACGTTAAAGTTACTTAGCGTTTCCTCTAGTAGATTCTTTTGATCCAATGTATGTTCGTAATCATCCTCGGTTAAAGCCTGAGTAGGCGTTAATAGCGAGGTCGACGGAAATTCATACATGGGTCGTTCTTCGGGCAAATCTTCTCTAGATGTCAGCTTTTCCGAATGATTTTGAGAAGCATTAGGCGATATCTTTAGGGATGCTTCTCCTACTAGCTCAGACTCTGTTGGTTGCACTGCTGGAAAAACAGGCGCTTCTGGTTGAACAGAAGATATCGCTGTTGTCTTCGGCTCCTCCACTGTTTGTACCTGTTCTACTCGGTCTATATGAGCCTCATCAGTGATACTATCCTCTTTTGCTGCTACATAGGAAAAGGGAATAGGTAAAACTGGTTGCTTTTCCTCTACCGTATTCTTCTCATCCGAGATGGAAAGGTTGTGTACATGCTCCTGTTTGAGCATTACATCCCCTGCATGAACTGCCCCACTCATTTCATGTTGAACGGAAACAACATTTTTTAGCTCCTGTTGCTCAAAATCTACTAGCTCACTAGAAACTGCTGGCGTATCCGACTGCTCATAGGCCGTTATTTCTGGTTTAACTGCCTCTGATACTTCTAATTCAGCTTGTTCCAATATCTCTGGTTCAACAGCCTCTGACATTTCCGGTTCTGCTTGTTCCACTGCCTCTGGTTCAACAGCCTCTGACATTTCTGATTCGGCTTGCTTCACTGCCTCTGCTTTAACATCTTCTAACATTTCCGGTTCTACTTGCTCAAAAACGGCTTCTGGCTTAATGCCCTCTGGTACTTCTGGTTCTACTTGTTCCAATACCTTTGGTTCAACAGCCTCTAACACTTCTGATTCAGCTTGTTCCACTGCCTCAGGTTTACTAATATCTGCTGCTTCCAGTTCTGGACGATATACTTTCTCTTGTACGCTTAGCTCAGACGTTTTACCTTGCCTTGCTGCTTGCAATCGTTGAGCTGCCAAAGCAGCAGCCTGTTCTCTTAAAGAATCAACTTCTGGCTTTTCATACTCCTCATGTTCTGCTTCCCGAACCGGTTCATCCACCGTTACAATCACAATCTGCCCGTCCTCGTTAATTCGGGCTTGTCGAATCTGTTCCTTTTTAACCGTGTTATCTCCTTCTTTAATTTTCCCATAGATCGGTGAGAACAGCTCTGTAGGTGCAAAAGGCTTTTTAAAGCTGTTCGGCTCAGATTGATTGTAACTATCCCCCGAGGTTGAGCTAGGCACATGCTCTTCCTGATAAGTAGCATGAGAGGAATGTCTACTGTAGCGTGAATCGGATTCCTTTTGTCCTCGTTGAGCGTAGCTATCTGTCACAGGCTGTTCTAAAGAACCCGTTTTCCATCTCTGGCGGCCTTCTGATTCTGACGCAATTCGTTCCTGTTGTGTAAAAGCATAATCTGTATTGTTCCTGCTTTCTCTGGAATCCCATAGCCCCTGCTCACTTTGACCCTGATTACGCTGATACTGGGATGGCATCTTATCCGAAGCAATATCAGTTAAGCGCCTTTTCGTTTTCCTCTGCTTTTCAAACTCACTGTCCGGCACGACAGGAAATCGGAAAAATCGGGGACGCGTTCTTTCCATGAACTCGTTTAATTCCTGCTCGTTATGATTCCTTGGGTAAATATTTTTGGTGCGTGCCCTCGTAGAAGAAGTCTGCCTCGGTTGACGGCTAACAAATTCTATCGGTTGCTCTTCATCTATAGGAACGTGTTTAGCTTCCCGATTATCATCCTGCTCATGTACTTCTACCTCTACTTCCATCATTTCTTGCCAAAATTTCTTTAAACGTTCAAACAAACTAGCCATCTCTACTAGTCCTCTCTTCCTCTGTTAATTTAGAAAAGCTGGCTTTTCTGTCTTTTTCACTGTGTCACTGGCTGCTTTTCCCGATAAACTTCAGAGAAGCGATATTGAGGAATTTACTTTTACTCCTCGTCCTTCTGCTTCCTATTGTTGCACAGAAGGGTACGTCATCCATTTTATCACGAAAAGGGCAAACAGAGGCGTCAATTCAATTTTTTGAACAAAATTCGAAACCATCTGCATTCTCATGCGTATAACCTTTTGAAGGAAATTATTTTACAACCTAGAATATTCATCCATGACTACCCAATTTGAAAAGAGGTGCTTTTTTTATGAAAAAAACAACTGTAGGGGCTGCTGTATTGGCATCATCTGTTTTAGTAATGACAGGATGCTCAACCGATGGGACACTACTTCGAGATGCAACCGTAAATAGTATGGAAAAAGGAAGCTACAACCTTGCTGGTTCCTTTAAACTAACTGGGAATTTTGATGAAGTTTTGAAAAAACAAAAGGCGTTAACAGATGAACAAGTTGGAATTCTAGAAAGCGTAAAAGAAGGTATTTCGTTTGAAGGTGTGAAAGGCGACACTGCAAGTTCTAAACTAACAATGTCTCTCAACAACGATAAAGCTTTACGGGACCACAAAGTATGGGAAGGTAAAGACAAAGCATCGATTGAAATGATCGTAGATAAACAAGATATCTATGTGAAATCCCCTATCGATAAGAAATATTTGAAATATGCACAAGATATGCAATTGACTGAAACAAACAACATAGATCCGGAGCTTGTGAAAAAATTCAGCGAAGATGTAAACAACCTCTCCATGAAATTCGCTAACAGATATATCAAGGGCTTCGACTTTAAAGGCTCCTCTGTACAAAACAAAGGCGAAGAAACGGTTAAATTACCAAACGGTGAGGAATTAAAAGCAACCCACCTGATCATTGAGCTAGATACGAAAAATCTGATTGAACTTGCTTACTACATTGCCAAAGATGCAACAGTTAATCCAGAGGTTCGCTCTTTTGCTATTGATTTGACCACAATGGCTACCAAGTTCTCAGATAAAGCTATTGAAGCGAAGAAAACTCTTCTAAAAGACGAAGAATATCGTAAAAATGCCACTGATCAAGTAGACTTAATGATCGCTGCTGCAAAAGTAGGCATTGCTGATTTTGAAAAAGAAAACAGCCCTGAAAAGCTAGTAGAGCTAGCTAAAACAGAAGGCGGGCTACAAAACCTGAAGCTGAAATTAGACTACTGGATCGATAAGGATAAATTGCCAGTACGTTCTACTGTAACACTTGATGTTACTATGAAAGATCCAAAAGCTACAGCGAAAGATGCAACTCCAATTACATTTGGCTTCATTGGCGATAGCTACCAATGGAACTTTGGCAAAGCAACACCATTCGTAGTTCCTAGTAAAAACGACGTAGTTAATTTCGCTGATCTAGCGAAAGATAAAGACGCCATCAAAAACTTTGATGAAAAAGGCTTCTTCCATAAGATCATTAAGGAAGTACAAGCACAACAAGAAGAAATGAAAGCATTTGAAGCTGAAATGGAAGCCCTAGAAGCAAAAGAAAAAGCAGCTGAAGCTAAAGACAAAGCGGCCGAAGCTAAACCAAAAGCTCCTGAGGCTAAACCAAAAGCTCCTGAAACAAAAACAAAATAAGCATCTGATGTAAGAAAAGACCGTAGAGCGATTCCTCTACGGTCTTTCTTGATCTATTACGCCAGTAGATATCCCTTTTCTACCGCACTGTTAATCAGCTCTTCAGCATATGTCCAAAGTGATTCAGACCCCTCCTGAATCGGTTGCTTCACTCGCTTAATCACCTGATCCCTTGTAATATGATTGGTTTTCCAGGTGGCCCCTTCCGTGTAATAATTAAATAACAAGGGTTGAAACCGATCGAGAGCAACAGCAAATCGGGCCTCCGGAGTAATCCTTTGTTCAAATTCTTCCCACAAGCCCTTAAACTCTACCTCCTGATCGCCAGGTAATAAGGCATAGATTCTATCAGCAGCAGCCCTCTCTCGTGCCTCTTTGTCAAGATATCCCCGATCATCGTACACATATGTATCTCCCGCATCAATCTCTACAATATCATGCAGTAACAGCATTTTTATCACTCGTAACAAATCCACCTCAGTATCACTAGCATGCTCTTGCAAAACCATTGCTAACATCGCTACATGCCATGAATGCTCAGCATCATTTTCACGCCTAGAGCCATTCAAAAGTAAGGTCTGTCGGTAGATATGCTTCATTTGATCAATTTCTCTTAAAAATTGGAGCTGCTGTTCAATTCGTACTCCTGTTTGATTCAAAATCATGTTATTCTCCCCTCTACCTTTTCTGGTTGTAAGCGCTGTATTTTTTGCAGATGATTCAAAGTTTTCTTACTTATAATAAATAACCGAATCATTATAAGTGAGTGTAGGAAAACCTCCCGCTATGTACAGGAGGTTCTTCTTTCCTTTATAAAGAAAGATTCGGCAAAAAGCCCGTCTTTCCTTTTTAATGAGATGAAAGTACAGTACCAACCTGATCCGAAACCAGTGTTCCTAGATTCTCACCTTCACAAATCCGCTTCATGACATGCTTCTTATCAAAATTAAAAACATGGATAGGCAAGGCATAGTCACGGGCCAAAATGATGGCAGATTGATCCATTACCTTCAATCCCTGACGAATCACATCATCATAGGAAAGCGATTCATACAGCTTTGTTTTTGCCAAAATGCGCGGGTCTCCATTGAGTACACCATCTACCCCATGCTTGGCAACAAGGATCGCATCAGCTTCCATTTCTAAAGCGCGCTGTACGGCAGGATAATCTGTTGTGACATAAGGCTGACCATTTCCGCCAGCAAAGATAATGACATGTCCTTTCTCTAAATGATGCATCGCTCGCAGACGAATATATGGCTCGGCAACTGAATTAATTGGATTAGCAGTCATCACACGTACCTCATGATCAGTTCTGTTGTTCAACACACCTCTGAGCATAAGACTGTTAATAACCGTTGCCATGGTGCCGATATTATCCGCTTCCACACGGCCAATCCCCCATTCATTGGCCATATTCCCTCTAAAAATATTGCCCCCACCAATGACGATAGCTACCTCCACGCCTAACCGTAACAGTTCCTCTACTTCATCCGCAATGTGTGTCAGCCTATCTGGATCAAAGCCAAATCCTTTGCCTCCAGCTACAGCACCACCACTTAATTTGACCAGTACACGCTTATATCTTGGCATAGCTCTCCCCCTTACTTTGTGGAAGAATTCCTTCCGTATTGTAATCAGAAATTAGGGGTTTTGGCAATCTTTTCAAGAAAAAAATAGCTAACAATAATCTCGCATCATCTTGCATAGCTCATCTTGCAGCGCTCCCCCACTTACAATCATGCTAACCAGTAATTCGGGATGATAAGCTTCATATGTAAATGCTTCTGCACACCAACCAGTCATTTTCGCCCCTGCCTCTTGTGCAATTAAGACGCCAGCCGCCACATCCATCATGTTGGTTTTTTCCATTACAATGTAATCAAGCCAGCCATTTGCCAGCAAACAAAAATCTAGCGCAGGAGAATAATTTCTCATTAAACGTTTCGTGTGTAGGAACAAATCTCTAGTGGTCTCTATTTCTTGCTCTTTTGTCAATGCCTCTCTACCTCGTACGTAAGAACCTGTTGCACGGGCGAGTACATTTTTATTACTGACCTGCATTGGGGTGCCATTTAAATAGGCTCCTTTGCCCTTCTCTGCCCAAAATAATTGGTTAGCTATCGGATTGTATACCACTCCTGCTATCAGCTCTCCACGGTGCTCTAGCGCAATCGAAACAGAAAAATAAGGATGTCCCACGAAGAAATTATTGGTTCCGTCCATTGGATCAATCACCCATAAATACTCGTCACCTCGACTAATCGTACCGATTTCTTCAGAGTAAATAGAATGATCGGGAAAGTGGCGGTGAATTACTTCAATAATGCGGCTTTCACTCTCTCTATCTTCTACTAGCTTGACATCATTGTGCGATTCCAATTCAGGAAACAATTGTTGTGAAAAACGTTGCTTTAAATAAGCTCCCGCTGTAAGTGCTGCCTCTTTTGCAATTTCTAGCATGGCTAATTCTCCTCACTCTTGTATCTGTTCATCTTTCTTCATATCTATATCTTTTATTCCAGACTTTCTATTTGAATAAGCTAGATTCTTCCGCGGTCAATTATGACAAAGGTTCCAGTACCATGCGCAATTAGCCGATCCTGATCGTCATAGACAGACCCCTCCATTACGGCCATTAGTCCACCTCGATGAATCAGTTTAGCAACTGACTTTAGCTTCTGACCTTTACCAGGACGTAGATAACGTATTTGCAAATCGCTCGTAACAGCAGCCTTTCCCTCTTTAGCCATTACCTTATTGATCAGAGACCCCATCGTGTTATCAATTAATGTGGCCGTAACACCACCATGCACAATCTTGAGGGAGTTATGCATATATGGAGTGATCGGAACCTCAAATTGATAGGTTCTTTCATCAATAAAGGCTCCTTGCAATCCTAAGAAACCAGATAGATAGGCACTATTTCGCTCCCGCTTCTGCTTAATTGCTTGTAGGGCTAAACGAAGAATTTCACGTTCCTCATCGGTTCCCTCCATCATAATTTGTTGCCACTCCTCTTGCATCTAATAAAGCCCCCTTTACTATCCTGACATATTGGTATAGGCAATGACCTTCTACGATCATACATAAAAAGCAGTAGAAACAAAAGTAGACATGTCCAAATGTGGCATTCCTATCCCTGAATAGAAAAACAGGCAATCTCTGTTCCGAAAATGCCTCGGATCAAGACCGCCTATCTGAGATAGCTAGAGTATAGTTTGTAATGTAATTCCGAAATTCATACAAGGTTATAATTTTAACTCCTGCACCTGCGGATTCGTGCTTGAAATCGAGGCAAGACTTTTTTTCGGACGCGAGGACCAATAGACACCTAATAGCACGAGCACACCGCCTATTATTTGAGACAAAAGCAACTCCTCTCTTAAAAACAATACAGCAAATAAGGTAGCAAAAACCGGCACTACATTCATAAACGGTGAAGCTTTTGTTGGTCCTAAAAAGTGGACTGACTTCGTCCAGCAAAAGAAAGCAATTACCGACGAGAAGATACCTAAGTAAGCAATTGACCATAGATTCTCCCAGAGAAATAACTGCACAGGGCGATAGCTTAGCTCCAACATCATCAACGGCACTGTAGTAATTACACCTGCAAAGACAATCAAAGTAAAGCCGATCAACCCCGGTAGCTTGTCCGCTGTTTTACGAAGCATAACAGAATAAATGGCCATCAGGGCATTACTTAGAATCAATACGATATCGCCATTATTTAACCGAATGTCAGCAAAGGTTCCAAGGTGTCCTTTGCTGACGATCCACAAAACGCCTAGCAACGATAAAAGAATACCAATTACTTGGTTGCTAGTAATTCTCTCATGCAGCATAAAGTAAGCAACGACAGTGATAAAGATTGGCGATAAGGATGAAAGTAAAGATGCATTGACCGTGTTGGTATGCTCCATCCCCCAATACACCAATCCCGTAAATAATGCAATTCCCAAGAAGCCCATCACTACTACTTCTTTCCAAAACCTCAGATAAAATTCCCAATTTTCACGCAATAACTTCCATGTAAAAGGTAACAGTACAAGAAGAGCAAAAGACCAACGTAAAAAACTAAGAGTAAATGGTGGGACGTGATGTAAAATATTTTTGCCAATCAAGAAATTACTTCCCCATAACAAAGTTGCTAACAGGGGAATCAAATAGACGATCCGATTAGCTTTTTTACCTTGAGTACCCAATCTGATCCCCTTCCTTCCATCAAATATGTAGAACTTGTTACAATCAGACTTGTTTCGTTGTTATTGTATCACCTAGAAACACTGTTTTTAGTGTATCTGAATTTTTTAAAAATTACGCGTTTATTCATTGCTTTCATACACAAAAGCGTTTATGTATTGGGATATTACAACGTTTATGCAGATATCAAATAAAAATAAAATGAATACAATATACATATTAATGAATAATTATACCAAAACACCCAAAATAAAAACCCGCGAAACCAGTTACTGTTTCACGAGCTTTCACTTCTGTTTCACATGTTTTTTTACATGATTCGCATATGATTAAACGGATAGTATAAAAAGATACCTTTACCTACCACCGCTTTTTTTTCAACAAATGGCGTTGGCCATAAATGTGAATCAAAACTACCGTTCCGATTATCTCCTAAAAAAAAGTAGTTGTCTGGCGGTACATGGACAGGAGCGAAATCATAATTCATCGCTTCTTTTAAGTATGGTTCCTCTATCTTTACACCGTTGCGATACAAGAAACCTTGTTTTATCTCGATGGTATCTCCTCCTTTTCCAACCAAGCGTTTAATAAACAAGTCCTTATTTCCCTGAATTGGTGGGGAAAACACAACAATATCACCATATTGAAAGTTTTCTGGATTGGATATTTTCTCAATGAAAAGACGGTCATCCACTTGCAGGGTAGGAACCATAGACGTAGATGGAACATAAACAGCTTGAACCACAAACGTACGGATTGTAAAGCTCAGCACAAGAGCAATAGCTATTATGGGTAGCCACTCTCTAACTATTTTTGGTAACTTCTTCATTATAAAGATCCCTCCTCTTAAGTATACGAGCAACAGGCTGAGTCAATTTCACTCTTTGTCAATTTTTTCTTGCTCGAAATGAACAAATGTTCAGATCATTTTGCTTGTTTCATACTTTCGTATAGTGCTACAATAGTGAAAATACTTTGGATAGGGTGTTGTCGTACGGCTTCATTCCCAATGAAATAACTCTTACGATATCTGAACCATACTGGAGGATAGGCGACATGAGACAAAGAAGCGATATGATCAAAAAAGGCTTTGACCGAGCTCCTCATCGGAGTTTACTACGAGCGGCAGGTGTACGGGACGAGGATTTCGATAAACCGTTTATTGCCATCTGCAACTCTTATATAGATATTATTCCTGGCCACGTCCATTTGCAAGAGTTTGGTAAGATCGTAAAAGAAGCCGTTCGTGAAGCAGGCGGTGTTCCTTTTGAGTTTAACACAATTGGAGTAGATGACGGAATTGCCATGGGGCATATCGGGATGAGGTATTCTTTACCAAGCCGAGAATTGATTGCTGATAGTTTAGAAACAGTAGTTTCGGCTCATTGGTTTGATGGTCTCATCTGTATTCCGAATTGTGACAAAATTACACCAGGCATGATTATGGGTGCTTTACGTGTTAATATTCCAACCATTTTTGTCACAGGTGGTCCAATGAAAGCAGGAAAAACTAGCGATGGACGTTCAATCTCCCTCTCTTCCGTTTTTGAAGGCGTAGGAGCCCATCAGGCAGGTCTGATTGATGATGATAAGCTGTTGGAATTAGAACAATATGGCTGTCCAAGCTGCGGTTCCTGTTCAGGCATGTTTACAGCTAATTCAATGAACTGCTTGGCTGAAGCATTGGGAGTTGCCCTCCCAGGAAACGGCACAATTTTAGCTACCTCTCCCAAACGTCGTGAACTTGTTACATCTACTGCAAGTGCCCTAATGCACTTAATTAAACATGATATCAAAATGCGCGATATTGTTACCAAGGATGCACTAGATGACGCCTTTGCTTTGGATATGGCGATGGGTGGGTCTACAAATACTGTTCTGCACACATTAGCGCTCGCCCATGAAGCTGGCTTTGAATATCCCATAGAAAGAATCAATCAGGTAGCTGAACGCGCACCACACCTATGCAAGTTAGCTCCTGCCTCCGATTATCATATCGAGGATTGCCACAATGCTGGCGGCGTATCGGCCATTTTACGGGAGCTCATGAAACGTGAAGGAATCCTGCATCCTGATCGCATTACTGTAACTGGTAAGACACTGCGTGAGAATGTAGCTGAAGCAGCGATTTTAGATGAAGCTGTGATACATCCTCTTGATAAACCTTACAGTGAACGCGGAGGACTTGCTGTTCTGTTTGGAAATTTAGCTCCAGAAGGCTCCATCATTAAAACGGGAGCCGTGGACCCTTCCATTAAAAAACATGTGGGGCCAGCTATTTGCTTCGACTCTCAAGAGGAAGCTTTAGAAGGCATCGCAAACGGAAAAATTAAAGAAGGACATGTTGTGGTTATTCGTTATGAAGGACCAAAAGGCGGACCAGGTATGCCGGAGATGCTTGCACCCACTTCTCAGATTGTCGGGATGGGGCTTGGTACTAAGGTAGCTCTCGTAACAGACGGACGTTTCTCCGGCGCTTCCCGAGGAATTAGTATTGGTCACGTTTCCCCCGAAGCAGCTGAAGCCGGACCGATTGCATTTGTCCATGATGGGGATATCATCAGCATAGATATGGAAGCACGTACCATACAGCTAGAAATTTCTGACGAGGAAATGGCAAAACGCAAAGAAAGCTGGGCAGGATTCGAACCAAAAGTAAAAACAGGCTACCTTGCTCGTTATTCTAAGCTAGTCACCAATGCATCAACTGGCGGCGTATTAAAAATTTAACGTTGAAATCCAGACTCCCCTATGAAGAGGGAGTCTTTTTCATCCGGAACAAAAAGAATGGCAACAAAATTAACTTGAAACCAGCGTCCATGCATAATAAAGTAGAAGAGTTAGACCCGATGAATTGCAAATGCTCGCAAGGAGGTTTTTATGCGTTTACGCAATATCCCTGGTGCAGAAGATATGCTGCGCCAATTTCCAACCTATGTAGATAATCCTAGTCAATATAAGGGAAAATGGTCAGACTGCTTTGGCAATAACAATCCGATTCATGTTGAGATTGGCAGTGGTAAAGGACGTTTTATTAATACATTGGCAGCTCGCTTTCCTTCCATCAACTTTATCGCAATCGAGTTAAAAGCAGAAGTGCTGTATCGCACAGCCCAACGTACGGAACAAAAGGAAATTCCTAATTTAAAATTGGTTCAATTTGATGCTTTCAAAATTACAGAACTGTTTGAGCAAGAGGAATTAGATCGTATTTACTTAAACTTTAGTGATCCATGGCCGAAAAAACGTCACAGCAAACGCCGCCTGACGCATTTCTCCTTTTTGCGTCAATATCGAGCTGTGCTAAAACAAGATGGAGAAATTCATGTAAAAACAGATAATCAACATCTGTTTGAATTCTCTCTCAATCAATTCGCTAACGAACTGTTTCAATTACGCCATATCACATTTGATCTTCATTCATCCGAACAGGCTGCAACGAATGTGATGACTGAATATGAAGAACGTTTTTCCAATCGTGGACAACGCATCTTCCGCACAGAGGCTCTTTGTAAGCCAATAGCACCCACAAATTAATCATTATTCTTATTTACCGTATAACGTCTTGAGCGAAGCAATCATTCTTTTGGAATGGTTGCTTTTTTTGTATATATTCACCATAATGTCAAAAATATTTCAAATATAAAGATATATCAATTATATTTATCTGAAAAATAAAATAACTAATAAATTGGGAATAGTTACTTGCACTTTCTTGCACGCAAGCTGTTTCATTTTCTTAAAATTAGTGTAAAATTTCCTAAGTAAGCAATAAAAACCCAAGTATTAATGTGTTAACTAGTTTTAACCAGTATATATTTTCCATTAATTGCTTATAATATATGATGAATTGTATATTTTACAAAATTTTAAAATTTATTGAACAGCACTTTTTCAGCAGATAACTACTTTACAAATCAAATAAAAGGAGTAAAATAATAATTGCTGAAGGACTTTTGTGCTGACTGGTCAATACAAAAAATATATGTACTTTTGGAAGGATAGGTGGACTCTATGAAAAAACAATTAATTTTAGGCATGACTGTACTAGCCTGTGTATTCTCTGCGTCTTCTGCATTTGCTGCTGAGGAGAACGCAACAAAAAGCGAAACAATGGCACCACAAACATTCTTTAACGTTCAGGTAGCACCACAAACAGTTGCACCTGCATCTGTTGTTGTACCAACTGAATTTACTAGTGACACTACAAAAGGTGAAGTAGTAAATTTCTCTATCTTTACTCCAGTATCTGCTCCTACTCAAGTAACAGATACTACAACACCAGCAACTGGTATCCAATCTGCAACAAAAGGTGAAGTTTTTAAAAGCACAGTAATTTTCGGTTAATTACTTGCTATAAAAATTCTCTCTTTTTTACCCTCTTTTTAAAAAACTGGTCATTAGCCTCCACTTGTTGGGGGCTCTTTTTTCTATATAGGTACTGTCTTACAAAAATAAAAAAACGCGTAACATCATCGCTACGCGTTTTTTCTATATGCCTCTGTAAAGCTGTATCAGCTATTCTTCTAGCTGGCTTACCTCTTCAACTTCTCTTTCCTCTTCGGGATGCCAATGATCCAATACTTTACCTTGAAGGACACGCCCTTCAATAAACTCGATCTGATTGGCAGAAAAACAGGTTTTCCATTCTACATGAAGCTCTTCCGCCATCTTCACTACCGTGAGTAGCTCTGACCAAGCTACATATCGCTTATACCAGAAAAATTGCGGCTGTTCATTCATATATGGATATAAATCATCAAACTCTGTATGTTTACAGTCAAGAGCCCGTTCAAAGTGAACTTTCGCGTGTTCCAGTTTCTCCTGGAAGTAAGATTGCAAATCCTTTTGAGAAAAGGTAGACACATGAATCCCTCCAGTTTTCCATTTACAGTTTCGTTGTATGAACCATTCCGAGTCATTCCGAGTTATCAACAAAACTTATATCACCATTCTAACACGCACTGCAGTCTGTGAAAATAGTCATAATCTTGTCAATCTAACTATATGAAATGGAACAGGACACCTTGGTTATGAAGAAAGGCAACCGTCCTATGCTACGGTTGCCTTTTTCAATCTTTGTTCGTTAGTTTCTTCTATTCATCTTACCATAGTCTCTATTAATTACCTGCTCCTTGCTGGGAGGGATCAGTTGATTGAGTAGGGTCTGGGATGTCGGCTGGTCTTTGACTGGCATTGGGATCAGCACCGTTGCCTGAAGAGCCATTTCCCTGTCCATGCCCCTGTCCGTTGTTCTGATTATTTCCTCCGTTATTGCCGTTTGGTAAACCCTGAGGTGTCGAATTGCTATTGCCACTGTTATCAGTGTTTCCATGGCCTTCTTGCTCAGAAGATCCATTTGAACCGTTATTCGGGGATTGATCACCCTCGGTTGAGTTTTGGTTATCTCCGCTATTGTTCTCCTCATGCTGATTTTCACCATTTTGCAGAAGCTCTTCTAATTGTTTGGTATTTACTTCTCCAATATTAGATGGGCTTCCAGGGTTACCATTTTCATCATAAGGTACAACAAAGTATTTGTATAAGACGCCTTCCTTAACCTGATCAACAAAGGTTTTACCACTTTGCTTGGATGATATCTTTTCAGCCGACTCAGGATTATTCAAATAACGCATTACATCATAACCCGTCGTTTTTTCGTTAGCATCATCCCACATTAATAAGGCTACTGGCTGAGAACCTTCAATGGTAAGTCGAACAGACAGAGCAGGTGGTGTGGTTGCTACTTCCTGATTCTCTTCTACCTCGTGACGTTCGCTTACTCCATTTGGTCGTTCAAAATCCATTGGTTTTTCATTCTTTAACGCTTCCTGCATCACGATGCTAAACATACGCGCCGTCTTACCGCTACCATCATACATAATGTGGCCCTTATCCTCTTTTGGGAAGCCCATCCAGATGGAGCCGATATACCTAGGGTTATATCCAACAAACCAAGCATCCTTGTTTGCCTTGGAGCTTAGGGCTGATTGCGTGGTTCCCGTTTTACCTGCTACCGGCCAATTTTTCATTTTCGCACTGGTACCCGTACCGCTTTGAACAGCATTACGCAGCAATTCGTGCATTTCCCAAGCGGCATTAGGTGAAATAACTTGTGTTTCCTTTACAGGTCTAATCTCTTCTTTCCCTGTTCTGAGGTCTTTAATTTTATCAATGGCATGTGCTTCTTTTACTACACCGCCATTTGTAAATGCTGTATACGCTTGTGCCATTCGCAGTGGTGATGTTCCTTTATGCAAACCACCCAATGCAATGGATAAATTACGATCGGTCGGATCAAGCGAAATACCAAAATCCTTGATGTACTTCAAGGAATTATCAATTCCAATTTCGTTTAACAACCAGACCGTAGGAACATTGAGTGACATCTGAACAGCTTTATCCATACGTATGGATTCACTGTATTGGTTATTCCAGTTCCTTGGCTCATAGCCATTAAAGCTTTGACGTTTGTTACTTAACTGAGAGCCTGCATGCCATTTCCCTGTATCTAATGCTGGTGCAAAAACAGCTAATGGTTTAAAGGATGAACCCGGCTGATGCAGACTCAGCGCATTATTCCAGCCCTTGTGCACATAGTTCCGGCCACCTACAATGCCGGCAATACCACCGGTTTTAGCATCGAGAACTACCATTCCGGCATCAACCTGATTGGTGCTTCCATCCTTCGGGAAATTCTTGGCATTCTCAAAGTTCTTCACCATTGCATCCTGTACATCGGTATTTAGCGTCGTATAGATTTGATATCCTCCGCTATATAGCTCATTCTCAGCAATGCCATAGCGTTCTTCGGCCTCATCAACTACGTAATCAAGGAATGCCTGATACGAATTGCCCACGGTGACTTTTTTAGTAGGAAGCGCTTCTTGTTGAGCAGCCTCTTTTTCCTGCACCGTAATGATTCCTTGTTCGGCCATTAAGCGAATGATCGTATCACGGCGTTCTTTAGATTTAGCCGGATTGTTAAATGGAGAATAGATAGACGGTCCCTTTGGAATCGCCGCTAACTGAGCAATTTCAGCAGTCGTTAGAGTGTCCAGGTGTTCCGCCTTTTCTTTACCGAAGTAATAATTAGCGGCTGCCTTAATTCCATAAGCACCATGACCTAAATAAATTTTATTTAGATACATCTCCATAATCTGATCTTTCGTGAATCTGTTCTCTAGGTTAATGGCAATACTAACCTCTTTCGTTTTTCGCCAGAACGTTTTTTCATGAGAGAGAAACACATTTTTCGCTAGCTGTTGGGTTATTGTACTTGCTCCTTCAACTGCACTGCCTGCTCGAATATCCTTCCAAATCGCTCCACCGATCCGGATCATATCTACACCATTGTGCTCAAAGAAGCGTTTATCTTCTACAGCCACAAATGCTTGCACCAACTTTTTAGGCACTTTGTCGATTGTGACGTATTCACGATCCTCTAGAACATATAATTTGGATAGCTCTTTACCGTTCACATCCATTATTTTGGTTGCTTCCAGTTTAATGTCTCTTAATTTATTTTCATCCATCTCCACCATTTTACCGCCCGCATATAAGAGAGCGAAGTAACCTCCGATGACGGATAAAATTAAAAAGACAGCAAATCCAATAATAAGCATTATCCATTTATTTACTTGTTTTTTCTTTTTTTTCTTCTTGGCTTGAGCCATATATTACCTCCAGATTTCTTTCCTCTCTCCACCTTTTTAGACGATTAAGTCAAAAAAAAGTTTCTGACCCGAAACAATGCAGCATCTAATTAGTAGCTGCCCTCGGTTCTTTTTGATGGGTGTATGAGCTTAAGCAGTTGGCTGTCTGTGCAACCGTAAAGCTCTAGCATACGCTCATAGGGATCATCCCCACCCAGTTGAAAATAGTGAACAAAAGCAGGCTCCGTCTTATATCCCTGTTCCTTCAAAATTTGAATATCAGCACGTGCCGAGTCCTTTGCCAAATGCAGCAGCCGTTCTTCAACAATCATATGTCGATATGCATTCTGTTGTCGTACAGGTATCGATTGACCAAAAATTTCAATGGGCCACTCTTGATAAGAGAACGATAGAACGAGTGCTCTTCCTCCTCGTAGTTCATCGACAAACTCCAATTGAAAATTTGTACAATCTCCATACGCCTTTACAACCTGCTGTGTAAACTGATCCAGATCGGAATCATTCACCTGACAAATAATGTCGAGATCACTTGTCGCTATCTCAATTCCAAGTGGAATCGTTCCTGTCAGTATCGGATCGTAGGAAGACAGCTGTTTAAACAAATCAAGCTCCTGTAACACAATAAATGCTTGCCTTTGCCGTTTCGTGCCTGTTTGTAAATAATCTGGCTTGTCTAGATGTATCATGTATATTCACCTGCTTTCCAAAATTGAACCACAGATACAAAACAGCCACTCTACCATGATAGTATAAAGTGGCTGCTTTGTACCAAACAATTCCTGCCAAAAGAATTTCGTTTAGAGGTTCGTTTAGCTGAAGATAAAAGCTATAGAATATATAATGTACTTCCTTTTAATGAATAGCAGCTTTTGCCTGCCGTGTCTGTTTCTTATTTAGCATCAAAGGAGGTATAGCGATTCCCAATAATATCAGCAGAATACCACTCCATTGGAGCGTGCTTACATGTTCTCCTAATACGGTTACAGAGGCAATCACTGCGGCTGGAAGTTCTGCTGCACCAAGAATCGTCCCCAATCCAGAACCAACCTTTGGTACTCCTATCGAGAAAAAGACAACGGGAATAATTATACCTAAGGAAGACAGCGCCAAGCCATACATCCACAGACCCTGCCCTAAAGCTCCATCCACTAAGAAGGATGGGGAAAACACCGTAAATACAATAATCACAGCCGTTGTAACCATAGTTAAGCTTTTTGTAAACACGGGAACATCCAAGCCCAATCGACCACTAGCAAAAATATAGAGCGCAAATGTCACCGCCGATAATAAACCATATAGGATACCAGCTAACGAAAGTGATTCAAATCCACGCTCTAGTAATCCTCCTGCAAGAGCTGTTCCCATAAGCAATACAACGATGGAAAATATCTTTTCCTTGCTGGGCTTTTTCCGATCCACGACAGCTTCTAAGAGGACGCCAATCCACGTAAACTGAAATAAGAGGACTACTGCAATCGACGCAGGTAATTCGGCTACAGACAAATTATAAAAGATGGTGGTGCCACTTAATGCAAATCCGCCTGCTATCAATTGCAAAATAGAGCGTACAGGCACACGCTTTCTATTAAACAGCAATGTCAGAAGGATTAACAGTAACCATCCAATAAAAAATTGACTACCTACTAGCTGACTTACCTGAAAGCCTTCCTTCATACCTAGCTTAATAATGGTCGACAAGCCTCCATAGCTACAAGCCCCTAAAAAAACCAACAGAGCATACTTAAGCATTTTTGTTGCCTTCCTTTCTCCTTACATCGATTTTTGCAAACACAAAACCCCCCATCCAACGGATAGGGGGCGAACGAAAAAAAGAAATGCATATCTGATCATCTCTTTTGAAAATTTCGCCACTTACATGTAGTCATACAAGCAAGTTTCTCATCATTGTAATTAAAAAGATTCTCACTTATTTTAAGAAGAGCAGAATTAAAAGTCAATGAGAAAAGGTGCGAAAAATCGGATAAAAGCGGTCACAGCTTTTATGTCTATAGGGGAAAAATCATGTCTAAAGCCTCCTCTACTTAAAAGAGAGGAGGCTTTAGTAAACATGGTAACTTCTTATTTTACTAAGCTTTGTGCTGTTTTCACGACATTTTCAACAGTAAAGCCGTATTCTTTCATGATAATCTCGCCAGGAGCAGAAGCACCAAATTGGTTAATAGCAATAATTGCTCCATGGTCACCTGTGTAGCGCTCCCAACCTAGTGGAGAACCCATCTCTACGCCAACGCGTGCTTTAACATGCGGAGGAATCACAGAGTCACGGTACTCTTTAGATTGACGATCAAATAGATTAAAGCTAGGCATGCTTACGACACGTGTTGGAATGCCGTCTGCTTCTAGTTTTTCACGAGCTTCCATGCACAGAGATACCTCGGAGCCGGTAGCAATCAATACAACCTGAGGCTCACCATTAGATGCCTCTTTTAGAACATAAGCACCTTTTGCTAAACCTTCGCGAGCCAAGTCTTTGGTCTCTTGGTAGATAGGCAGGTTTTGACGAGTTAAAGCTAGTACAATAGGCTCGTCTTTGCTCATAGCCGCATAACGCCAAGCTTCGTTTGTTTCATGCGCATCAGCAGGACGCAACACAGTTAGGTTCGGCATAGCACGGAAGGCAGCTAGATGCTCAATCGGTTCATGAGTTGGTCCATCTTCCCCAACTGCAATAGAGTCATGAGTAAATACATATGTGGTAGGCAGCTTCATAAGAGCAGATAAACGCACTGCCGGACGAACATAGTCGGAGAATACGAAGAACGTACCGCCGAAAGCTTTTACACCACCGTGCAGCATCATTCCATTTAGAGCCGCTCCCATAGCGAATTCACGAACACCAAACCAAAGATTGCGCCCCTCATAAGAACCCGGCAAGAAGTCTTTAGCACCTTTAATTAGAGTGTTGTTAGAGTGTGCCAAGTCAGCGGATCCACCAATTAAGTTAGGCATGCGTTTTGCCAATCCATTGATTGCATTACCGGAAGCCGCGCGAGTCGCTAGCTTACTGCCAATTTCATAAGTCGGTAGATCAGCATCAAAATCTTTGGATACCTCTCCATTACTTACTTGTTTAAATTGTGCAGCTAGTTCCGGATAAGCTTTTTCATAAGCTGCTAGCAGCTCATTCCATTTTGCTTCCTTCTTTTGACCTGCCTCTACTAGAGTAGCGTAGTACTCTTTTACCTCTTGTGGCACGTGGAATGCTTCATGCTCCCATGCATAGGTTTGTTTTGTTAAAACAACCTCGTCTGTACCAAGTGGGGCACCGTGGCTGGCACTGCTCCCGCCTTTATTTGGAGAACCGAAACCAATTGTTGTTTTCACTTCAATCAGTGTTGGACGCTCCAAATCTGTACGTGCTTCAGCCAAAGCCTTTTCGATAGCATCCACATTGTTTCCATCTTCTACACGGATATATTGCCAGCCGTACGCTTTGTAACGTGCAGCTACATCTTCTGTGAAGGATTGGCTTAGATCGCCATCTAGACAAATATCATTAGAATCATAAAGAACAATCATTTTACCTAGTTTAAGATGAGCAGCTAGAGAAGAAGCTTCAGAAGAAACGCCTTCCATCAAGTCTCCATCTCCACAGATAACATATGTAAAATGATTAATTAGTTCATAGTTATCTTTGTTGTATGTTGCGGCCAAATGTCTCTCAGCCATCGCCATACCAACAGCCATCGCAATTCCTTGTCCCAATGGGCCTGTTGTTGCATCTACACCAGGAGTGTGGCCGAATTCAGGGTGACCAGGCGTTTTGCTTCCCCATTGGCGGAAGTTACGCAAGTCATCCATACTTACGCCATAATCCATGAGATGCAGCATAGAGTACAACAGCATAGAACCGTGACCAGCAGATAATACAAAGCGATCACGATCAATCCATGATGGATTTTTCGGGCTTACTTTCATAAAACGGCTCCACAACACGTGTGCCATAGGCGCCGATCCCATTGGCATTCCTGGATGTCCAGAATTCGCCTTTTCAATAGCATCGATTGATAGTGTACGAATAGTATTGATTGCCAATTGATCTACATTCATTTGTTGAGTAGTCATTACGGTTAATTCCCCCCTACAAGTAACTGCAGTGTGATTATAACATAGGAAAAGCGAATAGAGTAAAAGCGCTTTACAAAAACAGAGTATTTTCTATGAAACGTAACAATTCCCTATCATTACATGCTAGGTTAGTGTGTTGCATAACTAGCTTTTTTATGAGAGAAAACCAAGCGCTATGTCTTACTTTCACTGAGTTTCATCAGCATACATTCTTTTACGTTTATCAATTTCTTTCATCGCAAGAGAAAACTCTTCTTTATCAATGACCTTAGATGTCAGTAGATCGCGGATCTCATCTTCAATCATCAACCAATCACCCAGCGGATCTCCGGTATAAATCATGATTTGAAAACGACGTAAGAACTCAGGAAGATGAAACGTATCTCTATCGCTCATTTATTTCCCTCCCAAATCAGCTTCCATTTCTCGGCATACGGCTTCAAAGTCAAACTCGACAAGGAAACCAGTAATGGCAACAATTTTCGCCTCTGGATAATTATTTCTCCACTGTTCCTCTTCTCCCTCTTTTATGCCTACTAGGTAAAGAGGCTGCTTTTGCACATGTTCAAGCTCTTGACATTCTTCCAGTAAAGTAGGTAGACGGTCTTCCAATCCAGACACATTGATCACAAGCACAGACTGAGTAATTTCGCCTGCCTTCAACTGCTCTTCTATCATTTGAAGCGACTTCTTAGTAGGTACCGTTGCATTCATAATAGGAAAATAATCTAACAGCTCATCCAACCAATGATCCTCTTCTGCTGCGAGATAATATAACATCTTACTGGCCATTTCATTCATTCTCCTTTTGCCTTACTTCCAAGTGCTTTCATTATAACATGTCAACTGCATCAGACCCCAGTTCTCACCTTGACTTCTTTCCGTCCATTTCGTATGGTGGAGAGTAGCTTGAACTTTTTTATTGTATAGAAAAGAGGTTTTTCCTGTGGAAAAGAAACATCTCTTCCTTCTCTTTAGCATTATCTTTTTAATGATGCTTGGCTTTGGAATTATTATCCCTATATTGCCTTTTTTCGTTACGGAAATTGGGGCGACCACAACACAATTGGGGATATTATCTGCCAGCTATAATATCATGCAATTTATATTTGCTCCCATCTGGGGACGCTTATCGGATCGCTATGGACGAAAGCCGTTTATCCTTTTAGCCCTATTTGGATTTTCTGCCAGCTTTATTCTATTTGGATTTTCAAGTAGCTATTACGAAATGCTGTTTTACCGTGTACTTGCTGGGATTACTTCCGCTGCGGGTATCCCAACCATCACAGCAATGGTAGCAGATATTTTTCCGCCAAAGGAACGGGCAAAAGGAATGGGGATTGTAGGAGCAGGTGTAGGTCTTAGCTTCGTATTCGGTCCCGCGCTCGGCGGTATCCTAGGAGACGTTAGCTTGTCACTGCCATTCTTCGTTTCAGGAGGTCTAGCTTTTATTACATTCGTTTTCACATGGATTTTACTTCCAGAGAGCTTGCCCAAGGAAAAGCGCGGTAAATACCTTAAGAAAAAGCCTATCAGTTCATTGGGAGCCATTTTTAGTAACCTAGGATTATTGTATCAGATCATGCTGGTTACTTCGCTTGCTTTTGCAGCGATGGAGACGGTCTTTGCTTTATACATATCATATGAATTCAATCTGACCTCCAAGGACATGGGCTATATGTTTCTTATCATGGGCTTAATCTCCGCTAGTTTACAGGGCGGGATTGGCAAATTAGTAAAACGATTTGGTGAATCAAAATTGCTGGCTACAGGAATATTCTTTTATGTTCTAGGATTCTTCTGTGTTTTACTCGCTTCTACTTTCCTAGAATTTGCACTCACCCTTTGCTTATTTGGTCTAGGTCAAGGTATGATGCGAACTACGAACACCGCCATGATTTCGCAACGTACGCACGATGGACAGGGGGCTACATCCGGGAACATGAGCGCCATGGATACCATGGGGAGAATTGCAGGTCCCATTTTAGCTGGATGGCTCTTTACCTTCTCACATAGCTTGCCATTTATAATCAGTGGCATACTGTGCTTCGGTCTTTTAGCGATCTATGTAGGCAGAGTGCATCACCTGCCAGAACCAGAGCCAGAATCTGAGTCGGACGCGTATTCTCCCGCCTCTCAGTAACCATTTCATTTTCTGTATACATAAAAAAGGAACGAGCTGGGATACACCAGTTGGTTCCTTTTTTATGCTTACAAACCTGTAAGCTTAGGGTAATCTGGATCGATGTTACGAAACACTGCATTTCCTTATAGTAAATTGAGATGAGATGACATCACAAAAGAAGGAGTAAGTAATGAACGATTTCACACAAAAAGATCGGATCGATACCCTTGATTATCTTCGTGGTTTTGCTCTGATGGGTATTCTTCTTGTTAATATCTTGGCTTTAATGAAAGTACAGTCAGCCCCTGTTAGCAGTGCAAATGCTTTTATTGAGCACATGCTTAACTTCACCGTAGAATCTCGTTTTTTTGCTATTTTCTCATTTTTATTTGGAGTAGGATTTTATATTTTTAAAAGCCGCTCTCAAGCAAAAGGGCACAAAAGTACATTGCTATTTATTCGCCGGTTGCTAGTCCTATTCGCGATTGGATATCTTCATCAGCTATTGCAGCCGGGAGAAGCATTATTCATCTATGCTATTTTTGGCTTTGTATTACTGCCTTTTTATCGTTTATCGGCCAAAAAAAATCTACTGCTTTCATTATTTCTGCTTATTCCTACCTCTATTTTGGGAGGAAAGATTCTTGTTGTTTTCCCATTATTTTTGTTAGGGCTTGCTATCGGACAATACGGAGTCTTCCGAAATATTCCAGACTTTATGCCCAAGATAAAGCAATGGCAAATGGTTTCTTTCATTCTCATGATAGTCGGGCTTTTTGTTCAATATGTGCTCTTGACAAAAACAGCTTCAACTGACTTCGATGACTCATATATTCATGCCTTACACAATTACGGCCTGTGCATTGTCTTTGTTGGACTCGTGATGGCTGTATTTTATGTAACTACCATTATCCGCCTGCTACAGCAAACAACTGTGCAGAAATGGTTAGCTCCCTTAAAGTATTACGGTCGCATGGCTTTAACGAACTATATCGGGCAAACTCTGATCATTATTGCGTTGCGTGATTTATGTAATCTTTCAGGCAAGCTGGGCCATTTGCAAACTACGCTAATCTGTCTTGGTATTTATGCACTACAAATGCTAGCCAGCTACCTATGGTTGTCGATTTTTACCATGGGTCCACTGGAATGGAGCTGGCGTGTGTTGACGTATGGAACATTTACACCTCTGATAAAACGTAACAGCGAAAACGCATCCTGAGTAGTCGGATGCGTTTTCGATTATTATAAAGTTTCTCTCAAAGTTCTCCTCAGGCAACACACCTTACTTCCCTTTCTGAGGTGTGTTCTTATCCCCTTCAAATAGCACGTTGCCCGTATCTACATCATAGAAGGTGACCGTTGTATAAGGTGGCGTACTGATCTTACCCGCGACATAAGGGTAGCTAATGACCATCGGATACATTTTATTTGCCTCTGGTTTGGTCTGTTTTACGTATACTTTTAGCATTTCCCAGCTTTGTTCCGTATGATCCACAACTAAGCCATACCCAGGATTAGGAGCTTCTCCATAGGCAATCACATATAAATCACCCTGTTGATGAACCCCGCGTTCTCCTTTAACGCTTTCGATAAAAGATTTCTCCTCCGCGCTTAATTGCTCTTCTGTCAGTGTTTGGAAGGTAGAAGCAGGCTTCTCTCCCTGAACCACGGGTAGGTTTGTAACCTGAATTTCATCCGCTTTACCATCCCACTTTACTTGTGCGGATAAGGATTCCATTGTCCAGCGCAGGGGCACATACACCTTGCCCTGATAAAGCACAGCTCCCTGCTCTACCTTTTGTTCTTTTCCATTCACCGTTACAGTAGATTTACCAGTCTGAAATATCAGAGATTTCTGCTGAACCTTCAATTGATAGGTTCCTGCTTTTTCTGTGAGCTGACCGCCTGTTATATTACGTAATTCCTGTAGGTTAATCATTGTCCGTTGGTTAACACTAATCAATGGTGAGTGTTTGATTACCTTCTGTTGATTTATCATAAGAGAAGTGGACACCGGTTTTACTGTTGCTTGAGCCATGCCTGGTATAGCTGAGCCTACAAGTGTAAGCCCCATTACGGCTACTGCTGTCGTTTTTCGTAACATTTGTACTCAATCCCTTCGCTTTTTTCGTCAGGTTCCGCTATTGTTACTTTGTTCATTTTTCTTATGCTACTTGTTTGACTTAAAGATTCCCCATAATGTTTCATTTTCTTACCTACATCTTATTATCTTTTTTTTGCTTCATGCTGATATTACTATTTACCCATAATTTTTACCAATTGGCTACATAAATAAGGCAAATGAGTGACAATTGTCACACTGCTATTTTGCCTATTTTTATTTATGCGATAATTATAGGTACGAAGAAGATTTTACCAACTAAGCTCGATAACAAAGGAGTTTTCAAATGACAACACTTATGTCCATGCCAAAGGTTGACGTGGTTCGCCAACAACTGATTTCTCATCCAATTTCGATTGCTATGCAGACACCGGAAAGCGTTCGTACCTTTATGGAACACCATGTGTTCGCTGTATGGGATTTTATGAGTTTATTAAAACGTTTACAATTAGATGTAACTTGCACAAGTGTACCTTGGCTTCCTGCTCCTCATGCTGCATATGCTCGTTTCATTAATGAAATTGTACTCGGAGAAGAAACTGATGAAGATGGCAATGGCGGCTTTACCAGTCACTTTGAGCTGTACTTGCAGGCTATGAAGGAAGTAGGGGCTGATACATCTAAGATCGAGCATTTTCTGGGGTTGCTAGAAAAGGGTACTTCTCCTGATGAAGCTCTAGCATTATGCAACGCTCCTGACAGTGTACAGCGTTTTGTAAAACAAACCCTTCACTTGGCTAAAGAGGGGGGAACCCACGAGGTTTGTGCTGCCTTTTTCTTTGGTCGTGAAGATATTATACCAGACATGTTTCAGGTACTTGTACAGGAATTGACCTCCAAAGGAGAAGCTCCTGCTTGCCTGTTGTATTATCTAAATCGTCACATTGAGCTAGATGGAGATGAACATGGACCTTTAGCTGAAAAACTTCTTGCTTCTCTTTGTAAAGAAGATGCCCAAAAATGGAAAGAAGCAGAAGCAACAGCTATTCAATCCCTTAATAGCCGCATTTCCTTATGGGATGGTGTTCTAGCAGATATTCAAAAATAATTCTTCTGGGGGGACCCACACTCTCCTGTAACGGGTTATGTAGGAAATCCTTTACAAAAAAAGAGCTTGTCACCTCTTCATTTTTTCGAGGAAACAAGCTCTTTGCTTTTGAGATTCTTCTGGTGATCTGTGGTGCTAACGCGCTACAGCCAAGGTCGCGTTCTCTTCATTTGAATCTAAAATGACACTATCTTTCTTTGGTTTACCAGAAACACTTCCTGAAGCCAATCCGTATGGAATGCATAGAGGAACACCACTGCGAGGGTCTGGAATAATGTCAGCCTCAATGCCAAATACATCCCACAGCATTTGATGCGTCATGACCTCAGCAGGGGTCCCTTGAGCCATTACTTTCCCTTTTTTAATAGCGATAACATGATCGGCATAACGAGTAGCATGGTTTAGATCGTGAACAACCATAACAATCGTACGCTTCTCTTCTGTATTTAACTTAGCTAGGAGCTGTAACACTTCTAATTGGTGAGCCATGTCAAGGAACGTCGTTGGTTCGTCCAAGAACAAAATATCCGTCTGCTGGGCTAACGCCATTGCAATCCATGCACGTTGACGCTGACCACCTGACAATTGGTCGACTCCTCTTGTAGCAAACTCATTGATACCGGTAACTTCCAGTGCCCATTGTACAATTTTTTTATCCTCTGGCGTCATGCTCCCCATACCCTTTTGATGAGGGAAGCGTCCATAAGAAACCAATTCTTCTACAGTAAGTCCATCCGGAGCTACTGGATTTTGCGGCAGAATAGCTAAATCCTTGGCTACTTTGCGAGTATCCTGTTGGTGAATGGATTTACCATCCAAGAAAACTCCACCTTTTTTCGGTTTCAAAAGACGTGCCATCGTTTTTAGAATGGTAGACTTACCTGATCCATTTGCACCGACCAGAGCAATGATTTTTCCATCAGGTAATGATATGTTTAAGTCTTCCACAATGAGATTATCATTATAGCCAATGTTTAACTGTTGTGTATGTAAGCGAACCATGATCATCTTCCTTTCGATGTCACGCAATAATATCCTGAATGATACCTTCCCTTAAAATGATATTGGTTCTCATTATCATTGTCAAACATTTTCTATAAAAAAACCAATTAACAGGGGCATTGTTAGCTGCCAAGCAGACTAACATTCACCTTATTAACTGGTTTTTTCGTTACGCCGCACTGTGTGCCAGCTTCGTTTGTTTTTCTTTTGTACCATATTCGTAGGTCCATGTAACCACTTTACCAGCGATTGAAACTGCTAGAAGCGTGTACAAGACTTGAGGTATTGGCAAGAAAAATAACGAAAGCAATAACACAAGGACGTCAAATATTAATAAAACGGTACCTACTGACATACCCGTCCACTTACTTATGAATAGAGACAAAATATCGTCTCCACCTGTTGCCCCACCGAATCTAAGAACCAATCCTAGACCGAAGCCTGTGCTGATTCCAGATAATAAAACAGCGAGCAACATGGCATTGCTAAAGTCAAATACTAGCGGCGAAAAACGCTCACATAGTTCATAGAAAAAGGAAAACGATGTCGCTGCTACAATGGTATTAATCAAAAACTTACGTCCCTTGATCATCATTGCAACTAAAATGACTGGAATGTCTAATGCTAGCATCGTAATAGACGGTGACCAATCAAAAGCGTATTTTCCAAGTAATGATAACCCCACAAATCCACCTTCACTTAAATTATTCTGAAAGTTGATGTGGTAATAGCTAAAGGCCAATAAAAAAGTTCCCAGTAAAATCATGAAGGTTTGTTGGTATGGTTTTGTCCTCATCGAGGCTTCCTCTTTTCGTAGTTAGTTAGTCACTTTCTCCACTAACTACGAAGCAGGTCCTGACAGGATCGCTTGCTTGTATCATAAAGCATCTCTCTTTCGTAGTTAGTGTTCACAGATCAAGAGTGGAACGCTCTAACTACTACGCTACGTATCTGAGAGATCAAACCGTTTCCAGATTGTCCTTCGCGGTAACATCACTATCCGATCCTTTCATTGTAAAGTTACATTTTCATTATAACATAAAAATCGCTTCATGAATCAAACAAGTGGTAATATAGGCTCTTTTTTTATATTTTTTCTAGATGATTACTCATTTTAAAAAAGTGATACAGACAAGATAAATTGACCTAACATAACAACTAAAGGAATGGTTACGAAGCTGATAATTGTGGAACTAACGGTCGCCATCGCTCCTAAATCTTCATCAGCCGCGTATTTGGCGAATAACATGGAGGCTAGCGTCATTGTAGGCATTGCTGCCATCACTAAAGTAACTCGGCTAATCTCTGTCGCTAAGTGAAAGCTCCAAAGCAAACCAGCAACAATGACTGGATACAAGAAAAGCTTAACAAGCATAGACAAACTTAAAATGGGGAGTGCTTGTGCTGTTTGTTGTTTACGTACCAACAGATCGGGAATTAATAAACCGATGTACAGCATGGCTAAGGGAGCAGCTATAGAAGATAACATGGCAGTAAGTGATTTAACCATCTCTGGCGGTTGCCATTCCATTAATGCCAAAACCATCCCAACTACAATAGCCAGCATTGGAATATTTACGATGCTCCTCATATTCTTCCATGTACATCCTTTTTTTCCCTTCAAAACCATAACACCGATTGTCCAGAGCACCAGATCAAGCCCAGCATCGTAGACTGCCGCAAGCAGTCCCCCTGTCGGTCCGAACAGCCCGACACACAAAGGAAGCCCGATAAATCCGGTATTGCCCAGTCCAGCAATAAAGGAAAATTCTTTTCGCTTATTGATCGGCACCTTACATAGGACTGCAAATAAAAAAGCAAGAAGCATTCCAAGACAGCTTAGACCAACAGCAATAAAAAAGATGAGAAATATATGATGCAAGAGTTGCTGGCTCATCTGTGTGTGAAAAATTCCGTTGAGAATGATGCATGGAACAGCTACATTGATAACAATGGTAATTAACAATTGGCGAGCATCAGCAGTGACTGGTTTCATTCGACCAATCATTGCCCCTATTCCAATAATGACAGCCATCATACCCACAGATGAGAACAATGGTGCAAGGGTCAAGCGAATTTCCCTCCTGTTACACTAATAGTATGGCGAAATTCAAAGATTATGTCTGATGCTCCTAAGACATTTGCCCCGATTCTGTCTCCAGTAATAACCATTGCAAATCTACGTTCTCTTTTTGCTCGCAGGTTTGCAACAAATCCCCAAGTAAAGGAATGGCCTTTTCAAGTGAAATAGCCCAATCTGCTGGTACTGGCAGCCCTTCGCCTTCTACGGTGATGATTCTTCCCGCCACTTCCGCATCACCCTGCTTCGTGGTTAGTACATAATGACTGATGTCACGTGCATACTCTTTCCATTGAATTAAGACGTATCCTTCATCACCGCCCGACACAACCAAATCAACATGGTCGCCATAGGCAGCATGTACCAACGTTCTCATTTTCCCATCCAAGCTCGCAATTTCTCGCAGCACCTCGTGCCAAGACACATGTTTTCTTTCTTCTTTGCGTTCATCTGTGTACATGCGCCAATCGTTCAATCGCCTCGCCCCTTTATTAATTATGTTCAACCTTATAAAAGTAATATTGTTCAAAATAATCCAACATTAGTAACAGATATTATCTTCGACTCTGCTTTTTTCATTTTAGCTGATTGTCAAAAGATATCCTTTATTTTAGCATATCGAAGCAAGCTCTCCTGTACAAAAATGCGAAGAATGCACATGTTTGTAAATGTATTCGCTTTCATTCATGAATAAACGCTTATAATTGTGAAAAGAAGAACTTTATCGAAAATCTGTCAAAATTATAAGCATTTGTATCAACATTTTTGGTTTACCATGATGGTTGTAACAAACACTAAAACAGCTTAGAAAAACAAGGAGGTGAGTTCCATGGTGCAGCGCAGTATGAATTGGTGCGCTCGCTTTGGTCTCACGTTTCATGTGTGTAAAACCGTCTTAGCATCCGGCTTGTCATTGTTGATCGCCTCATTATTGTTCGGCAATCATTTTGCCTACTTTGCTCCGCTTGCTGCGGTATTAACCATGCAACTTACCATTGCAGACACTCTGGAAAAGGGAATTTATCGTGTAATTGGTGTCATTGGCGGAGTTGTCTCTAGTATTATTATTCTTCCTTATTTTGAAAATGGAATTCTAGGTCTCGTCCTTGTTCTATTGGTAGGTATGGGTACCGCTACCGCTTTGCGCTTAAATCCACAAATTATTTCACAAATCGGTGTTAGTTCTGTGATGGTAATGACCTTTCAACAAATGCAAGGTTATTCGACTGGCAGGATTTTAGAAACCATTATCGGAGCAATCGTGGCTGTTTTCATTCAAATGGTCATTCGACCAGAGAACTATGTTCCTACTGTTCAAAAGAAACATGCCGAATCTTGTAAGCAATTAGCACAGACATTAACAATTATGGCCACTGCATTAAATAATCACTCTGATGGTGCAACTACTCCGATTGTCGATCCTGCCTCCCTTTTAAAATGGAATAATGAGCTGGAGGCTTCATTAAAGCATGCAAAGAAAAGCCTAAAATATAATGTATTTTACCGAAAAGACCTTAATACGCTCTATTATCTGGAACAACAAATTGATTCTGTTCAAAAGATGTTGATCTCTATATGTAGTATCCTATATACTGCTCAGGAATTAAAATATCTCCCCACTCTTCGGCATACTCTTGATCAGCCTTTGCTTGATGCTAGTGCCGCCATTTCAACATATGGCGCCTTTGTTGCAAATCCGTCCGCAGAGGCCCATCAGGAGCTACTGAATCTGTTATACAGGGTACAACAACAACAATCTCAGCAGTTCATCACATCAATAGAAACTGCCGGTATCTCTTCTTTACGAGAGGTTGGCTGCCTGTACGCAGAGATAAATCGTATGATTGTTGAGATGGAATATTCTGCTCACGTATGGGAGTTATCCACAGCTTCTAAAGACTGCACTGACGAGCGGGTGTCAACGAATTACGCATACAGAGCATAGTAGAAAAAGAGCCTTACCCCAAAAAGGGAAAGGCTCTTTTATTTCTGCAAACTACGTATGATTAATCATTACAGAAACACACCAATATTACAATAATAACGATAATCCATAAAAAGCCGCCATCGAATATACCACCTCTTCTACCGCATCCCATGATCCTTCCTCCTTCTCACGGTCTAGTAGCGGAGAATGCATGGACTCACATACTCCTGCTAGTACCCTATGAATTTCGGTCATGTGATGCTTGGATAAGCGCGTATAAAAGTGAAAAAAAGGCAGATTGCTATGGAAAAATACCTATGTATGATCTTTTGCATCTTGCGCGGAACGAATCAGGTTCATGTTACTACGAATAAACTGTTGTAACTCCTCATAAAACGTCGGATTACATCCCATTACACTGCTTTTAGCATCGTATGGAAGTTCCTTGCCTTCCATTGTGGTAGCAGTACCGCCCGCTTCCTGAATAATAAGCTTGCCTGCTCCAAAATCCCATGGGTTTAATTGCAAGCTGACGTAACCATCCAGTCGTCCTGCTGCTACGTAAGATAGCTCCAAGGCCGCGCTTCCTAACAAGCGCATACCGCGAACTTTCCCCGCTAACTCTTTGAAAATAACATCGATGCCTATCTGCTCAGCGCGTTTATGCCAAAACACACTTGTACAAAGTAAGGCTTCCTCTAATTTTACTTGACGGTGAATACGTAGCTGTCGATCGTTTAAATAAGCTCCTCCACCTTTAGTTGCATAAAACAGCTCATCACGTGATGGGTCATAGACAACACCAACAATTGCTTCCCCTTTGTGATACACGGCGATTGAAACTGAAAAATTAATTTGCTGATGAACAAAATTAGTTGTTCCATCAATAGGGTCAATGATCCACAGGGTATCATATTCAGAAGGGGCCATACCCTGAAACCGATTTTCCTCACCCAAAATGCCATGCTCAGGATATTGCTTAAGAATCATATCAATAACCATCTGCTCTACTTCTTCATCTACAGCTGTGACTAAGTCAGAAGCAGAGGTTTTATAGTTGACTGTATAGGGCTGATTCATTTTCTCCAAACTTAGCTTACCGGCTGTTTTGGCGCATGTGATCGCCAATTCTTTCCACTGTTCCAGTTCATTCGGTTGCAAAGATATCGCCACCCAACCCATCCAATTTTCTTTAGTGTATCATATTTCCCCTTCTCCTACACCTTACATTCCTAAACAACGGCGATGAATAGTTTATCTATTATAAATGCTACACTAGTAATACTATCTCCATTTCGCGACATATTTAGAACGGAAGTGATTATACTTGACCTTTTTTGTATTGATAGTCGTACTATTTAGTAGCCTGAAAATAATGGACATGATAGGTGCTTATCGATATCACATGGTTTACGAGGGACCTGAATGGGAAGCATTTGAATTATATACGTTTTTACAACAGCAGGGCATCCGCTGTCGAATTCGTAATTCTGTAACTGCTACTTTGTTTGAAGATCACCATCTTTTTACAAACAAAAGGCTCTCCTATGTAGAAGTCTTGCACAAGGATGAGACTCAGGCACATATCTTCCTGCGTTCTTTTTGGCATAAAAATAAATAGGACTAGTGTAGTAGCCCCCTTTTTGCTACATAGCCCTATTTCCCATCAACAGCAGCGATTCATTTCACCGCTTTCATATTTGTTTTTTAATGCGAAAAGATAAAATTCCTTCTCTGTCATCGGAAATATTCCAGGAGCTCCGTGTGTCGTATACCAATGCTCCAGATAACGATCATAATCGGGCATACCAAAAATTGTTTTAATGATGGAACGCACCTTTTTGAGTCGCCGTTTCCAGTATCTTATTTTCTTTCGCATTCTCACACACCTCACTTTTCCAACATAATATCCATAACTGACTATATTATTTTTAATACCACTATAACTTTATTAAACATTTCCACTACTAAAAAAATATGATTTTTTACTATATTTTTTGAAATTTCTTTGGGTAAACATATAGATTTCTTTATTGAGACTGTTTTATGATATAGATGGAGCATTTTCTTAGTTTTGTTGTCAGTCCGCTCTCTGTTCCTAAAATGTAGAACTTTATCCCAAACTGCGTTAAAACGCACCCCTATAGTTCTCCTTCACAGCATTTTTTGAACAGTTCTGAAAGCGGACTGGCAACAAGCCTTTGAAGCTAAAGGTAAGCGAAAAACCAGCACATGAGCGGTTTTTCGCTTTTTTATTGGTCTAGTTAAGCGATTAGATTCCCCTTATGATCACGTTTGGTTAGCACAAAAGGTTCCTCTTTCAGCTCGTATCTCTTTCCATTCGCAATAGAGAGCCATAGACGTATTCCATCAACAATAATGGCTATTGTAATTAGTAAAAAGATCGCACAGACAATGGTATCTACCATATCATTAAAAATCATTTTCTCGGCTGCTTCGACGGATGTTACTCCTTTTGGCAACAGTCCTGCCGCTAAAGTCTCCTTGAAGTAGTTGGCATGCGCCCAAAATCCAATCGTAATATCATTAGAAAAAATCTTTTGCCAAGCCGCATACAAGGTGGCCGATGAAAGCCATGCCATTGGAACGAGTGTAACCCAAGCGTAGCGAGCCTTGCCCATTTTAATAATGAGCGTGGTACCAACTACAAAAGCAATTGCCGCTAGCATTTGGTTGGCAATACCGAATAATGGCCAAAGTGTTTTAATCCCGCCCAATGGATCAATAACCCCTTGATACAAAAAGTAGCCCCATCCCGCTGTCACAGCAGCAGACCCGATTAGATTGCCCGGTAGATAGTCCATGCGTTTTAATTTTGGGAACACGTTGCCCAGCATGTCCTGTACCATGAAACGGCCAACGCGTGTTCCAGCATCAATGGTAGTTAAGATAAACACGGCCTCAAACAGAATTGCAAAATGATACCAAAAGGCCATAAAGACTTTTCCACCGATAAAACCTGAAAAAATATGTGCCATTCCCAACGCGAAGGAAGGCGCCCCTCCTGTTCGGGATAAAATACTTGTCTCTCCTACATCCTTGGCTGTTTCCGTTAATAGCTCCGGAGTGATTGGGAAGCCATAATGGTTGGTAATCGTAGCTGCCGCTGTGACTGCATCAGTTCCGATTGCTGATGCGGGTGCATTTACTGCAAAATACAAGCCAGGTGTTAATACGCAGGCCGCAATCATCGCCATGATAGCAACCATAGACTCAGTCAACATTGCCCCATAGCCAATTAAAGGAGCATCGCTTTCCTTGATAATCATTTTTGGCGTTGTGCCTGAAGCGACTAGAGCATGGAAGCCGGAGATGGCTCCGCAAGCGATCGTAATAAAGAGGAAGGGAAAAAGGTTACCGGTAAATACTGGCCCAGTACCATCAATGAACTTTGTTAAAGCTGGCATTTGTAGATTAGGTAATGTGAAAACGATGCCAATGGCTAGAAAAGCGATTGTACCAATTTTTAAAAAAGAACTGAGATAATCGCGTGGGGCTAATAAAAACCATACCGGTAAAACAGAGGCGATAAAACCATAAATGATAATCATAATAGCAAGCTGTGTACCTTCATAATCAAACAACGGGGCCCAGGTAGGCGATTCTGCCACTGCTTGGCCAAAATAAAGAGAGGCAAATAACAGCACAATTCCGATAACAGAGGCCTCCAGCACTCTTCCCGGTCGGAAATAGCGCATGTACAACCCCATCAAAATAGCAATTGGTAGCGTCATGGCAATCGTAAAGGTTGCCCATGGAGAATGAGTAAGAGAATTAACAACAACAAGCGCCAATACAGCAATAAGAATAACCATGATAGCTAGTATTCCAATCATCGCAAGGACGCCCCCAATAGGTCCGATCTCCTCCTTGGCAATCTGACCTAAGGATTTTCCATTGCGTCTCATCGAGCCAAATAGAATAATGAAATCCTGCACTGCTCCTCCCAATACAACCCCTACAATAATCCAAATTGTACCGGGTAAATATCCCATTTGAGCTGCCAATGTAGGTCCTACTAATGGCCCTGCACCTGCAATGGCCGCAAAGTGATGTCCGTATAAAACCCACTTATTGGTTGGCACAAAATCCTTGCCATCGTTATGTATTTCGGCGGGAGTAGCTCGTCTGTCATCCAAGCCCATTATTTTACGGGCAATAAAACGGCTATAAAATCGATAACCTACTGCATATGTACATAAAGCAGCCGTTAATAACCAAAAAGAGCTTACCTGTTCTCCCTTGGATAAAGCCAACGCTCCAAATCCAATGCCTCCTAATGCAGAAATAACTGTCCAAATGATTATGGAAAGTAACTTTCGCTTCATAAAAAGTGCTCCTCCTTTCAGAATGTAAGACACATAACAATAATCTAAATTATCTGATTTTTAACAAAATAACCAGAATCTTTTTTTATGATACCTTACTTGTAGATAAGCTGAAAAGCTTTTTTTAGAAAAATATACATTTTTTTCAAGAAATAGCTGATTATAAAAAAGGAAGCCACTTTTCATACCGACGTAAAAAGTGGCTTTCCTGCTTATTTCGTTATGGGATTGTTATAGATTTCCACGCAACTCCTGCTCCCGCTCCAGTGCTTCAAATAACGCTTTAAAGTTACCATTTCCAAAACCACGGCTGCCTTTACGCTGGATAATCTCAAAGAATAATGTCGGACGATCTACTATTGGCCTACTAAACAATTGCAATAAGTAGCCTTCATCATCGCGATCCACTAAAATTTTTAGCTCTTTTAATTTCTCGATGTCCTCTTCAATTGCCCCCACACGCTCCGCTAAATTTTCGTAATAGGTGTCCGGTACACCTAAGAAATCAACCCCATTTGCCGTTAATTGCGAAACGGTTGTCAAAATATCATTAGTCAATACAGCAATATGTTGAACCCCTGGCCCTTTGTTAAATTCCAGATATTCTTGGATTTGCGATTTGCGTTTGCCTTCCGCAGGCTCATTGATTGGAAATTTAATTCGCCCCGTACCGTTTTGCATAACCTTGGACATGAGCGCGGAGTATTCAGTAGAAATGTCATCGTCGCTGAAGTTTTGGGAAGATGTAAAGCCCATAACTTTCTCATAGAATCCAACCCATTCGTCCATAACCTCAACGTTCCCTACGATATGATCGATACCAATTAGACCTGTAGGCTGACAGGCAAACGGAGCTTGATAAGGTTGGAAGCCTGGATAAAACACCCCTTTATAATCCTTCCGTTCAATAAAGGAATGGACTGTTTCTCCATAAGTAGCAATCGTTGCTTTTTTTATGGTTCCATGCTCATCACTAAATTCCGTAGGCTCCATGATAGATGTAGCGCCACGGGAAATCGCTTCCTGGTAAGCCTTTTCACAATTTTCAACGCGAAGAGCAATGTCCTTAACTCCCTCGCCGTGTAGCTTAATGAAATCAGTAATCGGATGATCAGGCTCTAATGCTCCTGTCAACACCAAACGAATGTGATTCTGCTTTAACGCATAAGAGACCTGAGTGCGACTCCCTGTTTCCAAACCACGATAAGCATACGGCTCAAATCCAAATGCCTTTGCGTAATAGTACAGTGCCTGTTTCGCATTTCCTACATACAACTCAACATAGTCCCAATCTTGAATAGGGAAAAAGTCTTTTACGCTCACACCGCTCAACCTCCGACTATTCTGAATTTTTAAACCTATTTATTTGAGATTACATGGTCTGTTTTTTTCATGCAAGAATATGGAGTAACGCTTAAACGCTTTCATGCAATATCAATAATAGTCTTCTGTCTATCTGCTCCAATCAGTTATGATAAGTAAAAGGATAGTTGAAGGGAGCGAAGTGCGATGCAGGAGTGGAATACATTTGTTTCAGAGCAATGGAATCAAATGGCAGGTGATTGGCATGAGCGAAGCAAGGGAATGTGGGAACAGGGCAGTCGGAAAACGATCCTCCCTTTATTTACAGAGCTTCTTTCTGCCAGCAAGGGTCGAATACTGGATGCTGGCTGTGGAGATGGATATGCTAGCTTCAAGCTAGCCTCTGTAGGGTATGATGTAACAGGCTTGGATATTTCCTCAGAAATGATAGCCTATGCCACCAAGCAGGCCAACCTGCTTACCGATTCTCCTTCTCTACAATTTATGGAGGGAGATATTTCTGCTACGGCATATCCAGACCAATCCTTTGCAGGTATCCTATCCATTAACGCGATGGAGTTTACTTCCTCTCCCCTAGTTGTCCTTCAAGAATTTCGACGCATCCTGCAACCAGATGGATTGCTGCTACTGGGAGTCTTGGGACCCACAGCAGGCCCGCGGGCACATAGCTATCCACGTTTGTATGGGAAAGCCACTATCCAGAACACGATCATGCCCTGGGAAGCAAAACAGCTAGCACAGGAGAATGGATTTTTTCTGCAAAAGGAATCACATGTGTATAAAGATGATTTTCCTCCTGTCCTCGCTCATTCTCTGAGCATGGAATTACGTGAAGCAGTCAGTTTTGTAACCTTGCTTGCCTTACGTAAGCACCCAGATCTCTAAACAAATCATTCATTTTGTAAAGGAGCCAGCTATGCAAGTACCCTATCTCACAAATCCATTACACCATTTGCAAAAGGTACGTGATCTGACGCTACTTCGGATCAATGAAGCACAAAGCATCGTTATCGCCTGCGATTCAGATGGCGGCATCGGCACCAAACCACAGGATATCGTCCAAATAGCACCCGATCTGTTAGGACGGTTTGCTGTTCGTGTACCGCTTTTTGAATTGATTGCTTGTGGAGCCACTCCGTTTATGATATGCGATACGCTAGCGGTAGAGCTTGAGGGCTACGGGGAAGAAATTCTCCGTGGTATTAAGGAATATGCGCAAGAAGCAGGCGTCACTGAGGATATACAGTTTACAGGAAGTACAGAGGAAAACATTCCAACCACGCAGACAGGGATTGGTATAACCGTACTTGGGCTGGTACAGCAAGCTCAGTTTTCCCCAGGAACAGCCAAGCCTCAAGAAGCTATCATGTGTGCAGGTATTCCAAAAAGCGGACCCAAGCATGAGGTTCGATTAGACGATCCCGAGATGCTTTCCCTAGCTGACTTAATCCAACTACGTGCTCATCCTGGTGTTCATGATCTGTTGCCCGTTGGCTCAAAAGGAATCGCTTATGAAATGGAGCAGTTAGCTGCAAGTGCCTCGCTTACATATCGTCTCACTACTCCTCTTCCTCTTGATCTGAAGCAATCTGGCGGCCCTTCTACTTGTGTGATCTTTTCAGCGGCAGTTGAGCTACTTGAAGAATTTCGAAATCAATTACGTTGTCCTGTACATGTTTTAGCTATTCTTGAATAAAGTAAAAGGGACAGCGTGAAGGGCATTGCCTACTAAGTAAGAAAACAGCTTGTCCAACAAGTGCAGAGCAGTGGACTGTATCCATCGCAAGGGAGAGAACAGCTATCTTCTACCTTTAGAAGAAGCTGTTCTCTCTTTCTGTTCCCACTCAAAAAAAAGACCTCAGTTAGCGAAAACAAACTGAGGTAGCCTGTATTTACATTTATCCCTCCATAGGAGAGGTAGTACCTGAGGTTTGAGGTGTTGCCCCTGCTGGTTTTTCAACAGGAACTCTTTTTGCTGCTACGAAATCATCTGGTGCTTTTCGTTTTTTTAGGAAAAACAGCACCAATGGAATGCATAAAAGAATTGGCAACGCCGATACCATAAAAGTGTCGGCAATCCCTCTCGTGAAGGCTTCTTTCTGAATCAAACCCGCGAGTATGGCAGAGGCGCCTCCCATTGAAGTAGCGGAGTCTACCCCACTTTGTGCATATACCCCTGATAGCATGCTCAGCATTTGATTTGCTGTATCGTTTGTCACTTGCATATTTTCACTGATCCGCACGGCATGGAAGGTTTGCCGATTACTCATCAGTGCTGTCAAAATCGCAATAGCAAAGGAGCCCATCACTTGGCGAATCAGATTAGATAACGAAGAAGCACGACCAACCATAGATTTCTCGATGGCGTTCATCCCCACTGTTGAAAGTGGTGTCATACAAAGTCCCATTCCCAAGCCCCTAATGGTTAATAACACATCAATCCAACGATGGGGAGTGTCTTGAGCTAAATTTTGAAGCTCGAAGGTGGTTATCCCCGCGAGAGTCAATCCAATCAATCCTAATGGAACAACACCGAATTTATCAAATAATTTACCGCCTAACGGCATCATTAACGCCATGGCAATTGACTGGGGCATCAATAGAATACCTGTCTGCATGGCAGATAAACCTTGGATATTCTGCATATACAACGGCATCATAAAAATACCACCGAACATTCCCATAGTAAGAAAACTAACAATCAATAAACTAAGTGAGAATGTTCCATTCTTTAAAATACGGAGCTCAATCAATGGTTGCTCCGTAGTTAGCTCTACATAGACCAATAACGATAAGCTAGACACAGCCACAAATAATAGGCTAACGATGTACAATGATGTCCAACCCTCTGATTGTCCCTTTGATAAGGCTAGCAATAACGAAGCAAAACCAATGATAGATAAGATGGCCCCGGGAAAATCAAATTTCAAATCCTTTTTTAGTGGTGTTTCTTTTAAAATCATGCTACTCATAATTACCGCTAGAACCCCTACTGGCACACCCATGAAGAAGAGAAACCGCCAGTTGAAATATTCGATGACGTATCCGCTCAACGTAGGACCGACAGCAGGAGCTACCATGGCTGAAATCCCCCATAAGCCAAGCGCTGTCCCTATTTGTTCCCGTGGCATAATCGTGTAGATGATAGACATCCCGATCGGCATAATGAAACCACCGCTTAACCCTTGCACCACTCTGAAAAAAATCATACTGCTATCATTCCATGAAAATCCACAAAACGTTGAGCTGATCGTAAAAAAAGCAAGTGAGGTTACGAATACCCGCTTATAACCAAACTTATCTCCAAGCGCCCCGCTCATGGGAATCACAACCGCGGAAGCAAGCATATACCCTGTCAGCACCCATTGAATAGTGTCAGTGGTGGAACCAAATACAGCTACCAGCTTAGGCAGGGCAATGTTGATTAAGCTATTATTTAAGACGGCCACGAAAGTCCCCATTACAATAGCAGCCAACGCCAACCATTTATAAGAAGCGTTCTCCTTGTTGTTAGAAGCAGACAAATTGATCGCCTCCTAGTTTATTTGGACCTGACTACCATCATGCAGATCTTTAGCTGGTTGTGTAACAATCTGATCGTTAGCAGCAACACCTGCTTTTGCATATAACCAATCAGAATTTTTCTCTGTTACTTCAACAGGAGTCATGTGAACGGTATTTCCATCTACTTTATAAACAAATTTTTTACCATCCTGATCAATGACAGAGCTTTTCGGAATCTCTACTCCTGTAGCCACTTGAGCATCTGTGCCAAAATAGACCTCAGCAATCATTCCAGCTAATAACGAACCGTCATTTTTCACTCTGATTTTAACAGGGAAAGTCGTACTGTTTGCATCAGATACAGGGCTGATAAAATCAATGGTTCCTACCATTTTCTTATCCTTATTTACTACAACCTGTACCGTCTGTCCCTTTTTCAAAGGATTTACTTGTTCTTGAGGAACACTCGCTTTTATAACTACTGTATCCATGTTGACGATGGTCATTAGCGGGATACTAGGCGCCGCCATTTCCCCCGGCTCGATATTGCGAATCGCAATCATTCCATCGATTGGCGATGTGATCGTTGCGTTAGATAATGTTGTCTTCGCTAAATCCAAACCTGCTTTTTGACGCGTTACATCCGCTTGCAGAGCTGTTATAGAATTGGAGGTTGCACCTGCTTTAGCTAAATCAAGCTGTGCTTTGGTTTGCTCATATCCTGATTTAGCTTGTTCTAATGCAAGCGATGCTTTATCTAATTCAGCTTGAGGCACAGCCCCTGTATCAAATAAAGCCTTCATGCGATCATAGGTTTTTTGAGCGACATCCCATCCCACTTTTGCTTGCTGTAAGGCGCTGTTTAGCCGCTCCAAATCCTGTTGACGTGCACCTGCCTTGGTATCATTTAATTTTGCTTGAGAGGCTACAATGCCAGCTTCAGCTTGTCGTACTTGTTGTACTAGCTCAGCGTTTTCAAGAGTTGCTAACACCGTTCCCTTTTTGACACGATCGCCCTCTTTTACGTTGACATTTGCTACTCGACCGGACAATTTGGAAACCACCTGAACCTGTTGATCGGGTACAATTTTGCCTGATGCCATCAAGCCAGAAGAATTCGTAGTAGATACAACTTTCATCGTTTGTACAATGGGAGCATTTGTTATTTCATTGTCGCTATTGTTGCTACAGCCACCGAGCAACAAAGCCATTATGGCAAAAGTACCTGCTATCCCTTTTTGTCTTTTATTCATACTCTTCACCCTAATTCCCTTTCAAATGAATTTTAATCACAGCACTCATACCTGGTAAAATGCGGCTGTTTTGTTTATCGTTAATAGAAATTTTAATTGGTATTCGCTGTGTTACTTTTGTGAAGTTACCACTTGTGCTAGTTGCAGGCAACAAAGAGAACGTAGAGGCTGTCGCTGTTCCCAATTCGGAAACCTGTCCTCTAAATGTCTGACCTTTAAATGAATCTAAGGTGAATTCAACAGATTGCCCTACATGAATCCGACCTAAGTCTGTCTCTTCAATGTTAGCTGACACGTAGAGCTTGTTCATATCCACAATCGTTGCAACGGACTGACCAGGAGCTACCACTTCTCCACTTTTAGCCGTTACCTTTAACACTGTACCGGTAATCGGAGCACGCAAAGTAGCATTATCTAACATGTTGCCAGCGATATTTGTTGTATCCTGTTGACCCACAATTTGCTCTGCTATAACGCTTTGACCATCTGACAGGTCTAGCGAAGTTAATTTGCCAGATATCCGTGGCATTACACGATACGTATCACCCGCAACACGAGCATCTTCCGTAGTTATGTAATGGGTACCTTGGTACCAATAGTAATAACCGATTCCTCCACCTGCTACAACCATAAGCAGTAGTATGGTGGATAGAATAAATTTCTTTTTCATGTTCTCTCCTCAATCCTCTTCTCAAATTGTCTAATGAGCAGTTGTAGGGCATCGACGATTTTGTCTATCTCTTCTTCCGATAGGTCTTTTATGAGTTCTGTAAAATATTCCTTTTGCATCACCGGGATGGAATTAGCCATCTCCTCGAATTTGTTTGTGATGTGAATCCAGACTACGCGCCGATCAGCAGTATCCCGCACACGTTCGATGTACCCCTCCCTCTCTAAGCGATCGACTATCCCGGAAACTGTACTGCAAGAGAGATAGAGGTCCTTACTTAATTGGCCAATCGTCATAGGTCCATCCTTAATCTTGCGCATCACACTAATCTGAGGCATCGTAATTCCTACTTCGCTAAGCTCCTGTGTAATCATCATTCCAATGATTTTATTAAGTTGTCTTACCCCATCACGTATGATCAGCCCTTTAGGCACCTCATATCACCTCTTACATATATTCGCGATCGCTACTATTATTTCGCACTCAAAAATTTCGTACACGAAATAATATAGGGGAGAGAAAAAATTTATGCAAGAAATTTTTTAATAAAAATGCACTTTTCCTATCTGCAAATAAAAAGACCCGAAAAATGGACCGTATGTTCATGGCCCATTCTTCGGGTTATAGCACTCTTTCTCTTGCTAGATATTTACGTGATTCTGAAATACCGGGGTGCTGTTTTACAATGATTAAAATATTTTCGATGAATAGATAATGCCCTTCCAGAAACTCCAAATCTCTTCGTTGGAACGAATCAACTTGTAAATACTGTTGCATCTCAAGCGTGTATTTTTCGAGCTTGTGTGCAAATTGATTGGCATTAAGCATCTGTTCTACTTCTGGGAATTCCGTTTTGAGCCTACGTATCTCTTCATATAATTTCGTGGCTTCACTGATTAGTTGATAGGCAGTTCGTTCTAAAGCAGCTACCGATGTTTGTTCTTCCTCACGCCGTGCTTGAAGCAAAGCAGACAGGTACGTAATAAAATGATAGATTGTTAAAAATAGAGGACCTAAAAAAAGAATGATCCCTGCTTTATATACATGCTGATTGGTTATATTGGTTACTAGTACAAACAAATGGTACAAAATAGCTCCCAACCACACATAGATAATCACTTGATGGTTAACCCCACCAGCTTCACCTTGTTTGGAAAAAACAAAGGTTAAGCCCAGCAGATAAAAAGCAAGTAATGTAAAGCTGGCACTAAACAAAATCATTTCCATTTCTAACAGCCACGTTGCTTCAGCAGGTATGGTAACAAAAAATTCAACGGTTAAGACTATTAAGCTAAAGATGAAGCCCATAATCCAAAATCGGCTCACATCTCGATCAGCTCGGCGGCGCATTCGATGTCTTTCTGATCGGGAGTTTTTCATGCTTTTCACCTCACTCTACACCCGATACATTTCGCCATATTTCGTCAAAATCCTTTTCTGTAACAGAAAGAAGCCCTAGTCCCGTTACATAAATAGGAAAAGAGCTTCTCCGTTGCGATATTTTACTTTGTCCAAGCGAAAAAACGCTTATTTGCCAAATCGTTTACCAGGTCTGCTTGGTGCTTGTCCCGGACGACCAGCCGCTGACTGTCCTCCTGAACGAGGTTTTGCTTTACCTTTATTTGCTTTAGCAGCTTTCTTTGCTTCTTCACGCTTGTGATTACGGTCGTATTGTGTTTTCCACTCTTCCATTTCTTGCTTCAGCTTGCGCTTATAACCAGGCTTTACCTTTTTATTTTTTACAAGAGCATTTTTAAGTGGAGCTTCTTTTTCTGCTTTTGCAATTTGCTGCTGTTTCTTCTTCTCGGTTTTGAGCTCAGTATAATGCTGCTCACGCTCTGCTGCACGTGCTTTGCGCCCTGCATCCAAGTGACGAGTATGCGTAAGTAATTTTTCTTCGATATCCGCCTTTGTTGCAGAACCAAAGCGAGCCATGACGCTTTTTTGGCGTGGAGTCACAAAAGAAATAGAATTTCCAAGCTGATTAGCGCGTCCCGTACGTCCAACACGGTGAATATAGCTTTCTACATCGCTTGGGATATCGTAGTTAAATACATGAGTAACCCCTTCGACATCAAGTCCGCGAGCCGCAATATCGGTAGCTACAAGGAACTGGAATTTCATATTCCGAAAATCCTTCATCAGAGTTTCGCGTTTCTTTTGAGACAAATCACCGTATAACGCCTTGGCATCATAGCCAGCCTCTTGTAAACGTGTTGTTAAGATCTTTACACGCTGTTGTGTGTTAGCAAAAATAATACCTAGGAATGGCTTAGTGACCTCAATGAGATCAAGAAGCGCATCGATTTTATCTGTTTGATTGATTACATAGTATTCTTGTGTGATATTAGCAACCGTTTTTTGCTTTGATTCAATTTTAATATGCGGTGGTTGCTTCATAAAACGTTGTCCCAGCTTCTTTACCATATCAGGCATAGTCGCCGAGAATAGCAATACCTGTCGGCTGCTTGGTGTGGAAACAATAATCTTTTCCACATCCTCTAAAAAGCCCATCTCTAGCATCTTGTCAGCCTCATCCAATACCAATGTATGAATGCGGCCAAAATGTAGTGTTTCACGACGCATATGATCAAGTACGCGTCCTGGAGTTCCCACTACGATATGAACAGTCCCTTTTAGCTTATTCATTTGACGCTCAATATCTGTACCGCCATGCAAGGATAACACACTCACATTCAGGTGTTTCCCCAGCTTCTCAATTTCACTAGCAATCTGAATAGAAAGCTCACGGGTTGGAGTAAGGATCAATGTCTGAATATCCTTTTTTCCTTCCTGTAGCTTTTGGAGGATCGGCAATACAAACGCTGCTGTTTTCCCAGTACCCGTTTGCGCTTGTCCGATGACATCCTTACCTTCTAAAATCAATGGAATCGCTTCTTCTTGAATAGCTGTCGGCTCTTTATAAAACAGGTCGGAAATCCCCTGCATAATCTCCGGTCGCAAACCAAATTGTTCGAACTTAGCCATCTTTTCACTTCCTTCTTAACGAAAACCGTACTGTCTGATCCAGTCTGCTACCACTCTCTTTTGGATCTACCAGCCTATTCGCTCATGTTTGTCCTAGAAGACACTTTCTCTATAGTAATATAAGTATTTCCTAAAAGACAAGAAAGATATGGCTTAGTCTTTGGCTAATTCAAAAATTGCCTGTGCGTAGATTGCTGTCGCCTTCAATAAATCTTCCACTAACAGGTATTCATCTCGTTGATGAGCCGTATCTTGTCTCCCAGGAAATAGTGGCCCAAAAGCAACGCCAACATCTAGGGCACGCCCGTATGTTCCCCCACCGATTGCTAACAATTCAGCCTTTTCACCGGTCTGCTCCGTATAGACGCGCTGTAAAGTTGTTACTAAAGGATGAGCCGGGTCTACACGATGCGGCTTTTTATGAGTAATGATTTCCAACAGATAACCATGCCCAGCTGCGACTTGTTCAAGTCTTGGCTTCCATTGTTCAAACAAAATAGAATGAGGATAACGAATGTTCAGATCAAAACGTACGTCCTCATCCGCTATATAGTGAAAAATTCCAGGATTCAACGTGAGTGCTCCCATCTCCTGGTCTTCTGCTTTAATTCCAAATGCCTCACCATCATGCTGCTGGAATAAATAACTGGCTATAAAATCAACGAATGCTCGTCCCCGTACGTCCAAATCACATTTTTGTAGAAAGTGAGCCAGATAAGCTCCTGCATTTATCCCTTTCGCTGGGTCCATTCCATGAACAGAAACTCCCTGTAAATGAAATGCTATCCCTTTCTCTGTTTGTGTGAAATGACCTCGACACTGTTCTTTTTCCAAATAAAGTTGGTAGGCTTCTGTCCATGCCGCGGCTTGTTCAGGCGAGCAGGCTAGCTCCGCTTCCGCTGTCTCTGGCACCATGTTCACACGCATTCCGGCATCGAAGGAGAGAAGCTTCGCGGTTCCTTCCTGACTACTAGTCGTCTGAGCCAGATTCGTCAATTGTGCAAAGCTTTCATTCGTTTGGCGTAAAACTAGATGAGTTAATCCTTTTTCAGCATAAATGAGCGGGAAGTCTGCATCAGGAGTAAAGCCCATTGTCGGCATTTCCTCAGATTCAAAATAACGTTTTACGCAATCCCAGCCCGACTCTTCATCCGTACCAAAAATCAGTCGAACCCGTTTTTGAAGAGGCAGCTCAAGCTCCTTAATTATTTTGGCAGCAAAAATAGCCGCCATAGCAGGTCCTTTATCATCCAAGGCTCCACGTGCGATTATTTTTCCCTCAATGATCTCTGCTGCAAACGGAGGAGTCGTCCAGCCATCCCCTGGAGGGACTACGTCTACGTGGCTTAAAACGCCAATGCATTCGTCACCCTGTCCAAACTCAGCATGGCCAGCGTATCCATCAATATTTTTGATAGTCATACCTGCATCCTCACATGTTTGCAAAGCGAATTGCAGCGCTGCCTGAACTCCCTTGCCAAATGGAGCCCCTTCCCCAGCCGTATCTGGGTCCAGCACGCTATCGATCTGCAAAAAACGCTGTGTCGCAGCAATTAACTCGTCTTGTCGTTTTTCCACTTCCTGCTGCCAATTAATTGTGTTCATTTTCTTCCTCCTTGTCCTCTTGTAGTTCGATTGGCTTCTCATCAAAATAGACCGATTCAGTGTCCACGTCTAAATCAAGCTCCACAATGCTTAGTAATGGGTCAATCGGGGACTCCTTTTTCCTAGTAAATTCGATCTGGGCCTCCTTAACCTCATCACGAATTTTATTCATCTCGTTATCTAGCGTATAGGAAGCTTTGGCTGATTCAACCAGACGCAGCTTGATATCCTCTGGAATAATTCCTTCGTATTTATACTGTAAGGAATGCTCAATTGTGGCCCAAAAATTCATGCCCAGCGTTCGAATTTGTATTTCAACAGGTATGGTTTTTTGTCCGTCTATGGTCATGATCGGATACTCCACTGCTAGATGATAGCCGCGGTATCCCGTCTCTTTAGGCTGTGTCACATAATCCTTTTCCAGAAAAATCTTCATATCCCTGCGCTCGCGTAGCATATCTACGACAAACGATATATCATCAATAAACTGACAAATAATTCTTAATCCGGCAATGTCTCGAATTTCCCATGCAATATTATCATTGATGGGAAAATGTAGGCGAGTCGCTTTGTTATAAATGCTATTAATTGATTTGACTCGACCGGTAACAAATTCTATCGGCGAGTGAACTTTCCGTTTTTTAAATTCATTACGAATATTTTTTAATTTAACCTTTAGTTCCTCTACAGCTTGCTCATAAGGCATTAGATACAAGTCCCAATCCATTTTTTGCACGTTTTTCCCTCCGACTTGGATTCCTTGTCCTTATATTTATTCAACAGGTAATAAGGAATATCCTGCTTTTGAAAGCCCTTACACAATTATGTAAACACATTGCATTCTTCACGCATAAACTGAGAGTGAAAAAGCGAGAAAAAGCTGCCACCATTAGGTCTGGCACATTCTTCCCGCTTTGCTCCTCATTTATTCATATTCAGTTGGCTCTAATATGCGTACCATAGCAATTTCATCACACATCGGTAATTTGGAGCAATTGATGCAATCCTTCCATACCTTTTGCGGCAAGGCCTCTTTTTGAACAATCTGAAAGCCGCATTTGTGAAAAAACTCAACCTGATACGTAAGGGACAGGACTCGCCGAATTCCTAATTTTCTCGCTTCTTCTACCAAAGCCAGCACTAGCTTCTTCCCAATCCCCATTCCCTGCGCTCGTTCAGCCATCGCAAGCGAACGAATCTCCGCTAAATCCTCCCATAAAATATGCAGGCCACCCATACCCATTACACCTTTCCCATCATGTACGATGATATAAGATTGCAGATGCTCACAAATGGACAGCTTCGTACGGGGGAGCATTAAGCCTTTTGCGGCAAAATGATTAATAATTTCCAACATTTGATCTACATCGTTTATAGTTGCCTGGCGAATTACCAGTGTACCTGTCATACTCATGGTTATATTCCTCCACTCGTAACGTATAAAAATACATAATTTATAATAAATATACATTCAAACTCTGCCAACGTAAAGTGTTTTTTGTTGAAATAATCGCACAATTTTCTTGACGATTTCCTAGTGAGTCAGCAAGATTATGATATACTTCTACCAGGAGGTGTTAGCTTGATTACTCGCAGAGAGCGAAAAAAGCGTGAAACAAAGGAACGTATTTTTAATGCCGCTATTAAATTGTTTAAAGAATATGGTTTTGAAGCGACCACAATTGATATGATCTCCGAGGAAGCGGATGTGGCGCGAGGGACCATTTTTTTACATTTCACCTCAAAAGAAGCGATTCTTGCCAATTGGGGCTATGAACGCTTACAGGAAATTGAAGATAGGCGCGAAGAATGGGATTTTGGAGATAGTTGTAAACAACGCGTCCTACGCATTTATAAAATCCTAAACGAAGTAAATATACAGAACTATGATTTTCTGAAAGTATTGATTGAATCCTCTATGAAGCATCGTAAGGTTCTGGAATCAGAAAAGAAAAATATGTACTTTGAGCTAAGAGAATTATTTGCTGATTTGATTGAAGATGCCCAAGAAAAAGGGAGACTGAAAAGTAAAATTAATCCATTAATTGCGGCCAATATGCTGGAAAACATCTATTACAATGCCTTGTATGATTGGGTACGTAGCGATGGTGGCTGGCCTTTGGAAGAGATCATGGAGGAAAAGGTCTCGATTGTATTTGAAGGACTTGATGTATCTACCCAATCATAAGAATAGCGATTTCTAGTGAACCGGTTACCCGAAGCCTTTTGGTAGCCGGTTTGTTTATGTTATTGATTTCTGTATCAAATAGTAGTCCACCCCCTTCCAATAGCTCCCTTGCTTAACGAACCATAAATATATTGACTTATCTTTCTTGTGCTACTACAATACAAAACAATATCTATATTAAAAAGCCTCTCAAGAAATGCCTTTACAACATTAAACATGATAGCCACGTATAATCATAGGAATATGGCCTATAAGTCTCTACCGGGTTACCGTAAATAGCCTGACTACGCGGATGATACAATAAGACTGCGAATGATCTAGCGGTTTATTTTGTTATACCTATAACAAATTCCCTGCATCCTTCACGTCTTATCACGTGCTTCTGTGTTCATAGAGCCCCAGGTCGATTCCTGGGGTTTTTCTCGTTATGTAAAAACTTTAATTACTAGAGGAGCGATTCAAATGAACATTCAACCTTCTGCCTTACAAAAGCGTATCCAAGCAGCCTCCAAACACACGAAAGCTGATTTGGTTATTAAAAATGGCAAAATCATAAATGTCTTCACTGGAGAAATTGTCGAGGCAGATGTCGCCATTACAGATGGTATGATCATTGGAATCGGAGCCTATGAAGGTAAGGATGTCTGGGATGCTAAAGGTAAATATATCGCTCCAGGCTTCATAGACGGGCATGTTCACATTGAATCATCTATGGTAACACCTGCTCAATTTGCCGAAATTGTCCTCCCTCATGGAGTAACTACTGTAGTCTGCGATCCTCATGAGATTGCCAATGTATCAGGTGCCGCTGGTATTCAATACATGCTAGATTCATCAGAAGGGCTTGACCTTGATGTATATGTGATGCTCCCTTCATGTGTACCTGCTACTTCCTTTGAACACTCAGGTGCGAAGCTGTATGCCAAGGATCTTGCTCCCTTTTATCATCATCCCCGTGTGCTTGGCCTAGCTGAGGTCATGGACTATCCTGCTGTCATGAGCGGCAATGAAGATATGGTTCAAAAAATCGCTGATGCCAGACAACGTGGTAAAAAACTGGACGGGCATCTCGCTGGACTTTCCAAGGATGCCATTAACGTATACATGACAGCGGGAATCCGCACAGATCATGAAGCGGTGTCCTTGCAAGATGCCAAGGAGCGTCTTCAATTAGGAATGTACCTACTCATTCGCGAGGGATCGGCTGCCAAAGACTTGAAGAATCTTATTTCGATCGTAAATGAACGTACAGCAGCACGTTGTCTGTTCTGTACCGACGATAAGCATTTAGATGATCTATTTAAAGAAGGCAGCATAGATTACAGCATACGTCTCGCTATTCAATGCGGTGCTGATCCAATTACGGCAATTCGCATGGCTACACTTACCGCTGCTGAATGCTACGGTCTTGCAGAAAAAGGCGCTGTTGCTCCCGGCTATATAGCCGATCTAGTTATCATGGACAATTTAGAACAAGTTCGTATCACCGATGTTTGGAAAAATGGTAAGCAGGTTGCTAAAAACGGTCGCTACGAAGGAAATATCACTTCTCCTGCAAATGTACCACCTACGATCACCAACAGCGTACGTATCAAACCGGTGACAAAACACGAGCTTCAACTACCTATTACTAGGAAGAAAGCACATATAATTGGTGTCATTCCTAATAGCATTGTAACCAAGCATCTGATTGAAGACGTAGACATCTCCAATGGATTTTTCCAGCCCTCCATCGACCGTGATCTGGCTAAAATGGCTGTAGTGGAGCGCCATCACCAAACAGGTCATATCGGAGTAGGAATTGTAAAGGGCTTTGGCTTACGCTCAGGTGCAATGGCTACTACGATTGCACATGATTCCCATAATATTATTACTGTCGGAACTAACGATGAGGACATGCTGATTGCAATTCAAACACTAGAAGAGATGCAGGGTGGGCTTGTCATTGTTGAAAACGGAAAGGTATTAGCTTCCCTCTCGCTAGAAATTGCTGGTCTAATGACAAGACGTCCAGCAGAACGTGTGATGGCAGAACTCCACCAGTTAGACCAAGCGCTACTTCGTATTGGAGCATCTCAGGAATTCTCTCAATTCCTGACGCTTTCCTTTCTAGCTCTCCCCGTCATCCCTGCATTGAAACTGACTGACATGGGACTTTTTGATGTGAAGCAATTTTTACACATGAACGTATCTGCCGATGAACGTGAACTAGTGATGAAGTAAAAATAAGTAGGCTAAATAGATAAGGAACAATAGGTGTTTCGAACCGCCGTTGTTCCTTTTTTACTATCTACCATCGATACACTAAGTTTACCACAAATTGCAAACAAAAAAGTGAATAAAATGTAAATTTATGTTATATTTTGCCGAATGAATGAGTAGAGATCATCATCACGCGCAGTAACAACGACCAATTTCTTCTTCAGCACATCTTTTTCTTGCGACTCATCCTATCTTCTCCTATGATGGAGGGTAGAGATTTTTTCTAGATTGCTAGATTTGTGCCTGTCTAAGCCTTATGAGAACATGGGCAAAATAAATCTAATCCCTATTGAAGAAACGATAATATTGCAGACTCGAAGACATTTGCCTTACGATCTAAAAGCAAATGTCTGTTTTTTACTACATGCTTTGTTTTGCTATTCTCAATTGCTCTTTTCGTATTTTTCATCCTATGAAAAAGAGCGTCATATTTGTTTGGAGGGTTACCATTCGTGAAGAATCAAATCAGACGAGAAGATATTGAATTGCTAGCACCGGCAGGTAATTGGGATTGCCTAAAAGCCGCTGTTGCCAACGGAGCAAATGCCATCTTTTTTGGTGTAGAGAAGTTTAATGCTCGCGCTCGTGCCGAAAACTTTCAAATGAAAGAACTACCTGAGATTATGGCTTACCTGCATATGTACGGGGTGAAGGGCTTCCTTACCTTTAACATTCTTGTCTTTGAAAATGAATTAGAAGATGCAAAAGAGTTAATTGATGCCTGTATTGAAGCTGGTGTAGACGCAGTAATTGTACAGGATTTAGGCTTGGTCAAGCTAATCCGTGAAATCAGCCCCGACTTCCCTATTCACGGTTCTACCCAAATGACCATCACCTCTCCAGAAGCGGTCGAATTTACTAAACCATATAACATGGAACGAGTCGTATTAGGTCGTGAAAACTCATTAAAAGAAATCAGGAAAATCGGTGAAAAGGCAAAATTACCGATGGAAGTATTCGTTCATGGAGCCCTCTGTGTTTCCTATTCTGGACAATGCCTTACCTCAGAAATGTGGGGCGGTCGCTCTGCCAACCGTGGTGAATGCGCACAGGCCTGTCGTCTGCCCTATGATTTAATGGTAGATGGAATCCAAAAAGAGATGGGTAATATCGCTTATTTACTCTCTCCAAAGGATTTGGCTGCGATTGATATCATGCCAGAATTAATTGAGGCAGGAGTCACTTCCTTTAAAATTGAAGGACGTTTAAAAACACCAGAATACGTAGCCAACGTAGTTAGCAAGTATCGAGCAGCTATTGATCGATATTTTGCTGGAGATAACGCTAAGCCAAGCAAGGAAGAAATTCGTGAGCTACAACAAAGCTTTTCCCGCGGATTTACTCATGGTTTTCTTGAGGGAACAAATAACCGCCTCTTATTAGACGGTAGCTTCCCGAAAAGCCGCGGTGTCTACCTTGGTACTGTAAAGAAGGTGTTAAAACACGCTCTCTTAGTAGAAGTTACTTCTCCATTAAAACGTGGAGATGGTATCGTATTTGATGCAGGTGATCCGACTCAGAAAGAAGAAGGCGGTCGTGTTTACGATATTTTAGTGCATGGTGACAAAGTAGAAGGTCAGGTGCGGGAAGGTTTATATGAAATTGTCATGGGTCGAAACGATGTAAAGCTAGGTCGTATCCATGTAGGTGATCGTGTGTGGAAAACGAATGATCCTGAATTAAACAAGCAGCTGCGTAAAACCTTTGAAACCGAAAAGCCTTATACAACCTTCCCAGTAGCCCTGCATGTTTCTGGACGCGTAGGAGAGCCACTACAAACCGTGTGGATCGATGAGCAGGCTAATCATGCGGTAACGATTGCTTCTGCAATGCCTTTAGAGCAAGCGATGAAGCGACCAATGACCCATGCCTCCTTATATGATCAATTTAGCAGACTTGGAGGAACCTTGTTCCATCTGCCAGAGGATCGTCTCTCCTTAGACTTGGAGGGTGAGGTAATCATTCCTGTCAGTGAGTTGAATCGGATGCGTCGTGAAGCAAGCGAGCAACTGCTTTATCTTCGCCGTAAACCGCCTGTTTATCAAAAAAATCCAGTAGACGTGTATGCTAGTGTGGCCAAAAATAAACCAGTGGAAAATCCCCTACTAACTGTGCTTTGTCGTTCCTTGGAACAGATAGAAGCGGCTGCAAAAACCGATGTTGACTTTATTTATGCAGACTTCGAATTTGTAAAGCAATATCCCCAAGCAGTTAAACTAGCACATCAGTACGGAAAAAAAATTGGACTTGCTACTATGCGTATTCATATGCCGGATGAAAATGGCGTACTGGCTCTCATTGCAAAAAGTAAGCCGGATGCTATCCTAGTTCGTAACACAGGGGCGTTGTACTACTATCTCTCACGCCGTGATGAAATAAAAATTCCATTAATCGGTGACTTCTCTTTAAATATTGCTAATCATAAAGCTGTTGAATTATTCATGGGCTATGGTCTTGAGCGCGTCACACCATCCTATGACTTAAATATTCAACAGATGGTCGACATGCTTGAACATGCAGATGCCGCTCCGTTAGAATTAGTTATTCATCAGCATTTGCCAATGTTCCATACCGAGCATTGCATCTATTGTACATTCATGAGTGAAGGGACAGATCACACGAATTGTGGTACTCCTTGTGAAACATCACGTGCTTCCTTGCGAGATCGCGTAGGCTTCTCTCATCCAGTCCGTGTAGATACCGGTTGCCGTAATACGGTTTATAATGCGATTGACCAATCTGGTGCCGAATATTTGTCAGAATTTAAGCGATTAGGAGTAGGGGCATACCGCATAGAATTTTTAGAGGAAGAACCTTCTCGCGTACAAGAAGTGATTCACTTATATCGCAAAGCTCTACGCGGAGAGATTTCTGGCACAAAGGTTTGGAAGGCCTTAAAAGCAACCAATCAGCTTGGTGTAACACGCGGACAACTAACCAAATAGACAAAAAAGTTGAAAACAAAGGAGAGTAGATCATGGCCAATTTGCAAGAAGCAACGTTAGAAAACCTGACTGTTATTATCGAGGGAATTAAAAGCAAGCTAAACATGGCAAATACCCAAGTAATGCGCCCAGAGGATTTTAAAATGGATAGCTATGAGGACCTGTTATATCTATATAACATGGTGCAAAAGAAAACCAGCTTTAGCGTGAATGAAATGACCGCGATTGTTGAAGAGTTAGGTAGCATGCGTAAAACAGATTAGAATGCAGTAAACTAAGTGCCGAAACGGCATGAGACAACAAAAGGACCACGTCCCCTAGAGATGTGGTCCTTTTCTGTTAGAAGCATTTAGACATATTCGTCAAACCATCCAGCAATCGCTTGTAGCCGGATAATTCTATGCCCAGGGTCACCGCTTCGCGACAATTCGTGTGTTGCATCTGGAAAACGCATAAGACGTACAGAAGCTTTATTATGCTGTTTAATAGCAGTAAAAAATTGTTCTGCCTGTTCAATGGGGCATCGATAATCACGTTCACCATGTAAAATGAGCAAGGGTGTTTCAACGTTTTGAGCGTAGCGTAACGGAGAATGCTGCCAGAGCCTATCTGGATCCGTAACCAAATCACCATGAATTTCCCATTTCGCAAAATAATAGCCTATGTCACTTACTCCAGCAAAGCTGATCCAGTTCGAAATAGAGCGCTGGGTCACCGCCGCTTTGAACCGTTTATTCTGTGTAACAATCCAATTCGTCATAAAACCACCGTAGCTCCCACCGGTTACTCCCATCCGCTGCTCATCTAAATAATCGTAATGGGTTACTACATAAGTAACCCCCTTCATCAGGTCTTGATAATCTTTTCCTCCATAATCGCCACGAACTGCGTTGACAAACTTTTGACCGTATCCATGGCTCCCGCGTGGATTCGTGTACAAAATAGCATAGCCCTTAGCCGCTAAAAAGTGCAGCTCGTGAAAAAATGTATAGCCGTACATTGTATGTGGTCCGCCATGAACTTGCAGGATCAGCGGATAGGTTTTACCTGTTTGATAAAAAGACGGCTTTAGTAGCCACCCCTGTATCTTCCATCCGTCTTCGGTTTGGTAGGTAATCATCTCTGGGCTGGATAGCTCCACTTCTTTTAACCATTGATTACTTGTTGTCAGCCGTTTGCTCTTTCCTTTTTTTATATCAATGAAAAACAAATCCCCAGGAGTCAATGGATCGCTTATTGCCACGACAGCCTTACCGCTCATAGGATGGAGAGTCCATCCATATACATGGTGCTCTCCGCTTACAATCGGAATGTTCTCTCCCGTGACGGAGATATAATGAAAATTCACTCTACCTTGCTTTGAAACCGTGATATAGTTGCCCTGACCATCTGCACTCCAGACAGCACCTGGATGAACGTGCCTACTGCGCATATCTCCAACCATTGCATCTGAAAAATGTACATCCCACTTTTCTGTCAAACAGCGCCGATTCCCTGTATCTACTTGAAAATGCCACACATGCATTAATTTTTCCTGTTCAAATATCCGCTCGTAGCCTACACACGCGATCGTTTTGCCGTCTGGCGACCAGGTCGGATACATGAACGTTCCCGTTGAACCAGACAAATTGCTCCAAGAGCCATCTTCTACTGAATGTAGCCATAAATCGCAGGTTGGATAAAATCGTTCACTTTTGCGCTCTATCACACAACATACAATCTGTTTGCCATCCGGTGACCAGGCGGCCATCGAATGGTCCTGCTCTTCAGTCGTGATTTGATGCAATTGACCGCTGATTCGATCGCAAACTACAAGTTGACTGTACTTTCCATCCCAAAAACCAGCGTCATCAGATTTATAACGAATATAATCCACCTGTAAAACTGGCTTTCCATGTAACGCAGGTAACGGGCTGATTATGCACTCCTTCTGGTCAGGCTTGCTATTGCTTTCTTTGTCTTTATCCGATGCCGATGATAAGACAGGTATATTTGTTGTTTTAGCATGCAAAGAGCTGCGTGGTGAATCCTCAGGAGCTGTCGTTTCCAGTTCCTGCGTTTCATGTAGCGTTTCATTTGGAGATAATCTTACTTGAACTAGCAGTTTTTCACTATTTGGTGACCAAACCGGCTTTGCTGCACCATGTCTGTTCGTTGTTAGCTGGCGAGCTTCTCCTCCCTTAACAGAAAGGAGCCAAACCTGTGTATCTCCAGAACGATCTGACTCAAATGCAAGCCAATTGCCATCTGGTGACCACCTGGGATGAGAATTCCGGTGGTTACCATACGTCCACTGCTGTTCCCAAGAGTCTACTAGAGAACGGATAAACAAGTTAGAAATATACTTTCCGCTAGAATCAATCGTTCTTTTTATGTATACGACTTTATTCCCATCAGGAGATATTTGCGGGTCCTCCAGCCATTCAAAACGTAACAAATCTTCCGCAGTCATCTTTCGTTTTCTGGTCACCATAGTCATTCCCCCTCATGTCCATCTGTAGCTACACACCACACATGTACTTTCACGTATGTTACTAAAAAAAAGACACGACTTACCTAAAAGCAATAGGTCGTGTCTTGGATGGATGTTTAATGATTAACAATGCCTACTCGTACCTCTTCCTGCTCAAGCTCCAGAGCCTCTGCCCCTTGTTTCCACAGTAGATATCGAATACTATCTGTAAGTGCCTCCCAGCTAGCCTCAATCACGTTCGTTGATACTCCCACTGTACTCCAGTTCTCTCCCTGATGAGTGGATTCAATTAGCACACGCACTTTAGCTGATGTCGCTTCACTCTCATCTAGTACACGTACCTTATAATCCTTTACATGCATGTGACTAAGAGTTGGGAAGTGCTGCTCTAATGCCTTTCGTAATGCATTATCTAGCGCATTGACCGGCCCATTTCCTTCTGCTACCGTATGTACGGTTTGACCACTGATCTTACACTTCACCATCGCTTCAGAGACAATGGATTTATCCGGCTTTTTTTCCATAAATACTTTAAAGGATTCTAACTGGAATAGTTCAGATTCTTCCCCCGATTCCTGTAAGAGCAAGAGGGTAAGAGAAGCTTCTGCGCCCTCGTATTGGTAACCAGCATACTCTTTGTCCTTCAGACGCTGTACCACTTCTTTTGACACTGATTTTTCTCCATGAAAATGTAATTGTAATTCTTCTGCCTTTGCTACTAAATTACTCTGTCCGGATAGCTCCGAAACAAGAATTCGTCTACGATTCCCGATAACTTCCGGTTCAATATGCTCATAAGTAGCTGTGTTTTTCATAACGGCACTCACATGGATGCCGCCTTTGTGAGCAAAAGCACTATTACCTACAAATGGTTGATTAACTGCCAACGTAATGTTAGCTATTTCAGCAACATAGCGAGAAAGACTGGTTAGCTGCTTTAAATGATCATCAGATACACAATGATAGCCTAATTTCACCTGTAGATTGGCAATAGCAGAAACTAAGTTTACATTTCCACATCGTTCACCAATCCCATTTATCGTTCCTTGAACCTGCTCTGCACCAGCTTGAACCGCTGCAATCACATTGGCCACAGCCAACTCACAATCGTTGTGAGGATGAATGCCAATCGGTTTCCTACAGGCTTCCTTTATCTGGATAACAATTTCTTTCATTTCGTGAGGAAGCGTACCGCCATTCGTATCACATAAAACGATCCAGTCTGCACCAGCTTTTTCTGCTGCTTGTAATACATCCAATGCATATAGAGGATTCGCTTTGTATCCATCAAAAAAATGCTCTGCTAAGAACATGACTTCAAGCCCGTTTTCATGTAAATATTTTACGGAATCATAAATCATACGCCGATTTTCGGCTAGCGTGGTTTTTAGTGCGTCAGATACATGTAAATCCCAAGCCTTTCCGAAAATTGAAGCTACAGACACACCACTTTCCAGAATTGCGCGTAAATTATCATCCTGAGAAGCTTGAAGATTAGGTCGACAGGTGCTACCGAAGGCTGTTAATCTCGAATGCTCTAGCCCTATTTCCTTCATTCTTTTGAAAAAGGCCATATCCTTAGGATTGCTCCCCGGCCAACCGCCTTCAATATAATCCACTCCAAACTGATCTAGGCGTACAGCGATTTTAACCTTATCCTCCACAGATAGACTGATGCCCTCTCCCTGGGTACCGTCCCGTAAGGTTGTATCGTACAGATAGATTTTTTTTCCCTTCATTCTGATCCCTCTCCATCATCCATCTTTTTATTTTGATTTTTTAGAAAAATCATTCTCCAATCCAAGCCCTCTATTTTGCCTATCAGTATATCATAAGCAAAAGAGCGAAAAAAAGGCATTTATCGGAAAAACAATCGACATTTGAATGAATCGAGCAAGATTTTTAAAAATGAAAGGGAATGGCAGGGGAAATCGAAAACAATACATGTAACACTGACTTCCCCCACTACTTTATTATGGTTGAGTATTTTGTAGGACAAATTGGGCAGTAACTTCAATCGCCTCTTCCAATTCCGCACTCGTTCCCGTAAACGGATGTCTTGTATTCATTACATGGTCCGCTTCGCCAATCCAGTGCAACCTGGCTTTCGGATAGGCTTCTTTCAATCGTTTAGCGCCTTGTACCAGGCGGCCAAAATCCTTCTCACCTTGTACAATCAAGAGAGGTTTATCAAGCTGGGACACTTTTTTCACCAAATCATAAGCCTCTGCATTTTGATCGACATCCTCAATCACCTCAGGCGTAATTGGCATTTTTTGTCCAGTTCGCCCGTTTATCATATAAGCTATGCCGTTCTCCTTTACTTCTTGACGTACATTTTCATCAAATAAATTGACGTTGGCTATGCCGTTCCAGGTAATAATTCCCTTGATAGCTGGATGATCCGCTCCAAATAAAACAGAATCACCGCCGCCCTTGCTATGCCCCATTACAAAAATGTGTTCAGTATCAAAATGCTCTGCCAAAGGTAGCTCACGGTCTAGTATCGCCCTCATGAGTACATGCAAATCAGCGAGCTCACGTGCATACGTATTGATTCCGAATTTTTCTAGCTCATCGAATTCAGTCAGGCTCGCCCCAACTCCATTTGCTGAAAAATTAAAGCAGATGACTGTCATATTTTTTGCGGCTAGGGTATCTGCTACATAAGGGAAGCTACCCCAATCCTTAAAGCCTTTAAATCCGTGGCAAAAAATCAGGACAGGCTGTTTCTCTCCTGGACCCGCTGTAGTATGCACATCTCCGCGTATCACAAAAGAATCTTCAAGAGGCAACACAAAAGCTTGTTGCATAATAAATTCCCCCCACCATTTTGTTATAGATCAATATTCTTTCATCCTATCCCCATTATCCCTGATGATTATGTAAAAAAGCTAATGCTGCCCGCCCCAATACTTCAGCGGCAACTAGCATGGCTCTCTCATCAATATCAAAACGTGGATGATGGTGAGGATAACAAGCGCCAATCTCTTCATTCCTTGCTCCAATAAAAACGAAAGCCCCTGGAGCCTTTTGTAAATAGTATGAAAAATCCTCTCCGCCCATGGTCGGCTTTAACGGGATAAGTCGCTCTTCCCCAACCGCTGATATAGCCGCTTGACGTACCATTTCTGCTTCCGCTGCTGTGTTGATAACGGCAGGATAGCCTCTGTCATAATCTAAAACAGCGGTTCCTCCCATCATAGTAGCTGTACCTTCCACGATTTCTTTTAATCGCCGTTCACTCAAATCACGGATTTCTGGCAAGAACGTACGTAGAGTTCCAGTCATTTTGCAAGAATCAGCGATCACATTAAAGTTATCTCCAGCGTTAAAGGTTCCAATCGTCACAACAACACTCTCCAATGGGTCCACATTACGGCTAGCAATCGTTTGAATGTTATTGACAATCTGTGAGCCGATTACTATAGAATCCACTGTTTGATGTGGAATGGCACCATGCCCACCCCTGCCCTGAATTTTAATAGTAAAATCATCAGCATTAGCCATTACTGGACCTGGTGCAATCCCTACACTGCCATATGGAAAATCAGCCCAGAGATGCGCTCCAAATACTGCATCTACTCCGTCCATAGCTCCATCCTGCACCATATAGGTTGCTCCACCTGGATTCTCTTCCTCAGCAAATTGAAACAAGAATACGATAGTACCAGGAATCTCTTCACGATGCTGTGCTAAAACACTAGCAAGACCTAATAAGCCTGCCGTATGACCATCATGCCCACATGCATGCATGACACCTGGAATCTTGGATTTATATTCGACATCTTTTTGATCCTGAATTGGCAATGCATCAAAATCAGCGCGAATCGCAACCGTTTTTCCTGGCTTTCCTCCAATCAGAGTTCCCACGACACCACGGCCGCCCACTTTTTCACGTACTTGGTCTAGGCCCATTTCTCGTAAGATGCTGGCAATCATCGCAGGTGTGTTCTCTTCCTTAAATGACAGCTCAGGGTATTGATGGAAGTGACGGCGCCACTCCACCATTTGAGTAAAGCATTCCTTCAAATATGCACCTAAGGGCATTCCAACTTGACTGGTCATAGCAATTACTCCTCTTTTGTCTCTTTTTTCTGATGATAACAAACCAATGAGCAATACGAAAGTCTTATCAAAAAGTAAAACGACCACTTAAGCCCCGAAAGGCAAAAGTAGTCGTGATTTATGTGTAACATTATGGATTCACTTTTTCAACGTTGGCTGCTTGTGGACCACGCTGCCCCTCCACAATATCAAATGTTACTTGTTCACCCTGCTCCAGATTACGGAGCCCTGTACCATTAATGCCGGTATAGTGAACGAAAATATCCGTACCGTCTTCCCTTTCAATAAATCCATACCCTTTTTCCTTGTTAAACCATTTTACTTTTCCTTGCATTCAAAAATGCCTCCCTTACCATCAATCAGTAAAGCAACAAATGCTTTCTTGGCATGTTATGCAGGGATCTTCCCAAATGCTTGCGGGAAAGCAAGAAAATTTCATCTGTCTTTCTAAGAAAGCAGTATTCTTTAGCTTGTTCTTATAAGCCTTTGTATGAAGAAGCCAACTAGCTTGCAGACTCTGTTGAAATGCTAAGAAGCTCTGCCTGTACAGCTTGAAGCTTGGCTATATCAATATTACTATCTAGCGCTGCCAGCAAACCGTTCACGTATTCATCCACTTGCTCTTCCACTTTGGCCCGCTCCTTTTGCCACATATCCGCTACCGCTTTTGTGAACACGCCCTCTAAAATCTGGTTTCCCCAAGCAAGCTGCTGATCTATTGGTTCCTGCAATAATTTTTCTATGATTTCTCGCATTTTGGTTTTGCCTTCCCCTTCAAAGAAATCACGTGGGTTTTTAAAAGCTTGTAAGGCAGGTTGAAAGTATTGAGTGGATATTTCTTTCAGTTGCTCAGGTACTGCTGGTGTTTCAATCTGCTGTTGGGTATACGGGGCAAGTAACAAGCTGTGAAAGGTTTCCTTCACATCGTGCTGCCAAGCCTGTACACGTTTATTTCCTTCCTTATGCAATACCTTTTCTAATCGTAGAGAGGTAGCTCGCATCTCTTGTGCTAAATCATACCCAATCGAACGCAGCAAGTCATCCAAGCATGCTTGAGCCGTTTTCTTCAGATTACGACCATCATCTTTTAAAACAGAGGGATTAAATGCTTGACTAAATAACTCCGACAACCGTAAAAATAGTCGTTGCTTCACATAATATAAAAGTTCAACTCGCTCCTGTTCCATAAAACGAGTAATTGAGCTTATTTGAGCTGCCTGCACGCGTTGGATTACAGTCGCTCTTTCCTCTTCAAGATGTGCGCGTCTCTCTTCTCTGACTGTCTCTCCTTGTTGCGACAGGTCTAGAAACTCTGCTAAGATCGTGCGAGCGCGGTTAATCTCACTCTCTGCTGCGGCTACAGCCATATGAGCTAGACCATCTATTGTAAAGTGTAAGAAATCCTGTTCAAATTTATCCAAGCCTGATAATTTCAATCCTTCATGAAAATCAGGCAATGGTTCACTTTCGTTAACGCTGACACGCTGTCGATAAATTTTCTCAGAAGAGGAGGTGAGCTTCCCGTTTTTATGCAGGTGTGCAAGCAATGCTGTCTGGCTCGATACCGGATAAATTCGCGGATGTCGAATGCCACAGGATAACAGGTTTTTCTCCACATGTGTAAGAACGTCTTGTAATTCATCATCATTTTGTGCTAAATCAGCCGCGTTGACAATAAAGAACATTTTATCCAACTCAAACGTATCCTTTACACGACCCATTTGTAGTAAAAATTCTCGATCAGCTTGGGCAAACGCATGATTATAATAGGTCACGAATAAAATTACATCTGCATTTTTTAAATATTCAAAAGCCACTCCTGTGTGTCTGGCATTGATAGAATCAGCTCCTGGTGTGTCTACTAATACCATTCCCTGCTCCGTCAGCGGACACGTGTAATACAGCTCAATATAATCGGCAAAGCATGCTTTTTCCTCTTTAGCAACAAACTTTTTAAACTCTTTTTCATCTACCAAAAGCTCCTGACCGAGATGCTTTTCAATCTCTGGCAGCCCTTTTATTACTGCCTTTAAAAAGGTGTAATGAGGCTTGGCATTTGGAGCGATGTCTGATATGTCAATGGAAGACACCGCCTCACATCCACTAGTCAAGTCATGCGCCTGCTTACCAAACACCTCTAACGAGCGCAGAACATCCTGCTCGATCGATTCATGTGATTTTAGTACAACACGTACAGTTCCATGTGGATATTCATCGGTTGGTGGCATTATTTTATTAATGGCTGCCGTAGTAGGGTTGGGAGAGACGGGCAGGACCATATCTCCCATTAATGCATTTGCAAAGGATGATTTTCCCGCACTAAACGCACCGAATAAAGCAACAGTAAATCGATTTTCCTCCATACGCTGCGCACGCTCTGTCATTGCTTGGGCTTGTTGCTTTAACCCAGTAATCTGATTGATTAACTCGCTTGCGTGACGTAGCTTGCCTGCACTTGTACGTAACATCTGTTTTACTTGGTTCATAATGGTCTCCTTTATATGTCTCCTGCTAACAACGATGTTAGTTTTTGTTTTGTGTTCGTTTCCTGATCGAGATAAGTCTTCTGTTGCTTAAACGCTTGTTCTAATTTTCTTAATTCAACCAGACGTTCTTTTACCTTGTTTTCTTCAGTGATCGCTTGTTCAGTCAGTTTTGAATTTAATTGATCTATGAATGATAGGCCTTGTTTTCGATACTTTGCTTTAATGCTATCAGAAATATCCTGACAGTAATTCATGACATACTCACTAGTTCCTGCTCCTTCTTTGACTAGAGAAGCAAGCCACTCGGAGGTAAGCTCGATCTGATTAGCGTGAACAGCTTTATTGTAGGCCTCATCACGAATGTTATAGCGATCAGCAAAGGCTAACAGTAGTTGTTTATAGTGGAAGTCGAGATTACCGGCTACTTTTTCTGTTACGTCATTCAGCAACGCTTGTAGCCTTGCTTGTCGCTCTTCTTCCGTCTTTTTAGCTGTAAACAAGAACCCTACCTTAAAGCCCGGCTTGCGCGTTTCTACGTAAGCTTCAGCGGCCTGATTTGTACTATAGTAGGTTAAGCGAGCGTTTTGTAATAAGCTTGTAAGCTCCTTTTCCATTTCGTTATAGGCTTGTTGGTTATTTTGCTGTAAGTGAGACCATTCTTTTTCAGTCAAAGCTAGTAATTGCATCAGGCTCTCTTCATTTGTTACATCGTATCCTTTTTCCTGTAGAGCTGATAAGCCATTATCTATTTGCTCGATTACTTCTTCAAGCTGGGTCTGGTTAGCACGGCGTAAAAAGCGAATATGCTCCTCAATCAAGGCAAGAGACGCATGTAGGATACTGTCTGCCAGCAATTCTGTACGGTGGTGATATAAGCTAATCAATTTTTCAAGGAATTCCTCGTATTGATTTTCCGGATGCTCTGGTTCAGCTAGAGTGGTATAGAAGATCCCGTTTGGTTTGATATTCCAAGTGGCAAATGCCTCTTCTACACTCTCCTTGTAATCATCAAAATCCAATTCAAAATCAACGTGCTTATCAATCATATTAATGACAAGATAGACAGGCTTCTTACGATCTGTAAGCATTTTGGTAAAATTAAAGTTTTCTTCTGCCTGCACATGGTTGTAATCCATCATATATATCACTGCATCTGCCAAGTGCAAAGCAGATTCTGTCGCTACTTTATGTGCGGCATCTGTGGAATCTATTCCCGGTGTATCCAATAAGCTTGATTTCTCATCAAGAAACAGTCCTGGATAGCATATTTCTACCCATTCTACTTGGTCACCATCTACAGCAAACTTTTTTAATTCCTCCAAGTTCGTTTGTGGATCGAAATGAAGAACTCCGCTATGACGCGTATATACATTAGCAGCAGGCTGTCCACCACGAATCTTTACTACATTTGCACTTGTTGGAATTGGATTCGAAGGTAATAGCTCCTGTCCAAGTATGGTGTTAATCATTGTAGATTTTCCAGCAGAGAAGTGTCCACAAAAAGCAATGCTCATCTCTTCAGCATTTCCTTTTGTCACAAGCTGTTCTATTTTAAGTGCTTGCGACTCATCACCATGTTGGCGCATGAGCAGTGCCACATGACCTAGCTGCTCCACTCGTTGTTGTAGTGCTTTCTTATTTTCTTGTTTCATCTCTTCTGTATATCCAATCACGTGTAATCACTCCATCTTAATGACTCTACCATGACCGAATGTACCATACTACTACCTCGGGTTCAATCTATATGTGCGAATATTTTCATAAGTATACAGTTGGCATAAAAGGAAAAAACCCCGAGACAGATGATAACATCGTCTCGAGGCTTTGATTATGTATGGTGCCGGTAGAGGGACTTGAACCCCCACGGTTTCCCTCACGATTTTGAGTCGCGCGCGTCTGCCAATTCCGCCATACCGGCATATTTAAATGGTCGGGAAGACAGGATTCGAACCTGCGACACCTTGGTCCCAAACCAAGTACTCTACCAAGCTGAGCTACTTCCCGTTATAATGATGGCGTGCCCTGAGAGATTCGAACTCCCGACCTTTTGATTCGTAGTCAAACGCTCTATCCAGCTGAGCTAAGGGCACAAAAAGAAAGAATTGTTCTTTCAAAACTAGATAATGAAAGTCAGCATAAAGGCAATGTGGATAAGTCCTCGACCGATTAGTATTCGTCAGCTCCATGCATTACTGCACTTCCACACCGAACCTATCAACCTCATCGTCTATAAGGGGTCTTACTAGCTTGCGCTATGGGAAGTCTCATCTTGAAGGGGGCTTCACGCTTAGATGCTTTCAGCGCTTATCCCGTCCGCACATAGCTACCCAGCTGTGCCACTGGCGTGACAACTGGTGCACCAGAGGTGCGTCCATCCCGGTCCTCTCGTACTAAGGACAGCTCTCCTCAAACTTCCTACGCCCGCGACAGATAGGGACCGAACTGTCTCACGACGTTCTGAACCCAGCTCGCGTACCGCTTTAATGGGCGAACAGCCCAACCCTTGGGACCTACTTCAGCCCCAGGATGCGATGAGCCGACATCGAGGTGCCAAACCTCCCCGTCGATGTGGACTCTTGGGGGAGATAAGCCTGTTATCCCCAGGGTAGCTTTTATCCGTTGAGCGATGGCCCTTCCATGCGGAACCACCGGATCACTAAGCCCGACTTTCGTCCCTGCTCGACTTGTAGGTCTCGCAGTCAAGCTCCCTTGTGCCTTTA
>NZ_CP048799.1:3070000-3392500 GCF_010748895.1 Brevibacillus sp. 7WMA2
CGTTAACGCCTCAGCAGCCATACCATGTTTCAAGATATATGAATGGGAAGGCTTATCTGGAATGATCCCCTTCTGTAGTGCGCCGCGTTGTTTCACCAAGACAATTCTGCCTGCAATCTGATACCCCATTTTTTCATAAAGAGATATCGCACTTCTATTCTCAGCAATCGCTTCTAAGGTAGCAATGTCTATATTTAGTTCCTCGTAGATGCTGAGCAATTCTTTCATCATCAGCTTCCCTATTCCACGTCCACGCCACTCTGGTTTGACTGCCGTTCCGCCATTCCAGGCCACCTTTTTCCCTTTGATCATACGCCAGCTGGTTAGAATAAACCCGATAGGCTCCTCGTCCTTACACGCTACAATAGATAAATCAGGAGAAAGCTCATCCTTACCTAAACGTTTCAAAAAAGAATCAGTATCAACCTGAATATCAACGAAATATTCAGAAAACCCTGCGTTCCAAAGCCGCACCGCTTCGTCAAAAGTCAGATGAGTCAGTCGTTTAAAAGTAATCATCTTCATCCCCCTTTAATCAATCATAAGCTACTTCAAAAGAAACGATGCTTCTAAATTTGTAACTCTTGCACAAAACAAGTTTATTCTCTCATTAGATTCTTCTTCATTCAATAAAAGCCGAATAAAGAAACTTATTTATCAAAAAAATCAAAATAAAATTCACCCGCTTCGCTTCATGCCTGCTGAACTACTCCACAGCCTCGGCTTACAAATTGATACACACTATCGGTAAGCTCCATAAGATCGTAATTTTGATCGTTCATGACCCAATTCGTCATCAAATCATCGACAACGCCAAAGACCATTCTACGAGTTACTTTAATATCCAAGAGTGGGTCGAATTCTCCATTCTCAATTCCCAGCTTTAATATCTTATCAATCATGGACAGATAATCCTTTAGAATCTTGTTGATTGTGCGCCGTACCTCTTTATCAGAATGCCTTAATTCTAATTGCGTTACCATCGCAAAATGAGGATTATTCGAGAATCGCGAAAAATGACCTTCTACAAATACTCGCAGCTTATCGGTCGCTTTGCTCGCCCGATCTATATCAGGAGACATTTCTTCTAAAAACTCTGTAATTTTATCTTCAAATAACGACAACAAAATGTCTTCCTTATTTTTAAAATATAAATAAACAGTACCGTCAGCAACACCAGCTCTTTTAGCAATCTTTGAAACATGAGCCTGTTGAAACCCGTTTTCGGCAATAACGACAGTGGCAGCTTCTATAATCTTTTTATATTTCGGTTTTAATTTCCGCACGTTAACCCCTCACCTATTGATCCTGCTATTTATCAATCTCCCATTATTTTAGCCTATCATAACAGGCCTATCCCAACAATGCTTATTACATGCAATGCCAAGGGACCAATATCCCCTAGAACCATCCTATCTTTATACCCCTATGCAGCAAATCCTTGAAAGCAGACAAAGCTCTATAAAGGTACGTTGCCCGATATGTAAGGAAAAGCCAGAAATACAATAAGTAAAAAGTCTTCTCCTGAATGCAGAGAAGACTTTTATACAACTATAGTAAAATGACATAAATAACCCCAAACAAACTGACTATACCTAATCCAAATAGTAGAGCTATTCCTTGAACGTCCAAATTCTGTTCCTTCCACCAAAGCTGCGCATATCGCTGACACTGACAGCGAATCCACTCCATAGACAGTCCCCCTTTCTCTCAACATATTCATTAGAGAAAAAGAAGGGCTAGACGTTTATCTGATAACGTACACCTATCTTTCCTTATGCTTGCGGTTCCTTCGCATAATGGTCAACTATTTGCTCACGTAATGCTCGTTTTAAGAATTTGCCTACAGATGTTTTTGGAATCTCTTTTACAAATAGGACATCATCTGGTAGCCACCACTTGGCAAATTTAGGTTTCAAATAGGCAAGCAGCTCTTCCTTTGAAACGCTTTGTCCTTCTTTTAATACAACGCACGCGATTGGTCGTTCTCCCCATTGCGGATGAGGTACACCCACGCAGGATGCCTCCGCTATAGCCTCATGACCCATCAGCGCATTTTCCACATCCACAGAAGAAATCCATTCTCCCCCACTCTTAATTAAATCCTTCGTGCGGTCAACTAGCTTCACAAATCCCTCTGCATCTACAGTCGCTACGTCTCCCGTATGTAGCCAGCCATCTTGGAATGTTTCTTCACTCCGCTCATCTTTATAATAGCTATCCGCAATCCATGGGCCACGAATTAACAGCTCGCCCATCTCTTTACCATCCGCCTTCACTTCTCCATTCGCCCCCACTATCTTCATCTGAAGGCCAGGAACCAATGTTCCCTGTTTGCAGAGGAAATCTAATTTTTCTTCCTCCGATAGATTTTCTTCCTGATAGCTTTTTAGCTTAGAGCAAGTAACTAACGGGCTGGTTTCCGTCATCCCATAGGCAACATAGAAGGGGATATTAAATTTTTTACGATACCGCTCTACTAAACTGCGAGGAGAGGCAGATCCACCGCAAACAACGGCTCGCAAACTAGAGGTTTCATATCGGCCATTCTCCAATTCCTGTAAAAGACCTAACCAAATCGTTGGCACTCCGGCTGTAATGCTGACTTTTTCTGTTTCAATCAAATCAGCTAAAATCTGAGGCGTAAAGCGCGGTCCTGGCATCACTTGCGTACAACCAAACCAGGTGGCTGCAAAAGGGAAGCCCCACGCATTTACGTGAAACATTGGAACTACTGGCATTGCGATATCTTTTTCAGCTAATCCTAGTGTATCTGCTAGCCCTATAGACATAGAGTGTAATACAATTCCGCGATGAGAATAGATAACGCCCTTTGGGTTCCCTGTAGTAGCGGACGTGTAACACATGCCTGCTGGATCTCTCTCTTGGATGTCAGTTGGATATTGATAGGAAGGGTCTGCTTCTTTTAATAGCTGTTCATAGGAATAAAGAGGTTGTAGATTTGAGGCAGGCAATTGATCGTGATCAGTCATCAGTACATATGCCTTTACAGTGTGTAAGTGATCTTTTATCTGCTCGATTAAGGGAAGAATGTCATCGTCTATCAACAGAACCTGATCTTCTGCGTGATTAATGATATAGATGATATGCTCAGGAGATAAGCGGATATTAATGGTATGCAATACCGCCCCCATACTAGGAATAGCGAAGTAGGCTTCTAAATGTCGGTGATGATTCCACGCTAGAGTTCCTACTCGTTCTCCGCGTTTAATACCAAGTGTTTCAAGCGCACTGGCCAAACGTCTTGTTCTTTCTCCAATCTCCGTGTAGGTAAATCGATAGATACCAGTAGATGTACGTGATATTACCTGTTTTTTGCCAAACATTTTTTCTGCTCTTTCCATCATAGGCGCAAGTGTTAATTGTGCATTCATCATCGCAAACTCCCCCTATTCTATTTACTTTTTGGGACCGGAGCTCTTCTAGTTGCACGAACCGCCTGCAAATGTTTGCTTCTGAATATTCATTCTTGCTCATTCTTGTTTTTCCTTTCCCAAGCCTTAAAGAAAGTTGTAGAATGGTACAGATAAACAATTGTATATTTCTACCACAAAGGAGAATGTCAGCTATGGATATGATCGTTAAAATCTCTACAGAACAGCAATGGAATACTGCCCAAGAGCAAGGTACATACCTACATCCATCCTTAGATACGGAAGGATTTATTCACTGCTCTACTCCGGAGCAATTCGAAGGTGTTGCTAATCGAATCTACAAAGGACAACAGCATCTGCTGCTCTTAGTGATTGATCCTACTCGGCTTAGCTCGGAATTAAAATATGATCTAGCGAAAGACGGACAATTGTATCCACATATTTACGGTCCTCTTAACCTAGATGCCGTCATTCGAGTAATATCGTTTTCATCTGACAAAAAAGGATATTTTTCCCTACCTGCCGAACTCTCTTCCTTGTAATGAAAGTAAAGTTATAAGAAGGGAAGTGTCAAGATGAACCGCGTTCAAAAATTTTTTGTCAAGCAAGTACCATTTGCCCAAACAATTGGAGTTACCATCACACAATCATCACCCGGTGAAGCATGTGCTAGGCTCCCCTTTTCACCTTCTAATGTAAATCATGTCGGCACCATACATGCTGGTGCCCTCTTTACATTAGCTGAATCAGCCGCTGCTGCTTCCATTTTGTCCACCTTTTCTGACTTAGTTCCTCATATTCTGCTACTGGTAACCAAAAGCTCTGTCGAATACTCTGCACCAGCTCAAGGTGATATTGTAGCGATAGCTTCTATTTCCAAGGAGACAGAACAACTGGTTCGTAACACACTTAATCAGCCCGGCGATCGGATACGTTTTACAGTACACACAGAAATCAAGCGAGAAGGAGCCGATGAAATAAGTGCATTGGCTCAATTTGAGATGTATATGAAACGTAACGAAGTCGATAGACAATAGGCTATCAACGTTACTAACACTGGATGAGACAGGTCGTGAATGATATGAATTTATTTTCTTCCGGTAACGATACGTTATTTCAGTCACTTATTGCCGAATCTCCGTTAGGCATCATTAGCGTAGCGGATACTGGTCACATCCTTAGCTGCAACCATGCAGCCAGTAGCACGTTTGGCTACCGGGAAGAAGAGATCATCGGCAAATCTTTTCCTATTTTATTTCCAACCATTCATGGATCTACCTTTCATTCTTTATTTCAGCAGGAAAACCAATCTATTCCCACGTACAATCAGGAATGGATTGGTCTACACAAGAATGGAGCTAGCTTTTCCATAGATGTACACACAACAATCATCACAAATAATACTCCACGAATTCTTGCTATCTATATTAAACAAAATCAGGCCCAGAAGTCTGACCTTTATCAATCTCTGTTTGAGCAGAATCCTTTCCTTGTATACTCTACAGATTTGCAAGGCAGAATTTTCAGTTTAAATCATGCGAGCGAACAGATTTTAGGCTACTCCGCACATGAATTAATCGGCCGTTCTTATCAGGATTTAATGATGTTTGAGGAAGATCGCACCGCTGAGAGTATCCGATTCCGGCGGGTTCTCCAAGGCGGACATTACAAACTAGAAATCCCCTTTTGCAATAAACAAGGACATCTTGTCTACATTTGCCTGATCAGTTTTCCTAAAGTATTTGAGTCACAGGTAGTAGGTGTCTATTTTATGGGATTCGATATTACCGCTAGAAAACAAACAGAACGCGCTCTCATGATGGCTCAGGAAGACTTAAAAAATACGCTTCAGATGCAAAAAGGCATGACCTTTAAATTCATTAAGTCTGGCAAGGAATTTATTTATACAATGGCAGATGGCGAATTGCTGTATCGTCTAGGTCTAACACCAGAATATGTAGTAGGTCGTCGTATGCAGGACGTCCTCCCTTATTTGCAAAGTAAGCGAAGCTACTACGAAAGGGCTTGGCAGGGAGAGAGTGTTACCTACGAAGAAAATGTAGTAGGTGTCTGCTATGTAGCCTCCTTGCGTCCAATTGTCCGCAATGATCGTGTAGTCGAGGTAATCGCTTCATGCATTGATATAACGGAACGAAAAAAAGCAGAGGAAGAGCTACGTTCAACTAAGGATTTACTGGAATCTCTGTTTACCAACTCAACGGATGCGATCTATGTCTTAGATTTAGATGGTACTGTGCTACGAATTAATCGAGCTTTTGAAAAAATGTATGGTTGGAGTAGTGAAGAGGTAATTGGTCGACCTTTGCATGAATTTTTGCCAAATGATTCTCAGCAAATGATCTTTGTTTGCCGTGATAAGGAAGAAAATAATTACATTACCAGTTATGAAACACATCAGGAGCGAAAAGATGGTAGTAAGCTCTATGTCAGCCTGAGCTTATCTCCTATCCATGATGTAACTGGAAAAATTGTGGGAACAGCAGCTATTTCCCGAGATATAACAGAACGAAAAGCAACCGAGCAACTCCTGCTTAACTCTGAAAAATTGTCTGCTATCGGTGAACTAGCTGCTGGGGTAGCCCATGAAATTCGCAACCCTTTGGCAGCGTTACGCGGTTTCGTACAATTGCTCCGTTCATCCGTAAAGGATTATCAGCCTTATTTTCAAATCATGCTGACGGAATTAGATCGTATTAATATGATTGTTAGCGAACTATTAGTTCTTTCAAAGCCACAGGTATTACGTTTACAACGGAAGAGCCTACAGCAACTGTTAACCAGCGTTGTTTTGCTGTTACAAACACAAGCCATTATTAGCAACGTCCAGGTGCTATTGGATTTTGGTGATGATGATCCTTATGTAGAATGTGAGGAAAATCAATTAAAACAAGTTTTTATCAATTTACTTAAAAACTCATTAGAAGCAATGGATAATGGTGGCATTATTCAAATTACGGTAAGTACAAAAGAAGAAAGTACTTATATTCAAGTAGTTGATCAAGGCTGTGGAATTCCCGACGAGCTTATCTCTCAGTTAGGTCAACCGTTCATCTCCACAAAAGAAAAAGGCACTGGGTTAGGATTAATGATTACACAAAAAATCATTAAAGAGCATCGTGGTAATTTGTCGATTAGTAGTGAAGTGGGCAAAGGTACAACCATTACAATCCGATTACCGCTCGCTCACTCCTCCAGCCTCTAAGAAAATAGCGGTCAAACTAACTCGCTTTTATGCCAGAATTACAAGCTTTTTTGGTGTTTCCTCTATGATCAATGAATTAGAGCCGATTTCGCCAATCTTGTAAGAGTAAGAGGAACGGCTCTTATTTTTAACATCCTTCTAATAATTAATCAAGAACAAGTATTGAACAAAAGGCTTCCATGACTTAAAGTAAAGATAACGTTTTCCTTTTTTATACTCAAATGGAAGAGTGTGCTCCAGTTTTTTAGAAGGTAGGGTGGTTTTTTTACATGAGTAACTTGAAAGCTCTCCCGTTCTTTTCCTCTGTATCGCATCAGGATATTCTTGATCATCTACCAACAGGAGTCATTCAGATCGATAGTAGAGGAATCATCGTTTATACGAACCATGTTTTACTCCAATGGATAGGGTATGCTGAAACCGAATTGATTGGTAGGCCGTTGCAAGAGTTTTTTCCTGACTTTACATTAAGAGACTGCGAAGAAGAGGCATCTCCTGTTGAACAGCATTATGAAATCAACACGATAGATAACGGCTCTCTTTATGTCAAAGCACTCATTCAATCCTACAGAAAGCAGGGCCAAACGACTCATCTCCTCCTAATTAGAAAGTTGGGCAAAAAAACGAAGTGGCGTGGAATTTTCGAAAAGTTCAAACAAAGCAACTCGCATCTTTCACCTGATGATGCTTACATGACCCTAGATATTACAGGAGCTTTTCGGGATGTCAACGAGAAATGCAGTGTAATAACCGGATACACGGAATCTGAATTATTACAAAAAAACGTCTATGACCTACTACATCCAGATTATTGGACTGAAGCAAATCATATCTATGAACACCTTCAAACAGGGACTCCGTTTGCAACTACTCTTTCCATCCGGCATAAAAAGGGACACCCCGTGTGGCTACAGGTTATGTTTCTTCCCTTGCTTGCCTTTGATCAAATCGTTGGGATGCACGGAATCGCAAAAGAGTTTTCACACGAGCATATGTTAGAAGAAGCGTTATGGGAAAGCCAGCTTAAGTATCAAATTCTAGCAGATTATACTTCTGATCTCATCACTTTTCTAGATTCACGCGGTAAAGTAGTCTTTGTTTCCCCCTCTCATGAAACGATATTCGGACATCCTCTGCAAGACTACTATCAACAACACCCATTTGACTATCTGCATCCTGATGATATCCCTCATTTGCGCAAATGGTTTCATCATATATATGAAACAAAGCAAGTAGATGCTGATCCTATAGAATTACGGGTCAGGAATCATGACGGACATTTTCTCTTCATTCGTAATTCCTGTATTCCTATGCTTAGTAAAGACGGAGACATTCTGGGCTTTGCCCTCATCGGAGAGAACATTCATCATCAAAAACAAACCGAGAACCTTTTACAACAATCAGAAAAGCTTTCTCTGATTGGCGAATTGGCTGCGGGCATAGCTCATGAAATTCGTAATCCGCTTACGGCACTGCGCGGATTCACTCAGCTTTTGCAGACCCATCCTGAAGACAGCAATAAATATACAGACATCATGCTAAAAGAATTAGATCGCATTCATTTTATTGCAAACGAATTATTACTGTTAGCTAAACCACAGGGATATCAATTAGCGCCAAATGATATCTGCTCCTTATTGCAGGATGTAATTACATTATTAGAATCCCAAGCTATATTAGCTAATGTCACGATCTCTACTCACTGGGAACCGGATATCCCCTCTCTTCTCTGTGAACCCCGTCAGTTAAAACAAGTATTTATCAATATCATCAAAAACAGTGTAGAAGCCATGCCCGCTGGAGGTTGTATTCATATTGAAGTAACAAAGCTAGAGCATCATGTAGTAATCCGCTTTTCTGATGAAGGCTGTGGTATACCTCTGTCTACATTAGAAAAAGTAGGCAAACCATTCTATACAACCAAAGAAACCGGAACTGGGCTTGGTCTCATGGTTAGTTCCAAAATTATACGTGAGCACAATGGTACTCTTCAGCTACGAAGTGAAATGAATCAAGGAACTACCATTGAAATTACTTTACCCTACATGCCAGAAGTAACAAAGGAATGATAGAAAACGTGGGTTCTCTCCTTTTCGAAGACAGGAGCCTGATCCTAGCCCTGCCCTTGTATCGTGTTATGATAAAAAAATCACTCCCTAGTCCATATAAATTAGGGGAGTGATTTTGCTTGCGTCGAAACGCCGTTTTACTTCTTCGCGTCTTCCTCGAAGACAGGTTGTTCAATTTTACTGATGTATTTAATATCTGCATTTTTCACTAAAGTATGAATCCATTGATCAAAAAACTCTTTTTTGTGCTCGCTCATTGCCTTCTCTTTTACTTTATCTTTTACATTCTCATAAACAGCGTTATCACCAAATTCGGATTTATGCTGTTCAAAATATTTTTTTATTTCTTCGTCTTTCAATGGAATAGATGTAGCAAAGGCCTTCTCAGAAAGCTCGCTCATCTCCAAATCCTTACGCATGTCTGCTTCTGTAATTTTCTTGCGTTTTAAGAACTCTTCAAATTCTTCTTTCGTTCCCCAGCTTTTCTTAATCTGTTCTACTTCAGCATCTATTGCTTTTTGGTCAACTTGTACCCCAAGCTTTTCCGCTTCTTGTCTTATAACAATTTCTTTGATTGCATTTTCCATAACCTTTTGCTGACCTTTAGGGGTAAAGCCATTAATGACACGATCTTTTGTTATTGCCTCTCCGTTAACAGTAGCTACTGCTGGTTCTTGTGTTTCCTGCTTACCTGTCACACCTAGTATAACTAAACCTACTACTAGAATTGCAATAGTAAGCATGGTTACGTCAAATTTTTTCATCATTCTACTCCTTTTGCCATTCTATACTTTCCTTCCTAGTCTTCACCTAGTGTAACATAAAAGAAATAAGAACTTGTGTAAAAAATATGGAATCCTTGTAAGAAACTCAAACAAAAAACAACCTAACCGTGTCAGGTTGCGTAAACTTCTCCTGTTATGTTTTCTTAGGAAATACCGTAATCCTACGAATGACGACGTAGCAGTTGAAGTTGAACAATGTAGGTATCTAGCTGCTGGCTGATATGTACTACCCGCGAATCGACAAAATTACCTTTTTCTTTATAAGCTTGAATCATATTCGATCTTAAAATTTCGATTGTTGACTCTAACGTTACTTCTTCCATAACACCCTCCACACTTATACTTTCCTTACTAAGTATAGGTATGTTTCCAATTCTTTACTAGTAAAACCTTTCGACTTTCCATGTAAAAACATGCGAGAGCTTGTCATAATTACTCGTATTTCACTAATCAAAAAAAGTTTATCGATTGTTCCTTACCTATTTTCGAGAGAAAGCGCCAGCATTTCCTAATAAACAGACACTTTCGACACTTTCCCTCTCGTTGCTTATATTATCCCAATATATTCTAAATAAATCAATCTATTAATTGTTTTAAATGCTCGCTTCGATCCCACTCTTTTTGTAAAAGTTCCTCTAGATCACTAACAGACCCCTTTTTATACAGATCGTGTTTAACCATTCTTCTGACTCCATGCGGAAAAGCTAAGTCATGATACATGATCCACTGATCCGCTTGGGATAAAGCATTATTAGATAAATATTGGTCTATTAAAGTAGTAAAAGCTTTTCTGCTCCATCTAGCCTGTTTTTTTACAAGCAAATTAACCAAACGTTCCAAATCCTTAGAAGGAAAATCATGACGTGTAAATTCCCAATCAATCACCCAAAATTGCCCTTGACGCTTAAAAACATTTCCCCGATGAAAGTCCCCGTGACAAATCCACTGTTCGGCAACAGATCGGTATTTCAAATTAGCATAATAACTAGACCTCTGTAATGCTTGGTAAATCTCATAACCGACCATTTGAAAATATGGGAGATACTCGCACATCACCTGTTTTCGTTCCGAGGAGCTGTTCTTGTTTTTTTCATACCAGCGTTTCAAATAATACAGACCTGATTGATAGTGTTCATTCCAAGTATCCAATCCCATGTATTTTGGGCTCATGGGAGTGCTAAAACCATATGATGCACGATGCAACTGCCCTAATAAAACACCGCGCTCCCATATATTTTCTACGCTGGTTTCTCCCATGTCCGGATCAGTAGATGGATCACCATAAATGTATTGTTGCATTAAATAATATTGATTGTTCCAGATAAAATAGCGTTTTCCATCAACTGTAGGTAAAACATTTGGAATAGAAATACCCGTACTCCGAATTTGATCCTCTACTGCCAAGATAAACTGCAATCGTTCCTCATCCAGAATGATCCTCTTCAGGACGTAGTCTCCCTTTGACGTTTTCAAATGGATTACGATCGTTCTTCCCGTATCATGCAAAATATCCGTTTCTAGGATTTGCATACAATACGTATGTTCCACGGCTTTCCTTAACTCCGTGTTCAAAAGAATCACATCCCATCTGTTCATTCTCCTTCATCATACGCCGAGGGAATAGGAACGGATGGTAAAATGGACGAAAATAAGCACCCATTTTTCTTTTTAAAAAACTCTCCATCACTTAACGTGACAGAGAGCTTAAAAATGTAAGATGTGTAGTTGGCATTGGCTTGGGTTGAAGCAGAGCTTGAAGGGAAGCTTTAGGATGGATCTCCATGCGACGAAGAGTATACATTCCTTGCTTTGGAGTTGTCTTACTCGGAACAGTGGTAAATGCCATCTTATATCCCACTTCACGTACCGTTGGCAGCATGGCACGATTAAATCCTCCGTATGGATAAGCAAGAATGTCTATATTTTTATGTAGTTTAGCCTCAAGCATGGCCTTGGACAGAGCTAATTCCTGATAAACAACATCAGGCGGTAGCTTATCTAGGTGAGCATGCGTCATTGTATGTGATTGAAAATCAATTAAACCACTGTTGTGCATTTCCTTTATGTGGTCCCAAGTCATAAAGGAAGGTCTTCCTACTGATCCAGCTGTAACAAAAATTGTCGCTTTTTGCTTATATGCCTGAAAAATAGGATACGCAATCAGATAATTGTCGTCATATCCATCGTCAATTGTGATCACTACAGACTTGTCTGGCACCTGCTTACCTTCATTATAGTATTGAAGTAATTCAGTTGCTGTCAGAGTCTGATATCCTTCATCATGCAACCATTTCATTTGTTCCTCAAACTCTCTAGGAGGTACACAATAGGGATTATCCGGCTTATCCGCAATAGAATGGTAGATCAATACAGGAATACCCTTCATTGAATATACAGCTCCCACAGAAGCTGGAAGCATGATTATTAATGCAATTACTTGCAAAAATAAAATTGTTTTCTTCATCAAAACCTCTCCCATGGTTAAAAATTACTCTTTCTGTTTGGCTTTCGCTTTTGCTTTCCCCACTTTTAACCGTGCATGCATTCGTTCCAGTTCTCTCTCTGAACGAATGTAATTATGTTTGAGCAATAGATATTGTTCAATTTCACTTAACAAATAAAAGAGCGAGGCCCTCACTTCAAATTCTTCACGTGTAACAGGCAAAGGCTCTTGGCGTACACGTTCTCTAATTTCTCGAATGCCATCTAAATATACATATGACGTATTGCCTGGATGTATTTTTACACTCAGCTCATCGAGAAAATCAGCAATCTGTTTTCCCTGAGGAACCTGTAAAGAGAGGCCTGAAACAATAGGCAGCATTCTCTCTAAAATATCGAATTGCTTCTCCCGTATACCAAAATAACGATAAATGGTTGATTCAGGTCGCAACAAATTATTTTCAACAATCAGTAAGGAAAGCTCTTTTGCTTTTTTTATCAAGACAGGTGTTTCCACCATTTCTGACCCTGGCCATCCATCTTCCCCATGGCGTAAATAGCCTGCCAATTCCTTTAAAATCACAGAGAAGTTTTTTTCTACTTTTTGCTGAAGCTCCCATAATTCCTTATCTTTGTTAGGCATATATAAATTCATCAGGAGCCCCATTCCTATACCGATCGTAACCAATTGTAATTCATTCCATAAGAAGCTCCAGCTTAAATCCTGCTTCAAATAGATATGTAACATAATAACGCAGCTGGAAATAAACCCCTCAATTACACGTAAGCGTACTAATGTCGGAATAAAGATCAACATCATCATCGTGATTGTGAAAGCATGAAATCCAACCCATTTAAAAAACAGAAGGCTGAAAACCATGGCGACTAAGCATGCGATAAATCGATCAATGGAAACGCTAAGCGAACGCTTTCGCGTAATTTGAATGCATAGGATCGTTAATGTACCCGCTGACGCATAGAACTCTAGTCCAAGTAATTGAGCAAGAAAAATTGATAATCCAGCACCAATTGCTGTTTTCAGTGTTCGGTAACCAATATACGGCATCTATTGCCCCCTTTCTTCCTCTTCTCCTCACTATACTATAAGCTTTTTCCTTTATTTGAAAAAGGACAGAAAAATCTTTTTCGAGGAAATAAAAAAACGGAGTGACAGGTAACGTCTCCTCCGTTTGGCATTTCGATTCGATAATCCTACTCAATTTCAAACTGTACCGAAACAGTTGTTTCTACTTTAATTTGTCCAGGAGCGATTGAACTACCCTTAGCTGCTGAGTCCTGCATCGATAATTCATTTTTCGCTAGGATATAGGGACGTTCTACAACATTGCTCTCTGAAATGGTCAGTACTTTTTTCACTGTCACTCCAGATGCCTTGGCTAGCGCTTCTGCTTTAGCCTTTGCATTTTGAACAGCTAATGTTAAGGCTTGCCCTTCATATTTGGCTTGTTTATCTGTACTTAACTGAACGGAATCAATTCGATTAGCTCCGGCTGCTGACAGCTTATCCAACAAATTACCAATCTTATTGAGATTTCGATATGTTACTTTTACAATATGCTGGCTTTGGTAGCCTGTCAGGACAGGACCCGCTTTATCCTCGTAATTGTATTGTGGGCTAGTTGCAAATTGAATGGTTTGAATTTCTTTTTCAGATAAACCCTCCTGATTCAGCACCTTTTCCACTGCAGCAAAAATTTTTGCATTCTTTTCCTGTGCTTCCTTTGCTGTTTTCGCATTCGTCTCTACTCCTACTTGGAGATAAGCCACATCCGGGTCAATAGAGATACTACCTACTCCTGTCACATTAATGTTTCGAATAACCTGTGCCTCTTGAGCATGTGCGGCAGGTACAGCAGCCAAAAAACTTCCACCTGTTAACAATCCAAGTGTCAGAAATGACGCTACTACTTTATTCATTGCTTTTTTTCTCATGATTATTGCCACCTTTCACTCATGCGCTCACTATTTCAGCATTCTGCCAATATACGCATTATCTGAATACCTGCTTTGACGAACCTATTGTTGAATTCGTTTCAACAGAAAAGATCACGCACTGCCACGTATGATAAACTTCAACGGTAGCTCTACTTTTTTAGTGACAATTTTTCTCTCCTTTAGCTTGTTTCTCCGCTCAAGAATCTGGTCGATAAATAATTGAAAAGCGACCTTGCCTGCTTCAAAACTAGGTACATTCATCGTGGTTAAATCAAGAATGCTTGCCAACGGTAAATTATCAAAGCCAATAATAGCCAAGTCCTCAGGAACACGCCATCCTAGTTTTTTTGCTTCTGTTATCATACCTGCTGCTGGCAAATCACCTGCAACCATAATTGCTTGTGGACGTTCCTTTAGCCGGGCTAATTGCTGCACAACCTGCGAACCATCCTCCATCTGATAGCAATTTTCAAAAATCCATTCTGGTCGAACAGGTTCTTTCAAGTCGGCAATCCCTTCTAAATACGCTTGCATACGTTTTTTTCCGTTATGAGTGCCGCTTGTCCCAAGAGAAAAGCCAATTTGTCGATAGCCTTTTTCCACTAAATAACGAAAGCATTCCTGCGTTCCCCTGTACCGATCAACATGTACATAAGAGATGACTTCACTGTCTACTTTTTCGCAAGCAACGATCGGTCCGTAGGAAGCATACGACTCTACCATCTCCCATTTGCCTTTTCTGGAAACAATGATCACTCCATCTATTTGCTTGGATTTCAGCATATCCAATACGCGCTTCTCTTCATTTTGATCATAATTGGTCTGGCATAAAATTAATCGGTAATTATTCAGCAATGCTTGTTCGGCAATTCCCTCCAGCACCATTCCAGCAAAGGGATGATTGACAAACGGCAATAGAACCGCCACCATTCCTGTCCGCCCTTTTACTAGATGAACAGCGTTACTATTTGGCGAGTAATTAAGCTTATGTACAGCATCCCAGACTGCCTGACGCTTAGCTTCCTGCACATAGGGATGATTGTTAAGAACGCGTGAAACAGTTGTAATCGAAACACCTGCTAGCTCGGCTATCTGTTTTATATTAGCCATGTGTCATCCCCCCTCTCTCCATTTTAAAATAAGCTGAGAATAGTTTCTATGTTCACATAGCTTGAAGAGAATCTGAAGAATTCTCTTGACCTGAAATGCTTTTCATACTGTAAGGTTTATCTTGTTAGTACCATCTGGTGTCGGCGTGACCGTTGGGCGTTACGACACAGTGGTATCCCTTAGATCAACTAGAAAAAGCGGAGGAAATTTACGTGGAGAGAAAAATCGTATTTTTTGATGTAGACGGAACCTTACTTACTGAAGATAAGCAATTACTGACAAGCACTCGCGATGCGGTACGTCGATTGCGTGAAAATGGAATCTATACTGCTATCGCTTCTGGTCGTATGCCTAAGCAATTAGAAGACATATGTAGAGAATTAGACATTCATTCTTATGTTTCCATAAATGGTCAATATGTTGTATTTGAAGGCGAAGAAATTTATAGTAATCCAATAGCGATAGAGCAGCTAACAGATTTAACTGATCTTGCCAACAAACACGGTCATGTCCTTACTTATGTAAATCATGAAATGCTATGCGCCAACCATCTTAACGATCCTCTTTTGGACGTAATTTATGGTGAACTACAATTGGCTAAGCCTACTCTTGACCCTGATTTTTACAAGCAAAATCCAATTTATCAAAGCATTATCTTCTGCGCACCTGAGCTTGCTAAGGAGTATATGGAACGCTTCCCTCAATTTGGCTTTATTCATTGGCATGATTATGCCTTAGATATTATTCCATTGGGCAGCTCCAAAGCAGTCGGCATCCAAAAAATGCTGGAACACGGTCATTTTTCCCTTGAGCACACCTATGCCTTTGGTGATGGCTTAAACGATCTAGAAATGCTGGAAACCGTTGGACATGGTGTAGCCATGGGCAATGCCGTTTTGGAAGCAAAACAAAAAGCTCGTTATGTAACAGCAAGCTGCAATGAGGATGGGATTTCCAAAGGTCTCTCTATGTTAGGATTACTAGACTAATTGATTAAAAAGCTTCCTAAAAAAGCCGTTTTCTCTTTATACAGAAAACGGCTTTTTCTCCTATTGTCTTGTTACCTGTTTTATTTTATCCATCATCTGATTCGGTGTAAGTCCGTTTAATTCAGAAATTCCAGATCCCTCTAGAGCCACCGTTTTGCCCGAAAAAACAGGGTAGATTCCTTGCCATTTTTCTACGGTTGTGAAGGTATTGGAATCCATTTTTTTTAAGAATAAAAAATATTCACCATCCCCAAGTGCCCCTGGATACTGTAAATTTAAAGGGTCTCCTGCCTCAGGCTTAGGTTCCAATCCATAAAATACAAGCCGGACTTGTCTCCCTACGCTCCCCTTCAATGTTGCTTTTACTTGAAAGGTTTGTGTATATTTGACAACTTTTCTTCCTTGTACAGTTTGATTCGTCGCTTGTTCATGAACAGCCTCCAATGCTGTGGCACGAATGATTGCCTGAGAAGCATTGGTTAGTTCCTTGACAGAACTAAATTTTATTTCATTTTGGATCACCTGTACGTGCTGTGCCTCCTGAATAGATCTCCCCGTATCTGGGCCCCATTCTGTGTATCCGATCATTAATACCGTAAGCATCCAACTGCTGTACCACATGTTGTGCCTCCTGAACTTCATGTTTGCTGTTATTATGTGTTAGGACAGTATGAATATATACGATAGTTCTGTGTAACCGGTTACACCCTAGAAGCATTTACCCATTGAACCTGCCATTCTTGACATTTATCTGCCCATTCCTCAGGTATTTCGCTATCACAAATAACTGTCTGAATGTCTTTTATATCTGCAATCTTATAAAAAGTCTGTAATTCCAATTTAGCCTGATCACACAGCACAATGCATTCCTTTGAATTCTCCATAAATTTGCGAACCAAAAAAGCTCGTTCGGCATCATGATGGCTCATTCCTTTTTGTAAGGATAATCCATCTACACACAGGAAAGCCTTATCTGCATGGAAATATTCCATCATTTTTTCTGTCATCAAGCCGCATACACGTGCATGCTTTTGATGGACCTTTCCACCTAAAAAGTAGATATCTCCTGTAAATTCGTCCTTTTTCTCCTGAAGAAAAAAGGCTTGCAGTAATCGCACAGAGCAAGTAATGATCGTCACGTCTTGTTTTTCTAATAAGTAGGGCAACATATATAGTGAAATGATCCCATCATCTAGAGCTACACTTTCACCATGCTGCACCAAATTTGCTGCTGTCTGTGCAATATCTTTTACGCTGCTATACCAAACTTCTGAGTCGTCTTTATAAGAAAGCAGCTCGATGTCTCCGCTTACTTTGACGGCTCCCCCATACACCCGCCTGAGCCTCTGCTCTTGTTCTAGCTCTTCTAAATACCGACGTACGGATTCTGAAGAGACTTGTAGCTTTTCTACTAGCTCAGTTGTTTTTACTTTTCCTTCTTGTTGTAGTAGTTCTAAGATGAGCTCCTTTCTTTCCTCTCCCACTAATGACACACGAACCGCCCCTTTTTCGCCTCTTTTTGCTATTGTAACCCAACTTTTGTTTTTCAGATAGACTTTTGCTTAGATCATGGAGAAACTCTTACTAAAAATAGCCGACAAGCACTTTTGTAAATGTTTTCTCCTATCATACTTGATAAACAAATACTTTACAAACTTTTGTTTAAGTGATAAACTTTTGTTTGAAAGGAGGAGTGTCACATGGATAAAGAACAACAAATCTTGCACTATATCCGTTTGAATCCCTTCATCAGTCAACAAGAATTAGCCAATAAAATGGGAATTTCCCGCTCAGCCGTAGCAGGGTATATTGCCACTATGATGAAACAAGGCCAAATCAAAGGAAGAGCCTACATTTTAAAAGAAGAAGCTTCCATCACTTGCCTTGGGGGAGCCAATCTGGATCGCAAAGCTCGCAGCAAACAACAAGTCAAACTGCACTCTTCCAATCCAGTTAGCATCTCTCAATCATGTGGAGGGGTAGCCCGAAACATTGCTGAAAATTTGGGACGCCTTGGTTGCGTTACCTCTCTTATTACTAGCGTAGGCAATGACAAAGAGGGTGAATGGGTTCTTGCAGAAACCAAACAGCATGGGGTAGATGTTAGTCAATCCTGGATGCTCTCCTCTGAACAAACGGGTACCTACACAGCGCTACTAGATGTAGATGGTGAAATGTTCGTTTCCCTAGCAAACATGGATATTTATGAAAAAGTAACAACTGAGATGATCGCAGAGAGATGGGCTCATATCGTCGCTTCCGACATTGTGCTTCTAGATACGAACCTCCCTGAGGACGTGTTGGCATACATGATCAAACGCTGTCACGATGAGAACATTACTTTGTATATTGATCCAGTCTCTTCAGCGAAAGCAAAAAAATTACCCGAATCTCTCATCGGCGTCACAAGTATTTTGCCTAACCAGGAAGAAGCTGAGATTCTTTCTGGCATGAAGATTAACAATGTAGAGGATGTAAAAACAGCTTGCCAGTTCATTCGCAAACGCGGCGCTCTCAATGTCATCGTAACCATGGGTGAACAAGGTATTTTTGTTTCTTCCCCTGAACACGAGGTTTTACTTCCACCATATCCAGTGGATGTTGTAGATGTCACCGGTGCTGGTGATGCCTTTGCCTCAGGTCTGTTGCATGGTGTTCTACACGGTGAAGAGCTTTTAGACGCTTGTCGGTTAGGTCTTGCTGCATCAGCTCTGACATTGGTCACAGAACAATCTGTCTCTCCCGAATTACAGCCGGAAAAACTATATCAGTTCGTAAAGGAGAATGCACAATGAAAAACTACTTAACTTTTACTGAAGAGGTTGCACATGCTCTAGAAAATAAATTACCGATCGTCGCTTTAGAAACAACCATTATCTCTCATGGCATGCCGTATCCGCAGAACATGGAGATGGCGAAAAAGGTTGAGCAAATCATTCGCGATAACGGTGCTGTGCCAGCTACGATTGGTATCATGGATGGTAAAATTAAAATTGGTCTTACTGATCAAGAACTAGAAGAATTCGCTACTAACAAATCCGTCGAGAAAGTAAGCCGCCGTGATTTCCCTTATATCCTTGCATCAGGTAAAATCGGAGCGACCACTGTTGCCGGCACGATGATTGCTGCTGAACTAGCTGGAATTGAAATGTTTGCTACAGGTGGTATTGGTGGGGTTCACCGCGAAGGAGAGGTTACGTGGGACGTATCTGCTGACCTAACGGAATTGGCGAATACTAGCGTAGCTGTAGTATGCGCAGGTTGCAAATCAATCCTTGATATCGGACGTACATTAGAATACTTAGAAACCCAAGGGGTACCGGTTGTTGGTTACAAAACAGACGAATTCCCTTCCTTCTACTCCCGTAAGAGCGGCTACGGCGTTGACTTTACATTGGACACGCCTGATACAGTAGCTTCCGTGATGGATACAAAATGGAAGCTAGGTATGCAGGGCGGAATGGTCATCTCCAACCCTGTACCAGAAGAATCTGCTCTTCCATACGATCAGATTGAAGCAGCGATCCAACAAGCACTTGCTGAAGCGAAGGAAAATAATATCGCTGGCAAAAAAGTAACACCATTCCTACTTTCAAAAGTAAAAGAACTAACTGCTGGCAAAAGCTTAGAAACGAACATCGCACTTGTATATCACAACGCAGAGGTAGCAGCTAAGATTGCCGTTGAATACAAAAAGAAACAAAAGCAATAAGTTATCCACATCTAGTTAAATTTGTTGTAAACCATCTTGTTATAAACTCCTGACTATTTTAAAAAGGCAGTTCCAAAGTGATTTCTCTTTTGGAACTGCCTTCTTTTTATGTTAATAGCCTACCTATAATTCATTAGTAAGGACCATATCCAATGAACTGTGCAACAATGATAGCGATTCCCCCAACGACTATCTGCAAGCCAATTAGAGGCATAATCCATTTAAACCAGCGAATCCATGGAATTTTGGCTAAGGCTAGTCCAGCCATAAAATATCCAGAGGTAGGCGTCACAATATTAGTAAAGCCGTCTCCCAATTGAAAGGCTAATACGGCGGTTTGACGAGTGATACCCACCAAGTCAGCTAAAGGAGTCATAATGGGCATTGTTAGTGCCGCTTGCCCACTCCCCGACGGGACAATCACGTTTAACAAGCATTGCAGAATAAACATGCCCGTAGCTGTTAAAGAGGAGGGTACTTGCTGAATCGCTTGAGCTGAATAGAACAGAATCGTATCCATTACCTGCCCCTCTGTCAGAACCAGCAAGATCGCCCGGGCCATCCCAATGATTAATGCCCCTTCTAATAAATCTGCTGCTCCTCTCATAAAGCAAGTAACAAATTCATTTCCACTCATACGACAAATCAAACCAGATACCAACGCTAAGCATAAAAAGATGGTGGCAATCTCCGAAATAAACCACCCTTGCTTGATGACACCAAAGGCAATTGTACCTAATGTCAGCATAAAGCTAAGCAGAACAAGCTTGTGCTTCAAGAGAAATATTTTAGGCCCCTCGCCCTTTTGATTTTTTGCAACCTGCAAAGTAGAAGTCGCAAAATGACTATGCATCATCTCTTTACCAAAGCTATTCTCCACAAAGAAGCCTTTAGACGGATCTCTCTTCACTTTCATCGCATAACGATATACAAAGGTAACACTAACGATGTATAGAACCACGAATAGCCCAATTCGAAAGGTCATGCCAGAAAACAGTGGAAGCTCTGCTATCTTTTGAGCAACACCTATAGTAAAAGGATTAATAAGAGCGGTACTAAAACCGATTTGGGCCCCTACTAGTACAATCGCGGCACCTGTAATGACATCAAAGCCTAATGCCAAAGCCACCGGAATAAGCAATGCTAGATAGGGCAGGGTCTCCTCAGCCATCGCCATTAAAGAACCGCAGACGCCAAAGAATAGCATCATCAGTGGAACGAGCCACTTTTCCTGATTCCCCAATCTACGTGCCATGACTACTACCAAAGCTTCCATTGCGCCAGAATATGTAATAATTCCATATGTTCCTCCGACTATAAGGACAAAGAATATAATGTCGGCAGTCTCTACCATTCCTTTATGAATACTAATCAGCGTATCAAATGGATGGACAGGCTCAGATGGCAGAAAGTGAAAGCTAGCGGGATTGACCACGTTGCGCCCATCAACTTCAACGCGGGCATATTCTCCAGCAGGTACTATATACGTAAGTACAGTTGCTAATAATAAAATGCCTAGCAACAAGACGAAGACGTTTAATTCTCTAGGATGCTTGCTTCCTCTTTTCATCTTGAAAAATCGTGCATTCATGTAAAACAAAATCCCCCTTTCGCATCCGTCTATTATAACGTGAAAAAAGGAACTAACTTTTTTCAGTTCTATGACAGTTGGAAAAAGGGGGGACTACTACCTATTTTGTTTCTCCAAAAAGCTCTTCATGCATCGCTTCACGAGCTGTCTTTACTGCCAGCATGATTTCTTCCTTGCTGGCTTGATCTATATGAATGCCTACAATAGCGGTAACTGTGCATTTTTGGTGTTCACAAGCTAGACTTGCACATTCAATCGCCAATTGATCTTCCTTATGACCAGGTAATGTGATAAGCTCCACTTTTACCTGCTCATCCTGCCAATAAGCGGTCGCAACTGCACCAATATGTACCACTCCCCCACCTATCAGGTAGACGATATCATCCCCCATCATCTGTCGACGCACTTCTATGTTAAACGGTCGTTTCTTCATTATGTAAACCCTCCCTCTGTCTTTATAGCTTTTATCCGTTTCGTTTATTCTTTACTAACGCTACTAATTGGGTATCGACTGGTTTCAACGCTTGTCCATCCTGCCTTACTCCCGTGCCAAAATGAACCTCCCTAACACCTGTTTCTTTTACAAAATCAGACACAGTCTCAATGGTTAAGCCGGCGCCCGCTAGTATAGTTACGTGTGTAGAAGCAGTTCGCTCTACCAACGCTTTCATCTGATCTACTGCTTGCAGGGCGCTTGACTTGCCACCAGATGTTAGAATGCGATCAATCTGTTTATAATGCAGCAATTGTTCAAGCGCTGCTACTTGATCCTCTACCTCGTCAAATGCCCGATGGAATGTCACATGCATGTGTCCTGTTTCCGTTAATAAAGTCTCTAATGCTCGAAAATCAATGTGATGATCTGGCGTTAAAGCTCCCAGAACCACACCTGCTGCACCAAGTTCCCTGATAGTTTGAATATCTTTGAGCATCACATCTATATCGTTTGTCGTATAAACAAAGGATTGACTATGAGGACGCACCATCACACGTACGGGAATTTTCACCTGATTAACTACATTTTTTATGAGACCGTAGCTAGGAGTAAGTCCTCCTTCCCTAATGCCTGTGATCAACTCCAATCGATCCGCTCCGCCTGCTTCTGCTCGCTTCGCATCATCTAGCGTAGTTGCAATTACTTCGAGTATCATGCTACCTTCACTCCCTTTTGGTACGCTTATTGGTTTATTCCTTCTACTTTAGCATGGTAATTGACTACTATGCATCAAAAACGGCAAGAGTTTAACGACTTACCTTTTATCATTATGTAGGAGATGGCTTCGTTCAAACCATACATGCACCAGTGTATAAAGAGATAAAAAGAGAAGGCAGGACCCTTGTCGGATCATGCCCTCTTTATCGTGCTATTTTTTATGATGGTTATAGTTTTTTAATCTCATCTTTTAAAATCTCGGATTGTGTACCAAAAACAATTTGTACACTACCTTGACCTAAGCGCATCACACCTGCTGCACCTAGCTGCTTCAAGGCTGTATCATTTACCTTTTGGTCATCGTTTACTACTAAACGCAGACGAGTAATACATGCATCAATGTTCTTGATATTTTCTTTTCCACCGATATTTGATAATACTTTTTCTGCTTTATCTCTCATAGCATCATTGGTTTTAGCCGTATTCCCATCGGCCGCTGCTGCGAAATCATCTTCGCGGCCAGGCGTTTTCAGGTTCAGCTTCTTAATCATGATACGGAACAAGAAGTAGTAAAGCACGAAGGTAGCAAGACCAATCGGCCAAAGCAGAAGTGGTTTTTGCGACCATTTAAAGTTAACAACGTAATCGATCAAACCAGCAGAGAATCCAAATCCTAGTCGTACGCCTAATTCAACAATAATAAAGGCAATGGCTCCTGTTAAAACGGCATGGATACCATATAGTAATGGAGCAGCAAACATGAATGCAAATTCTACTGGCTCCGTGATACCTGTCAAGAACGCCGCGATTGCTGTACTTAAGAAGATAGAAGCCACCGTTTTGCGGTTTTCAGGCTTCGCCGTGTGAACGATTGCAAGTGCGATCGCCGGCATCGCAAACATCATGATTGGGAAGAAGCCTGTCATAAATAGTCCGGCAGATGGATCTCCCGCAAAGAAGCGATTCAAGTCACCTTTTACGATTTCACCAGCCGCACCTGTAAACGTTCCAATTTCAAACCAAGCGATCGTATTAATAACATGGTGCAAACCAAATGGAATTAGTACACGGTTCGCGATACCAAAGATACCACTACCTACAGCCCCCATACTTACAACCGTATTACCAAATGAATTAAGCGCCTCTTGGACAGGACCCCATACAAGACCAAGCAGCAAACCTAACACTACCATGGTAGAGGATGTAATGATTGGAACAAACCGTTTACCACTAAAGAAGCCTAACCAATCGGGAAGCTTGATATTGTGGTACTTGTTGTAGAAGTAAGCAGCCAAACCACCGGACATAATACCGCCTAGTACGCCCATGTCCAATTTCATTGCATCGTCAATGAAAGCGAATGCAGGTGGAACCGCTTTCAATACATTAAGTAAAACCAATTGTGCAATTACTGCTGCTAAAGCTGCAACTGCGTCTCCTGCCAAACCAATGGCTACCCCGACAGCAAAGATTAAAGGTAAGTTATCAAAAATAGCAGAACCGCCTGCTTTCAGGAATGGAGCGATGTAATGATTCAAAAATTCACCAGTGGTGCCCATGTTAAAGTCTTTAACATAGTCGATTGCTCCAAAACGTAGCAATAGAGCGGCAGCTGGCAAGGTTGCGACCGGAAGCATCAAAGCTTTACCAATCTTTTGAAGAAAAGCCAACATATCATTTCCTCCTTTTGAAGTTATATATGAGTAGTGAAACCTCATGGCGTCCATAAGGTTTCACATCATATCGCTTGTTGTATGCGTTAGCCTTGAAGAATAGCCTCTCTGGATTCGTCTTGCAAAGGCAATAGCTCAGCCGTTGCACGATCTACCAATACGGTCAAATTAGGATGCAACTGTAAAATGGATACAGGCACTTGTGGATCAACTATGCCTGTGAATAAATGACGGACAGCTTCCGCCTTACTCTTGTCATTTACTAGTAACAAGACGTGGCGAGCCTTCATAATCCCACCAATCCCCATCGTCACAGCTTGCTTAGGTACCTCGGATATATCAGAGAAGAAGCGAGAATTTGCTTCAATGGTCTCAGACGCAAGTTCTACTACATGAGTAGATAATGTGAACGCTTGAGCCGGTTCATTAAAGCCAATGTGTCCATTATGACCAATACCCAAGATTTGGATATCAACACCACCTGCTTCTTCCATTGCCTTCTCGTATCGGGAGCACTCTGCCTTCGCATCGGTAAATATACCTGATGGAATATTCGTCTGTTCTTTTTTAATATTTACATGTGAGAACAAGTTATCCCACATGAAATAGCTGTAGCTTTGATCGTGGTCAGCAGTCAGCCCCACATATTCATCTAGGTTAAACGTGGTGATTTGACTAAAATCAACGTTTCCTGCCTGCTGCATGCTGATTAATTCTTTATACATCCCTATTGGCGTGCTTCCTGTAGCCAAGCCAAGCACAGATGTAGGTTTGTTTTCTATTTGTTCTGCCATGATTTCAGCAGCTTTTTTGCTTAGTTCCTGATAATTCTCTGATACAATTACCCTCATTACTTATCCCTCACTATCTACAAGATGTATAGTTGTTTGAAAGGATTAAGCTTTTAGCGTTACTTCAAGAACTTTTTCCTGACCACGAGTCACAGAAGCACCTACAAATTGTGTCATGCTTTCTACAGCATCGCTATTTGTAATAATAATTGGCGTGATTACAGGGTATCCTGCGTTTTTAATGATATCTAAATCAAATTCAATCAGGGTCTGACCCGCTTTTACATCTTGACCGGTCGTTACTTTTGCGGAGAAACCTTCGCCGTTTAAGTTAACAGTATCAATACCGATATGCATCAAGATTTCAGCACCATTAGCTGTCTGCAATCCGATTGCATGTCCGGTGTTAAACAAATGAACGACCTTCGCATCAACAGGTGCTACCAGAACACCTTCTCTTGGGTCGATAGCTAAGCCATCACCAGCAATTTTTTGAGAAAAAACAGGATCTGGTACTTCTTCTAAATGAACTGCCTTACCAGTAAGGGGAGCTAGCAGTTGAGTTGGCTGAACTTCTTTTTTACGAGAAAATAATTTGCTAAACATATAGGGCCTCCTTAGGTGTTCACTGACTTTATCAAATAGAAAAGGCATGAGCATAGAAAAATGGGTATGCCTAAACAAATTGATATCATTTAGGATACTCCATCCTCCACTGCTCATGCCTAGTCGAACTAGTAACACGCTGTGAAAAGACAATTATTCTTTTTTGTCCTTTACGAGTTGAAACAAGCGGAACAAATGCATAGCCATGTATCCCACTTCGTCCTCAGGGACTTTAACATCTAACTTTCGCGAAATGAGCTCTCCTAATTGCAAAGCAAGCTCATATGCCTCAGGAAGCATCGTTTTCACGCGATCCAATAAGGGATTTTCTATTGTTTTGCCTTCCATCAATCGTTCTAGAACGAAGCGGAAATGCGTAATCATTCGAGTATAATGCAAGCTTTCCTTTGTTACCTTCAATGTTAAACGCTCTTCCACCATCTGAATCATCTGTAGGATGAGGTTCGTATGCTTCACTGTCTGGGCTACTGGAATGTAGCTAACAGCTGAGTGAATATGCAGAGCCAAGAATCCGATTTCACTTTCTGGAACCGTAGTCGTGAAGGTGTCTTCGATTAAGGCCGCCGCTCGTTCAGCAAGGATGAATTCCTGCGGATACAGCGCCTGAATTTCGAATAGGAAAGGGTTTACAATTTCCATACCGCTTGACAAGCGATGCACAGCAAACTGGATATGGTCAGGTAAAGCAACGTGAATTAATTCATTGATCTCAGGCGTCATTTCATCACAAATCCATGAAATGATTTCTTCTGCAATTTCAATCACCGACTGATCAATTTGGGTCAGAAGCGATTGGAACTGATTTAAGTGAAGCTCATTTTCCATTCGAAAGCGCTTCTCAATACGTTCATCATTCTTCGCAATCGGGTTGCCTGCTTTTTGCCCAAATCCAAGACCCTTACCAAGCAAGACCATTTCTGTATTCACAGTTGGATCGCTTACCAAGACGACGTTATTGCTTAAAATTCGACTTATGTTATAATCTTGGCTTTTGTACACGCAGACACCACCATAGATCAGAATTACGAACTTGCATTGAGAATCCCTACGTATCCTGCAACAGTCATAAAGTCAAAAAAGAGCCAACATCAGATTTTCTCCATGAAGAAACAAGAAAGAAAAATCCTTTGTGTGGCTCATGCCTGTCTGTAACAGTAACACGCCTGTAAACGCATTATTCGCTTCACATTCATTTTACTATAAAGTTGATAAAAGTCAATCATAACTTATCATCTTTATAGGACCTTCTAGCTAACGATATGCTTTAACGAAGCCTCATTTGCTCTCTGCCTCGTTTTTTATCCCAATATGGAAGTACTAGTCGATCTAAACCAAAGTATCCAGCATTGCGACCAGCAACTAAAATAAACGTGGTTAATAAAATCAAATATGGATTGATACTGACTGTACCACTAAATAAGAATGCGTAATTCATAGAAATGCCCATTAATCCAGCAAATGTGGTGAACAGCCCTAGTAATAACGCAAGTCCTACCAGGAATTCTCCCCAAGGAATTAAGAAATTGAAAAAGGAAGCTCCCGGCAATGCGAAATTTTCCAGAAAAGCAGCCCACCAGGCCTGAACAGAAGGATGATCACCAGTCGCTTTTTCAATCGCTCCTTTTAAGAAGCCCTCTGTCGCAAAGCCTCCCCCACTTAACTTGCCCCAACCAGAGGTAATCCAGGTATACCCCAAATAAAGACGAACCAATAATAAAACAACGGAAGCACTTTGAGATTGTCGTAGCCAAGCTACCATACACACCACTCCTTTTTTCTCTGTAAAAAGCTTTTTGGTTTCTCTACATTTCTCTCTCCCACTACGTAAACCAATTATATCCTTGCTATGTTAAACAGATCTTTCTGCCTTTATCATACCCATACTTCCTTATTTACACGGGACTCTTTTGGATATGTTGGCTGATTGACAAAGCTCCTTGAGCAACAAATGAACATTGTAAGATAGGGCTGTAATTCTTGTTTGTCATTACCGATAACCGCTATTTTATGTAGTCATTCAGACTTAAACCCTCGGCGCCTATCAGTTCTCTTTTCTTACTAGTATGCTTTGCTGCCAATTGACTTATTTCTATTATTTTTAGCAAGAAATTGGTTTTGGTGGTTATATTCTGCACAGCTAGAAATATTTCCTCTATTTCCCGATGTGCCTGTTGCAGCATTTCATATATTATTGTAGTCGTTACTCCATGTTGTAAAAATAGGTTCCTTGCTTCATTTTTCTTCGGTTCCATTGGTTCTACTAGAGTGCTATATGTTTGCATGTCTAGGTAAATCTTATTAACTGCTTCCTTGCATTCGTGCCAGATGACGGCAGACTTGTCCAGCAATTGCTTCACAGACTCTTTTATAGCCAAAGAAGCCTCATTGTCGTGATCATTTATTCGTTCACTATTCAACATAGTCTGTTTGGCCAAACGCTGTGTTTCTTTTGTTACTGTAGAAATGTCCAGCAGGATTTTTTCTAGTGCCTGAATATCACAATCACATTTTTGACTATTTGCAGCATGCAATGGATTATTCTTTGTTTGACACTCCATTCGTGTAATAGTGTCTCCCTTCCTAACTTCTTGTATATACGTTATTTATCGAAATTTCTGCTGAACAAAAATAGGGTCATTTTACACAAAAATAAAAACACCAGGCAAAATTTACGTTTCACCTGGTGTCCTATTCTATTAATCATCGAATGCTATGAGAGTGGGCCAGCTATTTTTTGATTAATTCCAAATCAACTGGAATAAATTCTTCTACCTTTTCACCCTTGGATACTTTAATGGCAGTCTCTACCGCTTTTTTACCGATCTCAGATGGTTTTTGCGCTACAGTTGCCGCCAGTTTTCCATCCTTAACAGCAGCAACCGCATCCTCAGTAGCGTCAAAACCTACTACCTTCACTTCTTTTAAACCCGCTGCCTCCAATGCTTGTAACGCGCCTAAAGCCATTTCATCATTGTGGGCAAACACAGCTTGGATGTTTTTATTTCCTTGTAAAATGTTTTCCATAACACTCATGCCTTTTGCACGATTGAAATCTGCTGGTTGAGTAGCTGTGACTTTTAGACCATCTTTATTGTCTACCGCGTTGTGGAAGCCTGTACCCCGATCACGCGCCGCCGAGGAACCAGGGATACCCTCCAGCTCAACCACGTTCCCTTTACCGCCTAGGGAATCTAGTATGAATTGACCAGCCATTTCTCCGCCCTTCACGTTGTCGGAAGCGATATGTGCGGTTACTTTCCCACCTTCTGCAGCACGGTCTACCGTAACTACCGGGATATTCGCTGTGTTGGCTGATTCAACTGCTGTGGAAATGGCTGCGCTATCGGTTGGATTAACCAAGATGACATCTACTTTTTTCTGGATTAAATCCTCTACTCCACTAATTTGCTTAGCAGTATCATCCTGAGAATCTACGACAATCAGATTTACCCCTGCCTCCTTGGCTGCCTTTTCTGCGCCCTCTTTTAATGTTACAAAAAATGGGTTATTTAAAGTAGAAATAGAGAGCCCGATGGTGACACCTTCTTTTTTCGCATCAGGAGCTGGTGCCTTGTTGTCCTCTAAGCTGGATTGGGTGGAACAGCCTGCTAGTACAGATAAAAGCATAGTGGATGCCAATGCTACTTTCACGTACTTCTTCATGTCGAAACCTCTCCTTTTTCTCATTCATTTATTTTTTAGAACGATCCAGCAAAACGGCAATCAAAATGACTGCCCCTTTGGCCACCAGTTGATAGAATGATGATACATTCAACAGGTTCAGACCGTTGTTTAGCACACCGATAATCATGGCCCCGATTAAGGTACCAACAATCCAGCCTTTACCACCAGACAGACTGGTTCCCCCTAGAACAACTGCCGCAATGGCGTCTAGCTCATAAGATGTTCCCGCCGTTGGTTGAGCAGAGTTAAGACGGGAGGTCAAAATAATACCCGCTAAGGATGCGAACAAGCCGCTGATAGAATATACCCAAATTTTAACCTTCGTGGTGGAAATCCCTGATAATCTAGTTGCCTCCTCATTGCTTCCTAAAGCATAGACATGTCGACCAAATGTTGTATGTTTTAAGATGAAATACAAGGCGACAAAGGAAAGTAACATCCAGATAACTGGCATCGGAATTTGTAAAAAGAAGCTTTTTCCTACCAATCCAAAGCTATCTGGCAGTCCTGTGATTGGTTTGCCCTCTGTATAAACTAGCGTTAATCCTCGAAAAACTGTCATGGTTGCCAATGTCGCGATAAAAGGAGCTACATTTCCCTTTGCGACCAAAATCCCATTGAATGCCCCCATTACCAAGCCTGCCAATAGTCCAACCACGATCGCTAGGAACGGATCGCCTCCACTAGCCATCAGCCCTGCTGACAATGCGCTGGATAAAGCTAGGGTAGAGCCTACGGACAGATCAATGCCTCCTGTTAAAATAACAAAGGTCATTCCAAATGCAATCAGCGCATTAATTGAAACCTGGCGTAGGACATTAAATATATTGCTTACCGTTAAAAAATCAGAGCTGACGATGGACAGGATAATCACTAACAGAAACAGTCCCAGTAACGGTCCCATTTGTTGCAAAAAGTTGCCTTTAAGCGTAAGCGTTGGTTTCGTTTGTGCTTGCAATGAAATGACCTCCTCCTGTTGCTGCGTGCATAATGCTTTCCTGAGTAGCTTCTTCTCTTAAGAATTCACCCGTTATTTTTCCTTCATGCATAACGATAATTCGATCGCTCATTCCTAAGACCTCAGGCAATTCTGAAGAGATCATGATGATCGCGACACCTTCCTGTGCCAAACGGTTCATCAAATCATAAATCTCTTTCTTGGCTCCAATGTCCACTCCGCGCGTTGGCTCATCTAAAATTAAAATCTTTGGAGCGGTAGCCAGCCATTTTCCAATCACAACCTTTTGCTGATTGCCCCCGCTTAACGAACCAACCCGTTGCTCACTGCTATGCGTTTTCACTACTAATTTATCGATTGTCTCTCTTGCTAGCTGCTGTTCCTTCTGCTTATGAAGGACCCCAAAGGATGAGAGACTGGACAGATTAGGCAACGCTATGTTTTCACGAACCGATAAGGACAGAACCAAGCCCTCTTCTTTTCGATCTTCCGTTACAAAGGCAATTCCTGCCGCAATAGCATCCTTGGGCTTGTTGATAGCTACAGACCTGCCCTCTACTTTTATGCTCCCTGCCTCCAGCCGTTCGAGTCCAAAAATAGCTTTAGCAACCTCCGAACGACCTGCTCCCATTAATCCGGCAAATCCCAATATTTCGCCAGCTTTTACTGCAAAGGAGATATCCGTCAGTTTGCCTTTAACAGATAGATGATCTACGCGCAGCTTCTCTTCGCCAAGGGACACCTTTACCTTTGGAAAGCGATCTGTGATTTCTCTACCTACCATCATTTTGACCAGCTCGTCCATGTTTGTCTCAGCCGTTACTTTCGTGCCAACATACTGACCGTCACGAAGAACTGTAATGCGATCGCTAACCTGAAAGATTTCCTCCATCCGATGCGAGATGTAAATCATGCCTACCCCTTTATTTTTAAGGGAGAAAATGACCTCAAACAAAGCATCGATTTCACGATTGGTAAGAGCTGCGGTTGGTTCATCTAGTACAAGGATGTCCGCCTGCAATGAAAGCGCTTTAGCAATTTCGATCATTTGTTGCTGACCAACCGATAAATCGCCCACCCTGGTATCGGGATCAACCTGAATGCCTAATTTGTCTAGATATACCTTTGCTTCCTGTCGTAGCTTTTTCCAATTCACAAATTTGGTTTTTCCATAGGTAAATTCGCGTCCCAAAAAAATATTTTCGGCTACAGATAAATGGGAAATCAGGTTCAATTCTTGATGAATGATTCCAATCCCCAGTTCAGCGGCTAACTTCGTGGTCATCTCCGGTACAGGCTGACCTTTAACCGTGATAGAACCGCTATCTTTGGTATAAATGCCACCTAGGATTTTCATAAGAGTAGATTTACCTGCACCATTCTCACCCATTAGCGCTACCAGCTCACCTGGACGCACTGTCAATTCAACCTGATCGAGCACCTTGACACCTGGAAACGACTTACAGATTCCCTTCATTTCTAACAATAGATCTGTCATACGTTCACACCGCCTTTAAAAAGTAACTCCAGCTTCTAAAATCACATTGGCATATGGCGTGCACTCTCCGGTACGTATGATTGCTTTCGCTTCATTCGTCCGTTTTTTAAATTCCTCATGACTGATGATGCTTTCTTCTACGTGAGGAAGCTCCTGTTTCATTTTTTCATAAAGAGCCGGGCTAACCTCGATCATCTCGTTCGCATAGTGGATACGCTCCACCTGCATTTCTTCTAATATTACTTGTAGCACATCCAGAAAGCTTGGCAAGCCTGCCTTGAGGGCCACATCAATTCGCTTCACCCCATCTGGGATCGGCAGGCCCGCATCGCAAATGACAATGCGGTCTGTATGTCCCAGCTTACTGATGATAGTTGATATTTCACTATTCATGATCCCGATTTTCTTCATGTTTCTCACCCTTTAGCTGTGTAAGAATTTCCCTAGCTGTAGCTATAGCTGTTGCGCCCCCAACCTGTCACGTCTAGCAAGAAGCTATTCCTTAGATTGAAACGCTAGGACTTCCTTCATTGTAGGCATTCCCTGCTGTGCTCCCAGCTTCGTTACAGCAAGTGCCGAGACAATGCTAGCAAACTCAACAGCTTCTGGAATGCTCTGTCCAGAGGCTAGTGCATAGGCGAGCCCTGCGTTATAAGAATCACCGGCCCCTGTGGTATCGACGACCTGCACTTTATGACTAGCAATCGTCCCAAAGGTCTCGCCATTCATTAAGTAGGCAGAACCCGTGGCTCCAAGTGTGGTAACCACATGCTTCACTCCTTTTGCATGGAGTGCCTTCATTGCAGCAGACAGTGTTGTTGCTTTGTCTGTCGCTTGATTTTGTTCCAGCCCTGTCAAAAGATACAATTCTGATTCATTAGGTGTCATGACATCGATATAGCCAAATAATTCATCTGGAAGCTTCTGCGCTGGCGCCGGATTTAAGATGACCGTTTTCCCGGCTTCTTTAGCTAGCTTTGCCGTGTGAACAACTGTCTCGATGGGGATTTCCAACTGTAGTAGCACGATGTCCGCCGCCTTTACCGTATCAGCATGCAGATCAACATCCGTCATAGAGGTATGCGCATTGGCCCCTGCCACTACAATAATTTGGTTATCTCCTTCAGCGAGTAAAATGGAGGCGATGCCGGTCTGAGCATTTTCAACACGTTTTATCGTACTTACCTGAATTCCTTCCTGCTTCATCGCTTGCTCCAAGGAATCTCCAAATGCATCTCTGCCTAAGGAACCAATCATGGATGTCTGGGCCCCTAGACGTGCGCAAGCAACCGCTTGATTCGCTCCTTTCCCCCCGGGGATAAAATGAACATGATCTCCGCTGATTGTCTCTCCCATTTTTGGCTGACGAGGTGCTTCTACTACAACATCCATGTTAAGACTGCCAATGACAGCTATGCGTGGTGGTTTCATGCTAATGGCTCCCTTCTGGTTGAACTGCGCTCAATAAAAATCGGCTCTAGTTCAAATACACTCGGTAATGGCTTTGTGCTCTCTATTTGCTGAGTTAACGTAAGTGCTGCTAGCTCCCCCATCTCGTAGATCGGTTGAGCTACCGTTGTTAATTCTGGAATCGTCATTGAGGCCAGAGCAATGCCATCAAATCCGCATACAGCTACATCATCTGGCACTCTTCTGCCAAGCTGATTCAAGCCTTTTAGCACCCCAATGGCCATTAAATCATTTCCGACAAAAATACCATCAATATCGGGATGCCTTCTCAGTAATTCCTTAACTGCTTCTTGGCCACCATTTAATTGAAAATATCCCGGTTCCATTAAGCTTGGCGAGTACCAGGAAAATCCTTGAACGCTTTCTTCATAGGCAAGCATTCTCTCCCTGGCAGTAATTAATTCCTGCGGGCCATAGATATGTCCAATCTTGCGACAGCCCTGCTCCACTAAATGAGCTACAGCTTCCTTTGCCCCCACGTAGTTGTTACATCTAATGACAGAACAATGTTGATTCTCGGGGGCACGGTCCATGACCACCAGGGGAATCTGATCCTGTTGCATCTTTTGAATGTCCTCGCTACTTAAGGTTTGGGAAGCGATAATGATGCCATCAATATATTTTTTCTTGAGAACTTCAATATATGTTTTTTCCTTGTGCCCCTGATCATCAGAGTTACATAAGATCACCGTATAGCCTAATTCTCTGGCTTTGTCCTCCACACCGCGCGCCATCTCTGAAAAAAATGGGTTCGTGATATCTGGCAAGATAAAAGCAATCGTACTTGTGCGCTTACCCGCCAGACCTCGCGCGACCGAGTTGGGCTCATACTGGAGCTGTTGAATTGCTTTTTCAACCTTGCGACCCGTCTCTACATTTACATAGCCTGTTTTGTTAAGCACACGAGAAACGGTTGCCACAGATACACCTGCCAGCTTTGCTACATCGCGAATCGTTGCCATCATCCGTCACTCCACATTCGTAACCATCTATATGTGTAACCGGTTTCATATAAACGATATAAGACCAAATAAATCCAAAAAATACATGCACAAAATCTCATAGTGTTCCGTTTTTTCATAAATGTAACCGGTTTCACAATCTTACAACACAAATATACCCGGTCACAGATAGGGTGTCAAGCGAAAGTGATCACTGGTAGAAACTGCTTTATAACGAAAATTCTGTCTCGTAAAATCAGAAGTAATAAAAGAAATTTCGCCTAAAATAAAAGAAAAAAGGAGCATATTCGCTCCCTTTTAATATTCATGAATATACTGTATTCAGACTATTCATTAATCCATGATAGCGCTATTGTTCCCTGCCCGGCATGCACACCAATCGTGGAACTAATAGGTCCAATCATCACTTCTACATCCTGATACTTCTCTTTTATTCGCTTTTTGAGAGCCTGAGCTTTTTCCATTACATTCCCGTGTAGAATTTGTACATTCTTAATTTGTTGTTTCTGCATTGCTTGATCAAGCTGTGCTAGCATGCGGACAATCGCTTTGTTTTCCGTTCTAATTTTTTCATAGACTTCAAAAATACCATCTCTAATACGCAGAATTGGTTTGATCTGAAGTAGATTACCCATGAAAAACTGTACTCCATTCATCCGTCCCCCGCGATAAAATTGATCAAGACTTCCGAGGAGGATGTAGCTCTCCGTTTTCTCAGCGATAAGACGCAACGAGCTTGCGATCTTCTCTGGTGAAGCTCCCGTTTTTGCCATTTTCATTCCTTGCAGAATCATATGTGTAATGGGATAGGACATCGTTTTAGAATCTACGACCTCTACTGGAAACTCCGCCAGCATGGCCGCGCTCTGGCTGGCATTAAGTGTTCCACTTAGCTTACTCGATACATGTACAGCAATCGCACAATCATATTTTTGTTTGAGGGTCTCATATAACTCCACAAAATTGCCCAGCGAGGGTTGAGAGGTCTTCGGAACTTCTTGCGTTTTCTCGATTTTTTCGTACAGTTGCTCAGGCTTCATATCGAGGCCATCTCGGTAGGTACCGTCGGAGAAAATAATTTCGAGTGGCACGACATAAATATCGTGCTTTTCCCGAAGGTCAGCAGGTATATAGGCCGTACTATCTGTTACCCAAGCAATTTGTTTTTTCACTGAAACGCTCCTTTATGTTAAAAAGATATAAGTAAAATTATATATCCTTCTCTATCTGTTTCCTATTGCCTATTTCATAAGAGGAGTGAACACTTTCTCTCCACATGTTCACAATTCGGGCCAAACCTTTCTGAAATAAAAAATATATTTCGGCAATTTTGTAACCTTTGCTGATATATGCCGACTATTACATAGAAAATAAGTAACCTTTTTAAAAGTAATATTGGAAGAGGATTTCACAAAAATAGAAAGCTAGCAAGAACTCAAAAGGATAATAGCTGGGACTCCGTTGCCTACACACGCTATGAAAGTGAAAGGAAGAACTACCAAAAGACGTCAATCCCTTTTCAAGAATTGACGTCTTTTTCCCAAACTTTATGTGTTTTCCGTTTTACTCATAAGCTACTTTCCCATCCTGCACCACAATCTGCCCATTTTTCACAACGGTTTTGACGTGATTGATGCCAAAATGATAAGGCAGATAAGCAAGATTATCCGCATCATAGATGACCAAATCCGCCTGTTTACCCACTTCAAGGCTTCCAACCTGTTCTGCACGTCCAATCGCATGAGCGGCATTGATCGTCATGGCCGTCAATACCTCCTCTGGTGTCAGCCCCAGATTTAGGCAGCCTAGCGTCATCACAAGCTGCAATGACTCTGTAGGTGAACTGCCTGGATTGTAATCAGTGGAAAGGGCAACAGGAACACCTAACTCGATCATTTTTCTAGCGCGAGCATGCTTACTCAGTCGAAGATTAAAGGAGGTTGCTGGCAAGCAGACTGCTACAACACCTGCTTCCTTCATCGCAAGTAATCCCTCATCGCTTGCCGCTAACAAATGCTCAGCAGAAATGCAGCCTAGCTCGGCGGCTAATTCTGCTCCCCCCAACGGTTCAATTTCATCTGCATGAAGCTTCAATCTAAAGCCAAGCTTACGAGCTGCCTGCATAATAGCCCTCGATTGCTCTACACTAAACACCCCATGCTCGCAAAATACGTCACAGAATTCAGCCAATCCAGAACGTTTTACCTCAGGTAGCATTTCGTTAATAACCAAAGCAACATATTCATCTGTTTGTCCCTTATATTCGGTGGGGACTGCATGCGCCCCCATAAAAGTAGAGACTAAGTCGACTGGATGCGCTTTTTGTAACGCACTGGTTACTCGAAGCTGTTTTAGTTCTTCTTTCACGCTAAGGCCATAGCCGCTTTTTGCTTCTACGGTAGTTGCACCGAATTGCAGCATTTGATCCAGGCTCTTCTTTGCCTTTACAAACAGTTCCTCTTCAGTAGCCGCACGCGTAGCTCGCACCGTGCTTAAGATTCCCCCGCCCTTTTCTAAAATTTCCAGATAGCTGGCCCCATTTAATTTAAGGGATAATTCATGCTCACGAGAGCCTCCATGCACCAAATGCGTATGCGGCTCGACTAATCCAGGTGTAACTAGCCTTCCCTTTGCATCCCATTCTGTAGAAATGTCAGCTCCTTGGATTTGTTTTTGCACGTCCTCTTCTCGTCCAACTGCCACAATTCGTCCATCTACCACGGCTACTGCCCCGTCTTGAATCAATCCAATCTCTTTCATCTCAGCCCCAGAACGTGCCCCGGCTGGCCCAGCCATTGTGACGAGTGCTTTGATATTATGAACAAGCAAATCGATTTGCGACATCACGCTTTCCTCCTATTCCCTTTTACTCCGTTGCTTTTTACATATCAAGCATCGGTACTCGAACCCCACGCTCTTTCGCTGTTTTAACGGCTAATTCATAGCCTGCGTCAGCGTGGCGAATAACTCCCATGCCCGGATCGGTTGTAAGTACACGTTTCAGTCGTTCTTCTGCTTCCAACGAACCATCTGCGACAACTACCATTCCTGCGTGCAAGGAATACCCCATTCCTACACCGCCGCCATGATGGACGGAGACCCAGCTTGCACCCGCAGAGGTATTGACCAGCGCATTTAAAATAGCCCAGTCTGCTACTGCATCACTGCCGTCCTTCATTGCTTCTGTCTCCCGATTTGGAGAAGCAACAGAACCACAATCTAAGTGATCTCGTCCAATGACGATTGGTGCTGAAATCTCACCGCTTCGTACCATTTCATTGATAGCAAGCCCCATTTTGACACGATCTCCGTACCCTAACCAGCAGATACGGGCGGGCAAGCCTTGGAATGCTACTCTTTCCTGGGCCATCGTAATCCAACGGCGGAGATGCTCGTTCTCTGGGAACAGCTTTAACACAAGCTCATCTGTCTTATAAATATCCTGTGGATCGCCTGACAAAGCAGCCCAACGAAACGGCCCCTTGCCCTCACAAAATAATGGGCGAATATAGGCTGGGACAAATCCGGGAAACTGAAAGGCATCCTCAACCCCTTCATCAAAAGCAACCTGACGAATGTTATTCCCGTAATCAAAGACGATCGACCCTGCCTTTTGCAAATCAAGCATGCCCTGTACTTGGGTAGCCATTGAACGTTTTGCTAATTGAATGTATTGATTTGAATCGCTCTCTCTTAATGATTTTGCCTCTTCTAATCCATAACCGATGGGTACATATCCATTCAAAGGATCATGTGCCGAGGTCTGGTCGGTGACGAATTCAGGCGTTAGCCCACGTGCAACCATCTCTGGAAAAATCTCTGCGGCATTACCGACCAAGCCAATGGCCAAGGCTCTGCCTTCGTTCTTCGCTTCTGTTGCTATCCGCCATGCTGTATCTAAATCATGCACCATCACATCGCAGTACCGAGTATCAATCCTGCGTTGGATGCGAGCAGCGTCAATATCAACTGCGATGACCACACCTTCATTCATCGTAACAGCTAATGGTTGAGCTCCCCCCATGCCGCCCATGCCTGCTGTTAGAGTGATGGTGCCTTTTAACGTGCCATGATTATGCTGGCGTGCAGCTTCTGCAAAGGTTTCATACGTACCTTGCAAAATTCCTTGTGTTCCAATATAAATCCAGCTACCTGCTGTCATTTGTCCGTACATCATCAGGCCTTTTTGATCTAATTCACGAAATGTCTCCCAATTTGCAAAAGCAGGAACCAACACCGAGTTCGATAACAGCACACGTGGGGCTTGGGAATGGGTACGGAATATTCCTACTGGTTTACCCGATTGAATTAACAATGTCTCGTCTGCTTCTAATTCTTTTAAGCATTCAACAATTTTGTCAAAACTAGCCCAGTTACGTGCAGCTTTACCAATCCCTCCATACACAACCAAATCCTCAGGGCATTCTGCAACCTCTGGGTCCAAGTTATTCATCAGCATGCGCAAAGCCGCTTCCTGTTCCCAGCCTTTCGCGTTTAATTCATTGCCGCGCGGAGCTCGCACTACTCTTTTATTGGTTGTTGTCATACTACATTCCCCTTTCGTATAGGCAAACATTGACTTACAAACACAACGGGCTCACTAGCTGTCGATTGGATGGGCACATTCCGCTCAGAAGGACATATTTTGATTTCGGAAAGCTCGTACCGTCACTTCCCATGAGCCTTTAAGTGGATCGAAGCAGATGATATCAAAGCCCTTTCCCTTAGGATGGTTGCCTAGCACCGTCTGTAATTATGCGACTTTTCCTAAAAAACTGTTTATTTCTTTCAGTTTACCGGAAAGCGCTTACGTTGCATCTAGCCTAATTTGCGAAAAACTAGCACAATTTTGCTGTACGATATTCACGCGGACTCATGTTCATTTGCTTTTTAAATAGGCGACTAAAGTAATTGGCATCCTCAAATCCTAGTTCAAAGGCAATCTCCTTAATAGATAAATCTGTTGTTTCCAAATAGATAACAGCCTTTTGCAGCTTCATGCGATGAACGTATTCAAGAAAGCTGTATCCCGTTTCTCGTTGAAAAAGATGGCTAAAATGATAGACACTCAAGCAGCAATTTTGTGCTACTTCTTTCAATCCTATCTTTTCACCCAGATGCTCCTTCAAATACGTAATAGCGCTTCTAATCACAGGGGAATATTTTTTCATTCCTAGCTGTTCTACTTGCCGAACCAAATGTATGCTGTACCGCTCGACTTTTTTCAGGAAAGTGTCATAGCGGATTGTTTGATAGAGATCCTGAATAAATCGCGCATTCTCCGCCAAAATAGTGGAAGCATCTGCCCCTAGCTCCAGAACCGTTCTCGACATAGCCGTTATTACCTCAACGACCTCCGATTGAAAGCTCTCCACATCCTGCTGATCGACCATCGTCCTATCTTGAAGCAACCTGTGCAAGGCTTCTAGCACAGCGTGTTCATCGCCAATTCTCACATTTGCGATAACATCTGCTCGATTTTTGCTAGGTATGGAGGAATTTCTTCTGCTTCTGCTATCCCGATCTTGCTTCGTTCTTATGGGCAAAATCAACTGATTTCCTTGAAAAAAACGATCCTTTAAAGCCATTTGTGCCTCTTCATAGGAATGCTGCATATACAGCGGATTTTCATAGAAGCCCCCCATGCCAATGGAGACGGATATCCTTTTCTCATCAGCATGCTGAACAATCTGAGAGGCAATCTGACGTGCCTTTTGATCAGCAAAAGTCTGTTGCCTATTCTTTGTCTCATCGAGTAGCTCCAGTAATACGACAATAACTCCTTCTGAGACCCAGCACCATACAAAAGGAACAGCTAAAGCCTGATGCAATACCCCAAGTAACTCTTGTCCAATTTCTTGGCGCCAGCCAGCAGGCTGATTCACTGCTAAATCAGGATAACGATCGAGTGATATCACCAATGCAAGCTCAGGACGAATTGTCATTTGAAGCTGTTGCTGTCGTATCGAAAACTCTGCCTCATGCACCATTGTTCCGGTTATCAGTTCGTGAGCAAATGTTGCCTGTATCGCTGCTGCTTGCTGTAAAGTAAGCATCTGGCCTCGCTCCTTGTCCTTTTATTCTAGGCAAGTACAAAAATAGACGATCATTTCCGTGTTTTTTATCGGAATTGACCGCCCATTCATTGTTGCGTTGTTACTTTTATTATATTGCTTTTTCGTTTTATTCGCGATCTAAAAGAGATGCCCCAGCTATTCCCGGATGCGTCATTTCATACGGGTCTAAAATAATGTCGAGCTCCTCTTCCGTCAATACATTGTAGTCTAGGCACAGCTCACGTACCGATCTACCAGTCAGGGTTGCCTCTCTGGCGATACGTGCTGCTGGTTCATAGCCTAAATGCGGATTAAGTGCAGTAATAATGCCCACGCTATTTTCTACGTACTGGCGGCACCGCTCTATATTTGCTTCAATACCTTCCAGACAGTTTTTCTGGAATACGGTAAATACATTATTCATAATGGTCAAGGATTGGATCAGATTAAATACAAGTACAGGCCCCATCACGTTCAGCTCTAATTGACCCGCTTCAGAAGCTAAGCAAATCGTATGATCATTCCCAATCACTTGGAATGCTACCTGATTCACTACCTCTGCCATTACTGGATTTACTTTCCCCGGCATAATGGAAGAGCCTGGTTGACGAGCAGGCAAACTAATCTCACCTAATCCAGCACGAGGACCGGAAGCCAGTAAGCGTAGATCGTTAGCAATTTTAGACATATTGATCATACAAACCTTCAGAGCCGCAGATACCTCTGTATAAGCATCAGTATTTTGCGTTGCATCGACTAAATTTTCTGCGCTTACCAATGGCAATTCGGTCAGCTCTGCAAGAATTTTAACGACCCGCTCAATATAGATTGGATCGGCATTTAGCCCTGTACCTACTGCTGTTGCCCCCATGTTTACTTCATACAGGTGCTGACGAGTCTGCCCAATTCGTTTAATATCTCGATCTAATACTCTGCTGTATGCTTCGAATTCCTGGCCCATCCGAATCGGAACAGCATCCTGTAAATGAGTGCGCCCCATTTTAATGATATGATCAAATTGCTTTGCCTTGTCTATGAATGCATCTCGCAACGCTTCCATAGTACCGAGTAGCTGATTAATCAAACGCAGAACCGCAATATGTACGGCTGTAGGAATCGCATCATTTGTAGATTGCGCTTTGTTTACATGCGTATTTGGGCTTAGGGAAAAATAGTCGCCTTTCACCGCACCCATGATTTCCAATGCACGGTTTGCTATTACTTCGTTAGCGTTCATATTGATAGAGGTGCCGGCACCACCCTGAATAGGATCAACGATAAATTGATCGTGCCATTTGCCATCAATCAATTCCTGAGAAGCTTGTACGATTGGATCACCTAATTTGGAAGAAAGCTGCTTTACTTCCATATTGGCTAGAGCCGCGGCTTTTTTTACATAGCCGAGTGCTTTAATTAGCTCCCCATCAATACGATAGCCTGTGATCGGAAAATTCTCTACAGCACGTAACGTTTGAATGCCATAATAAGCATGCAATGGTACCTCTTTTGTTCCCAGAAAATCTTTTTCCTGACGTGTTTCTTGACTGATACTCATGGTTAGTCCCCCGCCTATGATCGCTCTAGCTAGAGCCGTATTGATTGTCAGTTCACTTATGTATCTATCATATACCAGTTTGCCCCATTCCAACAGGTCTGACCACCTGATATTGTGCAAAAAGGTAAAAAAGCAAAAAACCGATAAGCCTTTGCTCACCGGTTTCTTTTAAAGGAACATTCATTATTTAAAGTGCAAACATTTTTCGTAGAGCTTCTTCATTTAGATAGTTACCGACCAAGAACGTCCCGAACTCACCATAACGAGCACTTACTTCATCGAATCTCATTTCATATACAATGTGTTTCAATTCAATTGGGTCATGAGCAAATAAGGTAACGCCCCATTCCCAATCGTCATAGCCCACAGAACCGCCAATGATTTGCTTGATTTTACCGGCATATTTACGGCCAGTCAAACCGTGAGTCTGCATCAATTCACGACGCTCGTCCATTGTCATGGAATACCAATTGTCTTTTTCTCCACGTTTTTTGTTCATCGGATAGAAGCAGAAGTGATTCCATTTTGGCAGAATTGGATACAAACGCTCACGTACATGCGGATTCGCTTTAGGGTCTTGACCAGGATTGTTTACATAGTTGCTTAACTCTACCACGGAGATGTAGGAGTAATCCGTCTCTGTATAATCTGCAAAGCGAGTTTTATTGATCGCTGTTTTTAACTCATCAAGCTCACCCATTGTAGGGCGTAAGAAGATAAAGCATAGATCGGCTTTATGTCCAAGTACAGAATAAACAGCCGTGCTACCACCAGTCTCGGATTCTGCATCATTCCATACACGCATGAGGGAAGTTAGTTCGTCAAGAGCCGCTTGGCGATCTTCGCTAGATGCTTTTTTCCATTTTTCCCAGTTCATTTTACGGAAGTCATGATAGGTAAACCATCCTTCCAACGTGAGCAATGCTTCATTGGCTGACATGTGACACAACTCCTTCTTATGGTTTAGCGTGAGCCTTTGCTCCGCCTATGTACATACACAAAAAGTCCCTGTTTCTTGTAAGAGACCTGTCCTCTTTTATCTTACTGATAACTTTTGGAAAAGACAATGATTGTAAGGTCATGTCATACAGTTGTATATTCTGTGACAAAACCTGCGTCAGCTCACAGCTTTCGTAGCATTACCTGTTTAATAGCATGTTGTTTTCCCTTCGTCAAAATCAAATCAGCGCGATAACGAGTAGGTAAAATATTTTTATGTAAATTAACTGCATTGATTTCCCGCCAGATGTTATTTGCTACATCCAGCGCCTCTTCATCCGATAGCTGCGCATATCGATGGAAATAAGAAGCCGGCTTCTGAAAGGCCGTCTGTCTTAGCAATAAAAAGCGATTCAAGTACCACTCGCGTATGTCTTTTTCATCGGCATCCACATAGATGGAGAAGTCAAAGAAATCAGAGACAAACACCTGAGGCATATTTTCATTATCCATCGTACGTCCTACCTGCAAGACATTTAATCCTTCCACAATCAAGATATCGGGCTGCGAAACGATTTGCTCCTGATCATGCAAAATATTGTAGGTCAAGTGGGAGTAAAGTGGACAACTCACTTCTTTTACGCCAGATTTTACGTCTGCTAAAAAATTGATCAGCTTTGTTGTATCATAGCTTTCCGGAAAGCCCTTACGTTTCATCAGCCCGCGTTCTTCCAAAATCTCATTTGGATAAAGGAAGCCATCCGTAGTAACCAGCTCCACCTTTGGATGATTAGGCCAGCGTTTCAACAAGGATAACAACACCCGTGCTGCTGTGCTTTTTCCAACGGCGACACTACCAGCGATTCCAATGATAAACGGTACCTTTTCTGAACGATTCCCCAGAAAAGTATCGGCAGCCTTGTACAACTCTTGTGATGCTGCTACATATAAATTTAACAGCCTGGAGAGAGGCAGATAGATTTCACTGATTTCCTCTAGTGATAGTTTCTCATTAAGCCCTTCTAGATCAGCTAAATCTTCTTCACAGATGGATAAGGGCGTTTCATTTCGCAGGCCCCTCCACTCTTCCCTTGAAAAAATCATATAAGGGGAATAAATTCGTCTGTCGGCATAATTCGCCACGGTAAGTCCTCCTTCTCAGGCACTGCCTCAAAAACAATGTCCACTCCATAATACATTCCTAGCCTCGATGCTTCCACTTCGAATTCTACAAAAAACGATCTTTTTCGCATTTTCCTATGAATCCCAAGGAAAAAACTGTTAAAATAGTCAGAGATACAATGAGACTAGGAGGTTCCCTCATGGAAGATAAATTAGTCAAAAGTGCAACATATGGCTTTCTTGTTGGCTTAGCTATCATGATTCTCTTGGTGCCCGAAAAGCGCGAAATCACGCTATATTCTGGTCGGATGACTACTCAAGATCTGACTTGGATGGAATACATCCTTCGTGTGGTGAGATATACCATTATCTTTACCAGTGCTGTCGTTCTCATGACATTTTTCCGAGAGAAAAAAGGCTGCCAAAACTCTGGTTTGCCTTGGGTGGTAGAAAAAATATTATATATTGTGTTAGGCTTCTTAGTTGTCACAGCAGTTGGTATTATGCTGTCACTTTTCATTCCTTTTCTGTATCACCTATTCTCTTAACTCCTATGCCTTGTACCACAATGTACGATAATCCACATGTCCTTGGCGATTAATTCTGATTCCGTGCAGACGCGGGTCAACCATTAACCCTATCCGATTGCGGTAAAGGGGTAGATAAGCTATCTGTTGCTGTAGTATTCGCTCTATTTTGGCGATCGCCTTCTGTTGATCTATCCCCGATTGAAGGCTTTGTAGGTGAGTAATCGCCCTGTCAATGCTGTGCCGATCCTCATCCTTCATATGAGAATAAATAAAACTGTTATATGATAAAAAAACTTCTAATAAAGACAGCTCGGTATCATCGCCCACTGTGGCGCTATCATGAATCAAATCAGCCTGCTCAATAGTGATAGGCTGCAGTAACTCACTCACCGCATAATAATGAACTTCGATGCTTATGCCATACATCGCACACTGCTCTTTAATCCATTCGCAATCTTCCACATGATCTCGATCGGTAAAAGTATGTAAACGAAGAGATTCTCCTTGATAATTGCTTTGTTGTAGTAACAAACGCACATACTCAAAAAGACACAGCTCAGATTCTCGTTGGCTCTCTTCTTTCGGTAAGCTATCTCTTTTCCAAGAAGCAAAGCACGTAGCTACTTCATGGCGTGCCCCTCCCAGTTCGTGCAACATCTGTTTGGGGGATAAAATCAGTTGCAGCGCCTGTCGAAAGGAGAGATTTGCCGTAGGTCCTGTTTTTCGCTGATTGCAGCTTAGATACTGAACACACCAATCATCGCTCGTTGCCCTTTGCCACTCGCCGTTGTTCCCCTCTCCTGTTTGCTCTACATTAACTACTTCATCCATTTCATACCGCATACCATACGTTGTTATCTGTTCGTTTTCATCAGTCTTTTTTTGCAACGCAATAAACTGCACACGATCCAGATGGGGTCTAAAACCGAAATAGCTTTCAAAGGCTTCAAGTATGACCAGGCCATCATCGTTGCGAATCAGTTTAAACGGCCCCGTTCCTACCGGCATCCTAGCAAAATCGGTACCTACCTGCTCTACATAATCCCTTGGAACAATGGCAAGATGCTCATTTCCTAGATAACGATCAAACAAATGATTAGGACCTGTAAGCCTTATTTCAATCACTCGATCGTCGCGCTCGATCATCTCACTTATTTCTCGCGTAAGCCATTGATAAGGAGAATTCTCCCTTGCTAATCGCTGAAAGCTATAAATGACATCGCTTGCTAGTAGTTCCCGCCCATGGTGAAACAAGATTCCTTTGCGCAAAAAAATCGTCCAGCGATCCCCAGATTCATTCTTTTCGATATGGTAGGCTAGGTGAGATTCCATTCTTCCAGATGTCTTATTATAGCGAAGCAATGTCTCACAAATATGCTGACTGATATGGCACTCGGAGCGTAAATAAGCGTGGATAGGGTCAACTACAGATAATGGTTCACCTAGAGGAAGACGCAGTGTCTCGATCCGTTTGCCTTGCTCCCGTTCCCACTGTAATCCAAATTGTCCTCGAAACCATCGCTGGAATCGTTCATTAGCCCTTGGCAGAGTAACCGTATATTTTTGCATAAGGGTCAGTGTTTCTGCTACCTGTCCTGAATAAATCATCTGTTGCGCATGGCTGACTACTATTTCATCTGGCTCAACTAGAAAGGAAAGCTGTGAACGATTTCCCCTTCCTTTGCCAGGTATCCATGCAATCCATTGAAGAGCAATCCATTTCTGCAAAATAAACCTACTATTCCGGGTAGTGCAGCACAACAGAGTAGCAATTTGCTCAAGAGAAATCGAAATAGGCTCTTTTAATGGAACATGAATCAATTCCGTTCGAAATCGAATAAAATCATCTATGATATACATATCGACTCTTCCTTTTCCCTTGTTCAACTACCACTACAACCTCTATTTCTCATCATTGACTCCTGATATAAATGATTCGGGGTCTCCCCCTTACGAAAAGAGGAAAAAGTAGAGCTTTCTCTTCTTCTCTTTTTCTTGTCTCCCTTATGCCATACAATCAGCAAAACAAAGGGGGATCAAGTTATGAAATTACGTCATCCATTGAAAAAAAATTGGACTCACCGCTATCATATCACCATCTGGATCAGAATGTTTGGAGCATTCATAACCAGCCTATCTGGCTCAATGCTTGCCCCATTTTTATTATTATATCTGCATGATAAATTAAATGGTGCTGTGCTAGTACCTATGCTTATAGTCGGATTACAGCCGTTAACCGACATCATGGTTACACTGCTCGGAGGCGGCATTACCGATCGATTAGGCCGTAAACCCGTGATGTTACTTGCTCTGATTATGCAAAGTATAGCAATGGCAGGTTTTATGTTTGCTGACTCGGTACTTAGCTTTGCCCTGCTGTACATGCTGCATGGAGCGGGACAATCATTGTTTGTTCCTGCCCAACGTGCCCAAATTGCTGATGTAACAACAGAGAGTCAACGCGTGGAAGTGTTTGGATTACTCAATACCATTAGCTATACTGGTCTTGCTTTAGGTCCTGTTGGGGGAATGCTGCTGTACCAGTATGATCCTACCTGGCTATTTGGTATAGAAGCGTTATCCATATTTATCTACATGCTTGTATGCTGGTGGAAATTGCCTGAAACAGCTCCTGTCTCAGCTACTGCTCCCTCTTCCTCGTCTGATCAGGTAGAGGTGTCGGAAACAGCGGAGAAAGAAACCAGATCTTCCGAGCGCATTGGAGTAAGCCATGCTTCTAAAGGAACGGGTAAGCATCGTTACTTCTCATTCCATCGAATGACTGCACTGATCACGAGATACAAACATGTACTCAAGCTGATGATCTACACTCTACCAATCAGTTTTTTCTATGCTCAAACGGAAACTAGCTTCCGTATCTATTTGCAAGAAAGCTTTGTTAACTATGTATCTATTATTGCAACTCTCTCAACCATTAAAGCCATTTTAGCTGTGATATTACAGCTCCCATTAGTCAAGCTTACAGAACGATTATCCTTTCAGCGTGTGATGATGTTATCCTGCTCATGCTTTATGGTAACCGCGGCCGCCTACGGATTTTCTAAAAGCATACTCGTCCTTATCCTCGTTCAACTATCTTGGACTGTGGGAGAAACCATCGGACTAACACGCTTGCATACGTACATTTCCGATATTGCTCCTCCAGAGGAACGCGGCCGTTATTTCTCTTTACACGGCATTCACTGGGATATTTCACGCACATTTGGTCCTTTTTTAGGCGGAGTTGTGTTGCTTACCTTTGGTGGCGAAATCTTATTTAGCATTTGCCTTATCCTGTTGCTCTTATCGGGAATCTTATTCTTCCGATCACCAAATTTTCACAAATTGACCAGACAAGACGTGGACTTTCGAAAGTAAACTGTAATAAAATAGTGTTAATTATCGAAAGTCATAGCTATATTCTTTATATTTTAGAAAGAGAGGGTCGAATCCATCTATGCTAAAAACCGTTTTGGGACGTGTTCGTGTGGTTGGCTTTTTAGAAGGTCTTTCCTTCTTACTTCTGCTGTTTATCGCGATGCCACTAAAGTATTATGCTGATCTGCCAATTGGTGTACAAGTGATCGGGCCCTTGCATGGTGTTCTGTTTGTTCTTTATCTATTCGTTATTGCTCATGCTACTTTTGCGTTAAGATGGTCATTCATTCGTGCGATAGGTGCTGTGCTAGCATCGGTTATCCCATTTGGAACCTTTGTTTTAGATGCCCGATTAAAAAAGGATGCTTAGCTAAAAAAATACTAGTAGGAATACATGATTTAGCATGCTTGAGAAGAGGCTACCGATAAGCCTCTTCTTTTCGTTTTGAGAGAAGGATTTTGTAAGATATTTGTAACCCTTCCGGATAAATATTTTCTTAGAATAAGGGTTTAGTGACCCAAATCTATTCTCCATCCTACATTTGTCACTTTTTCTTAGCTGTACCGTCTTATAAATTGATAAATCTAGTTTTTGAGGTGAATAATGGTTCAACAAAAACCGAGTCGTCTTCAAATCAGACGTAACAAAAAGAAGCAAGAACAGCGTAAGCGACTCCGCCTGCTTATTTTGGCAAACACTGTTCTGTTAACAGTAGGCCTCCTAATCGTCGCTTGTATCTATCTTCCCGAAAAAATTGACAACTTCTTCTCCTCTCAAAATGGCGCATCTTCAGACTCAACAAAACCTACACCTGACAATGTTCGTCTTACGTTTGCAGGCGATATCATGATGTCTGGACATGTGGAGACTTTATTAAAGGATAAAGGATATGATCATGCCTTTACGCATGTAAAAGATATATTCCTAGCCGACGATTACACAATCGGCAACTTGGAGACTCCTATCACCGAAAAAGGGTCTCCGGCCGCAAACAAGCAGTTTGTCTATAAATCATCGCCTGAAGCAGTCACGGCTATGAAGAAATCAGGGATTGATCTCGTGAATTTAGCCAACAACCACTCGATGGATCAGGGAGAAGACGGATTATTAGATACGATGTACACGTTAGACAAGGAGAAGATCGCGTATGTAGGAGCTGGTGTTAATGCTGATCGTGCCTATTCCCCTGTTTTTGTAGAACGTAATGGGATTAAAATGGCATTCTTCGGCTTTAGTCGTGTCGTTCCGGAAATTAGCTGGTATGCCGGCAAAAATAAGACAGGCCTAGCGGTAATGTATGATCCTAAACGGGCAGTGGAGGCCGTACAAGCTGCCAAAAAGGAAGCTGATCTAGTCATTGTCATCGCTCATTGGGGAAAGGAAAAGGTAGATTTTCCTGTAGAGCACCAAAAGGAATTGGCTAAAGCTCTTGTGAGCGCAGGGGCTGATCTTATTGTTGGTGGTCATCCTCATGTTCTCCAAGGCTTTGAGCAGCTTGATGGAAAATGGGTTGCATACAGCATGGGAAATTTCATCTTTACCCGCGCCACACAGCCGAAAACCTGGGAAACCATGTTGCTACAAGCTACCCTGACGAAGGAAGGCGTTAAGGAACTGAAAATGATCCCATACCACGCAGAGCTTGGTCAGGCTGTTCCGATGAATGAAGAAAATTCTCGTCAATTGATCAAGCGGATCGAGTCAATCTCTTCAGGTGTTACCATTGCAGAGGATGGTACCATTACAGCTTCAGAGAAACGGGCAAACACCATGAATAATCAGAGGGAATAGTCTGTTCAGGGAATTTATACATTACAGGCAGAAACATTCCAGCTTGACACAGGAATGAAGGCAACAATACAGATTTCATCATTCATCAAGACTAATTTAAAATAACTTACATGTATCCAACGCTTTAAACGTTGGATACATGTATATAAAGTATAAAATGCGTACTTTAAAAAGGAAAAGGCTCCTCACAGAGCCTATTTTATTCCTAAAACCTTCAATGACCGCAACGGCGGACTAAGAAGAGAAAATAAAGTCCTAGACTGCCTCTGTTGTGTCTGCCACTTTTCAACTATCGAACCCGTAGTTGAACATGAAACATACTTTTTAGGTGTAGTTCGTATGTTCCAATGTTGTGAAAAAACAATTCCTCATTTATATGTTTACAATTTAAAGAAAATATTATAAAGATTACCTTTCAAGATCTCATAAACCCTTAAAAAATTTCCTTGCAATCCTCATAATATAGAACAAGTGACGGTCGGACACTGGGTCTTTTTTTTATTGTCTCTGCATAAATCGCTTTCTTTTCTGCCAAGTAACCCGAATAATTTCAAAATTCTCTTCTTTATATCGGCTCCATATATTATCGGTCGTAGAAAAAAGGTTGCCGAGTGATGTCTCGACAACCTTTTGCTTCTTCTCATTCACCCCTAGCCATGCAACCCCCCCTCCAATCGGGACCTCGGACGATAGGGACCAACCGGAATCTGGATCAAGCTGGTTTTTCCATGCGAATCCATCCGATTGAGATTATCACAAGACTCCACGTCATAGCCAAGCAGTGGGTGCCCGCCCATGCCGAGAGCAGTAGCCGCCAAAAGTAGACGTTGCACAAGCATGCCCGCCTCCATCTGCTGGATGCGATACCCTCTGTACCCCAGTGCTGCTTTGAGGTGATCTTTATCCCCTGCCACATGAAAGCAGAGCGGTACCTGAAACAGATTTACATTGTCCAGATTCATGCCTTGTTGCAGGTAAAGCCGATGATCGCCAAGACGTATCTGCCGCAACGCATGAGCTTCACTGTCATAGCGGTAGGCACCATCCGGAATGTCTTCTACGTTGTACAAACAGCAATACAGGAAGACACGGGGTTGGCGATTCTCCTGGTCCTCATCCAAATCGTTTCGATATTGGAAGGAAGCAGTCGCCTCTTGTAATAAAGTAGCCAATTGCTGTTGGCTTACCTTGCCTAAAACAAAACCCATTTCTGGCGAAACCCGTTTTCTGCAGACCGAGCCCAGATCATAAAAGAACCGTCCTACTTGAGGGAGTGCCACTGTGTTACCCTCATAGGTAATGTTCTTTGCTCCTTCAAACCGCCGAAACGATTGTAGAGATTCCAGTTGGGACGCTTCGGTCATTTGGATCAGCATCGGGTATGGCAAAACCCGTTTCGACCGTACGTAGTGATTATGCTCTACCGTTAGCAACTCCCGACACAATTCAGCGGCCGTGACGCTTTCATTTGCGCCATTCCCTTTCCCAAACCACGTACTTCCCGGCTCCACTGACAGCGGGATGACCGCATAGACGCTCTCCTCCTGTTCTGACAGCCCCAGCAGATGGTTAAGCGCACGATCGAGAAACTGGAAATATACCCCCGATTCATAGCCAAACCGTTTCGAAACTTCGAGTAATTGCCCTATCAGCACGCCAGCATCCAGGCCTTGCAGGCGATAGGCGAAGTTATTGTATTTAAAGAAATTTTTCCAAAACATGGTCGTCACAAAAACGGTCGCAAAACAAGTCGATAGATCACAGCGATTGCCGAGAGCACGAGCCATATAATCATCGAAATTTCCTTTACGCAATAAAACCAATCGCTGGTGAGCGACATCATAATGGTAGATACCGGTATGGGCACCTTCCAGCTTCAGATATACGTATATTTCGTTTGGATACCTCGCACCGCCAGACGGAACAAACCGTCGGTACGATTGTATCGGTCCAAAAGCTTGTTCCATCGTATTCAGATCAAAGACAGACCCGCTGAATTGAGTCAGACCGTATACGTACCAGAGAAAATGACTTATTTCTCGCAGATCTGGTTTCGTGATCGCTTGTCGCTCCTCCAGCATAAGCGGTATTTCCGCAGACAACGGGATGACAGGCAAGCCACGGTAGAGCTTAAATGGCAAGGGTGCGTCTTCCCAGTCCACCTCGAAGTCAAGTGGTATTGCCTTTTCTATGTCGAAATGAAGAGTGTGCAGAAACGTATCCGGCCTCATCCTTTTCCCTCCCTATCACGATTTATGGAAACGGATGCGGATGTGGATTGAGCTGTTCATACGTTAACGGCTGTTTCGTATACCCAAGCTCCATGGGCACTTGTAGTACCCGATTCAGTCCTTTAACGCGGGTCAGGTGATGTCCGAAAGTCATCGGCAACATCCCCGGAATCAGTACTTTTACGCAATGCAGTCCGTTCCGCAAGATTTCAGGTGTCGTCTGATCCACCACGATCACATCGAGATTCAATCGGCGGAACGTCTGGAGAAGGGACTTCAAATCATCCGTTAAGTCGCCATACTTTGGCTTCGGTATGAATTCCTCTTCAAACGTTCGCAATGGACGATGATCATTCAGCAAAAATTGCAGGCGCTCTTCCGCTTCCGTCAAAGCGTACAGCATAGAATGATGCTCCATCTTTTTCACCAGAAACGGATCGTGGAACATACGCACATACTCTTCACGGTTAGCCTCAAACTTCTCGTTCAATGTCAGTAGCATAGCGGCCAATTCGTGGATTGAGCTTTTCAACGCCCGCACAGGGTCCGGATGAGCGCCGCCCGCACAGATCAGATTGACTCCCTTTTCTTTTCTGTTTTTCGCCAGTGTCCAAACGCTGGGAATCCCATTCTCCATCGTCGCGTTAAACACATAGACATCATAACCGGCCATCGCCTGCAAACGGTAGAGCATCAAGTGCAATTCCTGATCGTGAATCGAAAAGGGGTCAATACGAGGAAGAGGAAGCTCCCCATACCAGGTCATCAGGAATGAATCACGCTCCACCACTTCCAAAATGGCGTAGAAAATCGCCTCTTCCAGACTGCCACCCAACGCGCATCCGTTGGAAGTTTCAAACACAAAGCAATCCTTATCACCCATCCCGTAATAGGCAAGCATCTCCGGAACCAAAATCGAGCGCTCTTGCAAGAACGAGTAGCCCCATACCCAATACATTGGTCGGTCAGGATCAAACCGTACGAACGGAAAATCAGGTCTCTCATGCTGTTCCTCGGTGTGTAGCCCTACCTTGACGGGATCGAGCGCTTGATCCGCAAGATTGTGGAAACTGTCGCGGATCACGGTCCGCTTGCCGCGAGGTGCAATTCCGCAGTACCGCTCCAAGCCCTCCAATATGGCTGTCATCTCGCTATCCTCATACGAATGCGTCCGCCCTGCTGTCCCCTCGTCCCCAGTGAACAACGGCAGACTTACACTTACATCGGCAAACGGCGACACCAGATCACGCAGTTTTTTATTCAAAAAGCCTGTTCGGTAATCCAGATACTCTTTACCCAAAACCTTCTTGAGATCGTCCATGGAGCGAGAGCGGTAACTGTCAGCGCTGATCTTCGGATTAGGTTTTAGTGATATGCGAGCTGCAAGCGCCGAATCTTCGGGCATCTGACCGCAAACCTCACATGACGGGTCAGGCAGAATGAAGTGGCGAGAACTCTTTAACATTTTCAGGTTGATCAAAAATAACCGACCTTCCAAGTGGGCTTGCTCGCCTGTTAGCACCCGCTGTACCTCTGCCACGAGCACGTGAGTCATCTGCAAAAGCCCCGTGTGCGATGCCCATGCATCACGTGAGATATTCCCTTGCTCGCCCAGCCGTTGTTGCAGCTCCCATATCTCTTGACGCTCACGTCCCGCCATCAGATATCGCAGATCAGTACACTGCGAACACCCCGGCGTACCAGGACGCACCAGCGGCCCAACCACTCCTTCACCAAATGAAACGAAACCGCGCAGCCAAGGGATGCCAGATGTTTGCAACACCGCTTCCGCCTCGCGATGTACGAAAGGATTCCAAGCATCGTGCAACACCAGAGCTATTTCCGCTGTTTTCGGTATTTTGGCCTTCAAATCCGTCTGACGAACGACCTCGTATGGACCAGACAATTCTTTGCACACGAGATCCGCCAAGAGCCCTTCTCCGACAACCAAAACAACTGAACTCACCGGGACTCCTCCTCCCGCAGCAAAACCCCATATACTCCTGCCAGTTCCTTTTTCAAAAAGGACTCCTGCGCCAAATCCAAGAGGAAGAGCCGCTTCTGATTCCGTTTCAAAACCTGTAGAGCGGACTGCAATATCTCTGTTTGCGCTTTTTCGTCTAGTCCGGGAATCGCAAGACTGTTTTGCTCCTGTTCTTCCAAAAAAACGGATGCACGGGACAACGCAAACGGCATGCGAAATTCCGCCTGATTTTGTGCCACTAGCAAGGCATACTGCAACGAATTACGCAACGCCATGGTCACATTTAAACCTACACTGCCATACCAGCGTTCACCTGTACCGACCCACACCGCAGGGAAACCGAACACTTCTGCTCCCACTCCGATCCTCGGTGTTCCTTGCATGGTGATCAATGCTTGCAAATAAAACCGGCAATACTCATCTTCTACCGTACTCAATTGCACCTGATTAACAGAAGGTTTTTGATCCATATGCTGCGTGCTCAGTTCTTGGAACAAACACTTTTGCAACCCGCGGCTGACACCCTCCACTGCGGTCTCCCCCGCTCCGACTCCGACAAAATCATGTGGCTCTAACATTTGTCCCGTCAAGAACGTGGGAACCATACGCGATACATACGCTTCTATTCCGGTCAGCCCCGCATCCTTCCGAGCCTCCTCATGCGTCATCCCTGTGCACACCATCTCCGGCAACAGCTCGGCCGGTCCCTCCGACAGCGGGTCAGTTGCCTGAATTCGGCACTGGGCCAATGGAAGCTGCTTTAAGTTCCCCTCCTCCCAGATGTGGAAAATCCCTGATTCTGCTGATGTCAATGTGCTGAAATAAGGGATCAGACCATCCGAATCACTTGAGTCCTTTTTTTGTTCGAGGTGTTCATCAATATCTTCTATCCATTTGACTTTCGTTTTTCCTGTCACCAACGGGTGAGACATGAACGAATGCCAGTTTCCTTCCAACGTCTCCAGATCAAGAAGGTAGACCTTATTCTTCGGTTCCGATTCGTTCACCGCCGTAATGGTCTTGAACAATTCAAACACGATTACATTTGCCAGCATCGCTCCCGCTGTAGAGGAAAACGTGTGCAGCTTTTCGTCTTTGCAGAGCACGGATTGGTGTATACGGCGCCACGCCGACTCCCAACATTCCTCGGAGTCTGGATGCACAATCGGTCCCGCTACCCCCACCTGCTGAAGACATATCGCTGGCAGCAGCATCTTGCCCTCTTCCCTGCAAACGGCTTGGAGAACCCGCAGTTCCTCTACATTGCCCTCCTGAGAAACGTACAAAATCGCATCAAACGGCTGCACAGCCTCGCGCCAAGTATTTACTACCTCCGCCTGCAACGCAAGCTCCTCTATGGCTACCTCGGGGTCCGTTTTGCGGGCATGAGACGCCAGCTCCACTATCCGTTGTCGATCCGTCGGCATCGAACGATTGACCAGCATATGGAACCTGGACAAGCCGGAATCAAGCAACGCCACAATCAATGAGACAAAGATCGGACCGGAGCCGATCGCTAGCACTTTAGCCTGACGATAAGACATGAAACGATAAGCACCAGAATCAGCCAGATTACTTAAAAATTCAATTTGTGAAGCATACCTTTTGCAAATCTTGTCCGTAAGCTGATGCGGACGATCTTGGCTCACATTCTGAACAAAACCATTTTGGAATAAATTTTCTGCGATTTCAAACACACGATCCCGATATTCCTTCGGCAATTTGTCCGTCAGCTCGCCCAACGTGTTCTCCCCGTTAAACACCGGCAACAGTTTTTCAATCCACTGGTAAATTCCATTTCCTTCCATACGAAATGAGCCTACATTATTCCGAAAATACACATTTCCCTTTGCATCAGGGAGAAAAAAAGTATCCTTTTTCACTTTCAGACGCATAGAAGAGTCTAATCGTGTCATGTCACTCCTCCTTACCGTTAGCCGTTCCCAAAATGACGCGTAAGCACCCTTCACCGTAATCTTATGTATGGCTATTTGTCCCTTATACCTCAACTTTTAGAGAGATAAGATAACCCCTGCAAGCCAAATACCTTGACTATGCAGGGGCTATCTCTTTTTCTCAGGTAGCTTGAAGTTGCCTTTAGGACCCTAGAAGCAACGGGAACATCGGAAGCAATTGATGAAAAGGCAAACGCAGCTACAGGAACAACTGCACGAACAGCTGCATGAGCAGCTACAGGAACAACTGCACGAGCAGCGGTGACACCGTCCGCATCTTCTCTGAACTAGCATTGCATCTTGCTGACTTTCATTTTCCCAAGGCGATACATCCCCACCCTGGAATTTGTCAACTTTCAACTTTTTAAGTTCGTTTTGGAAATCATCCATAATTACTACCTCCAGTATCCAAATATGCTACTTAGTAAACTTTTGCCGAACGGGTGAAGCTATCCAATACACGAATACCCTTCAGCGAATATACTCTACATGTATGAAAGATCATCCTTAATTGGCTCCTCCTGCATAAGCCTATTTTTTGGGGCCCTTAAAAAACGCAAGAAAAGAGCCACCTTCCGAGTGGAAAGTGGCCCTTCATTTAAACTGCTCACCGATGTGGAAATCTCCATACCCAGCTAACGTGTGTGGGGATTTGTTTTTACGCCTGTATGTGTCGTTCGCTTTTATCTACAAATTTATCCATCAGTTGCTCGAGCAAATAAAGCCGCCCTCGCAAGGTGCCAATCCTCTTGGGCATGCCTCAACCAACCAATGAAATCACTTAATAAATCAAGACTTACATCTTCATAAACCTTCCCTTCCTCATCAAGGAATTTGAAATACAGCATCAGATGATAGCAATAGGATTTTAAGGTATTCTCAGCTTTGCTAAGCTTGTCTAGGTATTTTAAATATTTTACGACAGGTACGATGGGTTGGTTATCTAAATTAAGGGGTATATATCGACTTTTTGTAACACCAAAATGATCTTCTAGCCTAACTTCCTGGACCTTCATTATATCCCCCCTGAAAATTGTTTTCGTCGATTCGATAGTATGTCTTTAGCGCTGGTATTTACAAATTGATACAGAGGGTCTATTCAATGTTACCTATAAATTCGGTAAACCTTTCGTTTAGATAAAGAGTTTTTTAGCAAAAAAATAGGCAGATTACAAACGTAGAATACGTTGTAATCTCCTTCAAATTATAGTCTATATAACACAGCTATTATCATTACATCTTTTCTATTAGAAAAAGGGCTGCTCCTCAAATAAACAATCTTAGCGAGCAAGGCCCCTTTTTTTATTGAATGATATAAAAAATTATGCTTGTTCCAGATTAGATGCATGCTCTGCTAAGATATGTAACGCGATCATTATCTGAAAAACGCTCAACTGACATCACCTTTCCTTATGTACAAGTTCTTGATGATATCATATTCGGAGTGAAAACATGTGAAAAGTCTTTAGCGATTTTTTAACTGATCAATAGCATACGTGGTAGTTATCGTAATGTTATCCGGCAATTCGTCGATAGGGAACCACTCTACTTTCTCTAAAGCGTGCGGCTCCAGATTTTGAACCTCGCCGCTGCTGATATGGGCGATAAAAGTTGGGGCAATCCAATGGACATTTTCTGCTTGAACAATATGATTGGTCACACACAATAGGCTGTCAATGACGATATCTATATTAAGCTCCTCTTTTATTTCACGTATCACGGCATCTTCAATGGTTTCCATGTAGTCCACCTTACCTCCAGGTAGACTCCAGCACCCGGCTTCTGGTGCTTTTTTGCGCAAGACAAGCAGAATTCGTCTATTGTCATCTATGATTGCGGCTCCTACACCCACTCTGGGAATATTGTTATTTATCATAAAAGAACCTCCTTTAGTTGAAATATTCTTTATTTTTCATAATGAAGAGGGGGCTATTTAGCCTCCCGCTTTATATATTAGTCCCACGCGTATTTTTGCTCTTTGAAGGGGTCTCCGTACATTCATATAAGTAATGATTATAATCTATTATATACGAATCCCTACTACATCTTCTACAGGTATCCATCAGAATCCTCATTACGTTATTACGTGTCGGCTTTATCAATGCTTTGACGAGTAAATGGAGGTTTTGACGAAAAAAAAACCCGCTTGGTCGATACTGGCAGGATTTGCTGATGTAAACCACTAGTTTACATGCATTGTTACCAATGGTTTCTTTACTAATTATTTCTTTATATGCAATGATGATACAAAAAAGGATGAATGAAATGAGTTTAGGTCAGCAATTGAAAAAGTTCCGTGAATTAAAGTCTCTTTCACAAGAAGATATAGCTCAAAAAATTGGTGTGACTAGGCAAGCTGTCTATAAATGGGAAAATGACAAAAGCTATCCTGACATTGATAATTTGATTTTACTTAGCGAGTTATACAATGTAACACTAGATGAGTTAATAAAAGGAAACGAGAGCTTCAAAAAAAAGATAATCATCGCCGATCACAAAGATACTGGTTTGTACGTTGGATTTGTTATTATGTTTATAGGGTTGTTTATTAATGCTGGATCAATTTCAGCATTAATAACAATATTAGGAGTTCTGACAATGGTTTTTTATGATGACTTTAATAAAATAATAAAATCCATTTTTAGTTGGTGGGATAGCCAGAAACTTAGTTAAGGCTACTCGACAATAACATAAACACCCCATCATAAATCTTATTCGATGGGGTGTTTGCTGTATCCCTGTTCCCGCAGGTAATATATTCTATGTAGCTGTAAGAGGCACTGCTTAGGCTTCTACACTAATCACATCTTCTACAGATATCCACCAAAAATCCTCATCGTTTTTTAGCTTGATCTGTTTAAACGTTGAATCAAACTTATCTACCCATCCCCAAGCGGATTCAATTGCTCTCCTACCTTTCTTTTGTTTCTTTCTACCAGCTAATTGTAAGAGCATAATCATACTGACATGGGTCAGAAATCCTGTAACTAAACCCGGCTAGCTCGTCCTCTTCCATGATCGGTTTCTCGATTAGTTTCTTATCCCGTGAAGCTGACGTACCATTTCTACGTATTAAGGTAAAAGTGAATCCAAGAATTTAGTAAGCTATCACCTTTTTATATATGCATTTTTTTACTAAAAAAATATATTTTTTATTAAATTCTAAATATTCCCATGTAATCTTTCGATATATTATTTGGGTATATTTGTATATCCACTATTATTTTAAAAAATATTAGGAGGATGACCATGGTATCAGTTTCTAGTGCTTCAAATTCTTACAGGCAAAATATGAACGGCGCAAGAGAAGTAATAGCCTTGAGAAATCAACAAGAGCAACGTAACAATGATCATCTGCAAGGTAATATTCAAAGCGATAGGGTACAAATATCAAAAGAAGGTAAACAATTGTATCTAGCTAGCGCTTCAGCTCGTTCAAATTCATGGTGGGATGATTTAAAAGATACGGCCTCTGATTGGATTGACTCTAGTAAGAGATAGCTAGTTGATGCTGGTAATTTTTTATTAGACGCTGCCAAAGCAGGACTGGACTTCTTAATTTTAGATGATGTAAAAACAATTTTTGATCCAAAAGCTAGTGATGCAGAGAAAGGATTCGCAATTCTCTCTCTATTCCCTGCAGGAAAAGGTGCAAAGGCCGGTAAGAAAGCATATAATCTTTTAAAAGAGCATGGTGATGATATAGCTAGTTTTGCTAATAAGGTTTTAAATGGCCGAAAGAAAATTGGAAAATATTATGTTAATTCGAGAATCGATGAAGATTCTTTTCTTATACGCGAAACTGAAAAAGCAATGAAAGATAAAAAGCTTCAAGCTGAAGCAAATCATTTACTCAATGAGTATTTAAAAGGAAATAGTAATCCCGGTTCAGGGAACAACTATCTTTTTAATGGGGTTTTTGAGCTTCGTTCAAAAAATGGAGCTAGAGTATATCTAAGAACTGAAGGAGATACCGTTGAAATACTGGCAAAGTCAGATAAAAAAAATCAAGCTAAAGTTATTGAACGTCTAGAAGAAATATACGGAAAAAAAAGAAAATAACACAATCATAAGGAGAAAATATGAAACATGTAGTAAAAGAAATATGGATCAATGTAGAGCAGTCAGAAGATAGAAATTACGACATTTACGATAACAATGTTGATATAATGGTAACGTTATCAGACAACTCAAAGTGGGTCGCAACATTCTTCACCTATGAAAATATAAAGACACTCCAACAAAAAAACAAAAAAACTGGTGAGAATTTAAAAGGTGCTTACCTATGGGCAAGTGATATGGTTTTGGTTGATAACGTTAGTAGAAAAAGAATAGAGGAAATAATAAACCATTTAATAAACGAGGATGACTTTAAATATATATTTGTCCATTGTGAAGATGATTGATTAAAAATCAGGCGTGAAACCAAGTGAGAGTAGATTTATTCTCTACTCTCACTACATCCTCAATAATATCCACCAAAAATCCTCGTCATTCCTTAACTTAAATCTGTTTAAACGTTGAATCAAACTTCTCTACCCATCCCCAAGCAGATTCAATTAGTCCTCTTCCATGATTGGTTTCTCGATTAGTTTCTTATCCTCGTGATACTGACGTACCATTTCTGCATGTTCTGGCAAGATGAATTTCGTTACAAGTGGATCAAGGATTTTGCTAGCCATCAAAACATCTCCTTAAATAAGAATGTATGTTCTTATTTAAGGAGATGATGAGGAGATTAGGCAATGGGTAAAATTACATGTTTATCAACAAAAACCCGCCAATTTAAAGCTGGCGGGGAATTGTATCTTTCATCATGGTTTTTTTATTAATCTTTAAAATCTAAATCATCTTTGCGTTCGTCATAGATAATGTTATCATCCCAATATTCATCATAGTCAATTCCAATGTACGGCTCGTTATGCCATATTTTATAGTATACTTTCATGTCAAATCCGTTATTTGACTTAGGAGACTCTATCTCCACTCCTTTGGTGAAACCAAAATCCTTCATCACATAGAAATCCTGCCAAAGAAATGAGGCGTTAACTACGTCCCAAGTAACAGTATTTTTAGAAGGGCTGAAATTAGTTTCAATATCTATACTGCCGCCTGTGTCTACTTCCCATGAAACTCCCCCAGGTATTCCAATATCTATACTGGTTTTATTGTCTGAGGTTTGTGGCTTCGGATTCAAAATTTCTATATTGTCTGATTTTCTTGTCGGATTCCAAGTGCTTTTAAATTTATAAAGTCTAGGATCCCAAGTACCTTTAAGCATATGCTCATGATCAGCTCTTAGGTAATATTGATGTATCTTACTTGTAGAGCCTCCGTAATATGCCCTGTACTCCGTATACCAAAATTTTCCCAGTTTGCTATTTGAAACGGTTATCCCTAAAGCTCTATCTCTTAACTTGTAACTCGGTGTCGTACTTAAGGTGTTGTATTCAACATCCTTCTCTGATTTTTCTTCGAATTTTTTTAGCGCAGATTCCATTATCTCCATAAGGTTATCGTCAGAAATCTCATCCTTGGATTTAATATATACCGGCGACTTATCCCCATCGACGTTAATTACACCAAAATACTTAAGATTGCCCGGCCCATCTTCTTTCAAAGAAAATTTTGACTTTTCATCCATTATATCAACGGATACTTTCTCAGCGTTAGCAACAGTAGCTGTGGCTCTAGTGCTCTCTTGACTCAACTTATTACTGTTACTATTTTTAAGCATTCTTAGGAACTCTTTTTCATCATTTGCAATTTGTACGTTTAAAGGTTTTTCAGCAGCTAATGAAATTCCATTTGGTACAGAAACCAACCCTACTAACAGTAAAGACATTATCAATGCGCTAAGCCTATTCTTTTTCATCCTTTCATCTCCTTGTTAAATGTTTTATAATCTTCAATAATAGTTACCATTATTTCTAATAAATGTAAATAGAAAAGGGTGTGTTTTATTGAATAAATTAGTAGGATTTTTACTTTTAGGACTTTCGTCTTTAACAGTAGCTATTGTATATTCTTTACATGAGATAGCGAACTCAATAAAAGAAGCTGCTTCAGGTAATTTTTCACGTGGAGGCCTCCCTGATTTTATTTTCATATTAGTTGGTTTATCTGTATTTATTAGTATCTTGTGCTTCGTCTCAAAAGATAAAGAATGATCCATTTATATCAAAAATAGCCCTCCACATATGTGGAGGGGGTTTCTCATGTTTTTTAAAAATCTATTGTTTAAATCATCAATGTTTGATTGCAAGATTTCATAAAAATAAGCAAAATGGTTGCAGAGTTGGTTGTCCAAGAAAAAGAATGAAAAACCTCACGATTAATGAAGGGTTTAATAGTTATTTATTCTGCGAATCCTGCCCACTTAATCCTTACCCGATCGTCAAGCTCCTAAAGGTTATCGACCTTTATTATGATTAGCCCACCGTATACAAACATCCATAAAATCTACCATGATGCAGTTAAAACTTCTAATAGGTGAAGCCTTAGGTGAGCCTGGTCGGCGGACTCCAATAAAAATAACATCATTTAAAGTAAATTAAAGAGGCGGTTTTCCGCCTCTTTTTTATCCTAATTAATCCCATTCATATCTTTGTTGAAGCCACGGGTCCCCGTACATATGATAGCCATTCTTCTCCCAAAACCCTGGCTTATCCTTATCCAAAAACTCAATCCCACGAACCCATTTTGCGCTTTTCCAAAAGTAAAGATGCGGGATAACAAATCGAAGCGGATATCCGTGGTCAGGTGTCAAATCCTCACCATTATGCTTAAACGCAAATAAGTTCCCTTTTGCCATAAAATCCTCCAATGGCATATTGGTTGTCCAGCCTTCTTCTGCATGGAGCATCACGTATTTGGCTTCTGGCTTAATGGTAACCAACTTCACTACTTCCTCTACCGGAACACCCTCCCAGACATTATCTAGCTTAGACCAGCCTGTCACGCAGTGGATGTCATTGCGTACTTCTCCGACTGACAGCCCTTTAAACTCAGAGAAACTTAGCGTCTTCTCCTCCTCTACTGCTCCAAAAATTCGAAAATCCCACTGACTCAAGTCTTTGTACTCTGGCACATTACCATAATGAAGCACAGGAAAGCCTGTCGTTACCTTTTGATTAGGTGGAACGCGATCATCTTTTGATCCGCGGCTTAATCCATAAAACACATCTCATCGCTCCTTTATTTGCGTACCAAAATGGCATGGTCTACCTTGATGCAATGGTCCATAACCGCCGTTATCCCTTGCTCTTCTACTAGCTGAGCTGCTTCTTCGTTATAAATTCCTTGCTGTAGCCAAAAGACCTTAGGCTTATGAGCCATCTTGATGGTATCTTCTGCAACAGGCAGAGTATCTTCACTGCGACGGAACACATTTACAATGTCAACCGGAGTTTTAATATCAGCAAGGGACGCAATCACTTTCTCACCCAATACCGTTTCCCCTGCAATAATCGGGTTAACGGGGATTACGTGATATCCTGCATGCTGTAAAGCCTCGGCAATCATATAGCTCGTGCGATCTGGCCGATTAGAGCAGCCTACTACTGCAATCGTTTTTGCCTCTTCTAAAATTGTTCTGCGCTCGTCATTGGTTGGATTTGTAAATGCCATCTTTTTTCACCTCGTTTATATTATGAACACCTTAATTGGCGCGTTGTAACAAAAATTGAGCAATAGAGCGAACCATTGCACCCGTAGCACCTATTGGGCCTAACGGAGTCGTTTTACTCTGAGAAGCAGTCCCAGCAATATCTACATGCACCCATGGAGTCTCTTCAGCGAACTCTTGTAAAAATACGCCAGCGATAATTGCATGACCATATCTTCCACCCGAATTTTTTAGATCAGCAACATGGCTTTTATTTAATTCACGATACTCTGGGAATGTTGGTAATTGCCACAAACGCTCTCCGCAGTACTGAGCAGCTTGGAGCATTTCATTAGCTAATTGCTGATTATTCGTCATCAAACCTGTCGCAACGTGCCCTAGCGCCACTACAATTCCACCTGTTAACGTAGCGCAATCCACTAGGCAGGATACCCCTTGCTGCTTAGCATACGTGATACAATCTGCTAATACTAAACGTCCTTCAGCATCCGTGGTGATAATCTCTACAGTTTTACCGCTCATCGTGGTTATGACATCGCCAGGCTTATATGCCGTTCCAGATGGCATATTTTCCACGCAGCCAATGACCATCATGATATTAACGGCTGGTTGCAAGCGACCGATTGCTTCCATAGCACCAATCATCGCTGCGCTTCCACCCATATCTGTTTTCATTTCTTCCATTCCAGCTACCGGTTTTATCGAAATACCACCTGTGTCAAAGGTTACCCCTTTTCCAATTAAACCAATGACATCTTCCCACTGCTCTTTCCCTTGGTATTTGATGACAACCACATACGGCAATTCGGCACTGCCCTGCGCGACAGATAAGACACCGCCCATATTTAGCTCTTCCAGCTTATCTTTTGCCAGAAGCTCATAGCTCATTCCATAACGTTTTGCTACCTCAATCGCTCTATTTGCTAATTCATGTGGAGGCAAATAATTTCCAGGCTCATTCACTAACGTACGCGCTAGATTCGTTCCTGTACTAAATGCTTGAGCCAGCTGTAATCCTGTTTCTGCTTTCGCTTCTTGCTCTTGATGGACTACAATTTCCACTGTTTGAAAAGAAGGCTTGTGTTTCGGAATCGCTCGATAGCCCTCATATGCATAGGTTCCAAGTAAAAAGGCCTCACCTACAGCTTGGGTCAAGCGCTCTGGGCCTAGATTGGTTTGTTCTGTCAAGAGAATGGCAAGGCTTTTCTCAGATGCTTCCGTTTTGAGCTGTTGCACGGCTTTGGCAAACGCATCTCTTGCGGAGATAAAATCTAATTCAGCCATTTCTCCCATCCCGAGAAATACTAGTCGAGTGGCTGTCAATTGTCCTAGTGTATGCAGGATGGTTACTTTGCCCTTCTGATCACTAATCTCACCTGTTTGTAGCATCTGTGACAGTTGCTGATGGAAGGTTGCATCTAGCTCGCTCCATTCCTGGGTATGTAGAGTCTGATTCCGATATACGGGCAGGATGAAATAATCTATTCGTTTTTCTAAATAAGAAGGATTTTTTGCTTCAATATGTATCAATGCTGTTCCCTCGTTTCTTGAATGTACACCCTATATCTTCTTATCACTTATACTTGATATACGTGCCATTTTATTTACTAATTCTACTGTCCCTCGTCTGTATTCCCCTCCGTAATCAATTGAAATGTCTGATAGGGGAAGTCCAGTTTTTCTACTTCATCATACGGAATCTTTTCAGAAGATGGCAAGGCTTGCAGACACTTCTCTAAATAGCGAAGCACCTCATCCACCGACAAATCCCAATATTGTGGTGAATATGCTCTTAGATATTTGTGGGCATTTGTAAACATCCACCGTGCCCCTTTTATATTTCCACATTCCAAATGATACAAGCCTACAGCCATTTGGAGCAAACCCTGTAAAAACTTATTGGTTTTTTGCTCCATCCAAATGTCCTCCAGCAGATCATGACAATCGTAAAATTCTCGTTGATTAAATTTCTTAAGGAATTGAAGATATTGCTCGGGATATCGCTCTTGCATCGTGCTCCCTCCCGTACCTTTTCCTTAAATCATATCATATATCGAGATATCCACATTGGCCCCTCCCTGATTGAGCAAGAATCTTCCTCTAGTTAGAGGTTATGAAGTTGTAAATAATATTTACAGGATAGATGCGCAATCTTTATCATCTATAAGAAAAAGTTAAGGAAGTATATATTCAGTTTCTGTTACAATAACATGTAGGATTAAGTCTATACGAAAGGAACGGAATATCTGCATGACCATCTTAGACAATTTCCCTTTGTGGTCGGCGCTTTTGGCGATTGGGTTGGCCCAATTCATCAAAATCCCCCTGAATTATCTGGCGACCCGCGAATGGAGTTGGCCACTGATGTTCAGCACGGGGGGCATGCCCAGTTCCCATTCCGCCGCCGTCACCGCACTTTCTACTGCTGTAGCCCTTGAAGAGGGTTTATCCAGCAATGCCTTTGCTATCTCAGCAATCATCGGCGTCATCGTGATGTTTGATGCAACTGGTGTTCGTCGCCATGCTGGTATGCAAGCTGTTGTGTTAAATAAGCTCGTAGAGGAATTTAACCATTTGCTTGAGGGTATGAAAACCTTCAAAGTACATCCGCGCACAGAAAAAACGAAAAAGCTAAAAGAGCTTCTGGGTCATCAGCCAATCGAAGTGTTTATGGGTGGCTGGTTAGGTATTATTGTCTCACTGTGCCTACATCCATTCTGGTAAACATACTCACATGGGGAGGAAGTAGATGTGAGAATTATCTCGATTTGCCCAAGTAATACTGAAATTTTGTATGCTTTGGATGCAGGTGAACACGTTATCGCACTTGATGATCATTCCGATTGGCCTTTGGAATGGCAACACCTTCCGAAAGTTGGTCCAGACCTGAGCATTGATATGGATAAAGTCGAAGCTCTGCAACCTGATCTGGTAATAGCATCACTCAGTGTCCCTGGTATGGAGAAGAATATCGAAGAGTTAAAGAAACGCAATCTTCCTTATATTATCCTTAATCCTGCTCACATCTTTGATATCGCAGATAATATTCGTGAGGTGGGTAGATCAATTCATCGGGTAGAAAAAGCAGAACAGGTAGCTACACATTTTATGAAACGTATCGAGCAAATCCGCTTGCTAACCCAAAATATAAGCGAGCGCCCCAGACTTTATTGGGAATGGTGGCCCAATCCAATTTATACACCTGGTCGTACAAACTGGCTAACCGATGTAAGTGAATTAGCAGGAGCCACAAATGTGTTTGCTGATTACAATACTGATAATGTAAAATCCACCCATGAGCAAGTAGCAGAGAGAAACCCTGATCATGTCATGGTGGTATGGTGTGGAATTGAAATCAAAAGAATTAAGACTTCTATGATTACAGATCGTCCAGAGTGGCAACAGATGACAGCCATCCGTAATAATAACGTACATATTTTAGAAGAAGGACTATATTGTCGCCCCTCTCCGCGATTATTGGAAGGATTGGAACAGCTAGTAAACATCCTCTATCCTTCTCTAGGCGCTTCATTAGACTCGCAGATAACTACACCTTCTGCTCCACCAAAGCTATAGCTATCCTAATACGAACTTTTTAACATGAAACAACCTTTATTACATGAGAAAAAGACCTGGCACAATGAACTGCCTCAGGTCTTTTTCTTGTTAATTCGTAATTCTTGCAAAGGCTTCTACACCATCTTTATTCAAGGCCTTCATCATTTCCTCGTTTACAAAACCTTTTCCACGATGGATAACAAAGACCTCCACTTCACGCTTACCCCACTGGCTGTATACGTCATTTTTTGTATCGAAATACAAATCGAGCTTCTTACCACGGATCGCTCCACCCTTATCTGCAACTACGCCATACCCATAGCCGGGAACGTACAATACCGTCCCAAGCGGGAAAACTTGCAGATCAGCAGCAATCGTGGAGTATGTCCCGCGATGTACCTTTATACCAGAATACGTGATGCCATACGAGGGATGTCCCGGGCTTTTTCCAGTTGATTCTACACCTGCATAATAACCAGTAGCCACCACCCGTACCTTAGGATATTGGTTTAAAATAGCTGTTTCATCTGATTTATTTATTCTATTTCCTAATTTTCTGTTCTGCGGTTGATCGTTTTTTTGAGTGTCCATATTTGTTTCTGTCATGGAGCTAGAAAGCACATATCTTTTTTTAATCATTTTGTAGCCTTCTTTTTTCTCGTGCAAACCAAGTGAACTGGTGGTGCCTCCTGCATCAATGATGGTAGAAGAATAACCGTATGACGTAAAATTAAGCAGGAATGCCATACTAATCGTGAGTGAACTCACAAAACGTACCCATTTCATCTTCTATTTGCCTCCTCTCATCATCTAGTCATTTCCAATAGTGAGAGAGGATATACATTATTTACTAGGACACAAAAACACCCCCTGATTACTCAAGGGGTGCTAACCAATTAAAACATCCGATATCCTTTTCTACGTAAGGTCTGAATCGTCCAGCCACTGGCAAAAGTCCCTACGATTCCAGCATACAATACAACATAATCCCAAATAGATGGGGGTGTATCTTTTACAATAAGGGAAATGACTACATAACCAATTAGTCCAATCGTAAGAGCAAAAGGAAGCCATGTCGTTCTTAAAAGCATATTTAAAATAAAACCGATGCCAAAGCCTAAAATACTAAATAACACAATAGAGATGATAAGTGTTATTGGATTTAATGCCATAAACATAGCAGGAGATACCTCCGAATTTGGTTTATATTCTGACTTTAGTGTATCCAAAAGTGCTTTAGCGGTCAATTGAACAACTTCCAAAGAAAATGCTTATCAAGGCTCCCAGCTTCTTATGTCCCGAAAAGGAGTAAATAGAAATGATAGAAACGAAAAAAGTAGCCCTGCATCCTCTGATGTAGTGGGCTACTTCAAAATATGTTCCATTCAAATTCCATTCATACTCTCTTCCATTCTATCTCCTATTTTTTACTCTAATGCTCTTATGATTGGAGCGGTTGAAGTTCCTTATACAATTCGCTATTCATCCCATTGCCCTTGCAGCTTGGACAATTTTCTGTTCCGCCAACCGCTACATGAAAGTAGCCCTGACCGTTACAATATGGACATGCTTCTTCAGTATGTTTCCTCATTGTTCCTCTCTCCATTTCGTATTCTTTTATTTTCAGATAATTTAGTTTTTAAAATAATAACAGCATTTCTACGTAATTTCCACCTTTATTTCCTTGGAAAAAGAATCAAAAAACCTGATGTAAGCGGAATCATCAGGTTTTTTCTGATTATTTCAGAGCGTATTTCAATAAAGCTCGGCATCTTGTACAGCATTTAGGTAAAAATTTTATAACTTGAGTAACCAAATATAGGATCAGGTACATATGATTCTCCCACGAGATAGGATGACATCGTAGGAATATGAGGCAAGATAATCTGAATATACTCTGTCGCAAGCGGATCTGTAAGCAAGTCATTAATGGGCATAAAGGTAGCGATTTCAATCTCACCTTCCTGAGGCTGTGGATCACCTTCAACATAATCCATCAGAAATACAATCATGTTATCGCTAATCTCCTTACGAATTACGCCTGTGCGCAAGGCTGCAACCTGACGTACACGTGCAACTATACCTGTCTCCTCCAACACTTCTCGCACCGCTGCTTCGTCAACTGTTTCATTCGGTTCTACAAAACCAGCAGGAAAAGACCACTTCCCCTTTAATCCACCATATGTTTTCTTTACAACCAAAACTTCATTACCTTTAACTACGATGCCGCCAGCAGCAAGCCATACCTTAGATTCTCGCATTGTATCCTCCTATCTGCTTCTTTCATGTAGTATACGCTATCCATACAGCACAAAAAAACCCTCCTATCTCTAACAAATCCCTAGAGACAGGAGGGCTTACCGTCTTTCCTATTACGAGCTAAGGTTATTCTTCCTCATGAATATCCAATAAACCATGGTCAATCATGTACCGCAAATTCTCCTGATCACGCTCTCGACCTTTTTCTTTTAAGCGTTCAATGGCCGGCATTATCAGACGATCCACTTCACTTTGAATGTGGTAGGACAAATCATAACGTTCTTGTTGCTCCAGATATGCCCCAATTTCCATAAGCGCATTATATCGGTCTAACTCTTCGCGTGTAAGAAGTCCTCTTACCTGTACACTAGCATGGCGCATTCGCTACTCTCCTAGAGACGAATTTTTTTCATGACCATTCCAATACCACCGATTTTGTAAAGGTAACGAACATCACTACCTTTTTTCATCAATGCGGCAGATAAACCAAATAATTTTTTCTTATTAAAGATGATACCCATTCCCTCACCTTTACCCAGTGAAGCAAGAGTACCTTGTAAATTCGGTACAAAAGGTGCCATTGTTAGTTTTTCGCCACGAACCAAAGCTTTTAGGTTGCGAGCTACGTTCTCGCCCTCTTGAATTGAAATTTGAGCTGTTGGAGGATATGGACGACCTTCAGCATTAAATATCAATGCGCAGTCACCCACGACAAATACATTTTCATAACCAGGAGCACGCATGAATTCATCTACTTTAACACGTCCGCGCATTACTTCAAAACCAGATTGTTCAACTACAGCATTTCCGCGAACTCCACCTGTCCAAATGACAGTTTTCGATTTAATTTCTTCACCCGTAGCCAAGATTACACCGTCTGGCGTGCATTGTTTGATAGGTGTATTGATCTTGAATTCTACACCTTTGCTGCTCAATAGATTCATTGCATAGTCAACTAGATCCTTATCAAATCCAGGCAATGCGGTTGGAGCTGCTTCAATGCTATATACTTTCACCAATGATGGGTCAATGTTATATTCACGGCAAAGCTCAGGGATGCGGTTTACCAATTCACCTGAGAACTCAATTCCAGTGAACCCTGCTCCGCCAACTACAAATGTCAAGTAATCTGTACGTTCCGGTTCACTATTATAAGAAGCAAACATATATTCAATGTGTTCTTTAATCTTTTGAACCGCATTGATGCTGCGGATTGTAAGTGCATTTTCTTTAAGACCTTCGATACCAAATGTTTCTGGATCGCTACCAAGACCAATAACCAAATAGTCGTATTCTAGCTCTGTTCCGTCTTCAAGCGTTACTTTTTGTTGTTCGCCAGAAATGTTAGAAACGGTACCTTTAATTACATTTACTTTATTTTTATCAATGATTTCATTTAAGAAAATTTGAGCTCGACTAGCTGGCATTGTACCTGCTGCCGGCTCATGAAGCCATGTAGTTAAATAGTGATAGTCATGCTTGCTGACTAGAGTCACTTCTGCTTCATTATGATTTAATTTTTTTTGCAATTCACAAGCGGTGGTAACCCCGCCATAACCTGCCCCCAGGATTAGAATCTTTGGTGTGCTCATGGATAAACTCCTTCCATCTCTCGTTACAAATTTTAAAAAATCATCTTACATCATGTGTTTTTTTTCACGATAAAAGATAGTATTTATACTGTTCCCTGCATCATAAAAAATAATTGCAATAGTGGTTATCTAAAATAATTACAGTGAAAATTAAGCATGTCACAGTGAAAAAGATCAAATATCTGTGAAAAATTGCACATATTTCACCAACACAAACTAATAATAGAGACATTTTTCATGGTTTGCAAGTAGTTTTTGACACAAAATTGCCGAATTTGGCTCTAAATTGTTGTTGATTCATACTTCCTCTTTTTTTTCAGGTGTTCGGCTGTATATAATAGAAAGTGGTTTAGCATTTTTATAGTGAATATGGAGGTGTATGGGACTTTGAGTTCATTAAAAAGAGATGAGCAGGTATACGATCTAACAATTATTGGTGGAGGTCCCGCTGGTTTGTTTACGGCTTTTTACGGCGGTATGCGTCAAGCGAGCGTGAAAATCATCGAAAGCATGCCACAATTAGGCGGACAATTAAGTGCGTTATACCCCGAGAAGTATATTTATGATGTAGCAGGATTTCCAAAAGTGCGGGCGCAAGAATTGGTAGATGGCCTTAAGCAACAAATCTCTCATTTTACCCCTACCATTTGCTTAGAGGAAAAGGTTGAAGATGTAGCAAAGCAAGCAGAAGGAAGCTTACAAATTACTACAGACAAAGGGATGCATTACTCAAAAGCTGTTATTATTACGGCTGGAGTCGGTGCGTTTGAACCTCGTCGTCTGGAGCATCCCGACTCCATGAGCTTTGAAAAAACAAATCTGCATTATTTTGTTACTGATTTAAACACCTTTAAAGATAAACGTGTTGTTCTATTTGGTGGTGGAGATTCCGCTGTTGACTGGGCAATGATGCTGGAGCCGATTGCGAAAGAAGTACATATCGTTCATCGTCGCGATAAATTCCGCGCACATGAGCATAGTGTAGAGAAAATGATGGCTTCTCGGGTGAATGTACTCACTCCTTATGAACTATCCTCCATTAAATCAGACCAAGGCAGAATCACGAGCCTTACGATTGAGCATAACATCAGCAAAGAGTTAACTGAAATCGAAGTAGATGATGTCATTGTGAACTTCGGCTTCATTTCATCCCTAGGACCTATTAAAAATTGGGGAATTCAGCTAGAGAAAAATTCCATTGTTGTTAACTCAAAAATGGAGACTAGTGTTCCAGGCATTTATGCGGCAGGCGATATTGCTACCTACCCAGGCAAAGTTAAGCTGATTGCAGTTGGGTTTGGTGAGGCTCCTACGGCTGTTAACAATGCGATTGCCTATATCAATCCAAATGCCAAGCTACAACCGGGCCACTCCTCCAGCATGAATTTATAAAACAGCTTCAAAAACCGCTTACCGATATAGACAGAACATTGTCAATTCACAAACTTCTTTTCACCCCCCTTCCCTTTTCATTAAGAAGGGGGTTTTTTGCATAACGTTTCTTCAGCTCGCACACTCTATTTCTAGGAGGTGCGATATGAATAGTTCCATATGCCCCATTTGCAATGGATTTCGGGAATTATTAGAACGCTGTCCCAATTGCCGTAGCTATTTTCAAGACAAAGGAAAACTCTCCGATTATCAAGGCGATTATAGTCCGTATGTCTCCATTGACGGTAGTAAGAGATCAAACGGCTATGCCGATTTAATTCCTCAGCTCTGTTTACATATATGTAGCTGTACAGAGTGTGGATGCTCGAAAATAGTACCCGTGCAGGAGCAAAGCTTAGCTTCCATTCACTTAGAGTAGGCACACTCATATTGAGTTTGTGCCTTTTTTTATGTTCTGCACTTCTTTTTTACCTTCCATTTCGAGTAAAATAAGAAAGGAACAGCGTGTAAGGGGCTTTTTGTAAACGTCTCATCAGGCTTTGAGCAAATGAGAAACAATTTCTTGTTTCCTAAATGAAACTTCTCTCGACTACAGACGTAATACAGAGTATAAGCGCTAAAATGCTAGGGCCTATGGGCCTAACTAATATGTTTGCTACTAACAAGGAGGAATGCTTTGTGTCATTCTTTAAACGTCTACGTGATTTAACCATGTCTAACTTGTATGCTCTAATTGAAAAAGCAGAAGATCCAATTAAAATGACTGACCAATATCTACGTGATATGCAGCAGGATTTAGAGGATGCTGAGAAAGCTGTAGCTGCTCAAATCGCTCTTGAAAAAAAATTCAAGCTGCTGTATGAGGAACAAGAAGCATTGGTTCAAAAGCGTGAGGAGCAAGCACACATTGCCGCTCAAGCTCAAAACATTGATCTTGCTCGTCGTGCATTAGAAGAGAAAAAATCAGCTACTGCAAAAATGGAAGAATACAAAGCGAGCTATGCAAAAAATAAAGAAGCCGCCGACAACCTGCGCTTGAAGCTAGAAGAAATGCGTAAGCAAGTGGTGGAATTGAAAAATAAACGTGAAACACTAGTGGCTCGCGTGAATGCAGCAAATGCGCAAAAAAATATCAACAAAAGCATGGCTGGATTTAACAGTGATACAGCGATGGCTGGCCTTAAACGTATGGAAGATCGTGCCCTTCAACTAGAAGCTGAAGCAGAGGCAAGCGGTGAAATTTACAAAAAACAAACCTCGCTAGATGATGAAATTGCCCAATTGCATAAAGATAAAGTAGTAGAGGATGAACTAGCTGCGCTACTAAAAAAATATCAGGGGTAAACCGCTTTATGCGGCCCCCCTTTCTTCTTTCTGTTACTTATTCCACGTTTTTTCACTGGATATTACACGCATCATGCGTCAAAATGATAAAGGAGGTTTCGTATGCTCGGAGATTTGAATATTTTACGAATGATCGTCTGGACTGCCTCAGGCGCTCTCTTGCTATGCCTCTTGATGTGGATCGACACTCTATTCACCAAGTATAAGGACATGGAAGAGATTAAGCGAGGAAATGTAGCCGTCTCCACTCGCTTTATTATGAAACTGCTTGCTCAAGGCTATATATTATCGCAATCATTATCTTTATCTAACGATTTAATTCAGGGACTACTCGTTTCAGTCGTATCTTTCGTGTTATTATTTGTTCTCGAAAAAATCGTTCAATTTAGCGTATACCAGATAGCAGGTCTTGACTTGAATAAAGGAACACAGGAAGGAAAAGTAGCCCATGCGCTCTTTTCTGGCTCTCTTCATGTTACCGGCGCCTTTATTATTACCGCTTGCCTGCTGTAGGAGGAAATGCATATGAGTTTTTTTCAACGTGTTAAAAATATCCTAAAAAAGCCTGAGCCTCCCCTTGTTGAAAAAAGTATCCTGACTGTAGGATCAGGCGATATTGTGGAAGTCTCGTTCGTTACCTACCAAGTTGTAGGGCGCACTCGTAATCCGAAACGAAACGCAATTATGCTAACCTTACAGGATGGTAACACCCTGCGTTATTTAAAAATTGAAGAACGCGAGAAAACCAGCTATGAATTGTATACCCCAATTGACGGTCGACTTGACTCTCCTGATGAGGTTCCTACTATTATCGAGTTAGATGACATTGAGTATCATTTGGAAGAGCAATACGATGGAAGAATGACGGCACAAGGGAAAACCCCATTTTCTTCGGATGGTGAACAATATGTCTGGGAATTCCAATCCGATAACCGCAAGCTATTGCGCATTGAATGGCAAGACGGACGCTTTATGTTGTATGAAGGAGAATTTATCATCCCCGCTGATGTAAAAGTACTCCGGGGAGTGTAGGAGGGAGGCCTCATGTGGCAAGCATTGTCAAAATTCTTAAAGACAACCCTCGTCCTCTCTCTGGTCGCCGGACTCTTAACTGGTTGCGCCGATCAGTCGGTTGGATCATCTTATCCACTAGAGAAGATTACGAAAAACGGGGCCGAATCATCGCGCATTTATCGCGCGACAGACAAAACGGTTCCTGAGGTTGCCAAGGAGCTGGCTGAAAAGCGACAGCCCAAGGAAATTTCCAAGGAAGATCTAGACCACATGTTTCTTATCTATTCCGATGAATGGTATCATCTGCAAAAGGATGAAGCTAATCCGAGCGATACCATCATTGAAGTAGATAGTAAGGAATTCGTTCAAAAAAATTATAATATGTCTTTCCTAGAAGGTTACTTCTTTGCCTCTGTTTTAGGTGATCTGTTTGATTCGATGAAATCCAAGGGTCAAGGTAACTATCGTGGCTATTCTAGTCGAGATATCTATAAATCAGGGACCGATTACCAAACCCCCACAAAAGAGGACAAAAAGACATTTGCTCCTATTACTACAGAAGGCAAGGGCTCTATTCTGCGCCGTTCCTCTGATAATAGTGGAAAATCGTCTTCCTCTGACGGTAGTATTTTTAAGAAATCTGATGCTGACACAACGAAATCTAAGGGTAAAATCATCCGAGATTCTCAAAGCGACAGCGGAGGCAGTTCATGGTTTGGCAGCTCTTCGTCCTCCAAAAAGGACTCCTCCATGTTTGACCGCCCACGCACCAATTCTCCACCAAAGGTTAAAAAGGGATTTGGCAGCATTAAGCGGCGTCGATGATTTGTCATCGCGGACAATAGATAGCTATAGCTTAAAAGGACCCAAAGAGACATCCTCTCCTGGGTCCTTTTGTTATTCATCTGGTAATCCTCTGTAACGTGCCGTGCGCAATTCTTTTTTGTAAGCCGCTAGTTCATCTGCTGGAAGCCCCTCATCAATCGCTACTTGAATAGCGATTTCTACATCATACGGAACACGTACAATTGACATTGAGAAACTACTTGGTTGTCGCTTATGTAGTTCGCCCTCCAATATCATATAAGAAGGCTGTGTCATATCCAATGGATTTCCAACACTTCCCGTATTACATAACGATTTTGCTTTTAATCCTTGAATAAATGCATGATGCACATCTCCGTAGATGACTACATCAGGTGTATGTTCTCCTTTTCCCGTTGCTTCCGTGTTATCAAACATAGCCAGACGCTCCTCCAACGGGGCAGTGAAGCGAACACGATGGAAGACACTATCTGCAGAAGCGTGAAACAATCGAATCAATCTGCCACTCATCCAAAAATCATATGAAAAAGGCAGGGTATTCAGATAACGAATTCGCTCTTCTCCTAAGCGTTGTTGTTGCCAGACAAACGCCTCATCCTCTGTAGGATTTCCGATGAAGTCATCCCAGTTACCACGCACTGTAACGGAACACTTTTCTCTTATCATGTCGACCGCTTTTTCTGGTTCAGGTCCTTTTCCAGCCAAATCTCCTAAGCAATAAATCTCTTTAATTCCGCGCTTCTCTATGTCGTTTAGCACAGCTTCCAATGCTGGTATGTTTCCATGAATATCAGAGATTACGGCTATCCTTTCCACGTATTCTCCTCCCTCTCTCACTCAAGTAACAGCTTCTTGATTCCATTCTCTCGTGTAGTAAAAAAATAAAGAGAAGCCTCTTGCTCATGTATGAATTCCCCTACACAAGGCAAGAAGGCCTTCTCTCTGATTGTGGAGCTCGCTTGTTAGTACAAAGCACTTACTCGCATTTTTCAGCTTTTCCCTCGTAATCACGCGTACGGAATGAAGCACCACATCCACAAGAAGCAACGGCATTCGGATTCTCCATCGTAAATCCGCCGCCCATCATGGATTCCTTATAATCAATTACGAGTCCTTCAATATATTTATAGCTCTCGGCATCAACCGCTACTTTAAAACCCTCATACGTAAAAATCTGATCGCTCTCGCTCGTTGATTCATCCGTTCCCATGCCATACGAGAAGCCGCTGCATCCACCTTCTCTTACGCCAACGCGCAAAAGGATATTGGGATTATTCTCCGCTTCCAGCAATTCACGAATTTTAGCACTTGCTTGAGGTGTGAAGTTGATCATGCTATTCCCTCCTCGATCAACAATTATAAAATCCTGTTTTTTTATTATAAAACAGCTTCCCTTAAGTATACAAAGAATTATATAGTGCAACAAGGTAACGATGCACTTCTCTAAGTAAGAATTTTCGAAAACAAAGTGAAATAAAAAGACAACGCCTGTAAGACGCCGTCCATAAAGTGTATAGTGCAAACCTCAAGCGAAATGGGTTCGATTCTCAAATATATGAAGGTGGAAAGGCTTATCATTGCAGAAGGTTACTTCTTTTTCCATTTGTAAAAGCTGATTGTGTAACAAATCAATTTCCCGGCTACAACGTAATACCTCTGGGTGATGTAACCCATACCGGGTCCCAATTTCTACCATCTGTTGGCGAAGGAGTTCCATTTTCTCGAGTAATTGTTCCCGCATTTTCTCTCCCCCCTCATGTAGCTATATCTCATATTTTACTTTAGAATAAAACCCTCTGCAAACAAAAGTCACTATTTGTTCTGTATATTTTGTACAATTTTGTGTGTTGTTGTCAAGTTTTTAACTTGTCACAGTAAAAACTTAGAAGGTTGTTGCATTTATCAAAGAAGCTTATAATAGAGATACTTTAATTGATGGAACGATCATTGGATTGTGTATTATATAACTATTCAGGAGTTGAAAATATGTCCTTGCTTACAATAGCTTCGCAAGATAAAACGCTGGCATCGATTGCTGAAAAAGTCTTACATCGCGAGCGTCTAACCATAGAAGATGGGCTAGCCCTTTATGAATCAGACGATGTGTTTAGTATTGCTCAACTAGCTAATTTAGTGAACGAGCGTATAAATGGAAATAGAGTTTACTTTGTTCAAAATATGTATATTAATCCGACCAATGTATGTGAAGCTAAATGCCGCTTTTGTGGTTTCCGCCGCGATCAGGATCAAGAGGGCGCTTACACGATGAGTTCAGAAGAATTGCTTCACTATGTAGGGACTCGTTTTAACGATGGCATTCGTGAGTTCCACATCGTTGGCGGTCATAACAATCATGTTCCTTTTGACTACTATGTCGACACCCTTCGCACCTTAAAGAAGGCTTATCCAGATGTAGCACTCAAAGCTTACACCGGAGCAGAAATCGAATTTTTTAGCCGTATAGCTGGCATCAGCATGGAAGAAGTGCTAAAAGAATTGATGAATGCAGGTCTTGAGAGTTTGACAGGTGGCGGTGCCGAAATTTTAACGGAACGATACCGTCTTAAAATGAGTCCTGAAAAAGCAAGCACAGACGATTGGTTGCTTGCACACCGTACAGCTCACGGACTGGGTATGCTGACCCCATGTACAATGCTATACGGCTCCATCGAAACGAAAGAAGAGCGTTTAATTCATATGTCGCGTATCCGTGAATTACAGGACGAGACAAATGGATTCCAGGTCTTCATTCCTTTAGCTGTCCAGCCAATGAAAGCTACAGCAGGTATTAGACGCCGTACTTCTGCGATGGACGACATCAAAACGATTGCGATTAGCCGCCTCATGGTCGATAATGTAGATCATATTAAAGCCTACTTTATTAATATCGGTACACAATTAACCCAGCTAGCTTTACGTGCTGGTGCATCAGACGCCCACGGTACCCTAGTAGAAGAACGTATCAGTCATGCTGCTGGTGCTTTATCTGACCAAGGGATCACCAAGGAAGACCTGATCTGGTTAATAAAAGGTGCAGGTAAAATTGCTGTAGAACGCGACACGCACTATAACGTGATTAAAGAGTACTAATAACAAAGAACGCTTGATTGAAGATGACCACTGAAGTGGACTTTTCAACAAGCGTTCTTCTTTTTAATGAACATTCCTCGGCCGATTATTGCCATTCCTGAACAAATTCCTGTATTTTTTCTTTAATTAATGTCAAAAGCGAATCCGTCGTTTCCGCTGTGATGAAATCTCCATTAACTAGCGCAAATGGTTGCATGTAGCATTCGCCACAGTGTCCTAAACAGCCATATTCCACTACATCCACATCCAAGTCAGGATCATTTTCTAGTGCATCCATGACTGTTTTGGTATAAGAAATGACATTGCTTGAACAAAATTCCACTAAAGCTTTCATGGGCCCCTCCTATTCAAAAATTATTGCAGTTATGTGAATATTGGAACTCGACCTAAACAGACGGTAGAGTTATAATGATTGGGGACGACTTCAAATTATATCATTTTCCTTATGCGTTTAAAAGTTTCTGTTGCACTTCCATTGTTTAAAATGGAACCGTTTTAAATATGGCATAGAAAGGATAAGACTTCCTATGAGACGACTAGTTATCTTAGGTGGTGGCTATGGGGGCCTACGCATCATCGAACACATACTTACCCCAGACTTGCCGGCAGATGTTTCGGTGACGCTAGTAGATCGTATGCCTTTTCACGGTTTAAAAACCGAATACTACGCGTTAGCAGCCGGAACAGAACCAGAAAGTAAAGTGCGAGTGCCCTTTCCAAGCGACCCACGCTTACAGATTAAACACGGAGAAGTTATTGACATCAACCTAACTGAGCGCTTGATCCATTTTGAAAATGAAGAAGAATTAGAATACGATTGGCTCATTCTTGGATTGGGCTGTGAGGATCGTTATCATAATATTCCGGGAGCCGATCTATACACACACTCTATTCAAACATTGGGCTCTACTCGTCGCGCTTATGCAGCGATCAATAATATTAACCCCTATGGTTCAGTTACTGTTGTCGGCGGTGGTTTGAGCGGTGTAGAAATAGCTGCTGAATTACGTGAGAGCCGTCCAGATCTGACCATTCGTTTATTGGATCGTGGGCCAAGCATTTTAAGCCCTTTTCCGAAAAAATTGCAGGATTATGCTTCTGAATGGTTTATTAAAAATGACGTTGAACTCATTAATATGGCTAATGTAACCTGTGTTGAGGATGGTGTGGTTTATAACAACAATCAACCTATAGAAAGCAATGTCATCGTCTGGACAGCAGGTATTCAAGCCAACCGCATTGTACGTAATCTGCCTATTGAGCATGATAATAGCGGACGAGCAATCCTCAATCCTTATCACCAGATACCTGATTATACCAATGTGTACGTCGTAGGTGACAGTGCCAGCTTACCGTATGCCCCAAGCGCCCAGCTTGCTGAGATGCAAGGAGAACAAATCGCCATGGTATTAAAAAGTGAGATGAAGGGCGAGGGTTATCCTAGCGCAATGCCTGCTATTAAGCTTAAAGGGACACTAGGCTCTCTTGGCAAAAAAGAAGGTTTTGGCGTAATGGGCAAAATGTCGCTTGTAGGTCAAATGCCGCGTGTAATGAAAAGCGGTGTCCTTTGGATGTATAAAAACCATTTAGGTTAACTTAATTGAATGAATTTTGATACAACGACCGTTCTGACTTTTTAAAGGAGCGGTTGTTTGTTTCTCTGCTCAGCTATAACTCCATATTATAATATCAAAATATTTATACTATTACATTATATTAAATCGGCAAATTGCATCTTGAGGAAGTGAAAAAAGAAAACCCGGATTATATACCGGGTTTTTTGTCTATTATGATGCCTTGTTATTTGCTTACATTCTCCAATAAATTAGCAAATTCATTTGTATGAAGCGGAGGACTAAAATAAAACCCCTGCATCTCATAGCATTGCTTTTCCGTTAAGAAGCTCTTCTGTTCTTCTGTCTCTACTCCTTCCGCAATTACATTCAGCTTTAAACTCCTAGCTAAGGCAATGATATAGGAAACAATCTCTGCATCATCAGGATCAACTGTAATGTCACGAATAAAGGAACGATCTATTTTAAGAGTATCCACGGGAAATTTCTTCAGATAGCTAAGGGAGGAATACCCCGTCCCAAAATCATCAATAGATAAATGAATGCCTAATTCCTTGAGCTCATGCAAGGTAGTAATGGCTGTCTCTACCTTATGCATAGTGACACCCTCTGTAATCTCCACCTCTAAATATTCCGGAGCAAGATTGGTTTCTTGCAAAACTTTGGCAATGGTTGCAACGAGGTTACGCTGTTGAAACTCAACAGGAGAAATATTAACAGCTACGCGTACTGGCTTTAATCCAGCTTGCTGCCATTTTTTATTCTGAATACATGCTGCTTTGAGAACATATTCATCCAACGTGACGATGAATCCCATCTCTTCGGCTAATGGAATAAAATCACCTGGTGAGATCAATCCTAGCTTAGGATGCTGCCATCGCACTAATGCCTCCATCCCAATTAACTCTCCTGAGCTTAAATCAAAACGGGGCTGGTATTGTAAAAAAAGCTCATTACGATCGATTGCATAACGTAAATCCTGCATGAGAGTCAGCTTCTGAAAAGCACTTTGCGTCATAGCAGGCGTATATAATTGATAAATATTTCCGCCCTTTTCTTTTGATCGGTATAAAGCCGCCTTGGCATTTTTCACTAATTCTAGCTGTGTGGTTCCGTCATTTGGGTACAAGCTAATGCCAATGCTGCAAGTCATTGTTAAACTTTGACCCTCCATCTCAAAAGGGAGCGCAATCTTATCTAGTAGCTCTTGTGAGAGTTGAGCGACATCCTGAAGGCTAGATATTTCCGGGAAAATGAATTGGAACTCGTCTCCTACCAAGCGGCAAAGGGTATCCCCCTCACGCATATGATCAGCCAAACGTGCGGCGACTAATTGCAGTAGACGATCTCCTGCCGCATGCCCCAATGTATCATTAAATACCTTAAAGCAATCCAAATCTAAAATGACCACAGCTAGCATACTCTCCGTGCGCTTTGCCTGAGAAATAGCTAGGAGTAGACGATCATCAAACAATACCCGATTTGGCAACCCTGTCAGCGAGTCGTAAAAAAGCTTTTGGCTCATCATCTCTTCGTGTTTTTTCCGATCTGTTAAATCCTTGAATATCCAAATTCTCCCGTAATCATGCTGTTGAGATGAATCAATCGGTCCTGAGTAGACCTCGTAGACTCGTCCATCATAAAAGCTTATCTCCACTGTGTCAGGTTGTAGCCTGTTCACCTGAGCAAGATCAAAAAGGGCTGTTGCCTGATGATTATTCTTAATTTGCGACAACATGTACATGAGCCAATGATTGGCATTATTTTGTTGCTCCACATGTTCAGGTATCTTCCACATTTCCCTACATTTTCGATTGTAATGTACAATTTGATCCCATTCATTAACAATCAGCATACCGTCCATCATCGATTCGTGTGTCGCTCGCAAAATAGCATTATTTTTAATGAGCTGCTCTTCTGCCAATTTGCGTTCTAGCTCAGCAGTGGCTCTGGACGTAAATAAATGTAACATGGAATCAATTAATCCTGGATTGGTGATTGGCTTGCGGCTCATAACAGCAAGAATCCCCATTGGACTGCCATTAGAATCATATAAAAGCTGTCCCATTAGGGCTTCCGCTTTAAAGAAACGAAGCGATTGATCGAGCGGATATATCTGCTGTACACCTTCTACCACACAGATTTCCCCAGATTTGATCACCTCTTCAGTAGGAGAATGAGCAATATCGTACTCGATGTTCTCTAAATAAGCTTGGTTATCACTTATGGATATCGTAACTGCACGACCTGGTTTACCCTTATGTAATGCTGCAATAAATGCGTAATCCACTTCCAAAACATCTATCAATGAGCGACTTAGATAGTGAAAAAACTCTTCCCCCATCTTATTTGTAATCCCCTGAGTCACTACGTGTAGCATTTCTTCAACTTGCTTTTGCTCAGTCACATCGGTTAAAAAACCAACAATTTCTGTTATTTTTCGATTATTTGTATCACAATTCTGAATGATTACGGGTTTTAGATGTCCATAATACAGCCTGTTATCAAGTAAAATTTGAAAATCTACTGTTTCTTGCAAAAAGGCACGCTCTACATGACTTTTTATTATTTTTACCATGTTCGGTAGCATTACATCTTCAAGGGACCCCTCTTTTATGCCCACTCCAAAACGCTTAGTAAGTGCTCCCTCAAATAATGTAACGGTAATTTGGTTATCTTCTCGTTTTTCAAAGGAAAACAGGACGTGAGGCAGAATCGATAAACTAGTTTTACATTTTTGTGCATACAGTTTCTTTTTCTGCTCCACACGCTTTGACTGCGTAATATCTAACACTGTACCGACAATCTCGGTTACTTTATCGCCTTCCAAAAGGGGGGAGATTTGCGTAATATAAAAGCGTTCATTCTGCTCAAATTCAAACCACACACAGCATCCAGAGAATGCTTCTTCAAATTTTTGCTGAACAAAGGGAGCTATATCAGGACGGAAGATTTCAATAACAGTTTTCCCCTCTACATCCTTTGTTGTAACTCCTAAATCCTCTGCAACCTTACCTTCCGAAAAGGTGAGAACAAAAGAGCCATCCTCTTGTCGTTTACCTGCAAAAATTTGAGTTTGTAGTGTTTCAAAGATTCTTCTATGCTGCTGTGTTAGTTCCAGTAGCTTATTTTCCATTTGAGCTATACTTCTTTGTAAATTAGCAATTTGACTCTCCTGCTCTCCAATGGTGTGAAGACGCTCGTAGTTCCTCAATTGTTGCGGGGAATCATAATCTCTGTCAGACATGAGCTACCTCCTACCCTTACACCTTTTCCTATGAATGTGGATGTTATTCTATCCACTCAAATACTCCTCATTACCATTCAAACTATCTGTTTGATCTAGAGTAGACTTGCTTTATACATGCTGAAGGCTAGTAAAGATCGCATCAATAGCACTTTGATATTCGACTTTTTTCATATTAATTCCTGCCTTGTGTCCCAAAAAAACGGGTTTTTCTTCCTATATATTTATAAGGAAATGATATATTCTTTATTACGTATATATTTCATTATAATGTTCTTTTTCGAAATATTTTACCCTTATGCCCACTTATCTAGCAAAGGCAAGATTTTTGTTATCTCTGTCATCTTTACAACGTAAACAAAGCTACAGATGCCATCTACTGTTCTCACAATAAGTAGACTCCTGTAGCTAAATGACTCTTGAGCAGTTAACCGTTCATTTTGCATTCTGGCTTCTTCGTTCGTTTTGCTTCCGGTAACCTAATTTTTTACTTATCATTTCTCAGATTTTTTTCCTTGTCAGCAAGCCACATGGCATAGGCTAAGGGATTACGAACTGCCTTTTTATACAGCTTAGCTTTTCCCATTCCTAAAAAGATATCGCGGCCCGGTTTTGGATTCACCTCTATTAGCCAAATTTGCCCTGCCGTATCTATCCCGATATCCAAACCAAATTCTAACATTCGACCATACTTTTCCTCTAATTTCTGGACTGTGTAATAAGCTAACTCATGACATTCCTGTAAGATTTTTTTACCTTTATCTTCACCAAATCTGTTGTTCATGAAGCTGGTAAAGTCAGTGCCCTTACCACCGTTATGCAGATTAGAGGTAGCACTGTTTAATAATCCAACCCTTACTCCTAAACCCGTAACACTCCACTGTCCCTGTTGATTTTTCTGAATTAATAAGCGCGTATCACTTGGCCTGTTGGGCAGTAATTCTAAATCTAGACCTTGTTGAACCATAAAATGACCGTTACGAATTCGTTCCTGATCCACCCAAAGATTGACCCGCTCGACCAAAGCATCTCTAGATGTTACCTGCCATGTTTTACGTTGCAAATTCCGATTCCTGCCAACTAGTAAAAAACCACCGTTTCCTTTAGAAATTTTAAGAACACTGCGGCCACCTGTACCGTTACCCGGTTTTACATAAACAATCGCAAAATTCTCTACATATTCCTGTAAGGCCTCTTTTGAATACATTTCGGTTTGCGGCATCCATTTTCTCATGGTTTTGTCTGTCCATAGATATTTTGTTATATTCCATTTGTTAGAGAAAATGCTATTTGCATATAAAAAATGCTGCTTACGGCGAAAGGATAAGTATCCGGGTTGCCTAGTCCGGCAACGATCTATGACTGCGTCTGGCCATCTAAACCACTTACTTCTCCAGCCACCATGTTTATCCGGTACATATCCCCTGACTCGTTGTTTTTTGACCAATACATCACGATGGGAAAATAGAAATACTGATGCTCCTAGCTTTTTCCCCTGATGGATCAAATTCCGAAAGTATTTGGGTTCCTTAAACGTCGTTCCTTCTCTGCTTGTTAAAATTCCAATCAGTTTTTTATTAGCCATTCTCATCCACCTTTTTTATCCTTGCTATCTCCAGATTATGAATAGGCCGACACTGAAGTGAATTGAAACATAACACGATTTTGTCTACTAACAAAAGCTCCGTGAATAGAAAAAAACCTACCTTGTTCCCAAAAGTAGACGGGAAAGGTAGGTTTACTGTTGCTCATTCATTGATCAATTCTTTACCGGGTGGGAAAGATGTAAATCTCCGTATAAGTGTCAAAATACTGTAGGTCAAATGTTGCCGTTTCTGTTTTCCAATGAGCAGAGTACGAGGAAGGAGCGCCTATTTCTTTACGTTGTTCTCCCTCGCCAAGGAGACTTGATATCTGTTTAATTAGATCATGCACCTTTGTACTTTTCTCATAGGTTAAGGTAATTTGCATTACTTTGTTATTATTGATAATATATTGAGCTCTCGCTGGCTCTTTCCATTGAAACCACGTTTCCTTGTATTCAATAGCCGATAGGAATTTTCCATCCGCATTATAACCATAATCCTTTTTCCCTTCACCTTTTTCTGCAAATAATTGCTGTATTGTCATTCCAATTACTTTACTAGGATCAATTGGCATTATATCTTTTTCCCATTGTTTTTCGATTCCTTCTTGTTTCAAAATAGGTGAGGGATTGCTTATGGATTGCGGTTTATCAGGCTGCTCTGGCTTTGCAGGTTCATTTGGCATTTGGTTCGACATCTCTAAAGTTGTATTCTCTGCACCAGCATTTGATAGCAACGCGGGATTGGTTAACTCCCGATCACTACATCCGGCGACAAGCAAAAGGCCGAGGGTTAAAAGCCCTATCCATTTATGGTTTTTCATTCATCATCTTCTCTTTCTGTTATGATTGCATCTTCATCATAACGTTTTCCCTGTAAGGAAGTCTTTACAAAAAGGTTACACCTTATTTTTTCCATTTCCTAAACGTTTTCGATCGGTTGAACGCCTGCTTTTTCTAAAGCTTCATACACCTGTTTTAGCTTTGGATTTCCTTCTCCGACAATTTCCCCGGAAATTACGACAAGTGGATACCACAAATCTTCCTCTTCAATTCTTTTTGCCCATAATTTATCCACTTCTGTCGTTGGGTGTAAGAAATCACAGTAGCGTACGACAAATTGATCCTGTACAAACTTTCTTCCAGCAGCCGCTTCTAGCCATACTGCTGTTTCTTTAGCTGAAGGTAGATTCACACAGCTTGCGCATAATTGCTCCGTTCCATATACCAGGATTTCTACGTTCATTTGAACCCCTCCGCTTCCCTGTTTGTCTTCATTATATTGTTTTTGGTTTACAGCCGTCTATGTCGATTGAACATTCAAATCTTTCTCAAAAAATAACATTTCTAGGTTAATACAAGCATGTACGACAGAGTGTATTATTTACATACTTATATTTTTGCAGCATCTCTTAGAGTTTACTCGAACAAATACGATACCATGCATCTAGCCAAAGTAAGCGTGCTGTATATGCGAAAAAGCCAACCCAACATTTTTCGCTGTTTGGGTTGGCTTCTTGATTTTATCACTAACAACTATATTTTTTTATGATAAAGCTTGTTCCAGATCTTCCATTAAATCTTCTACATCCTCAATACCTACAGAGATACGAAGCAATCCATCTGTTATCCCTAGCTCTGCACGTCGTTCGGCAGGAATCGAGGCATGCGTCATACGAGCAGGTAATCCGATTAAGCTTTCAACTGCTCCTAAGGATTCAGCAAGAGTGAAGTACTTTAATTTAGATAATACTTCTTCTGCACGTTTATCGCTGCCTACATCAAATGAAATCATGCCGCCAAAGCCTCGTGCTTGTTTTTTCATTTGCTCATGGCCTGGGTGAGATGCAAGGCCTGGATAAAGCACACGGCTGATCGAAGCTTGTTCTTGGAGCCACTTCGCTAATTGATTTGCGTTCTTCTCATGCTCCTCCATGCGAAGTCCCAGAGTCTTAGCTCCACGTAGCAACAACCATGAATCCTGAGGACCTAAAATCGCCCCAATGGCATTTTGCTGGAAGTGCAATTGTTCACCAAGCTCGGCTTCCTTCGTAACAACAATACCAGCTACTACATCACTATGCCCACCTAAATATTTTGTTGCGCTATGGAAGACAATATCGGCACCCAAATCCAATGGGTTCTGCCAATAAGGAGTCATAAAGGTATTGTCTACTACAAGTAAAACTCCTTTAGATTTTGCAATAGCGGCTACCGCTCTTACGTCTGTTACGTTTAACAAAGGATTGGTAGGTGTTTCCATAATAATCATTCGAGTATTAGGACGTAATGCCTTTTCGACAGCAGCGAGGTCAGTCGTATCGACGTAGGTAGCCTCCAAGCCCAATTTTGAGAAAACGCGAGTAATTACGCGATAAGTACCACCGTAAACATCATCTCCTACAACAAGATGATCCCCTTGACTGCATAGGGACAGAATAGTAGATAGAGCTGCCATTCCCGAACCAAACGCTAATCCGCGTGCTCCACCTTCTATATCAGCCATGTAGGTTTCTAGTGCGTGGCGTGTCGGATTACCTGTACGAGAATATTCATAGCCTTTATGAACGCCAATTCCTTCTTGTTTATAGGTACTCACCTGATAAATCGGTGTAGATACTGCTCCTGTATGAATATCTCCCTCAATACCACCGTGAATTAATCGAGTTTTCATTCTCATGTCATAGACCCCCCTGATAGATTTGTTTCGATAAATATCGCTCACTACTATCTGCAAATAGTACAACAATATTCGTTCCTGGAACAGATTTTTCTGCTTCCTGCAAAGCCGCATGTAAAGCTGCACCCGCTGAGCTACCAGCCAAAATACCTTCTTTACGCGCTAATTCTTTTACAAGAGAGAAAGCTTCCTCGTCCAAAACGGTATATATGGCATCAAAATAAGAAGTATCCATAAAATCTGGGATAAACTCCATCCCAATTCCCTCTGTTTTATGTGGACCAGATTCTCCACCGTTTAAGATAGATCCCTCTGGTTCAACTATAACAGTTCTGATCGATGCACGCTGTTCTTTTAAATAACGTGCCACTCCCATAAAGGTACCACCAGATCCTGCACCAGCCACAAAGGTATGCACTTGGCCATCCATTTGATCCCAAATCTCAGGACCTGTTGTTTTATAGTGAGCCTCTGGGTTTGCTGGGTTGGCAAATTGCTGCGGCACAAATGCTCCTGGAATGGACTCAGCTAATTCCTTTGCCTTAGCTATTGCTCCCTTGATTCCTAATTCCGTTGGTGTATTTATCACTTCCGCCCCCAAGGCGCGCATAAGCTCTTGCTTTTCCATTGAAAATTTTTCAGGTACACAAAAGATTACACGATAAGAGGTATTAACTGCGGCCAGCGCTACACCAACCCCTGTGTTCCCTGCTGTTGGTTCAATAATAGTCCCGCCAGGCTGCAAGAGACCGCGTTCTTCTGCATCTCGTATTAATTCTACTCCGAGACGATCTTTTACACTACCCCCTGGATTATAGGACTCCAATTTAGCAAACAGACGAACTCCTTCTGGTAAAGCAAATTGCGTCAGTTCAACAATAGGTGTATTTCCGATTAATTCCTTTATGTTGCGATAAACCTTCACGTAGATCTTCCTCCGATCCAATGTTTATATGCAGGAATATATAAGTACAAGTAGGAACGCCATTAGTATACCATGCTTTCAACAAACTTTTTGCATTTATCTTAATATTGTCCGCTCAGGAAGGACTTTCTCATGAACCAGCAACACTTGTGCATTTCTCCCCTATTTTTGATAAAGGAATGATAATAAGTATAGAAACTCATGGATTTTCGTAAGTAGGGGGATTATAATAGAATGGAGTTGAAAAGGAGTGATTATCCATGAAAGAACAAGTACAAGAAGTACTAGAAAAGCTTCGTCCGTACCTTCAACGCGATGGCGGTGACGTTGAGCTTGTTGACGTTGAAGATGGCATCGTTAAACTACGTTTGATGGGTGCTTGCGGTAGCTGCCCTTCTTCTACCATCACCCTAAAAGCCGGTATTGAACGCGCATTAGTTGAAGAAGTACCTGGTGTTGTAGAAGTTCAACAAGTATTTTAAGCTTATTATACGATTGAAAGCATTCATGTGCCTATGCCTTGAATGCTTTTTTTGTGTAAAAACCGATGCACCATATAGGAAAAGTCCGATTTTACTTATTCGGACTTTTCCCCACAAAGCGATCAAAAAACTGAATTACTCGACGAGAATATAATGCTCTATCTCTTGTATAACACCGCACATGATCGGCTTCTGGAACTAGCCATAATTCTGCTTCGGGGTGCATGGCTGCTTCATATAATTTTTCGCTTTCCTTATAAGGAATCGTCTTATCCTCTCTGCCATGAATAAGAAGCAACGGTCTAGAGCCGTATCGTTTGACTGCCTCTATAGGCTTCACCTGCTTTGGGCTTGCCCCCACCAAGATCGGTATGACAGTTAGGATAATCGATGTAAACGGAAAGGAAGGGAGTCTTGTCCACACTGGCAAATTGTTAGAAAGATAATCAGATAGCAAAGCAAAGGGACAATCTGCAACCACCGCATTCACGCGTTTATCTTCTCCTGCAACCAGCAGAGCGGTAGCCGCCCCCATAGAAAAACCAATCAAACCAATAGAATGATCTGGAGCGTAGTTTGTAGCAAAATCAATTGCTCCTAACAAATCCTTCTGCTCTTCTAATCCAATTGTAGTCAAATTCCCTTCTGATTCCCCAGCATTTCGAAAATCAAAAAGGAGTGTATCATACCCAGCTTCTACAAAGGATTTAGCAAGCGTTAACGCCGGTAAATGCTGTTCTAAGCGATTTTGGCTATAGCCATGGGCAACAATAATCGTAGCGTTTCTAAGTGGTTGTACAGAATTGTTTTCCTGTTTAGCCTCTGCTGTTCCTTTATCTATTTGATTCAAAAGTGCTTCTCGGTGCTTCGCAGCAGAAAAATACCAGCCCTTCATCTGCAACTGATCACGACTTGGAAATGTAATACAGTCATATGCAGGTAAACCGTAATCCTCAGGATGAACATTAATCGGCTTACGTCTTGGATGCAGTAATTTATGGCCAACATACATGCTAATTACCACTAGCAACACTATCACTAAGAAGACGAAACAGACCAAAGACATCAAAAAGGTTGGGTTCATACAGGAGTAATCGCCTCGCCTTTCGAAAGTACAGCCACTAGATTTTCAGAGACAAGCATCGCCATACGATCTCGCGTTTCATAAGTAGCACTACCGATATGTGGAAGAGCCACCACATTTGGAAGGGATAGGAGGGGATGATTTGTTGGGATCGGCTCCTGTCCGAAAACATCTAAACCAGCCGCCCAAATCGTTCCCTGTTTCAAAGCTTGGTATAGAGCCTCTTCATCTACCGTAGCTCCACGCGAGGCATTAATGAAGACTGCCGTAGACTTCATCATTGCAAATTCCTCTGCACCCATTAGACCTTTCGTTGCCTCCGTTAATGGTGTTAATAGCACGACATAATCAGATTCACACAATAAATCAGGTAATGAGCAATATGTAGCCCCATAGGTCTGTTCTGCCTCTACTCTGCGGCTCCGATTATGGTATAAGATACGCATATCAAAGCCAGTTGCTCTTTTGGCAACAGCTTCACCAATCCGCCCCATCCCTATGATTCCAATCGTTGCACCATGAATGCGCTGGCCCGCCATGAAATAAGGACTCCATGTTTTCCATTCTCCATTCATCAGCACTCTGTTTGCTTCTATAAAACGTCTCCCCGCCGCCATTAACAATCCAAAAGTCAGATCAGCAGTAGCATCCGTTAGCACATCTGGTGTATTCGTTACAACAATACCTTTCTCTTTGCAAGCTTCTAAATCAATATTGTCATATCCAACAGCGAGGGTAGAAATTACTTTTAAATGAGGGGCAGCATCAATGATTTCACGATCGATCCGGTCGGACAGCATAACATATAAGCCGTCCGAGCGTTTCGCTTTTTCTAATAAAATATCACGGGGGACAGGGTATTCCTGATCCCATACCTCAACAGTCGCTATAGTCGCTAAAAGATTCATAGCTTCCTCCGCTACTTTCCGTGTCACATATACAAATGGTTTTGTTGTCATCTTCAGGTAACCTCCATAGCCAATGTATCTCGGGAATTTCAACGCCGAAGTACTGACGAATTGCTTCTGGATATTGCCCAAGCACTTGTTCCATGGTAGCAAGCTCTTCATCAAGCGGGGTTTGCCAATCCTCTCCCACTAATGCGCGCTCCTCATCGCCCATGAGGCTATAAATCTCCACTGTTTTTAAAAAGCGAGAGGGGTACAGCAGCATTGCAAAAATAAAGCAATATTCCTCAGGGTAGAGCTGTGCTATACATTGATAACCCACTAAAAATTCTATTACTTTATCTTCTTGCCATCCATTTTTGCGAACAATCCATTTAATACCTTGCCCAATATCACGCGTACGCATATCCAGTACCCAGCTATATTGTCCCGCGATGTATCTTTTTCCACTTTCATGAAACAAAATATGACCATCTTGAAAATTCTGAAAAGCTATCTTTCCTTGCTTACTTATCGCATTGGTTAATCGTTTATAACCACTACCTTTTAAATAATCAATAGCGGTGGATGAAGATACTTGTATATACGTAAACATTGTAAATAAATAAACCTCAAAGGGGTTGAATGCTTTCGATCTTTCCAAACTATCGAGTAAACTTTCATAGGTTTTACATTTCTTTTCCCACATCTCTGGCCATGTACCTATGGAGCGGTATGGTAAATAGAGCTTATCCCATGAAAGCGTGCGAGTCGCTTGGTGAAACTCCGCCAGTGACCTACCCAGATTAAAATAATGACGCTCCCACGTTGTCTCCCTCATGCCCTCTTGCAGATAGTACAGAACTTCTCCATCTTTCATATGATAATTATCATCATTAGCTTTACAAATGGGTAAGACTTTTAGATCACAATTTTTATGGATCACATCCATTGCCTTCTCAACTAAAAAGCCCTTTGCCCGGTACGATGCGGGACAAGTGTGGATGTAGTGTAATCCTCGATCCGTATACAGCAGCTTGCGTCCATTCTCCTCTTTCCACTCTACATCTACAAAAGAGTACTCCTCACAAAACCTGCCCAATAGTTCTTCCATTACCTAGACCTCCTGCCCTGAATCTGTTGAAATAGCTTATGACATTTCATGGGCATAGGTGAGTGCATAGCCTACCTAAAAAAGACAAATGCTATCTGTATCTAGGCTAGAAAGAGGCGATTATTTGTTGAATCAACAGCAGCATATTTGGAGTGAACAAGTTTACTCTAAAGCAATTGAACTTTTGCATGAGCGAGGGGTACGCCTTGAAGATATTGGAGAAATCGTAATGTTTCTTCAAGAAAAATATATTCCCAATCTACAAATGGAACAATGTATAGAAAGCGTAAATGCCGTCCTACAAAAGCGTGAGGTACAAAATGCACTCTTAACAGGCATTCAGTTAGACATACTATCTGAACAGAATAAGCTACTATCCCCTTTGCAAGAGATGCTTGCGACTGATGAATCTCTCTTTGGAGTAGACGAGGTTCTGGCGCTCGCAATTGTCAATATTTACGGAAGTATTGGATTTACCAATTATGGGTATGCCGACAAGCTAAAATACGGTGTGCTAGAAAAATTAAACGATAAAAAGTACGGTGTACATACCTTTTTAGACGACCTGGTAGGCGCAATTGCAGCCGCAGCATCCAGCCGATTGGCCCACCGGCGGCGGCGTCAGGAAGAAGAAGAGCTTAAAGCTAAGAGCGTATCTTATCCATCCAAGTAAGCAGACTGTGTTCTACATACGTAGGTGGTTCATCATGTTTATCTGCATCCTCCAGCGTGGAATATCCTGAGAGCACAAGCAGGGTGTCAATGCCGCTATTGATGCCCGCTTGAATATCTGTGTGTAGGTTATCCCCCACAATGATGGTCTCCTCTGGTTTGGTTCCCAGCTTTTCTAATGCGTACGTAATAATAATGGATTCTGGTTTTCCAATAATAGTAGGACGCTCGGCTGATGCAGTCGCTACAGCAGCTACTAATGCTCCATTTCCAGGCATGAGACCGTGTTCTGTTGGTAGAGCAGGATCTGCATTGGTAGCAATAAAGGTGGCTCCATTTCGAATGGCACGCATAGCTGTTGTTAATTTTTCATAGGTAATGTCTCGATCAATACCGATGATGACATAGGAGGGATTTTCTTCTGTAAATGAAAATCCTGCCTCCTCCATGGCTGTCTGTAGCCCCTCTTCCCCTAAAGCAAAATACGTTTTGGGCCGTTCTTTTTGTTCTGCTAAATATTTTGCTGTAGCCATGCTAGTTGTATAAACCTGATCGGGCGTGGTAGGTAAGCCCATGTTGCTTAGACGTTCTGCCACCTTTTCAGGCGTGGTTGATGAATTGTTTGTAACATATAGATAGGGAGTATTTGTTTCCTGAAGATATGTTATAAAAGTGACAGCTTCAGGTATAACACGGTTCCCATGATAGATGGTACCATCTAAATCAAGCAGATATCCTTTATATGTTTTCATGTAGTCTCTCCCTTCACCTAGCCTTACTCTATTGTACTTGCTTGATTTGAGCCTGACAAATGACATCCTCTTGTACAAAACAAAAAACCACCCGCAGATGAGTGGTTTGTTAGCTCTTTATTCAGCCTTTTGTTTAATTTTGTACAGGCATTTGTCTCCACCTTTGGCCATACAGGAGGCCTGTTCTACCTCTGTACCTAATACGCGTTTAAATAATGACAATTCACAACTACATGCCTGATTAAACTGGCGAGCTACCTGAGAGATTGGACAGTTAAACTCTTTAATAAAATAGTCCCCTGTCTCCTCGTCTCTACCCCATTCCACCATGTAGCCCTTCTGATTTTGTATATCCGCTAATGCAGCTACCTTTTCTTCCAATTCGCCTTGAATATAGGGACGATACGTTTCTTCGAGTCGATCTTCTCGTCTACGAAACAAGGTTGCTACCTTGTCCGCTCCGTCTATATCAACTAAATCTTGAAGGAAGTCTAGCGTAAGATCATGATAGTTACGCGGAAATAATTCATCCGCTTGCTGTGATAAGGAGTATACATTAGTCGGACGACCCATCGCTTGACGTACCAGCGAGGACTTGATCAGATTGTCACGCTCCAACGTGTTCAAATGGCGACGTACTGCCATCTCCGTGATGCCCAAATCCAATGCAATATCGCTAACTGAAAGGGAACCTTTAACTTTTAACATATGCAGAATTTGATCACGTGTGGAAGTCTGTTCCTTTGACATAACAATCACCGTCCTTTCTCTCCTATTCTACAGGAAGGAATAACATTAGTAAACTAATGAAAGGTTTTTGTTTAAAAAATCCACTTTTGTTACTAGCCTATTTGCCTTGTTTATTCCTAAAATAATTCCTTTTGAATGTATGTCCGAACAGAGGGTGCAAATGTTGTTAATATTGGTAGAGCTTCTCTAACTAATGCACTCATATCCAAGACAGAAATCTCTGAATAGGTAACAAGTGGTTTGCGAAATTCCATAACCCGATGTAGAACTGTAGCCTGCTCGTCTGTCAGAACAGTTTCGTCACGAAGGATTTCTACAATATCGGTATAGCTACCAGGGTCACGCATGATAAATCCATCTATAAGAGCGTTTCCTACATCAGCAATTCCTTCTATACATATATGCAAAGCGCGTTCGATTGCTAATTGTTTGATTTGGTCACAAGCCAGTTCTTCATCAGAATAAGTAATATTTTGAGATAAAAGCGTTAGCATGCGTTCCATATAAGTAAGAACCTGCTCGACTTTTGCTGTATTTACATCGTACATGTTGTCTTCCCCCGCTTAATCATCTATTTTTTGCGTTTTTTAGAAGCAAGCCTTGCCCAAAGTACAGTTCCAAAAAACGTGAATACAACCATCAGCAATACAAGTAAGCTCATCCCAAGGTCTTCCGTCAACAAACTCACCTCATTTCCTTGTCCCATTATAACAAAAATACTGAATGAAATAACTTATCTAACAGCTCAGAGGTGATTTCCGTACATTATCTTCCCTATCCAAACATTTCTTTCGCTTTTCATCAGGAGAACACCTGTTGTTTTTCAGATGATATGATAAAATGAAGTCGATAAAGCACGTTTTAGAGAAAACGATAACAACGATTGTTACAGGAGGATCAGATGGAAAGAGAATTAGCGTTAGAGGTTGTTCGTGTTACAGAGGCAGCAGCGCTCTCTTCTGCACGCTGGATGGGGCGTGGCAAAAAAAATGAAGCTGACGACGCTGCGACATCAGCAATGCGCGCCGTATTTGACACAATTTCCATTCGCGGTACGGTTGTCATCGGTGAAGGAGAGCTTGATGAAGCACCGATGCTGTATATTGGAGAAAAACTAGGTAATCAATCAGAGGATTCTCCAGAGGTTGACGTTGCCGTAGATCCTTTGGAAGGAACAACGATTCTTGCGAAGGGCCACAATAACGCCATGGCAGTTCTTGCAATTGGAGATCGTGGCACTATGCTGCATGCACCAGATATGTACATGCAAAAATTAGTAGTAGGACCTGCCGCAGCCGGTTTAATCAATCTAGATGATCCAATCGAAAAAATGATAGAAACAGTTGCAAAAGCAAATCAAAAACGCATAGAAGACGTCACTGTGATTGTTCAGGAACGGGAGCGCCATCAGGATATCATTAACGCGATTCTAGAAGCTGGGGCTCGTGTCAAGCTATTTGGGGATGGTGACGTAGGTGCTGCTATTGCTGCTTCTATGCCAGAAGAATCGGGAATTGATTTGTTTGTAGGCATTGGCGGTGCTCCTGAGGGCGTCATTAGTGCTGCTGCTATCAAATGCTTAGGCGGAGATATGCAGGCACGATTAAAGCCACAAAACGATGAAGAACGCGAACGCTGCCGCCAAATGGGACTCGATGACCCTGAGCAGCTCTTGACAATTAATGATTTGGTTTCTGGTGATGATGCCATTTTTGCCGCAACTGGAGTTTCAGACGGTGAACTATTGCAAGGGGTTAAGTTTCTAAGCAATAATATAGCTAAGACTCATTCCCTAGTCATGAGAGCAAAAACGAGAACGATTCGTTTCGTAGAGGCTAGACACAGTCTAGATCATAAACCAAACTTAGTATGGAAGTAGGGTAATATAAATGTCCCACGAGCCTTTCTATCTGTATGATGAAACGGAAGAAACAACTACTCGATTTGTCAGTTTTATGGGCGATTCCACACGTTTTGATCTGGCAATTATCAAAACAAGTCGTTTTTATGGCAAAAAGCTGGTTGTCAATATTCAGAACGGTCGTAGTGCGATTATCGGCCCAGATGATTTAGAAGAAGAAGGATACCTAGAGTATGCCTATCAAATCACTGAGGCAGAAGCGGAAGAATTAAAAGAGTTTTTAGTTCGAGTCATTGGGTAATAACACTGAGTCCTCTGCAATGCCAGAGGGCTTTTTTCTTTGCCTTTAGTGCCCATTTTACATATGGACATACGCCAAATGCCTATTTTCCTCGTATACTGCTCCCATAAATAGAAAATAGAAAATGTGAGGAGTGTATCGTTGATTATGGAAAGTCAATTCGAAAGCCAACCAATCCAAGGTCATTGTCCCCAACAGCCTGAGCCCAGAGATCAGATTCAACATTCAGAGTACAATGTAGGAAATACTTGCAACTATGCAGGTAGTTATCCTCATTATTATTCCCCAGCCAACACACCCTATATGATTCCTGAGTATTCGCCTTATCAATACGTTCCTGTACAAAGACACGATTGGCATCACGCTAGTTCACATCATCATCATAGACATCACCACCACCCGCATTATTTCAGCCCATATCCACCCTTTTATCCGTCCTTTTACCAACCCCTTTATTCACCGTTTACCTACAGTAATGTCGATGGACCAGTGTATGGAGAAGAAGGATTTGGATATGAGTCCGTATAACTAACCAAAAAAACACCTGCTGAGAATCCTTTTATCTCATCAGGTGTTTTTTGTATCGTTATTTTTCCGTTTGAATGACTTTTTTAGTAGGTGGAGCCGCTGGTTTGACCCGTGGTCCTTTTGGAGCTTGATTGTTAGCACGCTTCTCTTTGCTTATTTGTTCGGTTCGATTGGCTTTCGAATTCCCTCGATCCTTCCCATCTTTCCCCTCTTTATTCGGACGCTCCCGATCTTGTCGAGGAAAACGAGACGGCTTATCATTCTTGTCCGATCGACGTTTAAAGGGACGTTCATAATTTCGAGGTCGGGTAGGAGTTTGGGTCGCTTGAGAAGATGATTCTTTATCTAGGCTTTCCAGATCAATCAGGGTTTGGTCTGTTTCGTCTTCTAGCTCAGATTCATTCAAACGTTTGGTGCGCTTTAGAACAAAATAAGCACAGCCGAAATTGCAATATTCCTGAAGATACTCATCTAAGGCAGCAATTTTCTGCTCAAAAGGCACTTTACGATTTGTATTTTCAAAGAATCCGCGTAAACGAAGCTGGCCATAGCCCCAGTCACCTACGATGTAATCGTATTTATCCAATACATCGCTGTAGCGTTCTTTGCAGACCTCTAGATTCCAGCCATCACGATTTTCTTCCAATAATTCATACACACCTGCTTGCAAGCGAATCAAGAGTACTTCCTCCTCTTCTAAAACCTCAAACATGACCATCTTCTCCAATCTTACCACATTTTTTACGGAAAAACATATCCTTAAGAGGGCAATCTATTCTCAGGAGGTGTCCATCTATGCAAAAGAAATGGATTTTTGCTACTGTAGCCAGCTTAGCATTACTTACATCTGCTTGTGGAACCACCCCTGGTGGCGGAACAGCTAAAACAAAATCCTATACCAGCTCCGCTTACACAAACCGTAATTATGGTACAAGCATCAATAACTATGATTACGATGGGTTTGGTTACCGTAACAATGTTGGACGTCCATCTTTTTTCTATGGCAGCCAGCCTAATTACAATGATTACCTAAGACATGGTGGAACCTCTGCGTATCGAACAACCCCTGATGGTACAGCTACTCCGAATTCTATGTATAGAGCAAACACCTACAACAGGAGTGGTTACCCCTATTCTGGACGAACTTTGACTAAAGGAGCCAGCCTATACTCCAATGAAAGCTATGGACAAAGCTATCGGATGAATGGGGTAGGAATCTACAATGCATATGGCAGACCTAACAGTACGCATTCTTATCCGTATTACAATGCAATGAGTGGGACAGGTGCACCAAGCATATATAGCACCTATAACACCTCCTATGGCCAAAATGCAAATACAACAGGATATGCTGTTGTACATCGCAATCAATTGCGCGGGTACGTAAAAACATCGCGCGTCTATATTGACCGTGATGCATTGGCACAAGCAGTAGGTCAAGTTGTTTGTAGTGTTCCTGGAATTGATAATGCTACCGTTCTAGTAACGGATGAAGAAATTTTTGTCGGTGTCAAAACATCTGATAAAGATGATCGCTCTGCTACCGTAAAGGCTCGGAACAGCGCTTTGTCCATTGCACCACGGTATTACAAGGTGTATTTGACCGATGATCCAAATATGACTAAGGAATTGTCTCATGTAGCGAATTCCTCGGCAAAAACAGCAAGTACACAAAGCACAACGGGGACAGCTCATGTTCAAACAGTCGATCGTCTTGTGAAAAGCTTTGGGGGTATGACCGATTCCGAAAAAACCAAAAGCATGATGAACAAGACACCAAGCATGACGCGCTAAACGACAACAAAGCACCCTTTGCCATAAAGCTTATGGTATGAGGGTGCTTTTCCATTAAAATGATAGGTTTGTAGGAAACGTATTATTGCTTATCTAATCTATTGTCAATTACGCGTTAGCAGCCGCAATGGTATCCTTTGCTGCATTCGCTTGCTCGTGCGCGTGATAAGAGCTTCGTACCAACGGACCTGATTCTACGTGACTAAAACCACGCTTCATTCCTTCTTCTTTCATCATACGGAATTCGTCCGGATGGTAATACTTGGTTACAGCAATGTGTTTTTTCGTTGGTTGCAGGTATTGTCCTATCGTCATGATATTAACGTCAACCGCGCGCAAGTCATCCATGGTTTCCAAAATATCCTCAATTTCTTCACCCACACCAATCATCAGACTTGATTTGGTTGGAATGGTTGGTTGCATCTCTTTTGCACGACGTAATAACTCCAACGTACGATCATATTTAGCACGAGCACGTACACGATCGGATAAGCGGCGCACTGCTTCAATATTATGATTCAATACATCAGGGCGGGCATCCATAACTAATTTCAATGCATCCCAGTTCCCCATAAAGTCAGGGATAAGAACCTCGATCGTAGCAAGAGGAAGTCGTTTGCGAATAGCCTTGATCGTAGCTGCAAAGATACTTGCTCCCCCATCAGCTAAATCGTCACGTGCTACAGAAGTTACAACAACATGCTTCAAGCCCATTTGTTCAGATGCTTCTGCTACACGTTCTGGCTCTGCCAAATCCAACTCGGTTGGAAGACCTGTTTTTATTGCACAAAAACGACAAGCACGTGTGCAAATATCGCCTAAAATCATAAAAGTGGCGGTTCGATTCACCCAGCATTCATGTATATTGGGACATTTTGCTTCCTCGCAAACCGTATGCAGGGTTTTCCCACGCATCATCTGCTTAATTTCACGGAAGTTGTCCAAATCTTGTCCAGATGCGAGATTTATTTTTAGCCAATCTGGTTTGCGTTGTGCCATCTACCGTCACACTCCTAACATTTTTCAGTGTCTCAATTATAATTAGAATGATTATTATCTGCAACCTATTAGGTGTTACTGTTTGCTTCTTTATTGTACCAGTTATGAAGCTGATGACGTGGATGATTTTTAATTTGTTCACTTAATAATAACATTTCTCTCTGTTGACAAGAAAATAAAAAAATTTGATGGGTCTGGGCTAATGTAAGTAAGTATGCTAATGTGCTCTGTAAACGTTGTTCGTCGTAATGGACAAAATGATCGTCTAAAAAAATGGGAAGCGGCTCTTTGGCCTTACTAATTTGTAAAATGAAGGCGATTCGTTGGGCAAAGTATAACTGATCCTGCATGCCATTAGACAGCTTCTCCTGAGGAAGAACCCTGTGCAAATTAGGTTCTATTACTTTTATCGAAAATTGATTGGTAGGATCAATTCGCACATCTTGATATCGCCCCTCAGTTATCTGACGGGTCACTTCTGAAGCAATCTGACTAACATCTGGGGAAACCTCTCTATGCCATACCTTCATGGCTTCCTGAAGCGTATCCCTCGCAAGCTGTAAGCTATCTCGTCGTACTTGCACCTCTTCTAATGCTAGCTCAGCCTCCTCAAAAGCCGTCTTGGCTCTGGCCAAAGAGCTTTGATCTTGCTGTCCAAGCTCTCCCCTTGCCCTCGCAATACGTTCCCTTACATGGGTAAGCTGCTGCTCCAGCTTCTTTGCCTCCTCCAGACTTGTAGCCTGTTCAAGCTCCTTTTTCTCTTTAGAGCTAAGCATTGCCTCTCGTGTTTTTTCCGCCCAATTCAACAGAAGTGCTTGTCGGTCCTTTTCTTTTTGTTCTATGAATGCTGACTGTTCTGCTCGTAATCTTTCCGCCTGCAATTCTTCCTCTAATCGTTCGATCGCTTGTAATTGTCCTTGATTAGCGGATAACACATGAAGCTCTACCAATAAGGCTTCCCGTTTATCGGTAAATTCTTCCCAATTATCTACCTGATGGACAGAAAAAATAGCTGCGAGCCGCTCACTTTGAATCTGCTCCTGCTCAATTAGCTGCTGTAGTGTTTGTTGCGCTTGCTCGATTTCTTGCTGTAGCTCGCTTATTTCTACATGTAGCTTACTTATTAGGGTAGCTTGGTCCTCATTCTCCTGCGTAAAAGTCTCCAGCTCCTGCTTGCAATGCTGTAATCTGACGTATTTCTCGCGTAACGTCCGCACTTGCTCTGCCGAGTCAATATTCATCCGAGAAATCCACTGCGAAACAGACTCAGGAATCTGTGACACTTGTGCTGCCTGAATGCTCGCTTCTTTTCTTTTTCTGCTTAGCTTGTTCTTATAGAGAAAATAAAAAATGAAGCTGAGTAAGCCTGCAATCAAGGTTATTCCACTGCCAATTCTCACTAAATCCCAGCGCTGTTCAATCATCATCCACATACTCCAAATGGCGGTTACCAGTGCGATCTCACCACTTATCCAGATATGCAGGGGAATTTTGGAAGAGGCTCGTGCTGTCTCTTGCTTCCATTGTTCCAGCTTTTGCTTTCTGCTCTTGGCTCTTCGATTACTCATTGAGGCAAACAGCTCTACCTCATCCACCTTATTTTGCCGAAGATAATTTTCTGCTTGCCTAGCCACAGCCTCATCATAATAAGCCAGTTGAGGTGCTTCTTGTAAAAGATGAGTAAGCTCCTTATTTGCCGCATAAACACTTTTCTTATTTTGTAGCGCGGCCTTTCGTTGAGCCAGCAAGACCTCCTGCTGATAGCGTTGTTGACGTGCATCCTCTAGATTCTTATTCATCGTACGTGCTATTTGGTAATCATGGTTTACTTGCTCTAGCTGAGTATCCTTGTGTAACTCATTTTGTTTGTTCCATTCTGCAAGAGGATTTGTTGCTTCCACTGACTCTTCCTGAACCCCTGCTTCTTTAGGAGATTGTCCAATTACATCGCCAGCCTCCGTATACTGTCCTATCTCCAGCTCTAGCCGAGCAAGCTGCTGCTGGGTCGATTGGTGGCATTCGATCAGCTCTGGCGCCTCACTGTATATGATAGGCAGTGTATGTATAGATTCGGTTAACCAGCGAGCAACATGGTCACTACGAGTGGTTTCATACGTGTAATTCCACCAGTGTTGCCAAACCTCCATAAATTGCTGATGCTCGGTAAACAGTTTAGCTAGCATGTCATATCTTTTCTGGATTTGTTCTTCTTCCTTTTGCCATTCTGTCAAAGATTGGTGGAGATGCTTGTTTACCAGCCAGATTTCTTCTGCTTGTTGAAGAGCCTGACGAGCCTGCTGCCATTGTCGGTTAACTCTGCCCCACCGTGTGTTCTCAGCATTATCTTTTTTCCCTATCGCACTATACTCTTGTTCCAACGCAGCTAATACACCCTGAACAGCAGGGTCAATCACACCTTCTTGGGTAAGGTTTGGTAATAAATGCTCTGGGGCCAGTAACCCCTCTCTCTTGATCCAAGTTATATCGGTAAATAAACTGCGGTTTAGACCCAGATGCTTCTCGATAAAATTGTATTCCCGCCGACGATCCTCTTTATATAAGGCTAAAGCCTCTGTCAGCTCTGGCTCTAAAAACAACTTCATTTGCTCACGCTCTTTATCAAGAACCCGATGTAAGCGAAATTGTTGATCTGCCAATGTATACCGTACGATGGTTTCATAGGAGGAATGGTGCCAAGGATAATAGCGATCGTATTCGTCTACATAACGGGATACTTTGATAAAATCCTTCTTCATCCCATACAAGCTAGCCACTAGTGCCTGTAATAAGGTAGACTTTCCAGCCTCATTTGGGGCATAAAATAGGTTTAATCCCGGCGCAAAGGTAAAGGTTCTTTCCTGCCATTTACCAAACCCTTTAATATGTATATCCTCAATGATCAACGAAATACACTCCCAATCTGCTGTAAAGCCTCTCGTTTCGCAAGTTGGATTACTGCCTTCTCTCGTTCATTTGTTGCGGCCTGTTCCAGATCATCTAGCTTTTCCAGCCATTTTCCTAAAACGCCGCCCTTTTCCTTCACCTGCTGCTCATCTATGTCTGGATAGGTTTGATCTGTAAATTGAATAAAGAAATACTTCTTGCAACGTGATTTGATTATCTCTACGGGAACCTGCAAATAGCTAGCTCGTTCTCCCTCAAACGTCACATAGAGCAGATCCTCCTTATTTACCTGAGATAGCTCCTGCTCGACTCGCTCTACGATTGCATCAATTGTCTCCAGGCCTTTCAATGAGATCGTTAGTTTTCTGCTGATTCTGCTTTGTACAGAAATAGGCTCTACTGTTACGTCTCCATTGCCAGAAATAGTTCCTAGAATGGCATACCGCTCTCCATTTTCCTTCATTGACAGCCCTTCAGGAGAACCTGGATATACTGCGAAAACCTGTTGAGTCTGTGGATGCAGAAATTGCATCGGCTTATGGATATGTCCGAGTGCCACATAATTTACCCCTGTATCTGCAAGTCCGCCAATCGTCATCGGTGCATAGACAGAATGCTCGGTATGCTCACCAGTAATCACTGAACCATGAATCACCATGATATGATAACGATAATCAGGTAATGTTCCTGGAAAGGAATCTAGTGGAGATGTAGTAACATGCGCTTGAGGGAACCCCCATCCATATAACACACACGATTTTTCCGGATATTCATAAACGCCCCATTCATCTGTGAAAATATGAACATGCGCAGGCCATTCCATTGTTTGATAAAAGGAACCTTCTTGCCAAGGATCATGATTGCCTGGCGAGATAAATATAGGTATGGGCGCTATGCTATCAAATAACTCTCGTAAAAATAAAGCAGTAGCCCTTGTGCCTCCATGGTATTCTAATAAATCACCTGCGATCAGCCAAAAGTCGACTTGATTATTTATTGCTACATCGCGTATTCGGCGCATTGTACGTCGGAAATCTTCCTGTCTGATTTCATAGATGGAAGATAGGTTCGTCAAAGGTGCGTCCAGATGGACATCCGCAGTATGAATAAATCTGATCATGTTCACCCTCCCCGTCTATGGCTAATTTCTTCATATTACCGCTATGTTCCTGCTAAGATTACGAACATATCTTCCCTTTGTGAGCATCCATATAAAAAAGCACGCCTTATAAGCGTGCCTTAGCCAGCATCATTGCCTTTTGATAAATTTTCCGCAAAGGAACATCATGATCTTCCGCTAGCCTGGAGCATATCTCAAAATCAGGAGCAATCTGCACGCAATCCCCATGATAAAATCCCAGCTTTACTTGTACTTCTCCCCACTTTGTTTTTACATCCAAAATTTGTTCTGTTAAACGATGACAAGCAACGGGAAAATACCGTATGCCAAAGGTAGTCGTCTCCTGAAACATGATGCTTTTCATGATCTCCTGTTGGCTTTCGTAGCACATCACCTGTAGCATGAGACCCGGCCGATTCTTCTTCATCGTAAGTGAAAAATAGGAAACATCTTTGGCCCCAGCCGCATACAAGCTTTGCATGGTATATCCCAGCCATTCTTGAGGGGTATCTTCTAAAGTGGCTTGTAAAAGAATCATCGGCTCATTTATATAAGAAGCATGCTTATTTTCCACAGTGTAGTCTTGAGGTTCTTTTACACCTTCCTTTTTAGGGGTGATAAAAGCTATATATATGCCCTTGCCACTCCACACCCTTTGGATTTTACCAGGAGGTGGGCTTGCTGCCGAAAGCACCCCCATCTTTTGCAGCCAGCTAAGAAATGAGGTGCTACAAGCTCCCCCTTCCTCTTTTTTCCTCCATTTTTTAATATATTGACCTACTGCTAGTTGAAGAAGAAAGTCCTTCATCATCTCCTCCTCAGGAAGAATCAAATGACTCACCATAATCTGACAATTCTCAGGCATTCCTATTTCAAGCAGAGAATCCCAGGCCCCTGCTTCCTCTATACTCCATTCACTCGTATCAATGGACGAATCAACTACCTGTGAAAAAAACAGACCTTCCTCTCTGTGAAGCTGCTGCCAAAGTGGCAATAACGTCGTCAATTGATAAGCTCCTTCTCCCCCGATAAAAACGTATTGTTTGGTCATATATAACACCTCCTCTCCTTTTATTTCTACAGGCTCTAAAGCCATTTTATTTTTCATCCAAAATTTGTAAGAATAGTTTATAAGCGTATCGGTCATTCTACTATAAGGAGACTAATGGCTGGAGGGAGACGTATGCGTTTTCTACGCCTTTATTCATGTTTGATTATCGCTATTATCCTAATGGTTCCATCTCAAGGATTAGCGACATCAATATCAACTAAGGCACCATCAACTTCCCCTGCTAAGTCAGAGTGGGATGAGCGTATGGAATTATTCATTGAATACGAAGCATTATATGGAATTCCATGGAAATATGTAGCAGCTATTGATCAGTACGAACGAACCATTAAAAAGAAATCAAAAAACAAGGAAGCAGAGTCTGCGAACAAACGACTCACTGCTATCAAGGTTCCTACTGAATTGTGGTGCGGCGTTTTTAATCCTGATTCGGAAGACAATCATCTAACATCCATTACCTTCTTTCATGGAATTGGATTAGATGGTTCAGGAGATGGTGTTGCCGATCAGGATAATGATCGTGACGTATTAACTAGTCTTGTTCGTTTTTTAGGTACCTATGGTTTTAATTCCGATGATTTCAAGATTGGTCTATGGAACTATTATAAGCGTGATTCAGCCGTAAGAACCATCATGCACTTCTCACGAATCTATGAGAAATTCCAAACACTTGCATTAAATGAGCATGCTTTTCCTATTCCCAAACGCTTCTCTTATAGCTATCGCAGTACGTGGGGAGACCCACGTGGCTGGGGAGGACGGCGCATTCATGAAGGAGTCGATATTTTTGCCGGATACTCTACCCCGGTGATGAGCACCGGCTATGGCGTAGTTGAGGTATTAGGCTGGAACCGCTATGGTGGATGGCGCGTAGGTATCCGTGATATCGACAACATTTATCATTACTTTGCTCATCTGTCCTCTTTTAAAAAGGGATTAAAAGAGGGGGATATCGTCGTCCCTGGTGAAGTGATCGGTTATGTAGGCAGTTCTGGCTATGGAAAGCCTGGTACCTCAGGCAAGTTTCCGCCTCATCTTCATTACGGAACATATCGGGACACCGGAAATAATGAATGGGCATTTGATCCTTATCCACTGTTAAAACGCTGGGAAAATCAGAAAAAGCAGCCTAAGCCTATTTACAAATAACCTTTTGTAACATCTTACGTAAAAAGAAAAGCTCCTGCTTCTTGTAACATAAGCAGGAGCTTTGTTATGGCTATTTCTTTTTCGAATTTCGTCCTAATCGAGTCAGACTTTGACCATTTTTTCCTGTCATATCAGTCCCTTGCTTCTGATCCATGTTTTCCAATCGACGTTTTCTTTTGCAGTATCGATTCGTGGAAGAGGATTTCATTGTCTGGATCTATCCACGGACAGGTCATAACATTGTGAATAGTAGTGTAGATGATTTACGCATCATGGAGGCAATGCTAGATATGCCCCTTCGTTTCATCCGAGCTCACTAAATAATTGGTATAGATTCCGCCTTCTGGACTTGCCATATGCTTTTGGGTGAAGGAAAACAATTTTTGTTCTGCTACACTGCTGAAAGTCGTGGGCTCGGCAAGTGTGATCGGCACGCTAGGCTCGTCTTTCTATTTAATTAAGAGTAAATGTTGGTAATAAATTTAGTAAATCAAGGTTATTTAACATACGGGATATACTAGTGGTATCTGTGAGAATAGAAGATCGAGGAGGGGTATACATTGAAAATCTATTTAATTGAGAATGGAACCATGACACCAGTTGAAGACATAGAAATAACAATACGCCCACCTGCTAACGGTTTCTATTGGATACAAGCACGTTTATTTGATTTGGACATCTTGCAGCATTTGTTTCATTTGCATCCATTAGCTATTGAGGATTGCATTGATGAGGAGGAACAGCGCCCTAAACTTGAGGTCTACCATGACCATTACTTTATCGTAAGCAATAGCATTCAGTTTCAGAATGAGGATATATTTCTGCGAGAAGTGAATATCTTTCTCGGAGGGCATTATGTCATTACGGTCAGTAAATTTGATATAGATGAGATTCGTATTTTTCCCTCCATTATCCGTGAAGAAGAAATTCATTCGTCCGACTTCTTCCTGTATTTTTTTATGGATCAGCTCATTGAAAGCTACTTTGATGTAATGGAAGAAATTCAAGACCTGATTGAAAATTTAGAGGAGCAGGTGTTACTCAAAGCAAAAAACACTCATCTTTCTCAAATTGTTGGGTTACGCCGAGAAATTCTATATGCCAAAAAGATGATGGCGCCACAGCGCGATCTCATTCATGCGCTCCAAACGAAGGAGCTATCTCTGATATCTCTTAACCTACGTAAATATTTCGTTGATATTCATGAGAATGCCGTAAAGATTGTGGAGAATTTTGAAACATTTCGAGAGCTAATTGGCAACGTCCGCGAAGCTTATCAGTCTTCGGTTTCCAATCGAACCAATGAGATTATGCGCATTTTTACAGCACTGACCACCATTTTCATGCCTTTAACGGTTGTGACAGGCATTTATGGAATGAACTTTGATGTAATGCCAGAACTACATACCAACTACGGCTATTTTATTGTCTTGACTATCATGTTCACATTGGCAACTACAATGTATGTTATTTTTAAAAAAAGGGATTGGTTATGAATGGAAAAAGGTCTATAATTTAGAATAAGAGGTATCTTTAACAAAAGATCCTACTTACATATCTCCTAGTAAATGAAAGGGTTTTCCTTTCTTTTTGACATTTTTTCTTTCTTCATCTTACTTGCGATTGATAGTTTTTATATGTCTGAAAGGGGAATGGAGATGTCAAATATCCGCAAGTTTTGTGTTGTCATTGTAGGCGGCGGTAGCGCTGGCATTATGGTTGCAGCCCGATTATTGCGCGCACGCCCCTCTCTTCGCGGAAGTATTGCAATCATTGACCCTGCTGATAAACACTACTATCAGCCCTTGTGGACGCTGGTAGGAGCAGGTGTTGTATCAAAGGAAAAGACAGAACGTGAGGAAGCCTCCCTAATTCCCAAGGGAGCGACTTGGATCAAGGAATCTATCGAATCCTTTTTTCCAGAAATGAATCAAGTCTGTACAGCACAAGGTGAAAAGATTCAATATGACTATTTGGTTGTATCCGCCGGGATTGAGATAGGCTGGGACAAAATTAAAGGGCTCCCAGAGGCAATTGGAAAAGGCGGAGTATGTAGTAATTATTCTTATGAGCATGTTTCGTATACGTGGGAATGTCTGCGTACTTTTTCAGGAGGAACTGCTATTTTTACTCACCCAAATACACCGATTAAATGCGGGGGTGCTCCCCAAAAAATCATGTATTTAGCGGATGATCATATGCGGAAGGCAAAGGTGCGCTCCCATTCGCAGATCATTTTTGCTTCAGCTAATGCGAGTATTTTTGCCGTCAAAAAATATGCAGATTCCTTACAGAATGTTATTAACAGAAAAAATATTCACACCAATTTCAGATGGAACTTGATAGAGATTCTTTCAGAAAAGAAAGAAGCTTTATTTGTTCATCTAGATACAAAAGAGTTACATACCCTTTCCTATGACATGCTGCACGTGGTGCCCCCTATGTTTCCCCCCCGTTTTATTCGAGAAAGCCCTTTAGCAGACGAAGCTGGATGGGTAGAAATTGATGCAGCTACACTACAGCATAGACGCTACCCAAACATTTTTTCTCTAGGAGATTGTAGTAACCTTCCTACTTCTAAGACTGGGGCTGCTATTCGAAAACAAGCGCCTGTGCTCGTGGCCAATCTATTGGCTGTCATGGATCAGCAAACCTTATCCGCTCGATATGATGGATATACGTCTTGCCCATTAGTAACAGGCTATAATCGCTTGATCCTAGCAGAATTTGATTACAAGCTAGAACCCCGCGAAACGTTTCCCTTTGATCAAGCAAAGGAAAGATATAGCATGTATCGAGTAAAAAAGGATTTGCTTCCTCTCCTTTACTGGCGAGCTATGATGAAAGGGCGAATGTAACCCTTGTTCCATCCATATTTCATATTAAAAAATAGAAGGAGGAACGATCATTCATGTTATTACGTTACTTTTATCATGAACCATTAGCTCAAGCTTCCTATCTTGTAGGCTGTCAACGAACTGGTGAAGCCGTCGTCATTGATCCGCAAAGGGACATTACAGCTTATTTGCGTATTGCCCAGCAGGAGGGTCTACGTATCGTAGGTGCATTGGAAACTCATATCCATGCCGACTTTGTATCCGGAGCAAGAGAGCTTGCCCATCGGACCCAGGCTACTCTTTATCTTTCAGGAGAAGGGGGACCTGACTGGCAATATGCGGGACTCGATGGTGTTGCCCATCAAATTATCCATGAGGGAGATACCTTGTCCGTAGGCAATCTCCGTTTAGAAGTTATGCACACGCCAGGACATACACCGGAGAGTCTGTCCTTTTTATTAAAGGACTATGGTTTAGCCGGGTCACAGCCCATCGGAGTATTCACAGGAGATTTTGTGTTTGTTGGTGACGTAGGACGTCCTGACCTGCTCGAAAAGGCCGCTGGTCAAATAGGTACTGCTGAGGTCGGAGCACGTCAAATGTATCAATCTCTTCAACGTTTTAAAGAATGGGAGGACTATCTGCAAATCTGGCCGGGTCATGGAGCGGGAAGTGCCTGCGGAAAGGCATTAGGTGCCGTCCCCTCTTCTACGGTAGGCTATGAAAAGCGCTATAACCCTACCTTATCCTTCACAGAAGAAGAAAAATTCGTTACATGGCTGTTAGCCGGTCAGCCAGAGCCCCCCCGCTACTTCTCTCGAATGAAACAGGTTAATAAACAAGGAGCAGCCTTGATAGCTGATATCCCTCTCCCCAAAGAAATACAGATGAATCAGGAAGTGCTACAGGATATTCTAGCTAGTGACGCAATCCTGCTCGATACACGTCTTGCCTCAGTATTTGCCCAAAGCCATTTGAGTGGCTCTCTATCTATCCCCCATCAGCGCAGCTTCTGTACCTGGGCTGGTTGGTTAATTGATGAACAAAGTCCTTTATATGTCCTTGGAAATAAAGAAGATCACCAACAAATATTATCCGATTTAAGAGCGGTTGGAATTGACCATATCGTAGCGATGGGTGATAGTAATGAAATTCAAAAAAACATCGATCTGTCCCCCCTGCTTAAAGACATGAAGGAAATGGATGTCATGACAGCCACTTCCCTTGTCTATCAGCAGGACGTCACCTTGATCGATGTTCGCAATTCATCTGAATGGCTTGAGGGCCATCTTCCACATGCTGTTCATATTCCGCTCGGCTCTCTACACAAGCGACTGGATGAGATTCCTAAAGATAAACCGATACTTGTCCAATGTCGTTCAGGCGCTCGCTCTGCCATAGCAGTCAGCCTTTTAGAATCGAAAGGCTTTGAGAATTTGATTAATTTAGAAGGTGGTATCCTCGCTTGGAATCAGGCTGGACTCGAAACAATAAACAATCCAGCTAATGTCACCATCTAAGGCTTGCTTTCTCAAAAATAAACCTATTAGCTAAGCGGTTCACAATCAGAAATCACTAAACTTAACTCGGTAGTTAGATCAATTTCAAATGGCTTTACCTTTTCATGAGCCTCATTTTCTAAAATTCGTACAACCGGTCTGGAGGGAAATCCCGGATTATTTTTAATAATAACGCCGGAGATACCAGAGCTTAAGGTGACCCCCAAACCAACTGGATAAATAGAGATCGCATTTCGAAATTGTTCCAAAACATTATTACAAAATTGCGTACCCGATCCTGCAAACAAAAGCTCCGTAGCATCATGCGGTAGCATCGGCTTACGATAAACCCGATGACTTGTTAAAGCATCAAACACATCACATACGGCTAAAATTTTCGCATATGGATGAATTTCCGCTTCTTTTAATTGACGGGGGTAGCCACTCCCGTCAATTCTTTCATGATGCTGAAATGCGCAATGTGCAGCTAGTAACGGAACTCCTATTTGTTTTCGTAATAATTCAAATCCGATTACGGTATGCTGCTTGACAATTTCATACTCCTCATCAGTCAAACGCCCCGGCTTATTCAATATTTCAGGCGGTATCATCATTTTACCTACATCATGTAAAATAGCCCCTATGGCTAAATCAGCAATTTCCTTATCATTTAACCCCATTTTTAATCCGACTGATACAGTATAAATTGTTACGTTAAAGGAATGGACAAACACGTAGGAATCGATACCACACACCGTTCCTAGTAAATTCATTGCTGAATGATTGTTTTTTAATTCATGAATAAGATTCATGAGCACGCCTCGAACACGCAGTCCCATTTTTTCTGCCGCAAACACTTGTCTAAATTTTTTAGGATCTTCACGAAAGGTTTCAAACGACTTGTGGATAAATCCCATCGCTTCCCGTCGCGTCTCATCGGATATAATATCATCTATAAGAATGTCAGCGGTATCCTCATCCTCAATATAAATGGAATGAATATTCATTACTGCTAAACGTGCGATCATTCTCTGGGTGAGTGTAACGCCGTTTCCCACTAAGATTGTACCATTACTATTGTAGATACTTCGTGCAAGCTTCATGCCCGTTTCACAGCGGGTGATGGACAATAATCGCATTAATTTTTCCAAGCCTTTCCTAGTACTAGTACCATTATACCTACTAGTAATTTCGTCAAAAAGAAGGATTGATTTTACTATTGTTATCTAATAAAGAGAAGTTTGGCTAAGGCTGTTGAGCTTGTCCACCATCGCAAACCTCCTATTCCGTGAGGTATTAGGAGGCTTTTACGCTTATGTTCGTTGTTCGTGAGAGAGCATGAATTCAATAGCATCGCTACCTTTTGTACCTGTCTCTATCCCCAAAGCCTCCGAGCCATAAGTCACTGATTCTAAAGGAGCATCCAGCAGTTCTTGTATCGTTTTTACACCTGTTGCCCGACCTGCAATAATTTCTCGATGAGCTAACTTCTCATTTAATAATCCAACATCAAGTGCACCACACATGATATATCCGATTTCCGTGGCCACCACCAGCAGCGTAGTTTTCGGCAAATGCACGGTAATGGCCTGTGCTACACCCGCGTTAAAATAAAGCGGCTTCATTTCAATCATCTGTACCCCTCCTTTCTTTTTACGATATGAGCAAAAGAGAGAAGGGGTGTTTTTTCGAATGAAAATACGGCATGCTAAGCTACAAAAGCTTTACAAATCATTTGAACGGCAATCGCTAAGATCATGATTCTCAGCAGGAGTATTAAGGTCTTACCTTTTAATTTATTAGACACAATAGCTCCTATTGCTCCACCAATCCATGCCCCTGGCGCTAGACCAAGCACATAGAACCAGTGGATATGTTCGTTTATAATATTCGTTGTGGAACCGACAACAGCCGACAAAAAGATAATGCACATGGAGGTAGCCGTAGCCATATGGGCAGGGAAGCGATATAAGACGATCAGTGCCGGCACCATCAGAATTCCTCCACCAACTCCAAACAAAGAAGAAATGATACCGACAAAAAACGCAATGATGATAGCAGAAGTGCGGTTATAGCCATAAACTTGCTGCTCCCCCTGCTCATCCACATAGGTTTTAACAATCTTCCATTGGTTCGTTCTTGGCTTGAATTTATCTTTAATCATTAGCAAGATAAACATGGAGATTTGAAATAAACCAAACAAAAGATAAAATGAGTCACTATTTAACCATTTATTTACATAAACTCCAACGATTGCTCCCGGAGCACTACCAATAAAAAATAGGACAGCCGCTTGCACTTCTACTTTTTTCTGTTTCCAAAAGCTAATACTTGAGGAGAGAGCTGTTATCGCAATGACCAATAAAGAGGTACCGCTCGCTATTTGCGGGGTAATGCTACCTGGCTCATACATATTCCCGAAATAAAGTAAGGCAGGAACGAAAAACATTCCTCCGCCAATACCAACCAGACTGCCCATTACACCTGCGAATAGTCCAATAAACATAAACAATAAAATAAAGAGTGCAATTACCATGATCAGCCTCTTCCTGGGCGTACAACGCCAAAATGTTGTTAGAAAAGCTCAAGTTGCCGAGGATTCAATCCATCCGGATCAATATCCAATAGTTGCATCATTCGCTTGGCGTTTGCTACAGCATCGCCCCCTGAATTATTATTGAATAGCACAATAACACGTTCCGTTTGCTGACTTAATTCGAGCAGTCTATGCTTCCATTCTTGTAACTCTTCTTCACTATATCTGTACAAATACCTAACATCTCGCCAATTTGGGGCGCCAGTGTCACGCCATCCCGCCCTATTTCTCCCATGAAAGCGAACCAATGCCTGTTTCACAGAACTAACCGCCGTAACAATGGGGACAGAGCCAGACCCTACCTGCGGCTCATCACAGACAACATGAACAGCGCCCAGCTTTTGCAGAAAAGCTAGTGTCTTTTCTCTCCAAGAAGACTCAAACCAGCTTTGGTGTCGAAATTCGACAGAGACAGAGTAATGGGAAAAATATTGTACACAGTACTGAACGTATTGAACATGCTCTCGCTTACAGTCAAACCAAGGTGGGAATTGAAACAATAATGTCTCCAATTTCCCTGCGTCAACAAGTGGCTGAATGCTCTCTTCAAAACTCTTAAATAATTCTAGCTTTTCATCGCGTTCCATGTTACGTTGATGACCGGTCAGCCCTTGATGCGGTTTGACAATAAAACGGAAAGCATCAGGGGTTTCCTTTGCCCACGTCACATAATTTTTTTGTGGTAAAATAGCGTAAAAAGAGCTGTCCAGCTCTACAATAGGAAAATGACTGGCATAAACAGACAACTTATCTTTGGCTTTCACACCCTGCGTGTATAAATCATCATGATCTCCCCAGCCGCATACGCCAATTTGAATGTTTTGGTTTTTGCTCAAGAGAAAACCTTCTTTCACTTTAAACTCAAAGGAGAAATAGTAGCTATGAACCACACCCTATTGGGTTCTCCCTTTTCTCATGCGGATCAGTCGATCCTTATCTCAAAAACACTAGTGTCTCAACTACTCGTAGCAGCAAAACAGCAATTGCCTTACGAATTTACTGCATTACTAGGTGGTCATCAAAACATGATTACTTCATCCTATCCTGCTTCTTCGGAAGTTGCCTCAACAGACACTTTTTTGATAAGTCCATCTATTTTTTTTCAAAGCATAGCCCAGATGAAAAAACAACAAGAAAGCTGGCTTGGCGTTTTGCACACTCACCCGCTCTCTCCTGCCGTTCCCTCTTCCCTAGATATACAGGGATGGCATTATCCTCAGCTTTGCTACTGGATTTTGTCATTTGCAACTGAGATACCTGATTTAGCTTTGTATCAAATTAGCCAAGGACATGTACAACGGCATTCATACGAGATAATCTAACCGCTTCTGACCTGCCGCCAAGCTTTTTCCTTTTGTATAAACTTGTTTCATTGTCCCCGATATTCTTTCTCATTAGAAATCAACAGAAAATCTTTCCATAATTAGTTTACTCCTTTTTTCGACAATCCTCAAATGCTGGGACATTACATAACCCTGCTTGTAAATGAGCAGAATATCATTAGAATTTTGAAGCTGGATTCATTACGTAAATAATCTGACAATTGACGTTTGTTTATTTGTCTGATAGAATTTCATCGTTTGCCCAATTTAAACAAAACGTAGCAGAGACAAAAGGGAGGATTTTTCATCATGAAAAAGCTTTATTCAATCCTCGGTGCTAGTCTTTTGACCTTCTCACTCGCTCTAAGCGGCTGTGGAACAAAAGCTCCTGAAACCGGGAACGCATCTGGAGAAGCAAAAAAACACGTAAAAGTAGGAATGGTTACTGCTACTGGTACAGTTAACGATAATTCCTTTAACCAGATGACATGGGAAAGCTTGCAAAAGTTTGGAAAAGACACTGGTGCAGAGACTCAATACCTGCAATCTGCAAGTGATAGTGATATCATTCCAAACTTGAATCAATTTATTAAAGAGAAATGGGATCTAACTTTTGGTGTCGGCTTCTTAATGTCCGAACATGTACAAAAAGTAGCGAAAGAAAATCCAGAAGCTAAAATTGCTATCATTGACTCTGTTGTTGACGCACCAAACGTAACATCCATCGTGTTCAAAGAGCATGAAGGGGCTTACCTTGCTGGTGTAGCGGCTGCACTAAGTAGTAAAACGGGCAAAATTGGTTTCCTTGGCGGTATTGAAATGCCTGTAATCAAACGTTTTGAAGCAGGCTTCACAGCAGGTGCAAAGGCAGCTAAACCAGATATTACAATCGTTCCCCTCTACACTGGGGCATTTGACAAACCTGATCTTGGTAAATCTACTGCTTCCTCTATGTTTAACCGCGGTGTTGACATTGTGTTCCATGCAGCAAGCTCTACAGGTGATGGTTTGTTTAACGAAGCAAAAGACCGTCGCGCTAAAGGCGAAAACGTATGGGTTATCGGCGTAGATATGGATCAATCCAAAGTATTTGGCGAAGATATCACAATGACATCTATGATCAAACGTGTTGATGAAGCTGCATATCGAGTATCTACTGATCTTTTAAATGGTAAATTTGAAGGTGGTAAATCGGTATCTCTTGGTTTGAAAGAGAACGGTGTTGGACTAGCTGAATCCACAAAGAAAAACATCTCCGAGGATGTTTGGAAAAAGATCGAAGAGTTTAAACAAAAAATCATTAGTGGTGAAATTACAGTACCAGACAAAATGTAACACCTTTTTATAAAAACGGCATTTCTGTTAGCTTTTGAGCTACGGCAATGCCGTTCTTTACTCATTTTCTTTGGAGGTACAAACAACATGAAAAAAATGATTAGCCGTGCGCTACCACTTCTATTAGTACTACCTTTGGCATTAAGTGGATGCGGCAACCAAAAACAAGCAACACCTGCCTCAGATGCTAAAAGCAATGTAAAAATCGGGATGGTAACCTCTGTAGGTACCGTAAATGATAACTCCTTTAACCAAGGTACATGGGAAGGCTTGCAAAAGGTAAAAAACGATAAAGGTGCTGAGGTACAATACCTGCAATCCAGCTCCGATGCAGATATTATTCCAAACCTTAACCAATTTGTGAAAGAAAAATGGGACTTAACCTTTGGAATCGGCTTCCCAATCATGGAACACGTACAAAAGGTAGCAAAGGAAAATCCTGAAGCAAAGCTTGCGGTTATTGATACAGTCGTTGAAGCTCCAAACGTTACTTCAGTTGTATTTAAAGAAGAAGAAGGCTCCTTCCTAGCTGGGGTCGTGGCTGCATTAACATCAAAAACAAAGAAAGTCGGCTTTGTTGGTGGTATTGAGATCCCTGTTACAAAACGCTTTGAAAAAGGCTTCCTAGCTGGGGTAAAAGCGGCTGATCCTTCTGTACAAGTAAACACCATTTATACTGGTGCCTTTGATAAACCTGATGCTGGTAAATCCGCTGCATCCTCACTCTACAACCAAGGTGCTGATATTTTATATCACGCAGCAGGTGCGTCTGGAGACGGTGTCTTTAATGAAGCAAAAGCCCGTAAAGGCAAAGGTGAGAACGTGTGGGTTATTGGCGTAGACATGGATCAATCTCTTGTATTCGGGGATGACGTGACACTTACATCCATGATGAAACGTGTAGACCAAGCAGCTTATCTAGTAGCTACCGATTACATGACTGGTAAATTTGAAGGTGGGAAAACACTTTCCCTTGGTTTAAAAGAAAATGGTGTCGGCTTATCTGAATCTTCCCGTAAAAATATCTCTGAGGATGTTTGGAAAAAAGTAGAGGAATTCCGCAACAAAATTATTAGCGGTGAAATTAAGATTCAATAGTATAGGCTGATTATTCTTATACAACAGATTACTCGTTATACTGATTACTGACAAAAAGCTCTCTTTTACGTGTTCTCATATACACACAAAAGAGAGCTTTTCTTTAATTAGCAGGTTATAATCCATACATGTTATTTCATTAGCTTTGCCACTGTTTTTAGCAACTCATCAATTACTTCCTGATCGCCTTCCTGAATGCGTTCCACTACACAGCTTTTCATATGACCTTCCAACAGAATCTTCCCTACGGAATTGAGCGCTGATTGAACAGCAGCTATCTGATTTAGTACATCATCACAATAGACATCCTTTTCAATCATACCCTTGATGCCGCGAACCTGTCCCTCAATTCGATTCAATCGGGATTGCAAATTCCCCTTTAGCTTTTCGGAATGATGACTGGTTCGCTCCTGACAACATCCTTTTTCCTTTTCATCAGGTACAAGCTGTTGATAATCTCCCTCCATTTCATTCCCCCCTTTTTCTCATATTCTCTATATAGTGTATACGTTATTCTCTCTTATTCTACATCATATCCTTGGTCATCAATCGTTTCTTTAATTGCTTCTACTGTTACTTTCGTAGAATCATAAGCTACATCCACCTCTGCCTCAGACAATCTAACTTTGACTGAAGTAACTCCTTCTAAGTTACCTACAGCTTTTTCAATCGCTTGCACACAATGATTGCACGACATACCTTGTACTTGTAATACGACGTTTTCCATCTTGTTCAAACCCCTTTCGATTTATCATTTACATTATCGTTCTCTTATACTACTATACCCCCCTAATGTATGTAAAGTGTATTGATTCTTGTACAAATGATTATTCATAAAAAACCCTCCTACCTCAATAAACCTCGGTAGAAGGGTTCGTACAACCAATCGATCTTTACAAAACTATGACAGCTCCAGTCAGTTATCAGTGCTCACGAGCCTATTTTTCTTGTGGAATCTGCTCAGTTAGCTTACTAACCTCAGAAGCTTCTTCCAGAACTTCAGCTTTAGCATGATTGATCTCTGTTGTTGCGGCTACCTGCCCCTTTTTCATGAAGCCCTCAATCATCTCATTCATATCTAAGCCAGAGACATCCTTTAGCATTTCTGGTAACTGCGTCATTAATTTAGTGACATTTGTACTTAAACGATTTACACCGTCTCCTTGCCCACCACCAGTATCAATAATTGTTACCTTGTCGATTGCTTTCATTGGTTCAGCAACCTTCTCGGCCAACTCAGGCAACATCTTGACCACAATATCTAATACAGCCGCCTGACCAAACCTTTCGTATGCTTCAGCCAGTTTACGCTTCCCTTCGGCTTCTGCTTCCAGTTTGAGCTGAGTTACCTCCGCTTCTGCTGTACCGCGTGCTCTTTCTGCATCAGCATAAGCAAGACCCTCTAAGCGCTTTTGTTCTGATTGTGCCTTCGCTTCTGCCTCGATACTATATTTTTTAGCATCCGCTTCACGCATTTTCTTCGCTTTCTCCGCTTCAGCCGCCTGCTCTACAGCATAGCGATCGGCATCCGCCTTTTTCTTTACTTCCGCATCGTACTGACGCTCTCTACGCAGAATTTCTTTTTCTTCTAGCTCAATCTCTTTCTCACGGCGTACGATGTCTACTTTCATTTCCTCTTGAGTAACCTGTTGTTTCATCTTTGCCTGTTGTAATGAATACGCCTGGTCGGCTGTAGCACGCGCTCTGTCTTGTTCCTGCTTAAACTCTGAAATTTTGAGTTCCTTTTCTTTTTCTGCTTCAGCAATGTTGGTTTCTTTCAATAATTCAGCCTTTTTAGCGTGCTCTTCGGCTTGGGCCTGCTTGATGCGCGACTCTTTATCAGCCTCTGCTTGGGAGATGCTAGCATCCCTTTTCACCGCAGCAATTTGCGGAATACCTAACGCAGCCAAATAACCGTTTTTATCTCGAACGTCTTTGATGGTAAAGCTTACAACAGACAGCCCCATCTTTTTCAAATCTTTAGCAGCTACTGCCTGCACTTCCTGAGCAAAGCGCTCCCGATTCTTATAAATTTCCTCTACTGTCATGCTTCCAAGGATGGCACGTAGATACCCCTCCAGAACCTCCTGAGCTTCAGCACGTAGCGACTCATCTGGTTTCCCCATAAATTGTTCCGCCGCTGTAGCAATGTCTTCTATAGAACCGCCAACTTTAATAATTGCCACACCGTCAGCCATCACAGGCACACCATGCTCTGTGTACACCTCTGGGGTAGATACATCCAATTTATGTGATAATAAGCTTAAAAAGTTCGCTTGCTGGAAAATTGGTAGAACAAACGTACCTCCACCTCGTACAATCTTAATTTTGTTGCCTGATTCGTCAGTTAGTACGTTCTTGGTACCAAGTGCACTCCCCGTTACAATCATTGCTTCATCAGCACCTACTGTTTTGTATCTAGCCCAAAACGCAATACCAAGGATTACAAAAACAGCGATTACAGCAATAATAGGTCCAAGCACAATGATGTCAAAATCCATTAGCAAACATCCTTCCTTTATGTATTCATCTAGCATTTATTCAAAGGGAATCACTTGTAGAACATGATCCTCTACTTTGACAACTATGACACGAGAACCCTGAGGAATCATAACCTGATCTTGGCTAGAGGCAATTTGGTTACTAGTCCCACTCAGCATTGTAATGATAATTTCTCCATATCCCTTGGCAGGAATGGTGGTAACAACTTCCCCCAATTGCCCTTCCAATTGAGTAAGCGAATAGCCTGTAGAATTTTCAGCGTTTTTCATGGGGCGAATCCAGATAAAATACCCCACTGCAGCAAGTAGTAGACCACTACCAGCCGAAAGTAACACGACACTTGTGATGGAAAGTAATGTGAACCGATGCAGAAGAAAGCCGCAAGCACCAAAGGCTGTAATAGCACTCACAACACAAACAGGTTGTAATACAGGGCTTTCTAGACCACCTGTAAGGGCATGACTATGATCAACAAACATCAACACAATAGCAAACAAGAATCCAAGTCCTATACAGCTAATAAAAATAATATCCCATGTCCCCATGTAAACACCTCATCCTAGAATTAAGTCAAGTGCGTAAAAGGGTGCAATCATTTTATCTTGCACTTGTTTATACGTTTCGATTAGCATACGGTTTCAAAATTTCCAGATAATTTCCATGATTTTTTTGTCCTTTCCGTATTCTTTCAATGGGAGTGTCTTCATGCTTTGATGATATCAATTTTATTTTATACTTTATCCCCATATAAAAGAAACCTCCGAATCATCTAATTTAGATGACAGAGGCTCGATTCCATTCTAAAGTATTTACATCATTTTCTATGAAGATCGCTTCTAATTCAGACCAACCATTTTGTGTCACAAACTCAGCCTCTGTGTGCCATAAAGGAACTAGCATGTATATGCTTACAAGTTCTTTTCCATCGGTAAAATGGGCAAACCCTTCTGGTTCAAAAACAGGAGGCAGGCAAATGACATGTGTAAAACCATGATGTGTCCCAAATGGTTGACCGCTCGAAAAGAGCTGCTCATTAGTAGAACTGTCTATTTCTACAGCCTGTTGTATAATGTGTTCAATCAGTATAGGCAATTCCTGATGTTTTTCATAAGTGCTAATGATATATTCTGTGCCATTCTTTATTGCGCAGCCACAAGTCGCATACGTAAACCATCCTCGAGTGCGGTTACACGGGTACAGAAGCACTGCTATCTCCTCTGTATCCTGCTGAATCGAAACCTGATCAATGGGTTGGTCATGAAAAAATGCTTGATAATGCGACTTGATCCACTTTTGCCAAGTCACATCTGTTTGCTTATTTTTTGGTTCATCATGATAAATATCTGGGGACTCTTGTTTCTGAGAATGCTGTATAGAGCGAGATCCTGCTTCAGAAACCGCCTGCTCGACCACACCCAGCCAGACCTTTAGCATTTCTGGCTGTTTCGTACACTCCTTCTTCTTAGATATGAGATAGAGGAAGAAAAGCAGGAAAAGAAACGCGATCATCAATAGCATTATTTTAAGCAGAAACATCTGTCTCCCCCTCTCTTGAAAATTCTCCATATATAAGCCTATGCTACATCATACATACGGTTCCATCAAATACCCGAATTCGTCAAAAAACCCCTTGTCTTCAAGTCTCCTTGAACAACAAAGGGGTTTTAATCGTAGCAGTTATATGTCTTTAAAATAAGATGGGGCGATCGATGGGAATCGAACCCACGAGTGTCGGAGCCACAATCCGATGCGTTAACCACTTCGCCACGACCGCCATGTATGAAAATAAAAGATAAAGTAAAATGGCGGACAGAGTGGGATTTGAACCCACGAGACGGGTCGACCCCGCCTACACGATTTCCAATCGTGCTCCTTCGGCCACTCGGACACCTGTCCATATGTTTCATACAAGAACTAATATAGCAGATTTATTTTAAAAATACAAGGGTTTTTAATCAATTTCTAAAAAAAGTAGTGTAAGCGGTTACTGATGAATCGACTGTAACCGCTTTTTTTCATTTTATTCTGACCTTTCTTTCTGAAAAGCAAGTTTAATTACCTGATATATCAGCAATTGTGGAAAAGCGTACAGCCCGGAAAGAATTAGTGCGACCAGCTCTGCTGTCAATGGCTCAAAGTAAGCATCGCTTCCACCCATAAAATAGTGTGCAAGAGCTATGGTTAGAACCATTGAAATAGCAATGCCCCCCAGCATATATCTGAATTGATTCACACACAAGGGCAATAAGATCATGGACAATAAATACATCCATGCGCTACCTTGTTTGTAATCCATATACATGGTGAGAAATAGTAACGGAGAACAAAGAACGATTGCCAGTAAATTCCACGCGGAAGATTGGATGAATTTCATGTTAACCAACACCTTGCCATTAACACTTTTTCAATATTCTACCATATTCTTCCGGAATTCACTAGTAGATTAACCGTTCAAATATGTTTACATGTCTACTTGACCATTCTCCAAGGCCTGACGCTTCGTATATACGGCTAGCGCTTTCTGAATATATATTCCCTCTGTTTCCGTATACAGCATGGGGAAAGGCGATTTTAACTTGATCAAGCTTCTCCCGTTTTTCCTCCAGCAATTTCTTTTGCATCTGTAATGATTCCTCTAAATCGACTGGCTGGATTGGCTGAAGAGCTTTAATTTCCTCCAATGAAAAGCCTACATATTTTAGTGTCAAAATTTGTTGTAGTATCTGAATTTATAAAGATGCTTGTATCGACATTTATTCAAAAAAACAAGACTCTGCTATTATTTGATTTGCGGGTGTTACGGTTGCGAGCATCTGTTTATAAATAGATACTGTATCATGTAAAACAAATGACGTCTTAGACATTTTTAGCCTTTCCCTTCAATGAACAATTCCTGTTAAGCTTTTCCGTATTTTCTGCTTTCATTACCAATAAAAAAAGACTTTCCTTAGCAGAAAGTCGTCTTCTTCCTCTCTTGCTTTTTCCCATCTTACAGGGTGACGTAGCGTCATAGGCAAGGGTTTTTAGCTTTATTGTCGATGTAGTGTAAGCAATGAATCAAGTACCTTTTCTTTTTGGTACAAGCATCACATATAGCCAAAAGAAAACGGGAAAAGCAAAAGCTACGATATAAGAAAAAGGAGCTAAAAGGATATTTAACAAGTTTATGTTAGTAAAGTACGGATGATAAAACAGATAGCTCACTATAAAAATCCCTAAAATGATATATAGCTGTGACCGCTCTCTTCTTTTCGTAAGCTCAGAGATACCTTCTGTAACAAAAAATAGATATGGGATAACGGATGATAAAAAAATGAGGATGTAAAAAGAGACGTAGACAATTTCAAAGCGCTCCAAAAATGCGAAATGTATCGGCTTGACCAATGTTAGGGTAGGCCAGATATACTTTGTAATCTCATCAGGACTAAAAACCATATAACATATAATAGTGATTTCCAAATAGATCAGCAAAGTGATTGCATTGGCAATAATAATGCCTTTTGCGGCATGCTCTTTATTCTTTATGTATGGATAAAAAAGATAGGCCAATTCAAAGCCTAGGAAGGGAAACACGGCGATCCGTACACCTTGAATAACAGGCTCCCACCCCTCCTTTAGAATTGGTAGCAGAAACACGAAATGACTTTGATCTAAAGGGAAAAGGAGGACTAGTAATAACCATAAAGTTGAAAAAAACACAACAACCTGAAATCCGCTAAGCACTCGAATGCCACCGCGTATTGCCATGTAAATGGGAACAATAAATAGAACACTGATAAAATAATTAGGTGTATTTGGCAGTATCCATTCATTAATAATGTAGACGCTCGAAACAAAAATAGAGAATGCACTAATAAAGCCATATACAATCCAGATAACCATCATTACATTTCCTATTATAGAGGAGAAATAAAGATGGAGGATTTGCAGCATTGTCTTTCCTGGATGCTTTGACATGACCTTTATAATGCATAGGCTAACTACGGTGGACAGAACATACCCAATCAAAATGGAAATCCAGCCATCCGTTCCAGATGCCTGTGCAAGCTCTGCAGGAAGTGTCAAAATACTTGTTCCAATTTCAATGCTAGTAATGGTTAAAATAAAATGTAGGAGAGAAATCTCTTTCTTCATGAATGTAGACATTACCTTGTCCCCCCTATTCCTATACATCTTCTAAGTTTTTTGCTAGCAGGGAAGTCGGGAGTATCATCTGTATATAAAAGTAATATCTGCAAAAAAAGGACAGGATATTCCTATCGACTAGACAAGAAATATGCTTATTTCCTCAATCCTTGTTAAGACTATGAATATAATTGGATAAGGGACAATAATCTTATGTTAACCTCCTCAGGCAACGGTTCTTGCAGTAATCGTTTACAAACATCTAGATTGGTACCGTTCTTTTCAAGATATCCATATATTCTATCTGCTTTTTGACTACGGTCTATTAGGTGATAAGCTACAGCCCATACCTCAGGAGCGCAGACTGGGATGCCTCTCCATTCGTAAGCTGGCAGGCAGGGAAGATGACATATACCCGTTTTTGTTTTCACAGAAAAACTCCCCATAAAATCAATCTCTTTTCCATGTAGCTCCACCGATAAGCGATAATGAGTGTTGTATATACCATCACCCGAAATCTCTACTGTCACAGGATATTCCGTTAATGCTTCGCTTAGCTTGTCTAATGATGCATCTGTGGTGATATCTATATCGCGAAAGGTAGTTTCTAATCCTAAGCTGTATAATAGAGTACTGCCACCTAGGGCAAAGGTTATATCTTTTTGATGCAATTGTTTTCCTAGTCTTGCTACCTGGTCTAAAATATCTTCCATCGCTAACAATCCTCTCTTTTTATGCTTGTCCTTTCCATACTTCTTTCGTCTAGTTGTATGGTACTGACCGATTGTAGCCATTGTATGCTCTTCAAAATTTTTAATCAATACAAGCGATGTTTTCCCTCCTGTGGTGAGGAGATTAATCAATGGGTAAAATTACATGTTATCAACCAAAATAGCCCTCTAACGGTTTAAATTCCGTCAGAGGGCTTTCGCATTATCTTTGCCTCGCTAAACCAAAATAAAAAGGGAGTTACTATGAAGTTTGGTTGAAAAATTTCATGAAAACAAGAAAATGGTTGCAGAGATGCTTGTTAAGAAAAAATGGAACTTAATATTTTTAAAAATATTACTCTTATACTTTTATTTTTATTTACAATATTATCTAATTAAAGTAAGATACAAAGGAATATTTTACTTATTTTTCCAACATCAAAAAGGGGGATAGGTTTAATGCACGTCTTAGATTACAATTATGTAGGTGCGCAGATAGAATTACGTCAACGTTTACAAGAAGCACTTGATCGTAAAGGCTGGAAACAAAAAGACCTTGTTTTGGCAACGGAAATTGAATCAGTCACCATCAGTCAAATACTTAACAATAGACAAAAAATAACACTTTCTCAATTAGTGGCTATTACGAAAGCTTTAGACTTACTAGAAGATACTTTTTATGAGGAATTTTTAGGGGATTGTTTTAATGAATCGGGAAAAATGTCCCCTATTAAAACAGCAGAATTTTTCATAAGTTGTATCAAAGCTGAACGATATGATCTTACAAAAAAGATCATGGCATTAATCAATGAGGATACTGATAGAAAAAGACTCCTTGAAAATACTTTTAAGATGGCAGAATTCATATTTTCCTCCGATCAAAGAAACTACAGTTTGCCCTTGTACGATATCGTGATCAAGAAAAGTACAACACGTAATGAACGAGTAGCCATTTGTTATTTTAAACGATTTGTAATAGCTAGAGATGTAGACCTAACTGTCTCTGGTTATAAATCGCTACACCAACTTTTAGAATACCTTCCTCTACTTCCAAAAGAATATAAACTAGAAGCGTATTATAAAATATTAACCTTTTATAATGCTGTAGAAAAATGGGGAGAACTATTAAAGTATGCCGCAGAATTAAAGGAATTAGCCATCACGTTAAACGATAGCAATTTCATAGCTGAAGCCTTACTATATGAATCCTTTAGTTATCGAGAAATGAAAGATTATGATAAGGCATTACTTATAACTAAGGAATATGCTAAGTATGAAGGATATCAGCAAATTTCGAAATTAAATGAATTATTATTTTCAATAGAAATGGGCCATGTCGAATATATTGACAGCTTTGCTAGTTTAGCTACTGATGTTGAAATATTTATGTTAGTGCCAGTTGCTATTGAAACATATTTACAGAAGAAAGATATTGAAAGTATTCAAAAACTGATTAGTACTTTTGAAATACAAATCCAAAAAATTGCTTGTCAAACAGGCATTCCTACAAAAAGACATAAGTTAAAACTTTATCAAGCATTAGCCTCATATTATTTTATAATTGAGGATAGCAACAAAGGGTTTGAATACATCTTTGAGGCTCTGGAGCTAGCTATCATGTTTAAAAATGTAGAGAGAGTCCGTAGCATTATTTTGAAGTATTATGAATATGATTATCTTGCGACATCTGAGCAAAAAGAAAAATTTGTCGAAGTTATGACAGAAAGAGATGGTGGTTTCCATGAAGCGAGGAATAATTTTCTTACTAGCGATTCTCTCCTTGTACGGCATTACAGAAACGAATTTTGAGGCTAAAGAATTTGATACGGCAGTTTCTTCAAAAAGTGTAGGTGAAGGATGGTAGAAGAGAGGATAACCTCTCTTTTTTTTTGGGAGAATTAAACAAAATTTCTGTTAGGAAAATTTGTTTATACTGATATATAATTAAGTCAATAACTGGTAATCCATATAAATTTTAGAAAATTACATTAGTTTTACCTTTTTGTGGATACCAGAAGAAAGGAGGATAGCAAAGAAAGAATCTTCAAAGAAAGGAGTTGACTGATGTTAGCATGGGGCGATTGTAGAGGTAGATGTCGAAAGAAGGATTTTAAACGGGTAATAAAAACGGGATGTTCCCAAATGCCCTACGAAAGCTTAGGAACACCCCAAAAACCAGAGCATATTAATGATGCTCCATTCAAGTTTACCACGCCTTTGCGTTTAAATGAAAAAAAACATTTTTTTCGAAAAAGTAGTTGTCTTTCATGTGAATAAGCTGTACAGAAAACCTTGTATAACAAATAAAGCCGTGATTCAGCTATTCATTGAAGACAGATAGAAGATATTGAATGACTCTTATCAAGATTTTGTTTATAAGCTAGGAGAAGGAATAACAAATATTCGGAGGCTTAAATATGTTTAAAAAAAGATTACTTATGTCGTTGATGTCAGTCTCACTAATATTTACTGGGGCTTTAGGTGTGTCAGCTTCTGAAATAGAAAGACAGAAAATCAATAAGCCAGAGGATGTTCCAGTCGAAGCAACTTATCCGAATTCAAGAGTTGAGATTAAACCAGGGGATATTCTTATAACAAACAATACCAGTTCTAAAGGACTTACTGGTCACGCTGCGATTGTTATAGATACAGAAAATGTTGTTGAAATACTAGGGCCAGGGTTTCATCCACAAAAAAATCCAATTAAGAGGTTTTTCGGTAAAAATGTAAGTAAAAAATATGGGACGAAAGTAGTTCGATACAATCGAACCAAGATTCGGAACCAGGCAGCAGATTGGGCAGAATGGTATGTAAAAAAATATGACGATGTAGAATATGCCATCTCTGATTTATACAATTATAAGTACAAAACATATTGTTCAAAAATTGTATGGAATGCATACTATTTTGGTGCTGGTGTTCGATTGAATACATCTACGACATATGTACCAGGGCCAGGGGGCACATCTCCAATTGAACTAGAAATCTCTGCTCCTTACGATCTGGAAGACAGTTCAGACGTGACCACTGTACTTACCCAAGGCAATTTCTAAAAAAGAGTACAAAAAGTTACCTGCCATTTGACAGGTAACTTTTTTATGGTTCCTTATGTTTTGGTTCCTTATCTTTTGTTTCATCACTTAAAACATCTTTTTTATACTTAGAAGCTGCAATACCTGTTTGCATGACCTCTCCATCAATTATGCTATAGCCATATGTTTTGTCTTTCTCGTCACTAAAAATGACTCTAGCAAAATACGCATCGAACTTCCTTAGATAATCAACTCTAATTTCTGTAATATCACTTTTTTTGTATTTCTTTTCATTTATAAGATAGGCTTCTATTTGACTTTTCATTTCTTCTTTCTTGTATGAATAACCGCCAATAAGCCACTCAAAATTATAAATAACTAAAAATGCAATCACTAAAGCTATAACAGACAAAAATATTTTTTTCAAACCCTACCCTCCTTCTTACACTACAACATCACGTGCTTATTATACCATTAAAGATAATTTTATCCAAATATTCTTTCAACTCAAGTTACATCCATCAATGTTCATATTATGATCATCACTTATGGCATAGACCAATTTATACACCTCCAAAGAATTAAAATTTCTAAAGACACTAAAGTCAATCAAAAAGAAGTTTGCCTTATGTACTACAAAAGAGAATATTGTTTTCCATCAACAAGACGGCAGATGGTTACGTACAAACGTGGTACGGGAGTATTTCAAAGAAGTACGTAATCGCGCAGGAGTTCCTGTCCTCTCACCGCATGCCTTACGCCACACCCATGCTGTTCATCTTTTGGAATCGGGCGTAAATATAAAATACGTGTCCGAGAGACTCGGACACGGAAGTGTTAAAGTAACTGCTGATACATATCTTCACGTCACCAAGAAGATCGAGGATGACGCTTTGAGTCTGTACGAGCGGTATGTTCAATTTTAAAAAAGGGGGCAAAAAGGGGGCAAGCCCCTTTTCCGAACCCGAAAACCCTTGATACAACAAGGTTAACCAATAGACCCTTCCATCTCGAACTTAATCAGACGGTTCATTTCAACGGCATATTCCATTGGCAATTCTTTTGTGAATGGCTCAATAAAGCCCATTACGATCATTTCTGTAGCTTCCGCTTCACTTAAACCGCGGCTCATCAAATAGAACAATTGATCTTCAGATACTTTAGATACAGTCGCTTCATGCTCAAGTGTTACGTAGTCATTCATGATCTCATTGTATGGAATCGTATCAGAAGTGGACAATTTATCCAAAATCAATGTATCACACTTGATGTTAGATTTAGCACCCTCTGCTTTACGACCAAATTGAGCTAGACCACGATATGTTACTTTACCACCATCGCGAGAAATAGACTTAGATACGATCGTGGAAGTACAATCAGGCGCTAGATGGATCATCTTCGCACCAGCATCCTGATGCTGACCTTTACCCGCTACTGCGATAGAAAGAACTGTACCTTTAGCACGCGGTCCTTTCATGATAACGGCAGGATATTTCATCGTTAGCTTGGAACCGATGTTTCCATCAATCCATTCCATGTTTGCATCAGCATACGCTACAGCACGTTTGGTTACTAGGTTATATACGTTATTAGACCAGTTCTGGATCGTTGTATAACGGCAACGAGCACGTTCTTTAATAATGATTTCAACTACAGCAGAATGCAAGGAATCTGTGCTGTAGATTGGCGCCGTACAGCCTTCTACGTAATGAACAAAGCTATCCTCGTCCGCAATGATTAGTGTACGCTCGAATTGACCCATGTTCTCTGAGTTAATGCGGAAGTATGCTTGAAGTGGAGTTTCTACTTTTACACCTTTTGGCACGTAAATGAAGGAACCACCAGACCATACAGCAGAGTTAAGCGCCGCGAATTTATTATCTGCTGGCGGAATAACTGTCGCAAAATACTCCTTCACGATATCAGGGTATAAACGTACAGCAGAGTCCATGTCCGTAAATAAAACACCTAGAGACTCTAAATCTTCTTGCATGTTATGGTAAACAACCTCAGACTCATATTGTGCAGATACACCAGCTAAGAACTTTTGCTCAGCTTCTGGGATACCTAGCTTGTCAAAGGTAGCCTTGATTTCTTCTGGTACCTCATCCCAGCTACGACCAGCTTTTTCAGATGGTTTTACATAGTAAGTGATGTTGTCGAAATCCAATTCATCAAGGTCGCCGCCCCACTTAGGCATCGGCATTTTATAGAAAATGTCTAGTGCTTTTAAACGGAATTCCAACATCCATTCTGGTTCTTCTTTGATTTTCGAAATCTCTTCTACGATTTCACGAGTTAAACCTTTTTTCGTACGGAAAATCGAAACGTCTTTATCGTGGAATCCATATTGATACTCTTGGATTTCAGGGGCTTTCTTCGCCATATCGTTCACTCCTTTTGCCTCACAATTCAATTGGAGGGTATATTACTTCACGTCCGTCTGGTTAATACCTTGCTCCAATGCCTTCCAGGCGAGCGTTGCACATTTAATGCGCGCTGGAAACTTGCAGACACCTTGCAGAGCTTCAATATCGCCTAAATCAATATTGTCATCCGGCTCTTTTCCCTGCATCATATCAGAGAAGATTTGAATCAAGCGCAACGCTTCCTCTTCGGTTTTTCCTTTTACAGCTTCCGTCATCATAGAAGCAGAGGACATAGAAATGGAGCATCCTTCCCCGAGAAATTTTGCGTCCATAACTATACCGTTCTCTACTTGCAACGATAACGAAATACTGTCTCCACAGGTTGGATTATTTAGATTGATCACCAATCCACTTTCATCCTCTAGCTTTCCTTTATTCCGTGGTTTTTGATAATGATCCATTATGACACGTCTATAGAGATCATCAAGAGAAGACATTTCCAAAATACTCCTTCGCTTTTTTCAACCCAGCGATTAAGGCATCCACATCCTCTTCTGTGTTATACAGATAGAAGCTGGCACGAGCAGTAGCGGTAGCTTTCAACCATCTCATCAACGGCTGTGCACAATGATGGCCCGCACGTACAGCAATACCTTCTGCATCTAAAACCGTTGCCAAATCATGCGGATGAACGTCCGCCAGGTTAAAAGTAATTAAACTGCTTCTATGTTCGATAGGACCGTAAATCGTAAGTCCATCCAATTCTTTCATGCGTTCCATTGCATAGCTAATCAGTTTCTTTTCATGTGCTTCAATTTCATCCATGCCCAGATCATTTAGGAAATCAATCGCCGCCCCAAGTCCGATGGCCCCAGCGATAATCGGCGTTCCCCCTTCAAATTTCCAAGGGAGCTCCTTCCATGTAGAATCCTGTTCATATACAAAATCGATCATTTCGCCACCAAATTCAACTGGCTCCATTTTTTCCAAGAGTGCACGTTTTCCATACAAGACACCGATTCCTGTAGGCCCGCACATCTTATGACTGGAAAAGACATAGAAATCACAGTCTAAGTCCTGTACATCGACTTTTTTATGTGGAGCGCTTTGGGCACCATCCACAACCAAAATAGCGCCATTTTCATGTGCGATTTTAGCAATTTCCTTGATGGGAGTTGTATCGCCGAGAACGTTAGAGATGTGATGGATTGCGACCACTTTGGTTTGTGGTGTGATTGTTGCTTTCACTGCCTCAAGGGTAATCGTTCCATCTTCAGCTAACGGGATGAACTTGAAAGTTGCTCCAGTTGCCTTAGCTGCTTGTTGCCAAGGAATAAAATTGCTGTGATGCTCAACTAGCGTGGTTACAATCTCGTCCCCTTCAGTAAGGAACGTGCGAGCATACCCGATTGCAATGGTATTTAATGCGGTAGTCGTCCCGCGCGTGAAGATTACTTCAGCCGTTTCTTTGGCATTGATGAACGCACGTACCTTTTCACGTGCTCCTTCATAAGCGTCCGTCGCGTACGTACCAAGCGTGTGGACGCCGCGATGAACGTTAGAGTTATAGCTGCGATAATATTTATCTACCGCTTCAAGAACTTGAATCGGCTTTTGAGAAGTAGCGGCGCTGTCCAAATACACCAATGGATGCCCATTTACTTCTTGATGTAAGATAGGAAACAATTTACGGACTTCATGTGCGTTCATCGTCCTAACTTCCTTTCCAATGCTTGGCGTAGCTTGCTTTTCACTCCTTCAATCGGAATCTCAGCAACCACTGGGTCCAAGAATCCAATAATGACAAGACGCTCAGCCTCTTTTCGTTCAATACCGCGAGACATTAGATAGTACAAGCTTTCTTCGCTCACGCGACCAACAGAAGCAGCGTGACCAGCTTTTACATCGTCTTCATCAATCAAAAGGATTGGGTTTGCATCACCACGAGCTTTTTCAGATAGCATTAAAATGTTTTCTGCTTGCACACCGTTTGCTTTTTCTGCGCCTTTTTCAATCTTGGTAATTCCGTTTAGGATGGCAACCGCTTCATCTGTCATTACTGCTTTACTCAACATATTGGATTCAGTATGCGTTCCGATATGCTGCACTTGAGAAGTCAGATTTTGACGTTGTTTAGCTGTTCCTACAGTGATGGATTTGGTATCAGCGTTTCCGCCTTTACCTTCTAAAATGGAGGTATTGTTCGCTACTGTGTTACCATCGTTCATCTCGCCCAAAATCCATTCCATATTAGCATCCTGGCCGATCAAGGCACGTCGGTATACATAATCGTGAACCTCAGTAGAGAAGGAACGAACAGACGCTACTTGTACGTGTGCGTTAGCGCCTAGGTGTACTTCTACAACGCTATTTGCTACCATATTGGTTCCCTCTGCAGATACAAAAGAATCTACATAAGTTACACGGGCATTAGCTTCTGCTACGATAACAATATGAGGTGCTAGTAGGGATTCTTCGCCTGCTACTTCATAAATAGCTTGCAATGGCATTTTCACTTCTACGTTTTTTGGAACGTACAGGAATACCCCGCCATTTGCCACTGCTGCATGCAAAGCAGCTACACGGTGCTCGTCTTCTTTGACAAGTGAATAGATATATTGTTTCACAAGTTCACCATGTTCACGAAGCGCTGTAGCAAGGTCAGTAAAAATAACGCCTTGGCTTTTCAACTCTTCATCCACCTTATGGTAGACTACAGACGCATTTTTCTGTACGAGCAGGCTGGTTATGTCTTTATCATCCAGTTGTTCTTTTACGACTTCATCCAATTGTTCGATGTTGTCTACACGCGCTTCTAGTTGGAACGGGTGAAATTGATCGAAGTTCCATTTATCAATCTTGGTTTTCTCCAACACAGGAAGAGCTAGCGTCTGTGCTTGTTCGAATGCAGCTAGACGCTTTTCTAAAAACCAGGTTGGTTCTTGATTCGCTTGGGAAAATTGCTTAATCGCTTCTTTACCAAAGCGAAGTTGTGTTTCTGTACTCATGATAGTCTCGACCTCCTTCGCCTCTTATTCTGCGTTAACGGTCTCGTCTTCGATACCGAGCTCAGCTTTAATCCAATCATAACCTTCTGCTTCTAGACGCTCTGCCAATTCAGGGCCACCTGATTTTACGATACGCCCTTGCATCATAACATGTACGAAATCAGGCTTCACATAGTCTAGTAGACGTTGATAGTGAGTAATGATTAAGAAACCGCGATCCTCAGCGCGCATCTCATTAACACCTTTTGCTACGATTTTAAGAGCATCGATATCTAAACCAGAGTCGATCTCATCTAAAATACAGAGACTAGGCTGAAGCAACATCATTTGTAGAATTTCATTACGTTTTTTCTCCCCGCCAGAGAAACCTTCATTTAGGTAACGATGAGCAAACGCTTCGTCCATTTCTAATGTACTCATTTTGCTATCCATCTCACGGATGAATTTCATTAAGGAAATTTCATTTCCTTCGCCACGAGTAGCATTCATAGCAGAACGCAAGAAATCGGAATTCGTTACGCCTGTGATTTCAGATGGATATTGCATAGCTAGAAACAGACCTGCACGAGCACGTTCGTCTACAGCCATGTCCAATAGATCTTCACCATCTAGGATAACTTCACCATCAGTTACTTCATATTTAGGATGTCCCATTAGCGTAGATGCCAATGTAGATTTACCTGTTCCGTTTGGTCCCATGATCGCGTGGATTTCCCCACCTTTGATCTCTAGGTTCAAGCCTTTAAGGATTTCCTTCTCCTCAATCTTTGCGCGTAAATTCTTAATCTGTAGATGTACAGCAGCCATCTTGCATTCCTCCATATATTATGATCAAACAGTCTTCACGATGTTGTAGACAAGCACTATACTATCCTATCGAAAAACCTGTGCATTCTCAATCCATTCTCAATACATTTTATAATAATAATTCTAAGAAAGCAAGGAAAGAACTATTGCCATATTTATAAAACATGAATGTTTCTTAAATCAGGATAAGCCTATTATAAAGCGGTAAAATCCCTTGTATAAACATGATGTTTTTTCTATTTGCAACGGACTATTTTTAACTGTTGATCCATTTTTTACATAACTGTTTTCTCATAAGACGAAAAGAGCCCACTACTAGCATAGTGGGATTTTCCTCATGTTACAGCCAAAGAGAGAGGCTACTCTTCCTGCGTTAGTACATCCATAATGACTTGGCGGGTACGTGCATATTCCTCGTCGCTTAGTACTGGTGTATAACCATTTTGCGGAAGGCTGGACAAAAGGTTATGCCAAGATTTACAGCCTTTATATTCTTCAGCAATCTCGATCGTCACTGGCTTGTCTAATTTATAAACTCGGGCAAATAGAATATGCAGTGGTTTCTTCTTTTTCCAGTGCAGACGAACATCAGCAAAGTCGTCCGTCCAAATATGGTAAGGGTTCAATGCACGAATTTTTGCTTCATCTAAAATTTCTATATCATCTGTAATATGAGCAAAGTATTCGATATCTACAGTTGGTTTATCAAGGCTCCAGCCTACAAGAGTTGCTTCCAGATCAGCTTGATTCTCAGGTTTGATCATCTCTGCTTTTTGGTGCTCATAGGTTGGGTACAAATAAAATGTATCGTTTTCTAGCTTAAAATCTCTTGTTTCTTCATATAAACCGCCTTTACGGACAGTAATAATTTGTTTTCCTTCCCCTAATGCTTTAATCGCTACAGCCCACTCTTTTAAAGAAAGTGTGGATTCAGGTTGTTTTTTATCGTTACTCATGTGCAGTTGCCCCTTCCCTTTTACATAATCCAGCCTCTTTTGCTACTTACTTTTACCTTTTATATCTAGGTGTACGTATCCATTGATGCAGACTTGAGAAATTTTCTCTATTAGTCACTCCCCACAGTGTAGCAGAATTCCCTAACCTAGCAAAGTTTACGAGTTTGATTTGTCATGGACTCGACACAAAAGCCAGATAACAAACAAAAAGACCCGGGGAAATGCCCGGGTCTTCTACTACGTTCTCTTTATTTAACGACAGGACCAGCCTGTGAAATATCAGTTGCTTTCGGGAACTTTTTAGCAAAGTTAGCCTGGAACAGCTTAGCTAATTCATTTGCCTGCTGATCATAGGCATCCTTATCTGTCCATGTTTGACGTGGTTGTAGCACTTCACTAGGTACACCTGGGCAAGTAGTTGGCACTTGCACTCCAAACACAGGATCAGTAGCGTATTCTACCTTTTCCAGTTCTCCATGAAGAGCAGCCGTTACCATTGCACGCGTAAATGCCAATTTCATCCGGCTTCCAACTCCCACAGGTCCACCTGTCCAGCCCGTATTCACCAAATATACAAGCGCATTAGACTCATCAATCTTTTTCCCTAGCATTTCTGCATAAACGATAGGACGCAATGGTAAGAAAGGAGAGCCAAAGCATGTGGAGAATTCACTTAGAGGCTGGGTTACACCTCGTTCTGTTCCAGCCATTTTACTCGTATAGCCAGATAAGAAATGATACATTGCCTGTTCCTTGTTTAATTTAGAGATTGGAGGAATTACCCCAAACGAATCTGCTGTTAGGAAAAGAATCACATTTGGATGACCGCCCACACCAGGTATGACGGCTCCTGGAATCGATTCTACAGGATAAGCCGCACGTGTATTTTCTGTGTAGCGATCATCATCATAATTAGCCATACCACTAGCATGATCGACCACTACATTTTCTAGCACGGCACCAAAATTGATTGCATTCCAGATTTGTGGCTCCCCTTGTTCAGAAAGACGAATGCATTTTGCGTAGCATCCTCCTTCTATATTAAAGACTCCTTGATCAGACCATCCATGTTCATCATCGCCAATCAAACGGCGGTCTGAATCAGCAGATAGGGTGGTTTTCCCTGTGCCTGACAAGCCAAAGAATAAAGCCACATCTCCGTCACGGCCAACATTAGCTGAACAATGCATAGATAACACATTGCGTTCAGGTAACAGCATATTCATCACGCTGAAAATGGATTTCTTCATTTCACCGGCATATTCTGTTCCGCCTATTAAAACTACCTTCTGTTCAAAACTAATAATAATGAATGTATCAGAATTGGTTCCATGAACCTCCGGATTTGCTTTGAAGTTCGGAACATAAATAACTGTAAAATCGGCTTGATGCCCTTTTAATTCTTCCACTGTTGGACGGATAAACAATTGATGAGCAAACAGATTATGCCAAGCAAATTCACTTACTACACGAATGGGTAAACGAAAGCTACGATCCGCTCCAGCAAATCCGTCAAAAACATAAAGCTCTTTTTTTTCTAGGTAAGCAAGAACTTCCGCATGTAATTGCTCAAATTTTTCGATTTGAATGGGTTTGTTATTGGCCCAATCAATTTTGTCATGGACAGAGGGTTCATCAACTATGAATTTATCTTTCGGAGAGCGCCCTGTGAATTTGCCAGTTAGCGCGTTTAAAGCGCCTTTATCTGTCAGAACTCCTTCGCCACGTTTAACTGCTTCTTCAATCAACTTGGGTACAGCCAAATTATAATGAGCATTGGCACCAGCAAGAACTTCTGATAGACGCTTAACCGTTTTGGCTTCCATGTAAATGTATCTCCTTCCCCAACCGTAAAAAATGTGGGCTATATCATGATTTATTTTGTAATTAGTATATCACATTGGATCAATTAAGCTACAAGATTTTGCGTTTTTTTTGAAAAAGATGTGAATAACTAGAGACGATTCATTGAAATCTAGGTATGAGCCTAGTAAATGGATTCTATCTTCCGTTTCATCAGCAAAAACAAACAGCCCCTTTTTAAAAAGTGGCAGGGATAATTTATATACTATTGATATCTACGAGTAAATGCAATATTAAAACTAGGCTAACTTTTTCTCATTCTCCAAAGACAATCGCAGCAGGGAATCTAATTTTAATTGATCTCGGACGTGTCCTCTCATCTCAATGTTTTCTTTAGCATAGCGATAGGAGAGCTCATCACCGGTCAAAAGCATCTGTAAGCGTTGGACATCCCCTTTTACAACAACCTCCGCCTTATGCCCCTTATTCCACTCCGTTACGATTATTTCTCCATTAGCAAAGACTAAACAGCTATCAAGTGTTCCATCTTCTAATTTAAAACCAATATGGCGATTCCAATCCTTCATCAAACTTTGTAGGTATCTTTTTCGTTCCAAGCGTTTTTGCACTTCAAACAATATTGCTCTTAATTGAGAAGCCATTGTCATCCCTCCGCTCACATCACGATCCATTCACTACCTACATATTCGTAAATTTGTGAGTCGAAACCTTTGGCGAGGAATTGGAGCCTTTGTCGTTCGCTGTCTACCGCAGACAGTTTTTATCGTCATATTTCTACGTTCTTTATCACGGAATAAATATCACGAAAAAATTTGGTAAGATCATTTGTTGAATATGCGGAAACTGATTTAACTTTTTAAAAAAATATTAAAAATTGATTGAAATTTTCCGAAAAATAATGCATAATAGGTAATAATTAGTAGATAGGTAAATTACCTACTACTCACCCATTAGTACCCCCTTTTTCATTATAAACTCCTTTCTTGTCTGCCTTTTCCAATTGAAGGCAGACCTTTTTTTTGTAGAAGTTTATCAAATGTACACAAAGAAAAAAGACGCCTACTTAGGCGTCATCCGTTTCATCCTCTTCATCCTTGTCCAAACGTATCTCCAAGTGGTGACCGTCTGGCGTTTCAAAATAAAGATTATAACTTCCTGGGCGTTCAATCGGCCCACGGTAACATATATTTTCCGCTTCCAACTTATCAACAAGATAGTCTAATTCATCACGTGTTGCCACTGCAAAAGCAATGTGATCCACGTGACCGGAATTTATATTTAGCTCTTTGGTAGTTGGATGTAGACCAATTCGTGTATAAGGCCCAATGTTGAAATAAACTGGCTCATCTTCTCCCGATTGATCAAGAGAAATCGGTACTTCTAAAATCTCTTGAAAAAACTGAGCTACGCCCATCACATTGCGACAGCTAAGAGCAATATGATGAACACCTTGAAGTTGAAGCATCGAATACAATCCTCCTAAACGGCTGACCTCCATCAACTGTTCACTGGTTAGCCCCTATTAAAAGGCTTTTTTTGTCTTTCGCTCATTGGCGTGATGTTGTCGTAACCGATGGCTTAAATTTGTTAATCTGTTTGTTAAAGCTTCTCGCCATTCCAAATCGTTCATTTGTTTGGCTATACCTAGCAAATCAAGGGCGATGTCAATTTGTCGTTTCAGACTCTCATCATAAGAACCTTGATCTGTCATTGAACAGTTCTCAAACAGCTCGGACAGCTTATCCAAATCTACAAACTCTGCGAAATCCACTTCTGCAGCGTGATCTCCCTGAGCATATTCAACAAGAATTTCATACTCACCTTCAACGGTCGGATGAACTCTCGTACGATTACAAACCGGACAATACATGATTGGTACATTGTGCACCAGAATTTCCACGTGACGAAGTGTTCCAAAAGAGCCAATCATCCCTGCTCCACAGCAAAAACCCATAAGCTCTCCCTTCCATGTACATGTGGTCGAACTCTTATTTGTTTTTATCTGAACAGACACACAAGTACAAAATCGTTATTGTCCCTTGATTGTATCTTACAAGCTTCCGATATGCTAGGTTTAAAATGCTACCAGTTTCACCAATGATAATTCTACCAATCCCGTATTTGATTATAGCCGTTTCTGATGATTTTTCAATGAAATCCTGATATTCATCTTCACTCTTCTTATTGTTCATATATAGGTAAACAGACCTGAATCGTTGTACCTACGCCAACCTTGCTCGTTACATGAAGTGTGCCCTGATGTAATTTTACAATTTCTAAACACAGCGATAATCCGATGCCGCTACCTGATTGCTTATGCTTACCTTTATAAAATTTATCTGTAATTCTAGGCAATTCCTCTTCCGATATTCCGGCTCCCTGATCTATGACTTCTATAATAATTACCTGATCTTCTCGATAGCTACGAATTGTGATAGTAGTGTGCTCCTCACTAAACTTCATTGAATTATGAAGCAGATTTATGACCACTTGTTTTAAGCGATTCTCGTCTCCTAATACACACAAGGGTTCATCTGGAGTTTCTGTCACCAAGTTAATCTCCTTTTGGAAGGCACGAGCAGAAAACTGCTGCTGGACATCCATTAAGAGCTGATTCACCTCTAGCTCTGTCTTATGAATCTCCATTCCTCCTGCCTGCAAGCGGGAAAAGTCTAGCAATTGTTCTACTAATCCAGTGAGTCGATCCGTTTCCTTCACAATGATCTGCATGGCTAGGCGTGTCTCTTCCTTATCTTCCATGTCACCTGTCAGAACCACCTCAGACCAGCCTTTAATAGAGGTCAAGGGAGTTCGCAATTCATGGGAGACAGAAGAAATAAAGTCGTTCTTGATCTCCTCAGCCTTCTCTAATTCGCTCGCCATATAGTTAAAGGTTTCGGCCAACGTTCCAATCTCATCATCTGCTGCCTGCCTAGCCCGTTGACTAAAATCACCTTTTGCCATTGACTTAGCCGCACCCGTAAGCTCAACAATAGGGCTTATAATTCGCTTAGATAAAATCAAATTTAAGACTAGAGATAAAAGAACGAGACCAGCGCCAATGCTCCACACAAGCAGTGTAATCTGGTTCACAACCTTGTCGATCTCTTCAACAGAGGTCACATAACGCAGGACTCCTGCTGTTGAATTATAAAAGGTGAGTGGCTTAGATACTGCAAGAATATGTTCCCCTGTATCTTCACTTTTTCCCACCCAAATCCCTGTGTCACCTTTTAATGCATCCTGTACATCCTGTGTAAGTACACTTTTGCGTTTAGTGAAACCGTTAAAGTCTAAAATCACATTACCATCTAAATCAATGACCTCTACATGTGCGAGATCATCCTGTGACGTATGCTCGAAAATATATTTTGCTTTACTTTGCAGATTATAATATTGAATGTATTTGTTATAAAAGTTCGTAGACACATTTATACGGCTAAGTAGCGCCTGTTCTGCACCACCATAATAAAAACTACGGACTCCTATAACAAACGAGCTTCCTAGTACTAGAATTACCATTAATACGACAAAGGTAAAATTCATGACTAGACGTTTTTTTATTCCATACATATTTTACGTTCCTTCTTTCCACTGATAACCAAATCCCCAGACTGTCTCCAAATATTTCGGTTTGGAGGGGTCATCCTCGATTTTCTGGCGGATGCGTCTAACGTTCACATCTACTACCTTTAAATCCCCAATGTAATGTTTTCCCCAAACTTCATTTAGGATGTCATCGCGACTGACTGCACGATCCTTTTGTTCCATTAATAAGTGGATAATTGCAAATTCCTTGGGCGTGCAATCTATTTCTTGCCCATTTTTGATCATTTTTCGATCCGTCAATCGCAGGGTAAATGGGCCAGAAGTAATCAATTCACCTGGTTTTACAGTGGAAGGTATCGTTTCTACCCGTCGTTTTAGCGAATTCATTCGGGCAATCAGTTCGGCGGCACTAAAGGGCTTTGTAATGTAATCGTCTGCTCCTAAATTTAATCCTTCGATCTTATTTACTTCTTGAGCTTTAGCAGTAAGCATAATAATCCCCAATTGCGGGTACATTTTCCGTAATTCCTGGCAAACCTCCAGACCACTGATGCCCGGAAGCATTACATCTAATACAGCTATAGCGATATCTGGCTCCTTCTTAGCAATTTCCAACGCCTTTTCGCCTGTCTGTGCCTCTAATACTTCAAACCCATTTCGTTTAAATTGAATGCGGACAAATCCTCGGATGGATTCCTCATCTTCTAGCAATAGTACTTTCATCTCTCCCCTTGCTCCTTTCTGCCTTGTACCTAGATGCCCTGCTATTCACCTATATTTTTCGAAATATCTCTTGGATCTGCTGCAAATTAAATAGCATTTTTCGATAAGCAGGTTGTTCCTTTGCTGGAACACTGCTCATATTAGTCGGGAATCGAGCAATAAAGATGTTTTCACCATTTTCATCTATAACGCTATACTCTTTTCTTTGTTGTTTTAACTCCTTCTCTTTACTCGCCCACTCTGTTTTTTTAATCGGATCAATGGTAAACAACTCGGCTGATAGCTTTCCCTGAGAATCTAGGTATAAAAAGGTGATCGCCCCTGCTTCCTTTGTAGTGACCAGCCTGATCGTATAATGTCCGAACCAGTAGTTTGGTATATTTATTTGAAATCCATTGCTATCGTCATCATAGGATTCTTTTACTTTGATCAGGCTTTTTTGACCGTTCCATTGGTACCACTCTGTAATCCAAGGCGTATCAACCATGGACAAATCTTCTGCTCCCACCGGCTGTACTAAAGTCGAGATTTCGATAATTCCGTCATTATTAATATCCTTACTAAAAGTAGAATAAGGCTTATACATTACGTTATCATAATTCGACAGGTCTACCTGTGTTAGCTTTCCCTTGTTACTGACCAAAAGTGCCGTTTGCCCTGAATGGGCACCGATACCCGAATCTAAAAATATCCCATTTTGCTCTTTAGATGCCTTGCCTAATAAAATATTTTCATATCCATTAATCGACCAATCTAATCCCAATTGCTGAATCATTTTCATTTTCGAAGTCGCTTTGTCATACTGGTACACTTCCGCAGGAGCTTTCATTTTGTCATGATCCAGCTTGAACACATAGGCCTTTGATACCCCTGTCTTGTCTAAATCCCCTACGATAGCTTCCTTGCAGGATGTTTTTAAAATTTGAATCATTTGTCCATCTGTCCACTTGTATCCGCCAAACTCTTTGTCTACACCCTCACTTGCCATCCAGTTAACGAAAATCTCTTTTTCCTTATCTCCTGAAACATCCTCAAAGGCCACATAGTCGACATCCTGACCCGTCTCCTCGATCTGTCCAACCTTTTGCCAGCTATTCTCGGTTTTTTGCATCACAATAAATCCCACGTTATATTCACCTTGCTTATAAAAAGCTACAACTTCATTACTTCCATCGCCATTTAAGTCTTTTTCGATAATGGCTCCATTTTCATCAGAATTATTGCGTGGAATCATAAGCGAGCTTCCTTGCGGCAAATTAGCTAGTACTGCCTTTTTTACTTCTTCTTGATTTTTATTTAAGGTGGGAGCCTTCAATAATTCATTCGGGGAAGCAACAGGTGTACACCCTGCCAATAAGCCTACCAACAGTACACCAGCACTCCACTGTTTCAAATTCATAATCATATGGTAGAAAACCTCCAACTAAACTACATACCTTTCCTTCATTATAAAAGAGTATCACTCTGTAATGTTTGCAAAAAGGTTACGAAAACAAAAAAAGATCGGTTTCTGATAACCGATCTTTTTGTTCATAACGTTAGTGAGCGCTATTGATTATTCTTTTACCATTGCCTCGTATTTATCCGCATCCATAAGCTTATCCAACTCGCTGGAATCAGACAACTCAACCACGATCATCCAAGCTTTGTCATAGGAAGATGTGTTTACCAATTCAGGCTCCTCTTCTAGAGCAGCGTTAATTTCTAATACTTTACCAGTAACTGGAGCATATAGTTCAGATACGGTTTTAACAGATTCTACACTACCGAATGGTTCATCACGTTGGATGGTAGAGCCTACTTCTGGCAATTCAACAAATACGATGTCACCTAGTTCGGACTGAGCGAAAGAAGTAATACCGATATAAGCCTTGTTGCCTTCTACACGTACCCATTCATGCTCTTCGCTGTAACGTAACTCTTTTGGAAATTCCATCTAACTTCCTCCTTTTTTCGTAGAACACTCGGATGTTTATCCAAGACTTCTGGTGACGGCAAAGCCGACATTGCTCCTCTTCTTTTGAAGTGGATGAGCAACGGGGGTCTTCTTAGAGTTTCCCCTCTACATAATTGGACATGTAAGGACCCTAATCCTCTTCAATACCCAAAATTCGATGCAAACGTTTTTTGACCATATTTAAGCCCTTTTCGCCTGCTTGGAAATGACGAAGTGCCATTGTCTCATCAAACAGATAGTAGGCAGGAACATATTCGTTTTGGAACGCATCAGTTGTTGTCATTTCGTTATCAATCGCTACTGGATGAGTAAGCTCATATTGAGCGATGGTTTCTTTAATTTTCGCAATATCTGTATCAGCTTCGGAACGCGGCATATGAATACCAATAACTTTTAAGCCCTGATCTGCATATTTTTCACGCCACTCGTTAATTTGTGGTAGAGATTCTTTGCACATATAACAACTAACGGACCAGAAATGTACAAGAACTGCTCTTTCGCCCTGCAAATCAGCCTTAGAAACTTGACCGTTTACCCATTCTGTGATGCCTGGAAAGTCTGGAAGTTCTTCACGTAAACGCATGGTTCATGCCTCCTTTAATATAGAAAAGGGCCTAACACTGTAAAGTTAGACCCTTTTGTTTGTGTACACGATACCCAATCTAAATCAGGAATTATCCTTTTAGATGAGCTTGGCCTGGACGCCAGTTAGCTGCGCAAAGTCCGCCGGATTGTAGAGCTTGAAGAACACGTAGAGTTTCATCGTTAGAACGTCCTACGTTCATATCAGTTACTACTTGGTATTTAACAACGCCTTCTGGATCGATGATAAATAGACCACGGTAAGCTGCACCGGATTCTTCATCCAACACGCCGAAAGAACGAGCAACTGTTTTGTTGAAGTCAGCAGCAAGTGGGTAGTTCAAACCGCCAAGACCATTTTGGTCGCGTGGAGTGTTGATCCAAGCTTTGTGAGAGTGTACAGAGTCAACAGATACACCTAGTACCTCTGCATCCAAATCTTTGAAATCTTCATATGCATCGCTCAAAGCGATAATTTCAGTTGGACATACAAAAGTGAAATCTAGTGGATAGAAGAACAATACCAACCATTTACCTTTATAGTCAGAAAGAGAAACACGACCGAATTCTTTTCCGTCACCGGATACTGTTTCCATAGAAAAATCAGGAGCTTGAAGACCAATAATACGTTGTGCCATATATATTACCTCCTTAAGGAATAGTAAATGTTATTTACAAGAGTTATGATATCAAAACCAATAGATTATAGTCAATATTAATTTGTAATAATTTTTATTAAACAGTGGTTTTTGTTTGACAATGATCCTCAATCTCTATGTATGCTGCCCGATTGTCATGAAAATCGGTATCTGACTCTTCCCTTTTTGACTAGAAGATTGGGTTATTTGCCCCACATTTCTTCTAAGGTTTGTTCTTTAAAACCGAGTGTTGTCTTTGCCCCATTTGTGATAAGAGGTCGCTTAATTAGCTTACCATTGGATGCGAGTAGCTCTAGCATTTCATCCTCTGGCATTGTTGGCAGCTTCTCCTTCAGGTTCAGCTCACGATAGAATTGACCGCTAGTATTAAAAAATTTGCGAATATCCAACCCGCTATTTTGCCAGATTTGATGCAATTCCTCTTTCGATGGCGGAGTATCAACAATTGGGATTTCTGTATATGTAACCTCATTGGTATCCAGCCATTGTTTAGCTTTGCGACATGTGCCGCACTTTGCGTAACTATACAAACGAATATTTTGTGCGTTTGTCAAAAATCCTCACCTCTTCTATTACATCTTGAAATAATACTTGTAAGGCTCCTAAATCCTCTAAACTATAGCCTTCATTCTTTCAATTACATCTTTACCCTTAGAGACATTTTTAGCATGGTTTTCTGATCCAATGATTTGTCTCTTAGTTAAGAAATTTGTTGATCTAATGTTTAGATTTTATGCTTCAGCCCCAGTAATATTTCTGTACTTCCTTCATCATCAAATAAATCCATATTCATTACAACCTGAACCTGCTTCTTTTTTAGCTGTTCTCTTTCCTTATTCAGCTTCTCTAATTCTCTTTATACGATCTAACCTCAATTTCGTTGTCAATAACATATTTTCCTTCTTTCATTTTTGTAAATTCTTCGAGTAAATCATCATATATAGTTTTTTCAAGTTTCTCAGCATTTATTCCATTTTGAGTACACTTTCTATCACCATCGTTTTGAGTAGATGAGCATCTATAGTATCGAAACGTATATCTTTTCCCTCGCCATACCTCCACATTTTGCACAGAAGGATATTCCGGTTAGTGGATATTTGTCCTATTACTAACAGTCTGTTGTTTATTGCGTTTTTTCATTATTTCACTTAATCGGTTACCCATTGATGTATGTTTATCCTGTTTCATCATCTTTAGGTGAAAATATTCTTTTATCCATTGCCTGCAACACTTAGTTTATGTAGTCTAGTTTCCATTATGTCTATATGTTAAGAAAAAATTCAGTTGATACACTATAAAGTGCACGATATGAAAACTTGTAATCTTTTCTTCATAAAAGGAATACCTTCTAAAAGATAATCAATATGAATATTATACCATTTTTTATCCTTTTAATATAAAGTACCAGACCAGTTCTTACTCAACCACAAATCAAGTCAACAGAAAGAATTTATCAGCAATTAATTTTAAATTATTCTTCGATGCTTTCTTAAAACAATGATTTTGTACTATATAAACATATCAAAAACGCCCAAATTTGAGTTCGGACGCTTTTTTACATAATGACTATTATCGGGACCCACATAAAGCCCTTTTGCTTAGTTGCTTTTTCTTAAACTCTTAGTTAGTTTTGCTATTTGAAGGCAAGCAGCGATTGTTAGTAAAGATACAGCTAAAGGTTTAATTGCCGTTTGATCATTTAAAAACATGTATACATCAAACCCAATTAAGAAAACAAGAAACAGTACCTCTACGTATATATTTTTTGGGGTGTCGGTTTTTTTTCTGAAAAACATGATGCCTACTAGTAGCACAAACAACAGGATACCTACTGTGTTAACGATATTGAAAAATGAAACAATGCCCATTGTATCACCCTCTTTTTTATCCTTTTAATATAAAGTACCAAACCAGTTCTTACTCAACCACAAATCAAGTCAACAGAAAGAATTTATCAACATTATTTTAAATTATTCTTCGATGCTTCTTAAAATTCATGATTTTGTACTATATAAACATAGCATTTTTTCATTTTAATTCCTCACTTTACATTATATTCTATATAATAAGGTATCTACTTTCTTAGATGTTAATTAGGAGGGGTATTTGTGAACAAATGAAAGTGGGCGATTAGTATATTGCTTTTAATACCCTTAGTTATGGGAGCTTTGTTCTATCATTTCTTTTATGCAATGTATAATCTTCCAGAAGGGAAATTACTTCATACAGTAGCATCATCTGATAAAAAGTACAGCGTAAATGCCTACATAGTTGAAGGTGGAGCCACAGTACCCGATTCGATCCGGGCTGAAGTCGTTACAAATAGTTCTGGGGAAAAAAACAATATCTACTGGGATTCTAAAATGGATACTGTTTCAATCAATTGGGTGGATAACAAAACAGTCATAATCAATGGACATGAACTAGATGTAACAAAGGATGTTTATGATTGGAGGAGATAAAGGAGGTTTCATTTTCAACTAAAGGAAATGAAACCTCCTTTAAATAAACATGTTGTAAATCTCCCTAAATTGGTCATAAATAGCAAAATAACGGCAATAATAATTATTCCCCCTACTGGGTTTCGTAAAGTTTTCCGTGCAGCCTAGGGATGATTTGGCTATGTACATGGGAATTTCGTGTACCCTTGCATATTTAATAATTGTATTGTATAGCGACAGTCTAACCTCATTGCTTGCAGTCTTATTAGCAAGACAAAATACATGCTCTAATAGTACATATGTTTCTTCTTTAGAATTCTCAAGGAATTTCTTTGCCATCTTAGTCATCAAAGAAGGGCTTGAGACCTCAATGCACAACTGTAATATATCATCCAAGACTTCGACTCGATGTTCTATTTCAACATAGCGTTCAATTATCTCTTCATAAGGGATACTGGTTATATTCTTATTTTAGGAAAAAAATAATACCGACATCGCGCCTGAGGAATTCTAGTTTTACTACTATATAATTTCATATGAGGACTCCAAATAGGAACAGTCTAGTGGATAGCTTGACTAAAACATAAATTACTTTTTATACATCAAAAAACGCCTGAATTTAATATTCAGACGTTCCTGGATTGCTAATTTAGTTTGCAATTAAACGATATAATGTCTTTTAGAGCAAATATCAGCTAAAACTTAATCTAGGTCAATTATATCGTTAATGAGATAATGATCCTTATTTTTAACAAGATTGAATTGTACCTTTATTGCACTTTTCCGCGTCTCCTTAAAGTTAAAGGAGTCGTATCCAAAACCTTCAAACAAAACACTTGTATTTGTTGCATTTTTCTTTTGGATATTTACTTTTAGCCCTTCTAGAATGCCTTGCAAGCTTGAAGAGAATCCTTCTGTCTCGATGCATTCATAAGTACCATTTTCTCTCTTCTTAAAATAAAAGGAAAAGATTTCTTCTGCTTTAGAAGAGGTATAGTATTTTTTTAATGTTGAAATGATTACTTCCTTCGAGTTGCCATCAATGAATCGTTTTGATCTTGTAAGTGATAAAAAATCACCCGTCCATGATTGCAACTTATCAAACCAAATTAATTTAGGAATGTCACCCTTGCTAGTCAGGATTTTATCAGTCAGCACATCAGGAGCAGAGTTTTCTAAAAGAGATGCTATGAAAGTTATATTTTCTTTTGTTAGCTTATCATTTTTTTGGGCGACAACACTGGCGTTTGCTGCTTCAGCTTTGGTTGGATTCCAAGCTGAATTTGAAGTGATAGCTAGGATGGAAATCAGCAAGAAAAGGTAAACTTTTTTCATTACCAAACTCTCCATTCTTATTCATTTTTTTATTTAAAAAGCACAATCCCCCCTTATTATAAAATTGAGATAAGTTATTGTAAATTTATTCCAAATGCATACTTTTTTATTATAAAACCCACGCTTCATTAAGAGCATGGGTTTTAGTCACTCATTAAAGACTTATTCATTGAACACTGTCGGCTTCTTTTGTCTTTAACGTTACCACATCAATTTTTTGATTATCCCAATAAGTTAAAAACTCTAGAATCTCATCTTCGAACGAGTATATATAATTTTCACACTTAGTTGATTCATAGCAATCCTTTAGTTCCATTTTATAACCTGTACCAAATGTCTGGAAAACCTCTTCTTTTGTTTTTGGTAATTTTTCTCCATCAAGATACTCCATATAAGAAGTGCTTTTAATTACCTTATCATTTTGTAGAATCAAGGTATTTGAAAGACCCTTTTTACTTCGGTATGCTAATAACTTTATATCCCCCTTTTTGTCTTCTGATTCTGGCTTTCCATATAGCTCCACGACCTTATCATAAGAGTCTCCTAATGAAATTCCATTATATTGGAATTTGTGTTCTTGTTGAGAAGTTACCTTCTCCTGTCCACAACCAGAAAGAAAAATACATGCTGCCAACAAATAAAACAGATTCTTCAAGTTGAAATTCCTCCTTATTTGATGGTAGCTATAAGTTAAAACCTAATATCTGCCATCATCTTCAAATTTATCATAATATACCTTTACCTTTTTCATATAATAATCCCAATCCCAATATTTCCCTGGGTCAGTATGCGTTTGATTTGGATATTCGCTGTGCCCTTTAATATGCTTTCTATTCACAGGAATATCATAGGTATAAGCTAACATTGCCGCAAGTTTCGCAGATTCTCTATACATTTTATTTGTAAACCATTTTGGTTCATCAACATCCCCTTCATGCTCAATACCAATTGTGTAAGGATTTGCACTTCTCGCATGAATAATTGCAATGATTCTTTTATCATTCTTAACTTGATTCTAACTTTATTGTATATTTTTGTAAATAAAAACAAAAAATAATAGATTGATTTACTTTCTTTTATGAAAAGGATTTTGAAAGTCGAGGATTATAAATAGCTCTAATAAAATGTATGTTTCATCAAAGGGTCTCAAAAAAGAAAAGTATGAACGACGTTATGATGACATCTGTTAACGTATCATAAAATCAACATCTAGGATGGATTTATGGAAGTGTTCATCCCCATATTCGAAATATGCACATGCTGAATGGATGTAAAGTATCCCCCTTTCGAAAATATCCAGTCATTCATGGTCCAAAAAAGCCATCCCTATGGGCTCTGTTACTTTTTCTTCTGTTTTCTTGGCTTAGGATTTATCGATCCTAATAAATTACGTACGGAGACGATTTTATTTTGTTTGGTATAAACCCGTGGTAATCGATAATTAAGCATGCAGGCTACCTCGTAATTAATCGTACCCATTAGTTCGGCTACTTCTTCAAGTGTGATCTCTTCCTTGTCAGATCGACCGTAAATCACAACCTCATCTCCTACTTTTGCCTTGATTTTATTTACACTTACCATGCATTGATCCATCGTTATCCTGCCTACCACGCTAAATCGCTTTCCTTGTAAAAGGACGCTTCCCTTATTCGAAAGCAAACGCGAAAAACCGTCTCCATACCCGATCGGAAGAGTAATAATCTGTTCCCCTGGTGAAGCGATATAGGTAACACCATAGCTTATGCCAAGCGGCTTTTGCATAAACTTCACATTTGAAACACGGGTTTTTACTTGCAGAGCAGGTTTTAGATTAAGTATATGTAATGACTTTATATAGACAGATGGATATAATCCATACATTCCAATTCCTAGTCGAATATAATTAAATCCCCACTCAGGATGAGTCATCGCTGCCGCAGTATTGCAGCAGTGAATAGCAGGTAGTTTAAACCCTTTTCTCTTTAAAAATCCTAAATAGTCTTGAAATCTTTCGAATTGTTGATTCAAATAAGTGACATTCTGTGAATCTGCCGTGGCAAAATGAGTATAAATGCCATCCCATTGAAACACTTCACTGTTATAGACACCCTTCGCCACAGAAAGAAGGGCTTTTTTTGTCCTTACACCAATTCGTCCCATACCTGTGTCGATGTTGATATGTACAGACAAGCGTTTACGCCCCTGTGTGGCTATGTCCTTCTTATCTTGAGCATTCTTTGTTATTGATTTGTCTTCATTTTTATCTGCATGGTTATCTCCATTGTTATCTACATGGTTATTGGCTTTCTTCTTTTCCTGTTTCTTGCTTAAGATTTTTTCCGCTTTTTTTATCCAATTCGTTTGAAACACAGTGCATGAGATGTTCCATTCAAATGCTTTTTGCACTGCTCTTATCGGTGTATAGCCTAAGATCAGTATGGGACACTTGATGCCTGCCTTCCTAAGGACAATCCCTTCATCTAGAAACGCGACGGCTAGAGCGGTAGCGCCTGCCGCTAGGGCTTCTCTTGCGACTGCTACGGAGCCATGTCCATATGCATCTGCTTTCACTACTGCCATGATTTCAGTTTTTTTTGGTATATGCTGTCGAAAGGTCAATATATTGGTCCGTATATCGTCCAAATTGACCTCTACCCACGTATCACGATAGAATTTGTTCATTTGAAAACACCTCTTACGTTTTTCAAAAAGTATATGAGTCTCCATTTCACAATATCCATTAGATACGCCTTACATCTGTGTGATATTTCAGGGAACATTAGAAGTCGGACCTGGGTAGAAGTCGCCTTTACACAGCAAAAAAACCATGATCCCGTTCGACCATGGTTTTTGCTGTTGCTTTGGTTTATCCAGTTTTCACCGTTACATGATAACCGGCATGTTTTCGTACCTGGAAAACTCCAATATCCATAATTAAATATTGACCTTTTACACCAAGTAGCTTTCCAGAAACACATTCGAGCTTGTCCAAAGATAAAGAATTAATTTTAGACAAGGTTTCTAAGATTGGATAGGTAATATCGATCCACTCGTCTTCACGCAATTGGAATGGCTTAAACTCTTCCGGAAATTTCTCATAAGCTTCTTCCCGAAGTTGAATTAGATCGGCTTCTTTTACTTCACCTTTTAACATTTTGCGCCAGTTGGTTTTGTCTGGCATGAATTGGCTAAGATGTACCTCAAGCTCTCCTGCCATTCGACGTGTTGGGAGCTCTGCGATCGGTATAGCCCGAACGGCTCCTTGATCTACCCAACGTTTTAACTCATTGTTCTTACGGGTAAGTCCCACTTTGACATCGCTAGAGAGCGCCAGATATACATAATGCGGAATCATGCAATGTGATTCTCCAAAGCTCTCATCTCTACAGGTTCCTTGGTCAAAATGACATTCATGCGGTTTGACAATACAAAGATCGTTCTCTGGTCGTTTCGTAAAACAAGGATAACAGTAACCACTATTAAAAGTTTTATTGGTTTTGCGTCCACAAGCAATACAATTTTTTTGTCCATCATATTGAATCGAAATTTGTTGTCCAATCCACTCATTCAGACTTATTTTTTCTTCATTTAAATGAAGATAATAATCGACAGGTTGTTCTTTTCCTTGATAGGTATGTGCTAGTCCATGCAGCAAGCCGCTTTTTTCCAACGCCATGTCACTCCTCTCGCCCTTAACATTTTCCCTCCATGATACCATATCCGACAAACTTTGCGCTTTTCTTCCAGCATGTTCTTATCCCTGTTCGGTCAACCTAAGGAAGGAAATGACGGAAGAAAGGAGTGGTTTTACCGTGAAGAAGCGATTGGCAAGAAGCTTTACATGCTGCCTTGCCCTCATAGGTTTAGCATGGTTAGGGGTAACTTCATCAGGTTCTGTTGGTCTTTTTGCCAATCGAATGGTCTATGAGCCTATCCACCGAATTGAAACGCAAAAAAAGGTGGTGGCTTTAACCTTTGATGATGGTCCAGATCCAACTTATACACCTCGTATTCTAGAAACGCTGCATAAGAACGGTATTCTTGGCACCTTCTTTGTCTTGGGCTCCCAGTCTGATAAATATCCTGTCATTATGCAATGGATAAAAAAAGCTGGCCATGAAATCGGAAACCATGGGTATCATCATTACGATCTAAATAAATTAACCGAGCAAGAGATCTATGATGAAATTAAACAAGCTGAAAAATCCATATACAAGGCTACAGGTGTCCTCCCCCAATACTATCGTCCGCCAGGGGGTGTGATTACCACTGATGTAATGAATGCTGTGCAATTGTCGGGTTATGATATCATCTATTGGTCGGTTGATCCGCGAGACTGGTCCTTAGCTCGCACCTCATCTGTTATTGTGAACAGTGTTAAAAAGCATACCTCCCGGGGGGATATCATCCTCTTCCACGATGGCGGGATGAATCAAAAGCAAACCTTAAAAGCCTTACAGGAGCTCATTACTGATTTGCGTTCTAAAGGATATAAGTTTGTTACTGTTAGTCAATTGCTGGATGAGGGAAACAAAGTTCATTGATACTGAGCAAGCAGATGTTGACTGCAAGGGATAACCTGACCGTAGCATTATCCCTTGTACAGCTTCCATCTGCTCTTTTTACAATCCGACAAATTTATTGATAGATTGAAGCTTTCCTGTATCAGTAGCATACCCGGCTGATGAATGGGCTCCATGATGCGGAGAAGATGGACGCGAATTTTTAGGAGTAGATAAAAAACCAATGAGTCTGGCAGAGTTTAATACCACCAATACCGAAGTAATATTGTGAACGAAAGCACCAAATACCGGGCCCAACACGCCTAATAAAGCAAGCAGAATAGCAGCGCTGTTAATAGCTGTAGAAATGATTAGATTTTCCCGGATCACTTGTACTGCCTTTTGACCCAACCGCATGACATCGGCAATTTTGCGCAGATCATTTGACATTAATACCACATCAGACGCTTGCGCAGCAATTTGGGTACCGTGTACGCCCATCGAAATCCCTACATCAGCTAGTGTTAGCGCTGGGGCATCATTAATCCCATCACCAATCATCGCTACCTTACGACCTGCTTTCAGTTGGCGCTCTACCTGCATATATTTCATGTCCGGCATTTGTTCCGCATACACCTGTGTAATTCCCAGTTGTTCTGCCATAAACCGTGCCGCACCCTTGTTATCTCCAGTAACGACCGCTACCTCAACACCTGCCTTTGCTAATGTTTCAACCGTTTCCCTAGCTTCAGGTCGAAGCTGATCAGATACTGAAATGAGTCCTAGCAGCTTGTGCTCGGAAGCAATAAGAATATTCGTCTTTCCTTCCTTTTCTTTCGTTGTAAGCAAGCCTTGGACCTGATCAAGACCTATTCCTAGTCCCTTCATAAAGGATGGATTTCCCACATAGATGCGTTTCCCTTCAACAACCCCCTCAATTCCACTGCCAGCATGCATGATAAAGGATTCTACAGCAGGAAGTTCTAATTCCCATTTTTTAGCTTGATGTAAAATAGCTGTAGCAATCGGATGCTCCGAATGCTGTTCCAAGGCCGCTGCCCAACGCATTACCTCTTGGGCACTATGCTCCGCGTGTGCAATCCCGGCAACGGACAATGCTCCTTTTGTTAGCGTACCTGTTTTATCAAATAAAACCGTATTAATTGAGCCTAACTGCTCTAGTGCTACACCGCTTTTAATTAAAATCCCATTTTTAGCTGCGTTTCCGATCCCTGCCATAATCGCAGTCGGAGTAGCCAGTACCAAAGCACAGGGACAAAATACGATTAGAACGGTCACAGAACGCACCATATCATGTGTAACAAGATACACCAGAATAGCCAATAATAAGCTAGCTCCGACGATCCATACCGCCCATTTGTCCAACAAGCGCTGTACAGGTGCCCTCTTCTCCATTGCTTCCTCTACCAATCTCGTTACCTTCGCAAATGCTGTTTCTTCTCCTACACGAGTGGTTTGAATTTCTAGGGAGCCGTTTGTGTTGGTAGTACCTACGAATACTTCATCCCCTTGCCGCTTCTCAACAGGTAAGGACTCTCCTGTTAAAATTGCCTGATCAATCGCAGCCTGACCAGCTACTACAATTCCATCCACTGGTATCTGCTCACCCGGTTTTACCAGTACCAGCTCACCTACTAGCACTGAATCTGCTTTTGCCTCAATCCACTGTCCCCCTCGCATGACGCGAGCTTGTTCAGGAGTCATTTCTACCATTTCCTTTAAAGCCGAAGTGGCTTTGGCAACGGTTTTCTCTTCTAGCCACATTCCAATTATCATAATAAAGGCTACCTCAGCCGCAGCTAGTAGCTCCCCAATACAGGTAGCCGCGATGATTGCAATCGTGACCAAGACATCGCTATTCAGACTTCGTTGCTCCCATAATTCCTTACCTGCTGTAATGGCAATGGGTACCCCGCATACCACAATGGCAATCCAAGCAGGATCAATCCCTGCGATACTGCCCCATAGCCAGCTAATCAGAACACACACACCTGAAAGAATCATCATCCCTTTTTGTAACATACAATCACCCTTCTTTCTTTTTTGGTTTGAATTTTTACTTTGTTGAGAAAGAGAATCATACTTAAAATTCCCCTAAAAACAAACGAAGCTGCTACCCGAAGGTAACAGCGTTCATGCGGCTTTATGCATTTTTCCATAGGTGAATATAATTGAACAAGGCAAACTTTTTAATAATGATTACAATCATAGTATAATTCTTTTTTACATGCGTCAAGAACAATTTTGGAAAAGAAAAAAGACCTAGTCGTCATAGCTAGGTCTCGTTTATCCTACTTCATTTCCACTCCTTCAAACTCTTGAATAGATGTAGTCTGCGCTTTCTCTGGTCGGAAGAAAAGAGCTGCCAAGAAGAAAACGATAAACATAGCACCCATCGCCACAAAGATTGAGGTTGGAGAAACGTAATTGATTAAGAATCCATTAACACTAGGTGTAATAATACTTGCTACGCTAAAATTCATGCTTGCAATAATTCCTGCAATCGGAATTAAGCCTTGTGGCAGGATATCAGCACAATAAGCTAATCCTAGCGAGTAGAAAGAGCCCACCGCTGCTCCCGCAGAAGCTAATAACAGCATCATTAACGGTACAGAGGATGTTGCCAACGGGAACAGCATAAACGCGATGCAGCCAATTATGGCACAGTACATCATGACTTTTTTGCGTCCTACTCTGTCACTTAGGGTTCCAAGTGGCAACTGTAGGAATAAACTACCTACTACAAAGGATGGCAAAATAATAGAAACGGATTCTGCCGAAATTCCCGTACGTAGGGCCGCGATCGGAAAGCTGCCGTTTAACGTTGTTTCCATAAAACCGTATAGGAAAGCTGGAATCAAAGCCAGCCATGTCATTTGGATAACCATCTTGTACTTTTCTCTTGATTTAACTACCTTTTTTCCATCGTTTGCTTTTACTTCAGGTGGGAAGGCGTTACGAATTTGTAACAGCATGAAGAAAGCCACCAGATTACAAGCAACAAGTGCCATAAAAGGTGCCCACAAGCCAAACGGCATTAAATTAATGGCTAATGGTCCTACGCTAAAACCAGCTCCATAAGACAGACCGTATAGCGAAAGATCACGCCCACGTCGCTCTGGTGTAGATGTTGCCGTCACCCAGATCTGACTGGTATAATGCAGAGCAGAGTCGCCCATCCCCATTATCAAGCGGAGGACAAACCATACACTAAGCGATGTAAACAATGGAAGTAATAAAGTAGAAAATGTCACCAGTACAAGTCCTATAAATAGACATGTCCGATAACCCCATTTTCGTAAAAAGATTTCCATCAATGGCGACATAATGAACATTCCGACATAGAGAGCAGCAGCATTCAAACCGTTAGAAACAGCAGAAATGCCGCGTTCCTCTAACAAGATAGCTAGCAAAGGAAGCGTCAATCCCTGAGTAATACCAGCAATAAAGACCACTACGAGCAATGTTGTAAAAGTAAAGCGCGATGATTTCATGTATGCGATCTCCTTTCCATTAGAAGATCATACACCGTATCCCTACTCTTCCACAACCCTCTACTTTTTCTCAATTTACTTTAAAGGCTTTCCTTGCTGAAGCTGATACACCTTATAATAGATAACCTGCTTCTCCATTAACTCCTCATGGTTCCCCTGCTCAACGATCTCTCCCTGTGACAACACCCATATAACGTCGGTATCCTGAATGGTTGACAGTCTATGAGCAATGATAAAAGTTGTTCTTCCTTGCACTAGAACCTTCAAAGCATCCTGTATCGCCGATTCCGTCTCACTATCAATCCTAGCTGTTGCTTCATCTAATACAAGAATGGCTGAACCCACTTTCCAACACTTCCCCATCCACAAGTCCCAAAATTCAGTCAATTATAAAATAGGACTCCTAGCTTTCCTCTCTTTTTTTCGCTGCTTCCATTCCTGCTGTAGCATTCCATATACAGCATGGTCCACGTAATGATCGTACAGCCATTCATTTCCTCTCATAATTCCTTCTAATTGAAACCCTAGCCGTTCCGGGATAGCACGGCTTTTCTCATTTTGTACAGCAGCTGCAATTTCTGCCCGATGTAAATTCCACTTCCCAAATACCAAGTAATCAAGATATGCCTCAACTGCTTGCGTCATGATACCCTTCCCCTGAAATTCAGCCCCCAGCCAATAGCCAATTACCGTTTTACGATGATTCCATTCGATAAAATTGGCGGCAACTCTTCCTGCAAGTTGGCCTCGATACCAAATCGAATAATGAGTTCCCTGCATATTTGCTGCCTGTTGAATGGCAAAGCGAATATTATTTTCCGAATCCTCTATATCTCGCACATTATCTAGCCACGGCAAAAACTCCCGTAAATAATCTCGGTTTTTTTCTATTAAAGCAAAGGTGACTGCTGCATCCTCAATACGAACTTCCTTTAGCTCCAAATCAGGCGATATGACGATATTTTTCATGCTTCTCCCCCTTTTTTTAGCCTTTTTTGATGCAATAGATTGAACAATAATTCTCTAAAAAACAAAAATCACCTGCTTGCCCTGTTTAGCAGGACAGCAGATGACTCTGTTTGATTGCCACTTTACTTTTGTAGGACCTGCTCCCGTTCAACCGTAATCTCTCGCACGATCGCCGTGATATCTGTGATTTCTGCCAAATGCTTACGATTGAGAATGAAGGATTGGCCGATCTCTAATGCCAGTCTTTCGGCTTCTGCTCGAAGCTCCTCTTGTTCAATTCTATTTAAATCAGCTACACCCGCCAGTCCAATCACGCGTCTTAGGATTTTGCACCCAGCATATCCTGCCGTATCCTGTAAGACCTGAGATACATAATCCTGCCAAAAATCAGGAACATGCGCACTACGCTCCTCCGCTTTTTTATGCCACAGACGAACGAATTGCGATACAAACTCATTCCAGACGTTTTCTATCGTATCCAATAAGTAAAAACGATACTGCTCCCGTTTCTCTATGTCGGCTTGGAGGCCGTGCTGTCCTGCATAATTTAAGACAAGATTAGCGATGATAGCCCCAATGTCAAAACCTATTGGCCCATAAAAAGCAAACTCGGGATCAATCACCTTTGTACTTGTTTTGGTGACAAAAATACTGCCTGTATGCAGATCACCATGCAACAAAGCTTCTGCTCGTGTCAAAAAGTCGTATTTTAGCTTAGCAATCTCTCGACGTAATGCGTGATTCCCCCATATTGCTTCTACGTCTTGGCGGATAAGCGGATTAAAATGATTGGTGTCATGGTCCTCATATGGATCAGTAAATACAAGATCCTCCGTAATTTTACATAGCTCTGGATTAATGAACCTACTCACATTAGCCTTTTTAGCAAAAGGATTCATTCCAAGATCAGAGGTAAAAAATAAGGTATGAGCTAGAAAAGTTCCAATATGTTTAGCGAAATGCGGGTATATCTCTCCCTCAATAAGGCCTGCACGGAGTAGCTTATGATCACCTACATCCTCCATAATCGTCAAAGCCAGCTCCGAATTGTGATGGTATACCTCAGGTACTAAATCTCCTACCAGCTCTCGCTGAATTTTGAGCGCCTCTGCTTCAATCCGAGATCGGTCCAGCGTTAACGGCCATGATTCGCCAACCACGCGGGCATAAGGCAAAGCCTGCTTCACAATGACACTTTTACCGGTCTCTTCATCCGTTATTCTAAAAACCAAATTTAAATTGCCATCACCAATTTCTCGGCTAACAAGAGGCGCAGCTTGTGTAAAAATCGTTCCCTGATTCTGTACGTATAAAATGGATTCTTGAACCGATAACGCTTGATACCCCATATCTTTTCCTCTCCTTTTACCACTCTAGTCTCGGTTGATGTATTGATCGTAATGTGCCAGGGGATGAACGATTCCTCCTAGATTGGCTAATAAGCGATATTTGGTTAATAGGTTAACTTGATACACGCCGACTCGCTCCCAAACTTCCCATGGCTCAAGAATCTTCCACTGCCCCAAATCCTTTGCAATAAAAAAATCTTTGCCACGAAACCGAATCCATGTGTGACTGCTAGGAGCCTCCGGTGAAAATAGGCGAGACCGCGACAAATAATCATCACCATATTCCATAGCAAGCAAGAACAATATACGATGAGCTTCCTCCCAGTTCCTTTGCAATAAGACATGCCAGGAGCCGCTTTCTTGCTCCGTAAGTTTTCCGCGCAGATGACCGAATGCATGACTCAAGGCATTACAGGCATTGCCTGAATCAATAGGCAGTTTTCGCATCTTCTGAAATTCATGTAATAACTGTTCTGCAAATATACTCCAATCGCGTTCTCCTGTTTCGCGAGACGTTTTTACTTGATCCCGAAATGCTTGTGAGATTTGCTTATATTTTTGATAACACCTCATCATGACCCAATACTTATGCTCTGCCCATATCTGTTCACACCATGCTTTGCTTACCAAAGAAAAAGAAAACCTCTTTTCCGAAGAAAAGAGGTCGTTTTGACATGTCATATTCATAAAACGTTCCCCCTTATCTACCAGAATTTTACATGTCTCTGCAGGAATTAGCACCGTGCACATGCCAGGTTAGCGGCTATGTGTCGGTTGCTGGGTTTCATCGGGCCAGTCCCTCCACCGTCTCTGGATAAGGTATCCATTAAGTATATGTAATTGTAGATGAACACAGGTTCCTATCCTGCGTAGCTAAAGCCTCATAAATGAATCGTTAGTAGAAATATACACAGGTAATCCAGTTATGTCAAACAATTTATTCAACTCAGTTTTTATTTATAAAAAGGGTTGACGCATGTTACAAAAAGGGATAAGATGATCTCCAAGAATCAGCTTCAATTTTGACAATTACAACAATTACCTAGCTCTTATTGAGAGAAGGCGGAGGGACTGGCCCTATGATGCCCGGCAACCCTCGCATCGGGATAAACGATGCGAAACGGTGCTAAATCCTACACATAATCGTGCTGTACTGATTTATGTGAGAGATAAGAGAAGAAGATGATCTGTCTATCGGACGCCTCCTTCTCTTGAAGGGGGCGTTTTTAGTTGATAAATTCTCTACCTACAAGGAGGTCATCCATGAGTACAGATCGAATCCTCGTAACCTATTTAACTCAAGCAAAGGATTTACAAAAAAAAGCGGAAGGTATTGCAGTTGGTATGACAGTAGGCTCATGGACGGACCTTCCTCTGGCAAAGCAGGAGCAGCTACGCCCCTATTTAGGTGAAGTAGCGGATGTATCTCCTCTTGAATCCACCTCGTCAGGTGAAACACGAGGTTATATCACGATTAGTTATCCAACCATATGCTTTACACAGGATATCCCTTCTCTTCTTACAGGGGTATTTGGCAAACTATCAATGGACGGGAAAATCAAGCTGGTAGACATTCAGCTTCCTCCTTCTTTTTTACAAGGCTTTCAGGGTCCAAAATTCGGCATAAAAGGAATACGGGAAATAACCGGTGTGCATGATCGTCCATTATTAATGAGTATTTTTAAATCATGCACAGGTTTGTCACTAGAGGAACTAGAAGTGCAGTTTCGTGCCCAAGCAGAAGGCGGCCTTGATTTGATTAAGGATGATGAAATTTTCTTTGCTGATGATAAAGCTCCATTTATCCAACGTATCAAACGCTTCAAAGCCATCTCAGATGAAATTGCAGAACAAACCGGCAAGCCTGTCTTGTATGCCGCTAACCTTACAGGGCCTAGCTCACAGCTTATTGAACGGGCGAAGCAAGCTGTCGATGCAGGTGCTTCCTGCCTTTTGTTTAATGCACTTGCTTTTGGCTTCGATCTCCTGCAACGTCTAGCAGAAGACCCGGACATTCAAGTGCCAATCATGGCGCATCCCGCACTCGCCGGCGCCTATTATCCTAGTCCTGATCACGGCATTGCCGCTCCGCTCCTGCTCGGTAAGCTATTGCGTTTAGCCGGGGCTGATTTAGTGTTATTCCCTTCTCCATACGGAAATGTGGCATTAGATAAGAGCGAGGCTACTCAGCTAGCTAATCATTTAGTCGAGGAACACGGCACCTTGCAACCTGCCTTCCCTGTTCCATCAGCGGGTATTCATCCCGGATTGGTTCCCCAACTGTACGCCGACTTTGGCCTAGATCAGGTTGTTAACGCAGGCGGCGGCATTCATGGGCACCCACTCGGAGCAACAGCAGGCGGTCGGGCATTCCGTGCCGCTATTGATGCATCCGTGAATGGAATCAGTCTTACAGCAGCAGCTTCCGACTCTAATGAACTGCGACTAGCACTAGAAAAATGGGGAGGTTCTGCATGACGAAACAGCTTGTGCTTTTTTGCGATTTCGATGGAACGATTACAGAAAAAGACAATATTGTGGCAATCATGCGCCACTTTCATCCCCCAGGCTGGGAAGAGTTAACCGAACAAATTTTGACACAACAAATATCCATTAGAGAAGGCGTAGGAAAGCTGTTTTCCCTGCTTCCCTCTTCACTCGAACATGAAATCACTCAATTTGCTGTAGAGAATGCCCGCATCCGCCCTGGTTTTGCAGAGTTTGTGGATTATTGCCGGCAGGAAAACGTGACTCTGCTCATTACAAGCGGAGGTATCGATTTTTTTGTTCATCCGATTCTTGCTCCGTTTCAGCTTGATGGCCCAATTTATTGTAATGGCAGTGATTTTAGCAAAGAGAGAATAAAAATTACGTGGCCGCATACCTGCGATGAGCATTGCCAAACAGATTGCGGAATGTGTAAAACTACCATTATTAGAAGCTATGATGCTACTTCTTATACACGTGTTGTTATTGGGGATAGTATCACTGACTTGGAAGGGTCTCGAATTGCTGATTTTGTCATTGCCCGTTCCTTCCTACTGGAAAAATGTCAGGAAGAAAATTTATCACATAAACCATTTACTACTTTTTATGATGTGATTTCAATTATTAAAGCCATTAGGGCCAAACAGGAGGGGATTGTGCTATGACAACAACACTTGAACAGCGCACCGCCGCTTTTAAAAAATTAGATGAGGTAAAGCTAACGTTTGCTAGAAGAGATTGGTTTCCGGGCACAAGCGGAAACCTCTCTATTAAAATCAGCGATGTACCCTTACAATTTGCTGTGACCGCCAGTGGCAAAGATAAAACCAAACTATCGCCAGAAGATTACTTGATCGTTGACGGCGATTGCAATTCTGTAGAACCTACCAATTTGAAGCCCTCTGCCGAAACATTAGTGCATGCTGTTGTCTACCAAAGCATTCCTGATGCTGGCGCTTGCTTTCATGTACACACGATTGCCAACAATGTGATTTCCGAGGTGTATGCGCAAAAGCAAAGCTTTACTATTCATGGTCAGGAATTAATCAAAGGACTGGGCATTTGGGAGGAAAACGCTCTTCTTACCGTCCCGATTGTAGAAAACTATGCAGATATCCCTACGTTAGCAGCGGCCATTAAAGAGGCGATCAAGCCTGATGTACCCGGCGTGTTAATCCGCAACCACGGAATATATGCCTGGGGTCGTAATGATTTTGAAGCAAAAAGACATATAGAAGCTTTTGAATTTCTATTTGAATATCAACTGCGCTTATTGCAAGTAGGTAATTTATCTGCAAAAGCGTCTGGTATTGCCATTTAATTTAGTCTGATTAAATAAATAATTCATAAGATTACAACATTAGGAGGTCCTTCTTCATGGCAAAAGTACGTTTTCACGATACCAATGAATATATTGAGGATAGAGAGGCGGTTCATGCTTTTTTAAACTCGCAGGATGTTATCTATGAATATTGGGGCGTGGATCAATTAGATCCTGCTTTACGAAATAATTACGCGCCAACTGATGCTGAAAAACAGCAAATTTTAGATACCTTCCAAAAAGAGATACAAGAGATTAGCGAACGCCGCAGCTACACTACAGCAGACGTCATTGTCTTAAGTGACAAAACACCAGAGTTAGATAAAAAATTAGAGAACTTCGTCAAGGAACATCATCACACGGATGATGAAGTCCGCTTTTGCGTAGATGGTCATGGTATTTTTGCCATTTTAGGCACAGACGGTCGCTACTTTGATGTAGAGCTATCCCCCGGCGATTTAATCTCTGTTCCTTCTTCCTATCGTCATTACTTTACCTTAATGGAGGATCGGAAAATTATTGCGATTCGTCTGTTTGTAACTCCTGCTGGTTGGGAAGCGATTTACTAGGAACATAATTAAGTGAACATCGGAAAATAGGGAAACCTTATCCTTAAGCGATTAGCCTGGTTTTCCATAACATAAAAAACGCTTGGATCATCCGTCCAAGCGTTTTTTATAGTCCGTATTCAAGCCACGATCTCTATAGCATCTGTAGCTATCCACGTAGGCTGTAGCTTTTTATTTAGGCTGAATCAAAGACTCCTGCTCAACCACGATTTTCATCGCCTGCCCAATTGCTGGTAGGCTCTTTGTTGTCACAGGACCATAGAATCCATAGACTTTTGTCCCTTTACGCAAGTCCTCTGCTTTTAATGGACTATTATCCTTTGCGTCGATAATCGGAGTATCTTTTGCTAGATTTAGCGCAATCATCTCAAAGGATTGGTCGTTTAGCTTCTCGCCTTTAATCACTACCTGCACGGTTCCATCTGTTAATGTTTTCGCTTCAACGACTTCACCAACCGTTCCTAAAACCTCAGGAGTAGCCATTTTATCATTTACCACGATTTTCACTGCATTGGTCATAGGCGGAATGCTTAAAGTCATAGCCAGACCGTGTTCAACTTCAATTTCTTGACCTAACTTCAAATCAGCTATGGTCAGCTTTTTACCATCCTGATTAACGATGCTTGTCTCGTCTGTGATGTTTAAACGCACACCGTTTGTAAATCCATTCACCATGATAGCCCCTTTAAGAGAAGCATCCTTTTCGTCAATAGAGATGTTAGTAATACTGCCTTTTTTCGTAACCCCTTGAGCTTGTTCGCCAATTTTTATTGTCCCATCCTCCTCAACAATTACTTGCTGATGAAGCACTTTATCAAAGAAGGTAACTGGCACGTAGGTTACTCCTGCTTTTGACTCGGGAGCTGATCCTAACTGCACATACATTTTATTTACACTGTATTGATCTTTCCCCACCGCAACTGCTGTCCATTGCGCATCTTTTTGCAACTCAGCACTCTTCGTTTCTGCATTCCAGGTAACCTTATAGCCTAGTTGATCAGAAATTGTACGCAAAGGAATCATTAGTACATTTTGTTTATTTGCGTATATGTCTAGCTTCTGATCGACTATTTTGCCATTTACATAAATCGCATGCTTAGATGCTGGTTTTGGCTGTATAAGATTTGTTTGCGTTAGTTGTGGTGTAGCGGCATAAGCAGAGATGGAGCTGGTAGCCACCACAGCGGTAACTAGAGCAGCACTTAACATTTTAAAGGTTTTATTCATTGTGGATACCTCCATTTTCATTAACAAAATTTCCATTTTGCTTGATTCACACTCTTTGACGAGGTGTTTTTCACAAACGTTTCAGGAAAAGATAAAAAAAATAAAAATAAAAAAACCAAAACCCGATTGTTAGTAAATCGGATCTTGGTTTTTTAGCATCAAATCAGGACGTCTACTCCAAAATGATCAGATACGACTGGCTTATTGGTTCCGTTAAAAATCACTTTTGATTCCTGGATAGAGACAGGCTGATTAACCCAGATATAATCGATCCGCAAGCCTTCCTGATTCCGATCCCATCCGGCTATCTTTCCTTGAACTGTACTGCCCTCGTCTCGAACCTTTGCGAGTAGAAACGTATCGTACCAGCCCTGCCCTTTTACCATGTCATAGCCTTCCCCTCTCGCTTTGGCATGATTATTAAAATCTCCCATTAAGAAGGTAAGTTCATTGTTATCCGTTCTCTTTATGAAACGTTCGAACTGAGCATGAAAGGGCTCCTCTTCATCCTCCCACCATCCGAAATGACAGGAAAAGAATGAAATGCACTTCTGATGATACTCCACAGTCGCTTTGATAACCTTGCGGGTTTTCCAATATGACGTATCTGTATGCTTGGATACATAAAATGCGTCTTGCTTTATAATGGGGAGGTTGGTTAGCAAAGCTACCCCTTCTTCGTATATCTCATAGCCGATATGGCAAAACTCCCAGACCATCCGATAATCGTCTAGTCCACGCTTCTGAAGCTCTTGTAATAACAGAAAAGCATAGTTATCTGCTTTAATCTGATCCTTTATCACTACAGCATCAATCGATTGGCTAACCTCTTGCAAAGCTATAACATCGTAGGCATGCTCTGCTATGGCATCCGCTAATTCCTCTAGCTTTTTTTGCTGATTAGATTCCTGCCACGAATGACAATTCAGTGTTAATAATCTCATATTAGACTCCTAAATAATCCTGAACGCTTGATTTAATCACATCTGCCTTCGGACCATACACAACCTGAACTCCCTTATCTTTTAAAATCAGTCCGAGCGAGCCTGTCTTTTTCCACTCTGATTCTTTAGCCACATCTTCTATATTTTTAACGGTTACTCGCAGACGAGTCATACAAGCATCCACATCTACTATATTATGCTGTCCCCCTAATAGCTGAACAATCGTTTCGGCAACACCAGTAGTGGTTTTCTTCAATTGCTCTTGTTTTGTGGAGGGCTCTTCCTCATCTGTATAATTTCCAGCGCGCCCTGGAGTAGGGAAGTTAAACTTTTTGATCAAAAAATGAAAGACCGTGAAATTCAATCCAAAGAAGACGAGGCATGTTATGGCAAAGTTGATGATATCCTGGATCATTCCCGCCCGTATCGCCATTGGTGTTCGTGTTAACAGCTCGATAAATCCAAAGGAATGTAGGCGTAGGTGAATAAAATCAGCCATCGCAAAGCTAAGTCCAGTCAAAATGGAGTAAACCACATACAAAAGTGGTGCGGCGAACATGAACATAAATTCAATCGGTTCTGTTACCCCTGTCAAAAATACCGCCAAAGCAGCAGAGAAAAACATGGATTTATATTTTGGTCGTTTCTCGATGTCCACATGACGATACATAGCTAACGCGATACCAAGCAATGACGCCGTTGACAAAATCATCTGACCTACTTTAAAACGAGCTGGCGTTACACTATTTAGCAATTGCTGATAAGCAGCTGTATCACCTTGAGAAAGTAGGTTGTTCAAATCAGCAACCCAAGCCAGCCACAATGGATCTTGACCCGCTACGACCTGACCTGCACTGGTACCAGTAAGCAATGTGTATGTACCGCCAAGCTGGGTATAATTAATGGGAACAGTCAGCATATGATGCAATCCAAATGGTAGCAATAAACGCTCTAGCATCCCAAAGATAAAGGGAGCAATCACAGGCGCAGAATCTTTAGAAGAAGCAATCCATTTTCCGAAATCATTCAAAATTCCCTGAATAGACGGCCAAATAACAGACAAAATGATAGCGGTTACAGCCGACCAAAAAATAACGACAAACGGAACAAATCGCTTCCCATTAAAGAAAGCTAACGATGCCGGAAGTTTATTGTAATCATAGTACTTATTAAAGATAACGGCCCCTAGGAAACCAGAAATAATACCAATAAAAACACCCATGTTAAGAGCAGGGGCCCCTAAAAATGAAATAAAATAATCTTTCACTACTAACTCTTTTCCAAATAAGGAGGAGACCGTAGCGTCAGGGCTTGATAACATATCCCCGCTTACTCCAAAAATTGCACCCGTAATCCGATTGATTAAGATAAAAGCAATCAGTGCGGCAAATGCGCCGCCTGCCCTCTCCTTAGCCCATGAGCCACCAATGGCAACTGCAAACAAAATATGAAGATTACCGATGATAGCCCAGCCTATTTCTTCCATCACGTGGGCAAATCTGACGACAAAGGTTACATCTCCACCTGCCATCGCAATCAGCTTGGCTAGAGAAATCATAATCCCCGCAGCAGGCATGACAGCAACTACCACTAAAAGTGCTTTCCCAAGCTTTTGCCAGAAATCAAAAGATGCCATGTTTCTCACTGTGACTCCCCCCTGAATACATCTATCATTTATTTTATCAACTCAATGAAATCGTTTGCGCAAAATCATTGTAATAAAAACGCTTTCATAAAACAAGAGAAATTTTATAATAGTTCCTCTTTTCGTCCCAAAAATAAAATCGCTTATTTCCCTTAACTGAAAATACATTTAATACAACTATTTATCCCTTCATAAACCAAATGAAAGACAGTCCCTTTAAGAGAACAACAATAAAATACTCGAAAATAAATTAGTGCAATCGGTTGCGCAATTAATTGATTGAAAATATAATGATTGTGAGATTCTTTCAAACATGCGGTCAACCAAAGAATAAAGGAGGTTTTTATATGCAAGATACCAGTTTTGCCATTCATCCTGGAAATGAACAAGCAAGCAATTCGAACCAATACTACGATATTGGTGCCTTATTAGACTATGAAAAAACTGATCTCTTCCACTTTCGCTGTAAGCGCGGTTGGGTTAGTCTGTCCTTTTATGCAGATGATATTGTGCGGATAACTATGAAACCGCTATCAAAACCTACCCTAGAAAGCAGCTTTGCCCTCATAAAAGCTTCTCAGGATGTCCATACAATATGTGAGGCCCATGATCAGTATCTCCTGATTAAAGCAGCTGGGCTTCACCTAAAAATCAACAAAAATCCTTTTCGCATTTCCGCCTATGATCCTCTGGGACGACTACTTGTAGCTGAGGGCGAGAGAGGAATGGCCTTTACACAAAAACAAGAAATTATTTGTTTTAAAGAAATGGATGCCGCCGACCATTTTTATGGATTTGGCGAAAAAACCGGCTTTCTTGATAAACGTGGGGAAAACATGACGATGTGGAATACAGACGTTTTTGCTCCGCATAATCCAGAGACTGATGCTCTCTATGAATCGATTCCGTACTTCATGACGATTCGAAATGGTTTTGCACATGGAATCTTTTTTGATAACACGTATCGCAGCGTTTTTGATCTGAAATCTAGTCAAACCCGCTATTCCTTCGGGGCAGAAGGTGGCGAATTAGATTATTACATTCTGGCAGGGCCTACTCCAAAGGATGTTATTACTCAATACACGACATTAACAGGCCGCATGGACATTCCCCCTAAATGGGCACTTGGCTATCATCAATCACGTTACAGCTATAAAAACGAGCAGGAAGTACGGGAACTGGTAAGAAATTTTAAGAATAAAGAAATTCCAGTCGATGCGATCTACTTGGATATTCATTACATGGACGGATACCGTGTATTTACTTTTGACTATGATCGATTCCCGCATGCCCATTCGCTGATTCAAGAATTAAAAGCAGAAGGGATTAACATCGTTCCCATTGTTGATCCAGGTGTCAAGCAAGATGCGGAGTACCCTATCTATCAAGAGGGAGTACGGGAAAATCACTTTTGCAAATACCTGGATGGAAATATATATGTAGGGGAAGTTTGGCCCGGAATCAGTGCATTCCCTGACTTTTCCAATACAAATGTGCGGAAATGGTGGGGACAGAAGCAAAAATTCTATACTGACATGGGCATTGAAGGTATCTGGAATGATATGAATGAGCCTGCTGTTTTCAATGAAACAAAGACCATGGATTTATCAGTCATACATGAAAATGACGGAAATCCAAAAACTCACCGCGAATTACACAATATCTATGGTCTCCTAATGGGCGAAGCAACTTATACAGGCTTAAAAGAACAGTTATCTGGAAAGCGTCCGTTTGTGCTGACCAGAGCTGGATACGCTGGTGTACAGCGTTATGCCGCTGTCTGGACAGGAGATAATCGAAGCTTCTGGGAGCATATGCAAATGGCGATACCTATGTGCATGAATCTTGGGTTATCTGGAGTGCCATTTACCGGACCTGATGTTGGAGGTTTTGCACATGATACTACAGGGGAATTGCTGACACGCTGGACACAGCTCGGAACTTTTACCCCCTATTTCCGAAACCACAGCAATCTTGGTACAGTAGCGCAAGAGCCATGGGCGTTTGGAGAAGAAGTGGAAATGATCACGAAGAAATATATTGATCTACGTTATAAATGGCTTCCGCACCTATATACGTTGTTCCGTGAAGCACATCAGACAGGTCTTCCTGTCATGCGCCCGCTTGTTCTGGAATATCCAAACGATCCACATACATCCAATCTGTCCGATCAGTTCTTGATTGGTGAGAATGTTTTAATCGCTCCAATCACTAGACCATCAACGTACCATCGCGTTGTTTATCTGCCAGAAGGCACCTGGTATGATTACTGGACAGACACTAAATTCGCTGGCGGTAAGCATATCATGGTTTCTGCCCCTCTCGATACCCTACCGATTTTTGTGAAGGAAGGGGCAATTATTCCGGAGGCACCAGCTAAATTATCCACTAAGGTTCCTGACGAGCAGATCATGATTCATCTCTATCCAAGCCAGCAACAATCAGAGTATATCCTGTATGAAGATGACGGAAGTACGTTCTCCTATCAAAATAATCAATATCTAGAGAGAAAAATTACTTGTCACCACGATGAAAATCAAGTAGAAATAAACATAGAGGACATTTACACAGGCTACTCTCCTTCTTGGAAATCTATGATTGTCCACGTTCACGGAGTAGATACGATGAAAACCATTTATGTAAATGGGCAAGAAGTGAAAGGCTCTTATTTGAAGGATAAGCAGATCTTCACATTTGAACTAAACCAATAATTATTCAAACAGTTGGGGGCACCTCCCTGACTGTTTTTTCATGAGAGATCATAATGAAAAATGAAGTGGAAAGGGATGGTAACGCATGGGGGTAACAATTAAAGATGTAGCAAGGGCGGCAAATGTAGCACCATCTACAGTCTCTCGTGTCGTTGCCAACCATCCTCGCATTAGCGAAAAAACGAAGCAGCGTGTTCGAAAAGCCATGGAACAACTCGGTTATCACCCTAACTATCAGGCTCGGAGTCTTGCTAGCAAATCCTCCCAAACCATTGGGCTGGTAATGCCTGATTCAACGGATCGGATCTTCCAGAATCCTTTCTTTCCTGAAGTGATCCGAGGTATCAGCAAAATTGCTCATAGCCGCGAGTACGCTATCTGTATGTCCACCGGGGAAACGGAAGCGGAATTGTATGATGGCGTTGTGAGAATGGTTCAAGGTGGTCGAGTAGATGGATTGATTCTGCTTTATTCCAAAATTAACGATCGCGTCACCAATTATCTAAAAGAACGAGATTTTCCCTTTGTAATGGTGGGAAAACCACATACGGACATGGATGCCATTAATCATGTCGATAACGACAATTATTCAGCAGCGAAGGAAATCACCGAGTACCTCATAAAAAAGGGGCATGAACGAATCGCGTTTGTTGGTGGTTCACCTGACATGGTGGTAACCATTGACCGTTTAGAAGGCTATAAACAAGCCATCACGCAAGCTTCCCTCACCCTACATGACGAATATATTGTTCGAGAAAAAGTCCTGCGTGAAGGCGGTGAGGAAGCTGCAATTGAACTAATGAATTTGCCTAACAGACCGACTGCCCTGATCGTGACGGATGACATGATGGCCTTGGGCATTTTGCGAGTCCTAAACGAGATAGGGGTTAACGTGCCTCAAGATGTGTCTCTTATTAGTTTTAATAATGCTCTGATCACGGAAATCTCTCAGCCGCCGCTCACCTCAGTAGATATTCAAATCTTTCAACTGGGATATCAGGCTGGAAAATGCTTGATTGAGAAGCTTGAACAACCTGATGAACCTACCAAGCGCATTATTATCCCTTTCAAATTGGTCGAGCGAAATTCTTGCGCTAACTATCGTGCTTCCACCCAAAAGGATGTAAAAAAGAAAAAGTAAAAAAAGGTTGCCGACTTCCTTGGCAACCTTTTTTAGGCTCAAGCTATATGCTTTTATACTGCGTAGCCATTCTTCTCTAATACGTGAGCCGCGATTTGGCGTTTTAAGCCAATGCTGTTGATTGGGTCACGACGTGTCAATTTTTTAAGAATAGATAAGCGTAAACGGAGGTCATCTCCCTCTTCCATTCCCGCTAACGCTTCCTTCGCTCCTTGCTCGATACGATCGAAAGCCTCATGCACAAACACTGTTGTCAGATTCAGCTTGTGCTGTTCTTTATCTGCTCCATTTTTGGCGATTGCTTTTTCTGTGCGCTTCACGGCACTGTCCATCGCATATAGCTCTATTAGCATGTCAGCCGCAATCGCTAGTAGCTCTTGCTCTTGATCCAATTGTTTTTGGTACTTCATTAAAGCTGAGCCTGCAACCATTAAAATGATTTTGCGTGTCATCTCCAGCAGATGCTTTTCAACAGCCAAAGGAGCTTCCTCTAGCTCACTAGGATAGTAGCTCATCAGCTCCTCCTGTAAGCCTGATGCTACTTGCAACAAAGGCAATTCGCCTTTCATTGCTTTTTTAACCAATGTGCCCGGAATTAATAAGCGGTTAATTTCATTGGTACCTTCAAAAATACGATTAATGCGAGAGTCACGATACATATTCTCGATTTCATACTCGGACATAAAGCCATATCCGCCATGGATTTGCACGCCTTCATCCACACAGAAATCCAATACCTCGGAACTAAACACCTTGTTGATCGAGCATTCGATCGCATAATCAGCAATTGCTTTTGCTACTTCACGGCCATCATTTGCTTTTTCTCCCAAGCTTGACAGGGAGGAATCAAACATCCCTACTGTACGGTATACAGAGCTTTCAGACGCATATACTTTCGCTGCCATAGAAGCTAATTTATTTTGAATAAGTGGGAAGTTAGCAATTGGCGTTTTAAATTGTTTACGCTCTTTTGCATATTCTGTCGCAATATCTAATGCACGTTTTGCAGAACCTACTGTACCTACCGCTAGTTTGTAACGACCAACGTTTAAAATATTAAACGCAATGACGTGACCTTTGCCCTGCTCACCCAATAGGTTTTCGACCGGTACCTTCGCGTCCTCAAAAATAACGGTGCGTGTTGAGGAGCCTTTTATCCCCATTTTTTTCTCTTCTGGTCCAAATGATACGCCAGGGAAATCACGTTCTACAATAAACGCTGTAAAATGCTCACCATCGATTTTGGCATAGACTACAAATACATCAGCAAATCCAGCATTGGTGATCCATTGCTTTTCCCCATTTAATAGGTAATGCGTGCCATCCTCAGATAGACGCGCTGTTGCCTTAGCACCCAATGCATCCGAACCAGATCCCGGCTCTGTTAAGCAATAAGCCGCTAGACGACGACCCGATGCCAAATCAGGCAGGTACCGACGCTTTTGATCATCATTGCCAAAGTATACGATTGGTAGGGAACCAATCCCTACATGAGCACCATGGCTTAGGCCAAAGCTACGTGCACGTGCCATTTTTTCTGTAATTAACGCAGAGCTCATTTTATCAAGTCCAAGCCCCTCATACTCTTCTGGAACATCTGCACCTAACAGCCCTAATTCTCCTGCTTCCTTTAACAGGCGAACCGAATGATCAAAATGATGTTGTTCAATCTCCTCCAAGTGAGGTAAAACTTCGTTAACCACAAATTCTTCTGTGGTTTTCGCAATCATTTTTTGTTCTTCTGTATAATCCTCTGGTGTAAATACATCTTCTGCTAAACCTGCTTCGATCAAAAAGCTTCCACCGCGTACAATTTCTTTTACATCTGCCATGTTTTATTTCTCCTTTCCATATTTAACGATCAAGCTATTCATGCTTTGAGCGATTACAATTTTTTATAAAACCTCAAACATCTTTTTTACAGAACCTCAAACACCCCAGCAGCACCCATACCGCCACCGATACACATTGTTACAACACCGTATTTTGACTGACGTCTCTTCATCTCGTTTAGTAGAGATACCGTTAATTTGGCGCCTGTGCATCCTAATGGGTGTCCTAATGCGATTGCACCACCGTTAACATTCACCTTCTCAGCATCAATGCCCAGCTCACGAATAACAGCTAAGGATTGCGAGGCAAATGCTTCGTTTAACTCAAACAAATCTACATCCTGAAGGCTAAGTCCAGCCTGCTTCAGGGCCTTTGGAACAGCAACAACTGGACCAATTCCCATGACATCAGGATCAACTCCACCTACTGCAAAGGAATGGAACTTAGCGATTGGCTTAATACCCAATTCGTCTGCTTTTTCTCTAGACATCACGAGAACGGCGGCAGCGCCATCGCTAGTTTGAGACGAGTTACCCGCTGTAACGCTTCCTTTTACATGAAAGACTGGTCGTAATTTTCCTAAGGTTTGAACATTTGTATCAGTGCGTACACCCTCATCCGTATCAAACACAAATTCTTTCTCATGACGTTTACCGTTCTCATCCACAAATACCTGCTTCACTGGCACTGGGACGATCTCATCTTTACACTTACCAGCCGCAATCGCCTCCGCCGCACGTTGATGGCTTCTTACCGCAAACTGGTCCTGATCCTCACGACTAATTCCATAGCGCTGTGCTACTCTCTCTGCCGTATGTCCCATGCCCATGTATGCTTCTGGCATCGTTTCCACTAAGGTTGGGTTCAAAGCTACCTTATTCCCCACCATCGGTACAAGACTCATGCTTTCCACACCACCTGCAATGATGACATCAGCACCACCGCACATGATTTGTTGGGCCGCATAAGCAATACTTTGTAAACCAGACGAACAAAAACGATTTATCGTAATCCCTGATACATTGGTCGGCAATCCAGCTCGAAGACCGATTAAACGAGCCATATTGGTTCCTTGCTCCGCTTCTGGCACTGCATTTCCAATAATTATATCCTCAATCAACGCCGGGTCCAGATTCGGAACACGGCGAAGCAAATCCTCTACAACATATGCGCCCAGATCAACTGGATGAACATCCTTTAATGAGCCGCGCTTTGACTTACCTACAGCCGTACGTGCCCCAGCCACGATGACTACTTCTCTCATGCTTTCTCCTCCTTCTTTTCCGACGCTCGTTTAGTTACGCAACGGTTTTCCCTTAGCAAGCATATGCTGCATGCGCTGTTGGGTCTTTTGGGTTTTGATTAATTCAAGGAAGCCTTGGCGCTCAAGTTCAAGAATATACGTTTCGTTAACCTGTGTACCTGCTGGGACATCTCCCCCAGACATGATATAAGCGATTTTCGTTGCAATGAGTTCATCATGCTCACTGATCATGCCGCTTTCACGCAATCCATAGATATTTTGGCGTAATGAGGCAAATCCTGTCGTTCCGATAGCTGGAATCCGGCGTTCAACAGGAGCTGTATATCCGCGTTTATCAAGCTCTAGCACCGCTTGTTTAGCATCATATAACAGATGATCCTGATTGATTGAAACGCGATCGGTTGGGCGCATATACCCTAATTTGATTGCTTCCTTACCGCTGGTGGATACTTTCGCCATGGCAATGGTTTCAAATGCTCGTGCTACAAATGGGAAGGCATCGACAGGAGTAGGAGTTCCGCTTGGGATGTTTTCCATCGCTCTAAAGAGCATTTCTTTGGTACCACACGCTCCAGGCAATACACCAACGCCTACTTCTACAAAGCCCAGATAGGTTTCCGCCGCTACTTGCACCTGATCAGCCATATAACAAATCTCTACTCCGCCACCAAGCGTCATTCCGAACGGCGCAGCTACTACCGGACGAGGCATTGTACGTATTCGGTTAACGGTGTTGTGGAATTTCTTTGCCAGCATATCTAGCTCAAACCAGTTTTCGTCCTGTGCCTCCATTAATGCCATCGCTAGGTTTAGTCCAACACAGAAGTTCTTACCTTGGTTTCCGATCACCATACCGGTGAAGTTTTTCTCTACTTCATCTGCTGCTTTATTGAACATTTGCAAAATATCTACGCCAAGCGCATTATGCGGGGTGGTAAATTCAAAGCAAGCAACCCCATCACCTAAATCAATTAAGGATGCACCTGCATTTTTGACAACCACCTTGCCCTGTTCTTTTAGAGCGGCTAGATTAATGACTTCCTTTTTCTCTTCTAGTTCTCTAAAGGCTCCGCCGATATGAAAAGCAGCAACCTTTCCTTCCGCTTTTTCATAGAATGAGGTTTTTCCACTAGCCAATAGCTCCTCTACCAAAGTTGGAATGGTTTCGCCCTCTTCTCTCATGCGAGCTACTGATTTCTCAAGACCTATGGCATCCCATGTTTCAAAGGGACCTAGCTCCCAACCAAAACCCCATCTCATTGCTTTATCTACTGAAACAATGTCATCTGCAATCTCTGGTACTTTTGCGGCTGCATACAGCATTGTCTTTTTCAATACGTTCCATAAAAATTCGCTGCCTTTATCTTTTCCATACACAATTGCCTGCAATTTTTGTGGCAATGTTTTGGCTTGCTTAGCAGCCTCCAATGAAGCAAACTTCGCTTTTACCCTTGGCTTATATTCCAACGTCTTCGTATCCAAGACTAAAATCTCTTTTCCTGCTGCTGTTTTCTCCTGCTTAAAGAAGCCCTGACCTGCCTTTTGACCTAACCAGCGATTTTCCACCATCTTGGTAAGGATCTCAGGAATTTCAAACATGGCTTTTTCAGCTTCGTCTGTAGCTTTATCGCGAACATTTTTTGCAACGTGCACATACGTATCCAAACCCACCACATCCAAGGTTCGGAACGTCGCACTTTTTGGACGACCAATTACTGGACCTGTAAGAGCATCTATTTCATCTGCGCCTAACTCAAGACGCAGCATTTCCTGAATGGACACTTGCAGACCATATGTACCTACGCGGTTGGCGATAAAGTTAGGTGTATCTTTACAAAGAACAGTTCCTTTTCCGAGTACAAATTCTCCAAAATGCATCATAAATTCAACTAAGGCTGGATCAGTATGCTCACCTGGGATAATTTCTAAGAGCTTTAAATAACGAGGGGGATTAAAAAAGTGAGTTCCCAGGAAGGATTTTTTGAACTCTTCTGAACAATCCTGGCACATTTCATTGATGGAAACACCTGAGGTATTAGAGGACACAATCGCGCCAGGTTTGCGATAAGCTTCTATTTTAGCAAATACCTGCTTTTTCACATCTACATTCTCGACAACAACCTCGATGATCCAATCCACTTCTCTTAGTTTGTCTAGATCATCCTCCAAATTGCCTACTGTGATGAGGGAGATGGAATCTTTATCATACAGAGGCGCCGGCTTTTCCTTTAGCAGTCGATCACGACCCGCTTGTGCAATACGATTACGAACGGCTGGGTGATCCAGCGTCAATCCCTTTTTGCTCTCTTCCTCCGTCAGTTCACGCGGTACGATATCCAGCAGATAAGTAGGGATACCTACGTTAGCCAAATGGGCTGCAATACCAGCTCCCATGACCCCTGATCCCAAGACCGCAGCTTTGTTAATTTTGCGTTCCATGAAGTCTCCTCCTTCATATGCCGTATCATGGCTTGATTTTAGCAGGTAGGCAGATTTGGTGTCGTTTTTCATCTTGAATGAATGCTCATTCATTATCTGCCTATAAAAACATTCCACAAAAATCGCCTTATTTTTTCGATTCTGTGGAATGTTGACATTTACTACCAAAAAAGTACTTGTTCAGATTCATTGTAAACCAAATAACCATACCTTGCAATCTTATTTTCTGAATTTCATCACTATTTGGTTAGATTCTATAATGATGTAAAGGATTCATCGCGCAGCATAGTTAATTCGCCCATAAAGAAAGCTAACTCCTCTGTTTCTTCCAGCTTGCCAGCTTCTTGAAGCATTTCAAAACGACGGAGCATCATATTTGCGAAATCTTGAATTTGAATAGGTGTCGAATCAGGGTCTACAGTGTCATGAATGTTGATGCTTTCTACCCCTTCATAATGCGTAATAATCTTAAAATCACCAAGCTCACCTAGATATTCTGTTGAATTGTATTTGGATTTCTCCAGCTTCGTAATCATACTCATAATATCAGCGGCCTGAGAGCTGTGAAAAGCGACTTGGAAAAAGTCACGGCCTCTGCCATCTTTTGTTTTTACCAGCAATACGTCATACGTCATTAATTTTCTTTGTTTATTTCCAAATCCGAACATGCGTTATTACCACCTCAAATAAACCGGGGCTTCCCCCTATTTTCGAATGCTTATCCCTTTTATGATAGTGGGAAAACAGCCAACAAACAACCCCTCGTCGTTCTTTTTTCCCTTTTCTCGTTTCAATATTGTCTTATCATAACCATCTCCTCCTTCCTCCATGCCCTTTTTTAGTAAAATCTAACGGGTTTGAAATCGACTTCCTACTCAAAAGCTAGCAAAAAAGGAGAAACGAGGTGCTTTTTTATGCACAAAAATTGGTATATTCCGTTGATAATAGCTCTGCTTATAACTGGTGCAACGGGATGTAAAGGTGGTAAACCACCAGAGCAATCAAAGAATACCAGTGAAAAGGAACAGAGCCAAAAGGCTGAGAAAACAGTCAAATCAAAAGGTGCTACAAATAAATCCAAGGACGATTCTGCTACAACTGCTGAAAAATCAGATCACATAAAAACAGCCAGTACCAAAAAGGAACAGGCTAAATGGCAAACGACAGCAATGGCTCATATGGAAACAAATCTCAATGATGTGTCGGTATTCTTACAAAAAGCCGAACAGGTCATTAATGATTTAGAATATGCTGCCGCTACCCTTCCTGATGGCAAAGAGATTAAAGAAGATGGGATCATTTATCGACAGCTTCCAAAGCCTTATCATACCAGAGATGGGATTCTCGCTTTCTTTCAGCAGTATTGGAGCAGACCATTAGCTGTTGCCCTGTACGATCATTTGGATACAAAAATCGTTGATGGACATGTTTATTTGTCTACTTCGACAAAACGCTATCCTGTATTTATCTCTACTCAGAATATGAAGGTCTCCGTTGAAAATAGCGGTTTGATTGTGGAGGTTTCTGGAATTTCACCTACTGTTGCATCCTCTAGCTCGCTTGTGAGGTATCACTTAGGACGGGATCAGGAATCCAAACGGTACGAAATAACAAAACGCTCTGGCATATATGGACAAGAAAATTTCCAGTAACGTCCCTTGACATTTTCCCGTCCTCCCCATCATAATGATGTAAATAATCATACTTCATCGCTTTGAAGGGAAATAGTAAAGCCCCCTTTCTGCTCCAGAGAACGCGATCCATTGGCTGGAAGATCGCGTGCATGAAACAGCTTGAACCCATCCCAGAGCGGCTAGGGATGACCTAGACAGGATTCTTTCCCCTGTTATCAAGGAAAGCGCTTATCGGCCATGTATGGCTTTCTTAAGTGTAAAGATAGATGTCGATCCATGTAAGGGTTGGTTCGGCATTTAATTAAGGTGGTACCGCGAAAGTAAACCTTTCGTCCTTATGTTTTTCTAAGGATGGAAGGTTTTTTTGTTTGTTAGAGATGAAAAAGGAGAGCAGATCAACATGAATCAGACCGGAAAAATGCGCATTGTGGTGAAAGTAGGAAGCAGTTCCTTAGCAAAAAAACAAGGCGGCTGCGACCAGCAAAAAATGAGTCTCTTGGTAGACGCCATTGCAGCTCTGCGTGGTGAAGGACACGAGGTCGTACTCGTGAGTTCGGGAGCTGTAGCAAGTGGATATTGCCTGCTAGGCTATGAACAACGACCGCGAACCATCGTAGCTAAGCAAGCCGCAGCAGCTATCGGACAAAGTATTTTGATGGAGCATTACTCAGCTTTGTTTGCTGCCTATAACTATCATATCGCACAGATTCTGTTGACTCGCAGTGACTTCTCTAATCAGGAACGATACCGTCATGCGTTTCAAACGATGTCCCTACTCCTTTCACGCAACATCACTCCTATCATTAACGAGAACGATACTGTCTCTGTTGCCGAGTTAACGTTCGGCGATAACGATATGTTAGGTTCATTAGTGGCTGGTATGCTGCATGCTGACATCTACATCATTTTGACTGATACAGATGGTATTTATAATAAAGACCCAAGAAATAATCCTGACGCAAAGCGGTTCGACAAGGTCGCTACCATTACAGATGAAATCAAAGCAGTAGCTGGCGGTTCAGGTTCATCTCTTGGTACTGGAGGAATGCAATCCAAGGTAATTGCTGCTGAAACGGCCTTAAAGGTAGGCACGCGTACCTTTATCGGCCGGTTATCCTCCAAGGATAGTTTATTGCATGTCATCAATGGGACAGGAGAAGGAACCTATATTGGAGATTTTGGCGGAATAAATTCGAACACCTCTACTACTCATGCTGCTGAAAAGCGCGAGAGTGTTTCTACACAGAAGCAGTGGATTGCCCTGCATTCCGCTATCGCCGGTCGCTTGCATGTAGATGCTGGGGCCCAAGAAGCGATTCAGCAACGCAAGAGCAGTCTGCTACCAGCGGGAATTACCAGTGTAGAGGGTGATTTTTCACAGGGGGATGTTGTTGAAGTGTATGCCCCTACTGGCTTAATTGGTCGAGGTGTCTGCCGCTATGATAGTGAACTGTTGCGCCAAATCATCAGTGAACCGCAGAGGGAAAAACCTTTTACAGAAGCTATTCATCGAGATCAATGGGTATCTCTGCCTCATCTCATATAAAAATAAGCAAGAAAAAGGAGCGGGAAACATGAGAGAAGGAAACCACCAAACGAATGTAGCCTCCAAGCAGGTGATTGATCAGGTTACGAAGCAGGCAAAATTAGCTCAAGTAGCCTCACGAAAGTTGGCACTTTTGACCAGCGAACAAAAGAACGCTGCATTACGCGCTATAAAAGAACAGCTTTTAGCTGATCAAGCTTATATTTTAGCTGAAAATAAACAGGATGTTGACAAGGCAATTGAAAGCGGACAGCTTACGAGCTTAATTGATCGTCTTAGTCTAACACCCGAACGAATTACTGCCTTAGCTGATAGCCTAGAGGATTTAGCTGCTCTTGCTGATCCTATTGGCGAAACAACTGCGGAGTGGGTTCAAAAGGACGGCTTGGCTATTCGTTCCGTGCGTGTACCACTAGGGGTAATCGGGATGATATATGAAGCACGTCCAAATGTTACAGTAGATGCGGCCGCCATTTCACTAAAAACAGGAAATGCCGTTGTCCTGCGCGGTAGTGCCTCAACCACTCGTTCTAACCTAGCTTTGGTAAAAAGTATTCAAACCGCCCTTCAAAATCTTGGGCTGCCACATGAAGCGGTTCAGTATCTTGGTACGACCGATCGGGCAGCGGTAGATGTGATGTGCAGCCTCCATGGAATTATCGACGTGATCATCCCACGTGGAGGAGCATCCCTAATCAATCGTGTTGTGAAAAACTCCATTGTGCCTGTTATTGAGACCGGAGTAGGTAATTGCCATATCTTCATTGATCAATCTGCTGATTCGGCTATGGCCCAAGCTATCGTACAAAATGCTAAGCTAAGTCGTCCTGCTGTATGCAATGCTCTTGAGTCCCTACTCATCCATCAGGATTTTGGACATGATCAATCCGCAGCTCTTTTGACATCCCTGCTAGATGCAGGCGTAGAGCTACGCGTATGCGAAGGAACAATGGCTTCCCACCCAGAGCTACGCGATCGCTTTGTCTTAGCTACCGAACCGGATTGGCATGCTGAATTCCTAGACACCATTCTTGCTGTTAAAACGGTTACGAATATAGATGAGGCCTTGGAACATATCGCTACTTATGGAACCAAGCACTCGGAATCAATTTTGACTGAGGATCAAACGCAAGCAGAACGCTTCTTGCAAGCCGTAGATGCTGCTGTTGTTTATCATAATGCTTCTACACGTTTTACAGATGGTGGAGAATTTGGCTTTGGAGCTGAAATTGGAATTAGCACACAAAAATTGCATGCTCGCGGTCCTATGGGTCTAACAGCATTGACTTCCATTAAATATCGTGTCTTAGGAAACGGACAAACAAGGTAATTGTTATTTACGAAAGGAGATCTCTCTCATGAACGATCATCAAGCTAACCAGATATGCCAACAACTTCACGTAGGTTTTATGGGAGCAGGTTCCATCGTAGAAGCCATTGTAAAAGGTATCACAGCTAAACATTTACTACCTGCAAATAGCATCTATGTGACTAATCATTCAGATGATGCTAGGCTCCGTGAACTACAAGAACAGTACGGAGTGATCCCAACTCGTGATTTATCAACTATGCTTCTACAGTCTCAAGTGATCATTTTGGGAATGAAACCAAAGGACGTCGCCTCAGCATGCCAGACCCTGCGCGAGTACGTAACTCCTGATCATTTGATTATCTCTGTCATTGCCGGAGTCCCTACTTCCTCTATTCAGGAATGGCTTGGCGTCGAATGTCCAATCATTCGTGCGATGCCAAACACATCTTCAGCCGTAGGTTTATCCGCAACTGGAATAGCTGCTGGTAAATTTGCGTCTGAGCAACATCTGGCTATAGCAGAATGTTTATTTCAAGCAATCGGTCATGTGTGTATCGTTTTCGAACAAGAATTAGATATTATCACTGGCTTATCTGGGAGTGGGCCTGCTTATATTTATTATCTTGTGGAAGCCATGGAGGGTGCTGGACAGCAAGCGGGTCTTTCCCAAGAAATATCCCGGGAGTTAACCGTACAAACATTGCTTGGCGCCGCTCACATGTTGATCGCGACCAAGGAAGAGCCAGCGGTCCTGCGTAAAAAAGTAACTAGTCCAGGCGGAACTACACAGGCAGGCCTAGAGGTATTGCAGTCACACGGCTTTAAACAAGCCATAACAGAAGCCATTCTGCGAGCTACTGAGCGAGCACGAGAGCTAGGGGCGCCTTATCGGTAAAAAAGTCATCTCAGACTTCTAAAAGCGATTTCGCTGTGCTTCTATTCGGCACCCCGCTTTTCTCCCTGCGCTTGATTAATCCATGCTATACTGAATAAAAAAGTGGAGGAGGGAAGTTTGTGCAAGTATATGCTCTCTATGGCCCTAGTGGTACAGGTAAAAGCACCAGTGCATTAAGTCTCGCTCACTCACGTCACATTGATGCCATCATTGATGATGGAATTCTTATCTATCAAGGTCGTAAGGTTGCAGGCTACTCAGCTAAATATGAAAAGACAAAAATTCGTGCAGTAAAACGCGCTATCTTTCATTTTTCAGATCATGTGGATGAAGTACAGCGCGTTCTGCACAAGCTTCCTATTGAGAAGATTTTAATTTTAGGCACCTCAACACGGATGATTGGAAAGATTATCACTGCGCTCGATTTGCCGGAAGTAACGGAATACATCCCAATAGAAGCGATTAAACCTGAAAAAGAGATTGAAGCAGCCCGCTATGTTCGTGAAACAATGGGTCAGCACGTAATTCCTATTCCACGCGTAGAAGTGGAGAAGGATTTATTTAAACGGATTGTTGATTCAGCATGGCAAATCTTTGCCTCTAAAAAACACATGGGTGAAACCACAGTTGTTCAACCTTCCTTTTCCCAAGGCCGGATTCAAATTCATGAACAGGTACTGCGGAAACTGGTACAGCAGGCCTGCTATCGAAATAGCACTGTCGTGAAAGTGCACAGGGTGGATTATACATTTCAAGCCATGCCTCGCCTTGAGGTAGCACTATCTGTACAAGCAAAGCTTGGAGAAGATTTACGTTCTCGGTTAATTGAGCTACAGCATCAATTACAGGAGGAGCTAGAATACTTCTTATTCATCGCTCCAGCCAGCATCGACTTTGAAATAATCGCTTTGCAATTCATCCAAGCTACAAACGACAACTCAAAGTAAACATACCCGATCAAGCATGAAAATACATACATCATAGCCCTTTCCTAACAGGCCGATTTGGCTTTGGAAAGGGCTTTTTTGTCTTGTATGAAACCTTCTGTTCAAACAAAAGCTATCCCTGTAAACTGTCCAGATTTGAAAGGAGGCTTTCCACTATGCAAACCATCTCTTCTAAATTAGCCAACACCCAAAATCAACAAATTCCATTCCCTACTCCGCCTACAGTCATTACGGGCAAGGATTTATCTTACCTAAAGGATGCTATGTCCTGGGAGTTAAACGCCTTTAAGAAGCTGCATTATTTCGCACAGCAGGTACAGGACCCTCAGATTAAAGATTTGTTAAACAAAACGGGCTACATGCACCAAATGCATTATGAGCAACTGTTAACACACCTTACTATCAATAATACAAATGTCATCAAAACGTTGCCACAGATGCAATAATTTTCTAGGAAAGGGAGGGAGTCTTCCTCATGCAAAACAAACAAATTGCGAATCCGCAATCCAATCAATTGCCAAAGGTCAAAGGCCCTGAAATGAACGATCGTGATTATATCAATGATGCGCTTAGCACTTGCAAATATTTAACTGATAGCTTAAATGATGCAGTGCGAGAAGCAAGTCACCAGCAATTACATGAAGCCTATATGCAATTATTAACGGAAACTCATCAGTCAGCCCGTGAATTATATAATTGTATGTTTCAAAAGGGCTGGTATAAGCTTGAAGCAGCAGATCAGCAAAAGGTAACACAAGCTCATCAGCAATTTAGCGGATATTCAACTCAATTCCCATATAACCATTAATCAACAACGAAAAGCTTATCGTAGTCTTGTAAAGACACGTAAAAAAGAATGGATAGCAGTCATAAATCATTTGACTCGCTATCCATTCCCTTTTTACTTTTTTATGACACTGAGGAAGCCTTGACTTACAATGACTTTTCAACCTGTTGGCTATTTATCTGTTCCCGAGCCTTCTTTCTTGCTATTTTCCTTTGCTTGCCAATTGCAAGAACCGTATACAGGGATGGAACTACAATCAGTGTTAGCAGCATAGAGAACAACAAACCAGAAATGATAGTAATAGCGAGCGGTTTGAACATCACGCTCCCCGTAATCGCCATTGGTGTAAGCCCTGCTATCGCTGCCACAGATGTTAACAGGATCGGTCTCAATCGGGCTTTACCAGCTCCAATAACTGCTTCCTTCAGTTCAACACCAGTATGTCTTGCCTCCTCGATAAACTCAATCAAGACAATCCCATTTCGAACAACAATCCCAGACAAGGAAATAAAGCCCGCCACTGTCATAAATCCGATTGGTGTTCTTGTGATGAATAACCCGATTAAGCTGCCGGAAATCGCCAGGTAAACCGTACTCATGACCAAAATAGGAATGGATAATGAATTAAACTGTATGACAATCAAGAGAAAAATGAGGAAAACGGCTACAACCGCCAGCATTCCTAAATCAAGTAAAATATCGGTTTCCTCTTCTGTTTCACCAGTTACATTCCATGCATACTCTGCTGGTAATTCTAGCTTCTCCATCTTCTCTTTCAATTCCCTCATCACATCATCGGCAGTCCGATCTCCTACATCACTTGTAATCGTGACACTGCGTGATAAATTGTAGCGAGGTATATTCTGTAATGATAAGGTTGGCTTCATTTCCGCTATTTGAGAGACAGGAATGAGCTGCCCCTGAACGTTGGGAACCGTGAGCTGTTGAAAGACTTGCTGAGTCGTCATTCCCGACTGATCCGCAAGCAGAGTGAGATCAACTAAATTCTTCCCATTATCAAATTGGCCCATAGGAATTCCTTGGCTAATCAGACGTAATGTCCGCGTTAAGTCAGCTTCACTGATCAGCTTCTTATCCATGTTTCCCTGATTCACATTAAATTGCAGGGAATATTGCTCGTTACCCAGAGTATCGTTTATATTATAGGTTCCCTTCGTCTCGGCAATCAGTTGTTTTATTTGCTCCGAAATGGCGTATAGCTGATGCAAATCGTCTCCATACACCCGAATGGCTACCGGACTTCCTGTATACATCGCTGCCTTTACACTATAGGGGATAATATTTGCTTCTGGGTACATCTGTTTAAACTGTACCATCCACGGCTCCAGAATTTTTCTTGAATCCATCTGCTTATTATCAAATGTAATCACCAATTGTGCCAAATTTTCTCCTGATCCGACAGGTGGTGCACTCGGAATCATCTGTGGCCCGTTCCCACCTACGAAAGCAGAGACCTTTTCAATATGCGGCTGCTTCTGAATCCACTCTGTAACACCCTGAACAATTCGATCTGTTTCCTGTAAATTACTACCAATAGGCGTGCTAATGTTGACAACCATCTGTGGTCTGTCATCATCTGGAAAAAGTTGAACGGGTATAAATGTAATCAGTCCATAAAATACGGTTGCTATCAATACCCCAGTGACTCCTGTTTTTAATGGATTCTTCAGCATAATCGGCATGACGCGATCTCCATACCAATGGATCAAGGAATTGATTTGGTTGCCTAATAGACCGGCTGGCTTTTGGTAGTTTGTCTGTTTTTTGTTCCGTCTCTGGTTCCATTCTCTAAAAATAGGAACTATCGTAAGTGACATGAGCATTGAGGCTAGCATCGTAAAGATGATGATCACCGGAACGGGAAAGATAAAGTGCCCCGCATCTCCAGGAAGAAAAATAATTGGCCCAAACGCCGAGACCGTAGCGAGAGTAGCTGTGATAATCGAAACCGAGACCTCTTTGGTTCCAAGTACGGAAGCCGTATACGCATCTTCCCCCAGTACAGACAGCCTTCTCTCGATATTGTCATTCACCACTACTGCGTCATCCACTAGAATACCAAGTACAATGATAAGCCCGAAGATCGTCATCTGGTTGAGTGTAATTCCAAAGAAGGGAAGGACAGCCATCCCTGCTGCCAATGAGATTGGAATCGCCAAAGCCACCATCATGGATGTCGTCAGGTTCAGGCCTAGCGTGCATATGAAAAGAACGGCCACAATGGCAATCAGCATCTCGTGAAACAGTCCGGAGAAAAGCTCATCAATTCGATCCATCTGGGAAAAAACAGGTTCTTTTTTTGCCCACGAAGGAAGATTCTTTTCTAACGTTTCTAGCTTTTGATCGATGGCTTTCTGAACACCAGGAACATCGCTTCCCAATTCGGCATTTATGCTGACCGTAACAGCAGGCTTTCCGTTATAATAGGTTCGATATTCAAGTCTTTTGGTACTGTCTGAAATCGTCGCGATATCCTGAAGATAAACAGGCACTCCCTCTTTTGTACGGGTTACAATTACTTTGTTGAATGTGTCAGCCTTGTAGCTAACAGGTAAGGTAAGCTGATATTTACGGGTGTCAACGTTAACGTCCCCAAGTGGCGTCGTTTCGTTTTTCGTTCGAACAGCATTCATTACCTGCGTCCAGGAAATTTTGTATTGTTGCAATCTTTGGGCATTTACATATATTTTTAGTTCCTGTTTGGGCAGACCGAGTATAGAGACATCTGAAACACCAGGTATGGTACGAAGCTGATCCTTCCAAAGATCAAGTGTATCGCGTAGCTGAAGGATTTCCTCAAATGATTCTGCCGTAATTTGAAAGGTCTGGATAAATGTACGACTCATGTCATCATTAATGATTGGTTGCTCTGCTTCCTCAGGTAAATCAGCCTCAGCATCCTTCACTTTTTTCCGCAGTTCTTCAAATACCTTTTTCGGTTCGACTTTGCTCTCTGACCGAACGGTAATAAGGGATATCCCCGAACGGGATTCGGAGCTAATTGATTTGATGCCTTGAACCTCATTGATCTTTTCTTCCAATTTCTTTGTTACGGTTTGTTCCATTTTTTCTGGAGTGGCCCCTGGGTAAATGGTTGTGACTGTAGCCATACTGACAATGGTGTCTGGTGATTCCTGCTTAGGAAGTGAGAGGGAGACGAATATCCCGATCAGCACCACCATTGTAAAGAAGACAAGCGTTATTTTTCGCTTTTTGATGAAATACTCAATCATGCTGTTTGCCCCCTCCCACGGCAACAATGTCACCGTCAAGCAATCGGTCAGCACCTTTCGTAATCAGCATATCTCCTGCTTGAAGCCCTGATGTAATTTCCAAAAAGTTATCAACGTACTGGCCAATGGCAACAGGCGTCTTTCTGGCTTTACCATCTTTTATCACATAAACGAAAGGACCGGACCCTCGGCTAAAAACAGCTTCGACCTGCACAAAAATTCCTTCTTTTTGTAACAAGGCGCGCTTGGCACTCACTACTTGTCCGGGAAACCAGTCATGCTTTGCATTATCAATCACAACTTCTACACTGATCGTACCTGTCTGCTCATTGGTGGCCGGATAGATTTTTGAGACCTTTCCTGTTCGTTTTTGCTCATACAGTGTAAATTCGACTGTATCTCCTACATTCCAGGCGGATATATCCCTGTCAGGTACGGGTAAAACTGTTTTCAATTGAGTAATATTGCCAATACGGTAAACAGGAACGCCCGGACTCGCCAGTTGTCCCACATCCACTAATTTGGATAGTACTGTTCCCGTAATCGGAGCTTTTATCTGTGTTTTTGCTAGAGTGGCTGCGGCCTGATTTCGACCAACAACAGCGCCCTGATAGCTCGCTTGAGTCGAGCTTATATCTTCTGCCCGAGCCCCTGCCATTACAAGCGAGTAGGATTGCTGGGCCGAGGCAAAGTCTTTTTTAGCAAGTTCAAGTGCATTTTTGACATTTTCAAGCTCAGTTTGAGGGATCGCACCACTCTTATAGAGTTGCTCCATGCGTATGTAATCTTTTTGTGCCTTTTCCAGCAAGATTTTCTTTGCATCAACCGCTACTTTTGCTTGCTGAACCTCTTGTTCTCTGAAGCCGTTTTTTACTTTAGCCAAATTAGCATTCGCACCATATACATGAGCCTCGGCCAAAGCTAGCTGGAGAGAGTAATCTGTGGAATCAAGTTGGGCCAAAATGTCCCCTTTTTTTACTTGATCTCCTTCTTTGTATGGTAGGGACTTGACCTCTCCTGCTACTTCAAAAGATAACGTTGTTTCTTCCTTGGGAGCAAGCGTTCCGGAAAGCTCACTCATCTCTTTAAATGTTTTCGCTTTAATTGTCTCTGCTACAACTATTTTCGCCTCCTGCGGTTGAACAGTTGCTTCCTTATCTTTACTGCATGCCGTCATCACGATCATCGAGAGGGAGAGTATGAGTAGAATCCAAAACCTTTTTTGTACGGTAGCATTCATGTTCTTATCACTCCTATTTTTTAAATCTGGTAGATTGTGAAAACTGACTTTGGCTCGGAATGAATATTCATTCCGTTTTGATAAGAGGGGTCTGAATTAATGAATTCTGACCGCATCCCAGCATGCTTCTTGTACACCTGCAATTAATTCTGATGGATTCTTAATTTCGCAAAATCGAATGGCCTTATTTAAAGCAATAAAGGCACCGTCAACAATCGTAAGCAATGCTTCAGCAGGTAGTGGGCGAATGATGTTCTTTTGTTGGCCCTGATGAATAAAGTCAATAAAGAAATCCCGTAGCATATTGTAGGATTGGCGACTAGCCTCGTCCAGATAATGCCTATTCGCATGTGAATCAAGAAACAATAATGCATACATGTTGTTCAATAAATAGCTAATCACCTGATTGGAAATGTGTTGAAATTGCTCATATACATCTTCAGAAGAATGAGGATATCCTTTTTTTACAGTCTCTAGTAAATCCATTACACATTCTTGAAACAAGGTATTGACGAGCGACTCCTTATTTTCGAAATACCGATAAAGAGTACCGGCACCAACTCCCGCTTTCTCTACAATCATCGGAACTGTTGTCCCATCAAAGCCTCGTTCCTCAAAAAGAATTAGTGCAGCTTTCATGATTAAATCTCGTTTAGATTCCGACACATCCTGTACTCCTTTGCGGAATGAATTTTCATTCTGTAAGGCGAGTATAAATCACAGCTCTGATGATTGTCAATTATTGTAAGTGACATCGTGTAGCACGCTTTATATCATAAGGTATAATGTAAAAAATTGAATTCTCTTTCTCTTTTTTTGTTTTCTAATCACGTTTTTAACATAAAAAAACCGACTGAAAGACCTTCTAACATGGGCCTTTCAGTCGGTTTTCAGTTATATTGTTGCCGATTCTAACCTTGTATCTTATTTTGTAGCAACCTCTTCTGAACGGCGCTTCCAAGGACCATAACAGATGAGCAATAAAGGGATGATTCCGAGTAAGGTAGAAATCCCAAAGAATGTATACGTACGCAAAATACCGTAATATTCCATAACCCAGCCTGCTGTGTAATTAGCAACCATGGAGCCTAATCCCTGTCCAAATGAAGCAAATAGGGCTAGAGCTGTTACCTGCAAAGCAAGCGGTGTATTATCCCGTACATATTGAGCAGCCGTAGCGAGGAATAGCCCAACTGATAATCCTTGTAGGAAAAATAAGCTTAAGACAATTGTCGTACTAGGAGCTGATCCGTAGAAAAACCACCTGACACCAGAGACAAGGCAAGCAAATAAGAGTGTTTGCTCCAGACCTATTTTTTTGACAAGGCTTGATGCCAGCTTCATACAAGGTACTTCACTACCTGCAAACAGTAAAAAAGCAAGTCCTAATGTGGCAATCTCTCCACCGATATGCTGATAGTATAGATTAAACCAGGTATTATGAGCAGTCATTGGACCAAATACGAAAAATGTAGAGACGAGAAAGAGGATAAAGCGTGGACCTTTAAAAAGCGTCCCAGCCTCTTTAAAGCTATTTCGCGTGATCGCCTTTCGCTCAATTCGCTCATCAGGAATTCTGATCAAAAAGAGTACAGCGATAAAATAAGCAAATCCTGTGCTGTAAAAAATAGCAGATGGACCCCACTGCTGAACAGCCAAGGCAGTAAGAAAAGCGGCAATAGCAAATCCAATCGCTCCCCATAAACGAATACTGCCAAAATGCATGGAGCGCTTGCTTACATAGCTAAGTGTTAAGCTATCTGAAATCGGGATAGCCGCGCATTGAAAAACAGACCAGAACGCAATGGTAAAAAACACCCATGCGTACGAATGAATAAAGGTAAACAAAAATGAGACGCAGGCTACAACGATAAGTGCTAGAATTAGCGCCTTTTTCCGAACCTGAAAGCGATCACAAATCATTCCCCAAACGGGTTGTAGCAGCAAGGATACTACAGGAGTGATCGAACTAAGCGTACCAATTTCAACTCCAGTTAAATGAATAGATTTAAAGTACTCTGTTAGTAGAGGCGAGTAAGCACCCATAGCGTAATACAAAAAGATATAAAGCCCACCTAAGGCTACATAAGCATTTGAAGCGCTTTCGTTTGTAAAAGTATGCTGGTTATTTTTGCTGTTCATGCAGTTTTCTCCTCTACTTTCCACATAAAGAACAGCTTCAATCGGAATTACCGAAGAAGCTGTTTTTGTATCAGATTGCTACTTTTACTCTTTTTTCTCTTCCTTTACGGTAGGTAATAGCTTACCGAAATTAACTGTCCGTACTTTTTCCCACGTAGAAGGATCAAGCTCATCAAACTGTTCAAGAAAAGCAATAACTTCCCTTGTTAATGGTGTCGGAGTAGATGCACCCGCAGTAACAGATACACTCTTTTTACCCTTCAGCCACTCAATATTAAGCTCAGACAGATCAGAAATGCGATAACTCGGAATCCCCGCAATCTCCTCTGAAACCTGCGCTAAACGATTGGAATTATTACTTCGAGGGTCACCTACAACGATCGTTACCTCTGCTTTACCAGCATGTTTTGCTACTGCTTCCTGTCTAACCTGTGTAGCCATGCAAATTTCATTGTGCACCTCTACCGAAGGGTATTTCTTTACAATAGCCTCCATAATGTGTCTGACATCCCATTGGCTCATCGTTGTTTGGTTGGTGACCACCAATTTGTCAGTCGTAATGTGGACGTTTTGCAAATCCTCCAGCGTCTGAACCAAATGAACACGATCAGGCGCTATCCCAATGGCTCCCTCTGGCTCAGGGTGTCCCTTTTTACCAATATAGAGAATATGGTAGCCTTCCTCCACCTTCTCTTTAATGAGATCATGCGTTTTCGTTACATCAGGACAAGTAGCATCCACAACCGTCAGACCTTTTTCCTTCGCCTTTTTGCGGACTTCTGGCGATACTCCATGAGCAGTGAAGATAACGGTTCCGTGATCAATTTTATCTAAAAGCGCTAGACGATCTTCTCCATCCAACGTGATAACTCCTTCACGTTCAAAGGCTTCTGTCACATGCGCATTATGCACGATCATTCCCAAAATGTAGATAGGGCGCGGCACATTTTGATTTTTTGCCGTTTTAATAGCCAGTACCATGGCATCCACTACGCCATAGCAATAACCACGGGGAGCAATTTTTACAACTTCCATTTCAGCATAGCCCTCCTTTTCTGCCCCTTATTATAACATTAGAATGTGCTTTGACGCTTTTGTTCATAAATTCTTACGTTATTATAAACAATTCGCAGCATTGGTGTTTCTATTCCCTGCTGTTCGGCAAGATGTAACAAGTACCCCTGCAAATGCTCTCCTTCAATTGGCAGACGTTTTTCCATATCCCGTAGCATGGAGGATTTCATTTTATAGCCTTGTTGCTTAAAAGTCTCCATCACACGATCTACTATGTCAGCAGAGATAGGTGCGCCAACCGCCATCATGACTCTCACACATTCCTCTGTTACTTGTTTCGTTAGCTCGATTCCAAATGGAGAATCGCGAATTGGTCCTACTGCGGAGTTCATCAAGGTGGTAATGCCTGAGAGCATCGTAATAAACAAATATTTTTGCCAAGCCTCCCGCTGAATGTTATGGGATAATTCGAAGCTCGCATTCGCTCCTTTTACATACTCATATAATCGCTCTACTCGCTCGGACGTGCCACCATTCCATTCCCCAAAAACGAGCCTGTGAGCCTTACTAGTTTGGACGATATCCCCGTCAGTGCTTAGCGTTGTCTCTATAAAACACAATCCGCCCAAAACCTTTTCTGCCCCAAAATGCTCCTGTAATGGCTGCATATGAGCAATTCCATTTAAAAGCGGGATGATCATCGTATCCTCACCACCCACATAGGGAGCAATATCATTGATTACATCCTCCAGATGGTATGCTTTTGGCGATAACATAATGACATCAAAAGGGGGCGCTTCTTCTCCAGCTACTAATAAGGCGGGTTGGACTGTGGAATCGCCATTTACGCTTTGAATAACTAGACCTCGCTCTTCTAGTTGTTCCTTACGTTTTTGACGTACAAGAAAAGTAACATCTCTGCCACTCTCCACTAAACGACATCCAAAATATCCACCAATTGCACCCGCACCTACCATCAGTATCCGCATTACACTTACCCCCTATAATCATTTCTCTTATTGTATCGTCTCACATATATTGTAGCTGGTTTTTGGGAAATCCCAAGCAGAATTTTTGAAAGCAATGTGTAGAAAAATCGGCATATAAAAAAGGAGTCTTTCAAAACGAAAGAGCTCCTTTTAGCAGAATTGCACCTTTATTTATGATCAATCCCAATAATTTCACTAATATGCGTAAATCCATCTCGCTTCATAAGCTGAACCAAACGCTTGTTAATCTCTGTGGCAGCACCAGGTCCCACATAGATCATGCTCGTGTAAATCTGGGTCATAGACGCACCTGCTCTCATCATGCGGTACGCATCATCACCAGTGAAGATACCCCCTACCCCAATGATAGGCATTTTGTCGCCTACTGCTTTATAAATATCACGAACGCATTCGGTTGCACGTGGCAATAGCATTGGACCACTCAGTCCCCCTGCTTCCTTCGCCAGCCTGCGATCGGAAACACTCTCCCGAGACAGAGTAGTGTTGGTAGCAATCAAACCATCCATTCCCTCTTCTAAAGCAACATAAACAACATCGCTCATATGCTCATCCGACATGTCTGGGGCTACTTTTAAAAGGATTGGTTTACGCTTCGCACCGTATTTCTCTAGCTGATCCGCTTTCTTACGGATTGTCCGCAAAAGATGACGTAAACTATCTACTTCCTGCAAGTCACGTAAGTTAGGAGTGTTAGGTGAGCTTACATTAATCGCAAAATAATGACCATAGGGATATAGCGCTTCGAGGCATTTTTCATAGTCACTTGCTGCTTGATCATTAGGAGTTAGTTTATTTTTTCCAATGTTTACCCCAACTGGCATGCAGGCATCCTGATAATGACTTAAGGATTTCGCTGCTGCTTGTACACCGTGGTTATTAAAACCCATACGGTTGATAATCGCCTGATCTTCCTTTAAGCGAAAACAACGCGGCTTGTCATTACCTGGTTGAGCTAGCGGAGTTAACGTGCCGACTTCTACATGGCCGAATCCCATTAATCCGAGCGGAATATACACCTCGGCATTTTTATCGAACCCAGCCGCCAGTCCTACCGGATTAGGGAAAATGATATCCCATACTTTGTTTACGAGCATTGGATTTTCATAGCCATACATCATGTTTAATACCTTTTTGCCTAAAGGAATGCTGTCAGCCATTCGTAGTCCATTAATCGCATTCTCGTGTGCCGATTCAGGGTCCATTTTAAAGATAAACTTTTTTAGGTGCTTATACATTGTTGCTACTTCACTCCTAACGCATATTCTGTTCTCGATATAAGAGCATACCACAAACCTTTGGCATTGGATAGAAAGTCAAAAAAAGAAAAAGTGCTATACCTTTTTTAACAAAAAGTATGGCACTTTTTCAAATGAATTATTTTTATAATTTGGAACTTCTTATTTACTTGCTACTAGTAACGCATCTTCCAAAGAAACAAATGGCAGATTGTGTGTATCCGCTACTGCTTTATAGGTTACTTGACCATTAATAACGTTAACACCTTTTGCTAGAGCTTGGTTGCTACGGATTGCTTCCACATATCCTTTATTAGCAATTTGCACAGCATAAGGAACAGTTACATTTGTTAGAGCAAGTGTAGATGTGCGAGCTACTGCTCCTGGCATATTGGCTACTGAGTAATGAATAACCCCATGCTTTTCATAGGTTGGGTTATCATGTGTAGTGATGCGATCAATCGTTTCAATAGAACCACCTTGGTCAATTGCAACGTCAACGATCACAGACCCTGGAGCCATTGTTTTTACCATTTCTTCTGTTACCAGACGTGGCGCACGAGCACCTGGAATTAGAACTGCTCCTACTAACAAATCTGCTTTTTTCACTGCGTTAGCAATGTTAAAGCTGTTAGAAATCAATGTGTGAACACGTCCACCAAATAGGTCATCTAATTGACGAAGACGATCAGCACTAATGTCTAAAATCGTAACATTTGCACCTAAGCCTACTGCCATTTTCGCAGCGTTAGTACCTACAATACCACCACCGACAATGACAACCTCACCTTTTGGAACGCCTGGAACGCTTCCTAGAAGTACACCTTTACCGCCGTATGGTTTTTCAAGGAATTGAGCTCCGATTTGAACAGACATACGTCCTGCTACTTCACTCATCGGCATTAACAGCGGAAGTGAGCCATTTGGCATTTGGATGGTTTCATAAGCGATCGCAATCACTTTTTTATCAACCAATGCTTTGGTCAATTCTGGTTCTGGTGCCAAGTGCAAGTAAGTAAATAAAATTTGTCCTTCACAGAAATAGTTATATTCAGAAGCAAGTGGTTCTTTTACTTTCATCACCATATCAGCTGCCCAAGCATCTGCTGCTGTTGGAACGATAGTAGCCCCCACTGCTTGATATTCAGTATCAATAAATCCACTGCCTAGCCCTGCATTTGTTTCAACTAATACTTGATGACCGCTTTGTACCAATGCTGTCACTCCAGCAGGCGTGATCGCTACACGGTTCTCATTGTTTTTAATCTCTTTAGGAATTCCGATAATCATAATTAAATCCTCCCCTTGATAGCCCCTGCTCAGTTCTCTTTCACTTACAATATTTTCTTCACTTCTCAATAATACAGCGTTTTCATAAAGGGGGCATTAGAGATTCTTTTGAGAGAAAAAGCGTTCGTTTGTGAATTTTCACAAATGCGCAAAAGAACTATCCCAGCTTCATTACCTTTAAATCAATATAGAGCGAATATCGCTGGTTCGGATCATCTAAATCAATCTGCATGATTTCTTCAATGCGCTTTAAACGATAGCTAAGCGTATTAATATGGATATGCAGATGAGCCGCTGTTCGGTTAACCTTTCCGACATGATCGAGAAAGACCTCCAACGTCTCGGTTAAATTCGTTTGGTTTTCTTGATCATAATAAAGCAGTTTAGCTAGCTGATCATTCTTGTAGGCTTGTTCTTTATTCCAGCTTTTCATCTGAGGCAGGAAACGGTAGATTCCCAATTGCTGAAATCTCAGTATCCGCTCTGTCTCCTGAGGAAACAGCCGTTTGATCACATTCATTTGCAAGGCCTCTTGATAGCTTTGACGCCCTTCAATGAGGGAACAAACCGGGCGGCCACAGCCAATATGGGCTTTTCCCTTTCCAAACTTATCTGTGAGCTTTGACATACATTCCCCTAAAAATTGCTCAGAATAAGTAACCAACGCGTCTTCTGTAGCAGCTTGCCCTTTAGGGTGCTGCATAAGCAAAATCAGCTGAGAACCATCTGTTAAGCTATACATTTTATCTCGCATCAATAGAGGATAAAGCAATTGGTGCAATTGTTCACCCTTGCCTTCCAGAACCTCTATGGTACAAACCATCAATGGAGGAGCAATCTTCATGTATAGATTAATCGCCTTCTGTTGCAGCTTCGTCTCCTCGCTATGTCCACCAAGTAAAAGCTCCCAGAGGAATTCTTTTTGTCTATCCTGCTCGGCTTTGCGCTTTCCTTGTCGTTGTAGCAGTCGAGGCACCGCTTCCTTAGCAGCCTGACGAAGAATTTCATCATCCCAGGAGGTCAAGGCACGATTTACCTCCTGTGCCCAGATATAGCCCAAGATATCATTGCCTCTGCGTATCGCAATTGCAACCCGTTTTCCAAGTCCAATCTCTTTCTTTTCAGGAATATGTACGGGGTCCTTTTGCGAAAAGAGCTGTTGAAAAACGCCATCCTTCCAAAGCCGTGCTAATACTGTTTCTGGCACACGCCGTCCCATAATCGTAGACCAACGCGCTGGATCGGTACTATCACCATGAGAGCTATAAGCAATCAGTCGATGATCCAAATCTTCAATGGTAATTGGATTTTGTAGTAATTCACCTATAACATCTGCCAATTCATCAATATCACTATGCTGATACTGCTCAAAAAAATTTTGCTGCATACATGAATTCCCCGCTTTTTTAGTTACCTACATGGATCCGTTATCATCCTTTTGTCTCTTCATTATAACGAATGGGCATAGGGGGAAAAAGCGATTTTTCAAACGAATTGTTTCCATCTATTCGCTTTTACATCTGTTGTTCAACAACTCGCTTATTTGCAAAATTCTTTTGAAAGATATAGTAGTAAAAAATGGCCGCTAGAAGCATACATGTGCCGTGTATGAAGAATAAGAAGCTTACACTTATATAGACAGGGAACGTAACTGCGATAATCCCCAACGTAACAGAATGTGACAGCATCATCATAGGCGTCAGGCACCCGTATACTCTTCCAATTATTTTGGGGTCAACGAGGCTTGGCAACCAACCACCAAAACCTATATTTAATAAGGGAAAAGCCAGAGAAATGAAAAAATCAAGGAGAATAAAAATGGAGACGTTGTTCGTAAGACCTGAGAAAACAACCGAGCTCCCCATAATTATAAGGGAAAGAACTGCTATGTGATATAGTTTCATTTTAGTTGCTAAATAGGACCCGACTACACTTCCAAACAAAGAACCTACCCCTGACACAATCCCCATCCAAAGCAATACTGTCTCATATGACTCTGGAGCAAGTTTATACTTCAATGCGTAAGTAGGAATGAGTGCATAACCGGCATTTATAATTCCAAATAGAAAAAAAGCACTTGATATGGCTAATACTAGTTTATTATTCCAAATATATCGAACACCTTTGCTGAAATCTGATATCAAGGCTACGATTGATACATCTTTCCACGATTTCTCACCATTTGGCAATCTGATTTCTACTTTGATATTGCATAATTGGATTAGCAATCCAGATACCAGATATGATATGGCATCTACCAAGATTGCTCCCTCTATACCAATGTGCCAATAAAGAAAGATACTAATGGAACTGCCTACTAATATAAGAATACTGTTTACCATTTGATTTAAACCGGTAGCTACTGGATATTCCTTTTCGGTTAAAATGCCTTGCATGATAGCTCTTTGTGCAGGACCAAAAAAATTAGAGACCGCACTCCTCACAAATATGATGAAAAAGGAAAGGACGATGGAATCAATGGCAATAGAAAAAAGTAATCCTAGAGAAAGAAAAGCACAAATAAAATCCGCCCAAGAAGCAATCTTTTTGCGGTCAAAACGATCTGCTACAGCACCAATGAACAAGAAAATGACAAGCATGGGGAGAGAGTACATTAATTCTGTAATGGTAGCAAAGATAGGCTGTGAAGAAAATCTTGTAAGAATATATAATGTGAATGCGATGAGACCAATTTTATTGCCCATAGAGGAGGTTACATTCGCCAGAAAAAGATATGTATAGTTTTTATTTTTGAATATTCTTATGATATCCAAACCAAAATCTCCTTCTTAACGTACAAATATTTTTAGATGCTACAGGGCATGATTGCATGTACTTACTTATTATCTTAGATGGTCATGCCCCAATTTGTTTGGCGTTGATATCCATCATTTTCGTTGTCATGATAGCAAATAGACACATTACCTAGGTAGTAAGTAACCTATGCCTAACTAATTCATCTAAAAACATCTGTATATCATTTGTAATCATCGTATTTTCTGTATTAACATTAAATTTTCCCGATATCTCTTTTAGCATCTCTTCAAGCGTAATTGTTTCTTTCGTGCAAATATGTGTCCACAGTGTACAGGCTACTTCATCCTCAAACAATATCGTTTGTCCTTCAGGTGTAAGGACAAATATACCCTCTGCATTTTGATCATAAAAGATATCTTTGTTTACTTGATAGGGAGACATCATTAGGAAGGAACCTCCTCTTTTGATTTTCTAAAATAATTCCACATATGTTTTTTCAAGTTGCTTTTTATAATTTTGCATTCTTCCGTGTTTGTGCCATCTATACTGTCTGTATCGCTCCATTGGATAGCTCTGCATCCACCTCCACACATATGTTTAAATGTACATTTTCCACAAATCGGTAAGTTATCCGTGATTCTGTTTCGTGATGCAGTAAAGACTGGAGATTCGTAATAAATTTCTTCTAACGATTTGTCTTTTACATTTCCACCTAAAAACTGGGGATTATGCATGATTTTACAGGGAAATACATCGCCTTTGCTATCAACCGAAAACTCACTGTACGCGTGACCACAATGATTTTTAATGTAAAACTGGTTAACAGCATCAAAATTAGGTTGTTTGTTGATGATTGTGTTTTCGATTTTTATACGTTGTACATAATTTAATTCGTGTTCGTGAGTCTTGCCTCTTCCTAATGAAGCTACAGGAGCTATAATGAGCCTGATGTTATTTTTATTTGTATAATCGATTACGTCCTCCACAGCATCCATATTATTTTTCGTGATTGTCTGGTTAATTTTTAACTTACAACCAGCTTCTAGCAATAAATCAATGGCCTTTTTCGCCTTCTGCCACGATCCTTTTCCCCTATTTTTGTCATGCTCGTCCTCGATCATGGAATCAAGGCTTATCGTTACTAATTTCGTAATCTCAGCAATTTTGTTAGCTATCTCTTTGTTAGAAATAAAAGAACCATTTGAAATCATATGGACATTTAACCCTAAGGAATCGGAATATTCCATTAATTCCACAAGATCTTTTCGTAAAAATGCCTCTCCCCCTGTAAAAACAATCGTTTTTGTCCCTAATTCCTTTACTTCTGTGATGACTCTTTTAGCCTCTTGGGTAGAGATATCATTATCCATAGATCTGCTGGGGCTACTTTCTGCATAACAATAGACACAATTTAAATTACATTTGTATGTTGTAACAAAATAAACAGATTTAGGTACAGGTTTATGCATACTTTGCTTGTTCTCAGTATCTACCTTAAAGCTATCAATCTTATACAGTCTAATCAAACCAACGACCCTTTTTACCAAACTTGCATCGTACTGTTCATCAATTAAACCCTGAGGTGACTTTTTGTTGTAAATCATTTCATGCGCTATTTCATATTCTTGCTGATTCAACACAATCCAACTACTCACCAAGTAATTATGAATAATATAATCTTCCTTTTCTCGATAGACAGCTAATTTTGGAAAAGTTAATACATCATCGGTTACTAACATCGTATCATTCCTTTCCTAATAGAAATAGTAATGGCACTATTTTTACAAGTAGTGCCATTACTAATATTGCCTATGTGTCTTACGCTCCTGCTCCATTTTTTGCACCACATTGACAAGAATCAACTACATCAATTACGCCAGGGTTTACTACTTTCACTTTTGGTGTTGTATAATTTTTCATACTCTCACCTCCCTTCTATAAATGGCATAATATAACTTTACTTAAATTTACTTTTAATTCAATATATTGTCAATAATTAAAATAATTTACTTTTACTAAAAGAGCCAGTTAAACATTGATATGTTAATGTAACTGGCTTTACTTATCCTATTATCTATTTAATAGAAATGCTTTCTAACCAACGAAACATAGCTTTCGTATATTCTCCAATCTGCTCCGAAGTAAATAAGTGGGACTCATCCTCTACCAACCACAACTCATGTGGTTTATGATGCAGGACAAGAGCTTTCGCCAAACGATTCGCATGCTCTACCCCAACATTCTGATCGATTTTGCCATGAATGATTAACACGGGACAGGTGATTTTTTCTACCTCCCTCACTGGTGATCGGCTCTCATACGCTTCAGGAGCAGAATCTGGGTCACCCATCATTTTTTTCAACAAGGGCCGCAAATCCTCCCGTTCTGCATACGTAAGATGCATATCACTTACACCGCTCCAAACAACTACGGACGCAAAACGGTTAGGTATCATGCTAGCGCGCAGTGCCATCATTGCCCCTCTGGAGAAGCCATACAGATGTATCCGGCTGCGATCTACGAAAGGCATGTTAGCAAGTAAACCATAAGCTTGATGCACATCCTCTAGCTCTGCTCCGCCAAATTCGTCTTTACCAGGGGCGCCCTCATTTCCCCGATAGTGAGGAGCAATAATAACATAGCCAAAAGCTGCCATTTGAGAGATTCGCATTGGCTGAACTCTTCCGACTTTTTTATAGCCGCCTCGGCAGTATAGAAGGGCTGGCAAAAGACCTTCTGCTTTAGGCTGAGATTGTAATTTCTGATCTGGAATAGCTAAAAGTGCTTTTACTAGGTGTATATCGCTACGATAGGTTACTGTGAACAATGCCACCTGCGGAATAGTTCGTTCTTCTTCCGTAATTTGAATGATCTCAGTAACACCCTGCAAAAGTTCTCTCCACATGCTTTATTACCACCTGTTCTCTATATTTATCCAGATTTTATGCTAAAACATGAAAAAGAAAAGAGGAACTATGATAGTTCCTCTTTTCTGTTTATAACATCGCTACGATTAGTATCCGCGCTTATTCTGTTTTTTATTGATGGTAGCTATATTTTCTTCGCTGTGCTTCAACCATTTTTTCATTTTGTCCTCAAACGAGTCCTTAGGAGTGTCACGCTTACTGAAGCTACGGTCTCCACCACGATTACCCCCACCACGATAGCCGCCACGTTCTCCACCACGATCTTTTTGTTCGTCGCGAGCTTCGCGTTCTGGTGCTGGTAAAGCTGCGCGAACGGAAAGGGAGATCTTACCCGCATCATCGATGGAGAGTACTTTAACCTTCACAGCAGCTCCAACGGAAAAGTGATCATTAATATCCTTTACAAAACCATTTGCAACTTGGGAAATGTGAACTAGTCCTTGTTGCGTTTCATCCACAGCAACAAACATACCAAAAGGTTTAATTGCCGTCACTTTTCCTTCAATGATGCTTCCAACTTCTACTGCCATCCATTTTGCACTCCTTTTATCTTTTCACCAAGTGTCGAGAACCTCACTTCATACAGGCTCATTTCCTAAGTATAGCAGACAAAACGATTTAATGAAAAGCCCATTCTTCACTTTTATACTTGTACCATATCTGTTTTATTTAGGAAAAGCTGGTAAGCATCGGTAGCCATCACTAATTCTTCATTAGTTGGGATTACCATAATCTTCACTGGAGAGTAAGGACTGTTGATGAAGCCCTCTCCTTTGTTGTTGCGATTTGCTTCTTTATCAAGAATAACACCAGCGTATTCTAGTCCGTTACATACCAATTGACGAACTAATTCACTGTTTTCGCCCACACCTGCTGTAAAGATGATACCGTCGATGCCGTTTAAGCGAGCCAAGTACAAACCAATGAAGTCATGTAGGCGTTGAGCGAATAATTCAAGTGCTAATTTAGCACGCTCATTACCTTCTGCTGTTGCTTTTTCAATGTCTCGCAAGTCGCTGGAGATGCCAGATAAACCTAGCACACCGCTTTCTTTGTTCAAAATCTCCATTGCACCCGCTGTATCTGTTTTTTCGATTTCAGCGATGTATGGCAAGATACCTGGATCAATGTTACCGCTACGAGTACCCATCATTACACCCGCTAGTGGAGTCATACCCATAGATGTATCAATGGATTGGCCATAGCGAACAGCCGTGATGCTTGCACCGCTACCAATATGACAACTAATTAGACGTAATTTTTCTTTTGGAGTACCCATTAATTGCTCAGCACGTTGAACAACATAACGGTGAGACGTTCCGTGGAAGCCGTATTTACGAATGCCGTATTTCTCGTAGTACTCATATGGCAATGGGTACAAATATGATACTGGAGGCATTGTTTGATGGAAAGCTGTATCAAATACGGCTACGTGCAGCGCATCTGGACGAATTTTTTGCGCCAATTCAATTCCTAGTAGATTGATAGGATTATGAAGTGGTGCAAATCGAGACAATGCATCAATTTTTTGTTTTACGTCGTCCGTAATAATCACGGATTCCTTGAAATCCTCTCCACCGTGAACGACACGATGAGATACCATAGAGATATCGTATTGCTTGTATTTATCAAAGATAGCATTAATAGCTTGTTCATAAGCATCGCGTTTTACTTCTTCTACAATGCCTTTATCGATTACCTTACGGGAAGGCAATTCGAACAATTGATATTTCACAGAGGAACTACCGCAGTTAAGAACAAGACTTAGCTTTTTCTCCTGTGCTTTAAACTTAGAATAGGTGTCACGATTATCAACTGGTACAATAACTTCTAATTCCATGTTGTTTTTAAGACCAGCAGCATTGGCTTCGTCCGTATCAATGTGCAATTCCAAACGGAAATCCTTATGCACACGGCACAATACATTTTCAAACACAATGGAACGAGTTCCTGGAACTTCAACGGAAACAAATTGTTTGTCTTTTACGCCAAATTCTTTTGCTTCTTCTTCAGAGAAGTGAATGTGACGGAATGCAATGATAACACCTGCATCAATGGTAACAGTTCCATGAGGACCTTCGAGAGTGATACCAGGGCTGCCCTTAATGTCTCCAGAATCACGTACTGGAGGCTCTACACCCAAAACAAAGCTGTCCGTACGGGATACTTCTAGTTGGGTCGCTTTACGTACCGGTCCTAATACACGCACTTTATTAATTCTACCTTTTGGTCCAACAATGTTAACCGTTTCTTCTGCTGCGTACTGACCAACTTGTTTTAGATCTTTTAGCTTCTTAAGTTCATAGCCAGGTCCAAATAATTGATCCAGATCTTGTTGTGATAAGTGAATATGACGGTTTGAAATACCAACAGGTACTTTCATTTAACAGACTTCCCTTCTTTTTCCTAATTCTATAGTGGTGTTATCTCTCTTTATGATGGTTGATTTTCTAAATTTTATCATCAACCCTACGTTAAAATGTTAACACCTGTGAGTATTCTGTTACAACATTTTTAAACTTTTTTGTTTTTTTCTGAAAATTGTATAGACAAATAAAAATATTATGCCAATGAAGGCTCCCGAAAAATCAAGCACAACATCCGTAACGAGTGCAGAGCGATCGGGTGTAAAGGACTGATGCCATTCATCTAGCACACCTAAAAAAAGGCTTAAAAACAAGCTCCATGGCAATGAATAAGCAGGGGAAGAGAAATAGCGAATGGCTTGGAACAGCATGATTCCAATGAACATAAAACCAAAGAAATGGCCTCCTTTACGAATGAAAAATTCTAAAACTCCTTCTACACCATTATTTTCAAAGCTTACCTCCTTGTTTACATATTGAAATGAAATATTTCCAACTTTCTCCTGAACATCATGTAGGTCGAGATATTTTTTTAATTGTCCGCGTATATCCTGTTGTCCATACGGTTGAGAAGAAAATACAAATTGAACAGCTAGTGCCAATAGTAGAATACATACGTACACCAGCCCCTTTCGACGATTCATGGGTCACCTCTTTGTGAAATAAACTGATTTTCACTATTATACCTGAAAGCTTGGCCAATGGAAAAAGGGCTATCCATTGAGTTGACAGCCCTTTTTGGTCTACTGTTTATGCCAAATCCATGGTTACCTGTTATTTAGTTATCTATTGGTATGCGGTAAGGGTTGAAAATCTTCCGAACATAGCTTTTCCCGTCTATCTTCTATTTCTGCCATATCCTCTTCTTTCCTCCCTTCATTTCGATTTAAATTACCATCATTTACATAATTTCTTTTCCGTCTATTATTCCGCCAATTACCAAATAACTGGAAAAGTTACCCCTTTGACAGCTCATCATCGGCTACCGCGAGCATCTGTTTCGCTTTATTTATTCTTGCTCCAAATGATAGGGAATTTAAAAAATAAAATTACCGCAAAAACAAAAATAAAAGAGCAGCCCCACATGATACGTGGAAGCCGCGTCTTATATTCCTGCTATTTAGATGGATATGAAGGTGTCAACTGCCAGCCGTTTTGCAAAGCGACCCACTCTGCTGCCTCGCGCACGCTCTTTACTGTATGAGCCGCTTTTTCTTTAATAGGCTCATCAGCATGTCCCATGGCAAAGCTGTGTGTCACCGCTTCAAACATAGGCAGATCATTGTAGGAATCCCCGATGCAAGCCACTTCATCCGGTGATAGACCTAGGTTGTCCATCAATCGGCTTACACCATCTCCTTTACTAACATGTAAAGGCATTAAATCTAGACAATCGCTAAAGGATACAAATGAATCAAATTGTTCAGGGTAGAGCTCATGAACCTTTTGCTGTAATTGCTTTAATGTCTCCATTTCCCCGATATATGTTAATTTAGTTGGTTTTAGCTGATCGCTGAACAAATTAATAAGGTTTGGCTCCTCTTTAATTTGTTCCTTATGAGCCTCTTCTATTTCCTTGTACGCTGTTTTTTTCGTCAGGTACACATCATCGCCCACACTCACCAAGCTTATTGCATCGAATTCTTTCCCAGTCTCACACAATTTCCGAGCCATCTCTGGATCAAAATCGCAAGCATGCAGTAACTGCTCTTCTCGCGTAATAACAAAACCACCATTTTGGCTCACACGATGGCACTGATGACCTAGCTCCTCAATGACCCATTTAATATCTCTATCAATACGACCGCTGGCAATACAAATTTGGATTCCCTTTTGAGCTAAAAACAGCAATGCCTCACGATCGGCCGGATCAATTTTTTTCTCATCTGTTAGTAAAGTGCCATCCAAATCGCTTACAAACATTTTTATCATGCAGGTTTCCTCCGTTTCAAAACTCTCTATCTATCCTTAGTAATCTTACCTTAAAAAGAAAAGATATGATAGGTCGCTAAAGTTGTGTTCTACCCTTTTATCTTTTTGAATAGTCTGATAAAATTCATCTTATAAAACGCTTACACACATCCCAGATCGTACAAAACTGTGATAGCTTTTTTTAAACAGGAGGGAGAGGTGCATCGTGGCAAAGATTTATGAATCATATAACGACATGGTTGCGGATATTCATGATGGGGCTACGTTATTAGTAGGTGGGTTTGGTCTCTGCGGTATTCCGGAAAATATGATCATTGCCTTGCGTGATAAAGGGGTCAAGGGGTTAACCGTGGTTTCAAATAATTGCGGCGTGGATGATTGGGGGCTTGGCCTCATGCTACAGCAAAAGCAAATTAAGAAAATGGTCAGCTCTTATGTAGGGGAGAACAAAGAATTTGAGCGGCAATTCCTCTCCGGCGAACTGGAGGTAGAATTGACGCCACAAGGTACGTTAGCGGAAAGAATTCGTGCTGGTGGGGCTGGCATTCCTGCCTTTTATACACCGGCTGGTGTTGGTACACCTATTGCCGAAGGACGTGAAACTCGCATATTTAATGATAAAGAATACGTACTGGAAACTGCGATTACCGGTGATTTTGCATTAATCAAAGCTTGGAAGGCAGATACGCTCGGTAATCTCATTTATCATAAAACCGCACGTAACTTTAATCCAATGATGGCGGCGGCTGGTAAAATCACGCTTGTTGAGGTGGAAGAAATCGTATCGGCAGGTGAACTTGACCCTGATCATATTCATACTCCAAGCATATACGTACAACGCTTGATTAAAGCCCCTTCCTTTGAAAAACGTATCGAACGGCGCACTGTTCAGAAAGCTTGATATAACATTATTAAAATATTCTTGAACAACCACAAACATTGATAATGTTTAATCAAACGCTTACTCACTGTTTAAAATAAGGAGGTAGTTATCCATGACCTTGTCTCGCGAACAAGTGGCCATGCGTGCCGCTCAGGAAATCGAGGATGGTTTTTATGTAAATTTGGGAATTGGTATGCCTACACTGGTGGCTAACTATATTGCGGAGGGTAAAACCGTAGTTTTACAATCAGAAAATGGACTACTGGGCATCGGCCCTTATCCGTATGCTGATGATATCGACCCTGATTTGATCAACGCTGGAAAAGAGACCGTTACTGCCATTTCTGGTGCTTCCTATTTCTCCTCTGCTGAGTCCTTTGGCATGATCCGCGGAGGTCATATTGATTTGGCCATTCTGGGTGCGATGGAGGTATCCGAGAAGGGTGATTTAGCTAATTGGATGATTCCAGGGAAAATGGTAAAAGGAATGGGCGGGGCCATGGATTTGGTCCACGGTGCAAAAAAAATTGTGGTGATTATGGAGCATGTAAATAAGCATGGAGAGAGCAAAATTCTTCCTGCCTGCACGCTTCCTTTAACCGGGAAACAAGTGGTTAACCGGATTATTACTGATCGTGCAGTATTTGACGTAACGTCAGAAGGCCTTACTTTAATCGAAGTAGCGGATGGCTTCACAGCAGATGATATTAAAGCCTGCACCGCCGCTTCCTTCCAAGTGGCAAACGAGTTAAAAACCGTTACCGTCTAACACGGTTACTTTCATTTCATTTCGCATAACCTAACAAGACATCGTAAGCTTGGCTTTGCACATATGCAAAAGCATCTCCTCTGTTGCGCTTGTTAGAGCTAAGAATCCCTGTATTCTAGGCAAAAAAAGGCAACCCTTAGGTCGCCTTTTTTATTTAGAAAGGAGCTTGCAAATGGCTATCACGCTTGGCTTTCTTGTTTTACATGGATTTGCAGGCAAAATGAATGATGTACTACCTCTCGTTCAATTTTTGCGTAGTCAGGGCTATACCGTTGAATGCCCTACATTAGAAGGTCATGGGACCGATCGTTATCATTTGAAGCATTCTACTCGCCAGCAATGGATACATTCAGCCGAGCATGCCTATCAACGACTTAGCATGCGCGTAGATATCACAGTGATAATCGGTTTTTCAATGGGTGGCCTACTTGCCTTCCATCTAGCCGCTCGTTACCCCGTTCGACTCTTGTTTACTCTGTGTACACCATACTACTATTGGGATATTCCCCAATCCCTTTCTAATTTAAAAGAAGACTTCAGTAACTACAGCAACAAATATCTGGCTAGCCTGTTCCGTATTCCGCTTACTAGCATGCTTCAGTTCCGCAGGCTTTTAGCTGAAACAAAGCTCATGATGCATCGTGTTACATGCCCGTACTACATTATTCAGGGGAAAAGGGATGATACTGTTCAAGCTGTTAGCGCAGAGTATCTACAGCGAAAGGTGACGAGCAAGCAAACCACTGTTCAATACTTCCCAAACTCTGGTCATATTATTTTACATGGCCCTGAATCTCAGCAGGTCATCTCCTATATCAACCACGTTCTACAGCAAGAATTGCCCGATCTTTATGGGAAAACTACGGTTTTATTTTGATGAACCAAAACTCGATCTTCTAAATGCCAATGAACAGCGCGGGCCAACACGGTCCGCTCTATTTGTTTACCCAAACGCTTAAGATCATCTACATCATCACGGTGAGTCACACGTTCTACTCCCTGCTCAATAATCGGGCCCGCATCCAGTTCTTCCGTTACGTAATGCGCAGTAGCACCAATTAATTTAACGCCACGCTCATACGCTCGTTCATATGGCTTTGCTCCTACGAAAGCTGGTAAGAAGGAGTGGTGAATATTGATAATTTGGCATGGAAAATCTTGCAGGAAGGTCGGTGATAAAATCTGCATATAACGAGCTAATACAATCATATCTACCTTGCCTTTGATGAGCTCGATTTGCTTTTGCTCAGCTTCTTGTTTCGTGTCCTTTGTCACAGGAATATGATAGAAAGGAATCCCCATCGCTTCTACAATATCTTTCGTATCCAAGTGATTACTGATAACCATCGCAATATCCGCATGTAAGTATCCTGCACTGTACTGCCACAGCAATTCTACTAGGCAATGATCTTCTTTCGATACAAAAATGGCCATACGCTTACGCTTGCATGCCTCTACTAGCTTCCATTCCATCTCAAATTGTTTGGCAATCGGTGCAAACCCCTGATTTAATGACTCCCAGCACTCTTGTAGACGGCTTTGCTTAAATTCAATCCGCATGAAAAAGCGTCCACCTTCTGGGTCGGTTGTATATTGGTCAGATTGAATGATATTAGCACCTTGTTCATATAGATATCGAGAAACTGTCGAGACGATCCCGGGACGATCAGGGCACGTAATTAGCATAATTGCTGTATCTTCATGCTTTTGCTTAAATTGGTTCCATTCTTTGTCAGATATTGGTTGCATCGTAGGGTTCCTCCCGAATTTTTTCTTCAAAGTATAGCACGTTCCCCTTCGTTATCCAATCACCGTAATAAAGAACAGATTTATGGCATTTTTTCCTGTAACCTTTTCGGCCTGCCAAGCGTAAAAATGAGTGAGAAAGGAGAGGGGATTCATGTTAAAATCATTAAGTTTAGGTTTACTTGTCTCACTCCTCGTCTCATTACTCATTCAAGACCACCTGCTCATGCTTAAAGTAGCTGTTATCCTTGGTGCCTTATTCTGGGGGATCAGCGCATTCATTTCTACCTTTCTATTAGATAGTAGCAGAATGCATGAACGCTCTCTTTTTTATGATAAAAAACACAAAAAACAGCAAATGTGGGCCGTACATTTTTTTTTAGTAGGCCTTCCCAACATGTTATTATCTCTTTTTTTATATGTAGAAATGTAAAAGCAGGCATGTCTTTTCGCATATAGCAAAGGACCATACCTGCTTTTCTATGTTAGTAATTATGATGAATCTATCATCTATGATGCCAGCAATAGAAGAAATCATGCGGTACGAAAAGAATGTCATCATCACTTGAACCATTCAGGCAGTTTCCGAATAAAATAGGCAAGCAATAATCCTAAGGAGACAGGTAGCGCTATTGCAGTTAAGGCCCCCATAAACTCCATATATTCTCTACTTTCCATATCTTTCTTCCCCCTCCATACTAGTACGCTAAAAATCGAGGGAAGTTGCGGTCAACTGATAAGAAAACTCACATGTTGCCGGTAACGTGATTACTCATCACTAAATTTCCTGTTTAAAAATTGGATAAACTAAGCCAACAACACAAGGATGGTGATGTTTATTTGTTAGGCATAATCATGATAGCTATCATTACCTTTTTGGGCTTATTCTCCATTTCCTACTTTCTGTACATCAAAAAACCTGGAACCTTGTTTCTTATGTATATCCCTTCAACGGTCGTATTTATTGTCAGCAGTATAGCAGTTCTATATAGCATCAATGTTAGTGGATTTGAAGGCTTGGGAATTGCATTTATTGGTGCTACGATCGGCATCACTAGCCTTCTGACTTGTATTGTACTCACTATGATGGTGCTGATTAAACAAGATAAAAAATAAAACGAAGAGGCTTCCCTCTTTCATTTCGATTTTCGGGAAACCTCTTCGTTTTTTCAATCGTCCTTACTCTTCATGCAATGGAACCGCAAGTCCTGTTGACATAGCTATCAAATAGCGGTTCGCAACTGGCTCTTTCCAGCTCTCCTCAAGAGCGAGTGCGTACAAGCTTATTTGCTCCTTGTATCTTGTCCGAAGCATCTGAGCTGCTTTAGTCTCATCTGCTGGTAATCGATCTGTTTTATAATCGATCAAAGTCAATCCACCGTCTACCTCACGAATGACACAATCAATTACCCCCTGCACAAGTACCCGTTCGTCACCTGAATCAGATAATAATAATTCTGCTTGTTCAGCAAGCAAGCGAGATCTAATATCACGTAATGGGACGGCAAGCGTAAATGGTAGCTCTCTGTACACCTTGGTAGCCTTTTGCATGCGCTGTCCTAAATCACTGGCAAAAAAACGAGCTATAGAAGCAATATCCACCACATTGGCTTGCTCCCTAGTCAACATCTGTCCTGCTATCATCTGCTCGATTTGATCAGTAACGTCCGCCTGATCTAAGGCTCTATTCAACTGTAGATTTTGCATAATCAAATGCGTAAAGGTACCTATTTCTGCCTTCGTAAAAATAGGTTTTTCATACTTCGTTTGATTTACCAGCTTCTCGCGTCTTTCTTCCTTGATGATTACAGAATCATTATTTGTTATGATTTTCGGATCACATTTTTCGCTGTTTATATCCTTGCTCTTCTTGTCCATTTCAGTTAGAAATCTCGGCTTCTTTGTGAGCCTTGATTGACGTAGCCTTGGACCCTCTGCTATTTGCTCAAGGCTTGCATTAAGGTGACCGCGCTCTTCGGCTGCAGCCTGAGTGGTTAACTGTCTATCTATTTGGCTTCCTATTCCTGCTACCACTTGAGATTGCGTGTCAATACGCTCATTCTCCCAATCAAGCTTCACTCCAGCTCCTTCTGCTCCATCGGCTAGATTTACAGCTTGGCTCTTCAATTCGCCAACAGTCCATTTAGCCGGCACCTGTGACACAACCTGTGAAGCATACTGCCACTCCAGTACAGACCTAATCTGATCACGCCATTCCTCTGCATGTGGATGATCAGGAACTGGCTTTCGTTTCTGCAATAAGGAGAAAACCTCCTCATCATGCTCACTTTGTTCGGTTATCGCCATCAGATCACTCGGCTGATAAAACTGGAACTGCCACACAGACGGATCTCGCACTAGCGGAATCGAGGAAATATCCTGATTTTCTGGGCACAGCAAGCGTAAAGGTTCTCCATGTTTGTGCCGGACTAATGCTCGACCAATCCAATCAAGATATCCTTTCGCTTGGATTAAATCTTCATCAGATAGGGTCTCTTTATCAGTAGACTGGCTGCACCAGGCGATGGCTGATTTGCTCAAGTCCTTAGCTGAGCCTACAAGGATAAGCTTCTCTCTAGCCCTAGTCAGCGCAACATACAGTACACGCATCTCTTCAGCTAGCATCTCTAATTTAAGCTTTTGACGAATTCCTAAAAAAGCTAAGCTTGGATAACGCAGGCGCAAAACCGCGTCGGCCACCTGTGGGCCAAAGCCCAAGTCCTTGTGCAGTAAAAAACGACCTTTCATATCGCTTTGGTTAAACTGTTTACCCATTCCAGCCACAAATACGACCGGAAACTCCAATCCCTTACTTTTATGGATCGTCATTAAACGGACTACATTTTCACTTTCTGTAATGGTCCGCGCCTCTCCAAGATCATTCTCTTGCTCCTGCATTCGATCAATAAAGCGTAAAAATCGAAACAATCCACGATACGAGGTAGCTTCGTATTGCTTCGCTCTATCATATAAAGCGCGTAGATTTGCCTGGCGCTGTGATCCATTTTCTAGTGATGCTACATAATCAACATAGCCTGTCTCTGTATAAATATCAGACAATAACTCTGCTACCGAGCTTCGTCTTCCCCTTGTTCGCCAGCCCTGCACCATCCGATAGAATCGGCGAAGCTTGGCCATTACGACCCGATTCAACTGCTCCTCCTCTGTCATAACATACTGTTCGACTGCCTGATAAAAAGGCCCCGTAGGAGTCAACACTCGAATCTGAGCTAAATCTTCTTCGCTAAGGCCAATAAGAGGAGAGCGAAGTACCGCCGTTAATGGGATATCCTGCTTTGGATTATCTATGACACGTAATAATGACATGATTACATCCACTTCATTCGCGGAAAAGTAACCCTGATTCTGTTCTACATAGATAGGTATTCCAGCCTGCTTACATTCGTCTGCTATTGCTTGTCCCCAGCCCGCTGTAGCTCGAAGCAAAATAACAATATCCCGGTATTCTAGGGGACGCATTCCCTGTGTTTTCTTATCAAATACAAGTAACGGCTGACCGCCCACACCAGGCTCTAGCCATTCCTTAATACGCTTGGCAATCAATCGTGCTTCTAGCTGAGCAACAGAGGCTTCTTCTTCAAGAGTAGGTAGAGCTTCTCCTTCACTATCATAGCTATCTATACTTCCTGTAGAGCTAGTACCTGCTCGCTCTGACACTTGCCCTAAACTGGACTCCTCCGATTCAACCCCCGTACGATCGATTAAATGTACTTCTACCACCAACTGCTCTGGCTCTATCTCTGGATAGGAAGCTCGACCAATCAATTCTGCCGCTTGATCGTAAGTAATCTCACCTACACGCGAAGTCATGACTAGACGAAACAGATAATTGACAGCATCCACTACTTCCTTTCGACTGCGGAAGTTAGCCGCTAAATCAATTCGCTTTCCCTTCAGCTCCAAAGGCACACTCTTTTCCTTAGGAGCAAAAGGGTCCTTTTCTTCATCGGTTTCATACGAATCGTACTTTTGCATAAATAGATTAGGCTCAGCAAGTCGGAAGCGGTAAATACTCTGTTTAACATCCCCTACCATGAAACGATTTGCTGCCACTCCTGCTGTCTCTTTCCTTGAGACCAACTGTAAAATCGTTTCCTGCACAAGATTGATATCCTGATACTCATCGACTAGCACTTCAGCAAATTGTTCCTGTAGCTGCATAGCAATGGCAGAGGGGACGAAGCTGCCATCCTCTTGTTCCTGCTGCAAAATTCGCAGTGCCATATGCTCCAGATCGCTAAAATCAACCAGAGCCCGTTCTTGCTTAGCTTGTCGAAAGGCCTGTTTAAACTCACTAACAAGCCGAGCCAGTGTATGCATATAAGGAGCCATTCGGTTGAGGTCTGTCGCATATTGCTCAGGCGTCATCGTGAAATATTCTTCCAGTAGCTTCTTTATTTTATCTTTTACACCATTGCGTAGTTTTTGGACCTGTTCTTTAAGCAGCGGATCAGCATCCTTTACTGCTGGCAATCGACCGAATGCAATGCTTCTCATACTGTCATCTAACTGCTTCCAGCCTTGCTCAGCAGCACATTTCGCTTGATGAATAAAAGTAAGCTCCTGCTGTAATAAAGGCACATATGCTCCAGGTCCGTCTGGTTCTTCTGCAAGAGCTATTGCTTTTTTTACTTGCGACTCAAGGGCAGATAACTCTAAAGAAATAGCCCCTGTCAATGTCACGACCCAAGGAGATTCGTGTAACTCTTCCACTTGTGTATGGGCAAACATATCGGCTGCATTTTTTAGCCAACGATCTGGATGCGGATGACTTTGGGAGAAGTCAAACAATCGCATAAATAACCCCATTAACGCATCGTCATCCTGGCCCTCTACCATCACGTCAGCTAATGCTGCAAAGCTTTCATCAGATTCATACCAGTGTTCAAATTGCTCTTCTAATACGTCCTGACGCAGTAATTCTGCCTCCATTTGATCTGCTATGCGAAACCCTGGATCAAGCTCCACTATGAAATAATACTGACGTAACAAGCCCAAACAAAAAGAATGCAACGTGGTAATAGTTGCTCGTTGCAGTAAAACCAACTGCTTACGTAAATGGGCAGAGGTAGGATCGCTTTCCAAGGCTTTACGCAGAGCATCGCCAATTCGGTGGCGCATTTCGGCAGCAGCCGCATTTGTAAATGTTACAACCAGTAACTGATCCACACCTACAGCATCGTTAACATCAGAGATTTTACGAATAATCCGCTCTACTAAAACTGAGGTTTTACCAGAACCGGCAGCGGCAGCTACCAGCAGGTTATCTCCCTTTTCGATAATGGCTCTCCACTGCTCATCCGTCCAATGACTCGGCTTTTGTTCCACTACATTCTCCTGCTCACTCATGCTCCTACCTCCCTTCCCTCGTCATCTTGTTCGTAGACTTCTTCACGAATTAACTCCCAAACTTCCTTATCGGTCTTTTTACTTAATAAACGTGGCTGATTGCCTTCCAATAAACTATCGAACTGACAAACCGACTTATACGGACAAGTCTGACATGCAAGTCTTGGCCCCTGCATATAAGGCGCGATGCTTATATCTCCATCCGTTAATCGTTTTCCCAGCTTCACAATACATTTGCGCACAAATTTTTGCAGGAGATCAAACTGCTCCTTGGAAGCTACTGATGAATATTGTGTGAAGCTTCCATCCTTTTTGATCCCAAACGGAAGCAGATCAGAATTCCCCGATTCCGTTTGGCTATCCATTAAGCGTGCTAATTGTGAGTCCGCTAGCATAAGCCCCTTCATTTTCAGCTTATTCTGCCGTTCCGCTTCCACCTGCTCGGCTGATAGCATTTGTTTAGCAGCAACAAACGGATCTGCTACTTGGTAATAGAAGACACCGCCTACCTCAGCCTGCTTGCCTACCCATTTCTCAGCGTTGCTCACAGCCACATCCAGATATACTAGCAATTGAAGATTCAATCCATTCCACACATCGGACAAAACAAGGGCTTTCGGGCCCGATTTATAGTCAATCACACGTAAAAATTCAGTTTCTGTTCCTACAGAGTGATCAATTCGGTCAATTCTACCTAACAAATGTAATTTGATTCCATCTTCCAGCTCCAGAGTCAGCCCCGGAATTTCTCCGCCAGGCCCAAAAGCAATTTCCAAACCGATCGGTTCAAATTGACTTCTTCGTGCATGCTCACCCAGTACAGAGATCGCACGCCCAACAGCACGTTTTAATTTCTTTGTGACATAACGATAACGAGCCGTGCGTTGCAAAATACTGCTTCTGGTTTGTGGAACAAGCTCCTCCACCACCTGATCAGCCAACTGCATGCTACCTTGCTCCGTCATATCACTCCAATTAACCTGCTGTTTATTCATTTGCTCTACTGCCATTTTCAAAGATGCATGAAAAAGCTCACCAACATCAAATCTTTCGAGACGATACATTTGACGCTCACTTAGCCGCAGACCATGTGAGGAAAAATGAGAATAGGCACAGGCTTGGAATCGTTCTAATCGGGAAACACTTACCCGAATCTCATTTCCGTATAAGGAACGACTAACTTCTTTGGAAAGTGGATAAGCACGGTTTTGGTATCCCAGCCCCGATAACAGCCATTTCTCTCGTTTTTCATCTTCTGCATGCTCAAGGAACCAGTCATACACCTCCCACCAAAATGGAGGAAGCGAAATTCCTTTTTTTAATTGACGAATTAATGTGAGTAAATGACTAAACACCTGTCGCGGTCTTCCCAGCAATCCTATATCCAACTGCGGTTCCGCAGTTGGTTCGTTGTGAAAATATCCAATCGTAAGGCCAGGTAAGGTCTTTTTCATCTCTTCGTACAAGCTAGATGGCAACAGGGCTTTGCCTTCTTCATCAGCCAGCGAGCAACTAATCCATAGTCGCTCCGATGGTCGTGTCATTGCACGATAGAGAAGATATTGCTCATTCATTAGCTTTCGCTTCGCTGTTGGTGCTAGTTCAATACCTGCCTTTTCCAGCTTTTCTCGCTCTGCTTCGTTTAAAATCCCCTCTTCTTTGGGACGTAGGGGGATCACACCTTCGTTTGCTCCCATCAAGAACAAAGCTTTTACGTCAGGTTGACGGGAGCGCTCCATGGACCCAATGACTACTTGATCCAGCGAAGGAGGCACTAAGGCAAGACGAATACTATCCAGACCTGTATCAATGATCCGAGCAAATGTAACAAGCTCCATTTGTTCATCGCCCATTACTTCTACAATCTGATCCAATAAATCCATCACATCATTGTAAACCTGCTCGTGCTCACGGACAGCTTCCAAATCACCTTCTAATTCGGCCTGCTCCTGCCACTCCTCCAGTTTGGTAGGAACATCCTGCATTTGTAAAAATTCATATAGGACGGTCGCCATTTGGCGTACACCCGCTTTGCAAGCCACTCTCATATTAGCCTCAAATGTTGTAAGAGGTGTCGCATATTGTTGACGTATGGATTCAATTTGCTCGTATAGAGTATTAGTTCCGTGAAACCCCCACTCATCCATGGACCAATAATATCCCTGAATGCCATAGCTCAGCACATAGTTTTCTAGTAAATCAATCTCAGCCCTCGATTGGCTAAGCGGCTGATTCAACGGGGACAGTAAATCAGTTTTTAAACAACGAAAGACGGCGTCATATCTCCAATTTTTAGAGATCACCTCAAGTGATGAACGAATAAATTCAATTAAAGGATGATGGCTTACGGTTCTCTTTTGATCAAGAAAGTATGGTATATCATAGCTCGTAAATACATGAGCAATTTCTTCAGAATAAGTACCCATTTCTCGCAAAAGCACAGCCATATCACGATACCGGTAGCCATAATCACGTGCAAGTGACAAAATTTGCAGAGCGACCGCTTGTACCTCAGCCCTGCGATTGGCGGCTGTAAACAGCTTTACCTCGTCAACATGCTTAGGTGAAGGCAGAACAGCAGGCTTTTTCCAGTCAAAATATTTTTGTTCTACCTGTGCAAGCCATGGACTACTAGTAACACGATGGTTATGCTCAAACAAACGCGGCTCCTCAATTGGAATATTGCCTCGCATCGCAATATCTAGTAGCTTTTGATACGTTTCCATTGTTGGATAGAAATGCGAAAGATCATCTAGCGGTTTCATTCGATCCTGCGGGTCTAAACACAAAGTTATATTTACTTGTTTAGCGCAGTACATCAATTGCTCAATTAACGCATATTCCTGTTTTGTAAAACCACTAAAACCATCAATCCAAATCTCTGCCTCTGCAATAAAACTAGATTGAGCTAGCTTGCTGGCAACTGTGGAATAAAGTTCATCGCTATCAAAATATTTATCTGCAACATACTCTTCATACGCCCTCATGATTAATAGCAAATCATGTAATTTATGCTGGAGGGTTGCATTTTCTATTTGTAGCTGCTCCAGCATTTCCAGACTGACACTATACTTTTTACATTCACTGATCATTTGTACCAGTTCTTCAGCAAATCCTGGCTGCAAGGCAGACCGATGAAACACCTTTAATTCATCCTGATAACGTTCTAATAGCAGACGTAGCACCATCTGCTTACCACGTTCATCAATAGGCAACGTTGTCAGTCCCCCAACCTCCTGTAATATTCGGTAGGAAAGACGGCCAAAGCTTAACACCTGTGCCCTGATATGACTCGAATACCCGGGCAAATTAATTAATTTATATTCTTCCTGAAAAGTTGATTGCTCGGGAACCAAGTAGATTAGAGGGGGACCCATCCGTTCCTCATCGAGCTTTTTTATTACGTCAGAATAGATCGCAGCCGTCTTGCCAGTACCTGCCCGACCTAGTAAAAACTGTACAGCCAATTGTCTCCCCTCCTATTCCATCTCCATATGAATGCGACTACCAGACCCAAGCGGTTCAGCAGGGGTAATGACCAGCCGTCGCGGCATACGCAATTTTAGTTCCGGTACATGGCTAATTAATCCTATCGTAAATTGGCTCATTCTTAGCTTCTCTAAAGCATCCAACACAACCTCTAGCAATTCAGGATCTAAGGTTCCAAACCCTTCATCTAAGAAGAAGAATTCCAAACGACCTCCCCGCATTTGAATTTCAACTGATAAGGCCAATGCTAGAGATAAAGCCGTTAAGAATGTTTCCCCTCCAGATAGGGTGTTAACAGCACGGCGCAGTCCACCCGCTGCTTCATCTCGCAATACGAATTCTCCGCCATCTCCAATTTCCAGTGCATAGCGGCCTTTCGTCATACGTCCTAAATGATAGGTAGCATCACGGGCGATCGTCATCATCTTTTCTTCAGCAATATACTGAACAAATGCTTTTCCTTCAAACAGCTTTCGTAACTCTTCTAAACGGCTCTGCTCATCAATGACAGCACCGAATTCCTTCTCTATTTTTTTCCATTTCTCGTGATTTTGTTGCACGATTAGAAGTCTCTCTTTTGCCAGTGTTAAAGCTTCCCTACATGCAGACAAGCGTTGCTCTCCTTCTGAAAAGGAGGTGTATAACTCATTGTAAGACTCCTCGCTTACAGACCGATCAGCAAGAGATTCAACCAAGCGTGTCTTAGCATATGCCAATTCCGTTAGCTGCTTTTGGTAGCTTTCTACCTCTGTCTGATACGACTCCAATAAAGCTCGGCGCTCATAATATTCATAGACGGTTTCCCGATCAGCAAACATAGCATGCGACAAAGCTTGTTCAACTTCCAATTCCAATTCCTTAGCTTGCTTCGTAAGCTGTAAATTTGTTTCTTCTAATGAAACTAATGATTCCATCAATTGTTGCCGCTGATTTGTCAGTTGAAGCTTTAGAGTATCGGCTTGTTCTGCTGCTGTCTGTAGCTCTTGTAGATTCTGCTCCAACAACTGCAATAATTCATTAGCCGGTCTACCTTGTGTACGTATCTGCCATTGCTCTTGTTTAGCTTTATATTGTGCCTCTCGATCGTCATAGCGTTGGTGTAACGCTGTTAATCGGGCTTGTTTTTCTCCGCGCTGTTCTATCTGAACTTGTTTTTGTTGCTGTAATTCTTCAAGGGATTTTTCCAAATTCACGCGTAGCGTACGCAGCTCTTCCTGTCTTTGCTCCATCTTTTCCATTCTGGCGTGATGAGCTTCAATCTGATCACGTGGAATTTCCCCCCGTAGTTCATCCAATTGCTGTTCTGCCGTTAATAAAGCCTTTTGATGATCCAATAGACGCTTGTTAACTTGTTGTAGCTGCTCCTGCTGACCCTCCAGCCAAGCGGTGATTTTTTGTTGTTGCGCCTTTTTTTCCAGCTCTTCATCACGTTGCTCACGAAGAAGCTTTTGCAATTCATCTAGCTGTTTCACATGGCTGTGACGTTGTTCTGAGAGTTCTTTTACTTCTTGACTAACCTGTTTGAACTTCCCTCCCAATTCATCGACAGACGCTACAACCCACTCTTCACCCAATTGAATTAATTGGTGTTTGATATGCTGCAAATCTTGATCAATCTGTGCATTTTCCTTTTGCAAGGAATCCTTTCGTTCCAATAACCCAGCCAGCTCGACTCTTATCTGCTGACAAGCCTCCGAAGCAATCCTCCATTCCTCTTCCACTTGTTCCAGCATGTGATCTAAGTTGGCCCGACGGTCACGTAAAGCCGTTTCCTGCTGTTGTAGCGAAGGAGTTTGGACTGTTGTCTGCACGATATTACCCGTATCCGCATCTGTATCCTTATAAGGATGATGCGTTGATCCACAAACTGGGCACTCTTCATTAGCTCTTAACTGTAAACGCAACGCATGAGCCATATTAGCCTGCTGCCAAGAATCCCATTGCGTCTCCCACTCTTTTAACTGATTCTGGCTAGCCCCTCTCTTGCTTTCTATGTGGTTCAACGTTTGTTCTGCCTGCTGTAATCTGGTTGTTACATCCGCATGTGAAGCAGTCCATTCCGTCCATTTTGACCGCCAATCATCCTGTTTTTTTTCGAAGCCACGCCAATCAATGCCGATCCGTTTTACATCTACTAGCTGTTCACGTAATCGAGTAATGTCTTCTTCACTTCTGATCGGCTGAGCCTCTTTTTCAACTACCGCGATTTCGGTCTCTTTACGTTTTTGATGAGCATGAATATAGAAGCTATCTGCTTCTTTTAATCGGGTTTGACCAAGCTGTACCTTTTGAGACAGCTCCGTTGCTTCACGATCGGTGCTTACAAAACGTTGCTCTTCCTGAACAAAGGCAATTTTGGCCTGTTGCATCGCACGGATCGCTTTGCGTTCCTCTGAACGTAGTGTGGTCTGTTGCCATTCAGCATCAATCTTTTGCAGGTCCTGAGCTACTACCGCTCTTTGCTGATCAAGTACTGACAGCATAGCTTCATCCTGATCTATTTGCTGCTGTAATAAACGGATCTCTGTCTGGTATTGCCCGATTTCCTGAGCTAATTTTACTATTTCTTGCTCCCACTCTGCGGCTTGCTGTAGTTCGATTCGCTTCTGAATGAGCTGTGGCTCCTCTTGTCGCAATCGTTGTTGGGCTTGTTGGCTTACTTGTTCAGCCTCTTGGCAACGCAGCTCTACTTGCTCCCGTTCTACCCGTTTTGCAAGTAACTGTTGCTTACCATCTTCCCATAGCTTTATCGTCTGTCGTTCCTTTTGCACCAATGGATAAAGAGAAACAGATGCCTCCAGTCTAGCTATTTCATTTTTTCGCAGCATGATTTGCTGAGCCTGCTCTTCAAGCTGTGTCAGCTTTTGTTGAATTTCCCCCAATTCGAACTGCCACTTGCGAATTTGTTCCCATTCATTCTTTTGATTCAACAAAGCCTTGTGAATCTGCTCTGCTTCCGCATATTCCTTCTCTAATCCTGCTGCCTCCTGAGTCGCCGCTTCAACAGCCTCCTCACTCGCATCACCCAGCCGTGCTTCTTCCACTTCTAACTGATGTAGAGAGGCTTTATTGCTGTCTATCTGCTCCTTGACCCGTTGCATCAACTTTTCGCCATACTCGTGCAAATGAAAAATACGCTGGAGCATTTCATTTCGCTCACTGCCTTTTAAGGTCAAAAACTTAGAAAATTGGCCTTGCGGTAGCACGACTGCCCGTGTGAAATCATGAATGGTTAAACCCACCAGGTTCTCGATCATGGATGTAGCCGCTGTTGCTTTAGATTCCAGTACCTGATCTTGTTCACCATCAAGTAAGCCGTGTTGAATTAAACGTACTTCCGGCTGCTTTCGATTACCATTTTTATTTAGACCAAACTCCCTCTCGATGGTAAAGCGCTGTCGTTGGCTCGCCCCTCCTAATTCAAAGGTAAAGGAGACAAATAGCCGTGACTCCAATTGATTGAGAACCTCATGCGGATGCGAACCTCCCCCTGTACGAACAACCTGTCCATACAACGCCAGCGTAATCGCGTCTAAAATGCTGGATTTACCGCTACCAGTAGGGCCAAAAATCCCAAACAATCCGGCTTCACACAACGTTTCAAAATCAATCTCCTGCAAATCTCGATAACTATTTAATCCTGATAGCTTCAAGTAAATAGGCTTCATTATTCATCTCCTCCTGGCTGTTTCTTTGTCTCAGCATCAGAGGCTATCATCATACGGGAAAATAATTGAATAACCTGTTCATCTGGTGATGTTCCACGCTTTCGTTCATAGAAACGAGTAAAAAGCTGTACGGGATTTAATTCCTCGCGTTTTTCTATTTCCTGCCTCTCTTGTTCTGTAGAGACAACCAGCACGCGCTGTACCTTTACAAAGTTATCGCTCAGCTTACGAATACGTTGAAACTCTGCTGGATCAATCACATCATCCACGTGAATTTCTAAATCAATCCAACAATCTGCATCTTTTCCTTCCTCCAGCCACTTTTCAACCTCTGCTATTCCGCCAGTCGCTTTCCATCTTGCTAGAGTACGACCGCATTTTAAATAAATAATTTCTTCTGTCGGCTGCTGACCCGGAATAATCTCCACCATCACCACCGCCTTGCTTTGTCCCGCCTCCGAAAAGCTGTACGATAACGGTGAGCCACTATAGCGAATCAATGGTGCTTCACTCAGTTTTTGCAAACGGTGCAAATGACCTAAGGCAACATAATCTGCTTGTGGAGGAAACGCATCCAGCGAGACAGTATGTGTCCCACCAATCTGGATGGGACGCTCCGAGTCAGTCTCCATTCCGCCCATAGCAAACAGATGGCTTGTTATAATATTGACCGTATCCTGCCGAAAATGGCTGGCTAAATCATGGAGGAGGTCCTTGATTCTCTCGCTAAATGCCTGTTGCATTTGCTCTGGTGTAAAGCTTTCACTTATCAATTCTTTTAATCGTGCTTCTGAAGGATATGATAAAGCCACCACTACAGCGGTATGGTCTACTCCTGGAATAGCAATCTCAAACCAGGATGATCCTCCATCGATGATTCTTACTTTATCTGCTGACGCCTCAGCCTTAGTAAGCAAAGGTAGCTCCTTAGGCAACCCAAGCAACACAATTCCATGCTTATGAGCTAGTGGCGAAGCAGCGCGCACCCGTTCTGGTTGGTCGTGATTACCTGCAATAACGACTACCCCGCGCTTACCTTCTGCTGACAATCTCTCTAAGGCTTCATAATACAGCTCCTCCGCCCATGCCGGTGGGTTTACAGAGTCATATACATCACCTGCTATCACTACTAAATCTATTTGTTTATCCTCAACAATTTGGCATAGTTCGTCTACAAAAGCCGCTTGTTCTATACGTCTATCCCGACCTTCCAGCAATCTGCCGAAGTGCCAGTCTGCTGTATGCAAAATACGCATCTTTCCACCTCTATCGATCATTTGTTTGCTTTTACCTATTGTACCAGAAGTAAGAGGGTTGCTTCAGAAAAGATAGTGATGAAAGTTTTGGAGATATTCTTTTGTTTCTACCAAAACCTGTGATATACATAGAATAAGAAAAAATAGGTTCAAGGAACTAATACATATAAAGGAGTTGGATCAATGATAACCGACTACCCTGTTCTCGTAACCGAACGACTCATGCTCCTCCATCTATCCTTACATCAGGCCGATGACCTTTTTGAAATCTTTTCAAAGGAAGAAACCACGCATCACGTTCCTAGAAAAATCCATAAAAGTAAATTAGATACGGTTCTGTACTTAGAAAAACGAATGGCCGATTGCGCAGAGAAAAAAGCTTTTATTTGGGCGATCTATCATCGAGAATCTGGTAAAACCATTGGAGTCGCAGGTCTTTTTCAATATGCAGAAAAAGAAAAAAGCGCTTCATTAGGTGCAGTCCTTCATCCTGACTATCGCGGAAAAGGAATGACCTACGAATCGCTTCGGGCAGTAATGGCTTATGGGTTTAAAGAAATTGGCCTTGTTCGCATGGAAGGTAAATGTGAAGCAACTAACACGCTATCTGAGCGTGTCATGCAACGATTGGGGATGGTTTATGAAGGAACACTGCGTAAAAATGTGTTAATCAAAGGGGAACTGCGGGATTCAAAGGTTTACTCCGTCTTGCAGGACGAATACATGGAGGATGATTAGGCTTCCTCAGCTACTCATCCGTCTACCAAAGAAAAAGAGCGAGAACACCTCGCTCTTTCCATTTCCGCTTTTTAGGATGGCCTCTTCAATGTCTGTAAGCCTAAGTAGCATAGTATGCCAAAAAATACTGTTATGATGGCAGAATGTGTCAAAGTAGCATATAATTCTAAATTAGCAAATACCACTAAGCCTCCACTAAGAACTTGAAGAATAACCAATACAAGCGCTAGCTTAGAGCAGGTATAAATATCTTTGCGTGATTCTTTATAATGTTTGGCAGCATATACATAAATTCCGATAATCAACAGCACCAATACAGCAGCAGCCACCCTATGTACAAACTGAACACCTACCTGACCGCTCAATTCTGGAATAAGCTTTCCATTACAAAGCGGCCAGCCCGAACAGCCCAAGCTGGAGCCTGTATGACGCACGTAGGCACCCAAATACACAACCCCGTAAGCGTATAAACTTACCATCCACACATATAAACCAAAGCCTTTTGTAACAGTTCCCTTGATTATTTTCTGGAGGCGTTCATGATTAATCACAAACATGGTGAGCATAAATACCCCTGTATAGGCGAGTAAAGAAAAGCCAAAATGAAGAGCCAAGACAGGTGAAGATTGTGGCCAAATGACTGCAGAGGCTCCTAGGATAGATTCTACTACAATAAAAAACATTCCGAAAATTGCTAGCCCTAATACTTCTTTATTGCCCTTGTATGTAAAGATCGAGTAAATAGAAAAGACAACCACTACAATCCCTGCTAGACCGGTGGTTAATCGATGAACATATTCAATGATCGACTCCAAAGCATAGGAGGGAACAAACTTCCCGTTACACAGTGGCCAATCATTTCCACAGCCGAGACCAGAATTAGTTTTGGTTACTAAAGAACCGGCAATCATCACGATAAACATAACAAGGGTCGAGAGGATCGCTAATCGTTTTACATTTTTGTCCATTTCCATACCTCTTTTATTAATGTAGCAAATCGTTTTGAAGAAGCAACGAACCTAGCTGGCGCAAAAATGTAACCGCCATCTTTTTAATAAATTCCTTTATTCCGAATTTTTTCTTACTTCCTTTAACAGTAAAGAAACATCCCCCGCTTTGCAAGAGATGTTCCTATATTAATGTGTGATAAACATGTCAACTTTTCAAACTTTTTTATAAGTGAACCAAAATAGCGCTGATAACCATGGCTGCACACATCACTGTTAAGTAAATGAGCGAATAACCAAATAGCTTTTTCGCCCATGCCATATCATCCTTGGCAGAAAAACCTTGGAAGAGAAGCACTACATAAATAATCCCCATGATGGATGCGACAATAAAATATAACATGCCTACATTCCCATATAGGAATAAAATGAGTGATGCCGGCAGTAGTGCAGCACCCCAGAAGAACATCTGACGCTTGGTCTCTTCAAATCCGCGTACCACCGGAAGCATTGGGATACCGCCTGCTCGGTAATCCTCCACCTTCATCATAGCCAATGACAAGAAGTGCGGAGATTGCCACAAGAAAATGATTAGAAACAAAGTCCAGGCTCCTAAATCAAGCGTTCCTGTTACGGCAGCCCAGCCAATTAAAGGCGGCATAGCTCCTGAGACACTACCTACCACGGTATTCAAAGTGCTGACACGCTTCATCGGGGTATAAATTAACACATAAAAAATGTGCCCCACCAGACCACAAACTGCTGCCAGTGGATTAGCTAGAAAGAACAGCACTATCAATCCAAGCAATAATAAACCTAGTCCAAAAATCAATGCATTGCGTGGTTGAATTCGTCCTGTTGCTAAGGCACGGCTTTGCGTTCGTTTCATTCTTTTATCCAGATCGCGATCCAGATAGTTATTCAGCACAGCACCAGAGCCAATAATGACAGAAGTTCCAATCAACGTATAGATCGTCAGGTCAAATTGAAAATTTTTAAAACCTGCTGAAGCAAGCCAAATACCAGCAAAAGCAGTGAGCAAGTTAGAAAAAATAATACCTGGTTTCATTAATTGTACATAATCTGATAGCGTTGCGGGTTCAGTTTGCACTTGTTTTGTATCCATATCATCTAGGAAAGAGGTGCCGGACTCCTTTAAGTCAACCTCGTGTTCCATATTGCAAGGCTCCTTTCCTTCTTTCAAAATAAGTGATCCCATATCCTATAACAGCGGAATATTTACTCGAAAGTCTATAGCTAAGAAGTGATTTTTTTCATAAATAGATTCGCATTCATTGTAGCGAATCTTTCCATATACAGTCAACAATAGAAACGCAGTTAGCACATAACAACTGCCCCTCGCCCATTTTTTGATCGATACGCACCCTGATTCTCTCTGCTCCATACCATGTAAGGTACATTCGCCCATAGAAGAGAGGGTTTCGCATGATCGATCTTTCATTAACTCTCATCGGTGTATTAGTTGGCTTTCTTGTCGGATTAACAGGAGTAGGTGGGGCAGCAATACTGACGCCCTTCTTAATCATGATGGGAATTCAACCAACGATCGCCGTAGGAACAGACCTTGTCTACAACTCCATTACAAAAATATTTGGTACTCTCCAGCATTGGAGACAAAAAACGGTGGACTGGACCATTGTATTCTACTTAGGTATTGGAAGTGTACCCAGCGCCATTCTCGCCGTTCATTCTCTACATTGGATACAAACAAATTTCGGTTCGGCTGATGTAGTAGTAAAAAAGGTATTAGGTTTTGCGCTGATTCTCATTCCTATTGTCATGCTGATCAAAACGATTCAATCTCATAAAGAAGTGAAGCCAAACAAATGGCAACTAAAAACGACGCAAGAAAAAAGTATGTTAGTCATTACTGCGGGGGCCATCTTAGGTTTTATCGTAGGCTTTACCTCTGTTGGCAGCGGTTCCCTATTTGCCCTTGTTTTGCTTTACCTTTTTCAAATGCGAGGTGCCTCAACGGTCGGAACCGATATTGCTCACGCTTTTTTTCTTGTTACTGCTGCTGGTTTTATTCATATCCTATATGGAAACATAAATTATGCTACCGTGTTCCAACTGTTAACAGGTTCAATTCCCGGTGTTTTTATTGGGAGTTTGCTTGCTCTTAAAGTACCTACCATTCATTTACGCTACATGATTTGCGTTATTATTTTAATCAGCGGTCTAAAAATGATTTAACAATCATGACATTTTACAAAATAATACAACAAAGGAAAATATCATGATATAATAAATTTTAAGCAGATAAGTCAAACGACGGTAAGGCGGACCGTATCCCCACGGAAAGGGGGTGGGCATATGTCAGTGTATGAAGGCTTATCATTGATGATTACATTTGGGACACTCATCATAGCCTTGCTGACCGCCTCTGCCAAACGGAAATGACCACTAGTCTGTCTACTAAACAGAAAAGTGGCCATGGCTGACTCGAACGGCTACCTACCCCGTACGACTATTTGCGATCGCCGCAGGTGTTCGGCCACCTGCGGTTTTTCTATGCGGATCGACAATATTTTTTGTAATTTTTTGTCGAAATAGGTTGCTGTTTCCAACAATTCATATGTTATCACAAATGCTCGAATTCATGTAACCTATTTTCTAATTTTTGGTGAAGACTTTCTAACAAGTCGTCTTTTTTTGTCCTATTCTCTAGTCTTTCCACACTTCGATTGTAGCCTTTGAGAAGTCCTCCTCGACATCCTTAATCTTGATGGTAAGACCTACCTGTGGCAGTACCATTCCTACATCCTCTAAGCCTGGCATCGAGTAATCCTTTTCATCCGAGAAGGTTGTTACACCCTTCCTCGACGGACTCCACATCTTGCCCAAGATATAATCAAGATTAATTTCACTGGTACGATTTGGACTAAATGCAGCATCACTTACTTGGTAACGCGCATCGGCTGGTTTCTTCTTGTTATCGTCCCAATATTTTATTTGTTGATGGGAATCAACGACGCCAAGCATTCCATGACCAGGATGCAAGCTGGTTTTATTATCTTCGGTTGCACCATATTTCCCATCGTAATACCAAATAACCATTCCAGGATCATAGGTTAAAAATGTTTCTCCACGGCGAAAATATTTCAATCCTTCGTCAGCACCGTTATAAGAGCGCAATTCTACGAGATAATAGGCATCATATTTTTTACCTTTTCCATCGAATTGAGTGAAGCCGTCTAAATCCATCTTCGGCTTCCCTTCTGCGTCATCTGTAAATACCTCTTCACCATCAACTGATACTACGATGTTATCCAGATATACTCCTTGCTTCGTCATAGCAGCATCTGTCACATATTCGAATTGGAATTTCATTTTTTTCCCGACATAATCAGAGAGATCAATCTCTACTTCCTCCCATTCCTCGGGATCATCGCTCCAATCCTCTACTAATTCCTCCTCGCCTGTATCTACATCAATAGCATTTAGGTATAAGAAATCGTAATTTTTTTCAATACTCCTCCACATATCTACAGTCATTGTTGCTTCCGTAGCATCCGTGAGATCAATTTCAGGAGTGGTAATCGTACTGGTTAAATTATCACCCTCATCCGAAAAATAAGAATATTCACCTTGGAAGGGCTTCGTAGGTGCATCCTTCATAATCTCAGGCATATCAATTTTAAGTACCATGTTATTATCAATATCTTTGTTTACCGCTTCGTGCAATGTAAACTTCTGTTTCTTGCGAAGGTCAGCATAATCTACTACCTTCGGAGATACCCATTTGCCTCCGTACATTTCTTGCAGCATCATCTTAGACCACGGATCAAGACTAGTTGGTTCTGTTTGAAATACATAGCCTGTGTGACTACCGCTTGACATTAATGACCAAGCTCCAACTGGAGAATCGTGTCCGCCTTTATTCGTATCATATAAGTCCGGTAAGCCCAAATTATGTCCATACTCATGACTGAAAACACCTGGCGCTCCATCTTCTGGTTGAATCATATAATCATATGCAAGTAGATTGGTTCCTGGTATCTTAACAGGCTCTTCCAGCGTCCAACGATGTGACCAGATCGCATCGTCATCCTCCCCTGTTTCTTCTCCGATACCGGCATGTACCAGCATCAGATTATCCAAAATGCCATCCGGTTCATTTAAATCTCCGTCCCCATCAAGATCGTAAGGGTCACGTTGATCGTATTCCTCCTCATGGCCAGCGATTGCCTTACCTACCTGCTCCAAGGATTCAATAACTAGCTCACGTGGGTGAGCATCCCCACCATTTCTATTCTTCCCATAGTATTTATAGGAATGTTTAGCGGTTATCCAAGGTGTTACTATCCCATTTACGGACCAAGTATCACGCGATTGCTCTTCGTAATATTTAGCCATTGTGGTCATTGAAGTTCCCTCCGGCGTAGTATATCCGCCCGGTTCAAACAGCATTTTTTCATAATGCTCTTCATTAAAATCAGCCGTCCAGATCGAATCCTTCACTTTTGGTAATTCATTGTGAAGCCGATCGGGAAACTCAATGAGACTAACAACGATATTATCAACAAACATATTGTCATCAAAATTTCTGGAACGCTTCTTTCCTTTAAATTCAGCTACATTCTGGATGACCTCTTCTTTAGCAGCTTCTTGACTCCGCTTTGCCTCAGCACCAAATGAGCTTGAGGTATCTGGCCCGCTCGGTATACGCTTATCCTCCAGATATTCCTTGATAGAATCTCGAATCTCATCCTGAGTAGCATCTTCAGCGATAATGCCTCTTGCCTGTAGATTTTTCACTAAACGATCGAGGTTAAGACTAGACTCGTCTACGGGTGAAAAATTGTCTTTTGTCGTTTCTTTGTCTTTTTTCTTCTTCTGGTGATGTTTTTGCTGTTTGGTATCTTTCTTACTCTTAGCTTCCGTAATGCTTGGTACGCCTGCCATTGTACTAAAAAGCAGCGCGGTGGCAAGAATCGCAGACATTGTCTTTCTCCACTTCATCTGAAAACCTTCCTTTCCTCCTATAAAAACTCATTATTCGGGTATCTTTTTACCATTCTTTTCATTATCTTAAAATCCTTTTACATTTTTTTATTTTTTTCGATAAACCAAATATATATTTCGACAATCGTTCAACTTTCATTTAACTATTCCTCTCAGTCTCTAGGAGGAGATAAAAATCATTCGTTTGCTGGTATAAAAAACATTGATTCATTTGTAAAATAAAAGTGTAAAACAAAGAAATATTTTGAGTATGACATTTTGAAAATTCATTAGGAACATGATATCATGTGAATCTATTGTTACTTACGTGATATTTGCCTTAACGAATAGGAGGTTTTTGCTATGGAAATGAATCAAGTGTTAAAATTACTTTCCCATGCCAGCACTTTTTTTGCTCCCATCATCGGGCCCATTCTTATTTGGTTACTTGCATCTGATCGATATGTCAAAAATGTAGCTCTGCAAGCACTCGTTTTCCATATTTCCATGTCTGTATTGATCGGTATTTCTTGGGCTTTGTCGTTTATACTAATTGGTATTCCGTTCCTCATCGTGTTCGGAATCATGGCTCTCTACTGCCCAATCAAAGGTATTTTCTACTCTCTTACAGGTAGAACGTACTACTATCCAATCATTGGTCGTCTGATCAACGGCTAATAGGGATTTTCATATAAAAAGCCAATGCCTAGGTCCTTTGTCCATAAGCATTGGCTTTTGTATTTTCATAGTTTCGTTTGTTACGACAGTAAATATCGATCCTCTGTAAAGCTCTCGCCCCGCGCTGTTTCAAAAGCCTGTAACAGCTCTTTTGTCGTCATGCTAGCTTTTTGCTCCTGCCCTACGTCCAAAATAATTTTACCCTCATGCAGCATCAGCAATCGATTTCCTAGCGAAAGTGCCTGCTCCATGTTATGTGTGACCATGAGAGTCGTTAGCTGATCACGTTCGACAATTCGCTTAGTCAGTGCTGTTATCAGTGCTGCCCGCTTCGGATCAAGCGCTGCGGTGTGCTCATCTAATAGCAAGATTTTTGGCTGAGTCAGGGTTGCCATTAACAAGCTTAGAGCTTGACGTTGACCTCCAGACAATAGACCCACCTTAGCCTGCAAGCGATCTTCTAACCCTTGCTCCAAAATGCTCAGTTGTTCGCGAAAGAAGCTCCGTTTTGACTTCGTGACCCCTAGTCGGAACAATCTCCGCTCCCCTCGCGCTAGTGCGATAGCTAGATTTTCCTCAATAGTCATATGAGGTGCGGTTCCCGCCATTGGGTCTTGGAATACTCGACCTATATATTTAGCGCGTTGATGCTCTCCCCTGCGTGTTACATCTTTCCCATCAATACATACTTGTCCACCATCCGGCAACAAAGCTCCGCCGATCATATTTAGCAATGTTGATTTACCTGCTCCATTACTGCCTATTACGGTTACAAAATCGCCCGGCTTCAAATGTAAATGAATTTGCTGTAAAGCAATCTTCTCGTTTACGGTTCCTCTATAAAATAGCTTAGATACATCTGTTAGCTTTAGCATGATTTATTCCCTCCTTTACCTAAGACAGGCAGGTGCTTATTCATCCCACGCAATACATTCGGTAAAGTAAGTGCCACAATCACTAGTAAAGCGGTAATCAGCTTCATATCCCCAGGCGACAAGCCAACTTTTAGTGCATAAGCAATGACAAATCGGTACAATAAGGAGCCAATAATAACTGCAAATGTAGCTCTCATGATGCTCTTATCGCCAACAATCACTTCTCCAATAATAACAGAGGCGAGTCCAATGATAATCATGCCGATTCCCATGTTTACATCACCAAACCCTTGAAATTGGGCAATCAGCGCCCCAGATAAGGCCACGAGTGCATTAGATAGGGCCAGTCCCATAATTAACGTTCCATCCGTACCAACACCATAGCTCCGTATCATAGTTGGATTATCTCCCGTAGCACGCAGATCAAGCCCTATATCAGAATGTAAAAAATAATCTAAGATTCCTTTTAAGAGAAAAACTCCCACTAGGAAAAGGAACGCAACTCCTGAAAACAATGTAATACCATTCACCGTGAAGTCTGGAATAGACATATCCTTTGCTATTGAGTACAGTGTCGTTTCACGTAATAGGGGAACATTTGATTTACCCATGATTCGTAAATTAATCGAGTATAGGGCAATCATGGTTAAAATCCCTGCAAGTAGCCCGTTAATTTTCCCCTTCGTAGTAAGTACTCCTGTAAAAGCTCCCGCTAATGCTCCACCTCCTGTGGCAACTAAAGTAGCTAATACAGGATTTGTTCCTTCCGAAATCAAGGTAGCTGCCATTGCTCCACCTAAGGCAAAGCTCCCATCTACTGTTAGATCAGGAAAGTTAAGAATGCGAAACGTAAGATAAACACCTAAAGCCATTACAGCAAATAATAATCCTTGTTCCAAAGCTCCCATCATTGCTACACTCATCTGTCATCCTCCTGTGCTCGTCTCAGCTTACTAATCTCAACCTTCTACATTAATCGGATTTTTGCTCTCTTCAAGCAGTACCCTGTCTAATCGCACGCCAAAAAGAGGGCATCGCTGCCCCCTTTGTTATTTCACGATTTCTTTCGCTTCTTTACGCAAATCATCTGAAATAGTCAAACCAAACTTTTGAGCAGCCTTCTCGTTAATGACCAATTCGGTATCCTTTCCAACTTCAACCGGTGTATTTGCCACACTCTGACCATTCAGAATACGCGCGACCATTTCCCCGGTCTGTTTGCCCATCTTGTAATAATCAATGCCATACGTAGCCACTGCACCGCGTTTTACCGTATCCATATCGGATGCAAACACCGGTACTTTAGCCTTCTCCGCTACACCAAGCACGCCTTCAATGGAAGCAACCACTGTATTATCAATCGGGATAAAAATAGCTTCCACTTTGCCAAGTAAGGATTGAGCGCCCATTTGCACTTCATTTTGACTGCTGATGCCTGCTGGGACTACTTCGATACCCATTTTTTGACCAGCCGCCTGTAAATCCTTAACCTGAACCTCTGCATTTACTTCTGATGTAGTATAGATGACACCGATTTTTTTGATGGTAGGAATGAACTTTTGAACGAGCTGCAACTGCACTTCCATTGACAATTTATCAGAAGTTCCTGTTACATTCTTATCTGGTTTATCTAAAGAAGGCACTAATCCTGCTGATACAGGATCTGTCACTGTAGTAAATACTACTGGAACATCTTCAATAGCTTTAGCCAACGATTGAGCGGACGGAGTAGCAATCGCCACTGCCACGTCTTTCTTGTCGCTCGCAAATTTCTGAGCAATTGTGATGGTATTATTCAGTTCGCCGTTTGCGTTCTGATAATCTACTTCCAGATTTTTACCCTCTTCAAAGCCTTTATCTTTTAATCCATCCTTAATTCCTTGATAAATGGAATCTAGGGCAGGATGCTGTACAAATTGGGATACACCAATTTTGACCTGCTTCTCTGATGTATCTTGTCCAGCTGCTGTTACTCCCTCCTGCTTTGCAGTTGGTGCAGCACCACATGCAGCTAATGACAACGCTAATCCAATAGACATAATAAAACCTGTTACTTTTCTCATCTAAACTCTCCTCCTCAGCTCTAAAACCCTGTACTATACTGGTCTAACCTGCACTGTTTACTAAAAACCTATCTACTCTTCTCTATCTACTCTTCTCTATCTGCTCTCTCAACTGTACTGCTATGTTCTTTTGTAATACATTATCTGATTTTTTGAAGACTGTAAATATAATTTCTGAAATATGCTGAAATTAACAAACGCTTCAGTAAAATTTTTTACATAGTAAGAAGATAGCAATTAAAGTAATAAGATTGCTGTCGCGCAGGAAAAAGAAAAAAACGGCGAGCCTGATTCGGCTCGCCCAATTTAGTAGTGTGAAGGGAAGGTTATCATATGAAATCGGAAAGGAGAAACTATATGGTATAGCTAACACAAATTTGTGTAGCTCTACACGCCTTTGAATGCGTTTCGGTAAATCTCTGCAAGCTCAGTAACTAATGGCATTTTAGGGTTAGCCGTAGTGCATTGGTCTTCGAATGCGAGAACTGCTAAGCGATCCACTTCTTTTTCGAAGTCTTCTTTCGTTACTCCATTCGCTTCAATGCTCATTGGGATATCTAAAGATTTTCCTAATGTAATGACGGCTTGAATTAGACTTTCTACACCCTCTTCTGTTGTTTTAGCAGGCAGTCCTAACAAACGAGCGATTTCTGCGTAGCGCTCATGTGCTATGAACTTTTCATATCGAGGGAAAGATGCGAATTTATTAGGAACAGTCGCATTAAAGCGAATAACATGTGGCATTAAAATCGCATTGGAACGACCGTGTGCAATATGGAATTCAGCCCCCAATTTGTGTGCTAAGCTGTGGTTGATACCAAGGAATGCGTTCGCAAAAGCCATACCTGCTATGCAAGATGCATTGTGGACCTTTTGACGGGCGACCTCGTCTCCACCGTCTTTATAGGCACGTGGCAAGTATTCAAAGATAAGTTGAATGGCTTTTAATGCCAGACCATCTGTGAAATCATTTGCCATTACAGATACATACGCTTCCATCGCGTGAGTAAGGACGTCCATACCAGTATCAGCAGTGATTACCTTTGGTACAGTCATTACAAATTGCGGATCAAGGATCGCCACGTCAGGAGTCAATTCATAATCAGCAATTGGATATTTCATGTTTTTCTCACGGTCAGTAATTACCGCAAATGGTGTTACCTCAGAACCAGTACCAGAGGTGGTAGGAACCGCGACGAATTTAGCTAAGCGGCCCAGTTTAGGGAATTTATAAACGCGTTTACGAATATCCAAGAATTTTTGGTATAGGTTTTGGAATTCTTCATTTGGATATTCATAGAACAACCACATCGCTTTCGCTGCGTCCATCGCAGAACCGCCACCTAATGCAATGATCACATCAGGTCGGAAATCCACCATGAGTTCGGTTCCTTTCCGTACAGTTGTTACAGATGGATCTGGCTCTACGTCGCTAAACACTTTGCAATGGACATATTGAGAACGACTGCGCAGATTTCTCAATACCTTATCTACATAGCCTAGTTTTACCATAGCTGGGTCTGTCACAATTACAGCACGAGAGATATCAGGCATATCATGCAGATATTGAATAGAATTTTTCTCAAAGTAAATTTTCTCTGGAATCTTAAACCATTGCATGTTCACTCGTCGTTTCGCCACCTTTTTGACGTTGATCATATGCACAGCACTAACGTTGGTAGATACAGAGTTTCGACCATAAGAACCACAACCAAGCGTTAGGGATGGGATGAATTCATTGTAAATATCCCCGATTGCACCTTGAGAAGATGGAGCATTCACTACGATACGGCAAGCTTTCATTCTCATTCCAAATGCTTCCATAAGATCATCGTCTTCTGTATGGATAACCGCTGTATGTCCCAAGCCGCCGAATTCAAGCATTTCTTCGGCACGGCGGAAGCCTTCATCCGCGTTTTTCACTTTATAGCATGCAAGAACAGGACTTAATTTTTCACGAGATAATGGATGATCAGGGCCTACACCTGTCAATTCTGCTACTAAAATTTTCGTTTCCGGATCTACATGTATACCAGCCAATTCTGCAATAACCGCCGCTGGTTTTCCTACGATATCCGCATTAACGGCGCATGTATTTTCATTTATGACCAATTTCTCCACTTTTGCCTTTTCATCAGCTGTCAAAAAGTGACAATTATTGGAGATCATCAGTTGTTTAACTCGTTCATAGACTGGTGCATCAACAATCACGGCTTGCTCAGAAGCACAAATCATACCATTGTCAAATGTTTTGGATAAAATCAAATCATTTACCGCACGCTCGATTACCGCAGTCCGCTCAATATAGCAAGGTACGTTACCAGGACCTACACCAAGTGCCGGCTTCCCTGTACTATAAGCTGATTTCACCATACCGGCTCCACCTGTTGCTAATACAAGAGCTGTGCCTGAATGATTCATCAGTTGTTTGGTTGCTTCTAGGGAAGGCTGATCGATCCACTGAATGCAATTCTTTGGAGCACCAGCTTTAATGGCTGCTTCATATAATGTACGCGCCGCTTCTGCACTAGACTTCTGTGCAGATGGATGGAAAGCGAAGATAATTGGGTTTCGTGTTTTAATAGAAATGATTGCTTTGAACATGGTGGTAGAGGTCGGGTTTGTTACTGGTGTAACCCCTGCTACTACCCCAATCGGTTCAGCTATTTCGATGATGCCATTCTGCTCATCTTCACGGATAAGACCAACTGTTTTATCCTTTTTAATACTGTTATAAATATATTCTGTAGAGAAAATGTTTTTGATCATCTTATCTTCAAAAACACCACGTCCTGTTTCCTCATGAGCCAATTTTGCTAAATATACGTGTTTATCTAACCCGGCTAATGCCATTGCTTTTACAATGCTGTCTATTTGCTCCTGATCGTAATTAGCAAAGTCCTTTAACGCTTGGTTACCATTCTCGACCAAGGTATCAATCATTGTTTTTACTGCCTCTTCTTTTGCTTGCTCCTGCACTTTTACTTCATTGCTCATGGTTTCTTCCTCCTTATTAAATAAGAAAGCATTGTATCCACAGATTTAGTGAATTTTTTCACGTACGCGTTAAAAAAATAAAGCGAAAGTGAAATTTTTCACATTCTAGTTTACAAGGAACTTTTGTTATTGATGTTAAGTAGTGCATAAAAGCAATTCCTTATAAACCACCTTGGGGCTATCTTTTTCTATTCAGCTCCTTGGTACACTCTAATCTTACTCGATAACTACGTATATGTATGTGATGTTTCTCACACGTTTGCTTGGATTTTTTTAACTAACTTTTTTAGACTTTACACTTATCTCCTATCATGTTTCAATAAAAATCTGGTATGCTACATAAAAGGATACTTCTGTATCGACCAATCTCCAGATGACATGATGAAGGAGTGGCTCTTAATGTCCATTACCATTACACCACAGGCACTTGCTTGGTTCAAAAAAGACTGGGGCTTTAAATCAGGCGATTTCATTCGCTTTTTCGTCCGATACGGCGGAGGCACTAGCCTACATAAAAGCTATTCCATGGGGATTTCTAAAACCGAACCGAATGAGATTGCACTCTCCAGTACGGTTGAAGGCATGACCTTCTTTTTTGAACAAGATGATATGTGGTTTATTGAAGATAAAAGCATGACAGTTGATTTTAATGAAGCTTTAGAAGAAATTACGTTTTCTTTCCAATAAGAAAATAGATAGAAAGGCAGGTAATAGCCAAAGGACTTCTCTACTCCTTTTCTGTTACCTGCTTTTTCTCATTACAGTTGCTCATAATGGTTCTTTTATTGAGCGGTATATCCGCCATCAATAGCGGCGGCAATGCCTGTCACTCCCTTTAATCTATCGCTTACCAGCATAGAGGCATAGTCTGCAATCTCCTCTACGGACAATAATCTCTTCTGAGGAACTAAAGGGTAAATGACTTCCTCCAATACTTTTTCTAAAGGTACGTTACGAGTAATAGCCAAATCCTTCAGTTGATTTTGTACTAAAGGAGTGTCAACATAGCCGGGACACAAGGCATTTACTGTAATCCCATGTACTGCTCCCTCTAATGCGGCTACTTTCGTCAATCCAATTACTCCATGCTTGGCACTGTTGTAGGCCGCTTTTCCAGCAAATCCGATAAGCCCATTTATGGATGACATATTTAAAATCCGACCGTATCCCTGCTGTTTCATAATAGGGAAAGCATGCTTAATGCCTAGAAAAGGCCCCACTAGCATGACCTTTAGCAGTAGCTCAAAACGCTCTGTCGGAAATTCCTCAATTGAAGACACATGCTGTAGACCAGCATTATTGATTAAAATCTCCAATCTGCCATACTCTTCGACAACTCGTTGGACGCTGGCTGCAACCTGCTCCTCATTTGAAACATCACAGGGTAAGCCGATCACCTTATACCCCTGCTGACGTAGTCTCTCTGCCGACTCAGCAACAGCTCCTGCATTCAGATCAGCGATGGCAATAATCGCTCCTTCCTTAGCAAAATGCCTAGCCATCTCATAACCAATACCGCTCGCAGCCCCAGTGATGAATGCTACTCTTTGATCTAGCAACCCCATACGACATTTCTCCTCTTCCTTATCATCATGGCAACAGCCTTTATTTCTTCCCTTTTCCGCCCTCATCTCATTAGAAAATGGAAACCACGAAAGCCAATAGGAAAACCGTTACTGTCTTCAATACAGTAATAACAAAAATATCCTTGTAGGACTGACGATGCGTAAGCCCCGTGATAGCCAATAATGTAATGACAGCACCATTATGAGGCAGCGTATCCATCCCCCCTGAGGCCATGGAAGCAATCCGATGTAGGAGTTCTGGGGAAATATTAGCGGCATTTGCTAGCTCTACATACTGTTTGCCCATTACCTCCAAGGCAATCGACAAACCACCAGAGGCGGAACCAGTCATTCCAGACAGTACATTTACCGCTAAGGCCTCAGAGACCAATGGATGATCACTTGCACCCAAAATCCAACCCTGAATGCTTTTAAAGCCGGGCAATGTCTTTACCACGTTCCCAAAGCCCACCTCAGAAGCCGTATTAAAGATGGCAAGCAAAGCCCCCATGGCTGCTGTTGTAAGACCTGCCGCTAGCTTGCTGTGCACCGTTTTTACATTGATAGCTAAAGCTGAAATAACTCCTACTAACAACGCAATGATCAAAGCCCATGAAGAAGCTACCGTCTTCACATTTTCAATCTTAAATTTTTCGTTAAGCATAGCCGGATCATACCAGCTATCGACCGCAATGAATCCTCTGCTTAACAGAAAATTAGTGAGAAGCACCAGCAACAAAGGCAAGATAGCCAAGGCAATAGGAGGATATTTTTCAGTTTCTTTTGCTTCTGGCTCATTCTTATGATTGTCACCATATCCCTCTCCCGCTATAGCCGCCTGTTTGCGACGTTTTTCCAACCACAGCATCCCGCCCAGAAAAATCAGGAAGGCTCCCACAATTCCTACTAGCGGGGCCGCATAGGCATCTGTCCCAAAGTAATTGCTTGGGATAATGTTTTGAATCTGTGGTGTACCGGGTAACGCGTCCATGGTAAATGTAAACGCTCCTAAAGCAATCGTCCCCGGAATCAAGCGCTTCGGGATATTCGCTTCCCGGAAAAGAGCTGCTGCAAAGGGATAGACCGCAAAAGCTACAACGAACAAGGAAACGCCACCATAGGTAAGGATTGCACAGGCTAATACAATGGATAACACTGCACGCTTTGCTCCTAATCCTTTGACAATTGTCTGTGCGATAGAACCAGCCGCTCCGTTCAATTCCATCACCTTACCGAAAATCGCTCCCAATAAAAAGACGGGGAAAAATGCCTTAATATAATTAGCTGCATTGCTCATGAATGTCTCTGTATAGCTTGGCAATAGCGCTAAGCCAGATAAAGCGACAGCCAACAGAGTAAAAATGGGGGCAAATACGATAACGGGATAGCCTCGATATGCAAAAAACATTAGTAGACTCAAAGATGCAAGGATCGCTACGATCTCTAACAGCATAAATACTTCCCCTCTCTCATGTGACAAAATGGTGTCTGTCGTTTACAAGAGAAGCATAATTCATGCCATTCATTCAGTAATACGTGTTCTTTACTATCATTCCAGCAACTCTCACAGATACGAACAGCCTTTTTCGCGTCCCATGCTTTTACTAACTGAACGCTTTCACATACCGCTCTCGAATTAAAGTCCAAATTTTCGGAAATAAATTCGCACGCTCTTTGCTTCCTACAAATATATAAGCTCGTCTCTATAAGAATCATAAGCCTTATCTTTGTACATGTAAAAAAGTCCAAGATTCTGGACACCTTCCAAAATATTGGACTTACTGCTTCACTTGTTGCATTTGCCTGTCAATTAGCCTCTCCCACTTATGATAAAAGCTGGATTTACTAATTCCGAGCAGTTTTGCTGCCTCCCGTTTATTTCCCCCAGTTAGTTGAACGGCCCGTAGCAACGCCTCTCGTTCAGCTTTTGCTAACCAATCTTTAAGAATAGGAAGGCTACTCTGTACCATTGGGTTTCCTGATGTGGATGTTGGCAGCAGAATATGCTCGGCCCGAATCCAACTCCCCTCCATCATATGCATGGCACGCTCCAATACATTGCGCAGCTCTCTTACGTTGCCAGGCCAGCGGTGATAACGCAACAGCTCCCATACCTCTTCATCCATCCCTTTCAGAACAATCCCCGTTGACTCCATCAGTTGCTCTTGTATACTCTCTACCAAATGCGGCAAGTCTTCTAGCCTATCACGAAGCGGCGGTATGGTAAGGGTAACAACGTGCAAGCGGTAAAATAAATCCTCGCGAAACTTTCCCGCTTTCATTAAAGCAAACATATCTTTATTCGTAGAAGCAATCACTCGTACATCTAACGAGATTGGTCGACTTGCTCCGACTCGCTCTACTTCTTTTTCTTGCAAAACGCGTAAGAGCTTGGCTTGTAGAGCGAGTGGCATATCCCCAACCTCGTCTAGCAGGATTGTACCTCGATCAGCTAGCTCAAATTTTCCTTTTTTCCCTTTGCGCAAAGCTCCTGTAAATGGTCCCATCGCTCGCTGACTTGCCGCATGAATAGCATGCGCAAATAGTTCTTTGCCCGTCCCGCTCTCTCCCGTAATAAGTACAGTTGTATTGCTTTTAGCAACCTTCATCGCCAATTCCTTACATTTATTCATTAAGTCGCTGGTGCTAACAATCTGTTCAAAACGATAAACTGCTCCCAGCTTTCTTTGCAATTCGCCTTTATAGTAATCTAATTCTTGTTTTAATTGATCGACAGTAGCAGACAAAGCGTGAAGCTGCCGCACATCCTGAAACATAACAGTTCCTAGCACAGCAATCATGTTCCCATCCCGATAAATAGGGACACGGTTCGCTATCATATCACGGCCGTTAATCCGTTGAACCTCAGCCAATTCAGCTAATCCGGTCTTAGCTACTATATGCATGCGCGTATTCTCAATGACTGAAGTAACATGTCTGCCGATTGGATTAGCTATCCCGATGAAATTCCGATATGTATGATTCATCATTAGAATGATGCCTTCTGGATTAGTGACCACTATACATTCATATGCTTGTTCAAATACAGCCTCTACTAGTTTTAGGTATTCCGCCGATGCTGCGGTCTGAAAAACCATTAGTCAACCCTCCTTCTAGATCGTAACAAATGATATTCTTCCTTTTATCTACCATTAGTTATAGGTTTGTTTCCTCCTAGTACCCCTCTTCACTCTTCTTACATACTTTCAATTTTCAGATTTTTACTCTAAAATGAACCTCCTATTTGACTTTTCCATCATCCAGCTTGTCTTATAGTAGGCTTTGATAGGAGGATGTTTTTTACAATTAATCCTAATTTATTCCTGCTTCATCTGCTTCGCTCTCCTCCTCCACATAACAAATGTGCTGTTTTTTTTCCAAACTACCTATTCCCATGGTCTTCATTTTCTATCATTTTGATCCAGCTTCATCCCTTTAGCCGCTTGATCTCTTCCTTATTCCTCCTTTTCTCATCAAATTCTAATAGGAATTTTTATCTACTTTTACCAGTTATCTACCGCTTTTTCCGTGCTTGCAACTTTGTTATTCTGAGTTTGCCGAAACTTCCCAAATCATGAGAAGTGCGGGGGATGACCGATGGTGTAAGGCTTATGCTAGCCACCTGGGGTGAATCACACATAAATGCTGCGTAGGGTTGTATCCTCAATCCGAACCCGACAACTAACCTCGTAGGTAAAAAAAAAGGAGCGATGAAAAATGAAGAAAAATTGGATGTCTAAAACGGTATTTGCATTGGCAGTAGGAATGGCAGTGAGCGGTGTCGCTACGTCTGCATTTGCTGCTTCCCCAGTATGCGCGGTAAAAAATCTACCTGCCAAACAAGATATTACTTCATTGACTGAATTACTTAATCAAAAGCAAGGAAAATCCAAGGATTGTCTTCCTACAGATCTATTAAATAGCCTATTGAATCAAACGAAAGATAAGGACAACTCCATTTTTCAAAAGTTCAAAAACATCGAAGATTCGGATACTAAATCACCTTCTGCACCAAAGATTGAAAACAGATTTGCTGACGATTCCGATGAAGCTTCTGTAGACAAACAGAAAAAACCTTCTATGAAACAAGAGGGAAAAGATAAAGCTTCAAAAGAAAACGTATCTGCTGACGCAAGTGCAATGGTGAACGAAGTAGTAGATATCGTAAACAAAGAACGTGCTAAAGCTGGTCTGAAACCACTTAGCATGGATACAGAGCTAGCTAAAATGGCAACAGACAAAGCAAAAGACATGGCAGACAACAATTATTTCGACCATGATAGCCCAACCTTCGGATCTCCATTTAACATGATGGATCAGTATAAGATTTCCTACCAAACAGCGGGCGAAAACATCGCTGAAGGCCAACGTTCTGCTGAAGAAGTAATGAAAGACTGGATGGGCAGCGACGGACACCGTGAAAACATCATGAATTCTTCCTTCACAAAAATCGGAGTAGGATACTACAACGGTTACTGGGTACAAGAATTCATCGGATAAGCAATGCTCTCAAAATAGAGGAGCAACAAAGCCTCTATCCATGTTATCTCATAAAGACAGGCGAAATTCATCATTTCGTCTGTCTTTTTTATATGCTTCTTTGACTTAATTGATTTTGCATAACAGGACAAGATAATGTATTACTAGAACACAAGAGGAAACGTGTACCCGAACCGGAGGAATCTGTTATGAAAAATCGCTTTACAATTGGCAAAATGGCTCGTATGCATCGTATCGCGGAATCAACGCTTCGCTATTATGATGAAAAGGGCATTTTTCAGCCCAAAACTATTGACCAGAAAACCCAGTACCGTTACTACACCATTGACCAATTTTCTACTTTGACTTCTATTAAGTTTTTTCGCCATTTAGGGATTCCCCTACAAGAGATTAAAAGATTTATGGATGAACGTACACCCGATTTGGCTTTGGACATCCTAGAAAAGCAAAGAACATCTCTTCAACAAAAACAACAGGAAATTGTCTACATGTTAAATCGCTTGGAAAGTAAGATCACAACCATTAAACAAGGCGTAGATAAACCGGATGATTCCGTGGTATTTAAAGAGTTACCAAAGCGATATATTCACTCCATAGTCGTGGAAGCAGAACTCTCTGATGAAGAATTTGAATATCACCTTAATACCTTGCAAAGCGATCTTCAGCTTTTAGAGGTATCCTTATTTGCTGGTGATATCGGTACCTCTGTGTCCAAATCCGCCATCCTCAAAGGAGACTATCAAGATTACAACAGTTTATTTATTATGATTGATGATCTCCCCGTCGATAAAGAGCGCTATGCCAGTATTCCTGCCGGTCTGTATGCATGTACAATGCATTATGGGCCTTACGAACAGCTTGATCAGTCATATGAACGCCTCCTTTCAGCGATCAAACAGTGTCATTATGAGATTACAGACAAATCCTATGAGCTAGGCATTGTAGATTTGTCTATCACCAGCGAATCGGATGAATTTATTACTGAAATTCAAATCCCAATTCAGCCTCTATCCTCCTTATAAATCACTGATTTCAACAAAATTTATTGACTCGCAAACAAAAAAATTTCTACGCCCCCTTGAGTTTCAAGTAGCTTGAAGGTTTACAATAAGAGCTATCACAAGGAGGTCGTATTATGACAGACGCAGCAATTAAACTAAGGGAGACCCCCGTACCAAAGCTATTCATCTCTTATCTCATCCCTTCTGTACTCGGCATGTTACTGATGTCGATTAATATTTTTGTGGATGGAGTATTTGTTAGCCGCGGGGTGGGACCAGAAGGATTAGCCGGGGTAAACATCTCCGTACCCGCCTTTTCTATCTTCCTTTCTATCTCTCTTTGGATTGGAATGGGTGGAGCTACTCTCTACTCGGCTGCCTTGGGAAGAAATGAAGTAACACACGCTCGCCAGATTTTTACCCAATCTTTTGCACTGGCACTTCTATTGGTTAGCCTCATCATGGCTGTTTGCTTAACACATATCGAACAAATAGCCTATATTTTTGGAGCTGACAAGACAATCCTGCCTTATGCACTTGATTATTTACATGTGCTGTTAACCTTCGGGATCGTTTATGTATTAGAAAACATCCTGAGCATTTTTATCCGTAATGATGGAAACCCCAAGCTAGCGATGATGGGCCTAATCGTCACATCGGTTCTGAACATACTATTTAACTATATCTTTATTTTCATGATGGGAATGGGTGTAAAGGGAGCGGCCTACGCTACGATCTTATCGGCTGCTATCGGATTTTTAGTGCTACTTACCCACTTTTGGAAGAAAGGTAGCACATTGCGTTTTGTGGCATTCCGGTTTCAGTTAAAGGAAATCAGGCAAATCGTAAATATCGGCTTTCCTAGCTTTATTGCGGAGAGTACGATCGCGATCACTACTTTAGCGTACAATCTGGCTTTCATGAAATATCTAGGGGCACAGGGGGTTGCAGCCTATGCCATCGTTAACTATATTCATGCGATGCTATTGTTATTGTTCATGGGGGTAGGAGCGGCACTGCAACCGATTGCCAGCTTCCATTATGGGGCTCAATTAAGTGAACGATTGCGAGCTAGCTTACGTTTAACAGTAAAAACTGGCTGGGGCTTCGGAATCGCCGCCTTACTTTTTGGCGTTTTGTTTTCGAATGTATTTATCATGTTATTTGATATCCAATCAGAAGAATTGATTCAAATCACCGTGAACGGAATGAATCTATTTTTTATCAACTATCTTTTCTTAGGATATAATCTTGTATATGGGGAGTATTTCCAAGCCATACAGAAGATACGCAAATCACTGTGGATTATTTTAACCCGTGGTGTCTTGCTGGTTATTCCTTTGGTGTTTATCCTGCCAAAATGGTTCGGGGTAAATGGCATTTGGCTAGCAATCCCTATTGCCGAAGCATTGACCGCATTAGGCATTCGTATGTTAAATCGCAAAACACCACCTGTTCCACAATTTACAAAGCGCGAAACAGAAGTTACTGTCTAACAAGCACGAAAAAAGGTAGCCCGAAATGAGCTACCTTTTTTTATATACATGCAAAATCAATTGATCTTCAATCAAAACCTTGTTGGTTGCTGTTATCCTTGTACCAAGCTTCTTTTCGCTAAGGCTAGAGCACCGCACACTCCTGCATTATCCCCTAGTGCCGGTGGAACAAGATAGGTTGACAAGTCGTCACAGAAATACTGATTTTCACTCACATAGCCTTGTAATAGCTCGCTCAGTTGCTGCCTTACTAGGGGATATAGCTGCTCCTGCTTCATAACCCCGCCGCCTATGATGAGCCTTTTAGGTGCTAAGATAAGGACATAATTCATCAACGCTTGAGCTAAATAATAAGCCTCCAGCTCCCAGACCTCTGTGCTTGCTTGCAATTTTGCTCCCTTTTGATTCCACCGTTTTTCAATAGCTGGTCCAGATGCCATGCCCTCTAAACAGTTGCCATGATACGGACACACACCTGTAAACGAATCGAGATGGTGTGGTTTTACCAAGATATGTCCCATCTCTGGGTGAGACATACCGTGTAATAGCTTTCCTTCAACAATAGCCCCAACACCAATTCCCGTACCTACTGTCATATAGATGCAACTATCCAAGCCTTTTGCGGCACCCCAAGTAGCCTCACCCAATGCAGCAGCATTTACATCTGTATCAAACGCAATCGGAACTGAAAAATGCTCTTTCATATGACCAAGCACGTGATAATTTCTCCAAGCAAGCTTTGGCGTATTCCTTACATATCCATAGGTAGCACTAGCTGTGTTTAGATCAATCGGTCCAAACGAGCCTATTCCAATCGCATCTAGGTTCTTTTGGTGTAAAAAAGTTATTACCTGCTCCAAGGTTTCTTGCGGAGTCCTGGTTGGAAAGCTGCTTCTCTCCAAAATCTCTCCAAATTCATTTCCGATTGCACAGACAAACTTTGTTCCCCCTGCTTCCACTGCCCCTAGTCTCATTTCTTGGTGCACTCCTTTGTAGCCTGAATGGTTTTACGTCATTTTTTGCTTACTGGTATAAGCCACTCTTACTATCAGATGCTACCACTTCGGTTTCTTCGCTGTGCTTTCCTTCCGCTGGTGAGCCATGGGAATCTCCTTGCAAATTTAAAAGAACACATCCTGCAATGATCAATAGGATGGCAATCACCTTCTGTAAGGATAGACTATCCTTAAACCAAATGATCCCAATGGTCGCGATTAATGCGGTACCGATTCCTGACCAAATTGCATACACAACGCCAACCTCTAATTTTTTTAAAGCTAAACTTAACGAGGAAAAGCAAATCAGATAAAACACAAACATAAGAATGGTTGGCCATATCTTCGTTAATCCATTCGACAGCTTCATCATAGTCGTGCCTGCAACCTCTAATAAAATAGCTACTCCCAAAAAGACCCAACTCATTTCGCTCTCTCCTCTCTATTTGCTGACTCACTCTCTCTATCTCTTACACCCTCCACCATGATATCCATGATGGCTTCCAGCGCCTCGTGCACTGTCATTTGCTGCTGTGTGAGCGGAGATTGATAGGTCATCTGCTGTAAGGAACCTATAAACATCTGGATAAAAACCTTCACATTCACAGGCCGAAAGACACCTTCTGCAATGCCTTCTTCCATAAATCTGCTTATATTGTCCCATCCCTCATGCATAAGCGTATTAAAAATCTGCCACTGCTCAGGATAAAACCTCTTTAATTCTTCTAAGAATCGTAAATCAAACGTGATAAGCTCACTAGGAATCACGAAGAACAACTGTTTTAATTTTTCAATTGGCCCCAGCTGCTCATGTTGTAAGATTTCTGTTTCTTTATTGAAATAATGCTGCATATCCTGCTGAATAATGTAGGCTAGCAGCTCCTCTTTGGATGTAAAAATACCATATAAGGTTTTCGTGCTAACGCCTGCAAGCTGAGCAACGTTTGCCATTGTGAATTTGACACCATATCGCTTCACCTCTTCAATCGCACACACTGCAATGCGATTTTGCATTGAGATCACCCCCTCTGGAACCAAGGAAAATATTTTATTTTTTATATTTTCCACTGTTACTATTTTAAAATAAAAAACATTTGTTAGCAATCCTCTACCACTCATTCCCTTTGACGAAGCTATGTCACTATTCCCCTATTATTCAATTTACTTAGCCCCATAGGTAAAAAATAAAGCTTTAACCAGATAGACAGCTTCTGCCTCTACACTGCCTTGCTGATGAATCGGTACACGTTGCCCTATAAAAAAAACAGAGTGCTGGGAGTTCTCTCTTCCAACACTCTGCTTGTCTGTTGCTATCTGCAATAGCTTATGCACTTCATTTGGCCACTATGCCGCTCTTGTTAGTAAATTACCAATAAATTTTTGCCCAGCTCTATACTCACTTCTTTTGTCCTTACTCGGTATCTGCCCCTCTTTTCACTACAAACAGACAAATCGTAATCATCACAAAGGCAACTAATGCTAAGAAAGGTATTGTGATGAAGCCGAGCCAATTAATGTACTCACCTGTACATGGCACACCTTGCGTACAGAAGGACATTCCTTTCATAAAAGGAACCTTCTGTACGCTATAGTGGTAAGCCGAAGTGATCATGCCAATAATCGAAAGCGGCAAAATGTATCTATAGATACTGGTATCATTGCGATACACAGCCATCCCCAACAGGATTGTCAAAGGATACATCAAGATTCGCTGATACCAGCAAAGCGTGCAAGGGACAAAATGCATTACTTCACTAAAATAAAGGCTGCCAACTGTGGCAATAATTGCAGTAATCCAGGAAAACACTAACGGCTTGTTCATACGCTATTTCCCCTCTGTAACAGGGTTAGCGGCTTCTTCTACAGCCTTTTTGAAGTCATCCATGGTAGTTCCCTCAAATCGCTTACCATTAATGTATAAGGTTGGGGTTCCTCTTACATCCAGCCTTTTTACAATAGCCAAATCCTTGTCAACAGCCGCTTGGTATTTCTTAGCCGTAAAAGCCTGCATAACCTTTTCCGTTTGCTTTTGATCAGCGATTTGACCGATAAGACCTTTTAGCTTATCCTCTGTAAAATAATCTTGTTTTTCCAGACTAAGGTCCTCTGGCTGGTTTTTATATAATAAATCATGGAATTTCCAGAAAAAGTCATTCCCTAATTCTCCATAAACCGTTTCAGCAAATAAAGCTGTTCGGTGAGAATCTACAGCAAGAAATGGATCCTGGAAGAAATAAAACTGAGCTATTCCAGTCTCCACAAAATCTTTATCAATTTGTTTTACAAGCTCTTCATTAAATGTTTTGCAGGCTGGGCATTTATAATCACCAAACTCTACAATTTTAACTTTGGCAGTCTCTTTACCAAAGTAAGGCTGCCCTTCATAATCTGTAGCTTCCATCAATGCCAGTTGCGTTGATTTTGGCATAAAAAAGAGATACGCTACTACTAAAACAGCTATGATTCCGATACTCCAAAAAATCCATTTTGAAGATTGATCAGAGGATTGTCCTTTTTTACCTGATCCAGCTTTTGTCTTTTTGTTGTGTTGCTTTTTCAACTTGACACCACCCATACTATTATTTATTTACTTACAAAAGTACAGTTATTTTCCATAGTAGTTGATCTTGGACTTTATCGCAATGCTGTGATCTTCTCTAAAGTGGATATTTTTTGAACGAATTGCAACATTACTTCTAGTTTTCATTTTTTTCTAATCAGCAGTCCTTGTCGAGTATCTTCAGTATATTTTTTATTTGTTTGCAATTGCAAGTCTATTCTTCGCTATTCAACAAGGATATTCTGCTTTATTAGACATTTATGATATATGGATTACATCACTGTTTAGATAATTTCCTCTGGTTTACATTAACTGAAAGATTAGTAATTATTACCGTTATTTACTTTGGATACTTTTATCTTAACTAAAAAACTTTCCCAGTATAAAAGCTTTTAACTAAAATAATGGAAAAAAACGACACGAACCTAGCAGGAAAAAAGATGAAAAATGGGACGACAGTATGACTTTTTTCTCTTGTAAAAAAGCGTGATAAGCACTATTCTGATACTTAGCCGTATATTTTTAGGAGTTCTATATTTAGAGAGAATTCCATGCTAACTTGCCGTTTCATTATCGGATAAAAGGTTTACAAATGAGTATCAAAAGAAGATTGATCCACTATCTGGAGGGGAAAGACATGTTTAAAAAGAAAACGCTACTTTTGCTGTCCTCAGCTTTGTTAATCGGGGCTTTGCCTGCTACAACTGATGCAGCTGTCGTGAAAAAAAATATTCAAGCTACTTACAACAATGTGAAAGTAAAGTATAACGGCTATGTAGTTCCAACTGATACCGAGCCATTCATCGTAAACGGTACTACATACATCCCGCTTCGCATGATGGCAGGGGTATTTAACAAGGATGTTTCTTGGGATCAAGCTTCCTTTACAGTATCTGTAGGAGATCGTGTAGATCCTAAGATTGCACAGCTACAAGCAGAGCTTGCTGCCAAAGATTCTAAAATCTCTACGTTAGAAAAAGACGTTACCTACTATAGAGATCAATTAGATAAGAAGGATAAAGATAAAAAGAAAAAGAGCAAAAAAGATGATGTAGATGAGCTAGAGGACACTCTAAACGATGATTATGGTAAATGGAAAAAAATCGAATGGGATATCACTCTAAAAGGTGACGAGGATGATATCGACGTAACCATTAAGGTTGACCTTGATGATTATAAGAGTAAATATGAAGACCTAAGTGATTCAGAAATCAAAAAATTCATCAAAGATATCTGCGATGACATCTGGGATGAGTTTAAAGATGCTGACATTGATGGAACAATCTATGACACTGATGGTAAAGATGACTTGTGGGAATTCAAAGGTAAAGGTAAAACGAATAAAGTTACCTACGACAAGCAATAAGCTAAATAACCAAGAATTCTTATTCAATCGGTCCCGGAGGCTTTCTCCGGGGCTTTTTGCATGATGGTCGGCCTATAAATAAAAGGAAACAGAAAACTGAACAGAACAAGAAACCAGATATGAACAGAAATTACCTGTTTCATCTTCTGGCTTCTTTATCATTTATCCCTATCTTTATTCGTAAAAGGTACTCGTATCCGAGCTATTCATTATCCTAGCTTCTGGGCAAAGGTAGCGCCAAACTCCTTGCATTCCTCAATTTCCTTATCTCCAGGTGAAAGCTCGATCTTCAAGCCCTCTACTACGATTTCTGCTCCTAAGGATTGCAGCTTCTTAATCAGTGTCTCTACAGCCTCTCCAAACATTGGATAGCTCGTATCGCCAGAGCCAAATACAGCCGCTTTCTTGCCGCTAAGATCAAGTCCGTCCATTTCATCGTAAAAGTCGAGGAATTCATCCGGCAGATCTCCGTCGCCCCAAGTGTATGCCCCTAACAGGATTGCATCATATTCAACCAAGTCAGCAGCTTTCGCATTCCATACCTCTTTTACTTCAATTTCTAGCCCTTGTTCGCGAATGCTTTCCGCAATCAGTTCTGCCATTTCCTCGGTGTTTCCTGTCATGCTCGCATATATCATTCCAATTTTGCTCACGGAGATCTCTCCCTTATATCTATATTTCTAATCCTTAAATGAAAATTTTTATCACTTACATAATATTGATACTGATTCTCATTGTCAATATTTTTTTAAAAAATAACAAGCTGATTTTACACCAGCTTGTTGCCCACATATCCTAGAAGAAGCCTTGCCCCCCTTCTTCATTCTGCTTTCTCTTCTGAAGGGTTTGCTGTTAATCTTTTTCGAGAGCTTTGATATTTACCAGTGGCAGGGACCTGACCAATCGCTTTGGCCAGTCCGAACAACGGCATATTCGCATAAATTGCCTCATACTTGGAGGGTTCCATGCTATATGTTTCGTGAAAAATACCTACACTTCCATCTGAACCTATTTTGCGCTGAAAATCCTTCCAAGCCTTTAGATGATAGCCACCATGGGCATAGCTTTCTAGCTGATCATAGGAATTCCAGTACTGTATGAGACCGATTGTTCTACCATTCCAACAATTTTCTGCTCCCATAAACCCTAATTCTGGGTGCTGGTATAGCTCTTTAAGCATCTTCACCATTGCGAGAAAGACAGGAATCCATTTATGAACGGCCCACCATTTATTGATGCGCATTCCAATGTAAAACACCACGAAGGATTTGCCCCCTGATGCTGCGAATCGACCATTTTGTACTTTATTCATCGTCTTCTCTCCCCTTCTTTGTGCATTCTTATTTCGTATCTTCCGTGATTGTTACGAACCCTGTCATTCCAGGCCGCAAACGTAATTCAGCATGATCCAGTAGCACCTTGACCATAAATGTATGGGAACCGCTATCTGTGATGGGTGAAATCTGCTCTAAGGCATTTTCTTTTCCCGTACCAAAAAAATCAATACAAGAGCTACCGCGAATGCGAGCACTGCCATCGCCAAGCTATCCTGCAAAGCCTGAATAGTAGCATATTTTTGAACCAATTGCCCCATCAATCCCAAAGACATACTCTGTGCCTCCATGCCCGAAAATCCTTTATGGCTAAACATTTGTATAAATTGCTGTAGTGTCTCGCTGGTTGACACGCTTTTATATGTAACCGTTTCTGATAAATGAGCCGTATATGTAGCACCACGCTGATAAAAATAGCTAATTAAGCCCGCGATGCCAATTGAGATAGCCATTTGTCGAGAAACGTTAGTAATGACAGAGCCTGCCGATATCCTGCTTTGATCCGTAATAGCTAACAGAGGAATCTGCATAGAGGTCATTAAGCATAAACCCATTCCTACACCCCTAAGTACCAGTAACCATGTCATATAGCTCATATCCGTATGTAGATCGATCTGAGCAATGCCGATCCCAGATAGGATACATAGTGCAATGCCACTAATAATAAAAGGCTTTACTCCCCATTTAGGCGCCAGCATTCCACTTAATGGCGTCACAATACCAGATGCAATCGCTTGAGGCAGTAGGAGAAGGCCAGTTTCCATTGCTGTTTTTCCTAGCATGTTTTCCGAATAAATAGGCAAGAGATAAATGACACTAAAATTGGCTGCCATGATCAAGCTGTTAACCAAAACACCTAATGTAAAATCTCGATTACCAAACAAACGGATATCCACTAAAGGCTCCGATGTCGATAGCTCTCTCTGAATAAAGAGAACACCACTAACTAATGCTGACAAAAATAAGGAAACGATATAAAAGGAACTCCACCCCTCCTGCTCTCCCTTAGTAAAGGCTAACAAGGTCGCAACAAGAAATACACTCGCGTACACAAACCCCAGTAAATCAAAGCGGTGCCCTCCTTCTGCACTTGTCTCTGGTAAAAAGCGCCAGACTAAATAAAGAGCCAGTAATCCAAATGGAATATTCACAGTAAAAATCAATCGCCAATCCAAATATTCTACAAAATAGCCACTCAAGCTAGGTCCGATTGCTGGCGCGACAAATACCGAGATGCCAAATACCCCCATTGCCGGACCCATTTTTTCCACAGGTACAACATATTGAATCATCGACTGTCCAATTGTCATCATCAAGCCACCGCCCATGGCTTGAACAATTCTTGCTGCGATCATGCTTTCATTGCTCCATGCCAATCCACAAAATAACGAACCTAACGTAAACAGGAGCAGGCTAACAAGATAGCTCACCTTCATGCCATAACGAGCGCCTACATATCCTGAAAGGGGAATGATAGCTGCCATCGTAAGTGTATAAATCGTAACTACCCATTGAATCTCGTCCGTAGAGACTCCAAAAACATTCATCATTTCTGGGATCGCCACATTAACAATACTGGTATCCAATACCGCCATAAATGTGCCTAGCACAATAGCAAATACAGCGGGCCAAAAGCTCTGGGAAGAAGAATGCGCTTGGTCTAGATAACGTTGTTTCGTTCTACTCATGATTTCTCTCCTATCTCACAAGAATCGTGACCGTAGCATTACTTCCAGGCGTAAAATGAAAAGCTTGTTCAACAAAGCTGATTTTAACCGGAATACGTTGTGTGACCTTGGTAAAACTACCCCCTGCATTCGTTCGAGGAAGCAAAGAAAATGTGGACTGCGTCGCCTCTCCGACATATTCAACCTTGCCTTGATACACATGACCGGGAAACATATCTAAGCGAATCTCCACCGGCTGCCCAGCTTTAACATAGCCTGCTTTGGTTTCTTCTATATTGGCCTGAATATATAAGGTGGCTTTGTTCATTACAAGAGCTAACGGATTACCAGCGCCTACAATCTCCCCCTGATTAGCAAGCTTTTGAATAATGACACCATCGATTGGAGATCGTACAATCATGTTTTCTAAAGAAGAAATATGATTGGCATTTACTTGTTCGAGCCTGGAAACTACCTGATTCATGCGAACCTGCGTACCCTCTTCCAAACTGAATTGTTCTATCTTTCCTGGTACCTTAGCCGCTATTTTATAGATTTCCCCTGTAACCTGAGCATCTTCAGTTGTGACGTAATAGTAATTTTTGTAGCTGTAGTACAAAATAATTGAGATCGCCACCACTAGAATAATAGTAAGGATGATTTTAAAATTGCGCGTCTTTGTTGATCTTGCTTTCATATAAGCTAAACACTCCTATTAACATACCGACTGGCGGTTTGTATTCGATAAAAAATAAAGAGCTCCTATGCTCGTTCTCATGATTGTTTCTTTGGATTGGACTACAATACTTTCTCTTTATTGGCTCAAGGCAGAAGGATCGTGTTCCATACTTGGATCATTTGCAAAAGCTCCTTTCCCAGTAGGACAAGCAGACGGAGATCAGTAGTTGACCTCCTGCTATTCCTAGTATTTTTCACTTGCTTCTTTATTTGTTTTGCAATAAATCATTCATAATAAGGTATAAATCATCAGCCGAAAATAGATTAACGCCCATTTCTTTTGCAATTATGCTCCCATACATATTTGTCATAAAAAAATGAGCCATTTTCCGTGGATCGATATTTGGGGAAATAGCATCTGCTTCCTGCCCGCATTGAAGCCACTTCATTTGCATATCAACAGAAAATTGATGAAATCGGTTCAATAAAGTAGCAATTCCTTTATTTTCTTTTTGACTAAGGAGATATATAAAAATTTGACTGGAGACTTCTTTTTCTCCCTGTAGCAACTCAGTAAAACCATCAATGATGGCTTTTAGTGGATCATGCAATTCTCCACGTTTGGCAATTTCCACTTGGTGCTGAAATTGCTCGTTTACCTTTTCCATTTTCGTTTGCAAAATATAAGCAAATAGCCCATCCTTACTTTGCACATAATGATAAATGGCTCCTTTTGACAATTTGGTTCTGTTCATAATCTCTTGTAGGGTAGTTTGCCGGCATCCCCGTTCACGAATGAGATCCTCCGTAGTTGCTACTAGTAGCTGAAAAGTGGACACGGCGTGATTCTGTTGTGTCATGAGCACGTTCTCCTTTACCATTATTTCCTTATTATCATTTTACAAACCGCTGGTCGGTTTGTAAAGAGGAATATAAAAAAAACAGACAACGGATTGGCAGTCTGTTTTTCCTTTTTACGGGTTTTCATTAGACAAGCGCCAGCAGAAACACCAAATCTAGCTAGCTACACCGATAAGTGATCCTTGATTTCTTTGATTTGCTCTAGGTGTCTTTGCTCATGAAGTCCAACAAATTCAATCCATTGATTTATGTCTAGAAGCCCAAATGCTGGATGAGTAAATCCTTTTTTGGCAAGCTGAGAACTCTCTGTATCTTCGCAAGCGCCCAACAAAGAGGTACGAGTAGATTCCAACTTCAGGAGTAAGTCCTGTAGATGTTTAGGTTCATCTGTTGGTTCATAAGGAGTAGGAGCTTGCACTTTGTTGTTACGATCCAGTATTAAGGAAATGGGCTTTCGATCTATTTGTACATCCTCATTACGTAGCGCCTTTCCCACATGGTAAGCTACCGCTTTTTCGGTCAGATACAAATGCTCCAGTACCTGTCCTATCGTCCAGACACCCTCCATTGCTCTTTGATTGAGTTCTGTATCTGACAAACCATCTACCGTCTCAATTAATTCTGTCCTGACTGCATGTATATTCATAGGTGTACCTCCTTTTTCTAGAATTTTCCCAATATCTATCTGTTCTTCACATTGATTAGAATTTCCTGTATCACTTTCCCTTATAGAATTTACACTCAAAGAAAATAAACTTTGAATGCAGAATGTTCCTTTAGTTTCCTGAAATATATTGTCCCATTGGTAAATACTCTCCCATCTGCATAGAAACCTGTTGACCAAAGGGGATATTTACTGCTGTGCAAGGAAAACATGCAGATACCACCATATTGCGATAAATGACACCTTTTACTGGCTGATTGCCTAAATCAATCCAAGTGTACCCATGCTCAGGAATGGCAAAAGCGGGACGCGGAGCTCCGAATCCTACTACCAATGTAGCATATCCTTGTTCGTCCAATACGGTTTGATAATCAGCCACCGTACAGATGGTAGCAGTCCCAACCTTGGAGACAAAGGACATGCTCCAATATCGCATATTTTCTAGTCCTGTAATGGGCTGATTATGGTACGTATCAGGGAATGTGGGGGCCTTCCATCTCAAACACAAATACTGAGTAGGCGAGGAATAAAGCGGGGCATACATATAACCTCCCTGCGGGTTACCTAGTAAAACGAGATTTTGCTTGTAAGATGGACGAGTCCAGGTGAGCCCATTAGTATTTGGCGGCAAAGCTCCTGTTCGATTTGCTATTGGATTAGACGGCATGCAGCATGCTTGATTGCTTTGTTGTAAAATAGCTTTCATATCAAATGGCTTCGAATTTTTTATTCTGAGACGTTTGCCATCTCGTATGCGCCGATAGGTGATTTTCGGTAGAGCTCCCCCTGCCTCGTCTGCTCCTTCACTTGCTACATATATACGATAGACTAGAATCCCCCACGAATTAAGCTGGCCATTTGGCAGTGCGCCAACAAAAAATATATTATTGCCTACCCCAGGAACAAAAGGGCATACATATTGAGGTGGTGGTGTGAACTGAAGCTTGAGTGTATAGCTGCGATTTGTAGCTTGCCAATTCGCATATGGCTCAAACGTATTTACACATCCATCATTGGGGATTAGCATTTGATCAAACGCGGTTGCAATCACTTGCAGATTGCAGCCGTAAACTGTATAAGACATATAACGTGAACAAGGATATTCTCCCTCGATAATGATCTCTACGTCAGGATCAACTACAAACGGATAGAAATAGTACCTCGCATGACAATCAGGGTACAATGCATTTTCTTCAAAAGCCCTCCACTCTGTCATGAATATTTCCCTCCTCTAATAAAAATGATCTACCCTAATTCCTTACGCCTCTCCTGTTATGTAACTTCGTGTAAATGATCTGATACATGCATCCGTCCCTTTTGATGTATTCATATACCTGACATCCTATTCCTGAAAAATAAACACTTATCTAAAACATATGTATAAAAGTACGAGCCTTAGTAGTCAAGAATCAGAAGATCATACAAATATTTTTCGCACATACAAAAAGGCCACAACTCAAAAAACATGAATTGCGGCTTTTCGTATCTAGCTTGTTAATGGAATGCCTTCCAAAACGCTCCCTGTGTATTAATAATAGGCATAATCTCTTTAAATGGAATCCGAAAAGTAGGAAAGCCTGCAGCATAAGGTGCGATTTCATAGGGAGGAAAATAAATATACAAAGCGTCCTCATGCACATAAAAGGGCTGGTCCGGCGCGATTCCTTTGAAGGCATTAGGAAAAACATAGGAGTATTGTGGGTCTGTCTTGATCATTTGGCCGATAATGTAACTTAAAATCTTTACATAGTCACTACTAGGTTTGAATAAATCCTGTAGCTTATAGAATTGCCCCGTCACCAAATCAATTGGAGTATAGATCTGTGTAGGCATTCCATGTGCAGCTCCAAACGGATAGTTATAACCCTGTAGCTTTAATTGCACAAGCTGATTATTGAAGAAATCAACAGAGAAGTCACCGAAATAATTATAATCTAACTGGACATTCGGATCGATCGGCTTGACTTGAGATAAATCTTTTAAACGCTTGTTTACTTGTTCCTGAATCGTGCTGGTAGTCATTCCTTCTATTTGTGGATAGTAGACGAGATAATCCTTGTTAGGATGGTACATCTCCTCTTTGACCCGGTATTGCTTGGTAAGTGGAATAACCGTATTTTGTGCGTAAATCAATGTGCCATTTGGTTGATAATAGCTTACTCGCTGGTTCACATCAGCCCTAATTACGTTTCCTATCTTACTAAGCGTTCCGTTCCCTTTAAGAATGGGGAGATTCTTCATGATCTTTCCAAAACGATCGATAAAGAAGGTAGACTGTTCATTAGTCGCTGAGGCTATCCCATCCTGATATTTCTCTACTTTATTAAACACGAATTCTGTAAAAAAACGCCCATCCTTATCAGCAATTGCATATGTAGAACCCATGTATGGTGCTTTGCTGTCCTTTAGAATGCCTGCTGCTACCCGGTCTTCCCCTAACATCTCAATATCACTGTACCCCGGCTTAATTTTGAATGCTCCTGTTTTATCAATCAGCCCCAATGTAAGCACGAAATCATCCACCGATGTATTAACTACAGCACGACCTCCTTTGAATGCCTGTGCTGAAGTAAATTGCGGCTTGATGATTATTTTTCCTTGTTCATCCATATAGCCAAACGGCTCTTTTTCTTTATGCTGAACAGCCATTAATCCATCGCTCAACGGACCTACAGAATGGTAAGGATACGTATGTAATACCTCCCCATTACGGCCTAAAAGCGCATATTGATTCTCTTTGATTTTGACAACTGCCTTCCCGTCAATGAAATCATTGGCTTCTTCATATTTGTTAGGTATCACAACCTTCCCTTCCAAATTAAGATAGCCGTATCGATACCCCTGTTCATTTGTATCAGCAAATACTGCCCTTCCATCTTGGTACGTTCCAATAAAGGAGTGGGGTTTATCGCTCAACACTGTTCCCTTGTCATCTATCACCCAAAAGCCCTTGTCATCGATTACAGTTGCCCGACCTTCCGTAAACGAGCTAATTGAATTGTAAACAGGCTTTACAACGTACTGAGCTTGTTCATTGATTAATCCGGTACCATTTGCGACCGTTACAACAGCAAGCCCGTTCTTTTCAAAGGGAAGAGCGTATACAAATTGGGGGATGATTAAAAACTGTCCGCGCTCATTAATATAGCCCCATTTCACTCCTTCCCTCGTACTCATGGATGCCGGATAAAGAGCAACTAACTTTTGTGTTATTTGTATACGAATCGTTTTAATTAACTCATTCCATTTTGGTGCATAGATAGCTGATGATTTGACTCGGATACCTGCTCCTATAGATTCAATAGCCTTAGCGGGTAAATTTTCCTGCAATTGAGCTTCAGCCAGATAGTACCAATAGAGCGGATGAGCCGTATCTTCAAAAACTGCCTGCCAACCAGCACAGTCTCGCTTGAGCATCACCAGTGAAATTCCCCCAGACCATCTATACGCAACAGCAACGCTTGGATTGCCTTTTTTGCCCGTGTCAATTGTACGAACATAAGATGAATGTTGAGGCTTTATCATTGGCAAAACCTCCGCATCATCCGGCAAATATTGCCGTGCCGCCTCTAAAACATCCGATTCCTCCCACATCATGAGGCACCCTCCTCTAGTTGTGTTTTTCATATTCTATGTAATAGAAAAGGCAATGTACCAAACAAAAAAGCATCTGTCACAGCAATAACGCTATAAACAGATGCTCTACATTTATTTTTATTTTTTGCCAACGGAATGTCACGTCACATAAACATTTGCCTAAAGTGCCTGCTCAATAAAATTCTTTATACGCTTTTGATACTCTTCTTTTGCTACGGTAAATGATTTCGTGTGTCCTGCTCCAGGCACTATCCAGATCTGTTTTTCTCCTTGTGCTGCGCCAAAGATTCGATAAGCCATCTCTGTTGGCACCAGCTTATCCTGATCGCCGTGGATGATAAATAACGGTCGAGTATTCTTCTTCACTTGTTCAATAGGAGAAACTTCTGCAAACGAATAACCTGCCCGTAGCTTAGTCGTCCAACTCGTTGTTTGCATAAGCGGGAAAGTCGGCAACTGATATAAATGCTTCAACTGATAAGCCAATTCCTCGGTCATGGATGTGAATCCACTATCCTCAATAATTCCTTTTACCTCAGGTGGCAGCTCCTCGCCGCTAGTCATTAAGACTGTGGCTCCACCCATTGAGACTCCATGTAAGAAGATATGCTCTACTTTTGCCTGTTTCGTTAGCATTTTAATCCACCCTAGATAGTCCTTACGATCATGCCAGCCGTATCCGACATAGTCGCCTTCACTATTCCCATGGCCACGCGCATCCGGCATTAGCACTTGAAAGCCTAAGTCATGATAGAATTTTGCGTAGCTTTTCATGTCTTCCCCTTTACGGCGATAGCCATGAGCTAAAATAACTGCCTTGTCGCTAGGTTGATCACTTGGTATGTAAGTGGCTTTTAGCTTTAATCCGTCAAAGGACGTTTGCTCTAAACTTCCCTTTTCCTGATTTTTGTACCATTCCTCTACACTGATTTTATCCCGTTCCACTTCTGCATCTACAGGGGTAGCAGCAGCCTCCTGCTCACCAGAATACAGCGTGACCTGACCATCACGACTGATGCTGATCTGATAAAAATAGCTACTGGCGGCAATGATCGCAATAAAAAAGAAAGCTACGATTGAGCCACAAGTTATAATGAGTCGTCGTTTGTTCATGCGTGTTTCTCCTCTTAAAGTATGCTTATTCTGTTCTCACAAGTTGTTCGGTGTTACATTTCCTTGAAATAGAAATCAATACCAACTAATTCTATAAAAAATAACAAATCCCTCTGAATGTTATTGCGGACTGTCCGATTTTTGTCAAAGGTATTACCTGTGACCAACCCTTCTTATAGAAAAATGAGGCACATTTCATTTTATTTTTTGATTCCCCTATTAATGCCATCCATCATTCGCTGTATAGATACCTCGTTACCATTTACTTCCACAAAAATTTTTCCATTCCTCTTTTTCAATAAGCAAAAAGCCATGCGCAAGAATCGCATGACTTTTTGGTTGTTGTCTATTTACTAAAGATTTTTTCAGCATGATCCAATGCCATTTTTGCCCCAAGTGCTGAGTAATCTAGCCACGGTTGTTCTGGAATCATGTAGACGTGATTTGCTTTCACGGCCTTTAAATCTTTCCAGATCGGATTGCTCTGTAATTGCTCAAACATCTTGTCGGCCCCACCTCTATTGTTCACAATAACAAAGATGGCATCTGCATCAAAATCAGGAAGGACCTCTTGTGAAATCACTTCAAAAGCTTTCTTTTTATTTAGCTTCTCTACACCCTTCGCAGGTTTCAAGCCTAAGTCCTCGTATAAAATCGGTCCCATTGGTCTTCTTGTGCTAAATACGCGTAGCTCTTTCCCCGTGACACGTATTCCCATCACGGTTCCATCACCGATTTTGCTCTGTACAAGCTTTTTCACACGCTCTGCCTGTGCTTCGTAATCCTTAATAAAGGCTTCCGCCTGCTGCTCTTTGTTTACAAGCTTTCCTACTTTTTTCAACGTATCTCGCCATGTACCATCATCTAGGTTAAATGAATGTGTTTTTGCAATTTTTTCATACTTAGATAAATCTTTTCCGGCATATTGTTGATCTACATAAATTACATCTGGTTTTAATGCTAATAGAGCTTCCATATCAGGGTCTGCTACTACCCCTAATGGTTTCGTATCCTTCAGACGATCAGCTACGTGAGGCAGGAAGGATTTTAAATCGCCACCAATTACAGAACCAACTGGCGTAATGCCTAATGCAAGCAGGTTATTTGTCAAATGGATGGACATGGAGGCAATACGGGGCTCTTTCTTATCTGCCGATTGCTCGACTGTTTGCCCTTTTGTCGACTCTGTATTTGACTGTGGCGTGCTTTGTCCACAAGCAGACAATACAAAAATAGTGAGGATGCACATTAGAATCAGTAGTTTCTCTTTCATTTTTTCTCCTTTTGAAAATGATTTATTTTGTTTTACCTAATACATATAAAAAATAGGGGGCACCTACAGCAGCCACTACTACTCCAGCTGGAATCGCATTTGGTTGAAAAATAGCACGACCAACCGTATCTGCAATCACTAGAATGACCAAGCCAATAAGACCCGCTATTGGTAGCAAATGCTGATACAACGGTCCAACCAGTCGACGCGCTAAATGAGGAGCAACTAACCCAATAAAACCGATTCCTCCCACCATCGAAACACTGGCGCATGATAAGGCTACCGCGGTTATCAGTAATAAGAAGCGTTTACGGTTCACGGCAGTTCCAATCCCCATAGCCACTTCATCCCCAAGTGAGAAAGCATTCAGTGCTTTTGATTGGGTGAATGCATATGGTGTAAAGATCAGAATCCATGGCAGAAGAGCCACTACATTGATCCAATCTCGTCCCCATACGTTACCAACCAGCCATCTAGAAGTGAAAGCATATATTGTTTCATCTAAGGCAAGTGACAGAAACAGCGTAATTGCACTGAAGCCTGCTGTAATGGCAATGCCAACCAGTATGAGGCGAATCGGCAGCAACCCTTTATGTCGATCATAAGCTAGGAGCATGATCAGTACCGCAGTCACTACACCACCTAAAAAGGTAAACAGCGGGATCAATAAAGCTTGAGACCCTTTTAGGGATTCAAAAAAACTAACAAAGATCATCAAGCCAAAAGCAGCACCTGCATGCAGACCTAAAATCCCCGGATCTGCCAATGAATTACGGGATACCCCTTGCAGTATAGCTCCCGAAACTCCTAAGCCCACTCCAGCAAGCATGGTGACAACAATACGCGGCAGGCGGTATTCAAATAAAACCATCATATCCTCTTGACTGCCATTGCCTATAAAGGCTTGTAAAACAGTTAACGGAGCAAGTCGGATAGAGCCTGTATTAAGACTGATAAGAATGGTAACCAAGCTAATAAGCACTAGAATGATTCCGACCAATCCGGCTCGCCTGTCTCTTTTGAAAATGCGCTGTTCCATTTATAAGCTCCTCCCTTCTTTGCGGGCAAGGTAAAGAAAGAAAGGAACACCGACAAGTGCCACCATTACGCCTATCGCTAACTCTCTAGGCGGATTTATTGTCCTTGCTCCCAAGTCAGCTAACACCAGCAGAATTGCCCCTAATAAAGCTGACATTGGAATAATAAGTCGATAAGTAACTCCTACTAGCTTTCGGGAAATATGCGGAATGACTAATCCGACAAATCCAATGGAACCAACAGCAGACACAGACACACCAGCAAGCAATACAGCAAGCGCCATTCCAAATAACCGAATCCGCTTTGTATGAGCGCCTAAATTATCTGCCACCTCGTCGCCCAATGAAAGTAACGAAACAGAACGCCCCAATAAAAAAGCAAACAAAATGGCAATCAGGATAACCGGCACCAGTATCTTAAGATGAGACCATCTCACTCCAGAGACACCACCGGCATACCAAAAGGCTAAATCTTGACTCAAATCATAATAAATAGCGATTCCTGAACTGAGTGAATGTAGAAAAGCTGCAACAACCGCTCCGGCGATCGTTAGACGCAATGGTGTTAATCCTCCAGTTGCCCTCGATCCCAATAAAAAGATGAGTAAGGTACTAAGCACGGCTCCTAGAAATGACAGAACCATCAAGCTTGAGTAGGTCAAATTTGGAAAGAATGCAAAGCTGAGCGCTACAACAAACGTAGCACCTGCATTAATCCCCAAAATCCCTGCATCAGCTAGCGGGTTACGTGTAACTCCCTGCATCAACGCCCCAGCAACTGCGAACGCTGCTCCGACAACAGCAGCCCCAATCACACGCGGTAACCGCATTTCGTGAATAATTTGATGTGTTGTCAGCTCTGCATTATAGGAAGTAACAGCCGTCCATACCGTTTCTAGTGTCAAATCCTTTGCTCCAAATGAGATGGCTATGAACATAGAAACAAGTAAACCGACAAGCACCAAGAGAAAAAGCATCGAGATGAGTGATAGACCCCATCTTGCTGTAGTTATTTTTATCACAAGCTTATTCAACAGCATTCCTTCTCCTCAAACCAATTCTTGTTTGAATTTTATGTATAACAAGCTTAACTTTGAAAATGATAATTATTTTCAGTTGTGATTATAGCTTGGTTACTTATAAAAAATCAAGAAAAATTATACCCACAATTGTTTTTATATTTTTGTGAAAGTTGTTCCTTCATTACATGATCTATCAGATCGAAATCAATCTCTAACGTCAATAAAAAAACAGCACCTGTTGGCGCTGAGTTTATAAAAAGAGCCATACTGCTTATGCAAAATGTAGTAGGAGGAACCTCCACATTCCTCCGCGCTGTTACTTTTACAACCTTCTCTAGCATTTAGGTATTGTATTTGCTACGGGTAGCGTAAAGGAAAACGCGATGATCCCCTGTTCTTCGCGTACCCCAAATGATGCATGATGTTTCTGCAAAATCGCTTGAACAATAGATAATCCCAATCCTGTACCGCTCAAGCTCTTATTTCGGGAGCTTTCGATTACATAGAAGGGTTGCCAGATTTTTTCTGAATACATGCTATCCCAGTGCTCAATGCCATTTTTTATGCAGAACACCAAATGCGCTTCTTCTCTTTGAATCGAGATTTCTATCTGTTGATTTTTTGTGTACTTCACCGCATTACTAATAAAGTTATCAAGTACAATCTCAATTTTCATTCGGTCCCCTAGGACAAAGCAATTACGCAATCCCCAATCTTCTACTGTCAGAATGAGCTGTTTCTGTGCAATGGCAATCTGATATTTATCTATGGTTTGCTTACATAAAAGACAAAAGTCAAATGACTCCATCGTGATTGGATCATTTTGTAGTCTGGATAGATTCAGGAGCTTGTCTACAATTCCAGACATCTCATCGGCTTGCTTTTTAATAACATCAACGAACGTGCCATCATCTAGCCCATCCTTTATCCCTGTAGAATATGCTTTGATAAGCGCAATCGGCGTTTTTAGCTCGTGGGAAATGTCCGAAATAAAGATACGCAGATTTTGATTTTTTTCTTCCAATGCTTCTAGGGCTTCCTTCAACTTATCACTCATCATATTAATGCTTTCCGCTAAGCTCTCTATTTCATCACCAGTCTGAATCTCGGATTTTTGAAAGGACAAATGGGAGATATCCTCTGCTGTTTGGCGTAACTGGCTCAGAGGACGTACAATTTGCCTAGCAATAAGCCATGACAATCCGATTGTCAGTAACAGTGTTCCTATCGCTAAATATAAGTTAAATTCGTTAACCATTTGAATAAATGCACTTGAATGTGCAATCGAATCTCCAATAACAAACAATGTCCCCTTCTTGTTTAAAAAGGTTACCAAAAAACTAGTTTCCAGCTTCTCTTGGCTATAAATTTTGCGGACTGTCTCATGCCTTTCTAATTTTTCAAAGCTCTCCTCTGTAATCCAGAATTTAGATAGCGTAATCCCTTTTTTATGTAATTCATCTCGTACCAATCCATTCATTTCATTCCTATCTGTACGAAAAGGGACTTGTACAATTGTTACATTGTAGTCATACTCCAGCTTCTCAACCTCGCGGAGCAATTGTGCGATATCCATTGGCTCCAGCTTAGCAGTAAGCTCTGCTAGATGGATCTTTTTTTGATACAAAATATAGCTCGGTAAAAAAAACGTAGTAAGAAGATAGGACAGCATAAACACAAAGCAGATTATCCCTGATGTGCGCAAAAATAACTTTCGACTTAGCTTATTCATGCCCTACTTCTAAGCTATATCCGACACCTCGATGTGTCTTGATGAGCTTCTCTCCAACTTTTTCACGGAGCCTACGGATATGTGTATCTACGGTTCTTTCCTCCCCATAATAATCGAATCCCCAAACCTGATCTAATAGCGTTTTCCGCGATAAAATTCTTCCGCGATTTGCTAGAAAGCATTTCATTAGTTGGAACTCCTTTTTTGTAGCCTCTAGATCGATTCCATCCTTATAAATTTTGCCTCCCTGCATATCCACCCGCAATGGACCAATCCGAATGCTATCTTCTATTTGCAGCAGTTTTTTTGCTCGCAATAATAAAATTCGCGGCTCAAAGGGCTTCCTGACATATTCATCGGCCCCCATTTCTAATGCCGTCAGCTCGTCCTCATGCTCTCCTTTAGCTGTAAGCAGTAAAACTTTAGCAGTATGATGTCCTTTCATCTCCCTGCACACCTCAAGTCCGCTAACCTTTGGCATCATCCAATCAATCACAGCAAGATCGATCCTGTGATTATAAAAGATTGCTAAGGCTTCCTCACCATCCCGTGCGGTAAACGTCTGAAATCCCTCTTTTTCAAAATAGAGGCGTATAATTCTCAGCATGTCCAAATCATCGTCTGCAAGTAATATATTCATAGATACTCCTTGTTTCTATCATGTAACGTAAGTAATCAATTTAATCTACCGTGTAATGATTACGATTCTGCTTAGCAAGACTCTTGATTACATCCATAACCTTTTTTACAGCTTTTCCAGAATCATTGGTTTTCATCTGTTGGATATAGGTTTCACGATTTTGATAAAGATGATAAACACTGTCCAAAAATGATTGATTGGTCATAGTCTCTTGCATAAGAATTGCTGCATATCCTGCCTGTTGAAAATTTTGTGCATTCTTTATTTGCCCATTTCTCGTGCCACCACTGGTATGTGGAATGAGTAGCATCGGCTTTTGCAGGGCTAACAATTCGTGTATGGAGTTAGAGCCAGCACGCGACACTACTATATCAGCCGCTGCCAATAAATCAGGCAATACATGTGTCACATATTCGAATTGTTGATACCCCTCCTGCTGGATGGATGCCTCTATTTTTCCCGGCCCACATAAATGGATCACCTGGAAGTTTTGTAATAGATCAGGTAAAACAGCCCGAACAACCTGATTGATCCTCTCTGCCCCTTGGCTCCCTCCCATCACAAGAAGGACGGGCTTTTGATAGGTAAAGTTACAGAAAGAAATTCCGCGCTCCCGATCCCCCGCTTTTAGCGTATCTTTTACAAGAGCTCCGATATGGATCGTCTTTTTTGATGAATTATTTTTTTTCGTTTCTAAAAAGGTTGTACACACCTTCGTCGCAAAAGGATAAGATATCCGATTAGCGAGTCCCATATGCACATCAGGTTCATAAATGATAGTAGCAATTCCATTTAGCTTTGCCCCGAGAACGACTGGGACAGAAACAAATCCTCCAAGAGAAAATACCACATCGGGTTTCAGCCTTCTTATTAGGAGATACGCTTGAAGGATGCCTTTCATCACTTTGTAAACATCAGTAAAGTTCTTCCAATCAAAATAGCGCCGTAGCTTACCAGTCGACACGCTATGGTAGTGAACCTGGTCAAATTCCGCTACAAGTCTTTGCTCAATACCATTCTTTGATCCGATATAATGGATTTCATAGTTTTCCTTTGTACATTCGAAAATCAGCACTAGGTTAGCCGTCACATGGCCCGCTGATCCGCCTCCTGTAAAAATGATTTTTTTCATCCTAGGAATCCTCCCATCTCTAGCATTTGTTTAACCTCTTGCTTTGTCATAAGGGAGCTTTCCGAATGATAGCTATGAAAACCAACTGGTTCACAATGAGCGTAATGCTCCTGTAGCTCTGGAGATTGATAAGTAGGGAGAATCACAAAGTATTCCTGATTTAAATGGATCGCTCTATGACTTTCACACTCGGAGATGAGTGTTTCATTACGTTTTTCTCCAGGTCGCAAACCCAAGTGTTTTATTCTTACATCAGATCTTCCTGATTCCTCGATGAATACCTCAGCCATGTCACTGATCTTACAAGATGGCATGTGTAAGACAAACGTCTCTCCGCCAACACTCTGCTCTGTAGCGATAAATAGCATCCGAATCGCTTCTTCTAGTCGTAAAAAAAATCTTGTCATTCGCATATCCGTCACACCCAAATCCAGTCCCTGCTGAATGTGATGTTGAAATATTGGAATGACGCTGCCTGTTGATCCTAAAACATTTCCACTTCTCACACAAACAAATTTAGTAGAAGTATCTCGCAGATTGGCTTGAATAATGAGGCGTTCCCCGATCGCCTTTGTCATCCCGTATGTACTTGAGGGATTTGAGGCTTTATCTGTTGATACATAAATCACTTTTTTTACCTTATTGAAAATAGCAGCTTCAATCACATTCTGTGTGCCGATTATATTCGTTTTAATAGCGATATCCGGCTGATTTTCACATATAGGTACATGCTTTAAAGCCGCTACATGATAGATATGGTCGACACCTTGGCAAGCCTGTATCATTTCCTGCTTATCGCGAATATCACCAATAATGAACTGTACGCGTTGATCATTAAAATGCTGACTCATCTCTACTTGAAGAGCTTCATTACGAGAATAGATACGTATCTCCTTAGGATGCTTCGTTAATAACTGGGTCACTAGCTCCCAGCCCCAGGAACCGGTACCTCCTGTTATTAAAAATGTCTCGTTTTTCATTCGAATCCCTCCAGCGCGTTGTTGAAAAATGACTAGATATATCGTAGTGCTGAAGTGTTACGCCAGTATGACAAAAAAAGAAAATGATACGATCGTGATGCTTAAACGACAAAAAAGTCACCCTGACAGGTGACTTTCCATTAATAAATGACGGTATGATACTCCTATGCTTACGAATGAACCAATTCGATTTGGACGACCTTTAGCTCTGAGTGTTGATCTTGCTTTTGCTCTACGACTGTCCAATTCTTAGAGAGCACAGACTGTAGCCAGATGACTTCCGCTTCTTTCAGCTTGATTTCCGATAGATATTCTCCCTTGTTTTCATAATCACGGTCAGCTACTTGGTTTAGTCTTACAGAGATCAGATATTTAATCCCATTGATTGTATTAAATTTAATCTGATATCCTTCTCTGACTGCTTGTTCAAGCTCATTCCAGTTTTGTCTGGAAAAATCGAGCAGATGAGAAAAGTCGAAGTCATCGCTACATTGCTGAAAATCGTTGATATCTTCCTTTTTTAAAGCGTCCAATAATGCTTCATCTGTCACACCCTCTGCTCGAAGGACTTCAATCATCAGTGCTTCATTTTGCGAAAGCTTTACTAAAGACATTGTGGAATCCCCTCTCGATCTTTGACTTATTCACTGAATAAATGACAGGCAACCTGGTGACCCGCACTAATCGATACTAGCTTTGGCTGCTCTTCTGCACAGCGTGACGATGCATAAGGACATCTCGATTGGAACTTACAGCCGCGAATGGTTGACAACGGGCTTGGAATGTCCCCTTTCATCATGATACGATTTTGATCGCGCAGCTTCGGATCAGCTACCGGTATAGAGGAAAGCAGTGCTTGTGTATAAGGATGTGCCGGATGCTCATATAGCTCGCCACTCTCAGCTACTTCTACCAATTGGCCTAAGTACATCACTCCAATACGGTCTGAAATATGACGGACCATCGATAGATCATGGGCGATGAACAGATAGGTCAACCCTAGTTCATTTTGCAAATCCTCTAGCATATTGACCACTTGGGCTTGAACAGATACATCCAGTGCTGAGATTGGTTCATCGCACATAATAAACTCCGGCTTCACAGCAAGAGATCGAGCAATGCTGACCCTTTGTCTTTGCCCACCGCTAAATTCATGCGGGTAACGCTCCAGATGTTCTTTCTTTAAACCTACACGCTCCAAGAGAGCCGAAATGATTTCCTTACGCTCATTTGCCCCGAGTGATTCATGGATATTCATAGGTTCACTGATCAGCTCAAAGACAGTCATACCCGGATTTAAAGAAGAATACGGGTCCTGAAAAATCGTTTGCATTCGTTTGCGGAATGGCTTAAGCTGTTGTTCGTTCATTTTTGCTACATCATGTCCATCAAACAGTATTTTCCCTTCAGTCACATCGAACAGTCGAACGATACTGCGTCCTGTTGTAGATTTACCACAGCCAGACTCACCAACCAGTCCAAACGTTTCTCCCTTATAAATCTGAAAACTGACATCGTCCACAGCCTTCACATATGTCTTTACCCCTCCAAAAAAGCCTTTATGGATTGGATAATATTTTTTGAGATGCTCTACATCAACTAAAATGTCTTTGGTTTTCATACCGATTCCCCCCGATCTCTTCTCCCAGCCAGCATTTCATCCGTTGATCGGAGCCCAATTCATAAGAAGGCGGAATCTGATTCAGACATTTATCCATCATATGCGGGCAACGCTCGGCAAATGGACAGCCATTCGTAGGGTTTAATAAACTAGGCGGAGTTCCCTCGATGGGAATTAGTCTTTCTTTATTTCCCTTATGATGTTTCGGCAGGGAACGCAAAAGCCCCTGTGTATAAGGATGCTGCGGGCGATAAAAGATATCCTCAACCTTCCCCTCCTCCATCACCATACCGCTGTACATGACAATTACTCTTGTACATACTTGGGCAACTACACCCAAATCATGCGTGATCAGCATAACTGCTGTATCTGATTGGTTAGCGAGCTCTTTTATTAAATCAAGAATCTGCGCCTGAATCGTTACATCTAATGCGGTAGTAGGCTCATCGGCGATCAATAGCTCCGGTTCACATGAAAGCGCCATTGCAATCATCACTCTCTGCCTCATTCCGCCGCTGAATTCATGGGGATATTGGTTGAAGCGTTCCTCAGCAGAGGAAATGCCTACCTGTTTTAATAATTCGATTGCCTTTTGTTTCGCTACAGACTTACTCACCTTTTGATGTCTGATGATTACTTCCGTTAGCTGTCGCCCGATTTTATATACCGGATTCAGCGAAGTCATGGGGTCTTGAAAGATCATAGCGATCTGATTCCCACGAATTGCTTTATGCTCCTTTTCTGTCGCTAAAAGCAGATCCTTTTCACCGAAATTGATCTGTCCACCAACAATTTTTCCCGGGTGTGCAATCAAAGAGAGAATGGATTTGGCGGTTACGCTTTTTCCACTTCCCGACTCGCCTACAATCCCAATTATCTCACCTTTGTGTACGGAAAAACTGACTCCTCTAACAGCCTGCACCTCTCCAGCGCGTGTGAAGAAGGACGTTCTTAAATTCTTCACATCCAATAAAACTTCCGTCATATGACTCACTCCAAGCTGATCATCTTCATTCGTTATTCTATGTCTATTCGTCATTGGCTTTTGTTTCAAAGGCTACTCGCAAAACATCCCCTAAGACATTAAAGCTCATTACCGTAAGCAGAATAAACAAGCCGGGAAATAGAGCTAGATGGGGTGCTTCCCCTATAAATCCTTGTGCGTTGTTTAGCATGCTCCCCCAGGATGAATTAGGCTGTTGAATACCTAATCCCAGAAAGCTCAGCGCCGACTCCATCAAGATCGCAGAAGCAATATTGATGGTCGCCGTCACAATGATAGTAGAAGAGATACTTGGAATGATGTGATAGCAGATCATTTTAAATGAGCTTTGTCCCGACACCTTGGCGTACAATACATATTCTCGTTCCTTGACAGATAGTGTCTCTGCTCGGACAAGTCTAGCTACATTCATCCAGGTCAAAAGTCCAATAATAATAATCACGGTTTGAATACTAGGCTTTAAATACACACTTAGAATCAGCATTAATAAAAAGGATGGAATTGACATTAAAATCTCTACGGTGCGCATGATGATGCTATCGACCATGCCTCCAAAATAGCCGCTAATCGCTCCAATTGTTGTACCAAGTCCGGTAGCGATAATCATAGCAGCAAATCCCACCAGTAAAGAGACTCGCCCACCATATAGAGCCCGAGAAAAATAATCTCTACCGTAATCATCAGTTCCAAAAAAGTGCGTTTGGCTCATCGCCTGAAGCCTATCCTGAATAACGATCTGATTAGGATCATACGGAGCTAAAAAAGCAAATAGGGAGCCAAGGGCAAAAACAAGCAGAATCATAATCGAGATCAAGCCCAGCTTATTAGAGAACAATTCCATTTTTACGTTATTCCATCTTCTTCTATTCATCTTGCTACCTCCATGCCCTGATTCGAGGATCAACTACGCTGTATAGGATATCTGCCAGTAAATTGCCGATGATAAGCAAGACGGACGTAAACATGGTAATCGCCATAATGATTGGGTAATCAAATCCAAAGGCAGCCTTAATACTAAGTGAGCCAATTCCCGGCCAAGAAAATACCGTTTCAGTAATAATCGCTCCAGCAATCAAATCAGGTAATGACATCCCCAGAAGGGTAATAATCGGTAAAAGTACATTTTTTAGCACATGGCGAAAAAGAATCTGCCATCGGGTAGAGCCGTACGCGTATTGGATTTGAACATAATCCTCTTTTAGTTGTCCAATCGTATTGGAACGAATATATCTCATATAAACAGACAATTGCCCAAAACTAAGAACCAAACAGGGAAGAATCCCGTGCTTGATAACATCCCAGGCGGAGGTCACTCCGATTGTTCTTATTCCCATGCTAGGAAGAAGATGCAGTTTAATCGCAAAAAAGTAAATCAGAAGCATAGCAAACCAAAAGGCTGGAATGGAAATGCCTACATATGAAAACATATTTAAAATACTGTCAATCCATTTATTTCGATTTGCCCCTGCCAGCAATCCTAATGGAATAGCCAACAGAACAGAGAGAAGGATAGAAGCTCCCATTAACCCTGCTGTTGCCGGCAACCGTTCGATTACCTGTGTCAGCACAGGCCGATGATTGATAAGTGAATAGCCAAAATCACCCATAAACACATTTTTCAGCCACATCAAATACTGAACATATCCAGGTCGATCTAATCCCATGTTATGCCGAATCCGTTCGATATCCTCAAGACTCATTTTGGGAGTAATGAAGGCTTGCAGGGGATCACCGGGAGCCAGCTTTATCAAAGCAAAGCAAACAATAGAAATAAAAAATAACATTGGAATGGATTGAAGAATCCGTTTTGCTATAAATGAAAACACATGAATGTCCTCCTACAACAGCTTCTGGGAATGAAAATAAGCTGATTCGAATCAGCTTATTTTCTCCCTTGTTCCCTATAAATGATTGAACTATTATTATTGCTCGTAAATTTTCGACAAATCCTCAAACATGGTAACCGGCTTCGTAACCGCCTCTTGCAACCCACCAAATTTTTTGTCCACCGCTATAATGGATTTAGGGTATGCAATGGGATAGATTGGTACATCATCTGCTACTGTTTGCTGGATTTTTTTATACAGCTCAGCACGTTTTGCCGTATCAACCTCTACAGCAGCCTTGGACCATAGCTGATCAAACTCTTTGTTATTGTAGTGCGAATAGTTAAAAGGCTCTGTACTAACAAATAGAGATTTATAAGCATCCGGTTCATAGCCCATAATATAGCCGCCAAAGGACAAGTCATAATCTTTGTTTTTCATATCCTGAGATTTGTTTGAGAACGCTGCTGGATCTAATGGCTGTAGTTCGATTTCAATTCCGATATCTTTCAATTTCTGCTGAAGATAGAGTGCTTGGCTGGTTTGCGGTTTATTGTTATTCACATAGGCCAATCTAAGCTTCAAATGATTGACTCCTGCTTTTTTAAGCAATTCCTTAGCTTTCTCCACGTTATAATCATACGTAGGCAACTCCTTTGTATAGTAAAGCGCATCAGGAGTAAGCAAGGAATAAGCAGGCTCAGCATAATCAAGAGACGAGTACGCTGCATGAACTAATTCATTTTTATCAATCGCATAGGCAATCGCTTGGCGAACCTCTTTTTTCTGTAAAACATCAATATTGAGGTTAAAAGCCATGTACACCAATCGACCTTCATTATATTTAATTAAGGTAAACATCTGCATGTCATTCATCTTGTTATAATCCTGTGGGTCGATGAACTTCATTTGAATTTCGCCATTTTGCATTGCTAAATTCGCAGCGTTACTATCCTTGGTAATTCGATACGTGATCGTGTCTAAGTAGGATTTTCCTGCAAAGTAGTTATCAAAGCGTTCTAAGGTTACATACTCTCCAGGTTTATATTCCTTGAATTTGAACGGACCAGAACCGACTGGACTGAAGTTTTTTTCACTCTTTTCAATATCCTCTATATTTTCAAAAATATGTTTAGGAATAGGGGAAACCTGAACCAAAGCTCCCTCAAAAGCTGCACTGACCTGAGGAAGTACAAAGTCTACTGTTGTATCGTCAACTTTTTTCACCTGAATCGGCTTTCCATCTAAGACAAACAAGCTTCGTTGTGGGCTGTGTTGCTTTTCATCCAAAATACTAGCAAGCGTAAAAACTACATCATCAGCAGTCAGCTTTTTTCCATCATGCCAAGTCAGGTTATCTCGCAGTTTTAGCGTATAGGTTAAAAAATCCTTGGATTGCGTCAGGCTCTCAGCCAATACAAATGTTTTCTTCCCCTCATTGATCGTAAATAAGGGTGCAAACAAGGATTGATTAATCGTTAAGGTCACGCGATCCCCAGCATAGTTCGGGTTAAGTGCGCTAGGATCATCGCCAACTGCGATTACCAAGCTTCCCCCATTTTTGGGTGTGCCGCTCCCGGCTACAGGTTGACTTTGGTCTCCTCCCTGCTGAGGTGCTGTACCTTCACTAGCACAGCCGCTAAGAAATAAAAGGATACTCATCATAATAGAAATAATTCCAAAGCGCTTCGTCATGTCGACTCCTCCGATTTTGATCTTCATTTCGGGAATAACGTTAAGTTGTTTTCTAGTATAGCACCTTAACGAAAAAAGGCAAGTAAACCGATCGGAATTAATCCATAAAATAAAATAAAGCAGCCATTACAGGATGACTGCCTGTTAATGCCTGCTTTACATCTGGATAATTCGGCTTTGCACAAGATTCGCTCCTCAAGCATGAGAAGCTCCCTACTGATGTTTTTCACAAGGAAACGATAAGGTGATCGCAGTACCCCTGCCTACTCCTGTTTCTACCTCGACTGTACCGTGATGCCCCTCTGCAATGGCCTTTGCGATACTCATTCCCAGACCGGAGCCTTCTGTCTTCTCCTCCGTATGAGTGCCACGATAATAACGTTCAAATAGCTTTTCTTTCGTTTCCTCATCCATTCCTAATCCTTCATCTTTTACAATTAATATTGCTCTGTTCTCCTGGCGCTTCGTCATAACTGTAACCATCGTCCCCGGAGGAGTATGCTTGACTGCATTGATAATCAGGTTATCCAGCATGCGCGTGAACCACTTCGGATTAGCCATCATGTACAGTGGCTCAGGATTACTTTCGTAGGTAAATGAGGTTTCCTCTATGGTTACGTCATTGATATGCTGCAAGATAATCCTTCTTACAAATTCATTTAGCTCCACCCGTTCTACAAAAAAGGATACCGCATTGTTCTTTAATTGAAAGGAAAGGGAAAAATCCTCTACTAAGATCCGCATATAATCCGCCTTTTCTCGAATCATATGCCCCACTTTCTGTAATTCCGTTTCTGTCCAATCAAGCTGTTTGCTTTCAAGCATATGTCCATAGCCCTGAATGGTTGTCAGAGGCGTTCGCAGGTCGTGAGTAATTCCAGTCATCCACTCTTCTCTGGTTTTTTCTAACCGTTTTTTCTCCCGCTCCGACTCTGTTAGCTTTTCAGCCATTTGATAAAAAGCCTCAATAACCTCCTGATAAAGTCGATATCGCATGCGTAGCTTTCCGCTTTTACGATACGCATTTTTCCTGTCCTTCTTGGTCAATACCTCATCGTAGCGTCCCTGTCCCATTCGCTCCAGCCAGCCAATAAATAACAGCAACGGCTGACCATAACGATAGCCATGCCAGATGGAAAAAAGAATGGCCAGAGCAAAAAGTCCCCCGCATAATTTTACAAGAGTATAAATGATTTCATGTAAAAGCGGTTGCTTCTGATACTCTCCGTCTTTTTTCGTAATATGTAGAACCCACGTATTAAAAGATGTAGGGTCATAATATACATCAATTTTCGTCGGATAAGAACCTGGCTCCATCTGCATCTTCACTAAATCAATAGGAAGATACTGCTGTTTCTCTGTTTTTTTGCCAATTGTTTGAATAACATTTCCTTGTGGATCGACAACATGTAGGTAACCTAGATCATTCACTTCTTTTTCTATCTGTGCCAGAGAAGAAGTGGCCACTATTCCTTGATGAGCATAGCGGGCAAACCATTTAGCCGCCAATTCTTTGTTTGGTTCACTATTACCTAGTAAAAATAAATACGGTGAATCAAATGTGTTATAAATCTTTGTGTATATCGTATATGAATTCCAATGACCTGTTTGATGAATCCCCCACAGCTCATCGATTCGATAGCTGTTTGGCAAGCCTTCGGGAACATTGACTGAATGAATAACGCGCCCATCTTCCCTAACGATTTGTAGCCACATGTCCTTTTCACGTATCTGCTTTAGTAACAAGTCATTTAATTGGACTTTGTCTTTTTCAATTATGGTATCAGACACCATTATGTCCAGTGCACCTGTGGGAAAGTTCCGTTTAATCTCGTTCTGACTGATTTCTTGTACAAGTACAATTAATCCCACAGTGATGAGCAGAAGTGTTCCGATTGCAAGTAAAAAAAACTGATACATAAAGTGTACAGCTAGCCTTCGTTTTAACCTACTCACGTCTGTTCTCCTTGACAAGTTTGTACCCCAGCCCTCGAACGGTTACCAGATATTTTGGATCGCTGGGATTAACCTCAATTTTTTCACGAATTCTACGAATATGAACCATGACAGTGTTATCATCTGCTAGACCATCTAATCCCCATACCGCTTCATACAATTGACCTTTCGAAAATATCCGATTGGGATGTTTACACAAATAGAGCAGCAACAGAAAAACCTGTGCCGGACACGAGACCCGCTGTCCTTCCACGATAAGCTCCCCTGCCGTTTCGTTTACGATAAACCTGCCAAAATTGTAGCTATATGTTGTAATCTCTGGCTCTGAGATTGGAATAGATAAATTATCTCGTCTCAGGCGAGCCTTAATTCTCGCAGCGATTTCCAATGGATTAAATGGTTTTGTTACATAATCATCTCCGCCTGTAGCAAATCCCGTCAAAATGTCCAAATCGGAGGCTCTTGCCGTAACGAACAAGATATGGGCATGGGACATCTGCCTGATTTTTGGACAAATATCAAACCCACTTTGGTCCGGCAGCATGACATCAAGCACAATGAAATCTGGTTTCTGCTCCTGAACCATTTGCAAGGCTTCCTTTGCTGTTGAAGCGTGAAATATTTGATGAAAGCCTTCATTTCTCAATACTTTCTCCAGCATTATAACAATTGATCTTTCATCATCAACAAGTAAGATCTTGGCGTTCTCCACAATTCTCCACCTCGTTGTTATCCTATCACAGTAACCTTAACAACACCTTAACGTTAAGGCGGAGATTTTATCCCTGCATAAGGCTGTGTTTACTTTTCCATAAAGGAGCTGTTTTATCGTAGTGGCCGAGATGAATACGAAATGGAGCTAAACAGACAAAAAATAACAGTCGTAGACGGAATCTGCGGAGTAAGACTTTTAGGTGTCCTGATGGCTAACGTGTTGATTTTTCAATATGGACTGTCAATGAAAAAAACAAGTTAGTCTGTTACACATAACTACTATTTTGTTCAAACAAAGAGCGATCGTTTTCATAGTGAGCTGTCTAGGAAAACAATCGCTCTTACTTTTATTTTACAAAGTAGCTTAGGAGTACGTTCTATTGGAGTCAGTCAAAGCAGAGGAACATCGGCTTCGTATTCATGGCTTTCTCATTCTATTATTTTTGATGCACAAAAACCTATTTTTTAATCCTTTGTAACAAGAATCTTATTTGCTAAATAACATACTTTTGGAAATATTTCCAATCTATTACTGAAAGATGGTGTTCATAATGTCAGCAACAGAAAAAGGCTTAGCCAGTCGAATAGATTTCTTTGCTCGCGGCAATGATCAAGCTCTTTGGCATAACTGGCAAGTTGCTTCAAGTAAAAGTGGTTGGAGTGGCTGGACCTCCCTAGGTGGTGCCATTCATTCACCTGTAGTAGCTCGTAATGCTGATGGACGCTTAGAGGTTTTTGCTATTGGTACAGATAATGCCCTCTGGCATATTTGGGAATTGACCCCGAATGGTCGTTGGAGTGATTGGGCTTCTCTTGGCGGTTGGATCGATAGGTTAGCTGTAGGTAAAAATGCTGATGGGCGCTTAGAGGTCTTTGCTCGGGGGAGCGATCAGGCTCTTTGGCATATTTGGCAAAGTGCTCCTAATAATGGCTGGAGTAAGTGGGACTCCCTCGGTGGCTGGATTGATCTGCTAACCGTAGGAAAAAATGCGGATGGGCGCTTAGAAATTTTTGCTCGGGGCAGCGATCAGGCTCTTTGGCATATTTGGCAGAGTGCTCCTAATAATGGCTGGAGTAAGTGGGCTTCCCTTGGTGGCTGGATTGATCTGCTTGCTGTAGGACGCAATGCCGATGGGCGCTTAGAGATCTTTGCTCGGGGGAGTGACAAGGCTCTTTGGCATATTTGGCAAAGTGCCCCTGATAATGGCTGGAGTAAGTGGGACTCTCTCGGCGGTTGGATTGATCTGCTTGCTGTAGGACACAATGCTGATGGACGCTTAGAGGTTTTTGCTCGGGGGAGTGATCAGGCTCTTTGGCATATTTGGCAAAGTGCTCCTAGTAATGGCTGGAATAATTGGGCTTCCCTTGGTGGGTGGATTGATCTGCTAGAAGTGGGACAGAATGCGGACGGGCGTCTAGAGGTCTTCGCTCGGGGTAATGACAAGGCTCTTTGGCATATTTGGCAGAGCGCTCCTAGTAATGGTTGGGGGGATTGGGACTCCTTAGGTGGGGGGATTGACCAGATAACGGTAGAGTCCAAATTCCGTTAATGAAATACCCAGTAATGCATTTATCAGTTTCATACACGAAAAGATAAAAGAGAAAATGGAGATTAACATCGACTGATTGTTACATCTCCATTTTCCTTTATGTTAGCAAAAAAGATTTGCAGCCTACTTACAGACTTCTTTCTAAAGCTCCACCATAGGGATTAATCTCAAACGTAAGCTACTCCCCTTTGATAATCTCTTGTACTCTACCTACCATTCCGTTCGTCAATCTTACTTTTATGCCATGTGGATGCGTGCTGGAATTCGTCAGAATGTCTTTCACAATTCCTCTTGTACGCTTTCCTGTTCGCTGATCTTGTTTTAAAACAATCTCCACTTCTAGACCAGCTATGATCTCACTTCGCTTTTTCCCATTCATGTCCGCACCGCCTGTACCATGCTATATCATTCCTATCTATTTGATTACCAACGTAAGACTTCATCTAGTCCCTTCCAAGTGATAAAACGTTCACATTCACGCAGCGTCCCCGTTCCAATCCCGTATTCGTCCATCTTCTCCGCCTGCAAATCTAGAAGATGAAGCATGCCTCCATAGGTACCGACTGCCAATAGCGTTTCGTCCTTGGAGACCGCCATGTCAGAAATCGTACTGCCCACAAAATGACGCCATAGCTCCTGACCTTCCGGATTGATATAACACACGTAGCCGTATGCATTGCCAAGCACAGTGCCCCCTGATAGTGCCACAGCAGTATAGACCCTGGATTCTTCATCCATGATTGGCCACTCTTCTACTGATTTCGCCTGACCATTATCCACCTCTTTCAATGGAACGCGAAACATTATTCCATTATAAAAGTGACATGAGTTAAACCAAACGCTCTGATTGTCTTTAGAAAATAAGCAGTAATGCGGGTAGCTAGACTCCGGGTAGAACGAATGGCTCTCCCCTGTTTTTCGATCTATAAGCAAATGGTCACTGCATTGACTGCCAAAGGCAATCCAACGTTCATCATGGGAAACAGAAGCGTGAGGCATATCAATGTTAGTATCCTCCAGCTCATCTTCTAAGCACTCTGACACACTAGGATGCAGGAGAGTTACTTGATCTTTTTCTATGAAGTAAATCCCGTACCCACTAGCCAGTAGCAAACTTTTCCCGTCTGAAAATGGTATTACTTCCTCTAGTATTTCCTCAGGATGCTCACAATCTGCAAGTGTATTCAAATCAGGAATTGTTGATTTAATCTGTGACAATATATCCTCCCAACGAAACACTGCTACTTCTTCTCCCTGTAAATGTCGATCCGGATGACGAATCAGACGGATATCCCGCTGACTAACCAAAGCATATACAGAACCATCCATCGAGCAGCCAATATAGCTTAGCTCTTTACATTGCTCTACGCCCTCTTCACTCGCTATGAAAACACTACTTTTCTCCCATGTTGCTCCTGAGGTGAAGACGATTGTTTTGCCATCCAGAAATGAAATAGACCTTACAGCCTGCATCTCCTTTTCAAACCTCGTAGCCAATGGCCATGTCGCAGGAGGAAGCTCTTGACGAAGCTGTTGCCATTTACCCTTCTTGTTAGCGTCCTTTATCATTTCGAAAACTTCTTCCGCCAATTGAGACCTTTGATCATCTGAAGGATATGCAGGCTCCTGTTTTCCTTCCATCTCTCTTATTTCGCGGATAAAACGGTTTACATCTGAAGCATAACGTTTTCCTTCCTCACGCCATGCCCCTGCCACTTCTTTGTTTAACCAGTCCATGTCTTCCCCTCCTAGATGCTTTCGTTAAAAGAAACTGAATTCACTTGTAAGCCGATATGATTAACTCCTGATTCTCAAGAAGGAGGTGGGCGGCATCAATCTATCCTCTAGAAACTCCTGCCGTCTTCTCTCGTGAGTTAATCCATCCTTGTTTTTCTCTTACGGGATAGATGATGAAATTTGCTCTCCCGTCATGGAGCACGCTGCAAGAACAAGCCAAAAATTCTTGTCATCATAACCATTGATGACTCCACTGATCCTATATCCAGGATATAAATACTCTGGTTTTACCTGACTCTTAACAGCCTCGTACTCTGTGACTGCATAGACGCTATCGTTTACCCTAATGATAATTCCCTGAGGATAAAACATTTCGATGACTCCCATGATTTCCTGGCCTATGCTATACTCACTCTTGATCTGATCCCATTCTGCCTTATATGGTTCCAGCACGAAGTCCCATAGCCTTTCAAATTCAGCTTTATCTATCACTTCATTGTCTGCATACTCTATTTCAATCTCACTTAATTTAAAATTAGGTCTAGTCGATACCGTATAATGATCGTTATCGGTTACCACAATTTGTCGATATGCGACTCTGCGATCATCAATCTCAAAATAATAGAGTTCATTCTCCTCCATTACTGGCACTCTTACATATTGCATGAAATGTCGCTCCTCCTCATACATTTATTCGTATAAATCCACTCATTTCTTTCGACTTTGCTAATCTTCAAATTTTTTCTGTAGCTTATGGAGTATTTTTACGATAGCGTCCCGATTCTTCGCCTCTTTCATATACGCAGGAAGGGAATGAGAAGCAGTTCGCATAGGACCATTTGCTGGTTTTTCACGCAAGGTGGCTGACGTATAGGATATCAGATAGCTCAAATGCTCTCGATTTACAGCCCACACCGGTTTCCCGCGAAAATAATCCAAATAGTATAGCTCCATATGAAAAATGGGATCCCTCCCACCTCGAATATCCTGATATCGCCAACGATAATCTGTCACTCTATGCATTGGCACTTGATTGATTGTCTGGCAATGAGGGCAAGCTATATTTAGTTGTTTTTGGGTTAGTTGCTTTTCATCCTTTACTTCCAGATTGAAGTATCTTTCACAATGCTGGCATACCCCTCTAGCCGAGTATTTATAGGCTTCCATTTGCGTTTCGGCATGATAACACGCTCCGCATCTTAGAACATATTCATTAGATTCTATTGAAATATATGCGTTTTTCGAACATTTCGGGCAATGCACGACTACCTTGCCCCCATAATGAGTTACCATATTAAAGCAATATTTATGACCATACTCATCTGTAAATCGTTCCAATATAGACCCTCCTACTTGTTTATCTCTAAAATAATTGATCCTTCTCTTCTATACTTACAGCGTTATTGACCTATCATATGTATCGTCAAAATGGTAGACATCTCTTGAATGGACCAAATAAACTAGTCCAGCACTTTTCTGAATCAGATGATCTACTATTTTTTCTATGGGATAAAATCGTTGACAAGGATGGGATAATATTGTGTCTAACTGCACGATAATGTTGTCTTTCAGAGTATGGCTTTACTTGGATAATCTATAAAATAACATAATATTTTTAAAAAATGTATAATAGATAAAATGACAGATACATGTAAAACCTTATCAATCCTGATCGTTAAATAACGACACCATAAGAAAGGTGATTATCTTGGAAGTAATGGTTTATACGCTACATGCTTTTTCAACGGACTCAAATGGGGGGAATCCAGCCGGCGTGGTGTTAGAGGCCGATCTATTAAAACAGCAGGACATGCAAACTATTGCTCATATGATAGGGTTCTCCGAGACAGCGTTTATTCAGACATCCTCCATTGCGGATTTTAAGATTCAATATTTTACCCCTAATGCTGAGGTTGATTTATGCGGTCATGCCACAATCGCAGCTTTTTATGTAATGGCCTATCAGCAAAAAATTAGTCAGGGAACATATACATTAGAGTGTAAAGCAGGCTTGCTACAAGTAACTGTTGAGGGGAATCATCATATTTTTCTTTCGCAAGCACTTCCAACCTTTTATGATCAACCAAATAGAGAGGATATTATCCAATCTCTACATATCTCAGTAGAAGAGTTAGACCAGCGACTCCCGATCGAGATTGCCTCAACGGGATTAAAAGATATCCTTGTTCCCATAAAAAACCTAGAGATTCTCCATAACATTACACCTGATTTTGATCTGATCTCACAACTAAGCAAAAAATATCAGGTTATTGGCTTTCATTTATTCACATTGGATACAAAAAACGAAATGATTGCTGCTTGCCGGAACTTTGCCCCTTTGTATGATATACCGGAGGAAAGTGCGACAGGGACATCCTGTGGGGCACTAGCATGCTATTTGTACAAGCATAAATTCATTTCTGATCAGGCGGCCATTCACCCCTTAGCTTTCTCTCAGGGTCACAGCATGAATCAGCCTTCCACCATTATTTCAAGACTTTCTATTAAACAGGGGAAAATCGAACAAATTGAGGTTGGCGGGACTGCATCAAATATTCAACAAAGGTTCGTCATCATATAAATGTTATTCTGGAAGCCCCGTGTAATATACAAAAAAAGACACCTGAATCATAAGGTGTCTTTTGATTTGCGATATGATAGTGCATCGATAGTTATTCTCTTAGAAATGTCTATTGTTCAGCCATTGATTAAGCTGTGATTTAAGTTACGAAAGGTTCAATGAGGGGTGAGTATTTTATATGAGTTAATACCAACTAGAACTGATTTAGCCTATTACATCCTCAATAAACCTCTCTAAGGCAGTAACATCCGTAATCCTGCTGTTACACTCATGACTATTGATACATATATACTGACCAACCGCTTTGTAATAATCAGAGGATACATGAGCAGCTCTTGATTTCGAGATCGCTGAAAATAAAGCAACATCCGTATATCCATGGCATAATGCACATATGTTTTTCTTGTGTACAAGAGAATATCTCCCTTCGATCCCAACGGCTTTCCCCTTCAAATGATAAACAATGAATAGTTTATTACTAGAAATGTTAATCCAGCCAAGATAGGTTACCTTTAGGAAGTCAATCGTTACTAAATCAGGAACCTTAAGCTTTTTATTTTTGGGGAATAGCTTCCTGATCTGTTTTTCAGTCACCTGTGGAAATTCAAATAAGTAGGGTGTTAATGAACGGAGATAATCCTGAAACTCTTCGGCTTTTATGGAAGAGATTCTCCCCAACAATTGTTTTTGAATATCCGTAACGGTGGGAAACACGTCTATTACTTTTACTTCTGCTCCATACCTCACCGCTTCCATTACTTTAGGATCAGCAACAGTTAAGGTAGCGTTTCGCAGAATATCTATTTGCTTCTTAATAAAGTTATATTGATGATTTTGAATAAATGGCTCCACCATATCGTTCCCTCCAAATCCATAAACCTAGTCTTTTCAAAAGGCTCAAGTTTCTTCCCTTCTTCACTCTTTCACTATAAAAAATTGGCTTGTGCTTTGATATGCAGTCTTTGATTCAGAAATGAACTCGACATACAAAAAGCACTTATAATCTTGGGAATAGATTATAAGTGCAGCAATCTTCACGCCTGTTTACTGGAATATACAATTTTTTTAATCGTCTCTACCGAAAGAAAATGGTCATCAGCTAATTGATGAATCGTTTTTCCATTTTTGAATGCATGCCTAATGGCAGTATTTCTATCATCAATGAGCTTTCTTCCGCCAGAACGCGAGCCCCATTTTTGGTGTGTCGTTTTTGGTTTGGGAATATATATGGTTTCACCTTGAATATATTTTTGAATTTCAACAAGCAGCTTTTCGGGTAAAATAGCTGTTGCACTCACATATTTCATTTCTGACTGCCCCCTATTCATTAAATCAATGAAAATAAGGTGCAAAGCCAAAAATTAGAAATGATCTATGCTAACTTGGGCGATTTTCTATTGAATATCCACCCCATGCAAAGTATCGCCTCCAATACTTGGCTTTGCATGAGATGCTGCGGTTTCTGACAAACTACGCTTTATTGCCATTGCTTATCACCTCCTGGGATTTTCATTAGTCATCTTTCATTTGTTGTATAATTTCAATCATATATGATGTGATTTGTCAGGGGAAGTGAGTTATGGTTGATTGGTACTGATTTCGGATACCCAGTCTAACCAAAATCTTCGCTTAGGAATACATTATAATGATTATATCGAGTTTCTAACGTATACCTATCATTCATGTTGTTCTGTAATTTGGCAATATGCTCATACAGCCAATCTTCATGTACATCCCTATTTTTGTATTCCTTTATACTTGTCTCATTAAAAATTTTATCTTTTTCATTGTTGCTCGCCTTGTATTTTATCAAGCATTGTACATCATTTGGAATGTCGCCCCATAAATAGCTTATACCTTCTGCTGTTATATCCATTTCACTCAAAGTCTGATTGTAATTAACCTGCTCAATTAATTTTCCATTTAGCGTTTTCTGATTGGCTTTTACTTGTTCAATAAAATCCCTCGTGTTAAAAATCATGATGGTTTCCAAATGGTCATAGTAAGGATCACTTGCTTTTGTCTCTCTCCACATGCTTTGTTTTTCATACGCATAAATTCTACCTGTCTTCATATAGAAGTAGTAATGCTGATCGGCATAGAAAGCTTGTAGGCTATCAAGTCGAAGCAAACTATCATTATGACCTATATCTGAGGTTATTTTATAAACAGATAATTCAATCGAATCAATTAAGAAAATATCACTATAATAAGGTTTCCCATACTCTACCCCTGAATTTGAGATGAAAAAAAGGGCGTACTGATCATCTAGGGCATATATTTCAGATAAATGAGCCTCAACGTCATTCAGGCTATTGGTTTCCATCCATTTATTGCGATATTCGTCAGCTGGTATCACTGCAATTTTATTTGTACGTTTTTCATTGGTCTCTATCCTATAAAATGCGATTACATTTATGTTATCTTGCTGATAAAGCTCAGCTCCGTATATTACATTGCCTGTAGGTGAGATTGAGATTTTCGCTATTTGTTGAGGGATGGGATATAGGGTTTCCTTTTTTCCTTTTTCGAGATTAATGTTACAGATTGCTAGTTTTCCTTTTTCACAGGAATGACTGCAAGCTATGAATGAAGGACTTACGATAGGATTAAGTGGGATTAGTAGAGGTATTTCAGCTCGTTCTTTTTGCATTATAAGTTCGCCCCCGATATATAAAATACGAGTGTGATTATATTAATAATATTACCACACTCGCGATTATCTTAATTATTCAATTAATTCCCAAATAAAATGAATGACCACGACTCTCTCTATACTTACCAGGTCGGTTGTCATCTGGTACTTTTCCGTGAAAATGGTACAAATAATCTGGATAACTCCCATGAATCTCCGGACCCCTAGTTACCTTGTAAAAGATTTTCTTAGCTAGACTTCTTGTCCTAGCAAAAGTATCTGAATCCTCCATTAATTCGTTCCCATTGATCGTCGCGTAGTTCGTATCGTCTTCTCATATGAAAGGTTTACCAAATTCTTATGCCTGTTCATAGTTTGAAACACACTCTATCATAAGAAGAATTATAATCCCTGCCTTGATTCATTTATCTACTTGATTTTTAGAAATCACAGAAGATACTTCTTTAATCCAATTACTTCTCAGTTCTTTCCCAAATGATTCCTGGTAAACTTTTGCTTTAATCTGTATCATCTCTTTTGCTAAACCGCCTTCTAATCCTTGAAGGATTTTTAAGTCTGCATCAGATAAAGGTTTGCTTTTGGGTGCAACATAATTACGATATATAGAAGTTTCCATACGCCAAGCGTAAAATTCTGCTGAGAACTGCTCCTTCATATTGTTTAACATCTGAATGCCTGGAACATCAAGGTCCCCAGAATAGTAAATAACGCAACTTGGGTTTGCTTCAAGACATTTTTCTATAAATACTTTAGAAGCAGTTCTTGCCTGTCCGATAGTACAAAGTAGAACTGGAAAATCTGATGGAAGTTGCCCTAATGAAAATTTGTTTAAATTAAGAAAATGAATGGTTTCATCAACTAGATAAGAAATGACAGACGGATTTTCGATAATATACAATGACGAATATTTTGGATATTGCTTCATCTCTTCGATTTCCCGTAAATTTAACGTACGAGGAGATGTGCCTTTAATTAGATGGGGTACAAAAACATGTGAAATCGAACTAAGATCATCGTCCAGAACGTCGAAATTCCTATAAATTTGACGTTCAAACAAATACTCTGGCATGACTGTCGTATCGTTATCAACATTTCCGCTTAGTTTTAGGCTTTGGCTATTTATATCATTAAGGGCACTCCATAATAATCTTCCTAATGCATTTGTTTTATCGAAGGCATGTGAGTCCTCAGTAACATAAGCAGCGAACATAGGTAATCTAATTTTGCCAGTAGAGATTCCACGTTCTTTAAGCATCTCGTCTTTTCTCATGAGCAAATGCCATAAGGCACTCAAACATGTTAACAATTCTGAATAGGCATTCGTTTCTCTGTCAAAAACCGTTCTCAAAACCCTATAACCTTTGGCTTCTCCTTCCTTCAATCTTTGAAACCAGTTAAATGTTTTTTGAATAAAATTTTCAAGATCAGTATTTGAGATATTGAATTGGATAATAAAATCTCGTTCTACTCGAACAAAAAGATTCGTCCAAGCCGATAGTCTTAAGTCTTTTTGTTCGCGTTTGGTGGAAAGTTGACAGCCGTAGTATAACTCCAACAATTCAAGCAGTGAAGCCGAGTATCCTGCTTCTATGGCCGCTTTTTCAAAGGCGGCGGCTGGGAAACGAGGTCCCTTGTAGCGAACGCCAAGAAAACCGCGTAGAGCTTTTTCCTCTTCTCCGGTGGGCCGCATTTGCACCGTGCCGAATGCCCCATAACTTTCAAACTTCTTACGATACAAGTCGAAAAGGCGGCCAAATTCGCCGCTGCGTCGAAAAATCTCCACAAGCTGCCTGTTATCCTGCATTGCGGGAATGCTCCTCGATACTTTGCTCTAGCGATAGATGATGTTTTTCTTTGCCGTCCCAATAGTAACGTGCAACAGCGAGCACAGGGGAATCCACAGAGCGAAGAATTTGAGCAATGGAGAGTTCATCTACCGTTTCGTAACAGCCCCAGAGCACCTGGGAGTTCATAATATAATCGAACTCAAAATCGTGTACGAGCTGGAACATCTGCGCAATATTTTCGCTGTCGATGCCCGCAAACGCTTCATCCAATGAAATGATACGTGGCGCATCAGGCGCGGCGTACGAATATTTGGCCGCTATCGCCGCAAACAAAGGCGAGTAGATGCTCATGGCCTTTTCCCCGCCGCTGAGCTCCCCGAACACCTTGTTCGTAAAGCGCTCCTCTGGAATACCCTTGCGCGTGATGAACATGTCAAAACGGAACCATCTACGATAATCCAGCGCATTCTTCATTTCTTCAAACATGGAGAAACTCGTGTCGTCCTTGCACTTTTTGCGTGCTTCATTGATTTTGGACATGAAGTGCAGGCGTACTTTTTCCTTTTGCGACGGCGTCAAATAGATGGACTCTTTAGATAAGTACGACAGCAACTCCGTTGTCGAAATTTGGTCTTCTTCTTTGCTTGTGAGAGGAACCCATTCGAGCCGCATCTGGATGGTGCCCGTCACACGCTGCAGCATCACGTTCGCGTCTTGTTCCCAACGCTTCGCGGCCCGCACTTTCTCATGGATCGCAGTACCGACGACATCAATGAGCACCTTTTCAAACAACTTCTGCTCCTCTTCCTGAATATGTTGTGAGATGAGCTTTAATTGATCATCCACATCACGGTGTACTTCACGCGGCGTGCTCTCCACATGCTGGGGCAAAAAGACCAGGAATTGCCGCGAGCAGTGCTGTTCAAGGATCTGCCAGGACGGGTTTTCCTTGTCTTTTGCCTGAATCTCAAGCTGGATCGTGCGACGCGACTGCTTTAGATTGTAATCCGCAAGTTCGCGCTGCGCGTGGCCTTCTGCATCTTTTAGCGCCGAAAGCACCACATCCGACGAAAGTGCCTTGCACGTTTCCTCCAGCGCCTTCACGACCTGAGAAGCACTCTGCGGAGGACATACAAAACCGAGAGACAGCTCCTCTTGATACAATTTCGTCCACGCATTCAAAAGCCTCAGCCGCTCTTCCATTTGCGGCTGTTCTTTCTCATGATTCTTAGCAAGTGTACGGATGTCAATTTCTGCTTCAGTAATTTTATTTCTATAATTTTCCAATAGCTGATCTGCCGCCTGGGCCGCCTTTCTTGCTTCCTCGATCTCCTGTTTCACGTCTGTATCACCGAGATCCTCAATCCGTTCGAGATACATCGCCTCCAGCGATTTGTTCCTTGCAATACTCCGCTCAAGATCCGTTTTCTCATCGGTAAGGAATTCATAATAATCAACCAAACGTTCTTTCTCTGCTGTAAGGTCAGATAGCGATTTAATCTCAGCAAGCCACGCGGTGTGGGCCACGCGAAGCTCAGCGAGCATTTCTTTGTAGCGTGCAATATCGCCGAGCGCTTGTTGATAGCTGGCGTGCGTAAGCGGGAGCTCCAGTTCCTGCGCTACATAATGGAGCGCATTGCGCGCGACTTGGGTCTCGTTGCGATACACACGCAGATCGTTTTGGAGCCGTTCCAATAAGGAGAGCTGGGCGACACGCTCCAGAGTCTTGTTTTCATGGCAGGCAAGGGAATCCTTTAGCCCCTCGAGAGACGGGAACATATCCCGCTCCATATGAAGCAGGCTCTGCTGCTTTTCCAGGGAAAAGCGTTTAGATTCCAGATTGTCTTTTTTGTGAATGAGTTCTTCAAGTAACTTTTGCAGTTCTTTCAACCTGCGTGCCTGAATTTGTTCCCGCGCGGATTTTCCGATGTACGCATCCTCGTATCGAGGTGCCAGCCCCCCGACCATGCCGCTGCGGAATTCACCCGTTTCAAGCACATATCCTTCCTCATGGGGAACAATGGATATAGTTTGCAGCACGGCGCGGATGTCAGCCTCGGAGAGACCGTTTATCGGCGTCGAGCGCATGTAAGTCAGCAGATTTTCTTCTTTATAAGAGCCTGTTTGTACTACGGTCATGGAAGCGGCAACCATCGAACGATCGCTTTCATGCACCACAAGGGCCGTTAGAAGGCCCGCGCGTGTAATAGCGCCTTCGATGGCTTCTTTCACGGACGGTTCTATGTTTTCCATAAATTCAACTGTTTCATAAAAATAAGCGGCGCGGATGTTCTGTGCGCGCAAACGCTCCATTTCCACCACCTCAGAAGCGGTAAGATCGGGCTCTATCTCCGTTTGCGCAGACAGCTCTTCCACCTTTGTTTCCGTTTCCTCAATTTGCTCTTGTAGAAGACCAATGGAGGCTGTAAGGTTTGCTCGCTCTTCTTGAAGTGCGCCGAGGCGCTTGTTGTACAAAACGTTTAACCAATCCGTAACCGCCGCAGGGGAGGAGTCATCCAGAAGGTCGCCAATCCCTTGCAGTATTTCCTTTGCTTCGAGAAACTCGGTAGGCTGAACCTGAAATTGTTGTGCGCCTTCTGCCCATTCTATAACGGCGTGTTCGACCGAGGCGGCACATTCGGCAATTCCTTTCTCCAAGGCACGAATCTCTGCCTCGATTCCTTCTTCGCGTTCTTCTTCGACCGCCACATGTCGCTGCATCCGATCCTCGTGTTCGAGGCGAGATTGCAAGGAACGAAGTTGACTCGCAATGTCCTGCACCTTGCCGTGATGCCCCTGAAGGGTTTCTTGCCAATTTTTAAATCCCGCGTCTGAGAAACTTTCGAGACTGGATTCGAAGTGCTGACTCAAGGCGGTGTGGGGCAAGAAATAGGCGTCATCCGCTAGCGACTCCATCTCCGAAAGCGCATCCTCGCGGCTTTGAGCAGCTTTGTATTCCTCTTCTTCGCTTCGCTTGATTCGATCCTCCACATTGCGTTGTTGTCCTTTATTCTTCTCCATGGCTTCGGCCTTATCTCGCAGTTTGTTCTCTGATTCCTGCAGGGCATCCTTTACCTTACCTAACTCTTCCTCCAGTGTAAAGAGGGGGTGATCTTGCAGGGAGACGATTTTTCTCTGGAGGGTCTCTTTGATATTGGATTGTTCCGTCCATTGCCGCTCTAGATTTGTTTTGGTTACCAATGCCGCAGCTTCGTCGGTTTTATAATCCTTCATGCGCTTCATAGATTCATTAAACCGCTTCTCGCTGGATACGAGATATCTCGCCTTTTCATATAGAGAGAGCTGGTTGTATGTATCGTACGCATCCGCCAACATCGTAAGGAAACCGAGTTCCCTGCCAAAACGAGTCTTCTTTTCTTGCAGGCTATCCATGCTCTCCAACGCCGAGGAGAGCGGGGCCAATTCATATTGCGACAATTCTGGAAGAGCATCGGAGAGAACGTTGGACACCTCGCTCGCTTTCACAGCATTGGAGAGCTTCGGACTTCGGAGCTGGAGCAGCACGCCGATCAGTTCTTTGAATTCCTGCGTGGTTTTAAACCGATAGATTTCTTGATTCACGATCTCCACGTAATGCTGCTGGCTATCGGTAACCTCTCCGTCCCCGCCAATGCGGTCTGCCAAGTCCCCCCTGGTAAGAGGAAACTTTTTGGCTTCCCCGCTTACAATCTTTTCATCATACAACTGAATGTCATACCCAATGCGCTTGTTGCGGAGAATGAAATACCACGTGCGCATGGTGTTGTCGCTTTCCCGCCGTTTTCCATTCAAGCCGATGCCAACGGTTACAAAGGTGTTTCCTTTGCGGTACTCTATGTAGAGATATCCTGTGCCTTCCTCGCGCTTTGATACATGCTTATTGCCGAGCAAAAGATCGATCATCCGCCGATCTTGCGAGCCGAATGGGTCAAGGCGCGACGGTCGCTTATCGCCGTCGAGCAAAAATGGCACTGCCATGGTAGTGGATACCGATTTACCAGAGCCGTTGGCACCGCGGACAAAAAGGCGCCCATTGCTAAACTCAAAAACCGTGTCACCATGATACCAGAAATTTATGAGACCGAAGCGATTCAAATGAAACGTGCTCATCGCCTATCACCTCCGTTTATATAGATTGAGATACGTATTCCCCTGTAACGCGGCCCGCAGCGGAATAAAATACAACCTGCTTGTCCGTAAGCGTATCCGCCATATGAAAGTAAGACATATACTCCATAACTTCTCTCCAAATGACGGTGACAGGCCGTTCCGTAAACGATTTGGTCCACCCATGGCTATGCAGATCTTTGATCTCTTGAAACCATTTGATCGCCTCATATTCCAAACATAGAACACGGCCGTTATGGTCAAGAGCTACTTCTTGGCTGTTTACCTTATCCCAAATGAGGGTTGCATATTGCACGGCTGCATTTGAAATCTGATCATCTTTGGGATAATAGTCACCGTAACGGTTTTCTGCATGGGTGAGCATCGTCGTGCGATGGTACCGTTCGAGGTGCCAATATTCAAACGGTCCTGAAATCATTTCGTTCAGTCTCTCTAGCTCTTCCCTCTCTTCCAGAAGCTTGACTTCCTCTGCTGACAGTTCGTCATCATATACGGCCGATTCTAAAAAGAATCTGCGCAGGAGCCGTTGTCTCGGGGTTGTGCCATTGGCAATCTCTTTCGCAATGTACTCTTCCAACTGACTACGATTTTGGATTTTGCTGAGATCAAAGAAGTAAAGCGGTGCGAAGTGACGAAAATAAGGCGTGGTCTGAAACAAAACATCATACCTTTCATCGTCTCGAAACCCGTCGATGTCACGGTGCACGACATAGACGAGCCTCAATTTCACGCAATGCTGCAGAACATCTGCAAAGGCCCTACGGTGCGAACGTTCCTCCCAGGCGAAAGGAACGGCTTCTTCAGGATAATACATACGGATGGCATCACAAGCGTTATGCAGCGTAAACTGCTTGTCTTCCCCGTTGTCTTCCAAGAAAGCAAGGAAGCAGCAAAAAAACAAATAGTGGAGCGACGTCGTAAAGTCGCCAATGCCCATAAACGGCTTTGTCGAGACGGGAATTTTCTCTAGTTTGATAAACTCATTACGCAGGAGTAAACGATAACCGAAGTATTCGCGCACCATGTCGGCAATTTCCGCTTTTCGAGCGAGAATCTGAAAATACAGGTCCGCCTGCGTGTCCCGATGAATCCAGTGGTAATGAAACAGGGCTTCAATGCATTCCTGAAGCACTAACCGATCTTTACCCATGCTGTTCCTCCATAAACACGAATTCGTAATCATTCATCGTCAGTGTACCATCAGTGGAACGCAGGCGAATACGCTTGCTGGAACGTAACCTAAGATAAAATCGGCGCCCGTCTTCCGTTCGACTTTTTAAGCCTTTTGTAATCATGGCTTGTCCCAACAACTCAAGTAGCAGATCTCGCACTTCGGGATACACGACACCGATCTCATCCAGCGTAATTTTTCCGTCCTTGATCAGGCTGTTGAATTGCTCTTGCACCATCCGCGTTTTCTCCAGATGTTCCTGAACCAGAGACATCTGTGCTAAGGGATCTTCGTATACAGGCAGTTTGGTGCGTCCGTTGCGGTTCCCAGGAGTCTTTTTGTTGAGCGGCTGTTCGAATGGAACACATTCCCACACGTACTTAGTGTTATCATCCTCAGATTTACGTGGGACTAAGAAATGTTTTGTGGTGGAAACGCCAAACATCGCGCCAGCAATAACATGACAGTCCCGCAAGTCCGAAGTGTTCGCAAAAATACGGGCCAGTTCCAAATAGTCATTCTTGCGGCTTTTAAAGTAGTTGAATTTATCGCTGATCTGATCTGCAATCCGTACAATTTTTTGGATGGTGCCGCGGGTTTGCTCGATGAGAAATCGGGAACTCGCTTTGCGGCCATTAATCTCTACGAACCACCCTTTAAAACCGAGCCATTCTGCCCTTCTTCGCTCGGAGGCAAGCTCCACCTCAAACTTATCATCAATCTGCTGCTCCGCTTCGTAAGAAACAATCGCGGAAATAATGTGCTCGATCTCACTTTCATCGATGAACCCGAGGCGCTCCTCGATCAAATCTTTCTTCTCCATAATGCCGACCACGAAGTCGCTTAACAGACATACAAATTTTTCTTTGTACGGCAAAAATGACTCCGTGCGGATCAGGCGTTCATATGGTTCGCTGTTTACGTGTGACAAAAAGTCGGCGGTACCGTTGCGAAGGGCTTCAAATCGGGACATGAGGTCCCGCCAGATGTTGCGGATATCGCCCAACGTCCCATTGTCCGAAGGTCTCCACCTGCGAAGTTTGGTCAGGTCCTCTAAAATATGGTCCGCCAAAACGCGCTCGAACGATCCACCGCGGATCGCCTGCAGATTATGCTGCATCTCCTCAAGCGTACGTTCGAGTGAAATGGTATATTGCGTGACCTCATAATAATTCTTGCGTTTATAAAAATCCTCGATGCATTGTGCATGGGATTCGTCTTGATGGACGATCAGGTTGTTCCATTTCACGAGCGCCTTGAGGTCTTCTTCCAATTCTTTCTCGGAGTAATCCTTAAAGTGAGGGCCAAACTGCTCTGACGTTACTAATTCTTGATACACATCATCCAGGAACATATAAGAGTTGTATTCCTGACGGTACTTCTGATAGAAAACGTAGCAGATTGGACGGTATCTTTCTGCTTTAGGAACAACAAGATATGTCGCCTCTTTTACGGAATTTAATAGAAGGCTCATTCGGCAATCTCCTTTCTAAGACTGATATGTATGTATCTACTCTGGAATCTTAGGATCAGAAACATTTTCGCCACTTCAAAAAACACCAAACCACTCCAGCTTTATTAATAGCCCATAGAGACAGATATTTGTCATGGAATGTATATTCTTATGATTTTTTATTGTTAAGTAAGCAGTCACAACTGATACGCTAATGAGGGCGATACAGTAGCAGCGCCGGATAATTCAAATTGCAACATTCTGAGAGCCCCTTCAATTGATATCAAACTTTTCCGACAACATTTTAATGGTGGTTAGGATATTTCTAGGGTGTGTTTTCAAAGCCTAAGCCAACCAAATCATAGCCGAGGCAAGCTTTAAGAAAGTGACAAAGGTACGAGGCAATTTATCGACCGGGTCGTCAGTCGGCGATTATGCTTCAGTTTGTTGAACAAGCACTCGACCAAGTGACGCTCTTTGAACAGTCGCCCATCGGTTAGACGTTGGACGGTGCAATGCTTGCAACTGGGAATGACCACATGCGCCTACTTCTCTTCCAGCAGTGCGAAGATCTTGTTTGTGTCATATCCGTAGTCTGCCATAACGTTTGCCTTCGACATCCATCTTTTACAGGATCTCATAGCCCGTTACGCAGTCGTTCACGTTGCCGGTGTCCCTTCCTATTTCAACGGGTAGCTGAGTGCGTCCACGACCGCGTGGACTTTGGAGGCTAAGCCTCCCAGTGAAATTCCGATCGCTTGGAATTGCTGCCTCTTTTTGCTTTGGCCCCGTGCTGGTGAACCCGGATGATGGAGGCATCGATCATGACGCTTTCGGCATCCGGTTCAGTGTCCCGTACTTCGAGCCGGTCGAGCAGGCCCGCTTGTTCCCAGCGGCGGAACCGCATATACACGGAATGCCACGCTCCATAATAGTCGGGCAGATCCCGCAATGCTGCTTCCGAGCGGACCACACAAAGTATCGCATTCAGCATCTGGCGATTGTCCTTCGCCGGACGTCTGCCTTGTGCCTTCCGCTCAGGTGGCAAGAGCTCTTTAAGCTTTTCCCATTGGTCGGCGCGTAGTTCGTATCGTCTTCCCATATGAAAAGTTTACCAAATTTTAAGACGCATTCAAAGTCTAAAAACACGCCCTAGCGACAACCAGCGAGACGAATCAATCGATGCTCAAAATCAAGCCATTGAGGAATATGCCAAACTAAACAACTTCGAAATCGTAAAGGTCTACGCAGATCGAGCCAAAAATGCTACATCGGAAAAGCAACCTGAATTTCAAAAAATGATTCATGATAGCGCACTCAACCTGTTTGAATACGTAATCGTCCACAAGCTAGACCGCTTCAGACGCGACAGGTACGACAGACAATAGCCACTATAAAAGAAAACTAAGACAGAATGGCGTACGAGTTCTGAGTGTGACAGAAAACCTGGATGACTCACCTGAGAGTATTAGGCTTGAATCTGTTATCGAAGGAATGGCGGCATACTGCAGCAAAAACCTAACCCGAGAAGTGATGAAAGGCATAAAAGAAAATGCCTTTCAATACGAGCATACAGGCGGTCTCTCTCCCCACGGTTACGACGTCGATCCAGTCTCCAAACAGTACGTCATTAACGAGACAGAAGCTGCTCAAGTTAAAATGATCTTTTCTATGTAACTGGATGGGTACGGGTACAACAAAATCATCGATGCACCAACGCCAAAGGCTACAAAATAAAGCTGGGAAAACCTTTCGGCAAGAATAGCATTCACGACATCCTGCGAAATGAAAAGTACTCCGGCGTGTATGTTTTCAAAAAGACCGCGAGCAAGAACGCTTTCGGCAAGCGTAATGGACATGCCATAAAAGACGATAAGGATGTGGTCCGCGTCCCAGACGGAATGCCAGCCCTCATCTCCCCCGAAGATTACCAGAAAGTCTTTGAAAAAATGAAAGGCACCAAGCGTTCTCCAGCAGCGTACGAGGCAACAGAAACCTATCTCCTCAGCGGCATGATCGTCTGCGGCGAATGCCTTGAGAAACACGATCACGAGTTCGCTATGATGGACAACTCCCACCCCATCGCCAGAAACAAAATGACGTACGTGACATACCGGAGTGGCAATCGAGACAACAAAAAGAACTGTGACAACTAGGAATTGCGAAGAGAGCACATCGAAAACTTCGTGATTTCCGAACTACACGCCCAGATTTTCAATGACGATGTGATCCCCCATCTAGTTGAGCAGTTGAACGAGCATTAGAACTCGCTGAATACTGAGCGGCAGGAAGATCTGTCAGTACTAAAAGCCAAACTCCAGGAAGTCAACAAACAGCTCGACAACATCGTTTCGGCAGTTGCCCAAGGCTTCACTCAAGCGACGTTCATGGAAAAAATGACGGAACTAGAGGAGCAAAGAAACCATCTGGAGTTTAACATCAAAGAACTCGATCTGAATAACAAAAAAACAGTCATCACGGAGGACATCCTGCGACAACTGTTTGGCATGTTCAAGATTTATGTAACTGAGAAAACATTCCTGAAATTAAGAAATTCATCGGTAGTTATGACGAAAAGGTGATAGATATTATCTTCATGATCAAATTGTGGATTTGTTAGGTGGAGGCGGGGGGATTCGAACCCCCGTCCGAAAACAGCGATACATGAGCATCTCCGAGCGCAGTCACTCATTTATGTTTCGGTAGTGGATTCGCGGAGTGACGCGCTGACCCGCTACCTAGTCTGATTGATCTTCTTCCATCGGCTCCAGACGGAAGCCTCAGGCGTATCCCACTAAGAGTGAGTGCTAGTCACGCCACATGGGCGATGGAGTGGTAGCACCTAGCTGAGATTAGGCAGCTAGAGAAAGTTGTTTGTTGCCAGTTAATGGCTTTCCGCGTTGTTGACGAGGTCCGCAGCCCCCCGGCTCGCTTCTCATGCTCTACCATCCCCGTCGAATCCAAAACGCCCCCAGGATAGAAAGAGCAAAGAAAACTTATTCAGTTTTTCTTTACTACACAGCCTCATATAAAATAAATGGCTTGCAACGATGTCTCAAATCGTCCATCGTTGTACACCTATACTACCACAGTTTACGTAAAAATCTCAATGTGGGTTACTGGCAGAGTTGGAAGAACTGCCGCCTGAAGCCGTTCTTTTCCTCTAATATTTCTGACGGTCTCTCAGGGCTCTCGCAACCTCGCGTTGGGCATCCTTTTTCTTCAGGTCCTCACGCTTGTCATAATTCTTTTTCCCACGGACAACAGCAAGCTCAAGCTTTGCCCAGCCTTTTTTTAAATAAATGCTAAGCGGAACAAGGGAATATCCCTGTTCACGAATCAAGCTGTTCAATTTCAGAATCTCCAAACGCTTCATTAACAAACGGCGATTTCGTTCAGGTTCATGATTGAATCGATTGCCTTGTTCGTAAGGGCTAATGTGCACGTTATATAAAATAAGCTCTCCATTAACAATACGAGCAAAACTATCCTTCAGCTGCACTCGTCCGCCTCGAATCGACTTGATTTCCGTACCGGTTAGCTCGATACCTGCCTCCATCACTTCTTCAATGTGATAATCATGTCGGGCTTTTTTGTTTTGGGCTACAGTTTTTGTTCCTTTTTTAGAAACGGTCACGGAAATCACCTCATCTGAGCAAGAGTAGTGCCTTTAATTTTAACAAAAATAAGACAAGAAGGCAATGCTTTGTACTCCATTGCCTTCTTGCGTCTCTTCTAAGATTACCTCCGCTTACGCTTCGCTTGTTTTACCACGGATTTTCGTTTTTTCTTTTGCTTGGAGCTTACAAAATCCTCCCAAAAGCCCTTTTGTTTGGATTCCACTGCTTCCTGATTTTCTTGGCCTGGAAGTGCGACAAACCGTCCCGCTCCTGTTTTACCAGTTGAACGACGCTGTGCATCTTTTCCACGGGTATTTTGACCACCTTGATTTCGTTCCTGCTTATGCTTTCGTTTCGCAGCCGCCGGACCCGTATCTTTATAAGACTTCGAACGACGCTGTTTTCGATTACCACCGCGATCCTTGTCTCGGCCATTACCATTAATCACTTTTGCCTGACGAGATCTGTTAAATCGTAGCTCACTTGGCTTTTTCATACCTACGATTTCAAAGTCAATGGTACGTTCGTCAACATTAACAGTAGTTACACGGACCAAAACCTCATCGCCAATGCGATACTGCTTCCCTGTACGTTCTCCGATCAGAGCGTACATTTTTTCATGGTAATTATAATAGTCGTCTGTTAGATAGCTAACGTGGACTAATCCCTCAATCGTGTTTGGCAGCTCTACAAAGATACCGAAGGAGGTGACACTTGAAATCACGCCCTCGAACTCTTCGCCAATATGCTGTAGCATGTACTCAGCTTTTTTCAGATCGTCTGTTTCACGCTCGGCATCTACTGCTACGCGTTCTCGTTGTGAAGTATGTTCTGCGATGATTGGCATTTCAGCAATCCAATATGCTTCTTCCTTCGCATCAAGCTGTTTTTTCTCCAACCATAAACGAATCATTCGGTGCACAATTAAATCCGGATAACGGCGAATAGGCGAAGTAAAATGCGTGTAGTAATCGGTAGATAGCCCAAAGTGTCCCATACTTTCTGCATCGTAACGTGCTTGTTTCATGGAACGAAGCAATACCGTACTAATAATGACTTCTTCTGGTGTCCCCTTGATTTCCTCCAACAGCTGCTGTAATGCTTTTGGATGAACCGACGTTCCCTTGCCGCGCACGCTGTACCCAAAGCTAGTGATGAACTCCATGAAGTTTTGTAGCTTTTCTTCCTTTGGATCTTCATGAATCCGGTAAATAAAAGGACGCTTCAGCTTATGGAAGTGTTCTGCAACTGTTTCATTGGCTGCGAGCATGAACTCTTCAATGATTTGCTCAGCTATAGAGCGTGTGCGGAAGCCGATATCGGTTGGTGTTCCTTCAGCGTCTACATAAATTTTCGCCTCACGGAAATCAAAATCGATAGCCCCACGCTGCATCCGTTTTTTACGCAATTTGAGACAAAGCTCTTCCATGCTTTCAAACATCGGGACTAATTCCTGATATTTCTCACGTAACTCCTGATCCTGATCCACTAAAATACTACGCACATCTGCATATGTCATTCGCTCGTTGGTTCGAATCACACTTAAATAGATATCATACGAAACAACATTAGCCCCTGCATCAAATTCCATATCACAGGTAATCGTTAACCGATCCACTTTTGGATTTAAGCTACAAATACCGTTTGATAATCGGTGTGGGATCATCGGAATGACTCGATCCACTAGATACACGCTTGTACCACGTCTGTATGCTTCCTGATCTAAAGATGATTTTCCTTTGACATAATAGCTTACATCAGCAATGTGAACGCCTAGACGCACATTCCCGTTCTCTAATTGCTCCAGAGAAACGGCATCGTCCAAATCCTTTGCATCTGCTCCATCAATCGTAACCATCATGCGCTCACGCAGGTCGCGTCTACCTTTTATCTCTTCATCCGAAATTCGATCTGGAGCCGCTTCCGCTTCTGCAAGCACATCATCGGGAAATCCCTCTGGTAAGTTAAACTTTCTAATAATCGAAAGGATATCCACCCCAGGATCATTTTTATGCCCTAGAATCTCGGTTATTTCTCCTTCGGGGTTTCCTCTACCCTCTGCGTACTTAACGATCTGTACAACCACTTTATGGCCATCTACAGCCCCATTTACTGCTTGCTGTGGAATAAAGATATCTTTACCAATCCGCTTGTCATCTGGAATAACAAAGCCGTAATGGCGTTCATCCTGATAGGTTCCGACAATCGTATGAGTGCTACGTTCCACTATCCGAACGATTTTACCCTCCAGCCGACTTCCGAATGCTTCTTTTTCCACTCGAACTAATACCGTATCCCCGTGCATTGCTCCCTGCATATCATTAGAGTGCACATACACATCCTCTTCGCCTTGAGTCTCGGGAATGACAAAGCCAAACCCTTTAGGATGGTTTTGCAGCCTACCGCGAACCAAGTTCATTTTTTCTGGAATCCCATAGCGGTTTGCACGTGTACGTACAACTTCCCCATTATCCTCAAGCTGATTCAAGGTTTTTACTAGCTGCTTAAAATCGTTTGAGTTCTGTAAGCCAAACGCTTCTTCTAGTTCATGTATTGTCATCGGATGATACGCCTGTTCCCTCATAAAGGAAAGGATATCTATATCTTTCATGTAAAAGCTCCTTTTTTCTTGATTATGTTTTAGTATGCCAAGTTATGTTCAACACAAAACATGTTCTTCTCTCGTAATACTTTCCTTACTATTGTACCCGTCATTTATTTCTTTGTACCATCATATGTAGAAATGCGTACAAAAAAAGACAGCAACACAAAAGCGTCTGCTGTCTTTTTACCATTTACTTTGCTTGAAGGAAGAATGCCAGCAAGATAGCGGATAGCATAAATAATACAGCGAGAACCACTGTGATTTTACCTAAAACAGCATCCATTCCTCTTGCTTTCTGTTTACCAACAAGTTGTTCAGCCCCACCGCTAATTGCACCAGAAAGACCGGCGCTTTTACCGGATTGCAGAAGAACGACAAGAATTAAACCGATAGCGGAAACTATTAAGAAAATCTTTGCAAGTAAAGCTAGCATAATATTTCACCTCGTTACAATGTAAGTACAACCGACCCTTCATTGTCTATAATCTTTACTTTACCACAATTAAAAGGGAACAACAACTTGCTGAAACATCCTTTCCATACACTTCCAGACAATGGATTCCCTATACAAAAAATTGCCAAGGTTTTATAATGATAAATGTCAGACTTTTATAGATTAATCAATTTATTTCACTTTTAATCTTTACCTTTTTTACCCATAAAAGCGCTTACTTTATCCATCATTTTGAATATGTTTCTATAATAAGGTAAGAAAGCATAAGTTCTTTAAATATTGTCAGAATTGTGTACATTGTGAACTAGTGTGTCACTTTCCTTGCAAGTACACTGCTTTTCCCGTAAAATGCAAGTAGGTTTCATTCTTATATCTAGTATTTAGGAGGTTCCTTTCGCATGGCTGGTTCAAACTTTAAGAAAGACGTGAATCAAAACGACGTAGTTGACTCGGCGAAAGCATTTGGGTTCTCTTTTGGTATCTTGTTCCTCGTTTTCGTACTGTTCCTCGTAGCCTCTATTATTTATCCGCCTAAACATGGCGAAGAAGCAAAGGGCGGCGGAGCTGGTGGAACTACCAATATCAATGCTGAAGAAATTGTTAAACAAAAATGTACATCCTGTCACGGTCAAAACCTGGAAGGCATGGTGGGTCCCGCACTTGCAAACATCGGCTCGCAGCTTGATGAAAAAGCGATAAGTGATGTCATCAAAAACGGTAAAGGTACTATGCCAAAAGGTGTTCTTCAAGACGCAAAGGAAATATCAGCAGTATCTAAATGGTTGTCTGAAAAGAAATAATTCATTTACTCTTCCGAACACATCAAAAATATATCAGACGAGCGCCTTTCCTGATATAGTCAAAAGCTCTGATCGTCCAAATGACATCAGAGCTTCTTTGTTTTTGCTGCTTCATCCGTGATAAAAATGCTTGCAATGCTCTTTTTGTAAGGGATGATGGCGATAATGCATCTCTACCAAGGTATACCACTCCTGCGCATTCAATACTCCTTGTTCGATCTTTTTGTTCCATGAACAAAAAAAGACACCCTTGCAAAAGCAAAGATGTCTTTTCGTATAAAACGAAGCTTATTTTTTAAGATTGTAGAATGCTGCACGGCCACCGTAACGAGCTGTTTCACCCAATTCATCTTCCAAACGAAGCAATTGGTTGTATTTCGCAACACGGTCTGTACGGGATGGAGCACCTGTTTTAATTTGACCAGCGTTAGTTGCAACCGCGATGTCAGCGATTGTGGAATCTTCTGTTTCACCAGAACGGTGAGAGATAACTGCTGTGTAACCAGCGCGTTTAGCCATTTCGATTGCATCGAAAGTCTCAGTCAATGTACCGATTTGGTTAACTTTAACCAAGATGGAGTTAGCAGTATCTTTTTCAATACCAGTAATTAGACGTTCTGTGTTGGTTACGAACAAATCGTCACCAACCAATTGAACTTTGCTTCCTAGGCGGTCAGTTAGAAGCTTCCAACCTTCCCAGTCATCCTCAGCCAATCCGTCCTCGATAGAGATGATTGGGTATTTGGATACTAGGCCTTCATAGAAAGCAACCATTTCTTCTGTCGTTTTTACTACGCCTTCACCAGTGAAGTGGTATTTGCCATCTTTGAACATTTCAGTAGCAGCTACGTCAAGAGCGATGAATACGTCTTTACCAGCTTCGTATCCAGCAGCTTTGATAGCTTCTAGGATTGTAGTGATCGCTTCTTCGTTGGATTTCAAGTTAGGAGCGAAGCCACCTTCGTCACCTACTGCTGTGTTAAGGCCTTTATCATGAAGAACCTTTTTCAAGGAGTGGAAGATTTCAGAACCCATACGTAGAGCTTCTTTGAAAGAATGAGCATTTACTGGCATAACCATGAATTCTTGAATATCTACTGTGTTATCAGCGTGCTCTCCACCGTTAAGGATGTTCATCATAGGAACTGGAAGAGTTTTCGCGTTGAATCCACCCATGTAGTTGTACAAGGAAACACCTAGAGAAGTAGCTGCTGCACGAGCTACTGCCATAGATACACCTAGGATAGCGTTAGCACCCAATTTTGCTTTGTTTGGAGTACCGTCTAAAGCGATCATCGTCATGTCGATACCAACTTGGTCAGTAGCGTCCATACCGATTAGCTCAGGTGCGATTGTATCGTTTACGTTTGCAACAGCTTTTGTTACACCTTTACCTAGGTAACGAGATTTGTCACCATCGCGAAGCTCAACTGCTTCGTGTGCACCAGTGGAAGCACCAGATGGAACTGCTGCACGGCCCATAGAACCGTCTTCCAAGTATACTTCTACCTCTAGAGTTGGGTTACCACGGGAATCCAGAATTTCGCGAGCGTAAATATCAGTAATAATTGTTGTCATTAATGCCATCTCCTTATTCTCTTATTCTTATTTAATAATGGATTTTCCTGTCATTTCGGCTGGTTGTTCTACACCTAATAGCTCCAACATAGTAGGAGACAAATCAGCTAGAATACCATCTGCTCTCAGGTCGATACCTTTTTTGGTCACAATAACTGGAACAGGGTTTGTGCTATGAGAAGTGATTGGTCTGCCTTCTTCTGTAAGCATCCAATCAGCGTTTCCGTGATCGGCTGTGATGATAGCTACTCCGCCCTTAGCAATAATAGCGTCAGCTACGCGACCTACGCAAGCATCAACAGTTTCAACAGCTTTAATGGTAGGCTCCATCATACCTGAATGGCCAACCATATCGCAGTTTGCAAAGTTAAGAATGATTGTATCGAAGTTTTCTTCTTCAATTTCCTTCACTACTGCATCAGTTAATTCATAAGCGCTCATTTCTGGTTGTAGGTCATAGGTAGCTACCTTTGGAGAAGGAATCAAAATACGCGTCTCACCTGGGAACTCCTGCTCACGACCGCCACTGAAAAAGAACGTTACATGCGGATATTTTTCTGTTTCCGCAATGCGCAATTGCTTCAGATTATTTTGAGCTAACACTTCACCTAGCGTGTTATCTAGGTTTGTTGGTTTGTAGGCTACATATCCATCGACTGACTCAGAGAATTTCGTTAAGCATACAAAGTGTAGGTCTTTCGGATAATTCTCTCCACGGTCAAATCCACGGAAATCCTCATTCGTGAACGCTTGGGAGGTTTGGATAGCACGGTCAGGACGGAAATTGAAGAAGATAACTGAATCACCGTCTTCTACTTTCCCAATCGGCTGGTCATTCTCATCAACCATTACAGCAGGCATAACGAATTCATCCATGACAGATTTCTCATAGGATTCCTTTACTGCCTTGATTGCATCAGAGTAATGAGGGGCATCGCCATATACCATAGCACGGTATGCCTTTTCAACGCGTTCCCAGCGTTTATCACGGTCCATAGCGTAATAACGGCCTTGGACAGTCGCGATTTTACCAACGCCAAGCTCATTCATCTTACGTTGTACTTCTTCAATGTAGGTAACGGCACTATCAGGAGCTACATCGCGACCATCTAGGAATCCGTGGACAAATACATCCTCTGCGTTTTCCTTTTTTGCAAGCTCAAGCAGAGCAAGTAGATGGTTGATGTGGCTATGAACACCGCCATCAGACAATAAGCCAAAGAAGTGAACCTTTTTGTTATTCTCTTTCGCATGCTTAAAAGCAGCGATCAATGTTTCGTTTTCAAAAAATGCGCCTTCTTTAATGGACTTGGTGATGCGAGTAAGATCCTGATAAATGATGCGTCCTGCACCAAGATTCAAGTGACCTACCTCGGAGTTACCCATTTGTCCTTCTGGAAGACCTACTTCAAGACCAGAAGCTAGCAAGGTAGCATTCGGGTAATCATTCATCAATCGCTCGTAGTTTGGTTTTTTCGCTTGATTAACAGCATTACCGTAATCATTAGTGCGAAGACCAAACCCGTCCATAATAATTAACGCAACTGGTTTTGGTCTGTTAGCCATATAGCTTCCCCTCCTACTGTTGTACTCCGTTGACTAAGCCCATGTAGCCTTCAACAGTTAGGCTCGCTCCGCCAACTAGTGCTCCATCAATGTCGGACTCACCCATATAGCTTGCCACATTTTCAGGTTTCACGCTACCACCGTATTGAATGCGTACTTGAGCTGCTGTGTTAGCATCAAATGCACCAGCAATTACACTGCGGATGAAAGCGATCGTTTTATTAGCATTTTCAGCCGTAGAAGATTTACCTGTACCGATTGCCCAAATTGGCTCATAAGCAATTACAGTTTCTTTTACTTGCTCAGCAGTTAGACCGCTAAGAGCAGCTTCTGTTTGCGTACGAACCACGTTTTCAGTGGTATTAGCCTCGTACTCTTCTAGGGACTCCCCTACGCAAACAATTGGCTTCATACCATGAGCAAGGATTGCTTTTGCTTTTTTGTTCACCGTTTCGTCTGTTTCGTTGAAGTATTGGCGACGCTCGGAATGTCCGATAATCACGTATTCAACACCTAGCTCTTTTAACATTAGCGGGCTGATTTCACCGGTAAATGCGCCTGTTTCTTCAAAATGTACGTTTTGAGCACCTAATTTATAAGGAGTACCTTTGAATTGCTCAGCCAATGCTGGCAAGTTTGTGAAAGGTGCGCAGATTACTTTTTCAATTTGAGGAGCTTGATCCTCTTTTGGTAATTGAGAGGCAAACGTAGTTGCTTCCGCGATTGTTTTGAACATCTTCCAGTTCCCAGCAATAATTGGTGTTCTCATTACTTCCACTCCTCACCTTTTACAAAAGATAGCATTTTACTTGTCTTGCAATGCGGTTACGCCTGGTAGCTCTTTACCTTCCATGAACTCAAGGGAAGCTCCACCACCAGTAGAAATGTGGGTCATTTTATCTGCTACACCTGCTTTTTCTACAGCCGCTACAGAATCACCACCACCGATGATTGTTGTGCCCTGGCATTCTTCCATTGCGTTAGCAACAGCAATCGTACCACTTGCAAAAGCATCCATTTCGAATACACCCATAGGTCCGTTCCAGACTACTGTTTTAGAAGGAACAATTGCATCACGGTAGTTAGCCACGGTCTTTGGTCCGATATCGAGGGCCATCCACCCTTCTGGAATCGCGTCAATGCTTACCACTTGCGTATTGGCATCTGCTGCAAATTTATCAGCAACCACTACGTCCACTGGCATAAGCAGATTCACATTGCGCACTTTTGCTTGCTCCATCAACGTGCGAGCAAGATCCAGCTTATCTTCTTCACAAAGGGAAGCTCCAACATTGTAACCTTGTGCTTTGATGAAAGTGTTAGCCATACCGCCACCGATGATCAAAGTGTCTACTTTGCCCAACAGATTTTCAATTACGCCGATTTTGTCTTTTACTTTCGCTCCACCCACAATTGCTGTGAAAGGACGCTCAGGCTTGGACAAAGCACCACCCATGAATTGAATCTCTTTTTCCATCAACAAGCCAGCTACTGCTGGAATGTGCTGAGCGATACCCGCAGTCGTTGCATGTGCACGATGAGCTGTACCAAATGCATCGTTTACAAACAGGTCAGCAAGGCTTGCAAAGCTTTTTGCTAGCTCAGGATCGTTCTTTTCTTCCCCTTTATGGAAACGAACATTTTCAAGAAGGATTACGTCGCCTTCCTTCATCGCTTGAACAGCAGACTCAACCTCTGCGCCAATTGAATCGTTCAGTTTTTTTACGGGTTTGCCAAGAAGAGAAGCTAGATGTTCGCCTACCGCAGTAAGACGCATTTCTTCCACTACTTCACCTTTTGGACGGCCGAAATGGCTAGCCAAAATGACTTTAGCATGGTTATCGATTAAATATTGAATAGTTGGAACAGCAGCACGAATACGCGTGTCGTCTGTAATTACGCCATCTTGCATTGGGACGTTAAAATCTACTCGACAAAACACACGTTTACCTGCTAATTCTATATCGCGAATGGACTTTTTGTTCACGGAAGGTACCCCCCTCAGACTTGTTACCTGACTAAATACTTGCTTAATCTAGCTTATACATAGTGGAAAAGGGAGAGAAGCTCTCCCTTTTCACATTACATGAAAGTTTGTATGGCTTACAGACCTTTTTCAGCAATGTATTTGCAAAGATCTACTACACGGTTGGAGTAACCAGACTCGTTATCATACCAAGAAACTACTTTAACCATGTTGCCTTCCATTACCATTGTAGATAGAGCATCAATGGAAGAAGAATCAGGGTTACCATTATAGTCGCAAGAAACTAGTGGCTCTTCAGAGTATCCCATGATACCTTTCAATGCGCCTTCGGAAGCTTCTTTAAGAGCTGCGTTTACTTCTTCAACTGTTGTAGAAGTTTTTGTTTCAACAACTAGGTCAACTACAGACACGTTTGGAGTTGGTACACGCATTGCAAAACCGTTTAGTTTACCTTTCAACTCAGGCAATACCAAAGATACGGCTTTCGCTGCACCAGTAGAAGTTGGGATAATGTTCTCAGCCGCTGCACGAGCACGACGAAGGTCTTTGTGTGGCAGGTCAAGAATTTGTTGGTCATTTGTGTAAGAGTGAACAGTAGTCATCAGACCTTTTACGATTCCGAATTTGTCGTTCAATACTTTTGCAAATGGTGCCAAGCAGTTTGTTGTGCAAGAAGCGTTAGAGATTACAGTGTGAGCTGCTGGATCATATTGTTCGTGGTTAACACCCATAACGATTGTGATATCTTCGTTTGTAGCAGGTGCGGAGATAACTACTTTCTTAGCTCCACCCTCAAGGTGTTTCGCAGCATCTTCACGTTTTGTGAAACGACCAGTAGATTCAACTACGATTTCAACACCTAGCTCGCCCCATGGCAATTTAGCAGGTTCGCGCTCAGCTAGAACTTTTACTTCTTTGCCATTAACAATTAGGCTGTTTCCTTTTACTTCAACAGTAGCATTCAATTTGCCATGTACAGTGTCATATTTCAAAAGATGCGCTAATGTTACTGCATCTGTCAAGTCATTTACTGCAACAATTTCAACTGCTGGGTTGTTTAGAGCTGCACGGAATACGTTACGTCCAATTCGTCCAAAACCGTTAATTCCTACTTTTACCATGTAGATAACCTCCTAAGTTCCACTCTTAGAATAATTTTTTAGAGAATCTATATCGAACCAGTTCATAGCTTACTATGACCAGACGATTACAAAACCATGTTACGAATAAAAAGCCTTTGTTTTTAGTATGTCAAACTTTATCCAACCAATTCCATGTCTACAAATCTTTTTACCCTAGTCCTTTACTTGTCAAACGTGTGATCTGTTTATAACTCTCCACACTATTTGTTTGCAAGGCAGGCTTCACTAGAGCTGATACAAAATCAAATTCCAATGATTAGTGTATCCACACACAATTACAAAACATACCAAGGCTGCAACTGTTATTTTAGATTGTAGCAGAGGACTGACGATGCTCTTCCAAAATGGCTCGAGCCGCACCTTCATCGGTAATTAAAACAGTTTGGCATGCTTGTTTGGCAAAAGCCATGATTGCTTTTGCTTTGCTACTGCCTCCACCTAAGGATAAAACTACATCAGCTCGCTTCACGTCTTCTAGGGACAAGCCAATAGTCGGCATTTTATAGATAGTTTCTCCTGCCGCATTAAAGTAATATCCAAATGCTTCACCAACAGCCCCAAGCTCTCGTAGTACTTCAAGCTCTTCTTCTGTGTACTTACGTCGCATAGCCATGGCCATTCCATCACCAATTCCATGTATAACCACCCTAGTTTTGTGAAGCAGTTGCATAACCTCGGCAATCTGTGCTTCTCCCAATAAGGATTGAACTACATCAGGGCTTAAACGATCAGGCACATGCAATAGATGATAGGTTCCACCTGACTTTGCAGCAAGAGAAGAAGCAATCGTATTAGCCTGCATTTCTACCTTTTCCCCAAGTCCACCACGCGCTGGCACAAATTGTACATCACGAAAATGCGAGGAAGGAGTAACATGCTCAGCTACCGATACAATCGTGGACCCACCTGTAACAGCAACCACGTCACCTTCTTGAACTACTCGTTTTAATATCCGGGCTCCTACTCGTCCCAATTCCTTTTTACCCCATTCCGATACGTCCACGTCACCAGCAACCACAATTACTTTAGGAATATGTAAGATGTGTTGTAATTGTAGAGCAAGGTCGTTAAAGCCGAACAGTTCATCTGCCATAGAATCCATCTCTTTTAAAAGCTGGATTCCCTCTTCCGTACAGCTCATACCAATCGGGCTGACGTGAATTAAGCCCATATCTTTGAGGAGCTCTACTTCTGACCTGAGGATGCGCTCAGTCGTTTGTAAATTCTGTGCTAACGCCCTGCGACCGACAGGCTGCAAATGACGAATCGACTGCATAAGATCGTATCGTTTACGCAATACTTGTACGAGGTCGGGAACAAGCTTGTTTTGGATATTTAATAAAGTACGCATTCCACACTCATCCTTTTCCAGTCTCAACGGGACTCCAAACGTCCCACATCATACAAATTATGTCCCGCAGCTTTCAAAAAAATAAGCAGAATGCTTACTCTTAATGTAGCATACACTCTGCTAGCTGACAAGAAGCCAAAAGAGAAATCTTAATTTATTCACATTTACCCATTTTTTCTTGCAAATATAGGCGTAATTCCTCCTCGGTAACAACCGAGTCTACAGATACAAAAGCTTCTAGCCCGTTAATCTCAACTACAGGAATCGTAAACATGTACTTTTCCTCTAATCGCATATCTAAAGTAATGTCGACAACTTTATACGTGATCGGAAATTCCTCAGCTAATCGTCTGATATGTTCCTCAACATCATCACACAAGTGACAGCCGGGCCTACCATATAAAATCATTTCAATACGATCTGATTGTAATCCTTTGCTTTCTTCGCTAGCCATGGTAACGGGTTGGCTCCTTTATCTTCTCTTATTTTACATTCTTTTTATCATTACAAAAAGCGTTTTCGTTTAGCAGACGATGAGATCAGCATTTCCTCTCGATACTTAGCCACGGTACGCCGGGAGATTTCAATCCCTTCTTTCTCCAGCAATTCCGCTAGCTTTTGATCCGAATATGGTTTATTCCGATCTTCTTTGTCAATGAAAGCTTTAATTCGTTTCTTCACGCTTTCTGAAGATGCCGCTTCTCCACTTGCTGTGGACAGGGCCGAAGTAAAGAAGTACTTTAATTCGAAAACACCGCGGGGAGTTTGTACATATTTATTACTGGTAGCTCGACTGATTGTAGATTCATGCAATTGAACTCGCTCTGCAATATCTTTTTGCGTCATCGGTTTTAAATAATGAATCCCTTTCTCAAAAAAGTCATTCTGCAAGTCAACAATCGCCTGTGTTACACGCAACAGGGTCATTCTTCTTTGCTCTAGACTTTTTGCAAGCCACACCGCTGCATTTAGTTTTTCATGAACAAATTGCCGAGCCTCATCCTTCTCGGTTTTCTCTTTTAGCATTCGTTCATAAAAGGGATTGATAGACAATCGCGGTAACGAAGAATCGTTGACAATGACAATATACTCTCCCATTACCTTTTCAACTGTAACATCAGGCACAATGTAGCGTATATCTGCGCTGCTATAAGCCACTCCAGGTCTCGGATTCAGCGTACGAACCAAATCAGCAATCCGTTGTACATCCCCTACGCTTATATGAAGCTGTTCAGCAATTTTTCCAAAACGATTATTTGCCAGATCAACTAGATGATGCTTAATGACTTCTACGATATGTTCGTCATCCTGTCCCTCATGCTCTAGTTGTAACAGCAAGCATTCTTCTAGCGAACGCGCAGCTACACCAGCCGGGTCTAAATGCTGAATCACTCGAAGAACATCCTCTACCTCCTCCAAATCAACTCCTAACCGCTCCTTAATGTCAGTGACAGGCACTTCTAGATAACCTCGCTCATCGAGATTTCCTATAATATATTGGGCAATCTGACGTTGTACTGGCGTCAATCTTTTTACATAACCGAGTTGTTCTTCTAAATGAGAAAATAAGGTGGTTCGTGTATCACTCACATAATCTAGAGGATTGTAGGCGCTTTCATCTCTGTTGACTGAAAAATCATTATGCCCCGGATTATTCAATAATTCCTTCCAATCAAAATCCAAGCTCTTTTCCCGTTTATCTACAGGCAACGGTTCTTGGGCAACCGCAATTTCCTGAAGATCAATCACTGGATTTTCGATCGCTTGTTCCTGCAAATAATTCATCAGATCAATGGCCGAAAACTGCAATATCGTAATAGCTTGACGCAATTCAGGCGTCATCACTAACTTTAACGTCTGTTCTTGATACAAACCTAAGCCCATATTCATATTGCATTCCTCCTCCCGTCAGAAACCATCAAGCTGTCGATAGCTCCAACAACTTCTTTCCACCCTTCCTTACTCTCTTCCTCTATTATAGCGTTCATGCAATTTTCCTGCCAAGACGTATCTTGTATTGGCACACTTATCATACAGTATATCAAGATTGGCTCGGCAAAGACTCTTCTTTGTTGCTCTTTTTAATCATACAGTAAAAAAGTTGTCCTATGCTCCATTTTCGTATATAATAAACTTTGTTGTCTGAAACATATGCGCCCGTAGCTCAGTGGATAGAGCAGCGGTCTCCGGAACCGCGTGCGTAGGTTCGATTCCTATCGGGCGTACCATATTAGGTAAACCTCGAAGCCTCCGTTTATTACGGAGGTTTTTATGTGTGTAAAAATGAAGCTGCATCTAATTTTAGCTGATTCTTCAAAAATGATATCCATTACATAATTCCTTTGCTATAATATTATCAGATTATTCTAAAAGTTGGTGATATTTATGCGGAAGGTACTATTTTGTGTAGGGTGGTTAACAATGTCATGGATGTTTCTTTATGTAGTAATGCTTCTGCGATAAACACTAACCTTGTCCAAGCAACAAATGCCTTTAGATGACTAGGTATTTCTGAAAGCGCAATCATCTTGTAACTAATTACTACTAAGCAAGTGGTTCTTTCTACTCAGTTTTGCTTTCTTTATCAGCTTTCTTTGGCCTCTGTAGTGCTTGAGAATGAGATGACACTCCAGTAATCCTATGATGAAATGAAATATCTCACATGATACGAGGTTTTACAGGGCGAAATACTAAATTTCTACCTATTATTTATGATCGTTAGATACAATTTCCTATTACCCACGACTTTTGCAGATTTTGTCATCATTTGTCATACTGTGATTAACAAAAATAAAGATAAGTGGGGCTTATTTACGTATGGGTAAGTTAAATGTAAAATCGTTAGCAATTGGCATTGGAATCGGGGCTCTATTATCCTCCTCTATCGCCTATGCCGCTTCAGAAATGGCTGTCAAACCAGATATGGAAAAGCCTATTACTTTTTACTTCGATGGTGTACCTAAATCACCACCTGTTCAAACACAAGGATTTCTTTACAAAAATACAGCATATGTCCCTGTTCGTTTTGCAGCAGAAAACCTTGGCAAACCGATCGTATACGATGGGAAATCGCTCTCTGTCTACATCGGTAAACTCCCGACAAGCAAAACCTATTCTAAGTATCAAGCTGTAGAATTGGTACGCCAGAAATATGGGAAAGAGGTACCGGAGAATTTCACGATTGCCTACGATCACGATGATGAACGCGGAAATTATGTTATCCAGATTTATCAAGAGGTGGTAAATAACTTCCAGAGCGGAGATCGTTATATTAACACCTACGGCTGGTATATCGTAAACCCTAATACCGGTGATATTAAGTCTTTGTTTTAACGTAATAGCAATTATTATGTGATCTTTTCTATCTAACAAAATTTCTCGTCTTATAAAAGGAAAACACACCTGCATGCGGTGTGTTTTTTCTTTTACTCATCTATATCGTCTATTTTGTTTTTGTAAGAATATCCTTTATTTATGGCCCAAATCGAACATCCAACTATGATACCGACAATGACAACAACAGCAATAATCATGGAACTCAATTTCCATCACCCCCGTTTGTTTGGTGTACAGTCCCCCTTACATTGTACAGAACATTCAAAAACAAACCAAGGGAGTAAAGCTTCCTCTGCACAATGCATAATTATTTACGTATAATAACCCGTCTGCCTCCGTATGATCTAGTGCTGTTGTTACATAATAACCATAAAACAATTCCACGAACAAATGTTTTGTGCACAACCTGTTGATAACTTTGTGGATAAATACTAGGGAGGCCTATCAATATGGAAGAACAATTATTTCTCATTTATCAGGAATCAAATGAAGATGAATGCCTTCTAACAATCCAGCCCTATTTAACTTCAGAGGAATTAGCGGAGGCAATTAGTCGCTTAGAACATCGAGACATTACAGACTACACCATTATTAAAGGAAAAAAAATGAAGGCAAAAATGAGGGTCATGATTGACCTAACAGAAGATACTGGAAAAGATTTGAAGGAAGAAGACCCCCATAAGTCGAATGAAGAAAAGGATTTAGAGTAACGAAATTTTTAAGATGAAACTTACGTACTAGTACTAGAAAGGAGGACCGAATGTGGAAGAGCAATCACGCGAAGATCTTTATGCGCTAAATCGAAAAGCCCTAGAATATATCCTGAAATTTTTAAAAGGGGATGCTGATTCTTTTCCTCTACTTGTTGAGCTTTTTGATCAGCGCGTGCAGCGCATCGTCCTCAAAATGGTCTATTCCTATCATGATTCCCAGGACGTATGCAATGATATTTGGCTAAAAGTAGCCCAAAACCTAAATAAATTTGATCAATCCTATCCTTTCCATTCTTGGCTATACCGCTTATCCTCAAATACCTGCATCGATTTCCTTAGAAAAAAGAAGGAAATTACCATGAAGGACGACCAATTGTATCATCAAGTAAATAAACAACAAAAATCCGTTGAAACACCGGAAACCTTATTTATGAAAAAGGAATTTTACTCCCATATTCAAGAACTGTTATATCACTTGGAGGAAGTAGATCGATTAATTGTTACTCTTCGTTTTGTGGATGAGCTAAGCTATGAAGAAATTGGCGCCATTGTAGGAATGAGCAAAAATACGGTTGGTACCCGTCTATTCCGTTCCCGGAAATTTTTAAAAGAGTTGCTGAGCCATAAATCAATAGAAAGGAGTGTATACAATGCAACATCCGGATGAGTTTACTTTCATGATGTATGCAGACGGTGAATTAATCCAAGAGGAACATCAACAAGTGGCCAGCCATTTGCAAAGCTGCTCCGAGTGTCAAAAACTATACGCTACTTTTCTTGAAGAGCAGGCAGAGCTTGTAAAAGCCATTCATTTAACAACACCAACGCTTCCACCTATCCACTTGGAAAAAAACGTTTGCGATCAAATCAATCTAATTGCAACCTTTAATCAAAACCGTCACCACCTATTTGTTCATCGTCTACGCTTTGTTTTTGGAGCATCCCTTGGTTTCTTTCTTGTCATGCTCTTAGCTGGAATCAACTGGCTAAATGACTGGAATAGTGCAATTAATTCTTTATTTCAGTGGCAATCGATCTGGAGCTCTATGTTCTGGTTAAAAGAAAAAGCAACAATGATTTTACTGATGTTTAAGAATTTTTACCTCATTGGCTTTATCTCTTCTATTTTGTTTGTTCTAGCCATCCTATTATATTCTATTCGCCTGTCCAGCAAAATGAACGCGAATAACTGGAGAACTAGATAATGAGTAAGAGAATATTCTTCCTCTCTTTCTTGCTTGTTTTTTGTTTTATCTTGGCTAGTTCTGCTTATGCTATCAATCTCCATAATGGAGAGCTATATCAAGTAAAGTCTAATGAGGTACATCACGGGGATGTTATAACAAACGCCAGTAAAGTAGTGATTGATGGAACAATAGATGGGGACTTATATGCTTTTGCAGAAACGATCGATATAAAAGGGACTGTCACAGGAGATGTAATCTCATTTGCTTATCTTACAAACGTATCAGGGACAGTAGGCGGTAACATACGCTCCTATTCTCAAGCACTCACTGTCTCAGGTACTGTCCAGAAGAACATATCGGCAGGTGCTGATGAGCTTCGTGTCAATCAATCTGGGAACGTGAACGGCAGTATTTTAGGTTTTGTCAATGAAATGAACATAGAAGGACGTGTTGGGAAAGAGACAAATGGGTTCTACACTCAAGCCACGATTTCAGGTTTATTAGGGGAAGGTACATCCCTATTCCAAGTAGAATCTCTTCATCTTAAGCCTACAGCTACAATTCAAGGTGATCTAATTTATACATCATTTGAGCCTGCTCAAATTGATGCTGGAGCCAATATCAAGGGACAGCACAAGCATACTATTATTGAACCTAGACCTTCCTACGGCTCCTTTATGTTAATGATGTCTGTCTCTTCATGCTTAAGTACATTGATTTTTTGGCTACTTATCCGTTATTTCTTTGCTGGTTCTCTATACAATGTGAGCCAACACTTGCACACTCGCCATCCTTTTAAACAATTTGGGGTCGGCTTGCTTATTTTTATCATGGCTCCATTGCTTAGTATTGTGATGTTACTTACTGTTGTTGGTATTCCTGTAGGTTTCATTATTGCAATCGCATACACCCTGCTCCTTATTTTAGGGAAAGTGTATGTTGGCACTTGGTTGGGACAAAGGTTAATAAGCTTTTTTCAGTGGAAAATCTCACCTTTATTTGCTGAATTTATTGGTGTATTCCTATTAGTACTTATCATCCAAATCCCTTTATTAGGATTTTTACTCGGAATGTTGGTCAATATATATTTCTTCGGCGCGATTACAAGCTGTGTGCGTGCCAGTAACAAAAGAACCGCTCTGTAATTTTTTAGACAAGGTTTAAAATATACATTTTTTGGGTTAAATAATGGAGTAGAGTTCTGATTTTGTTTGACCTTTATTGACCAATTGTGTATGATTATTGTAAGAAAAGGGAGGAGGAACGTGAATGAATATGAATCTAATTCCAACTGTAATTGAACAAACAAATCGTGGAGAACGCGCTTACGATATCTATTCCCGTTTATTAAAAGATCGTATTATCTTTTTGGGAACACCTATTAATGATCAGGTAGCTAATAGTGTTGTAGCTCAGCTCTTATTCCTACAGGCAGAAGATCCTGACAAAGACATCAGCATCTACATAAACAGCCCTGGTGGATCAATTACAGCCGGTATGGCTATCTATGACACGATGCAATATATTAAACCAGATGTATCAACGATCTGTGTTGGATTAGCTGCATCTATGGGATCGTTCCTGCTGTGTGCCGGAGCAAAAGGAAAGCGTTATGCTTTGCCTAATAGCGAAATCATGATTCACCAACCTCTAGGTGGCGCTCAAGGTCAAGCGAGTGACATTGAAATTGCCGCAAAACGTATCATTAAAATGCGTGAACATCTAAACGGCATCTATGCTGAACGTACGGGTCAACCATACGAACGGATTGCTAAAGATACAGATCGCGACAACTTCCTGTCCGCTCAAGCTGCAAAGGAATACGGCTTGATCGACGAGGTTATCACTAGAAAATAAGGTAAGATACACATAAAGAGGGCGACCCTAGGTTGCCCTCTTTTACATATTCGTTACCATTTATCAATAGGGAATAAAGAAATTACAGTTCGTTGCCGCGTAATTCTTTATTTGTTGTATACTCTCCATCCATGGAATCAACGGTAGTCTCTTCAATCAAGCCGTTATATGCAGCCACCGTACCGCCTCCCAGCCCTTCATTGACCATACGATCTATATCCATAAAGTTCTTATCTCTACCTTCTAGACAGCAATCTGGCAATCCCTTAGCTTTATTGGACATACGCTTCCCTCCTGGCTCAGATATTCCTAATTAGGATTTCACCATAAGCAGCAGGACATACAAGCAAAAACCAGCAATATCTGCTGGTTTAGCGTTTACATTTTATTCGTCTTTATTAATGAGACCAGCCAGTGTATCGACCGCCATTTGGGCATCATCCCCACTAGCCAAGATGGTAATCTCTGTTCCCGAGCTGATCGCCAAACTCATAATTCCCATAATGCTTTTGGCATTCACCTTTTTATTGTCTTTTTCTACGTAAATTTCAGAACGGTATCGATTTGCTTCTTGAACAAAGAATGCCGCTGGGCGGGCTTGTAACCCTGTTTTAAGTTTAACCATAACCCGTTGCTGTACCATCTTGGACCTCCCCGCTTGGAATTTTCCTTTATTTGTATTATAACATGTCCCTACGTAGAAAGACTCAGTTTTTCTCGCAGGTTATCTGCAATCTCATTTATTTTACGCAAGCGATGGTTAATTCCAGACTTACTCACGACTCCACTCGGAATCATCTCGCCTAATTCCTTCAAATTAATGTCAGGGTTTTGTAAGCGAAGCTCTGCTACCTCTCGTAAGCGAATAGGTAAATTCTCAAGACCGATTTCTTTTTCGATCAGTTGAATATTCTCCATTTGTTTCGTAGCGGCATTTACCGTCTTGTTGATATTGGCAATCTCACAGTTATGCAAACGATTAACTGAATTCCGCATGTCCTTCACAATACGCACGTCTTCAAAATACAGCAAGGCCTGATGTGCACCAATTACACTTAAAAAGTCGGTTATTTTTTCGCCTTCCTTTATGTACATAACAAAACCTTTTTTGCGTTCAATACATTTGGCATTCAATTCATAGCGATTCGCTAAAACAGTCAACGCTTCACAAAAATCCTGGTACGCCGAAAAAATTTCTAAATGGTAGCTAGAAGCCTCTGGATGGTTTACAGAACCTCCTGCAAGGAATGCACCTCGAAGAAATGCGCGCACGCAACATTCATTCGCCACGAGATCAGGTGAAATGCCAGGATAAAACGTTAAATTCTTATCCATAATCCGTAAATCTTCTAGGATCTCATAAGCCCGAAGTGGTATTCGCACAATATACACGTTGTTTTTTTTCAGACGCATTTTTTTACGTACTAATAATTCGGCATGAATCTGAAAAATTTGCTTAACCAACGTATAAATTCTTCGTGCAATCGCCGCATTCTCTGTAGAGATATCCAATATAAATTTTCCTGTTCCTAATTGAATGGTTCCATTCATGCGAATCAGTGCAGCAAGTTCTGCTCGATTACAGCAAGTCGAAGCTTCAATCATTGTTAACTCTTTTTTCGTGTGTGCGGCGAATGACATGTCACATCACTTCCTTTCTTGTTGCGATATAATCTGGCGAAGGATAGCCACGATCTCCTGACTTACTCGTTTCGCATCATGTCGCAAGTATAATTCCCCATAGGTAATCATAGGTTCAGCTACAATCGTCACGCCTAGCTCCTTCAGCTTATCCATATCACATAAGACTGGATACGCGCCCTTTTCCGCGTATTTAGCCAAATAATCCTCAGGTACCTGTTCAGTGTTTACTACAATCGTATCTAAAAATTCAACCCCAACATGATCATATAATGCTTTAACATGATCATAAGCTGTAAAATTATCGGTTTCACCCGGTTGAGTCATTACATTACAAATATATACTTTTGGTGCCGTTGATTCCAATATTGTCTCAAAAACACCGTTAACTAATAAATTAGGCAGGATACTTGTATATAAGCTTCCTGGGCCCAAAATGATTGCATCTGCCTCTTTGATAGCATCTAAGGCTTCGATCAAAGGGCGAGCATCTACTGGGTCCAAAAAAACACGCTTGATTTTCTTTCCAGACAACGGGATTTGCGACTCTCCTGAGACGATGGTTCCGTCTTCTAATTCGGCTTTTAACAGGATAGATTGTGTAGACGATGGCAACACATCCCCGCGTACCGCTAAAACCCTGCTGAGTGCCTTCACGGCCGTGACAAAGTCACCCGTGATATCATTCATCGCGGCAAGCAACAGATTTCCTAAATTATGGCCTGCCAAGCCTGTACCCGTGTTGAATCGATATTGCATGAGCTGCTTCATTAGTGGTTCTGCGTCAGCAAGTGCTGTTAATACGTTACGAATATCTCCCGGAGGTAGCATATCCATCTCTTCACGAAGACGTCCTGAGCTACCTCCATCATCAGCAACTGTAACAACAGCCGTGATATGAACGGCCTCTTCCTTCAAACCGCGTAACAGGACAGACAAACCTGTCCCTCCCCCTACTACAACAACTTTCAACATTTCCTCTCTTTGTTGCATGTTCATGCCTCTCCCTAATGCCATAGGTCACCTCGATTCCCTTTGTTGAGAGTTCTTTGGTGCTAAAATCCCACTTATTCTTTATTTTATCATCTTATGTTATTTATTCTTTTCGATGTCACGATGTGTAACACGAACCTGATAATCTTTACGGAACGTTTCTCCAATGTGCTCTGCAATAGCCACAGACCGATGCTTTCCACCCGTGCATCCGATACCAACTACAAGCTGACTTTTGCCTTCGCGTTGATAATGAGGGATGGTAAAATTCAAGAAATCAATCAACCGAGTTAGGAATTCTTGCGTATCAGTCCACTTCATGACGTAATTAGCTACCTCGCTATCACAGCCTGTTTTTGGACGTAAATCATCTACATAATGCGGATTTGGTAAAAAACGTACATCAAAAACTAAATCTGCATCAATTGGAATTCCATATTTAAAACCAAATGACTGAACATTAAGGGTCCATTCAGAGCTTTGCTGAGAATACTGGTTTATGATTTTATCACGAAGCTGCATAGGCTTCATTTGACTTGTATCAATGATCTGATTGGCTCTTCCTTTTAAATCCTGAAGCAGTCTTCGCTCTGCCATAATCCCCTCTAAAGGCGTACCTGTCGGGGAAAGAGGATGCCGTCTTCTCGTTTCCTTATAGCGACGAACTAAATTCTGATCGTTCGCATCCAGGAATAGAATTTGAAAGTGAATTCCTTCTCTTTCTGATAATCCATCAATAGCATCAAAAAGACTGTCAAAGAATTCACGGCCACGTAAATCAATTACAAGAGCAACCCGTTCGATCCCGCGTCCCGATTGGATAATAAGCTCCGCAAATTTAGGAATAAGGATTGGTGGCAAATTATCTACACAGAAAAAACCTAGATCCTCTAGACTTTGCACAGCTGTGGTTTTCCCCGCTCCTGACATGCCTGTAATAATGAGTAAGTTTACCGCTTTCTGTTTACTATCTTCACCCATTTTCTCGCCTCCATCCTCCTCTAAGGATACCATATGACACAGCTCCCAGTAAGAGTTTCCTTATTATTCTTGCAAAAAGTTCCAAATATTTCCGCCCAAAAAAAAGACGTGGTCTATCCGCAGACCACGCAAATCAAGGTTATATAGAAAAAGGGGGCAATTCACATTCATTAAAGTAACTGTCTTTATTGTACCCGCCTAATATTTCAGGAGTGTTACAAGCGTTTTACGATATTGTAACATCTTGTTCTTTTAGTCGCTCTTCTAGCTCTTCTACGTAGATTTGAGCGTTTTGTGCGGCAATGGAACCATCTCCAGTAGCCGTTACAACTTGACGCAGCAATTTATCACGTACGTCACCAGCAGCAAAGACTCCTTCTACCTTTGTACGCATTAATTCATCAGTTGGAATGTAGCCACTCTCATTCGTGACACCCAAACTCTTAACAGCTTCAGTCAATGGGTCCATTCCTACATAAATAAATACGCCATTTGTTGGGTACTCGGTTTGCTCACCGGTTTTCACGTTTTCCAATAAAACACCTGTTACTACATTATCACCGCGAATTTCTTTCACAACAGTGTCCCAGATAACATGGATTTTATCATTTTCGAAAGCTCGCTTCTGGATAATTTTTTGAGCACGGAATTCATCGCGACGATGTACGATTGTTACTTTTGTTGCAAAACGAGTTAGGAAGATAGCCTCCTCAACAGCCGAGTCTCCTCCACCCACTACAACAAGCTCCTTGTTTCGGAAAAATGCTCCATCACAAACAGCACAATAAGAAACTCCTCGACCGGACAATTCCTTTTCACCCGGTGCACCCAGTAGACGATGCTCTGCTCCTGTAGCCACGATAATAGATTTAGCTTTGTATTCCTTATCTCCTACTACCACGGTTTTGTATGGATTACCATCACGGATTTCTTTGATGTCACCATATTGATATTCTGCTCCGAACTTCTGCGCATGCTCAAACATTTTATTAGACAAATCAGGTCCTAAAATGCTAGTGAACCCTGGAAAGTTCTCGATATCCTCCGTATTTGCCATTTGTCCACCTGGAATACCGCGCTCCAGCATTAAAGTAGACATATTCGCTCGAGATGTATAGACAGCTGCCGTCATTCCGGCTGGTCCCGCCCCTGCAATAATTACGTCGTAGATTTTTTGATCGCTCATAAAGTAACTCCTCCTTGGTGGGAATTAGCCTCTTTTCTATCATCAATATATAACCAATTTCTTAGTACATGGTAACGTTATAAGATAACAGATTATACTTATTATAAAATAAGAATTCTTTTTAATCAATATAAGACAAAGCCCGTAAACATTTTGTCAAAGTTGACTTCGAAACACCGTATTGTTCAGCAATGCTATTTTGCGAAATTTTATGAGTACCTTTCGATCTTTCATATAAATAGTCTAACGCAGCCGCCCATGCTTCCAGCTTACGAACTTGAATTTGTTCTTTTTGACTAATGTAATACTTCCACTGGCGAATCATCCACTCACGCTTCTCATGATTGGCTGGCGAGGACATTTGCTCAGTAATAATAAACTCCACTTCATCCGTAATGGATTGTTTATCTGTCGATGTACTCAAATCTAAAGACGATTCTTCAGATTGGTCTCTTTGATGTAGTGTGGTGATATTTTCTTCTGACCATTCATTAGAAGCAGACGTGACCTCCTTCAGTGTAGGTCCCCCACTATTTTCAGGTTCCATTCTTGTTTGTAGCTCTTCAAGAGCTGCTAGCGCTATTTCTTTTAGTTCTTCATTATTTGTGATGTCTATATAATACTCTAATGTGGAAATTGCTTCGGAATCACCGATCATAGCTAAAGTGCGGATAACCGTCTCTTTGGATTCTTCTTTGCCATGTTGCAAAGCCCATAGCATAGAAGCCCTTACCATTGGATTATATTTAAAATCCTGTGCGGTAATAGGAGCTTGGTTCATTTCTATTTCTCTTTGCGGATGATGATAGTGATAAGGAATATTTTCCTTAGGCATTCCATGCAAGGCGCTTTTTGCTTTCTCTAGATAGTATTGGGCAATGCCTGCGTCAGGATCCATCTGTTGCACTTTTTTCCACCATTTCATTGCCAGATGGTAGCGTTCTGATAAATATGCCGAGGTAGCCGCATAGTGGTAGGTAGACACGTCATGTAGTACAGGCTGTCTCAAAATTTTTTGATAGAGCCTACAGGCATCATCATGCTGACCTAAAACCCCCATTGTTGTGGCCAGTTTGTACATATGGTCGTAATGAAAAGGCTGGATTTTTTTCAGACGAGTGATAATGGGAACTAGTTCAGCCCATTTATTGTGATGGGAAAGCAATACCGCCATATTGCAAATGGCATGCAGATTACCCGGATCTTTTTCCAAAGCTAGTTCAATTGTATCCATAGCCTTATTAAAATCACCAATATAATAATAAGCTAGAGCTAAGTTATTCCATGCGGGCATAAAATCAGGATACTCTTTAACTAAGCTGTTTAAACAATCAACAGCCTGCATAAATTTCCCTTCTTCTAGCTTTTTACGAGCCTTTTCATGCTGTATGACTACTGTCTCGTCTTCTTGTGGTTCAAGTGGATTGCGCGGCGGTAAATCAAGTTCAAAGTAAATATAATGGAGTAACTCTTGAGCTTCCTCCGCATAAATTCCATCAGCTTCACAAGTTAGATACTTAACAGCCATATCAGCCGCCATTTCAAAATCATCCATATTCGCGTAATTATTTGCTAGGAAAAAATAGACATCAACCAGGGACGAATCAATTTTTTCTATAATGGAATATAGGATGTCGTTTGAATCTTCAAATTTACCCATTTCTGCTAGCACACTAGCTTTATTGCAATAATGTACTGCATTTGCGGGTTCAATTTCTAACGCTCGTTCAAAGCATTGTAAGGCCTTAGCGAAATTATTTCGTTGAAGAGAACGCATTCCCCAGTTGGCAAAAAAATTGGCGTCCTGCTGAAAGCTAGTAATTACGCCACGTCTCTCTTGCTCATTTTTGTTCATAATTCCTCCTTGTTATCCAGGAGCTCAGAGTAGCTATTCATAATCTCAACATATCGTATCAAATCGTAGCCCGTGTCTCAACCTGGAAAACACTTAAAGCATCATTTTATTAGAATGTTTTATTCTATCAATCTCTATGTTTGATATCTAAAAAACCCAACGATTGCAGAGCCTGCTATCAGCGCAAATAGCCTTGTATACATCAACAAACACCACCTGCATAGCAAGTGGTGTCATACGGTTCAATTATAAAAATGGAGCGGACGACGGGTCTCGAACCCGCGACCTTCGCCTTGGCAAGGCGACGCTCTACCAATTGAGCTACGTCCGCGAATAAATGGTGCGGGTGGAGGGACTTGAACCCCCACGGTCGCCCGCCAGAACCTAAATCTGGTGCGTCTGCCAATTCCGCCACACCCGCGTGGCAATGGTGAGCCATGAAGGACTCGAACCTTCGACCCTCTGATTAAAAGTCAGATGCTCTACCAACTGAGCTAATGGCTCCCATTAAAATGGTGGCTCGGGACGGAATCGAACCGCCGACACGAGGATTTTCAGTCCTCTGCTCTACCGACTGAGCTACCGAGCCATATCAAGTTTTAGTAAAAACATGGCGGAGCTGACGGGACTCGAACCCGCGACCTCCGGTGTGACAGACCGGCGTGAACTCCAACTTCACCACAGCTCCATGTTTATAAATTTGTTCTCTGAAAACTAGATAATGAAAGTCAGCATAAAGGCAATGTGGATAAGTCCTCGACCGATTAGTATTCGTCAGCTCCATGCATTACTGCACTTCCACACCGAACCTATCAACCTCATCGTCTATAAGGGGTCTTACTAGCTTGCGCTATGGGAAGTCTCATCTTGAAGGGGGCTTCACGCTTAGATGCTTTCAGCGCTTATCCCGTCCGCACATAGCTACCCAGCTGTGCCACTGGCGTGACAACTGGTGCACCAGAGGTGCGTCCATCCCGGTCCTCTCGTACTAAGGACAGCTCTCCTCAAACTTCCTACGCCCGCGACAGATAGGGACCGAACTGTCTCACGACGTTCTGAACCCAGCTCGCGTACCGCTTTAATGGGCGAACAGCCCAACCCTTGGGACCTACTTCAGCCCCAGGATGCGATGAGCCGACATCGAGGTGCCAAACCTCCCCGTCGATGTGGACTCTTGGGGGAGATAAGCCTGTTATCCCCAGGGTAGCTTTTATCCGTTGAGCGATGGCCCTTCCATGCGGAACCACCGGATCACTAAGCCCGACTTTCGTCCCTGCTCGACTTGTAGGTCTCGCAGTCAAGCTCCCTTGTGCCTTTACACTCTACGAATGATTTCCGACCATTCTGAGGGAACCTTTGGGCGCCTCCGTTACTCTTTAGGAGGCGACCGCCCCAGTCAAACTGCCCACCTGGCATGGTCCTTCCACCCGATAAGGGCGGCAAGTTAGAAACTCCGTACATCAAGGGTGGTATCCCAACGACAGCTCCACGAAGGCTGGCGCCCTCGCTTCACAGCTTCCCACCTATTCTGTACATGATGCACAAAGTTTCAATACCAGGCTACAGTAAAGCTCCATGGGGTCTTTCCGTCTTGTCGCGGGTAACCTGCATCTTCACAGGTATTATGATTTCACCGGGTCTCTTGCCGAGACAGCGCCCAAGTCGTTACGCCTTTCGTGCGGGTCGGAACTTACCCGACAAGGAATTTCGCTACCTTAGGACCGTTATAGTTACGGCCGCCGTTTACTGGGGCTTCGGTTCAAAGCTTCGCTTGCGCTAACTCATCCCCTTAACCTTCCAGCACCGGGCAGGCGTCAGCCCCTATACTTCGCCTTGCGGCTTCGCAGAGACCTGTGTTTTTGCTAAACAGTCGCTTGGGCCTTTTCACTGCGGCCTCCTCGGGCTATAAACCCTACCGAGGCGCCCCTTCTCCCGAAGTTACGGGGCCATTTTGCCGAGTTCCTTAGCAAGAGTTATCCCGCGCACCTTAGGATTCTCTCCTCGCCTACCTGTGTCGGTTTGCGGTACGGGCACCTTGTTCCTCGCTAGACGCTTTTCTTGGCAGTGTGAAATCAGGGACTTCGGTACTTATATTTCCCTCGCCATCACAGCTTGTGCTTATTGGTATGCGGATTTGCCTACACACCACACTTACTGCTTAGACGGCCATCCAATAGGCCGCTCACCCTATCCTCCTGCGTCACGCCATTGCTCAAGCGGAACAGAGGTGGTACTGGAATATCAACCAGTTGTCCATCGCCTACGCCTTTCGGCCTCAGCTTAGGTCCCGACTAACCCTGGGAGGACGAGCCTTCCCCAGGAAACCTTAGGCTTTCGGTGGACAAGATTCTCACTTGTCTTTTCGCTACTTACACCGGCATTCTCACTTCCAAGCGCTCCACCGCTCCTCACGATACGGCTTCACTGCTGCTTGGAACGCTCCCCTACCCAGTCCATAAGGACTGCCATAGCTTCGGCGGTATGTTTAGCCCCGTTACATTTTCCGCGCAGAGTCACTCGACCAGTGAGCTATTACGCACTCTTTAAATGGTGGCTGCTTCTAAGCCAACATCCTGGTTGTCTGGGCAACTCCACATCGTTTCCCACTTAACATACACTTGGGGGCCTTAGCTGATGGTCTGGGCTGTTTCCCTTTTGACGATGGATCTTAGCACTCACCGTCTGACTCCCGGACATAAGTACTTGGCATTCGGAGTTTGACTGAATTCGGTAACCCGATGAGGGCCCCTAGTCCAATCAGTGCTCTACCTCCAAGACTCTTTATTCCGAGGCTAGCCCTAAAGCTATTTCGGGGAGAACCAGCTATCTCCGAGTTCGATTGGAATTTCACCG
>NZ_CP048799.1:3397500-3812500 GCF_010748895.1 Brevibacillus sp. 7WMA2
TATATGCTTCGATATCGTGTAAAGTACGAATGCCACCCCCGACTTGAATGGGGACAGATATCGACTTAGCCATTTCACCAATCAGTTCAAAATGTACAGGGGTTCCTTCTTTTGCTCCATCCAAATCAACCACATGCAACCAAGCTGCTCCCGATTCCGACCACATTTGTGCTACATCATAAGGTGACTCCCCATATACTGTTTCTTGATTGAAATCCCCTTGATATAAGCGGACGCACTTCCCTCCACGTATATCAATAGCAGGATAGATAGTGAATGTCATACCAGCCCCTCCTTGCATTGCTGCACAAAATTAGCTAATAAGGTCATGCCTGTTGACCCGCTTTTCTCTGGATGAAACTGCATGCCGGTAACTTTTCCAGACGAGACGATCGCCGCTACATCATGATCGTAATCCGTGGTTGCAAGCAAATGAGCCAAGTTTTGTACCTGTACATAATAAGAATGCACAAAGTATGCATATTCTCCATCTACTACTCCTTTTACTAAAGGATGCTCTCGATTTCTTAGCGTAAGTTCATTCCATCCCATATGAGGAATTTTAAAATCTCCCTGAAAGCGCACAGCTCGCCCCGGAAGCAAATCCAACCCCTTATGCACCCCATGCTCTTCACTTTCGCTAAATAAAAGCTGCATTCCTAAGCATATCCCCAACAGCGGACGATCTGTCTGTACATATTCCCGGATCGCTTGATCTAAGCCAATTGTTCGGATATATCTCATGGCATCGCCAAAGGCACCCACACCCGGCAGCAATAAACCGCTATAGCTATTTAACTGCTCTGGTTGACTAACAATCTCATGTGCCGCCCCTAAACGTTCCAATGCTTTGCGTAAACTAAACAAATTTCCCATCCCATAGTCGATAATTCCAATCATATTTCTATAGCATTCCTTTCGTAGAGGGGACTCCTTTTACTCGTGGATCGAGTTGGGTAGCTTCATCAAGCGCGCGTCCAAATGCTTTAAATATTCCTTCAATCATATGATGGGTATTCTGACCATAATGCAAAATGACATGAACGTTCATCCGTGATTCTAAAGCAAATTTCCATAAGAATTCATGTACCAGCTCGGTAGGAAATTGTCCAACCTGACATGAAGGGAAAGTAGCTCGGTATTCCAAATGAGGCCGATTACTTATATCAATCACCACCTGGGCCAACGCATCGTCCATAGGGACAAATGCATTCCCATAGCGCTTAATTCCCGTTTTATCACCTAATGCCTCACGTACGGCCTGACCTAAACAAATCCCGATATCCTCAACCGTATGATGATAGTCGATCTCGATGTCCCCTTCTGCTTCCACTTGCAATTGAAAATGGCCATGGCGTGTAAATAAATCAAGCATATGCGACAAAAAAGGGACACCTGTATTCAGCTTGCTCTCTCCATTTCCGTCCACTGTAAACTGCAAAGCCACGTTTGTCTCATTGGTTTTACGCTTTATAGTCGCTGTCCTACTCATAGCCTGTTCCATCGCTTTCTTCCTTTCAGCTAGTCTGACAACAGTCTGTCATCCATATTTATCAGAATTTATCGCTAACACTAGCCAGTCTGACTTGAATGGCTTTGGCATGAGCCGTTAGCCCCTCAGTCTCCGCCAGTCTCATAATTTTTTCTCCATGCTCAACAAGATCAGCCTTACTATATGAAATAACACTCATTTTTTTTATAAAATCGTCAACCGACAAAGGAGAAGAAAAACGTGCTGTTCCGTTTGTCGGTAAAACATGATTCGGTCCGGCAAAATAATCGCCTACAGGCTCAGAGCTGTAAGGGCCTAAAAACACAGCTCCAGCATTTTTAATTTTTCCTAAATGACTGTGGGCATCTTCTACAAGTAGCTCTAAATGCTCAGGGGCTAAACGATTAACCACTGCAAAGCCTTCTTCCAAATCAGCCACAACACAGATAGCTCCATGAGAGCGCAGAGAAGCTTCTGCAATCTTTTTTCTTGGCAGGTTCATGATTTGCCGTTCTAATTCAAAAGCTACTTCCTCAGCTACTTTTTGTGAGGTCGTAAGTAAGATAGCTGACGCCAGCGGATCGTGTTCCGCTTGAGATAGGAGGTCGGCAGCAATGTAGCTGGGCGAAGCTGTTTCATCTGCTAACACTACGATTTCACTAGGACCTGCTATCATATCAATGCTGACTATTCCAAACACCTCACGTTTGGCTAGCGCGACATAGATATTGCCCGGTCCAACAATTTTATCTACAGCAGGAATCGTTTGCGTTCCATACGTAAGTGCGCCAATTGCTTGGGCTCCACCTACCTTATAAATCTCCTTCACACCAGCAATTTCAGCAGCAACTATAACGGCTGGAGCAATCCTCCCTTCTCGATCTGGCGGTGTGACCATCACAATTTTCTCCACCCCTGCGACTTGTGCTGGAATAGCATTCATGAGAACAGAGGAGGGGTAGGAAGCGGAGCCGCCTGGAACATAAAGCCCCACGCTTTGTAGAGGCCGAATCATTTGGCCCAGCATAGTTCCAGACTCTCTTGTCATAAACCAGGATGTACGCGCCTGATGCTGGTGGTATGCACGAATATTGTCGGCCGCTTCTTGTAAAGCGCTCCGTACCTCAATAGGAACGTTAGCCTTGGCAGCTAGGAATTCTTCTTCTGTTACGCGAATCTTTTCGATGGTTACCCCATCATATTTTTGGGTAAAGGCACGAACTGCTTTATCGCCACTCTCTTTAACCGCTGCTAAAATCTCCCGGACAACACATTGCTGTTCTGTAGTGCCACGGTCAATACTGCGGGCAATACTAAGCTTGTGTGCATTTGTAATCCTTAGCATGCTGTCTAGTACCTCCTATTCATCTGAGTACGCCTGCTTTTGGAATGGCCTGTATAAATTTTTGGGCAACGCTTTCTACAGCCTTACTTTTCATTCGATAACTGGAGCGATTGGCAATAAGCCTTGTAGTTATATCGCAAATATGTTCCATCTCTATCAGACCATTCTCTCGTAACGTCTGCCCTGTGGAGACAATATCAACAATCCGCTCTGCAAGTCCGATCAAAGGAGCTAATTCGACAGAACCATTTAGCTTAATGATCTCGACCTGCTGACCTTGTTCTCGAAAATAACGCGATGCAATCGTAGGATATTTGGTAGCTACTCTAGGCTGAACAGTTGGCTGATACTCGGCTAAACCAGCAACCACCATGCGACATCTGCCAATTTCAAGATCAAGTAATTCGTAGACATCCCTGTTTTCTTCCAATAAAACATCTTTGCCTACCACACCAACATCTGCTACGCCATACTCCACATAAGTCGGTACGTCAGTTGGCTTTGCCAAAATAAATTCCATCTGAAAATGCGGAACAGGAATGATCAATTTGCGGGAATCTTTCAAATTTTCACCAACCACGATGCCTGATTCTTGTAAAAAGACTAGTGACTCTTCAAATATGCGCCCCTTTGGCATCGCTATCGTTAGCTTTTGCAATGATTCCGTTTCCTTCACGGTCCCTCGCCTCCCCAGATAACAACATGATTGTGTTTGCAATTTCTAAAAGCATGCTCTGCCTCTGCTGACCATCTTGCTGTAATAACGACATTTTGTTCATCACGTTTTTTCTGTGCATAGCGAAGTGCTTCTGCTCGTTGGTGCTGCTTATATAAAACGACATATCGTTTTTTAGAAATTGGGGCTTCTATATTTGCTACCTGTAATAAACAATCAACTTCGAGTGCAAACCCTGTAGCTGCTGCTGGACGACCAAATTGCTCTAACAACCGATCATATCGGCCGCCGCTTAACAAGGACGAACCCAGTTCTGCTGCATATCCTTCAAAAACAATGCCTGTATAATAATCAAATCGTCCAATGAGCGTTAAGTCTAATTGGATATGCTCCTCTACACCATAAGCCTCCAACGCATCCCACAATGTTGAGATGGTTTGCATAGCTTCCACCGCTTTTGAATTTCGCAAGAGCTGCATGCCTTCCCTAACGGTCTCTTTACCGCCACGCAATTGAAGCAGGAAAAGCAGCTTCTCTTTTTCTTTCTTTGTGACAGATAGTCTACTCACGAGTTGACGATACCCTACATAATCTCTATGCTGAAGGCATTTCTCCAAGCTTTGTCTCTCCTGCTGATCACCTATGATTTCTTCTAACAAGCCTGTTACCACGTCTACATGACCAATTGTTAGTTTAAAGGCAGATACTCCAGCATCCTGCAAGCATGAAATCGCTAACGCAATTACTTCAGCATCCGCATCTACACTAGCATCCCCGATAAGCTCTACTCCCGTCTGATAAAATTCAGCAGGACGACTAGCTTCTTTCTCTTGCGCACGAAATACATTCGCTTGATAAAATAATCGGATAGGATAAGGTACGTGCTTATACAAGGAAGAGACAACACGGGCTATAGGCGCTGTTACCTCGGGACGTAAAATGACAGTATGCCCCTGTTTATCTAACAGCTTGAACATATGGTCGGTCAGAGTCGCACTTGCTACCCCCACCGTTTCAAAGTACTCTAGCGCCGGTGTGGCAATTTCGTCATACCCCCACCTCGATATACATTGACGCAAAATTCGTTCAATTATACGTTGCTTTTGTAATACCTCAGGCAATATATCTCGCATGCCTAAAGGCTTTTCAAAAACCAAGGGTGTAGCCATCCTCGTTCCCTCCTACTCCTCTAGATGCTTTACTCTGCTAATAAACTAAAGCGAATGAATTAGTAGAAAATATACTACTAAATATCGAAGAGGTCAACACCTTTTTACGACAGCATGTCCGTGGATCATGTGTTTACCTACTTAACCTAGTAGCAAATTTTTTTGGCACTATCCCCTTCAGGAGCTTTATTTTCCACAAAAAAACCTTTGTCTCCTGACGAGACAAAGGTCCTCTAGCTCTACTTTACTGTCGAATGGTTTGTAACGGATTTCCACCCACAAATGCTCCTGCTGGTACATCGCGGTGAACAACACTGCCTGCTGCAACCACGGCATTATCACCAATGGCTACTCCAGGCAAAATCGTGGTATTGGCCCCAATTAAAACACGATCGCCAATCATAACTTCCCCAAGGCGATACTCGTCCACTAAATATTCATGGGCTAAAATAGTAGTATTATAGCCAATTACGCAATTTCGTCCAATCGTAATGAGTTCAGGATACATAATATCCATCATAACCATCAATGCTACAGCAGATTGATCGCCTACCTTGATTCCCAGAAAGGTACGATACATCCAATTCTTCACAAACACAAATGGACAATAACGCGCCAGCTGGATAACAACAAAGTTTCTACAAACCTTCCAAAAACTCACGGTTTTATACATATGCCAAAGCGGATTGACTCCTCCCGCTACGGGATATCGTTTGGTGTTACGCATATGCGTCAGATTGCTCCTTTACCTCTCCCTATAGGGATCGCATCATCTTAGATAAATGAATCATGATCTTCAATTGTATCTGTCAAACGCTTGGAGAAATGTACGGCAGCATTGTAGCCCATGCGTTTTAGGCGGTAGTTCATAGCTGCTACCTCGATAATGACGGCTAAATTTCGCCCCGGACGAACAGGGACAGTAATGACTGGCACATCAGTATCCATTACTTTCATTTTTTCTTCATCTAGTCCTAAACGCTCGTAGTGCTTATGCTGATCCCACAGCTCTAGCTTCACGACCATATCAATGTTTTTCGTATTACGTACAGCTCCTGCACCAAACATCGTCATTACATTAATAATACCTACTCCGCGTATTTCCAATAAATGTTGAATTAAATCAGGGGCCATCCCTGTTAAGTGACCTTCTTGGGTTTGACGAATTTCTACAGCGTCATCGGCTACAAGACGATGACCACGCTTTACCAGTTCCAGCGCTGTCTCACTCTTCCCGATTCCACTAGCACCAAGGATAAAGACACCCACTCCGTATACATCCGTAAGAACCCCATGAATCGTAGCTGTTGGCGCGAGACGATCCTCCAGATAATTTGTCAGCTTACTAACCAAGCTGGTCGTTGGTAAAGGAGATTGAATGACCGGTACCCCTCTGCTGTTAGATACGTCCAGCACTTCTTGTGGCAATTCCAAATTACGCGCTACACATAAGCAAGGTGTCTCCTCACTCATTAAAAAGCTGAGTCTATCCACTATGGTTTCATTAGGCAATGTATGTAAAAATTCCATTTCAGTCATTCCGAGAATTTGGATGCGTTCTCCAGGATAATGGGATTTATATCCCGCTAGCTGTAATCCAGGCCGACTTAAATCAGTAACGCTGATCGGGCGACTTAATCCCTGTTCGCCACTTACTATTTTCAGTTGAAAATGTTCGACAAGATGACTGACATTTACCATTTGTATCAAACACCACTTTCCCAGCCGAGATCGCTGTTTTCCGTTATTTCTTACCCCTATTGTAACGAACCCATCTTGTGCAAACAACCGTCTAGATGAATTGGCTTGCAACTATCATACTTATGTAAAAGAAAAGACACCCCGGTTAACTAGGATGCCTTTTTAGTGTTGTACTGTAAAGCTTTTACCTTAGGTTTGATTAACTAGCTCTTGAATCCTTTCTTGAGTACGCTTGCGATCACGCTCAAGGATAGGTCCCAAAAACTCTCCTGTATACGATCCCTTAACCTTGGCAACCTCTTCTGGAGTGCCCGTAGCTACAATACTGCCTCCCCGTGTTCCGCCTTCTGGCCCAAGGTCGATTATATGGTCTGCTGTCTTAATAACATCCAGATTATGTTCAATAACCAAAACCGTATCGCCATTTTCTACTAATCGTTGCAAGACTTTTAGCAAGCGGTCAATGTCATAGGTATGCAATCCTGTAGTTGGTTCATCTAGGATGTATATGGTGCGCCCCGTACTGCGGCGATGTAATTCCGAAGCTAATTTCACGCGTTGGGCTTCTCCGCCTGATAAAGTAGTGGCCGGTTGTCCTAACTTCATGTAGCCTAAACCAACATCAAGCAGCGTTTGAATTTTTCTTTGGATTTTCGGTACATTTTTGAAAAACTCAACTGCATCTTCCACTGTTGTTTCCAAAATATCAGAAATGCTTTTGCCTTTATATTTAACCTCTAAGGTCTCACGATTGTAGCGTTTTCCATTACAAATCTCGCAGGGTACGTACACGTCCGGTAGAAAATGCATCTCAATCTTAATAATACCGTCTCCTGTGCAAGCTTCACAACGCCCGCCTTTTACGTTAAAGCTAAAACGTCCTTTCTTGTATCCACGCACTTTTGCTTCATTTGTGGAGGCAAATAGGTCACGAATATCATCAAACACACCCGTATACGTAGCTGGGTTGGAACGAGGTGTACGTCCAATTGGCGATTGATCAATATCAACTACCTTGTCCAAATGCTCCAAGCCATTCATTCGTTTAAATTCTCCAGGCTTAGCCTTTGCCCGATTTAATTCACGCGCCAATGCCTTGTGTAGGATTTCGTTAATGAGAGTACTTTTTCCGGAACCAGAGACACCCGTTACAGCAACGAATACGCCTAATGGAATCTTGACATTCACATTTTTTAGGTTGTTTTCTTTTGCCCCTTCAATCACTATCCATTTATCGCAGGCTTCACCATTTTGAGCAGGCTTACGTCTTTCAAGAGGTACAGGGATGAATTTACGCCCGCTTAAATAAGCTCCTGTCAGAGAGTTGGGATTTTCCATTACTTCTTGTGGAGTTCCTTCCGCCACTATCTGTCCACCGTGAATCCCTGCTCCAGGACCAATGTCGATAATGTAATCGCAGGCTAGCATCGTATCCTCGTCATGCTCTACCACGATCAGTGTATTTCCTAAGCTTGTCATATGCTCCAGCGTCTTAATCAAGCGAGCATTATCACGCTGATGTAGACCAATGCTTGGCTCGTCCAAAATATATAAGACTCCCATTAGACTAGAGCCAATCTGTGTAGCTAATCGAATGCGTTGCGCTTCTCCACCTGATAATGTACCTGCCGCTCGGCTTAATGTTAGGTAATCAAGCCCCACATCAATAAGGAAATTCAATCTTGCTTTGATCTCCTTTAAAATCATATGAGCGATCTTTATCTCTTTCTCACTTAATTCAACCTGATCAAAAAATTGATGGGCATCCACAATAGATAGACTGGTTAGCTCTGAAATATTACGTTTGCCGATCAAAACAGCAAGGCTCTCTTGACGCAAACGCTGGCCTTTACAAACCGGGCAGGCTTTTTGCCCCATGAAGCCTTCAATTTGTTCACGTATATAATCAGAGCTGGTTTCTAGGTGGCGTCTTTGCAGATTCGGGATTACACCTTCAAATGCCACTGTAGCCTCACGTACTTGGCCAAATTCATTCTCATAACGGAATTGAATTTTTTCCCCTTTGCTGCCATATAAAACGATTTGCAATTGCTCATCATCCAGCTCTTCCACCGGTACATCTGTAGGAATGCTAAAATGGCGGCAAGCTGATTCTAATAGTTGAGGGTAGTAGGTAGAAGACTTTGGCTCCCAGGCTGCTATAGCCCCCTCTGATAATGTCTTAGAGGAATCTGGAACAACCAGGTCCGGGTCAACCTCCATCCTCACTCCCAATCCGTCACACTCTGAGCAGGCTCCGTACGGGCTGTTAAATGAGAAGATTCTTGGCTCTAACTCGCCAATCGAGAATCCACAGAGCGGACAAGCATGCTTCTCGCTAAATAGCAGCTCTTCCTGATCAATCACATCGACAATTACCTTACCATCCGCTAAACGCAACGCTGTTTCTAAGGAATCAGCAATACGCGTCTGAGAATCAGGTTTGACGACAATCCGGTCAATGACAACTTCAATGCTATGCTTTTTGTTTTTTTCCAGACGAATCTCCTCAGATAAATCCCGGACTTCACCATCAACCCGAACCCGAACATACCCTTGTTTACGAATATCTTCTAACAGCTTGACGTGTTCTCCTTTACGTCCCTGGACTAGTGGAGCCAGAATTTGCATACGGGTACGTTCCGGAAATTCCATAATACGATCTACCATTTGTTCGATCGTTTGGGAACTAATTTCTATCCCATGAGTTGGGCAAACAGGTCTTCCAATACGTGCATATAACAGACGCAAATAATCATAGATTTCTGTCACGGTTCCTACGGTAGAACGTGGATTGCGACTCGTGGTCTTCTGATCAATCGAAATAGCTGGAGAGAGACCATCAATGGAATCTACATCAGGCTTATCCATTTGTCCAAGAAATTGACGAGCATAGGCAGATAGCGACTCTACATAACGACGCTGTCCTTCCGCATAGATCGTATCAAAAGCAAGAGACGATTTTCCTGAACCGGATAGTCCCGTTAAAACAACAAATTTATCTCGTGGGATGACGACATCTATGTTTTTTAAATTATGAGCGCGTGCACCCTTCACCACGATTCGATCTAAAGGCATGTATTTCACTCCCTACAAGTCAGCTTTCAACTCCAATATCAAATCACGAAGCTCTGCTGCACGCTCGAACATGAGATTGCGTGCGGCTTCCTTCATTTCCTCTTCCATTCGCTCGATGACTACTATGCGATCCTTTTTCGGCATCTTCTTTACATCTAAGTGTGGTAGATAATCAGCTTTCTCCTCCGCCACTTTTGTTGCTTCAATAACTCCGCGAATGGCTTTTTGAATCGTTTGTGGTGTGATGCCGTGCTTTTCATTGTAAGCAAGCTGGATACTACGGCGCCGTTCCGTTTCTTGTATGGCTTTCGACATGGAATCAGTCATTTTGTCAGCGTACATAATTACGCGACCCTCTGCATTCCTCGCAGCACGTCCGATGGTTTGGATTAATGACCGCTCATTGCGCAGGAAGCCTTCTTTATCGGCGTCTAAAATGGCAACTAAAGATACTTCCGGTAAATCCAGCCCTTCCCGCAACAAGTTAATCCCGACCAAAACATCAAATTCGCCCAAACGCAGGGCACGTAAAATCTGCATGCGCTCTATAGTCTTAATATCAGAGTGCAGATAACGTACTTTAATGCCTATCTCCTTCAGATAATCGGTTAGGTCTTCTGACATCTTCTTGGTAAGAGTCGTTACTAAAACACGTTCGTCTTTAGCAATGGTTGCCTGAATTTCCCCGATTAAATCATCAATTTGTCCTTTTATTTGACGAACGGTGATTGTTGGATCCACTAAACCTGTTGGACGAATGACCTGCTCTGCCATTTTAGGCGTATGCTCCAGTTCATATACTCCTGGTGTGGCTGAAATATAGACAGCTTGCTTTACTTTCTTTTCAAACTCCTCAAACCTAAGCGGACGGTTATCGCGGGCGGACGGCAAGCGGAAGCCATGCTCCACCAGTACATCCTTGCGGGCTCTATCTCCATTGTACATCCCACGAATTTGTGGGAGGGTCATGTGAGACTCGTCTATCACCATTAAAAAATCATCCGGAAAATAATCAAGCAGCGTGTATGGAGGATGTCCCTCTGGTAATCCAGTCAGATGACGGGAGTAGTTCTCAATTCCTGAGCAAAAGCCCATTTCCAGCATCATCTCTATATCGTATCTCGTACGCTGTTCTAGCCGTTGCGCTTCCAATAGCTTGCCTGCTGCTTGCAATTCCAACAGCCTTAGTTCTAGCTCCTGTTCAATATTTTCAACAGCCTTCTTCATTTTTTCCTCACGGGTAACGAAGTGAGACGCAGGAAAAATCGCTACGTGGTCCCTACTTCCCAGAATCTCCCCAGTTAATACATCAATCTCTGTGATGCGCTCAATCTCATCACCAAAAAACTCTACTCGTATTGCCTGTTCACTGCGCGACGCCGGGAATATTTCCAGTACGTCTCCTCGAACACGAAACGTCCCACGAGTAAAGTTAATATCATTGCGGTCATATTGAATATCAACGAGGCGATGCAAAACCTCATCTCTGCTTTTTTCCATGCCTGTACGCAAGGAAAGCACCATCTCTCTATATTCAATCGGGGAACCCAAACCGTATATGCAGGAAACGGATGCGACAATGATGACATCTCGTCTCTCTAATAACGAGCTAGTTGCCGAGTGACGCAATTTATCAATCTCATCATTAACGCTTGAATCCTTTTCAATATAAGTATCCGAATGAGGAATGTAGGCTTCCGGTTGATAGTAATCGTAGTAACTAACGAAGTATTCTACCGCGTTATTCGGGAAAAATTCACGAAATTCCGCTGCCAACTGAGCAGCTAAGGTCTTGTTATGCGCCATGACTAGTGTAGGTTTGTTCACCTGAGCTATCATATGAGCAGCAGTAAAGGTTTTACCTGTTCCGGTAGCACCCAGCAGAGTTTGATGGCGTTTACCCGCCTTTATTCCTTCCACTAGCTCTGCAATTGCAATAGGCTGATCACCCGAAGGCGTATACTCCGAAACTAACTCAAAACGATCCACGGTCCCCTCATCCTCCTTTTTATATCCTATCCTTCATTATAGCACAATCATTTAAAATATAAGCAAAAACTCGAACGTTTGTTTGTCTATTCGATATAAGTGATTTTACCGATAATATAGAAAGATAGCAAGTCTATCTGTCTGATAATTTTTACCCATTTGGGAGGAAAATGAATGCCGACCAACAGCATACAAAAATCGCTGGGAGCAGCGAGAGCAGCAGCCAAAGCGACAGCACAAAACACAACGCCGAAAACAAAGTCTTCCGTACAAGCAGAATATAGCTATGCTAATACAAAAGAATTTTCAACGGGCTTGGATAGCGAATCTTTTATGAAGCTAATGATTGCCCAGATAAAGAATCAAGACCCGATGTCACCGATGGATAACTCTCAATTTATGATGCAAACCGCTATGATGACCATGGTAGAAAAAGTGACGAATATCGAGCTTCTTATGAAGGAGTCAAATAGCAGTCTGTTAAACGTAAAAGAGTACGAGGAAATCATCGGTAAAAAAGCTACTTATGAAGTGGCTCGTAAGGATGACTCCGGTCAAATTTATGTAACAACAGCTTCTGGTACCGTTGACGGAGTAAAAATGGTTGATGGCAGAATCTGGTTTATCGTAGGTAAAGATATTATCTCCCAACAGCAAATCCATGGCCTAGAATCTCTTACGTCTCAAACTGGTGTTGACCAAACGCTAAAATACGCCAATATGATTGGTTATAAAGTAACGTATACAGAACAAGGAACAGGCGAGGACGGCAAACCAACCTCAACTGAGTCAACTGGTATCATTCAGGCAGTCAGCATGAAAAATGGTTTGGTAGAATTTGTTCTAGCTGACGGTAAAAAGATTAAATCTACAGATATCGTTGGACTTGAGGTAGTAAAGCCTGAAGAAGAGGAAGAAGCTCCTACTGAGCCGGACGGTTCTGAAGGTACTGACGAAAGCGGCGGTACCGGTGGTTCTGAAGGTACGGGCGAGAGCGGCGGCACCGATGGTTCTGAGGGTGCTGGTGAAAGTGAAAATCCCGACTCCCAAAAACCTGATGAATCAGGAAAACCTGGAGATTCCCAAACGCCTGATGACAAGGAAAAGTCTGAGGATAACACAGATAAACCCTCTGCATAAATAGTAGGAAGAGCAGTCCAAAACTTTTCTTCTCAAACGAAAAAGATGACCTCATACAGGCTTGAGGTCATCTTTTTGTTGTTTCCATGCTTTTTCCGCGGGTAACGCAGGGTTTCCCCCTGCTACATGCCCAGCTCTTGCTCGCCTTTCGGTTTATGCTTCCTTACTCCAAGGAAACCAATTTCTTGCATAGACACAAAATGCGTTGTCCGTTCGTCTGGTACCACAATAATACCAAGCTGATGATGCTGTCCCGCATAGATCGCACTCTGCGTAAATTTTATTTCATGATCCAGTGTCAAAACTTCCATTTTACAGAAAGCTGGGTTAGCTTGTAACGCCGGATATAAATCTTCCTTTACCGAGATCGGGTATCCATTTACCTTAACAATTACCTCGCCGCTCCTAATCCCCATGACATCGGCTGGCGTCCCTGGGAGTACAGCCAGCACCTTCAGGCCCTTACCAGTAGGAACGTAGTAGGGAGGCAATTTCTCCTCTTGACGTGCGCTTAGCCAGCCCAACCATTCGTGCCCAAAAAAGGCAAAGAGGGCAGCTACATACACAAGAGAAGGAACAATGACTGCTACATAGCTTATTCCAAGCAAAATGAATGAATACAGAAATAAATGCTTGGATAAAGAGCTCGCTTTTTCCTGTGGTGTTTTTGTTTTAGTAATAGCAGAAAAACCCGTAATTGCTGGTAAAAGCAACATCCCAAGCGTAGCCATCGACCAATCCGGAGAAAACAACGGCCATCCCTGAAATAGTGCTGGTACCTGCAATGCCCCTTCTGTAACAGGGGTTAGTACAATGACAGGTGTTAACCAAAAGGAATGAAGCTGGTAAGCACCTACAACTCTTCCGCGTTTTCCTTCTACAAATAACGGAGATGCATGTCTGTCTCCATGACTTCTAATAAACCATGCTTCTACAATATGTAATAGAGCAACTAAAGCTAGTAGCGGTGCTGGATTAGCATGAGCAAACCATCCCCATACTTTAGCGATGCCAGATACCTCTTCGGCTATGGGAAATAGTTTGGCAAGCCCATGTAAGCCGGTAAAAATAGCCGTTCCATAGGCCAAACATAGAAAGCGAAATCTTACAAAGGCAAGTAATAAAGCAATCGCCCAAGCAATCCACATGTCAGATACCTGAATAAAGATACCTAATAACCCAGCTACAAGGCTAACGAACAAACCGCCCACTATCCCCAGACCAACAGAACGCAGTGTTTGTGATAATGGCGAATGGATTCGTACAGAAAACAATTGACGCTCCCATAGCATTTGTTTGCGATAATGCAAGTAAATCAGTATGAGAAACGCATATAGGAGCGGATTTAACAGAAAATGTACCAATGCGTACAAATAGTTGCTTATCAGGTTCCAGAGCACACTCAATTTTCTCTCCCCCTCTAAAAATATAAAAGAGCTTGGCAGTTGCCAAACCTCTAGTGCCGGCAAAACTTATTGCACTTTTACTATCAGTCCAAACCATTTATCCTTAATACAAAAAAGAACCACGACCGTTTTGTTCGTGGTTCTTACTTTCTACAGAATAGAAAGGTTTCCCTGCTTTTTTTCTTTGGATTATTTTGCCTTTGACTGCGCAGTGATCTCCAATGCACGTTGCAATTGGCGATCGTTGTTCGGATCTCTCATTACTTTAATTAAAGCATTTTGCATCGCTAGACCCGTTTTTTGATCTACTTTTCCCGTCACTTCAAGCTTGTGAGCCTGTTGGAATTTTTTCACTGCGGCTTCAGTAGCAGCATCATAATAGCCATCCAAACGGTCTGGCTTCAATTGCAGACCTTCAAGAATTAATTGGAGGTTCTTTACTTCTATCCCATTCATATCGCGTGATAATACTTTATCATGCGGGAGCTGTGTTGCCTTAAAATAATCTGGCTGGGTGACAACCTCATCAGGCTGGATTCCTTTTTTATGAATCCATTCCCCTTTAGGTGTTAACCATTTAGCAATTGTCAGCTTTAATTGGCTTTTATCCTTCATTTCCATTGTGTTCTGAACGGTACCCTTACCAAACGTTTTTTCGCCAACCAATTTTGCACCTGCACTCTCGGACAGGGCACCTGCTAAAATTTCGGAGGCACTAGCAGATCCTCCATCAATTAAAACAGTGATTGGATACGGTTTTCCCTTATCTGCTTTGGAATAAAACGTCTCTATCTGTTCATTATTATTTCCATAGGAGATTTCAACAATTTTAGCCTTGTTAGGGATCAAAACCTCGCTGATACTAGTCGTTGCTTTTAGATAGCCGCCTGGGTTACCACGAACATCAATGATTAATCCTTGAATGCCTTTTTTCTCTAGTTCGGCTAATTCTCTATTAAAATCGTCAGCCGTAGCACTAGCGAAGGAGGTCATTTCTAATTTCCCGATCTTCTTACCGTTACTCTCTAGGATAGAGCTATGGACGGTCTCAATTGGAATATCATCTCGAACAATCACAACAGTAATCGGTTCGGGATTTCCCGTACGCAAAATTTTCAGAGTAGCCTTCGTTCCTTTAGGACCACGAATTTTCCCTACCGCTTTATGCAAATCTAAGCCTTCCAAGGATTCACCATTAACGCTAAGCACCTGATCGTTTGGACGAAGCCCCGCTTTTTCCGCCGGGGAGGTTTTTATCGGTGATACGATGGTAAGCTTACCATTCTTCATTGTTACTTCTGCCCCAATTCCTTCAAATGAAGAATTAAGAGATGCATTGAATTCCGCTGCTGCCTCAGGATCCATATAGTCTGAATACGGATCATCCAACGCAGAGATCATGCCGTTGATGGCTCCCTCCATGAGCTTGTCATCAGCTACCTCATGCACGTAACGCGATTTGATTATTTTATATACTTCCTGTAGCTTAGCAAAGTCTTTGGGCGAACCTTGTCCACCACCAAGAGAGAAAAGACCGTTGCTCCCGCCAGCCACTACCGCATTTGTTGCAGAGCTTAACGGAACTGTTTTCACAGCAATCACGGTTAGAAGACTGCTGGTCAACATACCGGCTAGCACAAGGGCAAGCACCTTGCGTCCGTTCCATTTCATACTATACACCATCCTTTTTGTCTGCCATGGAAAAGCTATGCAACTAGTGTATGCAAAGTGGAGCTACAATATTTGCGACAATCCTAGCGAATGTATGGTGCTGGATCAACCTGTCGACCGTTTTTATACACAGTGAAATGCAGATGGTTACCAGTTGAGCGTCCAGTGGAACCTACCTCTGCAATTTTTTCACCACGTTTTACAGCTTGTCCAACACGAACCTTAATTCCGCCTTCACGAATATGCCCATATAACGTACTGATTTCTTTATTGTGCTGAATAACGACTGTATTACCATATCCCCGCATCGTTCCAGCAACAATAACGATACCATCCTCGGCTGCTTTAATCGTTGTTCCCCTTGGTGCTGCCATATCTATTCCATCGTGTCCTGCGGCTTTGCCTGTGAATGGATCGGCCCGATAACCAAATGAGGAAGTAAGAACGAACGAGTCGAGCGGAACTGCCAATTTTCCACCTTTGTAATTACTTACACTGCTTAAATTGCGCTTTTCTAAAAGCTTAGCAGATTCTGCTTGAATCATTGCTCTCATGGCATCTTGTGCTTCTGCTTCGATTTCTATGAGATTGTTTTCTTTCTTCTTAAGCTCGGCTTTTACAACGACACTGCGATTATATTGTCGATCGAGCTCTTCTTTTAAATCTTCACTTTTTGAGAACATTGTTTTATAGGAAGCAAGTAAATTATCCACGTCTTTCTTCCGTTTTTCAATGGTTTGTTTATCCTTTTTGTTCTCCTCCAAAATCCGATTATCCTGTTCCACGATCAGCTTCATGCCGTGCATGCGTGTCAACAGATCGCCAAAATCAGAGGAGCCCATCAGCACATCCAGATAGGATACCTTACCTCGTTTATACATTGCTTTGACACGTGTTTTTAATAGCTCATCACGCTTAGCCACTCGATCTACAGCGGAATCTAAATCTTCCTGTGCAACCACAGCCTTTTTAGTTGTCAGGTGAATGTCTGTATCCAGCTTGTCCAGCTTCTGCTGTGTTTCTTCTCGCTTTAGATCGATGGCAAATAGTTCATGTTCTAGATTTTTCTGCTCATTTCTCACTGTATTAATTTGATTCTTAATATTGGTTACCTGTTGCTGTTGCTTCTTTTTCTGCGACCGAATTTGTTCTAGCTCTCGATTAATCGTTTGTAGAGATTTCTTGCTGGCAAACCCCGCAGGAGCAGGCGCTAGTCCCCATGCCAGCATACTGGTCGCTAAAACAGAAAGAATGAGGTTATTCTTTTTCATTTCCACGTGCCCTCCCATAGCCTTATTCTATCAATTGCTCTATCATCTACACCTTCAAGAATTTGCGAACGGAAAGCATACTTCCCCAAATACCAATAAAAGCACCAATCCCTACCAATAACAGTCCTACCTGATAGGCAAACGGATTCATTGGCAATAATGGAAGCATAGAGCTGTACATACTAGCGTGTATTTGTTGCAATAAATAGTAGTAACCTCCTGCAAGGATGGTAATAGGAATAATCGCTCCCAATACACCCATAAACAGACCTTCAATAAAGAAAGGCCAACGAATAAACCAGTTGGTTGCTCCTACTAGCTTCATTATTTCAATTTCACGACGGCGTGCAACAATGGTTAGTTTAATGGTATTAGCAATAAGGAACATCGCCGTAAAAGCTAATCCAATAATGAAGAAAATGCCTACATTACGCAAAATATTGGTCGCAGTAAACAAATTGTTTACCGTTTCCGCTCCGTAGTCGACATCTTCAATATGTTCCATCTCTTTGACCTGCTTAGCGACAAAATCTACATCTTTTGGTTCTTTGGTTTTTACCACCAATGCATCTGGTAGTGGATTTTCCTTCTCCAAGCCATCCAAAAGCTTCCCATTTTCACCTAGCTGCTCCCGCAAATCCTTTAACCCTTGGGCTTTCGGAACAAAGGTAACGGTCTCTACAGCTGGCAATGCCTTCACTTGTTTTTGTAAGCTCTCCGCTACCGCCTTATCTGAGGTAACATCCATAAAAACACGTATTTCAACCTGATTTTCCACCAATTTTGCCATGTGATTAACGTTTAGTGCTAGTAGTAAAAATACACCTAAGATCAATAAGGTAATGGTTACGGCACTAACTGAAGCAAAAGTCATCCAGCCATTCCGTCCCAGATTTTTTACACCTTCTCGCACATGGCGTCCGTATGTACTAATCTTCATAACCGTATTCCCCTCTCTGTTCATCGCGGGCAATTTCACCAGCTTCAATCGCGATGACACGACGGCGAATCGTATTAACAATCTCACGGTTATGTGTTGCCATCACAACGGTCGTTCCACGCTGATTGATCTCTTCAAACAAGCGCATAATATCCCAAGAAGTTTCGGGATCAAGGTTACCCGTAGGCTCGTCCGCAATAATGATACTTGGATTGTTAACGATAGCCCGCGCCAAAGCGACTCGTTGTTGCTCCCCACCCGATAATTCTCCTGGCAGCATTTTTGCTTTATGCTTTAATTTGACAAGATTAAGCACATCTAAAACACGAGGCTTGATGATCTTCTTATTCGCCTCAATAACTTCCATTGCAAATGCAACATTTTCAAATACCGTTAAAGTTGGCAATAGTTTAAAATCCTGAAAAACAACTCCGATACTGCGGCGTACATTTGGTATTTGTCTTTCTTTAATGCGACTGACATTAAATCCGTTTAAAAAGATTTGTCCCTTGGTTGGTCTTTCTTCCCGATACATTAATTTAATAAAGGTTGATTTACCAGCACCACTTGGACCTACAACATAAACAAATTCACCCTTATCAATTTTTACATTAATCCCCTTTAGCGCATTGGTGCCATTGGGATATGTTTTCCAGACATCATACATCTCGATCAAAAAAATCACACCCTATTATCGCTTATGTTCTTGAGGCATCAGAAAAAGACAAAAAATACTAGCATCTGATCACTTTTTCTATTATACCACTGAGTTTCTGTGTTGTTATCCCCTAATTATCGCATTTCTTGTCGGTAAAATGGAAAAAAACAACAAAAAATTGTGATCTTATACCCACTTTTTTATATTGACAACTATTTTCTTACTATTTTTTACATAAGCTCTTATTTAAAGAAATCCAGTATCTAGCGCATTATTGCACGAACTGGTCTGCGTGCAATTCCCCACTCATAGATTTTTGTAACTAGAGCATTCACAGCAAAAAGGACCAGCTTTCGATTAGCTGATCCTACGAACGTTTGCAAGTTTGCCCTCTATTTTTATCTATACCACAGGCGACTTAATGTCTACCAGCGCCTCCACCATAACCTTCTGACTATGTGTTGCTACCCAAACCCTGTTTTCCTTACCTTTCTCCTGATAAAATTGAATCTGCTGTTCAACCTGTTGTTTAGCCGTTCCCCCTAACACATTCCGTGCATTCACTACCGTATCAATATCTAGCGCTTGGTAGACATCTCGGTCGATGAGTGGGGAAAACGCACGGAACTCCTCTAAGGAAAGGTCAAGCAAATATTTGTGCCGTTCAAGGCAATAGAGAACCGCATTTCCTACGATTTCATGCGCCTTCCTAAACGGAATTTGTTTTGTGACTAGATAATCTGCCAAGTCTGTTGCATTGGAGAAATCCTGGGTGACCGCTTTTCGCATCTGCTCTGTTTTAACCTGCATAGTAGAAATCATCGGCGTTAACAAAGCCAATGCTCCATGCAACGTCTCCACAGTATCGAACATGCCCTCTTTATCCTCTTGCATGTCTTTGTTATAGGCCAGCGGCAAGCCTTTTAGCACCGTTAGCATTCCGATTAAATTTCCATAAACACGACCTGTCTTACCACGCACAAGCTCTGCTACATCGGGATTCTTTTTCTGTGGCATGATGCTTGAACCAGTGCAAAATGCATCGTCTAATTCAATGAAGGAAAATTCCTGACTACTCCAGATCACTAGCTCTTCGCACAAGCGAGAGAGATGGGTCATTAATAAGGAAGCATGAGATAAAAACTCAACGATAAAATCTCGATCGCTCACCGCATCCATACTATTTTGATAGATCCCGTCAAATTGAAGCATAGAGGCAACAAACTGCCGATCTATTGGAAACGTAGTCCCAGCAAGTGCCCCCGCTCCCAAAGGCAAGATATTTACCCTTTTAAACGAATCCTGCATCCGTTCCAAATCACGTTGCAGCATAGATACATACGCCATTAAATGATAGCCAAAAAGCACTGGCTGGGCCCTTTGCAAATGCGTATACCCAGGCATAACCGTCTCCAAATGATTCTTGGCTTGCTCCAATAAAGCCTGTTGCAGGTACATGGTTAATTCGATAATTTCCATCAGTTTTTCACGCAGATATAAATGCATATCTAGCGCTACCTGATCATTTCTGCTTCTGCCTGTGTGAAGTTTACCGCCCAAAGGTCCTATTTCCTCAATTAATAGCTTCTCAATGTTCATATGAATATCTTCATGAGCGACTTCAAATTGAACCTGCTTGCTTTCAATTTTTTCTTTGACCTTTTTCAAACCAGCAATGATTTGACGCACCTCATCCATCGAAAGAATGCCACATTTTCCGAGCATTGCGACATGCGCCGAGCTACCCACAATATCCTGACGCCACAATCTTTGGTCAAACGAAATAGAGGCTGTATATTCATCTACGAGTTGATTGGTTGGTTTAGTAAAACGTCCTCCCCAAAGTTTCATGGCTTGATCGCTTCCTTTTCTGTTTTACTTGTAGAAGGAGAAGCCGCTGAACCAGAGTTGCTTTCAAGCTCGGCATGGTTTTCTTGTACAGAATTGTTATTCACCTGTGAATACACCTTTGTAGGCAAGCCCCACAATTTAATAAAGCCAAGTGCCGCCTTATGATCAAATTGATCGCCGGTATTATAGGTAGCCAGCTCATGGCTGTACAAGGACGCATCTGATTTACGTCCGACTACAATGGCCTGACCCTTATAAAGCTTAACACGAACAGTACCTGTTACATTTGCCTGAGTCTCTTCTAGAAATGCTTGCAGAGCAGAACGAATTGGGGAATACCAGAGACCCTCATAAATCACCTGAGCCATTTTTTGTTCCACGATTGGTTTAAATTGAGCGACTTCACGAGGCTGTGTCAAAAACTCTAGCTCCCGATGCGCTAGAATGAGTGTAGTAGCCGCCGGTGTCTCATATACCTCACGAGATTTAATACCTACCAAGCGATTTTCCACATGGTCAATCCGGCCAACTCCGTGTTTGCCTGCTATTTTATTTAGAGCTAGAATGAGTTCAGCAAGCGTCATTGCTTCCCCATTTAAAGCAGTCGGAACACCTTTGGTAAAGCTAATCTCTATCTCTTCCGCTTGATCTGGAGCATTTTCAATCGAGGCTGTTAACTCATAAGCTCCCTCAGGCGGTGCAGCCCACGGATCTTCGAGAACACCGCACTCGCAGCTTCTTCCCCAAAGATTCTGGTCGATTGAATATGGGTTATCCAGATTAATCGGGATTGGAATATTATTTTTCTTCGCGTACTCAATCTCTTCATCACGTGTCCAGCCCCACTCACGAACTGGCGCAACAATTTGAATATTTGGATTTAGGGCAGTAAAAGAAAGGTCAAAACGCACCTGATCGTTTCCTTTACCCGTGCATCCATGAGCAACAGCTACTGCCCCCTCCTGATTCGCAACCTCAATCAAAATTTTAGAAATCAAGTAGCGAGACAGAGCGGATACCAATGGATATTTTCCCTCATACATGGCATTGGCTTGTAGAGCTGGCAAAACATATTCACTCGCAAAAGCTTCCTTCGCGTCTATAACGATGGATTTATATGCACCCACTTGCATCGCTTTTTTCTGGATAAAATCTAAATCCTTTCCTTCCCCCACATCGAGGGCGACCGCGATTACATCGTAGTTATAGGTATCTTGCAACCATTTAATTGCTACAGAAGTATCTAAACCACCAGAATACGCTAATACAATTTTATCTTTTTTCATCATTGTCTCTCCATTTCGTAGTATTTTTTCTGGGTAATTATTCATATTGTACTATAAAATAACATTAATTCCATATAAGACGGAATTTACATTACAGATGCCAACAATGCTTTTTGTGCATGGAGACGATTCTCCGCTTCTTCAAACACCACAGAATGAGGTCCATCGATAATCTCTGCTGTCACCTCTTCACCACGGTGCACAGGGAGACAATGCATAAAGATATAATCTGAATCGGCTCTGGATACCAGTTTTTCATTTACCTGATAGGCGGTGAAATCTTTCAAACGTTGCTCATTCTCTTCTTCAAAGCCCATGCTGGTCCATACATCGGTATAAATCACGTCTGCTTGGTCAACAGCTTCATTTGCATCGTGAGTCATCATAAATTTTCCACCATATTGAGTAGCATATTCCACTGCCTTTGCAGCAATAGCATTTTGCATTTCATATCCTGGAGGTGTGGCAATACGTACATCTAATCCGAGAATCAAGGCACCTAGGGCAAGCGAATTTGCCACATTATTGCCGTCTCCGATGAAGGCTAGCTTAATTCCCTGCAATCTGCCCTTGTGTTCCTGTATTGTTAAAAGATCAGCCAAAGCCTGGCAAGGATGATACAAATCAGTTAGCCCATTAATAACCGGTACACTAGCATGCTTTGCTAGCTCTACGACATTTTCGTGAGCATGAGTTCGTATCATAATTCCATCTACATAACTAGATAAAATTTTCGCTGTATCTGAAATTGTTTCACCACGCCCTAGCTGTAGGTCTTTATCAGTCAGAAATAAACTGCTTCCCCCTAATTGATACATCCCTACTTCAAAAGAAACACGAGTACGCGTGGAGGATTTCGTGAAGATCATCGCTAATGTTTTTCCAGCTAATGGTTGGTAGACCGTGCCGCTTTTTTGCATCGATTTTATTTGACTAGCATAATGCAGTAGTTCGAGCATCTCCTCTCTACTCCACTCGTCAATTTGCAGTGTATTTTTTCCTCTATAAAGAGGGGGTTGAACGTCTGCATAGAGATCCAAGTTCTTCACAGGCTTCATTACTTTCGCTCTCCTTTTCTTGACAAATTTGTAAATAGGCCGCAAATGTCTCGACAACAGTGAACAACGTAATGCCATGCTGAACAGATAAGCTACGCAGTTGAAACCCTGTACGCTCTGCCTGATTTCCTTTTGTAGCGGTAATTAATGACGTTTGAATGAATCCCGCTTTAACCAACGATGTATAGTCAGGTAATCCTTTACATATTTGCGTAATTTCAATGCCGTGATTATTCAAAAACTGCGCCGTGCCTTCTGTTGCATAGATACGTACCCCCGATACTTTTCTTTCCCGAAGGTAGGGTAATACGCTTGCTTTGTCAGCATCGTTTAGTGAAAGAAATAAACCATCTCCACTAGCTAGCCGTTTATTCGCACCTTGTTTGTAGGCAAAAGCTTTACTGAATGCCTCTTTTACAGTTCGACCAAGTCCCAGAATCTCACCTGTAGATTTCATTTCAGGTCCTAATAAAGGGTCTACACCCACTAGCTTCGTGGAAGAAAACACAGGAGCCTTTACCACAAAAAAATGAATGTCTTCTGAAAGTCCTAGCTCATAGCCCATATCTGCTAAACGCTCTCCAAGAGAGACTCGCACAGCCAATTCCACCATTGGGATATTGGTCACCTTACTCGTAATTGGCACTGTACGAGAAGCACGCGGATTTACCTCTAACACATAAACATTTGAATCCTGTAAGACGAACTGGAGATTTATAATCCCGATTGCTTGCATTTCCTTAGCGATTTTCTTGGTATAGTGGACTATTAGCCGCTTCTGTTGTTCTGTGAGATGCTGGGCAGGAAACAAGGCAAGACTATCTCCTGAATGTATTCCCGCTTTCTCAACATGTTCAAAAATTCCGGGAATTAATACATCATAGCCATCCGTTATCGCATCAAGCTCGACTTCCATACCCGATATAAATTGATCGATCAGCAAAGGAAAACAACTGGTGTCAACCTGTTCATCAATCCAGCCTTGCATCGCTGCACGTAGCTCGCCCTCATCATGCACAACCGTCATTCCTTGGCCTCCAATAACGTAAGAGGGGCGCAGCAATACAGGATAGCCAATGCTAGCAGCAACATGAATCGCCTCTTCTGTGGAATAGACTCCCCTCCCTGGTATGTGGGGAATATTTAGCTTTTGGAGCAATTGATAAAACAGTTCTCGATCCTCGACCCGTTTCATTTGCTCTAAGGCTGTTCCCAAGACGGTCAGCCCCGCTTCTTGGATAGCACCTGCCAGGTTAATCGCAGTCTGACCACCGAATTGGACGAATACCCCAGCTACTCCTTCTTGCCTAGCTACATGCAGCACATCTTCAATATGCAAAGGCTCAAAATAAAGATGATCGGCCGTCTCGTAATCGGTACTCACTGTCTCTGGGTTATTGTTAATCACGATGGCTTTCAGCTTCTGTTTTTGCAAAGCCTTAGCTGCATGCACAGAACAATAATCAAATTCAATCCCCTGCCCAATACGGATGGGCCCCGAGCCTAGCACCAATATTTTTTTTGCTGATAAAGATACCACCTCATTCTTGCCTTGCCATGTGGAATAATAATAAGCTGTCTTTGCATCAAACTCTCCCGCACAAGTATCGACCATGTTATAGACCGGCATGAGACCCCACTTCTGACGCATTTTCCAAATTTCACTTACAGGAAGCTTCATCATCCAGGCAATCGTCTGATCCGTAATGCCAATTTCCTTACAAGCTCTCAATTCTTCCATACGTAATGTGTCTTTGCATGATGCTTTCAACCTTTTCTCCCACTGGATAATGGACTTAATATGACCTAAATAGAAAGGGTCAATTTCTGTGTTCATGTGAAGCTCTTGTATACTCATACCCCGACGTAACGCTTCTGCTACAGCAAATAAACGAAGGTCCGTGGCAATCTTTAATAGTTTCTCCAACTCCTCCAAAGATAGAGACGCAATATCCTTTCGGTAGAGATAATGACAGCCAATTTCTAAAGAACGGAGAGCCTTTAACAAAGCAGCCTCAAAAGTTCGAGCAATGGCCATTACCTCGCCTGTTGCTTTCATTTGTGTTCCTAGATTGCGGTCAGCTAATGGGAATTTATCAAAGGGCCAACGTGGAATTTTGACAACTACATAATCCAATGCTGGTTCAAAGCTAGCATAGGTATTACCGGTGATAGGGTTGAGCACCTCGTCCAAGTGATAGCCCAATGCTAATTTTGCAGCGATCCTTGCGATCGGATAGCCTGTCGCTTTGGAAGCTAAGGCTGAGGAACGACTAACCCTCGGATTTACTTCAATGAGGTAATAGCGATCTGAATGTGGGTCTAAGGCAAATTGAATATTACAACCACCCACTACACCTAACGCTCGAATCACTTTGGTAGAAACACTGCGTAGCATTTGATATTGACGATCTGTTAAGGTTTGAGAAGGCGCTACAACGATACTATCTCCCGTATGAACACCAACTGGGTCTATATTTTCCATGTTACAAACGATAATGCAGGTATCATTTGCATCTCGCATGACTTCATACTCAATTTCCTTCCAGCCCTTCACACTTCTTTCCACTAGCACCTGTTGTATTGGACTTGCTGCCAGTCCTTGTTCAGCGATTTTTTCAAGAGCCTGTTGATCAGAAGCAATTCCTCCCCCTGCTCCTCCAAGTGTATAAGCTGGACGAACAATCACGGGATAACCAATCTGATTCGCAAAATGTAGAGCTTCCTGTATAGTACTCACTGTTATGCTCTCAGGAACAGGTTCATGAATGTTATTCATCATTCGTTTAAATAACTCACGATCCTCACCGTTCTGAATAGCAGTCAAGGGAGTCCCTAATAAAGCTACTCCAAAGCGCTCTAATACGCCTGCCTCAGCTAATTCCACAGCCAAATTAAGTCCTGTCTGTCCGCCTAGTGTTGGTAGCAATCCATCCGGTCGTTCCTTTTTAATAATTTTTTTGATAGAAGTGACAGTTAATGGCTCCAGATACACCTTATCTGCAATCTGCTCATCGGTCATGATAGTAGCTGGATTGTTATTCACCAGCACAACTTCTACGCCTTCCTCCTTTAGTGAAAGACAAGCTTGTGCCCCCGAATAATCAAACTCCGCTGCCTGCCCAATCACAATCGGACCCGAACCGATTACCAGCACTTTATGAATGTGTTGTTGTTTAGGCATAATGCTTCGCTCCTATCGTTTGTACCGATTCCAAGAAGGTCGCAATAATATGTGAGGTATCATCTGGCCCCGGATGTGCTTCTGGATGGAATTGTACGCTCATAATGGGCAGATACATATGTCGTAGCCCTTCCACACTGCCATCATTTACATTTCGGTAGGTGACCATTAGGTTTTGCTTATCTAATCCCCCCTCCTTCACCACATAGCTATGATTCTGCGAAGTTATATATACTTTACCAGTGCTCAGCTCTTTTACAGGATGGTTGCTTCCGCGATGCCCAAAGGGAAGTCGTTCTGTCTGTCCCCCAAACATCAACGACAATACTTGATGCCCCAAACAAATCCCTAATGTCGGAAATGCTTCGGCTAATTTACGCCATTGTCGACAATATTTTCGTAATTGTTCAGGGTTACCAGGCCCATTGGAGAAGACGATACCATCTGGCTGTAGAGCCCTAATTTCCTCCATACGCGTCTGATAAGGCACAACCGTTACCTTGCAGCCAAGCTTTAACAGGGCTTGCAAAATAGAGTGCTTCATACCCAAATCAATGACTACAATATGCTCCCCTTCTCCTCGATAGGTGATGGAGCGAGTTCTGGAAACATGCTCTACAAAAATGCGCTCCTCCTGACGAAGCTTATGCAAAGCAATCTCCTCTGCTGTCATCGGCTGATCAGCTAGAACACCGTAAAGCAGACCACCCTGCCGAACCTTTTGTGTAATCGACCGTGTGTCTACTCCAGCTAAAATAGGGAAGCCGAACTGCTTTGCAGCCGTATCTAAAGATATCCGGGAACGAAAATGGCTAGGGTTTTGACAAAGCTGACTAACAACCATACCAGAAATAGCAGGCTGAGTTGATTCATAGTCGATTTCATTAACACCATAATTCCCAATCAACGGATAGGTGAAGGTGACGATCTGACCATAAAAGGAAGAATCGCTCATCACCTCCTGATACCCAGTCATTCCTGTATGAAAAACCACCTCTCCGTATGAGGTAAGTGGTGCTCCATATAGCTTACCTGCAAATACTTCTCCGCTCTCTAACGTAAGAAACCCTGTATTGTTGCCGTGTAAGTACTTATCCAACGCAACCAGCTCCTATCGACAAAAAGTTCCCAACACTCTGCTTTATGAATATATATTCGTTATTTTTGTATAATCATACATTTACTCCAAAAAAAATGCAACGATTTTTCTGAATAAAATCAAAAATCGTTGCATGATTATTTCTGATATCTGGCTATCTTACTTCTCTCCTGACTGCAAAATCTCTTTTAGCACTAGCACTAATTGGTCGATCTCTGACTTTTGAATGATGAGTGCCGGCAATAATCGGATAACATTTGGACCTGCCTGTAGCAATAATACGCCTTTTTGCCGAGCCGCTTTTAGATACCCACTTACCTCGCCAGTCATTTCTAAACCAACCATCAACCCGAGCCCGCGTACCCCTTTTATTTGATGGGGATATTGCTTGGCTATGTCTTTTAACGCATCAAGCAGGTATTCGCTCATAGCTTTTACATGCGATAATACGTTCTGTTGCTCCATTTCCAAAAGTGTTGCCATTCCCGCTGTTGTAGCTAATTGATTCCCTCCAAAGGTGGTCCCATGTGAGCCTGGAGAAAAGGCCACGGCTACCGCCTCCGTCGCAAGCATTGCTCCTATCGGAAAGCCACTGCCTAATCCTTTAGCCAGCGTTATCACATCGGGTACGATTCCATAGTGCTGATAACTAAACCATTCACCCGTTCGACCAATACCTGTCTGCACTTCATCAATCATCAATAAAATATCATTTGATTTGCACCACGCATATAATTCGGTCACGAACTCCATTGAGGCTGGATGAACACCGCCTTCTCCTTGTACAAGCTCTAGCAATACGGCGCATGTTTGGTTTGTCGTCACGTTCTTCACAGCTTCTATATCTCCGTATGGCACAGTGATAAATCCGGCCAGCAAAGGATTAAAGCCCTCTTTTACCTTTTGCTGACCTGTAGCTGTTAACGTAGCTAGGGTTCTGCCATGGAACGACTGCTCAAACGTAATCATTTCGAAACGATCCTCATTCTTCGTTTTTTGGGCATAACGCCGTGCTAGTTTAATCGCCGCTTCATTCGCTTCCGCCCCGCTGTTGCAAAAGAACACTTGATCTAAACCAGACAATTCAGTCAGTTTTTTTCCTAATTCCTCTTGCAGCGGATGTTGCGTTACATTGGAGCTATGCCATAAGGTATCTAACTGCTGATGCAGTTTTGCTGATACGGCAGGAGGACAATGCCCAAGCGATGTCACACCGATACCAGATGTGCAGTCTAAATACGCTTTTCCTGTATGATCCCAGACCGTGGTACCGCTCCCTTTGACAATCGTAACATCCCAACGTGCATAAGTATTCATCACATGCATTTTTTCTGTATAAACAGTCATGAGCGATCTCTCTCCTTTTTCTCTAATCAATTTCTGTTGCAACGAAGGCCTGTGAGTCCTTTCCACGAGGCATCCCGGCCGAAATGGAAGTACCTACAGCTCTTCCTTTTACCAAACCATCAAGCGTTTCTGCCGCTCCCTTACAAATAACAACCTCCTGAACTCCCTGGGCCAGTGCGTCTAAAGCGGCTTGAACCTTCGGAATCATTCCCCCCGTAATCATTTGGTTCTGAATCATCATTTGGATGTCTCCAATCGTGACGCTTGGCAGCAGTTGTTTTTCCCCTAGCTCATTCTCCTCCCAAATTCCCGGCACATCTGTTAGCATCAGCATTTGTTTCGCGCCTAGGGCAGATGCAATCGCCCCTGCCGCTGTATCTGCGTTGCAGTTAAATCGTGTGTTACCATCCTCTGATACGGCAATAGGTGACACGACTGGAATATAGCCATTCGCAAGCAACAATTGAAGAGGTGCTGGATTCACTGCTGTAATCTTTCCTACCAGTCCTAAGCCATCCATTTTCTCTACTGCTTGCAATAAGGAACCATCTACTCCGCTTAATCCCCATGCTTTTCCCCCTGCATGCAATAGCTTTCGAACGATCAATTTATTCATTGGACCGCTTAATACCATTTCCACGGCTTGCATGGTAGCCTCATCCGTTACTCGCAATCCGTTAGAAAAGATTGGCTCGATCTGCAATTGATCTAGCATTTGATTTATCGCCGGTCCGCCTCCATGTACAATTACAATAGATTTTCCTTCTGCTTGCAGGGAAGCAAGCTTGTTGTAGAAAGATTCAGGCAATTGCTCCAGCATGCTTCCACCGCATTTGATTACCATAACCTCATGTAGCATTTTACAAGTCTCCTATTCATAAGTAGTTGACCTAGAATACCTCGCTTCGCGTAAAAGCGTCACATACACTACGGATAAAGAGCATGTTTCGGTAACCCCAGCGTCTCTTCAAATCCAAACAACAAATTCATATTTTGGATTGCCTGACCCGCCGCACCTTTAACCATGTTATCAATAACGGATAAAATGATAATCCGACCCGTTCTTTCATCAAAATGAAGAGCGATATCACAGTAATTTGTTCCAAGCACCTCTTTTGTGCGTGGATAGGACCCAAATGGCCTTACACGGACAAAGGGAGCTTTCTGATATGCATGTTCATACAGCTTTTGTAAGCCTTCAACGGTAAAGCCTACATCCTTACTTTTATCTATTTGAATATAGCTAGTGGTCAAAATTCCTCTGGTCATCGGCACCAGATGAGGGGTGAACTGAATAGCTATCTCTTTCTTCGTCATTTGTAAAATTCCCTGCTCGATCTCTGGTGTATGCTGATGCTGCCCTACTTTATAAGCGTGAAAGCTATCATTTAATTCGCTGTAATGAACACCAAGCGACGCTCCACGACCAGCACCCGAGACTCCTGATTTAGCATCAACAATGATACTGTCAGGCTTGATCCACTCTGTTTGAAGCAGCGGTAACAGGGAAAGCAGGGTAGCAGTTGGATAGCAGCCTGGATTAGCCACCACCGAAGCTTCTCTTACTTTAGATTTGTTCCATTCAGGCAAGCCATAGACAGCCTGCTGCAATACTTCCTTCGCTGCTGGTAACTTCTTATACCATTCCTGATAAGCCTCAGGAGATCGGAGCCTAAGGTCACCAGATAAATCGATAATCTTCACTCCCCCCTTTATTAAAGCAGGCGTTATTTCAGCACTCACCCCAGCCGGAGTTGCTAAGAACACGACATCATTCTCCTGCGCAATTTTCTCTGGCTGAATGCCCTGTAGCATGGGTAAATCTGCACTCTGCAAATGAGGGAAGAATTCAGCCAATGATCTGCCTTCTGCCGAGCTAGAATAAAGACTTTGTATGTATATCTCAGGATGCTGCAATAAGATACGAATGAGTTCAATACCGCTGTATCCAGTGGCTCCAATAATCCCAATACGTTTCATCGCTCTCACTCCTAATTTTTATGCATAAATATACATTTATAATAATAAAAATTCTAATTGATTACAAATATTATTTTGGCTAAAAAGGATGAGATCCAAGGACCTCACCCTATTCGTTCGTTCTATTTCTTTTCTGCTAGCCAAGTTGCAATTGTTTCTGCATCTTCGCCTTTAGACATGTTGGCTGGCATGCTGCCTTTTCCATTTTTAATGATCTCTAATATTTCATCTTTATTGTATTTGCTACCTATTGTTTCTAGGGAAGGACCGGTTGCTCCCTTCAAGTCCACACCATGACAGCCAACACAACTGCTTTGTTTGAATTTTTCTTCTCCCGCTGATGCAGTCGCTGTATCTCCACTTGCCTTCTCTGCCGCCGGCTTCTCTTCCGGTGCAGGTTGTGATTGTTGTCCACCACAGGCTGTTAATCCCACAGCAAGCGCTCCTACCATCAATACAGTTGCTAAACGTTTCATTTTTTGAATGCCTCCCTTTCCTCTGCAACTAAAAATAGGTACAAACGAGCAGTAGACTATATAGCCATTACCGTTTGTACCTGTGCTACTTTACTTCACTTGCTTCTCTGTTTTTACCATTAGCTAAGCTACATCCAAATTGGTGTAATTTGCTAAATGTAGTATATCATAGTAGTATGCGTTTTCTCAGCTTCTATATCAGTGTTCATAAGATTGTAAAACATTTTAGAAAAGAGCAATAAATCAAAACTATCACACTTAAAAAACTACGCAAAAAACGAAAAAGCACTTTTGCAATTATGCAAAAGTGCTCACTGTTCTTATATGGTGCCGAAGACCGGACTTGAACCGGTACGGGATTACTCCCGACAGATTTTAAGTCTGTTGCGTCTGCCTATTCCGCCACTCCGGCAGATAAATGGTGCGGGTGGAGGGACTTGAACCCCCACGGTCGCCCGCCAGAACCTAAATCTGGTGCGTCTGCCAATTCCGCCACACCCGCATCGTGTTGACTTCTATAGTCTAACATAGCAATCTGGTAAATGCAATACTTTTTCTATTTTTTATTTCTAAATTCTTTTCTAGTAAAAAAAGAGGCTGAAAAAACTAGCATTCTTCAGCCTCTCCTTCTGTCAGCATGCACGCAAGCTTATTGCAATTGGGAGCGTAGATAAGCATCAATAAATGGATCAAGCTCTCCATCCATCACTGCCTGCACATTGCCTACCTCCATATTGGTCCGATGATCCTTCACCATGCTGTACGGGTGGAATACATACGAACGAATTTGACTGCCCCAAGCAATGTCCTTCTGTTCTCCCTGAATCGAAGCTAGTGTTTTCTCTTGCTCCTGCTTCTGTAGCTCGAACAGCTTGCCTAATAGCATCTTCATAGCCCGATCGCGGTTTTTAATCTGAGAACGCTCGGTTTGGCACGTCACAACTATACCAGTTGGTAAATGAGTAATACGAACGGCAGAATCTGTCGTGTTGATATGCTGTCCCCCTGCACCACTGGAACGATACGTATCAATCTTTAAATCCTCAGTTCGAATATCTACTTCTTTATCGTTTTCAATCTCTGGTAGGACGTTGCACGATACGAAGGAAGTATGACGGCGTCCTGAAGCATCAAACGGCGAGATACGCACTAATCGGTGTACCCCTTTTTCCGCCTTTAAGTATCCGTACGCATTGTGTCCTTTAATTAACAGCGTAACACTTTTGATCCCTGCCTCATCACCTGGCAGATAATCCAGCGTCTCTACTTTGAAGCCTTTGCGTTCAGCCCAGCGTGTATACATCCGCAGTAGCATAGAACCCCAATCCTGCGACTCCGTTCCACCAGCTCCTGGATGCAATTCCAAAATAGCGTTATTTTTATCGTATTGATCGCTCAATAACAATTCTAGCTCAAAGTCCTCAAAGTTCTTCTTTAAATCTTGTGTACTCTGATACAGATCGGAAATAAGAGAACTATCGCCTTCTTCAATCACTAGCTCCAGCATCATCTGTAAGTCGTCATAAGAGGCATCCAGACGTCCCATCGTATCTGTTAGACTTTTGATCCCATTAAGCTCTCCAATGGTTTTTTGTGCAGCATCATTATCATCCCAAAAATCTGGAGCTAACATCCGCTCCTCCAATTCACCAATGCGCTCTAGCTTTTCTGGGAGGTCAAAGAGACCCCCTAATATCCGTTAGTCGTTTGGACAGACTAGCCATTTCTTGCTTTACATCAGCCACGTCGATCAGTGCCATTCTATCTACTCCTTTAAAACTCATTTTCTTATTGTTTATTGTAGCTGAAAATAAGACAGGTGCAACCTTTCTAGGTTTTGTTGACGATGAAATTTTATCTATTTCCTAAAAATATCACCACGTTTTTCCAAAACGTGTAGAATAGTGAGTAGTGTTTTACTTATAGACTTAGCGGAGGGAAAAGAGAATGAATCGGACAATCCTGGTTGCCGATGATGAGCAGGAGATAGTCGAGCTACTGCGGCTATATCTAGAAAAAGAAAACCTGCGAGTCATTGAAGCCTCAGATGGAGAAGCAGCCCTTCTCTGTATCCAGAATCAATCAATAGATCTAGTTTTAATTGATATTATGATGCCTAAGCTAAATGGTTTGCACCTGCTTACGCAAATACGTCAGGACTACACGCTCCCCGTCATTTTCTTGTCAGCTCGCAGTCAAGATCACGACATTATTTTAGGATTAGGCATGGGGGCAGATGATTATATTACCAAGCCGTTTAATCCCTTAGAGGTCGTAGCACGAATCAAAGCACAACTACGACGTTCCTACCATCTGAATCCATTAAACGATGAGACAACACAGGCCCTATCCGTTCTTACTGTAGGCGATTTAACTTTACATAAGCAGCAATGCATCCTATGCAGGAATCAGGTGGAAATCCCCTTAACATCAACGGAGTATAAAATGCTTGAGATGTTTATGGAGCAGCCCAATCGTGTTTTTACCAAACGCCAGATCTTTGAAAAGGTATGGGGCGATCCCTTTTACAGTGACGATAACACCATCATGGTTCATATTAGTAAATTGCGGGATAAGATAGAGCCAGACCCCAAAAAACCGCTTTATGTAAAAACAGTTCGAGGTCTAGGCTATAAAATGGTTCATTTTTCATCCAAACAAAGAGGGTCAGCTCACAATGAAACATAAAAAAATACACTCTACATTATTATGGAATTATAGCATCTTTATATTTATTATTAGCTCCATTTTAACGATAGCTCTCGGTTATCTCGTCTATCAAATCAACTCAAGCGTTGAACAAGGCTTATCTCCCATTTACCGGGCGAAGGACATCGTATCCGATGACTACGAAAATATTAGGGCAAATGCCATTTTGGAAAACGGGGGCTGGGTAGAAATCCTCAATTCTAACCACCAAATCATCCATGTTATCGGTGTGAAAATGGATTCCATTTACCATTATACGGAGGAACAGCTCTATCAGTTTTTAGACAATACGGAGGAGCAGCTCTATTACTACTCCATTGCGCCATTTACTACCAAAAGTAATAAGAAATATATTTGCTTGGTCAAAATTCCCCGAGACAGCATTAACATTGACATTCAATACTTTAAAAATTTTGATCATACGGTATCTCAGGTCAGCAAGATTATCCTTAAATCATGTTTGCTCCTATTTGTCCCGATCATTATTATCATCTTTTTATATAGTCGGTGGACAGCTCGCAAAATTAGTGTTCCTCTTCATACGATCACCGTTGCTATTAAAAAGATGATCGATGGAGACTATCAAGCTCGTATTCATCTAAAAGCGGAAAGTGAATTCGGAAAAATCCGCGATGCTTTTAACTTTTTGGCAGATAAATTAGAAGCGACTCGCGCTGAGAAGGAAAAATTGGAGGAAAGTAAGCAACGTATGCTCATGGATATATCTCATGATCTTAAAACACCGATCACAAGCATTCAGGGATACGCCTCTGCCCTACAGGATGATATGGTGGTGGATGAAGAAAAGAAAAGACGTTATTTGCAGCTTATTTATAATAAATCGCAGAGTGTAAATGCTTTGATTAATTCGTTATTTGACTTTTTAACTCTAGATGATGGTCAGTATCCCCTCTCCATTCGTACCTATGATGTATGTGAATTCATCAGAGAAATTACAGTCGATTTTTTAGATGACATGGAAGAAAAACAATTTAAATTACATATTCAGGTGCCCGAAAACGAAATTTTGTACGATTTTGATTACCGGCATATGAGCAGAGTCATAAGCAATCTTATTTCCAATACGATTAAATATAATCCGCCAGGAACGAACGTCCGAATTGCTGTTCAGGAGCAGAACGATTCCATCATCATTGAGATTGCAGACAATGGTACCGGCATTCCTGCCCATGTACAGCGTCATATATTTGATCCCTTCGTCAGAGGAGATCATTCTCGACAAACCGATGGTGGAACAGGCTTAGGCCTGTCAATCGCTCATAAGATTGTTAAATTGCACGGAGGTCTACTGGAATTGGATGAAAATCCTTTAGAAAAAACCGTTTTTCGTATTACTCTTATCAAACAAAAAAGGAGCCCCGAATAGCATGTGGGCTCCTATAAAATGGCTGACAGTAACCGTGAAATCGATTCTTTTAATCGAATAGATAATGGACGTTGTCTATACTTTTCCAGTGTTAATTCAGATGAAAGCTCTATATCAGCTAAGAAATGTTTAGCCAATTGTTTAGCCGTATGGGAATGGTAGAGAAACGCATTCACTTCAAAATTTAAACGAAAGCTCCTCACATCGATATTAGCAGTTCCTACTGTGGAAAGCTTATCGTCTACAACAATCGTTTTAGCGTGCATAAAGCCATTCTCATAGGTGTATACCTTTGCCCCAGCTCGTAATAGCTCACCTGCGTTTGAATAAGTAGCCCAATAAACAAAGGGATGATCCGGTTTATTCGGAATCATAATTTTGACATCGACACCAGATAACGCTGCAATGCGCAACGCATCCAAAATACTGTCATCAGGGATTAGATACGGGGTCTGGATATACACATAGTCTTTAGCTGTTACTATTAGTTTCATGTATCCATTTTTAATTTGCTCCCATTGTGAATCGGGGCCACTTGAAACGATTTGTAGGGGAATATCCCCACGGGGAGCAGACGAGGCTTGATAATAATTTCGAAAGGCCATGTCCCGCCCAGATGCTTGCTTCCAATCTAGCATAAAGCGTGATTGTAAATCATCTACCGCTGAGCCTTGTATTCTTAGATGCGTATCTCTCCAATAACCGAAGGCAGGGTTTTTACCCAAATACTCATCTCCAATGTTAAAGCCCCCAATATAGCCAATTTCTCCGTCAATAACAACTATCTTTCGGTGATTGCGGTTATTTGCACGCAGGTTTAGTAGCGGAATCTTGGAAGGAAAGAAAGGCTCAATCTGTCCACCTGCTTGCCTAATTCGACGTATCAGCCCCTTAGACAGCCAACGTGACCCACTCTCATCGTACAGGACTCGAACCTCTATTCCCTCCCGTGATTTTTCGCATAATAGATCAGCCAGTCGATTGCCAAGCTCATCGCTTTTGATGATGTAATACAGCAAATGGACATGTTTGCTCGCCCGGCGAATATCTTCAAACAAGCGTTCAAATTTATGCAAGCCATCCGTAATAATCTCTACCTGATTATCTTGGGTCAGTAGTGCTTCATCATTGTTTAGATGTAAATACACTAAGTCCTGATACTCTTTGCCAACAGGGTCATGGAACTGGAGCTTCTTGGCTTTGAGTTGCTCCATCTGTTTAACTACTTCTCGCTTCATATAAGCATAAACATGCTTATCCCACTTAAAAATTTTCTTTCGACTTAAATTTTGTCCCAACATAAGATATAAAACAAATCCAAGAACAGGAATAAACCATAAGATCATTAACCATGCCCATGTAGAAACAGGGGTACGTCTCTCTAAAAAAACAACCACGATGGCAAACAAAAAGTTTAATAAGAATAAAATTTTTAAGAGCCATGAGGTTATCTCCGCTGTTACCATTGTCTCCCCCATTTCAGTCTTATTGCTCTTATTATATGCCAAAAAAGCTGCCATTCAACTGAACAGCAGCTTTCTTCTCAGGCCTGTTTTATTTTTTCTTTTTATCTGCACGGCGTTGTGCTCTGTTTTTTTGCTCTGGCTCAGATGCTCCAGCTTCATCAGATGGTCCAGACGTTTTTAGCTTCTCAGCATCAATTACTTCCTGACGCTCAAGGTTTTGTCCAACTTCCGATTTCATGATATACAAGGATACTTCCTCTTCAATGCTTGCAATCATGCCTTGGAACATCTCATATCCCTCAAATTGATACTCACGCAATGGATCAGTCTGAGCATAGGCACGCAGGTGGATACCTTGGCGCAATTGTTCCATTGCATCAATGTGATCCATCCACTTGCTATCAACAGCACGTAGAACAACCACTTTTTCGAATTCGGCCATCATATCGCCAATTTCTTCCTGACGTTGTTTCAATTGCTTATGAGCAATCTCTTTCAACATCTCCTCAATCTCTTCCGCTTCTTTTCCTTTCAGATTAGAAACCGTAATCGCATCCTCGAACAAGAATGTGCTTACGCATGTTTCAAGCAGACCCTCTAGATCCCATTCTTCTGGAATCTGTTCTTTCGGGCAATACGCCTGAACTATACGCTCAATCACGCTATTTATCATGCCCTCAACGATATCATGCAGGTTATCGCGCTCAAGAATCTCTTTACGCTGCTTATAGATGACTTCGCGTTGCTTATTCATTACGTCGTCATATTGCAAGACAACTTTACGTGCATCAAAGTTGCTACCCTCTACTCGTTTTTGAGCAGATTCAACAGCACGGGATACAAGACGGCTTTCAATCGGCATATCTTCTTCCATTCCGAGTCTGTCCATCATATTCATGATGTTGTCAGCTCCGAAACGGCGCATAAGCTCATCCTGTAGGGACAAGAAGAATTGAGAGGAACCCGGGTCCCCTTGACGACCTGCACGTCCACGTAGCTGGTTATCAATACGACGGCTCTCATGGCGCTCTGTACCGATGATATGCAGACCACCTATTGCAGGTACCCCTTCACCCAACTGAATGTCTGTACCGCGACCAGCCATGTTTGTAGCGATGGTTACTGCACCGAATTGACCCGCGCGAGCAACAATCTCTGCTTCACGTTCATGCTGCTTCGCATTGAGTACATTATGTGGTACACCTTTTTGGCGCAATAGGTGAGATAGTTTCTCTGAGTTTTCGATGGAAATGGTACCAACCAAAATAGGTTGTCCTTTTTTATGGCGCTCCACGATCTCTTTTACTACCGCACGATATTTGGCATCCTCGGATTTATATATCGCATCCGCCATATCTATACGTTGAATTGGGCGGTTTGTAGGAATCACAACTACGTCCAATCCATAGATTTTTTTGAATTCCTCTTCCTCAGTCTTAGCTGTACCGGTCATACCGCTCAACTTTTGATACATACGGAAGTAGTTTTGCAGCGTAATTGTTGCCAAGGTCATGCTTTCGCTCTGTACTTTTAGCCCTTCCTTCGCTTCAATCGCCTGATGCAAACCATCACTGTAACGACGACCCACCATCAGACGCCCTGTGAACTCGTCTACGATCACAACCTCGCCATCCTGCACAACATAATCAACGTCACGTTTAAACAGAACCTGAGCCTTCAAAGCCGATGTAATATGGTGGTTAAGTGTAACATGGTTGGTATCGTACAAATTGTCCACGTTAAACGCTTTTTCAACCTTGCTCACACCCTCATCGGTTAAAGTAGCGATTTTTAGTTTTTCATCAATACTAAAATCCGTTTCAGACTCCAGTCTTTTTACAAAATGGGAGCAAATATAATAAAGTTCAGTAGATTTATTAGCTGATCCGGAAATGATCAGTGGAGTACGCGCTTCGTCGACTAGGATACTATCCACTTCGTCAATGATTGCATAGTGCAAAGGACGTTGTGTCATTTGCTCTTTATAAAGCACCATGTTGTCACGCAGGTAGTCAAACCCAAACTCGTTGTTTGTACCATACGTAATATCGCAGTTGTATGCCTCACGTTTTTGTTCAGCACTCATACCGTTTATGTTCAAACCTACTGTCATGCCAAGAAATTGGTACAGCTCACCCATAATCTTGGAGTCACGCTCAGCTAAGTATTCGTTAACTGTTACAATGTGAACACCCTTACCAGCCAAGGCATTCAAGTACGTAGCTAAGGTCGCTACAAGGGTTTTACCTTCACCAGTCTTCATTTCAGCAATGCGTCCTTCTTGCAGGACCATACCACCAATTAGCTGTACGTCAAAGTGACGCATCCCCAATACACGTTTGGACGCTTCACGCACTACAGCAAATGCTTCGTTTAATATATCATTCAGCGTTTCTCCCTTTTCCAAACGAGCACGGAATTCCGCCGTTTTTTCCTTTAATTGGTCATCAGTAAGTAATGTTACTTGGGGTTCTAACGCATTAATTTTGTCTACACGCTTAACTAATTTCTTTAATTCACGTTCATTTGTATCGCCAAAAAGCTTCTTTACAAGCCCTAACATAGGGACACCCCTTCCACCGTTCCCCTAAGGGTACTTTCTAACAATCTATTTTACCAAATCTCTATCAGTAAACACAAGTAAAGGAGTTGCCAATCGACAACCCCTTTACCACTTTTTGTATATATTTTTAAATTTTTTAATGATTGTATACGTTTATTTTGGTTCTATTAACCCGTATCGTCCATCATTTCGACGATAGACTACATTTACATCATTGCTTTCACTGTTTTCAAAGACGAAGAAGTTGTGGCCCAGAAGCTCCATTTGCATAATGGCCTCTTCTGAATCCATCGGTTTTAAGTTGAATCGCTTCGTTCTTACGATATCAAACTGTACATCATCCTCTTCATCCGCTACAGCTACAGAGGAAGCTTCCATATTCGGCATCGCTTTAGCCCCTGATTCATGACGCTGTTTACGGTTGATTTTTGTTTTGTACTTACGCATTTGACGCTCTAATTTTTCGACAACCAAATCAATTGCTGCGTACATATCGTCGTGAGTTTCCTCAGCTCGGAGAATAACGCCAGTCATCGGAATGGTTACCTCAATGGTTCCTTCTCCACGAAGCACGCGCATTGTCACATGTACCTCTACATGCCCTAGATTGTCAAAATAGCGTTCGAGACGGCTTATCTTTTTCTCTACATACTCCCGAAGAGCTTCTGTAACTTGAATGTTTTCGCCACGAATATTGTAGTTCATGGACACAACCTCCTTCCGTCTATGCTATTTGTATTCTACATAGACGTAATTAAAACCTGCTGTTTCTTCTTTTCGTTTTAACAAAATTCGTGAAAAAAAGACAAAATGTTTAAAAATTTTCACTTGATTTTAATCTTTCGTCAACACAGCAAGTAAGGCTTGTCTCTATTTTAAACCTATTTCGATTTTTTTGAAACAAGAAATTTTAGTAGAAATAAACACCAAAAACCCCCTAAGTTATCCTAGGGGGTATTGATTATAAAATCAATTAGATTTTAGTTACGTTAGCCGCTTGAGGACCACGGTCGCCTTCAACGATATCAAACTCTACAGTTTGACCTTCATCCAAGCTTTTGAAACCTTCAGATTGGATAGCGGAGAAATGTACGAATACATCGTCGCCTCCATCGCGCTCGATGAAACCAAAACCTTTTTCTGCATTAAACCATTTTACTTTTCCTTGCATGTATTAAACATTCCTTTCATAAGAAAACTGTGGACTATTTGTTAATCCATGATCTGACTATACACCTTGCCTATGGTAAAGTCAAATGCTGGATTATCGACAAATTTCAACGTGGACCTTATTTTTTTGTTAAACATCTCATAGCAGCCTTAGAAAGGCTTAATGTTACAAGCAAATAAGCCTTTACTGCCGTAGTAAAAGCAGGAAAGCGCTCCCACATATTTTTTGCTAAACATATTTCCATATATGTAATTTTACCAAAAAATGGAGTGCTACAAGAGACCCGATCTAGCGTTGAGAGACGTGGTCTTTACCCTATAAACGCAGGGAATTACGATACATTTTTAGCTATAATTACCAGTGTGAGATTTAAAATTTATTTGGCTCTCGAAAACGGCTTCCTCACCTACAGATATTGTCGATTAATTGTATTCTAGCTCGAAAAATTTCTTCAATCTATATAACAAATTCATGTCACACATTGGACACATAAGACTTTTTTGCTTTTTTATTCTTTATCCACAGCTATAGCATAATCTAGGTTCGACACTCGCTCACATCGCTGTCTATCCACTTCATTTTTTAAATAATTTATGCTCTAGCTTTCCCAGCTGTGGGTAACCTTGCCCATAATTGCGCATTTCCACAAAGTTGTCCACATTATCCACAAGAAGTTGTGCACAAGAACTCGTTTTTTGTGTATAACTCTGAAAAAGCATTTCTTTCTCGTTCACCACAGTTTTTTTGGCTCATCTATAAATAAAAAGACCTCCTATTGTTCATCTCAAAAAGGAGGTCTTATAAAGAAACATATATCATTCATTACTATGAATCGTTATGCTGATCATACCATCATTCTGTCTGCTCGCTTAGTACAGTAATTTCCACACGGCGATTTTGTTGGCGATTTTTTTCTGTTGTATTCTCTACAAGAGGCTTCGTTTCTCCAAAGCCAGCGACAATGAATCGTGCTGGAGATAACCCTCGTTCTTGAACAAATTCCTGCATAACGGCCTTTGCACGCGCAAGAGATAGATCCCAGTTAGCGACGTACTGGCTTTTTGTAATGGGACTGTCATCTGTGTGCCCCTCAATTCGCACTTGATGAGGAAATTTTTGTAATACATCAGCTAGCCTGTCTATGACTTTTTGACCATCTGGAGCTAAATCGGCTGATCCGCTAGCAAACAACAAATTTTCCGGTAAACGGATCATCACTCCATCACTTTGCTCTACAAAGGGGATATGGAACTCCTGCAAGGCCTCTCCCACTTTTTCCTTCACTACCTGTAGATTTCGCTCTACTGGTTCGTCTTGTTGCCCGGCACCAATCGCCTTGACATCACGCTTTGCAGACAGCTCGCGGATTTCTGCTTCCAATGCTTTCTTTTTCATTTCAGCTACGGCTTGCTCAGCTTTTGCTATTTCGGCCTTTTCCGTCGTTTCAGATGCCTTCTGCTGAAGCTCTTGCTGTTGTTGCTTGACCTGAGCCGAATACATCGCCGCAATGATTATGACAATTATAAACAGCAAGGTAATTAAATCACTGTAGCTTAATAGCCAGCTTTTCTCTAGCTCCTTTTCATCATACAGACGATCATCCTGCATACTCGCTCTGCCTTTCAATAATTCCTTTCATGCTGCCAGGCATTTTTAAGAGTACTAGCTTTTGATCAGCAGGTAAAAAGGAATTTAGTTTTTCAAACAAAATTCGTGGAGTTTCCATGCGCTGTAGCCCTACGCATCCTTCCATATAAAGCCGCTTTTCAAACATTTCCTGATCATGAATATCCATTAACCGATAGTAACATGGCAACGCCAACAGATTGGCTAGCAAGGCTCCATACAAGGTAGCTACCACCGCTGTGCTTAGGCTCTGGCCTGTCTGCGTAAAATCGGACAGGGTTTGTAATACTCCTGTCATCCCCAATAGCGTCCCAACCAGCCCCATTCCAGGCGCCAGCAGGGCAACCAATCGAAACATTCCGCCCATTTGCTGGTAGCGATGCTGTTCACCCTTACACTCGTTTTCTAAAATCATACGAAGTTCTTGCTCCGATACACCTTCGATCGCCAGCAACGCCCCCCGCTGAACAAATGAATCAGGCTCGTCCATCAATTCTTTTTCCAAGGAAATGTAGCCTTTCTCTTTTAAAACAACCGAGTATTGATAAAAACGCTTGATCGTCTCTTCGATGTTATTTTCTCTGCCGTGGATCAATAATCGAAATAAATGTTTGATTTTAATATGTTTACACTTAATAGCATACGAGATAATGACAGATAGCCCAACTAATTCAATTGCCGCCGGATGTAGTAGTTGACTTACACTTCCATTTAAATAAATGGTATGTATTAAAACCAACACAATAAATAGAACAAGTAACAACGAACGATTTCTTCCCGCAAAAAATGTTTTTACATTCATGTTAGTAACCTCACTTGCCCAAGCATGTATTTCTGAACGAATTCATTATAGCAAATGAATATCCAGAGTTAGATGAAAAAGTAAAAAATATTTCTACTGTCAAAAAAAAACAAAGAAAAAAGCGAACCCCTGCTATTCACCAGCAAGTTTCGCCCCTTTGCCCTATCCTACTTTAGCCATAAAGCTCTGTATTGCATGTACTACCCGCTGTTGTATTTCTAAGGTAATACGCGGCCACATTGGTAAACTTAACGCCTCAGTTGCCATTTGCTCTGTAACAGCTAGCTTAGGCTGTTGTGTTGCTTGGTATACTGGCAGTTGATGCACAGGAGTAGGATAATATAACATTGCACCAATTCCTTGCTGATGCAGATAACGGTGCAATTCATCGCGTAAGCCACGTTTCACCCGTATCGTGTATTGATGATACACATGCTTGGCATATCCTGCTACCTTTGGCGTTACAATGCCTGGTACGTCTTTTAGCATCTGATTGTATTGCTGGGCAGCTTCTCTTCTTGCTTCGTTCCATTGGTTAATATAAGGTAGCTTCACACGTAAAATACAGGCTTGCAATTCATCTAAACGCGAATTGTAACCTGTAAGTTCATTTTGATAAGGAATCAACGAGCCGTGGGTACGTAATTTGCGAGCTATCTCTGCCAGTTCATCGTTATCTGTGGTTAACATGCCTCCATCACCATATGCTCCCAGATTCTTGGTGGGATAAAAGGAAAAACATCCAAAATGCCCAAAGGTTCCTAGCTTCTTGCCACAGTACTCTCCACCAAATGCCTGTGCGGTGTCCTCGATAAGCCCTAATCCGTATTGTTGTGCAATCGTAATCATCGGTTCCATTTTAGCCGCATGTCCATATAGATGAACAGGAATAATTGCTCTTGTCCGCTCGGTAATTTTGGACTCTATATCAGCCGGTTCTACATTGAATGTATCTGGGTTAATCTCAGCAAACACCGGCGTCGCTCCGACTAGCTCAACAGCTTCAGCCGTAGCATAAAAGGTAAAGGAGGGGACGATCACTTCATCTCCTGCTCCAATTCCCAAAGCCCTCAACGCGATAAATAACGCATCCGTACCTGAATTTACCGTGATTGCATGTTTGCATCCCAAATAGTCAGCTACTTCCTTCTCAAACGTTTTTCCCTCGTTACCAAGTACGAAATGGCCCGAACGTAGCACTTCCTGGACAGCACTGTTAATCTCATTCCAGAGCAATTCTACCTCGTCCGTCAAATCAATGATGGGTATCCTCACGTTCATTCCCCCTCGTCTCCGTAATTAAAACCCTCTATTAGTAATACGTTAAGAAGAGGAGCATCGTGCAACATCTGCGTAATTTGTGGAAGGGAAAAAATAATCCTTTTCCAAAAAGGGAAACTGACTGACGAGGGGGCAAATTATGTCTCACCAGACACATGAAAATGTCTTTATTCATCCAACAGCAGAAGTGTCTAAGCAAGCCATGATTGGAGCTGGAACGAAAATCTGGAACAATGCACAAATTCGAGAGCAAAGTACAATCGGGAGCCAATGCATCATTAGTAAGGATGTTTACATCGATCAAGGGGTAAAAATCGGAAATAACGTCAAGATTCAGAATGGTGTTTCTGTCTATCATGGGGTCGAGATTGACGATAATGTATTTCTCGGACCCCATATGACATTTACGAACGATTTGTTCCCACGTGCATGCAATCGCGCTTGGAAAGTAGTACCGACCAAAGTCGAGATAGGAGCATCCATAGGAGCGAACGCCACTATCGTATGTGGAACAACCATCGGTGCCTATTCTATGGTAGGAGCAGGCTCTGTGGTCATCAGGGACGTAGGGGCTCATCAGCTTGTGGTAGGAAGCCCTGCTCGGATGATTGGTCTTGTTTGTTATTGTGGTGAGAGAATTGAATACCACAAGCCTTGTCAGTCTTGCGGTCAACGTATTCCAGCAGATGTGATGCCATAAATTCTTTTTGGCTCACCAAGGGCTTTAGCAAGAAACAAAATGGTCGATTGCTCGACCATTTTTTCGTGTAAAAACTAGCATATATCTTAATTTTTTTTGTCAAAGAAAGCTCCATAGGCAACATGAGTCGTTTCACCAGCGTACTGTTTGTTTGCTACTTTCGCCTTGTTTACCTGATGTAGCTGTTCTTCAATTTTTGCTTGCTGCTGCTTCATCAGAGAAAGGATTTCTTGATCAAGCTGATAGCTTTTCTGCAATAATTCCTTTTCCTGTGCTTGTAGGTCTATGCCTAGTGCTTGCAGTTTACCTAGGTGCGTAATTTGCTCTTCTCGCTGTTCAAGGACGGAGTTCCACTCATCGGGATTCGGTTCTTCATCATGCTTCAGGATTTCCATTAGTTTTTCAGTAAGGATAAGGATATTGCTCGCTACATCCATCGCAGAAACATTCGTCATTATATCTGATTTCCTTCTGGCTGCCTTCTCGCAATCAGCATTGCCTGTTTCCATGTATCGCGGAATTGCACAAAAAACTCTTCTACTTCCGTGATGATGGCGCCGTCCTTTTTCAAATTCGCTTCAATTGTACGATTATACATATAATCATACATCAGCAAAAACTGCTCAGAAATTGCTACGTTTTGATCTAACGTAACCATTAATTCTCGGATAATATCCTGTACCTTAATAATACTCTGATGAGCTTTTTGAACGTCCTGTTTCTCCAAAGCTATCTTTGCTTCTTTACTAAAACGGATGCCCCCATTGTACAGCATTAACGTAAGCTCGCCTGGCGAGGCTGTTTTTACTTGGTTCTGTTGATAGATTTGTGCAGCCGTCTGATTCATGCATTCCCCTCCTTATTCCTCAAAACCATTACGCACCGAATTTAGATAACAGGTTCGAGCCTTGAGCATTAAGCTTATTAATCGCTTGCTCCATGGCCGAGTATTTTTTCCACAGACTTGTTTCTTTATCTTTTAGTTTCTTCTCCCAAGCATTAATGCGAGTGTTGATATCTCGGATATCCTTTGAAATTAGGCTATTATCACTGGTTGTACCTGTCCGACCCGCTTTTTCCCCAATTTTTTTCATAGCAGCATTCGTCTGACTATAAATACGTTGAGCAAGACCTTGGGATTTGAATGAATCAGATCCTGAAGTAATCCCGCTACCATTTGTGAAGAGAGCAATAACTCTTTCCTGATCATTTGACAAGGCATCTTTAAGCTTTTCTTCATCAATGTGAATCTTACCGTTTTCCATGTAATCAAACTTACTGCCCAGACCATCGGATTTCTTTGGACCGATTCCAATGCTAGCAAGTGTATTTTTTGGCGGTTCTACTCCTTCTACAGGAGTATAGAACGAGCTGCGCATCTGTGTGAGCACATCAGATAAAATACTGTCCCTTTTTAACAGACCGCTCTTCGCTTTCTCTTCCCATTTATCGATTTGTTTTTCTTTCATTGCTTCTTTTTCTTCATCAATAAGCGGGTAGAAATCGCGGTACACTTTTTCTGTCAGCTTGTTATTAAATTGATCGATTACCTTGTTATAGGTATCAACGAACTCTTTGATAGCAGTCATAACTGACTCCGTATCTTTGACTGTAGAAATGACTACTTTTTTATCACCGACACCGATATTATCTTTAAAAGTAAAGCTCATACCATCAAAATCAAGTGTGTTTTTGGAATCTAAAGCAAATTCAACACCATTTACAGTAGCTTTTCCGGCTTGTTTTACGATGCCTTTAAAATCTTGTGCACCTGTAAAGCCTGTCTTCGTATAATTTGATTCAGGTGTTCCTGTAGAATCAACTTTAGTAAAGTTTTGTTTTATCTCACCATCAGTAATATTAAGCTTATTACTTCCACCGCTAGTTGTAATTTTAATAGCAGATTCCTGAGTAGTACTTTCCGTAGTTGGAGGTACCTGAGATGTGAAAACGATAGATTTGTCCGTATTCGAATAAAAAGCTTTAACGCCGGTCTTACTGGACTCACTATTAATTTTATTTAAAACTGACTCAATTGTGTCTTTTTCACCTACTGAAATGGTGACTTCGTCTGAGCCATCAGTACCCTTCAGTGTAAAATCAAAGGAACTATTTATTTCTGTATTACTATCCTTGATATCATCGCTAACCTTAAACTTCACGGAAACACCAGTACCCGGTTTCGCAAGCTGAACATTAGATACATCGTACTGCGTTGTAGAATTCTTCTTTGTAATACTTGCTGTTACTTTAGCGTCATCGGAAGAAGATACTTTTTGCTTTGTAAAATCGGAAGTCAGACGCAATTTACTTACTTTATTATTTAGCTCTAGCAATAATGCATTTTGCTCGCGATAGCTGTCGCGCGTCCATTCTTCTTTTTGACGCTTACGAAGCAATTTCTCCATTGGAGATCGTTCCGCTTTCATTAATTTTTGAATCATTGTTTCAGTATCAAGACCTGAAGCTAGACCAGATATTCTCATTGGACCTGCCATTTTGAACCCCTCCTAAATTTTTCGATCAACCATAATACCAATTAGTTCGTACATTTGGGCAACTGTATCCATCATCTTTTTAGATGGGATCTCTCTGACCACTTCATCAGTCTGATTATCAATCACCTGTACATAGTACTCACCTAATTTTTCATGTAGGTTGAATTTTAAATGCGTTTCTTTGGCTTGCATAAATTTATTTAAAGCTGATATTTCCTTTTGTAATTCTTTTTGAAAAGCATCCTTATGCTCAATAGCTTGAACCACGTCTTTTTCTGTTGAAGGCTTCGGTTTTATAGTAGCATCTAATGGTGGCTTGGTTAGCTCTTGAGGATTCGAACCTGCATTTCCATTTTGACGAATTTCCACAGTAATCCCTCCGTCATCTTCATCTTCTATCTAAAGTATCGGCATATTGCTGGTAGAAATTGAGTGGTAGCGCTCTTTTCCTCATTAAAATAAAAAAAGGGACCCCATCAAATGAGAGGGCCCCTTTCGTTCAGGTAGGTATGGTCGTTAAAATAATAACGAACAGCCATATAGCGGGCCTGACTGGTTCCTATTATTTGGATAGAGCTACAGCTCTGTATGACTTTTGACTCTGTGTTTTAATTTTTAATTAAAATGGACATATATCCCATTGTCGTGAACCCATTTTCCTCCAACAAGCCTTTCATTTTCGTTAAATAGGATTGATTATGCTCGACAGCTCGTCCAAATGATTGAATAAGCTTCACAACATGGTCTGTAGAAAGCGCTGTTTTATGGTGTCTAGCCATTCCGATTAATTGCAATTTAATCAATGCATAACGAATAACGAGCATAACATATTCTTCAAAAATATCCTTATCAAGAGCAGTTGGGAAGAGCTTGGAAAATACATGATTTACCAAATAATTTTCTAGAATATACTCATGATTCTGCATGAATGGTTGGTAATGGTTTTCATAAGCGTCTATATATCTAGAAAGGGTGCCTTCCTCTTCCATACCCTCGAAATGCTCAAGTCCCAACAAGCACTCTGTATAACACTCTATATAACGGCCATGAACTCCACCTTCGATGAAACGTTGATCCGTCAACTTTTTTAACAACTTCATCTGAATGGTATGGTTAACAGGCACATCGGCAAACATTTGATCAATGGTACCGCTTTGCAGCATATTGGTATAGGAACCTATAAGCTGTAAAACTTGATCTACCTCAGAATTGTTCACATATTCTTGAACCTTTTGAAAGAATAACCCTAAAAATAGTAAGCGATCCTCAAACTTATATTGTCGGTACTGCAAGACTTGAATCGTAAAAATTCGCAGTTCCCAGAAGTATTTTTGGAGTTTTTTCCCTTTTATATGCTTAGAGGTATCGATATCGCCAGCGAAGTGCAAACCTATCTCAACACTCTCTAATTGCTCTTGAAATCCTATTCCTTCTGGGTTAAGAAGTGCTAATCTCGCTATTTCTGGGCAGGAGATGGTTGCTGCTCGTTCAACAACATCATTCACATTGTTCCAGGTGCGAGGGTAGGTTTTACAGGTGTTACAGAGATAATCTTCCCCTTTTTTTAGTTGGATACTACATAATTTCTGTTCGTTCAGAAACACACAGCTATTTGAAGAATCCATCATAATTTTGGCATAATTACCAGTTGAGGCCTTAGAGCGAACTCGCTTTATATTCCGATCTATAATTGGTGACAATTCTTCATCTTTCAAACGTTTATATTTCTTATACGTATCCTGATCAACCGTGACCTTCCATCCAGCGCAACAAGTATCCTCGCACTCTGTACCGATGCATTGGAAAGATAGCATATACTCCGGCACAAGCGTTTTCTTAGTTGTTGTCGACATTTGCAGATTCCCCCATATTTCTTACTGTTTATCAAATTTTGTTAAAGACATACTTATGAGAGTACGTGAGGGACTACATGACGTGTCATTTCCTCTTGCCACTCTTTTTGTAATGGGATCATTTGTGACGATAATACTTGAATGGCTAGCACCTGATCCGATTGTTCAAAAGCACCTACCAACTTCTCTAGTATTTCAGTTCTGAATTTTGTTAACTCTTCCAGACGGTTGTCTTTTAGCAAAAAAGGCGAAATCATCCCTGTTGACTTTTCTAATTGATTGCATGCATCAGCGATATCTGCCATTAAATAGGCCATTTCATGGATCTGATTCTGATGCAAACGCTCATGTAGTAATTCGATTGCCTCTCCACAAGTCGTTGACAGTCCAATCATTCCTCGCATAACACCCCAATATTTTTCCATGGTATTCAAATATTTCCTTTCCAAGACAATAGATCATTGATAGCTCAGCTCAGTAAATTTCTAATCGCATGTAACATTAGCTTACTAACTTCTCATACTACATATATCGGTAATTCGTTATACCTTTCATAGCTTTTTTAACAAAACTATTTATTTACAAATGAAGGAAATTGAAAAAGACAAAAAAAAACTTGAAGCTTATTCATCTTCAAGTTTTTTTTCAGTTCCTAACCATTGGGCTAGTTGGGTCCAATCTACTTTTGTTTGTACAGCTAATTGATTCTCTTCCTGAATGGCTACATATATTTCTTTTCGATGAACGTTAATATCGCGTGGAGCCGATATGCCGATACGGACAAAGTCTTTCTCAACTGCAATCACTTTTATCTCTATCTGATCGCCAATCATGATGGACTCATTTTTTTTACGCGCTAATACCAACATATTTATCACCTACTTTGTCACTGGCTTCTCTTTTTGTAAAAGGAGGGGCTGCCGCAAATTGTAATGATCTCCTTGCAGAATAAATTGTGTAGCTTTTCTGTTTTCCACATTAATGACAAGAGGTGATTTTAAATTAACTGTGATTTGGTCTTTTCCTCGTATTGTCATGACTGACAAAATCACCACCTGAGACTCTTCCGTAATCTCCAAGGCTTCTCTCACTGAACGAGGTAGATCAAATTCATAATCCTTAAAGAAAAGAAACGGATCTACCACCCAAAAACTAATCCCCTGTTCTTCCAATGACTGAAGAGACAAAAAAGGCATTTCTGGATTTTCTTGCACTAATTGATACTCATGCAAATTAGAAAAACCAATCATACCCTCTACAATATAAAGTTTTCCCATTTTTTCCTGTTGATACATCATTAGACAACACCTCTTATCTAGCTACGTCCACATTTAAACCTACGACTTCGATATCCAGCCGATTCCACTGTTTTACATACGCCTCTACCTTGGCAGGCGTATATTTGTGAACAGGTGGGTTGACGGTTGTCTCAATTTTTGCCCCTCTTGGTGTAAATTTGATCTCTACGGGCTTGGCTTCATAACGCATTTCAATACCATCACCAATAAGAGAACCCGCAGCTACGACTCCTTCACCTGAAAACATGATGCTTTTTTCAAAAGCGATCTCAGCGATAGCGTTACCCCCACGTTCAAAAGCACGCAGTTGATCTCCTTCAACTCCGGCTTGCTCAATCGCTTCCATTACTTTGTTATAGCCATACTCGGCATTATCACTAGACCGTCGTAACGGGCCTCTCATATCGATATTTTCACGTGCTTCATTGGAATCAATCTGCAATTCCCCTTGAGGCTGGCGAATTTCCAGAATAGCCGCTTCCTGTTTTATTTCCATGCTTGCTCTTGGCTGCTCAATCTCTTGCTTCCCTTGCTTACTTTGCAAGTTTAGCAAGAGAGGAGTAGATCTCATAGATAAAGAAGCTAGTTGCATTCTACTACTCCCCTTCCGCCTTTATCTTAGAAAATCAAGTAACGATGGTTGAATAATTCGTGCGCCTGCTCCTAAAGCAGCTCGGTGTACGTTTTCTTGCATTTTTAAGTTCGTAATAACTTCTGCTTCATCTGCATCTTCATTACTAGACATCATGGAAGTAATGCTGACACTATCAGCATCAAGTCGATCAGTCATTAATTCTAAACGATTAGAACGCGCTCCTAAAGCAGCACGCTCTAACAGCAAGTTATTAATGTGATTGTCCATTCTATCTAAATAATCCGCTGCAGAATTCCCTGCGTTTAGATCTCCTACGATGTCTTCTAAGGTTTTAAAAATATTTTCACCTGCTGGCGAATCAAAAATATTTTTCCCACTAATGTTTACTTGGAAAAATACCCCTTGACTCATTTCCATTTCTACTTTACCTTCGTTGGATGTAAAAACGAACTCTTCTTTACCAGTACCAGGTTGTGTTTTTATTTCAAACGGTGGCTTATTATTATTGTCGCCTCCGTAAATATACTTCCCATTCACGGTTTGGTTAGCCAAATCACCCAAATGTTTTTTTAATTCTTCAATCTCAGCAGCAATACTCTTTGTTTCTTCTTTTGAATACGTACCATTACCTGAACCAGTTAATAGATCACGAACCCGGCCAAATACTTTTCCAACCTCATCCATAGATGTATCATAGGATTCCATCCATGTTTTGGCTTGTCCAGCATTGCGCAGAAATTGCTCATTTTCCACTAGAGAAGTTCGATAATACATCCCTCTAGCAGCAACGATTGGGTCATCAGACGGACGAGACACTAGTTTCCCTGTAGAAAGTTGCTGATAAGATTTACTCATCTGGCTCATAGAGTTATTAATATTGCGTACCATGGTGTTATTCATCATATTCTGTGTGATACGTATCGCCATTTGGTTTGCCTCCTTGTACATGTCTAGCTCAATTTTTATTTATTGCGTAATGCTCCCGTGAGTTAGAAACACAAGTTATTCCCTTTCATCTCTTCCTGTTGTACAAAATACCGTTTTAAAAAAAGCGTCGCAACATACGACGCTCTTCTCAAGTAACCTACAAACCTACACGCCCCATACCATTAATGATTTTGTCTAAGATCTCATCCATGCTGGTCATTACACGAGCCGCTGCACTATATGCCTTCTGAAACTTGATAAGGTTCGTCATTTCTTCATCGGTATCAACTCCTGATACAGACTCACGGTTCATAAGAATCATGTCTGAAGACGTTTCTGCATTTTTAAAATTACGGATTGCTTCCTGACCATCTACACCCAATTGAGCGATCGTGTGGCGATAAAAGTCGTCAATGGTTGAGGATTGCGGAAAATCATTCGGATTGTTGCCTGTTCCCGCGGGAATTAGTTTATTTTTAATTTTGGAGATCTCCAGAGCATTTTGGTTATTTCCATCATTAACTTTCCCTGTTGCATCAGCTCTAGCTGCTGCAATTTTATCTAAGCTTTTTAAAATCTCAGGATTTACTTTAATATTTGCTGCACTTGTCGGATTGTCTTTTCCCCCGTCAATAACAAAGAAATTAAGACCTTCCTGAGTACCATTTTTAATATCATCAAGGTTGTAGCCCGTTTTATGAACTTCATTTATCTCACGAGCTAAATTAACAGCGAGAGAATTCACCTTTTGTAGCATATTAGCCGTAGTTTCATCTCTTCCTTCAATTGCTGCTGACAATGTTCCCGTTCCCTTAAGCGGTTTAAACTCTCCTCCACCCAAGGTAACATCAAATTTTCCTGTTGCGGTGTTTTTTGTGGCTTTCACTTCAACAGAAGTAGAATTGTTCACAAGTGGTTGTCCACCTATGGTAATATTGACCATGCCACGTTCTGTTGGCGTAACCTTAACCTCAGCCATCGCAGAAAGCTTATCAATGAGAACATCGCGTTGGTCATATAAATCATTCGGCTGGTAACCATGTGGTACAACATCACCGATTTGTTTATTAATGGACGCGATTTGCTTGGCAATGGAATCAATAGAGTTGGCTTGTACGGCTACCTCATTATTTAAATCATCTTGTAGTTGTGTAAGGCGGTTGTGCATATGATTAAATGTGTCGGCTACTGCCACCGCTCGTTCCCGTAAAACAGAACGTACAGATTGGTTCCTTGGGTCTCCGGATAAATCCTCCCACCCTTTCCACATTTGATCCATAACCTTCTGTAAGCCATTTTCGGACGGTTCATTCATAATATCCTCTATGTTACTAATCGTTTTAACCATGTCATTCCAATAGCCTGTATTTTTAGCCGCAGCCCGATATTGACCATCTATGTAATCTTCCCGAATGCGTTGAATATCTGTTGCATACACCCCGGTACCAAGTAAACCCGGTGCACGGTCTGCATTCATTCCAGGTCCCGGGATTGGAGTCGCAGCAGCCATATTAACGCGCTGACGAGTATATCCAATGGTATTGGCATTTGCAACATTGTGTCCTGTTACGTTTAAAGCAGCCTGTTGTGCAAACAACGCTCTCTTACTTACTTCAAGTAGATGGAAGGTTGATCTCATATGGACACTCCTTTCTATGCCTTATGGTTAAAAATAGAACGATTCATTGACGAGTGTAACTGTTGATTCACTGGGTTTTTATAAATAAAGTCCTCTTCCGGTCGATCAGTGAACAAGTCAAGGCTCATATTGACAAAGTCAAGGGAGTACTCCAATAACTGCTGATTTTGCTCGTTCTCTTCCTTCAATTTTCCAATGACTCTGAGTAATTCTTCCCGACGCTGAGCTAACTGATTTTTCATCTCTACATCCGTACACAATCTAATAACATCTTGTAGGGTTCCATCCGTAACAGCTACACCCTTTTCATTAAAGATCGTGTTGGTCATATCTTTACGCAATAGCTCAGTTCTCTGAACAGCCTTTAACAACTGTTGCTCTTTTTTGACAAGGTCAGTTAATTGTTGCATATCGTTTTTTACCAAAACTTCTCGCTTCTCCATCGCTAGTGTATATAGCGCTTGGTGAAGCTCCGTCAAATTATCCAACACGGCAAAGAGTTCGTTTACATGCGCCATGAGCTCCCTGTCGCTCCTCTACGATTTTTTCCAAAAAGCAATGAATTTCTCAGCGATTTGATCGCTAGGCACTTGATATGTACCGTTTTCAACCTTGCTTTTTAGTTCAGAAATTTTAGCTAGACGAGCTGAGTCCATTTCTTGTTCTTCCCCTAGCTTGAGAAGTTCCATTCCCTCAGTAGAAATTGAAACTTCATCTTTTCCCCATTTATGCTTTAATTGGCTATTCTGCTGCACCTTATTAGCCTTATTGTAGGCTTGTATCATTCCTGTGCGGTTGGTTTCATTAATACGCATATTATCACCTCGATCATTGAGACTTGCGCTAGAAAGAACTTACGGCACCCCCCATATTTAAGAAGCGGACCGCATGTTCTTAGCTACAGGATAGAAAATCACCGTTTGCTTGCTCTAGTAGTAACATCGGCTTTTCTTATGAAAACGATTAATGTTTCTAATCATCCAAAATCGTTTGGTTGGATAGTCCTATTCTTTTCTAAACTTATAGACCTGATTTGTTTTTCGCTCATCATCCGTAAGACGACGTTCAACGTCAATTTGTTGTGTAATTTCACGTTGTAGCTTACCTGAGCAATTTGTACACATAGCCCCTGATTGAATAATTTCCCCACAGCTTTCACATGGGTATCCAAGGTTCGGGTTGCTTTGAACTGAAATCCGTCCTTCACGAATAAATCGAGTAATCTCTTTCACCTCGACACCCGTACCTTCGCTCAATTGATAAATGGTAGCACCGCGATTTTCCCTTTTTCTCAGGAAGCTAGCACATAATTCGTATTGCTTCTCTTGTTCTTTATAGCATGATGGACATACATCTCTTATTCCTTTCACAAACAGCACATCACATATTGGACAGTTTGCTAGTTGTCCTAATCCCATAATTTATTCCTCCCTAATTCACTTTGTTTTTGGCATGAAAAATATATGTTATCATTACTTATACTTATGTTTATTGCTTGAATTCAGCGCCGTGTACAGTTTTTCTAGTCGACTGAATAAACTTTAGGCAAATATCAAGTACATGGAGGTCTTACCATGATCGTTATTAAAACCAAGGAAGAAATTGAACTCATGCGTCAGGCTGGCATCATTTTGGCTAGTATCCACCAAAAAATTGCTACCATGATTCAACCAGGTATTACGACTTGGGAAATTGATCAATTCGTAGAACGTTACCTAAAAGAACATGGTGCCAAACCTGAGCAAAAAGGCTATCATGGCTATCCTTATGCCACATGCGCATCAATTAACGATGTCATTTGCCACGGATTCCCTTCTAAAAAGGAATTAAAAAATGGTGACATCGTAACGATTGACATGGTTGTTAATCTTAACGGATGGTTGGCCGACTCTGCTTGGTCATATGGAGTAGGACAAATCTCAGAGGAAGCCGATCGTCTATTGACTACCACCAAAGAGGCTCTGTATCTAGGGATTGAGCAAGCAGTTGTTGGCAATCGTATCGGCGATATCTCCCATGCTATTCAAACATTCGCCGAAGAGCGCGGATACTCAGTCGTCCGCGATTTTACCGGCCATGGAATTGGCCAAAAAATGCATGAAGATCCTTATGTTCCACACTTTGGGCCTGCTGGTAAAGGAGTTCGCTTGAAGGAAGGCATGGTTCTCACCATTGAGCCCATGCTGAATGTAGGAACTTATCATGCAGTCGTAGATGAAGAAGATGGGTGGACAGCACGTACGCGTGACGGGAAATTATCAGCTCAGTACGAACACACTCTTGCTATTACGGCAGATGGGCCACAAATCCTAACTCAATTATAAGTCTTCTGTACCAGAAAAACATAATTACCTATTATTTTCATCGGCAAATTTGCATTAATAGATTTGCCGTTTTTCTTTTTTCCATAATTTAACGAGCCAATGTGAGACTACAGACGGATAACTGAAGATTTTGTTTTTTCGCATAGTACGAAAGTACCTTAGCACATGCTTCAATTGTTGCCCCTGTTGTAAAAATATCATCTACTATCAGTACTCGCCAACTGGTTTTTTTTGGCCAAATAGAAAATGGCTGAAAACAATGAGATGTAGTATGCAGGCTCGGATGAATCACGAATGCATCCTGCATACTTTCAAAACGTGCTGCCCGTCCTTTTTGCTTACTTTGCTTTTCGGTTTCCTTTTGACGCTCCCATAGCGGAACACAAGGAATTTTCTGATGATACCCCACATATTCGGCTAGCTTCTGCGCTTGATTAAATCCCCGTTCTTGTAACCGAATCCTGTGCATTGGAACGTAACTTATAAGATCAATCCTTCTCCTCAGACCATAATGAAACCGATAACCTAATAATATCAAAGTTGCACAGATAGAATACAATCGCTCATCGCCCTGATACTTCCACTGTTTTATTACGTCTTTCGTCCATTCATTATACTGGATTACGCTTCGATTTCCTTTCAGCCCTTCCCTATGTCGACTACAATCTCGGCATAGCTCTGGTTGTCCTGCACATGCTCTACCACACATTTTACAGATATGCTTCAGCAAAAGTATAGCATTTGAAACACATTTCTCACATAAAAGTAGCTGCATTAGCTGATAGAAGCACCTTGGATAAAAGAAAGCAGGCACATTCTTTGATAGATGATGAATTACTTGTCTTGTTTTTGCAGCAATTTGAATCGGATTTTTACAGACCAAACAATATTTCATCATTTATTCCCCTCATTCTATCATTGTTGCAGTCTCTTCTGCCAAGCGATTCATTCGTTTAATATGCCTGATAGCTTGAGCAGGGCCAGAAGCTTTCTTATTCATGAGATAGAGAATCTGTCCCTTTGGATAATCACTGGACCGTCCCACTCTTCCTGCTATCTGGACTAGCGAAGCTTCGTCGAAGATAGGGGCATCTGCCTCTAGTACAATGCAATCGCTACGAGGAATGGTTACTCCGCGTTCCAGAATCGTAGTCGTTACTAAGATCATGTACTCCTTTTCTCGAAAAGCACGCACCTTATATTCACGTGCAGGATCTGAAGCGTGTACCCCTTCTACTTTATCTCTCATATCCGTAAAAAAGTGCTGAACATAAGCTACCACAAAGGGAATTTCCTCAATTCGCGGCACAAATATAAAGACCTGCCTGTGTGCCTGTATACTACTTCGTAAAAAAAATAATAAGGGAGTAATGGGCTGTAATACATGAATACTTTGACGCAAGTGGGTTGTAACAAGCTTTGTTGGAATAGGAAGTGGATGTCCATGAAACCTAGCTGGCAGAATAGCATGTGTAGAGGAAGTAAGAGAAAGCTTTTTGTGAAAAGGGAATGCTTGATTATCCATTCGTTTTTTTACTAGTTCTTGCTGGAGATAGCGTGGGGGTGTAGCGCTAAGATATAAAATCTTGCCATGTGGTAGTAACGAGCGCTTCACAGCATGATACAAAGTCTTATTTTGGTGGTAAGGAAAAGAATCTACCTCGTCAACTACTATCAAAGAATAACGCTGGTAGCAACGTAACATCTGGTGGGTAGTCGAAATCATCAGTTGGCTTTGCTCCCATTTTTGCTGACTGCTCCCATGAATAGCCACGACTGAAATGGAAGGAAATACGTTTTGTATACGTGGTGCTAGTTCTAAAACGACATCTTTACGAGGGGTAGCGATACACACAGCTCCTCCACGTGCCAATTCTGCATCGACCGCTGGAAACACGAGCTCTGTTTTCCCTGCCCCACAAACCGCCCAGATTAGAAATCTCCGTTCTTTGGAAAAAACGAATTCTCTTACCTTTTTGGCTACGATTGCTTGCCTCCTAGAAAATTGTCCATTCCATTGCAGGATGGTTTTTGAGGAAATGCAATGTTGCGTATCAGCATCCAGATGACCGGACAGACTGGCAGGCACAAATATTAGAGGTACACAGCTCTTGCATCTCCCCATCGAAAGGCAATTATAACAGTAGGCGCAGGGTTGTTGACAGCTATAGCAGCTTGTTTGTTCAATTTCCCTGAAACTATTGCACCGCTCACAATGATAGGACAGTTGATGCTGCCACCAACAACGATGTAGTTCAAGACTAACACTTGGGCGCCACTCTGCTTTTCCCTGCAAAACAAGCCAATGCAATGACATGATAAGGTGATCTGAATGATTTAGGGTTATATAGGAGGATTTCTGAAAGCTCAACCTTTTAACTTCTTCTAATAATAACGCCCTGCCTTGTAGCTTAAGATAAAGCTGATGCGTCTGCTGCTTGTTGCTAGCAAGGAATTCTATTACATTTTGTTTTTCAAGCATATGAGATTCACAAGCCCTCCCCTCCCCCTCCAATTCTTCGAAGCTAAAGGAGCAGGATCGCCCGTAGGAATAATTTTCACCTGTCTCCCTTACGGATAGACGATTTACTTCTTTCGTGTAGCCTTGAGCCACCAGACGTGCCTGCTTGAGTGTATGAGAAGCAACTTGACCAGCGGCAGCTTGCTGCGTAATTTTTCTGTTCACCCTGTCTCTTATCCCGAAAAGTAAGGAGAGTGATGTACTTTTTCCAATAATGTACAATCTTTGCCCGTTCTGCTCATTCCAAAATTGCTTGTCTACCTGGAAACACGGAGTAATATATGCTAAGACAGAATGTCCATCTTCTTTTAAATAAAGAACATATTCATGCATAATGTCGATCCCCCCTTGTCCTTATTCTTAAAAAAGACAAAGGGAGCATGCAAGAAAAAAGAGACCAGCCTATAACTTAGCTAGCCTCTTTTCCAACCGTTCGTAAATCGATGACAACGACCGATTCTCTTCCTGCTTGTTGTTCTCTTATGGTATCTGGATGGACTCGGTATAATATCTCCGTCATCCGCGGCGTATCGTCAGAAGAGCCTTCATCCACAAAACTAATACTAATTGGCTGTCCATATAAACCAGATTGAAACATCAGGGTACGTACAGCCTCTTCAACTCGATGCTCTGAATTATGCAAAAGTAGTTGATAATGTGTCAAGGTCAAAGGCTCCATAATAGAAGTGGCCCTGCCTGACTCCATCCAGATATAGAACATTTTCAGCAAAAGAGCGGAGCAGCCGTATGCTGCAAACAACCAGATCATAAAATCAGCCAACACGGTCATCCCCTCCTGTAATAAGGTATGCCGTACTGCTTGACTTGGTTGCTTTCTCCACACTCATTTTTCATAAATGATGTATGATCCGCTTAAAAATCTTACAGCTTTACCCAGCCATTCTTGATGGATATAACCACAGCTTGAGTACGATCCTGTACATTTAGCTTTTGTAAAATACTGCTTACATGGTTTTTAACCGTCTTTTCACTGATGAATAAATATTCACCGATCATTCGGTTGCTTTTCCCTTCTGCCATTAATTGCAAAACTTCACGCTCACGACGCGTCAAGGATTCAATGATACGCGGATCCATCACTGGTGACTCTTCGAACGTAATACTACGATCCATTGACTCCTCCTGCTCGCTTAAGCGACGGAATTCGTCGATTAACTTACCGGTCACTTTTGGATGGATATATGCTCCACCTTGGGCAACTACGCGTACCGCTTCTACCAATTCAGAAGTCCCCATATCCTTTAGTAAATAACCGGATGCTCCTGAACGCAGTGTGCGGTAGACATATCCTTCATCATCATGAATGGATAAAATGATTACTTTTGTTTCTGGGCTAATTTTTACTACCTCTTCTGCAGCCGAAACACCGTTGACATTTGGCATATTAATATCCATCAATAATACATCTGGTCTGTATTCAGCTACTAGCTTGGGAGCCTCCATTCCATCTGAACCTTCGCCCACCACTTTGAAACCAGATTCCATATCGAGTATTCTCTTTACGCCTTCACGAAACAATTGATGATCGTCTACTAACACGATTTTAATTTCATCCAACAATTTTTCCACCGTTATTACCCTCCCTGTTTGCCGGTACTTTTGAATACTGACGCGGGCTGTAGCGGTATTTGAAACACCACTCTAGTCCCTTCTTGGCTATTGGACGTAATGCCGATTCTGCCATTCAGTAATTGGCAACGTTCCTTCATTCCCATTATTCCGAACGATTGTCCTTTTTTGCTAACCTCACTCACATTAAATCCAATTCCATCATCTTTTACGACAATAAACATGTTTTCCAGCTGAAACTCAACCTTTATTTGGACAAAATTAGCTTTCGCATGCTTGTACACATTGTTTAGGCATTCCTGAACTAAGCGAAAAGCTGCTGCCTTAAATGAACTTTCCAACTTATGTTCTTTACCAAAAACAATTAGATCAATATGTAATTTACTACGATCCTCAAAGGTTTGTATATACTTTTGCAAAGTTGGAATGAGTCCTAAGTCATCTAAAGCCATTGGTCTCAAGTCAAAAATAATTTTTCTGACATCTGCTAAACTCATTCTTACAATTTCCTTTAAGCTGCCTAATTCCTGTTGAGCATCCTGGATTGCGTCATTTTTCAACATTTTTTCTACAATTTCTGTACGCAATACTACATTGGCCATGGATTGTGCAGGTCCATCATGGATCTCTCGGGCTACCCGCTTACGCTCTTCTTCCTGGGCCTGAATAATTTTAAGTCCCATAAGCTGATGCTGCTTGGCAGATTCCAAGGCTTCCTCTACTTTGGACAAATCTCCTGCTAAAAAGCTGTGAACCACGCTGATCTGACTTAGTAACCCTTCTGCTCTAGTAATTGTCTCTAAAATATTCCGCAAACGAAACTCTAGCTCGTCGCGGCGTTTCTTTAGGTTATTTTCCCGCTCACGCATTAAGGAAAGCTCTATCTGAACATTATGAGCTTCCTCATAAGCTGCACGAATATCGTTTTCAGTAAAGCTTTGAAAATTGCGGCTTACTTGTACCAATCTCGACCTTGATCGGCGGGACTGTAACTCTAAATTATCAACATTCTGGATCACTTCTGCCAATATTTGCCGTATTTCAACAATCTCTTTTTTGATTGCATTACTTTCCGAACGAGCACCTTCTGCTATCTGAAATATTTGCTCTTTGCTCATTTCAACCGTTCGAATCGTTTTTTTTATGACCCCATCTAGAAGGCTGATATCAATGCCTTTATCCATGGGTTTCCCCCTTATTCTTCCATTTTTACTTTAGTAAATAGTTCAAGGAGCTGGGGTGCACCTACCTTGCGTATTCCTACATCAAATCTCGGGATGGAATATGGATCTTCATTTGGCTTCACAACGTCTCTTCTAGATGTAAAGACATACTGATATCCTGCTTCCTTTGCCGAGTCAATCACAATCTTGCTTTTATAGCCTTGGGGTAAGGAGAGAGAGGCTATAGGCTTTTTCACAAGTTGCTCTAAGCCTATTTTCGACATCTTAAAATCAACAAATAAACGACTTTGGTACTCTTCCTCATTCTCTGCACGTTGGAATTCTTCTAGATATACAGGCTCTGTTCCCGCTTTCTGTACTCCCCACTCATCCAGCTCTTTATGCTCATGTAAACTGAATGTGTGCGAGCCAATATCAACTAAGCCGGAAGCCAGCATTTCGTCAATTTGTTGATAAGCTAAAGGAACGGTCATATTTTCTCGCTTTCGATCCATGGTATCTCGCAATCTACCTGCAATTACAAAAGATGCAGATGGATACCCATATTTGGAAAGCAACGGATATGCATGTGTGTAATAACTTTCATAGCCGTCATCAAACGTAAATAAAACTGCATTCTCCTTGGCAGTTACGCCTGTTTGCATAAAAGTAAAAAACTCTCTTAGGCTAATAGGATGAAAGTTATGTTCCTTTATAAATTGTAAATGCTCACCAAACTGCTCTGGTGTTATTACAAATGGCTTATTACTGTCACGGTCAATGTGATGATAATTCAAGATGACAACCTTGTCTTTATACCATCTCTCGTTTGATAGCTTTTCCTCTGGTTTACTAATTCTAGAAGGAATTTGCTCTACGTCTGGCCCTTTAGGTTCTAATGAATGAGACGTATGATCCCCCGTCTTTTGTTGCACATAATCCGTATTTTCTATCCCTACATTCTCTGGTCTAAACCAATACACAAGGATAGAAAACAGCAGAAGAAGAAGGAAAAAGACGAGAAAGAAAGGTTTTTTCTTCATGATGCGCCCATGTTCCTTTCGATCTTATTATAGTGCTTTTCGACAAAGATTTACAGAATCCTCTACGTAGTCTACCCCATTGAAGTTGTACTTGCCTAGCCTTTTTCGCAATTTTCATAAGAAAAAAGAAGCCCAGGAAAATCCTAGGCTTCTCTGTATTTTTTACAGGCTAGCAGCGTCTTTTTTTAGATCTTCTGCTTTATCTGTACGCTCCCATGGTACATTCAGATCATTGCGTCCGAAATGACCATATGCTGCGGTTTGTTTATAGATCGGACGGCGTAGGTCTAATTGCTTAATAATGCCTGCTGGGCGCAGATCAAAGTGCTTGCGAACCAATGCTACCAAATCAGATTCCGCAATTTTTCCTGTTCCAAATGTATTTACAGCGATAGATACCGGTTGAGCTACCCCGATTGCATAAGCTACCTGTACTTCGCAATGTTCAGCAAGACCTGCAGCTACAATGTTTTTCGCTACATAGCGAGCTGCATAAGCACCAGAACGGTCTACTTTTGTAGGATCCTTACCGGAGAATGCACCACCGCCATGACGAGCATAACCGCCATACGTATCTACGATGATTTTACGACCAGTTAAACCGGCATCCCCTTGAGGACCACCGATAACGAAACGTCCGGTTGGGTTAATGAAGTATTTCGTTTGATCGTCTAACAGATTTGTAGGAACGATCGGTTTAATTACTTGCTCCATTAGATCCTTTTTAATCTGATCTAGTTCTACTTCTGGAGCATGTTGAGTAGAAATAACAATTGTATCGATGCGAACTGGTTTATCGCCATCGTATTCAACAGTTACTTGCGTTTTACCATCTGGACGAAGGTATTCAAGCGTACCATTTTTACGCACTTCTGTCAGACGACGCGCCAACTGGTGAGCCATGCTGATTGGAAGAGGCATTAATTCTGGTGTTTCGTTGCAAGCATAACCAAACATTAGACCCTGGTCACCTGCACCGATTGCTTCGATTTCAGCATCAGTCATGCTACCTTCACGTGCTTCCAACGCTTGGTCAACACCTAGTGCGATATCTGCTGATTGCTCGCCGATTGCAGTAATAACACCGCATGTATCTGCATCAAAACCATATTTTGCACGATCGTAACCAATTTCACGAATCGTATCTCTTACTAGCTTTTGGATATCTACATATGTAGAAGTTGTGATTTCACCTGCCACAAGTACTAATCCGGTGGTAACAGATGTCTCGCATGCTACACGAGCATTCGGATCTTTAGATAAGATCGCATCAAGAATAGAATCAGAAACTTGGTCACAAATCTTATCTGGATGTCCTTCAGTAACGGACTCAGATGTAAACAAGCGACGCCCTTTTTGCAATTCCATACTTAAAACCTCCTTCAACTGGAAACATGATATATAGTATGTTTGCCGAGCCAGGTTTCCATCACGACAAAAAGAAAAACCTTTCCCTCCGCTGAGGAAAAGGTTGCTTTTCTAATGCGTTCCTTAACCCTCTTATCGGCCAGAGTGAGTCTAACTATTTAGATAGTTATCCTTTCTCTGCTGGTTAGCACCGCTCAAAACGGTTGCCGGGCTTCATTGGGCCAGTCCCTCCACCTACTCTGGATAAGAGTAATATCCATGATTTATAGAATAATCTTTTTTTAGAAGGGTGTCAATGTACTTTTGTAAAAAAACCCGGCATTTTACAATTGGAAGGATTTAGCTAATACAGTGACCATTTCCCCACGTTTCACAGGACGATCTGGCTTAAAGGTTCCATCCTGATAACCGTGTAACCAGCCATAGTGTGAAAGTGTTTCGATTGCAGCCACCGCCCAATGTGAATGAGGGACATCACGATAAGAAGTATTGGACGATCTTGACACGTTTATTTTTTTAGCACGCGCAATCATCAAAGCCATTTCTGCTCGATTAACAGGTCGATCCGGTTCAATTTTCCCATTGAAGCCACTCATAATTCCCAACTGAGAAGCCTGTAACAAGCTCTCATATGCCCAATGCTTCTTATCTAAATCCTTATAGGTATTAAGACCTATTCGACCAGTTGGAAGCTTTTTGGCCTTCATCGAGCGAAGGAGCATGTCTGCGAATTCAGCTCGCGTCATATTAGCATCTGGACGGAAGCTATACGTATTAGGTACGGTAATGACTCCACGTTGAGTTAAACGACCTATATCATTTCTAGCCCAATGCCCATGTATGTCTCGAAAGCCGCCGTACATTTCCTGACGAGTCAATGTAAATCGATACGCATCATAGCGGAATGGCGTAGTACTGGTCAGCTTTATATAGTATGTCCCTGCAGCTAATTTTTTTTCAAAGACAATGCTATTATCTTGTCCGAAAACCTTTTCCGCTCGAATTGCATATTTCATATCGCGACTATCGTAAATACTCATCATGATCTTTACCTGTGGCGGTACATAAGGTGCCCGAATGGTAACATACGTTTCTTTTGGAACCGAAAATGTAAACCAATCGTTATCTGCTTCTGAAGGAATTGTGCCTGTAATTAGACTGTTATCCCCTAGTTTTGTAGCTAAACGATAAGTATCGTTTGGTTCATTTGGGTCTTTTCGTTCAGGCATATAATTTAGCTGAAAAAAGTACTCGCCGCTCACAGCAGCAGGATAGCTGTTCTGAATTTGGAACAAATAGCGACCTGGCGTGACGTTCATCTCTAGGCTTTTTAATGGATCAGTGGGCGAGCTGCTATTAAGGGAAATTCCGCCAGATGTCTTATCGCGTTCTTTACGCACCTTAATTTCCGGGTCTAATCGTAGAGTATCTGTATCCACTCGCAGATAAAGCTTGCCTGGATCACGTACAAAATAGGAAAACCAATCAACGTCCTGTGCTGTGTGAAAATTCCCCTTGATCTCAATGTTATTACCTGGAGGCAGGGGTCGGACTTGATCAATACTATTATTTGGCTCATATCGATCAGGTGCAATGGCAAAACGATTGGTAATGGTATAGCGTAAAGTGCTAGACACCGCAGACCGTTGGAAGTGAATGTGAACCTTGCCCGGCTTCACTGCAATTGTTGCAGTGGCTTTATTACCAAGATAATACGTATCCTGAGGCTTTCCATCCTGATAAACACTAGCCGCCAATGGAGCCTGCGTATCCACGGAAACCTCTGCTTTTAATTCTAAGGTTCCCTCATAAGGAATATCCGTGTAAAACCAATCGCTCTTATCTTTGTCGCTTAGAGTGCCGTGAATCTGACTTTCCATGGGGAATGCGGCTGCGGTACGCTGTGTATTGTTTGGCTCATTTATATCCTCAGGCAGTCTACTCATTACTGCCTTCTGAACATTTAAAAGACCATATCCTGTCCGCCTGTCCCATCTCACTCCATTTAATTTCGTTGCTGAATGGTACAGAAGCTGGCGTACCTCCAACGGTTTCATATTTGGGTTCCTAGCAAGAATTAACGCCGCCGCACCAGCTACCTGAGGAGCCGCTGCAGAGGTGCCCTTCATCGAATCGTACCCGCCACCTCTTGTTGTCGTATACACGTTCACGCCTGGGGCTACTAGGTTAATTTCTGGTCCAAAATTAGAACGGCTATGGATGGTATTAGAGTTCGTAACGGCACCAACCGCAATCACCGTAGGAAAAGCAGCAGGATAGTTAACACGACTCCCTTCATTTCCAGTAGCCGCTACAACAACAACTCCCCTATCCTCTGCAAAATCTATTGCATCCTCCAGTGCCTTCGAATAATATAGTGCGCTGGCGGACATCAAAACAACTTTGGCTCCTTCATTAACTGCTCGTCTAATTCCCGCTGCTAAACGATCAGATGATGAAAGTCCTTTTTTATCCAAAATTTTAATAGGCAATATTTTAGCGTTCCATAAAACCCCTGTTACCCCTAAACCGTTGTTTCCTTTAGCTCCCAATATCCCGATCACATTGGTGCCATGCCCGTTTAAATCTGAAGCACTTTCCTCTTGCACTAAATTAATAGTAGGCAACAGATTGTCCTTCAAATCTGGATGGGAAGAGTCTACCCCGGAATCAAGTACCGCAATTTTAATCGCTGTATTGCTGTTGACGATCCCCCAAGCCTCCACTGCCTTAATCTGCGTTAAATGAAGCTGTTTTGAAAAGTAGGGATCGTTCGGCATCGCGGCTGCTTGGGCAGGCTTTTCACCAACCGTAAAAGCAAGTAAAGTAACAACAACCGGAATAATCATTCTTTTTGTCAACTGTGTATATCGCATATGGTGCCCTTTCCTCCTTCTCCTGTAAAGAAGTAAATCAGGAAGGATTAGCGTTCTTAATCTTTCAATTGTTCTTTATATAGCATAGTATAGGCTTGCTCAAGAGACAACCATTTCCTGCACCTAATTTTTCCCAAATACAATAGATAAAGACCCCTCTCATCACGAAAGGGGTCATAAAAGGATTACTGAATGAATCCCTTGTTATTTTCATGTAATTCTAGCTTCTGAGCTTTTACATCTTTATCCTGTCTTGCATCTGGTACATAAGCCTTGCATTTAGACAAGTCCAGATCTTTGCCTTCTAGCGAACTTGCTGGAATATAGAATCCCCATACGCGTTGAGTTTTGGGTTTAATGTAGAGGCTATGCAGGCCAAAATGCATGCGTGCAACGTCTCTACCAATCTCGTCACGGATATACACAGGTACTTCTGTGAATTCTACACGTTTATCTAAACCATTCATGAAGGCTACAATTACTTTTAGGCCGCCATCTGGAACCTGAACTAAATCAATAGCTGTCAGTTCAACTTGACCGTCACGGATCGGGAACAGATCTTTTACCTTTTGGATATAAGACTCTTCCTCTTCATCTGTTAAGCCGTTGTGTTTCTCCACTAGCTTTTCTTCCATTTTATATTGATCTAGTCTTTCTTTATCATAAACCATAAATAATTGCGTATCATCCTCAGGCATGAACAAAAAATCCTCCCATGTGAAAAGGAATTCACATGGACTTGCAGACATATCTTGCAAACCACCCATTGTTAGCATCTCAAAGGATTTGCGTGCCACTACCTTACCATCAGAGGTAACCAAAGCAAGTGGTAATTTATTTAACATAATATCCTGATGTGTAGCATTACGAACAAATGTCATTACCAGGAAGCCCGTATTTAATACATTCGTAAAGAACGGAAAAATCCCTACCTCATCACGGACAACCGGTGGCAACTCATCGTGAATGAATTGCAACAACTCAATGTCCATCTCTTCCAAATTCTTGGAAGCTAAACTATTCAAGTTTAGAAACAATTCCTTGGAAGGGATGCGGTTTGACGATTGCTCAGGCTGTTCAATGCCAGATACACCTAGGTAAAACTCTTTTTGTAGAAACTCATGAATATCCTCACGGGCCTGTTCTAACCCCTGTTTAGAACCAAACCAATTAACTAATTGCCAACTCATTCTATAACCTCCTGTGCATAAGGCAAGGCGACATGCTTTTCAGCAGTCACCTTGCACGCTTTCTCTATAAAACTTCTACATCCAATTCCCAATTGGATTTATTCAATGTTTGATTCATGTTAACAACTTTTGGCGGGAACGCTAATATCCATGGCTTGCTAGAACCGCTTTTCAGACTGATTTTACTTCCATCCACGATTCCTTCCGCTATTACCTTCTCCTTGTTTCGTTCACGCACTACTACACGCAATGCCTTTGGTTGGAAGGTGTCTTCCAAAGCGCTGCGGATTAGCATCGCCACGATTAAACGCCCATCCTCTTTTAAGCCAATATCAAAACCGGTGAAACTAACTGTACCTGGAGCCAAGAAAGGAAGATTGTATATCATATTTTCCAGACGATCCTTTTGCGTTACGGTCAAACGTTTTTCCATAGCTGGATCAATCTCTAGATTTTTTGGCCAGACAAACTCACGTTGTGGCAGTCCAATAATCAGTTTCCATTGTCTAACGTCCATAGATCTTTCGTTTGTCACCAATTCTTCTGGGAAAGTAATTTCCCACGGACGACTGCTCATTGGTGGAATTATTCCAACTGGACTCAGATCAAATTCACCTTTAGCAAATAAATGACCTTCAACAGCAATTGCTAGGTCTAATTTACCCATTTCTACCGGTATTGATGAGGCGTTACGAATAAATAAAGCTACGGTAACAGCCCCTTCACGAGGAATCAAGCTAAAACCCGTAAGTCCTAATGTTCCCTCAGGAATATCTGGCAAGCTATCATTTAAGAAGCGCAAGGTATACTTTTTCTCTTGATCCAGCATTTCATTCCATGCTGGGTTGAAAGAAACTTCCAGATCGCTTGATTTTAACATTTTTTCTGTCGCTTCTTCAATCCGATTATGCGTAGTCTGAGAAAGGTCTTTCTTGAGATCCTCGTGACTTCGCATTTCATTATCGTTAGTAAACCAATTCTTTAAAAAGTTAAACATAAGATCCCCCTCTTTGCTGTGATACAAAATTCCTATATAATCAATTCCGTTTTTAACGTAGTACGATCTCTAGTCAGTGACTAGGAGTTATTCGCCGGGAAAAAGATTAATTTTGAGCAAGCTGCACTTTCCACTGGGATAAATCAACATTTTCCTTTAGGATGCTCTCTTTTGGAAAAATAAACATCCAAGGCTTGCTTGTTTGGGCATTTACAACAAAATCCTTTAGCTGGAATACACCCTCTGCTACCTTATCACCTGTGGCATCATAAAGAGCCAGTGGCAATTGTTCAAAAGAAAGATTTTGAGTCGATCCATTCCGAATTAAGAGAATCGCTCGAATTACGCCTTCATCGTTTTGCTTCGCTTGAACGCTCTGAACATTTACTTCCCCTTCTTTTAGCTCAGGAAGACTTTTTGCCAGCTCGATAAAGTATTTCTTTTGATCGTCAGTTAACGATTTTACCCAAGATTCTTCCAGCTCCAAATTTTTCGGCAGGACCATTTTATTTTGAGCCAATTCAAAGGCAAGTTTCCAGTTTTGCAGCAGAACATTTGTCGTGATAAAGTGTTCTCTCGTAAATACAAAATTCCACGGTCGAGCATGGAACGCCGGAATTTCTCCAAGCTCGCTTAGATCAAATTCTTGTCGGGTAAATAGCTTATCGCCCTCAAACAGGATAAGCAAGGTCATTTTCCCCAACGCAACAGGCTGATCGCTTGCATTTCGTACAAAAGCCGCTATTTCAACGCCGTCCTCATGAGGCACCATATTAAATCCAGAGATAGCAATATTGCCCTCTTCCAAAGGCTCCAATTGGTTAGCCATAAAGGACATCGAATATTTCTGCATATTATCTAGCTCATTTTCCCATAACGGGTGCAGGGATAGCGCTGTCACGCGTGTAGCGACATCAGTTGATTTTTGTTTCGTATTCTTCTTGGCTTTGTCATTCTTCTTATCCGAAGCTTGTTTATCCGTGTTTGTAACAGGCAACACAGACTGTTCCTTACTTTTCGGCAAAGTAGAGGTGTCTTTTTCATCACCTGACAATATATTTTTCAAAAAGGAAAACATGATTTGTCCGCTCCCACATGTATAGTATTGTCTACCTATATTCTTATCTTTTCATATTATCATAAGTAACCTTCAAAACACAAAAGCCCATATTTTCCTTAACTCAATCGTTTCAGGCATTCCATTATACCCTGTTCATAAGGGGTATGTACAATACTCCCTAGCTCGTATTCATATTTGCTGCCGTCTAACTGAATGGTAGATTCTGTGACATACATCATCTCCACCATTTCCTTCATAAAGGGCTGGAACCAGCCTAGCACTGTCATTACTTTCCGGCCAATTGGGAGCATGAAATTTTTTCTTCCATTATATAGACGCGCCATCTCCCTGATTTGTTTTGCTGAGATCGTCCCCGAACCTGGAATATTCCAAGTCGTTCCATACGTATTTGGACGTTTAGCCAATCGAATTATCGCTTTGGCTGCATCTGGTGTATAGATGTATTCACGTTTAACAGTAGGATCGCCAATAAAGATACTAGGCTTCCCTTTAGCCAAAGACTCAAGCGTGACATGTAAAAACGTATTTGTTGCGTGTGGACCATAAAAGTCAGGTAAATGAACAAGCATACATGGGGTACCCGACTCGTGGGCTTTCCACACAAGCTGTTCTAGCTGTAACCGAATCTTTCCCTTTGTCGTATGTGGTTCTTTAGAGTGCTGTTCATTTACTAACGGTGTTTTGGCTCTACCGTATGCATAGATGTTGTCGATCACAACCACTTTTGCTCCATGATGCTTGGCAGCAGTTAAAACATTGTTCATCAATGCTGGATGGCCTGTTTTCCATTCCGGATAAGGAACACTGACACAATGAAAAATCACATCCACACCCTTAGCGGCTTGTAGCAAATCTTCTAGGCTATAGGCATCTCCTGTGTATAAGGACAAAGCTGGGGAATAGTCTCGTTTCTTCGCTTCCACTTCCCATTCTGCTTGTAATTTCGTCAGCTTTGTAGTAGAGCGTGCAAAAGCTACCGTATGAATCCCGTTGCGAAGTAATTCTAAAACTAATTCTGTTCCAATGCTACCTGTAGCTCCAAATACCAATGCTTTCTCCATGATCCTGCTCTCCTTTTTAACCAGTGGTCAATTAATGTTTGAGAAAAAACTCGACTACTGCCGAGCTTTTTTGATGGTTTTTTGATTCTTGTCTCTGGATTCTTGTTTCTTGATTCTGATTTCTGGTTTCTAGTTTCTTGTTCCATCTATTCTTTCATTTTCAGCTTTTCTTTTGGTATTGTTCATGACGTTGCTTGATTATTCAATTCGCTTCAAACTTCAAGCCTCGCGCTCGCCAGTCAATTGGTTAGCCAGAAATCTCACATGCACCTTAACAAGTGCTTCCACATCTTCGTACGTTTGCTTCGTTTGAATGTAATGAACGACAAACCCATGTAAAGAAAGGAATATTACCCATGGTATTGTGAACGTATTTCCAATCCTTTGTAGCGCATCTCCCGCCTTTTCCCTGACAAGGCTTGCAAACGTTTCATAACACCTGTCCTGTTCTGGTCGAGCGTACTCCAATGTCTCCGGCTCATTCGAACAAAACATCATTTCATAATGATGAGGATGGCTCAGGCCAAAATGGATAAAGGTCTCCATTAGCGACTCTAATTTATGCTGAGGCCGGCTCACAGTATCCGTCTGTTCCATTGATTTTTTCATTTGTTCCTGCAATGTACGATAATCCTCTTGCACAATAGCGTTAAATAGCTCAGCCTTTTCTTTGAAATGATAATAAAGTGATCCGTGGCTATAGCCTAGTTTTTGTGCAATACTTCGCATGGAAACCGCTCGATAGCCTTGTGTTGCAAATAGTTCGCGAGCTACTTTTACAATCTGTTCACGGCTCAGTTCCTTAGCTACCGCCCTTCTTGCCGCCATCCTACTTCACTCCTTACAATTCAATTCCGTTTATTTAACCAATGGTCAATTAATGTTTTTAGTATATCTTTCATTTCTTTACTTGTCAAAGGGTAATATCCGTTATTTCCCTCATCATGTCCCAAAGAACAGACAACCTATTCAAGTTGCTTCCTTATTATATATTGCTTTATGCAGGCGATCTTATGATCTATACTTCATTACGTCTTTGTACAAAAAAAACGAGCGTAAAGCTCGCTCGTCTCTTTTGTCATGTATGATGCTGTATTTTTATTCCGTATTACCCTCGCTGGCCATTCTCGCGGTTTTCCTCTGCAAATGCAACAATCGCCACATTAGGAAAATAGCCCCAACAGCAAGGCCTACAATTAAACCAATCCAATAGCCGAATGCACCTAAATCGGTAATTTGTACCAACAAAAATCCGAGTGGTAAACCAATCACCCAATATGAAATCAAAGCAACAATAAAAGTAATGTTTACGTCCTTATAACCGCGCAGCGCTCCTTGAATAGGTGCGGCAATCGCATCAGACAACTGGAAAAAGATGGCATATAATAAGAAGTGCTGAGCCAGCTCAAATACTTCAATGTCATTCGTGTAAAGGGAAGCCACTTCTTTGTTGAAGATAACCAAAGCTGCTGAAAATAATAACCCCAGTGCTACGGCAATGCCGATTCCTAAAAAACTGTACTGACGTGCATCCTTCATTCGTTTTGCCCCTACCTCATGACCAACAACAATCGTTAATGCCATGGCGATACTCATCGGTATCATATATAGGAAGGAAGCAAAATTCATTGCCACCTGATGGGCAGCAATCGTAATGGTATCGAATCGACTCATCAGCAGAGTAACAGCCGCAAAAATACTGGTCTCAAAGAAAATGGAGAATCCAATCGGCAAGCCTAATTTTAAAATTTCTCCCCATGTCTTAAAGGAGAGCTTATGAAGCTTACTAAACAATCCGTACTCCCGAAAATTCCCAACGCGTAAAATAACAAAATAAGTAATCACCAAAATAATCCAATAGGTAATAGCCGTCGCTACCCCTGCACCAACCCCACCTAATCGTGGCAAGCCAAATTTACCGAAGATTAACAAGTAATTTAATACAACATTAATCGGTAAAGAGATGAGGGAGATAAACATAGTGACTCTAGTCTCACCCAAAGCATCGATGAAGCAGCGCAAAACGGTGTAGACAAAAAGCGGAATGATACCAAAAGCAAGTGCCAATAAAAAGTTCTGAGCAACCCGGTGCACCTCTGGTTCCAGCTTCATGCCGCCCAGGATGGCAGGAATGGCAAATATACCAATCACAATGACAGAGAGTGCGATTGCCACACCTAGATAGATTCCTTGAAAAACAATATAAGGAACCTTTTCCTTCTTCTGCGCCCCAATCATTTGGGCAATGATTGGAGTGACCGCTAACAGAATTCCGTTTAACCCGGTGAAAACAGGCGCCCATATACTAGTCGCAATGGCTACGCCCGCTAAATCATTCGCCCCAGCATGTCCAGACATAATCGTATCAAAAAAGGACATTGCAAAAAGAGCCACCTGTGTAACCATGATTGGCAACAAAATGAGTAAAAAATGTTTCGATTTTTGAGATAAGTTGTAAGTTTGATTCATAATTGACCCCTGTATTTTTTTGGATAATTACAAAGTCTAATTATAACATAGTTTGGATTTTTTATTGGTAGTTTATGTGAAGAGAAAAACCTTTTGAACTGAGATGTAGGATATAAATTACATCTTACCTAGTTTATTACAATTTCATTTATAAATTTGTACAGTTTTCTTATTCGGAAAAAATCTCCATTTCCATAAAGCTTAAAAACAGACTAACTGGTGTAGATAACTTTAAGTATAAAGTAGTTGTTTTAAAAAACAATGGAAAGTTTACATTTGTCTAGTAATCGTTACCGTTTTGGATGATCGAGGAGTTATTGGGGAGACTTAAGAATATGACGAGGAAAGTAATATAGAACCTTCAGAGGAATCTCAGAACGTTTTTACAGATAATTGCTTATATTATTCCAAAAAGAGTAAGTTAGTGTAAATAGAGGTACAATTGCCTATTTTCGAGTTTTTAGAGCAGATAAGGATTGATAGAGATCATTGTACTAGGATTACGAGTCTGGACAGGTTCCTTTTCAATTGATGCGTGATATTGTTGTCATGACATCAGGGAATATACCTCCAACAAATAAATCGTATAGTGTAGCAAATCTGGTAAAGAGAAAATAATGGTCAACATGACATTTTTGCTATAGATTGAATAAGTTTTTCAGAGGTATAGATATGAAAAAATCGTATTATTGATGGGTATAGGAGTATAATAAAATACTTTTCAAATAGTTCGTAGTTTAATATAGTGGAAAAACTGACTAGTTTAATGATAAGTAAAGAGCCTCCTAGACTCAGCAGTGAGAGCTTTGTCTTAGGAGGCTCCTTTCTTCTTTTACTCAATTGAGTTTAAGAAGTTATGGTTCTTAAAATTAAAGGCTTACTTTTGTTTTGCTTCTTCAAAGGCTGTTGTAGCTTTAGCAAGTTCAGATGTTGCTGTTTCCAATTGCTGTTTAGTAGAAGTTGCCTCATTAAATACTTGTTCTGCTTTTTGAATTGCAGTCTTGTAAGCTGTTTTAGCATTTGCTGGATATTCTCCAGAATTCGTTCCTGCTGTTGCATTATCGTGAAGGTCTGTAGCTGCATCAATAGCATCTTTAAGAGCTTCTTTAGCTACTTTTAATTCAGCAGCTTTTTTAGCATCCGCAATTTTTTCGTTAGCTTTCACAATTTCTGCTTGAAGATCTTTCTTTTCTGTACCATCAGCAAGTTTAGCAACAGCATCATTAGCTGGTTGTACAAGTGCCTCAGCTGCAGCCAATTTGCCAGCATCAGATAGGTCTCCAGTTGCAGTTGTCAAATCTTGAACTGCTTTTTTTGCAGCTGTCAAATCAGCTGCTGCAGCTTGACCTTTTACTTCTAATTTCACAACTTCGTTATTTAGTTGAACTTTATAATCGGTAGTTTTTACTTTAACCTTAACAGATTTAATGATTAAAGAAGCTGTTCCGTCTTTTTTAACAGGTGTTGACGCATTACCTATACTACTAATTACTGCATCATTATCACTTAAGAAATCAAAATCTTCTACAGTAATATCGGATGCCTCAGCACCTGTGAAGGTAACTGCAAAGAGGTCTTTAAGATCAACATTCTCTTTAATTGTTGATCCTTTAGTTACATCAACACTAATAGTTCCTTTAGTCAAAGATACTTTTGGAAGTTCTTTTGTATCTTTTACTGTGAACTTATCAGAGAATAGTTGGTAAGCAGTGTTTTTATCTGCACCCATTTTAACAGTTACAGTGTATTCTTTTCCTGCTTCAAATTCAGCTTGAGTAGCATCAATTTTTGCAGTAGTAGCAATTTCTTTACCAGCTGCATCTGTTACAGAGTAGAACAGTCCACTAGTAATCTCTTTTGCTTCATTACCTTTATCGTCTACACTAAACACTTTAAGTTCCATTTGGGACTTGTTAGCAGTGTTTTTGTCAAGTTCTTTTTCAAATCCATTTACCTTAAAGTCAGCTACTTGACCAGCTTTTTCAACTTTTACAGTTAGTTCTGTTTTTACTTCACCAACAGCTAATTCGATAACAAGTGTACCCTCTTTGCCAGCTACTGGCTTAATATCGAACTTAAGCTCTTTGTTGCCACTAACAGTAAACTTATCACCTAATGATTCGATTATATCCTTATCACCAGATTTAATCTTTACAGCTACATCACCTGTATAAGAAATGTCTGTACCATATTGATCTTTAAATGCTAACACTACATTTTTAGGTGCAAGAATTGAGGAAGATACTGTTACTTGGTTTTCTTTTAACTCAAGTTTGCTAGTTACTGCTTTAGCAACTGTTTTAATTTCTACAGTTTTTGAGTAAAGAACTTTTCCATCTTTAACAACAGAAATTTTAACTGGAACTGACCCATCTTTAATTGGAGTTACTGTTCCTTCCTCACGATCAACTAAAGCTACTGTTTTATCAAGAGACTCATATTGAACAGTTCCAGTGAATTTTTCATCAAATTGATCTTTGAATTCTGTATAGAACTTATATGGAGAAGTAGACTCTGCTTTCACAGTAGTGTCTTGTTTATAATCAGCATTGCTAAAATCTGGAATACTTGTAGCAACAGTCCAATTAATTAGATCAACTGGTTTGCTATCTTCAGCCTTAACAGTGATTTTATCACTTTTTACAACAGTTCCATCTGCTTTTGTAACAACTACATATACAAAAGCAATTTCTCCATCTTTGTCAAGTTGGATTGTATTTCCAGGTTTTACTGTAGCAGTAGACTCAAACGTTACCAGTTTTTCATTTTCAGCAGTTACATCAACTCCTGCTGCGTCAAACAATTTATAGCTGATTTTGCTATCTTTTTTAGTTTTAATAACTTGAGAAGTTTGTACTTCAACTTTAGCTACTTCTCCAGCTACAAAGTCGAAATCTTTAGAAGATGTCTTATCTCCAGCTTTTACAGTTGCAGTATAAGAACCTTTTGTCAAAGATTGATAGAACTCAACAGTTGCAGATTTTTTATCATCAGACAAAGTTACTGTTTTAACATATTCTTTGTTGCCAGTATCTTTGTTTACTACTGTTACATCTTCTTTAGCAACAGCTGCAACAGCTTGAGCGAAAGTTACTTTCACAGTTGTGCTGTTAATTGCACTTACGCTTTCAACTTTCAAATCACCAGTAGGTTGTTGTCCATCTTGCTCAGGTACTTTGTTCTTTTGAGAATCTACAGTACCGTCTTCAAGAACAGTTTGGAAACCATCTGCACCACCGATTTTGTCAAAGTCAGCACCTGTAGCTACGCGGAAAGCGTCTTTGCCTGCTTGTCCATTATCGATTGCATCAACAATGTCTTTAAGAGATGCTACTTTACCTTGTGGGTTTACAAACAATACTTGATCTTGAGTAAGAGAAGATTTGAATGCTTCTTCTTTAAATTTAGCAGCTACGTCTGCATTAATTAATGCATCTGCTCCATAGTATTTCGTAACATTGCCACCAAGGTAATAACCAGTGGAAGCAGCGAATGCGGATGTTGCCATGCTAGTTACTAGCGCTGTAGAAAGTACTGATAGGACTACTTTTTTCACTTACTACCCCTCCAAACAGGATTTATTGTTGGATTTCTAATATATAAATAAGTACAAATACTGTAAATTACAGCCAATCATTAGGCAGATCAGAGGGATTTCCTCTGATCTGCTTCATGATTATTGGTCCAAAATTACTTAGCAGAAAGTTTTACTTCTGTAGAGTAAAGTTTTTTACCAGCTTTGTATGCTGTTACAGTAGCGTTTTTCTCAACAGTGTCTACGAATAGACCAGCAGAGAATTTAGCACCGTCTTTTACAGTTACAGTTTTTGTTTCAGAACCGATTTCGATTTTCACTTCGTCAGCATCTTTTGCTTCACCTTTAAGTGTACCAGCTACAGAGTAGAGGTAAGTTTCACCAGGGTATTTTTCATAGTTGCTGCTTGTGAAGTCGATATCAGCATCGTCTTGACCTGGATCTGGTTTTTCACCATTCCATTTTTGTTTCAGGAATTGATCCATTAGGGTTTCTTTGTTTTCATCTTTCTTCAGGTAACCCTCAGTTTTTGCATCGTCAGTGCTGATTACATACAATACATAATCGATATCGTCAGAATCATCATCAGTATCAACTAGTACTACATAGTCATCAGTGTCAACTCCGCCAAGGTCTTTACCGTCTTTGTCGAAGTAAACAACGTCTTTGTTAAGTCTTACGCTTTCTTTCTTAGAATCTGCAGTGTTGAAGTAGATCTTCTTAGATTCTGTTTTTGTTACAAGTGCAGGAATTACTGCTTCTACACCAGCATCTTCATGTTCAGAAGATTTGATAGTTTCGTATTTGTACTCGTCACCGCGAGCGTTAACGATGATTTTAACATCATCCTCTTCGATTAGCTTGTCGCTATCTACGCTGTAACGGATGAAAGTTTTCTCAAGCTTGTCGCCGTTGTCACCATCATATTTGAAGTCTTCTTCAACCCATTTGTTGTTGTCATCACGGTGTTTGATTTTTAGGTAGTCTGTGCTTCCTTTAGTGTAAGCTTCAGTAACCACACCAAACTCAGAACCAGATGCAAGACCTTTGGAATCTACAACGAATACTGCTTCTAGATCGCTACCGTCTACAGTGTAGTAAACTTCAGCGTCTTTCTCAGCAACGTCTTTCCATTTCAAGATCTTAGGACTTTTCAGTTCAGGTTTGCTACCGGAAGAAGTAAGATCTTTAGTTCCATCGATCAAGACAGTGCTGCTATTGTATTCATACGTTTTACCGTTGATTTTAACTGTCTCATCGCTCTTCTTGGAGTTTTTGCTCCATTCAGATTTGGATAGAGATTTTACTTTAGAAGGATCTTTCATTTCAACTTTTTCAATATCACCACTTGCATTCATTTCGATTTGTGCAAGGATGAATTTTTTGTCGTTGGACAAAGTTAGGTATTCTTTAGCAAGTTCGTCTTCTTTTTTCTTCAAGTCGCTGAACTTGTCGCCTTTTTCGTTTTTGATATATTTGCCTTCTAGTTTAACTGAAGTAGTTTTACCTTTTTCAGTGAAAACTTTGAAGACATATCTATCGTTGACATTATCCCAAGTACCGGAAGTAGAGATAACTGCCAATTGTTTGCGATCGTTAGCTTCATATCCTTCGATGTGGCGAATACGGCCTACAGCGTCAAGATAGATTTTAACTTTTGTACCTTCAAGGTTCTTAACATCATCAGAAGAGATAGTGTCTTCGATTTCCTTGTCTTTGTCTTTCGCGAAAGAAGCATTTCTGAAACGGTATTCTTTACCGTCGATGCTGATGCGGTAGTCGCTTTCAGACTTCGTACGAACTTTTTCAACTTTACCTTCAACTACAGTACGGTTAGCGAAGATTAAAAGTTTGTCTTTGTTACCGTCTGCACGGTATGCATGGTAAACGTCCATTTCTTTAAGGTCAGCCAATTTAGCTGGTTTACCATCCAAGAATACTAGGTAGTCAACGCCTTCTTTTTTACCATCAAGAGATAGATCTTTACCTACCAAAGTAGTGACTTTCTTGTCAGATACTTTTTTGATAAGCTCAGAACCGAAGTGGTTGTTTACCCAGTTTTGGTCGCCACTGCGATCGTCAACGATGCTTAGGTAACGAACTTCATTCTTAGTGTTAAGAACTAGCTTAACAGAATAAGCATCGTCAGCTTCTAGCAATCTTTGTAGAGCATCTTGTACATCAGATGCTTTTGTAGCGCGCTCAAAGTTGAACGTTACAGTTACATCTTCAGCCAAATCGTATTTTTTCTCGCTATCAAGTTCTAGAGTAAGTTTCTCGAACTTGTCTTTTTTGATTTGGTCTTTGTCTTTAGAAGGAGACAATTTTTTACCATTAACATGGATAGCTTTGTATTTATCGAAAACAACTGTTTCGTCTTCGGAACCTTCCATCCATACTACAGTGTTGTCTTTGTCTTTGATCCATACTTGTACGCGTTGACCAGCGTAGTCGTTAGCATTGATGCTGTCAGCAACTTTGTACTTCACTTTGTTGAAGAAAGATTTGCTGTCAGAAGTCAATTCTACTTCGTTGTATTTCAAAGATCCAAGACCGATTACTGGTACGTTAGAAACTGAAGGAAGATCTTCAGGTTTGTTACGATCAGTCATAGTCCATTTTGTATCGTAAACATGTACATGTAGGTACTCAGTTAGAAGGTTCTTACCAGCAAGAACTTCGTGATTGTTGTTAGATCCAACAGTTGTTTGTTTCATTAGATCAACGCGAAGAGAGTTGTCTAACATCTTCAATACGTCACCACGAACAGCTGGTTTGTTAGCATCGATAGTTACGCCATTGGAAATTCCCAAAGTGGACGCTTGTGCGATGAAGTTGTTTGGCCAAGTACCTTTTTGAAGTGCCATTGGCTCATAACCTAGTGCACGCACCAACATAGTAGCTGCTTCAGCATATGTTACTGTGTTGTTTGGACGGAAAGTTTTGTCTGGGTAACCTTTTGCAAGGTCTTCGCTAACTGCGATGCTAACCCAACCTTTGAACCAGTCAGTAGCAGTAACGTCTTTAAAGAATGGATTGAAAGTTGCAGTGTTTGCAGCTTGCTCAAGTCCACGAGCACGTACCATCAAAGTAGCGAACTCAGAACGTTTGATTGTTTGGTCAAGGTTAAGGTTACCTTTTTCATCCCCTGCAGCCAAACCAAGTGCTTGCAAACGTTTGATAACTTTCTCCATGCTTGGATCTAATTGTGGTGCAGTAGTTTTTGTTTCTTCTGTAGTTTTTGCTGCTTCTTCTGCTCCTGCAACAACAGGAACTACGGATAGTGCTAGTGCACTTGCCAATAAGCTATTAACAACCTTTTTCATAACCTTAGGTTCTCCTCCTCTAGTATATAACAATTGATTTTGGGATATCTTATTACTAGTTGTCTCTTTCTTTTTCCAGCCCGAATCCTGCAAGCGCGTTTCACCCCCTTTCGCAGGATCGCATATAGAAAGAACAAAATCCTTCATAAATTACGCAAAACTAGCGAATCATGTCATAAAAGTGCAACAGTCATTAGTGTATCATAGTTGCTAGACTTCGTGAATCCTTTTTTAGGAATCTAACCGTAATTACTTCGACATACTATTAAACGCATAGGATTTTAAAAAGTTGCGGTTGTTGCGTACATTTTTTTAAAAAACTTTTCGTAAGTTGATAATTCTGGATGAATTGAGTCACAAAGGTAATTATAATTATCGAATTTCCAATTGTCACCTACAATCTTTTTCCATTTTTGCTACCGCATACCAAAAAAGAGGGGATAGAATAATCTATCCCCTCTTTGACTGTTTGCCTACAAACAGTTGGCAATTCCCCTATTTTTGTGTGTTTATTAACCTTTAGTTGATTGCAAAACGGCATTTTCGTATGACATAACAGCCAGGTTTAGCTGATGCAAATTCTTTTGATAGCTGTTTTCCGCCTTAGATAGCTCTTCCTCAGCAGTAACTACCTCAACTGCTGTTGCCAAGCCGTTCTCGAAGCGTAACTTAGTTAAACGATAGTTCTCTGTTGCAGCTTCTGTACCCTTTTTAAGGGCTTCTAGTGCAGTTTTAATTGAATTTAGGTTGTAGTAGGACTGCATGAGATCCACTTTGACTTGATTTTGTGCTTGTGTTAAAGCTAATTTATTTGTTTCGTAGTCATTCTTAGCTTTTTGGCCCCCGAATCCAGAGAGGATCGAGTACTTCTCAATGACTTCCAGTTCTTTTTCTGAGTTTGTAATTTCTTGTTGAGCAGTTAGGATGTCTACATGTTCTTTTAATGCTTTGTTGATTGCTTTTTCAACATCCATCACTTCTACGTTTTCACTTGTTTGTTTTGTCAGTAGGTTCCATTTTTTATTCAGGTCTACACCCATAAATTTGTTAAGCTCTAGTCTGGCGATGTCTTTTGCAGACTCAGCTTGAGCAACTGTAGCTTTAGCCTGAGCTACCCCTGCTTCTGCTTGCAATACATCCGTTTTTGCACGTGTACCTACACCAAATGCTGCATTAGCAATTTTCAACTGAGATTCGGAACGTTCCAGACTTTGTTTTTTTAATGTTAAATCATCCTCAGCATTTAACAAATCAAAGTATAGTTTCTCTGCACCTAGCTTAAAGCTACCCTCAGAACGTTTCAAGGCAAGCTTCCCAAGCTTCTCCTGCCCCTCTGCTTTAACCGTTCCTACATATTTACTAGTCGCAGTGCCAACATCTTCAATCATGCCTTCCTTGATTTTAGTACTAGTGAAAGCAGCCGCGTTTGCGCCAATCATCGCATTATCCACAGCAATCTTTGCTTTTTTATAGTCCAGATTATTTTCTAATGTAAGCTGTACCGCTTTTTCAATAGTAAGATCGTTAGCTCCTACTTCTTGTTCCTTCTTAACAGTCACTTGTTGAGTTGTTGCTGGTGCTGCTGTAGTGGCTGCCGCAGCAAGTCCACTGCCTGAAGTCATAACCATCGCTGCTACTGTTAGAGCAACCCATTTTTTTGAATAAGGAAAATTCATATCTGTACACTCCTTCTCTCTTACCGTTCGATTTATGAAACTTTCACGTCTATCTACATTAGTACCATACCATATTTGGCGTAAATTGGTCTCTGGCAAATCATTCGTATTTTGTTACAGATTTGCTTAGACTTTGATTTACTTCATCCTAAGTCTTGTATACAACACTCAGGTCTCTTATGCAAATTGCTTGTATTGCAAATGCATTTTTCCTTGTACTCATTTACAATACGTCTACTATCTGCAAAAAATTACACAACGTTTGCAAGGTTCTCTGTTTCTCGTTATGCTGGTAGCATGAGGTGATGCAAATGTTACAACATTATAAAACCCTGGCTGGCTACGGAGAAGATGAGATCGTTATTGAACGATCCCGCTTCATTGGTTACGCACAGCGTGTAACTACAGAAGAAGAAGCGACTGCTTTCATCGCTATGATAAAGAAAAAGCATTGGGACGCAACCCATAACTGTTCTGCATTCATCATAGGGGAGAATGACCAAATCCAGCGTTCCAGCGACGATGGTGAACCAAGCGGCACAGCTGGAAAGCCCATATTAGAATGCATCAAGAAAAATGGGGTAAAAGATACGGTTGTTGTCGTAACTCGCTACTTTGGTGGTATCAAATTAGGGGCAGGCGGGCTGGTACGCGCTTATACAGCAGGTACGGTCACTGCATTGAAAGCAGCCGGCATCGTTGCCCACATTCTTCACCAAGAAGTAATCATTTCATTAGATTATCATTGGTGGGGGAAGGTGGAAAACGAGCTACGACTGGGAAACCACCGAGTAGCAGGTATTGATTACGCCGATTCCGTAACCGTTCGGGTACAGTTGCCACAAGGAGAGGAAACAACCTTTATCGAACGAATCACAGATCTTACAAATGGTAAGGCTACACTGACCCTCGGAAATAAAGAGTATGTAGAGCTACCCGTCGAAGCCATTCAGGAAGATACCGAATAAAAAAGGGATGACATCTTGAAAGATTATACAAAACCAGTATCTACTTACTATACGCATAAAACCATTTGAAGGTTGCACCTTCCTATTAGACAAATGGTTTCCTATACAACTATATAAGGATTATTTGTGAAATACTAGACCTTACTCGTATGAACAAGCACTTGCCAAATTACGGCAGGTGTTTTTTATTTCTAACTTTGCACCTATATTAATGAAGGAAAATTTACAGACAAAGATTTATTTCTTAAAAAAATCAAACATGCAACAGTTCATTTCTCGCTTATTTTCAACCCTAACACATACATAAATCGTTTTTGTTTGCCTACTTTTCTCTCCTAATGTCTAGGAGATGAAAAGTGATCCATCAATTTTTTGTCACTACCTTTTAAAGCTTGGGCTCCATGTTTATCGTTCGTAATTTTTTCATCCGTGTCTAAAATAAAAAAGAGCCGCTGATTGAAGAGCGGCTCTTACTTTTATTGACCTCGACGCATCGAGTTGCTTACTTTTAATTTTAAACGTTCATAAGCATTGAGGATTGGACGGTGCTTACGACCAACCAAGCCTACAATTTCGGTCACCATGTGAATGACAAACCCTAAAACAGCCAGAATAATAAGCGTCATCCAAATGGTATGCTGTGCGTTGGTTACCTTTGTAAGCAGGATAGCTGCTCCACCAAAAAACGCACTCATTCCATAGATTGTGATAACTGTTGTTCGATGGGAGAGTCCCATATTCAACAAGCAGTGGTGCAAGTGCCCTTTATCTGCACTGGAAATTGGTTTGTTATTCAGAATACGACGTACAATCGCGAAGAACGTATCCCACAACGGAACCCCTAGAACCACAATTGGAATGATAAAGGAAACAAATACCGCTTCTTTAAAGCCCATAATGGAAAGAGCCGCTAAATTAAATCCTAAGAATAACGCTCCTGTATCACCCATAAAAATTTTAGCTGGATGGAAGTTAAAATAAAGGAAGCCAATGATTGCTCCAAGCAAAATGAAGCAATACATCGCAACACCAGTATCCTTCATAATAATGGCCATAACACCCATAGTAGCTGTGGCAATACCAGACACACCAGCAGACAGTCCGTCTAATCCATCAATCAGATTAATGGCATTGGTGACCCCAATAATCCATACCATCGTAATTGGAATGGCTAGTACAGCTAACCAGCCTGTGGAGAAGTCTAAGCCAACATCCCCGAATGGAAGATTCACTACTCCAATCTTCAAGCCAAACCCGATTACGACAACCGCTGTTCCGATGATTTGCCCAAGCAGCTTCCACTTAGGGGACAACTGATACTTATCATCGAGAATCCCGGTGATTAGCACAATCGTTCCACCTATAAAGATTCCCAGCATTTCATTTGTTAAAGGCTTTAAGAAAATAAACAGCGCCACTACAAATCCTATAAAAATCGCAAGTCCACCCATGCGCGGCATAATTTTGGTGTGTACTTTTCTATCGTTGGGAGCATCAACTGCTCCAATTTTTATTGCTAGTTTTTTTACATATGGTGTAGCGATAAAAGCCACAACCATTGCAGTCAACAGTCCGAAGACATAACCAGACATGATGTTTCCCCTCTCTACTGAGACTCGGAACGTTTCTTCAAACGGCTCCACAGCACTGTGGCGACAAAGTGTGGTATTGCCAGTTGTCTTCTCCATCTCGATGGATCTTTTAGTAAGCGATATAGCCATTCCAAGTGTAATTGCTGCCACATTTGTGGGGCACGTTTTACTTTACCAGAAATGACGTCTAAGCATCCTCCAACTCCCATAGCAAGTGAAACAGGAAGTGCATCCCAGTATTTTGCTATCCATTCATCTTGTTTTGGTGCACCCATGGCTACAAATAGTAAATTTGGTTTCTTTTCTTGTATATCTGCGACAATTCTGGCCTCTTCCTCAGGCTTAAAATATCCATGTTGTCGACCAACAATGTTTGCTTGCGGAAAACGTTCCTGTAGAACTTCAGCCGCTTTCTCGTTTACATCCGGCGAAGCCCCTAATAAATAAATTCCCCAATGATTTTCATTGGCTTGTATCATGAGATGCTCTAATAATTCAACACCTGTAACACGTTCGCGTATCGGGGCGTTTAACCACCGAGCTGCATAAATAATTCCAATGCCATCTGGCACTACATAGGCTTGTTCCATCAAGCGTGCCATGCTTTTGTTTCCTTGAGATAGCATCACGATTTCTGGATTGGCGGTAACGACGTGTGTACGCTCCCCAAGTCTGACAAGATCGGTCAAATGCTGCACCGTATCCTGCAAACCTTTAGTAGAAAACGGAACCCCCAGGATTCGCGCGACTTTCATAATATATGCCCCCACTAATTCTATTATGTAGGCCTTAAAGAGACAGGTTGCACGTAGCCAATTTTACTCTAAAAGAAAGGCACATTCAAGATCAATTCCAGAATGTGCCCATGTTCTTCTTTGTCTAATTTGCTTATTTATTGGCGATGGCAAACATAATTTCGCCTTCTGCCACTACTTTTTCGCCAACTCGCGCCACTGCATTTCCTTTTCCAACAGCACCGCGAACCCTTGTCATTACTACTTCTAACAGCAAGGTGTCACCTGGCTTTACTTGTTCTTTAAAACGGAAATTGTCAATACCTGCAAAAAAAGCTAATTTCCCTTTATTCTCTTCTTTACCCAAAATTGCTACTGCACCGACTTGAGCAAGTGCTTCCACAATTAATACGCCTGGCATAACAGGATAGCCGGGAAAATGCCCTTGAAAAAATGGTTCATTCATCGTTACATTTTTCAATCCGACAGAGCGTTTCCCGTATTCTACATCTACAATTCGATCCACTAAAAGAAATGGATAGCGATGAGGGATGATCTCCTGAATTTGTACAGCATCTAAGATTGTTGGATATTCCACGCGTCTTTCCTCCACTTCCATATTTTCACTAGCTATGCTATGTATGTGAGTTGTTCGATCTACTTACAATATAAGTACTCCCTTGTCTTGTCCCAATCAGGACGAGGGTTTCCTATAAAGGGGCACTTCGGTTACGGAGTGCTCTTTTCTCCTATATCCTTGTTTAACAATAATACCTTCATTAAATAAATGGCACTGGTCAAAATGGAGAACAAAATAACGATCCATAAAAATAATTCACCATATGTGTATTGAAACATGATGGAAGTAAACACGATATAAAATAACACGGTGGTTACCTTCCCATAAATATTAGCCGATACGAGCTTCTTTCCACGAAAATGAAAAAAGGCAGAAAGAATAATCATTGCTAAATCTCGTAAAAAGAATACGGATGCAGCCCAAATGCTGATACGACCAGATAGCAAGAACGAAAAGATAACGGCTAACATCATCAATTTATCGGCTAGTGGATCGAGCATTTCACCTGTTGCAGTAGTCATTTTATAAGTACGTGCTATATATCCATCCACCACATCCGTAAGGCCTGCGAAGATAAGAATGAAATAGGCCCAGATAATATGGTCGGAAAAGAACACAATCAGGTAGATCGGGACCAATGCGATGCGTAAAAGAGTTAACGCATTAGGAACATTCACCGAGCATACCTCCGTTTATTCCGGCTCTGTAACAAGAGCGAGAAGAGTATTTTCCAGAGAAAATCGTTCATCTTATGTTCACACAAGCACTTCTCATTATACCCTTTTCAGCGAACAAACAGCAACTAGGAGTAAGGAAGGAATCAAATCTATTCCATTTTGCACCCTCATCATGAAAAAAGAAGCCCTCTTCCCCTACAGAAAAGGACTTCTATCTGATCATGCTTGTACTTTATTAATTTGAAAACATCAAATCGTAAATATGCTTGTACGTCTCAAACTGGAATGCTTGGGATAGAGGCATCTTTCCCACGACAGAAAACCCGATAGCAAGGCCTATCGCAAGAGAGATAAATAACAGGATAGGCACCATGGTTACTTTTACAAGCACTCTTGGGAAGCTCCTACCTTTTTTCGACTTTACCTCTTTTGCATCCAACTCTTCACGTTGTGTGTTACGTCCTCTCACCTGGTTCACTGCTTGGGGTCCTCCTTACTAATTTCCTATCGGCTACGTAGCATATTTGCTGTACTCATCATCTGATCGCTAATTGATAGCGCACGTGCATTAAATTGGTAGGCACGTTGAGCTAGCATAAGCTGAGTCATTTCGTGATTCAGCTCTACGTTTGAAGTTTCCAGCATGCCTTGGCGCAGTTGACCTTCACCACTAGCATAATCAATTCTGGTCATACCTGCCAAATCAGCGGCGTTATTCGTAATACGTAGATTATTTTGACCTACTCGCTCATATCGATCTTGGTTTTTAATCTTAAATAAAGGAATTGTACTGATAGATGCTGACTTTCCATTAACAAGGATTTCACCGTGATCGTTGACAGTAATTTGCCCGCCTTGCGGGTCATCGATGTCAATTTCAATACCTGAAGCGTCGACAAGCACTTCACCAGTAGCCGTTAGCAGATTATACCGCTCATTTGCATTCTTTTGCAAATGGAAATTACCATTACGTGTTGCATAATACTCTTCCGCAGGGCGTCCATTGCGGAAAATGACTTGTCCGTTTTCATCCATCATTTGCTTGCGGACTATAAACATGCCGTCGCCTTCAATCATAAGGTCAGTGGGAGCTTCTGTCGTAAGCACTCCACCTTGCTTTAGACTGGTGCGGGTCATGCCCAGCTTCACACCGCTTCCAATAGAGATGCCCGCTGGTGTATTACGATTGACTTGATCCGTAACTGGTTGTTTGTCCATAGTGTCTGACAACAACTCGGAAAAATCTGCGCTGCTCCCCTTAAAACCTACAGTGTTCACATTAGCAATGTTATTTGATGTAACGTCAAGCACCTGTTGGACAGCACGCAGGGCAGATGTAGAAATATTTAATGATTGCATGCAGGCTCCCCTTTTCTATTAGGTTACACGTCCAACTTCATTTGCGGCTTTATCCATCGTACCGTCCAATGTGGTAATTACGCGCTGATTTGCTTCATACGATCTCATTACCGTCATCATGTCAGTCATTGTACGGGTTGGATCAACATTGGCACGCTCAATCCATCCTTGTCGGATAGCATAGCGCCCAGTGTCAGTGCCTTCAAGAGCTTGTACATCCTCAGGATTTTGCGGACGAAATACATTGTTTCCCTCGCGCACCATTTGAAAAGGATTATTTGCTTTTACAAGTCCTAATTGACGTGTCGTACCGTCTGACAGGTGAATGAGTCCATCAGCATCAATCGTTATTTTCCCATCTAATAGACCCGTGTCATCGCTAATCTGAATAGGACGATTATCATTGCCTAACAGATAGTAGCCATCAGAATTCACCAGATATCCTTGGGTATTTACATTCCAATTCCCATTGCGTCCATAGCGAATTTGTTCCGCTGTTGCCGTCCCGTTTGCGTTTTCCAATTTAGCTACACTAACAAATAGCTTAGGCTGAACTGGTTTCCGATTAAAGAGGGGGGCATTTTCCGGGATTGGCAGGTTATCCGTCAAAGCAACATCATACGGATTATTACTCTCAGCAATATCGCCTTGAATAAAGTTAGAAATCGATTCAGACATATAGACACCTTGATGCAGTCTGCCGATTTGTACCGAATGCCTGTCAATCTTCGGGTAGCCCTTTACCTCGGGACCTTCTTCATCATTCATACGCATCAATAGCTCTTCAGGAAACGAGCGTAGCACGCCCTCATTCTGTTTGTATCCTGGTGTATTTATGTTGGCCAAATTGTTAGCCAACGCCTCTTGACGGTTCTGCAATGCCACCATGCCGGAGCCGGCCGTGTATAGCCCTCTAATCAAGAGAACTCCTCCTTATCCAAAAAACTTTTTACGACTAGGAAGTTTATCCAGATAATCAAGCATCAAGCCTGTTCCTTTGGCTACGCAGTTCATGGGTTCTTCTGCAACCAATACAGGTACCTTCAGCTCGTCCATCAGCATTTGATCTAAACCGTGCAGGAGCGCTCCTCCGCCGGTCAAGAAAACTCCCTTATCAATAATATCGGCAGAAAGCTCTGGAGGTGTTCGTTCTAAAACATTTTTTGAAGCTTGTACGATCTGACTCACTGATTCAGCCAGGGAAATCTGTACCTCCTGCGAACGAATCGTGATGGTTTGCGGCAAGCCACTTACCATATCACGTCCGCGGATGTCCATTTCATCCTGGCGTGAACCATAGACAGTTCCGATCTGTACTTTGATGTCTTCAGCCGTCCGTTCTCCGATTAACATTTTATATTTACTCTTTATGTACCTCATAATGGCTAGGTCGAATTTATCACCAGCTACTTTGATCGATGAGGCGGTGACGATATCTCCCATGGATAGAACCGCTACATCCGTGGTTCCACCGCCTATATCAACTACCATATTACCAGATGGTTGGTAAATATCCATTCCAGCTCCGATAGCTGCCACCTTTGGTTCTTCTTCAATGAACACTTCACGTGCCCCTCCACTTCGCTCAGCAGCCTCACGGATTGCTTTTTGCTCAACAGATGTAATATTGGTTGGGCAGCAGATAAGAATACGAGGACGCGCGAAAAAGCTTTTTGCTCCGATTTTAGCCATAAAGTGTTTTAACATTGCTTCTGTAATCTCGAAATCAGCTATAACCCCATCACGCAAAGGACGAATCGCAATAATGTTTCCTGGTGTACGGCCGACCATACGATGTGCTTCGTTCCCGACAGCCAAAACTTTTTTGGTATGATCATCTATTGCTACTACGGACGGTTCATCTAAAACAATGCCTCTGCCTTTAACATAAATTAACACATTGGCAGTTCCTAAGTCGATTCCAATATCTTTACTCAACATGAAAGGGCCTCCCTGTACTTACTAACCTTGCTACCTAATACTATAGGAATTATTTTGGAAATGTACAAGGAAAACCTTCATTAGATAAAATATTTCTTACACACTCTCTTCCTGCTCTCTGCGAGCCTTTTTATTCTTGCGCTTATACTTGATTTTGGTAGCCTCTCCACCGCGTAAATGACGAATTGCTTTATGATATTCTAAAATCTCTTTTACTTGGTTAGCCAGTTCGGGATTGATCTCTGGCAGCCTTTCCGTCAAATCCTTGTGGACCGTACTTTTGGACACTCCAAACTCCTTGGCGATCATGCGAACCGTATTGCGCGTTTCCACAATATATCTACCTATTTTAATGGTTCGCTCTTTGATGTAATCGTGCACGCCCCTCGCCTCCCAGCATCAAATTGTCTGATACAATATATGGGTTGAGGGGGACACATATTCTACATATCCTCATGTGACAAGCCAACAAGTACCCATCTTTTTTTGAGGGGTTGTACACTAGCTAGGCAATTATCCGCACCACATCTAGGGTTTGGCTGCTTTTACACAACAACAGACCTGCCATAAAAAAAGAGCTGAGATTTCTCCCAACCCTTTTTTTCCTAAGGCTATGCGACAGGTGTACTGAAACATTTTCCGTTTATTGCGGTTGTGCTTCTTTTAAAAACTTGTGCGGATCAATGGAATTTCCATCCATGCGAACTTCAAAGTGGAGATGTGCTTTTGCATCCTTCTCAAATACATTACGCCCTGCTGTACCGATGACCTGCCCTTGCTTAACTTCATCATTTTCCTTCACGGTAACTTTCTCCAAGCTCTGATATACACTTACGAGCTTATTGGCATGCTCGATTTCCACTAAATTTCCTACCAATTGATCATTGTAAACTTTCATAACTTTCCCGTCACCAGCAGCTGCTACATCAAATCCTTTACCGTTCGTAGAGATTAAATCAATCCCTGTATGCGGTACGAAAGAATCGTTAAATTTGACTAATGACTTAGATTGTTCATCAGCATTCGCTTCTTCATTGAAGAAACCCATGCCAATCTCATACATGACTTCTTTTGCTACCGGCCACGCAAGTGTCGGTGTCGTGTTGTTGACCGCAACAGCTTCCTCGTTCTCATGAACAGTAGCTGGTTTGTTTTCACCATTGACTACCGTCACCTTGTCAATTTGTTGTGGAGTCTTGGTTGCTTGATTTAGTAAGCTTCCTTGATACCACATCACGAATGCTAGGATAATTGCTGCTGTACCGATGTAGATAGCTGGGAATGCCCATTTTTTGCCTAGGATACTTCTCCATGTTGACTTTTTCATAGAAACAGGTTGTTTTTGATTTCTTTTATCTTCCATTTTGATCACCTCATCCCTCAGTATCGCCAGTTTTTTGACGTATAAACCTGAGAAACAAGGGAAAACTAAAAAAATTTTCTCACACCTTATACTTTCATAACCTTCTGATAATCTTGCAGGGTAATTCCTTTATAGTAGTATTTCACGATCTGCTCTGCTGATTTACCTGCTTTCGCCATGCCATTGGCTCCCCATTGACTCATGCCTACTCCATGACCGTAGCCTTTTGTGGTGATCACTACATTTCCTTGTTTGATTTTCATAGAAAATGAACTAGAGGATAAACGCAGTTTTTCTCTTATTTCCTTTCCGCTAAACTCCTTTTCCCCTACTTTAATACGTCCAATCCGGTTACCGGCTGTTCGCTCCTCAATGGAATACCAATGGCCATCAGAAGCAGTCGCTACAATCATTACACCTAGCCTTTGTTGAAATTGTTCAATTGGAATCTGAACGCTTTGTTCATACCTAGGAGAATCAATATCCCAAGGACTAGCTACACTCTGCAAATAGGGAATGCGGGATGACCAGTAATCCTCTGCATTCTCGGTAAATCCATTACTGGTTGAAAAAAAGGTAGCTTCAATTGGCTTACCTTCATAGGTTAGTACTTTGCCAATAGTACCTTTAACAGCTTGATGAATCCGATTTTGCTTCCACTCATACTGCTTTCCCCACATTTTCTTTCGCTCTGCTTCTCCTAAGAAGGCTTGGTGCCTCACTGTATCAAGAACATGCGCCCCCTTAGGTACGTCTTTAAAATCACCATCCGCCAATCGTCGGACAATATAGGTTCGAGCTGCCATTGCTTGGGCTTTCAGTGCCTCTAGCTCAAATTCGGCTGGCATTTCCGCCGCAACCACACCCTCGATATACGTCTCTAGCGGCATTTTTTCAATCTTATTTGATTTGCTACGAAAGACATTTATCTGAGGCTGGTTGTCCGAATAGGATTCACCCTGCTGTTCCACCATCACAACAGGGGCTACTGCTGGATCGGGCGTGTGATACATGACTAGAGCCGCCGGTACAAAAACAAGGAGAATCGGTAGAGCGAAGATGAGAAAAAGAAGGTAACGCCTCATAAAAAATCCCCCTGCCTTTTCAACTAGACAACCTGCTGCTGTACTAGTCTATGAATGAAGGCAAGAGGATAGAACGATTTACAAGATTAGAAAAAGCAAGTTAAGAGAGACGGTCTACGAAGCGACCCATACGCTCTAGCGCCCTCTCCAATTGTTCAAAGGATGTGGCGTATGAGCAACGAATATATCCCTCTCCACTAGTACCAAATACATCGCCTGGAACAACTGCTACCTTTTCTTCCATTAGCAAACGCTCTGCGAATTCAGCGGATGCTAATCCAGTAGAAGCGATAGATGGGAAAGCATAGAAGGCTCCCGCTGGTCTATGGCATGAAAGTCCCATTTCAGAGAAGCTTTTGACAACAAAGTTACGGCGTTGGCCATAGCTCTCTACCATACGATCTACATCGTCACGCCCTCCACGCAAGGCTTCTAGGGCTCCCATCTGTCCAGTAATCGGGGCACAAAGCATCGTATATTGATGGATTTTTAACATACCCTGCAATAAATCTTCCGGAGCACATACATAACCTAGACGCCAGCCTGTCATAGCAAAAGATTTAGAGAATCCAGAAATCAGAATCGTACGCTCCTTCATCCCTGGTAAGCTCACAATACTCTCATGCTTTTGGTCAAAGGTTAGCTCAGCATAAATTTCATCAGAGAGAACGAGTAAATCATGCTTGGTTAAGATCGGCTCTAATTCCTTCCATTCCTCCAAGCTCATAATGCTGCCAGTCGGATTGTTCGGATAACAAAAAATAATCGCGCGAGTTTTCTCCGTAATTTTGGCTTCTAGTTCCTGTGGTGTCAGTTTAAATTGGTTTTCTGCGTACGTGTGTAAAAAGACAGGCACTCCACCAGCCAAACGAATGACAGGCTCGTAGGAAACATAGCATGGCTCAACAATTAGCACCTCGTCACCTGGATTAATAATCGCTCGCAGCGCAATATCAATCGCTTCACTCGCTCCTACTGTCACCATAATTTCTTTGGCAGGGTCGTAGGAAACACCGATTAGCTCCTCTGTGTAGCGCTGAATCTCTTTTCGCAAATCCATGAGTCCTGCATTGGAGGTATAAGCCGTATAGCCGCATTCCAAAGAAGAGATAGATGCCTCACGAATACGCCAAGGCGTCACGAAGTCAGGCTCTCCTACCCCTAGAGAAATGACACCTTCCATAGAAGCTGCCAAATCAAAAAAGCGGCGAATGCCAGAAGGTTTAAGTTCTCCTACGATGGCTGACAAACGGCTTTTATTAGTCACCTGACTCATGGCGTTACCACCATCCTGCGATCGTCATCATTATCTTCTAAAATGGTACCATCGTGCTTGTAGCGCTTCAAAATAAAGTGAGTCGCTGTAGAAACAACGTTATCTAAAACAGCTAATTTCTTCGTAACAAAGTTAGCAACCTCATGCATTGTTTTGCCTTCTAATACTACTGAAATATCATAGCCAGCTCCTGACATCAGGTATACGGCCTTTACTTCAGGAAAACGCGAGATGCGCTCTGCTACCTTTTCAAAACCAACCTCACGAATCGGTGTTACTTTCACATCAATCATGGCTGTTACATTATGATTATCCTCAACACGATCCCAGTTGATCAGTGCTGGATATTTCACAATAATCTTCTCAGATTGCAGACGCTTAATCTCTGCTTCAATCTCTTCTTCTGTACTATCCAACAAGAGTGCAAGTTGTTTATTGCTCAGTCGGCAATTTTCTTCCAGGAGCATTAGCAGTTTTTTGCTTTTCACAGTCTCCATGATCTTCTTCTCCCATCCATTACATGCTGATTTTGTTATCAGTTTTTTTTGCTTATCCATCATCTTACCACGGGTTTCGAACTCATCCCAGTACAAATGTAGAAAATCCCTCACCAAAAGGCAAGGGATTCCCAGACCTATCCAGCCTAATTTATACGTTACGCAAAATTAGGAGATAGATTTACTTTCAAGGCTTTCGCTGTTACTTTTTCAGAGCTTGGAGCTACTTGCTCTTCTACCTTCACACGCTTTACATTTGCACCTAGCATTTGCAATTTTTCAGTGAAGTTCACATAACCTCGGTCAAGGTGATGCAAGCCGCCTACTTCTGTCTCACCTTCAGCAATCAGTCCAGCCAAAATCAGTGCAGCACCGGCACGCAGGTCAGTAGCACTCACTTTAGCACCAGTGAGTGGCACATTCCCTTCGACAATAGCACTGCGACCTTCAATCTTGATATTAGCGCTCATGCGTCTAAATTCCTCGACATGCATGAAACGATTTTCAAATACAGTTTCCGTAATAATGCTTGTCCCTTCCGAAGCAAGCTGTAACGCCATCATTTGCGACTGCATATCAGTTGGAAACCCTGGATGCGGTAATGTTTTCAAGTCTACTGCTTTCAATGAACCCTTGCGAGTAACACGAATGCCATTTTCTTGTTCATCAACAGTAACACCCATTTCACGAAGCTTAGCAGTTACAGATTTGACATGATCGGAAATAATCCCTTCAATAAACACATCTCCACCTGTAATAGCTGCTGCCACCATGAAGGTTCCGGCTTCAATGCGGTCAGGGATCACACAATGTGTGCAGCCCTTCATGCTCTCTACGCCTTCAATTCGAATGGAACCTGTACCAGCTCCACGAATTTTAGCGCCCATGCCATTTAAGAAGTTAGCCAAATCCACAATCTCTGGCTCTTCTGCTGCATTTTCAATAATTGTTGTTCCTTCAGCTAGACATGCAGCCATCATAATATTTTCAGTAGCCCCTACACTCGCAACATCCAGATAGATTTTTGCTCCTTGCAGGCGACCATTAACATTCGCTTCAATAAATCCTTGGCCAATCTCAATTTTAGCACCCATCGCTTCAAAACCTTTAAGGTGCTGATCAATTGGACGCGTACCAATCGCACATCCACCAGGCAACGCAATACGAGCTTTTCCTTTACGCGCAAGCAAAGGTCCCATCACAAGGAATGATGCTCTCATTTTGCGTACCAATTCATAAGGCGCTTCTACACCCTTTAAATCAGTCGCATTAATGGTTAACATTTCATTTTGATATGTAATGTCAATTTGCAGGGTTTTAAGCAATTCACAAATTGTATGGACATCATCCAATCCAGGAACGTCATGAATGATAGATATTCCTTCTTCTGCCAAAATAGATGCAGCAATAATCGGTAGAACCGCATTCTTCGCACCAGAAACCTTTACGTTTCCTGCTAATGCCTTACCACCGCGGACAATAATTTTTTCCAATGTTATACCCCTCCGCGTGCTTAGTATTCCGCTGTGATGATAGGTGTCCCTAAGGTGATCCTAGTCAATTGGTTCAACGAATCCACATGTGTCGCTACTTGCACATTCATTTTCTGATCGTTGGTTATTATATACGGCTTCCATTGCGCGGTAAAGCCCGAAATACTAGTCACAGATTCATCCTGTAATCGCTCAACTTCTTGTGCTTGGAGGAGGGCAAAAACCTTATTAATCCTAGCCTCCTGCCAACCATCACTCAGTGTATCATTGTATATTCCGCGAATACAAGTGCTAAATTGCGGAATCAGACCCCTTCTTTTGGTCTCAGCCACAACTTTTTCATACGCTCTTTCCATATCTTGCGCATGAATCCGCTTCCCTTCCAACGAGATCACCAAATATACGCTGATGTTATGGGGCTCAGGTAATCCTATCAAGCGAATATGAAGCTTGGTTTGACCCACTTTTCCTTCGGTTTGATAGATGAGCTGTTTTCCCTCTGCGGTTACTGCTTGTGCAGAAGGTATCCCCAGAATACCGCTCCATTCATGACCGAGAGAAAGAAACTCTGTAGCCGTGCTAAGAGTTGCAAGCTGTATACTGGTCCGATACTCAATGTCGGTTATGGTAGCCTCAGTGGCTTCGGCAGCTTCTATTAACTGCGCTGCCACAGATGCTTTGGTTACTTGTGTCCAATAGGAAAAGCCACTTGCAACAAACAGCCCAATACACAACAAGACAACATAGACCATAGATATATGCTTTTTCATTCTTTCCCTCTCCCCGTACACTTTTTCTATATCTTAATAGTCATTGTGTACGTAAAATTGGAGGGTTATACCAATCTACTGAAACAATTGATTCAGTAACAGAGAATAACCTAAATAGTCCATGAAAAAACGTGCTACTCCATGTCCGATAACAATGGAAAGCAAGATTTGTAACAGCTTGGTTTGGGCACTATCTGCACGTTTTACAAATAGATCAAAGCGAAAAGCTTGTATAGCCCACCAGCTAATACCTATACAGATGACAGAAATAAGAATCATCATCAAGGAGTAAAGTCCATTTGAACCGAGCAACAAAACTCTCACTTCTTTCTATAAACTCATTTTCCATTTTTGTAATGTTTCCCTGCGTGAATTCTTTTACTACTTTACCATAGACCTGTTGGCATTGAAAGGAAAAGGCGCTAGATATCATAGAGATGTTAGAAACTTTATAGGTAGTAAAAAAATTAACGATTTCTCAGCCTCTGATCCATTAGTAGGACAGAACAAACATACGCTTTTTTCTAATAAAAAGAGGACAGCCGATAGCCATCCTCTGTGTTTTCTCTATTCCCTGACATTCTTGCTTACAGCATATCGCCCCAATTAAACATTGGATTAAAGTGAGTATGGATGTACTGGATGAGAACCTCTGGCACAAGTCCGAAGACAAAGGTTCCAAGCGCCGCCAGCACTACAATGATTGTTACTCCTATTGGCAATCGTAATGTCTCCTCTGTCTCTCCAGCTCTCATATACATCTGTCGAATGATTCCAAAGTAGTAATAATAAGAAACGACACTCGTCGCAAGCATGATTCCTGCCAGCCAGAAGCTACCGCTGCCAATTGCGCTTAGGAAAATATAAAACTTCCCAAAGAAGCCAGCGGAAATAGGAATGCCTGCTAATGAAAGCAAGAATAGTGTCATAGCCACTGCCGCCAACGGAGAACGATGGTATAAACCGGCAAAGGCTTTAATATCCTGTGTTTTTCTATCCTCTGTCACCACCATAATCAGTGCAAAAGCACCAAAAGCCATCATCAGATAGGCAACTAGGTAGAAAATGATTTGTTCAAAAAAGAAGGTCTGATGCAAAATAACCAATGGTACTAACAGGTAACCTGCTTGGGCTATCCCAGAGTAAGCCATGAGACGCTTCACATTTTTTTGTCGTAGCGCCAGCGTATTTCCGACAATCATAGACAAGCCGGCAACGATAGATAGAAGCCATAGCATCCCACCAAAGACGCTTTGATTGGTTTCTTGATTAAATAGCCCAGCAAAGCTTAAAATCATCACGCGAATGAGGAGCGCAAAACCAGCCCCCTTGGAAACGACTGCCAAAAAAGCAGTAACTGGCGTAGCGGCTCCCTGATACACATCAGGTGCCCACATATGATTAGGTACCGCTGAGATTTTATACGTCAAACCTGCCACGAGAAAGACAAAACCGATTAAAATCATTGGACCGAATCCACTTTGGTAGGCTTCCGACAAACGTTGGGTCATTTCGTACAGATTGGTTGTACCGCTAAATCCGTATAGATAGGACATTCCAAACAGCGTAACAGCTGTAGCAATCCCCCCTGCTACCACGTATTTAAAGGCAGCTTCGTTGCTGTCGGTCCGTTTTTTCCGCATACCGACCATGATATACGATGCCAAAGAGAGTAGCTCTAGCCCTACGAATAACGTGATTAAATCAGCCGAAGAGGCCATCACCATACACCCAACTAGCCCCATTAGCATCAAATAGTAGAACTCTCCAGAATGGACAACCTCATCTGTTTTCTTTATATAGCTGATCGACATTAGTAAAGCAAACGCGACCCCAGCTAACAATATCAGTTTAAATGCACTACCAAAATGATCAACACGCATCATATCTGCCATATATATGACAGGTTCTTTGAGCGAGGTCACATTAGATACAATAAAATACCCAGCTATAAGCACGCCTAATAGTGATAGCCAACCCATGATCGTTCGATTCAGACGCTTACCTGCAATCAAGTCAACTATGGACAGGACAGTGGCAAAACCAAGAATCGTAAACTCGGGCAGGAGATAGCTCCAGTTATAGGAAAAAATATCTTTTACGTCCATCGTTTACCCTCCTATTCCCGTCACATGGATGACAATGTTTTTAAGCGTTTCTTGCAAGGGATTGCTTAACATCGCTGGATAAACACCGATCAGGATGATAAAACCAAGCAATACAACAATCGGAATTACCTCCATCGGCTGTGCATCGGCCAAATCCAGATGCTTTTCTTTTGTCGGTCCATAGGTTATCGCCAGCACGGCACGCAACACATAGACTGCAGTAAAGATAATACCTAAGGAACCAATCGCCGCTAAAACAGGCTGACTCGCAAATAGACCTAGGAAAGCAAAAAACTCACTGATAAAGCCCGACATCCCAGGCAATCCTAAGGAAGCCATCCCAGCCGCAAGGAAAACGCCACTTACGAAAGGCATTGATTTAGCTAATCCCCCTAGCTGATCCAGCTGAGAAGTACCCGTGCGGTCCCAAATGATGCCCACTAAAAAGAACATGAGCGCTGAAATAAAGCCATGTGATATCACTTGGAATAAAGCTCCTTGAAAACCAAACTGATTCATAGAAGCAAATCCTAATAAGATAATACCCATGTGGCTAATACTGGAGTAGGCTAACACCATTTTCAGATCCTTTTGGACAAAGGCAAGCGCTGCCCCGTACAAAATATTAACTAACCCCAGAATTGCCATTCCTGTCGCAAAATATTGAACTGTTTCGGGAAAAAATCCAATCCCCATGCGTAACAGCCCATATGCGCCCATTTTTAAGAGGATACCGGAGTGAATCATGACGATAGCCGGTGGAGCCTGAACATGCACTCTTAGCATCCACGTATGGAAAGGAAAAATCGGAAGCTTAATTCCAAAAGCGATAAATAGCACCAGGAACAATCCCCAACGGAACGTCTCTGGAACATGTTCAATAAACGCATTGTTCGGAGAGGTTAGTGCTTCTGTCAGGACGGGAATGCTCATAGTTGGTTCTTGTGTCACGATTGCACTCACAAAAAACAACGTGATAAATCCGACCAACATGAGAGCTGAGCCAACCCCGTTATATAGAAGAAAACGGTTTGCCGCTTTTTCTCGATCTGTATAACCCCAAATCCCAATCAGGAAATACATAGCTACCAGAGTTATCTCAAAGAACAAGAAGAACAAGAGCAAATTCTGAGCAGCAAAAACCCCAAACATCCCGATCAATAATAGATGAAAGAACACAAAATACTCTTTCGCCCTCTTTTTTACCCCCCACGAGGCTACGGCCGCTAGTGTTCCAATAATAGCTGTCATCAGGATCAAAGGCATGGAAATTCCATCTACACCCATTTCATAATCAATATGCAAATTGTATAGCTCTTGATCGGCCGTGATGGACGCAGGTATTTGAATCCATGTCGCATGTTCCTCAAATTGATTGCCTCTCTGTTGATAGTCAAAGGCACCAAACATCATGAATGCCAGAATCAACGGCACCAACGTTCCTAAGACTCCAATTTGTTTAACAATACTAACCTGCTGCTTCGGAACGAACAATAAGATCAGGAGAGCCAGAATAGGCGAAAACGTCAGGAGTGATAACAGATAGCTATTTAACAAAAGGAACACCTCCTAGCGCCGTAAGACTGACCATTAGAACAACGAGCCCCAGCAAGACTACAAAGCCATAGGTCTGCATCTGACCGGACTGTAAGCAACTTAGTAACCTTCCAACCATGTTGGTCAATCCGCCAATGCTTCTAACCAGACCACCAATGATGTAGTGATCCAGCCAGTTAAAAGCAAGACCAATACCTTTTAGCGGACGAATAAATACAAATGTATAGAGCTCATCCATGTAAAATTTACGGTACGAAAGCTGATAAAGCCATGGCAGTTGTTCGGATATAATATCGGTTGGCAGATTTTTTTTGCCATACATCAGATAAGCGAGTCCTATTCCAAACAACGAAATGATTACAGCTACAATCTGCAACCATAATGCACTATGCCCAGCTTCCTCTCCAAATTTATCAATAATGAACTGACCGACAGAGCCACTCATCATCCATTCCCCTAGCATAGGTGCATTCGGTAGATTAATAAACCCGGCACCAATTGCCAGCAAAGCTAGCAGGAGCATCGGAATCGTCATGACACTTGGTGATTCATATGCTTTTTTAGCCCCTTCAGAAGCAGGCGCTCCTCTAAACGTAAGAAAATACAAACGGAACATATAAAAAGCGGTAAAGAATGCAGCGACAATCGCAATGATTAATAAGTCATATCGTCCGGCTGCATACACCGCTCCAAAAATCTCTTCCTTCGACCAGAAGCCAGAGAAGGGAGGGATACCAGCTATAGCAAGACAACCAATCAAAAAAACAACGGATGTAACCGGCATACGTTTCGATAACCCACCCATTTTAAATACATCCTGAGTGTGTACCGCATGTATCACGCTACCCGCGGCAAGGAATAATAATGCTTTAAAAAAAGCATGCGTCATCAGATGAAAGGTTCCTGCCACATAACCCGCCGCCCCCGCTACTCCCAAGGCCATCATCATAAAGCCAAGCTGACTAACTGTAGAGTAGGCAAGAACACGTTTCATATCACGTTGCGTGAGTCCAATAGAGGCGGCAAAAATGGCCGTAAATCCACCAACATATGCCACTACGTCTAAGGCGATTGGCGACTCAATAAATAGTGGAAATGTTGTCGCAACCAGATATACCCCAGCCGCTACCATTGTAGCCGCATGTATTAAAGCAGACACAGGGGTTGGGCCTTCCATCGCATCAGGCAACCATGTATGGAGCGGGAATTGACCTGATTTTCCTGCCGCCCCGACAAAAATGAGAATAGCAGCCAAGGTAATGATAAACGGTTCCACTTTCCCGCCCTGAATAGCCGTAAAAATATTATCAAATTCAAAGCGTCCAGTTTGCCAAAACAGCAGGCAAATGGCAATGAATAATCCAACATCACCTATTCGAGTAACGATAAAAGCTTTTTTGGCCGCCGCCTTAGCCTCTGGTTTAAAGTAGTAATACCCTACCAAAAGGAAAGAACAAACACCCACCAACTCCCAAAAGATGTAGAGTTGTAGAAGATTTGGTGAGATCACCAAACCAAGCATGGAGAAGGTAAATAGCGCTAAATATTGATAAAAAACAGGAAAACGCTGATCTCCCTGCATATATCCACGTGAATAAATCTGTACTAACAAGCTCACAACGGAAACGATCACCAGCATCATGGCGTTTAATTGATTGACTTCAAAGCCTACAGGAATGACATAATCCCCTACTTGGAGCCATTTAATGCTGAGTACGTAATCCTGTGCCCCTTCCTGAAAACGAGCCACGAACGTAATACAAGCCAGCACCAGAGATGCCGCCGTCAATAGAATGCTTATGTACCCCGCTCCCTCTTTTAATTGCCGTCCGAACGAGAGGATGATGGCAAAAGCGATCAGAGGAAAAAGCGGTACGAGCCAAGCGTACTGCATACTTGTTTCCATATTTTCACCTATCCTTTTTCCTGGTTAATCTTTTAATTTATCCATCTCGTCAACGTTCACCGTATCACGATTACGATAGAGAGCGATCAATACTGCAATCCCAACAGCCACCTCTGCCGCAGCTACCGTCATGGTAAACAAAGTGAATATTTGACCAGTAACAGCCGCATGCAAACCATATTTCGAGAATGCTACTAAATTAATATTTACAGCATTCAGCATAAGCTCAATGGAGAGCAAGACGATAATGGCATTTCGTTTGGTCAATGCTCCGAACAGCCCAACACAAAATAAAATGAGGGCAACAAGCAAATAAGAAGAGATATGAATATCCATCTGTGTTACTCCTCCTCTTTCTTAGCCAACACGATTGCGCCTACCAAAGCTACTAGTAACAGCACGGACAGCAATTCAAATGGAATAACGAACTTTGTAAATACTTCGATTCCGATTTCCTTGACGTTACTAACAGATGGATTGGGGGTTCTTGCCGGCACAGAAGACCAATTTGTGTTTTGAATAGCCATAAAAATCGTTGTAAACAACGTCACAACTCCTGCCAAGCTAAACCAAAACCGTGCTCTTCTTTTTTTCCCTTCTTCTGTCGCATTGTGCTTTGTCAGCATGATTCCGAATAACATCAGAATCGAGATAGCCCCTGAGTAAACCAGTATTTGGGAAACAGCAACGAATTCAGCACCAAGCAGCACAAACAAACCTGCGATACTAATAAACGTTACCCCAATAGAGATCACCATGTGAACCACTCGATTAAAGTTAATCATAAAAATCGCCCCACCAATGGTCAGAAGGCCCAGTATAAAGAACACGGCATACGACCCGCTTATCAATTAGTTTTCCTCCCTCACATTGGTATTGTTATCGTCCAACCATTTTAAATCCTTGTACAATTCATCTCGACTATACACTGCCAGCTCAAAATTATTAGTCATGACGATTGCATTTGTTGGACAGACCTCCGTACATAGATCGCATAAAATACAGATTTCAAAGTTAATATCATAGGTATCAATGATTTTGCCTTTTTTCTCGGGATCAGGGTGCGGCTTCCCCGTTAACTGAATGCACTCAGTCGGACAGACCCTGGCACACTGATTGCACACGATACATTTTTCCGGAGAGAAATGCTGGATTCCTCGGAATCGAGGCGGCATCTGGAAGGGTACATCTGGGTACATCGTCGTTAACTTCTTCTCAGACAGCTTTTTGAGCGTGTATCCTAGTCCTTTGGCAAATCCTAGCACGTAAATTCCTCCTCATTATCAAAATAGATAGCTTTTAGCTAAAACTCTATATAAAACCTTTTTGAAATGAGATGACTACAGCCGTAAGCAAGATATTCAATAGAGCGATTGGTAGAAGCCCTTTCCAAGCAAAGCCCATTAATTGGTCTGCACGGAATCGCGGCATCGTAGCCCTAATCCAGAACTGCAAAAATACGTAGCACATAAATTTAAGGATAAACCAAATAATCGGCGGAATAAAGCTCAAGCTCGGATGAATAGGCAGCCATCCTCCCAAAAACAGAATGGTAATCAATGCCCCCATGCCAAACATGTACACGTATTCAGATAACATAAACATGGCAAAACGGAAGCCAGAGTACTCCACATGATACCCTGCGACAAGCTCCGACTCAGCTTCTGGCAAATCAAATGGGGAACGATTCAATTCCGCCTGTGCTGCAATTAAGAATACACCAAATCCTAAGATTTGCGGAATAATATTCCACATGTCCTGCTGTGCATAGACGATATCTTTTAGATTAAGGCTGCCAGTCATTAACACAACACCCACAACTGACATAACCAGCGGCACCTCATAGCTAATCATCTGCGCTGCGGAACGCATGCCGCCGATTAAGGAATATTTATTATTAGAAGCCCATCCAGCAGTAATGACACCCATGACTGAAATACCAGACAAGGCAATGTAATACAAGACCCCAATCCCTAAGTCGGCAAATTGTAGCTTATCCGTAAATGGCATAACCGCCAGTACCGCAAACGCAGGAGCATACGCCAATATAGGGGCAAGTGTAAACAGGGCGTGGTCTGCATTTTTGGGTCGAGTATCTTCTTTAATAAGCAATTTGGCAACATCAGATACCGTTTGTAAAAGACCTAGTGGACCTACACGATTAGGACCATAGCGCAATTGCATCCAGCCAATTACTTTTCGTTCAAAATAGATCGCATATGTAACAAAGGCAAGCACCACTAACAGTAACACTATTGCGGCCATGGAGAACAGTAAAACATTGGTAAATGATGGGGTTTGCTGGAGCCAACTAGTCATTTATGCATCTACCTCCCCTACCACAATATCAATGCTACCCAAAATGACCACCATATTGGACATATTAACACCTTTCAATAAGGAAGGTAAAATCTGCAAATTCACAAAGGATGGTCTTCGCAGTTTCATTCTCCATGGCTTATCCTTACCCTGACTAGCTATATACACACCTAATTCTCCACGTGGTGCTTCAATTCGTACGTATGCTTCTCCTGCTGGCGGCCGAATCACCCGAGGAACTTTACCAATAACCTCTCCTTCTGAAGGAAATTGATCTAGAGCTTGCTCTAAAATACGCAGTGATTGCTCAATTTCTTGGAGACGCAAATGGTAGCGAGCCATGCAGTCCCCATCTGTAGATACAGGAACATCAAATTCAAAACGATCGTAAATGGAATATGGCTCATTTTTACGAATATCCCAGTTCTCTCCCGTACAGCGAAGCATGACACCAGACAGAGAATAATCAAGAGCCGTTTGACGATCATACGTACCAATACCGGTTAATCGACTAATAAAAATTTCATTCCCGCTCACCAAACGGTGGTAATTAGCTAATTCCTTTTTCAGATATTGAACAAATGTCTTTGCTTTATCAATCCATCCAGGAGGAGCATCCCATTTTACTCCACCAATTCTCATATAATTGTACGTCAAACGTGCCCCAGAAATCTCATTGAACAAATTAATAATGGTTTCTCGATCACGGAACGCATACAAAAATGGTCCCATCGCCCCGATGTCCAAAAGAAAGGTGCCCCACCAAACTAAATGGCTAGCGACACGATTTAGCTCCATTACAATTACACGTAAATACTCAGCCTTTTCCGGAATTTCTAGTCCCATCATCGTTTCAACGGCATGACACAACACATAATTATTGGTCATAGACGAGAGATAGTCCAGTCGATCTGTATAGGGAATGATTTGCGTGTAAGTCAGATTCTCAGCTAGCTTTTCTGTGCCACGATGCAAATAGCCCATTACAGGGATAGCCTCTTTAATGGTTTCCCCGTCTATCTTTACAATTAAACGAAATACGCCATGGGTACTTGGATGCTGAGGTCCAACATTCAGGATCATTTCTTCTGTGCGAATACTAGTCGTCATTGGAGTACTCAAGGTTATACCCCCTCATCAAAAGGCTCATAATCTTTACGCAACGGATGTCCAATCCACTCATCTGGCATCATGATTCTAACTAGATTGGGATGTCCTATAAAGTGGATTCCTAACAAATCATATGTTTCGCGCTCATTCCAATCTGCTCCTCGCCACACATCTACAACAGAAGCCACAGATGGTGCTTCACGCGTAGTTTTCACCTTAATGGCCAAGCTTTGCTGATGCGCATACGAGTACAAATGATAGTAGACTTCCATCCGGTCTTCATAATCGACGCCGTGTAGGTTGGAAAGGTAATCAAATTGTAAGCTTGACTCCTGCTTTAAAAAGAGTGCAATGTCTTGCCAAAGCTGATTTTTTATCGTCATGGTGGGAACTTCTTTTGATAAAGTGTTAACGTAGGATTCTTCGATGCTTTCTTTGCCAAATCTCTCTGTAATGATTTGTACAAAACGATCTAGGTAGGGTTGATTCTTTGAGGGGGGAACTTCTGCTGTTACAGTTTCTTCGCTTGTTTTCGCCTTTGCCGCCGCGGCTGCTGCCGCTTTTGCTTTCGCCGCTGCTACTGCTTTCGCTTTTTCTGCTGCTTTAGCCTTGGCATCTGTATCAGCCTCTGTTGGTAGTCCTGTGGTCACTTCTTCACTTGCTTGTGTATTTTTTTCTTGAATAGACTGCGCAGGGTTTTCTGTAGTCGTAGCGCCACTTTTAAGCTTTGCTTTTGCTGCCGCGGCCGCCTTCGCCTTTGCTGCCGCCGCTGCCTTTGCTTTCGCTGCTGCTTTAGCCTTGGCATCTGCATCAGCCTCTGTAGGTAGTCCTGCGTTCATCTCTTCACTTGCTTGTAAGCCCTTCTCTTGGACAGCCAGCTCCTCACTCGCTTCCGTCGTAATATTTCTTTCGAGCTTTGCTTTCGCCATCGCTGCTGCCTTGGCCTTTGCTGCTGCCGCCGCTTTTGCTTTCGCTATCGATTGTTCATCGGGTACGGAAGAACTAGAGGAGGGCTCATCTTGTGTCATTGTTTGTGTTGGAGGTTCGTTTGTTTCCTCATCAGCTACATTCGCTTCTGCTTGCTGTGCCAATTTAGCTTTTACAGCCGCCGCTTTTGCCTTCGCTTCCGCCACTGCTGCTGCCTTTTCTTCCGGTGTAGGCTTTCTTTTTTCTTCACTCATTGCTGATCCACCCGCTTTCCGGTCTTTGCTTCATAGCGGATTTTTTCTTGCAATTTATTAATACCATAGATCAACGCAACTGGACTTGGCGGGCAACCTGGAATATAAACATCGACAGGGCATATTTGATCAACACCCTTTACTACACTATACGATTTAATATAGGGACCACCCGCCGTAGCACAGGAACCCATGGCAATAACCCATTTTGGCTCTGGCATCTGATCATACAAGCGTCTTAATAATGGCGCCATTTTTTTGGTTACTGTTCCAGCCACAATCATCACATCTGACTGTCTAGGAGAAGGGCGAAAAATGACGCCGAATCGATCTAGGTCATAGTGAGAACCGCCTGTCCCCATCATTTCAATCCCACAACAGGCTAATCCAAACGTAAGCGGCCATAGCGAGTTGCTTCTTACCCATCCTTTTAATGTCTCTAAACTCGTAAACAGAACATTCCGATTTAATTCTTCCTGTAAATCTGGTTCGATGCTTTTCAAATCTAATTCCATTCAAGCACCTTCTTTCTCCATGCGTACAACAGTCCAATAATCAGAAGAACAATGAAAATACACATTTCCACGAGAGCAAAAAGCCCTAATTCATTAAAAGCTACTGCCCACGGATACAAAAACAACGTTTCTACATCAAAAATAACGAACAGTAGAGCAAAGATATAATACTTTACGTTAAAACGAACCCAACTGTCTCCAATCGGGATATTTCCGCTCTCGTATGTTGTTTGCTTTTCAGCGCTCGGTTTATTAGGACGTAATAAAGGCCCAATGATGCTTACCGTGGCAACTGGAAGCAAAACACCAAGAAGCAGAAAGATGGCTACAATCACATAATTGTTTGCATAAATAGCATCCATCTTATTTCCCTCCATTGTGCTGTAGGTCTTCGAATTTCTTCATAATTATAGCAAATCAGTACATTTCTGTACAACGAAAGCCCTTACAAAAACTCAGACTTTTATTAGCCTACGTACATTTATATACTTATTTTATCAGATTTTTGTTTATTTTATGAAAAAAATATTACGCGAATAAAATATAAGGGTCTTACCTGCAGCAGAGATGTGCAGGTAAGACCCTTTGTTACTTGGAGTTAGTTCCTCCTAAACATGCAACTGTCTTACTGAACAGTAGGTTCGGCCACTTGTTGCTCAGTTTGTTCAGCTTGCTGCTTAAGTTGCTGCTCAACTTGTTGTTCAACTTGTTCTTCTACTTCGCTTGGAGCAGGAAGTCTACCTTTTCCTTTTCCCTTACCTTTATTCGGTTGCAGCACTACATCTACAACGACTGCCTTTTTAATCGAAGGCACCTTTACAGAAGATACATAAACGGTAAGATATACTGGCTTTTTCTGTTTTTTCTTTGGCAATTTTACTAGGAAGCCATCGTTGTCGATCAAATCAGGGTTAGAGCTTTCTACCACTTTATAAGTAATTTCATCTGTTTCATTCGGTAGCTTCAACACTTGCTTATTCAATTCGCTTACATTGACAATCTTTGCAGAGAAATCATCGGCTGCTTCGTTAACTAATTCCCTGATGTCTTCACGGTCTTCTTCATCAACTGGACCTTGAATGGAAATAGCACTCCAAGCCTCATATTTAATTTTTATATCTTCCTCTTTTTCAACTGGATTCTCTGGATCATACTGATATCCAAAGATTCTTACTTTATATTTTCCGTTTTCCGGCTTAGTCAGTTTACCAGTTTTTGTACTTACATATTCCCCAGTTAGGTTTTTAAAGGAAAGCTTTCCTGGTTTCAATAACTGAAGATTTCCTTTTTTGTCTGTCTTCTTCTCTACAGCCATTGTACCTAGCTTCTCGTCATTTAGACCCCAAATCTGTAGCTCAATGAGATTAATATCCTTTGCCTGCAAGTCGGCAGATGCAGAGAAAGTGAGTGAATCCGGATTAACCTGAGTGCTGGAGAGCTTAAAGCTATCAAAACCGAATTTGTTTTCTTCTCTTTCATCACCTACATGAATAACAAACGGCAGATGCAAGTCAGGGTGTCCATCCTGGCTCTTCAGACGAACTTCACCTTCATATACGCCGTCCTTTACTTTTTTCTTAGCCTCTATCTGCAAATTAAATTGTAAGGACTTTCCAGCTTTTACGGTGAAGTCATCCTCTGACAGCTTCACTTTCAGGTTGTCCACATTAGTAGTTGTCGCTGGTTTCCCTGGTACAGATGTTACCTTTTCGTGCATAATAACTTCTGCTTCGTATTCAACCTCTTCATCGGAAGTATTTTTTAATTGAAGAGTTCTAACTAACGGTTTTTTCATGTCTCTGGAAACTAAGCCAAAGCTAACATTTGTTCCGTAGTTGGTAACATACTTTTCATTCATGTTTTTATCTAGGATTTTGGTCTTTTCAACTGTTTGTAGCAGAGCTGGTGTTTTTAGCGCTGCCAAACCATCTACACGACCAGAGCCTTGGGAATACACATCATATAGAACACCATTGCCATCCTTGATTTCAACAGCAGTATTAGCCATAGCCGCCTTTACATCAAATGGCGTCCAATCTGGGTGAGCCTGTTTTAAAAGCAATACCAGACCTGCTACATGCGGTGTCGCCATACTTGTACCGTTTAGGCGTTGGTATGCATGATCGTAATTCGCATCTGGGAAATCCTTTTTCCATGTTGGCTTAGCTGACAGGATACTTACCCCTGGAGCCGAAACATCTGGCTTAATTGAGTACTCATCATCCATAGCTGGTCCACGCGAACTAAAGTCAGCCATTAGATCGCCTTTTTCTTCCGTCTTAGGATACTCGCTGCTAAACGTAATGGTAGCTTTGCTTGGATCAGCTTGAATTAGCTTCACCAATTCACGGCCTTCTTTTCCTTTCATATCAAAGGTAGGAATTGCATCCATTTGATCGCCAAGATAGGAATTAAAGTAATCGTCACGGCCTACCGGATCTGGATCTGCAATGCCGTCTCCATTTGCATCATTGCCATTATAAATAATAATCGCTTTTGCTCCCGCTTTTTTCGCACTGGAGATCTTTTCCACAAAGGCTACTCCACCGCGTGAAACTAAGACCACTTTGCCCTTCACATCTACTTTAGCAAAATCAGAATTCATTCCTAGGTTAGCAAATACAAGCGGGAGGGCATCTGTACCCACTATCTTCGCAAAATCATTTAGACCTGTTTCATAACTTGCTACTTTAAATTCATAGTTTTTACCGAAGGAGGTAGTAGCTGTACTGGTATACAGCTCTACTGGTGGCGTAGTTGCTCCTACAGAAATAACTAACTTAGCTCCTGCTGGAGATCCGGCTGTATAATAATATTGATTTGGATTATTATTAGCAGCATTTCCGTTAGCTACCACTGGAATAACCCCAGCCAATACAGCATTATTTAATGCGATAGCATCAGGTGAGTCAGGGCTCTTTTCCAAATCAGAGCCTAACGACAAATTGATAACATCCATGCCATCTTTAACAGCACGTTCAATTCCATCAATTACTTGAGCCGAGCTTCCGCCATGTCGTCCTAATACACGGTATGAATAAAGGTCAGCCTCATAGGCAATTCCACGAACATGAACATCGGATGTTTTATTGGAAGCTCGTCCCACAATTGTGCCGGCTACGTGAGTACCGTGATGTGAGCCTTTATAACCTTTCCCCTCTGGATCTTCTTCAACTGGGATTGGCTTTTGCTCATATGGGTCATCATCATCGTCGTAGGAGTCATAACCACCCTTATAGGCATCCTTTAAGTCAGGGTGCAAATAGTCCACACCGGTGTCAATAACACCTACTTTTAAGCCTTTTCCCGTGTAGCCTAGCTTCCACATCTCAGGTATTTTCATTGCTTTCAGAGGGTTCGCGTCATAATGTCCCGGTGGTAGCTCGGCTGCCTCAGATACAACCTCTACCTCTGGTTGGGAATAGTAGTTAATGTTGTTATAAACAGCTTTTACATTAGGCAGTTCAGCCAGCTTAGGGATTTCATTTGCAGGCAGAGTCACTACCATTCCATTAAATACTTCTTCAAACCTCTTCTCGATATCTACATCAAGGCCCTTGTCTTCAATAAGTCCTTCAAAATCATCCTGATCATCAGATACTAGTGAACGGGCTTCTCTTTCAGAACTTTTCGACTTTCCTTTCGTTACAACAACTGGGTCAGCTTTTAATTGGACAATAACCGTGACCATTTTAGAAGACTTGGTATCCAAAGCAGGAGATATGTACGCAGGGCCAGTAGAAACTTCCTCATCAGTTTCTCCCGTTACCTTTGCCTTTGTTAACTCGTTAACGTCTAATAGGGCGTCCAATTCTAAACCTTCTTTTGGAGTCGCCGCCATAACATTATACGGGATAACTCCTAGCAACAAGCTAGTAGCTAGTGCTATTGATGTAATCTTTTTAGGTTTTCGTAACAACGATGATCCCTCCTAAAAATAATAAATTTTTAAAAAATATAATGGCATACTGAGTTTTCTAAAAAATCAGTACATATTAATTTCTCTATATTTTTCTTTATTCCTTTAGGCCTAAAGTCATGTTTTTACAAAATTTAAAAAAACTGCCCTTCCGTATAATTGTCTATACGTTAAAGGGCAGTCATTTTTAATTTTTTATGGTAAAATTTGTATTTTGAATAACGTCTATTGAAGAGCTTGCGGATTATCTGTACCCAAGAAATCCTCGTAAATACGCTCCCATACCACTTTGAATTCCATTTTTTCATTATCCGGAATTTCTTGGAAACGTTCAATCGGCTCTTCTAGGTATGGTGTTAATTTGATCAAGACTTCTGTTAGCATATTATCGTTAATGCCTCCTAGAATTTCCTTGATCTCATTTTTGGATAACGAGAATTCATTCTCTTCTTTTTCATGTAGATACATTACTAACTGGCTAAATACTGGATGAATCAACGACTCCAAACGAATGTGATACAAAGCGAACATTTCATCATCACGAAGCTCGAATGTATCTACTACTTCTGGGAAGGGATCTACTGGTACATCTAGGCTTGTTCCTTTATCAATTACTAGTCCCCACTTAATGAACATATCTAACGCTTCCTGAGCTGTTGCCGGATACTCATAGTTAGAACGCTTCAAAAAGTTAGCGTACTTCTCCAATAGAGCCACATAGTTTTCATAGTTCTCTTCGTCATGGAATTTATTTTTATCCAATGTATCGAAAGTTCCTTCCAATGCTCTAGTAGAATAGATGGACTTTAACATTTCTTCTTTTGTCTCTAGCTTGCTCACCGCATAGCAAACGGCTTTAAATAATACGTTCATCTCATGAGAGAACACGGTGCTCCAGCCATGCATATCATAGCCTTTCGGAATAATAATATCGTCGCTACCTTTTGTGCGAAGATCTTGTATCGTTTGCATATTACACTCTCCTTATCCACAACTGCGTTTCACAGAGTACCTCTTAGTAATCCTCAAGTACATTAGGTTTATTATACACATAACTAGAGGCAGATTTCCAACTTCCAAAAGAAAATCCCCAAGCATATTAAAATGCCTGGGGATTTTCGCTTACTTGTGGCGTGCCACATCTAAACGTACAACTGCGCGTTGTAGGGCATACTCAGCGCGATGAACGTCAAGATCTGGAAACTTCTCATTGAGACGTTTTTCGGCACGTTGTTTTGCTAATTCTGCACGAGCTGCATCAATGTCTGTTGATTGCTCTGCTGCTTCTGCTAAAATCGTTACCTCTTGGCCGCGAACTTCCATGAAGCCGCCGCTAACTGCGATTACGGTCTCTTTGTCGCCTTCTTGCTTAATCCGAACAGGAGCAATTTTTAACGGAGTCACTAGCGGCGTATGGTTAGGAAGAATACCTAACTCACCTTCAACGCCTCGTGCAATGACCATTGTGGCTTCTCCGCTATAGACAACCCGTTCAGGAGTAACGATCTCTATTACCATTTTGCTCATTACCGTCTCCCCTTTCAGGGTTGTCTTACTTCATGTTCTTTGCTTTTTCAACTGCTTCTTCAATCGTACCTACAAATAGGAAAGCTGACTCTGGCAAATCATCATGTTTACCATCAAGAATTTCTTTAAAGCTACGAACAGTCTCCTTAACTGGTACATATTTACCAGGGAATCCAGTAAATTGTTCAGCAACGTGGAAAGGCTGGGACAAGAAACGTTGTACACGACGTGCGCGCGCTACGGTTTGTTTGTCCTCATCGCTCAACTCATCCATACCTAGGATCGCGATGATATCTTGCAATTCCTTATAACGTTGTAGGATTGTCTGTACGCCACGAGCTACTTCATAGTGTTCTTGACCTACAATGTCAGGTGCTAGTGCACGAGAAGTAGAAGCTAGCGGGTCAACCGCTGGATAGATACCCAACTCGGAAATACCACGATCCAGGTTAGTTGTTGCATCCAAGTGAGCAAACGTAGTAGCAGGTGCTGGGTCAGTATAGTCATCCGCTGGTACGTAGATCGCTTGAATAGAAGTAACAGAACCTTTTTTCGTGGAAGTGATACGCTCTTGCAAGCTACCCATTTCAGAAGCAAGTGTTGGTTGGTAACCTACCGCAGATGGCATACGTCCAAGAAGGGCGGATACCTCAGAACCAGCTTGCGTGAAACGGAAAATGTTATCGATGAACAGAAGTACGTCACGGCCTTCTTCATCACGGAAATACTCAGCCATTGTAAGACCAGTCAGTGCGATACGTAGACGTGCACCTGGTGGTTCGTTCATTTGTCCAAATACCATCGCTGTTTTAGCGATAACACCGGAATCCTTCATTTCGTGGTAAAGGTCATTACCCTCACGAGTACGCTCACCTACACCAGCGAATACAGAGATACCGCCGTGCTCTTGCGCGATGTTATTGATCAATTCCTGAATTAGTACGGTTTTACCTACACCCGCACCACCAAATAGACCAATTTTACCACCTTTTACGTATGGTGCTAGCAAGTCAACAACCTTGATACCTGTTTCTAGGATCTCAGTAGAAGTTGCTTGGTCTTCATAAGCAGGTGCTTGACGGTGAATCGGATCACGACGAGGAACATCGTTCATTTCTACTTCGTCGATTGGATCGCCTAATACGTTAAATACGCGGCCCAATGTAACTTCACCTACAGGTACAGAAATTGGTGCACCTGTGTCGATTGCTTCGATACCACGGATTAAACCGTCTGTAGAAGACATCGCAACTGTACGAACTTGGTTATCTCCCAAATGAAGCGCAACTTCACATACTAGATCAATGTCGCGTTCCCCGGAGCTTTGTGCTTTATAAGAAATTTTGATCGCATTATAGATAGCAGGCAGGTGACCATTGTCGAATTCAATGTCAACAACCGGTCCCATTACCTGAACTACGCGCCCTTTCGCCATCTTAAATCTTCCCTCCTAAAAGCTAATTGGAAGCCTTTATAACTGTCTTTGTTATACTTGTGAGTTCGCACCCGCAACAATCTCGGAGATTTCTTGCGTGATGGCTGCCTGACGAGCACGGTTATAGAAGAGTGTCAAACGATCGATAATATCAGATGCATTATCAGTCGCATTACCCATCGAGGTCATACGCGCTCCGTGCTCTGAAGCTTTCGCATCCAATACAGCACTATAGATTAGCGTTTCTGCATATTTTGGCAAAAGCACTGCGAGAACCTCTTCTGCAGAAGGCTCATAATCATAGTTAACTGTAGAGGCCTGTGAATCCGATTCAATTGATTGAAGTGGCAACAGGCGTTTCACCTGTGGAACTTGCGAGATAGCAGATTCAAATTCGTTATAGCAGAGATAGAGTTCGTCGATCTGTTCTTCCGCATATAATTTAACTGCTGTGTACGCAATTTGCTTAATGTCAGAAAAACTAGGGTTTTCCGGCATTCCAACTACCTCTTCAATAACAGGATAGTTACGTTTCACAAAGAAATCGCGGCCTTTGCGTCCGATAACAAAGATCGCATACTCATCTTTAGATTTATGCTTTTCGTTAGCCGCCTGAAGAACCTTACGGATGATATTCCCGTTATATCCTCCTGCGAGTCCACGGTCAGAAGTAATTACGATATATCCTGTCTTCTTCACCGGACGGGTTTGAAGCATCGGATGTTTAAAGCCAGTGCTTCCTGCGGCAATACTTGCTACTACCTCTTGAACCTTTTGAGCATACGGGCGAGCCGCTTGCGCTTGGTCTTGGGCACGGCGAAGTTTTGCAGTAGACACCATCTTCATCGCTTTCGTGATCTGACGCGTGTTTTTAACGCTTTTTATACGTCGTTTTACTTCACGAATACCTTGAGCCACTCATTTTCACCACCTTGGGAAATGCATGCTGAATTCTTCTGAACCCAGCATGCACAAAATCTATCGATGCCGAAGATTAACGGCTTGGAGCAAAGCCTTTTTTAAACTCTTCGATCGCTGCTCCTAATTCTTTTTCATCCGGTAATTCGTTTGTTGTACGGATATGTTCGAACAACTGTGGTTTATTGGAGTCGATGAAGGCAAGCAATTCTTTTTCGAAACGACGAACGTCTTCCACAGCAATTTCGTCTAGGAAGCCTTTTGTCGCAGCGAAGATAGAGATAACTTGCTTTTCAACAGGCATTGGTTGGTATGAAGGTTGTTTTAGGATTTCAACAACACGCTCACCACGAGTCAAACGAGCTTGTGTTGCTTTATCCAAATCGGAACCGAACTGCGCAAACGCAGCCAACTCACGATATTGTGCCAAGTCCAAACGAAGTGGACCAGCTACTTTTTTCATTGCTTTAATCTGTGCGGAACCACCTACGCGGGATACGGAGATACCTGCGTTAACCGCTGGACGTTGACCTGCGTTAAACAAATCGGTTTCCAAGAAGATCTGTCCATCTGTGATGGAGATAACGTTCGTTGGAATGTACGCAGATACGTCAGAACCTTGAGTCTCGATGAAAGGAAGTGCTGTTAGAGAACCAGCTCCTAGTTCATCAGATAATTTGGCTGCACGCTCTAACAAGCGGGAATGCAAGTAGAATACGTCACCAGGGTATGCCTCACGACCTGGAGGACGACGAAGCAATAGGGACAACTCACGATAAGCTGCCGCTTGTTTAGATAAGTCATCATAAATACATAGGACATGTCCGCCCTTGTACATGAAGTACTCACCCATTGTTACACCCGCATAAGGAGCTAGATACAGCAATGGAGCTGGATCAGAAGCTGTAGCGGAAACAACGATTGTATAATCAAGAGCACCATGCTTACGAAGTGTTTCAACTACGCCAGCAACTGTTGATTGCTTTTGACCAATGGCAACGTAGATACAAATCATGCCGTTACCCTTTTGATTGATGATGGTATCCAAAGCAACAGATGTTTTACCTGTTTGACGGTCACCGATGATCAACTCACGCTGACCACGACCGATCGGTACCATGGAGTCAATAGCTTTAATACCTGTTTGCAATGGCTCATGAACGGATTTACGTGCCATTACACCAGGAGCATTGTTTTCGATAGGACGGAATTCCGTAGTCGCAATTGGACCCAATCCGTCAATCGGTTGACCAAGTGGGTTAACTACGCGACCTAATAGCGCTTCCCCTACTGGTACTTCCATTACACGGCCAGTACGTTTAACCGTGTCACCTTCTTTAATGTCACGGAAAGCTCCAAGGATAATTACCCCTACGTTATCGCTTTCCAAGTTGAGTACCATACCCATAACGCCGTTTTGGAACTCAAGAAGCTCACCGGCCATTGCTTTTTCCAAACCATGTACGCGCGCAATACCGTCACCAACAGTGATAACCGTACCTACGTCAGCGATTTCGATCTCAGCTTTATAATTAGCGATGCGCTCTTTGATGAGCGAGCTAATTTCTTCAGGTCTGATTGCACTCACTTACGATTCACCCCATTCAACCCAGCGTCTTATATTTGATGCGCAAAATGCTCTAATTTCGTTTTCAAGCTACCGTCATATAAACGATCGCCAATCTTCACAACGACTCCACCAATAATAGTAGGGTCTATTACGCTTTCGAAGCGTAGCTTTTTATTCAGCATTTGACCAAACTGAATAGCAAGCTCTTCTAATTCTTCCTGGCTCAGTGGTTTAGCTGTAGTAACAACGGCATCCGCAAAGCCACGTTTATCGTTGGCCATTTCTACGTATGCTCTGGTTATTTCTGCGAATTCACTTTCACGTTTGTTGTCTACTAACGCAAAAAGAAAGTTGATTACTTCCTGCGAAGCTTTTCCTTTGAAAAGCTCCTCCAGCAACTCTTTCTTAGAAGCAACGGCAATACGAGGATGCGTAAATAATTTATGGAAGTCAGGTACCTGTTTTAATGCTTCAGCAAGGTCTTTTAACTCACCTTCAATTTGATCAATGAGTCCACGCTCTTCTGCAATCTCAAACAGAGCACGCGCGTAACGTTTTGCTAATGCTCCACTCATAAGCGATCCCCTACTTGTTTCAGGAACTGATCAATCGTGGATTTTTGTGTAGCTTCGTCCAATTCTTTTTCAATAATTTTAGAAGCCAACATAACAGATAGACTTGCCATTTGCGTACGTAGTTCTTCTTTAGCTTTCTCTGTCTCGCGAGCAATTTCTGCACTTGCTTCCGCTTTCAGACGAGCCGCCGTTTCTTCTGCCTCTTTCTTAATACGCGCTTCTTCTTCTTGTGCTTGACGAGTTGCACGCTCAATTAGAGCTTTTGTTTCTTGACGAGCTTCTTCTAACAAGCGGCGCTGTTCAGCTAGTAGTCCTTCCGCTTCTTTACGGTTACGTTCTGCTGCTTCAATTTCTGATGCAACGTATTGACGACGTTTTTCCATGATTTGTGTTATAGGGCCAACTGCAAATTTCCTAACAACTAAAAGAAGTATCAGGAATGCGAGTACTTGAAAGAGCATCGTGCCCCCTTCAAGGGTTACCGCTCCAAACTCTAGCATGCTATTCACTCCTTCCTGGTTCAGAAGAGTATTTTAAGTAAAGATAAAAAATCAATGATCTTTTACTGTTGCATAAACAAGGCGAAGGCCTAGCCTGCTAGCCTTCGCCCCGTAAAATTACATTTGGGAGTAAAGAATGAAACCAACCGCAACCGCGATGATAGGCACCGCTTCAACAAGACCTACCCCTAGAAGCATAAGACCCATCAAGCTACCACGAGCTTCTGGTTGACGTGCAACACCTTCAATTGTGCGAGAGATAACTAGTGAGTTACCGATTGCTCCACCTAATGCAGCTAAACCAAAGATAATACCGATTGCTAAAGCCAAAGTATTCATTAAAATAATCCTCCTCAAGTTTCTGTTGATTAAAAATTAGTGACCATCATTCGTTTTCTGCGAAATATATATGATTGTAAGGGTCGTGAAGATATAAGCTTGAACTGCCCCTACGAAGACGGAATAACCAAGCCACGCTAATAATGGGATACTACCAATAAAGACACCGGTGCTCATTAAGAAGGCAATCAAAACTTCCCCGGCAAAAATGTTACCAAATAAACGGAGTGGAAGTGTTAATGGCTTAATAACCAGTTCTTCAAGGATATGGAGTGGGTTAAGAAAATGCTTTAGGTACGTACCTAGCCCATGACGTCGAATATCCACGTATTGAGAGTAAAGAAGGATAGTAAGCGCCAGCGAGAAGGTCACACTTGCAGCAGCCGTTGGAGACTTCCACCATGCGATGTGTATGCCATGGCCACCTGGTTCAAGTGCATGTTCCACTTTTTCGATTTTCTTAGCCTGAGCCTCAGGAGTCCCAGAAATCGTCAACATCTCAACAACTTGTTCGTTAACTACCTTATTTTGAGCAGGGTCGTTGTGATGCAGCGTAACTACGTTAAGACCTAGCCCTAACCAGTTCCCTAGAATAATATAGAGAAAAACTGTTACAGCAAGTGTAATAAACCTTGCAGCCGTTTTTGCATCCATAACCGATCTTGCCAAGTTATTGATGAAATCGACAATCCACTCTAGAAGGTTTTGTCTTCCACCTGGAACACCTGTCGTTAATTGACGAGATAAAACAACCAGTAGGACAAAAACCAAAATAGCTGTCAACGTAATCATAAGCATGGTCGGAATATCGAATACGAGTCCACCGAGCTTAAATTTTAATGACCAATGATCCAAAATTTGTTCACCCCTTTCCCTCAAAAAATACTTCCTTAGTCAACCTTTTAAGAGCTTACTCTTTATTCTACCTCTTAACTTGTTGAAAAACAGTTAACAAATATTGAACTAATCATCTATTTTTAAGATTGTAATACACAAAAATAATCGAAAACACTTGAAATACTAGCAGTCCAATAATAACTCCCATAATTTGAAACAATTCTGGAAATCTTAGGGCTATAAAAACTGCTATAATTGTAACTGCAAACCTCTGCACCATTCCTATTCCCTTGGTTTTTCCTATATTACCAGTAATTTTCCATACCTTCAGATAAAGGAGAAGTCCATTGATAAGACTTGCAAAGCTACCCAACAGTAATGACTGAAAAAACAATCTATAATCAGGTAGGAGAAACCATAGAACCCCGATAAGGGCAATAGACCATAAAACACAGCGGATGATATTACGTACGGCAGTATAGAATGTTTGCATGTTACATCTCCCTACAGATAAGGACGTATCATTTGGTATACGCTTACAATACCTACGCCCAACCCTAGAAACAGCCCGACAATCATGAGCCAAGGAGCCGTATGTAACCATTCATCTAAATACTGTCCAAATAAGACTCCGGCTATGATACATATTGCTAGATCTGCTCCAATCATGCTTACTAATCCGATAGCTTTCCATGGGTTATTTACCTTTTTTGACAAGTTCGCTTCTCCCTTCAGACCAGAAATGGAAGAGCTTGGTTGACACCTTAACATATTAACGAAGATTTATCTACATTGTCAACTTGTCGAACTGTAGGACACAAACTTTTCACAATTTGTCTATATTATTTTGATTATTGTTGAAATTCCTTGACCGCCACCTATGCATAAGGTAGCTAGACCATAGCGAGAATCGCTTCGTTTCAACATTTCATGGACAAGACCAACCAGAACGCGAGCCCCGCTTGCTCCAATTGGATGACCAAGGGCAATCGCTCCACCGTTCACATTTAGCTTCTCTCGATCAAGGCCTAATTCCTTCCCAACCGCTATTGCTTGTGCCGCAAAAGCCTCATTGGCTTCAATCAGATCTATTTGATCTATAGAAAGCCCCGCCTTCTTTAGAGCCTTTTCTGTAGCCGGTACTGGGCCTAGTCCCATTACTTGCGGATTGACTCCAGCGCTTGCATTGGCAACTATTGCAGCTAAAGGCTTAATCCCCAGCTCTTCTGCCTTTGCATAAGACATTAAGACTAGTGCTGCAGCCCCATCATTAATTCCTGAGGCATTTCCTGCCGTGACGCTCCCGTCCTTTTTAAAAGCAGGTCGCAGTTTAGCTAATGCATCCACCGTTGCACCTGCTCGCGGGAACTCATCTTGCTCAAACAAAATAGCCTCTCCCTTTTTTTGCGGGATAGTGACAGGGACGATCTCATCTAAAAAACGTCCTTCTTGAATCGCTTTGTTTGCCTTTTGTTGGCTCCAAGCCGCAAATTCATCCTGTTCTTCTCGGCTTATCTGATAACGTTCGCAAAGATTTTCAGCTGTTATTCCCATATGATAGTCATTAAAGGCACACCAAAGCCCATCGCGGATCATGGAGTCTACGACCTTTTGATCACCCATGCGATACCCGTCTCTGGCCCCTTCTAATAAATAAGAAGCCTGACTCATATTTTCCATACCACCTGCAACTACCACATCTGCTTCTCCAGACACGATAGCCTGATAAGCTATATGTACAGCTTTTAATCCTGACCCGCAGACTTTATTAATAGTCAATGAGGGTTTCTCCTCACCAATGCCTGCTAGCATGGCCGCCTGACGCGTTGGGTTTTGCCCAAGTCCCGCCTGCAATACGTTCCCCATCACGACCTCGTCTACATGCTGTTTATCAAGACCTGCTTTGGCAAGTGCCGCTTCAATCACTACTGCTCCTAATCTGGTTGCGCTTACAGAAGATAACTTTCCTTGAAAACTACCGATGGCAGTGCGCACAGCACTGACAATAACTACATCGCTACCTTTCATCATATCCACTCCTTAAAAACATCAGATCGCAAGCTTTAGTTAGTTAATTTTGTCACTTGTGAATCTTCAGTCTTTTAATAACAATAATTAGTAACTAAGCTATATATTACCATATTTTTAAGGAGACAGATATCCCTTAGATTATTCTATTTATAAGTTTCCCATTATTACTATAGTAGAAATAACCAAAAAGTAAACAGGTAATTTTTAGAATGAAATCACATATTACAGTTTAATAGAAAAAAGCCGTCTTTGGCAGATAGCAAAAGACGGCTAAGTCCTTCCTTTATCGTTGAATCAAACGATACAAGGCGGCAACACAAACAGCGCGTGTGGTTGGGCTGTCAGGTTTAAAGCTTCCTTGGATTGGATCAATTAATCCTAGTCCTACTATATTTGAAACAGAGGCTGATGCCCATGAAGCAATTTGATTCTGATCCTTCAGCTTTACTTTTGGAGTAGCTTGCTGTTGCAGGATTCGATCCAGTATGATAGCTGCTTCTGCTCGTGTAACAGGCTGATCTGGACGGAAGGTATTATCCTTATACCCTTTCACCAATTCCATGGACACCGCTACCTGTACTGCACCTTGCGCATATGAAGGCACTTGATCTTTGAAGTTCAATTTAGGTTGGTTGGGTAGCTCCCAATTAAACACCCTAGCTAATAGCGCAACATATTGAGCGCGTGTTAATGGGACGTCTGGGCCAAATTTGTTAGCAGACAGCCCTTTTACAAACTCCTGCTCCGCCATATAAAGAATCTCTTTTTTATAAGGGTGGTTGGCAATATCGCTAAACTGTTGACCGTATGGTACCAACAGTGTCGCATCGTCCATATAGATGCTTCCCTTTTCCGGGCGCGATTCAGAGCCTTCAGGCAAATTAGCAATATAGATACTCTTCAGTTGTAGAGGATAAGCCGCATTTGATGGGAAGTAGCCTCTAAGCTGTTTCCAACCAGTCCAGTCTATCTCCTTGGCAAGATCAACATAATGTGTTTTGCCCTTGCTATCTATTACTTCAGCGCGAAGCCAGTGGTTACTGTTATCCCCATAAACCCACAAGCCCATACCAATAGGCTGTCCCGGAATCGCTATAGGAGCTACCCCCATTTTTCCATAGGCGAAACGGGTATTGGCAGATGATGCTCCGCTGAAATCATACGTTAATTTAGCAGATTTACCAGAACGATGCACTTGTTCACTTTGGAGCAAGAAGGAGCCCTTCGAAGTTAACCCTTCTGGATTTCCTGCAAACGAAATGCCGGCAATATTATCAAAATTGATCCATTGCTGCTCTGTAGCCCCTATTGTAATTGGTACCGTGGTCGATTTACCGTCATAAGATACAGTCAAGGTAGCTTGTCCTGTTTGTTCTCCAGCAACCAACTGCATTTGTTCATTAATATGTACAAGCTCATTGCTTACAGTGGTTGTAACAGATAATGGCGTTGCTGTGACCAACTGCCCTTTTTTCGTTTTGATTTTAATATCGAGTGGCAATGTTTGACCTGGCATTACGGTAAGTGGAGATGGCGATACCATCACCTGCTCTACCTCAGCACCACTAACGACATGAATATTTTTCTTCGTCTGAATTCCATTGACGCTAGCCGTAACAACAGATGTACCTGATTGACGAGCGATAAATGAGCTTCCTTCAAATGATCCAGAATCCCCATCTACTCCCCAAGAAATCTGGTTTGCGTCAATTTTATAAGGTAAATAGTGGTTGTCATATGCTTTGGTTCCAAATTGAATAGCCTGTCCAATTAGTGTTTCAGTAGGTCCTGTTAATTGGAATCCAGCCAAGTCCCCGGCAGGTGCCGTATTAAATACACCTAATCCCGTTGGAACACGACGTTCTACTCCCTGCATAGGGCGATTGGCCAATTTGGCTTCTGTTTCCCCTAGCATGCGAACGGCTAATGTTTGTGAACCACCGCCATCAAAATTGGCCGCCATATAAGAGCCAGCTTCAACCATGATCTGAGCAAATTCGACCAATGTTACCCCACGGCTGGCACTGCCTTGCTCTACACTTACAATGTAGAGTGTCTTTCCGTCTTTAGAGACGCCGACACCAGTCCGGGCTGTTTTCCCCATAACTGCTTTATCAGCGGAAATGTTAGCTACTTTTCCCTGATTAACTAGCAAAGCATGCCCCCCCACGGCTTGGGCCCACTCTTTTGAATTAGGAGTAGTTTGTGAATCTACAGTCACAGAAGAGCCTACAGGAAACTCTTGTTGCAAAAATTGAGCAGCTGTCCCGTGTCCCCATAAAACAAAGCCATCGGCAGGAATTGCCGCTCCAGGCTGATCCACTCGAACCTCAGTAGCTATGCCATTGCGAAAGACTACCTCAACCACACCTTTATAGCCTTTAATTGTCCCTAGACTGGTCTTCCCAAAGGCAGATGTATACATATTAAGCTGGTTCTCATGGCTTTTACCTGCTGAAGAAGAGTACTCTTCCTTATTAATTCCGCGCAGGCTCATGTTTTTACCGTTTTGCGAGGTAACCAGCCCCGTGAACCCAAATCGCTCAATAGCGGCTGTCTTATCCGCAGTTATCCCTAAGCTGTAGTAATACGGTAAATGTCCCATTGAAGAAATCGTTTGTCCATCTTTTACAACAATTCCGAATGGTGCACCACGTAGAGACATATTGAAAAAGTCGGCATTTACACCAACAACTGCTCCTGCTTCATTTGTCATTTTCGTAATGCTTTGTTTTTCTGTTACATGTCCATTTGTCCCGTAAATGGGCTTCACTTCTACGTATTCATTATTCAGATCGACTTTTGTTATGTAGATTTTGCTTTTCTGGTTTCCATAGACCTTTTCATAATGCGTTAAGATTGTACCTTCCCCAATTGGCGTTTGCCAAACCATTGTTAACGGTCCTACAGTCGCAGCTTCTACTACATAGGCAGGCAGCACAACAGGAATAATTGCCCCGCATGCTACAGTTGTAGCCAGCATTAACGACAGAAACCGAGCTGGCTTCTTTTTCATTATTGTTGAAACCCCTCTCCATTGGCTAAACTTTCTCTTTTTTCCTATCCATTACAATGTTTAGACGTAGCGAATCGCCCACAAGTTTCAGTTTTTTTTCGCGATTTTTATTTGCCACAAAAGGAAAAGAGACGTTCTGAAAAAACGCCTCTTTTATATGCTTTATTTAGATAATAACTTCTCTTGACTTGGTTGAAAAGAGACTGGGCGATCAGAAATGTAACCAAAATGGTACAGGATTGCTTTCACAATTCTTTCCGATGCCTTTCCGTCTCCATATGGATTTGCTGCTTGCGCCATTTGTTCATATGCCACTGAGTTGGTTAACAATTCATTTGCCATCTCATATACCTGTTGCTCATCTGTGCCTGCCAATTTCAACGTACCAGCCGCGATTCCTTCTGGACGCTCTGTGGTGTCACGCAAGACAAGTACCGGTACCCCAAGAGAAGGAGCTTCTTCCTGCACTCCACCTGAGTCAGTCAGAATCAAGTGAGCATGACGAGCAAAGTTGTGGAAGTCAAACGCATCTAACGGATCAATTAAATGGATACGATCATGGTTCCCCAAGAACTCTTGTGCCACTTCCTGCACCGCTGGGTTTAGATGCACAGGGTAAACCACAGCGATCTCTTCATGCTCATCTACCAATTTACGCACAGCTCGGAAGATACGGCGCATTGGATCACCTAGATTTTCACGACGATGGGCTGTCATCAACACCATCTTTTTGCCTGCTACCTTTTCCAAGACAGGATGCTGATAGTCAGACTTCACAGTTGTCTGTAATGCATCAATCGCAGTATTCCCCGTAATATAAATGGCTTGCTCTTGCTTGTTCTCGCGGCGTAAATTATCTGCCGATCCTTCTGTTGGTGAAAAATGAAGATCAGCCATAACTCCTGTCAGCTGGCGATTCATCTCTTCCGGGAATGGAGAATACTTGTCCCACGTACGAAGACCAGCTTCAACATGTCCGATCGCTACCTGATTGTAGAAGGAAGCCAAGCTTGCAACGAAGGTTGTCGTGGTGTCGCCATGTACGAGCACGATATCTGGTTGTGCCTCTTTGATCGCTTTATCCAAGCTTTCTAATGCACGGGTGGTGATGTCGATCAAAGTCTGACGATCCTTCATAATATTTAAATCCATGTCAGGCGTGATCTGGAAAATTTCCAGAACCTGATCCAACATTTGTCGATGTTGTGCTGTCACGCATACGATAGATTCAATCTGTTCTTTATGTTTTTTTAACTCGTGAACAAGCGGAGCCATCTTGATAGCCTCCGGTCTTGTCCCGAATACCGTCATTACTTTTATCTTTTTCATCAGCAAGACACCCCCTATTTCGTTCCGTATAAACGATCTCCGGCATCTCCTAGTCCAGGAATAATATAGCCATGATCGTCCAGATATTCGTCTACTTTCGCTACGAAGATATCTACATCTGGGTGTTCGTCTTGGATGACCTTAATTCCTTCGGGAGCAGCGATTAAACACATTAATTTGAGGTTCTTAGCACCACGTTTTTTCAGAGCTTCAATAGCAGCAACTGCCGAACCCCCTGTTGCTAGCATAGGGTCAATAACAATCAACTCACGCTCAGCAACATCGGATGGTAATTTTACATAGTATTCTACCGGTTGCAACGTTTCCGGATCACGATACAGCCCTACATGCCCTACTTTTGCGGCAGGAATTAATTTCAGTACACCGTCAACCATGCCTAATCCAGCACGCAAAATCGGTACGAGCCCTACTTTTTTACCTGCAATTACATTGGATTTACAAGTTGCTACTGGTGTTTGGATTTCTACCTCTTCTAAAGGCATATCTCTGGTAATTTCATACGCCATAAGAGTTGCTACTTCATCTACCAACTCGCGAAATTCTTTTGTTCCTGTATTTTTATCACGAATAAACGTCAACTTATGCTGAATCAAAGGATGGTCAAATACATATACACGGCTCATGTTAGTACCTCCGTTTCATTATTAGCAAATCCATTATGTACACGAAGCTCATGGCTCCTTGAAATAAGCTTTTCTTATCATAAAGGAGCAAAGCTATCACGTCAATTTGCCTGAAAATATTGACTTATATCTGATATCAATGTCGTGCGTTTGCTTCTCCCGCTAGTTTTCCCCCGCCTATATTGAAATATAAATAGGAAGAAACACACAGAAAAACAGGCCCTCTCCTCGTAAGGCAGGTGGACCTGTTTATTATTTATGGTTGTTTAAAAATAGTTTCTGAAAGATTAGATAGACAATCCTTCATACAGCGGGAACTTCTTGTTTAATGCGGCAACACGTTCACGAGCTTCTGCATGCTTAGCTTGATCCTCTGGATTCTTCAGGGTCAAAGCAATGATGCCAGCTACTTCCTTCATTGCCTCCTCATCAAATCCACGACTAGTAACCGCTGGCGTACCCATGCGTACACCGCTTGTTACAAACGGGCTAGCTGGATCAAATGGGATTGTATTTTTGTTTGTCGTAATACCTACTTCATCAAGAAGATGCTCTGCCACCTTACCTGTAAGCTCTAGATTTCGTACGTCTACTAATACTAGATGATTATCCGTACCACCAGACACTAGCTGTAATCCTTCCTCCTGTAGTGCCGCAGCAAAAGCACGAGCATTGTTGACTACACGCTGGGAGTATTCTTTAAATTCTGGTTGTAGCGCTTCACCGAAGGCTACCGCCTTTGCCGCAATGACATGCATCAATGGTCCACCCTGTATTCCTGGGAATACAGATTTGTCGATTGCTTTGGCAAACTCTTCCTTGCAAAGAATTAAGCCACCGCGCGGACCGCGTAATGTTTTATGTGTAGTGGATGTAACAAAATGAGCATGCGGTACTGGATTTTGATGTAAGCCTGCTGCGACAAGGCCAGCGATATGCGCCATATCAACCATGAGATAAGCTCCAACCTCATCCGCAATTTCACGGAACTTAGCAAAATCAATCTCACGCGGATACGCACTTGCACCAGCTACAATCAATTTTGGTTTGTGTTCTAATGCTTTTTCTCGAACGATCTCATAGTTAATCAGATGCGTCTCTTCATCCACACCATATTCAACAAAATTATAGAGAGTACCTGAGAAGTTAACGCTACTACCATGGGTTAAATGACCGCCATGGGATAAGTTCATGCCCAATACAGTATCTCCTGGCTGTAGAATGGTAAAGTAAACCGCCATGTTAGCTTGAGCGCCAGAATGCGGCTGTACGTTGGCATGTTCTGCACCGAAAATTTCCTTGACGCGATCACGTGCGATGTTTTCTGCAATATCCACATATTCACAACCACCGTAATAGCGGCGACCCGGATAACCTTCCGCATACTTGTTAGTAAGTACAGTCCCCATCGCTTCCATTACAGTACGACTAACAAAGTTTTCTGAGGCAATTAGCTCAATCTTGTCACGCTGGCGACCTAATTCCAAACGAATAGCTTCTGTAATTTGTGGATCTTTTTCTTTTAAGATATCGAACATCATCTTATCCCTCCCTGGTAATCTGCACTTCTATTTCGTTCACCATTGTATATCAACCCAAGTTGCTTTTCTTTAAGTACAAGTTAATTGATCAATACGTTCATAAACTGCTCGTGCTCCGCCAATCATTTTTGGTCGTGTATAGGCTGCTGTAAGATGAGCCTCTCCTATTTGTTTACGACTAAGTCTAACTGGAACTACCACGTGCTTCAGATGCATGCCGATAAAGGTATCTCCAATATCAAGGCCAGCATCTGCTTTTATATGCTCTACCACAGCCGGCATTTGCATATGCTGATAGGCATAGGCTGCCATAGCTCCTCCTGCCCGCGGTACCGGAATAACACTTACTTCTTCAAGTCCATATTGTCTTAAAATAGAACGTTCTACAACAAGGGCACGATTTAAATGCTCACAGCATTGAAAAGCAAGCTGAAAGCCTGTTTGTTGCCGAGCTTCTTCAATCCCCTTCCAGATAGCGCCAGCTACTTCTTCGCTACCTGCTTTACCAATATGCTGACCAATCACCTCGCTCGTACTGCAACCGATCACCAGAAGCTGGTCAGCACGCAACTTTGCTACCTTACCTAATTCCAGCACACAGTCCCTGATCTCTTGCTTGAGACGAGCAATTTCCACTTTACTTCACTCCCGAATATTTGGCCTCAATATCCATCACTTTCTTAACGCGATTCTCATGACGGCCACCTTCAAAATCAGTTCCTAGCCAAATTTTCACAATATCAAGAGCTAGGCCAGGTCCAATCACTCGCTCTCCCATCGCTAGCATATTCGTATCATTATGCTCACGAGTTGCTTTGGCAGAGAATGTATCATGAACTAATGCACAACGAATTCCACGTACCTTATTAGCCGCAATGGACATCCCAATACCTGTCCCACATACTAAAATACCTCTGTCAAACTCTCCAGAAGCTACTTTTTCCGCAACAGGCAAGGCATAGTCTGGGTAATCAACAGAGGTCTCGCAATTACAACCAAAATCTTCGAACGCAATCTGCATGGATGTTAAAAGCTTTTTGATCTCTTCTTTTAGATGTACTCCGCCGTGATCGGCTGCTAATGCTACTTTCATTGTGCAATCCCTCACTTTTGTCGTCATATGATGTATTATACATGATTATCCTAACGAAATACAGTATGGAAACTACGAAAAGCTTGTTTTACCAACAAAACACAAACATTAATCAATAAAATAAATTAATCGTTCGTGTTTTAAATAAATAAGGTCCTGGGAATGTTCCAGCACCTTTTTCACTCATTCCATATCCTGACGATACTCGTTATTCTTTTCGTTTACGATCTTTAGTAGTTTTTCGCGTACGGCTTGTAGATCCTTTTCTAATTCCTGAGCTGTAGCCCGATATATCTCTAAGCTTCCACCGTAAGGATCTGTAATATCACCTTGCTCTCCATACGCATACTCTTTTAATGAGTATACCTTTGCCGTCGCTTCAGGAAAATGACTCAAAATTGCTATTTTATGCCCTTGAGTCATCGTAATGATAAGGTCAGCCTGATTTATTTGGTCATTTGTTATCTGTTTCGAAGCATGCTCATGCGCTAGTCCCTTTTCCCCTAGCACCTGTTGGGCATGCAAGGAAGCAGGCTGCCCCTCAAACACAGCAACTCCCGCTGAGGCAATTTCCATTTGTAAATCCTTTACTTGTTCACGGAAAAGAACTTCTGCCATGGGACTTCTGCAAGTATTGCCCGTACAAACAAATAAAATTCGCATGTTCTGGTGCCCCTTTCTGTCCACACTACTTACAAAATAAATTTTAAACCAAAAATCAGCAGGATAACACCGCCAATAATTTCACTATATTCACCCATCCAGCCTCCGACGCTTCTCCCCAGCAGTAACCCAGCACAAGACATCATCCCTCCAACGATACCAAACATGCTAACTGCCAGCCATTTGTTCACTGTCATCAAACCAAGTGAGAAGCCAACTGATAGGGCATCCAAACTAACACTAATAGCAAATAAAATCAGTCCAAGACCTGATGTTTTCACTATACTCCCCTCATTTTCTCCAAAAAAGACGCTCCATAACATATGTACGCCAAGGAGAATCAAGATACTGCCTCCAATGAAAATAGCGATATCTCCTACTATATCAGAGAGATAGGAGCCGATTGCAATGCCTAATAGAGGCATAGCAACATGAAAACACCCAATCATAATGCTGATGTTCACAATTTTACGCAACCGTAGACCTACCATACCAAGCCCAATACCCAGTGAGAACGCATCCATCCCCAACGCAATCGCAATTAGTAGTAATGTTAGAAATTGTCCCCAAAGAAATACTGTAGCGTCCACACTCTTCCCCCCTGTCTTTTTCACCTTATGCGGACAGGGAGGTAAACATTCTTTTTCTATAACAGGTTGTTCCTTTAGATGTTTAGGCCTTTATAATTCGATGAGATGCTGCTTTTTCTAAACGATTCATTACAGCGAGCCCAAGACCCTCACGTGGATACGTTTCCGCTAAAATAAACTGAATCTGCTCCTCATCAAATCGGCGTAAGTCCGTATACAAATCCTGAGCTACTTCCTCCAATGATGCCAATGAACCACATTGAAGCGTTACATCTACTAGAGCATGATTATCCCAGTGCTTCAGATGTTCCCTAGGTACCATTACTCCTGTTGTTAATCCTTGTTCTTTTGCTTCTGTTAAAAGCTCCAGCATTTTTGCTCTTACTTTATCCTCTTGACCAGATACTAACCATAAATCTCCTTTAGGGGCATAATGCTTATATTTCATTCCAGGCGAGATTGGTTGTTCCTTTTCCTCCGTTAAGAAAGCCGGATCAATTGCCACCTCTCCGATTACACGCTCAATTTGCTCCACAGTAATACCACCTGGTCGATGAATCATCGGCGGTTCCACTGTCATGTCTATTGTCGTAGATTCCACACCTACACCTGTGCTTCCTCCGTCTACAATCCCTGAGATTCTTCCAGCTAAATCCTCTAGGACATGCTGAGCTGTAGTAGGGCTTGGACGTCCAGAGCGGTTTGCACTTGGTGCTGCTATTGGAACGTGTGCCTGTTTAATCAATTCCAACGCAACAGGATGATCAGGCATGCGTACTCCCACTGTAGATAATCCAGCCGTTACTTTGGAGGCGATTCCTGCTTTCTTGGGTAGAAACATTGTAAGTGGACCTGGCCAAAATGCCTCCATCAACTGTCTTGCTTTTACAGGGATGTCAGTGGCCACAGTGTCTAGTTGTGATTTTTCACCAATATGGACGATCAGTGGATTATCACTCGGTCTACCCTTAGCAACGAAGATTTTTTCCACAGCCTCATCAGATAAAGCGTTCGCCCCTAGCCCATAAACCGTTTCGGTAGGAAACGCAACAAGCTCTCCTGATTCGACAAGTTTTGCTGCATCCACAAGATGTGCACAACTTTTTTGTTCTTCCACATTCTTATCCACAACCCAAACCTTTGTCAGTATATTCTGTTCCATCCGATAAACCCTTTCTTATTCGTTATTCGTGCTCGCTTCGCTTCCATAGTATATGTTTTTCGAAAAAAGTTTTCAACAGGCTGTGGGTAACCTGTGGATAAAACTATAGATTTTTGTGACTTTTCTATTAAAAAAAGCCTATCCGCATAAGACAGGCTTGAGGGGGAGCAATGTTATTTCCCGGTTTAAAACCAGGAGCGAAGTTTATCCCATAGAAAGGAGCGCACTTCGACGTTAGAAGCTTGTTTATTAGGTGAAATAGCTGGTATATCAATATTCTCCGTCATTTCCTTCTGTCCAATACCTGCATCTTTTTTGTTGTAATAATCAGAATTTTCTTTATCAAATTGCAGTTGCAAGTCTTTATTTCCCACTGTATCGTGTTCAGATTCTTCCACTTGTACCGCTTCTTCCACAGCACCTGAAAAGTTATCCACAGTTTCTTCCCTTTTCGCAATTCCGTCCCCATTCGATAAATCAATAAAGCATAGCGGAGGAAATAAGACACACCACCAATTTTGTCCTTCTGCTTTCCCAATGCGTACACGCAGAGCTTCATAATCACCCGCAGGATAAATATAGGAACCGTATTGCTTAGTAGGAAATTCAACTCGGCCAAAATATACCTCTGCCGGATAGGAATAGCCTCGATCAGCAATTGTTTTATCCACAACTTTTTTAATCTCGTTCATATGATCAGCTACAAGTAGACGAGCTTGGTCATAGCTATGAATCTCTTTTATCCATTTGTTCATTTCAGCAATAATCGCATCACGCACTTCACGTTTTAGCCATTGATCCTCGACGGAATCGCTATTTGCCAATATACGCAGCCGAATAGATTCTTGTGGAATCGGACCATTGTTATGTATATTTGCCGATGCCAGTTGTCCTTCCCAGCTTATCAACGCGATCATTAAGCCAAATAAGATAAAAAAGAACCGTTTCATCATAACCAACTCTCCCCTCATGTACTGTTTCTCTAGTAAACAGTATGGACACAAAGAGCCTATGATAAACCCGGTTCTATAAACTATTTTTAATTGTGTAGTCGATAGCCGACAATTATCCGATCAATACCTGCTAAATCAGGATAAATGAATACTTCGTCAACGGCGCCTGATTCCTTCATCAGTTGAGCTACCGTATTCGCCTGATATATCCCTACTTCAAAAGCAACCAGTCCTGTCGGTGCCAGCAATTGCGGTAATGCTTCACATATTCTGCGATAGAAAATATAGCCGTCCGCTCCACCATCAAGAGCTAAACGCGGTTCATAGCCAAGAACTTCCCTGTCCAATTCGTCTACATCCGTACTTGGAATATAGGGCGGGTTAGATACGATGATATCCACACGCTCACCTGTTTCCAGGATTGGCTCAACTAAATCCCCTTGTATAAAACGAACTTTTTTTTCTACATCTAATCGCTCAGCATTTTGCTTGGCAATCGCAATCGCATCCAAAGAAATATCCACAGTCGTTAGTTGCCAATTCGGCTTCTCCGCTGCCAGCGTTAACGTAATTGCTCCACTGCCCGTCCCAAAATCTACAACAGATAAGGGCTGTTCTGCACTCCAAATTCGTTGGGAATGCAAGAGAACCTGTTCTATTAACAATTCTGTTTCTGGACGCGGAATCAATACACCTGGAGCTACAATAAAATCACGTCCATAAAAATTTTGTTCCCCCAAGATGTACTGAATCGGTTCATGAGCAGCTCTTCGCTTAAGTAACATTCGAATAGAAGCTATCTCTTCCTCTTTAATCGGATCAGGCATAGATGCTAAGAAGCTCGCCCGATTCATCTTGAGTACATGACGAATCATTAATTCAGCTTCAAACCGCGGGTCCTTTGTTCCGGCTTCTTCTAAAAAGGAAGAAGCCCAAAGCAGGGCTTCTCTTACATTATTTATCGAATCCATCTTATGCGCTGGCATCGTTTTTCATTAGCTCCGTTTGCTCGTGCATAATGAGATTATCAATAATTTCATCCATATCTCCATCGAGGATACCTTCCAGACGATGAAGCGTCAAACCAATACGGTGATCCGTTACGCGACTTTGCGGGAAGTTATAGGTACGAATACGCTCACTGCGGTCACCAGTACCTACTAAGGATTTACGGTTCGCATCAATTTCAGCGTTCGCTTGTTGACGGTAGAAATCAGACAAACGAGCACGGAGAATTTTTAATGCTTTATCCTTATTGGAATGCTGAGACTTCTCATCCTGACAAGATACCATGATACCAGTCGGTAAGTGAGTAACACGCACCGCTGATTTGGTAGTATTAACAGACTGTCCACCCGCTCCGCTAGAACAGAACGTGTCAATACGGATATCTTTATCACTAATTTCTACGTCTACTTCTTCAACCTCAGGTAATACCAGAACAGTAGCTGTGGACGTATGAATACGACCGCCAGACTCTGTAGACGGTATGCGTTGTACACGATGTGCGCCGCTCTCAAATTTAAGCTTGCTGTAAGCACCTCTACCGTTTACAGCAAACACGATTTCTTTAAAGCCACCAATATCAGTTTCATTCGCTTCCATCACGTCAATTTTAAAGCCATGACGCTCTGCAAAACGAGTGTACATTCGGTATAAGCTTGAAGCAAATAAAGCCGCTTCATCTCCACCTGCCGCACCACGAATTTCAACGATAACGTTTTTATCATCATTCGGGTCTTTTGGCAGTAGTAAGATTTTCAGACGATTCTCCAGCTCTTCCTTGCTTTTGGACAGCTCAGCGATTTCCATTTTAACCATTTCACGCATCTCATCGTCCAATTTCTCTTCAAACATAGCCTTGGAATCATCAAGTTGAGTAAGAACAGATTTATATTCACGGTACGCGGTGACCATATCTTCCAAAGAGGATTGTTCTTTGGAGAGTTCACGTAGCTTTTTTGTATCACTAATTACGTCGGGGTCACACAAAAGGTTTGTAACTTCTTCGTAACGCTCTTCAACAGCAGATAGGCGTTTAAACATAGCTTCTCACCCCATTTTTCCCAATTTCCTGTAAGCTTTTTGTATATAAGCTATAAATCAATGCATAACATCAAAAGTATAGTAGATTTCGCTTTGAAAGTCAAAGGATTTACCTATCCATTTATATGCATCACAGAAAGAAAAACTCGGCTTACATACCGAGTTTTTCCCCTTTCCTATGAATGATGCCCATCGTAGGAAGTTACATGAAAATCGTAGCGTTTGCTCTTTTTATGAAGGGCATCTATGACATGATGCTCAATCTTTCGAGCTTCTGCTGCTGTTACATTCGGCTTAAGATCAAGCGTGACATACACGTCTTTTTCACGGATCGAGACACGCGCATTTTCTACACCTTGAACCTTCTTCGCTTCTTGTTCCATTTCCTTAAGCAACTGAGGAGTTGCCTTTTGTTCGCCCATAGCCTTATAAGGCTTTTGCTCCTTGGGAACGCGCTGCAGTTTCTGCTGCTGTCGCATCGCTTGATGAATCGCTTGCTTTTGTTCCTGCTGCTGTACCTTAGGCTGAGTACTTGAAGCACACCCGCCTATTATCATCCCTAAAGTGACAGTAAGTAAGATTTTACTTAAGAATAGGCTCGTCCCATTATTGTTGTTTTGCATCAAAAAAGCCACCTCCCGCTTTGCCTAGTGTGTGCAAGCACTCTCACACCCATGCAAAAAAAGAGATAGCTCTCCTATCATTTATTGTTACTTACCATTATCGGAGTCAACAGACAAGGTTTTAGGAATTCCAGGCGGCTGATAGTAGTGTCTACGGCAGACGCTACTATAGGTTTCCTCTCCACCTATTTGAATGGTTTCCCCTGTGTATACTGGTTTACCTTGCTGGAATTTCAAAATATGTGTCGCCTTTTTATTACAGAAAACACAGACCGTTTTAATTTCCTCAATCTTATCGGCTTCACAGAGCAAAGCCTGACTACCAGCAAATAATTGATTTTTAAAGTCTTTTAGCAGTCCATACACGATTACAGGGATATTTAATTCATCCACAATTCTCGCAAGCTGTCTAACGTGTTCTTCCGCTAAAAACTGCCCCTCATCTACTAGCATACAGTGAGGCTTCTCTTGCTCGTCCTTCACAACCCGATACAGATCAGTGGTATTCTGAATCGGAAATGCCTCTCGTGAAATCCCGACTCTGGACGCTACCATCCCTATACCATAACGGTCATCAATTTCCGGTGTGAATACCATTACCTTCTTGCCGGATTGTTCATAGTTATGTGCTACTGTAAGCAATTGAATAGATTTGGATGCGTTCATTGCACCATATCGAAAATACAATTGAGCCACTCCGCATTCTCCCTCTTTCGCCATTCTTTTCTTTACTTCCGTTCCAAGCAACTGTAACATCATATCACTTTATGGGAGGAACGCCAATGGAGAGTCACCCAATATATTAAAATCAACCTCGAAAGTCACACAAGCTCCTCTCGTGAATAAAAGCTCGATAACAACAACAAGACCAGGTAGAATACTTTCCACCTGGTCTTTGCCTTTTTCCTATAATTAGGAAAGATTGTATTTGCGTTTGAAACGATCTACACGGCCGCCAGCATCGATAAACTTTTGTTTACCAGTGTAAAACGGATGGCAAGCGGAGCAAACTTCTACGCGAAGGACATCTTTTACAGAGCCGGATTCGAACTCATTGCCACATGCGCAAGTTACTTTAACCATTTTGTAGTTTGGATGAATACCTGGTTTCATCTCTATGCACCTCTTTCCGCCCTGAATCGTTTGCCGAATCAGAGTTATATAAACACATAAGTGAATAGTATCACGTCTATGTTTCTATTGCAACCATCCTAACTTGATTGGAAGGAAAAGTCTAATTCCTATTTTTTCTGCCTGCGCTGGTTCTCAGGCGGGACATGCGTAAATGATCCAATCACCACATCAGGTAATTCCTGTTGATAGATTTCAATCGCCTGCTTCATACCAAATATTTCCCCTTGGGCTTTTGGAATCATAGCTAAATAGCTTTCTGGATCAATATTTAGATTACGCAATTGAATTAACTTAATACCTGTTCGCTTGATAAATTCGATCATTGCTTCCATCTCTTCTTCCCTATCAAATACACCTGGGAAGCACAGATAGTTAATGGATGTGTATACACCTTGGCTTGCTGCGTACTCAGCAGAGCGTGCTACATTTTCAAGCGAGTAGCCACGCGGTCGGTAATAAGCGTTGTAATGCTCCTCAATTGCACTGATGGTACTAATTCGCATAAGATCAAGACCTGCATCAACAATTCCTCTAATATGATCGGTTAATCCAGCATTTGTATTAATATTGATGTAGCCCATGTTCGTACGCTCACGAACGCGTCGCATTGCCGGAATAATAATCGACGCCATAGTAGAGGGCTCCCCTTCGCACCCTTGTCCAAAACTAATGATGCTGTCTGAGGTTTGCAGGTGATGCAGCATTACCTCTACTAGCTCGTCCTCCGTTGGCCTGAAATTCATACGGGTCTGAGGAGAAGGGAAGCCACTGTCATCAGGTTGCTCCGAAATACAGCCGTAGCAACCAGCATTACAGGTTTTAGATACGGGTAAGCTGCCTTCCCAACGATGGAAAAAGTTGTTGGACGCAGTCAAACACTCATATTCTAGAGCACAGTGAGATAAGTGCTGTAAAATTCTATTTTCCGGAAATTGCTTCAGAGTAGCATCCACTTTACCGCGTAGCTCTTCCATCGGAAAATGATCTGGGTTCCAATTATGTGGTTCATCACTTTTTCGGGCAGCCACCCAAAAAGCATCATCTTTCCATACGACCGCCGTGTAACCAAATAGAGGAAACTTACTCTCTTTGTTCGTTTTGATGTAACCAGGAAGTAATAAGCGTGTAAAACCTTGCGGGATCAACGCTCCTACCGCAGTATAACCATCCAGCTTAATCATTTCACCCGTGTCCTCATCCATACCTACTGGAACCGTATCAGGCAAACTAACCAATGTTGAGCCCTCTGGCAGAGGAATCAATTCTTCCTCAAGGATCTCCGTCAGGATGTCACCGTTTCTGGCAATCGCCAGAACAGCTTGATGGTCATACACCTGGCCTTTTTTATCCGCATACACCAAATACATGAATTACATCCGCCTCTCTTTTCTGCTGGAGACAATTGTAGCGTATTGAGAGAGCATTGTAAACGTGGAGACTACTTCCGTAAATAGCGCATGGGATTAAGCGGAATGTCGTCCTGTCTTACTTCAAAATGCAGATGGTAGTCAGTAGAATCCCCTGTTTTGCCCATAAAACCAAGCACATCACCTTGATGCACATACTGCCCGGCTACAACATTAATCTTGCGCATATGTGCATAAAAGGTTTGCAGTCCATTCCCATGATCCAACACTACCATTCGTCCGTATCCGCTACGAATTGCCCCAGCCTCTGCTACGAATCCCTCTTTTGCTGCCATAATAGGTGTATTGCCTCGCCGTTCATTCCATAAATCAACACCTTTATGCATTTTGCCCCATCGTGATCCAAAATCGCTTGTTACAGTCGGTGCTGGAATTGGCCACTCCATTACACGGTTTAGATTTACGCTTCTACTAGCTACCTGTGCCATTTGTCTTCGCATATCAACAGTTCCTGCTAATGCAGATCCACTAGCTTCTACTGGGATCGTTAAGCGTTGTCCCTGATACAGACAATCTGGAATTGCCTTGAGCAAGCGATTGTGATTTATAATTTCATCTTTGGATACCTGATATCTGCGGGCAATGAGCTCTAACGACTCACCAGCCTCTACCGTGTGGGTCATCTCTTTGGTATTGATCACTAGCTTCATCCCAATTCCCACCATATTAGGATTCCTCAGTTTATTGTCCTGGATCAATTGTTGTAACGTAATTCCAAATTGTTCTGATATACGTGAGAGCGTGTCCCCTTTTTGAACGGTGTACGAAGCGATGGCACGCTTGCTTTTGGATACTTTATGATTGATATCAATTGACGAGTACGGATTAAACACCTCAAACAAAGCCTGCTCCACGACAGCCTGTTTTGCTTCTCCACTACTTTTCCACTCCGTCATAAGTGTTGGGTGATTGGCATCCATCCGGGTAACCTCCCCTCATGTGCATATGACTATCCTATGCGCCAATCTAAAAAAAATGACGGGGGATTAACCCGCCGTCGTCGATGTTGTATATGTTTTTCCCTTTGATGTCTTTGCAGGGTTAATGCTATCAAGACCTTGCAAGAATTCCTCGTTGGTTTTAGAATCACCTAATTTTTTCAAGAACGTTTCCACAAAATCATGACTTTCGTTCATGTTCTTACGAATTACCCACAACTTATCCAATTCTTCTTTGGACAAAAGCATTTCCTCTCGGCGTGTACCAGATCGTCTAATATCGATAGCTGGGAATATCCGGCGCTCTGCCAATTTACGATCCAAATGTAGCTCCATATTGCCTGTCCCTTTAAATTCTTCATAAATAACATCGTCCATACGAGATCCCGTCTCTACCAAAGCCGTAGCCAAAATAGTTAAGCTACCACCCTCTTCAACATTTCGAGCGGAACCAAAGAATCTTTTCGGACGATGGAAGGCAGCAGGATCAATACCCCCTGACAGCGTACGACCACTTGGTGGAATAACCAGATTATAAGCACGGGCCAAACGGGTAATGGAATCTAAAAGAATGACAACATCCTTCTTATGTTCTACTAAGCGTTTTGCTCGTTCCAAAACCAACTCTGCAACTTTAATGTGGTTCTCCGGCACCTCGTCAAAGGTAGAAGCAATAACCTCGCCTTTAACAGAGCGTTGCATATCTGTTACTTCCTCTGGACGCTCATCAATAAGCAAAACAAATAGATGAATATCTGGATTATTAGCAGAAATGCTATTGGCGATTTCTTTTAGTAGCATAGTTTTACCAGCCTTAGGAGGCGCTACAATCAATCCGCGCTGTCCAAGGCCAACAGGTGCTATCATATCCATCAACCGAACAGAAAGCCTAGTAGGTGACGTTTCCAACGCAAGTTTTTCTTGAGGATACAGCGGTGTTAAGGCGGGGAAATGTAGTCTTTCGGATGCCATCTCAGGGTCCTGACCGTTAACAGCTTCTACTTGCAATAATCCGAAGTAACGCTCTGTTTCCTTCGGCGCTCTCGCTTTTCCTGATACTAAATCTCCATTCCTTAGATCAAAACGTCGAATTTGGGACTGGGAGATATAAATATCTTCGGGGCTAGGTAAATAATTGATAGGGCGAAGGAAACCAAACCCTTCCGGTAAAATTTCCAACACGCCCTCCATAAACATAAGTCCATCTCGCTCAGCCTGAGCTCGTAATATGGCAAAAATTAATTCTTTCTTCTTAAGTTGTGAGTAATAAGGAATTTGAAAGTCTTTTGCCAACTTATACAAATCGGTTAATTTCTTTTCTTCTAATTCTGATAAAAGCACGTATTATTCCACCACTCTTTGCACTTTCTACTATTATTATTTCCTAAAAATTACCTATAATACTAACCCAGGTTTCTTTTCTAAGCGGTGGTTACCTTCAATGAAACGAATCGTTCCTGTTTTGGCTCTCATTACCACAGAATGTGTTGTCGCTCTCGTTCCCTGAAAACGAACGCCTTTCAGCAATTCTCCATCCGTAACACCCGTAGCTGCAAAAATGGCATCGTCTCCTTTAACCAACTGATCCATATGCAAAACCTGGTGTGGGTTGGTCAGACCCATCTTCAAACATCGTTTCAGTTCTTCATCATTTTGAGGCAATAATTTGCCCTGAATTTCTCCACCTAAACACTTTAGAGCTACGGCTGCTAAAACCCCTTCAGGAGCTCCACCTGATCCAAATAGAATATCCACACCTGTATCAGGAAAGGCAGTATTAATTGCTGCCGCTACGTCTCCATCTGGAATTAATTTTATACGGGCTCCGGCTGCACGAATCTCTTCAATAATGCGACTATGCCGATCCCTATCCAGCACACAGGCGACTAAATCGCTCATATCTTTTCCATTTGCTAGAGCAACAGCTTTTAAATTATCACGTATTGGCGCATCAATGTCTACTTTCCCTACCGCATTGGGGCCTACTGCAATTTTTTCCATGTACATGTCAGGCGCATGCAACAAATTCCCTCTATCGGCAATCGCAATGACAGAGATAGCATTCCATGTACCTTTAGCTACAATGTTCGTCCCCTCAAGCGGATCGACTGCAACATCTACGAAAGGCGCCACACCCTGCCCTAATCTCTCCCCAATGTAGAGCATAGGCGCTTCATCCATTTCGCCTTCCCCAATTACTACAACACCATCCATAGGTATATTCTCAAATTCAGATCGCATCGCTTGTGTTGCTGCCCCATCTGCTTCATCCTTTTTACCTGTCCCCATCCATCTTGCGGAAGCCAAGGCCGCCGCTTCCGTTACACGAACCAATTCAAGTGTGAGACTGCGCTCCATCTCGATTGTCCTCCTCATTTTTGTTCGGCTTTATACAGCTTTTCTCGCGTAACTCTGGCGCCAAGATTTTGAAGTTTCTGTACCAGATTTTCATAACCTCTATCAATATGTTCAAGTCCCTCAACTTCTGTCGTTCCTTGTGCAAGTAAGCCTGCTATCACTAAAGCGGCTCCTGCGCGCAAATCAGAAGCTACTACTTTTGCCCCCAGTAATGTAGAAGGTCCCTCCAGAACAGCGGATCGCCCTTCAATCTTTAGCGTTGCTCCCATACGTCTTAATTCATCGGCATGACGGAACCTAGCACTATATATATTATCAGTGACAATACTTGTTCCTTTTGATTGTGTTAACAGTGTGGTCATAGGTTGTTGTAAGTCAGTAGGAAATCCAGGATATGGACTAGTTTTAATGTCGACTGCACGATAGTTTTTATGTCCGATAACCCGGATTGTATCGTCACCTTCGATTATTTCCACTCCTATTTCACGAAGCTTGGCTGTAACGGGCTCCATATGCTTCGATATAACATTTTCTAACGTCACATCTCCACCGGTTGCAGCAGCAGCAATCATATATGTTCCTGCTTCGATACGGTCTGGTATTATAGTATGTCGGCAACCGCGCAATTTGTCTACACCTTGAATACGAATTACATCTGTTCCCGCGCCAGAAATCTTAGCACCCATATTGTTTAACAACGTGGCGACATCCACGATCTCTGGCTCATGTGCAGCGTTTTCAATTGTTGTGATTCCTTCCGCATAAACCGCTGCCAGCATGATGTTAATGGTAGCGCCTACACTTACTACATCCATATAAATACGTGCGCCCTTCAAACTCTCCGCACGAATAATCATAACACCTTTTCGATTTTCAACAACTGCACCAAGGGCTTCAAAGCCTTTTATATGCAAATCAACCGGTCTTGGTCCTAAATCACAGCCACCAGGCAATCCAATTTGGGCTTCCTTAAACTTGCCTAGTAGTGCGCCCCATAAGTAATAGGAAGCACGTAATTTTTTCACCTTACCATTAGGCATGAATGTTTCTCTAATAGGACGCCCATCAATTTCTATCCAATCGTCCTCAAACAAAACATCTGCGCCCATCTCCCGAAGGAGCTCTACATATACTTCCACATCCTCAATATGCGGTAAATTCTCAATGACAACTGGTCCATCAGCGAGAATCGCAGCCGGAATTAATGCCACAGCACTATTCTTCGCACCGCTAATCCCTACTTTTCCACACAGTGGGACTCCACCCTGTATTAGCAATTTATCCATACATTTAATCTCCCTAAATGATGTTCTTGCACCTATTCAGAATATACCCTCTATTGCAGTTAGTCTAGTCTTTCATGCTTTACAGTCTGTAATCACCTTATGATTATTAAAATTTAATGGGCAAAAAGAGAAAACGAGGATGAAAGAGGTCATTACGGTAAAGAAGCACCTTCTCCACTGGAAAAGGTGCTCTTCGGTTTAGTTACTTTTGCATACTTTCCCAATCGGCAAGGAATTTCTCAATTCCGCTGCTTGTTAAGGGATGCTGCAAGAGTTGTTTAAATACTTTATGAGGAATGGTGGCAATATCCGCCCCAAGCTTTGCAGCCTCCGTCACATGTAGAGGGTGACGAATACTTGCTGCAATAATTTCCGTTTCTATGTCATGGACAGCAAAGATTTCTGTGATGTCTGCGATGAGTTGCATGCCGTCGTAACCAATATCATCCAGTCTGCCAAGGAACGGAGACACATAAGTAGCTCCTGCTCTTGCAGCCATCAATGCTTGGTTCGCGTTAAAAACTAATGTTACATTGGTTTTAATTTTGCGTTTTGAGAAAATCTTTACAGCTTTAAGTCCTTCTTCTGTCATCGGCACCTTAATGACGATGTTTTTTGATAGACTAGCCAGCTTTTCCCCTTCTTCGATCATACCTTTTGCATCAATGCTAATAACCTCTGCACTGATAGGACCATCTACAATATCAAGAATCTCTTTTAATGTTTCGATGAAATCGCGGCCTTCTTTAGCTACTAGAGACGGATTGGTGGTTACGCCGGATACGACTCCCCACTCATGAATCTCTCGAATTTCATCAACATTCGCTGTGTCTATGAAGAAACGCATGGGTACCCTCCTGAATTAGACGCGGTTATTACTTCCGAACAAACGAATTTTCTCGATAACAGTTTGCTTGATTGCCTCACGAGCAGGACCCATGTATTTACGAGGATCGATTTCGTTAGGTTTCTCAGCTAGCACTTTACGAATTGCAGCTGTGCAAGCCACTTGGTTTTCAGTGTTTACGTTGATTTTACCAGCACCGCTCAAGATAGCTTGACGGATCGCTTCGTCTGGCACACCAGATCCACCGTGCAATACGATTGGAGCACCAATGTTTTTCACTACCTCTTCGATAATATCGAAATGGATTTTTGGTTCACCTTTGTACATACCATGAGCAGTACCTACAGCAATAGCTAGGTAGTCAACTTTAGTCTCTTCCCAGAAACGAATTGCTTCTTCTGGTTTTGCCAAGCTAGCATCTTCTTCAGCTACTTGTAGATCGTCTTCTACTCCGCCAATTGTACCTAGCTCACCCTCAACAGATACGCCTACAGCGTGGGCAGCTTCTACAACTTGTTTAGTCAAACGGATGTTATCTTCGAAGGAATGGTGGGAACCATCGAACATAACAGAAGAGAATCCAGCTTGGATACATTTCATAACAACATCAAAGTTGCTACCATGATCCAAGTGTAGCGCAATTGGTACGCCAGCAGTTTTAGCAGCGGCTTTAGCCATTGCTACTGTATACTCAATACCCATATAACGCATAGCACCTTCTGAAACTCCGAAAATTACAGGGGATTTCTCCTCTTTTGCTGCTTCGGTAATTGCTTGCGTAAATTCTAGGTTGTTCAAATTGAATTGTCCAACAGCATACTTATTTTTCTTTGCGTCCTCAATAAAGGCGGTCATAGGTACTAATTGCATTTCGGTATGTCCTCCTAATCCTAACTCTCTGTATTTCACTACTTGCAATACGGGGTTATTATACCACAACGACGCCTTTATTAACAGAGAACTTGTGACTAACTGACTAATTGTTGATTGACTACACAGCGTAACTCATCAATATCAAAAGGTTTGGTAAAATGAGTAAGCGCTCCCAGTTGTGTAGCTTCCTTGATCATATCTAATTCTCCATACGCGGTCATCATAATGACTTTAATATCTTTGTTTATCTTTTTAATGTGTTTTAAAATTTCTATACCGTCCATTCCGGGAATCTTCATATCTAAAATAACGAGATCTGGAGACTCATTTTCGACGATTTCGAGTGCTTGCTTGCCGTTAGCCGCCTGGAAAGTGCAGTATCCTTCCTTACCCAATACCTCATACAGTAGGATGCGGATGCCGTACTGGTCATCCACGACTAGTACCTTCTTGTCCTGCATATTACTTCCCCCTCGTTCCTTTGCTTGTAATTACTAAAATACGCCTTGCCGATCGGAAATCCTGCCACATTCCATCTTTATTTTTCCAGTAGCTTGTAGCAAGGTTTTAAATTACATAAATTCCCACAATTTCGTTACTTTTAACATTGCTCACGGTTTTGTCATGATGGAAGCTCTTCTCTTGCTACAGCAGGCTTTCTAGCTTCTAACAAAAAAAGACTGTCGAGAAACTCGACAGCCTTTGGCTATTTTTAAGCTATTGGTATTCTTTACTTATGATTGATGAGAGTGCAAAGCAGCTTTCACGAATTCACGGAATAACGGCTGAGGACGATTCGGACGAGAAGTAAATTCTGGATGGAACTGCGCAGCTAAGAACCATGGATGATCCTTTAACTCAACCATCTCTACTAATTTACCGTCTGGTGTCGTACCGGAAATCACCAAGCCTGCTTTTTCGAGTTGATCACGGTATTCATTATTTACTTCATAACGATGGCGGTGGCGCTCATAAATCAATGTGCTGCCATACGCTTGTGCTGCCATTGTACCTTCTTTTGCTTTAGTTGGTCCAAGGCCAAGACGCATAGTGCCGCCTTTATCCTCAATATCCTTCTGTTCAGGCAATAGATCAATAACAGGATAGCTAGTGGAAGGATCAATTTCTGAGCTGTTCGCACCAGCTAGGTTTAGCATATGACGAGCATATTCAATAACTGCCACTTGCATCCCTAAGCAAATTCCAAAGAATGGAACCTTGTTCTCACGTGCGAAGCGAGTTGCAGCAATCTTCCCTTCAATTCCACGATCCCCAAAACCACCTGGAACTAAGATACCATGAACATCACCTAAAACTTCAGCTACATTTTCATCTGTAACCTCTTCAGAATTAACCCATTTGATTTCAATATCGGTATCATTAGCAAACCCGGCATGGTAAAGTGCTTCAGCTACTGACAGGTAAGCGTCATGTAACTCAACATATTTACCTACAATCGCAATACGGGTTCTATGCTGTAAGCTCTTCACCTTATCAACAAGTACACTCCACTCTGTCATATCTGCCTGAGGGCAAGACAGTCCAAAGTGTTTGCATACATAATCATCTAAGCCTTGCTCTTGCAGCATTAGTGGCACTTCATACAACGTATCTGCATCGCGGCACTCAATTACAGCATTTTTATCAATATCGCAGAATAGAGCAAGCTTGTCCTTCATATCTTGAGACAGCGGCTGTTCTGTTCTTGTGACGATCACATTTGGCTGAATTCCCAAGCTACGTAATTCTTTTACGCTATGCTGCGTTGGCTTTGTTTTCATTTCACCGGCTGCACGAATGTACGGAATCAAGGTTACGTGGATATACATGACGTTAGAGACACCTACATCACTCTTGATTTGGCGAATTGCTTCAAGGAAAGGCAAGCTCTCGATGTCCCCTACTGTTCCACCAATTTCCGTGATAACAACATCTGCATTCGTTTCACGACCAGCACGGAATACTCGCTCTTTAATTTCATTTGTGATATGCGGAATAACTTGTACAGTTCCACCCAAGTAATCTCCACGACGTTCTTTACTAATAACACTAGAATAAATCTTACCGGTTGTTACATTGGAATTAGCGCTTAGGTTAATATCAATAAAGCGCTCATAGTGACCAAGATCCAAATCGGTTTCTGCACCATCATCCGTTACAAAAACCTCACCATGTTGAAATGGACTCATTGTTCCTGGGTCAACATTGATATATGGATCAAATTTTTGAATAGTAACCTTGCATCCTCTGTTTTTTAGCAACCGTCCTAGTGAAGCAGCTGTAATCCCTTTACCTAGCGAGGAAACGACCCCACCTGTAACAAATATATACTTCGCCATATCGCCTACGTCCCCTCTTTTCCCTTATTTCAACATTTTTGATGAACAGTTATTAAGTAGGGTGCTACAAAAAGAAAAAACAAAAGCGGGGTCCTATCCCAACATCTCTGCTGAATAGGGGCGCTTTTGTTTGTTATTCTTTCATATATGACAAATCTTCATGTGAAGCCCAAAAAGTATTTTATAATGGGCTGAAATGAAAGTCAAGGACAAAGTCGTTAAAGTCGATAGATCCTTACTTATCAAGATCAGGATCTTCTTCGTCTTCTTCCTCGGTTTCTTCGTCATCTTCAAAAAGATCCTCATCTTCTAGATCTTCTTCGTCTTCATCGATGTCTTCAATGTCTTCCTCTGAATCAACATCGTCCTCATCAACAAATTCTTCCTCTTCTTCTTCAAACAGGGCGATATCATCTTCCTCTTCAAATACTTCAGCAACATCATCGTCTTCCATATCGAAGTCTTCAAAGTCGTCAACAACAGCAGATTTTTTCTTTTTAACTCCGCCTTCTTGGCTCTCTTCAACTGCTTCCGTTGCATACCAACGTTTTAATCCCCATGTATTCTCACCAATACATACATAACGACCATCAATATTTACTTCTGTATACACTTGAGCAATGACAGCCATCAATTGCTCTTCTGTCAGCTTACGCAAGATAGCAATTTCATTCATAAGTTCACGGAAATTATAAGGGCGATTTGTTTCTCTTAGGATTTCATAAGCGATATCAACCATCGCCATCTCTTGCAACTTCTCTTCATTATATTGCTGAAGTAATTTACTCAAGCAAGGCACGTCCTTTCAAACAAAACTTGACTATCATACAGTATTCCCTATTTTATCCGAAAATGCAAGTGATTCAAACCCTATGGAAAGAAAAGCTTTTTTCGGCTCCATATCTTATCTGTAACCCATGTCTTGCTGTCATTATATTTCACACTACGATTCCTCACAAGCTGCCTTGCTGAGAGCTTACAAAAAGGTGGGGATTGCTTGGGCTTTTGTCACAAATAGACGTCTTTAAAATGGCAAACGAATGAAGCAAAAGAAATACCCCAGAGGAAATGTTACCAGCTGGGGTATAATCCATCTTACATATTGCGTCGATATTGTCCTCCCACTTCATACAATGCTGCTGTAATTTGACCAAGAGAAGCCACTTTAACCGACTCCATCAATTCAGCAAATATATTTCCGCCTGTTAATGCAACCTCCTGTAGCTTTTTCAATGCCTCAGGAATCTGTTGAGCATGTCTTTGCTGGAAGGCACGCACATTATCGATTTGTTGTTGCTTTTCTGCATCTGTAGCCCTTGCAAGCTCAATTTCATAATCATCCTCAGAAGCGTTTGGATTTAGGAAGGTATTAACTCCAATGATCGGCAAATCTCCAGAATGTTTCCGCATCTCATAATACATCGACTCATCCTGAATTTTCCCGCGTTGATATTGTGTTTCCATGGCTCCGAGGACCCCACCCCGTATACTTAACCGTTCAAATTCCTGCAATACAGCTTCTTCTACTAAGTCAGTCAGTTCTTCAATGATAAAAGCACCCTGCAACGGGTTTTCATTTTTGGCCAACCCTAATTCTTTATTAATAATCATTTGGATGGCCATTGCCCTGCGCACTGAATTTTCGGTAGGTGTGGTGATGGCTTCATCATAAGCATTGGTGTGCAAAGAATTGCAGTTATCGTAAATGGCAATCAGGGCTTGTAGCGTAGTACGTATATCATTAAAGTCCATTTCTTGGGCATGAAGAGAACGCCCAGATGTTTGGATGTGATACTTTAGCTTTTGGCTACGCTCATTAGCACCATAACGATTCTTCATAGTGATTGCCCAAATCCTGCGTGCTACCCGTCCTATTACCGTATATTCAGGATCAAGTCCATTAGAGAAGAAGAAGGACAAATTATGAGCAAATTCGTCAATTTTCATGCCACGGCTTAAATAATACTCTACATACGTAAATCCATTGGCAAGGGTAAAAGCTAATTGTGTAATCGGGTTCGCTCCTGCTTCAGCTATATGGTAGCCTGAGATAGAAACCGAATAGTAATTACGCACTTTATTTTCAATAAAATAGGCCTGGATATCTCCCATCATGCGAAGTGCGAACTCCGTAGAGAAAATGCAGGTGTTTTGCCCCTGATCTTCTTTTAAAATATCAGCTTGCACTGTTCCCCGTACGTTTGATAAGGTAAAGGCTTTAATTTGCAAATATTCTTCTTTAGAAGGTTGGCGCCCTTCTCTTTCTACGTAATTCTCTACCTGTTGTTCGATAGCCGTATTTAAAAACATAGCCAAAATCATTGGTGCAGGTCCGTTGATTGTCATGGAAACAGAAGTGGAAGGGGCACAAAGATCAAAGCCCGCATACAGCTTTTTCATATCATCCAACGTACATACACTCACCCCACTGGTTCCGATCTTCCCATAAATGTCAGGTCGCTCGTGAGGGTCTTGACCATATAAGGTCACACTATCAAATGCTGTACTTAACCGTTTTGCATCATCATTTTTAGATAGGAAATGGAATCGTTTGTTCGTGCGCTCTGGCGATCCTTCTCCTGCAAATTGTCTGCGCGGATCTTCTCCTTCCCTTTTAAAGGGAAAAACACCCGCCGTATAGGGAAATTCCCCTGGGACATTCTCTTTCATCGCCCAAGATAGTAAATCCCCCCACTCATGGAAGGTTGGGGTGCTAATCTTGGGAATCCGTGATCCCGAAAGTGATGTAGAAAATAGCTTTGTCACTATTTCCTTATCGCGAATCTTCGTGATGAACTGATCCTGTTTATACAATTCCTTTTGTTTGGGCCAGTTTTCCAACCATTTTTTTAATTCGGGATGCAATTTCTCTTCAAATTCTGCAATTTGAGAGGTTAATTGAGCAAGCACGGCTTCGTCTGCCCCCTGCTCTGCTAAAACTTTGTATGCTCCATCTAGCTGATACAGTTTACGCGCATAACCTGCCTGCTCTTCACTAAACTTGTGATAATTCCGCACCGTATTAGCTATGTCCTGAAGATAGGTAATTTTTTCAGACGGGATAAGCGGCGGCTTATGGGCTAAAATGGGCGTTGGGTCTAGATGCTCAACGTCCCAGTCAAGCCGCTTTTTCTGAACGACCGCTCGCATCAGAGCCGCAAAAAGAGCATTGGTTCCTGGATCGTTAAATTGACTTGCAATCGTGCCATAAATCGGTAGCTGTTCATCTTCTACGTCAAATAATTGATGATTGCGACGGTACTGCTTTCTCACTTCTCGTAAAGCATCCTCTGAGCCTTTACGCTCAAATTTATTAATGGACACCAATTCAGCAAAATCAAGCATATCAATTTTTTCTAGCTGAGAAGGCGCACCAAACTCACTCGTCATCACATACAGTGACAAATCACAAAGCTCACTAATGCGAGCATCTCCTTGTCCAATCCCGCTTGTTTCCACGATGACTAGATCAAAGCAGGCTGCCTTAGCTACCTGAATCGCATCTTGCAGGGCAAGAGACAGCTCTGATCCAGATTGTCTAGTCGCTAAACTACGCATATAAACACGGGATGTGTTATTTGCGTTCATCCGAATGCGGTCACCCAGAAGAGCTCCGCCTGTTTTCTGTTTAGACGGATCTATCGACAGAATAGCAATGGTTTTGTCAGGGTACGTATATAAAAAACGACGAACTAACTCATCTGTTAACGAGCTTTTCCCTGCTCCACCTGTGCCTGTAATACCCACGACCGGCACATTATTAGTGAAACCAGCTAGCGTATCTCTAACCTGCATGAACCATTTCTTATCAGTCACATCATACTCTGCCAGTGTAATCAGACGAGCAACCGCTTGAATATTCTTTTCCTGTAACAACTCCACTTCCGCTTGCAGGGAAGCTACTGTCGGAAAGTCACATTCTCGAATCATCAGGTTAATCATGCCTTGAAGCCCAAGTTCCCTGCCGTCATCTGGTGAAAACAGCTTAGCTACACCATATTCCTCCAATTCGCGAATTTCACGGGGGACGATAACGCCACCACCTCCGCCATACACGCGAATATGATCGGCACCACGCTCTTGTAGCAAATCAATGATATATTTAAAAAACTCGACATGCCCACCTTGATATGAGCTAATGGCGATTCCCTGAACATCCTCCTGAATGGCAGCATCGACAATCTCCATGACAGAGCGGTTGTGACCTAGATGAATCACTTCCGCTCCAGAGGATTGCAAAATTCGACGCATAATATTTATGGAAGCATCATGTCCGTCATAGAGACTCGCTGCTGTTACAAAACGTACTTTATTTGTCGGACGATAGACCTCTGTTATCACCTTGACAGCCTCCCCTTATCTATGGGATGGCTCTATTCGTGTCCGCTGATATCCCGCAGAAGCAATTCAGTCTGTTTCTCGATGTATTCGTCCAAGGTATAGCTTTTGCCAAGTGTCCAGCGTCGGAACACCCACATTTCCGCTAGTACCATGATGTTGTTAGCCATAAGCTTCACATAGCGCTCATCAGTCCGAATGGAACCATCTTCCATTCCCTTATGCAGAATCTCTTCAAAAATCCCTGTGATAGACTCTTCTCGACGTAACACATACGTCATCGCTTCATGTGGCAACGACTTGGTTTCTTGATAGATTAATAGCACACGATCGTTCACCTGATCCATAACGCGAATTAGGCTTTTCAACGCGAGCTTAAGGCTTTTGAGACCAGAACCATTGTAGGTAATCGCTTCACGCAGTCTTTCTTCCATTTCATTATGAATAGAGTCGCAAACCAAATATAAAATATCCTCTTTGGACTCAATGTACTCATATAGCGTTCCAATGCTAAAGCCAGAGGCACGAGCAATTTCCCGCGTAGTCGTTTTGTGGAAACCTTTGTGTATAAATAGGTCAACGGCCGCTTCAATGATTTGTTCACGCCGTTTTTCGATTAGTTTTGGGTCCTTCACCAAGGACGGGATTACTTTCTTACGTTCTTGCACGAAATAAGCCACCTTTCACCAATTTGACTAAACGTCTCTGGTTTCTCCCCATTATACTAATCCACAATTTATGCTACAATCCTCTTTTTGCGGCTAATCGTGCCAGACTTGTAACAAAAACGCCACCATAAGTTATCGTTGTAAAAAAATACGTACCATTTTTTCTGCTGCGTGATAAGGGTCTACCCTTCTGTTCGCTACCTCAACTAACTCGTCAGCAAATGCTCCCTGTTCCATTCTTTGTAGCATGACACGAGAAAGATTTTGGTTCACTAACTCTATTACCTCTTCATGTAAGTGATATGATCTGCGCTTCTCCCCTTCACCCGATTCCATCAGAAACCTCTTATGTGCAAGGATAGCTTGCCACAAATCAGGTATCCCCACTCGGTCAGTTGCAATTGTACGAATTAGAGGAGGTTGCCAGCTTACATCATGCTTTACAATCTCTATCATCTGTTCAATCTCTGTGAGTAATTTATCCAGACCAGGCAAATCTGCTTTGTTAATGACAAAAAGATCGGCAATTTCCATAATGCCAGCTTTAAATGCCTGAACAGTATCCCCACTTCCGGGATTTAGTACAACAGCGACTGTATCAACGATTTTCATAATGTCCAGCTCAGACTGTCCAACCCCGACTGTCTCAACAATAATGACTTCACAGCCATAGGCATCCAGCACACGTACTGCTTCTTTGGTATTGCGTGATAAACCACCTAAATTTCCCCGGGTTCCCATACTTCTGATAAAGACGCCTCGGTCAGGAGCATGATGCTGCATCCGAATGCGATCTCCTAGCAGGGCTCCACCGGTAAACGGACTAGTGGGGTCTACTGCAATGACCCCGACTGATATCTGCTGTGAACGTAAATAAGTAATCAATGCATCTACTAATGAACTCTTCCCTGCTCCTGGGGAACCAGTTAACCCAATCAGTCGTGCCTTACCAGTATGGGGGAAAATTTCCTGTAGCACCTGCCCCTTTTCAGGAAAGCCATCTTCAATCCAGGTAATTGCTCTGGCAGCCGCGCGAACATCTCCTGCCAGTATTCGCTTGGTTATCGGATGCAATTAGGTCAGCTCCTACTCTTTTAACAGCAGGTTGCTGATAACCACACGCTGTATTTCATTTGTTCCTTCATAAATCTGCGTAATTTTTGCATCACGCATAAATCTTTCTACTGGATATTCGCGCGTATAGCCATATCCTCCAAACACCTGCACCGCTTCTGTCGTTACTTGCATGGCAATGTCGCCGGCAAACACCTTGGACATAGCTGACGCTTTTCCATACGGCAGGCCTTTATCTTCTAACCAAGCCGCTTGATAGGTTAGCAATCGTGCCGCCTCAATCTGGGTAGCCATATCTGCCAATTTGAACTGAATGGCCTGCAGTGCAGCAATCGGTTTGCCAAATTGAATGCGTTCCTTCGCGTAGCTTAGGGCATGTTCAAACGCACCCTGAGCAATTCCTAGCGCCTGAGCGGCAATACCATTTCGTCCACCGTCTAGTGTCATCATCGCAATTTTAAAGCCTTGCCCTTCTTCGCCTAAACGATTAGCTACCGGTACACGTACATCCTCCATAATCACTTCTAATGTGAGGGAGGAACGAATTCCTAGCTTCTTCTCCTTTTTCCCCATTGAGAAGCCAGGCATATCTTTTTCTAAAAGGAAGGCTGTTACACCCTTATGTTTTAAATCAGGATTCGTTACCGCAAAAACAATATAAGTTTCAGCTTCGCCAGCATTTGTGATAAAAATTTTATTTCCATTAAGGATATAATGATCCCCATCCCGTACAGCGGTTGTACGCATTCCTGCCGAATCAGAGCCAGACCCCGCTTCAGTTAGACAGTATGCACCCATTTTCTTACCTTCTGCAAGCGGACGTAGGAAGGTTTGTTTTTGCTCTTCTGTGCCAAACTTATAGATCGGCCAGCTCGCTAAGGAGACGTGTGCAGAGAGGGTGACACCAATAGATGCATCTACTCTTGATAGCTCTTCAACAGCAAGGACATAGCTTAGGTAGTCAGCTCCAGCCCCGCCATATTTCTCATCCCACGGAATTCCCGTAAGCCCTAACTCTGCCATTTGTTCGAAGATAGAGCGGTCAAATCGCTCTTCTTCATCGCGTTCGGCCGCAGTTGGCGCTATGTGCTCCTCAGCGAATTCTCGAATCATTTTACGTAGCATTTCCTGTTCTTCATTTAGACGAAAGTCCATCTGTTCCACACTCCCTGTTTGTTGTTGTTCTATTTAGTAAGCAAATGCTTAGAAATGACTAGTTGTTGAATTTCTGATGTTCCTTCATAAATTTGCGTGATTTTTGCATCTCTGAACAAACGCTCTACTGGATATTCCCTTGTGTAGCCATATCCTCCATAAATCTGTACAGCCTCTATCGCTGCTTTCATAGCAACATCCGAGGCAAACTTTTTGGCAATGGATGCTTCCAGCCCGCATGGTTGACCTTCCTGGCGCAAAAAGGCTGCACGATATACAAGCAATCGAGCCGCCTCCACCTGCGTAGCCATATCTGCCAGCTTAAAAGCCACCGCTTGCTGATTCCCAATCGGAGAGCCAAATTGCTCACGTTCCTTCGCATATTGAATGGAATACTCTAAAGCCGCTTCAGCAATACCCAAAGCTTGGGCCGCTATACCGATTCGCCCCACGTCCAGATTAGACAAAGCTATGGCGAAGCCTCTTCCTTCCTCGCCTAGTAGATTTTCTATCGGAACAATTGCATTCTCAAAAATGAGCTCCGTTGTATTGGAGCCATGGAGTCCCATCTTCTTTTCCTTTTTTCCCACCGTAAAGCCTGGGGTATTTTTTTCTACAATAAAAGCAGAAATTCCGTGTGTTCCTTGAGTAGCATCTGTCACGGCAAATGTTATGTACGTATCTGCTTCGCCACCATTGGTTATAAAAATTTTGCTGCCATTTAATACGTAATGATCCCCTTGTCGTATAGCAGAGGTTCGAATACGTCCGGCATCAGAACCTGCTTGAGGCTCTGTCAGAGCAAATGCGCCCAGATATTCTCCACTTGCCAGCTTCGGAACATATTTTTTCTTTTGCTCCTCATTTCCGTAGTACAAAATAGGTGTCGTGCCTACAGAAGTGTGAACCGAGAGAATTACCCCTATAGTCGCACTTATTTTCGAAATCTCATGAATCGCAATTACATACGAAATAAAATCAGAATCAGAGCCGCCCCACTCTTCGGGTATTGGAATCCCCATTAAGCCTAGCTGTGCCATTTTTGTTAGTAATGGACGCGGAAATTCTTCCGTTTCTTCCATATGAGCAACAAATGGAGCAATTTCTTTTTTGGCAAAATCACTTACCATCTTTCGCATCATGAGCTGTTCTTCTGTAAAATGAAGCTCCATACACAAAATCCTTCCTTTTGTAAATTTCTCGTTGCCCCTACATATATGGCGCTCCATGCACGATCAGGTTAGGTGTACACATAGAATCCTCTTCCTGACTTGCGGCCTAACCAGCCAGCCTTTACATATTGGCGTAATAACGGACAAGGGCGATATTTGGAATCCCCGAATCCTTCATAGAGTACTTCCATAATGTAGAGACATGTATCCAATCCAATAAAATCAGCTAAGGTAATAGGTCCCATCGGATGATTCATGCCCAGCTTCATAATGTCATCCACTGCTTCCGGGGTAGCTACCCCTTCATACACACAGTAAATCGCTTCATTAATCATTGGCATTAATACACGATTTGAGATAAAACCAGGGAAGTCTTTGCAGCTAACTGGTATTTTATCCAGTCGTTTTGCCAGTTCTTCGATTGTTTGATAGACCTCGTCAGATGTTTGTAAGCCACGAATCATTTCCACTAGCTTCATCACAGGTACAGGATTCATAAAATGCATGCCGATAACCTGCTCAGGACGATTTGTAGCCGCTGCAATCTCTGTAATAGGCAAAGAGGAGGTATTGCTGGCTAGGATGGCATGCGGTTGACAAATCTCATCTAATTTTTTAAAAATTTCGGTTTTTACCTGCATATTTTCTACTACAGCTTCTATAACCACATCCGCATCCCTAGCGTTTGTAAGCTCTGTGGAAGTGGATATCTGGGAGAGAATTTTTCCCTTTGTTTCTTCAGTCAGCTTGCCCTTTTCCACTTGCCTATTTAAATTTTTCCCGATATTGCCTAAACCACGTTCTAGAAAAGACATAGATTGGTCATGTAAAATCACTTGAAATCCGGCATGTGCCGCCACCTGAGCAATTCCGCTCCCCATCTGCCCTGCGCCTATAACCATAATCGTTTGAATGCTCATGTCCCATGCTCCTTTTCTTTTGAAAAATGATGCAGCTTCGTTTAAAAACCTAAAATCCCCTATCAAATTGAAGTAGTTACTTATCTGGCTGGCTCAACACGTATTAAGATAGCATCTCCCTGAGCCGCTCCACTGCAAATCGCCGCTATGCCTAATCCACCGCCGCGTCGTTGTAATTCATGAATAAGCGTCATGATAATCCTTGCACCGCTCGCGCCGATAGGATGACCAAGTGCAATCGCACCGCCATTTACGTTCACCTTCTCTTCATCCCAGCCAACGATTTTTCCACTTGTAAGCGTGACCGCAGCGAATGCCTCGTTTACTTCAAATAAATCTATTTCCTCAAGGCTTTTTCCTGTCTTTTGCAGTAATTTTTGAATAGCAAGCCCAGGTGTAGTAGCAATATAAGGAGCCTCTGCCGCAACCTCCGCATGCCCTAGAATCGTAGCTAAAGGCTTAGCCCCTAGTTCCTTAGCTTTATGCTCTGACATAAGCACAAGCGCTCCCGCACCATCATTAAGTCCGGGTGCATTACCGGCTGTAATCGTCCCATCCTTTTTGTATACCGGTGCTAATTTAGCCAAGCCTTCTAAGGTTGTTTCCGCTCGGATCGCTTCATCCTCCATGACGAGCAGTGGGTCTCCTTTTCGTTGGGGAACTGGAACCGGAACAATTTCCTCAGCAAAATATCCTGCTTCCCTCGCTTTAGCCGCACGTTGCTGGCTGCGATAGGCCCATGCATCCTGTTCTGCTCGTGTAATGCCGTATTCTTCGGCCACATTACTCCCATGCACAGCCATAGGAACTTGATCAAATGCACATGTTAGCCCATCGTATAACACTAAATCCCTCACAAGATTATCGCCCATTCGAAAGCCATTTCTAGCTTGCGGCATTGCATAAGGAGCATTACTCATGCTCTCCATTCCGCCAGCTACTATAATCTCTGCATCCTGACAACGAATGATTTGATCCGCCATGGCAACGGAACGCATCCCGGACGCACATACCTTATTGATCGTCTCGCTTGTTACTTCCCATGGGAGACCAGCTTTTCTGGCAGCTTGCCTTGAGGGGATTTGTCCAGCACCCGCTTGCACGACCATCCCCATGATGACCTTATCAACTGATAAGGGATCAACCTTAGCTCTACTCAGCGCTTCTCTAATTGCCAATGCTCCCAGTTCTACAGCAGGCACTTCCTTTAATGCGCCATTGAACTTTCCAAAAGGTGTTCGAGCCGTTCCAACTATAACTGTGTTCAAAGCAATTCCTCCCTTTTCTTATGTATCTAATCAGTTAACATAAGTATTCATCGAGCGGTCGCTCACTTTATTATCTTTATTTTGCACATTCTATTCGCATTAGTCAATTTATTATGACAATAAGCGGCGGTCCTTTGACCACCGCTCATCCTGTTACTTCTTACAAAGCATCGGCTAAGATTTCAGCGATATCTCTCGCTTTCACTTGTTCTTCCGCCTCTTTCATTTTTAATCCATCATCCATCATCGTTAGACAGTATGGACAAGCACTTGCAATTTCTGTTGGATGAACCTCTAAGGCCTGCTCTGTGCGTGCGACATTAACACGGGTACCTTCATGTTCTTCCATCCACATCAATCCGCCACCAGCGCCACAGCACATGCTGTCACATTGGCTTCGTTTCATCTCTACAATCTCCACACCCGGAATTTGTTGCAAAATCTGGCGAGGCATATCATAGATATTGTTATATCGACCCAAATAGCATGAATCATGATACGTAATACGTTCCTTCACTTCTTTCTTCGGTGTAAGACGCCCCTCCTCGATCCATTGAACTAATAGCTCAGAATGATGATATACCTCTGCTTGCAAACCAAACTCAGGATATTCATTCTTAAAGGTATTAAACGCATGCGGATCACAGGTCACAATCTTCTTAACATCGTAGCCTTCAAATAAAGCAATGTTTTCCTGCGCTAATTGTTGAAACAGAAATTCGTTACCGATACGGCGAGCTGTGTCGCCTGAATTTTTTTCTTCATTGCCAAGAATGGCGAACTTAATGCCTGCTTCGTGCATCAGCTTAATAAAGGCATGCGTAATCTTCATACTGCGGTTATCAAAGGAACCCATAGCCCCTACCCAAAACAGATATTCAAACTCCTCTGCCGTTTTGACAGTAGGTACTGTATAGGCTTCATCCAGACCCTCCATCCATTTCATACGGTCTTTACGGTTAATTCCCCACGGGTTACCCTGGCGTTCGATATTATTTAATGCACGCTGAGCTTCTTGCGGCATGCTCCCTTCTGTCATCACGAGATAGCGGCGCATGTCAATGATTTTGTCAACATGCTCGTTCATCACGGGACACTGGTCTTCACAGTTACGACAGGTTGTACACGCCCACAGCTCCTGCTCGGTAATCACATCGCCTATCAATGCCTTATCATATACATTTTCTACAGCAGCGGCCCCTTCAGCAGTCGCTGCTACTTCACCAGCCTGCAGAGCGATTTGGTTAGCCTTTGTGTTAGGAAATGCAAAAGTAGGCATCCAAGGTGTGCGTGAAGTAACACTTGCCCCTTTCTCAGTCAAATGGTCGCGCATTTTCACGATAATATCCATAGGAGAGAGCATTTTGCCAGTTCCAGAGGCCGGACACATATTGGTACAACGTCCACACTCGACACAGGCATATAAGTCAATGAGTTGTGTTTGGGTAAAGTCCTCAATCTTCCCATTTCCGAAAACTTCCTGAGTCTCATCTTCAAAGTTAATGGTAGACAGCTTACCAGGCGGTTCTAGCTTTTTATACCAAACGTTAAAGGGAGCAAAGATCAAGTGAGCATGTTTGGATTGTGGTACATAGACAGCAAAGCTCAGCAAAACGAGCAAATGCGCCCACCAGAAAAAGAAGAATAAAGCGGCTGCCGCGGTTTCACCGATCCCTGAAAATACAAAGGCAATAGCTGACGAGAAGGGAGCAAAGATGGAGCCCTCATGGCCTAGCCATAGCTGTTCGAAAGCTAGTGAACCAAGAACGGTCACCATTAGCGAACTGATAAAGATAATAACTAAACCTGATTTCAAGCCTCGCTTTAAACGCTTTAGTTTCTCAATATACCGCCGATAATAAGCATAACCGATAGCTAAAAGGATCAGCATAGCAGTGATTTCCTGCATCAGGCTAAAGTACTTGTGGGCGCTACCAAACGGTAATTCATACCCAATAATAAGTCCCTTTAAAATAAGTTCAATGGCACCAAATTGCAAAATAATAAAGCCATAAAAGAGAACAATGTGCATAATACCGCTCTTTTTGTCTTTTAAGAGCTTCTTTTGCAAAAAAACGTTCTGAAGGATCAAGTTCAGGCGGGTCTTAAAGTCATCCTTGGTATCCGGCTTTTTTCCCAATTTGATAAACAGATACCTGCTGTACAACAAATGCGCTACAAGATATAGCCCATAAGCCAGCACAAGGAAGAAGGCAATTAAATTTAATAGTGGTAGGATTTCCATATCTTCCAGCTCCCTTTCTTTTACTTATTTTAGTTATATTTGATGGTAAATTTTTTCTTTTGTTTTATCTTATCAGAAGTATCAGAAAAAATGAATGACTATTCATTCAAAATTTACATTTCTACCCAAAAAATTTTATAAAAACAATCGCACTGCTTATCTGAGCGGTCGCTCATTTTTTCTTTTTGATCATATCATACTCATTTGTCTACCGTAAAGATCGAGTAATCAGTTAGCTACAAGCACAAAAAAGGGGCCTTCTCGCTCACTGTCATAAGTAACACTTCCATTCCTGAAGTCCTACTTAATCACCGAAAGGCGAAAGACCCTGCTCAGACATTCCTATGCCTCTTTTTCACTCATTCTAGCACGCTCTTTTTGCTTTTTCACCTCACTTTGTTCCTTACGCACATCTGCAAGTGACTTGACCTTGGTGGCCTCAATCCGTTTATTGCGCTGTAGCTCTGCTGGCTCCAAATTGTCTGCTAAATCTTCCATTAAGGCTGCAATACCTACTGCTTTTCCTCTCTCGGCCTGATAATATTCGTTGTTTGATAGATCGGGTGCCTTGTAATTTTGCGGTTCAGGGTAGGCAGTAATGACGCCTTCAAAATTACGTAGAATGACTTTGTCAGCCGATTGAGAAATGATATAGTTTGGCATTACCGGAATCTTGCCGCCACCATGCGGGGCATCTACCACAAAAGTAGGTACTGCATAGCCTGAGGTATGCCCGCGTAAGTATTCCATGATTTCTAAACCCTTAGATATTGGCGCTCGGAAATGACCGATGCCTTCTGACAGGTCACATTGATAGATATAATATGGACGTACACGGATTTTAACCAGATCTTGCATTAATTGCTTCATCGTATACGGATCGTCATTAACTCCAGCAAGAATAACCGACTGATTACCAAGCGGGACACCGGCATATGAAAGCATTTCACAAGCTCTTTTTGCTTCCTCGGTAATTTCTTTGGGATGATTAAAATGTGTATTGAGCCAAACAGGATGATATTTCTTCAGGATCTCGCACAAATTCTCCGTGATGCGTTGTGGGAAAACGACAGGTGCTCTCGTTCCAATCCGAATGATCTCCACATGAGGAATCTCCCGCAGACTTTTTATTACGTATTCCAATACTCGGTCATTAATTAGTAGAGCATCTCCACCGGACAAAAGCACATCGCGTACCTCTGGGGTGTTACGGATATAATCTAAACAGGCATCTAATTGTTTTTTAGGTACCCCCATGCCGATTTGTCCAGAAAAACGACGGCGCGTACAGTAACGACAATACATAGAGCATTGGTTTGTTACTAAAAATAAAACGCGATCGGGGTAGCGATGAGTCAGACCAGGAACAGGCGAATCCTCATCCTCATGCAACGGGTCTTCCATATCGTACTGCGTGCGAACCATTTCGTGAGATAAAGGGACAGATTGTAAACGAACTGGGTCCTTTGGATCGTTCTCATCCATTAGCAAAGCATAGTAAGGTGTGATATTTAACGGAATGGTCTGGTTGGAAATTCGTACTCCCTCTTCTTCCTCAGGAGTAAGATTAATTACCTTTTTTAAGTCATCTACGTTTTTAATCGTGTGGGTTAACTGCCACATCCAATCGTTCCATTGTTCCTCGGTTACGTCTTTCCATAATTCCACGTCCCGCCAATCACGCAATTTACGAACGGCTAATGTCATAATAATCCCCCCTGCATATTTACATGAACAAAACCTCTTGAAGCTTCATTATTTACATCATGCAAGGAGGATGCCAATTTCGGTAGAATATTTAATATTTTCAGAATTAGATGATATTTGCAGTGTATCTGCAGGCTTTTAAGCGTTTTGGGCACGCTTGGTTTGCCTACAGTCCACTTTACCGGATTATTTATTGTGCCAGCTTTTCGGCAAGGTCGGGTTGAATGATTGGTAATCCAAGTCAATCTGACTTCTTATCATCTGGTTTCTCTTTTTGTTGGGCCAATTTATACTGTAGGGTTTGTCGAGGGATTCCTAATTGTTTTGCGGCTTGCAGAATATTTCCTTTCGTTTGCTCCAATGCCATTTGAATGAAATGCTTTTCTGTTTGTCTTAGAACATCTCGTAAGGTCCCATCCATAGGAATTGAGGTTTTCATAGTGAATCCGCTTTCACTTTCCTGAGATACCACTCCCAGCTCACTCATTCTTTTCAAAAAGGATAAAGGAAGGTCTTCAACTGTAATCCATTCGCCTTCAGTAACATTCATGGCAGCTTCAATCATATGCTCTAGCTCCCGAATGTTACCCGGCCACGTACATCGCTTGAATAAAGTCCATACCTCTTGATCCAAGCCTTTCACCTGTAACTCAAACATATTGTTATACTTCTGCACAAAATGCTCTACTAAAAGGGGCAAATCCTCTGGGCGTTTGTGCAATGGTGGAAGCCAAAAGGAGACAACATTTAAGCGATAATATAGGTCAGCTCGCAATCCTTTGCTTTCCACCACTTTTTCTGGCACTTCATTGGTAGCCGCAATCACTCTCACATCTACCTGCAATGATCCCGTTCCGCCTACTCTTCGTATCTGACCATCCTGTAATACACGCAATAATTTAGCTTGTAGCTCAAGTGGCATACTGTTTATTTCATCTAGGAATAACGTACCCCCATTGGCTACTTCAAACAAACCTGGACGATCATCTGCTCCGGTAAAGCTCCCCTTAGTTGTACCGAAGAGAATTCCTTCTAATAGGGAGGCGGGTAGGGCAGCACAGTTTTGGGCAATAAACGGACGCTTCCTTCGCGGGGATGCTCGATGGATCGATTGTACCAGCAACTCTTTACCTGTCCCTGTTTCTCCATAAATCAGTATTGGTGAGGTGGTCCGCGCAGCTTTTAACGCTATCTGTTTCACCCGCTTCAGCTCGGGGTTATGCGTTAAGATATCCGAGAATTCATAAAACACCTGATCGGACACAAGTGGCTTCACTTGCTTTTTTCGTCCACTTTGGACTTGAACCTGTAGGTCCACTAGCTGCTCCGACAGCTCCCTTAGTTTCTTCATATCTTTAGCTACCTCAACTGCGCCAACGAGCCGATCGTCTACACGAACTGGTAACGTAGTGTTGATTGTTTCCACCTGTACGCCTCGCCAATTGGTATAGCGTTGCGTGCGATTATACATGGGCTTTCCGGTTTGGATGACATTTAACAAGGTGCTGGATTCGCTATCTAAGGAAGGAAAGACTTGCAACAACGGTTTACCCAGCACCTCCTCTTGCGTTAACCCATCCAGTCTGGCAGCGATGTGATTGTACATGATCGTAATACCCTGAGCGTCAACCACATGGATGCCTTCATCAATTGCTCCTAAAATTGCGCTTAACATCTCCACTGTCTCCGATTTTGGTAATGTACTCACAACATCCCTCCTAATCAGACTGCCAAAAACTAGTCACTGTGCTAAAAAACCGGCACTACGCATCTACAAAAGCTGCTCTCTATCGCTCAATTTGATACGTTAAAAATACCGTATACAACAAATGACCAAAAAACCACAACAAGATATTACTTGCTGAATAAACACCTTGGCTTAGATACGTAAAGGGAAAGAATAAAATCAGAAATGCCACATTCCACAGAGTTACATAGATGACAATCTTTTTCCCTTTTCCCTTTGGATAAAAGTAAATAAACGCAAAGGCAACGATAACCGAAATCACCAAATGAATGAGATAGGCTAGTAAGGGAGGGGTATTTTCCATCCCTGGAATATAAGTAATATCTAATAATACCTGAAATGTGTTTGTTTGAAACAATCCATCTCCAATTGCCAGAAAAGCTGATAACAACAAGCCAGAAAATAGCCCATTAATGAGGGAAAAAACCATACACACTGCCCCTTTCTACTCCCATGCAATTTTCATGTCCCATTCGAATTCTCCAACATATTGTCCACTTAGCCACAATTGATAGGCAATCAACACCTGAACAGGCTTCTCACTTTGATACGTGACTTTATATGTTCGAGTGTGGGTATGCATTTGCATATTTCCATAGGGACTGCTATATAGGCTATCTGTCCCTTTTCCCTTTTCAAATATTTGCTTCATTTGCAAGCTACCTTGACGCAGTAATTGTGTGCTATCGGGGTTAATCCGAACAATATTGGAGACCTCTCCCGCTCCCTCTATCTCTTCTTTATAATGCAGAAACCAAGAAGAATTACGCAGGGATGCTTTACCCGACATTTGTAAATCTGTCTTGTCGATTTGACCTTCTGCCTTTTGTATGATTGATAACGATAATTGAACCTCTTGCATTCCGAGACCTCACTTTTGTTTGTCACTGTAGTATTTGTTAGTTTACTTTCCCTTTATTATAGGATAGTTTACCTTCTCGCTTCCAATTTTTCTGACCAAGCGAGAGCGATTTCGTATACAAAATGAAAAAGGCAAGAAAGCACTCTGCCTCCTTGCCTTTTTCTACGTAATATCCAGTATCCAAATGATAATAGCGACTATTTTACAAAGCTTAATATCATTTCACGGAGTATTTTTGAAGCAACAATCTGTGTCATTTCACTATGATCGTACACGGGTGCTACTTCCACTAAATCAAATCCGACCACATTGGCTCCGTTGTTAGCCATAAAATGAATCGTATCTAGTAATTCACGAGATGTGATACCGCCAGCCTCTGTTGTACCTGTACCAGGAGCAGCAGAAGGGTCTAGCACGTCAATATCAATCGTTAAGTAGATAGGGCGATTTCCAATGGTAGGAAGCACCTGTTTAACAGGCTCCAATACATCGTATTTGTATAAATGCATATTTTCCTTTGCCCAATCAAACTCTTCCTTCATCCCGCTACGGATTCCGAACGAATAAACGTTTTTTCCTCCAAGCAAATTGCACGCCTTTTTAATTGGCGTTGAATGGGAGTACTCGTAGCCCTCATAGTTATCTCGAAGATCGGTATGGGCATCAAAGTGGAAGATAACCAAGTCCTTATACTTCTCGTGCATGGCTTGAATCACTGGCCATGTAACCAAGTGTTCACCGCCCATACCTACAGGGATTTTATTATCCGCTAATACTTTCGCAACGAACTCGCGAATAGCTTGGAGACTGCCTTCTACATTTCCAAAAGGTAATGGAATGTCCCCTGCATCAAAATACTTCACATCCTCTAATAGCCTGTCCAAATAAGGACTGTATTCTTCTAAGCCAATAGAGACCTCGCGAATACGTGAAGGGCCGAAACGGGAGCCTGGACGAAAGCTAACTGTCCAATCCATCGGCATGCCATAAATGACTGCTTGGCTCTCCTCATAGTTTTGATGACTACGAATAAACACGTTGCCAGAATAAGCTTCATCAAAACGCATCTCACTACCCCCTAGTCGCGAGTCAGTTCAGCTACAAAGTTAGGAAGCTGGAACACTGCTTTATGAATATCTTTGTTATAGTATTTGGTATCCATGTCTTTAATTGTAGATGGATCTACTTCTAATGGATCATATTTTTTGGAAGCAATGGTAAAGCTCCACAGACCTGATGGGTATGTTGGAATGCTTGCTGTATACAAACGAGTCACTGGGAAAATAGACGATAGGTCTTTAAATACTCGTTTGATCAATTCACGATTGAACCAAGGTGATTCCGTCTGAGCAACCATGATTCCGTCTGGTTTTAGCGCATCGGCGATTCCCTGATAAAAGCCTTTTTCAAACAGTCCCACTGCTGGACCAACCGGTTCGGTAGAGTCAACCATGATTACATCATATTCACCCTTGTGATCATGAATATGTTTAATTCCATCGATAACTTGCACATCGACACGCGGATTTCCCATTAAATCTTTCGCAATCTCTGGGAAATATTTTTTGGAGGCTTCAATAACTCCGCCGTCAATCTCAGCTAGTACAGCTTTTTCTACGGAAGCATGCTTAACGATTTCACGAATAGCTCCTCCGTCTCCTCCGCCCACAACTAATACTTTTTTAGGATTAGGGTGGGTGTTAAGAGCAATGTGAGTAATCATTTCATGGTAAACAAATTCATCAACATCGGTAGTCATAACCATACCGTCAAGTACAAGCATACGTCCAAATTGATTGGTATGGATAATATCCAATTGTTGAAAATCCGTTTTCTCACTATATAGAGTCTCGGAGATCTTTGTAGTAATTCCGTGATTTTCCGTTTGCTTCTCAGTGTACCATAGTTCCATGTTCATAATGTAATGAAGCCTCCTTTTTAACCGAATCATTTCATGTTGATGGGAGATGTAATGAAGATCACATAATGCATCAACAAAATGAATTATAGAGGGTACCCCCCAAAAAGCAAGTATTTTTTGTCTTTTTATCCGATATTTTTCTTACTTCACTGCTTTTTCAGAACAGATCGCCTATTTGTAAAAGGACTACCAGTGATGTGCAAAACCTTAACGGAACAGGTGATACCGGCTTCATATAGTATGAAAATATGCTGATTTACCTATACTATCTATTAGGATTTTTCCTAGTATTACCAAACTATGCAGAAAGGACGTGTCTTTCATGGAAGTCATCCGCGAGCATCCATTACTTCGTTGGCTTAGGCGGGTCAGGCTTTTTATAAAAATTCTAGGTCTGACTATGCTGGCGGCTGCATTATCCATCCTATTTCTGGTCTTATATTTACGTTCTCAGCCAATGCCCGCCACAGTTATTCATCAAACTTCAACCATCTACGCAGGCAACGGAGAAGTTATAGATAGTATTCACAGAGGAGAAAATCGTTATGTCGTCACACTCGACAATGTTTCCCCTTATTTAGTGCAAGCTACTCTTTCCATCGAGGATCGTTACTTTTATCAGCATATGGGCATTGATCTAAAACGGACTGCAAAAGCAGCTTACGTCAACATTGTCGAAATGAACAAAGCTCAAGGGGCCAGCACGATTACACAGCAGCTAGCTCGCAATCTGTATTTGAGTCATGAGAAAACCTGGACTCGCAAGGCAAAAGAAGCCTTACTCACCCTACAGCTAGAGCTTAATTACACAAAAGATGAAATTTTAGCAATGTACATGAATCAAATCTATTATGGACATTCTGCCTATGGTGCAGAGGCCGCCGCGGGAACCTATTTTGGCAAAAAAGCGAAGGATTTAACGCTTGCAGAAAGCTCTATGCTAGCAGGAATTCCAAAGGGGCCTACCTATTATTCCCCGATTACGAATTTTGATAATGCGAAAAAGCGTCAAAAATTAATCCTAGCGGCTATGCACCGTGACGGTTACATTTCCGAAAAACAAATGGGGGAGGCTTACGAGCAGAACTTAACATTTCATTCACCTAAGGAAGTACAAAAAGCTTCGATAGCCCCATATTTTCGGGACTATATTCTCACTTTAGCCAAGGATAAGTATGGAATCAGTGAAGAGGCTGTTCAGAACGGCGGATTAAAAATTTACACCACCTTAGACGTTGCAATCCAAAAGAAAGCGGAAGAAGCTATTCGTAAACACATGCCTAAAAATAATCAAGAATTACAGATAGCTCTAGTAGCCATTGATCCTAAAACGGGCTTCATTAAAGCAATGGTAGGTGGCCGCGATTATAAAAAAAGCCAATTTAATCGTGTATTGAGCAAACGACAGCCTGGTTCTACCTTTAAACCAATTATGTATTTATCAGCTTTAGATAATGGGTTTACTCCTTTAACGTTGATGAAAAGCGAGCCAACTGTCTTCACTTACGAAAATGGAAAGGAATACGTTCCTAGTAATTATGGTAATAAATTTACGAATACCTTTATTACGATGCAAGAAGCCATCGCTACATCAGATAATATTTATGCTGTTAAAACAATTAACCAATTAACACCACAAAAAATAGTAGATGAAGCCAAAAAATTAGGGATAACTAGCCCTCTACAGGCTGTACCTTCTCTAGCTTTGGGAACATCGCCTATCTCCCCTTTGGAATTAACAGCAGCTTACAGTACCATCGCAAATAATGGGTCGTACATTACACCAGTAGCGATTTTAAAAATCATGGATAATACAGGTGCCATTTTAGCTGAGGATTCCTCTGCCCATGTCCCTGTAGCAGATCCGAGTAGCTCATATGTGTTAAATCAGATGATGCAGACTGTTTTTAGCGATACGCGCGGCACAGCTCACCGTGTTGCAGGACAATTAAACCGTCCCGTTGCTGGGAAAACAGGCTCCACTGACTATGACTCTTGGATAGGCGGATTTACACCCCAGCTCGTAACCAGCGTTTGGACAGGCTATGATGAAGGGAAGAAGATTGACCCGATTAAGGATGCCCGTCTAGCGGCTCCGCTTTGGGCGGAATTCATGGAAAGTGCTCTCGATAATCAACCCCCTAGCCAATTTAATGCTCCTACCGGTGTCGTATCAGTTTACATCGACCCAGTCACCCAAAAATTGGCTACCCAGAACTGCCCGCATGCGCAAGTTATGTATTTTAAGGCAGGAACAGAGCCTCAGGATTACTGTTCCGAGCATATTCCTGAGCAAGCAATACCCGATCCCAAACCACCTGAAAAAGAAAAGAAATCGTTGTGGAACAAATTATGGGGCAGATAACATGTCAGCTTTATGAAAAAGGGCTACCGTAGATCACTATTGTGATTAGGTACCCCTTTTTTCTTGCGCTTTTTGTTCATTCATGCAGCTTGTTATTACGCTGGAAATCATATCTGCGCCTGGCTTTGACATATTTCTATTTCGTTATCTTATTGCTCCCCGCCGCCAATAACACCATTTCCATCAGTAAAAACGTGGTCGTTATAAACCGTAATAAGCCCGTTTTTTTCCAATTTATCCAGCACTTCAAAAAGACTTTCTCGCTTTCCTGCCGGTAGCCTATTAATAAATTTATTAATCTCTTGCGGTGGTACATTATTGCGGAAATGCACTCCACCATGTTTGACAAAATGATCATTCTGATGATCCAAGGCATTCTCCCCCTCTGAGAAGATAAAGTATTGATATGCCTTCTTAGTGTGCATCCCTAATGCTAATTCATAACCTGCAAATTAAGACAAACAGGGAGTGACATAATGTCGCTCCCTGTTTGCTGACCTAGTGCTTTTTATATACAAATCTAAGTTTACTCTTTTTTGGTTTCTTCGTACAATTCTTTTGCTAGTTGTTCACACAGCGTTCATTTTTTCCTAATAAAAACCAGATTTTCAACTAGCGCCCATGTACAAACTATGCTTGTGTTTCTAAGCCCTGCTTAAGTTCTTCAGCAGAGTTTGCCCACATGTCTGCATTGTGTTCCATCAGTAATTTGCGCAATGCTGCTTTTTCGACTTCTCCTAGCTCACTTACCATGATTTTGCGCTTCATAGCAGCATCCATACGGTTAACGTGATCTACCAATAGCTTGTATCCACGGCGGGCTTCACGGTCAATCTCCATATAACAAGCAGTTACACCTGCATAGTAAGGTCCCTCTTCTTTGCGGTCGATGGTAACCCAAACAAGCCAGTACGGCTTTCCGTTTGGAACATCTTCCTTATTCGTAGAAAATTTAATGCCTCGTTCAACAGCACTCTTGGCATGCAACGCTCCCATGTCAATGTAGGCATCATTTTCTTCAACATCAATAATGACAGAGGAAACATGACTTAAATCAAGCACTCCTTGACCAAATCCGCCATGAACATCTGTCTTTTTACTCACAATGGTAAAGCCGTTATTTTTTTTATTATCAAATAAATTCATGTTATCACCAACCCCTAAAAAGATCTTCTGTCTATTCTACCCTGAAAACTTATACTCGTGCAATTTTTGGGGCGCATAGATAACATCTAGTGAAATAGATGATGTGGAACAAAAAAATCTCGTTCACACATAAGCGTAAACGAGATGGTCATACTAGCAGACTCCAAAATGCTATACCCTTTAATGCTGCAAGCTAATTTGTCTGCATTCGTCGAGAAAAGCAAGTCCCTTTTGTACTTCCTCTTCTGTATAGCGCTGTTTGCTTTTTAATGTAAAGACTTTAACCAGCATTTCCTCATAGGATAAGTGCTCAAAATAAAGAATGGTGGACACCAATTCAAGAAAACGGGAATTTTCTTCATTTAAGCGTTTAATCAGACGCTCTCCTACCCCTAGGTCTACATCATGATAACGCAAAAAATCCTTTCCCAATTCGTTTAAGGAGTAACGATATACTTCGATCGCTCCCTTGCTTTCATGTTGTTCGTTCAACAGCCCAAAGCTACACAACTCATCTACGCGCAATGTCAGTTCTTCGGAATAAGGCCCGAACATATGAAACTCAAATCTTTCCTCAAAATCCACCTGCATTTTTTTAGAGATATACACCATTTTTTGCAGTTTCTTTCTTCCTGTTACTTCACCAAGGACCTCCACTAGCCGCATTATTTTGGCGTGCCCTCTATGCATCCGACATCACTACTCCTAGTCGTTCTTTAATCTTTTGGGCAAGTTCAGCAGGCAGCGATTCTATCAGATCAGCAGGATAATAAAGCTTATAATCAAATCTCCGCTTTCCACAAACCGCTTCTACAATCTCTGACATCGTTGATAATTCCGCTTGCTCACCGTTTGGTTTGACTAACATAATAGAAATCCGTTCTTGTTCTTTCCCAGGGCGATAATAATCATAGGGCAAATCGGATGTAGAATCAACTTCTACATAATAGTCGGGATCAATTCCCGCTTCTTGAAACAATTCCCTGATCTCATATTCCGTTCGGAAATTTCTAGGATTATATTCGACGTATTGCAGAAGATTCCTGTCTAAAAATCGTGAACACAAATCAGATAATATAGAATCTCGCTCATTTCGCCACTGATGCATGTAGAAATAAACAATAGATTCATCCAGCATCAGATAGTCCTTCAATTGGATACGATCACAGAAAAACGGTAGGAAATGTGTCGGCTCTAATTGAAAACGGTAATCGCGCTGGAATAATTCCTTCGCACGTTTGAAAATTTTATGTAGAACAACCTCTGCACTTCGCGTCACTGGGTGAAAATACACCTGCCAGTACATTTGATAGCGTGACATGATATAGTCTTCCACTGCATGCATCCCACTCGCTTTAATCACTACTCCATCCTCAGAGGGTCGCATTACACGCAGAATGCGCTCTATGTCAAAATTACCGTAATTAACTCCGGTATAATAAGCATCTCGCAACAAATAATCCATTCGGTCTGCATCTATCTGACTGGAAATAAGGGAGACAATCAGTTTATTCTCATACGTTTTTGCGATCACCTCCGCAACCTTTCTAGGAAAGGTATCGCTAACCGTACGTAAAATTTGATTAATGCCTGTCCTGCCCATAATGATCTTTCTCGTCCATTCCTCATGGTCAAACCGAAATACCTTTTCAAAGGAGTGTGAAAAAGGACCATGTCCAACATCGTGCAGTAAAGCCGCACAAAGGCACAGGAGCTTTTCTTCGTAAGGAAGATTAACTCTGCCCTCGAAGGTCTCTAGGATGCGTCTCATAATTTCATAGACGCCCAGCGAGTGATTGAATCGGCTATGCTCACCGCCATGGAAGGTAAAATAACTTGTCCCAAGCTGTCTGATACGTCTTAGTCGTTGGAATTCTGGTGAATCAATTAGCTCCCAAATGACCTTCTCCCTGACATGCACATAGCGATGAACAGGGTCTTTAAACACCTTTTCCTCATCTAATAGCCTCTGCACTACCATGCTCTACACCTCCACCCTTCCCCATCATATTTATTTTGCACATGCATCATCTTTATAGCATAAAATTTGGGAGAAAAAACCTATCCTCCACAAAGCGCTTCATCTTTGGTGGCATAGGTGCCTTAATCTCAAGGACCTCTTCTGTCACTGGATGCTTAAAACAAAGCTGATAGGCATGCAACGCTTGATTGGAAAAGCCCATTCGAGAACCTCGGTACAGGGTATCCCCAACCAATGGATGTCCCATGTATTCAAAATGCACACGGATTTGGTGGGTTCTTCCTGTGTCTAATGTAATATCGACTAAGCTAACCTCATCATTTGAAGCCAACACCTTGTAATGAGTAACCGCTTCTTCACCCTTTGGATGTACCTGACGCTTTACTTTATGCATAGGATCGCGTTTGATCGGTTCTGCTATTGTTCCCGATTCTGGTTGCATGCGACCAGTTACGAAAGCAACGTAATTCCGCTCTACACTTCCCTCCCTTATCAGCTTATCTGCTAGCTGATGAGCATAGGAACTCTTCGCGATTAAAATAGTGCCTGAAGTCTCGCGATCTAGGCGATGAACAGTATGGGGCATAATCGACTTGCCTTGTTTATGCCAATAAAGGACAAGTTGGTTTAGTAAAGTATCATGCTGACCCTCACGAATAGGATGCGTAGTCATACCTGTTGGTTTATTGACAACAATAAAATACTCGTCCTCATACAAAACTTCCAATTGAATTTCAAATGGCGCTGGCGGTAACATGACTAACGCTTCCTGCTCACGTTTATCATCAAAAATGCGCACAGAAATCACATCTCCAGCCTTGACCTGCCTTTTAAGAAAAGGGACCTTGCGATTTACCAGTATTCCTTTACTCCGTGTCAGACGTTGCAGCATACGTCCAGAGACCGACATTTTTTGTCGTACGATCTCCTCCACAGTCATTCCTTTTTCCTGATCGTCTACAGTGTGATCCAACCATCTTTTCATTGTCATAGCTAGTTTTTTCTCCGTTCTACAGTTTCTACGCTTCATTGTAACGAAAAGCGAGATCGGATGCCACTTTAGAGAGGAGAAGCTGGTTCTATCAAGGGAATATTGATATAGGTTATCTCCATTCATCTCAAGCAAAAAAGCCTGGCATCACCAGACTTTTTTTCGTGCTCTATCTTGAATATGGGTTTCTTTCGCTCTTTTGATTGGCTTAGGATTTTAAAGCATCTGGATTAAGACCTTGTAATGTATCCAGCACAAATAGTCCATCTTTACGGATTAACACATCATCAAACCAAATTTCACCGCCACCGTATTCCGGACGTTGAATGGTTACCATATCCCAATGCACGATGCTTCGATTGCCATTATCAGCATCTTCATAGGCCTGACCCGGAGTAAAGTGGAAGCTCCCTGCGATTTTCTCGTCAAATAAAATATCATTCATCGGATGCAGCACATACGGATTTACACCGATGGCAAATTCTCCAATATAGCGAGCTCCTTCGTCAGTATCAAGAATTTCATTGAGCTTCTTGGTATTATTTGAGGTCGCTTCTACAATCTTTCCATTCTCAAAACGCAAGGTAATATTCTCAAATTTAGTCCCCATATATTGTGTCGTCGCATTGTGAGTAAGTACACCGTTGACCGAATCACGCACAGGAGCAGTGAAAATCTCTCCATCTGGAATATTATTTTCTCCCGCACAAATCACGTTTGGAATTCCTTTGATGGAAAAGGTCAAGTCGGTTCCTGGCCCGACTAATCGTACTTTATCCGTCTTATTCATCAGTTGTTGCAGGGGCAGGAATGCATCATGCATCTTTCGGTAATCTGTTATACAGACATCAAAGAAGAAATCTTCAAATGCCTCAGTCGACATATTCGCATTTTGCGCCATAGAGGGGGTAGGATAATTAAGCAGAACCCAACGAGTATTAGCGATCATGTAATCACTAAGTGGCTTTAGCACCCTGTAATGCTCCTGACGCTTATCATTTGGCACATCAGACATTTCGCTGTCATTATCAACCCCGTTAATAATGATGGTTGCATGCTGATCCCTGATGCGTTCTTCAGACCATTTCCTTAGATATTCTGCCCGCTCGGCACTAGCATTCATCATTAACTCCCGTTGAATACGTGTATCCATTATCTCCACATAAGGATAGGCGCCGATAGCATATGCCTCTTTTATCAGCTCCCGAGCTAGATCATGCCCGTTTCCACGGACTTCAATATTTAAAACTTCCTTTTCCTTCAAACCCACAGAATAGTGCAATAAATTATAAGCCAATTTTTTTAATCGTGGATCTTGCACGATGAGACTCCTCCAGTCCGTTCCCATTGGGATTTATTACAAATTGTAGCATAGACACTTCTCTTTGTGTTTTTGATTAAAAATATTTTATCAAAACGCCTTAGTCCATCTATGATGTTCATCTTGCAATCAGAAATAATAAGCATGGACGACAAAATCAATAATAAACTAAGTACTAGCTTATAAGAAAAGGGGGTAGTTTTACATGACGCAGCAAAAGCCAAGTCTATTATCCTCCATCATATTATTCCTCGTCATAATAGCTCTTTTTTCGCTGTCAGGTATTCTTTTTCCAAGTGACCTAATCTGGTATAACACCCTTGAAGAGCCTGATTGGCTTCCCTCAAGCAACTTGATTGCTATCATATGGTTTGTATTATACGCACTGATTGCTCTTGCAGTCGTTGTATTACAAAAAACCATTGGGTTAGATAACCTAAACCACTCTTGGTATCTGTTATTTGCGATTAACTACGTGATCAATCAGGCTTATACCTTTGTCCTGTCTATTCAGAAGGATTTGTCGTTAGCCTTTTATGATTGTCTGGCTACCGCAATATCGACCCTACTCTTGCTATTGTACACAGGCAAATACTCTCGTTGGGCAGCACTGTTACTTATTCCGTATCTTGTTTGGTCCTGCCTTACTACGTATATGTCATGGGTTATTTATCAAATCAATCTCTAGAAACCTGTCTTGCACATCCTTATAAAACCTGTTAGAATTTCACTTATCAAAAAATACCGAAAATAAAGGGGCATGTAACCAATGAAATTCATCAGTAAAGAAAATTATAGCCATCTAATCTAATCCAGCAAAGACAAAAGGTAATCTATTCTTTTTGTCATGCTTGATTGAGGTCGGCTTTCTTCTTTACTGATGGAATTTATGGTTATCGGCCCCGTTTCTTTATGAAAGAAGCGGCATTTATGCGATAAGCTTGTATGTTCGGCAAGCTTTTCAGCATAAAGTCGCTTTTTTGATAAACAGTAACATTCTAACAGGACCATAAACCACTTCTTTTTCAGACGGGAAAGAAGAAAGCCAGCATGTATGTAAGTCAGAAAACACGTTGGAGGTGCAGCGCATGAGCTGGCTATCTTGGGATGTAAATTTAAAGGTTCGTCTGATTGGAGAAACCTTATTTTCTATCTTTTTATGGATGTTCTTACCCTTCATGGCTCTGTTTTTCAGTGAAACGTTTGGTAAGAGTACTGCTGGGGTATTATTAATCATTCCCCCGTTACTTAGTGTTGTCATAAGCTTAATTGGTGGTCGTATTTCTGATAAACTGGGGCGTCGTCCCGTTATGCTATTTTCTGTGGCGTTTGAGGTTCTCATGTTCCTGTTATTTTTTCTATCCTCTTCACCTTGGATGATGTACCTTGCTTTTGTCGGACTGAATCTGAGTGCCTCTTTATACCAACCAGCTAGCGAAGCTATGATCGCAGATTTGACCAACGAGGAAGATCGCAATTTTGTGTTTGCCATGTTTTACACAGCTATGAATTTAGGGGTTGTTATCGGCCCTTTGCTGGGAGCCTTTTTCTTTGTAAATTACCGTAACGAGCTTATGCTAGCCTGTATGATTGTGACTGCTATTCTATTTGTTGTCTACTTTTTCGTCTTAAAAGAGACTAAGCCGTCAGCACCTCAAACTAGCTCAGATGTAGTCGATTCAGCACCCAGTTGGAAAAAAGAATTGCAATCCTTTCAGGTTATTTTTCGTGACAAGGTTTTTTCTCTTTACTTGCTAGCGGGGGTCTTTGTGTTTATCGCTTTTTCCCAGATGGATCTTTACATGGCGATTTATATAAAGGAACATGTGTTACATCAACCGTTGATATGGTGGGGAGATTGGACCTATTCTCTAGGTGGAACATCCTTTTTTGGCTGGATGATGGCCTTGAATGGATTCATGGTAGTGACGCTAACGGCAGCGATGACACGCTGGATTAGTGCGTGGAGCGATCAAAAAGCATTTGTGATTGCATCTTTTCTGGGTGGGATCGGCTTTTTCATGATGGCTTTTAGTAAAAATATCTGGTTCTTGCTCTTCTGTATGGCTGTTCTCACAATTGGAGAGCTGATCCGTACTCCAATCGCTCTAGGCTTCGTTAGTAAACTAGCCCCTGAACACCAACGTGGGCAGTATATGGGTGCCTCCACGCTACAATTTACGATTGGGCGCATCCTAGCACCACTGCTCGTTACTTTATCTAATTGGTTTGGTCCGCTAGTCATTTTCGGAATTATTTTTGGTGTAACAATTCTTAGTATCCTTTGCTATCAAAAAATGTTCACCATAATGGAGCGTGCAAAATCGGTCCAGGCCTAAATGCTTTGTTATAACCTTGCTCAAAAAATCAGGCCCCTGCTTCTCAACTTACGTGAGCGGCAGGGGCCTGTCAGCGTCTACATTTCAACACATGTCGTTATTCTTTTGTTTCAGCCTCATCATGATTTTCCGTTGTTTTCTCATTGACTGGTTTCTCAGATTCAGCTTTCTGATCCTCAGCCTTTTGATCAGCTTTTTCCCCAGCTTCATCCTTAGTAGCAGGATTTGCATCCCCCGTTGTTTGCTTTTGATCCTCTGGCTTCGTAGTAGGAGTTGGCACTACCTCAGGAACAAGGAATTCTTTTATATCAAACTTGCCCTTCATCCACTTGTACGTATCATCATAAATCTTTCTGGCTTGCTGCTCCTTACTGCGGTAAGCCATCAACAGATTTTTAGAACCGAAATAATACGCATGGATTTTGTCCTTATCTATTCCGATTTTATGACCGGCAATGAGTTGATTGTAGTAGGTACGATAGAGACGCATATCGCGTAAGAATTTCTCGTCTCCCTCGATCTCTACACCCATTCCATATTTATTAGCTACATCTAAGGTAAGCTGAACCCGTTCTATAGGTACTTCATTTGCCTGATAATAGTTCGGCTGAAGGAAAGCATAATCAAACCCAAGATTTTTCCATTCCTCTAAACCTGGAGCGCCATAATACGGAATCCAGTAGAAACGGAATCCATGGTAATGAACCATGTCGGCAACGTTGCGAATCAACTCGCGTTCTTTCGGTGCCGCGTCATCTACAAGCTCTTGGAACCAGTAGATTCCTTCTAGCTTCAGATACTTATACTCTGATTGGTACCAGCGATTAATCAGCTTATCCTTGTACCAGGTAATGGCTGCTAAGCGGTTTTTATAGGCTTGCTCTTGCCCTACCTTAGCAGGGTCAAAGGATAGAGACGGCCCATTTTCCTCCAGCTTGCCCCAATCGCTCACCTTTGGAGAAGGATAAGGCAAGGTTAGTACCACTTTTTCCTTCTTCGTATTTAGTACAAGAGAATTACGTCGTTTATTCATTTCAAGCATAGCTGTGTTTAAGGCATCCAATTGGCGACCCGGTTCGAATAGATTGTCCATATACTTCTCCCAGTCAGCCTTTGTTTCCGTCATGTTCGGAAACGGAAGGAACAACATGGTATCAAACATTTGATCAGGAATGGAACCATCTGGCTCAATATAGCCCGCCATCGGTAAAAAGTCGTCTTTCGACCAGCTACCACGGTCGTCATATGCCCCATGGTATACCAATAGCATATCTTTTACCCGGTCATCTGCCTTATTATCTTCAATAGGTGTGCTTGTTTTGCTTAAAGGAAAGGAGATGAGCTTAGCCTGTGCAGGCTCTGCTTCATGTCCATATACTTTCAGTTGTTTAGCAAATGTGAACACTTTTACAGGAAAACGTACTCGAACATACTGTGCATCCAATTCCGGTAAGCTAATGCGCAGGGTACGATCCAGTTTTTGTAATTCCCCAGGGGAAATAGCATGTGTAGCTTTACCCGCATAACCCCAAATTTTACCGTCCCGCGATACTTCCACCTCTAGCTCGGAAGGCAATGTAATCCCGCTTGTTTTCTCTTGTCTAAAGGTAAGCTCTACCATATCCAGCGTCTGTACCTTATGTAGATCAAGCGTTACTTCACGTCCCATTTGACGAAGATAGCCTGTCCAAACATCTGCTGGATCGGTCAATCCGCCAGCTGGACCAGGGTATTTCTTCTCTGACTCATTAAATAAAGGGTCAGCAGGATCGAGTGATTTTACGGTTACCTGACTGTTACGGGCATAATTAATCCAGCCTTCTACTGGCTCTTCCTCTTTTTGTTCCTGTTTCTTTTCCTTAGCTGTATTGCTGTTGACAGTATCTGTATCAGTTGCTACAGACTGGCTTGGCGTTTTTTGTTCGGAAGAAGCTTGGTCCGTTGATGATTTTTGCTCAACGTTTTGTTTCTTTTCATCTGCTTGCTTCGTATCATCAGCTTTAGATTCAGCAGGATTTGTCTTGGCTTCGTCTGTCTTTGCTGGATCCTCCGCTTTTTTCTCATCCTCAGCTATACCATGAGCTGTTACCTCTACTGGTATTTGGATGCTTTGATAACCAACCGTTACCGTTATAACTCCTTTACCTGCTGCTGTACCCGCTACGAATGTACCGTCCGCAGAAATATGGCCTAGCGCTTTATCGTCAAAAGCAAAAATCGGCGTAAATGGCAGTGGCTGATCTCCCTCAGGCTTGACCTTGATTTGTTCAGTCATTCCAGTCATGATCTTGATGCTAGCGTGATTAACAGTAAAGCCTTTTCCATCAGCTTGTTTTTTTCGAAGCTCTACTAGGCGATCCACTAACACAACCGCATCGCCACGCGTTACCAATTTATCAGGCTGAAATGCTCCTTTATAAGCCGTCAGCCATCCTTGACGAACTGCTGCATAACTTGCCTCTTGTGCAAAGCCAGCTATCTTTTTTTCATCCAAAAAAGTAGCAGGATTCGCTTTTTTCTCGGTTGCCCCAATTGAAAGGTGCTGATTAACTCTCTCTAGCAGCACAGCTAGCTCCTGACGGGAAAGCGGTTCTTTGCCTCCCATACTACCGTCAGCTTTGCCTTTCATAATTCCATTATCAGCCAATGTAGAAGCATATGCCTGATACACACTATCTTTTGCAAGATCAGAGAATGTACTTTCTGCATGCTCGCTTGGCAGCACTCCTAATGCACGGGACAATAGCACAATAAAATCCTGGCGGGATATTTGAGCATTTGGCCGAAATTCGGTAGCCGTCACCCCATTAATAACCTGCATGCTGGCAAGATGCTTAATTGCTTTTTCTGCATAGTGACCTTTCGTATCAAGGAACTCACCATTCCCTAGATAAGCAGAAGAGGATGCCGGAATAGAAGCATTCCCCTCTTTTGCCGCAAAAGCTTGGGGTGTCATGAAGCCTGAGGTCAATAACAAGGCAGTAGCTGTTGCCACACTCATCAGCTTATGAGTAAAACCGTTTTTCCACATAAAAAAACAACCTCTCTCCTTACCTGAATCAATCTTTTCTATCTATTCAACCTTATATATGACGTTTATCTCTCTTGATCTGTTACATCCCCAGAATTAGCCCGTGGACGCGGTGGACGCGGCCCAAAAAATTGATAGTAATCCACACGCATGTTGCCATTAAATAGCTTGCGTTTTTTGCTGGCTTTCTTGCCAAAATATGACTCAAAATTTTCATCAGAGGTAATCACGTAAGAAGACCATGTATCTAACTTACTAAATACCTGCCCCATGTCACGATACAATCTTTCTACCGTGCGATAGTCGCTTAGACGCTCTCCGTATGGCGGATTGCAAATCAGGTAGCCATATTTCTTTTTGGAACTTAAATCTCTCATATCCATGCGTTGAAAGTGGATCGTGTCATCTATTCCAGCTTCCTCTGCATTCCGTCTCGCTATTTTAATAACCTCTTCATCAATATCGGTTCCTATAATTTCTAGTTGCCGATCGTATTGAGCCAAATCATGCGTCTCAGCACGCGCCTGACGCCATGTTGTCCGCGGAATAATCGGCCAGTTCTCCGAAACGAATTCTCTGTTCATACCAGGAGCAATATTTCTGCCAATCATAGCGGCTTCAATCGGAATCGTACCAGAGCCACAGAACGGATCAATCAATACACGATCTGGCTTCCAACGCGAAAGCATGATCAACGAAGCTGCCATCGTCTCCTTAATAGGAGCTGCCCCGATCCAATCACGATAGCCACGTTTATGTAAGCCTGCTCCACTGGTATCAATGGTTAGCGTCGCAATATCTTTTAATAACGCCACTTCAATTTTAAAAGTAGGACCATCTTCGTTAAACCAGCTTGTATGGTAGGTTCCCTTTAAGCTTTCTACAACTGCTTTCTTTACGATTGCCTGACAATCAGATACACTAAACAACTCCGACTTTACTGATTTCCCCTCCACAGGAAAGTGTCCATTCTCTGGAATAAAATCAGACCAAGGCAATGCCTTTGTTTTTTCAAATAATTCATCAAAGCTGGTCGCTTTGAATTCACCAATTTTCAATCGGATGCGATCTGCCGTACGCAGCCATAAATTTGTACGCGGAATATCCGAAATATCAGCACGAAACATAACCTTTCCGTTTTCTACCGTTACATTCTCATACCCCATCCCGCGTACTTCTTCCGCTACTACTGCTTCTAAGCCAAATGCAGCGGTTGCGATCAAATCTACTTGATGTTTCATGTTTAGTCTCCTGTCTTTATGTATCTATTCACGAACTCGATATTTTGAAGTCAACTCGTCTCATTATAGTATATTTTTCCCCGAAAAACGAAAGGTTCTCCCTATCTTCCTCATTTTTCTTATGAAATTGAAACAGACTATTACTGCTGAAGGCTTCACGATATGGAGAAGGTAAACAGAGATTATAGATCTAGTATTGCCACTCTTGTAAAAGGAGGAACTTCTATGCCAGAACTTCCAGAGATGGAGCATTATAGGGGCATGTTAAATCGCTACATCTTAGATAAACCGATTCGACATGTCGAGGTAACACGGGAGAAAACCATCAATTGTCCTGTCACTTACTTCCAGCAGGCACTGCTGAATCAAACGATCACAACTGTTCAGCGCCGTGGTAAGTATCTATTATTTCATCTAAGCAACAACCAGATTCTGTTGCTCCACCTCATGTTATCCGGATTTATGTACTGGGGTAGCGATGCTGATAAATTGGATCGGACGGCTCAGGTTACCCTGAGCTTTGATCAACATAAGCTTTTTTTCCATGGCCTGCGGCTCGGCTACTTACATATATACAAAGACGAAGGTATTTCTCAGCAGCTTGCTACACTTGGACCCGAACCGCTTATGCCGTTATTTACCGCAGCCACTCTGACCAAATTGTTGAAAAAGAAACGAACCGTGTTAAAAAAAGCCCTTACCGATCAGCATGTTATTGCAGGCATTGGTAATTGTTATTCTGATGAAATTTGCTTTCAAGCAAGGCAGTTGCCTCTTAAAAATTGTCAGGAATTATCGCAAGCAGATATTCAAGCATTATCCCAAGCACTTCATGAGGTATTGACACGCGCCTTACAGCTAGGGGGTTATATGGAGTACCGATTTTATAAGAATGATCGTCTCACCGGAGGATATAATCATCATTGCTTGGTCTATGACCGCCCCCAAGAGCCTTGTTTACTTTGTCAGACCCCTATCGTCATGACTCGGTTAGCTTCCCGCAAGGTATTTTACTGCCCAAACTGCCAGCATTAGAAAAAAGGACTGATCATAAGCCTCTCAGGCTACTAGATCAGTCCTCTTTCTTTTACAATATGTTATTGTTTACCTTCTACCAGATACTTATCAAATTCATCTAACAGCAGATTAGCTGCACGTACACCGCCTGCTATATTCCAGATGACATCATCTACTTTAAATACTTTGTTGTTCTTTGATACTTTAAGGTTTTTCCATAACGGATCATTTGTCCATTCTTGTTCTAGCTTGCTACCGCTGTCATCTTTTACACCTTTATTGTACGTATAGTAGAACAAGATATCGCCATCTAATTCAGGCATGCGTTCTTTGGTAATTTCGGCTGCAAAATCATCTTTTTGCTGTACTTTTGGTCGCGCAAAGCCTACTTCATTCAATAGCATTCCTGCAAAGGTTTGACTGTAGTAAATGCGAGTTTTGCCAGGCATAAAACGAACTAGAGATACTTCTGTTTTTAATTTATCCCCAGCTTTTGCACGCAGGTCTGCTACCTTTTTATCAAAATCGGCAATTACCTTATCGCCTTCTGCTTTCTTATGTAACGCTTCCGCATACAATTTAAAGTTGTTTTTCCATTCACCGCGCAATGTTTCTGCTAAAACAGTTGGGGCAACGGCACTTAGTTGATCATAAATCTTTTCATGACGCATTTTTACACCAAGAATGAGATCGGGTTTTAGAGCCGCAATTGCTTCAATATTAGGCTGTAGCTCATCACCGACATCTTTTACCCCCTCCATATCTGCTTTGATATGATCATAGAAGGGTTGGTCCTTTTTATCCCAAGATTGTACAGCACCAACTGGCTTAACCCCTAGTTCGATAACAGCTTCTGTACCTTCACGTGTCAAAACTACCACACGTTGGGGAGTTCCATTTACATTCGTTTCTCCCATTGCATGCTTCACCTTATAAGCTGTACCCTCTTGCTTTGTCTCACTAGGCTTAGCTTCTGTTGTAGCATTCTGCTGTTGACCGCATCCTACAACAAGCATCATAAGTAGCAAAACTGGCGCAGCAATCTTCATGAGACGTGAATGATGCACAATTTGTGAAATTTTCATCTGTTGTTCCCCCTAGAACTCTTGATAACGATTATCAATGTCGGATATAATCGTATATGCCAGAATACAATGTGTCAACAAGGGAAAACATTTCCTTGCACTGTTTTGAACTTTCAAAAAAATGATCATGTTGAACAGCTGTCATCTAATACTGAAAGAATGCAAAAAAATAGGAGAACACTGAAATGGGAAAGAGCATCTTAGAACAGCCTTTTGTAAAAGCAATAGGTCTACTACTCGGATTGTTAGTATTGCTAGCTTGTATGCTCGTCAGTGTTGTTTACGGTGTCATTAATACTGATATACACACTCTGATAGAAGCTTATACACATTTTAACGGAAGTAACGAACATATTGTCATTCTTGAAACGAGAGTTCCGCGCAGTATTATTGCAGCAGCCATAGGGATTAATTTAGGTATAGCAGGTTGTATTCTGCAAGCTTTGACACGTAATCCGATTGGGGACGTAGGCATCTTTGGAATAAATGGGGCCGCTTCATTTGCTATTGTTTGTTCTGTTGGTTTCTTAGGAGCAAACTCTATGCAAGCCTTAACCTGGGCTGGTTTTACGGGAGCCCTGCTAGGTGGGATCGCTGTTTATATCTTAGGCTCTATTGGTCGCGATGGGATGACTCCCTTAAAAATGACATTGGCAGGTGCGGCATTAACCGCTCTGTTCTCTTCCTTCACGAATGGAATTTTAGTTACAAATGAACAAGCCTTAGAGGAAGTATTATTTTGGTTAGCTGGCTCTGTAGCTGATCGTAAGCTCTCCTATTTAATGGAAGGGTTACCGTTCATGATCGCAGCATGGATAATAGCACTGCTGTTAGCCCCAGCAATTAATACGTTCATGCTAGGAGAAGACGTAGCAAAAGGCTTAGGACAGCGAACTCTTTTGTTAAAAATCGGAATGGGTGCAGTTGTGATTATTTTATCTGGCTGTTCGGTGGCTGTAGCAGGACCAATAGGCTTTGTAGGTTTGTTCACTCCTCATGTAGCTCGTTACCTTACTGGAAACGATATGAAGTGGACAATATTGTACAGCGGATTATTCGGAGGAATTTTACTGGTTACCTCTGATATCTTAGCTAGGGCGATAGCGATGCCTCAGGAATTACCAATTGGTGTAATGACAGCCTTATTTGGAGCTCCCTTCTTCATTTATGTCATTCGAAAGGGGATGCTTCGTTGATGAAAAAACTCCTTGTTTTTCGACTTAAAAAACCAAACATTTCCTATTTAATGGAAAAACGTGTGCTATGGATCGTGCTTGCTATTCTGTTCCTAACATTTATGGCAATGGTATGGAGCGTCGGAATAGGTGAATATCCGATTTCTCCCTGGAATGTTATGAAAGTGTTTCTTGGATTAGGAAGCGACCAGGAAAATCTGATTGTCATGAAATTTCGCATGCCTCGTCTTTTGACAGGTATGCTCGTTGGAATGGGGCTTGGTGTATCAGGGGCAATCCTTCAAAGCATCATTCGCAATCCACTCGCTTCTCCTGACATTATTGGCATCACCAGTGGAGCTAGTGTTGCAGCAGTCGTCTTCATTGTTTTGTTTGAAACAGCGAGTATTTTCTGGCTTCCGTTGTTTGCTATTGTAGGAGCTGGTATTGCAGGCTTACTCATTTATGTCTTAGCTTGGAAAAAAGGAGTAACTCCTGTACGACTAGTATTGATAGGCGTTGGTGTGAAAGAGATTTTAGCCGCTCTTACCACCTTAATCACCGTTGCAAGCCCGCTGTATTTGACGCCTAAAGCTAAAATTTGGCTAACAGGCAGTGTCTATGGAACATCATGGGATACCGTATCCATGTTAGCTCCTTGGATCGCTTGCTTTATGTTACTCGCCTTTATATACGGTCGTAGTGTCAACCTGCTGCAATTAGGAGATGATGTGGCCCAAGGAGCTGGCTCTGCTGTTGAATTGCATCGACTCATCCTATTGTCCTTCTCCGTGGCATTGGCAGGCGCTGCTGTGGCCATCGGTGGGGCAATCAGCTTTGTTGGACTGCTAGCTCCTCATATTGCAAAAAAGGTAGTAGGTCCTGTTTTTGGAGCTTTATTGCCCGCATCTGCACTGCTGGGTGCTCTTATCGTCTTAGTCTCTGATCTCGTAGCTCGCACTGTTTTTGCGCCACTTGATCTGCCTGTAGGAATTTTCACCTCCCTCATCGGAGCGCCATTCTTTATATTTCTATTGGTTAAAAATCGTAATAAGTAAGGAGATGAGATGCAATGTCTGCTCTAGAAACCAAAGGACTAACCCTGCAATACGGGGATTCCATTATAATTGAAAATCTTGGTCTGCGAATTCCTAAGGGTGAAATTACCGTTTTAATTGGAAGCAATGGTTGTGGGAAATCCACTCTTCTTCGCTCCTTGGCTCGATTATTAAAACCGGCATCAGGACATATATTATTAAATGGGAAAGGTATTGCAGAACAAACAACAAAAGAGATTGCCAAGCAAATGGCTATTCTGCCACAGGGACCGATTGCACCAGAAGGATTAACTGTCTTGCAGCTAGTGAAACAAGGGCGTTATCCACACCAAAACTGGCTCAAGCAATGGACTGATGAAGATGAGGAAAAGGTCGCCTTTGCCCTGGAAGTGACGCAATTAACAGAGCTAGCTCACCGTCCCATTGATTCGCTTTCCGGTGGTCAGCGCCAGCGTGCTTGGATTGCTCTTACACTGGCTCAAGATACGGATATTATTTTGCTGGATGAGCCTACTACCTATTTAGATATGACTCACCAAATTGAAGTGCTTGATATTTTATTTGAATTAAATCAGACACGTGCATCCACAATTGTCATGGTGCTGCATGATCTTAATTTAGCATGTCGATATGCACATCATTTAGTCGCTGTTCAAGATAAACAAATTTATGCTCAAGGTAGTCCAGAAACCGTACTGACCGAAAAAATGGTCGAACATGTTTTCCGTATGCAATCTAAAATTATTGCCGATCCTCTGTATGGAACACCAATGTGTATCCCTGTAGGAAACAGTCGCCGGTTACTATCATCTGCAAAAGATGAGATTTTGCCAGCACAACGACTTGCTACGTAAAACGATAACGGGATGTATTTGAAGCATAAATGATCTCCATAAAAGTCATCATGCAAATGTAGATTATTTTGTGGATATTTGGCTCTAGAACTCGACAAACGATCGTCTTTCACGTTACAATCCTCGTGTGATAGTTTTTGCCATTCATAATTACTTTGTGTCTGACAGACAATCTATCTAGAATACATATTGCTCTTATAACTGTTACGAGGCTACTTGCACGCTACTATGAACATGTCTCCGTCGCTAGTTGATGGAGATTTTTTCTTGCTTTTTTATTTGTGATTTCATTGAATTTATTGCCCCAATGATATATCTTAATATTTAGCGTTTTTTTAGAGTAAATTGGGTGAGAACTACTAAATTTATATAGAGATGGGAAATGATAAATGAAAACGATCATACACTTGGATTCAGTGGAAAAAAGCTTTAATGATCACGTGGTCATTCCCGCATTTTCACTGTCAATCCAGGAAGGTGAATTCATCACTTTGCTCGGTCCCAGCGGATGCGGAAAAACGACGCTGATGCGCATGATTTCTGGGTTTGAAGAGCCTACTTCTGGACATATCTACCTGGATGGAAAGGATGTAACCAAAATCCCTCCTTACCAACGAGATATGAACATGGTATTTCAACATTATGCTCTGTTCCCACACATGACCGTTGCTGAAAACATTCTTTTTGGTTTAAAAATGAAAAATGTGCCTCAGGCCGAACAAAAGACTCGTTTGGAAGAAGTGCTGCATTTTACACAACTGACCGAATATCAGAAACGTAAACCAAAACAGCTATCTGGTGGACAGCAGCAACGTGTTGCAATTGCCCGTGCGATCATTAACAATCCAAGGGTATTATTATTGGACGAGCCGCTTGGTGCGCTCGACTACCAACTGCGCAAAAACCTTCAGGTTGAACTAAAAAATATTCAGCGTAATCTCGGCATTACCTTTATCTATGTGACGCATGATCAGGATGAAGCTATGTCGATGTCAGACCGTATCGCGGTTGTAAACCAAGGTCGAATTGAGCAATTGGGCACACCAGAAGAAATTTATTACAAGCCAAACAGTCTGTTTGTTGCAACCTTTATTGGTGAAAACAATATCTTAAATACAAAAGCAGGTCTTTTAGGAGTACGTCCTGAAAAGATTCGTTTATATAAAGAAAATGAGGAAGTAGCTCGACACAAGAGCAAGGGAATCATTGAAGATATTATTTTCTTAGGTAATATCTTTAAGGTGTTTGTCCGCGCCGAGGACGACATTGTTATTACTGCACATCTTTACGAAAAAGGCTCTTGGCACAAAGGCGAGAGAGTTGGTGTATTCTGGGCAGAAGAAGATGAGGTGATTCTGCGTTGAAAAATAAAGGAAAGCTACTTGCTCTCCCAGGATTCCTCTGGTTAACGATCTTTTTCTTAGTGCCCATGCTTTTTGTGGTTATGCTTTCTTTTCTGAAGAGGGGAGTATACGGGCAAATCGTCTATGAATTTACATTAGCTAACTATGCTAGATTCTTTGAATCGCTATATGTACAAATCTTTATCGAAACCTTGCTTGTATCCGTGGGAACGACCATCATTTGTCTGTTGTTGGGTTATCCTTTAGCTTATATGATTACCCGACTAGATCGTAAGTGGCAAAACTTATGGCTCTTATTAGTGATGATTCCATTTTGGATTAATTTTCTGGTTCGCTCTTATGCTTGGGTCATCATTTTACGTACACAAGGTCTTGTAAATACTGTTTTGCAATCGCTTGGCCTTATCGACCAACCGCTCACGCTCTTGTATACACCAGGAGCTGTTTTGCTCGGGATGGTCTATGCGTTGTTGCCGTTTATTATCTTGCCGATCTATGTCTCCTTAGAACAATTAGATCGTAAAAAGCTGGAGGCTGCCTATGATTTAGGAGCTACACCAGCCAAAACATTTTGGCACATTACCCTGCCTCTAACTATGCCGGGAGTTGTAAGCGGCTGTATTTTAGTTTTCGTTTCTTCACTGGGCATGTTCGTTGTTCCAGATGTAATGGGTGGAGCTAAATCTTCACTATTTGGTAATGTCATTCAAAACCAATTCCTGTCTGCACGTGATTGGCCATTTGGTTCAGCATTATCCATGGTGATTGTACTCTTCTCGATCATAATGATTTATTTATACTATCGCGCAACAAAAATGCAAGAGAAACAAGAAGGGAGAGGATGAGGCGATGAAAATGCGTAAAAATCTCCTGTTTGCATACTCCTTGGCGATTATCGGGTTTTTATATTTACCGATCGCCGTACTCATCCTCTATTCTTTTAATGATTCGAGGATCAATGCCACTTGGTCAGGTTTCACCTTAAAGTGGTACACTTCTCTGTTTGAAAATGATCGTGTGCTAGATGCATTGACGAATAGCTTGATTATCGCTGTAGTTACAACGGTGGTCACTACCATTCTGGCAGCCTTTCTGTCACTGGCCCTCCATCGTTACAAATTTCGCTTTAAGCAAGCATTCAATGGATTAATTTATTTACCAATCCTAATTCCCGATATTCTGATGGGATTATCCTTGCTGGTCATGTTTAGCCAATTGTATATGCCGCTGGGTAAACTAACGATCATTATCGCTCATATCACCTTTAGCTTGTCTTTTGCGGTGGTCATCATTACCGCTCGTTTAGCTGGTATGGGGCAGGAATTGGAGGAAGCAGCCCAAGATTTAGGCGCCTCCTCGTTTAATACGTTCCGTTATATTACATTGCCCATTATTTCTCCAGGACTGATCGCGGCCGCTTTAATGACGTTCACGATGTCTCTGGATGATTTCGTCATCAGCTTCTTTGTAGCAGGACCAGATTCTACTACGTTGCCACTATATATTTATGGTATGGTCAAACGTGGTGTCTCTCCTGAACTAAATGCCCTATCGACAATAATGATTCTCGTGATTGTGGTATTAATTGTCCTTGCAGAATCACTTGCTTTTAAAGGTACCGGAAATAAAACCACTCAAGACTAAACTTTTTTCTCACAGGAGGAGGATATGCTATGCGTTTACTTAAGGCCATTGTGCCAATCGTTATGACTACTGTACTTGCCCTGACTGGGTGCTCATCTAATAGCGGAAAAGAAGAAAGAGTATTAAACATCTATAGCTGGGCAGATAACTTTAACATGGATGTTATTAAGGATTTCGAGCAAAAATTCGATGCTAAGGTCAATTATGCGATTTTCTCCAGCAATGAAGATATGCTAGCAAAGGTTCAGGCTGGCGGTGCCCAATTTGACCTTATTCAGCCTTCCGATTACATGGTTGATACGATGATCAAATTAAACCTGCTAGAGGAACTGGATAAATCAGCGATCCCTAATCTGCAAAATCTGGTGTCTACCTTTAAAACACCTCCGTATGATCCAGACAACAAATTCTCTGTCGTATACACATGGGGTGTAACTGGGATTGCCTATAATAAAAAATATGTAACAGAGCCACCAACAAGCTGGAGCGATCTATGGAATCCGAAATATAAAGGTCGTGTTGTAGTATTAAATGATTCTCGTGAAGCTTTGGGCATGTCCTTGAAAAAAAATGGCTTCTCCAACAGTACAATCAGTGAAAAAGAATTGGATATTGCCAATGCTGACTTGAAGAAACTGTTACCGAACCTATTAGCATTTGATACGGACACCATCAAACAAAAATTCATTGCCGAAGAGGCATGGATTGGTACTGTTTGGTCTGGTGATGCAGCCTTTATTTATCCCGAAAATAACGACATTGGCTATGTTGTTCCAAAAGAAGGCGGAACCATTTTTGCTGATACCTTTGCCATTCCAAAGGGTGCCAAGCACAAAAAACTAGCCGAAGAATTCATCAATTACATGATGGACCCAGCAGTATCTGTGAAAAACTATGAAACAATCGGCTATAGCAATCCGAATGAAAAAGCGCATCCGCTGCATAGCGAAAAGTATCGCAACAATAAGATGATTTTCCTGTCTCCTGAAGAGATGAGCCGTACAGAGTGGTTAAAAGATGTCGGCGAAACCTTGCAAGTATACGATCGTCTATGGACGGAGCTAAAAAGCGGTCGTTAAGATATTGAAACGAAAAAACCTGTTGTCTACAAAAAACGTTGACAACAGGTTTTTATTTTGCCTATGTACCATGCTAATCTAGGCTATATTTGTTCTGATTCATTACGTAATGCTATTTTAATCGGATTGAACCTCTAGCCAACAAGAGCATCCCTCACAAACCGGATTCGTACTAAGAACACCCAGCCTGGTATACAGTGACTCTAGCATACTAAATAATTCGCAATCCTCCGCTACATAAAAATTAGGCAATAACAGCTTCAATTTGGAACCGCCTAATAGATAAGACGCTAATAAATATTGCTCTGAATAGAAGAGGTTCATATATTCATGCGGATAATCATATGGTAAGAAAATGTCGTGAACTTGAACAATTACCCCTGGCTTTAAGATTGGTAGAATCTCTACAAAGGCAACTGTTACGTCAGAATTAGTAAATGAACGATGTGAGCTATCGATAAACAGGATATCTCCCGGTTCTAGCTGTTGGAAGAATTGCATCGGGATCGTTTCCAGCGTTTGTCGAATGACCTCATCACATAAAGAATCAATCTCTGCTCTCGGTTGTGGATCAATCGAAATGATCTTAGTTGGTAAATGAAGATCCCGAATAGCCCTACGTGCAAACTTCGTGGAATTACCTGACCCTACTTCTACATATCGAGCCGGCTTATGTTTTGCTAAGAAAGTGTATATGGCTGCACAATCTATTAAAGGAAGCCAATTATTGCGATAAAACGGCTCTTGATCATTCTGTGGATAATCTAACGATATCGTAGCTAACGCATCAACATGCTTCATGGTCTCCTCAAGATATTCCTTATACGTACTGCGTTGCAGATCCATTTTTTGTTGGAGTTTTTCATGCGGGGGTTTTCCATATCCATGCCGTGGCAGAGGACATACAGGATATTCAAGAAAAATATTCAAAACAAAGCCACCTCATTTCATACTGGATAGAAGTTCTTCTTCTTTTCCTAATGTATGAATGGGTGGCTCTTCTGTTGCTTATATTCGACTTAATCCAATGTAAATAAATTAAGCAGTAATTGCTTCATTCAACGGCATCAGAATTTCAAAAACTTCTCCATGCTGTAGAATTGTGATGTTCTGTTTTTTAATTCTCATAACAGCAACTTCTGGCTTTTGCTTCATCATTTCGATATATTCATCAGGTACTTCTCCTGCGTCACTGATGGTAACGCCTTCTACTTCTTTTTCCTCATCCTCAGCCAAAGGTGTGTTAAGCACAACCTGATAAATTTCAGAAAACACGCTGTAATTGTTTGTAAATACAGTGATACATCTCATTGTCGACATGTTTCCTCACCCTTTCTTTTACATGTTGAATATCCGTGCCTGTTTTGTTGTCTGTTCTACCTTTATAAGATATCCAAATCATGTACGATCTATCAACCTTGAAATAGGGGTATCTCTGTTACACGTAGGAAATCATGTCCAGACAACGGACAACCTTGCACTTATCTATTTTAGCATATTCCTAGAGAAAGCTCTTCTTCTTTGTAAAACTCCTGGTACAAAGCTATGACAGCATTATCTGCATCCCCTGCTCTTACACCAAACATTAAATTAACTTCTGATGAACCTTGGTTAATCATTTCGATATTAATATCGGCGATAGCCAGCGCTGTGGCTGCCCGAGCAGAAATACCTACAGAAGACCTCATTCCCTCTCCTACCAGCATAACAAGAGCCATATTATATTGTACATGTACATCGTCTACATGCAACTCATTTTTTATGCGAGATACAATTCTAGCCTCTTTTTCCTTTGTGAGCTGATGTTGACGAAGAATGACTGTAATATCGTCAATTCCAGACGGACTATGCTCGTAGGACAGGTGCTCCTCTTCAAGAATTTGCAAAAGCCTTCTGCCAAAGCCGATCTCTTTATTCATCAAGTATTTACTTACATATATGCGACAAAACCCTACATCACTGGCAATACCAGCTACAATGCGAGAAGAATTATCTCGTCTGGTCACAATTTTTGTCCCTGGTGCTGATGGATTATTCGTATTTTTAATGCAAACAGGAATTTCAGCACGAAAGGCGGGTATTAACGCTTCCTCATGAAAAACAGAAAAACCTGCGTATGATAATTCCCGCATTTCTCGATATGTTATTTCTTTTATCTTACAAGGATTAGGAACTAACTGTGGATTTACTGCGTACACCGAATCAACATCAGTAAAATTTTCATATAGCTCTGCTCTAACAGCAGCGGCCAAAATGGAGCCGGTCACATCAGAGCCTCCACGTGAAAAGGTTGTTAGCTTACCCTCCTGTGTATAACCAAAAAAGCCCGGAAAGATAAGCAACCCTTCTTTCTCTTTTAATAGAGCTAATTTTTCATAAGCCTCTGGAAGTACCTGAGCATTGCCATATTCACCACTAACTAGCAGACCTGCATCTCTTGGATTAATGTACGTCGCTGGGGCTCCTAGTGTTCTTAGATATTCTGCAACCACTCTGGCACAATTATCTTCTCCTGAGGCCTTTACTACATCCATAAAACCTTCTGAGTCTTCTTTATTCCATTGCAACAATTTTTGAAGATTAGCTATGATTTCCCCTATGCATGTTGGTGGTAATTGTAGCTCTGAACAAATTTCCTGATAACGATCGACAACCGCCTGCCATTCCGCTTGAGCTTGCCCTGATTCAATTAATTTCTCCCCAAATGTAATCAGTAAATCAGTGACCTTGATATCTTCCTTATAACGCTTTCCAGGAGCTGAGACCACAATAAGCCTACGAGTCCCATCATTCAGAATGATCTGACATACCTTGCGAATCTGTTCGGCGTTAGCCAAGGAAGTACCACCAAATTTACATACTTTCATGTCGTTCCCTCCACCATTCCGTATTGCTTCTCTTTAGGTTGTACACTATCCTACCTCTTGCTTTTTCATATGTCTATCACACAAACTCAAATTTCCTCATTTTTTACAGTTTTAACCTAAAATAAGGAGGAATGGTGATACTACCAATCTGCAAAAACAGATAGTATCACCTTATCCGACCTTCTACTGTTTACACTCTACCACATAATCCATTCCATGAAAACTATTGTCCTTTCCACATGTACATTTCATCCAAAAAATTTTTATTTAGCTATCGTTAGAGAAGAGGCGAGAATAGCCGCGCTACAGATTCTACATATTTACGGCTAATGGTTTTAGGCTCTTCGTTGCTTACTTTACTATTGCTAATATCCTGTTCAAATTGCGCTGTTAGCTCCTGAATGAAACGTGACCTTCCATAAAAAAGGGCGTTAACTTCAAAATTGAGATAAAAGCTTCGGAAATCCCAATTGCTCGTTCCTACTAGTGCTTGATTATCATCGACTAGTAACACCTTGGCATGTAGGAATCCCTTGTCGTACAAATAAATGCTAACCCCCGCTTTTCTTAACTCGTCGAGGAAGCTTTGAGAAGCATAGTAGACCAGCTTGCTGTCAGGAATGCCTGGCAGGATAAGCGTTACCTCTACTCCTGCCTGTGCAATGGTGCACAAGGCTACCAGCAGCACCTCATCAGGGATAAAATAAGGGGAGGTAATTTTCACCGATTTTTCTGCCCGCATGATCATTTGCAGGAAGGTTTGGCGAATGGGCTCCCAGCGTTCTCGTGGGTCAGTCTCAATCACCTGAATCAGATGCTTATTCTCATGCTCATCAGTCGGTTCAACAGTTGATTTGCCCATCTCTTCGTCATGCTGCTTCGTCTGGGCAGAACTAGTTGCTACCTCAGAATTCGACATATTTATGGTAAGACCAGACACCATCTTCCAGTCTTTTATAAAGATTTTTTGAAGCTCGCAGGCAGCTTCTCCAGTAATCTGTATATGAGTATCTCGCCAAAATCCCAGCTTAGGATCTTCCCCTACATATTCTTTTCCAATATTGCAGCCTCCAAAGAATCCAATAGCATTATCAATCACAACGATCTTGCGGTGATTGCGATAATTAAGTCGTATAAAAGTTCGTAAATGCTTACGCGGACTGAATCTGTAGAACTGCCCGCCAGCTTGGCGTAGTTCATCAGCCCAAGCATCAGGAAAGGTTTTGCTTCCTATGTCGTCCACAATAACGCGTACCTCACAGCCTTGCTCAGCCTTTTTCTTCAATAAATCAAGCAGAGATCGTCCCACATAATCTCCTTCAATTGTATAAAACAATACATGAATCTGATACATGGCTTTGTCTATTTTTTCCCATAAAGCAGTGAAAAAAGGAGCCGCTTTATGAAATAATTCCACTTGATTTTCCTGTGTTAGTTGCGCACCCGCATTAGATTGATTGAATCTGATCAGCTTTCTAATAGACGAACCCAAGCAACTCGCCTCTAATTGAGAGTCTTCATCTGTACATCGCAAGGCTAATCCTTGTGGAGTGTCGGTGATTTGATTTACCCTCTTCTGATACTTGTTATCCTGTCTATCCTTCTCCTCGTAACTCCAAAATCTCCCTATAAGAAAATAACAACAAATTCCAATCACTGGAAAACTATATACTGCAAAAATCCATGCTAATGTACGCTCTGGCATACGTTTTTCCTTAATAATAAAACTTGTAAAAAGGAGCGCAATGATAAGATGGATGATTGTTGAAACAAAAAAGTAATACAGCATAAAATCACCCTCGCTTTTCAACCGGTCATGTAGGGAAAATAATTCATTGGTATGTAGGTTTCCTACTTTCCTGCCAAATCATGATTAGTAATCACAGGGAATTAAAAAACCAGCAGGATCATTGCCTGCTGGCTTTATTAGAACTTCTATATTCACGTTGCAAACGTCCCTGCATTTCATCGGCTAGATTAGATAGTGCCTGCGAGGATGTTGCAGAACAATCTAATGTAAATATCGGAGTCATTGCTGAAAAGGATGAGTATGTTCCAACAGTTTTATCTAAATATTCCGGTCAAACAGAGGCCACTGCTTAACATTTCCCATTGACAAAAATGACTTTCATTTTATAATAATTATAAATTAGTAATTAATATATTTATTTTATGATAATAACTCTAATCAAGGGAGAGGTTCATATATGGATAAAAAACCACGTTTAACTACCAATCAAGGTGTTCCTGTAGGCGATAATCAAAATTCTCGCACTGCTGGGAAAAGAGGACCTGTGACATTAGATGATTATCATTTAATTGAAAAGCTAGCTCATTTTGATCGAGAAAGAATTCCTGAGCGTGTCGTGCATGCTAGAGGTTCAGGTGCGCATGGGGTTTTCGTAGTGACGAACAGTATGCGTTCATATACGAAAGCTGCCTTCCTACAGGAAGTAGGACAAAAAACGCCTGTCTTCGTTCGATTCTCAACTGTTATTCATGGGCAGGGTTCCCCAGAGACTTTGCGTGACCCACGTGGCTTTGCTACCAAATTTTATACAGAAGAAGGCAATTATGATCTTGTCGGTAACCATCTACCTGTGTTTTTTATTCGTGATGCCCTGAAATTCCCTGACATGGTTCACTCCCTAAAGCCATCTCCTGATACAAATCTCCAAAACCCAGACCGTTATTGGGATTTCATGACTCTAACTCCTGAATCAACGCATATGCTTACCTGGCTATTTTCTGACTATGGTACACCTGCTACCTATCGGCAAATGGAGGGTTTTGGTGTCCATGCATTTAAATGGGTCAATGCAGAAGGCCAAGTCGTATATGTAAAATATCATTGGAAACCAGCCCAAGGCGTTAAGAATTTAACTGCTCAGGAGGTTTCAGAGATTCAGGCAAAGGATTTTAACCACGCTACCCGAGACTTGTATGATCATATTGAAGCCGGTGATTTCCCTCAGTGGACGCTCTATGTTCAAATTATGCCTATCGATGAGCTGGATTCGCTGGATTACGATCCACTCGACCCTACAAAGATTTGGGATGAACAAAGCTATCCATTACAAGAAGTGGGTGTGATGACCCTGAATCGTAACCCACAAAACTTTTTCGCGGAAGTAGAGCAGGTTGCCTTCTCTCCAAGTGCAACCGTTCCAGGTATTGAGCCTTCAGAGGATAAGCTTTTGCAAGGACGCTTGTTCTCCTATCCCGATACACAGCGCTATCGGTTAGGCGCTAACTACTTGCAACTCCCGATCAATTGTCCGTATGCTCCTGTCCATAATCAGCAACGCGATGGTGCAATGCCATTCAAGCAGCAAAGCTCTCCTGTTAATTATGAACCGAGCCGGCATGCGGAAAATCCTGTAGAAGATTCTGCATACAAGGAGTCTGAAACACCTCTGGTTGGGTATGTTAGTCGTGAAAAAATTGATAAACCGAATGATTTTGCCCAAGCTGGCGAGCGCTATCGTAGCTATAGTCCAGAGGAACAAGCCAATTTAATTGCTAATCTGGCTAACGATTTGGCTACTGTACATGAGCGAACAAAAATGCTTGCTATTTGCAACTTCTTCCGTGCAGATCGAGATTTCGGCATACGCCTCGCTAGTGCTCTGAATATTGACATTAGCTCCTATGTCAAATAACCAAAGGAAAACACATAATAAGCCCATCTCAGACACTTTAGAGATGGGCTTCCTGCTTTATTTCATATCGTTTTGTTCCAAATTACGAGCTGTAGAGCTACGATTGACTTGTTTCTCATTCTTATAGGTACAAAATAATAGATCGAGGGCAGGATTGGTTACGCCATACCAATAGTTTTCGTTTTTATAGTGATGCCAAAGATGCATTCTCTTCATCCATCTCCCCCATGGAGTGATTGGCTGCACAGGCTGGTGTGCAATATAATGGGTCCATTCATAATAAAGTAGATAACCCATAATCCCTGTTACAAATGCAACCATAAGAGAAAAATCCTTTGTGATGAAAAAAGCGGCACCCCCTGCAAGCATGATCAGAGGCAGGCTATACCAGACTGGTAGGAACAACAGGTTCAATTGATTGGGTGATACATGATGATCGTAGTGTAATCGCTTTAGCATTGCTAAAAGCCAACGTATTTTAGGGGGGTTCATATGAAAGATAAATCGATGGATGAGGTATTCGCTGACCGCGTAGGAAAGCATCCCGATCGCCAATGCCATCCAAACATGAATTCGATGCATATCAGGAATTAACCATAAAAAGCCGAAAGCAAACAAAATGCTAATCACTAGCACATCAAATTGGCTAAAATATTGTTTAACATACTCCTTCAACAGATTAAACCCCCTGTTTTTTCTAATCATTCCAACTGATTGTTATCTACCTGTTACCACCTTGCCTGTTGATCTTCACAGATTCCCCAGACATCATCTATCCTGATTATTTCGCTGTTCTTTGTTTGAAGCGTCCCACTATACTTTCCAATATATTGTTGTAAATGAGTGGATAATGCCAAATAATCTTCGCGTTTCTCCTGATAATAAATAGGGGTAAATTTGAGTTGAACGTGGTCGCTGCCAATGGTCGAGATACACCATGGTTTCATAGGCGAGGTTTTATCATATTCAAATTGAATCGGTTCTGCTATTTTTTCAGCTCGCTGCTGAATCAACAGGCCATTTTCAGTCATTCCCGTTCCATCCGTCCAACCAGCCCCTAAGTTACACCCACACCAGCTCCCCCTCCATTGAAAGCTACAAGTCATCCAATTCCATTTGGTTACATAAGGCCAAACACCACGACCAAAATCGAGGCTCGCTGATGTCGTCTCCTGTGTAAGATTGTAATGTTTACTGCCTATGCGTACCTTACCTTCGACTGCTCTTCCCGGTTGTTTTTTTGTATATTGAAATCTTCTATTACTCCAAGGAATGACCATATGCAAGGCTTCCGCAGTCTCTGAGATACTAATTTCTATTGAAAAAGGCATCCCTTCTCTATTCATCCCATCAACCACGATCATTGTAGTCGTCTGCTGAGACGTAAAAGAAATCTGAAGATGCTTATGTTGAAAATGAACATCACCATGGACAGAATCAGGCAAATATATTTCTCTTGCAAAGGGCACCTTTACCGTTTGCTCCACCTTCTGACCCGATTGAAGATCGATCAAATGAAAAAATGCTACTCCGATATAATCCAAATGACAAACAGCTACCGTTATAATAACTTGATTATTTACAATAAACCAAAAATTCCACTTCTTTTTCCGCCCTAAATGCCCCGGTATCTGACAATCGTGCAAGGGATAACGCGACCAGCCAATGGCCTCTGGTCGCAAATTTCCCCGTCTGTCACAAAGAATGGTATGCTCTGTAATCTCTTTTTCAATATGAGCAGGAAACGCCATAGTGTCCTCCCTCTACTAAGTCCTATACTCCTATCTCCCGCGTTTCACCTTGCTGTAGCTGGTACATTTGATAATACTTGCCTTTGATTTGCATTAATTCATCATGGTTACCGCGTTCTACAATTTCCCCTCTATCAAGGACCAGAATACAATCTGCCTGACGAATCGTAGAAAGGCGATGTGCAATAATAAAGGTAGTACGTCCCCTCTTCACTACATCCAGCGCCTTTTGAATGACGGACTCCGTCTCTGTATCAATAGAAGCGGTTGCTTCATCCAAAATTAAAATAGCCGGGTCAAAGGCAAGGGCACGAGCAAATGACACGATTTGACGTTGTCCCGCTGATAACGTACTTCCTTTCTCCACAACAGGCTCATCATAACCTTTGCTTAGATGGGCAAACAACTGTCTGGCCCCTACATCATCTAGAGCTTTCTCAATCCTTTCCCGAGAAATATTGGGGTCGCCTAGACTGACATTGCTAGCAATCGTTCCCGTAAATAAGAACGGCTCCTGTAGTACGATTCCCATATGCTGACGTACATATTGTTTGGGCCATTCCTGAATCTCCTTGCCATCAATGGTTACTTTCCCTTTGTCAAAATCATAAAATCGAAATAGGATATTCATGATGGAGCTCTTGCCTGATCCTGTATGACCAACCAATGCAATGGTTTGACCTTCCTTCGCCTCAAAGGAGATATTTTTTAGCACGTATTCCTCATCCTTGTAAGCAAACCATACATTTTCGAATTTCACATTTCCCCTATATCGATCCATTTTACCATCAGTTACTGGAATACCCGATTCATCGATTAATTCAAATACGCGTTCGGCTGCCACCAATGCTTGTTCTAATTGTGGTAACTGGTTAACAATCCCACTAATTGGATTGAAGAGCCGAACGATATATTCCAAAAAGGCATACATCATTCCAAGGGACAATACGTTGCCCAATGTTAAAGACTGTGCTCCAAAATACCACAATAACAGGGCAAATCCCACAATTCGCAGGAAATTGGTTAGATTATGGGAAGTAAGTGAGTTGAGCAGCAGTAATTTGTTTTGGTATTTAAAATGATCATAATTTAATTCCTCGAACTCTTCCTTTGTCTCCCTTTGACGACGGAAGGCCTGAATGATAGCCATTCCTTGAATCGATTCATTAATCATCCCATTAATATCACTGATTCTTGCCCGAATGACATGGTTAAAACGGGAAGCAAAATATCGATAGACGTAAATCCACACGACCAAAATGGGAATGATCACAAGACAAAGGGCACCTAGCATAGGATCTAGCAAGAACATAGCGACCAGAATACCTGTGATATAGATAATCCCCGTAAAAAAGTTCGAGAGCACGGTTAGATAGAGATCTCGAATTGCCTCTGTATCATTGGTCACTCGTGCAACCACTTTTCCTGCTGGTAAATTGTCAAAATACCGAATCGGAAGTCGCTGTATATGGTCAAAGACGTCTACACGCATCTTTTGAATAATCTGGTTCGCGGAGATTTGTAACCAATACTTTTTAACATATAACAGGAGGGAGATCACAGCCAATAAGCCAAAGTAAATCAAACAAAGGGCAATAAGCGGCGGCACTTCCGGTTTATATAATGCAAACACCTCCGCTGACGTTAATTTTTCAGCAGGGTACACCGCTTTGTCCGAACCCTTTTGAATCAGAATAACTCCATTTTCAAAAGTTCGTTCCCCATCAAATGCAATCGGTTGATCAATGAAGTAATATTCTCGCCCGATCTGTAAGATGCGAACTTCTTTTCCTTTTTGCTCATCAGGCCCCCAATGATCACTTCGTTTTATATACTGGCCTCGGTAAGCAACAGCTTCACTCCCCTGTTCGCTCTGATACCAGCTATACTCGATTCCTCGTATATGCACATCAATCATCTGTTTGACTAAAATCGGCCCCATCAGGTCAGCTACAACCGCTAATGATAGCATGGTTAAAGCCAAGATGAGGGTTTTCTTAAACTGCAAGGCATATTGCCATAACCTTTTAGAAGGCCTACCCATGTCTCTCACTCTCCATCTGTTAAAGTTGCCTCGATTTGCTGACGTTCATATTGTTGTTTATACCAGCCATCCTGTTTCATAAGCTGATCATGAGTTCCACGTTCCACAATGGTTCCATCATCCATTACGATAATTAAATCGGCATGCTGAACTGCTGACAGGCGGTGCGTGGTAATCCACGTGGTCCTACCTGCTCGCTCCTGACGAATATGAGTGATAATTTCCGTCTCTGTTTTAGCATCTACCGCAGAAAGAGCATCGTCTAACAAAAGAATCTCTGGGTCAGCTATTAGCGCACGGGCTATCGAGACGCGTTGCTTCTGGCCCCCAGACAAGGAGACACCCTTCTCTCCAACCATCGTATCCAATCGTTCTGGTAAGTAGGCAATGTCCTTTTGAAAAGCCGACATCACCAACGCATGCTCGATTTCAGCCATCGAGCTGGTCGGTTTACCAAATCGAATGTTTTGTAAAATGGTTTTAGAAAATAAGATTTGCCCTTGCGGAACATATCCTAGCCAGCCCACTGCTTGCTCGTTCGCAATTTTTTGCATGGGAGTTCCTGAAATCAAGATTTCTCCTTTGCCTAACGGATACTCACGCAGAAGCTGACGTATCAAAGTTGTCTTGCCGCTGCCTGTACGTCCAACGATTCCCAAGGTTTGCCCTCGGCTCAGTTCAAACGTTATATTTTTTAAATTATCTACTTCAGATGAAGGGTAACGGAAGGTGACATCCTGAAATGAGATGGTAGCCGGTGTTGGCACATCCACTAGATCGGACCCATTCTGAACATCCGGTTCATAAGCAAGTGTTTCGTTCACACGATCCAAAGAAGCATTACCCCGCTGCATAATATTAACTAGCTCCCCAATCGCGTACATCGGCCAAGACAGCATAGCTAAATAAATGTTAAATGAAATCATATCGCCTATTGTAATTTCTTGATGGTAAACATAATACGCTCCAAACCCAATGCCTAATAAAAAACTTATACCATTTAGCAACTTCATCGTTGGCTCAAATAGTGAATCGATACGGGCAACGGACAGGTTTTTCTTATACGTTTCCTCAGAGATTTCTCGAAAGCTCTTCCTACTTGCCGCTTCCTGTACATAAGCACGAACCACCCGGACACCTGAAATATTCTCCAGCACCTGATCATTCATTTTTCCAAAAACATCCTGTGCATCTGTAAATCTTTTATGAAGCATCTCCCCATACTTACTTAGTATGTAAGCTGCCAGCGGCATTGGTAAAACACAAATGAGGGTAAGCTTCCAGCTAATTACGACCGTCATTGTAAGGAGAATAACCCCCAGATAGACAGTCGCATCCACTAAGGTAAGAATCCCAAACCCGGCGGTTAGCGATACTGCTTGAATATCGTTCGTCGCCCGAGCCATCAGATCTCCCGTCCGATTTTTTTCATAAAAGGTTGGGGTCATTGTTAAAAATTGTCCCATTAAATTGGAGCGCAATTTCCTACTGACCAAAAACGAGCCACCGAACAAATTTCTCATCCAAATATAAGTGACTCCATAATTACTTAAAGCGATTGCCAGCAATAAGCCAATCATGAGGAACAATCTTGTGGTTGTCATAGAGCCAGCAAAAATTTGGTCAATCGATGTCCCCATTAGCTTCGGAGGTAAAACTTCCAATACCCCATTTATCACCAAAAAAACGACTGCAATGGAGTATCTTTTCCACTCTTCACGAAAAAACCAGCCTAACTTTTGAAATACAGCTATCATGCATTCTCTCTCCCTTCTCGCATGAACCCAATATCTGACAGAACCAAAAAAGACACGTCACTATGTGCGACATGTCTTTACATCTGTTCTGTCATAAAAAGCGCACGTTACAAACTGCTGTAACCTACACTCTTAGTTTTTTACCTACGTTTAATCAAGACAGTGATGCCTTGGACATAAGAGATAGATTACAGGAGATATGAAATTGTATTTGCTTTGCATTGGGAACCAACATCATTCTCACGTTACTCATCTCCTTTTCCTTTTAGGCTACTTTCGTATTTACAGATTCTACCTCACAACCTCAGGTTCGTCAATCTATTTTTCAGAATATTTTATGTTTAATTATCTAAGTATTCATGCAATATTTGATTCGATATTTTGTCAATGATAAACTCAGGATACTTGGGAAAATGAACGGAGGCGCTTATGAACCCTATTCAAGAATTAGTAGCCAAGCAGCATCAATTCTTTCACACGCAACAAACAAAACACGTTGCATTCCGAATAGAAGCACTCCAAAACTTACGTAATGCCATCATCTTGCACGAACAACAAATCTACGAAGCTCTACAGGCCGATTTGCATAAATCACAATTTGAATCCTACTCAACTGAAATTGGAATCGTGCTGGAGGAAATTCGTTATATCTGTAAACATTTACAAAACTGGGTAAAGCCAAAACGAGTCAAAACAGCACTTACCCACTTTGGTTCCAAGGGTTACCTTTACCCTGAACCCTATGGTGTCACACTGATTATTGCCCCATGGAACTATCCATTTCAACTCGCCCTGTTACCGTTAATTGGTGCTATTGCTGCCGGGAATTGTGCTGTTGTCAAGCCGTCAGAGCTTACACCTAGAACCTCCAATCTTATTCGGCGGTTAATTGAACAGACCTTTCCTGCAGAATTTATTTGTGTAGTAGAGGGAGGGATTGAAGTCAGTAATCAGTTGCTAGCAGAGAAGTTTGACTATATCTTTTTTACAGGTAGTGTCCCTGTTGGCCGTGTGATAATGGAAGCGGCCTCCAAGCATCTAACTCCGATAACACTTGAATTGGGCGGAAAAAGTCCGTGCATTGTACATCGAGATGCTAACCTGCGTTTGGCTGCTAAGCGAATTGTTTGGGGCAAATTTCTAAATGCTGGCCAAACCTGTGTAGCACCCGATTATTTACTTGTGGACTCCTCAGTAAAACAGGAACTCATTAGACAGCTCAAGACCTTTATTCAAGAGCTTTATCCTGACGCCTTACATAATTCCGATTATACTCATATTGTAAATAAACGACATTTTGAGCGATTGCTTGGGTATCTGGATGAGAAAAAGGTCATCCATGGGGGAAATACAAGCCCTAGTACGTTAGCGATTGAGCCTACTCTCTTAGATAACGTAACCTGGCAGGACCCGGTCATGCAGAACGAGATTTTTGGACCTATTCTCCCAATCCTAACCTACGATGATCTGGCTGAAGCTATTTCTAAGGTAAATGCGCAGCCGAAGCCACTAGCTCTTTATCTTTTCACCGAAAATAAAGAGACGCAGAAGCAAGTCCTGTCCCACCTCTCCTTTGGCGGGGGTTGTATTAATGATACGGTCTTTCATATTGCTACTCCCTATTTACCATTTGGAGGGGTTGGTAATAGCGGTATCGGTAGCTATCATGGAAAAGGAAGCTTTGAAATTTTCTCCCATCAAAAAAGTGTGTTGAAGCAGACTACACTCTTTGATATTCCTGTTCGCTATCATACAACCAAGCAAGCTTTAAAAAAGATGAAATGGTTTTTTAAATAAATCATACAATGAGCCAATGATTGATCTCATCTGATCAGTCATTGGCTCTTCCTCTACTCGTGCTCTCTCCACGTTACCCATTGATTCGAGTCAATCATTTGCAAGAATTGGCTTAGTCGTGGTAGTACAGGCTCTGCTTGTTCACCAAATTCATGTCGAATTTCATCGGCAATTTCTGCTACGGTATGTGCACCTGTACATCTAGTAATCACATAACTCCCCAGTGTATCTAGCTTGATACGGAAAACGGCAGGCTGTCTCAAATAGCGTACAGACAATCGTTCCAACCAGCTATCGCGAGGGATAATCACGGTAGAAATGCCTTCTTCTGTGTTCTCCAGTGTAATCCGTTTTGTCAACATAGGTCTCATCGTCAATAGATTTCGATGCTGTTTCTTTGTAAAAATCCGCATGCTCCTCTCACCTACACTTTAGTAATAAGCAAGTTCCATAGGAATTGACACCTGATATGAGAGCATTAAAGGCTACTGCTCCGCTCTTTGGCACGCATGGACACCCAGAAAAGGACGGTCGCTACTATTGCGAAGATAACCGTGCTTACCAAGCCATTTTCAAACATAACATGCTCTGGCATCGTTATTTTTGCTGAAATGAGCATAGCAATCACTACCCCTAACAGCGACTCACCCGCAATTAGACCAGATGCAAACAGCGTTCCTCTTTCCAAACGTAGCTTTCTGCGGCTTTTATCCTTCGAGTAAAATTCCACTAGCCAACGAACCAAGCCACCTACCATAATCGGTGCACTGGTGTGGATCGGTAAATAAATCCCTACTGCTACAGTCAAGGAATGAAGGCCTAAGAATTCAACACAAATGGCGGTAGCCGCACCAATAAAAATTAAATCCCACGGCAGGTTATTATCCATAAGCCCTTCAATTACCATTTTCATTAGAACTGCCTTTGGTGCCGCTAAATCCCTGGTCCCCATTCCATATGTTTCATGTAAAATAACAAGGACATAACCGATGACCAGACCTGAGATCAACACCCCGAGCATCATTGCTATCTGTTGCTTCCACGGAGTAGCTCCGACCAAATAGCCTGTTTTTAAATCCTGTGAAATATCACCCGCGACAGCAAGTGCAGTACACACGATCGCTCCCACAATTAAAGCAGTGACCATTCCTGTTTGACCCGTTACACCCATTGATTTAAATACCACTGTAACAATGAGTAAGGTAGCAATCGTCATTCCTGAGACAGGTGAGGAGGAGCTACCTATCAGCCCAACGATACGAGAAGCCACTGTAACGAACAAAAATCCAAAAATAGCAATAGCTACAGCCCCTATCATCCCCACTTCTGTAAACGGTGAGAAGGCGATTAATAAGATGATTGCTATTATGCCGAGTAAGAGCCATGTCTTCGAAATATCACGATCGGTACGCTCCACTAGCGATTGATTATTGCCTTTGTCTAAACCTGCAAGTGTATCACGCAATGAATAATATAAGATTGGTAACGTTTTGATTAAGCTAATTAAACCACCTGTAGCTACAGCACCCGCACCAATATAGCGAATATAGTCTCCCCAGATAGCCCATGCGTCCATGGAAGCAATCATACCGGAAGCTGGCTGAATTGCCTCGGAATTATGCATACCAAAAAAGCTAATCATTGGTATCATTACAACCCACGCAAGTATTCCGCCTGCCATCATCTCTCCAGACACTTTGGGGCCAATAATATATCCCACGCCAAGCAGAGCCGGATATGTATCCAATCCAATCAATGCATTTTTAAAATTGGCAATGCCTGTCTCTACTTCGGTCTTAAATAGCTTAAATCCATCGCCTAATGCTTTTACTAAAGCCCCTAGTCCGAACCCCGTAAAGACCAGCTTAGCGCTATTGCCCCCTTTTTCACCAGAAATCAGAACTTCCGCGCAAGCAGTACCTTCCGGGTAAGGCAGCGTTTGATGCTCGTTTACAATCAACAGACGACGTAACGGTATCATCATTAATACGCCTAAAAAACCACCTGTTAGCACAATAAAGCTGATCGTTAATTGACTAGGTACAACATTCCATAGAAACAAAGCCGGCAACGTAAAAATAGCACCCGCCGCAACGGCTTCACCAGCAGTAGTCATTGTTTGCACAATATTGTTCTCTAAGATAGACTCTCGACGCAAAATACCACGTAAAATCGCCATCGAAATAACAGCAGCCGGGATAGATGCACTGACTGTTAAACCAATTTTAAGTCCTAAATAGGCATTGGCTGCTCCAAAAACAACAGCTAAGATTAATCCCAATACGACTGCAACCACAGTAAGCTCTGGCAAGGAACGTGATGCAGGAACATACGGGACGAATGAGGAAGAATTAGATTTTCCACCATTCATAAAGGGTCCCCCTAACTTTAAATGGATTCGCAGTTCTTAATTTTTTGATTTTTAAGAACAATAGTAGCGAAATAAAATAGAATATATCTTATTATTTACACCAAAACCATTTATTGGTCAAACTGTAAAGTGTTCCTTACTACTATTATTTCAAATCTACTAGTTTCTTATGCTTACATGATGACTTCTACACTTCTTTATTGAGGCCAAAAAACAGAAAGAGAATACTGATTTCCCCTATTAGGAAATCTTTGTATCCTCTCTCTGATTGTCGTATTTTTTTAGATAGCCTACGTTTATTTATCCACCTATATGAGACATTTCCACCTTTTTTCGTGGTAACCCCTGTGTAGCTGAAAGACGTTCTTCTGAATAACGATCCTTGCGATTTGACCATAGCTGTTGAACATAGCGGGTCAATTCTTTATCCGTGGTTCCATCGCGAAGGCGACTTCTTACATCTATTCCTTCTGTAGCAAATAAACACATATATATATAACCTTCGGCAGACAAGCGGGCTCTTGTACAGGAAGAGCAGAAGGCTTGTGTGACCGAAGAGATAAATCCAAGCTCTGTATCGGTCCCTAAATAACGGTAACGTTTCGCAACCTCTCCAAAATACTCAGCCTCTACTGGTTCTACCGGCATTTCCCGGTTAATCATCTCTAGAATATCTCGGCTCGGTACCACCTGTTTCAATTCCCAGCCATTTGCATTTCCGACATCCATAAACTCAATAAACCGCAGCGTAATCCCAGCTTCCTTAAAATAGCGGGCCATAGGAAGTATATCCGGATCTGTTGCTCCTTTTTGTACTACCATGTTTATCTTGATCCCGAGCCCTGCTTTTTGTGCGGCCTCGATACCTTTTAACACCGTACTTACTTTAATTCCCCGCCCATTCATATAGCCAAACCGATCATCATCAAGACTGTCCAAGCTTACCGATACTCGATCAAGTCCTGCTTCCTTTAACGGGAGGGCAAACTTTTCTAGCAGCGAACCGTTAGTTGTCAGTGCGATATCCTTTACGCCTTCAATCTGCCTGATTTTTTGGATCAAGATCGTTATATCCTTACGCAATAAGGGCTCTCCACCGGTTAATCGGATTTTTTCAACACCCATACCTACAAAAATGCGAGTAAGTCGTTCTATTTCCTCAAACGAGAGCAGCTTCTCTTTGGGTAGGAACTGAAAATCCTTGTGGAAAATTTCTTCTGGCATGCAATAACGGCACCTAAAATTGCACTTATCGGTAACAGAAATGCGCAGATCTCGCAATGGACGTTGCAATTGGTCCGTTACTTTTGTATGTGAAATCTTCTGGTCCATTGGCCACAGCTCCCTTCCTTAGGTGACATCGTACTGAAGTGGGATTACCTGAATTAAATCTCCTTTAACTGCTCCTAATTTACCTGAAGGGATCTTAAGGAGACAATCAGCATCCTGTATGGAAAGCATATGGCTTGATTTAGTCACACCAATCGACTTTACCTTGACTAGTCCCTTTTCAATCCATAATGTGCCCCGTTCGTAACGCACATGGGGAGAGCCTTTATCATAATCAGTAGCTAAAAAGGCTTCCATTACAGCAGGAAGGGCCTCTTTAGCACCCAACATGGCCCGAATAGCCGGCTTAACAAACAATTCAAAACCAACAAAACATGCCCCCGGATTCCCGGACAAGCCAAATAGTAATTTGTTATGAATGACTGCTGCTGAGGTAGGACTGCCAGGTCTCATGGATACCCGGTTAAACAACATCTCTTCCCCTTGCTCGCGAATGATTTCTGCCATAATATCATAATCACCAACTGATACGCCACCTGTGGTAATCACAATATCCATCTCTTGAAAAGCTTCTTCCAATAAAGCCTTTGCTTGTTCCTTGTTGTCTGGAATAATTCCGTATAGACAAGGGATTGCACCAGAGGCTTCCACCAATGCCTGGATCATATAGCTGTTGCTATTGCGAATTTTGCCAGGCTGGAGAGGCTCATCAATTGGCAGCAATTCCGTCCCTGTAGCAAAAATACCTACTTTAGGCTGAGTAAATACCTTTACACGGTGATAGCCAAACGTAGAGAGCAATGCCATTTGACCCGGCTGAATGATTCTCCCAGACTCTATTATGATCTGCCCCTCTTGGATTTCTTCTCCTACCTGTGCAATATTCTGACCCTGTCCCACATTATGTTTGACCTGTACAAAAGCTTGTTCATTTTGTTCGTATTCCTGTGTTTGTTCAAACATAACCACTGCATTAGCACCTTCAGGAACGCTAGCGCCGGTCATGATTCGAACAGCTTCTCCCTTGTTCAGCTTCATTGTGGGAGCACTCCCTGCTGCAATATCTCCCACAATTCGATAAGTAAGCGGCTCTGCTGGTGTTGCCTTCTCAATTCCTGCACACCTAATAGCATACCCATCCATACCTGCTCTTGGGAAAGCAGGGATATTATTAGTGGCATATATAGGCTCGGCTAATCTTCTTCCTATACTGTCAACTAATGAAATCACTTCCGTATTCATGATTGTTATGCGGGAAAGAATGCGCTTTTGTGCTTCTTCAACCGGAAGAGCTTTTCGTTTAAATCGGTGAGTTCTATTCATAATATGTCACACTTTCCTTTAGTGTACAGGTGCTTTATGAAACGCCCATTATGTTTGTCCCTACAACATATTATACATCATAAGAGCTTTCACATTTTACAGACTGTGTCTCTATTATTCGTTTTGGATGCGTATATACATTAAGCGTATTCCCCCGGATAAACCCAACTGTCGTAATACCCAGCTCTTCCGCAAGATCAAGTGCAAGATCTGTAGGTGCTGATTTGGAGAGAACGATTCCTACACCAATTTTCGCTACCTTTAACAATACCTCTGAGGATATCCTTCCACTAAAGGCAATAACCTTATCCGATAAACCAATCCGATTCTTCAAACAAAATCCATATATCTTGTCTAATGCATTGTGTCTCCCAATATCGGTTCTTGTCACCACGACTCCTTCTGTATTGCATAAGGCAGCATTATGAACACCGCCTGTTTGCTTAAAAAAAGAGGAATGTTCTTGCATATGCTTAATCATTGCCTGGCAATCTTGAACGCTAATTTGCTGCTTTGACATGATGGTTTTAGCGGTTCGGACATCATTTTGCAAATAAAACTGCCGACTTTTACCACAGCAGGAGCCGATAAAACGCTTGGAATGCTGCGGTGAAAGCTTGCCTTTATTTTTTACCTCTACATAAGCAAAACCCGTTTTCTGATTGATGGAAAATGACTCTACATCATCTGGAAGTCTAATAATCCCCTCTGATGCAAGGAACCCAAGAAGAAGCTCCTCCATATGCTCCGGCGTACATACCATGGTCGCAAATTCCATGCCATTTACCATAATGGTTAATGGATATTCACAGGCAATTTCATCGTCTATGTCTTGAAAAACCTCTCCATCGTATCTCATGACGGCACGTAAGGTTGATACTTTCTTGCTCATAGCCCTCTTCCTTCCATCCATGTAATAGTCCTTTACACCAAATAAAAAATGCCACAAGCTAAACCTACCTTGAAATACAAGGAGGCAACTTGCGGCGGTTAGTCTTTAGCAGGTACGCTACCAAGTTCCAACTGCTCTTATTGAAATATAAGTAAGCTTATGATTAGCGATCCGATCCAAATTTGCGCTCAATATCTTGGTCAAAAACAAAAATGGACATCCCAAAGTCACTTTCAATATCAATATCTACGAATAGGTCTATAAACTTAGCTCCAAGAAGCTCTTCCATCTCCACAGGACGCGTTTTCTGGTACATCTCCTTGACCATTTCAGTCCTAGCTGAACGAAGCATTTGCTTACCTGTATCTGCCGTTGCAATGAATTTTTCTACAGGAGAAAGATTCCCTTGCATTTCACAGATCGCCCAGTTTTTGCAAAATGTAGTTTTTATTTGACTAGGTCCCTTTCCCATATGACGCTTGCGAAATGTCCTGACCAAATTGCTAAATTCAGCTTCATAGTTCGTCATGTTATCCAACTCACTTATTCAAATATATACCTATTTTATAAATTCTAACAGTATCGATCTGATTAGGCAATTGCAAACATCTGTATAAAAACACCTAGCTAAATAGAAAACAATTCCTTCCGTTCGTATCTAGCTTAACGTGGGAATTTGCCAATCAATTGGTTCTTCTCCTATTTTTACAAGAAATTGATTCGCTTTTGAGAACGGTTTTGTACCGAAAAATCCCCTACTCGCAGATAACGGACTTGGATGAACTGATTCTAAAATATAATGTCTATTGGTATCAATCATACTTTTTTTATCTTGAGCATGTCTTCCCCATAAAATAAAGACCACTGGCTTATCCCGCTTGTTTATCTCTTCAATCACGCGATTAGTGAAAAGCTCCCAGCCTCTCCCCTTATGAGAATTGGCTTCTCCATCTCTAACTGTAAGTACTGTGTTTAACAAAAGAACACCTTGCTTCGCCCAGGAGACTAAATATCCATGATTCGGAATGAAACACCCTAGGTCGTCTCGCAATTCCTTATAAATATTTACGAGAGAAGGGGGTATTTTCGTGCCTGGATTAACTGAAAAGCTTAATCCATGTGCTTGATTCGGACCATGATAAGGGTCTTGTCCTAAAATAACTACCTTCGTCTGTTGATAAGGTGTATGGTGCAAAGCATTAAAAATATCATATTTATCTGGATATATCGTTTTCGTAGCATATTCGTTTCGCAAAAACTCTCGTAATTGTAAGTAATAAGGTTTCTGAAATTCATCCTCTAACAACGGAGCCCAGTCGTTTTTTAAAATAGCCATATATCTTACCTCCCCGCTTTTTTACTTCTTAAGCATAAAGTAAAAGTAAAAAATCGCCAAGTCTCTGCCCTTACCCTAGCAATCGTTGTGTAGCGCAATTGATTCCCCCTGCCATGCGAACCAATTCATACAACAAAAGGTTGCCGACCATCTGCCGACAACCTTTTTGCACTTATTCAATTCATCCCGTTAGAGAGTAGCAACATACTGCTTTCCTTTTTCGGGATCATATTCTTTTTCCCATTTCGAAATAACTACAACAGCTAAGGCATTCCCAATAACGTTAACAACAGTTCGTGCCATATCTAGCAAACGGTCAATCCCTGCAATAAACGCTAAGCCCTCCAACGGAATTCCTACCGTTCCCAGCGTAGCAAGCAATACAACAAAGGATACCCCTGGCACACCCGCAATCCCTTTAGATGTTACCATCAGAACCAGCATTAGTGTAATCTGTTGATAAAGAGATAGATCGATACCGTACATTTGGGCGATGAAAATAGCTGCAATTGCCTGATAGAGTGTGGAGCCATCTAGATTGAAGGAATATCCAGTCGGAACCACAAAGGAAGTAATTGCCTTTGGACAGCCGAATTTCTCCATCTTCTCCATAATCTTAGGCAATACAGTCTCTGAGCTAGCTGTTGTATAAGCTAGTAGCATTTCATCTTTTAGGATTTTCATTATCGTAAAGATGCGAATTCCACTAATTCTAGCTACAATACCTAGCACCACGATAATAAAGAAGAACATCGCTCCATATACCAAAATCATGAGCTTGGCCAATGGAACAAGAGATTGTAAGCCAAACTTAGATACTGTAATTCCAATTAAAGCGAACACACCAAACGGAGCAAATTTCATAATCTGATTCGTTACCCAGAACATGGCGTCTGCCACACCTTGGAAGAATTGTAATACTGGTTTGCCTTTTTCTCCAATTGCTGCCACACCTAGTCCAAACAATACAGAGAAGAAAATAATCGCCAGCATGTCCCCTTTACCAATAGCCTCAAACACATTTGTCGGTACAATATTGACAAAAGTATCTACAAAGCTATGATGAGTGGCTTGATCTGCCGTTTGAACATATTTGTTGATATCAGTCTTAGTCAACTCAGCCATGTTAACCCCAACACCAGGCTTGAAGACGTTAGCTGCAAGTAAACCTACGACAATAGCAATCGTAGTAATAATCTCGAAATACAAGATTGTCTTACCGCCAATTTTCCCCAGTTTCTTTATGTCGCCTACACCTGCTACGCCGACAATTAAGCTAGCAATTACAATTGGGACTACGATCATTTTAATCAAGTGAAGAAAAATATCCCCAATGGGCTTTAGATAACCTTCTATAACAGGATTATTATAAAAAATTGCACCAACTGTAATACCTAATACAAGACCAATAAGGATTTGCACTGCTAAACCATATTTTTTCATTCCAGCACCTCGCTAAAAAAACTTAAAATATTTACAAAAAAAATGTACGGTGATTGAGAAAAAGTAACCTACGATCATTGGGGAAAATATTCGATTACACTAAGTGAAAAAGCTATAAAAACAGGGGGTATATCATTATTCGTATAAATATAAATGTACTTGTTATTTAATTTTGTTGAAAGTGATCGCTTACTTATCTTATCAAGCCTCTAGCGAGTAGACAATATATTTTCACAACTGAGCGCATATTCAGTTCCAATATGTAACAAGTTTAATTGACAATAAATCGTTCACTATGCCGTATAGTAAAAGCGATGATTGGCGATTTATAGGGCTATATTACCTTTGGATTATTTATTCCCCATTCATTCCGGGTACATCCATTTAACAAAAAATTGCCTATTATGAAACAAAAAAATATCCCTCAAGCTTCGAGGGATATTTCATTCATATTGAATTATGCGATAGTCACACCTGCACTTGCATAACCTGTGACAGCAGTGACTGCTGTTAAACCAGTAGTAGTGATAGAAAACACCATTAATAGACGGGTTTGTGCTGTTACTGGTATCGCTAATCCTGTGGTAAGGCCATTACTTATCGTACCAATAGGGACAAGTCCTGTAAGAGAAGGCGTTAATGTCACAATTGCTCCTGGAATTGGGGTAAAGATGTTATTAGGAGTAGGCGAACTGTAGAGCTGAGCTGTGATAGTTGCTGAACCTGCAATAGATATAAACACTTCTACTGCCGTACTAAAGAACGCCGAGATGGACGTAATAATACCGTCACGTGGTACAGAATAGGCAAAGTTGAGAAGCGTACCTGCTGCTCCAGTCAAATCGATAGTGCTTCCTAGGGCAAATACTGTTGGGCCAGAGCTACCAAAACCAACTAATCCAATAGTTCCAGCAAGGCCACTGACAAGCGTAGATAATGCAAGAGGAATACCGGATGCGAATGGAATGATTGAACCTCCACCGGTTGGACCTGTTGGGCCGGTGGCTCCTGTCGCTCCCGTGGCTCCTGTTGCCCCCGTGGCTCCTGTTGCTCCTGTCGCTCCCGTCGCTCCTGTGGCTCCCGTGGCTCCTGTCGCTCCCGTGGCTCCTGTCGCTCCTGTCGCTCCTGTGGCTCCCGTTGCTCCTGTCGCTCCCGTCGCTCCTGTCGCTCCCGTGGCTCCCGTGGCTCCTGTCGCTCCCGTGGCTCCTGTCGCTCCTGTGGCCCCTGTGGCCCCTGTCGCTCCCGTTGCCCCTGTTGCTCCCGTGGCTCCTGTCGCTCCCGTGGCTCCTGTTGCCCCTGTTGCTCCCGTGGCTCCTGTCGCTCCCGTGGCTCCTGTCGCTCCCGTTGCCCCCGTTGCCCCTGTTGCTCCCGTGGCTCCCGTGGCTCCCGTGGCTCCCGTGGCTCCCGTGGCTCCCGTGGCTCCCGTGGCTCCCGTGGCTCCCGTGGCTCCCGTGGCTCCCGTGGCTCCCGTTGCCCCTGTCGCTCCCGTGGCTCCTGTCGCTCCCGTGGCTCCTGTCGCTCCCGTTGCCCCCGTTGCCCCCGTGGCTCCCGTTGCCCCCGTTGCCCCCGTGGCTCCCGTTGCCCCCGTGGCTCCCGTTGCCCCTGTTGGGCCTGTTATCGGACAAAAAGTGGTGAAATGTGTACATGAAGATCTAGAAAAGCTGGACGTACAATGTCCATGCATTTTATATTTATCTGTTGGATTTCGCCGCATAAAGTCAAATAATTCCGATTCAATCAATCCGTCTTTAATCTTTTGTAAATCATCATGATTATCGTATCGCAAAAAATCACACCTCCCTTAACAATATGTGATATCTTATGGAAAACCCAAAGACTCGGTTATCATTAATTTTAAAAACATTGATTTGCTTGTAAAAAATAGGCATTACAACATCTTTTTACGATATCACTAGACTAGTATCCCTATTACATATGACCATTTTTAACCCAAACCAAGTTTGATCGTGACCCTTCTACCATAACGACACATATACATAACTATCTTAGTTAAAGGAGGTACCATACTTGCGTTTACATCCCTACACCTTCCTCCTGTCTCCTATGTTCTCCCTTTAGCTATGGCTACGGAAAACTTCATCTGGCTAAAGAGGTGATCTGACACAGTATATTTTCTTTCTTTGAAAAATGTAGGGAAAGCAAGTTTGGTTTCATGTTCCTATCATGTAATTCCTAATACACCCGCACCAATTACCAGAATTACGCATGAGTAATTCTTAGCTTCACTCTGTATATATCATCCTTTTCCTCTTAAAAGATGATAGGCATTATGGGTAACCAGTTAATAAGAATACCAGGTTACCTCATGTGAGTAGCCCGGCTTTTTTACTCTACATTCGTCATTTAAAACTCGGGCTACCCCATTTTTTAATAATCCTGGAGGTGAACAAATTACCGTGAATATTTCATCACGCGATTGTGACCATCATCCCGACAAAAAAATTATTGTTAAACTCTCAGCTAATACCTCATTTGTCGCGGTTGGGAGCATCATTACATTCACAGCTCGAATACGTAATAGAAAAAGTAAGGGGATTTTAACTAACGCCTTTTTGTTTAATGAAACTCCTACAGGGACTGTGTTTGTACCAAATAGCGTCACTGTAAATGGATTTCCTCAGCCCGGTGCTTCACCCGTAACTGGCATCAGTCTTGGGACCATTCCTGAAAGAGTAAAATCCGTAAGTGTTACTTATCAATTCCGTGTAGTCACTGTTCCATCACCAGCCAAAATCAGTAGTCAAGCAAGATTGACTGGTACACTGGTCTTTTCAAAAGGGCGCCGAATTCCTATTACTGTCCTGTCCAATGTAGTAACGATACCTTTCCAAGGAGCCTGCCTCCCACTACAGGCGGCAAATAATGGAATCGTCGTTCGTCAAGGCGAAGGAATTAAATCGTTTATTAAAATTGCTAATCCAAGCCGAAACACTCTCTTATTTAAACTTCTGTCTTCTCCAAAACACGGTAGTCTTAAACTTTTAATCGATGGTCGATACGCTTATAAACCAAAACACAATTTTACTGGAAAAGATATCTTTACAGTCTTGGTAATAGATCCGATTTGCCATTCCACAGCAATTGTGCGAGTCATTGTTCTAGTGAGGGCAAAATGTTGTGACCACCATCACAAATCTAGTTCTTCGAGCTGCTCACATTCCCAATCGTCCTCCTCCAGCCATTCTAGCTTTTCTAGCTGTTCCAGTTCTTCTAGTCGTTCCAGTCGTTCCAGTCATTCTAGTCCTTCCAGTTCTTCCAGTCACTCCAGTCACTCCAGTCATTCTAGCGATTCCAGCTATTTCTGCAGTTGTTTTGAATCCAGCACTAGTAAAACATGCACGGAGGAGTAGTCCATCTTCTTTATCTAAAAAAGCAGGCCTGACAATCAACAGGACTGCTTTCTTTGTGTTTGATTCCTAATATGGAACATAGCTTTTCCAAATAAAAAAGCCGTTTGTTGTTTTTTGAATATAACAAATATAGCAATGTAACACATTTGTTAGAATTTACAATAGCAAATCCCCCTATCCTTGCCTTAGAATAAGTAAGTATTTTTTCGTAGCAAGATATAGGGAGGAAACACACTAGGATGAATACTCAATCCGTGAAGATTACCAACTGCGATCCATCGGCATTAGGTTTGTTTGGTTTAGCGATGGTAACATTGGTAGCTTCTATGCAAAAACTTGGCTTCACTGAAGGCCTATCCATGGTTATACCGTGGGCTATTTTCTTAGGAGCATTTGCACAGTTATTTGCTTGCATCAATGATTCGAAACGCAATAATATTTTTGGTACTACGGCTTTCGGTGCTTTTGCTTTTTTCTGGTTTGCTATGGCATTATCTTGGATGATTCAGATGGGGGTTTTCGGGGCGGAAATGGCTGCCAAGGTAGATGGAAAACATCTAGGGATTGCTTTCCTTGGATATCTCATCTTTAGCATATTCATGACAATTGGTGCCACTGAAACAAATAAAGTCCTGTTCATCATCTTTGTTTTCATTGATTTCTTATTTATTGGACTTACTTTCAGTAGTCTTGGCATCGCTAAAGGTCCAATGCATACTCTTGCTGGAGTATCAGAGCTACTTATTTCTATCTCATCATTCTATGGTTCTGCTGCTTGTGTACTTAATGCACATTTTGGTCGTGAATTCCTACCAATCGGCAAACCAATGGGCATCTTTAAAAAGTAAAGAACTGGTTACTTCGTTCTATATAGCCGCTTGCGCACCTGCGTAGGCGGCTTTTTACATGCAAGTCCCCTTTTAGATAGCGTTCAAAGGCGACTTGATTAAACATATCAACCGTTTCGTTACCATACGCCCATGCCCAATAAAAGAGAAATCCTACACGTGTTACACCTCCCCTTTACCTGGGAAAGGAGGGAACACGAAGCACCGTAATCCTCCCTTGCCGATAATAACTACTCCACCTGTTAATCTAGAGGGCATGTTCTGGTGGCCGTCTACACTCCACCTTACTTTTCTAATTTTGCGTCTAACCTTAATCTGGTTTTAACAATTCTTAGATAAAATCAAACATAATAAAAACGCCTTTGAAATGGTAACATTCACTTATTTAAGGTAAGTTTAAGAGTAGGTTAAGTCCAATGAAAGGTTTTTCAACTATAATAGTCTAGTAAAAGCAAAAAAAGGATGTTCTATGTCTATTTCTTTTGCTAATAGAAGATTATTAAAAAATGTGGGAGGAAACTGAATGTCTAACCAACCAGTGGTGAAATTAGAAAACGTGACAAAAAGAGTCGCGGGGAAAACACTTGTTAGAGACCTGACGTTCTCCGTACAACGTGGAGAGGTATATGGTTTTCTTGGTCCCAATGGTTCTGGTAAAACTACCACCATTCGCATGATTGTTGGCCTCTCTTCCATTACGGAAGGCGAAATATATGTGGAAGGTTACAATATAAAAAAGGATCGGTCAAAAGCAATGGCTCATGTCGGTGCTATTGTGGAGAACCCTGAACTATATGGCTATATGACCGGGATGCAGAACATGATCCACTTTGCCCGGATGGCTGTTCAACCAGTATCGAAGGAACGCATTCATCAAATTATTGACCTTGTAGAGCTGACAGGTGCTATCAATCAGAAGGTAAAAACCTATTCTCTAGGGATGCGCCAGCGCTTAGGAATTGCTCAAGCTCTGCTACACAATCCGTCCATTTTGATTCTAGATGAACCAACAAACGGCCTTGATCCAGCAGGGATTCGCCAGCTCCGCGACTATCTGCGGGAGTTAGCCAAACGTGAAAATATCGCCATTCTAGTCTCCAGTCACCTACTCTCTGAAGTAGAGCTTATGTGTGACCGGGCTCTTGTAATCCAAGAAGGTCGATTTATTGAAGAAATGATTGTTAACAATCAGGCAACAGAGGTTAAAGGACTATCTGTTGAATTTGAAGTAGAAAGCAGTCAGCAAGCAGTAGACGTTTTACACGATTGGACAGTTGAAGTAATGAGCGACAAGCTTCTTCTGCTTCAGATTGAAAAATCGGACATTCCGGTAATTGTACAACGCTTAGTAGAGAGCAATTGCCCTATTTATCAGATTAAAATTAGAACCAAGTCGCTAGAAGATCGCTTCTTAGCCCTGACAAAAGGAGGTAAATAGCGATGAAATTTTTCCATCTCATACAAAATGAAATCATGAAGCTCAATGCGAAAAGACAAACCGTGCTATTCTTCTCCTTACTGGCCGTTCTTGTTTTATTAGCAGGACTTATAGGTAAATTTTATGCAACCGACATGACATCTGGCATTGGCTATGCTGGATTCTCGGTCTTCATGCAAATTGGTCTTGGCTTTTTAATTACTCTATTTGGCCTAGTTATAGGTTCTCAAATCCTGACGGACGAATATAAAGAAGGCACTATTAAACAACTATTGATTCGTCCTAGCAGCCGTACAACCATTTTACTTTCTAAATATGTGACAGTTCTTATCATGTTAGTTGCTGCTACTTTATTTTTGATGCTATTTAGCAGTTTGGTAGGAGTAGTCTTTTTCGGAACAGAATCAATGGCCGGTTTGGACTTCATAACATTACTACAAGCCTATTTTTACAACATTCCAGCATTATTCTTTTTAGCTACACTATCTTTTTTCACTGCAACTATATTTAAGACAAATGCACTTGCGATTAGTGTAGCCATCATTGCATACTTTTCCGGTTCCATCGTTAGTATGTTTACCAAGAAATATGTATGGGGTAAGTTTGTGATTTTCAATCATCTGGACTTACAAGCGTATTCTGACAATCCGTTGGTCTCTCGCTTGTCTGTACCTGCCTATCCCGATTTAGGCATCTGGTTTTCCTTGATGATAATCGCTATTTATATTGCCCTGATGGTTTTTTTATCAATCCTGATCTTCAAAAAACGGGATGTGCAATAAGCCTCTCAAAAATAAATCGTACAAGATACAAAAAGCTGGCTCTTCGAACGGAAGAACCAGCTTTTTTTGATCATCTTGATCGGGCTTGCTTATTTTTTCGTTGGGTCAAATGAACTTTTCAGTGACACAATCAAGTTAAATACCAGCTTATCAGCGGTTGTGTGCTTCGGATCAACATTGAAGTACCCATGGCGGAAAAATTGGAATTTATCTTGAGGTTTTGCCTCTGCCATGTTCGGCTCTACAAATCCTTGTAGAATCTCTAAAGATGACGGATTGATATAATCAAGGAAGGTTTTGCCCTCTTCTTCCTCTTCATCTAAAATCAATGGTTCATAGAGACGGAACTCAGCAGGAATAGCATGCGTTGCATCTACCCAATGAAGTGTCCCTTTTACCTTGCGTCCTGTAAAACCAGAGCCACTCTTTGTTTCAGGATCATAGGTGCAGTGAAGCTCTATAACATTGCCGTTCTCATCCTTAATGACCTCGTTGCATTTAATGAAATAAGCATGCTTGAGTCGAACTTCATTTCCCGGGAATAGTCGGAAATACTTATTTGGTGGGTTTTCCATGAAATCATCTTGCTCTACATAAATTTCACGCGTAAACGGAATCAAGCGAGAGCCCATCTCTGGGTTTTCCGGATTAATTTCAGCTTCGAGCCACTCCACTTGTCCCTCTGGATAGTTAGTAATTACTACTTTAAGCGGTTTTACTACGCCCATTGTGCGTGGTGCTTTTAGCTTTAAATCTTCACGAATAAAATGATCCAGCATCTTAGAATCTACTACGCTGTAGCTGCGAGCAACACCAATCTCTCTAGCAAAGGTTCGGATAGATTCCGGAGTAAATCCTCTGCGGCGTAACCCTGAGATGGTTGGCATTCGCGGATCATCCCATCCATCCACAATGTTTTCATCCACGAGCTGTTTTAATTTACGCTTGCTCATTACTGTTTGCGTTAGATTCAAACGTGCAAATTCGTATTGGTGCGGTACATGCTTCATTTCTGTCTCAGCGACTACCCAGTCATACAAAGGGCGATGGTCTTCAAACTCAAGAGTACAGATAGAGTGCGTAACCCCTTCAATTGCATCCTCTAATGGATGAGCATAATCATACATCGGGTAAATGCACCAGGTATCACCTGTGTTATGGTGAGTAGCGTGCGAGATACGATAAAGAACCGGGTCACGCATGTTCATGTTCGGAGAAGTCATGTCAATCTTAGCGCGCAACACCTTTTCTCCATCCGCAAATTCACCCTTACGCATGCGCTCGAACAAATCCAGATTCTCCTCGATGCTGCGATTGCGATACGGGCTTTCCTTGCCTGGCTGTGTTAAGGTACCGCGATATTCTCTCATTTGCTCCGCGGACAGATCACAAACATACGCTTTCCCCTTTTTAATCAGCAATATCGCACGTTCATACATTTCCTCGAAATAATTAGATGCAAAATACAGCTCATTCCACTCAAAACCAAGCCACTTTACATCTTCCTTGATGGACTCTACATATTCCTGATCCTCTTTCGTAGGATTCGTGTCATCAAAACGTAAAAATGCTTTTCCGTTAAATTCTTTCGCCAACTCAAAGTTTAAGCAAATAGATTTGGCATGTCCTATATGCAAGTAGCCGTTTGGTTCTGGAGGAAACCTTGTCACGACCTCATCTACTTTTTTTGATTCAAGATCATCAATAATTATGTTACGAATGAAATTTGATGATGCCGAAGTGTTTTCCACTAAAATCAACCTTTCTCCACCAAGTTAACGTGTACCTTGTACCATTTTGTATAAGTAAAATAATACAGTTTACTACTTTTTAGTTCAACCTACCTTCGCTTATAAACCAATCTTTTTTAGTTTAGCCGTAAACAGGAAAAAACTACACCTGCTTCTGCCCAATTGATATGACAGAAACAAGAATCTTATAACTTGTAAAAACGCTTTGTATTTTGATACAGGATAGAAGCCGTCTCCTCGACTGCTAGACCTTTTAAACGGGCGATAGCTTGACAGCTCTCCTTCATCATAGCGGGATGGGTAAGCTGGCCCGTAAACAGCCCCTCAAACGGCCATGGGCCATCTGTCTCTATCATAATTTGTTCCAAGGGATATTGTAGAATCAGTTGCTGGATCTCGTCCTCATAGACAACATCTGGTGTAACAGAAATATAGTAGCCACTCCTACTCATTCTTAAAGTAGTAGCCTTACTGCCTTTAAACCAATGAAAGTGCGCTTTCGTCACATTATGTTTTTCGAGCAGCTCACAAGCTATTTCGGCATCCTCATAAACAGCGTGTAGGATAATCGGTTTATCATAGCGACTAGCTGTCATAATAAAACGCTCCAGTAAGTGAATATATGGCTCTTGGTTAAATGCCTGTTCATTCCTGCTGGCCTCTAATTGAGTATAGTAAGGCAAACCTACCTCCCCAATCGCTACCATCTCCGTTTGGTGCTGGTCAATCCAATCAAACAATTGCTGTATTTCTGCCTCCGCCGGCAATTTTTGTTCAGGATGAAAACCGTATGCTACGTTAATCTGGCCGGGATATCGCTGTAACCAGTCCCGATTTGTAAGACATGATGATAGATTCATAGAAACAGAAATCACCTTTTCAATCCCGTATGACTGACACTCAGCCATGATCCGCTGGGCATCAGCAGGATGATATGAATCTACATGTATATGCGCATCAATCATAGGATAGGAACCATTTGGCAAGAGAATTCCTCCTTTATCGGCTCTTGATCTTTTTCATTGTAGCAATTTTTTACACATTCCTGCTAAAACAAAAATATGTAGGAAAAACCCTATAACAACAGCGTTTTAAGTTTTTATATATAATTCATAATTTTTCACGAAAGTAAATAATCAGCTTTTACTAATTTTATTTACGTGTATATATGTTAAAATAGATAAAATATGTTAGGAAGGTTATGGAGAAAGGAGGCTCTTTCATTTGGTATCATTAGAAAGAGTATTATCTGTTAGCAATGATTTCCTATGGACTTACATTCTCATTTTCATTCTCATTGCAGTCGGAATTTATTTTACGATTCGTACCAGATTTGTGCAGATTCGCCTAATTGGTGAAATGTTTAGACTGCTCGGTGATGGTGCTAATCGTAATTCACAGGAGAAAAAAGGGGTTTCCTCTTTCCAAGCCTTTTGTATGAGTGCTGCCTCCCGTGTGGGAACGGGAAATTTAGCTGGGGTAGCTATTGCCATCGCAGTTGGTGGGCCTGGAGCAGTCTTCTGGATGTGGATGCTGGCTACAGTCGGAGCGGCTTCAAGCTTCGTAGAATGCACACTGGCGCAGATTTATAAAGTACATGATAAGCATGGATTTAGAGGCGGTCCTGCTTATTACATGGAGAAAGCTTTAAATCAGCGCTGGATGGGTATTACCTTCGCTGTTCTAATTACGCTTTGCTTCGGGTTTGTCTTTAATGCCGTACAGGCCAATACCATTACGGCAGCTATGCAAACGGCCTTCGGGGTAGATAAAGTAACGACGGGTATCATTTTATGTATCCTTACTGCTATTGTTGTATTTGGTGGAGTAAAACGCGTAGCGGCTATCTCAAAATGGATTGTACCGATCATGGCAACTCTTTATATTGGCATTGCCTTATTTGTAATGCTTATGAATTATCAGCAAATTCCTGCTGTCTTTATGAGCATAGTAAGTCATGCGTTTGGTCTGCAAGAAGCATTTGGTGGCGGTATTGGTATGGCTCTTAGCATGGGAATCAAGCGTGGACTATTCTCTAACGAAGCTGGGATGGGTAGTGCTCCTAATGCAGCAGCCACTGCTGATATTACACATCCTGTTAAACAAGGCTTGTTACAAACGCTGGGAGTATATGTAGATACTTTATTGGTATGTAGTGCAACTGCGTTTATTATTCTTACATCTGGCATTTATGTGGATAGTGGTATGGGTGGAATTGAATTGACACAAGCGGCGCTAAGCACTCAGCTCGGCTATTGGGCTGTTTACTTTGTTGCCATAATTGTTTTCTTTTTTGCGTATAGTTCCATTGTTGGTAACTACTATTATGGTGAGACTAACATCGATTTTATTCGCAGTGAATCTCGCACGTGGGTGCTTCTCTATCGACTTTGCGTTATCGGAATGGTCATGTTTGGATCCTTGGCACAAAACGATATCGTCTGGACATTAGCTGATTTATTTATGGGGATGATGGCACTCCTTAACCTGATTGCTATTTTCCTACTTGGAAAATATGCATTTGCTGCTCTGACCGATTATGTTCAACAGCGAAAAGCAGGCCAAGACCCAGTCTTTTATTCTGATTCTATCCCAGGACTAGTTAATACAGAATGCTGGGAACGTGATCCTAATAAAGTAAAAGAGGTCTCCTAGCAATAAGAATGGAAAAACATGAGAATATACACAAGAAGAGGATACTACAGGCAGTAGTGTCCTCTTCTTTTTACTTATTTATCTTCTTACAAAACACTCGGATTAGTAAATATTTCCATAAACCACTGACGGAATTCCTCTACTCGAATCTCCAAGCATACTTTTGCATTCGCTTGCTGTTGATAATAGCTCTTCAGATCAACGATAGTCGCTCCAGCCGTATAGCTCCCATTAACTTCTACATCTACAAAGCATCCCTTTGTGACAAAAAGCTCTGGCTTTACTATATACGCAATAGCGCAGAGATCATGCATATGTAAGCCAGTCGCTAAGCTACCGCCGCGATAATGCTGAAATAACCCATAGAGCATTTCACCTGTTCGATTCATCTCTTTTAAAGCTTCTACGTTTTCCTTCGTTAAAGTAGCTAGGCTTGTTACATCCAAACCACACATTGTAATATCAAGCCCCGACTGTAATACTATCTTCGTTGCTTCCGGGTCAACAAACATATTAAACTCTGCCGCAGGAGAATGATTGCCGCGTGAAGCTGAACCACCCATGAACACAATTCTTTTGATATTTTGCTTACATTCTGGATAAACAGATAATAGGAGAGCAATGTTGGTTAACGGACCAATAGGAACTAACGTAATAGGTTCCTTACTGCTCAAAATGGTTTCACGCATTGCCTCAATAGCGTGAATACCAAGGGTCTCCTTCTTTGGATGAGGAAAATCATATCCATCTAGCCCAGAGTTGCCATGGATATGACTAGAGTCCTCTAGTGTCCGTAATAGAGGCTTGATTGCCCCTTGTGCAACCGGTACATCACTGTGAAAGAATTCGAGGAGCTTTAAGGCATTATTGGTAGTCTTATCGCATGACACATTGCCAGCAACTGTGGTGATTAATTTCACATCTATCTGATCATGAAACAGAGCTGCTGCAATTGCTACTGCATCGTCTATTCCCGGATCGGTATCAATGATAATGTGGTGTATTGGTTCCATCTCGATCGTCCTTTCTTATCCATTATGTAACCGTTTACGCATCTTATTGTAAGGATGGGCTAGCTAGTTCGTCAATTACAAGAGAAAAAAGATACGACTAGACCAGCACTGCGAGAGTTATATTTTCATAAAGAAAAGCCGCTCCCTACAGGAACGGCCTTACATCCTTCTATATTCTTTGTAAGAGTTTTACTCCAAAAAAACTCTTATTTAAGTAACGAAATGTAATAATGCTCCGAACAGATAAGGTCAATCGTGCTGATCTGATAACTCACTAGTTCATACCGGCTACCGCTACTGGTCTAATCCTTCTCTTATCTTTTGTCTTTCTATGTTACTTTTTCGCTTTTTCCAAGGCTTGATTAACTGCCTCTTTTACAGCACTACTAGATTTAGATGCACCAGAGATAGCCTCTACACCCTCTGTGCCTTGTTTTTCGATGATCTCGGGGATCGTGTTCTCCATAACAGCTTCAATCAGATTTTGGGTTTCCTCATGCTCTAGGATCTTAATACCATCGATTTTGCCTGCCTTCACTTCTACAGACACTTTAATATCGCTACTAGCACCGCGGGCCACACCTTCATATGAACCGTCCTTAAATTTACCGGTATCAGCTGTCGCTCCACAGCCAACAAGCACCATCGCCGCCATCGCTAGCATAGCTACTAGATAAAATAGTTTTTTCATAATCATTCTCTCCTCAATTTCTTGCTTTCAAGATTACTTCGCGGCCTTTGCTGCATTTTGTCCTGCAATGCGACCAAATGTTACGATATCAGCCATAGCATTACCACCTAGGCGGTTACCACCATGTACGCCACCTGTAACTTCTCCAGCTGCATAAAGACCCTTAATGATTTGGCCTTCTTTATTCATGACTTCTGCATTGGTGTTGATTTGTAGGCCACCCATAGTGTGATGAACCGCAGGAGTTACTTGAATGGCATAAACCTTTCCTTGGTTTAATTGAAGAGGTAGGTCATCACGCTTAAACTCCTTATCTTGTTTCGCTGCTACCGCATCATTATATGTTTTTACGCTTTTCATCATAGCGTCTTTATCTACACCGATTTTACCAGCCAGCTCTTCGACAGAATCAGCTTCTGTTACTAGCTGCATGTTGAAGTACTCTTCTACCGCTTTTAGACCTTTTCTTAATCCGTCATCAAAGAACAGGTAAGCAACACCATCTTTTTGATCCAAAATACCTTTAGACACTACGTCACGAGTTAATAGCTCGTTGATGAAACGTTTCCCGTCTTTATTGATTAGAATAGCTCCATTTCCGCGAACAGCTTCTGTTACCATCACACCTTTTTCAGGAACAACTGTTGGGTGGGTTTGGATTTCAGCCATATCAACTAAATTGGCACCAACGCTTTCGCCCAACGTAATCCCTTCACCCAATGCTCCTGGATGGTTGGTTGTCGCAAAGCCTTTTAGCTCTGGTTTATAGGAAATAACCATCTCCTGATTAGCTGAAAAACCACCTGTAGCTAAAATGACCACCTTTGCATTAATCGTGTAAGCCTTACCATCTTTATTCTCGGCTTTTACACCAGTAACTTTGCCCTGTTGATCTTTGATAATTGCGACCGCTTTATTTTTGACACGGACATCAATATTTTGTTCTTTTACTTTATTCTTTAAAGTAGATATAACATTAGAGCCTACAGCCGCTCCGCCAGTCGGACGATGAATACGGCTTACACTTGCTCCACCCGCACGGCCAACGTCAGATAAATCAGCCCCCAATGATTCTAGCCAAACCACAGAATCTTTCGCTTGCGTAGTCAGAATTTTTACTAGCTCAGGGTTATTCTTATTGTATCCGCCCTTCATTGTATCTTGGTAAAACAGCTCTTGGCTGTCTTCAATTCCTTTTTTCTTTTGTGCTTCCGTTCCCGCTGCATTTAATCCTCCAGTAGCGCGAGTTGTGTTACCTCCGACCATCGGCATTTTTTCCAGTACGATTACCTTGGCACCAGCATTTGTGGCTTCTACCGCGGCTGATAGACCTGCACCGCCTGCACCAATTACTACGATATCCGTACTTTCATCCTGAGGAGTTGCTGTCTCGGTTGTAGCCTTGCCTTCCGTTGCACCCGGAGTCGTTGTACTACCGCATCCAGACAGCACGGGAACTGCCAAAAATGCAGCCATCATAAGAGACATCCATTTCTTCATGTTGAATCCTCCCTTTTTTCTACTACTTGATAAATGGATATTCAGTACCTTTTTCTTCTCTTTTTTATATGAAAGCAATAACGTTATCCTTCGATGGTAGTATAAACAGTAGATGTTCTAATGTATGTGAATAATTTCACACCATATTTTTCTAAGTCCATCCATGCACCCTTCTTATCTCGTTTTTTTCAAATGTAAGGTATTTTCTGTCATAATCAGACAAGTGCCTCATCTGGATTCAAAAGAACTTTATCTACTTTTATTCTTGTATGTATGCGGTTCTTACCCTATTTATAGCAGAACGTGCATAGTGAAAAAAGCAACGATTGTGAATGTGATAACATTCACAAAACGTTCACTGTCATCTTTACTAATACGCCCCTATAATAAACAGCATAAACACTATTACAACAGTGTTTATCGTAAAAAGAGGAATAACAGACTTGCACATAAATCCTAACTGCTTGGAGGACTAGCTATGAGAATTGCTGTTATTGGATGCACACATGCCGGAACTGCCGCTATTGTTACTGCTGCTAAGTTATATCCAGATGCTCACATTACCGTTTATGAACGAAATGATAATATCTCCTTTCTTTCTTGCGGTATTGCCTTGTATGTAGGTGGTGTAGTGAAAGACCCGCAAGGCTTGTTCTACTCTTCCCCAGAGAAATTAGCTGAGCTTGGCGTGGTTACCAATATGCGCCACGATGTGATCTCAATAGATACCGATCAAAAAACATTGGTCGTTCGCAATTTAAATACAAATGAAGAGATCATAGATTCCTATGATAAATTAATCGTTACTACTGGTTCTTGGCCAATCATGCCTAACTTAGCAGGAATTGAGCTAGACAATATCGTACTGTCCAAGAATTTTAACCACTCCAATACCATTATTGAAAAGGCAAAAACAGCTAAAAATGTAGTCGTCGTTGGGGCCGGATACATTGGGATTGAATTAGTCGAGGCCTTTGAAATGAATGGCAAGCAGGTGACTCTCATTGATAGTGCTGATCGGATTCTAAACCGTTATCTTGATGAAGAATTTACTCAAGTTACCGAAAAAGAACTACTGGATCATGGTGTCACACTTGCTCTAGGTCAAACTGTTACGAAATTTGAAGGCATGGACGGTAAAGTGACAAAGGTCATCACCACAAAAGGCGAATACGAGGCTGACTTGGTGATTCTATGCATTGGCTTTCGTCCCAATACAGGCTTGCTTGCAGGACAAGTCGATATGTTGAGTAACGGAGCCATTATCGTAAATGAATACATGCAAACTAGCAAAACGGATGTGTATGCTGCTGGAGACAGTTGTGCGATTCGCTACAATCCTACCGGGCAACACACCTATATTCCCCTAGCCACAAACGCTGTACGTATGGGTACACTCGTTGCTAAGAATCTAGTAGCCCCTACCATGGCTTATATGGGCACACAGGGAACATCCGGGATTAAAATCTATGATTATAACATCGCTTCTACTGGAGTAACAGAAGGGGCAGCTTCAGACTTGGCTATCAATGTGAAAACTGTCACAATCGAAGACAGCTATCGACCAGAATTCATGCCAGAGCATGAAAAGGTCTTACTAAAAGTAGTCTTTGAAGAGACTTCTCGCCGCATTCTCGGAGCCCAAATCATGTCCAAGGCTGATTTAACGCAATCCATGAATACCTTATCTGTCTGCATCCAAAATCATATGACAATCGACCAGCTTGCCTTTGTCGATTTCTTCTTCCAACCGCATTACAACAAGCCTTGGAACTTCTTAAATCAGGCTGGCTTGCAAGCCATGTAGAAACAATAGATTCAACAGCTTCGTACACCTATTTTGCAAATAACCAGGTGATCAGCAAAAAGAGCGTCAGCCTAGCTAACGCTCTTTTTCTCTCATGCTTTTTTAACCTACACGCCAAGCAAGGCTCCCTGTTCCATTACTTTCTGCTCATCTAAATAGAAGTCTGGCTCCATTACAACACAATCAATATGTACACCTGCTGAGATGACTCCCCCAAAGGTATTGTTGCTTCCAAACGCTACATGAATTGTGCTGTATACCTTTTCATCCTCTAAAACAACCCCAGTAATACGAGCTTTATCATTCGTCCCTACTCCAAACTCGGCTAATAATCGGCCATCTCCATCGCCCAGCAATTCCAAAAGCTGTTTTCCGCTTGGGCCTTCTGCAGAGACAATGCGTCCTTTATCAATGGTAAGCAAGACAGGTTCTGTTAATTTTCCAATCCCAGCAATGGAACCATCTACAAGGATTTGCCCGGTAGCTGTTCCCTCTAAAGGAGCGATATAAGCTTCTCCGGACGGCAGATTGCCCGATTCTCCGGGATTCACATACACACCGGTACTGGGAATCCCTTTTCTTTGCTCAATGGAAAAGCTTAGGGAATAACCCGCTTTGTCAATTCTTACTTGCTTAGCTTCTGTCAGCATGCTAGCTACTTCTTCAGTTAGTTCTTTTACTTTTGCATAATCGGCCGCAATAGCGCCTGCCATGAACATATCCTCTGTTATCCCTGGCATCGTAGCCACCCTAGCTCCTGCTGCTACCGCATTTTTTCGGGCATGCGTATGAGTGAGCGAATGCTTGGTAATCCCAATCACTACGTCAGCCTTCGTCATAGCGATCGCTACGGCTTCAGGAGGCTCCTCCCCCGATTTGGTACGCTCCTGCATAACCATAAGTAAGGCTTGGGCTCCTAGACCTCTGCCTGCCTCATAGAGAGCCTCCGCTAGGTTTTTCTTGGAGTCATCCGTTACAACTAAAAGAGTTTCACCAGCTTTTACGCCCAACGAGCTTTGTAGCACACTTTTACTAATTTCAATGATAGATTGTTGCATATGAACCACCTTTCTCCTAGCGTTTGAGAAATTTTATTTACTCATTCCGACATATACTTTACCATGATCACCTTGCATAGGCACAGCTTGGACCGACCTTCCCTACTGTCGATTCTGCGACAAATACAGGATCTCTTTAACCACCTGTCGTGTAATTTGCCTCTCCGTGTCCCTAGCAATGAACGATCTCACCGATATAACAATAATAAGGATCATCTGCTATCACATGCTCCTGCCTAATCTCTTCGGACAGGACAGGTGCCGTAATTTCTTGAGCCACGATCACCTTACATTCATAATAACGCTCACAGTCGCCGATCACAGGTGTATCAATGACCTGAGAGTCTACAAGGGTTAATTGGCATGTAGAGATTTTATCCACCGTACGACCGGATTGTGTTCCACAGGCAAAGAGCTTTTCCCCCATATCTTCTGAAAAAGGAACACTAACCGTAAACTCCTTGGAAGCCTGTAAAAGCTGGGTGGTATGCCTACTTTTACGCACCATCACTGTCAGCGTGGGTTTTCCAAATAGAAAACCAATGCTACCCCAAGCAATTGTCATCGTGTTGATTTCTTCTTTGTCCTTGGTTGTTAGAAAAGCCCCTCTTCGATGCAGCCAGTCTGTTGCAAGCTCCATTTGCTCTAAAAAAGCCACGGGCATTTGATTTTTCGGCTCATGATCTTCTGTATTCCTTAGCTGTTGCTCCATCAAAAACACCCTTTCGATGTTTATCCTCCCTTTCATTGTACTGAGGATTTTCCCCTTGTCCCTTCTCTCTTTTTGACAAAAGCATGACGCACTTTTACAGCAAAAAATCCACCCCATGTATTAACACAGGATGGATTCGTTCTTACGCTTATTTATTATTTGTCAGTTTAGCAATCGACGGCAGGATCAGACCCAAACCTAACAGCACGAGCGGTGTTGCGATATTAAGAGTAATCTGGAAGTACCATTGTGGTGTAAAAGCAGGTACTTTCGGGAACATCCCCATCAAGCAAGCAAACGCAGTGAAGAAAAAGCACCATCCACCAATCAGCAGACCAAACTTATTATTTTTCACGAATTGATATTCAGACGTAAATTTATCAGCCATTTTCATTACAGCAATATAGGCTGCAAATACCCATAGGTAACGAAGCGGCATTACTACAGAATTTAAGTCTAGCAACCAGTCAAACAATGTATTCATATTACGGATACCTAGAGCTGGTACGATGATGAGAATACCTACTAACACCGTAGTTAGGATATAACCATTAGTAGGGACGCCCTTGTCATTGCTTTTCAAAAGCTTTCTTGGAATGTATCTTTCATCAGCATCTAATAATAATACCTTCAATGGTGCATCAATCGAGAATGCCAATGCTGAAATTTGAGCCAAGGTATTAGAAATCGCATACAAAATTAAGAACGTGTTACCTATTCCATAGTAATTACCTAGCATTTGGAACGCATAATATTGACCATTCATTTTTAAGTCAGCAGGAATGTTATTCGCATCAAACATAATCCCCATAGCATACGAGCCTAAGAGCGCACAGACAGCAACCATGATCGCTAGAATCAACATCCCTCTTGGGAACTCACGAGTTGGGTTATTCGTGAAGTTGACATACGGTGCGATCTTCTCTGCCCCGCCTACCGCAAAGACCAGCATGGATAAGGTAGTAAAATAAGCAAAATTAAATTCAGGAATGAATGTGCTGACCGTCATATTGGTTGTTGCAACACTTACACCTGTGAGTGCTGGTGCCGTAACAGCTAGCAAAATGTACAACAAGGACATCACAAATACAGAAATACCGGCAACGGTCCCAATTCGCTTTAAGGACGAAATACCTTTAGAAGCAATCCATACAAAGAGTAAAAAGATAACTAAACAAGCTAATTGAATGACCAACGTAGAATATTGGTCGAGTACCTTACCACTGCCTGTAAATGTCCAGCCTAGTGCAATCAAGATAGCCTGAGGCTTTTGTGCTAGATATGGAATGTGAACAGCCCAGTAGGTCCATGCTGCCAAATAGGCAATATTAGGCCCCATCGTTTCTTTAATCCAGGTACTAACACCACCCTTACCATCTTTAAAGGTAGAACCTAATTGACCCACCATTAAGGCATAAGGAATAAAATATAAGGCAATTATCAAAACCCAAGAGGTAATGACTTGTAATCCTTGGTTGGCATAGTTATTAACAACGTTGCCAAAGCCCCAAACTGCTACAAACGCCATTAACGCAATATTATACCATCGGAGTTTTTTCTCATCCGCTCCCATAATCAAGAATTTCTCCTTCCTAAAATGAAAAAATATACAGGGAACTACCATTTCCCCTTGTAAATTATATAGGAGGATTTGAGTCATTCCTATAACGAAATCAAAATATTTTTGTCTTTTTATTAATAGTTAAAAAATCTAAAACATAATCATGAAGCATAAAAATTATCATTACCAAATAAAGCGCTTTTATAAATATCTATCAAAAAAATAAAAAGAACAGTTACATCGGTTACATGTAACTGCTCTTCTTGGTTCAACCTTCTATTTTTTTACTCCGACTCTTTTCGTTCAGCGTGCCAAGAAAGCATTCGGTCAGGATGATTGGTGCAAATATATAGATGGGGATGCCATTCGCTTATTCGCCTTATCTCATGTTCATCATCAATCGTCCAAGCAAATATCTCGTAGTTTTGCTCCAGCATTATGTGTACAAAATCTTTTGTCAGATAAGGATAGGCCATGGACAGAATGGTTGCTCCTGTTTCCTCTAGCTGTTCACGTAACAGAACTGGTTTGCCCGCTATAATTAACCCCGTTTTCATCGAGGGTTGTAGTTCTTTGACCTTTTTTATAATTTCGTGATCAAAAGAGGTGAGACAAACCTGTGAATGAAGCTCATATGCTTCTACCAGCTCCACGACCTTTTCCGCTAGACGCGGATATAGATTGCCCGCTGTCTTTAGCTCTACATTAAGGCGACACGTATGCTGTGAAACAGCTTGAAACAATTCCTCTAAGGCAGGGATGGTTTCATCAGAAAATTCCTTTGCAAACCAGCTTCCTGCACTCCACTGACGCAATTGCTCAAATGTATGATCTTTAACTAGCCCTGATCCGTTTGTGGTGCGTTCTAGCGTAAAATCATGAATGAGCACAGGAATCTCATCCTTGGATAGCTGTACATCTACCTCAATCGCCTGAATACCCGGTTCTGCTAAGGCAAGCTTAATAGCTGCCATCGTATTTTCAGGTGCTCTCCCTGACCAGCCTCGGTGTGCCATGCAATAGCTCATATGAGATTCCCCCCTATTTCTTCAACAATTTTTGCCCCTTTTCCACAGCTTTGGATAGTGCCTCGTCAATACTAGCCTGACCTAAAATTACACGCTGAATTTCTGTCATAATGACTTCCTGTAGCTCTTTATAGCCCGGTACCATTGGGCGTGGCTTACCATACTCTAACTGCTTCACAGCTACTTGGAAGTTCGGATCCTGTTCATACACTTTTTTCATCTCATCTGATTGAATTGCCTCTGATGTGACTGGCATGTATCCTGTTTCCGCTGACCATACACTGGTTTGCGGCGTATCAGTAATCCACTTCACGAACTCCCACGCCGCCTTCTTTTCTTTTTCAGATGATTTTTGTAGAATTACTAGATTTGCCCCACCTGCTGGTACTCCGAAATCCTTATTAGCAGGCAAGAAGGCCGTTCCTACATCAAACTTGGCTTTTTCCCGCATGCCCTTCAGCTCACCGGTGGTTGTAAAGATCATCCCTACTTGCTGATTTAAGAAATCCTGCGCGGCTACATCCCATGCATTGTACTTCTCACCTGGAGGAGCTTTCATGATTCCTTCTTGTAGCATGCTCATCCAAAATTCCAACGGCGCTTTACCTGCCTCTGTATGAATCATTAAGCTCTTGCCGTCCTCGCTTAAAATTTGTCCGCCGCTCTCAAATACCAGCGCTTCATAGAACCAAATATCGATGGGCGTAGAAAATCCGTATCTTTTCGTTTTTCCGCCTTCCTTTTTTGTGAGCTTTTGAGAAAATTGACGTAATTCCTCCCAGGTTTTTGGACCATTTGGATCAAGTCCTTCTTTCTTCAATAAATCGCGATTGAGATATAGCAAAGGCGTGGAGCGGTTAAAGGGAACGGCATATAATTTCTCCTTCCAATAGGAGTTGCCCATCAGACCAGGATTGTATTTCTTCTCTTCTCCAGCGGCATACGGCCCTAGGTCCTCTAACACCCTCGCATCCGCAAAGGCTCCAATGGAAGCAATCTCAACCATCGTAACATCAGGCTGATTCCCGGCTGTGACCGCGGACAGCACCTTAGTATGATTCTCGTAGTAGCTTCCTTGATAAGAGGGCTTCACCACAATATCCTTATGCGTTTGATTAAATTCCTTTACAAGCTTTTGAACCATTTCCCCATTATGACCGCCTACTGCATACCAGAAATCAATCTCAACAGGCTGGGTAGCTGCTGTTGCTTCCTGACTTGCTGCTGTCCGCTGTTCAGTAGTTCCTACTTCCTGCTGCTGAGCACATCCCGCTAGCATTCCTGACAAGCCTACTGTACACATTAGAATAGATAAGCCCCACTTTTTCACGTTCTTGCCCTCCTTGACATTACGTTATTTGGATTGATAAACAAACGCGCTAATAATATGGCGCTGAGCAAAAAAGAAAATCAGCAGTATCGGGAACACTAAAATCATATTCCCCGCCATAATCACATTCCACTGACTGCCTCCGTCAGCCGCTTTCAGCATGGAAATTCCTATCGGTAATGTGCGCACCTCGTTACTGTTGGTCATGATGAGCGGCCAAAAGTAATCATTCCAGTGATAAATGAAGCTAAATAGTCCAAATGTGACCAGCACATGCTTTGCCATAGGAGCCATAATGGTCCACATGATTTTCCACTCAGATGCATGATCCAACCGTGCCGCCTCAATTACCTCGTCTGGTACCTGCATAAAGGCCTGACGTAATAAAAAAATACCGAAGGCACTCGCTCCATAAGGTAATATCAATGACCATAAGGTGTTCACGAGCCCCCAATTGCTCATCTCAACGTAGATCGGCAGAAAGATCACCTGAGGCGGAATCATCAGAGCGATTAAGGTGACGCCAAACAAAAAATTTCTTCCCCGAAAGCGATACCTTGCAAATGCATAGGCAGCAGGCACAGCCGTTAAGATTTGAAGAATTAAAATACCAACTGCCACCAGCAGGCTGTTTAGTAAATAAGTAAAGAATGGCCCCGAGTTCCAAGCGATTACAAAGTTCTGAAACTGCAAAGACTCAGGCCACCAGGTAGGCGGAAATTGGAAGACCTCCGGCAATGTTTTAAAAGCAGTCAACGCCATCCATAGAAAAGGAAAGACAAAGATGAGCGATACGGCTAGTAACAGCATCCATTCAAGCGCTTGAAGCGAAAGGTATCCTACTTGCTTCACTTGTCATCTCTCCTTTAGCGATAGTGAACACGTTTTTCCATAAATAAAAAGTGCAGAAGAGTGACCACTCCAATGAGTCCCAATAGTAAAACAGATGCGGCCGAAGCAATCCCCCCATTGTAGAAATCCATTCCCTGTTCATAGATATAGAAGACAAGCATATTTGTACTATTAACAGGACCTCCCTGCGTCATGATATAAATCGTGTCAAAAACTTGAAAGGAGGAGATGATGTTAATGACCGTTAGAAAAAATAAAGTGGGGGACAGCATCGGCAGCGTAATTTTACGTAGCGTTTTCCATTTACTTGCCTGATCTAAACTGGCCGCCTCGTAGAGATCTTTCGGTATGCTTTGCAGTCCCGCAATAAAGACTAGCGTGTTATAGCCTACCCCCTTCCAAACGCTGACTAGAATGAGTGAAATCAGCGCACTTTTGGTATCACTAAGCCATGTATAAGCAGGTAATCCGATGAATTCCAAAAGAGCGTTCAATAAACCGTATTGCGGGTCCATTAGCCACATCCAAAGCATGGACACTGACACCAGAGAAATGATATGCGGGCTAAAAACCGCGGCTTGCATGATTCCATAAATTTTAGCTGTTCGATTTAGCCAGAGAGCCAGAAAAAATGCTAGCAAAATACTGATAGACACAGTACCAATAGTGAACACAATCGTATTGAGAAACACGAGATGAAAATCTGGTTCATAAAATAGCTCTCGAAAGTTAGCAAAGCCTACCCATTCGATCTCACCCAAATTCAACAACGACCAATCATGGAAGCTAAGATAAATCATGTAACCGATCGGAAATAAGAAAAACAGCGTAAAAAACAACAAAGCAGGAGTAATGTATGCATAAGGGCGCACATGTTCCAAAAATTTCGTTTTCATCATCTGTTCCCGAGACCAGACCGATGGAGTAGGCAGCGATTTGGTTTCTGATGCAGCCACCTTTTCCATTTAGACCAATCCTCCTGCGATCGCAGATTTTTGATAAGGAGGATGGGGAGGATTCTTACGCATTCCTGTAGCTGGATCGAAGAGATACAGGTGTTCAGGAGGCACGGATACAATAACATCGGACCCTGGGGAAAGAAGCTGGTCTGCCTCCTTTTTGACTACGATCTGATCTGAATCTGTCTGTACGTAATACAATACATCGGAGCCAAGAATTTCCCGCGAAATAATACGGCCTCTACTAGAAAAGTCCGAACCAGATGATTGCGGCATATGTTCATGTTGTACCAATCCTTGCTCTGTCTTGATCATCACTTTTTCCGGGCGAAAACCTACTAGTAATCCTGCGTGATCCCTCTGTTGACAAATGTTCATAGAAGGGGAACCGATAAACTGGGCAACAAACAGATTTTCCGGCTCATGGTAGAGCTTGATCGGAGAGGCCACCTGCTTAATTTCCCCTTCATTCATGACCACGATTTGATCGCCCATCGTCATTGCTTCTACCTGATCATGTGTCACATAGATGAATGTAGTTCCTAGCTGTTTATGCAAGCTGGTTAATTCTACACGCATCTGATTCCGCAATTTCGCATCTAGATTAGATAAGGGCTCATCCATGAGAAACACCTTTGGCTTTTTCACCATAGCTCTGGCCAAAGCCACACGCTGGCGCTGACCTCCTGATAATTGGGCCGGCTTACGATGCAAGTAATCCTGAAGCCCTACGATTTCAGCGATTTCCTCGACCAGTCTCTTGCATTCTTTTTTCGAAATGCCTCGGTTTCTTAATCCAAAGCCAATATTGTCAAAGACTGTCATCGTGGGGTACAGCGCGTAGTTTTGAAACACCATGGCTAAATCTCGTTTACCGGGTGGTACATCGTTCACCTTTTGCTTACCTATCCAAATTTCGCCTTTGGTCACTCTCTCAAGTCCAGCTATCATTCGTAACGTAGTTGATTTTCCACAGCCTGATGGACCAACAAGAACGGTAAAGGAGCCTTCCGGAATCACCAAATCCATCCCCTTTACCACCTGTTGATGCTGATAGGACTTCACTACCTGCTTCAGCACAACTTCTGCCACTCTACTCACCCTTTCCTTGTACACTGGCTAACAGCAGTTCATCGACAAGCATTTGGAATGTTTTAAATCGATAATGAGGCTCCTCTTGGATTCGTTGATCTGCTCCGTACCACTCCAACAAAACGCTACGCACACCTGCCCCACGAGCGGATAACAGATCATACCTGCTGTCACCAATCATGAGTGTCGCTTCAGGGACGGTCCCTAGGATTGCCATCGCCTTCTGTATGGGCTCAGGAGAAGGCTTGCCAAGCACCACATCATCTAGCGTGACCACTGTGTCCATTAGATGCAGAATCGCCGCTATTTCTAGGTTTTGCAAAGCAAGCTCACGTTGTTTGTTAGTGACAACAGCAAGCTGAAATCCTCGTTTTTTGAGTGCCTCTATCCCTTCTCTCACAAACGGAAACAACTGTACCTGTTGGTTGTGGCGTTTCATGTACGTAAAGTAATCCTTGCAATATGCTGTGCGATCCCAATGACTTACTTTGAATTGGTCAGGCAGTTCAGGCTTTTGTACCTGCTGCTCATTGATTTTTGCTTCAACGGCATGTAAAAATTCCTCCAAGGCTTCGCCAAACCGATCTGTTATTTCCCCTCTGGTAAACAAGCCTGGACAATGCTCTTCTATCGTGTAGTAAACCGCATCTATCACACCCTCCCTGCTATCCAGCAAGGTTCCATCCAAATCAAATAGAAGAGTGCTGCAAGTGTTCATTCCCCATATTCTCCTTCCACAACTGATGTTTTCCTACAGATACAGCAATAGCGCCATGCGAAAGAGCAGTCACCATTTGCTCCCGCCTCTTGATCAGCCCGCCTGCAATAATTGGCTGTTGAAGCGAATTGCGGTACTCAATGATATACTCTGGCAGCAGGGCAGGCATGATCTCCACCGCATCCGGTTGAGTTTCCTGAATAGATTGAATTCCAGATTTGAGCGAATCACTGTCAACTAAGAACAAACGTTGGATCGTAAGCAGGCCATGCTTTTTTGCTAATTTAATCAGCGTATTACGCGTTGCAACAATGCCTGTTGGCTTCACATTCTCGCCTACATAAGCCATGCCTTCCCGGTCGTAGCTGATGCCACCAATGCGCTCTAGGTGAAGAAAAACGGGAATCTGGTGCGATTTAAACAGATCAACGTATCGTTTCATTGTGTTTAGATTCCCGATTGACAACACTACAGCACTGATGGGAGCCTCTAATGCACGTTCCAGCGATTTTGGCTGCTTAATGGATGCAATGATTTTATGCCTTGCTAATCTGGCGTAAAACTCCGCTTGATTCATGTCTGCTATTCGCCTCCTGTTTAAAAAACAAAAAACCTCAAATAGAACCTGCCAATCCACTTTCTTTTAAAAAAGTTTTTGGTAATTTCTATTGAGGTTTCTCCCCAGCTCCAACCTTTTCACTATCTACTTGTTAGTTGTATCGTACCTTTTGTTTTTTAATATGCTGTGTAGGTCCTGTTAAGTTTAGAACAGCATTTTGTTAAGAAAATGAATGTGATCACCATTGATTACCATATTTATCCTGAAAATATGCATTAAAATGATAATTTTTTTGTGAAAATAAAGTTTAAATTTCACGTAAAAACGTTCGAAAAACCACCTGTTTTTACACAATTAAGCTAAATAGAATCCCTTACATATCATGTTTTTAAAATTTCACAGAAATATCATAAATTTTCAACGAATATTTAACATTGTTATGTACCTTTGAAATAATCCTTCATTTTATTCCCGATTTATCCGATTAATTAATAGAACAGAAATAAAATTCCGCCTCTATTTCCTTTTATTTGGAAAAAGTTGATAGGGGTTACTTGCATGTGGGAGGGAATGCCTTTGTTTCATACAATAAAAGCCAAGTTAATCATTGCATTTGTCTTATGCATCACGATCCCGATTGCCCTTATTAGTAGCATTGTTTACTTGGATATGAAAAGACAGATTCATCAGGACTTCTTGGATGCTAATACCAAGGAAGTAGCCCAATTGGATAATGGCGTATCTATTTATTTTAATTCCATTCGTGAAAACGTACTCATGCTTGCAAACTCTGCATTGTTGAAAAGAACAGATGCATCGATCAAGTCATATAAGAACGAAACTGGAACAGTTAAAATAGATGCTATCGCAAATGGTGGTTTAGAAGCAGAACTGGCCCAAGAGTTTAAACGCTATATTCAAGCCCATCCCAACACTTCATCGTTATTTATAGGCACTGAGGCTAGCGGTTATACACAGTATCCTGTCAAAAATATGAGCTCACATTATGACCCACGTGACCGTCCTTGGTATACAGATGCTATGAAAGAACCAGGCAAGGCCGTAATCACTGCTCCTTATATCTTGACAGGAACAGAGACTATTGCAGTCAGTATCGTTACACAGCTTCGCGATATGACTGGAAAAGCAGTAGGGGTTTTTGGTATTGATACAAACCTGTTGAATTTAACCGAAGTCTTGAAGGAAATGAAAATTGGCGAGACCGGTTATGTTATGATGATTTCCGCTGAGGGTACTGTACTTGCCAACCCTCAATATCCGGATATGATCTCCAAAAACGTAAAAGATTTGGATAATAAAACATTAGCCCAACTAAGTGAAATGTCGACAGGTCAACTAGAAGTCGTTATGGAAAATCAAAATTATTTAACGAACGTCTATACCTCGCCAAAAACTGGTTGGAAATATATTTCATTTATTGAACAACGCGAGCTTAATAGCAGCATTGATCATATCTTCTTCCTTATTTTGATCATGAGTGTAATTTTAGGCGTTATTGCTTTGGTTGCATCTATTATTCTAGCTGGTAAGTTCTCTAAGCCAATCATTACCTTAATTGGTCACATGCAGGAGATTGGAGAAGGTGATTTAACCAAGGAAGTACAGCCTCATTTACTTCAACGTAAGGATGAGTTAGGTACTCTAGCAAATTCTCTGCAATCCATGCAATTATCTATTAAGTATCTGATTTCAGAGATTGTATCCGCATCCAAAAAACTGGTAGCCTCCTCCGGGCAGGTATCCGCTCATGTGGAGAGTAATATAATTGCTATCGATAAGATTGCTGAAAACGTAAAAGAAGTAGCAAGCGGAGCAGATAATCAGCTCATGCGTACAGAGGAAAGTGCTAAAGGCATGGAGGAAATGGCACTGGGTATTCAACGAATTGCAGAATCCACCTCCTCTATTGCAGAGTTTTCGCTTGATACAACACAAGAAGCTGAGAATGGTAACCAAACCGTACAGCACGCTGTTCAGCAAATGAGCAACATCGGTGTATCTGTCGAGCATTCTCTCTCTGTTGTGAAGGTCCTACAGGATCGTTCTAACGAGATTGTAAAAATTGTAGATATGATTACCGACATCTCCTCCCAAACCAACCTTCTTGCTCTAAATGCAAGCATAGAGGCTGCTCGTGCGGGAGAACATGGTAGAGGTTTTGCTGTTGTTGCGGATGAAGTAAGAAAGCTTGCCGAACAATCTTCAGAATCTGCTGGTAAGATTGCTAGCTTAATCAATGAAGTACACGGAGAAACCAATCGTGCCATGGATTCTATGAATGATGTAAACCATAGCGTCTCGAACGGTGTTCAAATGGTACAGGATTCCGGTGAAGCATTCCAACGCATCCTTCAACAAATCAAAAATATAACTGAACAAATCCATGATAACTCGGCAATTTCAGAGGAAATGTCTGCTGCCAGTGAAGAGATTGCATCTTCTGTAGATGAGACAGCACATATCGCTAAGCTTTCGGCTGATTACATGCAAAACGTGTCTGCATCCTCTGAGTCTCAGGTAACTGCAATGCTGGCTCTTCAAGGATCATCTGAGGAACTACGTCAAATATCTCAGGAATTAACGAGCTTAATTGACCGTTTCCGTGTATAACAGCATATTTATACTCTCTATTTAGCAAGACTTCCATCGCAAATAGTCGGGAGTATCCATGATATTCCCGATTGTTTATAAGAAAACTCACATCATAAAGGAGAGAAAATCATGAAAAAAACAAACGTATTGCTAAGTGTTGGACTATCTCTATCACTTATGCTAGGTGCAGCACCAGCATTCGCAGCTCCACTATCAACAGCTGCTGCTACACAAATTGCTCAACAGCAATTACAACTGCTTGATAAAGGTAAATGGGCTGACAAAACTCACGCTGCTGTTCAAAAAATGATCGACCAATATGGCGTGAAAAGTCCTAATTACAAAGCAGATAAAAAGCCTTATGCTGTATTTGACTGGGATAACACTAGCATCATGCACGATACCCAAGAAGCGCTTCTTATTTATCAAATCAATCACTTGATCTTCAAATTAACACCAGAAGAATTTGCAAAAGTATTGGTTATGAACGTTCCAAAAGGTCCTTTTGCTGACAAGTACAAAACAGTAGATGGCAAAGCAATCACAATGGAAAACGTTTCTGCTGACATCATTTCTGACTACAAATACTTGTATGAAAACTATAAAGGCTTAAAAGGTAAAAAATCCCTAGAGGAAGTTACTAAGTCTGACCAATTCATCGACTTCCGTACAAAAATGTACTTCTTGTACGAAGCGATCAACGGTTCTCATGGTAGCGATGTAGGTTATCCTTGGGTTCTTTACTTCTTGACTAACATGAGCGTTGATGAAGTTCATGAGTTGGCTGAACGTTCCAATGACTACGGTCTTGGTGACTCTATCCGCAAAATCAACTATACAAGCCCTAAAAAACTGAGCGGTAAAGCTGGCGTAATCAGCGTTACATATACATCTGGTCTTCGTCTATCTCCAGAGGTTGCTTCCATGATGAATACGTTCCGTTCTAATGGAATTGATGTTTATGTAGTGTCTGCTTCTATGAAAGAAGTAGTAGAAGTATTTGCATCAAATCCTAAGTATGGCTATAACATTCCAAAAGAAAACGTAATCGGTATGGAATTGGAAAAAGACGCAAAAAGCGTTATGCAACCAGTATACAAAAAGAACTGGTACAAAACCGTTTATGGCGGAAAAACAGAAGTAATTAAAGCAGAAATTGCTAAAAAACACGGTGGAAACGGTCCTCTATTCATTGGCGGCGACAGCAACGGTGACTACGAAATGATGACTCAATTCCCTGATACAAAATTAGTTCTAATTCTTAATCTTCTAAAAGAAGGAAATATTGGTAAGGTTTCCAAACAAGCTGTGGATGAAATGAACAGACCAAACCCTAAATACGTACTACAAGGTCGCGATGAAAACACAGGTATGTGGATTCCTACTGAATCAACAATTCTAGTAGGTAAAACAAAAGCTGAGCTACTTCCAAACAAGTAATCAAACATGATTCCTGTGAGATATGATTCATTATACTCACAAATGATTTGTAAAAGACCGTTCCCGCAAGCTGGGGAACGGTCTTTCATTTGGTTGAGAAACATACTGAATGATCCTGGCTAGGTTGTCCTAATGAATCAGTTGACTTTCCTTAGCTTTTTTCACTAATTTAGCTGATGATCGGTTTATGAATTTCTTCAAAGCCAATCCGATGATCAAAGCAATTCCAGCATAGACAGTCATCATGATGATATCTCTGTTGATAATATCCCATAGAATGCCACCAACCGCTTCTCGCATCATGCTAATAGCATACGTAAAGGGTAAAAATGGATAGATCGCTTGAAAAAATGGAGGTGTAACCTGAATCGGGAATGTCCCTCCAGAGCCAGCAAGCTGGAGCACCAGAAGCACAATTGCCATCGCCTTCCCTACATTTCCAAAAACGGAGACCAGCGTATAAACAATCAGCATGAACACCGCGCTAATGATTAAACCAAATAATACAAACCACATTTTATTTGCTACATAGGCACCCAGTATATAGATATCCCCCATCGTGACCATAACAGACTGGAGCATAGCTAATAGGCCAAAGGTCAGATACCTGCCAAAATAGACCTCGTAGCTTTTAAAGACATGCTTCTCATCATGAACCTCTACGCTTAATAATGAAACAAGAAGCAAGGCACCCACCCACAGGGATAGTGTGGTAAAAAACGGCGACATTGCTGAACCGTAATTCGGAATCGGGAACATCCGATTTTCTTTTAAAATAACGGGTTCTGCGAAAAACTGGCTTTCTTTCTCTGCATTTCTCTTCAACAGATCAATTACTTCTTCTAAGTTGCCCTCTTTTTCTAAGGCTCGTATCCGCTTGGCTACATCTTTAATTTTTGCTTCTATCTCAGGAAGATTTTTTTGAAGCAGCAATAAATCCTTGCTTCCCAAAGAGAGTCCCTTCGCGGCATCCTGTAAAATCTGTTGCACATCCGGTATGCTGGCAATTGCATCCTTGATCACCGCTCTTGCTTGATTGGCATCCTGTTTCGCCTTTTCGATGCCCTCCATGATAAGCGGTTCAATCTGCGTATCAAATCGATTGAGAAGATCGTCAATCGCCTGCGAGGTATTTCTTGAGAGCTGCATAAACTGATCCACTAGCTGTTGAGCCGGCCTTTCACCGCGATCAAGCGCATCTGCTATGGAGGTGACAATCGTCTGTTGCTTTTCAAACGTTGATTTTATATCTTTAAGCTTATCCGTAACAAAATGCAGTCGTTTCCCAGTCAAATTGGATAGTGGCTCAAACACTCCTATCAATCGATTGGTAACGCTAAGCGCTCTGTCCAAGCGTTCAGCAGTACGATCCAGCTCTACTTTAGCCAAACTTGGCACAAAGCTTACATCTTGCAGTATGCCTAGCAACTTTTCGCTTAGCACAGCGGTTTGTTGAATCAAAAGTAAGTTCTCTTTGATGGTAGGTGTCAGCGTTCCGATAGCATCTGCACTGTGATCCAAGAACTCACCTACGTGAACAGAAAGCTTTTCGGCATCTTGTGCAAGCTGCGTCACTACCGGCAGATTACTTTGCGCCTTCTTTAAGATGTCATCCGCTTTTTTCAAATCGGCACTTGCTGTAGAAATCACTTGATGCACTTCCGGGAAGGAGGCTTCTACTTTATATACAAGTTCAATTAGTCGTCTAATCGTTGGTAGCTCGCTCTCTAACTGAATGCCAATCTCGTTAAATATGCGGAAAATGGTGCCGTTGGCTGTCTTGATAAAATTGCGATTGACCTCCTCCGTTACACCACTTGCCCCTTTAGCCGTTATTTTAGGTGAGATAGCGTTGATTTTTTCATTTACGTTATAGATAATTTCCGCCTTTTGCGGATTTTTGGACAGCACTGTTGCGATTCGTTCTGAAAAATTAGCAGGTATGGTGATACTCGCGTAATATTCACCATGCTCTACTCCTCTTAGGGCATTATCCGAATCGGTGAATACCCAGCCTATCTTTTTATTCTCTTGTAACGAGGTAATGATCTCTTCTCCAATATTAAGCTTGTTCCCGCGCAGTTCTGCTCCCTTATCCAGATTAGACACAGCAATCTTAATACCGCTCGTTTGTCCATACGGGTCCCAAGAGGCCTTAATGTTAAACCACGCATAAAGAGACGGTAAGAAAACAAGTCCACAAATAATAATGGCAGCAGCCCAATTCGTCGCAATTTTTTTCACGTCTCTTTTGAATATCTTAAAAATATTATTCATCGCATATCCCCTATAATCTCTAGTCTTTTGGTTAGCTCTTATTGTACCTCTATCTACCAACATATCCAAACAAGAAACCATTTCATTCAATCAGTAATGATTTTATCCTTGTCCACATAGGAATGGATAACAAGGCTATACAGTAAAAGGAGGTCTTCTATGCCGGAGGTTTTATTTCAAGTAGATCTGAACAAGCCTATGGAGGATCAGGTCACTCCTGGTCATAATCGTTGGCATCCAGACATTCCCGCCACTGTTTCTGTAAATCCTGGAGCTGTCTTTCGAATGGAATGCAAAGACTGGACTGATGGGCAAATCTTAAATAATGACGACCCCAGTGATATTCGAAATGTGAATCTCAACCGTACCCAATGCTTGTTGCACACTGTGGCTTCCCACCTCCATTTTTGATCGAGATATTTTACCAAAATAATCGTGTTGAGCGCTCATGCGTGATTCAAAAGAAAGGAGCTATTAATGCCAACCTACGTCTTTCACTGTCAGGATTGCGGCCTATTTGAAGAGACAATGAGCATGAAGCAAGCTACCGAAATCATTGATTGTCCGTTTTGCACAAAGGACGCCGTTAGATTGTACACTCGACCCGGATTAATCACTTCCTCCGGCGCATTACGCCAGCGTATTGAACAAAGTGCCATCCCCAAGGTCATACGTCGTGAACATTCGACCACACACTCATGTAGGCATTCCTACCCTTCTCACTTTCCAACAGGTGTACCTACTCCTGCCAAACGGCCTTGGCAAATCAGCCATTAATAGATGTTTCAGCTCCCCCTTTACACATTAGTGAAGGGGGTTTTTGTTGTTTGAGCAGCAGGACTTGCTACATCTTAAGACTTTTGTAAGATTTCCGTTTTATTATTTGTAACAAGTTGTTTGTAAGATAAGCCTATGACACAATGAAAGGAACGTGAAGAAAAGGTGGATAACAGATGCCAAAATATCAAGTACTAGTCGTAGATGACGAAGCAGAAATTAGAGAAGCTATCAAAATTTATTTGCGCAATGAGGATATCGCCGTCTTTCAAGCGAGGAACGGTGTGGAAGCATTAGAGATTCTAGAAACAGAAGATATTCAACTCATCCTACTCGATATTATGATGCCGATTATGGATGGAATTAAAGCTACCTTTACCATCAGAGAAACAAAGAATATTCCTATCATTATGCTTTCAGCAAAGTCTGAAGATACTGATATCGTGCTAGGTCTTAATGTAGGTGCAGACGATTACATCACGAAGCCGTTCAATCCTATTGAATTAATTGCCCGTGTGAAATCCCAATTGCGAAGATATACCAATCTAGGCAATTACAAGGTACGCGATGGTGAAACGACAGTCGGCGGTTTGACCCTTAATACGAATGCGAAAACCGTAACGGTAGATGGTGAAGAGGTTCGTTTGACCGCAACGGAGTATAAAATTCTTGAGCTATTAATGGTCAATAAAGGTCACGTATTTTCTATTGAGGAGATTTATGAAAAAGTGTGGAAGGAACCCTATTACAATGCGGAAAATACAGTGGCTGTTCATGTCCGAAGAATTCGCGAAAAAATTGAAATCAACCCAAAAGAGCCCAAATATTTAAAGGTGGTGTGGGGCATTGGATACAAAATCGAAGGGTAAATTTACCCCCTTAGTTGCTCTCATTGTAAGCTTTTATTTGTTGGCTTTACCATTCCTAGTTACGATAGATGTTCTGAATAACATACCGCAATTAAGCAAGGACTATTACTTTACTACCAATGACTTTGGAAGAGATGTGAATCGATTTTCAGATTTATTGGTACGAAGATTTGTAGATTTTAAAGATTACGAAAAAAAACCGTTTGCTGAACAAGCTGAAGAATTTAAAAGGACCAAGTTTAGACTTTCTATACTAGATAATACCTTTCACTACCATATTCAAGATCAACAAACGAAAGATGTTTATGAAAACATAGATAAAACTCCAACTGAAGAAGAATTAAAAACAAAAACACTATTCTATGCAAAATTCCCAATGTTAAATCCACCTGATAATCTTGAAGACGTTAATGTTCTTTTCAAACATTTTGACTGGTGGGGTTATATCACAGTTCCCCTTACCCTAAATGAAGAAAATCTGGAACTTAAATACTATACGTACTTTTTATCAAGTAGAGATCGATTGATGAACGAGTGCCTAGTAGGTTTGGCTAGTCTGATAGGAATCATCTCGATTGGTATCTATTTATTCAAACAAAAGAATATAACTGTCCTACTCTTAGAAAAAATGGCACGAGTACTACGCTGTATACCGATTGATATTCGGATTTTCTTATTGGCCATTGTTTGCATAACTACAATTATTTCCTTGAATCGAACATCCTTTTTCTATTTACAGCCTGGCATCGTACATGTTCTTGTATTAACCGGTTTTGCACTACTGTTTGCCTATATCATCTTGCATATCTACGAAGCTTGTTATATTTTGAATAATCGGGAACAGCTCCAGCTTCAATGGCAAAAAAGTTTTTTGCATCAGCTAAAAATTCTCTATCAAGAAAGCACGTTATACAAAAGCTTACTGTTTAAAGTCGTCCTATTAGCTATTTTATCAGCCGGGTTTGGTTTTAGCTGTCTGTTAATTTTCTGGGGAATCCGGGGAATGGTTGATATCCGTCGTATTCCTGTTATCTGGGGCTTCTTTTATAGCCTGTTTTACCTTCTCTTTGTAGTACCTCTTACCCTACGTAGAATAGGTACTTTAAACAAAATCATAAAAGCTACAGAATTTATGGCAGCAGGACAGCTTAGCCTGCATTTCGAGGAGCCAAAAGCCGGAAACTTTAAAGAACTGGTCCAGAATCTCAATAATATGCGGGAGGGCTTAAAAAAATCGCTGGATAGCCAGATGAAAAGCGAAAAGTTAAAGACGGAGCTGATCACCAATGTCTCGCATGATCTGCGTACACCGCTTACCTCGATTATGAATTATGTCGGACTTTTGAAACAAGACACACTGACTCCTGAGGAATCAAAAGAATACCTTAACATATTGGACAAAAAAACCCACCGTTTAAAGGTGCTGATTGATGATTTGATTGAGGCATCCAAAGTCGCGAGTGGTGCTGTCGAGATGCATGTAGAGCAGGTAGATATTGTCGCTCTCCTAGACCAAGCACTGGCTGAGTTTACTGATAAGATACCTGCTTCAGGACTAATCTTCCGCCTTCATGTTGATCAGCCTAAAATACTTATGCATGTGGATGGGAAAAAGACCTGGCGTGTATTCGAAAACCTCATTAGCAATGTGATTAAGTATTCCTTGCCTAATACTCGTGTTTACCTCTCCCTGAATGAGGAAGCAGATCGCGTGCTGTTTACGATCAAAAATGTCTCTGCCTACGAAATTAGCTATGAAGTAAGCGAGCTATTTGAGCGTTTCAAGCGCGGAGATCAATCCCGCCATACAGAAGGCTCAGGACTGGGGCTTGCCATAGCCAAGAGTATTATGGATTTGCAGGGTGGGGAATTGCACATCGATATTGATGGTGACTACTTTAAAGTAACGGCGATTTTTCCAAAGCAAATTAGGCATGAGGTCAAATCACAATCATAGCAATTGGCACGTCACGGACAGTAAAAGGAGTTCTGAGAAAAAAAGCGTTTTATTAATAGAAGAAGCACCCTAAACCAGCAAAAGCTAGGTTTAGAGTGCTTCCCTTTTATGGAACCATTATATGATAGTTTGATCTCGCGCAAGCTTAGAATACTTTAGTCGTCCAGGATTCACAATTCCATACATCAGTCACAACATCCTGATAGAACTCTGGTTCGTGACATATGATTAGGATACTGCCCTTGTACGCTTTCAAGGCGCGTTTTAATTCATCCTTGGCCTCAACATCCAAGTGATTCGTAGGCTCGTCTAGTACGAGTAAATTGGTTTCGCGGTTAATTAGCTTACATAGGCGTACCTTCGCCTTTTCTCCCCCGCTCAACACATCAATCTTACTTTCGATATGCTTGGTTGTCAGCCCACATTTTGCTAACGCTGCACGCACTTCAAATTGGGTGAATGAAGGGAATTCCTGCCACGCTTCTTCAATACACGTATTAGGATTGCTTCCTTTCATCTCCTGTTCAAAATAACCGATATTCAGGTAATCACCCATACGTACATCACCGGAGATTGGCTTAATTTGGCCTAAAATACTGCGCATTAAGGTTGTTTTACCAATACCGTTTGCACCTACCAAGGCAATTTTTTGTCCCCGCTCCATATACAATTCAAGCGGACGGGACAATGGCTCGTCATACCCGATAACCAAATCCTTTGCTTCCAAAATCACTTTGCCGGAAGCACGAGATTCCTTGAAGTTAAACTCTGGCTTTGGTTTTTCCTTCGCAAGCTCAATCACATCCATCTTATCCAGCTTCTTCTGACGGGACATCGCCATATTACGCGTGGATACACGTGCCTTGTTACGTGCTACGAAGTCCTTAAGCTCAGAAATTTCCTGTTGCTGGCGTTTATAAGCAGATTCAAGCTGAGCCTTTTTCGCCTCATAGATTTGCATGAAGTTATCATAATCCCCAACATACCTGCCTAGCTCTTGGTTGGACATATGATAAATCAGGTTAATAACGCTATTTAAGAATGGAATGTCATGCGAAATCAAAATAAAGGCATTCTCATATTCGTTTAAGTAGCGTTTTAACCATTCAATATGCTGCTCATCCAAATAGTTGGTCGGCTCGTCCAATAGCAGAATGTCTGGTTTCTCTAAAAGCAGTTTGGCAAGTAGAACCTTGGTACGTTGTCCACCGCTTAAATCTTGTACATCTCGTTCCAAACCAATGTCTTCTAGACCTAGTCCGCGGGCAATCTCATCTATTTTAGCGTCAATCACATAAAAATCATTGTTAGTTAGCGTATCCTGAATGGTTCCCATATCTTCAAGCAGTTGCTCTAGCTCTTCTGGAGTCGCATCGGCCATTTTGTCACAGATTGCATTCATCTCAGCTTCCATGTCAAAAAGATATTGAAACGCTCCACGCAGCACGTCGCGAATCGTCATGCCGCGTTGCAGAACGGCATGCTGATCCAAATAGCCCACGCGTACGTTCTTCGCCCATTCGATTTTCCCCTCATCCGGCTCTAGCTTTCCCGTGATAATGTTCATGAAGGTAGATTTTCCTTCGCCATTAGCACCGATTAAGCCGATATGTTCCCCTTTTAATAAACGGAAGGAAACGTCATTAAAAATAGCACGGTCGCCAAAACCATGGCTTAGACCTTGTACGGTTAAAATACTCATGATTAACTCCTTTAGTTTTATGATTAATTGTTTGCTTGCTGTATAAAAAAAGAATCATTTCTTGCGTAATTGTCTCTCAACGGTGATTTACCCAAATCTACATCTCTATGATTATATCGAAAATCGTGACAGAATGTAGGAAAAGTTTCAAGGGAAATTGATCTTTTTCTCGGAAACTACTGGAATGAAAAAACCCGGAGCACAAATCTCCGGGAAAGCGTAGCTTCCTTGCTTTATTTCACTTTTTTCCTCGTTGTCCTTTTCACCGGAATACTCTGAGCGAAGCAAAATACATTGTGAGGATCGTACTTTTTCTTTACCTGCTTCAAGCGGGCAAAATTGGTCCCATAATAGGCCTGTGGCCAATTTTTGATATGAAGATCGGGGAAATTCACGTAATCCCCAATGACATAAGGAGTAAGTGCTTCTCGAAAGCGATTGACCCATCGTATGCTAGCTGTCTGGAATGATTTATTTCTCCATCTAGCCGAAAGCTCAAATATATATCTGGCCCCTCGATGGAAATAGGCGGTATCCGAGGGCAGGAGACGGCCAACAGCTCCCCCTAGGCTTTGACACCACACTGTAGAATGGCGATTTGGGGTGTTTGCCAAAAACTCCTGTAAAACCTTTATCCCTTTAATAGGTAGATTTTTATATGCGTAGGCTCCTGTTATTTTAAATTTTGGCAATAAATTCTCGTCTGATTCGGCAAAGAACTTAACTGCCTCGATATAAGGAACCTGTCGCACTTTAACTTTTATCGGTGAACCTGTGCTTAGGAGAGGTTTTATTAATCTTCTAAGCTCCTCTGCTGTTCCTAGCAATTGTCCCGTTGAAACGATTGTACCTACCTGCTTAGAAGACATTTCAATGGTAGATGTTAAGCCATTGGTTACACTTGGTGCCCAGTGTTGCCATTTATCAAATACCTTTATAAAGTCCTTCCACTTCCACGTAATACTATAGATTGATACGAATTGAATCGGGCGAACTCGGAATATAAAGGAACTAGCAATACCAAAATTGCCTCCTCCCCCACCTTTGGAAGCCCACAGCAGATCAGCATGCTGGCTTGGAGTAGCTTTTAATAGCTTTGCCCCTTTTTTCCCGGAAACTACCACCATGTTGACTGCTTGCAAATGGTCCAGTGTAAGTCCATATTGGCGTGACAGCAGTCCAATTCCCCCACCTAATGTGAGTCCGGCCACGCCCACATCGGCCGCCGTGCCGGCAGGAATGGTTACCCCTTTTTCCCATAATTTTTGATAGACCTCTGCTAACGGTGCACCAGTCTGTACGTAAGCAAGATTACGCTTGCGATCTACAATTATCTTGTTCATCTCACTCACGTCGATAATAATTCCACCGGTAACGGCGGAAAACCCTTCATAGCTATGTCGGCCACTGCGGATACGAATGGGTACCTTCCTTTCTCGGGCCCACTTAACTGCATTAATGATATCCTTTGTACACTGACAAAACACAATTACTCTAGGAAACTTATTAAATCGACGATTATACTCTGCACGTGCCCGATTATAATCAGCATCCCCTGGGAAAACAATTCGTCCTGTTAGTTTGGTTTTTGATGTGGTCTTTGGTTTTGTTTTCACTTTTGTTTTTGGTGTTTCTTTTGTAGTAGCTTCGTTCTTTGCTTTTATTATGAACCGTTCTTTAGCCGTTCTTATTTGTTTTGGTTTTAACATGTCATCCTCCTTCTTAGCCCCTAGCTGTCAGGTAGTTCTGACTTACCTCCTTATTTCTATGTGTTCATTCCATAGCTGGACACGGCATCTATCCTAGCTGGAAAGGCCCTCAAAATAAAAAAACAGCCCGATTTATAATCGGACTGCCAGCGTGTAGACAAAATACCGAAAGGTATGGGGAGGTCTTTAGTGAATAGCTGAAAAACGGCTTTATAATTATTCCCCCTACTGGGCTTTTTAAAGTTTCCTGATGTATGGGGGGAGGAAATGCAATGAGAAAAAAACTTGCTATGATGTTATTATCACTTAAGTGTTATTGTAAATATTTTTATTTTATCTCTGGATAATGAAACTCCAAAGAATCTGGAATCATACAGCGAAATACGTAACTCAACATATGTAAATCACACCCGCGTTGACATTAAATGATATCTAACATTTTTGAGTCTGCATCACGGACTAGAACAACATCCCTTTTAACTTTTTTTAAAAATGAAACTTTCTGTTCCACTAGTTGGTCTAATTATGGAATCAGACGAGTGTCACTTTTGTTAGAAAGGAGAGAATATATGCACACACATACCCCAAATCATTCCACTGAGAAAATCGATCATCTTTATAGACTTATAGAGGTAAACAAGGGGCCTTTGTACCGAATTGCTTATAGTTTCGTCAAGAATCGTGACGAAGCGTTGGATATCGTACAGGATACGATTTATAAGGCTATTGCTTCAATCGATAGCGTGAGAAAACCTGAATTTCTCAAATCGTGGTTGTATCGTATCGCGATTAATTGCGCTCATGATTCTTTACGAAAGACGCAAAGAATTGTAGCTATGGATATAAGTATTCTGGAAAATGTTATGCACCATTCGGATAAAAATCGCGATGAGATTTTCGATGTGAGGCAAGCTCTAGAGAAGCTAGATCTAAAATATAAAACGGTAATTATTCTAAGATTTTTCGAAGATATGACACTTGAGTCTGTAGCAGAAATATTGGACATACCCGTAAGTACTGTTAAGACGCGTCTCTATCGGGGACTCCAAAAATTAAAAATTGATTTACAGGAGGTTGAAAATCTTGAAAAATCAATTAAATGATTTGAAAAAGAGCTATGAAAGCATCGAGATACCAAACGAGCTGGATGCTGTAATTCAATCTGCAAAAGCAAAGGGTAATGCTGAATTATCATCACGTGATAGAGGAGTAAGACAAATGAAAAAGAAAACAAGCAGAATGTTGATGAAAGGACTAAGCGGAGTCGCTGCCTTGTTTATAATGTTTGGCGTTGCCGTCAACACCTCACCGAGTTTCGTTGCTGCTGCGTCAGATGTACCCTTTCTAGGAAGCCTTGTGAAGGTATTGCAGTTTAATAACGGGTATGCCGACGGTGGAGAAAGAACAGACGGGGTTAGTATCAAGCCGATTACGTTGACCCAGGAAAAAGATGATTCCGAACAAATTGTGATCAACTTTACTCAGGGTAACGAGGAACTGGGAGAAGAGACACAACAAGTCGCTCCCGATTTCAATGTAATCTATCAGGAAAACCCGTACACGATGACTTTTACCGTGAATGGCGTGAGATGGGTTGATGAGAAAACATTTGAGAAACTGAAAAACAGCGAATTGGTAGCAGATGCCTACCGGTTGATTACACTGGACGACTCTTCTGATCGTTTCGTAATTGTATTCAAATCACCAGTTAAATACGAAGTAAAGGAATATTCGGACCCTGCCCGAATCGTATTAAACCTTTCAAAAGATAATCAGTATCAGGAAAAAACTGTATACTCAATACGAAGTGCTGCTTATCCGCTCGACGAGCATTTAGCGATTATCGGAGATAGATTGGAAAGAGAGCTTGAAGAGAAAGGTGTTCGATTTCTTAAAGACGGTGAGAATAGGTTTTATATTGAAATTGGGCAGTTAGAAAACATGGAAGAAGCAAACCAGAAAGCCGCGCAAATAACTGAAAAGTACTCACCTATATTTAATAAAAAGTACGGGAAGTACGGGATGGATTTCAAAGTATTTGTTGAAAAAAGAGGAAAATAGCTACCTATTCTGTACGAGACGAAGATAAAAAAGGCTATTCATAATACCGAAGTATCATCAGTGAACAAAAAATAAAACAAATTCCACTTAAAACAGTAGCTTAAGAGGAGTTTGTCCACAGTCTAAAGCATTCCCTTTTTATAAGGGAATGCTTCAGCGTGTAGACAAAGTACCGAAAGGTATGGAGGTCTGCACGCTTTTTTGTTGAATGTATGAATATAGTGGAAAGGAGTGAGTTTCTTGTTAAAAAGACAAGATTCAGAAGCCCGTTACCAACTGTCCGTTGTTTCGTTAGATGAACTTGTCCCTTCTGATCATTTAGTTCGTAAAATTGAAAAGGCAATTGATTTTACTTTTATATACGACCTTGTAAAAGACAAATACTCGCAAGATAATGGGAGACCGAGTGTCGATCCTGTTGTACTAATAAAGATCGTATTTATTCAATATTTATTTGGAATAAAATCTATGCGTCAGACAATCAAAGAACTGGAGACTAATGTTGCTTATCGGTGGTTTATCGGTTATGACTTCTCTCAACCAATCCCTCATTTCTCTACCTTCGGTAAAAATTATGCTCGTCGTTTTTAAGATACAGATTTCTTTGAAACTATTTTCTCACATATTCTTGGAGAAGCTCTTAAACATCGATTTGTTAATCCTTCTGTTATGTTTATTGATTCTACTCACGTAAAGGCTAATGCAAATAAGAAGAAATACAGAAAGACCATAGTTGAACAAGAGCCTAAAAAATATTTATCTTACTTAACAGAAGAATTAAATCAGGATAGGATTGAACACGGAAAGAAGCCCTTGCCAAAAAAGTCTGAGTCTATAAAGAAGGAAGTGAAGTTGAGCACTACTGATCCTGATAGTGGTTGGTTTATTAAGGATGAAAAAGAAAGATTATTTGCATACTCTTTCCATGCCGCAAGCGATAAGAACGGATTCATCTTAAGTGCAAAAGTAACAGCTGCTAATGTTCACGACAGCCAAATGTTCCAGGATGTTTTAAGTCAAGCTATTCATCAAGTAGGAAAACCGTATGCAGTAGCAGTAGATGCAGGCTATAAAACTCCTTATATTGCTAAAACCCTCATTACGTCTGGTATACGTCCTGTAATGCCATATACGCGACCACGTACAAAGGATGGATTCTTTAAGAGATACGAATATGCTTATGATGAATATTATGATTGCTATGTTTGTCCTGCAAATGAAATATTATCTTATGAGACAACAACCCGTGAGGGGTATCGAATGTACAGATCGAATCCATCAATCTGCAAAGATTGTTCCTTTCGGAACCAATGTACAAATAGCAAGGATTCAGTGAAAAAAATCAGTCGTCATATATGGACGGAATACATAGAAGAAGCTGATCATCTAAGACATACGCCAAAAAATAAAGAAATTTATTCAAGAAGAAAAGAAACGATTGAACGAGTATTTGCAGATTTAAAGGAAAAGCATGGCTTGAGATGGACCACTTTACGGGGGATTAAAAAAGTGACCATGCAGGTGATGCTTGTTTTTGCTTCTATGAATTTAAAAAAGCTCGCTACTTGGCTCTGGAATCCAGAAAAGGGGGAGCGTAAGCTTCTTCAATTACTGACTTTTTACCAACAAAAAATAAAACAAACTCTTCTTATATCAGTAGCATAAGAAGAGTTTGTCCACAGTCTGACAGCCCGATTTATAATCGGACTGCTTTCCTAGTACATCATATTTTACGGTATTGATTTCATTTAGCTGGTTACGGTAGTACCTTTACAAAGGCACTATCAACGTACACGGTCTTACCCTGATAAGAGATTTGTAACCAGCCTTTTTGCGAACCTACAATCTCTAAAACGGTATTTTTCGGTACAGCTCCCATAATTTTAGAACCCGCTACTGGCTTGGTGCGTAGGTTCAAAAAGTATGCTGTAACTCTAGCCTGCTTCTTGTCAGATGCAACCACTTGTGCTGGCTCAAGCTTTTTGACAGGAGCCTCTACTGTTGGTTGTTTTGTTGGCTGTTTTGCTGGCTGAACAGGAGTAACCACTGTTTTTTCCGCTGGTGTTGTTACTGCTGGTTCTTCCGCTTTAGCCGCAGGAGCTGGTTTTTCAGCTTCTTTTGTGGACTGATCCGTTGCAGATTCAGACGCCTTGCGAGCTTGGTTTAGCGTTTGATAGAACTCACCTTTGGTTTTTACACCAGTAAATTGATCTGCTTTTACATTCGCTTTTTTCGCAAGCTCTGCGATTTCGGCTGGTGTAACAGCATCGTTTACATTAATAGAAGCTATGTTTGTGTACTTACCATCTTTTGCGACTTCCATAATGCCGTCATTTAGAAGCTCTACCACATCTGCACGCGCTGGAGCTTTCGCATCGAAGCCGGTAACCTTCCAGTATTGCTCATTGTTTGGCGTGTAAACACCATTTTTCACTTCTTGCAGATATTTCATAGACAGGTTACGGATCGTCCCGCCTGTCTCTCCATACGCATCATTTTGCTTAGAAGACCATAGAACGTCGAATTTGCGTCCTTCTAATGCCCCACCTTTTGCTTGCAGAGCTTCCATACGGTAGGAGTTCATACCGATTTTAATTGTATCCTCTGGTTTGATTGCAGTCTCATCCATTCGGCGTAAATTAGTAATACGTTCACCGGCAGGTTTTGATAAATCAATTTCATACTTCACGTTACCAAAAAAATCATTCGTGCTATATTTCGAGGCACGGCGTTTTTTATCAAAACTAGGAGTTACATCACCTGGGCGAGTTGTGTTAAAGTAGCCTGCTGCCCATTCCATATAATCCTTCAAGTCTTTACCTGTAATGTTATAAACGGTAACCTCTCCGCCCGCATAGCGATAGCTATAGGCAATATCTTTTTTCTTGATCGGGCCTGCATCTAACTTCACATCGTCATTATCGATCTGGTGAGCAACCACGTCCGCTTTGCTGTAATATAGCATTACTTCATTAAAGAAGTTAGCCATTGGTGTGGCTTGTACTTGCACCTGTGGAATGCCTTTAATTTCATCGCGCGGTACTAGATTGCCATCCTTTAATTCTGCAACGACGATGTTAGCATCGGCACGAGCGAATTCATGGAACGGCTGCAAGGTTTTTTCCAAACCAGCGTCAGATTTTATAAAAGTACCATCCGCCGCCTTCACCGGAATGGCAGTTGCTTCTTTCTCTTTTAAAAGCACTTTATCTCCCTGTTTGGTAAAGGAAAGATCAATGCGGGAGATATGTGTTCCATATTTATCAGGTTCTGTGATTAAAACGCCATTAATGACTTCTTTTTTAACCAATTTGTGCATATGACCTGCAAAGATGGCGGTTAATTCCGGGTTAGCGTTCGCAATGTCCTCTACACCCGTACCTGGGATGCCATTCTCATTCTCAATCCCCATGTGCATAAGACCAATCATGACATCTACTTTCCCTTTTAACTCGCTAACTGCTTTCTTTGTTTCTTCAACAGGGTTCTTAACGATCAACCCGTTTAGATGGTCAGTGCCTTTTTCAAATTCTGAAATCATTGGCGTATTCATTCCGATAATTCCTATTTTAACGCCATCTTTTTCGATGATTTTATAAGCAGGCATAAAGCGCTCGCCATTCTCTTTGTAAATGTTACCTGCGAGCATCGTGCCTGTGAATTGGCTTCCGATTTTATCTAATACATCTAACCCAAAATTGAATTCATGATTTCCGTAGGCCCAAGCATCATAGCCCATTTCGTTTAAAGCTACCATCATTGGAGATTGCGGCTGATCATTAAATAGCTCCGCTGAGTTATCCTGAATAAGATCACCTGCATCCAATAAGATCGTGTTTGGGTTTTCTTTTCTTACTTGTTTAATAATTGTAAATAATTGTGTCATGCTTCCAGTCAGATTAGGACCATCTAAGCCATAATCCCACGGCATGAAGCGTCCGTGAATATCAGATGTGCCCAGTAGCGTGACGTTCACATCGTTACTCTTGCTCTCTGCAGCTTCTACAGGAGCAGGAGTTGCTACTCCGGTTGCAAGAAAGGAAAAACCAAGCATAGCTGTTAGGAAACCTTTGCAGGCTTTTTGAAGTAAGTGCATGTAGTATCTCCCTTTTATCAAATTGTGAAAAAAAGTCCTAGTAGTAGACTACCGAAATATTAATAATGTTACAACTAAAAATAAGCAGGAAAAATTGAAGGTTTTTATTTCCAACAAATAAAACAAGCCTTATGCTTCCAAAAAACGTAGGGAGAGCCAAATTCAAGGCTTTCCCCACGCTTTCTTTCTACATCATTTACTCCATTTTCCAGCTATGCCTTCTGACTATACTCGGTTACGCATGCGATAAATTCTTCGCCATATTTTTCCCACTTAGCTTCCCCCACACCCTTGATCGTGAGCATGGTAGCTTTATCAGTGGGAACGATTTCACTCATTTCCCGCAAGGTACTATCATGAAAAATAACATAAGGCGGCAATCCCTCTCGCTCGGCGATCGTTTTACGCAACTGACGTAAGATATCAAACAATTGACTATCCTCCTGTCGCTTGATCGGCTTCGCTCGTTGCTTATGCCAGACCTGCTCTTCTCCTTTTAATACTCGCACCGCTCTTTCCCCAAGCATAACCACCGGATATTGGCTTTCTGTTAAGCTCATATAACCTTCCGCAATCAGCCACTGAATCATCTCTACAATCTCTTTTTCCGTGTAGTCTTTCATAATGCCGTATGTAGGCAGTGCCGAAAAACCGAATTGAAGTACCTTTTTATTAGAAGAGCCCCTCAGTACCTGTGCGACCATAACCGCTCCAAAACGTTCCTTCATTCGTTTCACACATGAAAAAATCTTCTGAGCCTCCACCGTACTATCTATTAACTCTGCGTCATCTGTACAATTTCCGCAGGTACCACACTCTTTGGCATGGGGATCACCAAAATACTCCAAGATGTATTGCTGCAAGCAACGTGAGGTTCGGCAATAGTCACTCATTGCATATAATTTTTTGTAATCCTGCTCTTTTCTTTCATCCGTTTGTTCATTTTGTTCAATAAAATATTTCTGCGTTTGGATATCCTGTGCCTGAAACAGCAGGATGCATTCACTACGTTCTCCATCACGTCCTGCACGACCAGCCTCCTGATAATAGGCCTCCAGATTTTTTGGCATATTGTAATGAATGACGTATCTGACATTGGACTTATCAATCCCCATTCCAAATGCATTCGTTGCAATCATGACATTTACGTCATCAAATAGAAAAGCATCCTGATTGCTGATACGCTCATCCTCGGATAGGCCTGCGTGATACTTACCTACACGATGCCCCTTTTGGCGTAAAAATTCATAGAGATTTTCTACTTCTTTGCGAGTAGAAGCATATATGATACCAGCCTGTTCATGATTTGCTGTCACGTAGTCAGAAACAAATGAGCGTCTATCTTCGCCTCTCCGTACAGCTAGCATTAAATTGTCCCGGCCAAACCCGGTAACGAATACTTGACCTTCTTGCAGTGCAAGGAGTCGGCAAATGTCCTCTTTTACCTCAGGGGTAGCCGTTGCGGTCAGAGCCACCACGATAGGCCGCGTACGTAATGACTGTACAAGGCTCGCAACCGCTAGATAACTGGGTCGAAAATCATGCCCCCACTGCGAGACACAGTGCGCTTCATCCACGGCTAATAACGAAATCGGCATCTCCTGAATCATTTCCCGAAACTGTTCGGATTCAAGTCGCTCTGGAGCAATATAAACCAATTTGTACCTGCCCCCTCTAGCATCACTCATTCTTTCCTGCACCTCATGATAGGAAAGAGAGCTATTAATCTGGGTAGCAGGTACACCCATACTAACTAAGGCATCTACCTGATCCTTCATTAAAGAGATTAAGGGAGAGATTACGAGTGTAATTCCATCGAACAGTAAGGCGGGAATTTGATAACAGATGGATTTCCCCCCGCCTGTAGGCATGATTCCTAGCGTGTCGTGTCCGCTCAAAATACTTTCAATAATCTGCTGCTGTCCTTGTCGAAAGGCCGGATAGCCGTAATATCTTTGCAAAAGCTCCTCTGCCTGATGTAAATGTAGCATTATCATCACCACTTTTTTTGGCAGCTCCCGTTCATTTGCCACCATGTTTTTTTCTATTGTATCAAAACAAGATAGACAAAATCTTATCATGAGTCTGTTTCAAACATATAGTTTACGGGTAAAGAGGTAAGTGACGTGTAGCCGCTCACTCACTATCTAGCAATGATACGATTAACCAAGTACATATCCTGTCTTTACGAAAAGGAGAATTAGGTAATGAGCATTCTCGTCGTGGATGACAATCCGATTAATCTCACCATAATTGAAAAGATATTAAACAGTGAAGGATATACAGATATTAAGCTCCTGCATTCAGCCAACGAGCTTTTTGACTATCTGCAAATAGATGCGCCACATAAAATCCATCGCAGTGTGGATCTCATATTGCTTGATCTCATGATGCCGGAAATAGACGGCATTGAAGCCTGTCGCCGCATTCAGCAAAATGACGAATTAAAGCATATCCCGATTATTTTTGTTACAGCTATGGGCGACTCGTTTAAAATGGCAGAGGCTCTTCATGTAGGTGCAAATGATTATGTAATGAAGCCGATTAATAAAATTGAATTAATGGCGCGTATTCGTGTTGCTTTGCGTTTAAAGCACGAAAGCGACTGGCATCGAGAACGTGATAAGGTCATCCAAAGTGAGCTTCAGCTTGCTAAACAAGTACAACGAAGCGTGTTAAGCCATCCAATCTATAATGAACGGATTCAGATTAGCGCTGCCTATCTGCCTACCTTTGAACTAGCTGGAGATATGTATTCCTGGATACCTATTGATGAAAAGCGCTATGGCGTGATCCTATTAGATATGATGGGCCATGGAATTGCGGCTTCTCTGGTTTGTATGTATATTTCATCTGTTCTGCGTGATACCATTACGAAGATTACTGACCCAGAACAAGTCATTCAGGAGTTAAACAGATACATGTATCAGTTAAACAGTACAGAGCGCTTCCTTCAATACTATTTCACCGCCATTTACCTAGTCATTGATACCGAAAAAAGGATTGTAGAATACGTCAATGCTGGACATCCAAAGGGGATCATGATCGTAGACGATATATCGGTTCATTATTTGGATAAAGGAAGTTGTGCCGTCGGTTTCTTCTCAGAAATTGAGGTACAAAAAACGGTTATTGCGTACGAGAAGAGCATGCAAATGGTGTTATACACGGACGGTCTATTAGAAATGCTGGAAAATACCGTAGATGATGGGACAGAAATCATGAAGACAGCGCTTTTCAATCACCCCCTAACTCCTGAACAACTGGTAGAAAATATTTTACCTCCTGAAGCTAGGGAGCATCAGCATGATGATATGTGCCTGCTAATGATTCGTGCTAACGAATAAACCTCCCTGTAAGCATTTTTAAAAAATATTTTTTCTGATAAGCGTGACTTTTCTTGTTTATTGTCGTCATTATATATTGGGAACATTTTACAAAGATTCACTACGAGGAGGTCATTATGAGAAAAGCAAAGAAGCTTCATACAGCGCTAGCTACTTTTATTGCCGTTAGCATGCTATCCGTTACACCCGTATGGGCAGCGGACACATCGGCAAGCACGACACCAGCCACTATTGCCAAACAAGAACAGGCTAACTTGCCTACAGCTATCAAACAATCGCTTGACAAGGTACTTACAGCAATCCCCGAGCTAAAAGCATTTACTGTGGTATCTCATAGACCTGATAGTGATAATAAGACACAGACCGGAAAGTATCAGGTCTATCTCCTTAAGCGTTCCGATAAAGGCGCTGATAAAGCCTCTAAAGATAAAATAGAACCAGAAGCCTTCCTTTCCTTTGATCAAAAATCTGGTCGATTGCTAGAGCTTTCTATTAATCATTCTGAATGGACATCAGATACTCCGCCATCTGAAAAGCTAGCTAAGGAAAAAGCCACTGCATTTCTCAAAACCGTATTAGGTGATGAGCTGGATAAATTAAAGGTAAGTGAGCACAGCGGCGTCTCACAAAGTGGGATGACAACGGAAGACGGAAAAAGAATGGATTGGAAGTATAGAAGTGTAGCATTTGAACGCTTGTACAACGGAATTCCTCTGCTTTCAAGCGGCGTCCATGTATCTGTGGACAAATCGGGTAACATTACCGCTTATTACTTAGGGGATTCAGATATGGTCTATGACGATAAAAAATTCCCCGATCCAAAAGAAGCGTTGAGTAAAGAAAAGGCAGAAGAAGCACTTCAAAAGCTGACGGAAATGAATGTATTCTATATCAGCAACTATTCTAATAACCAAGCCAAAACCAACTCAAAACCTGTGATTGCATACGCTCCCGCCCAAGTCAAAATACTCGATGCCAAGACAGGTAAGCCTGTGGATACATGGGATTCAACTAAACTCTTGACCCCTAAAAAAGTATCCATCTCCGCTAAAGGGGAAGCCTTGAAGGTAACATCTAAGGCTGAGGCAGAAAAGCTTTTGTCGTCGCCTGCATTTGGCCTTGATCTGAGCAAGCTAAAATACGACGAGCGTGAGGAAAAAGACTCTTATACAGGTAATACCTACGTAGAATATTCCTGGGGTTCTCATACCGATGATAATAAGAATATCTATATAAACCTGAGCGCAAATAAGGCAACAGGAGAAGTTATCAGAATGAACTCACATGATAGCTCTCATCTAGGGAAAAAAGGGACCCTATCACCTGCGGATGCCGAGAAAGCAGCCCTGCCATTTATAGAGAAGTATGCTGATTCGAAGGTAAAAGAGCTTTCTCTTGATTCCCTTTTCTCAAACGATCAGGATACAAAGCAAATTCCTGAATGGGTGGACAAGAGTAAGCTGAAGAAGAATGAGAAACATCCCCAATATTATCTTACCTTCAGCCAGCTACACCATAACATCCCTGTAGCTGACAAAGCATACTCGGTTCAGGTAGATGCTCTTACAGGAAAAATAATTGGTTTCCATTTTGACCTCCAAACAGAAGCAGCCCTGCCTGACAGCAAAAAAATCATTACTGCTGAACAAGCGAAAAAAGCCTTTGTCGCATCTCATCCAGTGAAGCTGAGCTACCTATGGCCACAATACGAGGATCAAATGGCACCTGCTCCTTTGTTAGTTTATATCCTAAGTCAGCCGTCAGATTCCTACTTCATTGATGCGCTGACAGGTGAGCCTCTACAATAATTCCATCGGATCATACCTCCTGATTCCTTCAATAAAAAGCGAACCTTCCCGTAATCCAGAAGGTTCGCTTTCCTTTATGTTTCTACCTGCACTTTTGATATATCCGCACTCCTTCAATCTCCTGATAATGGCCCATATCCTTTACATAAGAGAGCGATTCCTTACTCCCTAAGCCGAAGAAACCATTGGTAGATAAGCTCTCATCAAACAATTGGAAGACACGACTCTGTAGGTCTGTATTAAAGTAAATCAGGACATTCCGACAAATCACTACATGGAACTCGTTAAAAGAACCATCTGTTACTAAATTGTGTTGGGCAAAGGTTACGTTTTTTAAGATGGATTGGTTTAAGATTGCAAATTCAGAGTCAGTCGAATAATATTCACTGAAGGCTTTTTTGCCACCGGCTTGTATATAATTCCTTGTAAAATTCTGCATCTTCTTTAAGGAAAAGGTCCCCTTTTCGGCCCGTTTCAACACTTCCTCGTTCATATCTGTCGCATAGATTTTAGTCTTATGGCTCAGATTTTCTTCTTCAATTAGAATAGCCATGGAATATGCTTCTTCTCCTGTTGAACAGCCTGCGTGCCAAATTCTAATTTCAGGAAGCTGATGAAGAAAAGGTATTACCTTCTTACGAAAAACGTAGAAAAAACTAGGATCACGAAACATTTCCGTTACATTAATGGAGAAATCATGTAGCAATTTATCCACAAATTTAGCATCATGAAGTACCTTCTCTAAAAGAGCAGTAACTGTAGGAATCCTGTCTTGTATCATGCGATTCCATATGCGCCTTCTTATTGAAGATCTAACATAATCACGATAATCAAAGCCATACATCCGATAAATTCCTTCTAAAAGAAGATCGATTTCAATGCTTTCTCGTTCATCAATCTGGTATTCATTTGCCTCAGTCAAAGAAGTCATCGATCTGTCCTCCATCTATTTATTACACCTACTTCACCAACCAGACACGCATAACTGAAAGCAGTTGACTCGTCTTTAATGGCTTACTGATGTAATCGGATGCTCCAGCCCTCAGGCATTTTTCTCGGTCATATTTCATAGCTTTTGCGGTCAAGGCAATGATTGGTACATTTTTCATATCAGCTTTTTGGCGAATAGCCTGTATTGCTTCATATCCATCCATCTCTGGCATCATAATATCCATGAGTATGATATCCATGTACTGAACATTATCTAGTATTTCAAGACACTCTCTCCCGTTACTGGCGGCGATCACCTTAAATCCTTCTCGTTCAAGAGTGGTAGTGAGCGCAAAAACATTTCGATTGTCATCGTCCACAACCAAGACACGCTTACCCTTAAACAAGCTTGGTACCTGCTGCGTATACTTTTGTGCTTGTGAAGAAATTATTTGATCTTGATCTTGCTCTACCATTACTTGCCCCTGCTCCAAGGAAGTCTGTAAGTCCTCTGTTTCAAAAACAGGAGGCTGTGAGTTCTCTGCGTGAACCCCTTCCATATGAGCTACTGCCGTTTCTGTGTGAACGGAAAACAGCTCCTGTGTCATCCCTTCCTGCATATTTGGAATATATAGCGTAAAGGTACTACCGCAACCCTCTTCACTTTCTAAGGTAATGCAACCACCTAATAGACGTGCAAATTCTCGGCAGATGGATAACCCTAGACCTGTCCCCCCATACTTTCTGCTCGTTGCACCATCTGCTTGATGGAAGGCTTCAAAGATGTGTTCTCTCTTGTCCTCGGCTATGCCAATACCAGTATCCGTGACGGAAATCTCCAAATAGTAATCCGTATACTTCTCCTCTGGCATTATCTTATTGACCTGCAAAGGGTCTGCCCTTCTAATTTGTAGAGTCACGGAGCCCTTTTTCGTAAATTTGAAGGCGTTGGAAAGTAAATTCCGTAAGATTTGATGCAGTCGTTGTTCATCGGTGTACATAATATCGGGCGCATCAGCATGTACTTCAATATGGAACGGAAGATTCTTCTGAGCCGCAATGTGTGAAAAGTGACTTTCCATAAATATCGGCAATTCACTGATATTTACCTCTTCAAAGACAACCTCCAGCTTGCCTGCCTCCACTTTGGAAAGATCTAAAATATCATTAATCAGGTTAAGTAAATCTGAACCAGAGGAATTGATAACACGTGCATATTCTTGCTCTTCCGCGGTAAGCGTCTCATTAAGATTCTCCGAGAGCATTTCTGAGAGGATTAAAATACTATTTAGTGGAGTACGTAGTTCATGTGACATATTAGCTAGAAATTCAGATTTGTATTGAGAGCTTTTCAATAGTGCAGTTGTCTGTTCCTCTAGCTCTATCTTTGTTTGCTCCAGCTCTCGGGCCTTCTCTTCTGCATATTGCTTCTGCTCCTCTAGCCTTTCATTAATGCTAGTAAGCTCCTCTGTCTGCATCTGCAATTCCTCAGATTGTGTCTGTAGCTCTTCTGATTGAGCCTGCAATTCCTCTGTCATTGCTTGCGATTCTCGTAGAAGGCGATCTACCTCTAAGCGATCGAAAATTCGATTAACAGTAGTCCCCAAGTGACTTGTGACATTTTCCATTAGCTGCATATGTAATTCGGAAAACGAACCTAAGGTAGCCATCTCGATCACAGCAACCGTTTCGTTCTCAAAGGTAACTGGAACAATCAAAATTTGTTTCGGATAAGCTTCCCCTAAAGCAGACTTAATGGTAATGTACTGCTCAGGCATTTCTTTTAAGGCAAGCATTCTCTTTTCTTGCGCGCATTGCCCCACTACGCCTTCACCGAAACGAAAGCTGGCAGCTCCCACATCTTCCCCATTTGATGCAAATGAAGCAATCTTTTTAAATTCCTTGGCGTCCCCTTTTCCAAATGCTAGATAAAAAGCACCGTAGGAGGCTTCTATTATCCAAGCGATTTTTGAAATAAATTCTCGCCCTAGAGATTCAAAATCCTGCATCCCCTGCGTTAAATTAGCCATATAGGCTTGTTGGGTCTTTACCCAGCTTTGCTCTGTTATCTTTTTATTAAATTCCTTTACCTTAGTCGTATGTTCCTCTAGGGAGGCCGCCATCTCGTTGAAAGATTCACAAATGTTCCCTATTTCATCTCTCGTTAAAACAGATAATCGCGGTACATTTTCAGCTTGTTTAAAATCAATTCCGGAGATTGTACTGGAGATATGACTAAGACTACGCGAGGTACTGCGTATAGCCCAGCTTGCAATTCCGATTCCTAATGCCAAACAAAGTACGACACTCAAAATGATGATGAGCAACATGCTATGGTAAGTTCTCACAGATTCGTCAGCAGCTTGATCCATTAGTTCCTGCTGGCGATTTTTAAATTCTTCCGTTAACTCCATAACATTTTTGCGAGTCTCTTCTTTTCCACCCACATACATGCCTCTAGCCATTTCCTTATTTCCTGCCTTAACATACGCTACAATCTGCTTTTGATAGGTGAGATAATCTGTATAGTGAACTTTAATTTGCGCTAATAATTGCTGTCCAGACTCCGAATTCATTTTAATGCCGATCACTGTCATTAAGGAGTTAGTATCTAGTATTTTCTGATTCATTTGTTCGATTTTTTGATTGATGAGCAAAATATTATTCTCTGTAATGATATAGCTAAGCTCTTGGTCTATATGAAAAAATTTGTTCTGCAAATCACTCACTAGCTTGATTTTCACAGAACGTTCGTTCGCAATTTCTTCCACGTTATTATTAATACTATTCATCGTAAAGATAACCAAGGAAGCTAAAATCAGTAATAAGAATAAAATCAAGCTGTAGCCAAGCAATTGTTTTCGGCGAAAAGTCATATCTCTCCCATCCTTAGACAAAATATAAAACAGAAAATACAGAGTTCTTTTCTATTTACCCTAATAAAACTATCTTGAATCAGAATTTTTCCTCCCTGTTTACTTTCAAAAAAAAGGTCCCAATCCCTGCTTACTCCCATACACTTCAGAAGGTTATTCAGCTCAAGAAAAGGAAGGGAACCATGAGCAAAGCAATTGTTTTTCCTCATGTGAACTGGGAGGGCTTTCCCCTTTTAGAAAAAAGATGCTGTCAAAACACAAATGTATGGTAGCGTATTAACCTGCTTTCGTGCTGTCCTTACGAAAAAATAGATAAAAACTGCAAGCTGTTGACCTGATCAGGTAAAATATCAGCTCTCCATCTCTTAGCTAGCCCAGCTTGCGCATATAATAGGCCTAACTGGGCTATTATTTGTTCCTTCTCGATGGAGCTATGGTTCAGCCTTTCAAATAAAGTCGTAGCTTCGTGGTATTTCCTGCATTGAATAGCAAGAACTCCAGCAATCTGAAGAAGTCGCGAAGATAAATGAGTTTCCATTAGAAACATTTGGAGGAATTGAAGCTGGATAGAATGAGGGGCTCGAAGCAACGTGATTGCAAACGAATCATTTACTTCCTCTGTCCATCCTAAGGGGGAACAAGAACGATGCAGATCTAACCATTTTTCCCAAGCCCCTATCGCTAGCAATGCTCGACTACAGGATTGGTATACAGGTCGCGACAAAGCCATGATTTGGCCTGGCTTCCATCCAAATAAAGCTTGATATTCTTTTTGCCGTTGAGCTAACCGTAAGACGATTTCATAAGCCTGCGCGTATTCATTCATTTGCAGGAAAATCGCCCATAGTAAAAGATCCGCCTCAAGCTGTTTATCCGCCTGCATATGGGTATGAAAGCATTGCTGTGCTTCCCTGACGCTTAGTAAAGCAAGCTCCTCCTTTCCAAGCTGTGCGAGGAAAATTCCTTTCCAAAGCGGATTATGGGTATAAGCATCCGGCAATAGCAACTGATATTGTGTGAACCACTGCGGCTGATTTAATTCCATCAAATATTGCACGATACTGCTTTGGACCTGAGGCGACAATTTCCCCTTATATAACTGGAATTGCTCCACTAATTCTTGAATTTGATTAAAAGCTCCTCGTATACGGATTAATCTCTGCCAAGCTGCATGGAATTGTGGCTGGAAGGTCAAGGCTTCCTCATAGCAACGACATGATTTTTCATAAGAAAGCAGTCTTTCATAAAGCAATCCCCTTATATAAAAGCTCCGGTAGGTCCCCGCCCCTGAACACGATGTATATTTATGAGATACATCTCCCAGAAGGACGGCTTTCTGCAATAACGCAAGAGCTGAATCTAGCTCATTTTCTTCAATATGAAGAATGGCCCGCAGCTCGATCAGATCAACAAAATCTGGATAATGGCGCAACGCTTCCTCTATCATGTTTTGCGCCTCTTTCGTATTGCCCATCTCTTTATAGGAAAACGCTAGCTTTAGCAATACATCCGACATATAACCAACCCGAAGAGGAACAGCAGAAAGTAGTGCTTCAAATAATACCCGCGCTTTCTGGTATTCTTCCTGCTGAAAATATTTTGTGCCTAGAGCGTAAATCAACAAAGGGTCATCCGGCTTTTCTAGCAGTGCCTTTTGGATAAGAGAAACGTTCCGGGTAGCTTTATTTTTTTGAGCGATAACATGGTCTAAACAGCCATAGTGCTTAACCACCATAGGCGAAAATCTCACACCTTCTGGTTCCACTTCCAGAATACACGTGGCAATCTCTTCATGCATCATTCCTCGAAAGCGCAGGCGTTCATCGTTTCGAAAAAAGCGACAAACCGAATCAGTGATAAATTCTTCTCCTGTAGCGCCCACATAGCTTTGCAATTGGACATAATAGCCAAACGCTTCTGCCTCGTCCATCATCTCTATCAATTGCTCGGCTGGTGGCACGACCCATTCCTCATCAGCATCTAGTACCAGAATCCACGGCTTGGTCGCATATTCCAACGATAAATTTCTAGCCTCAGAGAAATCTCCCCTCCAGGGTATCGAGATAACCCGCGCTCCATAGCTCCTGGCAATTTCTACGCTTCGATCCTGTGAGCCTGTATCAACGATGATCATTTCTGAGACAGTATCGACTGCTGAAGATAAACAGCGTTCAAGGTGCTCCTCCTCATCACAAACAATCATGCACAGGGATATTTGTAATTGTTTCATCTATACGCCCCTCCTTTTTAACCATAAGCGACATTATGATTTTTCTTAGGTTAGACCATTTGCTTGGGGTAATTTGAGGTGGGCTTTTTGAATACAAGGTCTTGCCTGAATAGGACTTGTTAGCATCAAATCTCCCAATAGCGGTTAAAAAAATGAAAAAGGCACATGAGCCCCCAGAAATAAGGGACTCCATGTACCTATATGTTGAAATCTTTTGCTACGTTCCTTGCCCATTAAAAAAGACATAAATCGCTGTGGAATTACCTTGTACGCTGGAACGATACGAGAGTCTTGTATATGGAAGGAAGCGCTTCGTCGGTTCATTACGTTAGATTTTGTAGCAATTGATTCAATTCCTTTGTAGTTACATCACGCCATTCACCTTTTTTGATGCCATCCAAATGAATATTCATAATGCGTATCCGTTGCAAACGCTGAACCTTATAGCCAAATACCTGACACATTCGGCGGATTTGCCTATTTAATCCTTGGGTCAGAATGATTCGAAATGATCGTTCATTCATGCGTTGTACCTGACAAGGCTTGGTTGTAGTCCCAAGAATACGTACCCCGCTAGCCATACCTTTTAGAAAAGAATCTGTAATCGGTTTATCCACCGTCACGATATATTCTTTATCATGGTTGTTTTCCGCCCGCAGAATTTTGTTGACGATATCCCCATCATTCGTTAATAGGATTAATCCCTCTGAGTCTTTATCTAGTCGTCCAATTGGAAAAATCCGTTCTGGATGATTGACGAAATCAATGATGTTTCCCTTTATGTGCCTCTCTGTTGTACAAGTAATCCCAACAGGCTTATTTAGAGCAATATAAATAGCTTCTTTTTTGATCCCCAGCGCTTTTCCGTCAATTTTTACATCGTCTTCACTAGTAGCTTGACTCCCTAGCTCTGCTATCACTCCATTAATCGTGACTCGCCCAGCCTCGATGAGCTTGTCTGCTTCTCGGCGGGAACAATAGCCTGTTTCACTAATAAATTTATTAATCCTCATGTTATGTATCCTTCTTCCATAGCAGATATTTCAGCCTAGGAATCTCTAGCTCAAAGTGATCTCAGGCATCATTTATTATACATGATTTATGATCTGCCTGACTCTGTCGTTTTTTCTTTCGATAAAAACCATCCACCTAGTGCGATTCCTACTAGAACTACATAGAAGGTAATTTTCCAAGCTTTCATTGTTGCGAAGCTCTCTGGTAAAAAAGCCACATGGGGATGAGAGAAGGTGTACACCAGCAATTTGATCCCAACCCAGCCCACAATCAAAAAAGCCGCGGTTTCTAATCCAGGCCGTCGTTTTAACAACGCCACAAAATAATTGGCTGCAAACCTCATTATAATTAACCCGATAAATCCCCCTGTAAAAATCACTAGGAATTGCCCGCCATCCAGTCCTCCAATCTTAGGTAGATTCGTTGAAGGAAGGGAAACAGCAAGTGCCACAGCAGCTAGGATGGAGTCTACTGCAAAAGCAAGATCAGCCAGCTCTACCTTTGCTACAGTCCCCCAGAAACTACCGGGTCCTTTTTTCCTATCAGTGTGTTCTTTTTCTTGGGGCTTCCTGTATTTTTTGCGAAAAATGTGGTTGATGGAGATGAATAGTAAATAAATAGCACCAAGTGCCTGAACCTGCCACACATCAACCAAGAAGGAAATGATAAACAATGATGCAAAGCGAAAGATAAAAGCCCCAGCTAGGCCATAAAACAAGGCCTTTTTACGCTGTTTCTCAGGTAAATCCTTGACCATAATGGCTAATACCAACGCATTATCAGCCGCTAGAATTCCTTCCAAAGCCACTAATATGAGTAGCACCCATCCATATTCCATCAGCAATGACCCATTCATCAAAGCTAGCCTCCTCCTGATCGACAAAGATGCATCTAAAATAATAGCTCGGCTTATTATGCTCTTAGTTGCCAAAGATCAAACCAGTTGGATAAAGAGGCATACCTTATACAGAAAAAAGGAACCAACCTGGTACGCAAAAAATGTACCTGGATTAGTTCCTTTTCCTTTTAGATCATTTAGATGGATTAGCTGGTTGGTTTGCCCTTATGAACCATGAAATAATAGCACAAAAGTGCCCCGACATCTGCTACTGCTATTACAATGCCCATTGGAACCGCCGTTCCGCTTCCACCAATACCTACTAGGGGAGCAAGAAGCGCACCAAAGATTAATGACAAGACACCTAGTAAAGCAGAGGCACTGCCTGCCGCTTTCCCCTGACTTTGCATTGCGAGAGAAAACCCTGCCGTACTAACAATCCCCACACACGATACGATTATAAATAAAGGTGGTAAAATAGCATATAATCCGGCACCTAGCAAAATCACAATCAGTAGACTAACGCCACCAATCGCCGCTAAAATCAACCCGCTGATCATCAGCTTACTCTCGCTAATTTTACCAGCCAGCTTCCCGGTAATTTGGCTAGCAAGAATAATTCCCAAACCATTGATAGCGAAAAACACACTAAACATTTGCGCTGACACACCAAACATATTTTGCAATACGAACGGTGATCCAGATATATAAGCAAACATGGCAGCGATCACCAAGCCCTGTGACAAAGCAAAGCCCATGAACATTTTATCTACGAATAGATTTTTAAATGTAACCAAGGTATTCTTGAATCCACCCGTGGAACGACGCTCGACAGGCAATGACTCGGGTAAACCAAATAGAACAACCAATAGCATAATAATACCAATTGCACCTAATACTACAAAAACACCTTCCCACGGTGTAAAGAGTAAGAGCTGACTTCCAAAGATGGGAGCCGCAATAGGAGCAACTCCATTAACCAGCATTAAAAGGGCAAAAAATTTAGTTAATTCTGGGCCTACATAAATATCCCTTACCATCGCACGTGAAATAACAATTCCGGCTGAACCAGCGGCCCCTTGAATAAATCGGAGAGCCACTAAAGCCCATATAGAAGTTGAAAATACGCACAAAATAGAAGCGACTGCATAAATAGCCAGACCAATCAGCAGCGGTTTACGTCGACCTTGAATATCGCTTAACGGTCCAGCAAACAACTGCCCTAGGGACAAACCTAATAAACAAGCTGTCAAACTAAGCTGTACAGCCGAAGTAGTTGTTTGAAAATCGGTAGCCATTGCCGGCAAGGCAGGCAGATACATATCCAGCGAAAGCGGTCCAAACGCAGATAATGCGCCTAACACAATCGCTAGCCATAAACGTTTTGATTTGGCAGTAGCTTCCGTAGCCGCTGACTGTGAAGAAGAATTCATACGATGTTACTTTCCTTTCTTAAAACCGAATAGGTAAGATTACAATTGTAACGATTATAGTTACATCAATAAACATCTGTCAAGCTTTTAAATGGAAAGTCCCTGATTGCATCTAGCCTCTCTCTATGCAAACCTGCTCGCCTGACCCCTGTAATAAGATCGTAGAAAACACATTATCAAAGCATACGTAACAGCAACTAGCCTATACGGATAATATGTCCCAATATGGCTTTTGTTGTATCGGTAATAACAGTAAATATCCGGTCAAACTCAAGCGCAGTGGATCTACATAAACCAAGCAATTTCAATCATGTTATCTCTTGCCCACATCTAAAAAAGTTCACCCAGAACAGCTTCAGAAATTCCCATCCGCCAACATTTCACCCATCACAACCATCATCCATACCTTGTTTACCACAATCCTATCCCATGTAATACACTTTGTAAATTTTTATGTTTACTATATGCTGCTTTGGCTTTTGGCTTCTTGCTTTATCCATATAAAAAGCTGTTCAGCAATATGACTGAACAGCTTTTTTACTCTCTGTCTTATTTTGTTCTCGTTCTTTTTTTAGAGAAAGCTGATCGTCCTTGACCGGCTGAGCGGCTTGACTTGGCTTTTGATTTGGTTGGAGCAGTCCCTCCAGATCGTTTTGCCCCTGACTTTGTCTCCTGACGTGTACCTGATCTTGAGCTTGGCTTGTTTTGTGTCCTTGTCCCTTGCTTTACTCCCGTCTTTTGTCCCGGTCTCGTCTGATTATGCTTTGCCTGACCTGATCGTGCTGACGACTTAGACCCCGCTTTCGATCCTGTAGCTTTCGATCGATTCCCGTCTCTTGCTTTTGACTGACGTCTATTTTCTGATTGTCCTGCCTTTTTGTCCGCCGTATGTCTTGCCGTTTCTTCATTAGAACTCGCTTGCGAAAAGGAATTGCCATAGGTTTCTTTTGTTAGGGACTGCCCAATTCCCTTTTCAATCATATCTAAATACATCCGGTCTTTAGGAGCAACAAACGTGATCGCTACCCCTGTACCACCGGCTCTCCCGGTTCTGCCAATTCGATGTATATAGCTCTCTACATCATGAGGGATGTCATAGTTAAACACATGTGTGACCCCTTCAACATCCAAACCACGTGCGGCTACATCGGTAGCCACCAAAAATTGTAGGCTGGCTTCCCGGAAGCGTTTCATGACTTGTTCGCGTTTGGCTTGTGATAAATCACCATGAAGCTCGTCACTAGCATAACCAAATCCTTGCAAGGCTTCATTTAAAGTAGAAGCTCTCCGTTTGGTTCGACAGAAGATCACCGCTAAAAAAGGACGGCACTCATCAATAGCCTGACGCAAGGCCGCTTGTTTGGCCCGGTCGGTCGTCTCAATTACCCGCTGCTCGATGTTAGCTACCGTAATTCCTTCACTCTTCGCCTTAATTGTGACAGGCTGGCGCATAAAGCCTTTTGCCAGACTTTGGATTTGCTTTGGCATCGTTGCTGAGAATAATAGCGTCTGTCTGGTTGGCGATGTGGCTTGAATAATCTCTTCTACCTCAGGTAAAAAGCCCAGATGCAACATCTGATCGGCTTCATCAAGAACTAACTGAGACACCTGAGCAAGCTGTATCGTGCCTCGGCGCATATGATCCAGCAATCGACCCGGAGTAGCAATCACGATCTGCCGGCTGCCTCTTAATTTCTTCATCTGCCGCTCTACATCCTGTCCACCATAGATAGCTAGAACCTGTACGCCAGGCTGCGTAAAAATAAGCTTGTTTACCTCGGCGGTAATTTGTAGGGCTAATTCACGTGTCGGTGTCACAATTAGAGCTTGTACATCTGGATTTTCAGGATTAATCATCTGTAAAATAGGCAAAACAAAGGCTAATGTCTTGCCCGTTCCCGTCTGTGCCTGTGCAATTACATCCACCCCGGTTAATACTGCTGGAATTCCTTTCTCCTGAATCTCTGTGGGTGAGTGTAATCCATTCTGTTGCAGTGCTTTTTCTATTGAAGCCTGTATTCCTAATGACTGAAATTTTGGCAAAACCGCCACCTCTTCCCGTTACCAATAACAACACCTGTGGCTATCACTTTTTGCAGACAGCCATTCCAATAAAATAACGAACCTGATCACGCGGCTTCTCAAACGTTAATCCACGCTGGTAATAAATTTCTACCTCAGAAAAGCGAACAAATAGTTGCTCAAATTCCTCAGGAGTTAGCTGGTGAACATGAAACGGTTCACTAGTGGGCATCCCTCTTCCTCTACCAAATGGACTAGAAAGTACTAATGTACCCCCAGGCTTTAGCATATGATAGATATTTTCCATAAATAGCTGATCATCTGCCACATGCTCAATGGTTTCAAAGCTAAGAATCGTATCAAACATGCCTAATTTTTCGGGAAGCTTAGGATCGAGTGCATCATGCTGTAAGTATGTAACCTTTTGATGATTGTACTCACGATTTGCATAAAATAGAGTCTCTTGATCTACATCTACACCAATCAGCTCGGTCACCTCCCGCTTGCGTTCCTTCACAACCATGTGACACCCATAGCCAGTACCACAGGCGATATCTAGAACTCTCCCTCGACAATACGGAGTTGAGAAATAATACCTCGCTAGATGCTCCAATAGCATTCCATTCATCGGCTTGAGCAATTTAGGAATAATACGTTCCCCTGTCCACTCTAACAAAATCCAATCACCTTCTATATTTGCTTCTTTTTCCTTCTTCATTATACAGATGCCTTACCAATAAAAAAAACTGCCGCTTGGATTATTATCATCACAAACGACAGATCTAATCGGTAAGTCATCTATCTCAACCTGTATTGCTTTATCTAGAAATGCTTATTATGATCATTGATAAACCATGCAATACTGTTCTACCTGACTCTTTGGCAAAGGAATTACTTCAATTGTAGTAAATTGATATCGCTCATATAAAGCAATGTTATGAGGGTTTTGAGTTTCTAACGTACATACGATGTTTCGCTGCTTACATTCCTCTAAAAGAGGCTTCATAATTTTACTCACATACCCTTGCCCCCGAAACTCTGGCTGCACCACAAGCATATCCAAATGCATATATACTCGTCCCTCAAACACAGACAACCAAGCAGAGCTCATACAGCGTAGAATAGCCAATCCTCGGCAAAATCCCCTAAACCCAATATACTTACTAGCTTTCAGCGACTTTACGATTGTACGACAGATATCCCATATGTATCTGTATGCAGGCAATGCTTCTGCCTTTTCCGATCTGAATACTAATGCAACAGCTTCCAATCTATCGGAGGTCGCATATAAATCGGAGTAATCATACAGCATGGTAACATAGTTTGTAAAAAAGATCTGTAGAACATTCAGTCTAGTAGAACGGTCAGGCAGGATATGCTGATACAGTGGGTCTTCCATAAATCCTTCAGCCAATACATTCGCTGCTCGGCCAATCTCGTTACGGTTTAACTTAACTATGTGCGCACTACAAATAGTTCCACCCCATTGAATAGTTTGTAAGCTAAGCTATCCATTTACTGCTAGCTTATCCTTCCATGGTACAGCTTGGGCTGGAACGCCGTCAAATCGAGCAGGTAGAGTGACGCCGGAACATTGTATGATCATTGTGTTCCTGCATGAATGCTGGTAGACGCATTCTTTTCAAAGGTATACGCAAGTACAGGTTCTCTGATGATTCGACCATTTATCATTGGGAAGGCATACTCTAATTTTACTGGGTTTTGTTCTATATATTTACGCGCTGCCTCCTCGGAAGAAAGGGCTTTCCTGATATCTGCAAAGGTTTCTGTTCCATCTGCTAATGATAAAAACATACCCAATACCGCTTTCGTCTCTACATCAATCGTGATTTTGTATGTCTGATCAAATATAGGCACTCCCTGATACGAACGATAAAAAACGATCGATTCTTCACCAGATGGGTTCCCTTTTTGGTGTTGACGGAGCATACGAAACTCCGTGACACTCTCGTCCAAATATGGTTGTAAAAACTCCAGCGCTGTCTCCTCCAGCTCTTTATCAGAGAATTTCTTTTCCTTTATCTTTTGCGTACGATCCATCTTTTGAATGCTAAATTGTTTCACACGATCTCCTAGTGTAATTACTTTATAGAAGATATCATCCCGGCTGCCATCGTATTCTGTCTCCCCCTCGCCCATCATATATTTTGGCACATTGCTTACCCTTAAAGCTAATCCCTTGGTATCTACCCCAAACGAAGCTAATACATCGGTGGCTTCCTGTGGATTTGTTACGATGACTTGTTTTTTTCCCGGCGTAACAGTAATAACGGGGGAGAATTGTACTTCGTAGCCATGCGAAACTTGAATCTGTTCACCAGTCTGAGCATTCAGGTACGTAGTCATTCCATCTCTATATTTCAGCTCATAGGTTTTCGCATCCGGTCCCTTTCTGCCCTTAGGCATATAGACCAATTGTAAATTCTCAGCAAATTTCTTTTCTAAAATAGGCATTTCCAATAGCTCAACAGGTTTTTTAAATTTGGAAATATCCATGGTAAGTCCAGTAGATTCCCCTGCATTCGCATATCGAATCGTTCCCTTTTCTCCAACCCCTATTGCATAATTATCTTCAGCCACTGGAATATCATTTACATAGCGCTGATAGAAAACGGTAGCAACCTTTTGCTCCTTATTAATTTCTACCTTCCCTAAACGATACTGTTGCTTCTGAGTTCCTAGCATGGTAGTGAGGAATTCCTCTGCCACTTTTTTGGCAACCGCCTCTGAAGGAGCTTCGGTATCAGGAGCAGAGGGATTTTCTTGAAAAAGAGACAGAAGTGTACCGTCACTAGCATCAATCTGAGCATCCGCATACAGTATCGCCTTGTTATTTTCCTTTTTACGTAATATGATCCTATACTGATCTCGATGTGCTTGGCTTATACTGAAAGTTTTATCTGCTGATTGAAGCGCGGGAACAATGCCGTACAGCTTTTCTATTGTTTTTTTAGCAGCATGGCTCATCTCATTTTCTGAGCTAATCGGTTTATGTTGAAAAGAAAGGTTACTATTATTAGATAAAGGATTAGCAAATGTAACAAGCAGGAGAATAACGGCTACAGATAAACCCCACTGCGAAACTAAACGAGTCCATCTACGCTGTTTTTGTCTTCTTTTCAGCTTGTTCATCAATGCTCTATCCAGCGTTTGGGGAAATTCTCTTCTGGGCTGTGAATCATAGCTTTCTCTAATTTTTCGAAATAGTGCCTTATCATCGGGAAAGTTCATGCTCCCATCCCCCTTCCCAGTAGCCTTTCAAATAGGTTCGTAATTGTTTCACAGCACGATGGAAATCTACTCGCACCTTAGCCTCGCTGCATTCTAAGATTTCCGCTGTTTCCTTTATACTGAATTCCTTTAACCCTCGCAGAATAACAACACTGCGATATTTAGGCTTAAGTCGGAGCATAGCCGATATCATGAGTTCCTTTTCTTCTTTTGCCTCAAGTTCTGATTCAGGGCGTCCAAGCTTAGACGGAAGACCCATTATTGGTTCCATGCTCAGCCAGGCACGAATTCTTCTTTTGCGTCCATAGTCGATGGCGACATGCTTAGCGATGCTAAGAATCCATGTTTTCATACTGGAACGTTCCTCATAACGCGGCAATGCATCCAGAACTCTGATAAAAACCTCCTGTGTTAAATCCTCTGCATTGTTTCGATTACCCGTAAAATATATCATAAATTGATAGACTTCCAGATAATGCTGTTCATACACTAGCCTGCTTCTTCCTTCAATATCATCTGTATGGTACAAGAGAGTCTCCACCTACTCTACAGCAAATTAATCAAAAGCTATGTAAATTGGTACCGATCCATCTCGTTAGAATCAGATGGATCGGCAGGAAAGGTTATTTATTTACTACTTCTCCAGTTATAGCATCGATAGTTCCCGTATTCTTGTTACTTTGTGTATAAACCAATGATGGCTCCTTCACAACTTGATTATTGATTATCGGGAAGCCGTATTCTAGTTTTACTGGTTGTTTCTCTAGATACTTACGAGCAGCCTCTTCTACAGAGATGACTTGGCTGGCATCTGCGAGGGTTTCAGTCCCGTCCGTTACGCTTAAAAACATGCCCTGAATTGCTCCCGTCTCTGCGTTAACAGTGACGCTATAGGCTTGAGTGAAACTAGGAATTCCTTGATACGAGCGATAAAAAACAACTGTTTCATTCGTATCAGTAAGATTAATGGTTTCATGCTTCTTATTCATGCGCAGTTCTGTCACGTCCTTATCTAAATACGGCTGTAAAAATTCTAATGCCTTCGCCTCAATCTCTTTATCCGAGAGCTTCTTCTCTTTCACCTTTTGTGTTCGATCCACCTTTTGAACGCTAAATTTAATTACTCGTCCTCCGTGTGTAGTTACTCCATAAAAGGTGCCATTTTGATTAGCAACATACTCTGCTTCCCCTTGACCCTTCATACTATCTGGAACCTTGTTTGATCTAAGTACCAGTCCCTTTGTATCTACTCCGAATGAAGCTAATGCCTCCGTCGCTTCTTGCGGAGTTTTGGCCATGATCTGTTTATTTCCCGGAGTAACAGTAATGGTCGGTGAAAGCTCTCCTTGATAGCTTGTAGCAAGCTGAACCTTTTCACCTGTCTGCGCATCTAAAACAGAGAACCAATCTTTATACTTTAACTCAAAGATTTTAGCATCGGCTCCCTCTCTACCCTTCGGCATGTAGACTAATTCCAAATGCTTAGCAAATGCTTTTTCAATGTCCTGTCCCGTAAGCAGCGTGGTTGGCTTCTTAAATTTGGAAACATCCATGGAAAGTCCGGTAGATGCCTTTGCATTCGCATATCGAATCTTTCCTTTTTCTCCAATCCCTATTACATAACCATCTTCAGCCACTGGGATATCATTTACATAGCGCTGATAAAAAACGGTAGTAATCCTTTGCTCTTGATTAATTTCTACTTTCTCTAAACGATACTGTTGCTTCTGACTTCCTATCATGGCGGTTAGGAACTCTTCTGCCGCTTTCTTTGCTATTGCTTCTGCAGGGGCTTTGGTATCAGGTGCGGACGAATTTTCTTGGGAAAAGGATAGAAGTGTACCGTCTTTAGCATCAACCTGAGCATCGGCATACAACGTTGCCTTGTTATTGTCCTTTTTACGGAAAATAAGCTGGTACTGTTCACGGTATTGTCCATTACTTACATTAATATGTTTCTGTGCTTCTTTAAAAACTGGAAATGTTTTATATAGCTTAGCCAGTGTCTGTTTAGCAGCATCGCTTACTTGTGTTTCAGAGATAGACTGATTAGCGGCTGCTGAAACACTCTTGGCTGATACCTGATCTTGCAACCAATATGACGTTGTGGAAAGCATGCTCACAAGGCATAGCATAGTAATCATTTTCTTCGACAGCTTTTTATGCTGGTTCATTATATTTTCCTCCCGTGATCATGTAATTTTGTTCATCATAGGGTTTAGTCGAAACCTATTAGCAAATGTTACAAAAATTTTTTCTATTTCATTTTTGAGCGATAAATCACCAAAATCCTTTCTTTCCTAAAAACATCCAAAAACTTAATTGTACTTTTTTTCACTTATCAAAAATGCCAAAAATGACATCAAATTGATACAATTCGTGGCGAATTTGTGATTTTTTTAACATCCAATGTGTAATAGCCCCATCTCTACCACAATCAGGTGCTTGCCATTTAGGCAAGAAAGCATAAAATGAAGGTTGGGCAGTAAGCGCTTTTACTTTTTCGAGGTAGATGGGAACATATTAAAATTATTTTTTATATGCTCATAAGCAGATTGTCTAACATTTTGCCAAAATTGTTAGAGCTTCAAATGAGGTATTTTGCACAAAACTGTTTCTACAAAAAAACCGTATTGAATTAACTTAAAAATGATTCTATACTGTTATTTTTAACATTTGTGCAATATCCCAATATGGTTATTGCATGAGGCTTCTTGTTTTCAATCATCACTGATTTCACACCCTAGGAGGTCAACCATGATTCATTGCATACTTAACAACAAACCACAACTAATTCTACATGGCGTATGCCTCACCTGTAGTAATCCTTCCTTACGTTTAAGGCGTTCAATTTAACATTCCGTATAAATGAAGTCTATTCATATCGCTAGGAACCCTATTTTTATATGTGGTTTCGTATTGAAAGTAATCTCATAGAACACTGGTAAACGACTTTCACCTAGGGGCAGAAATCTCCCGTCTTCCTTCGACTAATACACATCTCAGAGAAAGGGGTCACTTATGAGACACAAAGGGTCGTTTCTTTTCATGTTTTTTTGTCTTGCTCTTTTATTATCCGGTTGTGAGCCATTAATGGTACTTGATCCAAAAGGACCTGTTGCCAAAATACAATCGGACACCATTATTTTTTCTATGTGGGTTATGGCTGGTGTATTATTTGTAGTTTATGTTTTGTTTGTTTACATGCTAGTGAAATATCGCGCTACCAAAGCGAACGAGGGTTATGTACCTCCTCACGAGGAAGGTAGTAAGCTATTAGAAATTGCATGGACAGCCATTCCAATTGTCATTGTAGTGATTTTATCAGTTATTACTGTCAAAACACTGGATCAAGTGGAAAACAAGCCAGCCGGCTATGACGATCAGAAGCCAATGATCATTTATGCTTCGTCTTCTAACTGGAAATGGCATTTTAGTTATCCTGAGGAAAACATTGAGACGGTTAACTATCTGAACATCCCGACAAACCGTCCGATCGAATTCCGTCTGTATTCGTATGGACCAATCACGAGCTTCTGGATTCCACAGCTTGGTGGTCAAAAATATGCGATGTCCGACATGGTTACCAAATTGCATTTTGCCGCTGATCATCCGGGTTCGTTCATGGGTAAAAACTCTAACTTCTCCGGTAGAGGCTTTGCACAAATGGAATTTGAAGTTCTAGCAATGTCACCTGCTGATTATTCAAAATGGGTGGATGAAGTAAAGAAAACGGCTCCTGAATTGACAGAGCCTGAATTTGATAGCGTGCTTGACATGGAGCATGTAGGAAGAAAAACGTATTCTTCCACACACTTATCATTTAGACCAGCGCCTGAGGGTGCCCATGGTGGTCATAATCATGGAGGCGGAACAACAACTGAATCGGAGCCACACTCTACTTCTGAGCACTCTGGGCATTCTGATTCTTCTTCCGAACACTCCGAGCATTCCGAAATGAATCACGACCAGCATAAGAAATAACTAGCTCAGAAAGGAGTCAAATCGGTTATGAAATGGGACGAATTTTTCGTTACAGGTGAGCCGATGATCTATGGCGCTATGGCAAGTATTGTGCTTGCCACGATCGCTATCATTGGCGGTTTAACCTACTTTAAAAAATGGGGCTACTTGTGGAGAGAATGGCTCACTACAGTTGACCATAAAAAAATCGGTGTTATGTACATCATTGCCGCTCTCCTCATGCTATTCCGCGGTGGCGTAGATGCTGTAATGATGCGTATTCAGCTAGCTGTACCTGATAATACCTTCTTAAATTCGCAGCATTACAATGAGGTCTTTACAACACACGGTATTATCATGATCCTCTTTATGGCGATGCCGTTTATCATTGGACTCATGAACGTGGTTATTCCTCTTCAAATCGGTGCGAGAGACGTAGCATTCCCGCGTCTTAATGCCGTTAGCTTCTGGCTGTTTTTCGCAGGTGCGATGCTATTTAACATCTCCTTTGTTATTGGTGGATCGCCTGACGCTGGATGGACTGCTTACTTCCCGTTGGCAAGTAAAGAATTCAGTCCTACAGTAGGTAACAACTACTACTCCATTGCTTTACAAATTGCGGGTATTGGTACACTGATGACCGGTGTTAACTTTACTGCAACCATTTTAAAAATGCGTGCTCCTGGTATGAAAATGATGCACATACCAATGTTTACATGGTCTGTTCTTATTACTTGCGTGATCATCATGTTTGCCTTCCCTGTCTTAACAGTAGCGTTGGCACTAATGATGTTTGATCGTCTATTTGATAGTCAGTTCTTTACAATGGCTAACGGCGGTATGGATATGCTATGGGCCAACCTGTTCTGGATTTGGGGTCACCCTGAGGTATATATCGTTGTTCTGCCAGCGTTCGGTATCTATAGCGAAATCATCGCTACTTTCTCGAAAAAGAACCTTTATGGATATACTTCCATGGTTGTCAGTATGGTAGCTATTTCCTTGCTTTCTTTCGTAGTTTGGGCTCACCATTTCTATACAATGGGTCACGGCAGTGCGGTGAATGGATTCTTCTCGATCACCACAATGGCCATAGCAGTCCCGACAGGGGTAAAAATATTCAATTGGCTCTTCACACTGCGTAAGGGTCGGATTGAATTTACGACACCAATGCTTTATTCACTAGCCTTTATCCCGATCTTTACGATTGGTGGGGTAACAGGTGTTATGCTTGCGATGGCTAGTGCTGACTACCAATACCACAACACCATGTTCCTAGTAGCTCACTTCCACTATGTGTTGATTCCTGGTACGGTGTTTGCGGTTATTGCCGGTATGTACTACTGGTTCCCGAAAGTCTTTGGTTTTAAATTGAATGAACGTCTAGGTAAAATCAGCTTCTGGGTTATTGCTGTTTCCTTTAACGCGACATTCCTGCCTCTATTCTTCCTAGGATTGAATGGTATGACACGTCGTATGTACACATACTCTGCTGGAACCGGCTTTGGTCCGCTCAATCTGATTGCTACCATCGGGTCTATTGGTTTAACGCTTGGCTTTATCTTATTGGTTTACAACATCTATTGGAGCTGCCGTTACAGTCCGCGCGATGTAAATGGAGATCCATGGGGTGGACGTACGCTAGAATGGAGCACACACAGTCCTGTACCTGAGTACAACTTTGCAGTGATGCCTAATCACACTGGTCGTGACGCCTTCTGGTTTGCAAAACAAAAAAATCTACCGATGTTTACGGATAAAATTGAACCGATTCACATGCCAAATAACAGCGGGCAACCGTTTATTCTTGGTATAATCTTCTTCTTCTTTGGATTCTTCCTAGTATTTAGCTGGTGGACTCCTGCGATTATCTCAGGAATTCTGGTCATCGTCATGCTAGCTGTTCGCTCGTTTGAACGAGATCATGGCAAACACATTCCCGTTAAAGAAATCATCGAGACTGAGGAAAGATTGCGGGGTGATCGTGTATGAAAATAGATAAATCCCTTCCGCTTGAATATCGTACGGAAGAAAATCAATTAAAGATTTTGGGATTCTGGCTATTCTTAGGTGCCGAGATCGTACTGTTCTCTACCCTATTTGCTGTATATTTTACTTTGTGGCAACGTACAGGTCACGGCCCTACAGCCTCTCATCTTTTTGAGCTAAAAGGCGTTATGATTGAAACGATCCTCCTGTTAACCAGTAGTTTCGTTTGTGGACTAGCTATTCACAGCATGCGTCTTGGTTTTAAAAAGCCTACATTAGTCTTTTTGCTCATTACTCTTTTACTAGGATTAGGCTTCCTAGGTGTTGAGATTTTTGAGTTTATCACTTACGTTAATGAAGGTGCTACTCTGCAAACCAGTGCCTTTCTATCTAGCTTATTTGTTCTGTTAGGCACACATGGAGCGCACGTTACCTTTGGTCTATTATGGGGAATGGGAATCATTATGCAGATGAAGCGTGAAGGTATTAATGAGATTACCGCAAACAAGACTTTCATCTTCTCCCTATACTGGCACTTCCTTGACGTTGTCTGGATCTTTATCTTCAGCTTTGTCTACTTGAAAGGATTGATGTAATATGAAACAGCTATTCCCGATTCGTCACGTCATGGGATATATCTTTTCCCTCATCCTTTCTCTGGTTGCCTTAGCCGTCGTCTTTTGGGACATGTCACCAGTAGTAGGAATGACCATCCTGTCGGTATGTGCTATTATTCAAGCGTCCTTGCAGTTGTTTGTCTTCATGCATATCAATGAAGAAAACTCAACAGCAAACTCGCTGTATCTGAATGTTGGTTACGCCCTATTTGTAGGCTTAGTCACCATTTTCGGTACTTTATTCACAATGATTTGGGGATACTAATTTTCCCCTGCGTAGTATAAATAGGTGCTAGCTTACCGGGTCAGCGTACAGAAATAATCAAATTCTGTACGCTGGCCTTTTTTGCGTAAAGAAACGCTAGGGAAACAAGTTGCTCCCATGAAAAGGTCCGTTGCTTCAATGGTTTTCCCTCAGGTCGCTTTGTAACCTTTTTGAAACCCATTCATCTCGCCCTCCCCCTATACTTATGTGCAGAGATACAAGAGATAATCAGGGGGACACAGCAATCATGAGAAAGCTTTTACTGGGTGCCATGGCACTTCTACTTGTCATACTAGCCTTGGGTTGCTCTCATCATACATCTACTTCAGACGGGCACACTGCAATAACAGAAGAGCAAACAGCAGGTGCCACCCTATCAAAGGATGGTATACATAAAAGTAAGGAAGGTACATTTTCCTTTTGAATTACCGCTAACTGGAGAGGAAACGATAAAGCTATCAAACTATCTAGTGAAAAAACTCAAGAAATGGCGCCAATGGCAAAACGCGTTTCTTCATTCCTACTTTCCTTAAACGAACCAGAATCCTTAAAATCAATAGCAGCATATCGCAATTTTTGAGCATGTACGTGGCTGTAGAATTTACGGATATGGCTAAAGCAGTGTTACCTATTTCTACATAATCAAATATGGTTGGACATTTTTGACTTGCTTATCTATCAAAACAGTACCTAGCAGACGCTAAAGTCTACGAGGTGCTGTTTTTTCTCTATTGATTTCCCCTACAGGATAGGATTACCTATGATAACTTACCTACATTTCCTTAAAATAAGGTTGTTCCTTTATATTTTTTTTGTATAATGAAGACTGTTATTTAGCTCAACAAATACGATATGTTAGCGAAAAGGATGAACATAATGAATATACAGCCGCTATTTTTACAACCTGTTTTTCAAGAACGCATTTGGGGCGGAACCGCCTTACGTGATCGTTTTCCATACGATATTCCTTCTGATAAAACCGGTGAATGCTGGGCCATTTCTGCCCATCCAAACGGTATGTGTATCGTGCTAAACGGTCCTCATCAGGGAAAAACATTAGCAGACCTCTGGGAAAACAATAAAGAATTGTTTGACCATCATCAAAGCGAAAAATTCCCACTGTTGACCAAAATTCTTGATGCCAATGATGATTTATCGGTCCAAGTACACCCTAATGATGAATACGCTCATGAGCACGAGAATGGGGAATATGGAAAGACAGAATGCTGGTACATCATTGATTGTGACGAGGATGCTGAGCTAGTATTTGGGCATAACGCAACATCAAAGGCAGAAGTAGAAGAGATGATCATGGGCGGTAAATGGTCTGATTTCTTGCGTAAAGTAAAAATCAAGCCGGGTGATTTCTTCTATGTCCCTAGTGGAACAATTCATGCCTTGTGCCAAGGAACACTGGTGCTAGAAACACAACAAAGCTCTGACACTACTTATCGTGTATATGACTATGATCGTGTGGATGATCAGGGGAAAAAACGCGATCTACACCTAAAGAAAGCAATTGACGTAACAACTGCACCACATGTTGATACAAACCCAACTATTACGGTACAAAAAAACGGTGATGCTACCATCACGACGTACGTAACAAATGAATTCTTCTCTGTATACAAATGGGAAATCAGTGGTACGGCTACCTTTGAACAGGATCAAGCTTTCTTATTAGTAAGCGTGCTAGCGGGTACAGGTACCCTTGAAAAGGATGGGCAATCCTTTTCATTAAAGAAAGGGGACCACTTCATCCTTCCAGCTCAATTTGGGACATATAAGCTGACTGGCTCCTTAGAAGTAATGGTTTCACACCCATAAATAAAGAAATACATGAAGCAAAAAGTAGCCTGTAGAATAACTAGGCTACTTTTTGGCTCTTATTGACACAATACTACTAGTGAATTCTTGCCTACCTTTCACTGGAGAGGAGATTGCTATGAAGGTATTAGTTGTGGACGATGAAAATAGTTTACAAAATCTAATACGCCTGACATTAGAAATAGAGGGTCATCAGGTGCTAGTGGCAGCTAATGGAGAAGAGGCTTTAGCTCAATGGGAGCAACAACCAGACATGATTATCTTAGATGTCATGCTCCCTGACATAGATGGCTATCAACTATTGCGGGAATTCCGTGAGAAGGATAGCGATATTCCCATCATTATGCTAACGGCTAAAGGGCAAATTAATGATAAATTATTAGGCTTGCAGCTTGGTGCTGATGATTATATCACCAAGCCCTTTCATAGTACGGAGCTTCTACTTCGGATTAAAATCATTGAACGACGTATGGAAAAAATGAAAGAGAAGCCGGACCCAGATAATCTGAAAATTGATCGCTTTCTCATCCATCCGAACGAGCGAAAAGTATTTCTTGACGGAAAAGAAATAACACTAACGTACAGAGAATATGATTTGTTGTTTTTGTTACTAAAAAATAGACAACGCGTATTTACCCGAGATGACCTTCTAATGAAGGTTTGGAAGTTCGAATATCCAGACAATACACGTGCCGTCGATATCATGATCCAACGCTTGCGCAAAAAACTAGGTTCATACGGAGATAAAATTAAAACCGTATATGGTGTAGGCTATAAAATTGATTGTTAGGTGAGAGTATGACACTTAAAAAAAACTTAAATGTAACGATCCTGGCTATTTTAATTCCTGTCATGCTCCTCTTGTACGTTGTCTTGATTGTTACGTTGCAGAAAAATGTTTTTACAAATGCGGTAACCTCTTTTCAAAAGTTAAGCGTTGAAGCTCAAATCTATAGCATTAATTATGTTGAGCGGGAAAAATCGGAGGCCACTGTGACTTTGCAAAATGGTGCCCCTCTAATCGCTTCTTATTTGTCTAAACGCTTAGGTACTCGTACACAAATCATCGGTATAAATAGTGAGGTACTAGCTGATACAAAACGAACGGCTTTTCCCAATTTAAACCTCGATATCGTTCAAGCTTTAGATGGGAAAAAAGCATACATGATAGAAAAATCCACATCAGCACCCCTGTTGCTATTCTCTAGTCCGATTTACGTACATGGAAAAGTAATTGGTGTTGTTCGCTTTATTCATGAGCTTGAGCAAGAAGACTTATTAATTAGCAACTTCAATAAAACATTTATGATTTCTTGTATTCTCATGTTTGTTGCTGTAGCACTCTTTGCCCATAGATTTGCGATTTCTTTGAGCAGACCGATTGAGAAATTACGCGACATGGCCCAGCAATTAGCCAATGGAAAGTACCAATGCAAAATCGAGCTACAGGATTATGAAGAGATTAAGCAGCTTTCCCAATCGTTTAATGTGATGGCCCATGCCATTGAACTGCACATAACTCAGCTTCAAGAGGAAAAGGTAAAACAAAAGGATTTTTTAGATCGGGTCACTCATGAATTAAAAACGCCGCTGACTGCCATTATGGGATACGCCAATTTAATTCCCCGATTAGAAAATAACCAAGACGTAAAGGATTGTCTAAGGCACATTTCTATCGAAAGCGAACGCCTACTTGCATTGGTAGAGGAATTGCTGAAAACCTCCAAATATGGAAACAGTCCATTTAACGTCTCACCTACGATATGTGATATTCAACCGATTTTAAAAGAAGCTGTCTTTAGTGTCCAACCACGATTAAATAAATACAAGATCACGATTTACAATCATGTCGAATCTGCAAAAATAGTAGCTGATCAAGATAAAACAAAGCAGATTTTTTTAAACCTATTAGACAATGCGATTAAATATAGTGATGCATCCTTCCTTGAGTTTCATGTGGAAATCGCTGAACATAGCTTAACCCTTGTTATACACGATGATGGCATTGGAATCAGTGAGGAAATGCTTGACCAAATTAAGCATGCACCACCAAATGAAGCGCTTCAGTCTAGTTTCGGCAATGGCTTCGGGTTGTTATTATGCCGGGAGCTTATGAAAAAACAGGGTGGTAGCATGGATATTGCTTCTGATGAAATAACCGGTACAACCGTACGTTTACTTTTCCCTACCCCCGCTGGATTGGAACATATTGCTAAGTGAAACCGCTTAAATAATACATTTACGAAACAATTGAGATGTAATTCCGAAATAATCGTTGGTTATCTTATGAGGAGAGCAAGAAACATGAAAAAAATATTAAGACCAGCTTTGCTTTTCATCATCATGCTTATACTCTTATCTTCCGTTGGCTACTCCCTGCAAGAAAGTCTCTATCGGAAAGTAGTCGTGATAGAAGATCAGAATGAAGTGTTGAAAAAAGTAAGCGATTCCTTGCCCGTGGAAGCGATGATACACCACGAAAAATGGGGAGTCGTAAACATTACTGATGAGGTTTTGCTATACTCAATCATTTCTTACATTGATCTTATTAAAAAAGAAAATGATCCGCTCGTTGTTTCAGGGGATAAGAGAGTAACCATGTTCTCTGGCAAGATCCGTTATCTTAATGGGGTTGAGCATAGATTTCAGTTAGAAAATGCTTTTACCTTCGATGAGCTAACGTATGGCCAGAAGTATGATACTCCCATTTTATCTGCTTTTCGGACACACCTGCTTCGCTTGTTTTATTCATCGAACCAGTTTGCAGAGTTTACCCAAAAGGCTAAGGACGTTTTTGTCAAAAAAACGGTGGCCGATTCCGGTAAACGCATTCATGAAAAGGTTTTCTTGATTGAAAAACTAAAGCAAGCGTACGAAATTAAGGATACCTCCGAAATTAAGCAGCTCACCTTCCAGAAACAGCAGCCGCTCGGCATCATCACCGTCTATAAGAATGGCAAACAGAAAAGGAATGACCGTAACGATATTCTTACTTTTATCGTTTATGAGAAATACTTTATTGTTCAGTATTTAGGCGATGATAATGGGAATTCCATCTATATGACTGGGCGTTTAGCAGAACTCTTATAAAGAAAGTAAAGGCTGATCTATGATGACGAAACGTTTATTCTTTTTCTTGCTGTTAAGTATTTGTTCCTTATTACTTGTTAGTTGTTCCAAAGAAGTGAATCCTATTACCTATGATAAACATGGGATTCCTCGTTTAAAAGGTCATCACCTTGTTGCCTATGTTGCTTCTCGTGAAGAAGTAGGAAATGCTTTGCTATCATCCTTTTGCCAAGAAACCGGCTGCACGTATGAATTCATGCGTTTATCTACAGAAGACATTCTGCGCCGGGTTGCACAGGAGAAAAATAACCCTCAAGCTGATTTAGTTATCGGCGGCACGGTCGACGCTCATATCACAATGAAAAATGAGAAGCTGTCAGAGCCCGTTAACAGCAAGAACGGCTCCCACATTCCCGTAGAAACAAAGGATGAGGATGGTTACTGGTACGGCTATGAGATCGAACAGTTATCTATAGCTATTAACGCAGACCGCTGGCACAAAGAGATTGAACCGTTAGGATTATCATTCCCAACAAAATGGGCCGATTTGTTGCATCCTGCTTATAAGAACCAAATCGTGATGTCCAACCCTAATTTCTCCGGCACGGCCTACACGTTTATTTTATCCTTGTTTGAAACATTAGGTGAAAAGCAGGCAATCGACTATATTACACGTTTACATCCAAATATAGCTGCTCTAACTGTAAACGGCTACATGCCGGCACAGTTGGTAAGTTCTGGAGAGTATCTCATTGGAATTAACTTTCTGGGGGATCAGCGAAAGCTGCGCGAAGCCGGCTTCCCACTGATCAGCATTGTCCCTGAAGATACAGGATTAGCTGTCAATGCTCTCTCTAAGATTAAGCATGCACCAAACGGACTTGTTGCTGATTTATTTATTGATTATTCGTTGTCCAAACAAGCAGCAAAGGTATTAGAACGTGTATCATATGGGATTCCTACCGTACAACAAGAAAAGATGAATAGGTTGAATATGGATGTTATACAGATTCATGAGTCTATGAAATGGCATGATACCATCATCAAACTTTGGAACAAATTACGAGATACAAAACAACCTCAAGGAGAATGATTCATGTTTGGATGGTTAAAGCAAGCTCCAGCCGCACCTCGTCTACCTGAACATATGATCGCTAAAATGTACAAGATCTTCCGTATCCGTACATTGATCGGAATTTTCATCGGTTATGCTGGTTATTATTTAGTTCGTAGTAACTTCGCACTTTCTACAACCTACTTAAAAAGTGATTTTGGTTTTACTACAACTCAAATCGGTCTATTAAGCTCTGTTATGGCTATTACCTATGGCGTAAGTAAATTCTTTATGGGTAACCTGGCAGACAAGGCTCATACACAACGCTTTATTGCTTTTGGTTTAGTACTGTCTGCCTTGGCTAACATTTTCTTTGGTTTCACTTCGAGCTTTGGTCTGTTTATCGTTTTATTGTTCATGAATGGTATGTTCCAAGGTATGGGGGCTCCTCCATGCAGTATCGTAATGGCAAAGTGGTTCTCCAAGAAAGAACGCGGAACAAAAATGGGTATCTGGAATTGCTCTCATAATATTGGTGGCGGTATCATCGCTCCAATCGTTGGTGTGGGTCTAGGTATTTTCGGTACACAATTCTGGCAAGCAGGTGTATACATCTTCCCAGCAGCTCTAGCTATTCTTATTGCAATTTTTGTATGGTTCTGCGGTAAAGATACACCTCAATCTTGTGGACTTCCGCCAATTGACGAGTATCGTAACGATTATGATGATGTAAAAGATGAATCAAATGGTACTGATCTATCTCCTAAAGAGATCTTGATGAAATATGTTGTGAAAAACAAATTTGTGTGGTTCCTCTGCTTTGCTAACGCATTTGTTTACTTGATTCGCTTCGGTGTATTGAACTGGGTTCCTCTATACCTAACAGATGTAAAAAGCTTTACGCAAGCACAATCCCATATGGCATATCTTGCATTTGAATGGGCTGCGATCCCAAGCTCCCTACTTGTTGGTTGGTTGAGCGACCGTGTGTTTAAAGGTAATCGTATGCCATTATGTATCATTAGTATGGTAGGCGTTGTACTTGCAACATTGGTATATTGGAAATCTTCCAACGTACTAGCAATCAGTATTGCGGTATCTGTTATCGGTTGTTTGATCTATGTACCACAATTTTTAATCGGGCTATCCGCTATCGACTTCGTACCAAAGTTCGCTGTAGGTACAGCAGTAGGTATGACAGGATTGTTCGGGTATGTAGGCGGTAGCTTCGTAGCTAATGCCGTAATCGGATTTTTAGTTGATGCTTCTGGCTGGGATGGTGGCTTCATGCTAATGCTAGCTGGCGGTGTTGCAGCTAGTGCCTTCCTAATCCTTATTCAAATGGGACAAAAGAAGCAAAAAGAAAAACTAGCATAACAGCGGTTTAAAAATAAAAGATGAGGGACGTCTCTATGATGGAGACATCCCTCATTTTTTTGCTTCCATAAAAAATACAGATAAAAACTTCCTTACATTTATGCGACATTTCGTAGTTTTTTCGCCGGCCTCAAGCTCCTTCATTCGCAATCTCACCTCTTTGAAATCAAATAAGCGAGGAGCAAAATGTTCAAATGTAGGATTTGCATAATCGGTTAAGCCTAACGAGGATAAATGTGTAAAGGCTTGTAGCACCATTCGGCGAATCCGTTGCTCCATAGCTCGAACTTCCTTTACAAGTACCTGCTCATCTATTTTATTAGACATTCTCTGCAATACCCGGGCATACAGCTCCTTTAGCTGCATATCCCGCAATAAATGCCCCCCACGTTCTTCCGTAGCCAGCCATTGAATCATGGCAAAAAGATCACGTGCCCCTGCCTCACCTGCAATTCCTAGCTGTAGTAAGAGCTGGCGTGCACTTTGTTCCAGATGGTTCTGTTCAAACGTTCCCAGACGTGGCGCATGAAAGCCTTGATACCCCTGATTAAGCTGTTCCTTCCCCTTAATATCCAATATCTGAAGCGATTTGCGAATAGATTGTAAGGATGCTTCCAATGAGAGATGGTCGGCTACCCGTTTTAATACAGAAAGCACCTCAAGCTTATTAATCGGCTTTTGAATAAAGGTATCTATTCCTTGTAAGTAAGCTTCCCCGATCATTTCCTTATTTTCTACCTGCGATACCATGATAAATTTACCGGTAAAGCCCTCCCCTTGAAGCTTTTTAATCGTCTGTATACCATCCATCCCTGGCATTAATAAGTCAATTAAAACAACGTCTACACCATATAACTGGTCAATCGAAACATGGATACCATCGCTTGCTTGTCCAATGATTTCCCCTAGCTTGCTTTCATGAATCAGTCTCTCCAGCATCCTACGTACAACAGCATCATCTTCAATTAGGAAAAACCGAAGCATAAGCCCCCCTCCTCTCTTAGCAACTGATCGGTTGGTATTCTCACCTCAAAATGTGTGATTGGTTCTGATTCATGTATGATCCTGAGTGTACCATCCAAGCTATGTATGATGCCTTTTGCATGCGTAAGGCCTATGCCTGTAGAGGGCTTTCCTTCTCTGTCATACTTTGTGGTATAGCCTAGTTCAAACACCCATTCCCGATCTTCCTGCAAAATACCCGCCCCATTGTCCCTAACATGAAAAATAATTTCTCTCTTATCAAAACCCACTGAAAGCTCAATTTTTCCTTCAATAGGAATGGCCTCTACTGCATTGGCTACCAGATTATTTAACACAGAGAGTAGCTCATAGATTTGACTAGTGGACAGATTAACATCGCACTTCCCGGTGAACTGTATCCTCTTTCCCATCATTTCGGCATATTTCTGATTTGCGCGTATAACTAATCCACATAATTCCGATATGGATAGCTGAGGCGCTAATTCCTTTTGATTAATAATTTTTAATAATCCAGCCAGCATGCGTTGAGAATCCTTTTTTACCTCATGCACATGCTCCGCTATGTGTAAGGCTCTCGATGATTCAGTATTTTCTGACGATAAAAGCTGTCGATATAATTGATAGCTCTCCCTGGTAATTTCCTCCAACTGCGTCATGGATTTACGCAGGTAAAAGGTTTCCTCATACAAGCCGGTGTTAATCATTCGTAGCCGTTCCAGCTCCTGCTGTCTAACTTCCCCTACCGCTCGTACTTGGCGAATGGAAAAACTATTATATAGACCCACCGCAAAGAAGCTGCGCAGGGCTCCAAAGAACAAAAGCACCAATATACTTTCTCCCCAACTGGCAGGAGCTACTCCACTTATCTCACGTACCCACAGCTCTACTAAATTTGAAGCACAGTCTATCGTAGCGCCTATCAGCCCTAACAGTACCGGAGATTCTACATAGCGGCGGGCGCTCACTATCTGAAACAATAACGTGAAGCTACAATAATAAAAGACGGAGGGCAAATGAATGAACAAGCTTTCTTGCCAGGCTGTCCCGTATGCCACAATGTCCAAGCCTACCCGGAACCACATAGTAAACGCACCCGTTAACAATCCAATCAGCAATACTGGCACAGACTGGAACCACAATAACCCGAAGAAGAAGGCAGCAATCCCTAACGAAAACCGAAACGTCCCTCCAAATGGATTCACTTTCATTTCTCCAAAAAAGGCGGTTGCTAGCATAATTATCAGCAATAACAGAAGACGTTCGCGCATAAAACCTCCTTTTCTAAAAAAAAGAAAAATCTCTTTCCCCTATTTTACTAGGAAAAAGAGATGTGCAAAACCATTTCCTTTATATATGTTTATTTTCTAAGCGTTTAGAGACTCGTGACAAGCTGTAATTCACTACAAAATACATCATCGCCACCATCAAAAAGGTTGGTATCACATAATTAACGTTTCGGCCGTTAATAATTTGGGCATGATTCATTAATTCTGGCAGCGCAATAACAACTGCAAGCGACGTATCCTTAAGTAAGGAGATAAATTGACTTACAATAGGCGGAACCATTTTACGCAGAGCTTGCGGAAGCACCACATGCCAAAGTGTTTGCATATAAGATAGACCGGATGAACGTGCCGCTTCTATTTGCCCCCTATCAACTGAATGCAAACCGCTGCGAACAATTTCAGACAGCATAGCCGCTTCAAAAATTACCAGTGCTAAAATAGCCGCTGCTACCTTATCCAGCTTTAAGCCAACCTCTGGCAAGGCAAAATACGTGAAAAAAATGATTAACAGAAGCGGCAAATTACGAATAAGCTCAACCACCGTAGCAAGCGCCTGAGACACAACAGGAATCCGAGCATATCGCATGGTTCCGATCATAATCGCAATAGCAAAGCTCAAGACAATCGAAATGAATGCTACTTTGAGCGTAACCCCAAAGCCTTCTACCAAAAAGACAAGATACTGAGGAGAGTATGCTCCGATAAAATCCATATATGCCCTCCCCTTTATTTATAGCTCGCCAAGCGTCGCTCCAGATATCCTACGAGGAAGCTTAGCGGCAGAGTTATCATGAGATAAAAAATAGCAACAAATATATAAACATCAAATGTAACAAAGGTCTCGGCCGATATCAGATCACCAAAATACATTAAATCAAGGCCAGCAATCACCCCAAGTATCGAGGAATTTTTCACTAGATTGATAAATTGATTCCCCATGGGTGGAATTACAACTTTAAACGCCTGCGGCAAGATAATGTAGCGCATGGTTTGTACGTAAGTAAGGCCTGACGAACGCGCTGCCTCACTCTGCCCCTTAGGTATAGCCATGATCCCTGCGCGTATCGTTTCTGCAATAAACGCCGCTGTGTAGACTGTAAGCCCCAGCGTACCAGCCAGAAACGGTTTTAATACAATTCCCAATGCAGGTAATCCCACAAAAAATAAAAACACAACCAGAAGGAGAGGAATATTTCGAATAAATTCTACATATGCTACCCCTATCCAATTTAGTGGGCGTACTGGTGCAATACAAAAAACGGCAATAATTGTCCCTAATAACAAGCTTCCCGCTAATGCCAGCACACTCGCTTTAAGCGTATTTCCAAAGCCTTCTATAAATAGATCGGAGTGCTCTAAAAGAATAGAAAAATCGATCATCTCTGCTGTAATCCCCCTTTATCTTCATGACATAAAGGAATGAGCGGTAGGGAGGACGCTCATTCCATTCAGGTCTTCAAATCACTCGGGTCTAATTTTTTGGCTTTTCACCAATCCATTTTTCGTATAGCTTGTCATATTCACCATTTTGCTTCATTTCCTTTAGGAGATCGTTGACCAATGCTACGAATTCCGCATCACCCTTTGGCAAAGCAATTCCATAGGGTTCTTCCGTAAATGTTCCCTCTACGACACGGAAATTCGGATCTTGTTTAGCCATTCCGTATAACAAAGCATTATCTGTAGTTAACGCATCACCTTGACCTGCCTTTAATGCGGTAAAGGCTTCTGCATAGTTTTCAAATTCAAGAACCTCTGCCTCTGGAGCATTTTCACGTATGTTTTTGGCTGAAGTAGAGCCCTTTGCCGTCACTACTTTTTTACCCTTTGTAAAATCCTCAAGACCTTTGATGGTGCTGTCTTTCTTCACGAGGAAGGACTGACCGGCCATGAAGTATACATCAGAGAAATCGACTTCCTTCTTGCGTTCATCAGTAATTGTCATCGTTGCAATAATGGAATCAATCTCTCCGTTTTTTAACATCGGAATACGAGTCTTAGAGGTTACTTCCTTCAATTCAATTTTATTTTCATCGCCTAGAATTTTTTTAGCAATTGCCTTCGCTATATCAATATCAAAGCCTTCGACATTCCCCGTGGCTGGATCTTTTAACCCAAATAAATTCAAATCATACTTAACCCCGACCACGTACTTGCCTCGCTCTTTAATCTTGGCTACTGTACTAGTCGCTGCGGCCTTTCCTGATGAGCTAGCCCCATCCTGTGTTTTACTAGACCCGCATGCTGCTAATGCTGTTGCGCTCAACATTACTGCCAAGCCTACACCCAATACTTTTTTCCAGGTTTTATTTGCTTTCATTTGATTACCCCTTTTCCTTATTTTTATCTAGAAAAGATTAATGATTTAAAATCCGGCTTAAAAATAACTGGGCCCGCTCCTCACGCGGATTGGCAAAGAACTGATCGGGATGCGCTTCCTCCAATATTTGGCCTTGATCCATAAAGACAATTCGATCAGCCACCTCACGTGCGAAGCCCATTTCATGTGTTACCACGACCATCGTCATTCCTTCTTTAGCGAGCTTTTTCATTACATCAAGAACCTCTCCGATCGTTTCCGGGTCAAGTGCAGATGTAGGCTCATCGAACAGCATAATTTTGGGCTTCATGGCTAGCCCGCGTGCAATGGCGACACGTTGTTGCTGACCTCCGGATAATTGGGAGGGTAGCTTATCCGCTTTATCAGGTATCCCGACTTTCTCTAAGTAAGACATCGCCGTCTCTTTTGCTTCTTTCTCAGAAATACCCAATACCTTAATGGGAGCTAATGTGATGTTTTGCAACACAGTCTTGTGCGGATACAGGTTAAAATGCTGAAACACCATACCGATATCGCGACGAAGCCGATTAATATCGGTATTTTTGTCATTGACCTTGATGTTGTCTACAATCAGTTCTCCATTTGAAATCGTTTCTAGGCGATTCATACAGCGAACTAATGTGCTTTTCCCAGACCCGGAAGGTCCGATGACCACGACAACCTCTCCCTGGTTGATGTGAAGATTAATGTTTTTAAGCACGTGGAAATTTCCGTAATGTTTGTTCACTTGATGAAAGCTAATCAACCAGAATCCCCCTTATTTATGGTTTTATATTTCGTATCGTAAAGAGAACCTACCCAATTCTACAGAAAAATACAAAGAATTTTCTTTTTATTAGAATTTTTAAATAAAATGAAAGCTACTCTCCCTATCAAGCTACATAAAGCAGTAAGCCTGTTCCTCTCTGTTGTCCATGTTCTACCTAATTTTTTCTACCTGTTTTGGTAAATAAACGTAACAAAGTTTCCTACTAGAACGTCTAAAGCTAATAGAGCATTTTTTAAAAAAAATCTATTGATTCGGGAGGATTGTAAGAATGAAGCTTCGCCAGTTATTCGCCCTGCTTCTTTTGTTCACACTATGCATCCCCATGATGGGCCAGTCGGTGCAAGCTCAGGCTTCCCAGGGGATTAGTATCTACCTGGATGGACAAAGAATAAATAGTGATGTCCCACCGTACATCATTCCAAAAGTAAATGTCACCATGGTTCCGCTTCGTGTTATCAGCGAAGGCCTAGGTGCCCAGGCTAATTGGGATCAATCTAAGCAAACCGTGACAATTCGTAAGCCAGACACCAACATAAGCATGACCGTAAAGCAAAATTATGCAACGGTAAACGGATCGAAAGTTAACTTAGACTCTTCCGTAGTAAACAAGCAAGGTCGTGTCATCGTTCCGCTACGCTTTGTAAGTCAACAATTAGGTCTTCAAGTAGCTTGGGATCAGCCTACACAAACCATCACACTGCAATCAGGCAACCAAGCGCCACCAGATATTGTAGGTCCGGAAAACGGACTATACCCTGAATATCCTGGCAATGTCATCAGTCCTGAAAATACAAACCCTGGTTTCCCTCCTAATCCCGGAGTGCCTACTACCACCGAGCGTTCTTTGCGAGGTGTTTGGGTATCTACCGTTTATAATTTAGATTGGCCTTCTGCCGCTTCCTATAGCAATATGGGCAAACAACAACAGGAGTACATACAATTGCTAGACTCTATACAGGGAATGGGCTTAAATACTGTATTTGTCCAGGTTCGTCCTTCGGCAGATGCCTTTTATCCATCAACACTAGTTCCATGGTCTAAATACCTGACAGGAACACAAGGGAAAAACCCTGGCTATGATCCTCTTGCTTTTATGATTGAAGAAACACATAAACGCGGTATGGAGTTTCATGCTTGGTTTAACCCTTTTAGAGCTAACGTTGATGCAAACACCGATCAATTAGCTGCTAACCATGTAGCAAAACTCCATCCAGAGTGGATCATTAATGCGAAAAACAAGCTCTACATTAACCCAGGAATCCCTGAAGCACGTCAACAAATCATCACGGAAATTATGGAGGTAGTAAACCGATACCAAATCGATGGCGTTCATCTGGACGATTACTTCTATCCGTCTGACGGGGTATTCCCTGATGACGCTACCTTCAAGGCTTATAACTTCAATTCGTTTGCCACAAAAGCGGAGTGGCGCCGCGATAATATTAATCAATTTGTTCGTCAACTAGGGGAAGCCATTCATAGCGCTAAGCCACAAGTACAATATGGTATAAGTCCATTTGGTGTGTGGCGCAATAAATCGATGGACAGTACCGGATCGGACACAAAAGCCGGCGTGACTGCTTATGACAATATGCATGCAGACGTTCGTACATGGATTAAGCAAGGCTGGATTGATTATGTTATGCCGCAAATCTACTGGAGCTTCTCCTTCTCTGCTGCACAGTACGACAAGCTCGTTACTTGGTGGGCTAATGAAGTGAATGGAACTAATGTGAAGCTATATGTAGGGCATTCTCCTTATAAGCTGGGAACAAAGGAAGCAGGCTGGCAATCAGCTCAGGAGATTATTAATCAATTGCAGTTTAATACTCAGTTCCCTCAGGTAAAGGGCGATGTATTCTTTAGCGCTAAGGATCTTCGTAAGAATCCGCTTGGAATCGCTGATTTGCTAAGAAGCTATTACGGTAAATAGCAAAGGAATATTGGAAGTACGCAAAAACCCCCTCCTCACCCATTTAAAAGGGCGCAGGAGGGGGTTTGGTATGTTGGGGGTCTATCCTATCATATGCAATTACTTCGTTAGCTTCTCGACAATAAAATCAAGCTGTCCCTCTAACGAAATGGGGTCATTAAATACAGAGGAGTTTTTATCCATTGTAAATACGCGATCGTTTTTGACAGCAGGTAGTGATTTCCAAATACTACTATTATAAACAACCTCAGGATTGGCATCATCTCCGGACCATGCGCTTGTAAAAATATAATCGCCTGCATAGGAAGGTAACGTTTCAAGAGATAAACTTCCAAATCCAGTACCACTATCAATGACTTCCTTCTGAATAATAGCTGGTGCTTTTAGCTGCAATTCGTTGTAGAGTACTTCGCCGCCTCTCGAAAAATTGCTACCGAATACATAAATACCCTTAGAGTAGGGATTTAGTATGGAAACCGTTTTGTCGCCTACTACTGCCTTCACTCTTGGCTTGGCTTCTGCTACCTTTTTATCCCACTTCGCAATCCACTCGTTAGCCTTATCCTCTCTATTTGTTATCTTACCAAATTCTCTTACTTGCTCTCTTACATCTTTCTTACCGTACTCAACTGCTACTGTGGGAGCGATTTTTTGCAATTGGTCTATGTTCTCTGCCCCACTGAAGGTAATAATTAAGTCAGGCTTAAGCTCCATAATCTTTTCAGTTGACGTGCCATCCCCGATGTTTTGAATCCCATCTAGTTTTTCTTTAAGATAAATGTTATGAAATGCCTTTTGCGGAATTCCTACTGGCTTGATACCAAGGGCCAAAATATCACCGACGTAAATTTCTTCAGCAACCACCACACGCTTAGGGTCTTTGGGAATGTGGACCTCTCCATTTATCGCTGTGTAGGAGATCGTTTCACTTCCAGCATTGGCACCATTTTTGCCTGCTGTCTCAGTAACATTATTAGAATTCCCGCAAGCACTCAAAACCCCCGTTAGACAAATGGTCAGCATAACCTTGCGAGCTGTTTTAAACCCTCCGAATCTCATAAAAGCCTCCCTAGTTTCATTGGATAATAATGATAATCAATATCATAGTAAAAATCATACCTGAATCTATAAGGTGGCGCAAGACTGTCAATGTAGGCATATCACATATAAATGCAAGAAGGAGTGTTGATCAGCAAAAAAAGACTGCTACTCTTCAAGAGAGAAGCAGTCATCTGCAAGTCTGGTTTCATGCTGTAATCCTTACACTTTAAAACGCTCTAATTCCTCCTGCATTTGCTTTGTCATGCCTGCAAGCGAACTTGCCGTTGCATGAACTTCCTGAGCTGCTGCAGAAGCTTGTTCCGAGGTTGCAGCGATTTCTTCTGAGGAAGCTGCTACTTCTTCAGAAATGCTAGAGCTTGTTTCTACTTTTTCTAAAATCTCTTCTTTTTGTTTTTGCATTTGTTGTGCAGAGTAGCTAATTTGCTCCAGTTTCGGATTGATGTTCTCTATTTCGCGAATAATTTCACGGAAGGAGCTCATTGCCAAATCCATTTCTTCTTTTTGACCAGACATAGCTTGACTCATTGATCTTGCATTTTCTAGCATCTGATCGGAATCAGAGGAGACAGAGGTAATCATATCTGCAATCATTTGAGCTGACTGGCGAGATTGCTCTGCTAATTTGCGCACCTCATCTGCTACTACAGCGAAGCCTCGTCCTGACTCACCTGCACGTGCAGCTTCTATAGCCGCATTTAAAGCCAACAGGTTTGTTTGTTCGGCAATCTCATTGATGGCTGTCGTAATATGATGTACACCGTTTAAATTTTCATTTGCTGCAACGATTCTATCAATAAATTCTTTGAAAATATGATTCACCTGTTCTACCGATACAATCAATTTGTCCATGTTTTCATTGCTTTCACTTGCTCTTGCATGAATGTTTTTCCCGTTGTGGTCCACGTCCTCGATAGAGACTACCATGTCATCTAAGCCTTTGCCATACGAAGTCAGAATTTCACTGATTTCGACAAGCTCTTCTGTTTGAGAAGTTACTCCAGTAGCTACCTCTTGAATTGAATTGGAAACCGTTTCTGTCGCTGTACTCATCTCTTGCGAAATACTACTTAGATTATGGGAGGAACGATCAATTTCAGTCGACTGCTTTTGAATAACGCCAATTAAGCCACCAAAGGATCGTTTCATATCCTCAAGCAGGTGTGACATATCACCGATTTCATCACGGCGGTTTAGTAGCTTCTGATCAATAGCCGTAGATAGCTCACCTTTAGCCATGAAGGAGAAGATATTTTTGAAGCCCTGAATCGAACGTGATAGAGAATAAGAGTAGTAATAAACCGCAATACCTCCAAGAAGCAGGAAGACGGAGGAAATAGCAAATAAATAGTTGCGCATGATAACCGTTCCATTCAACAGGTCATCCTGCTCAATATAGATTGCAAGTCCGCCGCCAGTAAGTGGAATAGGGGCAAAGCCTACATATTTTTTTACGCCGTTATATTCGTAAGACCCTGTACCATTGACCCCACTGATCATTTTTTGGTCTAGCTCAGCCAAATCACGGAGCCCAGGATCAGTTTCAGCCGCTTTTATGACGTTCTCTTGAGAAAAAACTAACTCCATATTTTCATGGGCTACTACCGTTCCTTGTTTATTAAGCGCATAAGCTCGTCCTGTTTTACTAAAAGTTAGGTCTGAAATCATTTCCAATAACTTATCAACTTTATACTCCATGTACAACACACTATTTATTTTTTCTTCTAAGTAGATAGGAGTTGCAAAAATGATGATTAACGAATTATTTTCCATAGAAACAATCACATCTGAAGTATTGGAATGACCAGCACGGGCATTCTTAAAATAGTCTCGCTGTGCGATGCTCGTATTCGATTGAGGTCCTAAAACCACTTTTCCGGAGAGATCAGCAATTCCCCATTTACTTGCTCCACGTTTTTTTATCAGCCGAGAAACACTATCTTGAGCCTCCTGTGGGTTGGTTTGATAGTTTTCGATTTCCTTGCGGGATGCTACTCCCTCAATGAACGTAACCTCATTTTTTAGCTTATCCTCATAATAATTGGCCGTTTGCTGGGCAAGAGGTGAAAGCATCGTTTCGGCTGTATTTTCAATTTGTTTTTGAGCGGTAAAATAAGCTAACAACGTAAGCCCAATACATGTGGTAACAAGCAACCCACCAATGATAAAAAGCAGTTGCGCTTTAATCGATTTAAACTGAAGCCTAAAACTCAAAATAATCCCTCCACTTTCTGTGATATCCGTATTCGAATTTTTCTTGTACATTACTTTAATCGTACAAAACAGTAACAAAATCCATAGATAAACTGTTACAGATTTAATTTTAAATTTTATAAATATTTCTAAAAGTAAAATACCCGTTCAAAAAGGCCTCCCCCAAAACCAAAAAATAGGCAACGATCTACCCCAAATGGAATGCTGATGCATGAATATGAAATAACTAGTAGACTAGATAGCAGAAAACAATTTCTAGCAATCGGAGGATTCGTAACCAACTGGGTCAAAGCACTATCTTTAGGCTAGATTCCTTGGTTTACAAGCTAACGCTATGGATTATTTTTTCGATGAGGATTACCATTTTTTATTCTGACATAGAAGTAGTTTCGCGAGCTTTCGTGCTTTCGACGTTTCCCCTGCGTTATTGTTTCCATAATCTTGGGTAGGTGACTGACAGATGCAAATCAAGGAAATATCAGATAAACTTACTATTTCTCCACGAGCCATTCGCTTTTATGAAGAAAAGGGATTATTAACACCAGCTAAAAATCAGGAGAACAACTATCGTGATTTTACAGAGAAAGACGTCTGGCGCTTGCAAACCATTATTGCCTTACGGGAAGTGGGAATGTCTATTCCCGATATTAAAGTGGCCCTAAAGCAAATCGATGAGGGTAATCATGACGAGCTTCAATATTACTTGGAGCTACAGCGATATGTCATGTTTGCACAATGGCTGGAGCTGAAAGAAAACATTCGTACAACCGATCAAATGATAGAACGCTTGGTACAAAACAAGGAACTGTCGTTGGAGCAGATTTTTACTTTGGCAGAAGGCTCTAAACGTCTAAGAGACTTACGCAAAAACTGGCATGATAAGTGGAATTTTGATCATCAGGCTAGAACCCATGATGTGCATGTCTTATGTAACGAACAGAGCTTTCATATCTACCAAAACTACGAGGAAGCACTTGATATCACGCTTCAATGGGTCGATCCTATTCCTAAAGAAAGAGGATTGGACATGGGCACAGGTACAGGGAATTTAGCAGCACGTTTTATAGAGAAAGGCATCCAGATGGCAGGTGTCGATCAATCAAAAGAAATGCTGAAGCAATGCAAACGCAAGTATCCACAGATGGAAACGAAACTGGGCAATTTCCTAGCCATTCCCTATCTGGACAATCAGTTTGATTTTATTGTGACCAGCTTTGCCTTCCACCATATTACAGATGCTCAAAAGCTGATGGCATTGGACGAAATGCGCCGAGTCTTACAGCCACGCGGCCGGATTTGTATAACCGATTTGATGTTTGAAAATGAAAGACATAAAAAGCAATACCTAGATGGTTTGCTGAAACAGGGGAAAAGAGACATCCATACAGCTATTCAGGATAAATATTATGCAAATAGCGAACAGCTTCTCGATTGGTTTACTCGCAATGGGTATATTGTGAAGCACCAGAAACTACATGAGCTACTCTATGTCATGTATGCCGTTCCTATCAGATAGAGATGTGTCCCTTGGTATTGACCTTCTCGTAACGTCAAGCCTTATGCTAAAGTCCAATAACATATGAGGAGGGCTTTGCATGGCACAACCAAATCATCCCGATATCTATCAAAATCAAGCCGAGAAATACGAACGATTAATTTCAAAGCAACCAAGTCTCTATGCTGTAATGAACCAGATAAAACCGATTGAAAATACAGACATTATTGATCTGGGAGCCGGTACAGGTAGACTTACTACAGTGCTAGCTAAGCAGGCTAAATCCATCGTTGCTCTCGATGCATCCGAGGCTATGCTGCAAATAACAGCACACAAATTAAAGCAAGCCGGTCTGCACAATTGGAGAACACAGGTGGCTGACAACCGTGCTCTTCCCGTAGCTAATGACTCTGCTGATCTATTAGTCTCAGGCTGGAGCATTGGCTACCTAGCAAACTCTACCGATCCTACTTGGAAGCATAATATTAAGCAGGTAATGGAGGAAATAAAGCGCGTCCTTCGCCCTGGCGGTACAGCTATTATTGTGGAAACAATGGGGACCGGATATGAAAATCCGCATCCCCCGGCATTTTTACAGGATTATTACAGATCACTAGAACAAGATTATGGCTTTTCTTTTTCTTGGATTAGATTGGATTATCATTTTGAGAGTGTAGAAGAAGCGACAGACCTGACAAGGTTTTTCTTTGGAGAGGAGGTAGCAGAAAAAGTGGCTAGCCAATCGCTCCTTCAGGTACCAGAGTGCGCAGGAATATGGACCTTACAGGTGTAACAAAAACAAAGACCATTCTTCGTCATCAGTCGAGGAATGGCTTTTTTATATGTTATACTACATATTATTAACAATCAGGTTATAAAAAGGAAGTGGTTATTTTGGATATTGGAAGAAACTCACTCTGCCCATGTGGGAGTGGCAAAAAATATAAAAAATGTTGTTTACCTAAAGATGAGCAACGCGAGTTCCTTCATTCATCATCAACAGGAACCAATCAAGTGTTGCATAAATATATTGATTTAGATTTAACATGGGATAACGAGAATTATATAACTACAGCCCACAATATTGTGAAGAATATGCAGGCAGATTACAAGCCTGACACCATTGCTGCCGCCATCAATCTATGGCATAAATACGCTCATGCTACCCATCCCGTAATCCGAAAAGCTGGAATCATAGAAGCTTCGATTGAATATTCGATTGCGACGATTATGGATATTCCCATCACTCAGGCGGCATTAGCAAGCAAATATAATGTCTCTGCCGGAACAATCTCCAAACGCGTACAGGACATGCTTGATAACGATTGGTTTACAGAACAGACGACTTCATAACAACTACAACAAAACCTAGCACGTCATTGAGGTACTTGTTTTGTACCTATTGATCCGTGCTAGGTTTTTATTTCATAACTTTACATGGTACTGGTTTTTTCCAAACTATTTTTCATGATCCTGTGGTGTACATCTTTAAACCCCACAAATTTCTTGCTTTCCTCACTCCACAGACGGAAGCGGAGTGATCTTAGACTTGATAGCAATGTAATGCTTCTCACGTCCCGTAAGAAGGCATTATTCTTATACGCCGAAGCCAAGTAATAGTTAGGTACACGCGGACTTAAATGGTGAATATGGTGAAAGCCAATATTACCTGTAATCCAATGCAGGACCTTTGGCAATTTGTAAAAGGAGCTTCCTTGTAAAGCCGCTTTTACATAATCCCAATTCTCTTCTTGTTCAAAATACGTATCCTCAAACTGATGCTGTACATAAAACAACCATACACCTGCGGCACCTGAGATAAGAAAGATCGGTCCCTGAATGAGCAAAAACGCTTGCCAACCTAGAGTCCAGCATAGTACACCCGATAGGGAAACGATGCCTAGATTGGTTATATACGTATTGAGGCGTTCCTTTTGCCCTACGCCTTTGCGGTTAAATCGGTAATTAATCAAAAATATATAGATAGGGCCTAGACCAAACATGATGAATGGATTTCGATACAATCGATAGAACAACCGCTTACTAGGTGACAAGGCTACGTACTCATCTACTGTGAGTGTCCATACATCTCCCGTGCCTCGTTTATTTAAATTACTGCTTGTTGCGTGATGAATAGAGTGAGATCTCTTCCATTGCTCATAGGGGCAACACGTTAGAATCCCCGTAATCAAACCAACAATCTCGTTTGCCTTTCGATTTTTAAAGAAAGAGTAGTGGCAACAATCATGAAAGATTATAAATATGCGAATGAGAAAACCTCCGGCAGGGACAATCAATACTAGACTCAACCAATAGGATACCGATAAACATAGATATGCACCATACCAAAGCAGACAAAATGGGATCAACGTATTGATTAGCTGTCGTACACTATACTTGATCTGGGATTTTTCATAGGGGGCGATTTTCTTTCTCCAGTTAACTTGTTCTTCCAGCTTCACGCTAATAGTAATCTTCCTCTCTCTGAATCTTTCTTTTACAGTAAGTAACGCATGGATTCCGAATCAAAGGGGGAAGATGATTCATGCCCATCTATAGTACACTATAACAATGGAAAGGTTTTGATGGTTGTTACCCCTCTCTTTGTTAGCGACATATACGTTACGTTTCACTCGTAACTAATCGTACTTTTCCTTCCTAGCTACCTTTCATCATTATATTCGAAAACCGTTCTCAATTGCCTTATAATTTTTTGCCGAAATCCACCACTTTTCAGAAAATTTTTATTTTTAGTTCTGAGAATCATACTCCAGATTAATAGCTTACCAATAAGTGTGTATAGGCTCTATGTGTCAATAAGACTCTGACAGAAATCGTCCTTCATGAACCCCAATTTTTGGTATATTAAATAGACAAGATACTTCCAAACTCGTTATTTTAAATGGCACATGTGAGTATCGAAATAAAAAAGAGAAGATAGCATATTAATGACCTATCTTCTCTCAATCTATTTCATTTGACAATCAATCTTCAATAATGCTGCTTTTACTATCCAATCACTCATCTCATTCATTATGATGTAAACAGCCATTTCATCGCCTGTGGGAAGTGTTTAATAAAGAAAAGCCCGTCATGCGTCCCGCCTTCTTCTACCACGAGCTTCAGTTGCTCCTTTGGAAATCCATTTCTGATTAAAAACTCATGAGCCTTATACGTATACTCAACCATATTAGCCTGAATGTTGTTCTTATAGATGCCTTCTAGACTTCCTACATACATGTACATTCGTTGCTTACTAGAACCAATCTGATGGTCTCGGATAAAATCTAGCAGTCCTTCAAACCATAAGGAAGCAGATAGCAAGCCTATACGTCCAAATACTTCAGGATACAGGTAAGCGGCATATAATGAAATCATTCCGCCAAAAGAGCCGCCGATTATTCCCGTATGCTCCGCTTCCGCTTTTGTTCGATACACGGAATCTACATGAGGCTTTAACGTATGAACAACGTAAGAAAGGTATTCTGCGCCCTTACCACCAAAATCAGGGTAGCTGCTAAGCAGTGCTTTTGCAGGCCATGGCGTGTATTCATCATTTCGATTGTGCGGTGGGATACACACGAAAATCATTTCGGGTAGCTCCTTGGTAATAAAAAGATGCTCCAGCAAATTCATGCATTTTAGCACCAAATAGCTGCCATCCTGTACGTATACCACAGGAAAGCTCCCCCCGGCTTCATAAGTAGGAGGCAAGTAAATCATAATTTCTCTGTCTCCCACCGTTTCTGTAACGAAGACCTCTCTCATCTCCTTATCCCCCTTCTCATCATGTCTTCATAAATAGTAGTTGAAATAGGGACACGACAGCCATGGATTAAATCCCGAATCATAATGGAGAATTTGAGCTTTCTATAAAAAAAGAAGACCAGTCCAAATGAATGGACTAGTCCTCTTTTTTATAGGTAGGGCTCTTTGGCCACTCCTGCTTCTATTTTGTATACCTGCTCTATTTAGCTGGGACAGACGTTATGTTCACCGGTTTCACATTTGGCTGCAATAGCATATAGATTGGTGTGTTGTCTATTGATTCAGCCTGTCCCTTTTCCACAAATACCGGTGTAGCATCCTCCTCTTCACTAGTAACAGGTGTTGTTACTGTAGCAGGAAGGGTCGCTGGAATAGGAGCCTGGCTTTTGGAATAAAGCATGATCCCTCCAACTGTACCTACCGTAAGCATCGCTAGCAACCCGATCACAGCCATGCCCTTGTTTTGGCGAAAGAATCTCGATACAGCATTTGACGACTCACTCTCTGCCTCATGCAGTATTTCTCTAAATTCCGGGTTACGAATAGCGTACCAACGTTTTCGCCATTCTTTATCCCGTATTCTTTTAGCGTTATCATGCAATAGATATTGCTTCAAGACATGACGATAAGAAGGGACAAGCTTTCTATCTACCAGAAACATCCTTTGCTTTACTACCCATTGAATGAACAGATAGGTAGCTTCTTCTCCCCCATGTTGCCGAGCAAAAGTAAGCATGCTGTCAAAATCAAACGCGGTATGCGAATTCTGGGAATCGCCACGATAAAAAATAAGCGCTATCTTTGGGAAACTGCCTTCGTCTAATGGACTGCCTACCATCTTGCGAATCAGCTTCTGCTGGATTTGGATGTCAGCAGCGTCCCAATTCCGATAAAATTCTTCGGGCAAAGGCGTCCCCGTCGCTGTTTCTAGAGAAAAGACGTTCATTAGTAGTTCCAGCTTATATTCGCTCTGGGAATCTAGTGCTGTGAAAAAGCTTTGCGGTTTATGCTCAAACAACGAAACAATCTTCTTAACATCCTCCTTGGATAAGGCCTCCAAAGAAAGATGCTTCAGTAAACTTTTATCTAGCTCTTCTAACACCCTGCTCGTATAGCTGCGACCGACTTCCCACTTACCCAACGTTTGGTGAACCGACAGTGCCGCTTCTACCTTTCGTTTCTCCTCTTTAAATAAGTCCAGCAATTTTTGCTCCGTACGATTCATGAAAAAAGGATTCTGTAGAGCCTGGGAAGCATGAACAGCCCAAAAGCTCATTTCCTTGACTGCATCATCTAGTTTGGAGCAGTTTGCTAAGCGTTGAGCTACATATTCCTCAAATAAAGGCTTCACAACCTTTTCATAGCTCAAAATGGTATTCATCATAAATGTAAACAATTCATGATTACCTGAGAGTTGCTTGTATACCTGCTCAACGTACTCTGTTTGCTGAGAGCTTTTCCCTTTCAGAAGAACATCCATCAGGTACATCACGATCTCTTTGCGGTTATCTTGATTCTCAACAACGTTATACGCTTCACAGATCAAGGTAATCAGTTCGACGGAGGGCAGGCTCTTGGATGTAACAGCCGTTTTTTCCGCCCCAAATAAAAGTCCAAACAGCGCTAATACTCTCTGTTTGTTTATTAAGCGTTCATTACGAAGGTATTGTAGGAGTACCTGCCATACGGCCGCTTTATTGTGTTCATAGACGCTCAGTTTACCTGTTTCTATCAAAAACAGCGTACACAATTCATAATACGTGGCAATGCTCAAGCCCTTAGCTGAGTTCTCTCCCGCCAGAATTTCGTCAGCGAACTCGTAAAACGACTTGAGCACAACTGCTTCATTTAAGTTCGTCCACGCAAAGCTAAGATACTCATGCTCACCTTGGATATCAGCATGAAGTATCGATTTGTTTGCAAAATCAAACAGAAAATCTTTATTCATATGTCCGTTACCAGACCTAATGCTACCCTTTTCAACAAAAATAACGTGGAGATACTTTTTACTTTCTGGTTCATTTGTATAAGTAAGAAACCCAAATTGTCTACGCATCTCATAAGGCAAGCAGCCATATAAAACCTCTAATAATTGAGCAGCAGCTGTAGAGGTCTCACTGATAGCAACATCCAAGCTAATAAATACCTTTTTCTTGGTTGATAGAGAGCTCATGGTAGCGAATAGAAGCTGTTTAAAGGCTTGCTCATCAATCCCTAACCGCGCTAGAATCTGCTTTCTATCACCAGTGCTAAGACTCTGAAATGGTAAATCCTCTAACTCGGGCAACTCTTTCCCGTCTGTTTCCTCATGATGATTTACAAAGGAACTGATGCCGAAAATTTTTGCTGGCGTTTTACAAAATTCATCTCGTTGCACACTTGGGATCACATAATTATGGGTAAAGAATGTGTTCCGCTGTCCTGTAAAGTCTGCTCCTACATAAACGCTTTTCCCAATGACCATCTCGCCTGATTCAGCGCGAAAACAGAAAAGTGCCTCTGGATACTTCTCTACCTGTGTTTCTCCCTTTTCCTGTAGCTCTTTAGGAGCATTATAGACACAAAACGGATGAAGCGTCTTCTTGATAAATGAATTGTCCAGAGAAGCAGATTTCGAGACGGTGTCGTATCCTTCGTTTGAGCGGAAAATCCCTTGCCGCCCTCGCGTATAGTACTGCTGTTGAATATGCTGCCGTCCCACTATTGCTCCCTCCCATCAATATAATCCAATTGATGTAACAGCCAAATAAATGGTTCATCTACACGAACAGGCGTCACTACGCCAGTCACCTTTTGGTTAACCGGGTTACTTCCCAGCGCAGATACAGCAAAATAAGCCGTATTTGTAAAATAAACCTCCAGTGCATCCTTAAAAGGTCGATCTACTTTTTCAATGAAGCGCCTTATCTCTCCATTGATATTTTCGAATTCACTCGTGTTCAAATACTGTTTATGAACGAAATTTCGAAACACATTGCTATTTGATTTAATATACTCACTATCGTCTTCCTTCAGCATGTGTAGCATATCGCTTTTGGTCATTACAACAGCAGTCGGTATATTGGTTTTGCTCTGCTCCTCATATCCGATAAAGTTCTCAAATAGGGTAATGAGCACTTCACGAGGCTCATCATATCTAGCAGTAAACTCCCCTGGCTCATCGCCTACATTAAACATGATCTTGTCGCGTATCGTTCTAATTTGCAGCGGATCGACAAGGAATAGAATGCCTGAGGAATTTTTCACGTGGGATGCATATAGCTCCAAATATTCACGATCTACCATTCCCTCACCCGCCACATCAAAAAACACTAGAATGAGCGGGGGTTGTTCACTATCCTTAAAAATAAACTGAAAAATAAATGGCTCCTGCCGCTTTTCCTTTTGTGTAGAGTCAAGCAATTGGCCTCTCTCAAATAAAGGAGCCTCGTAATTTTCCCGGAACTTGCGACTAATCTGTGCGTTTAATGGCATGCAGGCAGCATTAAAATGATTTGCCGTTGTATTTTGCAGGGTGTGAATCAGCGATGTCATATAGACAGATTTACCTACCTGTGAGGCACCCACGATGGAAATAATATTACTTGGTGCTTTTCCGGCTGTAATCGGAAGTTCATTATGACATTTCGGGCAAAGTCTGCGTTTGGTAACCATACCGTATCGATCAGTCAGCCCTACCAAAACCTGATCAACATAAAGCTGATTTTCCTGCGGTATCGTAGCCGGGTCAATTACTGCTTCCAGCTCCTCGATCGCATCAAGACCGAATTTATCTCTATACTGGTTTAGAATCTCATCTTCCTGCAAAGCATAATTTTCGTCATCATCACGATGATGCGTGGCTCTAAATACTACCTGATCGGGGGAATATTTCGCAAAACAATAGGGACAGACAATATCATAAAAAGGAAGTCGTTCCTTGACCGGCTGTTTTTTCTCAAACATATTTTTCAAAAATGTAAACACGTTGGTTCCCTCCTATTCAGGAATCAGCTCATAGCTCTGCCCGTATTTTTTTCCGTCTGTCAAAAAGAGGCGAATGTAATCCTTTTTCTTGATCTCGATTTCAGGCATAACGTTCTCTCCTGGTTCAAGATCACGGATAAAAGCATACTGCGTGCCATCATCCTTATTCGCTGGAGGAGAGCCTTCCTTTTTCACATAGCATAAAGCTTCCTTGGGAATAAGAATCTCCGAAAAAATGCGAATCTGTAAAGTTTGATACTGACTAAACCATTTCTTCCCTCTTTTAAAGGAATAATAGATTTTAGCTTTACCGGAACTAACGTGAGCGATGTGATCCTCACCCTCCGGAATTAGCATAACCGGTCTGCCATTCTGTAGCTGGCACGGAAAAATTCGATACGTATATCTTCCATATCCATCAATATATTCACGATATCCCTGATGCACCTTGTACTCCTCACGTGTATAGAGCTTCATATCCTTCTCATTGATTTGGTCAGGATGAAATGGGGTCTCAAATCGGGATTTGTACACGTAGACGCAGGGAACGGATTCTGCCCAGTACCAATTTATCACGCATTCGTTACCCTGCATGTGGGAGGTGACATCCTTAATAAGTGCAATGGATAGCTCTTCCGTTCTGCTCATTTCACATCATTCTCCTACTCTACCTATCAAACTTATTAGTACTGATCTGCTTAGCTTCCTTGTTTTTTGCCGATAAATATCTACCACCGGTAAACCGACTTTTTTCAGAGGCTAGAGCTTGGTTAGGCATAGGGATAAAAATCGTAAACAAAGGCATGACAGCAGCTAACAGCAAGTCAGCTACAAGGCGAACCCCCATAGCCGGATACATGCCAGATGCCAATCCCTTCTCAAGAATCAATCCAGCAAGAAGACCAGACACGATTCCCCCTAAAGTGAAGCCCTTGGCTATATATTTGTTATCAAAGAATAGTCCTACTGCCAAACCTAACAATGCTCCAATCACAAGCAAGCTCACGACACGCAGTATTGCATAGAAAAGGCTATGTTCCGTTGCGCCTACTCTTTCCTTTACAAGCTCACGATCCTGACGACTCATATCATAAATTTGACCGAACACACCTGTAATTTGATCTGTATGTTCAATATCGTAGTAATTACCATTGGTCTCTTCTGCAATGCGCTTCAACAACTGTGTGCCATCTGCGCTAACCGTACTCATCCCCACTGTATGAACAATGATTTGAGATTGTTTGAATGGCTGAAGAGATTTATCTAAATCCACATCACTATAGCCATCTGACATGAGAATAACCGTGTTATTACCAGAATTGTTTGTCTCCCTGTTTATATGGTTTAAAGCGGTTTGCAATGCCTCTTCTATATCAGTGCCACCAGAAGGACCCTCATGACTATTTAGCTTTTGTATAACATCATCTCTTACCTTTTGATTGCTCAAAAGCACCAAGGGCTGTAGCACGCTCGCTTGTTGATTAAAGGTGATGACCGCTACTCTTGTATTAGCATCCATTCTACGAACCACATCGGCTGCTGATTTAAACAGCTGATTATCCTTATCCGACTCCTGCATGCTGGATGAAATATCTAGTAGCATAACAATGTTATTTGAACCCGACGCCTTCTGGAAATTTATTCCATAGAAAAATTGTAATAGCATAGCAACTACACCTAGCATGATAAAGGTACTCGGTACAAGCATCTTCCATGAGAATCCGACATAGCGCTGTCTCCAGCCCTGCCCGTTTAATCGAGGTGAAATTAATTCAGCTATTAAACACATAAGTCCAACAAATAAAGCATACTGTCCAAAATAAAGTCCCATAACCACCCACTGGGGTAGTTCATTAGACAAAAGGTTTACAATCATTTCGCCTACTACAAAGCCGATTATTCCACCTATCAAGCTACAGAAAACCATGAGCAGACTGATTTTTTTTTGACTCATGACAATTGCCCCCCTCCTTGTCGGCGAAATAAAAAGCCATTTTCCCGATAGGATTCATAATATTTCCTATTATTGCGGTAATACATGAGGTCTTCTATGCCGAAACCACCCATGAGCTTGATTTTCTCAATCCCGCTTTTGTTTGCTTCATGAATGCACCCCTGCTTATAAGTCCGCATTCCCTGCTCGGTTCGAAATACATATTGAACAAAATCATTCGTATAATCAGCAAAAAAGTATTTTTCCTCATATCTATACTTTTGCATAAATTGAAAGACTTCTATATGGACAGATGATCTGCTTTCCAACTCTAAAGCCAAATCTCTGTATAGCTGCTCTCGGGTCAAAACAGTCCTGTTGTCGTAAGCCGCCGTCACATTCGCTCTTGCTAGGAGTTCATCCTCAAAGGAAAGGGAGAACGGCTCACTGGTCATAATTTCCTTACGGCACATGTCACATAGCCGCTGGATCATTTCAGTAACTCCCTTATCTAATAGGAAAGAAATGCTCCCCATGTATCTATCCTCAAAGTAAAAGCCAGTTCCTCGTTTGGCTTCTACTATTTCAATCGATTCCTGTACAACAGCTCCGTAGTATTCCTCTATGTTTTTGTCTAGATAGTCTACAGCCTCTTGGATGCTTTTTCGCGCCATCTCACTGACTTGTACCTTGATTTCTTCTAGCTGCATGACCTGTTGTCTTAGCTTCTGATGAATGTCCTCCAATTGTCTTTCATAATCGCTAAGAAGCTCTATTTCCATTTCCAATCCTAAAATCTCATACTTCTTTCCATAAATGACCGGGAAAAAATGCCGTATAAAATTTCGTACACGCTCTTTATCTCGTGTAAAAAGACCACCCGTTTTTATCTCTTGTCGGTCAACCCTCTGACGATAAAGATCCTCTAGCTGATCCTTGCAATACTCTAGCTGTCGAATTGTATCTTTGATTCTGGAACGCAAGACATGAGCAAGACTCTTCTTAGCATCAGATCCCGAGGTTAATTGGTAGGCAGCATATAATCCGTATTTGGGATTTTCAAGAATCTCTTCTCTAATAAGCGGAGTGAGCTTATGCTTTTGTTGAGAAGAATCTCGTTTTGAACGCGCGGCAAGCACAAAATTCGTTGCAAAAAAGGTCTGACTGCTATCCTCGAACAATGCTACCTCTGCCTCTTTAAGAGTCATGCTCGTAAGCTCTTTGTAGCTAACGCCCGAAGTCATCAAACCTGTCATCTCTTCTAATTTGCTCTCATCGGGTAAAACTGACTTCACTTTTTGTAGAATCTGCGAGTCTGTGATCTCCAGTCTTTCTAGTACTTCTGAAACATCATGCGTGCCATTTTGCTGCAAACGTCCTAGAAAGTGATCATACACCTTTGCAAGTACAGTATGTGCAATAGCGTGAGTAGGTCGCTTTACTTTGGAGAGCCCGGCTGAAGCAAATGTAGGTCGTCCAGTAACCCCGGTAATATTATGGATAAATTGTGTGCGATTATAGCTTTCACTACCTTCGTATACTTCTGATTCCACTCGTTTATTGTTGAGTAGCACGATATCGCTAATCAACTCATAATTATCTTCCTTACCGTTATCAATGAACATTCCCTGCTCATTCTTATCACTTAGGATATACACAAGTGAATAAAGCGGAGAACTAGTATGCTCCACAGCCAGCTTCACTCGATCCTCTGTCATCTGAAGATCAGCACAGAATTGGTAATCAGGCTGTTGATATTCATTTAATTCATCAAGGAAGCTAACTCCTATTGACGTAGAAAATCCAAATTCCTGGCCATTATTCTTTTCCTGCATCAAAACATACAAATCCAACGAGACATTTTTAAATAATTCACTAAGATAGCTTTTTACAAGCAGCGTAAATTCCGGTAACAGCACATTAGCAATATCATCTGCTCTGGTGACTACTGCAATATTCATTTGTTGGTGATAAGTAAATAGCTTACCCATTTCTGCTACACGAACACTTACCATCTTCATCATTTTATTTAGTTCGATCAGCAATGATTCATCCTGATAAAACATGTCATAGAGAGAAGCCCGCATCGTTTTTTTATCAGCAGAAGGCTGCGGCAAGCGGCAGTTATACACATTCGCACGCTGTAGAGTCTCTTCCGAATAGGCGTGAACATAGAGCACTCCCTCGCTATTTTGCCACTTTTGTTCATTGGCAGCATAAATCGACTGGAGTGCCTCTAAGCTCTTATCACCTAAAAAGAGAAAAAGCACAGGGTTCTGAATGCTACGCTGTCCGTTCTCACTATCCAGTTGTTTTTCTAAATCCGACACATAGTGAGTTGCGAACTGTTCAATCAAATCCCTCATGCTTTTCTCCCCTAATAATTATTGTAATGTTTTGCGCATATCGTTTACTTTCGACCACACTTTTTTATAAAAACGATACATGTCTTCCCCGTTTACATAGTCATCGCGATCGTACTCAAGCTCGTTCTTCGCTTCCTGAAAAGCAACAGTGATTTCCTCTAGCTTCGTTAACAATTCCTGCGTATCAACAGACGATGTCATCTGATCGCTTCGTTTACTCACTTTGCGTTGAAGAGCAGTCATTTGTTTACCATCCAAATTGCGATATTGATTGTAGATCGCAAACTCTACATGCTTGTTCACCTTCATCAGATTAACGAAAGGCTCCCAAGCCTCTTCTTCCTCGTCCTTATCATACACATACAAGGCGCCCTTTTTACAAATAGTACCTGTGTATAGTGCTTCAATGAAACGATTTAGCAGCTCTTCCTCACCTTGAATCGATTGGATGATCTGTTCTAACTCATTGATTTTACTCTCGATGTCTTCGTATTTACGCACTTCCTGCTGAAGGAGACGAATCAGTTCTGGAGAGCGGATTAAATTTTCCTTGGCCATCTCTTCGTTGATGCTGCCAAACAAATCCTTTGTATATTCCTGCTCCAATCCCTGTTCCATAAAGCCCTTCAATTCAGCAAGACATCTCTTAATCTCCCCTGGGCTACCTTTAGATGGATCGTTGTCCAGCTTGTATGTAGCCAAGAAGGCAGTGATTTCGAACGGCTTGGTAATGATACAGTCGTATCGGTTGCTTGTTTGATTTTCACTGTCTTTTTCGATGATGCATCCGAAACGAACAGCTCTGTCAAATAGCTCACGAATCCTAGCATTGTAATCTTTCACACGAACATTCAGATACGTTTCTCCCCAAGATTTCTCTGGAATAGGAGATGGTAGGTACGTCCAGTTATTCTTGTCTGATTGAACTAAGTGACGACCAACACCCTCTTTTTCAAGAATGGTTCGTTCATAGCTTTCCTCATACACTTTGAGCGGTGTATAAGCAAACAAAGGAACACCATTTTTTGTATTCAACCAGAATATACGATTTTTTACTCCGCTCTCCTTCACTGTAAAACGCGAGCCGCTGATTGACGTATTTTGAAAGTTCTTGATCCCCTTCAAAATAGACGGAGCCTGAAGTGGCACCGAAACAAAGCCCCATGAAGGGAAATTCATATTACCCAGATTATTGCTGAGGTGGAAAACTGGAATCGCTTCTTCATCTAATTTACTAGCTATTTTTCGTTCTACGATACGATCCAGCGTTTCGTCCTGCCCGTATTTCATCAGCAAAAACTCTTCCATCGACGTTGTAATCAGATGGCTGAACTTATCGGATAAAAAGTCTGAAATAGCACCGACGATATCTACTTCTGTTTCCTTGATCCAGTGATCGGAGCGCTTCAGCAATTCAGCAGTGAAATCACGTATTAAATCATCTGTATCCTTTTCATCAATGGTGTTTGCTATAACCTTCGCAATATCAGGTACGCTCACAATATTCCAGTAATACGTTTTATTTCCGGTACGATCCATCTCCTCCCCACCGTTGATGAGGATGTCACCGTTCTTTTCAAAAATTTGGTTGAGCGTATTTAAAATCTCCGTAAATACACTGTAAATCCGATTGTTTTCATCACTTAATCTACGATATAGCTCCTCGTAGAACTCGATCATTTGCTCTAGCTTTTCATGATCTGCCAGAAGCTGGTATTCGGTGATTTTTGCTTCCAAATAGCTATTTTTCTTCTTTTCCTTTGAGATAAAGGCACTGCGAGCATCACCTAGCTTCTCATTAGCTGTTTCGCGCGCTCCCTCAATTTCTCTTGGGAAGCTCTCCAGGTTTAGTTTTAAGCTCTCGATATAAGAGAGTATCATTTTAAGCAAGGAAAAGCCCTTATCGGAATGAATCAGACTCGAAGCAAAAAACGGCCCTTGCTGTGCATGTAAAAATACTCTTGTAATCATTTCACCAAATGTAGTGGTCAGCTCGCCTGGAAGCTGTTTTTTACATTTGATATATTCCTCTCTCGCTTTAGCCAGATAGCCCTGCTCCAGCTCATGATCGATACTTACGACCTGTTGGCTAATGACATTGCTATAGCTGAGACGCTCACTATTTTCATAGCCTGGAATTGGTTCTGGAACACGCTCCTCAAATCTCTTGGAAATCGAGTCGATATCGATGCCTAATTTGCGAGCAAATTTTTCTACATCCTCCTGTGTAGGAGCGGCGATAAACATATTCTCCATCTTTTTAAACAATCGGTATGCCAAATATGTAGTCATCTCTTCAATCGGCAGTACCGCAGACGAAGCACCTATGACGTTATATTGGTAGTTAGCCGCATATGCTTTTGGCATCTGATTAATGTTGGTACGAATATTACTAATATAATCATGAATCGCAAACTCTTCGCCCGACCGTTTTTCTTCACTAGCCATGAAGTTGGTAATATTCTCAGCCGTAACATTCATGCAGTAATCGTAGGCATTTTCTAATGCTTTACCCTCAAGATTTGTTGCCGAAATAAGGTGGCACAAATTGAATGGAGGCATTGGGGAAGAGACATGTAAGGCGTTGCCATATTGCTGCTTAAAGCGATCCATACGTTCGTCTGCATTCATCCAATAATCCAGCTCTTTTAACGCAGCATAACCATTTTTCATGATGTAATCGCGCGTATGCGAGCTGAGGCTTTTATTCGACAAGTTAACATCTGGTGTAAACAGATAGCCAAGCGAGTTAACCTTATCGACCCCTGCACTGCCAAATTCCCGTTCTAAAATACCGCGAACAATATAGGCAATATCCATGAAGCAGCCACTACCGGTTCCGCCTGAGATACCCGTTAAGATAAATACGATCAGCTTTTTATTGGTGCCCTCGGTAAGCATCTTAATCTTTTTCTCAAGGGTTTGGACGACCTGCGTAATTTTAGTAAATAACAGCAACCGCCCCGCCTGTCTAACTCCTGATGCTCCACTGATTCCATCTGTGATTGTCAGCTCAGGTGAAAGCCAATCCGTAATGTATGGTTCTAAAATACTTCTATTCTGCAATACTCCGCCAATCTCCGGATTAGAAAGCAACACAAATTCCGAAATAGGATCAAGCCCAATACCCTTGTAACGTTTGTTGCGATCATGCTCATTTGTTTCAAAGGCGACAAACTCAATATTATCCGGTTTTTCCTTCCGTTTTTTCGATAAAGAATCCACCGGTAGCTTGAAACGTCTGTTTACCTGATATTTTAAACGGAGCAACGCATCAATCCCCGTTCCACCTAAACCAATAACAAGCATCGGGTTATCAATCGTATCTACACGAATCTTCTCACTAACGATTCCCCCGCCTAAAGATACATCCAACTGCTGAATATGTTCTCTCACAACTGCTCTCATATAATCGATCCTCTCCTAGATGATGTAGTCAATAAAGACTGATTTGTTTACACCAGAAAGGGATACCTTGATTCGATCGTTCTTTTTTAATTCCCTTCCTTTACTTGCATCTAGTACTCTTCCAGCCTTTTCAATCTGACAATCAGATTTGTTTTGAATGATAAGCGTGTCATTTTTGCCTGGTAGAAAAATGATTTTGTCTGTCTCCTGAAACTCTGGGGCAAGCTGCAACAATTGATGCAATTTAACCTTCCCTTTAAAGGCATTTAGTTTTTTATACTGTGGACTCGACTTTTCGCCTGTATCCTCATTGATAATTTCGATAGCCATTTGTCCCATAAATCCTTTGTTTGCCTTTTTCCACATGGACAGTACATATAGCGCAATCGCAATAAGTAAAATCAGACCCGAAGTACCACCAATCGTCATGACCCACGGAAAAGGCTTTTCTTCCCCTGTTGGGGCGGTTGGAGGTTGCTGTGACCCCGTTGCCCCTGCATTTGCTGCATTCACAGTAACAGGCTGTGTTTCTCGATAAAAGCTGCTATCCTCCGCTTTCACCTTAATCTCGTATTGATGGGAAGCTGGGATACTAAAGGTTCCTGTAAATCCACTACCTGTATTCGTTAGTTCCATTTCACTTGTTTTATTGTCTGTTACATCGTTAACGAGTAGCTTTGCCTTCATGCTTTTGTAAAGATCAGTGCTAGTCATTTTTTGTCCATTACTAACTAGTTCTGCTTTAATTTGGATATCATCGCCAGCTTTATATGTCTTAGCAGGGATCGGTTCCATTGCGAGCTGCACGTCATAGTTAAAGATCATGTTGATATCAATCTTATCCTTGGCTGCTCCTTTAACCTGTAGCTTCCAATCTCCCTGCTGGGGTTTTAGCATTTTAATCATGGAATATGCATTTGATTTCGAGAAATGAACCTGATTAGACGGAACCGGTACTGCCTTGCCAGATGGATCAAACAGCTTTACCTGTACGGCATTCTTCGACATGATCGAAATATTTGCTTCCAATACATTGGTGTTAGGTATCGAGATTGTTACGTCCTGAAAGGCTCCGTTTGAAGTCATGCTTTTCACAGGAACAACCTTCAGCTTCAGATGATTAGCAAAAATCTCGCTTAGAATTTGGGGTAACTTGTCAGCCGTACTTGTTTCAAAGAACTTGCCATTCGTTTCTGTCGCGATCTGTTGCAAAGTTGTTCTGTTCAATTGTCCATCAGCATTAAGTCCTATCGTATAGATAGGGTACCCTTTGCTTTTGGCCATTTGTACCGCATCCTGCAATTTTTGATCAGACATCTGCTGTGTGCGATTGGAGTCCTTATTTAAAAAGTTGTTTCCATCTGCTAACAGCACAACGATAGGAGAATGCGTCGGGTCATGTCCTGCATCTAAAATTTTGACTGCTTCATCGACCCCTACAGAAATATCTGTGTAAGCACCTTTTTGTAAGCTATCAATAAAAGCTTTGATTTGCTGCTTATCTTGATCGGATTTAACCTCAATCAGTGCCTTTTCGCGCTCAATTTTATCCGTATATGCGATGACCCCGATCTTATTCCCCTGAATAGAGGTCATATCCACAAACATTTTCATTGCTTCGTTACTTACTTTGTTTTTATCACTTTGGGTCATGGAATTGCTGACGTCTACAACCAACACAGCGTCCATTTTATCTCCACCGGTCTGTGCAAAACCAAACGTGGCACCTGTGGTTAGAGAAGTCAACAGAAGTCCCACGCACAATATATGCTGAAAAAACCTCTTACATTGAAGCATGCTATTGAACCTCCGCTACTTAATTTTTTTGTTAAAAATATCCATGTTTTTGAACAACTATTGCAAAGAATGTGACTATATGACAAGATTACCACTATATTTTACAATTAAAAAGAGAAAAGCCATGTAACATCCATATAACGTTATACGGACGTATGTACTATTATGTTACATATTTCGACATTGATATTTGGAGAATGATAGATGATAACTTATATCTTTTTAGCTATTTCTTTGGTACTACTGGGCTATCGTTTCACTCAACTATGGCTATTTAAACGAAAAAGTAAAACAGAAGCTGAGATGGATCAGTATCTTCATGCGCTGTTAAATAACGAAGGTGAGCAAAAATGAAGACAAAAACTGGTGTTCAATTCAGAAAGACTGTCAAAACAACTCATGCCTTTGAACGTTTAAAATATTGTCCAAAATGTCATTCCTATTCTGTGCTGTGGGATACGGAATGCCCCTTTTGCGAAAAAAACGTAACACTCCTACCTATCCGTGCTGTCTCAGCAGCCACTACCAGACGACACGTTCAAATTCGCTTTCTTTGGATCGGTCTCTTTGTCTGTCTCGCAGCTATTTTTGCTGATACGACAATGAATTTGGTACTTGCGTGTAGTGGAGGCATTCTTCTCTTTTTGCTCTTTTGGCTCATGCAGAAGCGGTATGGCTCCTACGAACAAAAGGTTCATTTTGAACAATTCATCAAAACAGAGCAGGAAAATATTAAAAATGCTCTCTATCAACAGCTAGAGGATATTGATGCTGATGTTAAGGCAAAAAAATATAAAGATGCCTATGAAAAAATCAGGGAAGTTGGCTACTTTATCGACTCTGATTTGGTAAAAATCCTCAAGGTCAAATATCTCAATCACTTTGTACTTCGTAAGGACATGGAATTGGAGTTAGATACGCTGATCCCATCTGATTACAATTATCATTTTATTGCCTATCTTCATGAGGTACTAAAAGTCCAACCATGGTTAGTAAAACAAACTGTTGTAGATTATGTTATTTCAAATAAGTCGTATATTCTTCAGGAAAGTAATGGTACGCAAATCCTCGGTCAGGTGGCAGGGGCATCTTTACGAGTACGAGCTCATATAGATCACTATCAGGATTTTATTATTGAGTTCATAGAATATTTACCTAAGGAGCGTTTGATTCGTTTAGCTAAAATGGTTAGTGCCCATCAAAATCAGTGGGCCAAATTATATGAAGCTACCAAGAGACACGTGGATCAGCACTACTCGTTTGATCCCGAACTGAAAGGATTGCTATGAAGAAATTTATTAGCAAGCTACTCCCTGCCTATCAACGATCACTTTGGATACGGAATATCCTACTAATTTTATTCCTGTTGGCTTTAATAGCCATGGGTGTCAAGATTAGATATAGCCTGAAAAAAATCAATTTATATGAAGAAGCCAAAAAGCACTATCAGGAAAGAAATCTGCTTGCGGCCGAAGAAAGCTTCGCTAAAGCACAAGCCATTACTACTATCAGCTATGGTGATGAGGTATGGAATAAGCCATTATCTGCATTGCGTTCCATTCGCCAACAGCTAGAATCCATCTCTGAGCAGATTCATGCTGCCGCAGGAGAGAATCAGGTAGGAGATATGCTAGAGCTGTATACAACCTACCACACCTTTAAACAGCACGCTCAGCAAGAAGAACAGCTATTCGTCGATTTTTTCACACAAGTTTCTGAAGAGCATGCAATCGAAGCTACTTTAAAAAATTACTTTCTTGCAATGAAAAAGACCTATACTACATCTATGCAGGAAAACCTGACCCAGCAAAATTATCGTGATGAACGCTTTGTTCATTCTTTGGTCGCTATTCCAGATGAATTTTTTGGTGGGGAAAAACAGAAGAAGCAGGAGCTCATTTCCCTTTTTCGTTCCTATGATCAAAAAAAATATAGGGATGTAACAAACAGAAGTACCTTCGACCAGGTAATCCAATCAGCTTCCAGAAGCTTACGTGCCTATAAGCAAGTAGATATACAAGGTGAGTGGTTACTTGCTTTACTAGAAAAATATGCTAGCTCCCAGATCAAACGCTCGATTCGCAATAAGGACCTGGACACATTTATCATGCAGGCAAAGGCTTACCGTCAGATTAGTGACGTGCTGCCTGCTGATTCGGAGTCCATCAGCCTTCTTGATCAACATCTCGCCTCTCAGCTAAAGCAAGCGGAGCGTTACACAAAAGCAAACCAGTTTGAAAAGGCACGTGACCTGTATCAAAAGCTAAGCGATCTTCAGGATACATCCCAGCTCGTAACAGAATTAGAAGACCGCTGGATCAAGCATGATCCAATTCGCCTATTGAAAGAAAAATATCCAGATAAATCGTTTGGATTCGTCCTCACAGGAGAGAAGCGTTGGGGGTCTGTCGTTTATACAGCCGGTATTTCAGAGGAAGATCAACATCTTCATTTGGCAGCAAAAATGCCGGATAATCATTCTGTTCTGTACTTAGAGGGGTCTTTTCATACGGACACAAAGCTCAAAAATCTCAATATCTCAGATAAATTAATTAGTAAAGAAACCCCCATCCTTATTATGGAAACAACGGGTAAAAACCGTCTCTCTACATACTATGGATTTGTTCCCGATTTATCCAAAAAAGATTGGGTGAAGCTATTTGAGGTAGAGGCAGATGGATTTACAGTGGAAGGCACAGGCTCCGTCATTCTAGAAAATGCCGAGGGCAAAGGGGAAAAGGAAATAGCAGCCTTTAAGCTAGCGGATAATGGTCTTGTCTATGAGGAAAAGATAAGGGATTATCTATCACCGTCCCCCGAAACTGAGCCTGATGTAGCTTCAGATACGGTAACAGATGAGAAAGCCGCGTCGGGAACAGAAGAAACCTCCCCACACGATAATGAACCAGCCTCTCCTTCCAAAAATGACGAGAGGGGAAATGGCTCGTCCGAGAATTCCATCAAGGTTTATGCGGGTCCAGGTGAAGAATATGGTGTAATTGGCCAGATCAAAAAGGGTAGCCCGATTGAGGGCATAGCTGATCAAAACGGTTGGTACCAAATCTCATTTAATGGAAATTCCGGCTGGGTTCGTTCTGACCCTTCACCGTAAGCGAGTACCCATAGACAACAAAGCAATTTGAAGCCCTACTAACAAACAAGCTGGCAGAACTAAGATTCCGCCAGCTTGTTTTTGTATCTACCTTTTTTGTTCCTACCTGTATAGATAAGGTTATTAGTTTTGAATTTTAAATTGAGATAATAGCTTCTCAAGTTCCTTAACTGTCTCATTCATTTTCATAGAATGATTAGCCATTTCATTTGTAGAAGCCGATTGGTCTTGAATTGATTGTACTGTTTCATTTGTAGACCCAGCTACTTGGGTAGCAGTAGAAGATATTTCTGCTAACGACGCATTTATTTCTTCGGTTCCTGCTGACATTTCTTCCGTTGTTGCAGATACCTCTTGAATTTGATACGTGATTTCATTTATTTCTTCCACAATAGTATTGAAGGCTTTTCCTGCCTCATTGGCTGTAATAATTCCTTGTTTTGCCTCTTGCTGTCCTTTCTCCATGACATGAACAGCATCCTTCGAATCCTGCTGGATATAGGTAATCAAATGATTGATTTCACTTGCCGATTGCTTGGATTCCTCAGCTAGCTTTCTCACCTCGTCTGCAACTACAGAGAAGCCTCTTCCAAATTCACCGGCACGCGCCGCCTCAATCGCCGCATTTAGCGCCAATAGATTTGTCTGTTCAGCAATATCGGTAATAGACAACAAAGCTTTATCAATTTGCTGTGTATTTTCCAGCAAACGGCTTATAACTGCCGATGTTTCCTCTACAGAATTATGAATCGTATCCATTTGTGTAATGAATTGCTGCACTACCTGACTGCCCTCTCTCGCCTGTTCCACTGTAGTGATTGCTAATTCAGCAACAGTAGAAGAAGATTCGGCCACTCGCTGTACTCCGGTCGACATTTCATCCATAGCCTTAGCACTTTCCTGAATACTTAACATTTGTCCTTGGACTTGTTGGTTCATTTCATCAATGGTAACTACAGCGTTACTAGAGATAGCAGAAACATTTTGTGTTTCGTGTAGCATATTGTCTGTTGAAACCATTACGGTGTTTGTTGCTGCTTGAACTTTTCCCATCAACTGCTGAAGATTTTCTAGCATTTTATTGAAAGAGGAGACGATGCTTCCCATCTCATCTTTTGATTCATAGGAGGTGCGAATAGTTAAATCTCCTTGAGCTACTTGTTTCATATCTGCTTCTAGTAGATCAATAGGATGCTTAATCGATTTGCTGATAATATAGCCTATCATACTAATAAAGATAACAACTAGTAAGGCTACAATACCAAACATAAGTATAGTAAAATTGGCCTCCTGATAATTTTCAGTTTGGATTTTATCTGCTTTTTCTTGCAAGTAGGTCAGTAATTTTTGAAGAGAAACAATGGCATCTGTTCGAGAAGGCTGAAGCTCGGCTAGGTAATACGTATACGCTTCTGCATTTTTATTTTGACTAGCCAATGAAATCGCTTTGCTTGTAAGTTCACGCAGATTGTTAAAGCTAGTGCTAAATCCTTCGTATAATTCCTTTTCTTCCACTGGAATACGAGTGCTTTCCAATTTTTTGATTAAATCATCATTCTCCACGCGTAATTCCTTGATGATTTTATCAAGTTCGTTGTTCCTTTTTTCATCAGTGGTAATCATATATTCCACAACATTCATATGAACCCTAAAAAAATTCGATTCTAAATCTCCTAACCACTGAATAGGAAGTAAACAATCCTCATACATGCTTAAGGCAGCCTCGTCCCCTTTTTTTAATCCGCTGTACCCTAATGACGATAAAGCTGCAAAAGATAAGATAGACGTTAGAATGATGAGTAATAATTTCGTTCTTATTTTTAAGTTTTGAAATATCCGCATGGGGGTCTCCTTACTTGTAGAATTTTCTAATTTAATTATATAATGCTCCAAGCTGAAAACGATACTTATTTTGAAAAAAATGTTGGATTTTGTCGAAAAAAATCAAATTATGTCGATAAATATATTTTTTATCGAAATATTAAGATTAGACATATAATAAGACACCTCTGTTCCATATTAAAATTGGAATACTGCCCAACCCTTCTCTTTTTATTATCGAACTTTTTATACGAAACATTTATTCTATCCAACACTTCCTTACTGATTGAGATTTATATATAGACATAATGCATGTAAACCTAATAGCTTTTTTGCTATTAGGCCTACTATTTATCATTCTTATCTAAATTGTCTGTCTTTGTATCATTAAATTAGAGAGCGCTCGTCAGTATTTATCCATTTGTGGGTATGTTCGCATATTTTCATGAATGCTTACGGTTTATCTTGTAATCTTTTAGTAGGAAAAAGTACCAATAAACAGTCTCAACTACTGCAATTGCTACAAAGATTGCCCAAATTTCCCCTGAACAAAGCTTTCTAAAGAAAAATTCAATCTCATTGCCATATCCCCTTGTCAATGCATGTAAAAAGAAAACAATTGGTGCTAGAACGGAGAAAATAAGCGTAACGGCTGAAAAAAGTGTATGCTTTTTCTTAATCATGCAAACAATTGTAAGAATGATAGTTATTAAAATGAATAGATAATAAAGAATCCAAAACCAAAGTGGCATTGTTCCCATGCGCTTTACTCCCTTCCTATTATTCACAATCCACAATATGTTGAACCATTCTGTAAAAGGACTCATGTTAAAGCGTAACGGTTTTCGCGATAATATTGCCTATTTCATAATCATAAAATCTTGAACCTTGATGTCTTCCTTAGGGGGATTACATAATTATTCCATTCTTACTGTCATTATATCAATAATACAGAATTTTCCTACCCTTTAATAACCAATTCTAAGGTAACAGGTAATACGCTTTTTCTCGGACTGAGCTTCATCTCAATTCGTAACATTTTTTTAAAACGTCGATAAGGTGGATTACCCACTTTCTGTGTAATCGAAATATCACTCTGTAAGATTCAATCAAAAAAATGGACAGGCTATTTTTCCTGTCCATTTTCCTGCTTATACACAGCTCAATATTATTTTTCTTGCATCCATTATTTTTCTCGCAATCACTATTTCTCATTTATCTTCTTTTGGCATTGGCAATGGTACTCTCCAATCCAGGTCATAGCTCTTTTCTGCCAGTTCGGATGTAAGGCTGATCTTTTGCGGAAGTTCTTTCATTTCATAACTTTGCAATTTTATTCGGATATGGTTTCTGCCTTGTTCGTCCTTTCCTAACATTTTAAAATCTCCGCCTGTTACATTGTATATTTTGCCCTTCTCATCTTTTATCGTCCAATCAAAGTGATTAATAATTTTATCGGTATCATCATCCACTAAAATTGTAGTTGGTATTTGAACAATATCCTTTACATAAGCCTCTAGTGTAATCGTAGCATGCTTCTCATCCTTGGGAGATGCTTCATTTTGAGGTTTGTCAAAGGTTACTGACTTGATCTCAATCGTTTTGCCATCCTGATCTACTCTTACAGGTTTATCGCCAAGCTGCTTCGGCTCAAATGATATGTCCAGCTTATACGGTTCTGTTTTTACTAAGGAATCCAATACCAGTGTATATTGATGATCAGGAGACAGAGGAGCAAATCCATACTTCCGGATAGAATGACCATATTTATCTAGATACTTGCGAGGAGTAGCAATCTCCGTATTTAGGTCCTTTATTTTCTCTCCCTTTTCATTTTCAACATGAAAATTCAGCTTATAATCATCATAACGAACATAAGGGGGAGCTGAAGCTATTTTTCCTTTCACTTGTTTGCTTTCCTGCACTAATCTTTTCTTTGCCTCTTCCGTCCATTTTGTTTCATATTCGACACGTGCAGCAGTCGGTGAATACATCACGCTGTTCAAATGGATTTGCAATCCCTGCGGTGTTGTATACGTCCCATTCATTGGCAGCACCTTTGAAGCCGTAATTGATTTTTCTAAATCAAAAGGAATCTGTAAGGACCAATCCCCTTTAACAGAGGCAATCTCACTACCCTTGACTTGCAGTAAAAGCTTCTGTTGTTTTTCCCCCACTGGATTTTTCAGAGTGATATAGCCGTATTGACTATCATCGTCATATCCTAATGTATATAATTCGCTAGATACCCTCTTAAATGGATTCCCTTTCAAATCAGTTACTTCTACATTCCCTAGATCTATCTTATCCGGATGAATAACGTTATTCTGCTGATCCTTGACCGAATATACGGCCACAATTCTCATTGGGTCGGCCAATATCTCCTTTATTTCAAGAGTATAGCCCTGATCCGTTACAGAGGCGTTTACCTTCTGTGAAAAGCCCTCCTCTGCTGCATTTTGCAGCTCTTTATTAGAACTTCCTTCAAATAACGATTTCACATAGGCTGCAAATGTGGGCGATACATATGAACCCACCGAGACCGTTAAAAGCAGGGCGCAGCTAATTGAGACTGGCAAAACCAAAGGGCCTAGCAGACGCGACCTTTTTCTTTTATAGGCCACAGCCCGGTCAGGCATTACAAAAGTAGGCTGATCCAACTCTCCAGCTACCTTTTTTAGAGTCTGTGCAATCTGTTTATCTAGATTAGTCATGCATGATCACTCCTATCTCGGTCATTACCTGTGTTTCTTTTTCAGCCTGTATTTTCTCAGCGATTAGCTTTCTGGCCTTATGCAGCCTTGATTTTACCGTTCCCTCAAACACACCAAGGATTTTTGCAATTTCAGCTACACTAAACTCTTCATAATAGTAAAGAATAACAGCAGAGCGATGCTTCGGCGTCATCGACTGGATCGCTCGCCAAATCTGTTGCTCTTGCTCCTTTTGCAGAATACTCTCCAATGGATTTTGGTCAGGATCAATGGAGTCTGCGTATGCTTCCGTTTTTTTCTTTCTACGCACCATATTAAGTGCCCGATGTGTCACAATTTTCATAAACCAAGCCCGAAACGATGTCCCTTTTCGTTCATCGTAGCGATAAAGTGATTGATACGCCTCCCATAGTGCTTCTTGAACAGCATCCTGAGCGAAATGGTAATCATGAACGATTAAAAAAGCGACTCGAAATGCCGTAGGTAAGTGAGGCTGAACAAGTGCTTCAAAACCCACTGGACCTCCTTCTCCAGTTATTGGAGAATAATGATTTTCCTCCACATAAAAAACCTCCTCGTTTTCCCTGTCACTCCTTATTCACCAGTTCTCGTATTTTGGTTCATTTCAAAGCGAGAAATTTTTTCCCTTACTTTCACTGAGTTAAACCGTAATTGGACAATTGATGCAATCTATGTATTCTTTTCTTGATAAAGTAATTGATGATTCAGACACTTAGGTGAATCATCATGATTCGAAAAATTCCTTTCTCAACAGTCGTTGCTTCGTCAGGAGACAATGCTTTCCTTACACAAATCTTTGTTTACTATGCATTACTATCTACACTGTACTAAAAAATAAGCTTTGTCAGAAACGTTACCAACAAAAAGAAGCGTCAAAGGAACAAAAATGTTCACTGACGCTTCTTTCATATAAGTACAGGAAAGAAATCAGTAGTACGATTTCTAAGCTTGTGGGATTTTATTTAAAATAAAGGTCTCAACAACCTTTGCCACACCATGATTCATATTTGTATCTGTTACATAGTCCGCTATTTCCTTAATGTCATCTGGTGCATTGCCCATTGCAACACCAAGCCCTGCAAAATTAATCATGGCAAGATCATTGTAGCTATCACCGATCGCAATAACCTCTGCTTGTTCAATTCCTAATTTATGAATGAGCTGATGTAAGCTGGTTCCTTTATCAACACCCGCTTCTGTAAACTCCAAGAAAAACGGCTTCGACCGCATCACACTCAATTGACCCTCTAGCTGTTTTTGCAGTTTCTTTTCCACAATTGCTAGCTTAGTAGGATCGTCTACCATTAGCACTTTTACTACCGGTCGTGTGATGGCTTGCTTAAAGCTTTCTACCTCTTTAATGTTCATTCCCGTAATCTCAGACTCTTTTTGGGTGTACGCAGTAACTGTTTCAGCTACGATATCATCCCCATCATAGGAGAGAATCCCAACCTGTTCTTTTTTACTGATATCGTATAGCTCATGTACGGTTTGTACTGGCAGTGTGCTGCTAAATAACTCTTCTTTTGTTTTCCAGTTTATAATTTTTGCACCGTTGAAGGACAAAATAAAGCTACCGTATTTTGCTAGCTCCAATTCTTCAGCAATATGCGTCATGGCGTACGTGGGACGACCTGATGCAAGAACTACCTTTACTCCGGCTTCTTGAGCCTTCATTAGTGCAATTTTTGTACGTGTTGAAATGGTGTGATCATCTTGAAGCAATGTATCGTCTAAATCGAGGACAATCATTCTATAATTTTGCATGACAAAACCATCCAATCTAATCTAGTTGTATAAATCACTATAATCATATCATTGATATTGTAATTTATGTGTAAAAATAGTTAGATGGATGAGTTTGGCTTCATAGGCCAATATGTTTCCATAAAAAAGAACGCTCCTAAGAGCGTTCTAAGGAGAGATACAATTAAAATCCTGGATCGTATACATACTGAATAGCATGAGGTTTACTAGCTTCTGCGACATGAGAGAAAGAATCAATAGAACCAATAGAAGTTACCAATGCTAAAGTCATGAAAATCGTTATAATTGCCTTTTTCATCTCAATCCCTCCTACGCTAATTAATTTCTTTATTCTTTATAATCCTATTATATACATCTTGAAGCTTCTGTACCATTTGTAAATCTATAGATTTTTCCATAGAGAAATAAAAGGAGAGAATACTCTTCATACAGTCATTAATTTCTTGATAAGCATTTATCTTGCCATAGATCTCCATGCTAGTAAGATAACTATCCAATCCTTCTTGATAGGATTTAATTAAGATTTGATAGTTTGCCTTATTTTGGTAGTACAATCCTATTGAATAATATTTATACGGTGTTTTCGATTCAACCTTCAAAAAGTTATCTTCCCCGGCCACTAATTCTGCAATGGCATCGAAATTTTCCATTTGCAGATACAACTCAATTAACTCATTTACGGCATGAATTCTTGAATCCTCACTCGTATTTTGTAAGCAATCCAGCAATAATGGAATGGCTGCTTCGTAGTCTTTCTTTTTTGCCTTTACGATTGCACCAGTTAATGCCGCGGATTCATGCACAAAATGGAATGTAAATGTTTTATAGGTAGAAAGATGTTTTTCGACTTCTTCATATTTGCCTGATAATAAGAGAGCATTAATCATAGCGAGATAGGCTCTAACCTTTAATTCATTTATGGTGTGATCTCGCAAAAGCCCCATTTTTGTTAATTCAATACATTGCTGATATTTTTTGATAGCAAATGCGTGCAAACCCATCCTAAAATAGAAAGTGATTTTTTCTTCCTCGGACAAAAAGTCTGCATAATGAATAATTTCTTCCCCGATTTTAAAAGACTCCTCTAAATTTTTGAAATCCTGTCTCTCTATTAGGTATCTTTGTAGGGATGGTTTGGCTATATAATTTGGGATTCCATGTACTCTAGCATACTTAATGATAGCGCTATAGAGAATAAGTTTAATCTCGTCGCTAGTGATGCTATTGCATAGGTCATAAAGACGTTCTAAAGCTGTATATGTATCTTCTTGGGGATTTTCAAGAATTTTTTGTGCAACCTTACTAATTAGCGTTATATTAGATAGTTCAATCATTTCTAAAAGAAGTTCATATAAAATTTCTACACGCTGTTGTATTTCGATATAATTCGCTATTATCTCTTCATATGGCAATACTAGTACAGTAGTGATTGCCTTAATGGTTCGAAGCTCTGGTCTCTTGGTTTCACATGATTCAATTTTAGAGAGTACGCCCTTACTAACCCCTGACAGCCTTCCCAATTCTGATAAACTCAAATTTGCTTGTTGTCTTTTATTTTTTATTAATTCACCTAGAGAGGAGTAAAGTACTGCTTCATTTCCTTCCATCATATTCCCACCTTAGGACATAATTTCTCAGGACAATATTCGACAACGGTATTCTGTTCCATTCATTACTCCTCTATAATTCTAGTTTAATTGTATATTATTGTAAATATAAATAAAGATTAGTGGATAAATTATTGTTAAATAAGTAATTTATTAATGAAAATTAAAGGAAAATTACCCTTTATTAGTTAATTGCTTCATCTATCTTTTGCTATTGCCTGTTTTAATCGAGAGTAATGGATTTGGAAAGGTTTACGCTGCCCTTCTTTCCGAATAATACCTTCTGCTGTGAAATCCTGTAATAATCCCGTCACAGTCTCACGAATACTGCCCATCATTGTTGCTAATTCTTGATGCGTAACAGCTATATCAAGCTGAATCCAATCTTCTTCTTGATGCAAGCCCTCTCCCTTATATATTTTAACTCCGAATTTATCCGATAGTTTATTTAATAAAAATAGAAGCCGTTTTCGAACACTTCCATATGCCATATATTCAAGCAGCTCCTCTACCTCCTGTAAACGTTTGGACAAAATTTCAATAAACTTTAACGCAATATCAGGCTTTTTTTGCAAAAAGTTCTCAAACTCAGTTTTATCAATCGTACAGATCAAGGAGTCCTCCCATGTTTGGGCAAATAGATTTTCAGACCCTGTTGTAAACGTACCCACTTCCCCAAATATATGTCCGACACCTAATACATCAAGAGTTAGTTCACTGCCTTCTGACGTTATCTGATATAAGCGAACCTTTCCCGCTTTGATTAGATACAGGAATTTTTGAGATTGATGCGGGGTTGTAATCAGTGTTCCTTTTTTCATAATTGTAATCGGGGCAACAGGTTCGATTTTTTCTAATTCTTCTACCTCAAGCTCACTAAATAACTGTATTCTTGATAAATATTTTATTTTCTCCATACAATACCCCCAGAATTTGTCAATGTAGTCTAGACTACATCTTTTTCATCAAAACCTGAGTATACTCTCCTACAAAGACATCCCATCTTACCTATCTTATCAGAGGAGGGCACCATCATGCATTTCACTATTTTACTTTTCCAAATTGTATGTATTGGTTTGTTTTCCGTTTCGATTTTCAACAAATTCACAAGTTCAAAGACAATGGTTCAGCATTGGAATGACTATGGCTATCCAATGTGGCTCATGTACGTCACAGCCACTTGCGAATTAATCGGATTTATTGGAGTAATCGCTTCCTTTTGGATACCGGCGGCCTTGAAGTTTTCGGCTTCTATTTTTATTATCATTATGATTGCCGCTCTGTACGCCCATATCATTAGAGCGAAGCATAAACCAATCACGTCACTTCGAGCTGTTATTGTACTTATCTTATGTATCATAGTGGTTTCCGGGTAAAATAGTAGCTGTATCTAGCGTATTGCAAAAAAAATTGAAGGTTAAACACGTTTTTCGTAACATTGGTTTTTCATAAACCTGCTAATCCTGCTATAATCTCTATTAATAAACAATAAAGCGAAAGTCAGAGGGTTCCGACTTTCGCTTTTCTTATGGAGGTTACTATGAGATTGCATAGGGGTGAAACTCTATTTCGCCAAGGAGAAACCGGCCCGCTGTATCATCTGAAAAGCGGCCTGTTAAAAGTAATTCGGATTCATGAGGATGGAACGACAACTTTAGTAAATATCATTGTGCCTAATGAAATCATCCCACACCATTCTCTTATTAGTCCAAATCCTTATTTCGGTACGGCTATCGCACTTATCACTTGTGAGATCGAGGTTCTTAATGCGCGGGAGTGGTATCAACAGCTACAGAACAACCCGGACAGATGCCGAACCATTGCCTTACAGCTTCAGGAAAAGCTCCGTATGATGCAGCATCGGATCGATCAATTAACAGAAGTATCGGCCGCCGATAAATTGCGAAAGCTCCAAGCTTGGTTTGAGTTCTATATTGCTCCCACCACTTTGACCGAAGTGCTTACACAGGATGAGATCGGGCAATTTATCGGACTGCGCCGTGAGACTGTAAACAGATTATTGCGTGCTCAATCTGCCTCGAAACCGGATTCATAGTCCTACAGGCTATCAGCAGGGCCAAAAAACTCAAAATGAATGTCTGCTTCCGCAATTCCGTATTCCTTCAGGGTATGGTTCACCGCCTTCATGAAGGGAGTCGGACCACAGAAATAGAAGCTGGCATCTTTAGATGGAACCATGTGCTCTAATGTAGAGATATCTACATAGCCTTCTTTATGAAAAGCGTTTGTTGCTCTGTCATAGTCAGTTGGTTTGTCATAACACCAATGAACAGATAGTTGTGAGTGCTGGCGAGCTAGCTCTTCTACATGCTCTTTCATCGCGTGCACCTGCCCACTTTGAGCCGCATGAATGAAGGTTACTTGGCGGTTCGGATTCGTCTCTACAAGTGTGTTAAGCATACTAACTAAAGGTGTTAATCCAACCCCACCGCTGATCAGGACGACAGGACGAGCATCTTTTTGATCTAAAACAAAATCCCCTGCTGGTGCCGAAAGAAATAAAAGATCTCCTGGGTTAACCTGTTCATGTAGATAGACAGATACCTTACCTGGAGGCTGATCCTGATTGCCATCCTCTCGTTTAACAGAGATGCGATAGTAAGACTTGCCTGGCGCATCAGATAAGCTATATTGACGAATATGGGTATTTTTTTCACCAGGAATGTCCACTTTCACACTAATGTATTGGCCTGGTTCAAATCCAGCGATAGCTTTTTCATCCTGTGGAACAAGATAGAAGGAGGTAATAACATCACTCTCTTTTACCTTTCTGTCCAACTTAAATGCTCTAAAACCTTCCCAGCCACCCTGCTGTTGTTCAGCTTGCTTATAAAACTCAGCTTCTACACCAATAAAGGCCTCTGCAATTACACCATAGGCCTCTGCCCATGCCTGCAAAATCTCGTCTGTCGCCAGATCGCCAAGTACATCCTTAATCGCAGCAAGCAGATTTTCTCCAACAATCGGGTAGTGCTCTGCCTTAACTCCAAGACTACGATGCTTATGACCAATCTGCTTTACAACAGGAATAATCGTTTCTAATTTGTCTATATATTGGGCGGCAGCATACACTGCATTGGCTAATGCCGTCTGTTGTCTCCCTTGCTTCTGATTGGCATGATTAAAAATATTTAATAGCTCTGGATGTTTTGTAAACAATAATTGATAAAAACGTTTTGTAATATCGACTCCATGTTTTTCTAATACGGGTACCGTAGATTTAATGGTTTGAATAGTCTTTTCACTTAGCATCTTGATTACCTCACTTTCGTTTTGCGTGGTATGACCTCAGTATATAGAGTGAGAAATGTCACCCTGTGTGATCGAGATCACTGTAAAAGGCACAGATTTGCGAAGATAACTTCTTCTAGCAAGTTGCTATGTATCAATATCTGAATGAAAATGGAACAAATGTTGAGTTAATAGCCTCTCATCGTAGCTACTATCCCTATCAGTTATCCAATTATTCAGCTATTTTCGCAGGGAGTGTAATGACGTGTAGTAGCAGGCTCCTTATTTATTCTTTACTAATTTATGTAAAATTATAATTGATTCGCCTTCCTGTTGCCTCTTTTCAATGATGACTTCCTCCCCAGTCACACATCAAATTGTTATACCTACATTTGCTATTTACGGTGCTGAGCATCATCTTACAGATGAAGAGGTAGAACAAAGTGCTAGAGATCATGTAAGACATATTCTAAAATCTTAATTCGTATTTTTGCCACCTCTATTTTTTGACATCATATAAAACAAAAACAGCCTATTTCACCTTTTTGAGGAGTAAATAGGCTGTTTTTATTACCTATTTCTTTATATCGCTCACCTTTACCAGTTTTCCATCTTTATAGCCAATGATGCACGCTTCCAGCACATCTCCCTTACCAACGCCTGTCTGAATTACCTTCATAGCATGGTTAAAAGCAAATATTTGTTGCGTCTTGTCATTGTAGACAACATCCTGCTCACGCCAAAGCTCTTTTATGTCTTTTGCATCAAACAATTTAAGGGTGCTAATTAACAGGTTTCTTTGTTTGCGTTTCTTCTGATCCACCTACCTATTTTGAATATTCACATAAATAATAAGATAACTTCGCTTTTATTTTTATCTACCTACAATATACTATATAATTTAGCTTTTACCGATGATTCTTCCTACCTCATGTAAAAAACCCCTCTGTCCAGCGATAGAAGGGGATACTTGCTTAAACATGCACCTGATGTTGCTGCTACTCTATTTCATGAGAAAACAACGGAAGCTCTTGTAAAAATACAATATCACTCCGCTCGGCTGCCTTTCCCTCAGCAAGAATTGCCGCTCTAGCTACCACAATGCCGCCAGCTTGAATGACCAAATCCTCAATAGCCTGCAACGACTTACCGGTACTAATTACATCATCAATGATGGCAACTCGTTTTCCTGCGATTTCACTGGCGTCCGCTCCGTCTAAGCAAAGAACTTGCTTTTTCTGAGTAGTGATTGATTCTACTTCATTAATTAACGGCGTTTGCATATAAGGCTTTGTGCTTTTTCGAGCAACATAGTACTTCTTCATTTTAAGCACGCGCGATACCTCATGAATGAGAGGAATTCCCTTGGCTTCTGCTGTAATAACTACATCTACTTCAGGAAGCTTTGCCGCAAGAAGTGGGGCTACTGCTGTTACCAGCTCTGTATCCCCAAGAATGACAAAGCTGGCAATGCTGAGTTTTTCTGTTATCGGAATAATTGGTAAATGCCGAGTAATCCCTGCTACCTCTAACATATAAGTCTTTTCCATGAAACTCCCTCCTACATCCCAAATAAGCTGATTAATGCTCTCATTAATAAGCCTGCTAGCATCCCAAAGAATGGATCAGAAATCGAGGTAACCACCATGGTTACACCACCTACCAGGCTAGAGGAAGCCTCTCCGCCAGTCAATGCAGATATAGCGTTGGTGGGTACAGTTACAATTGCACCTAACACAAACAGAAATCCAGAGATAGATTCACTAGGAATATAACGACCGATTTTGGGCAACAAGCCAGCTAGAAGAATTCCCGCCATTACTACCATCATCAGGACACCTGAGGCAACAGGATGTGGAGCGCCCGCTGTAGCAGAAATGATCGCTTCGACAGGAGCCCCGCCAAATAGAGCAGACACCATGTCCGCTACACTGCTAATTACGCTAAGCGTGTCAATGTTCACATCCGTCTTAGCAATTTCACCATTAATTTGGCCAAAAGCAATATTTGCGCCAATATTGAGACAAACCATCGCCATAGCGCCTCGTAAAATACCTGCTGAAAACCTTGGTTTTTGAAAAGCAAAGCGGTCATTTTCCAGCGGTTTGATGGTATTACCCTGTTTAAGAAGCAGCGAAATGAGACTAGAAATAAGAACGGAAATCGTAACGGTATAGACCAGATCTCTTGTTACAAAATAGGTGAGTAACCCTGTACTCATCGAAACGATTCCAACAGGCATATTATTGCGAGCCATATCCCAAGAAACACGCGCTAGCATAATACCAACGCCAGCCATCATTCCACTTGTAATGACAGGTCCGATGAAGCTTACGATTTTCTCTAAGAAGCCGAATAGACCGATCGTGGCCATAATTGCTCCGCCAACAAAAATCATAGATAACCTATCCCTCATCGTTTTTCCCAAAGTTCCAGCTAATGCAATCGTCTCGACCTGATAAGATACAACCGCTACAGAGCCAGTAATTGCGTTTCCAGTCGCACCAATTAAGAACGCCAAAGCTGTAGGTACGGAAGCAAAACCCAGAGATAGTGCTAGTAGACCCTGCGGTAATCCGTTGAGTACGACGCTAAGTGCCGCGATAATATCTTTCCATTCCATTTCTGACTTTCTCCTTCTGTTATATGAAATGAATGTCACACCTGTAAAATATCATAAAAGACGATCAATATCAAACAAAAACTTTAAATAGTTCGTGTTTTGGTATATTTTAAATAAAAAATTAGCTTTATCATTCGTATTTTAAAGGTAAAATTAGAATTTATTGGGTTGATCTCACGTATTGAACATAGGTAGATTTATTTAGCTTTAGGGTACATACAAGCGTTTTTGGTAAAAAAAATAGCCAGATGAATAACTGGCTATCTCGTGCCTATATTACGATTTGCTAGTGGTAACGACTAATGGCTCATCTAGCCTCATTATTCCAGAAAAAAAACCCATGATCCCTATCTATTCTAGAGATCACAGGCTTTGTAATTGGTTAGATATCCATGAAGACCTACTAGATTGTGATGTGGTGTTTACCTCAACTCACTTCGTCAAGGTAAACACCCTGCTCATCCTGAATCAATCAGTAGTTTAAAACGTGAGACGTTACTTAACACATGATTCTCATTTGGAAGTGCACAAATACCTATCAGATTTTACACCCAAAACTACGTTCTTGTGCCCTTACATACTAATTACCAACAGCTAGGATGATGTGGTTTTCTAACTGGTCTTCTTCTTTTTTTCTTAACAAAGCATTTACAAACCAACTCTACCTTCTTCTTAGGATGGTGATGGTGATGATGATGACAGCTAGGATGATGTGGTTTTCTTCTTTTTTTCTTAACAAAGCATTTACAAACCAACTCTACCTTCTTCTTCTTAGGATGGTGATGATGATGACAGCTACTCATGTGTCTCACCTCCTTCGTCTGACTTACTATATACTATGTTGTCGTTCGCAACTTGTACTAGTCAAAAGACTTTTCTTTGCTAAATTAGATATATGTGAAGGTAGAGTCATTTAGAGATTCTAAAAACGAAGCGCTCGGGAGCAAAATGAAGACCGTTGAATCGTAATCTAAGGTTATTAAAAAAGTCTACGAGGACTCACTCGTAGACTTTTTGCCGTGCGTTTATATAGATACGCCTTACATTTCTTTATCCTTTTGATTTAAAATGTTATCCTCCAGCACAGCGAACTTATCTCCATATTCCTTGATAATATGCTTCTCTCCCCACACACATAAGGAATCTAATATCGGCTTTAAGCTCCACCCGTACTCACTTAGTTCATACTCCACCTTTGGAGGAACCTGATTATAAATAATTCGATTTACAATACCATCCTGCTCTAATTCTCTAAGCTGTTGCGTTAACATTTTTTGTGTAATGCCAGGCATAACCCGTTTTAATTCGCTTGTGCGTTTTTTCCCATGTGTTAAATGACAAAGAATTACACATTTCCATTTTCCACCTATAACCTCTAAGGTAGCTTCGACAGTGATATTATATTTTTTCTTAATCACAGCTTATTCCTCCTAAACACACCCATGGAAACTTTTTAGTACCTATATTACTTTTTAGTAAGTATGTAACTTTATTGTTTGTATATTACTTTATAGTGCGTACTATTCATTTTCATTATCTTACATCATAATAGCATGTACCGGCCGGTCATACCATACTGTAGGAGTGGAGTGAATGTTATTAGATCAAAAAAGAAGCACGTTGGCGCTCCTTGCGTTAGCGATTAGTGCATTTGCAATTGGAACAACAGAATTCATCAGTGTGGGACTACTTCCGCTTATCGCTGATGATTTAAATATATCTGTCTCAACATCCGCGTTAACCGTTACTTTATATGCATTAGGAGTTACCTTTGGAGCACCGATTTTAACCTCTCTAACCTCTGGCATCCCTCGCAAAGCCTTATTATTGTGGATCATGCTAGTGTTTATTGTAGGAAATACTCTTGCCGCCACTGCGAATGGAATTGTCGTATTGCTGATAGCAAGAATGATTTCCGCGTTGTCCCATGGTGTATTTATGTCAATCGGCTCCACTATCGCTGCTGATCTGGTACCAGAAAATCGCAGGGCTAGTGCAATCGCCTTTATGTTTTCAGGACTTACAGTAGCGACCGTCACCGGAGTTCCTTTAGGCACATTTATCGGACAGCAATTAGGTTGGCGTGCTGCTTTTATTGGAATCGTCGCAGTTGGCATCTTAGCTTTCCTAGCCAATATCATTTTAATTCCTTCCGATTTGCGTAAAGGGACCAAAACACCGCTGCGAGAACAGCTTACACTGATTACTAATGGAAGATTGCTTCTTGCCTTTCTCATTACCGCTATTGGGTATGGTGGCACTTTTGTCGTCTTTACGTATTTATCACCATTACTTCATGAAATAACTGGCTTTAAGGAAACGACCGTTGCCATTATTCTTCTTGGCTATGGAATTGCTATTGCGATTGGAAACATCATTGGTGGAAAGGCAGCCAACCGCAAACCTATTTCCGCCTTATTTTATATGTTTACTATACAATCCATCATACTCTTCGTCTTAACGTTCACCGCCCCGTTTAAAGTTGTCGGATTACTAACAATCCTGCTCATGGGCTTGTTAGCTTTTATGAACGTGCCCGGATTGCAGGTCTATGTCGTCATGTTAGCTGAACGTTATGCACCGAAAGCAATAGATGTAGCTTCGGCTATGAATATCGCCGCTTTCAACGCAGGTATCGCAATCGGAGCATACCTGGGCGGACTCGTTACTGACAAGCTTGGACTGATTCATACCCCCTGGGTAGGAGCATTGATGGTTTTAGGAGCCGTACTTTTAACAGGTTTGGCTCGCGCCTTGGAAAGAAAAGATAAGACTACCAACAAGAATGAGCTTGCTCGCCTGTAAAAGTCTATGTTTTCATGATCGCTTTTGATTAAAAGGAAGGGACTCTCTTGGCGATATTTTTGTTACTGATCATTTGTACCGCGTTTTTCCAGTACATCATTATGTAAAAAATGACATAGGAGGCTATTCATATGGCAAAAAATTTACAGGATACAACAGCACTACACAACGGTATTAAAATGCCTTGGTTTGGAATTGGCGTATTTAAAGTAGAAGAAGGCTCTGAGCTAGTAGCAGCCGTCAAATCAGCTATTAAGCATGGTTACCGCAGTATTGATACGGCTGCTATATATGGAAATGAAACAAGTGTGGGACAGGCGATCCACGAAGGCATTCAAGAAGCAAACATCTCCAGAGAAGACCTCTTTGTGACCTCAAAGGTTTGGAATGCCGATCTGGGATACGAAGCCACCCTGGCTGCCTTCGAAACAAGTCTAAATAAACTCGGCTTAGAATACCTCGATTTGTATCTCATTCATTGGCCTGTGAAAGGTAAATATAAGGAAGCTTGGCGAGCGTTAGAGAAGCTCTATAAAGATGGACGTGTAAAAGCAATCGGGGTCAGTAATTTTCAAATCCATCATCTTGAAGACCTGATGGGGGAAGCTGAAATAAAACCCATGATAAACCAAGTGGAATTTCATCCATATCTGACGCAAAAGGAATTGATTACCTTCTGCCGGACGCATGATATTCAAATGGAAGCATGGTCCCCATTAATGCAGGGCCAATTGTTAGATAACCCGGTATTACAAGAAATTGCTGATAAGCACGGTAAAACAGTTGCTCAGGTCATCCTTCGTTGGGACCTCCAGCATGGTGTTGTCACCATTCCGAAGTCCACTAAGGAGCATCGAATTGTTGAAAATGCATCCGTGTTTGATTTCGAGTTAACACAAGAAGAGATGAATCGCATTGATGCTTTGAATCAAAATCATCGAGTCGGTCCCGATCCGGACAACTTTGATTTTTAATTTTGTAAGAGAAAACGTAGTAAGCCGCCATTTCTTTTTTCGGTGAGAAATGGCGGCTTATTATTTTGCATGACCAATACACGTAAGCTTTTTTTCGTTTACAGTACAAGGAAGAAAATGAGAGTAACAAATAAGCAAGTAACCCTTAAAGAATACTCATTAATAAGAAAATATTGATTTTTTAAAATATATATATTTATCTTATTCTTCAATAGTGATATCGTAATGTCATCAGTAATAATATGGAAAAAACGATAGTTAGGTGGTTCTAACATGAAGAGACTAAAAATTATCTTACTTTTATGCTTATTATCCCTTTCAATAATATTGCTAAATGGATGTGAGCAAATAAGTAATAATGAAACCGCACTTAATTCAACAGAAATTGAACAATTTAATGATAAGTTTTTACATATTAAAGCTAATTTTAAACAAGAGGATTTCATTGAAGTTACTGATGACTGGGATATAAGAAATTTGGTTCCAGAGTTGCAAGGAGAGCCTCGGGACAAGCACTCTCAATTCAGAGAAACGAATAAAACTCTCGTTTACAAAAATTCCAAAAATGGAGTTATTGTCATGGTCGGCATTAGCCTTAATCCTCTAAAAAATTCTGAATGGAGAAATGCCTTACATTATTCTCCAAGCTTTTATAACGCAAAAGAGGAAGAAAAAGGTATTACAAAAAATTACAGTGATATTTTCCCTAATACTACTTTAACCATTTATAACTTTACAAGCAAAGGAATGAATATAAGTATTGCATCAATTTCAGATCGTTCGAAGATTCCCGATCCAGACGATATCCATTCTAACTTTTTTGCATCATTAACGAAATTTATAAATGATCAAATCTAACTTTGTGATTATAGCGATTCTTGCTATAAAATATAATTTTTCTATCATTCAAGCAAGCTTCCTCTGTAATATGGAATAGCTCCGAAATAATACCTCCATGTGTCCTCCTTTTACCATATATTTGTCCCCATCCAATGCAAATACGCTATGCACCATAACAATACCGTCACCTACATAGCTATTTATCGGGTTCAATATCGTTTTGCTGATGCCCAGTTTATCCAAAGATCCATGAACCATTTGAAGATTTTGAATGGTACTACTCTCTATTCCCGCAATAAGTGTAACAGCAATATTTCGTTTTGAAATGATCTCTTGCGTTGCATTTAATTCATCAAGAAAGGCATTTTTCACATGCATACGTCTATATGGGATAAAGCGTGAGTACCCTCTATCATCCTCTAACAAATAATCACCATAATCCCTAGAAGGTACACAGTCTAATAAGCTTGGAAAACAAGTATGTATGGCCCTTAGTGGATTGGCTGGGTTCATCCCTTGCAAGTAGCTCAAATACAGATTCATATAAATTGAAACAACATTTATATGAGATTCTGACCTATTCTCGATAATACCTCCTGTCCAGTAAGCATAATTAGCTGGTGATCCTGCATTAGGAGAACATAGAATAATAAGCTGTTCAACATCATCCTGATAATAATTGCTCTGAACATAAGCTCTAGCCACAAGCCCTCCCATACTGTGGCAGACTAAATTAACTTTACTAGCACCTGTTCGCTGTTTCGCTTCTCTTATGGTTTGAACAAGATAAGTGTGAGCCGAACACGGGATTGGTTGTCTCCAATCATAAAAGGCAATAAATAGCGTCAAATTTCTTTGATAGCCCATGCTCTCTAATACATGGATAAATGGTTTATATATTGCACCAGAAATACCAAAGCCCCAAGTTCCTGTCCCGGGAATAATCTCATTACTCATTGAACCAAATAGTCCTGGAATAAAGATAAGAGGTGTTTTGTGTATACGATGTATTTGCATAGTTTCCCCCCTCTATTTTTGTAATTCCATCATTGTCGGGCAAATGTTACCTGCTCCAAAGAGGTAAAGTAACTGCTTTATAAGCTATGCATCAATTCGTCAGGTTAAGAAGTAATACTCACCTTTTGAGGGATGTTTATTTAGAAAAATCCTGTAGAAATGTTGTTAAATCAATTTCTTTCCTTATATAAAAACTCATATAGAAAATGTATGCCTCATTTTCAGAATGACAATCAGCTACCTTTTAGAATACTTTTTTCAAATCCGCCAACCATAACCTAGGGTAAAAACACCTTGTTTAGGATGTGCATGCCATGAGTCTTCCCTCTCTTTCACATAAATGTAAAAAACCAAACTTTCTCGTACTGCTCGTGGATGAGGAACGATATCCCCCCGTTTATGAACAGGAGGAATTAAGAAAATGGCGCCGAACAACTCTCATTACACAGGAGCTTTTAAAAGCTAATGGTATGGAATTTCACAGACATTACATTGGTAGTGCAGCTTGCTGTCCTAGTCGGGCTACCTTGTTTACCGGTCAATATCCCTCTTTGCATGGCGTTAGTCAAACGGTCGGAGTCGCAAAGGAAGCCTTTGACTCTGATATGTTCTGGCTAAACAGAAACACAGTGCCTACAATGGGAAACTATTTTCGTGAAGCAGGATATCAAGCCTATTACAGAGGAAAATGGCATATATCCTATGAAGATATAATCATTCCCAGTACACACAAAAGCGTCCTTAGCTATCATCCCATAACCGGTATACCTGATCGTCAACAGGAAGATTTGTATTTACATGCTAACCCGCTGGATAGCTTCGGTTTTTCCGGCTGGATTGGTCCAGAACCCCACGGTAAAAATCCGCGTAACTCCGCTTCATCCGCTGCTATCGGCCTCAGTGGCAGAGACGTGGTCTACTCTTCAGAGGTGGACCTTATCGAGTCTCTTGATCGTGAAAAATGCCGGGATGGGTTAGGAGGAAATTCCAAACCAATCATTCTGCATACATTTTTTGGAATAAATTCATTTACATATGGTATAATTTAATAAATTAAGCTTACTAGGGGGGTTAAATGTTAGAATACGGAAATTTAACGACAGAATCAGGTAGTATAATACTTCCAGTAGTAAGTTTTATAATTTTGTTGTTCGTTGTAACAATAACAATTATTGTAATTAATAATCACAAAAAAAATACAAGAAAACTCAATGAGATTGAAAAAAGGATTTCTGAGATTGAAAAAAACATTCCAAAACAAATAGAACGCTGATCAAATATGGATCAGCGTTCTATTTGTTTCAATTTTACCAACTAGCCGATGAATAATATCTATCATTTTCAACATTTAGTCTTAGTCTACTGATAACGGAACCCGCAGGTGCTACATGGGTAAATGTTAAGGTTGCAGCCGCTGGAGAAATCTTTTCTAATTCAACTTCACGATTTATAGTAAGACTCTCTCCACTAGAATAACCATAAAGAATAAGGATTCCATTTATAAATGATTAAAAGAAGAAAATGACATTTCTTTTAATATAAAAATTTCTCACAAACAGCGAAGTAATCATTTATCAATCGCAAAAATTACAAAAATTCTTGAAGAATTAATAATAGATAGATTGATTTATTTTTTCTTATTAGAGTGCTTTGGAAGGAATTTTTGAAAGATCGAGATAGAATTGGATTAAGTTATAGATAATCTTAGGTGTTCTTATAAAAATCAGGTACTAATATCCAATGATAGTCATATAATTAGCCTTTTATCAAACAACAAAGACAGTCCAAAACTTTTTAAAGTAAGTTTCGAACTGTCTTTGCAGTTATAGAAAAAGCTTTTTATTGAGTCATCCCCATCATTTGTTTCATGTCCTCCTGCGCATGTCCGATCAGTTTAACATTAAACAAATCCTGCAAAACGGTTAGCACGCCTGGCTGAATAAATTCAGGCAGCTTTGGACCAATTCGAATATCCTGGATTCCCAAGCTGAACAACCCGAGCAGGATAGCCACTGCTTTTTGTTCAAACCAGGAAAGCACAATACTAACCGGCAAATCGTTGACCTCGCAGCCAAATGCGTCTGCCAAAGCGGCTGCAATCTTAATTGTAGATACAGAGTTATTGCACTGCCCTAAATCAATGTAGCGAGGAATATCGGTTCCTGGCACTGTTCCATAGTCCACATCATTAAAACGGAACTTTCCACAGGACGTGGTAAGAATAACTGTTTCCTTTGGTAAAGAAGTGGCCAATTCCCGGTAATATTCGCCGCCTTTCCCCGGTGCGTCACAACCTGCGATTACGAAGAAGCGTTTGATCTTGCCTGCTTTCACAGCATCAATAATCTCTGGTGCAATCCCTAATACCGTTTCATGATGGTATCCAGTAGTTAAAGTGTGATCTGATTGGATATTTGCTTCTGGCAGGGAGAGTGCTTTTTCGATCAGTGGAGCAAAATCGTCGTTTTCAATCTTAGTCACTCCCTCCAATCCAGCGACATCGTAGGAATAAAACCGGTCAGCGTAACTGCCTTTTATCGGCATAACGCAGTTTGTAGTCGCAAGAATCGCCCCTGGAAACTCTTCAAACAGCCGTCGTTGGTCGTACCATGCTTTGCCGATGTTTCCTTTTAAATGCGGGTATTTTTTCAAGGCAGGATATCCGTGAGCAGGTAGCATCTCGGAATGAGTGAAGATGTTTATGCCCTTTCCCTCTGTCTGTTTCAACAATTCCTCTAGTGCAAATAGATTATGTCCAGTAACCACAATGCATTTGCCTTCAATTTTATTTTGCGATACGGTCACAGGCTGCGGAATGCCGAAGTGCTCGGTATGTGCTTTGTCCAATAGCTCCATCACCTTGATCGCGGCTTGACCTACCTTCATCGCCATTTTTAGATGATCATCCAGATTAAAGTTAACGTTAGTCAAAGTAAAATATAGCGCTTCCTGAGTGATGCCATCCACTTCAGAGTCGATATAACCCAGTTGGCGAGCATGGGTTGCATACGCTGCAATCCCTTTTAACGCAAAAACGATCGTGTCTTGAATGCTAGCCAATTCCTCTGTTTTCCCACAGACACCGATCACCTTACACCCACCGCTCGGGGTTTGTTCGCATTGGTAACAGAACATCACGATCTCTCCTTTTCTCTTTTACTCTTTATGAGTTGATTATAAAAATCAGCCGTTCTATTCGATGTGATGCGGCTCACATAAAGGGTGGAGAATCGGTGACAAGCGGGTGGAAAAAATTTATAAAGCTATCCGTAGCCTCTCACTGCGAGTATGAAAAAAGAACCTTCGATCCAAAGATAGATCAAAGGTTCTTTTTTTCCTTGCCAATAATACCTATTATTTACGTAGCTTTTTATTTTCCCCCTGTTTTTCCAATAATCTCTGTTCAGTCTCTTCATCATAGAAGCAATTATCCATTAATGAAAAATGTTGCTTACCCTTTTTCATTACATATCTTTGTTTCTACATCCAAAGAATTAGCTAAAGGCTGGTTCTTTTTCACTTAGACCAAGCGTCTGCGCTGTTGAAGCAAGAATCTCTTGGAAAAACTCTGGGTTTTCCACTAGTGACACGCCATAAGAAGGAATCATTTCTTTAATTTTCGATTCCCACTCGTTCATATGTTGCGGGAAGCATTTTTCTAATACCTCCAGCATTACGTGAACGCAAGTAGAAGCACCCGGAGAAGCGCCTAGCAATGCAGCTATCGAGCCGTCAGCGGCACTAACCACTTCCGTACCAAATTGAAGTGTTCCTTTACCGCCAGCCTCAGTATCTTTGATAACTTGCACACGTTGGCCCGCTACCACGATATACCAATCCTCGCTTTTAGCGCTCGGGATAAACTCGCGCAAGTCTTCCATGCGCTTTTCATTCGATAACATAACCTGCTGGATCAGGTATTTTGTCAATGACATCTCTTTTACGCCCGCTGCCAACATAGTGAGGACATTATTCGGTTTTACGGAGCCTATCAAATCAAAATTGGAACCCGTTTTTAGGAATTTTGGTGAGAAGCCGGCAAACGGTCCAAATAGCAATGTTTTTTTGTTGTCGATATATCTTGTATCAAGATGAGGAACGGACATTGGAGGAGCCCCAACTTTAGCTTTACCGTATACTTTAGCGTGGTGCTTCTCTACAACTTCCGGATTGTTACATGCCATAAATAATCCGCTTACCGGGAATCCTCCAATATGTTTTGACTCAGGAATACCGGTTTTTTGGAGTAAAGGCAGACTTCCGCCGCCACCGCCGATAAAGACGAATTTTGCTGTATGGTGTTGGATTTTACCGCTATTGATATCATGCACTTTGACTTCCCACAAGCCGTCGCTATTACGCTTAATATCCTTAACGGTGTGCTTGTAGTTAATCTCGACATTTTTACTCTGTAAGTGGTCAAACAGCATACGTGTTAAAGCACCAAAGTTGACATCTGTTCCAGAGTCAATTTTGGTTGCCGCTATCGGTTCATTTGACGTACGCCCCTCTATGATAAGCGGAATCCATTCCTTCAGTTTTTCAGGATCATCGGAAAATTCCATCCCTTGGAACAACGGATTTTGTGAAAGCGCTTCAAAACGTTTTTTCAAAAATGTTACATTTGTTTCCCCTTGAACCAAACTCATATGAGGTATTGGCATGATAAAGTCCTGTGGATTACGAATCAGATTGCTTTCTACAAGGTAGGACCAAAACTGTCTGGAAAGCTGGAACTGTTCATTAATTTTTATCGCTTTTTTAATATCTATAGATCCGTCAGATTTTTCGGATGTATAGTTAAGCTCGCACAGTGCGGAATGACCTGTACCCGCATTATTCCATTCGTTAGAGCTTTCTTCCCCTGCTTTTGCAAGTTTTTCAAACACTTTGATTTCCCATTCGGGCGCTAACTCCTTGAGCAATGATCCCAAAGTCGCGCTCATGATTCCAGCACCAATTAAAATAACGTCTGTTTTTTGCTGCATGTTGCTCATTGTAATCTCTCCATCCCCTATATTGGCAAAAAAGAGTAGGCGCTTCGGCTTAGTTGTCACCAAAGCAAGGCGCCACCTAGGAATACACCTTTTCTGTCTCAATTATAACCATACCATAGTCTATTATAATTATTTATAGACCAAAATATCTACTATTATGATAATTATAAACCATTTAAGGCTGGTAAAAAAGTAAGAAGTCCGTCACAAGACTCAGGGAACACATAAAAAACCAAGGCCTTAACCCAGCTTCTTGCAAGGGGTAAGGCTTTGGTTTGCCGTTATTGGTGAATAGACATTCTCTAATTTTTGTTGTTAATTGCGGTATGGTTCTTCGCTGTTTTTTTTACTGGTAAACCTATTTTTCATCGATTCAAAAGGATACTTGTCTCAGCTTCTTTCTGTATTTCGACACCTGGATTTCTTTAATTACAGGCCGAATCAATACCTAGAAACGATTGCGCTCTGACAAGGTATGTACAAAGTCCATGAAACAAAAGACCCTTATGATGGAGCAGGTATTGCATGTAATATCGATGTGCAAGTTCCGCAATGTGACCCTAGTCTTCCCAGAATCTCTTATCAAGCCTATCCAGCCGTTCTGTCTCTTCCTCGGTATGCGATACTGATTATTGCGATATTCTTTGGATGTATGAAAGTCCTTTTGACGTCTAACTAGAATACAGGGAACAATAGGTGTGTGCAAAGTTCCCCGTCAGCAGATCTTCCTTCCGAATATAAAATTGCAGTTCTCCGGCATCCCACCAGCAAAACCCGACCTCCTGATCTGAGTCTAGCGCCAGTAGTAAAAGCGTATCGCGGACTTCCTGCTCCGCCTTGTCTGAATCGCTGTTCAAATGCGCCGTTATCTGCTCCATGGCCACCTTCACGGAATAGTTATATTCCTTACCGGTCAAAAGCCGAAGTGCCGCTTCGTATTCGCAATCTCCATGCTGGGTTGCCGGATAACCGAACAAGACTGCAAGGTCTCTTGAGTTCCCTTTGGTCAACTCGAAGCATAACTCTTCGTATTGCTCGTAATCATGCTCATCATCCTCCACCTGCTCGTACTCCACATAGCCGTAATTGGGCGGCTCAATCGTAGCTCTGGGAATCACCCGGTAACCGGCAAACTCTTCCACGAGCGCCGTCACTTTGGGTGAAGGTTGACGCTGGGCTTCCTGCAGCTTCTCCTCTTGTAGATACAGCACCTTGTGTTCGATATGATAAGAAGGTTCATCCACCCCAAAGAAAAAATAAAGCATGCCTCCCGCTGGAAGCAGAGAAGACTCATCATGAGACGCCAATTCACGCAGACCGCAACTGAGCCAGAAACGTCATGGGCGTCCCGTTAGAATTAAGCGGCCATTCCACGTTAGGCGGTAGTTCCGGATCGCCCTCTATGCGGGAAGAGCATATATCCTTATAATTCTCTATCTCTTTCTTGGACAAGCGAATGCCTTGGCGCACAGACTCCTCCAAATATTCCATCGCATGTTCGAACTGATTCTCCCGAACAATTAGCTCTCGCTTAACATCGCCTTCACCATCCTTGTTATTTGAGTATATAATTTGAACAAATGTTCTGAATCAACGTATACATAGGCATTTCAATTGTATCATAAGGAAAGGAAGAGTAACTCTCCACGTTGTTAGTAATCCAGATGCTTCACGCTGTAAATCTTCAATCTCGTATTGCTTCCAGTCTCAGGTGTCCGTCCTTTTGGTTAGTCAACTGATCGAAATATTCAGGCTGTTCGAGAAGCTTATTTACTTCAATTACTACTTGCGGGTCGGTAGTGCGGGAGCGTCTTAACTCGTCAGCCAGTTGCCGTAACTCTCGTGCTTTCTGACAATAGTCTCTTACTTCCTCTACTATCGCCTCGTACTCTACTTGCGCCTGTGTAATTAAACCTACCTTTTCCTATGCTTGTTTTGCCATTTTCCTTTTCCTCCTTTTATTTTGGACATGCAAAAAAGGCTCATTCCTCCTTATCGTTCAAGTTGGAATAAGCCTTTGAAAGTTTACCAAGTGTGTGTCAAGATTTTTATTGTTTGGTTATTGGTTTTATTGTACGATCCTGCTTCTAAGATGTAAACCTGCAAGTAAAATTTATCGTTAACCAAAGAAAAACATTTTAAGCTCTCTTTTAAAACTATGGACTTTTTTCAATTTACCTCTTAAGTAAACTGTTTATGCATGTTCAAATTGCTCTTTTAGAATTTCGGCATACACATACTCCAAGTACAAAGTCAGATTAGTGAACATCACTTGAATATCATCATTTGACATTGTTACATCAAAGTAGTGGATACTTTTTTGTAATATATCTACTTTACCAGTTGCCTCTTTTCTTCCCCTCTGGATGTGCTTCACAAATATACGTGGATCCAATTGCTCTATTTTATTGCAACAATAATCTATAAACCCTTGTAAGGATTTACTTTTTTCATCGATTGTCTGATTATCGTCTTTTAAAACTTTAGAAGCAAACATTCTGAAAGAGTACTCAAGGAACATTCGACTTACGATGTTAATAAAGAAAGAATACTTCCCATTTTTATTTTCAGTTGCTAAGAAGTACATCAGTGATTTTATTTTTTCTGAATGATCAAAGGTCAGTTGACCATAATATTTATCAAAAAAAGTCTTTGAAAGCACCGTTTGTGGTTGTACAACTACAGAAGAATATGTTTTTGTCGGTTTAATTGCAATTTTCAAGCTATCTTGCCAATATATTAATTCTCTAGAATGTTCCATATAGTATATATAGGTGACATAATATTCACCTGCTATATTATTCGGTTGAACAATTTTATTGACTATAGTCAAATTAGGGCAATCTATAACAAGCAACTCAGGATCAAACTTCTCATCATTTATCAATTCAAGTTTTTCCATTAAATCAATTGTTTGATTAGTAAAGTATGTTTGTTTACTGTCTTCTTTCTTTAAACTAATCTTTAGAGACTTATCAGTACGTTCATCACTCTCTACTGTACCCTCTTTACTATCATCTTTCTTTCCTTCGGTATTTTGATCTTCAGTACTTGTAGGATTATCTTCCTTCCTATCCTCTTCCTTAGAATCATCATTAGTATCTGTATTGTCTGTGTTCTCTTCTGTTTTTGCACTATCTATCTTACTTTGATATTCTTCAATTAATGGGATAAAAAAGTCCTCAATTTCTCTCGCTTTATTAAATAAGCGAGTTAACGCTACTTCTCGCTGATTACTTTTTTCAATACTCTTTTCAATTAAATAATTAATGAATTCGATTTTTTCCTTTGAAATTTTAGAGCTATCTTCTCCATCTAACTGAAGTGCCTTTTTAACTTCTCTATTGTTAAAAAATCTCTGTATGGTAGTATAGCTTATTTTCCTAGTTATATCTTCTTTAAGAAATTTTTCAGTTAACTCGGCGATTATCAAGGCAATGGAATTTTTCTGTTTTAGTCTTTTTTGGAATACACCTTGTTCCCTTGGTGTCCACGCTTTAAGTCCTCTACCTTTATCTTCTCCAGAATGCGTCCTCTCCATAATTAATAATGCGTCTTCTTCGTTAGTAACATAGCAATATATTTTTGTAGAATATACTTCTGTTTCTTTTTTTATTAAGTTTTCGATTCTTTGTTTCAAAGATCTATCAATTGTATTAAGAATCTCTGGGTTACTAAGAAACTTTAGGCACGCAACCCGTCTATTACCTTCATATACAACATATTTTCTTTTTTCTGGATTAAAAACTAGTGTGGGTAAGTTAGATCCCATCAACCCATTTTCATATATATCTTTTGCAAGATTATACATATACTGGGACCCTACTTTGTTAATTAGCTTCTTTATAGTATCGATTTCGTTAGTACCTACATCATGCCTAGGATTCTCCGCATAGTTTAAAATATTGGATATATCTACGGTCTTATACTCACTTTTAGTACTCATGACAACACCCCGACTATCATAAATTTAGTCTCAATTTTTGATAATTTTTATTAACTCATGTTCATTGTCTAACCGATTTGTTTTCTTAGAAAAAAACATGTATTCTGAGCCATTCTTTTTTTCTTGTAATGTATACGATAAATTAAAGGTAATTGAATCATACTTAGAATACATCTGTTTAATTTCACTAGTTGTATCGTAGGTAACAATCCATTTGCGATTAGCCATCGTATTATTAATTGTTTTAGCTAGATTATCGTGGTCTCCGTGGTTATAAAAGTTTGTATATAACCCTCGCCCCTTTTTATAGTAGGGTGGATCAAAAAATGTAAATGAGTTTCTAGTCTTTGTTATTTCTGATTCAATGAAATCCATTGCATCCATGTTAAATATTTTGATAGCGTCTTTATACTCGGATATTCTCAGTATTCTCTTGATCAGATCAGCTTTATTAAATCTGCAATCAATTAAGTAGTTCCCTGTTTGTTCCAAACCACCTATTGGTCCCGCTTTGTCTATAATACCTGACCTATTTACTCTATTTAAAAAAAAGGTAGAAAACCCTACATTAAGTTCCTCATGATCATACACATTTTCTCTAATCAATTTTTGATGATGCCACTCGTCGATTGTAATCGGCGTATTTTGAATTAACCTAATAAAATCATCTGTTCTGTTTAGAACACTATCCCAAAAACAATAAATTGAATAATCATAATCATTTATGATTATCCTCTTAACTACACCATTAAACAACAGTGCAAAAGACAGAGCAGAACCTCCTGCAAATGGCTCGACATATGTAGAACAATTGTTATTTGCGACTAACCTGCTTATAAATCGATATAACTTATATTTTCCCCCTGGATATCTTAAAGGCGATGGATTTATCAATTATTTCACTTCTTTCTATGTTGAGAGATACTTTGTGCGATAGAAGAATGTATACAACCAAGTATAGCATTTTAACAGAAAATGAGATATACTACCATCCTAAATTAAACCAATAATTCCAAAAAACCTCGTTCTAAAGAGAAACGAGGCTCAAAAAAGAATCATATTTTTCATTTGTTTTTACTCTTAACATTCTCGTCCGACACCTCTTTTTCAACATAGTCTCTTAAACTTATTATATAGTGTTTATCAAATACAATCTCCTGCCTAATCTTGTGTACCATCACTTATGATAAGGCTCACCCCGACTAATCCGAAACGCCCGATAAATCTGCTCTACTAGCACCAATCGCATCAATTGATGGGGAAATGTCATCTTAGAAAACGACAGCTTCGCATCCGCTCGCTTCAACACCTCATCTGCCAGCCCCAGCGATCCGCCAATTACAAACGCCACCTGACTACGTCCGTGCAGCGCTAGCTTATCCATTTCGCTAGATAGCTTCTCAGACGACCACATCTGCCCCTCGATAGCCAACGCGATCACGTAATGGTCCTGCTTGATATGTGCTAATATCCGCTCGCCTTCCTTGCGCTTGACCTGCTCCATTTCCGTAGCACTTAGCTCTTCCGGGGCTTTCTCATCGTTTACCTCGACGACATTTAGCTTGCAATAAGCCGACAAGCGCTTGACATACTCGGCGATGCCTTCCTTTAAGTACTTCTCCTTTAGCTTCCCGACCGTAATAATTGTAATCTGCACTTCTCCTACATTCCCTTCACATGCAATAGCACGATTTTGCCTGGTTGTTTACATTCCATGCAGGTGGCTGGGATTTCTCCTAATTCTACTTCATCTATGGAAAACGTATCTGGTGCCACATCGTGATAATTCACATAATCGTCCAGCTCCGTTTCAATATGCTCCATACAGATCACACGGATTGGATGCTCCTCATGAAGTGGTGTTTCTTTTCCTTGAATCACGATTGTTTTAGCCATGATGTAATATACCCCCGCTTTATAGTAAGTCGTCTCTCATTCTCGACTAAGAGATCGACTTTAGATTCATACTCAAATTGATTGATTTTCTCACTCTCCTAGTCTACCCCAGATGAGTAATGAATCAAAGGTGAATGGGCATAAAAAAGACAGCTCTTTCATAAGCCGTACCCAAAACAAGATAAAATTTGACTCTTTTTATCTATTATTTTCAATTAAAAAAACGGCTAGCCAAACACATATTTACTGCCTTACTGACAGCTAGACCAAAAAAGAGCCGGTTTTCCCCATGTTAAGAATATAACCAGCTGTCTGTCTAGCTCAAAATCTTCACCGTCTTTTATATCTATGATCATTCTAATTATTGTTCTTCCTCTTCATCTAAAGCCTCGGGATAGTATCTTTTAATAATGTCATTGGTGGTTTCTTTGCTTGTTGCGTGTATAAATCTTGAGTAAACCTCTACCCCGGTTGTTATCTCTGAATCGTTAAGCTCAAATGCATGGAGTGAACATACAAATTGATCCTTAACTTGTTCACCATAGTAATTTAGATATTCATGTTCAGCCTTTTTTGCATATTCTTCTGCCAATTTGCAAGCCTGTTCGGTATCTGTAGCTTTCACTATTATGATGCTTTCCTCCAAAAGTTTATTGTCCTTGCTTACATAATAGTCGGCATTTATTTTATCGGGAAGTGGAGCGCCTGAATGGATAGATTCAAATAGAACCTTTACTGAATACCATTTCATTCTACATTCATTCGATAAAGCATTTTCCATACAAATCTCCCCTCTCATCAACTACAACTTTTAGGTATGTTAATGAAAAGCTACCCCTGAAGTGGGTTTAAGTAAACCTATTATTACTTTTCAAATCAATCACCTGTTAATAAATGTACCCGTTTTTTTAGCTTGGAATCAGATCATCATTTCATTTGTCTTGCGTTAATGTTAGAATATTAATGTAATTATCTCACTTTTAAAGGTAAGGAGGAAATACCCGATGAAAAAGAGATCGATTAAATTTTTATCTTTTGGTATTGGGTATTCTACCGCTGTTTTTTTCTAGAATTGATTAATGACGGGATAAGTCTGTCTAAAATCAAGAAAGATGAAAAAACAGTGAAAATATATGACATATCCATAAGTTATATGTTTTCTATTTAAAAGGAGACTTTTACAATGAATAATCATGTGATCAAAAGATATAATCCAGAAAATATAGCGAGACCTGTCGGGAACTATAGTCATGTAACAAAAATAAGCAGAAATGCTGAAATGTATGTATTTTCTGGGCAAATTGGTATAGATCAGAACAATAATATACCCACAGATTTTAATCAACAAGTGACAAACACAATGAATAATATCGTTGAAATCCTTTCTTCTCAAAATTTGACTCCCGATCATGTCATTAAGGTTAATATTTGGGCCACAGAAGAAATTGATTGGGAGCATTTCGATGAGATTTGGAATCAAGTATTCGGTACCACACCTCCTTCAATGACGATTGCATACATTAAAGGATTAGGGTTACCGGAATTAAAAATTGAATTAGATGTTTGGGCAGCAGGTTGATTTTAGTAACTCTAAAACAGGCTGTCTCCAAAACCATTAAGGTAAGATCATGATATAAAAAGATAAAAAAAGACCATCCTTTTTCAGTGAAAATCTGAAAATGAAGGATGGTCTTTGCTTTGTACTTTATCCATCACCGATGCTTGTATTGGAATGAGCGAGAAATTACCCGATAGGGCTTTTCACATGCCTAAAATTTATGCTGGCAAGTAAAAATCAACAGGTTTTCTCATTCTCAGCTTTTCCTTTTCACTAGCTTGATGACGAAGGAGACCGCCAGCAACACTTGATTTGCTGGCGGTCCCCCTCATTACTCTATTATTTACGGAAATTGCGGTTGTAGCTGTTCCTGATTCTGCTGTGGCTTTTCCCCGAGTGTTACTTTAACCTCTTTCTTAAATCCATCTCGATACAGAGTGATCGATACGGTTTCACCTGCTTTTTTATTCAGGGTGAAGTATTTCAATAGCTGTGCACTGCTATTAATTGGAGTATCGTCTAGTTGGGTAATGACATCGTATTGTTTCAAGCCACCCTTAGATGCTGGAGAGAAGCTTCCTACGTCCATAGCAACTACACCTGTTTTCACTTCGTTTGGTAGATTCAATACTTCCTTCCACGCATATTTTGGTACGTCTGTTAGGTCGCGCGGTGTTACGCCAAGGTAGGCACGTTTTAGATAGCCATCCTGCATAAGACGTGGAATGATGTTTTTCACATCGTTAATAGGGATCGCAAATCCAAGACCTTCTACGCCCTCACGAGAGATTTTCAAGGTATTAATTCCGATTACCTGGCCATAGATGTTGACCAGAGCACCGCCGCTGTTTCCTGGGTTAATGGCTGCGTCTGTTTGGATAACGTCCAGCTCCCAGTCTACAACGCCGTCATCATTTACGTCTGTCGGCATGGAGCGGCTTTTCGAACTGATAATTCCTTGTGTAACGGTACGAGAGAAGTCCAAACCTAACGGGTTACCAATCGCAATGGTTGGTTCCCCTACTTTTAACGTGCTAGAATCACCTAGCTCGGCAACTTTTGTTACCTTCGATCCATCTATTTCTAACACGGCCAAATCGTTGTATGCGTCAGCTCCAAGGACTTTAGCGGTCACTTTGTCTCCGCTTGCTAGACTGACTTCAATGCTTTGCGCCCCTTGTACAACGTGATTGTTCGTGATGATATGCGCTTTTCCATCTTTCTTTTCGAAAATGACACCAGAGCCTACACCGGCCGCGACGTTACCTGTTTGTCTGGTCCAGAGGTTAGCTACCCGTTTGATGTTGGTAATTCCGACCACAGCATCCTCTGTTTTTTCCACTGCGCTGGTGATCGCTGTTTCCACATTCACGCTTACAGGCTGGTTGGTTTTCGTTGAGATCGTCGATGCTGTCACGGCTGCTTGATTAGCATCTGCTCCATTTTTTAAAGGTAGATTCAGATAACCTGTTTTGGAGATGACTGGCGTAAGCATAAGTACGACCAAACCTCCAATGACGGCTGATGTGACAGAGGTCACGATATATTTGCCCATGCCGGAACGGCTGGCTTTTTTCTTTGGCTCCGTTTCATAAAAATCATTATCGTAATAACCCATAACAATTACTCCTTTCGTTCTAGCAGGAATAAAAGATATTTTTGTAATTAAGAGCTTACATATTCTTGCTGTAGTAACAGTATACGCAGGCATTGAGGCAAATTAACGTTAGAAATATGGAAAGGTTGTGGAATGAATCTCGTCCATTCGCATAAGATGAGGAGGAAGCGTCAAGAATGGGGTTATGCATACATATTCAAGGCTTTCCTACCCGCACTAAACTGATAAAAAGAAAGGACGTGCTTCACATGAAACAGCCCTTTTCTCCCTTAGACCAGCTAGACATTTTGGCCAAGCTCAGCGATCTGCGAAATGTAGATTACCATAATACGTTAGTGCTTCATGCCATTATTGAGTTATTGACCGAAAAAGGACTTCTTAATCATGAAGAGGTAACTGCTAAAGTCCAGCAATTAGACAGCCGCATGAATACACAGATCATGGAAAAATCCTGTCCAAAGGGATTGCAGACCATGCAAAAAAGCCACGACCATACAGCCGTTAATTTTCAAGCCGCCCCAAAAGCTCCTAACGGAAGCTATGTGCCGACCAAGCCACAATAAATCAAGGAAGGCTATCAATGTTTCTACAGCACTTCCAACCTCGTCGGACGATGCGGATAGGTTTCCCGCAAGTGCACATCATTTCCGACATGCAGGCCCTTTTCCTCCAAGATATTTTTCACCGTAAGCTTTGCCAGATCCATCATATTGTTTTCTTTGCTTAAATGAGCCAGGAATACACGCTCTGCTCGCCCGCCAAGAATATCTGTCAAAGCTTCGCCGGCCATTTCATTGGAAAGATGGCCAACATCGCTTAAAATCCTGCGCTTAATACTCCAAGGATATTGCGACATGCGTAGCATATCCACATCGTGATTTGCTTCAAAAATGTAGGCATCTGCTCCACGAATAACTTCCTTGATTCGGTCACTTACATAGCCGAGGTCGGTCGCGATACTCAGCTTTTTATTATCCGCATGCATACAAAAGCCCATTGGCTCGACAGCATCGTGGGAGATTCCAAATGATTCAACCGTGATATCACCGAATTCCATCGTTTGGCCCACCTCAAAGAGTTGCTTCTGTCCCTCAGGGATCGTTCCTATCAGCTTGTCCAGCTCACCCCATGTTTTTTGTGTAGTATAAATCGGGATGCCATAGCGCCTTGCCATGACACCCACACCTTTGATATGGTCGGAATGCTCGTGTGTTACTAGAATGGCCTGCAAATCACTTGGCTTTACGCCAACCTCTTCTAAACACGCCTCCGCTTGTTTCCCCGTAAGACCGACGTCGATCAATAAAGAAGTACGCTCTGTTCCTACATAGATCGAATTCCCTGTACTTCCACTGGCTAACACACTAAATTGCAACAGATATCCCTCATTCCTCTATTCGACCATTCCCTTTTTATCTAGTGGTCGCTCCATCGTCCCAGTAAATCCATTCATATATTCAACCTTATTGCCATGCTGAAAACGCCACACAGGCGCTAACACCTGTATCTCAGCGTCATATTTAAACCCATAATAGCCGAGTGAGATGCTATCAATGCTTTCTCCGCTCTTAATCACTTCTTTTTCAATTAGAGAGCGCAGGGCTGTGTAAGCCGTAATGATTTTCCGACCTGAGCCCTGATTTTTCACCAGTAAATAAGTCTGCTTATACCCTCTGATAAATCCATCAGCAATGTGTAGCTCTAGTGGTGCGACGAACATCGGCAGTCCATCATGCGTCTGCCAATAAATTGGTGCAGATAAACTCCAGTTGACATCCTCTTTATACTGATCTGCGAATTTAATCGTGTTGTATAGTTGATGTAAGACATCCTTTGGACTTTTAAAATCTCGTATGGGGATTGGCTTTTCAAGGCGTGATTCTAGCACGGTATTGTCTACCACTACCTGCTGGTCTGCCATCTCCTCCTGTTCAAAGGTAGCCGAGGTCACATACTCCACATACAGATAGTTTAATAGAGGTGTTTCCTGTGGGATATCCATCTTGATCGTGATATTTTGCTTTGATAGATAGTTTTCAATCTCCCATTGCGTGCTTTGCGCAGATTCTGACTCTACGCCATGCTGCAATTTTGATAGGTACACCTGATAGCCAAGAAACAAATTAAGCGTCAGGAAGGCAAGAATCAGAATGGTTTTCGTCCTACTCCAGTCCACTCACTTTCCCTCCTTTTGGCACGGCACTGCGAACATCAATGATTTTATTATACACGCCTTCCAACTGCACCACCCAGGCTGGGATTAATTGCATGTAGCCCTTTTGTTCTACCAATTGATAGGCCAAATAGATGTTACTGATTTTTTCCGTATCAATTTTATTCTCTTGTAAATAGGTGATCAGATCAGCACCAGAAGCAACATTCACTTCCTTATAGCCGAAGAACGTATCCAAATCAATCAACGATCTTCTCATTGATTGAACCTGTCCTTTATCCATATTAAGTTGGATATTATCAATTAATTTAGAGTCCTGGCTGATGATCGGGAAAGCGCCTAGATATTGACGGAAAACGATTTGGGAGCTGCCCTCTGTGCGTTGCTCCATTGACCGTAAGCGAAATTCATCAATCCATCCCATGTGCTGATTTATAAAAGAAACGCTCTCCTGAAGCTGTTCATAGGCAGTCATTTGCGTATCGCCAGCTTGCCAAACAGGTGTGGTGAGAGTCATTAAATGCTGCCCATTACGCACCTGAACAGATCGAGTACCATCTGTATAAATATTCGTGCCATCTCGCTCTACAATCTGTCTGACCAAGCCCGGATCAAGAAAATAACTCTCCAGTAGTTGCTTGCGTGAGATTGGCAGATAGTTGTAATTATACATGCTCATGACACTCTGCTTTTTTGGTAGATAATAAACGCTCCAGAAGGATTGCTTATTTTGTACAATATACGGTGATCTTTGCGGGTCCTTATACGTTTTTAGAATCTGCTCCGGTAAATTCTTACCAAACAACAGATAAGAATTGCGTAAATCTTTCGGGCTTACGGCTGTCTTGGCTCGAAAGCTCTGGTGATCCTTCGTTGACAAAAATAGAGCATACACCGTATCATCTGCTTCCTCATAATACAGCCAGACTCTGTCTATTCCTGTTAAGCGCTGATCAACGTCACGCAATGTCAGTACCTGCTCCATAACGGAAATGGGGATGAGCGAGTTATATTGCAGCTCTAATCCCAGCTTTTTACGAGTCAAGCTATCCCACTTGTCTTCCGTCATCGGGTAATAGCTAAATTCATTAAAGTACCAATTCTGCACCTGTCCCATCAGGATTCGATACACATCATCACTGGAGTTTGCTTTGGTATGACGATCTTCGCCATAATGAAAAAGAATGGAATCGGGAACCACAAAATCCTTAGCTTGCTTAGATGCCCCCTGTTTGTCGGCAGGGACGAATGTGGCAGGTGATATAAATTCTAGCTGAGGCTGATTGTTGAGAAGAAGGGAAGTCAAAATCAGACTGAGCAGTACCAATACCACAAGCACGACAGACTTTATATTCTCCATCCGCTCTCTGCTCAAGCTTCCTCTCCTCCTTTAGCTAACGGAATCCAGAATGTGACGATGGTCCCTTCATTCCACTCACTTGAGATTTGTATCTCTCCACCATGAGCTTCTACCAAGTCCTTCGCGATGGCTAGTCCTAGACCTGTGCCTCCCTGACTGCGAGACCTTGCTTTATCTACGCGATAAAAACGTTCAAAAATAAACCGTAAATCCCGCTTAGGAATCCCGATTCCTGTATCTTTTACAGAAATATATGCGCGTTGTTGTTCATTATCGGCACGTGCCTCTACCGTTACTTCCCCGCTCTCTGGTGTATATTTGATCGCGTTAGACAACAGATTATCCAGAACCTGAGTAATTGCATCATCGTCCATATAGACATCATCCAGACCTTCTGAATGGAATAGCTTGAGCTTGATCCCATTTTGTTCACACTGCATCGCAAAACGCTGGGTTGCGTATTGTAAAAGCTCTGTCATGCTTATTTGCTTTCGATTTAATTGAACACCCTGCGCATCAAATCGTGTAAGCTGCAATAAATCATTGACCAGTCGAATCATCCGATCCGTCTCATTCATCGTGACACGTAAGAATTGATTCGATAGCTCTGGCACTTCTACTGCTCCATCCATGAGTGCTTCTGTGTAGCTTTTAATGGTAGTCAGCGGAGTGCGTAGTTCGTGTGAGACATTAGCCACAAAATTACGGCGTTGTTGCTCTGTACGTTCCTGCTCTGTAACATCCTGCAACACGGCAATAATTCCACCCTTTTTGCCACTATCCTGCTGGAGCGGGGTAATTAAGACTCGCAGCATAATCACTTCACGATTGGATACCATCATCTCTAGGAGCAGAGGCTCCACCTCCTGAAACAAAGGCATTTCTTCCTCAGGCGGCAGGCGTAGCACATCATAGATACTGCGTTTTTGATCTAACACATCCGCTTCCTGTACCTCAAGCATTTCTTCTGCTGATCGATTCATTAAAATGATCGTGCCATCCCGGTCAGTCGCCATAACACCATCGCTCATATTTGCTAAGATTTGCGATAGTTTTTCCCGCTCCTCCTCCTCTAGTAAAACCGCCTCTTTTAAACGAGCTGTCATATAGTTAAAGGTACTGCCAAGCTGGCCAATCTCATCATCGCTGTAAATGCGCACCGATCGGTTAAAGTCACCGTTCGCTACCGCCTTGGCCTGCCGAGTCATTTCTTTGACTGGCTTGGTGATGGTTTGGGCTAATAAATATCCCAACACTGCCGTTACTACTAAAGCGATAAACGTTCCTGTAGCAAAAATATTAGTGGTTTGACGAATGGTCGTATACAGGCTCTCAATCGAGGCAACCATGTACACAGCTCCGTATACCACATTCCCCTTTTTGATGGGGACGGCTAGCACTTTTACTCGCCCCTCCGTAACAGGATCAATACGCATTGATTCATTGCGCGTTCCAAGAAGCGCGATCGTAATTTCCTTCTGGGCAGTACGTTGCCCGATAATCGCCGGATTATCTTCAGAGGTACTAATCACCGTTCCATTCGCATCGACTACCTGTACATGCGCCTCCTTAAAGGACATGTTGCGAATCAGATTATCTATATCGGTTTTGACATCCTGTCCGTTATGGTCATCAGGACTGCGTGTCTGACTAAAATATTTCTCTAATAGAGTAGACAATAAGGTAGCCTGTCCGTTTAAGCCTTCTGAAAAGTTGTTGGTATAGTACTTTTCTATTTCACGAGTAAAATAGGCCCCAATGACCTGCATGGCCATTAGTAGTAACAGCATATAGATGACGACTACCTTCCACTGAACTGTTTTGAACAGCTTCAGCTTACCCATGAAGTGATCCCCCCGTAGAAGTCTGTTTCATGGTGTAGCCTAGTCCACGTCGTGTAATGATATAAGTAGGCTGACTCGGGTCATCCTCAATCTTTTCTCTAAGGCGTCTAATGGTGACATCGACTGTTCGCACATCACCGAAATAATCATAGCCCCATACCGCCTGTAGCAAATGCTCTCGTACCATAACCTGTCCTTGATGCTTTGCCAAATAAACAAGCAATTCAAATTCCCGATGGGTTAATTCGAGAGTCTCACCTTGTTTTTTTACGGTATAAGAATGCAAGTCTATCTCTAAATCCCCAATACGGAAAAAATGCTTGTTCTGTTCCCCTTGCTTTGGTTTTTGCCTGCGTAAATGGGCTTTGACACGGGCTAATAGCTCACGTGTACCAAATGGTTTCGTCACATAATCATCGGCTCCTAATTCTAAGCCTAATACCTTATCCAATTCCGAATCCTTAGCCGTAAGCATGATGATCGGCATCTCGTATTCCTGACGGACAATCCGACACACATCCATCCCATCTCGGCCAGGCAACATAATATCTAATAAAATCAAATCAGGCTTTTCTTGATGTACCAACCGAAGAGCTTCCTCACCATCGTATGCGCACACCACTTGATAGCCTTCTTTTTCTAAAGCGAATTTTAATATATCAGCAATTGGTTTTTCATCATCCACTACGAGGAGTTTCGCCAATGGATTCACTCCTTTCGACTACTTGATCTATTCGTGTACTCTATCCATTCCACTTTAACGAATAATTCCCTTTCAAGCAATCTACAGAGCCTCACATAACTAGTAGAGAAAAAGAAAACAGACCACCCTGACATCTCTGTCAGAATTGGTCTGTTGAATTGTCTATAGTTAGCGTAACACAGAAAGCGGGTTTAACAAACGCCCGTTTTTGTGCACTTCAAAATGAAGATGGACACCTGTAGAGTCACCTGTAGATCCCATAATGCCAATGGCTCCACCTTTGCTGACAACTTGTCCAACTTTTACCTTTGCACTGCGCAAATGTCCATAAAGGGTTTGCGTGCCATTCCCATGATTAATCGTTACGGAAATACCATAGTCTCCATTCCAGCCAGCTTGGACAACGCGACCGTTATCTGCTGCTTTCACTGTACCTGATCCCGCAATATCAATACCTTTATGCATACGTCCCCAGCGAGTTCCAAACCCACTGCTAATATAGCCCCTAGCTGGCCAAGCAATACGACCGGTACCACGGTCCGCTATGACCTTCGTACCTTTTTCAATAATTTTTGAAACGGGTTGTTGAATCATATCTTCATCGACCATCTTTGTTGCTACAAGCTGACCATTTTCTTTTACATATTCGTACTGAACACGTTTTAAACCATTCTTACCCTCGCGAACTACTTTCGTTTCACCTTTAGGCATTTTGGCATTCGATTTTGTTTCAATTTGATAAAAAATATTTTCGTCCTTAGTCGCGTTTTCCACCACTTGAACCGTCACATAAGGGCGAATCTCGGTAACATTTAATTTTTGATCCAATTGAAGCAACGTATTCTCAGTAACACCAGGATTGTTTTTAAATATCTCTTTTTGGGTAATTCCATATTTTTTAGCAATTCCGCTAACTGTATCACCAGGCTTAACAGAATGTATTGTTTCTTGTGCCGTACCTTTAACTAATACTTCCTCTAGCTTGTTAGCCGGTATAATCTTATCAGCCGGTACAGTTTCTGTATCTAGAGAGACCTTTTCCTTGAACGAAACTGACTTAATCTGTTTGTCAGTCGATAGGGAAGCCGCCATAACTTCTGGTTTCTTCGTTTTATTCGTCGGAACGCCACTGTATCGTTCCTTGATATCAGCTAAAACTTTATCCGCTTGTTCTTGATTAGCCGCATACCCCACAAGTTTGTCCCCAACCATTACCTTGATGGCTTCAACCTGAAGATTTGCTTCCTTTTCAAGTGTTTGAAGTGTTTCTTGATTGTTTACCTGCCCTTTAAACACCTTTTCTTCTGCAAAGGTGATATTATCACTTAGCGTAAGCGGGGCATGATGTTTCTGTTCCTGTTCCTTTAAGCGCTCTTCCGTCCATTGCCTCACTACTTCAGGGTTGTCCACCACACCCATCTCTTTACCATTTAGCATGACATGATAAAGGGGAGTCATATTAGAAGTGTAGTAATAATTCGCATAGGTTACGCTAGTAGCACCCATTACAAGTGTCACAGCTACAGTAACAGATTGTTTCTTATGGCTAAGGATATATGCCCAAGCACGGTCTGCAATTCGTCTGGAACTTTGATTACATGTATCAAGCAATGGCTTGACACGCTGAACCAACCAGTCTTTCCATTCGGCCGGTCGCATCATTAATACCTCCTATAAGCCTTTCCAACATCAACATTACTCGCGCAAAAGTTGAAAAAACAAAATGTTCCAGCACATTGTGTCTGGAGTTAAATTATACCTGTCAAATTTCCTAATTAAGCCAACTTATTAAACTGTATCACATCACAGCAATCGACATCAAGTGTAAAATCCGGTCGAATAAATAGTAATGTGTCGAGTAATAATAAAGTCACAAGATTGTAAAAGAATAACAAGGTACTATTTACCTGTATATGAACGATGATTTTCATAGGAAATAATACCCATGACATGTAAAAGCAAGGGCAGTCGTCACTGATCAAAAAATAAGTCAGTTCGTACATACTTCTCAACAACTGGAGGCAATTTCTATGAAAGAAATTAGTATTTTAGCAGGATTTTCATCCCTTCAGAGCGCTCAACAGGCAGCAAACGAATTACAGCAGCTAGGATGCTCCACAGTTAAGATTGATGAGGTAAGTAGCTATCCGGGAAAAGGTGTAGACCGCATAATGAATCCCATTACTGGGGAAATGCCCAATTTAGGAAGTATGACGTTAAGCGGAGACTTTCCTTCTGGTCGTGATGCTAGTGTGCTAGCAGCTTCTGACCCTTCTGCTAGCGGCATGGCTGATCGAGGTGCTGAGGCTACTATGCCAAACCTGCTGCTAACCTGCCTAGTGGATGATGCCATCAGTAGTAAGGCCAATCAGATTATCCAATCTCATGGCGGGCTGATTTAACCTATCTGGACCTCTTAGGAATAAGGAAAAGAGACTGTTTTGAAACGTCTACATGTAGTCATATAGACGTAGAAAACAGTCCTTTTTCCTGTTACCCCTGTTTTTTTGTGGTGCAGCCAAATCAAACGTATTACATGACTTATCGTGTTTTTTAATCAATAACCCCTGCCATTCTAATGTACATAATCGTGCATAATTTAGTTAATAGCCACCATTGAGGTGATGTCACGTATGGATAGTCTGCGAATTTCTTTCTTTTTGTTTGTATCATTCTCTCTTTTGCCAAGTACGAAGCAAACATATCCTTTGCTTACATGAGTCATCGTCCCGCTGATGATTACACCATTAAACATTTTAACTTCCACATCTTTGCCAACCAGTGTCATTGCTTTTTGATCGAATCCCATTATCAAGCACCCCGTTTTCATTTGGTATACGATAAGATATGCCCAGATGGTGGGTACTGGTGACTGTCCCAAACAATTTTTTTACGAAGAGGTAGAAAAATCATTATTTCCGTTCATAAAAAAGCGGTTCCTATGCTAGTGATAAGCATAAGAACCGCTTTTTTTCATTTGGCAAGAGCCTATACGTAAATGCCTCTTACTACATTTGTCTGTTCACGGTCAGGCCCAACGGAGAAGATAGACATAGGTACTCCTGTTAGCTGTGTGATACGCTCGATATAGTGACGAGCAGTAGCAGGCAAATCATTTAAATCACGTATGCCCGTGATATCTTCACTCCAACCCTCAAGCTCTTCATATACTGGCTCACATTCAGCCAGTACCTTTAAGCTTGCTGGGAATTCGTTTAGAATCTCACCTTTGTACTTATAAGCCGTACAAATTCGAAGTTTGTCGATGCCAGATAGTGTATCTAGCTTCGTAATTGCTAAACCAGTGATACCACTCACGCGACGAGCATGACGAACCACCACAGTATCAAACCAGCCGATACGGCGAGGTCTTCCTGTTGTTGTACCGAATTCAAAGCCTACCTCACGGATGTGATCTCCTGTTGCATCGTGTAATTCTGTAGGGAATGGACCGTCTCCTACACGTGTTGTATATGCTTTCGCCACGCCAATTACTTGATGAATTTTGGATGGTCCTACACCAGAACCGATAGTCACCCCACCAGCGATCGGGTTAGACGATGTTACATATGGATAAGTACCTTGGTCAATATCTAACAGTACCCCTTGAGCACCTTCAAATAGCACACGGTTTCCATTATCAATAACGTCATTTAATACGACTGATGTATCAGTTACGTATGGACGAATGATTTCAGCATACTTCAGATACTCTTCATAGATATCTTCTAGTTTAAAGCCTTCTTCGTTATAAAGCTTCTCAAGAACGCGGTTTTTCTCAACTAGGTTCCGAGCTAACTTTTCCTTAAACTCTTCTTTGTCCATCAAATCAGCGATACGAATACCAATACGCGCTGCTTTATCCATGTAAGCAGGACCGATACCTTTACGAGTAGTACCGATTTTGTTTTGGCCTCTGCTCTCTTCTTCTACTCCATCCAGCTTAATATGGTATGGCAGAATAACATGAGCACGATCGCTAATTTTTAAATTATTCGTAGTGAATCCATGACCATGCAGATATTCTAGCTCTGCTACCAATGCCTTAGGATCAATAACCATGCCGTTTCCAATTACGCAGATTTTATCCTTATAAAAGATCCCGGATGGAATCAAATGGAGCTTATATTTATTCCCATCAAAAATAATTGTATGACCAGCATTGTTACCACCCTGGTAACGTGCTACTACCTCTGCTGTTTCTGCTAAGTAATCTGTAATTTTTCCTTTTCCTTCATCGCCCCATTGGGTTCCTACAACCACGACTGTTGACAATGAACACACCTCCTGATTAATAATCAGAAAAACAAACTCATTTTACTAAAGCAACGAACAGATGTCAACCAAATCACGAACATTTTATAATCCTTATTACTATATGTTCGTAAATACATATTCATTTTATGCCAATAAGAAGCAGGCTTCCCTGTCCTTTTACCTATTTTTCTTAGTATATGTCAAAAAAAGAAAAACAGGCGAAAATAAGCTCTTGTGTACCTAGTAAAAATAAGAAATGCATTATTTTCTGCCCGTCATAACACAAAAAAAGCCATCTTCTTGAAATGGAAGATGGCTCGTTTTTGTTAGCCTACATCCCGATAACGATGATCTAAGCTGACGAATTTATTAAATTCCTTTAAGAAAACAAGCTCAACGGTCCCGGTAGGACCATTACGTTGCTTGGCAATGATAATCTCAATAATATTTTTGGCCTCAGTTTCCTTATCGTAGTAATCATCACGATATAGGAAGGCAACAATATCAGCATCCTGCTCAATGGAACCTGATTCACGAATATCTGACATCATTGGACGTTTATCTTGTCGCTGCTCAACAGAACGGCTTAACTGTGACAAAGCAATGATAGGTACATTTAACTCACGGGCTATCCCTTTTAACGTACGTGAGATCTCAGATACCTCCTGCTGTCGGTTGTCACCTTTTCCTCGTCCCTGAATTAACTGTAAGTAGTCAATTAGAATGAGACCTAATCCTTTTTCAGTTTGAAGACGTCGACATTTTGCACGAATATCCTGTACGGTTATACCTGGTGTATCATCAATATAGACGGGGGCCTTCGCTAAAGTACCAATTGCCATCGTTAGCTTTTGCCAATCATCCTCTTCCAACCCACCAGAGCGCATACGGGAAGCATCTAGATTCCCTTCCGCACAAATCATACGTTGTACAAGCTGAGACGCTGACATCTCAAGAGAAAAGATAGCTACTGTTTCATTCGCCCTCGCGGCAACGTTCTGCGCTACGTTCAAAGCAAACGCTGTTTTACCTACAGAAGGACGAGCAGCTAAAATAATCAGGTCAGATCGTTGAAAACCTGCCGTCATTTTATCTAAATCAGGATAACCAGATGGAATACCTGTTATATCGCCTTTTCTTTGGCTTAAAAATTCAATACGCTCATAGGTTTCCATCAAAGCATCACGAATAGGAATAAACCCTCCGCTATTGCGGTTTTGTGCGATCTCTAGGATATATTTTTCCGCATCCGCAATGATTTCGCCTACTTCATCCTCACGTGAGTAGCCATCATTAGCAATTTTAGTTGCTGTACGAATTAATCGACGAAGCAATGATTTCTCTTCTACGATCTTGGCATAATACTCAATATTGGCCGCTGTAGGAACAGAGCTAGCGAGGGATGTTAAATAGACAACACCACCCGTTTCTTCCAAGACCTTTTGATCCTGTAAATCTGCCGTAACGGTTACAAGGTCAACAGGCTCTCCTCTTTCATAAAGAGCAAGCATGGTATTGAAGATACGCTGGTGAGAAGTTTTATAGAAGTCTTCTGGGCGAAGGAGTTCCATCGCAGTAATAAGCGCTTCTTTGGATAAGAAAATCGCACCCAACACCGATTCTTCCGCCTCTATATTTTGCGGCGGCACTCGGTCCAAATATAAATCGCTCACTTCACACCCCTCAACTTCTGTTCAAATTTTACTCTTCTACTACATGTACTTTTAAAATTGCTACAACATCATGATGGAGCTTTGTTTTTACTTGTGTAACACCTAAAGAACGAATAGGCTCCATATCTAATTTTCGTTTATCCACTTTTACGTTAAATTGCTCTTCCAACGCTTCTACTACCTGCTTGCTGGAAATCGCACCAAAAAGACGTCCGCCCTCACCGGCTTTCCCTTTTATTTTAACGGTCATTTCATTCATTTTCTCAGCCAATTGTTGGGCTTCTAATTTTTCTTGCTCTTTTCTTTTATCTTCACTCTTTTTTTGTGCCTCTAAATTCTTAACGTTTCCCTCTGTTGCTTCTTTTACTAAGCCTCTAGGAAGTAAGAAATTGCGTACGTAGCCCTCAGACAATTCCTTGATTTCACCTTTTTTTCCTTGTCCTTTTACATCCTTCAAAAAGATTACTTTCATTTGAAACGTCCTCCTTTACAATTCTGTGTCTATAACATCTTTTAACAATCGTACAGCGTCAGGTATGGCAATATCTTTCATCTGAGTAGCGGCTCCATTTAAATGACCGCCTCCACCCATTTTTTCCATGATGGACTGTACATTTATATCGCCTAAGGAACGGGCACTTATTAAAACTACTTCATCAGCTCGCATAGCAATGACAAACGAAGCCTGAACTCCCTCAAGTGTTAATAGAGCCTCTGCTGCTTGTGCTACCTGTACCTGAGTGTAGGTTTCCTTAGGATCACCCACAGCGATTGCCATCTTGTCACGATACACCTCTGTATTCATAACTACGCGTGCGCGTTTGACAAACTGTTGGATATCCTCTTTCAAGAAACGCTGCACCATTGCAGTATCGGCACCATTCCTCCGCAAGAAGGAGGCTGCCTCAAAGGTACGTGAACCTGTACGGAATGCAAAGCTTTTGGTATCAACTACAATCCCGGCTAATAGCCCTGTAGCAGTCACGCTATCTAGGCTAACACGATCAGTCTGGTACTGTAGAAGCTCCGTAACTAGCTCTGCTGTAGAGGAAGCGTATGGCTCCAAATACAACAGAACTGGATCATTAATAAATTCCTCAGAACGGCGATGGTGATCAATAACCACAATGCGGCTGGTTTCTTGCAACAGACGGGATTCAACCACAAGTGACGGACGATGTGTATCTACAATCACTAATAAAGTTCTTGAAGATACAATCTGTAGGGCTTGATCTGGTGAAATGAATGCTTCCGCTAGCGTGGATTGATTCACTTCCTTCATAAGTCGTTCAATCGCTGGATTTACCTCGTCCAACACAATAAAGCCTGGTTTGTTGTGTATTTGTACGGTTTTTATCACACCAAGACAAGCACCGATAGAATCCATATCGGCATTCTTATGTCCCATGACAATAACTTGCTCAGCTTCGTGGATTAAATCACGTAGCGCATGAGCAATAACTCGCGCACGAACACGCGTCCGTTTTTCAACGGCATTCGACTTGCCACCATAGAAGGTTAATTTATTTCCAACCTTCACCGCTGCTTGGTCACCACCGCGTCCAAGAGCAATATCTAGACTGGACTGAGCATTTTTGCCCACTTCCACTAGGCTTGGCATTGCTGCACCTACCCCAATGGATAACGTAATAGGAATCTTGTTGTCAGCCGTCATTTCGCGCACGACATCCAAGATATCAAAACGTGTTTCTTCTAACCGATCCAAGGTAGCGCGATCCATAACCGCTAAAAACTTATCAGAACTCATGCGACGAAGTAAAATCCCATGCTTCTGTGCCCATTCGAGTATCACACCAGATACACTGGTCGTAAGTAATGTACGGCTTTGGTCATCCATTACCTGACTCAGTTCATCAAGGTTATCGAGATGAATGATACCCACAATGGTTTTTTCTTGCTGATACCGAATTGCTAGCTCTTTATATTCGGTTACATCGGTAAAATACAGCAAACGTTCCTCGGGGCGAATTAAAACCTCATAAATCCGCTCGCCAAAGGTGAAATCAAGCTTTTTCTGTTCTGCTTTCCATTCAAGAGCAGGAAATAGTTCCGCTAGTTCTTTTCCGATCAAATTCTCCATATTGGTCATTTGTTGCATATAAGGATTCGTCCACTCAACCTCTCGATCCTCATTAAACAGCAGTATCCCAATCGGCATTTCCTGCAATACGCCTTCACTTGCCTTCTTAACTCGATGATTAATAGTGGCAATATACATTTTTAAGTCTTGCTGAAATCTCTTTTCAATTTGAAGCGTGGCTAATATGAGACCGATAATGCACACTATCCCTATCGCGCCATATATCCAGTGATATAACGTTAAGATGGCGACAAGCACTAAGCTAAAACTTAAAGCTAAAACCATATGTAAGCCATACCAACGTTTAAACAGGAACTTGGGCATTTACTCAGCTCCTCTTCACTTTCTACTCTCAAGTCTAGTACGTAATCGTATGCCCAAATCAAGCAATCCCACGAATCCTAATACGGTAGTCAACAATAATACTACCCCGCCTATATTAAGTATAGTAGCTAGGATGAGAAAAATAAATACTCCAGCAAAGACATATGGAAAACGCCATTTGCTCTTATATTTATCAACAACGAATGCAACAAACCCTACTCCCTGAATAAAAAACAGGAATTGCAGTGCATAAAACAAGTTAAATAACAAAGAACTAGTCGTTGTTTGACCCATTGTATTCCTATTGAAGAACATAAACAGCAACGTAACCACATAAAAAAACAGAAGTGATCTCGGTAATTGCCATTGTCGTATAGGTGGCAAAGCTGGAATTTGAATGGACAGTCTTTTACTGATCAGCCGTGCCATCCAATGAATGAACGTGGTAGATACAAAGCTACCAAACATAATGATAAACGGCAACAGCATGGTCAACATCTCAAATATGTCAATTAAAAATTTTTTCCATGCCTCTACGGTAAACTCTGGAGGCCTTAACTCCAAAAGCTGCGGATTATTTAAAACTAATTCTTTTCCTTCATGGAATTGCTGAACAATATCAATGCCCATCAGCTTCGATGATACATACACTAAAAATACATAAGACAGCGCTTTAACAATAGAACCTGCAAAAATACTTGGAAATGCCCGATTGGTATTCCTATACGCAAAGCCCATCACCCAGCCCAGCAATACGGCAGATATCGCAAAAATAACACCAGCAATCGAGCTAATGATCAGCCCAAGTACAGCATATGCTATTGCTATGATAATCATTTGTTTGCCAGTACGTCTCATGGCTAAAATAATGAACGGAATAGGCAACAAGAAAGAGAATACGCCAGATAGAGGAGTTGCAAGGCTTACAAAGAGAAACACGCCTGCAATTCCCAGTAACAAAGCACTTTCTGCTAGTTGTTTTGTTCGATTAGGCAAACAGGAGCGACTCCCCTCTTATAAATATGGAAAAAGAGGGGCCACGCTCTGTGCCCCCCTTTGACTTTATTGATTCTATTCAGCCGTATATGGCAGCAACGCTACTTGACGAGCGCGTTTAATAGCGATTGTCAATCTACGTTGATATTTAGCAGAAGTACCAGTTACACGACGAGGTAAGATTTTACCACGCTCACTGATGAACTTCTTAAGAAGATCAATATCTTTATAATCGATCTTTTTAATCTTATTAACAGTAAAGTAGCAAACTTTACGGCGTTTATTAGGACGTCCTTTACGTGCCATGAGAGTCCCTCCTTTTCAAGTTATGATAGTTTACATACGATCTAGAACTTAACTAGAAAGGCAGATCATCATCTGAGATGTTAATCGGCTTTCCAGAATCGGCGAAGGGGTCATTAAATGAATCGTTATTACCTTTGGAAGCCGGACGCGTGCCACCATAGCTTGGACCAGGGTCATAGCCGGTGTTTCCTTCACTCGCTTCACGTGAGCTTAGGAATTGCACGTTATCTGCGACAACTTCTGTTACGTATACTCTTTTACCTTCTTTATTATCATAGCTTCTGGTTTGTAAACGACCTTCTACAGCAGCTTTTCTACCTTTACGAAGATAGTTTGCACATAGATCAGCCAATTGACGCCATGCTACAATATTGATAAAGTCCGTTTCTTTTTCGCCACCGGCTCCAGAATAAGGACGATTTATCGCCAAGGTAAAGGTCGTTACCGCAACACCATTGGGCGTATAACGCAATTCAGGGTCCTTGGTTAAGTTTCCAATTAGAATAACACGATTTAGCATAAGACTCCCTCCCCGCGACAACGATTACTGATCTTCTCTTACGAAAAGGAAACGAATAACGTCGTCGTTAATTTTCATCAAACGCTCAGTTTCAGAAACAACCTCAGCGTTAGCTTTAAAGTTCATCAAAACGTAGAAACCATCCTTGAACTTTTGGATTTCATAAGCAAGACGACGCTTACCCATTTCTTGAAGCTTGGTGATTTCTCCACCATTGTTAGTAACGATTTCGCTATAACGAGCTACATTCGCTTTCACTTTCTCTTCTTCAAGGTCTGGACGCAATACGTACATTACTTCATATTGACGCATACCTTCTTCACCTCCTTTTGGACTAGCGGCCCTTTAAAAAAGGGCAAGGAGCGAGTGCTAATGAAACCTACTAGAGGCACCCATTTCCATACTCGCATTTAAGCATTATAACAAACCATTAAAGACAAATCAAGAGATTACACGTTGAAACGGAAATGAATAACGTCGCCATCTTTTACCACGTATTCTTTACCTTCCAAGCGGTATTTCCCTTTTTCACGAGCAGCATTCACATTGCCCGCCGCTACCAAATCATCATAAGCTACCACTTCGGCACGAATAAATCCACGCTCAAAGTCTGTATGAATAACACCAGCAGCCTGAGGAGCCTTGGTTTCGCGACGAACTGTCCATGCACGCACCTCTTGAACCCCAGCCGTGAAGTACGTAATCAAACCAAGCAAGGAATAAGCAGCTCGGATCAAGCGGTCAAGACCTGATTCTTGCAGTCCTAGCTCTTCTAGGAACATTTCCTTGTCTTCGCCTTCTAATTCAGCAATTTCGGATTCTACTTTTGCACTGATAATAACTACCTCAGCGCCTTCAGCTTCAGCATGCTTGCGAACTGCTTGCACATGCGGATTCTCATCAGCATTGTGGATGCCGTCTTCCGCTACATTACAAACATACAGCATTGGTTTAATGGTTAACAGGTGCAGGTCACGAATGATTTTAAGCTCATCTTCTGTTAGCTCAACACCACGTGCTGCTTGACCTTCTTCAAAAGCGGCCTTTAGTTTTTCTAATACCTCAAGCTCTACCTTTGCCTCTTTATCACCTGATTTCGCTTTACGCCCCATACGATCAATACGGCGAGTAACGGAATCTAAATCAGCAAATACCAATTCCAGGTTAATGGTTTCGATATCGCTTAGAGGGTCTACTTTACCTGCAACGTGTACAATGTTCTGATCTTCAAAGCAACGTACCACCTGTGCAATCGCATCTACTTCACGAATATGGGCCAAAAATTGGTTCCCCAATCCTTCCCCTTTGCTCGCTCCTTTAACCAAACCAGCGATATCCACGAATTCAAAAGCGGTAGGTACAACTTTGTTTGGAACAACGATCTCTGTTAATTTGTTTAGACGTGGATCAGGTACTTCTACGATACCCACGTTAGGATCAATGGTACAGAAAGGATAGTTTGCGGATTCTGCTCCCGCTTGCGTAATTGCATTAAATAGGGTAGATTTCCCAACATTCGGAAGACCTACAATTCCAACGCTCGAACCCATGTATATATACACTCCTTATTTTCCGAAATAGAACATGCTCTTTAGTATAAAGACTTACTGGTTATAATACAATCACACAGTTCCCAATCTTTAATAGAAATGGTTCCCACAACTTGACCTAAAATTTCTTTTTCATATTTGTTTCATATCTTATAAAAAGTCGTCGTTTTTAAATCAAGTTCAGCCTTAATTTTACAGTCAGTTATAATACCGCTTTTCCTTTTGGGATATAGAGTTTCAAATTTCATACAAAATATAGCGCCTATCTTGTCAATAAACTCATTGTTTCATTTCTTAATGCCTATTGCAATTTTATATCGCTTCCCTGACTGTATAGTTTTATTGTATGCAGTACATTTTGTTGCGTAAAAATTATATATATCCTATAAGGTTTAGGTATGGAGTAAATAAAAAAACGTAGATGCTGGCGCACCTACGATTCTATACAATAGGCTATCTCTCAATGGGATTGACTAGCATAGGGTAAGATCGTCAGACTTTGGAAGGCTTAATGGCGGTCTTACTTTTTGGGGCCGGGGGAACGGTGACTCTTGTCACGACTAATCCCGGTAAGCTCACAAGGAAGCTACCAAACTGGAACAATAGAGAAGGAGTTTCGTGAGTTATTGCTATGTGCTCTTTTTATTTTCTAGGAGGTTTGCCATGAGGATCTCTAAAGTCTGTAACGACGATACTATTACCAAAATAATTGGTTACTAGAGTGGCGGTGAAATTGACTGTACTGAACGTTCCAATTTCTTTAAATTTATACACCTTAGCATTATTCCAGGTCCAAATTTCCCCTTGTTTTTTGGGAGGAATTTTCACGGTAAATGTATCTTTATAGGTGAATTTTTCAGACCATTTCTTTCCTACCTCTGCCTTAAAAATCTTTTCAAAGTCCCCGCCCACAGTTATTGACGTTTCGGAGAATGCATCTCTCTCCACTGTACGTTCCCATTCAAAATCCTTTTTTGTCCTATTTTCTGTATAGTCCACTCGATAATCGTATTTCATAGGTCCAACGTAATCAACATATTCATAAGTATCAAAAAGAGCTGGCTGGATACCTTTTCTTTTTTCACTGTCTTTAGCAGTTTGATCCTTGATGGCGGATTCTTTTTTAAATCCATTCTGTTCCATAAATTTTTGGGCCTTATCAGGATCAGCGATGTAAATAACAGGTACTCTTTCGCCTTTTTCACTTGTGATGTATTCAATTTTGTCTGGGACAATGCTGCTTTCGCTCAACGTAGCCGGTAACTCATTGGCTTGGACATTATTCCCCATCCAAGGCATTGAAATTCCAATTGTTAATGCTGCCACTAATGATAAACTTACTAGCTTTTTCACAATACTAATTCCTCCATTATTGTAAAATTTAAGTATTTTTATATTAGCATACAATAATTGGATATTCCATATCATTTGTAGTATTTTAAATATATTCCGTATTTAGGAGGGATTCAGATTTTATGTTTAAGATAGGGGTTGCTTTTCTTTTTGGAGCGTTTTTTCAGTTATTTTTGGCGATGGTTTGGGGTGAATGGTTCGCGTTAGAAGAATATAAATTTACTAAAGGATACTACAAACACCCTTTAGATTCTTTCTATACGCTTTTCTATTGGGAATTAGCAATAAGTGCGGTAATAATTCTGCTCTCTTTTTTTATCAAAAAGGAGCCAAAGTAATAAGGTGCTACGAACTGTAAATCGACGTAATTTTTTATAACGAAGATCGCCATAACGATATCGTAGGCGGTCTTTTTTTTATTCATCCCAAATTGGATTAATAGTCTATTTCCTGTAAGCTATTTATAGAAAAAAACCTTTATTATTAGGAGTTTGCTTCGTTTTCTTTACGAGATGTTTTATTTACGAGATGTTTCCTTTACAAGACATTTGCCAGTCCTACAATTCCAACTCTCGAACCTACGTATACATCTACTCCTTATCAAAGCAATAAAAAAGAAAACCCAGCTTACCTAGGTTTTCTTCTTAGCTTCCTTCAGCAATCCTTCCAATTCATCTAGTCTCTCTTCAAATACCTTCATCGCATCCTCTATTGGTTTAGCTGTGGTCATATCTACCCCCGCCTCCTTCAAAACAGTAAGCGGCGGCTTAGAGCTGCCCAATGAAAGTAACGTCTTGATAAAACGTTCAGCTTCTGGTTTCCCGCCCTCTTCTACTTGTTTCGCAAGAGCTACGGATGCCGCAAAGCTTGTAGCATATTGATAGACATAAAAGTTATAAAAAAAATGAGGGACGCGGGCCCATTCCATGGCGATCTCCTGATCCATAACTACCTGCTTGCCATAATATTTTTTATTGATATCCAGATACATTTTCTTAAGGGAGTCCGCTTGTAGTGCTTCACCGCGTTGATCAGCTTCATACATGGCTTTCTCAAATTCGGCAAATTGAGTTTGACGAAATAAGGTGGTACGGAAATTTTCTAAGTTTTGCACGAGTAATGCCATTTTCTCTTTATTTGTCTTTGCCTTTTTATATTGGCTCGTAAATAGTAGATTTTCATTCATAGTGGAAGCAACCTCGGCCGTGAAAATCGGATAACCCGAAGTTATATAAGGCTGTGCCTTGTTTGTGTAATACGATTGCATAGCATGTCCCAATTCATGGGCAATAGTTGAGACATCTCCTTTTAAGCCTTGATAATTTAATAAAACATAAGGATGGGTATCGTAAGCCCCCCATTGGTAAGCCCCTGTTCTTTTATCAGGTGTAGAATATACATCTATCCATCGATTATCCAACGCTTTTTTAATCACAGATACATACTCCTCACCAAGTGGTGCAAGCCCGTTTATAACCAAGTCCTTTGCTTGTTCATAGGGGATATAATCATTTTTTTGATCTACAAGGGGTACATATAAGTCATACATATGAAGCTCTGGTAATGAAAGCATCTCTTTACGTAGCCTAAGATAACGCTCCAAGAGCGGTATGTTCTTATTCACAGTGGAAATGAGTTGATCGTATACCTCTACAGGCACCTGATTTGGTGTAAGACTAGCTTCCAAAGCATTCTTATACTTTCTACTTGATGCATATAGGTTATTTGCTTTAATTTGTCCTGCCAGCGTCTGAGCCAAGGTATCCTGATATTTCTCTAGTGTCCGATACATGGCTTGATAGGCGGATTTTCTTACTTGCCGATCCTTGCTTTCCAAATAAGTGGCATAGTTTGTTCTGGTTAACGGCACCATCTTACCTGTTTCATCTTTTATCAGAGGCAGTGGGATGTCTTTGGAAATCATCTTATAAATATTTTCTGGCGTTCCCCCCAACGAAGAAAAGGAAGCCAACAATTGCTCCTGTTCTCTTGGGAGCATGTGCTGTTTTACACGTATTGTTTCTTGAATAAATGGTTTATAAGGGGCTAATTCTGGTGCCTGTAAAAACTGTTTCATCTTTTGATCGGGAATAGAAACAAGCTCTGGACCTACCCAAGAGGTTCGTTCCTTAACATATACTCGGATTTTTTCGGCTTGGTTGACAATTGCCTGAGCACTTGGATTAGCCGTTTGTATATCAAAATTCAATGTAGCATACACATTCACCTTATCGAGTAACCGCATCAATTGACTATACGCTTCCATCCCTTGAGCAAGCGCCTTTGCTGATTTCCCCCATTTGCCCTGCTGAGTTGCAAAAGCGTCGGCTAATCGCTTTGTCTCCTGCTTATCTTTTTCCCACGCTGATACATTTGGATAAATATCTGATAAATTCCATGTAAAAATGGTTGGAATTTCTTTGCGATTTTGATATGATGTTCGTTGTGTCTCTTTGTTACCCACTTGTGGATAGGCAAAGGAAATAGACATGAAGCTGCTGTGGATAAAAAATGTGCATGCAACAACTGCCCATACCAGATTTTTTCCTTTGAGAAAAATCATAGCAACTTGCTCCTTTCTACTAACGTAACAGTTCCATCATCATTTCTAAACAGGCTAGATTCGTTATTTTTTATGTAAGAAAATTGGATGGGATCGTGTTCATCTCTTTTATTGTGATAAATTGTCACAAAATTATTCAATTCTATCCTGGATAAGCCTGTGGATATCTTTGTGGATAGTTTTTTCAAAAAAAGTTATACACAAGTGAAAGCCTTGCTATATATGGGTTTTCACTTTTTGGGTTATCCACATTTTTTTATTTATTTTTGTGGAAAGTTTTTTCTATACACAAAAAGATGCCCCTATAACCGAGGCATCTTTTTTGCATTCAGCATCTCTACAGCTATTCTTCTACGGACTCTTTTGGCGCTGCTGGCACCAATACTTTTTTCATCTTCTTTTCAAATTCCAATCTCGGAATCATCACACTGTGATCGCATCCCGTACATTTAATTCGAATATCCATCCCCATACGAATAATCTTCCATGCATTTGTGCCGCATGGATGCTGTTTTTTCATCTGGACAATATCCCCCAGATCAAATTGCTTTCTTTCCATGAATTCACCCACCTGGATTTATCACTTTATTATCTTTTCCCATCATAACAGTTTTAGGGTATGGGATTTCAATACCTCTACGAACAAATTCTTGTTTAATTCGTGCTCTCATCTTACGCATAATACCAAAATGCGTATTAGGCTTACACTCTGCTGTCACACGAATAATGACCTCTGACGGTCCCAACGCTTGAACACCCAATACCTGTGGTTGATTGACAATATCCTCTTCTTCTTTCCCCATTTTCTCTACGACTTCCTTTAAAACCTCTTCTACATGTGTCAAATCTTCCTCATAAGCGACAGACACATCAACAAAAGCCACTGAATTCTGAACCGAGAAATTAGTCACTTGATTAATCGTACCATTCGGAAAGATATGCACTTCTCCCGTCCAGCTTTTAATTTTGGAGATACGCAAACCAATAACCATGACGGTCCCTGTCACTCCATTGATCGTTACCATATCTCCTACAGCAAATTGATCTTCAAAAATAATGAAAAATCCTGTAATTACGTCTTTTACTAAGCTCTGCGCTCCAAAACCTACAGCAAGACTCAATACACCCGCACTTACTAATACCGGCTGCAAATCTAGTCCTACCTGTCTTAGTACCACCAATAGAGTAACGAAATAGATTGTGTATCTAGCCACATTTTTAACCAGTATGCGCATCGTATCTACTCGACGTCTGTCAAATTGAATCATACTTTTCTCTCGATTACTAAAAATGCGATCAACTGATTTTCCAATAATGGTTACTAAAATCCGGGCTAACACAATAATGAGAATAATCCCAATCAAAGCAAACCCTTTATCCACCCAAAAATCTGGATTTGATAGTACTCCATATACCTGATTCCACATCTTTTGAAATGCAGTCAAGTTAGCATTCAAGTCCTGTTGTATTTCCTCCAAGTCTCTTTAACCCCTTTCTTTTACAAACCTATCTCTACGTAAGTTCCATTTTCATAATGAAAAAATCCACGTATGACTACGTGCTGTGAAGTGATGATAGCCAGTGCGCGTTCAAATGATTCGCTGGGAAATTCAATAGATAGTGCACATCCAGCCGTAATTTCCTTAGGCGTCGGTCGGGTATCAATTTCGATATCCTCATATTCTAATAACATTTCTGCCCGTAATGCTTGCTGTGTTGAATCAAAAGCGATCAAGACGGTATTTTCCATCTTTGTGCCCTCTCCTTTTCCTCCAGCCTCTATCACACTTACTCACCAGCTTATTCGTAAAGCATTATCTATTTTACCCGGAGACGACTCTCTCTTCTACTTTCTCTTGCAGTTTTTAATCAATTTCTAATCTCAATCCCCCCCTCAGGTATAAAACATCCTAAATCTCCATATACTAGGAATACTTTTATTTCGTGGAGGTATCTATGAAACGATTTGAAGAGAATCGGGATGTTTCTTATCCTCCCTTTAGGGTTGACCACACGCATGAGTCAGCTACGAGACACTTGTCTGAGCATCTTTATGAACGCTTCCTCCAAAAGTCAGCAGATCAGGATCTAGTAGTCCTATGCATCGGAACAGATCGCTCTACCGGTGATGCCTTAGGTCCTTTGGTTGGCTCTCGACTACACACATATTTTCTTGACGATATTTTCGTATATGGGACACTTGAATCACCTGTGCATGCTGTTAATCTTGCGGATCAGATCGCGCTGATAACAGAAAAGCATCCTAATGCTCTCATCGTAGCCATTGATGCTTGTCTAGGGCAATACCAGCATGTAGGATATATTAACGTCGTTGATGGTCCAGTGAAACCAGGAGCTGGAGTAAAAAAAGAGTTACCCGCTGTTGGACACTTCCATATCACCGGAATTGTCAATGTAGGTGGCTTTATGGAGTATTTCGTCCTACAAAACACTCGGCTACATGTTGTAGTCAGTATGGCTGATATTATTGCCTCAGCTATTCACAAAGCATCATCTCAATTGTTTTCCCCGTTTGATTACACATATAAGGATATACCGTTTATACGAGACGGTAGTTGATAGTAAAAAAGGCGACCTCACACGCTAGTAAGGTTGCCTTTTTCATCTTCATCCTCTTTTATCCGACATAAAATGCCTCAGAAATCTCCCTGATTGCCGAAATCAGTCGTCTCACGTCATTTTCGTCGTTAAATACCCCAAAGCTGGCTCTCACAGCGCCTCTTTTTTCAGTACCAACTGTTTCATGGCCAAGCGGAGTGCAATGATAACCAGCCCTCACAGCGATTTGGTATTGTTGGTCTAAAATGAAGGCAATCTCAGAAGCATCTGCTCCCATTATATTAAACGCAACCAGCCCAACCCGTTCGATTGACAGGTCTGGTCCATATACCTCTACCCCGTCTATCTTCATTAATTCCTCAAGGGTCATTTTTGCTAATGCCCATTCCTGTTGATGAATTTTCTCAATCCCAGTTTCCAGGACGAACGATACACCGGCACCTAGCCCCGCAATACCAACCGTATTAGCTGTTCCGCTTTCATAGCGGTCTGGCCTGGTCGTTGGCTGCTCAATAGCCTCGGATTGGCTTCCGGTCCCACCATGTAGTAATGGTTCCAGACTAATCTCATCTCTGACAAATAAGCATCCTGTTCCTTGTGGTCCGTATAGCCCCTTATGCCCAGGAAAAGCTAACATATCAATCTTCATATCGGCAACATCTATAGGTAGAACACCTGCTGTCTGCGAAGCATCCACCAAGAAGGTAAGCCGATGATGCTCACACAATTCTCCAAGCTCCTTAATCGGTAAGATCATACCTGTTAGATTAGAAGCGTGGCTAACCACAAGCAATTTGGTCTCTTTCCGAAATGCTTGGGCAAAATCTTCAGCATAAAAGAACTGATCTTCACGCGGCCTGACATATGTAATTTCAATTCCAAGCTTCGCGCGCAAATATTCAAGTGGCCTGCGTACAGAATTGTGTTCAATCGATGAGGTTACTACATGATCCCCCGGCTGTAGGAAGCCTTTTATCGCCTGATTGAGTGCTTGAGTTGCATTTTGGTAAAAAAAGAGGTTATTCGGGTTCTCAATCCCGAACAACCTAGCAAGTTGTACACGCGTCCGAAACAACGCTTTACTGGCCTTCATCGCCAGTGCATGTCCTCCACGACCAGGATTGGCTGCGTAATCGTCTATTACTTCTATCATTGCTTCTTTTACCTGGGGTGGCTTTGGCCAAGAAGATGCGGCATTATCCAAATAAGTCACTGACATAGGAAAATCCCCTTTACTCTTCTATTTGCAAAATATCAAGAATGCGTTGCAGATCGTCATCGGAGTAAAATTCTATTTCTATCTTTCCCTTTTTATTCGTTTTATTGATTTGAACACCCGTTCCAAAACGATTCTGTAGACGTTGCTCCCATTGAACGTATACCTTTTCCTTTGTAACAGACTTTTTCTTTTTGGTTTCACGTGAAACATGCAGTTGTTTCACCGTTTCCTCCAATTGGCGTACCGTCCACTCGTACTTAATCACATCACGAGCCAGTTTCCATTGTAAATCTGCATCTTCTACAGGAATCAACGCTCTCGCATGTCCCATGGATAAGGAAGATGTAGCGACTAGCTCTTTTATTTTATCAGGCAACTGTAACAATCGCATGATATTGGTTACATGGGGACGACTTTTCCCTACTTTTTGTGCTAATTCCTCTTGGGTATAGGAACAATGCTCCATTAATTTAAAATATGCCTCGGCTTCTTCCATCGGATTTAAGTTTTCCCGCTGCAAATTTTCAATGAGAGCAAGCTCCATAATCTGTTGGTCTGTATAGCTTTTGATAACGACAGGGACTTTCTTTAAGCCTGCCAATTTAGCAGCACGCAGACGTCGTTCTCCCGCCACTAACTCATATCCTTTAATACTCTTTCGGACGATTAACGGCTGAATGATGCCATGAATCTTGATAGATTCCCCTAGTTCCTGCAAAGCTTTTGGTTCAAATTCTTTACGAGGCTGGTATGGATTGGGACGGATCTCACTGATTTCGACGTCTGTAACTTGCTCGCTCTCTTCAATCAAATTAGAGGTTATTAAGGCGCCTAACCCTTTTCCCAAGCGTTTACTCATATACCGACCACTTCCTTAGCCAATTCAGTATAAACTTCGGCCCCTCTCGAACGTGGATCATAGCTGATAATTGCTTGTCCATGCGATGGTGCTTCACTTAGTCGCACATTGCGTGGAATAATTGTTTGATACACTTTATCTTGGAAATATTTTTTTACCTCATCAATTACTTGAATGCCTAAATTCGTACGCGCATCTAGCATCGTTAACAATACTCCTTCAATAGCTAGATTAGCATTTAAATGCTTTTGAACTAATCGAACTGTATTTAAAAGCTGACTAAGCCCCTCAAGCGCATAATATTCACATTGAATGGGAATGATCACCGAGTCGGAGGCTGTCAGCGAATTGACTGTAAGAATCCCTAAAGACGGAGGGCAATCTATAATAACAAAATCATAGTTATCTTTCACGACCTCTAGTGCCTTTTTTAAGCGAATTTCTCGTGAAATGGTAGGTACTAGCTCTATTTCTGCACCTGCTAATTGTATCGTAGCAGGGATAATAGATAACCCCTCAATCTCAGTGGGCAGAGTTGTTTCAATTGGACTGATGTCATTAATTAGTACATCGTATACGCAATAACGTACATCGGCTTTATTAATACCAACACCACTTGTAGCATTCCCTTGTGGATCGATATCCACTAATAAAACCTTTTTGCCTATACTAGCCAAGCAAGCACTTAGATTCACAGCAGTGGTTGTTTTACCAACGCCGCCTTTCTGATTGGCTACTGCAATTACTTTCCCCAAAATCTCCACCTCATTTGTACATGTTACTTGTGAGAGCAGCTTGTCGTATTCCTGACGCTGTTCGCGCAAAATTAGCTGTTTGTAAGAACGATTTTGTTGATAAAGTACACATTTTAGATGATGCCCGTATTCCATATATACATAATCATACAGAAAAAGAAAGGCGGCTCATGCCGCTTTATGACTGAGGTTTTTGATTTTTAGGGATACGAATCGTAAATTGATAATATTCATCGTAATCCTCTTCATCGGTTTCCACAGGTAGCCCTGTTTGAATCACCATATCAATAGATTGACGCACAGTATTGATAGCAATGCGCGAATCACGTGAAAAGGCCTTAAATCTTCCCCGTTTTTCCTTCTCAGGCTTAGGATTGTCCATCATTTCTAATAATTGCTTCACTCTGGTTTCCGTTTGCTTCACATTAAGCTCCCGCAAAGAAATCTCTTCTAATAGCTTAATCTGTAGCTCTGCATCCTTTAACGGTATCAAAGCACGTGCGTGTCGCTCTGTAATTCGTCTTGCCATGAGAGCTTCCTGAATCTGTTGAGGCAAGTGTAAAAGCCGTAATTTATTAGCGATGGTCGATTGCCCTTTGCCCAATCGTTGCGCTAAGCTCTCCTGCGTTAGATTATGAAGGTCAATCAGTTTTTGATAAGCATAGGCCTCTTCAATGGCCGTTAATCCTTCACGTTGTAAATTCTCGATTAAAGCAATAGAAGCTGTCTGTGTATCATTAAAATCTTTTACAATAGCGGGTATCCGTTCCATACCGATTTTCTTTGATGCACGCCATCTGCGCTCTCCCGCAATGATCTCAAACTGGTTATTACGAACACGAACCACAATCGGTTGAATAATACCATGTGTCTTAATGGTTTGGCACAATTCTTCAATTTTCCCATCGTCAAACACAGTTCTAGGCTGATAAGGATTGGGGACAATCTCATCAACTGGGATTTGCTTAATCTCCTCGTTTTCCGCTTTATCCGAGAGACCAAACAAACGTGAAAATTGATTTTTTACTGTCATTCTGAAATCCCCCACTTCTTTACACACTGTTAGAAAAACTCTTGGTGGCCAATTCTTTATTGATGGCCAAAATTCAGCGATGATAGTGCCTTAGGTTTATCATTTCCCCAACATTTATCGCTTTACAAGCAAAGAGAGAAGAATATGAACATCTCTTCTCTGGCTTAAGGCTTTTGTTACTATACATTTCGCACAGGACGATGTCGGATAGAACCGGCACCTCTATGCTTCAAAGTATTCTTCATCATAAGCTTAAAGTCCTGCCGACGAAACAGATAATCTTTGTGTTTCACGTGAAACATGGCGATGTCTTATTTCTCTTCATTACGGCTTTTTCTCTTCCAGCTTGTTACCTTTGATACAAATATTTTCTCTTCTTTTTCTACTTCATCTCTTTCCGTTCGACCTCTCCGCCCTCTTCTACAGACACTGGAATTTGGTTTACATTGAGGGGTAACAAAATCTGGATGAAATATCTCTCTTTGTATAACGGCTATTTGGGCTAAAACTTTTCCTGTTTTCTTTTATTTTTATGTGAAAAATGGAGTCATTTATCCTTCCTATGCTCACATATAAAAAGAAGTTAGCCCCATTTGGGACCAACTTCTCCGTGATATACATGCTTTAACTAGCTACTATAGCAATGGCTTTTTAGCCGGAATGCCTGGACGACGCGGATATGTTTTGGGAGTTGTCTCTATTTTGTTGATAAGAATGATATTTCTCTCCCCCGCTTCGTCAGGTAGCTCAAAGCTCTCTACCTTACGGGTTTTACCACCAAGTAGCTTAATAGCCCGTTTCGCCTCATTTAGTTCAAGTGTAACGTCTGGGCCCTTCATGGAAGCGAACAAGCCGTTTTGCTTAACCAACGGCAGACAAAACTCTGCTAATAAATTCAATCGTGCCACTGCTCTGGCTGATACGATATCGAACTGTTCACGGTACTTTTTATCCTGTCCAATCTCTTCTGCTCTTCCATGCACAGGATACAAATCCGTCAGGCCTAGTTCTGTACCCACATGACTTAGGAAATTCATACGTTTTTGCAAGGAATCAATGATGGTCATCTGTAAATGAGGGAAGCAAATCTTCAGCGGAATGCTTGGAAAACCAGCACCTCCTCCTACATCGGCCATTTTCTTCATATCCTGCAACGGAACATAAAACGCTAAAGAAATGGAGTCATAAAAGTGCTTATTATATACCTCATCCTCTTCGGTAATGCCCGTTAAATTCATTTTTTCGTTCCATTCGACCAATAGACGATAATATTGATCAAACTGGTCCAATTGTTCGGAAGTAAGCACAATCCCTTTTTCTTGTAGGCGTGCAGAAAAATCCTGTTTGCTCATTCCAGTCTCCTCTATTCAGCGGCTTGGTTTAGCATGCGATGAAATTGCTCCATATAAATCATCAATACAGAGATATCAGCTGGCGTTACACCGGAAATACGTGATGCTTGACCAATGTTTAGTGGACGAATTTTTTGTAGCTTTTCACGCGCTTCCTTCGACATACCGGAAATAACGGTATAGTCGATCCTTTTCGGAATGAGCTTTTCCTCCACCTTTTTCATTTTTTCTACTTGAGCTAACGATTTACGAATATATCCGTCGTATTTGACTTGAATTTCTACTTGCTCGCGAACATCTACATCTAACTCTTCTGGAGCAGGAGAAATGCGGTGGATATGCTCATACGTTACCTCTGGACGACGTAATAATTGAGCTAGATCAATCACCTCTGTCAGTTCAGGAGTACCTGCTTCTCGAAGTACCTCCTGAGCCAATTCGTGTTCTGGACGAATCCGAGTTGAATGCAGACGTTCCTTTTCCTTTGCTACTAGCTCGCGTTTTTGTTGAAATTTGTTGTGGCGTTCTTCACTGATTAAACCAATTTCGTAACCAATGTCAGTTAAACGCATATCTGCATTATCATGACGAAGCAAGAGACGGTATTCCGCACGAGAGGTTAACAGACGATAAGGTTCATTCGTTCCCTTGGTAACTAGATCATCAATAAGAACACCCATATATGCTTCCTCGCGACCTAGGATCACTGGAGGTTTTCCCTGTACCTTACGAGCTGCATTTATCCCTGCCATTAGACCTTGTCCTGCTGCCTCTTCATAGCCTGATGTACCATTAATCTGTCCTGCTGTAAACAGACCTTCTATCAATTTGGTTTCCAATGAAGGCCACAATTGTGTAGGCACAATGGAATCATACTCAATGGCATAACCAGGACGCATCATTTTAGCATTTTCCATACCGTCCATAGAACGAAGCATGCTTAACTGAACATCCTCTGGCAGACTGGTTGACAAACCTTGTACGTACATCTCTTCTGTATGACGACCCTCTGGCTCCAGGAAGATTTGATGACGCGGTTTGTCGTTGAAACGTACTACTTTATCCTCTATAGAAGGGCAATAACGTGGCCCGGTTCCTTCAATTGCACCAGAATACATCGGAGCACGATGCAGATTGTCCTGAATCACTTCATGAGTTTCCAGATTCGTATATGTTAACCAGCATGGTAATTGATCAGGAATCGAAGCTGTTGTTTCGTATGAAAATGCACGTGGTTCCTCATCACCTGGCTGAATTTCCATCTTGGAGAAATCAACGCTGCTTTTATGCACGCGAGGCGGTGTCCCGGTTTTAAAACGAACAAGCTCAAAGCCCAATTCTTTTAAATGCTCAGCCAAACGCACGGAAGGACGCATGTTATTAGGTCCACTTTCATACTGGAGATCACCAATAATAATCTTTCCACGTAAGTATGTTCCTGTGGTAACGACGACTGCCTTCGCTTTATACTGTGCCCCAGTGTTGGTAATAACCCCTTCGCACACGCCGTTATTTACAATTAGCTCCTCAACCATCGCTTGACGCAAAATGAGATTTGGCGTATTTTCAATCGTTTTCTTCATTTCATGCTGGTATGCAAACTTATCCGCTTGCGCACGCAACGCATGAACAGCCGGGCCTTTTCCTGTATTAAGCATCCGCATTTGGATATAGGTTTTATCTGTATTTTTACCCATCTCACCGCCTAAAGCGTCAATTTCACGAACTACGTGTCCCTTTGCAGGGCCACCTACTGACGGGTTACAAGGCATATAGGCTACAGCATCTAGATTGATCGTGATAAGCAGGGTTTGACATCCCATGCGAGCAGCTGCCAACGCAGATTCACACCCTGCATGACCCGCTCCGATAACAATTACGTCAAACTCCCCGCCGTTGTATGTTGTGCTCATGTTTCTACCTCCTATTTACCGAGACAGAATTGGGAGAAAATCTGATCAATTAAGTCCTCGCCAACACTCTCTCCGATTACTTCTCCTAATAACTCCCACGCCTTTTTAATATCTATCTGCACCATATCTACCGGCATTTGTTGATGAACACCGTCAATAGCATCTGCCATAGCCTGTTCGGCCTGACGCAGCAAATTAATATGGCGGGCATTACTGACATATGTCATATCTTCCTGTTGGACACGACCTGTAAAGAATAGATGGGCGATAGCTTGCTCTAACTGATCGATTCCCTTCTCTTCCTTGATGGACGTTAAAATCAAAGGTGCACTCGGAAAAGCCTCTTTTATCTTATCTATATCCAGCTTTTGCTCTAAATCAGTTTTATTGACGATAATGATGACCTGCAAGCCTTTAGCAGCCTCAAAAATAGCGAGATCATCATCGTTTAAAAACTCATTATAGTTTACCATAAGCAGCACTAAATCGACTTGTTGAAGAATTTGGCGAGACTTTTCTACCCCGATTTTTTCAACAATGTCATCTGTCTCCCGAATTCCAGCTGTATCAATTAGACGAAGAGGAACCCCTCTTACATTTACATATTCCTCGATAACGTCGCGAGTCGTCCCAGCAATCTCTGTTACAATCGCCTTATCTTCCTGTACAAAGCTATTTAATAATGACGATTTTCCAACGTTAGGCCTTCCGATGATCGCAGTAGATAATCCCTCGCGCAGGATTTTACCTTGTTTAGCCGTTTGTAGTAAACGAGCCACTTGTTGTTTTACCTCCTCACACTTACCTAGGAGGAAATTCTGGGTGAACTCTTCTACATCATGCTCAGGATAATCAAGCGTTACCTCAATATGAGCCATTGCTTCTATTAACTCCTGACGCAAGCCCTTAATTAGCTTGGACAGCTTTCCCTCTACTTGTGATAAGGCTACCTTTAAAGCTTTATCCGTTTTAGCTCGAATCAGATCAATAACGGCTTCCGCTTGTGATAAATCAATACGGCCGTTTAAGAAGGCCCTTTTCGTAAATTCCCCCGGTTCTGCCAATCTTGCTCCATGCTCCAGCACCAGATCGAGGACCTTCTCTACAGAAATCAAACCTCCATGGCAATTGATTTCCACTACATCCTCCCGTGTAAAAGTACGTGGTGCCTTCATAACAGAAACTAGTACTTCCTCTACTTGCTCATTAGCAACTGGATCTACCAGCGCACCATAATGTATCGTATGACTATCCACAGTGGATAACTTATTTTTACCTCGATAGATTTTATCCACAATCGAAATTGCATCATCGCCACTCACGCGAATGACTGCAATTCCACCTTCCCCCATGGGCGTGGCCACACCTGCAATCGTATCCATATTCACTATATTTCACCTCAAAACTATGAAGTAGGCATTCTTTTCCTAACGCCTTAGCATATCATATTTTTTCCACAATGAATAGAGCGCCTGCCATTGAGACTTATCCACAGTATTAGCAAAATCAAATCAGGTAAAACGCACAAAAAAAAAGAAGCCTAACGTGAGGCTTCTTTTTCCTTTGTTTTCGGTGCAACCACAATATAACGATGCGGTTCTTCACCTTCACTAAATGTAATGACATCAGTACGTGTTTGCAAAAAGGCGTGAATCACTTTTCGTTCTGCCGCTGTCATTGGTTCCAAACGTACGTTTCGTTTGGTGTGAATCGCTTTTTGAGCAAGACGATAAGCTAATTTCTCTAGTGCCTCTCTGCGCTTTGCTCGATAATTTTCTGCATCTAAAATAATGCGAACGTGCTTTTCTGCATGTTTATTGGCTACAACGTTAACCAAATATTGCAAGGAATCCAATGTCTGACCACGTCGACCAATCACCATGCCCAGATCTTCACCAATCATGTGGAAAACGGTACCTTCTGATTGTTTTTGGGAATCGATTTTCACATTGAGGTTCATTTGCTTTAACACATCAGCTAAAAATCCGCGTCCTTCTTCAATCGGATCATACTGTACTTCCACTTCTACTTTTGCATCTCTCGTACCTATCAAACCAAGAAATCCTTTACTTGGCTCTTCTAGTACGCGAACATTTACTCTGTCTCTTGATACTCCAAGTTCTCGCAGTGCCTTTTCAACAGCTTCATCAATCGTTTTGGCTGAAGCTAGCGCTTTTTTCACTTGGAAGCTCCCCCCTTGGGACTTTTCTGAGTAGTACGGTTATCTTTGTATAAGAAATACGTTTGGATAATCATATAGATGTTACCGTATACCCAATACAAAGCAAGGGCAGAAGGTAACGTCATAGAAATTACCAAAATCATGATAGGCATCATGTACAACATCATTTGCATTTGAGGGTTGTTTTGCATCGCAGAACCCATCATTTTTTGTTGCAGGAATGTTGTCAGAGCAGCTAATACTGGCAAGATAAAGAACGGGTCCTTTTCACCTAGCTGCATCCATAAAAACGATTGCTCTCGAATTTCGCTCGTGCGAATAATCGCATTATAAAAAGCAATAAGAATAGGCATTTGTACCAATAACGGTAAACATCCTGCCAGTGGGTTAATGTTATTTTTTTGGAATAATAACATGGTCTCTTGCTGTACTCTTTGTGGATCATTCTTGTACTTATCTCGGATTTTTTGAAGTTCTGGTTGAATGACCTGCATTGCCTTGGAAGATTTAATTTGCTTCACGTTAAGTGGCAATGTCAACGTACGAATTAAAATCGTCGCAACCAAAATTCCAAGCCCGAAGCTACCGCCAAGTAAAAGTGCGGATTCCTTGATCAGCCAAGATAGCGGATAAACGAAGAATTTATCCCAGATTCCAGTTGATTCAGGACCAATTGGCGGAGGATGTGCAATATCAGTCCCACATCCTGCCAGAATTACCATAAGGAATCCAAGCAGAAGGACATAGCGAATACGACTACTCAAAGACATGTTCCTCCTTTAGTTAAGGAAAATTATATTATTTATGTTTCTCTGGTACTGGATCAATTCCTCCTGGATGAAAGGGATGACATTTAGCAATTCGCACAATAGCTAACCATCCACCCTTCCATACACCAAAACGGCGTATGGCTTCAATCGCATAAAAGGAACACGTAGGCGCAAATCGACAGGTTGGAGGCTTTAATGGTGAAATAAATTTCTGATAAAAGCGGATAAACCCAATCAAAAATTTCTTCATTATCATCTAACCTCTTTTTTCGTTATGTATCTCAACCGCCTTTATTGCTTTTGCTCTTTTTAAAGCATGCATTAAAGAGCCCTGTATGGAAGCAAGCGGCATCTCTTCTACCCCTGGTCTCACAATTACAATGATATCCAAATGAGGCTTGATTCGATCCTCAATCGCAGCAATCGCTTCTTTTAAAAGTCGCTTAACTTTATTACGCGTGACAGCGTTGCCAATTTTTTTACTGGCAGAGATCCCGATTCGAAAAGTGGCTTGTCCCTGATTTTCTAATGTATAAATAACAAATTGTTTGTTAGCAGCTGATTTTCCCTTTTGAAAAACCTTCTGAAACTCTTCATTTTTTCGCAATCGATGCGAGCGATGCATTGGTGGACACCCCTACCATCAACATTATAGTGGAAAAAAAGGGCGCATTCCACTGCTTCTAGTATTACCAAGAAACAAAGGAAGAAGCCAGACAGGGCTGGCTCCTCACATATATTCTCTCACCTTTTTCTATAGAAGTACTCTTAAGTATTATCTATAGAAAAAGGCCACTTTAAAATGTGGCCTAAGCGGAAAGCACCTTTCTACCTTTACGACGACGGGCAGCTAAAACCTTACGGCCATTTTTTGTGCTCATACGTTTGCGGAACCCGTGATCTTTCTTACGTTTACGGTTGTTAGGATTAAATGTAGGTCTCATATTGAAGTTACACCTCCGTCCTCCAAGCATTCTTTGGAATTATATAAAGAAATAATCAAAAAGTCAAGTTACTCGTTATCTAATCCCTTTTGCCAAATTAATCCCTCTACTTTTATCTTCTCTTCCTCCTACATCTATCTTTTTTCTTTTCATCGTCTGTTTTCTACTATAAATAACTATCCACAAAAGATTATTTCCCGCCCCTGTGTATATCTTTTTTATCCACAGAAAAGTTTTCTACAAATTTATAAACAGGTTGCACACAAAATATAGGGGTGTTGATGAAATACGGCTACTATTTGTTGTGTTTGTGGATAACTATTAAAAAACCATTGATATCATGGCTTTTATTTGATATCATGTTTTTGTTTTGATCCGTTGATAAGTGAAATCAGATTTTTACTTTTCCACAGCATGTGGATAAGGTTGTGGACAGATATTCTGCATTGTGAATAAGATACTCACAGCTATGCGGATAATTGTCTTATTTTTTTCTCAGAAGGTACGGGAGTCCGTGATGACATATGATTTAGCATTTTTAATTATCCACAATGCCTGTGTAGTGCTGAAAGGAGGGATTTACTAGGTGGACGCAACGATTATAGAATTATGGCGAAAAGTTTTAGCTAAAATCGAGAAAACATTAAGCAAGCCTAGCTTCGACACCTGGTTGAAGGCGACAAAGGCAACTGCATTAGAGGAAGACTCTTTGATTGTAGTCGCTCCAAATGAATTTGCTCGTGATTGGCTCGAATCTCGCTATTCACCACTTATCATAGAAACGCTTTATGAAACGACAGGAATCCATATGAAGGTGAAGTTTGTCGTTCCCCAAAATCCCGACTTCGGTCTTACTGATGAGTTACCTATGGCGAAAGCAAAATTAGTATCTCAACCTCTAGCTGGCGATGATCAACCGCCTAGTATCTTAAATCCGAAGTATACATTCGACACATTTGTAATTGGTTCGGGGAACCGTTTTGCCCATGCAGCTTCACTAGCCGTAGCTGAAGCACCTGCGAAAGCTTACAATCCACTGTTTATTTATGGTGGTGTAGGTCTTGGTAAAACACACTTAATGCATGCGATTGGCCATTATGTCGTTCAGCATAATCCATCTGCGAAAGTGGTCTATTTATCATCTGAAAAATTTACGAATGAGTTTATTAACTCTATTCGCGATAATAAAGCGGTTGAATTCCGCAATAAATATCGTAGTGTAGATGTTTTGCTTATAGATGATATTCAATTCTTGGCTGGAAAAGAATCAACGCAGGAAGAATTTTTCCATACTTTTAACGCCCTGCATGAAGAAAGCAAACAAATCATCATTTCATCCGATCGACCGCCAAAGGAAATTCCTACTTTGGAGGATCGATTGCGTTCCCGTTTTGAATGGGGCTTGATTACGGATATTTCACCACCTGATCTGGAGACTCGAATTGCCATTCTGCGTAAGAAGGCCAAAGCCGAGAATCTGGATATTCCGAATGAGGTTATGATTTATATTGCCAACCAGATTGATAGCAACATTCGTGAGTTAGAAGGTGCTTTGATTCGCGTTGTTGCTTATTCTTCTCTGATTAATCGCGATATTGATACGCAATTGGCAGCCGAGGCCCTCAAGGACATCATTCCTTCCTCTAAGCCAAAAATCATTACAATTATTGATATTCAACGTGCAGTTGGTGAAGCTTACACGTTAAAATTAGAGGATTTTAAAGCAAAAAAACGCACAAAATCCGTTGCTTTTCCAAGACAAATAGCCATGTATCTATCTCGTGAGCTTACTGATGCCTCACTCCCTAAGATCGGGGACGAATTTGGCGGACGAGATCATACAACGGTTATCCATGCCCATGAAAAAATCTCGAAATCATTAGCAGTTGATCCTCAATTGCAGGCCACCATCCAAAACCTTATTGAAAAATTGAAGGCTGGCCATTAAACTAGTATTCCTGTGTACATTTGTGAATAACCTAAAAAGCCTATACACAACTTATCCACATGTGTATAGGCTTTACTTTTCAGCGCTTTTTGCAGATATCCACAAATCCACAGCGCCTATTACTACTACTATTATTTTTTTAATATAAAAGATTACTTACTATATATGCATACGGCATACGGAAATATGCATAATTCTTTTGTAGAACAAATCCTTGTATACGGGGGTAAGGTATAATGAAAATTACAGTCCAACGTGACAAACTATCAACTGCTGTTTCACATGTGGCTAAAGCTGTATCAACTAGAACAACGATTCCAATTTTGACAGGTATTAAACTAACAGCAAATGAAGAAGGCTTAACATTAACTGGTAGTGATTCAGATATTTCTATTGAGGTGCATGTTCCATTAGAAGAGGGAGAAAATTGGGGAGTTACTGTACACGAGCCAGGCAGCATCGTGCTACCATCACGTATTTTTAGTGAAATTGTACGTAAATTGCCAGCTAATGAAATTGATATTAGTGTAGATGATCGTTTACTTACGTTGATTCGTTCAGGTCAAGCCGAGTTTACAATCAATGGTCTAGATGCTAATGAATATCCTCAATTACCTCAATTAGAAGAGGATAAGGTTTTTAGCATTCCAAGCGATTTATTAAAAACAATGATTCGCCAAACATCCTTTGCAGTTGCCACTTCTGAAATGCGTCCCATCTTAACAGGGATTATGTGGACACTAGAAGAGGGAATACTAAAATTTGTAGCGACAGATAGCCATCGTTTTGCTTCTCGCAATGCAAAAGTAGAGTGTTCTGAATCCCTACGATTCTATAATATTGTTGTACCGGGTAAAAGTTGTAATGAATTGGTAAAGATTATAGATGATGATCAGAATTTGGTTGATATCGTTGTAGCCGACAATCAAATTTTAGTAAAATCAAATCATATCTTATTCTATTCCCGACTGTTGGAGGGAACTTATCCAGATACCAATCGTATTATTCCACAGGGCTGTAAAACGGAGATTGTTTTATCAACCAAAGAATTTTTACAATCCATTGAGCGTGCTTCCTTATTAAGTCGTGAAGGAAAAACCAATGTGGTAAAATTGGTAACATTGCCAGATGGAAATGTAGAAATTTCATCAAATGCACCAGAGATCGGAAAAGTAACGGAAACCATTCAGCCAAAACAATGCACTGGGGAGGAGTTAAAAATCTCCTTCAACGCAAAGTTTATGATTGATGCACTTCGTTCCATTGACAGCTCTGAGATTGTAACTAGCTTTACTGGGGCAATGAGCCCATTTATTATTCGACCAACTGATCATGATTGGAGTCTACATCTAATCTTGCCAGTTCGTACGTATTAAGAGGTAGCCACCTAAAGGAGTTTTCCCACATGGCAGATAAAGTTTACATTTCTACAGAATATATTACGCTTGGACAGTTTTTAAAACTAAGTTCAGTAATTGATACGGGTGGAATGGCTAAGCCTTTTTTAGCTGAGGTTCCCATTATGGTAAATGGAGAAAAAGAAAACCGCCGTGGTCGTAAGCTATATCCAGATGATCTAGTGGTTATTGAAGGGTACGGCTCTTATCAAGTGGCTGTACGCTGAGAGGAGTAAGCCCTTTGTTCTTACGTAATCTGTTTTTGACTAACTATCGAAATTACAGAGAGCTTTCACTGGATTTTACAGGACCGATTAATTTATTCGTTGGGAATAATGCGCAGGGCAAGACGAATGCATTAGAATCTATCTATGTACTTGCTCTGGCCAAATCCCACCGAACCTCCAAGGATAAAGAACTGATTAAGTGGAATGCAGATTATGCGGCGATCCGTAGTGAAGTCAATCGACGCTACGGATCTGTTCGTTTAGAGATGCAGTTGACCAATAAAGGTAAAAAGGCTAAAATTAATGGTTTAGAGCAGAAAAAACTGAGTAATTATATCGGTTCTTTAAATGTTGTGTTATTTGCGCCAGAGGATTTAGCAATCGTAAAGGGCGCTCCAGCCCAACGCAGACGCTTTCTAGACATGGAAATTGGTCAGGTTTCTCCAACATATATCTACCACTTGAGCAATTACAATAAAGTGTTAGCACAGAGAAATCAGCTATTGAAAGACCTTGCCATGAAAAAGAGTAGTCAGATTGACCTTATGGCAATTTGGAATACACAATTAGCTGATTTAACTGTAAAATTACTAAGGAAGCGTTTTGAGTTTATTACTAAATTAGAGCAATGGGCTCAAGAAATCCACGCTGGAATTACAGATGGTAAAGAGAAGCTGAGTTTGCATTATGTGAATAGTTCTCCTGTTACCAAAGAGATGAAAGAGGAAGAAGCTCTTCAAGCGCTACTGGCTGCTTATGAAGAGATATTTGAACGGGAAAAGATGAGAGGTAGTACACTAATCGGACCTCATCGTGATGATTTCTCTCTTTTGGTAAACGAGATGGATGTACAATCATTTGGCTCACAAGGGCAGCAGCGAACAACGGCTTTATCTTTGAAATTAGCCGAAATTGAGCTGATTAAGCAAGAAGTTGGGGAATATCCGATTCTGTTGCTTGATGACGTCTTGTCAGAACTGGATGAGCATAGACAAACATTATTACTTGAAACGATACAAGATAAAATTCAAACGTTTGTAACGACAACAGGTGTGGAAGGATTAAAGCATCAGGTCTTACAGCAAGCAACTCGCTTTAATGTGCAAGAGGGGTCCATTTCCAAAGAAGGGTAAGGTGAAGTGTATGTTTCTGCACGTGGGAGGAGATACGGTTGTTAGTATGAAGGAGGTTATCTCTATCATCGATCATCAAACGGTCAAGCACTCGAAGATATCCCTCACATTTATGGGAGATCAGAAGAAAGAAAAACGCATGATTGATCAGCAGTCGGAAGAGATTAAATCCTACGTAATTACGGATCGTGCTATTTACTGTTCGCCCATTTCTTCGCTTACCTTGAAAAAACGTGCGCAGTTTATACAGCACAGTGAGCTGTTTCCCTCTGTACAAACTGATAGTAAGGAGTTGACTGAGTAGTGGATGTAACAACTAAAGATCAAAACTATGATGCTAGTCAGATACAGGTACTGGAAGGGTTAGAAGCGGTACGTAAACGCCCAGGTATGTACATTGGCTCTACTAGCAGTCGAGGTCTACATCACTTGGTATGGGAGATCGTAGACAACTCTATCGACGAATCACTGGCAGGTTATTGTACGGAAATTAACGTATTGATTCATAAAGATAATACGATCACCGTTATTGATAATGGGCGTGGTATTCCTACAGGGATTCATGAAAAAACGGGGAAATCCACAGTAGAAACAGTTCTTACCGTTCTACATGCCGGAGGTAAATTCGGCGGTGGCGGATATAAGGTTTCTGGGGGATTGCACGGGGTAGGTAGCTCTGTTGTTAATGCTCTTTCAGAATGGATGACTGTTACTGTTAAACAAAACGGAAATATTTATTCCATGCGCTTTCATGTTGGTGCGCCGGAGGAAGAACTGAAAATCACTGGTGAAACAGATACAACTGGTACCACCATTACCTTTAAACCAGATCCAACTATCTTTACGGAAACAACCGTATATGAATATGAATTGCTACAAAAGCGGATACGTGAATTAGCTTTCCTAAATAAAGGCTTGCGGATTACGTTAGAGGATCAACGTGAGGGTCAAGAACGCCGTGATGATTTTTATTACGAGGGCGGAATTAAATCCTACGTGGAGTTTCTGAATAAAAACCGTGAAAGCCTGCATGATGAAGTGATCTACTGTGAAGGCGAAAAAGATGGATTGCAGGTAGAGGTAGCCATTCAATACAATGATAGCTATGTAAGCAATATCTATTCTTTCGCCAATAATATTAATACGCATGAGGGTGGAACACACGAGGCTGGTTTTAAAGCAGGCTTAACTCGCGTAATTAATGATTACAGTCGTAAATTTAATTTCTTGAAGGAAAAAGATCAAAACTTGTCTGGTGATGATGTACGTGAGGGAATTACAGCGATTATTTCCGTTAAGATTCCTGAACCGCAGTTTGAAGGACAAACCAAAACCAAGCTAGGGAACTCTGAAGCTCGTAGCATCACAGAATCGGTCTTTGTTGAGCGATTCCAGGAATTTATGGAACAGAACCCTGCTGTAGCCAAAAAGGTTGTAGAGAAGTCCCTGATGGCTGCTAGAGCGCGTGAAGCGGCTCGTAAGGCACGTGAGCTGACTCGCCGTAAAAATGCCTTGGAAGTAAGTGCCCTGCCGGGTAAGCTAGCGGATTGTTCCTCTAAGGATGCAGCCGAGAGCGAATTGTTTATTGTAGAGGGTGACTCTGCGGGTGGTTCTGCCAAAATGGGACGCGATCGTCATTTCCAGGCGATCTTACCGTTGCGTGGTAAAGTATTGAACGTAGAGAAATCCCGACTAGATAAAATTTTAGGTAACAACGAGATTCGGACGATCATCACTGCACTTGGAACCGGTATTGGTGAGGATTTTGATATCAGCAAAGCGCGTTATCATAAAATCGTCATCATGACAGATGCCGACGTCGATGGTGCTCACATCCGTACGCTCTTGTTAACCTTCTTCTATCGCTATATGCGTCAACTAATTGAAGCTGGATTTGTGTATATTGCACAGCCGCCGCTCTTTAGTATTAAGCAAGGAAAAACGATTCAGTATGCCTTTAATGATCGTCAACGCGACCAAATCTTAAGCCAGCTAAAAGAGACTCCTAAGCCTAACATTCAGCGTTACAAAGGGCTAGGGGAAATGAATGCAGAGCAATTGTGGGAAACAACAATGGACCCTTCCGTTCGTACTTTGCTACAGGTAGAACTAGAAGATGCTATTGATGCAGATATGGTCTTCCAAACTCTAATGGGTGATGAAGTAGAGCCGCGTCGTGACTTTATTGAAAGCTACTCTCGTAACGTACGCAATTTGGATATTTAAGGTGGGCTCCGACTATCTCGGAGTGAAGCACCAGAATTCAAATTCATTCAATAAGAAGACAAAAAGCTTGTCCTTTACGGGGCAAGCTTTTTTTTTGCAGGAAAAAGGAATTTGATCCATCTCTATTTGCTTTTGTACTTATTGGTTAAGCTTCCCCTTTTCCCGATTATTTACCCTTAAGCATGGTGTTCTCATTATTTGATACGGTTTTATAGCACTTCCTCCATCAGCTTCCTTAACTTAGCTTCCGTCGTAGACTGTGGCACAGGGGTGTAAATACTACAGCGTAAGTCCCCACTGCCCTGAACCTGCAAGGAGGTAAGATGGAATAACATCTTTCCCGCTTTAGCATGTCTAAATTCAATGTAAACCTCTGGCGCAGAGCTGACCTCGCTCTGTTCCCACAACCGCTGAAAATCAGGATGGACGGTTTTCATTTTCTCTACGAATTGACTATACCATTCATCCTCGACATATTGCCCATAAGAGGCCCGGAAGATAGCTAAAAAGCCACTAGCAAAATGCTCCCAATTAACAGCTAACCGTTGCAATTCCTTTCTGGTAAATATCAGGCCTAGTAGGTTACGCTCCTCGTAGGGAATCTGGTTAAAATCCAAAAATACATGGGAAGCTGCTGCATTCCAGCCCAAAATATGACTTCTGCTGTTCGAGACGATCGTGGGGCAAAAACGCAGCTCTTGTAAAATTTTTTGTAAAGAAGGCGGAATTTCCGTTATTTCCCCCGTATTTTTTGAGATAACGGGTCCAGCTCCAAGTGCTAACGAATGTAGGTATTTCTGCTCATCCACTGTTAGCTGTAAGGCAGTAGCGATAGCATCGACTACGGATTTGGAAACGGTGATGTCACGTCCTTGCTCCAGCCAGGTGTACCAGGTGGTGCTAACGCCAGCTAGCTGGGCTACTTCTTCTCTGCGTAACCCTGGCGTTCTTCTGCGGACACCTGCGACGAGGCCAACTGACTCGGGAGAAATCTTTGCTCTTTGATTTTTTAAAAAGGTAGAAAGTGCTTGAAGTCGGGCATTTTTATTCATTCTATGAACCCTCCTTACTGTTTTGTTTATACTGGTACTAATTATACTAGGATAAATAACAACTTGTAATAGGATAGAGGCTTTGCCAAGATAGAAAGTAAGAAGAAACTGAAACATTTCCAAATATGCAAGTAAGGAGAGTGCCTATGGAAAGAGTAGTAATTACTGGTATGGGTGTTGTATCACCAATGGGAAATCAAGTAGAGAGCTTTTGGAGTAATTTAGTACAAGGTACATCCGGAATTTCATATATAGATACATTTGATACTAGCAAGTATAAAACCAAGTTTGCTGGGGTAGTTAAGGACTTTGATGCAGATTCCATTTTTGGACGTAAAGAGGCACGGCGCATGGATCGCTTCAGTCAGTTTGCTTTGGTAGCTGCAGAGCAGGCCCTAATAGATTCTGGCCTTGTACTTTATGAAATTGATTTAGAGCGTTTAGGCGTATATGTTGGATCTGGCATTGGTGGCATTCAAACCATGATGGGACAAGAGCAAATACGAAAGGAGAGAGGCCCAGACCGTGTGAGTCCATTATTAGTTCCTATGATGATTGCCAATATGGCGTCCTCTATGATTAGCATTAAATATGGAGCGATGGGGCCAAGTATGTCTCCTGTAACAGCTTGTTCAATCGGAAATACAGCAATTGGCGAAGCGATGCGCCTGATCAAATCTGGTGGCGCTGATGTAGTTTTTGCGGGAGGGACAGAAGCGGCGATTACAGAATTAGCTGTCGCTAGTTTTGGAAATGCAACGGCACTATCTACCCGAAATGATCAGCCAGAATTGGCAAGCAGGCCATTTGATGCTGATCGTGATGGGTTTGTTATGGCTGAAGGGGCAGGTATCCTGATTCTTGAATCCTTAGCGCATGCGAAAAAAAGAAAGGCTCGCATTTATGCTGAGGTGTTGGGCTATGGAGCAAGCTCGGACGCGTATCATATTGTAGCTACTCATCCAGAAGGAAAAGGTGCTTATCAGGCTATGAAGCTAGCTTTACAAGAGGCTGGAGTACAACCGGAGCAGGTCGATGTGATTAGCGCACACGCTACCAGTACCGAGGTTGGGGATCGATCAGAAACAGCGGCAATCAAACGACTTTTTGGAGAAAAAGCATATCAAATTCCTGTGACAGCAAATAAATCCATGACCGGACACATGCTAGGGGCAGCCAGTGCTGTTGAGGCTATCGCCTTGGTAAAGACTCTGCAAGAAGGAATTATCCCACCTACCATTAACCAGGATAACCAAGACCCTATTTGTGACTTAGACTATGTTCCGAATAAAGCTCGCAAGGCAGAAATGAGAATAGGAATGTCCAATTCCTTTGGATTTGGTGGACATAATGCAGTTATTGTCCTTCGAGCTTGGGATTCTAACCAGTCCTAGCCTATTATCTTGGCTTGAAAGAATAAGCAGTATCTATTATTGAAATGATGCTATTTGGTGTTAAACCAAGACGCAACTATCGGAAGAAAACCCTCTCATGCTATAATTTATGTAAAGAAAAACGAAAATAAAATCAGGATAAGATTTATTTCTGTCGAAAGTAGAGAGGTGGATACATTGAAACGTTTTTTTTCAGGAGTGCAACCATCTGGTAACCTAACAATAGGTAACTATTTAGGTGCAATTAAGCAATTTGTAGAATTACAGCATGAGCCAGATGCAGAAGCCTTTTATTGCGTGGTAGATATGCATGCGATTACAGTTGCTCAAGATCCAGAAGAGCTGCGCAGACGTACACGTGAAATTGCTCAAATCTATCTAGCATGCGGTGTTGATCCTAAGCAAGCTACTGTATTTATTCAATCACATGTAAAAGAACATGCTGAGCTTGGCTGGTTATTGCAATGCGCTAGCTACATGGGCGAACTAAATCGTATGACACAATTTAAGGATAAAGCAGAAGGAAAAGCGAACGTCAATGTTGGTCTGTTTACGTATCCAGTCTTAATGGCTGCTGACATCTTATTGTATGATACGACCCACGTACCTGTAGGGAACGACCAAAAGCAACATATTGAGTTAACTCGTGATATTGCAGAACGATTTAATAATAAATATGGCGATACCTTTGTCATTCCAGAGCCAAAAATCCAAGAATTTGGGGCACGTATCATGGCTCTCGACGAACCAACGAAAAAAATGTCCAAATCAGCAGAGAGTGAAGCGAGTCGCATTGCGATTTTGGAAACCCCAGATGTATTTAAGAAAAAGATTATGCGAGCAGTAACCGATACCGAGAATTCCATTGCTTTTGATGAAACGAATAAGCCTGGTATCTCGAATTTGCTAACAATCTATAGTATGTTTGCTGATGAATCGATTGAATCGCTAGTAGAACGTTATCAGGGGCAAGGATACGGTACATTGAAAAAAGACCTAGTAGAGGTTGTAACTGAGCAGCTTAGTAAGATTCAACAACGTTTTAATGAGTATAACGACGTAGCAGAGCTGGACAAAATTCTGCGAGCTGGTGCTGAAAAAGCCAGTGTGATTGCAGAACAGACGTGCAATCGTGTAAAAGATAAAATGGGATTATTGCGTATATAACTGAAAATACAGGAGAAGAGCCATTACTCTTAATTGAGAATGGCTCTTTTTCATGTTTGTCGAAGTATGACATTTCGTGAAAGCTTGAAGGAGATAAAGTAAGTTTCACGTGAAACAATTTAATTAAAATGAAAAAAAGCAATAAAAATCGCAATTTATCCTAGTCCTCGACGACATTCGATTTTGCCTATGCGAATCCGAATCGGATTGATCTCTTACAAAAATGTAAGATTGATGAAAGCTAAACCGATGGGAATGAAATCAAGTGATTTATAAAATAAACCTATGATCGCGAAGCAATCATTCGCATTCACCTATGAGCTTATGAAAGGAAGCGAGGGTGAGACATAATGAGACAAGAACACAGAAAGAGAAGGATGGGTCTTATATCCGTTGTTTTTTTTGTTGTACTTGCTGCAATCATTGGTTCAGGTGCTAGCTTTTATAAGTATCAGACTGTGAAATACAATGTTCCTTATGAAAAAGAGATACTAGCCTATTCCAAACAATATGGCATTGATTCAGCATTACTAGCTGCTTTAATCTCTTATGAAACAAATTTTAAAAATAAAGAATACCAGCCAAACAAGTTAAATGGATTGATCCTTTTGAAAGATACTACGGCTCAGGTATTCGCTGAGATTATGGATTGGAAAGGATTCACACCAGATATGCTAGCCAACCCTGAGCATGCGATCCATATGGGGGCTTTTATGATAAGCCATTGGGAAAAGGCAGGTAAAACACAGAAAGAGATTATTCGTGCTTTTTTATTACGAAACAAAGATGGCCAGTTTAAACAAGATAGAACATTTCAAACAGCATATGAAGCGATTCAGAAAAAGTATGAGCAATACCAACGACTATTCACATAATCATTGGAAAGGGACGATATGACATGCAAAAAGTGTTGCAAGTAAAGAATGCTTCCAAAATATACGGAGGAAAGACAAATAGCTATACAGCATTAGACCATGTTAGTTTCGATGTACAGCAGGGTGAATTTGTTGGAATCATGGGACCATCAGGCGCAGGTAAAACTACGCTGCTTAATATTATTTCTACGATTGATTCGCCTACATCTGGGGAAATCCTGATTGATGGAAGTGATGTTGTCAAAATGAAGGAAGACAAGTTGGCAATGTTCCGTCGCACGAAGCTAGGCTTTATTTTTCAAGACTACAATCTGCTAGACTCGTTAACAGTACGTGAGAATATAGCACTACCATTAGCCCTGACAAAGGTAAAGGCGAAGGAAATTGATAAACGCGTAGAGGATATTGCTAAAAGATTTGGAATTGAACACATTTTAGAGCAGTATCCATACCAAATTTCCGGGGGACAAAAACAGCGTTGTGCAGCTTCTCGGGCGATTGTCACGAATCCAAGTTTGATTTTTGGAGACGAACCTACCGGAGCTCTTGATTCCAAATCCTCGGCTGACCTGTTGCAATGCTTACAGACATTAAATCAAGAGGAACAAGCGACAATTTTAATGGTTACTCATGATGCAAATGCAGGAAGCTACTGTGAACGCATTTTGTTTATTACAGACGGAAAAATTTCAATGGAATTAAAAAAGGGTACACAAACTCGAAAAGAGTTCTTCCAACGCATTATGGATGTGCTGGCTGAGCTTGGGGGTGATATGAGTGACGCTATTTAATCTCGTTTTACGCAATATGAGACGAAACATGAAAAGCTATCTGATTTATTTCGTCTCCATGATCTTTAGTATTGTTATTTACTATACGTTTATGTCCTTGCAATTTAATACGCAAATTGCTGAAGTAAGCGGTGGAGATCCATATGTAAAAAAAGCATTTGAATTTTCTAGTGGTTTGCTCTTATTGTTTGTAGCTATATTTATGGTGTATTCAAATAGCTTTTTTACTCGCAAACGGAAAAAGGAAGTTGGTCTTTATTCGTTACTTGGGGTTAGAAAAAGACAAGTTGGAATGATGCTCTTTTTTGAGAACCTCTTCCTAGGAGTTGGAGCTTTAATCGTAGGAATTATTCTGGGTGGTTTTTTATCGAAAGCTTTCTTGTCCTTACTCGTTTATCTCATGAATATTGATATGCAGGTAAACTTCGAAATTCCGTTAGAAGCAATCAAGCAAACAGCTACCGTGTTTTTTGTTCTGATTCTCTTTACATCGCTACAGGGCTATATATTAATTTACCGTTTTAAATTAATTGAGCTATTCCGTGCTGAACAGGAAGGAGAAACCGTTCCAAAGGGTTCAGTTATTCTAGCACTCTTCTCTGTATTTCTGATTGGTTCTGCCTATTTCCTAGCGGCGACCTTCATGAATTACTTTGATGTTTTAGTAGCTTTTTATATTATTGGTGGTACTGTGCTAGGAACTTATATCTTGTTCCATTACTTCATGATCTTTTACTTTAAACGGGCACGTAAAAATAAGCGGTCCTTCTACAATGGATTAAGCATGGTAAGTAAAGGTCAATTGCTATATCGCATTAAAGGAAATGCCACTGCGCTTGCTACTATTACTGTGGTAAGTACGATTACAATCTGTGCAGTTGGAACGGCAGCGACCTTCTATTTCAATGTCAATGATGCAACGGCACAGGGTAATCCGTATAGTTATTCCTATCATAAGGATGGTAAGGAGTGGAATAACGAAGTAGAAAAAGCCTTTGCAAATGCTAAGGATAAGAACCCAATCCAATTGGAAACAGAAGTACCTTATATCGTTGTAAAGACACAGGATGAGAAGAAGGCAGGCTTCTCCCTACAATATTTCACCTCCGAGGGAATGTATTTATTAGGTCAATCGAAATATAATGAATTGGCTAAAGCTATGAATCGGGAGTCTGTAGAGGTTAAACCCGGTGAAATGGTAATAATGGACGGTTTTTACGACAAAATGTTTCAAAGCGATATCCTTAACAAGCAGGTGTCTTACAAGCTAGGAGATCAAGTAAAAACCTTGACCTTAGTAGATGCTAAGAAAGTGGCAGTAAGCAATTTAGGGAAAACGACCTTTGTCGTATCTGACGCTGACTATCAAGCAGCTCAGGAGTTTGGAAAGCCTTACGTGATTAAAAACATAAATGTTGAAAATCAATATAAAGCAAGTGAGTTGTCTGCAAACCTGCATAAAGTGATGCCGGAGGGCGAGAAGCTAAAGGATTTTTATACCCAATACCAAGCTCTGATGGAAGCAACAGGGGTTATGGTTTTTATTGGTGGATTCATTGGATTAGTCTTCATGCTTGCGACAGGCTCAATCATTTATTTCAAACAACTTACAGAAGCTCATAACGATAAGAAATACTATACAATTCTACACAAGATTGGTGCTACGAAACGTGAGAGCAAAGAGGCCATTAGTAAACAGATAGCTTTTATTTTTGGAGGACCGCTTCTCTTGGGAATTAGTCATAGCTTGTTTGCACTTAATACGATGTCGGCAATGTTTAAAGTGAACATCTTGACGCCTGTATTGGTGAGTATGGGAGTGTATCTGGTTATCTATGTTGGATACTACTTTATGACTGTTCGTTCCTACAGTAAAATTGTCTTGGATCACAATAATTCGTAACAATAAGCTATTTTTCATGCGAAAAGCAGAACTTCAGGGGGATGATCCTGAGGTTCTGCTTTTTTACTTGTATGCCGAATATGATAGTGTTGCGTATTATTTTTTAGCCGTAAATAAGAAAATCTCATAGGTAGCCGGTATCCCCTGGTCCTTTTGAAACGTATCTTTGTAATAATTCATCATCGGTAATAGAAATCGTCTATCTCCTAAGCCATGCGTAGGGGAAGAAACAGTAGCCCCTATTTCTTTAATAGAGCGTAAAAAATCAAGAACGGTGGAGTAATAAAGTGTATTGGAATAAGCGTGGACCTTTATATTTTGAAAACCAGCGTTCTTTAAAAAAGAAGTCCATGCGGAACAACTTTCAAAACGAAGAATATGCCGGCGAGCTTTTTCTCCCAGATTAGCATACGTTGCAGCATAGGAATCGTGTAGCTCATGGAAAGTAAGAGGACCGAATGTTGAGAATAACAGATGTCCCTCAGGCTGCAAAATTCTGTGCAAGAAAGAGAGGGTTTTCTGTGGATAGTGGAGCCACTGAAAGCAAGCATTCGATAGAATCAGGTCATGGCTTGATTCAGGTGCAGTCTTAGCCCATTCTTCAATATCAGCACATATGAATTGAAGAGCTGTTGGAATCATGAATTGCTGGCTTTCTCGAATGGCTTGCTCTGTTTGCTTTAGCATTTTATCTGCCAGATCGAGAGCAGTATAGCTTCGTAGCGAGGGGGAGTGAGCCAGCATTTTCTGAGTGAGATACCCTGTTCCACAACCAATTTCAAGTGCTTGGGAGAAGGAAAATTCACTTTGAAACGATTGAAGGAGTTGATCGGCCATCTGCTTTTGCACAATTGCATGCTGGTTATAGGAGCTGGCTTTTCGATTAAATCGCTGTTGGATGTGCAGTTTATTTGGCACGAAGAAACCTCCTTATTTCGTTATTTAGATAAGAAGAATCTGCTATAAATGGATAATGACCTTGGTAGTCAGGGGAAAGAGTTGTAGCATTTGGTAAAGACTCTGCTAGTTCCAGTCCTGCTGCATAGGGAATAACCGGGTCATGCAAGGAATGGAAGAGTAGACAAGGACAATGTATGTCAGCTAAAAGTGGACGGCAGTCTGCTGAGAGTAAAATTTCAAGCCCAGCTACCAAAGCTTCTTCTGTCCAATTACATTGCTGAAGCAAGATACGGCTTTTTTCAAGGGCAAGCCTTTTCTCTGATGAGGGAAACATGCTTTGATAAAAGCGTTCTAGCACCTCATGTCGATTTTTTCTAACCAATCGTTTCATACGAACAAGAGAAGTCGCTGGCCAGCCTAGCTGGTTCTCTGTTTGATGACGGACAAAACGCGCTGTGGTATTTATGAGGACAAGACTTTGGACAGGGAAGGTATTAGCTAGATGCTGTGCTAACATTCCGCCTAATGACCAGCCAACAACTGAGACAGGAGAAGAGCGTTTTCGTTGATTTCCAAAATAGGCTTCTTCCACCTTTTGATAAAAAGCAGAGGGAGAGTCCGAGTGAGAGAAGTCGACAGAAACATGATGATACTCGGGTAAGCTTTGTTGCCAGTTATTCCAGATGAAAGACGGCATTCCCCAACCTGGTACCCAAAGAATCGTTTCATTGGTTCTCATGTAATCACTCCAAGTTCTATTGCTGTCCGAATGATTTTGCCCGTTGCCCAAGCTAAATCTTCATCTGAGTGCGTTGCCATTAGGGAAAAACGGATGCGAGCTGAATTTTCGGGAACAGTTGGAGGACGTATGGCTACAGCTAAAATTCCCTCTTGCTCTAAACGCTTGCTAAATTGAATGGCTGTCTGATTATCGCCAAGCAGCAGAGGCACAATGGGAGAATCTCCGGCAGGGACATGCAAACCAGCTTGTTGTAGCTTCATGCGGAATTGTTTACTCTTTCGGTAAAGCTCCTTTCTGCGCCAATCCTCTTGTTGAACAATGGCAACAGATTGGCCAATGGCTGAGACTACAGCAGGTGGTAGCGAGGTTGAATAAATGAGCGGACGGCAGGTATGGACCAGGTAATCAATTACTACTTGATCAGCACATACATATGCCCCATATAAACCAAGAGCTTTACTGCATGTTCCCATCAGGATATCTACCTCTTGATGAACGCCGTATTGATGACATAAACCAGCACCTGATTCCCCGTAAACACCGCCTGCATGTGCTTCATCCACCATTAAAAATACATCATGATCATGTTTGATTCTTACCAGCTCTTCTACATCAGCCTTATCGCCATCCATCGAAAAGACGGTATCAGTAACAATTACATTTCGTCGGTGGTTTCCCTTATGTTTTTGCAGGAGATACTGTAGGTGCTCATAATCGTTATGACGGTAACGATAATGGTCGGCCCGGCTTAAAATCGTACCATCTACTATGCTGGCATGGTTAAGACGATCGCTATAAACAGCTCCATGACGATCTAGCAGTGCAGTGATACAGCCCAAATTAGCCATGTAGCCATTCCCAAATAACAGGGTTGCCTCCCGTTCCTTCCAACGGCTAATCATTTTCTCCGTATGGTCGTAACATGAAAAGTTACCAACGACCAAACGGGATGAGGTGCCTCCTGCTCCAAGGGATTGCGATGTCATTTCCCATGAATGTAGTATCCGAGGATCATATGATAATCCTAAGTAATTGTTAGAAGAGAGGTTCAGTAATTTTTGACCGTTTGCTACAATCCATGTTCCTTGGCTTTGAGCCACATATTCGGTTTGACGAAGACTGCGTGTAAGCCCCAAACGATGCAACTCTTCTAATTCATGCCGCAACTGGGGATATCTATTCATGTACGTGGTCGTTAGCAAATGCATTTTCTTCAATTTCAAAGCCCATGTCTGTTATCATTTGATGGTCGGCATGTATCGATTGTCCAGCAGTGGTTAAATAATCACCAACAAATACAGAATTAGCGGCGTATAATGCTAGAGGCTGTAGGTGTCCAAGGTTTAGCTCGCGCCCACCCGCGATCCGAACTTCTTTGGTCGGACAAATAAAACGGAACAAGGCGATTACTTTCAGACAAAAACGTGGTGTATTTCGTTCCATATGAGCTAATGGAGTTCCCAATATCGGATTTAAAAAATTAATGGGAATAGAATCGGCATTGATTGCCCGCAGAGTGTAAGCCATCTCTACAATTTCCTCCAGTGTTTCTCCCATCCCAATGATGACTCCTGAGCAAGGAGACATTCCGGCTGTTTTTGCATGTTCGATTGTTTCAGTCCGTTGATCGTAGGTATGAGTAGTAGTGATGGCAGCATAATTCTCTTTGCTTGTATTGATGTTGTGGTTGTAGCGATCTACCCCAGCGGCCGCTAAACGACTCGCTTGTTCTGATGTTAACAATCCTAAACAGGCACAAATTTTTAATGATGAGGCTTGTTTAATCTCTGTTACTGCATCGATTACTTGTTGTAATTCTCTCTCGGTTGGTCCACGACCAGAGGCCACGATACAATAAGTTCCCGCTTTTCGCGTGATCGCTTCCTGTGCCCCTTTTAACAGAGTTTCTTTGTCTAATATTGTGTATTTTTCAATAGGTGCTGACGAACGACTTGATTGAGAGCAATATCCGCAATCCTCCCGACAATGCCCGCTTTTCGCATTCATGATCATGTTTAACTTCACTCGTTTGGCAAAAAAGCGATAGCGTACCTGATAGGCGGCTTGCAGGATAGGCAATAATTCATCATCGGTCGCTTGTAAAACGCTTAGAGCTTCTTCCTTGGCGAGAAGCTCGCCAGCTATAGATTTTTGAGCCAAAATAGACCAATCATATGTAGAGCCAATAGCTGATGTACTCATAGCACAAATCCCCCTCAAGAGTATTACTTCATCATTTTCATAAAGCAGGAACTAATCTTGAAATTCGCGTAGAATGGGTGTTAGCTGAATATGCTTTTCTATCACTTCGATAAGTTGATTTTTAGTGATTGGCTCCGCAAGATAGGGAAACAGCCCCAGAACGGGAACTTTACCAAAATCCTCAATGTAGTCAGCATTTTTTCTGATTGCTGTCAGAGAGAGTGCGGCTTCTGTTTGATTTAGAATGACGCCTAAGATAGGAATTGCTCTTGTGCGTAGGGCTTCTATGGAGAGAAGAGTATGATTAATCGTTCCTAAGCCCCCACGCGCAACCAGTAGAACAGAGAAACCAAGCTGTTTAATGAGATCAATCCCTAGCTTTGTGTCTGTCAAGGGAGCTAATAATCCACCAGCACCTTCTACCAGCAGATTTTTATGTTTAGCAAAAAGAAGCTCGCCAGCCTGTATAATGCCAGGGAGTGTTAAGATGGTACCTTCTCGAATTGCCGCTAGGTGTGGTGTAACTGGTTCTACAAAGGACAGCGGAGCAATTTCATGTGGAGCATCCTCTAAGCCAGCCAGAGCTTTTATGCGTGAGGCGTCACTTTCTATGTCAATTGCACGCGCTCCTGATTGCACAGGCTTCCATACTCCAATGTCCAAATTTTTCTGAAGAAGTGCTGCGGCTAAACTAGCTGTAATAATGGTTTTACCTATCTCTGTATCAGTTCCCGCAATAAAAATGCCGTTGGTATGTCTCATGCTTCTCTACCCTCTGTAACTTCGACAATCGCTTGATATAAAATTTGAATCATTTCAGTTAGTTCATCGCGTGTACTTGAGAGGGGAGGCATAAATACAAGTACATTTCCGAGTGGACGTGTTAATAAGCCTAGTTCTCTACAGCGTTGGCTTACTTTTACCCCAATTCTGTCATTCCAGTGATAAGGAGTTCGCTTCTGTTTATCTACCACCAGCTCTATACCAATCATCAGACCTTTCTGGCGAATGTCGCCTACATGCTTTCTCTCTAAAAATGCAGGCCATTTTTGTTTGAGCCACTGTGCATCAGCCGCTACTTTATCTACCAGTCCTTTTGATTTAAATAGCTCTAAATTGGCAAGAGCAACAGCACAGCCTAGCGGATTCCCGGTATAGGAATGTCCATGGAAAAATGTTTTTTGTTCCTCGTAATTCGCATAAAAACCCCGATAGATTTCATCTGTTGTAAGAGTGGCCGCCAAGGGGAGATATCCGCCGGTAATCCCTTTAGCAATGACCATGATGTCAGGCGTAACGTCCTCGTGTTCACAAGCGAACATCTTACCTGTGCGCCCAAAACCAGTAGCCACCTCGTCAGCAATAAAAAGAACCTGGTGTGCAGAAGCTAGCTCAGCGATCTTTTTTAGACAACCTTCTGGCATGACAATCATGCCACTAGCACCCTGCACGATTGGCTCAACAATAATCGCAGCGACTTCACTCGATTTTTCTTGTAGCAGCTTCTCCAAAGATTGAAGTGTTTGCTCCAGTGCCGCTCCATCTTTTTCTTCCCTGTATGTATTTGGGTAAGGAATGGTATAGGGAGAGAATAACAGTGGTTTGTACACCTGATGATAAAGGGGGATTGCGCCTACACTAACGGCACCAATTGTATCGCCATGGTATGCCTGATTCATCGTAATAAAGCGGTTTTTTCCGCTGATCCCTTTATTTTGCCAATATTGAAAGGCCATTTTTAGAGCAATTTCTACACCTGTAGCCCCACAGTCTGAATAGAAAACCTTCGTAAGCCCCTCTGGGGTGATCTCGACTAGTTTTTCTGCTAATTGAATCGCTGGTACATTGGCCATACCCAGTAAGGTTGAATGGGCGATGAGTTCTAATTGTTTGGTTATTGCTTGATTTAATTCAGGTACGCAGTGCCCGTGGACATTGAGCCAGACAGAGGAAAACCCATCGTAGTATTTTTTGTTGTTCACATCGATTAATGTAACGCCCTCTCCTCGCTCGATGATTAAAGGATCATTCTCACAGTAGTCTTTCATTTGAGTAAAGGGATGCCACAAATATTTTTTATTTTTACTGGCTAATTCAGCATAGCTGGGTGTTGAAATCATGTAGGATCTCCTTTCTTCTTTTTTGTAAACTAAAATCATGATTTGGTTTACAAATATAGTTAGAAATATATCATAGCTTTTTTTTCCTGTAAATGAGTAAGGATGCACATTAAAATTTGACAAATATAACAGAATAGCTAGAAGATGAAAAATGAGAATGAATAAAGTAAGGATAGAATAGAGAAAATATTTCTATTGTGTAGTGGGAGGGAAATGTATGCTAACACGTAAGGTTTCACGGGTGGCGCTGATCGGTTCTGGGTTTGTTGGGTCCAGCTATGCTTATGCGCTATTGAATCAGGGTATTGTTAACGAGTTAGTTATTATTGACGTTAATAAGGACAAAGCAGAAGGCGATGCCATGGATTTAAGTCATGGTCTACCGTTTACTTCTCCAATGAAGATTTGGGCAGGTGACTACTCAGATTGTAAGGATGCTGATCTTGTGGTCATTACAGCAGGGGCAAATCAATTGCCTGGCGAGACACGTTTAGATTTGATTGAAAAGAATGTTAGGATTTTTAATAAGATCGTAACGAGCATCATGGAGAGTGGATTTCAGGGTATTTTTGTCGTAGCTAGTAACCCAGTAGATGTTCTGACCTATGCAACGTGGAAAATTTCAGGGTTACCTCATGAAAAAGTAATCGGCTCTGGCACATTGCTTGATACAGCACGTTTTCGTTACTTACTTAGCAGAGCTTTTGAGGTGGATTCCCGCAGTGTCCATGCTTATATCATGGGAGAGCACGGAGATACGGAATTGCCTGTTTGGAGCCAGGCCAGTATTGGAGGCAAGACGATTACAGAATGCTTAAAGCAAGGGGTAGGGCCTAACAAAGAGGAATTAGACCAGATTTTTATTAATGTCCGTGATGCGGCTTATCACATTATCGAGAAAAAGGGTGCGACATACTACGGAATTGGAATGAGCTTGGCTCGTTTAACCAAAGCGATTTTATATAATCAAAATTCGATTTTGACCATCTCCACTCTTTTACAGGGGGAGTTTGGTTTGCATGATACATATTTAGGTGTTCCGGCTGTAGTAAATCGCAGCGGTGTTCGTGAGGTTGTTGAGATCACGTTAAATGAGGAAGAAAAGGCTAAACTAAAGCATTCTGCGGACGTGTTGAAGCAGGCATTGTCTACGATCTCCTTTACGTAGCAATATCAAGGAAAAACGTAGGAAAAAGAAACTTCATAGGCTAACAAATGTAGGGGAAACGGGAAGGCTACTGATTAGCGGAGTAGCACTTTCTGTTCCCCTGTTTTTTTGCTCATTTATGTTTTTTTCTGGGTTCTTCGATCACATCCCAGGTTTCCTGGTCTTGAATTTGGTTCATAATAAGCATATATTCAGAAATAGCCTCTTGAATGGATCTAGCAATTTGTTTTTGCGTTTTTTCATTTACTAGAAAACGGCGGTCACGCGAGTTACTTAGATAGCCCATCTCTACAATAACTGTCGGACATATAGATTGCTTAAGTAGATAATAGGTCTTTCCAGGCAATGGCTCACCTTTGGTTTTATACAAGTGATCCAAATGGTGCTGGATAATATCAGCGAGAATATAGCTTTGATTATTTTTTTGATAAAGGACTAACGGGCCTCGGCTAGATTTACTATTTGACCAATTAACGTGAAGGCTAACTAGCATTTGTGGATGAATTTCCTTAGCTAAATGTCGTCTCTGAGCTAAATCACGAATATGACGTGAGGGAGAACGCAGCCATTTATTCTCATCGCTAAGAGCATAATCACCTGTGCGATTTAGCAAAACCTGATAACCTTTTATCAATAATTCTTTATACAATAGCTTGGCAATTTGCAAATTAATATCCTTTTCTAAAATTCCTTGATAAGAGGTTCCTCCATCTATGCCGCCGTGTCCCGCATCAATAATGATTTCTATTGGCATATGCTCGGAGCTAATTGCTCTGGCATCAGTAGGGAGAAGGCCCATCAACAGCAAGCCTACCAAGGCTACCTTCAACCACCGCATACACTTCTCCTCCTTAGGTTATGGAACAAGATGTACGTATCGTGTGAGAAATTTTGATATGTAAAAGTATCCCCCTACCTGCAAAAACTCATGAAGAACTTTCAGAGGGAAACAGAGGGATTTATATAATAAATCGCCTTTTCACTCTAGCCGTTTGGACGTAAATCGCACTTATATGTTATAATAAAGCGTTGTAATTTCGAGTTGGAGGGTAACCTAAAATGGCAGAACAAACATCTCGGTTTCCAAAAATTGACATTAGCCAAGAGATGCGTGACTCGTTCATTGATTACGCGATGAGTGTCATCGTTAGTCGCGCTTTACCTGATGTAAGGGACGGACTAAAGCCAGTTCATCGCCGTATCTTATATGCCATGCATGATATGGGGCTTACTCCTGATAAGGCTTTCCGTAAATCAGCAAACGTTGTCGGTCAAGTAATGGCTAAGTATCATCCTCATGGTGACACGGCAATTTATGAGACCATGGTTCGGTTGGCACAAGATTTCAATATGAGATATATGCTCGTTGAAGGCCAAGGGAACTTTGGTTCTGTGGATGGCGATCGGGCGGCAGCTATGCGTTATACTGAGTCCCGTTTTTCAAAAATTGCTTTAGAAATGCTTCGGGATATTGATAAAGATACAGTAGACTTTATACCAAACTACGATGGACATGAGGAAGAACCTACCGTTCTCCCTTCTCGTTTTCCCAATTTGTTAGTAAATGGTTCAGCAGGTATCGCGGTTGGGATGGCGACTAATATACCACCGCATAATCTGAGGGAGGTCATTGATGGTGTTAGTGCCATGATTGATAATCCTGAGATTACTATTGCAGAACTGATGAAAATCATTAAGGGGCCGGATTTCCCAACAGCTGGTGAAATTTTAGGCTACTCTGGTATTCGACGTGCTTATGAAACAGGACGCGGTTCCATTATTATGCGTGCCAAAACCAATATTGAAGAGAATAATGGGAAAGCCCGCATTATTGTAACGGAAATTCCGTATCAGGTGAACAAAGCTAGACTTGTTGAAAAAATTGCAGAATTAGTACGTGAGAAAAAGATTGATGGCATAACTGATTTGCGTGATGAATCTGACCGCAAAGGAATGCGTATTGTCATTGAACTTCGTCGAGATATTGTTCCAAAAGTAGTGTTAAATAATTTGTTTAAGCATACCCAAATGCAATCAACCTTTGGGGTTAATATGCTGGCGCTTGTTAATTCACGTCCCAAAACATTGAATTTACGCGAAATGATCTACCATTACTTGGAGCATCAACGCGTCATTGTTCGTAGACGCACTGAATATGAATTGCGTCAGGCTGAAGCGCGTGCGCATATCTTAGAAGGATTACGCATTGCACTTGATCATATTGACGAGATCATCAGTCTCATTCGTGCATCTCGCATGGCAGAAGAAGCGCGCAATGCTTTGATCGAGCGATTTGGGTTGAGTCATGAACAGGCTCAAGCGATTTTGGACATGCGTCTCCAACGCCTTACTGGTCTGGAACGCGAAAAAATTGAAGCGGAATATCAAGAGCTTTTAATTAAGATTGCTGAATTAAAATCCATTCTTGCTGATGATAATAAAATTTACTCGATCATTCGTGAAGAGATGAATGCCATCAAAGAGAAATTCGGAGATGACCGTCGCACGGCAATCACGATTGGCGAAGATATGATTGAGGATGCAGATCTGATTCCAGAAGAGGAAGTTGTTATTTCCTTAACTCATAGCGGTTACGTGAAACGTTTGCCAGTAACCACCTATCGCAGCCAGAAGCGCGGAGGTCGTGGTATTCAAGGAATTGGAACCAAAGACGACGATTTCGTCGAGCATCTTTGCATCACGAACTCCCACGATACGCTCTTGTTCTTTACAAGTAAGGGAAAAGTGTATCGCTTAAGAGGATTCGAAATTCCTGATTTGAGTCGTACAGCTAAAGGCACACCAATTATCAATTTGATTCAAATTGAAAAGGGTGAGACAGTCAGTGCTGTAATTCCAGTGAAGGAATTTAGAGAAGATCAGTTTATCTTCTTTGCCACTAAACAGGGTATTGTTAAGAAGACGGACTTAAAATCGTTCGAGAATATTCGACGCGGTGGTCTCTTTGCTGTAAATCTACGGGAAGATGATGAGCTGATTAATG
>NZ_CP048799.1:3817500-3927500 GCF_010748895.1 Brevibacillus sp. 7WMA2
CTGGTTCTCCCCGAAATAGCTTTAGGGCTAGCCTCGGAATCAAGAGTCTTGGAGGTAGAGCACTGATTGGACTAGGGGCCCTCATCGGGTTACCGAATTCAGTCAAACTCCGAATGCCAAGTACTTATGTCCGGGAGTCAGACGGTGAGTGCTAAGATCCATCGTCAAAAGGGAAACAGCCCAGACCATCAGCTAAGGCCCCCAAGTGTATGTTAAGTGGGAAACGATGTGGAGTTGCCCAGACAACCAGGATGTTGGCTTAGAAGCAGCCACCATTTAAAGAGTGCGTAATAGCTCACTGGTCGAGTGACTCTGCGCGGAAAATGTAACGGGGCTAAACATACCGCCGAAGCTATGGCAGTCCTTATGGACTGGGTAGGGGAGCGTTCCAAGCAGCAGTGAAGCCGTATCGTGAGGAGCGGTGGAGCGCTTGGAAGTGAGAATGCCGGTGTAAGTAGCGAAAAGACAAGTGAGAATCTTGTCCACCGAAAGCCTAAGGTTTCCTGGGGAAGGCTCGTCCTCCCAGGGTTAGTCGGGACCTAAGCTGAGGCCGAAAGGCGTAGGCGATGGACAACTGGTTGATATTCCAGTACCACCTCTGTTCCGCTTGAGCAATGGCGTGACGCAGGAGGATAGGGTGAGCGGCCTATTGGATGGCCGTCTAAGCAGTAAGTGTGGTGTGTAGGCAAATCCGCACACCAATAAGCACAAGCTGTGATGGCGAGGGAAATATAAGTACCGAAGTCCCTGATTTCACACTGCCAAGAAAAGCGTCTAGCGAGGAACAAGGTGCCCGTACCGCAAACCGACACAGGTAGGCGAGGAGAGAATCCTAAGGTGCGCGGGATAACTCTTGCTAAGGAACTCGGCAAAATGGCCCCGTAACTTCGGGAGAAGGGGCGCCTCGGTAGGGTTTATAGCCCGAGGAGGCCGCAGTGAAAAGGCCCAAGCGACTGTTTAGCAAAAACACAGGTCTCTGCGAAGCCGCAAGGCGAAGTATAGGGGCTGACGCCTGCCCGGTGCTGGAAGGTTAAGGGGATGAGTTAGCGCAAGCGAAGCTTTGAACCGAAGCCCCAGTAAACGGCGGCCGTAACTATAACGGTCCTAAGGTAGCGAAATTCCTTGTCGGGTAAGTTCCGACCCGCACGAAAGGCGTAACGACTTGGGCGCTGTCTCGGCAAGAGACCCGGTGAAATCATAATACCTGTGAAGATGCAGGTTACCCGCGACAAGACGGAAAGACCCCATGGAGCTTTACTGTAGCCTGGTATTGAAACTTTGTGCATCATGTACAGAATAGGTGGGAAGCTGTGAAGCGAGGGCGCCAGCCTTCGTGGAGCTGTCGTTGGGATACCACCCTTGATGTACGGAGTTTCTAACTTGCCGCCCTTATCGGGTGGAAGGACCATGCCAGGTGGGCAGTTTGACTGGGGCGGTCGCCTCCTAAAGAGTAACGGAGGCGCCCAAAGGTTCCCTCAGAATGGTCGGAAATCATTCGTAGAGTGTAAAGGCACAAGGGAGCTTGACTGCGAGACCTACAAGTCGAGCAGGGACGAAAGTCGGGCTTAGTGATCCGGTGGTTCCGCATGGAAGGGCCATCGCTCAACGGATAAAAGCTACCCTGGGGATAACAGGCTTATCTCCCCCAAGAGTCCACATCGACGGGGAGGTTTGGCACCTCGATGTCGGCTCATCGCATCCTGGGGCTGAAGTAGGTCCCAAGGGTTGGGCTGTTCGCCCATTAAAGCGGTACGCGAGCTGGGTTCAGAACGTCGTGAGACAGTTCGGTCCCTATCTGTCGCGGGCGTAGGAAGTTTGAGGAGAGCTGTCCTTAGTACGAGAGGACCGGGATGGACGCACCTCTGGTGCACCAGTTGTCACGCCAGTGGCACAGCTGGGTAGCTATGTGCGGACGGGATAAGCGCTGAAAGCATCTAAGCGTGAAGCCCCCTTCAAGATGAGACTTCCCATAGCGCAAGCTAGTAAGACCCCTTATAGACGATGAGGTTGATAGGTTCGGTGTGGAAGTGCAGTAATGCATGGAGCTGACGAATACTAATCGGTCGAGGACTTATCCACATTGCCTTTATGCTGACTTCATTATCTAGTTTTCAGGGAATAAAGATAGAAGCTAGCTACCATTCATGGTAACTAGCTTTTTTGGTGTGTGAACAGATTATTTAAGGAGTTGTAATTGCTGTTCTACCATATAGGGGAAAATCCCCATATGATGCTTGCAGAACCTATCTATTAATAATTTTTCTGCATACTGATGTGACAACACTAGATCTCCCCATAATTCGCTTTCATAACGACAAAGCATGCTTAGACCATAGAGCAGTAAATAATGATTTGCAAATTGGGGAACAGGATGATTCTCGATATCATTCCAAAGATAAATATTTCTATTCTGATCTATTGAAAAGAGGGGATGCTCAAACAGAGACACTCGGTCATCACACTCAAAAAGTCGTCCCTGATTCGAAACAGATGAAGTTGAAGGAAGAGTGAACCTAGCTTTATCGGTGTTTTGTCTAAGGGTACAGAATAAAGGAAAGCTTCCGGAGGTTCCTTGATTATTAGTAGCAGGAAATAGACGATTTAAATAATGCTGTAAGGTTTCGTCTGAATAAGAAAGTGCCCCTTGGCTAGCATGAGGCAGAGCAAACACAAAGGGTCGCTCTGTCATGATTGACACAGCTACCCAAGGACTTGGTTTTTGAAAATGGTCCATTTCCTCACGAAGCTCAGGTATTGATAAGAAAAGATCACTTACTCGATAACGATCCGATATGGGATGGATCGAAAGGAGTCGACATAGATGTGGAAAGAAGCCTTCCTTTTGGGGTTTCATTTCATCATCTAATAAATGGTAGGGATTTTTCTTAACTTTTCGTGCTGTAACACCATGCTGTAGCATGCGACTGTTTTGGGGATAATCTGGATCTTTGGCAAGGATTAGACCCTTGAGTAGATGAACGCATCCGTAAAATAATAAGAGAGGCTTAATTAATAAAGAGCTTTTCGCAGCCATTTCATAATAATGTCTAGCCTGCATCCAGGTATATAAAAAACGAGTACTGTTTTGAAAGGCATGCTTTTCAGGATTTTGTAAGCCCATTCTATGATAAGAGGCTGTAAGAAAGGATCGTGAAGTAGGCTCTGTTTCCATAATAGAAAGCTGTTGCCAGACATCTTGAAGAGACATGGAAAAAACTACCCCTTTATTTTCCGAATATTCACTTTTATAAATGATATTCTTATGGAATCTAAGAAACATTTATATTTTCTCCTATAAAAGCGAACAATATAAGCATTCCTTGACATTAAATTGAGCCGTTTGCTACACTGATGAAAAGATTTTCGGCTGAAAGGGGTCCTTGAACCGTGTGGGAAAATAAGTTTGCTAAGGAAGGCTTAACTTTTGATGACGTATTATTGGTACCAGCTAAATCAGAAGTGCTTCCAAAAGACGTTAATGTATCCACAGTATTAAGCAAAAAGGTGAAACTCAACATACCATTAATCAGCGCCGGTATGGATACAGTAACCGAATCTGCACTTGCTATTGCAATGGCTCGTCAAGGCGGTCTAGGTATCATTCATAAAAATATGACCATTGAACAGCAAGCAAGTGAGGTAGATCGCGTAAAGCGCTCTGAAAGTGGTGTTATAACAAACCCATTTTCGTTAACTGAAAACCACACTGTTGCAGATGCAGATGCCCTCATGGGTAAATATCGTATTTCCGGTGTACCAATCGTTAACGATCAAAACCAATTGATTGGTATTTTAACAAATCGTGATCTACGTTTTGTACATGACTTCTCCATCATGGTGAAAGATGTAATGACTAAAGAAAATCTAGTTACAGCACCTGTAGGCACTACATTGCCAGAAGCTGAACAAATTTTACAGAAGCATAAAATCGAAAAGCTACCTTTGGTAGATGAAAATAATGTCTTAAAAGGGCTTATTACGATTAAGGATATCGAAAAGCTTATTCAATATCCGAATGCAGCGAAGGATGAGCAAGGACGATTGCTTTGCGGGGCAGCAGTAGGGGTATCCAATGATACATTTGAGCGTACAGAAGCTTTAGTACAAGCAGGAATTGATGTACTAGTTATTGATACAGCTCACGGCCATTCTAAAGGGGTTCTAGAGACCGTTAAGAAGGTCCGCAGTCTTTACCCTGATTTAACGATTATTGCTGGTAACGTCGCTACTGGACAAGCTACGAAGGACCTAATTGAAGCAGGAGCTTCTGTTATTAAAGTGGGAATTGGTCCTGGTTCCATTTGTACGACTCGTGTTGTTGCCGGTATTGGGGTTCCACAAATCACAGCGATTTATGAATGTGCGACCGCAGCACGTCAATATAATATTCCAGTTATCGCTGATGGTGGTATTAAATACTCTGGTGACCTAGCAAAAGCTATAGGTGCTGGTGCATCTGTTATCATGATTGGTAGTTTGTTTGCAGGTACAGATGAATCTCCAGGTGAATTTGAAATTTATCAAGGACGCCGTTTTAAAGTTTATCGCGGAATGGGCTCCATTGGCGCTATGAAAGCGGGAAGTAAAGATCGTTACTTCCAGGAGAATGCTCAGAAGCTTGTTCCTGAAGGTATTGAAGGACGCGTAGCTTATAAAGGGCCTTTGGCTGATGTTGTGTATCAGCTTGTTGGTGGTCTAAGAGCTGGTATGGGCTATTGTGGAGCGGCAACCATTGCTGATCTACGTGACAAGTCTACTTTCGTTCGTATTACTGGTGCAGGCTTGCGCGAAAGCCATCCGCATGATGTTCAAATTACAAAAGAATCTCCGAACTACTCTATTTCATAAGGATAGGGCAACGATCGCTTTACCAAGCTAACAAGCAAGGTAAGACAAAAGGGCTTTCCATTTGGGAGTCCTTTTGTTTTTTATATAATCCAAAGACTAGAATATAAGTCGTAGAGTAGATCATTACCATATAGGATTGCAGAATTCGAAACGATGTCCTAAATAAAAAAAGAAAATCTGAATCCAAATATCCTTTTAGAACGTCAGGTTAAAAGAAGGGTTTTCCTGATGGATACGATTACCAGTTCTTTTTCTCATGGAGATGCGTCTGGTCCTCTTCAAACAACGGCTTTTAGTATGATAGACTAAAGACTGTGTTCAACAGGAAAAAAGAAAAAAAGGATATTTTTAAAAGTAGGGGGAGTGATTGTAGACATGATGCACAAATGGACAGCAAGAGTAAGCAAACTTTTATTGGCTGGTGCAATTGGTATGCTATCCATTGTGGGAGGAGCAATGCAGGCTTCTGCTGCTGAGACGGCTGCCAATCTTGATCTAGTGGCGAGTTCAGCAATTTTAGTCGAGGCATCAACGGGAAAGGTTTTGTACAGTAAAAACCCAGATCAGCCATTACCACCAGCTAGTATGACTAAAATGATGACAGAGTATCTGGTATTAGAGGCTATTAAAAAAGGTAAAATTAAACAAGATGAACTTGTACCTGTTAGTGACTATGCTTTCTTTATTGCCAAAAAGAAGGATTCCTCAGGCGTGTACTTAAATGCTGGGGAAAGTCACAAGGTAAGTGAACTATATAAAGCTATGGCGATTGCCTCAGCTAACGATGCTACAGCCCTGTTAGCAGAAAAGATTGGCGGAACTGAAGCCAACTTTGTAGACATGATGAATAAAAAAGCCCAAGAGATTGGGATGAAAAATACGTTTTTTGTTACATCCACTGGATTGCCTGCTAATGAATTAGGACCTTATAAACCAGCGGATACGAGCAAGGATAATGTGATGTCTGCACGTGATGCAGCTATCTTGGCGGATCGTTTAGTGAGTGATTATCCTGAGGCATTAGAAATTTCTAAAATCCCGCGCTGGGTGTTCCGTGAAGGTCAAAAAGAAGAAATCAAGCTAGCAAACAATAACTGGATGCTTCCAGGCTTGCCGAATGAAACGCTTGGAGTAGATGGTCTTAAAACTGGTTATACGGATGCAGCACAATTTTGCTTTACGGGAACGGCTTATCGTGATGGAATGCGCCTGATCACAGTTGTCATGGGAGCTAAAACAAAAACAAGCCGTTTTGAAGAAACCAAAAAGTTATTAAATTATGGCTATAGCACCTACAAAGCTACGGAAAAACTGGGAAAAGGCGTTCCTGTTCCAGGATTTGAAAATGCGCCACTTAAAAAGGGTGTATCTCTAGAGGTTCCGGCTATTACCGCTAAATCAGTTAATGTTGTGGGTAAAATCGGAGAAGAAGCGAAAGTAACGCCGCGTGTAGAATATAAACCTTTGACCGCGCCTATTAAAAAAGGTGACGTGATTGGAACAGTCTACCTTGATACAGAAGGAAAAAGCGATTATTTGATGCCAAGCAATCAAAAGGGCGGGGTAGATTTAATAGCTGCTGAGGATGTAGAAGAAGGTAGCTGGATTCGCCTATTCTTTAGAAGTATCTTCGAATTTATCGCTAATCTGTTTAAAAGTATTGTTGGCTAATCAAGCAGGGGTAGTGCTACGGAGGGCAGAACTTTAAAAGAAGGCAAATATTCTGTCAAGATATGTTGTCTACTTTTTCTGATTGGTTTACAATAAAAACAATGTTGCAAATCTAATCCTTTTGTAGGGATGTTCACTTATAGGGGAGGCTCACTGATGGTACAGGTAGGTACAGATCGTGTTAAACGTGGAATGGCAGAAATGCAAAAAGGCGGCGTAATTATGGACGTTGTTAACGCCGAGCAAGCTAAAATTGCGGAAGCTGCGGGTGCAGTAGCCGTTATGGCACTGGAACGCGTTCCATCTGATATTCGTGCGGCCGGTGGCGTAGCGCGCATGGCTGATCTAGGAATTGTAGAGGAAGTATTAAAAGCGGTTACGATTCCTGTAATGGCAAAAGCACGTATTGGTCATTTTGTAGAAGCACGTGTCCTTGAATCTATGGGAGTAGATTATCTTGATGAAAGCGAAGTACTTACTCCTGCTGATGACTTGTACCATATTAATAAAAAAGATTTCACAGTGCCATTTGTTTGTGGAGCGCGTGATTTGGGTGAAGCTCTTCGTCGTATCGGAGAAGGTGCATCGATGATTCGTACAAAAGGGGAGCCAGGAACAGGAAACATTGTTGAGGCTGTTCGCCATATGCGTACGATGCAATCACAAATCCGTAAAGTGCAAAGCATGTCTTATGATGAATTAATGGCTGAAGCGAAAAATCTTGGAGCTCCGTATGAATTGTTAGAGCAAATTCACAAAACAGGAAAGCTTCCTGTTGTAAACTTCGCGGCTGGTGGTGTTGCTACACCTTCTGATGCTGCTTTGATGATGCAACTAGGCGCAGATGGCGTATTTGTAGGTTCCGGTATCTTTAAGTCCGAGAATCCTGAAAAATTCGCACGTGCTATTGTAGAAGCGACTACACACTATACAGATTACGAATTGATTGCACGCGTTTCGAAAGACCTTGGTTCTGCGATGACCGGAATCGAAATTTCCAAGTTGCCGCAGGCTGAGCGCATGCAGGAGCGCGGCTGGTAATATGAGTAAGACAAGAATCGGTGTTCTCGCTCTACAAGGTGCGGTTGCAGAGCATATGCGCATGCTTGAGTTGGCAGGTGCAGAAGCAATCGCAATTAAAAAGGTGGACGAGCTATCTGAGATAGATGGCTTGATCATTCCCGGTGGCGAGAGTACAACAATTAGTAAGCTCATGCATAAATACGGCTTTATGGATGCGATTCGTCTGTTTGCGAATGAGAAGAAGCCTGTCTTTGGAACATGCGCAGGCGCTATCTTAATTGCAAATGAAATTGAACATGCACCAGAAGCCCATCTAGGTTTAATGGATATGAAGGTAGCGAGAAATGCTTTTGGGCGGCAAAAGGAAAGCTTTGAAATCAAGATGCCAATTGCTGGCGTAGCTTCCGACTTTCCAGCGGTCTTTATCCGTGCGCCTCTTATCCTGAAAATCGGCAATAAGGGTGAAGTGTTGGCGAAGCATGAAGACAATATCGTAGCGGCTCGCCAAGGGCAATTTTTGGCGGCATCCTTTCATCCAGAACTAACAGATGATTATCGATTGCATAAATATTTTTTAGACATGGTGAATGAATATCAAACAACAGGGAAAGCATCCGTATAGGGTGCTTTCTTCTTTTCAAAATAAAACAGAGCGTGTAAAATGGACATAGAGCATTGTTTGCAATTGCTTACATCATGTAGTACATTTAATAACAAGAAAAACACCCATAAAAAACATGTTGATAAGAAATAGTACTCTGTTTTAATTGGTTAAGAGAGTCGATGGTTGGTGCGAATCGACCCAATGGGCAGAAGAATCCATCTTTGAGTGGTAAAGGACATAACTTTGCCCGGTCTCGCGTACCGTTATTTACGTGGAATGAAGAGGATAAGACCAGCTTGCTTAACTACGGCAGAGCAATATGGCTTATCAATGAGGGTGGCAACGCGGAGTTAACATTCGTCCCTGGTAAGTGGGATGGGTGTTTTTTATTTTGTCTAAAATTTGGAGGGGTTTTACATGTTAGACGTAAAAATACTGCGTCAGGATCTTGAAGAAGTAAGACGTCGATTGGCGCACCGTAATGAGGATATCTCCGCACTGGATCAGTTTGCTGAAGTGGATGAAAAACGTAGACAGCTTATTCAAGAAGGGGATACCCTAAAAAATAAACGTAATACAGTATCAGAACAGGTAGCTGTATTAAAGCGTAATAAAGAGAATGCAGATCATTTGATTTCTGAGATGAAGCAAGTGAATGAACGCATTAAGGCATTGGATGAAGAGCTGCGCGAATTAGATGAACAGCTCACTGTCATTCTATTAAGCCTTCCTAATTTGCCGCATGAAAGCACGCCAATAGGTACAACTGAAGATGACAATGTAGTGCATCGTGTGTGGGGAGAGGCTTCGACCTTCAGCTTTGAACCAAAGCCGCATTGGGAGGTAGCCGATGCGTTAGGTATTCTTGATTTTGAAACAGCCTCTAAAGTAACGGGAAGCCGTTTTGTTTTCTATAAAGGCATGGGCGCTCGCTTAGAACGTGCCCTAATCAACTTCATGATGGATCTTCATGCAGACAAGCATGGATACGAAGAAGTATTGCCGCCGTATATGGTTAATCGCGCTAGCATGACAGGGACAGGGCAACTGCCTAAGTTTGAAGAGGATGCTTTTAAGATTGATGGGGTAGATTATTTCTTGATCCCAACCTCTGAGGTACCTGTTACAAATATGCATCGTGATGAGATTCTTGATGTGGCTCAACTTCCGATTAAGTATAATGCATTTAGTGCATGCTTCCGTTCTGAGGCAGGGTCAGCTGGACGTGATACACGTGGATTGATTCGCCAGCATCAGTTTAATAAGGTTGAACTTGTGAAGTTCGTGAAACCTGAGGATTCATATGAAGAGCTAGAAAAGCTGGTAAACAATGCGGAAACCGTGTTACAAATGCTTGGCCTGCCATATCGTGTCATGAGCATGTGTACAGGTGATCTTGGATTTACAGCTGCGAAAAAATACGATTTGGAAGTATGGCTTCCAAGCTATAGCACGTACCGTGAGATTTCTTCTTGCTCTAATTTTGAAGATTTCCAAGCTCGCCGTGCCAATATTCGCTTCCGTCGCGATGCAAAAAGCAAGCCTGAATTCGTGCATACAATGAATGGCTCTGGCTTGGCATTAGGTCGTACAGTAGCAGCTATACTGGAAAACTACCAACAGGAAGATGGTTCTGTTGTAATTCCAGAAGCATTGCGTCCTTACATGGGTGGAATCGATCGGATTATAGCTAAGAAATAACTGTATAAGTACAGTTTGAGTGGTAGCAATATACTTCATAGGTAAAAGCATAACTGGTAGTCGTCTATTTAAAAGGCGGCTACCAGTTTTTTTGTGATTTTGAGTGTCAAAAAAGCTATTGGATTAAGGGTTTTTTATGATAAAAAACAATTTATTGGAAAATTCATGTAAAAAAGATTGCCAATTCGGAATTAACTGTTATATATTAATTTATATAAACTTTGATTGTTATAATACAGATTTACACAGGATAAGGAGGATGCAAGATGGACTGCTACAAATGTAATGGAAATGGCGAAAACGATTGCCCACATTGCAAGGGGAAAGGTCATTCACACGAGGGAGGTTACTGTGTCTCATGCCAGGGACATGGTTTCATCAGTTGTTGTACATGTAGTGGATCAGGATTAGTTGAATAATTGAGGCAGTTATACGGAGGGGAGTGTTGAAAATGGAAAGAATTTTAACTGAAATTCAACCGTATCCAACTGACGTTCAAATTACCGGAGAGATGAATGAACGTTATCTAGAAATATTGACACCAGATGCAGTAGCTTTTCTAGCTGAGCTGTCAAGATTATTTGAAGCGAGACGACAGGAACTTTTGGTAAAAAGAGAAAAACGACAACAGGAATTTGACCAAGGGAAAATGCCTCACTTTTTAGAGGAAACCAAAGACATTCGGGAAGCGGATTGGACGATTGCTCCTATTCCCGCTGATTTACAGGATCGTCGGGTTGAAATTACTGGTCCTACCTCAGATCGGAAAATGGTCATCAATGCTTGCAATTCAGGTGCTAAAGCTTTTATGGCCGATTTTGAGGATGCCAATTCCCCTTCTTGGCGAAATACGATAGAAGGTCAAATCAACATGAGGGATGCCATTAACCGCACAATTTCTTTTACTAGTAACGAAGGAAAAGTATATCAATTAAAGGAGCAAATCACTACGTTGTTAGTGAGACCGCGCGGCTGGCATTTACAGGAGAAGCATATTTATGTAGATGGTCAACCTATGTCAGCTGGTCTTGTGGATTTTGGGCTCTATTTTTATCACAATGCTAAAAAGCTTTTGGAAATAGGGTCCGGCCCGTATTTTTATCTTCCGAAAATAGAAAGCCACGAAGAAGCAAGGCTATGGAACGATGTTTTTATATTTGCTCAGCAAAGACTAGGGATTGAACAAGGAACGATTAAAGCGACAGTGCTTATAGAAACAATTCTTGCAAGCTTTGAAATGGATGAAATTTTGTATGAACTGCGGGATCACAGTGCTGGACTTAACTGTGGACGATGGGATTATATTTTTAGTTTTATCAAAAAATTCTGCAAAAACAGCGATATTATCTTCCCTGACCGCGCTCAAGTAACCATGTCTGTTCCTTTTATGAAAGCTTATTGCGATCTAACTATTCAGACGTGTCATAAACGTAATGCTCATGCGATGGGAGGAATGGCAGCACAAATTCCTGTTCGCAATGATGTGTTAGCGAATGAAGCAGCTTTTGAGAAGGTAAGGCTCGACAAAGAAAGGGAGGCACTGGCCGGTCACGATGGCACATGGGTTGCGCATCCTGGTCTGGTTCCAGTTGCTATGAGTGTATTTGATCAAATCATGCCTTCAGCTAACCAATTGCATCAAAAGAGAACCGATGTACAGGTATGTGCGGCAGACCTACTTGCTGTTCCAGAGGGGACGATTACAGAGCAGGGGTTACGGACAAATATTAGCGTCGCGATTCAATATATAGAGGCATGGCTGAGGGGAATGGGGGCAGTACCAATTAATAACCTCATGGAAGATGCGGCTACGGCGGAAATATCTCGTGCTCAAGTCTGGCAGTGGATTCGGCATCCAAATGGAAAATTAATAGATGGCCCTAAAATTGCATGGGAATTGGTAGAGGAATTGATCCAAGAGGAAATCGCTGTCTTAAAGCAGAAAATTGGCCCCGAACGTTTTGAGGCGGGAGAGTTTTCCCGAGCGATTACTTTGTTTAAAGAGGTTGTTCAGGCAGAAGAATTTATGCCTTTCATTACGATACCAGCGTATGAGTACATCTAAAAAAGGAAGAGGAGTGGAGAAAAATGACTAAAATGAAGCAGATAAAGGATTTGGAGCAGTCTTGGGAGTCTAAACGTTGGGAAGGGATTACAAGACCATATTCGGCTGAGGAAGTAGTTCGCTTACGCGGTTCCATTCAAGTCGAGCATACCTTGGCAAAGCTAGGGGCAGATCGACTTTGGAATCTGCTGCATACAGAGGATTATGTTCATGCTTTGGGAGCTTTAACGGGGAATCAAGCAATCCAGCAAGTGAAGGCGGGGTTAAAAGCTATTTATTTAAGCGGGTGGCAAGTCGCTGCTGATGCCAACCTTTCTGGCCACATGTACCCCGATCAAAGCTTATATCCAGCTAACAGTGTCCCACAAGTGGTAAAAAGAATTAATCAAGCGTTCCAGCGGGCCGATCAAATTTCTCATTCAGAAGGAAAGGAAGATGTCAATTGGTTCGCACCAATCATAGCGGATGCGGAAGCAGGGTTTGGTGGACCACTTAATGTATTTGAATTAATGAAAGCCATGATTGAAGCCGGCGCAGCAGGTGTTCATTTTGAGGATCAATTAGCCTCTGAGAAAAAATGTGGTCATATGGGGGGAAAGGTCTTAATTCCTACTCAGGCAGCCGTTAGAAATTTAATAGCTGCACGATTTGCTGCGGATGTGATGGGTGTGCCAACCATCGTGATAGCTCGTACCGATGCCAATGGGGCCTACCTGTTAACCAGCGATGTTGATCCACGCGATCAGGAATTTTTGACCGGGGATCGTACAGCAGAAGGATTCTATCAAATACGTGGAGGACTAGATGCAGCGATTGCCAGAGGGCTGGCATATGCGCCTTATGCAGATCTTATTTGGTGCGAGACATCTGAACCTAATTTAGAAGAAGCTAGACGTTTTGCCGAAGCGATTCGTGAGAAATATCCCAATAAGTTATTAGCCTATAATTGTTCTCCATCCTTCAATTGGGAAAAGAAACTAGATGAGGAGACCATCGCTTCCTTCCAGCAGGAAATCGGAGAGATGGGGTATAAGTTCCAATTTGTTACTCTAGCTGGGTTCCATGCGCTTAACCACAGCATGTTTGAGCTAGCTAACGGCTATCGGGATCGAGGTATGGCAGCATACTCAGAGTTACAGCAAGCAGAGTTTGCTAGTGAGCAGAAGGGATATACCGCAACAAGACATCAACGTGAGGTGGGCACAGGCTATTTCGATGAAGTCGCTCAAGTCATCTCAGGCGGTACTTCTTCCACGACAGCTCTGCATGGCTCAACAGAAGAAGAGCAATTTTCAGGCAGTAGATAGGAGAGGGAGTTTAGCGATAAGCTAGCATAAAGATGATACAACCAGACGATATGAATACAAAAAAGAGCAGGTTCCTTTTTAAAAGTTACCCTGCTCTTTTTCATGCAGGTAGCAAAACGATGCGGTTATGTTTTATGAAAAGTATATCAGTAATGTCGATTGCCTTTTTATGCGCATGGGGGAATCTCATTAGGTGGGATTCTCTCAATCTTTCCTATCGTCAAAGAGATGTATGAAATGCTTTTCGATTGATTCAATAGCAGATAAATGTGGTTACATGATAACAGATTAGTTATTAATGCAGAGGTGATAAAGAGAATGAACCCAACGAATATTTTTGAAGTGACGCAGCAGGAAACCGAGTCAGGGACAATTGTATTCTTACAGGGCCAGCTTGATTTATCGATGGCTCCTTATTTTCGAACGGTTGTAGAGCCCCTCGTTATACAAAAGGACAAAACATTAACCTTAAATCTACGAGATTTACGATATATCGATAGCACAGGGATAGGAATTATTATTTCCTTTCTCAAAATGCGAAATGAAATGGGAACAACTTTGAATGTAGAGGAAGTTTCTCCTAAGACCCAGCGTCTATTCGATATGATTGGAATTACGAAGTTTTTAATGCCACAAAAGGAATCACGTATGGATAAGACAGGAGGAACGGCATGATTGCTCAAAATAAATTAGTCCGTATGATCATACCTGCTCATGCTGACTTTATCGATGTAGTTCGGCTTTCTTTATATGGATTAGCAACCAGAATGGGCTTTTCTTTCGAAGAAATTGAGGATATGAAAGTAGCTGTATCAGAGGCTTGCAATAATGTTATTGTTCATGCCTATGCAGGAATGGAAGAAGGATTTATTGACGTGGCATTCGAGACCGCTCCTGATAGCCTGCGCATTGTTATTAAAGACTATGGAGAGAGCTTTGATTATCAAACGGTGTCTGAAAAGGCGGACTCTTTACATGATAAAGAAATAGCGGATATTAAGGCTGGCGGATTAGGAATTTACATGATGCAGGCACTGATGGATGAGGTAGAGGTATCAAACGATCATGGTACAGAGGTGGTACTTACTAAATGGCTTGGCGGAAGTCTAGGAGGGAATACGCATGCAGCAGAATCCAATGTTAGCGTCATCTCCCGGGATAGTAGAGAGTGATCTGGAAAAGATACGAAGGTATCAGGATACAGGCTGCCAAGAGCTGGCTACAGATTTATTAATGCATTATGATTCTATGATTAAAATGGCGGCTAAAAAGATCTCTCGTAACTGTCGGGATTTTTATGAGGATTTATATCAGATTGGGCAGATATCATTACTCCGCTCATTAGAGCAATTTGATGCTAGTTTAGGATTTGCTTTTGAGCCTTATGCGATGAAAAGTTTAATTGGGCATATGAAAAATTATTTAAGAGATAAATCTTGGTATGTTCAGGTGCCACGTCGCATTAAGGAAAAAGGCGCACGTATTCAACAGGTTATTGATGAGTTAACCATTACATTGGAGCGATCTCCAGACGTTGGAGAGATTGCTGATAAAATGGAAATGTCTGTAGAGGAAGCAATTGAGGTATTAGCTGGTCGTGAGTATTACCAACTAACTTCTCTTGATGCTCCTCTAAGTACAGACGAGGGCGGGTCGACAATTGGAGATTTAGTCAGTTCCCCAGTGGATGATTTTGGAGCGCTCGAAAATCAGTTAGATTTAAGAGAGGCATTAGAGCAATTAAAAGAAGAGGAACAAAAAGTCATATATGCTGCATACATAGATGGTCTATCACAGCGAACGATTGCTAATGAATTGGGGATTTCACAGATGAGTGTATGCCGTATCCAAAAAAGAGCGGTTAAAAAGCTGCGCGATCTATTATCGACGGGTCATATTGCTTCAAAAAAATAGAGAAGACACGTTATGTAATATAAGCTAACCGGTTTCAAATAAAAGAACACTTGGTTATATTCATGCTACAAATGAAAATAAATAAAACGGGAATGGAGGAGTTCTGATGAGATGTAGAGCCGGGGTATGGAGCCGGATACCGCTTCGAAGCTGGTTGCAAATTCCTGTAGACGTTATCTCCAAACAGAAGCAAGCTAGAATGAATTGGTTAGCAATGAGGCCACTTCGAGCTCAAATCAATCAAAGAAGCTTGCTAGATATAGGGTGGGTGAGTCAAGGTACTCGCCCACCTTTTTGTTTGTCAATGAGTATGATCTTACAAGGATTACTAACAAATAAGCAGGGGATTGTAGATGGTGATCGATCAGAGTGAAGAGTTTGAAGTTCAATAACTCGCGAGCTATACTGAAGAATAATAGAAAATGGGTACGGAAAGTAGTGATGATAGATGGAACCACAACACGAGAGATTTATGAGAGAAGCGATGAATGAAGCAAAAAAGGCAGCAGCGTTAGGAGAGGTTCCGATCGGTGCGGTTATCGTACGAAAGGGAGAGATTGTCGGCAGAGGATACAATCTGCGTGAAACGCAAAAAGACCCGACTTTACATGCCGAAATGATTGCGATCCGGGAAGCGAGTCAAAAACTAGGAGGATGGCGTTTAATCGGCTGTGACCTGTATGTGACTCTAGAGCCATGTCCGATGTGTGCAGGCGCAATTGTGCAAAGTCGGATTGAACAGGTTTATTACGGGGCAACTGATCCAAAAGCCGGCTGTGCAGGAACCTTGATGAATTTATGCACTGAACCAAGATTTAACCATCAGGTGCCTGTATGGGCAGGGATATTACAAGAAGAATGTCAGATGATGCTTAAGGATTTTTTCCGACAACTGCGAAAAAAGAAGAAGGAAGATGCAAAGAACATCTCCCTCACACAAACTGATTAAATTCTGCTCTTCGCTTACTCGGCTTCTTGTCCTTTTCGCAAGGAGTTCAATTCTTCTTCGGTTAGTTCACGGAATTCACCTAGCTCAAGTGATTCATCGAGTAGGAGAGGACCCATACGAACACGTTTCAAATAAACCACTTTAAGGTCGAAAGCGGCAAACATACGCTTTACCTGATGATATTTTCCTTCCATGATGGTCACGTGAATCTCTGAAATATCCCCTGAATGAAGAATTTCGAGAGTAGCTGGCATGGTTTCATAACCGTCATCCAACGTTACACCTTGCTTGAAAGCAGCGATATGCTCCTCTGTAACACGTCCCTGAATCTGGGCAAAATACTCTTTGTCTACTTTCTTCTTCGGAGAAAGCAGGCTATGGGAGAGTTGTCCATCGTTGGTTAGAAGGAGAAGTCCTTCTGTGTCGATATCGAGACGACCTACAGGGTGTACTTTATGTCTCCATTCATCTGGCAACAAATCGACAACTGTTTCATGTAGAGCATCCTCAGTTGCTGAAATGACACCGGCTGGTTTATTAAGCATGACGAATACCCAACGTTTGAATTGAAGAGGTACACCATCAATTTCTATATGCTGTTGCTCTGGAATGACGTGCATGCCAGGATCGGTAGCCACGACACCATCAACGGTAACGATGCGCTGTTTAATCAGTTGTTTTACTTCCTTACGAGTTCCTTTTCCTGTGTTAGCTAATATCTTATCTAGACGTTCACGTTTCATTCATTCAGCCTCACTTTGTTCTTCCTTTCTCCCTATATTGGCTGATCTGATAACGAAAATCAAGGAGACGCTCTAGAAATATACTTGCTTGCTTTTTCCTGTGCTGGATTTGTTTATCGCTTGCTTATCCCAATTCTATTATGGTATGCTATGTAAGCAAAAGGTTTTCAGTACTTTGTTTATAAAGTTTGCCGTGCTAGATGGGGAGGTTGCGGTGCCCTGTAACCTGCAATCCGCAATAGCAGGATTGAATTCCTATCAGCGGTCATTTTATGTGAGGTCTGCCTTATACCGTTGGTGTTGAGGATTGGGTCCTATGCAACGTGAACCTATGAACCTGGTCAGGTCCGGAAGGAAGCAGCCATAAGTAGGACCTTGCGTGTGCCGTAGGGTAGCCTGGTCTGAGTCAATTGTATAAGTAACGCTCGGATGGAATGTATCAATGATAGGTGCACGGCATCTATACATATAACTAGAACGTCACTTTTAATAAGTGGCGTTTTTTGTTGTTACCTGGCGAAGAGTAGCGATATATTTTGGAGGAAAACTATTCCATACAAGCAGGGGCTTACCATTTTGTTGCCGAATCTCTATTTGAAGTCTACGAAAAGTCATAAACGCTTATTGTAAGTAATGGGGAAGGGGAGAGGCAACAGTTGGAGAAAATCATAACGTCACAGAAGTGCCATGCTTTCTCAAGACTAAAGCAATACTCACAGCATATCAAACACGCCTTGCTCATAGTTGATGGACAGGGTCTCATTTTGGAAGTGAGTGAAGCATTAATGCAGGCAACAGGGTTTAGTTACGAACAGATCATCGCTGCACCATTTCAAAAAGTAGTACCGTATATGAATTCTGTTAGACATCTTTATGATAGTTTATTAGAAAAAGAAAAACAGTCATTAAAGCCAACAGAAATGATTTATCAGGATGTTCAGGGGAAAAAATCAAAAACACCTGTTATGATTACGATTTCTTATAAAAATGGGGAGCCGATCTATTTTCTTCATTTCTTCCAGCTAACCAAGGATTTATCCATATCCCTATCTCAACGCATGGCTAACCAGCTCACCTCTGAAATTAACCTGGGTGTCGTCGTTCTAGATGTTCAGGCTCGATTGGTCGATATAAGTCAAGTAGCCTGTAAAATATTAGGTGTAGATCGAGTGCTTGTATTAAACCAGCATATTGATCAGGTTTTTGCAGGGATTCCTGAGGAGCAGCGACTAGTACAGCGAGAGCTTTTAGAAGGAGTAAAATTCCAAAATAAAGCGATGTCCTGGACAAATCAAAAGCAACGTTACGAGCTTTTAGTAGACTCTAATACCTTGCATAATGAAGTAGGTCAAATTGTTGGAGCTTATGTTATCTTCAAAGATGTGACCAATATGCGTTCATTAGAACAAAAGATTGAACGGAGTGACAGGCTGGCGATGATCGGTCAGATAGCGGCAGGGACTGCCCATGAAATAAGAAATCCGTTAACCTCAATCAAAGGGTTTTTACAAATGTTTCAGCAATCATTCAAGGAAAATGGGATGGATAAAGAAAAGACCTTTACTGATATTATGTTGACGGAGCTGCACCGGATTAATTCATTAGTAAGTGAATTTCTGCTTCTGAGTAAACCTCGCGATGTTCAATATCAAATGATCAGTTTACATACTGTCTTTGAAGAAATCATGCCCATCGTTGAAAATGAAGCACTGTTGCATGGAATTGAGGTTCGTTATACAGGGACAGAGGCCTTACCAATGGTTGTCGGTGATGCTGAATTATTAAAGCAGGTTTTCTTAAATATCTGTAAAAATGGAATGGAAGCAATGGGGAATGAAGGAACTCTGACGGTATCATACCATTATGAAGAGGATTGCAATAAGATTAGTCTAAATATTCAAGATACAGGTCCTGGGATACCTGGATATTTAATCGATAAGATTTTCGATCCTTTTTTCACAACAAAGGATGAAGGAACTGGGCTAGGATTATCTGTTTGCCAAAAAATCATTCATGATATTGGAGGACAAATTCGTGTCTCCTCTAAAGGATTTGGAACAACCTTTCACATTTTATTATCATATATCTAAAAAAACATAGCGTTCGGGGCATCTTCAGGTATGAGAGATGGGGCCGGGCGCTATATTATTTGAGCGGAAATATGGTTTGGTGTAACCAACTTTGGAAAAAGGCTATTGCTTATAGTATAATAAATAAGATGCAAAAGGTTTGACAAAACAGGTGAGAAGGAGTGAGCAAGGATGGCTTATACAGCGCTATATCGGGTATATAGACCGCAAACCTTTGGTGATGTGATTGGACAAACTCATGTCACAACAACCTTGCAAAATGCTCTTCGCGAGGGGCGACTTTCGCATGCTTACCTGTTTAATGGACCAAGGGGTACAGGGAAGACCAGTGCCGCTAAGATTATGGCAAAAGCAGTAAACTGTCAAAATCCACAGGATGGTGAACCTTGTAACCAATGTCCAGCATGTATAGCAATTACAGAAGGCTCAGTGACCGACGTCTTGGAGATTGACGCTGCATCCAATCGTGGTGTCGAAGAAATCCGAGATATACGTGATAAGGTCAAATTTGCACCAAGCGAAGTAAAATATAAAGTGTACATCATTGATGAGGTACACATGCTGACAACAGAGGCGTTTAACGCACTGTTAAAAACATTAGAAGAACCGCCCGGGCACGTGCTATTTATATTAGCGACGACCGAGCCGCATAAGCTGCCAGCAACCATTATTTCACGTTGCCAGCGCTTTGATTTCCATCGCATTTCGCTAGCTGAAATGACTCAGCGTTTACAGCATATATGTGATGCTCAACAAATTGAAGCTGAGGAACAAGCACTCAAGCTAGTTGCGAAAATGGCTGAGGGTGGAATGCGTGATGCACTTAGTTTGCTAGATCAGGCTATTAGTTATAGCGGGAATCAAGTAAGCGCATCTGACGTGCTAAAGATTACAGGGGCTGTGTCCCAAGCTTATTTTTCCACACTTGGTCGTATGATTTCTGAACAAAATGTAACGGGGGTAATGGAAGAGCTGGAGAAAATTATGTCTCAGGGAAAAGACCCTGAACAGTTCTTACAAGACCTGCTGTTTTATTTTAGGGATATGTTGTTATATAAAACAGCCCCTAATCTGGAAGAAATCATGGAGCGTACACTAATTGATGAAAAATTCCCAGAGGTAGCCAACCGCTTTGCTCTGCCTGTTTTATATGAAGTAATAGAACAGCTTAATCAGGCCTTGACCCAACTGAAATGGTCAACGTTCGCACGAGTTTTGGTAGAGATGACATTGGTTCGCTTATGCCACCTATCTGCCTCTTCCTCCACAGCCGGTTCTATATCTGTAGGGCAAGAAGCAATGGAGGCTGGTAATGGAGCAGGTGCGCGCGCTGTACCAAACACTGCTTCTGGAGGGACTCAGGCGGTGTCTAGTCCGGATGTGGCTCCTCTTTTCGAGCGTGTAAAAATGCTAGAAGAGAAACTAACCCAAATTCTACAGGGAAATCTTGTAGCAGGAGGAAAAGCGGCTTCAGAAGAAGGAAAACAACGAGAGGTTCGACGAGCTATGCCGGCTACAGGCGGTTCGAAGACTTCTATGACGAAGGTACGTGAAGCTGTTCGCCAAGTGGATGAGGGACTTTCCCAAAAAATCCGTGGTGCGTGGGGCCAAATTTTATCCGAAGTGAAAAAGGTCCACTATAAATATCATGCATGGGTTGTAAGCGGTCAGCCAACCGTTGCTAGCTCTGATGCCGTAATCGTTACTTTTAAAGGATCGATTCATTGTGAAAAAACAATGGAGCCAGAGCTAAGAGGTATTGTCGAGCGTGCGTTTCTTACTGTAACAGGTAAACCACTTCAGCTTCTATCCATAACAGAAGACGAGTGGGAAAATGTCCGGGGAGAACAAACGCATTCCAATTCCTCAGGGTCAGATGAGCCCCCAGAAGACCCATTTATAGCTGAAGCGATTCGGGTCGCTGGAGAACGATTGACACACATTAAGGAATAAAGCACGAACACATACATTTAAAGGAGGAATTACGAATGAAAAACATGCAGCAAATGATGAAACAAGTTAAAAAAATGCAGGATGAGATGCAAAAAGCACAAGAACAATTGAAGGAAAGAGTAGTAGAAGGTAAAGCTGGCGGTGGCGCTGTAGTTGTAAAAGCGAATGGACATAAGCAGGTTATTGATGTAACAATCAATCCAGAAGTAGTTGACCCAGAAGACGTGGAAATGTTGCAGGATCTAGTTCTTGCTGCAATTAACGATGCTATGAAAAATGTTGATGAAGTAGTTGGAAAAGAAATGGGACGCTTTACTGGCGGCATGAACATTCCTGGATTGTTCTAATTTGCCAGCATAAGCTCCCGTAAAGGAGTAGGTCATTGTGTTTTATCCAGAGCCCGTCTCGAAATTAATAGAAGGATTTATGAAATTGCCGGGCATTGGACCAAAAACAGCAAGTCGGTTAGCTTTTCATGTGTTAAGCATGAAGGAAGATGACGTACTTGATTTAGCAAAAGCATTGGTTAACGCCAAACGGCAACTGCACTATTGCTCGGTTTGTAATAATATCACCGATTCGGATCCCTGTCAGATTTGCCGCGATAAAAGCCGTGATGGCTCTATCATCTGTGTCGTTCAAGAACCAAAAGACTTGGTTGCCATGGAACGAACCAGAGAATTTGTGGGGTATTATCACGTTCTGCATGGTGCCATTTCACCTATGGATGGGATTGGTCCTGAAGATATTCATATTCCCGATCTGCTCAAACGCTTAGGTGATGAACAAGTACAAGAGCTTATTTTAGCTACAAACCCTAATATTGAAGGGGAAGCTACAGCTATGTATATTTCTCGTTTAGTAAAACCCTTTGGCATTCGTGTCACCCGTATTGCTCATGGTCTACCTGTCGGTGGGGATTTAGAGTATGCCGATGAAGTAACATTGACTAAAGCCTTAGAAGGTCGCCGGGAATTATAATAATAGGGATAAGAGGTGCATGAGAAATCATGCGCCTTTTTGTTATATGAGGTAATAAAAGATATTTTATGCTTCAATGGGGTTATAGCTTGGACAGACCCACATTTATTAATAGAGAAAGTAAGTTCCTAGTACGGAAACCTACATTTGGTCAGAAAGTATTTTTTATAGGGAAAGAAAGTGCTTTTTTACTAGGACGAGGCATAACCTAAAGAGTAGGAGAGTGAATGAATGCAACCTTACATGCCATTGCTGCCAACGGTAAGAAGGCGCTCTGTAAAATGGGCTTGGATATTAACCTTTCAATATGTTCTGTATATAGGCGTTCAACTATCAGCAACGTCAATCTTGCGAAAGGCAGACGGTACCTGGGAAATCCATATGCTAGGCAATATGGAAACAATACAAGTTTTATTGTTATGGGGGAATATATTCCTTACACTGCTTACGAGTGTTTTGTTTTTTATTGCTTTGATTCGAGATCGGCGCGTCTCTACTTGGACTGGTCATACAGAGGTAAACGGTACGGATTTTATACATGCAGTCGCATTTATGCAAATCTTTTATAATGCCTCCATTTTCTTGTATGGGACGGGGCTTTTGAGCTATCCGCTTTTTACAACAGGAAGTATAGGAGGATTATTTGAATCTGCTTCCTTGCAAATTTTCTTGTGTATGTTTTGTTTCATTTGGTTTCGAGGTCGGTTAGAATCAATAGGCTTTCAAAGTCCAACTGATGTCGGGAAAATGTTTTTCTTTATCATCGGCTGTTATTTGGGGATTACATTCCTGCTGAGCTATGTGGTGGCCCCTTTGGCTGACTTTTTTCACATATCGTTAAGCTCTGCACGTGAGGAAGGAATCAGCCGTGAAATAAGGGATGCCAAGCAAAACAGCTTGCTAACGATTCTTTTATCCTTTTTTATGACAGGCTTATTTGTCCCGATCGCAGAGGAAATGATGTTTCGCGGGGTTCTTCAGACTTATCTTGTGAAAAAGTGGGGAGCTTTCTGGGGAATCCTGATCGCGAGCTTTTGGTTTGCTATTATTCATATTGATATAGCCTTATTTCTACCTTTATTTATAATTGGGTTGTCCCTTGGAATTGTCCGTCATCGCTTTCACTCACTGTGGGCCTCGATTATTTTGCATTCAATCAACAATGTAGTTAGTGTCATTCTTTCTTATCAATCATAAACCTGATGAATAGAGGGAAGGGGAACTTGTATGAAATGGTTGAAGAGGAACACGGGTTTGAAAGAGCCGCAGGTGCAGCCTTATCATTTACAGGAAGCGATTGCTAGTGCCCTACAGTATTGGCAAAATGCTCAGCGGCATGTGGATGTCTCGGAAGGATTTCAACAGATTGACCACTTTATTTACAAATACCGTCTGGCTGAAAAGCGATACATGTATCTGCTCAAACAAATACGCCGTCGAAATGAGAAACAAAGAGAAGCGTAGAGGGAGAGGATGGCGAAATGAACACGGAGATTATGATAGCTGGAATGATCATTGGGTTCCTTGTTTTGGTGGCGCTTAGCAGATCAGTTTCCCGTCCATTACGTTGGACGGGAACGATTGCTCTAAATGTCATTATTGGTGCGATCCTTTTGTATTTCTCTAATTTCTTTGGTGAGATGGCGGGATTCTATGTACCGATTAATCCCGTAACGGCTATTATAGCAGGCTTTCTACGGATTCCGGGCTTACTTGCACTGATCGTTATTCGGCTCTTTCTGCTAGGCTAAGCATTAACTCTTTCCATCAGTCATTAGAAATGCAAGGCTTGCTTTTTCGTATTTCACATAGGCTTCCTGTGGGTGTCGGAAGGAAACAAGCAACGGAATCAAACGCGGTAGTAAACTAAATATGGTGATGATTACCAAAAAGTGACCAGAAGGAAAAGAAGACCATGGAAAAATAGCTAAACATGTGAAGAATACACCTAGGCAAGTCACTGTCTCCAGTCTTCTGTACCTTGAGAGTGATACCATAAGCGAATGGGTAGTGCCCCACCATGGAGACAGCCAAGACAATTTGGATAGTTGAAATGGCTGAGCTAGAATAGAGGTATACACCCAAACGGCAGTCATATGTAATAGTGGGATAAAAATAAGATAACAAAGGAAAAGAATGAAAGAATTCCAAGTTAGAGCTTGCCAGAGGCCCAAAATAAAAGCGGCCGTAATGATCCCGATTAGTTGCAACAGATAACCACCCATTCCCCAACGAAAACGATATAGTAAGCGGTAGCTGTAAATGGTCTGTTCTTTCATCAACAGGCCTCCTTTTTGTTCGTTCTATAGTATTATCGGTAGGTTATATAGATAATTGTATCCTTCAATTGACAGGTAAATATAGGGTTATTATCATAGGAATTAATTGGTAGTGGGAAGGAGAGGGGAATGCCATGAGTACAGCTTTCAACCGTGAAAAGATTGCCATGGGCTGCTGGAGTATTTTCCGACAGGGAAACATATTTACTCTCCTATTCGTGGTGGTTGGTTTTTTATTGTTTCACTTTTCAGAATGGTTAGATATAGTGTTTTGGGAAAGCTTTTTTATATCTCTACTATTATGCTTCCCTATTTTCCTCTTATTGTTTTTCTATGATTATCCCTTGCATATTCGCTGGTTTTTACTAGGACCCCTCTGTTTTGCAGGCATACTGTGGTATAAATGCCTGTTACTTAGTATGGCTGTATATACGATCTGTTTCTATCTCCTTGCGGTTACCGTGTTATGGGGCATTTATCATTTCTCTGGAGCTGGGCATATCAGCTTCTCCTTCCAATTGATGCACTTTATTAAAAGGCTTACTAGGGCTAGTGATTCAAGCAGTGCTAATATATTTGAGCAATTGCCCAAGGCCTTGATTTTACTGATAGCGATGCAGGAAGCCTCTGTGTCATGGCAGGAATGGACAGTGAGTGAGAGTATTTTATCTCACTTTGTATTTGCATTTGTATTATTTTTTTATAGCTATGCCATCCATCAACTGTTTTTTACATGGAAGCCTGATGAGAATATAGATAATGCGAAAAAGATTACTACACAGTATGTTTTTCCCGCTGAACGAGTTTACTTGGTGGTGTTGAATGGCTGCAATAAGGAACAGTTGGTCGAAGCTCACACCCCTTTTCTTGATTGGTTACAACGAACAGGAACTAGCTGGGAAAAGGCAGAGAGTGTATATCCCGCAGATACAAGGTCCTGTTTTTGCTCTCTTTTGACAGGAACCTATCCGTCTGAACATCAGATAAATAGCCATCTTGGTAATCGAAAAACAATACAGCGCGAGACAATCCTTGATGTCCTGCACCAAGCAGGGAAGGCAGGGATGATATTGGCTGAAGAGGAGATAAGCTGTCTATTTGATAAGGAAGCTCGCCAGGCATATGTACGGGAAAATCAACAGACTGATAACTGCCGAATAGAGCAAGCTATTCAAATTGCAGAGCAAGACAATCCAGACTTTTTGCTTGTACAAATGACAGATATTTATCGAACAGGAATGACATGTGGAGTCTATTGCGACGAATATCTTGCAAAAATAAATCAGGCTGATCAAATGATCGCGCAGTTCTATCACCAATTAGACAAGCTCGGCAAGCTCAATCAAGCCGTATTTATGGTTTGTTCTGATCATGGAGAAGCGACAGGCATGGGAGGGCGTGTACATTTGAGTCATAAAGAACGCTACATTTCACTTCTCATGCAAGGAACGTCTATCCATCGAGGAAAGGTTGTGACTACACGGCCTGCCATCGTGTCAGTAGCTGCCACAATTGCTTATCTTTTAGCAGTTCCGTATCCAAAGCAAGCAAAGGGGTCTGTTTTGTTAGAAGGGATGATCACGTGTCAAAACGAGGAACATCAATTCCCCATTTCTGGGAAAGATAAATTTGAGCAGATTATATGATAGGCAAGCGGAAGGAGCAGATCATAGGTGAGCCAGGCAACGCTTGTGTACTTGCACTCGGTAGCCCCCCTATCGTTACCGCGGGAATGCCTTGATGCATTTGCCACATGTGAGATCGACATCATTTCTGCAAAGGAATGGGAGCAGACAAAAGTGGAAATATCCGGCTGGCTTTTTACTGAAGGTCTGTCTCCTGTAGAGTGGCAAAGGTTTATACGTGATATAACAAAGTATGTTGGGAATAATCGGTTAAACAATCGGCGCTATCTTGTGCTTCTAGCAGGAGATCATGTTTCTGATACGGCAGCGTATGAGTTTATAAAACGGCTACAGCCCTTACAGGATTCTGTTGAAATCATACGCTTACTCTGCTGGACGGAGCAAAAAAAGGCTATAATTGGAAGCGAGGCTTGCGAATGCTTTTCCGAAGATGCTTTTGCAGTACGAAATTGGCATGACCGTTTCCGAAGAGGGCTTGCCGTGCATGGGTACATTTCGTTTTTATGCAGATATGAAGAAGCAGTTGAAATGGCTTGGGCACGTCAAATATTTTTGAATCAGAAAACGAGATTTTATCATAGGCTAGCCACTCGATGTGACGAGCTGGGGGCTAGAGCATATATTGTAGGGCAAGGTCTGGGCATGGACAGACGAATTGGACAAGGCTGGCTGTTTCCCAATGTTTATGACGAGGGGATTCTACAGCTAGAACAAGAATGGCTTGAGCGAGAGTGGCATGATCTGTTGCAGCAAGTAAGCATCAAGCGAGTCGCTATTTGGGGATTTTCCCCTAGCCTTCCTCTTGATATGCTTGCACAACGTGTCGACTTGGAAGTCTCATGTTACGTACGAGCGTATCAGCAAAAAACGAACAATCTACCTCGGGACTGGCGCTATTGCCATACTCCGCTGGAAGCAGTAAAACTGGCTGATGTTCTACTCATTGTAAGACATGATCAGGATATTCTCAGTATACGTTTAGACAACTTATACGAAAGTATGGCTAAGCCGTATATTTTAGACGTAGTGGATTGCTTTCCGTCAAATGAGGCAAAGCTTGAGAAAATATACTATCGAACACTTGGTCAAAAGCCGAACGTTTGGAATGGAACGGATTATAATGGGATATAATGGTTGATAAGCTTAGCGAAAAGGTAGGTGTCCCATATGGAAGACCACTCTCATCGCTGCATTATCTGCAACAGGGAACAAGCCGTTGGTATATCCATTTGTAACCAATTTATTTGTTATACATGTGAGCAAGAAATGGTCAAGACCGACGTACGTGATGAACGTTATCCCTTTTATATTAAACAGATGCGGCAAATCTGGTTTAAAAAGAATGCATAATAACATGTAAAAGAGGCATGTCAATGGGCGATGCCTCTTTTCTTATGGGCTTTTAGACTTTTGAACATGGTACAATAGGGGGTACCGAAACAAAAGGACGTGAGAAAGATGATGCAAAATCAGGAAGATTTTTGGGAGAGACAGCGCAAAGCTCCGTTGTTTGATGCACTACAAAGGCATGTACGACAAAACCCCCATCCTTTTCATGTACCTGGGCATAAGATGGGGAGAAGCTTCGATAAGGAAGCAAGGTCTTTTTTTGAAAAATACCTGTCAATTGATTTAACAGAGATTACAGGCTTGGATGACTTGCATCAGCCGGAAGATATTATTGCTCAAGCTCAACAGTTGGCCGCAGAGGCATACGGAGCGGAAGAAACCAAATTTTTAGTCGGTGGAACAACAGTAGGGAATTTGGCTGCGATCATGTCGATTTGCCGACCTGGAGATAAAATTATTGTTCAGCGTAATTGTCATAAATCCGTTTACCATGGGTTGATGCTTGCGAAAGCGGAGCCGATCTTTGTCGTTCCTGCTGTAGATGCAGAGACTGGTATTGCCGCAGGTGTACGGCGTGAGGATGTAGAGCGGCTTTTAATGGAGCACCCTGATTGCAAGGCTGTCTTTCTTACCAACCCGACCTATTATGGGATGGGTATTGATTTAGAAAAGATGGCTACAGTTGTTCATCGTTATCACATTCCATTAATCATTGACGAGGCGCATGGCGCGCACTATGGTTTCCATCCAGACCTGCCTGCCTCAGCTATGCAGAGTGGGGCTGATATTTCCATTCAGTCTACACATAAGATGGGAACTGCTTTTACAATGGGGTCAATGCTGCATGTTCAAGGAGAGCTTATTGATCGCAGCCGATTGTATCGTTATTTGGCGATGCTACAGTCCTCTAGCCCTTCATATCCGTTAATGGCGTCTCTTGATTTAGCCCGTCGACATATGGTGCTAGAGGGGCAACAAGAGCTACAGAAGGCGATTGGGCTTATCGAAAAAACGAAAGAACGCCTTAGCCAATTCGATTGGTTTTCAGTAGCCGGCTGGAAGAAGCAGACAGGGTATCAAACACTAGATCCGCTGCGAATTGTAATCAATTTACATTCCGCTCAGCTATCAGGCTTTGAATTGCAAACAAAGCTAGAAGAAGCTTATATTTATACAGAGCTAGCTGGATTGCATCATCTTTTGCTACTAGGGTCTACAGGTACGACAGAGCTGGATTGTAAAAGGTTACTTACGGTTATGGAGGAGCTGTCAAAGCAAGTGAGAGGAGAAGGACTGCGTGCTTTTGAAACAGGGTTAGTCTCCTCCTGCTTTTTACGTAAAGTAGCTATGAGTATGCATATAGCGGTAGAAGAGGAAGCAGAGCCTATATTATTAGAAGAAGCACAGGGACGTATCTGCGCTGAGATGGTGATTCCATATCCGCCAGGTATACCTATGATTGTTCCAGGTGAAGTCCTTGACGAGCAGGTAATTGCTCTTTTGCAGGAATTACAAAGAAAAGAGGCTCGTTTTCATGGTGTGAAGGATGCCACGGTAAAAACCATTCAAGTCATAAAAGGTAAACATTGTTAAACGAGAGGGTATGGTGAACACAGGCATGTTTATTTCATTAGAAGGTGGAGACGGTGCGGGAAAATCCACTGCAATTACACTTTTAGAAAAGAGAATAACAGAACAGGGGCTGCCGGTCTTAGTCACACGTGAACCAGGTGGAGTGGATATCGCTGAACAAATTCGTGAGGTAATATTGAATCGAGTAAATACAAAAATGGATGGGCGAACAGAGGCGCTATTATATGCAGCAGCAAGGCGCCAGCATCTTGTGGAAAAGGTAATACCTGCGTTGGAACAGGGGAAAATTGTACTTTGTGATCGATTCATTGATAGTAGTCTAGCTTATCAGGGTGTAGCGCGGGGGCTACCTACCGACGAAATATTTGCTATTAATCAATTTGCTATTGAGGATCGTATGCCCGATCTTACCTTTTATCTTGATGTATCCCCAGAAGTGGGACTAGCTAGGATTGAGGCTAATTCTACTCGAGAAAAAAATCGCCTTGATTTGGAAAAAGTATCATTTCATAACCGGGTACGTGAAGGATATGAGCTATTGATTCATAAATTCCCGGAACGGATTGTTCGTATTAACGCTGACCAGCCAATTGAGCAGGTAGTCGATGAAATGCTTGCTATCGTCCAAGAAAAAATAAAAAAAGCATAGAGGGATAGCCTAAAAAAAGAGCAGACGCATGATTCGTGTTTTCCCCGTCGATACGGTGAAGGCAGCAATGATGAGATGCTCTTTTTTTTCAACAAAACTCTTTAGCAAGAAAAATATGTTTGAATGAAAAATAGGTCGTACATGCTGTATAATAGGAAAAAGCACTGAGGAAGATTTCCTTGTGCGAAAGCTAGAAAAATTACACCAAGTAGCTACTTTGACATAACAATAAGGTAAGCCCCTTAAAAAGAATGGTAATACCAAATTTTATTTGATTTTTCCGATTAAGCAATGCCCTTTTCTAAAGGAAAGTGGTACCCTTCAATCGAATTATAGCCAGAGTAATTTATATGTTACTGGTAAGAGAGCTAAGCACTACAATTGCGAAGCAGAAAGGATGAAATCACTATGAAAATGGTCATCGCTGTTGTGCAGGATAAAGACAGTGGGCGTTTGTCACAAGCCCTTGTGAAAAAAGGATTCCGTGCTACAAAATTGGCCAGTACAGGAAGCTTTCTCCGCGCTGGGAATACAACGTTTCTTGTAGGGACCGATGATGGTCGTGTAACAGAGCTTATCACCATCATTGAGCAGAACTGCCAATCCCGCAAACAGATGGTGACTCCTGTGTCGCCGCTTGGAAGTGGAGTTGATTCATTTTTGTCATATCCGCTTGAAGTACAAGTGGGGGGCGCAGCCGTTTTTGTGATGGACGTAGAGCATTTCCATTCTTTTTAGTTTCGGGTAAAGGTGAGCGGGAGTGAGGACCTAGTGAAAATTGATAATGGCATCAGACCTACATTTGAAGTAAAAGGGATAGGTCAACGCAGGGATGTATCTGTGGAAAAGATGAACTTTCGAGATATGGTTAAAGGTGAAGGGCAGAGATTGAACGAGGAAAGACTTCAACTACTGCTTACAGAAATAGATAAACACGGAGATATTTTGGCTCGCTCCCGCAATGTACGAGATTACTATTCGTATCGTAATCTTATCAAGCGATTTATGGAGGAAGCTGTTCGGTTTGGGATTGCTCTCGATGAGCGTAAAGGAACCAATCGCCGAGGAAGAGGCCGCATTCATAAAATTATCAAAGAGATCGATGCCGAATTATTAGCATTGGCAGACGATCTATTGAGCGAGCAGGCTCCTCTGATAGATATGCTTGCTCGAATTGGTGAAATCAGAGGCATGCTAATCAATTTATATTTTTAGGTGACAATAAATGAGCTGGAGTAATGTAGCAAAAAAACAAGAGCGTGTGGCAGAAGTCTTAGCTAATAGTATGAAGTACGATCGTTTGGCTCATGCATACCTATTTACGGGACCAAAAGGAGTAGGCAAAATGGAAGTGGCTCAGCATGTGACTAAATCCATTTTTTGCTTAGATCAGCCCGGTGACGCTTGTGGGACATGCCTGAACTGCCAACGTATTCAATCAGGGAACCATCCTGATGTGTATCAAATCTCTCCAGATGGTGCATCTGTCAAAATAGAGCAAATTAGGGCCTTACAAAAAGAAATGAAGATGCGTGCTGTTGAATCGAAGAATAAGGTTTATATTCTAGAGCATGTAGATAAAATGACAACCCAAGCGGCAAATAGCTTGCTGAAATTTTTAGAAGAACCACCAGCGGGTGTGCTTGCTTTGTTGCTATCTGAAAACAGTCATGCCATTTTACCCACAATTTTATCCAGATGTCAGACAATAGTATTCAACCCTCTACCGGTTGAAATGATTGTGCAATCGCTTGTAAACGAAGGAATTACACGGGGCATTGCCCAGGTTGCTTCCCAAATTACAACAAATCTGGACGATGCACGGCTATTAAGCCAATCAGAATGGTTTGCACAGCTTAAAGCTATGGTGATACAATTGGGAAGGGATTTGAAACAACGTGATTCCCAAGCGCTGTTTACAATTCAAGATCAATTTCAACGTAACGATAGATTAAAAGAAGAACTTCCTCTCTTTCTGGATTTGCTCATCCTTTGGCTGCGAGATATCCTCTATATTCAAGTAGGGCGTAGGGCCAACATCATCAACATAGACCAACAGGATGCATTAGAAGAGCAGGCCTTGCAGTGGGCTCAAACCGAGATATTGCGAGGAATTGATGTAGCCATGGAGACAAGAAATCGGATAGAGCGTAATGCTAACCCACAGTTAGCGTTAGAGCGACTTGTTCTTCATATCCAGGAGGGATAAATTTTGTACGAGGTGGTCGGAATCCGCTTTAAAAAAGCGGGTAAGATATATTATTTTGATCCTGACGAAATGCAGATAGAAAAAGACAGTCACGTGATTGTTGAAACAGCACGTGGTGTTGAGTATGGCAAGGTTGTGATCGGGCAAAAGACAGTGGAAGATTCTGATGTAGTTCTTCCTTTAAAGAAGGTAATTCGAATTGCCGATGAATCGGATGCTAGTCAAGTCGATGAGAATCGCGCTGCTGCAAAAAATGCTTTTCAGGTGTGCCAAACCAAGATTAGAGAACATCAACTGGAAATGAAGCTGGTAGATGTTGAATATACATTCGACCGGAATAAAATTATTTTTTATTTTACAGCGGACGGCCGCGTTGATTTTCGTGAATTAGTAAAGGATTTAGCAGCGGTGTTTCGTACGCGCATTGAATTACGGCAGATTGGTGTTCGGGATGAAGCTAAGATGCTTGGCGGTATAGGGCCTTGTGGTCGTATGCTATGCTGTTCCACCTTTTTAGGTGATTTTGAACCGGTATCCATTAAAATGGCGAAAGATCAAAATCTCTCGCTTAATCCGGCTAAAATCTCCGGTTTATGTGGACGCCTCATGTGCTGTTTGAAGTATGAAAATGATAATTACGAAACAACGAAGGAAGAAATACCTGAACTAAGCTCATGGGTGAAAACACCAATGGGGGATGGCAGAGTTGTAAGCTTGAATATTTTAGGCAGAGTGGCTCAGGTTGATCTCCTAGAAGTAGGAAGAGTCATGGAGTTTACCTTTGATGAAATTGTAACAAGTCGACCAGAGATCGGATAGAGGACGGGTAGCGAGAGGTGATGAAGTTGGAGAAACAGGAAATCTTCGCTAAAATCGCGAGCATGGAAGAGAGAGTGGGCGAACTCTATCAGGAGATTGGCAGCCTAAAAGACGTGATCGTCAAACTTTTGGAAGAGAATGCTCAGCTTCTCATTGAAAATGAACACTTGCGTAACCGATTCCAGAAAAGAGCCGATCAGTCTACTTCCAAAAAGCAAAGTGCTGGCCAACAAAAAAGGGCAGCAGCCAGTCAAAAGATAGTAGGCAATCAAAAAATAGTGGGCGAAGGATATGATAATCTTGCGCGACTATATGCGGAAGGATTTCATATTTGCAACGTACACTATGGTAGTATAAGAAAAGAAGGCGATTGCCTGTTCTGCTTATCTTTTTTAAGCGGTGGACACAAGTGATACGAAAAAACAAAAGCGACCTGATGTCTTTTACACAGACGGGTCGCTTTTTACTGATAAAATGATAGGATAACTACCTTCTGATTGGTAAGAGAGGATACAATATGACAGAAAAACAGCAAGTCCCCTTGTATGATACAGAACGGATTGACGATTTGTTAACCTACGAATTAAAAATCATTCAAAGCCATGAAGTGTTTTGTTTTTCAATGGATGCAGTATTACTTGCTCGTTTTGCACAGGTGCCTAAGAGGGGAAAAGTATTAGATTTTTGCACAGGTAATGGAGTCATTCCTTTATTAATGAGCACAAGAACGCCATTTGCTGAATTTGAAGGTATTGAACTACAAGAACGATTGTTTCATATGGCAGAACGTAACGTGATCATGAATGGATTGCAAGAACGTATTACTATTCATCATGACGACGTACGCAAGGCAGTGGAGAGATTTGGAGATAATAAATATGATCTCATCACTTGTAATCCACCTTATATGCCTTCGATCACAGGGGAAGTAAGTAAAAATGACCATCGTGCTATAGCTCGCCACGAGATTCATCTTACGTTAGATGATGTACTGCGGGTTGGAAGCAGACTGCTGAAGCAAGGCGGGAAGCTAGCATTAGTGCATCGTGCAACTCGTCTGATAGATATTGTTACAGGCATGAGGATGTATGGTATCGAGCCTAAGCGTATGCGGTTCGTGCATTCCCGCCAAGATAGTGAACCTAATATGGTACTTGTGGAAGGGATACGCGGAGGGAAACCAGAGCTTCGGATACAACCACCACTGATTGTGTATAAGCAAGGGGAAGAGTACTGCGATGAACTATATGAAATCTATTACGGAAAGCGAGATTCCCTCACATAAAAGTCACTATGTCTATATGTTACAATGTGCAGACGGGTCGTTGTATACGGGATACACAACAGAGATACAGCGTAGACTTAAGCAGCATAGGATTGGGAAAGGTGCCAAATATACAAGAGGGCGTTGTCCGATTGAGCTGGTGTATTGGGAAGAAGGCGCTGATCGTTCATGGGGACTTAAAAGGGAAGAACAAATTAAACGTCTTCAACGTTCAGCCAAGGAAAGCTTGATTTTATTCGGCAATGCATCGGTTCAATCTACTTTGATGAAATAACCATTTAGGAGTTACGATAGATGAATATACAAAAGAGTTTTGCTCAAATGACAAGCACAGGTATCCTATACCTAGTGGCAACACCTATCGGAAATTTGGATGATATTACAGTCCGTTCCTTGAAGACATTGCGTGAGGTGGACGTGATTGCTTGTGAGGATACACGCCAAACCAGAAAGCTCCTTACTCATTTTCAGATAGAGAAACGTACACTTAGCTATCATGAACACAATAAAGCATCTAGTGGACCGGAATTAATTAACTGGTTGTTGGATGGAAAAAACATTGCTCTAGTCAGTGATGCAGGCTTGCCCGCCATTTCTGATCCAGGAGCCGACCTGGTACGAGAAGCAATTGATGCTGGCTGTACGGTCGTTCCCATCCCTGGTGCTAACGCGGCATTAACAGGTTTGATTGCCTCTGGATTACCGACAGAAAAATTTGTGTTCTGCGGTTTTTTACCGCGTGATAAAAAGCAACGTAAGGTAGAGCTGGATCGTTTAGCCCATTATCCAGAAACGTTATTATTTTATGAAGCACCTCATCGCATTACGAAAACACTAGCGGCTATGCAAGAGGTATTAGGCGATCGTGAGACGGTGCTGGCGAGAGAGCTGACCAAAAGATACGAGGAATTCGCCAGAGGCACGATGTCTGAGCTGATAGGCTGGCTAGAGCAAACAGAGATTAGAGGAGAGTTTTGCATAATTGTTTCTGGCTATAATGGCCAGCCTATAACGGAAGAAGATACAGAGGCTTGGTGGAGCCACTTTGGTCTAAAAGAACATGTAGAACATTATATCGAACAGGGAATGTCTGTTAAGGAAGCGTGTAAAAGAACGGCTGAGGATCGAAAGCTGACACGTAGAGAAGTATATAATGAATACCACCAAGACTAATTGAGAAGAATGACAGCAAATATTAAAAAAGGCTACTGCTCATTATCAAGAGCAATAGCCTTTTATTATTATTTCTGTTGGGAACTCTCGTCAAGCAAAGATGCCATCTCTTGAATACAAGCTTTGCTGATCATTTTTCCTTTGTAATATACCAAGTCTTCAGCGTTTCCTGTGAAGATACAAGCTGGTTCATATTTTTTAAGGATGATGCGTTCTCCGTCAACAAAGATTTCTAGAGCATCTTTTTCTGCAATTCCAAGTGTACGACGAAGTTCAATTGGAATAACAACACGTCCTAATTCATCTACTTTTCTTACAATACCAGTTGATTTCATACCCTTCAAGCTCCTCTCAAACTCTTAAAAAAAGTGGGTGGATCCTGTATCGATGAATACCGAATATTTATCTATTAATCGTCAATATTCGACAATTTATTATAGCTTATGATACCAGTGATTACCAAAGGTGTCAATGGCATTTTTACAATTATTACAATTTATACGAATAAAACGTGATAATCACGAAATATCAGTAATAATTATATGAAATTAGGGGCTAAAAACCCCTTTATATATGAATCTGTCAGAAATCTTTTTTCATAAAAGATGGAAAATGTCATACGACAAATTAACCTAATAATGGATATTTATATAGAAAAATGTCGAATTATATGTCGAGATTCGACATTTTTTTGGCGAAAAAGAAACCTAACGTAAATCCCTTGACATTACGTTTATGAACAGATAATTTAGTATACAATAGAAGTATCATTTTAATAGTAAACGTTGACGGGAAGAGTACACTTTCAAAAGCTTATGTAGAGAGCTGGGGTAGGTGAAAGCCAGTTAAGTGAAGGAAGTGGAAGATGGTCCTTGAGTTTCGTTCATGAACGGTCATTGTAATGATGGCGGATAAGGAGCGACGTATTCCTGCGTTATAGGAGAGTAGCTGTTGACTACTTACCGAGTCCGTTTCTGTGAAGGAACGGAGCATTTGGGTGGTACCGCGAGTACAAGACTCGTCCCAATTAGGGGAGGAGTCTTTTTTTTATGTGTAAAAACATATTTAGGAGGGTGTATGACATGACAAAAAAGCCAACATTTTATATTACAACGCCTATTTACTATCCAAGTAATAAGCTACATATCGGGAATGCTTATACAACCATTGCTGCAGATGCGATGGCCCGTTACAAAAGATTGCGCGGCTACGATGTATACTATCTGACGGGTACAGACGAGCACGGTCAAAAATTACAGGAACGAGCTGCCGCAGAAGGCCTAGCTCCTTTGCAGTTTATTGATCCTGTAGTTGATTGGATTAAGGACCTATGGCAGAAACTAGACATTTCTTTTGATGATTTTATCCGTACGACAGAGGAACGACATAAAATGATCGTTCAAAAGATTTTTAAACGCTTAGTCGATCAAGGTGACATTTATCTTGGTGAATATGAAGGCTACTACTGTGTGCCAGATGAAGCATTTTGGACTGAAACTCAGGCAAAAACCGATAAAGGCTACTTCTGCCCAGATTGCGGACGCCCTGTTGAGAAGGTAAAGGAAAAGAACTATTTCTTCCGTATGTCCAAATATCAAGAAAAACTTCTTGCTCATATTGAGGCAAATCCTGATTTTATCCAGCCTGAATCTCGCTGCAATGAGATGGTAAACAACTTTTTAAAGCCTGGTTTACAGGATTTGAGTGTGTCTCGTAGCACATTTGATTGGGGCGTAAAGGTGCCAACAGATCCAGAACATGTGATTTATGTATGGATTGATGCGCTTGCAAACTATATTACAGCGCTTGGTTACTTATCCGATAACGATGAAAAGTATCAGCGCTACTGGCCTGCTAATGTTCATTTAGTAGGAAAGGATATTCTCCGTTTCCATACGATTTATTGGCCAATCATCCTGATGGCGTTGGATCTTCCATTGCCGAAACAAATTTTCGGTCATGGCTGGTTATTAATGCCGGATGGCAAGATGTCCAAATCAAAAGGAAATGTTATCGATCCTAAATTCTTAATTGAGCGCTATAGCTCTGATGGTGTTCGTTACTTCCTGCTCCGCGAGATCGCCTTTGGTCAGGATGGAGTGTTTACACCAGAAAGCTTTATCCAACGCTTAAATTACGACCTGGCAAACGATCTAGGTAACCTGGTCAGTCGTACGATTGCCATGATTGAAAAATATTTCGATGGCATTATTCCAAGTCCAAGTCAATCAGGGGAATTTGATGATCAATTAATTAAGCAGGCGCTTGAAACGAAAAAGCTTGTAGAAGAGCATTTAGACGAAATGCGCTTTAGTAATGCACTAAGCCACCTGTGGGATCTAGTTAGCCGCACGAATAAATACATTGATGAAACACAGCCGTGGGCTTTGGCTAAATCAGAAGAAAATAAAGAGCGTCTAGCTACTGTTATGTATAATTTAGCGGAAAGTATTCGCATTACTTCTATTATGTTGCAACCATTTATGACCAAGACTCCAGCCAAAATTTGGGCGCAGCTAGGTATTGCAGAACAAGCGGCTATATTGACTTGGGAGCAAGCTGGTGAATGGGGAAGATTGCCGGTTGGAATCAAGGTAAATCGCGGCGGAGAATTGTTATTCCCACGCCTTGACGTTGAACAGGAGCTAGCTTTTATTGATGCAAGCACAGCAGAAGCTCGTAAGCAAGCAGAAGAGAATAAAAAGAAACAGGATGCATTGAAAGGGGAAGGCAAAGTGAACGAAGAGAAAAAAGAAGCAGTTGAAGCAAAAGAAAAGACTTCCGAATCAAAAGATTTGATCGGCATTGATGATTTTGCAAAAGTTGAATTACGTGTAGCAGAGGTAAAAGAATGCGCTGCGCATCCAAATGCAGATAAGCTACTAGTTTTACAAGTTGATTTGGGTGATGAACAACGCCAAATCGTCTCAGGTATTGCGAAATATTACAAGCCAGAGGAATTGGTTGGTAAAAAGGTTATCGTAGTAACAAACCTGAAGCCTGTAAAATTACGTGGAGAAATGTCTCAGGGTATGATTTTAGCAGCTTCTCATGGTGACCAATTGACTGTTTCTACGGTTGATGCCAGCATGCCAAATGGTTCTGTTGTAAAATAACACTAGCACAAGCTAATAAATAAGAGGAATTGTTGTTTAAAAGCAGTGCGGAAGCCTTGTGTGGCGTTCGCACTGCTTGCCTTTTTTGATTATGATCTTAACGGCAGATGATCTCAACACAGGTTATGAAATAAAGGAGGGAAATCTATGCTGTTTGATACACATGCACATTTGAATGCGGAACAATTTGATGAGGATCGCGATGAGGTAATTGCTCGTGCGAAGGAGAATGGAGTAAGTACGATCGTAAACGTTGGTTTTAACCGCGAGACAATCCCTACAACAATGGAGCTGGCTGAGAAGTACGATTTTATTTACGCGGTTGTTGGCTGGCATCCACAAGATGCTATTACTATGAAGGAACAAGACCTGGAATGGTTAGAAGAATTGAGTAAACATCCTAAGGTTGTTGGGCTGGGAGAAATGGGGCTGGACTATTATTGGGATACGTCACCACGTGATGTACAAGCAGAGGTATTCCGTAAACAGATTCGTCTGGCTCGAAAATTACAAATGCCGATTATTATTCATGATCGTGATGCACATCAGGATATTATCGAGATTCTGCGAGAAGAAAAAGCAGGGGAAGTAGGCGGTATTATGCATTGCTTCTCTGGTAGCTATGAGTTGGCTAAAATGGCCCTGGATATGAATTTTTATATCTCGTTTGGCGGTCCTCTCACTTTTAAAAATGCGAAACGTCCAAAAGAAGTGGCAGCAAAGATCCCGCTTGAGCGTATCTTGATTGAAACAGACTGTCCATATTTAACACCTCATCCATTTAGAGGTAAGCGAAATGAATCAGCGTATGTCAAATTTGTTGCCGAAGAGATGGCTCAAATCCATGGACTGCCTTATGAGGAATTGGCAAAGATTACAGCTAATAATGCGCGCCGTTTGTTTAACATTAGAGAAACTGTATTATAATGAAGGAACGCGTAAGCCTGATCGATTTCATCTGGAAATTGATCAGGTTTTTTTATGGGAAGTTGTCGTTTGGACATTAAAAAGTAGCTTTCTAGTAAGTACTTTATATAGAATGTTTGGAAAAAGCTTTCAAGAAAATTCTTTTATTTTTGTAAAAAAAAGCGATAAAAATTCACTAGATTAGTGGAAGTGAATTTTTAATATATTTAAAACTAATGATAGGAATTTTATCTGTGTATTTTCCATTATTGGTAAACAAAATGTAGTGAAATCAAATATAAGCAGATACATAAAGTGCATATTTTATTAAAATTTTAAAAAATATCACTATATATAAACTTTTAATGGGTTTTTATTTTTTTGTTACAAGATTGTCACATGATCTCTGGGCGATGAGTAAAAATTATATATGCGTTCTATCAATCTGCATATTGACATAACATGTTTTCGTAGGTTCCCTTTCTTTCGTTTTTTAAAGCGAAATTAGTGTCCTGTCGAACGAAAAAGAGGAATCGACAGAATTGCTCGACAGAAAACTGCTTTCATTCTCCGTGGCTTATTTGGTAAGGTAAAAGACATGTTGAGAAACACAGAAATAGCTGGATTTTCCGTAAAAAAATCAGCCGCACAATCTGGAGAGGAAAAGGGGGAGAATTTGACAAAAGAAAAAAAGTGATATAATATCCTTCTCAGGCTTAAAAAAGGAGTGTGGGGAATGGAATTAGGTAAAATCTGGGTGCCGCACAATCGATTGCTCCTCTCGATTTTAGGAGCTGCAACCTTTGTGTTGTTATCAGTGGGTATCTACTTCTTTAACCTATCTACCCAGCCAAAGCAAGTAACGCTAGTCATTGATGGGATATCCCAGGACATCACGACTACGGCAAAAACGGTTGAACAATTATTACAAGAAAAACAAGTTCAAATTACTGATAAAGATAGTATTAAACCAGGCTTGGACACATCTGTTGAAAAAGCCATGACCGTTGATTTGCAAACGAGCTGGGCAATACCTGTCCAAATTGCCGGACAGAAGACAGTGGTTCATACAATAAAACGTACAGTAGCCGGTGCATTGGCGGATGCAGGTGTCAAAGTAAGCAAGAAGGATAAAATAAATCCGTCTGTAGATTCAAAGCTGACGAAAGATACGGAAATTTCTGTCATTAGGGTAGAAGAAAAAGCAGTTCAGGTTAATAAAGATATCGCTTTTCGAGAAATACGCCAAAAAGACACTTCCCTCAACAAAGGCGAAGTGCGTGAACTAAAAAAAGGTCAAGCTGGGAAAGCTATTTTGCACTATAGTGTGGTCTTTGAGAATGGTAAAGAGGTATCCCGCAAATTGGTCAAAACCGACGTGGTAACAGAAAAACAAGACCGCGTTTTGGCAGTGGGTACGAAGAAACAAGAAGTTATGGCGGCTTCCCTATCTTCGCGTGGTGGAAAAGATATTCGCGCAAAACGCGTCTTGAATAATGTAACTCTTACAGCCTATGCTCCGAACGCTGGCGGCGGATACGGAAGAACAGCAATGGGTGTAAAAGCTACAGTCGGAAAAACAGTGGCAGTTGATCCCAAATTGGTTCCATTAGGCTGGTGGGTCTACATTGAGGGCATCGGTTATCGTCGTGCGGAGGATACCGGTGGGGCCATCAAAGGGCACAAGATGGATGTATATTTGGGCAGCGAATCTGAGGCAATGAGATTCGGTCGTAAAAAAGGATACAAGGTACATGTAATCGGCCCGAAGTTGCCGTAACATTTACTTTAGAAAAAGGCAGGAGTTTCTCCTGTCTTTTGTTTTGGGCATAAATGTGGTAAGCTGTTTGAATCTCTATACTTCTTATACGCAAGTAAGCTTGCTTTCGTTTCCTATTTTAGGACAAATAAAAAAAGTTTTTTTGCAAGCAAGTACACAAGAACGAAGGATGGATTAACGGATGAAGATCAAAGAGGTTATCGTGGTGGAAGGACGAGACGATACGGCCGCAATTAAGCGGGCAGTCGATGCTGATACCATCGAGACAGGTGGTTCCGCAATCAACGAGGTAACCCTTCGAAAAATAAAGATGGCACAACAGAAACGCGGTGTGATTGTGTTTACCGACCCAGATTATCCGGGTGAGCGCATTAGAAAAATTGTCAGCCAATCTGTGCCCGGATGCAAGCATGCTTTTATTAAAAAAGAGGATGCTAGAAAAAAGGGAAGTAATCTTGGTGTGGAGCATGCAACACCGGAAGCCATTAGACAGGCTCTGGCTGATGTAAAGACCGAGTTCCTAGAGGGGCAAGGGGAAATTACCTTGGAGCACCTCGTGCAAGCTGGAATGGTAGCTGGAATGGATACCAAGCACCGTCGCACCCGATTAGGAGAGATATTGGGTATCGGTTACTCTAACGCTAAACAATTAGGTAAAAGGTTAAACATGTTTCAAATCAGTAAGGCGGAGTTTGATGCTGCTGTGGACCAGATTGATTCAGAACAAGGGGGAAGCTAATAGATGACGGCTGGATATAAAGATATCGCAACTCCAACCAGAACGCGGGAGATCATTGAGAAGTACGGCTTTTCCCTCAAAAAAAGCCTGGGACAAAACTTTTTAACCGATATTAACATTTTGCATAACATCATAGATGCTGCAGAGCTTTCTAAGGATAAAGCTGTTATTGAGATAGGGCCGGGCATTGGAGCGTTGACTGAGCAGCTTTGTCGGGCAGCAGGCAAAGTAATGGCGATTGAGATCGACCAACGTCTCCTGCCAATTTTAGAAGATACACTTTCTCCTTACGACAATATCACAGTGGTACATGGAGATGTATTGAAGCTGGACGTAGCTGCTCTTATAGCAGAACACCTATCTGGGTGTAGCGGAGTCAGTGTAGTAGCTAACCTGCCTTATTACGTAACGACACCAATTCTCATGGGGTTGTTAGAATCTGGTATCGAGCTTGATCATATTGTTGTCATGATCCAAAAGGAAGTGGCAGAGCGCATTGCTGCTAAACCTGGTACGAAGGATTATGGCTCGCTGAGTGTAGCAGCTCAATTCTATGCGGAGACGAGCATAGAGATGATTGTGCCAGCCAGCGTATTTATTCCAAGGCCTAATGTTGATTCAGCGGTCATTAAGCTGTCTATTCGCAAACAACCAATCGTAGAGGTAGCAGATGAAAAGCTCTTCTTCCGTGTTGTAAAGGCTTCCTTTGCTCAAAGACGCAAAACTTTACTGAATAACTTAGTTACTAACTACTTCGGTAAAGAAAAGAAGGAGCAGGCCCTGCAAGCGCTAGAAGAAGCCAACATTTTGCCGAGCAGACGTGGAGAGACGCTTTCTATTCAGGAATTTGCGACATTAGCCAATACCATTCACCGCCTACAGATAAAATAAGTGTATGCCCTATCCCTCACGAAAAGGATAGGGCATTTTTATGTAAGGGGAGATATTTTTCGATGAGAATTGACATAAATGTCCTAAAAAATTCATTGACAAAAAGCTCCTTTGGTTGATATAATTTTTCGTTTGTTTGACAAACTAAGTATAGGCTGTTATACTTGTACATAAGCGAGGTGGATAATTGGAATGGCTAGGAACGCGTTAGTTGATATTAAACGCAGTTTGGACGGACACATTGGAGAACGTATCATGCTCAAGGCCAATGGCGGTCGTCGTAAGACCGTCGAAAGGACTGGCATCCTAGAAGAGACATACCCCTCAGTATTTGTAGTTAAGCTTGATGACGACCAGTTATTTGAACGAGTTTCTTACAGCTATGCTGATATTTTGACGGAAACCGTAGAACTAATGGTATGTCGAGACGATACACATATAAAGATTACCTTTATTCAACAGTAGAGCCTATGTTCTACTGTTTTGTTTTACCCTTTACTGATCATACTAACCTTGTCAGTAAGTAAGGGAGGCTGAAGCACGATGAGTCGAAGAAGAGGCATCATGTCCGAGGAGTTCAAATATGAATTGGCCAAGGAACTGGGCTTTTACGACACCGTCAAAAGCGAAGGCTGGGGTGGTATCACAACCCGCGATGCTGGTAACATGGTGAAACGAGCAATTCAGATTGCCGAGGAAGCATTAGCTAGACAATCGATAAAATAACTTACTGACAACCAAAAGCCGCGGGGAATCCCCCGGCTTTTTTGTTTCTTATTGACTTTCCCTCTCGCAAGTGGCAAGCTTATTTCTGCCTGTGATAAAATCAGAAGAAGAGATTAGGATAAGCTGAGGTGAACACGGTGCGAGTTTCAATCAAAGCTCCCGCAAAAATAAATCTTACACTGGACGTACTCTCCAAGCGACCAGATGGTTATCATGAAGTTGAAATGGTTATGACTACGGTTGACTTGGCTGATCGCGTTGACCTGACATTGTTGGAGTCAAGAGATATCCTAATCGATTGTTCCGCAAGCTTTGTTCCAAATGATATGCGAAATCATGCATACAAGGCTGCCAAGCTATTGCAAGAGCGTTATTCGGTCAATAAAGGAGTTCATATCTATATAGATAAACAAATTCCTGTTGCCGCAGGTTTAGCAGGAGGAAGCAGTGATGCAGCTGCAACGCTAAGAGGCTTGAATCGTTTGTGGAATTTGAGGCTAAGTCTGGATGAATTGGCTTTGATTGGGGAGGAGATCGGTTCTGATGTGCCCTTCTGTGTGTACGGAGGTACAGCCCTGGCTAAAGGCCGAGGAGAAAAACTCAGACACATGATCAGTCCCACCCCCTGCTGGGTGATATTGGCCAAACCACCGATCGGAGTTTCCACAGCAGATGTATATGGAAATTTGCGGGTCGATCAAATTAAGAAGCATCCAAAGACAGAAGAGATGCTACAAGCTATAAGCGAGCAGGATTTTTCTTTAATGGCAAGATCTTTGGGGAATGTCTTGGAAGAGGTTACACTTAATCGTTATCCTCAAGTCCGCCAAATTAAAGAGCTTATGCTAGAATCAGGGGCAGATGGTGTACTGATGTCAGGAAGTGGTCCCACTGTATTTGCTTTGGTACAAAAAGAAGCTAAAGTGCATCGGATCTATAATGCATTACGTGGTTTTGTCAAAGATGTGTATGCAGTCCGAATGTTAGGCGAATCAGAGATGGAAATACTTGATTAAACACGTACATTGATGTTACATTATGGTAATAATATACGGCTTTTTGTTTGGAGGAAGAATTGATGAGAAAATTGCGCAGAAGCGCGAGGTTAGTGGATATGACGCAGCATTTGTTAGCTCATCCACACACATTGATTCCCCTGACATATTTCTCAGAAGAATATGGTTCTGCCAAGTCCTCTATCAGTGAAGACTTGTCCATTATCAAAGAAGCATTTGAGTCTCAGGGAATCGGTGACCTACGCACAGTAGCAGGTGCGGCTGGAGGAGTTAAATACATCCCGCGAACCACTCATGAACATGCCGCAGCGTTTATGGAAACATTGATTATGGAATTGGCTAAACCTGAGCGTTTGCTGCCAGGCGGATATTTGTATATGTCTGATATTCTTGGCGATCCCAAAACCTTAAATCATATTGGGAAGCTACTTGCCTCAGCTTTTCGCCAAAGCGATGTAGACGTGGTAATGACGGTAGAGGCGAAGGGTATTCCACTTGCTTATGCGACCGCAAGTTTTTTGAATGTCCCTGTGGTGGTGGTAAGAAGAAACAATATGGTAACAGAAGGCTCAGTAGTAAGTATCAATTACGTATCTGGCTCCAGTAAACGTATTCAGACGATGTCGCTTGCCAGACGAGCACTCCCAGAGGAGTCTCGTGTCCTCATAGTGGATGATTTCATGAAAGCAGGTGGAACCATTCAGGGTATGATGGACTTATTGCAGGAGTTTAAAGCTACGGTTGTGGGCTGTGGTGTGTTTGTAGAAACAGCAGATGATGCAGATCGTTTAATTGAAGATTATATTTCACTTGCAAAGCTTCAAGAAGTAGATGTCAAAGAAAAACAAATAATGATTGAATTAGGTAGTTATTTTTCTAATAAAGAAGAATAATAACACTAGATAAATGGGTCCTGATAGCGTAGCTATGCATGGGGCCCTTTTCTATATCAAAATAAAGAAAAGGCAGATAAAAATATTTTTTACAATTTTTCGGAAAACAAAGCAGGAATATTTAACCATCACGTTGAAAATATAGGCTATCCGACATAGATAAAGGGAGTGAACATGATGGAAGTAACTGATGTAAGACTTCGCCGTGTTAATACGGACGGCAGAATGAAAGCGATTGCCTCAATTACCATTGACCACGAGTTTGTGGTTCATGATATCCGCGTAATTGATGGGAACAACGGAATGTTTGTGGCTATGCCTAGCAAACGCACTCCTGATGGTGAATTCCGAGATATTGCCCACCCAATTTCTTCAACAACTCGCGAAAAAATTCAGGCAGCAGTTCTATCTGAATATGAGCGTGTCGGAGTTGAAGAAGAAGCGCAAATTGAAGCGGGAGCATGATGAAGAAGAACTGGCATTCGCCCTGTATTCGGTGAATGCCTAGGCATTTTACAAACGTCATAATTCTGAAATTAATGAAAAATGAAATAAAAGGGCGCCTGTTTTTTAGGTGCTTTTTTATTTTTTTTCGGCATAAATGGTTGATTTATGAAGTGCGGTAGCATTTTTCGAGAGCTTCTATAATATTGTCTTTATCAAATCCTTCTCCAATGAAAACGGCTACCATTTTTGGTCCGAAATTGCTAAAGGGAAATAAATGTACCTGTGTTTGAGTTTGCTGGAAAGAAATCAGATCGTCTTGTCCAATAAATTGCACGTATCCTTTTGCCCGGTAGATGGTTTTGGGAAGATCATACAAAAAATCTTCAAAGGCTTCAGCGTCAACGGGTCCCTTGAAATGATATGAAAAAGTATCAATCGAGTGAAAAAGGGAAGGCTGGTTTGTTTTAAGTCCTAGTGTTTGCTTTAATTTATCTAATGGAGAAAATCGGCCGATCGTTTTTTGCACAGGGATAGAGGGTGTGTTTGACATCTCTTTGCTTTGAGCCAGTCGTTTTACCTGTAGCAGCTTCTCTAGATCCATCTCTGTCCGTATCGTTACATGCATAGGAGCATGAGAGTTTGTTTCCTGAAGCTTTGCTTTTACTTTTGTTAAGATGTCTTCATCCACTAAATCAACTTTGTTTATGATTAAAAGATCTGCATATTTTACCTGATTGCGAATGGTCTTAATCAACGCCCCGCCAGCTTGAAAGAAAGAAGTCAGCTCTAAATACCTCGAAGCATCTATGACGTTAATAATTCCTTTTAGATTCATTCTGTCGTAAAGCTCGGGATGCGTCATGGCATCGACTACTTCAATGGGGTCAGCTACACCTGTTGTTTCAATGATGAGATGCTCCGGTTTTATATTTTGCATGATTTCCTTTACATTTTCTGTCAGCTCTCCACGAATGGAGCAACAAATGCAACCATTGAGCATTTTTTTTACGGGAAAACCAAATCCCTCGACTTGCTCCCCATCTACATCCTCTTCTCCCATTTCGTTCATCATAACAACGACATTACTGCTTTGATCACGCAGATAAGCCAGGAGCTGTTGGAGCAGAGTCGTTTTTCCACTTCCTAGATAACCTGTCAATATATATACATCTGTACTCATTTCATCCTCCTTGTTTTTTGAATAAAATAGAGTATGTTATTTAAATAGTAGTTGTTTTATTAAGTGTTATCAAACAGGAAAAGTTTCATCATGTCTTGAAATGAACACCTATTTTAAGATATAGTCATGATGGAACTTCAGTATGTTGGAGGGTTAACATGTCTATTATACATGCGGTAATTCTTGCTGCTGGTCAGGGAACACGTATGAAATCCAAATTATATAAAGTACTGCATCCTGTATGCGGCAAGCCAATGGTTCAGCATGTTGTGGATACTTTGGCTTCCATGCAAGTAAACGATGTAGTTGTAGTAGTAGGACACGGAGCTGATAAAGTTCGTGAAACGCTACAAGACCGTGTTCAATACGCCATGCAAGCAGAACAATTGGGAACAGCCCATGCAGCTTTGCAAGCCAAAGATTTCTTACTAGATCAAGAGGGAACGACTCTGCTTTTATATGGGGACGTGCCATTGCTCTCAAAGGAAACGCTTACCAAGCTATTGGCTTATCATGAAGAGCAGAACGCCGCTGCTACCGTTTTAACCGCTTTAATGGCCGATCCAACCGGATATGGTCGCATTGTTCGAAATGAACGAAATGAAGTGTTACGCATCGTTGAGCACAAGGATGCAACAGACGAGGAACGTAATATTGCAGAAATTAACACAGGTATTTATTGCTTTGATAATCGGAAACTTTGGGAAACATTATCCCAAGTGAAGAATGATAATGCTCAGAATGAATACTATATCACCGATTGTGTGGGTATTCTACGAGAAGCGGGCGAGAAAGTATTGGCTTATGCTGCCGAAGACCCAGATGAAACAATGGGGGTTAACGATCGCGTTCAGCTTTCTGAGGCAGAAGCTTATATGCGTAAACGCATTGCTGTTGAACACATGAAGAACGGTGTTACTATCATTGATCCAGCTTCTACCTATATTGAAGCAGATGTAGTGATTGGCGCCGACACAATAATTGAACCGAATTCCTATTTGCGAGGAAAAACGGTTATTGGCACAGACTGCAAAATTGGCCCACAAACTGAATTAACCAATATGCAAGTGGCGGATGGCGTAAGCATTTCTTATTCCGTACTAGTGGACAGCCAAGTGGATGAACAGGCTACAGTTGGTCCGTTTGCTTATGTACGACCACAAACACATATTGGCTCAAATGTAAAAATTGGAGATTTTGTGGAGCTGAAAAATGCTAAAATTGGTGCAGGAAGTAAAGTTCCTCATCTCAGCTACCTAGGAGATGCTGAGATTGGTCAGGGTGTTAATGTTGGATGCGGAACAATCTCCGTGAATTATGATGGAGCGAAAAAGCATAAGACGATAGTAGGCGATCGATCCTTCATCGGATGCAACTCTAACTTAGTTGCTCCTGTGACGGTAGGTCATGATGCTTACGTTGCTGCTGGCTCGACCATTAATCAAGATGTACCAGATGGAGCGTTTGCCATTGCGCGCGAACGCCAAACCAATAAACTGGACTACGCGGTAAAACTACCACGTAAACAAAGCGAATAAGAATAACGGGAGGCTTTTAACAAGATGGCTAATTATCGTGACCCGAAGCTGAAGGTTTTCACTTGCAGTGCCAATCCTAAATTGGCTCAGGAGATTGCTGAACATATCGGCTTAAACGTGGGCAACATGGAGACAGCAAGATTCAGTGACGGTGAGTGCCAAATCAAGCTAAATGAGAGTGTGCGTGGATCAGACGTATTCATTATCCAACCTACTTGCGCACCAGTTAACGAACACCTAATGGAGTTACTGGTTGTGGTCGACGCTCTAAAACGTGCTTCTGCCAAAAGCATTAATGTTGTGATTCCGTATTATGGATATGCAAGACAAGATCGCAAAGCGCGTTCTCGTGATCCTATCACAGCGAAATTAGTTGCAAATCTTATCGAAACAGCAGGGGCACAGCGTGTGATTACAATGGACTTACACGCGACACAAATCCAAGGCTTCTTTGATATCCCTGTAGATCATCTGTTGGGAGTTCCAATCTTGGCTAAATATTTCCAAGAGAAAAACCTCTCAGACGTTGTTGTTGTATCACCAGACCACGGAGGAGTTACACGTGCTCGTAAGCTGGCTGAACGATTAGAAGCACCAATTGCCATCATTGATAAACGCCGTCCTGAACCAAACGTAGCTGAGGTTATGAATATTGTTGGTAACATTGAAGGTAAAACAGCTATCATCATTGACGATATCATTGACACAGCCGGAACGATTACTTTAGCTGCTAATGCATTGGTAGATGCAGGGGCTCGTGAAGTGTACGCTTGTTGCACACATCCTGTTCTCTCTGGTCCTGCCATTGAGCGTATCCAAAACTCCAAGATTAAGGAATTGATTGTTACAAATACGATTCCTTTAGATTCGGATAAATTAATTGATAAGGTGAAGGTATTATCTGTGGCTCCATTAATTGGAGAAGCGATTATCCGTGTTCACGAAGAATTGTCAATTAGTAAATTGTTCGATTAAAATTACAGTATAGTTGATAATCATTACCTCCTCTGGACAAGCTAGAACTGTTTTAGATCTACTTGGTCAGAGGAGGTTTTTATATTGGTAGCAATTAAAGCAGAGGTACGTACAGCTCAAGATAAAACAACAGCTAAAGCGATTCGTCGTGAGGGTTGGGTTCCTGCGGTGTTATACGGAACGGATGTAGGAAATAAGGAAGTCAAGATACTTGCGCTTGAGCTGGATCAAGCCTTACGTACGCAAACCACCAACGTTCCTTTTACGCTACAGGTAGATGGAAATGTATATGACGTGATGGTGTATGAGCTTCAGAGACATCCAGTTCAAGGTAGGATTTTGCACGCTGACTTTAAACAGATAGACATGAAGGAAAAAATTCATACGTCTGTGCCTATTACGATGACGGGAGATCCTGAATTGGGAGCAGCTACATTGGTTCGTCACAGTGTAGAAATCTCCTGCTTACCTACTGATATCCCGGCAACACTCACTGTAGATACAGATGGGCTACATATAGGAGATGTTGTACTTGTTAAAGATTTGCAAATACCTCCAAACGTAGACGTGCATCTTGACGAGCTGGAAGTAGTCATTAGCGTACTTCCGCCAAAAGCAAAATCGGATGAATCTATTGAAGCTCAGCAAAGCGCTATGGAAGTTGCAGAACAAGCAAAAGCTCCTGTAGCCGAAGCGGAAAAAGTATAACCAGTGACCTCCCAATTCCTTTGGGAGGCTCTTTTATGTATGGACATGCCGTTTTTTGACGGAAGAAGTCGACTTCCCTTGCTTTTTAAAAGGCTTACATTCATGTACAATGGAATTAAGTAGGTTATTTTGCTTGGAGGTAATTTCATTGAAAGTCATCATTGGGTTAGGGAACCCTGGTAAACAATATGAGGATACCAGACATAATGTAGGGTTTCTTGCAATAGATACATTAAGTAAAGAATTACAAATTCCGTTAAGCACGATGAAATTTCGTGGAATTATAGGAGAGGGAAATGTACAAGGCGAGAAGGTTTTATTAGTAAAACCACAAACCTACATGAACCTATCTGGAGAAACGGTAGGGCAAATCGTTTCTTTTTATAAACTGACAGCAAAGGATATCGTTGTCATCTATGATGATCTTGACTTACCGGTAGGCAAGCTGAGACTGCGGGAAAAGGGCAGTGCAGGAGGCCATAACGGGATTAAATCCATCATTGCTCATTTAGGCACACAAGATTTTAGCCGCATCAAAATTGGTATTGATCGTCCAGAACCGAGCAAAAGTGTGAGTGACTATGTACTGCACTCATTTTCAAAAAGCGAGTGGCCGCATATCCAAGATGCAATTCAATCAGCAGCAAAAGCCAGTGAAGATTGGATCAAAGGTGATAGCTTCCTGACAGTTATGAATCGTTATAATCCAACACGTGGCTAGTAGTACAGTATCGAATAGCTATAATATGCCCATACTAAGTGGAAGAAAGTACTATATTTTCACTTAGGGGGTAATCATATGAGTTACCGCTATGTATGTCGGTGTTGTGGCATGAAGGTGGGGGAAATTCAGCAATCGAATGTCTCCGAATGGCAGCTAGGCTTTCAATTCTTGACCCAACAGGAGCGCCAACATATAATATCCAAGGATGAGATAGGAAATACAGTTGTTCGCGTTGTTTGTGACTATTGTAAAGAGGCCCTTGATCAAAATCCTGATTTGTCGGTTGTAGGTAATCCGTTGCAATAGCAAGCCATTTTTACCTTTCAAAATGACACGGCATGAAAAGTAAGGTAGCCTAGTTTTTTAGAAGCTAAGGCTACCTGTGGATTTTCATCGATTGAATAAATAAATAACTTTTTCGTACAAACTGCGATGTGGGAAGGTTGATCTGCGCCGCAGTTTTAGTGCTGTAACCTATGTAGTAATAGGAGAGTAAGGTTGGAGAGGAGATTAGGGATGCAAGTCATCATTAATCGTATAAAAGAAGATTCCAATTTCGGAACCATTCTTGCTGGTTTGTCACAGGGCTTACATGAACAGTTGATGGCCGGACTATCTGGTTCCGCTCGTCATATTTTCATGGCTGCCGTTTATCAAGAGAGTAAACGCCCCCTGTGTATCGTGACGCATAATATGTTTCAAGCGCAAAAAGTGTATGAGGATGTAGCAGAGCTGCTTTCCCCAGAGGAAGTCATGCTTTATCCGGGTAATGAGCTGATTGGGTCAGAAATGGCCATTGCGAGTCCAGAGACATTAGCACAACGTATTCAAGTATTTAACCGTTTAGCGAATGGCTTCACGGGTATTTTGGTTGTTCCTTTTGCAGGTATTCGCCGCTTGACCGTACCTCACAATGTATGGAAAGAGGCCCAAATGACCGTAAGTCGTGGAGGAACTTTAGATTTACAAGACTTTTTAGAGAGAATGGTTGAATTAGGCTACGAACGAGTCGAGATGGTTGAACGTAAAGGCGAATTAAGTATTCGTGGCGGAATCGTTGACTTATTTCCTGTTGATTCGGACTGGCCGATTCGAATTGAGCTCTTTGATGATGAAATTGATTCCATTCGAACATTTGATATGGGTACACAGCGTTCTCAAGAACATTTAGAACAATATGTGATTGGCCCGGTAAAAGAGACAATTGTTTTTTCGTCGAAGCTAGTAGAGAGCGCTGCTTATTTAGAGAAAAAACTAGGTGAAACATTAGGTAACACCAAGGATGAGGTTGTAAAAGAAAGATTGATGGAGCAGATAGGGCGAGATATTGAATTAATGCGCCAGGGTAGCCGACCAGCTAATCTATACAGCTATTTATCCGTTCTGTATCCTGAGATGGAAACCATCCTAGACTACCTGCCTTCTGATACGTTAATGATTATTGATGAACCGTCCCGCGTCATTGATACTGCGGTACAATTGCAAAAGGACGAATCAGAATGGATTACTAGTCGTATCGAACAAGGCGATTTTATGTCTAATCTTATTCTGTCACAGTCGTATGATGAGCTCATTCATGGGCAGAAGAGACAGATAATTTATTTATCGCTATTTTTACGTCAAACCCCAAAAACGCATCCACAAAATATCGTCAACATGAACTGTCGTGCGATGCAAAATTTTCATGGGCAAATGAACGTATTAAAAAGCGAACTGCAACGATGGATAAAGGGTCAACATCAAATTATCTTCGCTGCTGCTGATGCGGAGCGCGCCAAGCGTTTGGAGCGAGTTTTAGATGATTATGAGATGGAAGCTGATTTGCTGCTAGAAGAGGTAAGAACAATTCCTCCAGGCCGACCTACTATTATTATTGGAAATATTCAAAGCGGTTTTGAAATGCCATTAAGCAAAATGGTTGTTGTTACAGAAGGAGAAGTCTTCACAGCAAAGCAGCGCAAAGCTCGCAAAGTAAATCAAAACATGAGCAATGCTGAGCGCATCAAGAACTACATGGAATTAAAGCCTGGTGACTTTGTTGTACACATTAATCATGGGATTGGTAAATATCTAGGAATTGAAACAAAGGAAATCCTAGGTATTCATAAGGATTATTTACATGTACAATACGCAGGCGGAGATAGCTTGTTTGTCCCTATTGATCAAATCGATCATGTACAAAAATATGTTGGCAGCGAAGAAGCTCAGCCTAAAATTTATAATTTAGGCGGAAATGAGTGGAAGCGTGTAAAGAGCAAGGTAGAAACATCGGTAAAAGATATCGCCGAGGATCTAATCAAGCTGTATGCACAACGAGAGCAAGCTGTAGGCTATAGCTTTAACAAGGACAGCTTGGAGCAAAGAGAATTTGAGGCGATGTTCCCGTATCAGGAGACCGTGGATCAATTGCGTGCCATCACAGAAGTGAAAGCTGACATGGAAAGCAAGCGTCCTATGGATCGTTTGGTTTGCGGGGATGTAGGATATGGAAAAACAGAAGTAGCGATACGTGCTGCTTTTAAATCGGTCATGGACGGAAAGCAGGTAGCTTTACTTGTACCAACTACGATTCTAGCTCAACAGCACTTTGAAACGTTTAAGGAGCGGTTTTCTGATTTTCCGATCAGAGTAGAGGTTTTGAGCCGTTTTCGTTCTCGAAAGGAACAAAATGCAACAATGAAGGGTCTAAAGGAAGGAACGGTAGATGTAGTGATCGGTACGCACCGATTGCTGTCTAAGGATATTGTATTCCGTGATCTAGGGCTACTGATTGTCGATGAGGAGCAACGCTTTGGTGTAAGCCATAAAGAAAAACTGAAGCAATTAAAAACCAATGTAGATGTACTAACGCTTACAGCTACTCCTATTCCGCGTACGCTTCATATGTCTATGCTAGGAGTTCGTGATTTATCTGTTATTGAGACACCGCCGGAAAATCGCTTTCCTGTACAAACTTATGTATTAGACTATAGCCCGGCTCTGGTTCGAGAAGCGATTGAGCGAGAATTGGCCCGTGAAGGACAGGTGTTCTTCCTGTACAATCAGGTACAAGGTATAGAACAAATGGCGGAGCATATTTCGGCCTTAGTTCCTGATGCTAGGGTAGCGGTTGCTCATGGACAAATGAATGAAAGTGAGCTAGAACGAATTATTCTCGATTTCTTAGACGGCAATTATGATGTGTTGGTAAGTACCACAATCATTGAGACTGGTGTCGATATTCCAAACGTAAATACGCTAATTATCTATAATGCCGACCGGATGGGCTTGTCACAGCTTTATCAGCTACGTGGGCGCGTAGGCCGTTCTAATCGTATTGCCTATGCGTACTTCACATACCAACGCGACAAGGTACTGACAGAGGTAGCGGAGAAACGGTTACAGGCTATTAAGGAATTCACAGAGCTTGGGTCCGGCTTTAAAATTGCGATGCGAGATTTATCGATTCGTGGTGCAGGTAATTTATTGGGAGCAGAGCAACACGGCTTCATTAATACTGTCGGATTTGATTTGTATACACAAATGCTGAAGGAAGCGATTGATGATTTACGTGGTGAGGTAAGGACAGAAGAGATTGCTCCTGTTCCACCAGTTGAAATTAATCTTCAAATTGATGCGTATTTACCTTCAGATTATATTACTGATAGTCGTCAGAAGATCGAGATGTACAAAAAATTTGTAGCAACCTCTACGATCGAGGAGCTGGATGATCTTGCTGATGAGCTGATCGACCGTTTTGGTAATATCCCATCTCCAGTAGATAATTTACTGATGATTTCACGTTTACGTATTCAAGCGATGGAGCATCATATTGTTGAGATTAGTCAGAAAGATCCTGATGTTATTAAAATCATTTTGGCAGAGCATCAAACCTCCAATATTGATGGTGGGGCTTTATTTGGCTTGTCTAGCAAATATGATCGCCGGATTGGGCTTTCAACGACCCAAGGTGGACAACAGATCATCGTAACTGTTAAAGTTAAGGGGTTAAAGATTGAGAATGGGGTCAAGATGGTAGTAGACTTAATTAATGATTTCCATCTGATTGAAAAGAGTAAGAGCCCTGACCCCTCGTTACACTAAATCCACTAGGTGCTAAAGGTGCCGAGAAGGGAGCTTTTGTTTCATGAAAAAGACAACATTTACGAAGGGTAAACGTATGTTGGCCCTACTTTCCACTACGGCATTAACGCTAGCGATTTTGAGTGGCTGCGGAGCGACTAATAAAGCCGAAACAGCACAACCAGCTAAACCAGGAGCAGAACAGCCGGCTGATAAGGAAGATCCGCTTGCGCAATTCCCGCCGGTTAAATTGCCTTTTACGGTTGATCCAAATGCTGCTATTTTTGAATATCAGGGCGGGAAGCTAACAGGCCAGGAGTTTGAAGATTTCCTACGTGCACTTGGCTTCATGAATCCTCCACAAGCCTATGCTATTGGAGTTTCTACACAAGAGATGGTTGATAACTACGCACGTCAATACCTAGCTACGAAGCTAAAAGCGGAAAAGGCTGACGAAGCGATTAAGAAAGCAGCAGCTACAGAAGCGGATAAATCTTTTGAATCACTAAAAGGTCAGTATATCCAAGTTCTCGGTAGCGAGGATAAATTTAACCAATTGATGAAGAATCATAACATCACAAAAGAAGCGATTGTGAAACAACTAGCAAACATTAACGCTTCTGTGAAGGTTATGGAAGGTGAAGTAAAAGATGCTGATTTGAAGAAGGCCTATGATACAGCAGATAAATCTGCGTATACAACAGCTTCTGTGCGTCATATTTTGGTTAAGTTCGAGAACCGTAAACCAGAGGAAGCAGACAAATTGGCAAAAGGCTATCTTGCCCGCTTGAAAAAAGGGGAGGACTTTGCCACTCTTGCCAAACAAGTGTCTGAGGACGAAGGCAGCAAAGCAAACGGTGGATTATATGCAAATGCTGACGTGAACAATTGGGTGCCAGAATTTAAGAAAGCTGCTCTCACCCAAAAAATTGGAGTCCTCAGTGAACCGGCAGTTAAGACTGAATATGGCTATCACATTGTGAAAGTAGAAGACCGTAAAGTAAAAACCTTTGATGAAGTAAAAGCTCAGTTGAAGCAGCAGGTGTTGGAGAAGAATTTCGAGCAATACACTACCAAAGATCTGGACGCGATTATTACGAAAAAATCTCTTCCAGAGGTAAAAGCGCCAGCTCCAGCGGCTACTCCTGAAACAAAATAGCATAAATAAAAGTAGCTCCTTTTGTAACCAAGCGGACTGTGTTTACAGTTTGTGGTTGATTACAAGAGGAGCTTTTTTATTGGGAAAATGTCAGTGCAGGACAGACCCATCAAAAGGTTATCTTGGAATAAAAAAAGCTGGTTTAATTTTGTTTTGATCGCATATTCTTCTTGCCAAGGCAAATACTATTATCACTCGCTACCGCCCGGGGGAGAGTACAAAGCAAGGTTAATTGGTAACAAATACAAATACAAGATATTAGTAAAAAGCGAGAAGATAGGAAATCATAGGAGTAAATCCTCAAAAAACTACAAAATCAATCTTCTCAAGAAAGCGAGGCAACAAGATTATGAAGGCAACTGGAATTGTTCGTCGTATAGACGACCTCGGACGGGTTGTAATCCCGAAGGAAATCCGTCGCACACTTCGTATTCGTGAGGGGGATCCACTTGAGATTTTTGTCGATCGTGATGGGGAAGTAATCCTTAAAAAATATTCTCCAATTGGAGAATTAGCTGATTTTGCTAAGGAATATGCTGACTCTTTATACGAAAGCTTAAATCATATTGTCATTATTTCCGATCGAGATACGGTTATTGCAGTAGCTGGCGCTTCCAAGAAGGAATACCTAGAAAAACCAATTGGCAATCTAGTAGAAAAATCATTGGAAGAACGCAAGAGTAAGGTGGAAAAAAATTCCGGCCAATATGAATTATGTCGTGATATGCCGGAGCAGTACTCATCTTATGTAGTAGCTCCTATCGTAGCAGGTGGAGACCCAATTGGCGCAGTGATCCTTGTCAGCAAAGCAGAAGCCAAAATGGGCGATTTAGAGCTGAAAATGGCAGAAACAGCCGCTGGATTCCTAGCTAAACAAATGGAACAATAATAGTGATTAAATAACGCAAGTGAAAAACAAGCCTTATACAAGGGGCTTGTTTTTTTTCACTTTCCCTACTACATGCAAGTAAACCACGAATGACCCACGTCTCATTCCCCTTGATTACTCACTTCCTCTGTGTGGTATAATGGACAAAGTTTCTGAACGTAGACTTTTTGTAAGAGGAGAAATAGATACTGTATGGCAGGAGAGAGAAGTGCGAATCATTTTGTCAAAGGTGCTGCTATTCTAGGTATTGCCGGCTTGCTCTCCAAGGTTCTCGGAGCGATCTATCGCATACCTTATCAAAATATCACAGGTGATGTTGGGTTATATGTGTACATGCAGGTATACCCGTTGTACACAGCCTTATTGATTTTGGCAACAGCAGGTTTTCCAATTGCCATTTCTAAAATCGTCTCAGAACGATTAGCAGTCGAGGACCATCTAGGTGCACGTAAGGCTTTCCGTGTAGCCAGCGTTTCACTAGGAATACTAGGAGTATTCTTTTTTCTCCTTTTGTATCTAGGGGCTCCTGCATTAGCTCGATTTATGGGCGATGAACAGCTTACCTTGCCGCTACGAGCCGTAGCATGGTCTTTACCATTAGTTCCGTTGGTATCCATATTGCGTGGTTATTTTCAAGGACAGCAAGACATGGTGCCTACGGGTGTATCACAGGTAGTCGAACAGATTATTCGTGTAATCGTTATTTTAGTCTCAGCTTACTGGATGATGAGTGCCTATCAGGATGCTTACCTTGCCGGTACAGGAGCAGTATTTGCTGCCTTTCCAGGGGCATTAGCAGCCTTTTTGGTTTTGTACTATTATTATCGGAAATCCAGACGATATTATCGACGCAGAGGGTATCGTAAAAAATTGCGTGCTCAACAGCTTACCGATACAGTAACGAACAAGCAAGTGCTGATCAGCATTTTACATTACGCAATTCCGATTTGTATCGGTGCTCTGGTGTTGCCGATGATTCCATTAATTGATTCGGTGACAGTTTCTAATTTGCTGCAATGGAACGGATATGAACTTGATATAGCAAAAGAATTAAAAGGAATTTATGACCGTGGACAACCACTCATTCAATTTGGAACGTTTTTTGCCACATCCCTTTCCTTGGCGTTAGTTCCTGCTATTAGTGAGGCTGTAGCACAAAAACAGGATAAACTGATCATGAATCGTACCGAGATGGCTCTACGCCTAACCCTGATGCTAGGGTTGCCAGCTTCAATCGGACTGGCTTTGTTAGCTGAACCAGTCAATATTATGGTATATGGAAATGATAAGGGTACCTGGTCACTTGCTATTCAAGCCTTTGTCATTGTGTTTGCGACATTAAGTATTGCTACCTCTGGAATCTTACAGGGCTTAGGGCATGTTAAATTACCAGCTCGACATTTGCTGATTGGTGTATTGGTAAAATTGTTGGCCAATCTTGCATTAACGCCTTTGTGGGGCATACAGGGGGCGGCAGTGGCCACAGTCCTTGCCTATGTGACATCAATGAACTTAAACATGAGGTCGATTCGCCATTATCTGGGGCTTTCCTTTAACATAAAGGAAATGCTGACTAAGCCTTTGATAAGTGTCGCTCTTATGTCAGTCATGGTTTTACTCGTTCAAGGCCTAATGAATCTAATTGTGGGTTCTCTGCTCGATAGCGAGCGTTTGGCTCAAACGATCGTCGGAGTTTTTGCAGTTACTGTGGGACTAGTAGTATATATGCTTTCCCTTTTATATACAGGGGGCATCAAACGCGAGGAAATTTTGTATTTGCCAAAAGGAAAGAGACTAGTCTCTCTTTTGGAGCGGTATAAGCTTTTACAGATTCGAAAATAGTCAGGGATTAAAGAACGGAGGATTCCTACATGGTGAACACCATTTATGTCGTAGGACTTGGGGCAGGCAATCTAGATCAAATGCCTCTGGGTATGTATAAACGCTTAAAACAGACCACGCATTTGTATGTCCGTACAGCTGATCATCCAGTATTAGATCAATTGGCTGAAGAGGGCCTTACTTACACGTCCTTTGATTCTATTTACGAAAAACATGACTCATTTGAACAGGTATATCAAGAGATTGCACGTGAGCTGTTATCTAAGGTGAAAACAGAAGGTGAAGTAACCTATGCAGTTCCGGGACATCCTTTAGTAGCAGAACGGACGGTGCAACTGCTACTAAGTCATGCGGTAGAGGAGCAGATAGAGGTAAAGGTATTGGGCGGACAAAGCTTCTTAGATCCACTTTTCGCTCGTCTGGCTATTGATCCAATCGAAGGATTTACCTTGTTAGACGCCACAAGTATGACAGCAGATCAAGTAAATCCGGGTCTACACACAGTTATAGCTCAGGTCTACGATCAAATGTCTGCTTCAGACGCGAAGCTCACCTTAATGGAAGTCCTTCCAGACGAATATGAGGTTATCGTTGCTACAGCGGTTGGGATAGAGGGTCAAGAGATCGTGGAGCGTCTACCATTATACGAGTTAGATCGAGTGGAGCATCTGGGAAATCTAAGTCTCATCTATGTACCACCTACCGTAGAAGAGTCAGTAAAGCAACGTCAATTCTCTTATTTAAAAGAAGTGATCGCAACCTTGCGTGGACCAGAAGGGTGCCCATGGGATCGGAAGCAAACGCATCAAAGCTTGCGTCGTTATTTATTAGAAGAAGCCTATGAAACAGTGGAAGCAATCGATTTGGATGATGTGGATGCGCTGTGTGAGGAATTAGGGGATGTGCTCTTGCAGATTATGCTCCATGCACAGATTGCTTCAGAGGAAGGCTACTTCACCATTGAAGACATCATTTCTACTCTGACAGCCAAAATGATTCGACGCCATCCGCATGTATTTGGAGAGTCGAAGGTAGCTGATGCCGATGCAGTGGTGGTGAATTGGGAGCAGATAAAAGCTCAAGAGAAAGCAGAGAAAGGGCCTGTGCCAGAAACAGCCTCCTTGCTTGATTCTTTGCCAAAGGATTTACCAGCGATTTTAGCAGCCGTCAAAATTCAAAAGAAGGCCGCAGAAGTTGGGTTTGATTGGGATGAAGTGAAAGATGTCTACGCTAAAATTGAAGAAGAGTACAAGGAGGTTCAGCAAGCAACTCCAGAGGAACGAACAGGTGAATTAGGGGATTTGCTGTTCGCTGTAATCAATCTAGCTCGCTTCATGAAGATTGATCCTGAACAAGCTTTAGCGCTTACCAATCTGAAATTTAAGCGTAGATTTCACTATATTGAACAGAGGCTGCAAGAAAAGAATAAGCAGTTTGCCGATATGACTTTAGAAGAGCTTGATCATTTTTGGAATGAGGCCAAAGCTCAAGAGTAGCCACAGCTACATAGAGGAGGAATACTATGCGTCTTGATAAATTTCTAAAGGTGTCTCGTTTAATTAAACGACGTACGTTAGCTAAGGATGTATGTGATCAAGGACGTGTCGAAATTAATGAACGTGCTGCAAAAGCTTCCAGCAATGTAAAAGTCGGCGATTCTATCTCCATTCGTTTTGGACAAAAGATCGTTACAGTAAAAGTTGAAGAGATCAAAGAAAATGCGCGTAAGGATGAGGCTGCTTCCCTTTACACAGTAATTGGTGAGGTGCCAGTGCCGCGCGATGAAAAAGAAGAAGATGAATACCTAAGAGCATAAGCAACAGTTCTAAAAGGACATCCCCCTCCATATCTTGGTACAAAGAGGAACATTTTGTTCCCGGCGTTTTGGATCGTACTCCAGACCACCAAGATAGGGAGGGTTTTTATATGATCGAACCAAATAAACGACCTCGCCATGAAATTGTCATGATCAATCGGCGTAGTTTGGCTATATCCGGGGTAAAAAAGGTGGAAAGCTTTGATAGTGAAGAATTTCTGTTAGAAACAGAAGGCGGTTTTCTTACTATACGCGGCCAGAATCTTCATATGAAAAACCTGAGTCTTGAAACCGGAGAAGTGGCCATTGAGGGTTTCGTTCATGACATGGGGTATATAGAACAGGGGCAGGCCGGAGATCGATCGAAAGGATTTTTCGGCAAATTATTTAAGTGAGTATCAGTATTCAGTTTCAGACCATGGCTTTCATGTCCCTGTGCGGAATTTTTATGGGGATGGGGTTTGATACGTACCATGTCATAAAAGGCAAGGGCCGCTTCCCACTTTGGGCCGTTTTCATATTAGATTTGTTATTTTGGTTAAGTAGTGTGGGAATTGTTTTTTATGTGCTGGTATGGGTTAACGATGGAATAGTGAGATTTCCGATCTATCTAGGGATTATTATAGGAGCATGGCTCTATTTCCTTATAGGTAGTAAGGTTTATATCAGATTTTTGTTAACTGTGCTAGAATGGAGTATATGGGTATTTCAGATCAGTGTTAAATTTATTGACTTTCTATTGATTAAACCGATAGAGATAATTTTTCATTTTATCTGGATTATTCTCGGGTTCCTTTTTACTGTGCTGGCAAAGATAGGATTGTTCATTTGGCGAATCATTTCTTGGCCATTGTCACCATTTGTTCCATGGGGTCGTAACTTGTGGAAAAGTATTAGGGGCAAAATGGCAGGAGCAAAGGAAAAACTGAAGAAATGGTTTACCAAGGAAAACAAAGAGTAAAAAGGTAGCAAAGGTGGAGAGCAGACATGGCCAAAGAACGTCCCTCTCAATCGAATAATCTAGGTCGTAAGCGCAGACTTCGTTTTATTATGTTCTTCGTATTCTGCTTCCTTATCTGGACGTGCTATACAGCATATCTTCAAAGCTCTGTCATTGCGGAGACGGAAGAACAAGTAGAAGCACTACAGAAAGAGGCAGGGGAAGTAAAAGAGCAACAGGAAGAGCTAACCAATAAGATGAAACGATTAGATGATCCAGAATACATCGCAGAGCTTGCACGCAAAAATAATTTTATGTCCAAGCCGGGTGAGATCATCTTTTTGATCCCCGATAATTAAGCCAATTGGGTCTAGCTAAAATAAATTTACGAAAACGTACAATAGATTTTAAAAAGAGGAAGGTCATTTTAAACAAATGGCGAATATAATATAACAAGCCCGTTTCGCCGAGCGCGAATCACCTGATGGCCGACGTTGAACGCAAGACGTCGGTTTTTTTTATTTCTTTGCTTTAATGTTTTAAAGTAATAAAGAAATATCTTCTATTCAATCCTCGACAGGTACTTCAATCAAATCGTATTGCCTTGGGCATAAATCCATGAACCATCAAATAAATAAACGAGATACGTTTGAATTTGTCGGACGATTTTAGGAATATGCCTCTACCGTTTGACAAAATTTACAACTATCCATTCGTATAATTGGGTACACAAAACTCAAATGGGTGGTGCTAGTCCATGTTCAATAAAAGCCAAGTAGTTTCTCCGAATGCTAATCTTTTTACTCAACAATTATCTAATCAAGTATCACAAAGGCTGGGGAGCTTCGGTGATAAAGCTGCTGCTTTTCTAAAAAAATGGCATATTCTTTCACTTACTATGGGTTTTTTATTAGGAAGAGCTCTTATTCTTGATGAATTATCTCCTTTTGTTGTTCCTTACTTCATCGTGATGTACTTTCTCCGCCGAGATACGTTGCTAGTAAGTTCATTGGGCATGCTGGCAGGCTCATTAGCTCACTCAATACCTCTAGGCATGCAGACGTTGCTTAGTATCATACTTGCTGCTGTTGTTTGCCGTATTGCGGAGAAATGGAAACGAAAAGATTTTTCCTATACTCCATTTATGGTTGTAGGGACCGTATTTGCTAGCCATCTGTTAGGCAAGGTTATTCAGAGTCAGGTCAACACATACAGTGTAACTATGATTGCGGTTGAAGCCATTCTCAGCTTTGTCTTAACACTTATTTTTATTCAGTCTTTATCCATTATTCACATAAATAAACCATTTGAGCCATTAAAAACAGAAGAAATTATATGTCTGGTTATTCTATTAGCTTCTTTAATGACGGGAACAGTAGGCTGGGTCATACAAGGAATCTCCATGGAGCATATCCTGTCACGCTACTTTCTACTACTATTCGCTTTTGTTGGAGGAGGGACGGTCGGGGCCGCAGTGGGGGTGGTTACCGGGCTCATTCTCAGTTTAGCTGACGTGAGTGCCTTACAACAAATTAGTTTACTCGCTTTTGCCGGATTATTAGCTGGACTATTAAAAGAGGGAGGGAAAATTGGTGTAGTAGCTGGACTCTTAATTGGAACTTCAATTCTAGGCATCTATGGCGGTGCGCACAGTGGGTTGTATCTCTCTTTAGTAGAGACCTCGATCGCCTCTTTCCTATTTTTATTAACGCCGGCTTCTATTTGGAAAAGAGTAGCCAGCTTCATTCCGGGGACCTCAGAGCATACACAATCTCATCAGGAATACATGCGGCGAATACGTGACATGACAGCAGGTAAAATTCAACAGTTTTCCGATTTATTTACCGAGTTATCCCATTCATTTGCTCAAACAGCCGAAATCAAAAATGGGGTAGAAGAGGAGGAGGTAGACCTTTATTTGAGCAAAGTGGCGGAGAGAACATGTCAGCTTTGCTGGAAAAAGGAGCAGTGCTGGGAGCGAGATACTCAAATGACCTACGATGCGATGAGTAGCATGCTGATTACGGTATTTGAGCATGGGACGATGGAAGGCGCAACTATACCAAAGGAGTGGGAAAAGAAATGCGTGAAAACAGAAAAAGTAATTCAAAATATGGAGCAAGAGTACCACCAGATGATTGAACATAATCAATTAAAAAAACAAATTCAGGATAGTCGTAAGCTGGTAGCTGATCAACTATCGGGGGTATCACGAGTCATGAGTGATTTTGCACGGGAAATTCAACGGGAAGGAGTTGCGTTAAGCCTGCAAGAGAAGCAGGTTTCAAAAGCGCTGGAGGGTTTAGGACTATCCGTAAGACGTGTAGATATTCATAGCTTAGAAGAAGGGAAGGTGGATATAGAAATCAGTCAGCCTAGTTGTTATGGGAGGGATGAATGCGCCAAGATTGTGGCTCCGATGCTTACCGAGGTTTTAGGAGAGAACATCATTGTGAAGGAGAGACACTGTGAAGCCTTTAAGGATCAGCATTGCAAAATGTGTTTGGCTTCAGCCAAAACCTATGAAATTGAAATTGGAGTGGCAGGAGCTGCTAAAGGCGGCAAATTACTGTCGGGAGATAGCTTTAAAACAATGGATTTAGGAAATGGAAAGGTGGCTGTGGCGATTAGTGATGGAATGGGAAATGGGGAACGCGCTTTTCTGGAAAGTCAATCAGCATTGGACATGCTGCAACAGCTCTTAAAATCGGGATTGGATGAAAAATTATCTATTAAAACAGTAAATTCGGTTTTGGCATTACGCTCATCTGATGAAATGTTTGCCACAGTGGATTTGGCAGTTATTGATTTACAAACGGCAATGACGCGGTTTATTAAAATTGGTTCCACTCCTTCATTTATTAAGCGAGGAAATGATGTGTTCATGGTATCGGCCAATAATTTGCCGGTTGGTATTTTAGAAGATATTGAAGTAGATATCGTAACAAGAAATCTAAAGGCAGGTGATCTATTAATCATGATGTCAGATGGGATTTTTGAGGCTCCCCGCCATATCGAAAATAGACCGATGTGGATGAAGCGATTAATCTCGCAACTTGAAACAGAAGACCCTCAAGAAATTTCTGACTTGTTGTTAGAAAAAGTGATTAGAGAGCATTGTGGTGAAATTGTAGATGACATGACGGTTCTAGTCGCTCGGATTGATCGATTTGTACCACAATGGTCGGCGATACAGGTCTCGGGAATGGAGAAGATGGAGCGGCCGCGTGTAGTAAGTTAAAGGTATGTTTTTTTCCTCCCTCGCCCATAATGGTAAAAAATGCTACCCAAGAAAGGGGAGGTATCTGTATGGCAAAGCCAGCGACGCTTCGTCAGATTTTGGTTGTGACAGATGGCTGCTCCAATGTAGGAATAAGCCCGATTGCTGCTGCAACCTTAGCCAGAGAACAAGGGATCACAGTAAATGTGATTGGAGTGGTAGATAAGCATGAAATGGGTGAGCAGGGGGAACAGGAAATCCGTGAAATGGCTCAAGCGGGGGGAGGACTAAGCGATATTGTTTATCCTGCCCAGCTAGCCCAAACTGTCCAAATGTTAACGCGAAAAGCGATGACTAGAACCATTCAACATGTGGTGAACAAAGAATTAAAGCATATTCTTGGCGGTGCTGAATTGGAAGGTCTTGCTCCTGAAAAGAGAATGCAGGTGGCAGGCATGGTAGATGAATTAGGCGAACAGAGTGCTTTGGAAGTGGTTATGATCGTTGATACATCTGCATCCATGAAAAATAAAATGTCAGCTGTACAGCAAGCTATCTATGATTTTAGCATTAGCCTACGTTCCCGCAGCGGGAGTAGCAGAATGGCCGTTTGTTCATTTCCTGGGAAAGAAAAGCACCTTGAAGTACGTATTCCCTGGACGGATCAAATCGAAAAGGCATACGAATTAACGGCTGGTTTAACGATGAGCGGAATTACTCCGACGGGTCCGGCCATTACGGAAGCAATTGCCTTGTTTGAACACGTGGAGCTACCTAAACCTTTAGCGGATCGCTACCGTACGAAGAAAAAAGAGAATGAAGAAGATGACGGTTATTTGCAAGACCATGTATTCTAATTCCTTGTTACCCGATGCTCCCCATTATTTTACGGGAAAATGGCACCATCAAACATATTCAGTGGTAAAAGAACTAGGTAGAGGAGCCAATGGTGTTGTCTACCTAGTTCTTCATGAAGGTAAAAAGGTAGCGATTAAATTAGGTGCCGATTCTATTGATTTATTAATGGAAGCAAACGTCCTCAAAAGTTTACAATCTCATAACCAAAAAATTGGGCCAAACATATATGATGTAGATGATATGATTGTAAAAGGCAAGGTGTATGCCTATTATGCTATGGAATACATTGAAGGGGAACGATTGGATCATAGCTTGAAGAGAGTAGGCAAAGAGTGGCTTATTTTGTTGTGCACGCAAATCCTGTCTCATTTACAAATCATTCATGAGCTTGGATATGTATTTGGTGATCTAAAGCCAGAGAATGTCATTGTTGTACAGGCTGGTAAGCAGGTATGTTTAATTGATTTTGGCGGGGTAACCAAGTCGGGTCATGCCGTACGTCAATTTACAGAAGAGTATGATCGGGCTACCTGGCAAGCGGGAGATCGAAAGGCTGATGCTACATATGATCTGTTTTCATTAGCCATCATGATGATTAAGCTTACTATTGAAAAAGAGAAATGGGCAACACTTCCGGTATCAGGGCGACATGTTCAAAAGCTTTATGATATAATACGGGACAACGAATTGTTAGCTCCTTACCGCCCCGTATTAGGTAAGGCATTGGATGGGAAATATCCAACAGCTCTTCACATGAAAGCTGAACTCTTGCAAGCGTTTCGACAAAAGTCAGAAACGAGGGGAGATGCACCCAACACCAAGAAGCCTGGGGAAGGAATAGGAAGCAAAATTATTGGGGGAATCTTTGTAGCCTCTATGCTTTTGCTTGCTGGCTCGTTGTATTATGTATGGATGTGAGGGATCATTCTGCATGACGTCCAATAATTATGTGATGGAGACGTGCCTTTTAGCTGGGGAGATTATGATTCGTAATGGAGCGGAAACGTATCGTGTAGAAGAGACGATGACTCATATTGCACATGCTGCAGGTATGAAAAGCGTCCATAGTTCCGTGACGACGACCAGTATTACTTTTTCCTTTAAAGATAATAATGGTGTGGATCGTACCCGAATGATTCGAATGCGTGACCGAACGATCAATTTGAACAAAGTAACGTTGGTCAATCAGGTATCTCGTCACTTTGTGTCGGGAGAGATTACCTTGGATGAAGCGCATATTCAATTAGAAGAGATTCAGAGAATGCGCTTTCAATTTTCAGATCGAGTGTTAAATCTAGCGGCTGGTATAGGCAGCGGCTCTTTTGCTGTTTTGATTGGTGGGACTTTTCTTGATTTTTTCCCCAGTGCTATTGCAGGGGCAATCGTCTTTGCCAGCGCTAATTATTTGTATCGCTTTCTTAAAATACCCTTTTTTGCCGAATTATCAGCCTCTTTTTTAGGAGGAATGTTTACGTTAATTGCTTCATGGCTTTTTCCCAATCATCTGCATCTTGGTGTTATGATTATAGGAGCGATGATTCCTTTGTTTCCAGGTGTAGCTTTGACGAACTCTGTGCGTGATTTAATGGCAGGCGATTTGGTTGCCGGAATGGCGAGAGGAGTTGAGGCAGGCCTAACCGCTTTAGCCGTAGCTGTTGCGGCCGCAGCTGTCTTGTCATTATAGGAGGGATTAGGCACATGTTGCTGGGAATGCTGTTAAGTTTTATTATTACCATTGCCTATGCTATGTTGTTTAATGCACCAAAACGCACCATTCTTTTTGCAGGTTTAATTGGACTGATGGGTTGGAATATCTATAAAATACTGCCGATGTTTGGAGCTGAGCTTACGCTTTCTTCTTTTGCAGCGGGAACATTTATCTCGCTGAGCAGCCGAATCCTTTCTGTAAAGATGCGTGTTCCTTCTACTAACTTTAGTATTGCGGGAATTATTCCATTAGTTCCAGGTTCGACTGCTTATAAATCGATGTTAGCGTTCATTAATGCTGACTACTTGGAAGGAATTACGCTTGGGGTCAAGACGATGATGCTGGCTGGGGCTATTGCTTCAGGTTTAATTCTTGGTCTCTCCATCTTCTCTCTATGGAAAGGAATCGAGGCACGTTATGTACGAAAAGGTACAAAAGCGAATGGAGCAGGATAGGCTGCTTTTGCCACATGAATCGATTGTGGTAGGCGTTTCTGGCGGAGTAGATTCTACAGCGCTGTTGCATATCTTAAGCAAAATGAATGAACAATATCAGTACGGTTGGAAGTTGTACGCTGTTCACTTGAATCACGGGTTTCGTGGAGACGAGTCTGACCAAGATGCCGCATACGTGGAGGACTTGTGTCATACATTAGGAGTTAAGTGCTACTCCTTCTATGAAAGCGTGCCTGAAATAATGAAGGAAACCGGTCAAGGACCGCAAGTGGCAAGTCGTGAATTACGCTATCAATACTACCGGCAAGTAGCAAAAGAAGTAGGGGCTACTAAAGTAGCGCTTGCCCATCATGCTGATGATCAGGTAGAGACTATTCTGTTTCGCATGATGAGAGGTACTAGTCTACATGGATTTACTGGCATGCCGCAACGCAGATGGCTTCATGCAGAGCAAATCGAGTTGGTTCGTCCGCTTCTGCATGTTTTTCGCGAGGAGCTAGAAGCTTACTGTGAGGCGAATAACCTGCAACCGAGACACGATAGCAGCAATGATTCGCGCAAATATAAACGCAACTTATTACGGCACGAGGTGACACCTCATTTACAACAAGTAAACCTAAGATACAGAGAACACGTGCTTCAGCTAGCAGAGATGGCCAAAGTGGATGACGACTACCTGCAAAAGCTGAGTCAAGAGGCGCTAAATAGGATAATTGTAAAGCAGGAATCTGACAAAATTATCCTAGATAGGAAGTGCTTAAAAACTTTTGACCTTGCTTTACAAAGGAGAATGATTCCTCTAATATTAAGTTATCTCACAACTGAAACGGAGTGGTCTCTGCAGCATGTGGAGGCCGTTTTGCGTATCATTTTCGAGGAAAATCCTTCTGCTGTACTACATCTACCCTCCCATATTTTTGTAGAGAGGGTCTATGAGCAGGTATGTTTTCGTAGGCAAAAAGCCACTGCTCATGATTTTTCCCAGCCGTATTCATACCCTATTACCATACCTGGTACGATATGGATAGAAGAGGCGGGAATGTTCATACATACAAAACGGTATGATTCATTAACTGATTTACCAGATCTGTTATCTTTATCTCCTTATAGTGCTGTATGTGACGCCGATGCCTTGGTAGGCGACTGCATCATTCGCAGTAGAATGCCGGGTGACCGTATTCAACTCGGTACGGCTGGGCATTGCTACAGTAAAAAATTGAAGGAGCTATTTATTGATGAAAAAGTACCAAAAAGCAGGCGTGATCGAATTCCTATCTTAGTAGTCGGGGACCGAATTATTTGGATACCTGGAGTAAAGCGATCGACGCATGCCATGATACATGAGAAATCCCGTGCATTTGTTATCATACAGGCGGATTTCAGAGAAGAGTAGCAGGAGGTTACATATGAATAATGATATAAAAGAAATTATGCTTTCGAAGGAAGAAATTGATCAGAAAGTCAAAGAACTGGGTAAAATCTTAGCAGATGAGTTTCGCGATAAAAATCCGTTGGTTATTTGTATCTTAAAAGGTGCCGTTGTTTTCATGGCTGATCTTTTGCGTGAGATGGATATTAAGTGCGAGATGGATTTTATGGCAGTATCTAGCTATGGCAACAGTACGGAGTCCTCTGGTGTTGTGCGTATTCTGAAAGATTTAGATACAACTGTTCAGAATCGTCATGTTCTAATTGTGGAAGACATCATGGACAGTGGTTTGACGTTAAGCCATTTGGTAGAGCTATTAAAGCAACGTCATGCTGCGTCCGTGAAAGTAGTAACGCTACTAAACAAACCGGAGCGTCGTAAGGTAGATATTTCTCCTGATTACAGTGGCTTTACTATTCCTGATGAGTTTGTGGTTGGTTACGGTCTGGATTATGCTGAGACCTATCGCAATCTTCCTTATATCGGTGTTCTAAAACCTGAAGTTTATTCGAAATAGACAAGAGCTAGCTAGGTTGTGAATGGGTTTTACTCTATGCTAAAATAATGGAAGTGTCTTTTTTCGTGAGAGGAGGTAAGCAATGAATCGTTTTTTTCGGAATACAGGTTTCTATTTACTGATTTTCCTTGTCACGGTAGGGATTGTGAATTTTGTCCTCTCCGGAACCGATAAGATGGCTCCAATTTCTTATCAGGAGCTACGTAATCACCTCAATCAAGACAACATTGCAGAGGCATCTCTTCGTGTTGAGGGAGGTACATATCGGGTAGAGGGTAAGCTCAAACCAACTCCAGCCGGTCAGGAATCATTCTATACCAATGCACCGATTTATGATGAACAACTAGTTAAACTGATCAATGATAAGATTGATGCTAAGAAGATTAATAAGGTGGAGTATAAACCAGCAGAGGGTAACAGCATCTGGCTAACATTCCTAACTTCTATCATTCCATTCGTGATCATCTTTATCTTGTTCTTCTTCCTGTTAAATCAGGCACAGGGCGGCGGAAGCCGAGTTATGAACTTCGGTAAGAGCAAGGCGAAGTTATATAACGACGAAAAGAAAAAAGTTACATTTGAAGATGTAGCTGGTGCTGATGAGGAAAAAGCAGAGCTTGTAGAGGTCGTAGAATTCTTAAAGGACCCACGCAAATTTGCTGCCGTAGGTGCCCGTATACCTAAAGGGGTACTTTTAGTAGGTCCTCCAGGTACAGGTAAAACATTGCTTGCACGTGCCGTTGCTGGTGAAGCAGGCGTGCCATTCTTTAGCATTTCAGGTTCTGACTTCGTAGAGATGTTTGTCGGGGTTGGGGCATCACGTGTACGTGATTTATTTGAAAATGCAAAGAAAAATGCTCCGTGTATCATATTCATTGATGAAATTGATGCCGTTGGTCGCCAACGTGGTGCTGGTCTTGGCGGTGGTCATGATGAACGTGAACAAACGCTAAACCAATTGCTCGTAGAGATGGACGGTTTCGGAGCAAATGAAGGAATTATCATGATTGCAGCAACCAACAGACCTGACATTCTTGACCCAGCTTTATTGCGTCCGGGACGTTTTGACCGTCAAGTTACGGTGGATCGCCCTGATGTACGTGGTCGTGAGGCAGTTCTGAAGGTGCATGCACGTAACAAACCATTAGGCGAGGACTTGAATTTGGATATCATTGCTCGCCGTACGCCGGGCTTCACAGGTGCTGATCTTGAGAACCTGTTGAATGAAGCTGCATTGCTTACAGCGCGTAAAAATAAGAAGCAAATCAACATGCTAGAAGTAGATGAAGCGATTGACCGCGTCATCGCTGGTCCTGCTAAGAAATCTCGTGTCGTAAGCGAAGACGAGCGTCGTCTAGTAGCTTATCACGAAGCAGGTCATACAATTGTTGGATACCATTTAAAACGTGCTGATATGGTACACAAAGTTACGATTATCCCACGTGGGCAAGCAGGCGGATATACCGTTATGCTGCCAAAAGAAGATCGCTTCTTTGCTACCAAAACAGATCTGGAAGATAAAATTGTGGGTCTGCTTGGTGGACGTGTTGCGGAAGAATTGGTTCTGGGCGATATCTCTACTGGAGCGCATAATGACTTCCAACGTGCTACAGCAATTGCACGTAGCATGATTACCGAATATGGTATGAGTAATTTAGGACCAATGCAATTCGGTCAATCTCAAGGGCAAGTATTCTTGGGACGCGACATTGGACACGAGCGTAACTACTCTGAACAAATCGCTTACGAAATTGACCAAGAAATGCAACGGATCATTAATGAACAATATCAACGTTGTAAGGACTTGTTGATTCAATATGGAGATCAGTTAGAAGCGGTTGCACAAACCTTGCTTCGCGTGGAAACACTTGATGCTGAACAGATCAAACAGATCATTGAAAACGGCAAGCTGGATAAAGAACCTGGGGAGGATGTTGTAGTAAACATTCAATCCAAGCCTGAAGAGCCAGTTAATCAAGTAACCATTGATAAACTGAACCAAGAACCAAAACCAGAAGCTACAAAAACGGATGAAACAGTAGACCATCCTGATAACCAAGAACCGAAATAAGAGCGCCGGATGGTGCTCTTATTTTTTTCTCGATGATATTTTGTCAATGACAACAGTGGGGGGATCAGCATGAGTGTAGCAGATTGTAAAATCGTAGCGTTTGATATGGATGGAACCTTGTTAAATGGCGAAGCAAAAATTTCCCGAGAAACATGGAAGGCATGCGAAGAATTACAACAGCGAGGGGTAAAGCTTTTGCTATCTACAGGCAGACCGTTTGTATCAGCTCGTATTGCATCAGACTACTACCCTTTTGATGGTTATGTGTGCAGTAATGGGGCCGCTTTATTTGCAGAGGATGGAACATTATTAAAATATGCTGAATTACCGAAAGAAGTTATTATTTCTCTTGTAGAAATAGGCAGACAAAAAGATCTTTATTATGAGGTTCATGACCAGAACAGCAATCGTTGGATGGTTGATGAAGACAAAGAACGTATTGGACAGATGCTCTTCTCAGAACCGTTCATTACAGAGGGGATTACCTTAGAGCACACAAAGCGTGAATATGCCAATCGTCAATTTTCCTATAATGAATTAGCGAAGTTTATGCCTAAAGATGAGCTTTTACATAACATTGCTTCAGGAGAGTTTGTGATTAGTAAAATGTTCTTTTGGCATAAGGATACGAGTGTGCTGGAATGGCTGCGTGAACAGACGGCAGAGTTTATTGGAAAAGTGAGTTTAACTAGCTCTGGACCGTTTAATATGGAAGTGATTCCACTTGGGTTAAGTAAATGGATCGGCTTACAAACCTTTATGCAGAAATGGAATGTACCTGCAACGGAAATTGCAGCATTCGGGGATGCAATGAATGACTTTGAAATCCTGTCTCATGTGGGGCACCCAGTTGTAATGGAAAATGCCGAGGACGAGGTTAAAAAGCTAGCGAGATATATGGCAAAGCACCACTGTGAAGATGGGGTGGCATGCTTTATTCGTGAATATATGCTCCGGAATCAGTAATCATTTTACAGTTGGCCCACCCCTTGCTAATTGACAAATAGCTGACGGAGACAGTACAATAGCGCCGAAATCGTCTACATCACCTGGCAGGGGGTAAGGGTATGGAAGCTTTAGCTCTACAGAAGAAGGAGCAACGCAATGCCGAATTAAGAGAACGATTGTTTCAGCTAAAAAAAGAACGTAATGCCATTATTTTAGCTCATTTTTACCAACGTCCAGAGATTCAGGAAGTAGCTGATTTTATCGGAGATTCCTTTGGACTAGCACAAAAGGCAAAAGAAACAGAAGCAGACGTGATTTTATTTTGTGGTGTGCATTTTATGGGTGAAAGTGCAAAAATTCTCAATCCCAACAAAACGGTGATCATTCCTGATGAACGAGCTGGTTGCCCAATGGCTGATATGGTTAACGTGGAAGGATTGCGTAAAGTCAAAGCTCAACACCCCAATGCAAAAGTGGTCGCTTACATCAACACCTCGGCTGATGTGAAGGCAGAAACACACATCTGCTGTACATCCTCCAATGCACAAAGGGTGATCGAGTCGGTAGATAGTGACGAGATTATATGGGTTCCTGATAAAAATTTGGGGCACTATGTGTCACAATTCACAAACAAAAAAATGATTATTTGGGAAGGGTACTGTAACACACACGACCAGTTATCTGTGCAGGATATCATGCTGATGAAGGCAGAGCACCCAGAGGCGCTCGTCGTAGTACATCCTGAATGCCGTCCAGAGATTGTTGCATTGGCAGACTATGTAGGCTCCACTACTGGAATACTGAAGTTCTGTAAGGAATCGAACCAAAAAGAATTTATCATTGGAACGGAAGACGGAACAAGATATATGCTGGAAAAAGAGAGTCCAACGAAACAGTTTTATTTTGCTTCTAAATATTTGGTCTGTCCCAATATGAAGGTAAATACATTGAAAAAGTGTGTAGAAGCGTTAGAGACCTTAAAACCGCAAATTTATGTTCCCGAGCATGTGGCAAATGCGGCGCGAGCTTCGTTGGAACGTATGCTGGAGGTAGCACCTGGCTGATCCCAAAGGTAAGATAAATCATAGATGCTGAAAAAAGAAAAGTCTGCGCTAAAGAAGCGTAGACTTTTTTTGTATGATTGGGAAATATTGTTCAATTTACCTTTGATAGTGAGAATAATCTTGTAGAAAGCATTCATTTAGGATCGTAAACGGTTGATTGCTTATGCAGTCGGCATAGGTGTAGGTGTCGGGTCTGCATAGCCTTTGCTAAAGTTTTCGTCAATATATGTACGGATGTCCAACTTAGTTTTACCTTCCTGCATCATTTTTGCAGAAGTAATAGCTATGTCCATACATGCTTTGCAACGAGTGCCGTGATCATCCCATGTGACAGAGCCGTCTTCCTTCACTTCTTTAATAAAGCAGTTTCCATTGTGTTGATGACCGGCAGATTCTCCACATCCGCAGTAACAGGGAATAGATTGAAGCAGGTCGTTATGATCCGCTGCGATACGATAAACAGCTTTAATATTTGGGTCAACCGTATCCAAAAAAGTTGGGAGAGTGGAGATAGAATTGGTTACTTCCTGTAGATCGCCATTAGGTGCGTGTGACGTATGGGGTGCGTCAGGAGTCTGTTCTTGGTTTATAGCCTGAGAAGATGAAGAGGTTCCTACCGAACTGCCATTCGCGCATCCTGTGAGCAATACGATACCAAGGAGTGAGATAGACAATAGTTTTGCTATTTTCACGTAAATTCCCCCTTATTTTCCCTTGATTATACCATAATCCATTCTTCAGGCTGTAGATGATACTATTAAATCGTAATGGTTCTTGTTTACAAACTACTCGCATATAAGTATAATGAGAGAGGCAAATAGGAATGATTACGAATTATAATAATATCGTAAGACATAAACAACAAATACAGACAGAGAAGAGAGCATGGAGGAGGACAATATGTTACGGTTCGTTAAAAAATGGGGAGTTATTTTAGGTGTTGCAAGTATGGCCTTGTTTGCAAGTGGATGTGGCAATACGAATATAGCAGGTTCAGTACAAGAGAGTGGAAAACTTTCTGTGTATACAACTATATATCCATTGTACTATGTAGCAGATCGAATTGGTGGGGAGTATGTTTCCATTAAAAATGTTGTTCCGGCTGGAGTCGAACCACATGATTATGAACCTACTGCTCAGGATATGGTGGCCATTTCTAAGGCTAATGTTCTCATTTATAATGGTGGCGGTTTAGAAGCATGGGTAGAGAAAGCTGTAAAGAGTCTAAATCAAGCTAATTTACTAGCTGTAAATACGACGGAAGGGCTTACTCTTCTAGCTTCAGAGGAACATGATCATCATCATGAAGGTGATAAAGGGCACGAAGGTGAATCGGCAGGACACGAGCACGAGCATGAGCATGATCACGGGGAATTTGATCCCCATGTATGGCTTGATCCTACAATGCTAGAGAAGCAAGCAGCACAGGTGAAGGACGCATTTGTTAAGGCCGATCAGGCACATAAGGAGCAGTTTGAACAAAATTATAAAGCGCTAGTAAATGACTTGAACAAGCTAGACCAGGATTTTAAAACAATGGTAGAACAATCACCTAAAAAGGAAATTTTAGTTTCGCATAAGGCTTTTACTTATCTAGCTGCTCGTTATGGACTGGAGCAGATTGCGATTTCTGGTATTTCTCCTGATGATGAGCCATCGCCTTCTGAGCTAAAGAATCTAGTGGAGAAGGTAAAACAAAAAAATATTAAATATGTTATGTTCGAAACATTGACCTCTCCAAAAGTAGCGGAAGTAATCGCGCGTGAAACAAAAGCACAAACAGCGATACTAAATCCACTAGAGGGCTTGACTACGGAAGAACAGACAGCCGGCAAAGACTATATTTCCATTATGCGTGAAAACCTGGAAGTGTTACGTCAGGCCCTGCGATAAGCTTAAATAAAGATCGCCGCTCCTAGATTGGGGCGGCGGTTTCTTTTAGCAATACAATTATTTGTGTTCATTCGCATGTTCAACTCCTGCATGTATCAGCATACGAACATGATCATCATCCAAAGAATAGTACACCATTTTCCCTACCTTGCGATATTTAGCCAGGCCCATATTCCGTAATAGTCGAAGATGATGCGAAGCGGTCGCCATGCTAATCCCAATTACGGCTGCAACATCACATACACAGAGTTCATCTTCGAGGGAGAGGGCATAAATAATTTTGGAGCGTGTATCATCAGCTAAGGCCTTAAACAAAGGGGCTACTCCGTCTGCCTCTGTTATTCTCGGTTTTAATTGATTTACTTTCTCGACTTCAACGCATTCTATCTCACATACGTCTTTTTCCGTTTGATCTTCATAAGCCAAAGTGATCACCTCTTCCTTTCATTAATTATAGAAAACGAAAAGCTACTTCACAAGGATAGCAGAAAAGAGGCAAAGAGACTTGTGAAAGCCTTGAGTCCCTGCCCATTTCATAGTACCATGATAATATTAAATAAGAATAATTACGATTATGCCACAAAAGTTAGGAAGTTGATTATATGCACAATGCAAAAAAGCATGCGAGTGTTGTTTCTCTGAAATCCGTGTCTTTTCGTTACGAGGATGGAAAAACGGTTCTGGAAGATATAGACTTTTCAATGGAAAAGGGCGATTTTGTAGGTATTGTTGGCCCAAATGGTTCAGGAAAATCAACATTAATGAAATTAATTTTAGGGTTGATTTTACCTACCAAAGGCGAGATTAAGCTTTTTGGAGAGCCTATCCAAAAATTTAAGGATTGGACGAAGATCGGCTATGTTGCTCAGCAGGCAGCTCATGGGGCCAGTGGATTTCCGGCTACTGTACGTGAAGTAGTGGCTTCCGGACTGGTTGGCAAAGTAGGTTTATTTCGCCGCTTGTCTTCTGAACATCATCAGCAGGTCTCCGATGTAATTAAGCGTGTTGGTTTGTCTGCAAAGGAAAACGAGCGTATTAGCAACTTATCTGGTGGTCAGCTACAGCGGGTGTTTATCGCTCGTGCTTTGGTAGCAGAGCCAGAACTCTTGATATTAGATGAACCAACAGTAGGGGTAGATCAGGAATCTATCGAGCAGTTTTATCAGCTCTTACGTTCGCTTAAAGAGGATACGGGAATGACGATGATGATCGTAAGCCATGATGTTGGCGTCATGATTGAGTGGGTAAATAAAGTAGCCTGTCTACAACGTAGGTTACACTTTCATGGCACCGCAGAAGAGTTCGAGCATAAACAGGAGCAAATTTTTCAATCGATGTACGGTGAGAGCGTCAGGCTTTTAACCCATCATCATTAATCTGCCGCTGGGCGGAAGAAGGAAGGACAAAAAGGAATGCTAGCCGATTGGTGGAATTATGAGTTTTTACGATATACCTTGTTTTCAGGACTGCTGATCGGATTGGTTTGCCCGATCCTGGGGACATTTTTAATTGTTCGCCGTTTATCTATGATGGCGGATGGACTTTCCCATGTGACGCTTTCGGGAGTAGCAGCAGGAATGCTTTTAGCGAAAAAGGTAGCTTTCTTTAGTGTAGTGAATCCCTTATTTTTTGGAATGCTATTTTCTGTGATTGGGTCACTGTTTATCGAGCGATTGCGTAAGGTATATCGTGCGTATCAGGATTTGGCGATACCGATCATTTTATCTACAGGCCTAGGCTTATTTACAGTTTTAGTGAGTATTGCTGATGGGTTTAACCAGGATTTATACTCATACTTGTTTGGGAAGATTGTAACAGTAACCATTGAGGATTTATTAGCCTTAATTGGGGTAGCTGTTGTAGTGATAGGAACAGTTATCCTGTTATACAAAGAATTATTTGCTGTGTCGTTTGATGAAGAATTCGCACGGGTATCAGGTGTGGCTAGACGCAGTATTAATCTATGGTTCATGGTACTAGTAGCTCTAACAATTGCGGCATCTATGCGAATTGTTGGTGTACTATTGATCTCTGCGTTGATTACGATTCCAGTAGCGGCCAGCTTGCAAATTGCTAAGAGCTTTCGACAAGCTATTTTCTACTCGATTTTGTTTGCCGAAATCTCTGTGTTAACAGGCTTGTACTTTGCTTATATGCTTGATTGGGCTTCTGGCGGTACGATTGTATTAGTAGCGGTCTTTATTTTAATGATTGTGTTGGGCTTCAAACGTTTACGAGCAATCTTACGTTGAAGTAAAGGAGGAGATTGCAGTTGAATTTGGAACAAGCGCTCCAGTTGTTAAAAGATAAAGGATATAAATACACAGGTAAGCGTGAAGAGATGCTGCGTATTTGTGCTGAGGAAAAGCGATATTTGTCCGCACGAGATATCATGGGGCGGATGAAGGATAATTATCCAAGCTTGAGCTTTGATACGGTATACCGGAATATTTCTACCTTCGTTAAATTGGGCATTTTAGAAGAGACCGAACTAGATGGCGAAGGAAAGTTCAGGCTCTCATGCTCTACGCATGGACATCATCATCATGTCATTTGTACAGTATGCGGTAAGACGAAATCATTGCCGAACTGTCCGATGAACGTAATTCCTGAGATTTCCGAGGAATTTGTCGTAACCGGCCATAAGTTCGAAGTATATGGAACCTGTAAAGACTGTAATGAACATATAGCTATGTAAAGGATATGAGATAAAAAGCACCCGGTAAGGTGCTTTTTTATTTTGTTATTTGCCGAAAGAAGCGATTCAAAAGCCCATTCATGAGTTTATATTACAAAGAAACGTCAATGGCTCGATATGTAACGGAAGTAACAAAGGCACGTCCCAATAAAAAATACCTGTTCTATTTGAGGAAAATAAAATGTAAACCTTTTGTAACTACTTAGCATTTTTTGGGGTGTATGATTAAAACAACAAGAAGACAACAGCTCAAAAAACAAATCACATTTATTCACTCAATTGATGGAGGTAATGATATATGAAAACATTAGTAAAAGTAGTAACAAGCGTAGCGCTTTGCGGTGGAGTATTTGCAGGAGTTGGAGCAGTAGCTAATGTACCAGTGTTTGCATTGGATACCCAAAAAGCACTGCAAGCCTTTGAAGAAGGAGAGCTTTTCTCACTGAAGGATTTGCAAGTAAAGCCAAACAGCTATGTACTTGATTACACACAAGCTGATCTTACTGGTGATGGTGTAGCGGACGGAGTAACCTTGATCGGTACAAAAGAAAAGAAAGATGATATTTTCGTAAGTAATATCATGGTTGTTATGCAAGATGGAAAAACAATGAAATTCACACAGGTACCAGTTGGAAAACAAAATAGCGGATATGAGCCAAAGCTAACAGTGGGCGATTTTAATAAAGATGGTGCGCAGGACGTATTAGTAGAAATGGGAGATGGCGGGAGCGGCGGAACTTCTACATATAGCTTGGTATCCTTTAAAGATGGCAAAGGTGTCGCAATGGTTGACCAAGAAAAGCTGAACGCAGGCGTTGACTTCGATATTCAGTTCACAGAAGGCTTTAAAGCAGAAATTACAAACAAAGCTACAAAAGAAAAAACAACGGTAGATATCAGTGAAAATAAAGATAATTATATCCAAAACGGAATTTATGATGCTAAAGGCAAGCTATTGAAAGCAGTTAAGGGCGCTCAAGACGGATTTGGCTCCTTAGAAGTAGAGGAACAAGCAGACGGTGGACTTGCATTGGTTGGAACACAACACATTTGGGGCAGCTACCACGCTGACAGCATCGCTATTGCCACCAGCACATGGAAAATTGATAACGGCCAATTGAAGCTAGAAAAAACAGAAGTAACAGCATTTGACCATGATAATTTCTCCATTGCTCCGAACTATGCACCAGGCGACAAATTTACAGAAGCAGCTCTTTCTACAAAAGAAAATAACTATGTCATTGATTCTAAATATGCTGATGTAAATGGTGACGGCGTGCGTGACGAAGTGATTTTGATCGGTCATAAGGAAGAAGGGGAAAAGGATTTCTTCGCTAATGAGCTAACAGTGGCTGTAAAAGATGGTAAAACCAAAAAACTCACTATGGGTACAGTAGGAAAAGAAAAAGCTGGCTTTGAAGCTACGCTACATATTGGTGCATTTAAATCCGATAAACAGAAGGATATCCTGGTAAGTGCCCCAACAGGCGGCAGCGGTGGCCTATCTACCTTTAGCGTGTTGACTTTCTCTGATAACAAGATTGTTCCATTAGTTGATCAGGAGCTGTTAAATAAAGGTGTAGAATACGATGTCGTTTTTAAAGATGGCTTTAAAGTAGAGGTTTCTAGCAAAGCTACTGGCAAAAAGGAAACCATTGATGTAAGTAAGAACAAAAAAGAGTATGTAGAAACTAAGGTTTATGATAATAACGGAAAACTTTTGCAGGAGACAACTGGTTGGGCTGATGGGCTTTCTGTGTTGACCCCGGTTGATGTGGACAAAAATGGTGTACTAGAGCTTCAAGCTGTACAAAATATCTCCGGAGCATACCATGCTGATCATTTAGGTGTAGCAAAAACAACATGGACATTGAAAAATGGCAAGCTTGAGCTTTCAAATGAAGCACTAGAATTAAATAAATAACATGCTGATTGTAAAGATGGTACTGGTATATAAACTGTAATGAAGAGCCCCCGTTATAAGTAAAGTTGATGATGAGTTTTGGTGTTGAAAAGTAAATAGATTGGACAAAAGAAGCGGCAGGAGCCTTTGGGCTTTTGCCGCTTTTCCGTATGCTCTCACCTGTATAGGCGTAAAGATTTTTCCCCAATGATTATCAGCTTCTGCTCATAAGAGGCATTTGCTATAATGATGAGGAAAAAAGTAGAGAATCACAGGAGATGGTGATGTGTGATGTTCCCGAGACATGTACTGAACTACCAGACTGATCATTTACCAAACATGTATACCGATGTGATTGTAGTTGGTTGTGGAATTGCAGGCTTATATACAGCGTTAGAAGCAAGCAAAAAAGCAAAGGTAGTACTAATCAGTAAAAAGGGCTTGCAGGATAGCAATACTCGCTGGGCTCAAGGGGGCATCGCAGCGGTTACCGCCCAAAATGATTCTCCCGCATTACATCGTCAAGATACCATGCTGGCAGGCGCCGGAATTTGTACCTATGAAGCAGTAGATGTATTGGTGCATGAAGGGCCCAAGCGATTACAGGAGTTAATAACCTACGGGACTCAATTTGATAAAGATAGCAATGGTGAATATGAATTAACACGCGAGGGCGCACACAGCCAGCGGCGTATTCTGCATGCACAAGGAGATGCTACTGGTGCCGAGATCGTCCGAGCTTTAGCGAAAAAGGTGGCAGAAACAACGAACATTACCTTACTAGAGGAGCATTTCGCTATCGACATTCTTACGCATCAAGGAGAATGTGTGGGAGTGCTAGCTCTTAAACCATGCGGGGAGCTGTTTGCCATACGATCGCACGCTACTATTCTGGCAACAGGCGGTGCTGGTCAGCTATATCGCTACACCACCAATCCGGACATTGCGACAGCAGACGGCATAGCGATGGCTTATCGGGCTGGTGCAGAGGTAAAAGATATGGAATTCATTCAATTTCATCCTACGGCTCTGTGCTATCCAGATGCCCCGCGTTTTTTAATTTCCGAGGCTGTTCGCGGAGAAGGTGCTTATTTGCGCAATGTGCTGGGTGAGCGTTTTATGTACAAGTATCATCCTCAGCAGGAATTAGCTCCGAGAGACATCGTGGCACGAGCCATTGTATCGGAAATGGAGACAACGAAATCTACCTTTGTGTATCTTGATATTACACATGAGTCTGAAGAGCTGATTAAACATCGCTTTCCGACAATCTATGATTTCTGTTTGAGTTATGGGCTGGATATGGTAGCTGATTGGATACCGGTAGCACCTGCTTGCCATTATATGATGGGCGGCGTAAAGACTGATTTATATGGCGAAACGAATGTGCCGAGATTATTTGCGTGTGGAGAAGTCTCTTGCACGGGTGTACATGGGGCTAACCGCTTAGCTAGTAATTCATTATCCGAAGCAATTGTGTTTGGACATCGCATCGTAGAACGTTTACAAACACTACCGCCTGTGATGTCAGCCATCTCGCTTAGTGAATCATCTCTACGCACTACCGGCAGAGTAGGGAATTGGAAAAAGATGCGGCTACAGCTACAAAAGATTATGCTGCGCCAAGTAGGGGTAAAGCGTGAGGAGCAGGGTCTGCGAGCAGCGTTGCAGGAACTTGAGAGCATGCAAACAATTCTATCGACTCATACAGTCAAACCTGAGGCCTTGGAACTGAAAAATCTGCTGACAACAGCCATCCTTACCACTAGAGCGGCTTTAGCTCGAACAGAAAGCCGCGGTGGCCATTATCGCGTTGATTATCCTGAGCAAAATGAAGAGAGATGGCTTAAGCATATTACGCAAGGTATCCATTCAGGGCTACAAGAGGAGAGTGAAATCCGTTTATGCTATGGAATAAACGCGAATTACAACGAAAAATAGAGGAATGGCTATTCGAAGATGTTGGTCATGGGGATATCACAACTATGGCCACGATTCCAGCAGATGAAAAAGGTACGGGAATCTTGTATGCGAAAAAATCAGGTCTGATCGCGGGCTTAGATATTGCTGAGCAGGTCTTTCATACCGTGGATCATGAGCTTAGCTTTCAACGCTTCGTAACAGAAGGCAGTCAGGTGCAAAAAGGGGACGTAATAGCTGAAGTTACCGGCTCGGTACAGGCTATTTTAACCGGTGAGCGCTTAGCCCTTAATTTATTGCAGCGTCTCTCAGGGATTGCGACACGTACCCAATTATTTGTGAAGGAAATTTCGCATACACAGGCGAGGATAGTAGATACACGTAAAACAACTCCGGGGTTGCGATTATTAGAAAAATACGCAGTGCGTGTAGGTGGCGGACATAACCACCGGTTTGCTCTTTACGATGCAGTGATGATCAAAGACAATCATAGTAAAGGTGCAGGTGGCATAAAGGAAGCGGTAAGGAAAGCGCGTGAAGCCATTCCCCACACAATGAAAATAGAAGTAGAAGCTGAATCACTCATGCAGGTACAGGAAGCGTTGGAAGCAGGAGCAGATATTATCATGCTGGATAATATGTCCTGCGATCTGATGAGAGAAGCGGTCCAAATCATTTCTGGAAAGGCAATCATTGAAGCATCTGGTGGAGTTACATTGGAGACGGTAAGAGCTATTGCTGAGACTGGTGTCGATGTGATTTCAGTGGGCGGACTTACGCATTCCGTTGCTGCCTTAGATATTAGCTTAGATTTAAATCAACGGAAAAGATAGTCAGTATTAGCCGACAAGATAGAGAAAAGAGGAACTACCCATGCTACTCGTAATGGATATAGGCAATACGAATATTGTGCTCGGGATGTATCAGGGAGATCGATTAGTGTACCATTGGCGTATTGCAAGTGACCGCAATAAGACTGAGGACGAGTATGGCATGCTTGTGCTCAATTTATTTCAAAATGCAAAGCTTACGCTCGAAGCTGTAACAGGAATTATCATTTCTTCGGTCGTCCCGCCTTTAAATAAAGCGGTAGAGAGTATGTGTGAAAAATATTTTTCCAAGAAGCCGCTATTGATTGGGCCAGGCATCAAAACTGGGCTAAATATAAAAGCAGAATATCCAAGAGAGGTGGGAGCAGATCGAATTGTCAACGCAGTTGCAGCGATTCATGAATATGGAGCTCCTTTATTGATTGTTGACTTCGGTACGGCTACGACCTTTTGCTATGTAGATGAAAAGAACCAATACTTAGGGGGTGCAATCGCGCCGGGTATCGGGATTTCGACCGAGGCGCTCTTTACTCGTGCCGCAAAGCTGCCGCGTATTGAGATTGCCCAGCCTGCGACTGTGATTGGCAGAAATACCATTGCTTCCATGCAGTCCGGTATTTTTTATGGTTTTATTGGTCAAGTTGAGGGTATTGTGAGCAGAATGAAGCAGGAGTGTAACAGCAAGCCAACGGTGGTTGCAACAGGCGGACTTGCCCCACTCATTGCGAAAGAGACTGATTGTATTGATGTGGTTGATCAGCATTTGACGTTGAAGGGCTTACGGTTGATTTATGAGCGAAATGTGTAAGATTATGCTCGAAAGCCATGGGATTTGCTCCTGTGGCTTTTTGTTAATACGTCGTTTACCTAGAGGATTTGATTTAACAGGTAGGGAGTCATAAATGATTGCATAGAAAAACTGCACCTCCAATTGTCGGGGGTGTCTAACAATTGGGGTGCAGCTTATGGTAAGCCAGAGCGTTTTCGTTTTATGAGTCCAAAGGGCAGAGATAAACCCCTTCAACATTACAAATTTTTTCTAGAAATTCCCTATTAGATTGGTCTGTTAAATAGGTAGGGCAAGCAAAGTCACCAGGCCATATAATGAGATTTAAATCTACAAAGTAAAGGCAAGTTGAAATATAATCACGAAGATTTAATTTGAGGAGGAATTCAAGATCCTTCAATTCAGATACTTCCATGATTGATTCAAAGAGCTTCTCTTGGAGCTCTTTCAGTTTGTTCTGATCAATATCTTCGGGGAATATATCTTTATATGAAATGCTACTTTCCACGAAAGTGCGAGAGCAAGTCCATAAATTTCTAAAAACATTTAGAAATTTGCGTTCAAGCTCTAAATAGTCTTGTTGCTCTTTGATCTCCTTATCTGTATCATAAAAAATCTCTGCTTGATTATATTTATCCCAATTTTGAATTAAAGTAGGAAATCGGTTGATTCTATACATTTTATTCGTATATTGAATATCAAATTTATCCCACTTATCAACAAATAGAAAATCTTTATCCCAATCATCAGGTCGTTCACAACCCTTTTTTAGATAATCCATGTCGATGGCATAATGTGAAATGTAGTCTTGGAACGTTACAAAACTCTTACTGTCCAACAATTTTCCCCTCTTTCGTCAAAGAAGCAATTCTCTTACCTTTGAAATTTCTTAATTTCCATACATCTCCTTTATGTCCATCTTTATTGCCTCCAGTTCCTCTAGTTTTTTGAATTGTCCAGCCTGTTTTAGGATCTTTATAAGTAAGACTTTTTTCTCCCCTTACTTTCTCAGTAAATTTATCTACATCTACGGAGTAATCGTCATTTTTCTTTTTTAATTTTTTGGGGATGTCATCAGCAGCATCTTCGATTTGTTGCTTTGTACTTAAATAAAAATTCCTATCTTTTTTCCTTTGTTTATCCAACTCTTCCCCTACATAAAGGCCAGCTGTAACAGCAGCAACACCACCCGCTACGTATGCAGCGATTTCAGCAGCTCCCCAAGCTAATGGAATTAGAAAGACCGCTCTTTTTTGTCGTCCAGTACTCCCAGTACTCTCTTTTTGTAATTGGGACATTACCTCGTCAGCAGAGCTATCTTTTAAATCAAGAAGTACCTCTTCGGTTTCTTTATCCACCACATTAATAGTATATGTCTGGGTTTGCTTATTAAACGTAATAGTTGTTACAACCTCATCTTTTTCAAATGCAATCGTTTCAAAATCTTCAGTTACTATTACCTGTTTAGCTTCTATAACTTGATTAGGTGATGCAAAGGCTCCTGTAACACCACTGGTTAACATAACAGCAACAATAAGGGAAGAAATAATTTTTTTATAGAAAAACACTCATTTGGAAATATTATGAAACGAACTTTTATTAGAATATAATTATTTAGCAAATATTTCAAGTTAATGTAAGTGAACTTTTTGCGTAAATTTGGAAGAAAATATAGTTTTATTAAACATATGGCGTAAAAAATGGTTGGATCATCAAAGATTGATTGTAGATGTTCCTTTAAGTACTCTATATTTCTTTAGAAAAAAATCATATGAACTTCCTATGTTAGACATAGAAAAAGTAGGAATGAAAGAATGTTTTAACACCATGGGGATTTCTTCATGGCTTTTTTTGTCCCATAAAGCGTTAGTACACTTCTTTTACCAGATAGATATGGAAAAGGAGGGGGGCATTCCATGGGAGGCTATCGGTTTAGCTATATTCGTCTGCTAGTTATTACGCTGTTGGCCATTGCATGTGGTTTTCTAACCTATCAGACAGTACGGCCTGAGCTGTTTTATTACATCAGGGTAAGGGAGCAGAGCGAGCTAGAAATAGGGACCCCTCTGTCCCTTGATCATGTTGAAAAGGGAGTATTAGAAATGGGCAATCGTTTTTTTAGTAGCTCGGTTGAGGTACCCGGTTTTATTCCTTGGGAAGAGGTCAGTCATGTAATTGGAATACCAGTGATCCGACACGTAAAGGCGGGTGTCCCATTACTAAAGGCTGATATTTCAACAAGCACGGAAGAAAGTCAGCTACAAGGTAACCACCCTAATCAAACGGCGATGACAATACCAGTTGATAACATCAGTGGTGTATCAGCACAGCTACAGGAGAGAGATCGTGTTCATATATATGCTTCTTTTAAGGATGAGGAGGGGGCACATACTGGACTTTTGCTGAAGGCAATGCCGGTAGTCGGGGTACAGCGTGGTTTAGACGGGGAGGGGGCAATTCTAAAAGCAGTGACGATTTCCTTAACGCTTCATGAAGGGAGGTTACTCACCCATGCCCTCCACTATGGCAAGCTACATCTAGGAAAAGCAGGGTATGGCAAAGACTTAACATCAGGAATTGGAGACGCTCATTTTGCTAAAGCATTAATGAAAGGTAATAAAAGCTGGACAGATATAGAAGGAGAAGGAGGAAGCTAGAATGCAGGATCGGCCTAAAAGATTGTTGCTTGTCGATGAGGATGAGAAATGCACAAGTGATTTAGTAGAACAACTAAAAGAGAGTCAGTATGTGAAGGTATGCGGAGTGGTAAGTGACTTTAAAGAGATTTTCCATACCTTACAAGCAATGCAACCAGATATAGTATTGGTTGGTTTTTTTCGTGAAACAGATTTAAGTCTTTTATGTCATCAAATTCGCTTTTACTTTCCAACTATTACCTGTATAGCTGCTTGCGATTTACAAACGATGCAGTGGGAAGCCTTAATAAGGAATCTCGGTGTATTTGTATTACAAAAACCAATTTCCCCCTTAATGATTGAAATGGTTGTAAAGCAAGATACAACTCAAGGAAAATTACCCTCTACGACTCTACAATCGTTGGATACTATCAACCGCCAATTTGCGCAAGCCCCTGTAGTACCATCTCTTCATCTATCGGATGACGGTCAGTCTGTAGGACATCGCCAGCATTTGATCACTGTTTATGGACCAAAAGGAGGAGTAGGTAAAACATTTATATCGCGGGAATTAGCAATCTATTACTCGCGTCACCCCTTAGAAGGAGAAAAGAATAGAGTGCTTGCAATTGATTTTAATTTAGATTTGGGTACGTTTGCTACGTCATTAAATTTACCGCGTACCCCGAATCTGTTCACATGGGTTCAAGAGATACAAGACAGATTAATTCAAATAGTTCAAAGAGACGGACGAGATCCTGATTTTATTAGTCATGAGGAATGGCAGGAGTATGCCGCTTCGATGGCTCTTTATCCAGAGGAGATTGAGCGTTACATTGCGATACATCCTGAATCAGGGCTGCATGTTCTTACTTCCCCAAGAGATATACGGCAAAGCTTTCATATTAAGGATTACCACTTATACATCATTCTCGAAACCATTAAACGAAGTGCATACAATGTTGTTTTAATTGATACGGCGCCAGATACTACGGATGCAACCATTCAGGCATTATTTTTCGCTGAACGAGTGGTAATGGTAGGGAGTCCTGTGGTAGATGCAATTGAAAATATTCACAGAGTCTTAAAGCTACTGCGTGAAGCTGAGTATCCCGAACAAAAAATTCAAATCTGTATGAATCGGCTGCAAAAGCGAGAGATGTTTACTTTAGAAGAGATGAAAGCATACTTCCAGCTACACCCCAGTCAGACGCTACTAACCATTCCTGATGATGACGAGGTGAAAAGATCAATTAATACAGGAGTCCCACTGATGCTCACCACATCTAGGTCCCAGGCTAAGCTGGCTATCGAAAAATTGGGACAGGTACTCATTCCTCATACCGAAAAAGAAGGACAAATCTATGGTGATTCTACAAATAAAACGAAGAAGGTAAGTTTTTTTAAATGGTTTAGTAAAGGGGGCTGGGGACGATGAGTTTTTCACGCCAAAAACTATTAGGAACAGAAAGACAGAAGCGACTAGATATATCGGAATTAAAGAGGCAGGCTCATGATTTTTCAAACCTCCGCAGGAAAGTAGATCATGTTGTTCAGGAAAGTGCCAGTAAATATGTAGAAAGGGAATGGTTTTTATCCCAGGAAGAGGAGGCACATGTAAAGGGACAAATTGTTGAAGCCTTTGGAAAACGATTATGGGAAGAAAAAAGCTCACCTGCCTTGATAGAGGAAGTGAAGGAGGAATTGCGACGATTGGTTGAACGGCAAGCCCCACTGCCAACCCATCAATTGGAACTTGAGGTACACCGGATTTTGCACGAATTAATTGGCTGGGGGCATCTGGATGAATTGCTGGAAGACCAAGATATTACAGAGATCATCGTACAAAAATTTAGTGATGTAGTAGTGGAACGAAAAAGTACCGGTAGGCTGGAACGTCTGACGGAGAAGTATTTCTTTGATGAGGAGCAGTTGTTGCGTTTGATAGAGCAGATTGCGGCAACTATGGGACGAGAGTTTAACGAATCCAAAGCTGATTTGCATACTCAACTTCCCGATGGATCAAGGGTTACCGCGACGCATCGATCAATTTCACCAGATGGTCATATGCTCACAATTCGGAAGCATCGTGACCTTCTATCTCAAACGGATTACTTGCGGTATGGTTCCATCTGTAAACCGATGTTGTCATTTTTGAAATATGCCGTGGGGGTAGCGAGAGCCTCTGGAATTGTGAGTGGAGGTACAGGTTCAGGGAAAACCCACCTATTAAATCTTATCTCTCAATTTATCTCTCCACAAATTAGTGTTATTACGATTGAAGATGTCTTGGAATTAAAGCTACAGCATCCGTTTGTTCGTAGATTCTTAACGAAGCCAACTAATCATGAGGGGAGAGGTGGATTTTCCATACGTGATTGCGTTAGGCTTTCTCTACGGAAGCGCCCAGATGTCATCATTGTAGGAGAGACTCGTGGAGGAGAGATTGTCGACATTATTTGGGCTATGAATACAGACCATCCAGGTAGCTGGAGCACGGCCCATGCCAATTCTCCACGTGCTTTGGTTGACTCCACTTTGCCAATTTTGTTTGGAAAGGCAGAAGAATCCTACAATTCCTTAGAGAGAAACCTGATGATTGGTTCAGCTCTTAACTTAATTGTACAAGTTAAACGTTTTGAAGAGGATGGTAGCAGGAAGGTTGTCTCCATTACAGAGGTGATCGGTACTGGTGAGTCAGACGAGGACAAAATTAGAAGGATGCTGTCCGTCAAGCAGGTGATATCGAATCGAGTATACCTTCAAGATATTTACGTCTATGAGCCACTAGGTGTAAAAAAAGGCAAGGTTGTTGGTCAATATAGGTGGACGGGATATAGACCAGAGGGCCTGATAAAGTGTTGGAAAGCAAAGGGAATAAGTGAAGAGGAAATAGACGCGATGTTTTTTAGGGAGCCTATTAAGCTGTAACAAGGGAGGGTGAGCTAATGTTAGTTGAGTGGATCGCCCGTTGTGTGGCTGTACTTTCAGGTGGACTTATCCTGAGCATGTTGATACCCGCTGATTTTTTGAAACTAAAAGCCGAAAATAGCTCCACGCATATGATAATCTCAGAAATGCATCGAAATCGGAAAAGCTGGAGCATGCGAATGGAGGATAAGCTCAAACAGGCCCGTCTAGATATCGGAATTCAAAGATATGTATTCTTCTGTTTTGTTACGGGCTTATTTTTTTATGCGCTCACTTTATATGTTTTAGATTCTTGGTGGCTTGCCTTACCCTTTTGGTTTATTGGAATTTTAGTTGTTCATCGTTGGCTGGCAGCTTGGCGAAATAAGAAAAGAGAGCGCTTTGAAGAGGAGAACCAGAAGGCACTTCGGGTTATTTCCAGCTCTATTCGTGCGAATCCCTCTTATATTCATGCTTTTGAACAAGTGGCTACTAGTAAATTTATTGATAAAAGTATTGCACAGGAGTATGGAACGGTTGTTGAAAAATTGCGTGGACAGCTGTTACTAGAGGATGCAATGAAATGGTTGTATGTAAAAACCGGATCACCAGATATTCAATATCTAGCGACAATTATACAGGTTCAGCGGGAATTGGGCGGTGATATGGCTCAAACGTTAGATATTGCTGTTTCTTCTTTGATTCGTAGGAAGCAAGTAAGAAGAAGACAGGTATCCGCTTTGTCCCAAATTTTATCGCAGGTTAATTTACTCAGTGCGATGCCTTTCTTTTTTGTAGGTATTTTATATGTGAACAATCCTAATCATTTTGCTCCATTAACGGAGAGCTTGAGTGGTCGTTATGCCATGCTAGGGAGCTTTTTATTAATTATAGCTGGGGGAGAGATTATTCGTTATTTAGCCCTGTCAGTAGGAAGACATGATGGATAGGGAGGTAAGGCAATGGCTCTTTTAGCAAGTGTATGGATTAGCATTTTGATAATGGTGGTAGCCTTTCCTTTTTTTTATGTAGTTCATAAAGGAGAGAAACTAAGCTTATTTACAAGATTTTTTTCAGAAGAACCAGAAGAAAAGCGAGAGATAAGGCTGTTTTCAAGAGGTCAACGTATCATATTGTGGATGACAGCGCCTAAACGCTTCGATGATTTGGCCAGAAGATTAGGATTTGATTTGTTTCGCGTAAAAAAACAGCTTCAGCGTTTGCGTTGGAAAACAAAAGTAGAGGAATGGTTCATTTTAAAAGCCCTAGGCGCATTATTTTTAGGGTGTGCAGTGATTCTTCTAGGCTACCAGTACCTGCGAGATGGAGAGATAGACATTTATCATGAAATCGGACTAATCCTCTCCCTTCTGTTATATTTTTGTCCTAACCTTATTATCGATTGGTATGACAAACGTGCTCAAAGGGAGATAGAGGTGCAAATCCCTATCTTTTTTAGCATTGTATTGGCACTTGTGGAAGCGGGTATGCCCGTTCATGTGGCAATGAGTAGGGCTGCAAGTAGATATCCTAAACGACTTGGACAAGAAATAACTCGTTTAGAACTAGAGCAAAAGAGGTATGGTAATTGGCGAAAAGCTTTAGAGGAACTGGCTCTGTGTTGGGAGTTGGCCTCTTTTTTATCAATTGTAACTGATATACAAGAGGCTTTGACTAAAGGAACTAATATTTCTCATTTATTGCGAATGCATATTGAGGAGCAATTACGAAAGGAAGAAGACCAAATGACAGATGAGGTAAATCGAATGAGTGTAAGGCTGTTACCCCTAGTAGTATTGTTTATGGGGGTCCCTCTGATGTTTTTAGTGCTTGGGCCATCTCTTATTGGGATAAAAAATCAGCTTTAATCGTAAAAATTTATTTGCGACTGGTCTCTATCTTTTGTGAAAGTAAGATTATAAGAGGGAGGCTGGAAAATATGAATTATATTACGCATTATGCTAGACGATTTTGGAAAGAGGAGGATGCTGTGACGATCGTAGAAATGGTTATTATTGTAGCAGTAATATTAATTTTTTTAATCCCCACATTGGTTGAGCTACGTACAGCCGAAGATCAGAAACTAAAAGAACTGCAAGAAAAAATAAGCAAATGAGTCTTGTACTGATTTCAGTGTTGGCTATAGCGGCCTATTACGATGTACGATACCGGAGGGTCCCTAATTGGCTTGTCGGTCTAACGTTATGTATAGCCTGTCTACAAAGAGGAGCGATTGGAGAAATATGGCAAATGGTAATAGGAGTAGGAATGGGGTTTTTGCTAACATTGTTACCTGTACTAGTAAAGGGCATGGGAATGGGTGATCAAAAATTGCTCATGCTGGTAGGCAGTTATACAACTCCAGTTGCTATCTATTGGATTTTTTGCTGCTCGTTAGTAGTGAGTATTTGCATGCTTTTGGTTTTTCCTTCACGTTTTACCTTAATTCATTATCATTTGAAGAGCAGCGCTGGGATGTGGTTTGCTCATCGTAGGATTTGGTTGCCTGAGGTAAGAAAATCGGCTTTAGCTCTCCCATATGCGTTAAGTCTTTTAATAGCGTACATGATTTATTATGTGAAGCCTTATGTTGAATAGATATAGAAGCTTTGGGTATGTAAGAAATCAGCGAGGGAGTCAAATTGTCGAGTATGTTTTTGTTTTTCCTCTTCTCTGGTTTTTATTTATTTATGGGTGTGATCAATTTAGTATTATGTATCAAAAACAGAAGGCTTTAGCTGCATCATATGAGGCAGGAAGATTTGCATGTGTACAACCTAACTATGGATTAGCCGTCTATATGGCGAATAAGTTCGCTGAAAAGGAGTTAGAACAGGCTCTTTATTTTGAACATAAACAGATTGAGTTGATAGTCAAGGATGGATGGTCACAAGGAAATCATGTAGAGGCAAGAGTAAGCATTACATTTCCGCTTTTAGGATCAGGAAAGTCCTATACTGTGGAAGAATCATATTCAATGATGATTGAAAATGGAAGAAACCGAGGCTGATGTATATGACTAGTATGTCTTTAAGAAGAATCATAGAGGAAGAGCGAGGAAGTATTTTACCTACCTCGCTCTTTTTTCTTATCTGTCTTTGCTTATTGTTATCTATGGTGTTGTTTATGCAACAAGTAGATGTAACACAAATGCGAATGCAACACACGGCGGATATTATCGTTAAAGGAGCAAGAACAGCAGGGCAATGGATCGAAGTGGATTCGGAAACTAAAAGGGAACGAGCTTTATTAATAGCTACAACAGAGGAAGCTAAGAGAAAAAAGGCGAGTATTATTCGAGGGGCTAGAGAAGAAGCGGACATTCTGTATCGCTTAAATAAACCAGGGCTGGATCAAATAGCTGGAGATATTAGCATCACTCATCAAAAGGGTGAGAAAGCCTCATTATATACTCAGGGAATCTATCATTTAGCTATTGAACTGAAAAAGAAGATTTATATGCTATTTGAGGAACGAGAACTCCTTTTTCGAAGAACATCTCAGGCTGGAATAAGAAAAATAGCAAAATAGAATAATTTGATAAAAATAGGATAATTTTGATATTTTTGTCCTAATTTAACGTGCTAATTTTAGGGAAACCGACTGGAAGTAAGGAGTGTATCGGCATGCCCTCAATAATTATCACGAAATATAAGAAAATAGTAGCTGGAACACAAAAACGTTTTTCACCTTATGAGTTTGAAGATATCCAGTTTCGAAAGAAAAAAATTCAGCTCATTATTCGGTATGCAGTTGAGCAAGTAATGAAATGGACACCTGAGCAAGCTAAAACTCAGCTTTCTTTACAAGATATTAAAAAGTTAAAGCTACACTTAATTACTGAATTCATTCAACCTCCGATCGAAGCGAAAGCGACAGATGTGTACTATATTATCGACTATGCTTATCCTTACTTACCTAAATTATCAGAAAAAGATAAGGCACTCTGGGTGTACCAAGAAGTTCTTAATGGTAGCCGCAGGCATTTCCCAATGCATTATTTTCAGAGCGTATTAGGCGAGGAACGAGCTAAAATTTGTTTTATCTATATGTGCGAAGAACTTTTAAAGATTACCAGCATCCTTGAACTTCCGAAGGTTTTTGGAAAAACAGAGCAAGCCTATCAAATTCTACGTACATACAAGCTAAAAATTTTGGTGGATACTTTATATTTTTCTCCTTTTGATCTCATTACTGAGATATATCCTGAATTAGCTGATCCAAAATTCTGGGGAGAGGAGGGGTATTTTCAATAAATTAGAGCATAGGTCAGAAATATTTGCGAATACCCTCTGTCTTTTTATACCGTAGAGATAGTTTCATAAGCTTATAAGCGTATGAAACGGCCGTTAATCTGTTGGTGAGAAGGAGGGTTGCTATGGCAACGGGAATTGCTCACACGACGCAAGCTTTAACATTGGAAGCGATCATTGGTCTTCAGGTTCTTTATCAGAAACACAGACCAGGGGCATTTCTCTCAATAGAGGGAATGCCAAAAGGTACCTTTCCAATTGAGTCAGTACACCAGTTTGGAAAGCGCATGGTCATCAATGACGGGTTAATCATGATGGAGAGTGCTCCAACCGTCATAATCCGCAATGGAAGAATCGTATTTCTATTGCCGACGGGGGAAGAACTGTATCTTATGATTCAGTGATTGTCCTACTACCGCCTCTTCTTATAGCAGTAAGAGGCGGTAGCAAATTCTTAGTTTTTATGACGCGTCTCTTATAATCACACAAAATATAGCCGAAATATTTTAACTATTATAGGAGGTTTAATGACTATGTTAGCCAGTGATTCTATGGAGCTAGTGGAACGTTGTTATGAGCAAGTCTGCAGCTTATTGGGGAAGGAGGATTTAAAAAATAAATTTATTGATTATGTATTCGTTGATTATCAGGAAGAGGTGGTAGCCGAGTATGATGCAGATTTTTTCTATCAGCACTTGCAAAAGTTACAGTTAGTTCGTTGCCGAAAAGACTTTGATCAGGCTGTAGAGGCCTGGTATGAGAAGAAAAGGCTAGGTAACAACAGAAGTACGGGTTTTCACTCCATTTTATTTTCTATTGTCCGTAGAACGATAGGGATGTATAAGATAAGAAACAGACAGGAATTAATCAAGTATGTAACTCATGTGCTTACCAATTCAAACGGCTATATGAAGCAATGGCGTTCGAAAGGGAAAAGAACTAAAGTGATGTATTTTCATTATTTATATAAAATAGGAATCCGTAATGGTAAAGATATTGAAGCACTAGTTGATTCATGGCTTATTGAAAATCCTCAAGCCTTTGATGAATATCAACAAGCTTATTATCAAAGACCAATTAGACGAGGCAGGCCCAATAACGTTCAACTAAGTAGACTCATCGATCAAATTAAACAAATGAAGCCAGCTCTAAATAGGAAAGAAAGAGAGCGTATTCGTAAGATTTTTTATTACTATCGCAATCACCTAGAGATTAATGGAATGGTATCGAAATTCCTTAATTATATAGAAGCTAAAGATCGGAAAAATTAGTGTGACAAGAAGGAGAATAATCAATTAGCAAATAATTTATCAAGTCAAACTAGATGAAAATCAGACGATTTCTCGAAATATTTAGAGAGTTAGAGTGGGAAATTCCACTACGTCAGCTTGAATCAAAGCCGAGGCTTCTCCATGAAACAGAAAATGAATACATACTCCCTGGTAAAAGCAATTGAAGTAACATTGGAAATAATTGTTATTATTAGTATATCCTTCAGCAGGCTATAGTTTCATTTCGTATCTAACAGGTAGTAAACCTCGAAAAGGAGAGCTACTTTTCTCTAAGAGTGAATCGATAAAAAGAAAATAAAAAATAGAAAGTTGAGATATTATCTACCCTCTATCCTTCTTTTTCAATAACCACACGTATTCCCCACCAGCAGTTTAGAAGCTTTAAGTTGGGTCAAAGTAAGGTGGTGTAATCCTCTAAACTGAAGATAAAAATTAAGATAGCTGAGCTAATAAATAAAGGCTAATGAAAAGGCATCAAGAAAGTAAAAATGACTTTGCCTGATTCCTATCCCAGGCAAAGTCATAACAAACCAAACATTGTTCTAGTTAAAATCCCTATTTACCATGGTTTATTCAAGTGTTTATGTTTCCCAGCTCTCAGATTGCTTGTGTATGACATTTATATGATCTACTAATGGGTCAGTATTTTTATTTGTTACAGGAGATATGACCACTTGAAGCTGGAACTCACTATTTAACGGGTACGTGAAGATCTGTTCTTTGTTTCTATTAAAGTATCCTTTTAATTTTTCACCCAAGGCTGTTTTGACCTCCGATAGGTGAATGTGTTGCAAGCCACCAAATCTTCGGATTTCAATCAGTAGACCTTTAGTATCATATCCTGCGACAGTACCTTGCTTACGATAGACCGCATAGGTAGTTTTATACGGAGTGTCCATTTTATCAGCTTTACCCCAGCGTTGCTCTATTTGCTCCTTAGTGGTTCGTCCAACTATAAAGTCTTCTACTGACAGTCCTTGAGAAGCAGATTCATTTATTCTTTGTAAGAGATCAATATTATCTCCAGACATGGGGTTTTTCCAACCATCTGGATCGACGACACTTACATGTTCAATTTGTAGAGATACATCATGATTCCCAACAGAAGGATCAGTTGTGCTCGAACTATTATTGATGCTGGTAGGAGTAAAATAAAATACTAATTGATAATCCTCACCCGCAGAATAGCTGTATTTCAGTTGATCCGTGTACTGTTGCACAAATTGGGGCTTTCCAAGAACCTGTTCCACTTGTTCTTTATTTAGAGCAGTCAACCGAGAGTCGGTTGAAATAATTTCTTTTAGCACCTCTCCTTTATTGTAAGTAAATGCTAATGACTTCTCAGGGTAATGAGCAGTAGGCAGACCACATGGTACATGATCCTCCCCTTTTGATTCACCCCACACTTTTTTTATGTCGTCCGCTAGGGATGTGTTTACAGCAATATCTGCATTTATAACCTTACCGCTTCTAGCTCTCTCCATTACGTTTAATAAAAGCTTGCTTTGCGCAGGAGTCACTGTTTGGCTATTTTTCCCCACACTTTTCTTGCTATCATGGAAAGAGTTGAGTGAATCAGTACTGCGAGACTCCTGATAATGACTTGGAGTAGCAGATACCAGACCTTTGTTTGGAGTGGTTAGCTGATTCTGTTGTACCCATGAATTTCCTAACCAGAAGGTGGCTAGAACTAATGAACTGCACACAATTCCTTTACTGATCCAAGTAAAATAAGTAGATAGATCACTTCTGTGCAAATCTTTTTTCTCTTCTCTTAATAAATGAGCCAGTATGTGTTGCTTGCTTTCAGCATCCAGTTTGTGATCTGGGAGTGTTTGCAGATGCTTTAACGTTTGATTCGATTGTTCATCTAGGTTTGTAAGTTTATTAGATAACACGATTAATCACCCCATCTACATCAGTTTCTTTGCCCAGGCTTCTCTGTAAAGTTTTTAAAGCACGATGCAAGGTTGTATTTACTTTGCTTTCGCTCCACTGTAGAATTTCTGCGGTCTCACTTGGGGACAATCCCTTTATTCCGCGAAGGATCACAACCTCTCGATAGGATGGTTTTAATCGCTGCACAGCGGCATAGAGCATTTGATTTTCTTCCTGTTTGCCTACAATCTCTTCAGGTGTTCCGTCAGCTGATTTTAATTGTTTTAACCAGGTATCCGGTAGCCAACTCAAGTAGCGTTTCTTCCGTTCATGATCAATTGCTGTATTGCGTGCAATTGAAAAAAGCCAGGTTTTAGGTTGGGCTCTTCCTTCATATTTTTCATATCCTCTAATAGCTTTCATGAAAACTTCCTGCACCAAATCTTCTACATCGCGGTTACGCGTATAGTAAACTAAAAACTTATATATATCGTCACTATAACGAACAAACCACTCCTCAATGTGTTCCCGCCTAGTCAATTTGTGTGACACCTCTTTTAAAAGAATTACCCTCAGATAGTTCTAGATGTAAAATCAGTTGAATGTTCGACATAACAAACCAAAACAGCCAAAAGCCCAAAAGCCCAAAAGCCCAAAAGCCCAAAAGCCCAAAAGCCCAAAAGCCCAAAAGCCCAAAAGCCCAAAAGCCCAAAAGCCTATCCTCAACCTTACTTGCATTACCTGAACCCTCGAAAATACTGGGTATGTAAATAGACGAGACGATCAAAGCTTGCTTACACTTTTTTCGCTCATTTTATTTATTTTCTTATAAGTAGGCAACAAATGGGCATCCAGATATTACATATAGGAAAAAATGCAACTTTTTTGGGGGTTGAGGAGTCAATATTAGTAGCGAGTTAATTCAAAAAGTTTTTAACTTAGAGGGTTGGTACAAGGTAAAAATGGTGTACACTGATTAACAGAGGATCAGTTGGCATAAAAAATACACTAGTACGATGCCGCTGTACTAATGATTCGCTACAAAACATTTTCCGGTAAGTAGTAATGTGAACGTTATCTCCTACGTACGATAAACTTACAGCCAGTGCGTATGTATATCATGAAAGGTATAGCATAATTAAGGAATTAATAACTAGATGTAAAAAGTTCTAGTTCTTTCAAAAATTTTGTTCACCTTTTTCCTGATATTCTGTTAACATAAGGATTATACAATATGTTTTAATGTGTCAACAGGAGATAACTGAATATTTCTATTTCCGATGAAGTGAGGGTTGCACATGACCACTATGAGTCACACCTCTTTCCAAGATTGTGCCCGGCGTTGGCGTGAAGTCGAGAACGAATTATCAATTGTTGTTCCTAAATCTTTACGGTCAGATACTTCCGCGTTATTGTTTTTGGAGGGCGTAGCAGCAACACCTATGTTGGATAAAGATGAAGAAATGCAATATTTGATTCAGTATCAGCGTGATGGTGATTTAGAAGCTCGCGAGATTCTAGTACGTGCTTATCTTCGTTATGTCGTAAACACTGCACTTCGTCATTTAAAAAAGGGAATGCCGTTCCTTGATCTGATTCAAGAAGGAACAATTGGGTTATTTACCGCAATAGAAAAATTTGATATTACAAGAGGCGTCCGTTTATATCACTATTCGCATTGGTGGATTTCACAAGCCATCACACGTGCTATCAGTGACAAAGGCCGTCTTATTCGCATACCTGTACACATGCATGAGCAAATACGCCTCTATCAAAAGAAAGTAATGCAATTGGCTCATTTGCTAAACCGCAATCCTGAACGACATGAGATTGCAACCTATTTAAATATTCCCATGGAAAAAATGGATACCATCGAGTATGCTCTTCGCATTAAAATGGAGTCAATCGATGAGCAACCTGTCGAGCTCTACATGGAAGATGACGAAGAATTGCTAAGCTACGCTGAAATTGTTGATGACAAAGAAAGCTCATTAGATGACTGGATTGAACGAGTTGATCTAAGGGACCAGGTCTTTGATGCTTTATCCGTATTAAGTCCACGTTCGCAAGAAATCATTGCGATGCGCTTTGGACTGTATGATGATCAGGTTTATACGTTAGAGGAAGTAGGCAAGATGTTTGGTCTTACTCGCGAGCGTATACGTCAAATTGAAGCGACTACGATTGAGCGATTGCGCAAACAGAAATGTTCACGCAACTTGATGGAGTACCTTTCCTAAGGTATGTCAAAAAAACATAATTCATTCATTGTCCCCATAATTGGAGGTCAAAGGAGCTACATGCTAAGAAGCATGATCATGCTCCTTTTTATTGTCTATTTTTCTTGTGTCTGTGAAACTTTTTTTCAGCTAAATAAACTGAAAATTCTATCATTAAATAGGGTTAACCCCCAAAGGTTTGTCTTATAGGCAGAAATCATTATACTATTTATATGAAGAAAGTAAATAAGTGAGTAGGCAAGTAGCCCATTTTTTTATTAGAAAGCGGGAAAACTACACTTTGAAAGGTATCTCCACTTCTGAAAACTTATTTTTGTAAAGTAGCTATGGTAAAATAACTATAAGGGAGTGATAAAGATGAGTGACCACCAATTGTGCCCAAAGCTTGAGACTGCTTTCGAATTGTTGGGAAAACGCTGGACGGGGTTAATTATTTGTGTGTTAATGACAGGGCCTAAGCGCTTTAAAGATATATCTGAAGTCATACCCGGTATGAGTGATCGGATGTTGGCGGAAAGATTTAAGGAGTTAGAACTAGCTGGTGTTTTAACGCGGAATGTTTATCCTGAAACCCCTGTGCGTATTGAATACGAGTTGACAGATAAAGGAAGAGGGTTAAAAACCGTCATGGATGCTGTGCAAACTTGGGCCGAATCATGGGTACATTCTAAATAAGACTGGATGGAGGACTCCTGCCTCATACGCGGGAGTTTTGTTGTTCATGAAATAGCTAATTGATTGGATCAAAGTTACAAAAAACAAGAGAAATACTTTGGTGCAATCAATTACCTACAGTCAGACGACGGTAACCAGAGAGTGCTAAGACTAGCGAATGCGTAATGAGCACACGAGGCACACTGAAATAAGAGAAGTAGAGGATATGCAAGGAGGACGCTTATGAGTGACTATTTAGTAAGAGCAACGGGTTTTAATGGGAATGTTCGAGCATTTGCTGCCCGCACGACAGGAATTGTAGAAGACATTAGAAAAAGACACGGTATGCTGAACACTGCTAGTGCAGCTTTAGGGCGAACGCTTACAGTAACAGCGATGATGGGTGCTATGCTTAAAGGGGACGAACGTATTTCAGTCAAGATTAATGGTGGCGGTCCGATCGGCAGCATTTTTGCAGAGGCCAATGCCCACGGTGAATTGCGGGCGTATGCAACCAATCCACAAGTTCATTTCGAGTTGAATGAACTTGGTAAGCTAGACGTTCGACGTGCAGTAGGTACAGATGGATTTTTATACGTAACAAAGGATTTAGGTCTTCGAGAACCGTATCAAGGTAGTGTGCCGATTGTTTCCGGTGAGATTGGTGAGGATTTTAGTTATTATTTTGTGGTATCAGAGCAGACTCCGTCGGCTGTAGCTGTAGGTGTGCTGGTTAACCCTGAAGATCATTCCATTTTTGGATCAGGTGGATTCATTCTGCAATTACTTCCTGGTACTCCTGAAGAGGATATCGCGAAAATTGAAGAGAAAATTAGTAAATTGCCGCAGGTATCACGCTTAATTGCAGAAGGTATTACACCGGAGGAATTAATTGCTAAGGTATTGGATAACCCTACTATTCATAGTAAGCTAGATCTTACCTTTAATTGCGGGTGCTCTGCTGAAAAAGTGGGCAACACATTAGCTAGCTTAGGTAAGGCAGAATTAATGAGTATGCAAAGAGAAGAGGGCGGTGCTGAGGTTCACTGCCATTTTTGCAATGAACTTTACCAGTTCAACTATGATGATTTGCAGGAAATCATTAATGATTTGGATAAATAAAGAATAAGAGACAAAACGGTGGAGACTAGAGCATGAGACATGTGCGATTGCTAACGACACGTCAACTACCGTTTTTTTCTTGCCCTAATATTATAGAATTTTAATGAAATGGAGAGAAATGGATGCGTAACGTTCGGTTTTTGTGGAGCTTGATTGGTGCGCTCATCTTGTTGTTAGCTGTTGTATCGGGTGCTTGGTATAAAGGTGCAGGTCTGGCGACGGTAGCTAAGGTAGGAGATGAAAATGTTACAGAGCAAGCGCTAAACTCACAATTAAAAGAGCGCTATGGAAAGCAGATGTTGGATCGAATAATTGATCACCAGCTCGTCTTCCAAGAAGCAAATCGTCTACAACTTACTGTTTCTGATCAACGAGTTCAGGAAGAGATTCAAAGGATAAGAAGTCATTTCCCGCATGAGGGTGATATTCCTAGTGAGGTGCAGGATCGATTGGGACAGACTCCGGCCCAAATGGAGCAGGAGGTTCGCTATCAATTATTGTTGAAAAAGCTCGCTACTAAGAATGTAACCATCAGTGATGATGAACTACGAGCTTATTTCCAGCAACACCAATCCGATTATATTCAACCGACCACCGTACATCTCTATCGCTTGTTAGTAAAAACGGAAGCCGAGGCTCAAAATTTATTCCAGGAGCTATCAAAGGGAGCAGATTTTATTACATTGGCTAAAGAGCGCTCCATAGACGCCCACACAGCTCCCAATGGTGGAGATATGGGGGTCGTTGTTTTAAAGGACGACTCTTTAACGGAAAATGAACAGTTCGCTCTTCAGGATATGAAAGTCAAGGAAGTATCTGCTCCCATTCCTGTTGAAGATGGTTATGCATTATTGCATATAACAGAACGGAAGGAAGAAGTGGTTCCAACCTTTGAACAGTCGAAGGAAAAGGTTTTTGAGGACATGGCGATTGCTAAAGCGGAGTCGTTTGATGAAATTTTAAATCGTTTACGTAAAACGACCAAAGTAGAAGTGAAGGATTTAACATATCGTTGACGCTAATGAATATGATTTGTTATAATACCTACAAATCCTAGCAAATTACTCGGTGATGATTACTTGAGGGGGACAAAAACATGCGGGTTGCACAATCTATTACAGAACTGATTGGAAATACGCCATTAGTCAAACTCAATCGTGTCGTAACGGAAGACATGGCTGATATCTATTTAAAGCTGGAGTTCTTTAACCCCGGTAGCAGTGTGAAAGATCGTATCGCACTTTCTATGATTGAAACAGCCGAAGCGGAAGGTAAATTGAAGCTTGGCGATACCATAATTGAACCAACTAGCGGTAACACCGGGATCGGATTAGCGATGGTGGCTGCAGCGAAGGGATATCGTGCTATCTTGGTTATGCCAGATACCATGAGTATGGAAAGACGTAATTTGCTACGTGCGTATGGAGCGGAATTAATCTTGACCCCAGGAGCGGAAGGGATGGGAGGAGCGATTCGTAAAGCAGAAGAACTTGCTCGCGAGAACTCCGACTATTTTATCCCTCAGCAATTTAATAATAAAGCCAATCCTAAGGTACATCGAGATACTACAGCAAAAGAGTTGCTTGAACAGGGAAAAGAGATCGGTGGTATTGACGCTTTTATTGCTGGTATCGGTACAGGTGGTACTATTACAGGCGTGGGTCAAGTGCTGAAAGAGGAATACCCAGAGGTAAAAATTTATGGGGTAGAACCTCAGGCCTCCCCGGTTTTGTCTGGAGGCAAACCAGGGCCGCATAAGATTCAAGGAATTGGTGCTGGATTCGTGCCGGAGATTTTGGATACGTCTATCTATGATGAAATTCTTCCTATTGAAAATGAAGCTGCTTTTGAGACAGCTCGTCGTGTGGCTAGGGAAGAAGGAATTCTAGGTGGAATTTCCTCAGGTGCGGCTATTTCAGCGGCTATCGATGTAGCGAGTCGTTTAGGAAAAGGAAAAAAAGTTGTAGTTATTATTCCTAGCAATGGTGAACGCTATTTATCTACGCCACTTTATCATTTTGAGGATTAATATTGCTTCAGGCTTTTAAGCAGGAATAATGCTATGGAAGTGGTTCGCACGTGTTGAGGGCCACTTCTTTTTGTCGTTATAGAGCAACTAGTGCAGGAGCTGCTATCTTTATTGAAGGCCCATGAATCGTTGCTATGAAATGAGTGAATTCGGAAAACAATCTTACAAAAGCTTCCAAATGATGACTTACAGCCACCAAGTCTGTATGTTATGATATATCAAGACCTATTGCTTTTGACCAATTGACTTGAGAATGAAACACTTCTGTCCATACAAGAATTAGTAAAGCTCAAAGCAGGCTGTACCCAAGCTGTTATTGGTATCAGGCATGATTATTCTTGATTAAGTGGAAAGAGTGCGATGAGTAGTGGAAAGAGAGCAGAGGTCTTGTGGAAAGTAGTTGAGCTGAGTGAAGAGTTTGAGAATGAGAGGCTGAAGGGCCGAGAGGAGAGCCGAGTATGATTATTATGATTGATAACTATGATTCCTTTACGTACAACCTAGTACAATTTGTTGGGGAGCTGGGTGAGGAGTTACGGGTATTTCGTAACGACAAAATCACGCTAGAGGAAATCGAAAATATGAATCCAGATTACCTGATGATTTCGCCAGGTCCTTGCACACCGAATGAAGCTGGGATTAGTATGGATGTCGTTCGTCATTTTGCAGGTAAAATTCCGATTTTTGGCGTATGCCTTGGTCATCAATCAATAGGGCAAGTATTTGGCGGGAAAATAGTGCGAGCAGATCGGCTGATGCATGGAAAAACCTCGGAGGTATTGCATGATGGTAAGACCATTTTTGCATCCATACCTTCCCCATTCCAAGCTGCGCGCTATCATTCGCTGGTGATCCAGGAAGAATCCATTCCAGAAGAATTAGAAATTACAGCTCGTACACCTGAAGGGGAGATAATGGCGATTCGTCATAGAGAGCTACCTATCGAAGGTGTTCAATTTCACCCTGAATCCATTATTACTCAATATGGAAAGCAAATGTTGAAAAACTTTTTGACGGCTTATGCAAAAGAGACTCAACCTATCAAATAATGAACCATTACTTCAAAGCCACTTGCAAAAATGATTGCAGGTGGTTTTTTCAGGAAAGAAATAAACCAAAATCACAGCGAGAGTGGTTCGAGGAAAGTTTTAGTTATGATACTATGATTTTATGTGCGACAGAAGAGAGATAAACGTCTTATAGCTAGGAGATTAAGCGGATGTGGGTGTTTGTTAATGATAAAATTGTACCCGCCCAACAAGCGGTAGTTTCAGCCATGGATCATGGCTTTTTATATGGTATCGGTCTATTTGAGACCATTCGAATTTATCAAGGAAAACCATGCTTTTGGAATGAGCATATGCTTCGTTTGGAAAATGGAATGACTGATTTACGCATTCGTCACAAGTGGGAGCGTAGTGACATATATCGTGCTGTGCGGGCTACTCTGGAGAAGAATAAGCTAGAGGATGCTTATGTACGGATTAGTGTTACTGGAGGAGCGGAAGGTGTTGGCTTGCATAGTGGTGTATATGAGCAGCCATCGCTTTATATTTTTGTCAAATCTGTAACGCCGATCGCAGAGCCTCCTATTGCCAAGAGATTGAAAGTAATCTCCTTTCCAAGGCAGACGCAGGAAGGAAACCTACGTTTTAAATCTCATAATTATTTAAACTGTGCCCTTGGTAAACAAGAAATAGGAGGCGCACTGGATATAGAAGGTCTATTTTTGACAAAAGAAGGTTATATCTGTGAAGGGGTTGTCAGCAACGTGTTCTGGGTCAAGGACAATATCGTATATACGCCTTCCATTGATACTAATCTGTTAGCAGGAATTACCCGAAATGCTGTCCTAACCATTGCACATACAGGTGGGTTTAATGTGGAGGAAGGACTTTATCCTCTTGAGGAACTATTTAAAGCTGATGAGGTGTTCGTAACCAACTCGATTCAGGAGATCGTACCGGTATCGACTGTTGAGAATGTAGAAGTTCCATACGTCTATGGAAAGCTGACCCAAAAGCTGCATGAAGCCTACAGACGATTGGTAGAATTGTCCAACTGATTATGTTATGCTTTCCACAATATAAAAAGGAGTTCGAAAAAGATGAACCATGATCATGAGCGCTCTCAGACCAAATTTACATCACTATCATGTGGTACATATAATCTGCCGTTACACGAAAGAACATTAATTATGGGAATCCTTAACGTTACTCCTGACTCTTTTTCAGATGGAGGACGTTACAATCAGCTAGATGACGCTATGCGGCATGCTGAAAGGCTTGTAAAGGATGGAGCGGATATCATCGATGTAGGGGGAGAGTCGACACGGCCGGGTTCTCAGCTTATTAGTGCGGAACAAGAATTAGAGCGAATTATTCCGATTATCGAGCGCCTCTCCCGCGATATAGATGTACCGATCTCTGTTGATACCTATAAAGCTCGCGTTGCCGACGAAGCATTGCGGGCAGGAGCCCATATTATTAATGACGTGTGGGGGGCAAAAAAAGACTCCGAAATGGCCGCTGTAGCTGCTAGATGGAATGTGCCGATTATCCTAATGCACAACCGAGAGCAGATGGAATACCAGGATTTCTTTCCTGACTACATAAAGGATTTACAGGACTCTATTCAGCTAGCTTTAGCAGCAGGCGTGTCAGAAGAGATGATCGTGCTTGACCCAGGTATTGGTTTTGCAAAAACATTGCAGCAAAATTTAGAAGCTATGCGTCGGTTGGATGATTTAGTGGCTCTTGGCTACCCTGTCTTACTGGGAACCTCACGAAAATCTATGATTGGTAAAGTTCTTGATTTACCTGTGGATGAACGTCTAGAGGGTACAATAGCAACGGTAGCGTTAGGCATTGAGAAAGGTTGTCATATCATGCGCGTGCACGATGTTAAGGCCATAAAACGAACAGCAATGATGATGGACGCTATAAAAAAAGGGGCGCGTTACAATGGATAAAATCTATTTTAATGGTATGGCTTTTTATGGTTACCATGGTGTTTTTCAAGAAGAGGCTAGGCTAGGTCAAAGGTTCTATGTTGATTTGGAGCTCTCACTTGATTTGCAAAAGGCTGCTGATACGGATCAGCTAGAATACACCGTTAATTATGCAGATATTTACGAAAGAGTGAAGGCTATCGTTGAAGGAGAGCGTTATCAGTTAGTGGAAAAATTGACGGCGCAGATTTGCGATGGCTTGTTGAGCGATTTTCCTTTAGATGAAGTCAAAGTAAAAGTAACAAAACCAGACCCTCCTATAGCAGGGCATTACCAGTCAGTTGCAATTGAGATGATTAGGAAGAAAGGAAGTAACTAGCATGGGCAATCTTACAAAAGCATATATTGCCCTTGGATCTAATCAGGGAGAGCGAGAAGCTATGCTTAAAGGTGCCATCGCCTGGTTACACGCACATGATTTCATTCAAGTGTCTCGCCTTTCTTCTGTTTATGAGACTGATCCAGTGGGCTATCTTAATCAGCCTGCCTTTTTAAATATGGTGATTGAAATTGAAACAAGCTTAACGCCCCTTGAGTTATTGCAGACAGCCTTATCGATTGAGCAAAAATTAGGGAGAGTTCGTCTTGAGCGCTGGGGGCCGCGTAATATTGATATTGATCTGTTGCTTTTTGGAGAGGAAGAAGTGGCGTTGCCGAATTTGGTCATTCCTCATCCAGAAATGATTCATCGTGCTTTTGTACTAATTCCGCTTCAAGAGGTATGGCATGGAGTTATTCCGGGAACAGATTTATCCATAGAAGAAGCAATCCATCAATGTATAGAAACGCAGGGGGTACAGGTATGGGGGACATTAGATTGGGGAGCCGAATCAGAGCGTTCCGCAAATTAAAAGGCTTTACACAACAGCAATTAGCCAGTGAGATGGGTGTATCATTATCGTTTGTGGGTACCTTGGAGCGAGGAACCAAACCGCCGACTGAACTGGTATTACGAAAGATAGCCAACACTTTACAAGTTGAATATGAGGAATTATGTGCTATAAATAAAGGGAATGAAAAGTAGGCAGCGTTCCTTCGCTTAAGGAGGTTTTATATATGAAAATCGGAAACATCGAATTAAAAAACAATGTTGTCCTAGCACCAATGGCAGGAGTATGTAATCCTGCTTTTCGCTTGATTGCTAAAGAATTTGGCACAGGTCTAGTCTGTGCTGAGATGGTTAGTGACAAGGCGATTATGCATGGCAACAAAAAAACATTAGATATGCTATACGTAGATGAACGTGAAAAACCGTTGAGTCTGCAAATTTTCGGCGGTGATAAGGAGACATTGGTGGGAGCGGCTCGTTACGTTGACCAAAACACCAATGCCGATATTATCGACATTAACATGGGGTGTCCTGTCCCTAAGATTGTTAGCTGTGATGCAGGGGCTCGTTTGTTATTAGATCCGGAAAAAATTTATGAAGTGGTTTCAGCGGTAGTAGATGCTGTGGACAAACCGGTAACAGTCAAAATGCGCTTGGGCTGGGACGAGGATCATCTATATGTTTTAGATAATGCACAGGCGGTAGAGCGCGCTGGTGGTAAGGCGGTTTCTGTGCATGCTCGTACTCGTGTTCAGATGTATAAGGGTCACGCTGATTGGGAATGGATTCGCCGAGTTAAAGAGGTAGTTACTATTCCGGTTATCGGTAACGGTGACGTAGCATCACCAGAGGATGCCAAACGTATGTTAGATACAACAGGCTGCGACGGGGTTATGATTGGTCGTGCGGCTCTAGGGAATCCTTGGATGCTTTATCGGACGATCCAATATCTAACCACAGGTGAATTATTGGGTGAACCTACTGCTCGTGATAAGGTAAATATCTGTTTGCTGCATGCTAAACGTTTAGTTGCATTAAAAGGACCAAGAGTTGGCATACTTGAGATGCGCAAACACGCTGCGTGGTACCTAAAAGGCTTAAAAGGTGCCACTCAAACGAAACACCTGATAAATTCTGTTGAAACAGAAGAAGAATTGTATCGCTTATTGCATGAGTACGTAGATTGGGTAGAAAGCGGCGCGTTTGATGATACAGAGATGGAGAAAGAAGGGTCTGTAAAAATCTCTGCCTTATAATGGAAATCAAACATTGACAACGTATTTCTCATATCCTATAATTCATCGTATTATGTACTTGAAGCTGCCAGATCATGATCTGGCAGCTTTCCCTATGACCCACTGTATTACAAAAAGAAAACGATTACCCCTAGTATATTAAGTGGGTGATCTACATATAATCCTGTGTACTTTTTGATAACGGGATTAAAAATTGATAAACGGGGGAATACGAAGATGTCTGAAAAAGAAGTCATCCTTACACCTGAAGGCCTTGCCAAGCTTGAGCAAGAATTAGAAGATTTAAAAACTGTTAAGCGTAAAGAAGTTGCTGCGCGTATTAAAGAGGCCATTAGCTTTGGAGATATTAGTGAAAACTCTGAGTATGAAGAAGCTAAAAATGAGCAAGCGTTCATTGAAGGGCGCATTCTAACCCTAGAAAAAATGTTACGTAATGCTCGCATTATTACGAACGAAGATGTTGATACCAATGTGGTAAGTGTTGGTTCAACTGTTCGTCTAAAAGATCTTGAATTTGGAGACATAGTAGACTACACTATCGTTGGTTCTGCTGAATCTGATCCATTAAACAATAAAATTTCAAACGAATCTCCTGTTGGTCAAGCCTTGCTTGGAAAAGCAAAAGGATCTACAGTAGATGTAAACGTTCCAGCGGGCGTTATTCAATACGAAGTACTTGAAATTAATCGATAAGCTCACGTTAAATGGCGTACCAATCTTTTGATGGTACGCCCTAGTCCTATTCAATGGGCTTTAACAGAGCGTTCTGTTAGGAGTGAAGAAGGAATGGCAAGAGAAGAAGACCTACAACAAGAGCAAGGAACTGAGCAAGAACTACACGAATTGCTACAAGTTCGCCATGACAAAATGGATCAATTACGTGAATGGGGCATTGATCCGTTTGGAAAGAAATTTGAACAGAAGGATTTTGCTTCGGATATTTCAGCTAGCTTCACGGACAAAACGAAAGAAGAACTTGAAGAAGCGAATCACGAAGTTACTATCGCCGGTCGTTTAATGGCAAAGCGCAAAATGGGTAAGGCAAGCTTTGCGCAACTATTGGATCGCTCTGGTCAAATTCAGATTTATGTGCGTAAAGATACAGTCGGCGACGACCTATATAACGTTTTTGATTTAAGTGATATCGGGGACATTATCGGTCTTACTGGTACTTTATTTAAAACAAAAACAGGCGAGTTAAGTGTCAAAGCGAAAAGCTTAGTTTTCCTAAGCAAATCTCTTCGTCCATTACCGGAGAAATTCCATGGCCTAAAAGATATCGAGACACGCTATCGGAAGCGTTACGTGGATTTGATTGTTAATCCAGAAGTACGTAAAACATTTATCGCACGTAGCCGTATTCTAACTGAAATGAGACGTTATTTGGATAACCTAGGATATTTAGAAGTAGAAACACCTACTTTGCACTCCATTGCTGGGGGAGCATCTGCTCGTCCTTTTATCACTCATCACAATGCATTAGACATGCAATTGTTTATGCGTATTGCGATTGAATTACATTTAAAACGTCTGATTGTTGGCGGTATGGAAAAAGTGTATGAGATCGGTCGCGTATATCGTAATGAAGGTATCTCTACACGACACAATCCTGAATTTACAATGATTGAACTGTATGAAGCTTATGCTGATTACAAGGATATTATGAAGTTAACAGAAGAAATGATTGCGCATATTGCACAAACCGTGCTGGGTACCACGAAGATCCAGTACCAAGGCCATGAGGTAGATTTGACTCCGCAATGGAGACGAGTACACATGGTGGATTTGGTAAAAGAGCATACAGGAGTAGATTTCTGGAAGCACATGAGCGATGAGGAAGCACGTGCTTTGGCAAAAGAGCATGGGATTACTGTAGAAGCTCATCATACCTTTGGACATGTTGTTAATGAATTCTTTGAACAAAAAATCGAAGAAACATTAATTCAACCTACATTTGTATACGGACATCCTGTAGAAATTTCTCCGTTGGCTAAGAAAAACGAGGAAGATCCACGTTTTACAGATCGTTTCGAGCTGTTTATTGTTGCTCGTGAGCACGCGAATGCATTTACGGAGCTTAATGATCCAATTGACCAGCGTCAGCGTTTTGAAGCGCAACTGCTAGAGAAAGCTGCTGGTAATGATGAAGCTCATGAAATGGATGACGATTTCATTGAAGCGCTTGAGTACGGCATGCCGCCAACTGGTGGACTAGGGATTGGTATCGATCGTCTAGTTATGCTCTTGACAGATGCACCGTCTATTCGTGATGTGCTCTTATTCCCTCATATGAGAGATAAGGGTAAAGCGTAAGCGGGATCTAATTTTACTTTTGGTGAATAAAAAAGCAACTAAGGCTAAGTGGTTCCCTTAGTTGCTTTTTCTTTCTAT
>NZ_CP048799.1:3932500-3997500 GCF_010748895.1 Brevibacillus sp. 7WMA2
GTAGGTCCCAAGGGTTGGGCTGTTCGCCCATTAAAGCGGTACGCGAGCTGGGTTCAGAACGTCGTGAGACAGTTCGGTCCCTATCTGTCGCGGGCGTAGGAAGTTTGAGGAGAGCTGTCCTTAGTACGAGAGGACCGGGATGGACGCACCTCTGGTGCACCAGTTGTCACGCCAGTGGCACAGCTGGGTAGCTATGTGCGGACGGGATAAGCGCTGAAAGCATCTAAGCGTGAAGCCCCCTTCAAGATGAGACTTCCCATAGCGCAAGCTAGTAAGACCCCTTATAGACGATGAGGTTGATAGGTTCGGTGTGGAAGTGCAGTAATGCATGGAGCTGACGAATACTAATCGGTCGAGGACTTATCCACATTGCCTTTATGCTGACTTTCATTATCTAGTTTTCAGAGAATGAAGATCATGAATAGATTCTCTCAACAGATTATTGTTGAGAGATTTTTCGTTTTATGAAAAGATTATTTAGATAGAATCATAGTGTATCTTATTGCCGTGTTAAATCGTATTACATAAGAGAACATTAGAACATATATGCACATGAAGATATGACTTAGGTTATAACCAATGGTATGATATGCTAAGGATAAGAATCAAATCCGGCTAAATATACTTTTCCTACATGAATTAGGCCTTCCTCATCTTCGTACCCCAATCATAGGACACCCATTGAAGCCTTACAGAACGTGTAAGGCATACTGGTATGTAAAAAGAATTGGGGGCAAGTGAACTGATGTTGGAATAGACAGCAAAGGAGAGTCGAAATGAAAAAGATACTCATCTTTTCCGCCTCCATTGGCAACGGTCATAACCAGGCTGCTCGTGCGATTCAGGAAGAGTTAAGCGAACTTGGTTATGCTTCTATGGTAATTGACACCCTTGAATATATAAGTCCAACCTTCCATAAAATCTTATTGGAAAGCTATACGAATATATTAAAGCTCTCTCCAAGTGTTTGGGGTAAAATTTATCATAATACAGAGAAAACCAGACTTTTTGATATGAACGTTTTTGTTAATAAGCTACTAGCAAATAATTTAAAACGATTGATTAACAGTGTAGAACCGGATGCTTTTATTGCTACGCATCCATTTGCTAGCTGTATGCTCTCTGTATTAAAGGGACGCAATCAATGGACGGAACCAATTTATACAATTATAACGGATTATACAATTCATCCATCCTGGGTAAATCATCATATTGACCATTATTTTATTGCTAGTGAACAGCTTTTTTACTTAGTTGATCTTTATCATGAAAATCGGCAAAAATTTAAACCAATGGGTATTCCGATTATGCGCAAATTTAGAGAAGAGGTTCATAAACAGGAGCTTCGTGCTAAATTTGAAATTAAGCCAGACCAAAAGGTGTTAATATTGTCCGGTGGTGGATTGGGTTTAGGCCCCATGGATAAAGTATTGCAAGGTCTCGATGCCTTACATATTCCTTTAAAAATTTTCGTCTTAACAGGTCTAAATGAAAAATTATATAGAAGTGTTACAAACCGTTCGTATTCTCATGATGTAGAGGCATTACAATATGTAGATAATTTTCATGAGTATTTAGAAGTAGCCGATGCGATTGTGACAAAATCAGGTGGTCTAACAACTGCTGAGGTATTAAGCAAACGTGTCCCGATGGTTATATTTAATCCATTGCCAGGTCAAGAGGAACGAAATAGTCACTTTTTGTTAAACAATGGCTGTGCTGTCCACGCTACAGAGAGTCGAGATTTGATATACTCAATTGAGCAAGTGCTTTTAGATGAACAAAAGTCTAAAGCAATGCGACAACATGCAGAGATGATTGCACGTCCGTTTGCCGCTTATGACATTGCTGCATTTATTAAGCAAGATATGCAGTAGATGAGTGAGTTCTATGAAAATCGGTCTAACAACACGATATTGAGGTGGTAGAGTGAGCATACAGCATGCCGTTATTTTTGATATGGATGGTACTTTATTACAGACAGAGTCTATGGCTATTCCAGGTTTTAGACGCACCTTTCAAGATTTACGAGATCGCCAGCTATGGGATGGTGAACTTCCTGATGATCGTGCAATTACTAATACTCTGGGCATGGTTCTAGATGAAATATGGGATGTACTGCTACCGGAAGCAGATGAAAAGACAAGAGAACTGGCTACGGAGTTATTAGCTAAGCATGAAGAGAAATTATTGGATGAAGGTGTTGTTTCCCTGTATCCGGGAGTGGTAGAACAACTAACAGCACTGCACGAGAAGGGAATTGCGCTTTTTGTAGCATCTAATGCCATGGACGGTTATGTCGAAGCAATATGTGAGCACTTTAACATCACGCATCTTTTTACTGATCTATACTCAGCCGGACGTTTCCAAACCGAGTCAAAAGTAGATCTAGTAGCCCTTCTTCTAAAAACATACGATATTAAGCAGGCAGTCATGGTAGGAGATCGTAAGTCAGATGTTGAGGCAGGTAAAAAAAATCATTTATGGACAATAGGCTGTGATTTTGGATTTGCTGATTCTGGTGAGTTGAAAAACGCAGATGTAGTCATTCAAGGCTATGCGGAATTACTTCAACAAGTACCATTTTATCAATCTAAATAAACAGGTAAAAGTGAACCACCTTTTTGAAGGTGGTTTTTTTGATTGATGCAGGTTGAAATAGACCTTTTTTGACCAAAATAAAGGAGTAAGGGAAATAAGGGTTGAAAGTAAATAAAAAAGTAATTATAATAAAAGTCAAAGATAGTCAAAGTCAAATTGACTAACTAAAAAATCAATTTTAACGCCCTTAGTTTCACTCATATTCTTAGGCAAGGAGGCGACACTTTGCGAAATATATCGGACATCATTGAGCGGCATTTAAAGAACATACTGCAGGAGAGTCCGAATGGAGCTATTGAAATTCAGCGGAGTGATATTGCCGAAAAGTTTCAATGTGTACCGTCCCAAATTAATTACGTCATTAACACTCGTTTCTCTATTGAAAAAGGATATATTGTTGAAAGTAAACGTGGCGGTGGAGGCTTTATCCGGATTCGAAAGGCACAAATTTTGTGTAAGGATACATTACAGGAGCTTTTGACGGAAGAAATGATTGGGGATAGTATAACTCAATCATACGGTTACTCTATCATTGATCGATTGGTGGAAGAAAGATGGATTAGTTTACGAGAAGCCACCTTAATGAAGGTAGCCACCTCAAGACAGGTGCTGATGGTTAATACATCTTTACGAGATCAGCTAAGAGCTAGTATCTTAAAGCATATGATTACATCGATTCTCATAACATAGAAGTTACACCTTTGCAAAAAATAGAATTAACCCTAAAAGTCTGGTTGTACCGATTGACTTGTAAGGAGGTTCTTATTATGAATTGTGAAGAGTGCGGCAAACGTCCCGCAACCTTACATCTTACCAAAATCGTAAATGGTGAAAAGTCTGAGACGCACATTTGCGAGCAATGTGCCAAGGAAAAAGGCGAATATTTCTCAGGCTTTGGTAATTTTGGTCTAAATAATTTATTGGCTGGTCTATTAAATTTTGACCCAATGAACAAAGGTGTCAGCAATCAACAGATGAACCAAAATACAGTTTCTCCGCTTACGCGTTGCGAAACTTGCGGATTAACCTATACACAATTTAGCAAGAGTGGTCGTTTTGGTTGCAGTGATTGTTATAACCATTTTGGAGCTAAACTTGACCCGCTTTTTAGAAGAATTCATGGAAATACCCAGCATATGGGAAAAGTACCTGAACGTACAGGTAGCCAATTAAAGATAAAAAAGGATTTACAGCAACTAAAAACTGCTCTTCAACAGCATATTGCTACAGAGGAGTTTGAAAAGGCAGCGGAAATTAGAGACCGTATTCGTGCATTGGAACAAAAGATTGAACAATCCAAGTGAATAAATGGTGGAGGTGAACATCAAGTATGTCCCTACAGCGTTTTACCCAGCACCCATGGAGTAATTGGATGAAAGGCGAGGGTCCTGATTCTGATATTGTTATTAGTACGCGGTTGCGAATCGCTAGGAACCTACGTCAGCATCCTTTTCCACTCTTAGCTACTGACTCACAAGCAGAAGAGGTCGTACGTAAAGTAAAAGAAGTAATCGATTCGTCTTCTATGAAGAAGAAAGGCGCCTTCGAACTGTTGTCCATGGAGGACATGAAGCCTCTCGAAAAGAGAGTGCTGGTAGAAAAACATCTTATCAGCCCCAATTTGGCAGAGGAATCCAGAAAAGGTGCCGTCATTTTAAGTGAGGACGAATCCATCAGTGTATTGGTCAATGAAGAAGATCATCTACGTATTCAGGTTTTCTTGCCAGGTTTTCAATTACGGGAAGCCTGGGAAAAAGGAAGCAAGATGGATGATATCTTCGAAAAACAAGTCAATTATGCTTTTGATGAAAAACGAGGCTATTTAACTAGTTGTCCTACAAACGTAGGTACTGGTATACGTGCTTCTGTCATGTTACATTTACCGGCACTTGTGATGACCCAGCAGATTAATCGAATTTTGCAGGCAATTACTCAGGTAGGCTTGGTTGTTCGCGGTTTGTATGGGGAAGGAAGCGAAGCTGTTGGCAACCTCTTTCAACTTTCCAATCAAGTGACACTCGGTATGTCGGAAGCAGATATTATTTCAAATCTATACAGCGTCGCAAGCCAAATTATTGAACAAGAGCGAGAAGCGCGACAGTATTTGCAAGAGCATAGTCGCATATCTATTGAGGATAAGATTTTTCGTTCTTATGGGATTTTGACTCATGCCAGAACGGTCGAATCAAAAGAAGCGGCTCAGCGCTTATCTGATGTACGCTTGGGAATAGATTTGGGTTATTTACAAGCATGCAGCCCATTTGTTGTAAATGAACTGTTAGTTAGCACACAACCCGGTTTTTTACAATATGATGCGGGACAGAAATTAACAGCAGAACAACGAGATGAGCGCAGAGCTTATGTCATTCGAGAACGACTAAAATGCAATTCATAAGAGAAGAGTAATGGAGGTGCTTATACTATGATGTTTGGACGATTTACAGAGCGTGCACAAAAAGTATTAGCTTTAGCATTGGAAGAGGCAGTTCGTTTAGGTCACAAAGATATTGGAACCGAACATGTTCTTTTAGGTCTGATCCGAGAGGGAGAAGGAATTGCGGCAAAAGCACTTCAAGCACTCGGTCTCGGACTTGATAAAATTCAAAATGAAGTGGAATCTTTAATCGGTCGTGCTCCTGAACAACCGGCAAACACGACGAATTATACACCAAACTACACCCCACGAGCTAAGAAAGTAATTGAGCTGTCCATGGACGAAGCTCGCAAGCTTGGTCATACGTACGTGGGAACCGAACATATTTTGTTAGGTCTAATTCGCGAGGGAGAGGGAATTGCTGCGCGAATTATGAACAACTTAGGCATTAGCCTAAATAAAGCACGTCAACAGGTATTGCAATTATTGGGCAGCTCAGAAATGATGTCATCTCATCAGCCTTCTGGAAGCAACGCATCGGCAAATACTCCTACTTTAGATGGATTAGCACGGGACTTGACGGCTATTGCTAAAGAAGGTTCACTTGATCCGGTGATCGGTCGTCAGAAGGAAATTGAACGTGTGATTCAGGTATTGAGCAGACGGACAAAGAATAACCCCGTATTAATTGGTGAACCGGGTGTTGGTAAGACAGCGATAGCTGAGGGTCTAGCCCAAAAAATTGTTAATAATGAGATTCCAGAAACATTGCGTGATAAACGTGTCATGACCTTAGATATGGGTACAGTGGTAGCCGGCACCAAATATCGTGGAGAATTCGAGGATCGTCTGAAAAAAATTATGGATGAAATTCGCCAAGCAGGAAATATAATTTTGTTCATTGACGAGTTGCATACATTAATTGGAGCAGGTGGGGCTGAGGGAGCAATTGATGCATCCAATATTCTTAAACCAGCACTTGCTCGCGGCGAGCTACAATGTGTCGGTGCTACCACGCTGGATGAGTATCGTAAATACATTGAGAAGGATGCCGCGCTCGAACGCCGCTTCCAACCCATTCAAGTAGATGAACCGACTCCTGAAGATGCGATTAAAATCTTAAGCGGTTTACGTGATCGTTATGAAGCTCATCATCGTGTAAAAATTACAGATGAAGCTATTAATCAGGCGGTAAAAATGTCAGATCGTTATATAACGGATCGCTTTTTGCCAGATAAAGCTATTGATTTAATTGACGAGGCAGCTTCCAAGGTTCGCCTGCAATCCTTTACCGTACCACCTAACCTAAAAGAGCTAGAAGCACGATTAGAAGAGGTTCGCAAAGAAAAGGACGCAGCCGTACAATCTCAGGAATTTGAAGAAGCTGCAGCGTTAAGAGATAAGGAACAAAAACTACGCGAGGAGCTCGATTCCACGAAGAAGGATTGGAAAGAGAGACAAGGAAAACTAAACATGGAGGTTACTCAGGAGGATATCGCTCATGTGGTAGCTAACTGGACTGGTATTCCTGTTTTAAAATTGAAGGAAGAAGAAACAGAACGTCTATTAAAAATGGAAGATATTCTACACGACCGAGTTATTGGACAGGACGAGGCTGTTAAATCAGTTGCCCGTGCAGTACGTCGCGCTCGTGCTGGCTTAAAAGATCCAAAGCGTCCAATTGGTTCGTTTATCTTCTTAGGCCCTACAGGGGTAGGTAAAACAGAATTAGCTCGTGCTGTGGCTGAAACATTATTCGGTGATGAAGATGCCATGATCCGTGTAGACATGTCCGAGTACATGGAGAAGCACACCACGGCCCGTCTAGTCGGTGCGCCTCCAGGATATGTGGGTTATGATGAAGGCGGTCAATTGACAGAAAAGGTTCGCCGTAAACCATACTCAGTTATTTTGCTAGATGAAATTGAAAAGGCACATCCAGATGTCTTTAATATTTTATTACAAGTGCTTGATGATGGAAGATTAACAGATTCTAAAGGACGGACAGTTGATTTCCGCAATACGGTAGTCATCATGACATCCAATGTGGGTGCAAGCATGATTAGGAAAAATAGCTCCCTTGGCTTTACTACAAATGATTCTGAAAAGAAATATCAAGATATGAAAGATAAAGTCATGGATGAATTGAAACGTAGCTTCCGTCCAGAGTTCCTGAACCGTATCGACGAAATTATTGTGTTCCACTCTCTAGAACAGGAGCATATTGAAAAAATCGTTACCTTGATGACCGAGGACTTGCGCAAACGCCTAGTCGAACAGGAGATTGATTTCAAACTAAGCGAAGAGGCTAAGAAAATTCTCGCTAAAGAGGGCTTTGATCCCGCCTATGGTGCACGACCTCTACGTCGGGCAATTCAACGAAATATTGAAGACCGCTTATCTGAGGAATTGCTCAAGGGAACGATCACAAAAGGAGATACCGTTCAAATTGATGCGGAAGACGGCAAATTAACGGTAAAACGCTTGGAACAAGTAAAAGTAACAAAATAAACAAATCCTGAAGCAAAACATGGTATAATTTCAGGAGAAAGCAGTACGTATCCCCGAAGATGATTCGGGGATATTTTTTATACATCTAGCATACATGTAAGGTGATATAAAAATGCTGTCCATTAGCAGGATTTAACAGTAGTTGCACGAACAACAAGTAGAATGAATTTATAGATACGGGAGTATGTTATATGTCAAAAGTAAAAACAAAGTTTGTGTGTCAGGAATGCGGGTACGAAAGTCCTAAATGGCTGGGCAAATGCCCAGGCTGTAATAATTGGAATACAATGGTTGAGGAATTAGAGCGTAAACAAGCCGGTGGTAGAGATCGTGGTATGTCCACTAAACAAAAGGCACAGCCCATCACAGAGGTCATAAGTGAGGAGGAACCACGGTTAGATACCACCTTAGGTGAATTAAACCGTGTCTTAGGTGGCGGTTTAGTTTTGGGATCGTTGGTGCTTGTTGGGGGAGATCCGGGGATCGGAAAGTCTACCTTACTTCTCCAAACTTCCTTTGCTCTTGCCCATCAGAATAATAAAGTGTTGTATATCTCCGGTGAGGAGTCTGTTAAACAAATTAAAATGCGAGCTGATCGGCTTGGTGTACAAACATCAAATCTGCTAGTAGTGACGGAGACTGATTTGGAGCAGGTGGAGGAGCAGATCACGTTTGTCGACCCTGATGTGGTCATTATTGACTCAATCCAAACCATTTTTCATCCTGCTGTCACATCCGCAGCAGGGAGTGTAGCTCAAGTCCGAGAGTGTACCAGCCATCTGATGCGAATAGCAAAAAGTAAAGGTATCGCTATCTTTATTGTCGGACATGTTACAAAAGAAGGAGCAATCGCTGGACCGCGTATGCTTGAGCATATGGTTGATGCTGTTCTTTACTTTGAAGGAGATCGACATAATACCTTCCGTATTTTACGAGCGGTTAAAAATCGATTTGGTTCTACAAATGAAATGGGTATTTTTGAAATGAAAGAAAAAGGGCTAGCTGAAGTAGAAAACCCATCTGAGCTATTCTTAGCGGAACGACCAATTGGAGTTGCTGGATCAACGGTAGTAGCAAGTATGGAAGGAACTCGCCCCGTGCTTGTTGAACTACAGGCATTAGTTTCCCCAACCAGCTTTGCTACTCCTCGTCGCATGGCAACAGGGGTAGACCATCAGCGAATCGCTATGATTATGGCAGTTTTGGAGAAACGAGTAGGCTTAATGCTACAAAATCAAGATGCCTATGTAAACGTAGCAGGTGGGGTTCGGTTAGATGAGCCTGCTATTGACTTAGCGATTGCGGTAAGCATTGCTAGTAGTTTTCGAGATCATTCAACGAACCCATATGATGTAGTGATTGGAGAAATAGGTTTAACAGGCGAAGTCCGCGGTGTTTCACGAATTGAGCAACGTATACGCGAAGCGGAAAAACTGGGCTTTAAGCGGGTCATTATTCCAGAGAGAAGCATACGAGGACTAGATAAGCCTGCTGGGATTGAGGTAATTGGTGTGAAAAATGTGGAGGAAGCTTTGCAATATGCATTAAGGGGGTAGCTATATTTGATGTTGGATGCTTTGCGTTTTGTCGCTCCAGGCACGCCTTTTCGTGAGGGTCTGGAAAACGTTCTACATGCCAAAACAGGCGCTTTAATTGTTGTGGGATGTAGTCCACAGATGAAAAACATCATTGACGGTGGTTTTTTTATTGACTGTGAGTTTACTCCAGCCCATTTATATGAATTGGCCAAAATGGATGGAGCTATTATTGTCAGCGAGGACGCTAAGCGGATTTTATATGCCAACACACAGCTATTGCCCAGTGGGGCTGTTGTTTCGAATGAAACGGGAACAAGGCATCGTACAGCCGATCGTACAGCGCGATTAACGAACCATTTGGTTATTGCCATTTCGCAAAGGCGCAATGTCATTACGTTATACCAAGGAACTCAGCGCTATGTTATTAAAGATATTAGCGTTATTTTGGCGAAAACGAATCAAGCACTGCAAACTTTGGAAAGATATAAGATGGTATTAGAGCAGGGGCTTACGAATCTAAGTGCGTTAGAATTTGAACAATTAGTCACTGTTCATGAAATTGTATCGGTTATGCAACGGATTGAGATGGTTATCCGTATAAAGTTAGAGATGAAAAAATATATCCTGGAATTAGGTACGGAGGGTCGATTAATTACTCTACAGCTAGAAGAGCTTGTGTTCAATGTGGAGCAAGAGGCAGAGTTACTCATTTTAGACTATGCAAAAGATGATAAGGTGGATACTAAGCAAGTCTTAAACGAAATGAGTAAGCTAAGTCCAGAGGAATTAATGGATCCAAGTGTCTTTCTTCGACTATTGGGGTATATAAATATGAATAAGCTGTCGGACGAGATAGTAATGACACGTGGATATCGATTGCTTAGCAAAATATCTAGACTTCCTTCCACTGTGATTTGCAATCTCATTTGCCACTTTGGTAATCTACACTTCATTATGATGGCTACTATCGAGGAATTGGACGACGTAGAAGGAATTGGTGAGATTAGAGCGCGTGCCATTAAGGACGGATTGAAAAGAATCCAGGAACAAGTGTTCATTGACAGGCACATTTAGTTCTATTAGTATGAAGGAATTATGCTACGGTTTTCTTTTTAAAGTCAACAGGTATAAATTACCCCCTTTTTCTACTCTTACCAATTATGATTAGCCGTAGGGATAGAATATCGCGGGATGATAATTAACGGAGGTAGACTATGATTGTGAAAGCATTGCCGAACATGCTCACTCTAGGCAACCTATTTTTAGGTATAGTAGCAATGATATTGGCATTTAACGATTATGTTGATTTCGCAGCCATTACAGTAATCGTCGGTATGCTGTTGGACGGTTTGGATGGGCGTGTAGCACGTATGTTAAATGCACAAAGTGAATTTGGAAAAGAATTGGACTCATTATCGGACGTTATATCTTTTGGGGTCGCACCGGCCTTTATCATGTATGTAGTTGCATTGCAGGAAATCAGTGTAGTAGGTATTATCATCACGGCTCTTTTCCCCATTTGTGGAGCTTGTCGTTTAGCACGCTTTAATGTACAAGCGGGTGTTCCTGGTTACTTTATCGGCTTGCCTATTACGGCTGCTGGTGGTGTACTAGCTACACTGGCATTATTTCATGAAGTATTTCCAACAACCATCTTGGCACTTGGGATGCTGATGCTTGCTTACCTTATGGTATCTCGCGTTAAATACCCGAACTTCAAAAAAGTAGGGATTCCGAAGTCAGCATATTGGATTGCTCCCATCATCATCGTTGGTGTGATTGTTATTGCGATTATGTTCCCGAATCAAATTTCCAAACTGGTATTTGTGCCACTCGCACTATATGCTTTGTATGGGATAAAAAAAAACGTTGAATATTTTATTCGCAAGGTAAGAAAAAGAGAATCGCAAGAAGAGAAAAAGCATTATCTATAACTTGATAGGATCAAACAACAACCCCCCGTTTAACGCAAACGGGGGGTTGCAACTTTCTTGCCGGTTCATCCGTAGTATAGAGAGAACAGAACAATTGGATGCTAGGAGAGATTAAAAACTCCTAACGTATTGAGTCGATCTGTTTCAACTTCGAGTACTTTGGATAAGGAAATATCAGTGACGTTGCAAAGGGCAGCCAAGTAAAACAAGTTTTTTCCAATTTCAGCGGTTAGGATATCCCGGCAGTGCTCACAAAGCTGTCCCGAAAAATGCGTGTCTAGATGAGGTTGGTTATCGTGTAAGGAACTTGCTGGATCAAAAGCTTGCTTTAAGGCAGTAATCTCCACGCATCCACAATCAGTTACTGCTTTCGTCAAGGCCCGGTTTGTTCGAGCGCCGGACTCCTGCAGCTTAGACATGACATCTAAAATACTCCGATGTCTAATCAGTAGGTTGGAAACTTGTTCTTGAAAATCCTTGATTTCACTAGACAATAGTATTCACCTCTGTTCTCTGATGAGGGGGAGTCAGAAAATTCTATTCACTTGATTATGGTTTATTATAGAAACTCCATAATCCATCTGTCAAACCTTAGAATTTTTGCTGGCTTTTTCAAATTTATGTTTTTTTGATTGACGTATATGTTTAAGCTGTGTTAAAATTTCCGGCTATTTGACACTATAAAAAATATTTTGTTATAGTGAGGGGAAAGAGATATGAGACAAACCATTCAAATCATTTGCAGGAGACTAGGTTTTTTTGTTAGATCTTCTGTCTATATTAATAAGAGGAGGTGAGCCTATGTTAAAACGAATCTGTAAGTTTTTCTTTGTTATCATTGGTGGAGGACTGGGGTATCAGTTTGGGCCTGCATTTTTCTCATTTTTGAATGATTTGCTCAATTTTGGAGAAGTTCCACGTCCAGCATACATTGGGGCTTTACTAGGGGTGATTTTGTTTTACCTATTGGCAAATACGTTGGTGGATTATTTGGTGAATGCAATCCGCTGGGGTGAAGAAAGGCTATTGACACTCCCTATTACTGATGTCATGTTTGGAGCCTTGGGTTTGATTATCGGACTTATCGTTGCCTTTTTATTATTCCTACCGATCAATAGTATACCTGTCCCAGTTCTCGGTGATTTCTTACCACTTCTTGTTTCCGGTTTGCTTGGTTACTTAGGCTTTCAGGTGGGATTTCGTAAAAGAGACGAAATTATGGCGGTATTTTCTATAGGTCGCAAGGAGAAAAGCAAAAAGGAAAGCGGAGGCATTGGTGCCAACGTTGAGCATAAAGTTCTGGATACTAGCGTCATTATCGACGGTCGCATTGCTGATATCTGTCGCACCGGCTTTATCGAGGGAGCGCTTGTTATCCCAGGGTTCGTACTTGAAGAATTACAACATATTGCTGATTCGTCTGATGCACTAAAAAGAAACCGTGGTCGCAGAGGTTTGGACATTCTAAACAAAATTCAAAAAGAATTAAAAGTTAATGTTCAAATTTATGAAGGAGATTTTGAAGAGATTGCGGAAGTGGATAGTAAATTAATTAAGCTAGCAAAGGTCCTTAATGGTAAAGTGGTTACCAATGACTTCAACTTAAATAAGGTCTGTGAATTGCAAGGTGTTCCAGTTCTTAATATCAATGATTTGGCCAATGCGGTTAAACCTGTGGTCCTGCCGGGTGAAGAATTACATGTGCAGGTAATTAAAGACGGAAAAGAGTACGGTCAAGGTGTAGCTTATCTTGATGACGGTACTATGATCGTAGTAGAAGGCGGCCGTGATTATATTGGGTTAGAGATTGATGTGCTGGTAACCAGCGTGCTACAGACATCGGCAGGCCGCATGATCTTCGCGAAGCCAAAGATGCTGGAGAAGGCATTGTAGCGCATTGATAACATAATGGAGAGGGTACGTGTGGAAACAAGCGTGGTGATTGTTGCCGCTGGAAAAGGGAAACGAATGAAAGTTGGTAAGAATAAGATATGGTTGCATTTACAGCATAAGCCGATTTTTCAGCATACGGTTGAAGCTTTCATTCAACATCCGGGAATTTCCGAGGTGGTTCTGGTGATAAATGAACAAGATTACGAGGATATGGATCGATGGCGAAAGAGCATGCCATATTCAGTGATCTTGGCTATAGGTGGTGCAGAGCGTCAAGATAGTGTGCGAAATGGACTTGAAGCTCTATCAAAGAGCTGTACGCATGTATTAATCCATGATGCAGCAAGACCTTTTATCACAGCTGAGCAAATTTCTGGAATCATAACCAAATTAAAAGATCATCAGGCAGTTGTTGTAGCGGTTCCTGTAAAGGATACGATTAAAATCGTAGGTCCAGATGGAATCGTGCAAGCAACCCCGGCACGCGAGAGCTTGTGGGCGGTTCAGACCCCACAAGCTTTTCCACTTTCACTCGTAAAAGAAGCGCACCAGTTTGCACTTGAACAGGGAAAAGCAGGAACAGATGATGCGATGCTCGTAGAAATGCTTGGATACCCAGTTACAATTGTTGATGGTAGCTATGAAAACATCAAGGTGACAACTCCTGATGATCTCTGGTTTGGGGAAGAGATTATGAAGAGGCGTTTGGAAGAGAGGAAGAGGAGAAAATGAGGATCGGACAAGGTTTCGATGTACATCAACTAGTTGAAGGCAGGCCCTGCATCATTGGCGGTGTAACGATTCCATATGAAAAAGGTTTATTAGGACACTCAGATGCAGATGTACTATTACATACGGTTTCTGATGCACTTCTTGGCGCGATTGGAGAGGGAGACATTGGACGGCATTTCCCTGATACTGATCCAGCTTTTAAGGATGCCGATAGTTTAGAGCTACTCATCCATGTATGGAATTTGGTAAAAGAGCGAGGATATCAATTAGGAAATGTTGATGCTACGATCATCGCACAAGCGCCTAAAATGGCACCATATATTCCGCAGATGCGTGAAGTAATTGCTAAAGCGCTTGATGCGGATACTGCTCAGGTGAATATTAAAGCAACTACAACTGAAAAATTAGGCTTTACTGGACGTGGCGAGGGTATCGCTGCACAGGCTGTATGTTTGCTTGTCAATGCGTAAGTCTAGTAGTATCATAAGTTTGGAAGAGATGGGATAAGGATGGTGTCATCATGACAAAGGAAGTTCGTTTGCGCTATGCTCCGAGTCCAACCGGTCATTTGCATATTGGCGGTGCTCGTACAGCGCTATTTAATTATTTGTATGCACGTCGTTTAGGCGGAAAATTTATTGTGCGCATCGAGGATACAGATCAAGTGCGCAATGTGGAAAATGCCGCAGAGAAACAAATGGAAAACTTGAAGTGGCTCGGTGTCGAGTGGGATGAGGGCGATGACATTGGTGGCCCATATGGCCCATATCGTTGCATGGACCGCTTGGATATTTATAAAGGATATGTTGAACAATTATTAAAAGAGGGTAAAGCATATTACTGTTATGCAACAAAGGAAGAGCTCGATGCAGAACGCGAAGAGCAGCTTGCACGTAATGAAACCCCTCGTATTTTAGAAAAGCACCGCCATACAACACCAGAACAAAAAGCTGCCTATGAAAAAGAAGGACGAGTTCCTTCTGTTCATTTCATTATGCCAGAAAATCGTTCTTATACAGTAAACGATCTTGTTCGTGGTGAAGTAACCTTTGATTCAAATGAAATGGGCGGAGATTTCGTTATCTGTCGTCCAGATGGCATCCCAACCTATAACTTTGCGGTTGTAATCGATGACCATCTCATGAAAATCAGTCATGTTGTTCGAGGAGAAGAGCATCTATCCAACACCCCTCGTCAATTGATGATCTATGAAGCATTCGGTTGGGAAGCACCTCAATTTGCTCACTTAGCCCTTATTTTAAATCAAGAGGGTAAAAAGATGAGTAAACGCGATGAAAGCATTATTCAGTTCATTGAACAATATCGCGATATGGGCTACTTGCCAGAAGCTATTGTGAATTTCCTTGTGTTATTAGGATGGTCTCCAGGTGGGGAACAAGAGATCTTCTCATTAAAAGAGTTGAGCGAGCGATTTAGCTTCGATCGAGTTAGCAAATCCCCGGCTGTATTTGACAGCACCAAAATGAATTGGATGAATAATCATTATCTCAAAGCTAAATCAGTGGATGAGATCGTGGACATGTGTATTCCTCATCTTCAAGAAGCGGGCTTCTTAGAAGAATTGACTACTGAACGTAGAGAATGGGCAAAACAAATCGTAGCGCTATATCAAGAGCAGATGTCTTATTGCGCACAGATTGTACCTCTTTCCGCTCTCTTTTTCTTGGAAGAAGTAGTGTATGAAGAGGATGCCAAGGCAGTATTAAAAGAACCTCAAGTAAAAGAAGTACTTGTGAGCTTTAAGGAGCACATTGAATCTGCAGATGAATATAGTGTAGAAACAATTAATGCTTCTTTAAAGGCAGTCCAAAAAGCAACTGGATATAAGGGAAAAGCACTATTTATGCCAGTACGTGTTTCCATTACAGGTCAGGCGCACGGACGTGATCTTGGCCAATCCATTTACTTAATTGGCCGCGAAAAAGTATTGGCACGTCTACAGCAAGTGATTTCTAGTCTATAATAAAAACAACATAGATTTTGCATGCGTTGAACAGGAGAAGTACAAGAAAGAGGATTCAATAGAGAGAACGGGATAGGTGGAAGCCGTTTGTAGACTCTTCTTGGAAATGCACCTGGGAGCAACCAATTGAACACAATGTCTATTGCAAGTAGATTGGTCGGGGGACCCGCCGATAAAGGGTATTGAGCGAGATGGACTCTAGTCTTCTTTGGGGTAGAGTTTGATTCATCTAAGCAGAGTGGAACCACGGTAAAAACACCGTCTCTGCGTCTATATAGGCGTAAGAGGCGGTGTTTTTTGCATTCATCTGAGAAAAGCAACATCCTGCCCTGCTGAAGCCTTGTCAAAACGTAAAGCCTGCTTCGTTTACGATGAAACGTTAAGAAACCGGTGGTCAGGCAAAAGAATAGGGGGAGTCCCATGTTTGCTAGGATGAAGGAAGACATACAGATCGTGTTTGAGCGTGACCCTGCTGCACGGAGTACGTGGGAAGTGGTGCTAACTTATGCAGGGCTTCATGCCATTTGGGGACACCGAGTGGCGAATAGCTTATGGAAAAGAGGATGGAAAACCTCAGCTCGTTTCGTTTCTCAAATCACGCGCTTTTTTACAGGAATCGAGATACATCCAGGAGCAACGATTGGTCGGAGAATGTTTATTGACCATGGAGCGGGTGTTGTAATTGGGGAAACTTGTGAGATTGGCGATGATGTAACCATATATCAAGGGGTTACCCTTGGAGGTACAGGGAAAGAAAAAGGAAAGCGTCATCCGACGGTAGGAAACAATGTTATTATTGCCTCCGGAGCAAAGGTGCTCGGTTCATTTAAAATTGGAGATTACTCTAAAATTGGAGCGGGCTCTGTCGTCCTCCAGCCTGTACCTTCCCACTCAACAGTAGTTGGGATTCCGGGCCGTATTAAGGTGCAAAATGGTCAAAAGGTAGAATGTGATTTGGACCATGTTAATTTACCAGACCCGATATTAGAAATGATTCGGGATATGCAAAAGGAAATTGCTCAATTAAAGGTGGAGCTTGATCAAGTTAAAAAGGAGAAATCAAATAATGAGCATACGCTTATATAACACGATGTCACGCGAAAAAGAGACCTTTGTCCCGTTAGAGGAAGGCAAAGTGAAAATGTATGTTTGCGGCCCAACCGTTTATAATTATATTCATATAGGAAATGCGCGTCCTGCCATCGTATTTGATACATTGCGCCGCTATTTGGCATACAAAGGCTATGAGGTTACATTTGTACAAAATATCACCGATGTAGATGACAAACTCATTCGCAAAGCAAATGAAGAGCAGACAACAGTGGCCGAATTGGCTGACCGCTATACGGTAGCATATAATCAGGATCTACAGGGAGTAAATGTCCTGCCACCTGATATTCAACCGCGAGTTATGAATACGATTCCAGAAATTATTTCCTTTATTGAAGGGTTAATTGAAAAAGGGTTTGCCTACGAGAGTGAGGGCGATGTCTATTTCCGCACTAATCGCTTTAACGAGTATGGCAAACTATCTCATCAGCCCCTAGATGATTTGCAAGCAGGGGCACGCATTGAAGTAAATGAAAAGAAAGAGAACCCGCTTGACTTTGCCTTGTGGAAAGCGGCTAAGCCTCAAGAAATTTCTTGGGAGAGCCCTTGGGGAGCGGGTCGTCCTGGCTGGCATATTGAGTGCTCTGCGATGGCCCTTCGCTTCTTAGGAGAGTCCATTGATATTCATGCAGGTGGAACAGATCTTACTTTCCCTCACCATGAAAATGAAATTGCACAGTCAGAGTGCTTTACAGGCAAACCGTTCGCTCGATACTGGATGCATAACGCAATGCTTAATATCGACAACGAAAAGATGTCTAAGTCCTTGGGCAATTTTTTATTAGCACGCGACCTGATTGCAAAATACACTGGTCAACTCATTCGCTTTTTCATGCTAAGCGGCCATTATCGCAGTCCGATTAATTTTAGCGATGAAATGCTGGAGCAAGCAGCTAATGGATTAGATCGGATTAAAAATGCATATGTAAATCTAGGGCATCGTCTCAATACGGCGCGCGAAGAAGAGCCAAATGGCTTAGCACAGGAGCAAGCGCAGTTAATTGAGAGCTTGCGTAAGCGTTTTGAGGAAGAGATGGATGATGATTTAAATACTGCTAATGGAATTACGGTATTGTTTGACATCGCCAAGGAAGCTAATCTATATACGCGTCATGATAACGTAGGGGCTACGGAAATCAAGGCTTACCGTCAGTTGCTAGAAGAGCTAAGTTCTGTATTAGGGTTAATTTTGCAGGAAGAGGCTACGTTACTAGATGAAGAGATTGAGCTTTTAATAGCAGAACGCACAGAAGCTCGAAAGGCTCGAAACTTTGCTCGTTCTGATGAAATCCGCGATCAACTACAAGAGATGGGAATTATCCTTGAAGATACACCACAGGGTATTCGCTGGCGTCGAAAATAAGGAGCAATAACATGATAATAGAAAGAGATACACTAGCCCGTGATCCTAAACTTATTAATCCGCTAGTGCTCGCCTATTTAGGGGATGCTACGTACGCTCATTACGTGCGCTGTCATTTGATAACGCAAGGGATTGCAAAACCAAATCTGCTGCATAAAACGGCAAACCGCTATGTGGCTGCAAAAGCGCAGGCGACTATCCTGCACCATCTCCTTCCTTCTTTGACGGAGGAGGAGGTGGCGCAAGTAAAGCGGGGAAGAAATGCTAAATCGGGATCGAGTGCCAAGAATGCTAACATTGTTGATTATCGGCATGCTACAGCATTTGAAGCCTTGATCGGTTATTTATATTTGAATGGTGAAGACAAGCGATTGCAGGAGATTATTCAACAAGCGTTTGCGATCGTGGAAGGAGAATAAATGAAATGAATGAAGAGTGGATTTTGGGTAAAAACCCCGTTATCGAAGCTTTGCGCTCAGGACGTACTATTAATAAGATATGGATGGCAGAAGGTGCTAATAAAAACCAGATGGGGCCTATCTTCACGCTAGCAAAGGAGCTTGGAGTGGTGATTACCACGGCTAACCGAAAGAAGCTGGATCAATTGGTTAACTCAGATAACCATCAAGGAGTTATTGCTTCAGTAGCGGCGTACGACTATGTGGAGATAGATGATATTTTGGCTAAGGCAGAAGAGAGAAATGAAGTACCTTTTGTCATTATTTTAGATGAGCTGGAAGATCCGCATAATTTAGGCTCGATTCTGCGAACTGCTGATGCGGTTGGAGCGCATGGCGTCATTATACCAAAACGCCGATCTGTTTCTTTGACAGCGACCGTTGCGAAAGCATCTGCTGGAGCGATTGAATATGTACCGGTTGCCCGTGTGACCAATATTGTACGTGCCATGGAGGAACTAAAGGAAAAGGGCTTCTGGATTGGTGGTACAGATGCGGCAGGAAAACAGGATTTCCGAGAAGGGGATTATACCATGCCGTTTGCTTTGGTAATTGGTAGTGAGGGGAAGGGAATGAGTCGTCTTGTACGCGAGAATTGCGACTTCCTTTACCGTTTACCGATGGCTGGACAAGTTACTTCGCTGAATGCTTCGGTTGCGGCGGCTATTCTAATGTATGAGGTATATCGAGGACGAAACCCACTCTTACCTAGAGGAAAATGAAATGGCTAAAAGAAAGAGCAAGCAACTGCTCATTGTAGATGGCTATAACATTATTGGGGCTTGGCCACAGTTGCGCGTCTTAAAGGATCAGGATCAGATGGATGAGGCGCGCGACATCCTCATTTCTCAATTAGCTGAATACCAAAGCTACTCAGGAATCAAAGTCATTGTAGTTTTTGATGCCTATAAAATACCGGGAATTGGAAAAAAACAGGAAGATTTTAAGATTGAGGTTTATTTTACGAAGAAAAAAGAGACGGCTGACGAAAAAATTGAACGACTAGTTCATGAATTTTTCGAGAAAAATCGACAAATATATGTAGCTACATCCGACTATACCTCGCAGCGGGTCATTTTTGGACAGGGAGCTCTGCGGAAATCGGCACGAGAGCTGTTATTAGAAGTAGAAAATGCCCAAAAGGAAATCAATCAAACAGTAAAAGAAACAAATGAAGACCAGTATTTTTCACGGATTCCGTTAAATGATGAAATAGCGAAAATCTTCGAAAAATGGAGAAGAGAGTAAAACGCATTTGGTTGACGCTATTTTATCGATTCATGTATAATAACACTATCTTATGTAACCAGGTGTCGGAGGGATAATAGTGAGTGTTGACCTCAAGGAGTTGAAACATACTCAATATGATCTGATGTCCGACGAAGAAGTAGTAGAGTTAGTACGAGAGAACGATGCTGAGGCCCTAGAATACCTGATCAATAAGTACAAAAATTTCGTACGGGCCAAAGCTCGTTCTTATTTTTTGATCGGGGCGGACCGTGAAGATATTGTACAGGAGGGCATGATTGGCCTATACAAATCTATACGGGATTTTAGAGGGGACAAGCTCACTTCGTTTAAGGCATTTGCCGAGTTATGCATTACCCGTCAAATCATTACAGCGATAAAGACGGCAACAAGGCAGAAGCACATTCCTCTTAACTCTTACGTATCGTTGGACAAGCCCATCTATGATGAGGATTCGGATCGAACATTGCTTGACGTGATTTGTGGAACAAAGGTAACTGATCCTGAAGAGCTGTTTATTAATCGAGAAGAATTTGACGACATTGAAGGCAAAATGAGTGAAATTCTTAGCGATTTGGAACGTCAGGTACTGATGCTTTATCTGGATGGACGTTCCTATCAACAGATCGCAGTTGAGTTGGATCGCCATGTAAAGTCTATCGACAATGCATTGCAACGAGTGAAACGGAAGTTGGAACGATATCTAGAAGGTAGAGAAGTGCAACTGTAATTTGGAGTTTTACAAGATTGTCTATAGCATGTATTCGGCTATAAACGCAAAAATCCTGTTTTTTGTCGAATTATATTCAAGGAAAAATTAGTTAGAACGATAGTGTATAAAATTGTCAAGGCATTTCGTTGACATTATGCTAGCTGATGTGATAAATTTGTTTGGTAGCCATAGAGTAGATTCTATGGTTACTTCTATGAACATACGGAAAAAAGTAGCGGTTTTTCCCGAGTTTATTTGGGTTGTAGTTATAGTCTTTAGGTAACAGAAAAGATGGAGGTGGCAATGATGCGAGTAAACATTACATTAGCGTGCACCGATTGCGGTGATCGTAACTATATCAGCACGAAGAACAAGCGTACGAACCCTGAGCGCATCGAAAAGAAGAAGTATTGCTCCCGTGATAAAAAGCACACAGTTCATCGTGAAACTAAATAATGATGAACGAAAAGTCTGGAGGTAGCAATATGAATATCTTTTCCAGAACAGGTTCGTTTTTAAAAGATGTTGTCTCTGAATTGAAAAAAGTCCGCTGGCCGAATCGCAAAGAGCTGGTTAGCTATACAACAGTCGTTGTGCTTGCGATTACGTTCTTAGCGGTATTTATGTTTGTGGTGGACTTTGGAATTTCAGAGCTAATCGGTCTTATTATTAAGAAGTAGGTAATATTCGGGTCTTAGGAGGGACGGACGTCTAACGTCCTCGTGGATATGGAAAAAGCGTGGTATGTCGTTCATACTTACTCTGGGTATGAAAACAAGGTTAAAGCGAATCTGGAAAAACGTGTTGAGTCTATGGGCATGGAAGACAAAATCTTTCGGGTGCTTGTTCCTACTGAGGAAGAAGTAGAGAATAAAGACGGTAAAAAACGCACAGTTACCAAAAAGGTATTTCCTGGATACGTGCTTGTTGAAATGGTTATGACGGACGATTCATGGTATGTCGTGCGGAATACCCCAGGGGTCACGGGTTTTGTCGGATCCACTGGAGCTGGTTCCAAACCAACAGCGTTGCTTCCTGAAGAAGCGGATACAATTCTCAAAACAATGGGATTTGAAGCGCCGAAAGTTAGGATCGATTTTGAGCTTCGCGACATGGTTACTGTAAAGGATGGTCCTTTCACAGGTCGTGATGGAGAAATCATTGAAATTCTGGCCGACAAACAAAAAATTCGCGTGCTATTGGATATTTTCGGTCGCGAGACACCAGTTGAATTAGATTATACACAAGTTGAAAAAATGGATTAAGAACTCATCTTGAAAAGTATCGTGTCATATGATACAGTTCTTGATGATTCTAGAATCTGCAGACGAATGCGGTTCTCAATCTCACTACTGATTGACTTATATGGTTTTTTGGTAGAGTGGGAGGGGCGAGTACCCCGCATTACCACACACGAAGAAGGAGGTGTATTACGTGGCTAAGAAGGTAATCCGCGTAATTAAACTACAAATTCCAGCAGGTAAGGCAAACCCTGCACCTCCAGTAGGTCCGGCACTCGGTCAAGCTGGGGTTAATATCATGGGCTTCTGTAAAGAATTTAACGCTCGTACAGAGAGTGAAGCAGGAATGATCATTCCAGTAGAAATTACTGTATTTGAAGATCGTTCTTTCACATTCATTACAAAAACTCCACCGGCAGCAGTTTTGTTGAAAAAAGCAGCAGGAATCGAGTCTGGTTCTGGCGTGCCTAACAAAACAAAAGTTGCTACTTTGAAACGTGATAAAGTTCGTGATATCGCGATCTTGAAACAACCGGATCTAAACGCAGCTTCTGTTGAAGCAGCTATGCGTATGGTTGAAGGTACTGCCCGTTCTATGGGTATCGTAATCGAAGACTAATTTGTCTTTGATTGCTTGTTAAGGGTGAGTAACAAGCTTTGGAACTCACCCTGTGGGAGGATTAAACCGCTACGACCACATTGAAGGGAGATTTGCAAATGCCTAAGCATGGTAAAAAATATCTAGAAGCTACAAAGCAGATCGATAAGACTAAAGTTTATCCTGTAACTGAAGCGATCGAGCTAGTGAAAAACGTAGCTTCTGCTAAATTTGATGAAACAGTTGAGGCAGCATTCCGTTTGGGTGTAGATCCAAAACGTGCTGACCAACAAATTCGTGGTGCTGTTGTATTGCCACACGGTACTGGTAAAGTACAACGTGTTCTTGTATTTGCTAGAGGTGAAAAAGCGAAAGAAGCTGAAGCAGCTGGAGCAGATTATGTAGGCGATGCAGACATGCTTGCTAAAATCCAAGGTGGATGGTTTGAGTTCGACGTTATCGTTGCTACTCCAGACATGATGGGTGAAGTAGGTAAATTGGGTCGCGTATTAGGTCCTAAAGGTCTAATGCCAAACCCTAAAACTGGAACTGTAACATTCGATGTTACAAAAGCAGTTAATGAAATCAAAGCTGGTAAGATCGAATACCGTGTAGAAAAAGGTGGTATCATCCACGCTCCTATCGGTAAAGTATCCTTTGATGTTCAAAAACTAACTGAAAACCTTGCGGCTCTGACAGATGCGCTTAACCGTGCAAAACCAGCAGCAGCTAAAGGTATTTACATGAAGAGCGTATCTATCAGCTCCACTATGGGTCCTGGTGTACGCGTTGATGTAAAATAATTACAGTTGACTTCTACTAGAGAAGTTGATAATATATAACCTGTTGTTAAAGAGAATATTGTCATGCTGCAGACAGAGGGTGCAATGAACCGAATGGTAAGTTGCTTAATTTCCTTCCGAGGTGTGTACTGTTAATAGATTAGCTCTGTTGATATGTGCCCTCGCGAACGTCTGCGAGGGCATTTTCAATTTACATTAGGATTGATTGCACGGGAGGTGTAACAAATGGCAGAAATTCGTCCAACTGTTATCCGTGAAGAGAAAGCACAAGTTATCAGCGAAATCGCTACTAAGTTACGCGAAAGCCAAACAATTGTAGTAGCTGACTATCGTGGTCTTACAGTTGCTCAGGTAACTGAACTTCGTAAACAATTGCGTGAAGCTGGCATTGAATTTAAAGTATACAAAAATACTTTGGCTCGTTTAGCTACAGCTCAAGAAAACTTGAGCGATTTGGACCAATACCTTTTGGGACCAAACGTAATTGCTTTCTCCAAAGATGACGTGATTGCTCCTGCGAAGATCATCGCTGACTTCGCAAAGAAAAATGAAGCACTTGAAATCAAAGGTGGAGTTATTGAAGGTAAAGTAGTAGGCGATGCTGAAATCAAAGCACTTGCTGCACTACCATCTCGCGAAGGCTTGTTGTCTATGCTTCTCAGCGTACTACAAGCACCAGTTCGCAACTTCGCGCTTGCGGTTAAAGCTGTTTCCGAACAAAAAGAAGGCCAAGGTGCCTAATTCGTTATAAGAAAGATTGGAGGACAATAAAATGAATCATGAACAAATTTTAGAAGCTATCAAAGGTATGTCCGTTCTTGAATTGAACGATCTAGTAAAAGCAATCGAAGAAGAGTTTGGTGTAACTGCTGCAGCTCCTGTAGCTGTTATGGCTGGTGGCGCTGAAGCAGCTGCTGAGCAAACTGAGTTCACTGTTAACCTAGTTAGCGGCGGAGCTTCCAAAATCAACGTAATCAAAGTTGTTCGCGAAATCACTGGTCTTGGCTTGAAAGAAGCTAAAGACTTGGTAGATAACGCTCCTAAAGCTCTTAAAGAAGGCGTTTCTAAAGACGAAGCTGAAGGCATGAAAGCTAAGCTTGAAGAAGCAGGTGCAACTGTAGAAGTTAAGTAATTCTTCTACTGTCTATAGAAAAATCCCCCTTACCTATAAAGGTTGGGGGATTTCTGCTATCTAGGCTTATTTCATTTTAATGAATTGCTTGGGAAAGGAGGCAAGAGGATGAGTGATCATTATTACACAAACCGACCACAATCGGCACATGAGGAAGCTGAATTTGATTTTGAGATGCGTGGAAAAACCTATCACTTTACTACCGATAGTGGTGTTTTTTCTCGGGAACGAATTGATTTTGGGAGCGTGCTCTTAATAGAAACCATGCAGTTTTCGGAACGTGCACGCGTTCTTGATGTAGGCTGTGGCTACGGTCCGATAGGTTTTGCAGCTGCATCGATAGCTAACAAGGGTCTCGTTACCATGATTGATATAAATGAACGAGCAGTAGCGCTTGCGAAACGGAATGCAGAGCGAAATGGTATTTCCAATGTGGAGATTATGGCCAGTGACCTTTACGAACAAGTAGAGGGTAGAGAGTTTGATGTTATCTTAACCAATCCTCCCATCCGAGCTGGAAAAGAGACGGTGCATCACATTTTCACGGAAGGCTATAAGCTTTTAGCGCCTGATGGTGAGATGTGGGTTGTTATTCAAAAAAAGCAAGGCGCACCATCTGCAATTAAAAAATTAGAAGAATATTTTCGAGAGGTAGAAACTGTCGAAAAAAGCAAGGGTTATTTTATCATTCGAGCAAAAAAATGACCAAATCTCCTTGACGAGGCATTTTCCTTATGTTAACATTATAAAATGTCAATATGGGTTAAATGTCTAAACTGAGCGATTCCTGATTTGTCAATACCTTTTTATGCTGATTTTTTAGCGTTGAGGGTTAAAGCTGTAAAAGGTTGGGAATTCTTTTAGAATAGAGTTTTTTATCAAAAATGAGGTTAAATGGTTAACCCATTTTTATTTTTGTGTCTTCAGCGTCTGGTGTTATATTACTAGATGCTTTCCGTTTTCCTAAATATTAAGAGGGAAGACATGTTGCGGTCAACATCTAATAAAGGATGTTGCAACAAATAGTGAGGGGTGAATGAGTTGGCAGGTAAACTGGTCCAGAGCGGTAAGCACCGCCAGCGTCGCACGTATTCTCGAATCAACGAAGTACTGGGACTACCTAACCTAATCGAAATTCAGCAAAAATCCTACCAATGGTTTTTGGATACTGGTTTAAGAGAAATGTTCCAAGACATTTCGCCAATCCAAGACTTTACTGGTAATTTAGTGCTGGAGTTTATTGATTATAGTCTTGGTGAGCCTAAATACGGCGTAGACGAGTCGAAGGAACGTGATGTAACGTATGCTGCTCCATTGCGTGTTAAAGTACGTCTTCTAAACAAAGAGACGGGCGAAGTGAAGGAGCAAGAAGTCTTTATGGGAGATTTCCCACTGATGACAGAAACGGGTACCTTCATTATAAATGGAGCGGAGCGCGTTATTGTCAGTCAGCTCGTTCGTTCCCCTAGTGTTTACTATAACACTAAAATTGATAAGAACGGTAAACAGACTTTTAGCGCTACTGTTATTCCGAACCGTGGAGCATGGCTTGAACTTGAAACCGATGCGAAAGATATTATTTATGTACGTATCGATCGTACTCGTAAAATTCCAGTTACAGTATTACTTCGTGCTTTAGGTTTTGGAACTGATAAAGATATTCTAGACCTGCTGGGTCATGACGAGAAATTCGTTAACAACACGCTTGAAAAAGATAACACCGATTCTACTGAGAAAGCTTTGATCGAAATCTATGAGCGTTTGCGTCCAGGTGAACCACCTACAGTAGAGAACGCGAAGAGCTTATTGATTTCTCGCTTCTTTGATCCAAAGCGCTATGATTTAGCATCAGTAGGTCGCTATAAAATGAACAAAAAGCTCCATATTAAAAACCGCCTATTCAACCAACGTCTTGCTGAGACGCTGATTGATAAATCAACAGGTGAAATCCTTGCAGAAGCAGGTCAAATTATTGACCGTCGTGTTATGGAAAAGATTCTTCCTATGTTGGAGGGTGGCGTAAACTATGTGGACGTACGTACACATGGTGGAGTTTTAGAAAATGAAACGATTACTCTTCAATCTATAGATATCTTTGATGAAGAAGGTAAAGTAGTTAAGGTTATCGGTAATGCGAATATAGATATGTCTGTAAAGCATATTACTCCAGCAGACATCGTTTCGGCAATTAACTATTTTATTAACCTACTGCATCGTGTAGGTACTACAGACGATATCGACCATTTGGGTAACCGTCGTCTGCGTTCTGTAGGTGAATTGTTACAGAACCAATTCCGTATCGGTCTTTCTCGTATGGAACGCGTGGTTCGTGAACGCATGTCCATTCAAGATCAAAATCAAATTACACCGCAGGCTTTGATTAACATCCGCCCTGTGATTGCGGCAATCAAAGAGTTCTTTGGTAGCTCCCAGCTTTCACAGTTCATGGATCAAACGAATCCGCTTGCTGAGTTAACACATAAACGCCGTTTGTCCGCATTAGGACCTGGTGGTTTGACGCGTGAACGCGCTGGTTTCGAAGTGCGAGACGTGCATCACTCTCACTATGGACGTATGTGTCCGATCGAGACTCCAGAGGGACCAAACATCGGTTTGATCAACTCCTTGTCTACGTTTGCTCGTATTAATGATTACGGCTTTATTGAAACACCTCGCCGTAAAATTAATCCTGAAACAGGCGTTGTATTGTCTGAGATTGATTACCTGACTGCTGATGAAGAGGATGTATATAACGTAGCTCAGTCGAATCAGCCACTAGCTGAAGATGGCAGATTTGCTAACGAGATGGTTATTTGCCGCCGTAAAGGTGAAATCCTTAACGTTCCTCGTGATAAGGTAGACTTTATGGACATCTCTCCTAAGCAGGTTGTATCGGTTGCGACAGCGTTGATTCCGTTCCTTGAGAACGATGACGCCAACCGCGCCCTAATGGGATCAAACATGCAACGTCAGGCCGTTCCTTTGCTAATTCCTCAAGCTCCATTTGTAGGAACTGGTATGGAACATAAAGCAGCGCAAGACTCCGGTGTTGCGGTTGTTGCAAAATGGCCTGGAAAAGTAGAGCGTGTAACAGCTCGCGAAGTAACTGTTCGACGTTATATAGAGGTTGATGGCAAACAAGTTCTTGGAGACCTAGATAAATATAAAATGCACAAATTTATCCGTTCTAACCAAGGGACTTGCATTAACCAACGTCCGATTGTAATGCCTGGCGATATTATCGAAAAAGGCGATATTATCGGTGATGGTCCGTCCACTGAGAAGGGCGAATTGGCGCTTGGTCGCAACGTTATCGTAGCGTTTATGACTTGGGAAGGTTATAACTACGAGGATGCGATCTTGCTAAGTGAAAAACTGGTTAAAGATGACGTCTACACGTCCATTCATATTGAAGAATATGAATCAGAAGCACGTGATACGAAACTAGGACCAGAAGAGATTACACGCGATATTCCGAACGTAGGGGAAGAGGCGCTGAAGAATCTTGATGAACGTGGTATCATTCGCGTTGGTGCCGAGATCCGCGATGGCGATATCCTGGTTGGTAAAGTAACGCCTAAGGGTGTAACAGAGCTAACAGCAGAAGAGCGTCTATTGCATGCGATCTTCGGTGAAAAGGCACGCGAAGTTCGTGATACATCACTGCGTGTACCACACGGTGGCTCCGGTATTGTTGTTGATGTAAAAGTATTTACGCGCGACAATGGCGACGAATTGCCTCCAGGTGTTAATCAACTAGTGCGTGTATACATTGCTCAAAAACGTAAGATTTCCGTTGGGGATAAAATGGCCGGTCGACATGGTAACAAAGGGGTTATTGCCCGCATCATGCCGGAAGAAGATATGCCGTTCCTACCGGATGGTTCTCCAGTTGAGATCGTCTTGAATCCACTGGGCGTACCATCGCGTATGAACATCGGTCAGGTACTTGAAACACATTTAGGTATGGCTGCTAAATTGTTGGGTATTCACGTAGCGACTCCTGTATTCGACGGTGCACGTCAAGACGATGTTCTTGATACGCTTGAAGAAGCTGGATTAGACCGTGACGGTAAAACCCTTCTATACGATGGCCGTACAGGTGAATCATTCGATCGCCGTGTAACAGTAGGTTGCGTGTACATGCTGAAACTGGCTCACTTGGTTGACGATAAGATTCATGCTCGTTCAACTGGACCATACTCTCTTGTTACGCAACAACCATTGGGTGGTAAAGCCCAATTTGGTGGCCAGCGCTTCGGGGAGATGGAGGTATGGGCGCTTGAAGCATACGGTGCCGCATATACTCTGCAAGAGATCCTCACCGTTAAATCTGACGATGTTGTTGGTCGTGTTAAAACGTACGAAGCGATCGTTAAAGGTGAAAACGTACCAGAACCGGGCGTTCCAGAATCATTCAAAGTATTGATTAAAGAACTTCAAAGCTTAGGTATGGACGTAAAAATTCTCTCTGGTGACGAGCAGGAAATTGAAATGCGCGAAACCGATGATGAGGATGAAGGAACTGGAGAAAAGTTAAATCTCTTACCTGAAAGCATAGGCGCACAAGATGAGTAAGATTCCGGTACAAGAGGGAGGTAACGCCCTGTGATTGACGTCAATAATTTTGAATATATGAAGATTGGTTTAGCTTCTCCCGATAAGATCCGTTCGTGGTCTTTCGGGGAAGTTAAAAAACCTGAAACAATTAACTACCGTACCCTGAAGCCTGAGAAGGATGGTTTGTTCTGTGAGCGTATTTTCGGACCAACCAAGGATTGGGAATGTCATTGCGGTAAATACAAGCGCGTTCGTTATAAAGGTGTAGTCTGTGATCGATGCGGCGTTGAGGTAACTCGTGCAAAAGTGCGTCGTGAACGTATGGGACACATTGAGCTTGCTGCTCCTGTTTCCCACATCTGGTATTTCAAAGGTATCCCAAGCCGTATGGGTCTGGTACTGGATATGTCTCCACGTTCCCTTGAGGAAGTTATCTACTTCGCTTCTTATGTAGTAGTAGATGCCGGGGATACTCCTTTGGACAAAAAACAACTTTTGTCTGAAAAAGAATACCGTAACTATCGCGAGAAATATGGTCAATCCTTCCAAGCAGCAATGGGTGCTGAAGCAATTCGCCGTTTGCTAGCTGAAATTGATCTTGAAAAAGAAGTAAGCACATTGAAGGAAGATTTAAAAACCGTACAGGGTCAACGCCGTACTCGTGCGATTAAACGTCTAGAGGTGCTGGAAGCATTCCGTAACTCTGGTAATCGCCCTGATTGGATGGTACTTGACGTATTGCCTGTAATTCCTCCAGAATTGCGCCCGATGGTACAGTTGGATGGTGGACGTTTTGCGACATCTGACCTAAATGACTTGTATCGTCGTGTGATCAACCGTAACAACCGTCTAAAACGCCTGCTTGAACTTGGCGCGCCAGACATTATCGTACAAAACGAAAAACGTATGCTACAAGAAGCAGTGGATGCGTTGATTGATAACGGTCGTCGCGGACGTCCTGTTACTGGTCCTGGTAACCGTCCATTGAAATCCTTGAGTCATATGCTTAAAGGTAAGCAAGGTCGTTTCCGTCAAAACCTTTTGGGTAAACGTGTTGACTACTCTGGTCGTTCCGTTATCGTAGTAGGACCGAACCTTCGCATGTACCAATGCGGTCTGCCTAAGGAAATGGCGTTGGAACTGTTCAAGCCTTTCGTAATGAAGGAGCTTGTAGCAAAAGGCCTAGCTCATAACATTAAGAGTGCGAAACGTAAAGTTGAGCGTATACAACCTGAGGTATGGGACGTATTGGAAGAGGTAATCAAGGAACATCCTGTATTACTAAACCGCGCTCCTACCTTGCACCGTTTGGGTATTCAAGCATTTGAGCCAGTATTGGTTGAGGGACGTGCGATTCGTCTACATCCGCTCGTATGTACAGCTTATAACGCTGACTTTGACGGTGACCAAATGGCGGTTCACGTACCGTTGTCTGCGGAAGCACAAGCTGAAGCTCGTATCCTAATGCTTGCTGCTCAAAACATCTTGAACCCGAAAGATGGTAAACCAGTTGTTACACCTTCTCAGGATATGGTGCTTGGTTCTTACTATCTGACGCTGGAGCGTAAAGGAGATGTGGGTGAAGGTTCTATCTTCCGTGACCCTGCTGATGCGATTGCAGCTTATGAGAATGCATATATCACGCTGCAAACACGTATCCTTATTCCGGCTAGTAGCTTGAGCAAAACTTCATTTACAGAAAAACAACAGGATGCATTGCTAGCAACTACTGTAGGTAAAGTAATCTTTAATGAAATTTTCCCTCCAGAGCTGCCATACATCAATGCTCCTACAAGAGACAACCTTCAGAACCAAGTTTCTGATGAGTACTTTATGTTTGAAAAAGGTCAGGATACCACAGCTTTTATTAAGAGTTTGAAGGATCCGGGTGCTGTTAAAAAAGGCTTCTTGGGAACAATCATTGCTGAATGCTTCCGTCGCTTTGGAACAACCATGACCTCTGAAATTCTTGATAAAATAAAAGAATTGGCATTTAAATACTCAACAAAAGCTGGTATTACGATTGCCGTTGCCGATATCGTAGTTCCATCTGAAAAACAATCCATTCTTAGCAGTGCTGATGAGAAAGTAAATGCGGTAATGACGCAATTCCGTCGCGGTTTAATTACTGAAGACGAACGTTATGACCGTGTTATCTCCATCTGGTCAAAAGCTAAAGATGAAGTAACTGACGTTCTCATGAAATCCATGGATCAATTCAATGCGATTTACATGATGGCTAACTCCGGAGCCCGCGGTAACGTGTCCCAGATTACTCAGCTAGCTGGTATGCGTGGTCTGATGGCAAACCCGTCAGGTCGAATCATCGAGTTACCGATCAAATCCAACTTCCGTGAAGGTTTAACGGTATTGGAATACTTCATCTCTACGCATGGTGCGCGTAAAGGTTTGGCCGATACAGCCCTGCGTACTGCTGACTCAGGTTACTTAACTCGTCGTCTGGTAGACGTAGCGCAAGACGTTATCGTTCGTGAAGAAGATTGCGGAACAGATAAAGGTATTCGCGTAAGTGCTATTAAAGATGGTAAAGAAGAAATCGAAAAGCTGTCTGACCGATTAGAAGGTCGTACCTGCTTTGAAACTGTTCGTCATCCTGAAACAGGTGAGATCCTTGTTCATCGTAATGAGGAAATTACTGAGGAGATGGCTGAATTAATCGTTAAGCTTGGCATTCAAGACGTATACATTCGTAACGTACTTGCTTGCCGCACAAGTCACGGGGTCTGCAAACGTTGCTATGGCCGTAACCTAGCAACAGGAGCAGAGGTAGAAATCGGTGAAGCAGTAGGTATTATTGCTGCACAATCTATCGGTGAACCAGGTACTCAGTTAACAATGCGTACGTTCCATACCGGTGGGGTAGCAGGGGACGATATCACGCAAGGTTTGCCGCGTATCCAAGAGTTGTTTGAAGCTCGTAACCCGAAAGGTCAAGCGGTTATTACCGAAATCGACTCAGAAGTGGTTAGCATCCGTGAAGATAAAGATAAACGCATCATCGAGGTTCGCGGTGAAGCAGAAAACAAAGAATACGCAGCGCCATACGGTGCACGTATCAAGGTATCTGTTGGCCAAAAACTTAATGCCGGTGATGAGTTAACAGAGGGTTCTGTAGACCCGAAAGAAATGCTGAAAGTACGCGGTCAGCGCGGTGTATCCAACTACATCCTGCAAGAGGTTCAGAAAGTTTACCGTATGCAAGGGGTAGAAATCAACGACAAGCACGTTGAGGTAATGATTCGTCAGATGCTTCGCAAGTTGCGCGTCATTGATAGTGGAGAAACTGATCTGTTGCCAGGTTCCTTCGTAGAGGTTCATGAATTTGAGCAAGCCAATGCGAAAGTGCTTATGTCTGGTAAGAGCCCAGCAGTTGGACGTCCAGTGTTGCTTGGTATCACAAAAGCTTCCTTGGAGACAGATTCCTTCTTGTCTGCAGCATCCTTCCAAGAAACAACACGTGTTCTTACAGATGCAGCGATTAAGGGTAAAGTAGATAAGCTACTTGGATTGAAAGAGAACGTAATTATTGGTAAGCTGATCCCAGCTGGTACCGGTATGAACCGTTATCGCAACTCAAGACTCTTAAACCGCGAACAAGCAGAAGGTAACTCTGACGTACTAGAAACAGTATCAGTAGAATCTTAGTTTGCTATATTGATAAAGAGGCGTTTCCTCTCTGGGGAAACCGCCTCCTTATCAATTTAATAGAAAGTAATTTTTTATAGAATAATAGGTTGACTTCTATAAAAATAGCTGGTATGATACTTGAGTGTGCCTGATACTCAATTACTTTGGAGGATATGATCATCATGTCTTATGAAAAAGTAGAGTGGGCAAAGGAGTTAACGATCGGTATTAATCAGACCACCAAAGCGATCGAACACGGACTTATTGAGGAAGTGTTTTTGGCTAAGGATGCAGATAGACGTTTAATACAAAAGATCGCACTTCTATGTAAAGAAAAGGGTGTTCCCGTCAACTTTGTTGATTCCATGAAGCGCTTAGGTAAAGCGTGCGGAATACAGGTTGGGGCAGCCGCTTGTGCAATAAAAAAGAGTGGTTAAGTCATGTTTTTGTTGAAGAACGTTATGTTTTTCTGGCAAGAGCATCTTATTTTGCCCATATGTGATTCACCTGGATCTGTGGTCTTACAATAAAGAATGAGGAAGGAGGAAAAAGATCATGCCTACAATTAACCAATTAGTGCGCAAAGGTCGTAAAGATAAAGTCGTAAAGTCTAAGTCCCCAGCTCTACAAAAAGGGTACAACAGCTTTAAGAAATCTCAAACGAACCAAAGCTCGCCTCAAAAACGTGGTGTATGTACTCGTGTAGGTACAATGACACCTAAAAAACCGAACTCCGCGCTTCGTAAGTATGCTCGTGTACGTTTAACTAACGGAATCGAGGTTACAGCTTACATCGGAGGTATCGGTCACAACCTTCAAGAACATAGTGTTGTACTAGTTCGTGGTGGTCGTGTAAAAGACTTACCAGGGGTACGTTATCATATCGTACGTGGTGCGCTTGATACTGCGGGTGTTAACAACCGTATGCAATCTCGCTCCAAATATGGTACAAAACGTCCGAAGGCTGCAAAAAAATAATCACGTTGCGTGATTACATTATATTAACTCTAGGAAAAGGAGGGAAACTTGATGCCGCGTAAAGGTCCAGTTGCTCGACGCGACGTATTGCCAGATCCAATTCATAACAGCAAGTTGGTTACTCGTTTAATCAACCGTTTGATGTTGGATGGTAAGCGTGGAGTTGCGCAAAATATCCTATATAACTCGTTTGACATCATTCAAGAACGTACAGGACGCAACCCTATGGAAGTGTTCGAAGAAGCTCTTAAAAACATCATGCCTGTACTTGAGGTAAAAGCTCGCCGTGTAGGTGGTGCTAACTACCAAGTACCTATCGAGGTTAAACCTGAGCGTCGTACGACTCTTGGTCTTCGTTGGTTAGTTAACTACGCTCGTCTTCGTGGTGAAAAAACTATGGAACAGCGTTTGGCTAGCGAAATTATGGATGCAGCAAACAGTACTGGTGCAGCTGTTAAGAAACGTGAGGACACTCACAAAATGGCTGAAGCAAACAAAGCGTTTGCACACTATCGCTGGTAGAATGCAAAGGCGGGTATCCTTTAGATACCCGCATATTCTCACATATGAGTATGGAAGGAGCAATTCCTAAATGGCTCGCGAATTCTCTCTAGCGAATACGCGTAATATCGGTATCATGGCACACATCGATGCCGGTAAAACGACAACAACCGAGCGTATTCTTTTTTATACCGGTCGCGTTCACAAAATCGGTGAGACACACGAAGGTGCCGCAACGATGGACTGGATGGAACAAGAACAAGAGCGCGGTATCACAATCACTTCTGCTGCTACGACTGCTCAATGGAATGGTCACCGCATCAACATCATCGATACACCTGGGCACGTAGACTTCACAGTTGAGGTTGAACGTTCTCTGCGTGTACTTGATGGTACTGTTGCGGTTTTTGACGCGAAGGGCGGCGTAGAACCTCAGTCTGAGACTGTATGGCGCCAAGCAGACCGTTATGGTGTTCCACGTGTTTGTTACGTAAACAAAATGGATATCATGGGTGCAAACTATGATATGTGTTTAGAACAAATTAAAGAGCGTCTAGGCGCTAACCCTGTAGCTATCCAATATCCAATTGGTGCGGAAGATAATTTCACAGGTATCGTTGACCTTGTTGAAATGAAAGCTCACATCTATGTAGATGACTTGGGTAAAACTTCTGAAACTACAGAGATTCCTGCTGAGTTGAAAGAAAGATGCGAAGAACTTCGCATGCATCTTGTTGAAGCAGCTGCAGAACAAGACGAAGAATTAATGATGAAATACCTTGAAGGCGAAGAGTTAACGATTGAAGAAATCAAAGTTGCTCTACGTAAAGGTACTATCGCAGTTAATCTAGTTCCTGTTCTTTGTGGTTCTTCCTATAAAAACAAAGGTGTTCAATTGATGTTGGATGCAGTAGTTGACTACTTGCCAGCTCCAATTGACGTACCAGCTATCAAAGGTACTCTTCCTGATAGTGAAGAAGAAGTAGTTCGTGAATCCGATGACAATGGTCCGTTCTCTGCTCTTGCATTTAAGATCATGACTGACCCTTACGTTGGTAAACTTACATTCTTCCGTGTATACTCTGGTACACTAGCTTCCGGTTCTTACTTGCTGAACTCTACTAAGGGTAAACGCGAGCGTATCGGACGTATCCTACAAATGCACGCTAACCACCGTGAAGAAATCCCTATGGTTTACTCCGGTGACATTGCAGCGGCTGTAGGTTTGAAGGATACTACAACTGGGGATACATTGTGCGATGAGAAGTCGCCAGTTATCCTTGAGTCTATGGTATTCCCTGAGCCAGTTATCCACGTTGCTATTGAACCAAAATCCAAAGCAGACCAAGATAAGATGGGTATTGCCCTTTCTAAACTTTCTGAAGAGGATCCAACGTTCCGTACGCACACTGATGAAGAAACTGGACAAACCATCATCGGTGGTATGGGTGAGCTTCACCTAGATATCATCGTTGACCGTATGAGACGTGAATTCAAGGTAGAAGCTAACGTGGGTGCTCCACAAGTAGCTTACCGTGAAACATTCCGCGGATCTGCTAAGGTTGATGGTAAATTCGTACGCCAATCCGGTGGTCGTGGTCAATACGGTCACGTTGTGGTTGAGTTCTCTCCACTTGAGCCAGGTCAAGGCTTCATGTTTGAGAACAAAGTTGTTGGTGGTGCGGTTCCTCGTGAATACATCCCAGCAGCTCAAGCGGGTATCGAAGAATCTATGAAAAATGGTGTTCTTGCAGGATTCCCACTTGTAGACATTAAAGCTGTTCTTGTAGACGGTAGCTACCATGATGTAGACTCCTCTGAGATGGCGTTTAAAGTTGCAGGTTCCTTGGCACTTAAAGAAGCAGCTAAGAAGTGTGGAGCTGTTCTTCTTGAGCCAGTTATGAAAGTAGAAGTTACTGTACCTGAGGACTACATGGGTGACGTAATGGGTGACCTTAACTCTCGTCGTGGACGCATTGAAGGTATGGATGCTCGTGCAAACGCACAAGTTATCCGCGCAATGGTTCCACTTTCTGAGATGTTTGGTTACTCTACAGTACTACGTTCCCGTACTCAAGGTCGCGGTCAGTACTCTATGCAAATCGACCACTACGAAGAAGTACCAAGAAATATTTCTGATGAAATCATCAAGAAGTCCAAAGGTGAATAATCAGTATCTATTTTTTGGGAATTTACTTCCAGTGTAGATTTCTCTCTTTATCTTCAAAGAAGAAAGGTTTACAATATTGTTTGGTTACAGCCAAATTCGTGTAAACCTTTCTCTCTATACTTATTATAAAAAAACCTTTAATCTTTAAGGAGGCACAAATTCTCATGGCAAAAGCTAAATTTGAGCGGAATAAACCCCACGTTAACATCGGTACTATCGGTCACGTTGACCATGGTAAAACAACTCTAACTGCTGCTATCACTACTGTTCTTTCTGTAACTGGTGGAGCAACTGCTATGGACTACGGTAGCATCGACGCTGCTCCTGAAGAGCGCGAGCGTGGTATCACAATCAACACTGCACACGTTGAGTACGAAACTGAAACTCGTCACTATGCACACGTTGACTGCCCAGGCCATGCTGACTATGTTAAAAACATGATCACTGGTGCTGCACAAATGGACGGAGCGATCCTAGTAGTATCTGCTGCTGACGGTCCAATGCCACAAACTCGTGAGCACATCCTTCTTTCTAAACAAGTAGGTGTTCCTTACATCGTAGTATTCATGAACAAATGCGACATGGTTGACGATGAAGAGTTGCTAGAACTAGTTGAAATGGAAATCCGTGACCTATTGTCTCAATACGAGTTCCCAGGTGACGACACTCCAGTAATCAAAGGTTCTGCTAAAGAAGCTTTGGATAACCCTAATGGCGATTGGGCTAAGAAAATTCTTGAGTTGATGGAAGCTGTTGATTCTTACATCCCAACTCCAGAACGTGCTACTGACAAACCATTCTTGATGCCTGTAGAGGACGTATTCACAATCACTGGTCGTGGTACAGTTGCTACTGGTCGCGTTGAGCGCGGTGTTATCAAAGTTGGTGACGCTATCGAAATCATCGGTCTTCAAGAAGAAACTCGCAACTCCACTGTAACAGGTGTTGAGATGTTCCGTAAGCTTCTTGATCAAGCTGAAGCTGGGGATAACATTGGTGCTCTTCTACGTGGTGTTGAGCGTAAAGACATCGAGCGTGGACAATGTCTAGCTAAACCAGGTTCCGTTAAACCTTACACTAAATTCAAATGTGAAGTTTACGTTCTATCTAAAGAAGAAGGTGGACGTCATACTCCATTCTTCGCTAACTACCGTCCGCAGTTCTACTTCCGTACAACTGACGTAACAGGTATCGTTCAATTGCCAGAAGGCGTTGAAATGATCATGCCTGGTGACAACACTGAGTTCACTGTTGAACTTATCGCTCCAGTTGCAATGGAACAAGGTACTCGTTTCGCGATTCGCGAAGGTGGCCGTACAGTAGGCGCTGGCGTAGTATCTACTATCGTTGAATAGTATTTACTTGATATAAAAACCCGAGGATATGCTCCTCGGGTTTTTTGTATGCTTTGTAAAAAATTACTTTTCAGCCACCCTATAGTCAAATCATTATCAACCTGTTACAATACCTTTCATATTTTGCTTGAGGAGTGGAACAGAAGTGGGCAAGAAAGATTCATACATCTATGTCATATTAACATCTGTAGTATGCTTCTGGGGACTTAATGTAGTAATGATCAAATATCTATCTTTTTTTCCTCCAGTGGTCATTGCAGCGATTCGAATGTTGATTGCCGCAATTGTATTGACGCCAATCCTATTTATTAGGAAAGAAAAATGTAAGATCTCAGTAAAGCAATGGCTGTTTATAGTAGCTATCGGCTCTACATCAATTGCTCTGCATCAGATTCTTTTAGCTTGGGGGCTTCAACATAGTACGGCTGGAAGCTCCTCATTGATTATGGCATTAAATCCTTTAGCCACTACCTTATTAGCCGCTATGTTTTTTGGAGAAAAGCTGGATTTGCGCAAGGGCTTAGGTATTTTACTTGGTTTTACTGGTGTAATTATTGCAGTTACATCAAAAGGGAATGGACAGATCTCCTTTGGATTGGGAGAGATTATTATTTTTGGATCTATGCTGATGTACGTAGTAGGTGGTTTGTTGGTAAGAGGAGCTAAATCTACTGGTCTGTCCGTGTGGGAGCTGACGGCGTATTCTCAGTGGATAGGTGCTATCATGTTAGGGATTTTGAGCGTGGGGATGTATCCTACATATATCTATCAGGAGATGAATATCAGTTGGTTTACCTGGTTTGTCATTTTTTGCTCAGGTGGCATTTCAAGTGGACTCGGATCATTAGGCTGGAATTATGGCATTCAAAAGATAGGGGCTAGTCAAACGTCCATTTTTCTCAATGGCATGCCAATAGCGAGCTTGCTTTTTGCTGCTTTGCTTATTGATGAGCCGTTTACTTATTTGGCTATAATTGCATTACTATGCACGGTTGCGGGAGTTTATCTAGGTTCTACAAAGTCGCATCCTGTGAAAATTCCACTACCTATCAAAGAAAGAGAAGTTTAAATGAAGCTCCAAGAGTGAAAAACTTATATTATATAGAAGGAACGCCTAGGAAGGCGTTCCTTCTTGTTGATTCCATTGATTAATCATATGGTGCGCTGTCAAAGTAAGTCGTTCAAAAATCTGAGATTTCATCGGTTCCTCTATCTCAGTATGATCTAGAGCTTGTTCCATACAAAGAAGCCAAGCTCCTGCTCGTTTTGGAGTAATTTCAAAAGGCAAGTGACGCGCGCGAAGCATGGGATGTCCATGTTTTTCAGAATAGAGAGAAGGTCCACCAAGAAATTGAGTAAGAAACAAATATTGCTTTGCTTTTACTTCTGTAAGATCGGATGGAAAAATAGGAATTAAGTCTTCATGCTTGGCAACCAAATCATAGAAGTGATTTACTAGTTTCCTAAGGGTGGGAGCTCCTCCAATTTGGTCATAAAGGCTTCCAGACTTTTCAATCACATGAAGGCTCCTTTCTATTGTATAATAGCAAAAGTCGTAGCTCGCATAACTCTATTATACTTGTTTGATTAGAAATTCATAGGAATTACAAAAAAAACTTGCAATGCCTATATTTCTTTAGTAAAATAGTGAATGTTGGTCATGGACTTGCGATGATGCGGGAGGTTGCTGACACACCCGGCTCCTTTGCCATTGCTGGGGTGCAGGATATTTTCGCGGAGAAATGTCCGTTATAATATGGGCGAAAAAGGAGGGACTACAATGGCAAAACAAAAGATTCGTATCCGATTGAAAGCATATGATCATAAGATTCTAGATCAATCAGCAGAAAAAATCGTAGAAACTGCGAAACGTTCCGGTGCAAATGTATCTGGTCCGATTCCACTTCCTACTGAGAAAGCTGTGTACACAATTCTTCGTGCGGTTCATAAGTATAAAGATTCTCGTGAGCAATTCGAAATGCGTACGCATAAGCGTCTAATTGATATCTTGAATCCAACACCACAAACGGTTGATGCACTAATGCGTTTGGATCTACCATCTGGTGTTGATATTGAGATTAAGCTTTAATCTCTACCTAGAGCGCGACACGCTAGCTAGCGTTGTCTTGATGAGTACGGAAGTTAAAGGATTCACCATATAGCTCCCCTGCTCGTCAGTAGGGACTTGATACAACAAAGGTCATTTTATGAAAATGTTAATGTAGGAGGTGGCACAAATGACCAAAGGAATCTTAGGAAAAAAACTTGGAATGACTCAAGTTTTCGCTGAAAATGGTACAGCAACTGCTGTAACTGTAATCCAAGCAGGTCCTTGCGTGGTTCTTCAAAAGAAGGATCAAGCGACTGATGGATATGAGGCAATTCAGATCGGTTACGACGATAAGAAAGAAAATCGTACGAACAAACCTGAAAAAGGGCATGCAGCTAAAGCTAACACTGCACCTAAGCGCTTCATCCGTGAAATCAACGGAATTAACCTCGCTGATTATGAGGTAGGTCAAGAACTTAAAGCCGATATTTTTGCCGCAGGAGAGTTTGTAGACGTGTCCGGCGAGTCAAAAGGTAAAGGTTTTGCAGGTTCTATCAAACGCCACAACCACGCTCGTGGACCAATGGCTCACGGTTCTCGTTACCATCGTGGACCAGGTTCCATGGGTTCTATCGCAGCTAACCGTGTATTCAAAGGTATGAAATTGCCTGGTCAAATGGGTGGCGAAAAAGTAACAATCCAAAATCTTGAGGTTGTTAAAGTTGATACAGACCGTAACTTGATTCTTGTTAAAGGTTCCATACCTGGACCTAAAAACAGCTACGTAGTCGTGCGTACGGCTGTCAAGAAATAAGGAAAGGAGGAACTGACATGCCAAAAGTAGCTCTTTATAACCAAACAGGTGCGCAAGTAGGCGACATCGAATTGGCTGAAGCTGTATTCGGTATCGAACCAAACAACGCTGTACTGTTTGATGCAATCGTTATGCAACAAGCTTCTCAACGCCAAGGTACTCACGATGTTAAAAATCGTTCTGAAGTACGTGGTGGTGGACGCAAACCATGGCGTCAAAAAGGTACTGGTCGTGCACGCCAAGGATCTATTCGCTCTCCTCAATGGAAAGGCGGCGGCGTAGTATTCGGACCTACACCTCGTAAATATGGATATAAGCTAAACCGTAAAGTTCGTCGTTTGGCTCTTAAATCCGCTCTATCTACAAAAGTACAAAACAATGAATTGTTGGTACTAGATGCATTGACTTTGTCTGCTCCTAAAACTAAGGAATTTGCTGGTATTCTTTCTAGCTTGAAAGTTGATCGTAAAGTTCTTATCGTAACAGCAGACTTTGATCAAAACATCGCTCTTTCTTCTCGCAACATCCCAGGTGCTAAGTGCATTGATGCTGCTGGCGTTAACGTTCTTGACCTAGTTGCTCATGATAAAGTAATCGTAACTAAAGAAGCGGTTGCTAAAGTAGAGGAGGTGCTCGCATAATGAAGAGCCTTCATGATGTTATCAAGCGCCCTATCATTACTGAGCGCACCACCGATATGATGGCTGACAAGAAGTACGTTTTCGAAGTACCTATGAAAGCCAACAAAACGGAAATCAAACAAGCTATTGAGAAAGTTTTCGGCGTAAAAGTTGAAGCAGTTAACACAATTCGCGTTGCTGCAAAACCTAAACGCTATGGTAAATATGCTGGATACACTTCTGAGTGGAAAAAAGCAATCGTTAAATTGACTGCTGATAGCAAAGAGCTAGAATTCTACGAAGGTATTTAAGCTCGACGACTTTCTATAAGGAGGGAATAAGGAATGGGTATCAAGAAGTTTAAACCGACTTCTCCGAGTCGTCGCCATATGACGGTTTCTACCTTCGAAGAGATCACAACCTCCACTCCGGAGAAATCTCTTCTACAACCGCTTAACAAAAAAGCTGGACGTAATAACCAAGGTAAGATTACTGTTCGTCATCAAGGTGGCGGCCATAAGCGTAAATATCGTGTTATCGATTTCAAACGTAACAAAGATGGTATCGTAGGTCGCGTAGCTACTATCGAATACGATCCAAACCGTTCTGCAAACATCGCGTTAATTAACTACGTTGATGGTGAAAAGCGTTACATCATCGCTCCACATGGTTTGAAAGTTGGAGATGAGATTGTATCTGGCGCAGATGCAGACATCAAAACAGGTAACTGCTTACCACTTGTAAACATTCCTGTTGGTACAACAATCCACAACATCGAGTTGAAACCAGGTAAAGGTGCTCAGTTGGTTCGTGCAGCTGGTACTTCTGCTCAATTGCTAGGTCGCGATGGCGAATTCGTAATCGTGCGTCTAGGTTCTGGTGAAACTCGCCGTATCCACAACGTATGCCGTGCTACTATCGGTCAAGTTGGTAACTTGGATCATGAGTTGATCAACATCGGTAAAGCTGGTCGTAAACGTTGGTTGGGCGTACGTCCTACTGTTCGCGGTAGCGTAATGAACCCTAACGATCACCCACACGGTGGTGGTGAAGGTCGCGCTCCTATCGGTCGTAAAGCACCAGTTACTCCTTGGGGTAAACCTGCATTGGGTCTTAAGACTCGTAAGAAGAAAAACAAGAACGATAAATACATTATCCGTCGCCGTAAGAAGTAAGATCGGATAATACAATAAACCGAACGCCTTTGGCGAAGGGAGGTTTCTGAACTATGGGTCGTAGCTTGAAGAAAGGTCCTTTCGTGGACGACCACTTGATGAAAAAGGTTGATGCTTTGAACGAGAAAAACGAGAAGAAAGTTGTCAAAACTTGGTCTCGCCGTTCTACTATCTTCCCTGATTTTATCGGTCATACATTCGCTGTATACGATGGTCGTAAACATGTTCCTGTATACGTGACTGAAGATATGGTCGGACACAAATTAGGTGAATTCGCACCTACTCGTACCTTCAGGGGTCACGTCGACAACGACAAAAAATCCAAGAAGCGCTAATTATTCTCTTCATAGAGGGGAGGTACAAACATGGAATCTAAAGCAGTTGCTCGTAATATTCGAATCGCGCCTCGTAAAGTGCGTCTAGTTATCGATCTAATCAGAGGCAAGAAAATTGGAGAAGCTCTAGGTATTTTGAAACACACTCCTAAAGCAGGTTCTCCAGTAGTAGAGAAGCTTTTAAACTCTGCGATTGCTAATGCTGAGCACAACCACAACATGGACGTTGAGAATCTTGTTGTGAGTCAAATTTTCGTAGATCAAGGTCCTACCTTGAAACGATTCCGCCCACGTGCAATGGGTCGTGCTAGCCGTATTCATAAGCGCACTAGCCACATTACAGTGGTACTAAACGAAAAATAAGGAGGGAAATTGAGTGGGACAAAAGGTAAGTCCGGTCGGTCTGCGAGTTGGCGTAATTCGTGACTGGGAATCCAGATGGTATGCTGATAAGGACTTCGCAACTTTGTTGCATGAAGACCTTCACATTCGTAAATACATCAAAGGTCGTCTTAAAGACGCTGCTGTATCTACAGTTGAAATCGAACGCGCTGCAAATCGCGTAAACGTAACAATTCACACTGCTAAGCCTGGTATGGTTATCGGTAAAGGTGGCTCTGAAGTTGAAACACTTCGTAAAGCTCTTTCCCAACTTACTAGCAAGCGTGTACACATCAATATCAATGAGATCAAGAAACCTGATCTTGACGCTACTCTAGTAGCTGAAAACATTGCTCGTCAATTGGAAAACCGTATTTCTTTCCGTCGTGCACAAAAGCAAACAATCACTCGTTCTTTGCGTGCAGGTGCGAAAGGTATCAAAACACTTGTTAGTGGTCGTCTAGGTGGAGCTGATATCGCTCGTTCTGAAGGTTACAGCGAAGGTACTGTACCTCTTCATACATTGCGTGCTGACATCGACTATGGTACAGCTGAAGCTCACACTACTTATGGCCGCATCGGTGTAAAAGTATGGATCTACCGTGGTGAAGTTCTTCCAACTAAGAAGAACGTTGCACGAGTGGAAGGAGGCAAGTAAACATGTTGATGCCTAAACGCGTGAAGCATCGTAAACAACATCGTCCGAAGTTGTCCGGTAACGCTAAAGGCGGTACAACTGTTGCTTTCGGTGAATATGGCCTCCAAGCTCTTGAACCAGCTTGGGTAACGAATCGTCAAATCGAGGCAGCACGTATTGCGATGACACGTTATATCCGTCGTGGCGGTAAAGTTTGGATTAAAGTTTTCCCAGACAGACCGATTACACAAAAACCTCTAGAAGTCCGCATGGGTTCTGGTAAAGGTTCCGTTGAAAAATGGATTGCTGTAGTTAAACCAGGTAAAGTTATGTTTGAACTTGCTGGTGTATCTGAAGAAGTAGCGCGTGAAGCTATGCGTCTTGCTATGCACAAACTACCTGTTAAGTGTAAGTTTGTTAAGCGCGAAGAAGTGGGTGGTGACGCACATGAAGGCTAATGAATACCGCAATCTAACCACTGCCGAGATCGAACAAAACGTTTCTTCTTTGAAAGAAGAATTGTTCAACCTTCGTTTTCAATTAGCTACTGGCCAATTGGAAAACACGGCTCGTATTAAGCAAGTGCGTAAGGATATCGCATGCGCGAAAACTATCCTACGCCAACGTGAATTAGGAATCGGCTAATATAAGGAAGGAGGTTCCAACGATGACCGCACAACGCAATTTGCGTAGAACGCTGGTAGGTCGTGTAGTATCAGACAAAATGGATAAAACCGTTGTTGTTCTGGTTGAAACCTACAAAAAACATACGTTGTATGGTAAGCGTGTGAAGTACTCTAAAAAGTTCAAAGCACACGATGAAAACAATACAGCTAAAATCGGTGATATCGTAGAAATTATGGAAACTCGTCCGCTTTCTAAGGACAAGAGATTCCGTCTTGTAAAAGTAGTACAAGAAGCTGTCATTGTATAAGATAGCTTACTATATGATAGACTCGGATAAAACATCACATCCGAAGGGAGTGACTCAGAATGATCCAAACTCAATCCAGACTAGCAGTTGCTGACAACTCTGGTGCTAAAGAATTAATGTGCATTAAGGTTCTTGGTGGATCTGGCCGCAAGACTGCTAACGTAGGCGACATTATCGTTTGCTCTGTCAAAGCTGCTACACCCGGAGGAGTTGTCAAGAAAGGTCAAGTAGTTAAGGCTGTTATCGTTCGTACCGTTAGTGGTGTACGTCGTAACGATGGTTCTTACATCCGCTTCGACCAGAATGCAGCGGTAGTTATCAAAGATGATAACTCTCCACGTGGTACACGTATCTTTGGACCGGTTGCTCGTGAGCTTCGTGAAAAAGATTTCATGAAGATCATCTCTCTGGCTCCTGAGGTTATCTAAATTAACGTAACAAATTTGTATTTTGTTCGATAGGAGGTGCACCCAGCGATGCACGTAAAAAAAGGCGATATGGTTATCGTTACTGCGGGCAAAGACAAAGGTAAAAAAGGTCAAGTATTGGCTGCTTTACCTAAAAAAGACCGTGTGTTGGTAGAAGGTATTAATCTTGTGAAGAAGCATGCTCGTCCTTCTCAAGCGAATCCTCAAGGCGGAATCGTAACACAAGAAGCTGCTATCCACGTTTCTAATGTCTCTCTAATTGACCCTAAAACAGGAAAACCTACCCGCGTAGGTTACAAAGTATTAGAGAACGGTAAAAAAGTTCGGGTTGCGAAAAAATCTGGCGAAGTAATCGATAAGTAGTCAGGTCGGAAAGGAGGTTGTCTTAAATGGCAGCAAGATTGAAAGATAAGTACTTGCAGGAAATCGTTCCTAGCTTGATGACTAAGTTTAACTACAAAACTGTCATGCAAGTTCCTAAAGTAGAGAAAATCGTAATCAACATTGGTGTTGGTGAAGCAGTTGCTAACGCAAAAGCTATCGATACAGCCATTGAAGATTTGCAATTAATCGCTGGTCAAAAACCAATTGTTACTCGTGCGAAGAAGTCTATCGCTGGTTTCAAATTGCGTGAAGGTATGCCAATCGGTGCGAAGGTAACACTTCGTGGTGAGCGTATGTACCAATTCCTCGATAAATTGATGAACGTATCTCTACCACGTGTTCGTGACTTCCGTGGTATTTCATCCAAAGCTTTTGACGGTCGTGGAAACTATACTCTTGGTCTTAAAGAGCAATTGATTTTTCCAGAGATCGAATACGATAAAATTGATAAGGTTCGCGGTATGGACATCGTAGTGGTAACATCTGCGAAAACTGACGAAGAAGCTCGTGAACTTCTAACTCAGATGGGTATGCCATTCCGTAAATAAACCCTATCGTAAGGAGGGACAATTGTGGCAAAGAAATCTATGATCGTGAAGCAACAGCGTGATCCAAAGTTTAAAGTTCGTGCGTATACTCGTTGCGAACGTTGCGGTCGTCCGCACTCTGTGCTTCGCAAATTTAAACTGTGCCGTATTTGCTTCCGTGAATTGGCTTACAAAGGCCAAATTCCAGGTGTAAAGAAAGCCAGCTGGTAATATAGACGGGAAGGAGGTTTTTCTCTCATGGTAATGACTGATCCAGTTGCTGATATGCTAACTCGTGTCCGCAATGCGAACATGGTTCGTCACGAGAAAGTTGAAATTCCTGCATCTAACCTGAAGAAGGAAATTGCTCGTATTTTGAAAGAAGAGGGCTTTATCCGTGATGCGGAATTTATTGAAGACAACAAGCAAGGAATCATTCGTTTGTTCCTTAAATACGGGGTTAACAACGAACGTGTAATCACTGGCCTAAAACGTATCAGTAAGCCAGGACACCGTGTTTATGCTAACAACAATGAAATTCCTCGTGTATTAGGCGGACTAGGTGTCGCTTTGATCTCTACTTCCAAAGGTGTTTTGACTGACAAGCAAGCTCGTCAAGCGCATGTTGGTGGAGAAGTACTAGCTTATATTTGGTAATCTTAGATTTACGCACAGGAGGTGCAAGTCATGTCACGTGTCGGTAAAAAACCGATTACGGTTCCTGCAGGCGTTACTTTAACTCTGAACGGTACAGAGTTGACAGTAAAAGGCCCTAAGGGTACTCTCGTTCGTAACTTTCATCCGGACATCAAAATCAACATTTCTGAATCTGAAGTAAACGTTGAACGTCCGTCTGACAATAAACTTCATCGTTCTCTCCATGGTACTACTCGTGCCTTGGTTTCGAACATGGTTGTAGGTGTATCTGAAGGTTTCACTCGTACACTTGAACTAGTAGGTGTAGGTTATCGTGGAGCTAAGTCTGCTAACGGTGTAACTCTTTCTTTAGGTTTCTCTCACCCAGTTGAGGTAACTCCTGAAAAAGGAATCGAATTAGAATTAACTAACCAAACAACACTTGTTGTTAAAGGTATCGATAAAGAGCGTGTAGGCCAAGTGGCTGCTGAAATCCGTTCTCTACGTAAACCTGAGCCTTACAAAGGTAAAGGTATTCGTTACAGCAATGAAGTTGTTCGTCGTAAAGAAGGTAAAAAAGGTAAATAAGCCGCATAGTTTCATCAGAAAGGAGGCCGCTTAATGTTTACGAAAAACGATAAAAACAAAGCACGGAAAAAACGTCAACTGCGTATTCGTAAGCGTGTAATGGGTTCTGCTGCTCGTCCACGTTTGAACGTTTTCCGTTCTTCTAAGCATATCTATGCTCAGTTAATCGATGATGTAGCAGGTACAACTCTTGCAGCTGCATCTTCACTTGATAAAGAGCTTAACTTAAATAACGGTTCTAATACCGAAGCAGCAACTGCTGTTGGTAACTTGATCGCAGCACGCGCTCAAGAAAAAGGTCTCACTGAAATCGTCTTTGACCGTGGTGGTTACTTGTACCATGGACGTGTTAAAGCACTAGCTGATGCAGCACGTGAAGCTGGTCTGCAATTCTAGGAGACAATAAGATACAAGGAGGGAAAAGAATGCGTATCGACGCTAGCAAATTAGAGCTAGAAGAAAGAGTCGTCGCTGTTAACCGCGTAGCGAAAGTGGTTAAGGGTGGTCGTCGCTTCAGCTTTAGCGCACTAGTAGTAGTAGGCGATAAGAACGGCCATGTTGGCTCTGGTATGGGTAAAGCCCAAGAAGTACCAGACGCTATTCGTAAAGCAATTGATGACGCGAAGAAAAACATGATTCGCGTACCTTTAAAAGGAACTACCATCCCTCACGAAGTTTTGTGCCATTTCGGTTCTGGCCGCGTATTGATCAAGCCAGCTTCTGAAGGTACAGGAGTTATCGCGGGTGGCCCAGTTCGTGCGGTACTTGAACTTGCAGGTGTAGGTGACGTGTTGAGTAAATCTTTGGGTTCTAACAACCCAATCAACATGGTTAGCGCTACTCTTGAAGGTCTTAGCCGTCTGAAAACTGCTGAGGACGTAGCTAAACTTCGCGGAAAAACTGTCGCAGAACTTTTAGGATAGAAGGAGGGAAAGGGACATGGCGAAATCATTACAAATCACGCTAAAACGTAGCCTAATCGGTCGTCCGGCTGACCAGAAGGAAACGGTGAAAGCCCTTGGCCTTCGCAAAATCCATCAAACAGTAGAAAAACAAGACAACGTAGCAATGCGTGGTATGATTTTCAAAGTTAAACATCTTGTAGATGTAAAGGAAATCGGAGAATAAGCTACAGATTGATAGTGAGGAGGTGCAACCTATGAAATTGCATGAACTTAAACCAGCAGAAGGTTCCCGTCATGAGCGTAAACGTCTAGGACGTGGTATCGGAAGCGGAACTGGTAAAACAGCTGGTAAAGGTCACAAAGGTCAAAATGCTCGTTCTGGTGGTGGCGTACGCCCAGGATTTGAGGGTGGTCAAAACCCACTATTCCGTCGTTTACCTAAACGTGGCTTCCACAACATCAACCGCAAAGAGTTTGCAATCGTATCTCTAGATGCATTGAACCGCTTTGCTGAAGGTACAGTGGTTACACCTGAGTTGCTTAAAGAAACAGGAGTTATCAGTGCTCTTCGTGATGGCGTGAAAGTTTTGGCTAACGGTGAATTAACAGTGAAGCTAACAGTAAAAGCTCACAAATTCTCTGGTGCTGCTGCTGAAAAGATTGCTCAAGTCGGTGGAACCACTGAGGTGATCTAATGTTAGGATCTTTTTCTAACATCTTTAAGATAGGCGACCTGCGTCGAAAGGTGTTTTTCACTCTTTTGATGCTTGTCGTCTTCCGAATTGGAACCCACGTTCCTGTGCCTAACATCAATGTTGATTTACTTCAAGGTAATACCAACAATTTTGTAGGTCTTCTGGATACATTCTCTGGTGGTGCATTGAAAAAGTTCTCTATCTTCGCGATGGGAATTATGCCATACATCACTGCTTCGATCATTATGCAGCTTCTTTCCATGGATGTGGTTCCGAAGTTTACGCAATGGTCGAAGGAAGGAGAAGTGGGACGTCGCAAAATTGCGCAGGTAACACGCTACGGTACGATTGTTCTTGGATTTATCCAATCACTTGGTATGACCTATGGTTTTAACCGAATGATGAACGGATTAGTTACTGATACATCTTGGAGCAGCTTTTTGTTAATTGCTTTGACTCTAACAGCAGGAACTGCTTTTTTGCTGTGGTTAGGTGAGCAAATTACCGAAAAGGGCATTGGTAATGGTATTTCCATTATCATCATGGCGGGTATCGTCGCCAATATACCTGGTGGGATTCATACGATCTATGAGATGCAGTTTAACAATCCCAACTCGCAAGTTTTCTTTGGAGTTATTAAAATCTTGCTGATTCTACTTGCAGTTCTATTACTGATTGTAGGGATTATCTACATGCAACAAGGCTTGCGTAAGATTCCTGTTCAGTATGCGAAACGTGTTGTAGGACGCAAGATGTATGGTGGACAGTCTTCTCATATTCCACTAAAAGTCAACTCAGCAGGGGTTATTCCGGTAATCTTCGCTGTGTCGCTAGTAGTGTTCCCGTCAACAATCGCTAGTTTCTGGGTTAAACCAACTGGTGAAGGAATTGCTAACTGGATTTATAACAACTTCCAAGTTAGCGCTCCGCTTGGTATGACGCTCTATGCGGTGTTAATCATTGGCTTTACGTTCTTCTATACATTTGTTCAGATGAATCCTGCTCAAATGGCAGAAAATATGAGAAAGAATGGCGGTTACATTCCTGGAATTCGCCCTGGTACTAACACCGAGGTATATATTACTCGTACATTAACTCGCCTAACGTTCGCCGGTGCTATATTCCTGACTATCATCTCACTATTGCCTTTCGCTTTTAGTAAGATGTTTGGATTACCTAACACGATTTATATCGGTGGTACTTCCATCTTGATTATGATTGGGGTTGTTCTCGACACCATGAAACAAATCGAGAGCCAGCTTATACAGCGTCATTACAAAGGCTTCATTAAATAACGAGTATAATAATCACCTCTGAACCTCCTAATGGGAGAGGATCTGGTGCAGAAAGAATTCTTTAAGGATTTCCTTATAGGGTCTTTCGTAAGTGGACGGGGGATTGACATGAATATAATTTTGATGGGTCTTCCTGGAGCCGGTAAAGGCACACAGGCAGAGCGTATCGTAGAAACCTTTAACATTCCACACATCTCTACCGGAGATATGTTCCGGGCTGCTATTAAGAACCAGACTCCATTAGGCTTGGAAGCAAAGTCCTACATGGATAAAGGTAACTTGGTACCGGATGAGATTACGATCGGCATTGTGCGGGAACGTTTAAGTAAAGATGATTGTGCAAAAGGATTTCTTCTCGATGGTTTTCCGCGCACAGTTCCACAAGCTGAAGCATTAAGCTCCATGCTAAAAGAACTGGGACGTGAACTTGACCACGTGATTAACATCGAGGTTCGCCGCGAGTTGTTAATTGAACGTCTTACTGGTCGCTGGATCTGCCCAACTTGCGCTGCGAGCTACCACACAGTGTTTAACCCACCTCAAGTGGATGGAATCTGTGACAAAGATGGCAGCAAGCTATTCCAACGAGATGATGACAAAGCAGAAGTAGTAACACAACGTTTAGATGTTAATATTTCTCAAGCTAATCTTTTAGTTGATTACTACTCCAAAGAGGGTATCTTGCGTACAACCAATGGGGAACAGGATATCGACAAGGTGTTTGAAAATATTGCCACGTTATTGCGAGGGTAAGCGATAATGATTAATATAAAGTCTAAAGCTGAACTTGAGATAATGAGGGAAGCTGGCCGAATTGTCGCTTTAACTCATCAACAACTGGCAAACTTCATAAAGCCGGGTGTTACTACAAAGGAACTTGATGAGCTGGCCGAAACTTTTATTCGCAGTCATAATGCGATTCCGTCGTTTAAGGGCTACGGTGGGTTTACAGGCAGTATCTGTGCCTCAGTCAATGAGGAACTCGTACATGGAATTCCAGGAAAACGGGCATTGCAAGAAGGAGATATCATCAGCATAGATATTGGTGCTAAGTTCCAAGGTTATCATGGTGACTCAGCCTGGACCTATGCTGTTGGTAACATCTCTGTGGATGATCAGCGCCTGATGCAAGTCACGGAAGAGTCCTTATATAAAGGTTTAGCGAAAGCAATTCCTGATGGACGTCTTTCTGATATCTCTCATGAGATTCAACTACATGCGGAAGCTGCTGGTTATTCAATTGTCCGCGAGTACGTGGGACATGGAATCGGTCAAAGTTTGCATGAAGATCCACAAATTCCTAATTATGGTTCTCCTAACAGAGGGCCAAGATTAAAGCCAGGAATGGTTTTAGCAATCGAGCCGATGGTGAATGCTGGCGAGCGTTATGTCCGCACATTGGAGGACAATTGGACGGTCGTAACAGTGGATGGGAAAAAGTGTGCGCACTATGAACACACCATCGCGATTACGGAAGATGGCTATGAGATCTTGACTAGACCCTAAACGAAGGTGAACTGGAAGATTGTCGTTCAACGTGTTGACGATAAGTTTGTTCAAGTAGCCGAGAAGTTTCTCGAGGCATTATGATGATGCCAAACTCATGGTCTGACTGTATAAACAGTTGAAAGGAGACTAGCCAATGGCCAAAGACGACGTAATTGAAGTAGAAGGTACCGTCATCGAACCATTGCCAAATGCAATGTTCCGTGTTGAGCTGGAAAATGGACATAAAGTATTGGCACATGTATCTGGAAAAATTCGAATGCACTTCATTCGTATTCTTCCTGGAGACAAGGTAACTGTCGAACTATCGCCTTACGATTTAACTCGCGGGCGTATTACGTACCGTTACAAATAATTTTAACCCCTAGAAAAGGGAGGCAAGAACCATGAAAGTAAGACCGTCGGTAAAACCGATTTGCGAAAAGTGCAAAGTTATCCGTCGCAAAGGTAACGTTATGGTTATTTGTGAAAATCCAAAACATAAGCAAAAACAAGGATAAATTTAAGGAGGTGCTTTAGAAGAATGGCACGTATTGCAGGCGTCGACTTGCCTCGTGAAAAACGAGTGGAAATCGCACTTACCTATATCTTCGGTATCGGTCGCTCTACTTCCAAACGCATTCTTGCGGAAGCTGGCGTAGATGCTAATGCTCGTGTTCGTGATTTGACTGAAGATGAAGTTAACAAACTTCGTGAATTCATCGACAAGAACATCAAAGTTGAGGGGGACCTTCGTCGTGAAATCTCTCTTAACATTAAACGCTTGATGGAAATTGGTTGCTTCCGTGGTATCCGCCATCGTCGTGGTTTACCAGTTCGTGGTCAACGTTCTAAAACAAATGCTCGTACACGTAAAGGTCCTCGTCGTACAGTAGCGAACAAGAAGAAGTAAAGGAGGGTAAATTAACATGGCTAAAAGAAAACAAGTTGCGACTCGTACACGTCGTCGCGATCGTAAAAATGTTGAAGTTGGCATAGCACATATCCGTTCTACGTTCAACAACACTATCGTTACGATCACAGACCCTCATGGCAACGCAATCTCTTGGTCCAGTGCTGGTGCCCTCGGCTTCAGAGGTTCCCGTAAGAGCACTCCATTCGCAGCTCAAATGGCTGCTGAAACTGCAGCAAAAACTGCAATGGATCATGGAATGCGTTCTTTGGAAGTACTAGTTAAAGGTCCTGGTGCTGGTCGTGAGGCTGCTATCCGTTCATTGCAAGCTGCTGGTTTGGAAGTTAACATGATTAAAGATGTTACCCCAATCCCACACAACGGCTGCCGTCCACCAAAACGTCGCCGCGTGTAGTCGGGTTTATAAAGCTCAGAACTTGTCCATAATAGAATGGTAGATTCTGCTTTTTTGGCTTGACATGCATGCAAACGGTAAACCGCCGAAAGAAATTCCTGAGTGGGTCCCTAGGCCCACCCTTGAATTTCGACGTTTTGAAGGAGGGTTTGTTAAGAATGATAGAAATAGAAAAACCTAGAATTGAGGTTGTGGAGTTAGACGACGACAACTTGTACGGCAAATTCGTCGTTGAGCCCCTTGAGCGTGGTTACGGTACAACCCTTGGCAATTCACTCAGACGGATTTTACTGTCTTCTTTGCCAGGCGCGGCGGTTACTTCTGTTCAAATTGACGGAGTACTACACGAATTCTCGACTGTCGAGGGAGTAGTGGAGGACGTAACTGAAATCATCCTCAACATCAAGGGTCTTGCGCTTAAGATCCATTCTGATGAAGAAAAAATTCTTGAGATTGATGCTGAAGGCGAAGGCGTTGTGAAAGCAGGAGATATTCGTGCTGATAGTGATGTGGAGATTTTAAACCCTGATCTGCATATCGCAACGTTAGCAAATGGCGGTCGTCTGCATATTCGCATGACAGCAGGGCGCGGTCGTGGGTATGTTCAAGCAGATGGCAATAAATCTGAGGATCAACCAATTGGTGTTATTCCAATTGACTCCATTTACACTCCAATCAAACGTGTTAACTATCAGGTTGAGAATACCCGCGTAGGGCAAATGACTAACTATGATAAATTAACATTGGAAGTTTGGACAAATGGAAGCATCCGCCCTGAGGAAGCTGTTAGCCTTGGAGCCAAAATCATGACGGAGCATCTTAACTTGTTTGTTGGTTTGACTGACGAAGCGAAAGATGCTGAAATCATGGTCGAAAAAGAAGAAGATAAGAAAGAAAAAGTCTTAGAGATGACTATCGAAGAGCTTGATCTTTCTGTTCGTTCTTACAACTGCTTGAAACGCGCTGGTATCAACACGGTTCAAGAGTTAACTCAGAAGTCTGAAGAAGATATGATGAAAGTTCGTAACTTGGGACGTAAATCTTTAGAAGAAGTTCAAGAAAAACTTCAAGAGCTTGGTCTAGGACTACGTAACGATGACTAAGAGCTTTTAGCATAGTTATCTATACAGATGCTACTATCCACTCCTTGTCTTGGGAGAGGGTCAAATCTGGTGTGAAATGCTGATGCATATTAAGTCACAACATACCAGAAAGAAGGAGGTTAGAACATGGCATACCGTAAACTTGGACGTCGTTCTGCGGCTCGTAAAGCTCTGTTCCGCGATTTGGTAACAGATCTTATCATCAATGAGCGTATCGAAACGACTGAAATGAAAGCGAAAGAACTACGTTCTATCGCTGATAAAATGGTCACTCTTGCAAAACGCGGTGATCTTCATGCACGTCGTCAAGTAGCTGCTTTCGTTCGTAACGAAGTTGCTACTGAGGAAGGCAAAACAGCTGTTCAAAAACTTTTCGATGATATCGCACCACGTTTCGCTGAGCGTAATGGTGGATACACTCGTATCCTTAAAGTTGGTCCTCGCCGTGGCGATGCTGCACCAATGGCTTATATCGAATTAGTTGAATAGTAACTGGTTGCTAGAGAAAGGGTGAGGACAGGGTCTGGTTTTGCCGGGTTCTGATTCAACCCTTTTTTCTTTTATCCAGATTTAGTTCCAAAAACATCTTGTAATTTTGCCTGTGACGAGGGATGTGAGGACTTTGAAAGAACAATCTAACATGATTCAGGCTAGTGGGCTTTCTTTTCAATATCACTCGGAGCTAGCAGAAGCATCCCCCGTGGTAAAAGGTATAGACTTTTCTATTCAGGAAGGTTCTTTTGTTTCAATCATTGGACATAACGGCTCTGGCAAATCGACGTTAGCAAAGCTTATGAACGCTTTGTTGGTACCGACTGCAGGGGTACTGACGGTCACAGGATTTTCTACTGACGATGAGGAACGATTATGGGACATCAGACAGCAGGTAGGTATGGTGTTTCAGAATCCAGATAATCAAATCGTTGGTACGATCGTCGAGGATGACGTAGCCTTTGGGCTTGAGAACCTTGGTATTGAAGCAACTGAGATGCGTAAGCGTATTGACGAATCCTTAGAATCGGTTAAGATGACAGCCTACCTGAAAAGCCAGCCTCAACGGCTATCTGGTGGGCAGAAGCAGCGTGTTGCGATTGCTGGAATTCTGGCAATGCGCCCGTCCATTATTATTTTGGATGAAGCCACAGCTATGCTTGACCCACAAGGAAGGAAAGAAGTTATTCAATTGGTTCACCGGTTGAACCGAGAAGAAGGGCTCACAATCGTTAACATTACACATTTTCCTGAAGAGACATTAGAGTCTGATCGCATTATTGTGATGGATCAGGGGAAGATTTATGCGGATGGTACTCCTGTTGAAGTGTATGCTGACGTAGAGGGTCTGAAGGCTATTGGTCTGGATGTTCCCTTTGCAGGAAGGCTTCGTCACACTTTAAGGCAACAAGGTATAAAACTTCAGACTGTACTGGATCAAGAGGAGTTGGTTGACGAATTATGCAAATATCTTTTGAAAATGTGACCTATTTGTATGGAAAAGGGACTCCGTTTGAAAAAGAGGCACTTTCGCACATCTCCTTTACTATCCCATCGGGTTCGTTTGTAGGTATTATTGGCCAAACCGGCTCCGGAAAATCAACTTTGATACAGCATCTGAACGGTTTAATTAAGCCGACAGAGGGTACTGTGCGGGTCGGCGAGATGGTTGTTACTCCGACAACGAAAAAAACGCGTAATTTGCGCCGCCAGGTGGGGCTCGTGTTCCAATATCCGGAACATCAACTTTTTGAAGAAACTGTACTTAAAGATGTGATGTACGGTCCACTAAATTATGAATTACCCGAACAAATGGCTTATCAAAGGGCAAAAGAATCGCTTGAAATTGTGGGACTTTCCTTCGATGAGGTTAAAGATCGCTCTCCTTTCCATTTAAGTGGGGGACAGATGCGCCGTGTTGCAATTGCAGGGGTATTGGCCATGCAACCAAAAGTACTTGTTCTAGATGAACCGACCGCAGGACTAGATCCTGCTGGGAGGAAAGCCATCTTAGAAGGGATTTATCAGATTCATCGAGAACAAAAGCTCACTACTTTACTGGTTACCCACAGTATGGAGGAAGCTGCTCGGTATGCTGATTATCTTCTGGTATTGGCTAAAGGAAGAATCGCGATGGAGGGTACACCTACAGACATTTTTAAAGAGCAAGCTGCTTTGCAAGAATTAGCTTTAGATGTACCTGAAACAGTCTCTTTTCTTCATCGATTAAATGAAAAGCTTCCACACAATAAGCGATTGCCGCTCTCTTTATACAAAGAAGAGGATTTATCCTCCTATCTGCTTGATCTACTCAAGCAAGGTAAGGGGGATGTTCAATGAGCATGCTACAAAATTTTGCTATCGGCCAATATATACCCGGGGATTCCTTTGTACACCGCCTAGATCCGAGAAGTAAATTTCTATTTATTATCGTATTTGCTATGGTTGTTTTTATGGCGAACAAGGCGGAAATCTACGGATTCTTAGTAGCTATTCTCTTGCTATGCTTGTTTATGTCGAAACTATCGCTTTCCTATATTCTTCGTGGCTTAAAGCCAGTCTGGTTCCTGCTATTGCTAACCGTCATTTTGCAACTCTTGCTTACGAAAGGTGGGCAGGTGTATGTAAGATGGGGGTGGTTCAGCATAGAAGAGGAGGGTGTGCGTCAGGCCTTGTTTGTGTCGATGCGATTAGGGCTATTGGTTGTAATCAGTTCATTGCTGACTTTAACCACTTCACCTATTGATCTGACGGATGGGGTAGAACGAATGTTTGGCCCTTTAAAAAAATGGGGTCTTCCTGTTCATGAAATGGCGCTCATGCTTTCCATTGCGATTCGGTTTATCCCGACGCTATTGGAAGAGACAGACAAGATTATGAAAGCACAGATGGCTAGAGGTGCTAATTTTGATAGTGGAACACTGTTGAGCCGGGCGAAAGCCATGGTTGCTATTGTGATTCCGCTGTTTATTAGTGCATTTCGCCGAGCTGAGGATTTAGCATTAGCAATGGAGGCAAGAGGGTATCGTGGGGATATTGGACGTACAAAATTACGTCAATTGCAATTCAGTTATCGAGACGGCATCCTGTTGTTATTTATGCTGGTTCTTGTGGTAGTTGTAGGATGGTGGAGAACATGAAACGATTAAAAGGTATTGTTGCCTATGATGGAACTGATTATAGTGGATTTCAAGTTCAGCCTGAACAAGTAACCATTCAAGGGGAGATTGAGGCAGCGATTATGCGCATTACTGGCGAGACGATTCAAATTCACGGGTCTGGTCGTACAGATGCAGGTGTTCATGCCAAGGGTCAAACCTTTCACTTTGATACCAAATCAACCATTCCCATAGAAAAATGGTGTTGGATTCTTAATAATCAGCTACCTAACTCGATTGTCATTCAAACAATAGAGGAGGTAGAGCCATCCTTTCATGCTCGATTTGACGTTAGAGAGAAGGAATACCGATATTGTATCAACAATACTCAGGTGCCAGACATCTTTCGCCACCGCTATGCTTGGCATGTTCGCTATCCGCTAGATGTGGAAGTGATGAGACAAGCTGCCACCCATTTGATAGGAACGCATGACTTTACTTCTTTTTGCTCTGCAAGGACGCATGTGGAGAATAAAGTGCGTACCATTTATGACGTGAAAATTGAACAAGAAGGAACACTTCTTTGGATTATTTGTCGCGGCAACGGGTTTTTATATAACATGGTAAGAATCATTGCGGGAACCTTGCTCAATGTTGGAGAAGGAAAGCTAAGTCCAGATCATATTCCTCGTATTCTTGCAGGGTGCGATCGGGAATTGGCAGGACAGACAGCACCTCCCCATGGTCTTACAATGTGGGAAGTATTTTACAAGGAATAGCCCATTCGTTTTCCTTGACTCTCACATGATCTATATAGTATGATAACTAATGGTATTTTCATACCCGCTAGCCCCACTCTAGCCCCGGGATTGAAAATTGAGTTAGTACGAATTAGGATACACAAGGTAAAGTTGTTCACCGTTGCAGCTTTGGCCTTTAACATTGAACGGCAAGATATCTAGGAGGGACAAACATGCGTACCACATATATGGCGAAAACGCAAGAAGTTGAGCGTAAATGGTACATCGTTGACGCTGAAGGCCAAACTCTTGGTCGTCTTGCGAGCGAAGTAGCATCTATCCTACGCGGTAAACTAAAGCCTGAATTTACACCACACGTTGACACTGGTGATTTCGTAATCGTTCTTAATGCTGACAAAATTAAGCTTACTGGTAAAAAACTTACTGATAAAATGTACTATAGACACTCCATGCACCCAGGTGGTTTGAAAGCAACTCCTGCTGGTGAAATGTTGAACAAACGCCCAGATCGTTTGTTCGAATTGGCTGTTAAAGGTATGCTTCCTAAAAACAGCTTGGGACGTCAAATGTTCTCAAAACTTAAAGTATATGCAGGTACTGAGCATCCACATGCTGCTCAAAAACCAGAAGCATGGCAAATTCGCGGCTAATAAAAGGGAGGAAATGACTCGTGGCACAAGTTCAATACTACGGTACAGGTCGTCGTAAACACTCCGTAGCACGCGTTCGCTTGGTACCAGGCGAAGGTCGCATTCTGATCAACAAGCGTGATATGGATAACTATTTTGGTTTGGAAACTTTAAAGCTGATCGTAAAACAACCACTAGTTCTTACTGAAACTCTAGGTCACTATGATGTTTTAGTAAACGTTGGTGGTGGAGGTACAACTGGTCAAGCAGGAGCTATCCGTCATGGTGTTGCTCGTGCATTGCTAAAAGCAGATCCAGAACTTCGCGGTGCTCTTAAACGCGCTGGATTCTTGACTCGTGACCCTCGTATGAAAGAACGTAAAAAATACGGTCTTAAAGCGGCTCGTCGCGCGCCTCAGTTCTCTAAACGTTAATTTTACTGTTATCATAAGGATCCAAGCCTCAAATCATTTATTGATTTGGGGCTTGTTTTCTTTTGATCAAGTAGTGTCATGTCTAGACCATAATTTGACCGTACTTATGTTATTCCTCGAAGAAATTCTTTGTTCATTAGCTACTTGGTGCTGTCATTCTTTTATTAAGCTGCTCAAGCACAAGTGGCCACGCTTGTTCATGTTGGTCTCTGGACTCTTGATCTGGAAATCCGGCATGGGTAAGACGGAGCAGTGTAGCATTGCTATGTGACTCAAGCTCAACCGTGACAACTGTTTCAGCCCCCTTTGTCCCTTTACCCCCAGTGACCCAGGTTAATTCAACCAGACAGTCCTGCTCAAGTCTGAGAAATCTTCCATAATGAGGATGACGTTCCTCTTCAAATTGTGTCTCAAAAAAGAAGGGCGTGTTGACCACCCCTTTCATCCATACAGTTCCAGGAGCTGCAAACCAACGATCAAAGTGCTTTGTCCACGCTTGAAATAAAACATCTGGTGATAAATCCATTAGACGCTCCACCTTCAAACTATACGGTCGTTTTGAAAGATCAGGTATGGCAATAGGCTTTGGCATTCGTAAGCATTCCTTCCAGTAAGTTAAGGTAAAAGGTTGATCTCTTTATCATCTCCATATCACGCCATGCTATGAACAGCCCACACATTAAAGCCGTTACAGGTTGACATCAATCCGCATACTTTCCCGTCTGACTTTTATAGACAACCCCGTCATAATTGTCCATGTTAATCCATATGATGAAGAAGAGAATTGGACAAAGGGGCGGTTCGAAGTGACTAAAAAAGTAGTAGGGTGGGTACTCGCCTGCTTTCTGCTGGTCATCATATTTACGTACAAGTTACCCGCACATTCTTCTTGGTCCACCTGGACATTGCCTTTGGCAGGGACAGTAATAGCAATTGATGCGGGCCATGGTGGCGTGGATGGTGGTGCAGTAAGTAAGGATGGAAAAGTGGTTGAAAAAGATGTGGCATTGCCTATCAGTTTATATTTACGTGATTTTTTGCAGGAGTCAGGAGCTTATGTAATCATGACGCGTGAAGATGATAGGGATTTGTCATCAGAGGGTGCTAGTAAGCTAAGAAAACGAAAGTCGGAGGATATTCGCAATCGAGTGAAATTTATTAACGACAATGCTCCTGATTTTTTAGTTAGCATTCACTTAAACAGCATTCCGCAGGAGAAGTGGAGAGGCGCTCAAACCTTTTACTTCCCTGGTTTTCAAGAAAGTAAGAAAATGGCCTTTCTCATTCAGGATGAAATTAAACGGGTATTAGAAAATACCGATAGAAGCCCCAAGCAGACGGATGATATTTTTTTAATTCGGGAAGTAAAGACACCGTCAGTGCTTGTGGAAGTGGGTTTTTTATCCAATCTTGAAGAGGCAAGAAAATTGGAATCAGCAGATTATCAAAAAGCAATGGCAAACGCGATTTATCAGGGAATCTTGCGTCATTATGCGGGAGAAAAGAGCACAGCTACAAGCGCACCATAGTTTGGGTGTGCTTGTTTAGTCTGTAACTATGCTATAATGAGGGCAAAAATTAGGAAACAGCAAGGGAACACCATGTGATTTACTAAACTAGGCAACGGGTATATGCGTACCCCTAAGCCTGTTTCCCAACTAGAAAATCGAGGTGGATTCAACATGCTAACGAAAGAGAAAATTCTCGAAGCATTGCGTGACGTTAAAGATCCTGAGATAAATCGAAGTTTAGTAGAGCTTAATATGATTCGCAATATAGCGATTGAAGAACGGCATGTTTCTCTGGAAGTAGTGCTTACCATATCTGGCTGTCCATTAAAGGTAAAAATTCAAGATGACGTGGTGCAAGCGATTCGTGCATTGGGCGCGGAGCAAGTCGATGTTCGCTTTGGAGCCATGACAGAAGAGGAAAGGGCTGCGCTCAGCCAACAATTGCGTGGAGGGCAGGCTACAGCTTCTCAGGGCCAAGGACAGGGGCCTGGTCAGACAAATGTTTTGCATCCTATCCTTGCTGAAAATTCAAAGACAACATTTATTGCGATTACCTCTGGCAAAGGTGGAGTTGGTAAATCTACAGTTACGGTTAACTTAGCGGTAGCACTAGCACGTTTAGGTAAAAAAGTAGGAATTATTGATGCAGACATCTATGGATTTAGTGTTCCAGATATGATGAACATTGAGCAACGCCCTACGGTTATTGGACAGACCATTTTACCAGTAGAGAAGTTTGGTGTAAAAGTAATGTCGATGGGGTTCTTTGTTGAAGATAACTCCCCTATCATTTGGCGCGGTCCTATGCTGGGTAAGATGCTTCGGAATTTCTTCAGTGAGGTACACTGGGGGGAAGACCTTGACTATCTCTTGCTTGATTTACCCCCAGGAACAGGTGACGTAGCACTTGATATTCATACCATGATCCCGCAGAGCAAAGAAATTATTGTGACCACGCCTCATCCTACAGCGGCATTTGTAGCAGCAAGAGCGGGAGCTATGGCAATGAAAACAGGTCATAAAATTTTGGGGGTCGTGGAGAATATGGCCTGGTATGAAGCTAAGGATGGTTCCAAAGAGTATGTCTTTGGACGGGGAGGCGGTTCAAAGCTAGCGGAAACCCTGTCCTGTCCTCTGATCGCTCAAATCCCGCTTGGCCAACCAGAGAATCATCCGCAGGAGCCTGAATACTCTCCATCCATTTATAAAACCGAAAACGCTATTGGACAAATTTACATGCAGCTTGCTCAAGATGTCGATCGACTATGTAAATAACCAACAGCATCAAAGATTTAACAGAAGTATGCCCCGATAAAAAAAAGAAAAAGGTGAGAATAAGCTCACCTCTTTCTTTTTTTATCCACCCGATGATTTCTTTTTCTTCTCTTTCTTCTTGCCTTTTTTTCCTTCGTTTAAATTCTGAGGGTTCATCATATCCTCTTGGGCCTTCGTCATGATTTTAAGCATCTCTGCTTGAAACATGGGGCTTTCTAAGCTATCCTTCATGATTTGCATCGTTTGTTTACGATAGGCAGAGGTTTTCATCAAATCAAGTAAGCTTTTTTCATAATCAGGATCTTTGAGAATACTAAGCATCATTTGCTGATACTCAGGGTCTTTCATAAGCTCTTTTAACAGCTTTTTATTCTCATCCTTCATGGATTTAGCTAAGGTACTGGTGAACTTGGGATCTTTAAATGCTTGCTTGATGTGTGGATTGTCCGGTTTTGCTATACTTTGGATAAGCGTAGTACGCACAGTCTCGGGATTCATGATGAGATTTTTTTGGAAGCTTTCGTCTTTCATCATGGACTCCATGGTTTTTTTTGCTTCATCCGTTTGCAAAATATCAAGAACCATCGTCTTGGTGGATTTGTAATCAGGCTGGGGATGGCTTTGTGACGTTGTTCCACAGCTTGATAAGAGAAGACCACATGTAATCACAGGGATCAGGGCAACAAAGATATGCTTGTTTAACATTAGCAGGGAACACCCTCCTTTTACAGTCCTCAGCTATTTATAAAATGTGCAGTTTTTTGTTTTCTTACGCTAGAATTTTCTTGCATGCATGGTAAAATCATTAGGAGCCAATGAAGGAGGGACCAGCCTTGAGTTTGCGTAATTATGGATGGTTATTCGGTACAACACTGTTATTGGGTGGTATCGGCGGAATGCTTATGGGGTTAGTTACCCAGGAAAATTTATACCATGGTTCTATTGCTAATTTTTTTATGGGACTATTGATGAATTTGTTGTTAGGTTTAACGACTAGCATTGTAGCTCAAATGGGTTTCTTTGCGTATATGATGTTTAATTACCTTGTATTAAATTCAATGAAGAGCAAGGCTTTGCGAAAGAATATCCAAATTTTCTTTATATTATTTGCTTTTTTTGACATGGTTTATTTACGGTATATTGCTTTTGGACAAGGAAGCTCGGTGCTTCCATACTTTGTTGAACCTGTCTTGCTGCTGTCAATAGCGCTAATAACGGCATATGCGAAAGTAAAGATGACGAATCCAACGGCATGGGTACCTACAGTATTCTTTATTTTTGTGGTGACGGCTATTGAGTGGCTGCCTGCTTTAAAGCAAGATGATTTTAAAGCTATTGCTGTAATGGTGGTACCTTTGCTGTTCTGTAATGTTTGGCAGATTTTACAACTACATCGCTTAACTACGCGAACGGAGCAAACGAAGAAATCGAAAACAAAAACATCGAAATCTTTTTAATCTAGGCAAGGTTTACATATTTTACTTATGACAAACAAAAGGCTACTCCATCTGTGCGGGAGTAGCTTTTTGTTTAGGACATAGGCTTTGTTTTTTACGAATTACTTAATTTCCTCGCTTTTGATTTTTGATCCTGAAATTAATTCAGATACGGTCACGAATTCATATCCTTGAGACCGTAATTTGTCGATAATAACCGGTAGGGCAAGATGAGTTTGTTTGCAGGAATCGCTTGCATGCATCAAGATAATATCACCGGGATGGGCCTTTGAGACAACCTTTTGGATGATTCGATCCGTGCCAGGATTCATCCAGTCAAGAGAATCGGTATCCCATTGAATAACCATATAGCCCATGTCATTTGCTACGCGAAGCACCCGTTTATCAAAATCACCATTTGGCATACGGATTAAATTAGGCTTTTTCCCTGTTAGCTCAGTGAGAATGGTATCAGCTTTGCCGATTTGGGTCCGCATTTGTTCTTCAGAATAACGGCTATAATTATCATGCCGGTGACCATGCGAGCCAATTTCGTAACCGCCGTCAACAATTTTCTTTACCATTTCAGGGTGCTTTTGACTCCATGGAGAAGAGAGGAAAAAGGTAACCTTGTCGAGCTTCTTCTCTTTTAAAATATCGAGAATGGGCTGTGTCCGCGTTTCTCCCCAGCTAATGTCAAATGTCAGAGCAACCTTTTTTTCCTTTGTATCCACCTTATAAATGGCTTGTGGGCCTTTGTTTTTATCAACGGAGGCGGAGAAAACATGCAAGCTGTCACGTTCGGCATAAGCAATGCCTGCCCCAAGAATTAAGGCCATACAAATAATAAAAAACTGTTTTAACTTCTTAGAACTGATTACGAACATATACTTCATAATGATAAGCTACCTCCTTTTAGCAGTTTGTCCCCCTACATTTTATGCAATTTGGAAAAGGTTATTCTTTCGCATCTATGTGTATAAAAAGGTAAAATGAATGAAATGGATAGTTAAGTAAGATTGGAGTGGGTATAGTGAGGGGTTTTATTAGTGACATTTGGAGAGGAACACGCAAATATTTTGGAATTGCTCTCTTTATTCTGCTTGCAGGTGTAATTGTTGGAATGCTTAATTCAGCTAGTTTAAGTACGATTTTGGAAAAAATGATTGAACAGGTCAGAGAAGTTTCTCAAGGGCTCCAGTTGGAAAATAATATTTTTGCAACCATAAGAGTTATTTTTATGAATAACCTAATGGCGGCGATCATGATGCTGGGGATGGGGACGTTTTTTGCCATTTTCCCTATTTGGGGTTTATTTATGAACGGTGCTGTACTTGGATATATCTTAACAATGCCCAATCCAAAAGGGCTCAGCACATGGGAAATTCTTGTATATGGCATTCTTCCACACGGTGTTATTGAGATTGTTGCTATCCTTTTTGCAGCAGGGGTGGGGATTCGTTTTGGTGTATTATCATTTCGTTCAATTGGGGCACTTTTTGCACCACAAAAAAGGGATCGAGTAAAACGAGACTGGGGAGATAGTCTGCGCATTCTTTGGAAAACATTTATTTTGATTGTTGTCATGTTATTTGTAGCAGCGGTTATCGAGTCAGTAATAACACCTCAACTCCTGAATCCTCTTGTCAAATAATTGCATTGCAATGGAAAGCCGCTCAAATAGCGGTTTTTTTATTGCCCTTTTCACTGTCAGTGCCTGTATGTAGATTGATTTTTCGTAACGGGGGATTAAAAACTTCCCATATAAAGCGTTTTGTTTTTAATTGTATTAAAAAAAGTAATAGAAAAAATAAGAATAGGGAATGAGTCTACAGGAAATGATATACGTAGACTTATTTCCGGGAGATGATCATAGTTGTTAGGATTATTGCTTACTACAAAAGAATGTCAGGAAGTCGAATATCTGCTGAAACGCGAATTAGAGGAAATGTTACTAGATTTCGGGGATAAGCGAATTGATCATTTAGTTAAAAGGGCAATGGAAGAAAGATATGCAACATTATTTAGGATGTACGCTCGCTTTGCATCACCTAGAGAGCTTTCCAAATACGTGAGAAAAAAAAGTATAAAAGAAGAATCT
>NZ_CP048799.1:4002500-4170000 GCF_010748895.1 Brevibacillus sp. 7WMA2
CGAGCTGGGTTCAGAACGTCGTGAGACAGTTCGGTCCCTATCTGTCGCGGGCGTAGGAAGTTTGAGGAGAGCTGTCCTTAGTACGAGAGGACCGGGATGGACGCACCTCTGGTGCACCAGTTGTCACGCCAGTGGCACAGCTGGGTAGCTATGTGCGGACGGGATAAGCGCTGAAAGCATCTAAGCGTGAAGCCCCCTTCAAGATGAGACTTCCCATAGCGCAAGCTAGTAAGACCCCTTATAGACGATGAGGTTGATAGGTTCGGTGTGGAAGTGCAGTAATGCATGGAGCTGACGAATACTAATCGGTCGAGGACTTATCCACATTGCCTTTATGCTGACTTTCATTATCTAGTTTTGAAAGAACAATTCTTTCATATTGTTCCTCAGTAGCTCAATGGTGGAGCAACCGGCTGTTAACCGGTAGGCTGGCGGTTCGAGTCCGTCCTGAGGAGCCATATATGGCCCGTTGGTGAAGCGGTTTAACACAGCAGCCTTTCACGCTGTCATACAGGGGTTCGAATCCCCTACGGGTCACCATTTATCTGGAGGATTAGCTCAGCTGGGAGAGCATCTGCCTTACAAGCAGAGGGTCGGCGGTTCGATCCCGTCATCCTCCACCATTTGTTTTTAAAAATGCAAATTTTTGCATCATATGGGGAGATAGTGAAGTGGCTAAACACGGCAGACTGTAAATCTGCTCCCTCAGGGTTCGGCGGTTCGAATCCGTCTCTCCCCACCATTCCTATTGGGGTATAGCCAAGCGGTAAGGCAACGGACTTTGACTCCGTCATTCCCAGGTTCAAATCCTGGTACCCCAGCCATAGGGAGCCATTAGCTCAGTTGGTAGAGCATCTGACTTTTAATCAGAGGGTCGAAGGTTCGAGTCCTTCATGGCTCACCATTTTTAGTTTGCGGACGTAGCTCAATTGGTAGAGCGTCGCCTTGCCAAGGCGAAGGTCGCGGGTTCGAGACCCGTCGTCCGCTCCATATATTATGTGCCCTTAGCTCAGCTGGATAGAGCGTTTGACTACGAATCAAAAGGCCGGGAGTTCGAATCTCTCAGGGCACGCCATATTGTCGGGAAGTAGCTCAGCTTGGTAGAGTACTTGGTTTGGGACCAAGGTGTCGCAGGTTCGAATCCTGTCTTCCCGACCATGCATAATGCGGGTGTAGTTCAATGGTAGAACTCCAGCCTTCCAAGCTGGTCGCGTGGGTTCGATTCCCATCACCCGCTCCATATTAGTACAGGAAAAGCAACTCAGTTGATCTGAGTTGCTTTTTTGTTTGCTAATGAATTGTTTAATAAATTCATAACTATGCAAAAAAATGTTGAGTTGAGTCATTGCCCTATTTCCGTCTACAATATAGCTTAAGAAGTTAGAAGACTTTGTTTCGCCAAGGAAGGAGTCTCGCATATGAATAAAAAAATATCATTGATTGGTGTACCTCTCGATTTAGGGGCGGATCGTCGCGGTGTAGATATGGGACCTAGCGCTATTAGGTATGCTGGGGTAGTAAAGCGTTTAGAGGGTTTAGGATACTCAGTGAAGGATTTGGGAGATATTCCTGTAATTAGACCTGAAAATTTCGAAGAGACTGACAATCATAAGTATTTACAACAGGTGTTAGAGGCTAATGAAAGACTTGCAACAAAGGTGGCACTAGAAATAGAAAATGGACGTTTTCCTTTAGTTGTAGGTGGAGATCACAGCATAGCGTTAGGAACGCTTGCAGGGGTTGCGCAGACAAAAAAGAATCTTGGTGTGATTTGGTTTGATGCTCATGGCGATATCAATACAGGTCTAACATCTCCCTCTGGGAATATTCATGGTATGCCACTTGCTGCTTCGTTGGGAATTGGGCATGAGGCGTTGGTTAAAATCGGGGGATATAGTCCAAAGATAAAGCCAGAACATGTCGTCATTATTGGAGCTAGAGATTTGGATCTTGGTGAACGTGAATTAATCAAGGAACTTGGTATTAAAGTATACACGATGCACGAAATCGATCGGTTAGGTATGACCCGTGTTATGGAAGAAACCATTGAATATGTTACACAAGGAACAGACGGAGTTCATCTGAGCTTGGATTTAGATGGTTTAGACCCAATATATGCTCCAGGAGTAGGAACACCGGTTATCGGAGGCATTTCGTATCGAGAAGGGCATTTGGCTATGGAAATTTTAGCTGAAGCGAATGTCTTAACCTCAGCCGAATTTGTAGAAGTAAATCCTATTCTCGATCAACAAAATGCAACAGCTGCTGTGGCGGTTGCATTAATGAGCTCTGTATTTGGAGATAAGCTTTTGTAAGAGTAAGACAGGAGATGGAAAAGTATCTTCCATTCTCCTGTCTTTTGTTTATTTGTTTCATATCTTATATACTTAAAGTAAGCCATTCAATTGTCTTTTCATAATGCCTTTACATTTGGAAAAGGTGGAGGTAGGTCAAAGGGTGAGTTTTGGCACTGGCTTGAAAAACCAACCATAGCACAAAACAGCTTATTTATGTTCTTTTTTATACATGATGATAAAATTCTTTTCATAAAGACTGGTTTCACACAGTTTTAATCAAGAATAAAAGGTAAACTACCTATATAATAAAAAGATAAAAATTCCGCAGAACTTTAACAGTAAAATTTGAAACTAAATCGTCTTTAGTTCGTATTAGAAGACGGGTTACATTCTAGGGAGGATGGCATGGAATTTGTAGAGAGACGCTTGGTAGAACGAGCGAAACGGGATGACCGTGAAGCGTTTGCGGAACTGGTGGAAATGTACAAGGATAAAATCTTTCAGCTTGCTTTCAGAATGGTTGGCAATCGCCAAGAGGCTGAAGATATTGCACAGGAAACCTTTTTGCGCGTTTATGCCAATCTGCATTCCTATGATGAAAATTATCGTTTTTCAACGTGGATATATCGTATTGCCACTAACCTGTGTATTGACCGGGGAAGAAAGAAAAAACCACAATTTTCTTTAGATGAAGAGCAGGGCGGAGATTTAGAAGGGCTAGATTGGTACTCCAGACTAGCCTCCGATGAGAAAACCCCTGAGGAAAAAGTCGTCGTACAAGAATTACAAGAAACGGTGCAGAACGCACTAACCAAGTTAAATCCTAAGTATCGGTCTATCATGGTGCTGCGTTACATTGAGGATTTATCATTGCAGGAAATAAGCGATGCCTTGCAATTACCAATTACAACGATTAAAACGAGAATTCATCGTGGGAGAGAAGCACTGCGAAATAAGTTGCGATTTTAATTGAAAGGAGACGTATTCAGATGGATTGCAGAGAAGCGAAGCAGCTTAACCATGTGTTTTTGGATAAAGATATCGATCAACTATCGAATCAACGTCTTCAACAGCACCTGCTAAACTGTGAAGAATGCCGTATACATTTACAACAATTGCAAAAAGTAATTGCCTATGTGGAGAGTGCCTCCCATATTCAAGCACCAAGTGATTTTACTGCACGCGTTATGGCTCAGTTGCCTCCGGTAGCGAAGCGTAAGAGCTTTGGAAACTGGATGAGACGCCACCCATTCGTAACGGCAGCGGCAGTCTTTTTTGTTCTTATGACAGGAAGTTTGTTTACCAGTTGGATTGATCGGGATAACACCTTGCAAATCACATCATCCAATATGGATAAGCTAAAGATAGATAAAGAGCGTAATGTAGTTGTCGTGCCGGCTGGGACTACCTTAACGGGAGACTTGATTGTCCGCAATGGCAGCGTAGAAGTAGAAGGTGAAGTTAAGGGAAATGTCATAGCTATTGATGGCAGAGTCTTTTTAGCTTCTACGGCTCAGGTGGCAGGAGATACAGAATCCATCGAAATGATTTTCGATTGGGTATGGTATGAAATGAAAAATATCGGAAATGACTTGCTTCCATTGACTCATTAGGGGAAAATAGAAGAAAGAGAAGTAGCACGGCATGAGAAGCCGTGCTTTTTTCCGCAAACAATCCAATCAGAATTCTTGGATAGTATTGGAGTAGGAATGTGAGGCGGCGGTATGGGGTATTTAAACTACGTGAACATACTGCGTGACGGAATAGATATTCTTTTAGTCACGTACTTGATTTATAAACTAATCATGCTGGTCCGCGGAACTCGTGCTGTACAACTTTTGCGAGGAATTATGGTAGTTATCGTTACCTGGTTACTCAGCAAGTACTTTGATTTCCGTACCCTGCACTGGTTGATGTCCCAAGCTTTTACGTTTGGAGTATTAGCGGTTGTCATTATTTTTCAGCCTGAGCTGCGTCGTGCATTGGAGCAAATTGGACGAGGTAAATTATTCTCCCGATCTTACTCGAATGATGATGAAGACAGCGTACAACGAATGGTTCAGGAAGTCGGCAAGGCTGTGACTTATATGGCTAAGCGCCGTATTGGAGCTCTAATCGTAGTGGAGCGAGATACAGGGCTAAATGATTACGTGGAGACAGGAATCGCCATAAATGGTCGAGTCACGTCAGAGTTGTTAATCAATATCTTTATCCCGAATACTCCTCTGCATGATGGAGCTGTTATTTTGCGTAAGGATACGGTGTTAGCAGCAGCTTGTTATCTGCCGTTATCTGAGAATCCTTCCATTTCTAAAGAGCTTGGAACAAGACACCGAGCCGCTATTGGAATGAGTGAAGTCTCCGATGGTGTTACCATTATTGTGTCGGAGGAAACAGGTAACGTCTCGATAACGACCAACGGAGAAATAACGCGCAACTTGACCGAAGAGCTATTAGCGCAAAAAATGCTGAGCAGACTCTCTCCACAAGCGAAGAGTAAATCCATGGCAAGTCGTTGGCAATGGGGGCGAAAAAATGGATAGATGGTTAAACAGTCATTGGTTTGTCCGCGGAATTGCCCTATTTTTGGCCATTATGTTGTGGATGATCGTAAACTTAGAGCCAGAGCAAGGCAATTCCAGTGAAGCAGTACAGCCAACTCGAATTATCGAGAGTGCAAAGGTCAAAGCTTATTATGACGCCGATAATTTTGAGATTACGAACAAATTACAATCGGTTAAGGTAGCAGTGGAGAGTAACAATCCTTTTCTAAAATATAATATTTTTGACAACTACGAGGTATTTATAGACGCTAGAGGTTTAGCGAGTGGAGTGCATCGTTTGCAGGTACAGTCGCGCGGATTTCCCGATGGGTCAAAAGTGACCATTACACCGGATTATATTGATGTTACATTAGAGGAAAAACAAACCGTTGAAATGGACGTCCAGGTCGAGAAAATTGGCAAGGCAGCGGATGGGTATGAGTTAAAACAGCCTATCGTTAAACCATTCCGCGTACTGGTTACTGTTCCAGCGAGTCAGGTTAAGAAGATTGGCGTAGTAAAAGCTGCTGTCAATGTAGATGGAGCGACAGATACTGTTTCTAGTAATGCCCAATTAAAAGTGTATGACAAGCAAGGAAATCTGATGACGGGCGCAGAAATCTCACCGCTAGTGGCTGAAGTAAGTATACCGGTGACAAGTCCGTCCAAAATGGTGCCGCTCAAATTAAACTTGACGAATGAGCTGCCAGATGGATATAGTTTGGCTAGTATCACCATGAACACGCAAGAGGTGACGGTATACGGACCAAATGAAGTGATTAAGCCTATGGATATCTACTCGGGTCCATCAATTGATTTAAAAAATATTACTTCAGATCGGGTACTTCAACTAAAAATGCCGTTGGCGCCAAAAGTGGTAAAAGTTGACCCAGATACGTTAGATGTCACACTGAAAATAGTGCCATCTGAAACCAAAAAATTGGAGAACGTACCATTAAGGGTAACTGGACTCGCTGAAGATTTGGTTGCTAAAGTCGTAACAGCGGATGGACAGGAATTAAGCACAGCAAGCTTCGATGTGATCGGTGCTCCTAACATCCTAAAAGACCTCACGGCAAATGACATTCAAATTGTAGCAGATGTAAGCTCGCTGCCTGTAGGTGTGCATGAGATCCCGCTGGTTTACAATAACAATTTACCAGATTATCTCAAGATAGCATCGAATGCACTTCATCAGGTCACGGTAGAAATCACAAAAAAACAGTAGGAACATAGCCTATTACGTGTACTAGGAAAGAAATGAGGGACAAGGATGGGGAAGTATTTCGGAACAGACGGCGTACGTGGGGTTGCTAATACGCAACTTACACCTGAATTGGCTTTTAAGATCGGTCGAGATGGTGGATACGTACTGACAAGACACAAAGAAGAAGGTAAACCAAAGGTAGTTATTGGTCGCGATACGCGTATCTCTGGTCAAATGCTGGAGAGTGCTCTAATCGCAGGTCTTCTCTCTGTAGGTGCAGAAGTAGTTCGTTTGGGAGTAATTTCTACGTCTGGCGTAGCGTATCTGACCAAGGCTTTAGGGGCAGATGCAGGTGTCATGATTTCTGCTTCACATAATCCATTTGAGGATAATGGAATCAAGTTCTTTGGTAACGATGGCTTTAAGCTGTCAGATGAAGACGAAAATGAGATTGAAAAATATCTGGATACTCCAGAGGATACGTTACCGCGCCCTACAGGGGACAAAATCGGTACTGTAATCGATTATCTGGAAGGCAGCCAGAAATACCTGTCTCATCTCAAAAGTTCTGTAAATGAGCGTTTTGAGGACATGAAAATCGTTTTGGATTGCGCTAATGGAGCGGTCTCTTCCTTGGCAGCCAGATTATTTGCAGATGTAGAGGCAGATGTAATTACGATTGGTGCAAGCCCGAATGGTATCAACATCAATGATCAATGCGGATCAACACATCCAGAACGCTTACAGGAAGAGGTTGTGAAGCATAAGGCTGTATTGGGGCTTTCCTTTGATGGAGATGCAGATCGTTGTATAGCTGTCGATGAGAATGGTGAGCTGGTGGATGGCGATTATTTAATGGCTATCTGTGCGCGTGCTCTTAAGCATAAGGGCAAACTTAACAACAATACCGTAGTAACGACCGTAATGGCTAACCTTGGCTTCTTTAAAGCAATGGAGGAGCAAGGCATTAATAGTACACGCACAGCTGTAGGCGATCGTTATGTAATGGAAGAAATGGTTCGTGGAGGCTATAACCTAGGTGGAGAGCAATCTGGGCATATTATTTTCCTGGATTACAATACTACCGGGGATGGCTTATTAACAGGTCTGCAACTGCTTAACATCATCAAGGAAACAGGCAAACCATTGTCTGAGCTAAAACAGATGATGACGAAATTCCCGCAGCTATTAGTAAATGTGCGTGTGGAGGATAAGACAAAGCTAAATGGCAACGTAGCTATTGAGCAAGCGATTAAAGAGGTAGAGGAAAGTCTACAGGGCAATGGTCGCGTGTTGGTTCGTCCATCAGGCACAGAGCCAATCGTTCGTGTCATGGCAGAAGGGCCAGATGCTGATGAACTAGAGGTTATGGTTCAAAAAATCGTAGAGGTTGTTAAAAAGGAGTTAGCATAAAAGTAATGGTAGAAAAAGGAGCGGCTTACGTCAGCTCCTTTTTTTTATGTGCTTTTGAACCCTGACAAGGGGAGCGTTTCCGCTACATTTTTTGAGTAACACATTCATACCTACACCTACATAACATAAAGTGTGGGGAAATCTTAGCCATTTATCATTAATTTATGAGGGTCATAGCGGAAAAGAGATATTGTCCCCCGCACAAAGCTGTGCTAAAGTAAGAAAGGATTTGAATATCAGAAAAAGGAGGGGGGAGAGGATTTTCATTTTCAAGATCACAGATATCTTTTAAAAGCGCCAGCACTGTGGCTGCCCGACATGGAGCACAGTGGACGAGGTGGAGGTTTATCGAAATGTTCGGCGGATGCCTCCCGGTCATGTATCAGGACCGTAAGCTCAGTTACAAAACATAGGGGCAACTTTATGGACAAAATCTGAGTATGATATGTTCACAATTACCTTATAGATAAAAATTTGCAAAGGAATGACGGGGGTACACCCCGTTAGCAAATTCAGTTGGGTCGTACCCCTGTCCATTAGAGAGGGGTTTCTATTACTATGTGCGGAATCGTTGGATATATTGGAAGTAAACAGGCGCAGGATATCGTTATTGGAGGTCTGCGTAAGCTGGAATATCGTGGGTATGACTCTGCAGGTGTAGCAGTAATGACGGAGCAAGGTTTGGATCATGCAAAATCCAAGGGACGGATTGCTACGTTAGAAGAGCGCCTAAGAGACAGACCGCTAGCGGGAATGGCTGGAATTGGCCATACTCGTTGGGCAACACACGGAAAGCCTTCCGATGAAAATTCTCATCCTCATTTAGACAAAACGCATAAATTTGCAGTTGTTCATAATGGGATTATTGAAAATTACCTGACTATCAAGGAAGAATTGATAGCAAAAGGATATGAGTTCCTGTCTGAAACAGATACAGAGGTCATCGCTCATCTATTGTCCGACCTATATAATGGCGATATCGTAGCTACAGTGCGCAAGGCTATACAAAAAATGCGCGGTGCCTATGCACTTGGTATCATGACAGAGCACGAACCAGATAAATTAATTGCCGTACGTTTAGCAAGTCCACTCATCGTGGGTATTGGTGAAGGGGAAGCGTTTATTGGCTCTGACATCCCGGCTATTTTGGAGCATACGCGTGATATGTACATTTTAAATGAAGGTGAAATGGCTGTTTTAACTCGCGATAACATCCAGTTGACAGTGGCAGAGACAGGCGAGCCTGTGGAGCGTGAAATTTTCCATGTGGATTGGGACTTGGTGCAAGCGGAGAAGGACGGCTATGACTCCTTTATGTTAAAAGAGATTCATGAGCAGCCAAAAGCAATGCGAGATACAATTGGCTCCCGTATTAATTTGGAAACCAAGCGTGTGCTACTTCCTGAGATGAAAATGACTCCAGAAGAGCTAGCTGCTTTTGACAGAATGTATATCGTAGCATGCGGTACTTCGATGCATGCTGGATTAATCGGGAAAGAAGTCATTGAGAAGCTGACACGCATTCCTGTCGAGGTAGCGATCGCTTCAGAATTTAGATATCGTGACCCGATCTTCACAGATAAGACGTTAGTGGTTGTCATCAGTCAATCAGGAGAAACAGCAGATACGCTCGCGGCTCTGCGTGAAGCGAAGAAACAAGGCGTTAAAGTAATGGCAGTCAGCAACGTAGTAGGAAGCTCAGTAGCTCGTGAAGCAGATGAAGTTATCTACACTTGGGCAGGCCCAGAGGTAGCGGTTGCTTCTACAAAAGCTTATACATGCCAAAGCTTGGCTCTGTATCTGTTTGCGCTTTATCTTGCACAGGTAAAAGGTACACAAACAGATGCACAAATCGCTGAGATTGTCGATCACCTATTAGAAATTCCAACTCAAACAGCTAACATTCTAGAAATGGAAGAGGGCCTACGCAAGGTAGCTACTTCTGTAACAAAGGATGTTCAAAACCTGTTCTTCATCGGACGAGGTCTCGACTATGCTGTGACGCTGGAAGGCTCCCTGAAGCTAAAAGAGATTTCTTACATTCATTCCGAAGCTTACGCAGCGGGTGAATTAAAACACGGTACCCTAGCTCTCATTGAAGAGAATGTACCAGTGATCGCATTGGCTACCCAGCCAGACCTATTTGACAAGACGGTTTCCAACATCGTTGAAGTCAAAGCCCGCGGCGCCTACACGCTAGGTCTCGCGTTTGAAGGAGATACAGAATTGGAGAAAACAGTGGATGAAGTGGTATATGTGCCACGCACACTGCCGATCTTAGCTCCGGTATTAACTGTCATTCCATTGCAATTGCTTGCTTACTTTGCGTCTACAGCTCGTGGTCTGGATGTGGATAAACCACGGAATTTGGCTAAGAGTGTGACGGTGGAGTAGGGTGGATTTGTTTTTATGCATGGAAATGTGGTCAGTAATATAGTTTGTCCCCAACGGGATTTAAACTTTGTCCCTGGCTGGAATAAAAAAATGTCACTAAATTTAACACCTTGATACAGTAAATATCTTTCTGTATCAAGGTGTTTTTGTTTATTAAGTAAAAAACGTTTTTTGGATAATAATGGACATATTGGTTACTCTATGCTTAGATATAGGAGAGTATTTCCAGTAACTACTTTTGTCACTTTTCGATGATTTTAATCATAAATGAGGGATTGTATGGATTGGTCAAATCATAATTGGGTGAAAGAAGATGTTGATTTTACACCAAAACGGAAGATTGAAAACAAAGGAAGTGAAAAGAACCCACATATAATCGGAACAATTTCAAGTCAAAAAATGAGCAAGGAAGTAGGGTATCAATCTCTGGGGGAGTGCCTGTTTTATTATTTATTAGAGCTAGATCATTCAACGATCCGATATTATGTACAGCCTATAGAGGTCCCTATAAAGTACTTGGATGATCAGGGAGATGTGAAGGAATGGTTGCATGTACCCGATGTTCTTGTATTCAGACAGGGTTCTGTCCCACACTTGTATCAGATTAAAGAGTCTCCAGAACAAACTAATAAAAAATTTGAGTTGTGCAATCAAAAGTGTCAGCAATTATCCAAGGCTCGAAATTGGAAATATAGCGTTATTTATCCCAAGAAATTGCCGGATAATATCACGCGTAACCTCAAATTTTTGACCCCTTACTTAAAAAAACGAACGACATATGATAAATGGATTGATGAGATCATTTTAAAGCTCTCTACTATGAGAAATTCGACAATTCTGGATTTGGCACTAAGTTTTTCGGCAAAAACAGATTTTCGATATATTCTCCCGATCATTTATCACTTGATAGCGTCAGGTGTTATTTATTCGAATATTCAAGAAGTTTTGAACGAAAGTAGCGTCATTTGCTTGGGGAATTACGCTAACCACTTATTACTGTATCTAGACGGGAGTGATCGACTTGAATCTTTATAACCTCAAGGTAAATGATCAATTTCATTTATATGGAAAACGATATGTAGTAACTGAGCTTGACCCCCCAAAAGTTTTTGTGATAGTAGTAGGTGACGTAGACGCTAAGGAAGAGATGTTTGACTATATAGCATTGGTTACCAATCATACATTTGTTGCAAGTTCCACAATGACAAAAAAGGTAAACTATAAGGTTGAAAAAGAGAAAAAAAGACATAGCTCTGCTTTGGATGCACTGGACGAAGACAAGCGAAATGAGGTATCGAGAAAGTTTGAAGCCATTCAACCAGTGCTATTATTGGAGAAGGTAAAAAATGGTGATGTTAAAGCGAAGTATGAACTTGCTGGACGTTATCAAGAGTATCTCGATGGTGTAACAGCTCTTGAAAGATTATCACAAAAGACTTTATTAGAACGCATATCCCGAAAAATGGAAATATCAACCAGGACAATAAAACGATATTTAGAAAATTATCGAAACGAACAAAAGGAACGTGGAAAAACGGGTATCGAGGGTTTAATTAGAAAAAATGCTTTAAAAAGTGACAGAATCAGAAGTGATGAAAAGCCACTATACATATGTCATCCGAAAAAGAAAGAACTTGTCCTTGATACCATCTTCATCAGAAAAGACGAAAAATATATACCCATCCTGAAAGAAGTTATTGAAACTGAATTTTTGATCACCAAAAAACCTAATATACAAAGTATTAGTGATTCCCTTGAAGCTAAATGTTTGAAAGAAAAACTAGAGCCCTTATCTTATGAAACCGTTGTGAAATTATTAGGAAGAATTAATAAGCAAATCAGAGAAAGAATGCGTAATGGTAAAAAGGCTGGAGAAATATATGATCCTATACAACGTGGATGGTCGAATGAGGAAGCGATGTTTCCACTCCATATCGTAGAAATTGATCATACACTATTAGATATTGATGTTATTGATAAGTCTGGAGAGGTTATGGGGCGTCCTTGGATCACTTTAGGTATAGACGTATATACCAGAATGGTTTGGTGCATGTATGTTTCCTTTGAACGACCATCTGCAAATAAGGTAAGAAAAGCCATTCAACACGGCATCTTTTTGAAAAGGTCGAAGGAGAAATACAACACAATAAACGAGTGGGATATTCATGGCATACCTTCCATTATCTATATGGATAATGGTCCCGAATTCAAAAATGCAGAGGTTAAACGAATGATTAATGAAACGCTTCAGTCAGAAGTGAGATATAGACCTGTAAAGACTCCTAATTACGGTGGTACAATCGAAAGATTATTTGGGACCTTGAACTGGGGAATCATTCATAATTTAGATGGTACTCGAAAAAGTTCAGTTGAGGAACTAGGAGAGTATGAACCCGAAAAGCATGCAATTTATACCTTAGACGATGTGATTGAGCTTCTGACCATCTTTATTACAGATATATATCATCATCGTGTGCACCGTTCGCTACCGTTAGACACTCCTACGCCGGCTGCGAGGTATTATTTGGGTTTAAATATTACTGGTTTCCCAGAATGGATTAATGAGGAGGATGAGGAATATTACAAAATCGAGTTATTACCAACGGATAAAAAGCCGTATACCCGCGACGGGGTAAGATTAAATAACGTTGAATACAGATCAAACGAGTTATCCAACTTAGTCGGGAGGAGAGATGTAAAGTATAAGATCAAGTACGATATTGATGATATTTCCAAAATTTATCTTCATCAGCCAAAAACAAATGAATACGTAGAATTATTAGCGGCCAATCCGTCTGCAGACGAACTATACGGGGTCAATAGTTACAGATATAAAAAAATGAGAGAGTACCTGCGAGATCGTGGTAAATTAACGATTAATAGAATACCTGGTTCTCGTCACCTGAAGGAAGCGAAAGCATACCTGAAAGACAAAGTTGAGGAGAAGAAAAAATTAAACAGAAAAGAGATTAGAGAAGCACAGAAGCTAGGCTTCGAGATCACATTAAGTACACCCAAAGTTTCAAAGATCAGTAAAGAGCCGCAAGTAGACTTATTTGATTTGTTTGATTTACAAAAGCAACAAAAAAAACTATAGGTGGTACTTATGACAGCTTATAATCCCTTCAAAGAGTTTGCAAACAGAGTAGCCAATTTATACGTTGTACATCCAAGAGTAAATGAAATATGGGAAATGTTTGATTCAAAACGAGTGATGAACCAAGCTAAAGAATCGAAAACAACGTATAGTCACTACTTCCTAATGGGAGTCTCTGGCGTAGGTAAGACAATGCTTTGTGAAAAGTATACTGAAAAAAATAGTGGGTATGTTCATATTGAGGATGACGGAACGGAAATTGATATCAAACCTGTTATCTATTTGAACCTTCCTCATCCTTTTACTGTGTTAGAATTCTATCATAGCATAGTGAAAGCATTAGGAGCTCCCCGTTTACCAGGAAGACCATTAATAGGAGAAGTCAAAACACAGGCATTTCATTTATTGGAGACACAGCGAGTTGAAATGCTGATTTTAGATGAGATTGATCATATCAGACGAACAAGAAATATGGCCAAAGAAGATGCGATGGAAGCTATAAAACATGTTGCGAACGCCGGTAAGATTACGTTGGTGTGTGTAGGAACTCCTGATGTTGATGAGCTAAGAAAGTTAGATCCTCAGTATCGAAAACGATTTTCACCAATACGATTGGATCGGTTTAAGGCCTGTGACGCGAAATTTCTTCAATTTTTATCATTAATAGAAGAGCAGTTAGATCTTCCATATCCTGTAGGTCTTGCTGATGATTCTACATCTTTACCACTAGCCTTGCACCAATACAGTTTTGGTCGTCCTGGTTATCTTGTACAAGCTCTCCAAGAAGCGTATAGAATTCTTGGAGTATATAACCCTGATTTTAATAATTTTTCTGGCTTACAATTATCTGGGGCTATTCTAAAGAGAGCATTTCAAAATGTACTTGGAGATCTTACTGATAAAGAACGTAAGGCAATGTTGGAAGAGGATTTGAAACAAGAAACAGATGATTAGTAAATATAACTATAATTAAGATACCGCTTCGATAAATTTAAGGCAGCTGTATTTTCCACGCTAACGGGTAATAATATGAAAATAGAGAATATGGATTATAATTGGAAATGTTCTTAAGTTAGTAGTGGAGGGTGAAGTATTTGGCGATGTGGGGGTAATAGATAGATCCGGACACCTTTGAACAAGTGGTGCAGGAGATGCTTGTTGGAAAACTGAAGGTTACTTTCTCCCATGATGCTGGTCGGATCGATATTCGCCGAAATACATGCAGTACATGTTTACATAGGTGCTAAAGGAATATTTAGATAGCTAGGAATAGAACTAGTCATATTTAGGAGGGGTCAGACGTTGGCAAAACTGAAAAGCATCCGGCATATGCTTAGAAATCAGAGATATTGGAATCCATTCAGCGATCAATATGATTACGAAAAGATCATGAATAAGGTGGTGTAATAATACTTAAGTAGGTGCAAGTCATAAGTACGGGAACTGACCGACCTACTGAAGGACTAGCATCCAGTTAGTTAATAACATCGAGAGGAAGTTGTTAATGTTTGGAACTATTATAATAGATGCTTATCGTATAGAAGAGATGAACCAAATAGCTTACGCTCTTGATGATCTGTGTTCGGCAACAGAAAGCTATGGCTGGGCTTCTTCAGGTATATACAGTTACTGGGATTACTACACCAATGAATTGTATTATATTGGGTTAGCGGTAGACTTAGCTGAACGTTTTAAACAACATAACGGATTACTTTCAGTAGACCCTTCCAGCTGTAAATATGAAAAGATTAAAGAATATTTTCAGACTAATGAAAAGCTTGGTTTCTCAGTTTTTGTTCAATCACCTTTGAGTCAGGCGGTAACAAGAAATAATATCTATAAGTGGTTTGGATATGATCCTGAAGAATTTAGCATTCGAGATTTTACCAAAGATAGTAACAGAACAAAACTCAAAATTTTAGAGGGTATCTTGATTGAGACATATTGCATGAATAAAGGGGTACTACCTCCTTGGAATGCAATTGCTGGGAGTGTTACAGGTCAACAAAAAGCAAAAAAAGAGAGTTATGACATAATTAAATTCTTAACATCAATGGAACCTTCACCATTCACTGCTAGATACTCTTTAAGGGAACTTTCAAATGATTCTGTTGCTGAAAGGCATGAGAATTTCTTGCACGCCGCAAGAAGTTTTACGTTGAATACAGGGATCTCATTTAAACAAGCTTTGGAAATGATTCGAATGCATGATTCGGTGGGTATTTATGAGCAATTATTAGCTTCAAACTATTTTTCCAAGAAACTTGTTATATAGAGAAGAGACGACTGAACAAGCCGCTTTGAACTAAAGGGAAACGATTAGTTCAATAACAACATAGAAAGGCAGCTATCATATGTTGATACGCTGCCTTTTCTCAACTAATTAGCAGGATAACGTCAGTCCCCATATATATTGATGGTAGTATGGATTTTGTTATGCTGGCATAGGAAGATGTTATGCATGAAAGGGTATATCTTTTTCACAAAAGGAAAATCATGAGAATAAATCCTTTTTGGAGAAGATCAATGGAAAACAAACATTTAACGGTGCGTTTACGTCCATTTGAAGGTGAATCACTTTCGAGTTATTTAAGACGTATCTCGAAAGCAAACGGAATTAGCTTCTTATCCTTTTGGAATTACTTGAAAACTGAACAAAATCATTACGCTCAGTATGACGAGATCACCTTGTTGGATTTTTGCCCTTTAAACATAATAAACATAGAAAAACTGTCAAATACTATTCGCCGGGAACCAAATGAACTGCTTTCACTCACTCTTTATAATTTATTGCAGCTTTTTGCTGTGGGAACGGAAATTGAACGATCACGATTTACCTCAGGTATGCTTCGTGAAACGCTTTATTTTTGTCCAGCTTGTTTAAAGAATAAACCTTACCACCGATTGCTTTGGCGAATCAAGGGTATCGACGCATGCATGACTCATTGTAGACTGTTACAAGATAAGTGTCCACATTGCGCAAAAGGGATTAAATACCGTGATGTTTATGTTCATGATAAATGTCCTTATTGTGATTTAGATTTAAGCAGAGTCTTGGATTCCCCAAGCGAACGTGACATTGATTGGGATCAACAGAGTTGGTGGTGGTATTCTTGGAACCAACTACTCAATTATTCAGATCTTAAAATTTCCCCGCAAAATGTTGCTCTTCGCATGTTATATCTAATAAACAACAGACAAGTCATTTTTGATAAAAAAAGAGCTATATCTGACATTCAGAGAGCCTGTAAACTTCCTACATTGTTACAGCACGCGAGAGATTCTTTAAAACAAAAACGTACGTTACATATTTCCTATATCCTTGAGGTACTTTGGGAAAAACACTTGGATATTGATGATTTCTTGAATATGGAGTTGCCACAACCATTTATTGATTCGGTCCTCAATCCAACTCGATTAAAGAAAGAGATGTTATCATGTCAAGCACCATGGTGTGAGAACTTGGGTGTTGATGGTGGCTTAATACAAACAGGAACTACATTTAAAAGAAAAAAGAGTGGGCAGGTACTTTCCTATTATTTGTCTTGTTTAGACTGTGGCTGTGAGTATGCTATCAATGATCAGGGAGAATTGCAGGAGAGGACATATTTTATAAGTGCTTACCATCTAATTAAAAATAGCCTTTGTGAAGGGGAACATATTACGTCTATCATAGAAAAGAGCGGATTGTCTTTAGACAAGTTAAAAAGGTGTATAGCCTATTTTTACACAAGGGGCATTAAATTTTGTGCATATGAAACTGACTCAATTCAAATAGAAACTCAAGTGTTGGGGCCTTTTATAGCTGCTATTAAGAAAAATGTGCCTTTAAAAAGCATACGAAAATGGGGTTGTTGGACGAATTATGTTCATTTTTTGGTATACCGTTTTCATAAAATAGTAATGAAAGAGTTACTGATGCAAACGAGAAAACGTCCGAAGCGGAACAATGCTGAACAGAATCTCAATAAAGTAAAGAGGGTTGTAGAGGAGATGTATCATCAGGAGACTACAATCACGATAGGAGCTGTCGCTGAACAAATAGGGGTAAGTGTCAATACCATCCGAAATTGGGGATGCTGTCCTTACATAAAGAAGATGAAGAAGAGTCAAATTGAAGAGCGAGTTTTTATGGAGAAAGAAAGGATTTATGGTTTCGTGGAGGAATATCTGATGGAACGCTCTCAAACCAGAGTGTTTTCAAGTCAGCTATATAAAGATCTTCAAAAACGTAGAAACTTATTGTGGCGAATCGCCCCTGAACTAACAGTATTTGTTGAAGAAAGAGTGCGGATACATAATAAAAAGGTAAAAGAATTGGTTTCGAGAACGACTAGCCCATAAAGCAAAACAATCAAAATATCTTCAAGGAAACCCGAGTTTGTCGTAACATAAGGAGGGATACTTGGAGGTGTTTTTTGCTTTAAAAGCATTTTCATGAAAAGGGAAAGTTGAATAATAATAAAATACAAGGAATAATGTAGGAAATCCCTTAAATTTACACCAATCTGGGTGTCGAATATAAAGGGATTTTGGTTTTTTCTAAAGAAAATGGTAATCAGGCTTTTTTACCCAAGTTTTTAAGGGGGAGTAAGTGTGAGTCAAAAGTTTACTGTTAGACCAAGAATGAGGAAAGTGGAATCACTAACATCGTATATTTTGCGCGTTGGTACGGCAAATTATTTTGACTATAAGCGCATTTTAAAAATGGTAAACACTAAAAGGAACAACAAAGATATCTGGAGAAGAACGTTTAGATTTGATGTTTTTGTAGATGGGAGAATCGATATGTTTCGACTCTCAAAACTACTCAAGATCTCAGAGTATGAAATTCAATCTATGACATTCATGCCACTTGTAAATAAATTAATTGAAGAGGGTCATTATACAAGTGAACAGATACTGATTGCACTACCAAAGTTAATTGAAATTAATAAAAGATATTTTTGCCCATTATGCCTAAAGGAACAAGGTTACTATAAACTTTTATGGCAGGTAAAAGAGATTGACATGTGCAATATACATTTGTGCAGATTACAATCTAGTTGTCAAAACTGCATGGAATTACAACCGTATATATCAGAAAATCTAGCTATTATGCAATGTAAGTATTGCCATTCAAAGCTGACAACCCAGGGAATACAGAAAATTGAAGATGAAAAAGAGATTAATTATCAATCTGAAAAATATATTAAATGGAACTATATGTTGAATAAAAAATCTCGAATTGCACCTCGTATCACGGGTGTCCCCAGCGACAAAATTATTTCCTATTCTATTCTTTACGCTGCAAATGCACCCGAAGAAGAGTATAACTTCAGGAAAATCAAAAGCAAAATAAGAGAGGATTATATTCATAGGATAATTAGATTTGTGAATGGCGAGGATTCTCCCCAGCATGTAACTTTTCCACAATTGATAAATATTTTAGAGGCACTACAAATAAGTATCCATGATTTCGCACAGTTAAAAGTCCCTCCTATTTTTATAAGGTCTATACCAAAGAATCAAGATACACGTAATAAACATTGTCTTACACCTTGGTGTTCTTCATATAAAACTAATGTAACGATGAGGAAAATTGAGCATATATCACACTTACAAGAAAAAAAGATACGATACTATAATGCACATGTATGTACAAATTGTTTCATGAAATATGGAATTAATGCAGAAACGGAAGAATGGCAGCAGGTTGGTAATAGAATTGTTAAAATTGAATTAGTAAGGGATTTATTAAATTTTGGAATCAATCGAAAACAGATTCATAGAGATACCAAAATCCCCGAAAAAGAACTGACTGAAATTTTCGGGTATTTGGTGCAACATAAGTTATTGCGTTCAGATTTATGTGAGCAGTATACACCTACTAATCAACCGGAGGATCTTGTCTCTGTGTTTAAACAGTTAATAAATGAGTCAGGAACATTATTTAAGAATGCTAAAAAAATGTTCGGAATGAGTCGGAGTGAATACTTTTATTATTTTTCTTCTAAAAAGGTTCAGTACTATTTTTTGTTTGAATCATACGAGGATAAGAAAAGATACAAGAGAGTTTCAAAAGGAATATGGACGGATAGAGTTCTTAAGGAATTGAAAGAATTTAAACAAAAGGATCAGGAAATTTCTATAAAATATATAGCTGCTTCGTTAAATTGCACACCTGAGTTGCTAGGGATTTATGGACTAAGAGAGATTATTGATAAAGCAAGGGAAGAACAAAGAAAATGTAGGTTAAGTAGACTAGAGATAGAGTATAGAACAAAAATTGATAGATATTTTGATCAGTGTGAAATTAATAATAAGGGAATTTTGTTTAAGGACATTTATGAACTGATTGGAAGAAGGCAAACCTACATTAAAGAGTATATGCCAAAATTGTCTGAATGGATATCTACGCAAGTAAAAAATTATAAAAATAAGAGACATGTGGATAAAAGGAAGTAGCGGGAATGATAAGTTTTTAGCGACCAAAGATTAAATGATTTTCCGTCGTTAACTATTATTATTTATTCAAAGAAAGTTTCGATTTATTTTCGATAATATCTGATCAGAAAATAAAAAAGAATAGCCTCTAGATTATCTATTCAATTAAGATTAAGTCCGGTGAGCCGTATCATAAGTGACGGCGAAATTAGATTTGTTAGAGACCCTGTCGATAAGGTTAGGTTTTTTTAAAAGGACAAAATTTGATATTATATGCTAAAATTTTAATATCAAAAATACACATTTAAAAATAAACAGTTATCGTTTTTGTTTCCTAACATAAAGTTTTAAATTTTTATAAATTCCTAAATTCCAGAGATAAAACCAATGAACGATAATAGAAAGACAGAAAAGAAAGTAAGTCTGTTTTGAAATTTCAAAAATAACACTGTATCAGCAATGCGTCTTTTGCCGTGTCAAAGTTTTGACGACTTTCATAGAGGGCCGTAATAAAGATGTGAGTGGCTATAATATGTTCCGTTTGTAGTTAAGGAGGAGATTTTATGTACTTAAAGAGTTTAAGAATCAGCAATTTTAGGAAATTTGGAATAGAAAACAACAAAATAGAATTTGTTGATGCAAAGAGTTATCAAGAACAGAAAAAGGGTAAAGAGATAAATATTGCACCAACAACTACATTGATAGTTGGAAAAAACAATTCCGGTAAAACAACTATTATTAATGCATTAGATACATTGATAAATAAAGAGGGTAAATTTAAAGCAAATGATTTTAATTTTTCTTATTTGAAGAGATTACTAGATCAATTTGGAAAATCCCCCCAAAGAGTTGAAACTCCTTTTCTCCAATTTAATATAGGCATTGGAATTGAAGATAATAGTAACGATATAATTACTAATCTTGTTCCTTTTATGCTTTTGGAGGATGTAGATAAATCCGAATTAGAAATTCTCGTAAAATTTGAATTAGAAGATGAAGAAACTTTTATTAGAGATGTCAAAGGGCTACTGGGAAAGCAAAATGAAAGTGTTCACTTTAAAAAGTTTTTAGCACTAATAGATGAGACACGATTTAAAGTAAATTATTACAATGCAAGTGGAGAGGTTATAAATAAATTTAACATTAGTAATTTGATTGAATTGAGAGCAATTAAGGCTAATAATATTGAAAATGAAAACAGTCTTTCAAAAGCTTTTGGTACAATAATTAAATATCGCTTTAAATCGTTAATTGAAGAAGGAGAACAAGACCTTGATTCAAACATAAATAGTATTAATATGAGCCTCACTAAAATAATTCATGAAAAACATACTAAGGATATAAACGAATCTTTAGGGAAAATTGAATCTATTGATAAACTTAAAATGTCATTAAATGCAGATTTGACTTTTCAAAAATTAATAAATAATTTAATAGAATATGAGTATATTGAACAAGATAATAATATTCCCGAGAATCAATTTGGTTTAGGATATACAAATCTGATGGTGATAATAGCAGATTTAATTGATTATATGGAGAAATACCCGGAAAACTCCTTTAATAGCAAAGTGAATTTAATCTCTATTGAAGAGCCCGAAACATTCATGCATCCACAGATGCAAGAGTTGTTTATAAAAAATATAAATGATGTGATTGCCTCTCTTTTGAAAAGTAAAAATAAAAATGTAAATAGCCAGTTGATAATTACAACACATTCATCACATATACTGAACAGTAAAATTCATACTGGTAATACTTTCAATAACATAAATTACGTAACGATAAATGATCACCATACTCATGTAGTAAATTTGAATGATGAAATAATTATTCCTAAAAACACCGAAATTGATGCAAATAAAATAGAGGATGATCTTAAATTCCTTAAGAAACATATTAAGTATAAAGTATCTGAACTGTTTTTTTCTGATGCTATTATTTTTGTTGAAGGGATAACAGAAGAGACACTCCTTAAATATTATATAGATCAAAAAGAGGGTTTAAATAAATACTACATATCTGTTTTCAATATTGACGGAGCTCATGGACTTGTTTATCACGAATTAATAAATTTGCTAAAAGTGCCTGCACTCATAATTACAGATCTAGATATAAAAAGAAACAAAATAGAAAAGGAAACATTTGAACAAATCAATAATTTAAAGGATAGAGTGACAACCAATAAAACAATAAAAAAGTACAATGAGAATTCCGATAAATTAGATGGACTGTCCGAAAAGATTGAAATAAATAACATGTATATTGCATATCAGGGAAATATCGAGGGATATTATGCAACAAGCTTTGAAGAAGCTTTTATTCTAACCAATTATAATCATTCCCTTATTAATAGTGTATTAGTAAAAATTAAACCTGATATATACAGGGGAATTATAGGTAAAGATAGTAGTTTCAATAATGTTAAAAAAAATTCGTATAAGCTTCAAAGGAAGTTGTCAAATAACAAAAGCGACTTTGCCAACGAATTACTCTACAAGTTTATAACCAAAACCGAGGATGAAACAATTCCTTCTTTGCCAAAATATATTGAAAATGGACTTTCATGGTTAACTAAAAAGTTAGAAGGAGGGGAGTAGAAATGTGTTTATCAATAGTATCTCCGGCTAATCGAGAAAAAGAAAATCAGTCAATATATGCCATCTTTGATTCAATAGATAAAAATGAAAGTATCATATTTAATTCGGGTGCCGGTGCTGGTAAAACGTATGCACTAATTGAAAGCATCAGATATGTAATAAATAAATATGAGAGGACTTTAAGAAAACATAATCAAAAAATTATTTGTATTACATATACAAATGTTGCAACAGAAGAAGTAAAAGAGAGACTTGGTAATACAGATTTAGTGTTGATTTCTACAATACACGAGAGAATTTGGGATCTAATAAAGGATTACAAAAAAGAATTAGTACAAATCCATAAAGAAAAACTGAAAGAAGAGGTTAATAATTTAGAAGATAATTTAGAAAAAGATAAGAAATATGGGAATTATCGAGAATTAGATAACGAGCAAAAAGAAAATTTTATAAGGATAATGATAGAAAATAAAGAGTTATTTTATCAGAATTATAATGTTAAGGCAGCTGCGTTGAGAAATGTATTTCAAGAACTCTTAAAAGACTTTCCACAAATAATTAAAAACATTAATGATTTTAGAAAATTAGTAAGTACAATATACAAAATAGATAATTATACCAAATGTTATGAAAACATTCAATTAAACAAACAAGGATATAATTCTGTAGTATACAATTCTAACTATAACAGAGATCAATTACATAAAATGCGAATTAGCCATGACACTTTAATAGAATACGGTTTAAAAATAATAGAGAAATATAATCTATTAAAGCAGTTCATTATTGATAAATATCCCTATATTTTTATTGATGAATATCAAGATACCAATGAAAAAGTAGTATTAATCATGAAATATTTGCAAAATAATGCGAGAAGAATCGACCATAAAATTTTTATTGGATACTTTGGGGATACCGCTCAGAATATTTATAATACGGGTGTTGGAAAAAGGATAATTGAAATTCATTCAGACTTAATATTAATAGATAAAGAGTTTAATAGAAGGTCTACAAAAGAAGTCATTGAGGTAATCAATAGAATTAGAAATGATGATATTAAGCAAGTATCAATCTATGATGATTGTGAGGGTGGTAGTGTAAAGTTTTACATAGGGAGTCCGAATGAAATAAATGACTTTATAAAAAAGTATGAATACGAATGGGGAATTTCACCAAGAAATCAACTGCATTGTTTAGTTTTAACAAATGAATCTGTAGCAAAGTATAGTGGCTTTGAGAACATATATAATACTTTTAAACAAACAAATAAATATAGTGGTATCAACTATGACCAACTTAATACTGAGCTTTTAAGTGCCGATATATTAAAGCTTGGTGAAATACCTAATTTATTATTCAAGATAATTGAATTAAAAAATAATCTTGATAATGGAAAAACCCCAGTCATTAATATTATTCATAAAAGCATATATCAAGATATGAATATTATAGATTTAAGAAAATTAATCCAATTGTTGAAACAAAATGAGGGAAAAACACTAGGTGATTATATAAAGTCAGTTTCATTAAACTATTTCAAAAATGTTGAAGGAAAATATAAAAAAGTTATAGATGCCATTTTTGACTTTGAGAATATCTCATTTGATATATTTAAAAATCATCTTCTTGAGAAGTTATTTCCAAATTTATCAGATGATGAAATCGAAAATGCAAATGAAACTATACAAAAACTATTAGATATAAATATGTATGAATATAGTTTGTGGTATAAGTATATATCAAATAAACATGAGGGTCATATAATTTACCATACGTATCATGGAACAAAAGGACTCGAGTTTAATAATGTCATAATTATTATGGAAAATGCATTTGGAAGAAGTAGAGATTATTTTAATTTCTTCTTTGAAAAGTATACGCACTCACAAACTTTAGAGGTTGAAAACAAAGATAAATTTGAACAAGTACAAAATTTATTATATGTTTCTTGTTCTAGAGCAATCAAGAATTTAAGAGTTCTGTATATTGATGATATAACTAATTTTCAGGCCGAAGTTGAGGGAATATTTGGACCGATACATTCATTCAATAAAGAAACTTTACATCAACCATATTTAGTATATTAAAGAATAGTATTGTTAAAATTGGCCGTTCTCTAATGTGCGGTTTTCTTATTGTAGTGTGGTTTATGGAAATACGTCATGCTGACAATTAACCAGTCAAAAGTTCTGATCTTTTTAAGGTGACCTAAATATTTCCCCTGTTATATGATATGATCAACCATACCATAAGTGAGGATATCTGGAACAAACAATGAATCAATATTATCATTCACTAGAGAATATGGCTCGCCGGGCTTAGTGGAAGGAAATAATTGGGATATATTTATGGCACAAACCTGCGTGAGGTATATAAAGCAAAGAACGAGTCTAATTAAAGCAGGCCAACATGTGAACCCTGCCTATTTTTGTGAAAAAGGTATATTTCGTTATTTTACTTATTGGCAGATGAAAGGGAGTATAATGGCGGTTTTTCTTTGGGGAATGATTATGCGACCTCTTAATGATTGATAGGCAAGAAGTGTGGTTATTTGGTGACTATCCTCATGCAAAAGGGAAAACATACTTTAGACCATAAAACACTATATAAAACCTCACTTAGATACGTTACAGTTAGCCGTATCATAAGTGGGGCTAAGGTTTTGATCAGTTTAAAATAAAAGTTCTTTTGTTTATTTTCCTATAGCTAAAAAAGGTCAAAAATTCAAATGTTATTCCGAAGAGTTTAAGCTGAAGGCAGTAAAATTGTATCAAGAAAGAGGGATGTCCTATAAAGCAATAACTAAAGGTGCATCTGGGGGAAAGATATGGAAAGTAAATCGGTTTTTAATCATAAATGAGTTACGTAAAAAATATCCGCTTACTTGGTTAGTGGAAATTGCGAGAGTGTCTCGATCCGGTTACTACAAATGGCTCAGTACAAAAGGAAAACCATCATTCAGACAGGAGCAGAATCAAAATCAGAAGGAACATCTAATAGAGATCCACCATGCTCATCCATACTTCGGATATCCAAGAATGCAAATTGCTTTAAGAAAGAAAGGATGGAATGTGAATCACAAACGCGTATACCGGCTGATGAAGGAGCTAAACCTTCGGTCTATTATCCGAAAGAAGAGATGTTATTTTGGTAAAACAGTATCTGTTATTAATCCTAATTTGCTTAACCGTAAGTTTAAAACGGACAAGCCAAATCACTTGTATGTAATAGATATCACCTTTGTATCGCTTCAAAGTCGATTTTACTATCTCTCAGTCATCCAGGACCTCTATAACAACGAAGTTGTTAGTTGGAAGATTTCTCATCGAAATGACTTACAGCTCGTATTGGATACTGTCGAACAACTGAGCAAAAAAAGAGACGTGCAGGAAGCGATCCTGCATTCTGATCAGGGCTTCGAGTACACGTCTAAGCAGTACAATAAGCTAATAAAGGAACTTGGCATAAAAGGTAGCCACTCTCCCAAAGGAAACTGCCTTGATAACGCCTGCATTGAATCCTTTTTTTTGCATCTCAAAACCAAGACATTGTACTTTTCTGAGTGTAGAACAGAAGAAGAACTCTTTCAAGCCATTGAAAAATACATATGGTTTTATAACCATGAATGATTCCAAAAAAGCCTAAGCAGCCAGTGTGCTCCGGTGGAATACCGAAACACACTGGCTGCTTAGGCTTTTTTATACTGTCTACTTGACAGGGGTAAGACCAGTTCCTGGGCTTTTATGATTGTTAGATATTTGGTTTAATGTTTACTTTTGCCGGTCATCGGATCAAAGTAAATGTAGCCCTGTGTTTGAGCAGCTCTAACTTTAGAATCAAGTAACCTGGTGAAGGTTATATAACCCCAAAAAATATAGCTCAAATCTCCACCGTCGATAAGTATTGTTAATAGACTTACCCGAAGTTAGTGCTGCAAAGGAACCTCGAGAGAATCCATTTACAGATGTGAAGAAGCCACGGCCATACAGTTTGCCTTCAATTTTATATGCAAAGTGGTAAAGTGCATCACTTGCTGTTGGAGCATCGTGCCACTTAGCTTCGACTATGTAGTTCTCGCCTTAAAACTTTATTGCCCCATCGATTTGTTCCCCACTGATCTTAAAGGGTTTGGCTACTTTAAGGACTTCATACTCTGACAAATATTGAAGTGGCTTTTCCAGCTTATATCCTCTCTCTTGATTTGAAATTTTGGCATTATTATATAACTTTATAAAGTCGTTATTCAGGTCTGACAGAGATATTCTTTTCTTTTGTGCCGCTCTGGCTGCTTCCTGTTGACGGAGCTTTTCATTTACTTTAGCGTCTTGTATTTGTAGGATTTGTTTCAGATGACTAATGCGAAGCGAGGCCTCGGTTCATCTAACTTTTTTAGATTTTTAAAAAAATAAGGGTAAAAGTGATTCCGTTCTTTTAGAGATGCAAGCATAGTCCTGAATTGTCCCCATCCTTCATCGTCCCTAGAATGGGGGTTTCCATTTACCCAGGTCGTCATTATCATCTAAGACCTCGAGTATGCGTAGATCCTCATTTAGAAAAAATCGAGGACTTTCAATGAGTAGCCTTTCGAAGCTATCACGTAGATTATAACGATTAGCATAGCCATTTCCTGCATAGAACAAATGAGGGTTAACCATGTAACCATCGGGAGCTTTTGCAATGAATTGTTTCGCACATAGCTTCTTTAAGCACTTGGAAACGTTACCTTTATCCATTGCGAGATCCTGAGCAATCGTCTTTTGTCTCACGCGGGCTGTATTGTCATCGGTCATCATTTTTTCACCCAAGTAGAACAATATCCGATAGTCGGCTGCGCTTAACTCATGGTCCTGGAGATGCTTGAACCAATCTAGGATAAATGCACCCCAATAGGCATTGCGCACACGTCCATATCTACTTGCCATTTTACTTCTCCCTTCAATATAAGTTGTGATATTTACAAATAATATCAAATTTATTGCAGATTAGACAACCAATATATGTCTGTTTTACAACTTTTTTTGATAAATTAAAACACATAAATCCCATTATTAACAACAATGTAACCGTTTACACATCGTATTGTATCCCTTCTATATATTATATGGAGTGTTGTACAATTCAAAGTGTAAAGAAAAGATGCTTTTGTTAAAAGGGGAATGCCATTATGAAGCTGTGGTTTCAGAAGAATGTATGGTGGTTAGGGATAGTCATAACGCTTGCGATTGCATTTTTTCCGCAAGCTTTTGCATTGGTTGGTAACCTTATGGCTAAGTATTTGTCAGTTTATTGGCTACAAGGCTCCATTGTAGTTATCGTTGTTTTGCTGAGTTTGATCCTGAAACAACTGTGTAAGAAGGACAAACATACGTTATGATAGGTGGTCCGAAACAGAAGGGACCAATGACAATCTAACCATTGTTTTCACTATCTGTCGGTTTGGTTCCTACTATGTACCCTAATTCGAACAGAACATTTACAGACCTAGGACAACATCGTTGCGATTTTAATGCTTTGTAGTGCATGCTGTACTTGAAGTGCATGAATATTTGTAGGATAATGGCGTCCACGTACAGCCCCTTCACGGATTCCTTCAGTGACCATGCTGCGCACGAAACCGAGGGGGCTGCGCTAACGAGGTTTGTTAAATCTCGTAACTATGGATGTCTTACGTAAATGGACGGGACGATTCCACAATTAGGGACAGATTCTCATGCAGCTATCTGTTTTCTTTGAGGATCGCGTACGACCACACATCCGTTAACAAATAAGAGAAAGGCTTCATTTCTGAAGGGATTGTCTTTTTCTACACCAACGCGTCAAGGGTTCGTTTAACCTTATGCCCTTGACTCAGTTGACTCCGAAAAAGATATCCTAATTAGGGGGATGAAAACTTTTCATATATCGGTTGAATAAGTTTACAGGAAATTATTTACATATGCTGTTGGTGGAGAAAATGAAAATGCATCGAAGTAACCAAACTAAATGTGACGTTTCAAGGTATTTTGTCGTCTAGAAGGTCTTATCATGGCTTCTCAGTAAGAGTCCGATGTGAAATAATTAAAATTTTTAAAGGTATGAGTTTTCAAGACGTTGAACAGGGGATGGATCTAGGACGTCATAGATAAATGGTGATAGGTGTAAAAGTTGGTAAACAGTCAAGACGATCTCGTGTCCTAAACTGCTATGGCTACTGGTTGAATTCTATTTGGAATTTCCCAATTTAAAGTAGTAATATTAATTTTTAGTAATAGAGGTAATTTTAAAGAATTGTAGAAGTGATATAGAGTGATACCAAAGACCTACATTCAAAATTAGTTGACTATCTAACGGGGGAGATATCGTTTGAGCGAAATTATTGAACCATCTTCTTCTTTTGATGCATTACCACATGAGCAATTGTCAACCTCTGATCCAGGTGATGAGACTCAAAAGAGATTCAGATACCAACATACCTACACAGCTCTAGTTGCTATTCAAATGTATAATGGCCAATTACCGTATAAAGAACTGTTTTGTGAGCATCATGAAGACATTTTGGCAATTAACGAGGATGGAACATATCATGGTATTCAAATAAAAACGAGGCAATTAGTTGATGGAGCTTTTGAAATTAACGATGCGGCTATTTTAGGCAGTTTAATTAGATTTATTAAACTATCTAACATGTATCAGAATAAGTTTTCTAAATTTGTAATTGTCTCGAACTGTCCGTTTCGTAAAGATGAGTCTGGAAAAAGTCTCGTAAATTTATTAAATCAAGTTAAAACGGGGAAAACAGAAGGATTTAATCCTAGAGATTTACAAAAATATGTGGAAAATTTGGTTGATAAAACAGGAGCACCAATAAATGAAGTACTAGGTGTTTTAGCAATCACCGAAGTTCAAGAAGGGCCAGGAATCGATGATATAGATGCAAAAGTAATTAATGACCATCTTGGAAAATTAACGATATGTCATAGTGTAGCTATAGAAAAAATCAGAATGATACACCGACTTTTAGTTGAAAAAATTTATGGTGCGTCTTCAAAACGTACGAATAATGCTGTGAAGGATTATTGTGCACTAATTGGCGGAAGTACAATTGCTAACGCTGAAGAAATTAACACAAAAAGAATTACTAAGCATGCAGTAGGACTACTTATTGAAACTAATATAAAGGGTGGAGTTTTTTTAAGTACCCCTAGTGCAGTTGACGGTATTACTTCTTCAGAGTCTGGCCAACTTATGAGATATAAAATGTCTTGTGGTCTTGTAGACATTGAAGATATTGATGTTATGGACGATTTACGTGCAGCAGCTGAAGATTATTTTATAAGTAACAGTTATCGGGTAGAAAACAAAGCACAGTACTTAAATCAATACAATCAAATCCGTTCCATTGTTACTAATCAGTCTGTAGAAGCTAGATCAAGGTGTAGAAAACCAGACACTCCTTATGGAACAGAAATGCTACAAAATATTGAAGACCGTCTAGAAAGCATTTCTATGAATCGTAAAGAGGACGTGTTTCATACCCCATATGAAATTCTTAAAGGCTTAGTGGGAATTTTAACAAATGATTGTAAAATCGCATTTAGTAAAGAACCAATTGGGGGATGGAAAAATCGTGACCAAATCATTAATTGAATCTGTCATTTCAGTGGATGAGCAAGAGGAGTTGCACTTGGTAAGAATAATTATCCTACTAAATATTTTAAGAGGAAAAAAGCAGACGGTCACGCTGGAACTAGCAACCTTATCAAAATTGGACTTTTTATTAAGATATCCCGTTGCACTTGAACGGGCTCTTAGTAATCTTTCCAGTAAAAAAGTAATCCAATTATCTGAAGCGGAAAAAAATAATATTGAGAGTAAAATGCTTTACTTTAGATATAGTCCTTGGAGTGCTTCTTTTCGACGGTTACTCGTACTTTTAGAAGCTAGATGTTTAATAACATGGAATTTAGTAGGCATGAAAGTTGAGTTCAGCTTGACTAATGAAGCTGAAGATATTGTTTTGAAATTATATAAGGAACATACGTTTGCTGAAATGGTTGAACAAAGTAAAATAATTAAAACGCAAATATTTAAACTTTCTAATGTTAGATTAAATGAAATCATGAATAGGGCTATATCTGATGTAGTAATCAACTATTAAGGAGTTTTCAAAGTGAAAATACAGTTGGCTAATCTAACACTAAGGTGTCGCAAGGCCTTAATTAATGTTCCTTTTGCCAAATCAATTACTTTTTTATATGGCAAAATGGGGGCTGGGAAATCTACGATTTTACATCTAGTTGATTTCTGCCTGGGGAATGAACTTGTACAAACCCCAGCATTACAACAGGAGTTTAATGGGGCAGAACTAGAAGTACTAATTAACAACTTCCGCCACATAGTATTTAGTAGAGATAAGGGGTCAAATCAAGTCAATGTAACATGGATGGACGTTAATACAGAGGAAACTTGGAATGTCATTGCACCTATTTCGTCAAAATCGGATGCAATACCACTGATTCCTAGTAGTTCTATTTACAATTTATCTGATCTTATTTTTTATTTATGTAATATCCAACCACCAAGAGTAAGGAAAAGTAAATTAAAAGAAGATACAGAGTTAATTCGTTTAAGTTTTAGAGATCTTATGTGGTACTGTTATCTAAGCCAAGATGGAATCGATAGCTCCTTTTTTTATTTAGGGCGTGATGAGCATGATTATAAACGATACAAAAGCCGTGACATTATGCGACTGTTACTTGGATTTCATCAAGAGAATGTTGCATATTTGGAAGGAGAACTTTATGAAACAAGGAGAAACAAGGCTTCAAAGTTGGAAGCAGTAACTCAAATAAACAATTTTTTAAAAGAAAGTAAAATCGCAGACAAATTTGAGATAGAGCGTAATTTGGAAAGCTTAGACGTTGAATTACATAAAAAGAAACAGGATTTGTTTGATATAAGAAATACTATAATTAGGAATAATAAACATTTAATTGATGAATATAAAACTACAGCAATAATCTATTCAAAAACTCTAGAAGAACTATCTAAAGCTGCTCTGGATACGGAGGAGCAAATAAAGACAAGAAAAAGACTACAAAATGAATATAATATTACATCAATTAAGGTTAGTAGATCGATTGTTGCGAAAAATGCATTAAAAGGTGTTGCATTTTGCTCGTGTCCAGAGTGTGGACAAGATTTAAATTTAGTAGTTCCAGTTAATCATTGCAAAGTTTGTACACAAGAAATTAAAGATCGAACTGATGTTGATGAGACAGAATTGCTTCAAGTTGATTTGAAAACACGACAACGTGAGCTACAGGACTTTCTATTAAGGTTAGAGAAGAAAAAAAGTGATATAGAGCAGGAACGTATAAATATTTCTAGAGAGAAAGCGAAAATCGACTGGAAGTTAGTGGAGTTTGAAAGTGAGTATGATTCAGCGTACTTATCTTTGGCAAGAGAACTCGAGAGAGAAATAGGTAGTATAACTGCAAATAAACAAGCCCTGATAAATCTATTACCCTTACCGGGAAAAGTTGAACAGCTTTATAAAGAGGTAGAGAATTTAATCGTCGAAGAGGAGAGATTAAAAAGAGAACTAAAGGAAGCAAGGGCAAAAGCAGAAAAAGATGCGACTAATTTGCAAGAACTGAAAGACTTTTTTCTCGATAATTTATGGCAGGTTGGATTCTCAGGAATTCACCAGGATGACCTAGTCGAAATAAATACGACTGACTTCATCCCGCATATTACTAGAAAGGGACAGGACGATCTATTTGTAATGAATTTTTCCAATCTGAGCAGTGGCGGAAAGAAAACAATATTCAAATGTTGTTTCGCACTAGCTGTTCATCGATTGGCAGCAAAAAAAAAGATTGAAATCCCTTCATTTGTAATGATTGATACACCTATGAAAAATATAAGTGAACGAGAAAACAAAGATATATTTGAAGGTTTTTATCGCTTTATTTATAAATTGTTTGCTACTGAACTTAAAGAGAGGCAACTAATAATTGTTGATAAGGAGTATATTGAGCCAGATGAGCCATTAATAAGAGAATACTATATGAATGGTGATAATTTTATTGTGAAGCACATGACACCTGATGACGATAAACACCCTCCGTTAATTCACTATTATCGTGGATTATAAGAAACGGACATGTCTGAGCAAAGTGTGAGCATCATTTGTAGGCACAAAATCACACTATCGACAACAAGTATACTTTTTTTAAAAAGTAAGCGTAAAATAACCCCAACCGCATGACCGGGTCGCTTTACAATAACGAATTTTGTATGGGAAACACTTGTTTATGTAGATATTGTTATTACTTGTTGAAATGGAAAGTCGTTGAAATTCTAAGTTTGAAGATTATTTTAATTTATAAAGACCGGTTATCATTCGTTATGAAGTGACCCCAAAAGGATAGACATGTAATTTAATTAAACAGCGTTTAGGACTTGAGTTCGGTATTATACTGGACTCAAGCCTTTGAATTTTACCTTGATACATTTGTACTATAGTAATCGATGCATTTCACTAGTTTTTTTTAAAAATGTTCAACACTGTCAAATTCTTGTGTATATAAAAATTCGGATTTTAATATGCCAAAGAAATTCTCAATAAACTGCGTTATCATAGCAGTTTCCTTTCGCGACATAACTCTGCCTAATGTTTCTTTCTTTTAATGCATCTTAGTACTTATTCATTTGGTAATGTCAGCCTTGATCCGAGTAAATAAGTAGCTTGTCTTCGCCTGTTAGTCGTTTAAAAGCCTGTTCAATCATAGTGAAACAAGAGAATATTTTGGTCCTGAATCAATGTTTTTAATTCGGCATGTTTGTTTGGAGAACCTAGGAGTTCTTACATAATAATAATAATACGTACTGCGTGGAATGCCAGCGAGCTTGAGTAAAGCATTTAGATAATATCCTTAGCTCAAATACTTGCGCTTTTCTTGCTTTGTAATTTTTCCTTGCTTTAAACTAAGGCATTCAACTTTTTTAAGTAAGCATTCTCCATGCGTAAGCGTTCTAATTCTGCTTGTTCGTCATGAAGCTTCTCTCCGTTATATATGGAGGTGTATTGTAAAAGAAAAGATTTTTGCCCTTCGATTCTCGATATGAAATATTTTTTTCTTATCAGGTATAATGATACATCATGTGTCGATTTTCCCTGTGGGAATCATTATGCATTGTAAAAATCTATCCATAAACGAAAAGTGACATGTTTTGTTGCTTGAAAACACAAAAAGTGACGCCTTAAATTACAAATAGGGACAAAAGTTCGTTACAAAACTAGCGAAATAGAGCATTATAAGGGACAAATTATATTACTACTCACAATGGTGTAGATTTGAAATAAAGTAGCGATGTTTATAAAAAAGATGCGATGTTTTGAATAAAGTCGCGATGCTTTACCCCTTTAGACATGATTATCTAAAGGGGTGTTTTTATGTCTAAAAGAAAAAGAACATCTGAAATTGAAAAGTGGATAAAAGAAGGTCGTGGTTCAGGTATCGGTATAAATTATAAACCGTGGCTGAAAATTCAAGATGTATCCTCTCTAGGGCGTTCAACTCGTTTGAAAGGAATAAAAACGAGTAGGCAACATGAATTTTTGTCAGATTTAGAACGAAACTACTTTTATTTGATTGAATATTCCGATTGTATTTTCGGTATTCGTGAGCAATTTCCTTTACTACCGTTGGAAGAAACAATCGTTATTGCAGATGAGTTAGGTATTAAGCATCCTACTAATCCTAAAACTGGTGAACCGATTGTGATGACAACGGATTTTTTATTAACAGTAGATAAAGGACAAGGTGTATTTGAAGTGGCTCGTACAATTAAAATGAAGGATGAATTATTAAAGGAACGTGTATTGGAAAAGTTCGAGATTGAACGAGAGTATTGGCAGAGGAGAGACGTTGATTGGGGCATGGTTACAGAGAAAGAGATTCATAAAGTAATGGCACGGAATATTAGCTACATTCATGACTATTACAATATTCGAGATTATGATGTATTTCAAAAAATGAGTTCGCAGCTCATCGAGGATTTATCTTTATCGTTGATGCAAAGATTGCTAAACGATTCATGCAGTGTTCGTATTATTACAAGTGAATTTGATTCAGATACACATCTGCCTTTTGGGAGTGGTGTGACCCTTTTTTATCATTTGCTTGCTCAGAAAATTATTGTGATAGATATGCTTAAACCAATAAATTTAGAGGAGGCTATTGATATTAAGTCGATTGATGAAAGCAAGTTGAAGCAGGTGAAATACGGATGATTTATATTAATCAAGTGCTTCAATATGTAACGGATTCTAAGAGGATACGTGTAATCGACATTGAGGAATCGTATGTGTATATCGTTAATATTGATACGACGAGTGCTATGCCTCAAAAAGAACTATATAGTGTTTTACAGACGGACATTAAACAAGGTGAGCTTCTAGTGGTTATGGATCCTTATGCAAAAGCTATTCCAGATAACGAATTAACAGAAGTACAAATACGAAAACGTGAAGAAGATTGGTATATAGTTGAAAAATATATTCTTCATAATATGAGTGAACTACTTAATAAACAAGGTCGTGAAAATAAGATTCAGGAGATTGTTAAAGACAGTGGACTTGGGAAAACGAAGGTAAAAAAGCTTCTCAGTCGTTATTGGCAGCGTGGTATGAACCAAAATGCGATGTTACCTGATTACGCAAATTCTGGTGGTAAGGGAAGAAGCAAATCTTTAACAAATACCAAAATAGGACGCCCTCGAAGAGTAAATATTAGTGGGAATTATCAAACGGGTATCAATATTACTGATGAAGTTAAGGTGCAATTTGAACACGCCATTAACAAGTACTATCGCAAAACAAATAATTATTCACTAACAGATGTATATCATTTTATTTTGCGTGATTTCTATTCAAACCGCTATAAAGAGAATGGTGAAATGAAATACCATGTTTGGGATGCTAGTCGAATACCTTCATATAATCAGTTTTACTATTGGTTTAAAAAACTAGAGGATCCGAAAAAAGATATTCAATTCCGTAAGAGTGCCAAGGAATTTGAGTCTAAACATAGACCAATTTTAAGTGATTCGAAATCCGAAACAAATGGACCAGGAACGCATTTCCAAATTGATGCAACGATCGCAGACATTTATTTAGTTAGTTCCTTGGATGTAAATAAAGTAATTGGTAGACCAGTTATTTACGCTGTAATCGATGTGTATTCTCGTATCGTTACAGGATTATATGTCGGATTAGAAGGTCCATCATGGATTGGAGCGATGATGGCTTTAGATAATATGGTCGCAGATAAAGTGAATTTTTGTAAACAGTATGGGATTGAAATACTTGAGGAGCAATGGCCTACAAATCATTTACCCGAAATCATTATTGCTGATCGAGGTGAGTTTGAAGGATACTCTGTTGAAAATCTAATTAATAATTTAAATATCAAAATTGAAAATACAACCGCTTATCGAGGGGATTTAAAGGGAATTGTAGAACGTAAATTTCGTACATTGAATGGTAAGGTAAAACAAAAGACGCCTGGGGCAATTCAAAAGGAATATCGTGAGCGAGGAGACCGAGATTATCGCTTAGATGCGACTTTAAGTCTTAAAGAATTTACAGTAATAATTATTACGCTAGTTCTTCATCATAATCATAAAATTATTGATAAATACCCAATGGAAAAAGAAATGATTACAGATGGCTTTGTACCAACTCCAATCAAATTATGGAACTGGGGGATTCAAAATCGTAAAGGAAGACTAAGAACTGTTGATAGAAATATTCTAAGGTTAAATGTTTTGCCACGTGGGAAAGGTATCATTTCTAGAGCAGGCATTAAATTTAAAAATCTATTATATGGTTCAAAACAAGCTGTCGAAAAGCAATGGTATCTAAAACTAAGAAATAAGAGTATCGAAATAGTTTACGATCCACGTAACGTAGAGAAAATTTATATTCCGCATGATAATGGGATGGATTTTGAGTCTTGTATTTTACTTGAGCCAAGTCAACAATATCGTAACGACTTCTTAGAAGAAGTTATTTTCCAACAACAATTACGAAGTGAATTGGAAGAGATCGAACGTTCCAATCAAATACAACTAACGATTAATACAGATGCAAAGATGGATGAAATCATTAAAAAGGCAAAGAACAAGAAACATCAATCTTTAAACGCATCTACTAGCAAAAGAGAAAAAATTGCATCTATTAGAGAAAATAAAAGTACGGAAAAGCAGTTAAATAGACAGCAAGAAAAGTTTGACTTGTCACCAGCGGCTGTTAGTGAGAAAGCAGAAGTAATTGATTTTTCTACAAAAGAAAAGGTACAAAGTGAGCTATCTAAAAGGCCTAGCTCTCGCCTAATGGAAAAATTAAAGAAAAAGCGAGATGAGAAGTTTGGAAAAGACGAATAATCTTGTCCTTAAAGGTGATTTTGAAGAGGCCAATTACAAAGAGCAGGTTTTATCTGAGTATGACAATAATCCCTTTATCGAAGCGCTCCCACCAATCTTTGATGAGGATGATGTGTTAGAAAGATTTATGGTAACGCCACGTATTACAGAGCAAGATAAACAAAGTGAAACGAACATTCGCTATCATGTGTTGAAGCGTGTGAAAAACTTCATTCAACCTTTGCCTATCCATTTTGAAGTAGAGCGTCGCCTATCGACTTTAATTCGCCGAGGATATTTAGCACGTAATCCATTAGATAAAACATTTCTAGAGCGTATTCGGGTTTTACACCAGCTAAGAGAAGATGAAGAGGAAGCACATAAATATATTGATGAGCGATTAAATTATATTCGCTCCACAGCAGATAGTTTATCGATTATTGGCATTTCAGGTATTGGGAAAACAACAGCAATTGAGCGCTTGCTACTTATGTATCCGCAAGTTATTAAACATGAAGCTTACAAAGGACAAGCGTTTAATCGTACACAAATTGTTTGGCTTAAAATCGATTGTCCATATGATGGCAGCTTATCTACAATGTGTAAAGGATTCCTCAAGGCGATTGATGAGCTACTTGGTACTCGTTATTTGGAGAAGTATGGTTATTTAAATCGTGTTACATCAACGATGCTTTTACACATGACTTCCTTAGCAAGTATGTACGGTATTGGTGTGTTAGTTATTGATGAAATTCAGCACTTACTACATTCAAAAAATGATCAAGAAGAGATGTTGAACTTTTTTGTTACATTATCAAATACAGTCGGCATCCCTACAGTGTTAATTGGCACCTCGAAGGCCCAACAATTATTTAAAGGAAACTTCCGTCAAGCTCGTCGTGCAGCAAGTGATGGTGCAATTATTTGGGATCGTATGGCTGAGGACAGTGAGGAATGGGAGTTCTTTTTAGAAACATTATGGGAGTTACAATGTTTAAAAACTCGTTCAGAGCTTACTGGCGAAATTAAAAAGACGTTTTATGAAGAATGCCAAGGAATTACTTCGGTAGCTGTAAATTTGTTTATTCTGGCACAGGAACGAGCACTATTTGATGAAGTAAACAAAAATGAGAGTATTACTTCTCGTGTGTTAAAGAAAACAGCTAAAGAGGATATGAAAATTATTCAGCCGATGCTTAATGCCATTCGTAAAAATGATCTGAAGGCGATGTATAGGTATGAGGATATTATGATTAATCTGGATGAATTAATGATTAACCATAAACAAAATAATGAGTACGAAGGTAAAATTAAAGAGGCGATGAAAGAGCGTCAAAACACGTTGCGATATAAGAGGCAAGATACAATTGAAAGTTTAAGCATTGAAGTTGCTTCACTAGGGATTTTTGATGCTTTGAGTGTAAATACCATACGGAAATTAATAAAAACGATTGTTGAAAAGCACCCTATAGATATCAGATATAATGATTTGAAGTTTGAAGCGATTCAATTAATGGTGGAATTCAATAAGAGAAACAAATTAAAAAAAGAACAATCTAGTGTCAAAACTATTGAAATACTCCATCTTGTAAAATTAAGAACACAAGCCATGGATTGTAAAAAGCACCCCTATGATTTTTTAGAAATGAATGGTTATATAAAAAATCCTATAAAAGAGCTTTACTAATAAGATACATTTAGGGAGATTTGGATAATGAATTTATACTGTGAACGAGTCCTTTTTGATTATGAAAAACAAGCATATGAGGTAGTATTTGATTTTAATAACATGTCAGATTTAGAAGAATTAGCAAGACGTACAAACGTACAAATTTCAAACGTGCCATCCCAAACACTATTAATCCTTAATAATTTGAAATTTGAAAGTTATAAAGGCCCGCGAGCTGGATTTTGGTATGATATACCGATTTGTTTTTTTGAAAATTTTAAAATGATAAATGAGGAATCTGAATATAGATTGATTAAGTTTAATTTAACAATGCGTGATGATCAAAAGTTAAATTTTCAACAATTTAGAACGATAGATGGAAAGCTATACAAGAAAAATGAGGAAACTAAAGATTTTTATGATTCTGAGTTTTACAAGGATATAAAAGAAATAGGAGATATCCGAAATTTACAATTGATTGTTAGGGATGTTGGATGTGGTAATTTGAATGAAGTGAGTGGGGAAAAGCTTTGTCCTATTTGTAATCTTGAATGCTGTAATTGGAGAGGTGTAAATGAAGATAGATTTCGTCTTATTTATGACCTTGGGGGGGATGTGAAATTTAGTAATAAAGAGATGGATGATATCTTTGATAGAGCAAACTTAACGAGTCCTTTTTATGCTGTTATTAGTCATTGGGATTTAGATCATTATAGAGCAATTTTAGATTTAGATGATACTCAACTAAGATTAATGAAAAATATAGTTGTACCGTCTAAAATGCCGAATACTCTTCAGTTAAACAAGGGGTTAAATCGTTTACAATCCTTTGGGATAAACATTGATATTATTCCCCCTGCCCTTAAAAGAGAAAGGAGCCGAAGAATTGAATTAATTTCTCGAGGAAAGATACATAACTTTAAATTATTCCGTTCAAGTGATGGTGCTAATATCAATCAAAGCGGTATTGTACTTACTATTGAGGGGGATAGAAAAGTTGCAGTATTAACGGGGGACCATCACTACCCGCAAATTTATAATGGTGTATTAAATAGAAGTTCTATAAAGCCTTACGAGTTAGTTGTACCTCATCATGGGGGAAACGCGGGTGATTTTGATTTAAGTCTTTGGAACAGAATACCTCTTGCATCAGGTGGGTTATCTACAAAATCATTTAGATACAAAAACTTGCCTCAAGGAAAAATACACAATTTTTTTATAACGCAAAAATCATTTCATTGTACAGAATGCCGAGAATCAGATTATGTAACGACACTATAGATAGTTTATTAAGGTGATCCATTTAAAAGGGGAGATGATAGTTTGTTACCTTTCTTCACTAATCCATATCCAGATGAGCTGATGTATTCAGCGATTGCACGTTATCACTTTTATAGTGGGAATCTTGACTGTAAAGATACGTTAGAAGAAGTGTTTCAAAGTCGATCTGTGATTCCGAGTGTGGAGATTGGTAGCCATTTGTCCATATTAGCTGAGCAACTAGGCTCTAACTATTCTGTTGAGACTATATTAGCTAGTAATACAATTTATCCTTATTATGCAATGTTTTTAACAAAGCAGCGTCAGCAAGAAATTCTACGAGACGTTTCTAGTAATGGACAAGCACTTTATACAAGACTCGGTATGATTGCAGGAAGTATTTGTAGAAAATCTGGAATCTATTATTGTGCAGATTGTACAAAAAGTGATGTAGAGCAATTTGGAGAACCATATATACATCGAGAGCATCAGCTACAAGGCATTGATTACTGTCCCCACCATGAGGTGCAATTGAGAAAATATCCAGTAGAGACAACTGGCCGTATTGAATATATTCGATTTGAGTTAAAAAATATGAATCTATCTTCTATTTACAAAGCTGACCCTTTTGCAGAAACTTCAATTCACTTATCAAAACAAGCATATAAATTATTGCAATTACCATTGCATAAATTTTTACGTGAAGATATTAAGCTGAAATACCGTGCGTTATTGTTTGAATTAAATCTGATTACAGTTTCGAATCGAGTACGTCAAAAAGAATTGTATCAAGCGTTTCAAAGTAAGTTCCTTAAAGGTTTTTTAGAGAAGTATGAGAGTAATCTAAATATAGCGGATGAGTATAACTGGTTAAAAGTGATTACTCGTAATACCAAGCGCCATGTACATCCTTTTAGGCAGTTGTTAATGCTTTATTTCTTAGAACAGGATATAGCTGACTTTGTGAATCAAAAGGCTCATGTAGGTCCGTTTGGTGTGGGGCCTTGGCCTTGTTTAAATAAAGCAGCAACACACTATAAAGAATCAGTCATTCCTAGTATTGAGGTTACAAGATATTTTAAATCGACAGCCTCAATTGGTACATTTAGCTGTTCTTGTGGCTTCGTCTATGCAAGAAAAGGCCCTGATAGGTCTTTAGAAGATCGATTTCGCATAGGAAGAGTAAAAGTATTTGGTGAATTGTGGAAGTCAAAGCTTAAACAGTTGTCTAATAGAAAATTTAGTACCAGGGCAATTGCGAGAGAATTAGGAGTCGATTCAAAGACAGTTAAAAAGTATTTAGAGGGATATGAGGTAGTAAGTAACCAAGCAAAAATAGAGAATAAAGCGTTACTTGAACAGTATAGAAACGAGCTGATAGAAGGTATACAGAAACTCCCTAATTTATCTCGTACAGCTTTGAGAGAACGTTTTAAAAAGCAATATATGTTCTTATATCGGCATGATAAAGAATGGTTGATAAAGAATTTGCCTATAAAACAAAAAAAGCTAGAGTCAATTAAAACAGTAGACTGGAATAAACGAGATAGAGAATATGTTACAAAAATAAAAATGCTCTATAAAGAGTTATTAGCAAAAGAAAGACCTATTCGAATAACGATTTCAGCGATAGGTAAACGATTAGGAATATTAGCGAACTTGGAGCGTCATTTAGATAAACTATCGCAGACGAAGGAACTATTAGAAGAAATAACTGAGTCAGTCGAGCAATTTCAAATTCGTAGGTGTTGTAAAGTGATTGACCAAATGATAACGATGGATGAACCAGTTATACTATGGAAAGTGCAGCGTATAGCAGCAGTAAAAACGCATCATTTTCATGAAATAAAACCAAAGTTAGAAGAATATTTAAAAAAGAAACAGGATGTGAGTAACGATGAGAAAACAACAGGTTAAACTGAATAATTGGCCATTTGATGAAGGAGAGCAAGTTCAATTAACTTGGATTAGCTCTCCTTTTTTGCAAGATAAAAAAACGATGATCCATGCTTATTTTAGAGCAAATGATAGGACTGAAAAATTATTAGTTGATTGGGGAACGTTGCCAGCTTTAGCTATTCAGCATTACTACATGAACGGCGACATTAGTCAAAGTATTCCTCCGTCAGGTATAGAAGAAGTCGAAATTACAATTTACCCAAACGCTGTGACCTATTCAGAAAGAGCTTGGAGTATATTTGGTACAAATGATAAAGATGTTTCGCGTAGTTTCACTGTTTCATACCGAAATAAAAAATATATCTTGCCTCTTATTGAAATTGTGCGTAGTATTTTAGCACCAAATCGATTTTTATTATATCGTTTATTTGAAACGAATTCTTTTCCGCAATATTTTATTGAGCAATATGAGCCCAATAAGCTACATCTAGATTTTTCATCACAATATCATCGTAAGTATACGAAAGACTCCTACTTATTCCAGCTAGTATGGCTTTTAACAAATTCAGGTCTAAGACAAGTGTTCGAAAATACAGCTTATACCTTTATTAATACAGGAGTCCTACGGTTTGATTGGTTATTCAAGCAACCTATTACCGTTACTGCTGTTGTGAAATCAAGTGTAGCGGGAGGAACTATCCTTCGAATAAAGAACGTTAAAAATAAAAAGATTCCTTATAAAGAGATTTCATTTACTCATCCAGAGATAATGCAAAATGAAAGGGCAAGCGAAGCTAAAAAATATGCATTTCATTCAAAGCAGAATGGTGGTATAGATGAACCTGAAATGAAATTAGATGAAGAAGCTGAGGGAACAACTGATGATTTTGATTTAATAGAAATGGATAATCAAATTCATGAATACGAAAAGCTCCCGAAGGTAACAAAAATTCGTAGAAATTCTAATAAGCAACGAACACAAGAAGATGAAAATACAAAACGTTATTTTATTGAGGATAATGCACGGAGATCCACCGCTGATGTTGGTGGTAATCAGCTTGTAAGAGGAATAGAAAATAAATCTTTATATGAGATACAGGCACAAGGTGAATTATTGGATTTTATTAATGTACTTAAGGTTTTAGAAGGTTATCCAGAAGTTAAAGCAATTAATGTAGCTACAGGTATATTACCAACAGGGAGTGAAAAGCGAAAATTTAGTTACTTAGATGACGGAATTACAAATCGTAAGTACATAGTACCTAGTATAGAATTATTTAATGGGAGACAGTACAAAGTTTTGGAAATAGAACGAGAAAGTCGTTCTTTATCTATGTTGATATTGTCCGCAACTATCAGTGTGGAATGGTCTTCGATTATTCAAGACATGTTGTCGGGCTTAGTGGATAAAAATGGTGTTTGGGCCAAGGAATTGATTATGGGGATAGAAAGAGAAGGTATTGTTGTAAAAAAAGCTAAACACAGTAAGAAAAGCGTTATACATAAAGCTAAATTGTTATTTGAAAAGCTAGTTTGACAAATCGTATAATTTCCCATAGAACAAATTTAGTAATATATTTTATGGAATATTAATACAGAAATTCTTTTCGATGGTATGATTATTGATAGGTAAAGATATTTTGAATATATAAAAGTGGATATGTGGGGGATATGGAAGTGGGTTATCAGTCAGAAGCACAACTAGAAAATCATTTAGTCGAGCAATTGCAAAAACAAGGTTATGAAGCTGTTCAATTATCGGATTATGCAGCTGTATTAGCCAATTTTCGTGCGCAATTAAATAAGTTCAATGAGAAGAAATTAAATGGGCAACCGTTAACAGATAAAGAATTTAAGCGTGTGCTTGTTGCAACAGAAAATAAAAGTATTTATGAGTCTGCAAAAATCTTACGTGATAAGTTGCTAATCGAGCGTGAAGATGGTACGGGGCTTTATTTAGAACTTATGAATACGAAACAATGGTGTAAAAACTTATTCCAAGTGACAACGCAAACGACAATGTTTGGCAAATACGAAAATCGTTACGATGTCACCGTTTTCATCAATGGGTTACCAATCGCCCAAATCGAGTTAAAGCGAAGAGGATTAGATTTTAAAGAAGCATTTAACCAAATTCAGCGTTACCGTCGCCATTCGTTCCAAGGGCTCTATCACTTCTTACAAATTTTTGTTGTAAGTAATGGCGTCGATACGAAATACTTCTCAAATTCTGATTATGATATTCAATTTGGTTTTACATTCTTCTGGTCAGATGAAGAAAACAATATTATTACGAACTTACAGGAGTTCACGAAGGCCTTTTTACAACCTTGTCATTTAGCGAAAATGGTAAGCCGCTATATGATTATTAACGATACGGATAAGGCCTTAATGGTCATGCGTCCTTATCAAGTATATGCGGTGGAAGCGTTAGTCAAACGTGCGACGGAGACGAATAATAACGGTTTTATTTGGCACACAACCGGTTCGGGTAAAACATTGACATCGTTTAAATCTGGACAAATTTTAGCGAATGAAGAAAGTATCAAAAAAGTATTCTTCTTAGTAGACCGTCAAGATTTAGATAGCCAAACGACTGCGGAATTTAATAAGTTTGAAAAAGGTTCTGTCGACCGTACGGATAAAACGGATGAATTAATTAAACAAATCAAAAATCCAATGAAGCGTTTTATCGTAACAACGATTCAAAAAATGAGTAACGCCGTTAAAAATCCACGTTATGAGAAAGTAATGGAGCCTTACAAGCAAGAGCATGTCGTCTTTATTATTGATGAATGCCATCGTAGTCAATTTGGTGATATGCGTAAAGATATTGATCATCACTTCCAAAATGCACAATACTTCGGATTTACGGGTACGCCACGATTTGAAGAAAATAAAAGCCAAGATGGTCGTACTACAGCGGATTTATTTGAAAAGTGTTTGCATCATTATTTAATTAAAGATGCGATTCGTGATGGGAACGTATTAGGCTTCTCAGTTGAATACATTAGCACGTTCCAATCTAAAGTGGATGAATTCGATGATACGAAAGTAGAAGGAATTGATACAGATGAAGTATTGCACCATTCTACACGATTAAATATGATTGCAGATCACATTATCGATAATCATAGTCGTCGTGCGAAAAGTAAAGGATATTGCGGCATTTTTGCAGTGGATTCAATTCAAACATTAATTAAATACTACGATTTGTTTAAAGCAAAAAATCATAACTTGAAAATTGCAGGAATCTATTCATTCGGTGCTAATGAGGAAAGTGACGGTACAGAAGAACATTCACGTGAAGCATTGGACCGCATAATTGTGGACTATAATCATCTGTTTGGAACAGATTACTCAACAGATACATGGGACCGTTATTTCTCAGACGTATCGAAAAAGATGAAGCAAGCACAGATCGATATTTTATTAGTCGTAAATATGTTCTTAACAGGTTTTGACAGTAAGCCATTAAATACATTATATGTCGACAAAAACTTGCAGTATCACAACTTATTACAAGCTTATAGTCGTACAAATCGTGTGGAAAAGGCAACGAAGCCGTATGGTAATGTGGTTTGTTACCGCAATTTAAAAGACCAAACAGATGATACCATTCGTTTATTCTCTAAAACAAATTCAGTAGATGATGTGTTAATGCAAAACTATGATGCCTATTTAGCAAAATTTAAAGAAGCATTAACGGATTTAAAGAAAGTTGCAGCATCACCAGAACAAGTAGATGCACTCCAAACCGAAGAAGAGCAACGTGAATTTATTGTGGCCTTCAAAAACGTCACGAAAATGCTTCAACGCCTGCAATCATTTTCAGATTTTGAATTTGATGAAGATGAACTGCAAATTACAGAGCAATCCTATGAGGATTATAAAAGTAAGTACTTCAAAATCCATGACCGCCTGAAAAAAGAGGATCCTCGTAAAGAATCAATTCTACAAGACATTGATTTTGAGTTGGAGTTAATGCATACAGACCGCATTAATGTTAGCTATATTATGAATTTAATTGCTAATTTAACAATGGATGATGAAAAAACAAGAGATCAAGAAATTAAGTTAATCAAACAAGAGTTAGATCACGCATCTGATGAAAAGTTACGATTAAAAGTCGAGCTCATTCATAATTTCTTAGATAAAATCGTGCCACAGCTTGGCGCAAATGTATCAATTCTTGATGAATATTCAAAGTATGAAGAGGAAGTACAGGAAGAAGAAATGAATACCTTTGCAAGCGAAGTTGGGTTAGATCAATCTGTTTTAAAAGAACAAGTGGCGACATATGAATATGCCAATATCATTGAAGATAGTACAATTATGGACCGTTTATCAGGTTCGTTCTTAAAGAAAAATAAGGCGATTAAAGCGATTAAAAGCTTTATTCATGAGCAAGTAGCAAAATATGGAGCATAGAAAAAAGAGAGGGGATTCCCCTCTCTTTTTGTGTTATTTTAAAAAATATCAAGAAATAAATGCGTATTAACTTGATATTATTTAAAATATCATTTAATATAATAACCAGAGAGGAGGTCATATGATGAAGTTAAGAGAATGTGCAGAAGTCACACAAGGCGTTTTTACAAATCGGATTGAAACTTCGAATTTGAATGAAGACAGTGTTCAACTGCAGTTAGTAACATTAAAAGAGTTCAATCATTTACTTGGAACCGATTATCGGATTTCTCAAGAAAAAGATTGCTCGATTTATGTAAAAAAAGAGAAGATTAAACAAGAAGTATTAACAGATACGAAAAGCCTTGTACTGCATACATTAACGCAAAAGGTTGTTTGGTTTCCTCCAGAATATCAAGGTCTATTGTTGACAAATAACTTTATGAAAATAGGCTTCTCGGAAGAAGTAGATGTGCATTTTATGGAGTGGTTATTTAATGAACATCCTTCGATTCAAAAACAAATTGTGCTATTTACAGAAGGAAGTATTATTTCTTCATTGAAGTTATCGAATGTAAAAGAAATTGAGCTTGTGCTTCCGACCATTGAAAAGCAACGAAAGCTTGGACAAATAGCACAATTAAAGAAGAAAAAGTCAGCACTTTTAAAAGAAAAAGATACATTGGAACAATTATTTCTTCATCATCAAATGGTGAAGATTACAGAACAATAGGGGGTCATATAGATGACAACAAGTGAAAAACAACGCCAGCAGCAAGCTGAGTTACATAAGAAGCTATGGGCAATGGCTAATGACTTACGAGGTCAAATGGATGCTTATGAGTTTAAAGATTATATTTTAGGATTGATTTTCTATCGCTATTTATCAGAAAAAGTAGAATCACGTGCAAATTCATTACTTGCGGAAGATGAATTAACCTTTGCGGAAGCTTGGGAAAATGAAGAATATCATGAATATTTACAAGAGTATTTAATTAATGAATTGGGTTATGTCATCACACCTCAATATTTATTCTCTACATTCGTAAAAGAAATCAAATTAGGTGCGAATGGTAACTTTGATATTGAAATGCTTCAAAATGGTGTAAAAGCGATTGAAGCTTCTACAATGGGTGCAGATAGCCAAGAAGACTTTGAAAACTTATTTGATGATATGGATTTAAACTCATCAAAATTAGGGCGTACTGTAAAAGCACGTTCAGAACTAATTGCGAAAGTACTTGTGAATATTGCAGATATTCCATTTTTACAAGATGATGTGGAAATCGATGTATTAGGCGATGCTTATGAATATATGATTTCACAATTTGCTGCTAATGCAGGGAAAAAAGCCGGCGAATTTTACACGCCACAACAAGTATCACGCATTTTAGCGAAAATCGTCACAGCTGATAAAACAGAAATTAAAGATGTTTATGACGGTACATGTGGATCAGGTTCACTGTTACTACGTGTAGGTAAAGAAGCGAAAGTTTATAACTACTACGGCCAAGAAAAAGTATCGACAACGTACAACTTAGCACGTATGAATATGTTGCTGCATGATATTCCATACCAGCGCTTTGATATTAAAAATGCCGATACGTTAGAAGAACCACAGCACATGGATAAACGTTTTGAATCAATTGTTGCCAATCCACCATATAGCGCAAAATGGAGTGCTGATGACAAATTCCAAGATGATGAACGTTTTAGTAATTACGCAAAACTTGCACCAAAATCAAAAGCTGACTTCGCATTCGTACAACACTTTCTTCATCATTTAGATGATAACGGTACATTCGCAGTCGTATTACCGCATGGTGTCCTATTCCGTGGTGCTGCAGAAGGTGTTATTCGTAAATATTTAATCGAAGAGAAAAACTATTTAGATGCGGTAATCGGTTTGCCAGCGAATATTTTCTTCGGTACAAGCATTCCTACATGTATTTTAGTATTCAAAAAATGTCGTAAACACGACGACAATGTAATTTTTATCGATGCCTCAAATGAGTTTGAAAAAGGTAAAAATCAAAACCATTTATCAGACGAACACGTTGAAAAAATCGTTGAGACATATTTAAGTCGTGAAACAATCGACAAATATTCTTATGCAGCAACATTAGATGAAATTAAAGAAAATGACTATAACCTAAATATCCCTCGTTATGTAGACACATTTGAAGAAGAAGAACCAGTTGATTTAGAAGCAGTAGCAAAACGTCTTCAAGAGATCGACGAAGAAATTGCAAAAGTTGATGAAGAACTAGCTGCATACTTTAAAGAATTGGGGGTGTAGGGAGTGAATGTACCAAAGTTAAGATTTAGTGGTTTTACTGGAGATTGGGAAGAGCGTAAGTTAAATGAAGCTTCTAGTTATTCAAATGGTGGCAGTTATGAAAATGATGTTAGATCTTCTGGTAAATATCAATTAGTGACGTTGAAATCTGTTGATATGGCAGGTAATCTAGTTGATTCAAGAAAATATATCGATAAAGAAGTACCCACATTGAGTAAAGGTACTCTTGTTATGATATTAAGCGAGCAATCACCAGGATTATTAGGAATGACAGCACAAATTCCAGAAAACAATAAGTATGTGTTAAATCAGCGTGTTGCTGAAATAAAGCCAAATAATAACACTGATAGTTATTTTTTATCTATGGCTATTAATCGATGTCAGCAATACTTCAGCAAAAGAGGAGCTGGAACCAAAGTACAGAACATATCCAAAGGTAACGTAGAAAATTTTGAGTTTTACTGTCCAATAATTGAAGAACAACAAAAAATTGGTTACTTCTTTAAAACTCTAGATAAAAAAATCCAACTTCAACAGCAAAAAATTGATTTGCTAAAAGAAAAGAAAAAGAGTTTGATGTCAAGAATTTTTAATCCTACGCAAGTTAGTGAATGGAGAAAAATCGAAATAAATGAATTCATGGAGTTTTCTACAGGTAAAAGTCAAAATGAATTTATTGAGCAACAAGGAGAGTTCACTGTGATGGATATGGGTGCTATTTCTAACGAGGGGAAAATAATTTCTAATAAGTTTACCAATCATTCTACAGCTCTAATTAGTCAGGGGAGTTTGGTTATGCCAAAAGATGATATAGGGGGAGGTAAAATTATTGGTTTGACGGCATATGTACCAAAAAATAACAAATATGTATTAGGGGATCATGTTTATTTAGTAAAAGTAGATGAAAAAATATGTAATCCTTTATTCGCACATTTTCAATTCCATTCAGTTCCTTTTAGAAAGCGTTTAAAAAGACTAGTAACAGGTTCTGCACAACTAGGCATAACCTCAAAAAATATCGTAAAAGAATACTTTTACCTTCCAAGTCTATTAGAACAAGCTAAAATAGCTAATTTTTTACTTTCTTTAGATAAAAAAATTGAATTAGAAATTCAAAAAAATGAATTTTATAAATTGCAAAAACAAGGCTTCATTCAACAAATGTTTATTTGAATTTTTAGCAGAGGGGTTTGGAGCTGGAACAAAAGAAAAAATTAGGCTTCTTTTTCGGAGCTGGTGCAGAGTTAGGATATGGGTTACCTTCGGGGGGAGATTCGCCTTAGATATATTTAAAGGTTCGAAAGAAGAAGAACGAGAAGTTTTTAGAGAACGGCTAGCTAAAATTGATTTGCAATCTCAAATTGCTACTCAATGGTTACCTGATAATTTTCAATCAAAAAGAATTAATGTGTTCGTTAAAGGGAATTTTGAAGAGATCATTTCTTCAAGCTTAGAACATCGTAGACAAAGTACATTAAAGTATCTTGAAAATTTTGATATTGATGAAGATACTCTATGTGAAATATTTTCTAAAGAAATCAAAATTGAAATTGGCGATAAATTATATTCACCAGAAATTGCTTTAAACAAAAAGCTAGCTGATCAAGTTTGTTTGTTTGATTCAGAATATTTCTCTGCATTTTTAAAGTTATTAGAATTGCAACCTAATAATGATTTGAAAAGAATAATTACAGCTTTTTTAGAACTACTGTTAGGAGCCTTAGGACAAAATCTTGTTTCTTAATTAAACGATGAATTTTTTGAGAAAGCCCCAACTACAGTAAATATATTTGATTGATAATCAAAGGAATACTAAAGGAGAAGATTGGTTTAAAAGTTTATAAAATGATCAATATTTTTTATAAAAACTTCATATTAACTAAAATCCAACCCATACATTTTGATTAATCTTTTTTCAAAGTGTGTGGGTTTCTTCTATATATAAAATCAACGTTTGCAGCATACTTTTGATTAAACTTTATTTCAAGCCTACACATGGAAATTAGCAACAGACAATAAGCTAGTTTCTAAAAAATAAAGATGGTACCTAAAATTATTAGCCTGACTCCGCTTTATTGGCAGAGTCAGGTTCTTTTTTGTCTAGGTTTTTTTTGAAAATTGAAAGTGAAAGCTCTTCGCTTCCTTTCGTAGATAAGCTTTAGTATAGTTTCTGTTTCTTAGATAGTTTGTCTACTCTTAATTTTTTGATTAATTCCTTCGAATATACTTTCGATCGAGATTTCCAAGCTTCAGTTGCCTATTATGCAATCACTCCATCTAGCACTGTAAAAAATAATTCAGGAACTCTTGAAATTGTAGATAGTGGAAAATAAAACAAAATAAGTATAAAATAGTTATATTATGTTAGAAAGTAACTATTTTTTTGAGAGGAGAGAACCCAATGTCAGGATTCGGCGTTTCTGGTTTAATAATTCTTGGTGTCATTCTGATTGTCATTATATGAATAATAGTTGTAAATAGGAAAAATAAAAAACGATAACACCTGTTATCCACTACATTATTAATTTTTTCTAGCATCCTTTTCTAAAGCCATATCGCACATGGACATTATAAAAGAAGCTACCCTGATAACAGAGGTTTAGCTTCTTTTAGCGTTTTCTGCTATTCCTCGGTTCCTTCTACTTACAATCCTTACCGATCAGCCAGCTCCCAAGATATAGCCTGTTCCTTTAATACCAAACAAATTGTTTCCTTACTTAGTTAGTCCACTTTCTCTCCAAGCTGATTCATTAAAAAAGTAGTTGTCTCACATGTGATAAGTTGTACGACGGAAACCATTTTAGAACGAATGAGCCGTGTTCAGCTATTCATTGAAGATAACTAGAATAATAAATATCCCTAATAATGTAAAATGATTATATTTTTGGTAAAATACACTTATACAAAGGGAAGGGAGATAAAAACAATGAAAAAAATAAGAAATTTATATTCCGTTCCTGTTGCGTTATTCATTACAGCTGTAGTAGTCACCGGTGCTAACGCCCATCCAAGTGCTTCTACCGTTTCACAAGAAGTTTCTACTAATGTTAATTCTGATCATATTACGAAGCCAAAGGTTTCTAATGCTGTAGCAAGTAAAGGAAATATTGATGGAAACGCAATAGCACCTTACGTTTCAATCGCCAAAGATGAGGACGTCAGTTATAAATCTGGTCAAGGTTCCTTTGTTTTCGATTACTCTTCTCATAATGGCAAGTACCCACACCTACGAATACACGTGGAGAATACGGGGAGCAAAAGTTTCCGGCTAGAACTTCTTTCCGAGGACGGTACAGAAATTTGGGGTATCGAGCCTGTGAAAGCTGGTGAAGTAGCTGAGTATGTGGTTCCAAAAACAAATAAATATTACGGCGAGGGCGAGTATAGACTTAGATTTGCTGGAACAAAAGGGAGTGCTGTAAAGGCAAGGGTAAATGTACGCTCTTTAACACCTAACGATATATAAAAAGGATTGCATCAGCATTGTAGTTGAAGTTTTGTTATAAAGACTCTTAAAGAGGGATAAAGCAAATGACTAAAGAGACTTTGGAACAAAGGGTAGAAAGGTTAGAGTTTTATCTAAACTTGATGAGGGAGTTTGCAGTAGACCCAGAAACGTTTGCCTTGTGGGATTATGTTATTTCAGAAGGGTTAAATGAGAACCAGACCAATCAGATTTTAGATGTACTAAGAGAGCATCATGGTCATGTAAAATCCGCTGTAGAGGCTGGTGCTTCCATTCCCGATTTAGAAGACTTATGTACCAAAATGATTCCACTTCTTCACGTTGAAGGGAGAACCACCAATAAGGAAAAGGTAATGCAGGTTTTGAGAAGAGCTAGCAAATTACCTATATTCCCCTATTTAAAAAAACATCTTTAGATTATAAAAAGTAAACCAAACGTCTGAATCTAAATTCGGACGTTTGTGCTTTTATTATCATGATTTATCCCTTTCAAATTAGGATAGGGAACTGTAGCCCCTTTATTTTTGAATATAAAAAGCGCCTCTCTTAGATGAGAAAGACGTTTTACATTTCTGCTTGTTCAGCTATATATTCTGCAGAGGAACTTAATATATCTATTTTTTTCAAGGAGTGGTTGAGAAGATGATCATATTCATAGTTGAGTATATGTTGAAGATATTTTTAATAAGCTTTGGCGTTTATTTTTTGCTGAATATTCTTCAGATTCTTCGACAAAGGAATTTCATTAAACAAAAGGGAAATGATGAGCTTGTAAAAGTACTAAAAGAACTTTCTAATGCGTTAGAAAAAAAGAATAATCCCTTAGAGTAATGAAAGAAATTTTTAAAAATAATTGATTACCCTTTTGGATGAATGGTTACCTTTAGTCTCAACAACAGCATTTTAGTTCAGTAAAAAAAATTACATAATAAAAATAAAGTGCCCCATTAAAAATACAGTTGCTTCCGAAGCTCTCTCTATGAAATAAATAGAGTAACAGAAACAGCATCAATAGAAAGCAGGGATGAACATGAGGACAGTACCTTACTTTTCGCAATGGGAGTCTCGTCAGTTAGTTTCAGATTTTTTATCCGGCAAATTACATTCTGCTGCTGATCCCTTATGGCACTTGTCTGGAGCAATTGATCGGGATGAGTATGCACGGTGGAGCTTCCATATTTGCGGGATGGCTTGTTTAAAAATGCTGCTTGCCGATTGGCACGATCGAATTATTCCAACGCTTGAACTGATGAAGCAGTGCCGGGATTATGGTGGATATCTGGTTCAGGAGGATGGGAGTATTAAAGGCTTGTTCTACCGTCCGTTTGTGTCTTTTATAGCCGAAAAATATGGGCTCCAAGCTGAGGTGAAGGAGCATACACCCATTGAAGAGATTTATGATCTGCTTGATCAGGGCTATGTGTACATGGCTTCCGTCCACCCTACGATTCGAACGCCAGAGATGACACCGCCCAACCAAGGGGGGCATCTGGTGTATGTGTTCGGAAGAGATGCTAAGCGTCGGGAGCTCATCTTCCACAATCCGTCTGGAAACACAGTTGCTAGTCAGGAAAATGTGCATCTTAGCTGTGAAGGATTTGCTCGCTTTTATGCCAAGCGTGGGATTTTGATTAAAGATCCCAGACGTGTTGTGTGATACTTAACTGCTAAAAGCAAGTGTATTGGTGCATTGTGAGGAGAAAATTATTTGTAATTGGTAAGAAGTATAAAAGACTTCCGTTTTTTATTATGACGCAAGCTCAAAATATCAATTTTTATCCTTAATTTGTTGCTGACAAGTCGAGTGGAAAACAGGAAATTCATCCTGTATAGCCTCGACTTTTTTGTTGCATATAAATACAAACGAAAGACTAAATATTAAATGTTTCAGGGATTTGGAAGCATGTATTTTAGATAAGTAATCCTCCCTTTATAAAACGGCTAGTGAACAAAAAATAACATACCCATACCCCGAGTAATGACTCCGTTATCTATATATCGATTGAGAAAACATAATCCCCACTTGGTCTTTTTACAGCCTAATATATTCCAAAAATATTGCAAAAGAGGCCCCATTTAGCAAGGAAAACAAGCCTTGACAATTATGACCAAAATAATGATAATAATAATCGTTTTCAATTAAAAATGGTGAGGAGTCTTACTGAATGAATTTTTCTCATTCTTTCAAGCAGTACATTTTTCCCTTTCTTGTTGTTCTAATGCGAATGGCTTTTGGAGGAGGGTGGTTGTTAGCTGGGGTGACCAAGATTACTGATAAGGGCTGGTTTCGGGAGCCGAGTGTGTTTTTGCAGGACTATTTAGAAGCGGCGCTAACGAAACCGAATGTACCCGAGTTTTACAAGGAGTTTATCAAGCACTTATGTATTCCTTATGTTGATTTTTATAATTATGTGATTCCGGTTGTCCAAATTGTAATAGGCATTCTGTTGATTGTTGGTTTGTGTACGCTGCCAAGCATTCTTATTTGTTTATTTATGCATATCAATTTCATTTTGTCAGGTAACATGAATCTACTTAGTCTCGTTCTTTATACCAGTGCTTTTGGTTTATTGCTCAGCGGTTCGTACACCTATTTGTTTAGTCTAGACCAATTGTTTCAACGCGTGCCTGCTTTTGCGCAGAAGAAGATATCAAAATCTGATCGTATGACTGTAAATAATAGATCATTGGTGAACTGATACATATTGGTAAGGTAAGTGCTATGTAAAGTTTCATTTCTAAAAAGGGATTGACAGATTTTAAAAAATATTGAATAATTTGTTTGAAATTAATTGATAATAATTATCATTATCATGGTTCTTTGTTGATATTAAACAGGGGAGTAAACAAAATGATACAGAAAAAGGCGATTTTTCATGTTCTAGTTTCTACGAGTCTTTTGACGTCTTTAGGGTTACCGTCTTATGTGTCTGCGGCAGTAGAGCAGAATCTGATACAAGACGGACAAGAAGCGAAGCAAATGACCGTAGAGGATAAAAAGGATGGTTCTAAATTAGGGACAAAAAGTGAAAGTATAATGAGCGGCTCGGGTACTCAAACTGGACAAATCTTAGATACAATGAGCAGCCAGTTACCTCAGACTGAACCAGGTGTGGTGGATAGCTCAGCGATTCAGACTGAAAAAAGCACAAGTCAGATCGACCCCGACGAAACTCAGAATGAAGAAGGACCAGATCCAGCGATCACTCCAACACCTCAGCCAAATCCAGAAGATACAGACCCAAAACTAAAAGCTACCACGATCGAGATCGAATCGGTAGAAGACATTTCAGAATCAACTTTCCCGAATCGGACACCTGCATATCATTTTAGTTTACCAAGTAATGTCACGGTTCAATTAAGCAACGGTAAAAAAGTAGAATTATACGTTCGTTGGAATTATGACCAGTACAATCCTGACGAGGTGAATAGTCAAACATTCACGGCTGTGGGAACGTTACGTGAAACTTCTTGGAGCTCAGCACTTCCAGAAGGCATAACGAACACCAAGAATATGAAAGCGACAGCGAAAATAACAGTGTCTGCAGCAAAGCAGATCAAGAGTGTGAATCCGTTAGCTGATATTCTCGAAAAAGAAAATGGCACAAGCTTTTATCAGTTGGGTTTGCCAAATAGCGTAGATGTGGTCTTAGATGATAGCACGACCCAATCGGTTGATGTTTCTTGGGAACATGGAGATTATGACGAAAACAATCCGAGTGCCCATACGGTTCAATTCTTAGGTAATTTGGGGAGTCGATCTGGTTTGCCTGCGGGAATTGCTAATAGCAATGCTGTTAAGGCCAAAATAAATGTTACCTTCAAAGATGCACGTACAATCACTAAGCTTGAGCCTGTAGCAATCAATAATGTTTTGAATGGTACAAAAAAAACAGAAGCAGCACTAGGCTTGCCTGAACAAATAGAAGTCGAATTGAGTGACGGTAGCAAGGCTCAGGTGCCAATCGAATGGAATGTAGATGGCAGTACGTATGACCCTAGCAATACAGCGGAGCAGACTTTTACCGTGGCTGGTACAGTAAAAAATATTCCGGCTGGTTTACAAAATCCAAATGGAGTACAAGCGGAGGCGAGGGTAAAAGTTGATGCTGCCGTTCAGGTTACAAAGATTGATCCTGTACAGGTGGCACAAGTACCTAACGGCATTAGCAAAACAGCACTTGCGTTTTATCTGCCGCAGCAAGTAAATGTGACGTTAAGTAACGGGAAAAAGGAAAAAGTGGATGTCACATGGGAGCTAACGGCTTCAAATTATGACCCAGCCAATGAACAACAACAAGCAGTGGAGGTTAAGGGCACACTAGTTCACTTGCCAGCCGGTGTTGCTCAACCTAGTGAAAAGGTAATTGCTAATCTCTCAGTTAACGCAATGCGTTATGTGCAGTCGTTGAATCCGATAGCAGACATTACCGGAATCGTTAGCGGTACGAATGCTTCACTAGAAGCGCTACACCTGCCAAAGCAAGTTACAGTCGTATTATCTGATGGTACTAGCATCAAGGCAGATGTGCAGTGGGATTTACATCACATTAGCTATGAAAAAGGTAATACTAAGGAACAGGCATTTACGATAACGGGAGCGCTGATGAATCTTCCTGATGGAGTAAAAGGTAACGGTGTCAAGGCACAAGTTAACGTTAAGGTTGATGCGAAGATTGAACCGACGGTAAATGTGGGAGTTACGATGAGTGATGTAGCTGTCGAGAGGCAAGGACGAGATACGACCGAGGTGCTTGGTGAATATTTCTTACCTTTGTCTGGAGATGTCACAGGCTCGAATGGACAACCCATCAATGGACCTGGAACGGCTCTTTTGGTGTTACAAATGTACATCAATAATGAGGAAGTAAATACAGTTGACTACTTAGGACGCAAATTAGCATTAAACCACAAGCTATATGTGGGCTGGAAGAATAAAGATGTGCTGGCCGAAATAGAAAGTGTGCTGAAAGCAGCTCTATTACATCATCCTGAGGGCAGAAATTATGAAGTTATCACTTCCGCGTCACCAGCGGGAATTATCATGAAGCAAAAGCCAGGAACAGGCAACAGCGCTAATGTCATTCTTAATGTAGTAGATAATGGAAATGGCTCAGCGGTTGAAGGGCTGACATGGGGCGAGCTGGAGACGAGAACGGAAGGAACCTTTGGATTTGTTGGACAAAAGGCTAAGTTAAGCACTCAAATAAATACAGGTGCAGATACAGCGGGAAATCTTGTTATCCATGTCGCTGATGGCAAAATCAATAAGCAAATTGCTGTTCCGGTAGAGGCAAATGATGATGCCACGGCTGTTGCCCAGAAGGTAGCAAATCGCCTAGCAGCAGATTACGGAATAGCATATGCCTATAAGGTAAACGCTCAAGGAAGCAAGATTACATTCGATGCCCTTCAAGAAGGTGCAAAAGAATTAAAGATAGCGGTAAAATCGGTTGCTGACAAAGAAAAAGAAAACAAGCCGGATGTAGATGTAGGTACAGATGGCGAGGCGAAAGATAAAGAGCCGGAGAAAGATAAAGATAAAGAGCCGGAGAAAGACAGAGATAGGGAACCGGAGAAAGACAGAGATAAGGAACCGGAGAAAGACAGAGATAAAGAGCCGGAGAAAGACAGAGATAAAGAGCCAGAGAAAGATAGAGATAAAGAACCGGAGAAAGACAGAGATAAAGAGCCAGAGAAAGATAGAGATAAAGTACCGGAGAAAGACAGAGATAAAGAGCCAGAGAAAGATAGAGATAAAGTACCGGAGAAAGACAGAGATAAAGAGCCAGAGAAAGATAGAGATAAAGTACCGGAGAAAGATAGAGATAAAGTACCGGAGAAAGACAGAGATAAAGAGCCGGAGAGAGACAGAGATAAGGAACCGGAGAAAGACAGAGATAAAGAGCCGGAGAAAGACAGAGATAAAGAACCGGAGAAAGATAGAGATAAGGAACCGGAGAGGGATAAAGAGAAGGAACCAGATAAAGAGACGGATAAGGTTAAAGATAGAGACAAGGACAGAGATAGAGATAGAGACAGGGACAAAGAGAGAGACAAAGATACGGATCAAAACAAAAACACGGCAACACCAGCAACAACAACTGCAACAACAGCGCCAACGCCAACACCAACAAACAACCAAGGAACCCAAAATTCTGCTAAAGTCGAAAAAGAAGGCAATTCGACAACAAGAACGTTTGATGATTTGAAAAACCATAAGTGGGCGCAAAACTCAATCGAGCTGTTGAATTCTAAGGGAATCATTTTAGGAACCTCTAATCACACATTTACTCCAAAAGCGGCAATGAAGGGCGGAGATTTTGCTCTCATCGTGATGAGAATGTTTGATCTGAAGCCAGATGTGGCAGGAAATACCCCTGATGTCCCACAAAATAGCTATTATTCAGGGGCAATAACAAGCTTGAAGGATCAAGGAATCATTCAGGGCTTCGAGGGTGAACCGTTCAATCCAGATACGCCTATTACAAGACAAGATCTAATGGTTATCTTGTATCAGGCCATGATTAAGTCCGGTATGGAGCTGAAAAAGGGTGAAGCGGCTGGGCTGAATCGCTTTGCCGATTCTAATCAAGTAAAAAATAACGCGAAGGAAGCTATCAGTGCATTAGTGGCAGAAGGGATTGTAAAAGGAGACGGCAAAAACCTCAATCCAACTGCTCCTGCTTCAAGAGCGGAAATTGCAGTACTGCTTGAACAAGTAGTACATAAAATGCCTGAGAAGAAATAATCAAATGGTACAGTACTAAAAATAGTGCCACTCTAAGGACGTCTAGCGGATGCCTTACGAGTGGCATTTTTATTTAGGAAACGGCTTAGTTGATCTGTGGTAAAACCCATAGGAATTCAGTACCTCGTTTGTAATTCATACATGCAGCGGGTTTGAACAGTAATACCTTTCGCAGGTGGTGGGGCTGTTTATCAATCAGAATCAGGCGAAAGTTGTAAGAATTGGCTTTTTGCAAAGGCCTTCCGAATGGCTTTGATAGCATTAATACCAGCATAACCTTCACCAACAACCATACAAGTTACTTCCTACATGCAAATCCTCTCCTTGTTTCGGTTTGCACATATAACGATCAAGCAACCAATTTTGTGACAAACGATAGGAAGAGAGGGGAAATCAGGATAGACATATTACGCATGCTGTAACTGATTACATAGACAAAAGGCATTACCAATAGGTGTTACTTCTTTAAAAGCCAAGTAGATTTGACGATATTTCTTTTGCTTTACCTTCCTTATTTCAATATTCTTATGCGATTTGAAAAATAGCTCAGGCCCCATCGTAATCCCGATACCTTGAGAGACCATGTTGACGATCGTTTCACAATGGAGAACCTCTAAAATGACATGGGGACGTACCTGATGAGCGGTTAAATTTTCTAAAACTAATGTCTGATAAGGGCCTTTTGGCATGATAAAGTCCATACCAGCTATTTCTTTAATATCGACGACTTTGTGCTGACAAAGGGTGTGGTTTTTAGGCAAACCCAAGACTAATTCATCTTTCTTTACGGGTATCGCGTTCAAACGGTGATTGATAGGAGCATCAACAATAAAGCCAATATCTACGGTTCCGTTTACAATCCACTCCATGATTTCCCCATATGTGCCCTCAAATAAAATGACTTTTACACAAGGATAGGTCTTTTTTAAATTGGCCAGCATGGCGGGTAAGATCTGTGATGCCGCGCTTGTAAAGGCCCCGATTTTTAGAGTGCCTTCGAGTTGATTATTTTGAATCGATAATTCCTGCTTAATAATAGCCTCGCTCTTGAGAATCTGCTGTATATGCGGCAGGATTCGATCAGCAAATGCAGTCCGGCTAATTTCTGCTTGCTTATTTCGGTGTAGCAAAGGATAGCCAAACTCTTTTTCTAAACTCGCAATAGCATGGCTGACTGCTGATTGAGTCATGTTAAGCTGTTCAGCAGCTCGTGTAAAATTCCCTAGCTCAACAACCTTTTGTAATACCTCATATCTAGCTATCGTCATAAGTTATCCTCATACCTTCTATGCATATTATTAATTTCACTAATATGACTATACCCGATAGGATAAGAATTGGACATCAAAGAAAAAGGGTGATTACCATTGAGAAGGATATATTTATTGCTGTTGGGTATGTTCGCACTAGGTGTGGATGCTTATGTTATGGCTGGAATTTTACCTAGTATCGCTGAAGACTTTCGTGTATCTATTGGGGTCGCAGGACAAACTGTTAGCGTATTTACCTTATGCTATGTGATTGCAGCTCCTGTATTTGCAACCTTCATGAGCAAAACAAATGCGAAATATACATTAGTAACGGCTTTATCAATATTCACACTTGCTAATTTTATTACTGCGGTTACGCATCAGTTTATCCTTTTATTGATTTCAAGAGGACTAGCGGGGATAGGGGCAGGGCTATACTCGCCATTAGCCTCATCAGCATCCGTTTCCTTAGTTGAGGAAAAGCAAAGGGGGAGGGCGTTAAGTACAATCTTGCTAGGCATGAGTGCGGGAACGGTAATAGGCGTACCTTTGGGGATTTATATTTCCGCTATCTTTGAATGGCGGATGACTATGTGGTTTATTGTATGGATTGGTGTATTAGGAATCGTAGCTGTATGGTGGAAGTTCCCAGAGGTACAATCAAATAGTTTGCCGACACTCAGAGAACGAGTGCGTATGTTTAAAAATAAAGATATAAAGCTTGTTATGATGATAACGGTGCTCCTTAGCTTTTGCAGTTTAGGCTTATATACGTACCTAGATCTTATTATTAGGGCATATGGATTTGAGCAATCGATTGTGTTTATTTGGATGTGGGGGATCGGTGGCATTGCTGGGAGCTTTATCATTGGTTATCTTATGGATTTTTATAAGAAACCCAGAGTTATATTAATGTACTTATTAATCGTGATGCTAGTATCTTTTATCATAATGGGCAGCATTCATTCCCTGTCAGCCATACTTGCTATCGTCTTGATGCTGTGGGGGGCTAGTGGCTGGGCGGCCTTAGCAACCCAGCAAAAAACACTAGTAGAAATCAGTCCAGAGCATGCTACTATTTCCATTGCCCTGTTAAGCTCTATTAATTATCTTGCTGGTTCCATTGGGACCATGACAAATGGAATATTGCTAGAACAAGGAATGACCCCGGTGATGTTACCTTATCTTACAGGTGGTATTTTAGTGATTGCGATGGGATTACAATGGGTTTTGATAGCAAGAAAATGATAGATAGAAAGCGTATAGGGGACAAACAGTAGGGCTATTGACTACTTTTTACAAAGAGACCTATTAACTAAAGAGGCAAATCGAATAAAGGAAATTCTTACATGCGTTATAATAAGGGTAACCCTTATAAGGAAGTGTAATGATATGAGCAATAAAACAAATGCTTGTCGTTTGCTAGATAAACATAAGGTTCCCTATACGGTGCATGAGTACGAATGGGATGAGGAGCATTTAAACGCGAAACATGTAGCTCAGCAGGTTGATTTACAAGTAGAGCAGGTTTTTAAAACTCTGGTACTTCGTGGTGATAAGACCGGGGTTATCATGGCTTGTATTCCTGCCCATAAGGAGCTTCACTTAAAATTACTGGCTGCCGTTAGTAAGAATAAGAAGGTAGAAATGGTGCCAATGAAAGAAGTACTAGAGTTAACGGGATACATACGGGGCGGGTGTTCACCTCTAGGCACCAAAAAAAATTACCCACTATTTATTGACGAGTCAGCTCTCAGTCTCCAGCTAATTAGTATTAGTGCTGGTAAAAGGGGTTTGCAGATCTTTCTTAATCCCGCTGATTTGATTAAGGTAAGTAAAGCTACTTCTGCGAGCCTGACTATGTAGAAAGATTCTATCTTATCTGTTGAATAACGATATCGAAATGTAGCGCTATTCTTTGGAAGCCTGTAACAGCAAAAAACTTGTTGTTACAGGCTTTTTCCGTTAGTCTGGAAGTCTTTTGCTTTACGCGATTGGCTAGTTTTTATAACAAATCTATCGTTTGTAAATCGTAATGATTATTATTTGTATTGACTTGTTGCTGTGAGTGCAGTAGTATATTGGTTAAATCGTAATCATTACGATTTGATTCTAGCATGCTATCTATTATCTTCTATACCTGTACGAAAGAAGGGTACTTACATATGGGTGAAAAGCAGGTTCCGGTTACTGTATTAAGCGGATATCTTGGAGCGGGTAAGACTTCTATTTTGAATCATGTTTTACACAATCGAGAGGGCCTTCGTGTAGCGGTCATTGTAAACGATCTAAGCGAGGTGAATATCGATTCCAATCTGATAAGGAATGGCGGTGGGATTTCTAGAATAGACGAGAAGGTTGTGGAGCTGTCGAACGGTTGTATTTGCTGTACGCTACGTGAAGATTTATTAGTGGAGGTCGAACGGCTAGTCAATGAGGATCGCTATGATTACATCCTGATTGAATCCACCGGAATAGGAGAGCCGTTGCCAGTAGCGCAAACCTTCACGTATGTAGACGAAGAAATGGGGATAGATCTTTCGCGTATGTGCCGGCTGGATACAATGGTGACGGTAGTGGACGCGAACCGTTTTTGGCATGATTTTTCCTCAGGAGAAAGCTTATTGGAGCGCGGCCATGCAGTGGATGAAACAGACACGCGTGAAATCGTCGAATTGCTAATTGACCAAATTGAGTTTTGTGATGTTTTAATCGTAAATAAATGTGACATGGTTAAAGAACAGGATGTACAGCATTTGGAGCAAATTCTTCGTAAGCTTCAGCCAACGGCAAAATTCATTCGAAGCTCCTATGGCAAGGTCGATCCTAAAGAAATTCTTCATACAGGGCTGTTCGATTTTGAAAAAGCAAGCCAATCGGCTGGATGGTTACAAGAATTACAAAAGCCAAGCCATACGCCAGAGACGGAAGAATACGGAATCTCCTCTTTTGTCTATCGCCGAAGAATTCCGTTTCACCCTGAGAGATTATATAAAAGGCTTCAGGATTGGCCTGAAGATGTAGTGAGAGCAAAGGGTTTCCTATGGGTTGCTACCCGTAATGACATAGCTTTGACGATTAGTCAGGCAGGTCCATCGATTCAATTGGAGTCAGCGGGCTATTGGGTGTCGGCTTTACCCGAAGAAGAGAAGCAGCAGATACTGGCGGAAGACCCTGAATGGGCTGAAGAATGGGACCCTCAATTCGGAGATCGTATCAATGAGCTTGTATGTATTGGATTTAATCTGGATCAAGGCAATATCATCCGGTCTTTAGATGCTTGCCTTTTAACAAATGAAGAGCTGCATGCAGACTGGAATACGTTGAAAGATCCATTGCCAACAAGTGATGTTATTGTCGAGACACTTAGTAGCCAGGATGAATAAATAGAAATGATCAGGAGGATTTAACCAATGAGAGTAACAGTTATCCTGCAATGCACAGAATCTGGAGATCGTACCTACATTACAACAAAAAATAAAAGAAATAATCCCGAACGCCTAGAGCTAAAGAAATATTCCCCTCGTCTAAAAAAATATACTCTTCATCGTGAAACGAAATAGCTGGTAGGTAAGACAAAGACACTCTTTTCGCATCTAAGAGAAAAGAGTGTCTTACTCATAGTCGGGGATCTCTGTTCAACCACATTTGCTAGTAGCTAGAGATTGGGTAGTAAAGAAATCAGCTAGCTGAGAATCGTGCCGTCAGTATGCGGAAGCAAATGAAGTTTATTTACTAAAATGATTCGCGATCGATTGAAACACAGCAAAATTTTCATCATGATAATCAGCTCTACCGTAATCAGGGTCAGCGCTGGTTTTGACGATTACTACGTTGGCCTTTGGATTAACATAGATGAATTGTCCATAGACTCCAATTGCGCTGTAGGAACCATCTGCGGGATCAGCCTCCCACCATTGGTATTGGTAGCCTAACACTCCCTTAGGGTCGTGATTAGGCTGAGGCTTTTCTATCTGTGTGGACTCTTGCACCCACTTTTTTGAAATGATTTGTTTTCCGTTCCAAACTCCTTCATGAAGATATAAGCTTCCAAACTTAGCATAATCCCTAATGGTTGCGTTTAGACCCATAAAGGATAGCTCTGTGCCAAGGCGATCGGTACTCCAGTAAGCATTAGATTCCATTCCAAGAGGCCCCCAAATTTTCTCCTGTAAATATTGGGACGGAGGATTGCCCGTAACCTTACTGATCAGCATGCCGAGAACCTGTGTATCAATGCTGATATAATGCTGAAAGGTTCCGGATGGCCGCTGAGATTGTAGCCCCAGGGCATAATCATTAATCGATTTATCGAATAGAAATGTCTTATACATCATCATGTTTATATCTGAGAAGGTGGCGTCATAGTCTTCATCAAAGCTAACTCCAGAAGCCATTCGCAGAATATCCTTAATCGGTACACCATCATAGCCGCTGCCCTTCAATTCTGGGACATAGTGGGTGATCGGATCATTTACATTTTTAATGAATCCTTCATCAAGAGCGATACCAACAAGTGCAGAGATAAATGACTTAGCCACTGACCAAGAAGTAAACCTTGTTTGTTCATTTATACCATTTTGATAGAATTCCTTCACGATCTTATCATCCTTGAGCACTAGTAATCCATTCGTCTTTGTTCGTTGCAAAAAGTCTTCAATAGCTAATGTTTGATCTTTGTATGTATAAGTTTGGGGCAACTCTTTTTGTAATGTATCAAAATGGAAAACAGGCTGCGATGCTTCTATAGCGCGACTTGGAAAAATATTGTCCATGCTCTGAAAATTATAGCTAAGCTTATCCTTATTCAGCACGTGAATAATGTTCCAATTCCGAATTACTGCCCACATGAGGAGAAGTAATATAGCAGCAACAATGATACTTATGCTATACCACCATATTTTCTTTTTCGATAGTTGTTTACTCTTCAAGAAATACCCTCCTTTATTTACCTAATTATGGTATTTCATTTGATTATAAGATAGCGGGATATTCTTGTTCAATATATTGGGTTTTTATCCTGTTTTTAGGATATGAGGACTTATGATTTTACATTCATTCGTTTATTGCTAAACAGAACATGAAGCCGCTATTGGTTATTTTTTGTTTAGAGAGCGTATATACATGTACAATAAGTTCAACATGATGATATCAAAGCAATAAAGTCACTACAGATATAAAATTAATAATTGTAATTTTTTAGACTATTTGTTATGTTTAAGCTGAAAATCAAATATGTGTAGAAACAGGTGCAGATAACCTTCGTTATTTGCTTAAAAGGGAAGTTCGGTTAGAATCCGACGCTGTCCCGCAACTGTAAATGAGAGCTATTCGAAAAAATGCCACTGTTTTCATTCAAATGAAAATGGGAAGGTTCGAATCGCGATGATCATGAGCCAGGAGACCTGCCTGTTTTAGCACACACATCAGTTCCTACGAGGATAGGAGGTGTTACGTGCGAGCGATGAAACATGTGGTATTTTAAGATTTTTACATGTTTATTTGAGTTTTTCGCTTTCGCCCATTAACAACAACTTTCTTTTAGGAAGTTGTTTTTTTGCGTGTTGCGCTGCTTTGAAGTCTAGGAGGGATTTTTTGTTTGGGACAATAGGGTACTTTAGAAATTATTTCAACACAGCAATCATGAACAATCTAAGTATAGAAAGTCCTAATTCGCTAGAAGTCATCTATGGTCTATTAGGGAATGAAATCAAGCGACAAGACGTTACAGAGGAAGTCAAAACAGATTACTATCGCAACCTTGAAAAAGCCTACAAGCTAACCAAAGAACAGTTATTTGGAATGGAGGAAGAAGAATGAACGAGCTTGAAAAATTTTCTCCTGGGCTAGACGGTGTGGTGGCTACAGAAACAAGCATTTCCTACCTTGATACCATACAAGAGGAAATCGTGATTCGGGGTTACGATCTGATTGAGCTTTCTAAATCCGTTAGCTATGTCGATATTATTCATCTTTTACTGGAGGGACGGCTTCCCGATCAGGCAGAGAAAAACTCTTTGGAAAGAAGCATGCTAGAGCGAGATGAATTGCCTAGTGCGGTGTTTGAGGTTTTAAAGCTGTTGCCTGAGCAGACACACGCTATGGATGGCCTGCGAACAGGAATTTCCGTTCTGGGAGGGTATGATCATCGAATTGACGATCGCTCCATGCTTGTTAATAAGGAGCGGGCTTATCGGTTATTAGGTCAAGTTCCTAGCATAGTGGCTAATAGTTATCGGATTCTGACCAAAACCGAGCCGATCCATCCGGACAAAAATTTACCGTATAGTGCTAACTTCTTCTATATGGTCACCGGGAGAAAGCCATCGCCGATTGAGGAAAAAATATTTGATCTGTCTCTGCTTTTGTACAGCGAGCATGAGATGCCGAATTCCACGTTTACAGCAAGGGTCATCGCTTCTACGCAATCGGATTTGTACGGAGCTTTGACGGGGGCGGTTGCTTCCTTGAAGGGTAGTCTTCATGGGGGAGCAAATGAGGCTGTTATGCACTTATTGCTAAAGGCAGGGACAATTTCCAAGTTCGAGGAGATGCTGTGTACCAAGCTGTCCAACAAAGAAAAGATAATGGGATTTGGTCACCGGGTCTATATGAAAAAAATGGACCCGAGAGCGACAATGATGAAAGGAGCCTTACAGCAGCTATGTCATATAAAAGGAGACGATCTTTTATACCACATGTGTGAAGCCGGTGAGAGGATTATGGAGAGGGAAAAGGGACTTTACCCGAATTTGGACTACTATGCAGCGCCTGTGTATTGGATGCTTGGGATTCCTATTCCATTGTATACACCTATCTTTTTCGCTGCGAGAACAGCAGGAATTTGCGCACATGTTCTTGAACAGCACGCACAAAATCGTCTATTCCGGCCACGTGTAAAATATGTAGGCGAGCGGCATGTTCTTTGAGGTAGGATTGGGAATTTTATGTGAAGCCAGCAACGCCTACATGATGTTCTGACCAACATCACGTACCATGATAAATAATTTTAAATAGAAAGGGAAGGATACTTTGTTAAAAAATATGGAGATAAACAAAACGGATGAGCTGATCGAGCAAATTACAGATTATGTTTTACATAAGAGGATTACGAGCTTGGAAGCATTTGAGACTGCTAGATATGTCCTGCTGGATACACTTGGATGTGGAATTTTGGCATTAAGCTATCCTGATTGCACGAAGCTGCTTGGACCTATTGTTCCGGGGACAGTTGTTCCCAATGGATGTAGGGTGCCAGGTACATCCTTTGTTCTTGACCCAGTGAGAGGCGCTTTTAATATTGGTTGTATCATTCGTTGGCTAGATTACAATGACACGTGGCTGGCGGCAGAATGGGGACATCCATCAGATAATCTGGGCGGAATTTTAGCTGTTGCTGATTATATAAGCCGTGTACGTATCGCGGAGGGGAAACAGCCATTAACGATGCATCAAGTGCTGGAGTCGATGATTAAAGCACATGAAATTCAGGGAGTGCTGGCATTAGAAAACAGCTTGAATCGAGTCGGGCTTGATCATGTATTGTTTGTTAAAATTGCAACAACAGCAGTGGTAGCACAGATGCTAGGAGGAACCCGGGAAGAAATAAACAACGCATTATCAAATGCTTGGCTTGATAATAGCAGTTTACGGACATATAGGCATGCTCCGAATACAGGATCACGTAAATCCTGGGCTGCTGGCGATGCAACTAGCCGAGGTGTTCAGCTAGCTATGATGGCCTTAAAGGGAGAAATGGGATATCCAACAGCTCTTACTGCACCAGGCTGGGGATTCCAGGATGTTTTGTTCAATAAACAAGAGTTAAAGCTAGCTCGACCCTTGGATGCCTATGTAATGGAGAATGTGCTGTTCAAAGTCTCCTATCCAGCCGAATTTCATGCACAAACAGCCGCGGAATGCGCAATCAAGCTTCATCCGGAGGTAATGGCTCGTTTTGATGAGATTGACAGCATTACAATCACAACGCATGAATCAGCTATTCGAATCATTGATAAGGTAGGTCCATTGAATAATCCAGCAGACCGGGATCATTGCTTGCAATATATTACGGCTATCGGCTTGCTATTTGGTGATATTAAAGCAGACCATTATGAAGACCTAGCAGCATCAGATCCAAGAATCGATATCTTACGTAATAAGATGGTGGTTGTTGAAAATAAACAGTACAGCATTGATTATTTGGAACCGAGTAAGCGCTCGATCGCAAACGCTGTTCAAGTGCATTATAAAGACGGGTCTTCTTCTGAACAAATAGAATGCGAATATCCATTAGGGCACCGCTTCCGCAGGGGAGAAGCCATCCCTAAAGTCATTGAAAAATTTGTTGAAAATATAAGTACACATTATTCACAAAAGCAGGTTCGTAAAATAAAAGAAGCTTGCATGGATTCAGAAAGGGTAAACAGCATGGCCGTTACTGAATTTATCGAATTATTTTTACTATAGAGAGGGGCAAACGAAATGGCTTGGATTGTCGATCAGCCGTCATCACAAGCTGAATTAGCAAAGAAATTCAGGGAACTGATGAATGCTCCCGATCTTTTGCAAATTCCCGGCGCACACGATGCGATGGCGGCTCTTATGGCGAGGCGGGCGGGGTTTTCAGCGCTCTATTTATCTGGTGCAGCTTACACGGCCAGTTGTGGTTTGCCAGACCTAGGAATCGTCACGTCTACTGAGATAGCTCAACGGGCAAAGGAATTGATACGCGCAACTGATTTACCAGTATTAGTAGATATAGATACAGGATTTGGCGGGATTCTTAATGTTGCCCGGACTGCTAGAGAAATGCTAGAGGCTAATGTTGCCGCGGTGCAACTAGAGGATCAGCAGCTTCCCAAAAAATGTGGACATTTAAATGGCAAGAAGCTTGTGACGACAGAAGAAATGGTCCAGAAGATTATCGCAATTAAAAAGGTAGCACCAACGTTAGTACTTGTCGCACGTACTGATGCTAGGTCAGTAGAAGGTTTGGACGCGGCGATAGAAAGGGCACGTTCTTATGTGGAGGCTGGGGCAGATGCCATATTTCCCGAAGCACTAGAATCAGCGGAGGAGTTTCGTATGTTTGCCCAGCGTATATCGGCACCTTTACTAGCAAATATGACTGAATTTGGGAAAACTCCTTATTATACAGCAGAGGAATTCGCTAAGCTGGGGTACCGCATGGTTATTTATCCAGTAACGTCGCTTAGAGTGGCGGCTAAGGCATATGAGCGTATTTTTCAAGTGATGAAAGAACAAGGTACCCAAAAAGGTGAACTAGCTAATATGCAGACTAGAAGTGAATTGTACGAAGCTATTTCATATGAAGAGTTCGAAGCGTTGGATAAGGAAATAGCGAAAACGATTTTAACCAAAGAACAATAGAACACGGGATAAAACGATAAAAAGCGATGAGGGGTTTCTTTGCGGGTCATGTACGTGCAGATACTAACCAGTCGCTTTTTTCTTCACCATGAATGAATAAGGAACGAAATACCCCTGTTCCTTCGAATTGGGCAGGATGAAATTAGGGGGAAGGAGTAAGGTAGCTATGAATAATGTGGACCGCTATTCCGTCCTGAATTGGATGAAAAAAGATAAGTGGATGGTACGTAAAGACAGCTCTATTAGAGAAGTTATGCGAGGAATGGTCCAATTAGAGAGTACGGAGCTTCCCGTTATTGAAAAGGGGAGTTTACTTGGGGTTATCAAATTGCAGGATTGTGTTCAGGGATTGGAGGAAGGAATCGGCTTAGATGGTATCATAGCCCCTTTGCTATCCAAGCGTTCTTATACGGAAACGTCTAGTTTTTCCATGCGGGATATCGAAAGGCTTCCTTTATACATCACAAATGCAAAGAATCAGAAATACGAAGGGGCAATCCGTAACAAAGAACTGCTGATGTACCAGAAGTCTTTGCATGCCATGTCGATGAGAACCAAGCCAGCTAATGGAGAGGATAAGCCCTTTGCATCGGCTGCCATGGAGGAGATACTTGGGGAAAGTCCGGCTATTATGAAGGCAAAACAAATGGCTAGGAAGGCTGCAATGTCGAGAGCTCCTGTTTTGCTGACGGGAGAGAGTGGGGTTGGAAAGGAACAGTTTGCGCGTGCCATTCACGATCTGGGAATGACCAGAGAAGGTTCCTTTATCCCTGTAAATTGTGCAGCCATTCCAGATAATCTATTAGAATCAGAACTATTTGGCTATATGGGTGGAGCGTTCACAGGGGCAAACAAGGACGGAAAGCCTGGAAAATTTGAGCTTGCCCATAGGGGTACCTTATTTTTAGATGAAATTGGTGATTTACCGCTATCTACTCAAGTGAAGATTTTAAGGGTTTTACAGGAAAAAGAGATTGAACGCATTGGCAGTGTATCTTCCGTATTTGTAGATTTTCGATTGATCACAGCGACGAATAAAAATTTAGGGGAACTGGTGAAAAGGGGTGAATTTAGAGAGGACCTCTATCATCGGCTTCACGTTATTCCTATTCATATCCCCCCTCTTAGACAAAGAAAAGCTGATATCCCGCGTATTATGGAGGAATACTCCAGCAGACTTTGTACCACGTACGGAACCACCAAAAAAACAATGGATGAAGAAGCGTTACAACTCTTTTTTAAATACGATTGGCCGGGAAATGTCCGTGAACTAATCAATGTTATGGAAAGAATGTATGTATTGATCGATCACTCTCATATAGGCACAAAAGACTTGCCAGAGGAATTTATATACCATTATCACGCTCAAACGGAGTTGAACTCGACGCTAGTTTCCTTCCAAAATCGACACAAGAGAACTATGCCGCATCAAGAAGAGGAAGAAAAAAAACGAATTGAAAATGTCCTAAAGGAGGTCAAAGGGAACAAATCAAAAGCGGCCGAGCGTTTGGGTATCTCACGAGCTACCCTATACAATAAACTAGCTAGATTTCATGTCTAATAGGAAAGTGTTTACTCTGTCAATTTGTTCAAACAAAATATACAAACTCTTCCTTGTCTCCCCCTTATATTACGGAGGCTATTCATTGGCACAGCCCTTGCAATATAGGTGAGATGTAAGAATGCCGAAGAGGAGGATAGGGATGGGGATAAGAGAAGACAACAAATGTTTGGTCGTAGGATCATGCTTGTTTGATAATCAATCTTTCTTTTCACCCGAGGATTTTGAAGCTGAGGAAGAGCTGATTGCGAAAACAACAGAGCAGTTTGTTCAGAGTGCCATTATTCCCAAATTAGAGAGAATAGAACAACATGACTACAGTGTGACGAGGAAGCTGTTTACACAGGCAGGGGAGCTTGGCCTGTTGGGAGTGGATGTTCCAGAGGCATACGGAGGAGTTTCCTTGGGGAAAAAAGTGTCGGGCTTGGTTGCAGAAAAGATGGGTTATGCTGGTTCCTTTAGCATATCCTTTAATATTCATGCAGGTGTTGGCACACTCCCATATGTATATTATGGGACCGAAGAACAAAAACAACGTATATTACCCAAGCTAGTGTCAGGGGAATGGATTGCTGGCTATGCCTTAACGGAACCTAACGCTGGTTCTGATGCTCTTCAAGCAAGAACATCTGCATATCTAAACGATGCTGGTACAGCTTGGATTCTAAATGGCGAAAAGCAGTGGATTACCAATGCAAGGCTTGCAGATGTTTTTGTGGTATTTGCAAAAACACAGCTGGGGATGACAGCATTTATTGTTGAAAAAAGCGCAAGTGGGGTTTCCTTAGGGCCTGAAGAGAAGAAAATGGGGATCAAGGGCTCTTCTACAGCCACGTTATTACTAGAAGAGGTTTCTATTCCTGTTACCAATGTTCTAGGGGAGGTGGGCAAAGGGCATCGTGTTGCATTAAATATTCTCAACTTAGCTCGGCTTAAGCTGGCGTTTGGTAATATTGGCACAGCAAAGCAGGCTCTTCAGTTATCCATTGCGTATGGCACCACACGCCAGCAATTTGGAAAGAAATTGGTCGAGTTCCCGATGATCCAAGAAAAGATAGCAAATATGGCAGTGGCCATTTACGCTTCGGAGAGCGCTGCTTATCGAACAGCAGGCGTAATCGATGATTTTTTACACAGCAAGGAAGAGGCGAGTAACGAACTATCTAAATATGCAATGGAGTGTGCCATTAATAAAGTGGCAAGCTCTGAAGCGTTAGCCTGGATTGTGGATGAAGCGGTTCAAATTCATGGTGGATACGGCTATATGCAGGATTATGAAGTGGAAAGACTATATCGTGACGCTAGGATTAGTCGCATTTTTGAGGGGACAAATGAAATCAACCGTCTAACGATTGCAAGAGCGCTGTTAAAAAGGACTGTTGCAAAAGAAGAGATCGGAATGCATAACGAGCTTAGTAAAAATCAGCAGTTTCTCTACTACGCCAAGCAGTTGTTTTATAAAGCGTTAGAAATGCTTGCAAAGCGGATCAATCAGCAAGTGGAGCAGGAACAGGAATACCTGCGGTTACTGGCTGATAGTATCCGGGATATCTATATGATGGAGTCCGTACTTATTCGGAATCAGAAGGCGCGGGCAAAGCATGGAGCAGATAAAGAGGAAGTTAAACAATTGATGACGGATGTGCTTTGTGAGGAAGGCTATCGCCAAGTAGAAGCGGCTACGATCTCCATTATTTCAAGCCTAGAGTCTAAGGAAACAAGCAGGAGGGCGCTCGTGGACAGTATTCGATCCAAAACACTCTCCATGTACTCAAATCTCGTGTTTGCGAAACGGAAAATTGCGAATAAAATGATAATTTCAGGTAAATACGTAGTTGAAGGGGGCTGAAGGCAATGAAGCAGATAGGGTTTATCGGACTGGGGAATATGGGGCTTCCGATGGCTAAGAACCTAGTGGAATCCAATTTCTCGGTATATGGGATCGACTTAAATAAAGAGGCAGAAGCTTCCTTTAAACGTGCAGGCGGGTTCGTTGATGTTGATCTTCCAAGCATGACGGCCATGTGCGAGGTTATTTTCACCAGCCTTCCTTCCCCTCAAGTAGTAGAGGATATATATCTAGGAAAAGAGGGGCTTATCGAGCATAGCCATTCTCGCCTTGTTTTCATTGACACAAGTACGGTTTCACCTGATGTAAATGTGAGGATATTGCAAGCGGCCAACGCCAAAGGAGTGCATTTTCTAGCTGCTCCTGTCAGCGGAGGGGTCATTGGCGCGATTAATCGGACGCTTACTTTTATGGTGGGCGGGTCAAAGGAAACCTATGAACGAGTTCTGCCCATTATGAAAGTGCTAGGAACCAATATTTTTCATGTAAGCGACCAGATAGATAGCGGAACCAATACGAAGATCATTAATAATCTACTGATTGGTTTTTATACAGCAGGAGTCAGTGAGGCTCTTACCTTAGCCCAAAAGAACAAGATGAATCTAGACACTCTATTTCAAATAGTAAATGTCAGTTATGGACAAAGCAGAATCTACGAAAGAAATTACAGAAGCTTTATCGCCCCTGATGACTATAACCCTGGCTTTGCATTGAAGCTACTCCTAAAGGATTTAGGCTTAGCCCTCGATTTAGCCGAAAATAGCGAGTTAGATTTGCCTATTAGTAAGGCCTTGTTCAAGCTTTATGAAGAAGCTGAAAAAGAGGGATGGGGAGAACAGGATATGTCTGTTCTTTATAAAAAAATGAATGAACAAGCCAAAAGCATTCTCTAAAAAGGAGTGAATGATATGGTAACGCTACAGGTAAAAACCATTCAGAATCATATTAATGGAGAATGGGTGGATTCCACAGGCTCAGAATATGAAAAAGTCCCCAATCCAGCCACAGGAAAAACAATCGCGATCGTTCCCTTATCCACGAGACTGGATGTAGATCGCGCCGTACAAGCAGCAGCTCAGGCTTACACGAGATGGTCGGAGGTGCCGGTTCCCAATCGGGCAAGATTCCTGTATACATTTCTCCAATTATTGCAACAGCATAAGCAGGAGCTTGCTGAAATTATCACATTAGAGAATGGAAAAACATTGAAGGATGCCAGCGGAGAAGTACAGCGCGGAATTGAAGTAGTGGAGCTTGCTACATCAGCCCCAAGCTTACTGATGGGTGAGACCTTGCCTACTATTGCTGAAGGAATTGACGGGTCTATTTGGCGTTATCCGCTTGGGGTAGTGGCAGGTATTACGCCTTTTAACTTTCCAATGATGGTCCCGCTTTGGATGTTTCCACTTGCGATCGCATGCGGTAATACCTTTGTGTTAAAAGTCTCTGAGCGCACTCCTATTTTAGCAGGAAGATTAGTTGAACTATTTTATGAGGCAGGGTTTCCAAAGGGAGTCTTGAACTTGGTGCATGGCGGTAAGGAGATAGTAAATGGCATAGTAGAGCATTCTGACATTAAAGCAATCTCCTTCGTAGGCTCGGAGCCTGTTGCCAAATATGTATATCAGGTGGGTACTGCTAATGGAAAGCGTGTTCAGGCTTTAGCTGGTGCAAAAAATCATGCTATTGTTATGCCGGATTGCCATCTGGAAAAGACGGTTGCGGGGGTAGTGGGAGCGGCCTTTGGAAGTAGTGGAGAGCGTTGTATGGCATGCTCAGTAGTTGCTGTGGTAGACGAAATTGCGGATCAGTTCATTGAGGCATTGGTTGAGGAAACACGTACATTAAAAACGGGTGACGGGCGTTATGAGCAGAATTTTGTGGGCCCCTTAATTCGTGAAGCTCATAAGGAGCGTGTCTTGGGGTATATCGAGTCCGGGATAGAGGAGGGAGCTACTCTATTAGTGGATGGCCGGAATGTGGAGGAAGAGGGAGGATATTACGTAGGGGCTACTATATTTGATCAGGTACAGCCAGATATGAAAATTTGGCAGGATGAAATTTTTGCCCCCGTTTTAAGTATTGTCCGAGTAAAAAATCTTGAAGAAGGCATAAAGCTGACGAATCAATCAAAGTTTGCTAATGGAGCGGTCATTTATACATCAAGTGGAAAGCATGTTCAAATGTTCCGAGATCAAATTGATGCGGGGATGATTGGTGTAAATGTAAACGTTCCAGCTCCTATGGCTTTCTTCTCCTTTGCAGGCAACAAAGCTTCCTTCTATGGAGATTTAGGGACGAATGGCAAGGATGGTGTTCAATTTTTCACGCGCAAAAAAGTAGTAACGCAGCGCTGGTTTTAATCACCAAAAAAGCCGATTCCTTTGCGATCGGCTTTTTTTAGCTTATTCATGAAAAAACTTCTGCACCATCTCTTCATGAACATCAGATAATTGTCTATATTGATAGTTCGGTCTATTGTCCTTATCGATTACAACAGAACGAACCCCTTCATAAAAATCGTTGTGTTTCATAAAGTTTTTGGCAAGAATAAGATCGTTTGTAAAGCATTCCTCCAGCGTTGCGCGCTCTCCTCTGATCTGCTGCTGCAAGGTTACTTTTAGGGAAAGAGGAGATTTCGACAACAGAGTTTCCCGTGTTTTGATTGTGAATTCATTGGGAGTCTGTTCAAGAGAGCTGATGATTTCCTCGACCGTAGAAAATGCAAAGTGACGGTCAATTTCTTCCTGCCATAAGGCAAGCTCACTCTGTAAGACGGAGGGCTGTGAATAGGCTTGAATCTGTTTTTCTAAAGTCCGAGATACGTCCTGCTGCTGCCAATTTGTTTCTTCTACCTGATGTAAAAAGTCATGGAAGATTTCGCTTGGAATGCAGGCATCAGCACCATTTATATAAAGCACATCTTCAGGGCGAATAACCGTTGCGGTCAAGGCCAAATAACGCCCTATTTTTCCTGGGGCCCGATTTAAAAAATAAGCTGCCCCCACATCAGGGAAAAAACCGATATTCATTTCAGGCATCGCCCATCTTGTCTGATTAGTCACAATTCTGTGGCTGCAACCATAGGTAAGACCTACACCGCCCCCCATCACGATACCATCCAGGCAAGCAAGAATAGGCTTGGAATAACGGTACATATATTGGTCGAGCTGATATTCTACTTCAAAAAAACGCTGTGCTTTTTGCAAGGACAGAACGTTGTTTTTTGCTTCATACAGTGCCTTAATATCTCCCCCTGCACAAAATCCCTTTGACCCAGCTCCCTTTAGAATAATCATGCTAATTGTCTGATCGGTCTCCCATTCCTTTAGCTTTTCTAACATGGGTAACAGCATCTCCAAAGAGAGGGAGTTAAGAGCCTTTGGCCGGTTTAATAAAATGGTGCCTATTCCATTCTGCGCAGTAAATAGAACATCCTCAGTCATGCACATCCTCCTTATGATTGGGTAAAAATAGGCTTGCGCTTCTCGACAAAAGCATGAATGCCTTCCCTAGCATCGTTCGTTTTAAATAATTCGGCAAAGCGGTTGCGTTCTCTTTTTAACCCGTGTTGTACATCCTCCTGATATCCTTATGGAAAACGGAGCGCAGTTCTGCAATAGATGCAGAGGATAATGCATTAGCTGGCGGGTTATTTACTTCTACAATGGCAACAAAATTTCTTTTTGAGATAGAAGTGAATGTATTCTCCATAAAGGGTACCTCCTTTGGATGATATAAAAGTTCATCATGCAAAAATTGCACCAACCAAGAGATACGCTTCCTGAAAGGGTAAAGCAGGAGAGAACTTGTCAAAGTGTCTATACAAAACAGACAGTTTGACATGACGTTTTTCATGAAAGGAGAAATGATGCTCGCTTTCCATTTGGATAATTATACCATCCACTATTGTTAGGTATGAACACTGAAACGGGAGAATAAGTGCCAAATAAGCTGTCTCCTGCTGGTTACCCCTGTTTTCGCGAAGATAGATTTAAGATGATCCTGCACCGTATAGGCGGAAATATGAAGCGAATGGGCGATCTCTTTGGTAGAGAACCCTTTCACAATCTGATCGAGTATTTGCTTTTCACGCTCTGATAACCCATAGGCTTCAGATATGAGAGGCAGGATGTCAGAGGGTGTAGCTGATGCGGTCTATTGCTCATCGTTCCCGTCAGGCGTTTATCATATTGAGCAGTTATTTGAGCTGGAAAACCTACAAGGCTGGCTGCAAAGTGAAATCGCTATTGAATGTTGCATAAATGGCAATCAAATATAAGGAGGGCTACCCGCTACATTTTCTCATTAGACTCTCCAGAGGACCTCGACTATATTTATTTCTCCAAAAGGCTGAGAGTACAGCCGCTATGACGAAGAAAGCTAGGGAGTAGGAGACGGCAAATGCAAGCGTTTGATTTTCCATCCTACCGATATATTGCAGAATGCTAAAGCCAATAAATACATGACCCACATAATGAGTTAACGCTAGTTGTCCGGTGCTAACCATGGTTTGGGTAAACCAGTTGGTGGAACATCGTTCTGTGAAATACACACTTAGTAGGATGACAAGAATAGATGTACTTGAACCGGATACAAAATAAAAAATAGTTGGAGGAAACGCAGTAGTCGAAAAGAAGTATTCAGCCGTATCTGTTCCGATCACATGACCGATGTGCTGAATGAGTATTGACGAGAGTATCTCCACTGCTATAGCAACTATGGCTGAGCAGATGAGGAGTTTTCTGCGACAGACTTTATTGGCTAAATCTTGCCTTCCTAGCCACATTCCTAATAGGAAGAAGCCTACCCAGGGAAAGACAGGATGATAACCATTAAACAGCAGGTTTCTAAAAAAACCTTCCAGTGTCCAGAAGTCCACATAATGGATGATCGGCTGCAATGGGTCCCAGCCTATTCCATAATGAAAAACGAGCTGGAGAAGCTGGGAGGTAACGAGAATACCTACTACAGATAGAAGTAAGGTTCTGCTGGAAGCGGCAATAAGAAAAGAACCAGCAAACATATAGACACCATAATAATGCAAAATATCACCTGTCCAGCTACAGAGGTATAAAAGGATTCCTGAAAGAAACAAAAACAGAGCGCGTTTCCAAATGATACTTCGGTTCTGTCTAATGAAAGCGGGGTTGTTGGAGTTTCTCGCTTTCTTTGTCATGAGCGAAATACCGATACCAGCTACAATCACAAAGATAGTGGATGCCCTTCCTTGAAGAAGGCTGGCTAACGCTACTAACCAATCGGGGCCATTTGTTCCCGCATTCATTACGGTAGAATAGTTCACAATGATCATACCTAGAATGGCCCAAGCTCTTGCAAAATCAAAGCCTAATATTCTTGTAGATGGTAAAGTCATTACTTACTCCTCTTTTCTCATCTCATTTTTACTGATGAACGTGGAAAGCCTGGGCATCTACCAGTGTAGAAAGCATCAAAAAGTAAGAATATTATTTATTTACTTACCGTTAAGTAAACAATATACTACAAGTAGAAATACTTTCAAGATTTTTTTATTCGAGAGCCAAATACATTTTTGTAAATGGGTGGATCAAATATTTTCAGATGGGGCTGGTGAAGTGGCTCTGGTGATCACCCGCGTATAGGAAAAAGCCTCCCTTTAACAAGCCCCCATCCCATTATTTGCTGTAAAGCCAACGATATAAAATAGGTGAGTCGCAAATGCCTGATCCTTCAGGCGGTTCTAGCTTTCAAAACGAGTAACCAATCAGTCCTTCATTTCCAAAACACGTAACACAGCTTGTCTCCAAATGTCTGCGTAATCTAAATCAAAGCCCATAAGCATGTAATTCCCGATATTATCAAACACCATAGTAAGAATATGGGCTTTTGTGGCCAGGTTTTTATTTGAGAGAATCCCAAGTTCTGCGCCTCTCGTCAATAAATCTAAGAATCCAGCAAGAAATCCCTCTAAGACATGATGTAATCTTTGCTGATATTTCTCGTTTCGAGTGGAGAGTAAAAGAAATTCATTGAAAATTAGCGATATATATTTATCTTCTTTTTGAGCCTCTATCATCTGGTAGCCATCGGATAATAATTGAGCTTGGAAATTTTCTTTTGTGTATGCCTCAATTGAAACGGATTTTTTAAAATCAATCGCTTTACAAATTTCTTCAAAGAGAAAGTCGATGAGGGCTTCTTTCGATTCAAAGTAGTAATAGATGGCAGGTTTAGAAATTCCGACTTCTTTTGCAATCATCGCTAAGCTGGTTTTTTCAAACCCATTTTCGGCAAAAAGCTTATAGGCAGTTTCAACAATTGTTGTATAGGTATCGATTTTGTTCATGATAATTGCTCCTTTATGAACCAATTGTATTTCTAGTAAGAAACGGGGCAGTCCTCGGCTGATTTTATATGCAAATGGTATCACAATCAGATATGAATTTGTCTTCCTACATAATCGTACACGTCACTTTCATTTGATGTACACATGAAAAGACTATACTAGCTGTAAAGGGTAAGCGTTAGGATAAAATTATGACACTGCCAGTAACCAAGTCAATACGCGGGCAAAAGGAAAAGGACCTGTTTATCAATGATCAGGGCATTATGATCGGTGATGGGGAAGCCTGGATTAGTAAAATCAATAACAAGCTTGGAATATATGCGATTAATCGGTAAGCATTACCCTTCTCCTTCGGGCTATACTAGAATGATAGTAATTCAAAGGCAACTGAGGTTGGGATATAAGCTGGGAGCAGATGACTATGTAACCAAGCCTTTTAGTCTCAAGGTGCTGGTTGCGCGAGCTAAGGCATTGATGAAGAGGGTGGAAGGCAGGATCATGCAAAGGTAATGCTCAACTGTGATCCGAATCTATACGTTTATGCAGATGCCAGAAGAATAGAACAAGTCATTGTGAACCTGCTAAGCAATGCTATTCGACACACGACACCAGATGGCATGATTAGAATCTCTGTTTATCAAAATGCGGGAACAATCTATCAATCTATCTACGTGTGGAAAATGAGGGAGCTCCTATCCCGGAGAAAGACCTAGATTTTATTTGGAATCAATTTTATAGAGTAGGGTCATCGAGGGATCGTAAATCAGGAGGAGAGGGCTTCTATATTAGTGGTGATGGCCAATTTTCTGGATTCTTTTATAACCCCAAAATGAAGGGGGAAAAAGGAGAGGTCACTTTCTACCTTAAGAATGAAAAGGGAAATCAGCTTGAATGGAAAAAGGAACTAACCTTACAATAGCCAGAAATTCCAAAAACAATTTAGGCTACAAATAACATCTCATACGAAGGAACATCAACTTGGGGGAAGACAAAAATGAAATCCTATAAAACAATCGTCACTGCTTTGACTATCTCTGGGATGCTAGTGGCATCAATGCCTGCTTTGACTGTTGAAGCAGGATTATCGGTGATGGCACAAGAGCAAAGATATAAGAAGACGATCGCTAATTTGGATGCGAAGACAGTTGGATTGGCTAAGAATGCAATGAAAAAACTAGCTGGAAAAGATGTTGAATTATACGGTGTAGAGGATGGAGTTGATGGACTGATCTTTATCTATCCCAAGTCTGGCAAAGCAAAAGGTCAGGTTGTTTTTAATCAAAAAACAGGCAAAATCTATAGTGCCATCCTCTATCTAACTGTTAAAGAACTAGATGCAATGAGCCCTTCCTATAAGAATAAGGCTCTTGCTGAATTGAAAAAAGCGGAGCCTAAACGCGCGATTGCGTTTCATAAGGTTAGCCGAGTCATGGGCAATCTGCCTTCTAATGGAGTAATGACGTCGATCGAGGGAAATGATATCAACGTTACTTATGAAAATGACACATTGGCAAGCATTACGATCCAATATGACTTGAAACAGGTGAACCCTAAAATGGTGAAGGCTGCCCAACAGGCAATGAAAAATTATTCAGGTACAAGGAATGCTATGTCCCAGCAGTGGATTCGTGTATATCGGAGTATAAATGGTAAAAATGATACCCTGTCCTTTCAGAGAACGACTTCTATGATAGAGATAGATACCAACACAGGTAAAGTAGTTCATGTTTCCTCCTTGGATCTAATGCCTACGATTACGCCGGAAACCGAGAAGAAGTGTAAAAAAATATCAAATAAGCAAATAAGTATGAATGCGAGTGTAGAAGTAAAGCAGGTATTCGGAATTAATATACAAGGATACTCCATGAAACGTGATCGGGATACGGTCATCTTTCATAAGAAGGGCGCTCCAACAGTGACAGGTAAAATCAATATGAAAGGCCAATTCTGGAGCTTGTCGGTTACTGCGTAATCTCCATGGTCATGAAAAACAGTAAATATGGTTCATATAACAGCCCTCTATTAGATTATCTCTATCTAGTAGAGGGTTGCTTTATATTTTTCATGGGAACGAAGCAATTGTGTCTCCTTTGTCTGGTATAGAAGCTCTACACAAATACATCATTTTTTAAAATATTGACAACTTGCAATCTGTTCTATAAAATTATAACTAAATTTGTTCTAAAAAATTAGAACTAAAGGGATGAGGACAGCATGTACAAATTGGAAGTGGACTATTCACCTGTATATGAGTTTGTTACAAGTCTGTATTATTACGTAAATAAGGATCGGTTAAAGATATATGACTTAGGTTCTGATTGGAAGAAGGAGGTAGACCAAAAGCTACAGTCTACCTTTAAGGAAGCATTAAGAGATAAGCGAATGGAGATTCTTCATCGGTTTAGCCTGCTGATACATAAATGTCCAGGGGAACGGACGCCAGAGAATTTTATTAAGTGGTTTGAACAGCTGTCTACAGTTGAAATGTATGATTGTATGCGACCGTGGGTAGATGTCATTCCTATGGATATGATTGATTTACATCAGCATTTTGTGTATCTCTTTACTGAATGGAATGAGCAATATTTCAAGCATATCGACCCTTCTATAGTAGAAGCGCTTGAAAATGATGCAAATGAAAAAAGGGAACTCATACAGAAGATGGACCCTGTTGATATTGTGGAATACAGCACGAATGGCATACGAATAGAATCAGAACAGATTCAAAAGCTATTGCTGGTTCCTCAATATCATTACGCACCTTTGAGTGTGGTCGATTATTATAAAGGATTTGTAACCTGCCTCTATCCAATAGAGCTGCAAGGGAACTCGCCCTATATCTCCAGAAGAACAATTACAATGTTTAATAGCTTGTCTGATGAGAACCGGATTCTTATTTTAAAAAGTCTGTATGCGAAGCCTCGAACATTTAAGGAGCTAACTGAAATAACGCAATTAGCAAAAAGTAATCTTCATTATCATCTAAGCTTGCTTCGGTGCGCCGGTCTGATTCGTGCCCACCATTCAAGTGAGAGAGTCATTAACTATAGTCTTCGTATCCAGCAGATTACGACTATGCAGGATAGATTGCTTTCCTATATAAAGGAGAATGAGTAATGCTACAAGCATGGAAGGAGTTCCACCCTGTTGTAAAGCTCATTTTAATTGGCTCCGTATTAATGAACGTTGGAAACGGGATGATTATTCCCTATTTTGCCATTTACTTAGGCGAACATACTAATCTTTCTATTACTCAGATCGGTTTTTTGATCGGTTCTAGTTCATTGGCAGCGATGTTTGGTGGATTTTTAGGAGGAAGTTTGTCAGATTTAATTGGAAGGAAAAAGGTCATGATGGCATCCCTTATTCTCTCAGCGATCATGTTAATTGGATTAACACTCCATGAAATTCCTGCCATACTGATGCTAGTGACAATAGGTAGAGGTTTTACGCTGTCGTTTTTTGAGCCTTGTTCGAAGGCATTAATAGCTGACCTTACCGAGAGTGGGAAAAGGCTTCGCGCCTTTTCAATGAAATACTTTTGTGGGAATCTGGGATTAGCTATTGGGCCCATAGTAGGTACATTCCTCGGCTTACAAGCAACTAGCACGCTTCCCTTCTATGTTTCTTGTGCTGTTTTTCTATTCTATGGTTTGCTATTGCATCTATGGTTTGCAAAATATAAGGTTACTTCTATTTCAGCACAGCAAGAGAAGGTGACCTTTCGAGCATCGATGAAAGCATTGGGTAGAGATAAAATTTTGTTTTTATTCCTTCTGGGAGGATTGTTAGCGACCACCGTTCATGGACAATTTTCCGTGACTCTTTCTCAATATTTTTACGCGGATCTAAAGAGTGCCATTACATTCTTAGGAGTCTTATGGTCCGCCCATGCGATTGTTATCATTATGTTGAGTGTCCCTATTTTGCGTCTTATGGAAAAAAGAACCTCCTTGCAATCGATTGTGATTGGAACTTCCCTATTTTGTGCGGGCATCATTGGTTTTGCTTTCTCGCTAAGCCTTACATCATTTTTAATTTCAATGATCATTTTTACTATAGGTGAAATATTCTTGATACCTGCTGAATATGCGATCATTGATGAGATTACGCCTGATCATATTCGCGGAACTTATTTTGGAGCAGTTAGCTTTACCACACTAGGCTCCTTTATCGGACCGGGAGTGTCAGGTATGATTCTGTCACATTTTAATGGATTGACGATGTTCCTATTTTTAGCACTTTTATCTCTTATTAGCATTATCTTTTATGTTGGGGGAACCCGCTTAAAAGAACAGAGGACGTCAGTCTCCATTCATGAATAGAATAAAAATCGAACCAAGAACCGGGCAGAACTCAGGCTGAAGCTCCTGTATTTTGTCAGGTTTTTTCTTTTTGTAAAGTGTAAAGATGTGCTCTGATTCGAAGATTGATAGCTAAAATAAAACATATTTTACATTTTGGGAATGCAGTTAATTTTGAAACCTTTTTTGAGATAATTCGTATACCTCAATCGGGAAACAAAAATGTGTTACATAAAACAGCATATCTGTTTTTTGGAGGAGCCTGCCACCGCAGCTTTGCTATGTCTTTTTTTAGCTACGGTCGATGGGCTCCTTTTGTATTTTTTTCCCTTCGTGTGCTCAAGATATAAACATAAAAGAGGTGGAGAACTATGCTTGTTTTTCAATTAGCAATCATCTTGCTAGCTTCAAAAATCGCTGGAGATATCAGTGCTAAATTAGGTCAGCCCTCTGTATTAGGAAAGCTCCTTATTGGTATCGTATTAGGGCCGACTGTACTTGGAGTAGTGACGAATACAGACATTCTTCAGGAATTGAGTCAAATAGGTGTTATCTTATTGATGTTTATTGCCGGACTTGAAACCGATACAGAGGAATTCAAACGTACTGGTAAGGCCTCAGCATTCGTAGGTGTTGCCGGAATTATTTTTCCTTTCGCATGTGGCTATCTAGTGGGTATTTACTTACAGCTATCTACAATTGAATCTATTTTCCTCGGTCTGTTACTTTCTGCAACAAGCGTGAGTATTTCCGTTCAGACATTGAAAGAAATGGGGAAATTAAAGTCACGAGAAGGAACAACGATTCTAGGAGCTGCTGTCATTGATGACGTACTTGTTATTATTGCTCTGGCTTTTGTTATGAGCTTTGCTGGTGGAGACATCAATTTGGGAGAAGTAGTCTTGAAAAAGATAGCATTCTTTGCCATAGCTATCCTTTTCGCATGGAAAGTGGTTCCATGGGTGTTAAACAAATTTGCTCCGCTTCGTGTATCAGAAGCCGTGATTTCAGCAGGTCTCATCATTTGTTTCGTGTATGCTTACGTAGCTGAGTATGCAGGTGTTGCTGGTATTATCGGTGCTTATATTGCAGGTGTTGCTATTAGTTTAACGAAACATAAGCATGAAGTGTTCGAAAAGGTAGAAACGATCAGTTACTCGATTTTCGTTCCTGTATTTTTTACCTCGATTGGGGTAACGGCTCAATTTATGGGAATCACACAGAACATCTGGCTAATCCTAGGTTTGAGTGTGGTAGCGATCCTAACAAAGCTCATCGGCTCTGCGATCGGAGCCAGATTAGCAGGCTTTAAGTGGAGAAGCTCCCTTGGTGTTGGTGCAGCTATGGTATCACGGGGGGAAGTAGCACTTATCATCGCAGCAATGGGGCTTGAATCTCAAATGCTAAGTAGCAATATGTTTGCGGTTATTGTAGTTGTAGTATTGATTACGACAATTGTGACACCTATGATGATGAAGGCGTTTTTGAGTAATTCTAGTGGGAGTAAACAAAATGCGTAAGTAGCAGGTAAAAGATTGTTGTTGTGTGGACAGAGCGGGGTTTCTTATTAGCTATAGTAGAGAGGATAGGAAGCTTTCTTGATAGCTGGAGAAGATTTTTGTTCATCGTATAAAAAGGGAAAAGGGTGCTAACTATTCCAGTTGGCACCCTTTATTTATCGAGAGCAGCAGAGATGATTTCGTTCATGCACCCTTCGATTCTTTATTTATATGATAAGTTTATCCTCGTCTAGCACTGCATGAACACCCACAACATCGTTAACCAACTGGGTTATGCGTAAATCAACAAGCAGGCTGGCTAGATTTAAGGCTTCTTTTCGTTCATAGCCATACAGCTCCTGCATCCAATCAATCATGCCCTCTAATGCGATCATAGAGGCTTCGTGCAAATTCTTATGGACTCCAAATGTGATTTTACTAGTTGGTGTTTGTGCTCGTGGGAAAGACAGCGCCCGATCTTCTACTGTAAAAGTGAGGTCAACCAACTCCATTGGACATTCTATGGCAAGTCCAGATACTTCCCCGTCGCCTTGGACGGCGTGTCCATCTCCTACGGAAAAGAGCCCGCCATCTACAGGGATGGGTAAATAGAGCGTACTCCCGGGGATTAGCTCTTTACAATCTATGTTGCCGCCACAGTAGCGAGGAGGAATAGTAGAATGAATACCTGGTTCGTCTGGCGGCATGCCCATTACTCCCATAAATGGATGAAGGCGAATTTTATGCCCTTTATCGCTGGTTCCGATCATGTTCGTCGCATCTAACTCCCAGATTAAAGGATATCCTTGCTTTTCCTGCATTCCCAGACGGTTATTTACGGTGCTGGCAAATCCGCCACCCTGACTCCAGCCCCATGTGCCTACACGTAATTCATTAATATGTATTGCTAAGCTTTGTCCAGCCTTGGCATCGGCAATGTATAAGGGACCAATCAGGGCATGTCCGCTATCCTGAGGGTGCTTTCGCGTACAAAATTCTACTCTTCTGCCGTTTGCTTGTTCCGGGCCTACGTTCCAATCCGCATCAAGCGTCTCAAAACGAACAGTGTCACCAGATTGTATTGTCAGGATAGGGGAAGCTTCTCTGCTAAAGGAGCCATGCAGAGTCGAGCGCTTTGGCTGGATGGTATATATAGCCATACATAGTTACCTCCTTGGTAGATTATTACAATAGCTTTCTATCAGAATAATACTGAGGAGGCAAAAGGTACAGATTTAAATATTGCTATTCCGTCCATTCGATAACGGAGCCTATTGCAAGACTTTTCCTCACATCAATGATGCGCTGATTACGACTTCCGCGAAACCGCAGGGAGGTGTCTTTTTGTTCCGCTTTAAATTTACCGTCAATAATGACATCACATAGCTCCAATAGCTTACGTTGTTCATCTAGCAGGAGTAATGCTTCAAAAGTAAATCCAGTATATGCCCAGACTGTTTTATCCAGACAAGCTTGGCGAAAGCTAGTGATAAAGGCGGCGCAGGCAGTGGCGGAGAAAAATGGGTCTCCTCCACATAAGGTCAGACCATGTAATAATGGATTATCGGAAATTTCCTGAATCACCTCTTGCTGGTACGCTCGTGTAAAAGGTTGTCCATAGCTGAAATCCCACGATTCTGGATTAAAACAACCCTGGCATGCGTGACGGCAGCCGCTTATAAACACGACCGCACGTAACCCAATGCCTTCGTTAATACTTTCCCTTCGATATTCGCAGATATGCATGGATTGACTCACTGGTGCTTCACCCGATCCAGAACCTCCGCTTGTTTTGCAGAATTAAAACGTTGTGTATAATCGCCTGTAATATAACCTGTTACACGTCGTAAACGTTGGAAATGAACGGAGTCTTCCGTACTTCCACAGTTTGGGCATTGCGTGCCGATAATCCCTTCATAACCGCAGCTTGGGCAACGATCCAATGGATGATTAATAGAGAAATAACCTACGTTGCTTCTTAATGCGTACTGAACAATCTGTTGGAAAGCTACTGTGTTTTGTCGGGCATTTCCATCTAGCTCAATATAAGTAATCGCCCCGGCGTTGCATAGCTCGTGAAAAGGTGCTTCAAGCTTAATTTTTTGGGAAGCGGATAGCGAATAGTAAACAGGAATGTGAAAGGAATTCGTATAATATTCACGGTCAGTAATTCCTGCAAGCTTTCCATAGTTTTTTTGATCAGCTTTTGTAAATTTGCCCGATAAACCTTCAGCAGGAGTAGCAAATAAGGTAATGTTGAGATTATATGTTTCGCTCATGTCATCGCAGTATTGGCGCATGAAGGAAATAACAGAGAGCGCACGCTGATATACCTCTGTATCTTCTCCGTGGTGCTTGCCATAAAGAGCATACATGCATTCCGCTAGTCCGATAAAGCCGACAGCTAGGCTGCCATGCTTAATTAAATCAGCTACCTCATCATCAGGACGCAATTCTTTACCGCCCTCCCAGACACCCTCGCGCATCATGAAATCCGAAGCTTTGGCCGGCTGTTTAGCTTGGATGCCAAAACGATGAATCAAACCGCTGATAGCTACATCCATATAGCTTTGTAAGGCGTTATAGAAGCCGGTGATGTCTGCCTGATCACGTTGGTTTTGACAAATCCCATATTCGATTCCCAATTTTACAAGATTGATCGTATTAAACGAGAGATTTCCCTTTCCGCTACTATAATTCCGTCCAAAACGATCTGATATTGATCTTGTCCGGCAGCCCATTGTAGCGATAATGGTGTTCGGATCATCCTCACGGTAGTAGATGAGATTAAACGTAGCGTCTACATTGACGAAATTCGGATAAAGGCGCTTACTGGAGCATTCGATTGCTTCTTGGAACAAATCATAGTTGGGATCGCCCTCAGATTGATTAATCCCTGTTTTACATTGAAAAATATGCTGCGGGAAAATAGGGGTTTCTCCATTTCCTAACCCATTACTTGTTGCCTGTAATAGCGCATGTGAGACCAGACGTCCTTCCGTAGAAGTACACATACCATAATTAAGCGAGGTAAAAGGAATTTGACCCCCAGCTCGGCTACTCATCGTATTTAGATTATGGATGAGAGATTCCGCGGCCTGATAGGTCTCTGCGACAGTCTCTTCAAAGGCATAAGTAAAGCTTTTGGGAAAATCCTGCTTTAGTTTTTCGTTATCCATATAAAGTAGATCATCAGATAAAGCTAGCTCGGAACCCTCGTTAAAATAATGAAGTCCTTTTTTCAGATGCTTGACGAAGGATTTCCGGACGTAAGGAGCTAGATCCCAGTCAATCTTGTTAGCAGAAACACCGCCGAATTGGCTATTTTGCTGCGATTGAAAGATAATCGCGACTAGAGCCATTGCCGTCATAATGCTTTGTGGGGTGCGAACTGACCCGTTTCCAGTATTAAAGCCTTCAGCTAGTAAGCGGTCAAAAGGAATGAAAATGCAGTTAGTTGTACCGATTGCATACTGATCCAAATCATGCACGTAGACATAATTATGATCGATTGCTTCACGGAGCTTGCTTGGTAAAACATATTGTTTCACATGCCATTTCGCATATTCAGAGCCCATTTTACTCATTTTCCCGCTGAACGATTCTCCGTTAACATTTGCATTTTCTCGAAGTAAGTCCATATCCTGTAGGCCGATGACAGCCTCACTAATGCTGTATAGCTCGCTTTGCTTCAGACGAAGGCGATCACGTTGTTGACGGTAGGCAGAAAAGGAATCAGCAACATCGTTGTGATCTTTTTCACATAACTGTGCAATAATTAACTCGTGTATCGTCTGTGTAGATATTGGATTTATGTAGGGAAGCTCCCGCTCTGCGGTTAGCGGTTGCATGCGTGGTTGCTGTGTAAGATGTTCCTCAATACAATGGGCAATCTCCTTACTAAGGGCCACGTTTACTGTACCTGTCGTGGGCAAGCATGCCTGAGTAATTGTTGTGATTATCTTTTCTGGCTGAAAGATTTCTTGACGACCATCGCGTTTCATTATTAGCATGAAAAAAGCCTCCTGTAATGTGAAAAACCTGATGTGAAAGGTAAAAATAAGCTTGGTAATGGTAGAAGGTAGTGCACATGAATTCAAAATGTAAGAAGCATCCCCTCATCAATTAAGAGAAAATGCTTCTGTAATGTGGTTAAATACACTATATATAGTCTACGAATTACAAAATACATCAATATATCGTATGTGTCAAATGACGGTCCTGTGACTAGACATCAGAATGCATGTGCTATAAATAATCAGACATGATTTTTTCGGTGTCATAGGGTGTTATCCCACTATTTACAGAAAAGACGGATTGGGCACGATCAGGATTATCAACAAGCGTTCCTCTGGCTAAGGCGTGTAATACAAACAGGTCGTATAAATTTGGTTTAATCAGATTTGTCATGGCTTTTCCCATGAGCTGCATGCTGTTTCGATTATGTTCAACGTTATTGGCATAGGTAGGTTCAAAAGTAAGAGCTAAATCGGTCCAGATGACCTGACGAGCCTCTATATCAATCATAACGGGAATACAAATCGTTGTATCAGCAGTGATGTCGATTTTATTTTGTACGGTAGCCGGTTCGAAGATTTCACCAGAATTAGGGTGCTGTCGCATCATCCAGCCAGCAAAGCATTCAGGGAGATCACAATAAGGATGACTGGTAAAGGAATGCAAAGACATGGAAAGATAACGAGCCCCTGCTTTTGCCGCAGCAGCTAAATCGATATCAATGAACTCGCAGGCACCTTGTGGAGCAGTAGTAATATCACCACTATGGTAGGCCTTAAAGGAAGATGAGACTAGATTCGTATAGGAAATGTGTTCTAAATCATTCCAGTTGTGGTCATACATCACAGCAGATAAATCAACATCCACTCGATCTGTCGGAACTTGGTTCACGATACCTTCTCGCCACCAGGTAAAAAAGCGGATGGTATTTCCAGCTGGTAAATCAAGCTTAGAACCTCGCGTAATCGTACGGAGCGCCTTCTGAGCTGAGCGTTGGGAGAAGGGGACATTGTAATTGCGCAATTGTTCATCGACATATACATAGCCCAGCGGCGGCAATTGGGAAAAACGCTGCATGAGTTCCTTTTGACAGATGGATATGATTGAATCACCGATTTCCTTAGGAAGAGGAGCCAGCGTGTCAGCACTCACTTGAACTTTGGCTACATTTCCTTTCGGGAAAAATGTACGGACGGCTTGCGGAATGTGACGGTTCGCAAAATGTGTCATCACCTGTAGCAATACAGGTGAAGAAACCTGATCAACTATCTTTTCAAAAGCATGGGTGATTGGCTGCCAATCCACACTGAGACGTATGATGTGATCAAGACGACGTGCCAGCTCGCCCGGTCTAGTGGAAAGTAGCTCGATTGCTTCTGATAGCCGTCGATGTAATAGAGCTTCCTCTACTTTACTGTTGAATGTTTCGATTTTTTGATTGTTACGAATCAGATAAAAAGCATCGGCGCACCGTGGGAAACGTAGCTTGTATTCCGTAGGGTGTAAAATTTCCCCTAATCGAATCCAACGGTTTTTATAGCGCAGCATATCTTCTTCGAGGGCATGACAATTCTCTAATAGCCCCAAGATAAAACGTCTTTGGGCACGTGTAAATTTACGAAAGGGCGTAGCGTTGGATAGACTGATATCACCGCCAGATAAGGCTGTAGCTACTCGTAAAACATCTATTGCTGTCTTGATATGTTTGAAAAAAAAGGCAGGTGATAGTTTACTGGATGAGAATAGTAAGCCTGTGAGCAGCGCAATATTTTCTTTTAATGGAATATCTAACTGCACAAGTTTATCTAAAACCTGATATTCTTGTATAAAGAAGCTGAGGTCATCCTTGTCGGTTTCGGAAAGGGAGGTTTTGGACTGGACGAGATTCCAGAAGATTTGCTCTAATTCCTCTTCATTTCCAAGTTCAATGACAGTTAACTGATGTTGATCAAGCAGTGGAAGTCGTTTCTTTACTTCATCAATCGGAAGAGAAAGGGTGAGATAGTGAATAATGGCGTTCACATATAAGCTTGCTTGGCTTGCTTCCATTAGTTGCTGGGGGAAATTTTGATACATCGGACGATATCGTACATGAGCTCCGACCAGTTGCTTTACGTCCTTTTCTAGCTGCTGAAAGAATGTAGTAAATTCTTCGACAGATAGGGTTTGCAACCGTTCCATCAATCGGTGGGAAAAGGTGAAGCCAAGATGCTCCAGGTTTTTTAAGGCAGTAGCTAGGTAAGGAAGAGGTAAATGACTGATTCCTGTCTGTACAAGTAGCTTACCTTTGCGTCTTAGATAGATAGAATTTTTCATTGGCATAGTAAAAAAAATCAGGAGAGCAGTGCCCCTAATATCCATTTGTCGTAGAAGGAAGGAGCACTATAGCCTGATTTTTATATCCTTTTTATTATTTGTAAAGGTTAATTTTTGAATGGGAAAGATTGTTCAATCATTATAGTATAGATACAAAAGTCTGTAAATAAGATGAAAAATAGTCGAAAAGAGAAAGAGTAAGGAGGAGAGAAGCCATGACAAAAGAGCATACCAATATCTGCCCCCACGATTGCTGGGACACCTGTAGTATGACAGTGACTGTCGATGAATCAGGAAAAGCAGTGAAAATTCGCGGTAACAAAGAACACCCGGTAACCAAAGGCTTTCTGTGCATCAAGGTAAATAATTATTTAGAGCGGGTGTATCATCCAGACCGGATTTTATATCCCATGAAAAGAACAGGTAAAAAAGGGGAAGGGGTATTTGAACGAATTTCGTGGGAGGAAGCCATCCAGCTCATTACGGATAAATGGAAGGAAACCATTCGTCAATATGGAGCCGAGGCTGTCTTACCTTATAGCTATGCTGGTACTATGGGGTTGATTAACTACGGCAGTATGGATCGACGTTTTTTTGGTAAAATGGGTGCTTCTCGTCTGGCTCGCACTTTATGCGCATCTGCTGCCTCAGCGGCTTTACACTCTGTATATGGAACCCGACTTGGTGTCGATCCAGAGGATATGGTACATTCTCGTTTGATTATCGCATGGGGCACCAATACGCTTCATACAAACGTCCATCAGTTCCCGATTATGGAGGAAGCACGGAGGAATGGCGCTGTTTTGGTGGTCATTGATCCTTATAGGCATGAGACGGCAGAAAAGGCAGATATCCATTTGCAAATTAAACCAGGAACCGATAGCGCACTTGCACTGGGGATGATGCATGTACTAATTCAAAACGATCAGCTCGATCACGCATACATTGCCAGCCATCTACAAGGCTTTGATGAGTTAAAGGTGCGCGTAAAACCATATACACCAGCTCATGTAGCTAGCATTACGGGGCTTTCCGAGCAGGAGATCATTGAATTTACTCAATTATATGCAAGCACCAAGGCTTCCCTTATCCGTTGCGGATTTGGTCCACAGCGTCATACGACTGGGGGAGAAATCATTCGTACATTGGCGGTACTTCCAGCATTAACAGGAGCCTGGCAGGAGCTAGGCGGAGGCTTTTTACTAGCCAATATGGATGTCGGAATCAATTACGAGAATCTATATCGAGCAGATGTGTATGAAGGAAATCCGCGGGAAATAAACTGTGCGCAATTAGGCTCTGCTCTCTTACAGCAAGACAATCCCGTAAAGGCTCTTTATGTCTATAACAGTAATCCAGCTTTAGTGACTCCTGATGCTAATAAGGTTACGGAGGGGCTACTCCGGGATGATTTATTTACGGTAGTCCATGAGCAGCATATGACAAAAACCTGCCGATATGCAGATATTATCTTGCCTGCGACTACAACTCTGGAGCATTTGGATATTCATACATCCTACTGGCATTTATATGTACAGTTAAACGAGCCTGCTATTGCCCCCTTAGGAGAAGCCAAATCTAATACGGAGACCTTCCGTTTGCTAGCCAAGGCGATGGGATATACAGAAGACTGCTTTACCGATAGCGACGAGGATTTAATTAGGCAGGCATTGGATTCTACCCACCCGTTTCTTAACGGAATCACGTATGAGACGCTTAAAGAAAAGAAATATCAGAAAGTATCATTTGAAGGAGATCATTTCTTTCCGTTTCAGCACGGCTTTTTAACGCCGAGTAAAAAGATCGAGGCACTAGCGCCACAGATGAAAGAGCTAGGCTTGGAGCCGTTGGTTAACTACACACCGCTTGAGCAAAAGGCGGAGGGCGCTGAGCAATATCCTTTGCACTTTTTGACGGTGAAAGCAAAGCATTTCTTAAATTCCAGCTTTGGGAATGTAGAGACACTGAAAAAACGGGAAAAGGAGCCAGTCCTCTATATGAATCCTCAGGATGCGCTTTCCCGAGGGATTGCAGAAGGCGATCAGGTGAAAGTATACAACGATCGTGGGGAGATTGTTCTCCCAGCTAAAATTAGCGAAAAAGTAGGAGCCGGTGTGCTGGTTACCCCGATTAATTTATGGCAAAAGAATGTGAATGTAACAACCTCAGAAGCACTAACCGATCTAGGCGGTGGAGCAACCTATTACACCAATTTTGTAGAGGCAGTGAAAGTAGGGTAGGGGGCGTAGGGATGGATTAAACTGTAACTTCGTATGCATACAACAATTGGGCTAACCAAAGGCTTCTGCATCAGCTAAAGGAGTTGCCAGAGCAGGTCTGGAAACAAGAGGTGCAGAGTATGTTTCCCACTCACACAGCATAACCAATCATTTTTCTATCATGAAACAAGGCTGAAGGACGTAATAAGGCTCCTTCAGCCTGTTTGTTATGCGCCGAATGTTTGCTCAACCTTTTGAGGTAATGATCCCCAAAACTTGGAGATGTCTGGCTTAGCGTCACCGATGATACTCTCTCCTGCTTTTCCATGCTCATAAATGACGTCTTTGTTTTGATTTATAATCTGCAGGTACTCTGCAATGATGCTTGTTGTCTTCGTATCACTGTGAGTTTTTATGAATTGTTCGTACGCTTTCTTTACCTTTGGCAACAGCTTCATGGTTTTTTCATCAATGGCATCGTAGCGATAGTTACTGAGATATTCTTGCAAATAGGTTTGATATAGATTCCTAACATCTGTTTTTTTGATTCCGTTCTTATAGGAGGTTAGATACTTTTCTACTTTTACGATGCGTTCTCCCAGCTCTTGATGTGAGATAGTTAAACTACCATCCCTGGAAATAGGTTTATTATATTCGTCCCATTGTAGCTCCAGGTATGACTTCATGTCGTCAGTGAGGTAGCGGGAGTATTGCTTTAAGGCATCATAATCTACCATCCAAAACAAATCCCCTTCGTTATCTGTTAAGGCTAGCTTGCCAGCCAATTTATCCTGCACGTATTTTTTTAAAGGCTCTTCTTGAATCTTCGTCACATCAACAGGGAAGCCAATTTCATATAGCTTTTGGGCATTGTTATTCTCAGCTAATAACTTGGAAAAGCTTTCGTTCAATCCAATCAAGTGAGTGGCATAATAATCATCTAAAATAACGAATAGCCGATCGGCAGTTTCACTTTTTACGCTTTTGATCGTCTTATCCAAGTAGGTGATTAATTCAACAGGCTCTTTTGCTTGTGACGCAATATCCTGCATTTGTTTGATAACGTCTTGTTCGACAGTTGGTTGATTCTTCTGGGGCGTATTTGTCTGAGGTGTGGTTTCTCCTTGTACTGGCTGGGAGCTTGTTGAACCACTGTTTCCACAGCCTGTTAATAATCCTATGGCTAACACTGAGCTAAGCACCAGATATCCTGAATTTTTCATAGGAACCACTCCATATCTAAAAGTTATTATTTGGTTAATTAGTAATTTATGTAAAAGATATGTATATGATACAAGACGATATAGTATGTTAATTGGTTTCAAATATATAACTAGCTTTGCTATACTACAAATAACTCAGATTTGTTGAGAATAGTTATCAATGAACCGATATGACAAAACATAGAAAGTGGCGACATATATGTCAGATCAACAACAGCAACATTCGTTTTCTGCTGAATCGACTGTAGAAATAGATCAATACCAATTTAAGCTAAAAGAGATAGAACTGCTTAAGGGGAGCCAGTATAAACCAGTTCCATTGATTCATCAGATGACCTCCTCGTATGTTTTGCTTATCGCTCTTCAAGGTCAGGGGCATGTCCTAATTGATGAACAAGCTCACCCACTACAAAAGGATGGCGTCTATGTATGTACACCAGGTCAAACACTTGGACTTGAATTAACTCCAGAGGTAGAAACCTATTGCTATGTGATTTATTTTCATGTCTATCAGGAATCAGGAAAGCGGAGGGGACAGTTGAAGCCTGTACGTGATAAAGGACCTTTCGGGAAAGGAGGACAAGTATCGCATACGATCTCCCAACCGACGATGCTGTGCCAAACGATCGAAAAGCAATGGAAAAGCAAGAAGCCCATGGACCGTTTTTTGGGGCAAATCACTTTTCTACAGTTTATTCATACACTTATGAACAATAAGGACATCCGCTTTGAGGATTCTAAAACTGCTATTGCTAAAGCCAAAACCTACATCGATACTCATTTTAATAAAAACCTTTGTGTAGACGATTTAGCCAAAATAGCGGGAGTAAGTTCAAAGTATTTTGGCGAGCTGTTTAAAAAGACGTATGGAATCGGGGCAATTGAATATGTAACAAAAGTGAGGATGAATCAAGCAAAGCAATTTATGAGTAGACCGCAGGTTCGCTTAAAGGACGTTGCTCATCAAATTGGCTATAACGATGAATTTTACTTTAGCAGGAAGTTTAAGCAGGAGGTTGGTGTATCTCCCACCACATACATGAAGCAACGTCAGAAAAAGGTAGCTATCTATAGTCACCGGCTTCTTGGCTATGTACTCGCCTTGCAGGTGATCCCTTATGCGGCTCCCCTGCATCCAAAATGGTCGTCCATCTACTATGAAAAATACCGCACGGAAATACCTATTCACTTAAGTGCGTACCGTGTCGATTACAAATGGGAAAGCAATATTGAGGTCTTAGAGCAAATCCATCCCGATCTTATTATCAGCATCGATCAACTAGAAGGAAAAGAGAAGGCAAAGCTGGAACAGGCAGGATCAGTGAGCTATGTCTCATGGAGTGATACAGATTGGAGAGCACAATTTCTGCAAACAGCCGAGCTTTTACAAGTACCTCAGGATGCAGATAAATGGCTTACATCTTATGATCACAAGGTGAAGATGATCAGAGAGGAAATCAGCGGAGTAGTAAAAAACGATACCTTTCTGATTGTCCGTCTACTAAAACAAAATATATATGTATACAGCAATCCTAGTATGACTCAGGTATTTTATGGTGATTTGCAAATGATTCCCGCCCATCCGCTGCATGATGTGGGAATTGATGAAAAGATAACGATACAAAAGCTGGCAGAGTATGATCCTGATCATATATTGGTACTTGCCTGCCCCGAGTCAGAGACGCTACATTACTGGAAGCAACTCCAAATGAGACCAGAATGGCAACAGATTAGAGTGGTGCGCCTAAACAATGTTCATGAAATCTTTTCAAATCCTTGGCGTGATTACTCTCCGCTGGCCCATGAGCGTTTAATCGAGGATGTTTATCGTCTCTTTTCTGGAAATCGTCCATATTGATTCCGGAAATCGTTCATGGTCGAGCAGAGTCTACTCCTCTATAATCGTAAATGAGAATTATTATCAAACATTTCAGATTGTCTTATCGAGAGGGGACATTATAAACATGAATAAACGTAAGTTTCTAGGAGTAGGTCTAGTAGCCATACTGGCTCTTATGGTAACGGCTTGCGGCGGGAAAACAGAGACAACAGCACCTGCCAATCCGACAGCTACCAGCAGTGATAGCCAAAAAGCATCAGAATCAGCAACAGGCGAAACAAGAACGATTAAGTATCTTGATCAAGAATATAAAGTTCCAGCTAAGACAGATCGCATTGTCATTACAGGTAGTATGGAGTCTATGGAAGACGCTGTGGTTTTAGGTGTAGAGCCAGTAGGTGCGATTAGTGTAGGTGGGAAATTCCCGGATATTTATAAAAGTATTACAGGCTCATCGGAATCCATTGGTGAAAAAATGCAACCAAATCTGGAGACCATGCTTAAATTAAAACCAGACGTGATCCTCGGTTCGTCTAAATTTAAGCCAGAAGTATATAGTAAATTCGAGAAAATCGCACCAACCTTCCCTGTTTCTCATATCTCAAGCAATTGGGAAGCTAATTTACACTTACTAGCTGAATTAACAGGAAAGCAAGCAGAAGCTGAGAATGTACTGAAAAAATATAAAGAAGATCTAGAAAAGGCAAAAGCTTCTTTGGGCGATAAGCTGAAAGATAAGAAAGTAGTAGCGATACGCCTGCGTCAAGGTACTATCAATATCTATCCAGAAAAAGTCTTCTTTAACCCATCCTTATATGCGGAATTAGGTTTTACAGCACCAGAGGAAGTTAAGGCGGCTAAAGCGCAAGAGGCTATGTCATTAGAGAAATTTAGTGACATGAATCCAGACTATATCTTTGTTCAATTTTCACCTGATGAAAACAAAGACCAACCTAAATCTTTAGAGGATCTAGAGAAAAATCCAATCTGGCAAAGCATTAACGCCGTGAAAAATGGCCATGTTTACGTGAATGTAGTAGATCCACTAGGACAAGGTGGTACAGCATGGAGCAAAATTAACTTCTTGAAAGCTGCGGTGGAAAAGCTGTCCAAGTAGATAAAAGGGCGAGAAGAGCGCAATGAGAGTGAAGAAATCAGTACCAGTTGCCATTTTGTTGACATCACCAATTTTTATTGTGATCTTGATGGCACTGTCCATTGTCTTTGGAGCTAAAAACATAGAGCTTAGTACAATTCAGGATGCTATCTTTCATTTTGATGCTGGTAATGCTGATCATCAGATTATCATGCATTCCAGAATACCAAGAGCTGTAGGAGCACTATTAATTGGTGCCTTCTTAGCAATGTCGGGAGCTTTAATGCAGGGGATGACCAGAAACTTTCTGGCATCTCCTTCCATTATGGGGGTATCAGACGGATCAGCATTTGTTATTACGGTGTGTATGATCTTTATGCCAGATACGTCCTCCCTACAAATGATCATGTATTCTTTACTTGGTTCTGCGTTAGGGGTAGGTATTGTATTGGGGTTTGCATCCCTGTTGCCTAATGGTATGACTCCAGTCCGATTGGCTATAATCGGGACAGTTATCGGAACAGTCCTAAGTAGTATATCGCAAGCCTTATCCACTTATTTTCAAATATCGCAGAATCTCAGCTTTTGGTATAACGCTCGATTACACCAAATTGATCCGGGCTTGATTAAATTAGCCCTTCCCTTTGCAATCGTAGGTATTTTACTGGCGTTATTTTTGTCTAAATCCATTACGATTCTGTCATTGGGTGAGGAGATAGCGGTCAATTTGGGCCAGCGTACAGCTCTGATTAAAGGGCTGACGATGCTGACTGTTGTCATTTTGACCGGGATATCTGTTGCTTTGGTAGGCAAGATAGGATTTGTTGGATTAATTGTTCCACATATTGCTCGCTTTCTGGTGGGGATAGATTATCGGTGGATCGTACCGTGTTCAGCGGTGGTTGGGGGAATTTTTTTACTATTTTCCGATATCCTAAGTCGGTTTATGAATTACCCTTTTGAAACGCCAATTGGAGTAGTTACTTCGTTGTTTGGTATTCCATTCTTCCTCTATTTGATTGTTAAAAAAGGGGGAGAAAAACATGGTAACTAACAAAAAGCAATCGCGTGTATTTGCTAAGACATCGACTGCTCGATTTTGGACAGTTACAATAGCAAGTATTTGTCTTGCATTGCTAGCTATTTATATTAGTGTTACAAACGGCGAGTTTGATATGACGCTACAAGACGTTATCAACACATTGCTACGTCATGATCCTAAACCTGAGCATGATCTGGTTATCTTTGAATTTCGCCTACCGCGTATTGTGATTGCGGCCCTTGTTGGTATGGGGCTAGGGCTTGCCGGTACCGTTGTTCAAGCGATTACCCGAAATGGACTTGCTGATCCTGGAATATTGGGCATCAATGCGGGGGCAGGTGCAGCAATTGTACTGTTTATCTTTATGTTTGAGGGGAAAATGGGTAGCGAAGGGTTATTAACAACATTAGCCATGCCTTTGTTTGGTTTAGTGGGTGGTCTGCTCTCTGCTTTCCTTATCTTTCTATTTGCTTGGCAAAAGGGGAAACTAGACCCACAACGGCTTATTCTGGTTGGAATTGCAGTTGGAACGGGTCTGGGGGCATTTACGCTCTACCTTTCTTTACGCATGAACGCAAAGGATTTTGAGATGGCAACCGTGTGGATGACAGGTAGTATCTGGAGTGCTAACTGGATTTATATTGTGGCTATGCTCCCTTGGTTTATCTTGTTTATCCCGATATTATTTCGAAAAGCCAACGTGTTAAATCTATTGCAGCTAGATGAAAACAGCGTTAGAGGACTTGGAGTATCCACCGAGAAAGAAAAAATGGTGCTCTTGCTAGCTAGTGTTGGGATCATTAGTGCATGTGTATCAGTGTCAGGTAGTATTGGGTTCGTTGGATTAATGGCGCCGCATATTGCTAAAGCATTGGTCGGGAATCATCACAGACGGATATTGCCTGTATCAGCTTTGATGGGGATGCTCTTGGTTTTGGTATCAGATTTTATTGCCAAGACCGTGTTCTCGCCGGCTGAGCTTCCTGTAGGAATCGTCATAGCGATTATAGGGGGGCCATACTTCCTTTATCTGCTGTATAAAGCACGAGCCTAAAGTAGAGATATAAACTAGTATTCATTACAAAAAGCCTGGAGCATATAACTCCAGGCTTTTGCGTGTAGAAAGAAACGGTTTCTTATGCAGTGGAAAAGCATTAATTCGTACTGTACGTTACGCTGTTTCTTTTTTTCCATAAGGAAGCAGGTTATCTACTGCTGCCATGCTGCTACCATTCAATGCAAGATATAGCGCCATTGTGAAGAGAGCAAGGTCAAATTCATAGCCACCGATGAAACCAGCCGCCAATTTAACTTTTAGGGTAGCTCCTACCATAATGACCATGAGTAAAAATGAAATGGCACGAGTTCCTAGCCCTAAAATCAATAGGATACCTCCTACTAATTCGATAGTTCCAACTACATAAGCTAGGAAGCCAGGTAGGCCGATGCTTTCGAAAAATCCTACAATGTTTTCGATGCCCCCCTGGAATTTATCAAGACCGTGCAGCAAGAAGGTTAGACCTAGTACAACACGAAGAATGAGTGCGCCAAGCTGTTGTTTGTTTGCCACTTTTGTGTTGCTCCTTTCAGATAATGTTTAGTAACTTACTAATTATAAGTATAATAATGTCATAGCTTACTTTTGTCAAGCGTCTAACTTTAATGTTGTTTTTTTCCTGTCAGGTATATATTTATATGCGTGTATTATGTCCTTCATAACTTCTTTATATTTACTACATCAGTTCCTCATTTCTTTTTTGTAAGCTAAGAAAAAAAAGGAGGAGCAGATATGAAAAAAATAATTTTTTCTCTAGCATCGTTGGTTGTCGTCTTGGGGATCGCAACAGGCGTGTATGCAGGCACGTCACAGGTAACACCTGATCAAAAGCAGAAGGAATTTGAACAGATGCGCCCTTTGATGAAACAAATGCACCCGCAACTGACAGACGCACAGATTCAATCTATGTATGAAAGCTGCCATGGCCCAAACGGCATGCATGAGAGAATGATGAACAATTATACAGACCAGACTCCAAATCGTAAATAATCGCTTATAATAAAAAAAGAAACAGGATCAGGCAGACTTTCCAGAAAGGAGGGGCTGCCTACTTGTGCATTTTTGCACATAGTAAGCGAGGCGGGTGAGAGTAGATGGGTCAACACAAGATATTAGTCGTTGATGATGAAGAAAATATTTTACAGGTAATTCGAGCTTATTTAGAGAGAAGCGGTTACATTGTTTACGTAGCAGAGACGGGGGAGGCGGCACTTCAGCTCCATCAGCTTTTACATCCAGACCTCATCATATTAGACTTGATGCTACCTGATATGTCGGGAGAGGATATATGTCGAAAGTTACGCAAGACCTCCGATATTCCTATTCTTATGCTGACAGCTAAAAGTGCTGAGGATGATAAAATTAATGGGCTGTTAATGGGGGCCGACGATTATGTTAGTAAGCCATTTAGTCCACGTGAATTAGTGGCTCGGGTTATTACGCTGTTACGGCGGACAGGTACTACGAAAAAACAAGAGCAAGCACTTACCTTTCTCCAAAAACGTCTATGTGTGGAACCAGAACTACATCAGGTAACGTTAGATCAGGCTAGCATCACATTAACACCTATTGAGTTTAAGCTATTGTATACGCTAGCTAGCCAACCAAAAAAAGTGTTTAGCCGTCTGGAATTAATTAATCACATTCAAGGTTATGGATTTGATGGATATGAACGTACCATTGACGTACACATCAAAAACGTAAGGCAAAAATTAAACGATGATCCCAAGCACCCCTCCTTTATTTCAACAGTGTTTGGTGTAGGCTATAAATTTTTGGTGAACCGTGATGAAGCATAAAGGGATGAAACGACAGCTTTTTCTTTCCCATCTGGGTGTTGCGCTCGTTTCTTTGTTAGTCATCATCATTATTGTAAATATCTCGGTTTCCATTACATTTGGGAAATATGTTGAAAATCAACTGCAAGCGGAGGCAGATGCGATCCTACAAGACCTGACCGAATCATATGTAAAAGCCAATGAATGGTCAAGACAGACACTTATGGGTGTGGGACATCGAGCTATGCAGCGTGACATGACTGTCATTTTGCTTGATGCAGAAGGGAACGTCATTTGGGATTCAACTAAGATGGGAATGCATATGGAAAGGCAAGGCACAAAGCATAGCTGTGCTGTAGATGATAAGCTTCCTCATTCTACCTACTCAACACCTATCATCATTGGAGATCAGCAGGTGGGTATGTTACATGTGGGGCTTCCAGATGGTCAATTCCAGGAGCAGGAGAGAGAATTCATTACCAGATTTAATGGAATGGTTGGAGGGGCGCTTCTGATTGTCATTGTCGGCGTTTATTATTATAGCGTTCGCATTTCGCGCGGTATTAGCCATCCCCTGCTTCACATGAAAGAGAAAGCGAATCGAATGCGGACAGGAGACCTCACAGCACGAGTGGAGACGGACACATTGCATGGGGAAATACAGGAGTTGGGTCAAGCGGTGAATCATTTGGCAGAGAGCCTACAAAAGCAAGAACGTTTACGTAAAAATTTAACAGCCGATATTGCCCATGAATTACGAACACCACTTGCTACAATTCAAAGCTACATGGAAGCATTTGAAGATGGGATATGGGAGCCGACATCAGAAAAATTGCAGATTTGTCAGGAACAGACCTCGCAGCTTGTTCTATTGATAAAGGATTTGGAGAAGTTAACGGAAGCCGAAAACCCAATGCTTCGTTTACAAAAGGAGCAAGTAAACCTACCTGCTATCATAGCGGAGGCACAAAAAAGCATTGCAGAGTTATGGGACAAGAAAAGAATTCGTTATGTTCCGCCTTTCACGGACAATATCTTTGTGCATGCTGATTATCGCAGATTGTTGCAGGTATTTACGAATTTACTCAGCAATGCTTATAAATATACTCCTGAAGATGGTGAAGTATCGGTTGCCATCGAAGTGCAGCAGTCCAATATCGTAATAAATGTAGCGGATACAGGAGTGGGTATCAGAGAAGAAGAGCTCCCCTACGTATTTGAACGATTTTATCGTGGTGAAAAGTCGCGTAGTCGTAAATCAGGGGGAGCTGGAATTGGATTAGCTATCGTAAAAGCCATTATAGAAGCGCATGGTGGAGAGGTGCGGGTTGAGAGCGAGGCGGGGAAGGGCACTACATTTTTGGTCCGTTTGCCAATGTAAAAGGGGAATCACCTGAGGAATTCTCAGGCTTCCCGTTAGCCTATCAAGCGTACTAGCCTACCACGATCAAGAAACAGGTCTTTATATCCATCATTTCAAATAAGCAAGGCCCTCTTTGTACCAGAGGGCCTTGCTTATTTGGAGAGATAAGACATTACATCCACATGCTAAATGTTCCAATGATAGTTGCTACAAAAAAAAGTGTCATAATGACAAATGGGAATGAAGTCAGTGTAATACCTGCAATTGCCATACCCCTACCGTTAGAAGAATTCCTTGCACGAATTCCCAAGATAAATCCCGAAGCGTTAATAATAAATGCCAAGAAAATGGTTAGCATCGTACCAGGGGATGGTGTGTAATATCTTGAACTGTAATTTAACATGAAGCAGGACATTACAAATAAAATAATACCAAATATACCAAAAATCATTGAAACTATCGCTTGTCCTAATCTATCCTTGGGTTGATTCTTAACGGGACGCTTCTGTTGAGGGGCAGCTTGTTGAGGGGAGGGCTGGCGAGTAGTTGATGTTCTCGTTTGACCATTTGTTCCCCTGTTGCCTTGTGTGTTCGTTCCCCGAGTCTGACTGCTCGCCATTCTATTTGTCTGGCTGAGAGTTGATCTATTGGGCTGAGTATTGTTCGTTCTAGTAGTTCGTTGCAATTTACTAGCTCCTTTCTGACTGAGTATATAAGTAGGTAAAAAGTAACAATATTAAATTCGTCATAATTTACCAATAACCTCTTTTTTGTTTATTTTTTAATCTATGTAGTTTTATAGACATGTTTTTATTAGTTGAAAGACACGAAAAGCTGATACCATATGCTCATGGAATCAGCTTGTTTTTAGGTATTTATTCATCTATAAGAACATCCATCTAAATGTTTCCTCCACCAGATTATCGTTTCTTCTAAGCCCGCTTCTAACGAGTATTTGGGATTCCAGTTTATTCCTTCCTGTAATCGGGCAATATTAGCTCCGACAAATAAAGGTTCATCTTGAGGGGATGGAATGGCTCCCCATTTGATTAAGTCCTCATTTCCGATTTTTTGACCGATAAGAGAAGCAATCTGTTTCAATTGGCTCGATTGCCCAGAAGCAATATTAACAGCTCCTCGCATATCGCTCCTTAATAAGGCTACCAGAGCATCGGCTACATCAGCGATATAGAGAAAATCACGATATTGATTTCCATGCGTGCACAAGGCCTCTTCGCCTTTTAATAGCGAGGTGATAAGGGTAGAAATAAGTCGATTCCCCGGATCATGAGGACCATATAAATGAAAGATTCTCCCCCAGCAGGCACTCAGACCAACCTGCTCAGAGTATGATTGGAGCCATAAACGCAAAATATTTTTACAAGCAGAGTAAGGTGTTTTATAAGAATAAAGAGAGTCAGCCTCAGATAAATAACCTTCCCGCCATTCATATTCTGCACATGTTCCAGCTACGATGATCCTTTTACCACCACATTTAGCAAAATGACGAAATAATGTTATGCCCGATTGCACCCAATCGTAGTTAGCAAGCGAATGATAACAGTGGGGAGGGACTGTTTCCCAAGCTAAATGTACCAGATGAGAAGGCTTCACCTGATCAATCAGAGCCGTCACTTCTGTATGGGATAAAAGGTTAGCTTGGTGCCAAGTACAGGTAATATCCAAAAGTGGCGCCTTTCGGTACGTCGCATGAACCTCCCAGCCCATTTTATGTAGCATACTAACTACATATCTGCCGATCCAGCCATTTCCGCCTGTTACGAGAACCTTTTCCATGCGCTACAGCACTTCCACTTCTGGAACAAACACTACAAATTTTCCGCCCCACTTTCGAATATAGGAGCATTCGTCCATGATTTCTGCTTTTACATTCCAAGGCAAAATGAGTACGTAATCTGGTTGTGTTCGTTGTATTTCATCAGGGTTTTTAATCGGAATACGAGAGCCGGGCAATATAAGCCCTTGTTTATGTGGATTTTGATCGACGGTATAGGGGAGAAACTCTTTTCCGATACCACAAAAGTGCAGGAGGGTATTTCCTTTAGCAGGGGCCCCGTAACCGACGATTTTCTTTTTCATGTTATGGGCTTTAATGAAAAAGGATAATATATCGATCTTCATTTGTTCCACTTTCTTTGAAAACTCCAGATACGTTGATAATTGGTGAAGCCCGTGCTCTTGTTCCTTTTCAAGGATCTTTGCCACGCTTGGTTGGATGGGCTCCTTATCTTTACTATGCTTTACGAACAACCGTAAAGAACCGCCATGGGTAGGGATTTCCTCGACATCGACAACCTTTAACTCGTGGCTAGATAGGATGCTTTGAACGGAGAGTAGCGAAAAATAAGAGAAGTGTTCATGATAAATCGTATCAAATTGCTTACCAAGTATGAGCTGCAAGACATGGGGAAATTCGATTGTGATCATACCATTTGGTTGTAGTAGTATTTTTAGTCCTGCTATAAAGTCATGTAATTCAGGTACGTGTGCTAATACATTATTTGCGACAATCAAATCCCCTTTATAGCCTTCCTGTACCAATTGCTTTGCTAATCTCTCTCCAAAAAAATCTGCCCTCGTAGGAATTCCCTTATCGTTACAAATTTTCGCCAAATTTTTTGCCGGTTCAATCCCTAGTGTTCGAATATTATGCTTGTGAAAGTATTGTAATAAATAGCCGTCATTGCTTGCGATCTCAATAACCTGCGAATGGTGATGCAAATGGAACCTTGCTATAGCCATCTCGGTATATTTCTGAGCATGGGATAACCAGCTAGAGGAATAGGAGCTAAAATAAAGATAGTGATTAAAAATCTGATCTGGCGATTCAAACTGCCCTACTTGTACCAGAAAACATTTATCACAAACATAGGCATGCAACGGATAAAATGGTTCCATGTCATCTACGCGGTCCGGTGATATAAATGAGTTAGCGAGAGGTGAAACTCCTAAATCCAGGAATGAATGAGTAAGCAACGAATTGCAAAAACGACATTTTTTATCGGACATTTTCAGTAGACTCCTAACTCCTTATAAATTTATAAACCTGTTGATTTGTTGGCGAGTGAAAGAGCTTATGTCCTTACCTGATTGATATTGCTGGTACCACTGAACAGTCCATGCAACAGCCTCTGAAGTATTTAGCTTTGGATGCCACCCGAGGGAATGGATAGCTTTAGTGCTATCAAGGGTTAGTATAGGAGATTCGTAGGGGGGAGTAGCTGACGGAGCGGTTATCTGTATCTTTTCGTTCCAAATGCTCGCTGCTTTATCTACTATTTCTCTAACGGTTAGGTGAGAATGATCGATCGGTCCGAAATTCCAGGATTGGGCGTATACGGGGTTATTCCACAGCTTTTCGGCGAGGAGCAAATATCCATGTAAGGGGTCTAGGACATGCTGCCACGGACGAATGGCGTTTGGATTTCGTATACTAAGCTTCGTTGAATGAATCAATGCCCTTGCGATATCTGGAAATATTCGATCTGCGGCCCAATCACCACCGCCAATCACATTACCAGCCCTTACAGATGCAAGTCGTGTTGTGGAAGAAGATGTAGGTTGAAAAAATGATTGTTGATAAGACTCAGTGATGACCTCGGCACATGCTTTGCTGGCACTGTATGGATCGTAGCCGCCTAGCGGATCGTTTTCCTGAAAGGAATGATTACCTAATCCATCATTTTTATAACATTTATCGCTTGTAACATTAATCATTACATGAACACTTTTTGTTTGTCGTGCAGCCTCAAGTACATGAACGGTTCCTAATACATTCGTATGATAGGTGGTAAGTGGATCTGCATACGATTGCTGAACCAAAGGCTGGGCAGCTAGATGAAAAATAATTTCTGGCTGATAATCGGCAAGGGTTTGCAGAAGTAGCGGGTAGTCTGTAATGTCGCCCTTTATAGAACGGCATTCCTTCGAAACCTCTGCTATTTCAAATAAATGAGGGGTAGATGGTGGATTGAGAGAATACCCAATTACATCTGCCCCCAGCGATGTTAACCACAACGTAAGCCATGTACCCTTAAATCCAGTATGGCCTGTTAGTAACACTTTTTTTTGATGCCAAAAGGATTTCTTCATGCTACCAAACCTTCCAAGGGGCGTTTTTACTATCCCACAAGTCCATTAATTTTTGCTTATCTCGTAATGTATCCATTGGATGCCAGAACCCATCATGACGATAGGCGGCAAGCTGATTTTGTTTTGCTAATTTGACTAAAGCATTTGTTTCCCAAATGGTTTGGTCGTCATTGATAAAGGAAAAAATGGCTGGCTCTAGAACAAAAAATCCCCCATTTATCCAGCCGCCGTCTCCTAAAGGCTTCTCTTTGAAGTCTACAACCATCTGATCCTCAAGCATAAGGGAGCCGAATCTTCCAGGGGGCTGAACCGCAGTAACCGTCGCATATTTACCGTGCTTTTGATGAAATTCAATCAATTTTTTAATAGGAATATTCCCTACACCATCTCCGTACGTCAGACAAAACGTTTCGTCACCAATATATTTTTGTATCCTCTTAATACGGCCGCCCGTCTCCGTTCCTTCCCCTGTATCGATGAGCGTTACCTTCCAGGGCTCTGCATTATTGGAATGGTTCATAATTTCATTTTTACTCATATCGAGCGTAAAATCTGACATATGCAGGTTATAATTTGAAAAATATTCTTTAATGAGGTGTCCCTTATAGCCTAAACAAATGATAAAATCATTGATTCCGTAGTAGCTAAAGATTTTCATGATGTGCCAAAGAATGGGCTTTGTCCCTATTTCAATCATTGGTTTAGGCTTTAAATGGGTTTCTTCGCCAATTCTCGTTCCATACCCACCAGCAAGAATAACTGCTTTCATTTTTATCCCCCATAGTTGCCAAAAATGTCCCTTTTATGAAGCTTTTCATGCTTTTACATTATGCAGTAGTCCCGATAATGGTGTTGGCTTTGCACAAATCGATTCATTAAGGATTCAAGAAAAGATATGCTATGATGAAATCGATAAGTCCCTAAGAAACTGCTTACATTATGGTTTTAAGTGGGGAAACAGCTCAAGGTATTCCGGATTCAAACGAAGATCTTTTGTCCCACTCGCATAAAACAAATAGGTTTCTTGTAGCTTCTCAGGTGTAGTGACATGATAGATACCCAAGCCGTGCTGGATACTGTGCGCTGAGAGCGTGGGGCCTATTTGCAGTTTTCGTTTTCGTGTTAAATCATTCCAAGGACTGTAAAAAAACTTTATGACGAAGGCAGGCGCGGTTAGATAAACGATAAATTTATGCGGGGACCAATGTCTGCCGGCTGTATAGGCGCCGTGTTCATGCTTATGAATCAGTCTACCAATATAGGGGTGTGTATTATCTATGGGGAAGTAACCATGGTAGCGTTGATTCACCAAAGGAATGTTATAAACAGCTTCTGGATAGCTATGATTGGGATCATCAACTAGCATAATCACTCTGATTGAATACATATGCTCACCTAAAGTGGTAAGGGACGAGAAAAATTCATCTTTATTTTGACAACATAGAAACTCAGTAGTGTTTAGCGCCATTTTCCAGCCTGTACATTCTTTTTCGATATCCATTACTTCACGGTCAACCTCTATCGCATCAAATTCCGGTACCCTTGAATTTCTCACCTCCCAATGGGGGGCAAAATGTTTACATATCTCAAGTGAACGATCCGTTGAACCCCGATTAATGAGAATACCATGATCAAATATCTGGGTATGATGCATCAGCCACCATGGAAGCAAATATTCTTCATTATAAAAATGCGAAATGACAGTAGTAATAGTGCTTCCTCCTTTTGGGAGCTAAATAGAAAAGAATGCTCACGTGATACTATATGACATGGATGAAAAGGTTGTCACAAACAAAGAAAACAAGGAAATAGGCAAGTAACGGACGAATTAGATAAAACCGCAGAAAACGGTATGTTTTTTGCGACAAGCAGAAAATTTAAGAAATTCTTTAGAACTCTGTTATAAAAAAGCTAAGAACTGTTCGATATGATAAAGCTATGAAAGAAAAAATGACAGAAGTGACATTTCTGACATGGTTCCTTCCGTGCTGTCATACAATCAGGGGGTTATTACTTGCAGTTGGATACGATACTTGAGTTAATTAATCAATACGGCTACTTTGCCCTGTTTTTCGCTCTATGGCTTGGCATTGTTGGTATGCCGATTCCAGATGAAGTGATTGTCATGACGGGAGGAATGGTTGGCTCATTTGGCATTCTTCAATCAATTCCTGCCTTTTTTGTCACCTATTTAGGGGTTATTTCGGGGTTGTCACTTGGATATATTTTAGGATATAAGATTGGAGCTCCCGTGTTAGATCGCATTCGGCGTAAAAGACACATGGATATCTATATTGTACGAGCTGAATATCTATTGCAAAAGTATGGGAGCCAAGCACTTGTAATTAGTTACTTTTTGCCGATTGTGCGCCACGTGGTTCCTTATCTGGTCGGGATTAGCAAAATGTCTTTTCGGAGGTATGCTCTGTTCTCCTTTACGACTGGCTTTGTTTGGACACTATTATTTTTTATTCTCGGGCATCTGTTAGGAAGCAATGCCGCTTCTGTTGGGTACCTGATTAATGAATATAGTAAATATCTCTTAATCATTCTTCCGGTAATAGCGGCAGGGACTTTTATTGTGGTTGCCAGAATGAAAAGAAAAAGGGTAAATGTCTAATGAAAGCCCTAAATTAAAATCATCAGGATACACAGATAGAGGAACCGATTGGCCTGGTAGCGGTAGTCGGTTCCTTTATTTGCTTGGATAACATTTACCTTTATTTACCTTCCACAAGCCCCCTTGCACCTTGTGAAATAAGGGAGTATAATCCTGTTTATCTTAATATATAGCTGGCTAACTAAATGAGGTGAGTAAAAGTGGAGGAGACTCCTTATCTGGATTCTTTAGAATTGCTACTATCTCGTGTGGTGCGATCGTATAATTATAAAATGTGGCAAATGTCGCATGAAGTAGGAATCTACCCGGGGCAATTGCCTGTTTTGTTTTTGCTAAAAAACAAAAATGGAAGAGTACAAAAAGAACTGGTTACGAAAATGAAGGTAAAGGCAGCTACTGTCACCGTCATGCTGAATCGTATGGAGAAATCTGGATTGATCGAACGTCAGCCTGACCCCGATGATTTAAGAGCATCTCGGGTGTATTTAACTGAATTAGGAAAAGAAAAATTAGAACAGATTGAAAAAGTGATTAAAGAGATTGAGAAAAAATGCTTTGAAGGCTTTCGGGAGGAAGAAAAAATCTTACTTCGACGCTTTTTAACACATATGCATCGGAATTTATCGGAGTAGTGTGAGGTTAGGTAAGGTAAGGTAAGCTTGCATGTCAATTGGCTGCTTCCTCTAAAATTATGTAGCTGTCAAAGTAAATGCGAAGGGAGATGCCAAGCAGAATGGGTAAACTTTTTAAATATATTGTGCCTTATAGAAAATATGCAGTAGCCGCTGTGTTACTCATGTTTCTGGAGGTGGTAATGGATTTGCTTCAGCCGACACTGATGGCTCATATTGTAGACCAGGGTGTTGCTAATGGAGATGTCACCTATATCATTCAAACCGGATTGATTATGGTAGGGGTTGCGCTTTTGGGGATTGTTGGCGGTGTAGGCTGTATTTACTTTGCCAGCATCGTTTCCCAGAATTTTGGTGCAGACGTGAGGCTAGATCTGTTTAGCCATATACAGACCTTTTCTTTTGATAAGCTGGATCAGTTCAAAACCTCTTCCTTAATTACACGCCTAACTAATGATGTTACACAGGTACAAAACGTGGTTCTAATGATGCTGCGCATGCTAACACGCTTTCCGCTTCTTTTTATAGGCGGGATGGTTATGGCATTTTCATTGAATGCGAAGATGGCGCTTGTATTGGTTGTGACCGTACCTCTCTTGATCCTATCTCTTCTGGTAATTATTAAGAAGGGTTTTCCTTTATTTAAAAAAGTCCAGGCTAGCTTGGATAAAGTAAATGGAGTTACACGTGAAAATTTGGCGGGGGTAAGGGTAGTAAAGGCCTTCGTTCGTTCAGATTATGAAAAGGAACGTTTCCAAACAGAGAACGACCAATTAGCTGATATAACGGTAAAGGCAGCACGGACCATGGCGTTGATGATGCCGATTATGATGCTGTTGATGAATCTAAGCATCGTTGCGATTATTTGGTTTGGTGGTTTTCAAGTCAATACAGGTAGCATGCAGCTCGGAGAAGTCATTGCTTTTACCAATTATATGACCCAGATTTTGTTCGCCCTTATGATGGCTGGCATGATGCTCATGATGGTGTCGCGGGCAAAAGTGTCTGCGGATCGGATTGTGGAGGTAATGGATACGAAAACCACTATTGCTGATGTCGGGCATAAAGACGTTTATATGCATACAGGAAAAATTGAATTTGACCATGTTTCCTTTCAGTATGCTGGTACTAGCGGGCAACCTGTATTAAAGGATGTAACGTTTTCGGTGACGCCGGGTGAGCGAATTGCAGTCCTGGGCTCTACGGGTTCGGGTAAATCAACGTTGGTTCATTTGCTCCCACGTTTTTATGATGTGACAGAGGGACGTATTTTATTGGATGGAACGGATATTCGCGAGCTGAGCTTACAGGAGCTTCGCAAAAACATCGGGATGGTTTTACAGGAGGCAGTACTGTTCTCGGGAACCATTCGTGATAATATTCGCTGGGGCGATCCCGAGGCCTCAGATGATCAAGTGATAGCCGCAGCAAAGGCAGCCCAAGCTGATGAATTTATAGCGAAACTACCTGCTGGCTATGATACAGTGGTAGGTCAACGGGGAGTTAATCTATCAGGCGGACAAAAACAGCGCTTGTCCATTGCTCGCGCTCTACTGGCAAAGCCAAACATTCTCATTTTGGACGATAGCACTAGTGCGGTGGATTTGACGACCGAGGCTCTCATTCAAAAAGCGTTAAAAGAGCAATTAGGACATACGACTTGTTTTATTGTTGCACAACGCATTAGCTCTGTGATGGAAGCAGACAAAATCATTGTATTAGATAATGGTCAGATTTCAGATATTGGAACTCACCAAGAACTGATGCAACACTCGGATGTGTATCAGGATATCTATCGTTCCCAAGTAAGAGAGGAGGCGATTTAGATGAATCGAGGAGGATCAGAACCACAACGTTCAAAAGGAATGGGCGGGCCTATGGGAAAAGGAATGACGGGCATGCCCGTTGTTAAACCGAAAAATTCAATGGAGGCGCTCAAACGGCTATGGGGATATTTACGGGAACAACGCTGGTCGTTATTCCTGGTGTTTTTCCTAGTGCTTGCTAGCTCCGGCTTTGCGTTGATGGGCCCTCTGCTGATTGGAAAGGCCATTGATAGCATGGGGATTACCACGGGACAGGTTCAATTCTCATTGTTAGCCAAGATTGTTGGGAGCTTAATCATCGTATATATTTTGGGGGCGCTTGCTTCCTGGTTACAAACCTATTTGATGGCAAGTGTCTCGCAAAAGACGGTCAAGAGTATGCGAAAGGATATCTTTGATAAAGTACAGACTCTGCCTTTGCGTTTTTTTGATGAAAGACCCCGCGGTGATTTGATGAGTCGTCTAACCAATGACGTAGAGAATATTAATAACACTCTCTCACAAGCAACAACGCAAATTTTTTCCAGTCTCATTACTGTAATTGGGGCCGTGGGAATGATGCTGATGCTAAGTCCATCTTTAACATTGGTTAGTCTCATTGTTGTGCCACTTGGCTTATTTATTACAAAAAAAATTGCGGAGCGTACGCGTAAGCTCTTCTTAGAACAGCAGACAGAGCTGGGGCAATTAAATGGATATATTGAAGAAATGATTTCGGGACAACGGGTGGTCAAGGCTTTTAATCGTGAACAACAAACCATCGACCAATTTGCAGAAAAAAATCAGCGCTTGAAAAAAGTAGGGGCTCAAGCGCAGGTCTTCTCTGGAGTCATTCCTCCACTGATGAATGCTATTAATAATCTCAGCTTTGCGTTGGTTGCAGGCATAGGTGGGTACATGGCTGTACAAGGTGTTATCACGATCGGGATCATAACTGCCTTTTTAAATTACTCGAAGCAGTTTGCTCGTCCGCTAAATGAGATGGCAAATCAATTTAACATGCTACAATCAGCTTTTGCTGGTGCAGAACGTGTATTTGAGGTGCTGGATGAGGAACCGGAATTCGCGGATCAAGCAGTGGCGGACTCCCTTGAACAAGTGGAAGGAAAAGTAGAGTTTAAGGATGTCACTTTTGGCTATAAGCCAGATAAGCCTGTCTTACAAGAGATTAATCTGGTAGCGGAGCCTGGGCAAATGATTGCTCTAGTAGGCCCTACTGGTTCAGGTAAAACAACAATTGTAAATCTATTGATGAGATTCTACGATGTGCAGCAGGGAAGTGTCATCGTAGACGGACGGGATATACGTCAGATTGACAAAGAGAATCTGCGGTCCTCTATCGGGATGGTACTACAGGATACCTACTTGTTTGCGGGAACTGTAATCGAAAATATTCGCTACGGCAGGCTAGATGCTACAGACGAGCAGGTCATGTATGCAGCTCGCATGGCGAATGCTCATTCCTTTATTGAACGCCTGCCAGAAGGCTATCATACGAAGCTCACGGAGGATGCTAGCAATATCAGTCAAGGACAGCGGCAATTGCTGACCATTGCGCGGGCGATTCTAGCGGACCCATCCATCCTGATTTTGGACGAGGCAACCAGCAGTATTGATACAAGAACTGAGATGCAAATTCAGAAAGCCTTGAAAGTATTGATGCAAGGACGAACTAGCTTCGTGATTGCCCATCGCTTGAGTACGATTCAGGAGGCGGATCAAATCTTGGTCATTAACCAAGGGGAGATCATTGAGAGAGGCAATCATAAGGAATTACTGGAGCAACAGGGCTTTTACTATAATCTGTACCATACACAATTTAAGAATCAAGCTTCATAAGTAACGAAGGCCGTCCAGAGAAATGCTGGGCGGCTTTTTTTATTAAACCTTACAAAAATGTAAGTGGTGTGTAATCTTCATGCATGGTTAAAAAATCTAGTATTCATTACAATAATGACAACGAGTCGCTAGCGAACGACACTATTATGATAAAAAAGGATTGATGTCTATGACCGCATTATCGGTCACAAAAAAAGAGCGTATTGTTTCGATGGATATCTTGCGTGGGATTGCACTTATGGGGATTTTGCTGGTGAATGCACCAGCCTATATGACTTATATTGAAGGGCAAAGCATAACTCAGCATGCTTTTGATCCTACCTTACGCCTTCTATATGATTTATTTATCACAACGAAATTTTTCAGTATTTTTTCGTTCTTGTTTGGACTTGGCTTCTACATTTTTATGAGTCGTGCAGAGGCACGAGGAGATAAACCGTTTATTCTTTTTGTTCGTCGTCTGGCAGCACTCTTATTGTTCGGTATTTTACACATCCTTACCTGGTTTGGAGATATTCTGTTCTATTATGCTATTTTGGGCTTTGCCTTGATACCTTTTTATCGTAGATCAGCGAAAACCATACTGATCTGGGCAATGGGACTCTTTGCTATAACAGTATTAGCTAGTGGAATTGCGGCTGTGCAAACCTATCTTGGTAGTCCAGTGCCAGAGTTTATCAGCTCATTTAAGAGCGATACTTTTGCCATTTTGGGGATGTTTTTACTGGGACTTTATGTAGGGAAACAAAAGATTGTAGCGGAGGTAGATAAGCATGTACACCTGCTGAAACGTACACAGCTTATTACATTCGTACTGAGTATCATTCCTTTTGTAGGGATTCTGTGGTGCCACTTTACAGATAACCCACTACAAGAAATACTCCAGCCATTTTTCTCCCGCTTGGATACTTATCCAATGGCTTTGTTATACATGAGTAGTTTGTTCCTTTTATTACGCAATGAGCGAGTGGCTACGATGTTAAAACCATTTGCTAATTACGGACGACTAGGGTTAACCTCTTATTTTACACAAAATATCATTGGGTCTGTGATCATTTCTCTATTTGGTTGGTCAAATGGCTATACATTAGTTCAGTCCTTCTACATGGCGATGATCATCCTTGTTGTTCAAGTGATCATAAGTAATCTGTATTTCTTGAAGTTCAAGCAGGGGCCGTTAGAGTTTATCTGGAGAAAGCTGACGTACGGTTTTAAACGTAAGGACAAAGCAACAGCTTAATTCTATGGAAAATCAAAAACAACCATTGCCTAGCAGGATAAGCAATGGTTGTTTTTTGAATCTCTACATAATATGTCTTTTTAATTTTTGTAAAAAGTGAGAGCGAACAATGAGGAAATAAACAAGCTGAAGTACAAAGAAAATCAGAATGCTTACAATTGATGTTTTAAAAATCGAAACGAAGGTGCCGCTGGAATACACCTTTTGGAGACCGACTAAAGCTACTGACGTGTGCACGATAGCTAGTGTGAATGGAACAAAGAAGAGCAGAGCGATTTGGACAGTCATGCTTTTTTGCCATTCTTCTATGGATAAGCCAATCTTAGAGATCGTTTGATAATATTGTTTATCCCGATCAAGATCCATATAAAGTCGGAAGTATAAAAAGCTTCCTGCACAAACATAAAAGATGACGGCTACAAATAAACCGATAAATAACGCACTGCCAACGGCCCGCTTTGCTTCAGCATAGTAGGCATCACGAACTAACGGATGTTGATCCTCGGCTAGCTTTTGGTTGATTTCTTTTGAGAAGGCTACCGCGTCTTTATTGATAGGGCCTCCCTTTCTCCACTCATGAACCACATAGCCTACAACCGTATAGTTAGAGGAGGCCTTTTCCTTCAGATAGGCAAAGTCTTCATCGGATACAGCTAATGTGTTCCATTGATAAGAAAGGACTGGCTTGTCTATCTTTTGTACCAAGCGAAAAGGCTTGCCGTCTTTCGCAAGAAGGTCAGGAATGCCATCCTCGGGTAAATAGCTTGCTCTAATCCAAAGAGCCTCCCCCTTCTTAATTTGATACGTTTCACGCTCTAGCAGTGCTGCTAATTGATTATAAGCTGATATCTTTATGACATCTGCACGTGGTACTGGCTTAGAAAAATATAAATCCTCGACCTCGACTCGTTCATAGTTTACATGATAATTGGCTAGATGATCCTCAATGATTTGTGTCGATTTTTTACCCTCAAGCTTCTCATCGTGATAGTACTTATACTCGATTGTCAGTGGAAGCGTATCCTTGACCATACCAAGTATACCTAGGACACTGATCAATGCTCCTGCCGAAGTAAAGGCGACAGTGGAGACAATGGTTACCATAAAAAACATCTGGGCATTATCCTTAATACGATAAGCTAGATCGGACAGCCAAATAATTCGGGTTCCACGCCAGTAGAGAATGGGTCTTTTTTTTACCCAATTAATCAGGAATGCTCCAAACTGAGAGTAGAAGAAGTAAGTACCGACACAGGTTAAGAGAATGACTATAAACATCCACCTTATAACCTCAAAGATATCGTTTTTAAGGGTAAACGTAATATAGTAGGCTGAACCAATGCAAAGGATAGAGAAAAGAGCTAAAATAACCGATCCCTTAGGCTCCTTTTTCGGTTTGCGTGATTCATCAAGTAAAACCTTGATACTCCGGTGCTTCGTTGTAAATAGAGTGAAAAAAGAAATAAGCAAAAAGGCAGTATAAAAGGAAACGATCGTAAGTAAAAGAGCTTTAGTTGGTATATAAAATGGTATTTCGTCCATATCAAGAATGGCTGAAGCGAATATGAAGAAGGATTTGGAGAATAGCAGACCAAATCCAATGCCAACCGCCATAGATAACGTAACTAACAGCAGGTTTTCCATAAATATCATGAAATTGATCTGCCAGCGTGAAATACCAAGTATAGATAAAACGGCAAACTCTTTTTTCCGCATCTTAAGAAAAATATTGGTGGAGTACCAGATAAAGGCAAAGGAAAAGCAGAAGATAATGGCTTCGGCTACGGTCATTCCATTCACCACCAAGTAATGTAGACCTTCTGTAGTCGTTCCTGGATGATAAATGAACATGCCGTAGGTAAAATAAATCATGATGACAAACGTAACACTTAAAAAATACGCCAAATAAAACCTGAATTTACGACGTACATTAGTGGCGATGAATTGTAGAAAGGTCATAGGTATTTCCCCCTAAAAGTGCAAGAACATCTAAGATTTGCTGGAAGAACACCTGACGGCTTTCTCCGCGTTGAATTTCATTATATAGCGTCCCATCCTTGATAAATAAAACGCGATCACAGTAACTAGCAGCTACAGGATCGTGTGTCACCATCATCATCGTGGTTTTTTTGGTAGCATTAATGCTTTGCAGAGTTTCCATGACGATGCGGGTTGATTTAGAATCCAGATTACCCGTAGGCTCGTCTGCTAATAAAAGGGAGGGCGAATGGATGATGGCTCTCGCGATGGCTGCACGCTGGTTTTGCCCACCTGACACCTCGTAGGGACGCTTTTGTAAAATGTGATTAATTTCTAGCTGAGTAGCGATTTCATCTAATTTCTGTTTCATTTCAGGAACCTTGTAAAAATCAAGCGCGAGCGGCAATAAGATATTTTCGCCCAGTGTTAAAGTATCTAATAGATTAAAATCCTGAAACACAAAGCCTAGATTACGTCTGCGAAACACCGCTAGCTTTGATTTTTTGATCTTATGAGGATTTTCACCATTTAATAGAATATCTCCAGTGGTGGGGATATCAATTGTGGCAATAAGATTTAATAGGGTCGTTTTTCCGCTCCCTGACGGCCCCATGATAGCAATAAACTCTCCCTCTTCTATGTGAAAGTTCACGTCGGTTAAAGCGCGATAGGGAATTTTCCCCCCGTATATTTTGCTGACGTTTGTTACCTGAAGAAGTCCCATGTCACACATACACCTCCATTACGTATCGTTATCCCGGTCAAGAGTCGCGTTTAGAGTATCATTTGGTTAGGTGTCAGTCAAGCTAAGCGCCGTATCATCGTTTTATCATCAGACTCTCATGAGTTTATAACGGTTCAAGCATGTTATTAGTGCCTTTACTAGCATATATTGGTATAGGCAGGAAGCGATAAAGAACATTTTACATCGTTATAAATAGAAGGAAAAATATAGTGGGGGTGCCGATCATGAAACTATTGAAATATGGCGCGGTGTTACTTCTAAGTGTGGCTATGGCGGGATGCTCAGTAATGGCAAAGGAATCTGAGCTACAAAGACCAGCAAGTATATCTGAGAAAAAAGAGATCGTTGATTTATCCAAGGTGGAAGTGAAGGAATTTTTTCCAAATGACGAAGGTACGTTTATCCTGCGTGATGTGGAGAAAAATTCGACCTTTATTTTTAATGAAGAGAGAGCAAAACAACCGCAAGCACCTGAGTCTACTTTTAAAATCATGAATGCTCTAATAGGTCTTCAAGTAAAAGCAGTGGACGATGAATATACGGTGAAGCGCTGGGATGGCGTGAAGCGCGATCTTGATGTCTGGAACAAGGATCATACGCTTGGTTCGGGGATGCGCTATTCAACAGTCTGGTACTATCAACAGCTAGCTCGCGATATTGGTGCAGAACGCATGAAGGAATGGTTACATAAAGCAGCCTATGGGAATCAGGATATCAGCGGTGGAATTGATAAATTTTGGCTAAATAGTACTTTAAAGATCACACCTCTGGAGCAGGCAGATTTCTTAGAAAAGCTATATAAAGAACAATTGCCGTTTGACAAGCAGGTAATGAAGACTGTGAAACGCATGATGATCCAGCAGGATGAGGACTTGTACACGCTTTACGGAAAAACAGGGACACGCAATACACCAGCAGTTGGTTGGTTTGTAGGGTTTGTTAAGATAGAGGGACATCCTTATATCTTTGTTACCAATGTGAATGGGGAAGGAAGTTCCTCAGGAGTAAAGGCTAAAAATATTACATTACAAATCCTCAAAAAATATAACATGCTCCCAACACCATCCCAGAACAAATAGGATGAAAAAGGGAAAGAACAAGGGCTGCAAACCAAGCAGCTCTTGTTGACGTATAAGAATCGTTTATAATAGAGTGAAGGATTAACTGTTATTTGGAGTGATATCATGTTGGGAGTAGAAGCATATCTCTTCATTAAAAAGGGAGATTCCAACCAGACGACGGTCAAAAAATTCATTACAGAGACCGAATGCACAATTGGTAGACGTGGTGCGACGTATCAACCTGATTTATCTTTTACCAGTTTATTTATATCAAGACAACACGCTGTCATCCGCCAAGAAAAAAATCAGTACGTTCTTTATGACTTAAACAGCAAACATGGCACGGAGGTAAATGGGCAACCGCTCCAAAATGCCCCGCATGTTTTACAATACGGAGATCGTATTTCATTGGCAAAGGGAGAGGCAGAATTTATTTTCTTTACATTGGAAAATGACTTGGATGTGACACGGGAGTTTATTCGACCATTGGGTGCTAGTAAGGATCAGGCGGTGGAACAGACTGAGCCAGTGGCAAGCAATGGGAGTACGGATGTGAAGGGTTTAACCATCAATGTGGAGAGAAGAGAAATTCTGCTGGATGGAGTTCGTCTTTATTTATCGGGAAAAGATATTGATCTGTTGATGCTCATGTACGAGCGTGTAAATCAAGCTGTGAGCTATGATGAGATGAAAGTGCATGTGTGGCCAGAACGGTCATCTACAGTGGATGGATTGCCAGATGTAGGTCGGGCCGAGATTAATGCATTGGTTTACCGTTTACGTAAAAGGTTGGGTGAGTACGGTGATAAAATTATCACCATACCACGGTATGGTTATATGTTGGACTTATAAAAGGCAGAAAAGCCAGAAGACAAAGCAGAGGAATTCCGTTCTGATAAGAGAGGGAGGTCTGTTGTTGTTCTTCTGGCTTTTTTATTATGTGCCATTTTGATGGGACGAAGGACTGTCTCATGTAAATATGAGCGATTTATCACCGATCTAATGTTGGAACAATATGTTTATTGGATGACGTATGACCTATCTTTAGGAGGAAGGAGTGGATTTATCATGAAAAGAATACTCTTTTTTTCTATCGTTGGAGTTCTTCTTGCTGTAGGAGGAATTTTTATTTACGCCCATTTGATGGAAGATGATCCTCGTGTTGTAAAGGATCGGGCAGAAAAACGTTTTGAGGAGTATCTGGACAACTGGGGTAAACAGGACTTTGCCCAAATGTATGAGCAACTAGCTTTGGATACAAAGAAAAAAATGACAAAGACGGCATTTATAAGCCGCTATGAAAGCATTTATAACGGGATGGAAGCCAGTCATGTACAAGTGAAGGATACCTCAATGGGACGTGAATCCATCACGAAAAATGAGGAGCTTCACCTGCCCTACCAAGTTAGCATGAATACAGTCGCTGGTCCTCTTACTTTTACACATAAGCTAACAATGGTACGTGAAAATCAGAGTGGAAAAAAAGATTGGTATATCAAATGGAATGAATCCCTCATTTTTCCTAGCATGAAGGAGAAAGATAAGGTGAGGGTCCAAACCATCCTGCCACAGCGAGGGGAAATTGTAGATCGTAATGGAATCTTATTAGCCACAACAGGGGTCGCTTATGAAGTAGGGCTAATACCTGAAAAATGGGAAAAAAATTCAGACGATCAGAAACAAAAAACAGCCGCTCTATTAGATATGACCGTCGAACAAATTGCGGCGAAACGAAATGCAAAATGGGTGAAGCCAGAGTTATTTGTTCCATTAGCAACGCAAGCTAAGGAAGACGATCGCTTAGATCAATTAGAAAAGATTGAGGGCTTGATGCTACGTAAGAAACAGGTGCGCTATTATCCTTATCGTCAGGCTACTGCTCATTTAATCGGTTATATCGGCAGTATGAATGAAGAGCAATGGAAGTTATACGAGCCAAAAGGTTATCGTGCTACGGATTTAGTGGGGAAGGCGGGCGTGGAGCAGGTCTATGAGGAACAATTACACGGTACGCCAGGTGCGCGGATTATTATAGCGGATGAGCAGGGACAGGAAAAGGAAGTGCTAGCAAAAAAACTAGCACAGGATGGGCAGAAGCTCGCACTAACCATTGATGCTGATCTACAGTTTGCAATCTATGAGGAAATGAAGAATGATGCAGGGACAGCGGCGGCTATTCATCCGCTTACTGGAGAAGTGCTGGCGATGCTAAGTACACCAGCGTATGATCCTAACGCGTTTATCAGAGGATTATCCAATAAGGAATGGACCCAGCTAAATGACGATCCAGCTAAACCACTACTTAATCGCTTTGCTATTGGATTTGCGCCGGGTTCCACCTTTAAGCCTATTACGGCGGCGATTGGACTGGAACAAGGAAGTATCCAGCCTGAGCAAGGCATGACTGTCAAGGGATTACATTGGCAAAAGGATTCCTCATGGGGGAAATACGAGGTAACGCGAGTGAAAGACCCACATAGCCCCGTTACTTTAGAAAAAGCCCTCGTGTATTCCGATAATATTTATTTTGCGCAAGCGGCATTACAGATGGGGCAGCAGGTTTTCTTAGAAGGAGCAAAAAAGTTTGGTATAGGTGAAAATTTGCCGCTTACCTATCCGTTAAGGAAATCAAAAATAGCTAACCAGGATATCAGAAATGAAATTCAGCTAGCTGATTCTGGGTATGGGCAAGGAGAAGTAACAATGACACCTCTTCATCTGGCGTTGACCTATAGCGCATTTGTAAATGAGGGAAATATAGTCTACCCCGCTTTAACCCAGCAGGAGATGAAGCCGCAAGCCATTTGGAGGAAAAATGTAATGTCGAAGGAGACAGCAGCATTGATTAAAGCTGACCTAATTCAAGTGATGGAAAATTCACAAGGGACAGGGCGGTTTGCCAAACCATCGGGTATCCGTGTGGCAGGAAAAACGGGAACAGCCGAGTTAAAGGCGAGAAAAGGTGAGGATGGGTTGGAGTATGGCTGGATGGCTGTGTTTAATGTAGATAAGCCAAAGCTATTACTAACGATGATGATAGAGAATGTAAAAGGTCGAGGTGGCAGTCATTATCTTGATCCCAAGGTTAAACGAATTTTTGCGCAGGAAATGAGTAGAGATTCCTAGTGAAAAGACAGCAGAAAGATAAGGAGAGCCTTTTGTGGATAAAGCAGAACAAAAACTGCATCAGGAACAGCGCTTACAGCGTATGCAATGGATTTTTCTGATTACCTTCTTTTTATTTTCCGCGATTATTCTGCGATTGGCTCAATTACAGATTATAGAGGGAAGCGAGTTTGAAAGAGTGTTAAGCTCTCGCTCCCTCAAAAAAGACCCCATTCCGGCCGTTCGCGGCGATATTTATGATCGTAATGGCAAGCTGCTGGTACATAGCAGAGCTTCATTTACAGCAGTTTTTCATGAACCAGAGGGTATAAAGCAGCGGGAGATTATTGAATTAGCCAAGAAACTTGAAAAAGTTCTCCGAGGAATGACACAAAGCGCAATTATGAAAAAGCTGGATGTAGGCTTCACCTTGGAGAATGGGCAGCGGAAAAACATTGCTCGAAATGCCCCGAAATATATGGAAAAAGAAATTAAGTATGACCTGACCCCCGAAGAAATTGCTTATTTAGAGGAGCATCGGGAAGACTTGCCAGGTGTAGATGTGGTAACAAAATCGATCAGAGAATACGACACCAAACAAATAGCTGTACAAACCATTGGCTACGTTCGTCCTTATCATGTAGCCCAAAATTTGAACAGCTCGTTTTATAAAACAGAGCAGGAGAATTATCTTTCTGATCAATTGGTTGGATTAGACGGGATCGAGCGTAGCTATGAAAAGGAACTGCGCGGAAAGAATGGCTATCGCTTATATGAGGTGGCGGCCGATCAGTCCGTACAGCGCGAGCTAAAGAAAGAGGCTCCCATACGTGGTCAAAGTCTCTATCTAAACATTGATGAGCGTGTACAGTTAGAAATTAGAGATTTCATTAAAGACTTCCTCCCCAAGCTAAGAAGAAGTGTTTCATTAGCTTCTGGAGCGAAAACAGCTTATGTAGTAGCGATGGAAGTGGATACCGGTAAGGTAGTTTCGATGGTCAGCTATCCCGAATATGATCCTAATGTTTGGGTGCATGGTCCAGATCAGGCTACGTATGAGCAAATGAAATACTCTGTTACCAATGGGACGATTCGTGAGGCTCCTTACGATGTTCGGCCATTAACAGGCCCTTCAGCGGAACAGGAAAATAATAAGCATCCCAAATCAATCGTGCCCTCCGGCTCTGTGATGAAGCCAATTACAGTATTGCTAGGGTTAAAAGAGGGCATCATTACGCCGAGCGATCAATGGACCGATCCGGTTACGTACTACTATGGTCGAGGGAACGATCGAATAAAAAACGATAACGGTCATAATTACGGTGTGCTCAATCCAGTAAAGGCGATAGCTAAATCCTCGAATACGTATATGGCGCGCATTGGAGAAGGTGTTGCCAAAAAGAAGGGTAACAGAGCAGTTTCGCTGTTGCAGGAGTACTATCATCAGTTTGGGTTGGGCGTGTTGACGGAAGTGGACCTACCGAGTGAGAATAAGGGCAAAGAGGATTATCTAGTTATGAATCAAAACTATGGGCCACTGGCTGCAATGGTACAAGCCTCCTTTGGACAACAGGTTCGAGCCACGACAGTTCAATTAGCTCAATACGCCGCGACTTTAGCAAATAAAGGCGTTCGGCTACAGCCTCAGCTTGTGGATAAAATCGTAGATGAAAAAGGAAACATTGTGTTTCGGCCCAAGCCTAAGGTTCTAAATAAAATCGAGCAACCGCAAGTACATTGGGATATTTTACGGAATGGAATGATACAGGTAACGCAACCAGGCGGAACCTCTGTCAATGCATTTCGAGGCCTTCCCTATCAGGTAGCAGCCAAGACAGGTACATCTGAACAGGATATTTATGTTCCTGTCATTTCGACGAATTCAAAAGAAGAATCCATTACGAAATGGCACAAACACGCAAGGGTCAATAATGGTGTCATTATCGCCTATGCACCCGCGGACAAACCGAAGCTAGCAGTAGCAGTGGTTGTACCAGAGGGTGGTTATGGAGGGCGCTCTGCATCAAATATTAGTCGAGCGGTGTTTCAAGCATACGATAAATATGTGGGGTTAAGATGAGTAGCTGATGAAAGCTAGCATTTGCGCAGCAGGAGTAAAAGCCTGGCAATGCTGGCTTTTTTCTTTTTGTACATAAAGTAGTATAGATGTGAAACTCTTTTCTGGTTTTTTGTAACGAATAGGTTGTAAAAAAAGATCATTATGCTTGATTGAAATAAGCAAAGCTGGGGTACTTTATTTTGCCTTCTGATTACGAATTGCTTGGCATAGTCCTTCTCCCTGTAATAAGATATGTCATAATAATATAAATTTTCGTGAGTTATGTATAATCATAGGAAGGATGAGGAGAAGGTGCAGCATAAAAATAAGACAGTGGTGAAAGCATTAGATTTACTTTCTCTATTTCTTACTCATCCACATTTAACGTTAGCTCAATTAGTAGAATTAACCGATAAGCCAAAAACCTCTGTTCATCGTATGGCCGGGTCCCTTGAAGAGATGGGATTCCTTCGTAAGGACGAGGAGGGGCGGTATGCGCTTGGGTTAACCTTTCTACAATATGGTCAACTAGTATCCGATCGGTTAGATATTCGCCAAATAGCTCTTCCCTGGATGAATCAGCTAAGAGAGGAAATGGGGGAAGCTGTTCATCTTATTATGAAGGATGGACTGGATGCCATTTATGTCGAGAAGCTAGATACCAAGCATCCGGTGCGATTGTATACGAAAGTAGGGAGGCGCTCTCCTTTGTATGCGGGGGCCTGTTCACGGATTATTTTAGCGTTTCTTTCTGATGCAGAGGTTGAAGAATATCTGGAAAACGTTCGATTTGAGCGTATTGCTAAAGGAACCATTACGAACGGCAGGGAGCTATTGAAAAAGCTGGAAGAGTCTCGTCAAAATTTTTATACGATCAGTTACTCGGAATTAGAGAACGAAACGGTCTCCGTGGCGGCTCCTATTTTTGATCATCGGGGCAAACTAATAGCTGGTCTTAGTGTTGCAGGTCCTGAGGTGCGCTTTCAGCCTGATAAACTACCTTTGCTAATTAAAGAAACAATGGAGACAGCCGAACGAATCTCGCGTGCACTTGGTGGGCAAAGAGAGTATCCGCGTCATCGATGGACCCAGCTGGCATAGCTTTCACTAGACATTTGATAAAGATGATAGAAGCAGAATAACAAAACTACCTAGCGATTTGTTGGGTAGTTTTTTTCTGTAAATTGCTTCTTGTCAATCTATTAAACTAAATCTATAATGAGTAAAAATATAAAAAATGGAACGATTATTCCGAATTTCGGAACGAGTAATGCTGGAATTTCCAGGTATCGCAATGTACAAGTCAAAGGGAGGGGAAGCAATGTATCGCGTAGATTTGAATTGTGATTTGGGAGAGAGCTTTGGTGCGTATCAGATGGGAAACGATGAAGAGATTCTTGCATTTATCAGCTCGGCAAATATTGCTTGCGGTTATCATGCAGGAGATCCATCTACCATGCGCCAGACCGTTCACATGGCTCTGGAAAAAGGAGTAGCGATTGGAGCACATCCAGGGCTGCCCGATTTAATCGGCTTTGGCCGCCGTACGATGGATATTTCACCACGTGAGGCACATGATATGGTGCTATACCAGATAGGAGCCCTACATGCCTTTGTGAAAGCGCAGGGGGGTGTTCTGCATCATGTGAAGCCCCATGGAGCCTTGTACAATATGGCGGCACAAAGTGAGAGCTTGGCCGAAGCGATTGCAGAAGCCGTATATAGCTTGGATTCAGAATTATTTTTGTACGGGCTATCAGGAAGCCGATTGCTTAAGGCAGCCGAAAAGCTTGGCTTACGCAGTGCCCATGAGGTATTTGCTGATCGCACCTATCAAAGCGATGGATCACTTACCTCCCGCCGACAGCCCAATGCCGTTTTAACTGACACGGATGCAGCGGTCAGCCAAGTAATTCGAATGGTTAAAGAAGGGAAAGTTACCTCACAGCAAGGAACAGATGTTAGGATTCAAGCGGACACCGTCTGCATTCACGGTGATGGAGCTCATGCGCTATCCTTTGCCAGACAGATCCGATCACAATTGGAAAACGAGCAGATCAGAGTTGAAACGGTAGGACATCAAGCATAAGGCTACGTACAAGAGTAAACAACAATCTTTTACCAAATAGAGATAGACAGGTAGATTCCATGAGATAAAGGGAGGGTGTACATGTTATCACTGATCGGAATTTTAATTGTTATTGTCGGATTTGCTTTACGCTTTAATCCACTACTCGTTGTTACAGTGGCAGGGATTGCTACTGGACTTGCAGGGAATTTATCGTTTGAACAAATCTTAATTACATTTGGAGAAGCTTTTGAAAAGAACCGCTATTTATCGTTGTTTATTTTAACATTGCCAATTATCGGTCTATTAGAACGATACGGGCTAAAGGAACAGTCACAGCGATTAATTCGCAAAGTAAAAGCGGCTACTACGGGTCGATTGCTGATTTTGTATCTATTTGTACGAGAAGTCACTGCCATGCTAGGACTAACCAGCTTAGGTGGACATGCTCAAATGGTTCGTCCGTTGGTAGCGCCGATGGCAGAAGGAGCAGCCGAGAACAAACACGGTCAATTGCCTAAAGAGCTAAGCGACAAGATTAAGGCTCAATCAGCAGCTACAGATAATATTGGTTTATTTTTTGGAGAAGACATTTTTATTGCTTTTGGTGCCGTCCTATTGATGCATGGCTTCTTCCAACAAAACGGCATCTCACTTGAACCTCTTCATATAGCAGTATGGGGGATTCCAACTGCAATTGCGGCCTTTTTGATTCATGGCACAAGATTATATTTATTTGATGGAAAAATCAGAAGATACATGGAAGAAAGCAAACAACTGCGAAAAAGTGCGTAGTATTACATGGAAGGGAAGGTGACCGCTATGTTCATCCAGTTAGATTTTATCTATTATCTTGCCGGCGTGTTTCTTGTCATTATCTCGATTTTAGCGTTAAGAGATAAAAGCAATCCCCGTCGTATTACCACCTCCCTTTTCTGGGCCTTATTTGCCTTTTCCTTTTTAGGAGGCAAGCTAGTATCTTCCTTAGTCATGGGCATCATTGTGCTGTTAATGGCGCTTATTGCTGGTTTGGGCGGAGTACGCTTGGGAACGTATCAGCAAACAACGGATGAACAAAGAGAGGCTAGCGCCAAACGTTTTGGGAATCGTTTGTTTATCCCCGCACTATTGATCCCGGTTGTGACCGTAATTGGTAGTGTTTTATTGAAAAATGCCAAAATAGGCGAAATATTTTTACTAGATCAGCAGAACGTTACGTTGGTGAGCTTAGGAGTCGCTTGTTTAGTCTCGTTAGTGGTAGCGATGAGCATTACCAAGACAAAAGGTATTCAGCCAGTAAAAGAGTCGCGTCGTTTGCTGGATGCGATCGGCTGGGCTGCTGTCCTGCCGCAAATGCTAGCCACATTGGGAGCATTATTTGGAGCCGCAGGGGTGGGCACAGTGATCGCTGATCTAGTAAGTTCTGCGATTCCAGTGGATAATCGTTTCCTAGTTGTCGTTGCATATGTATTGGGGATGGCCTTGTTCACGATGGTAATGGGGAATGCATTTGCGGCCTTTCCCGTCATGACTGCTGGGATTGGGCTACCCTTGTTAGTGCAAATGCACGGTGGAAACCCAGCCGTGTTGGGGGCAATTGGTATGTTTTCTGGGTATTGTGGCACGTTGCTTACTCCGATGGCAGCCAATTTTAATATTGTTCCGGCGGCCCTATTAGATTTGCCTGATAAAAATGCGGTGATAAAAGCGCAGGCTCCGACTGCTTTATTGCTGTTAGGAATTAATATCTTTCTAATGTACTATTTGCTATTTTAGGAGGAATATCATGGTGAAGAAAGTTTTGTTAACCGGTTTTGATCCTTTTGGTGGGGAACAAATCAATCCTGCATGGGAAGCAGTGCAACAATGCTACAAGCTTGATATTCCTAATGTTGAGGTATTCATCAAACAAATTCCCACTGTCTTTCATCGTTCTCTGGAGGTCTTGGAGAGCAGCATGGCCGAGGTACAGCCTGACGTCGTGATTTGTGTCGGACAGGCGGGCGGACGCCCGGACATCACCGTAGAACGGATAGCGATTAATGTAGACGATGCCCGCATTCCAGATAATGAGGGGAATCAACCAATCGATCAGCCCATTATAGAAGAAGGTCCGGTAGCTTACTGGTCTACGTTGCCGATCAAAGCGATTGTCAAAGAGGTTCGGTTGGCAGGGATTCCTGCCTCCGTTTCTCAAACAGCCGGTACATTTGTTTGTAATCATCTCTTTTATGGTTTAGCTCATCTGATAGCTACGCGTTTTACAAGGACAAAAGGGGGCTTTATTCATATTCCCTATTTACCTGAACAGGCCGTTCGGTTTCCTGGACAGCCAAGCATGGGCTTGATGAGCGTGAAAAAGGCTTTGGAGGTTATCGTTCGTACCAGTGTAGGAGTCGAACAGGATATTAAGGCGATTGAAGGACAGATCAGTTAGAGAGAAATGGTAGAGGTGATCAGGTGCAACAGCCAGATAAACAGATAGAAGGACAAGCGATCGAGCAAAAATGGTCTGTTCAGATTCTACCGCTGGGAGATGCAGCCGTGCTGGTGCAATTCCAATTAGCGGATAATGAGGATGCGGATATTTACCAGCTTGTACAGGCTTTTGCTACTCATATCGAACAACATCCGTTTCCCGGCATGATTGAATTTGTACCGGCTTTTACAAGCGTGGCGATTTATTATGATCCTATCATGGTTAAACAGGTAGTGAACCAACAGACAAACAGCACCGCGTATGAGATCGTAGTGAATAAAGTAAATGGGATGTTAGCAGGGCATACAAGCCAGTTAGAGCGACAATCACGGTTAATTGAGATTCCTGTCTGCTACGGGGGAGAATATGGGCCAGATTTAGAAGAGGTAGCCAACTATCATCAGATTACTCCAGAAGAAGTTATTCGTATTCACTCGTCAGCTTTGTATAAGGTTTACATGATCGGTTTTGCACCCGGGTTCCCGTACCTAGGTGGAATGTCCACTGAAATAGCTACGCCAAGGAGAGCTTCTCCACGCTTACAGATTCCTGTTGGCTCAGTAGGTATTGGTGGAGAACAGACGGGGGTCTATCCAATCGAAACACCGGGTGGTTGGCAGTTGATTGGTCGGACTCCTCTTGCGTTGTTTCGTGCCAAACAGAATCCGCCTAGTTACTTACGAGCAGGTGATACAGTTCGTTTCCGCCCGATTACCCAACAGGAATATCTGGAGTGGGGAGGGGAGCAGTCATGAGCATACGTGTAATCAAACCGGGATTACTCACATTAATTCAAGATCAAGGGCGGTTTGGATTTCGAAAATATGGGGTTGTGACTAGCGAAGCGATGGACCCTTTAGCCTTGCGGATTGCCAACATGCTAGTGGGCAATTCAGAGCAGCTTGCAACCTTAGAGATGACGCTTACAGGAGCAGAGTTAGCTTTTGAGCACGATAGCCTCATTGCAATTACAGGGGCAGATTTGTCTTTTACAATCAATGGTGAACGTTTACCTATGTGGCGTCCTATTTTTATCAGAGCGGGTACAGTCATGAAAGGTGGAGGCTGTCGGACGGGCTGTCGCGCTTATGTAGCTGTTGCAGGTGGTATCGAGGTTGAGCAGGTGCTAGGTAGCCGCAGTACATATGCTCGTGCCGGAATGGGAGGCTATCAGGGCAGAAGCTTGCAGGCAGGTGACTATCTATCAGTAGGTGAGCAAGCTGATGTGACGCTGGCTTTTCTAAAGAATTGGCACCAGAAGTTAGCGAAGAAGACATCTGTGGAAAGTTGGGCAAGTGTGGATTGGAGTGTTAGTGCCGAATGCCTAGCAACGTACCGAAGAACTCCGCAAGTGCGCATTAGTCGGGGAACCCATTTTTCTTTGTTTACCTCAGAGAGCCAACAGCATTTATTTCATTCCTCCTATAAAATCACACCTCAATCTGATCGCATGGGGTATCGTCTTCAAGGAGCTGTTCTTCAATTGGCAGAACCGATTGAGTTATTATCGGAGGCTGTAGCCTTTGGGACCATTCAAGTACCGGCAGAGGGGTATCCCATTATTTTACTTGCCGATCGACAGACGACGGGAGGATATCCGCGGATTGGTCAGGTAGCTACAGTTGATTTACCAATTCTGGCGCAGATGAGACCCGGGGAGGAGACCATGTTTACAGAGATAAGCAGGGACGAATCGGAACAGCTATTGGTAGAGCGGGAACAATTTATTATTGAGCTGCGGCAGGGAATCCATTTGCAAATGAAACGGTAATCATTGTGTTTATTCCTTTACGAAATGCTCGTTTTCACATCGAAGCATATTCTTGTGCATGTCGCAGGAAATATGCTTTTTTTATTTAATTCCAACTTGACAGATAGGAATTATGTGATTAAACTCAAATACAAAGTTTCCTAATTTTTGGTGGCTATCAAAAAGGTGGAACAGGCATGAAGGAGGCAAACGGTATGTCTGAACAGCAGGCAAGTCGACAAGACCTATGGATGCAGAAAATTTCAGATGCTTTGAAAGGTATTGAGTATGGCTCCGTGCATATTACGATTCATGATTCGAACATTACACAAATTGAGCGAGTAGAGCGTCATCGTTATTCGTTAGAAAAGAAAGAATTTTCAAAAAAACAAAAAGGATAGAGTGCCGATCGGACAACCGAAGGCTCCTTACGTTCGCCAGTGGAGAGTGAACGGGAGGAGTCTTTTTTGTATACAAGCGCAACATGCCGCACTTGACAATTAGAGAAGATGAAGGGGGTAACTCAATGAAAAAAAGCACTACAACCATAACCAAAGCAACATGTTTAAGCAGTAAAAAACGACTAAGGTGGCTAACCTGTCTTCTTTCCGGTAGCTTAGCGCTTGTACTGGCTGGGTGCGGAGGGGGAGCATCCTCGACAGGTTCAGAAGATAAGGGAGCCAAAACAGCAGGCACTGCTACAGACGTTTCTAGCAATAATCAATCCTCCTCAAAGCCAATTGAGCTGCTAAATGTCTCCTATGATCCGACACGTGAATTTTATCAGGATTATAATAAAAGCTTTGCTGATTACTGGAAAAGTAAAACAGGCCAAACCGTGACCATAAAGCAATCGCATGGTGGCTCCGGCAAGCAATCACGCTCGGTTATTGATGGATTGGAAGCTGATGTTGTCACGCTGGGTCTCGCATATGACATTGATGCGATTGCGAAAAAGGGACTGATTCAAAAGGAATGGCAATCACGCTTGGAACAAAAAAGCTCGCCCTACACCTCTACCATTGTGTTTCTTGTTCGTAAGGGGAATCCAAAGCAGATTAAGGATTGGAGCGATCTGCTAAAACAAGACGTTCAAGTAATCACACCTAATCCGAAAACCTCAGGAGGGGCAAGATGGAATTACTTAGCCGCTTGGGGCTATGCCAAACAGCTCAACCACAACAGTGACGAAAAGGCGAAAGAATTTGTACAGCAGTTATTCAAGCAGGTGCCTGTTCTAGATTCAGGAGCGCGCGGTTCCACAACGACTTTTGTAGAGCGGGGGATTGGCGATGTACTTCTTGCTTGGGAAAATGAAGCGTTTTTGGCTATCAATGAGATCGGGAAGGACAAAGTGGAGATTGTCGTGCCCTCCGTCAGTATTTTAGCTGAGCCGCCAGTGACCATTGTAGATAAAATCACTGAGAAAAAAGGAACGAAAGAGGTAGCAGAGGCTTATGTAAAATACTTGTATTCGGAGGAAGGGCAGAAAGTAGCGGCTCAGAACTTTTACAGGGCACGAGTAGAGTCGGTAGCCAAAGCATATGCGAATCAATTTCCTCCTATCAAGCTCTTCACAATTGAAGAGATAGCTGGAAGCTGGCAAGAAGCTCACCAAGCTCATTTTGCCGATGGGGGAATTTTTGACCAAATCTATCAACCATAATCGGTAATGGACGAAACTGACACAAGGTGGTGTAAAAATGAAAAACATCCGGAAACAGTCAAGTATCATACCTGGATTCGGTCTATCGCTAGGGTATACGGTTGTCTATGTGAGCCTTCTTGTGCTGTTTCCTTTATCTGTGCTTGTGCTATCGACTAGCTCTCTTAGCTGGGATCAATTTCTATCTATTGTACTCGCTGACCGAGTGATAGCATCCTATAAGCTTAGTTTTTTAGCCGCTCTTGGGGCCGCCTTAGTAAATACAGTGTTTGGCTTACTGATCGCTTGGGTACTGGTTCGGTATCGCTTTCCTGGTAAAAAAATTCTTGATGGACTGGTTGATCTGCCCTTTGCCCTGCCCACTGCGGTAGCTGGTATTTCACTAACAGCGGTTTATGCACCTAATGGTTGGATCGGTCAATATATTGAGCCACTGGGTATTAAGGTTGCCTTTACTTCACTTGGGATTACGGTTGCCTTCATCTTTATCGGAATTCCGTTCGTGATCCGCACTGTTCAACCTGTATTGCATGATGTAGATCGGCAAATGGAAGAGGCAGCCGCGAGTTTGGGTGCCACTCGCTGGGTTACGTTTTGGCGGGTTATTTTCCCTCAGCTCGTACCTGCTTTGCTAACAGGGTTCACGTTAGCCCTAGCTAGAGCAGTTGGGGAGTATGGATCTGTTGTATTCATATCAGGAAATATGCCGATGAAAACGGAAATAACGCCGCTTTTAATCATGACAAAGCTGGAGCAGTTTGATTATGCAGGTGCAACAGCAATTGCTTCGGTCATGCTTCTGCTATCATTTGTTATTCTGCTTTTGACCAATATCCTACAGTGGTGGAGTCGGAGAATGTACCGAATGGACATATAAAAAGGGGAGGATACAACATGTCATTATCTAACCAGCCTGATATTGCTAAACATCCAGGGGCTTGGTTCATGATCGTACTCTCCGTGCTGTTTTTAGGATTGTTTTTGATTGTGCCGCTGTTATCAGTGTTTACGGAGGCACTAAAGCACGGCTTCCAACCATTTTGGGAGGCGATTGCCGAGCCAGATGCGGTAGCAGCTATACAGCTTACCCTGTTGGTTGCCGCCATTTCTGTTCCACTAAATACGGTGTTTGGGATTGCGGCGGCTTGGGCAATTGCTAAATATCAGTTTCCGGGGAAAAGCATTTTACTTACCCTCATTGATTTACCTGTAGCTGTCTCTCCTGTTATCTCAGGGTTTTTGTTTGTTTTGTTATTTGGTACGCAAGGATTGCTGGGACCATGGTTAGAAGCCTACGATATCAAGATCATCTTTGCGGTTCCAGGTATTATTGTAGCAACCATGTTTGTTACTTTTCCCTATGTAGCGCGAGAGTTGATTCCTGCCATGCAATCGCTGGGCAACGATGAAGAGGAAGCGGCTTTGTCACTTGGAGCGACGGGATGGCAAACCTTTTGGCGGGTCACATTGCCTAATCTCAAATGGGGCCTGTTATATGGGATTATTCTCTGTAATGCACGCGCCATGGGCGAATTTGGTGCAGTATCCGTCGTATCAGGGCATATCCGTGGGATGACGAACACAGTGCCGCTGCAAGTGGAAATTTTGTATAACGAATATAATTTTGTAGCAGCCTTTGCGGTAGCCACTCTATTAGCCTTTTTAGCTATTGTGACACTGATTATCAAGAGCATAATGGAGTGGAAAGCAGAGCGGCAATACAAGCAAAGGAAGGCAGACGCACCTGTCTGGGGCTATGAAACGGGGGAGAGTGTACATGGGCATTGAAATTAAACAGGTATCCAAAAGCTTCGGGACGTTTTCTGCCCTTGATCATATTAACCTACAGATTCCAAGTGGAGAGCTAGTTGCACTATTGGGACCTTCAGGATCGGGAAAAACTACCTTGCTGCGGCTCATTGCTGGTCTTGAGCAAATGGAGCGAGGAGTTATCCGCTTTGATGGAGTAGATGCTACACAAAAAACGGTTCAGGAAAGAAGAGTTGGATTTGTTTTTCAGCATTATGCTCTATTTCGCCACATGAGCGTTTTTGATAATATTGCCTTTGGTTTACAGGTGCGTCCTCGTGCAAAGCGTCCTTCTAAAAACAGCATGCAAGCAAAGGTGATGGAACTTCTCCGTTTAGTCCAATTGGATGGATTAGAATCACGTTTCCCCGGTCAACTGTCTGGCGGGCAACGACAACGAGTGGCATTAGCTCGTGCATTGGCAATTGAACCAAGCGTATTATTATTGGATGAACCGTTTGGGGCACTCGACGCGCAGGTACGTCAGGAACTGCGTCGCTGGCTGAAGCGATTGCATCATACGTTGAAAATCACTACTGTGTTCGTGACACATGATCAAGAAGAAGCCCTAGAGATGGCAGATCAAGTGGTAATTATGAATAAGGGTAAAATTGAACAAGTGGGCACGCCGATCGAAGTCTACCAGAATCCTAGCAATCCCTTTGTTTACAGCTTTTTAGGAAGGGTCAATCAATTTCGTGTCTGTGGACATGAAGGGACTATTCACATGGGACAGCTAGCATGGAAATCAGAAGAAGTTTTGAACTGGAATCATACCGAAGCGATTGGGTACATCAGGCCCCATCAAATGGAGCTATCGAGTATTCCAAAAGGGGAGGGCTGGGCGGAAGCTACAGTATTACATGTCTCATTATTGGGCCCGCTTGTCCGATTGGAATGTCGGCTAGCGGAAGATGGTACGCTGTTTGAATTAGAGCTAAGTGGAGATCGGTATCGAGAGCTTTGGAAGGATTCTTCTCGGTCGTTGTATGTAAATCTTACATCCCTTCGATTTTTTCCTATCAAGCCAGCTCAACAACAATCGATTAAAAGAGTGAATCCCCAGTCTGTTTCACTTACGATGTCAGGGGTTAAGGTGTGAGGAAAACGAAAAAACCAACCATCGCAGACGCTTTGGTTGGTTTTTGCTTTGTTTTATAATCCAGCAGGTAGCTGATGCTGAGAGTAGATTTCTAATAAGTGAAGAACATCGTCAATTTGATCGGTCTGCAACAAGGTCTGTAACGCTTCTGGAGAAGAAAGAACCGCTGTTAGCTGAGCCAATGCGCGCAGATGGGTTTCATTATCTATAGCAGCTAGTACAATAAATAGCTGTGCCGAATGCTCCGGTCTTTCTGAGAAGGATACGGGATGCTTCAATTGTAGGAAGCTCATGCTCAAACGTTGAACACCATCCTGTGGTCTAGAATGTGGAATAGCGATTTTCGGCGCGATTACAATGTATGGTCCATGATCATACACAGAGCGAATCATGGCGTCTACATAAGATGGGAGAATACTTCCATTGCGAACTAAAGGTGCTGATGCAAGCCGAATCGCTTCTTCCCAATTGGCAACGGTTCGTGCCACCTGAATCTGGTCCCTCGTGAGGATGTCTGCAACAGTGGGCTTATAGGTAAGCTCCTTATGTAACGCAGCAGGTTCCAGTAGGTACTCCTTTAGCTCTTGATGGAGAGCTTCTTCATTTTCTATCACCGCATGACGACGAATAATAGACATCATGCCTTCTAACGACTCTGTCGGCTGTTTATCTTTGTCAGAAATATACGCTCCTACTCGTCTTAATAAGCGAGCTTTTTCCGCGTCATTAAGAATGGGATTTACCACATAAACAGGTGCATCGCTTTTAGTCAGGGTGGTAGTAGAAAAGATCAGATCAACATCATAAGAGTGAGCTTCATACTCTCGTAAGGAAACCGTTTTACAAATGTCTATAGAAGAGAACAGGTTTTCTAATTGGTTTTGCAGTATTAGTGAGGTACCAATACCGTTTGGGCAAACGATCAGTGCTTTTTTCCGTGGTGCCGGATTGGCTCCTTGTTTACGTAGCCACGCTCCAAAATGCATCGAAATATAAGCGATCTCGTCTTCACATACCCTTTGCCCAACTAACTGTTCAAAATGAACAATAACCTTCTGTGTTAATAAGAAAATCTCATGATAGTGCGTTTTAATGGAATCGATCAGCGGATTGTCCATATTAATTCCATACTTGATTCGATAGAAGGCAGGCTTAAGGTGTAGCATTAAATCGCGTTTCAGCCCTTCCGGATTTTCAAACATAATGCAAGCGAACTTTTGAAAATCAGTAATCATACGCTGAACGGCTTCCAACAGCATTTGAGTATGAGAATTCTCCTGATCGGAATGATATTGGTTCATCACACGAGCACCTAAGAGATGCGTAGCAATGTAATAGGTTTCATCCTCTGGTATATCAATGTGCAGAGTTTTGGACAATTCATTGCTGATATAGGTCGCCGCTTCAAAATGCTTTGTCTTTTTCAAAACCTCTTTCTCTTCCATATCAATTGTGACATGCTGTCCACGACTGAAGCGTTTACGGAACAGATGGATGTGAATACTTAAGCTCTCCAGAACTTCATCAGTATATTGAATGCCTAATAGGCGCTCGCAAACAGATAAAGCCTCGCGGATTACTTGAATTTCTTTTGTTTTCAAGAAATCCTCTTGCTGTTCCTCTTCTACCATGGAAGTAGAATACGCCATGGTTTGAATGTGGGAGATGAGTTCATTCCAGCTTTGGGTTGTCACGGCTTGAGAGAGATAGAAAATGAGCGCCTTTCGCTTATCCTGTTCCTCGCCCTGAATAAAGTAGCCTTGCTTGCGGTCAAAATGGAGCGATATATGAAAGGCCTGAAGCTCCGTTTTTAATTTTTTTAAATCATCCAGGGTGGTGTTGCGACTAACACCTAGCCGATTCATCAAATCTTCAAGCAGGATTCTTCCTTCCCGGGTTAAGAGATAAATGGTTAGCCAAGCCTTACGTTCCTTAACGGAATACTCATATTGCCATTTCTTCATTCCTTGTAGCTTATCAGGTATTTTTTGCTTGGTTTGTTCGTCTATATAGTAGCCAGTGCTTCGAATATATTGAACAGCAGGGAGTTGATTTTCTTCCAGCCAATCGTTTATTTTGTTCATATCATAATAAAGTGTACGTTTCGAAATTCCTTGAGATTCTAAGAGCTCCTGTACTGTTACATATGAGTCAGCTTGCATCATTTTATGCAAAATCGCAGCGCTTCGTTTATCGAGCGACATGGATACAACCTCCTTTGCCAGTTGATCTGTTGCCAAGTATTTTGCAAAGATTGGATAGAAGCAAAAGATGATCGATATGATTACCTTCTATTAGGCTCATTATAAAGCAGGATGGCTTCATTAGAGAAGACCAAAAACTAGTAATCTTTTGTGCATAAGTTGGACTATTATTCATAAGATTATTCAGTGCGCGCTCAATTTCTTAACACGCAATCGTTTTTAGGTATGATAAGAAAAGTAGATCATCATGGATAAAATATAGAGATAGAATTCTCTTAGCAGGAGGAATTTCACATGCAGAAAATCGGAGTTGGTATTGTTGGATATGGTCCGTCAGCTATCACCTTTCATGTTCCGTTTCTACAAGCATCAGAGCATTATGAGATTGTGGCCGTCCTATCTTCCAAACCAGAAAAGGTAAGAGCAGACCTAGGAGATGTGCAGGTGGCTTCGCAATTACATGAGCTATTGCAAAATCCCAAAGTGGAATTGGTCATCATTACGACGCCTACATCGCTTCATTACGAAATGGTAAAAGAAGCGATACATGCAAAGGTACATATTGTGGTTGAGAAACCGTTTGTGGTAACAACCAGAGAGGCAGATGAACTAATTGAGCTAAATAAGCTGACAGGCAAGGTACTAAGTGTTTATCAAAACAGACGGTGGGATAATGATTTTTTGACAATCCAACGCTTATATCAGGAAGGCCGACTAGGTGAAATCTATCATTTTGAATCTCATTATGATCGGTATCGGCCCGAAGTACGTGATCGGTGGAGAGAAAACGCAGGGCCAGGCTCCGGTATTTTGTATGATCTAGGCTCTCACTTGTTAGATCAGGCTATTATGATGTTTGGAATGCCCAAAGCGGTTACAGCAGATGTACAGGCACAGCGACCTGGGGCTAAAACAGATGATTATTTTCATGTCATCCTGCATTATGATCGCTTGCGAGCGATTTTACACGCGGGCATGCTGACAGTTCAACCGGGGCCGCGTTTTCAGGTGCATGGTGATAAGGGAAGTTATATGAAGTTTGGATTTGATGTACAGGAGGGGGCTATCCGAGACAATCAGCCGCTCAACGCTCCCCATTGGGGTCAGGAAGAAAAAGAATGGTACGGAGAGTTAACCACGATGGTTGAAGGTAAGCCTGTGACAGAAAAAATCGTCTCAGAAAGGGGATCTTATCACCGTTATTATGATCAGCTATATGAGGCAATTCGTCTAGGCAAGCATGTACCCGTTCATGCAGAACAGGCGCGAATGAATATTTTTCTAATTGAAGCGGCTTTTAAAAGCAGTCGGGAAGGTCGGACGATTTATCTAGATTGATCCACAGAGATTGTGGATCTTTCACTACATTGGTAAAGCTTGTGCAATCCTTCACAGAACGGACATCCAAAAGAAGGGGGAAGGCTGAGTTCCCCTTCTATAATAGGGGTAACCTAAGGAGAATGGTGGAAGGAATGGGGAGAAGAGATGGATCCATTTAAAAAACAAGAAAAGGGATTATTTATTCTTTGCATGGTGGTAGCTGTCATTATGCTATTATCCTTTGCAAGGAAGTTCTTTTAACTTGAAGCAGTCATTTTTTTACGTAAAAACGTTTCTGGATTTTTCATAAATATATGAAATCTTTGCTGATCTACATGCTACAATGATAATAAAGAACCGATATAACAAGGAGGCCATATGATGTTTGATAAAATGGTGATAGCTTTGGATGGTTCGCAGTTAAGCCCAAAAGTACAGGAAGCGGCGATTCTATTTGCCCGTGAGAATAAATCCTCGCTCACTTTTGTGCATGTTGTAAAAGAATTACCTGCCTATGTAACTAGTCAATTAGTATTTATGGTTCATGACGTTCAATCTGAATATCTGGGAGAAGCCAAAAAATACGGTCAAGAATTACTAGATCAAGCATGCGAAGCGGCAGAAAAAGAAGGAGTTCAATGTGAAGCTATCCTGCTTCAAGGAGACCCAGCTAACGAATTGCTCGCTTTGGTTAAAGAAAAGAATGCTGACCTTATCATGATGGGTAGTCGCGGGTTGGGAGATTTTAAAGAATTGATGCTAGGTAGCGTTAGTCATCGCATTACACAATTAGCACCGTGCCCGGTCTTTATTATTAAATAAGCAGCTAGCAATAAGAGCTTTATCACGCAACAGAAGCGCGATAAAGCTCTTATTATGATTACATATTGCTGATTTCTAGCGGCGAGGCTTTTTACCGAATAGAATCGTCAGGTCAATGGTTATTTCTGCTACATTCATTTGTAGAAATGCTTCCATTTCTTCTCCCGTTGCTCCCCAGGATAATGGAGTCATCTGAAGCAGAGCTTCGATGGAGGTTTGATCTAAAGCAAAGCAATAGCGGACTCGCTTTACATCTACAAGCTGAAAGTGACTTTTAAAGAGAGCCAGTGTGTTATCGTTGGAGTACTCCTGCCTATTCGGTTCCTTGTAAAAAGCCTCTCTCAATTCCTTCAGGTAATCTTTATTAGGGATGACCTTTATGACCATGCCGTCATCAGCCATCATTCTTATAAATTCAGAGTAATTAGATGGCGATAATATATTTAAAATATAATCAAATCGTTCACTAGCAAAGGGGCAATGTGCTATATCTGTAACGCACCAGACTGCATTTGGATACCCCCGCGAAGCCATGCTAATACCTTCTTTAGAAATATCTATACCTACTCCTAAAGCCTTACCTGTATGATGTTTGCTTATTTTTGCCTGAATGCTAGATAAATGCGAGCCTTCTCCGCATCCAGCATCTAGTATACTGATCGGTTCCTTCTTGGTTTCGGTCATGATCCTTTCGCTTATGATTTCATTCAAAGGATCAAAAAATCCACCTTTGCAAATAGTCCTTCTGGATGTAAACATTTGTTTCCTGTATTTTGTGCTTGAAGCTCTCGTTAATAAATTGATATATCCATGACCAGAGAGATCAAAATTATGACCCTTGATGCATAGCAGACTTTTTCGATGAACCATTCGCATTTGATTTTTACAAACCGGGCATCTAAAGATATCTTCAGACTCTAAAATCAGATTGGTACATTCTCTGGAACTCTTTGTTTTGGACACAAAAACACCTCATTCATTCGTAGTCGGTGAATGAAAAAAGGCACAGCCAAATAAACCCAAGCCATTTTTGAAAAAATGGTTGAGAATAACATGAACTGTACCTCACATTACCGTAGACGAATGAATTTGATGATCATAATGTTCAAAACTCCTCTGTGATAAAGTAAAAGGCTTTCACCCAGCTTTTATTGTAGCATATTTCGCTGTAACCAAACGAATTCTCCCTGTTACCAGCTTATTTTTAATCTTGAGATGTTATTTCGTTGAAGGGCGTAAATCTCCTGTTGACTTGGAAGATGATTAGAGTTTATTATATACCCACGGGGGTATAAAACTCCTTTACATGTAAATGTGGTTGAGATATTTTTTTACTTTGATTAATACCCCATAGGGTATCTTTCGTTCTGATACAGGAAATGACATTCAACATACAAAGGAGCCAACAACTTATGAAAAAGAAAATCATCATAGTAGGTGGAGTAGCAGGTGGAGCAACAGCGGCAGCAAGATTGCGTCGGCTAAGTGAGCGGCATGAGCTGATTATGGTTGAACGGGGTGAACATATCTCGTATGCCAATTGCGGTCTTCCCTATTATATTGGTGGAGTCATCGAGCAACGCAGCAAGCTCTTTTTACAAACAGTGGAGGGAATGTCTCAGCGTTTTAATATGGATATTCGCATTCGAAGCGAGGTTACTCATATTAACCGGGAGAAAAAGACGGTTACGATTCACAATCTGCAAACCAAAGAGATCTACGAAGAGAGCTACGATATTCTGATCCTGTCTCCGGGTGCAAAACCGATACGACCTGCTATTCCAGGAATTGATGAGGCAAAGCAATTATTCACATTGCGAAGTGTTCCAGATACGGATGCGATTAAAAGCTATGTCGATCAACAACAGCCTACTCGTGCCGTTGTTATTGGCGGCGGATTTATTGGTGTAGAAATGGCAGAGAATCTGTCCGAGCGTGGACTTGATGTTACGCTAGTCGAAATGGGTAAGCAGGTTATGGCACCGCTTGATATTGAAATGGCTGCTGTGGTACACGAGCATATGCGGGCTAAAGGCATTACGCTGCTTTTGCAGGATGGAGTGGAGGCTTTTGGCGATCAAGGAAGGATTGTTCGTCTCAGCAGTGGGCGTGAATTAGTGACAGACATGATCATTTTAGCTATTGGTGTACAGCCTGAGACTCAACTAGCAAAGGAAGCGGGTCTTTCCGTAGGGGTACGTGGAGCTATTCGTGTCAATAAGCACATGCAAACGGATGATCCAGCCATTTATGCGATTGGCGATGCGGTAGAGGTAACAGACTATATTAATAAGCAGCCGACGCACATACCGCTAGCATGGCCGGCCAATCGCCAAGGACGCTTAGTAGCAGATCATATTAATGGTCACGATGTTCAATATAACGGCACACTTGGTACGTCAATTGCGAAAGTGTTTGATCTTACTGTCGCCACTACAGGAAATAATGAAAAAACCTTACTGCGAGCTGGAATCGAATATACAGCCATCCATGTCCATCCTGCTTCTCATGCTGGATATTACCCGGGAGGAGCGCCTATTTGGATGAAGCTAGTTTTTGATAAAACAACAGGCAAACTCTACGGCGCGCAGGCCGTTTCAGCAGATGGAGCCGATAAACGCATTGACGTGATTGCAACAGCGATAAAAGGAGGATTAACGATTCACGACCTTCCTGATCTGGAGCTGGCTTATGCTCCTCCCTATTCCTCTGCTAAAGATCCGGTTAATATGATAGGATATGTAGCCAGCAATATTGCTGACGGCTTAGTTGACATTGTGCAATGGCATGAGATAGATCAGATTGTAGCAGACGGAGGATTACTGGTTGACGTACGGGAGCCAATTGAAAGAGAAACGGGTTATATCAAGGGCTCTATTAATATTCCTCTGCCAGAGCTACGCAATCGCCTTGCTGAGCTGCCAAAGGATCAGACGATCTATGTATCCTGCCAAGTAGGGTTACGCGGATATTTAGCGGCCCGTCTGCTTAGTGAATACGGCTATCAGGTAAAAAACGTAGATGGTGGATATAAAACATATCGGATGGGCAAATCGACAGAAGAAACGACTGAACCAAGAAAAGAGGATGTAGCTCCAGTGGCTCAATCACAATCAAAGCGCACCGATATATCAGCATCTAACATAGATAGTCCGGCGATTACGATTGATGCATGCGGGTTACAATGTCCCGGTCCTATTATGCAGGTTTTCCAGGCTGTATCAGGAGCCCAAGACGGACAAATAATTGAAGTAAAAGCTACCGATCCTGGATTTATGGCTGATATTGCCGCGTGGTGCGATAAAACAGGGAATACTCTTCTCTCTTCCGAATATAGCAATAAAGTAGCTCATGTGTTTATTCAAAAGGGGACAAACATGCCCACCTCAATAGCAGAAGCTGCTATGCAAAAGGCCAACGCTGAAAAGCAAATTGATAAAACTGGAGCTACAATGGTCGTATTTAGTGGTGATTTAGATAAAGCGATGGCTTCGTTTATCATTGCATCTGGAGCGGCTTCTATGGGGAAAAAGGTGACGATGTTCTTCACCTTCTGGGGACTAAACATCTTGCGTCGTGAACACGCGCCGGAAGTTGAGAAGGATACACTGGAAAAAATGTTTGGAATGATGATGCCAAAAGGGGCCAATAAACTAACCTTGTCGAAGCTGAACATGGCTGGAATGGGAACTAAAATGATGCAGCATGTTATGGAGAAGAAAAATGTAGATTCCCTAGAGACCCTCATGAAGAATGCTCAAGCGGCAGGAGTTAAGCTGGTAGCATGCGCCATGAGCATGGATATTATGGGGATTAAACAAGAAGAATTAATTGACGGAGTAGATGTAGCCGGAGTTGCTTCATATCTGAGCGATGCACAGGAATCGGGACTTAATTTGTTTATTTAAGAGGAAAGATAATGAAATAGGTGAGGTGAAACGGCATGGACTATCAGGATTCCGTCAAAAATAGATTAAAGCGAATAGAGGGTCAGGTGCGCGGTGTACTGAAGATGATGGAAGAGGATAAGGACTGTCGAGATGTGGTTACACAGCTTTCGGCTGTTCGTACCGCTGTAGATCGTGTCATTGGACTAGTTGTAGCGAGTAATTTGGAGCATTGTATACGTGAAGAATTAGAAAAGGGAAATGATCCCGAGCAGGTCATTAAAGAAGCTGTAGATATACTGGTTAAAAGTAGATAAATATCCTGTAAGTTACTCTCCTAGATATCCTAGATACAACCCGGACATAAGCTCCGGGTTGTTTTCGGTTTTCTCAAGCTTAGGAAGGTAAGCTGCATCAGGGTTCAATCTTTTCAAAAAAAGTGGAAACGAAATTATTTTACAAATAAACATACCATTTGATGTGAAGTTTGTTATAATGTACGGAAATCAAATGCAGTGAGGAGAAAAACATGTCAAAAAGTGAACAGTGGACTTCAAAGTTAGGTTTTATTTTGGCTGCCGCAGGATCAGCAATTGGGCTAGGGGCAATTTGGAAATTCCCTTATGTTGCTGGTACGAGTGGTGGAGGGGCTTTTTTCTTACTGTTTTTGTTATTCACGCTATTACTGGGTACTCCTTTATTATTAGGAGAGCTAATAGTTGGACGAAGCACGGGAAAAGATGCTATTTCTGCTTATAAAGCGATCGCACCTAATACCCCATGGCACTGGGTAGGTAGGTTGGGTATTATAACTTGTTTTATTTTATTATCCTTCTACAGCGTTGTAGGTGGCTGGATTCTTCTGTATTTCATAAAAAGCATTACGGGTCAATTACTTGGCCAAGGGTTGGATTATAATCAACTATTTGGTCAAACCATTTCAGACTCATGGCTAGTGTTGTCGGTTCAATTCTTATTTATGATGATTACGATTTTGGTTGTGTCCCGAGGAGTTTCGAATGGGATCGAAAAAGCTAACAAATATATGATGCCGGCACTCTTTTTGATTTTTATTGCCCTTATTGTTCGTTCTGTTACGTTGCCGGGGGCTTGGGAAGGAATTACCTTCTTTCTACAACCCAATTTTAGCGAATTAAGTTCTAAATCAATTTTATATGCATTGGGACAGGCATTCTTCTCGTTAAGCGTAGGTGTGTCGGTTATGGTAACCTTTAGCTCCTACTTATCGAAGAATGAGAGCTTGCCAAAATCCACAGTTTCCATTGTAAGCTTGACCATCGTAATTTCTCTGCTAGCAGGCTTGGCGATCTTCCCGGCTGTTTTCTCATTAGGAATGAAGCCTACGGAAGGTCCGGGACTTTTGTTTGTGGTCTTGCCGGCAGTGTTTGATCATATTCCGTTTGGAGCCTTTTTCTTGACCATCTTCTTGTTGTTGTTCTTGTTTGCTACGTTAACGTCCGCATTCTCCATGCTAGAAATTAGTGTAGCCGCGATTACAAAGGGCAATCAGGCAAAGCGTGCTTCCGCTTCTTGGAAGGTAGGTCTACTGATTTTCGTGTTAGGAATCCCGTCCGCTTTGGCATATGGAGTTTTAGGTGACCTAACCATCTTTGGCAAAAGCTTCTTTGATGCAGCGGATTTCTTGGTAAGTAATATCTTAATGCCGCTTGGAGCCTTACTGATTTCTATATTTGTAGCATGGAAGATGAAACGCGATATCTTGCTAGCAGAAGTACAACAGGGTTCAACTGGTAAAGTAGTCTGGTTTAAAGCGTGGTATTTCTTACTTAAATATCTAGTGCCTGTAGCTATTATTGTGGTATTTATTAGTTTGTTACTCGGAAAATAGATTACATCAATGAGGATCGATGATACATGTAAAAAGCTCTCCAGCATAGCGCGATGCTAGCTGGAGAGCTTCTTTTTTATCTATTCAATTCATGCTGATAAAGGGTTATTTACCAAGATAAGCATTTAACATCCAAACGTGTTTTTGTAGGTCAGTAATAGTACCAAGCAACATATCGCTAGTGCTTTCATCGCCAGCTTCTTGAGCGATATCCATTCCTTTTTCACATTCAGTAATCAAGGATTGGAAGTCATTGATGATTGCTTGAACCATTTCCTCAGCAGATTCATTACAGGAGGCTTCATGAATGGTTGCAAGTGTTGCGTATTCGGTTAATGTTGCTGCTGGTTTACCGCCAATAGCTAATACGCGTTCACCCAATTCATCAATTCTAGTTGTTGCTTCGTTAAACAATTCTTCAAATTTTTCATGTAAAGTGAAGAAATGAGGACCTTTAACAAACCAATGATAGTTATGCAATTTTACAAATAAAACATTCCAGTTTGCTACTTGGCGATTAAGAACGTCAATTACTTTTTGATTGCTTACCATTACTTGTTGTGCCATAGAAGAACAACTCCCTTTTGTAATTTGTATTACTTTATATTAATTATAAATTAATAATAATACTAATTAATCTTAAAGTCCAGTCTTTTTTGTGAAAAGTATGTGAAGATCATTTATACAAGTCTTCCTGTGTTTTCTGGCGCCAGCATGCTTACAAACATGTAAGCTTTTTGTAATCTCATTCGATGGAGAGTCTTTCTTCTTTTTACTACAATCAAGACAAGAGATAAGAAACGAACCAACCACTGAGGAGATGACAGACATGAGAATGATGAAGAAATCAATTGAGATCGTAATGGCGGTAGTAGAAGTTTTGTTTAATGGAAAGCAAGTTGTTTTAGAGCTTAATAAATAAAAGAGTTTGCAACCTAGAATATTTTCATGTAAATGAAGTTCATAGATGTACATTTGGTCAAGACCTTCTCCTCACATAAGATGGTCTTTTTTTATGTTTTCATGCATGAAAGATAGTAAATTACAACAGTCTCATCATGAATCATTATATCTCTATCTAGGATCGTTGCATTTGATCAAAAGTTATCATTTTAAAAACAGACATATGGATATCGAATGTTTGGAAAGGTAAGATTCGTATGATATGATTAGCTGGAAATGAAAAAAGCATAGGAGGTTACTAAATGAGGTATGAAGCTATGTTGGCATCGCATGTAGGTGGCTGGGAAGCTGCACTTGTATTATTAATTCTTGCCTATGTATTTTACAGATTAGATAAAAACAAAATTGCGAAAATCCTACATATGATACTGCGACTTATGTACATCATAATCGTTGTATTTGGAGCTATGCTCTTATTCAAGTTTTATCTGAGCGACATCCGATTCATCATAAAAGGCCTTTTGGGTGTCTGTACCATCGGCTTGATGGAGATGGCACTGGTACGTGCAGATAAACACAAGCCGAACTTTATTTTCTTTGTTGGCTCATTAGTATTGCTAGTGATTGTAGTGCTAATTGGATACAGAGTTATCTAGAGTAAGAAAGTCTATAACTGTTGAAAAAGAGATGGACCCTTGTGTGAGAGGGAACATCTTTTTTTGCTTATAATAGGGTTTTTTTATTAACTTTTTGAACAAAACATGCAATTGTTCTTATTTTTTTGACGTAGACACCTTGTTTTTTATTTGAAACTCTTTTATGTTTTAAAATGACAAATTTTCTATTACGTAGGTTTCTAAAAGATTCAAATTATTATTTTTTGGTTCCTTACATAGTAGGTTTGTCCAATAGGCATACTTCAAATAACCAAGTCAGCTATGAAAATGGGGTTTTGAAGTAAAGGAGGTTCGTACATGTTCAAAAAGATCTTCGGGGTGTTGCAACAGGTAGGTAAGGCACTTATGCTTCCAGTTGCCATCCTACCAGCCGCAGGGATTCTCCTAGCATTCGGTAATGCTTTGCAAAATCCGGCCTTGCTGGAGCAATTACCATTTTTATCAGGACCAGCGATTCAATTAGTCGCAAAAGTTATGGAAGAGGCTGGCTCCATTATTTTTGGAAACCTAGCGCTCTTATTTGCGGTAGGGGTAGCCATTGGATTAGCAGGTGGTGAAGGGGTAGCTGGGCTAGCTGCAATCATTGGTTTCTTAATTATGAATCAGGTTATGGGTGTCTTCCTTGGTGTAACTGCCGAAATGGCGCAGAATGACAAAGCCTACGCAATGGTGCTTGGAATCCCTACCCTACAAACAGGTGTTTTCGGTGGGATTATTATGGGGGTTATAGCGGCTAATCTGTACCGGAAATTTTATAACATAGAATTACCGCCGTTCTTAGGCTTCTTTGCGGGAAAACGATTCGTACCGATCGTTACAGCGGTCGCTGCTTTAATAACAGGTCTTGTACTCATCTTTATTTGGCCGCCAATTCAATCAGCTCTTAATGCATTCTCACATGTGATGTTGGATTCCAATCCAACCGTGGCTGCATTTGTTTTTGGTCTTATCGAACGTTCTCTTATTCCGTTTGGTTTGCATCATATCTTCTATTCACCATTCTGGTTTGAGTTTGGAGAGTACGTAAACAAAGCTGGACAACTTGTTCGCGGAGATCAAGCGATCTTCTTTGCTCAGGTGAAGGATAATGTACAGCTAACGGCAGGAACATTTATGACAGGGAAGTATCCGTTTATGATGTTCGGATTGCCAGCGGCGGCTTTGGCCATTTATCATACCGCACGTCCAGAACACAAAAAGATGGTAGCCGGAATTATGGGATCGGCTGCGCTTACTGCCTTTTTGACAGGGATTACAGAGCCAATTGAATTCTCATTTTTATTCGTAGCACCAGTATTGTTTGCTATTCACGCAGTTTTTGCGGGTCTGTCCTTTATGGTCATGCAAATCCTCAATGTAAAAATTGGAATGACCTTCTCTGGCGGAATTATTGACTACTTGCTATTTGGGGTGTTACCAAACAAAACACAATGGTGGTTAGTGATTCCAGTAGGCTTGGTGCTTGCAGTTATCTATTATTTCGGCTTCCGTTTTGCTATTCTCAAGTGGAATCTCAAAACACCTGGTCGCCAGGATGAGATAGAGACTCAGGCTAGTAATACCCAAACCTCTGGATTGGCCGCAGGTGTATTGGAAGCGTTGGGCGGTAACGCTAATATTAGTAATCTAGATGCGTGTATTACTCGTTTGCGCGTATCTGTTAATGATAGTAAGCATGTAGATAAGGAACAATTAAAAAGGCTTGGTGCAGCAGGGGTTCTTGAGGTTGGAAACAATATTCAGGCGATCTTTGGACCAAAATCTGATCAATTGAAGGAACAGATCAAGGATGTAATGGCTGGGCGCACGCCGGTTGAGAAGCCTGCAAGTCAGCCAGCTCCACAAACTGTCCCTGAGCAGACAAGTGCTGCTACGGTTTTTGTTTCACCACTAGAAGGTAAAATGCTAGATCTAAAAGATGTACCTGATCAGGTCTTCTCTCAAAAGATGATGGGAGATGGTTTTGCTATTGAACCAACTAATGGAGAGGTTGTATCTCCTGTGGATGGAACAATTGTTACCTTCTTCCCAACTAAGCATGCGATTGGTATTGCTGCAAATGATGGACGTGAAATTCTGATTCACTTTGGAATTGATACGGTGAAGCTAGAGGGTGAGGGCTTTGAAGCTCTAGCTCAAGAAGGAGACAAGGTTACAGCAGGACAGCCATTACTGCGTGTTCAACTAGCAGAGGTAGCGGAAAAAGTCCCTTCTGTGATTACGCCAATTATTTTTACCAACTTGCAAGAAGGGGAGCAAGTTATTGTTAAACCGGGCGCTTTGGTAAAACGTGGGGAAGAAAATATTATTTCCATTGAGAAATAAGCATCATCTATATGAAAAAAACGGCAGAGTGATAAGAACTCTGCCGTTTTTTTGTTTCGAGACATTAGGTAAGTGGCTTGGGTAAACGTATGACAAAAACCGTTGCTTCGGTATCAGTGGACGTAAGCTTGATTGTACCTCCGTGCTTGGTCACGATCCGCTTAGCAATAGATAAGCCAAGACCTGTTCCTCCTTCACTAGCACGGGAGGAATCAGCCCGGACAAATGGTTCAAAAATATTTTCCTTAATATCTTCTGAAATTCCAATTCCATTATCCGCAATCTTAATGACCACATAGTATTTTTCCTCTGACAATGATATACGCATGGTTGTTCCTACGGGATTGTACTTAATCGCATTCACCAATAAGTTACTTAATACACGAGTTAATTGAATCCGATCAAAATACAGATAGATTTCTCGTTCCGGTATGTCTAATTGCAAATGAAATTGTTTATCCAGCATTTCTGTATAATGCAAAACAACCATATCACGGATAAACTCTGTAATCTCTTCTAAACGTAAATGCAGTCGATAATCAGGAGCGTCTAATTTAAGTAGCTCAAACAGATTATTAATAAGGTGATTTACCCGGATTGATTTCTGATAGATATATTCTAGGTAGCGCTGTTTTCGTTCCTCATCCGTGGCCATTCCTTCCTTTAAGGCTTTAGCATATCCCTGAATGCTGGTGATTGGTGTTTTTAAGTCATGGGAGATATCCATTAACATCCGCTGCTTGCCCTTTTCTAGGATTTCATTTTCACGGCGTGTCTCTTCTAGTACATCCGCCATATAGTTAAAGGTATCACGGATTTGTACAAATTCATGCTCAGCCTTTAGATGAATACGGGTACTATAGTCTCCATCTGTCATTTTTTTCAACGCGTCTAAAATAATAATCAGCGGAGCTTTAATACGACGAGCTGTCCAGTAAATATACAGCACAATGAAAATCAGCATGATGAACCCAAACATGCCTAAATAAGTCATAAAGCTTTTCGCAAATGGGTCGAAAATATCGATCTGTTCAAAGTCCTTTGACACAAGGATATTGTTTCTGGGTATCTTTAATAATAAATACGGTGTTTTTGGATCAAGAGTATTCTGGTACATCGAGTAGTAATAGGGCTGTTGTTCATGATTTTGCAAAAGATCGAATAACTGATTCTCGGAATAGGACTTATGATCATCTAGCTTGTTGCCGTATACCCGAACCAGTTGTTTATTGGCATTGAGGTGTTCCAACCAGCCTCCAATACTTGTTAATTGCGGAAGGAGCTCCTTACGTTGATCCTCCTGCTTGTAATTAGAAGCCTCAATTTTTACATCAACAATATCCATACTTTCGATATGATTGAAGGTAGCATTGAGAAGATAGATAGCAAGTCCGATTAGAACAACCAAAAGAAAAAAATTAAAAACAAAGTAATCAAGGATGAGAGAGGTATAGAGACTACGCGATTTTTTAGGCTTCAACCATTTTTTCAAATTTATACCCCAATCCTCGAATGGTTTTTATATAAGTGGGTTGTTTCGGATCATCCTCGATTTTTTCACGTAATTTGCTAATGTGCACCATGATGGTATTATCATCATTGGCATAGAAGTCGCCCCATACCGCTTCATAAATTTTCTTTTTGGTAAAAACCTGACCGGCATTAACCATCAAGAGTTCTAGTATTTTGTATTCGATAGAAGTCAGTGAAATAGCTTCCTCATTTCGATAGACGAGACAGCTCGCTTTATCTAGGATCATCTCCCCAATTTTAATAAGCTGCTCCTCTGGGTTAATAGGAGCTTCCACCGTAAGGGTAAATTCATGAACACGGCGAAGAAGAGCCTGAATCCGTGCAATCACTTCCAAAGGATTAAACGGTTTTGTGATATAGTCATCTGCCCCAAGCCCTAAACCTAAGATCACATCATGATCCTGCGTGCGTGCTGATAAAAACATGACGGGAATATTATAGGCTTGCCTGATCTCCTTAATAAGCTGAAAACCATCTTTTCCAGGCATCATAATATCAAGGATGACCAAATCCACTTTCTTTTGAGCCAAAACTGGTAAAACGCTATCTCCATTATGAACTTCTATGACATGAAAATCTTCCTTCTCAAGATAGAGCGTTAAAAGTTCAACAATCTCTCTCTCATCATCGGCGATTAATATGGTATATGACACGATTTCTCCTCCGTTCTTTTCCTGAGCAAAACGTTACATTTAGAGTAACACGGACAAAAGACTTAGATGTTACATTTTAATCAAAAAATCAAGCATGTTTTATAATAGCTAATTCTACTATTTACATATTATGGGGAAATGATTATTCTTTTGGTGAAGAAGGCTATTAGTCAAATTAAGATAACCTTTAGCTTGGGATAAGGAGAATAAAAGGTTTTTCCACTATAATATAAACAAGTAAGCATCATTTAATTTTTGAGGTTTATGCAGATGGATATGAGATAATAAAATCTACCTGCAAAAAAGGGAGGTCATATATTGTTTGAATCATTGAAAGTTAGTTTGTTAAAGCCAAATAACCTAGGTCAGCTTGTAAACAAGAAAGCTGGGGTCGTATTTGGATTTATCCTGTTTCTTGCCTTACTGATTAGCGTGTTTGGTTTTTCTAGTTTTTATCATACATCAAGCATATTTTTAAAAGAGGCACAGGCTGTACTAAACAGCACACCGGATTTTACCTTTAAAGATGATGTGTTGAACATGCAGACTGATCAGCCGATTTATTCGCCTAACAAAATGTTTATCTTTGACCCTAACAATCAAGTAAAAGCAGAGAATTATCCCAAAGGTTCGTATGTAGTTATTTTTGGGAAGGTAAAGGCAACATTTATGGAAAAGGGTGTTGTTGTACGCGAAACAAATTATATGAATTCTGGTTTGCGTGACATAAGCAAGCAAGAATTTACGGAACTAGTTGATTGGCTTATAAACAAGGAAACGGCAATCTGGGCCACTATATTTGCAGGTATCTTTATTTACATGATTTTTAGCACGATGTTTACTGCATTTATTCTTGGTATTTTGGCATACATTATCAGCAATCTTCAGAAAAAGGAATTAACATTTGGTCAAGCGTTTAAACTAGCGATCTTCAGTCTGACAGTACCTTTCCTAATTAAAGGGATTCTAGTGTTAGCTGCATGGCCTGTTCCTATTGGTCCGATCACCTGGGGGTTAGGTGCTGTTTACGTTGTCATGGCTGTGCGGAACATAAAAACAAGCTGATGTAGGGCTACATCCCATTGTATAATGGATAATAGTAGAAAGCCGAGGAGGAAAAACACCATGTCGCAGGTACAAGTCAGAATTCTTTCTGTAAATGTAGGACAACCTCAAGTTCTTCCTTATAAAGGACAAGAGGTAGTAACAAGCATATGTAAACAACCAGTAACAGGGCCTCTCTATCTTTCGAAAACCCAATTACAGGGGGACGCTCAAGCTGATTTGAAGTATCATGGCGGGGTAGATAAAGCCGTATGCGTTTATGCATCCGAGCACTATCCTTATTGGGAGAAGGCACTGGGTAAGGCATTGCCGGCCTCTGCCTTTGGAGAAAACTTAACCATAGAAGGATTGCTTGAAGATGAGGTTTGTATTGGAGATATTTACCGGATTGGCGGTGCTGTGGTACAAGTCACTCAGCCAAGACAGCCATGTCATAAATTAGCAAAGCGCTATGATGTAATTGATCTGGCGGTACAAGTACAGAATACAGGCTATACGGGTTTTTATCTGCGGGTTTTACAAGAGGGAGAGATTTCACAAGAAGACACGATGACATTGGTTGAAAAAGATCCTGATGGCATTTCGATTGCATTTGCTAATCAAATCATGCACCACGATAAAAAGAATAAACAAGCGATAAAGCAAATTTTGAAGGTAGAAGCATTATCTGCTAGTTGGCGTCAAAGCTTTATGAAACGATTAGGAGACGAGGAAATAGATACATCTCTACGCCTACAAGGCTCTTAATGAATCCAAAATAAAAAATCCAGGGTGATTGTACCCTGGATTTTTTGTTATACATAAATAAACATGCTTGATTATTTTCGTTACAAAACACATTCTAGACGTTGCTGTGTGCCTATGATCAGTCAAGGTTATACTTTTGCAATCTATATTACCTACCTATTGCAACAACAGCAAGCAATAATTACCAATAAAATAAATAGAACCAAGATAATTTCAAAGTTGTTTGATCCGTTGAAAATACTCATGGTCTAATCCCTCCCAATAAGATGTACTTTATCCTATGTTTCCATAAATAAAGTGCTTGGGTAGGGGCCTCACTGCTGAAAAAATGGACTATTCTTGATAATGGTGTCCTTCATTGTTGTTTATCCAAATGATAAATAGGATGAAATAAAAGGGAACGCCAGATGTGTTATAGACAAAGAAGATATTCATGATATCTTGGGATGATGCGCTTCCGCTGGTATAGGCCACAAATCCAATAGTAAGGACAGCCAATGTATTTATGATAAGAGCCAATAGTAGAAATAGTCCGGCGATTTTCTTTCTATTCATTGCTACACTCCCCTTCTTTCTATACGAAGTAGTGATAAGAATTTATTCCCATTTTAGTATAGCCCATTTATGTTAGGGAAACAACAAACAGAAATCCCTTTTTGTGAATAGGATGAAGGCGTGGGCTATTTACATTTCAAATGAGGTGTTTATAATAATTATTACAAAGTTTCCTTAGTGCAAAAAAGGCGGTTGTTAAGGGAAAAGGGAAGACAGCATAACAAGTACATGTAAATAAAAGAGGTAAGCTGGGAAGGGAGTGATCTCAAATGACTGATCAACATCACGAAGCGGTAGCATCAGAGCAGGGAAAAGGATGGAGAAAAGGGATTACCCAGCCTTCCTTACAAGAAGTGCACAGTTCCATGCGTGTACCCAAAAATGCGTCCAAATTTCGTAAATTTTTAGCTTTTGCGGGACCGGGTTATCTGGTTGCTGTAGGATATATGGACCCTGGAAACTGGGCGACTGATTTGGCGGGAGGTTCCCAGTTCGGTTATACGCTATTGTCGGTGATTCTTCTTTCTAATATAATGGCAATGTTTTTACAAGCCCTCGCAGGAAAGCTGGGAATCGTAACAGGTCGGGACTTAGCTCAGGCTTGCCGGGATCACTATTCCAAGCCAGTAGCAATGGTCTTATGGGTTCTGTGCGAGATCGCCATTGCAGCTTGTGATTTAGCAGAGGTGATTGGATCAGCAATTGCATTGAATTTGCTATTTGGCATTCCGTTATTGTATGGGGTGTTGATTACTGCTATTGATGTGCTGTTAGTATTGTTTTTACAAAATAAAGGATTTCGTTATATAGAAGCTATTGTTATTGCGTTGATCGGCACCATTGGGGTGTGCTTCGGAGTTGAGATCCTATTGGCTCAGCCTCAAATCAGCGAGATCATGCAAGGATTTATCCCGCGTACGGAAGTCGTAACAAATCCTGCGATGCTCTATATCGCGATTGGGATTATTGGTGCAACTGTCATGCCGCATAATCTGTATCTGCACTCCTCTATTGTCCAAACTCGTGACTTCGAACGGACGCAGACTGGCAAGCGGGAAGCGATTCAATATGCTCGTTTGGACTCAACGATAGCTTTATTCTTCGCCTTGTTTATCAATGCATCTATCTTGATTTTGTCAGCCTCTACGTTTCACCAGGCTGGCATGACAGATATAGCTGAGATTGGCGACGCTTATTATTTGCTGACTCCTGTGCTTGGAACAACAGCAGCAAGTATCCTGTTTGGGGTAGCCTTGCTAGCTTCTGGTCAAAATTCTACTTTAACGGGTACATTGGCTGGTCAGATTGTCATGGAGGGTTTTATTCATTTTCGCATAACACCGTGGCTGCGACGTTTAATTACTCGTCTGATTGCGATTGTTCCGACGGTGATTGTTACAGCCCTATACGGAGAAAAAGGAACCACAGAATTACTCATATTAAGTCAAGTCATTTTGTCGATTCAGCTCCCCTTTGCGATTGTTCCTCTTGTGCAGTTTACCAGTAGCAAGGCTAAAATGGGTGAGTTTGTTAATAAGAAGTGGGTTACTGCTATTGCGTGGCTGATAAGTGGTGTCATTATTGCGTTAAATATATTTTTGATCTATCAAACTGTTACGCAGTTGTAGTTATTTTGTCTACAAAAAGGGATTGGACAGATAAATCACGAAAATAATAAGGTACAAAAAAACCTACCAATACGTGCAGCATCTAAGAAAATGGGCAGGCCAAATTGAGAGAAAAGTCGAGGTGAAGAAGCGTGGGAAAACTTGAAGAGATTTTAGATTACAATAAAAAGTTCGTAGAAAATCAGAGATATACGGAGTTCACAACAACCAAGTTTCCTGATAAACGGTTGGTTGTCATTTCATGTATGGACACAAGACTGGTCGAACTTCTTCCTCACGCAATGAACGTCAAAAATGGAGATGTCAAGATTATAAAGACAGCAGGAGCTATTGTCTCGCATCCGTTTGGGGCGGTTATGAGAAGTATCTTAGTGGCTATCTATGAGTTACAAGCAGAAGAAGTCATAGTGGTAGGTCATTACGATTGTGGAATGAGTGCGATTAATCCTACGCATTTTTTAGAAAAAGTGCGAGAACGAGGAGTTTCGGCAGATTCGTTACATCTATTAAAAAGTGCTGGAATTAATTTAGAAAAATGGTTGCGAGGTTTTGATAACGTGACTGATGCTGTCAAAGAGAGTGTCGATATGATCCTTAATCATCCGTTACTGCCTCCATCAGTGCCAATCCATGGTTTAATCATTGACCCAAGTACAGGTAAACTAGATGTAGTTATAAATGGATATGAAAAAAAATAAAATGTACAAAAGAGTCATTACGCATATTTTACGTGATGACTCTTTTGTTTTTACTTTAGTAGAGTTAATAATGTTTAATTATGTTTTATTTGATAAAACGTAAAAATAAAATTAGTATAAAATTTATTCATATCTTTCGTTATAAACATAAAAGGGGGATTTACAACTATGAAGAAAAATATATTTGTGTTGATGAGTTCCGTTCTTGTATTAGGTGCTGCTCTTGCAGGCTGTAGTACAGGTAACGGTAACGGAGCTGCTCCGGCTGGTAACGAATCTAAAAAGTCTGAAGATTCAAAAGCAAGCAGCAATCAAACCCTTCGTTTAAACCTTGCATCTGAGCCTCCTACGCTTGATCCTGGTCTTACAGAAGATGCTACTTCTGGAGCAATTGTTCGTTCTACCTTTGATGGTCTAACTCGTTTGGGTGAAGACGGCAAGCCTCACAATTCTGTTGCATCCGATATTAAAATTTCAGATGATTTAAAAACATATACATTCACATTGCGTGATTCAAAGTGGTCTAACGGTGACCCTGTTACTGCTAAAGACTACGAATATGCTTGGAAACGCGTTCTTACTCCAAAAACAGCATCTAGCTATGCGTACCAGCTTTACTACATTAAGGGTGCAGAAGCATTCCATAAGGGTAAAGGAAAACTTGAAGACGTAGGTATCAAAGCTATTAATGATAACACATTAGAAGTTACGTTAGAAAACCCTACTCCATTCTTCTTGGAGTTAACAGCTTTCTACACATACTATCCAATTAATCAAAAAGTAGATACCGAAAATCCTGACTGGGCGAAAAATGCAAAAACCCACGTGGGTAACGGCCCGTTCAAGCTAGATACTTGGGAGCATAAGAGTAAGATTTTATTGACCAAGAACGAAAACTACTGGGATAAAGATTCTGTAAAAATGGAAAAAATTGAATTCTCCATGATTGATGATGGCAATACAGAGCTTTCCATGTTTGACAACGGTGATTTGGATTGGGCAGGTAAACCAGTTGGAGACTTGCCAACAGATGTTGTGCCTATCAAAAAAGCAGAGGGTGCCTTGAAGATGAAGCCTACTGCATCCATCTATTGGTACAAGTTCAATACAGAAAAAGCACCGTTTACTAATGCAAAAATCCGTAAAGCCTTTGCCTATGCAGTAGATCGTAAAGCGATTGTAGAAAACATTACGCAAGCTGGAGAGCAACCAGCACTAGGTATCCTGCCTCCAACTATGGCTGTTAAACCAGAAGGCTACTTTAAAGATAACGATGCAGCAACAGCTAAAAAATTGTTAGACGAAGGTATGAAAGAGCTAGGTATCAGCAAGCTGCCTTCAATTTCACTATCCTTTAATACGTTGGAAGGTAACAAGAAAATTGCAGAAGCTATCCAAGACCAATGGAAAAAGAACTTGGGCGTAGATGTAAAACTAGAAAATACCGAGTGGAAAGTATACATTGATAAGCTACACCAAGGTAACTATCAAATCGGACGTATGGCTTGGTCTGCTGACTTCAATGATCCAATTAACTTCCTAGAGCTGTACCGTGATAAAAAAGGCGGTAACAATGATACAAACTGGGAAAATCCAAAATACAAGGAGCTATTAATCAAGTCGGCTTCTGAACCAAATCCAGAGAAACGTACACAGTTGTTTGCTGAAGCAGAGCAAATCATCATGGATGAAATGCCTGTAATTCCAATCTACTACCGTACACAAAACTGGATTCAAAATGACAAAGTAAAAGGCGTATTGCTTGATGCACTTGGTTTCGTCGATTACAAATGGTCTTACATCGCTGAATAAGATATCGAAGAATAAAAAAAGAAGCCTGTTGAGTTGTTCAACAGGCTTCTTGTATTTGATTGTGTATCGTGCCTTTCGTTAAAATGAAAGGAATATAAGCATGCGCTACAAACGGCAAATGTCTGGTGGACAATCATCACAGCATATTTTTTCTCGTAAATAGTGAATGTCCTTTACTAGAATGTAGCCATTTGGCAGAGGTTCAATAACATCTAGTTTTTTTAAATCACCTAATAACCGATTAACACTTTCGCGTGTAAGTCCAATAAATTGAGCTAAGTCTTTATTGGTCAGTGATAGATCGATCAGGATACCGTTTGGAAGCTGACGGCCGTATGTGTTACACATGCGAATGAGAGTTGAATAGAGCGCACCTGTTTTTCCGTTTAATAAAAGATCGCGGAACTTAGATTGCATACGGCGGTTCTCAAGACTCATCCAACGTAGGAACTCTACACAATAGGCTCCGTTTGCCGTAAGGAGCTCTTCTAGGGACGCACGAGAGATGACTCGTAATTCACCGGGCTGTAGGACAACGGCAGTAGCGCTATAACACAGGGATGAATTAAATAACCCGAACAGCCCAAATAACTCACCCGGATTATATACTTGAAGGGTTAATTCTTTTCCGTCTGTGCTTGTCTTAGATAGCCGAACCTTACCGCTTTCTACCAAATAAACATAATCAGCAGGGTCTCCGTCAAAAAATAACGGCTTACCCGGAATACTTTCAACGAGGGTCGACATACGTTTCATATCTTCCCAAAATGCTCGGGATATTTGATCCACGAAGGTTTTCGTTTCTACAGGCATGAAGATTTTCCCTCACTTCATACTTTTCTCTCTTGTAAGTGATACTTGTTACAAGGTACGGTCTTAGTATATCAATTACGGTTGCATATGAATATAGCATCATAACTATTTTGCCATTTGTCCATAAATGTATGAAAGAAGTATGAAAAATAAGCGGGGTGATGAAAAATGGTGGATTCATTATGTATTGTAATTTTAGCAGGGGGACAAAGCAGCCGTATGGGTAAGCCCAAAGAATTACTGGAATGGCAGGGGAAACCACTCATTTTACATATGCTGGAGCAGATTTTGCCTCTGGGTCGCCCCTGTGTGATCGTCACGAATGATCCAAAACGATTGCCTCACATCAATGAGCTTGGAACAAAAGTGTTTATCACAGGTGATATCGTAGCTTCACATGGGCCGATCAGCGGTATTTATTCGAGTATGTCTGTAAGACAGGAAGAGTGGTATTTGGTTGTATCCTGTGACCTGCCATTTTTACGTACGGAGCATGTACAACGCTTATTCGAAAATTTAAACGATCGTTTAGATAAAGATATAAATGCTGTAGTAGCTAAAGCGGGCGGGCGATTACAGCCGTTATTTGCGCTTTATCATCAGCAAACCAAAGAAATTTGGAAGGCAGCTCTGGATCGGAAAGATTTCCGGGTAATGCATGCGTTAGAAGAGATGATTGTAAAGGAAGTAACGGATGAATGCTGGGATGATCTGACGACGTTTAATATGAATACCCCTGCTGATTATGAAGAAGCAAAAAAAGTATGGAATAGCAAAAATTCATTAGGAGAAAACAAATGAACAAGGAAGGAAACCAAATGGAATCTACAGATATTGTTATTCAATTTGTGGGATATTCCAACTCAGGCAAAACTACATTGGTTTGCAAGTTAATTGAGCGATTTACACAAATGGGAATACGACTGGGTGTAATTAAGCATGATGGGCATGACTTTGAATTAGATCAGCAGGGAAAGGATACATGGAACTTCCGGCAGGCAGGAGCTCCTATGGTAGCTATTCAATCGGCTACACAAACCGCTTGGATGGAAAATCAAGCAGTTCCACTCCCCGAGCTTATCACGAGGATGAGCGAACAAGGGGCCGAGCTGATCATAGTGGAAGGCTTTAAACGGGAGTCTTATCCGAAAATCGTGGTAATCCGGCGTGAGAAGGACAAGGAGTTGCTGGACAAGGTGCAAAACATCCTGGCAGTAGTAAGCTGGCTGCCATTACAGAAGATGTCTATCCCTGTTTTTTTCATTGATCAGGTGGAGGAGATTTTTCAATTTGTTGATAGGCACAGGCTTGTACAAAATAAGAAAACAAAAGAAAATAAATAAAATAATGAGATTGGCTGAGGAAACGTGAGAGTGTTTCCTCAGAAATGCGTAATTTCAGATGAAATTGACAGTTTTTGTAGCTAGATCACTGTTAACAGAAGATAAGCAAGGACGTATAATAAGACTCGTAAGCAACCAATAGCATAACGGCCAAATCCCGAGGCATTCGGGAACGGAGGACCCACTTTTTATTGGGGTTAATTCTACTAGATGTAGAAGGGATGAGTAACTCTTTCGCCATCCTACCCGTCAGCTAACTTCGTCGGCTAAAGCGAAGGAGGTCAATGAGACCACCTGTATTTATTGAGGGGTTTTTTCTTTTTCCCTCAGAGCTAAAAGCGTAGGTCTTTTTGTTTTGCTTACATTTATTTAAACATCATACGTACAACTGTACGAAAGAGGATTAGGGAGACAGAACGCAAAGAGAGCGATGGCTAGCTGGGCGTTAGGTAGACCAATGAGTGCTTCTTTTTTGACGGTTGAACATTATAACAAATGAGTAGGCAGGCTCTGGTGAGGCAATAGGTAAGCTTCGCTAGGATAGGCTGTGACTTACGGTTTGTATCATGTTCTTTTTACCGTTTGGATAGGAGCAAGCATTGGTCTATTTTTTGTTCCAAGGTGGACTTCAAATGAAAGGGAGAGCACAGGGGAACCACAGATTGTCGAACGTTGATCAGACAGTTGGCAGAGGAGGAAAAAAGGATGGATATTGTTGCGATTTTACTGGTGGCAGGAGCATTCGGTCTGTTTTTTGGAACGATGGCATTCTGTGACAAAGTGGTAACAGAAGAAGGGAGAGAAGAGCGGTGACTATACTCATGATCATCGTTACAGGGGTTATTCTCTACCTCATCGATGCATTAATTCGTCCTGAAAAGTATTAATAGTACCAACTGTAAACTGTAGAAACGTTAGGAGGAACTGTTGTGGATTTGTTGCAAATTGCCGCAGTATTAGGAATGTTGCTGATCCTAGCCATTTTATTTGGTCGTTACTTGGCGCAAGCTTTTTCATGGGAGGCAACTAAGATAGACCGAATATTTGGAGGATTCGAGCGAATTATATATAAAGCTTCTGGTATTCAAGTGAGAGCAATGACATGGAAACAGTACGCAGGAGCAGTATTACTTAGCAATCTTGTCATGTTTGTCATTGGGTATCTCATTGTTAGACTTCAGGGATTTTTGCCGGGGAATCCTAGTCGGATTGATGGCATGGAACCGCTGCTTGCCTTTAATACAGTAGCTAGCTTTTTAACAAATACGAACTTACAGCATTATAGTGGAGAGTCAGGCTTGTCCTATCTGTCCCAAATGACGGTTATTATCTATTTGATGTTTACAACGCCTGCCACTGGTATTGCGGTTGTGATGGCCTTTATGAGAGGAATTACAGGACAAAAGCTGATTGGCAACTTCTACGTAGACCTGATTCGGGCACATACCCGCGTGTTATTGCCTTTGGCCGTGGTTGTTACTTTATTATTGGTAGCTCAAGGGGTGCCACAAACGATGAGTCCAACAGTGACTGCTACTACTTTACAGGGTGCGGAACAACAAATTGCTCGTGGACCTGTGGCTTCCATGGAATCCATTAAGCACCTTGGTACAAACGGAGGAGGATTCTTTGGAGTTAACTCTTCACATCCCTTTGAGAACCCTACACCTTTAACCAATGTTATTGAAATCTTATGTATGTTTCTCATCCCGGCTTCCTTACCGTTTACTTTTAGTGCTATGACACGCAATAAAAAACAAGGACTTATGATATTTAGTGCTATGTTCCTGATGTTTTTAACTTTCTTGACGATTGTATATGTTGCGGAATCGAATGGAAATCCAGCGTTAGCTCAAGCGGGGCTGTCTCAGGCGAATGGCAGCATGGAAGGGAAAGAAGTTCGCTTCGGTATTGCACAGTCGGCTCTTTTTACTGCGGTAACCACAGCGGCTACTACAGGAACGGTTAATAACATGCATGATACCTTAACGCCACTTGGCGGGATGGTTCCATTAGCTCAGATGATGCTAAATTGTGTGTTTGGCGGAGATGGTGTCGGCACAATGAACATTTTGATGTATGCCATTATGGCTGTATTTTTAGCAGGCTTGATGGTAGGGCGTACACCAGAATATTTGGGGCGCAAGATTGAAAGTAAAGAGATGAAATTAATCGCAATCGCTATTTTGATTCATCCGTTAATCATCCTAGCTCCATCTGCGATTGCTTTGGCTAGCGAACTGGGAACAAGCTCTATTTCAAATGCTGGCTTCCATGGAATTTCTCAAGTGGTATATGAATTTACTTCTTCAGCAGCTAATAACGGTTCGGGATTTGAGGGCCTATCTGATAATACGCCATTCTGGAATATCTCAACGGGCCTGGTCATGTTATTTGGACGCTATTTCTCGATTGTTTTAATGCTAGCGGTAGCAGGCTCCCTAATGATGAAGAAACCTGTGCCGGAAACCATCGGTACCTTCCGCACGGATAATACAGTATTCATGAGCATCTTGCTTGCTACGGTACTCATTGTAGGTGCGTTAACATTCTTCCCTGTGATTGCTCTTGGTCCTGTTGCCGAGTGGCTGTCGATACGCTAATGAAAAAAGGAGTCCTTCACTATGAGTAATCAACGAAAATCCTTGGTTACCAAGGAGATAGTTTGGCAGGCAATGATTGATGCCTTTAAGAAATTTAACCCGCGGTTGATGGTTAAAAATCCAGTCATGTTTGTGGTGGAAATAGGCTTTGTGATTACCCTCATTTTAAGTGTTATGCCAAATGCCTTTGGTGGCGAGTCCAATGCTTTTTACAACAGTATCGTGAGCGTGATTCTATTTGTGACCATCCTGTTTGCGAATTTTGCTGAAGCTCTGGCGGAAGGGCGTGGTAAGGCACAGGCTGATAGCTTGAAAAAAAGTAAGCAGGATATGACAGCAAATCTATTACAAAAAAATGGAGTCATAAAAGTGGTTAATTCCACAGAGCTACGCAAGGGCGATATTGTTATCGTTACTACCAATGAGCTAATCCCAAGCGATGGTGAGATCATTGAGGGAGTAGCATCAGTTGATGAGTCGGCTATTACGGGCGAATCGGCTCCAGTCATCAAGGAGGCAGGTGGAGATTTTAGTTCGGTTACTGGCGGTACTCGCGTGGTTAGTGACCGAATTACGGTACGTGTGACGGCAGATCCAGGGGAATCCTTCTTAGATCGAATGATCAGTATGGTCGAGGGAGCAAAACGGCAAAAAACTCCTAATGAGCTAGCTTTAAATACTCTTTTGGTAAGCTTAACGTTCATTTTTTTGATCGTATGTACGACACTGTTACCAATTGCTTCTTATGTAAATGTAGTGATTCCAGTTGCGACCTTGGTGGCTTTGCTGGTCTGCCTTATACCAACAACCATTGGTGGATTATTATCTGCGATCGGGATTGCAGGGATGGATCGGGTCACCCAATATAATGTGATTGCCATGTCAGGAAAAGCGGTCGAAGCGGCAGGAGATATAAATACCATTATTTTGGATAAAACCGGGACAATTACGTATGGCAACCGAATGGCCTCTGAATTTGTGGCAGTAGGCGGTTCAAAACAAGAAGAGCTATATCGAGCAGCTCTGCACAGCTCCTTGCATGACGAAACACCAGAGGGGCGCTCTATTGTAGAACTAGCTAAAAAAATGGGAGTTCCTGAATCAGAGTGGCACATTTCAGGTACAGAAGGTGTGGAATTTAAAGCGGAAACTCGGATGAGCGGTACTAATTTTTCAGATGGTCGTGTGGTAAGAAAAGGGGCTGTTGATGCCATTAAAGCCTATGTTATAGAGAGAGGCGGTCAAGTTCCTAACGATTTGGACACGACAGCGAATCGAATGGCTAAGGAAGGAGGCACCCCATTAGCAGTGGTAGATGGGACTCAAGTATTGGGCGTCATTTATTTAAAGGATACGGTAAAAGCAGGTATGCGCGAGCGCTTCGAGGAACTGCGGCGGATGGGAATTAGGACGGTGATGTGTACAGGTGACAATCCATTAACGGCGGCTACCATTGCACGCGAAGCTGGTGTGGATGATTTCATTGCAGAAGCTAAACCAGAGGACAAGATCGCGGTTATTCGCAAGGAACAGGCGGAAGGAAAGCTGGTGGCGATGTCGGGTGATGGGACGAATGATGCACCTGCACTAGCTCAAGCCGATGTGGGATTAGCGATGAATAGCGGTACTGTTGCTGCGAAAGAAGCTGCGAACATGGTTGATTTGGATTCTGATCCGACCAAAATTATCGAGGTAGTGGCAATAGGGAAACAGCTTCTTATGACTCGTGGAGCTCTTACTACTTTTAGTATTGCAAACGATATTGCCAAGTATTTTGCCATTATTCCGGCGATGCTAATGGTGGCAATTCCTCAGATGCAAGCGTTGAACATCATGCAACTGGCCACACCTCAAAGCGCAATTTTATCAGCATTGCTGTTTAACGCGATCATTATTCCTTTGTTAATACCGTTAGCGATGAAGGGTGTTACATATAAACCTATGAGTGCAACCAAGCTCTTGTCCCGCAATCTGTTTATGTACGGATTAGGCGGAATCATTGCTCCTTTTATCGGTATTAAGCTATTGGATATGCTGTTGGTGGTAGTTGGTCTGCAATAGAAAAACTAATAAACGAAAAGGTGAGTAATCATGTTAAAAAATATACGAGTCAGTCTCGTGCTGTTATTGATCTGCGGCGTTATCTATCCCTTGCTCATGACGGGTCTGGCTCAGGCGTTAATGCCGGCACAGGCAAATGGAAGCTTGATTACAGATGCGGCTGGGAAGGTCGTAGGGTCTAAGCTAATTGGTCAATCATTTACTGACCCGAAATACTTTTCTGGACGTGTTTCTTCTATAGAGTATAACGCGGCTGGCTCAGGCTCGAATAACTATGCTCCGTCCAATCCAGCATTAGTGGAACGAATGAAAAAGGACGTAGTAGCTTTCTTGACTGCGAATCCGACTATTGTGCAGGCCGAGATACCAGCAGATTTAGTAACGAACTCAGCTTCAGGACTTGATCCGCATATTACACCAGAGGCGGCTCGTGTTCAGGTGCCGCGCATTGCAGCCTTGCGCAATTTGACTACAGATCAGCTTAACCAACTCATTCGCAACCACACAGAGGATCGCTCGCTGGGTCTGTTTGGTGAAAAACGAGTAAATGTATTGGAGTTAAACATGGCACTGGATCAGGTGAAGTAGTATGGATGATTTTCGCCGAAAAACGCCAGAGGAAATCTTGCGCTCTATTTCGGAAATCCATAAAGGTCGTTTGCAAATTATTCTGGGGGCGGTTAGTGGCTCGGGCAAAACCTACCACATGCTGTTAGAAGGGCAACGCCTCCGGAAAAAAGGCTTAGATGTGGTTATTGGTGTGATTCATTCACGTGCCATTAACCAAGGGAAAAATTACGAGAAACTGGAAGGCCTCGACGTAATGCCTGCTATTGCTTGGGATGAAAAGGGCATGCTGAAAGAGGACCTCGATGTTGAAGGAATCGTTAGACGTGATCCAGAGGTCGTCTTGGTGGATGAGTTAGCGCATCGGAATCGACCCGAAGCGGTACGTCGTACTCGGATCGAGGACGTTCGTTATCTGTTAGAACACAATATAAGTGTGATTACTACGCTTAATATCTACGAACTCGAAGGAATGAAAGGCATAGCCCAACGACTAACCGGGGTGCCTGTTCGTGTAGCCGATTGTGTCGCGGATGAGACGTTAGCCGAAGCGGATGAGGTAAAGCTTTTGGATGTTCCACCGGAAGTTATTCTTAAGAGATTGCAGGAGGGAAGGATTTTACCTCACTCATCTGATCAAGAAGAAGCGTTGTCTAAGCTAAAATCAAAGCATCAGTGTTTGTATCGGCATGATAATTTGGCTGTGCTAAGAGAATTGGCATTACGTTTCGTGGCTGGGGAAGTAAATGATGATTTAGACAGATATCGTGAACAACAGGGGATGCTTGGCCCGTCTGGAGCGAGTGAGCGTATCCTGGTTACTGTTCAGTATCACTGGAATGGTTCGATTTTGATTCGTCGCGGACAACAAGTAGCTAAACGCTTAGGTGCGGAGCTTCTTATCGCATGCTTTCGTAATAGCAAACGGATGATGTCTAAGGAAGAGGCAACCTTTAAACGCTCAATGGTTACGTTGGCCCAAAAAGTGGGTGCAAGCTTTGAAGAGGTCCCTTTATCCAAGGATAGTGATGTTGCTAAAGAGATGGTACAGTACGCTTTGCAACATAACATTACCCGGATTGTCATGGGGCAATCCAAGCGAAGCAGATGGGAAGAAATTGTGCACGGGTCGATTATTAACAAGATTTTACGCAAAAGCAAAAATACAGATGTCCTCATCGTGGCAGATCGCTCGGCAACCAGTGGGGGACGGGTTCTCCCTGCTAAACGCCATCGTGGATTTGTTCCTCATCCATTTCATCGCCTTTCGACAGAGGAGATGGAAAAGGAGATTAAGCGAATAAAACGTGGTAAATTAAAAATTTTTGTTGGAGCAGCGCCAGGTGTAGGAAAGACATACACCATGCTTCGCGAGGCGAATGAGCTGTTACACAGCGGGATAGATGTTGTAATTGGATTATTGGAAACGCATGGGCGCAAAGAAACCCACGAGCAAATAGGGAAGCTAACGACTATTCCGAGGAAGGTGATGCTCTATAAGAATGTATATTTGGAAGAAATGGATAGTGAAGCTATTATTAGGCGCAATCCGGAAGTGGTTCTAGTGGATGAATTAGCCCATACCAATGTTCCGACTAGCCGGTTCTTAAAAAGATACGAAGATGTCGAGCACATCCTGCAAGCTGGCATTTCTGTAATTTCAACTATGAATATTCAGCATGTAGAAAGTCTAACGGATAGTGTTGAACAAATCACAGGTATTCGAATACGGGAAACAGTCCCTGACCGAATCTTACACGATGCAGATGAGATTGAGCTGGTGGATATTTCTCCTAAAGCTTTACAAGAGAGAATGAAAGAGGGCAATATCTATGCCTTAGATAAGGTAGAGCAGTCGCTAAATCACTTTTTTCAGCTTGGAAATCTGATTGCTTTACGTGAATTAGCTTTACGTGAAGTGGCGGATGATGTGGATGAGCGTTTAGAGTCTTGGGAGCGTAAGGGGGCGTTACGCGGGCCGTGGAGAAAACAAGAGACTATTTTTGTCTGTGTAAATTTACGTGAAGACAGTGGACGATTAATACGACGCGGATTTCGGATTGCTTATCGGTTAAAGGCAGATTGGTATGTTGCGTATGTACAGGATCATAATCCCCTTACTCCAGATGAGCTTGATTTACTAGACAAACTTAGGTATTTAACGGAACGCATGGGTGGTTCTTTTGAAATTTATCAAGTACAAGAACGAAGACACATTTTTCGTGAGTTAGTCATGCAGATGGATCGTAAAAATGTTACGCAGGTCATCATCGGCCATTCTGCTCGGACGAGATGGGAAGAAATAAAAACGGGCTCTGTTGTACAAAAATTATTAAGGCAAATACGCCATATGGATGTTCTTGTTGTTGCGGATCATAATCCAGTCACACAGTGATTTGAATGAATGAGGCGAAAGCAGGATGAAAAGTATGCTTATTGTAGGCCGTGGAGAAGCTTTTTGTGATTTTGTTCAAATCGCTAGTAAGCATGAGTTAGATCGAAATCTAATAGATGGCTTGCAGATTGTGGCCTTTTATCGGGAAGCATTGAGAAATGATAGGGTTAAAGAAGGGTTTCGCCAAGTGGCTACACAGGGCTTTGCTCCTGAAGAAACAAAGCTTGCTTCGTTTGAACAGGTTTACTTGTTTCCTGATGAATGGAACGATTCGTTTCGAGTTATTGAATTTTTCGTTAGTTTGGGTACTTGTCGCGTATATGTTATGACACAGTTGCCGCGGTATGCTGCTTTGTATCGGAGATTAGGGGCACATTATGTGTTTATCAGTAGTCCTAAGCATCGAGGGTATCGCTGGTTGTTGGATAATGCTGAAGATGATGAAAACACTCCTTTATAACGCGGAGGAGTGCTTTCAACATTTTAGTGTTCGTTTATGGGAGAGGCTGTTAATTGCTGGAGGTATTATCTTGTAGGTGTTTTTCTAGGTCTTTGTCCAGTACGTATACCTCGATCCGTTCACCCATTTTGGTGCTGATATCGCTGTGACTGGAAAGAACCTTAAGGCCCGTAATTCTTTCTAC
>NZ_CP048799.1:4175000-4247500 GCF_010748895.1 Brevibacillus sp. 7WMA2
AGTACCACCTCTGTTCCGCTTGAGCAATGGCGTGACGCAGGAGGATAGGGTGAGCGGCCTATTGGATGGCCGTCTAAGCAGTAAGTGTGGTGTGTAGGCAAATCCGCACACCAATAAGCACAAGCTGTGATGGCGAGGGAAATATAAGTACCGAAGTCCCTGATTTCACACTGCCAAGAAAAGCGTCTAGCGAGGAACAAGGTGCCCGTACCGCAAACCGACACAGGTAGGCGAGGAGAGAATCCTAAGGTGCGCGGGATAACTCTTGCTAAGGAACTCGGCAAAATGGCCCCGTAACTTCGGGAGAAGGGGCGCCTCGGTAGGGTTTATAGCCCGAGGAGGCCGCAGTGAAAAGGCCCAAGCGACTGTTTAGCAAAAACACAGGTCTCTGCGAAGCCGCAAGGCGAAGTATAGGGGCTGACGCCTGCCCGGTGCTGGAAGGTTAAGGGGATGGGTTAGCGCAAGCGAAGCTTTGAACCGAAGCCCCAGTAAACGGCGGCCGTAACTATAACGGTCCTAAGGTAGCGAAATTCCTTGTCGGGTAAGTTCCGACCCGCACGAAAGGCGTAACGACTTGGGCGCTGTCTCGGCAAGAGACCCGGTGAAATCATAATACCTGTGAAGATGCAGGTTACCCGCGACAAGACGGAAAGACCCCATGGAGCTTTACTGTAGCCTGGTATTGAAACTTTGTGCATCATGTACAGAATAGGTGGGAAGCTGTGAAGCGAGGGCGCCAGCCTTCGTGGAGCTGTCGTTGGGATACCACCCTTGATGTACGGAGTTTCTAACTTGCCGCCCTTATCGGGTGGAAGGACCATGCCAGGTGGGCAGTTTGACTGGGGCGGTCGCCTCCTAAAGAGTAACGGAGGCGCCCAAAGGTTCCCTCAGAATGGTCGGAAATCATTCGTAGAGTGTAAAGGCACAAGGGAGCTTGACTGCGAGACCTACAAGTCGAGCAGGGACGAAAGTCGGGCTTAGTGATCCGGTGGTTCCGCATGGAAGGGCCATCGCTCAACGGATAAAAGCTACCCTGGGGATAACAGGCTTATCTCCCCCAAGAGTCCACATCGACGGGGAGGTTTGGCACCTCGATGTCGGCTCATCGCATCCTGGGGCTGAAGTAGGTCCCAAGGGTTGGGCTGTTCGCCCATTAAAGCGGTACGCGAGCTGGGTTCAGAACGTCGTGAGACAGTTCGGTCCCTATCTGTCGCGGGCGTAGGAAGTTTGAGGAGAGCTGTCCTTAGTACGAGAGGACCGGGATGGACGCACCTCTGGTGCACCAGTTGTCACGCCAGTGGCACAGCTGGGTAGCTATGTGCGGACGGGATAAGCGCTGAAAGCATCTAAGCGTGAAGCCCCCTTCAAGATGAGACTTCCCATAGCGCAAGCTAGTAAGACCCCTTATAGACGATGAGGTTGATAGGTTCGGTGTGGAAGTGCAGTAATGCATGGAGCTGACGAATACTAATCGGTCGAGGACTTATCCACATTGCCTTTATGCTGACTTCATTATCTAGTTTTGAAAGAACAATATGGCGGTGTAGCTCAGCTGGCTAGAGCGCTCGGTTCATACCCGAAAGGTCGGGGGTTCGACTCCCTCCGCCGCTACCATTACAATTACAAGGCCCGTTGGTGAAGCGGTTTAACACAGCAGCCTTTCACGCTGTCATACAGGGGTTCGAATCCCCTACGGGTCACCATTTATTTGGAGGATTAGCTCAGCTGGGAGAGCATCTGCCTTACAAGCAGAGGGTCGGCGGTTCGATCCCGTCATCCTCCACCATTTTTATTTTCCCATTATCGCGGGGTGGAGCAGCTCGGTAGCTCGTCGGGCTCATAACCCGAAGGTCGCAGGTTCAAATCCTGTCCCCGCAACCAAAGTATGGAGCTGTGGTGAAGTTGGAGTTCACGCCGGTCTGTCACACCGGAGGTCGCGGGTTCGAGTCCCGTCAGCTCCGCCATTTTTAATTGAATAGGCTGTTGGTTATATTAAAAATGCCGGTGTAGCTCAATTGGTAGAGCACCTGACTTGTAATCAGGGGGTTGTGGGTTCAAGTCCTATCGCCGGCACCATTTTTATTGGGGTATAGCCAAGCGGTAAGGCAACGGACTTTGACTCCGTCATTCTCAGGTTCAAATCCTGATACCCCAGCCATTATATGAGCCATTAGCTCAGTTGGTAGAGCATCTGACTTTTAATCAGAGGGTCGAAGGTTCGAGTCCTTCATGGCTCACCACTTTTTTTATTTAGCGGTCATTATTGGTTTGAGAGACGAACTAGGTTGAGATTAAAGTGGTATATAGGTAACAAAAGCTTTAAGCAAATCATACAAAACATGTGCGGACGTAGCTCAATTGGTAGAGCGTCGCCTTGCCAAGGCGAAGGTCGCGGGTTCGAGACCCGTCGTCCGCTCCATATATTATGTGCCCTTAGCTCAGCTGGATAGAGCGTTTGACTACGAATCAAAAGGTCGGGAGTTCGAATCTCTCAGGGCACGCCATTACGCGGGTGTAGTTCAATGGTAGAACTCCAGCCTTCCAAGCTGGTCGCGTGGGTTCGATTCCCATCACCCGCTCCATAGCAAAAAGTCTTGTGAAGCAAGGCTTTTTTTATTTTTCGAGATACTTAGCGTATCATCTTAATTGTTGCCAGAAGTGGGACGGAAATTTTTTCAATAAAGTGAGTCGAGCTGTTATGATTCACGTATAGGGTTTACTGGCATGGTTGGATGCAAAAAAATTATATCTTTATGTGAATAAATATTAAACCCTGTTATTGGGTATCTTTTTCATAAGTAGAACACGTGAGAACGCCTGTCTCGTTTGAGAGGGGCGTTTTTTTATACCAAAATCTAAAACAGAGCAAGACTTTGACAAATGAATTGGTGCTTCATAAATCTTGTAAAACAAAACTCTTGGAAGTATATTTTTCATGGCCTGTACCGTCAGCCTCTATTTTTTAAGGGCAATTCATTTTTAGCTCTTTCAGAAATAATTAAAGTTCATCTCCAAATTTTTTAACCAATCATTTGAAATGAGGAATAACGAATTCACCAATTCCTACATATTATGGTATATGACATATAGGGAGGTGTGTTTTTTTGTTTAACGACAATCACGATGATTTACAAGGGATATTAAATAAAATTAATGAGCCTGATTTGCTTGACTTTATGAAACGGGATCCAATTAGTAATAACAAGTTCCTTGCACGTAGAAAACGGTCTTCCTCCTCAACGTCCTCCTCAACTTCTTCCTCAACTTCTTCCTCCTCATTTTCTTCTTGCTCAGACTTTACTACTCGTTGCCCAATTACAGGGATAACAGGTCCAACAGGTTCAACGGGAGCGACAGGAGTCACGGGGGCAACAGGAACAACGGGAGCAACGGGAGCACCAGGAACACCAGGAACACCAGGAGCACCAGGAGCACCAGGAGCAACGGGAGCACCAGGAACACCAGGAGCACCAGGAGCACCAGGAGCACCAGGAGCAACGGGAGCACCAGGAACACCAGGAGCACCAGGAGCACCAGGAGCAACGGGAGGAACAGGAGCAACGGGAGCGACAGGAGGAACAGGAGCAACGGGAGCACCAGGAACACCAGGAGCACCAGGAGCAACGGGAGGAACAGGAGCACCAGGAGCACCAGGAGCACCAGGAGCAACGGGAGGAACAGGAGCACCAGGAGCAACGGGAGCACCAGGAACACCAGGAGCACCAGGAGCAACGGGAGGAACAGGAGCACCAGGAGCACCAGGAGCAACGGGAGGAACAGGAGCACCAGGAGCAACGGGAGCGACAGGAGCGACAGGAACCACGGGACCAGGTTTGAATAGTTTTATTAGTGTATTTAGAAGTTTCACTGGAACAGGAACCGATACGGTAGCTGCCTTTTCTCCAATCACTTTTACAAACCTAAGTAGCAATGTTGGTGGAGCGTTTGTCTTTTCTCCTCCATCTGATACAATTTTAATTTTACAACCAGGTATTTACCTGTTTGATCTTGTCATTCATAATCAGGGGAATGCTTTATTTGACTTGAAAATAGGTGGGGTTAATCAAACGCCAACACCTCTCGCTGGAGATGGGGGAGGTCCAATTGCTGCAAGTATAATTATAAATGTTACTACTGCTCCGACTACTGTACAACTCGTGAATGCAAATAATACGCCAGCACAGCTTCATAACAATACAAACGCTACACTTACTATTATCAAACTAACTTAAACATAATACTAAGGTTCAGAATTATATACATCCTCGTAAGATAAACTGAAATGAACGACGATCGTTTTTATGAGTTGTAAAGCTGAACAATCATCCTAGGATTCCTGATTGATACGTGGAAAGCTTCTTTATACTAGATGTAAACGACCAGGGGTGGAACTTGCCCGCCAGTTATGCAACCAGACAAGAGACGCAAAACCTCTTCATGTAAACTTTAGCAATGCCACATATTCAATGGTGAGCCACCAAGCAAAATTGCAAGGTGGCTTATTTTAAGGTCTATTTCCTTCATCTAATCAGGATACATAAATATCGTTAGAACGACTGTATAAGACAATGCAGTTATAGTTTTTTATCGAAATAGAAGATAGGACTTTTCTTTGAGAATAGTTAGAGCATATAAGGCTAGAATAAAAAAATTCATGTTACATCTGGCTTATTGAAACCCTCATCCACTACTAGAAGTTCACGAACAGCCCATTTTAGCTGAATCTCGTGAATGAGTTCCGCTCACAAATTCCATCCCCCGTCCCCCGAACCATATACGTCAAAAGAGGGCAAAAGCACTATCTTTTTATAACGTTTTGAAACCTTTTTTTAGGAAGTACGTCCTTTATAATAAGACTAACCAAAAGGAGGCTGTTAATTCTTTATGAATCAGACAGAACCTCGCTCCGGATGGGGTAGAGCAATTAAGGAGTGGCTTACTTCCATCATAACAGTTTTTATTGTCACATTTGCTTTGTACACGTGGCTGGGAGCACCCTATGTTGTGTATGGAGAATCCATGCAAAGCACTTTGCAAAATAATGAGAAGGTCGTTGTAAATAAGGCGGTATACCGCTTGCATGAACCACAACGAGGAGAGATTGTTGTATTCCATGCGAACCAAAAGGAAGACTACATCAAACGTGTAATCGCAATAGCGGGCGATCGGGTAGAAATGCGTAACGATCAGCTATTTATTAATGGAAAACCTGTAGAAGAACCTTATTTAGAGGAGCAAAAAAAGAAAGCTCATGCAGAAGGTAAAAAGGTAACGGAGGATTTTCCGCCAGTAACGGTTGAGGCCGGTTATATGTTTGTCATGGGAGACAATCGACAAAATAGTAAGGATAGCAGAATGATTGGTCCTGTACCGATTACACAGGTTGTTGGCAGAGCCGATTTCGTGTATTGGCCACTTTCGAATGTGAGATCACCATAAGCTGTACTTCATAAGAGACTCAGTGAAAAGTTCTATTGCAAACTACTGCATAGGACTTTTTTTCTTTTGGCGATAAAAACGGCATGTAATTGTGGATAGTATTTGCTTTATTCAAAAAATCGACCCTACATGCTAATAAAGCGCTTCCTCTATAATAGAGTAGGGCATGATTATTGGTTATGATTGTAAATTACAGGTCAGTCAGGAGGATACGCTTGAATTATCGATGGCTAAAATTAACGAGCATTATGTTACCTACCATTATGATAGGCGGCTTTGAATATGCGCGACACGAGTTTTTGCTGCCTTATTTTACGATGGATGAAGGAAATGTCATCATTACGATTATGACTTTGGTTCTTTCATTTATATTTGCCACCTGGGTTTTTGGAAAAATCAAAAGAATGAGTGAGAAATTAGCAAAGGAAAAAGCCAAGCATGCAGTGTATGAGGAACGAGAACGCTTAGCCCAGGAGCTACATGATAATATTGCACAAGCGATTTTCTTTTTAAACGTAAAACTAAATCAAGAAAAGATTGAAGAAGCAAAGGCAACGATCTCTGAAATTGATAACCAGCTAAGACAAGCCATTTTTAATCTCCGTTCTCATCCAGAAGAGGGGGTATTATTAACGGATCGCTTGAGAAAGTGGCTACACGAATGGAGCCTGATCACAGGGATCGAGGTGAAACAGGAGCTTGATGGAATGGATCAATATTTTAAACCAGCGGAACAAGTCCATTTATTTAGCATTATACAGGAATCATTCACTAATATTCGCAAACATGCAGATGCGAGCCATGCAGAGATTCAATGGCAGTTTCAGGGGACAGGCTGGTATCTACTGATTAAAGACAATGGAATGGGCTTCGATACAGAAACATTAAAACGTGAGAGATATGGTCAGACCATGATGCGAGAGAGAAGCTGGAAATTAGGAGCCAGCTTTGAGATGCGATCAGGAACGCATGGCGGGACAGAAATCTTGATAGAGTCATTTAAAGGAGAGAGCGGAAGGTGCAGAAATACAGGGTATTAGTGGTAGATGACCATTTATTGGCTCGAACAGCGATAAAAAGTATGCTAGCAGAGGATTCTTCCTTTGAAATTGTAGGGGAGGCTGAACAAGGAGAAGAGGGTGTACGTCTCTGTAGCGAGCTACAGCCAGATGTTGTATTAATGGATATTAGCATGCCGGTATGCGATGGCTTGGAGGCAACAAGACGAATTAAACAGGCCTATCCCCATATAAAAGTCGTTATTTTGAGCGTATCTGATGATGTAGCTGATCTATTTACGGCTGTGCAATTTGGGGCACAGGGCTATTTACTAAAAAATATGAATCCACATGATTGGTTGGCATATTTACGGGCGTTGCTAGAAGATAATAGTGATATTTCACGTGAATTGGCAAGCAAGCTCTTCTTCAAATTTCGGTCGGGTCCAGTCATTGATGAACCTAGTCCGAGCGTGCTAACTCCAAGAGAAACTGAAATTTTAAAATATGTATCAAAGGGAGAGACGAATAAACAAATTGCTCAGCGTCTCATGATCACAGAGCATACAGTCAAAAATCATATGAAAAACCTATTGGAAAAGCTTTATTTAGAAAATCGAGTACAGCTAGCCTCCTATGCACTGCGTCATGGACTATCCTCTGAGGATTAGCAGTTCAATAGAGTAGAGTACAACCTACAAGCATCGAGGTTTCCTCCTCTCAGATGAGAAGGCAGAATAATAGGAGGTTTGCTGATAAAGGAATTGAACTCGAAGACAGGAGTTAGGAAGCTTTTATCGAATTACTACTATATAAGAGAGGGTGAAAAGAGTACTAGTTCACGGTGGACAATGCCGGCGACAATATAGAGCAATGTTTCCAGATACATGTGTAATCGTTATAAAAAACCAGCGAAAGAAAGGCTGGTTTTTTCTGCATGTAATTGGCTGAATTGTCCCTGTCCGTACATTGAAAGGAGAAGATTACATGAGCTCCATTCAAATCAGTAAAATCGTCATTTTGTTAGCCATTCTGGTGCATCTTCTTGGAATTGGAGAACTATTTGGGAAAGATGTGATGCATACTAGTCAATTACTCACACTTTGTTTACTTATTTTAGCTTTTATTAGTTTAGGCAAAAAAAAGGGAAAAAGAAAACGTAAAAAGTCATCGGCGGTAAGGACACTTCTGCATCGAGCCAAAGAGCAGCCAACTGATGCGGACCTGTCTTAAGCGGTCGGGTCATCAGTGGATTTAACACAAAGAAAAGGTGGAAAAGTTCTACATGTAACTTTTGCAGCATAAAGTAGTAAAGAATCTTGTGAAAAGATGGGGGGACACAATGGCATATCGTTCAAAACGTACGGTGAAGGAACACGTCTATGAGGATACCCTTGTATGGCAGTGTACAGCTTGTAACTGTTGGTCGCGAAAGGAATTTGTGATCGTTGAGGATCCACGTTGCCCATTGTGCAACAGCAAGATGGAAGAGGAAATGAAAAATATCAGGATTGAATAAACATGGAAGCTGGTTGCCACCTTAGCAACTGGCTTTTTGTTTGATAATCAGCATTCATTACGTACAAAGGGGAGAGTAGGATGAAGAGATTTTCGTTTGCTCTAACGTATGGGAAAAATGTCACTCATTACGATAGCCTGCATCTGATTATGTCACGAATTGGGAAGCTGCCAGCAGATACCTATATGAATTGTGCTTATTTATCTCCGCAGGGGAAAATTGGTTATCATCAGGCTACATTGCCTCAATTACTATTGGTGCTCAGTGGCGATGGATGGGTACGTACAGATACAAGTGACTATGTTTATGTACAAAGTGGAGATGCTGTCTATTGGGAATCGGGGGAATGGCATGAAACGATTACAGAGTCTGGTATGGTGTCCATTATTTTAGAAGCAACCGACTTGTTTAGGAGAATATCGATGTTAGAGTATACAGAAGAAGGAAATAGCCAGACGTAACGAGAATGATCTGAAAAGACAGAATAGTATACACGGGAGGAGAAGCTTATGTCTATGCAGTTCCAAACTAGGTTTTGCGATATCTTTGGAGTTGAAAACCCAATTATTCTTGCGGCAATGGCCGGCAATATAAATTCAGCGGAACTGGTGGCGGCAGTATCAGAGTCAGGAGGCTTGGGAACTATTGCTGGAGCATATGTTACGCCTCAAGCTCTACGAGAGAGAATCCGTGAAGTGAGGTCTTTAACCAACCGTCCCTTTGCTGTAAACCTACTCTTATTTGAACAACCAGAACAGCAAGAGGTAACACCTGCCTTTAGACAATGGCTCAACCAACAGAGGGAACGATTCAATCTTCCCCCATGGAAAGGCGACTGGCCAACCCTGCATGACGAGATTACCGATTGCTTTACGGTCATTTTAGAGGAGAAGCCGGCTGTATTTAGTTGTGCGATGGGGTTGCCAGGTAAATATGGAGAAAGTGCAAAGGCAGCAGGGATGAAGGTCGTAGGCATGGCGACCACACAAGCAGAGGCCGAACGATTAGTAGGTCAGCATGTAGATGCAATCGTAGCACAAGGCGGTGAGGCTGGTGGTCACCGGGGTACGTTTGATGCAGGAGAAGATGGGCCGGGAGAATGTATTGGTACGTTACCATTAGTGGCTCAGCTTTCTGCTGCTATTCGGGAGGTGCCTATCATTGCGGCAGGGGGAATTATGAATGGCCAAAGCATAGTGGCAGCTTTAGCGCTCGGTGCTGAAGCTGTGCAACTGGGTACTCGATTTCTAGGATGCGCAGAGAGTACAGCTAACAAGGCCTATAAGGAACGATTAATTCATGCAAAAGAGACAGATACCGCTGTTACCAGAGCTTTTTCGGGCAGACCAGCGCGTGGAATTGTGAATCAATTTATGAGAGATTTTGCTAAAAGTCAGATAGGATCGCTGGCGTATCCAGTTCAGAATGAGTTAACGAAGGAAATTCGCCAAGCAGCGGGAAAAGCCTTGGATGCTGACTATCTATCGTTATGGGCTGGTCAAGGGGTAGGTATGCTTCAAAAAGAAGAAGCCGCAGCAGATATCATGCATGCTTTATTGCAAGAGGCACAACAAAGCTTTAACCGATTACAAGGCCAGATGCATGTAAAATAAAAGCTTTGAGGTGAGTCATATGGATATAAAGCTTCTGCAAACGTTCGAAGTAGCGGCATCCTGTGAGAACTTTCATCAGACGGCAGAGACGCTATATATCGCTCAACCTACCGTGACGCAGCATATACGTCAGTTAGAGAAAGAGTTGGATGTTGCTTTATTTGAACGAGTAGGCAAACGGGTGAGGTTAACAGCAGCCGGAAAGCGCTTCTTGTCGCATGCAAAATTGATTTTATCTCAATGGCACACCGGTGTTGAAGAGATGGTGACGTGGAAGCAGGGATACAAGGAAATCTTGCGTATCGCAGTCTCTCCGATCATTGCTCGCACCTCGCTCCCTTCGCTTATTCATCGTTATACCAAAGAACATCCCGAGGTAGATATAACCATTAAAGTAGCGGACTCCATTGATATTGGTCTCTTGGTCCAAAGTGGACAGGCTCATTTGGGATTATCTCGAATGATTCCTAGCGAAGGCCAACTTTCTGCTTATTTGATGCAGACAGATCCGATCGTATTTGCTGTACCGCATTACGGTGGAGACATGGATGCCCCCTTACCTGATTGGGAGCAGGAGTTAATTACCAAGAGGTTGTTAACGCATAATCACCCCGTTTATTGGGAGCCTCTCTTAACATCGCTTAGACAACGTGGATTTGCTATTCGCACGATGGGGGTGACGCATGTGGATGTGACCAAACGCTTTATCGAAGAAGGGCTGGGGATTTCTTTCTTACCACGTTCCGCCATTTTACGTGAATTATTTGAGAATCGCTTTATGGAATTGCCAACCCCAGGCTTGGAGCTACCTAAAGTAGCCTCCTATGTTATTTTACCAAACAATAATTTGATCACATCGGGGCAACGATTCGTTGATATTCTAGCGACATTATATGCTCCTTTACCAAAAGTGACCTAAGCTTTAGGAAAGCTGGGTTAACGATTAAAAATATCAAGAACCATTAGAAGCCCCCACAAAGCACCCAGAAAAAGCGTGATACCAATAAAGATGTAGGCAATGTAGCGAAGAGGAGCTTGTTTTTCTTTTGCTGGCATATTGGAATCTTCCTTTCTAATTATTAGGAAAGCGAATTGTAGGGAATAGAAGTAATTCTGATTAGTTTGCCATACAGGTACAAGCTTCATACAGGCATCATGTTTAGAAAAAAAATCCAAAAAAGTCCCTAATTACTAATGCGTCAATTCGATATAAAATGAAGCGCATATAACCGTTTGAATGAGCGGACATTAATTACGTTTTGTAATCAATCAATCATTTACTATCTATTTCTACTTTTCAGAATATATTGGTATACTGTAATGAAAAGAAAGGAGTGGAAGTGGATGGAAAAAATGTTGGCGATTGGGCTTGAAGGAATAGTTGTTGCAGAAACTGATTTAAGTCTAGTCGACGGGCAAAACGGATTATTGGTTTATCGGGGGCATTGGGCTCAAGATCTAGCCATTTCTCATACATTTGAAGAAGTCGCTTACTTGCTATGGTTTGGCGCATTGCCTACAGAAGAACAATTATCCGGTTTCCAGACTGCATTAGCTCAGCAAAGAGCTTTACCTAAAGAGGTAAAAGAAGTCATAGATGCGATTCCCCATGATCGAGACATGATGACAGTTTTACGGACAGCGGTCTCTGCTTTGGGGGGTGCTGAGCAAAGCTGGCCTCCAACTTTAGAGCAATCTATTGCTATTACAGCTAAAATGCCGACTATCATTGCCTATCGGGAAGCTCGAAAAACTGGCAGGGAACCGCTAGAGCCTCGGATGGAGCTAAGTCACACGGCAAACTACCTGTATATGTTAAAGGGTGTAGTAGCTAGTAACGCGCATGTCAGAGCATTGGATGCGTATTTAGTATTGACTCAGGAGCATGGGATGAACGCTTCTACTTTTGCTGGACGGGTAGTAACTTCCACTCAATCGGATATTTATTCTGCACTGACAGCAGCCATAGGCGCTTTGAAAGGTCCCTTACATGGAGCAGCTCCATCTGAAGTTACAGAGATGATTAATGCGATTGGCAGTAAAGATCAGGCAGAGGGCTGGATTCGGGCACGGTTAGAGAGCGGTCAACGCTTAATGGGCTTTGGACACCGTGTATATAAAACCATTGATCCACGTGCTACAGCACTGCGTGTGGTAGCGGCAGAATTGGCGGAAGATGACCCATGGTTTGATTTAGCTACCCATGTGGAACAAGTAGGAACAAACTTATTGGCCGAGTATAAGCCAAAACGTAAACTGCATACCAATGTAGAGTTTTTTGCTGCTGCGGTTATGAGAGCAGTTGGTTTGAACGAAGAGTTGTTTACACCTACCTTTGCTGTTAGTCGCACAGTCGGCTGGTGTGCACACATTTTAGATCAAGCAGGACGTAATCGAATTATCCGTCCGGAATCAGAATATACAGGGAATATGCCGAAATCGTAATCGTTTGTCCTACAAACGGGAAATATGTAAAGTTCCTGAGAAAATTCTACATGTAAGTGATACGAATAAGGAATTGAACTAACGAGAAAAAAGCTTTCCAGCAAATAGGGCATTATACCTATTGAGGAGAAAAGCTTTTTTCTTTTTTATTTCCTTCTGATTGGATAAGGCAAATGATAAGTAGATGAAATGTAGCAAAAATGTAAAAGATACCAGAAGTGTAATTTGAATTTATTTTCTAGTCTATTAAGTAAACAAGTGCTGATAAAATAAGCTAAGGCATAATGTAGTGCTTTTCCATGTGGTATTCATTATGATAGGGAGTTTACGAATAATATCTACTTGGCTATGGGGGATCTGTAAGTCTTCTGTCACAAAAATATCTATTTTTATCTAGATATAATTGTTATAATTTACCTAAAAATTAAAATAATGGAGTTTTTATGGGCGTTAATCTGCTGTTTAAAAATGTGGAGTGGATCATCGTATTGTTTCGTTGGGTTCTGCTCATTATGTTATATGCTACCACAGATACGACAGATATTTACTTATCTATCCCGGTGTATGTATTGCTCGTGCTACAAACGGTACTAAGTATAGTAACACTGTATCGCATCATACTTGTCAGGCAAGTGTTAGTAACAGCTGAGTTTTTCTTTCTTTTATATTGGGAAGTCTTTCAGCAAATGTGGGGAATTTCTGATTTGTGGTTTACTTATACGTCTTTAGTACTATTGAGCTTGCGCTTATCTTTACGCTATATGCTAGGTATCCTTTTTCTAGGCTTTGGAAGCGCCATTCTCTTTGTACTCTATGGGGGACTACCTAGCACCGATATTTCTCATTTACGTGCAGAGGGACTTTTAGGTACGCATTTCGTTACTACTACGATTTTGTGTGGATTCATTCACATTGTTCGTAAAAAATGTAAAGCTTACTTTAAGCACTGGTTGGCGTTTATGTCCTATATTAAGCTGCTACGTAAAAATAAAGAGTCCACTGACTTATGCCGTGTAGGCGAACGTTTTTTACAGCGGCTCTTTCCTAAGAAAAGAGTGTTTGTTTTCTGGTTTAATCAAGTAAGAGGACAAAGGGACTGGCAAAGAGAGTTTTATCAGCTTGCCTTATTGGAAAGCAATTGGCAGGAATTGAAACAGCATAAAACGATTGCGGTACGTAACTTCACGGGCCAGCCAGAGGATGTGCTGTATTTTCCATTAGGTCAAAAAAGAAAACAACAAGGGGCTATTCTAATTATTGGACAGAGTGCAGAATTTTTGTCCATGGTTAATCTGCTTTTTTTACATAGCTTTGCAATCGTGACATCCAGCCATTTACACCATATTAAGGAAACCGAAGAATTGGTATTCCGTACGGACGCAGAGACTCGCAGGCAAATGGCGGAGGATATGCACGATAGCTTAGCACAACAATTATTTTTTCTATCTGCCCAGCTATATTATGTAAAACAAATGCTTTCTCCTGTGATGAATCAGGAAATGTCGGTCACCATTGATCGGATGGAAGAACAGATGAAGGAATGTCATCTAAAAGTACGCGGGTACATCCAGCATTTACGATTTAATCGAGAAGCGGAGCCTCTCTTAGATGCAATTCGTGACATGAGCGAACGTATCTTAAAAGGTACAGGGGTCAAGCTCGATTATGTGACCAAAGGAATTGTGCTGGAGGAGAGCTTAGCGGTAGAAGAAGCGATTTATCGTGTAGTAGAAGAAGCATTGTACAACATGCTAAAACATTCTAAAGCAGATCAAGTGGAAATATATTTAGAAGCCACCTCTGTACAATGGACGCTACAGATAAAGGACAATGGAATTGGGTTTTCTACGGATAGCGTAAAAGCTTCAAACGGATCATTTGGAATCTCAAATATGCGAGAACGTATGAAACGCGTAGGTGGTACGATTACAATTCGGTCCGCGGAGCTACAAGGTACGGAAATCACGGCGTTTATCCCTAGAGGAGGAATTAGTATTGGAGAAAATAAAGGTGCTTCTTGCTGACGATCATAGGATTGTTCGTGAAGGAGTCAAGATGATTCTACAGATGGCAGGTAAATTCGAACTAATAGGGGAAGCGGCTGATGGGGATGAATTGTACGGTAAAGCATTGGAGGTAAAACCGGACTTGATTATTTCAGACCTTAAAATGCCGGGGCAAAACGTGATCAGAAGTGGGAAGCTTTTGAAAGAACAGCTTCCAGCTATTAAGATTTTAATTTTGACCGCCTTCGATGATAGTGAGGATATCTTTCAAGCTCTTGATGGCGGAATTGATGGTTATATCATGAAAGATACGATGCCTGAACAGATTTTGCATACCATCGACATGATTTTGATGGGGTATTCCTGCTTTCAGCCTAAATTAGAACGGAAAAAGTCTACACAAACGACACAGCTTCAATTAACAGAACGGGAAAGAGAGATATTTGAGCTTATTGTTGATAATTTGAGTAATCATGAGATCGCTGAGAAACTATACATATCCGAGGCGACTGTAAAAACTCATGTAAGCAGTATCCTACGAAAAATGGGACAACCAAATCGGTCTCAGGCGGTGTTGTACGCATTAAAGCAGGGACTAGTCAAAATGAAATAAAAAGTTGGTTGGATAAAGGTAGGAATAGGAGAGGAGTTTCACAAAATGAAGTTTGAACAAGAGAAGCTGGCTAAACAGATGATGCGATATGCGGTTTATCTAGCTTCGTTGTTTTTAACCTTCACCCTATTGGCACATAGTTTTGAGCAGAAGGATATCTGGATTCCCTCTTTTCTTAGCTGGTTATTTTACCTCTGTGTATGCTGGGGTGTTTATCTTTTGTATTGCATATATGAACAGTCTTATACATATTCAGACTGGATGGTTTCGTTTTGTATATTATTTTTATTTTTGTTTGTATTGCTCACTCCGCCTCTTTCCACTATAAAAATGGGTTGCTTAGTTCTGGCCTACCCTTTATTACTCAGCATGACGAGACAAAGAAAGGTCATGCATACGGGAAGTATCGTCTATAGTGTAGTCGTAATCATTTCCCTTTCTTGGCAAGCCTATATGGGTCGAATAGAAAATGCGGTTCCTACCATTTTATCCGTAATCGTATTTGCGATTGTTGGGTATGTCCTTTCTCTATTGTGGATGCGTTTATTTGACTTGCAGGAGAATAGAATGAGAGAGGAGCAGGAGCGACAGCATTTAGCAACTTTATATCGGATGCTATACGCTTTTGTGCCGACAGTAGAGCGGAAATCCCAAACATCCAGCAGACAAATTGAGCAGATGCGTTACCTGTTGAAAAAAACGATTTCTCTGCTGAAGAAGCCTGTTGATGTACAGGACTGGGAGTTACAGTGCCTGTCGCTCATACACTTTGTCAGTAAAATAAAATGGCCTGACTATTTATTTGAGAAGAAAGAAAAGCTGACCGCGTATGAGTATGAAATGGTACAGAAGCATTGCATGATAGCCAAGGAGCTACTTGACGGTCTACCACAGTATCAACAAATCATCGAAACGATGCGCTATCATCACGAGAGGTATGATGGCAGCGGTTATCCCAAGCAATGGAAGGGTGACGAAATTCCTTTCCTTTCTCAGGTTGTTGGGGCTGTTGAAACGTATTTGGCTATGATAGAACCAAGACCTTACCGAAATGCCTTTAGTCCGGAAGAAGCGCTTAAAGAGCTACAATTATTAAAAGATCAATCGTTTCGGGCTGATATCATTGATGCATTACGACAAGCAGTAGAAGGTCAAGAGCTAGATGGAGCAGCTCATGGGTATTATTCCTCTATTTTTTCAAGCCATACGAATGTAGAAACCGATATGTAAACAACCCCGGGACCTTGTAGCCCGGTCTTTTTTTGTTTTGCAAACAAGTGTAAAAATTCACATAGTATGAGCTTTTCCTCATCCGTAAGGTGTAGACAAAGATCATCCTGATTATCTGCTTAAAGTACCTCTCACAGTGGAAGAAAAGATTCTGGGCTTTTCTTACAATAAGAGCAAGAAAAGTAAAGCGAGGAAGGCTGACGCTTTGAACGAGTGGATTTTTGTTTAGCCTGAATGCCGATCCTCCTGATCCCTTTTTGTCTCTATATTTTGAATGGAGGAAGTACCGTCATGTTAAAAGGAAAAGGAATCAAGATTATATCCATCCTCTTTGTATTGGCCTCCTCCGTAGCTGTGAGTTTAAGCTTTGCCGGGATTGATGTAAAAAATCAGTTAAGCATCTGGTACCACCAGAAGATGATGGAATCGGGTGACACTATTGAAGCAACTACTGACTCTTATAAAAAGAATAGTGACAACAAAGTAAAGAAAGAAGCTAGTGTCACAACTGATAAAACCCTTTTCTTACTAGATCAAGAAATGATTCAGATATCCAAAACAGGAGAAAAAGCAATTGATGAGTACGTAGATCGTCAGAAAACACGGCTGAATCATAAGCAAAACATATTAGAGCAGCGGGAATTGCCCAAGGACTTCAGACAATTTGTCCAAAAATCCAATGAAAACATCAATGAAGAACTAAATAAAGAAACAATTGAATTCCTTCATAAATTTACTTCAAAACAACAGGTGTTTGACAAATAGAAGGGCATTGTTTCCGTACATTCCCTTTAAAAAAAAGACAGGAGATGAAGAGGTTGAAAAAAGTAAAAAGTAAAATCGTGATTAGTGTGTTGGCAGTTGGTCTGATTGGTAGCTTAGGTACTGCATTTGCGGCGGTTGATGTAGGCGGGCAGCTAAAAAATTGGTATGATAAACAATTTGCTGCTTCATCGGCGTCTATTACGGCTGAAGCGCTTAAGTATGGAACGGAAAAAAAGGCAGCTACTGAAGCTGAACTTAATAAAATAAAGAATCAGGTTGCTGATCGTGTGAAGCAAGCAGGTAGTGAAGAAGCAAATCGTGCTGTTGCAGCAGTAACGGCAGCTAAAAACGATTATTTGAATGCTTTGAGAGGCAAAACGAATGAAATCAAGGGCAATATGCAGAACCAATACAACCAGAAGGTAGAAGGATTAAAGCAGGAAATTACTAAAGCAGCCAATCAAACAAAAGTCAATTCGATAGTCGATCTTACGAATAAAGTGAACCAAGCTGGAGAACTAGGAAGACAAGAAGTAAAAACGAATGTTACCAGTGCGCAAGACAAAGCAAAACAAGAGCTAACTAGTGCGATTAACGATGCTAAAAAGACAATTAATGGTTTGATTCGTGAGAAAGAAGCTAGCTCTAAAGAGGAAACAAAACGCTTTATCGACGAAAAAGTCGCTGAAATCCAAAAAGTAGTTGACGAATCAGCTAAATTATTGGAGAAACAAGCGAAGGATTCGATCAAAGATACAGGTGCTAAGGCTGAAAAGGAAGCAAAGAATAGCTTAGATCAACTAGTAGCAGATCAATTTAAATAAAGATTATTATCATACATTGTCAGAGCTTCTGTGTGAGCTCTGACAATGCCCATTAAGGGGGGAAAGATGTGTTAAGTAGATCAAAAAAGGAGAAGCAACGGCGTAATAAAGAACGAAAACGAATTTTCCTTGGATTTGTTTCTTTAAGCATGTGTTTTGGTCTAACGATGGGTGTTGCCTATGCTGATGTGGATGTTACGCAATTATTACAAGGGTGGTATGCACAAAGTACCGAGGTAGCCAAGCAATCGGTAACGGACGCCCTAAAAACGGAGACACAAGTACAAAAGGAGCGCTTGAAGGCAGAAATCCAAAGAAAACTTCTAGAATCGGCTGAAGATTTAAAGCAATTCACTTTGGAAGAGAAAGCGAAACGTCTTACATCTTTAGCAGATTATGCAGGTGACCTCATCGATAACTTAGATATCTCAAACGAAAAGGATAGACGGCAAGTAGAAAGAAAAATGGATGCTATTTTAAGTAGTGCGCAGCAGGCAATGAGGGACTTGGCTGACAGCTATGAGGCCCCTTCCTTGGAGTTTGTTCCAACAAAACCGACTCCATCGCAACCGCCTGTACAGGGAGGAGCGCCGGTTCCAACGCCAGAAGTGCCGCCAGCACCAAATCCGAGCAAGCCACAACCAGAGCCAAACTCGGGTGAGCCGCAACAGCCGGCGCCAAAGCCAAACCCGAGTGAGCCGCAACAGCCGGAGCCAGCTCCAAAACCAAGCGAGCCACAACAGCCGGAGCCAGCACCAAAGCCAAGCGAGCCGCAACAGCCGGAGCCAGCTCCAAAACCAAGCGAGCCACAACAGCCGGAGCCAGCACCAAAGCCAAGCGAGCCGCAACAGCCGGAGCCAGCTCCAAAACCAAGCGAGCCACAACAACCGGAGCCAGCACCAAAGCCAAGCGAGCCGCAACAACCGGAGCCAGCACCTGAACAGCATCAGGAAATGCCCCAAGTTTCTGTAACAGACGAGAAGCCAATCTCATCTGTAGAGAGGCCTGATCCAATAGAGAGCCAGGAACGCCCAGCAGATATTCCAGACCCAGCAAACGCAGAAAAGGAATCACTCCCGACACCATGATCTATTCAAAATGAGGAAACCACAACTTTATAGGAAAAAGGTGTTAAGGATGGAAATGATAAAACTAAAAACAAAAGAAAAAGATGCCGCACCTAACCAACCTAAAAAATCATTCCAAGCTGAGCTTTTCAGTTGGCTACGTTTTTTCCTGATATTAGCAGTCTGTTACTTTCTGATGATAAATAGTATTGGTCTAACAAGGGTGGTTGGCCATTCAATGGACCCTACCATGCAGGATGGAAGTATTGTACTGTTAAATAAAGTCCCTACCCATTTTACAAAGCCAGCCTTTGGTGATGTTGTAGTTATTCACGAGGAAGCGAAGGGATATGAAATCATCAAAAGAATCATTGGCTTGCCTGGTGATACGGTGAAAATTGAAAAAGGAGTCGTCTATGTAAATAATAGTCCGCTCCCAGAACTATATACGCAAGGTGTATCAGACGATATGGCTCCCCTAACAATTCTTCAGGATCACATGTTTGTATTAGGAGATAATCGAACATTGGGTGAAAGTATGGATAGCCGCGATCCTAGTATTGGCCAAATCCCTATTACAGACATTAAGGGATATGTTTCCTTATCGCTGTTCCCTTTTTATCGAGTAGCTAAGCCTTTAGAAGTCTAAAAGAATATGACAAAATCCAGCCTGAGACGTAGGCTGGATTTTTGTTTTCTTGAAACATATTCGTAGCGAAAGGTAGCTATACTAAGGAGGGCTAGTCCTTTCCTTACCCTGACACAATAGATGTTCACTTGTTAAAAATCCCGCTTGCAGGACCCTATTTTTTTATAAATAGGATATGGGCAATCGACGGAAATCAAGCATTATTTATTGATTTTTAGAAAAGAACACTAGTGCTAGACATAATTTATTCACAAATAAATACTAGCTACAAATTCGACAAAAATTCGCCCTGCATTGTTCACAACATAACGATAGTTTTTAACATAAAAGTTGAATATGTGTGATAAAATTCACACTGAAAGCGAACGATTTATGGTATGAGGGGGGAGTATGATTGGAACTGGATAGCACTATGCTGGCTCGAATACTAACATCCGTGACATTGGGGTTTCATATTATTTTTGCTTCAATGGGTGTCGGTATTCCTTTGGTTATCTCTATTGCCGAGTTTATTGGGATTCGAAAAAAAGACAAAGCTTATCTATTAATGGCACGGCGTTGGACACGAGGTTTTACTGTGACAGTAGCAGTTGGGGTCGTGACAGGAACCTGTATTGGTCTACAATTAAGTCTCTTGTGGCCGTCATTTATGAAATTGGCGGGAGAAGTAATAGCGTTACCGCTGTTTTTAGAAACGTTTATGTTCTTCTTTGAAGCAATTTTCTTAGGCATTTATATTTATACATGGGACCGATTTAAAAATCCGTATCTTCACTGGTTGATCTCTATCCCAGTGATAATTGGTTCCACAGGTTCTGCTTTCTTTATTATGACAGTGAATGCTTTTATGAATACGCCACAGGGCTTTACCCTCGTAGATGGAGTTTTACGTGATATTCAACCGATGGTAGCGATGTTTAATCCGGCTACTCCTTCAAAAGTGGGGCATATGGTTTTTGCTTCGTATGCCACTAGTGCGTATGTGATGGCTGCAATCGCTGCCCTAAGCATTTTGAAGGGGAAAACACATTCCTATCACAAAAAGGCACTTAACCTGTCGCTGACGCTTGCGTTTATCTTTTCGATGGGAACGGCTGTGTGGGGAGATATTGCTGGTAAGTTCCTAGCAGAGTATCAGCCTGTGAAGCTAGCAGCAGCGGAGTGGCATTTTGAAACCACTGACAAGGCCGAATTTGTTTTTGGTGGTATTTTGGATAAAGAAAAGCAAGAGGTTAAATATGCGATTAAGGTGCCCTATGCTCTTAGCATTTTAGCAACGAACTCTCCAAATGGCGTAGTAGTAGGGTTAAATGACATTCCTCGCGATGAATGGCCTCCACTGTTTATTCATTATTTGTTTGACAGCATGGCAGCTATAGGCGGATATATGGCATTGGTTCCAGTGCTTTACTTCTTAATTGTCAAGGTAAGGAAGCGGATGCCCCCTAAATGGATTCTGTGGGCTTCTGCTCTTGGGGCTCCACTTGGATTTTTAGCAATTGAATTTGGCTGGATGTTTGCGGAGATTGGTAGACAACCTTGGATATTAAATGGTTATTTACGAACGATGCATGCAGCGACAACGGCAAATAATGTTGGAGAAATGCTGATTCTTTTCTGCCTGCTGTACGCCTTCCTGGGAACGGTGTGCGCCCTTGTTCTTAAACGGATGTTTAAAGATAAACCAGTCGAATTGGAACTGGAAAAATAAGACGGGGAGGTAGAAATACATGACGCTTGCATTGCTTGGGATCACCATTCTGTGGATTTTCCTGTATGGTTATCTGATCGTTGCTTCCATTGACTTTGGAGCGGGATTCTTTGCTTACTATTCTAGACGCCGCAAGAAGGACCACATCGTAAACGGAATTATTCAGCGCTATCTGTCCCCTGTCTGGGAAGTTACAAATGTGTTTCTGATCTTCTTTATTGTAGGGATTGTCGGATTCTTCCCGGACACGGCTTACTATTACGGCACAGCGTTGCTAATTCCCGGTAGTTTAGCTTTAGTGCTGTTGTCTTTACGCGGTTCTTTCTATGCTTTTGCGCATTACGGGGCTAGGGATAGTACCGTTTATTATGGAATTTATGGAATTACGGGTCTGTTGCTTCCTGCTGCTTTATCTACCGTTCTGGTAGCATCGGAGGGTGGATTTATTGTAGAAGAGGGCAGGAAAATTCATCTATTAATGGGCAAAATGCTGGCAACTCCTTATACTTATGCGGTTATATTTCTTGCTTTAGTCAGCGTATTATTTATTAGCGCAACCTTTTTGACCTTTTATGCTAATAAAGCAGGAGATAAGGATGCGACCAAGATGTTACACTCCTATGCAATGATCTGGTCCCTTCCAACTATTATTGCCAGCTTGCTTGTGTTTTGGACCATTCAAATGCATAATCCAGAGCATTATGCCAAAATGGTGGAAAACGGATGGTTTTTCGTTGTTTCTTTTGTTTCGTTTCTGATAGCGACCTTTTTATTGTATAAACGACGTGCGTATGGATGGGCGTTTATTGCGGTCATGCTACAATTTTTCTTTGCTTTCTTTGGATATGGCAAAGCGCATTTACCTTACTTGTTGTATCCCTACATCACAATTAACGATAGTATTAACAGTCCAGAGATGGGGAAGGCGCTAGTCGTTGGGTTCATAGCCGGGCTATGTTTATTAGTTCCTTCGCTCATTTTGTTGATGAGGCTCTTCTTATTTGATGCTAAATACGTCAAAGGTGATAAGAAAAACTAGTAATTTGTTAACAATTTTTGACAAGAGAAGTACTCCAGCAGTTTGGGGCTGCTTCTCTTTTTTTTCTGTAGGAGACATATGATATATTTGAATTATCGTAAAATGAGGAGGATATTATTAATGAATAATTTCGTAAGGGAAGTTACACCTGAAGAGGTGTTGACGAAATTAAAGGAGGAGGCTGCTATTCAAATTATTGATGTGCGAGAGCCAGAAGAGTGGGTGGCAGGTCACATTGAAGAAGCGATCCTAATTCCCTTAAATGATGTTCCAGCATCTCTGGACCGATTTGATACTTCCAAAGAAATCATCATGGTATGCCGCAGTGGAGCAAGAAGCTACCATGCTTGCGAGTTTTTAAAGCATAATGGAATTGAAGCAGTCAATATGGAGGGCGGCATGCTCGCTTGGCCAGGAGAGATTGCTCGCTAAAGTAAAGTGGGGGAGTAACATGCCGAAACAACAGATAAAATGGTTGGGCTGGCTAGGAGCAATGTTTCTGTTACTCGTCGTAACCGGTTGTGGTGGCAGTGATAAGAAGGAAGGGACCATCGAATTACAAGCCACCCAAGATGGTTATCAGGCGAAGCTGGAAATAAAGCCGGGAATAGCTGGAGTTAATACGTATACAGTCACGATTACCAATGACAAAGCACAGACAACTGCAGGGCAAGGAGCTGTGTTGCATTTTGAAATGCCTAACATGGATACGCATGGTAAAAGTGAAAAGGAGCTAAAGAAGCAAAAGGAAGCAAACTGGCAAGAATCCGGCCCGCATATTATGATGCCTGGTGAATGGCAGAGCATGCTGGAGTGGAAAGATGATCAAGGCCAAGTACACACGTTTCTATACAACTACGAGATAAAAGAGTAGGGGGATAAAAATGGAGGATGTAACAGCAGGGAGTCTCTATCGAAAGTGGTTGCCCATCTTTGGAGTCATTATTATTCTGATTGCTGTAGGCAGTGTTTTGTACAAAAGCTATTTTTCAACGGCTGATATGCCAATTATTAAGAAAGTTCAAGATTTTACACTGGAGCGGATGGACGGGCAGAATGTCAAGCTTTCCGATTCCAATGGTAAAGTCCGTCTCATCTCATTCATTTTTTTGCGTTGTCCCGATGTCTGTCCGCTAACCACACAGCATATGGTGGATTTACAGAATGAATTAAAAGAAACTGGGATGTATGGAAAAGACATAGAATTCATTTCTGTCACTTTTGATTATGAAAACGATACTCCTGAAGCTTTACAGAAATATGCGAAAGCAGTTCAAGCCGATCCTAGCGGCTGGCAATTCCTACGTGGTCCAGATGATATTATGAAGCCAATATTAAATGATTTTTGGATTGGTGCAGAGAAGCAAAAGGATGGCCTCTATGTACATACTATGAAAACATTCCTTTTAGATAAAAATCAAAATATTCGTCAGATATACGGTATGGCGGATGATATGGACAAAGAAAAGATTTTACGTGAAATGAAAAAACTAGTTAAAGAGTAAGCGGTTCTATAACGGTTGAGGTAGGTTTACTATTTCCATTTCGTGAAAATAACTAGATAAATAGTTGAGAAGGCTGCCATGAGATATGGCAGCTTTTTTTCTTACCCAAAAATCCGCTTCTTTAAACTCACCTACATGAAACCTTAACAATCCTTAACACTCCTTTTACGTTACGTTCATTCTAGCTTTAAGCTCGGGATGTAGGATGAGAGTGTATAAGAAATCAAATGATTTGAAGGTGACGAGGGGGATTTCCTTTGAAAAAGATTTCATCCATTTTTATGGCAAGTATGCTATCTGTAGGGTTATTGTTAACTGGCTGTGGAGCAGGAGGCACTTCTAATGTGACAGCACCGGCTACACCAGCACCAGCTACAACCGAAACGAAACCAGATACGAATACAGCCAGCAGCGGTTCTATTACAGCTGTAGGGTCCACAGCCATGCAACCGTTAGTAGAGCAGGCAGCTAAGAAATTTATGGAGAAAAATCAGCAAGTGCAAATTCAAGTGCAAGGTGGAGGGAGTGGCACCGGTTTAAGCCAGGTGGCCAATGGTGCAGCTACTATTGGAAACTCTGATATTTTTGCAGAAGAAAAGAAAGGCATTCCTGCTGACCAATTAGTAGATCACAAAATTGCTGTAGTAGGTATGGCAGCCGTGATTCATCCTAAGGCAGGTGTAGATAATCTAACAAAGCAACAAGTAATTGATATTTTCACAGGTAAAGTAACCAACTGGAAGGAAGTCGGTGGAGCAGACCAAAAGATTACATTGGTCAACCGTCCGAAGAACTCTGGTACTCGTGCTACATTCGTGCAATACGCTCTGGATGGTGCAGAGGAGGCTGAAGGAATCACGGAGGATTCTTCCGGCACGGTTCGCAAAATTATCGCAGAAACTCCAGGAGCAATCGGTTACCTTGGCACTTCCTATCTCAATGATACTGTAAAAGCAGTAAAACTAGATGGTGTAGAAGCAACGACAGAAAACATCGTAACAAATAAATATAAAGTGTGGGCTTATCAGCACATGTATACAAAAGGTGAGCCAACAGGCGCGCAAAAAGATTTCTTGGATTTCATGACAAGTGACGAAGTACAAACAGGAATCGTACAAGAGCTGAAATATATCCCAGCATCCGCCATGAAGGTGGAAAGAACAGCGAAGGGTGAGAGTACACAAAAATAGAGAAACGTGTAGCTCAAAAAAAGGTGAACGAAATAAAGGGGGAGCGTTTAGTGAGCGCTGAACAAAGAACAACACTGTTACAGCAGGGAACAACAGTAAGAGCGGGGCAAATGAGAAACCCCGCTACTGCCAAAAAACTTTCCGACCGGTTCCATATCAATAAAAAACATGCATGGGAAGAAAAAGCAGGGAAGCTAATTACAGCTGTCTGTGCGGGATTGTTAGGCCTTCTAACGCTCTCCATCCTCTATTTTATTGCTTCACGCGGCCTCGCTACCTTTATGGTGGACGGGGTTAGCGTGTCGCAATTTTTTACCGGTACAAAATGGGACCCAGAAGCAGAGCCCGGCCAATTTGGGGCAGTAGCTTTTATACTAGGTTCCTTTGGGGTTACCCTGATTGCAACATTAATTGCAGCCCCACTAGGCATAGGAGCGGCTGTGTATATGACAGAGATTGCGCCAAGATTTGGCCAAAAAGTATTGAAGCCAGTTATGGAGCTGTTAGTTGGAATACCATCGGTGGTGTACGGCTATGTAGGTCTTACCTTGCTTGTTCCGTTTCTTCGCAGTCAATTTGATATTTTAGGATTTAGCTTACTTGCAGGGGGAATTGTTCTAGCAGTTATGATCCTGCCGACTGTGACCAGTGTTGCCGCTGATGCAATCGCAACTGTGCCACAGGAATTACGCAATGCCTCGCTTGCATTAGGTGCCACTCGCTGGCAAACAATTCGCCATGTTGTGCTATATACGGCACGGTCTGGCTGTCTGACAGGTGTTGTTCTTGGTATGGCTCGGGCCTTCGGTGAGGCGCTAGCTGTTCAAATGGTTATTGGAAATACGTTGAAGCTACCTGGAGGTTTATTCGATCCGTCGATTACACTGACAAGTGGTATCACATTAAATATGGGAAATACGATCCCAGGTACTCCTTATCATAATGCGCTTTGGTCCATGTGCTTGGTTTTGTTGGCTATGTCCCTATTATTTATCCTAGTGGTTCGCTTAATCGGTAGAAAGAAGGGGGCCAAATAATGACTAACAAGCAAAAGGATAAGCTCGCCACCTTCTTATTAACTGGAATTGCTGTTCTCTTAATTGCTATGTTGCTCGGTCTTTTGGGTTTTGTGATCAGCAAGGGGGCAGCAAAATTAAATTGGTACTTTATCACTTCCCCGCCAGACATGCTAAACGCAGGTGGAGGAATTGGTCCTCAGCTATTTAACTCGCTATATTTATTGGTCTTAACGATGTGCTTCGCTGTTCCTATTGGGCTTGGTGCAGGAATTTATCTGGCAGAATATGCGCCAGACCGCAAGTGGGTGCAAATGATTCGCATGTCTATTGAGGTGCTGTCTTCGCTACCGTCGATCGTTGTAGGTATGTTTGGGCTGTTACTGTTTGTAAGCATGACAGGCTGGGGATATTCATTGATCTCTGGGGCGTTGGCTCTGACTGTATTTAATCTGCCGTTACTTGTTCGGATTACAGAGGATGCCCTGCGTTCTGTCCCGCAGGATCAGAAGGAAGCTAGCTATGCATTAGGTGTAACGAAATGGAAAACAATCGTTTCGGTTCTATTGCCTGCTGCGTTGCCCGGCTTGGTTACGGGATTTGTACTTGCTTCAGGTCGCGTATTTGGGGAAGCGGCAGCACTACTGTTTACAGCGGGTATGACCTCTCCTGATATTCAATTTCATAATTTGGATCTAAGCAGCCCATCTTCTCCATGGAATGTATTTCGTCCAGCAGAGTCATTAGCTGTACACATCTGGAAAATTAATGCGGAGGGTCTCGTTGCAGATGCGCGAGAAATTGCGGATGGAGCGGCGGCCATTCTGGTGATCGCAGTTCTTCTGTTTAATGGTGGGGCACGTTGGTTTGGTCGTTGGTTGCACAAGCGTTTGACCAAAATTGCCGTCTAAGGAAAAGGAGAATCAATCATGCCAATAACAATTGCCCAAACAAAAGCAATTATTGAAGCAGAGAGCTTGTCCGTTTTTTATGGCGACAAGCATGCTGTAAAAAATATTCATATCCAAATGCAACGCAATACCGTAACAGCCTTAATCGGTCCGTCCGGCTGTGGGAAATCTAGCTTTCTACGCACGATTAATCGCATGAATGAAGAGATTAAAGGCTGTCGTGTGACAGGGAGACTTTTGCTAGATGGAGCGAATATCTATGAGCCTTCTGTAAAAAAAGAGGGATTGCGTCAATCGGTCGGAATGCTGTTTCAACGTGCTAATCCCTTTCAAAAATCCATTTATGAAAACATTGCATTTGCACCGCGCCATCACGGGACTACTAATAAAGCTGAATTAAACGATATAGTGGAAGAAAGTTTACGAAAGGCTGCCTTATGGGATGAAGTGAAGGATCGGCTGAATGATTCCGCTCTAGCTCTGTCAGGAGGTCAACAGCAACGGCTGTGCTTAGCACGTGCAATCGCAATGAAGCCGGAAATCCTGCTTTTAGATGAACCTTGTTCAGCGTTGGACCCAATCTCTACCTCGAAGATTGAAGAGCTCATCATCCAATTGAAACACGATTATACGATTGTCATTGTGACTCATAATATGCACCAGGCTGTACGAGTAGCAGATGAGACGGCTTTCTTTCTCATGGGAGAGCTAGTGGAGAAAGCCTCTACTGACAAATTATTCAATAACCCTAAGAGAGCAGAGACAGAAGATTATCTGAGCGGTCGTTTTGGGTAAGAATAAGGTGGTACAACAGAAAAAACCAGCATGGCTTTACGTCATTGCTGGTTTTTTTATATAACGGGAAATCATAACGATATAGGCTACTTGTTTGAGTACAAATCAATCTTTCATGCGTTAGGCATGGGAAAGACCTGTTTTCACGGATTCTTGCTTTTTTTAGTCTGTTTTATAGTCGAAATGAGTATACTAATTTTTTAGTGGAAGAAAAGTGAAAGTGTGAAAGCCTTGGGAGAATACAACTATCCATATGAAAATTATGTTACTATAAAGGCAGAGTGCATAGAACGGCCCACATCGTATTTGTAGGAGGTATTTTTTTGAGTGAGGTTAAAATTTTTGGTTTAGGTGGTCTGGGGGAAATTGGTAAAAACATGTATTGCGTAGAGTACGAGGATGAGATTATCATCATCGACTGTGGCGTAAAGTTTCCTGAGACCGAAATGTTTGGGATAGATTTGGTGATACCAGATGTTTCCTACCTAATTGAAAACCAGCATAAGATCAAGGCTATGGTACTTACTCATGGACATGAAGACCATATTGGTGCTATTCCCTATGTGTTAAAACAAATCCAGACAACGATTTATGGCGGACGCCTGACACTTGGTTTGGTAAAGGCTAAGCTTGAAGAGCACCGTATGCAAAATGACGTAAAGATGGTACCTGTGTTTGAGGATACGATTTTGTCATTTGAAAATCTCTCTGTTTCTTTCTTCCGTACTAATCATAGTATTCCTGATTCGTTTGGTATTGCGATTGAGACACCAGAAGGAACAGTGGTTCATACAGGGGATTTTAAATTTGACCTGACACCAGTAGGACGTCCTACAGAGTTTGGAAAAATTGCCCGCATCGGAAAAAATGGTGTACTAGCTTTGATGTCTGATAGCACCAACAGTGAACGTCCAGGCTTTACAATGTCAGAGCGTACGGTTGGCGATAGCATTATGGATGTCGTTAGCAAGGCGAGAGGTCGTATCATTCTGGCAACCTTTGCTTCTAATGTACACCGTTTGCAACAAGTTGTAGATGCAGCAGTAGCGGATGACAGGAAGATTGCTGTTATCGGCCGAAGCATGGAAAAAGCCTTCATGATTGGCCAGGAGCTAGGCTATATCCAAATACCTGAAGGATGTCAAATCGACATTAAAAACATTGATAATTACTCTGATAACAAGGTATTAATTATTTGTACAGGTAGTCAGGGAGAACCGATGGCAGCGCTAACGCGTATTGCGTCTGGTTCACACCGTTCCGTTCAGATCTATCCAGACGATACAGTCATTATCTCTGCATCGCCGATTCCAGGAAATACAGTTAATGTAAGTCGCATTATTGATAAGCTATACCGTGCTGGAGCTAACGTAGTACAAAACACAGCGTTTGATATTCATGCTTCCGGTCATGGCAGTAGTGAAGAATTGCGTCTTATGCTGAGTTTTTTGCGTCCTACCTACTTTATTCCAATCCATGGAGAGTATCGGATGTTAAAACAGCACGGTAGATTAGCTGAACAAGTGGGTGTAGAGTCTGATAACATCTTTATTATTGATAATGGCGATGTAGTTTCTTGTACCAGAGAATCAGGGCGTGTGACAAGCAAGGTGACAGCAGGTATCGTGCTTATTGATGGCAGCGGTATTGGTGATGTTGGCAATATCGTATTGCGCGATCGTAAACATCTTGCCGAGGATGGATTAATGGTTGTTGTCGTTAGCATCGATATGAAACAATTTAAGCTTCTAACTGGTCCAGATATCGTAAGTCGTGGTTTTGTCTATGTGAGGGGTTCCGAATCGCTGATCCAGGAAGCTACTGCTTTAGTCAAACAGAAGCTATTGGAAGCATTAGATCGTAAAGTCAGAGAGTGGTCTGAATTGAAATCTCAGATTAACCAGGTATTAAAGCCGTTCATCTTTGAAAAAACGGGACGCAACCCGATGATTCTTACCATTGTAATGGAAGTGTAATAAATGTAGATCCGCTGTACTCGATTGATACGAGAACAGGTATAATAGAAGAAATGTATTCAAAGGAGAGTTGAACGATTATGATGTCTTATGAAGCATATATGAGCCAGGTTATACAACCAATGCGAGATGAGTTAACGAATGCTGGGTTTGAAGAACTTCGCACAGCAGAAGAAGTAGAAGCAACTATCTCGAACCTAAAAGGAACTGCATTGGTAGTGGTTAACTCTGTATGCGGCTGTGCAGCAGGATTGGCTCGTCCCGCAGCTATCTATTCGACTCGCCATGAAGCTAAGCCAGACCATTTCTACACAGTGTTTGCTGGCCAAGATAAAGAAGCAACTGCGAAAGCACGCGAGTATTTTGAAGGGTACCCACCTTCTTCTCCTTCCTACGCACTATTGAAGGATGGTAAGCTGGTAGCGATGGTTGAACGCCACCAAATTGAAGGCAATGAGCTTGAATCCATTGCGAATCTCCTAACTGATGCTTATGATCAACATTGCAAATAGATAGCAGGGAATTAGAACGTCCATTCCATAATAGGAATGGGCGTTTTTTATTCTGAACATCCCCGGTTTTACAGGGAATGCGAGAGAATAAGACACGATGGCCTAGAAAGCGAACAGTGGTGCATAGACAAGTGTAAAAATACTTTAGGCACTAAAGGTAACCGGCCCCCCGCTATCTTTCATATGATGGGATGAAAGAAGAGGTGGATATAGATATGGGGCTAGTGTCGTTATTGCTGATTTGTTTAGCAATCAGTCTGGATGGTTTCGGCGTTGGGATGTCATATGGCTTACGTAAAATGAAAATGCCGTTTCTTTCGTTTATGGTAATTGGTCTGTGTTCCTTTACCGTGATCTTTGCTTCTATGACAATAGGAAAATGGCTTCAATATTGGGTAACTTCTGAACTTAGTTCTAAAATTGGAGCAACCGTGCTTATTCTGATAGGAGGTGTAACCTTTTGGAAAATGATGGTTAGTAAACAGAAGCAGTCAGATATCCTACCGGTAAAGGAGAAGGCAACATATCGGGAATTTCGCTGGACAATAAGAATGTTTGGTTTAATGATACACATTTTACGCAATCCTGCCAAAGCGGATACAGATCATTCGGGGCATATCGTAGGAACAGAAGCGGTCATGCTAGGTTTGGCGTTGTCCCTTGATGCATTTGGTTCTGGAATTAGTTTAACTCTATTGGGGTTTGCACCTCTCTTGACCTCGGTCTGGGTGGCTTTAACTAGCATGATCTTATTGTGGGCGGGGATCAAGGTGGGACGGCATTTTTCGTCGGTTGGATGGTTTCAGCGGCTATCATTTCTCCCGGCAATCCTTTTAATAGGAATAGGTCTTTTCAAATGGTGAGGGAACGAACGGAGGGCTTCGGTATCTTAGTTTTAAGAGAAGAAACCGAAGCTTTTTCGATTCCATGGACGATTAGCTATCCGAGGGATTGAGGCGACAGAAGTGCTTCGTGCATCCGCTGTTTTTCATTTCAAGCTTTTTTCATACTAGTCGGCTTGTCTGCATAGATATGAGAATAAGTTGATGAAGAGCATTGGAGGAGATTGTATTGAAGCCGAATAAACCGTGGTACCAAGTCCCTCTAGCGGAAATACCCAGAATGATAGGCAGTGACGTTCAAAACGGTTTAACACAGGAGGAAGCGGCTACTCGTAGACAAAAATATGGTAAAAACCAGCTTGCTGAGGCCGAGAAAATCCCACTTTATGTTGTGTTTATGAATCAGTTTAAAGATTTTATGGTGGGAGTGCTAGTGGTTGCCACCATCCTCTCCTTTTTCTTAGGAGAGTACCTAGACGCTATCGCCATCATTGCCATCATTTTTTTAAATGGCGTGTTAGGCTTTATTCAGGAAGCGAAAGCAGAGAGGTCGCTCAACGCTTTAAAAGATATGGCAGCCCCTATGGCCCGTGTCATTCGCAACGGAAATTTGGACATGATCCCTGCTACCCTATTAGTTCCAGGCGATCTTATCCTTCTTGAAGCAGGTGATCGTGTTCCTGCTGATATGAGACTGATTAATGCCAATCGGCTAGAGATAGAGGAATCTACGCTTACGGGAGAATCGATAGCAGTAATGAAAACTGCGAATGTGATTGAATCAACAGGAGCTGTTCCACTCGGCGACCAGAAGAATCTAGCTTTTATGGGAACGATGGTAGCCGGAGGAACTGGAAGGGGAATTGCTATTGAAATAGGCATGTCTACCGAGATCGGAAAAATTGCGCATTTGATCAATCAAGCTGACAAGATAGAAACTCCTTTACAGATTAAATTGGAACAGTTGGGGAAAACACTCGTCTGGATTGCATTGCTACTTACGATCTTTGTCATTGTAGCAGGGGTTTGGCATGGACAAGAATTGATGACAATGTTTCTCTCAGGGGTTAGTCTTGCTGTAGCGGCTATACCGGAAGGATTGCCTGCAATCGTTACAGTAGCCCTTGCTCTAGGCGTGCAGAGAATGATTAAAAGAAATGCCATTGTTCGCAAGCTCCCCTCTGTCGAAACGCTTGGTTGTGCGTCAGTCATTTGCTCTGACAAAACAGGGACTCTTACTGAAAATAAAATGACAGTGACTCACCTGTGGCATAGCGGAAAAAGCTTTGATGTAACGGGGAATGGCTACGAGCCCAATGGGGAAATTACATGGCAAGGAAAATCTATCAAGGCAACGATCGATCAAGGACTAACTCAGATTTGTCAAATTGCCGAAAAATGCAATAATGCAAAATTAGTAAATGCTCAGCAAAAGGAGAGGTCCAAGCTCATTTTGTCTAAAAATATTTCCACATGGAATGTGATTGGAGATCCTACTGAGGGAGCCCTGCTTAGCTTAGCCTACAAGGCATTAAAAGAGGGGAAAAAACAAGGCGACCCCACCATTCGCATTGACGAATTACCATTTGATTCTGAGCGTAAAATGATGTCTGTAGTAGAACAATCTCCAGATGGAAAAACAGAGCTATTAACAAAGGGAGCTGTTGAGGCTCTGTTAATGAACTCCTCTCACATCTATTGGCAGGGAGAAATTATACCTCTGACAAATGCACATCGTATAGAAGTTGCTAAGCAAACAGAAGAGATGGCAAGTAGAGCTCTGCGAGTCCTAGGCTTTGCTTACCGATCACTCCAAAACTATAAATCAGGTGAAAACTCATCAATCTTGGAAACGAATCTTACATTTTTAGGGATGGTTGGCATGATTGACCCCCCACGTCAGGAGGTAAAGTCTGCTATCCAGCTATGTCGTCAAGCAGGTATTAAAACAGTAATGATTACAGGGGATCATAAAATTACCGCAGAAGCGATAGGACGTCAAATTGGTCTGATGCCGGGAGGGAACAGCCATGTGCTGGAAGGAGCCACTATTGATGAAATGACTGAGGAAGAATTGATGCAAACGGTTGAAAAGGTATATGTTTATGCACGTGTGTCTCCAGAGCACAAGCTACGTATTGTCAAAGCGTTGCAAAACTGTGGTCATATTGTAGCAATGACAGGTGATGGTGTAAATGATGCACCTGCCATCAAGGCTTCTGATATAGGGATTGCAATGGGAATTACGGGAACAGATGTTACGAAGGAAGCGGCATCCCTGGTATTGCGAGACGATAATTTTACTACGATTGTTTCTGCTGTTGAGGAAGGCCGAAACATCTATGATAATATTCGAAAGTTTATTCGCTACCTACTTGCATCCAATGTAGGAGAGATATTAGTTATGTTTTTCGCTATGCTAATGGGACTACCCTTACCCTTACTTCCGATCCAAATCCTATGGGTGAATTTGGTGACGGACGGACTACCGGCTATGGCATTAGGGATTGATCCGTCTGAGGGAGACACAATGCGACATAAACCGCGTAAAAAACATGAAAATATTTTTGCCCGTGGATTGGGCTGGAAGATTATTAGTCGGGGGTTTTTAATTGGAACGATGACCCTAGGAGCTTTTATCGTTGCGTATTATGAAAATCCGAATGATCTTACTCATGCCCAAACAGTGGCGTTTGCTACTTTAGTTCTGGCACAACTCATTCACGTATTTGATTGCCGTAGCGAGCATTCCGTTTTTCACCGCAATCCATTTAGCAACAAGTTCTTGGTCTGGGCAGTGCTCTCGTCAATGGCTATGGTAATAGTGGTTATTTATTGGGATGTCATGCAGCCAATCTTTAAAACCACCTCCCTCTCCCTACGAGATTGGGCTTTAATCTTTGTTGCAGCAGGAATTCCTACTTTTGTTGCTGGTATGGGTGGAGTTTTTCGTTCCTCGCAGCCCAAAGAAGCTTATAAAGCCAACTAATAGAAGCGTACTCTCCTCGGCATGCATACAGTAGCAACAGGAGGGGGTGCTATGGAAACATTTTTTCTTGTGATGACGCTGGCCTGTTCGCTCATCGCTTATCTATTTGAGGAGCGATTATGGGTAACCCTACTTCGAACTACTGATAAGACGGAATTTGTCCAATGGTGCAAGCACTTGGAGGAACGAGGCATCGAGTATCATAGTCAAAAACATTTGATTCATGAAAATCACGCTTGGGTAAAGGTATACAAGGTTAAAGTTCCGAAAGAACTGGAATCACGAGTGAATACCCCATATCATGAAGAGAAAATGCAAAGAAGGAGCTGACCATCAGGTAGCTCCTTTTTCTTCTATTCTCCAAAAGTGGTAAAGAAAAATGATTCGCAAAACAGCCGTTTCGAGTATACTAGTAGGATGAAACAAGCCAACAAATTTTGACACGGACTGACAAGGATGGTGAAATCCAGTTTGAGCATTCGAACTAAGCGTATTCTATTATTATGTGTATTTCTTATTTTGATTACGGCGGCTTTTTTTGCATATAAAATCTTTGGTTTTTTGTCAGGGATTCAAGACACGACAATCTTTCCATCGAATCCGGCTGCTACAAAGCCAGAGGCTCCACCTGTATGGACGGGAACCGAGCGTGTTAACATTCTATTAATGGGTGTAGACAAACGTGAGATGCGTCCAAATGAACTTCCACGCTCTGATAGCATGATGCTAGTGAGCATTGATCCAAAAAAGAAAACGTATGACCTATTCTCTATTATGCGTGACACGCTGGTACGTATACCTGGACATGGCAAAACGCGTGTGAATGAAGCTTTAGCGTATGGCGGCCCAGAGCTTGCCATGGAAACAGTCAGTGATTTTGTAGGACAACCAGTCCATTACTATGTAATCACTGATTTTGAAGGCTTTAAGAGCTTGATTGATGCTGTTGGGGGTGTTGAGATAGATGTAGAAAAGAACATGCGCTATCATGACCCGACAGATAAAGGAAAGTACGATATTAATTTAAAAAAGGGATTGCAACGCTTAGATGGTGAGAAAGCATTGCAATATGCTCGCTTCCGACATGATGCCACTTCTGACTATACGCGTACAGAGAGACAGCGTAAGCTATTAAGCGCAGTGGCTACCGAATTAAAATCTACCACTACTATTCTTCAAATTCCTAAGATTTTGGATAGTGTACAGCCTTATATCCAAACCAATCTTGCCACACTTGATATGATCAAACTAGGCTCATTGGGGATGTCGCTTAAACAGGCAGGAGAAGGTGGTCATCAATTGCCACCGATGCATAAGTTCCAAGAAGCCCATGTTCCTGGCAAAGGTGCTGTGCTAATTCCATCTGAAAAAGACGTCATCAAATATGTGGACGAGCAGCTAAATAAAAGTGACGCAGCAGAGGATGAAGAAGGAAAACAGAAAGATTCCTCTAACACCAATCAAGATTCCTCTGTAAAGCATGCTTCTTAGAAACGCAATTTATTTTGATAGAGATGGTTTATCATGAACCATCTCTATTATTTTTCCATTGACACAGGATGCCTAATTCTTTATTCTTATAGATGATTTAGCCAATTCCTAGTGATTGTGTAGGAATTGATATATATCTTAAAATTTCGAAGATTCCGAAATATTTAACGTAATTTATTGCCCGTTCGGTTAAAGCCGCGGGTGAAACAGGGGGCGATTCTACTCTCATGATTAAACTAACAAACATTGTAAAGGTTTTTAAAAGTCGCTTTGGAACCTTTACGGCCCTAAATGGTGTCGATTTGACAATCCAGCAGGGAGATATTTATGGCATCATTGGATACAGTGGAGCTGGAAAATCAACGCTAGTCCGTATGATTAACCTACTAGAATCGCCAACAAGTGGTGAGGTTACTGTGGGTGACACACATCTCCATCATTTAACGCCAAGAGAATTACGTAAGGCAAGACGCAAGATCGGTATGGTTTTTCAACACTTTAATCTGCTGTGGTCGCGGACAATAGCAGACAATGTAGCATTGCCATTGGAGATTGCGGGCGTGCCAAAGTCACAGCATCAAGCAAAGGTAAAAGAATTATTAGAATTGGTAGGGTTGTCAGATAAAGCAGATATGTATCCATCTCAATTATCTGGCGGTCAAAAGCAACGTGTAGGTATTGCTCGTGCATTGGCCAATCAGCCTGATGTGCTGTTGTGTGACGAAGCAACATCAGCTCTGGATCCGAAGACAACCGATTCTATCTTGGAATTATTACAAGATATTAATCGCAAACTAGGGTTAACCATTATTTTAATCACGCATGAGATGCATGTGATCGAAAAAATTTGTGATAAGGTAGCTGTAATGGAAAGCGGGCGAATTATTGAAGCGGGTGATGTCGTAGAAGTCTTCTCCCATCCTAAAACAACTACAACCAAAGAATTCCTAAGTCAAGTATCTGGTAATGATCAGCTATCTGCTGAATTTTTGGATGGCTTGGGACCGGGTGCAGTCCTGCGTCTAACCTTCTTGGGTGGTTCTGCTAGTCAATCTATCATTAGTCAGTTAGTCAGTGAGGTTGGGGTACAGGCAAATATTTTACAGGGACAGATTAAGCGTTTAAAAGATGTTGCCTTTGGTACTCTATACATTCAGATTCCAGGTGATATTGATGCCGAATCAAATGCTATTGCCTACCTAAAGAAGAGTGGCATTATTGTTGATGTCATTCGAGGTGCAGAAGGAGGTAATCGCTGATGAATGATTTCTTGCTAACTTATTTACCGAACGTCGTTAAATTCTGGGATTTAATTCAGAAGGCCATTTGGGAAACAGGTTACATGGTCTTGTTTTCATTACTATTTGCGGCACTTATTGGTATACCATTAGGCATTTTACTCGTTGTGACAAGCAAAGGACATCTAAAGCCGATGCCAGCTTTATATCAATTACTTAGTTTTATTGTGAATATCTTTCGATCGATTCCTTATATTGTATTAATTATTATCCTTATCCCAGTCACGCGCGTACTCATACAGACTTCAATCGGACCTAACGCGGCGATTCTCAGTCTTGTTGTTGGATCAGCACCGTTTATTGCCCGCTTGGTGGAAACCTCCATTCGTGAAGTAAATCGAGGCGTGATTGAAGCGGCGCAATCCATGGGTGCTAGCAACTGGCAAATTATCTATAAAATCTTGATTCCAGAGTCGCTTCCAGGTATTGTCTCAGGTATTACGGTTACTGCTGTTAGCCTGGTAGGATATACAGCGATGGCAGGTGTCGTAGGTGCGGGTGGCCTAGGAGCGATGGCATTCAACTATGGCTTTAATGGGTTTAAGCCAGATATCATGCTGGTTACGACTGTCTTGCTGATTATTCTTGTCCAAATCATTCAGATGATTGGTGACGCGATTGCGCGGAAGCTGGATCATCGTTGATTATAATGCATGAAAATAGGGGGGTAAAAGGATGAAAAAGATTTTTTCTACACTAGCGATTGGGGTATTAGCTTTAAGCTTGGCGGCGTGCGGTGCTGGTAATAAAACCGATAATAGCACAGCTACACCACAGGAAGGACAACCAGTCACACTAAAGGTGGGAGCAACGGCTGTTCCTCATGCGGAGATTTTAAATGAAGTGGTTAAACCGATGCTACAGAAGGAGAATATTAATCTTGATGTTGTCCTGTTCCAAGACTTTGTCATGCCTAACACTCAGCTTGCTGAGAAGGAATTAGATGCGAACTATTTTCAGCACATTCCTTGGTTAGAGAAAACGAATAAAGAAAAAGGGTTAGACCTTACGTATGTAGCAGGCATTCACATTGAGCCAATGGGAATTTACTCTAATAAAACTAAAGCTTACAAGGATTTAGCAGCTCTTCCGCAGGGCGCAGTAGTAGCAATTACGAATGCTTCTGCAGAGCAAGGCCGTATTCTTGTCCTTCTTGAAAAAGCGGGTCTGTTAAAATTAAAGGATGGAGTGGCTACCAATGGCACTGTAGCTGACATCGTTGAGAAAAAAATAGAATTAAAAGAGCTAGAACCAGCGATGCTGCCACGTGCAATTGACGATCCGGGTATTGATGCAGCCGTGATTAACTCTAACTTTGCGATGGAAGCTGGATTAAAACCAACAGAGAACTCTATTTATATCGAAGAGGGTAAAGATAACCCAAATGTAAATGTATTGGCGACTCGTCAAGACAATAAAGATAGTGAAGTAATTAAAAAGCTTGCTAAAGCTATGACTTCCCCTGAAGTGAAAGACTTCATTGATAAGAAGTATAATGGTGCTGTAGTGTTTGTAGGACAGCTTAAATAACAATGTCGAAAAAACTGTCGAATAAAATCGGCAGTTTTTTCGTTGAAATGAGCATAGAGGATATAAAAAAAGATGACCCAGGATTTTCTCTAGGTCATCTTTTTGTGCTCATTAGACGGAAGGGTTACGATACCTGACGGGTTACATTGCGGGTTATTTTTCTTTGCCGATTCCATGACCAGATGACAATGCCAAATGGGAGCAACGTTAAAAGAAGTAAGAGAATACCATCCACGAATTGCCAGGAGAGGATAGGGTATTGTAAGAAATCAGTCGTAATTCGGCGAATAATCTCGATTGACTGGAGCAAAAAGAAATTGAAGAAGAAGTAAAGCGCAAAACAAAAGCCCAGCAAAAAGAAAATAGAGTACCAGCGGATCACCTTTTTTTCTCGCATATCTACAGAGTCCCATGTCTCTTGTTCGTCAGGCGTCCATTTTCGGTAAAATTTACGTAGAAATAGTTGTGTATTATCAAATAAATTATTACAGCCAAAAAAGGTAGTAAAGACATAATAAATATCCGTTCGCATAAAGAACATGAATTGAAAGCCCAGAGCCATTAAGAAATTCAAGTTCATTAATTTAATAAAGGGGAGTAGAAAATCAGATAGCAGGATGACTCCTACATCATTAGCGTACAGAAGCCAGACACCCATACTAAAAAAGAGGGCATCTCCAGCCATCCCCGCCAGATAGGCTGTATAACGCTTATTGGGTTCCACTAGCACGATGTCTGACATATTTGTTTCTGCCACAGGAAAGAATAGGCGATGGCTAAAACCGATTCGGCTTCCTACCCCAAGAGAACGCACAGCAGTTAAGTGGGCTGTCTCATGGATGAACAAAAACAGATAGTTAACAACAACTGCTAGCAAAAGAGAAGTGGTCAAGGATGGCGAGCTAAAAATATCGGTAAACACGGGAAAATATTCATGATGAACTAAGAGAAGAGTAACAGCAGATAAAAAGCAGGCAATAGAGAAAGAGAAGGTACATTTATTAAATAATACTTTCCCAACACGTTCGGATATCCATGGTAAATGATCGACGCGTATCTCTTTTTCATTTACGACTACTCCATCTACTGTGTATACAAATTGATATTCGTTAATCAGATCGAGTGCAAAATCGCGAACATCAACAGGCTCACCAAAGCGCTTTTCCATTTCTTCAGCTACCTGAATGATGGTTTGCCCCTGATCTAGCATCTCAATGATTTCGACTGCGAAGGTAGGCAGCATGATATATTCACTTTTATCGGGTCGACCAATTATGGTTTCTTCTTCATTGACCTGACGTTTTTGTAAGGGATGCATACGCAGCTTACTGGTATTTGTTAATTTCATTCGTTCGTTCCTCCGTTAGCTAAGCACTTCTTCGGCTGATTGCTTCAGCGAGAAGATAGAAAGTGTTCGATTTCCTTCACCGCAGGTCGGGCAATCCAGCTCTTTTCTTTCCGTTTCGGAAATGATTTTTGTTTCATAAGTTAAGAAGTTGATCGACACGAATTTTCCCTGAGATTGAACTTGGCTTGTACCTGTGAGAATTTTGCATGCTTCAGAAGCAATAATTCCTGTAATAATGGATAAATTCGGAGCAATAGTAGCTGTAGGAAGATGATATCCTGAATCCACCAAATATCTGAGATCCTGTTCATATTGATCTGGGTTTTGATCATAGTGATACAGATGGAAACAATCCAAGCAAGGCGTTTTTTTAGGGGAAATATGATAAAAGGTTCCTTCTGTTACATTAACTCCACCTGCAATATAAGGGATTTCTAATTCAACGCATGCTGTGTTTACCCATCTTTGAATGAAGAAAAAAGGGGTATCAGCAGCTAAAATAACAAGATCACTATCTGCTATAAGCTCCTTAACATCGTCAACAGAGGAGATTTTCTTCCGAATGGTTTCTACTGACATGCTTGAATTGCGTTCTGTAACAAATTCCTCCGCTACTTCGATTTTTAACCGCCCGATATCACTTTCTTTAAATAATAATTGGCGATTTAAATTACTCAGCTCCACACGGTCAAAATCTGCAATTCGGACATTTGTAACACCCAGACCAGCAAAGCTAGAGAGAAGAGTAGAGCCAAAGGCCCCTGATCCAAGAATAGTTACTTTCTTTTGCAGCAAATCTTCTTGAATCTTACTAGGAGGATTGTCTATATCCGAATAAATCGAAAAGAAGCGAAGATTTGCCCGATACCGATCCTTTTGAGCCGTTGAGAGAGAAGTTGTTTCTTCCCAGGTCTGATCTTCAAGATAACCCAGAGAGTTCAGGGCAGTAATCGCCTCTGTTAACTCCTCAAATGTGACCTCTGGATGCTTGCTGACTAGCTCCTGGTGTATCTGCTTACTAGTGCGGGTACCATCAAGTAGCTGAAGTAATGTTTTTATAGACCCCGTTTCATCGGGAATATGATTGAGGAAGCCAGATACTTGTCCAATTTGGAGAGTGTCAGAGCCAATTTCGATAATAGGGTGGATTTCTTTTAAGATAGGTTTTTGTTCCATACAATACATCTCCTTATAGGTATAGAAACGACGATAAGAGTAGCGTAACAACGATCCATAATCCACTTGCAATCATAAACAGGAATAAAACAAATAATTGTCAGAATTATCTAACGTAGATTGTATCGTTTCGTTAAGCGTATTTCAACATAAATTTACAATTTTCAGTCATTTACTTGAAACTGTATAAAGGACTGCTTTTTTCATTCATGTCATTCAGGATGTCTCATGTTGGTGGTCCCAAAGTTCGTAAGAAAACGAAAACGGTTCACAAGGATACTTATAGGAGAAAAGGATAAAACTAGGAGTAGAACAAAATGTTTTGGCACCTAACCGGAATCGATTTTTGCAATTTGACAGAATTACCGAATTGCAAAACTATTTCATTTTTAGTAAATTAGAACCATAAAAACCTATTACAGTAATTTTTAGTTCTGTATTACCAAAAATACACTTTATTTTTATTTATTTATCTTGATAATTAATAAAAAATAATTAAATGTAAAAGAAAATTATATTATATTATTCTGAAAAAGAGTATAGTAAAGCAAATGAGAAAGAAAAAAGGGGGACACAAAAAGATGAAAAAGAATATCTTTGTACTAATGAGTTCCGTTTTGGTTTTGGGCGCAGCTTTAGCAGGATGTGGAGGTAACACAAGCACATCAGCACCGGCAGCTACTGATGCGTCGAAACAAGAAGCTTCAAAAGGTGAGAAGAAGGTATTGCGTTTGAACATGCATACTGAACCACCAACAGCAGACCCTGGGATTGCGGAGGACACCACTTCTGGTGCAGTGATCCGTGCAATCTTTGATGGCTTGACTCGTACCGACAGCGAAGGAAAACCACAGCCATCCGTAGCTGAAAAAATTGATGTTTCAACTGATGGCAAGAAATATACCTTCCATTTAAGAGATGCTAAATGGAGCAACGGCGAGCCGCTGACAGCGCACGATTTTGAATTTGCTTGGAAGCGTGCATTAGATCCAGCGACAGCATCCAACTATGCTTACCAACTGTATTACATTAAAGGTGGGGAAGCATTTCACACAGGAAAAGGTAAAAAAGAGGATATAGGTGTTAAAGCGACTGACGATAAGACCTTGGAAGTAGAATTGGAAAACCCAACACCATTCTTCCTGGAGCTTACTAGCTTCTATACGTATTATCCTGTAAATAAAAAGCTGGTTGAATCCAACAAGGATTGGGCTAAAGAAGCTAAGACCATCGTTGGTAACGGACCATTTAAAATGACGAACTGGGAACATAAGAGCAAAATGACTCTTGAGAAAAATGAACACTACTGGGATGCCGATGTTGTAAAAATCGACAAGCTTGAATTCTCTATGGTAGAGGATGAAAATACCGAGCTTTCCATGTATGATAACGGTGAGTTGGATTGGGCAGGTAACCCTCTAAGCAATATTCCGTTGGATTCAATTCCTGCTCTGCAACAAAATAATACTTTGATTACAAAGGCAAAAGCATCTATTTATTGGTATAAAATGAACACGGAGAAACCTCCATTTAATAACGCCAAAATCCGTAAAGCATTTGCCTATGCTGTAAATCGTGATGCGATCGTTAAGAACGTAACACAGTCCGGACAAATTCCAGCAATGGGAATGCTACCACCTACTATGGCATTTAAAAAAGAGGGTTACTTTAAAGATAATAATGTAGACGAAGCTAAAAAGCTCTTAGCAGAGGGTATGAAAGAAATGGGCTGGGATAAGCTGCCTCCAGTTATGATTTCAATCAACACCTCTGAAAATCATAAAAAAATTGCAGAAGCTGTTCAAGACCAATGGAAAAAAGGTCTGGGCGTTGATGTGAAGATAGAGAATTCCGAGTGGAAGGTATACTTGGATAAACTACACCAAGGTAACTACCAAATCGGACGTATGGGCTGGAATGCTGACTTTAACGATCCAATTAACTATATTGAGTTGTTCCGTGATAAAAAGGGTGGAAACAACGATACTAACTGGGAAAATGCTGAATACAAACGACTTGTGAACGAGTCTCAAAAAGAGCTAGACAAAGCAAAACGTGATGCGTTATTACAAAAGGCAGAGGAAATCTTCATGGACGAACTGCCAGTTATCCCAGTCTACTTCTACACTGATTCTTGGGTGCAAAATCCTAAGCTGAAGGGTGTAAGCTTCGATGCTATGGGTAACATTGACTGGAAATGGGCAGATTTAGAACAATAAGATTACTAGAAATCAGATGGATAAAAGAGGGGCAAATGATGCTCCTCTTTATTTTTTTGAACATATAAATGTAAATTTTGTAACATAAATTAAAATTAATTTTCGTTATAAAAGTGTTTGTTACCGAAAAAAACAAGGTATATTTAATTCTATATATCTTTTTTTAGGGGGCATAATACACATGAATAAAAGCGTTTTTGCAGCTGTAAGCTCCATTTTAGTTCTTAGTACAGCATTGGCCGGCTGTGGTGGCAATGCAGCCTCTGAGAATAAAACAGGAGCGGCTAGTGGTACTCATGAGCAAGTCCTACGTGTGAATCTGCATTCTGAACCACCTACTGCGGACCCTGGCCTTGCGGATGACAATGCTTCCTCTGCCATTTTGAGAGCGACTTTTGATGGCTTGATGCGCTCAGGTAAAGACGGGGACATAACAAAATCTGTAGCGAAAGATTATAAAATTTCTGAAGATGGCAAAACTTATACATTTACTTTACGCGATTCACTATGGTCTAACGGTGAAAAATTAACAGCAAAAGATTTCGAATATGCCTGGAAACGTGTACTAAATCCGAAAACAGCGGCTTCTTATGCCTATCAATTGTATTATTTGAAAAATGCAGAAGCTTATAACAAAGGGCAAGCCAAGGCTGAGGATGTTGGTGTAAAAGCGCTTGATGAGCACACGCTTGAAGTCACCTTGAACAATCCAACTCCGTTCTTCCTAGAGCTAACAGCATTCTATACGCTTTATCCTGTAAATGAAAAAGTTGTAACATCTAGCGAAAAATGGGCAGGAGAGGCAAGTACGCATGTTGGTAACGGACCGTTTAAAATGGAATCCTGGAAGCACAAAAACGAAATCGTTCTTGTGAAAAATGATAATTACTGGGATAAAGATAACGTAAAATTGGAAAAAATCGTCTATCAAATGATTGATGATGAAAATACAGAGCTGTCCATGTTTGAAAATGGAGACCTTGATTGGGCAGGTCAGCCTAATGGTATGCTGCCAATTGATGCAATCGCTCATAACATGGCATCCGGCAAATTGCATGTTCAGCCAAAAGCAGGTATCTATTGGTACAAATTTAATACGGAGAAGGCACCGTTTAATAATGTAAAAATCCGTAAAGCATTTGCATATGCAATTGATCGCAAAACAATTACAGATAACATTACACAATCTGGCCAAACCCCTGCTACTAATCTGCTGCCTCCAACTATGGCTTTAGCAAAAGAGGGTTTCTTTAAAGATGGCGATGTAGATACAGCGAAAAAGCTTCTTGCTGAAGGTATGAAGGAAGAGGGGTTAACGAAGCTTCCACCAATTGAAATTTCCTTTAATACTGCGGAAAAGCATAAGAAGATTGCGGAAGCGATTCAAGATCAATGGAAAAAGGCTTTTGATATTGACGTGAAGCTGACTAACAAAGAATGGAAAGTATTTATTGATGACCTACACAGAGGTAACTACCAAGTAGGTCGCAATGGCTGGAATGCCGATTACAATGATCCAATTAGCTTCTTACAGATCTATAAAGATAAAACTGGTGGAAACAACGATACCAAATGGGAAAATGCAAAATACAAAGAACTGTTAAATAAAGCTGATGCTGAAACAAACCCAGAGGTACGCAAAGGGTATTTAGCAGATGCAGAGAAAATTATTATTGATGAAATGCCAGTTATTCCGATCTACTTTGATTCCAATGTTTGGCTACAAAATGACAACCTCAAAGGTGCTGTTGTAGATGCTATGGGTAATGTAGATTTCAAGTGGTCTTCTTTTGAATAAACGTTAAAAACCAAATAAATGGTAACAGAAAAAAGCAGAGTTCCAGAGGGAATTCTGTTTTTTTCGTTTTGATAGGACAAATGACCAAGCGAGTTTACCATCTATTTCATAGAGTAAAGAGAACGATGATATCAGGGGAGGATGATTATGGACTGGGGAAAAATTTTGAAATTGGCGGCGACAGTTGACAAGAATAAATTAAAAACGGAATCAGGAATTCGTGAGGTTATCAAGGATTTAGCAAGTAGATCAGGTAAAGATTTATCAAAAAGGGACTTGGACAATTATACAGAGCAAGTAAAGAAACTTATGCAGAAAAAAGACATTGGCAGCATGCTGGATCAATTGAAGAAAAAGGGCCTAGACCAAAGTGATTTAGACAGAATCAAAAAAGGGATGAAGTAAAGGAGAGGGTTGTCATTTCAAAGAAGACACCACTAAAACGTCGAAACTCAACCCAAAGCAATCAACTAAGGATGCTATCCACAATTCAGCAAAACCAACATGCACATGTTCAACAAGAAATGGCCCATCTCCGAAGAGAAATTCAAGAAATAAAGATGATGTTAGGAAGGCTACGACCTGTCGAGCCAGAACGTAAACGGCTTAGCTTTAGTCTTTTTCCTAGGAGAGGGAAGCCGCCAGAGCCTGTCATTGTGCAAGAACCACCCAAACCAAGTCCCGGAATTAATTTGGAGCAAGTGCTACCGTTGCTCCCCCAGCTATCTTCCATAATGCCGGAAATTAGCAAAGTGATGCCAAAGATATCGAAATCTAAGATGAAGGATACCATGCAGATTCTTTCTAATCCTGCCGTAGCTAATGTAATCCAACAGATATTAGGCAACCTCCAAACAAATAACTTACCTATTCCAGTTAAATATGAGACAAAAAAACGGTAACGAAAATGGTTTATAAAAACCAAAAAGATAAAAGTGAATTTTGTAAAAAAGATTACGGTGAAAAGCTGCCCCCATGTCTTTAACTTGAGGGGGCAGTTTTTTTTACTGTTATACGGCTAATAATGAACCACTAGCCCAATTGTTTTGCTATTATAAATTATCGTCACTTGAAGCTAGTGTGAGGATTTTTAGTACCAAAAGCCTAAAAACTTTTCTCATCAAGTAACGTCTAAAGTAATGAACAGCAAGATAGGGGAGGAGAAATTTTGAAAAAGTTTGTTTTAGGCTTGGTTGCCTTGAGTAGTTTTATTTGGATGGCGCCTCAAGCAATAGATGCCGCAGGACAGTCGACACAGGGCAATATACAATTACGGATCGAGGGTAGGAGCGTTAATGCGGAAGTTCCTCCGCTCATCTCTAACGGACGCACCCTTGTCCCTGTTCGCGTTATTGCAGAGGGCTTGGGAGCAAAAATTGATTGGAACCAACAGGAGCGAAAGGCTAAGATTACGAAAGATAATCGAGAGGTAATTTTGCAGTTAAGCAGCAAGAAAGCCTACATAAACGGGAAAGCACAGACCTTAGAGGCCACGCCCGAGCTCATTAATAATCGGATGCTACTACCGCTGCGATTTGTGGGGGAAGCATTAGGAGCGACGGTAGGATGGGATAATGACAGCCGGACCGTAATTGTCAACCAACCTGTTCAGACGCAAATTAATGGACAATCTTTACCGGCTACTGAGAAAGTATATCACTGGGAGGATAAGGTTTTATTACCAGTGAAGACGATTGCAGACAGATTGGGAGTTTCCCAAGACGAGCTGACTGCCAAGGCCAGCTTGAAGAAAGTAATTGATTCGACGACCGTTATATCCTTACAAGATATAACAGACAGTATCGGAACAGATGTAGCCGAATGGGACGAAAAGCGCAATGAAGTGGTTATTACTCGCATGAACAGATTGACAGATATTGAGCCACAGGATGAAAGTGTTCAGATTCAAACCAGATATAAGGTATCGCCAACTGTGTCAGTCTTACAAAATCCCTATCGGATTGTCATGGATTTCCCGGAAATGGAACTATCCAATAAAATGCGTGACGAGGAAAACAAAGAGATAGTGATTGATCAAAGGAAAGAGAGCAGTTCCTCCAATTATTCCTCCTCTAATATGGATAGTCCAGAAAAATTGGAGCTAAGTGATGGAGATTCCAATGATGCATCCATTAGCGCAGTCAGCCAACAAACTCAGCCGCTTATCCGATCGATTCGATACAGCCAATATCAGGACAATCCTAAAACGGTCAGAGTTGTAGTGGAATTGAATCGCTCAAGTAAATATCAGCTAGTGTCGACAAATGATGGTGTAAAGCTGCAATTACAAGCTAAACCGCAAAAAACGGGGTATCTCATTGTTGTAGATGCGGGGCATGGTGGTCATGATGTAGGAGCTAAAGGAACGGTCGGCAACTATGAAAAGGATTTTACTTTATCTGTAGCTAATCGTCTAGTTGAATACCTAAAACAGCATAAAGAATTTCAAGTCATCGCAACCCGCAGCACCGATACGTATTTGACGCTAAAGGAGCGTACAGATATAGCCAATGAGATAGATGCTGATGTATTTATCTCCGTACATGCCAACTCCTTTAATCCGGAAACGCGCGGAACCGAAACCTATTATTACAATCAGAATAGCTTGGATTTAGCGCGTGTGGTTCATAAGCACCTATTGGCGGCCACTCAATTCCCTGATCGGAAAGTGAAACAAAACAACTTTTATGTTGTAAAGAACACGAAAATGCCTGCTGTATTAACAGAAACAGGATTTCTCACGAATCAAATCGAAAATACTCAATTAATGTCCCCACAGTTTCAAGATAAAGTAGCAAAATCATTAGCAGATGCGATCTTTGAGTATTACCAAACCTACTAAGGAAACGAAAGGAAGGTGTGAGATGAAACGAATAGCTCTTATCATGTGTGCCCTTCTAGCCTTACTAGTGGCTGCATGCAATAACAATTCTACGCCAGTGGAACCATCTAAAGATGCCAAGACAGAACAACCTGTGAAGGAAACACAACAGCTAACTCTTACCCTTTACTATGCAGACAATGATCTAACCAAGCTAATAGAAGAGAAGCAGCAGATTACAGCGCCTGCATCTGACAAGGACAAGTATGCAAAGGCAATGGAATTGCTGGGGAAACCATCCAAGCCAGAACATAATGCACTGTGGAAAGATTTTGGTTACCACTCCATTACGTTTGAAAACGGTACGTTAACCATTGATGCTAAGGGGACAAACCAATATAATATGGGCTCTAGTGGTGAAGCCTTTGCTATTGATGCATTGAAACAAACCATGTTTCAGTTCCCAGAGGTTATGAAAATCGTTGTTTTAGTAGATGGGAAAAAGACAGAATCCCTCATGGGGCATGTTAGCATTGATGAACCATTAACTCGTTCTACACCCTAACAGAACGAACCTGAATAGAATATGAGGTAGAAACAAAAAAACGGTGTGTCTAGCATGACGCACCGTTTTTCGTTTTATATGAGTCGGCTTGTACACATAGCTGATTTCTAGGTACGTTGACGGTCGCTCCCAAAAAACTTGATAGCATAAATTCCGGAAATACCAATAATCGTGTAAATAATACGACTTAAAGTAGAGTTCATACCCCCAAACAAGGTGGCAACCACATCAAGTTGGAATAAGCCAACTAGCCCCCAGTTGATAGCACCGATAATAACAAGAAGCAATACTAATTTATCCATGCCCCTACTCACTCCTTTCTTTATAAGTAGTTTCATGATTTCCTTTTCAAATTTAGATTATTCATGCTGGCTTTGACCCAAAAGGAAAGCCCGCTGTTTCTTGTACACCTTTAAAAAAAATTTACATAAATCTCATACAGGCTTCATGTCTGTCGTGTAATCTGTGAATACAAGCAAGGAGAGGAGCGAAGTTCTTGAGCATGATTAAGGTGCAAGACCTGCATGTCTATTACGGATTAACACATGCTTTAAAGCATATTGAAATGGAGATTGAACCAAAATCAATTACCGCTTTAATCGGTCCTTCCGGCTGTGGGAAATCAACCTTTTTACGGACAATTAACCGCATGAATGATATGATTCCGCAAGTGAAAATCACCGGAAGCATTCAGATTGCAGGTAAAAATATATATGATGCCAATTGGGATGTGGAGCAATTACGTAAGCAAGTCGGAATGGTGTTTCAAAAGCCTACTCCTTTTCCAAAAAGCATTTATGAAAACATTGTATATGGTCCGAAATTACATGGGATTCGAGATAAGAAGCAACTAGAGGAATTGGTTGAGGCTAGCTTGAGGCAGGCAGCCTTGTGGGAAGAGGTAAAGGATAGTTTGCATAAACCCGCCCATGGTTTATCAGGTGGACAGCAGCAACGCTTATGTATTGCACGGGCTCTAGCCGTAGAACCAGAGATCATCTTGTTGGATGAACCGACATCTGCCCTCGACCCTATTGCTACAGCTAAAATAGAGGAGCTGTTGATACAATTAAAGGAAAGCTATACGTTGGTGATGGTAACGCATAACATGCAACAAGCTGCTCGTATTTCTGATAAAACAGCATTCTTTTTACAAGGTGAATGCATTGAAATGAACCAAACCACTGAGGTGTTTGAGAATCCTAAAGATCAACGCCTGAAGGACTATATCTCCGGCCGTTTTGGCTGATTATGAGATACAGCTATACCCCCCTTTATTTTGAAGAGCGGCTAAAGCCGTTCTTTTTTTTCTCCAATTCAAGTGTAACTGTAAAAATCGTGTTATTACTCAGAGAAATCAAAACCTTGGATTCCAATTTTCACTATCCATATAGTATACTTGGTGAAGAAAGTTTATACAAAGGTGGGAAGAATATGGAGACCACAGATATGATTCAAATGATGGTGCTTGCTGACTTATTCAAACTACTCGGTGACAAGACGAGATTAACCATTATGGCTTTGTTACAAGTTCAATCTCTATGTGTACGTGATTTGGTAGAAATTTTACAAGCTTCTCAGCCATCCGTTTCCCAACATTTAGCGAAACTCAAAGGACAAGGATTGGTAAAGGAAGAACGCCGTGGGGCCTGGGTATTTTACTCCCTAAACAACGAGGCTGCTCCAGTTATGAAGATCATTCTTGAGCATTTGCCTGATGTTAAGCCACTTGTTGAAAAGCAACAGCGTGTTACCTTAAGCAGTTAGATAGAGAAGACCATCATACGAAAAGGAGTGCTAGTAAAGGCTCCTTTTTTGTATATTCATACGGAAATGACGAAGATATTCCGGGTAAAATATTCGATTTAAATGATCGTTTAAAAGTTCATTTTGAGATATACCTGTTAAAATAAGGTGTGGATACGCTCTCTTGATTACGCACAAATTATATGTGTCATCAAGGGAGGTGAGATATCCATGAGAAACAAACAACAAGATTTGAACAATGCTGCTCGTGCTGCTGCACAACGAAATACAGCAACTGAGTTTGCAAGTGAAACAAATGCTGCTCAAGTACAAAGACAAAATCAAGCTTCTGCTGCTCGTGCTGCTGCACAACAAAATACAGCAACTGAGTTCGCAAGTGAAACAAACGCAGTTCAAAATCAAGCTTCTGCTGCTCGTGCTGCTGCACAACAAAATACAGCGACTGAGTTCGCAAGCGAAACGAACGTAGCTCAAGTGCAAAAGCAGAACCGAGTTTCTGCTGCTCGCGCTGCTCAACAAAACAACGCTACTAAATAATAGGTTTCGCGAAAGACCTTCACCCCTGGGGTGAGGGTCTTTTTAGATTTTTGCAGGCTATCCAAGACAAACTCTAACTTGTCTGCATATTGGGATGAGAAGGCTCATAGATATATAACGCATAGAGCAGGAGGGGAAACTGTTAGCTCTACAGACTTTACTAAAGTTCTGTTAGCGCAGGAATATTTGCGGAATGTGCAAGATTCAGTCGGCTTGTAGAATATGTTGACTGGAGCTGGCTGGATAGCTATCTGACAAATTTCCTAGGAAATAGACAGTCAAGCCCTTCATTGTCGAAACTAGACAAGGGGAGTTGAGGTAATGAAACGTAGAGCTTTAGGTTTAGTCATGCTATTGGTGCTCTCGTTGCTCGTGACGGGATGCTTCGGGACAAAGACACCAGAGGATGTAGTGAATGAATTAGGAGGGAAGATGGACAAAATTACCGGTTACAAGACCAATGCAGTGTTAACTCTGCAAACCGGTACCACACCACAAGAATATGATGTGGAGGTCTGGTATTCTAAACAAAATAATTATCGTGTAGCTCTCACATCTAAACAGCGCAACATTACACAAATTATTTTACGTAATGATGAAGGTGTTTTTGTCTTAACTCCACATCTGAAAAAAAGCTTCCGTTTTCAAAGTGGATGGCCAGAAAACAATGGACCTCTCTACTTATATGAAACGTTGGTTAACAGTATTGTAAATGATGCTGATCGTAAATTGAAAATGGATGATAAGGAGTATGTCTTTGAAGTAAAAGCGAACTACAGTGGCAATCGTTCCTTTAGCAAGCAAAAAATTTGGATGAGCAATGATTTGAGACCAACGAGAGCCGAGATTATGGACAATAATATGAATAAGCTGGTAGAAATTAATTTCACTGAGTTCAACTTTAACCCTGAATTTCCGAAGGACGCGTTCGATAAAGATAAGAACATGACTAGTGCCCTCCCTTCTGTTCCTACTATGGGTCAAACTGAAACAGGTGTGAAGAAGCCTACGAGCCAATTTGGGGTTATACAGCCAACTTATGTACCAGCAGGAATTAAACTAAACAACATTGAACCAGTGACTCATAATAATGAGAAGAGCGTATTGTTACAATATAAAGGAGAGTACAACTACTCCTTGATGGAAAGCCGCCCAACGGCTGCTACCGTTTCTTATGAACAAGGAATGCCTGTAGATCTTGGTTTTACCATTGGTGTTCTGTATCAGACTGCTGAAGAAAAACGCATTCTTAAATGGGAGCTGGATGGTGTCGAATTCACACTCTCTGGGGACTTGCCTGAAGATGAAATGCTAAAAGTAGCACAATCTACTTATGGTGTAGGCGGTAAATAAAGCATCGCAGCTACAAGAGGCGAAGTGTCTTCGTCTCTTTTTCTATGTATCATGAGGAAAGAAGAGTATATGTACGAACTAGAGACATTACTTGCCCACTCAAGCAGTATATAATCGGCAAATATAGACAAATTTTTCTGACAGTTCATGTTGCTTCATTGACAGGCTCCCCAAAAAAACGGTAAGATACGTAACGAGTTATTTATAAGGGGTGATTCAACTCAGATGAAACATGAATATGGTGAGGTACTTTATCATGAAAAAGCGACCTATTCAGATTTATTCTTACGTAAGGATGCTAAAATGCGAATTATGGAAACGGTACTTTTTGTGATAATCATGATTTTGCTGTCGAATTTTTTTGGTGATCGGGATAGCACAGTATTTAAAGTAATCGCCATAGCAAGTGCTGTAGCACTGGTGGGCTTGGCTCCGTTCTTTTATAAGTGGAGACTTCGACCAACTTACACTGTGACGAAATCTCATCTCATTATCAATATTCGTGGACAGGAAACAGCGTATCCACTGACGCAAGTAGAGCCGATTATTGAAGGGAGACATATGTATCGTATTAACGGAAAACGTATGCCCCTCATGATATCTCATAAATTTCTAGCTCATTTAAACGAGAGACTACATGTTATTAACAGAAAGAATAAGAGGCGATAATTCATGAAGCCATATGCCCGCGATACATGGATAGAAGTTGATCTGGATGCGATTGCGGCTAATGTCTCTGCCCTGCGCCAACATATCCCTGCCCACTCAGAAATAATGGCAGTAGTTAAAGCGGATGGATATGGTCATGGTTCAGAATATACGGCCAGAGAAGCACTTGCGCATGGAGCTACCAGACTGGCGGTAGCTGCTTTAGACGAGGCGCTTGTGCTGCGACGAGCAGGTATTACAGCACCGATCCTTGTTTTAGGTTATACCCCCGTAGATGCTATGCAAACCGCTGTAGAAGAGAATATTCAATTGACCGTTTATCATCTTCAGTGGCTGCAAGATGCTGCCCGTCTTTTGGTAGGCAGTTCTAAAAAGTTGGAGATTCATGTCAAAGTTGATACAGGTATGGGACGCATCGGGGTAAGTGATGAAAAAGAATTACTGGAGCTTATCCATACGATAACTACAAATGATTCCATGCGTTGGGTTGGAATATTCACGCACTTTGCTTGCGCAGATGAGGAAGACACTACACATGTAAAAGGACAGCACACCTTATTTCAGGAACGTCTGAAAGCTGTTGAGCAAGCAGGCTATAAGCTTCCTCTCATTCATTGCAATAATACGGCTGCAGCTATTGTTTTTCCAGAATGGAGTTATGATTTGATTCGATTGGGCATAGGCTTATACGGATTGTATCCTTCCGACTTCATAAAACAACAGCATGTACTTGATCTAAAACCAGCTCTCAGCTTAAAAACCCGAATTTCCCATGTGAAAAATATGCCCCCGCATTCCACAATCAGCTATGGAGCCACCTATACAACCACCGATCAAGAACAGATAGCCACTGTGCCAATCGGATATGGTGATGGCTTTCCCCGTTTATTGTCTAATCGAGGTGTCGCCTTATGTCATGGCAAACGAGAGCCTATTGTAGGCAGAGTGTGTATGGACCAAACCATTCTTCATATTCACTCAGGAGATGCCCAGGTGGGGGACGAAGTGGTTTTGTACGGAAAACAAGGGAATGAAGAAATTACGCTCGATGAGATAGCCGAGTGTTTGGGAACAATCAATTATGAAGTAACATGTATGCTCAATTATCGCATTCCTCGCGTTTACTTACGAAATGGGAAAATTGTCGGTATCTGTCATGGAATTGCCAATAAATTCTTGGAAGAATATCGAAAAATGGCAGGAATTTAGCGGAAAAGATCGAATACCTTTTAAGGTGGGCATCATGCATCGGTGAAAAGCATCAAAAAGGTATATTTTTGCATATGGTTCGACATAATGGTACTGATAAGATCAGAAGAGAACGGAAAGCGTTCGAGAACAGAGGGTACGGTCATGGCTGGAGGTGGATTTGTCTTGTCTAAAAGCAATACAAAACGTATCATGATCAGTTTGCCGCAACATTTATTGCAAGAGGTAGACGGCGTCGTGCAGAAAGAGAGATCAAACCGAAGTGAATTGATTCGTCAAGCGATGAGTCTCTACCTCAAGGAACGAAAAAAACGCTTTATACGAGAAACAATGCAACGTGGCTATTTGGAAATGGCTAAAATCAATCTCAATATGGCATCGGAGGCTTTTGAAGCAGAAGAGGAAGCCGATCTTACCTTAGACCGCTTAGTTAGCGGGGTGTAGTATGTGAATGTTAAACGTGGCGATGTATTTTTCGCGGACCTTTCCCCTGTGGTTGGCTCCGAGCAAGGTGGAGTTAGACCGGTATTAGTTATACAAAACGATATTGGAAATCGATTTAGTCCGACGGTTATCGTCGCTGCGATCACTGCTCAGATTCAAAAGGCAAAGCTGCCTACGCATGTGGAAATCGATGCAAAAACATATGGGTTTGATCGTGACTCTGTCATCTTATTGGAACAAATAAGAACCATTGATAAGCAAAGGTTGACTGATAAAATCACTCATCTAGACGATGAGATGATGGAAAGAGTGAATGAATCACTTCAGATCAGCCTCGGATTAATAGATTTTTAATAACGGATGAAAAAAGGATCTTTCGCGATTAAAGGCGAAGGGTCCTTTTTTCATCAAGAGTAGATTTCAGAGCTGGAAGTCTCTTTATTACAACGTAGATCCTTACAAAATCTAGGGGAAACCCTGTCCTCCAGCCTAGGTAAACTTGTAAACGAAACCTCAGGGGGCTATCATACTAGTTAGATGTAAAAAGATTGAGAACTTCTGTAAACCTTGGGAGGATAGGTACATGGATGTTAAACAAATGGCTGCCACCCTTGCACGAGAACTAGGTGTAGGTGTTCAGCAGGTCGTACACACAATAACCTTACTTGATGAAGGAAATACCGTTCCATTTATTTCTCGCTATCGAAAAGAAATGACTGGTCAATTAGACGAGACACAAATACGGACTATTGAAGAACGTGTACGTTACTTACGAAATTTAATTGTCAGAAAAGAAGAGGTTCTTCGTTTAATTGAGGAGCAAGGAAAGCTAACAGAAGAATTATCAATCGCAATTCAAAAAGCCACCAAGCTTCAGGAGGTGGAGGATCTTTATCGTCCTTATAAGCAAAAACGCCGTACACGTGCTACGATTGCCAAAGAAAAAGGATTAGAGCCTCTTGCCGCTTATATACTGTCCTTACCGCAGACAGGTGATCCTTCCTCAGAAGCTAGTCGTTATATAGACACCGAAAAAGGTGTTGAAACAGCAGAAGATGCCTTGCAGGGGGCAATGGATATTATTGCTGAACAAATCTCCGATGATGCAGAATATCGGAAATGGATTCGTGAAAAAACGTTCATGAAAGCTATCCTGCTCACGGAGCAAAAGGAAAAAGAAGAAGACGGAAAAAATGTTTATGAAATGTATTATAGTTACTCCGAGCCGGTCAAAAAAGTGGTTCCTCATCGCGTTCTGGCCATCAATCGTGGTGAAAAGGAAGGGATTCTTAAGGTTTCTTTAGAAACGCCTGGGGAGGATATCATTGCATTTCTACAAAGAAAAATACTAACCCAGAAGACGGTCGTTGAGGATGCAATCAAGCAAACAATTGAGGATAGCTACAAGCGTTTAATTGCTCCTTCTATTGAACGTGAGGTAAGGAATGAATTGACAGAGGTAGCTGAGGAGAGAGCGATTCACATCTTTGCTGAGAATTTACGCAACTTGCTGCTTCAGCCTCCGTTTAAAGGAAAAGTGGTATTGGGTGTTGACCCTGCGTTTCGTACTGGCTGTAAGCTTGCCGTGGTGGATGATACGGGTAAAAAGCTTTACATAAATGTGATTTATCCAACGCCACCAGTAAGCAAAGTCAAAGAAGCTAGTGAAACCGTGAAAAAAATTATTGATGAATATCAGGTAGATGTAGTTGCAATCGGGAACGGTACAGCTTCTAGGGAGACTGAACAGTTTATCGCTGATGTATTAAAAGAAGCAAAGCGTGATGTCTCCTATATCATTGTGAATGAAGCAGGAGCATCTGTGTATTCGGCGTCAGCGTTAGCGAAGGAAGAGTTTCCTGAATTGGATGTAGCAGAAAGAAGTGCTATTTCTATCGCTCGCCGTTTACAAGATCCGCTGGCTGAATTGGTAAAAATTGATCCAAAATCAGTGGGTGTTGGACAGTATCAGCATGATGTATCGCAAACTCGTTTAGCGGAAAGTCTTGAATTCGTGGTATCATCAGCAGTTAATCACGTCGGAGTGGATGTGAATACAGCTTCTGCTTCTTTGCTTCAATATGTATCCGGAGTAAACAAGCAAGTAGCATCAAATATTGTGAAACTTCGTGAAGAGAATGGGAAATTTTCAAACCGATCCCAATTAAAAAAGGTACCTCGGTTGGGTGCTAAAACCTATGAGCAATGCATCGGCTTCTTGCGTGTTATGGACGGAGAGAACTCTCTTGATCGTACTCCTATTCATCCAGAGTCATATGAGGTTACGTACAAGCTGTTAACACATTTACAAATCCAGCCTGAGGAAATTGGCAGTGAGGCTTGTAAGAAGCAGGTCATGAATATTTCTTTGCCACAAATGGCAGCAGAGCTTGAGATTGGTGAACCAACCTTAAAAGATATTGTAGATAGCCTTTTACGCCCAGGACGTGATCCGCGTGATGAGCTGCCTAAGCCGCTGTTAAGTAAAGATGTTTTGAAAATAACAGACCTGAGCAAGGGAATGAAGATGCAGGGTACGATTCGCAATGTGGTTGATTTTGGTGCATTTGTTGATATCGGGCTAAAAAATGATGGGCTGATCCATATTTCTCAGTTGAAAAAGGGATTCGTAAAACATCCTCTTGATGTTGTAGCAGTTGGAGATATCGTTGATGTCTGGGTAATGGATATTGACGAGAAACGTCAGCGGGTTGGTATGACCATGATTTCTCCCGAAGAATAGTGCCAATCATTATTTTGTAAAAGAGCAGGTTTTTTTACTAGTTAATGTCTCTAAGCGGACAAAAAGCCGTCCTATTCCTCAGGGCGGCTACTTTGCTTTTCTAAATATAGAAACCAACAGCTGTTTAGCAATCGAATTTGTCTTACATCCTTCCCAAAGAAGGCGCGTTGTAGCTGTTTACGCATCCATTGTGGCATAAAAAATACCTCCTGCGCTTTCTTACTGGCATTGTATGCAGGAAGAAAGGTGAAGGTACCTGTCTGTATAGGTCATTACCTAATTCTAATGTCTGGGTACAAGATAGCATTCTATTCGTCTTCTGCTAACCCTTCTAATTGTGCTTGCAGAGCGCGAATTTCGGTTAATAAGGAACGGAGGGGGTACTCTGTTTCATTCAAACAGGAAAAGCTGGACTCTAATTCATTCAGATAGGAAAGACCATCTACAATCTTTAGTTCTTTTGAAAGAAGTTCAAGATCACTACATTCGCATAGCATATACGGTAATTCGGGTCTAGTGACTACGGTTAATTTGTTATGTTCTTTTTGTAGCCGTTTAAGCAGGGCTAAAAGCTGATACATATGTGATGACGGCATTTGTACAAAAAAAAGCTCGCTCTTCTTTTGCAAAAGTAGGTAGCGCATGAAAGCCTCCATCTGTAAATTGACTTGCGTTCATGCACAAGTGTAGCGTATCCTTCAAGCAGAATTCAAGAGATTTTGTTATAGTAAGTACAGTCGGAAAGACTAGGGGGAGACGTGTGTGAACGATAAGGAATTGCAAAAACTAGTGGAAGAGATATCGGTAGGTGATTTTGCCAAGCCGTTTCGTCATCATGCTCGTTTTAACTCACGTTTGCGCACGACTGGTGGTAGATATTTATTGCGTTCGCATGATCTTGAGTTTAATCCCCTTCATCTTCAAGAACATGGTAAGGAAGAACTGATTGGTATCATTAAGCATGAACTATGCCATTATCACCTTCATCTGGAAGGAAAGGGCTATCGACATCGTGATCCGGATTTTATTCAATTATTACAGCAGGTAGGTGGAGCAAGATACTGCTCCAGACTTAGCAGACAAAAAATCGTGCTGCCATATCGCTATCAACTAATCTGCACGGACTGTGGATTTTCGTATAAAAGAAAGAGAAAGATTAACCTAGCTCGCTATGTGTGTGGCAGGTGTCGAGGTAAATTACGTATCGAGCCCTTGTCACAGGGATAGGAACCCGCCTTTACATGCCATTTTCGACAGGGCTATAATAAAAAGAATGGAGGAATGGCAAGGCAATGACGTATGAATTTGAATTTACTAGTCAGCAAGCGACCCAGGAATTCGCAGAAAAACTAGCTCAGCTTTTGATGCCAGGGGATTTCTTGGCGTTGGAAGGGGATTTGGGGGCTGGTAAAACCACGTTTACACAAGGATTGGCACGGGGACTCGGGGTGAAACGTGTGGTCAATAGTCCAACCTTTACAATTATTAAAGAGTATGCTGGACGTTTGCCGCTTTATCATATGGATGTATACCGGGTCGCTGATCAGGTGGATGATTTAGGGCTTGATGAGTATTTTTATGGTGAAGGTGTTTGTGTTGTAGAATGGGCCTCTTTAATCCCGGATCATGTACCGGAGGATCGAATGACGATTCATTTGCTTCAACAAGGAGAGAATGTTCGCCTATGCCGACTTGAGGTAGTAGGAAAACGAAGTGAACAGGTAGGTAAGGAGATTGATCAACATGTGCGTGCTGGCAATTGATACCTCCAATCTCGTGCTTAGCGTCGCTGTGGTCGATGATTCACGAGTGCGGGGAGAATGGACAAGTAATTTAAATAAAAATCATTCCGTCACAGTAATGGACGGGATATCCACGCTGCTAGATGAACTAAATATTGACCCGGCAGAATTGACAGGAATTGCTGTAGCAAAGGGACCTGGTTCTTACACAGGAGTTCGGATTGGGGTAGCTACGGCGAAAAGCATGGCTTGGTCTCTTGGGATTCCTGTGATTGGTATCTCTAGCCTAGAAGCGGTAGGAATGAATGCTCTTTCTTTTACAGGAGGAATTGTCCCGCTCTTTGATGCAAGGCGAGGTCAAGTATACACAGGCCTGTATCGAAGCAAGGATTGTCAGACGCTAGACGCTTTGCTTCCTGAACGAATTATATTGCTTACAGATTGGTTGGATCTGCTCCAACAAGAAACATCTGGTGAGCCCTTGCTATTTTTAGGAGAAGATTTGGACAAACATCGTGACGTCATTAGCGATGTGCTGGGAGAAAAGGCGATGTTTGCAACCCCTGCCTTCAATCATCCAAGAGCAGCACCCTTGGCATGGACGGGGCTTCAACAGTTGAAGGAAGGAAAGGGCATTCCTGCGCATGACTTAGTACCTGAGTATCTACAATTGGCAGAAGCGGAAGCCAAATGGATAGCGAAACAGGAAAAGTAGGGATATTACATGAGTGAGACACTATCAAAGCAGATAGAATTTCGTTACATGACATTAGATGATGTGGAAAGAATTGCTGAGCTAGAGCGTATTTGTTTTCCGACTCCCTGGCCATTAGAAGCCTTTATTAATGAATTAACCATTAATCCGAATGCAAAATATATAGTAGCCATACTAGACGGACAGGTTGTAGGGTATTGTGGAATGTGGCTGATTATTGACGAGGCTCATATCACCAATATTTGTATTCATCCCGATGTACGTGGTCAAAGGGTAGGATTACGGCTCATGAAACAGATGATGGCCCTTGCGATGGTGCTGGGCGGCGAAAAAATGACCTTGGAAGTGCGCCCTTCTAATGAAGTAGCTCGGAACTTATACACAAAATTAGGTTTTGAAGAACACGGAAGACGAAAACGATATTATTCCGATAATAACGAAGATGCCATTATTATGTGGGTGAATTTACGTGAAGAGTAATCGACAATCTCGCTATATGAAGCGGGTACAACAACGTTATGAACAACAATTACAATCGAATCGACCAGTCTGTATTTTAGGCATTGAAACGAGCTGTGATGAGACATCGGCAGCCGTTATTGAGAATGGCACCACCATTTTATCCAACGTGATTGCTTCTCAGGCTGATATACACAAACGCTTCGGGGGGGTCGTACCTGAAGTTGCTTCTCGCAGACACGTGGAAAATATTACGGTGACGATAGAAGAGGCACTAGAGCTTGCTAATAAAAGCTGGGACGATATCTCTGCTATCGCAGTGACCTATGGCCCGGGATTAGTTGGGGCGCTTCTAGTCGGTGTAGCAGCTGCGAAGGCCATTTCCTTTGCAAAAGGAATTCCTCTTATAGGGGTTCATCATATTGCGGGGCATATTTATGCGAACCGCTTGGTGGAGGAAATGCAATTCCCACTGATCAGTTTAGTTGTTTCTGGCGGACATACAGAGTTAATCTATATGAAAGAGCATGGGCATTTTGAGATTTTAGGGGAAACCCGTGATGATGCGGCCGGAGAGGCTTATGACAAGGTTGCCCGTTCATTGGAATTGCCTTACCCAGGTGGACCGCATATTGATCGGCTAGCTCATGAAGGGGAAGCAAGTATTAGTCTGCCACGAGCTTGGCTAGAGAAGGATTCATATGATTTTAGCTTCAGCGGCTTGAAATCGGCTGTATTAAACACGCTTCACAATGCAAAACAGCGAGGAGAAGAAATTCCTGCGGCCAATCTGGCAGCAAGCTTCCAGACTTCAGTAGTTGAGGTTTTAGTAGAAAAGACGATTCGAGCTGCAAGAGAATATCAGGCTAAACAAATCTTATTAGCTGGTGGTGTAGCAGCAAATAAAGGACTACGTTCAGCATTACGTGAGCGGTGCGCAAAGGAAGGACTGGCTCTAACTATCCCGCCACTTATTCTTTGCACAGATAATGCTGCTATGATCGCGGCGGCTGGATTTGTCTCATACCAACAGGGAAAATTTGCTGATCTTGATTTAAATGGTGTTCCTGGATTAGAATTGACCAACCCTTTTTAGTATAAAGCTAAAAAGGGTTTTTTTGTTCTCATTATCCCCATAAAAGGAATTGGTCTAGGAGAGATGGGAAAGCTACTAAGGATGTCGATGGGTTTGAAATCAACTTATGAACAATATCCACAATCATTTCTTAACAAACGTAATAAATCTGTTAATATCTTTGTGGATAATGTGGATAACAATGATGTTCAGTCCATAAATCTCTTATTTATGGTTTTTTTTCTGTTGAAAAGGCTGTTTTTACTGTGGATAAATCTGTTGAAAAAATGCATATAACATTATTCGGCATAATCATTCAGCTTCTTGTTATTAACAGGGGGAATACCTTTATGAAAATAAAGTTGCTTCGGTGGATGCTTATATTGGTTGTCATTCTTGAGATCAGCTTTCCAAAAGCGGCATTTGCCACCTCTTCGCATCCAACATCTCCGCTATTAACCACACCATTTATTTCTATAAAGAATCGACAGGTAATGATACTCGCTGTGGATATGTTTTCTTTCAATGATCTTCAAGAGCTACGGTACCGTCAGCCTTTTGCTGGTCATATGCATAAGGCGGGCTATGCAGCATTAACGATGCGAACTGCGGGACCACGAACGGCCGCGAATGGATATTTATTGATGGGTAGCGGAGGACAGGCTCAATATACAGAAGCCAGCGAAACGTTGTACCAGCATAATGAATCCACAAGCAATAACGAAACAGCAGAACAACGAATGAGTCGCTTGACGAATCCGCATACGATTAACAAAAAAAGTGCGCTCTTCTATCCCGGTATTTTCCGTTTGCAAAGAGATAATGAAAACAAGCCGTATACAGCCAAAATTGGATTAATGGGAGATGGCATTGAACGTGTGGATGGTACGGTAGCTTTTTACGGAAATGCTGATTACGGAGAAAAGAAGCAACGACATGCCTCGTTATTGGGGGTTACTTCAACGGGAGAGATCAGAAAGGGAATGGTATCGCCCGATATGCTGCTGGAAAAGGACTTGCGTTATCCTTATGGTCTGCGTACAAAGAAGGATGTTGTGTTACAACAGATCGCAGGGGATAAAAGCTCAAGCTTAATCATTTGGCAATATGGGGATTTGGCAAGACTATACAGACAAATGCCTGAAATGTCACCCTCGCATTTTAAACAGATGTACCAGCAAATTATTGGTGATTTAGCAAAGATAGCAGGTCAGATTATAGCTAAACTACAACCTGGACAAATGTTTCTGCTGCTCTCTGCAGATGCTAATCCAATTGCTATCAAAGAAAAGAGCATATTGACGCCGTTTCTCATGTGGACATATTCAGGAGTAAAAACAGGCGAGTTAACGTCCATAACCACACGTCAGCCAGGACTAGTGAGCGGATTGGATCTATTACCAACCGTTTACCATTGGATTCATCTGCCTTTACCCGAACATGTAATTGGGCATGTGATTCATCCTGCAACGAATCAACCAATCCCATTCATTTCTACGACTGAAGTAACGCAGGTGAAAGACAATCAGTCGGATTGGAGAATCTCTTCCTTTTTCCAAAAAATAGACCGCATTCATCGTATATATGCGAACAGACCAAGTATTATTTATAGCTTCGTCATCCTTCAGTTGGCTGGCTTATTGTTGGGGCTTTTATTATGGTATCGCTATCAGTATCAATCTAGGGCGGTTTCAGTGCGTGTTCGTAAATTTGTAAGGCTATTGCTTACCGCATTGCTATTAGTCCCGTTTTTGCTTTTGCTTGAGCCTCTTGTGGATATCTCTTTACCTGTTCTTGCTACACTTTCGCTGTTAGGTATAGTAGCTGGGGGAATGGCTTACTGGTTATGCCGTCTCTCGCTATCAACTGGTTTTTTTCTGATAGGGGTATGTACGACGATCGGCTTATTAGTAGATGGATTTACGGGCGCTCACTTAATGAAGCGTTCTTTCCTCGGGTATGACCCGGTCATTGGGGCGCGTTTTTATGGAATGGGTAACGAATATGAGGGGGTATTAATTGGAGCCAGCCTGCTTTTTTTTGCTGCATTTTATCAATGGGAACAAGAACGGGAAAGAAAGCAAATAAAAAATGAACAGACGAACCTATCTCTAGTGGGACTGATTTTGCTTATCGTATGTATGGGTATCATTCTATGGTATCTGGCTTCTCCTCAGTATGGTACGAATGCAGGGGGATTTTTAGCAACTGGACTCGCGTATGTGGTTACATTGCTTCGATTTTATCAAATCCGTCTACGCAAAATAAGCCTCCTCTTGATAGGAGGAAGCTTATTAGTTGGTATGGCGAGTTTACTTATTATTCATCTGTTTTCGATGCAACCAATGACTCATGTAGGTAAAGTTGCTCATGACATTATAACGGGTAACTGGATAGAAGTGGGGCAGATTATTCAGCGGAAGCTGGAAATGAACCTTCGCCTAATCCGTGTTTCTTTATGGAGTAAGGTATTTTTTCTATCCCTGTTTATTGTCAGTGTCATCAGCTTTTATCCGCAGCAGTATATGCGTAGATTGTATGCCAGCTATCCCGCCTTGGTTATGGGTTTTAGCGGGATCATGGCAGGATCGTTGGCTGGCCTTTTTTTAAATGATTCAGGTATTGTGTCAGCGGCCACGTCGATCATTTTTTTTGTAAGTCCTGCACTACTCTTAACTCTACAGGAAGATAAGATAGCTAGAAAGTATTAGTCCATTGATAGCTCTTCCCATTCTGCATACAAATGATCAATAGCTGTTCGAGCCTGGCTAATCAGATCATTACGTTTCTGGGCTTCAACATGATCAGAATAAACATCAGGATGGCATAATTCTTCTTCCCAGGTAGCGATTTTTTCCTCGTTATCCTGAATGCTTTTTTCAATTTCTTCTAAACGTCGTTGGCGTTGGCGCTCTTTACGCTTCGCTTCTTTATCAAGCTCATAGGTGCTTTTCTCTGGAGTGCTTGGTCTGGCTGCTGAGGCTTTTGGATTTGCCTGTTCCACCTTTTCCTGAGCTTGTTCTACAAGCTCTTGTTTTTTATCCAGATAGTAGTCGTAATTACCAAGGTAGCTTGTTACTCCAGTTGGAGACATCTCTAAAACGCGAGTAGCCATTTTGTTTAGAAAATATCTGTCATGGGATACAAATAAAATCGTGCCAGGATAGTCATATAGGGCATTCTCTAATACCTCTTTACTGATGATATCCAGATGGTTAGTCGGCTCGTCAAAAATCAAGAAATTGGCTTCCTTTAGCATTAATTTAGCCAAAGAGACACGTGCGCGCTCGCCGCCGGACAAGTCGCCAATTCTCTTTAACACGTCATCGCCACTAAACAAGAAGTTTCCAAGAATGGTGCGGACCTCTTTCTCCTGCATCTGAGGATAATCATCCCATAGCTCTGCCAAAATGGTTTTGCTCATATTTAACTCGCGTTGTTCCTGATCATAGTAGCCAATGGTTACATTACTTCCTAGCTCTGTATGTCCTTGTTTAGCTGTAAGCTGACCCACAATCGTTTTAAGTAAAGTAGATTTTCCAATCCCGTTTGGTCCTACTAGTGCAACGCGCTCTTCGCGTTCTAAATCAAAGGTCAACTGAGAGGAAAGCGTGACCTCCTCGTAGCCAATGGCAAGATTTCGAACCTTAAGCACGTTATTTCCGCTCATTTTGGCAATTTCAAAGGAGAAATGGGCAGATTTGTTACCCGCAATCGGTTTATCCATTCGATCCATTTTTTCAAGTGTTTTTCGTCTGCTTTGCGCTCGTTTGGTAGTAGATGCTCTAGCGATATTGCGCTGAATAAAATCCTCTAATTTAGCGACTTCTTCCTCTTGCTTTTCAAAACGGCGCAGCTCCTGCTCTAAACGCATAGCCTTTTGATCCAAATAGCGGCTGTAGTTGCCTACATAGCGTTGCGCCTGATGACGTTCGATTTCATAGACGATATTTACTAGCTTATCTAAAAAGTAACGGTCATGGGAAACGACTAGGATAGCGCCCTTGTAATTTTGCAAATAGACCTCTAGCCAGGATAGAGTTTCGATATCCAAATAGTTCGTAGGCTCATCTAACAGCAATAAATCAGGTGACTGAAGAAGTAACTTCGCTAATGCCAGACGTGTTTTTTGCCCACCACTTAACGTATAAATAGGTGTTTCATAATCCATGTCTGAAAAACGAAGACCGTGAAGTACACCGCGAATACTAGCTTCATAGCTATAACCGCCTTTTTCTTTAAAGGCTTCCACGCGATGTGAATAGGTCTCCATAATCTGCTGATATTTTTTTTCGTCCTCAAAGACTGCGGGATCGCCCATCATAGCTTCCATCTTGCGTAGCTCTTTTTCCTCTGATTGAAGATGCTCAAAAACAAGAAGCATCTCTGCCCAGATGGAGTTATTGGATTCCAGACCGCTGTTTTGGGCTAGGTACCCGATTGTTACATCCTTTGGTTTACGAAGCACTCCGCTATCATAGCTAAGTTCGCCTGCTATAATTTTCATCAGCGTAGATTTCCCGGCTCCATTTACTCCAACCAAACCGATCCGTTCTAACGTTTGTACTTGTAAAGATATATCCTGTAAAATGGTTTCAACACCATATGACTTCGATATGCGCTCTGCTTGTAATAAAATCATAGCTTTCACCCCGAGATGATATTCAGATATCTATCCTAACAGTGTACCTAAAGCAGAGGTCGGGAACAAGGGGAGCCGATCAATAGGTGGGCAAATAAAGGGGGAAAAGTATGCACATGCTAGAGAAGAAACGCTTGAGACAGGTGATGATTAGCGCGCGGGATTTGTTGAGTGAAGAGGATCGCGAGCAAAAATCCGATAAGGCTACACAGCATTTATGGAGTATCAAAGCTATAAAAGAAGCTCAAACGATTATGTGTTTTAGTTCGTTTGGAAGTGAAATCAATACGTGGTCTTTTATAGAAGATGCAAGAGAGCGTGACATAAAGGTTGCTCTTCCCCTGACAAATCGAGAGCAAAAAAAAATATTACCTTATACATATGAGAGCAGAAGTAGCTTGAAGAAGGGGGCTTACGGTATCTGGGAGCCAGATCCCACACGTTCAACAGAGCTGAAGCTGTCAGAGATTGAAGTAGTGATCGTTCCAGGAGTAGCCTTTGATCGGCAAAAAGGGCGCTTAGGCTATGGAGCCGGTTATTATGACCGATTTTTCCAAAGCCTGCCGCATGAACCTAGACGAATTGGATTTTGCTTTGCTATGCAGGTGATTGAAAAGGTACCGATGGAGCCTTTTGATATCCATTTGGATCAAATTGTCACCGAAGAGGGAATTATCTGAATTTGAAACAATTTGGACATACATTACACCATTCCCAAAAAGATGGTATTGTATAATTGTGATGGTATTGGAGGAGGGTTTAACATGTCAGGATGGAAAATAGGTATCATTACGGCTAGTGATTCAATCGCTGGTGGGGAAAGAGAGGATGATCGAATTCAGTTGGTGCGCGGCTTAGTCAAACAGCACTTGCATACGGAAAACATTATTTATCGTTGTTTACCGGATGATATGGAAGAACTGAAGGAGCATATGATCGAATTGGTGGATCGAGAAAAATGCGATATTCTCATTACCACAGGTGGAACAGGATTGAGTCCGCGGGATGTTACACCAGAAGTAACGTCATGGGTAATTGATCGTCCAGTACCTGGCTTAGCGGAGGAGATGCGTCGTGCAGGTTTAAAGCAATCTCGCCGCGCTATGTTAACACGTGCTGTTGCAGGGACGAGGGGCAACAGTTTGATTTTCAATTTACCAGGAAACCCCAAAGGAGTCGAGGTCTGCTTTATAGCTATTGCAGACATGCTGCCGGACGCTGTGCATATTTTGCAGGGCTCAGAAGAAGCCGGTGAAGACTGGGGTGGAATCGGATGGTAGAGAAGCCGAACTTTAAAGTCGTGCCTGTCCGCGAAGCGGTGGGCATGATTTTGCCTCATGATATGACGCAGATTTTACCCGGGGAGTTCAAGGGTAGGCTGTTTAAAAAAGGGCATGTTATTAAAGCAGAAGACATAGAACCACTGCTTTCTATAGGAAAAGAGCATATTTATATTATGGATATGCCTCCGGGCTTTATCCATGAGGAAGAAGCAGGTCAAAGAATTGCCCAAGCTGTTGCAGGTACAAACCTTCTTTTAACAGAGCCTTACGAAGGTAAGGTTTCAATGAAGGCAAAAACGAACGGACTTTGTAAAATCAATGAGCAGGCCGTTCATACTTTAAATGAATTAGAAGGTATAGCCCTTTCCACTATCCTAACGAATCAAGTGGTAACAGAGGGGCAGTCTGTGGCTGCTACTCGCATTATCCCTTTGATTATGAAAGAAGAAAACATTCTCGTTTTAGAACGTTTGGCTAAGCAGTTTGAAGGGCCGATCGTGGATGTGTTGCCCATTCCTGCTCGCAGGGTAGGAGTGGTTACGACAGGAAGTGAGGTTTATCAGGGACGAATCCAAGATAAGTTTGGTCCTGCTATTAGAGCTAAGGTAGAAGCGCTAGGCTCTCAGGTAGTTGAGCAACGTTTTGCCCCAGATGATAAAGAGATGATACAACATGAGATAGAGTATTTCCTGGCACAAGGAGTTGATCTCATCTGTGTAACAGGCGGTATGTCTGTTGATCCAGATGATAAAACCCCCGGGGCAATTGCTGGTGTAGGCTCTGATGTTATACGGTATGGTACGCCGATGTTGCCTGGTTCTATGCTAATGATCGCCTATAAAGGAGATACCCCTATTCTAGGGTTACCTGGAGCGGTGATGCATGAGCCTGTTACGTCGTTTGATGTTTTTTTGCCTAGAATCCTATACGGAGAGCGCATCCAAGAAAGTGATATGACACGACTTGGTTATGGTGGTTTACGGAAGTGTTAATAATTTAAAGAGTGGAGATGTTAACTATGGGTAGTGGAATTGGAGCTTCAGGTTTTATTATACTGATCATTTTAGCGATCATCTTTTTTGGACCTAAAAAGCTACCAGAGTTAGGCAGAGCTATGGGCAGTACTTTGCGAGAGTTCAAAAAAGCTACAAGTGGACTTGCTAATGATGATTTTGACGAGAATAAAAAAGAGAAACCAGCCGAACAGCAATTGGTAGCAGCGACTGCGAAACCAGCGGATACAGTGGAGACCTCCGAGAAAATTGACCGTGAAAAGCTAGAGCGTGAAATTCGTGAGCGTTTGGAACGCGAGCGTCTAGAAAAGGAGATTCGCGCAAAAATCGAACAGGAGCGTAAAGAAGCGTCCTCTTCCAGCGAACCAAAAGCGTAAGAAGAAGGTAGGCAGGTTGGATGGGTAAACAAAGAGATATGACTATATGGGAACATATTGGTGAATTGCGTAATCGCCTTTTAATTGTTCTGCTCGTTTTTGTTATCGGATTAGCAGTGGGACTATACTACGCCGGGCCAGTTGTTATGTATCTACAGCAAACGCCTATGGCTAATCTTTCTATGAATACGTTAGTTTCCTTGAAGCCTTCCGATGCACTGCAGGTGTACATGCAGTTTGCTTTCTTGGTTTCGATGATAATGACTACACCCGTATTTTTGTTACAGCTATGGGCGTTTGTTAAACCAGGTTTAAAGCCACATGAAACAAAGCTAACCCTATCATTTATTCCCGTTATTTGTCTGTTGTTTCTAGTTGGATTAGCTTTTGGCTATTATGTTGTGTTCCCGTTAGTGGTTCTGTTTATGACGAACATTAACGTTCAGTTGGGTACTCCAGTCATGTGGGGATTAGGTGAGTATTTCTCTTTTATGTTTAATATGATTGTCCCTTTTGGATTTTTGTTTGAACTCCCGATCCTGGTGATTTTACTAACAAGGCTACGGATCATCAATCCGGTAAGGCTGTCTAAAATAAGAAGATATGCATATTTTATTTTAGCCTTTATTGCGATTGTAATTACACCTCCTGACTTCATGAGTGACTTTATCGTAATGATTCCGTTATTTGTTTTGTATGAGATTAGTGTGTTTCTGTCCAAAGTCATTTATCGTCGACAGTTGAAAGAGGATGAGGCATGGGAACGTGAATACGGTGTCGTGGAGGTTCAGGCTGATTCTGAAATTAAATAGCAGTATTTCAAAGAGCATAAGGTTATATTTATGCTCTTTTTGTGTAAATATAGTTGCAGAACTTGTCATGAATCGATAGGATTCTTAAGTAGGAACCAAAAATTGGAGGTGCTTTAAGCTTGAACGAGAATTATTCGGAGCAAGTGTATCGGGAAGAGAGTAACTTTCCTAAAATTTTGAGATTGTTTGCGATTTCACTGCTGGTGTCTACGATTGGTAGTGCGGTAGGAACAGCATTTGTTCCCCCAGCCTTTATCCTGCCACTGGTAGTTGTTGAATTGCTAATGCTGATTGGCGCCTTTTTTATGCGTAGAAAGGGTGTTCGAATCGGGTATGGATTCTTATTTGCCTTTGTATTCATCAGTGGAATCACGCTTGGGCCAACTCTACAATACTACGCAATGAAAAATGGGGCCTTGCTGGTTAACGCAGCTTTCCTCATCACGACAGTTATCTTTATTTCATTGGCCGGTTATGCTTATGTGTCCAAACGTGACTTCAGTTCAATCGGCGGCTTTTTGTTTGCAGCTCTTATTGGCTTGATTCTTTTACAGGTGCTAAATCTGTTTATTCCATTAGGAACGGGAATGCAGCTATTAATAGCATCTGGCGGGATTTTGATTTTTAGCGGCTATATCCTATACGATGTGTCTCAGTTCAAACATGGGGTAGAAGAAGAAGATGTCCCAATGGCTGTTATTTCGCTTTACCTCGATTTTATCAATTTGTTCTTGTCGTTGCTCCGTCTTTTAGGAATTTTAAATGGTGATGATTAGTTCTTAAAAAATGCATGTGCCCCCCTCTGAGTTTTTTTCAGGAGGGGGGCTTTTGCGTATGGTTGGAAGTTTATTGTTTTACAGAAAGACTTACTCTGCTTGGGTATAGCTGCTTTTTGTTGAGCAAATACTATATGGACGAAATGGTTTGAAAAGGAGTGAAACAGATGAAAAAAAGAAGGTGGATTGTAGTATCTGCTATTTTTTTATCCGTATCGGCGGTGGTGGCAGGTTTCACGATGATGAAGGCAGGTGCAATCTCAGGAATTCTCCCATTCTTACATAAGGGGGAGCAAGCAACGGCCACTAGCGGTACCCCAACAGGAAACGATGCAGATGGAGCGCAGATAGCTGGAGAGAATGTCGAGCTATTTGATAGTGATCAACAAAAGGTTGTATCCCATTATTCAAATAGCACTCTCTTTCAACAGGAAGCGCAAACGATTTTACACTCAGTGAGCGGGAGAGTCCAGGATATTAGCCCACAGTTGGAGCATTGTTTTATTTTAAAAATCCCTGTGGACCCTCCAATAAAAGTATCTGTCCCGAAAGAAAAGATAAAAGATCAGATCTCGCGAGTTTTTGTGGTGATGCCAAAGAATGGGCAACGCAAACCATGGCTTATCCTGCATAATCAGCGTGAGGAAACCATATTGGCTGAGTTTACCAGAGATGTAAATACGATACGTGAACTCATCAAGAAATAATTTATTTGGTTGTAAAGAGCGTAACGAAGTTTTCGGTAAAGTAGTCAGAAAAGACGCCTACACCTAGCTCTTCAAATTGCTTTTCAAGCACATTTTTACGATGCCCCAGGCTATTTAACCAGCTTTGAGAGGCCTCTATAGCATCAGGAAATCCTGCGGCAATATTTTCTCCTGCCATTCGATAGGACAGACCATTTTTCTTCAGTCGATCAAATGGAGATAAGCCTGTTGTTGCGGAAATATGATCAAAATACTGATTGCGCTGCATATCGATGCTATGATTACGGGCTGTGATGGCTGCTTTTTCGTTCCAACGTAATGGTGGAATTTGATAGCGATAGCGCATGACATTGGTTAAATCTAATATCTGCCGTTCCATCGCTCGATTAATCTCCTCCTGACTTTTAGCATCAGGGGTAGGGGGAGTGAAATTGGGTGCTTCCCCTGTATAAGTCCACTTCGTTTCGTAGAATCCACCCTGAAGTAGAACTAGCTTGTCGATGAGGCGGATGCCAGTAACCTTCTGTTGATTATGCTTGTCCAAGTAAAATAAGACAGGAATATCACCTACAAGCTGTAACGGTCGCTGTGCTCGATCATTTTTTATTTCTACAAATGTATCCTCATAAGAAAAGGTAACGCGCTCCTGTAACGAATAGCTCTTTTTGAGCGTATCGTATGAAGTGCCAATACGTATTTGATTGGTTAATGCGGCTTTCGGACTATTAGAAAAGACATCTACTACTTTCCCCTTTAAAATGCCCACCTGTACATAACGATCAGGATTCTTGTTATAAATCCACCATTCATATCCAAATAAGCTAGGTTCTTGACGATCAGGGATACCTAATGTGGCTTCCACCTGCTGAGAACTCATATGCAAGGAGACTCCAAAAAGAATAGGATCAGAAAAAAGGGACTTCGTTGGGGCCTCTCTTTTTTCCGCGGTAGATAAAACTTGCTTCATAGAAGGGGTGACTATTTGTTGATTTTGCTGAAGGGGCGATTTAGCAGATGCGGTGTGCCCAGGTGTCAGAGTTGTCAGGAAAACGGCTTTCGTTGTTTCTTTTACTGTTTCAATCACATCAGCAGAAGTACCCTTGGCTTTGTCAGAGTCTGATGCATGTAGCGTGCTTGTTTTCGTAAAAAGAGGAGAGAAGATCATCCTCATATGACTTTTCATTCCGGATGAGGCTTGCGTGCTTGTTTGCAACAAAACAAAAAGTGAAAGTCCAAGAGCTGAAACAAGAAACCAGCTTTTTTTAGGCATGTACTATTCCTCCTCGTAGTCTAGCAATCTGTCTCTATTGTATCTATAAGTAAATATCGTCAAGTATAGAACTAATAAATAGAGTTTTGTATAAAAGAAAAGAAGGTGGAATAAGAGAGTTCCAGAAGATATATGTATGAAGAGACTGGATGCTTAGTCCCAGACCTTACAGGGATAGAAGTTTTTGTCTGTAAATGTACTTGAAAATACTTGCAAAGCATTCAGTGATTTATTATTATAGGAATTGGGTGTTAGCACTCCTTAAAGGTGAGTGCTAACCGTTTAAGAAAAATTATGTACTATCTTTGAGGAGGGTGTTTTTTGTGTTGAAGCCATTAGGTGATCGTGTCGTACTTGAACCAATTTCTAAAGAAGAAACAACTGCTAGTGGTATTGTTTTGCCTGATACTGCAAAGGAAAAACCACAAGAAGGTCGAATTGTTGCAGTGGGTTCTGGTCGCATTGAAAACGGTGAGCGTATCGCCCTTGAAGTAAAAGAAGGCGATAAAGTAATCTTCTCTAAATATGCTGGTACAGAAGTTAAACTGGACAACAAAGAATATTTGGTGCTTCGTGAGTCCGATATTTTGGCAGTTATCGGCTAAGGTACCGTAACATACTGAGTTACCCTAAACACATATTTCTATTTGGAGGTTGAGTATTAGATGGCAAAACAAATCAAGTTCTCCGAAGATGCACGTCGCTCTATGTTGCGCGGTGTAGAAACTCTTGCAAATGCAGTTAAAGTAACACTTGGACCTAAAGGTCGTAACGTTGTTCTGGAAAAAAAATTCGGTTCTCCATTGATTACAAATGATGGTGTAACGATTGCAAAAGAAATCGAACTAGAAGATGCATACGAAAACATGGGTGCGCAATTGGTTAAAGAAGTTGCTACTAAAACCAACGATATCGCTGGTGACGGTACAACTACTGCAACTGTACTTGCTGCTTCCATGATTCGTGAAGGTCTAAAAAATGTAACTGCTGGTGCAAACCCAATGGTA
>NZ_CP048799.1:4257500-4547500 GCF_010748895.1 Brevibacillus sp. 7WMA2
ACGTTGAAAAGTGCGGGGATGAGGTGTGGCTAGCGGTGAAATTCCAATCGAACTCGGAGATAGCTGGTTCTCCCCGAAATAGCTTTAGGGCTAGCCTCGGAATAAAGAGTCTTGGAGGTAGAGCACTGATTGGACTAGGGGCCCTCATCGGGTTACCGAATTCAGTCAAACTCCGAATGCCAAGTACTTATGTCCGGGAGTCAGACGGTGAGTGCTAAGATCCATCGTCAAAAGGGAAACAGCCCAGACCATCAGCTAAGGCCCCCAAGTGTATGTTAAGTGGGAAACGATGTGGAGTTGCCCAGACAACCAGGATGTTGGCTTAGAAGCAGCCATCATTTAAAGAGTGCGTAATAGCTCACTGGTCGAGTGACTCTGCGCGGAAAATGTAACGGGGCTAAACATACCGCCGAAGCTATGGCAGTCCTTATGGACTGGGTAGGGGAGCGTTCCAAGTAGCAGTGAAGCCGTATCGTGAGGAGCGGTGGAGCGCTTGGAAGTGAGAATGCCGGTGTAAGTAGCGAAAAGACAAGTGAGAATCTTGTCCACCGAAAGCCTAAGGTTTCCTGGGGAAGGCTCGTCCTCCCAGGGTTAGTCGGGACCTAAGCTGAGGCCGAAAGGCGTAGGCGATGGACAACTGGTTGATATTCCAGTACCACCTCTGTTCCGCTTGAGCAATGGCGTGACGCAGGAGGATAGGGTGAGCGGCCTATTGGATGGCCGTCTAAGCAGTAAGTGTGGTGTGTAGGCAAATCCGCACACCAATAAGCACAAGCTGTGATGGCGAGGGAAATATAAGTACCGAAGTCCCTGATTTCACACTGCCAAGAAAAGCGTCTAGCGAGGAACAAGGTGCCCGTACCGCAAACCGACACAGGTAGGCGAGGAGAGAATCCTAAGGTGCGCGGGATAACTCTTGCTAAGGAACTCGGCAAAATGGCCCCGTAACTTCGGGAGAAGGGGCGCCTCGGTAGGGTTTATAGCCCGAGGAGGCCGCAGTGAAAAGGCCCAAGCGACTGTTTAGCAAAAACACAGGTCTCTGCGAAGCCGCAAGGCGAAGTATAGGGGCTGACGCCTGCCCGGTGCTGGAAGGTTAAGGGGATGGGTTAGCGCAAGCGAAGCTTTGAACCGAAGCCCCAGTAAACGGCGGCCGTAACTATAACGGTCCTAAGGTAGCGAAATTCCTTGTCGGGTAAGTTCCGACCCGCACGAAAGGCGTAACGACTTGGGCGCTGTCTCGGCAAGAGACCCGGTGAAATCATAATACCTGTGAAGATGCAGGTTACCCGCGACAAGACGGAAAGACCCCATGGAGCTTTACTGTAGCCTGGTATTGAAACTTTGTGCATCATGTACAGAATAGGTGGGAAGCTGTGAAGCGAGGGCGCCAGCCTTCGTGGAGCTGTCGTTGGGATACCACCCTTGATGTACGGAGTTTCTAACTTGCCGCCCTTATCGGGTGGAAGGACCATGCCAGGTGGGCAGTTTGACTGGGGCGGTCGCCTCCTAAAGAGTAACGGAGGCGCCCAAAGGTTCCCTCAGAATGGTCGGAAATCATTCGTAGAGTGTAAAGGCACAAGGGAGCTTGACTGCGAGACCTACAAGTCGAGCAGGGACGAAAGTCGGGCTTAGTGATCCGGTGGTTCCGCATGGAAGGGCCATCGCTCAACGGATAAAAGCTACCCTGGGGATAACAGGCTTATCTCCCCCAAGAGTCCACATCGACGGGGAGGTTTGGCACCTCGATGTCGGCTCATCGCATCCTGGGGCTGAAGTAGGTCCCAAGGGTTGGGCTGTTCGCCCATTAAAGCGGTACGCGAGCTGGGTTCAGAACGTCGTGAGACAGTTCGGTCCCTATCTGTCGCGGGCGTAGGAAGTTTGAGGAGAGCTGTCCTTAGTACGAGAGGACCGGGATGGACGCACCTCTGGTGCACCAGTTGTCACGCCAGTGGCACAGCTGGGTAGCTATGTGCGGACGGGATAAGCGCTGAAAGCATCTAAGCGTGAAGCCCCCTTCAAGATGAGACTTCCCATAGCGCAAGCTAGTAAGACCCCTTATAGACGATGAGGTTGATAGGTTCGGTGTGGAAGTGCAGTAATGCATGGAGCTGACGAATACTAATCGGTCGAGGACTTATCCACATTGCCTTTATGCTGACTTTCATTATCTAGTTTTGAAAGAACAATTCTTTCACATTGTTCCTCAGTAGCTCAATGGTGGAGCAACCGGCTGTTAACCGGTAGGCTGGCGGTTCGAGTCCGTCCTGAGGAGCCATATAAGGAGAGTTACCCAAGAGGCCGAAGGGGACGGTTTGCTAAACCGTTAGTATGCGTAAGCGTAGCGAGGGTTCGAATCCCTCACTCTCCGCCATATTGTTTTCTCTAGATCGTGGCGGTGTAGCTCAGCTGGCTAGAGCGTTCGGTTCATACCCGAAAGGTCGGGGGTTCGATCCCCTCCGCCGCTACCAGTTCTTATAACTCCTGCGGTCGTGGTGGAATTGGCAGACACACCATCTTGAGGGGGTGGCGGGGCGACCCGTGCGAGTTCGAGTCTCGCCGACCGCACCATTAAGAGAAAAATTATCTTGGCCCGTTGGTGAAGCGGTTTAACACAGCAGCCTTTCACGCTGTCATACAGGGGTTCGAATCCCCTACGGGTCACCATTTATCTGGAGGATTAGCTCAGCTGGGAGAGCATCTGCCTTACAAGCAGAGGGTCGGCGGTTCGATCCCGTCATCCTCCACCATTAATTCTTCCTATTATCGCGGGGTGGAGCAGTTCGGTAGCTCGTCGGGCTCATAACCCGAAGGTCGCAGGTTCAAATCCTGTCCCCGCAACCAAAATTTTGGAGCTGTGGTGAAGTTGGAGTTCACGCCGGTCTGTCACACCGGAGGTCGCGGGTTCGAGTCCCGTCAGCTCCGCCATTTATTCAATTGGTGGAATAAGATTTTTATCGTGTATTGGAATTACTATTATAGAAATAATAAGGCTCGGTAGCTCAGTCGGTAGAGCAGAGGACTGAAAATCCTCGTGTCGGCGGTTCGATTCCGTCCCGAGCCACCATTGTAAATAATGCCGGTGTAGCTCAATTGGTAGAGCACCTGACTTGTAATCAGGGGGTTGTGGGTTCAAGTCCTATCGCCGGCACCATTTTGGTGGGGTATAGCCAAGCGGTAAGGCAACGGACTTTGACTCCGTCATTCCCAGGTTCAAATCCTGGTACCCCAGCCATTATGAGCCATTAGCTCAGTTGGTAGAGCATCTGACTTTTAATCAGAGGGTCGAAGGTTCGAGTCCTTCATGGCTCACCAGTTTCATATGCGGGTGTGGCGGAATTGGCAGACGCACCAGATTTAGGTTCTGGCGGGCGACCGTGGGGGTTCAAGTCCCTCCACCCGCACCACACATGTAAAGTAGAAAGCCGCAAATATTGCAGGCTTTTTTTGTTTATATCATTTATTGTCACGTAAACCATTTAAAAAACGTCATATAAAGAGCTACCTATAAAAATCAATTACTACAAATCATATAAAAGCTTCGTCAGCATTGTTGATGAAGCTTTTTTCTACTATTAGGGTGCAAGTTACATTAATAGTGATCCATTAACAATGGAACTACATAGCTTTGTTTTTCTATACATAGAAGGCGTGGTTAAAGCTACTCGATTGTCATAGATTTCTTTGGCTAACGGAAGATGATACATGGCGCAGGAAATGACAAGGTAAAAACCGAATGTTTTATGCAATAGAATTTAATGAAGTTTATAATTCAAAGAGTATTTACTAAAACTTAACACTTGTTCTTCCAGATATCTTCCAGTAACTTGGTAGAAGGAAAACAATCATTACATGAAACATCCAAATAATAAATCGAAACATGACAATGTAATCAAAAAGGGGTTGTAAATATGAGTATGATCCAGATGGATCGTCCCCATCACTCTATAGAAGATCTAATACTGAATATTGAAAAAGTCCTTATCGGTAAAAGAAAAATGATAGAACTTGGCTTGGTTGCTTTATTGGCAAAAGGTCATGTTTTACTAGAGGATGTACCTGGTGTAGGAAAAACAATGTTTGTACGTGCGTTAGCTAAATCGATTGGTGGAGAATTTAAACGGATTCAATTTACTCCAGATCTCCTTCCTACTGATGTAACGGGTGTATCCATTTACAATCAAAAAACAATGGAGTTTGAATTCCGTAAAGGGCCTCTGTTTGCAAATGTGGTGCTTGCTGATGAAATTAACCGCACCTCACCAAAAACGCAATCTGCCCTATTAGAGGCGATGGAGGAGCACTCTGTAACGATTGATGGCAATACCTATGAGTTAAATCAGCCATTTTTTGTTATGGCGACACAGAACCCTCTTGAATACGAAGGAACATTTCCGCTTCCGGAAGCACAGCTAGATCGTTTTTTGTTGCAACTGCAGCTTGGGTATCCAACAGAAAAAGAAGAAATGGCCATTCTAACTCGTATGGGTGCTGTTCACCCTATAGAGAGCTTGAAGGCTGTTATTAGTGTACAAGAAATCGTTCAATTACAAGCGATGATTACTCAAATCAAAGTAACAGACTCAGTGAAAGAGTATATGGTAAGGCTTTCTCAGAAAACAAGGAGCAACCCAAGCGTCTACTTAGGAATTAGCCCTCGTGGAACATTGGCTCTATGCCGGGCTGCCCAAGCTTATGCTTTTATCCAAGGTCGTGATTACGTTATCCCAGACGATGTAAAGGTGCTAGTACCTCCTATCTTTAGACATCGCCTAATTTTGAAGCCAGAGGCACGAATGGATGGGGAAACACCGGAGCGCTTCATCAGCCGGTTGTTACAAGAGACACGAGTTCCTGTACATTGAGAGGACGGTGTCTAAATGAAACAGAGAAAGTATAACAAAGCCTTATTGGCGCTATTAGTGCTGATTTGTTATGTATATGCACAATTTCAAGGTGGTTTTGTCAGTTGGTTTTTATTTTATAGCGCTTGTATACTTGGAATTTATGAAGGATTAACATACTTGTTGATGTTTGCAACCTTGGAGGTTACGCGAGAGGTGGATCGCCAAAGACTTAAAGAAGGCGATGATGTAATGATAACACTAACCTTCCGCAGAAGATTTTGGTTTCCGCTTGGCTGGAACTTGATTGTCGAACCTCTTCCTGATAAATTATCAGGTTACTTTGAACCGCATCAACAAGTAATCTTTCCAGGATTCAAAAGAGAACAGGTCATTCATTATTTAATTCCAGCCATCCCACGTGGACATTACCAGATGAAAGAATGCATTCTGGTCGGTGGCGACTTTTTTGGCTTTTTACATCGCCAGAAGAAAATAGAGCTTTTTAATGATTTTTTGGTTTACCCTAGCTATAAGCAAATTAGCCATTGGTCCGCAGGAGACGGGCGTATTAGTGGCAATGTACATGTAGCACACCTGCGCTCAGATGATGTAGCAGCTGTCAGAGGCGTCCGAGAGTACCAGAGAGGGGATCGGTTAAGCCAGATTCATTGGAGGGCATCTGCTAGGGGCCACGGGCTTAAAACGAAGGAATTCGAACATCAGGCTATGAATCAGTTAATTTTCTTTCTAGACGTACAGAAGCCTGCATCAACTCAAATTCATCATCATATTTTTGAAACCAGTGTAAAGCTGACCGCCAGCCTTATTTACTATTCAAGCATTAATATGCATTCGTATGGTTTTGTAGCACGCGGAAAAGAGCGAATCATTATACCGCCAGCTATTTCACAGCAGCATTTTTTTCGGGTATTTGATCAGCTAGCCAGAGTTCATTCGGATGGCGAAGATTCTTTTGCGAGAGTGATCGGGAGGGAGGCAATGGAATTTCCCAAAGGATATACTCTAGTACTGATTACCTCTGCATTGACAAAAGACCTCGTGCTGCAAGTGGGCAATTTAGCTAGGTCTGGACGTAACATTCAATTGTTCTGGGTACACGATCATGTGATTCCAACTGTGGAGGAAAACGAAGCATTAAAGCGATTAAGATCTGTGAAAGTAATGTGTACACCAGTTCATGTGGATGCATATGAAGAGCTAAAACAGATAGGGGGTGCCTAAGATGTTAGGAGCATCCTTTTTAAAGCAAAAAAAAGCGCTAGAATGGCTATCTGCCTTATTTTTGTTTTTATTGTTACGTGAATGGCTGTTACCGCTGCCCTCCCTTTCAGATACAGGGAGCATCAGTAGCTTTCTCTATCTGGTTGCAGGGATCATTTTAGTAGATATGACCTTCCGAAGTCACTGGCTGGGTTTATTGATTAAAATCATCGGTACTCTTGTCATCTTCCATTCCGCTTTTGTGGAAATTTCATTGTTTAATCCGGAGTGGATTTTGCAAACATTGCAAGCAGTAAGTGAAGACTTTAGCAGGATAGTTAATCAAGAGTGGACAAATATGAGTATCATTTCAAGAAATCTGCTTTTTTCGGGCATGATTTTAGTATTGGTGTCCCTTCTTAATTACTTAGTGCTAGAGCAAAGACAAGGATTATGGTTTGTATTTATCACCATTTCGTACCTTGCTGTATTAGATACCTTCATGCCTTTTAATGGTAGTGGGGCGATCATGCGGACGTTGATGATTGGCTTTATGCTAATTACGACCCTGCATTTATCAGCTATTCAGAAGGGATTTATCTATCGAGGAACGCAATCTGCAATCTGGAAAACGCTTGTAGTTCCATTAATGATCGTTTCATTAGCAATAGGGGTAGGATACGCGTCCCCAAAGGCAGAGCCTAACTGGCCTGATCCGATCGGTTTTCTGCAAGGAAAATCTGTAACTGGTCAGAGCGAAGCGATCCGCAGAGTGGGATATGACACCAATGATAAGACGCTGGGAGGTCCCTTTCAGCAGGATGATACTAAGGTATTTACAATTACCACAAATGATAAATATTACTTGCGCGGGGATGCTAAGGATGTATATACCGGCAAAGGCTGGATAAAAAGCGATAAACAATTGGAGTCCATTGTACATCCTAAAAACTATATTTGGAATGACACGCTTTTTTCCGGATTGGAAACCAAAAAGGTCATGGCTGTTGTGCAGGCGGAGGGAGAACAGCTACCGGCCATTTTTTATCCAGGGCAGCTTAAAGGCATTGAAGAGTTAAACCCAGAAAATACAACATTAACCTATGATACGATTTCTCAGGGGATTCTTACCTTTAATGGAGCTATGCAAAAGGATTCAAATAGTCGCCTGTTTGTTGAAAGAGACGATAGCACTTTGATTCCTACACCTGTTCAGCAGTATATGGACCATTATCAGCTGCAAGCCGAGATTCCCGTGATTAGTGAAAAGAAAATCATTGCGGCGGGGACCAATTATCCAAAAGATATAGAAGAACGTTACCTGCAATTGCCTAACAGTCTTCCTGATCGGATCAAGCAGCTAGCTGAAAAAATTACGGAAGGATCAAACAATCCGTACGATAAAGCGAGAGCGATAGAGAATTATTTGCGCTCTCCAGGCAGATATCGCTATGAAACGAAAGATGTACCAATACCTAAGGAAGGACAAGACTTTGTAGATCAATTTCTATTTGAAACCATGAGAGGCTACTGCGATCATTTTTCAACTTCGATGGTGGTCATGCTTCGTTCTATTGATATACCCGCACGTTGGGTAAAAGGATTTGCTCCCGGTCAGGAGATTAGTCGTGATGCGAACAATAATATGACGATTGAAGTGAGAAATAGAGATGCACACTCCTGGGTTGAGGTTTACTTCCCAGGTAGCGGCTGGATACCGTTTGAGGCAACAGCTTCTTTTACATCTCCACTACAAGTAAATTATGATCGCCTTGCTAATGAGGCCAATGAGTTCAATATTCCTGCTTCTACAGAGGAAAAAGAAGCGAACAAGCCTAAACAGTTAGATCAAATGGAAGAAGCAGACAAGCCTGTAGTGAAAACAAGTGCCGGATTCTCATGGAGCTGGCTATGGGGAATTGGTATTTTGATAGCAGTTGGTGTATGGGTTCTGTGGAAAAAACGTCAGGAGATGTATTTATGGTGGCTGCAGCGGAAAATGACACAATACGCTCAGGATGATTTTCCACGCAGATTTACGTTAGTGTTAACGATATTTGAAAAAATGGTTTCCCCACGCTATTCAGGTGAAACGCTGCGCGAGTATGTGAATCGTCTCCAAATTAGTGGAGATGAGCGTCAGGATTTACTTTATTTAACAACTATTTATGAAAAAATGTTGTATGGCTTGAAGGAAATGGAAGGGAAAACGAGATCGTTGTGGCAACAGACCATTGAGCGTTTGTTGCGCCAAATGAAACCTTGATCATTTCCCCATCATCTGCTAGAATTTTTGACAATATGATACTTTGGTAGCAGTAAGCAGGAGAAACGGTACTGCCTCTTTTTTGAATGACAACGTTAAAGACAGGGACATTTGCCCTTAGAAGATGTCAGACGATTTCATCTACGGGTGGGTGGCCTGTCTTTTTGATGGAACGGGAGAAATTTTTTTCTTCATACCAAAAAAGAGAAAGGGAGATAATATCTTCAAGAACGTTTTGGACATGTCTACTGAGTGCACGAGTATACAAGGTTAAGGGAGGATCTTTCCGTGGAAAAGCCGTTGGAATTAGTGGTAGTAATAGACTTTGGGGGGCAATATAACCAATTGATCGCAAGACGTGTACGTGATTTAGGCGTATACAGTGAGTTGTTGCCTTTCAATACACCAGTGGAAAAAATTAAGGAGCTTAACCCAAAAGGGATTATTTTCTCTGGAGGACCGGCTAGTGTATACGAAGAAGGAGCACCACAAATTGATCCAGCAATTTTTGACTTAGGTGTACCTATCTTGGGTATTTGCTATGGAATGCAATTAATGTCCCAAACATTGAAGGGCAAAGTAGAACGTGCCGGTAAACGTGAATACGGAAAAGCAGAAATACGTCTTGAAAACAAACATGATCTATACAGCAACTGGGAACCTTCTGAGGTTGTATGGATGAGCCACACAGATAAAGTAGTAGAATTGCCAGAAGGCTTCGTGATCGACGCAGTGAGCGACTCTTGCCCGATTGCTGCTATCAGTCATCCAGAGCGTAACCTATATGGTGTACAATTCCACCCAGAAGTTCGTCATACTGTAAAAGGACATGAATTTGTAAGCAACTTTCTATTCAATATTTGTAAATGCGCTGGCGACTGGAGCATGACGACATTTATTGAAGACAAGATCAAAGAAATTCGCGAAACCGTTGGAAATAAAAACGTATTATGTGCTTTGAGCGGCGGAGTAGATTCTTCTGTAGTTGCGGCTCTTATTCATCGTGCGATCGGTGATCAACTAACTTGCATGTTTGTTGACCATGGATTGTTGCGTAAAGGTGAAGCGGAAAGCGTAATGGATACGTTCGTTGGCAAATTTGATATGAAGGTAATCAAAATTGATGCTCGTGAACGTTTCTTAAACAAATTAAAAGGTGTAACTGACCCAGAGCAAAAACGTAAGATCATCGGTAACGAATTCATCTATGTATTTGATGAAGAGGCAGCTAAGCTTACGGATATGGACTTCCTAGCTCAGGGTACATTGTACACGGACATTGTTGAGAGTGGGACAGCTACTGCTCAAACGATTAAATCTCACCACAATGTAGGCGGCTTGCCAGAGGACATGACGTTTAAGCTAATCGAGCCTTTGGACACACTATTCAAGGATGAAGTACGTAAATTAGGTTCAGAGCTAGGCCTTCCTGATGCAATCGTATGGAGACAGCCTTTCCCAGGTCCTGGACTAGGTATTCGTGTTTTAGGCGAAATTACTGAAGAGAAACTAGAAATTGTTCGTGAATCTGATGCTATCTTGCGTGAAGAAATCCAAAAAGCTGGTTTGGACCGTGAGATTTGGCAATACTTCACTGCATTGCCTGACATGAAGAGTGTAGGGGTAATGGGTGATGCACGTACGTACTCTTATACAGTAGGGATTCGTGCGGTAACGTCTATTGATGGTATGACAGCAGACTGGGCTCGCATTCCATGGGATATACTAGAGAAAATTTCTGTACGTATTGTTAACGAAGTGGACAACGTAAACCGTATTGTGTACGATGTTACTTCTAAACCGCCTGCAACTATCGAGTGGGAATAGTAAATACGTATAATTCATATTAAATTAACATGAACGTTCGTGTTTTATGTTGACAGCGTGCGATGTTCTTGTTAAACTTTCGTTGTAAGATAGAAGTTCGAGTTTTTGTTCGGATTTTCGACTTATAACGACTTGTTTAGCAGGAATTATCGCACGTTTTTTATTTATTACCGAATGTTATACGTCATTATTTGAACGAAACTTGTCTTTTTAGCAATATGACTTAAAGAGGTTACTATTAGGAGGGACAAAGGGTGCGTAAGTATTTTGAGTTTGATCGACATGGCACCACGTATCGTCGAGAGATAATTGCTGGTTTAACAACCTTTTTGGCAATGGCATATATTTTAGCCGTCAATCCAAACATTTTAAGCGGGGCAGGATTGCCGCCGGAGCTACAAGCAAAATTCCCTCCGCATGATGCGGTGTTTACTGCTACAGCGCTTGCTGCGGCTATTGGTACACTTATTATGGGGATTGTCGGTAAATTACCGATCGGTCAAGCACCGGGTATGGGTTTAAATGCGTTCTTTGCTTTTACAGCAGTTCTAACTATGCAAATTCCTTGGCAACAAGCTTTGGCTGGTGTGTTTGTTTCTTGTACTTTGTTTCTCATCCTGTCTTTAACAGGTATTCGTTCGCAGATTATTGATGCCATTCCGCAGAATCTCAAGAATGCTACAACAGCAGGTATTGGCTTGTTTATCGCTTTTATGGGTCTAAAGAATGCTGGGATTATTATAGATTCACCAGCTACCTTAGTCACAATGGGACATTTAAGCTTTAAAGAAGGAATGGATGCTACTCAAATTCTAGGAGTGAAAAATGCGCTGCTAGCAGTCTTTGGACTACTGGTTACGGGGGTTTTATTAGCAAGACGTATTCACGCCGGAGTATTCCTTGGAATGTTGGTCACAGCGATTGCCGGCATGATTTTTGGAGTGGTAGAGCTTCCTTCCCAAGTGGTATCGGCTCCTCCTAGCTTAGCTCCGACACTTGGTGTTGCCTTACCATATTTATTAGATCCGAGTGTTATTTTTTCTCAAGGCATGTTCATTGTTGTGTTCACCTTTTTATTCGTTGATTTCTTTGATACAACCGGTACATTGCTAGGCGTTTGCAATCAGGCAGGGCTTTTGAAGGATGGGAAGCTGGAGCGTCCTGGGTCGGCACTTGCTTCTGATGCTGTTGCTGGAATGGCAGGTGCGCTGTTAGGGACCTCTACAACAACAAGCTATATTGAATCAACTGCTGGTGTTGCCGCAGGAGGTAGAACTGGCTTTACGGCAGTAGTCATCGGAATTATGTTCCTGCTGTCTCTGTTCTTCTTTCCATTGCTGTCTGTTATTACTCCCGCTGTTACAGCACCTGCCTTGATTATTGTAGGTGTACTGATGGCTAGTAGCCTACGCAATATTGAGTGGGATAAGCTAGAAGAAGCATTACCGGCCTTCCTTACCATGCTAATGATGCCTTTATCTTCTAGTATTGCAGCAGGTATTGCTTGTGGATTCATTTTCTATCCAGTGACGAAAGCATGTAAAGGCCAAGCACGTGAAGTTCACCCGGCGATGTATGTACTATTTGTTATCTTCCTGGTTTACTTCATTTGGTTCCGTGAATAGGTTGTTTTATCAAAAGCTACTAGCTTTGATATTTACAATATTTGATTTTGGAATATCACTAGATTATCACCATGAAAAAGTCTTCTTGAACTGTCTTCATTTGAGTCAGATCGGAAGGCTTTTTCTTTTTGGTGTAAGGAATTGAATAAAGAAGAATGAAATTTTGGTATAAAACTAAAATGTTCGTGTTTTGTTGACGTTTTATAATTTATTTTGTTAAACTGAACGTGAAATGATCTTAAATACGTAAAATGAAAAATGGAAGATCAAGGGGGAAGCGGCGTGGTTACACCGATTGTTGGAGTCATTATGGGAAGTACTTCTGATTGGGAAACAATGAAGGAAGCTTGCCACATACTAGAGGAGATGCAGATTCCCTATGAAAAGCAGGTAGTTTCTGCTCATCGTACGCCTGATCTGATGTTTACGTATGCAGAGACTGCTAAAGAGAGAGGTCTGAAGGTAATTATTGCTGGAGCCGGTGGAGCTGCTCATCTTCCGGGAATGGTAGCGGCAAAGACCATTCTTCCTGTCATCGGTGTGCCAGTGAAATCAGCCGCTTTAAACGGATTAGATTCTTTATTGTCGATCGTGCAAATGCCGGGTGGCGTTCCGGTTGCTACCGTAGCGATAGGTAAGGCAGGGGCTATAAATGCTAGTTTGTTAGCAGCGCAAATGATCGGGATGAATGACGAGGAGATAAGTCGACGTTTAACCGAACGAAGAGAAGCTATCCAAAAAAAGGTGATGGAAGCGAGCGAGTTGCCTCATGAATAAACAGAAGCAAATCAAACCGGGCAGTACCATTGGCTTGCTAGGCGGAGGACAGCTAGGAAGAATGATTACACTCGCTGGCAGAGCGATGGGGTATCGGTTTGTAGTGCTAGATCCTACAGAGGATTCACCATGTGGTCAGGTAAGCGATCGGCAAATCGTCGCAGGATATGATGATCAGCTAGCGGCGCGAAAATTAGCCCAGCTCAGTGATGTGATTACCTATGAATTTGAGAACGTGGATGCTGGTGTTGCAGCCATTTTAGAAGAAGAAGCTTTTGTGCCACAGGGAAGTAAGCTATTGGGCATTACACAACACCGCGTTAAGGAGAAGACTACGATTCAAGTCTATGGTTTGCCTGTAGCACCTTTTCGAATCGTCGCTTCAGCAGAGGACGTGAGAGAGGCTGTTGCAGAGCTGGGCTTGCCTGCTGTTATGAAGACAGCTACAGGAGGCTATGACGGTAAGGGGCAGTGGGTATTACGCTCTTTGGAAGAAATAGAAGAAGCTTTTTCGTGCCTTGCAAAAGCTAAAACAGAACTGATCGTTGAAAAATTTATCCCTTTTACAAAGGAGCTATCTGTAATCGTAGCTCGTAATGTATCAGGGGAAGTAGCAGTCTTTCCTACAGCCGAAAATATTCACCGAGATAACATTTTGCATCAGAGTATAGTCCCAGCTCGGATTGATATAAAAATTCAACAGCAGGCTGAGCAAATAGCCATAGAGTTGGCAGAAAAGCTGGAGATGGTTGGGTTGCTTGCAGTCGAGATGTTTCTGACAAAGGAGGGGGAGCTTTATATAAACGAGATGGCTCCGCGTCCCCACAATTCAGGTCATTATACAATGGACGCCTGTTTCACCTCGCAATTTGAGCAGCATATTCGAGCAATCAGTAACTTGCCACTTGGCTCCACGAAGTTGCTTAGTCCGGTCGTTATGGTTAATATTTTAGGTGAGCATATAGCACCTTTACTCAAAAAAATAGATCAACTACCCAAGAAAGCAAAATTGCATTTGTACGGAAAACAAGAGGCCAAAGAAAAGCGAAAAATGGGTCATATAAATCTTGTAGCCGAATCGGTAGATGTAGCACTGCAACAGGCTGAAAAACTTGGAATATGGTCATAAACGGAGGAATGAACAAATGATTGAACGCTATTCAAGACCAGAAATGCGCGTCATCTGGACAGAAGAAAATAAGTATAAGGCATGGCTGGAAGTAGAGATTTTGGCGTGTGAAGCATGGGCAGAGTTAGGGGTTATTCCAAAAGAGGACGTTGAAAAGCTCTGGAAGAAAGCTAGTTTTGATGTAAACCGTATTTATGAAATCGAACAAGAGACACGTCATGACGTCGTAGCCTTTACTCGTGCTGTTTCGGAAACGATGGAGGGCGATGAAAAAAAATGGGTTCACTATGGCCTAACCTCTACCGATGTAGTAGATACGGCGCTTGGTTATCTGATTCGCCAAGCTAATGAAATTATTGAAAAGGATATTATGGACTTTCTGGAAATTTTAAAACAGAAAGCGATTGAACACAAAGATACAGTTATGATGGGGCGTACACATGGAGTTCATGCCGAGCCAACTACCTTTGGGTTGAAAATAGCACTATGGTATGAAGAAATGAAGCGTAATTTGGCAAGATTCCGTGCTGCACGTGTGGAAGTAGAAGCGGGCAAAATGTCAGGGGCAGTTGGCACGTATGCGAACATTGATCCATATGTAGAACAGCATGTATGTAAGAAGCTTGGTCTGACAGCAGCTTCTATCTCGACCCAAACCCTACAGCGTGATCGTCATGCAGAGTATATGGCTACACTCGCATTGATCGCTACTTCTTTAGATAAATTTGCTACAGAAATCAGGGGCTTGCAAAAGAGTGAGATTCGTGAAGTGGAAGAGGCATTTGCAAAAGGACAAAAGGGTTCTTCAGCAATGCCACATAAGCGAAACCCAATAGGCTCTGAGAACATCTCTGGACTTTCTCGTGTTATCCGTGGCCATATGCTGTCTGCTTATGAGAATGTGCCGCTATGGCATGAGCGTGATATTTCGCATTCTTCTGTTGAACGTGTTATTTTACCAGATGCAACACAATTGCTTAACTATATGCTACGTCGCTTTATGAACATCGTGAAGAACCTAACGGTGTTCCCTGAGAATATGAAACGCAACATGGATCGTACCTTTGGATTAATTTATTCACAGCAAGTATTGCTTAAATTAATTGATAAGGGCTTGAGCCGCGAAAAAGCTTACGACACTGTACAACCACGTGCGATGCAAGCTTGGGAGGAGCAGCGTTCGTTTAAAGAGATTATCAGTGAGGATGAAACGGTGAAGGAAATGCTGACCGCAGAAGAGCTGGAGGCATGCTTTGACTATCGTTATCATTTGAAGCATGTGGACACTATTTTTACCCGATTGGGATTGACTGAAAGTAAGTAATCGTTCTTTTGAAGGATCAATAACAGCAAAAAATAGGCTTTTCAGAAGCTCATTTCGAGTTCATGAAAAGCCTATTTCCTTTTCTCTTTTTTAGGAAGACGAATCTCTTACATTCGGTTCCTTTTTACACTAAATTCTCAGGATTCAAGCCTTGTAGTTCAGGCAAGACGAAGATACCGTCCTTACGAATTAACACGTCATCAAACCAGATTTCTCCCCCACCATACTCAGGGCGTTGGATTTGTACCAAATCCCAGTGGATAGAGGAGCGGTTACCGTTATCAGCAATATCGTAGGCATTACCAGGTGTAAAGTGGAAGCTTCCCGCGATCTTTTCATCGAATAAGATGTCGCCCATTGGCTGTAGGATGTGAGGGTTAAATCCGATTGCAAACTCCCCAATGTAGCGGGCACCTTCATCTGTATCTAAAATTGTATTTAACAAGGCTGTATTACTGCTAGTAGCTTCTACGATCTTACCTTCTTTAAACGTAAGCTTCACGTCTGTAAAGGTCGTACTATGATAATTGGTTTTTGCATTGTAATAAACAGTACCTTCTACGGAATTACGCACAGGGGAGGTATAGCATTCGCCATCTGGAATATTTGCTTTACCATCGCATTTGATAGTTGGAATTCCCTTAATGGAGAATCGTAGATCAGTGTCTGGGCCTACAATGCGCACACGGTCTGTTTTATTCATTAATTCCACTAAGGGGTCCATTGCTTTGGACATTTTCGCATAATCTAGATTGCATACAGAGAAGTAAAAATCTTCAAAGCCTTCCAAGCTCATGTTAGCAGCTTGGGCCATGGCTTTGTTTGGATAACGAAGTACGACCCAGCGTTTATTTGGAACGCGTTCCTTCAGATGGACTGTGCTGTAATAAATTCGAGAATAAAGCCCCATTTTCTCTTCTGGAATATCAGAGTACTCATTTACATTTTCAAAGGCACGTACCCCGATATACGCATCCATATCTTCCATGCGTGCTAATTCATGCTTGGCAAAAAGAGCCATATGCTCTTCGCTTGAGCCCATAATCAAGGAACGCATAATTTCCTGATCCTTTACGGTAACTACTGGAAGGGCTCCTACTGCAAAAGCTTCACGTACCAGCGCTTTAACCAATGCTGGCTGGAGTCCAATATTTTCGATTAGCACCTTTTCCCCTTTTTGTAAATTCAGAGAGTAACGTATTAATCGGCTTGCAAGTTCATTGATGCGTGAATCCATGCTTTAACACCTCTTTTTATAATATGTACAACATGAATATATCATCAAGATAACCCCTTCCTAGAAGCAAGCTTCATAGATGCGAAGGACGTCATCGGTTGATAGCGCTCTTGTACTTGGAATGTGGTCAATTCCTCCACCAGTACGAATTGCTTCTCGGGCCAGCACTGGCAAATCGTCGCGTGAAATACCAAAGTCGGACAGGCGTTGAGTAATCCCCATCTGCTGATACCAATCAGCAATCGCCTGAATGGTAGCCTGCGCTGCGTCCTGAACAGATTCAGCCTTTACCCGGAAGCATTCGCGTCCCAAACGTGCGAGTCTTTCAGGACGATCTATTGCTACAAACTGTTCGAAATATGGCAGAGATAGGATGGCAAGTCCACGTCCATGCGACATATCGAAATGTCCGCTTAAAGGATGTTCGATCTTGTGTAGTGGATACCCTGCATTTCGACCTGCTCGGGCAAATGGAGAAATGCCCAATGTGCTTGCCCACAATAAGGTAGAGCGAGCTTCTTCGTTATCAGGCTCCGTCATAGCAACTGTAGAAAACTCAACGACTAAACGAATCAATGCTTCTGTGACGCCATCTTGTACATGAGCGTCATTAGGGCCAACCAAATACTCTTCAAATAAATGCGAAAAGATATCTGCAGAAGACTCGGCTGTAACCCGAGCTGGGACTGTGTAGGTTAGAGATGGATCAAGGATAGCTACTTTAGGGAATAGGGCTGGACCTGAAAAGGAGCTTTTTTCATGGGTCTCCCAGTGAGTTAGTACCGTGATATTGTTAGCTTCAGAGCCTGTTGCTGCCACAGTAGGAATGGTCAGCAAAGGTAGAGCTTCCGTTACGGGAACCAGTTCCTTTGCTGTGTTTTGGGGATTACCACGCAGGTATTCATAGCTGGATCGGCCAGATAGTGCTACAGCAGCAATAGCTTTTGCCGCATCCATGACAGATCCGCCACCAAGTGCGATGACGAAATCGCAGTTTGTTTCGCGGGCAAGCTGTCCTCCGCGGTCTACTGTGGAGGTGCGTGGATTGGGTTCTACTTGATCAAATAGTTGGTACGGTACGTTTGCTTCTTGTAGGAGCTGTTCTACCTTTGCTAATAGTCCTGTTGATTTGGCAGATTGTCCGCCTGTCACCAGCAAAGCTTTTGTTCCTAATGCACGCGCTTCTGTGCCGACACGTGCAAGCTCACCAACTCCGAAGTAGATATGAGTGGGAAATTGAACCTGGAAAGGGTACATGGTACCATCGCCTCTTTTCATTAAAAAACAGTTTCGCGTTCGAAAGAAAATCCGAACATAAATCGTGCCTATATTGTACCACAATGGCATTTTGGCAATCTAAACGGAAATGCAAAGTGTAAAATACGAACAATTGTCGAATATATCCTGTATAATATTCGTTGATTATCTGTTTGGTTTATGTTTTAATCAAGTTGAAAGTGATTTGTTGACTAAAACACGCATAAAGCTTGTAGCGGGAGGAGAATTTTTCTTGAAGAAGCGCGAGCAGCTATATGAAGGAAAAGCGAAGCAGGTTTATCTTACTTCAGATCCAGATGTGTATTGGGTGGTTTACAAGGATGACGCCACTGCTTTTAATGGCGAAAAGAAAGGGACAATCGTGAATAAAGGCAGATGGAATAATCAGATTAGCGCGATTTTGTTTAAGGCGTTAACTGAAAAAGGCATTGCCAATCATTTTATCCGCCTGTTATCTGAAACGGAGCAATTGGTTAAAAAGGTCGACATTATCCCGTTAGAAGTAGTTGTGCGTAACATTGCTGCCGGGTCCTTGGCTAAACGTTTGGGATGGGCTGAGGGCGTACCATTAGATGAACCAGTAGTGGAGTTTTATTACAAAAATGATGAACTAGGAGATCCGCTCATTAATAATGATCACATTGCCATTTTAAAAATTGCCACAATACAGGAACTGGCGGTAATTAAAGAAACGGCTTTGCAAGTAAATGAATTTTTACAGGAATATATGGGGGCAAGAGGCGTACTTGTTGTTGATTTTAAATTAGAATTCGGCCGAACCTCAGATGGAGAGGTATTGTTAGCGGATGAAATTTCACCGGATACTTGTCGTTTCTGGGATGCAGAGACGTTGGAGAAGCTGGACAAGGATCGTTTTCGCCGCAACTTAGGGAACGTGGAAGAGGCGTATCAAGAAATGCTGAAACGATTAGGAGGAGAAGTTCATGTGTAAAGCTGTTATCTATGTCACCTTGCGTGAAAGCGTACTAGACCCTCAAGGGCATGCGATACAAGGAGCCCTTCATACCTTAGGATTTCAACAAGTAAAGGATGCCCGCATCGGAAAATATATCGAATTGACGCTAGATACAATTGATCGACAAGCTGCTGAGGAGCAGGTGAAAGAGATGTGTGAAAAGCTGTTAGCTAACACTGTCATTGAAGAATACCGCTATGAGCTGGTAGAACTGGTGGAGGGATAAGATGAGAGTAGCTGTTATCGTATTTCCCGGTTCGAATGCAGATGTGGACATGTATAACGCAGTAGAAGATTGCATGCAGGTGCCTGTTGACTACGTGTGGCACACCGAAACAGATTTATCAGCTTACGATGTCATTCTTTTACCAGGAGGCTTTTCCTACGGTGACTATTTGCGCTGTGGTGCAGTAGCCCGCTTCTCACCAGTGATGGAGCAGGTGGTAAGGGCGGCACAGGAAGGTAAATTCATTATGGGAGTCTGCAATGGCTTTCAAATTCTATTAGAAACAGGTTTGTTGCCGGGAGCTATGTTACGGAATACATCGCTTACTTATCGCTGTAAACTATCTACCTTACGTGTAGAAAATAATCAGACTCCATTTACCAATGGATTTGCCAAAGGGGAGCGAATTGAAATCCCGATTGCGCATGGAGAGGGCAACTATTTCTGCGAAGAGGAAACATTAAGAAGGATGCAACAAAACGGGCAGATTGTCTTTCGCTACGATGGGGAAAATCCGAATGGCTCCTTGGATGATATCGCAGGGATTACGAATGAACGCGGAAATGTGCTTGGTATGATGCCGCATCCAGAGCGTGCTGTGCATAGCTGGATGACATCAGCCGACGGTCGTACCATGTTTACCTCAATTCTGAATGCCTGGAGGGAGAAAAACGGTGTCACAACTTACGCATAAGGAACCATCAGCAAGCCGCATTGCAGAAGAACATCTATACCGTGAACTAGGTTTAACAGATGAAGAATATCAAAGCGTTGTTCGCTTGCTGGGCAGGGAGCCAAATTGGACGGAAATTGGGCTATACAGTGTGATGTGGTCGGAGCATTGCTCTTATAAAAACTCCAAACCAGTGCTTCGTCGTTTTCCAACCAAAGGGCCCCGTGTTTTGCAAGGGCCGGGTGAAGGAGCAGGAATTGTTGATATCGGTGATAATCAGGCTGTAGTTTTTAAGATCGAAAGCCATAATCATCCTTCAGCTATCGAACCTTATCAGGGAGCAGCAACTGGTGTCGGTGGTATTATCCGCGATGTGTTCTCGATGGGAGCTCGTCCGGTAGCGTTACTGAACTCTCTGCGCTTTGGGGAATTAAAGACGCCTCGGGTCAATTATTTATTTAAAAATGTTGTGGCTGGAATTGCTGGTTACGGTAATTGTATTGGGATACCTACCGTGGGAGGGGAAATCAGCTTTGATCCTACCTATGAGGGAAATCCGCTTGTAAATGCCATGTGTGTGGGATTAATTGATCACGACAAGATTCAAAAGGGTGTAGCTAAAGGAATTGGTAACCCAGTCATATATGTCGGAGCCAGCACTGGTCGGGATGGCATTCATGGTGCTACTTTTGCTTCAGAGGAACTAAGTGAGGAATCAGAGAAAAAACGTCCTGCTGTACAGGTTGGCGATCCGTTTATGGAAAAATTGCTATTGGAGGCTTGTCTTGAATTAATTGAGACAGGTGCAGTGACAGGCATTCAGGATATGGGAGCAGCGGGACTTACTTCTTCAAGCGCGGAAATGGCATCTAAAGCAGGGAACGGAATTGAAATGAATTTAGACCTAGTACCTCAGCGTGAAAAAGGTATGAGCGCTTATGAAATGATGCTCTCCGAATCGCAAGAACGTATGCTGGTAGTCGTAGAAAAGGGAAGAGAGTCAGAGGTTACAGCCATTTTTGAGAAATGGGGTCTCTACTCAGCAGAAATCGGACGCGTAACGGATGATGGCATGCTGCGCCTACTTCATCATGGCGAAATTGTCGCCAATGTACCAGTGGATAGCCTAGCAGAGGATGCACCTGTCTATCATAAGCCATCAAAGGTACCTGCTTATTACGAGCAGAATGCGAATATAGATTCCACGGACTTTGAAATGCCTGCTGACCTAAATCAAACGCTAGTCCAATTGCTAGCACAGCCCACAATTGCTAATAAAGCATGGGTATATGAGCAATATGATCACATTGTTCGCGCCTCAACTGCTGTAACACCAGGCTCAGACGCAGCAGTGGTCATGATTCGCGGAACTCGTAAGGCTCTGGCTATGAGTACGGATTGTAATGGGCGATATGTTTACCTTGATCCAGAAGTAGGTGGAGCAATAGCGGTTGCCGAATCGGCACGAAACGTGGTTTGTTCAGGGGCTGAGCCCTTAGCTATCACAGATTGCCTGAACTTTGGAAATCCAGAGAAACCAGAGGTTTTCTGGCAATTCGAGAAAGCAGTGGATGGGATGAGTGCCGCTTGCAATGCCTTGTCTACCCCTGTCATCGGCGGGAATGTTTCCCTTTATAACGAACGTAGTGGTGAGGCCATTTATCCAACACCAGTAGTCGGAATGGTTGGACTCATTACAGACGTGGACCATATTACAACTCAGGATTTTAAACAAGAGGGAGACGTCATTTTATTATTGGGTCAAACTCACGCAGAAGTAGGAGGCTCTGAGTATCAAAAGCTACTGACAGGCAAAATCTCCGGTCGCCCTCCACAAATTGATTTAGAAAAGGAAGCAAATGTTCAAAAAGTAGTGCTATCTGCAATTCGGGCAGGGTATATACAATCGGCTCACGATTTGGCAGAGGGCGGATTAGCTGTCGCTATTGCTGAGGGCTGCTTCGGAAAAGAGATTGGAGCAACGATTGAACTAACTGACGACTTGCGAGCTGATCTAGCGCTATTCAGTGAATCACAATCACGTATTCTAGTGAGCACGACTCAGGACAATGTTAATCAGATGAAACGACTAGCAGCAGAGCAGGGAGTGGCTTGCCAAGTGCTTGGCACAACAGGATTAGATCATTTGGTTATCACTCATCAGGGCAAAGAAATCGTGAATGCATCACTTACTCGCCTAAAATCAGCATGGAAGGATGCGATACCATGTTTGATCCAATAATGTGGGATAAATTAAATGAAGAGTGCGGTGTTTTTGGAATATACAATCACAAGGAGGCAGCCCCGCTTACTTATTTGGGGCTGCATGCTCTTCAACACCGAGGTCAGGAGAGCGCCGGAATCTGTTCCTCTGACGGGGAAAAATGGTATAAGCATCGCGGAATGGGATTAGTAAGTGAAGCATTTGGGCAAGGCGAATTAGCAAAGTTCCAAGGTCATTTAGCTATTGGACATACACGTTATACGACACAAGGCTCAAGTAGGATTGAAAATGCGCAACCTTTATTTTTTAACTATGCACAAGGTAGCATGGCTGTAGCTCACAATGGAAATTTAGTAAACGCAGGAGTTATTCGCAAGGAACTGGAGAAAAAAGGCTCTATTTTTCAAACAACCAGCGATACAGAAGTGATTGCGCATCTTATAGCCCGTTCATCGAAGCAGGACTTACCTTCCGCGGTTAAGGAAGCCTTGCAGGAGATTAAAGGCGCTTATGCGCTGTTGGTCATGAACGAGGATCAATTAATTGTTGCGCTTGATCCAAATGGCTTACGTCCATTATCGCTTGGAACATTGGGAGAAGCGGTTATCGTTGCTTCCGAAACCTGCGCTTTTGATATCGTAGGAGGTTCCTATTGGCGTGAGATTGAGCCAGGCGAGTTATTGATTATTGATCAGCATGGTATTCAATCACAGCGATTTGCACCGAAAATAAATCGTACATTATGTACGTTTGAATATATTTATTTTGCACGACCGGATAGTGACATTGATGGGATTAATGTACACATGGCTCGTAAACGACTTGGGAAGCAATTAGCTTATGAAGCGCCAGCAGAGGGTGATGTGGTAATCGGGGTACCCGACTCCAGTACTTCAGCAGCGATTGGTTTTGCTGAAGCGACAGGTATTCCTTATGAAATCGGGTTTATTAAAAACCGTTATGTGGGTCGTACCTTTATTCAGCCTTCTCAAGAACTGCGTGAGCGTGGAGTGCACATGAAGCTCTCGGTGGTTCGTAAAGTTGTAGAAGGTAAACGAGTGATCATGATAGATGATTCGATTGTGCGAGGAACGACAAGTAGTCGTATTGTGCAGATGCTAAGAGACGCGGGAGCTATCGAAGTACATGTTCGAATCAGTTCGCCACCAGTAAAAAATCCGTGTTTTTATGGCATTGATACATCATCCTTTGATGAGCTGATCGCTTCGAATAAATCGGTTGAAGAGATTCGTCAGTACATTGGAGCGGATTCTTTACTCTTTATGACACCAAAGGGCATGGTAGATGCTATTGGGCGTGTAGACAGCGATAACGCACCGGATCGTGGGCATTGTTTAGCATGCTTTACAGGTAGATACCCGACAGAGGTTAACTTCGAGGAAGCCTTGCCAATCACGAAATGCTAAAAGGGAGCGATTACAGATGAGTCAAGCATATAAAGAAGCTGGTGTTGATATCGCTGCTGGAAATGAAGCGGTTGAGCGAATGAAAAAACACGTTACACGAACGTTTCGGCCTGAGGTGATGAGTGGACTCGGTGGTTTTGGCGCCTTATTTCGTCTAAATGTAGCAGAGTACAAGCAACCCGTGCTTGTATCTGGAACAGATGGTGTTGGGACTAAGCTAAAGCTCGCCTTTCAAATGGATCATCATGATACAATTGGAATTGATGCGGTAGCGATGTGTGTCAATGATGTTGTGGTGCAAGGCGCTGAGCCTTTATATTTCTTAGATTATGTTGCATGTGATAGGGTAATCCCTACGAAGCTGGAGTCCATTGTAAAGGGAATCGCGGACGGCTGCGAGCAAGCAGGCTGTGCTCTCATTGGCGGAGAAACGGCCGAGATGCCGGGGATGTATGCAGACGGTGAATATGATATCGCGGGTTTTACGGTTGGAGTGGTTGAGGAATCCAAAATAATTGATGGAAGTAAAATTCAAGCAGGGGATATTTTAATCGGCATTGCTTCGAGTGGTGTTCATAGCAATGGCTTTTCCTTAGTACGAAAGGTATTGCTTCAGGATGCCGGGTTTTCGTTGCACGACAAAGTAGAAGGCTTTGAAAAAAGCTTAGGTGAGATCTTACTTACTCCTACAAAGATTTATGTTAAACCAATCCTCTCCTTGCTAAAACAGGTTGAAGTGAAAGGAATGGCTCATATTACAGGCGGTGGATTTACAGAGAACATTCCCCGAATGCTGCCAAACGGACTGCAAGCCTCCATTACATTAGGAAGTTGGCCGGTATTGCCGATTTTTGAATTGATCGAAAAAACAGGTAATATCAACCAGCAGGATATGTTCCTGACTTTTAATATGGGAATTGGAATGGTGCTTGCAGTGGCCAAGAATGATGCTGAACATGTAGTAAACATGCTTCAGGAGGCTGGAGAAGAAGCGTATCTGATTGGAAAGGTACAGCAAGGAGAGGGCGGGGTTGTCTATGTGGAAGGGGAGCATCAATGAGGATAGCGGTGTTTGCTTCTGGAAGCGGATCTAATTTTGAAGCGATTGTGCAAGCAACTCGAGATGGACGCCTTCCCTTTGTAGAGGTAGCTCTGTTAGTCTGTGATCAAGCTCAAGCCTATGCGATTAAGAGAGCAGAGCGTCTTGGCATCCCTGTATTTTTGTTTTCAGCCAAAGATTATGTGTCTAAGGAAGCATTTGAACAAGAGATTTTGGTTCAATTAAAGCAAGAAGAAATTGATTTTATTATACTAGCTGGCTATATGCGATTGATAGGGAATGTATTGCTTACCAGCTACCAGGGGCGAATGATCAATCTACATCCATCTTTATTACCGGCATTCCCGGGAAAAGATGCTATTAAAAAAGCATGGGAATATGGAGTAAAAGTGATGGGTGCGACTGTTCATTTTGTTGACGAGGGAATGGACACAGGTCCCATCATTGATCAGGAAGTTATTTTTGTTCATAAGGAAGATACCGAAGAAAGCTTGCAGCAAAAGATACATGAGGTGGAGCATAGGCTGTTAATTCGTGTGTTACAGGGTCTTAGCGAAGAAGCCCAGTTAGGAATAGAAGGTAAGGGGAATCTAAACTAATTAAACAGCGAGGCAAGCAACATAAGTAAAGCGTTCTCCTTCTGGATGAAGGAAAACGCTTTTTCGCGTTTCATCTCAGCAAGGCGAGAAACGACCCCAAACACCCAAAAGTATCATTCCACGACTTTCTCACTCACCAACTACTTGCCCTATTCATACGATAAAGCAAGTGGGCACGCACACAAGGAGGCGAACAACTGGAATGGCAGATATCGTATCCAATTTGCTTAGCAAGCTTAGTGAGCGAACAGGAAGAGAGTGGAGCATTCATGACATATATCGATTGGCGCAAAAACTACCTGAAGTAAATAGTAAAAATATAACTTCAGTGCTAAATGAGATATCTGACATGGGATTGAACGTGTCCCAAGAGGCACGTGATAAGGTATTAAGTAAAGTCAAAAACAAGGATTACACCGGTATTAAAAATGAAGTGCTAAATCATCCTGTTGAAGAGTTGGAATTACCTATCGAATGTAGTCTGGATAAAAAAGAGAAAAAAGCAAAGAACAAATCAAGTAAAAGAACAAAAGAAGAATATGCAAAGGTATCTTTGCATAAAAAATCAAACAAAAGGTCTAAAAGTCTCTACCATAGTCTAAAAAAACTAAGCAATAAAAAAGGGAAAAAGAAGCGTGTATAAAATAAAAGAAAACCGTACAGCCCATATGGGAGGTACGGTTATTCCCAGCAACATTTCCTATAACGTATCCATTACCTCAGATAAGTTCTCTGCTGAATGCGCGACATGAGAAACAGCTTGATTCATTTCTTCAATGACGCGTGAAAAAGTGACAAGCTCTTGTTCAATCAGGTTGCTGCGTTCCTTACTAATACTGACAGCTTTTTGGATATTGGCAAAAAAGCAGGTGATTTCGCTCATCGAAGACGTAGAGGATACAATCAATTCTTCTACACGGTCGAGAAGCGAAGACACTCTGGAGGTTTGATTATGTGTTTGCTCAATCAATTGAGTTACACCAGAAACCGACTTTTTCGTTTGTTCCGCGAGCTTGCGCACCTCATCTGCAACAACAGCAAAGCCTCTCCCTTGTTCACCAGCACGCGCTGCCTCGATGGCCGCATTTAAGGCGAGGAGATTGGTTTGCTCGGCGATACCCGTTACTACACTAACGATGCCTCGAATTTGCTCTGAAGTATTTTCTAGAGCTTTCATTTCAATGGAGATTTCTCTCATACTAGACTGAAGCAGATCAAATTGGCTAACCTGCTGGTCAAGTTTGGTGGTACCGTCTATGGACAAATTTTGTGCTTCAATAGAAGAAGCTGTTCCTTGCTTCGCATGAATCACAAATTCCCCAGCCTGGGCACTCAGCTCCTCAACAGAAGCGCTAGTTTCCTCAGAGATTGCAGCTAATTCCTGAGCAGCTTGATTGACTTTTTCTCGGACAATCACTTTCTTATCTTCTTCTAAGCTACGTAAACGGTTGATCTCATCCTGGTACGCCTCCAGCACGATTTGTTGTTCGATATTTAATAACTTGGTAATGGCTTTTACTGATTTATGGTAATCAGATTTACTGTCTATATGTATGTCTAGCATATTAAATAACGAGATGGATAAATCCTGAAAGGCACATAAATACCATTTTGGTAGCAAACCAATTTTAACATGAGCGATTGCAATGCGCTTACGCTGTTGTAGGAAGTTCTCATCTATAATGCCGTTAAACAATTGTAAAATATGAGTACGCAGTGTTGATTTTAAACGGTCAATAGAGCTGTGGCGTTCAATGATAACCATCAAAGAAGGCTCGTGCTTCAGATTCTTGTAAAATTGCGCTACCATCTCATCGATATGCTGTTCAACGAGTGGCTGGAGACACCTGGCAATTCGAAGATCGGATTCGGAAAGTTGAATCATTTCCAATTGTTTCACGACATCGGAATGTTTTGACACGTTTAGAGATACATTCTTGGCATGCGCTTGCTCATCTAGTGAGAACGCTTTCTTGCTGTGGTTAGAACCAAAAAATGCGGAAAAAGGTTTTGCGCACATGAAATACCCCCCGGAATAATGAGACAGCAGTTTTTGATCTGATTGTCCGTTGCAATCTCTTTTGATTGTAATATATATATTATAAAGTAAGTGACCCCCATCATATAGAACGATACTAGCTACTATATAAAAATAATATATCCACTAGTTATATCGGTTCCTTTTTTGTAAAAAGTAAGGTGTTTATACAGTTTCAGTATTTTATTTGTAAATAAGAATGTCAAGTGGTCGTGAGGTGAGAACAGTGAACTCGTTTTGGCGATTTATTGCTTCCTATTTTGTTGCCACACTGATATGGGTGCTGATGTGGAATAACGCTGAGGGAATGGTACCTTCTATACAAGTAGCATGGTTTACCATCGGTGTTGTAGTTGGATCTTTGTTAATCATGAATGTAAAAAACTCATCTCCAAGAAACCAACAAATCCTTTATCTGTTACTCGGATGGCTGAGTATTTATGCAACCATTCATTTATTCGAATGGAAGGTAAAGATGATAACCATGGCCTTTTGATGGCAAAGAAAAATCTGTTAGCATTTTTTGGATTTCTTTTTTTGCTTATCAATTACAAGGGCGAGGAAGGTTAGAACAGAGCTGATGATGCTAAGTATAGCAGCCCAAAATGCTAAATTATCTGACGAAACACCAAGATTCACTAAATCGGATGTCGCTGGCATGATTCCTCCTCCTCTCTGACGACTTAGTAATCAGTTTATGTTGGCATGCGTGACAAGGGACTAGGCAGGTATCTGCACTGTAGATTAGGATGTAGAAAAACGTGATTGAGCCATATCATGTATAAGTGATGAGTCGTACACATGATTTCCGAAAATGCTTTGTTGGGCGGCTTGGTACATGCTATAGGCTACTTCTTCGGCAGGGATAGCACGATATGTTGCTAAGGGGCCAATCAACAAAGGAGAGAGCAAAGGAACAAGCTTACCTGCCAAATGTTCGGAAATTCGATACTCATCACGTTTACCTAGTAATAAGGAAGGACGAAAGAACAAGGCAGTAGGCAATTGTAGATTTGCAATATCTCGTTCCAGCTTCCCTTTTATTTGATTGTAAAAGAAAAGCGAGTGTACATTAGCACCTAGAGCAGAAACCAATAGAAATTTTTCAGCACCTTGTTGTTTAGCTAGGCGTGCTATAGCCAGTGGATATTCATAGTCAACTTGCTCAAATTGTTTCTTACCTTTGGCCTTCTTTCGTGTGGTGCCAAGACAGCAATAGATATCCGTACATGAGAAAAGAGAGTCGTATTGATCCAGATTTTCAAAAGAAAGAACAGCTTGTTCGAGTTTCGGATGATCAATGAATAGCGCCTTTCGCCCAACCGCATAAATACGCTCGTATTCGGGAGCTTCTAATAAAAAAGTGAGTAAATGTCCTCCTACCAGTCCGCTTGCGCCCGCAAGAAGGGCTGTTTTCTTTTGGAGCATGTCAACAATCCTTTCTGACTTCTTCAATCTTTCTTATTATCTCCTATTTTTGCCAGAAAAAAAAGAACATTATGATAGAAGGTAATTATAAAGTAAATAAAAGGTAATAGGCTGTTTGAGCAGTAAAAAAGTTGAAAAAAGCGTACATTTATAATATGATTAGCTTGAAATGTTCGTGTTAAACGAGTAATTACATGTCAGGAGGTTCTTTCCGTGGGGAAAAAGAGAGCACTGATTAGCGTATCTAACAAAACAGGGGTGGTGGAATTTGCAAGCCAGCTTGTCGAGCTAGGTTTTGAGGTCATTTCAACTGGAGGTACAGCGACTCTTTTAGCTGATGCAGGAGTTAAGGTAACAGGAATATCGGAGGTAACCCAATTTCCAGAAATGATGGATGGTCGGGTAAAAACTCTGCACCCAGCTATTCACAGTGGTTTGCTTGCGGTTCGCGATAATGAAGAGCACACGGAGCAAATGGCGGCCCAAGGTTTTGAATATATTGATATCGTAGCGGTGAACCTTTATCCGTTTAAGGAAACAATTTCTCGTACAGATGTCAGCTATGAGGACGCGATTGAAAATATTGATATTGGCGGCCCAACGATGCTGCGCTCGGCTGCAAAGAACCATGCATACGTGACTGTAGTTGTGGATGCTAATGACTATGAGCTTGTGTTGAATGAAATCCGCGAACAACAAAACACCAGTTTAGAAACGCGCAAACGCCTAGCAGCTAAAGTATTTCGTCATACGGCTGCCTATGATTCTCTCATTTCACGCTATTTAAGCGAACAAACAGGCGAGGAATTGCCAGAGAGCTTCACGGTTACCTATGAAAAGGCTCAGGAGCTTCGCTATGGAGAAAACCCTCATCAGAAGGCAGCCTTTTATCGAGATGCTTTGTCCACTAGCGGCAATATCGCTGCATGCAAACAACTTCACGGTAAAGAACTTTCCTATAATAATATTAACGATGCTAATGCTGCATTGGCTATATTGGCTGAATTCAGCGAGCCAGCAGTGGTTGCCGTAAAACATACCAATCCATGCGGGGTAGGTGTGGGAGTGAGCATTCATCAGGCTTATCAAAAAGCGTATGATGCTGATCCCGTCTCTATTTTTGGTGGGATTGTAGCGGCGAATCGCCCGATTGATCGCGAAACAGCTTTACTACTAAAAGAGGTATTCTTAGAAATCATTATTGCCCCAGCTTTTGAACCAGAGGCATTGGCTGTTTTGCAGGAAAAGAAAAATGTGCGTTTACTTCAGATGGACGAGATAGCCTCTACTGAGCATAAAGGTGCATTGGGTTCTGCTTATCAAATTACTTCTGTGCATGGTGGAGCGCTTGTACAGGAATGGGATCGCAAATCCCTTGACCCTACTGCTATAATGGTCGTAACTGAACGTTCACCAAGTGAAGAAGAGCTAACTCAACTAGAGTTTGCTTGGAAGGTGGTCAAACACGTTAAGTCTAATGCGATCGTTCTAGCTACATCAGATAAAACGATCGGAGTTGGTGCGGGGCAGATGAACAGAGTAGGTTCAGCCCAAATTGCGATCAAACAAGCTGGAGAAGAAGCGAAGGGAGCAGTTCTTGCCTCAGATGCATTTTTCCCAATGTCTGATACAGTAGAAGCAGCAGCTCAAGCAGGAATTACAGCTATTATTCAGCCTGGTGGCTCTATTCGAGACCAAGAATCGATCGATGCGTGCAATCGTCATGGCATTGCTATGATTTTCACAGGTGTCCGTCATTTTAAACATTAAGGGGAGGACAAATAGAATGAAAGTTTTGGTAGTAGGCAGCGGGGGAAGGGAACACACCCTCGTGTGGAAACTGGCACAAAGCCCTAAAGTGGAGAAAATTTTCTGCGCTCCGGGTAATGGTGGAACCGCTGCTCTGGTGCAAAACGTTCCGATCCAAGTGACAGATTATGCGGCACTGGCACAGTTTGCCAAAGATGAGGAAATTGATGTTACCATTGTAGGTCCTGAAGATCCGCTTTTAGGAGGAATTGTAGATTTCTTTACTCTACGTAATCTACCTATATATGGTCCAAGTGCAAAAGCCGCAAAGCTGGAAGGCAGTAAATCCTTTGCTAAATGTCTGATGAAAAAATATAATATTCCAACTGCGGAATATGAATCTTTCCTCGATTATGAATCTGCTATCGCTTATGTAAGAGAAAAAGGGGCGCCCATCGTTATTAAAGCGGACGGTCTGGCACAAGGAAAAGGTGTCATTCTAGCTTTTAGCCTAGAGGAAGCAGAAGAAGCAATCCGTCAGATCATGCAGGATAGTAAGTTTGGTCAAGCTGGAAGTCGCGTTGTTATTGAAGAGTTTATGCGCGGGGAAGAATTGACGTTGCTCTCCTTTATTGATGGAGAGACTGTTAAGCCAATGATTCCTTCTCAGGATCATAAGACGGTATTTGACGGAGATAAAGGGCCGAATACCGGCGGAATGGGGGCGTATGCTCCTGTACCTCAAGTAAAGAATAGCGATATACAGCATATAATAGATAAGATTGTTCAACCGATGGCGTCTGCTATGGTAAAGGAAGGTATCCCGTTTCGAGGTGTTTTGTACACGGGATTAATGCTTACCGAGGATGGTCCTAAGGTTGTAGAATTTAATGCCAGATTTGGTGATCCAGAAACACAGGTCACTCTGCCATTATTGGAAACGGATTTAGTGGATATTGTGATGGCCACAATAAATGGAACCTTGGCTGATTTAGATATCAAATGGAGTAAGCAGAGTGCGGTTACGGTTGTTATGGCTTCACCAGGATATCCGGGAGATTATCCTAAGGGAGCTGTTATAAGTGGTCTGGATGTATCTGTAGCTGATTCGCCTCAAGAAGACAAACAGGAAATGGTATTCCATGCTGGTACGAAGCAGGAAGCTGGTCATTTTGTAACAAATGGTGGACGGGTGCTTGCAGTAACTGCTTTAGGCGACTCCTTGCAGCTAGCCAAAGAAAAGGCATATCAGGCTGTAGCCAACATATCCTTTACAGGTGCACATTATCGTAGAGATATTGCTGATAAAGCTTTTAAAAAGGTATAGACAGTCAGAAAGAACAAGTACTCTTTGATTGAACAAACAAAAGGGATTGGGCATCTGTGGCCTGATCCCTTTGTTTGATTTACTTAGCATCATGATTAGACGCGTTTTTATTCTGGGCTTGATCAAGATGTGAGTCTTTTTCCTGAGTAGATGGTTGAAAAGGTGCTTACTCCCCTTGTTTTTCGCTTTCAACAAAGCTTTCGAATGCCCTGCGAGCAAGCTCTTCAGCTTGCGTGTTTTCAGCATTATGGTTTGTTGCCTGCTCATTCTGAGAATTTGTTTGGGTATGATCAGTGGAGGTGCGCTTTGATACTCGGTTTTTCATCGACGACGTAGCTTCTCTAGTCTTGTTGTAAAGCGAAAGACCAGTCGGAATAATTTTATCCATCGCTTGACGTATTAAATCCTCTTTTCTGGTACTGATACCAAACATCAAGAGGATTGGACAAAAGCGCGTGATGCCCTCAGCTACCTTCGTAGCAGACCAAAGCAAAAGACCATAAGGTTTTCTACGATAGCGATGATTTGACATTTTGCTAATGGCGCACCCTAACCCGATTAGCCCCAAGGTTATACGAATATAGGCGTCCAGCCTACCAACATTCTTTTTCATGCTCATCCAGCCTCCTTCCTTGTGTTAGTTTGTGTTGAGAAGCGATCGTCCACCCAAGGAAAAAATGGCAGAAAAGCAGGGATCCATGAGTGAGTCATATAAGTAGTAAATAACGATGCTAACACAAGAGGAGAGGGAATGAGTGAGGGCAAGAAAACTAACAGAAATGGCTTATAAACAAATGATTCGTACAGCAAAAGGACTTGAAGCTGCTAGTGTGTGGATTACGGGAGGTACCATATTAGATGTATATACGAAGTCTTGGCGCCAAGCAGACATCGTCTTGTCCGGGGAGCGAATTGCTTATGTGGGAGAAAAAGCACCATTAGTAAATCAGGATACAATTTGTATAAATGCAAAAGACAAGTATATCGTCCCGGGATACATCGAACCGCATGCTCATCCTTTTCAATGGTATAATCCGTTCACCTTAGCTGATTATGCATTGCAGACAGGGACTACGACGATGGTAAGTGATAGCTTGTTCTTTTTTCAATTGTTGCCCTATGATAAGCTGTCTTCGCTTTTAGATGAGATAAATAAGCATCCCGTGAAGCAATTTTTTTGGGCTAGGCTGGATTCACAAACGCTGCCTGATCCAGAAGGAGTATTCCAGCGAGAAAGAATAAAGGAGCTATTAGACCATCCTCTAGTGATTCAGGCTGGAGAATTAACGGATTGGAGAGGAATATTGGATGAGCGAGAAGAGCTGTTAGAAGGGATGCGCTATGCTCTGGATTTGGGTAAACGAATAGAGGGTCACCATCCGGGGGCTTCTTATCATACATTGACTTTAGCGGCCGCTCATGGTGTAGGAGCTTGTCATGAAAGTATGACGGCCGACGAGCTACTGCATCGCTTACAAGTAGGGATGTATGCTACACTCCGTCATTCCTCCATTCGGCCTGATCTGCCCAAATTGATTAAAGAATGGAAGCAATTAGGCTTGCCTTGGTCACCTCGCATGATGCTTACCTCAGATGGAGCTACAGCGCCGATGCTTCGAAACGGAGTGATGGACTACACGATCCGAGTGGCAATTGAGGCCGGTATGCCTATGGAAGAAGCCTACGTGATGGCAACATTAAATCCTGCTACTTATTACAAAATGGATACGGAAATAGGTGGGATTGCTCCTGGACGCGTGGCTGATATATTGTTGCTTACAGAGAGAAGTAATCCAACGCCAGAAACGGTTATCGCAAATGGTCTTCTCATCGCTGGGGAGGGACAAGCGAAAGCAAAGACACCAAAAAGGCAACTAAGTGAGTTTATTTCTATTGGCTCCACCATGGAAGAAAAGGTGTCTGATCATTGGTTTCAGTTTCCAGAACAAGAGCAAGAACCAGCCCTTCACTTAGATGCTCTCCCTGTCATCTGTATGATAAATGCAGTTATTAGCAAATTAGATACAACAACTGTTATTCATAATTGGGAGGAGCTTATACAAATACCGGACGCGATGCTTGCAGTCTTAATTGATCCCAAGACGAAACAACTCACAAAGGCCATTTTACGAGGCTTTGCTGTTGAACTAGAAGCATTAGCGACCACCTTCCATGCATCCACAGAATTTCTCGTATTAGGTCGTAATCCACAAGCGATGAAAGCGGCCCTTCAGGAGATCGTAGCATCAAAAGGAGGAGTGGCGATCATTGAAAAGGGAGAAGTGTTATTTCATATGCCCCTGCCTATAGGTGGGAAAATGACAGATGAACCGATGGAGATTGTCATGGAAAAAAGCGAGCTTTTTACCACTTTAATGAGAGAACGTGGCTATCGTTTTGATGATCCAATTTATTCCTTATTATTTTTTACAGCTACCCATTTACCCTTTGTTCGTTTTACGAAGTCTGGAATCTATGAAGTGAAGACAGGTACTATGATTTATCCAGCTAGTTCGATCTAAAGGTTTGGCTGATAGGTTATCAATAAAGCTTCTATTCCTTATTGAGATGTGTAAAATAGTACCAATGACGCGGTAAAATCGCTCCGATAAAAATTATTTTTTTCTTGTAAATTTTCTGAGTTATTTTACAATAAAAAATAATCATTAACGCAAAACGAATCTTCCTACCCTATAGTTGTCAAAATCCTGACGATCTGAGAATACACTGATTTAGTTGAAAGAAGAAAAATAAGGGGGATTTGATTCCATGAACAAGAAAACTAGCATGGGACTCTTGACCGCCATATTGATTACTGGATTAGCTTTATCAGGCTGTGCAGGGGCAGGCCAAGGCACCGGAAAAGAGGTAATAAAAATAGCTACACAAAGCCCGCTATCTGGTGCATACGCAAACATTGGGGACGCGATTAAACAGGGAGCAGGGTACGCGTTGCAGGAGGAGAAGGAAGAATTTGCGAAAATGGGGTTCGATCTACAGCTCTTTCCTCAGGATGATCAGGCTGATCCCAAACAGGGTGTTACCAATGCCCAGCTGCTGGTTGCCAACAAGGACGTACTGGGAGTGATCGGCCACTACAATACAGGTGTTGCTGTTCCGTCCTCTTCTAAGTATGAAGCTGGCAAACTGGTCATGGTCTCTCCCGCTAACACAGGCACCAATCTTACTGAAGAAGGGAAGAAGACAGTCCATCGCATTTGCGCACGCAATGATGCACAAGGCCCCGCAGCATCTAGATACGCCAAAAATACGCTTGGCGTAAAAACCGTATTCATTATTACTGATAAAACGGCGTATGGAACAGGATTAACTGACCAAGTAAAAGCTCAATTTGAAAAGGATGGAGTGGAAATACTGGGTTTCGAAGGCATTACTGTAGGGGAAAAGGATTATAGTGCTGTGGTTAATCAAGTAGTTACAAGAAAACCAGACCTGGTTTTCTTTGGAGGGATTTATACGGAAGGAGGTCTGTTATTTAAGCAGGCCCGTGATAAAGGGTATCAGGGCAAATTTATGGGCGGGGATGGAATTGATTCCTCAGAATTAGTGACGATTGCTGGCAGTGCTGCTGAAGGAGTGATCTATACATCGGCAGCGGGGGACGTTACCCAAACTGCTGAAGGAAAAAAATGGGCTGAAGCTTATGAGAAGGCAACTAATAAAAAGCTAGAAGCCTATTCCGTTTACGGATATGATGCGATGAAGGTATTACTGCATGGCCTACAAAACGCTATTAAGGCAAATGGAAATAAGAAGCCTAGCAGAGAGCAAGTATTAGACGCCGTTCATAAAACGAAAGACTTTCAAGGTCAATTTACCAAAGTCACCTTTACAGAAAAAGGAGACAATGAATTCGCTCAGATATTTGTTTATAAATTTGAAAACGGCAAAGCCACATATGTAGGCAAAATTGAGTAGTAATTACAAAGGACGCTTTCTACTGTTGTAGTAAGGGGACGACACATAGAAGCGCCCTTCTTTTGTGAATGATTGAGGAAAAGCCCTATTTATTTTTAGGGAAAATGATCTGCATTTACAGTAAAAATATAAAGAAATGAGGAATGTACATGTGGCAGATCCTACCTCAAGTTTTGGTCGATGGACTTACCCTCGGCTTCATGTATGCAGTTGTAGCCCTGGGTTACACAATGGTTTATGGGGTTTTGGAATTTATTAACTTTTCCCACGGAGAAATTTTTATGGTGGGAGCCTTTGTCGGAACAGAAGTGCTGCTGATTATGGATGCTAATGGTGTATTGCAAGGAATGAATCCATTTTTAGCTCTTGTTCTTGCTCTCGTTATCAGTATGATCGTAACCGGTTTATTGGGTGTCGGGATTGAACGGGTTGCTTATCGACCTCTACGTAATGCCCCGCGGCTGGTTCCGTTGATATCTGCTATTGGTGTGTCCTTCTTTTTGCAGGATGTCGTTCGTTTTGCAGAAGCGCTTCATCGGGATACCTTTTATTTAACAGGACCGATTTTATTCCCTGGAAAAATCGATATCGGAATTGCCCAAGTTCCCTCCAAAGCTGTAATTGTTGTTATTGTAGCAATCGTAATGATGAGTACATTAACCTTTTTTATTAATAAGACAAAATGGGGTATCGCGATGCGTGCCGTTTCACAGGATCAATCCACAGCATCACTTATGACCATAAATGTGGACAAAGTCATTATGCTAACCTTCCTTATTGGCTCAAGCTTAGGTGGAGCAACAGGTGTGTTGTTTGCACAAAACTATGGAACGATTGATCCTTTCATTGGTTTCATTTTGGGCATGAAAGCTTTTACTGCTGCTATATTAGGCGGGATTGGCAACCTCAGAGGGGCGATGCTGGGCGGAGTGCTTCTTGGTTTGGTTGAGTCGTTGGCTGGTGCATATATGGGGCCGTTAACAGGGGGAGCCTTCGGAGGAGAGTATAAGGATGTCATCGGTTTTGCCATTCTCATTCTAGTGCTTCTGTTCAAACCAGAGGGTCTGCTTGGAGAAGCCGTAAAAGAGAAAGTGTAGGTGAAAGAAATGGGAACTCTTAAAAATGTGCTAGCAAAGGAAAAACCAATCCCGCTTCCTCTTACGCTGGTGTGGATTGCAGCATGCTCTGTAGCACTTTATTTATTACAGCAATCGGTAACAAGCTTTGTGGGGCTTATTTTTTCCGTATTGCTCATTTACTACACGAAGACGAATAAATGGACACAAGTGTTTTTAGGGGTATTCGTGCTGTTTGGTCTTATTCCATTACTTGCTTATGATAACAGCTATTATATGGAAGTGGCGACCAATATCGGTATTTATGTAGCGATGGCGCTTGGCTTAAATATTGTGGTTGGATTTGCAGGATTATTGGATTTAGGCTATATTGCTTTTTTTGCCGCTGGAGCATATGCATATGGCATATTTGCTACCGCACAGGCTAATCATTTTATTCCGGGAGATTTGTTCCCGTTAAGTGGAGAGTGGTTTTGGGCATTTTTAGTGGTTGGTTTGCTGGTTGCAGCCATTTTTGGAATTCTGCTAGGACTCCCCGTTCTCCGTGTAAAAGGAGATTATCTAGCCATTGTTACCTTAGGATTTGGCGAAATTATCAGAATAATCTTTAATAATTTGGATAAGCCAATCAATATAACAAATGGACCTCAGGGAATAACGTCTATTAATGCCCCACAAATATGGGGTGAACCCTTTTCTGATGCTTTTCATTTCTATTTTATTGTGCTCGTGGTGATTTTATTGATTGTATTTGCCAACATTCGCTTGGAGCATTCCAAACTAGGGCGGGCTTGGATTGCGATTCGTGAAGATGAGCTGGCAGCGCAGTCTATGGGCATTTCTCTGTTAAAAACGAAATTAGCGGCATTTGCTACAGGAGCATCCTTTGCAGGGGTAGTGGGGGTTATCTTTGCGGCAAAGCAAACCTTTATTGATCCTACCTCCTTTACATTGATGGAGTCATTTAGCATCTTGGTAATGGTTATTTTAGGTGGGAGTGGCAGCATTCCCGGCGTTATTTTAGGTGCAACGTTTGTGACACTGCTACAGGTTCAAATTTTAAAAGAGCTATCTAATTATTTACATGAGCTATCTCAGGCAGGAATCCTGTATCTACCCAGTCAGCTAGACCCGTCTAAGCTACAGCGGATGGTGTTTGGAATTCTGCTGGTAGTAGCGGCTCTCTATCGTCCAAACGGCTTAATTCCAGCAAAAAGAAGGAAAGAAAATATGGAGTCCATTAAAAATCACGCTCAGGTTGAACAACGGCATGGCATTCTTGCTAAGCTGACTGGACGAAACAAAGTAGGTTAGAGGAGGGTGTAGCATGGCATTGTTAGAAGCGAGACATTTAACTAAGAAATTCGGTGGTCTGGTAGCTAATGAAGACGTGTCGATTGATATTGAAAAAGGAAGCATCACGGCAGTCATCGGTCCAAATGGGGCAGGTAAAACCACTTTTTTTAATATGGTGACAGGCTTTTACGAGCCAGACGAGGGGGATGTTGTCCTAAATGGAAAGAGTATTAAAGGACTTCAACCTGATCAAATAGCAACCCGAGGCATTACACGGACATTCCAAAATGTCAGACTGTTCAAACAAATGACCGCGTTAGAGAACGTAATGATTGGGCAGCATGGACGTCTGCAAGCAGGTCTTCTGGGAATTTTGTTTCATTCAAAAAGAGTACGGGAAGAAGAGGAACGAGCACGAATTGAAGCTTATCAAATACTTGAATATGTAGGGATTGAACAGATTGCTAATGAAACCGCGGGAAGCCTGCCGTATGGATTGCAGCGCCGGCTAGAGATCGCTAGGGCCTTAGCTACGAACCCTCAGATTATTTTGTTAGATGAGCCAGCGGCAGGAATGAATCCAAGAGAGACGGTGGAAATGACAGACTTCATACGTCAGCTCAAACGCGAATTAGAATTAACCATTATTTTAATCGAGCATGATATGAAGCTGGTTATGGGGCTGTCCGAGTATATTCATGTTCTGGATTACGGCAGAAAGATTGCGGAGGGTACTCCAGACGACATAAGAACCAATCCAAAAGTAATTGAGGCGTACCTGGGCAAGAGCGCAACAGAAGCTTCGTAGGAGGGAAGAGCGATGGCATTATTGGAATTGAAGGAGGTTCATACCTATTACGGTGGCATCCATGCGTTAAAAGGTCTAAGTATTACGGTAGAGCAGGGAGAAGTTGTAACTCTTATAGGTTCTAATGGAGCTGGAAAGTCAACTACCTTAAAAGCCATATGTGGTCAAGTACGAACCAAAGAAGGTCAAGTGTTATTTAACGGGCAAGCTATTACCGGTAAAAAACCGCATGAAATTTCAGCATTAGGAATTGCTCATGTTCCGGAGGGAAGGCGGATATTTCCAAAATTAACAGTGAAGGAAAATTTGGAGATGGGGGCCTTTTCTATCAAGGATAAAAAAGTGATGGAAGAGGGTATCGAACGAGCCTTTCATTATTTTCCACGCTTAAAAGAACGAGTATCTCAAAAAGGTGGCACGATGTCAGGCGGTGAACAGCAAATGCTGGCTATCGCTCGTGGATTAATGATGAAGCCGAAAATTCTGATGTTAGATGAGCCATCTATGGGATTAGCTCCCATTTTAGTTGAGCAAATCTTCGAGATCATCACGGAATTAAATCAAGAGGGTATGACCATCCTGTTGGTCGAGCAGAATGCAAATCAGGCACTTGCCATTGCACACCGAGGCTATGTCATCCAGACGGGTGAGATCATTTTGAAGGATGATGCAAAAAATCTGCTATCAGATCCTCAGGTGAGAGAGGCGTATTTGGCATAGAATAGTAACAAAAACCTTGAAATCTCCTCCAGAATTCAAGGTTTTTGTTGTGTATAGGGCTTGCCCTTTCATTAATGAATCGTATCCGTTTTCCAGACGTTAATTTGATTGGAAAGGTTATCCCAAATGGTTGGGTCCTCTAGTCCCAAGCGCCAAAGGGCTATCCCAGCCAGATCATATTTCTCAATTAAATCTAGCTTGGAGCGGGTGCTAAAAGAGTTTTCAAACCAAACGATGTGCATATTCCCCGCCTCATCCATGTATTGCATGTGAGGAGAGAGGCGTTCCTGATCCCAATTAAGAGTGGCTCCGTGGGTTTTGCTTTGATCCATAAGACTTTTATAGGATTGATACTCGGCTTTTTCACTGCTGCTGTTCCAATTCCAACCATAACCAGCAACCCCAAGTAAGATTTTTTGAGCAGGAACCCCCTGTGAGAGTGCATAGCGCACCGTATCTTCAGCCCATTGAATGGAGGCAACAGGTCCTGGTTTGGTTCGCGGATTATGCTCGTCATAGGCCATGATCACCAAGCGATCAGCGTAGCGACCTAGTAGCTTATAATCAAACCAAGGAGACCATACATTGGAACGCTCATCGCCTGTATTAGCAGGAACACAGACTGTGACGGTCTTACCATAACGGTGCATCAATTCCGTTACATTTTTTACTAACTGAGTGAATGCAAACTTGTCTTCTAGATATAGATTCTCAATGTCCAAATTAATGCCGTCATAGCCCATGGAAAGCACTTCACGTTCTAAATTACGCAAAAAATAACGCTGATTCTTAGGATTGCGTAAGATATCTCGTGCAACATCCTTTCCTTTTTGGATAGAACCATAGAACAGATTATGAACTAACAGATAGACTTGAACCTGATTGGCATGTGCCCGATCTATGATCTTTTGCTGCTCTTCTTTTGGAAGGGTTGTTTGTAAATATCCAGGATTTTTATCATCTAGCTTATGCCAAAAGGGTACGATTGTACTAAGCTGTTCATGCTGAGCAGATAAGGTTGGAAGAGATCCAGGATAAGGCTCCTCTGCTTCTGTATAAAAGCCAAGCACCTCTCTGGGGCGGGTGCTAGAAATTACATTTTGTATAGTAGGAGTCTCGTGAACGGATGCAAAATGAGGAGAAGTATTTCGAGCAGAGGTAGCAGATTTATTTTGGGACGGTGAACCGGATTGACAAGAAGCTACCAGCAAAGAGCTAATCACCAACAACAAGGTGAAGAAGCGTGAGAAGAGACGTGGCATTTCTTCTCTCCTTTCTTAATCATAAAGGTAGTTTTATCCTGATTGTTAGTTTTAACATGTGGCAATTGATAAAAAGTTATACATGTTACTTGTGAGAATAGACTCAAGCTGGAAGAGATTAAAAAACGGTAACCGGGAAATTTCCTCCCAATTACCGTTTTGTTATCCTAAATGAGATTGCTTTTGCGGCAAGGTCGCAATAAACATAACCCCCTGCTGCTCAGAAATATTTTTAGCCGTAATCGATCCTCCATGCGCTTCTAGAACAGCACGTGCAATAGCCAGACCTAAGCCGTGCTTACCTGTTTTCCCTTTCCGGAAACGTTGGAATAAATAGGGCATGACGCTTTCCTCAATAGGCGGACCGTCATTAGAAATAGCGATTTCGATTTGTTCCTTTACCACTTTGGCTGTGATGGTGATTGTGGTTTTGGCGTATCGTAGCTGATTTTCCACAATATTAGTAAAAGCACTGTAAAGCTGTTCACCATCGCCCTTCATTGGCAGGGTTTCCGGTATCTCGATCTGCCATGCTAAATGTGGGTGCAGAAGATGATAGCGCTGATGTAATAGACCAATCATTTCTGTTAAGTCTAATGAAGTAAAGGTCATCATTTTATCAACTGATTCTACTTTGGTTAAATACAATAGTTGTTCAACTACATTCTCCAAACGGTTGCTTTCCTCCATAATAATGGATAAGCCTTTTTGGGCCTCAGCACCTTGAAAAACGCCGTCTATTAAGCCTTGTGCATAGCCTTGAATCGCCATAATTGGCGTTTTTAATTCATGAGAAATATTTTGCACAAAGTGTTGCTGAGATTCGTCATGATCCTTCAATTGCTTTTTCATCATGTCAAAGGAGCGAGCCAATTGACCGATCTCATCCTTGCGATCAACCATTAGAGGAATGTCAAATTGACGACGCGCAATCTTTTGGCAGGATTCCTCTAAACGGCGTAAGGGGGTACTCAAATACCCGCTAAACCAACCAGCTAATAACAAGCTGACAAAGATAAAAAAGGCAAAAATAATGAAGAATCTTTTGGTAAGCATGTTATTGATTTGAATGATTTCCTTTTCCTTTGTAAAAATCACGAGGTAATAAGGGAATCCAAAATAGTCCATTTTCTGGCTTACCATCAAGAAATTTTCATTATCCCACTCGGTGCTTCCTTTATAAGGGGTTGAGCCTTTGTGAGCAGAAGCTTCTTTAAAAAGTCCAGCTGCAACCTTCAGTGGAACGCCCTCCTTGGGCAGATGCTGGAACCCGATCAGTTGACCATCTTTACTAAACACCATCATCTGAAAAGAAAAGTTATAGTTTTGTAACAATAACATCAGCATGCGTGGAGAAGTGAAAGATGGTAATGGTACAAGCTCGTGCTGTTGCGTAAAGGAGATTTGATCTGACACCTTCTCAAATTCATCCTCAAGCAATGAATACGTATTATCCAGTAGAATCTGCTTTAAGGTATAAGGATAAAGAATGGCTACACTTGCCCCAAGCACGATTGTCATGGATAAAAACAGTAAAAAAATCTGTTTGGCTAACGGCATGTTCTGCAACGAAAATTTTTCTCTCATTTCGTCATCCGGTAACCAAAGCCATATACCGTCTCCAATGGAAAATCAGGCATCTTTTTACGAATCCGTTTTACCAGATCATCCACGGCACGATCTGATCCGATGTAGTCATCGCCCCAAACAGCCGTAAGGATTTGCTCGCGCTGCAAAGCTTGGCCCTGATTTTTTATAAAGTAAAGCACCAAATCAAACTCTTTTGTTGTTAAATCAATCATTTGCTCGTTTTCCTTAACCAATCTGCCTTTTTCCGAAATGAAATATGAAGAGACATTTATCCAGTCCTCATACACTACCGGAGATTGGGCAGGTGTTGTTACAGATAGTCCAGTCTTTTCATAGGTGCGATGCAACAAACGCTGTGTGCGAATGACTAGCTCACGAGGCAAAAAGGGCTTTGCCAAATAGTCATCGCTACCTAGCTCTAGCCCGATAATTTTATCAATATCCTGATCCCGAGCAGAAATGAACATGATCGGAACGTCTTCCCATTTATTTCGGATTAGTCTAAGAAGCTCGTATCCATCTATATCAGGCAACATAATATCAAGAATCCATAAGTGTGGTTTCGTATCGTCAAGGACAGCCAGAACCTCTTCACCGCTCTGAAAGGTTTTTACTTCAAAACCCGCCCGCACAAGATAGGAGCGCAATAGCTCCAGCAAATTCGTTTCATCATCAACCAGATAAACCAGATAAGGTGTGGTCTGAGTCATGGTCACCCTTCCTTTCTACCTATCATAGTACCATAGCTTGCATAAAAACATGTGGGAACCAAATAGAAGGAATGTGGGAAAGTTGTGGCAGGAATTATGCGGAACTTGCTCGAAAAATAGTAGGGACAAAAAAGGAGTGAGGCATATATGACACATTTCTGGAAGTATGCGGTTGTCGTTGTTACAGCATCAGCCTTATTGGCATCATGTAATCCGTTTGCAAATAAAGAACAACCACCGCAACCAAATCCGGTAACGCCACCAGTTTCTGAGCCTTTACAAGAAAAGACATTTCCTTATACAGCTCCGCTAACAGGGACGGGGGTGGATGAGCGAATTGATCATCGTCCCGTAATGGTTATGGTTAATAATCATCCAAAAGCTAGACCGCAATCTGGACTGGATAAAGCTGATATCGTGTACGAAGTGCTGTCGGAAGGTGAAGTGACACGCTTTTTAGCCATTTTTCACAGTCAAACTCCTAAAACGATTGGACCAGTAAGAAGTATTCGTCCGTACTTTATTAAATTGGGCAGAGGCTTAGATTCTATTCTGGTGCATGTAGGTGGAAGCCCGGATGCTCTCACCATACTTAAAGGCGCAGATGACGATATTAATGAGATCAGTAACAGTACGTATTTCTGGAGGGAAAAGTTCCGTTCCGCTCCTCATAATGTATATACCGATCTAAGCCATATCGAAAAAGCGATGCAGGCAAAAAATATGCGTTTGACCTCTGATCTACCGTTTTTCCCCTTCCTGCCTAAAGACACTAAAATAGAGCAAGGACAGCCTGCGGCAGAAATTAAGGTCAAACCACATCCGCAATACTCGCTTAGTTACAAATATGATGCGGATAAGGAGAAATATTTACGCTTTACACAAGGTGAGGTTCATAAGGATCTAACATCAGACAAACAACTTGAAATCACGAATGTACTGGTGATTTCCACTAAGCATAAGGTTCTAGATAATGAAGGCCGGCGTGAGGTCGATGTAAATGGCCCTGGGGAAGGTTATCTGTTCCAGCAAGGAAAAGCAAAATCAATCAAATGGGCAAGAAAGGATGGCGTTATTCGGGCATTTGAGGACGCTACTCTAACGCAGGAAATCCCTTTGCTCCCGGGCAATACATGGGTAAACATCGTGCCGAATACACCAAGCCTAGACCAGCATCTTAGCTTTCAATAACCAAACTTTAGGAAACAGGTAAAATTGATAAACATCGTCTTGCACAGAGATGTCTTTTGCTCTATCATGAAAGCAGAACTTTAGTACTTAAAAACTTTACAGAGAGAAAAAGTTCCCAAGACGATCACGGGGTGATTTTTCATGCAATTAGAGAAATTGAAGGGTAAGGGAATTGAACAACTTTTTGAATCAATCTTGTCCTTAAAAGACATGGAAGAATGCTATAAATTTTTTGATGATCTATGTACAGTAAATGAGATGCAGTCACTTGCTCAACGCTTGGAAGTGGCGCGCATGCTGCGTAAAGGATATACCTATAACCACATTGAATCGGAAACAGGTGCGAGTACAGCGACGATCTCTCGTGTTAAGCGATGCCTCAATTACGGTAATGATGGTTACCAGCTGGCATTGGATCGGATCGGTAAATAAAGCGGAGGTATCAACGTGATTGAATTTAGCAACTGGCGACATGTTTTTAAACTGGACCCAGAAAAGCCTATTGATGACGATCAATTGGAGCAAATCTGCGAGTCAGGTACAGATGCGATTATTGTAGGGGGAACCCTTGGTGTCACATTTGACAACACGCTTGACCTAATGTCGCGTATTAGACGCTATGCTGTACCGTGCATGCTGGAGGTCTCCAATTTGCAGGCCATCGTTCCAGGCTTTGACGGATACTTTATCCCTATCGTTTTAAATGCAAGCAATCCAGATGTGATTTTTGCTCCGCATGTAGAGGCTCTAAGCTCACTGGGAAGCTATATACATTGGGATGATATTGTAGCGGAGGGGTATCTGGTGTTTAATCCGGATTCGGCGGTAGCTGAGGTAACCAGCGCTCGTGCCATTTCGTCACAAGCAGAAGCGAAGGCTTACGTGCAAACGGCTACAAAATTATGTCGTTTGCCAATCGTGTATATCGAATACAGCGGTACATATGGCGACCCGCAGATGGTTGAGGCCTGTAAAACAGCTTTGGATGAAGGGCACCTCATGTATGGTGGCGGGATTACGGATGCAAGCCAAGCTCGTGAAATGGCAGCAATCGCTGATACAGTGGTTGTTGGCAATATCATCTATGATTCTCTGGAACAGGCTCTATCTACTGTTGCTGCGGTAAAAGAGACAGAGCGTCGTTTCTAGTTTAGTTTTACTTACACATGATTTACAGGAAACTCCTTGAGCCAATGCCGAGGAGTTTCTTTTCTTTAAGATAAAAAATGGAATAAAAAAGGAGTCTTTTTTCCTAAAAGAGTGAGTGGCATAACGGGGAAAGATATGACAAAATAGGAACATATGCTTTCTTTTGGGACGAAGGAAAAGAAGCAAAATGAAAGGTGGCTTACGGCATGTTAGCTCAAGATAATTTTTTCGCGGGTTTAAATCCTGAACAGAAAAAAGCAGTGGAGACCACAGAGGGACCAGTGCTGATTCTGGCAGGGGCAGGCAGTGGTAAAACCCGCGTTCTTACCCAACGAATTTCATATCTAGTTGGATATAAGCAGGCGTTTCCTTGGAGCATTCTGGCGATTACCTTTACGAATAAAGCGGCTCGTGAGATGAAAGAGCGTGTGGAAAGAATGGTTGGTCGGGATGCTGGAGCGGATGATATTTGGATTTCTACTTTCCATTCTCTGTGTGTACGCATTTTACGAAGAGATGTCGATCGGATTAACATTAGCCGTAATTTTACCATTTTGGATGCGGGCGATCAGTTGACTGTGGTCAAGCAGTGTATGAAAGAACTAAATATTGATGTGAAAAAATTTGAACCACGGTCTATTTTAGGCGCAATTAGTGGAGCGAAGAACGAATTGCTAGATCCAAAGCGTTATGAGCAAGTAGCGGGAGATCAGTTCCAGCGCATTGTAGCACAAGTGTATGAGCTGTACATGAAGAAGCTGAAAACGAACCAATCGCTTGATTTTGATGACCTAATCATGACGACGATTCGCTTATTTAAAGAAGTGCCGGAAGTGTTGGAATTCTATCAGCGTAAGTTCAAATATATCCATGTAGATGAGTATCAGGATACAAACCGTGCCCAATATATGCTGATTAGTATGCTTGCTGACATGCACAAAAACATTTGCTGTGTGGGTGATGCAGACCAGAGTATTTATAAATGGCGCGGTGCTGATATTTCGATCATTCTTAACTTTGAGAAGGAATATCCTCATGCGAAATTAATAAAGCTGGAGCAAAACTATCGCTCGACGAAAATTATCTTAGAAGCAGCTAACCACGTCATTAAAAATAATAAGAACCGCAAAGAGAAAAATCTTTGGACCAACAAAGAGGCAGGAGACAAAATTTATTGCTATCAGGCTGAATCAGAGCATGACGAAGCCTACTTTGTGGTGGATATGATTCGAGAACAACTGAAAACCTATAAACGATACGACAAATTTGCCATTTTATATCGTACGAATGCCCAGTCTCGTGTACTGGAGGATGTGTTGGTTAAGTCGACTATTCCTTATACCATCGTCGGAGGCACGAAGTTCTACGATCGCAAGGAGATTAAAGATGTACTAGCTTATTTACGCTTAGTATCCAATCCTGACGATGATATCAGCTTGACCCGTATTATTAATGTACCAAAGCGTAATATAGGGGATACCACGGTAGAAAAGCTGCAAGCCTATGCCAGCTCACATGGTTTGACACTCTTTCAAGCCGTCCAGGAAGTAGCGTATATGGGGCTTGCCTCTCGAACAACCAATGCTATTTTAGCCTTCTCGGATATGATAAAGAACCTGATGCAGATGGTGGATTATTTAAGTGTAACCGAGCTTGTTGAGGAAATCTTGAAGCAATCGGGCTATCGTGAATCGTTAAAAGAGGATAAATCACTAGAAGCAGCGGCTCGCTTAGAAAACATCGACGAGTTTCTGTCCGTTACGCAAGAATTTGAGAAAAAGAGCGAGGATAAAACCTTGCTGGCTTTTCTAACTGACCTAGCATTGGTGGCAGACATTGATTCACTTGGCAATGATGATACAGAGGAAGCGGTACCAGATGATGGACAAGTCGTGCTAATGACCTTGCACAGCGCTAAAGGCTTGGAGTTTCCTGTTGTCTTCCTAGTAGGTATGGAGGAAGGAGTTTTCCCTCATAGTCGCGCTCTATTTGATGACAGTGAAATGGAAGAGGAACGACGTCTGGCTTATGTGGGAATTACTCGTGCCGAACAAAAATTATTTATGACACGAGCAAGAATGCGTACGCTATATGGACGTACAAATATGAATATGCAATCCCGCTTTTTCATGGAAATACCAGAGGAATTACTTACTGGTGACCTCGGTTCAGGAGGTGGGTCTGAAGGCGGTTTTGGTTCAAGTGGCGTCTTCGGCTCAGGCTCAGGATTTGGTGCTGGCCGCAAAGGTCAACCCGGTCGATTTGGAGCAGGCGGACGTACAGGGGGTACATTTGGACGTTCCCCTAAACCTACAGAATCCACTGTCTCAATGCAGCCAAGCGCATTTCGTGGCTTGAACCAGGCAACAAAATTGCCGGCACACGGAGCAGCCTCGCAAACAGATTGGAAGGTAGGAGATAAGGCTAAGCATGGTAAATGGGGAACAGGAACAGTGGTTAGTGTGAAAGGTGCAGGTGACAACACCGAGCTGGATATTGCCTTCCCTAGTCCAGTAGGCATTAAGAAATTACTTGCTAAGTTTGCTCCTATTGAAAAAGGTTGATTTTGAACGAACGGAAAGGATGAAGAGATACGTGGATCGTGTTGCTGCAGAACAACAAATTGCAAAACTAAAGAAACGGATTGAAGAGGAAAGCCGTCATTATTATACAGAGGATAATCCGCAGATTACGGACCAGGAATATGATCAAATGATGCGTGAATTGCAAGACCTGGAGGACCAATGGCCGGACATGGTTGCTCCTGATTCTCCTACCCAGCGTGTCGGAGGTATGCCATTGCCTTTTTTTGAAAAGGTTGTGCATAAAACACCGATGTTAAGCCTTGGGAATGCTTTTGATGAGGATGATTTACGCGATTTTGATCGTCGTGTGCGTCAGGGCTTAGGGAACCAAACCGTTCGCTATGTCTGCGAATTAAAAATTGATGGGCTAGCTGTCTCTCTTCGTTATGAAAACGGACTTTTCGTAAAGGGAGCAACACGTGGAGATGGAACTACCGGGGAGGATATCACCCAAAACCTGAAAACGATTCGCTCTATTCCGTTGCGTTTACCAGAACCAATTACCATGGAGGTTCGCGGAGAGGCCTTTATGTCAAAAATTGCTTTTGACCGCTTGAATAAAGAACGGGCGGAGCGGGAAGAAGCATTATTTGCTAATCCGCGCAACTCAGCGGCAGGTTCCTTGCGTCAGCTAGATCCTAAGATTGCAGCCTCTCGCTCTCTTTCCACGTTTATTTATCAGATCGGTGAAGTAGAAGGGCGTCAGATTGATTCTCACAGTGAGGGCCTTACTTTCTTAGAGCGGCTAGGCTTTTCGGTGAATCAGGAACGCCGTACCTTTGATGACATAGAAGAAGTAATAGAATTTGTGCAAGGCTGGACCCTCAAACGCCCAGAGCTCTCTTATGAGATTGATGGTATGGTAATTAAAGTAGATAGTTTTGCTCAGCAACAGGAACTTGGCTTTACAGCGAAGAGTCCACGCTGGGCGATTGCTTATAAATTCCCGGCTGAAGAGGCCGTGACACAGTTAAAGGATATTGAGGTGTCAGTTGGGCGTACCGGAGTGGTGACACCTACAGCGTTGCTTCAGCCTGTCATTTTAGCTGGAACTGAGGTAAAACGAGCATCTTTACACAACGAAGACATTATTATGAAAAAAGGTCTACTCTTAGGTGATTACGTGCTTGTAAAAAAAGCAGGTGACATTATACCTGAGATTGTAGAAGTGTTAAAGGAACGACGCACGGGAGAAGAACGTCCATTTATGATGCCAACTCACTGCCCGGAGTGTGCGAGCGAATTGGTTCGTCTACCGGACGAAGTGGCATTGCGTTGTATTAATCCAGAATGTCCAGCCGTTATTCGTGAAGGAATGTCTCACTTTGTATCCCGACAAGCGATGAATTTAGATGGACTTGGAGAGAAAGTGGTAGCTTCACTATTTGCCGCAGGTCTCATTACAAGTGTCGCCGATTTATATTATCTGCACGATAAGCGGGAACAACTGTTACAATTAGAGAGAATGGGTGAGAAATCTGTCGATAAGATGCTACAAGCAATTGAAGCTAGCAAGGAAAATTCTGTGGAGCGCCTACTTTTCGGATTAGGAATTCGGTTGGTGGGAGCCAAAGCAGCGAAGGTACTTGCTGAGCAATTCGGTGACATTGATCATATCATGCAGGCGACAGCAGAAGAACTGATCGCTATTGACGAGATCGGTCCCAAAATGGCTGAAAGCATCTTAACCTATTTCTCCATGCCGCAAGTACAAGAATTGATTGAGAAGCTCAAGAATGCTGGTGTGAACATGAAATATAAAGGTGTTCGCGTCCAAGCAGGTGATGACCTTCCCTTCTCAGGTAAAACAGTAGTCTTAACCGGTACACTGACGCAATTAACACGGCAGGAGGCGGAGGAAAAGATTGCTATGCTTGGCGGCAAAGTAACAGGGAGCGTTAGTAAAAAAACCGATCTCGTAATTGCTGGCGAAAAAGCAGGCTCCAAATTAGAAAAAGCTGAAAAATTGGGTATAACTGTACTGGATGAAGAGGCATTTTTAGCGCTATTATCATAGGTGGGCTGAGGAGATATTAAGCAAAGGTGTGAAGGTGATGGATAGATTCACGCTTAAACAGATGGGAGCAAGCATTAGTGTGTTCCTTTTGCTCAGTGGTTGTGCTACTGCAACACATAAATCAGTTGAAACAGAAATCGTAGATGCGGGCCAGACGATGGAAGAACCGGGTGTAAAACAATCGGTGAAATTGGCTCAGATCACAGGTGAACTGACGTACCAGGACGTGTTGCAAAAAGGGGACAGTATTAATTCATTGGCTCTGGATCAAGGGGGAGAACAAGTCTGGCTGGCAACGCATGCGGGACTCTATGCATCTGCCGATCATGGATTATGGGGAGCAGTTGCAGACGAGTTGGAACAGGCGGATGTCAAGACGATCTACTTTGATCCGAAGAAGCCGAAACAGGTATATATAGCCGGTGAAAAGGTTTGCAAGGTATCCAAGGATGGGGGTAAATCTTGGAAACGGATAGAGGGAGGATTGCCACAAGGGTATGACATTCAATCTCTAATCGGAGCTTTAACCGATAAAGGGACATTCCTCTATGCATTTGTGAACCGTGAAGGCGTATATGAATCAACAGATGCCGGTGCAAATTGGCATTTACGATTCCCTATTGATTCAGTAGAAGGATATGATTTGGATTATGTACCCAGTGAGCAGAAATTGTACGTACTCACTCAAAACGAACTGTTATCAATAGATATACATGGTGGCGATTGGCAGGTTGAATGGCGAGAAAGCGATTCGCACATTTACTCAATTGCAGCAAATAAATCTACAGACACCTTATATGCAGCAAGTGATAAAGGTATTTTAATTAAGGCTGGCAAGGAGTGGACTCTCCTATCCTCAGACCTTCCAGAAAAACTGATTAATATCTCCTACGGTACAGCCGATACACCTATCATCGGAATTGGAGAATCAGCCCAAATTTATAGATACAGCCAAGAAAAGTGGAAAAAGTGGGAGTAACAAGTAAGGAGTTTGCAATATGAAAACGAAAAGAAAGCTTGTACGTTATCTTTGCATCCTGATAGCTTGTTCGGTGCTGTTGTCAGCATGTTCATTGTTACCGGGAAAGAAGGATAGCGCAGATCCGGTAGCGCCTGCCGTGTCTTCTGTTCTACAGGTGGACGAAAATTACTACGGCAGCGCCGCCATGCCTTATCAAAAGAACCAAACACGAGGCATGCTTAGCTCTAATCCTAAATATCGCATTGATTTTAGCCACTTAGAGTATGGCATGATGGAAATTGCAAAGGAAAGCTTTTCTCCGAGTTCGTACTTGTTTCAGGAAGGCCAGCGAATCTCCCGCAAGCAGGTAACCACTTGGATTGAATGGGAAAAGAAGAACCCGGAAGGTTTAAATCCGGATAAAGCCAATAAATTGCTTGTCAATGTGCTGGAGCATAATTATCTGGATAAAAAAGACCAAAAGCTGGCGGGTATAGTTTTAGGCCTATCTTTATCCCCAATTTATCAAGATCCGTCTGGTTTGGAAAAACGGTTAAGTGTGGACGAGCTACGGTTGAAGGGGCAACAAATCGCTGCCAAAATCGTCATGAAGGTAAGAGCGGAGAATCCAGAGATACCGCTTGTTGTAGCGATGTATCAAGTGCCAGAATCAAGCTCTAACCTAGTACCGGGTAATTTTATCATGTCTGGTATCGTGAATGCGAATGACAGCAGTGTTGCGAAATGGCAGCCCATCAATGAAGAATATTTCCTTCTGCCAGGGGATGCGGCATACAGTAAGTATCCACAGGCCTCCTTGCAATACGAGAAATTGATGAAGCAGGGACAGAGCTTCTTCCAGGAATTTGTGGGAATGACAGGCACGGCACGCTTCTTAAATGGAGATTTGACAGAATTGACCATCAATGCAACCGCAGAGTATGATTCTCGGACAGAAGTAATTCAGTTCACACAGATGATTGCTCAAGCAATAGATCAATATATAGATAAAAGGGTTCATGTAAACTTTTATGTTCAGTCCATCAATCAACCATTAGCGATTTATGTGCGACCAGCTGATGGAAAATCGTACATGCATATCTATCGAAATTAACACATGTGTATAAACAGAGTGAGACACCAATTAGACAGAACTGTTCAATTGGTGTCTTTTTTCGTACGTTTTTACATAATTATAAAGAATGGCATATATCTTGCATATATTGTTTGATGTAACAAGTTGATCATGGAAGATGAAGTAGGAGGCGAACTTAAGTGCAAGTAGAATTCAAAAATGAACCGTTCGTTAATTTTAATCTGCCTGAAAATAAGCAAGCATTTCAAGCCGCTTTGGATATAGTTGAAAGCGAACTTGGACGTGAATATGATCTCATCATTGGTGGAGAACGTATCAAAACGGAGAAGAAAAGCCGTTCCATGAACCCTTCCCAAAAAGATGAATGCATCGGGGTTGTTTCTCAAGCTGACCAAGAATTAGCAGAGAAAGCCATTCAAGTAGCAGCAACAACCTTTGAAACCTGGAAACGTGTTGCTCCTACTGCTCGTTCTCGCTATTTGTACAAGGCAGCAGCTATCCTGCGCCGTCGTAAACATGAATTTTCAGCTTGGTTGGTAAAGGAATCAGGCAAAAGCTGGCCTGAGGCTGATGCTGATACAGCAGAAGCAATCGATTTCATGGAATACTATGCAAGACAAATGGATCAATTAGGTCAGCGACATTCACTACCGCGTATTCCTGGTGAAGATAATGAGTTGTACTATATTCCTTTGGGTGTAGGAATCGTTATTCCTCCATGGAATTTCCCGCTTGCTATTATGGTAGGCATGACCACGGCAGCGTTGGTAACAGGGAATACCGTTGTTTTGAAACCAGCTTCTACTACTCCGGTCATTGCAGCTAAGTTCATGGAGATTCTTGATGAGGCAGGCGTTCCTGCTGGTGTTGTTAACTTTGTGCCAGGCAGCGGAAGCGAAATTGGTGATTATTTAGTAGAACATACATTGACTCGTTTCATTTCATTTACAGGCTCTCGTGATGTAGGTCTGCGTATTAATGAGCTGGCGGCCAAACACCGTCCAGGTCAAAAATGGATGAAGCGTTTAGTGGCTGAAATGGGTGGCAAGGACTCGATTATTGTTGATAACGATGCTGATCTGGAATTAGCCGCACAAGCGATTACAGCATCTGCGTTTGGCTTCTCTGGTCAAAAATGCTCGGCTTGCTCCCGCGCAATCATTCATGCAGATGTATACGACGAGGTACTGGCGCGTGTTGTTGAGCATACAAAAGCATTAACAGTAGGAAATGTCAGCAACCCTGAGTTCTATACAGGTCCAGTAGTGGATGAAAAAGCATATAATAAAATTTTGGAATATATCGAGATCGGAAAACAAGAGGGTAAATTAATGGCTGGTGGAGAAAAAGGGCCGGAGGAAGGCTACTATATTATGCCAACTGTATTTGCTGACGTGGCTCCAGATGCTCGAATTATGCAGGAGGAAATCTTTGGGCCGTTTGTGGCTTTCTGCAAAGCTAATGATTTTGACCATGCTTTAAAAATCGCTAACAATACAGAATATGGACTAACTGGTTCTGTTATCAGCCGAAATCGTGCCCATTTAGAACGCGCACGTGAGGAGTTTCATGTAGGCAATTTGTATTTCAACCGTAAATGTACAGGTGCATTAGTAGGTGTACATCCATTCGGCGGCTTCAACATGTCAGGAACGGACTCCAAAGCAGGCGGACCTGATTACCTTCTGTTATTTACACAAGCAAAATTAGTGTCTGAATTACTATAAGCATCCTGACAAAAAGAGGGAGCCCGCAGTAGATAAACTACTTGGGCTACCCTCTTTATTTATGAGTAAGATCGAACACGAGTTAACTAGATGTAGACAGGATAGCTTGGCTGTAGCTACTGTTCGAGACATGATCCAGCCAAGCTATGCTACTTGAATGCATCTGATTTGAATCAAAGTGCAGATAACGTTATACCGGAAAAGAATTATGATATATACTGTTCGTACAGATAGTAAAAGGAGTCTATTTTGCCAAACTTTAAGTTTATTTTAGCTAACAAGGCTAGTCCTTTTAGCAAATAACGCTGGGATTTGTACTCATTAAAGTAATGCAGGGCTTCTTCTAAATGTGACAGCGCCTCAGAGCCTTTTCCCATTTCACATAAGATAGAAGCATAGACTAACTTGGCCTCTGCATAGGCATGCTCATTTATTGAGTGCTCAAAGATGTCTAAGCATAGCTGGCTAGCCTCCTCATAGCGTTGCAAGCCTTTGAGGATATTCGCATGTTCAATCTTTGATTCAATCCGTTTCGCAAGGTCTTGAGGGGAGTGAAGCGACATAGCCCGCGTGATATATTCATGTGCTAGCTGATAATGCTTTTGCTCGGTATAAATGACGGCTAAATTGTTGTAAATATTAGCCTCTAAGGCAAGAGAAGGAGAGATTTTTAGAATATCTAACGATTTTTCGTAGTAGCGCTGGGCTACTTCGTACTGCTTTAAAATTTGATGGCAAACTCCTAATAATAAATAAATGGACTCCATCCGATATATGGCGCGTAGGCTTTTGCATATCTGTTCCGCTTGCCTAAGATGTTCGATTGCCGAATGGATTTCACCCATGGAGACGTGCATATAGCCAGTAGCATGTAACAGGGTGATATGTAATAAGCCATTAATTTGGTAACGATTGGTTAATTGCATTGCTTCGTTTAAATAGGGAAGAGCCTTATCTGCTTTCTTCGTCTTGCAATAATAAAAGCCCAATGAAGTAAGGATACGTACTTGCCATTCATATTTATCAAGTTCACGGGCAATTTTAATACTTTCTTGAAAGAGGGATTCCGCAATATCGAAATGATTTCTATTCTCCGATAAGACAGCTTTCGACCAGAGATACATACACGTTTGCTCAAGACTCATTTCAGCGCCTTCTAATTTATTGAACCATTTTTGGGCGATCTCCCAATCCTGTGCATCAATGCTATTTACCAGATGGCGAAAGTTATTTTCGATTTCAATTTTTGTAAAGGCTGGTTTGACAGTTGGAGTAAAAATAGTGGAGAGATCGGTCTGTAATTTCTTAGCTAGTTCTTCTAGGATTTCAGGAGAGGGAACGACATCTCCTTTTTCTATTTGGCTAATATAACTACGATTGCAAATACCTTCAGCTAGCTCACCTTGGGTTAGGCCTAGCTTCTTACGATATTCTCGAATTCCTTTTCCGATTTGATTGCTCACCTTACCTCACCCTTTTTGTCAGAATTGTTCTATTGTTTATTATACAAGAATTTTCACTATTTTTACATTTCTTATCCCTGATCTTCATATTCTTTTTGTCAACTTAATCGACAAATATGATGAACCGTCAGTTTTTGTAAAAAATGCTTGGATGATAACCGAGTTGCTCCCTTTTTTTAAATTTTTAAAAATATCTTTCGGTAGAACTATGAAATTCTTACATCTATGGTACGATAAGTATGGTATATAAATAAGAAATCATACTTTATACCTGTTTTCTTGTACATGAAATACATAGAATCTAGGTAAGCCGATCTGGATTGGCTCCGCACAGCACGACCTACAAAACTATAGATCCGTTGGCTGTTGGATTGTACTATTTAATTTGTTATCGTCAGAGGCGTTCTACATGACATCATATCCCTCTGGTGGTGTAGGGAAAAGGAGAGCTGCGGGAATGATCAATAGGTTGATCAATGGAACAATTGATTTAGTACGAAATACGTTGACAAACAAAGAGGGATTTATGATCTTTCTTTTATGGGATCATCTTTGGCTGTCGATCATCTACTCATGGTTTACAGGTATATCCGTGTGGAACCTTACATCGGTAGGACTCATTGTGACATTGCTTGTGTCACTCTGGTATTTTATCAAGAAGGATAGCATTTGGTTGCGTTATTTGGTTGCAGTAGGCTTTGTCTTTTATTCACTATCCTTTGATCATTTTACACCATATCCAGAAATGGCGATCCTACCAATCGTAGTGTTGGCATTGATGTCTGCTTATTTAGATTATAAGGTAGTGTTATTTACAGGTCTTTTGTATATAGCTTCTATGCTAATTGGTTATCAGACAGATTGGTATACTTTATTTAAAAGTGAGCATGATCTTATTAATCTGGGCCTTCGTCTTGTTGGTGTCGTATTCACTACAATTGTTTCGATATACTTATGCTTGTCGGGGCGTGCATCCTTGCAGTGTGTGGAAGAGGCTCGTCAGGAGGCAGAGGTGAAAGAGGCTCAGCTAACCGAGCTATTGTCCAGTGTCTCAACTATGATTGAGAACCTAGATGCGACCTCTAACCAAGTGAATGAAAATGCTGATATCACGAAGCAAAACACGGATGAAATGCTGGTTGCCTTTAAAGAAGTGGCAACAGGCATGGAACAGCAGGCACAGTCCACTGTGAAGGTGGAAGAGGATATTCAGTCCATTGATCATGAAATAAAGAAAGTAAATGAACAAGCAAATGAAATGAAAGAGGAAGCCTTGCGAAATAATCGCCGTCTTTCTGAAGGCATTGATATGATGACCGATCTTACAGCTCAAATGCAACATATTGTCAGTACGGTCGATATGGCGTCAAATACGATTCATAAGTTAAATCAACAGGCTGGCCAGGTAGAAGCTATTGTGGAGACGATTAATCAAATTGCTACGCAAACCAACCTTCTAGCCCTAAATGCTGCCATTGAATCAGCGCGTGCAGGCGAACATGGCCGAGGCTTTGGTGTAGTGGCAGATGAGGTTCGTAAGCTGGCAGAGCAGAGCGCAACGGCTACACAGCAGATCGCTAGAATTTTGGAAGCGCTACATCAGGATACACAAACCGCTGTAGTTCATATGAAAGAGGGTGAAAGCTCTGTTTCCAAGGGGCAGGAACTAGCCAATAAGACAGTTGAATCCATGGGAAAAGTGCGTACAGGAATGGCGGGCTTTATGGGATCAGTTGAACTGGTACAGGTCAGCATGGTGCAAGTAAAGCAACGATCTAGTGAGGTAACAAATGAAGTTTCGAATATTACCTCCATCACCGAGGAATCTGTAGCTAGTTTAGAGCAGCTATTCGCTTCGGCTGAGACACAGCGTGATAAAATCAGCAGTATTACGGAGGAAATTCACCAATTAAACGAGCTTTCACACTCTTTACGTCACTCTTTGCATTAAGGCCCATGCAGAAGGCCTCTGCTAGTATTTGCGGGGAGCCTCCTGTCGTGGTAGAGTAGCAATGTATACCATGAGTAGGAGAGGTCTTATGAAGAAACGTGTGTTTCAAGGGCTAATAAACAAACTTCCGCAAAACGTAATGTCCAGACAAATGGGAAAAGTGGCTAGCTCCCGTTTCAGCCGTTTTGCCATCCAAAAATATATCAATCATTATCAGATTGACGTGTCGGAAATTGAAAAGCCTGTTCGTGAGTATCGCTCGTTAAAGGAATTTTTTACACGCCGCCTGAAACCTGAAGCGAGACCTATCGATATGGATGCTGAGATAGTCAGCCCAGTTGATGGGAAAGTATCCCAGATGGGAGATATTCAACAAGGAACACTCATCCAAGCAAAGGGTAAAACGTATACGGTCAGCCAATTGCTAGGCAATGATGAACATGTGGCATGCCGCTTCAATGGAGGCTCCTTTATGACCATCTATTTAAGCCCGCGTGACTATCATCGTATTCATATGCCAGTTGAAGGCAAGCTGTTTAAATACTCCTACCTGCCAGGGAAGCTTTACCCTGTGAACAATATAGGCGTTGAGCATGTTGAACAGCTTTTTGCTCGAAATGAAAGACTGATCACTTATGTTCAGAGTAAGGCATGTGGAAATGTAGCTGTGGTAAAGGTGGGCGCATTATTTGTAGGTAGCGTAAAAGTAACGTATAATACGCAAACCACGAACGTAAAAAATGGAAAACAAGTTTGTGAAGCGATTGGTGGCACTCCCCTCTTTGAAAAAGGAAGAGAACTAGGCTGGTTTGAATTCGGTTCCACCGTTATTTTGTTGTTTGAAAAAAGCAAGATGAATTGGGCAGAAGGAATTCAAGAAGGCAGTGTGCTAAAAATGGGGCAAAAAATCGCAAGTAGCGTAACTGTAGAATAAGAACACGTAAAAAAATCCTTTTTGCTGCTTATCCTGATGATAGGTGGGGGCAAAAGGGATTTTTTGTGTTTTTCTATAGATATAGAGGTGATAGAGTGGGAGGCCCTTTTCGTTTGCAGTATGCAGTCAACCTAGTTTGTAATAGGACGAGGAGCGAGATTCTTACTAAGCGAAATTGTTCCATAATTTGCTGAGGCAATTTTTATTCGATATACTGGAAGATACATATATCGTTTTGGCTTTCGAGTAACAACATAATATGGCAGGAACAGATTTCAGAGACGGAATCGACCAAATAAGATTACACATCGAGAAAAGGAGAGTTAATAAACTATGGAGATCATTTGGCATGATATCAAGGACATTACGTCACCATTAATCCCTCAAGCACTAGAATTGTACGAGCAAATGTTTACCGAAGATTTACGTGAGCCTAATGAGATATTGTTAAAAGGGCTTACGGATAAAGGTCCAACAGCACCAGATGCTTTTCATCTATTAGTAGGAACCAATGAGAATCAACAAGTGGTGGCTGTTAGCACATTCCATTACCTGGCAGCATGGAATTTCGGATTTATTGTATATATGATGGTGAACCCAGCTATTCAAAGCGGTGGTGTAGGTAGTAAAATGATGGATAAAATTGAGAAAATTCTGCAAGAGGATGCCCGTAAGCATGGTGCGGAACTGACTGGTTTTATACTGGAGACAGAGCGTGAAGAGGATGCACATGATGAGGAAGAACAGATCCTGACTCAACGCCGATTGCGATTCTTCAGCCGAAATGGCTTGGTGCCTGTGAAAGGCGTTCCTTACAAGCAACCACCGTTATGGGAGAATACGCAAGAGGTTCCACTGCATTTACTAGTAAAATGGACAAAGGATACAGATGGATTCTTACAAAAAGAATGGTATCGTTTTGTTCAAGATGTATATAAGGAAAAGTATGGAAAAATAAATAACGTAAAAGCCGAAATTTTGCATGAAATGGAAGCTGAATTACTTGCTAATCTTCAAGTTTAGCAAAATGCTACCATTAAATTAAGATAATCTTAAGGTTTGTGTAAGATTGATGAAAGAGTAACCATGTATCATTGTACATGTAGGGACGGCACGAGAGATTAGGTAAGAGATTGCATTATCTTACGTGCCTCCTCAACAACAATTAGATGAAGTGGTGTTGAACATGGGTGTACCGATGCACGCTAAAAGTCAGACAACTGAATACTATGAGGATCGCGAATTCCATGAATTGTATGATGAGTTTTTTGACCGTGTAAATCGTTATTTGCGTTGCCGCGTACATAATACCTGGGATGCCGACGATTTGACGACTGTTGTATTTATTAAGGCTTTGGAAAAATTCCAACAATATAGCCGTACAAGTCCGTTCGCCGGATGGATTTTTAGTATAGCCCATCATACATTTATTGATTTTTGTCGTAAAAAGAAAGAATTACCGATGGATCACACGGAGTTCTTTGAGAGCAGTATTGATAATACATGGAATCCGGAAGAACATGCTCTCTCAAATGAAGAGACGCTTCTTCTTCGTGAAACATTAGAAAAGCTGACACGCGACCAACGTGATGTTTTGTCCTTGCGTTACTTCGGCGATCTTCGCATTGCACAAGTGGCTGACATCCTAGGAAAAACAGAAGCAAGCGTTAAAACAATTTCCCACCGTGGATTAAAAGAGTTACGTAAATTATATACAGGAAAGAAGCTGAAATAGAAGACTCATAGGTAGGGTCTTCTATTTTTTTTATCAATTTTGCTTGGCTTGGGTAAAACTTTTCATAGAGAAGTTCTAGGGACTATCGGCTTTATCATGAGGCCCTATTTTATGTTACAATAATTAAATATAAATAAAATCCGGCTTCTAGCGATAAACGTTACTAAAAGATGAATAGGGAGTGCCTCTCTAAGCATCATATATGAATGAAGAAAGTGGAGGGACTATCTTTGTCAGAAATTGCAATTATAACAGATAGCACCAGTTATATTCCAAAAGAGCTCCAAGATGAATTACAAATTACAGTAGTGCCTCTGCAAGTGGTTTATGGAAACAAAGCGTATCGCGAAGAAGTAGAATTAACGGAGGCTGATTTTTACTCCAAGCTAAAAACGAGTGATCAGTTGCCGACGACATCTCAGCCACCTGTAGGCGAGTTTGTGGAAGCCTATATGAAATTATCCAAAAATCATAAGCGAGCAATTGCTATCCATATGTCTAGTGGTATTAGTGGTACCTATCAGGGAGCGGTAACAGCGACCACGATGGTTGATGATTTTCCTATTGATGTCATTGATTCTGAGATTACTACATATGCATTGGGTGCTGTTGTCGTGGAAGCAGCTAGAATGGCACAAGCTGGTAAACCACGAGAAGAGATTCTTGAGCGTATCGAATACATACGTACGCAAATGAAAACGTACTTTTTAGTTGAGGATTTAGATTTCTTGTACCGCGGAGGTCGCTTGTCAGCGGCTCAATTGATGCTGGGCAATATGCTTAAAATCAAACCGATTCTAACGTTTGAGAATAAAAAGATTGTTCCCTATCAAAAAGTCAGAACACGTGCCAAAGCCAAGGCCGGGATTATGGAATTATTTGAGGCAGAGGCCAAAGCAGGCAAACCTATACAGCTTTCCATCATCCAAGCGCAGGTTCAAGAAGAGGCAGAGGAATGGAAGGCTTACATTGAAGCGACCTATCCACATGTAACGGTGACAATCAGTCATTTTGGACCAGTTATTGCCACTCATGTGGGTCCTGGAGCCATTGGATTAACTTGGTATAATAAATAAGGATGCCATAATGCCGTTTTGCTGAAAGGAGAGCAAACGGCGTTTTTTTAACAGTTCGGAAATGCTCAAGGATAATGGGAACCTCTTTCATGCTTTACTGATAAAAAGAAAAAATGGGAGGTCAAATTGACTAACCTTGGATTTTTCAAGTAATATCAATGTTATGTAGAAACGTACAACTAGGACATTTGGAGGTGGACAATAGATGAGTAGGATTTCCCGACAAGAAGTTGAGCACGTGGCTAAACTGGCTCGACTACGTTTAACAGAGGAAGAAGCAGAGCGCTACACGCGTGAATTAGATGCGATTTTAGACTTTGCTGCACAATTAAACGAATTGGATACGACCAATGTGAAGCCGACTAGTCATGCATTTGACGTACGTAACGTTATGCGCCCTGACGTAAACCGTCCTTCCGTATCCAATGCAGAAGCACTGCGCAATGCACCAGATCAAGAAGACGGACAGTTCAAGGTACCGGCTGTTTTTGAATAGGAGAGAAAGGGGGAGACATTGTGTCCCTATTTGATAAACGCTTAGCTGATATACATAGCGAGCTAAAAAAGAAAGAGCTATCTGTTACAGATTTAGCTAATGAATCGCTTGCACGTATCCGTGAAGTGGACAAGGATGTACAAGCGACTTTGCTCGTTGACGAGGAAGCTGCTCTTAGCCAAGCAAGAGCGTTGGATGAAAAGCTAGCTAAAGGAACGGAGGATCTCGGCCTCTTGTTCGGTCTACCGGCTGGTGTGAAGGATAATATCGTAACAAAAGGCTTACAAACAACATGCGCAAGCAAGCTGTTGTCTAACTATGATCCCATCTATGATGGAACTGTTAGTCAAAAGCTAAAGGAAGCTGACGCACTCGTATTTGCTAAACTAAACATGGATGAATTCGCGATGGGTGGTTCCAATGAAAACTCTGGCTTTTACCCAACTCGCAATCCGTGGAATGTAGAATATGTACCAGGCGGTTCTAGCGGTGGGTCTGCTGCTGCGATGGCTGCTCGCCAATTTTTCTTTACACTTGGATCGGATACAGGTGGCTCTATTCGTCAACCGGCTGCTTTCTGCGGAGTAGTTGGTCTGAAGCCAACTTATGGACGTGTATCCCGTTATGGCTTGGTATCATATGCATCGTCACTAGATCAGATCGGACCGTTGACGAAGAACGTAGAGGATTCAGCGTTTGTGTTACAGGCCATTGCAGGACATGATTCATACGACTCCACATCGGCTGATGTTGAAGTCCCTGATTATCTATCTGCGCTGACAGGTGATGTCAAAGGCTTGCGCATTGCGGTACCAAAAGAGTTGCTTGGAGAAGGAATTGATCCACAGGTTCGCGACGCGGTATTAGCAGCCTTGAAGCAATTGGAAAGCATGGGTGCTGTTTGGAGCGAGGTATCAATGCCGCACACCAAATATGCCGTACCAGCTTATTACCTATTAGCTTCCTCAGAGGCTTCTTCCAACTTAGCGCGCTTTGATGGTGTTCGTTATGGTGTACGCGCTGATAACGCAGAAAATCTATTGGATTTATATATGGAATCTCGCAGCCAAGGCTTTGGTGCAGAGGTCAAACGCCGCATTATGCTAGGGACATATGCCTTGTCTTCTGGTTACTATGATGCTTTTTATAAAAAGGCACAACAAGTGCGCACTTTGATTATCCAAGACTTTGAAGAAATCTTTGCGAACTTTGATATTGTGTTACATCCGACTACTCCTTGCCCAGCTTTTAAACTTGGCGAGAAAATGAGCGATCCAGTGCAAATGTTCCTAGAGGATATTTGTACGGTAACGGTTAACTTAGCTGGTCTTCCGGCTATTTCAGTTCCATGCGGATTCTCTGATAACGGGCTGCCAATTGGTTTGCAAATGATTGGGAAAGCCTTCGACGAATCCACGATTCTACGTGCGGCACATGCGTACGAGCAATCAACTAATCTGTTCCCAAGCAAGCCACAATTGGGAAGGGAGGAAGTGTAACATGAGCCAAAAATTCGAAACGGTCATTGGTTTGGAGGTTCACGCTGAACTATCGACTAATAGTAAAATCTTCTGCGGTTGCAAAACGGAATTTGGTGCGCCTCCTAACACGCACACATGCCCTATTTGTTTAGGACATCCAGGTGTATTGCCTGTATTGAATCAACAAGCATTAGAGTTTGCGATCAAGGCTTCCTTAGCAATTAACTGTGAAATTTCTCGTGATACAAAATTCGATCGTAAAAATTATTTTTATCCTGATCTTCCTAAAGCATATCAAATCTCGCAGTTTGACCAACCAGTGGGTAAGAACGGTTGGATTGATATTGAAGTGAATGGCAAAACCAAGCGTATTCGCATCAATCGTCTTCATTTAGAAGAAGATGCTGGTAAATTGACACACTGCGAATACGGAAGCGGTACGATGATGGACTACAACCGTGTAGGTGTGCCGTTAGTAGAGATTGTTACAGAGCCAGACATTAGTTCACCAGAAGAAGCAAAAGCTTATTTGGAGAAATTAAAAGCAATCATTCAATATACGGAAGTATCTGATGTAAAAATGGAGCAGGGCTCCCTTCGTTGTGATGCCAACGTATCAATTCGTCCTGTGGGAGAGACCAAATTAGGTACAAAAACGGAATTGAAGAATATGAACTCCTTCCGTAATGTACAGGCTGCCTTGGAATATGAAGTGAAACGTCAGGAAGAAGTAATCGAAAGCGGCGGAGAAATTAAGCAGGTAACGCTACGCTGGGATGATGCGAATAAGAAAACCATCGTCATGCGTTCTAAAGAAGAAGCGCATGATTACCGTTATTTCCCGGACCCTGATCTGGTGAATGCTACGATTACTGACGAATGGATTGACCGCATAAAAGCCTCTATCCCTGAATTGCCAGATGCTCGTCGGGTACGCTATGTTGAGCAATATGGACTACCTGCATCTGACGCTGAAGTTATCACGATGACACGTGATTCAGCCGACTTCTTTGATGCCGCAGTAGCAACAGGTGCTGATCCAAAGACGGTTGCTAACTTTTTAATGGTAGATCTGTTTGGATATTTGAATGCAAACAATCTAGACTTCTCAGACGTGAAAATGACGCCTGAGGGTTTAGGAGAAATGGTGAAGCTGATCGAAAAAGGAACCATTTCCATTAAAATTGCCAAGACAGTCTTTACAGAAATGCTGGAAACAGGCAAGGCCCCAGCAACGATTGTGGAAGAAAAAGGATTGGTGCAAATTAGCGATGAGGGCGAATTAAAACGCATTGTCGATGAAATCATTGCAGCTAATCAGCAATCGGTAGAAGACTACAAAGCGGGTAAGAAGCAGGCAATTGGCTTCTTAGTAGGGCAAGTTATGAAACAGACCAAAGGAAAAGCTAATCCAGGTGTGGTCAATAAATTATTGGTAGAATCACTAGAAGCATTGTAAACAACAAAAGCTCCTCTTTGCATCTGAAATTGGCAGGAGGAGCTTTTTTATTTGATTGTTCTATGCTTTACTTATATCTTATCTTATCCGTTCAACTTTCCTAGCTCTATCTTAAATGCTCGACGCATGATAAATCCAAGTAACAGGCTTGTAATAAGTATTCCCGAAGCTGCTATATATGCCATAGCCGCACCATAGACCGCTACCACATTGGTTAGGATAAGTACGGATAAGCCGTAGCCTACGTATTCCACTGTGCTTTTGGCCGATAGAACGTTAGGCAAATAAAGAGAGTCTACGTTTCTTTGAAAGTAGGTTTGCTTGCTAACATATTGAATTTGTGTGGCAGGTCCCGAAAGAAATGATAGGAATAAGGCAACCCAGGCGCTATGAGTAACTCCTAAGCCTAAAGTTACGAGGGCAGAAAATAGCCCAGCTCCTAACAAAAACGAAAGAAAATAACGAGATACATGAGTCGCAATAACGACTAGCAGCAGGCCTCCTGCAATCATTCCGACAAAGTAACTAGCATTGAGGTATCCCCACCATTCCTGACCTTTTCCTAGAACATCAGACACATAAAACAGCATGATAGCAGCTACATAGATGGCCCCTGCCAAGGATTCAAGAACATCCATACAAGTAAGTGTGAAGAGCGCGCGGGAACGCAGAATATAGTTCCAGCCGCGAAGTAGCGCTTCTTTGTTGGAGGAGCTATCCGTACGCGTTGTTGCTTGAGAGATTGGATTATGTAAATAAGCCATACAGACTGTTGAAAGGATGAATAATCCAAGACTAACAGCAAAAAGGTATGTGATTCCTAAAAAAGCTACGAGCATGCCGCCTAAAGCCCAGCCCATAAATTGGATGACTTGATCGGTGGTCGCAAACAAACTATTTAATCGCAGCAGATGAACAGGCTGTGCGATCCGTGGCAGCAGGGCATTTCGTGCAGGAGTAGCCCAACCGTCCAAAAAGGAAATGAAAGACGCAAGACCTAAACTGAAAAGCAAGGGTAGGGCCGACCATTGTGTTACAAAAACAAGCAGACCCAACAAGATTGTTTTGGCAAATTGAGATAAAAACAGCAGGGTAGATAGGGAAAAGCGGCGTTGCATAAGGGGCGCGAGAAAGCCACTTACGGTTTGCGCTAGAATAATAGTAAGCGGTACGAAGCCGGTATAGACAGCGGAATGTGTCTTTTCAAAAACGAGGGTAAGTAGAGAAATAATGTAAAAAACGTCTCCAGCGTTGGCAAGCATTTGGCCAACCCAAAGAAAGCGTACTTGTTTGGTAAGCATGTCAAAAAAACCTCTTTTCATGAGAAAGATAGACAGAGCTATTCTGCCTTCAACAAACCATGTTTCCATTTGTTTTTTCTTTTTCTTGAAAAGGGCTTTACAATGGAATCGACTCCGTATCATGAATTTTCAAGCATTTCATACAGCGTAGCAATAAAAAGCAAGCATGTCAAAGAATAAAATAGATAGTTTGTAACGAACGACTAAGAGCTTCGTCCTATTTTATGGCTAATTTTGTATGAGCAATAAATTCCAGCATTTCTCAACAAAATTTAATAGAGTGCAAGAAAATAATGTTACTTTTTGGCCTACTAAAGCGTCTTTTCAAAGAGAAACTTTTTCCTGTACATACGTAGGCAAAATAACAATCTTTCTGTATGGAGGATGATGTTTTTTTGAATAAAGGGAAAATTATCTAAAATTTTAGGAAGAGGGAAGCTATGAGGTGAAGAGAAAGTGAGTAATAGCATTGGTGAATTAACCGTACGAGATGTCAATCATTTTTATAGGGCAGGTAAGCTTCAGGTTCCCGTTTTGCATGATATCAACCTGCATATTGGAAAAAGCGAATTTATTTCGTTATGCGGAACATCAGGTTCAGGGAAATCAACGCTACTGAACCTGATGGCGGGGTTAACACGTCCCGAGCAAGGAACCATTCATGTAAATGGGGAAGAAATCTCTAAGTTTAACGAGAATCAGCTATGTTTGTTTAGACGGCGTTGCTTAGGATTTGTCTTTCAATCGTTTAATCTCTTGCCTAATTTGACAGCAGTTGAAAATGTGGAACTGCCGCTTGTCTTTTCTGGAGTCAGTCCGCGTATGCGACGTAAAAAAGCGATAGAGATTTTAAACCGAGTAGGACTGGAAAATCGAGAGCACCACAAGCCAAATGAACTAAGTGGTGGTCAGCAGCAGCGTGTCAGTATTGCGAGGGCGCTGGTCAATGAACCAGGAATTGTGCTTGCGGATGAGCCAACCGGGAATCTGGATACAGCAACAGAGGAAGAGATTTTACAGCTCATGCGTCAAATGAATCGGGAAAGAGGTACAACCTTTGTGATTGTCACACATGATCAGGAGGTTGCAAGTCAATCTGATCGCACCATTTTTCTGCGGGATGGCTACATTCAGCAATAAAGGAAAGTGGCTATACTCAGGCCTACAGCGATGACTAGCCTGAGCTTTCATGTAGTAAGACAAGAATTTATATGCTCTTATCCGTTAAAAAGGCAAGGGGAAAAATGAGGTGTAATTTGTGAAACTGCTTGATTCGCTACGTATCGTCTGGCGCAATCTTTGGCGTATGAAGCTACGGACAGTACTGACATCGGTTGGGGTTATGATTGGTACCGCTGCTATTGTGACCATGCTATCGCTTAGTATTGGTTTAAAAGAGAATGCAGTTAAAAGCTTAGAGAACTTCGGTAACTTAACTGAGCTTAAATTGTATCCAGCTTATTTGATGCCAGATGGGACCACTGAGAGAAAGCCAGATCAAATGAAACGCTTAGATAGTAAAAGTATACCGGAAATAAAGGCTGTTCCTGGAATTGAGGCGGTTATGCCACAGAAAAGGTTGATGGGAGAAGCCACTTTAAAGCTAGGTCGTCGAGAGGCAAAATATTTGGAGATTGTTGGGGTTGATCCGCAACAAGAAGGACCTGTGAGAACCAAGGAGTTGGAAAAGGGTGAGTATCTCACTGGGGCAAACAATGAAATTGTCATTTCCTACGAAGTACCAAGAGAAATGAGAGACGTGGAGAAGGACCGCCGTGAAGCTAGAAAACGCAATGCTAACCAGAGTGGAAGTAGGGCCAGATTTGATATGGGTAGCTCTAAAGAACCGGGAATCATAGAAATGGTTGGGAAAACAGCAATATTAGAGCTGAGACGCGAATATACCATCGACAATGAAACGAAGTATGAGAAGAAGGAAGTACGTGTTCGCGTCGTCGGTCAGATGCAAAAGGATGAAAAAGGCTATGGTGGTAGTACTATCTATGTTCCGATGAAGATGGCTAATGAACTAAATACCTGGATGGAACAAAAGAGGGAACAAAGCGATTATGAAATGGAAATGGGGATAAACAAACCGAACCGTTCCAAGAATCGTAATCAAAAGCCAGCTGTGGAATATGATTCAATCAACGTAAAGGTTGAATCAAGAGAAGCAGTGGAGCAGGTTCTTAAGGATTTACAAAATATCGGCTATGATAACTATTCGCCAGCACGTCGTCTTGCAGAACTAAATAAGTTTTTCTTCGTTATTCAATTAGTGCTTGGTGGTATAGCAGCTATCTCTTTATTAGTTGCCACGATTGGTATCGTAAACACCATGATCATGTCCATTCTGGAGCGAACCAAGGAAATAGGGATTATGAAGGTTATTGGTGCTACCGTGTATAATATTCGTTGGCTCTTTTTGATTGAATCGGGTTCAATCGGTTTAATAGGTGGGCTGACTGGTTTGGGTCTTGCTTATGGAGCTGTAGCGGTGATTAATTATCTAGGTAAAAACAGCGAGTTTTTAGATAACTTTGGCATGGGCATGGGAGGAGGAATGGGAGCAGAAGAAGAGGTAGCAGCACAAATTGCATTGGTACCACCTTCTCTTGCTATATTCGCTATCATTTTCTCAGTTGTAATCGGGTTGTTAGCGGGGATTCTTCCTGCCATCCGTGCATCCCGTCTAAGTCCATTGGAGGCTATTCGCTCTCAGTAACGTTACAGTGATTTTTGCTTAGGTGACTGCTTTGGCAAAGAAAGGTTTTTTAAATATAAACGGAAGAAATGTGGGGAATTAACGCATGGCTATGAAGAAAAAAGTGATTATTTCAGCCATCACCGTGCTCGTACTAGCGGGTGGCGGTTATGGAGGGTATAAATATTTTGCTCCAGCTACAGATGCATCACAGGAGGTTGTTGAACCACCTGCGCTTCAGACTGTAGGGGTAGATATGGGCGAAGTTAAGAAAACGGTGTATTCGACAGGTACAGTTGAGGCTACAGCTCGTCAGGAAGTGAAGCCGGATGTCAGTGGTAAAGTAGAGAGTCTAGTGGTTAAGGAAGGCCAGCATGTTAAAAAGGGCGATTTGTTATTTACCATGGAGGCTACAGATACTGGCTTCGAAATTGAGAAACAAAAATTATCGATGTCTCGTATGGAGAAAGAGATAAAGGATTTGAAAGCTAGAAAAGATAGAATTGAAGCGAATGCCGGTGGGGTTGTCAAAGAGATATCGGTTAAACGTGGAGACAGCGTATCACCTGAGACAGTCATTGCAAAGGTAAATGACCCCAATTATTTAAAAATTACAGGCTACTTCTCCCCTTACGAAGCCGAATTGTTACGGGAAGGGCAAAAGGTAAAGGTATTTTTACCAAGCTCAATGACGTACGTAGATGGTGAAATCGACCGTATTGATATGGAAGGTACCAAGCAAGACGGAAAGATGGCACAGCATGCTGTAGACGTTTTGGTCAAAAATTCTGGAGCCTTGTATGTAAATGACCTTGGATCTGTTGAGTATACAGATGCGAAAGGCTTGAAATACGCAAGCCAGGGAAATACTCCTTTTACCAAAGCGGTTGATATCGAAATTTTAGCAGGCACTACAGGTAAAGTTGGCGAGGTTTTGTTTAAAAAAGGAGACACCATTAAGAAGAATCAGATCCTAGCAAAAATGGATAGAGAAGCAGATAAATCAGAGATCGAAGAGAAGGAATTAAATTGGAAGGAAGCTCAGCTTGGGATGGACCAAAAGATGCGTGACCTATCCAAGCGAAGAGTAGTTGCTCCCATTAGCGGAGAGATCACGAAATTGAATGTGAAGGTGGGAGAAGCGCTTGGCAGTGATCCTGCGGCAATCATCATGGATACCTCCTCTGTCACCTTTAAAGCAGCCGTGGATGAATTAGATTTCCCACAAGTGAAAGTCGGACAAAATGTGGATGTATTTATCACAGCCTTTGGAACAAAAGCATTTAAGGGTACGGTAACAGAACTGCCGAAAGAGGGAAGCAAGCAGGATAAATCGGTGCGTTTCGAAGTGAAAATCGCTGTTGAGGACAGCAGTCAACTGAAGCATGGCATGAGCGGTGATTGTGATATCTATATTCATAAGAAAGACAATGCCCTGCGTTTGCCGGCTAATGCTGTAGAAGTAATGGAGGAAGGCAAAGCTACGGTTATGGTTAAGGACCCAAGTGGAAACCCGATGCCAAAAGACGTGGGAATAGGCATTGAGGGGGCCGAATATGTGGAGATTGTGAGTGGTTTGAAAGAGGGAGATGAAGTAGTTCTTACAAATGGAGAGGGTATGTAGAGAAGTAGCCCTCCATTTAGAATGATTCTATAGAATGCGAAACTAGCCTGCAAAGTCCGTTTTTTCCTGACTTGGAAAGAAAAAAACGGTGCTTTGCAGGATTTTTTTACCTATAAAACCTAGAGATTATAGTTGATATTAGGTAAAATGGATGACGTATTAGAAAAATGGACAAATCATTTAACAGAAGGTACAAGAATGCTTAGGGGAGGCAGATATGGAACAACAGGCAATCATTGCACTTGTAATCTTCTTGGTTACGTATGCCATTATCATTTCAGAGAAAATTCACCGCACCATTATTGCGATGGTGGGAGCGGTATGTATGGTTATGCTAGGAATTGTTAGCCAAGAAACCGCATTACACCATATTGATTTTAATACGCTTGGATTATTGATCGGAATGATGATTATTGTTGCGATTACTGCCAAGACAGGATTGTTTAAAGCTATTGCGATCTGGGCAGCTAAAAAGGCAAAGGGTAACCCGCTGTATATTTTAATTGCGTTATCGCTTATTACAGCTGTAGGTTCTGCCTTTTTAGATAACGTAACTACCGTCTTATTAATGGTACCTGTTACGTTTAGCATTACACGAAAATTAGAGGTATCTGCGTTTCCGTATCTGATGTCAGAAATTCTGATGTCAAATATCGGAGGGACAGCAACTATGATCGGTGATCCACCTAACATCATGATTGGAAGTGCTGTCAAGGAGCTTTCCTTCGTGGCCTTTATCAATAATTTGACCCTTATCTCTATGTTTATCGCTGTGGTTACGATTGTAGTGCTTGCTTTTATGTTCCGTAAGCAACTGCATACAAAAGAAGAGCTGCGCCAAAAGCTTATGAAGCTGGATGCCGCTGCTGAAATTACAGACCGGACGTTATTAGTAAAATCATTGATTATTTTAACACTGACGATCATTGGCTTCTTTGTACATCAAGTACTTCATCTTGAATCAGCAACAGTAGCTTTAGTCGGTGCCTTTTTATTGTTATTAATTACGGGCGAGCATTATTTAGAGGAAGCCTTGACTAAGGTCGAGTGGACAACCATCTTCTTTTTCGTAGGGTTATTTGTACTTGTTTCAGGACTTGTCGAGACAGGAATTATTGCATCTCTTGCACAGGAAGCGGTTAATTTAACAAAAGGAAACGTTACCGCAACGGCTTTGCTAATTCTGTGGCTGAGTGCCATTGCATCTGCTTTCGTGGATAATATTCCGTTTGTTGCAACTATGATCCCAATGATTCAGGAGATGGGGCGAATGGGTATAGATAACCTGGAGCCCCTATGGTGGAGTCTGGCGCTAGGAGCATGCTTGGGTGGCAATGGTTCTCTAGTTGGAGCGAGTGCAAACCTGATCGTTGCCGGCATTGCGGCTAAGGAAGGAGAAAAGATAACATTCCTTGGCTTCCTGAAAATTGGTTTTCCACTTATGATTCTATCCATTGTGATTTCAACGCTGTATATTTACTTCCGCTATTTAATCTAGTATTTGTGATTGGAAGTTGTTATATGAATGTACGGAAACGAATGCCTGCTTCGTCATAGAACGAGGTAGGCATTTCTGTTGTTTCAACGAAATGGATGAGGAAAGGAATTTCCGCTGTAATAAAGTTGGAATATCCAATGAAAATTTCTGAACTTTTTTCTTTACAAAAAAAGTAGATTTTGATAGTATGGAACCCTTGACTGATTTTTCAGAATAAGGATATAGGTAGATAAAGGAGGGAGGCTATGGTTTATTATGTATTGGCTATTAAAACCTACAAAGCAAGCATTCAGTATCGCATGGCGCATTTTATTAACACGTTAGGAAGCTGTATTTTCAGCTTTGTCATGATGGCGATTTGGACAGGTGTCATGAATGGAAAAGAAGCACTCAGTCCTCTTGCTTTACATGATGTTCTCTTTTATTTGGTTCTCACCCAATGTATGCTATGGATCACTACTTTTCTTACGCCAGGACTTTCTATACCTGAATGGGTTCGTACGGGACAAATCTCCCTACATATCATGAAACCCATTCATTTTTATTTTTATACAGTGAGTCAGGAAATAGGCCGGGTTATTTATAATTTTTTCCACCGATTTCTTCCGATTTATTTGATTCTTTCCTGTGTTGTTGGCTTTTATGTGCCTACGAATTTCATAACCTTAGTATGGTTTTTCCTATCGGCTTGCTGTGCGGTGTGGATTGGTCTTAATTTATATTTTATGGTAGGTATTTTCGCTTTTTGGAGTACCGAAGTAAAGTGGGCTCACTATTTAAATCAGTCCTTCATGCTATTACTAGGTGGTCAAATGTTACCCTTGGAATTTTTCCCTCGTTCTTTTGAGATGATCCTATCTTACTTGCCCTATGCAGGTATCCTCTATTATCCAAGCATGATTCTACTAGAAAAACAGGCTCCACAAGCTATCTTTATCCAGGTAGTCTGGGTTATTTTGCTTACCGTATGTAATATGATCTTGGCTAGATTCGCACAAAAACGCTTGGAAGTCCAAGGTGGTTAGGAGAGAGAGCGAGCGATGCTGAGAATTTACGGACGTTTACTGCGGGCAAGTATCCGCTCACGGATGCAATATAAATGGAATTTCATTATTTCGAATGTGATGATAGGGCTCTTGCTTGTAGTCGATTTTCTGGGAATCACCGTGTTATTATGGAAGTTTACTGACATTCAAGGGTGGACTCTCTATGAATTAGGGTTAATTTTTGGTTTTGCTAGCATTTCAGAAGCGTTGTTTCGAATGTTTGCTTCCGAAATTCATGAGTTTGAAAAATACATTTTACAGGGAGAATTCGACCAGTTATTAATTCGTCCCATCTCTCCATTGGTGTTGCTTTTAAGTCGCAATATTGATATTGGAAGACTAGGACAATTAGGACAGGGTATGCTTGTTTGTGGCTACTCTTTTTTTCAACTGATGAGGCATGGACAGGATATTATAGGTATCCTGATGTGGATGCCTATTATCATTATAGGAGGAGCGCTTATCTGTTTTTCTTTGTCGCTGATCGTAGCTACATTCAGCTTTTGGATGGGGAGAATCAGTGATTTACAGGTTTTCTTATTTTATGCTCCCATGAATGCTTCCAAATATCCGATCAGCTTGTATACCGGATGGTTAAAAACATTGTTCTTTACATTGATGCCGATTGCGTTTGTTAACTATACCGCTCTTTCTTATTTACTAGATAAGGGAGGAAGCTGGATACTACTACTGGTTAGCCCGCTTGTTGCCCTTGCTTTCCTTGGAGCGGCTATTTCCTTTTGGAATTTTGGTATCCGGCATTATCACAGTACAGGCAATTAATAGAGGAAGGAGTGGAGGAATTACGATGATCATAGCACGAGGAATACATAAGCATTTTGAGCTGGCAAAGCCGAAAACGGGTCGTTTTTCCTCGATTCGCAGTCTTTTTTCACGGGAAAAACGAATTGTACATGCCGTTCATGATATTTCTTTTGAGATTGGCAAAGGAGAAGCGGTCGGCTACATTGGCCCTAACGGGGCAGGAAAATCTACAACCATTAAAATGCTTTCCGGCATTCTGCATCCGGAGCGTCAGCGTAGAAAGCTAGCTCATCAGATTGGCGTAGTATTTGGGCAACGTACCCAGCTATGGTGGGACTTGCCTGTCCGTGATTCCTTTGAAATTATCAAGGAAATGTACAAGGTTGGGGAGGCGCAGTATCGTTCGCGCTTATTGCAGTATGATGATCTTTTACATATAGAAGAGTTTATTGATACACCTGTACGTAAACTATCATTGGGACAACGCATGAGAGCTGATCTGGTGGCTGCCTTGCTACATAATCCGGATGTATTATTTTTAGATGAACCGACAATCGGGCTGGATGTGGTTGCGAAAACCAATATTCGGACTTTTTTACAGCAGATCAATAAACAAGAGCAAAAAACGATTCTCCTCACCACACATGATATGGATGATATAGAATCTATTTGTTCCAGAGTAATGATTATCAACCATGGTACGATCATTTCAGATGGTAGTATCGACCAATTGCGTGAACAGATTGGATTACCTAGCATGTTACAGGTTGAGTATAAGACAACTCCTCAACCATTCCCATTACCAGCAGGTGTTACCTACGAGCTGATTGATAAACAAGTAACGTTTCTTTACGACAAACGTTTGGTTACTGCCATAGATTTAATTACTAGTGTTGGCAAATGGGGAGAAGTTGGAGATATATCCATGCATGAAGCTGAGGTGGAGGAGCTAATTCGGAAGGTATATGAGAGACCATTGACTATCATCTAAAATGTCGGGATTTATTTCCCAAGAAATGACACGCTTTGCTAAGGAGTCACCTGTGTGTCGGTTTACTCTGAAATCGAGTGTATAGGACGACAAGAATCAACACTGCTACTGCTTAGCAAGGCGAGAATGTAAATGATTGAATTTGAATGTCATACACTTCCTGCTAAAAAATTGCTCAACTGGATATTATGAGATGAAAAGACGTTTGTAATGGGTTAAAAAGGAATGAACTAGTTTGTGGAAATAGTCACTCTATTCTATAATAAAGGATATAGGTCTGCGAGTATGCGAATAAAAGGGGAAGAGATAATGAAAATTCTGTCAGTTATAGGGGAAAGTGTGTCTGCTGGAAAAGGAGGCTCACCTGCTGATACCTTTGAACGATCAGTTGTCACTTATCAAGTAGGGACAGAAACGAAAACGCTTACTGTTACCTATGTCCGCTATTTCGAGAAACTTCTAGCCCAACAAGGAGTGTACGATCAGGAGAAGGAAGGAGTGCCTGTCAATCAAGTAGCAGCTACTCTTTTTTTAGAACAAAATCCCCAGGCCAAAGAATCACGCCACTATTTTAATGATGCTGAATCATTCACTAAGCTATTTGCAACGTTTTCTATAGAAAAGTGGAAAGAAAAATACTCATCATTGGTATGAGATGTCAAAATTTCGTCGAAACAGAGTAGAAATAGACATATTTTTGACCAAAATATCACATTTTTGTGACAACACGTGTTTATGACACTTGAATGATTGCAGTTCCCCTCGAATTTTTGCATAATATAATTTGTATTATTTGATAACTATTCTTATTTAGCGATTACACGATTACAATCGCAAACAAGAAACGACATAGATAGAGGGGCGAAGCACGGAATGAAACAAGTCGGAGTACTCATAATAGGTCATGGTTCCAGCAGTGCAGCATGGGTAGAGCTCGTGGATCAAGCAGTTGCTAGTTTAGACATCCAGGTACCTTACACCACCTGTTTTCTGGAAATGGTAGAAGGACGCCTCGTTGAGGATGGTCTACGAGAACTTGAGGCTCGCGGTGTAGAAAAAGTCATTGCGATTCCCCTTTTTGTTGCAGAAGGCAGTACACATATTGATGAGATCGGCTATTTGTTAGGTGCTACCGATAATAAATTGGATGATGGGTGGGAAAGATTGCACACAACCATGGAGATGATTTATTGCCCACCAATGAACGATCACCCGTTTATTTTAGATATTTTAGAAGATCGGATTCGCGAACTTTCCTCAGACCCACAAGAAGAGATCCTGTTCCTAGTTGGACACGGAGCAAACGAAGGTGAAAATCATCGGAAGTGGGAAGAAGTATTACAGAGCATGACCAAGACTCTGAAGGAGCGCTTGAAATTCTCTGAGGCTACCTATGGAACTTTGCATCCGGACAATCTTCGTTCTAGGGCGGAGGAAGCAATCAATCAAGGCAGAACGATTGTGATTCCGTTATTCTTAAGCGAGGGGTATTTCACTAAGAAGGTCATCCCCTCCAATCTGAATGGATTAAATTATGCTTATAGTGGTAAAACATACCTGCCACATCCTTTTGTAGCGAAGTGGTTGCAAGAAGTTGTAGATGAACAGGTGCATAATGCGTAACGGTTAGAATAATCTACAAGAAGGCTCATCAATCGAGGCCTTCTTTTTTCTTGTGTAAGGCAGGCGGAGAAACTTGCGGTACAATAGGAGAAGTGCAACAATAATCCCTGCAGGCTTGTATAGTCACAAAGCAAAGGGATGCATACATAACATAAAAAAGTTGGGGAAACGAGTAAAATTAGGGAGAACCGCGTTTTTTCAAGAAAGAGAGGGTATCTATGATTGAAGTGCAGAATGTGACAAAAGCATTTAAAGATGTCGTTGCTGTCGATCAGCTATCGCTTCTGTGTCGACCGGGAGAGGTACTGGGTCTTTTAGGAGAAAATGGAGCGGGTAAGACTACTACGATGCGTATGATGGCAACAATTTTGACCCCTACCAGCGGCGATATTATCATGGATGGTTATTCGGTTAAAACGCATCCGATGGAAGTCCGCAAACGCATTGGATTATTATTTGGCGGAGATGTGGAGCTGTACGCTAGGCTGACAGCAAGGGAAAATATTCAATACATAGGAAAGCTGCATGGGCTGGATCAGAAGCTATTAGATCAACGGATTGAACAGGTTAGTAAGCAATTGGACATGAGTGAATTCTTGGATCGTCGTGTGGGGCCTTTTTCCCGTGGAATGCGACAAAAGGTAGCGATTGCCAGATCATTAGTGCATGATCCTAAGGTAATTTTGTTTGACGAGCCTACTACAGGATTAGATATTACAGCAGCTAGTGTATTTCGACGATTAATTAAAGAATTACAGCAGCAAAACAAAACGATTTTATTTTCCACGCATAACATGGGGGAAGTAGAGAAGCTATGCTCAAGAGTAACGATCATGCATAAAGGAAAGATGATTGTGGAGGGCAGCATCCCGGATTTGCGCAAACGCTATGATCTACAGGATATGGACGACATCTTTATGCGAGCGGTCGGAGGTGAGAAAGAAAATGAATAGGCAGCATATCTGGATTGTCTTTCAAAAGGAAATGACCGACCTCATTCGGGACCGCAAAACGTGGATTGGAGCGTTAGTCATACCTTTGGTGGTCGTTCCATTACTTGTATTTCTAATGTCCTTTTCTATGAATGGGGTAGTCAAAGAAGCGCAATCCTTCGTGCCGCTGATTGTTAATGCAGACAGTCAGCATCCCTTTGTGAAAATCTTACAAAAGAATGTTAGTGTAAAAATGATTCAGGTAGAAGACCCTTTAGCAGCAATTAAGGATGGCGATGCAAGGGCGTTCATTAAATTGCCGGAGCATTTGCAGAGTAAGCTGCAAGCTGGTGAGTCTGTTGATATTACAGTCTGGTACGATCCGTCTAACCAAAAGTCTACTTATGCGAAAACATTAATTGAAAAATCCATAAAGGAATATGAAAAAGAGGTTGTCTCCAAGCGTTTACAGCGTGTGGGATTGACGATTGGGGCGATTGAGCCAATGCAAACTACATTTGAAAGCGTAGCAAGCGATGAGAAGGTGTCTGGGAGTATTTTATCTGGGGTTCTGATTATCCTGATGATTGCTTCGCTCATCTCTGGAGGATTGCCAGCCGCGACAGATTTAGTTGCGGGAGAGAAGGAACGAGGTACTCTGGAGACATTGATAAGTGCCCCGATAACAGCTAATAGCGTGTTAACAGCCAAGCTATTTACCGTCATGATTATGAGTGGCGTCAGTTCGTTGGCGTCGGTGATTAGCGTATCGGTAATTTTTTCGTTCATCCCCATTAATCACGATGCGGGAGGACTCTCCTTGCAATTTTTCACCGCTAGCTCGCTTATCGTGTTGTTTGTGGTGCTAATCTTGCTGGCAGCTATGTTTGCTGGCGTCATGCTAAGCATTAGTTCCTTTGCTAAATCCTTTAAGGAAGCACAGACATACATGACACCACTCGTCTTGGTCGGATTAGTACCGGCTTACCTGATGATGCCTCTTAATCCGATTGATATTCCATATGCGTACTATTTACTGCCGATCTTTAATGGAGTGGCGATTTTTAAAGAAATTTTCTATGGTGAGCTTCAACCCATGCATGCTCTTCTAGTAATGTTCACCTCGCTTCTCTATGTAATCATTGCGATTAAAGTGGCAGCGAAGTTCTTTAAACGGGAGAATTTATTAGTGAAATAAAAAATAGCTTGGCTCTTAGTAGGAGCCAAGCTTGTATAATAATTATATCCGATCAGCAGAACTGACATAAATCCGCAGAATCAGGAATAACGATTCTAACAGTCATCTTTATCTAATAGCTATTGATAGAAATCATTACTGGATTTACTTGGATTCCCCTTGCTTTACTAGCCAGCCAGCCCCAATCACACCGGCGTCATTACCCAGTGTAGCCGGCAGGATTTCGCATGAATCCGCTGCAATTTTCCATGTGTAGGTATCAAATGACTTACGGATCAGCGAGAATAGAGCGTCACCTGCTGCAGAAACACCGCCACCGATTACAATTTTGGCAGGGTTCAGTAGGTTGGCTATGTGTGAAAGGCCAAATCCGGTATAAAACGCAGCCTGATCAATGACCTCCTGAGCCGCTAAATCTCCTTCTGTGGCTGCATCAAATGCATCTTTGGCAGTTAAGGAGCCTTTCTCTGCTAGCTGCTTGGCTAAATACGCACTGCGACCTTCCTTCGCCGCTGTCTCTATCCCTACAATAATGGCTGTTGCTGAACCATATCGCTCCATGCAACCCTTTTTACCGCAATTGCATAGTGGGCCATCTGGGTTAACGGTTACGTGACCGATTTCGCCGCCTACTCCTTTTACACCATGGACGATCTTGCCGTCAATAATGATTCCACCGCCAATACCTGTACCAAGTGTAATAGCAACCAGGTTCTCGGTCCCTTGTCCCGCGCCGCGCCACATTTCACCGAGAGCGGCTGCGTTGGCGTCGTTTTCTACATATGTGGGCAAACCAGTTAAAGCTTCTGTTTTAGCCTTCAACGCAGTATCCTTAATACCCAGATTCACCGCTTCATATACAAAGCCCGTGTCCGTATCTACCGGCCCAGGCACACCGATGCCAATTCCATAGGCTTCTTCTTTGGTGAAGCCCTGCTCGGCCATCAGTTGGTCAATCGTGTTTGTCATCTTCCCAATAATAGCATCTTCTCCCTCAGAAACAGGAGTAGGGATTTGTGTTTTTGTAATAATTTCCCCATTCGGATCTAGTAAAGCTATTTTAATCGTGGTTCCCCCGATATCTACTCCTACAATCATACGCTTCGTCAAACTGCATACACCCCTCGTACAAGTCATCTATTCACTAATAGTACCATGAGCAGAGCGGATAAAATAGGCAAAATCATGTGACAAGCCGCATAATGATTCCCAAAAATGGTCATACAGGATATGATGGGTATGGTATCATGATAAAATTCAAAAATATATACGTAAACGGAAGAAGGGGACGCGAGTGAAGAGAGCACGTCTAATCTATAATCCGACCTCAGGGCGTGAAGCTGTTCGCCGTCAGTTGCCAGAGATTTTAGAGACGCTGGAAAGGGCCGGATACGAAACTTCTTGTCATGCTACCAAGGGGGAAGGGGACGCTACTAGAGAGGCTGCCCGAGCCGTATCCAGACAGTTTGACCTTGTTATCGCAGCCGGTGGAGACGGTACTATTTATGAAGTAATCAATGGCATGGCGGAAAAGAAAAATAGACCCAAGCTGGGGATTATTCCTGCTGGTACAACCAACGATTTTGCCAGAGCCTTAGGTATACCAAGATCGTTAAAAAAAGCAAGTCAAATCATTGCGGCCGGTCACACGCAAAAAATAGACGTTGGAAAAATGAACGACCGTTATTTCATTAATATAGCTGGCGGTGGAACACTAACCGAACTAACCTACGAAGTGCCAAGCAAGTTAAAAACCGTGGTGGGACAGCTTGCCTACTATTTAAAAGGAATAGAAAAGCTTCCATTTATCACGCCGACACATATTCGCATCGAGACACGTAATCAGGTCATGGTCGATGAGGAAGTTATGCTTTTTCTTATTTCGAATAGCAATTCTGTGGGTGGCTTTGAGAAGATAGCCCCTGCGGCCAGTCTTTCAGATGGAAAGCTCGATTGCATCGTCTTAAAGAAGGCAACATTGCCAGAAATCGTACGTATCGTTACCATGGCAATCAAAGGGGACCACATTAAAGACTCCCATGTATTATATTTTCAAGCGGATTATATCAAAGCAACAACCAGGGACAAACAACAGGTACTTCTAAATCTGGATGGAGAATTGGGTGGAGAATTACCTTGTGAGTGCTACACCCTTGCCAATCATTTTGAGATTTTTGTACCATGACATAGATTTATGCAATATTAAAGGAGCTAGACAGAGTGAGAAAATCAGGAACAGGAAAATCGCAACGCGGCAATAAACAGAGAAAAGAAACGAATCGATCAAAGGAGCAACAGTCTAAGAATTACCCTGTGCAGCTAGAGCAGGTGGTGGACATAGAGATAACCGGTCTGAATCATGAAGCGGAAGGGGTCGGCAGATATAATGGCTACACCCTATTTGTGAAAGGCGCTTTGCCTGGGGAAACCGTCAAGGCAAAGGTCATTCATGCCAAAAAGAACTTTGGTTATGCTCAGTTGCTCGAAATAACGGCTACAAGCCAGCATCGAGCAAAGCCACCCTGTCCGGTCTACGATCGTTGTGGCGGCTGTTCCTTACAGCACTTCGTATATAGTGAGCAACTGCGACACAAGCAGCAGATCGTCATGGATAACCTGCGCCGAATTGGCGGGTTCTCTATCGAGGGTGAGCAGCAGAAGAGCTGGGCTAGAAAAGGAGAAGCAGACACAGACGCTGTGGCTAGTGGACAAAGCTTAGCAACAGTATCTAGTAAAGCGGCAACAGCAGCAGGAATGGCGAATGGTGAAGCTTCGTCTTCTGAAAAAGCCGCCTTTAATTCAGCCGTGGCTACATCACATAACGATGAACCAGCAAAGCCTGTGAAGGTACTTCCTACCCTCGGAATGACAGACCCGTGGCGCTATCGTAACAAGGCACAGGTGCCGATTGGAGAGGAAAACGGTGCGCTAATCGGTGGCTTCTATGCTGAAAAATCGCATGATATTATTGATATCAACGAATGCCTGATCCAGCATCAAGCCAACGATGAAGTGGTAGCCACGGTGAAGCGGATCGCAGAACGACTAGGTATTGAGCCATACAACGAGGTAAAGCACACAGGCTTATTGCGCCATGTCGTAGCAAAAGTAGGTGCCAAAACAGGAGACCTCATGGTAGTGCTTATCACGACAGAGGCGTTTCTGCCAGAAAGAGAACAGCTCATCCAGCTCATCCGTGCGGAATTGCTAGGAGTCAAAAGCATCGTCCAAAACATTAATGAGCGCAGAACCAACGTGATTTTCGGAGACCAAACCTTCACGTTGTGGGGCGATGACGTTATTTACGACTATATTGGACCAATTAAGTTCGCGATCTCGGCCCGCTCCTTTTATCAGGTGAACCCCGAACAGACAGATGTGTTGTACAGCAAAACACTGGAATACGCAGGGCTAGAAGGAAATGAGACCGTAATTGATGCCTATTGCGGTATCGGAACAATCTCGCTGTTCCTAGCTCAGAAGGCCAAGCGCGTGTACGGTGTAGAAATTGTACCAGAGGCCATCGCTGATGCGAAAAAAAATGCGGAACTAAATGATTTGGAAAACGTCAGCTTTGAAGTGGGACCTGCCGAGGTCGTGATTCCTAACTGGCGCAAGCAAGGGATTGTCGCTGACGTGATCGTCGTTGACCCACCGCGCAAAGGCTGCGACGAGGCCTTATTAACAACCATTTTGCAAATGCAACCGAAAAAAGTGGTATATGTGTCCTGTAACCCGTCTACGTTGGCGCGGGATTTGAAGGTGTTAGCGGAGAAGTATGAGGTTGTGGAAGTGCAGCCGGTGGATATGTTTCCGCATACCGGTCACGTGGAGAGTGTGGCTTTGCTTACATTGAAGTAAATGGCGAAAACCCTTGGGATACAAGGGTTTTTTGTTTTGATTATTTGGTAGGATAGGGAGAATGACCACATTTTGACCACAGAAGCTTTACATATATAGTTTTTTTAGCATGTAGATTTGCAGTTAAAAGAATTTTATAAGTTGGGCATCTATTACCCATGTCCCATCTTTTAACATAGGAGCACTAGTTGCTAACATCTCCGAGAAAATCTTTCCTGAAGGTTCTATCATACGAAATTTTTCACCTTTAATAATTTCATATGTTTCAACTTCAGTCCATTACTTTAACTATATTCATTGGTTACACTAGACCCCTAAAGTAGAAATGGATGAAGCGCGAGTGATAAATCCAATGAATATTTTAGGGGGTTTTTAGATGGAAAGTCGAAGGTATAATATGATTTTAATATAAAAAAATTAATGCTTGAAATGATGGGAGTCAGATAACAAAAAAATAACGCCTTTATAACACAGGCGTCAAATGATTATTCATCGGTAGGGAATTTCTCTTTAGGATGAAGGGGATTTTGTAAACTGACCTATTATCTTAAAAATTGATAACCCAATTGCTCCACCTAATACGTTTAATATGATGTCATCCACATCAAAAAAACCTATTCGCAGTAACAACTGTAATAATTCTGAAGCCAAGCTTACGAAAAAGACCAATGTAATTACAGGAAGAAAAATTCTTACTTTATTAAATATTAAGGGTACAAATACCCCAATTGGAACAAATACCAACATTTTTAATAAAATGTTTAAAATTAAAGTTTTAGTATTAAAGTCTGTATAGTTAAAGAAGTAATTTGAAAGTGTAGATAAGGGGACTAAATTAATTTCTAAGTATTCTCGATGAAACAGATGCTGTTTACTTAATATTAGTTGTAAACCTAATACCATATATATTCCTACCAAAATTGAAACAGAAATTATTCTCCATTTTTTAACGTTTCTTTCCACTTGATGACCTCCTTTTTAATTACTATTTTTTCTTAATAATACCAAAAAAAGTTTGATTCACTATTTATAATAATGAATTGTTGGGAAATGACTAAATTTTTAATGAAATAAAGTGAAAATTAATGGGGTACTTACTGTATACACGGAGATGGGGAGGGAAGTTTGATTCAACGTTTAAACAAATCAAGTTAAAGGATGATGAGGATTTTTGACGGATACCTGTAGAAGATGTAGTGAAGGTTGATATGTAATAAAATGAAGAAAGTCATCTCCTTTTAATTTAGGTAACGATTAAACCATTCTAGGTACGTAAAGGGAAGGTGTTGACGAATTGTTGACCAAATTCGTCAACAAGTATTACAAAGTATTAAAAAGTAAACTCAAAAACTCATATTTAATCACAAATAATTACACTATAACAAATAATATTAAATTGACTACGCTTCCCGTATACGGGAAGCGCGGAGAGTGTGGCCCGCTTGATATTTAAGAGCTTTTAAAAGAGTCAATATCTCGTTGGGGACGAATTGGAGGACGAGAATTATTTTTGTCTTCTTTTGTTTAATAAAATTCAATCAAACTTATAGGCTACAGGTTGGTCCTGATGAAAAGCTTTGATATTAGGATGACAAAATATGAAGAAATAATTACTGTCTTTTAGTTATCTCCTAATCTATCATGTTCTTTTTCTTTGTAGATAGTATTTTCTTAGTTCTTCTAGCATGGAAAAGGGAATGACTATAAATAAACGTCCGAACTTGAGGTTCGGACGTTTCAGCGTGTAGAATAGCAAACGCGATAATCTTACTTTGAATGCATATCAGAGAATGCAAGTATTCCATTTTTCATGCCATAACGTCTATTTTTATAATTATCAATGTTCCATGTATCAGCTTTTTTCAATAAAACAAACAGATATTCATCACTAAAATTAGTTTCGGTTTGGATATAAACCTCTGCACGGTTTTTATTCTTTAATTCAACATTTGAATTGATCGGGTTCTCTATTCCATTAAATTTCACCGGAAACCCAAAGCTCTTCCTGCTTTTTCCGCCATAAACCCTCTTTTTATCGGTACAGTATTCATCCCAAATAAAGCTTATCTGCCCCGAGAATTCTTCGTGCCAATCTGTACGTTTTGCGTAATGATATTCAACGCCTGTATATTTTCCTCTAAATTCGATCTCTTCTTGTTCATGTTGTTTATAGATGCGATCTTCAATACTATTCCATTTTGATCCATATTCTTGGACTATGTTAACTAAATGCTTTTTCAACTCTTGTTCATCCATGGGGTAACACCTCTGCAAATTATCTTAGTCTTCCATTTCATCTTCGCCGTATGCTAGTTGAATGTCGATAAACTGAACGATGATTTGGCAAATATCCCCAGACACATCATAGCCCCAATAAACTGGATAAGTACCATCGCCAAACCCGCTTTGAAAGATAGGCAAATGGTATTTTGTATCAGGAATCTGCCAGTTCAACCAATCGCCGCCGTCACGTTGATATTCAGGATTCTGCCGGGCACTCTCTGCAAACAGGGCTGCAAAATAGCCATCGTAAAGGTTTTCCCCCGGATGTTCTGTATGCCATTGTCTGACAAAGTCACAGAAAGCTTGATGCACTTGCTTATCACAAATACAGCCTAGACCAGCATCTACATTGAATCCAAAAAATTCATCCTCACCCAGCTCCAAGAGTTTTTCATGGCCGATAAGAGCTTCCTCGAACCGGACAGCAGGCACATCGTTAAATCGCAACCGAACGGCGGCATAACGTGCGCAGTCACCTTCCTCATCCTGTTTCACCACACAGACTTCAGTGGGATATATTCCAGCAGGTGTCGTCTGGAAGTAGGGCTTCTCGTCAATATCTCCCAAGTAGCACAGCGGATCGCGAACTAGTAGCTGGCCAGATGGAATAGAGCAGGGACCAATATCTATAACCGTAAGCTGCTTGCCTGCAATTTCAGGCAGCGTAAAATAATCACTCAAATCTACAGGGCATTTCAATTTATCACGTTGCTGTTTCCATTGGGACAGCCATTCATTTGTTGGTACCACGACACTTACCTCCTAAAAATATGATTCTCGATTTATTGATATCTTTGAGAAGCGAAACATTTTGCAATGTATTCACCATTTTCTTGGTGGCATTTTGTTTTTCTATTGACGAATAATGTCACATCATAGATTGTCTACTTTGTTTAATTCAAACATTTGGGAAGGTGTTGAGCAAACACTATTTCTTCAGACACGTACATGTTTGGTGTTACTATCTGCTCGATACATGTGGAGTAGGTTTGCTGGTTGGAGAGAAAATAAGAATAAAGAAAACGGCTAAAGTCCTTGTGTAGCAAGAATTTTAGCCGTTTTCAATCCTTCAATCTGATAAATGATTAAACGTAAGGAGAGTGTGACCGATTTACATTACGCTAATCCGATTCATTGCCTTGGTATGCTTTAGGTTTACATCATAATCATGTAATCCTTTTTTATTCTAGCTAGCCTCTGAAAGTAGGAGAGGTACTGTTTTTCCAATCGATACTTCTCTTTTCTAATGATTAATACTAGCTGATGGATTCAATGTAGTTCCTCCAATGGAAACTTTTATTTCATTAGTTAATGGAACATTGTATTCATCAATAATTGTTCTCCACCATTCCCATGCTAGACCTGTGCATTCTTTGGCCAAAATTCTTATATTTTTAGAATTAGGTGGAAGTGGTATTACGGTAGAGAAATGAGCTGTTCTGTTTTTATAGTTTCCATCCCAAGTTTTGTGGGTAAGTACCTCATTTCCATCTTCATCATATGAAAATTCATCCCAGGATACTTCAAATTGAGCAACGTATGCACCATGATGATCAAGAATGATTTTACCTTTAGAATATTCTGTAGAGGTAGTCTCAATATAGTCTGTATTGTTATGAATAGCAGCAATTGAATTATCTTTTAAGAAAACACTGGTATATGAAATAGGGTATGCTGGATTTTTTAGACTAAATTCTGCATTATCTTTAATAATATTTCGTATTTCATCAAAGTCTTTTGTAACAACCTTGTTATGCTCTTTTGAATCTCCCCCTAATACTACAGCAGTAAAGGAGCTATCTTCAAAAATGTCTTTGTACTGTCCGCTAGCTTCTACATTGGTATTCTTGAGTAGGGCTTTAAATGCAGCTTGTACATCTTTGCTCTTAGAGGTTGTTTCTAATTTTACATAAATGGTTCGGCCATAAGCTACATTTGACACCATAACAGGCGGAGCTTCATCACTTACCCCTTTACGGGTTAGTTCCTTAAAAGTAACACTATCATCAAAGAGCTCTGATGGATTGTCTGGTAGTTCTGCATTTACCGTATAAAATATTTGCTTATACGCAGCAATCATCACTTTCTTTTCTCCGCTAGCAATAGCATTAAAGTCAATTCCTAGTGAATTGTTAAGAATTTTAGAGTTAACATTAAGAGCACTTGCTATTTGATTTTTGCTATAAACCATAGATTCTGCGTACTGTAGTCTTGCAGGTAAAGTATTTGATGTTGAATACTTTTCACTCCAAGTAGATACTAATTCATCGATTGCTCCAGACACATTACCATATGTTGGGTTTTCAACAGTTGTTGTATTTTCTCTTTTCATCCCAGGTAAATCTATACTAATATTCAAAGGTTTTCTCTTTGCCATTAACAAAGTAGGTTGATTTGCCACAAAAGAGTCGTTTGCAAGTTGTATTGCGCCTGGATAGGTACGATTCGCCACAGAATCAATAATAGAAATATCCACTGGTGAAGTTGTAAGTGATTTTTTCTCTCGTTTCACCACTATAAATTTACCATTTGATTTAACACCTTCTGTTGGGACATAACTATCTACTTGATCACCATTTACTGCTAAAATATCGTGAACATTATAGTTTAAGTTAGCTATTCCAGTATCAATATCATTAGGCTCGCTTGTTTCACTAGGTACACTAGTATTAGATTTTTCAGCAAAGGAAATAAAAGGATAAGTAAGAATGCATAAACTTGTGCTTAAGCAAATGAGTAATTTTGTTACTTTTAAATGGTTTAGAATTCTCAAGAAACATCAACTCCTTTTGGTAAATCATACCTTCTATTATTAACATTTTGTATAGTTCCATAGAATCAACTTGTTAGTAATATAATGTTAAATTATATAAAAGAAGTGTCAAAATGAAGATTAAAAGCCAAAAGAACCATACTCATGCATGGTATAAATAGTGCTTAAGTTTGATCGTTCTGGGCTAATTAGTGGAGGAATTAACTAGCGGGTTAGCGTGTCTTACTTGTCAATTTTGATTAATCTAGATATGTGGAGAGAGTGGCATACTTGATATATAAGGGTTTTTAAGAGAGTTAATATATCGTTGGGGGCGAATTGGGGATGAAATTTATTTTTGGCCCTTTTTGTTTGATACGATGCTATCAAACTTATCGGCAACGGATTGATCAGCAGATTGCAATGCTGTCTATAAATATTCATTGTGTATTAATATTACCATGTACAACATGTTCCGAAATTAATCTTACATTAACTCCTTGATTAATTAGTAATGTAGTCGACGTATGATAGAGCAAGGTGCACACTGGACTAACACCCGAATTTTGAAATTTGGGTGTTAGTCTAATTATCTTAAACCTATTTACCTCATTGTTTTAATTCCGTATATTCTGACATTCAACAAGAGATACTTTCACAAAATTATTTTATATACTGGTCATGAATATAGTAATTTCCAGTTCCAGTGAAGCGTAATTCTATGTGTCCAGCATAGTTACCAACTACTTTGATATAACTGTAGTTACTGTCTGCCCATGCGTCCTTTGCTGAGGCATCAATATTTGAAACACCCTTGTCTGTTATCTCCCCGACCCATCCTAACTGTCCTGTGGCTGTAGCACTAGGTTTCGCTTGATAATCAATGATCTTGTGAGTCTTTGAATTATAGGTATAATTTTCACTGATATTTATAGCGAACATTCTAATTGTATTAAACAAAGTTACAGCCCATTCACCTTTTGCAGTTACCGATTGAGTATCTTTGCCAGCTGGAGATATTGAGTTTATGCCACTGCTTGCAGGCTCCAGAGAAACGCTAGATGTAACTGCAAAGCCATTTCCTAGATCAATGGTCTGAGACTTATTATCTTGGGAAACCTGCATTTTTGAAAGTGCCTCATTAATTTTTTCCACTGTAGGAATTTGATCTAAGGTTAATTCTTCTTCCCCAAGTTCATGAGCAATTTTATTTACTTCTCCTAATGAAAAGGCTCTTGCACCGTTTACATTCAGACTTTCAGAACTAATTGATTGACTTTTTAAAACTGGATTACTATTTGTGCTTGCCAAGACATTAGTATTCGTGACAAGAGACAATGCGAAGACAGTTGATAAAACAGGCAATATAATTTTCTTCATAAAAAAACATCTCCCTATTTTATATTTGTAATTGAATTACAGAAAAAGGTAAAGGTATAATTATATACAGAATATTGTATGAACAAATTCTATGATGGGAGGTCACTGTCATGAAAAATAAGGTTATTAAAATACTTTTTGTTCCCCTTTATTTTTTACTTATTCTTGGTTTCGGTAATGAAGGAACCCAGTTATTTCGTTGGTTACACGGGGAAAACTATGTTCTAGGAGCTGTGTTGTTTTCATATGCTTTTTGTTTTCTTTTTGGCTGTATTGTGTGGAGTCCTTCGCTTTTGTCTAACTTAGGGAATAAAGGAAGTTGGAAGTTTAAATGTTCAAAAAAGGGGAAAATGTTGCTCATTTTATCATGCATACTCATTATTCTCTCTAGTATCTTATTAGTTACACCATTTGAGTCGCATTTGCTTATTTTATGCGCTTCCCTTTTTGTCTTTCTAAGTGGTGTATTAGTCATCCGGTCATTGCAAAGGAGTCTGTAATAAGCAAAATTTGCAATCTCACTAGCGTTTTTGAGAGTATATGAAGCATTGCTGTAATCTTTCTAAAGGGTGTACCTAGGCATGAATAGCTTATGGGAACATCCTTATTTTTATTTTTGAAAATGGACATCTCATATTTAAGGAAAGCTATTCCCCCTTTCTTAAAAAAAATTGTGATTCTTTTTTGTTATTTTATAAAAGTATCACTCTCCTTTGTGGATATTGGCAATTCATAATCATAGTAACAATAAAAATATTAAATGTAAATATATGTAAAATAATAGTGGAGTTCAGATCCATAACCGCATTTTTATGATCGAGGTGGTCAGCAACCACCTTCACATTCCGACTGACTCATCTACAACATGAGCGTCGTATGTGTATGTCTTGTATCGTGGAACATAGCCAGTTTCATCGTTCTTCTAAAGTAGCCTGTCAGACTTCGTGGATTAACTGGTGGCCTTCTTCTCGTGCAATAACCAGATCATAATCGTCTCTGTAACTTTCGCCAAGAATCAGCCTATGCTTGTATTGTTAAATGCGGTGTTTGGTAAGCTCGCAAACTACTGAATCTGAAATAGAAATCATGCGAATGGATGGGTCTTGGAGTCAGGAATGTAAAATCACCAACAAGCATAGAAATTGATGGATTACCCATAACCCCGGCTGCTCCTATGCAATGTGCTGGGTTTTAACGTCAGACTTGATCCAATATTTTCCCTCATCTATAATCAAATTGTAACATCTTCTATTTCTAGTAATATCTTCTATTTCGATATTTTTGGGGAGGTGTAGTTAGTGGCACGCGTATTGTATGTAACGATTCCAGCAGAAGGTCACGTGAATCCTACATTAGGATTAGTAAAGCAGCTCATCGACAATGGAGAAGAAGTCGTCTATATGTGCTCAGAAGAATATCGGGCTAGGCTTGCCCAGACTGGGGCACAATTTTTGGCCTATCAATTGGACGAACAGATATTTAGAGAGCTTGGTTTTAATCCAACCGAAATTAGACATCCGCTTCAATTCACCGATTTTATGCTGCGAGGCATTATTGAACCACATATTCCGGAAATCTTAAGGCAGGTAGAGAATGATTCTTTTGACTACTTAATTTTTGACTCCTTATTTGGTTGGGGAGGGGAAATTTTAGGGAAAAGGTTAGGTATTCCGACGATTTGCTCCGTTACAAACTTCGCTTTCGCTGGGCCTCTAAGCAAAATTATAGAAGAGATTGATGCAGGAGATTTAGATGTAGAAGCTCTTTATGAAAGACTAACAAATACAGCGCAAAGCATCGCGAGTGCATGCAACGTAGCTGTTCCTGCTATTGAAGATATCACTCGCCAATATGGTCAAATTAAGATTGTATTTACAAGCCGTGATTTCCAACCAGATGCTGATAAGCTTGATGATAGCTATATATTTACTGGCCCCTCCATTACACCGCGTCTTGATGTTCCTTCCTTTCCGCTTGAACGGCTTCGAGCTCAATATGACAAAGTTGTCTACATTTCAATGGGCAGTATCTTGAACAAAGATATCGAATTTTACAAATTTTGCTTTGAAGCCCTTCAAGATATCCCGGCTCAATTTGTGTTAGCGAGCGGTCAAGGCACGGATATGAGTTCGCTAGAGGACAGGATTCCACATAATTTTATCATTGAGCCGTATGTTCCCCAGTTGGAGGTGCTTCAACAAGCGAATGCTTTTATTACACATGCCGGCATGAATAGTGCAAGTGAAGCTCTCTATTATAATGTACCACTTGTGATGATTCCGTTAAGCTCAGATCAGCCACTTGTTGCCAAGCAGGTAGAGGAATTTGGAGCTGGTATTACTTTAGATAAGAGTCAGCTTACCCCTGAAGCTTTGAAGTCCGCATTGTTGCAAGTGTTGAACGAATCTGCTTATAAACAGCATGCCGAGCGGTTAGGTGATTCCTTACGTAATGCTGGCGGGTACAAAGAAGCCGCAAGTCGTATTATGGCTTTGTTTTCTAAAGTATAAGATGTAGCATCACGGCAGTTTTAATAAACGTAACCTGATTACTTCATGGAAAATGGTGTACGAATATGACGCGAATATATAAAGTACAAAAGGCTCTCTATAGAGGGGATTTGAACACTGATATGGGTTTCTAGCGGACAGGGGGCGTTGAACAAGTAATTTAGTTTAAGACAAAAAGAGATGGTTATAATAATAACTTTAATGAACGCCCGAATCTCAAATTCGGGCGTTTTCTTACATAATGTTACTAACTAAATGATTCGATTGCTAATTACTTATCATACTCTTCTTGCACATGGCCAGTAAGTTTTATAGCGTCTCCTTTATCTATTTCGAACGACCCACCTAATGGAATAGAAAATCCTATTTTCACAGAGGAGGTGGAATGAAGATAATGACTATATATGTCATAAACTTCGCCCCTCCATTTCTTACTTCTCGGGGTAACATCTACTTTCATATATCCTCTCATGTCACGAATACGGTTTCCTGTATCAGGAAGATCAAATTTAAAAGCATATCCTCCTGAATCGCGTTGATCTGCACGTTTGCTTTTTTCTTTTTCTGGGACCCAATCATATATTGGATGGCCATATCTATCATATTCTCTAGTAAACTTAAATTCGTCATATTTAAAAACGAAATCTTCTGATCCTTTTACGATAGCGAGGTTCTGACTAGTTCCGATTGCCAAAATATCCTGATGAAAATCACTATAGTCAGGAGTACTTAAAAACTCAAATCGTGCGGATGCTTGGGCTTCTTTATCACCTTTATTTTTAATAAGCCACGTCTCTAGTTTCAAAATATCATTTTTTTCGACATCTGACCCTAGAGCATCTACTTTATTTGGAGCGTTTTTTTCCTCTTTTCGTGTGAGTAAATTAGCCTTCTCTTCTGCTTCTGTTTGTGAAAGTTCTTCTACTTTTGGATTGGAGTGTTTATTATAAGTAATCTCAAAGTATTCTTCTTTTTTAGAGACAATAGGGTCTTCATAGGAAAGATATTTTTTAATAGCTTCATCACTAAGATCATTTATATGTTTGTCTGAAAACTGGAAGGTTTCTTTAAACACTTTCCTTTGATCTTCCGTAATATTTTTGCTATTATTTGCAAATGCGGATGAATTTGGTATAAGAAAAGATAAACCTATTGTTATTGCCAGCAAGAATTTAGCAATATTCATCATAATCCTCCTTAAAGGGATATTTTTTTGTAAAGGGGTTTTTCATTTGAAAAGAAATAAAATGATTCTATTCACAATTCTTGTGGTATTAGTCATTTCAAATGTCTATTTTTATACGAAAAATTACACTGAAATAACAAAAATAGAATCTTCAATTGACACTAACTTTAGATCCAATTTGGCTGACATTGCAAAGTCTCTTAAACGTGACTCTGATTGGAATACAAGATATATTCTTGCTATATCTTTTTCCAGTAAACTACAAAGTTTAGTAGAGTACACTTCTTACTCTAAAAAAAGTTCATTAGTAGGTAGCTATTCATACATATTGGTAAATTTCTTTTTGAATCAGCAAAAGTTAGGTATCCAATTGAATACAGAGGATAATAAGACTCTTATAGCTTGTTTAGAAGTGTTATCCGAAAACCCAACCGATAAAGAAAAGATTGATCAGTTGCTAAGGGTGATTACAAAATAATAATAGGTATCACCTCATTTTAGTATTTTGAATGCATTAATACTTTTTTTACCGTTGTAACCTTGCTAGATTGCTTTTTCTAGCAAAATATTGTAGCTTCATTATCAAGTTGCTGCTTAGGTTATTCTTTCAATTTTGACTTCTTGATAAGAGCTATTCCCTATTCACACCGAAATGTTCTAGTTGTCATATAAGAATAGTTGAAAAACGGCATTGTATATCCCAAAAAAGGGGTCATAGGTTTCCGTACAACTAATTCATATTTAACAACTAGCGTTTATATTTCTCAAAAGTAACGATATACTCGTCTAGTTGATGACTCATTTGCTGTAGGATGGATGTGAAAATGAACCTTTTCTTATATACAACTGTTCTAATTCTGTGCGGAGGATTTCTATAAACATTAGTAAATCATTCTCTAATTGGTAATTTTCTGTTTTCATAATCTGTAACCGGATGGTAAAATATTCTTTAGTGACATTTTTGGTTGCTCAAGGTGGGGTGTTCCCGTAAGTTTAGCGATAAAGGGAACACTCCTTTGTGATTTTCAAAGACTATGGGCTAATTTCAATTCCTCCTTTCTTCCTCCTATGTATTAATTTACCACACCGTTTTGATAATTAATGGAGAATAAAAAAATTGAAACGTTCTTCAAATTTCGACAAATAATCACATAATTACAAACAAAAAAACGCTAAGATAATAGCGTTTTTAAAGAAAATGAGCTTATAATGTTCTCTTACTATCAGCCCTGTGGGTCATCAGTATATGGTTTCATGCTACTTGCTACATTATTGACTTCAAATTTACCTGTAATTTCTATGGTAAAAAGAGAGCTTAATAATACAAGCGAAACAGTTGTGATAAGAACTAAATATTTCTTCATCAATTATCCCCCTCCTTTTCACCTTTATTTACCATATTATATACTTCCATTAGTTTTTTCAGAAGAGATAAATCTAAATCTTTTCCTTGTTCACAATAATGCTTAAAAATTTCTTTAGAAAAATCTAAGATGCCATTTATAGCGTTAATATTACTAAGAAATTGTATTCCTTGAAGATACGCGTTTATTCCTTCATCAGACTTGCCACATTTTAAAAGGTACTTCCCTTTGTGCCTGAAATATTTACCCAACTCTAAATACTTATAAGGTGTAATAATTTTGACAAAGGTATTCTTCTCTTCATGTTCTAAAACCTGCTGTAGAGAACTTAGATCTTTTATTTTATGTAATACTTCTAATAATTGATTAACCCTATGTAATCGATGGTTATCAGGAGCTTCTTCCACACATTCTTTTAACAAAGGAACAGCTTCCTGATGTTGTCCAGTTTTTGCGAGTATAATTGCACGTAAATATTTAGAACGTTCAGATATAAAAACATAACCCAACCTCTCATATTCTTGAAGATGTTCCTCTAACTCAGAAAATTTATCCATATAGAAGTAAGAATTACAAATTGCTAGAGCAACACGTTCTTTTATCTCATTGCTTGTTGTGTCTTCGGCATGTCCCATTTTACCGAGTTCAATACACTTTTCATACTTTTCGATACCATGTGCATGAAATGCCATTTGATAATAAAAACTTATCCGTTCTTCTTTGCTCAAAAAATTTGTGTAATATAAAATCTCTTCTCCGTCTCTAAATGTATTCTCTACTCTTTTGATATTCTGAATTTCAATCATGTATTTTTGATATAGTCCCTTGGCTATATACTTCGGTACTCCATGCTGTCTTGCGTATTTTACAATGACATTGTAAAGAGTTAACCTTGCTTCAGTGTCTTCAAGTGTAGAGGTAAGGTTATACAGATGTTCTAACATTGTGTAAGTATCTTTTTTAGGATTTCCAAGGAATTTTAAAGCTACTTTTGTAAGTAATGAGATATTTGCAATTTCAACGGCCTCTGCTAAAAATGTCTCTAAGATATCAGTACGTAGTTCGACATCAACGTAGCGATCAATAATTTCTTCGTAAGGTATGTTTATAGTATCTGCAATTAGTTTGAGATTTCTTAGTTCTGGACGCTTTGTTTCACCTGATTCTATTTTGGAAATGATTCCTTTGCTAACCCCTGTTCTTCTTGATAATTCTGACAAAGTAATTCCAAATTCTTCCCTTGTTTCTTTTATCAGTTCCCCTAATGTTGTGGAAGCTAAAATATCAGACATATAAATCCCCTTCCCGAATTAATAAAACATGATTTTTCTTAACATTCTAACTTGAATGTATAATTATGTAAATATGAATAAAATTTTGTAATGGTAGGGGAGGGGACTTAGAGACAAAAATTGATAAGTTGGTCAGCATAGTGGTAATGAAGTTTTTTAGACTTAGGACTGAGACGGTGGTTAACTAGTCAAAAAATAATAACAAGTCTTTTTGCATGGGGACCCATTGAATGGTAAGTTTTACTATATAATATATAAAGATTTAGTAATAGGAGGAACTAAGGTTGAGTATTTGGTTATTTAGAGCTGGATCAAATGGAGAATATGAAAGTAAGTTTTTGAACGACAAGAGAATATATCTAACTTGGGATGACTTAGATATAAATTTAAAAAGTTTCAAAAAAAAAGAAGATCTCTACATGTTTCTTGTAGACAAATATGATCTAGAAAAAGAAAAAACAGCGATAAATTGGGCCTCTCAAATCTATCCCATAGCCCATAGAATGGAAATAGGAGATTGGATTGTACTTCCAAGTAAGATTAATAGAACGATACATTTTGGGAAGATTGTAGGAGATTATAATTATGATAAAAGCTTAGGAAGTCCATATTACCATTACAGAGAAGTAGAATGGTTTGCAGTCGATATTCCAAGAGATAAATTTGAACAAGATATCTTATATTCAATGGGTGCTTTTATGACTGTATGTAGGATACATAAAAATAATGCAGAAGAAAGAATTAAGATAATGTATGAGAATAATTGGAATATAAAGGATAAAACTATACCTCAAAAAATTGATGAATCAGATGATGAGATACGATTTGATTTAGATGAGTACATATTTGATAGAATTTCTGATTATATAATCAAGAAATTTAAAGGCCATAAAATGGAGATTTTGGTTGAAGAAATATTAAAAGCCAAGGGATTCACAACCTATCGAAGTCCAGAAGGTGCAGATAATGGGGTAGATATCTTAGCAGCTTCTGATATTTTAGGATTTGGTTCAACAAAAATTTGTGTTCAAGTAAAAACCGCTGATTCACCTATTGATAGACCTACGATGGATCAATTAATAGGAACAATGAGTAACTTTAATGCCGACTATGGATTGTTGGTCTCCTGGACTGGATTCAAAACCTCTGTGATAAAAGAAATTCCAAAACAGTTTTTTAAGGTAAGGCTATGGGATTCAAAGAAAATTATAGAACAACTCTTTGAAAATTACGATAAATTGAGTGAAGATATTAAAACTGAAATACCTTTAAAAAGGGTATGGATGTTAAATTATAGAAGAATAAAACCTGCAAACGAAATGTGCGTGTATTTTGGTTAAAAACGACAACATCATCTCGAAAGTAGTAAAGGGATTTCTCCATAATGGTCTAATGAAGTGGTAAGGAAAAAAGTTTTGCTTGGATCGGTATAACCCATTTTTTCAAAGGGTAGCGGACAGAAGCCGTAGCATAAATAATTGAGTTAGATAAAAGTAATAAATAATGTTTAATATCAACAAACGCCCGAATTTGAAGATTCGGGCGTTTATTTTATAATGCTTATTTTCAGGATCAGCTTTTTTCCTTTAATCTCTAAGTCCAATTCGCTAACCTTACTCCCTTAAGACGATCACAGGTAAAACAAGATATGGAACTGGTGATGAACTTTCACGACATGCTATCGTGGACAAGATTGTCTCAGGTTTGCAAACATCTAGGAATAACCTATTATAGAATGAGCAGAAAGAGAGGGGTTACTTACCCGTAGACATTTTACTCTGTTAATTCTGATTACATTACACAAAATAACAACATAGAGAGGAAGTTTGTTTTGGTCTTTAGTTCAGTCATATTTTTGTTTTGCTTTTTACCGCTTGTTCTTATGCTGTATTTCTCTGTTCCGTTCAAATTAAAAAATACGATTCTTTTACTATTCAGTTTAGTCTTCTATGCCTGGGGCGAACCGAGGTATGTGCTTCTCATGGTATTATCCATTCTCATTAACTATGGGTATGGGATTTGGATTGATAAATCGGAAAATCACGCGAAAAAGAGAGTCTGGATTTTAACGTTTGCAATCGTTGTTAATATCGGACTTCTTGGCTACTTTAAATACGCCAACTTCTTTGTTGATGTAATCAATGCCGCACTTCAAACCAATCTTCATTTGGACCCTGTACCTTTGCCTATAGGAATTTCTTTTTATACGTTCCATGCTCTCAGTTATTTGATTGATATATACAGAAAAAAAGAAAGAGCGCAACGAAATCTCTTCAGCTTGGCGCTGTACATTACATTTTTCCCGCAGCTTGTAGCAGGTCCCATTATTCGCTATAATGCCGTCGCTGAACAACTTAGCAAACGCGTTTTTTCTTCCGTACAATTCGCCGAGGGAATTAAGCGTTTCATTCTAGGCCTGTCTAAAAAAGTACTCTTAGCCAACCCCCTTGGGTCCGTAGCAGACACCGTGTTCACTACTTCTGCAATGGACCTTTCAACTGGAAGCGCTTGGATTGGTATTATCGCTTATACCTTACAAATCTATTTTGACTTCTCAGGCTACAGCGACATGGCTATCGGGTTAGGTAAAATGTTTGGATTCGAGTTCGCAGAAAACTTTCATTATCCGTACATTTCTAAGAGCATTTCCGAGTTCTGGAGACGCTGGCATATCTCTCTTGGCAGTTGGTTCAGAGATTATGTTTATATCCCGCTTGGCGGAAACAAAGTTACTCCTTGGAAAATCTATCGCAATTTATTTATCGTGTGGACACTAACCGGTTTCTGGCACGGAGCCAGTTGGACTTTCATTGCATGGGGGACATACTACGGAATCCTAATCGCTTTAGAAAAAGCTGGTCTTGAAAAGATGCTTTCCAAGATTTATCCGTTAAACCATGTTGTTGTGTTGCTGCTTGTCATGATAGGATGGGTGTTTTTCCGCGCTGACAATTTTGGATATGCAACAGAATTCATTGCTTCCCTGTTCTATACCCGGGGCAACGAAATATTCGATTCTCTGGCACTTTCGTTGTTATCTTCCAATTGGTTCTACTTTGTCATTGCGATGATTGTTGCCACGCCGATTTATCCGAAGCTACAAAAATTGCAATGGAGTAAGTCGATGACAAAAGTACAAACCGTTTTTGGAATGCTGTTCAACTTTTTCCTTTTTACAGAAGTGATTTTGTATCTTATTAATTCTACGTATAACCCTTTCTTATATTTTAGATTTTAATTTTTCAAAAGGAGTATCGAAGTGAATAAACATATTTCAATCGTTTATATGGTCATATTTTTAGCTATTATTTATGGTTTCGCAATTGTTACCTTCATTTCTCCAGATAAAGAGATTTCCGACATCGAAAATCGGGCGTTGAGTAAATTTCCGGAGATCAGTCTTTCAGCCGTTACAACGGGAAGTTTTTTCGAAAAAATAAATCAGTATTGGAATGACCAAATTGTTTTTCGCAATGAAATGATTAGAATCTACCAAAATCAGCAAAATTCAGAGATCTTTAATTCCATGCTATTCGAAAACTTGTTTGAGGCCAACAAGCCGCGGAAACCCGAAGACGGAACAAAAATAAAAAATTCACGCATCGTGTCCAAGCTTGTAGTGACAAACAATAAATGGATTTTGCCAATTCCCAACAAGGTCGTTCATAAGAGTGAAATCGACGCTGCGACGGCAAAATTGAACGACGCGGTTACATTCGCCAAAAATCAAAAAACAGAAGCATACTTTGTCTTTAATCCGTCAAGGACCAAAGCGTTGATGCATTTATATCCGAAATATTTTCAAACTGACGCTTATGCTCAATCGAAAGAGTATTTCTTGTCTAAACTCGACAAAGATGTAAACGTGATTAACGTGGGAGAAAAGTTCGATACCTTTACAAAGGCGCAGTTGGAAGAGCTTTACTTCGAAACCGACCATCATTGGAATATCAAAGGCGCTTTCATCGCTTATCAGGAAATGATTACGCAGCTATCTAAGAAGTCCTCCAAATTCGAAGGCAAGCCAATGTCCTTACATGAGCTCAATGTTTCTACATTAACAACCGGTAACTTCAAAGGTAGTTACAATACTCAAATCAATTATGCTGTAAATCCAAAAAATGCAGATAGAACGCCGATTTATGAACCAAAAATGCCGTTTACATTTAAGAATTTTGAGGCTATTAGCACGGACGGCAAAGAAGTTATCACGAACTTTCATGATTTTTATCGTTTCAAATATGGTCAAAGCGATTATTCTTATAAGATCCTATATGGTGGGGACAAACGAAAAATCGCTTATGAAAATTCAAAAGCCAATAATCAATTAAAGGTCCTGCTGATAAAAGATTCTTACATGAATCCAATTACGCCGTATCTGGCACAGCATTTTAACAAACTAACCGTTTTAGACAATCGCTATTATTCGGATTTCAGCTTGAAAAAGATTTTGGCTAATGAGAAATACGATATCCTTATCATCGCTTGCCATGATGACAATCTATTCAGTGACAATTATCAATTTGAAAAAAGGACAGGGGAGTAGATAAAGATCATGCTGTTGGGGATTGGGTAAGATTATCATTTGGGATATGTTTTTCGGTTTAATGGTAATAAAGCTGCTCAGGTATAATAAAACTAAAATCGCTGATTTACAAATAAGCCTTCCAATAAAAATAGGGAAAGGCTTATTTGGTTTGGCCATCTATAACATACCTTGGCATTATCTTCAGAATGATGAATGAGTCTTTTAGATTATTAATTCCCGTCAGAGGAGGAGATTTCATTGATGGGAAAATGGATTGAGAATCGTGCTGTGTGTTCGAAACTTCAAATCCGGGCGTTTTTTCAATACTAAAGATATGATATCGCTCAACCGTACGGCTTTATTTGAGCGGTGAACAAGGGTACAAAACACTTACAAGGGATCTCGACATTAGCGATCCAAACCTTATTTTAAGTCAAATCCGTGGTACAGTGCAGTTCCTTCGCTAGATGAAAAAAGGCTGCTCAGCAAGTTGCCTCCATGTTTGGATTTATAGTACGATGATAAGAAATCCAATAAATAGGAAAATATAACTTATTTAACACATGATGGGAGTGTTACTGCATGCTGACACCACTGAAGGATAAGACGGTCGTAGTGACCGGAGCCAGCAAAGGAATCGGTAAAGGAATTGCGAGAACCTTCGCCGCACAGGGGGCGAAAGTCGCGGTCGTCGCACGCAGCCTGACGAAAGCGGAGGAAACGGCGGCGGAAATCCGGAAGACCGGAGGCATTGCTCATGCCTTCCAGGGCAATGTCGCCGATTTGGACTCGATGAAGTGCGTTGCGAGCGAGACGGCCGGTACTTTCGGGGGAATCGACGTGCTGTGCGCCAATGCCGGTATTTTTCCGAATGCACCGATCGAGGAGATGACCGGCGAGCAGTGGGATCAGGTGATGAACACGAATGCTCGCGGGACTCTGTTTTCCGTTCAAGCCTGCCTGCCCTTTCTGAAGAAGGCGGAATACGGCCGGATCATTGTTACCTCTTCGATTACGGGGCCGGCCACTGGCTATGCCGGATGGTCGCACTACGGCGCAAGCAAAGCCGCTCAGCTTGGATTCATGCGCAGTGCGGCGCTCGAGCTCGCGCGTTATAGTATTACCATTAACGCTGTCATGCCCGGCAACATAATGACGGAAGGCTTGGATGGCCTTGGAGATCATTATTTGCAGGCGATGACGGCGTCCATCCCGCTCAAGCGGCTCGGAAGCGTCGAAGATATCGCTTATGCCGCTCTTTTTTTAGCGTCGAAGGAGGCAGGTTATATTACGGGCCAAACCATCATCGTTGATGGCGGTCAGATTATTCCAGAGAGTCTGGAAGCGATGGGGCAAACCTGATTCGATTACGATTGGACACCATATCGATACCCCGAGAGAGAAGGCAGTCGGATTTTTGTTTGTGTTGTTCCTTCAATGCCAGTAACAACTAATATTGAAGGGACCAAAGCAAATGTATACACTTTAGATTTATTATCGGGGAATATAAATATTTTGACCGACTATGTAGATTTTCTTGAAAATCATTCAGAAGAAATATTACCTGCACTAATAACTATTGTGCAATCTGCTAATATATTTAAATTTTCAATAGATGACATTCTTGAGCGTTTTTCTGACTCAATCATTAGTAGATATCTGCAATTCAGGTATCACAGATCAACAAATAGATTACTTTCAAAAAATTATGGATGGAGGTTGTGAGGATGAAGAAACCTTTATTTTCGTTAGCCGTGTCAACCAGATTAATTAGTGGATTTCATGTAGCTATCATGGCAATTATAGCTTATCAACATGGTGTAGGTGGGTAATCGTATTAAGTGTGGAAGGAGCCAAGTTATTCTTATTCACCTTCCGATTTTTGGTTAAACATAATATATGTCCCTTAATCATACAGAGCTTGCACCTGTTATGACGTTTATACGGATGTTTAGAGACCTCCGTATAAACGTTTTTTTATGTTATTTTGATGTCTGGTTCCGATAAAAGATTAATATAAGTATTAAACCATTTTTATAGCGTTAACTTTTTATACATTTTTCTCAGTCAGGGTTTTGATGAAAGCTGATGTATAGTTTAATTAGTAAATATTGGTTAATAAGGAAGGGGAATTGATAACGAGCTTGAAATCGAAAAGGACAATCCTCATTCCCACAGTACAGGAACGCGTCCTCTTTCCAATCACTACATTGTGCTACCACTTTATCACAGAATGACGATCTTGAAGTCGTGCGCCAGAAGTTAGTAGAATTATTTATCCAAGAAGGATATTTTTCAAGTCTAGAAGTGCTGCAATTTAGTTAGCAACTGGATGAATATATCGTTGTAATTCAAAAATCATGAAAACAATAAAGTAGCTGTCAACGTAGAATAAGCTCTACAGAAAACTACAAAACCCTTTTGAAATAGCCATTTTTCAGCTATTCCCTTCCTTGATTATGCACTCAGTCAAACTAAGTAAAGATATTCAGAGAGACGATGAGAAAAATCTGAATAGGAGGAAATAATATGCTAGCGTGGAGTGACTCAGACCCTATAGATTGTTTGCAGAATAAAAACAATGATCAGAAATCTTTCGGCTTTCAAAAGTCAGCAGTCAAGTCTCAAAACAAAAATCAAACATCACACCAACAGGAGAGAGAATTTAAAAGAACCTTGGAGGAGGTGATGATCAATGAAAGATAAAAGGACGTTCCCAGCCGGCCAGCGAGGAACGTCCGATAACAAAACATTAAATACATCCCTATTTTAACACAGCGTGGTTGCGATTCACAGAAATTCTCAGAACCTACTCAAAAAAGTTAGATGTGACTCCTCCCAATAGCCTATATTTGGGGTGGTAGTCAGAAGTGTGTTTCTCCGTGTAGTTTGTCTCAATTTGATTTAGATAATATTTTTGCGAAATATTTACAAAAAATATCATTGTTGGTAATATTTATTAGGAGAGGTTGTTATGAATATGAAAAAGAAAAAACTTATTGCAAGTATCCTTGCAGTTGCGTCTATTCTCACAGTCATTTCTTCTGCACATGCTAAAGTCGAACCTAACAGAGAAGATCCTGGTACGTATCCATTTAAGTGGCCAGTTCCAGATTCCAGCAAAATTAACAGTGACTTCGGATATCGAAAAGATCCTAAGACGGGAAAGAGAGTATTGCATGCTGGACTGGACATTGCCCCTGTTAAAAGGGGAGTTTCAGGGGACAAGGTCGTAGTAGCTTATCACGGGACGGTTGTTCGATCCGAAGAGTCTAGTAGTTATGGACACGTAGTGTATATTAATCATGAACTGAGAAGAAATGATTGGGTCCAAACTAGATATGCACATCTGAGAAAACCGGCAAACGTAAAGAAAAAAGAAGAAGTTTCAAAAGGAACAAAAGTGGGCGAGATGGGAGACTCTGGTGAGGTAACAGGAGTTCATCTACATTTTGAAACACGGGAATCTTCCAAGGAGCCCGATACTTCAAATAAATCAGAACCTGTAGATCCACTTAACTATGTTGAACCACCAAGAAGTCTAGATGTAATATCAACTGTAGATGAAGAAGGCTTTGTACCTAATCCGTACAATGAACGGTACAGCGAAGAAACGTCCGATCAATAAGTAATACAAATTCCCCTTGGATTCTCAGCTCAAGGGGAATTTATTTTTAGGAGGGAGCCATGAGATTAATAAGTTCATTCTTTGCGATAACTCTAGTTGCTGTGAGTCTTTTGGGATGTACCAGTACAAGCGTGGTAAGTAACAATTCGCTGGGAAACACCGTTGGTAATATCACAAACATGGGGTTCATTAGTTCAAAAGATGATTGGATTTATTATGCTAACACATCCGATCAAAATAAGTTGTACAAGATGAGGGATGGAGCAACTCCTACAAAAATAACAGATGATCAAGCCTATGATATAAATGTTGTGGGTGATTGGATATATTATCGAGCGCTAGATAAAAGCGCTCTAATGTATAAGATTAAGACGGACGGCACTTCCAAAATCCAATTAACCCAGGAACCCTCAGGCTATATTAATGTAGTTAATGACTGGATCTATTACTCGGACTATTCCGGGTATACGCCTGTTATGTATAAGATGAAAACAGATGGGTCTGGTAAGCAACGAATCACAGATGACTATTCAGAGCAGCTATTGGTATTGGAGCCATATATTTATTATCGGAATGGGAACGATGATAGTGCCTTCTATCGAATTAAGAATGATGGAACAGATAAAAAGAAAATAAGTGATGATAATGTTAACTTTCTAAACTACTCAAATGGTTGGTTGTATTACGCAAACAGTTCGGACGATTTCAAACTCTATAAAATGAAGATCGATGGTACACAAAGTACGAAACTAACTGATGATCAAATTAATTCAGTTATTGTTTACAATGATTGGATCTATTACAGCAATGACATGGACCACAACAAATTATATAAAATTAGGATAGATGGTACCAACAAAACAAAGATTTTAGATGATACAGTAGAACGACTAAATATAGCAAAAGAATGGATTTTTTATTGGGAAGGTAGGCAAAAAGCAAATCTTCACCGTGTTAAAACAGACGGAACGAACAAACAGGAAGTTAAATAAACCTAAAGGTAAGATAAACAGTTTGAATATAATTATTATGTATTAGATGTAAAAATTTTGAAAAGAAGAAGTCATTCTTCTCGATCTTAGTACAAGCCTCTACATTAGTGTAACAATTTTTACCAAAATTCGTTTAAAGGAGTTGTTTGTATTGCGTAGAATCCTTGCCTCCACTCTTACATGCTTATTACTCTGATTTGAATCTTGAGATCGCAAAAAAACTCAGAGATTATCTCGAAGATAGATTAAATGCCACCGTATATATGACTCGCACAACAGACAAGTATATTGATCTTGATAAACGATATGCACTTGCTAATGAAAAAAAAGCAGATATTTTCATTAGTGTACATATCAATTCCAGTTCAAATTTCCAGTGTTAAAGGAACCACTGTAATATATCCTAACAATCATCATATTAAATTAAGTAGAGAGGCTGCCGATTTTGTCCACAATAGAATTATCGATGTCCTACGCGACTATAAATCCCCATACGAAGACAACCGTAACTTGGCCGTTTTACGTGGAACTAAAATGCCCGCAATTTTGACTGAAACAGGTTTTATATCCAATAGTTCTGATTTGAAATATTTGAAGTCAAGCTCAGGACAGGATGAGATTGCTAATAAGATTTACAGAGGAGTAAAAGACTGGTGGTTTGATTAAAGGAGGAATTTAAAATGAAGCTAATTCCGTTTATTACCTTATTGCTTTCTTTTTTGTTACTTGCAGCATGTGGAAATCAATCTACTATGAGTCAAAATGTCGAATCCACTCTAAAGAATTTAGCTGTTCAATACATTGAAGCAGAGTATAAAGGTGATAAAGAGTTACTCATGAAAGTAACCGGGGAAGAAGCAAAGAAAGCTGTTGAAGAAGATCAACTCAACATCTTTAAAGATCAACATCTTGATCATATCGTAGATACGAAAATCGAAAAAATTTCAGATAATGAATATAGTTTGGTTGTAACCGTTAGCTCATCTCCAAAAGAAAACGAGCAACCAACAAATTACACCGAAAACTTAACTATGACTAAATATAACGAAGAATGGTTAATTACAAAGGTCACTAGAGAACAATAGAAACAAATAGGAAGTTATAAGAAACCGGTTTTCACCACGTTAAGGGTGTAACCGGTTTTATTACTAACGTTGGTTAACGACCGTAATGATTCTAATGTGGTATTCACTTCACACCTTTCTATTCAATTTTTCGGGGTCGGTCGCTCCGGCCAGCAACGCTATTAAAAAAAATAGCTGGTGTTAGAATAGGGAAATATCCCTGAATTTCTGTGGTGAATAGTCTCCTGTCACCATGATATACAGCTACCGAGATGAGTAGGGAACTTGATCTTTCTGTTAGTTATCTATCCGAAAAAAATAACAAGAAGCAGCCATCGCTTAAGAAACAAGAATGCTATGCAAATGTTCAGGGCTTAAAAAAATCTTCAATTCTGCTGTTGACGGAGCAATTGCATAAGGCAGAAAAGACAAATACAGAACGTGAGTTAATCAGGAGTTTAATGGTTCGCTGAATCCCAAGGGCTTTTCGTGTTGCCTATTTTTATAAACCAGAAATAACATATGACTGCCAAACATAACTTGAGTAGTTTTCCGCATGTAAATCAAAATCGAAAAAGACCTTGCTTTTATACCTAACTAAACTACCCACAAGTATTCCTTCTATTCGGCTGTAAAACCAGCACTTCATCTCCTAACTCCGATAATTTTTCCATCAACGCATCCATGCCATGCTCTAATTTATATTCCATTTCCTCTTTATATAAAGGCAGCAGGAAATAGGCAGTAACCTTATTTCCGTCTTTTGTTGGAATGACGCTGATTTCCTCTTTTAACTGGAAGATAACCACTCCGTTTAACCCAGTTGAATCTGCATATGGTTCATAGTCCTGATAATTGGGGATGGTATGTCCATATCCCAACCAGGTATTATACTGATGAGGAAAACGAGCCATCTGCTTCATCAATCTGATCGGCCAATAATTATTTTCATCCTGCATCGATTCCTGTGTTAATTCCCAAGAAGCTGGAAGAAACATCATAACCTCTGCTCGATCGATTTGATCATCAAGCTGCTCCTGCACCTCGTCTGGTATTGTCATTGGTAAATCACTCATACCGGTTGTATATAGAACCCAAAAGGGCTCTTCTTCTGTGGGCTTCAATATATTCACATCAATATGTATGGTATCAGATATAATTTCATGAAAAACACTGCTTTCTCTTCCGGGAAATACTGCTTCAAAGTGTTCCACGATTTCCTCTACATATTCCATTGGAGCTGGAGGAGAATAGCTAGCTGATTCTTCATATTTGTAAATCGTAGTGCCATCCTTTGATTTTTCTCCGTTGTTCTTGCCGCCGAATATCTTTTTTAAAAAATTCATCTAACCTTTTCCCCTTTTTTATTATTTGTCTTCAACAAATTTCTTTGAAGTCTTCTTGTGCTTCTCATCTTGTTTTGTAAACTAGAGAAGCGTATGCTGTTCTATTCCTTCTTTACCTATGTATTTCATTTGTACATATTAAATGAAGATTATGAAAATATTACAAGAACGAAGCGGACTTGCTTTACATCACATGTTTGCCCACACATTTATATTTAAGTAAATGCTTTATAAAATAGCAAGTAAAATGAGGAAATTCATTGTAAAGTTTCACATGAATGACTTGGTGAAAAAATGATTTTCCAGAGCGTATCGTACAGCGCTATAGCCTATACCCCGGCAAGAGAAGAGGAGCCGAAAAAATTTTTATAATAAAAGTGAAAGATCAGCAGAAGCTCTTCCGTCTATACAGTGATAAGGAGGTGGAACACAATTGGATGACAATGCTGGAGCACGTATTGAACAATGGTTTCTAGCGTACAGCACTGATATATATCGTTTTCTCGTCTTTTATACGGGTCGGACGGATATAGACGATCTTGTACAAGAGACCTTTATTCGTGCCCTAAAGGCTATCCATTATACCGAGATTGCAAATCCCAAAACATGGCTGTTTGCCATTGCTAGAAATGTCGCCATTGATGAAAAGCGTAAGACAAAATTAATAAGCTGGCTGCCGGATATATTCCTGCAGCATCTCGTTTCACCTGATAAAACACCTGAAGAATCTTTAGAATTAAGCGAGAATAAACGTTTTCTCTATAACATCATCAATCAGTTGAAACGATCTTATAGGGACGTACTGATATTGCGTGGTATCAAGGGATTATCTAGTAGGGAGACTGCGGAGGTATTGGGCTGGAGCGAAGCCAAAGTAAATCTCACTTTACATAGGGCGATAAAAGCTGTTCAAAAAAAACGGAATGTTCCTGTTTCGGAGGTGATTCAAGATGCCGTCACAAGATGAACAAATGATATTGGAAGAGTTAAATCATTTCCCCAATCAGATCCTTTCTTGGGAGCGCAAGCAAGTGATAGTAGAAAACATACGAAAGGAGAGAAGAATGATGCAAAAACAAAAAAGACGGAACGCATATTTGGGATGGGCGGCAAAAGGACTTATCACATGTGCAGCGTTATTTGCTTTTATCTGGATGAAGCCATTCTCTTCTTCAGTAGAAACCTCTTCTTCAATAGACACATCAGGAAATAAGGATGTAATAGAGCAAAAGTATATTACGGCTGCTCAAACAGAAATAAAAAAAGCGTTTGGCATTAATAAGGATTTTCATTTTGAAAAGTTGGATAAAGATACTGATTCCTATAGGTTAGAGACAGAGGATCGAGAGTCAATGGTGTGGTTTAAAGCTGGAACCACAGAGGTTACAGCCGTCACGGCGAAATATAATATAGATGAGCTACCGAATATCTATCAACAATATGTAGAGACCGCACGAAATCGGATTAAGGAAACGAATCTACATGATAATTTTCGAATGGTTCATCTTTATAAAAACAAATCAGGAACAGGCATGACTCTTATGTCAGAAGTTAACCAGAGCATTAGTGTCGATCTGAATACAAATAAAGTGACCCATTACTCTTTAGATTACAATCTGGGTAATGTGGATAAAAAGTATGTGTCCATAGCTCAAAAAGCGTTAATGAAACTTTCAAATAAAAATGATTTCTCATTTAATCATGCCAAAAAGTCCTCCGATGAAAAAGAAGATATGTGGACGTTCTCCAATAAGGAAGATAAGTATTACGACAAATATTCTGTTCAGATTGGAGCAAAAACAGGCCAAGTGTATAATGTATATTATAGAACTGATCGTTATAGTATCAAATCAATAAACGAAGCAATGTCAGTGGGCAAACCGCTCATCAAAAACATAACTGGAATAGATGTTACTGGGTATAAGGTTGATGGTGGTGATCATTGGGGAGGCTATGTATTTCAGAGTCCGGGGAAACCGGCCGTATCTATATTTACTGATAGAGCGATTGATAGAGCGGACGGTGGTAATGTTAGTGGTATCCAAGTCCACGTTCGGTAAATAAGCAAAAGCTACTGACTAGCATACTTTGTCAGTAGCTTTTTTGTCCTTTTGACAGCACTATTTTACTAATTCCTTTTGAATGTTTTTAGGTAGCTTATGAAAAACCAATTCATAAGAATGAGTAATCAGCTTCTCCCACAATTCAGCAGGAATATCGGCATCTAAATAAATAGAATTCCAATGACTTTTATTCAAGTAGTAACCAGGAATAATCCCCTCATATGTTTCTCGTAGCTGTTCGGCTCGAGCTGGATCGCATTTTAAGGATAGGATAGGCCTTCCGTTAGAATCTCCACCAAGCATTGCAAACATTTTTCCTCCTACCTGATAACGATCTGCTTCCCATTCTGCTTTGTAATCATGAATCGCTCCTGGGTGCTTCAGACAATAGGCTTCCAGTGTGGCTTTTTCCATGATAAGCTCCTTTCTGCACGCATTTTTTTCATTTTATCACTGATGGCTACCTTCGATGTAAGGGACTATTGAGTGAAATAAGAGATTGGAGGTATTGCAAGGATTTTATCATGAAAAAGCAGAAGGCACGAGGCTTGTTGATGCTACATGGAAAAAGTACAAACAGGAGGACAACCTAAGGAAGGAGTAGGATTGGACTATTATCATTTAGTTCATCTTATGATCAGCAGAGGGATAAGCTGACCCGTTGTTGAAAGCAATCAATGGGTGGAATGAATTATATTTTGCCTAGGAATGAATCAGGTGGGTAAAGGGATGATTACTCCAAACACAACCAAATATAAGACAATGTAGACTAGATAAAGATAAACCAGTCTGATGTTATATCTTTCACAAAACCGTTTAACTGCGTTGGTCAGAAACGAATCGAAGAATGTAAGGATAAGAAAAATGATGGATAGCTCAATTATTGATGCAAGATAAAAGTTAGTAAATAGGAAATCGACCCAATAATTCAGCTTTATACATATACTAATAAAAACAAAAAAGATAAACATGGAGTATCTTTTTTCATGGTTCATATGTGTTCCTCCCAATTCCTAAAAACGAAAGAGATACTCCCATTTTTAGATATGGATTACCACTTTTTTCGGTCTATTTCGTAATACTCTACTTTTTTCGGCTTCTTAAAATTCTCATCTTTGTAATGAACAACAGTCTCGTAGTAAATATCAGATTGTATGTCAGAATCCTGTACCTTCCAAACCCAATATCCAACATAAGTATCAGCTAATGTTTTCTTGCTCCATGCGGAAAGCTTCGCAATAGTCCAACCTAATAGTGCCTTTTTTAATTTTTTTGTTGGAATCGGAATCTTTTCTGCCACCCAAGAAACAATAATGTCAGCCATTTCTCTGTGGACACTATGGTCATAATAATCGTATTTTGGACCATAGACAATTTCTGCACTTCCACCAGGTCCGTCGATGATTGAGGTTCGAATTTCATTCATCATGCTCTCATACATACTCTCCAATTGATGCTCACTCAATGGACTGGGGCCAGCAAAGGTAACTCCATGGCAGGTGTAGGTATATTCCGTGCTTTGTTCAATAGGAGAAGTCGTCGTGCTCTCAATTGATGCAAAAGCAGATGTTGTCATGCTTAAGGTAGTAAGAAGTGCCAATAAGCCTAACGAAAATCTTTTCATCAAAAGAATCACCCTCCTTTTTTGTTTTATTATAACAAATATTACAAAAATAACCAATTAAAGATGCGTTATTTCTAGAAAATCCACTATATGTGATAAAACCGCTTATTGCCTCCTATATGGTATTTTGCCTGATGTCTTGAAGTTTTCCTTCAAAATAAAAAAGGAGAAACCCTTTTTCGTTTTAAACAAAATATGACATGCTTTCACCGATAAAAAAGAATGCGATAGCTCTTTTGATGTGTTGCTATAACACATGACAGCGATAAGCTGCGCGAGTATCCTCATATACTTGTTGCAAACGGAGTTTTTACATCGACAATGTGAAGCATAAAACACCAAAATAGTAACTGAAAATGGGGAAATATCCCGCTACTAATACTGGGTATAATGGATCAGATTCATATGCATTTGGTCACCTCTATCATTTATTTACAAACTAACTCCAAAGGAATGTAATCGTATTTATAGGTAGTGAAGTATATTTGTTCTATTTGGATTAAGCAAAAAAACGACGATGGAAAAATTGCTATTTGTTTAGTATAAGTATATGAATGTGGATAAAATGTCACCTTTTCCTATAAGGGTATTTAGCTTTCATCTACTAGATTATGGTGATAGGAGTAGTAATCATACATTGGCATAAAAACAGGAAAACCAAGCATGAATCAAACATTCATGTTTTTTTTGCATGACTAAAAAACAAGGTGGATTTCTCTCAATCTAGTCACATTGCACCAGTTAACGAATACTATATATAAATTACATCTACTAAATGTTAATCTCCCATAGTAAAAGGTTAACATTTGGTAGAAAAGACCCATTTACTTACAATTATTACCTAATTATGATAATGGTGTAAGTTACATTGGGATGGAGGTAGATTTATGCGTAAACAATCTAAAAAAATGATTGTAAGTCTTTTGTCTACGTCACTATTGGCTGTATCTCTAGCAGTTCCTGTTTCAGCATCAACCACATCCTCCGTACAGCAGGCTGTAGTAGTACCGAACAGTGAGGTCGGGGCACAACAGGTAGGGACCTATGGATGGAAGACTCATATTACAAAAGAAGGTGTACAAATAGTCATTAAACACATTAGAAAAGGGGGCGCAACGTTAGAAAGAGCGATTAGTCAGCTATCTCCTACGGCGGCTCAATCCTTTAAAAGATGGTCTAATAAAATAGCAGATCATCTGGAGGGAATCATCAAAGGATGGGAACAAAAAGAAGAATACGCTATTGTTTATCTAAAAGATCAGCTAAGGAACTTTTTGAAGGCCAACTCCAATCTTTCTGATGGAACAATCCAAGAGATTGTTGTTGCTATAGAGTGGCTTCTCTGGTTCGTAGCCTAGAGAATAGCTGAGGGGGAACCCTATTGCGCGAAAAACATACCTACTATGATTGGCTAATCGAACAGAACGTATCACCTGACCAGCAATCTAAGCTTCATATTCTTCTTTATTTACTTTCTGATAAGCTAACAGGCGACCTTATTACCGCTGAGTATGACCGAAAAATACGCGACTCGGTTCCAGAGTTTGCGCATATTTTGGATGCGTCCACTATAACTCAGGAGTTAGTCTATTCTACCTTAGAGTCAAATTTCCAGTTTTCGAAAGCTTCAATCAATAAAATGATAGAAGGTATGAGAAAGCAAGGTAATTTTGCAAAGCTTACAGAATTTATGGGACAACCTTAAGCATCCATCTAGAATAAAATATAGGATATTGGAGCGGCGATGATATAGCTGCTCTTTTTTCTTTTTATAGAGCAAAATTGAATGGGGGCTTTTTCCTTCTTTTTATTGAAAACGACATTGATGTCTTTTATAATAAACTTACCAACAAAAACGACAACAGTGTATATTTTATAGGAGGCTTGAACCACTATGGCTCCAAGAGTAAGCGAGGAATACAAAAAACAAAAGAAAATGGATTTGTTACAGGCGGCAAAACGGGTGTTTGTGGAAAAGGGATATACACGAGCGACGATGCAAGACATCATGGACGAGGCAGATGTTTCGAGAGGAGCTTTGTATTCGTACTTCGATAACATCGAGCATGTGTATCTTGAACTGCTTCATGCTGAGGATGAAAAGGATGCGATGTTTTTTCGTCTAGATGAGAACGGCACATCCTGGCAACAGATAACCAAGTGGGTTAATCGGCAGCAGCAGGAAATGCAAAGGCTTAATCAATCTCTTCTACTGGCTAATTCGGAGTTTTTTTTATCAACGAATTATCGCAAGAATCGAGATAGCTATCCTTATGTCACCACACGCTATCAACGGCTAGCTGAGGTAATAATCGCTTTTTTTCGCAAAGGAATCGAGCAGGGGGATATTTGTCCGCGTATTCCAGTTGAGTCTATTTCGCTTTATCTCATTTCATTTATGGATGGTTTAATGCTAGATACTGCTCATTTGGGGCCAGAAAAAACAAAGGTGAAGGAGCAATTGGAGGTTTTGCTGTTTTCATTAAGGGAAATGCTTTGTCCGATTGCAGAAAAATAAGCAGACAATATATGCAAAAGGGGGAGTAAGGCGATGCTGTTTCAATCCACAAGAATGTATTTTAGAAAAATGACTGCTGACGATGTAGCTATCTATCATAGATGGAGAAATGATATGGAAGTCATGCAAACTACCAATCCATCACTTGATCTGTTTACATTTGATAGCACAGAAGAATTTGTGAATCAGGTCATTTTGGGAGCAAGTACATCGAAAAGCTATATGATTATCGAAAAGGAGTCGGAAACCCCTATTGGGATCGTCTCACTTATTCAAATTGATTATAAGAATCGGAATGCTGAGTGCATCATCGACATTGGGGAGAAGGCGTATTGGGGAAAAGGCTATGGAACAGAAGCAATGAAGCTGCTACTGGATTATGCCTTTTTGGAATTAAACCTGCACCGCGTATCATTACGAGTGTTTTCTTTTAACAAAAAAGCCATTTCCTTATATGAAAGAGTGGGATTTAAGCACGAAGGAATTTCACGAGAATACATTTTTCGAGATGGAAAATGGAGCGACATTTTTCACATGGGAATACTTCAAAGAGAGTATATTGCTACGAATGCCGCTGTTGGTGAATAGGCGAAAGCTATGCAAAAGGTCTAGATTTCTAGATCTTTTTTGCAGGTAAAGGACTTAAATGTTCATGAATAAGCAACCATTCAGTAGATTCTTTGACGAATACATTTGTCGCTCTTCCTTGCCCGCTGGTATACTCGCCATTCATATAGCCTTCATAGCAATATGTATACGTGCAGGTTGCAGAGTCATTACCTACATGTAGCCATTGAATATCTTGGGCTTTATAAATCTCGTTTTGGATGATGGACCAAGCGGTTTCAAAATATGCTTGTATTTCTTGGTGAGTAGTACAGGTGTGATTGGAAAAGTAGTAAATGGCAGTTGGATGCAGTAATTTTTTCACTTCACTGAAGTTGTGGGTGTTGGTTGCTTCTATATATTTATCTAATATCTCCATGTACGTACCCTGCCTTTATTTTGAATTTTAAGTTAAATTATAATTTTTTAACTATCGTTTATCAAGATTGAGAGTGAAAATAGTTCAAAATATCTTTTACTTTAAAAAGTAAGGAACTAGGTTTACTTTCGATGTGTGGTCGACGCTGTTTTCTCTAAGCTTCAGGAGGAAAAGCACGTGTCATTTTTTTCCTTATTTTGATCATCTAGGAACTCTATTAAGGCCCGTAGGTATCCTATTTTTTGCCTGTCATTTATTACCACAACAAGAATGTGAAATAGCTATATTCTCCGTGAATTTTTTTTCCGATAAACATTAAAACGACGAAAAAAATGCATGGAGAGGAAACCTAAAAATATGGCACGGAAATTTACATTTACTTTGACGATTAGAAGAAAATTAATTTTCTCCTTTGCACTTATTTTAATCATTCCAAGTATTGTAATTGGTATGATGTCTTATCAAGTTGCAGCAGACAAAATGGAGGAGGAAATTAACAATTTCGGTATTAGAAGTGTTAATATGCTGGATCAAATTATCAACGATACGATTGATCCCAAAATCCATGATATCACGTACTTTTCCAAGCAAATCACCGAACCACTTTTACAGGGTGGCCTACAAGCTCCCATAAGAGAAAGATTGAAGCAATATTACGCTCTGCATTCCGAATTGGTTAGTGTTTTCGTAGGAACCAAAGATGGAGTAATGATACAAGAGCCTATTCAGAAAATGTCTGCCGACTATGATCCAAGAAATAGACCTTGGTACCAGGAAGCTATCGCGAAAAAAGGACAAGTTATTATTACGGAACCCTACGTATCAGCATCCACGGGCAAGGTGGTCGTAACCATTGCGAAAACACTTGAGGATAATTCCGGGGTAATAGCAATAAATTTGAATTTAGATAATCTGTCCGAGATCGTTCAACAGGTTAAAATCGGGAAACAGGGCTACGCATTTATCATCGATCAAACAGGCAAATATTTGGTTCATCCCACGATAAAAAGCGGAACTGATTTTAAGGAGAAGTGGGAAGATGAATTATTTGCCAAGAAGTCAGGTCAGATAAAACTAGATGAGTCAAATGAGTTTATCGCATTTGAAACAAATAAAGTAACGGGCTGGAAGATAGCCGGAAATATGTTCTCCTCCGAGATTCAAGAGGCAGCTCAGCCTATCTTTACTCAAACTCTAGTTGTTATTGCAGTGGCTTTACTTGCAGGTACAATTTTGATGATCTTCGTCATACTTTCCATTACCAAACCGTTGAAAAGATTAATTAAGGCCTCCCGTACAATTAGTGAAGGGGATTTAACTGAAACGATTAGCGTGAACGGGGAGGACGAGATTGGATTACTGTCTCAATCGTTCCAGCAGATGCAGACTAATCTTCGCAATCTGATTGGGCAAGTAGGTTTTAGTGCAGATCAGGTAGCCGCTTCGGCTGAAGAGTTAACTGCAAATGCAGATCAGACAAGCAAAGCTACAGAGCAAATCAGCACGACAATCCAGTTATTAGCCACCGGGGTAGAAAAGCAATTTCATAGTGTAGAAGAAACCTCGGAAACCGTACAGCGCATGTCACTGGGTGTAGAGCAAATGGCCTCTCATTCTGAAGAGGTAACAGCTAAAGCGATTGAAGCATCTGTTAAAGCAACAGAAGGCAGTCATTCGATTCAGACAGCAGTAGAACAGATGAGTTCCATTAATCATACAGTTAAAAAAGTGGCAAGTGTCATTAAGGGCTTGGGTGAGCGTTCCGAGGAAATCGGTAAAATTGTTGACGTTATCGCAAATATCGCTACTCAAACCAATTTGTTAGCATTAAATGCAGCGATTGAAGCAGCACGAGCAGGCGAGCATGGTCGGGGATTCGCTGTTGTTGCGAATGAAGTTAGATTATTAGCAGAGCAATCGACCCATTCGGCTGAACAAGTGGATAAGCTGATTATGAGCATTCAGGAAGAGACGAATCAAGCTGTCCATTCGATGGATTTAGCCACCCAAGAAGCGGAAGAGGGGATCAACCTGATTAATACGGCTGGAGATTCCTTCGAACTGATTCAAGTAACGGTAGAACAGGTAACAGCCCAAATTCAGGAGGTTACAGCAGCGATTAAACAATTGTCAGAGGGATCGAAGGAAATGGTCAGTTCCATGGAAATGATTACGGAGGTAGCAGAAACAGCGGCATCAAGCACGCAGGAGGTTTCTGCATCCACAGAGGAACAGCTCGCGACAATGGAGGAAATCACCCATGCCGCTGCTTCCTTGGCAGACATGGCTGAGGAGCTTCAGGGGTTATTGACAAAGTTTAAAATCTAGGGGAACGATCTAGGAAAATACAAAATGGAGAAAGCCAGTCATTTGTAGCTATCACCCTATGAGGGTGGAGAAGTAGTAATAGATCGTTTCTAATATTTTCCCCTCTTAGTAGACAGGAAGAAGCAACACACCTTGCTGTATTGACTAGGAGGGGATTTTTTGAAGAAATAGGGAGGAAAAGAAGAAGCGAAAGTGATGTATCAATAAGAATGAACTATATATATCTGTGTCTTTATATTCATTTCTCCCTTACAAAAGTGTAAGGTTTTTTTTGTTGACTTAAAAAACAATGTGTAACTATAATTATTACAACCTTAAGGGAATTAGATGAAAATTTGACTAGATCTAGCAAAAAAATAATGAATGGAGAAGATGCAACTATGAAAAAGCTAGTTTTAACAGGCGTATTAAGTGTCGGAACTTTATTGGGGGCGAACCTTCCAGGGTTAGAGGTTATAACAGCGAGTGCAGCTATCCCTTCGAGTCTTTCTATTGCAGAAGGTAATTCACAACAAACTCTTTTCGAACAGCAAAGGCAGAAATATACAGGAATTGTTACTGAAAAAACAAATCAGGGGCTTACAATCTTTACTGAAAATGTGCCTGCTAATGTGCTTACAAATATAAATATAGGCGATTCAGTTGATATATATTCTTCATATAGTTCTAAAGGTGCTGAGAAAGAAGCGGAAGACTTTATAATCGGAACGGTCATAGATTCAGATAGTGATTATGGTTATGCTACAGTGGAATACAAAAGCAACGAAGGAAAAACGGAGACAGTAGATGTTCTCTTTACGGAAGCTCACTCCTATAAAGCCGGGGATAAAGTGAAAGTAACGAATAAGTCAAAATGGGAGCATAAAAAAATTGGACCAAATAATGCAATGTTTGCTTCGGGAGATTCTATTTCTAAAGTTGCTGAGAAGGAAGGAGAAGACTTTATAATTGGTTCGATCACAGAATCAGACAGTGATTATGTTATTGTTGAGTACAAAAGCAACGAAGGAAAAACAGAAAATGTAGATGTTCTTCTTCCAAAAGGTCATTTCTTTAAAGTAGGAGATAAAGTAAAAGTAACAAATAAGGAAAAATGGGAGCATAAAAAAATCGGGTTGCATCATGTGAAATTTGCTTCCGAAAACTCTATTTTCAAAGTTACGGAGAATGACTCCGAAGACCCTATTTCTAAAGGTGCTGAGAAAGAAGCGGAAGACTTTATAATCGGAACGGTCATAGATTCAGATAGTGATTATGGTTATGCTACAGTGGAATACAAAAGCAACGAAGGAAAAACGGAGACAGTAGATGTTCTCTTTACGGAAGCTCACTCCTATAAAGCCGGGGATAAAGTGAAAGTAACGAATAAGTCAAAATGGGAGCATAAAAAAATTGGACCAAATAATGCAATGTTTGCTTCAGGAGACTCTATTTCTAAAGTTGCTGAGAAGGAAGGAGAAGACTTTATAATTGGTTCGATCACAGAATCAGACAGTGATTATGTTATTGTTGAGTACAAAAGCAACGAAGGAAAAACAGAAAATGTAGATGTTCTTCTTCCAAAAGGTCATTTCTTTAAAGTAGGAGATAAAGTAAAAGTAACAAATAAGGAAAAATGGGAGCATAAAAAAATCGGGTTGCATCATGTGAAATTTGCTTCCGAAAACTCTATTTTCAAAGTTACGGAGAATGAATAATAAAAAGAATTAAACTACCTACATAAATTAAGAGCCACAAAACACTATTAGGTTGTTTGTGACAGTATGGTAGTAGTTGCTGTGGCAGGGCTGTAGGTATGCATATACGATGAAAAGCATCTCATTGAGGTGCTTTTCTTTTTTAAGTTACTTATTTTTACAATTATTATATAATAATCAAGGATTAAAATGGGGGTTATTGGTAGATGCAAACTAGTCCTCAAAGCAGATCATAGCTACTTTTTTATATGTAGCTATGAAAATTAATTGATAGGAGAATACAAGATGGAATGGATGTTTTTCTTGCTTTTGATTCTGATTATAGGTGTTGCAATATTTCTGAAATTCGGGGGTTTTCTCAAAAAATCCCCAAATACGAGACAAATAACGAATGATATTGATCCATTGTCTATCGATATCCATGATATAGATAACATGCTGGATGGCTCAGAATTTGAGATCTATTTGTATAGACTGTTTCATGCATTAGGCTATAAAGAGGTGTATAAAACAGTCGGGAGCAGAGACTTTGGGGCTGACTTAGTATTTACAGATCGCTCTGGGGTTCGCAATGTTGTGCAAGCGAAACGTTATAAGATTGATAATGTAGTAGGAATTAGTGGTGTGCAAGAGGTATATTCCTCGATGAGATTTTATAAAGCGAAGAAGTCCATTTTGATTGCAACATCTACCTATACGGATTCATGTGAGACTCTGGCAGGGATTAACCATGTAAAATTGTTAGATCGTACGGATTTAATCTCCATTATCGCAGCTTTCAAACAAGGGGATCTAGAAAAGGCAAAAAATATAATTGAAGCAGAGCCTAGAGTAATTTTGGACTCATGGACTGATTATACAGATTCAAGTCGAGAAATGAAAAAGGATAAAAGGGCGGAAAAGCTAATACGAGGAATATGATTTTGGGTTTTGTGATTCAGTAGTATCTGCATATTGACACTAGATATCGTTGTCTGATACATTTACTACGAAAATGAGAATCATTATCAAAAAACCTTGTTAGTACATATTGGGGAGAGATTCCATGTTAAGGAAAAAGTCATTCTTCTTCATTACAGCGATGCTTATCATGCTGTTGGTTCTGATGACTGCTTGTGGCAACACGAGTAGTACGACAAGCAGTAGTGCTTCTACAGCAAAGGAAAAGGAAACAACTGCTGAGGGAATGCGCAGCTTTGAAACGAAAAAGGGAGTTGTAAACATTCCTGTAAAGCCAAAACGAATCGTTACTGATTTTTACGGTGGGGAATTGCTTTCTGTAGGGGCAAATGTTGTCGGTGTTGAGCCAACTGCTTTCAAAAATCCGTTCTTAACCGATCTTCTCAAAGGGGCTACTGATATCGGAGAGCCTATTAGTACAGAGAAAACATTGCAGCTAAAGCCTGATTTGATTGTAGTTATGAAGGATGAAAACTATGAAGCATTATCCAAAATTGCTCCTACCCTGCACATCCCATATGGGACGGCCACTAGCATCTATGAAACAGTCAGATTGTTTGGTGACATTGCTGGGGAAAAGGAAAAGGCAGAGGAATTTATCGCTGCATTTGATAAAAAGGCGGCGGAGGGTCGCGAGAAGCTAAAGGGTGTTATTGACGAGAATGCTACCTTTGGACTTTATGAGCTGACCGATAAGGGAGAGCTGTGGATTTTCGGAGATAACGCTGGTCGAGGTGGACAGGCAATCTATAACGCACTGAAGCTTAAAATGCCGCATGCCAAGAATAAAGCGGAGGAACAGACGCTACAGCTATCTATGGAAATGCTACCGCAGTATGCTGCCGATTACATGTTCTTGACAACCTATGATCCTGAGAAAAAGGGAGAAGCATTAAAGCAATTAAAATCCTCAGCCGTTTGGAAAAATCTAAAAGCGTCTAAAAACAATACGTTATTCTATAACGATTTTGATACGTTTTATCGCTATGATCCAATCGCTATTACTGGACAGATAGATCTAATCGTTGACATGCTGCTGGAAAGAAGCAAGGAAACGAAAAAGTAGCGAGCGTATTATCACCCCACTTGTAGAGCTATACTCTGGTGGGGTGTTTTCTATTTTGGGAGAGTACCCTATCAAAGAAGATCAGTCATTACCGTATAAAGTTTCGAACTCTTGTCTTGTCATTCCGAAGCAAATGCCATCATAATAGGCTCCTTTTGTAAAAATGATATTTCGTAGCTGCCCTTCTTTAACGAATCCTAGTTTTTCATGCATGCAGATAGAAGGCTTATTAAACGAATAAACGGTAGTGTTCACTTTTTGATAGGACAGTTCTAGAAAGAAAAAACGCATAACCATCACGATCATTTCTGTAGCATAGCCCTTGCCTCGATGGGGATCAAAGACAGCTAAATAGTAATCGAACGTACCATTTCTCCTATCACAATCAAAGGTTTCGATTATGCCTACGACCGCGTTGGTTTGATCTATAGCAATAAACCGAAAAGCGTCTTCTTCCTCAGCTTGTTCCTCTATCCATTCCTTTCTTTTTGCTTGGGAACGAGGAAAGTGGAGTGAATTCATATTTCGTAGGATTTCATCATCTAATAAATCAAAAATACTCTCATCCTCAGGCCCCAATGCTCGTAAAGAAATCTTTTGTCCTGTCCAATAGGTGATTGCCATATTACTCCTCCAGATATGTATTTAAATCAAAGGGCAAGCTAGTGCCACGCAATGTCAGTTTATTTACTTGAATGTTCAGACATATGTTCGGGATGATTATTAAGAATGCTTCCGGGCTGGTTGTAATGACAGGCTGTTCTTGTATCCTATTTGCTATGGTGTTGCAATCTTGTGTCTTAAAGCAAATCGTGGGTGGTGCTATTGCTTGCTTAAAAATAACTTCTACCTGTGCCTGATAGATTCCTTCTGTCAGGTTGAATGGTTACGCCCGACAGCTTGAACACCAATGAATTTTAGTTTTTTTCATCGGATGTCCCGTTGAAAAGGAGACGATCAATTAATCTCTCATGAATGAGAAATTCTTTTTTGGTAAATTTTTTTTCGACAAAAAAATCAATATCTTGCTTGACAGTCGTACATATACCTTAGTATAATTCGTAGTAATTTCAAACGGAAATATATTCGGAATATTGAATGCTATGAATAGGAATAGTAAAGACATGTATTTGTGCAGAGAGCTATGGGTTGGTGCGACATAGTCAAATAACATCTTGAACTCGCCTAGGAGCAGTAAGGTGGAACGGAAGTATACTTCTTAGTAAATCTTAACGACTAACCTTCGATATCAGGTTTGTAATCAAACGATTACTACTAAGTGGATTCATTATGGAATCAATAAGAGTGGTACCGCGTTAAGTAAATGGCTTGGCGTCTCTTTATACAAAGAGATGCTGGGCCTTTTTTATTTTTATACAGGAAGAAATGGAGGTTTTTTGCTTGATCAATAATATGTTTATTCATATAAAGTAATTTAATTAGGGGGAAATGTAATGAAACAGACGGAGCAATGGACGTCGAAATTAGGATTTATCATGGCAGCAGCAGGCTCTGCGATTGGCCTTGGCGCAATATGGAAGTTCCCATATATTGCTGGAAAGAGCGGGGGAGGAGCATTCTTTTTAATCTTTATCTTGTTTACTGTATTAATAGGTCTTCCGCTATTGATAGCTGAATTTATGATAGGGCGTAGTACACAAAAACAAGCAATTCAAGCTTTTAAAAATATTGCACCAAATACAGGGTGGCACTGGATTGGACGTCTTGGGGTAGGTACTTGCTTTATTTTGCTATCATTCTACAGTGTTGTTGGCGGTTGGATATTAATCTATTTATTCAGAGGAATTACAGGACAGATTATTGCACCACAGCAAAATTATGCGGCGCTATTTACAGAAACAATTGGGAACCCAGTTTGGGCCATTGTCGGGCATTTTGCTTTTATGTTTATTACGATATTTGTTGTATCAAAAGGTGTACAAAATGGAATTGAAAAAGCAAGTAAATACATGCTACCAGCATTGTTCATTCTATTTTTGGCTCTTATTATTCGTTCATTAACACTTGATGGTGCAATGAAGGGTGTTACGTTTTTCTTACAACCTGATTTCTCAAAAATTACTTCAGAAAGTATTTTATTCGCAATGGGTCAATCATTTTTTGCGATTAGTATTGGGATTTCCATTATGATTACGTATAGCTCTTATTTAAATAAAAAAGAAAGCTTGCCACGATCAGCCATAACGATTGTTGGATTGAATTTATTTGTTTCTCTTTTTGCCGGCCTTGCTATTTTTCCAGCAGTATTTTCATTGGGAATGGAACCAACAGAGGGACCGGGATTGCTATTTATCATTTTACCATCCGTGTTTAGCCAGATTCCATTTGGAAGCTTCTTCTTAACCGTATTTCTTGCACTATTCACCTTTGCAACTTTAACATCTGCATTTTCTTTACTTGAAACAGTTGTTTCAGCGCTAGCGAATGGACAGCAAGAAAGAAGAAAAAAAATAGCATGGGTAATGGGGATTTGCATTTTCTTAGTAGGTATTCCGTCAGCACTTTCATTTGGTATATGGAGTGATATTACCATCTTTGGTAAAAACATTTTTGATGCAGTAGACTTTTTCTCACTTAATATTTTAATGCCACTTGGAGCTTTGCTAATTAGTATTTTCGTTTCGTTTAAAATGGAGAAAAAGATACTAGAAGCTGAATTCTTCGTAGGTGGAAACTACGGAAAGACCCTGTTTACTTGCTGGGCATTCTTGCTTCGATTTGTTGCTCCAATTGCGATTATTATTGTTTTTTTGAATGCGGTTGGTATTATTCAGTTTTAAGAGTTTAAATATTCAGTAAAATTCTGGCGTTATATATTTTTCTAAATCTTTCCTTAAAATAGGAGAGGGGTACAGCCAGCATTTTAAAAACACGTTAAGTAAATCATAAAACAGCAAAAAGTCGATTTCCTGTATGCTAAGGATAATCGACTTTTTGCTGTTCCTACCTTTGTAGCGGTGAACGAGATTTTTATTTGTGTCGTTATCTGCTATAAAAATAGTGTTTCCGGCATTAGGAGAAACAAAGGTTCCACTGCCTGTGATCGCATAAATTAAGTTTTTCATCTCGTAAATTTTAAAGGCCCTTGTGATGCTACTAAGGTTTATATCGAGATAATCGGCCAGTTCCCTTTGCGGGGGAAGCTTTGTATGTGGCTTAAGGTAACCATTTAAGATATTGTATTCCAATAAGCTTGCGATTGAGAGATATAATGGGGAGCTCAAATTCCTTTTATCTGGGTTCCATGACATAGGATAATTATCAAACCATGCGGTAGGCGGTGTATGCCCATTTGCAGTCAATAAAGGCGTTGAGGTTTATTTAGATCAATCACTGAAACGCTTTACAACGGTTTTTCCTGCCTGCGGTAGTGCAAATAGTGCCATTGAATTAACGATAGAAGAGTTGGAAGAGTACTCGCAATATATAGAGTGGATTGATGTATGTAAAGGGTGGGCGGATTCAAACTAGATTCGGTTTCTATGTAACATTCATAGGTCTTTTCGTGATTCTCATTACGTTTGGTCTCGTTGTGCGCAGAATCATTTATAAGAAAGATAGCGACCAAATCTGGGAAAGCGGAGATATCTGTACCGAGCTCTGCACAAGAGTACCTGAAGAACCATCCAGTTACGTTTGTTGGCATTTGGCCGAACGGTCATCAAGCTCCTGAACTTGTCTATTTGCCATTACATCCCCAGATTTTTTTATCTCAAAAAGATAATTCGTAGGACGTAAAAAAGCCCTGAAGCAGATCAGGGCTTTTTACATGCTAGATTCATTTGTTTTGTGATAATGAGCTATCTATTACTGGTTTTCATAGATTTGATACATCGACATGTTTTCATCATCCATCGCCTTGCTTACTTGGAAGGCCTCTTGAATGCTTTTCTTGTTTTGGATGATCTCGTAGAAAAATCGCGAAACAAATAGTAGCGCGGCATTTCCATCTGGATAGTTGTTTGGACCAATATACGTTTGGCATCCACAATGTAGGAATGCTTTTGCCAGTTCAGGATCACCTAAAGAACATCCGTTAGCAACAACGATTTTCCCTTCCAATCTGGCAAAACGAGAAATTTCCTCTGGTCCAAAGTTGCCCGGCACCTCATCTGCATCATACACGTCTTCTCCTAGCTCCGGCATGATGAAATTCCCTTCATCTCCATGGAAATTGAGAATAATCATGTCAGTATTGGGATATAAGTCCTCACCCGATAAGATGGCAGTGAAATCATTTGGTCTACCTATCCAATACGTAAAGACTCTTGCGCCAAAATACTCCAAAGTAGCTCGGATTGCTTGTGTATCCATATCAGAATCAGGCCCGCAGACTAAAGCAACATGCATTTCTGGTTTACTCATCATTGATTCCTCCATAATTTCATTTTCATAACGCTAAAATGAGTGGATATGGAGGTGGTGCTCGTGCTTTTTTTAAGAAATTGACAACACGTTACTTCTTATTCGGCTTCATATGAAACTCCTTTTAAAATGAATTTATTATTTTATCAAATATAGCATAATAAAGATGAATAGTGCAAATATTTGGTGTATTATTTAGTAGGTACTTAAAAAGAAATGAGGATTCTAGCTATGGATGAAAAGATACCAAAAAAGATTAGACCTTTATTACAAGAGTATAGAGACTTATTACTGTCTGAATTAACTGATGTGATAGAAGGAATTTATTTATATGGTTCGATCGCTTTGTCAGCATTTGATGAGCATAAAAGTGATATAGATTTCATGACAATTGTAAAAAGAAGATTAACGCACGAAGAGCTTGAAAGAGTAAGCAAGCTACATCATAAGCTAAAGAAGGATAATCCACTTGCCCAAAAATTGGACGGTATGTATATCAGCCTTGATGACATTGGACGAGATAATAAATCCTTACAGCCTTACCCATGCTGCGCTAGTGGAGTTTTTAAAAAAGAGGGGCACTGGGATAGCAATCATGTGACGTGGTGGACATTAAAGCATTATGGAATAACGATTGCGGGTAAAAGGATAAATGAATTAGGAATTGCTACAGAGTGGCAGGATGTTCATACGACAATGCATTATAACCTAAATGAATATTGGGCCAAAAAGGGGAAAAGCCGGATTTTTTTCTTGTTTGATGAGTGGATTGAAGACGCTGTAGTAACCTTGTGCCGCATTTATTACACCTTAAAGGATCAAGAAATTATTCCAAAGAATAAAGCAGTAGAGCATGCACTTCAAGCGCTGCCCTCTGACTGGCACCTACTTCTTAGAGAAACCTTGAGAATTCGTAACAGAAAAAATCAACCATCGTATTTTTCTTCCAGAATAAAGAGAGCGCGAGAAGCAAGGAATTTTATAGCATACATGATTACTTTTTGTAATCTGCATTTTTTTACTAATGATAGTCATTTGGAATGATAGGACGGAATAGAATATTGACAAGGATAATGATTATCACTATCATTTAATTATGGAAATATTTCCAAAAGATTAGTCGCTTCCCAGATTATGCATCATTCGCTCCGTTGGGTTTCTACCATACTTTTAAGTAATAAGTTGTCGGCTTGCTACTATGTGTTTTTCGCAACTTGCTTGTAAGCATTGGAATGGAAATTTCAGGTTGAAGGGGAAGAGAATAGATGAAAAGCACAGGAAATCAAGACTATATTCCGGCTTTAAAATTTCATTGGTTGACCCGATTGTATGACCCTTCGTTGTGGGGAATGAAGGAAATAGCCTTCAAAGGGCATCTTGTGAGTCAAGCGAATTTGATGCCAGAGCAACGCATCTTGGATTTGGCTTGCGGAACAGGTACCTTGACTCTTATGCTCAAGCAGGCACAGCCACATGCAGAAGTAATTGGACTAGATGCCGATCCTAACATACTATCCATAGCTAGAAATAAGGCAGAAGAACAACAGGTAGCTCTTACCTTTCGACAAGGAATGTCGTATGAGCTTCCCTTTGAGGATAATCACCTCGATCATGTTTTTTCTAGTCTGTTCTTCCATCATCTGTCTCGGGAGATGAAGCGTAGTACGCTGCAAGAATTATGGCGAACCCTGCATCCGGGTGGAGAAGTGCACATCATTGACTTTGGTAAGCCTCATAATGTAGTAATGAGGGCAGCGTTTTTTACCGTGCAGCTATTAGATGGCTTTGAAACTACAGCAGATCATGTTACAGACGTTCTTCCTGAACTTCTTAAAGACACCGGGTTTGAGAATGTTCGACCAATAGGTGATTTTAAGACAAGAGCAGGCTCACTTCGTGCCTACTCAGCAAGAAAACCCGCCTAAATAGGGGCGGGTTTTTTGTTTTGTTTCCAGACTTATTTTTTACAATGGAAAAAAATCCGTGAAGTGGTTGCCTTTCACCGGCAAGTGGCAGAGAAAATGTAATCAAACAGCTATCATTGTCATGTAACGGTAAACGATCTATTTCATTTTGGCAAAAAAAGAAGGGAGGGAATCGGATGAAGCAAAAAACAGGAGTTCCTCGACTGCTTGAAATCGCGGGCGAAAAGCGTGGATTATTAATCGTCTCGGCTTTGTTCTCTACAGTGAGTGCAATCAGTATGCTGGTGCCGTATGCGTCGGTTTACTTTATTTTAAAGGAATTATTGGAGTATGCTTCCAATCCTGTCTTGGCCAATGGGGATTTAATGATTCGTTGGGGTGTTATCGCCTTGCTTGGCCTTCTCGTGAGTCTAGTAACAATGTATGCAGGGGGAATGGCTTCGCATCTTGCGGCATTTCGTATTTTGTACGGTTTGCGTGTTCGTCTCGCTTCCCATATTGGAAAATTACCACTGGGCTGGTTGAGCGGAACCTCTACAGGTGCTGTCAAAAAAACGCTGGAGCAAAATGTTGAAAAGGTAGAGACATTTATCGCTCATCAGCTACCTGACTTAGTCCACGTGCTGGTTACCACGATTCTGATGATTATTGTCATGTTTTACCTCAATATTTGGCTTGCGGTTGCTTGCATGGTACCTATTTTAATTGGATTTGGTGCTCAGTTATTTCTCATGACTGGCCCCAAAATGAAAGATAGTATCAAGCTTTATTATGACTCACTGGAGAGGATGAATGGCTCCGCCGTCCAATATGTGAGAGGGATGCCAGCTATCAAGGTTTTTGGACAGACTGTGCATTCGTTCCGCAAGTTTCATGTCGATATGATTCTTTATCGTGATTATTGTGTGAATGTTACGAATCAGGTGGAAAAGGGATTTTTGATTTTCAAGGTGACACTGGGCTCTTTTGCGGCATTTTTTTTGCCAGTCGGAGTTTTTCTGCTGAGTAGTCAGCCAGAAAGCATCGCATTTGCTTCCACACTGTTGTTTTTTTTAGTGATGGCCCCTGGGATTTCTTCTTCCATGTTTAAAATAATGTATTTGACGTCAACCTTGCGGGAAATAAGTGAGGGGGTAGAGCGAATTGATCAGATAGTAGCAGAAAAGCCAATCCCAGAGCCTGAAAATCCGCAGAAACCGAGTGGGTTTGATATTCAATTTGATCATGTTTGCTTTTCGTATCCATCCAGTGAAAAATCTACTACCAGCTCTTCTGACATCTCTACTGGTGACGAAATACTCTCACAGATTTCCTTTACAGCGAAGCAGAATCAAGTGACGGCTTTAGTGGGACCCTCGGGTGCTGGTAAGTCAACGGTTGCCAATCTGGTACCGCGCTTTTGGGATGTAACGAAGGGAGCGATCAGAATTGGGGGAGTGGATATTAGAGAAATTGCAGGTAAAGACCTGATGAATACGGTGGCGTTTGTCTTTCAGGAGACCTTTTTGTTCTACGATACCGTATTTCATAATATTGCAGTCGGAAGTCCTCATGCCTCTTTAGAGCTGGTGATGGCGGCAGCCCGGGCGGCGCAGTGTCATGATTTTATCAGCAAGCTTCCCAGTGGTTACGATACCTTGATCGGAGAAGGTGGCGTGTATTTATCTGGAGGAGAAGAACAGCGTATTGCTGTGGCTAGAGCGATCCTAAAAAACGCTCCTGTGCTTGTGCTAGACGAGGCGACGGCTTTTGCTGATCCGGAGAATGAATACGAAATGCAGCTTGCTCTTAAAGAACTGATTAAGGGAAAAACGGTTATTGTTATCGCCCATCGACTGTCTACTATCCGAGATGCTGATCAAATCATCGTGCTACATGAGGGGCGTATTTCAGAACAGGGAAAACATGAGGAATTATTGGCTTCTAAAGGGTTGTACAATCGAATGTGGCGTACGTATATAGACGCAGAGCAATGGCAGATCGGAATGGATGAGGAGGGAAGCATAGGTCATGAGCATGTTGCACAACATCACAGTGGGTAATCCTAAAATGCTGATTAAACCAGTCGTCTATACCACATTGGCTAACCTCGTAGGAATTCTGCCATTTATACTATTGGTGGAAGTAGCACGTCTGATCTTCCAGCCTTTTATCAGCTCAGGTGTGGAAATGGATTTTGCAAGGCTATGGTGGGTATGCGCAGGTCTGGGGGTGTCCATGGTCTTCTTATATCTGTGTGAGCTTCCGGCATACCGAGCACAATTTCGTGGAGCTTATAACGCAGCGGTGGATGGCAGAACCAGGCTGGCAGAGCATGTAAGAAAGCTATCGCTGGGATTTTTAAACAAACGTGACCCCGGGGACCTTGCCAACATGATGATGGGAGATATCTCATTAGTAGAGCATGGAATTTCTCATGTTGTTCCACAGATGATCGGCGCACTCATTATGCCTTTTCTTGCTCTGATCGGGTTGTCTATATTAGACTGGTGCATGGCGGCGGCTATGTTTTTGGTATTTCCAATAGCGATCGCCCTAGTGCTCATGACTTCTAAATTACAACGCAAGCTTGGCAGTCAGCATATGCGAGCCAAGATAGATGCGGGTAATCGTTTGCAGGAATATTTACACGGGATTCGCGTGATTAAGGCCTATAATTTGACTGGTGAAAAATTTATACGTCTGGAGAACTCGTGTAAAGAGTTGATGAAGCGCAGTCTCCTAATCGAGGGTCTGATTGGACCGATTGTATTGAGCGCAATTGCATGCTTACGAGCAGGACTTACTGTCATGGTGATTGTAGGTGTTCATTTATTGCTTGGAGGCAGTCTTGATCTCATGACATTTGTTACTTTCTTACTTGTTGGTACACGAATTTTCGAGCCCTTAACAGTTGCGCTTATCAATTATGCGGAATTTCGTTATCACGAGCAGGCAGGGGAACGCATTGTGCAATTGTTACATGAGCCAATTATGTCTGGAGAGCTTTTGCCCCCAGAGTGCCACGATATTGAATTAAACAACGTTACCTTTGGTTATCAGGATAAAGCTGTGCTGCGTGAGGTGAGCTTACGGATGCAGGCAGGCTCTTTTACCGCATTGGTCGGACCGTCAGGAAGCGGGAAAAGTACGGTTCTTCGCTTGATTGCTCGCTTTTATGATCCTGATCAGGGGACAGTTACCCTGGGAGGCGAGGATATCCGCCGTATGAACCCTGAGGAGCTATTACGCAAGGTATCTATGGTTTTTCAGGATGTGTATCTGTTCCAAGATACCATTGCAAATAACATTAGATTTGGCAAAAGTGATGCCTCCCAGCATGAGATTGAGGAAGCGGCTAGACTCGCCTGCTGCCATGATTTTATCGCAAAGCTACCACAGGGATATGATACGTTGGTGGGAGAGGGCGGAAGTACGCTTTCAGGCGGCGAAAAGCAACGTATCTCGATTGCACGAGCTATTTTAAAAAACGCTCCCATTGTTTTATTGGATGAAGCAACTGCATCACTGGACCCTGAGAATGAGGCGGAGATTCAAAAGGCTATTGACCAGCTTGTGCGAAGGAGAACTGTCATTGCGATTGCTCATCGGCTAAAAACAGTGAAGGCAGCAAGCCAAATCGTTGTGTTGGAGAACGGACAGATCAAAGAGCAGGGGAAACATGACGAACTCCTCGCGTTAGGCGGGCTGTATGCACGCATGTGGAGATTGCAACAAGAAGCTCGTGGATGGGGCGTATCTAATTAAGTAGATTGGTTTTCTATATCGATAAATTGTAAAGAGTAAAGCCAAGGCCTGAGGCATCGTACCCTCAGGTTTTATTTTTTGTACAACATGTGCTGAAATATCATTTTATCGCATACATAAGCAGCTAGGATATGATAAACTGCTTATAAATGAGAATAATTATCATTAGATGTAGCATATATCACAACCTTTGTGTGCGCAGATAGGAGGGGAGAAAATGATTGTTCAAGCAGAAAATACAGAGCTTACAGATTTCAATGCAAATGTTCTACATCAAATCCTAGGTCATTCCTCTGTAGAGCCCTATGAGCATTGCGGCAGGGTACCGTCCCATCTTGGCGAAGGTCATTTCAGTTGCATGCAGCTTCGGGACGGTATGGAATTGCACATGAGTGATATGATTTTATATGAGAACGTTTCGTTTGATGTAGGCATTCGCTATCCGCATCTTGAGCTTGCGTTTACGCTAGATGGGGGTGGGTATTTCTCTGTTGAGGGACAAAACAAGGATATTGTAACAGAAGCAGGTAGTGCCCAACTCGTTTATTTACATGATATAAAATTTCATGCCGAGCAAATCAAAGAAAGACCAATTGTTCACATGGAGCTGCGCATGGATGCGAGGCTTTGGGGCAGCCTGTTTCCAAATATAAAGCTTGGGGATAATCAGTCCTTCCTCTATCTTCAGGATACGATTCGTCCGAAAATGCAGGTTCTACTACAGCAACTGCGCAATTGTTCTTATAGCGGGTCAGCCAAGCGCCTTTATATGGAAGGAAAAACCTTAGAGCTTTTGGCATTATTTATCTATGAAATGGAAATGGGGCAGGTCAAAGGGCGCAGTAGGTTAAAAAAAGACGATATTGATCGAATTTATTTAGCTCGGGATATTTTGGTAAAAATGCTAGGCCAGCCACCCAGCCTGCTTGCTCTATCGAAATTGATTCATCTGAATGATTACAAGCTCAAGATCGGCTTTAAAGAAGTGTTTGGTATGACTGTATTTGAATTTGTTAGACAACAACGGATGGAAAAAGCGAGAATGCTATTGGAGAATAATAAGATTAGTGTCAGCGAAGCTTCCTCGCTCGTGGGCTATCATAATTTTAGTCATTTTGCCTCTTTATTTCGCAAAACATATGGTGTTAACCCAAGTGAATATGGCAAGAATGCTTTAAAGTAAAGAGGATGTCAGAAATGCCTATCATATACAGCCGACTATAGATGAAAATGACCGCCAAGGATCAGCTAAGGCGGTCATTTTTGTGTATCCTGATACACCTAGCACATTACATGACCAGCAGATGCTTCCAAAAACTCAAGTTGCAATCATCCTTGTATTTTTTCATGTATAATAAGCGAAAGTAAGGTATGAAGGGATCAGTTATAGATTTGTCCATGCGGCAATTAGGATGAATGGCAAAATATAAATCAACTCTTTACAGAATATATGGAATGAGGAACGAGTTTTGAAGACATTTAAAAAGATGTACATTGAAATTACTAGTGTTTGCAATCTTGCCTGTAGCTTCTGTCCACAAACAGGTCGACAAGCTAGGTTTATTAAGCTAGACACGTTTACCAATATTTTGGATCAAATTAAACCACATACAAAGCACATCTATCTTCATGTGAAGGGCGAACCGCTCCTGCATCCCAAAATTGATCAATTGCTAGATGTAAGCCATGAAAAGGGATTTAAGGTCAACATTACGACAAACGGAACCCTTATTCAAAAGAATCGTGCCAAGCTACTGGGTAAGCCAGCCCTGCGTCAAATGAACTTCTCGTTGCATAGCTTTGATGGTCATGAAGGCTCTGTTGATCGTGATAAATATTTATCCAACATTCTATCCTTTGTTCGAGAGGCGGCGGAGCATAATGTAATCATATCCTTTCGTCTCTGGAATCTGGATAAAGATAACGCAACGAATCTTCAAAGAAATAGGAACAGAGAGACCTTAGAGATGCTGGAAAAAGAATTTAATCTGGACTATAAGATTGAAGAAAAAGTAATTCCGGGCAGCGGGGTTAAGATTGCTGAACGAATTTATCTCAATCAGGATCATGAATTTGAATGGCCAAGCTTACACGCGCCCGAGGATGATGGAAAAGGCTTTTGCCATGCCCTTCGTACTCAAGCAGGAATCCTCGTGGATGGAACCGTTGTGCCGTGCTGTTTGGATGGGGAAGGTGTGATTAATTTGGGCAATGTCCAAACTACACCTTTCTCTGAAATCGTAGAGAGCGAGAGAGCAAACAATCTTTTTGACGGATTCTCAAGACGCGAGGCTGTTGAGGAATTATGCAGAAAGTGTGGATATCGAAAGCGGTTTGGAGCTTAGTGTGGATTTATGGAGATTATTAACATAGAAATAACCCAAAAAGAACACCTAATTTTATAGGTGTTCTTTTTTGGGTTACATAAAATCTGTAAAATATTTAATTTTATGAAACCTTCTTTATTATATATGAGGGCATTAGTTACTAGAGAGATTAATTTAGTAAAAATAAGTTAATTTATTTTTTTATTAATTGTTAAAATTATATATATAATACAAAAAATTCAATTGTAGTAACTTGTTTTTTGAATTGCATAATGATAACATGTAGAAAAAATAGTAAATAATACCAATTATTTAAAAAATGAGAGGATAAGTCGATGGGTAAGGAATCGATTACAGTTGTGACCGGATATCATTTTTGTATAAATAAAGAACGAATGAGCTCGAATAAATGGTTTGGCAAAATAAATGATATGGTATTCACCCCAACATATACACAAAAACCGTTTAAAATTCATCAAAAATTGACACCGTTTCTTCTGCAATCCGTTGCTTACGTTGTTTCTGTATTAAAGCAGAAAAATCTTTTACCCAGGCCAGATCGAAGAGGAGTCATTATGAATGTGCCTAATGCTGTCTCTGCAGAAATTGACTCTTACCTCAATGCTTTTCATCAACCGCGCAGAAGAATTAGACCTCATCAGAGCTTAGCTATCGATTCAAGTTCTCCAACCGCACTTGTTACACTTCAATTCAATTTTAAAGGACCCTCTGCCACATTAACTGATCGGTATGGCGGCTTGAGTGGTTTAGGTTGGGCATACAATCTGTTAAGGGAGAATCGTTCTGATTTAATGATAGTAGTTGATATAGACCGAGAGTCCTCCTTAACAGATGATTTTGTTGGAAGTATCAGCGTTGCGGCGTTAATAAAGGAGTCTTCCACGGGAGAAATAGCACCAGTTGGAAAACTAACGGATTGGACATTTGAATATCCGAGAAAAGACAGTTTATACGGCAATAAACTAGAACAGGTAATGATCTGGCTGGAATCGGAAAACTCATCGCCATGGTTTGGTTATGTCGATCCTGACAACTGGGCAATTTGCTTTACGAAATCATAGGGGGGAGCACGGAATGAGAGTGGGTATCGCTGGTTTAGGTATCGTTTCTCCTTATGGATTCGGTTTTGAGCTATTTGCCAAAGGTCTGCTTGCCGGGAAAAATGCCCTTGCCTCCTTAACAAGATTTGACGCTCAAGGGTTTCGATCTCAAATAGGCGGACAAGTTGACTTTCAAAGTGATAAATTGGAAGAATCTATAGCGAAAATTTGGTTGAACAAGGCCTTACAGGAGGCAATAGAGCAAGCAGAGTACAAGCTAGAGATATGGCGTGACTGCAAAAAAGCTATTATCTTACCAGTTGTCTGCGGGGATTCTATGTCTGGATTTGGAGAAAGGGCAGAGGTATGGGTGAAAGACCCTCTAGAGTTCCTCCCTTTTGAATGGCGTGAGCAAACACCCGTACTACGTTTGTCAGCAGCATGTTCTTCTATCAGTTCTGCAATCGCAATGGCAAAAAGTCTTGTCTCACAAGGACAACTAGATATGGTAATGATTGCACGAGCAGAACTTCTTAATGAATATGAATATGCTTCGCTCGATATTGTTAAGGCTATTTCAACTGAGACAGCGCGTCCCTTTGATCAAAATCGTAGTGGGATTTTAATAGGAGAAGGGGCGGGGGTCATTTTACTTGAGTCAGAGGAATGCCTGCGAGATCGTGGGAAAAAGCCACTAGCCTGGATAGATGGAATTAGTCATATCGTTAGTGGGTATGAAACAAATATGGTTGAGCTAGATAAAGACAGTGCGATACATACGATGAGTGAGGCGTTGGAGGATGCAAAGCGTAAAAAAATCGATTGTATTCAGGCTCATGCAACAGGTACCCCTCAAGGTGATCTCGTTGAGGCAGTAGGCATTGTGGAGGCTATAGAGGAGGGGAGTATGATCCCGGTAAGCTCACATAAAGGGGCAATTGGACATTTGCTACGCTGTTCAGGAGTAATGGGATTAGCCGCAGGGGTCCTTTCTTTGCAAACGAACGTTATTCCAGCAACTCTTGGTTTGATAAATCTCGACCCGGCTTGTCCAGTTCAGGCGGTAATCGGACATAGTATGAAGGCAACAGTAGAGTCTGTGCTTATCAACAGTTTTGGTTTCTGCGGAAATTATGTATCTATGGTAGTTACCTCACCTAAATAGTGAGAGACATAAGCATGAGCAATGCATTGCGATATAAAAAATTTATAAGATAGTGTCGGAAAGTAGGATGAAATATGAGTTTGATACACGTTTCTAATCTACAGAAAGAATATGCTTATTACAGAAAGGAGGTTGGGTTGCTTAACTCTATTAAAAACCTATTCCATCGGGAAAAGCTGGTCAAGGAAGCGGTACAAAAAATTTCATTTGATATCGATGAGGGAGAGATGATGGCTTTTCTTGGACCAAATGGAGCAGGAAAAACAACAACTTTGAAAATTTTATCGGGCATCTTGCATCCTACTAGTGGAGAAGCAACTGTGATGGGGTATGTTCCATGGGAACGTAAAAAGGAATTTAAAATGAAATTTTCGATTGTTATGGGACAGAAAAGTCAGCTATGGTGGGATTTGCCCGCTAATGAATCCCTATTTTTAAATAAATTCATTTACGAAGTAGAAGATCGAGAGTATCAAAAGACGTTGGAGGAGCTAACAGAATTACTTGATGTCAAGGATATTTTAGATGTACAAGTGAGAAGGCTTTCCTTGGGAGAACGAATGAAGCTAGAATTGGTGGCCGCATTAATTCATCGACCTAAGGTTATTTTCTTGGACGAGCCTACAATTGGATTAGACCTTATCTCACAGAAGAGCATCCGTAAATTTCTGAAGTATTACAATGAAGAGACGAAGGCTACGATCATTTTGACAACACATTATATGAAAGATGTAGAAGACCTTTGCAAACGAGCTATTATTATCAATCAGGGAAAGATTGTGTATGATGGCAACTTAAATAAAGTAAACGAATTGCTGAATCAGAAGAAGCTCGTTAAAATTCAATTTTCTGCCCCTGTTCCACAATCAGCTGTAGAAGCTTACGGAATTGTGAGGGAGCACAACGAATTTGAAAGTCTTATCGAGCTTGATCGTGAATTTTTAAAGCAAAACTCCAAGCTGATATTGGAGCATTTGCCTGTAAGTGACATTAATGTAGAGGATATCCCCATCGAAGATAGCATTACGATTTTGTATAAGAAGGATGAGAAAAATGAGAAGGTTGCGCAGTTTTAGGAAATACATTCATACCTTTCAATTAGGGATACAGACAGCAGTGGAATATCGAGCTAATTTTGTGTTGGGAATTGTGGGAAGTATATTCTCCATCACCATATTAACCTACTTATGGACAGCTATTTTTGATAGCCAAAGTCCCGGGTCTACCGTTTTTGGATATACCTTTCAGGAGATGATCACTTATACACTGATTGCGGCAGTAACTGCCAAGATTATTCAAGCTGGTTTTGAGTATGATGTAGCGGAAGATATAAAGGAGGGTGGGCTTAACAAATTTATCATTAGACCGATTGGATATCTTCCTTACAAAATTTATTCGTTTCTTGGCTCTAAGCTAATTTATATTGTGGTCAGCTTTTGTTTAATCTTTCTCATTTTATTTGTCTTAAATAGACTGATCCAAGTAGAGATTAACCTCGTTAATATCGGTTATTTTCTGATTACACTCTTACTTGCTCTCGTATTAAACTTCTTTATCTTCTTTAGCATTACTACCATAGCTTTTTGGCTTGAAAATGTTTCTTATATTTTTGAAGCTCCGAAAATTTTGCTTGTAATATTAAGTGGAGGGATTTTTCCGCTAGATGTCTTCGATGATACAATTCTCTCCTTTCTAAACTATTTGCCATTTAAATATACGGTCAATTATCCAGTAGATGTGCTTATTGGGAAGTACCAGGGGATGGAACTGGTGACAGGTATGGGGCTACAAGTATTCTGGATTATCGCTTTTGCTGTTCTCTCCAAATTGTTATGGGGCATCGGTATTAAAAAATATATAGCTATAGGTGGATAAACATGGCATGGGTTAAAGAAGTAAAAAAAATGGTAAAGATATACTATCTATTTTGTAAAAACTGCTTAATGGCGCAGATGGAATATCGTTTTAATTTTTTTGTCGGAGTCATTGTGGAGAGCGGTTTTGTATTATCCAAGTTGATTTATATCTTTGTGATATACCAGTCAGGTTTGATTATTGAAGGATTAAGCAGAGACTCTATTCTATTGTTCTCAGGTACATTTATGCTGGTTACAGGGGTATATGTTAGTCTTTTTGTTGTTAATTTTTTTAAAATCTCAGAGGATTATATACACGAAGGAAAACTTGATTTATACATTACAAAACCAATATCCCTACAATTTCTTACCACAATGAGATATATAGATTTTGGCTTGGCGATTCCCAATCTGATTGTCGGAAGTGTGCTGTTGGTAATGGGATGGAGTCGATTAGGAATTGAGGTTAGCTTGGCTAATATCGCAGGCTACACCCTATTTTTAATCGGAGGAATTGTAATTAGTTACACAGTCATGTTGATTCCGCACCTCTTTTCGTTTTGGTTTATTAAAACATCCGCTGTAAATGATTTGAGCAATGATATTTGGGAATTTGGGCACATGCCAGCAAGAATCTATGGTAAAACAATCCAGACCATCGGTATTTACATTATTCCGTTATTTTTAGCAAGCAACTTTGGACCATTGTATCTCCTAAATCAATTAAGCGTGGTAAATATGATGTGGGGTATTCTTGCTCCGCTAGCATTGTTGCTTTTGACTCGATTACTGTGGAAGGTAGCGGTTCGGAATTATTCTAGTGCAAGCAGTTGAGCTTTTATAAGAGAGGTGAAAAATTAATGAAATTCTCAGTTAGCTTTTTTTCGAACGTAAATGATACTACAGCCCAAAACATGCAGGATCACTATGAATTTCTATTCGAAGTAATCCAATATGCGGAGAAGCATGACTGGTATGGTGTCTGGTTTCCTGAGAGGCATTATCATACCTTTGGTGGGTTATTTCCTAGTCCATCCGTTTTTGCAGCGGCTGTAGCAAGGGAAACAAAGAAACTTCGCATTCAAGTTGGAAGCGTCATATTGCCTCTCCATTCGCCCATTCGAATTGCAGAAGAATGGGCAATGGTGGATCAATTGTCAAAAGGGCGAGTAAGTATTTCCTTTGCTTCTGGCTGGAACCCCAACGATTTTAAAGAAAATCCAGAGCATTTCGATCAGCGGAAAATACGAATGTGGCAGGGAATAGAAAGGATTGAAAACCTTTGGAATGACAAAGAAACAGATGTAACTATATTTCCAAAACCCTATCAACAACAAATCCCGATTTATGTAACAGTAGCTTCTTCTAAAGAAACCTGTTATGAGGCTGGAAAACATGGATACCATTTGTTAACCCATTTTATTTTTAATGATATGAATGATGTAAAGCAAAAGATTGAGTTGTATCATGCTGGATTACGTGAGGGAGGTCATAGCATAGAAGACAAAGATGTAACTATCTTGCTTCACACCTATCTTGATCATGATCTTGAAATGGTAGAAAAGACTGTAAAGAATGCTTTTTTTGAGTATCAGCATGCATTCCTGTCATTGGCAGAGGTGATCCCCCATTATGAAAGTAAACGAGAAGAAGAGATTGCAAAAACAATGATGCTTAGGAAATATTCTCCTCATTATTCCTTGCTAGGTACTCCAGAGACTTGTTCGACTGTATTGAGGAAGCTAGAGGAGATCGGGGTTACGCAAGTTGCTGCTCTGATAGACTTTGGATTACAAAGACAGAAAATCATGGAGAGCTTGGAACGATTGCAGCTACTTGTAAAAGAGGAGAATGCCCAGACTATTCGATGAAAGGGAATGGAAAAAATGAAACAAGCGAAGATACGTAAAATCCTACAAGACCTGCTTGAAATCAAGGAACCTATTACTGAATGTGACGACTTAACAAAAATGGGGTTAGATTCTATGACTACAATTCGTTTAATTGTAGCACTAGAGCAAGCATTTGATCTGGAATTTAGTGAGGAAGATCTCTTGTTGGATAATTTTCGAACTGTTGAGAAAATAAGTGGTTTAATCAATGTAAGACAATCAGAGAAATTAGTTTATACAGAAAAGAGTGAGTGCTAATGAAAAAACAGTATCATGTAGCCGGAACACTTTCTCAATCGCAGGCAGAAGCGATTACTTCGAAATTGGTGTATAGTCTTGAGGGGATTTCTCATTGCTCCTTCTATCCTGAAACAAAGCAAATTGAAATTGACATCGTTGATAAAAGCAAAGAAACACAGATTGACCAGGTTATTCAGACCATGATTGAGGAGCAAAAGAGTATACGTTCTTTTCCTAATCGGATCATACGAAAGACCGATGGAGACATCACAAAAATACGAATCAATGAGGAAGAAATGCTAGCAGAGTTTTCAGAGCTTATTCGAAAGGAGTCTGCTGTTACTTTATATGAGGCATTACAACGTCTTTTTGCGGAATACGCAGAATCTAAACAAGCGAGGGCGAGAATATATTCGTCCTTAATTCCAAGACAGACAATGGAAAAATGCCAGTATGTGAAAAACTTCCCACAAAACCTTTATGTAGTTGCCGAATTTCCTCATGAGTATGAGGTGCTTAATCAGGTTGGTCAAACTGATAACTATGAAAAATATACTCGTTGCAGTGAGTATCTTCTTTCACCAGCTCTATGTTTTCATTGCTATGAGGAGTATTCTAATCAGACATTGCATGAACCATTATTACTTAGTACAGAAGGGATTTGTTTCCGTCATGAGGCACCATGGCGTTTGGGAAAACATCGACTTCATAATTTTCGAATGAGAGAGTTTGTTTTTATAGGGAATGAGTCCTTTGTCGAAGAAACAAGGTCCTTTTTTTTAGATTTAATATGGAAATTATTTGTTGATTTAGGATTTAATGGTTACATAGAGACGGCACATGATCCCTTTTATTTTCCTCATCATGCTGAGAAAAGTCAGTATCAGCTAATGGCTCACATGAAATATGAGCTAATTATCTCAACTGACATGGGGAATTTTTCAATTGCGTCATTTAATAATGTAAAAGACACGCTATGTAAAGAGTTTGGCATTACTGAACCAAATGGTTCAATATTGCATTCAGGATGTGTGGCTTTTGGGATTGATCGGTGGGTATATGCCTTACTGGCTGTATATGGTACACAGCTTCATGAATGGCCTGCTCAGATAAGAGAAATCTTGGATTTATAAATTCTTACCTTTAGATAAATAGAAGGAGGCTTATTACTAATGATTTTTGCTACAAACGAAAGAGACGTGCAATTAAAACGATTGGACAAGCTTATTTCAGGAATTCGAACGAATAAAGCAGAACTGTTAGAAATTTTAACGGAGATTGCTACTTATGATAGTGCTGAGGCTGAGATAGAATCTTCCCTCTCTACTCTACTTGGAGCTGAACAGGAAGTGGAGCGCTACAATCCTCCTCCTATTAATCGGATTGCAGTTTATCATTCATCAAACGTTTTGTTGTACTCCTATGTCTTATATGCTGCTATTCCAAGTTTATTTTGCAAGGAAATCTTGATTAGACCCTCTACAAAAGCTTTATCTACAATGGTAAAGCTTCATGATTTCATAATGAAACAGGCGGATATGCCATCCCAGCTACTTTCTATTTCTCAACGGAAATTCAGAGAACAGGCAGGACAGTCAGATGTAGTTGTCTTTACCGGGAATTATGAGAATAGTTTGAAGGTGCAAAAAACCTATCCACACTCTTTGTTCTTGTATTTTGGAGCGGGAATTAATCCATTTATCGTTGGACAAAAAGCAAATCTAGCAGATGCTTCTAAGCGAGCTGTAGCTGCACGCGTCTATAATTCGGGACAGGATTGTATGTGCCCCAACGTTTATTTTGTCCACGAGAATATTAAAGAGAATTTTCTATCTACACTGATTCAGGACATTAAAGAATTACGCATTGGTAAGCGAAATGAACCAGGCAATGTAATAGCTCCGTTATTTTATGAGGGGTTGTCAGAGCAGGCACAGGAGTATTTCACACCAATAAAAGATCGTATTGTTTACGGTGGATCGGTGGATGTGTCCAGTAATTATGTAGAGCCTACTGTTGTCGTGTCCTCTATTGAAAAAATTGGTGAGGTAATTGAGTTTTTCTGTCCGATCTTTCATGTTGTAACCTATCGAGATGAACAAGAGGTAATAGATTGGTTACATGCTCCTGAGCGTATAGAGAGTACTCTTGGTGCTTCTGTTTTTGGAATACCAGAATTAGCTGAAAAATTACGCTCTACCCACATCGTGTCAGAAAATGTAAGCCTGTACGATATTGAAAACGGAAATAGCCCGTTTGGTGGTTATGGTTTACAGGCAAATTATGTGTGTTATCAGGGCAGTTTTACTAGTCGTCCTCTTTTAATCTCTAAAGAAGTATCAGTCGCATTCAACAATAAGGAACTACATCATTCATAACTAAAGAAGGATGTGAAATAATGGAAGCAATAGAAAGTCTGACGATCTGGGATGCTTATGCAAGAGTACTTGCGGAACAGGGCATAACAAAGCTGTTTGGTATGGTGGGAGATGGTGGGGGGTTAATTGAATCCGCTTATAAAAAAGAAGGATTAGGCATTTTCACGGCACGTGACCAGCGAATAGCGGTTGGAATGGCAATGGGGCATGCTCAGGTGTCAGGGAATCCAGCCGTGCTTGTTACTAGCCCAGGACCTGGAATTGCAAACTGCATAATGGGTGTTTTAGAGGCATATTCGGCCGCTGTACCTTTAATTATTATCTCCAATGCTACTGCACGGAACATGCGCGGTGAAGGGGCATTTCAAGAAACCAATTCCATTGCCATGATGCAACCCGTGACTAAATGGTGTTATCGTGTAGAGCATCCAGAGAAAGCCATTTGGGCTTTGCGACGTGCTATTTTTCTAGCTGTTAATGGAAAACCGGGGCCAATCTATCTTGAGATTCCAGATGATCTAACATGGATGGAGCTAAGCAGTGAATCGTTCTCTGATGCTGATAAAAGAAATCTTGATGAACAAGGACCGATTTTTTCGCAGCCTGAAGAAGAGAGTATACGTAATTTATTCGCTCAACTAACGAAAGCAAAGCGTCCTATCCTCCTGTTAGGCGGGGGGTGTCAACATCGACCGTTTGTGTCTGAATTAACAATCTCTTTAGCAGAGGCACACGGATTAGCTATCTTTACTACAGCATCTGGAAGAGGAATCGTAGATGAGAGGCATCCCAATGCTTTTGGAAATGTAGGCTTGTATACGTTACCGCAAATCAAGAAGCTCCTTTTTGAGGCAGATTTGATTATAGCGATTGGAACTCAGTTAGAGGAGACAGCTTTAATGGGGTGGAAGGAGGCCTTATTACATTCATTCTTTGTACATATTGATTGCCATTATGAGTCGCTGGAACGTTCTGTTCATGCCAATTACAGGTTGCTTGGAGATGCCCAACTGTCTTTGCAACTCTTGTGGAAAATGTCATGCGGGAATCTGAATTGGATTACGACTAACAAAAATGAGTGGATAAAAAGAATGCAGGAGGTAAAAAAAGAAGCTCTGTCAGTATGGGCAGAAGTAGAAGATATAAAAGCACCTGTGAGAAGGATGCTTAAGGGAATCGAACATGAATTTGGAGAGCATGTTATCTTGGTTCAAGATAATGGGCTACATGATATGTGGGGATATTCGTATCCTGTTTATACGGTGGCTCCGCCCAGCCGTACAGTGGTTCCCGGTGAACAAACAGCCCTAGGTTTACCGATGGGGATATCCTTAGGAGCTAAGATTGCTGCTAGAAAAGCGAATGTTATTGCCTTACTTGGAGACGGTTCGTTTGAAATGGGATATTCAGCTGTGGGCAGTGCCGCTGAGCATCAATTAGGTATCACTTTTATTGTCATAAATAATGGTGGATTTTCTTGGCCAAGATTTCAGCAAAGCATGAGCGAAATAGAAATAGGCTGCTCTTTTCAAATAGAGCTAGACTATGCAGCTTTAGCTAAATCGGTTGGCGGCTATTATGCTAAACTGACTGACCCAAATGAGTACCAAAATGCATTAAAAGAAGCAAGGCTGTATACAGAACAAAATAAGATTGCTTTGCTAGAATTAATAGTTAATTGGGATCAAGATTTACCAATTACGGTGATGATGCAATATGGAGACAAAGAACAGTAAGTATGTCTCATGGGAACATTCGATTAAAAAAGGTATGTAGATGTCTAAATAAGCTAGGAGGAATCCCATGAATCTGGCTATTCCCACACACCACCCTGTCATGTATAACAAGCGAAAGGAATTTTTAGATTGCTTAGAGTATCTTATTTGTTCTTATATTCAAGGATTTGGAGTGCCGTATCACTGGCTTTTGTCCGACAGATGGGGATTTTATTATCGAAGCATTGATGATTTTACAGCAGCCAAGGAAGAGGTATTAATACCTTTTCCAGATACATTACAAAAAATTTACAAGGCAGAGTTCCTTCATTATGAAAAACGAGAGCTATTGGATGTAGTGAAGGAAACCATTAATCAAAATCGACATCTTTTCACTGTTGTGGACGGTAGATTCTTTCCATGGTATACGGATATGGAAATTTTCTCTCATTTTGTTTTAATTCAAGACTATGATCCTGTATCCAAGCTTTTTTATATAACAGATTTATGGCCGTATGAATTTTCTGACTGGTTCCCGATTGAACCTACCAAACAAGCTTATGAAGTAGAAGGCAGGTATAGCTTTACATTGACCGAACCATCCCTACAAATCAATGACGAACTGCTTCGACAGCAATTTAGGTCCGTGTGTAACAAAATTAATGGTACTGATACCGGATATGTGGGCTATCTCAGCGGACAAAAAGCACTCCTTGCGTGTCAGCAAGATATGATATTACATGGGAAAGACTTAGGAGCTCATCTGGATAAAATATTTGACATGTTAAAACGAGTAATAAACTATCGAGATGGATTTCTTGAATTCATTTTATATGCAGATCGGGATCAAACAAGCCCAGTTTACAAGGAAATAGACCCGGCACTAATTATTTTAGTAGAAGAGACGGTAAATATTTGGGCTGTCTTTCGAAATTACTTAATTAAGGCAAAGGTTACAGGAAGCACTAATTTTCAAAAACAGATTGATTGGGTGAATAAAATCATTGAAAAAGAAAAAGAAGTTTATGAAAAAATAATCAAATATTTATAAATTGATAGAAAAGTATTGAGGTGCTTGAACAATGGATATGAGAGAGGCACATATAATTGATTTGGCATCCATTTATAATACAAAAGGAGTATCAATCCAAGACCCAAAGCTGGTTGCTCAGCTGGATCATATACACAGCAGCATTCCAGGAGAGATATTTCCAAGCGATGAAGTAATTTCATACCAAGGAATCCCTTTTGCCTTTCCATTAACTGAAGCGGTTGATAACGATGTTATAAGTTGTGATGGCCAAATCGTTGAAGTAAACGCTCAAAGGTCCTTTCAAACCTTAGCTTTCCTCGGTTTTTCATTATTTGGCGATTATCAGGATAAATTTACAATTCATTATGCGGATGGGGTGGAAGAAGAAGTGCGATTTGGTTTAACTAACTGGAAACAGTATAAAACTGGAACGCCACTATTTGGAGAGCAGATAGCGATGTCTCTCCCCTATTATGTAGAGAACATGATCCTTACTGAACTCCCAAGAACCGTTTGGCTGCAAAAAGTAACTCTTCAGCATTCGGGGCACATCAAGCAAGTTATACTGCCAAGAAATCCATATTTGATTGTAATTGCTCTTACTCTGTGTAACGTATAGAGCCTACAGGTTGGAAAGGAAGCGTTACAGCAATGAAAATACCATTTCTACCAGAAAGAAAAGCTCCTTACTACTCTATTTGTCTTCATGTCATCTTGCATGAGCGATTAAGAAATGAGGGAATGACTAGTTTTCTTAGCTTACATCCTAATCTAGAGATGTATAGTGTAACCGTTTATTCTAAGAAACAAGACACAATCAACATGCAGTATGGTTTATGGGATGAATATATAGACTCTTTCCGTTTAGGTAAGCTGGGTTACGGAATCAGCCCAGAGCATATGGGTTATGAAGTAGAGAATATCTCGTTTGCTTCCTATGAGGAAGGAAAACCAGCTATTATTCGTAATATTCAAAACGGAAAACTTTCGTTGATTGGTGCTTCATATTTTCACCTGCCTTATAGCGAATTTTATCATAGTGATAAGTATCTAATAAATTACAGTAGTCTCCACCCCGGAATTACGAAGCATTGGATATCTGTATATGGGATAGATGAGCAGAAAGCACTGATCTATGATGGTGTTCCGGGAGATTACGTTGGGAGTATACAACTTCAGGACTTTGAAGCGTGCTGGCGTGGAGATCGAGCTATAAAACAATTAGAAAACAATTCGAAAGTACAGGGGAAAAAAGAGTTTCAAATGCTACAGCTATATGAAGTTTCAAAAATAGAACAAAGTGATGTTATGAAACTAATGGAGAGTGTAGCCACTACAGTTGCTTTTGAATATACTCGGGGGTTGATCATTCGAGAAAATAACGAAACACATTACTTTGGAAGAAGTGCAATTCATCAGTTAGTAGAGGATTTGGGCTCCTATTTACAGGATGATCAACTAGGCGGGGAACACCTTTCTGATTATGGTCAAGCTGTTTTGGAAATAAAACTGATGCGCTACTATTATCTGGATTTGCTTAAAGATTTGGTAATGTTATACGGTTTTGTTTATGAGGAGGACTTGGCCCAGTTTGAGAAGATTGTGAAACGATGGGAAGTCATCAACATTGGTCTGATGAAGCATATTTTACGACAGTCACCACTTAAAAAGTTTTTAAAAACAACAATTGAGTCAATAGAGCAAGTGGGGATGCAGGAGAATCAATTTTTTATTGAGTTTCTTCACAGACACTCTCATATTTCCTTAGTAGAGCCCATAAAAACAATCCAAATATGATCTCCCAGAGAAGGGAAGAAGCGGCTTGATAAATTATGAGGTTTTTGTTGGTAATACATCCTATACAGCACTTATTAAACAAGAAATACAACAGCTTACGCTTTGTATGAATCATCAGGGAGTTTCAGCAGGTAATCTGGTTGCGATTGCTATTCACGAACCCATCTCTTGGTTGGTTGCCTATTATGCCTGCAAAGAACTGGAGGCAGTTCCTGTTGTGATCGGAAAGGTGGCCGAATTAGATAAACAACTGGAGATAGTCCGAGCTGACTATGTGTGCTATACAAGCGATCATTATAAGATACAAATTGAGAGCCTATCTGTGGTAAAGGAAAGAAATATACCTAGCAATACAGGGCTCATCTGCAGAACCTCAGGCTCAACTGTAGGAATGCCTAAATATGTAGCCTGGAGTAAAGAAGGGATTACGTATCAGAAACAGGAGACGACACGAGTATTCGGATACAAAGAGGGAGAACGGCTTCTTTTTACATTGCCACTTTGGGGAGCTTATGGATTAAGTATTGTGGGAGTTTTGGAACACAACAGTATGGATTTGGTTATTCCTGCTAATTTACGTCCGCGCTCCATAATTACCGTTCTGGAAAAGCAAAACGTCTGCTGGGTAGAAAGCGCTCCTTTTTTTTATCAAACTATGCTTCCTTATCTATTAAAAGAGCAGAGAGGGATTGAAGAAATTGGAGTAAAGGGATGGGGCTGTGGAGGCGACCTGCTTACCCATACTTTTGTTCAACAATGGGTGAAAATGACAGGGGTTCCCATATTGGATGGTTATGGATTAACGGAAGCGGGTCCTAATGTATCACTGAATCGTCCTTATGATTATTGTTATGGAACCGTCGGCAAACCTCTTAGCGGAACAGAAATCAATTTTTCTGAGGATAGAGAGTTGTGGGTTCGAAGCCCTTCAGTAATGCTAGGTTATTATGCCAATGGACAAGTAGATGCTTCGATGCTTCTTAATGGATGGCTGTCTACTGGTGATATGGCAACGAGAGATGAACATGGATACGTGACTATTTTGGGAAGAAAAAAGAATATCATTATTGTCAATGGATATAATGTCAGCCCGGAATATGTGGAAAGAACGATCAGAGAACATCACGGAATAAGAGACGTAGCTGTTGTAGGGGTCCCTCATCCAACACGTGGAAATCGATTGTGTGCTTTTGTAGTGGGGGATGCTTCTCTTACAAAAAGAGATATTGACCTATTTATAAAGGATAAGGTAGACGAGCCTTCCCGACCAAGTTTTTATGAAATAATCCCCCATCTACCGGTACTTGCTAACGGAAAGACAGATCGAAATCAACTGAAAGCGATAGCTGAAGTCCGATTTGGTCAAGAAAGTTTCGTGTAGCCACCTGTAAGTAATAGGACGTCAATAAAGGAGACATGTAGTTTCAGACTATCTATCGACAAACCTCTTTTATGTTAATGACATAAAGTGGGGTTTGTTTTATTTTTCGTTTGAAAAAAGTTATATAAAGATGAAAAAATGTAATCATGGATTTATATTTTAGGATGTGGTTAGACTTTTTTGCATCTGATAATTACCTAACAAAATCCCTCGGCGCACGACAGTTTGAGCCTCGATCGATTCATATCCATGGGATTCGAAAAAGGGCTTAGCCGTAATGCTTGCATGTGTAGTGATTGTAGTAAGACCAAGTTTTTTAGCTTCTTTTTCAACACAACGTAATAATCGGGAAGCAATTCCTTGCCTCTGAAAATCCTTATGGACGTAAAGTCTATCTAAATAGCCTTGAATCGTCATATCACAAAACCCAACGATTGTACGGTTTATTTCAGCGACATATGTTCTATTAAGGCGTAGTGACTCTGGCCAACTGATCAGCTTGTTCATTTGTTCGTCCGCTGGAGCCCAAGCATTGAGCTGTTCTGGTGAGTAGTCATGTGCCGCAATAGAATGAACTGTATCATAAAAGAGTGAGACCAGATGCTCTGTATCCGATTCAGTATACATTCGAACGATCATTATCATCTTCCTTTTCATATTGTAATAAATAAGAAAACAGTATAATGCTATGGAAAAAGAAAAAGCAATCTTTTACAATCATTATATCTGATTTGATATTTGGCTGCTTCCGACTCTTATTTGACAATCTATTTTGAAAATTTTTGCATTCTCCTGTGATCAGCTTGATGTTCTGTCTGCTAGATTGGAAAAACTTGATGTGACATAGCATTATCATTCAACAGAGGGGATTCTGGATATTACATATAAAGGTGTTAATAAATGGACAGCTTTGCAGCAATGGGGGATTCAAAAGGATCAAATGGTTTGCTTTGGAAACGATCTGAATGACCTCCCGATGTTTCAATAGGTTACTACTCTGTATTGATTGGCAAGTGTGAACCTTTGCAGGCTTTTGCGCGGAGGAACATAGCATTTGATGATCAAATAGAACAAAATATGATCACTACATTACAGGAGCTATGCTTCCGATTTGCTGAAGTGAAATAGCCAAAAATACTTATACGATCAATGTAGAATTGATAGAAAGAGGTGTATTAGCTTTGCAACGATCATTAGAAGAGAGACGTGCAGGATTACGTGAAGCGGAAAGAAAAGCAGAAGAGTTATTCAAACAGGTTGAAGAGAAGGGAATATTGCACAGTGGAGTAACGGAAAAGCAGGTGAATAAAGAAATATATGAATTGGCTTTTCAAATGTATGGTATCAAAAAATATTGGCATAAACGGATTGTAAGAGCGGGTAAAAATACACTGTATCCTTACCGTGAGAATCCCCCAGACCTAACGATCTCTGAGGAGGATATTATTTTTCTTGATTTCGGCCCCATTTTTGAAGAATGGGAAGCGGATTTTGGACGGACATACGTGCTTGGAACTGATCCATATAAGCTAAAGCTACGTGATGATATCGAGAAAGCTTGGCAGGATGGGAAGGACTTTTTCCTATCAAAACCCAATATAACGGGAAGTGAGCTATTCGAATATATGTGTCGTCTCGCAGAGCAGTATGGATGGGAATATGGAGGACCGCACGCAGGTCATCTAATAGGGGAATTCCCTCATGAGCGAATTCAAGGGGATGAGGTAGAGAATTACATCCATGCTGATAATAACATTGACATGCGAGAGCCTGATAAGGATGGGAGACCGCGAGATTGGATCTTAGAGGTGCATTTTATTGATCGTGAGCGTGAAATCGGAGGGTTTTTTGAGCAGTTATTAACAGTCGAATAGCCTTGGGGGAGTTGAATTTTATAAAAAATAAGCAGGGAATCAATGAGCTTTCGATAAGAAATGAATAAAAAGAGCGTCCGCAATAAAGGAGACGCTCTTTTTTATTCATTCTTGTACTGCCGCAATCATATCAGAGCGGCAGGCCATTGTTATTAACGTATCAGCAACGAATTGATCAGCTCTGATGCCATTTTCAATAAGGCTTGCAGTTGAATCGCTAATGAACTGCTTAGCTCAGCAAACATGCTAGCGTCCATTGATACAATAATGAGCAGAAGGCAGGCGATAAATACGCCTTTTTCTACGGAGCTTCCCGTTTTAAAAGCAAGAGGCAATTTTATTCTTGCTTTACTAAAAGGATAGAACAGGGGTACACCGGCGACCGTTAATAAATCCCCTACGATATGAAAGAGATATCCAATCCACAAGCCTAAAAATACGTTCTCCTTCATAAAGAATCCAAGGGGAAATAAACAAAGCCAAAAAGGCAGAGCATGTGTCAGGCCACGGTGTCCTAATGTTTTACTCATTACCCTCGATGTTTTGGATAGTTTTTTACCTATGTAAGATTTAGGATGGTCAATATCGGGCAATAAGCTTCCCACAGCTACTCCTATTACATAGTCTGTTTGGAATGGGATATCCAAAAACTTCGCTACACATACCCCAGCCAGTGTTGAAAAAGCAATATGCGTTTTATACTTCAAGATGCTCCCCCTCTTTTTGCTGTAAACAAAGAGGGAATAATTCGTACTGCAGATGATACCGCTCTTTGAATAGCTTCTGATAAAAAAGAGAACTTTTGTTCTCTTTTTTATACTACCATATTTCTTTGCAGGTGGGCAGTCTTTCTTGAAATAATTTACTTTTTAGTGGGAAACCATACCGCTTCAAATAAAAGACGCGTAAAGGAGTAGTTTGCCAAAAAACACTGCCAGAAGAAAATGACTACATTCTCAAAATGGCGGCTTGTTTATTGACATTCTATGCCTGGAAGCGTTTGTTACTTTAAAAAGAAACTCGATTATCGCAATAATTTCAGATCAAACTCCGGAACAAGTCCTTCTTGTGCAGCGCGACTTAAAAGAGCAGTTACGGCCGCATATCCATCTTCCCCTAGATCCGCAGTAAATTTGTTTACATACAAATTAATATGAGCTTGGGTTACTGCTGGGTCCATTTCCTGAGCATGGTGCATGATATATTCTCTGGACGCTTCCGGATGTGCCCAAGCATATTCTACGGAGGCACGGGTCCAGCTAGCAATAGCATCCAAATCCAACGAGCGTCGAGCGATAATGGCACCTAGTGGAATCGGTAGTCCTGTATCCGTTTCCCACCAATTACCTAAGTCAGTCATCAAAGAAAGACCATAGGAAGGATAAGTAAAACGTGCTTCGTGGATTACTAAACCGGCATCAATTTTACCATCGCGTACAGCAGGCATAATTTCGTGGAAAGGCATTACAATAATTTCTCCTACTCCGCCGGGCACATTTTGGGCAGCCCATAGACGGAATAATAGATAAGCGGTGGAGCGTTCGCTAGGAACAGCTACGCGTTTGCCAGATAAAACGGAAGGCTCAGCTTGTTGTTGGGATGGCTGATCACTAGCAGACGAGTTTTTCGTTAAGACTAAGGGACCGCACCCTCTACCCAACGCTCCGCCACATGGCAGCAGGGCGTATTCCGACAATACCCAAGGAAGTGCAGCGTAGGAAATTTTGAGTACTTCTGGTCCAGTTAAACTAGCTGCAAGTCCATTCGTGATATCAATATCTGCATACATAACATCTAGGGCTGGAGCTTGGGGAATGAGTCCATGAACCCAAGCATGAAAAACAAATGTATCATTAGGGCAAGGGGAAAAGGCAATTTTCATCGTAACACCTCCACAAGTACTGAGCTTACTTTTTCAAGAGCTTCTAATGCTTCTTTTATACGCCAAGCAGAACGGTCGCGCGGACCTACAGGATTAGAAATAGTGCGAATTTCCAATACGGGAATCTCGAATTGCTGTGCGGCGGTTGCTACTCCATATCCCTCCATCGCTTCAGCAGTCGCTCCCACTATTCTGCTGGCTATGGCTGTGGCTGTTTCGGCACGGCCTGTTACTGTGGAAACCGTGAGAATTGAGCCCGTATGGGTAGGTAAACCGGCAATGCGCAGGGCTTCTGCTACACGCTTTGCCAGCGTAATGTCTACAGGGATTCGAGCAGAACCAAATCCTAGTTCGTCCAAGCTTAGAAATCCATCAGGGGTTTCGGCACCGAGATCGGCGGCCAAGATTTCATCTGCTACCACCACTGAAGCTATATCAGCTTTCTCTTTAAATCCACCAGCAATACCAGCGCAAATGACTACATCATATGCAGTCGCTGCCAACGTGCGTGCTGTACTAGCTGCGGCACAGACTGCACCGACCCCACCCACTAGAACGTTGAAGCCTTCTGCACCGTTTAAGCCGCGGATTACCGCTTCTTGTTCGGCTTCTACAGAGGTGACGATAAGTATACGTTTTAGTGATCGTGAGGATGGATTGTTCGAGTTTACAAATGTACCCGAAGAGATTTCTGCTTGTTTAGCTTGATTCATGTGAACAATCTCCTTTTCGTGTAAACCATAACGTGAGCTCTCGAAAGACTATATAAAACGAATCCTCTCTATAAAAAAGAAGGAAGCGGAATATAAAAGCTTCTGCCTCCAATTATACAAAGTTGAGCCGTTGAGTGAAACACTTTATAAGGCGTTCAAGTTTGAGTTATGCGTTGTCGACTACTGTTTTGGCTATCTGTATATAGATGGATGAAGACATAATAAAAAAGACTCCGATCTTATCTATCGGAGTCTCATGCACTTATCTTTTTAGCTAAAAAATACTTAAATCCCATTGCTGAGCCATTTCTTTTAGCAACAGGGAGCCAGCCACGCTATTGCCAACCTCATCAATCGAAGGACTAAAAATCCCAATTCCGCAACCATCGGCAAAAGGTAAGTCACGGGAGCGATAGCGAGGTGGTACAGCGGAGAGGATACCTCCAGAGACCCCGCTTTTCGTTGGAACGCCCACAAAGGCAGCGAATTTACCAGACGCGTTATACATTCCGCATGTCAGCATTAGGGATTTAGTGAAACGAGCTACGTCCTTAGGAAGTACTTGTTCCTGACGAATCGGGTGGTAGCCGTCTAGGGCCAGGATTAAGCCGATTAGGGCCGTATCCTTGGTCGTTACCTCAAGCGCGCACTGTTTTAAATAAACCTCCAGAGCACTCTCCACATCTCCGTCTAAGAAACCAATATCCTTCAGATAATAAGCTAAGGCGCGATTGCGGTGAGCAGTATTCCACTCTGACTGGAATACCTCTTCATTTAGTACGGGAGCGGTACCGATTAGTTGGATAAATAGCTTGTTAAGTGAATCCATTTTTTGGGTAACAGAATCACCAGCGAGCATAGATGAAACTGTAATGGCCCCCGCGTTAATCATTGGATTGTAGGGACGACCCGGTTTGCTCATTTCTAATCGAATAATCGAATTAAAAGCATCACCAGTAGGCTCTGCATCAACTCGCTGCAAAACATGCGGAATGCCATATTCCATACATACCGCGACTAGGCTGAGTACTTTAGAAATACTTTGCAATGTGAATGGAGCCTCACAATCGCCAGCGGTAATCATCGTTCCATCTGTACCTATTACAGTAACTCCTAGCTGATGAGGATTCATCTTGCCTAGGGCAGGTATATAGTCAGCACACTTCCCTTGAGAAGCTGCATCCTTAAATTGATCAATCCAATGTAACAATTGAGCAGATACTTGCTGATGCTGTTCTGTTTCTGACGGTGCCAAGATACTTGGGCTCATCTCAGATGCTCCCCTTTCATATTAAAAATAACTTGAATAACATACCAAGACAGGGGCACTGCCAGTTAGTATGACCTACATTCCCATATTCATATTAATGGTAGTGAGAATCGCCAGCTTAATGTGTCGTGGAACTCTATTTTAAAATCATAGAGGTGTAACAGCAAGTATATTTCCAAAAAAAGCTTATTTTTTTCAAGAGAGGGAGAATAGTGGAAAAAAAGAAAAAGCCACCAATTATAGGTGGCTTTATGGTTTCCATATTGTAAGCTGTCCCACATGACTTCATGTCGGTGTTTTATAACCTTATTCGAATTCTTTTTCCCTTACGACATAGTATCTGGAAAAAGATAGATATAGCATTTTTGAACCTCAAAACAACGAAAGCCCTACCTCTCTTCCGTCCTTACGGCTCCGATGACCGCGCCAGTGTGAATCGGGTAAATCAAAACGCTTGCCTGAAAATGAATTGCTTCTTTGGAAAATAGTTTTTGGACGTGAGATTTGAAAAACAGGTGAGAGTAATTCATTTCGAGGAAAAAAGAATTGGTTGGGTGAAGGTAAAAAATCATCTTAATATGAAAATCACAAGAATAATCGTAACATGTTGATAAACAAAAAGCAAATTCTATTAAAAAAATAAAAAAAATTTTAGAAATGTGTAATTTTACAAGTAACATTTATGATTTTTTGATATTATTTACTATAAGCTAATAAAGGCGATGGAGAAGCCGACCTATGATTACGGAGCTGGAGAAAAAGGATTTTCTAAAGCTTCAAGTGATTTTGAAGTGAAAAGCTAGCCTGTTTCTTTAAGCAGTGATTACAGGTAATCCTCCATATATTGTGTCTTTATTGACGATCCAGATCAACCTACTTTGTGACTGCAAGGCATTGGTGAATTTCATGTAATCGTAAGCATAGCTAATGATGTATTAGCAGTGCGAAACGATTGGATGCACAAAATCGGCTACGTTTGGACAAAAACATGAATCATTTCGCGATAGATGAAACCCAAAGCATGGCTCATTGAATGTATCGGTATCATATCAAGCTGCGTATAGAGACAACGAAACCCAAGGAGCTAGATATCTTTTAATGAAGGTATTCCCTCTAATGCGCTCTATACCAGACGAAAGCTCTTCCGTCTATCCATAAAGATTGATGATGAATTGTCTACAAGACTCCGCTCTTCTAAAACTACAGGGTTCTTGTTAAATAAGCTGAAACGGTTCTGAGATTCCCAAAAAGCCTTCATACAGATTAGGTTTGACTGGAGCATAGTTCATGACAACTGATCATGAGCAGATTGATGTCAGCATTCGTATCAGGAAAACCTCTTACTATTCAGTTTTGTATGTACGAATGATGACGCAAGAGAGACAAAAAAAGGATAAGGACAGGGAGAAAATAGAGATGAAAATATGGTTAAAGACTTTCTTGCTATCTGGGTTACTGCTGTTGCTATTCGGTTTACAGCCTTCCCAATCCCTAGCAAGTGGAAATGCAAAAATTTTACTAGATGGTTATCCACTAAGCTTTCCGGTACAGCCTCAAGTAGTAAAAGGAACGACTTTAGTGCCATTCCGAGCGATTGCAGAAGCGATGGGAATTCAGGTGCAATGGGATAATGCAACACGGACGATCGTTGCTACCAATCCAAATGGAACTGCTGGAACACAGCTTCGCCTACAAATCAACAATGCTACTGCTTATGTGAATAATCAACCAATCAAATTGGCTGTAAGCCCTACGCTTTACAAGGGGAGCGCATTAATCCCGTTGCGGGTTTTCAGTGAGCAATTTGGGGCTACGGTTAACTGGGACGGTGCTAACCAAACTGTATTATTGCAATCTCCACCAAAAGATATATATACGATGGCTTTCTATGCCATTTCTTCATTTAGTGAGCGACAACTTATCCCTTCCTTTGATGCAGTTGCCTTTGGTTGGGCAAGAATCAACGAAAATGGTGAGTTTACACTTCAAGGAAAAGATTTTTATTGGCCTAAATCAGCAGGAGATGTAACGCCAGAGGGGATTGTAAGTGAAGCAAAGGCAGGCGGAACACAGCCATACTTCATGGTTTTTGCTTCAGATCGCAAAGGTGAGCTAATGAAAATGCTTCAAACCGCGCAGCTACGTCAACAAACGATCGATGGAATTTTACAAACTGTGCGCAATCAGCCGTTTGAAGGAGTTGCCTTAGATTTTGAAGGATTGGGCTTGAGCGGAGATATCGAGCTTGAGAAACGTCTATACACGGAATTTATTGGACAGTTAGCTCCTGTGTTACATCAGGAAGGTAAAAAGCTGTCACTAATCTTGCATCCGCCAAACGGTTCCTATAAAGGCTACGATTATGCACAATTAAGTGCTATGGCAGACGATTTGATTATCATGGCGTATGACTATGGACAAAAGGGACAGCCGGAGAATTTGGACAAAGTAAATGAGGCTATCCAGCTTGCGTTAAAGCAAGTGCCAAAAGAGAAGCTGATCCTAGGTATCTCTATGGGCAGTGAAAATGCTGGCACCATTAACAGTAAAATTGGTCTAGCTAAACGATACGGTTTAAAAGGTGTTTCTCTATGGCGATTAGGGCTAATTGGAGAGCCTACTTATTTAGAAATGAAAAAGGCTGTAGCGATGTAACGGTACATCCTTTTATCACATGGCATATATAATCACTAAATCCATCCCTCACATTGAAGGGATGGATTTTTTTATGTCTCTATTAACCTTAAGTGTTATACAGCCTAGCTTTCGATGTGGTTATGGATACAATATTCATCTTGGAGAGCATTTCTTTGCCAACTACGATTGCATCATGCTTGATGTTTGTGAAATACGTATAGGCGAGCATTGTATGCTGGGACCAAGTGTTCATATTTATACGGCTATGCATCCTCTCCATCCTTTAGAGCGGGCAAGTAATTTGGAATATGGGAAACCAGTTGTCATTGGCAATCATGTATGGATTGGTGGGGGTGGCTATCATTAATCCAGAGGTTAGGATTGGAAATAATGTAGTTATCGCTTCAGGAGCTGTCGTAACGAAAAACGTGCCGGATAACGTTGTCGTAGGAGGAAACCCAGCTGTGATTAGTAAAGAGATTGTACTTTAAAAATTACAGGATAGAAATTAAATTACCTCATTACGATTTGCTACAGAGTTAAATACATAAGGGAAGAAGCGTCTAAATGATGAATTTGGACGCTTCTTTTTTTGGCTAAAGGGTGATGAACATACCGTTACATGTACAACAAAAGAGGCACATTTTTCTAAAAATAGTTTATTTACACCATACCCTTTTTAATAATTTGAATACTGTAAAGGAGAAAGGAAGGTGTTATTGCGTTGGATAATCGTTTTGAAATTGACAAGATTTACGACAGCATTATTCAATCGGAGTTAGATCTTTATTTAAGAAAAGATCCACTGTTTGCGCATAGACATTGTAGCCACAGTTCTTCTACCACTTGCAGATCTACGTTTATTACCTTTATTGAATGTCCGACCGGAGCAACTGGAGCAACCGGAGCAACTGGAGCAACCGGAGCAACTGGAGCAACCGGAGCAACCGGAGCAACTGGAGCAACCGGAGCAACTGGAGCAACTGGAGCGACCGGAGCAACTGGAGCAACTGGAGCGACCGGCCCAACAGGTCCGACCGGCCCAGGAAGCGGTCCAATACCCATACCACTAGGACTAATTCCTACATTTATTTCAATATTAAATGGGTTAATTACCGCAGTACCAGCCGTCTTTGCAAATCCTAGTCCAGCAAATATTGAAACACTGAAAATACTATTGCAGGAGTTAAGTATATTTGGAGCTCAGGCTGGTCTTAGCCCTGGCCAATTGTCAGAATTAAATTCTATTATTAACGGTTTACTAACTATATTAGATACGCAGCCGTTTAACCCAAGTGCTTTTGTAACTGAATTCCAATCCTTACTCAATACGCTACAAGAATTTACTTTACTTTTCCAAATTGACCCAGGCACATTACAAATTCTTTTAAGTTTATTGCAACAGCTTCAAAGCATTCTAACTAGCCTTACTCCAGTAGGAGCAACGGGAGCGACTGGAGCAACCGGAGCGACTGGAGCGACTGGAGCAACCGGAGCAACCGGAGCAACCGGAGCAACCGGAGCAACGGGAGCAACCGGAGCGACCGGAGCGACCGGAGCGACTGGAGCAACCGGAGCAACCGGAGCAACCGGAGCGACAGGGGAAACGGGAGCGACCGGCCCAACCGGCCCGACCGGAGCAACGGGAGCAACGGGAGCAACGGGAGCAACGGGAGCGACCGGAGCAACGGGAGCGACCGGAGCAACCGGAGCGACTGGAGCAACGGGAGCAACCGGAGCGACCGGGGAAACGGGAGCGACCGGCCCAACCGGAGCAACCGGAGCAACCGGAGCAACCGGAGCAACGGGAGCGACCGGAGCGACTGGAGCAACCGGAGCAACGGGAGCAACGGGAGCGACTGGAGCAACCGGCCCAACCGGAGCAACGGGAGCGACCGGAGCGACCGGAGCAACCGGAGCAACCGGAGCGACCGGAGCAACGGGAGCGACCGGGGCAACCGGGGCAACGGGAGCGACCGGGGCAACCGGGGCAACCGGAGCAACGGGAGCGACTGGAGCGACCGGAGCGACTGGAGCGACCGGAGCGACTGGAGCGACCGGAGCAACCGGAGCAACCGGCCCAACAGGTCCAACCGGCCCAACAGGTCCAACCGGAGCTCTTGCTACGAGTACTTTTGCCTTTGCAGCGAATTTAACTGGTGGACTTATCGCTGTATTGATAGGTGGTACACTTGTTCCATTCCCTAATGCTCAGGATATTGGACCAGGCATTACAGTCAATGCAACCAGCGATACCTTTACAGTAGCAGCGACCGGTAACTATTTTATTGCTTATACTATTAACCTTTCTGTTTCCCTTCTTGTAAGCTCGCGTATTTTAGTAAATGGTGTTCCAGTACCGGGTAGTGTCGTTTCACCAATAGTTGGTGTAACAGCATTCGAAGCACAGGTAATCGTTCCTGTACCGGCTGGAGCAACCATTCAGGTACAACTATTTGGTGTAGCAGCGATAGCCACTTTAGCCGCCACTATACCAACAAGTATCACGATTATTCGTTTAAGCTAAATCAGGATCAATATGTTAAAAAAGCTGCTCTTCTGAAATAGGAGAGCAGCTTTTTTTTTAGACATACCTTCATGTGAATAATGCTTAATGAACAGTTACGAATTTCCTATAAATTTCATGTTGCCATTTTGTCCAAAAATAGGAAATAATAAGTATATACCACATACCATATACCTCTTTTGTTTTTACTCCTAATATCTTACTATCAACAGCTTCTCAACGTGTAAAGCCAACCAAGAAAGAGTATGCCACATAGCTATATTTTTATGAATAGATATCATCCTAAATTTTTAAAGAAGTCCTCTAATGTTTATAAATAAACTAATTGTTATTTTTATCATGTCATTTTTATTAGAATTTATCTATATTATATCTGCATAAATAAATATATGATTATTTACACATATAATTGTATGGGAGAGTTGAATATCCTGAATAATTATAATATAGTGCCAATTATAATAAGTAGATATATAAGTATTGATGAGGTGTCTTTGCTTGATTTTGCTATGTATTACATAAGGAATGGAAACTATTGAAAAGAGGTGACAGGCTATGTTTCAATTAGAAACAAACAGAATGATCTTGCGAAAAATGAAGTTGTCAGATGTGGAAAAATTACGCAGGATATTTACTGACCCTATTGCTATGCAGTTCTATCCATCTACGAAAAATGAAGAAGAGACGGTTGCATGGATCAAGTGGAATCAGGGGAATTATGAAAAATACGGAATAGGATTTTGGATTGCTGAGAATAAACAGGATGGGGAATTTATAGGGCAATGCGGCTTGGTACCTCAAGAAATTAATCTTCAACAAGAAATTGAAATTGGTTATTTGATTGTCCGTAAATATTGGGGACAAGGATTAGCTACAGAATGTGCGGTTGCTTGTAGAGAATATAGTTTCCATAAGCTTGGCCATGACCGTTTGATTTCACTTATTGATAAAAGGAACGTAGCGTCCAGACGTGTTGCGGAGAATGTCGGTATGACATGGAAAAAAGAAATTAGTAAATGGAATAAAACGATACAATTATACAGCATAACCAAATAACGGATATGCCCAGAAGGAGAAAGTCATTGTTAGCATCAATTTTCTTATTTATCACAGCCGGTCTAGCTGAGATTGGTGGCGGCTATCTGGTTTGGCTATGGTTACGAGAGGCAAAACCAGCCTGGTATGGTCTTGTAGGGAGCATCATTCTTATCGCTTATGGGATTATTCCAACTTTGCAGAGATTTCCTACATTTGGACGAGTATATGCAGCTTATGGAGGAGTATTTATTATCCTAGCGATTATTTGGGGGTGGTTAGTAGATAAAAAGACCCCAGATATGTATGACTGGCTAGGAGCAGCGATTTGTATAGTTGGTGTGGGTGTTATTTTGTGGGCGCCTAGATCATAGGGGCATGGTTTCTATCTTAATGTAAAGATAGAGACCATGCTTATTTATGTGGCATTTTTAAAAAAAATATGGTAAAGTTTAAATCCTACTTTACATATAGGAATTAATGTATTATAACTTGAATATGCTTTAGTTACCTTCATGAGAATTTATCAGACAGAACGGAGGGAATCCATTGTCAACAGTTTGGATTTTACTTAATATTGCTATCATGTTACTCATTATTTTTGGACTATATACCATGCAAAAGAAACATATCTCCTTTTCGAAGCGTGTGTTTACCGCACTGGCTGTTGGGATTGTCTTCGGAGTGGGCTTACAGCTTACCTATGGGGCAAAAACAGACATTATAAAGGATTCGATAGAATGGTTTAACATTGTAGGTAAAGGCTACATTAAGCTTTTACAGATGATTGTAATGCCACTGGTATTTATCTCCATTTTAGCTGCTTTTACAAAGGTTAAGCTAACGAATAATATTGGAAAAATTAGTTCCTTAATTATTGGTATCCTAATTGCAACCACTGCAGTATCTGCCGCTATTGGGATTGGAACAACACTCGCCTTTCATTTAGAAGCTGTTCAAATTCAGCAAGGCGACCAGGAAACAAATCGAGCTGCTCAACTAGAAAAGACGTTTGGTCAAATTCAAGATTTATCTCTTCCTCAGAAAATCGTGGAATTATTACCGGCCAACCCGTTTCTTGATCTAACAGGCCAACGTTCTACTTCTACGATTGCAGTTGTTATTTTTGCTGCCTTGCTTGGCATGGCGTTCTTAGGTGTAAAGGGGAAACAACCGGAACACGCTGCATTCTTTGCCAAAATTGTCGATACATTTTATACGATAATTATGCGGGTAGTGAGCATTATTTTACGCTTAACTCCTTATGGGGTACTAGCTCTCATGACCAAAGTAACGGCTACTAGCGATTATTTAGCAATTCTTAAATTAGGAAAGTTTGTGCTTGCTTCCTATGTCGCGATTCTCATTATGTTTGCTATCCATCTGATTTTACTTGCTGTTACTGGACTTAACCCTATTTCTTATTTGAAAAAGACGTTTCCTGTTTTAACTTTTGCATTCACTTCACGTTCAAGTGCAGGAGCATTGCCTTTAAACGTAGAAACGCAGCGTGATAAATTGGGAGTACCGGAAGGCATAGCTAACTTTGCTGGATCTTTTGGTTTATCCATTGGTCAAAACGGTTGCGCAGGTATTTATCCAGCCATGTTAGCTGTGATGATTGCCCCTACAATTGGGATTGATCCATTGACGCCTTCTTTCATCGTATCTCTTATTGCTGTCGTTGCGATTAGTTCCTTTGGAGTTGCAGGCGTAGGTGGTGGAGCCACTTTTGCTGCTCTTCTGGTCCTCTCTACAATGAACATGCCAATTGCATTAGCTGGTTTGTTAATTTCTGTAGAGCCATTAATTGATATGGGACGTACAGCTCTAAACGTGAGCGGCAGTATGGTAGCCGGTGTGATCACTAGCCGTGTAACGAAAGAGTTAGACACCAATATTTACAATGAACAAACGCAAAAACATGTAGAAGCGTAAGACAATCGGATTGTTTACTTACAGTCTTTTCGCTTTGCTTCTTTTTCAAGTGTCGTCCCGAAACAATTCCTTTGTTCGTGGCGGCACTTTTTTTGTAAGGTTGACAAGCCAGTAACATCTCACTATAATTCTGAACAATAAGTATTGGAATGTTATGAAAAAATATGCATGAAGCCGTGAAGAGGAAGAGTAAAAGAAAGCTCTAGTGTCAGAGAGCCGTCTCAATGTGCTGCGAAGATGGTCGCTATCTTTCCTTGAAAATCACCTCAGAGCTTTGTTGTGGAACAGATCAGTGCAGAGCAGAAGCAGGGGGAGAGTCAGAGCTTACCGAAACTCTCAATCTCTGCGATCATTAGTACATGACAACGAATTGTCCACGTTATCGGACTAAGTCTATTTGAACCTTCTTGAACGTATGTGGTGTATGGATCGCTTTACATGCGAGTCATGAAGGAAGGGGGAATTAGACTTGTGGAGTCCGTTTTTGTGAAGAAACGGAGAATGCTCAGTGGTATCGCGACTCTCGCCTAAGCAATGGAAGTAAAATTCTTTCATGCTGGGCGAGTTTTTTGTTATCGAAAAAAATAGAGAGGCGGAGAAACTGATGAATGTAACAACCAGCAAGCTAACTATAGAAGATATTCTGGTGGCGAGTCATCTATTGCGAGAAGTTATTGTCAAAACACCGCTACAGTACAATGCCGTTTTGTCAGATAAATACCAATGCAATGTATTCTTAAAGCGGGAGGACTTACAGGTTGTTCGTTCCTTTAAATTGCGCGGTGCTTATTATCTCATGCGTACATTATCGGATGAGCAAATGAAACGTGGTGTCGTTTGTGCTTCCGCAGGTAATCATGCACAGGGGGTTGCTTATTCCTGTAAAGCTTTAGGAGCTCGCGGTACGATCTTTATGCCCAGCACAACACCTCGTCAAAAGGTGTCTCAGGTGAAGTTATTCGGCGGCGATCAGGTTGAGATTGTATTAGTGGGTGATACCTTCGATGATTCTTTTTCTGAGGCGATCAAATATGGTAAGGAACATGACATGACGTTCATTCATCCATTTGACCATGAAAAAATTATTGCGGGTCAAGGCACGGTAGGCATGGAAATCCTAAATGATATGACAGAAGCGTTGGATTACCTGTTTGTAGGTATCGGAGGAGGAGGCCTGGCGGCAGGTGTTGGAACTTGTGTCAAGGGGATTAGCCCTCTAACCGATGTCATTGGAGTAGAGCCCCAAGGAGCGGCTTCTATGAAGCAGTCCTTTAGAGAGAATCAAGTGATCGCTTTGCAAGAGATTGATACATTTGTGGATGGGGCTGCGGTTAAGCAGGTAGGGCAGCTCTCATACGAGCTATGTAAAGAGGTGCTTGACGATATTGTCACGGTACCAGAGGGAAAGGTATGCAGTACAATTCTTGATTTATATAATCAAAATGCAATTGTAGCTGAGCCTGCCGGGGCACTTACCATCGCGGCACTGGATGAGTACAAGCATAAAATTAAAGGGAAAAATGTGGTTTGTATCGTTAGTGGAGGAAATAACGATATTGATCGCATGCAAGATATTAAGGAACGGTCTTTAATCTATGAGGGACTAAAGCATTACTTCATCATTAACTTTCCTCAGCGTGCGGGGGCCTTGCGGGAGTTTCTTGATGAGGTGCTAGGGCCTACAGATGATATTACTAGATTCGAATATACCAAGAAAAATAATAAGGATAACGGACCTGCATTAGTTGGCATTGAATTAAAGCAAAAGGATGATTATGAGGCATTAATGGAACGAATGAAGCAAAAGAACTTCCCTTTCATGGAAATCAATCATCATCCTACTTTGTTTAACCTACTCATTTAGTAGAAATGGGTGCAGAATTTTCTTATTAGAAAGAAAAATGAGCCCCCGACATAACATCAGAGGGCCGCTTCTATTAGGGAGCTAGATGATGTGGTACGTTTTATTATCCTCTGGAGATCCATTACTCATGGGCTTTCTTTTAATCCGCAGGAAGTAATAGAGTAAACAGAATAGAGCGAACACTCCGCCGCAATATAAGGCAATCCGCTGATCTTTATCAAAGGCTAGGCTGATAAGTACAACTAGGTTGAGTGTCAAACTAATTAAGGGCAGGATTGGATAAAACGGAGTCCGGAATTTGAGATCTTTTAGCTTCCCACCATTTTTTAGATAATGCTTACGGAATGCTAATTGAGAGGCAGAAATTGAAATCCAGCCTACCTGTGCTCCTAATCCTGCAAGGGAGATCAACCAGAGATATACGGTATTTTCAGCATACACGCTGGAAAGCAAGGATAGCAGGGAAATGGAAAATGTGAGTAATAGGGCGTTCATGGGGACGCCTTTTTTGTTTACTTTACCGAGTGTTGGACTGGCCATTTCTGTTTTAGATAAAGACCACAGCATTCGAGTGGCCGCATATAAACCGGAATTAGCTACAGATAGTAATGCTGTTAGGATAACAAAATTCATAATATCGGCGGCATATGGGATACCAATTTTGTCGAACACCATGACGAATGGGCTTTCAATCACTCCTGCTTGTTGATGGGGAATCAGGCCGGCTAAAATCGTGATTGCCAGCACAAAAAAGATGAGTGTTCGCCAAACGGTAGCTCGAATTGATTTTGGAATGTTTTGCTCTGGATTGTCACTTTCACCAGCAGCAATGCCAATGAGCTCGGTTCCCTGAAAGGAGAAATTCACCGTAATCATCGTAAGCAACAGACCAGTAATTCCATTAGGCAGCCAGGAGGTTTCGGCAAAATTGCTTAGCATGGGAGCAGCTTCGTCACCTCGGAAGGGAATGATACCAAACATTGCACCACCGCCGAGCACGATAAAGGCTAAAATAGCCGCTACCTTGAAACTGGAGAACCAGAATTCAGTCTCACCAAAAGCTTTAGCTGACAGGGCATTAAGTAAAAAGAGGATGACGCCAAAAATAGCGCACCACATCCAGACGGGTGAATCTGGAAACCAACGTTGCATGAGTAGACCAGAAGATAAAAGCTCCAGAGCTACTGTTACAGCCCAGCCCAACCAGTATATCCATCCAATAGTAAAACCCATTGCTGGACTAATAAATTTAGTTGTATACGTCTGGAACGAGCCAGATACAGGCATAGCAACCGATAATTCACCGAGGCAGAGCATGGTGAGATACATGATAAACCCACCTACAAGGTAGGAAATGATGGCTCCGATCGGACCTGCTTGGCTAATGGTATAGCCGGAGCCTAGAAAGAGTCCTGTGCCAATAATTCCGCCGAGTGAGATCATAAATAAGTGTCTACTTTTCAGCGTGCGTTGCAATTCATGAGAGGAACGTTGTGTGGACATGTCCTTCTCTCCTTTCTATGATCTCACAGTGAGATGTATGCGTTTACAGAGAAAATATTATGCAACATTCGTACCAATTCAAATTTTCCGAATTATAAAGATAAATAAAAAGGGGTGCAAAAAAAATTGTCGGTTTTTGTTTGAAAAACTTTGCTGCCAATTTTTTTTGCATGTTGATACTTATTGATTTTCTTGTTGTAAACGGCGTAAGCGATATTGCAAACTTTGTCGACTCATCCCTATATGTTCTGCGGTATGGGATATATTTCCTGCAAACTGATCTAATTTTTTTTGAAGATAGATCGCTTCAAAGGATTGTAGCACTTCTTTTAGTGATAAAGAATCCTGCTGTAAGAGGTGTAGGGTATCTTTCATATAAGACTCGTGCAAAATTGGTTGAGTATTGGTGGTTCCTGTCGAATAGGCTCTACTAGATGGAATAGATGACAAAGGGGCTTCTCTATGATCTATCCCCTTTTGTTCCTGACCCTCGAAGGCTGGCGAAGAAGGAATGGATGTTGATCCAGGTAGTTTACGCCGAATATGGTGGAGAGGTAGATGGTCAAGTGCAATGCTGGTTTCATCGGTTAGCATTAAATTCATCGCACCTTCAATGAAGTGTTCTAATTCACGAACATTTCCAGGCCAATCATAATCTCCAAAAAAACGTTGTACGTCTTCGGTTATACCTACTACATCCATTTGAAACAGGCGGTTATATTTTTCGATGAAATGAGTAACTAAAGGAGGAATATCCTCACGACGTTCACGCAGCGGCGGAATGAGCAGGGTGACCACACCTAGACGATAATATAAATCCTTGCGCAATTTGTTTGCTGAGATTGCTTCGATTGGGTCCTCATTAATAGCGGCGATAATGCGTACATTAATGGTACGATCCTTGGTATCACCGATGCGTCGGATGGTTTTCTCCTGCAAGGCGCGCAACAATTTGGCTTGAAGGGATAGGTTAAGCGAATTTAGTTCATCTAAAAACAGGGTTCCACCTTCTGCTTGCTCAAATAAACCAGGTCTTTCTATGGCTCCCGTAAAGGCACCCTTTGTTGTGCCGAATAATAGTCCCTCGATTAAGCTGTCAGGGAGAGCTGCACAATTTTGCGAAATAAAAGGGGACTTGGCTCGCATGCTTGCATTATGAATGCTTTGCACAAACAACTCTTTGCCAGTTCCAGTTTCTCCGACAATCAGAACGGAGGAGGAGGTGCGTGCTACTCGATTTGCATGTTCAATCATTTCACGAATGGCAGGACTATTTCCAATAATGCTGGCAAAGGTATAACGAGTGTTACCCATCTCTTTTTTTACAAAATAATTTTCACGTATCATCCGCTCCATTTTGGTTACATCATTAGCGATTTCCACTGCTCCAATATTTTTTCCATGTTGCTGCAAGGGGAGAGTGTTGCTAATGGTAGTAATCTCTTGTCCCTTTCCGTTTAAATAGGTTTGTCTGATTTGGCGCAGGCTCTCTCCCTTATGTAGAGCTTGAAGTAAGGTGCTTTCCTGATCAGGGGAAAATTGAAAAACGTCTAGCAGCTTTTTGCCAAGAACATCTTCTTTTTGCATGCCTTCTAGTTCTGCCATTTTACGATTATATAAAATAGAGGTGCCATCCGCGTCGATCACGTGCACACCTTCATTCATTTCGTCTAAAATATGAGCAACCATTGCAAGAAAGGTTGTTCCGTCCATCAACCGAGAAGTGGACATAGCAGCTCACCTCAATTCGTCATTTTATCAATTTGGTGTAGTCATTCTAACATAGATAGAGGGAGGTGCAAAATATTTTTGCTAGGGAAGACCTTTTGCAATTGTTTGTGCAAATTTTTTTTGCGTAGTAAGCTCATTTCGTGCAAGAAACGCTTGGTTTTTTACAATTTTTTGCTGGCATAGAAAATGCATAAAACTATAAGCAGACAGATATAGGGAGGTTTATTTATGACAACGACAAAACAAATTATTGATCAGACAGAACGGTTCGGAGCACATAATTATCATCCATTGCCGATTGTTATTTCCAAAGCAGAGGGCGTCTGGGTAGAAGACCCTGAGGGCACTCGCTATTTAGATATGTTAAGTGCCTATTCTGCCTTGAATCAAGGACATCGCCACCCAAAAATCATTCAAGCGCTGAAGGATCAAGCGGATAGAGTAACCTTAACCTCGCGAGCCTTTTACAACGATCAGCTTGGTCATTTTTATGAAAAAGTGGCTACCTTGACAGGCAAAGATATGGTCATACCAATGAATTCGGGAGCAGAAGCGGTGGAAACAGCAGTTAAAGCAGTACGTCGTTGGGCGTATGATAGTAAAAAAGTGCCGGCTAATCAAGCGGAAATTATTGTGTGTGAAGGGAACTTCCATGGACGCACAGTAACCATTACCTCCTTCTCCTCCGCAGATGAATATAAACGTGGATTTGGACCATTTACCCCTGGCTTCAAGGTTATTCCGTACGGTGACAGCAAGGCATTAGCAGAAGCGATTACTCCTAATACGGCCGCTTTTTTAGTAGAGCCGATTCAAGGAGAAGCTGGGATTGTCATCCCAGAGGAGGGCTTTTTACGTGAAGCGCGACGTCTCTGTGACGAGCATAATGTTTTGCTGCTAGCAGATGAAATCCAAACTGGCTTTGGACGTACAGGAAAAATGTTTGCCACAGATTGGGAAGGTATAAAAGCAGATATGTACATTATGGGTAAAGCGTTAGGCGGCGGAGTTTTCCCAATCTCTGCTGTAGCCGCTGACAGCGAGGTATTAGGCGTATTCGAACCAGGCTCCCACGGGTCTACCTTTGGTGGAAATCCACTAGGCTGTGCAGTAGCAGTGGCCGCGCTGGAAGTATTGGAAGAAGAAGGATTAGTGGAACGCTCCCTAGAGCTTGGCGCTTATTTTATGGAAAAAATAAAAGAGATCAAGAGCCCGCATATGAAAGAGATTCGCGGTAAAGGCTTGTTTATCGGATTAGAGCTGGATACACCAGCACGTCCGTATTGTGAAAGCTTAAAAGCATTAGGCTTGCTGTGTAAGGAAACGCATGATACGACGATTCGTTTTGCACCGCCGCTTGTTATCACGAAAGAAGAGCTGGATTGGGCGATTGAACGAATTAAGCAAGTATTGGCGTAAAGCGAAAGAAGAGCTAGTTACTTATAAGGAAAAGAGCCAGAATGTCTGGCTCTTTCTATTTTTTCTAACCTATTTCTACTTTTTATCCGTGAGATTTACTTCCCAATTGACATTTCTATATTCCTTTTTAGCAAAGTGATATTTGATAGTCAGCTCTTTTGGCATTGTAGTTAGCTCGTGAATAGGTAACGTGTTATCAGACGATAGATAGGATTGGATAGGATGTACCGATTTCATCGATTGCTCTTTGCATCGATGTATTCACTACGTTCTTGCCTAAAAAATTACGAAATAGATTGTTGTATGCTATCATAGCGTTGAGACTTTTGTGAGCGGAGGGATAGATATGACGTTACGTATGACAGATGGAGCAACATTGGCAAACGGAGTAGTAAAGCCGTGGCTAGGGCTTGGAGTCTATAAGGCAGAAGACGGCGCTGAGGTGGAGCAAGCCATTCATATGGCGCTGGAGGCTGGCTATCGAAGCATCGATACAGCGGCTATTTATGAAAATGAAGCTGGAGTCGGCAAAGCGATCCGAGATAGTAAAATTCCACGTGACGAGATTTTTGTCACGACAAAGGTGTGGAACACGGAGCAAGGCTATGAGTCAACCTTACAAGCCTTTGATGCTAGTCTTCAAAAATTAGGCTTGGATTATATTGATTTATATTTGGTGCATTGGCCGGTTCCTGGTAAATATAAAGAGACGTGGAGAGCGTTGGAGACTCTTTATAAAAAAGGGCTTGTCCGTTCGATTGGTGTAAGTAATTTTCATATTCATCATTTGGAAGATTTGTTGTCAGTATGTGAAGTGAAACCGATGCTGAACCAGATAGAGATGCATCCCTATTTAATACAGAAGGAATTGCGTCAGTACTGCGAGCAGAACGGAATTTATGTAGAGGCTTGGCGTCCTCTGATGCGAGGTAATCTGGAGGTTCCTCTGCTGCAGGAAATGGCAGAGCGCTATCAGAAAACTCCTGCTCAAATCGTGTTACGCTGGGATTTACAGCATAATGTTCTGGTTATACCTAAATCTGTGAAAAAAGAACGGATTATTGAGAATGCGGGTCTGTTTGATTTTGAGCTTACGGATGCAGACATGGCGCTGTTAGACGGATTGAATCGAGATCAACGTTTCGGCCCCGATCCCGATCACTTTGATTATGAATAGATAAAAAAGAAAAAACATTTCACGTGTCCATGAAGTAGGAACGTGGAATGTTTTTTGTTTACAGTATCATTTGATCAAAACGATAGCTGTGAACGAGCTGGGCAGGCAGAATTTTTATGTCATAGACTTCTGTGAATGGTAGCTCGATCTCATCGACCTGGATTAAAGATTTTTTATCAATGATCTTAATACTGGCGTTCTTTTCCGTGGTCAAATTACGCGGCTGACTAACCCCTAGCAGAATGTAATCATCTGTAAAGCAGAGCCCGCGTGGATATCCGGGATGGAGTAATGAATGAGTCTGATCATCCTCTTGTATTAAAAGACGTTGTAGTCCTGAATCGCATACATACCGACGATTCCCTTCTGCTTTCGGAGTATGGGGATGAGTCAGCTCCAACCAGAGCTTTTCCTTCGTTTCCACATCCATGATAAAGCCATTGTAAAGAGGATCGTTATAATAATCTCCGTGTTTCATTCCCTCACAAAAGGCAGATACCACCAAACGGCCATTCCAGAAATCAATACAGTTTACATGCCAAGAATCTCCTTCACCAGGAAATGACCATCGTTGCGTAATTTTCCCAGTATCCGTACAAAGCGAAACAACTTCATTTGTGCCAGTAGATACAGCATATAACACATCATCTCGTACCAGCAGATCATGGATATCGGCCAGATCATGATTAATCAACTTTTTTTGAGCACCATCAGGGTGATAGAACATGAGTAAAGCTGAATCAGCAAGGTGAAAAGAACGTATGACAGATGAGTTGTGTAGGGCAAGTCCCGTTGATGAGAAGTTATCAAATACGTGCATTACTCTGTTTTCATAACAAGCCAAACCACCACCGTTAGGGGCGCTTATTAAAAGGGCTTCAGATAAAGATAACATGTCAAATCCCCCTTTTCTACACCGGAATTTTGCTTGTAATGGACTGCCAGCTATCTTGCTCATTTTCCTTACTACTATATTCAAATATGTAGGAGCCGACACATTATTGAGACAGAAGTAAGCGGCCCGTCAAACCGAGTGGAACAAGCTTAACAATGGTACAAGCAACTGTGCATAATGTAATAAAAAAAGAGGGAGAGAGTGAGGAAGTGGGTAATCAACCGACTGATCATACGCAACAGATTGTGTGGCAAACGTCAACAGTAACACAACAGGAACGCTTTGGACTAAACGGCCATAAAAGCTGTGTGCTATGGCTAACTGGATTATCCGGATCAGGGAAGTCAACGATTGCATTTGCTGTTGAGCGGGCACTGTTGGCTCAAAAAATTCGCTCCTATGTGCTGGATGGCGATAATATCCGGCATGGTTTGAATAAAAATTTAGGATTTAGCAAAGAAGATCGGCAAGAAAATATTCGCAGGGTAGCAGAGGTAGCCAAGCTGTTTGTGGATGCGGGGCTTATGACTATCGTTTCGTTTATTTCCCCCTATGAAGAAGACCGACAAATGGCTCGAATGCTGTTTGCTGATCAGGTTTTTTATGAAATCTATATAAAGTGTCCGTTAGAGGTTTGTGAGCAAAGAGATCCGAAGGGCTTGTACAAAAAAGCGAGAACGGGAGAAATAAGCCAGTTTACAGGAATTAGTGCGCCCTATGAGCCGCCGGTTAATCCTGATTTCATTTTAGAAACCGCTCATTGTTCAATTGAAGAAGCTGTAGAAGCGATTCTTGTATTGGTTAAGAAACAAGGGGAAATATAAACTGTTTATGGTCTTACCAATAGCAAAACAATGGAGAGCAAGAAATAAAGGATGTGTGAAAGAAACTAGATTTGGCTGAATCCAAGAGAAATAGACCAATAAGAAGGCTTGTAGGGGTCATAGATGGAATATAACAAGTCTTTCGGATTAGACAAGGTAGGAATGTGGTGTTCCTATCTTGTTTTATTTTTATTACATGTGAATAATGTAAAGAGTTTACAAATGGCTGCATTACTACATAAAACAAGGATAAACAAAAGCTACAAAGGTTCTAAAGTGAACAATAACCAAAATACGCTCAGTGGCTTTTGGTTTAAGAAAAGACATAGAGATGGCTCCTTTAGTAATCGTAAATGGTTTGCTTTATTAAATCTATTAGGATCAACTAAGTAAAAATTTGTAATTTATAAAACAACCTTATACTTTCTATCAAAACAGCGTATAATGGAGAAGTCTGTTTACCGCAACCAGACAACCAGAAGAATTCCATGCCTTGGTGCATGGGAGAGGTTCGCGAACTCCCTCTATAAAAAACTACCTGGGGACAAGTTTCATATGAAAGTTCAAGAACGCTCTTTCTTCGTAGACCCTTGAAGACAACGATTCTTCAAGAACACGAAAGGGATGAAGCGAGATGAAAAAAGACAAAGCGGTGGTTGTATTTAGTGGTGGCCAAGATAGCACAACGTGTTTGTTTTGGGCATTAAAACAGTTTGGTGAGGTGGAAGTAGTCACTTTTGATTACGGCCAGCGTCACAAGCAAGAAATTGAATGTGCGCAGCGAATTGCCAAGGAACAAGGTGTAGGGCAGACGATTATGGATATGAGTCTGTTAAACCAATTGGCTCCTAATGCGTTGACACGCGATGATGTCGCGATTGAACAAGTAGAAGGTGAAATCCCCAATACATTTGTGGATGGACGCAATCTGCTCTTTTTGTCGTTTGCAGCGGTCTACGCTAAGCAAATTGGCGCTCGACATATCATCACGGGTGTTTGTGAAACCGATTTTAGCGGGTATCCAGATTGTCGAGATTCCTTTATCAAATCACTCAATGTCACGTTGCAGTTAGCGATGGATTATCCATTTGTGATCCATACACCACTTATGTGGCTAAACAAAGCGCAGACGTGGAAGCTATCCGATGAACTGGGTGCGTTTGAGTATATCCGTGAAAAAACCTTGACCTGCTACAACGGAGTGATTGGCGATGGATGTGGGGAATGCCCTGCCTGCCAGTTGCGTGCCGCAGGCCTGGAAGCATACGAAGAGGAGCGAGCGAACAATGGGAAACTTCTATGATTTTCGCATTGTCGAACGCTTGCAGCGATATGAACAGGATATCCAGAAAAAAGAGCTGCGTTATCATCAAAAGCGAGTGCTGGTAAGTAAAGAATTCACTTTTGATGCCGCTCATCATCTGCATGCTTACGAAGGGAAATGTAAGAATTTACATGGACACACCTATAAGGTTGTGTTTGGCATTAGTGGTCGTCCCAATGAAATTGGGATTACCGTAGACTTCGGGGACATTAAAACGATCTGGAAGGAACAGATCGAGGTTTATTTAGATCATCGTTATTTAAATGAAACGTTACCACCAATGAATACAACAGCAGAAAATATGGTAGCGTGGATTTTTGAAAAAATGGAAGAGTCGCTTACCAATAGCTCTATTTATCTCGAACAGGATGTACGTGTGGAATTTGTACGGCTATTCGAGACACCGACTAGCTACGCCGAAATGCGCCGGGAGTGGATGTATCATGAGTAGCATTCCTGTGCTAGAAATTTTTGGCCCGACAATCCAAGGAGAAGGAATGGTTATTGGGCAAAAAACCATGTTTGTACGTACGGCTGGCTGCGATTATCGGTGCAGTTGGTGTGATTCTGCTTTTACATGGGATGGCTCGGCTAAAGAGCAAATCAGCATGATGACAGCGGAGGAAATTTGGAATCAGCTACAGGAGCTTGGCAAAGACTGCTTCTCGCATGTCACGATCTCAGGGGGCAATCCGCTATTGCTGGCCCCGCTTGGAGAACTAGTCCAGTTGCTACATTCTCATAACATTCGCATTGGTGTGGAAACCCAGGGGAGCAGATGGCAGGAATGGTTAGCTGAAGTGGATGATGTCACCTTATCCCCGAAACCGCCTAGCTCCGGGATGACGACAAATATAGACCGACTGGATGAAATAGTTGCCAAGCTTACTGACAACCCTCTTCAATCAACTGATCAACAGGTTAGCATGAAGGTGGTTGTATTTGACGATGAGGATTTCCAGTATGCAAAAGAATTACATCAGCGTTATCCGCAGGTGCCGTTTTATTTGCAAGTAGGGAATCCTGAATTGGCTGATATTGAAGGTGAACGAGAAGACTTGCGTGATCGGTTACTACAATCATTGGAATGGTTAGTGGACAAGGTAGCCATGAGCAAAGAGTTTAACAATGCCAAAGTTCTACCGCAGCTACACACCCTGCTGTGGGGCAATAAACGAGGCGTGTAATATCGTCTGACCGAAATGTGCCTTGCAGATGTGAGAAAAAGAGCTAAAGGAGTTTCATAAAGATGACCCATAATAATCAATCTACAAACCCGCAATTAAAAGATTTAACGCTGCTTGGCAATCAACAGACAGCGTATCATTATGAATATAATCCAAATGTTTTAGAAGCATTTGACAATAAACACCCATATCGCGATTATTGGGTAAAATTTAATTGCCCCGAATTCACCAGCCTCTGTCCAATGACAGGTCAGCCAGATTTTGCAACCATTTATATTAGTTATATACCTGATAAGAAAATGGTTGAAAGCAAATCCTTAAAACTGTATCTATTTAGTTTCCGCAATCATGGTGATTTCCATGAGGATTGCATGAATATTATTATGAACGATTTAATCAAGCTAATGGACCCAAAATATATTGAGGTATGGGGGAAATTCACTCCACGCGGAGGTATTTCGATTGATCCCTATTGCAATTACGGGAAGCCAGGCACTAAATTTGAAGAGATGGCAGAGCATCGCATGATGAATCATGACATGTATCCGGAGAAAGTGGATAATCGATAGAATGAGCATTATATAGCAAAAGAGGCGGTCTTCATCCCGATTTTGATCGGAGATGGGCCGCCTCTTTTAACAATTCGACTATCCTAGGGTAATCTGCTCTCTCTCTAGCTTTTTACGATACACTATTCTTGAGATTCCAATGCTTAATTCGTATAACCCAATCAGCGGTACAAGTACCAAAATGTCCGATATGATGTCGGGTGGAGTTACCGAGATAGAAATGATGGATAGTAGAAAATAAGCGGGCTTGCGTAATTTTGCTAACCGATGCGGATTCACAATACCCAAATGACTGAGAAATAAAACCACCAGTGGAAGCTCGAATAATACCGAGAAGGGTAGGCAAAAAGCGAGCATAAAGCTGAAATAGTCGCTAGCCGTAATTAAGAGCTGAAAGTTATTGTTGGACAATCCAAGCACGAATTGATACACCATAGGGAACAAGATAAAATAGGCAAACATTGCCCCGCTGATAAACAACAGAAACAGAGCGGGAATATACATCAATGTTACCTGACGTTCTTTAGTGGTTAAAGCTGGAGAAACAAAGCCCCATATCTGAAAAGCTGCAATCGGAATCGTAATCGCGACGGCGGCCCATGCAGATAGCCTCATATAAATGGTTAGTACATCGGTAGGGCCTAAGATGGTCAGCTTTTCTCCAGAACGATTCGTGAGGAATTGATAAATAAAATCTACATATAAAAAGCAGATAACAAAGCTGATCAAAAATGTGGCAATGACAATAATAATCCGTTTTCGCATATCGCTTAGATGGTCGAAGATATGACTTGGAGTGTTGGAAGGGTCCAATGAAATTCTACCTCTTTCAACTAGATTCGAACAAATCAATTTAGGAAACCTCTTTTTTAGCTGGCTCCATAGCTTTTGTTGCTTCTGGCGTTTTCGCTAGTTCTGAGGACTGATCCGGTTCCTCGTCCTTGGTTAAATCCTTGGCTGCTGTTTTAAATTCACTTAGGGTACGTCCAAAGGCACGACCAATCTCAGGCAGCTTGCTAGGGCCAAAGATAACCAATGCAATAATTAGAATCAGGATAAGACCTGGAATCCCAATAGATGATAGCATGTGGATTTATCTCCCTTTCTTAATATAGAGTGTCTATCTATCTTCAAAAGGCAGGTGTAGCGGCTAAAATCCATGAATAGCAATTACTCCTGGCAAGGCGAGAGAGGATGCTCCGCGAGGCCAGTGACTGGTTGGCTTATCGTAAGACTCTAAATTTTCGCCAGGATGCTGAACGGATAAAAATAAAGTTTTTTCATCGGGTGTAAACCAAGGTCCTGTCATCTCCGCACCAACTGGGGCTGAAGCAAACTGACTAGCTACGCCTTTATGCTCACCAGAAGTAGGAATAAAATAGACTCCATTATTCCCAAAGGCACGGTAGATTCCCGTATTCATAGAACCAGAGGAGATGTCAGTCACGACCCACAGATTACCTGCACTATCAAAGGCCAGATTATCTGGAGCCGCAAAGCCACTTTGCGGACCACCTGTCGCAAAAATTTCAAAATCAAACTCTACGCCAGCGTGATCGTTATTCTTTTCAAACAGGCGCATGATATGACCATAAAAGTTACTATGATTTTTATTGTTTGTTAGGGAAATAAAGATAGAACCATCAATCGGATGAACCTCCACATCTTCGGGACGGTCCATTGGTGTCCCACCAGCTACTTTTGCAGCGATGCGACAGTTAATCAACACATCTGCTTGGGAAGTAAATTGCGGTTTTTTGTCTTTGTCCACAGCTTTTTGCAAGGCTTCGGTCTTGTGGTAATCGAGAGCTATCCATTTCCCCTTTGCAAAATTGGCCACATACAGCGTGCCTTCCTCTAGCAGCTTGCTGTTGGCTTTACCTTTAGCCTTATCGTACTTATTTTTAGATACATATTTATACACGTACTGATCAGTCGCGTCATCGCCCATGTATACCACTAATTGACCACCAGGAGCTAGTGTCATAGCGGTATTTTCGTGCGAAAAGCGTCCAAGTGCCGTATGCTTTTTAGGAGTAGAGCTTGGATCGAATGGGTCCACCTCCACTACCCAGCCATAGTGGCGCTCATCAGCAAGCTTGCAATCGGTGACCACATCCTGAAAATTCTCTTCACAGGATAAAATAGAATTCCACAGGGTGACACCGCCAGAGCAGTTGGCAAATGTACCGACTACTTCTTTCGCCAGGCTAGCGGCAGGGCCTGTCATGAGGTGTTTGGTTAATCCGCTAACACGGCGACCATATTTGGAGGTAGGAACCAATGTCCACTTACCTTGCGCCTTTTTAATTTCAATGACAGACCCGCCTAATGCGTACAGGTATTTACTGATTTGTTCTTGCGTGCGTTTATTATTTTGGGGATCAGCGTTTAGGTTATCATAGCCATTTACATAGTATTCTAGCTCACCGCAATATTCATGATTCGTCCAGAGTAAACCATGATCTGATTTTCCATTCATTGGCAGGAAACAGTTGAAATCAGCATTAAAACCAAAAGTATCGCCGGAAGCGTTAATTTTATCACCATAAAGGGCAATGACATTGTAAGTGAAGCCTTGGGGAAGAATGACGTCATCCTTTGTGCTTGGTTTAATCGGGGTGAATTTCGGATGAAAGGCTTTAGGAGGAGATTGAAGGCCAAATAGATGATCTGCTGTTTTCCCAGAGATGGACTCTCCTTTGGCAAGGGCCGGAATCCCTGTAGCCAATGAAGCGAGAGCAGCGGTGCCGGTTCCAAGAAATGTTAAAAACTGACGACGGTTTACTTCCATTGGTTGAATCGCTCCTTTTCCTTGTTAAAAGCTCGTTTTCGCTTTTCATTGTAAAGAGCTTGTCAGGAGATGAGGTTAAGCTGGGATGAAGATTCTATGAAAGAGAAACGAGTTTTTTTACAAAAGGAATGATAGTGATAGGAAGAGAGGAAAAGGCTGAAGCTTATTAATGGACGGGATTTTAGGAAAGATCAAATGGGGTAAAAGTAACGAGAATTATTAAAAAGGTATAGGCAGTGTAAAGAGTTATGATAGAGGCTTTTAAAAAAAATAACATTCAATTTCTAAGCTTGTCTATTCCTTTTCTAATGCATATGTTGAACTGCCCATCGAAAATCCGGAGTCGGTTATTTCTGAGGTCATTATGTTTTACGAGCAAAGAGGCCTAATTCCTAGATTTTATGTTAAAAATGTAGAGAAAGGATTTGCTGTTCCTTCCATTACGAAAAGAGCAAGTGGGCATAAAGATACGGTCTTGTTGGGAAATGTTGACATGCTACCCAAATTTAGAGGGAGGGGACTCATTCGTCAGCTCATTATTCATATGCAAAAGGAAGTGGGAAAAGCATAGCCGCGGTACGCGATGAAGGATGATGAACGAGCGCTGAGTACGATTGTATCGTTTTGGACATACTAAAAGTAACATTTTTTGAAAGAGTCTGAATTTCTTGTGATAACATTCACAGATGCGAGGATTCATGCTAAAGTAGATTACTAGAGATTGTGATGAAATCGGTCTATGCTGATTCTTCATTAATCGAGAGAGACAACGAAAGACAAACAACAAGATAGGATAAAGGTGATCATATGGCAATCGTACTATCCGTAAACTGTGGTAGCTCCTCTTTGAAATACCAATTGTTTGACATGCCTTCTGAGCGTGTATTGGCAAAAGGTCTAATGGAGCGTATTGGCATGGAGGATTCCATGTCTTCATTCCAAGTAGGCGATGGAGAGAAGCTAAAAGAAACGCTTGATCTGAAAGACCATGAAGTAGCTGTAAAAAAACTAATTGCTTTGTTAACTGATCCAGAAAAAGGCGCTATTAAAGATATTACAGAATTAGATGGCGTTGGTCATCGTGTAGTTCACGGCGGCGAGACTTTTAAAGATTCTATATTGGTAACAGATGAAGTAATTAAAAAACTAGAAGAGCTTTCTGAGCTAGCTCCTCTACACAACCCAGCAAACATCATGGGAATTACTGCATTCCAAAAAATTCTACCGAGCGTTCCTGCGGTTGCAGTTTTTGATACAGCTTTCCACCAAACTATGCCTGCTAAATCTTACTTGTACAGTATCCCAACTGAGTACTATGAAAAGTACGGTATCCGTAAATACGGTTTCCACGGTACTTCTCACAAGTATGTAATGCAGCGTGCTGCTGAATTATTGGATCGTCCAGTAGAAAAACTACGTTTGATTAGCTGCCATTTGGGTAACGGTGCTTCCTTGGCTGCTATCTACCGTGGTAAATCCATTGATACATCCATGGGCTTTACACCACTTGCTGGTTTGCCAATGGGTACTCGCTCTGGAGATATCGACGTAGCATTGCTTCCTTATCTACAACAAAAAACAGGTCTTTCTGTTGACCAATTAGTAGATGTTCTAAATAAAAAGTCTGGTCTTCTAGCTGTTTCTGGCTTGTCCAGCGATCTTCGCGATATCGAGTCTGCAGCAGAGAACAATGACGAGCGTGCCGAGCTATCTCTACAAATCTTTGTAGAAAAAATCCGTAACTACATCGGTTCTTATGCTATGCAAATGAACGGTGTAGATGCAATCATTTTCACAGCCGGTATTGGTGAAAACAGTGATATCATCCGTGGTCGCGTATTGGATAAATTAGAGTGGATGGGTGTATACTTCGACCGTTCTAAAAATAACGTACGTGGTAAAGAAACTGATCTTACTTTCGATCATTCTCCAGTTAAAGCTTTCATTATCCCTACAAACGAAGAGGTAATGATTGCTCGCGACACAATGAAATTTGCTAAACTATAAGAGATAAAATGAAAAAACTCTCCTAGCGCTTTGTTGAAGGTGCAGGAGAGTTTTTTTATATGATTATTCCATTATCTTTTTAAATTGGCCCATATTCTCTGTGATGGCAGTTTCCGTAGGGAGACGTTCCATACTGGATGCCCCGAAGAACCGGACAACACCTGTCGTATGTTTTAAGACATAAGTGGCATCCTCTGACGTAGCAATCGGACCACTATGACATAAAACAATAATATCGGGGTTAAGAGGAACCTCCTTACAATATGATCGGAAAGTATACTTCTCTAAAATTTATTCTGTTATGTTGAGAGCATCAGGTTTACAATATAAGAAGAATAGCAATCATACTAGCAGGTATAAAGCAGGAATAGTACAAGGGGGATTTTAAGCACATGACTATGCATAAAGCTCTGACTATCGCGGGTTCAGATTCAAGCGGTGGAGCAGGAATTCAGGCAGACTTAAAAACATTTCAGGAACGCAATGTTTATGGAATGACTTCTATTACAGCATTGGTAGCTATGGATGAAAACTGGGCCCATCTCGTTTATCCGCAACCTCTTGAAGCGATTGAGGCCCAATTGGAAACAACTATGCATTATGTGGGTGTAGATGCCCTGAAGACAGGGATGCTTGCAACAAAAGAAGTAATTGAGCTGGCTGCCCGCAAAATTGCTGAATATAATGTAACGAAGGTTGTTGTTGACCCGGTAATGATTTGCAAAGGGGAAGACACTGTTCTCTTAGATGAGCAAGCTATTAAAGCGATGCGAGAAGAGTTAATCCCAAGAGCAATGGTGGTAACACCTAACTTGCCCGAAGCTGCATTTCTTAGTGGTTTAAAGATTAATACGGTTGAAGATATGAAAGCGGCGGCGAAGAAAATCCATGAGATGGGAGCCAAATATGTCTTGATCAAAGGCGGCGGTCGTCTTGAGGATAGCCAAGCGGTAGATCTTTTGTTTGACGGGGAGTCATTCGAAATCTTAGAAACAGAAAAATTCGATACCACATTTACTCATGGGGCAGGCTGCACATATTCTGCTGCAATTACTGCTGAATTGGCAAAGGGAGCGGAAGTGAAGGATGCTGTTAAAACAGCGAAGGCTTTCATTACAGAAGCGATTCGCCAAGCATTCCCGTTAAACCAACATGTGGGACCAACATGCCATTCTGCTTACCGTGCTGTAGAAGGTAAATAAATCAATTCTGATAAAATAAGCGCTGTCTGAAGGAATGAGACAGGCTTATTTTTTTGCGAGTTTCCTTACTTTTCAGTAAATATTGTCCAATTTATTAAATCTTTACAAAAGGAAGCACATTTGACATACCCCACTAGCCCTTTCGAGTCATGCTGTGTTATAGCGACATATTTATCATAATAATGGCGTGAGTGGATGACTGCGCTTACCATACCCCAAAAAGGAGGGGACTTATGCGGCGACATACAGCTTTCAGGATAGGTAGTTATATTTGCTTGGTTCTGATGCTGGCCTGTTTGGTAGCTAGTGGTTTCATCATACGACCGGCGCAAGCTGAGGAGATGAAAAATGAGTTACAACAACTGATTGATCAGGCTAAGACGGATACGTTTCTCAAAGTGCCAGCAGGAGAATACAGTGGTCCTATCCTGATCACTAAGCCGATTCATGTAGAGGCAGAGGGTACCGTAACTGTACGTAGCCAAGGGGATGCTCCCGTAGTCACCTTGAAAAGTAACCAAGCAAGTCTGCGTGGTCTTACTTTATTAGATGAGCGTCAAGGTGCAGAGACTGCTACGCTAGTAATGGAAGGCAGCCGAAATGTAGTAAAAGAGCTCACGATTGAAACAAAGGGAACAGGTCTTCAGCTACGAAACGGTGAGCATAACCAGATCATTGGTAACAAGATCAAAGGATTGTTGGCGGGAAAAGCTATTCCTACTGGTTTAAATGAAACACGCAGTCCAGGAAAAAAGGGAAATGGAATTGACTTGAAAGAGGCCAACAACAATACCATTATGGGGAATTTGGTTGAAAATATGTTTGACGGTATCTATGTAGAGACCAGTCACAACAACCGTGTGGAGAAAAACATGGTCTACGATTCCCGTTATGGCTATCATCTCATGTTTAGTAATGATGTTACCTTGATACACAATCAGGGCGATCGGAATGTAACTGGCGGTATGGTCATGGGCTCGGACAATGCAATCGTTACAGATAACCGATTCACCAAGCAAAATGAGAGCGTTAACTCGCAAGGTATCCTGCTGTTTGATGTGCAAAAGGCAAGAGTGGAACGTAATTACGTGGAAGGAAACCGCGTTGGGCTTTATGTAGAAGCGGCAGAAAAGAATGAAATTTCCTATAATCAAATATTGCAAAATTACATCGGTTTGCAATTGAAAGAATCGAAAGACAATTCATTTACAGGCAATCATTTTATTGGAAACGTAACTCAGGCAGAGGCTCAAGGCAGTACAGATAACCTTTTGCAGATGAATTATTGGGACAGTGCTCAAAGCGTAGATTTGCAAGGGGATGGTAAGAGCGATTTGTCCTACCGTATTAATCCATTTTTCTTTGCTTTAACAGATCAAGTAGAGGCATTCCAGATTTTCTTTCAATCACCGGGACTATTATTTTTAGAGAGCATGTTTGATGATCATTCTGGCGCATTTTTGCATGATCCACAGCCTTTGATGACGCCAATCGAGCAACAAAACCAAGCACCTACAACTCATTCGCCGATAATCCTTGTGATTAGTGCGATTATGTTTTTAGGAAGCATTTATTTTATCTATTTAATGGGGGTTCGTACAAAATGAAAAAAACACATATGATTTGGGCAAGCATTGCATTGGTTTCCGCTTTAATGACAGGCTGTGGAGGACAGTCAGCACAGCCGGTGGCGATTAATGAAAGCGTTGATAAATGCGATATCTGCAACATGCAAATCGCTGATGATCATAATGCAACGGAAATCATTTTAAAGGATGGAAAAGCACTAAAATTTGATGATATCGGCGATCTGTTTGCTTGGATTAAAAAGAACGGAACTGAAAAAATTGACGTGAAATTCGTGCGTGATTACCACACGAAAGAGTGGATGAATCTAAACGATGCTACTTTTGCTTACGATAAAGAATTTAAAACACCAATGGCTTACGGAGTGTACTCTTTTAAAGATAAGCAATCTGCGGAAGCGTTCGTAAAAGAACAAGGTAAAGGCCAAATCCTGACAGCGGATCAGCTTAACAGCCATAATTGGGAAATGAATATGGATCAAATGGAGCATCACGGTGATAAGAAGCATCATGGTGATATGGAGCATAAAGAGGGAGACAGGGCTGGCGAACATTCACAACAGCACGATGCAGGTAAAGCTGAGGGGCATTCAACACAACAACATGATGCAGGTAAAACTGAGGGGCATTCAACACAACAGCACGATGCAGGTAAAAGCGCAGGCGAACACAATGGTTCTACTCCATCCACTGAAACACCAGCTAGTGGAGCAGGGCACTAGGACGATTTGTTAAAGCGCACTTGCCCGAGGGACTACAGATAGAGGAAGTGTTGATATGCAAGCTATCCATATCGCCAAGCGGGAAATACAGATTGGATTTCGCAATCCGTGGGCCTATTCATTCTTAGCCCTCTTCTCGCTATTTAGCCTAGCTTTGTTGTTGATTCAAGCCCAAGCCTATATGGAGGGGTATACCCATACGACAGGAGCTATGCTTAATTTAATCTTATATTTATTACCACTGATGACGTTGCTGCTTGGTTCCTTTTCTATTACTTCGGAAAAGGAAGAAGGAAGCTGGCAGTTACTTTCTACATATCCGCTCTCTACATCCGCGTTTCTTGGTGGGAAATATCTGGGGCTAGCTGCTGTTTTAATTGCGATTATCAGTTTTGGATATGGCCTATCTGGATTGGTAGGAGCTTTGTTTGGCAAAGGCTTTACGCTTTCACTGTTACTGTTTTTCTTCCTTTTTTCTATCTTATTAATCTTGCTGTTTTTAGGGATTGCCGTATGGATCGGAACCTTCTGTCAGAATCGTTGGCAGGCTTTAACGGTTGGTGTTAGCATTTGGTTCTTGTTTATTTTAGCTTGGCCTACCCTATTGATCTCCGTTTTGGGCTGGTTGCCTTATCAAGCAATTAAGCCTGCGGTGCAAATTTTAACCATATTAAATCCAGCCGAATTAGTTCGTATTTTTATGGTCATTAAAATGGGGGGCGGCTCTATTTTTGGTCCCGAGTACTACCAATGGGTAGACTGGTTAAAGACCAGTATGGGTACGACTTTGTTCGCTGTTTTTTGCCTGCTTTGGGTGGTATTGATGATGGCTGGATCTATCTTGGCCTGGGAAAGAAGGAGATACCGTGGGTAGCAGATCTGAAGCAGTAAATAAAGTGGTAGATGCGCATGATGTAAAATCTAGTGCATCGAAAAAGGAACGTTTACTTATTAAGGGTGTGAGTAAACGGATCAAACAGCAAACATTAGTTGAACCATTTGAGCTTTCGATGGATGCTGGTGAGATCGTGGCATTATGTGGCGGCAATGGAGCGGGGAAGAGTACTATTTTACGGATGATCGTAGGCATTACACAGCCGTCTGAAGGTAACATTACTGTAAATGGCATGAGCTGGAAGGAAAATCGCACTGAGTATTCTAACCAGATCGGCTATATGCCCGATCAGTTCAACTTCGGTAATGGACTGACAGCTTGGGAGACTTTACAATTTTATGCTTCCTTGCGTAAAATTAATGTGACAAGAACCGAAGAAGTGCTCGACTTAGTTGGCCTTACGGATGTACAAGACAAACGTGTCAGCACGTTCTCAAAAGGAATGCAGCAGCGCTTGTTATTTGCGCAGGCTATATTGGCAAAGCCAGCCTTGGTGGTCCTAGACGAGCCTACCAACGGACTTGATCCTTATTGGATGGAAGAGTTTGTCCAGTTAGTTCAACAAATTAAGCGAGAAGGAAGTAGTGTTATTTTTTCTACGCATCAGCTTAATATTGCGGAACTGGCGTGTGATCGAGCTATCTTTTTACAAAAAGGACGCATTATACAGCAAGGAAGTGTAGAGCACTTTCAACAAAAATACGGAACTCTCGGTTTACAAGGAGCGTTCGCAGAAATCTTTCCATTTGGACAACGTGCGGGGCAGGAGATAAAGCTAAGCTAGTCACACTTTGCCAGCAAAAGAGTACTGAAGGGATGAAAGGGTTGAAAGTGATGGGAAATCCCCAAAACAGGAAAGGAAGCCTGCTTTCCCTCTTCATTCTCATCCTATGCGTATTAGCGCTAGTTGGGTGTGAACCAAGAGGGCCTAAACCAGATATAACAGCAGAATTTAGCAGTGAACCAGCACCTCCTAAGGTAGGAGAGCAAACGATTTTAACTGCCAAATTGGGTGGGCTTGAGAATTATGATGAGGTGTATGTCGATATCGAATTAAAATTGGAGGGGCAACGTACACGCGAGCTAGTGAAAGCTAAGCAGGGAGAGAAGGCGGTATATGCGGCCAAGCAAAAGTTCTCTAAACCTGGCACGTACGATGTGACTGTCCATGTCTATACACCCCAACTGCACGAAACAGTCATGAAGAAGATTACAGTGGAATAAGACTGACAGTGTTAGAAGGAAATCAAGAATAGAGATAAAGGGAGAAGGGAAGGCGATGGTAGCCCTCCCTTTTTTATTGCTGAAAGATTACAGAATTACAACTAATATGTTTTAACAGTTGGGGCCTGATACGTTTCAAACTGATCCAGTAAAGCCTTGGCATCTGAATCCACGATGCTCATGGAGCGATATTTTGCCTGTAAGAACTGCTCTGTTACCATGTGGTCAAATAGAGCGAGTAGCGGATCATAGTAGTGATTAATATTGAGAAGACCCAGAGGCTTTTGATGGATTCCAATTTGGGCCCAAGTAAAGATCTCGAAAAATTCCTCTAACGTACCAGGACCCCCTGGTAACGCAATAAATCCATCTGCTAGTTCTGCCATTTTGGCTTTTCTCTCATGCATGGAATCCACAATGAAAAGCTTTGTTACATGCTGATGAGAGATTTCCCGTTCTATGAGCAGCTTAGGCATGACGCCGATTACCTCGCCGCCCTCCTCTAACACTGTGTCAGCGACTGTGCCCATAATTCCAACGCTTGCCCCGCCGTAAACCAATGAAATGCCTCGTTTAGCCAATTCTTTGCCTAATTGGACAGCCCCTTCCCGATAAGCCGATGATGCTCCATTACTTGAACCACAGAAAACAGCTAGACGTTTCAATGCAAGTACCTCCATTCAGTTCGTACCAATTGTGTAGGGTTGTATTGTCATGTAACATTATATAGAATTTTTAGATAAACGTAAGCAATAGTTTGAGTAAGGAGGCTGCTAGATTGAACATCGTAGAATTTCAAAAATGGGTCAAGGATTATTATGAACAAAGAGGATGGTCGGAGTTAGATATTTTTATTCGCATCGGTTTTCTGGCAGAAGAAATGGGCGAGGTAGCAAGGGCGATCAGAGCTCTGGAAATTGGGAGAGATCGGCCGGATGAAAAGATAGGAACCATGATAGAAAAAAAACAAGAGTTAACAGAAGAACTAGGGGATGTGCTTGGGAACCTCATCGTCATTGCGAACAAGTATGATATTGCCCTTGAAGAGATTTTTCAATCTCATCGTGAGAAACTGCAAAAACGTTATGCACAGCATGAGAAATCCTAAGCGTATTTTCCGCTACATATTTTGGGCTTGCTAGCTCCTATGGGCTGGTAAGCCTATTTTTTTAATCCGCCTTCATGCTATCTTATCCTACCTTTTATCTTTTATCTAAAAAAGATACCTCAGTTGTTAAGAAAGTAAATTATGCTAGGTGTAGTGATTTATTTCACATTAAATCTACTAGATGTCAACTATAATACAACTAGATTGATAATGATTATCGTTTCGGATTGAAATACAGCTCTATAGGAACACAGCTTTAAGGACGAGGTGATAGGTAATGGTACTAGCAGATGTTAAAGCGGGGATTTCCGCTAGAATCGTAGATATTACTCAAGTGAGCGCTCTAGTGAGGCGGCGCTTAATCGATTTGGACATTATGGAAGGAACGGTTGTCCGCATAAAAAAAATACTGCCATTTGGCGGTCCATATACATTGGAAGCAGGAGGTCAAATTATCGGGATTAGACGAAATGAAGCCAAACAGATAAAGGTCGTGTGTGAATGATTACGATTGCTCTTGCAGGTAACCCAAATACGGGGAAGACCACACTATTTAACATCCTGACCGGCTCATATGAATACGTAGGAAACTGGCCCGGTGTAACTGTTGAGAAAAAGATAGGCTTGCTCCGTAACAAACAAGGTCGGCTGATTGATTTACCAGGAATCTATTCATTGAATCCTCTGTCCAAGGACGAGGGTGTGGCCACTCAATATTTAGTAGATCACCATCCGGACGTGCTTTTAAATATTGTAGATGCCTCGCAATTAGAACGGAATCTGTATTTAACCGTACAGCTATTGGAATACGGAGCACCCATGGTGATTGGACTAAATATGACAGATGTTGCAAAAGCTAGAGGCTTTGCCATTGATGAGACAAAGCTAGCTGAGAAGCTCCAATGCTCAGTCCTGCCGATTGTTGCCCGTACAGGGGCTGGATGCCAGCAGCTAGCTGATAGCTTTAGTCAAGTAGTCCAAAAACCAAATCGTCCGTTTCATGTAAATTATGGAGAAGTACTTGAGGAAACAATCACTACGCTTGTGGAATTATTGCCGGCAAGCTTGGAACAGCTACCTCCGAAACGTTGGTTAGCTCTGCAATTTTTAGAAGGCAACCAATTAGTGTCTGACTTGTTGGAGAAATATGTATCAAGAGCCCGATTAGAAGAGATTTACAAGCAAGCAGAAGCGAACATCAAAAAAATGGAGAGTTTCCAAAACTGTACACTCCAGCAATATATACGCAAAGTGCGCAGTACCCTTATTCATGACATGATCTCTAGTTGCAGGGAACAGGTAAGACAGGTGGAGAAAACCTGGACGGATCGCATTGACTCCTTTTTAACACATAAATTTTTAGGCTTGCCTATCTTTTTATTGTTTATGTATCTCACCTTTAAATTAACATTTGAATGGATTGGAGCGCCGATATCTGATGCCTTCGATGATTTCCTGGGAGGGCCATTTACGGATTGGCTGCGAGCTACCTTGGAGGGAGTCGGAGTTTCTGAATTCTTGCAAGCAGCTCTACTAGATGGTGTTGTTGCCGGAGTCGGAGGCGTGCTTGTTTTTATTCCGCAGATTTTTGTATTATTTTTCCTTATCTCCCTTATCGAGGACTCTGGCTATATGGCACGGGTTGCCATGGTCATGGATAAAATTATGGAGATGATTGGGTTAAACGGAAAAGCTTTTATTCCCATGATTATCGGTTTTGGCTGTAATGTACCGGGAGTCATGGCGGCACGTTCAATTGAACAGCCCAAGGAACGACTTTTAACCATTTTGTTAACACCTCTTATGTCGTGTTCGGCTCGCTTACCGATCTATAGTTTATTTGTTGGAACGTTCTTTGTAGCTAATCAAGCCATTATTGTCTTGTCTATCTATGTATTAGGTATTGTTTTATCGCTCTTATTAGCAAAATTATTTTCTTCTACTGTATTAAAGCAGGAAGGCTCTATGTTTATTATTGAGCTGCCTCCTTATCGAATACCACAAGGACGTACCTTATTTCGTAGCACGTGGGAAAAAGGAAAGGGATTCATTCGAAAAGCGGGAACCTTCATTTTTGGAGGATCGATTGTCATTTGGTTCTTGAGCTATGCTGGTCCAGCAGGGCTTGATGTAGAGCTTAACGATAGCTTCCTTGCGATGATTGGCGGAGGATTGGCGCCACTGCTAATACCGCTTGGCTTTGGAACGTGGCAAGCGGGGGCTGCCCTCATTACGGGCTTCTTAGCAAAAGAAGTAGTAGTGTCTACGATGAATATTATTTATGCGGCACCAGATGATCATACACTACAGGCTGTCATTCAAACACATTACTCCTCTTTAAGCGCTTATAGTTTTATGGTTTTCGTTCTCTTGTATGTTCCATGCTTGGCAACAGTAGCTGTGATTAAAAAAGAAACAGGTTCTACTAAATGGACATGGTTCTCTGTGCTTTATGGACTTGGTATTGCCTATGTAGTATCGTTCATTATCTATCAGGTAGGGACATTGCTCGGATTTTAGATAATGAAAGAAGCCACAGAAGGGATGGACAATGATGCTTAACATGATACTTAATATTGTGATTGGAACGTTCATTTTTGGTTATGCAGCGTGGACCTTGTGGCGATATGTTCAGAAGAGTAAAAAGGGGAAATGTGCTGGATGCAGTCAGGAGAAAAAATGCTCATCCGCGTGCTGTTCGCCTGATTCAATCCAACAGAAGCATACTCCAAGATAGATCATAAAAAATTTGATGATTTTATAGAAAAAAGCTGGAAGCTCATTACAAGGAGCCCAGCTTTTTGTTGTTTTTATTATTCTATTTCTCAGAAAAATATTTCACTAGTTACTATATTTTGCCGATATTTGTAAAGAGGATACAAAAAAGGGGGGGAAAGGGCGTTGGTTCAAGTACATATGGATCTTAGTTTAGAGGGAAGAGTGCTGGCGGAGGATATCTATAACGCATATGGTGTGCTTCTTTTATCCAAAGGCACCGTGTTAACCTCCAAAGAAATCGCTAAATTAAAAGGAAATGGCTTTCAGTCGGTTAACGTAAAAGAGATCCCACACAATCAAGAGGACGATCGTTACCTACGTAAGCAATTTCAGCAAATTTCGGCTAATAAGCACTTGGTTGAAACCTATATGAATGCCACGCAAACCTTAAAGAGCTTATATACCTCTGTTACACACCAGTACATGCCGCCCATCCATGAATTTGAACAACTATATGAAACATTACGTGACCAAGTGATAAGCCAAAGGGATTTGTTTCGCTCATTGTATCTACTAGAAGGGTCAGAAAATTACACGTATCGACATTCTATTAATGTTGGCATTTTATCGGCTATCATTGCTAATCTGGTCGGCATGCCCCAAGAAGAAGTAGAGATGATGGGGGTTGCTGGTTTATTACATGATATTGGGAAAATGCTGGTTCCGTCAAAAATCGTAATGAAGCCAGATCGGCTGACGGAGGACGAATTTGAAATCATGAAGCTTCACACGGTGTACGGGCATGATTTGTTCCAGAAATCCGGGGAATTTCCCGACGTTTTTGCTCAAATTGCTCTGCTGCACCATGAAAGAATGGATGGCAGTGGATATCCTGAGCAACGTATAGGCGATGACATCCCCTTATCCTGTCAGATCGTAGCCATCGCTGATATGTTTGACGCAATTTGCTCTGATCGAATTTATAAAGAACGTACATCACCGTTTGAAGCAGCTCAATTACTATGGAACGATGCATGCACAGGAAAATTAAATCCCAAAATTGTCTCTACCTTTATGCAGTCGATTATCTCGATGTATATCGGAAGTCGTGCCCTGCTTAGTAATGGTGACGAGGTAGAAATTGTCCTCATAAATGCAGACGAGCCCATGCGACCACTAGTGCGAAAAGGAACAGAATATTTCGATTTAAGAAACAAGCGAGATCTACATTTACAAAAAATGATTTTGTAAGTGGGAATCTTCCATCATCGAAAAATCCTAAACCGAATGAAGACCCGTCTGCTTTTTCAGGAGTCGGGTTTTTTGCTGGAGGTAACAGCGGCTGAATCAGCGTTCATCCATAATTATTTACAATAAAAAGAGTGCAATACGTGTGATATCCAGCGTGCAGACGAATCGAGAAAGCTTGTCGTACCGAGCATACGCTTCTCAATACGCTAGCCCAAAATAATAGCAATATGACGATTGCTTTCATATATTTTACCAAGGGAAACACTGTTGTCGTTACCTAAAAAAACTGGTTTATTCCAAAAAGGAGTGTTCTCAATGTTAGAGGAGCGTTATGAAAGGTTTGCCATTATTGTTTTAATGATTGTTTGCTGCTTTGTTGGACTGTAACTAGCAAAAAACGACTGAATGATGATGTCAAAATCAGTCGTTTGTTACTAGTTTTTGATCAGATTTTTCAACAAAATAATACGTTTTACCCAAGTTTTACATCAATCGACTTATTTTTTCATACTAGATGAAACTATTTGTTAAAAAGAGAGTCTCATTTATATAGAAATTTATTTATATATTTCGCAATTATTTCGTAGGAAGGAATTTATAAATTATGCGCAAAGGTATACTTTTTCTCACGTGTCTGATTATGCTGATGTTCGTCTCAGATCGAAATTCCTACGCGAATCCACCGAGTATCAGGCTAGGTGATGATGTCCTAATCTCGAAATATCATCATCTTATTGATGGGAAAAGGATTGGGTTGGTTACCAACCAAACGGGAATAAATAGTCAGGGACAAAGCATCATAGATGTTCTGGCCAAATATCATAATGCCACCTTAGCGGCTCTATATGGTCCAGAGCATGGAATTGATGGGCAGGCTCGGGCTGGTGCCTATGTGGAATCTTATATACATAAAGATTGGAATATTCCCGTCTATAGTTTATATGGTAAAACTAGAAAACCAACCGCCAATATGCTAAAAAATGTTGATGTTTTGGTATTTGATTTGCAAGATATCGGAGCGAGAAGCTACACGTATATATCCACGTTACATGATGTGATGGAAGCGGCTCGTGAACATAAAAAGCCGCTAATTGTTCTGGATCGTCCTAATCCGTTAGGTGGAAAAATTGTGGATGGTCCAGTCCAAACACCTCCCTATCTAAGTTTTGTTGGTGTGGACGAGCTACCATTGGCACATGGAATGACGATAGGGGAGCTAGCACAGTTTTTTAATAGAAAAATGGGTGTTCATCTTACCATTATCCCCATGGATTACTATGCAAGAGGGATGATTTTTCAGGATACAGGCCTTAAATGGGTGAAAAGCTCTCCGCAGGTTCCTAACCTAGCTTCTGTCTTTGGTTATCTAGCAACAGGGCTTGGAGAGGGAATCGGCTTACAGCATAGCGATAACTTTAAATGGGTAGGCGCAGAGGGAATCCAAGCTAACCAGCTTGCTAAGATGTTAAATGATGCAGATTTACCGGGGGTTGTGTTTGTTCCTGAGACCAAAGGGTTTGCTGGTGGTGTTCGTTTGCAAATTATCGATTACCATGCTTTTAATCCGGCACGCACAGGGATGTATGTCTTGGCATACGCTAACCAACTAACCTCATCTGTTATGAAAAATCAAGATAAACGGTTCAATTCAGAGCAATTTGACAAAATAATGGGAAGCAGCGAACTTCGAAAAGCTTTAGCGCGTAAGGCTTCGCCAGAAGAACTCGAAGCATTGTACGCTCCAATGGTTAATTCCTTTAAAATGGAACGCTTGCCTTATTTAATTTACGAGGATATTGGCAAGGAGTATATGGGAGCAATTGTCGATTCAGGTAAAAAGGTAACAGTGGAACCAAAACCGGATACAACGAGTCCAGAACCAACCCCAGAACCAAAGCCAAAACCAGAGTCAAAACCAGAACCGAATACAACGAAACCGGTGACAAAGCCTAACCCAAAACCTGATGTAACGACACCAGTACCAGGTACAGAAACAAAACCAAATCCGAATCCAACAACATCAGGACAAAAACCTGACACGACAGCAACGAAACCGGTATCCTCTCAAAAGGTAGCACATCTTACCTTTGATGATGGACCATCTAATGTTACGGTCCAAATTCTGGATGTTTTGAAGCAACACAATATTAAGGCAACATTCTTTGTTTTAGGGCGCAATGTTAAAGGAAATGAAGCAATTTTACGCAGAATGCTAGCAGAAGGACATACCATTGGTAACCATACGCATTCCCATGATTACAATAAAATTTATAAAAATCCGCAAGCATTCTTTACTGATCTAAAACAATCCGAAGCAGAAATCCAAAAAATCACAGGGGAAAAACCAACCATGATTCGTTTCCCTGGTGGTAGTAATAATGGTGTTAGTAAGAAAGCGCAAGATACCACAATCTATGGAGCCAACAAATGGGTCATGAATGATATTGTGAAAGAAGTGAAAAATCAAGGATATACCTACTTTGATTGGAATGTTAGCTCCGGTGATGCTAGATCGAATAGCTATACCCCTCAAGAAGTCATCAGAAATGTGAAGAATGGCAGTGCAAACAAACATGAGGTGGTTATCCTGATGCATGATACCAAGGCAAAAGAAAGCACATTGAAAGCTTTGCCACAGGTCATTGCTGATTTGAAGAAACAAGGATTTACATTCGAGGCTCTACAACCAACAAGTAAGACTGTTCAATTTTTAAAATAAACCATCCGAAAAAACTCTAGGATCGATGTGGAAACATCCCTAGGGTTTTTCTATCTTTAAAAAGGAAAAAAACGGCTGAAACGTGAACATGAATGTATTTATAACGGAAAAATGTGGTTATCTAACAAGTTATACTCATACTTACCGGCTTGTTTACCGAAATAAGAAATAGGGATATTATTTTCGGGGAATAGGGAGTGTCTTGATGGATAAGTCTTCTGTAATAGGAATTATTCTTGGGTTTGTGGCTGTCTTTGTTGGGATGGTCTTAAAGGGAGCCAGTATTAGTTCTCTAGTTAACCCTGCTGCTTTTCTAATCATTATTGCTGGAACGGTTGCTACTATTTTTGTAGGCTTCCCTATGGTAGAAGTAAAAAGGATTCCCAAAATCATGAAAGTCCTTTTTACCAATCAACAGGAAGCTGATAAGCGTGAACTGATAAGCCAATTCATGACGTGGGCAGGCATTGCCAGACGTGAAGGGTTGCTAGCTTTGGAAAATACAGCTGATGAGATTCAGGACCCGTTTTTACGCAATGGCATGAAGATGATTATTGATGGTGGAGAGCCTGAATTTGTTCGCGATGTACTTGATGAAGAAATCAGTGCAATGGAAGAACGTCATCATAGCGGTGCGCTTATCTTTACCCAAGCAGGTACATATGCTCCAACGCTAGGGGTTTTAGGGGCGGTTATTGGTTTGATCGCGGCCTTGGGGAATCTTGCTGACGTAGAGGCATTAGGACACTCTATCGCGGCAGCCTTCGTAGCAACCTTGCTAGGTATTTTCACAGGTTACGTTATATGGCATCCCTTTGCTAACAAATTGAAACGTAAATCACAACGAGAAGTTGAAGTAAAACGTATTATGATTGAAGGATTACTATCCATTCAGGCGGGGGTTTCTCCGACTGCTATCGAGCAAAAACTACTGGTTTACATCCCAGTTGTTGAACGCCAAGCAGTGAAAGAGGGATCTAGCGAGGAGGGAGTCGGCGTTAATGGCTAAACGCAAAAAGAAGCATGAAGAGCATATTGATGAAACATGGCTCATTCCTTATTCGGATTTGCTAACCTTGCTATTAGCCCTCTTTATCGTATTGTTTGCGGCTAGTTCCGTAGATGCTAAGAAGTTTAGCCAATTAGCTGGATCGTTTAATGCAGCTCTGAATGGTGGAGTCAGTGTACTAGATTTTCCTTCACCGGTTGAGCCAATCAACTCAGAAGAGCAATCCCTTATGAAGCCTGGGGGAAATGAGCAGGTTGTTGACAAGACCAAGTATGAACAACAAATGAAATATCTACAGGAAACAGAGAAGCTTGACCAGCTAAAAAAACAGTTGGATAGTTATTTGAAAGAGAATAATCTTACAGGCAAATTGCACACGAAGGTCACCGATGAAGGATTGCTAATTACAATTATGGACAACGCCCTTTTTGCATCAGGCAGTGCAAAGGTGAAACCGGAAGCAAGGAATTTGGCAGCTGAGATTTCTAAGCTGTTAGAGCCAGATGGAAGACGAGTAACAGTGTCTGGTCATACGGATAATGTACCAATAAGAAACAGTCGATTTGAATCTAACTGGCATCTCAGTTCTGCGCGTGCTATGAATTTTATGACCATCCTATTGGAAAACAAAAAGCTAGATCCAAGTAAGTTTAGCGCACGTGCATTTGGTGAATTCCAGCCAGTAGCTTCCAATAAGACGAATGACGGTCGCGCAACGAACCGTCGTGTAGAAGTGGCGATTCTGCGTAATTTCGAGAAAAACAGTCAAATAACAAAATAAGCTCGTATCGGAATTCAATATGAGTTTGTTAAAAAAGGCCGGTTTATGACGGCCTTTTTTATTTGATCATGTGATGCAAAGCTAGGTGGGTAAAAAATCTTGTATCCCTAAACCTTTTTGAATAACCTTTTATGGAATTTTATGAATACGGATAGCAATCTTCTGCTATTCTATAAAACATGAAGAGTTTACCATTCAATGATGTAATGAATATGGTTCCACTGATAGGGGAGGAGTTATGAACAGTATTTGGTGGTTGCTACTCATTCTATTCATAATTGGCATGCTTTATCATCTCTATCAGATACGCCATGATAAGAAGAGTACATTTGCAAAAGAAGCCCTGTTTCTATTTTACTTAATAAGCTCGTTGCAGCTATTGATCTTTCTTCTATTTGCTGTGCTGCACTAGCTAGAGAGCCCGGAGTAAATGAGATAGGCAGAGGCCAGCCAGATAAGAATAGCTGCCAGTTTATTAATAACAAGCATGATTCGACCAGTATTATCTACTTTGCCTAGCATCCTACCTGCCCACGCTAGAGATAAGAACCACATCCACGAAATAAGTATACATGCCACCGTAAAGGCCACTTTCTCATGACCAGTATAGGCTGTTGAACTGGTTCCAATTACACCAATCGTATCCATAATGGCATGCGGATTTAAAAGTGAGACAGATGCTGCGAACATGACCTGCTTTCGCCACGTAAAAGAAGCATGGGTAGTCACGTTCGCCGCGATGGTCGTTGATCTCCAAGTCATATACCCCAAGTATAGCAAGAAGCAAGCTCCCACTACTACTAAAGCCGTTTTTAACCATACAATTTTCCACAATAGCATGGATACTCCTAAAACTGCGAGTAAGGTCAGAAGCGTATCGCAAATACTAGCTGTAATAATCGAAGGTAGGGCTCGGGTAAACTTCTTATGGGCGGCTCCTTGATTAAAAATAAAGATGTTTTGTACGCCTAAGGGTAAGATTAGTCCAAATGCTAGTACCATGCCATGTAACCAAGCGAGTACCATAATGATCACCTCTTTTTCTTTATTTGTATCTTACCTGGAGGAATTTCTACTGTCTGCATCCAATTGGTTGGTTGATCACCCAACCAAGTTTAGATTTCTACTTAAACGCAGGGAGGAAGCATGTGAAGAAAAAAAGGAAACCAAGTATGGTAATAGGCTTGGGGGAATGGAGACCGAAACGGGATGACCCGATCCCTCTTTATCGCCAAATTGCGTCGTATATACGCGAAAAAATTAGTGCTGGTGAATGGCCAGTGGGTTATAAAATTCCGCCGGAGCGTACGCTAGCTCTTACCTTTAAAGTGAATCGCAGCACAGTGGTTGCAGCGGTTCAGGAATTGACTGCGGAGGGCTTAATTCAGGGGAGAAGTGGAAGCGGCACGATAGTCGTGCAACAGCCAGATCCATTTCCTACGCTTCACTGGCCTAGCTATGTGAATGCTGGTATGTTTCATCCTAACCTTCCTACCATTCAAGAGATTAATCGACTAGAATTCGTACCGAACATGATACGCTTAGGAACGGGAGAGCCATCTAGCGATCTATATCCTCATGCCAACATGAAACAGGTACTAGCTCAGGTGGCTGAAAAAATCCCTTCCCTTGGCTATGAAGAACCCAAAGGGCTGTACAAGCTCCGCAGGGAGGTCAGCAGACATTTAGCCAAAAAGGGTATAAATGTACCACCTTCATGTATTTTGATCGTCTCAGGGGCTTTACAGGGGCTACAATTAATTTCATTAGGCTTGATGAACCCTGGAGCAACCATGTTGATGGAAAAGCCCTCATATTTATATTCATTAAATCTATTACCATCTACGGGTATCCGAATGAAAGGGATTGAACTGGATGCACAAGGAATATCCCAGCGGGCTCTACTAGCAGGGATCCAGCAGCAGACGGCGCAGATGCTGTATACGATTCCTACTTTTCAAAATCCAACTGGTAAGGTATTAAGTGAGAGTGGCAGAGAGCAGTTGCTGAAGCTGTGCCAACAAGAGCGCATCGCTTTAATAGAAGACGATGTGTATTCGGATTTGTGGTTGGATGAAGAGCCGCCTTTACCGATTAAGGCGTTAGACCAAAAAGGGACTGTACTGTATGTAGGCAGTATGTCTAAAACGATCAGCCCCGGTTTGCGCATCGGATGGCTGGTGGCACCAGAAACAGTGATAGACCGTTTGGCTGACTTAAAGATGCAGACGGATTATGGGGCCAGCTCCCTCTCACAATGGACTGTGTATGAGTGGCTAGCAAGCGGATTGTACGAACAGCATTTACTTTATGTGAGAGAGCAGCTTCGAGCTAGAAGAGATTTTATGCTAGCTTTACTCGAACGATATTTTAATGATCTAGCTACCTGGTCTATTCCAGCAGGGGGGTTTTATATCTGGCTTTGCTTTTTACATGAGAAGATATCCATGCGTTCCTTGTTTAAAAGAGCCCAGCAGCAATCCATCCTATTAAATCCAGGTAATCTATATGATCCCCTGGATGATACCCATTTACGGCTCTCTTATTCGTATGCTAGCTACGAACAATTGGAATTCGGGATGAAGCAGTTGGCTCAAATCGTCAGGAACTTGGTGGAATGCCCACGAGGATGTTGCGACAATTACAAAAAACAGCTATAGTGATTACTGATACACTGGGCTTTCGTCTGTAGAAAGGAACATGTAGAATGTCAAATGATCTACGCATCTGTGATGAGTGCAAAGGATACAACGCCGAAGAATTCGCGGAACGGTTAAAAGAGATGGTTCCGGATGCGAAGGTAGAAATCGGCTGTCAAAATATGTGCGGTCATTGCTTAAAGCGAGCTTTTATTTATGCAAATGGACGTTGGTTTATTGGGAATAGTGAAGAAGAACTAGTAAAAAAAATGCAACCGCACATTAAAAGGAAATAATAGACCGATTGCTGTTCTCGGTCATTCCCCAAACAAAAAGACAAAATCTCTGCTTACAAGCAAGCGGTGATTTTGTCTTTTTTTCTACAAACTATGCTGTTTTCATTACCTGTCGCCATTCTAATAACATTTGATCAGAATAGAAGTAAAAAGCGGCTAACAGTCCGGCTAGCACTAGATAAGCAAGTAACACCTTCCAACGCGTAGCAGCGCTTGCTTCATAGTAACCAGCCTGGTGTTCCAGTTCTTTATTCATGTCAGCTAGCTTTAATTCCGTACTGGATATGGTGTGTTGTAAAATTCCCTGCTCAGCTTGGAACGTATCCTGCTCTGTTGGGGGAATATGATCCTCAGCATTTGCAGTGTGTTCAGAAACGGCCTGAGCTTCTGTAGCTGATGCAGTAGTATCGGAATATTGATTCCACTCATTCCGATATTGCTCTTGCTCGTGAGCGACTAATAACTCCCAGCGTTTTATGATAAATTGGCGATCAAGCTGGAGCTTCTTATAAGCCAATTTTTTCTCTTCCTGAAACAAAGGAAAAGTAAAGGGCTTTTTTGGCTGAGCTTTTTGCGTTTGCAGGTATAAACGTTGTAGATCGTATCTTTCCTGCGATGTAGGAGGCTCAACGATCCAACGCGAAAGCTCCTGATGAAGCTGCTCCCATTTATCACGTTCATATTGAAGCTGTTTATGTTTGTAATCGCTGGTAAGATGCGACCACCACGAAAACATCCCAAAGATGAAAATCAGCACGAGCATAGGACTTGGTGAAAAGAAGATAAAAGCTCCTAAAATAAGTAAACCTAAAAACCAAATATTAGGGGACAAAACTCCTACGATGCGGCCTCCATCTAGTGGAGAAACCGGAAGTAAATTAAATAGGTTAAGAATCGCTCCCAAATGAATGACTAATGCCCATAATGGGTCTTCTGTATAGATATATAGTGGGATGGCGGGCAAAAACGAGAGTAATCCTGCGAATGGTCCCCCATAGGCGAGAAAAGCTTCTGTTGTTGCATCGCGCGGCAATTCTTTTAACTGAATGAAAGCTCCAACAAAAGGAATAAACATGGGCAAGCCTGTATTAATTCCTTTGATCCGCGCGGCAATTACGTGTCCTAATTCATGAATAAAAACCAAGTAGATAAGGGCGACTGCAAATTTCCATCCAAATACAACAGCATAAAAATAAAGAGCAACTCCCATGCTGATAATGGTCCCTGTAAATTTAAATCCTTTCAAAAAGAGAAAAATAAATTTAAACTTTGTCAGTAAAAACAGCCCTATCGCTACTAAAATCGAACGATTTGCATTTTTGGATTTGGCGGACATGATTTGAATTCCTCCTGGAAATACGTGGTTTCTTTACTAATACGATTCAACATACAGAATGGTTTCCTAAGGTTGCAAACCCGGATTCGTAAACATAAAGCCGTATTCTCCTAACTGCTCATCATATGATAAGGTACCTCCATCAAAATACCAAAAATCACTGGGGCGAATCACGAAGCGCAGACCTGCTACTTCATAGAGGGCATCATCGGATTGAAGCTGATCCTTTTCTACAGCATAAAACAACCCCCCAGTACCTGGTCCAGAGGTTCTAACATACAGACGAATGGTTTCACCAGGGATAAACCCAGCATATTTTTGATATGCCTTTGAAAATTCAGGCGTTATTGTTAATTGAAGTTTCATTGAGATCGTTTCCTTTCTGGCATTCAATTGCTTTTGTTATTGTAGCATAAAAAACCAGCACCTTTCCTTGTTAGAAGAAGATGCTGGCTTTTATCTTAATCGGTGTGATAGCTTACGTCTTTATCCAAATGGGTAAACATGTCCTTTTTCTTCCGAAGCTGTTGTTTTTCCAGTAGCTCACGGTTTTCTCGGGTATTCCAGCCAATGTCATTGGTGGGATGTACCCATTCTGGACCTGACATGATAGCAGGGTCGACATCGCGGGACCAATTGTTTATCGGAGAATCGGCGGAATTATAGGCGCTATCCCCAATCATAATCCCGTATTGGTTAACAAAGGGAGCCTGCATGCTAATGTGTGCCTGCTTAAAGTCAGGCGCATTGATTTGATGCGGCAGTGTTTGATCAACAGCAAGTGGATTCCTATCTGCTGGAGGCTTGCTTTTCATAAAAAACCTCCTTTATGAACGTATTGTACCCTGCAAATTAGCGGTTTTCTTTCATCCGTTCTTGGGGCTCAGCATTAATTGAACCATTAGAGCGCACAGCCTCGGATCGTGATTTTGGACCTTGTATATCTGCGGTTTTTCCAAAGTCCTTTGATTTGTTTCGCACCATGTGAATCCCTCCAATGATTTTCTCGCTTGTAGTATGACCTAAAATGGTACAATAAATGAGAGATAAAGTTGGAAAGGTTGGTAGTCACTATGGCAAAAAAACGTGGGAATCGCACACAAAATCAAACGAAACCGGCACAGGATGCTTTGGCTTCGGATAAATCAGGAAATAGCTTTAAGGATTTGCTAGGCGAAAATGCTCTAAGTAAGTTAAAGCAAATGGAAAAGGAATTGAAGGAAGGAAAAGAAAAGCAGGCACGCGAAGAAGCGGAAAAACGCCGCAAAGAATTAGAGGAACGAGAGAAAAATAAAAGCTTCGGTGAGCTTTTAGCGGATTACGAAAAAAAAGGGGGCAGTAAGTACTCTTGAAACCAGAAGACCGACGACCAGACACCTCTAAAAATGGGATGATGAAAAAAAATACCCTAAAGGTGCGGGAAGAATCGATACGTGAGCGAGGACGCTCTATAGTAGATAGACTAAATGCTCGAAAAATGCGGTCAGAAGATCATAATAAATAGCACCTGTTTTGAGGAAAGAAAAAGGCCCGCACACTCGCGGGCCTTTTCATTATATTCGCATTAGCCAAAAATAATATGGCTTGGTTTTTGTGTTGGTGCTTCTTGTGTCGTCTCTGGAAGTACGTTTGGATAGAATTTTTTCACGGCTTCATTTCCAGATGCCGGAGCTACTTCTTGTGTTGGCAACATAGCTGGGTAGAACTTTTGAATAGTATTTGCTGCTGGCTGATCGGCTTGAGGTGCTACAGGTAACATAGCAGGGAAAAACTTGCTGAAGTTTGAATCCGTTACGTTGCTTTGTTGTTGAGTAGTTGGCAGAATTGCTGGAAAATACTTTTCGATCGATTTGTCCACTACGGGATCAGCTACGGTCTGAGCTGTGTTAGCAGGTAGTTTGAACAAATAATTTGCTTCTGCAGCAAATGCAGAGCTTACCATCAGTAATGATCCTACGGCAGCTACTCCTAGAGTCAACATAGCTTTTTTCATGTTAGTCCCTCTTTTCATGTCTCTCTTTTTAGTTTGACTGGTCAGTATAAATATCTATACATTTTTCATTTTAGTTAATTTATCCAATTTGTAAAGGGGTTTTATAAAAATTAAAATAATCTGTCAATTTATATAAAAAAACAGGCTGAAACCCTGAAGGGATCCAGCCTGTTACGTGGTTTATTTCGTACTTTCTCTTCCGATTATTCGTAACGCAATGCTTCAATTGGATCCAGCTTGGCTGCTTTGTTTGCCGGATAGATTCCAAAGAAGATCCCGATTGCACTAGAGAAGCCAAATGCGATCAGAATACTATCCCAGGATGTAACAGGAGGCATGCCTGCAAATGAGATAATAATCGAAGCTAACCCAAGTCCAAGACCTACCCCTACACCGCCACCAATTAAGCAGACAATAATGGATTCGATCAAAAATTGGGTCAGGATATCCCGTTTTTTGGCACCTAGGGCTTTTCGAATCCCGATTTCGCGTGTGCGCTCCGTTACGGAGACGAGCATGATGTTCATTACCCCGATACCGCCCACTAAAAGAGAAATTCCAGCGATAACCGAGAAGACCATTGTAAGCATGTCAAGCATCTTCGTGATCTCTTTTAGATCATCGGCGCTGTTTTTTATCGTGTAATGATCGGTATGCTTATGTACACGATTTAGATATTGCTTGGTAAAGTCCATCGCGGCTTGAATCGTAGCATTTGATTTGGCCTGAATATGGAACATGTTTACCGTTGCTTTTTCGTTATGGTTAAGATAGGTTCGTGCCGGCATGTACACCAGATCCTGCATGCCGCCGCCCATAAAGCCCTGCATATCATTTTTTAGAACCCCAATGACCACAAAGGAGGCATCTGACATGTAAATCCGATTTCCTACAGCATTTCCCTGAGGAAACAATTTATCTGCTAAGCCCTTGTCTAATACCACAACATCTCGCTGTTCTTTATCGTCATCTCTGGTGTAGAAACGACCCTTCTCAATCTTATAGCTCGAATTTACCTCTAATAAGTTGGCCGTTGTCCCATATACTTGAGCACTGATATCCTTTTTCTTATCCTTGATGGTTCCGCTACCGTAGATTTGAGCCATGACATTTTGAACGTAAGGATTAATTCTTTCCAGGGTAACGGCATCATCAATGGTCAAATCATCATCCTTGACAGGTTCTTCGGTCTCCCAGCTTACCATCGCGGTAAACTTAGCATCGGCTACATTTCCGAACTGACTTGTCATCATTTCTTTTCCGCCCTTACCCATTGTCATAATGGCAATGACGGAAGCGATGCCGATAATAATTCCTAGCATGGTTAAAATGGAACGCAATTTATTGGACCAAATACCATCTATAGCAATGCGAAAGCTTTCGATGAGGTTCATGTAGCGAACACCTCGTTTTCATCTGCGACAGCAAAGAGTCGTTCTTTTACTTTTTCATCCTTCATAATGACACCATCTTTAAAGACAACAATACGTTCTGCATGCTGGGCGGTATCCAATTCATGCGTAACCAGAATAATGGTAACTCCCTGTGCGTGCAATTCTTGGAAAATGGCCATAACCTCTCTAGTAGAACGGCTGTCCAGGTTTCCCGTTGGTTCATCCGCTAGCAAAATCGCCGGGCGATTCACGAGAGAACGGGCGATGGCTACACGTTGCTTTTGACCGCCGGACATCATAGGCGGCTTGTGTTCCATACGCTCTTTTAGCCCTACGCTAATGAGCGCTTCTTCTGCACGTTTTTTGCGTTCGCTTGCCGAGATGCCTGCATAGAGCATAGGCAATTCTACATTGCGAATCGCAGAAATACGCGGCAATAGATTAAATGCCTGAAAGACGAACCCAATTTTTTGGTTTCGAAGATCAGCTTGTTGATTTTCGTTTAAGGTAGTGACCTCTACTCCGTCCAGTACATAAGAACCGGAAGAGGGGCGATCCAAGCAACCCAGCATGTTCATAAAGGTGGATTTACCAGAACCAGAGGGCCCCATGATTGCGACGAATTCCCCTTTATTAACGGTAAAATTAACTCCTTTTAGGATGGGTAGCTCAGAATCACCGTTCATAAAGGTCTTACGAATATCAGTAACGGTTAGCATCTGTTTCCCTCCTTTTATACTGCTCCAGGTACGCCTGCTTCCATTGCCATTACAGGCATGCCTTCCATCAAATCAGCGGAAGGGCTGCTAATGACACTGTCTCCTTCATTTAGACCGCTTGTGATTTCTACATTCAAGTCACTTTCTGTACCGGTTTGTACGGGACGTTTTTTCGCCAGACCATTTTCTACGACCCAGACAAAGGAACCGCTTGGATCATTCACAACCGCTTGGAAAGGGACAACAAGAATGTTGTTTTTATTGGTGATCATAATATCCACATCGACATTAAAGCCAGGTTTTAGCACAGAGACAGCCTGATCCAATTCCAATGTGACATTTACTTTTGTTTTTCCTGTCGTTTCCCCTTTTTGAATCTTTGTAGCCAGCGGTGAAATACGGGTTACCGTAGCTGCTGCTTTTTCTTTGCCCATAGAAGTGCCGCTTACAAGTGCTTTTTGTCCCATTTGAAGCTCTTTTACATCTGATTCGTTAATATCTGCTACTACTTGTAATTTTGTCACATCACCCATCGTAATTATTTCTGTACCCTTCGTCACGGCTTGACCATTCTTAGCATCCACCTTTAAAACGGTACCGGAGAAAGGAGCCACCACGGTGGATTGAGAGCTTTGCTTCGCTAGCTCCGCTTTTTTTACCTGTAGCTGGTTAATCTGTGCTTGAACGGAAGCAATATCTGTGCTTTTTGGACCTTTTTTATTGAGGGCTAATTCGCTCTGGGACATTTTAAGAGATGATTGCGCTTGGGATAATGAGTCCTTAGCCTTGTCCAAATCAGTGGCAGGAGAAGCACCAGCCTCTACCAATTGTTTGGTACGGTTGTATTCCTTCTCGGCAGAGTCAACCTTTTCTTTCTCTTGACGAACGCGTTCTTCCTGTTGGGCAATCGTTTCAGGTTCTTTGCCTGATTTAACACGATTTAGTTCAGCATGCTGCGAAGCGATTTGCGCATCAATGGATGCCATTTCGCTTGATAGATCGGTAACATCTATACGAGCAATGACTTGATTTGCTGTAACCTTGTCCCCTTCTTGTACGTTAAATTGCAGCAAGGTCCCATTATTTGGGGAGAAAAGCGTAACCTCTTGCTTTGCTTTAACCATTCCTGATGCCATTACTTTGTTTTCAATGCTTCCTTTTACAACAGGAATGACGGAAACAGGAAGGCCTGTTGCGTCGACAGCGGTCAATTTCAAATAACCATAGGCGCCGGCGACTAGTACTCCAGCTGCAATAACACCCCACCAACGTTTCTTCATAATAGCCTCCTTAAAAAATTTGTTTACAATGGATTTACGCATCAACTGCTAAATGGTTACAAAAATTTATGTTAAATCAGTAAAACGTAAGGAATAACATTATTATAATAATATTTAGAAGAGACTGATTTTGAAATTGACGTGATTCCGTTAAATTCTGCGTGATAGAATAGAGAGGATATCGCGTACAATAATAAACATCAGTTTATTATTAGTTGTGCAACTTACGATTCAGGGGGTATTATCGTGACAAAAGCGATCCGTTTTAGTTATGACAAAGCATTGCCATTCGTTTCCGAACACGAAATGAAGCATTTAGAAGCGGCTGTAGGGATAGCGCATCAACAATTACATGAGGGTACAGGTGCAGGTAGCGATTATCTAGGCTGGGTAGACCTACCGGATACATATGATAAAGAAGAATACGCACGTATTAAAGCGGCGGCAGAAAAAATCAAGGCTGATTCTGATGTATTGCTCGTTATTGGTATCGGAGGCTCCTACCTTGGAGCTAAGGCAGTAATTGATGTACTAGGGCATACATTCTATAACTCTTTAACAAAAGAACAGCGCAAAGCACCTGAGATTTATTTCGTGGGTAATAATATTAGCCCTGTCTATTTGACTCACCTTATGCAGGTTATTGAAGGCAAGGAGGTTTCGGTCAACATTATTTCTAAATCCGGAACCACTACAGAGCCAGCTATCGCTTTCCGTATTTTCCGTGAGTTCATGGAGAAAAAGTATGGCAAGGAAGAAGCGCGTAAACGCATTTACGCAACAACAGATAAAGCGCGCGGGGCTTTGAAGCAAGTAGCGAACGAAGAAGGTTATGAGAGCTTCGTTATTCCAGATAATGTTGGTGGACGCTTCTCTGTTTTAACAGCAGTAGGATTGTTGCCTATCGCTGTATCAGGTGCAGATATCGATGCCTTGATGAGTGGGGCACAGGCAGCTCGTCAGCGCTATATGAATCCAGCTCTTGAAGAAAATGAATGCTATCAATATGCTGCTATCCGCAATTGCTTATTACGTAAAGGGAAGCAAATTGAGATGCTAGTAAGCTACGAACCTCAATTCCATTATTTTAATGAATGGTGGAAGCAGTTGTTTGGAGAGTCTGAAGGGAAGGATGGTCGCGGAATCTTCCCGGCTGCTGCTGATTTCTCTGCTGACCTTCATTCTATGGGGCAATTTATTCAAGACGGCTCGCGCAATTTGTTTGAAACGGTGCTTTCCGTTGCACAACCGGCGACTGACGTTGAAATCATGCAGGATGCCGCTAATTTAGATGGCTTGAACTTCCTTAGTGGAAAAGGCATGGATTTTGTTAACAAAAAGGCAATGGAAGGCACGATGTTAGCGCACATGGACGGCGGCGTTCCTAACCTTGTAGTTGAATTGCCTGAGCTATCAGCGTATCATATTGGTGAGCTTCTTTATTTCTTTGAAAAAGCATGCGGCATCAGCGGTTATCTGCTAGGTGTGAACCCATTTGATCAGCCTGGCGTAGAGGCTTATAAAGCGAACATGTTCGCACTTCTTGGTAAGCCAGGTTTTGAAAAGCAGAAGGCTGAGCTGGAGGCCCGCTTAAAAGGACAGTAAACCATGTATTTAACTGTAAAGGAAACAGCTGCTTATCTGGATATGCCTGAATGGTTTATACGAGAAAAGATAGCGGAGAGACGTATCCGTGCCGTCCATAATGGTGAGGACTACTTTATTAATAAGGAGCAGTTTACTTATCATATGGAGGAGCTAGAGAGACTGAAGGCTTTTGAAGAGGCGGAAAAATTCGAGCCAATTCCTGAAAGCTATGATTACAAGGACGAAGATTAATAATTTCACATTGATCTACTGGGGGAGTCCTAACTTGCAGGGCTGAGAGGACAGAGCGTGTCTGTTGACCCTTTTTACCTGATCCAGGTCATGCTGGCGAAGGGAAGTGGTTAGATTTGGTGTTAAGTGATTTCCCACTTTTCCTACGCGGAGAAGTGGGTTTTTTCATTTCTTTGTGTAGAGAGCCAATCGATTCCCCACTCAGTAGATACGAGAAAGGGTGAAGAACAATGAAAAGCTGTTCAGACATCATTGTGATTGGCGGAGGAATTATTGGTTTGGCGATTGCCACGGAACTTGCTCATGTAGGCATGACGGTTACTCTCATCGAAAAGGGAGTGTTTGGAGGGGAGGCATCCGTTGCAGCGGCGGGAATGCTTGCTCCTTTAAAGGAATTTACGAAGCCAGGGCCACTTCTTGACATGGGAATACGTTCATTGGAGCTATATAAGAATTGGGTGCTTGAACTGAAGGAGGCTACCGGCATTGATTGCCAGCTATCTACAGCAGGTATTTTGACAGTAGCCATGACCGACATGGAGGAGGAGTGGTTGCAGGAGCGCTACCAGTGGCAAAAGTCTGAAGGTTATGATATCCGATTGTTGTCTGGAAAAGAAGTGCAGAAACAAGAGCCACATCTATCAAAAATGGTACGCCAAGCCATCTATTCTCCACACGAGGCTGACATCAATAACCGTCTGTTAGTAGAAGCCCTAGTGATACAGGCCAAAAACCGACATGTTCGTTTATTCCAAAATACTGCTGTAATCAGATTAAAGCATACTGGAAGGAAAATGACTGGCGTTGTAACAGAGAAAGGGGAGCTGGAAGCTAATCACGTGATTGTAGCAGCCGGGGCGTGGACTGCTGATATCTTACGTCAGGTGGGAGTGGATGTACCTGTCTATCCAGTAAGGGGACAAATCGCGGCGGTTGATTCGAATCATTTGCCTCTTTCCCATGTAGTCTTTGGAAAAAACGGCTATCTAGTGCCTAAGCAGGATAGACGAATTATTGTTGGAGCTACAGAAGATTTAGCCGGCTTTGATCGCTCTTCCACTGTTTATGGTGTTTCGAAAGTATTAACGGGGGCAATGTCAATTGTACCAGCGATTTCCGAAGCTCCATTTTTACAGGCTTGGGCAGGATTACGGCCTGCTACGGCTGATGGACATCCTATTTTAGGGCCAGTTCCAAACTGGAGTGGGCTAACGCTAGCCTGCGGACACTACCGGAATGGAATCCTGTTAGCGCCGATTACGGCGAAGCTGATCGCCGAATATGCCAGTTCAGATGAAACAGAGCATATGAATCTTTTCTTGCCTAATAGGTTCAGTCTTGTTTCGTCCGAGGAAAAATGAGGAGAAGGCGCTCACCCTTTTCATAAAGCATGGGAGTTTGAGGAAGGTTAACAGAAAAAGGAGATGATCGCAGATGAAGCAATGGGCAAATAGATGGCAGCATATGGCGATAGTTGCTTTTACTGTGCTTCTGTTTACTGTATCTACCTCTTCAGAGATCGCATGGGCTCAACTACCATCTCCTGTACCTTCTGATCCGATACAAGGAGCTCTTATTTTGACGATGAATCCCCATGTAATCAAAGCAATCACTGACTACTATGGTTATCCACGAGCCTATGATCTATCCTCAGCCAAGGTGGTAGGTGTCTCTCGTCTAACCAATCAGCCTCATTCCTTTGAAGCTGTTTTTCAGGTGAAAACCTATGAGAGAAATCATTCACCGCCTTTTGCAATTGAAACGATTAAGCTTGCAGTACACCCAAACGGGGTACAATTGACTGGATATTCTCATCAAGGCGACGAGTGGGAGGAAAAGCGCAAGGTGGAGGAGCAACAGGTACAAAAGGAATTTGAGGATTACTTTCAAATAAAACTGGCTGGCTATCAGCAAATCGGATATTACCAAATTGCTCACCAATATCGCGATGATCCTGATCATGCCTTACTCTTGCTGAATCAGGAATTGCTCTCCCAAAAAGAAGCGATTCAAAAGCAAGTTTATCTATTGCCTATGACCTTTCTTGGTAAACGGGACGGCTACATCTTGTATAAGCGACCAGATGGGCGGCAGATCGTCTATTTTCTGCTGAAGGAGCTAGGGACCTGGAAGCTGGATAAGATGAAGCATGTACCTAGTAAGGAAGTGTCGAAAGTCAGCTTGGCATTCGTATAGAATAGCTCAAAAGCCGTCAGCAACTTGAAATGCTGACGGCTTTTGGAATGGAAAAACCAGTTTCATTTATGACTTAGGAAGAAGCGCCGTCCAAAAAGTGTCATTCTCATATCCGAGGCGCCAAACGGCAAAGCCAGCCAGCTTGTACTTTAGAGCCAAGCTACGTTTAGCGGCGATACTATATTCATTCTCATACCAAAGGGTATGCCAAACGCCGTTTTTCATATAGTGCAGATAGGGCGATTTATATGTATCATGCCATGCTGGAACGGCTTGATTTTCCTTAATGATGGCAGGTATATTACGAAAGCTGATTGCCCTTTTTTTCTCGGTACTCCACTCGTAGCCATAGCTTGGAATACCCATTAATAACTTATAGGCTGGTACTTGAGAGACGCTATAGCGTATAACATCCTCCACCCAATTGTAGGAGGCAACTGGACCTTCCTCTGACCAAGTTCCATGCTCATCATACGTCATTAGTTGAAGATAGTCGGCCTTGGCACCCAGTGCTTTTAAATCAAAGCCATATACCCAGAAGATAGCAGGGTCATCGTTTGTTTTAGCAGGCACAGAGACGATTAATTGCTTTTTAATCGCATGAAGCTGGTCTGCTAAGCTTCCAACGAACGAGGAATAGGCCTGACGATCTTCGGCCGGAACATTTTCAAAATCAAGATTAGCACCTGACAATTGATTTTGCTGTACGGTGGTAAGGACTTGTTGGATAAAACGCGCTTTATAGTCCTTGTTGGCCAGGATCGAATGGACGATTTCCTTATCAAATAATTTTTTCCCATGATTCGTAATGACTAAAAAGCTGCCCTTTTTTGTATCTTTCGTTAACTGTAACGCTGTTTTAGGCAGGTCTCCTACCAAATAGCCTTCCTTGGTAGCATTGTAGTTAAAGAAGGCGACGTCAGAGATTCTATCCTGGTAATGATGCAGGGAGGTATAGGCGGCTAAATCACCTGGATAATTTTCGGCATAATAGCTAACTACCTTTTGTGTAGCCGTTACCTTTGGAGCTGCCGATACATTTGAGCCGGTGGCTGCTTCTAGCTGGCTTCCTCCGAGCGTAATTGAAAGTAGCGATAGTGTTAGCAAGATTCGTTTCACAAAAATAAAATTCCTTTCCGAGTAGGTACATGTTGTAAATTGATGATTTCTTCTTGTCCTTCCCTTTCGACACAGAGCATTGAATTCCTTTAAAAGTTACTGATGGTAAATGATGGATGCTAATTAAATCAAAGTGATTTGGAGAAGGCTATACGGATAAGAAGAAAGGAAAGGGGTAGCTTCGATGAAACAAATAGCAAGTCAAATTGAAGGGAAACAAGCGACATACGGTGATCTTATGGAGACGTTGGGGAAAGAAGGCTTTACTTTGTCCAATTGGGAATATAGAAGTGGCTTCTTGGATCGCAAGCTCGATGATAAAGGCATGGTGTTCTTACGTTTACCTGTACAGGTAGTGAGCGGCGAGCTGGATCAGCCTCAAGCTGTTTTACGCTTTGAACAACCATTTGTCCTGAAGCATATCTACCAAACCGGATCTGATGATGATACTGATTATGCAGCCGCTTCGGTCGTTTCCTCTATGTTTAATCAGTTTCAAGAACCCATTAATAAAGATGCGGATATAGAATCGACATACATTGTACAGGCTGAAGAACTGTTGAATAGATTAGAGCAGACGATATTTGCGGGAGAATGAGGAAAAGAGAAATTCTCGACCTTTTGTAAAATAGTTGTTAACTCATTTGCTGATAGCTACTTGCAATAGTATGATGAATATGAAATCAAGGTTATCGCAAAAGAGAAAGGATTTTAACGAAATGAAAATCGCAACGGTTTTACGTAATGATGATCATACACGTCAGGTGGATATAAGGTTGCGTGAAAAGCTGGCTGCTTCCACTTCGCGTTCCTATCGTTTTTTAGGTGCCAATAGTCAAGAAAAACCGGATATGGTTTTGTCTATTGGAGGTGATGGAACCATGCTGGAAGCTGTTCATCAATATGGATTCGAGCCGCATTATATTGGGATTCATACGGGCCATTTGGGATTTTATGCGGACTGGCATCCTGATCAATTGGATGAATTTGCTGAGGCCTTGGAACAGGTAGACCCTTTAATAGCCGAATACCCAACTGTTTCCTGTCAAATTCGCACCAAGGATGGACAGCTATTGGAGAAGTGGGCACTAAATGAACTAGTCATTCGCAATGCCAGCCTTTCTTCCTTGGTAGTCTCCGTTTTTATTAATGAGCAAGAATTTGAACATTTTCGCGGAGACGGTCTTATTATTTCATCGCCTTCAGGTAGCACTGCTTATAATAAAGCGGTGGATGGTGCCTTGCTGCATCCTTCCCTAGAGGCAATCCAGCTAGCAGAAATTGCTTCCATCAATAATCAATCCTATCGGACGATAAACAGCGCACTAGTTTTACCTAAGCACCATCAGGTAGAGCTGATTATTATGAATCCTGAAATCATGCTTGGCATGGATCGAGAGCAGGGCGTTTGGAAAAATGTTGATTCAATCACCTGTCGTGTTGGTCCTCAAAAGGTCAAATTTGCTCGATACAAGCGACTAACCTTTTGGGATCGTGTGCGTAAAGCTTTTATTCATGGTTAATATTACAAAAAATTGGTTTTTGGTCTTTACAAGTTCCCCTTCTTTGCCGATATAATTATATGAGATATCAATTTCATTTACGTTAATATAGTTAGAGGATGGGTGAACGAATGAGAAAGAATAGGTTTTATAAGATATTTGGATTGGGTTTAGCTATTTGTATGGCCTTTGGCATGCCGACTACTTCCGTTTTGGAAGCCGCAACCAAGCCTGCAACCAAGCCTGCCGAGAAGGTTCTGTCTTCTTTGAAGATTTCAGCCAATACTCTGGCACTTGAAGCAGGAAACACGAAATCACTTACTCTAAGTGCACAATACACAGTAGGAAGACCTGTTTCTGTCACTTCCAAGGCAGCTTGGAGTACGTCAAACAGTTCGGTAGCAACTGTTACTAACGGTAGAGTAAAAGCTGTAGGAGCAGGAACAGCGGTAATTACAGCCAGCTATATGGGTAAATCAGTTACCACGTCTGTAACGGTATCCAAAAAGCTGAAAGTATTGGAAGTAAGCTCGAAAAAAGTGGATTTGCTTCGAAATGATTCGAAAAAAGTTTCTGTGACAGCTGTTTATACGGATTCTTCCAAGGAAAATGTTACAGATAAAGTAACTTGGCAGGTAAAAGGTAATGCAGTTACTGTTGATAAAGGATTAATTAAACCAAAAGAAGCGGGTTCGGCTACGGTAACAGCAAGCTTTGGTAACAAAAAGGCAACTGTAAGCGTACAAGTCGACCAAATGAATAAATTGTTGGTTACGACACAGCAGCTACACCTGTTCAAAGACGATGATGATTTTGAAATAAAAGCTACTGCTATCTACAAAGCAGGATCAAACGAGGATGTTACCTCTAAAGCAACATGGACAAGCACGAATACGGATATTGTAACAGTTAAAAACGGAAAAATTATTCCGCGCAAGGCTGGTAAAGCAATTGTTAAGGTGAAATTCGGTAACAAGAACGTAAACATCACCGTGAATGTTTACTAAGAAGAGCATCTCGATAAAGTAAAAAAGCATCCCCTTTACATTACCTGTGTGAGTAGCACAACGGTAAGCGGTAAAGGGGATTTTTCATGGGCAATAAATAAACCTCAGTCCAGCAAATGGGACTAAGGCTATTTGAGATTGAGTAGTCAATTTTTTGGAATAAGTACCTTCATATCCTTTGGTCTTTTGTCGTATCTACGGGGTTTCAATAATCGCTACAGGCCTTGTCCAAGCTCCACTTGCTTTGTCGATTTTAATGGGAAAACAACTGATTTTGAAGCCATAAGGTGTCGGGATTTTATCTAGGTTAGCAAGCTTTTCGATTTGGCAATATTCTTTATCTCTTCCAACGTAATGAGCTGCCCAGAGAAGTCCTTCCCGTGGCTTTTGCTTGTAATTCGCAGCTTGAATAGTAAGAGGGATGTCCCAGCCCCAGCCGTCAGTACCCATGACCTTGATTCCTTGCTCAATAAGCCAGCGAGTTGCTTCGGCAGATACGCCAACATGAATGTAAGCATAGTTGTCATCCATCATTTTTTTATCAGCATCGGAACGAATTAACACAATATCGTATGGTTTTAGCTGATAATCCATTTCCTTTAGCTTTTGAATCAGGTCATTCGTCGTAATTTCATAACCGGATTCCTTGTCACTAAAATCAAATACAACACCGTCTGCAAAAAACCATTCTAGTGGTAGCTCATCAATGGTTTTGGAAGGTTGACCTTCTGAAGTCGGCCAGTAATGCCAAGGGGCGTCAACATGTGTTCCTGAATGAGTATTTGCGGTCACTGTCTCCGTTGCCCAAGCTTTTTTCTCTGGAAAGTCTCCAGGCTCAAGACCTAGGATATGAGCTGCCTGAATGGCACCTTCCTCGTGGGAGGAATAATCAATTTTTGCCGGTAACGGCTCTTTTATGTTGGGACTTAGAGTAACGCTTAAATCAATAAATTGTGGTTTAGCCATAAAATCCTCCTCTGGTCACAGCTTTTCAAATGTTTTTCTACAAGAATATGTGTGGAAAATGATCCTACTATTTTTTCCTCCATTTGACAATGACGACACGGTGAATTATGTTTAAACCAAATTATTTTGTTGCTTTTCTATCTTTTTTTCAAAGATGTTAATTCCTAATTCAGCAAGAACCTCGACAGCTTCTCTTACAGGTAATCTGGGGAGCTTGAATTCCTCCTGTAAGACCTTCTCTATCTCTTCCGTATTAGACAGAAGTATAAGCTGTTCATTCCCGCTTTCATCTACAATACTAAATTCATTATTGTGAATCGTTACCTTCCGATGTTGATCTAGCTGGAATAATTGAATGAATAATAGAGACATAAATTTTCTGTCTAGATCAAATGATTTTGCCACCGTATTATTAAAGTAGATCAGGTTTTTCGTGACAGTTGGGTCAAACGTCCAGTCCTGTTCGGTTAATTGATTTTTAACGTACCGGTTGTAGAGATAGCGTCCCGGATTTTTTGTATCTGCAACTAAACGAACGCCAATATCAGCGTATTCACTGCAATTGTCCGGGTTGCGTATAAAATCAACGGGTGTAAAAAAAGGAGCAGCAGAAGCACAATCTACATATAAAGGTATGCCTGGTTCCTCAGGATGATCAACCAGAATAGCAATATGTGTTTGGCCAACAGGAAGTAATTTTGCTGAGAATCCAAGCTCTAATAAAAGCTGCTGCAACGTTGAATTAAGCACGTAGCATGTTCCACCAAATTGCATGGTATAGAGGTGCAGAGTAACAATATCTAACGGGGGAATGTAGAAGTTGTTTTGGTTATATTCTCGATAGTAAATCAGCTTACTAATATTTTCAAAAGGTACTGTTGATAGGTGATTACGACAAATTTTTTGGAGAAATTGGTAGGAAGGCTTTTCTTGTTTCAGGTGTATTTTATGCAAATAAGACTCAGCCCACGTTGGTAATTTCATAGCGATTACCCCCTTCATTTTAAAATCAATAGATTATTTTCTGGTAGGTGTCAAATAGTATTTTAATTGTAAATATTTAGATAAAAATGAGCAAGGAATTTATGTCCGGATAGCTTGCAGTCTCATGAGGTATTCCTTGATTTCATACGCAAAAGCATTAGGGTAAAGGTTATCCAATTTATTACTTTATTGTAACAAATGATTTTGAAAGCTGTCTAATAAAGTAAATTCATCCTAGGTATAGCGAAGGAGGAAGTATGTATGAAACGAAAGGGACCGAGACGGAAGATGATAGGAATGCTTTACGTCACTTGTCTGGCGGCCTTGCTGATTCCAACCTCAGGCTGGGCACAAGCCGAAATGATAAAGCCAGCGTTCTCATTTCCTAACAATACGGGAAAAAGTGGAGAGAGAACAATAGTTAGACCATTGAAGCAGCAGGATCCTCAGAAGGCTTGGCCGAAAGAATGGCGCGAGAGAATTGAGCATCTGATCAATAGCTATGAGCCATGGAGCCAGTATCAGATTGTGAAAGGAACATTTCGCCGAGAAGAAAGTCGGGAATATTGGGACGTTCAATTGGCAAAAGGAACAGATGAAAAGCTATCTCTTACAATCAACGGTAAAAATGGGCGCTTATTACGAGCCCTATCTATAAGTGAAAAAAATCAGCCTGCCCCCCTCTTGTCCAACGAATGGGAAGCAGTAAAACAAGCTCAGGCTTTTCTTGAGAGTATGCTGGGCAGAGAAGCTAGTGAGTATCAGATAGCATCTCATTTACCTTATGAGCAATCCGTTAGCCAAGTCACTGCTGAACTAAATAACGTCTTACAGGGCATCAGAGTAATTACCTACCAGCGTATAAATGCCAAAAGCTCGCCTGCGGTAGATGATGCTATACAGATTGGGATAGACGGAGAAGGAAAAATAAAGAGCTTTGTTCGTGTTGAAATTCCTAGAGGATAGCCTAAAGTATCTTTGCCGTATGGTGAAAAGCCAGCTTGCTTGAACAGCGCATTTATTGCAGTATGGAGGTTTTTCAACGAATATTTGCTAATTAGTTGGGCAATACCAATCCTAGGAACACTAGGATGGAGGAGTCATATGCGTTCACTAATGAACTTTTTTCAGAGAGCTAACTTATTAGCGTGGATTGTGGGATTGTTTATTGCTCATATCGTCATGTATCTTAGCCTAGGGACTCCGACGTGGTTTGCTACTTCGTTATTAGCCGTATCTGTATATGCTGTACTGTTCATGGTAATGAAAATGGTTGCCCAGCGTTATCATGAGAAACAACGAGAAGGAAACCGGTAGGGCCAGTCTCTTTACAAACGAAAAAGCTTGCACCTACAGTAAAAAAAGCGTACAGAAGAGTAAGCTCCTGTGCGCTTTTTGTCTGCTAGATAACAAAAGAACGTTACCATTTTCCGAACCATTGTAATACAATTATGCAAGTGCCTAAAGCGAATACATAATAGGCAAAGACCTTCAGTGACCCACTACTGATCAGTTTAATCATCCAACGAATAGCGATATATCCTGTTATACCTGCAAAGATAGCTCCAACTAGCATAGGAATAATACCGTTTGGTAGCACAGACATCTCAGCCAAATCCTTTGCCTGTAAAACGCATGCTCCTAAGATAGCGGGAAGAGATAGCAAAAAGGAAAAACGCGCGGCATCATTACGATCAATTCCTCTTAGCAATGCACCAGCAATTGTGAGGCCAGAACGGGAAATAGCAGGTAAAATAGCGGCTCCTTGTAAAGCACCAATGAATAAGGCATCTATGTAATTGATTTGTTCAAAAGCTCGTGTCCCCTTGCGCATGGATTCCACGGCCCATAGAATTAGCCCTGTAGCAAGGAACTCTACCCCGATGGTTTGCCCTGTCTGTGAAATCTCCTCGAAATAATCCTTGAAAGTCAGACCAATAATGCCAGTTGGAATGGTACCTACGATCAACAGTCGAGTTAATTTGCTGAATGGATTGCGAATCACATAGAGAAGTTCATCCCAATAGACAATAACAACGGCAAACAATGTACCTAGATGCAGTAATGTATCAAATAGCAGACCAGCTTCACGTAGTCCGAACAATTTGCCAAACAAGACAAGATGTCCTGTACTTGATATAGGCAAAAATTCAGTAAAGCCTTGAATGATACCAAGAAAAATCGATTCTATATATGCTAGCATGCTCTTCTCCCCTCTTAGCATGATTCCTACTCGATAAGACAAGTGTATGCAGATAAGTAGTCGGACTTGCTGTTTTTATGGATAAAAGTTTAGAAAGATGTTTATTGTAAATGATGTAAGGAAAGCTGTTCTTTGGATACAGCTTCAAGGAGCGAAAAAGCTACATTTTGTATTTATTTTTTACAAAATCCGTACAAGCGGTGAAGTCTCACGTGGAACGCACCAACAGATTGTGTATAATGAGGGGACGAAGGGATAACCTTACGGAATATATTGAGCGTGACATAGAGTAGGAAGTGACGAAATGAGAGATAAACGACAGTTTGGTAATAGAGACGGACAGGGAAGAGGAGGACGCGGTGTCAGAAGCGGTGGAGGCAGCGGCAGACAGCAAGGCGGCCGTTTTAGCTCAACTCGTGCCGGATACAGAGGAGATAGCAGGAACGCATGCTTTTCTGAAAAGACGATGCCAGCTCAATCTACGAAATACATGGCAGGGACGATTGTTTCTTTGCCTGTTTCTAGAGTGGAAGAGTATGGCTATTTCTTAACAGATGGCGACGTAGAAATTTTATTGCATCAAAATGAAGCGACAGATCAGCTAGAGGTAGGCGATACTGTAAAAGTCTTTTTGTATCACGACCATGAGAATCGCTTGGCAGCAACGATGCAAATGCCTCTGGTCAGAGAGGGCGAGTATCAATGGTTAGATGTTGTGGATGTCTCCACACGCGTAGGTGTTTTCTTACATAATGGAATTCAAAAAGACCTGTTAGTATTTAAAGATGATCTGCCTATGCAATGGGAAGAGTGGCCACAGGTTGGGGATAAACTTTTGGTGACCTTAAAGCGTGACAAGCACGGTCGTCTTTTAGGAGAGCCAGCCGCTGAAAATGTCATTTGGGAGCTATCTCGGAATGCAACTAGCGAAATGAAGAATAAATGGGTAGAAGGTATTGTTTACCGGGTGTTTATGGAAGGTGTATTCGTATTTACTGACGATAAGCATATTTTATTTATTCATGAGGATGAAATGACAGAATCCTTACGTATGGGACAAAGAGTACGAGCTCGGGTCAGCTATGTACGTGAAGATGGCCGCTTGAATGGGTCCATGCAGGAACGTAAAGAGGTACGCTATGGAATTGATGCTCAAATCCTTTTAGGTGTGCTAAAGGAACGTGGAGCGATGCCATACACAGATAAATCCACACCAGAAGAGATTAAGGATCGCTTTAACATGAGCAAGGCCTCCTTTAAACGTGCTATGGGCAAACTCATGAAAGAGGGCCTGATTGAGCAAGTTGATGGCTGGACGCATCTGAAAAAGGAAGTTTATATGAATCACCAAAGAGAGCTAGAAGAGAATATGGAATCATAAACAAGTAAAACCCTCCCTGTGGAGGGTTTTAGCATGTTTGAAAGGCTTGGGGAGCTACAAATAGAGCGATCAGTCAACGCTAACAGGAAAGCTTTTTAAACCGTATATGGTAGTGCTATTTGCAATAGGCACCGGCTGATTGTTCTTGTGAAAGGAAATATGCTTGATATTTTTAAATAATTCTGTCAAAGAAATTTTTGCTTCTAATCTTGCTAAAGGCGCACCTAAGCAAAAATGTATGCCCTGTCCAAAGGCAAGATGAGGATTTACCCTTCGACTGATATCAAAAGTAGAAGCATGCTCGAATACTGTCTCATCCCGGTTAGCTGACCCTATCCAAGCAATGATAATCTGATCTTTTTTAAGCAGATGGGGCCCAATTTGTACATCCTCCCCTACTCTTCTGACGACTCGTTGCGCTGGAGAACGGTAGCGTAATGATTCCTCTAAAGCTTGGGGAATCAGGGATAAATCTTGCTGAATTTGTCTATAAGCTCCGGGACTCTCCAATAGACTATACATGGTATTAGAAATAAAGTTTGTTGTCGTCTCATTTCCTGCTACCAATAACAATTTACAAAAAGCGACAAGTTCATCAATGGAAATTTTGCTTTCTTCGCTTTCTGCCTGGATAAGAATAGAGATAATATCTGATTCTGGATGAGGGCTTTTTCGTTTATGTTCAACAATTTCTGTAAAAAAGCTTGTTAACTCCTGATCAGCTTTTGTACGAACAGATAGGAATTGCGTCAAATGATCTGGGTCATCGTTATCTGGGGAACTTACCACAATATCTGACCATTCCTTAAACTTCGACATCTCTGATGAAGGAACCCCCAGCATCTCGGCAATTACAATGACAGGTAGCGGGTAAGAGAAATCTCGTACTAGATCAAATTCTTGTTGGTCTTGCACATTTTCCAGAAGCTGCTTCGTGATTTCTTCAATACGTGGGGCCCACGCTTTCATCATTTTCGGGGTAAAAGAATGCATAACAATAGAACGAATATCTGTGTGCATAGGCTGATCCATGCCAATCACACTTCGATTAAATGGAGATGCTCTTTTTGGGGGCAAAACGCTAGAAAAATTTTGTTTGTCTTCCAGTACCCGTTTGACATCGTGATAGAGAAAGACGTTCCACATGTCTGCTTTTTCATTATAGAAAACAGGGGATTGGTGCCTCATTTTTTCGTACCACAAAAAAGGATGATAAGGATCTAGTTGAACTTCTTCATCTCTAAAATAATTGCTAGGAATCATGATAAAAGATTGTTTCATGTCATTCATGATACTCTTTCCTCCTTTAAAGATGTCGAAAATAATTAAACTGAATATCATTCACTGAATATCATTCAGTTTATAAGGTAAGTATAAATCAAGGAGGATAAAATGTAAATTTTTTACTTTAAGAGATTGTGTGCTGTCTACTGGAAAAAATTGATACAATATTCTCTAGGAAGTGGCGCATCTTTTTCAACGCGGAGTATATGTCCTCTTCCAATACGTACATGTTAATTAGGAGAATAAATACGATGCCGGAAAGAAAATTAACCAAGCGACAAGAAAAAGCCATAGAAACAAAACGCACAATTTATCATGTAGCTCTGGATTTGATAAAAGAAAAAGATTATGAGAGTATCTCCATCGAGGAAATTAGTAAGAAAGCAAGTGTATCAGTGGGAACATTTTATTATTACTTTAGTTCCAAGGAAGAGATTTATCTTTGCTTATTTCAGGAAATTGATAAACGCTTTGCTCTTGATATACAAGCTGACGAAAAACAAGAGCCAACAAAAGATCGGCTCTTACATTTTTTTGTTCAATTAGCCAAGCATACATCTGAGCTGGGATTGCACATTAATAAGCAGCTTTATCATGGAAATAATCGACTGTTTACTTTGAAACCTTCTTCTACTTGGACAAAGCTTCAGGAAATTATCAGTCAGGGGCGAGTTAGACAAGAATTAACCATGGATTTAAAAGAGGAAGAAATACTTGAATATTTAATTATGCTATCAAGAGGGATTATTTTTGATTGGTGCATCCATAATGGAAAGTATCCACTGGTTGAGGTGATGCACAAGTACATGAAGAAGACCATTTCATCTATATGTAAGTAAATGCGAATGATGGATAGCCAAGGAGCCTATGGATTGAAGGCTGTAAAATCTTAGGAAGCCTCGTATTAAAGATATATCAAATTGGTTACACAAGGGGATAAAGCAGATTTTTCCTCCAGAGATATGTTAAGATGTTTTATAGCAAAAAACCAAAGGAGGAACTTTAGCTTGCAAGCGAAACCGATTCATAAGCCTTGGCAGTTACTTTATCGCGTCTATCGCTATATTTTGCCCTTGCTTGAGCAAGAGTTCGCTTATTGGTATGAACGAGCGAAAGAAATCCCGGATAGGGAGCTTCGAAAACAAGCCATAGCTAGCATGGATACCAAGAAATTTCATTGTCAGGGTGGTTCTGTTTATGCTTCTCAGGTTATGGCTTATAAAGAAACACTGGTCAAGCTAATCGTAGCTTATCAGACTATCAGTGATTATCTAGATAATTTGTGTGATCGTAGTACGTCACTTGATCCAATTGATTTTCGTCAGCTACATTACTCCATGCAGGATGCACTAACTCCTGATGCACCGCTAAGGGATTACTATGAATTTCGTGAGGAAAAGGATGACGGCGGCTTTTTGAATGCATTAGTTTTGCGATGTCAAGAAATGGTCCGAAAGCTACCTTCCTATAAAGATGTTCAGCAGCATATTGTGAATTTATCTACGCTGTATAGCGATTTGCAGGTATATAAACATATCGCTTTAGAGAAACGGGAAGAAGCCTTATTAACATGGTGGGATCAGTATAAGGAAAGCTATCCAGAGATAGAATGGCAGGAGTTTGCTGCGGCGACTGGCTCGACCATTGGTATTTTTGCATTGTTTTGCTTGGCAACAGAGCCTGCGGTTGATCCTAAGGAAATAGAAGCATTACATCATGCCTATTTTCCTTGGATAGGCGGCGTACATATTTTGCTAGATTACCTGATTGATTTAGAAGAGGATCGAGAAGGTGGGGATTTAAACTTTGTCAGTTATTATCAATCTGATGAAGAAGCGTATGAGCGGCTGCAATACTTTATTGAACGAGCCAAACAAAGCATTGATCAATTGCCTCATCCTGCGTTTCACCGCATGATCGTTGACGGGCTACTTGCCTTTTATTTGGCTGATCAGAAAGTGAATCGGCAACAGCCGCAAATTTATACGATTTCCAAGCGTTTATTAAAAAAGGCAAGCAGTTTTACTTCTTTTTTATTTTACGTAAACAGCCTATTTATTCGCCGGAAGGAAACATAATTTATGGACGAAGATGTTTCTTTTTATAAGAAAATCCGAACCCCATCAAACAGGTTGCCAATACCAAGCAGCCAATGATACCAAGTGCGCTTTTCAGTCCAATAAAGACACCTACTCCTACCAAGCAGAAGGCAACTAACACTGCAAGGAAAAAAGTCACCAATTTATATTGATTCATTAGGGAATACCTCCTTTGTTGACGGTGTTCCTATTATACCTTATTTTTTCGGTTTGTTTTACATTTTCTGAATTTGGAAGTGTCGGTAACAGTAGTATTTCCCAAACACAACCTATCTTCATAAGCCTTTGCCAATCTTATTAGGTTGGTAAGGGCTTTTTTTGACATGCAAGAAAAAAAAGAGATGTACTATGTGACTGTGCTTTTGGGCTGTAGTTGTGAAGGGTATTGACACCAATCACAAAAAGAAGTAGTGTATTAAGTGTACTATATGATATAGTACACACCGAACTGTAAGAGGTGGTTGATTATCATGATTCTGATTAATGAACGAAGTCCTTCGCCCATTTATGAACAGATCATTCAGCAGATAAAAGAGTTGATTCTAAAAGGTATATTACAGGAGGGAGAAAAATTGCCATCGGTACGAGAACTGTCCGGCATGATTGTTGTTAATCCAAATACAGTGAGTAAGGCATATCAGGAATTGGAAAGGCAAGGAATTATCGAGACGTTGCGTGGAAAAGGAACTTTCGTCGCTAAGCAACAGGTTCCTCGGATGGAAACAGAGCGTTTGGATAAATTCCAGGCATCCTTAAAACAAATCGTTATTGAAGCAAGTTACCTAGGGATTAGCACACAGCAAGTACAAGAGTGGGTTGAGAAGTACATGTTAGAATTACGAGGTGATTCAAATGCTTAGTTTATATAATGTAAGTAAAGTAATTGATGAGGAAGAGATATTACATAACATTAGCTTTGAGATACCTAGGGGTGTGATTGTAGGTCTTGTAGGTCGTAATGGGTCGGGTAAAACAACCTTGCTGCGTACGATCATGGGAATTTTGGATACGGATGGGGGAAGTGTGGATCTGGATGGTCGCTCTATCCACCAGCACCCGGAGTGTAAAAAAGACATGCTTTTTGTTCCAGATTCTCCAGAAGCGTTGCATTTTTATACACCTGATGAATGCGCTAAGCTGTACAAAGCTATGTACCCTAACTTTGATTATGCTCACTATGTAACGCTGATGGAGCGCTTTAAGCTTCCAAGACGAAAAAAAATTCGTCAATTTTCTAAAGGAATGAAAGCTCTGGCGTCACTTATTTTAGCATTCTCCTCAAAGGTATCCATGATTATACTAGATGAACCGACAAACGGAATTGATCCGATAGTCAAAAAACAGGTACTAGGCATGATTGTTGAAGAAGTTGCCCAACGTGAAGTAAGCTTTATCATTTCTTCGCACCAACTTGAAGAGCTAGAAAGAATAGCTGACATGATTATCATGATCAAAAAAGGAAGTGTTGAAGCGACCACTTCGCAAACAGATACTGAAGAGAGATTTAAGAAGTTTCAGGTGGTTTTTAAAGGAGAAGCTCCACAGACATTGCTTGACCTGCCGCAGGTATATCTTCTTCAGCAGGTAGGGCGTGTACATACCTTATTACTGGAGGATCCAACAGGCTCAGCATTAGCTCGATTACAAGAGGAACAACCACTTTTATTAGAAAAATTACCAGTTGATTTAGAAGATTTATTTATTACCAAGCTAGGTGGTGACGATTATGTTTCATAAAGCATTATGGCTAAAGGAATGGAAACAGAGTAAATCAATGATATGGTTGTTACCGTTTATTACCTTTCTGTGTATGGGCTTCACCCGTATGCAGAATACCTTATTTCTAACTGAAAACCAGGTTATCATGAATGTAGCTCGATTAAAAAAAGAAGGAGCAGAGTTTTTTTACTTTGCTACTAATAATTCAAACTATCTATTTGCTAGCTTTCCAGTACTGTTGTTGATTGCTTTGACATTGATGGGGTCGGAGAGAAGAAGCCTAGTAAACGATTTTACTTTCTCTATGCCTTTTTCACGCAGAGATATATATTTGACCAAATGGATGCTAGGGGCATCAACGATTGTTATTAGTTTAGTATTGAATACTTTAATTGATATGATCGTTATCCTGGTTTCTCCATTCCAAGAATTCTTCATTTTGAAGGAGCATCTTTATCCTTTACTTCAGTCATCATTAGCTCTCATCGCTTTTTATAGCTTTGTCCTGATGATTGGAACCTTAGCGGGGGGAACAATGGTTCAAGCCATGCTGTCCCTAATCTTTAGTATCTTTCCTGTTGGAATTGCCTTCTTAACTAACGGGTTTTTACAAATGAATTTTGGCATCGAATTGAACTTTGACTTATTTCCAATCAATCTTATCTTGTTGACAAGTCCAGTAGTAGTAGTAAACATGTTTGGAAAGCTATCGTCACCTTTTTTGATTCCGATTTTGCATTTGCTTGTTACATTAGGAATCGGTATTTTCTTATATCAGCGCAATCGATTAGAGAATAATGGCAAGGTTATTATGTTTCCAGCGTTAGAGCCTGTGTTTTACGGGGGAGCTATTCTGTGCTTTGCCTTACTTGGTGGACTTTTTGCCTCAACTGTAATTGAAAAAGATTTATTCACGTATTACGCCGGTTTTATTTCTTTAGGGATTTTAGCAGCCATCGGGTCTTACTTTTTGCGAAATGCTCGGATTCGTATGTAGCCCACATGTAAAAGGATAGCCTTGTTGCCATTCTGCAAATTTTTATTTTACAACCAGAATCAAAGCTTATGGTCGATAAATAGCGTCGTTTGGACAATTGCTTCCACTTTTAGGAGGAGGCTTGGTAGCGTTGGTGCCAAGCCTCGCTTTTACTTTGTGGTAGCATGCTAGCCCTTTTCAAGGATAGGCGCTGTGATCCTACAACGTCACCTTTTGCCACAAAACAGGAAGAGTATGAAACGAAACATACGAGACATCAATGTGTCTTAGTGTAAGTGTAATGTTATTGTTTGATTGATTCCTCTACAAGTCCATACCTTCTCATTTTGTTATAAAGCGTACCGCGTGACATTCCTAGTAGCTCCGCGGCCGCTTTCTTATTTCCATAAGTGCGTTCTAATGCCTGTAATATTTTTGTTTTTTCCATATCGCTCCCCTTTTCCAACCGAGCTGGTACATATTCGTTGTGTAAGCCATAGATCTCAGAGGTAGTCTGGCTGCTGGCAGAAGGAGATACAGTGGCTGCTATATAGGCTGAAGACAGCTCTGTAGCTGATGAGCTACTGGATTTGGCCGGATGATCCGAATTACGTTCGTGAGCGTTCTTTAATGCGGCAGGAAGATGCTCCCAAGTAATGACTCCATTTTCTTGTAAAATGGATAAACGCTCAATGATGTTGCGGAGCTGACGAATGTTTCCGGGCCAATGATAGTCAAGGAGCGCTTGCATCACATCTGGCATAATGCGGGGCACTGCTTGATTATTAGCAAGAGAATATTCATGCAGGAAAATCGGAACCAATTCTAAAATATCCTCTGAACGTTCCCGTAACGACGGAAGCTCTAAAGAAAAAACATTTAATCGATAATATAAATCCTCACGAAAACGTCCCTCTGCCACCATTTTTTCTAGGTTTTTGTTTGTAGCCGCAATGATTCGTGTATTCACATAAATCGGTTCTGTTCCACCGACACGATAGAATTGTCGCTCCTGTAGGGCACGTAATAACTTCGCTTGCAATTCTAGAGGTAATTCCCCAATCTCGTCTAAAAAAAGCGTACCTTCATGAGCCAGCTCAATCTTGCCAGGTTTCCCTTTTCGTTCGGCTCCCGTAAAAGCTCCCCCCTGATAGCCAAAAAGCTCGCTTTCAAATAAGGCGGCAGGAATGGCTGCGCAGTTAATGGCTACAAAAGATTTTTTACTCCGTTTACTTACCTGATGAATAGCCTGAGCAAATAGTTCCTTACCCACTCCGCTTTCTCCATATATAAGGACAGTAGCATCGGTTACGGCGACCTTTCGGGCTGTCTGCATAGCTGTTTGTAAAGCAGGCGAATGTCCCTTGATAGGGAAAAATGGATCAGTGGGAGCTTGGTAACGAGTCATTTCCTGCTGCAAATTGTGTAAATGCTCTGTTGTATTCGTTAATTCCTCATGCAGTTTGACTAATTCAGTAATGTCCTGCTCAATGGAGATGGCTCCAATAATCTCTGATGATTGAATGATTGGGGCTGAGTTAATCAAAACGTGTTGATTAGGACGCGGGATATGGTAGAGCCTTTGGACAGCCGATCCCTCTGATAATGCAATCTTTAAGCGAATAGATTCGCTAGCAAAATGGTTATCCAACGAAGTGCCCACAACATCTTCTTTGTTGATTTGATACATCTTTTCAGCTGCTGGATTCCAATAAACAACCTGATTAAAAGAGTCTACAATGGTGGTCGCCTCGCTCATAGTCGACAATAAAGTATGAAGGAGAGCTTCTTGATTGCTGGCGACAGTGCCAATGATCTCAAATAATTGCCAAAAGGGCAGATAGCCAAGAGGCTTGCCGTCTACGGAATCCAACACAAGTAGCTTTGAGTGGAAAGCTGGAGCTGTTGATTGCGAAAGAAAGCTAGATGCACATAAAAAGGCCTGCCATAGCGTATGTGAACTAGGAATGGCGCAATATTCAGGCAAGTAAGAATGCATGACATCCCCAGCAGTGTTAGATTGACTTGTCACATCCTCAGAGAAAGAAAGCGGTAGCATACAAGCGGTTACCTTCATTTGTAACGAGAAGAAGGATTTCATGAGATCACCTGTGCTGTTTGACATTATGATTGATACTTTCACAAAAAGGACACTCTTTAATCATTAGTGTACATGATTTTGAACAAAAGTGTACATAAATGTCAAAATACTATGTGTTTTCATACGACGGGACACCAGAAAGGTTAGAAATTGACGATTTTATGAGATTTTTCCCGAACTCGCTCGATTGGCACGATGCTTGCTTGGTATATAAAGCAGAAAGTAAATGTACTGGTAAAGCAGCTTGAGGGGGATGTAATGATGGAACAAATCTTAAAGAACTTTTTCTTATTCCTTTCTAAAAATCAGGGATTAAATAAAGCGGCAAAGAAATGGGGGCTTCGTTTTGGTGCCAAACGAGTGGTGGCGGGAGAAACAATCGCAGAAGCCATTCGTGGTGTCCGTGAATTAAATCAAAAAGGGCTGGTTTGCACGCTGGATCATCTTGGAGAGTTTGTGTTTAGCGTAGAAGAGGCTAATGAATCCGCTGATTATTGCATGAAAACGATAGAAGCCATTTATGAATCTAAAGTGGACTGTAATCTTTCGCTTAAAATGACACAACTGGGCTTGGATATTAGCCGTGACTTATGTGTTGGCAACATGCGCCGAATTTTAGATACAGCCAAGCAATGTGGGAATATTTTTGTGCGCATTGATATGGAGGACTATGCTCATAATCAAGTGACCTTGGAAATCCTGCATGAACTATTAGAGGATTATGATAATGTTGGCACTGTTATTCAAGCATACCTCTATAAATCAGAGAATGATGTGGAGAGTGTGAAAGATAAAAAAGGTAACCTACGTTTGGTAAAGGGTGCTTACAAGGAATCACCAGAGGTAGCGTATCCAGCAAAAGTAGATGTTGATGAGAATTACAAGAAAATTATTAAGCAGCATCTCCAAAATGGTAATTATGCAGCGATTGCCACACATGATGATGCCATTATTGCCTATGTGAAGCAATTAGAAAAGGAGATGGGTTTTTCGCGGGATCAATTTGAATTTCAAATGCTGTATGGTATCCGCCCACAGTCCCAGCTAGATTTGGCAAAAGAGGGCTATAAAATGCGTGTGTACGTTCCGTATGGTAATGATTGGTATGGATATTTCATGCGTCGTTTGGCGGAGCGTCCAGCCAATGTAGCATTTGTAATCAAGGGTCTATTTAGTCGTTAATTACGCAAGGCATGATAACTATAGGGTTGTAATATGATGTAAAAGCCAAGTTTATGCATAGAGATGAAAGCGGGTACAATTTAACCTGTGTCTATGTATGGAAGCTTGGCTTGTTTTATCTTCGCGTGTTGAATAATGCAGATACATATCTTCCAGTAGATGGCACATGAAGTCAGTTATCAATTTTGCTATGCTTATATCACATCTTTTGATGGATTACCGGGAGCTATTAACAAATCCTGGAGGAGTGCGATATAATAAGGTTGGTTGTTCACGATGGCTGAATCGCTGTTGGTTAACATGGTTCATAAGCTTCTGAGGTAAAATGATCAGAAGATACATAAACCAATTTTTTATAAGAAAATTGAAGTTTTTTAAAGCAGGAAAAATGGGGTATAAATGTAGTATAATTATAATTATTCTAGTTGTGGGGAGAGAAACGAAATGGAGCTTACTGGTCAACGCTTGTTCGTATTATGGAGAACCTTTTCTCAACTTGATTTTCTACGTCAAATTAGAGGACGTGACATCCCGGATCAGTCTGTAAATGAATTAATTAACAAAGTGAAAAATTTAGATGAAGTGGAAGTATTACCGATTGATACGGAACAATTACGTGAAACGGTAATCAAACTTCGTAAATAAATAAAAAGAAGGATGCTTAGGTTGCATCCTTTCTATTTCTATTTCAGCATAGGATGTGTAGGCTATGTGCATACCCCTTGCTAGAAAATGAATCATAGATGAAAAACCGGCCTCTCCTCAAACAGGATAAGTCGGTTTTTCATTTTGTTATAGAAATTTTGCCATGCATAAGACTGGCTGGGTCAGCTTCCCTACTGAAGCAGTCACCTGCCGATACTGTTCGAAACCTAATTTTCCCCAAAAATCTAATGCGCGTTGATTGGAGGTGATGACACCGATATGTACGGTCTTTTTATCCAATGAACGAAAATACTCTTCTAGCATTAGATAGGCTTTTTTCCCGTATCCCTTGCCCTGATAGCTGGAATCTATCAGTAATAAACCAATCCAAGGTTTTTGGTCGTTTGGATTTTCCAACAGAATATGCGAGATGCCAATGATTTTATCTTCATACCGAATAGCTAGCCAATGACCGGTTGGATATTGGTTTGCGTCCTCATATTCTCGGCTTAGTTCAGCGAGAGTTAATGTAGGTTCTCCGTTTGTAAGTACATTATAGTTCGGATTCCTGTTATATATTTCAACGGCACGAGGTAGTTCCTGTTGCTCTAATGAATTGATCAGCAATTGATCCTGATAAAAGGATAGACTCATATTAGGCTTGCGCTCCGTATTTTTTTATCCAGCCAATTTGACCAGCGTGATATCCTTTATGATAAAGTAATAGACCAAAGGCATCACGCGGGGTCATGACACCAATGCGAGATTCGACTGGTTGATCCCAGCTTTCTTCGGGTAATAATTCCATTGATTGCAAGAGGAATTGGCTAGCGCGTTCCGTGTAATCCATCAAATCGTTTAGGTTAACCCAGACTCCTGTGTCTGTAACCTTGCCTAAGGTAAAGATGCCTTCTTCCTTAGCAGGTGTTTGGTTAAAAAACATCTGAGAAAAAGCATACTCTACCTCAGCGATGTGCCTGATAAGAAACCCGATCGAATTAGTGGCAGGAGGAAGTTTCCACGATAGATGTTCCTCACTGATTCCCTGCAATAAAGCTAGATAACGCTTTTGATGAGTAGCATGGTATTGTGGTGCTAATTCTTGAACAATCATGGGACACACCCTTCCTTAACGTATGGATACATAGCCTTGTCCTTTATTATATGAGATAATTTTTGAAATTTCACGCAAGCAAAAAAGAAAAATGTTCAAGCTCTACAAGAATCGTATATAATCAAAAAAAGGGAAAATAAGGAGGCTACAGACATGGCACATACCTTTGCTTTTACGGTTCGTTCTACAGAAGTTGATTTTATTGGTCATGTGAACAACGCCAAATATTTGGAATATATGGAATGGGCTCGCTTTGACTGGTTAATCACTGAGGGATATACTATAGAGGAGCTACAGAGACGGCATATTTTCCCGGTAGTTGTGAATATGAATGTCAATTATCGAAGTGAGCTTGTCATGGGTGATGAGATTACGATTCACACTACCTTGGTTAACGTAGGCAAACGGAGCTTTGTCATCAAGCACGAACTGCATCATGAGAAGAAGGGTTTGGTCGCAGATGGCCTTGTTACAATGGTGATGATTGATCAGACTAAACGGCGTGCGGTTGAATTGCCGAATGAGTTAAAAGAGTTATTTCTTTCTATACAAAAAGAAGAATTGATACCCTAAGTAGTTGCTGCTACAAATTTGATTCCTTTTGGGGAATAATATTTGTGTGCTGTTTACCCTCCGCTATCGGGGGGTTATTTCTTTTCATATGAAAACAAAGGAGGGGAGTGAGCTGGAAAGAAACGATTGACAATTGTCTTTTTGTGAAACATAATCAACTATTATGTATAGAAAATAGCAATTACGTTTAGGAAGAAAAAGGAGTACGAATATGGTACGTTCTAAAAGAAGCATCCTGACCGCTTTGATGGTAACGACATTTTTAACAGCCATTGATACGACTGTAGTAACAACGGCAATGCCTGCCATCGCAAATGATTTGGGACAAACAACCCTCATTTCCTGGGTGTTTTCCATCTATTTACTAACAACGGCTGTTACGACACCTATTTATGGAAAGCTAGCTGATTTGTTTGGACGAAAAAAAATCTTCTTATTTGGTACGACTGTTTTTTTAACAGGTTCATTTTTATGCGGCTTGTCTGGCTCTATGACACAGCTCATGCTATACCGAGGTATTCAGGGCTTGGGAGCTGGAGCTGTTCAACCGATCACTATGACAATTATTGGCGATTTGTTCACACAGGAAGAACGTGCTAAATTGATGGGATTATTTAGTGCGGTATGGGGAGTAGCGGCAATCGTAGGGCCTGTAATTGGCGGTTTTTTCGTAGATTATGTGGCTTGGGAATGGATTTTTTATATTAATATTCCAATTGGACTTGTTAGCATCTTTATGATTTCAAAATATTTCAAGGAAGAGCTTACTCCTAAAACGGTTCATATCGATTATTGGGGAGCATTATTCTTCACTGGCAGTTTAGTTTCGTTCCTGTACACACTCTTAGCAGAGGGTGAGGGACAAGGGATTACTTTTAATGCTACAACCATATCCTTACTGATCGTCAGCCTTGTTCTATTTTGCATCTTTCTTGCTATTGAAAGACGCACACCAGAACCGATGCTTCCATTATCCTTATTTAAGCGTCGTTTAATTGCAACTTCGCAGGCTATTTCCGTGTTACATGGAGCTTTATTAATTGGTGTATCTGTTTATATGCCCAACTGGCTTATCAATATTGTCGGCTTATCTGCAACGCTTGCGGGGATTGTCGTTCTGCCATTATCGCTTGGCTGGCCGTTAGCAGCTTCTGTAGGTGGACGTTATTACAGTCGCTTGGGATATAAATGGCTGGTGGCAATTGGTGGAGTTTTCTTTTTGATTGGTCAACTTCTCCTATCATTCCTTACGCCAGCAACATCTGTGTTCTATATTGGCTTCTTAATGTTTATTCTGGGACTGGGCTTTGGGCTGACAATGACTGCTATCACAATTGCAGTACAAAGTAGCGTCGTCTGGCGCCAACGTGGTGTCGCGACTAGTTCCGTACAATTCATGAGAACGATGGGACAAACTGTAGGGATTACGATGTTTGGTGCTGTATTTAATATGTATCTATTACAAGGACATATGGAAACCGGTTTAATCAAAGTTTTCCATGCTCTATTTGTAACAGCGATTATTGGGATGTTTGTAACGATTCTACTGCCGAAAAAAGCAGAGCAAGTAGAAGAAGAGCGCTAATCAAAAAAAGCAAGATCAATAAAAGGGCGATTCCTGCCTTTCATGATCTTGCTTTTTTCTATGTAAACAGGCTTGTTTTGGTACAGTTCGTGCTTTGTGCTGTCTTCATTATCTTGTCAGTCTCAGGGCTTCATGATAAACTTGTCAAAATCTATCAAAAACGGGGAAGAAGGAGGATACAGCATGAAAACAATCGGTCTGTTAGGCGGTATGAGCTGGGAATCTACTACTGAATACTATAAGCACATCAATCAGATGGTGAATCAACGAGTCGGAGCTCTTGCGTCAGCCAAATGTGTTGTATACTCAGTTAATTTTGAAGAGATTGTTCAGTGTCAAAAAGAAGGACGTTGGGACGATGCTGCGGCTATATTAGGTCAAGCGGCACAGCATCTTGAGAAGGCTGGGGCAGAATGTTTGCTAGTTTGTACCAATACTATGCATAAAATTGCCAAACAAATTTCTGCTTCCGTTACCATTCCCTTTTTACATATCGCAGATGCCACAGCAGAAAAGATTCGGGAACAAAAGCTGCGGAAAATAGGATTGCTGGGTACGAAATTTACGATGGAACAGGACTTTTTTATTGAAAAGATGAAAGATCACGGCATCGAAATTATTGTACCAGAGGAGAAAGAGCGAGAGATTGTTCATCAGGTGATTTTTGACGAGCTTTGTAAAGGGATCATTACCAGCGCATCACGTCAAGCTTATCGGGAAATTATGGATTCCCTAGTGAAAGTGGGAGCAGAGGGGATTATCCTTGGGTGTACGGAAATTACCTTGTTAGTGAACGCAGAGGATGCGACTGTTCCATTATTTGATACTACGCGGATACACGCGGAAAAAGCAGTTGATTTTGCGTTGTCACAGGTGAATAATGAATAAATTCATCACCAGCGATAATGCTAATCCTGAGTGACAAGGTAAAAAAGACCTTCCTTTTGTTAAAAAAGGGGAGGTCTTTTTTTGCAGAAGTATGTGATTACTGACGGCGATCTATATAATCTTGTGAATTACCTTTCAGATTTGGTAAGCTTTTTTAAGGGTAAGGAAATATTTTGAAAGCGTGTGAAGGAAAAACACCCTAGAATGACAATTAAACTCCCATATACCTGAGTCCAGGTCATCTGCTCATCTAACAGCAATAAGGCTAATAACGCTGTAAAAATGGGATTAAAATTAAGAAACATCCCTGCTGTAGTCCCGCCAAGCTGCTTAACCCCCATGTTCCAAAGCACCATGCTAATAACAGTTGCAAATACACTGATATACAATGTGCCCCAAATAAACTCAGCGTTAAGATTAGTGATTGTAAAGCTACTGAAATTGAAGGGCAACAGCATCAAGACCCCGAAGAATCCAGAATACAAAGTGGACATTAGTGCAGAAACATCGCGCATAGCCCATCTCCCCGCTACAGAATAAAGCCCCCAGGTAGCTACAGCGGCTAACATCAAAAGGTCTCCAGAATTAAAGCGAAGTGACAACAGGGCATGCCAATCTCCCTTAGATAGTACCAGTAGGACCCCTGTAAAGCACAGAATCATTGAGCCTATCTGTAAAGCCTTCATTTTCTCACGCAATAAAAGAAAAGAAAAGATAGCAATTGAGATGGGATTAAGTGTAGAGAGTAAGCCGACATTTGTTGCAGCAGTACGCTCTAGGGCCCAGAACATAAATAAATTAAATAAGACCACGCCAGTAGCTCCCATCAGGATGAGCGGTAAGATCGCCCTGCGAGGTGGTAGGAGGCGTTTTTCCACTAGGTAGACTACAGGAATTAATACAATAACGGCAATCATATAGCGTAAATTGGTTAAGGTCATGGAGGATGCATGGTTTACCAAAAATTTACCCACTACAAAATTGCCACTCCAGAGAAAGCTTGTAAAAAGTAATAGAGCGACGTACATCGGTTTCATCTGCGTGATCTCCTACTCCTAACATTATCAGATTGTTACATTCTCTTTAAGAGATACATTTTGAGTGGATTCTTTACCTATCACCAAGGGTTTGCTGAAACGGTAGAACCAACTAATGGCGATACTTAGTGAGTGATGTTGATAGTAAAGAAAGATCACCTCATTCAGTTTCATTCCAAAAGATCCAAAAGTCCTCCTTTACTAATGTGGAATTCTGTAATTATTCACCCTTTTCCTTCTTGCTTTTAAATACGCAGGTAAGAATCAAGTTTGCGTTATTATTTTTACGACATAAATTTGATTCTTTATAATTATTACATAATTTTTGTGCGTCGTCAGACAATAATAATCTATTCCATTCAAAATATGTGTTTTTATCTGATGGTACATGCCCTTTCAAAAATAGAAAATCACCATATAATGCAATAGCACCAATAATACTTATTATGAAAGTGGTGATTTATATGTCCTTTATCAATAGAATTGTAAATGGAGATTTTGAAACGGGAACCCTTACCCCATGGGGTTCTTCAAATGTATCCATTACTAACCTGCACAGTCACACAGGTAATTTTTCTGCACAATTACTTGGAGGTACGACTAGTAGTCTTTTAACTCAATTAGTACCTGTAGTACCCGGAGAGAGTTTTGAATTTTTTCTATCAATCGCAAAAACAGGGGGGTTGCCAAGCCCTCAGGTAGATATTACAATCATTTATTTAAATATAGTTGCTCTCCCTGTTAGTATCGGTTTGAGTACGACAATTCCGTTTGATCATCTTCCTGATAACACGAATAATAAAAATTGGATTACCATTTACGAAACAACTTCAATTGTACCTCTAACGGCGATTGATGCAGTGGTTCTTATTAATAATGTTCCTTCTCCAGCAACTGAAGATATAGTAGTTGATAGCATCGCATTATTACAAACATTGTAACTGGACTACTATCTACGAAACAATTTCCGTTGTACCTGTAACGGCACTGAAGCATTGGTTCTTATTAATAAGATTCCTTCTGCATCAACTTTAGATATAGTTGTTGATGGCATCGTATTATTATTACAAACTGGTGCAGGAGCAAAAGGTGTTACTAGCAACACTGGAGCAACCTGAGCAAAAGGTGCTACTGGAAGCTTAATAAATTTCTGAGTTTTTTGAAAATAAAACCAACACTAGCGGTCACAATTGTAAGAGTGGCCGCTTCCATTGTATATAGTCCTTTTACAAACTATTGAGCCGAGAAAACCCTTGTTTTTAATCTATGAGATGGTATCGTCGCCGATTTCAAACTGATCTAGCTGTTTGCAGTATCCATAACATGGTGTAGTAGCTTATTAACTATAATTGGACCTATTACTGAAGTTCTCATGATGAATTACAACAAGCAATAGTGAAACTCCTAACCTGACATGATATAATTTTCTTGTTTATACATATTTTTGTGAAAATACAGAATAAATGTATGATCCATTTTAATAAACTTGGATTGTATTCCTATCTAGTAAAAAAGAAACGATATTTTTATCCCAAGACTAATAGCTTCAGCCAGCTAACAAGAGAGAAAAGTACTGTTTGCCAATCTTGACATCTTATTAGGAATGGAGTGCTATGCTTGTCTATTGCTGTAATTATGGGATTTATAACCGTTTTTATTGTACTAATTGGCTTACTTGTTTTTTTGATGTTTAGACAAAATCAATTACAGAAAGCGGAAGAGAAACAGCTACTTACTAGCTGTAAGGTTTGCCAAAAGCAGATTGCAGTAAAGGCTGAGATTTGCCCACATTGTGGAAAACGGCTTAAAATGTCGCCAGTGATGGGGTGTCTTATTGTCCTTCTCATTTTAGGAGTGATGGGAGTAGCTACAATTGCTGTAGTTAATTTTACGATACCCGCAAATGGCACAAGTAAGCCAGCTAGTGTAGATCGGTTATTTTGGGATGAATCCATAGCGATTTACAATATGTTAGATAAAAAGATCAGCTACAATACCGGCACAAACTCTGAAGAATCACAATTTATTCTTGATTATATAGGTAAATATGGGATTAATAATTTAACCCCTGATGAGCTTACCATATATTCTTATGTATTGGATATTATTATGACTCATCAAGATCAGCAGGAGGGGGACACCGATGTGGTCCATTCACCCAAATTTGTAGAGGCAAAATCGAAGCTAAAAGATATGTTTGGAAGTAATAGTATCAATATCAATTAGGGTGTTCTTGATTCTTTATAGGAAAATCCCCCTTTACGTAACTAGATAAGTTATTCTTATCGTCTACGTAAAGGGGCGAGTGCTTATCTACATACTACATTAGTCCTGTTACTTGTCCATTCTTATCTAAGCGAATATGCTGAGCAGCAGGTACTTTTGGCAATCCTGGCATGGTCAACACATTTCCCGTAAGAACCACGATAAATCCAGCGCCGGCCGAGAGACGAATTTCACTTACATTCACTACGAAATCCGCAGGAGCTCCTAATAAGCTGGCTTGATCTGAGAAGGAATAAGGTGTTTTAGCCATGCAAATAGGCAAGTCTGACAACCCTAACTCTTCAATTTTACCTAACGTTTTCATGGCTGCTGGTGAAAAGGAAACATCAGAGCCACGATAGATTTCGGTCACAATCGTTTTGATTTTATCTGTTATGGGGTTGTTTAAGTCGTACAGTGGCTTATAGTGAGAAGGAGCTTCCTCCAGCACCCTAACTAGCTTCTCAGCAAGTTCCACACCGCCAGCACCACCATCTGCCCACACATTTGAGACTGCCACTTCGATACCGAGAGTCTGACATTTTTCTTTGACAAAAGCGACCTCTTCAGGAAAATCTGTTGCAAAATGATTAATCGCTGCTACCACAGGCACACCAAATTTTTGTAAGTTCTCGATGTGACGCTGCACGTTAGCAAAACCGGCTTCCAAAGCAGGCAGGTTGACTTTTTGCAGCTCGTCTTTTGTTACACCTCCGTTATATTTAATTGCTTTTACAGTAATGACTAGTACAGCAGCCTGAGGTGTGAGGCCAGCTTTCCTGCATTTGATATCAAAGAATTTTTCAGCACCAAGATCAGCGCCAAATCCAGCTTCTGTTACTACATAATCGGCTAGCTTCAGAGCAAGTTTGGTACCAATTACACTGCTGCAGCCGTGAGCGATATTGGCAAAAGGCCCACCATGCACAATGACAGGAGTTCCTTCAGTGGTTTGTACGAAGTTAGGCTTGATTGCTTCTTTTAAAAGAACAGTCATAGCATCGATAGCTTCTAATTGCTTAGCTGTTACTGGGTTATCATCCAGGTCATAACCGATAATGATCTGACCCAGACGTTCTTTTAAATCTTCCAAACTTTCGCTTAAACAAAGGATGGCCATGATCTCTGATGCTGTAGTGATCATAAAGCCGTCTTCACGAACTACGCCATTCGTATCGCCTAATCCAACTACAATATGTCGGAGTGAACGATCGTTCATATCGAGTGCTCGTTTCCAGACGATTTTGCTTGGATTAAGTCGTAATGAATTATGTTGAAAAAGGTGATTATCAATAAGGGCGGATAATAAATTATGCGCTGCTGTAATGGCATGAATATCGCCTGTAAAATGTAGATTGATTTCTTCTGCGGGTAGTATTTGAGCATTGCCACTGCCTGTAGCTCCGCCTTTCATCCCCATGCATGGCCCTAGTGAAGGCTCGCGTAAGGCGGCTATTGTTTTTTTACCAATATGATTTAGTGCCTGAGAGAGTCCAATAGTTGTCAGTGTTTTACCTTCTCCAGCAGGTGTAGGGTTCATGGCAGTCACTAACACTAATTTTCCATCTGCTTGATCCTTTCGTTTTTCCCATGCATCTAATGATAGCTTAGCCTTGTATTTCCCATACAGCTCCAGATCATCCTCAGTAATACCTACGTGATTTGCAATTTCTACAATCGGCTTCATTTGCTACCTCCTGTTCCATTAGGTGATATTCTGTCCATCCCCACCATTATAGCTCCTCTGTAGGTAAGGAGAAAACGAAATTTACCAATAAAGGGAGAAGCAAAGTGTTTTTCCCCGCTAGTAGACGATTAACTTGCTATGACAACAGTAAGCTAATGAAAAAGGAGATGAATGAAAAGAAAGAATGGGGAACATAAATCAATAATCACATTTAGTTATAGACAAAAACATCTAATGTCTATTATTATATAAACAAATAAAAAACATGTTTGATTTTAGGTGAAGACATTTCTGACAGCCATATCTTACACAGAAAGGAAAATTATGATGTCTACAAGCAGAAAAGCGGAATTAAAACGCCAATACAAAGAAACCAAGCCAGTGGGAGGAGTATATCAAATTAAAAACATCCGCAATCAAAAAATATTTGTAGGAAGTACGCCTAATTTAAAGATGATGAACGGTCGGTACTTTCAATTAAAAACAGGTACTCATCCAAATAAACAGCTACAGCAGGAATGGAATGAATATGGAGAGGAAGCTTTTATTTTTGAGGTTTTGGAGGAGCTAAAGGAAAAGACAGAGGGATATTTTGACCCTGCTGATGAATTAAACAAGATGTACGAAAAGTGGTTAGTCAAGCTACAACCTTATGGAGAAGCGGGTTATCATAGCGCAGCACAATAGGAGCTGAAGTGTGATTTTTCGCTAATTGGAGTCCCCCTTGAGGTAGTAATAGGGGTACATTTTCGCTTAAAGTTTTTTCAGAGAAGAAGGTGTTCTGTAGTTATACCAGTAGCTTTTTACGAATAAAAATTTTCAACAGGGGATGAATGGAGATAGCAAACTGTGACTATCTCTTTTTTCTTTCAAAAATAGGGGGAAATATGGTGGAAACAATAAAACAACCGCATATTTTTTCACATACGTTTATACGCGTTATTCTTTTATCAGGAATTTTTCTACAGATTGGTACGTGGGTTCGTAATTTTGCTGTCCTTCTCTACGTCATGGAGATTACAAATAATGACCCGTATATCGTCTCTTTGATATCAGTGGCAGAGTTTGCCCCCATCTTTATTTTTTCATTTATTGGCGGGACATTTGCTGATCGCTGGAGACCAAAGCGGACAATGGTATGGTGCGACATATTAAGTGCCATTTCTGTATTTTGTGTATTGGGAACGCTGATGTTTGGATCGTGGAAGGCTATTTTTTTTGTTACATTGTTTTCTGCGATTTTATCGCAATTCTCACAGCCGTCTGCCATGAAGCTGTTTAAACAGCATGTACCGGCTGAACAAATGCAGGCCGGAATGGCTATGTTTCAAACCCTGGTAGCAATTTTTATGATTCTTGGTCCAGCGATTGGAACAATGATATATCAAAGCTTCGGCATTACAATTTCTATTGGAGTAACAGGGATTGCCTTTTTATTATCGGCAGCCGTCCTGTATCAATTGCCAAAAGATCAGCGTCCAGAACAGAACCATGGTCAAACAAGCCTGCTCCAAGAAATGGGGGATGGTTTACGGTATGTATGGTCTAAATTTGTCTTACGCCGGTTAAGCATGTGTTTCATAGGAGTGGGTCTGGCTGTAGGTCTTATCCAGCCATTAGGTATTTTTGTAGTTGTAGAACAATTAGGATTACCGAAAGAGAACTTGCAATGGTTGTTCACAACGACGGGGGCAGCTATGCTCCTTGGAGGGGCGGTGGTAATGACTCTTTCAAAAAAAATTGCACCACAAAAACTACTTGCATTGGGGCTTTTGAGCAGTGCATTTTCCGTATGTGGTATTAGCCTTACGCAAAGCTTTTGGATTGTGTTGATCTTTCAATTTGTAAACGGGTTATTTTTCCCCTGTATTCAAATTGGGATTAATACCATGATTTTGTTTTCCTCTGAGCAAAAATTTGTTGGAAGGGTAAATGGAGTTCTGAGCCCCTTATTTTCAGGAATGATGGTCGTAACAATGAGCTTAGCAGGGGTGGTTAAAGAGGCCGTTTCTTTACAAGCAAGCTATCAAATTTCCGGACTATTATTCATAATAGCCGTCAGTGTAGTGATTCCTTTATTTAAAATGCAGTTGCAACAACAAGCAGATACCAGTGAGATAGTAGTAAAGCAAGAAGGGGGAGTAGAGAGTTAAGTCCTAACGGGAAGCTTCAAACGAGCGTACAAATTTTGCCACTTGAAGATGTACATAGTAGCTAATCTCAGTGCTGTATCTTCTTCAGCAATTAACGTAGTGTGAACGTTTACTTTATGGAGCGAAGCAAACGTCTCGTGTAATGATCTAAGTCAAATAATTGGCAATGTTCAGCTTAATGATAAGAAAGGTTTCAACGGAGGGTATACTCCCGTTGAAACCTTTTCTTTTACGCTTAGGACCAATTCTGTACTCGCCAGATTTGCGTAACCCAGTCTTCATAAAACGCAGGCTCATGAGAAACAAGCAGTATTGTACCCTCATATTGTTTGAGTGCCTCTTTAAAAGCCTCTTTTGCCCCAGTATCCAAATGATTCGTCGGTTCATCTAACACGAGTATGTTGCTGTTTGTTAGCATAAGCTCGCATAGTCTGACCTTTGCTTGTTCTCCACCGCTCAATAAGCAGACCTTTTGCCGAATATGCTGTTCACTAAGACCGGATCTTGCTAGCGCCTGTCTTATTTCCTTTTGTGTTAAATCAGGCCGTAATGACCACACTTGCTCAAGTGGTGTTTGATTCGAAGCCGATCCTTCTTGTGAAAAATATGCTGGTTTTACTCGTTCTCCAATTCGTACACTACCACGTAACGGTTGCAGATACCCTAGCAATGTGCGAAGCATGGTAGATTTACCTATACCGTTATAGCCTACAATTGCGATTTTTTCACCGCGGGTTACTCGTAAATCAATTGGCCCCAATAAAGGCTCTGTATAGCCGATTTGTAAATTGCGCGCTTCTAAAATCCGGCTAACTGGCTCCGAATGAATATAAAACATAAAGCGTGGCTGCATGGAGGAGGTGGGTTTCTCCATTCGAGCTATTTTTTCTAATGCCTTTTCACGACTCTTTGCTTGTTTAGCCTTGCGAACACGATTTTTTTCAATAAAATTCTCTAGTCTGGATATTTCTTTTTGTTGCCGTTCATATGCATTGTGTAGTTGCTGTTTATTTTGGGCATAGCTTGTTAGGAAAAAATCATAGTTACCTGTATATTGTTTGATCGTCTGATGCTCTAAATGATAGATGGCAGTTGTGATTTCGTTGAGGAACCGCTGATCATGTGAGACCACAAGAAAGGCATGCTTATAGCTTTTTACATAATTGATAAGCCATGCAATATGTGCGTCATCAAGATAGTTTGTTGGCTCATCCAGTAACAAAACATGGGGTTCTTCTAATAAAAGCTTTCCTAGCAAAAGCTTTGTTCGTTGGCCACCGCTGAGCGTTTCCACATCGCGATCCATACCAAGCTCATAAATGCCTAGTCCAGAAGCAATTTCTTCTATTTTGGTTTCTATCTGATAAAAGTCAGAGTGATCCAAAATACTTTGCAACTCACCATAGCGAGCTAACAATCGTTCAAGATTATCTTTAGGGGTAGCCATTTCCTCTGTTACTTGAAGTAGCTTTTTTTCTATCTCATACAGATGGGCAAAAGCTCCTTGTAAATACTGCAAAATGGTTGTGCCAGCCTGTAAATGAATATGCTGCTGTAGGTAACCGATTTTGAGATGAGAGAGCCACTTCACTGTCCCTGAATCAGGGAGGAGTTCCCCTGCTAAAATGCGAAGGAGAGTTGATTTTCCCGCTCCGTTGCTGCCAACTAGACCGGCATGCTCTCCTTGAAGTAGTCGAAAGCTTATATTTTGAAAGATAATGTTATCCCCATACATCTGTGTAACATTTTCAACCGCTAATATGCTCATTACGTATTCTCTCCTTATTCTTTCACATGGAAAGCCAACGAGAGAACAGCATGATAAAAACAATATTCAATTAGCTGAACATAAAAATGGGTAAGGCGAATATACCTTACCCACTACCCAATAATGTTAGTAAGAAAGGAATAAGATTTTTTATCTACTGTCCTCAGATTGGCTTATGAAAAATGGGCAGACTTCTCCCGTAGTAAGCCTAATCTCTTAGAAGAACAGTCGATAAAATCATCATATCCTTTTCTACACCTCATTATCATGTTAGATTTTTATACACTTACAGTATATGTAAATGCTTATTGGAATGTCAAGCAACTAGACCGGTTTTGCTTACTTTTCGTGTTAGACTTCCTTCTTAAATGGATGAAAAAAAGTCTTAGGAATATCTGTTTCAAAACGCAGCAGTTCACCCGTACTAGGATGCACAAAGGCTAAGACTCGTGCGTGTAGCCCTAATCGACCGATTGGCTTAGATTTAGCGCCGTATTTCTTGTCACCTACTATAGGGTGTCCGATATCTTCCATGTGGACGCGGATTTGATTTTTCCGGCCTGTTTCTAGTTGGACTTCCAGCAAGGAGAAATTCCGATCAGACTGGAGCACTTTATAGTGAGTAATAGCATGCTGTCCATCATTTGGACGGTGACTGGAATACATTTTTAATGTACTACTTTCTTTTAGCCAGGATGAAATCGTTCCCTCTTGCTTTTTCACGTTACCTTCCACAAGGGCAACATACAAGCGTTCCTTGACACTGTCTTTCCAGGAATTTTGGAGTGCCTGTTGAACCCGTTCACTTTTAGCGAACATCATAACGCCAGATGTGTCTCGATCTAGGCGGTGCACAACGAAAATCCTATTTTGGGGATTCTCAAGACGAATATAGGCCATTAATTGACGATAGACAGTTAATTCCTTCTCTTGCGGTGAAGCAATTGATAGCAAGCCAGCTTCTTTTTGGACAACAATAACATCAGCATCTTCATATAAAATTTTGATGCCAATCATCGGAGGCGTTTCCGAAACCTTCTTATTCTGTAAACAGACCGTTTGCCCAGGGTGCAATACATGGTTATGGGTTGTCACAACTTTATCGTTAACTAATACCTGACCACGTGTTAACAGGGACTTAATGGAATTACGGCTGAGATTTGTAATATGCTGTAATAAAAACGGTAGTAATTCAGACGGTTCTTTTACCGTATATTGTTTGGCTGGAGCCTGATTTTTACTGGTAAATTTCCTGTTGTTTTTCGTAAAGTGCTGTTTGGGGTGGTTCCTTCTATTATTCATGAGACAAACCTCTTTCTTAGAAACTACGATACACGCTACACGAAATTGTAACCGATAGCTTCTATACTAACAAATAAAAAACAATCCACCAAGCATAACCGAGCAGAGCAGGTATTCCAGGTGAGGAATGAGAGATACTGAGAAGAGAAAGTTAGCGAGTATCAGGGTATATTTGGAAAGGGATTCTTGCGAAAACGTCTGTTTAGAAATAATTACTACTTGATAACATTCGTGCTTTTTTCTTTCCCTGTCTTCTTCATTTTTGTTATAATGGTGCTTAAGCCAATTAAGGGAGTGTTACAAAAAGATGGATGCATTGTTTGACCAATTGAAAGAATATCTAAACATGGATACAGAAATCTCTTTCCTTGAATTTGATAAGTATTATAAAGACGTATTGGTATTTTTAGATAGTGAATGGAAAAACTTGAGCGAAGAAGATACCATGCGTATGATCTTCATTCTTGATAACTTAAAGGCAAACAGCGAAGAGCGCTCTAAGCGTAAAGGGAAAGAAGCAAAGAAATTCGCTAAAATTGCTGAACGCACAAACATTTGGGCTCAAGTAATGATTAAACGTATGAAAGAATTCGGTTTAAACGACGAAGAAATCGGTAAGCGTTACGAGGAAATTTACGAAGCTGTGTAGGTATGCGCTTTACCCGAGTAGTTTATTAAGGCCTGATTCCTTATGGGAGTCAGGCTTTTTTCTGTTATAGTACCCATCAATAAACCAAGAAACCTTACAAAAATTTAAGGTTTCTGTAAGACTTATCAATAGGTAATGGGAAGATTGTTGGACTACAATTAGGTTACAACGAGGCAAAAGTCGAAACATGTCAAAGAAAACAACGTCCTATAAATAGAAAGGAGGCAGCAATCATGAATCATGTCTTACAAGGAACTGCACAACCGTTAAAAAAGAGCAAGCCTAAAGCCCGACGTACACGTGTACCAAAGTGGTTAGTAATATTGTTGATTGCTGCGCTTTTTTTCCAGATTATTGCATACTCTATTGTAACTATAGCCGGTTCTTATTTAATAGACCAACAGATCTTAAGTAAGACGGTAGGGAGTAGTTTAGGAGGCAAAGGGACGTATGTTGCTACAGACGAGATGCCTGCTTATCTGAAGGACTCTTTTATTGCGATTGAAGACCATCGCTACTATTACCATAAAGGAATTGATTACATTGCATTTGGAAGAGCTTTATGGATTAATACGATGTCAGAAAGCAAGCGACAAGGCGGAAGCACGATTAGCATGCAACTAGCTAGAAATTTATTTTTAACAAATGAGAAAACCTATACACGCAAGCTAAAAGAAGCCTTCATTGCGATGAATTTAGAACGCCAATATTCTAAGGATGAAATCCTAGAGATGTATTTAAACAATATCTACTTTGGTCATGGAAAATATGGCATAGAAGCGGCAGCACAATATTATTTTGGCAAAACGGTACGATTACATGATCCAAAGCTAAAAACAATTAATGAAAGTGAAGCAGCAATGCTTGCAGCCTTACCAAAAGCACCAGAAAATTATTCACCAATCAAATATCCTGATAAGGCAATGACCCGGCAACATGTGGTATTAAGCCGAATGAAAAAGCTAGGTTATATCACAGAAGAGCAGGAACAGAATTTTTTGAAGCAAAAAATAAATGTACCAGCAACAGGAAATGAACTTTCCAGAGCCGCCTCGCAGTCTTAAGCTGTCAGGTCCCCACTGGTAATAAATCTGATTTTAAATAAAACAATAGCCTTCCATGATGGGAAGGCTATTGTTGCTTTTACTCGATAGGACTGTAGGTTAAGACACTGCTTTGAGTCCAGTTACACCGATGACAATGATGATGAGGCTTATAATACGTCCTATGCTCTTTGACTCATTGAAAAAAATCATATTCACTAGTACTGCACCGGCTGTTCCCACACCAATCCAAACGGCATAGGCTACACTTAACTGAAGATATTGAAGAGCTGTGTAAAGGAAGGCAAAAGATGCACCGAACCCTCCAAAGAAAAGAGCCGTATTTATCAAAGTTTTATTTGTACTAAATCTCTTTAAGCCTATTACTCCCATTAATTCAAATATTGCCGCTAGAAAAACAAATAACCAACCCATAATTAAGCAGCTCCTTTCCCTTGTGTGTTTCCGCCATTATTGTCTGCAAGCTTTAATGAGATCACGCCAATGACTAGAAGCCCCATAAATAGACCTTTTGCCAAGCTGAATACCCCTTCAAAGATAAAAATATCCATAAGGGCAGTGCCTACTGTACCTGCTGCTGCGAAAATAGCATAAACTGTACCCGTTGGTAATGTTTCGCATGCTTTAGAGAGCAGATAAAAATCTGCAATAATAATGACAACCACAATAGCCCAATGCCACCATGCTGCTGCCACGTTAAAAGCATAAACCCAAAGCAATTCGAATAAACAAGTTAACATGACATAAATCCAAGCTCTATTCATAAACAATCATTCCTTTTTTTAAAATGGTAAATCACTCATTTCAAAATGCTCGGTAAAAGCACAAAGAATTAGTTACGTAATCGGCCTCTTCTTCATGTATTTCTTTGCTTTTATTGTCTGTAGGTTCTAATGAAATTACACTTAGAATGAAGAGTCGCGTAACGGTTATGCCTTATCACTAAGAAATGAATGAATGTCAGTCATTTTAGTCTTAAAAAAAATATGGCACATACCTGATAGCTTTATTTACTTTGTAACAGTGATCTCTTGATGAAGTTATAGGTCTCAGCCTTAACTATATCCACAGTATCTTCCTGATCACGCCCTATATAAAATCGTTCAGCCGCATTCTCAACAAGGTTAATAATCATTTTTGCCATTCGCTCGATATTAATATCACTGATAATCTCGTTATCGTTTATGGCTTTGTTTAAGATAACTTCAAACAAATGATAATAGGGACGGTATATCGCTTCCCATTTCTCCATTGAATGGTCGATGGCAAGACCGGAATAGCAAAGGACAATAATGTCTTTGTAAGAATCGGTTATGTGAAAGGTTTCGTCAATCACAACCTCTAAGACGTCCCAAAAGTTTTCTTTCCCTTGAATCTTTTCTTTAATTCTTTCTAAAGTGATGGTGAGAAGATTATCTGCAATGGCTGGAATTAAGGCTTTCTTAGACGAAAAATATAAATAGAAGGTTCCTTGTGCAACTCCTGCTTTTTGTACGATATTTGAAATGGAAGTCTTATCGAGTCCTTTTTCTGAAATGACGTCAATGGCAGCTTTTAAAATTTTATTGTATTTATCATCAGAAGTGTTAGCTATGTTGATTACCTCCCTTTCAAAAATGAATGACTATCATTCATTATATAGAAACCTTACTATAATGTCAAAAAATCAAAGGCATCCATGTTAATCTATTACGTCATGACGGGAGAAGAGGGCAGGTTCAAGCATGTTTTCATTTAGACGCTACACAAAAAATTAGTAAGCACGAATTCATTTTTCCTTTCCTTCTAGGTGTAGTAACCTGTTGTTTACCCAGTCCTTTTCAGCGCTGGATATTATTTCTTGTATTATAACAGTGTTATTTAGTAAAAATAGTATTAATACAGAGAAATAAAGAGTATTCGAGAGATAGGGTAACCAAATACCGGATAATCGCTGTAAAATGTGATATAACAAGATTTTTTATTTAGAGACTGTTGTAGTACAATAAAATCAACAAATGACAATTGAAGCACGAAAACATACGGAGGCGATTAACATGGAGAAATTGACTCATTTCTTTGCTACATTGGGACCAAAACAATGTGAATGCTGTGGTCAACCGATTGCAGAACAAGCCGAATCCTATATGTCCGAATGCTTGGAGTGCTCCGAGAAGAAGTACATCATCGTAGAAGCTTAATCAATTTGCAATAAAATACTCTTTTATGGAACCCTTTCTTTTCTCCCTATACACACCCTTTCTTAAGCCATTCTGCCAGTCAAGCAGAGTGGCTTTTTTTTATCGGTATACATTTTTGTGTATGCATGTAGCTATTAATGAGAAAAGGATTGAAGTCATTCATTTTTCTTTTCGTTTTACTTGCACCAGCCAAAAAAACAGGGCATTCTAAGAACAGAATATGGAGAGGAGCTATTTGATGTTTCATCCAATTATTTATGACAATATAAAGGTTGTATTAGAAGGCGCTGTTTATGATCATGATTTGGATGGCGATATTTTGGTAATAAATCGAGTAGATGCTGTTGATTTGGCTAAATTTGGACGCTATTTTCATATTCAATTTCATTTATTGTCTTCCAAGGAAGACGATAGCAGGCATAAGGTTACTGCCGAAATTCAGCTCTCAACAGAACTAGCGGATATCGCAAGTGAGCAGTTAGAGCAAACGCTTGCTGTACCGATGGGCTGTCGGATATGCATTCATTTCGATGTATCCATGAGGGATGTACGCTACGAATCTGTTCAAGTAATTGATTTGTTAAATGAAATTTGGGGACATCGACCGCATATCACACAACAGGTCATGTTTGCAGTAGATGAGCATCAGGAATTTAGATGGCCGCCTGAACAATTTCAGGTACGAATTAAACTGGATTTTCATCGGAAAATCGATGAAGGAAATATCCCTGATATAAATGAAATTGTGGAGTATTGTATTGAATCCTTGCGATTACTTGAGGAACGAGAGGCATAATCCGGGGATACCGTCTGTATGGCAGCAAGGAACCGATAACACAGCCATAAAAAAATACCGTATCCAAGTTAGTAGCTCGGATGCGGTATTTTTTATAGTGACCTTCTTAGTCGATTATCCTGTAGGAAAAACGATTGGTTCTCCTAATCCTGTGGTACAGGTATATCAGGAGCTGTTTTTTTCTGTTTAAGCGGAATGGTTACGGTAAAGGCGCTTCCTATACCTACCTGACTGCTTACCGTGATTTTTCCAGAATGCCGTTCAACAAGTCGCTGGCAAATTGTTAAGCCTAATCCTGTACCACCACTATTGCGATTACGTGATTTTTCCGCACGGTAGAATTTGGTGAAGATTTTCGATAAATCTTCTTCTGCGATACCGTCCCCTTTATCAATGACAGAGAAGCTCACCTCATTGTTTCCCATATCACAGGTAAACAGGATACTTCCATCAGGCTTATTATAATGTATCGCGTTATTTAGTAGGTTTTCTAAAACACGTCGTAGCTTTTGCTCATCCGCCTCCATATGTAAGGAATCAGAAACGCGGAATTTACTGGAAAAGCTGATGGGGCTTTGCTCCAGACGGGTGGCGTATTCCTCAGCGATGTTGCTAGCGAATGTTCGGATATGAATACGAGTTAGGTTGAGTGGAAAACGACCCATCAATTGATTATGATCCTGTAGCTCATCCAATAGGTTTTCCAAATCAAGAGCCTTGTCTTCTATTTTTGCCATTTGCTTCTGTATTCGCTCAAGATCGGTAACCCGACCTGAAGCAATATAAGAGGCATACCCCTTGATTGTAGTTAAAGGCGTGCGAAAATCATGCGCAATCGCAGCCATCAATTCTTGTTGTCGTTCCTCGACAAAATTGAGCTCTTCCACCATGTCATCGAAATAGCGGAATAGTTGCCCAAATTCATCGGTAGATTGATAAGAAAAGGCAACATCTCGTTTGCCTAGCTTAATTTCCTGAGTAACACGAGAAAGCTCATTAACAGGGCGGAGTATCCAACGAATGACCACAATAAATAGAATAATACCTATGAAAATTAAGCTGACATAAATATACACAATGATCATGGTAACTCCTTTAGAAGAGAGAATATCATAATCATCTGTATAAAATCGAACAACAGTCCTACCTTGTACAGGAGCACTACGATCAATGGAATACTCTGCTATTACCTTTTTTAATCCTTTGCCTTTTGCATTATAGGCTTCGGAGGTTTTCGTGGTAATGGCATGTCCATTCTCATCCTCTACCACAATCGTATACATCAGGTCTTCTGGTAACTGTTTCGTTAATTCTTTTAATTCATTGGGATCTTTAAACAAGGAACGACGAATCACTTCATTAAAGCTGACTCTCTCAGCCACTTCTTTTCCCAGCAAAAACTGCTCGTGGCGATCTGTTTTAAGCTGATCCACAATAATGTTTTGAAAAACAAAGCGATAGGCCAAAATATGAATCACGATGACAGCTAAAAAGGCGAGCAGTATTTTATTGCTGATTTTCACGAATTAGATACGCTCCCCAATAAAGACGTAACCAGTTCCCCATTGTGTTTTAATAAATGTGCGTTCAGTTTCTAGCTTTTCGCGCAGGTTCTTAATATGTACCGTAACAGTATTAAGTGAGCCATAACCATAGCCCCATACGCGATCATAGATTTGCTCTCGGGTAAAAACAATACCTGGATTCTCTGCTAGAAAGGTTAATAATTGAAATTCTTTTGTAGATAAATCAATTTTATTTTCCCCTACATAGACAGAGTAAGTTTCCTTATGAATTTCCAACCCTTTGAATTTTAAGATGGTGAGAGCTGAATTTCCAGCTTCCTTGTCTAGTTGTTCATTCTGGGCAGTTAATTTTCTCAAACGGTCATAGCGGCGAAGATGAGCACGGATGCGAGCTAACAATTCTTCCGTATCAAAAGGCTTGGTGATATAGTCATCAGCACCGATTTCTAGTCCTACAACTTTATCTACTGGTTTACCTTTTGCACTTAAGAAAATGATAGGCATTTCCCGTTCACGGCGAATTTGCGCGCATAGTTCATATCCGCTCATATGTGGCATCATGATATCAAGTAAAATGAGGTTGGGGGTTAGCCCGCTATCTAGCTTTGCAAGTGCTTCTTCTCCACTATTAGCATGAGAAACGTCAAAACCTTCATTCTCAAGAATATCTTGGAGCAGATCGACAATCTCTTGGTTATCGTCCACGACAAAAATATGATCTTTCAAGGGAGACCCTCCTAGTTTCTACGAAATGCAGTTAATTTCATCATATCATGGATAAGGGTGTATGGCACAATTAAATATAAGGAAAGATATAGTCTTATCATGTGAGCTGGTACTAATTATAGTCAGAAAAAGCCAGAGACTCATGTCCCTGGCTTTTGTATAAAAAGGTTGTGCTTCTTTTTCAGCTTCAGTGAAAAAGATTTTAGTCTTCCATTTCTGGAATTGCTACACGTTTAGCGCCTACGTATTTTTTGCTCCAATAGTAGGGATCATCAAGGCTTGTCTTCGTTACTCCAATTCCTGTTTCCGAGTGAGCAAACATATTGTTTCCAATATAGATGCCTACGTGTGAGATGCTTCTTCCATTCGTGTTAAAAAACACTAAATCTCCTGGTTTCAGGTCTTCTCGATCTACTGATTCCCCGATTTCAAATTGGGCAGAAGAAGAAGCTGGAAGTTTTGCACCTAAAGCCCCAAACACGTATCCAGTAAATCCGGAGCAATCAAAACCGTAAGTAGATTTACCGGCTGCTTTGTAAGGTACGCCATACAAAGGATTGATGGTCTTGTCTAATGAGTCGGAGGATGCGAATACAGAACCTCCACCCACGGCTAGTAATGCAGTCGTTAGTATGGAACACACAAACTTACGCAACGAAAGAGCCCCTTCCTTTTAAGCCTCCGAGGTTAGCTGATGGGTTCGGTCGAAAGGTTTCCCTAAGCTGTTTTGAAAGAACAGCTATTCACCCCAAAGTTTGGTTCCCCCGTTTCCATTGTCTGGAATTCGGCTAATTTTCGATTTTTTTTTACACAGAGAGATTAAATTCTACTTTCGTCGCGATTTCCCTTTTTTTTATATTAAAGTTCACCATTTCGACATATTTTTGAGTAATCTTTTTGGAGAATACCCGTCTTATCTATTTTTGATAAGAGTGACATTTCTCTTCTATTTTCTATTAGTAGAAACAAGGTGAAAATTTCTGTCGTTTCCTGTTGCTTTATCTAATTTTCCTATCCATGTAATAGGGTAATCTATCTTTCCTTTCAAGGATGGACATTCTCTCCGACTCAGGGCTGAGTCGAAAACCATCCGCTCGCCCGTTATAGATTATTTCAGGGTCGACTACAATAAGGTCATGAACAACAAGCGAATGAAAAAAGGAGGGAAAACACTTGCAAGGGCAATCCGGAAAATTATTTCTGGGGCTTACGCTGATTGTCGTAGGGGTACTGGTATTGCTTGACAAACTAGGGCTAGGAATCGACAGGTTAATCCCCATGTTTATCGCAGGACTGTTAATGGTCTATGGTTGCAAAAAGGTGTTAAGCGCTGGCTCAACAGGAAATAAAGGATGGGGAATATTTGTTTTCCTCTTCGGGCTATTAATGCTCTTAAATAAATTGAGCTTGCTATTTGGTTGCTTGCTAGCAATTGCGATCATCTACTTTGGATGTAAGCTTATGAAAGGCCAACGACATACGGCTCCGTATGAATCAACTCCATCGATGTGGGAGAGAGAATGGGCCCAAAGTGTATTGCGTGAAGATAAGCTAGATCGTTGGGAAAACGAGTTAAAGAAACGTCAACATAAGGATTTGTTTTGATTACAAAAACCAAAAAATGATAAACTCTAAGGAGGAATTCTAAAATGAGTATTTTTAAAAGACTGCGTGATGTAACGGTGGCTTCCGTAAATAATGCGATTGATTCCATAGAAGATCCGGTTGTTATGCTTACACAATACATGCGTGATATGGAAGCGGAGATTGGTCGAGTAGAAGTAGCGGTAGCTCGTCAGGTGGCTCAGGAGAAGAAATTCCGCCAACAATATGAAGAGGCGAATACTTTAGCAACTAAACGCGAGCGCCAAGTGATGCTTGCTCTTACTGAAGGCGAGGACGAATTGGCTAGACGTGCTTTATTGGATCAGAAGACATACGAATCACGTGCACTCGAATTAAAAGAATTATTGGATTCGTCTAGTAATGCTGCCCAGCAAATGCGTGAAAAATTAGCTGAACTAAAAGAAGAGTTCTATAAAATGCGTGCTAAAAAGTATATGTTAATGTCCAGAGCTCAAGTAGCCCGTACACAAAAGCAAGTAAACTCTTATGTAACAGGCATAGGTGTTGAAAATGCGGCTCGCGGTTTTCATCGTATGGAGGAAAAAGTAATGCAGATGGAAGCGGAAGCTAGCATGAGTGGTATGTATGAGGACTCTGAATACCACCGTTCATTGAAAAAGCTGGACAAAAAAGACGAGTTAGATTATGAATTAGCAAAATTAAAGGAGAAGTTGGCAGGAAAATCCACTGAAAATAGGGAAGAAATAGAGTCAACAACAAAGAACTAGATATTATTACACACAGCAGCCCTGTTTAGGGCTGCTTTTCCCCTAGGAGGGTTTACTAGATGTCAGATTTACTTGTGTTTCTGAGACGCTTTGTCTCGCGACCGGGACAAGTAGGGAGCGTGATCCCCAGTTCGCGTTTTTTAAGTAGTCTAATGATGAAAAATGTTCCATGGGAGCAAGTAGGACATATTGCCGAATTGGGGCCAGGAACCGGTGTTTTTACACGTGCTATTCTTACTCAGATGAAGAAGGATGCACGGTTTTTTATCGTGGAGCGTGATCCACAATTCCAGCAAATGCTGCATCATCGTTTTCCTCAGGTACCAATTTGCTCGGAAGCGGTCAGATTATCAGAGTATATGAATGAATTAAATATTCCTTCACTGGATGCTATTGTTTCTGGACTGCCATTTGCTGTTTTCCCTGAAAAGCTACGCAGTGATATCTTAGATTGTGTGGTAGAATCCCTTGAACCAGATGGGGTTTTTGTTACCTTTCAGTACTCCTTGCAACTGAAGAATGAACTGGAATCGCGATTTTCTACGGTAGATATTAAATTTACCCCGTTTAATATCCCACCAGCTTTTGTATATATATGTAAGAAGAGATAAAAATCAGTTGAGAGAGGAGTAGGCTTCGTTTGAAATTTTCTCGCGTAGAAAAAATGGTGGCAGGTACCATTATCATCTTTGTCGGTTTAGGCCTCTTCCTCAATAATTTAGGGCTGATTTTTTTCAGCATTTTTTCCTTATGGCCTCTGCTCTTTATTTTTTTGGGGTATCGATTTTGGAAAAGAGGAAGAAAAATTACCGGTGGTATCTTATTAACCATTGGTATTCTTAATATTTTTCAGGAATGGTTTGGTATTGCCATTCATAATTTGTTCGGCTTTATTTTTTCCATGTTCTTTATTTACTATGGCATTCGATTAATACGTCGTAAAGGTCGAAATCAGAATGATTTTGGCCAAGACTTTACTTATACAGAAGAGAAGCTGCAAGAAACAACCGCTTATTCTCAATCAGCAGAAACAGCTAAGCAAGATGATCTCGATCTTGAAATGGATGCGTTACTTAAGGAGAGTCAGCGGAAAAAGGCACAAGAAAAAAAGCAGGCAGATATTCAGACACAGCCTACGAGTCAAAGCTTTTATACAGGCGAGCAGAATAATCAAAAGGCAAAGAAGGAGTCCTATTCAAAGTTTGGGCCTAAAATTGAAGGCGAATGCTATTCTGGTTCTTATTATTCTGATACGGGGCCTGATGAACCAATTTCGGCTCAAGAAGGCACGCATAGAGAACAGCACAAATCTAGCGATAAATCCTTTCATAAAAGCTTTGATAAGACGTTTTACGATCACGTACACATTCATAATCCACAGGATACACGTAGCTCGTTAATTGGTGATTATAAATTGATTTCTGGTCGTTTTGAGCTAAAAAATATGCGGATTTGGCAGGGGATCGGCGATGTGGTTATTGATCTGTCCCGTGCTGTCATTCCTGAAAAGGAAGGTACACTAGTCATCAACGGCTGGATTGGAGATGTCACGATCTATGTTCCGGTCGATATGCCAGTACAGGTGATGGCAGAGGTGACTATTGGAGAATTGGAAGTACTAGGCCATCGTCAAAATGGGATTACGCGTAAGGTGATGCTGTCCACTCATAACTACGCAGAAGCTACTGAAAAAGTAAAAATCATCATTTCGCTCTGGGTGGGCGATATTGATGTCAAGTACATCTGATGAGAGGGTGTACAGACATATGAAACAATCCTATTCGACATTAAAAAGTATTCAGTGGCAGGCGGTTCAACAAGCGCTGTTCTGGACAAACAGCACGGTATTGACGATGTTTGGTATTTTCCTATGGATCGGTCATTTTAGTAAGGATCGTCCGGAGGTCAATGAGTGGTTGGCTAAATATCTACATGTATCAGTGACCGTTGAATTTAGCTGGCGTATTTTCTTTTTTCAATTGGTTGTAGGATTAGTAGTGGCTACAGTTGTTGGGCTAGTCAGCGGTTATATCGCTGGCAATCTGTTAAAAAAGCGTTTGCATTCCTTATGGGAGGCGACGATGAATTTAGAACGCGGTATGTTATCCTATCGGGTACCGGAATTAGGCTCGGATGAGATTGGCGAATTGGGCTGGCAGTTAAATCGACTTGCAGCTAAATGGGAGGGGCAAGTGGCATCGTTACAGCGACTCTCCACGCATAATGCAGAATTGCATGATCAGGTTAAAGCTGCCGCGGTGACAGAGGAGCGCCAGCGGCTTGCACGTGAATTGCATGATGCTGTCAGTCAGCAGCTGTTTGCTATCGCGATGACCACTGCTGCTATCAAACGGTTAATTGATAAAAATCCGAGTCGAGCGGCACAGCAGATTGAACTGGTAGAGGAAATGGCAGCAGGAGCACAGGCAGAGATGAGAGCATTACTGTTGCATTTGCGTCCGGCTACATTACAAAACAAATCACTGGGTGAAGCGGTTGAGGAGCTATTAGAAGAGCTGAAGATCAAGCATACGTTGGATATTAATTGGGAAATCAGTAACATTGCCAATATCCCGAATGGTATTGAAGATCAACTGTTTCGCATTCTTCAGGAAGCACTATCCAACTCCTTGCGTCATTCCAGGGCACATAGCATTACAGTAAAATTATTCACGCTGCAAGGGCATGTACGTTTACGCATTGCGGATGATGGTATTGGCTTTGATCCAGAAGGAGAAAAAATGACCTCCTATGGATTGGTGTCCATGCGTGAGAGGGTTGATGAAATTGGTGGTGCAATGGAGATTTACTCATCCCCAGGCAATGGCACACAGATCGAAATACGCGTCCCGTTACTGCTGGACGTACACCCAAAAGGAGTAGATGGAGAGAATGATCCGGGTATTGTTAGTAGATGATCATGAGATGGTGCGTATGGGACTCGCTTCTTATTTATCCACAGAGGATGATATAGAAGTAGTAGGGGAGGCTTCAAGCGGGGAAGAAGGGGTGCGTCTGGTTGAGGAAATGCAACCGGATGTCGTACTCATGGATTTAGTCATGGAGGGCATGGGAGGCATTGAGGCAACAAGGAAAGTTCGGGAAGTGTTGCCGCAGACGAAGGTTATTGTACTTACCAGCTTTATTGACGATGAGAAGGTATATCCGGTTATTGAAGCAGGAGCATTTAGTTATCTGTTAAAAACCTCCCGTGCATCTGAAATCGTAAAAGCTATTCGTGCCGCAGTAGACGGAGAGCCTGTATTAGAGTCACGGGTAGCCAGTAAGATCATGGCAAGGTTCCGTACAGGCGCGCAGACGCCGGCTCATCAGCAATTGACACCCCGTGAGTTGGAGGTACTGTTGTTAATTGGGCAGGGAAAATCGAATCAAGAGATCGCGGATGAATTAATTATTGGTATTAAAACGGTAAAGACACATGTAAGTAATGTTTTATCAAAGCTAGGTGTAGAAGATCGAACACAGGCGGCAATATATGTCCATAAGCACCAACTACAATAATAAAAATAGCAACCCACCAAAATCCGGAGCGAGTCTTCGGGTTTTTCTTTATATTACTTATCAAATAGGACTACTTAGGGTAATACTATAAGAATATGGAAAATAGTGGGGTTGGTCGCGTGAAAAAGTTTATACCGAAGCGATCCAAATTCTTCACAGCAAATAGCGGCGTAGATGTCATCGGAGATATACATGGTTGCTATGAAGAATTTATTGAACTGTTGTCGGTGCTCGGTTACACGTTCGATGCAAAGGATCAGCTATATAAACATCCTATGGGAAGAAAGATATTGTCACTAGGGGATATTACGAGTAGAGGGCCTGAATCACTTAAGCTGCTTGATTTTTTTATCAGGCATATTAAAGAAGGGCTAGCTGAGATGGTAGACAGCAATCATGGATGGAAAATTGCACGTTGGCTAGATGGGAGAAGGGTCACGCTGGCGCATGGTGATGAGCTGGTGGAACAGCAATTTGCACGTTACGAGGTGGAGCACGGTGCCCGACGCACTGCTCAATTTCGCTATGCTAGCTTGCAATTACTCATGTCAGCACCATCCCATATTATTGTGAAATATCGAGGTAAAAAGGCCCTGGTTGCCGTACATGCCGGTATTAAGGACAGTTATATTGGGGAGGATTCACCTGCTATCCAGAACTTTTGCCGATATGGAGATGTTGCAGGCTTAGGTCCAGATGGAAGGCCCATCCGCAAAGATTGGACGGTAGATCATTTATCGGATATGGTAGTCATTTGGGGGCATGACCCTCGCCCAGAGCCAGAACGAAGTAAGAGGCAGAATGCGATTAATATTGATCAAGGATGTGTGTTTGGAGGGAAATTAACCGCTTATCGTTTTCCAGAAGATGAGCTTGTCAGCGTTTTGGCCAAAACCAATTATTCCGGGTTGGAGGATACTCCTCTTACACGGTATGTGAAAAAGGAATAGCTGTATCTAAAAGCGAGCCAGTCAACTTTGGCTCGCTTTTAGACATAGTCTTCGTAGGAAGATTTTTTATCGGAGGAATCATGAGATGGCTGAGCAGATACGGTAAAAGATGCTTCACTGGACGATTTGAAGCTAGTAGAAGACAGGCTGTCTGGATCGGAGGAGAGGCTAGAAGAAGGGGCGGAGGTGGAGTGCAGAGGCTGGTTCAATGCGATTTCTACTGATGTTTGCTGTTCTGTGCTAGGCTTATCTATTGGACTCTGTGCTTGTAAGGGCGCAACCTGTGATTGGGATGGAGTGAATGGCTGCACAGAAGGCTGAAATGCTTCCCGATCTTCTGACGAGAGGACAGGCTTTGTAAGATCAATATTATTCGACAACATTTTAGCGTTTTGCTCATTATTGCTCCAATCATTTTTGAGTTGTTTCATATGCTGTTGGGTGTTTTTCGTGGTGGAATAAATTCCTACGGCAGCTAGTCCAGCTGTAATTCCATGCATGAGTGAATCCTTCCAGATAAATGGTACAGGGCCGTATAACCAATCATAGCCGAGTTTTAGTAGCAAAATAAAACCTAGCGTTGTCCAAGCTCTTAACTTCACTGGAATACGTAACCAGTCGGACAGCGTAGAGGTTGCCGCCATAGAGATGGCTATAATTGCACCAATGTCTAAGCTCATGGGAATGTCTCCTTTTATTTGATCATGTGAAAGCTATTATCATTTATTCATTACCTTTTCGTATAAACGGCGCAGCACGATGGCTTCTGCCCATAACGGCAAAGGTTTATCAATGTTTTGCCGCCATTCCTCATTGGTCAAAATACCTTCCTGATAAAGCCAGTTAACGGCCTCTTGTTTCCAGTCATCAGGTGGTTCAGGCTTTGGGGAAGTGGTCAATGGGGGAGTATAAGGTAGATTGGTAAACTCACAAAAGCCACGAACAATGGCTTCTGCTAGCTCCTTCCACTTCGTATTTAAAAACTCAGCGTCTATTGGATTGTCTGCGAATCCATATTCGATTATGACCGTTTCCACATTTCCTGTGTCTCGATGCATAAAATAGTAATCAAGTTGGGGATTATTGGGGAGAGTACGCGTATAGATACGCCTTACAGGCATGCCGGCTGTCTCAATTTCCTCGAAAAGAGTACGCGACATGGCTGAGGAGGCGTGAATAGAATAGATTCCTTCTGCACCTCGACCGCCGCCTGAATTAATATGATTACAAAGACAATATCGTGCGCCGCTGTTGCGAACCGATGATGCACGCTGGTCGCTTTCAAGCGTTATATCTGTAGAGCGAGTAAGTAAAGCTGAAACATTTAATTCTAAAAAGCGTTGGTGCTGATAAAGGGAAATTTTTAAAACGAGGTCCTTTTCTTTAAACAAGCTGTTGGTTCCCCCTCCTGGATCAATGCCACCATGTCCAGGATCGATCACGACGAAAGCAGTCATTTTTCTTCACCTCAGCATAGTATATGCAAGTCCTATCATAAAAAGTTAGCCTCATTTCATACCATACGACACAAATCTACATGGACAGGAAAGCTTCTTATGGTAAAATGGACGGGATAAGATATTAAAAAAGGATGGTAATGGAACATGTGGTACAACTGGGTTATTCCAATTGTTACGCTACTCTTAGGTTTAGCTGGTGGGTTCTATGGTGGAGTTCACTATCTTAAAAAGCAAGTAGCCAACATGCAAATGGATGAAAAGCAAATTCAAACCATGGCACGTTCTATGGGTATGAATTTAAATCAAAAGCAGCTAAAACAAATGAGCCGCAACATGAAAAACATGAAAATGCCGAACAAATTCCCTAAACCTAAATCAAAATAGGAGGGAAGTAGCTTGGGCTCTACGCGTATTCGCTTTATGATGTTAGGCTTTATCATTGGAGTCATACTGTTTTTTCTAAAAGATTTACCGACAGGATTTCGAATGGCAGCACCTTTTTACGGTGCAGGTATTGGCCTATTAACGGACGGAATCATTGCCCGTATAAAGCAGCATAGGGACGGAAAATAACGGGGAGAACTGGTGCCCAATTAGCTAAAAATGCTTCAGCGATTAAACAGGAGAAAGTCAACCTGTTTTAGTAAAAAAATACGGCGTGTAACCACTGAGTGGTACACGCCGTTTTGCTTGCTCTTATTTGATTATTAATTCATATACCATTTTGGTAATGAGAGAGACTGACACGAGAAGAAACAGCGGGCGCACATAGCGAACACCAGTCATAACGGCCACACGGGCACCAATAGTTGCGCCTAAAATCATGGCCAATCCCATAACTAATCCAGTAGAAAAAAGAACCTTTCCATTCCAGATGAATACAGCAAGTGACGAGATATTGCTGGCTAGATTGAGGACACGACCGTTGCCAGCAGCGATTACAAAGTCATAGCCGAACAGTAACACCATTAGGAAAATCAAGAAGGAGCCTGTGCCGGGACCGAAAAAACCATCGTAGAAACCAATCAAAAAGGCAAATAAAATGCCCCAGCTAATCGTAAAGGTTGTGTACCCTTTAAAATTTGCTTCATGGCCAAACTTTTTGTTTAGCAGAGTATAAACAAAGATAAGACCCATCATAATAATAACTAGCGTGTTGAGAAAGCCTTGTGGAATATCTAGAACCGTTAGGGCACCTAACCAAGCACCAATTAAGGAAAAGGGTGTGAGAATCAACATTAGCTTCTTATCGAATTTCCCCATGCTAATGAAGGTGATCGAGCTGGTTAGGGATGAAAGGGTGCCAGCGAGCTTATTTGTTCCCAACGCAAGATGAGGAGGAAGGCCTAACCCCAGTAAAGCAGGAAGAGAAATTAATCCGCCTCCACCAACGCAACTATCAATAAACGCAGCTAAAAATCCGATTAAAGCAAGTAAAACAATGGTTGATATGTCGAGTTCCATTTGAAAGTCAGACTCCTTTATTTAATTGCGAAATATTTGATAATGTACAGTTTATCATGAGTGATCGGGTTTGCAAGAGTTCTGCGTTCAGTAAATGTAGGGTAAAATACCTTACTATACTTTCAATACATTTTAGTTGCATTAATCCGGTCGTTTACGCTATAATTAAGGAGTAAAGCAAGCATAAAGGACTTTTTACTTACATAAAGGAGGAGTTTTTGTAATGGCACATCAACTACCTGCACTACCATATGCGAACAATGCATTGGAACCACATTTTGACGCATTAACAATGGAAATCCACCATGATCGTCATCATGCTACTTACGTTAACAATTTAAATGCTGCCCTAGAAGGAAATGCTGATCTTCAAGGTAAAAGCGTAGAGGAATTAATTTCCAATCTGGATGCGCTTCCAGAAGCTATTCGCACAGCCGTACGCAACAATGGTGGCGGACATGCGAACCATAGCTTATTCTGGGAAATCCTAAGCCCAAATGGCGGTGGAAACCCAACAGGTGCTATTGCTGATGCAATCAATGCTGCATTCGGTAGCTACGATAACTTTAAAGCTGAGTTTACAAAAGCAGCTACTGGCCGTTTCGGTTCTGGTTGGGCTTGGCTAATTGTAGACGGTGATAAAGTAGCAATCACTTCCACTCCTAACCAAGATAGCCCAATTATGGAAGGAAAAACTCCTGTTCTTGGCTTAGACGTTTGGGAGCATGCTTATTACCTGAACTACCAAAACAAACGCCCAGACTACATCAATGCTTTCTGGAACTTGATTAACTGGGATGAAGTAAACAAACGTTTCGCAGCAGCTCGCTAATATATGGAATAAAGACAAAGGGTAGGCTCCTATTAGTCACATCTAATAGGTATGCTTACCCTTTTTTGTTGTGATGCTATAAAGAAAGACGGCTTACGCGTTAGTTATAAAGCATATGCGGATTGTCAATCATTGACTGAAAAAATTTCCACATAAACCCATTAAATTCGTTTGTTCTGCTCACATTTTTCGTATCTTTAAGATATAAATAAATCTAGAGGTTGGGTTTTGTTTCCTCGTCCTAGTATGACGAATTTTTTAGGTGATCCAATAGCATTTAAGTAGTGTGTAACATCCTCAGAAAGAACTGACATACAAATTTTAATAAAGAAACGGTTAAAAGGCTTTCCCGAAAATCAGAGCCTTGCATTCCTACAAGCCCAATTGTATCTAGCTTACATAGGGTTTCCTTCATGCAAATCTTTTTCCTTATAGATGCAATCCTGCCTTTTTGCAAAAACGTTTCTCTGGACTAACACGCTTTTGGATCGTTACCATTAGAATAGAAAGTTCGGTATGAGGAGGAAATTTACTGTGGAAAGTATAGAAGGGAGCTCCAAGCTCCTGAAATACAAAAAGGGAAGCAGAGCCATTAAGATTAGCATCTTTCTTTATTTGATCCTGTCTGTAAGCAAGATTGTGGCTGGTATGTTTGCTCAGTCTGAGGCATTGACAGCAGATGGATGGAATAACGTATCAGATGTGTTGGCGTCTATTACCCTGATGATCGGTATGTATATTTCCCAGAAACCAGCTGATCACAATCATCGATATGGACATTTTCGTGCAGAAACGACAGCAGCCCTATTAGCCGCTTTTATGATGGCAGTGGTAGGGATAGATGTGTTAAAGGGTGCTTTTATGAAATTATGGAGACCAGAAGCACAAGTAATGGCTCCTGATCCTTTATCAATGTATGTAGCTTTTGGCGGTGCCTTGATTCTATATCTCTTATCTCTTTACAATATGGCGGTTGGTAAAGAAACAGATAATCTGGCAGTTATGGCTGCTGCTTATGATAATCGAAGTGATGCGATTATCAGCATTGGAACATTAATTGGTATTGGTACAGCTAGGTTGGGCTGGCTATGGGCAGATGCTTTAGTGGCACTCATCGTCGGCTTACTCATAATCAAGACGGCATATGTGGTAGGAAAACAGGCTGTCGATAGCCTAATGGATGCCTTTGAAGAAGAGAAATGGCAGGAGATTCATGATCGTATTATGGAAGTGAATGGCGTTAGCCGTGTGACTGATTTACGGGCCCGTTATCATGGAAGCGCTGTTCATGTTGATTGCATTATTGAAGTGCCTTCATCATTAACTGTAGAAGAAAGTCATGATGTTACGGATAGAATTGAAGAGCATTTGAAAGGCTTTAATGGAATTGAACGAATGCTGATTCATGTAGAACCAGCTTCGTGTAGACCGAATAAATCTCGAACATAAATGTGTCAAAAGGAAAAAGCTCCTCACGAAGAAGGAGCTTTTTTTCTTTTTAATTGACTTGAATCTCTTTTTGGGGATTTAATTTTTTGGTTAACTGGTCTTCACTGTGGTGAATCCAGCCTACGAACGAATCACGAATTTGTTTATTTTGATCTAGATAGACGACAGCTACCAGCATGTAGTGGGATTTGCCCATATGCTTGGCTCGATAACGCAGATCTTTCCATTTGACTTCATAGCCAAAAGAGCGTTGTATGACTTCTGCATGAACATGGTGGGTAAAGGAAAGAAATGCTTGCACTTTTTTATCCTGTCTCGTGAGGGTAATCAGCTCAGGTTCTTCTTTTGGAATCGGGAAAATATCAAGCACCAATGGTTCGGAGCCCTGATGCATCTCTCCTACATACCATTGCTGCGTGGTTTTAACTACAAATGTCCAGTTACTCCACGAATAAGTAGGGATTAGCGTATACTCTCCTTTTAGCCCCAATGAGGATTGCAGATAGGCTAGCTCACGAGCATGTACCCGATACCTTTTTACATAATAAAGGGCAATAAATAGATAGATAACCAAGAACAGCTTACCAGGCTCAGCACCAGCCGCCCACAATAGCAGCCCGATGATGTGCAAGGCAAAAATCAGCGGATCAAAGATAAACATGGTGCAAAGGGCTACCCATTTTCGATTAAAGGGACGTAGTGCTTGTGTTCCATAGGCGTTAAATATATCGACAAAAACGTGTAAAAAGACAGCGAAGAATGTCCAACCGAGTAAATGCCCCCAGTGCACTTGCGGAATGAAATATTGGATAAGTCCACAAATGGAGAGTGTCCAAATGAAAATAGCGGGTATCGAATGAGAAGCTCCCCGATGGTTGCGGATATATGTTGCATTACCCAGTAGACGAGTAAATCCATCAAAATCAGGTGCTTGTTGACCGATGACTGTTCCAATCATTACCGCTTCAGCTAAACCCGGATCGTTTGCTACTACAGGATCTAGATGAGCAAGGGCAGCTAAACCAAAACCGATGGCAAAATGCGTGGCAGTATCCACTAGAAGATTTCTCCTTTCGCACGGGGATGGTGGAAAAAATTATGGCACAACTTACTTCATTCTTCAATCCTTTCTAAAAAAAAGTATGCATTCTTCAAAAAGATTGCTTCGTTGGGTACCATTTTCTTTTACAAGTAGCCAAGCCATTAAATCAGGACGGTAAATGTAGGAGAAACTTGTTCAAACCTGTTTTTTTTGGCAAGATGGAAGTAGATGATCTTTGCACGAACTGTTATATAAAATTGGATGTAAACCTGAAAAGAACAAAGGGGAAACAAAGGAAAAGCATGACGAGAAAAAAACAACCAACTATTTATACACTGCCCGATGAATTTCAAGCGTTTGATTTTGCTCAGGATCTCTTATATTGGTATGATGCCCAAAAGCGAGATTTACCATGGCGAATAAATCGAGATCCTTATCGTGTCTGGGTCTCAGAAATTATGCTACAGCAGACCCGTGTCGAAACCGTTAAACCCTACTATCAAAATTTTATGCAAAAGTTCCCTACAGTGGAAGCGCTGGCAACGGCTCCTGAGGAAGAGGTTTTAAAAGCATGGGAAGGACTAGGTTATTATTCCCGAGCACGTAACTTGCAAGCAGCAGCACGCGAGGTCACGGTATCGTATGGTGGCGTGGTTCCAGATACACCTGAAGAAATTTCCAAGCTAAAGGGTGTAGGACCCTATACAGCGGGTGCTATTTTAAGCATTGCTTACGAGGTTCCTGTACCTGCAGTAGACGGTAATGTGATGCGTGTGTTTTCCAGACTTCTACTGATGGATGATGATATTGCTAAACCAGCTACACGGATCAAAATGGAACAATTGGTTAAACAAACGATCCCAATCGGACGAGCAGGTGATTTTAATCAGGCCATTATGGAATTAGGGGCACTTGTTTGTCTGCCTAAAAATCCGCAATGCCTAACCTGTCCCGTTTTTGATTACTGTTTAGCTCGAAGGGAAGGAGTGCAGGATACGCTACCTGTTAAAGGAAAGGCAAAGCCGCCGCGTCCCGTTCAATTACTGACAGCGGTAGTAAAGCGTGGAAACCAATATCTGATTCAAAAGCGTCCTGAACAGGGATTATTAGCAAGTTTATGGGAATTTCCCATGGTAGAGGATGCAGGGACGAAAGATGATGAAGAACAATTGCTCCGGCTTTTGGAAAAGGAATATGGACTACAAGTCGATTTGGGGGATTACCTGATGAATGTACAGCATACCTTCTCGCATTTGCATTGGAATGTTGATGTGTATGTAATGCAGCACATCTCAGGTGAGCCACTCAAGGAGAATGCTGTGTTTGTCACATCAGAGGAAATGTCACAATATGCATTCCCCGTCTTACACAATAAAATCATTGCTGAAATAACGGCGAAGGAAGAAAAATGGTAACGCAAAAAGCCCCTTCATACAGAGGGGGCTTTTTGCAGCTTTATAATAGACGCTTAGAAACGATTCATTAAATAATGATGTTCCATGCATCTTTGTTGGTTTTCTTCACGGATTTTTTCAATGCGTTTATACTGTATATAATCTCGGTATGTTTTCTCTGGTGATTTCTTCTTACGTTCAATAATAATGGTAAAAAAGATCATTGGAATATGCACAGTGCACATCCTCCTTTTATTTTTTGTTCATTCAGTCAGGTCCCATCTAGCGCCTTTACACCTATATACTTCATGCGTTGCTTACGTTTAACACTTCTCATCTCAACATTCCTCCCATCAAAATGAAGAATACTTACATAATATACGGCGATTGCGCGTCCAACATGTAGCGCTTTTCATCGCGTTCTTTAATCCATTGCTCCTGGAAATAAAGCTGTGTTTGCCGTTCAACAGGCGGTTTATTGCGCTTGATCTGAACAGAAAACATGAAAAAATGAAATACCATGACTTGTGTCACCCCCTTTCAATTTCTATGAAAAAAGAGCATAAAAAGACCGTAAGATATGGATATCTCACGGTCTGAGCGTGTAAAAGAAAATATGCACCGCAAGAGATACCTCTCCTACGATCTGCTTATCAGGTATAAAGAACAGCTAAACAACCATCACCTGTCTGGAAGCGAGGAGAGAAGATGTTATGAAATTATGCATAGCCTTATTGTTGCCAGCTAATTGAGTAAAGATTCCCATAACCATCATTTTTCTGAACCTCCTTTCCAAGTGTTAGCATTATTTCTTAATAGTATGGTATTATTTTCAATTTGTAAAGTATAAAATTAATGATTTGTAAAAGAAAATAAAAAGATTGAAGTCTTTTTCATAAGAAGGCAATAATTGGTTATAAAGACTACACCTGATCTACATTTGCACGTAGCGATGCAATGGTATAGCTTGTATAATATAGAAGTTAATTAGTACCAGATGTTAATAGCTGGTAGATGGAACGTTTCTTTTTTACATTTTAGGAAGGAAGGGAAGAAATATATGAGTAGAAATGGAAAAGTAGCATTAGTTACAGGTGGAACCAGAGGTATTGGGAAGGCGATTGCTCACCAATTAGCTGACCAAGGCTATGATTTAGTCATTAACTATCTGCGTAATCGTACAGCAGCAAGAGAAGCAGCATCTGAATTAGAAGCGAAGGGTGTTCGCGTTCATTTGGTAAAAACCAATGTTGGAGATGTTGCAAAAATTAAAGAGATGTTTAAAGAGATTGATGAGGAATTCGGCCGTTTAGATATACTGGTGAACAATGCAGCTTCTGGTGTGCTACGCCCTTTAATGGAGTTAGAAGAGAGTCACTGGGACTGGACTATGGAAATTAACAGCAAGGCTTTATTATTCTGTGCGCAAGAAGCAGCAAAATTAATGCAAAAAACCAATGATGGCGGTAAAATCGTAAGCTTGTCCAGTTTGGGCTCTATTCGTGTCATTGAAAATTACACAACAGTGGGAGTATCAAAGGCTGCTGTAGAAGCATTAACTCGTTATCTTGCTGTAGAATTAGCTCCGTATAACATCTCTGTAAATGCTGTGTCTGGAGGCGTTGTTGATACAGGAGCATTAAAGCATTTCCCAAACCGCGAAGAATTATTGGAAGCATCTGCTAATCGAACTCCGGTAGGGCGTATGGTCGAAGAGGAGGATTTAGCTAATACGGTTATGTTTTTGTTATCTGACCAAGCAAAAATGATTTGCGGTCAAACGATTATTGTGGATGGCGGTATTTCTTTACTAGTTTAGTTCCTGTTAGAAAACTGCTACAATGTAAGTTGTGTTTAAGGGGACAAACTTTCCTCAGTAGTGTACAATAGAAAAATGAAGCCGTCTAAGGGAGGCGCCTATTATGATTATTCGGACGTTTCGTCTGGGCGATTATGCGGCAATTACTCGTATTTGGCAAGAAACAGAATTAAATCGAACTGATACGGAAACGATGGATTCTCTTGCTAAACAATTAGCTTGGGACAGCGACTTGGTTATGGTTGCTGAGGAAGATGGAGAAGTTGTAGGAGTTATTGTCGGCACGATAGATGGAACTCGTGCTTATTTTTATCGTTTAGCTGTTTCACGTTCTTCCCAAAGCAGGGGCATCGGCCGTAAGCTAGTAGAAGCCCTAGAGAATCGTTTTCACCAGCGCGGTGTCAATCAAATTCTCATTATGGTCAATCAGGCGAATGAACAGGTGTTACCTTTTTACCAAGCCATGGGATATGAATTGCAACAGTATATTACGCTTTCTAAAAAAATTTCCTCCTAAGGAAATATTTCTTTAAAAGATGAAAATGGAAGAAAGGAGAGAGTCATGTCGTCGCAAGTACCAGGTTCTATTATACGCATTGAAAGCTTCAAACATAATCAGTCCTTACACCGTACTTGGGATCGCACTACGCTCATTCATACGAGCGATACAGTAGTGATAGCCGGTAATGATCGTGTCAAAGTCACAGAGTCTGATGGGCGTGAATGGCGTACAAGAGAGCCTGCAATCTGTACATTTGGACGAGGACAATGGTTTAATATACTCGCCATGATCCGTGATGACGGGATTTACTATTACTGTAACATCGGTTCTCCTTTCAGTTTAAAAGGAAATTTACTTAGCTATATCGACTATGATCTGGATGTGAAAGTCTATCCGGATATGACGTATACGGTATTAGATGAAGAAGAATATGCTCTACATAGCGCGCAAATGAATTACCCTCCATATGTGAAGGAACGGGTTCACTTGGCGTTGGACGAGGTTTTGGAATGGATTAAAGCAAAACGTGGGCCTTTCCAAAGCGGATTTGTTCAAAGATGGTATGAACGGTACCAACTGCTAAAGCACAATGATGAAGAGTAGTCAATTACATGTCACGGATACACACCCCTGTTATCGGTCAAGCGAAATTTGGCAACGATAACAGGGGTATTTTTGAATCCCATACGCGTTCAATCGTTAGAAAACAGAGAAAACCAGCTAAAAAGAAAAAGAAAAGTGAATTTATTGGAGGTAAATGGGCTGTTACCGTATACTTGACAACAAGACATAACCGTCTATCTGTTGTAAAATCGGTTTCACAGAGACTTAGACTTCAGGGAATGAAAGCGGCGCATTCATCTTTCATACTAACAGCAGGAGTGGTGCTATGAATAGCATACGCAGATACTTACGTTATGTGGGACCTTATAAAGTGAAAATTATTTTAACCATTGGTATTGGTATTGTAAAATTTGGGATCCCATTATTAATGCCATTAATTCTCAAATATGTGATAGACACCTTAGTTACAGGAACAATGCCTAAGGAAGATAAGCTATATCAATTGTTTTGGTTAATGTGTGCAGCTTTTTTTCTGTTTACAATCGTGCGAGCCCCTGTAGAGTATTATCGCCAATATTATGCTCAATGGATTTCCAGTCGTGTTCTATTTGACATTCGTAACCAATTATTTAGCCACCTACAGAAATTATCCATGCGATTTTACAACAATCATAAGGTCGGAGAAATTATTTCACGGGTTGTAAATGATGTAGAGCAGACAAAAAGCTTTATTGAAACGGGACTTATGAATATTTGGTTGGATTTAGTGACTATTTTTATTACGCTTTCCATTATGCTTTTTATGGATGTAAAGCTAACTTTGATTGCTATTGTTGTGTTTCCTTTGTATGGATTTTCGATTAAGTATTTTTATAAGAGATTGCGCCAACTAATGAGGGAGCGATCGCAGAAGCTAGCTGAATTACAAGGTCATCTCCACGAACGAGTTAATGGAATTTCCGTTACTCGTAGTTTTGCTTTAGAGGAGTATGAGGCAAAGCAATTTGAAAAGAAAAATCAAAGATTCTTACATAAGGCTTTAGAGCAAACTAGCTGGAATGCCTATACCTTTTCTGTGGTTAATACGATTACGGATATTGCACCGCTTTTAGTTATTGGCTTTGCAGGCTATCAAGTCATCCAAGGTATGCTAACCATTGGAACGCTCATGGCTTTTTACGCTTATTTGGAGCGACTATATACGCCACTCAGACGGGTGGTTAATTCATCGACTACATTGACGCAAGCGATCGCTTCTATGGATCGTATGTTTGATTTTATTGATGAGCAATATGATATCGTGGATAGACCGGGAGCTTGTACGTTGCCCGTGAATCCTGAAACAAAAAGGATTAGCGGGCGTGTAGAATTTGATAAGGTTACTTTTGCTTATAGCGAGAAAGATGAACCAGTTCTACATGATGTACAATTACGGATTGAACCGGGTGAAACGGTAGCATTAGTCGGTATGTCAGGAGGTGGAAAGTCTTCTCTTATTAGTTTAATTCCACGATTTTGGGATGTGACGGGTGGACGAATCCTCATTGATGGCATCGATGTACGGGACGTTACGCAAAAAAGCCTGCGTGAGCAAATCGGAATTGTCATGCAGGATAACATTTTGTTTAGCGAGTCAGCCAGAATGAATATTTCAATGGGGAATCCGCAAGCGACAGAAGAAGAGATAATAGCAGCAGCCAAGGCGGCGAATGCACATGAATTCATTAGTGAACTGCCAGAGGGCTACGATACTGAATTAGGTGAGCGAGGGGTCAAGCTTTCGGGAGGTCAGAAGCAACGAATTGCTATTGCCCGCGTCTTTTTGAAGGACCCCGCCATTTTAATTTTGGATGAAGCTACTTCCGCATTGGATTTGGAATCAGAGCACATGATTCAAGAATCCTTAGCTCATCTGGCAAAGGGCAGAACGACTATTATTGTAGCCCATCGTCTGTCTACCATTACGCATGCAGATAAGATTGTTGTGTTAAAGGATGGACGCATTGTGGAAATGGGGAAACATGAAGAGCTTCTTTTGCAGCAAGGGGCTTATCATACCTTATGGAACGTTCAGGACTTTGGGAACATAGATCAAGAAGCTATTTCGTCGAATGGATGAGTAGATAAACATCCAACCTAGAAAAACAGCCTCTGACTTTTTCACTGGCTTAAAATAAGGAGTGAGGGTATGGAGACCTGGAAACGTAATTTATTTGTTCTCTGTGGTGCTTTGTTTATCGTTATGGTAGGAATGAGTATGGTAATGCCATTTCTCCCGCTCTTTATTCAGGAAGAATTACATATCACGAACACTCACGACGCAACGTTGTGGTCTGGGATCATATTTGGAGCCAACTTTTTAACGGCTGGATTAGTGTCACCTGTTTGGGGGAACTTGGCAGATAAGTATGGACGTAAAATAATGATACTCCGCTCTGGTTTTTTAATGTCAATTACGATTGGGCTAACTGGACTGGCAGGCAATGTATGGCATTTATTATTTCTGCGTTTATTAAACGGAACGATTAGTGGAATCATTCCTGCCAGCAATGCTTTAGTAGCCTCCAGTGTGCCTCAGGAGCGTTCGGGATGGGCCTTAGGCATTTTGCAATCCTGTGTTGTATCTGGCTCGATAATGGGGCCTTTCTTTGGAGGCTTGCTTGCAGATTTAGTTGGATACCGTGCTGTGTTTATGGTAACAGGCAGTTTATTATTTATAGCAACGCTTATCATTACGTTTACCGTAAAGGAAGACTTTACACCTTTGCCAAAAACAGAACAGACAAGTTTGCGAGAGGACTTTAAAATGGTGTTTGCAAGCAAAACACTGCCGGTTCTGTTTGGCGTAACGGTAATTGTTCAATTCGCCCTAAATGGAATTGTTCCGATCCTCCCGATCTTTGTGAAAGAGCTGATTGGGAGTAGCGAGAGAGTGGCCTTTTTTGCAGGATTGGTGACAGCTATGACAGGAATAGCTAATGTTATTGCTTCCCCTCAGTTAGGCAAATTGGGAGATAGGATTGGTTCGCATAAAGTATTGCTCGGCTGCTTGCTTGCATCTGCTATTATCTATATTCCAACGGCGTTGGTGCAAACGCTCTGGCAATTACTTATTTTGCGTTTCATGGCAGGATTATGTGTAGGAGGACTATTGCCGGCCGTTAATTCCTTGTTACGAAAAGCTACCCCGAGTCATATGGTTAGTCGAGTATTTGGCTATAATAACAGCTTTTTATGTCTAGGCAATATGCTTGGACCGGTGACGGGAGGCTTTCTAGCTGGATTTGTAGGCTTAAACGGTGTATTCTTAATGACGAGCATTCTCCTGTTTTTAAATTTTATATGGTTCTTGTATGCGGTTCGACATGGTTTTGAGGCAGTATCGAGTGAATAAGCGTAACGTGCCACCATGTTTTGGCGTCATACTGAAAAAGGAGTGAAACAATATGAAAAAATGGACAGGCTTTCTGATTTTATCAGCTTTGGTTTTAGCATTGGCAGGTTGTACAGGCAATCAGCCCGAACAGAAGCCTACAACTCCAACGACAGAAACTGCTCAACCAGCTGCGGAGATAACAAAACCGGCTGGAAGTAAGCATACCAATATGGATGAAAAAGAAGCTGTCGCGTTGGCAGCCGAGGGAGCAAACGCTTATGAGTATGTCTTACGCGGAGGAAAAATAGATCCAGATAAAAGTAAGAGCTTTTCTCATGATGGAAAAGACTATCGCTTTGTAGGAAGCGATATAGATACGAAAGAAAAGCTGATGAAATACCTGGAGAATATCTATACCAAAGCTGCAAGAGATAAAGTCATAGACAATCTTAAGCTAATTGAAAAAGAAGGAAAGCTGGCTCAACCAACCGTAGATAAAAGCAGTGTGCTTCAATGGGAAGGTGGGCAGGCAGAAATGATTACAGAAGATCAAAATGGCAGAGAGTATGAAATTAAAGTTCCTGTCGGAGAAGGCAATGAAGTTGATTTTAAAGGCTATTCTGTTCGTATGAAGCAAGAGGATGGGGCATGGAAGCTTGATACCATTCCTGGTGTGAAGGAGTAAGTTGCATCAACCATAAATGAAAGGCGCCCCTGATGGGACGCCTTTTTTAGATTTATAAAAGGAATTTTTAGTCGTCGCTGTCTCGTTTAAACAACCAAATATACTCAAGCAACTGTAGTACAGACATGAGAGCTGCGGCTACATAGGTAAGAGCTGCAGCACCAAGTACGGCCTTAACCTCACGTTCTTCTGAGTTGCGAATATAGCCCATTTTAATCATTAAATCTCTGGCACGGCTACTAGCGTTGAACTCGACTGGCAAGGTGATGACTTGAAATAGCACGGCTACGCTAAAAGCAATGATCCCAAGCAGGAAGAGACCACTGATTTTCAAGAATAGACCACCTAATAACAAGAAAGGGGCTACTCCCGAAGTAAGGTTGACCAATGGGAAAATGCGATGTCTAGCAACTAGCATTGGATAATCAACCTTGTGCTGAATCGCGTGACCTACCTCATGACAGGCTACAGAGACTGCTGAGATGGAGTCGCTAAAATACACAGGATCTGACAAGCGTACCGTTTTAGACATTGGGTCGTAGTGGTCTGTAAGAGTACCTGGTATATGTTCGACTGGAATATGGGATAAACCGTTAGAATCCAGTAAATGTCTAGCTGCCTCAGCCCCGGTCATTCCAGAAGAAACAGGTACCTCCGAGTATTTGCTAAACGTTCCTTTTACACGGAATTGTGCCCACATCGTTAGACCGAATGCCGCCAAAATTAATATCGTCCATGGGGTAAAAAGCATGTAAAATCACTCCTATCTATGATGATTCTCCTTGTCCTCTTCTCATCCTATGTTCATTGTGCACGAAAAATGGTGAGAAGACACAAAAATACATCTTTATTATGAAAATAAATCGTTGGGTAGCTCGTTATTTCAGCTTGCCAGTTAATTTACATACGTATTAACTTAAAAAAGGTTTCATTTATTTTGATATTACCACAAAAAAAGATCAACTAAAAAAACAAGCCCACACCGGGGCTTGCTTTTCTTCTTCTCTTCTTCGGTACTGTTCTTACTCAGTTGATACAGAAGGATCGGCTTGCTCTCTTTTAGGCGTAATTTGTACAAAATGAGCTTCCGGATGCTCCAATAATTTTTGAATGAGCCCTGCTTCTTCATATTGTTCTGTGGCCAATAGCTCTTCTTTATATTTTGTTACTAGCTCGGATACATCAGAAATACCTTTGCCATCAAGCTTGTAAATGAACACTTTGGCCCCTTTGGCGATACGACGTTTCAGGGCATCCTCATCAAAGCCTAGTTCTGGTTGTAGTCGAACATATACAGTACCACCCGTCATTCCAGCACAAATCCATGGGCCTGGATCACCAAGCACGACGGCGCGGCCATTTGTCATGTATTCAAAAGCGAAGCCTTTTAGATTGGCACGGGCCCCTAGTCCTCCTAAATGATCTTGAAGTGGCTCTGTAATAGCGCCGCCAAATACAACGTCTGCACCGGAGAGGCGAATGCAGGCACGAGAATCAGCATTTCCTTGAACAATAAATAGTCCCTTCTGTGCTCCGTAGCAAAAGCTTTTTCCGACAGAACCATTGATATAGTGCCCGTGGGCTCCTTTAGACTTGAGAATGGAGACAACACCTCCAAAGCTCGTTTTACCAACACCATCTTGTGCTCCGCCTTGTACGCGAATTCTCACACCCTCTGCATTGTAGGCCGCAAGCCCGTTTCCTGGAACACTGCCGTGATCATAAGACAAGGATACCTCTGGTAATGACATATAGCTTCCGTCTAAATAAGGCTTCACACGTGCTCCTGACCAACGACTTCCCAATACTCGCTCTCCTGATAAAATGGCTGAAAAATTTTGCTGAATCGGTTGATCGAGGCTTACATAGTGATAGTGATCCCTTTCTTGAACTTGCTCTGCGTTTTCTATTGCTCCTGCGGCTACCAAGATTTTCGCGGCTGTGGATTCATAACTAGCCCCGCGATGCTTGGGAGTAGTAAATAAGGGATGGACACAGAGCAGTGACTCCAAATCCATTTGCTTTAAGCCACGAGCCTGCACTAGCAAATCGGATCGACCTACGAGGTCCTGCGAATGGGTAAATCCAAGTTTGGCAGTAATTCGCTGTAGTTCTTGCCCAAATTGGGTGAACAGATTAGTAAGTCCAGATACGGCCAAATCAAATTGACGGGGAACAAAACGGCGTAAGCCCTTTTCGTGAGCTTCTTCCAAATTATCAATTTGCGTGGCTATTCCAACATGACAGGTATCTAAGTGGCAGCCGCGACAGGTAGTACATCCTACAGCAATCATAGCTAACGTGGCAAAGCCAATGCGATTAGCCCCCAGCATCATTAATTTAGCCACATCCAGTGCGCTTTTGACGCCGCCATCTGCCCAAATCTCTACCTGATTGCGTAGACCGGCCTCCAGTAAGGCATTATGAGCCGCCTTTACACCAATCTCAGCGGGAAGCCCGACGTGTTGTAGGGCATGCACACGGGCAGCTCCTGTGCCACCATCAAATCCTGACAAGGTAATATAATCAGCACCAGCTTTGGCTATTCCCACAGCAATGGTTCCAATATTAGGTACAATAGGCACCTTAACGCATACTTTTGCTTGATGATTGGCTGTTTTTAATTCTGTAATCATCTGAGCCAAATCTTCAATGGAGTAGATATCATGGTTATTGGAAGGTGAAATTAGATCGGACCCTACGGTAGCATTTCGGGCAGCAGCAATCTTTTCTGTAACCTTCGAGCCGGGTAAATGTCCGCCCTCACCTGGTTTTGCCCCTTGACCAATTTTGATTTCCAATAGGTTTGAAGAGTTAGCTAACTCAACATTTACGCCAAATCGTCCTGACGCTATCTGCTGACCGCGGGTGCGTGGGTATTTGCCCAGCATATCTTTAATTTCTCCGCCTTCACCGTTCATGGAAATCATATTGAGGCGATCAGCGGCTTCTGCATAGGCACGGAAGGCTGTCTCATTCTGTGAGCCAAATGACATAGAAGAAATCATAAACGGCAATGAATGCTCCCCTACGCTGTTGTCCACTTGCTCGGGTTCCATTCGAGCCGTATCCTGCTGAGTGCCTCTTTTCTCATAGGCGATATCGGTTAAGTGACGGATGGAGATCGGGTTTTCCTGCTCATTTTCTTCTAATTTTAATGCGTAATCTGCATAAGGAATTTCAGCGCTAGCAATTTGCCCGATGGCCTTCCATAACCGTGGGAATAGGTGGAAGGTTCGTGCCTCACGTGCTTTTTCGTCCTTATATAATTCGTAGCGCTGACGACTTTCTTCCTCTAATTGGTCAAGTGATAGGCCGGCCTTATCTGAACCACAGAAGGTTGGGATTTGTAGAATATTAGCTACTTCCTCATGCAGACCTATTGCAGAAAAAAGGCGCCCATAGCCACGTAGCTCATGAATACCGATTGTTGATGTTACTTTTTCGAGCCCTTTTGTTAAAGCAGTAAATAGATTGTGAACTGCTTCTGTTCCTCCCTTTGCAAATACAGTGGCAAACAATAAGTGTGGAGCCACTGCCTCTGCACCGCTTCCCAGTAGAAGAGCGATGTCATGCAAGGAACGAATAGCGCCGGATCGAACGATGATGCTTACTTGTCTGCGTAGATTATGACTAGAGGATTCAGCTTGCTTGAGCGCTCTGTCAATATGGGCTGTTATCAGCAAAGGATCGATAAAATATTGATTTTCAATATGAACCATTGAGTCATCAAGAATTAATAAAGCGGCTCCCTTTTCCACAGCTTGACAAGCCTCCTGAGCAAGGCGATCCAATGCTTCCGATAAACGTTCAGTTTCTCGAAATACGGTTGGCAAGACGACTACACTATGCGGATTTGTGTGGAAGCAAGAAATAATTTGTTCTAAAGTCATCATACCTTGAGGAGATGCAAGCTCTTGGAACGATTGTCCCTCCACGAGCAGCGGTGAAGCGATCTCCATGCGAGTATGCGGTTCAGTTTCCTTTTGTGATAGGAATGTTCTTTTTCCTAAAACCACACGCGTTGAAAAATGTTCAATTTCTCGATCTCTGTCGATTGCTGGATTAGTTACGACTGCCACGCTTTCTTTAATGTAATCGCTGATATTTTGGCGTTCTTTGGACAAGGCAGCGAGTGGTCCGTCATAGCCAAGCGAACGAATCGGCTCTGCACCATTAGAAGCCATTTGCTCAATAAGCTGGATTTGCTCTCGATCCCAACCAAATGCACTAAATGCTTGAGCAGTAGGCGCTTCATAATCATAAGAAGGAGCGACCATTTCGCTTTGATAGGCGTAATGTAAATGCTGGCGGAAGTGTTGACAGGAAATTTTCGTCTGAAAGCTGGCCTTAACAAGCTCTTGCAGCTTTGAATGACTAAAGATTTTGATACCTTGTTGGTTTAGCTGAACACCAATTTTCTCGCCAGGGGCTAATGATTTTGGCTCGCTTACCATTTCAGACACAGGAATAATGCCTTGCTCGGAGGAGAAATAAAGGGATTCTTCACTTTCTACCATCCAGACGGGGCGCAATCCCAAGGAGTCCACACTAAAGACGCATTGATCGGCGTAGCGAGAAACGATACCAGCGGGACCTTGAGCAAAGTGCCCCCAAGCCTGTCGGAGGTACGTGTATAAATCCTGTAAATCATGAGAAAATAATTTTATTTCATTGTGGATAGGTGGAAAAATAACCTCTAAGGATTCAAATAGGGTCAATCCATAGCGATGAATAAAGGTTTCGATGGTACGATTTAGATTTTGAGAGTCACTACCACCTTCGACTAACGGTACGTGTAGCATGCGGGCCTCTTCTTCAAGTTTACTAATGGTATTAATTTCTCCATTATGTCCTAATAAAGAAAAGGGCTGGACTCGGAAAAAATTAGATAATGTGTTGGTTGAGTAGCGATTATGACCGATTGTAACAGTAGAGGCGAAGGATGGATCAGCTAAATCTACGAAATAGCGGGGTAAGATGTTCGCTGCACCCATCAATTTATAAGAAACGGTGTGATTGCTGAGGGAAGCAACATGTACATGATAGGTATCTTCAATTTCAACATGGAGTTCAAATAATAATCCGGCGTATTGTTCCGGTGTTAATGTGGTTGGATGGATGGCTTGGTTTGGCATGAAAGCGATTTGCCAAAAGAGTGGTTCATCCTGCTGTGCGTTTTTTCCTAACACGTTTGAATGAACTTGATTTTCACGCTCAGTTAAAACAGTTAAGCCGTGTTTTTTTATAAGCAGGCCGATTTCTTCCTGGACTTTTTTTACCTCATGTCCTTTGCGGGGAACAAAAATATGAGCAACTGCAAAGGAAGGATCATAAGCCAAATCACTTTCGAAGAGTGAGTTTTCTAAATATTTCTCCCAAAGATAACGAGGGATATCCGTTAATACACCACATCCGTCACCTTCTCCATCAATAAATCCAGAGCGATGCTCCATTTGTACTAAGGTCCGAATTGTTTCATCTACATTTTTCCTTGTAGGTGTTCCTGTTTTTTCGATGATACAGATAATTCCGCAGCTATCATGTTCTGTTGTGTGATAATTCCGAAAGTTACTAGTGTGCATATGCTTTTCATTTCTCTTTTGCATAGTAACGGTCAGTAGGTCTGACCTCCACCTCCTTCGTTCTTCCAAGACAGTTGAGTATAAGTCCTTTTTATAGAAGATTGGACTCAATGTGGATGCTCATTGTGCAAACAGGGGAAGCATATCGTTAGTTACCATTGAGAATAACACGAAAGAGGCAAGCAAAACAATATCAAAACAGTTAATTATACAAATGTAAGCGTTTTTATGCAAATTTTTTTCTGATATTTGTGTGTTTATTGAATTGATGAGCAATATTTTGGTATAAAATTGTATAAATTATACAAATAAACAACCCCCGATAATGGGGGCTGCCATGACTATTCGTCCCGATTTTCTGTTTTGTGCTGCTTCGTTTTGTGATGTTCTGTTTTACGTGGATTCTGGAAGCTTAAAAATTCCAGTGGCTTTGCACTCATCTTGGGATCAGTAAAGGTTTGCTCTGGTGCTTGTGGAAAGTCGTTTTTACCTCTGGACATTGACTAGCCCTCCTGTATTACGCTTTTTGAGTGAAGACACCAGTAGTTTTCCCCGAAAGCCAGAAGTTTGCCCGATCGTTTTTTTCCAAATGGAAAATAAGAAAGGCCTCCATACTTTTACACGTTGGTCTTACCCCTGTCAAGTAGACAGTATTAAAAAAGCCTAAGCAGCCAGTGTGTTTCGGTATTCCACCGGAGCACACTGGTTTAATTTTTTCTGGAATCGTTCATGGTTATAAAACCATATGTATTTTTTTATGGCTTGAAAGAGTTCTTCTTCTGTTTTACACTCAGAAAAGTACAATGTCTCGGTTTTGAGATGCGAAAAAAAGGATTCAATGCAGGCGTTATCGAGGCAGTTTCCTTTGCGAGAGTGGCTGCCTTTTATGCCAAGTTCCTTTATTAGCTTATTGTACTGCTTAGACGTGTACTGGAAACCCTGATCAGAATGCAGGATCGCTTCCTGCACGTCTCTTTTTTTGCTCAGTTGTTCCACAGTATCCAATACGAGCTGTAAGTCATTTCGATGAGAAATCTTCCAACTAACAACTTCGTTGTTATAGAGATCCTGGATGACTGAGAGATAGTAAAATCGATTTTGAAACGATACAAAGGTGATATCTGTTACAAACAAGTGATTTGGCTTGTCCGTTTTAAACTTACGGTTAAGTAAATTAGGATGAATAACAGATACTGTTTTACCAAAATAACGTCTCTTCTTTCGGATAATAGACCGAAGGTTTAGCTCCTTCATCAACCGGTATACTCGTTTGTGATTCACATTCCATCCTTTCTTTCTTAATGCAATTTGCATTCTTGGATATCCGAAGTATGGATGAGCTTGGTGGATCGCTATTAGATGTTCCTTCAGATTTTGATTCTGCTCTTGTCTCAATGATGGTTTTCCTTTTGCGTTGAGCCATTTGTAGTAACCGGATCGAGACACTCTCGCAATTTCCACTAACCAAGTAAGGGGATATTTTTTACGTAGCTCATTTATGATTAAAAACCGATTTACTTTCCATACCTTCCCCCCAGATGCAGATTCGGATTGCGCTTTTTTAGGTATTCTACCTGCGCTTTAAGATAATCTCTTTCTTCTTCCACAGTAGCAAATTTGGTGCGTGGACGACCAATAAAAGGGTGGTCACCAGAACGGCTCTTCCCTCGTTTATCCATAACCCCTTCTCCGCTATTGAACTTTCGAACCCACTGCTTAACCTGAGTTGAACTTGGTATTCCTAATGCTTTAGTTATCGCTTTATAAGACATCCCTTTTTCTTGATACAAATTTACAGCCTTCAGCTTAAACTCCTCGGAATAACGTTTGAATTTTTGACCTTTTTTAGCCATAGGAAATCCCCTCCAAGTAGAGTGTACCACCCACCGTCAGGTGGGCGGGCTTTTTACACTGTCTACTCAAAGGGGATAATACCACGTTTGGAGGCCTTTTTGATCTTTTATTTCTGTGCCATTTTCGCAAAGCAACGGTCTACTGCTTCGATTGTTTGTTTAATATCTGACTCAGTATGAGCTGTTGTGATAAACCAAGCCTCATATTTAGAAGGAGCCAGACAAATTCCTTCGTCCAATAACAAACGGAAGAATTGGGCAAACTGTTCTCCATCAGCACTTTGGGCTCCATCATAATCCGTAACGGTTGCATCGGTAAAATAAACAGCTAAAGCACCTTTTACGCGATTAATGCGAATGGTTATGCCGTGGCTTTCTGCGGCTTTACTAATCCCAGCTTCCAAGAGCATACCGAGACGATCGAGCTCTTCGTATACGCCTGGTTGTTTGAGCACTTCTAAGCATGCGATACCCGCTTTAATGGAGGCAGGGTTTCCTGCATGTGTACCAGCTTGATAAGCAGGTCCAAGAGGTGCTACTTGTTCCATGATTTCACGACGACCGCCATATGCCCCAATTGGCAACCCGCCGCCAATAATTTTACCTAAGGCAGTCAAATCAGGCTCTACTCCCAATAAGTTCTGTGCTCCACCATAGCAGAAGCGGAAGGCAGTGATTACTTCGTCATACACCACAAGGGCTCCGGCCTCGTGAGTCAGGCGATTAACTTCTTCCAGAAAGCCTTTTTGAGGCATTACGATACCGAAGTTACCAACAATTGGCTCGACTAAAACAGCAGCAATTTCATGTCCCCATTTTTCTAGCGCATCTTTATATGCGTCAACATTATTAAATGGAACAGTAATAACCTCGTTAGCAATGCTTTGTGGGATACCAGCGCTATCTGGAATACCTAGTGTGGAAGGACCAGAACCGGCAGCTACTAGGACTAAATCAGAATGGCCGTGGTAGCAGCCAGCGAATTTAATGATTTTTGTGCGATTGGTATAGGCACGAGCTACACGAATGCACGTCATAACAGATTCTGTACCTGAATTATTAAAACGAATACGTTCCATGGAAGGAATTGCTTCCCGAATCATCTCAGCAAAGGTAATCTCCCAAGGAGTTGGCGTACCATACAGTGTGCCATTTTGTGCCGCGTCCACGATTGCCTTTGTAACGTGTGGATGAGCATGCCCAGTAATGATGGGACCGTACGCTGCCAGATAATCTATGTATTTATTTCCATCTACGTCCCAAAAATAAGCTCCTTGTGCTTTTGCCATGACGACAGGAGAACCGCCACCAACGGCCTTAAACGAACGGGAAGGGCTGTTTACGCCCCCGACAATAACACCGTAAGCTTGTTCATGCAGTTTAGTTGATTGTTCACGATTCATGATTTCTTTCACTCCTTTTTCGACCCTTTTATCATAACATAGGATACCAAGTGTATTTGGGGCAAGTTTCTTTTTGCAAGTTGTCTTTGGCTCATATACACTATCTATCGTGGCAGTTACACCATAAAGCAGGAGAGGAAGGAACGCGAGAAATATGATAAATGTTACGCAATTAGAGAAAGTATTTCGCATTCACCAAGCTCGCAATGGCTTGTCTGGTGCTTTTCGCGATCTCTTTCAACGAGAATATAAAACAGTTCGTGCTGTTCATGAGCTTAGCTTCGAGGTACAAGCAGGTGAGATGTTTGCCTTAATTGGTGAAAATGGAGCCGGTAAGTCAACAACTATCAAAATGCTGACAGGCATTTTAACCCCTTCTAGCGGAGAGATTTTAATTAATGGCTATCATCCGCACCGGGATCGAGAAAAATATGTTGAGTCCATCGGGGTTGTTTTTGGGCAACGTTCACAACTGTGGTGGGACTTGTCTCCATTAGAGTCGTTTCGTCTATTGCGCCGGGTCTATAAGGTAGATGAGGTAGCAGGACAGGCGTGGCAGGATCGGTTAATAGAAGAATTAGACATGGGCTCATTCATTCAGCAGCCTGTTCGTAAATTAAGTCTTGGACAGAGAATGCGCTGTGAAATCGCTGCTGCTCTTATTCATAAACCGAAGCTGCTGTTCCTTGATGAGCCAACAGTAGGCTTAGATGTACTGGTAAAACAAAAGATTCGTGACTTCCTAAAAAGTCTAAACGAAACGGAAAATACCACCGTTTTGCTTACTACACACGATGTATCTGATATTGAGGCACTGTGTAAACGAGTCTTAGTGATGGACAGCGGCAAGTTGATTTTTGACGGACTCTTAACTGATTTGAAGGAACGCTGGGGGAATAAAACCGAAGTAGTATTCCAATTTAAACAAAAAATGACTACCGAGAATCTGCGGGCTACTTTATCTGAGTTTGAATGCAGTATTGAGGGGATTAATGCATACTCCCTATCTGTTTCTTTTCAGCATGAAAAGCTGCCGGCCATTTTGACGCAAGTGATGGCTAGCTTTGAACTAACCGATGTAACAATCAAAGAAACCTCCACGGAAGAGATTGTACGTAACATTTACTCGACGACAAGCGGGGGATTTTAGCATGTGGAAACTTTATCAAGAGCTGATACGAATTCGCTTTCTGACCCTGCTTGCTTACCGGGTAAATTACTACAGCGGGATCATCATTTATGCGATTAATATCGGAGCTTATTACTTCTTGTGGGGGGCAATCTATTCCGGGCAGGACAATCTCGTTGGTATGTCTTTGGTTCAAATGACCTCTTATGTAGCAATTGCTTGGATGTCTCGTGCATTCTACTTTAACAATATCGACCAAGAAATAGGTCAGGATGTCAGAGAAGGAAAAGTAGCTATTGAGCTAATTCGTCCTTATAATTACCTGTCAGTCAAAACAGCACAAGCCTTGGGAGAAGGGATTTTTCGCCTTGTGTTTTTTGCTTTTCCGGGACTTCTCATTGTTCGGTTGTTCATTCCGTTCGGGTTTCCAAACAGTGGGGAAATATGGGGGATGTACAGTGTAAGCTTGTTACTTGGTTTTGTGGTAAATACCCAAATTAATTTGCTCACAGGCCTACTAACGTTTTTCTTCATGAGAAATGAAGGAATGATTATGGCAAAACGCATGGTGGTAGATTTGCTGTCAGGTGTTGTTATTCCGATTAGCTTTTTTCCTGGAGTCACCCAAACGATCTTACAATATCTGCCGTTTCAGGCTATCAATTTTACGCCTAGTATGATTTTTACAGGGGCACTCCATGGTGAAAAAGCCTGGATAGCAATTGGCATACAAGTTATTTGGATCGCGTTATTGTTTATACCAATTATTCTGTTGTGGCAACGTGCAAAACGAAATTTGGTCGTGCAAGGAGGATAGCCAGATGGGGCAAGTTATACGTTTGTTTCAAGATTATCTCAGCCAGTATTTTAAAGTAAAACTGTCGTATCGGGCCAACTTCATCGTTGAATTGCTGTCCAATATCGTAAGTGAACTGTTAAATCTGGTATTCATTTTAGTTGTATTTACACATGTTCCAAACATTCAGGGCTGGACGATGTATGAGATTATTTTTATTTATGGATACTTTTTAGTCCCCTATGCCTTGTTTACGATGTTTTTTGGTTTTTGGGATTTTAATGAGCGCTATATTATCAGAGGAGAGATGGATCGCATCTTGACGCGGCCAGTCAATCATTTGGCGCAAATTTCGCTGGAATCCATTTCACCAGATCGTATATTTGGAGTTCTGACGGGGCTGTTAATTATGCTGTATGCAGGATGGAAGCTACAGCTTACAATCTCCTGGTACGATCCCATTATCTTTATCCTGTTAGTATTGAGTAGTACCTTGATCTACGGTGGTGTTTATACTGCAATAGCATCCGTGAGCTTTTATAGCGACTCACGTACGGGAATTGCTCCTATGATCTGGAATATTCAAAACTATGGGCGATATCCAGTAGACATTTACAACAATGCAATCGCAATTTTATTGAAATGGATTTTGCCATTCGCATTTGTAGGCTTCTATCCTTCAGCTTATTTTTTGAAAAAAGAGGATTTATATGGGTACACAATGCTAACGCCTGTGATGGGAATCATCTTTTTTACCTTAGGGATTTTAATCTGGAACCAAGGGGTTAAAAAATATAGCGGTGCAGGCTCGTGAGGAATAGCTTCATAAAATGATATTGTCATACGTGGAATTTCAGAGTATAATAATTACGTGAGAAAAATTTCACAATTCCTTCGGGGCAGGGTGAAATTCCCGACCGGCGGTGATGCGCATATCGAGCGTTAGCCCGCGAGCCACTTTTGCTGAAATGAGGCAGAAGTGTGCAGGATCTGGTGAGAATCCAGAGCCGACAGTACAGTCTGGATGGGAGAAGGATGACGACAGTACGATGCACACGTGCTTATTTTGTTGTGTCGGCTGAGGGAGAGGACTGCTCGATAAACAGCCCTTTGTTTCCCTATACCCTCTGGATTATGGTAAAGATCGTCAGTATGCCCCTGAAGAAGCATGATGCTTTTTTAGGGGCTTTTTTATTCTTTTCTAAGAGCGGAACAGTCGTCGTAAGTTTGTTTGGCAGTAGAGTAAAAAAATAACACGTGGTTGCGGATTGCTGTTGCCATCTCTCAAGAAGGAGAAAGAAAAAGAGAGGATGGTCAACATGCAAGGAAAAACAAGTCACACGATTCAAAGACAGCGTCTGAGAAAGCTAGTTACGATCCCTATGCTTTCAGCCATTGCGTTTCTTTTGTACTATCTGGAGTTTCATGTGCCGTTGATGCCGACTTTTTTAAAGCTTGATTTTAGTACGGTACCAGCTATTATTGGCGGGCTTGTTTTTGGCCCAGCAGCGGGAGTACTCATTGAAGTCTTAAAGAATGGCTTGCATCTTCTGCTAAAAAACACAGATGGTTTTATTATTGGAGAAATTGCGAATGCGCTGGCAGGCGGAAGCTTTGTGTTTTTGGCTGTTTATACACAGCGCTTATATAAAAATAAAGTCGGTTTTGTTTTGGGGCTATCGGCAGGTACGCTGGTTATGACAGTGATTATGGCTATGGCAAACTACTTTTTATTGTTACCTTTCTATGCGGTACTCTACTCAATTTCGATAGAGCAATTACTACAGATGTTCCATATGGAAAGTCTGTGGAGCATGATCTTGCTTGGTATTGTACCTTTTAGCATTATCAAAGGTGTCTTGCTGTCGTTGATTGCTTACCCGGTATTTGTCAAAATGTCTGCACGACTTGGCTTACTAGTCACCAATCCTGCTTCGTCAAGTAAACCAGTTATTTCGTAAGCTTAGACGAATTTTGCATAAAACAAAAAGAAAAAAAGAGGTTGCTCCCAGCTAGATAAGGGGAGGCCTCTTTTTTCTTTGAGCTTAGTTACTACCTATATTCCATCTTTTTAACAGCCATTCCATCATCATCGCAGGCTCTGTAAATAATACATCGGGAGAAGGATCAAAAATCCCGTTGCTTTGCGATGCGGGGAACCAATTCACACCAACCGCACAAATGCCGGCAGCTCTAGCCGCGGTGACATCAGCTTGGCTGTCTCCTACATAAAGAGTATGTTCCGGGCAGGCTCGGAGCTGTTGCATTGCATGAAGAATGCCTTCAGGATGCGGCTTATGATTTGTGACTTCGTCGCCTGCTATGACAATTTGAAAATAATCGGTCAGTTTTAATGCCTCAAGAGAAAGATCGGCACTCCTTCTGCCTTTCCCTGTAATAATTCCCATCTGAATACCCGCTTGCTTTAAGGCTTCCAGCATAGTGAGCAGCGATGCAGGGGTTGCTAGCCAGCGGTGTTCATCTACATATTTGTCATAAAAGCACTGAAGAGCTTCCTCATATCTCTCAGACGGAATCTTGTTTTTGATAATTCCCGCTTCCGGTGGCCCGAATAATTCCATAATCTGCTGATCAGAATACTCCTCTTGCAGAAACGTATAAAAGGTATGGCGAATGGCTGTAAAAATGGCTGGTAATGTATCAGCAATCGTTCCATCAAAATCAAACAGTACGGTATATACTTCGGACTTATGCATGCATAGCAGCTCCTTTCTGGATAGGGTGGGCTACTTATTCATCATCGTCTACGAATTCAGCGTTATCTGGATCATCTTGACGCGGTGAAGTCGGGAAAAGCAGATTTAGGTAATGAAAGTTTAGACGATCGGCTGACGGCTTGTTATCTTTATAACGCTGGTAGAGATCCTTCATTTCACTAAAAAGCTGATTACGTTCTTCTTTTGTCAAATGTAAATTCCCAAAGTTGTATGCAAAGGTGTCTTGATAGTCCTTTCGTTTATCAATGTCAGATGCAGCCAGATGATTCATGGTATAAAGCAGCTCTTGTTCAGTCGCATGTAACGGAGAGAACATGATTTCACTTAATTGCTGAGCATTTTCCTCCACAACGAGGTGCAAATTAGCCCTGATGACTTTTGCAATTGGCTGATAGTACTTTTCCACAATGGAGCCTTTTACACGGGTATCCACTTGTTGTAATAGACCGACTTTTACCAATTCCTTAACGTGGTAATGTAGCCGTGCCGCGTTTTCCCCTAGTTCAGTAGCAATTTGCTTTGCAGTTCGAGGCTCTAGGTCTTCAAAAAGCTGTAAAATTTTAACTCTTTCAGGCACAGCGAAGGATTTAAGTGCCTCAGGATCTGTTATTTCAAATACTTCTTTTATCACGTTAGCCATCACCAGGTTCTCCTTTTTCTATTTGGAAAGGTCGGAATTTTTACTATTATGTAATCGTAATGTTTTATTAAGTAAAGTGCAATGCATCTTCTCCCTTTTCTTTTTCCTGAACCTAACTTTTGTTACAATAAGAAAAATGAAGGAAAGAAGGGATTTTCATGTTGGAAGTCGGTCAAATAGCACCAACTTTTAAGAAACCTGCAAATAATGGACAAACGATAAACCTAGAGGATTATCGCGGCAAAAACGTCGTGCTTTATTTTTATCCAAAGGACTCCACGCCTGGATGTACGACGGAAGCATGTGATTTCCGAGATTATCATGCTGAATTTTCCACTCTTAATACAGTAGTGCTTGGGGTAAGCCCGGATAGCGTTACCTCCCATGATAAGTTTATTGCAAAACACGAATTGCCGTTTCCTTTAATTGCGGATGAAGACCATAGTGTTGCAGAAGCGTACGGAGTGTGGGTACTCAAAAAAATGTACGGCCGAGAGTATATGGGTATTGAGCGTTCCACTTTTATTTTAGATACAGAAGGCAAGATTGCACAGATATACCCTAAAGTTAAAGTAAAGGATCATGTGCAGCAAGTAGTAGCATACATAAAAGAACATCTAGTCTAAAAACAGCAAGAGGAGAGGAAGAATTCGATGAACTTGTCCCTGTCTTACATGATTGATACATTTGTGAAATTGGCACAAATCCCAAGCCCATCTGGTAACACCAATCAAGTAATTTCCTGGGTAACTGAGGAATTGAGCAAAAGCGGTGTACATGTTGAGCGGACTAATAAAGGGGCATTGTTAGCGACAATATCAGGTCGCAACAATGATAAGCACCGCTTATTAACAGCTCATGTCGATACACTTGGTGCTATGGTGAAAGAAATAAAAAGCAATGGTCGCCTCAAGCTTTCCATGGTGGGTGGCTATGCATGGAATGCGATCGAAGGTGAGCATTGCCAGATTGAAACAGCTACGGGACACATTTATACAGGAACGATCGTAACCTCTAAAGCATCTGTTCACGTGTATCGCGACAGTGGCAAGGCAGAGCGTACAGAAGATTTGATGGAGGTCAGACTGGATGAAAAGGTGACGGATGCTCAAGAGGTCAAGGCTCTTGGAATTAGCGTTGGTGATTTTGTCTCTTTTGATCCTCGTACGACTGTGACAGAGAGTGGATTCGTGAAATCTCGCCACTTAGATGATAAAGCAAGCGTGGCAATTCTTTTAGGTATAATGAAAGCGGTTCAGGAAGATAAGCTAGAACTGCCGTATACGACACATTTTTTGATCAGTAATAATGAGGAGATTGGGTACGGCGGTAATTCAAGCATTCCGTCAGCTACTGTAGAGTATTTGGCAGTGGATATGGGAGCTATCGGTACGGGCCAAACAACTGATGAATATTGTGTTTCGATCTGCGCCAAGGATTCCTCTGGACCTTATCATTATGGATTCCGTAAGAAATTAGTTGCCTTGGCTGATGAAAACGGACTTAATTATCAGGTTGATATTTATCCGTATTATGGTTCCGATGCTAGTGCTGCACTGCGAGCTGGATATGATGTTGTTCATGGATTGATTGGACCTGGTGTAGATGCCTCCCACTCGCATGAGCGTACTCATTCCTCTGCTTTTGATAATACTGCTAAATTAGTCATGGCTTATATTTTATCGGACGAATTGGTAGTATAGGAGGGTCAGTTGTGAATATGTATCATTGGGCTGACTATTATGATCTCACACAGCAAGGATTAGCAGGAGATTTGGCTTTTTATGAAGAATATGCTAAAGCAGCAAAAGGGGAAGTCTTAGAATTAGGGTGTGGGACTGGACGAGTAACCATTCCGCTTGCTAAAGCAGGCATCGACATAACTGGGCTTGAAATTTCTCGGGAAATGTTGGAAAAGGCCGTAACAAAGGCAGAAGAAGCTGGTGTGGTCGAGCATTTGTCTTTTATTCAAGGGGATATGCGTCAGTTCTCCTTAGGAAAAAAGTTTGGCTTAATTATGATACCCTATCGCTCCTTTTTACATTTGCTTCATATTCAGGAACAGATGAAGGCATTGCGCTGCATACGAGAGCATCTTCAGCCTGGTGGTAAGCTAGTCTTTAATGTCTTTGTACCACATATCAAGCATCTCTATGAAGAGAGCGAAAAATTGACGCTTCGGGGCATGTATCCGTTAGGGGATGGACAGGAAGTTGCGATGTATGATTTTACTCGCTACGATTATTTTCAACAAGTAGCAGAAGTAACACGTAGCTATGAACGTCTAGATCAGAATGGAAAAATGCAGGAGCGTGTAACTGGACGCTTTACATTGCGTTACGTCTTCCCGACAGAATTGCATCATTTATTGCGTTTAGCTGGTTTTAAGGTTTTAGAGCGCTACGGTAGCTTTGCAAAAGCTCCATTTGATGCAACCAGTACTGAATTCATTATAGTGGCTAGCCCAGCGTAATTATTTACGTTGCTTATAAAAATGAAGAAAAGGTGGGTATGACATGAAGATTTATACAAAAACAGGAGACAAAGGTCAAACATCTTTAGTTTATGGCGTACGTGTTCCGAAGCATGCACCACGAGTAGAAGTATATGGAACGTGCGATGAGGCTAACTCGCATGTTGGAGCAGCAGTATCTTTTTTGCCTAAAGAGCACAAGTGGGCTGAGTTGTTAGAAACGTTCCATCTGATCCAAACCAAGTTATTTCATATTGGAGCAGAGCTAGCTACACCTGAAGGAAAAAAGGTAGGTTGGCCTATCGTTGATGAGGACGTAGATTATTTAGAAAAACAAATTGATTGTTTAGATGCGAAGCTACTTCCGCTGACTAATTTTGTTTTGCCAGGAGGTCATCCTGCCGGTGCTGCTCTTCACGTAGCTCGCACGGTAGTTAGACGTGCTGAACGCGGAGCAACCCAGCTTATGGAGACAGAACCAATTAACCCAACTGCTATTAAATATTTAAACCGTTTATCAGACTTTTTATTTGTAGCAGCTCGGTATGTTAATAGTCAGTTAGGAGAGAGTGAACCTAATTTACATGAATAAATCTCAAACAGCCTTTTTCTTATATGTGTGTATAAGGAAAGGCTGTTTTTTATTCCAGCTCCTTCAATTTATCTGGTCTTCGTTCTAGTCTGTGAAAGGTATTCGGATAAACCAGAAGAGAATTCAATTTTGTTAATCTGAAAATCTTGGTATAATTTTTCATTATTTTCGCAAAAATTACCTTCTTGTAGCATTGTTAATTGAGTTGTGGTGATAGGAAAAAAGGAAAAACCTTGCATCATCGTAACGATAGGTTTCATCATCCATAGTGGTACATGAAGCGTCCTTACATGTGATTTTCCAATCGCATGTCCAATGTGCCGTAGGATTTGCATGTAGGAAAGCTGGTGTGGGCCGCCTACTTCATAAATCTGATTAGTAGCTAGCTCATTAGTGAGTGCTTGCGTAAACACCTCTGCTACTGTTTTCCGAGACACAGGCTGCAAGAGATATGCACCACTTCCAATGACAGGAGTAACAGGAAGGCGGACTAAATCAGCCAGCATAGTGACGAATTCATCGCCTGGACCAAAAATAACGGAGGGACGAAATATCACATAAGGGATTCCAGATGCGCTCACCAATTGCTCCGCTTCATACTTTGTCTGATGGTAGCCACTAACAGCTTGAGGGCGCGTACCAAGCGCGCTCATGAATATAAAGCGGCGGATAGCTAGCTCTTTCGCCACTTGCAGTACATTGCGTGTCCCCTCAACATGAATGCGGGAGAAAGTAATTTCTTTACCAGCCTGTTCTCTTATAATACCTACTAAATGAATAACCGCATCACAATCTCGCATAGCTGCACGGAGAGAGTCTATCGCAAAAATGTCGCCTGTATGGAGATGAAGATGATCGGTCTTCGAAAACAATTTTTTCATTTTTAATTCGGAGCCTTGTCTAAGTAAGCAGTGTACCTCATGGGAAGCTTCTAGTAAGGCGGCGATTATGCCATGACCTACAAATCCTGACCCGCCTGTTATCAATACTTTCACGAAAGTTCCTCCTCTACACCTCTTGTCCATTCATCATTCTATGACATCCCTATATTTACCTGTTTTTTCATTTTCCTAGCCGAATTACATTCAAATATCATGGCGCTTATTACATGTGCCCGCTTCCCTTTTTTTCACTATGGAATTCCCTAGGGGAAGTGGACTCATCAAATTTTTTCATATGTTACAATAGAACGCATGCATAAAGTAAAACTGGTTCGGAGTATAGTAGGAGGGAAAAGGAAATGCGTCGATTATCCATGAAATTATTTTTACAGACGCTCGCGGATATGTTTCCTGATGCGCATTGTGAGCTTACTCATAGTAACGCGTTTGAGTTGACGATTGCGGTACTGTTGTCAGCGCAGTGTACAGATAAAAAAGTAAACCAAGTGACAGAACACCTATTTCAAAAGTACAAGACCCCAGAAGACTATTTAAAGGTTTCGTTAGAAGAGCTTCAAGACGATATTAGACAAATTGGTCTATACAAAAACAAGGCTAAACACATCCAGTCGCTCTGTCGTCTTTTGTTAGAAGAATACGGAGGAGAAGTGCCTAACAAGCATGAAGAGCTGGTAAAGCTGCCTGGTGTTGGACGGAAAACGGCTAACGTTGTAGTCAGTGTTGCATTTGGGGTGCCTGCTATCGCTGTAGATACACATGTAGAGCGAATATCGAAACGATTGGGCTTCTGTCCTGACGATGCTACTCCTGTTCAGGTAGAAGAAATTCTTATGAAAAAGATTCCCAAGAAGGATTGGTCAGACACTCATCATCGTATGATCTTTTTCGGTCGTTATCACTGCAAGGCACAAAGCCCGCAATGTGACATTTGTCCCCTAGAGGATGTATGCCCAACACGTAAGAAAGCTCGAAAAGTAAACAAGAAGCCAAAGAGTGTCAGCTAAGAAGACATCTTACGTGTAACTTTTGAAAAAAAGTGAGGCTTGGACAAGCTAATAAGGGAAACAAAGCCCCAAATTCAAGCTTGTTATTGACGAACCTCCAGAATCAGCGTACACTTATTTATAACAATTCTAATTAGATTATTGTTAACGGATAAGAATATTTCTAATTACTTACTTTTTAAAGGTCATATTATGTGAGGTGCATGGCGATGATGCAACAAGTCGAGAGAGCTGTCGAGATTTTAAAGAATCAAGGTGTTCGTATGACTCCGCAACGTCATGCCATATTAGCGTATTTACTTGAGACGATGACTCATCCAACTGCTGATGAAATTTATAAAGCATTGGAAGGGAAATTTCCTAATATGAGCGTGGCAACCATCTATAATAACCTGCGAGTATTTAAAGAAGCGGGGTTGGTTCGCGAATTAACATACGGAGATGCTTCCAGTCGATTCGATGCGAATGTAGAAGATGAACATTATCACATTATTTGTTCTGAGTGCGGGGCTATTCAGGATTTTCACTTCCCGTACTTGTCTCAGGTAGAGGCAGCAGCCTGTGAACAAGCTAACTTTCATATTTCTGGGCATCGTATGGAAGTTTATGGTGTATGCCAAAGCTGTCAAGAAAATAAGCCAAAGCAATAACAAAGCGTTTTGGAAGAACTCTTCATGTCAGTTGTATGAGACGTGCAGGGTTCTTTTTTTGTATATTTTGATAGCATAATTGACATGGCGGACGTATAAGCTCCATTAAACCGCATTCTGAGCAATAAGGAACCAGTGGCGATACATAATAGGATTCGACATTTTATGAATTTTACCGCAAAATGTACAGAAGTTTGTAACCAAATAGCTTTGAAAACTGTCTCTATAATGAAGAACAAACAGAACTGAGATACATTGGGAGGAGTCATGAGCATACATGTAGAGACGTCACAACGTCCAAGGCGAAAAAGAAGAAGGAATAGGCTTTTTCCTAAGTTGCTATTTTTGGTCATACTTGCTGTAGTAGGATATTTTATCTGGATGTATGTACAATACGGTAGTCATCAGCGAGTTACTCCATATGATGGGCGCCAACAGGTAATCGTACATAAAGGAAAGGCAGTTTTGCAATCCTATCAAATGAAAGAGGACGAGGTCCTATTACCTTTTTCATTTTTAAAGGAACAAATCGACCAGCACTTATTCTGGGATGAACCTAGTCGCTCTGTTATCATTACTACCGAAGATAAAGTGATCCAAATGCCGAGCGAAAAATTACAAGCATTTGTTAATAAAAAACCAGTTGATTTACGTGTGCCTGTCACAATTATTGACGGGGAAAAATATGTTCCGGTTAGCCCGTTAGAAAAAATATATGGTATTCATTTGCGGAAAATGGAAGGCAAAGATGTTATTTCAGTGGAAAACAACGGCGATACCATTCAGCAAGGACAGGTTATCTCTGAAAAAGATAAGACATTACCAATGAGATTAGATGCAACTAAAGAAAGTCCTATTGTCTCTGATCTTGTAGACGGTCAAAAGGTAACAATCTTAAACGAAACAAACGGCTGGTATCATCTTTTATCGAATGAAGGGGTTCTTGGCTATTTGCCAATGGATCAGGTTAAGAAATTAGATTCTTATCAGGTAGAAGTGAATGTTGATACTCCAAAGGAAAGAAATACTGCATGGAAGCCGGACGGACAAAAATTAAATGTGGTTTGGGAGCAAGTGGTTAACCGAAATCCTAAATTGGATAGCATCCCTAAAATGTCAGGATTACATGTGGTAGCTCCTACTTGGTTTGAATTAAAAGACGCCAAAGGAACGGTTGGCAATAAAGCAGACGCTTCTTATGTAAGATGGGCTCATCGCGAAGGATATAAAGTATGGGCAGTTGTATCTAATGGATTTAATCCAGACTGGACTAAGGCAGTGCTATCTGATTTTGAAACTCGTCAAAAGATGATTACACAGATTGTGCAATATGCTAATCTGTATCAGGTTGACGGGATCAATATCGATTTTGAGGATGTCTATTTAGATGACAAGCAGCGATTTGTTCAATTTGTTCGCGAATTAACACCATATTTACATGAGCAGGAGTTAACGGTGTCTGTTGATGTTACTATGATGCATGGGAGCGATCGTTGGTCTAATTTCTTAGATCGCAAAGCTTTAGCTGAAGCAGTGGATTACACGATGCTGATGGCTTACGACGAACATTGGGGCTCTAGCCCTGTAGCAGGTTCTGTAGCGTCACTGCCATGGGTAGAGAACGGCTTGAAGCAAGTGTTGACGGAAGTGCCTAAGGAGAAGCTTTTACTAGGTATGCCTTTCTACACCCGTTTATGGAAGGAAGTAAAGCAAGATGATGGTAGTGTAAAGGTGTCCTCACGCGCTTTGTACATGTCGGGGGCTAAAAAGTGGATGGAGGAGCGTAATCTAAAAGCCACTTATGATGAGGCTACTGGACAAAATTATGTGAGCTATTTTGATAAACAAGAAAACGCGACATACAAGATGTGGCTAGAAGATGAGACTTCACTCAAAAAGCGGATTGAGGTTTCCAAAAAATATGATCTGGCAGGAGTTGCCTCATGGCGCCGTGGCTTTGAGGAGCCAGAGATTTGGCAGCATATTCATAGCAATTTAAATTAATATGAAAAAAAGGCAGGAGATTTTCTCGCTGCCTTTTTTTATTCTATGTGATGAGGAAAGAGCATGGCGGGCTGTTGATTTTGTACTACTTTAAGAACGTATCTTTTGTTCAAGAGAAGATGGAGGTTCTGGAGTATCCTCTTCTAGTAAAAGTGGTTGGCCGCAAAACATGCAAGCATCTTCTTTTCCCAGCATTTTAGTTACTTTGCCACAAGAAGGGCATTGCACCTGTGGGGATGTTGTTGAGACCATACCGGATACCATATATAAA
>NZ_CP048799.1:4552500-5351077 GCF_010748895.1 Brevibacillus sp. 7WMA2
GGTGAGCGGCCTATTGGATGGCCGTCTAAGCAGTAAGTGTGGTGTGTAGGCAAATCCGCACACCAATAAGCACAAGCTGTGATGGCGAGGGAAATATAAGTACCGAAGTCCCTGATTTCACACTGCCAAGAAAAGCGTCTAGCGAGGAACAAGGTGCCCGTACCGCAAACCGACACAGGTAGGCGAGGAGAGAATCCTAAGGTGCGCGGGATAACTCTTGCTAAGGAACTCGGCAAAATGGCCCCGTAACTTCGGGAGAAGGGGCGCCTCGGTAGGGTTTATAGCCCGAGGAGGCCGCAGTGAAAAGGCCCAAGCGACTGTTTAGCAAAAACACAGGTCTCTGCGAAGCCGCAAGGCGAAGTATAGGGGCTGACGCCTGCCCGGTGCTGGAAGGTTAAGGGGATGAGTTAGCGCAAGCGAAGCTTTGAACCGAAGCCCCAGTAAACGGCGGCCGTAACTATAACGGTCCTAAGGTAGCGAAATTCCTTGTCGGGTAAGTTCCGACCCGCACGAAAGGCGTAACGACTTGGGCGCTGTCTCGGCAAGAGACCCGGTGAAATCATAATACCTGTGAAGATGCAGGTTACCCGCGACAAGACGGAAAGACCCCATGGAGCTTTACTGTAGCCTGGTATTGAAACTTTGTGCATCATGTACAGAATAGGTGGGAAGCTGTGAAGCGAGGGCGCCAGCCTTCGTGGAGCTGTCGTTGGGATACCACCCTTGATGTACGGAGTTTCTAACTTGCCGCCCTTATCGGGTGGAAGGACCATGCCAGGTGGGCAGTTTGACTGGGGCGGTCGCCTCCTAAAGAGTAACGGAGGCGCCCAAAGGTTCCCTCAGAATGGTCGGAAATCATTCGTAGAGTGTAAAGGCACAAGGGAGCTTGACTGCGAGACCTACAAGTCGAGCAGGGACGAAAGTCGGGCTTAGTGATCCGGTGGTTCCGCATGGAAGGGCCATCGCTCAACGGATAAAAGCTACCCTGGGGATAACAGGCTTATCTCCCCCAAGAGTCCACATCGACGGGGAGGTTTGGCACCTCGATGTCGGCTCATCGCATCCTGGGGCTGAAGTAGGTCCCAAGGGTTGGGCTGTTCGCCCATTAAAGCGGTACGCGAGCTGGGTTCAGAACGTCGTGAGACAGTTCGGTCCCTATCTGTCGCGGGCGTAGGAAGTTTGAGGAGAGCTGTCCTTAGTACGAGAGGACCGGGATGGACGCACCTCTGGTGCACCAGTTGTCACGCCAGTGGCACAGCTGGGTAGCTATGTGCGGACGGGATAAGCGCTGAAAGCATCTAAGCGTGAAGCCCCCTTCAAGATGAGACTTCCCATAGCGCAAGCTAGTAAGACCCCTTATAGACGATGAGGTTGATAGGTTCGGTGTGGAAGTGCAGTAATGCATGGAGCTGACGAATACTAATCGGTCGAGGACTTATCCACATTGCCTTTATGCTGACTTCATTATCTAGTTTTGAAAGAACAATATTTTCACATTGTTCCTCAGTAGCTCAATGGTGGAGCAACCGGCTGTTAACCGGTAGGCTGGCGGTTCGAGTCCGTCCTGAGGAGCCATATGGATGGATGTCCGAGAGGCCGAAGGAGCACGATTGGAAATCGTGTAGGCGGGGACAACTCGTCTCGTGGGTTCAAATCCCACTCCATCCGCCATAATTTGGCCCGTTGGTGAAGCGGTTTAACACAGCAGCCTTTCACGCTGTCATACAGGGGTTCGAATCCCCTACGGGTCACCATTTATCTGGAGGATTAGCTCAGCTGGGAGAGCATCTGCCTTACAAGCAGAGGGTCGGCGGTTCGATCCCGTCATCCTCCACCATTTTACTTTTATATTGTCGCGGGGTGGAGCAGCTCGGTAGCTCGTCGGGCTCATAACCCGAAGGTCGCAGGTTCAAATCCTGTCCCCGCAACCAAAATATGGAGCTGTGGTGAAGTTGGAGTTCACGCCGGTCTGTCACACCGGAGGTCGCGGGTTCGAGTCCCGTCAGCTCCGCCATTTCTGATTAAGAGTATGGCAAGTATGTTTGGCTCGGTAGCTCAGTCGGTAGAGCAGAGGACTGAAAATCCTCGTGTCGGCGGTTCGATTCCGTCCCGAGCCACCTTTATTATGTAGGGGCATAGTTTAATGGTAGAACAAAAGTCTCCAAAACTTTTGGCGTGGGTTCGATTCCTACTGCCCCTGCCACTATAATATTAATATGGCGGTCGTGGCGAAGTGGTTAACGCATCGGATTGTGGCTCCGACACTCGTGGGTTCGATTCCCATCGATCGCCCCATTTTTTATGCGGACGTAGCTCAATTGGTAGAGCGTCGCCTTGCCAAGGCGAAGGTCGCGGGTTCGAGACCCGTCGTCCGCTCCATATATGGAGGTATAGCCAAGTGGTAAGGCACGGGTCTGCAAAACCCTCATCCCCGGTTCAAATCCGGGTACCTCCTCCATTTCAAACGATTTGATATTTTTCTACAAGTATTGATAATATATATTGATTTTTATAGAAAAATATGATAGATTTATAGGGCAATAAATTGAAATGGTTATTTGAAATTAAACATGCCGGTATGGCGGAATTGGCAGACGCGCGCGACTCAAAATCGTGAGGGAAACCGTGGGGGTTCAAGTCCCTCTACCGGCACCATACGTAAAGGAAATGCTTTCTTCAATAGAGAAGAAAGCATTTTTGCTTTTATTACTATATTACTGCTTACAGCGCAGGTTATTTTGGTTCGAAAATAAATTCAGAGTCATTTGATAGGAAGATGGTAAGGGGGAAGACGGTGTGAAGTACGGCTTACATAGTACACCACCTTGGAAGGTAACAATACCGGCAGCTGTGCAGTGGTTTATTGTAACTCTTTCGTGTAGCATTGCAGTACCTATTGTCATTGGCGAAGCTTATGGTTTAAGCGAAGCCCAAACAGCTTTATTTATTCAACAGACTTTGTTTTATATTGGATTAGCCTCCCTAATCCAGGGTTGGATTGGTCATAGATATCCTATGATGGAGGCACCTGCAGGGTTATGGTGGAGTATTTTTCTTATGTTAGGCCAAATAGGTGTTACAATGGGATTAGCCCCAATGGAAATAGGACAATCCTTCCAGGTAGGGATGGTCATTTCGGGTTTAATCTTTTTAATTTTAGGCTTCACCAAGTCTATAAGTAAATTGCAGAAGCTTTTTACCCCTGCTGTAACCGGGACCTATATGATTTTACTAGCAATATCACTAGCTAGTAATTTTATTAAAGGGATGCTAGGAGTAGGGTATCATGGTTCAACTACTGTACTTCCCAGTATTGCCTTAGCCTCTATTGTTATTATTATGATTGTGTTACTATGTCAAAAAATAAAAGCTGTTGCTAGCTTTGCAGTATTAATCGGAATGTTAGCAGGTTGGGGAACATATGCTTTAATGGGCTGGACAGATCCTATTAGAGAATCATCGAGTTTGATAGCTTTACCCCGGTTGTTTTTCTGGGGACCGTTTCATTGGGATCTAGGGATTGTAATAACATGTGTACTTACAACTCTAATTCTTTTAACTAATTTAATAACTAGCATTGCAGTAATTGGTGAAACAACGGAAGAAAAGGCGGAAAAGAGACACTTTGATAAAGGTGGAGTATTTACCGGTGTGTCCCATCTAATATCTGGATTGGCAGGGGTTGTAGGAATGATACCACTCACACTTGCTGCGGCGTTTATACAAACGACAAGGATTGCATCTAGATTACCCTTTATTTTAGCTATGTCTTTCATGATGATAATTGGGCTTCTTCCTTCTATTTCTAATATACTAGCAACCTTGCCAACACCAGTTGCCTATGCAGCTATGTTTGTTGCGTATGCCCAAATCCTAGGATTTGGTTTACGAGATTTTAAAAGAATTCCTTTTAATGAACGAACGATTATCGTGGTAGGTTGTTCTTTATTATTGGGATTAGGTATCATGTTTGTTGCCCCTGATGCGTGGCGAACTCTGCATCCTATGCTGAGTTTCTTATGTAGTAATGGACTCCTAGTGGGTGTGCTATTAGTTTTGTTATTAGAACATGTTATTTACCCTAATCGTGCGGTACAAACTGTAGAGACAAAAAAAGACGAATCTGCTTCCTAGGCAATTCGTCTTTTTTGATTTACTTTGTTGAAATAATTGCGGATTCAACAATGTCACCGCCATTGATCTCGATCATCATTCTAGCTGAGGAACCAATTATTTTTTCCTGTTCGTTTGGTGAAATATTTGGTGGAATAAAGATGATCTGTATGAGCTCTGTACTGTCAGTTGTTACACTGGTTCGGAGAGAATCAACAATAGGGCTACCAAATGCTCCATTCTCATCAGCTAAGATTATTTTTCCGTGCATAGTAACGTCACGTCCATTTAGAGCTGCATAAACATCATTTTCTGTACCTAATTGACAACGTATTGGAAGTTGTAGCTTGTGAACATCATATAGACCAAAAGGAAGAAAATGCGTAATTGATAAAAAGTTATTTACATCGACTGCGGAATTTACCCAATGAAAGGGGTTTCCTTGTAGAATTCGGCGCAGTAACGCCTCAGAAGAAGGGCGGTATCGACTAGGATCGATACCTAATGCTTTAAACCCTGCACGCCAGTAGCTTAGATTAGGGATATTCTTCATGCTTTCAAGAGAATGCTCTATACGCAGAGATTCAATAAAATAATTCATGCGACCCATTAGCATTTTGGGAGAGCTAGAGAGGGACATTCCTGAATAATGAATCATTCCCAAAGAAAAACCAGGAAGCTTCTCTAACAGATTAGAATCAATGTTTATGTACATGAAAAATGCTCCTTTCAAATACAAAATTATAAAATAGTATATCACTCTTTAGAAATATATAAAATTCCGTCAGCACTATAAGCTTTTTAGTACATGTTCAAACGACATACAGCATGTTTAATCAGATCATGGAAAAGCCAATAACAAACATGGGAATAAAGGGGAAATCATTTGTTTTTACGTAACAGATCACGTAACATGAGGGAAGAGATTTCAGTGAAATATTTTTGTAGAGGGCTCTGTCCTTTTATACAATAGAAATAGAAACCAAGGAGGGAACGGAACGACGATGAAGGAAGTAACAATTTATACAGACGGAGCATGCTCAGGTAATCCTGGTCCAGGTGGCTGGGGAGCGGTTCTGTTTTATGGTGAACATAAAAAAGAGATGTCCGGATCAGCTGAGCAAACGACAAATAATCGAATGGAATTGCAGGCTGTTATCGAAGCTTTAAAGGTTCTTAAGGAGCCCTGCAAGGTTACGATATATAGCGATAGTGCCTATGTTGTAAACTGTTTTCAACAGCGTTGGCATGTGGGCTGGGTGCAGCGAGGATGGAAAAATAGCAAAAACCAACCTGTGGAGAATCAGGAGCTATGGAAAGAGCTTCTGTCACTCATGGAAATTCATCAGGTTAGCTATGTAAAAGTAAAGGGCCATGCTGACAATGAATGGAATAATCGTTGCGACGAATTGGCCACAGGAGCGATTAAACACCGGTGAAGCCATCTCTAGACACAGCATATTGGCAACAAATAAAAGAAACCATTCAACGTTATGCAGCAGAAATAGGCATTGATAAAATAGGATTTACCTCAGCAGATCCCTTTTTAGAATTAAAAGACAGACTGATCGTGCATCGTGAAAAAGGATATGAGTCAGGTTTTGAAGAGAAGGACATTGATAAGCGGGTGTATCCTGAGCTTACTCTTGAGGGGGCACGTTCGATCATCGCTATTGCTATTGCCTATCCCTCCAAGATGACCAATTTTCCCAAATCAGAACCAGAGGCGTATAGAGGGATTTTAGCCCGCTCTGCATGGGGGGTAGATTATCATCACATTCTACGTGATAAATTGAACCAACTTGCCGATTTTATTCAAACACTGGAATCAGAAGCACGTTTAGAATCTATGGTAGATACAGGTGTCCTGTCTGATCGAGCTGTAGCTGAAAGAGCGGGAATAGGATGGGTAGGGAAAAATTGCTCCATTATTACCCCAGAATTCGGTTCTTATGTCTATCTAGGCGAGATGATCACGAACCTACCGTTACCATCCGATCAGCCAATAGAGGATCAGTGTGGAGACTGTACACTTTGTTTGGATACTTGCCCAACGCAGGCCTTAGTTCAAGGTGGGCAACTAAATTCACAGAGATGTGTAGCGTTTCTTACTCAAGTGAAGGACGAAATACCAGAGGAATTCCGTGAAAAAATAGGCAATAGATTATATGGTTGTGATACCTGTCAGACGGTATGCCCTAAAAATAAAGGGATGAACTTTACACATCACCCAGAAACTTTACCAGATCCAGAACTGGTTAAACCTTTGCTAAAGCCCCTACTTACAATTGGAAATAAAGAATTTAAAGTAAGGTTTGGAAAATCAGCAGCAGCTTGGCGCGGTAAAAAGCCTATACAAAGAAATGCCATTTTGGGTTTAGCACATTTTAGAGATAAGTCAGCAATTCCAGATCTAATCGAGCTTTTGAATAAAGATTTACGCCCCGTTATCCGAGGAACCTCTGCGTGGGCATTAGGACGGATTGGTGGAGAGTTAGCAGTGGAAGCATTGGAACTAGCCAATCTCAAGGAACAAGATGAGTCTGTTTTGCAAGAGATACAAAAAGCATTAAAAAAGCTAGAAGGAAAAAACGTGACAGCGAACAATAATACCTAGAAGGTTGCTTCCGTAATATCTAGCACATAACAATGCTAAATATAAAGGAGAGAGTAAGGATGAATGTATTGTATTACTCTTATATGGATGCACCTATTGGGGGATTGATTTTAGTTACGAATCAAATTGGTGTTTGTTATATCCAATTTGGACAAGATGAGGAAAGCATGCTTGCCATCCAAAGCTGGGCAAAAAAATGGCAATATACCTTAGTAGATCGTCCTACACCGGAAAAACACCATGAGCTCCACCAACAATTGCGGGATTATTTCCAAGGAAAACGTAAAACCTTTACTTTCCCTATAGACTTGCATGGAACAGTGTTTCAGAAAAAGGTTTGGAATGCATTACTTACGATTCCTTACGGTGAGACACGCTCATATAAAGAAATTGCTTGTTTTATTGGTTCAGATAAGGCAGTAAGAGCAGTAGGAGGGGCTAACAACAAAAATCCGGTCTCGTTACTTGTTCCATGCCATCGAGTAATTGGAGCGGATGGATCCTTGGTCGGCTATGGTGGAGGGCTATCCATTAAGGAACAATTACTTTCTTTAGAAGGGGTATTACCGATTGATAAATAACAGAAACAATGTTATAGGTTTACTAGCTGAATGCTGTGAGGATTGCATACTCATGGGTCAAGGCTCTTAACCATATAATTAGCAATAGATGCTAGTTGCCCGATTAAGAATGCTATACGTTGAAAATGCTTGATCGGAAGCGTACATCCCGAAATGGAAGGGAGCATACGTAATATGGTGGGAGAAGCTTGGAGAACTGAGGTAAACCAATATCTTGAAGAAATAGATAAGGCACTTCTAAGCCTGAATTTTTCTATTTTGCCCCAACAAATGAAACTTACGGAAGAAACAAAGAAAGCGATTAGGTATTGGCAGGAAGCTTGGCTTCAATGGAGGAATGGACAATACGATCCCGAAAGCTGGTCATTGCATGCGGTTCATACAAAGCTAACACCTATTTATGAGGCTACGTGCTCTTCAAATGTTATAGTATCAGGACTTCTTCATAGGAGAATTTATTACAGACCGACTCCATCTGCCCCTCTTGAGTTTTATGAAATACAGACCAACGAACAGATAAAATTAATCTCTGATGACGGAAGCCTGTGGAAATTCGAACAGGTGTGGGGGATGCCAATGCCGTTATTTCATGGCAATGATTCTGATTTGGCAAATTCCATGAACAATAATCAAGAGCAGGGTAGTTCCTCACATAATAGTTTGCCTAATGATGTAGTGAATTCAAAAATCCATCCTGTTGTTCTATCCTATCGTTATAATCGGGAAGCCGCTGTTGCTTATGCAAATACGTATTGGGAAACTCCTAACCCGGCATATCCTTATTTTCAGGATGATTGTACCAACTTTATTTCTCAATGCTTGCATGCAGGTGGAATTCCTATGATATTTACTAATAGTAGGGCCAAAGGATGGTGGTATCGTCATCGGAAAGAAGGATGGAGTTTTAGTTGGGCCATTGCAAATAGTCTAGAATCATTGCTGGCAAAAGGAGGGGCTCCTTTTTATGCTCAACAAAGGGAATCTCCGCAGGAATTGGAACTTGGTGATATCATTTGTTATGATTTTACTGGGGATGGGAGATGGGATCATAATACAATTGTCGTAGCAAAGGATGAGCAGGGATTTCCGTTAGTGAATGCGCACACGTTTAATGCGCAGTATCGCTATTGGGAGTACTTAGATTCTACAGCTTATACACCTGCTATCAAGTATCGCTTCTTTCATGTGATGGCCATCGATAATTAAAACATTACTTTGTATGTTGTTACAGCAAAGGTTCAGATAAGAAAAACCTAAAAAAGTGCTTTTTTATCCAAATAATTTGGTACTTACAAAATCACTAAGAATGGTCAAGAACCCTAAAGAGTAGTTTGCTTCTTTTGAATTGGGGGGAAGCTGTTCTTTAGGGTTTTCTTTCTAAAGCTTTTTTCAAGCATATCGGAATTATCTTTTTTACGATAAGATGATAATGAGTTTGTTAGAGGAGAGATAGCGTCTATGTCTTTACACATCGTACTACATGAACCATTAATTCCAGCCAATACAGGGAATATTGCCAGAACTTGCGCAGCTACTGGTGTTCATTTGCATCTTATACGTCCACTTGGATTTTCAACTGACGACAAGGCTCTGAAACGAGCGGGATTGGATTATTGGCATGCAGTAAATATCAGCTACTACGATAATTTTGATCATTTCGCCCAAGTTCATGAGCATAAAACAGATCGTTTTTTCTTTGTAGAGACAAATGGGACAAGGTCTTATAGCGATATCGCTTTTCAACCTGGCGATTTTATTATCTTGGGTAAAGAAACTAGTGGAATCCCACAAGAAATTATGGACAGATACGATCCTAGTCAAATTGTTCGTATTCCTATGGGAGGCGCAACCAGATCTATGAATTTATCTAATTGTGCAGCCATTGTTACTTTTGAAGGGCTACGGCAGATTGGCTTTCCAGGATTGGATTAAACTAGCTTGTTGTTTTTCTGTAGATAAATATAAGGTAGGGTATTCAAAGGGAGGAAGTTATGTCACAGGCAACTACCGTTTTTTTTGACCTAGATGGAACATTATTAGAGATGCATACTGATCAATTCGTGGAGAACTATCTAAAAGAGTTAGCTAAGTTTGTAGGAGATGCCTTTGAATCAAAGCAATTGATTAGTTGGCTATGGGATTCAACAAAAGCAATGATTATTAATAAGGAAGCAGATAAAACAAACGAACAGATATTCATTGAGAATTTCGTTAAAAAGAGTAGCACGAAGAAAGAAGATGTATGGCCTATCTTTGAAAAATTTTATGTGGAGCTATTTCCAAATTTATCACACTACACCAATCCATCACCATGGGGGAAAAAATTAGTGGAAGCAGCGAAAGAGGCAGGTTATCGTATTGCTGTTACTACAAACCCTGTTTTTCCAAAAGAAGCTATATACGGGAGATTGGCGTGGCTTGAATTAACACCCGAAGATTTTGAATGGGTAACGGTGTATGAGACATCTCATTTCACAAAACCTAATCTGGAGTATTATCGTGAAGTATGTGAGCGTCTACAAGTAGCACCAGAAGAGTGCATCATGGTAGGAAATCATATGCAGGAAGACATGGTAGCAAGTCAATTGGGTGTAAAAACATTTTTGGTGACCAATTACATGGAGGATCGTGGGGAGCCTACCTATCAGGTAGACCAACGAGGGACGATTGAGGAATTATATCAAGCAATTATAAATCGTCAGGGTGTTTTTGCTAAAGCTTAGCAATTATTAGTGGAAGTATGAATAAGACTGGGAATGAATAGACAAAGAACAAGCGATTAATAGGAAAATTAAGCTGCCTAAAAAAGGCAGTTTTTTTTATGAAAAATTCTTTCAAAGAGCTAGAACTTCATTTAATCTATTTTCTCTCTAGGAAAAAGAATGCTTATTTGCAAAATTTATTTCATTTTCGCAACCAATAAGTTAATTTAATCCTCAATTTACCAAATTTAGCCACGGGGTTACATCAAGCAATGTAAACAGTGATTATATATCACAAAAAATCCCCTTCTGGTGGATTATCTCTGTTCCCTTAACAATAAGGATATACAGCATAATTAACCACAGGGGATTTTATTAAAAATTTTATTTTTTCTAGTAGGCCTCTATTTCTTTTTTACCAAAAAACTGTTTCAGAGCCTTGTAAACCTCACCTTTTTCCCGAATAATCGAGTACATGAATTTCGGATCTTTAATATGACGATATGCGGACATGAGAGTACTGTGACGATTATACTGATTTACCTCACCATATCCAAACATATTCGATCTTTCCATTAATTCCTTTACCAATTTTACGCAGCGTTCATTATCTGAGGTGAGGTTATCCCCATCTGAAAAGTGAAACGGATAAATGTTATATTGGCTTACAGGATATCGTTCATCAATAATTTCCAAGGCTTTCCGATAGGCCGACGAGCAGATAGTTCCACCGCTTTCTCCTTTAGAAAAGAACGCATCCTCTGTCACTTCTTTCGCTTCCGTATGATGTGCAATAAAAGCAATCTCCACCTTTTCATACTTGGTTCGCAAAAAGCGAAGCATCCAAAAGAAAAAGCTACGAGCTACATATTTTTCGAAAACTCCCATAGACCCGCTCGTATCCATCATCGCTATAATTACAGCATTGGAATGAGGCTTCACAATCTCTTCCCAGGTTTTAAAGCGCAAATCTTCCATCGAAATTCCTAGTTCCAGATCAGTATACCCAGCTAATGCATTCCGACGAATGGCAGACAGTAAGGTACGTTTCTTATCAATATTCCCCATCAAACCTTTTTTCCGAACATCGTTAAATTGAATATCTTCTATGGTAATTTTCTGTTCAGCTTTTGTTTGAAGGTTGGGTAACTCTAACTCAGAAAACAGCATCTCCTGCAATTCTTCAACTGTAATCTCAGCTTCATAATAATCATCACCAGGTTGATCCCCGGCTCCTTGCCCCTGACCAGCACTAGCATCAGCCGAGTCACCGTCTTTAGCTATAACATCTCCTACCTTGGAGTCACCCCTACCTTGGCCTGTATGCTGTCCTTTATTAAAATTGTAACGAAAGCGATACTCATCCAGCGATCTGATTGGTATTTTAATAATGTCTCGACCATTCGACATTATGATATTTTCTTCGCTTACTAAATCAGACAGGTTTCTCTTGATCGCCTCCTTTACCTTTTCCTGATGTCTGCTCTGGTCCTGATGACCTTTTCTATGCAGAGACCAGTCTTCTTTGGAGACGATAAACGAGGAATCGTTCATCAAGCTCCCCCCTATCGATTCAGCAAACTACCTACGTAACGCAGCAGTTCATTTGCTGAAATTGGCGTATATCCGTGTTCTTCTACTAAGCGACGTGTTACCTCATTGATTTTTTTCAATTGGTGCTCATCTGGCGTTTTTGTGGAGGTTGTTATTTTGACCACATCTTTTAAATCTGCAAATAATTTTTTCTCAATTGCTTCACGTAGACGATCATGTGTGTTGTAGTCAAACCGCTTTCCTTTACGCGCAAAAGCTGATATCCGAATAAGAATCTCTTCACGAAATGCACGCTTGGCATTTTCAGAAATACCGATTTGCTCTTCAATAGATCTCATGAGGCGCTCATCCGCTTCCAATTCCTCACCTGTTACTGGATCACGCAATCGGTTAGAATTGCAATACGCCTCAACATTATCCAAGTAATTATCCATCATCGTTTTCGCTGATTCCTCATAGCTGTATACAAATGCCTTCTGGACTTCTTTTTTTGCAATTTCATCATACTCTTTACGCGCAATTGAGATGAAATTTAAATAACGCTCTCGTTGTTCCTTACTGATGGAAGCATGCTGATCGAGTCCTTCTTTTAACGCCCGCAAAATATCCAAAGCATTTATAGACTCCGTATCACGGCGTATGAGTGCACTGGAGATCCTATTAATGACATAACGAGGATCAATCCCAAACATTCCTTCATCTGTATACTCATTCCGTAAATCCTCGATATCTGATCCTTTGAAACCCTCAACGGATTCTCCATTGTACAAACGCAATTTTTTTAAAAGATCGGCACCTTGTTTTTTGGACTCTTTTAAACGAGTTAAAATGGAAAAAATGGCCGCTGTATATAACGCATGTGGAGCAATATGAACATGACCTAAATCAGATTGTTTAATTAATTTATCATAAATTTTCTCTTCTTCTTTCACGCGAAGATTATACGGTACTGGCATAACAATCATTCGAGACTGTAATGCTTCATTCTTTTTATTTCCGATAAAGGATTTGTATTCCGTTTCGTTTGTGTGAGCAATTATCAGCTCATCTGCTGAAATCAGAGCAAATCTACCCGCTTTGAAATTCCCTTCTTGAGTTAGCGATAATAAATGCCACAGGAATTTTTCATCGCATTTCAGCATCTCTTGGAATTCCATGATACCACGGTTCGCTTTGTTTAATTCACCATCAAACCGATAGGCACGAGGATCAGATTCAGAACCATACTTCGTAATCGTAGAAAAATCGATAGTCCCCGTTAGATCGGCAATATCCTGCGATTTTGGATCGGACGGGCTAAAGGTACCAATCCCCACTCTTTTCGACTCCGAAAAGAAAATCCGTGTTACGGGGAAATCTTCTATTCGGCCACCGTACTCTGTTTCCAATCGCATTCTGTTGAAAGGAGTTAGCTCTCCTTCAATCTTCACACCAAATTCTTGCTCAAATTCAGGACGTAGTTCATGCGGAACCATGTGGAGGGGTTCTTCTTGCATAGGGCATCCTTCTAGCGCATAAATTGCACCTTCATCTGTGCGGGAATACTCCTCCAAACCACGCTTCAGCATCGTTACGATTGTTGATTTCCCCCCGCTGACCGGGCCCATTAGCAACAGAATTCTTTTTCTTACGTCCAATCTTCTTGCTGCAGAATGGAAGTATTCCTCCACCAGTCGCTCAACACTACGATCTAAACCATAGATTTCACGTCCGAAAAATTTGTAACTCCTGCTACCATCTTCATTTTCTTCAATCCCATGGCTTTTAATCATGTTGTAGACACGTGAATGAGCCGTCTGAGCAATCTGTGGATGTTTGCGGACAAGCTCAAGATATTCAGCAAACGTGCCTTTCCACGTTAACTTTTCTTCACGGGCCCGGTGCTCTGCAATTCTTTGTAAAATATCCATGCAAGTCACTCCTCCCTAAACCAGCCAATAACTGTAGATTAATTTTTACAAATATATGTCCCGATATTTTTTAGCATTCTTGAGAAACCCCAAATATCAGGCGAAAATTAGGTTCTCTCCTATGAGTATGCAGATATGCCCATCATGTTTCACTCAAGTAGTAAGAAGTTTTCATGAAAGATGAAACAATTCTGTCAAGTTATGCAATAGGCAAAAAAGTCAGTCTACGTTATAATGGATGTACTACAGTAAAGAAAGGAGCTCTACTCTATGGGTACGTTTATTGTTGGTGGAGTATTCGTCGTCTTTCTATTCTTCATCTTGACGGCTGGATATAACGAAGATAAGACCTGGAATATGTAAAGTAGAAGTTCGTACGATTCTGTGGCTGTATTCGTTTTTAGGCATTAATACACTTCTAAATACTTAGACTTTTCAAGATATTTTAACGCATTGATAACCAGACGAGGCACATATCCTGTGAGCTTGGGCTGGTTATTTTTAATAGATAAGCAAAAGAAAGCTGAATCGACATGCTCCTCGCCAGCTCCTTTGTAGTTGGACTTATCGCTATTATAACGGTAGCCACAGCTAAATGAAAAAATACTGATCAAAACAAGGGCAATAATGGTTTGCCCAAAATACTCGGTGGTTTTGTTACACTGCGATGTCCATCTAAAATTATCGGGGGTAATGCTCTCCTAATATTGTTAAGCAAGCTAGAGAGTTCAATAAGTTCCTTCTATATATTTACTTACATCGCGTCCAGATTTCTCCCCGACTTTAGCCACGTCCGAAATCTTACTCATGTCATTCTAAAGAAAACAGCCCTTCATGTGAAAGCCATAAAAATTTATAACGGTCAAATTTATAATCAACGTATTGCTGGTCAAGAAGTAACATCCGCCCTATTACGCCAAGAAAGATTTTATCATTATTTCTTATATCACTATCATTTGGGACAAAAAAAGAGACTGTTTCATCATAGAAGGAAGGTCTCTTTTCTCTCTTTACCTATTCTATAGAAAAGTCAGTCGTGGCTTCTATGAAAATACCATTATGTGTACTACGATTGAGCATCTCTAAAGTATATTTTTTTCCCTTTTTTACATCCCATGTAATTGAGGCAGTTCCATTTTTTTTCACATTAAATACCTTACCAACCTGATTTCCAGTATCATCCCAGAGGGTATATTTAATATGAGTGGTAGAACCGTCGGATGACTGATCTACGGTAAGAGTCAAGGTATTACTGGAGGCTCTAAAAGTAGATGTCTCATATTTCTCCTCTGGCTCTAAAGTTCGGCTGTCACTAATAATAGAAGCTACTGCTACAGCGGTATTTTCAGATTGAATTTCCATTGCGATTGCAGGGGTAGCCGATACTAGTAAAGCAAGTACTGAAGCAATGCCAACTAATTTTTTCATTACCAATTCACTCCTTAATATGTATTTAATTTACAATTTTATATTATAAAAATATTCTGAATTTGTCCACGATATTTTGATTTTTTTCGTCAGTGAGAGAGCAAGTTACCTCAGCGCTATAAATAAACAATGGAACTGTTTTGCTGCTATAGTCTTCCATTGATAAATGATTTAAATCTTGCAAGGGTAAATAGGTTGATGGAGTGCAGTTCCTGCCTTTGCAGCTACAAAGATTAATACTGTTAAAGTAACAAAATCTCAAGAAGGCTTGATTGAACTTAGATTAGATATAAATAAGGATGAAATTAAACGATTATATTCTATATGGTGTAGGCCATTATAGAGTGGATGGACAGGGGCTTTGGGTGTATAAAAAAGATGGAGAATGGTACTTAGGTGCTATAAAGGATTCCGCAAATGGCGTATTACGTGAATATGATACAAATGCTACTCATGTTAGAACATATAAAGTTCTTGTACACTAGTTTAATGTCTTTAGAGTAATTGGAAAAAGTAAATTCTAAAAGCTTGAAAGGTAAAGGTTAGTCACTCTGGGATGTTAGTGGATGCCAAATAGACCTGTCTAAGTAACTGACAGGCCTATTTCTAATAAAATTATGCTTTAAATATTTAAACACTACTAATTTATGATAGAGGTGTTCAGTAAAACGTAATAAATAAGCATATGTAAAGTAAATTTTACAGTGTGGCAGTAAGTAATTTAATCGACTATCCAATAATGAATGTGAGCAACAGACATTTGAGACATGCTTCTTGCATAAACTTATAGAAATACATATGTTGGGGAGGACTCATTGGATGGCGGATGCATTTGTAATTAGATCACTTGAGGAAGTTCGTTTTTGGTCTAGGATAATGAAGGAACATTCGCTTTTTTTGAAGCTAGGTTTTAATTGTGACGATACCCAATTAATCAATGAAGCTGATTATTTTTACCATATATTTGAGGAAATAGAAGCCAAGGCCCTTTCCTTACCAGAAGATACCGACCCTCAATATATCGGTCAGTTCAATGCTCAAATTCTTCCCTGTGTTAATCAAATTTGGGCTTTCAAAAGAAGAGTATTAGGTTTGATCATTTCCTGCCAAATTGGAGGTAATAATTTTCCGTTATTAGTGGATCATGTTAGCCGGGAAGCTGCTTACTTTGCGAAACGTTTGGAACAACTAAACACTGGAACCCTAGATCCTTTGCCAGATGCTATTATTAATGAAAATGTCTTCTTTCTTAGGATTATGGCTGATCATGCTAAATTTATTAATCACTTACTTGATCCTTCTGAAAGGAAATTGGTTGAACAAGCAAATGGTTTTAGTCATGACTTCGATCAACTTCTATACCAAGCCATTGATTTAGATTCCATGAGTCCCCAATCTCAAACTGTTCCGTTACTATCGCAGTTTGTTGATCAGAATAGAGTGTCTGTCCGTCAACTCCGTGATTTTAAAAAAACTGCTCGCGATCTAATCGAAGCTTGTCGTATTAAGAGCATCATCCCTCCTCTTCTTGCCGATCATGTTTTTAGAGAGGCATCACATTTTCTTGAAATTTTAGATGCATTTGAAGTGGTATTAGAAGGGGCAACAAAACGGAGTAAACAAAAAAGAAACAGCCCAGTATCCGATTGTTAGTCAAGATAAAAAGTTGAAATTATGTATTTTAGCTCACAAATCATGTGAGCTTTTTTGCTTGTTCCCAGATGATATTCAATGTGATGTTTCGCCAAACATGTTTTCCTGTTTAAGGGATTTCATTTTCTGTTGCTCCTTTGTAATGATGGGTGTGAGGGTGTTTTCCGTTTACTGTTGTATACCCTTCAAAGTAATGAATATGTCCTCCACGCTGTAGTTCGATTGCAGGGCCGGTTGTGCCTTCAATTATATGAGAATGACCATCATTAAATGAAGTAATCGTATAATAGCGATGAACGTGGGGAACACCTGTCGGGGCTGGTTCAGTTACCCCAACGTATTGATGATCATGACCATCATTAAATGAAGTAGTTCCCGAAAACGGATGTCGGTGTACAGGCATACCATTCCAAGAAGTGATATATAATCCATGCGAATGTTCTGCGGAGGAGTCATTTGATTGAAATAGAAAACCTGCAACAGGTATTTTTGTCATTTTAAACCCCCTTCTCCTAGTTTATTACACTGTATGAATGGGGATGGAAATTGACATGGGCATAAGTACCATTTCAGGATATTTGACCTGATAGTGTTTAATTAAGGGATTAGCAATCATTTTTTACTATTCATGGGCTGATTAAGTAAGTTATAGGTTCTTGATTAATCCATGGGAGTAGATCTGAGTACTGTGTCGATTATACTGGTTTACTTCACCATATCCAGACAGATTAGATATATGCATTAATTGCTTCACCAGATTTGCGCACCACTCACGTTATTAGCCAATGGGAGGTTATTTCCATCTAGAAAGTAGAGCCAATAGATGTTATAGTGGCCTACTGGAATATGCTCATCGATAATTCCCAAAGCTTTGTGACAGGATCGTATGACCTTGCACGCTTTCTTCTTTAGAAAAAAGAAGGCAACTTCTTTCGTTTTCTTTCTAAAATAAAATCGCCTAAGACTGGGTACCTGTAAATTATGTTCATATCAGATCATCATAAGCGACTATTATGCTAGGTATTCACCCTATTTGTAGATGGACAATCAACTAAAATTTCTATAGTCAAATATAATAACAGGAAAAATGATGGATAACAGGAGTAATACACTTTGTATAACGCATGAACGGACAGTCTCCATGCGATAATCCATCTTCATGTTTCTATTCTTTTAAGAAGTTGGGGGCAGGGTGAATTGGTCAATATGGACAACATGGACAGCAAACTTCCCCTTACTCTCCGCGTATGACGTACAGCCTAACAATAACGGGCGAGGAGTGATCGACGATGGGGCTTCATTTCCGCAACAGGACTAACGTAGGCTTGCAGATTGTTTATGCCTACTCGGCTCCCAATTGTGAGGGGAGCAACAAGTGGTCAAAGAAGGGCTGGTATAAGGTGGCTCCTGGGAACACGGTGCAGGTTTGGAGCGGGTGGGCCAACGGTAGAAAATTCTTTTACTACGCTGAGGATACAAGTGGTCTCGGACGTACGTGGTCGGGCGAATTTGTTACTCCAATCCCCTCGAGAGCTTTCGAGTGGTGCTGGGATACAGGCAGTACCGACAGCAGAAACCTGGGGCTTAAGAAATTACAGGTCCCTAATCAATTTCCGCCCATTTTAGACTATACAATCAACCTACAATAAAAAGAGAGGGACAAAGTGCTGGCGGAACACCTTATAATCCTGGCGTGATTAACAATCCATTCCTGCCTTTCTCTCCAACCGTAGCACACCTTTCTATTATACGTATCACAGATTAATAAGAGAAATGTCGGTGACCTAATAAAAATGTAGTAGGCCAGAAAGGAAGTAATTCAATACGGCTCTCTTCTGGACACATCCAGAGAGAGCTTTTTTGCGTGCAACAATTGTATGTAAGCGAAGAATCGCTCTTTATCCAAGTACCTATTCTTGGGTATTTTAATATGCTACACTTCCTAGATAGGGATATTATGTTTTTGTATCCCAAATGTTTTACTATCGAAGCAACACCATTGATTGAGGTGATGTAAATTGTTAGAGCGTTCAATGGAAAATATAAGGGGATTAGAAGCAGGAAAGGGAGTGATTGAAAGGAGAGCTTGAGTTTTAATAGCTCTTCTTAACAAAAAAAGGGAGCTATTCAGATGAACCAATTTAAAAGTATAACCAGTGATGGATTCACATTAAACTATTGTATAAAAGGGTTTGGAAAGCCAGTACTGGTGATAGGGAGCAGCATATATTATCCTCGTTTATTCTCAGAAAATTTATTTGAAACATTTCAATTTATTTTTTTAGACCATAGAGGCTTTGGTAAGCCACCGCGTGCTTTAGAACCAGAAGATTATAAATTAGATAAAATTTTAGATGATACAGAAAGGGTAAGACAGGCACTCGAATTGCAGGATTTTATTATACTGGGACATTCAGGACATGCCTTTATGGCTTTAGCATATGCCCAAAAATATCCAGATGCTGTTCGGAAAGTTGTCTTACTTAATTCAGCACCTACAAATAGTCAAGAAAGACAGCAGCAAAGCACTGCATTTTTTTATCAAACTGCCAGCCTAAAGAGAAAGCGACAGTTTGAAGCAGATATCGCGTTTTTAGAAAGTGACATCCAAAAAGATCCTGAAAGACGATTTGTCCATATGTGCATTCGCATGGGAGCTCAGAGTTTTTATGATTATACATTTGATGCAGCTTATATGTGGGAGAATGTATATACCAATATGCTAATTATGGATCATCTGTGGGGAGAAGAGTTTGGAAAACGTAATTTAATCCAATCGTTGGCGGATTTCAAAAAACCAGTATTCGTTGGTTTAGGGAGATATGATTATCTGGTTTCTCCCGTTTCACTATGGGACTCACTTGATGACACATATAGGAACGTGAAGAAAGTGATTTTTGAGCATAGTGGACATAATCCTATGTTTGAAGAACCAGAGCTATTTGCTAAAACCTTAATGGAGTGGATGAATGAGGACAAGTAGGTTCCTTGGTTCTTTTTCCAAAAGGCCGTTTCTTTGCTTTCAAGGAAACGGCCCTTTTTGATAACCTTACTCCAATCAATACAATCAAACCTTATGTTTATTCCATACTCATATAGAGATTACTTATTTTTTGAAAATATGCCGTGCATAGTTATACAGGAAGGCAGCTGCTTCTTGGCGCAGTAGAGGTTCCTTAGCCTTATAGTCAATCAAGCCTTTGGAGGAAATAACCTCAGGTCCGTATAGACCATGAAATACTACATATTGAACGGCTTGAGTGGCCCAAGGATCAATGGCGCCTTTAAGGTTAACCTTAACAGGCTGAGCATTCAGTAATGATTTGGACACCTCAAATACAATAACGGCCGCTTCCTGCCTTGTAATAGGACGATTGGGTTCAAATTTAGTAGGAGAGGTTCCTTTTAACGCATCTGCTTCTACAAGAGCTTGAATTTCTTTTACGTATGGACTCTTTTTAGAGTCTATAAATGACACGGGATTAGTAGAGGCACGAACCCCAATAAGCCGTACTAAATCACCTGCAAATTCGGCTCTTGTCATGGGTGCTAAAGGATGGAAGGCATGATTCGAATCTCCTTGGAGCACTCCAAAGTCTTGAACGCCATTGATATATGCGGCATATGGGTGTGACTGAGGAACATCGGCAAAATGCCTAGAGGGAGAAATTTTTTGAGCCATACTGACCATATTACGATATTGCAAATAGCCTATGCTGCCATCAGCGGATTCCTTAAAGGCTAAAAAGGTGCCTTTTTCGTCCTTGAACAGCATTGGATCGATCTGGCGAAGAATATTTTTCCCCATTGGATCTTCTGCTAGTAGCTGTCCCTGTGAGGTTACTGTAATTTTAGTGATCCAAGGATTTATCCGCAAATCCCGATAGGTACCCTCAAAGCGTTTCAATTGTTGAGGGGAGGATGTCATATAGGTCTGTTCTTTCTTAGGTATAGGGTAATAGTGATTCATGAAAGCTTTAAATAACTCCTCGCGAAACTCCTTATCTTTATTGAAAACAATAAAACCACCAACCTTATGCTCTGGCAACAGCCACATCCAAGAATGGAACCCGGGTATATCTCCACCTTTGCCTATAACAAATTGATTATTGTGACTGGAATGGTAGTATGTTTCAAAGCCGTATGCCATATTTGGAACCTTGGGATGAACGGAATAGTGAATGGTATGCATATTTTGAGCTGTACCCTGTTTCAGGATTGTTCTACCCTCAAACGACCCCTTATTGAGATGAGCCATCATGAACTGGGCCATGTCATGCCCAGTTGAAACCATTCCTCCTTCAGGCTGTTCAATCGGATTGGATAGAAAAACAGGAAATGGTTGATTGCTAGAAGTATATCCAGTTGCTAAATTAGCTTTTAATTGCGGTGTAAGTAAGAAGCTGCTATTTTCCATTTTCAAAGGGGTAAAAATATTCTCAGTCATGTATTGGTTGAAGGATTTACCGGACAACTTCTCAAGAATGTATCCTTGAAGACTAAAGCCAAAGTTATCGTAGCGGAATGCTTCTCCGGGTTTACGGACAATACTAGGCATATTCTCTTTCACGTATTTATCCAACGAGATCCGCGGGATACTATGGTGATGGATGGATTCCAGCTTATCTGTAAAATCAAAGCCTGCTGTGTTGGTTAATAGATGCTTCATTGTTAGTTTGTCAGTGGTTTTATTGTTTAGCGTTATGTCCTCAAGATAGGTTTGTATATCCTCATCTAAATCGAGCTTTCCTTGTTCGACTAACTGCATAATTCCTGTAGATGTAAAAACTTTAGAAATAGAAGCTAGCGGGAAAATAGTATGGTTTGGATTGACAGCTATTTTTTTCTCTACATCAGAATAACCGTACCCTTTATTCAGCAATATCCTGCCATCTCGGACGATAACAAAAACAGCTCCCGCCAACTGATTTTTAATATGTGATTGATTAAAGAACTGATCTGCAAAATCTTCTACTTCTTTAGAGTCTGTTGGGCCCAAGAGAGGTTCTTTTATAGGTGAACTATAGGCATAAGACGTAGGAAAAAGAATGGCTATGCTCAGGATTACTACAAACATGAATATACTGTATTTCCTGCTTTGCTGTTTAACCATCATACATCTCTCCATTCGATCAGTTTTGTTAGATGCATATAAAATTCAACTCGCCTACAAGTGCGATACTCCCTAGTATTGGAATCATAAGGAAGTCTTGCCTGATGGGATCGCCCTTTTAGATAAAAACAGAAAATAGGAACAGTACCTACATGATTGACCAACAGCATGTGAAAGGACTTTTTCGCTAGGAAGAGAAAAAGTCCTTTCACATAAATAATTATCGTTTTACTAAAATATCAGCTTGTTTCTAGCACATGCATAAATGGCTCGTCAAACATGGATAACAGCAATTCCCGAGTAGCTGTATGGCGTAATCCACACAGAATAATGCGAATTTCTTTACGCATATTTTCTACAGACATGATTTCACTTGTGTGGTTTTTCGATAATTTATCCTTTGTGGAATACGTATTCAAATAATGAGCATTTCGTTTCGCCACGATCAGTAATCGACGTTGAATGTCTGGTATCGCATCTGTGAGGGGGGCTTCCATTTCAATATACCCGCGAATTTCAGCCAAACGAGCATATGCTTCTCGCCAACGCCATAATTGCTTTTTCTGTTCCCGCTGGTCTGAATCTGGCTCTGGTAAGTCTTTGGATATCTGTGAGGCGGTATATGTGCTTGGATGCAGAGCTTCTTGTACTTTTGCAAAATCATTCAAATCTGGTGCCATTAATTCAATGACTTCTCGATAGGCTGGAATATGATTATATGCCCCATTTCGAATTGTCCATCGACAGTGCTGTTTGTTATTTTCTATATGCGGTAGGCAAGGAGGTATCATAGAAAATGTTTTTTCTTCTGTAAGCGGATGACTAGATACTAGTAGTTGGTTAGCAGAGTTTGCGTTATTTGGTGTGTCATTATTTTCTGTTCCTACTTGCATGTAAGCCTTTGTGAACCATTTTAGAGAGCTAGCGGATATCGAAGAAATATCACCACGTATAACACTAAGGTTATATTCTCTGAATTCGGGGGAGCTCGAACCATTAAATCCATCATGAATCACATGTAGGTTATCTCTTACAGCAATTAATTCGGAAAGTACTTTTTTTTCAAGAGTAACAATCCCCTCTTCCACGTAGGAAAGATAGTTATTTCTTTCATTTTCATTAGCTAAGACGTGCGTGTAAAGGTTATAACAAAACAGAATGTGAGCCATTTCATGAAAATAACTTTGATAAGGAAAATTGACGTAGTTCATTTGGAGAAAATATTGATGATTCTGATAAATTAGATCATTCTCAGGTCGGAAAAGAGAGAGATGGGAGTTGGCTTTGTCTGCAATGTACAGAGTAAGTCCTTCGTTGTAACCGGTAATCCACATAGCCTGATAGGTAGGGCTTAGTAGCAAAGCAATCGAATGATTGGTAATACGACCAGAAAGATTAAAAAAATCACTCTGATAATGAGGATAGAAAGAGAGCCAGGTCATCCCCAAAGCGAGTGCTTTGTATAACTCAAATTCACTTTCTTTAGCACAACCAACAGTGAATTGATGTAGGGAAGTTAAACATCGCATAAAAGAATGTGAATCGTATGTATAATTTTCAACAAATTGTTTATAGGCAGACTCAAAATCAGCAGGCTCTATCGTCAAAAAAACTTGCAAGCCATCAATCCATAGGTCTCCACCAGTAGAGGAATTCATCCATGCTTCATAATCTTGAGTAAGAGAACGAATCTCTTGATATTTTTCGAATAGTTGGCGGTATTGCACGAAATGACCTCCTTTTTATTTTTCGATAGATTGGGAATCAATTCCATAATGAAGAGCACTCTAAGTAGGTATCCCTATCTAGCAGTGTACGATTTCTTGCAAACTATTTTAGGTTATAGATCAATAAAAGAAACCAGCTTTTAGTTCTTACATAGCAGGATAAAATGTTACTTTTGACTACTTTTTTGTGAGTAATTCCCCTTTCTTAGATAATATATAACAAACATTACAAATATACAGTAAATTAGTGTTTGTTTATGTAGTATATGGTAATATTTGGGTATAGTCAATAGATCATATACAAAATTTCATTGCTAATTTTTGAACGATTGGTCCTTCCTTCTCGTAGATAGGAAGGGTATTTCGCATGTCATAATTTGAAAACAATATATTATGTTTTTAGATGTTCTGCTAAACTTGTAGTAGTGTATTTTGGTAATTTTTATGAAAAAACTTTGGAAGTGTCTCCCTCGTTTTTAGGCTCGACTGCGCTTTTCTCCATCTATTCATTAGGTAATAGTCGCCGGAAAAACGCTTGTCACAGTATTTTTGCAAGGAAAGGTGATTTTAGATGTCCAATCGAGAAGAAGATTCTATCCAAAGAAATGAAACGAACAAGCAGAATACAGAAGAATTTGCAGTAGTAGGGATTGGTGCATCTGCTGGGGGACTAGAGGCGTTACAGGAATTCTTTGATCATTTACCAGAGGCTTCAAACATGGCATTTGTTATTGTCCAACATTTATCACCACATTATAAAAGCTTTATGGCTGAATTGTTGGAAAAACACACATCCCTTAGGATAAAGCAAGTGACCGATGGTATGAAAATCGAGCCCAACTTCATCTATTTAAATCCGCCTAAGAACTATATTCAACTTATCAATGGTCATTTTTCTTTAACTACGTATCCTGAAGTGTCCGGGATTCATTTACCTATAGATGCCTTTTTGGAATCCTTGGCCACTGAGAAAAAACAACGTGCTATCGCCATCATTCTTTCGGGAACCGGGACAGATGGTTCCAATGGAATAAAGGCTATCCATGAATATGGAGGAATGGTTATGGTACAGGATGGCGAATCGGCCAAGTTTGATGGTATGCCAAGAAATGCGCTCTCTACGGGAATAGTAGATTTTATCTGTGCTCCTTTTCAATTAGGAGAGTATCTAGTACAGTATGTAAAACGTTATGTCCTTGGTGAAAGAGAAGAGGAGAAAAATATTGCAAAGGATCGAGTGAAAGACATACTCACCCTGCTTACAAGGGATAGCGGAGTCGACTTTACTGGCTATAAACGTGATGGTATCATCCGGCGAATTGAACGGCGAATGAAAATAAATAACAAGCAATCCTTAGAAGAGTACCTTCAGTATTTAGAAGAAACACAAGAGGAACAGGGAGCCTTACAAAAAGATATGCTGATTAATGTCACCCATTTCTTTCGAGATCAAGAAGCGTTTAACATCGTAAAAGCAAATGTAATCCCCAAAATAATCGAAAATAAACAAGCAAATGGTGAGCAGCATGTGCGTATTTGGGTAGCGGGATGCTCCACGGGAGAAGAGGCCTATTCACTTGCTATGTTGTTTGATGAATATTTATGTAAAAAAGAAATTACACTTGATGTTCGAATCTTTGCTACCGATTTAGACAAAGAAGCAATAAACTACGCTGCTCAGGGTGTTTACCCCGCCTCCATTGAGAAGGATATTTCGAAAGATTTGTTAGATCGGTATTTTGAGAAACAGGGTGACGCCTATCACATCATTAAAAATATCCGGAGAATGATCGTTTTTGCCCCACATAATATTATAAAAGACCCACCTTTTGTCAATATGGATTTTATCACATGCCGAAACATGATGATTTATTTTCAACCAGATGTGCAAAAAAGGGTACTGAGCTTGTTTCATTTTTCTTTGCATCCTAAGGGATATTTATTTTTAGGACCAAGTGAAAGTATCGGAAAGCTAGCGAATCTATATGTTCCTCTCAATCGTAAATGGAATATTTTCACCATTCGGAAATCGAATCAAAACACTCCCAATCATACGATCCGTATTGATAAAGAAAGCGGACGTCCAGTTCTACAGTCCAGCCCTGTGAAAATAGGGGAAAGAGAAATGATTTCGGGAACGAATAAGCTAGACGATATATATGCTACGATCATAGAGGAATATTTGCCAGCATGTGTGATTGTTGATCGAAACTATGATATCGTTCATACTTCAGGTCCTGTTAATAAGTATCTAACCTTACCACGCGGCAAAATTACACTAAATATTTTTAAGCTAGTTTCGCCATCCTTATCAGTAGCAATTGGCTCAGCAATGCATAAAGTCAGGAAGGAAAATAAAGAGATTACCTTTACCAATGTAAAAGTAAAAGAGGGGGCTGACCTTTCTGAATTCATAACACTTAGCATTAACAATTTTGCTCCCCATAAATATAACGGGCAATATATGATGATTACCTTTAAAGATGAAGCAAAACCTGATAAATATCCGGAAGGTGATCAGCAGAGCTTTCATGCTCAAAGTACGACCACACAACGAATTCGCGAGCTGGAGCTAGAACTACAATATGCGCAGGAAAGTCTACAGGCAACTATCGAAGAACTAGAAACCTCGAATGAAGAGCTACAATCTACCAATGAAGAATTAATTGCTGCAAATGAGGAACTCCAATCCACTAATGAAGAACTCCAATCTATTAACGAAGAATTAATTACCGTTAACGCTGAACATCAAGCCAAAATACAAGAACTGCTTGATTTAAATAATGACATAGATAATTTTCTGCTCAGCACGAAAATCGGGACGATATTTTTGGACAGAAATATGTGCGTACGCCGATTTACACCAGCAGTAACCACCCTTATTAATCTAATGGACATGGATATCAATCGTCCGATTAGTCATATAACACATCAATTGAAGTATAACAATTTGGTAGAAGATGCTGAGCACGTCTTACATAGCGTAATGCCGTTGGAAAAAGAAATTCAAAGCTTACATGGCCAATGGTATAGCATGGAGATTTTGCCCTATCGGACACAGGATAATGTTATTAAAGGTGTAGTCATTACGTTTGTAGATATTACGGAATTAAAAATGGCCAACAAAGAGCTACAGAAGCTCTCCTATGCGATTCATCAAATCCCCAATAGCATTATTATTACAGGCCTTGACGGTGAAATTCAGTATATTAACCCATCTTTTACCGCAAAGACAGGATACACAGGAGAAGAAGTGATCGGTCAAAAGCTTAATCTTATTGAAAATCATGAGGATTATGAGGAGAACATTCAAGAAGAAATAATCCAGACCCTAACCAAGGGGAGAAATTGGTATGGTGAATTACAAAGCAAACGCAAGAATGATGAGGCCTTTTGGGAACGAACAGCATTCTTGCCCATTAAAAATGAAGAAGGGGAAATCATTCATTTCCTTAAAATTAGTGAGGATATTACCCAACAGAAAAAAGCGGAGGAGTTGTTACGTAAATCCGAAATGCTATCTGCCGTTGGCCAACTGGCTGCTGGGATTGCTCATGAGATTCGCAATCCATTGACAGCGCTAAAGGGCTTCATACAGTTAATGATGGCAGATGGGCAGGGGAATGAGAAGTATTTTCAGATTATGATGGGCGAGTTTGATCGCATTGAATTGATTATTACGGAATTGCTGTTATTATCCAAACCACATGCCCTTAGCTTTCAGACAGAGGATATTGGAATTATTCTCAATGATGTATTAATGCTAATCGAAACACATGCCTTGATGAACCAAGTAGATATTATCCCGGTAATTCCAACGCCTTTACCAAAGATTCATTGTGTGGAAAATCAGCTAAAGCAAGTATTAATTAACGTGTTAAAAAACGCCATTGAGTCCATGCCGACTGGTGGCAGTGTTGACGTGCATGTTAGTAGAAAGGCATCAGGAAAAATTGCTATAGAGATTACAGATCAAGGAAAGGGAATTCCTCAGGATAAACTAGCAAGAGTTGGCGAGCCATTCTTTACTACCAAAGAAAAAGGAACTGGACTAGGCTTAATGGTTAGCTACAAAATTATTGAAAATCATAATGGAGAAATACAGATTGAAAGCGAACTAGGTAAGGGAACGACAGTCCGAATTATTTTGCCAACCGTTTCGATATAAAAATAAAGCTCAGTGCAGCCCCTCTTTTTATTCGCCATAATCTCCAAAAAAGGGGGGATGTACATTCATCATTGACTGCATCTGTTTGATAATTTGTGAGTGGAAAGTGACTAACCGAAAAAATGTGGAAAATGTTGGTTGAAAAATCCAGAACTTAAATGTAGGATAATAAATTATGAATGTAAAGTAAAATAATGGTACAAATGAGAAAGAATGATTTTTTAAAAAAATAATAACGAAAGGAGAAAACAGCTTGCAGAAAAGAGGAACATGCACAAGGGTTTTGTTGCTTGCAGGCTACTTACTACTGGCAAGTGTTAGCCTAGGAGGAGTTACCGCAGAAGCAAGCGGATTTCAATCAAGCGTATTTGCAAACAAAGAAACAACACAATCCTCAAGCAAGCAAATATCTGATCAACAGACATCTGATGTAGAGATTCCTACCAGAGTGTCTACGCAAACCTTTCCTTTTTATGTAGCCTTGCAAAATGAACATACGGTCTTGTTGTGGGATGCATCCAAGCAGGATAGCCAACCGATCCCTATAGCGACAAATGGCAAGGTGCAGATTGTCGATTGGTCAGCTAATAAAGAGTGGATTGCATATTTACAAAGTCCCGATCCAAAAAGTTATTCAGGTCCGTGGTATTTATGGATTTCGAAGGCAGATGGCAGCAAGAAATATCAGGTAGATCAAAGAGAAATTATAGGTACTCCTAAATGGTCGCCTACAGAAAATATGCTGGCTTATCAGACAAGAGAAAATTCAAAGGAAGAAGGAATAGTTGCTCGGATTACTCCAAAGGGGGTAGAGAGGGTACAGAGCATTTTTCAGCAGAATGACGTAAATGAGGTATCTGATTACTCCTGGTATCCCGATGGAAAAAGTCTTGCCGTATCCTTTCCACCAACGAAAACTGAAAATCTACATATTAATCAGGTTTTCTTAGATGGTACTTCACGAACCCTATACAGCCAAATGACATCTACTGTTGAAGGAATCTATGCCCGTGATGCTACTGAATTAGTGTGGTCGCCGAACGGTGCCTATCTTGCCTATTTTGAAAAACCTAATTCTGCTTCGTTATCAGCAGATGGAGTCCCCATTAAAGTGTTACAAATTCACTCACAAAAAACCTTTCAAATAGGTGTGGGTTTAGCTTATCCAGAGTGGCTGACCTGGTCTAAAGATAGTACTAAGCTTGTCTTTATAAATGGAGTCGATCGTATGGCTACCTATGAGAAAAAATTAGGAATATGGGAGACGCTAAATAAACAGGTGTATAGCAAAGGTCAAACGGATAAAGTGGATTCCTTGCCCGCGTTTGGCCCAAAAGCAGATGCTCCACTTCTATTTTTACGTGGACAGGAAGCACCGTGGCCAACCCAAATGGAGAATCGTCCCTTAGTACCAGGTCAACGAATTTGGCAACTAGATCAGGCAGATCAGGCTAAAGCTATTACGGCTGGCTCATCAGCAACAGCGGACAGTTCCTATTCTTTGGCACCAACAGGTCGTCAGGTAGCATATGTTCGTTTGCAAACTCATGTTAACGGTTCGTTATTTGTAAAAGATCTCAGTACGGGAAAAGAACATGAGCTTCTTAAAGGCGTAACAGTTTCCAGTGGCTATTACGGAAGCTACCTACCAAGCTGGATACAGATTGCTTGGAAAAGGGAGGCTTAGCAAAGCAAATGATCTTGACAACCTGAGGCATTGCTTCAGGCTTTTTTATGCTTAAACCAGAGGGAACGGTACTAGTCACAAAGAAGGGGAAAAGCCTAGTAACATTTTTAAATCATAGTCACTCCGACCCTTTTATATTAAGAGAAGATGGGGTATTGTGGAAAGCAGGATGGATGGAGAAAAAATGAAGGTTACGACAGAAGGAGAAGTTGCAATGAACGACGTTTCAGAAATGATGAATTCGCTCATCCTCTCTTTTTTTGTCGGGATGGGGGTAACTCTGCTTATTGTAGGGACCGTCGTACTGTTACGCAAACAGGGGAATTTAGACATCGAGAAAAGAAGTATTTGGAAAAAAGCGAATCGTAGCCAAATGTTTTGGGAAACAAATAGTGATGCTTGCCTGCTTCTTAACACGAATAGAGAGATCTTAGAAGTGAATCCTGCCTGGAGAAATTTGATCGGTGAAGATTCTACAGGAGCTGGATGTTCAAGCAGAACATTTATGGACTATGTAGGCCAAAAAGAAATACCCGCTATACGAAAGTATTTACATCGATTGTTCCAAGGCGAAACCCTGAATGCTAATGTTACTTTAGTTGAAAATAGCCATCGTTTTTTACACGTGAATATAACATTCCTGCCGTTGATCAGAAGAAAACGTGTCCTAGGAGGCATTCTGATGATACGTGATTATACTGATCAAAAAAAGGTGGAGGAACAGCTTTACCATATGGCATATTACGATATCCTCACCGACTTACCTAATCGACGTTTGCTAGAAATTAAATTTCAAGAAGCGCTGCAAACGGCGAGAAGTCCAAAACCACTTGAGAAACTAGCTATACTGTTTTTAGATATAAATAGCCTTCAAGGAATCAATCATTCTTTAGGTCATCAATTTGGTGATTTAGCGTTGATTACGGTAGCGAACCGTCTAAAATCCTGTGTACGTGAGTGTGATACAGTATCGCGGTTAGACGGAGATGGATTTATTTTATTATTACCTAGTATTATGCAAGATGAACTTTTCCTTATCTCAGATAAAATTATTCAAGCCATTGAACAGCCTTGCTTGATTAAAGGTCATGAAGTGCATGTAACAGCGAGTATTGGGATTGCCCATTATCCAGACGATGGTCAAGATTTACAAGCTCTTATGAAACAAGCAGATACTGCAATGTTCCACGCAAAAAGCCGAAATGGCAGCCATTATAAACTTTTTTCTCCCATAATGAATGATATAGATTTTGAACGATTACATGTAGCCAGCGAATTACAACGAGCGATGAAAAATCATGAGCTACGGTTATATTATCAGCCAAAGGTTTCTATTGAGACACAACGAATTGTAGCGATGGAAGCTTTGATACGGTGGGAACATCCGATGAAAGGCTTGATTGTGCCTGATGAATTTCTACCGTTAGCAGAACAGACAGGATTGATTATCCCTATTGGTGAATGGGTATTACGTACTGCTTGTAAACAGACAGTAGAATGGCAACAGCAGGGATATCCTCCCGTACGAATTTCGATTAATCTGGCGAATAGTCAAATTTGGAAGCATGACTTTATTGATATGATTGCTGCCATTTTAAAAGAAACAGGATTACAGGCAGAATATTTAGAGCTTGAGCTGACTGAGAGTATGCTGTTAAATAACAAGCGAGGATATGAGCTTGTACATCAGGTAAAGGAGCTGGGTGTACAAGTATGCCTTGAGCAATTTGGCAGTGATTTGCATAGTTTGCAACAGTTGATTCATTTGCCAATTGACCGAATTAATATTGATCGCCGCTTTATCTATGAGCTGCCGTATGAGGATAAAAATCAGGCCGTGGTTTTATCTGTGATTGCACTAGCTCAAAACCTCAATTGGACGGTATTGGCAAAAGGAGTCGAAACTCAGGAAGAACTAGATTATTTAAGCAAGCACCGCTGTGATGAATATCAGGGCTATCTGTTTCAAGAGCCTGTTTCTTCTGACAAAGTGAAAGCCTTACTACGTCAAAATCTGGTGCTATTAAATAGAATGAATGAAAGATAACCCTCCTTGAGTTTTAAAATAGCTGAAAACAGGACAAAGACTGGGCAATAGGCAACTTGCTCGGTCTTTTTCTTTTATGCTAGTAAAGAAAATGTAGCCCTATTCTCTCAACTTTTTCATAAAACTATGAATACTCTACCCCCTTAATTCATATAGTAGTAGAGAGGCAGTACAGCTTTTGATTGGAACGAAACCATTTTGCCTAGCTTAGCAATTAGGCGAATGATGATTTCCGAACAAGGGGGAGTGTAATATGGTATGTAATAATCGACTGCGCAAACGAATAATCGTCTTACCTATCATTGCAATATTATTGGCTGGTTGCGGTAATGGTGTACAAGCTACTCCTGACTCTGAAAAATCAAGCCAAATAGTCAACTCAGGAGCGGCAGCTACTGTCTTGGAAGAAAACAAAGATCATACGAAACAGATACCTCAACCTAACAATCCAGCTAGTAGCAAGGGCCAACCGCCAGCTCAAACCAGAGAATTGACTTACACGATAGATGGTAAAAAAGTGAGTGAGCAGGCGCAGCTTTTTGAAAGTCACTTAGGATATTTCCTTTATTATTTACCTGACTTTACAGCCACTGGCGAAGAGCCGGGGAAGGATATGCTCTTCTATGAGAAGAATGACCGGTATGCTGTCCGGATTGAGCAAATGCCGGATAAGGTAGATCTAGCTGCACAAAAGAAGCTAATGGAAGTTGAATTAAGTGATTTAGGAAATGTACGGAATCTGAAAAAAGAGCAGGAAACAGATCCTTTTTTGCAAAAAACAGCCCTTCATCTCGGGGTGGATACGAAAAACGATCATAAAGAAATTATCGTTACAAAAATAGATAGCAGATGGTTCAGATTTACGGTATTTGCTCCTAACGAAACAGAAAATGCTGTTATTCTCCCAAAAATCTGGGCTATGTTGAAAACGATTATGGTAAAGGAATAATTGCAACAAACCATAGCCGGGACTAAATTTCAATACGCCAACCGATATAAGAGAGAACAAAAGATTGGATATATAACCAGTACAATTGAGACCTGTGGATTTCAATCGTATTGGTTTTTTGTTGCATGAAAATACCTCTATCCTTCATAATATAAGAACATATGATCTCATTTAATAATAGGTGATAATAAATGGAAATTCAAGAACAAATTTTTGCTTATGTTATATGGAAAGAGGCAGGAAAGTATTTAAAACGAGATACAGAGCTGCTAATCAATTCTTCTTTAAAGCTTGGGATGGCGTATGGGCATTTGCTCTCCTTCCTTTGTGAAGTAGCTTATGGGATGGAAAAGGCCGTTGCGAAAGACCTGCGAAAAATAGATGTAAGAATGCTTGCCATAGAGGAGGACCGCGGGGAGACATTTGTACTATGGAAGCATAGGGGAGAAAATCGTTTAATGAGAATTCCCTTCGCACGAATAAAAAGACAGATTCAAGAAAAAATGGAAGATATGATTGAGTCTTTACATAAACGTACGGAAAAACTCTGAATATACCCGCTTACATTACCAATTTTGCGACAAAAAGATAGGGGAAAGCAAAAAAACTTGGTATAATAGCTACGACATTATATTTATTTTTGGGAGGAGACTCAATACATGAAAAAAAGTATTACTGGATATTCCCTCTTAACAGGCTTACTAGCTTCTTCTTTATTCGCAACAAGCGCTTTTGCAGCACCTCTTCAACCAGTTACACATGCAAATTGGATGAAGGAACAGAAGATTATCTCTGATTTGTCTTTGGACAGAAATATTACATTGGCTGAAGTAGCAGTAACCATGACAAAAGTAAAAGGTGTTACCTTGGGAGCGGCGCAAGGTAAAGCACATTGGGCTACTCCTGCTTTGCAATGGTTGGAAAAACAAGGTGCATTAACGGCAGCAGAAGTAAAAACACCAGCAGTAAACGTTTCTTCTGACAAAGCGATCGCAATTGCTAAAAAACTAGGCTATGACTTGAAAGTAGACAAAAAAGCTACGCTTACTCGCGGCGATTTCCTACAAGCAATAGGTGATGCCATTACAACTCATGTAACGATTGCTCATACAAATGACGTACATGGTCACATCGACGAGAATGAAAGCGGAAAAGAGTTTGGGTATGCCAAAATGTCTACCCTAATTAAGGAATGGCGTGAAGAAAACAAAAACTTCTTATTGCTAGATGCTGGTGATACATTCCAAGGGACAATCTTTGTAAACCAGTTTAAAGGTGAGTCTGTTCTTCCGATCCTTAATCACTTAAATTATAATACGATGGCAGCAGGTAACCATGAATTTGACTTTGGCTATGAGCAACTGTTGAAATTGCGTGATCAATTGAAATACCCAGTCATTAATGCCAATGTAGTTAAAGAGGATGGCACTAATCTTTTAGTTCCGGTATACAAAACGGAAATTAATGGCAAAAAATTTGCTTTCCTTGGCTTTGTAGCTGAAGATACGCCAATCCTGACTCATCCTGACAATGTAAAGGGATTAACCTTCAAATCACCAGTAGAAGTTGCCAAGAAAATGGTACCTGAGTTGAAGAAGGAAGTAGATCATGTTGTTGTAGTTTCCCATATAGGTATTGATGTCGACCGTGAAGTAGCAAAAGCAGTTGATGGTATTGACCTTATCGTAGGTGGCCACTCTCATACACCATTACGACAACCTGAAAAAGTAAATGGCACCTACATCGTTCAGGACTGGGAATACGGTAAATCATTAGGTCGTGCTGATCTGTTCTACTACAAGAACAAGCTCGTAGGCTTCAGCGGTGGCTTAGTTGAATATGATAAAAATGTAAAACCTGATCCAGAAGTAGAGAAACTGGTAAAAGACGTAGTAAATAAAGTAGATAACGCTATGAAAGTGGTAATTGCAAAAGCTGAAGTACCTCTTGATGGCGATCGTGAATTGGTTCGTAAACAAGAAACAAACATCGGTAACTTAATTGCAGATGTAATGCGTGAAAAAACACAGTCCATCAAAGGACATGAAGCGGATATCGCCATTACAAACGGTGGAGGAATCCGTACCCAATTACCAGCGGGTGATATCACTAAGAAAGATTTGTACACATTGCTACCGTTCCCGAACACACTCGTCATTATCGAGGCAACGGGGGATGAGATCGTTAAAGCAATGGAAGTAGGTGTAAGTGAAGTAGAGAAAGGTGCAGGTCGTTTCCCACACATCAGCGGCATGTCCTTCTCCTACAATCCGACAAAACCTGCGGGTCAACGCCTTGTGGAAGTTAAGGTAGCAGGTAACCCGATCGATTTGAAGAAAACATATCGTATCGCAACAAATGATTTCATTGCAACTGGCGGCGACGGGTACTCATCACTGAAAAAACCAGCATTTGATACAGGCTTCACTCTTTACAGCATCATGGAGGATGCATTCAAAGAGCGCAAAGTGATTGCACCTAAAGTTGAAGGTCGCGTCGTTGAAGTAAAATAGTAAAGTGAAAAGATAGTAAAAGGGGCAGCTTTCCGGTCATCAGACTGGAGAGTTGCTTTTTTTGATGTTCATGAAATCTAGTAATAGTTATTTTTATCCAATGTGACTAGGTTTGCCTATTTTCGAATTATTCATCACATTTATAGATTATTATTTATACTGTTAATTTATGTCTGTTTATAAAGAACAAAATAAAAAAATGATGGAAAATGTAAAAAAATAAGTTGACAATATTTTCGAAATATTTAAAAATGAGGATGTACTTGAAAATCTTATTGGGAATGGAGGAATTATTTTGAAAAAACATCAGGTCTCATCTAGTATTATTGCTACTATTTTGTTAGGGTCAAGCTTATTGGGAGGCGGACTTCCAGCATTCGCAAAAAGTAATGTTATGTATAATAGCGACTGGGAAACTCCTTCTTACATGAGTGAGACATGGAAAGCACCTAAGAAAGTCAAAAAGCAAGAGATTGTTTGGAAATATTTATCCGACAAGAGTGATGTACTTAAAGTACAAGGCGAGGTAGAGAATCAGTTTGAATTGCTAAACGAAATAGAGGATACAGACACTGACACAACTCATTACCGTCTACGTGAGGTATATAAAGGGGTTCCAGTGTACGGCTCAGATCAGACTGTGCATCTAAATGAAGACGGGGATGTAACCTCCTTCTTTGGACAAGTAGTTCCTACAGAGTCTCTGAAAAAAGTAAAAACAAAGCCTAAATTAAAAGAAAATGATGCGATTAAAGCTATCAAAAAAGATTTGAAGAAGGAGGTAGGGGAAGTATCGGAATTTAGCGTTGACCCAGAGGCAGATTTATATATCTATCCTCAGGAGAATAAGGTTTCTTTGGCCTATATAACAGAGGTTACCTTCCTTGAACCAGAACCAGGCCGTTGGTTCTATGCAATCGATGCTCATAATGGAAAAGTCTTAGACAAATATAACATTATGGAGCATGTGACAAAGGCGCATAAGTCTAATATCAAAGTAGGAGAAGCTGTAGATTCAACTGTTGATGTTCGATCCTTGGATGGACAAGCAGATGATGCTGGTTCAGCCGATCCAAAAGAATTAGGCACAGGTAAAGGGGTTTTAGGTGATACGAAAACATTCCCAACCACATATGCTAACGGGACCTATTCTTTGAAGGACACTACTCGCGGTAAAGGAGTCGAAACGTATACAGCGCGTAATGGCACCACTTATATGTACCCAGTAACAAGTACAAATAACAAATTCGACGATCCAGCAGCAGTTGATGCACATGCTTATGCGGGCAAAGTGTACGACTACTATAAAAACACATTTAATCGTGATAGCTTTGATAATGCTGGTGCCAAGCTTAATTCTATCGTTCATTATTCTACGGACTATAACAATGCCTTCTGGGATGGCGCTGAGATGGTGTATGGCGATGGAGATGGCAAAAAATTCATCAGTTTATCGGGCGGTCTTGACGTAATTGCTCATGAATTAACCCATGCTGTAACAGAAAGAACAGCAGGCTTGATTTATAGAAATGAGTCAGGTGCATTGAATGAATCTATTTCGGACATTTTTGGTGCAATGGTAGATCGTGATGATTGGGAAATCGGTGAAGATATTTACACTCCTGATATTCCTGGGGATGCACTGCGCTCACTCTCTGACCCAGCTAAATATAATCACCCTGACCATATGAGCAAAAAATATACAGGCACTAAAGATAATGGTGGCGTTCATACCAATAGCGGTATCAATAACAAAGCAGCCTACCTGATTTCTGAAGGTGGCACTCATTATGGAGTCACGGTTGAAGGAGTAGGACGCGAAGCAACTGAAAAAATTTACTATCGTGCATTAACGGTTTATCTAACGTCAACCTCTAACTTTGCTCAAATGCGTCAAGCAGCAATCAATGCAGCAACAGATTTATACGGTGCTGATTCCGCTGAAGTACAAGCAGTAAAAGATGCTTACAAAGCGGTTGGTATCAACTAAGCTATTATTTCCATTCTTTAGAAACGACAGATTCAAAAAACCTCGACCGGAGAATATCTGGTCGAGGTTTTTTGAATGTGACGAGCTAATGAAAAGTTTTTGAGGGAACAAAGCTGTCCTTCTTCTTAACGCTTTAAACATGACATACAAATGAATGATACAACAAAAGGGAGGGAACGGTATGGCTTGCATAGAGGTAGAAGAAGGTGTGCATATTTACGCAGAGGATTTGTATCCAGAGGGCGACAAAACAGTGGTATTTATTCATGGATGGCCAGTTAATCATCAGATGTATGAGTATCAAACCACCTGGCTACCAAACTATGGATACCGTTGTGTAGGGATAGATTTGCGTGGGTTTGGCGATTCGGATCGGCCTTGGCAAGGATACTGTTACGATCGACTAGCAGATGATATTCGCGTCATAATGGATGCGCTGTGTTTGGAAAACGTTACATTGGTTGGACATTCGATGGGGGGAGCAATTTCCATTCGCTATATGGCTCGACATAAAGGGTATCAGGTGGGAAAGCTGGCTTTGTTAGCAGCAGCAGCGCCATCTTTTGTACAACGAAAAAATTATCCCTATGGAATGACCAAACGGCAAGTAGACGAATTAATTTATAAAACGTACACGGATCGGCCGGCTATGATGCGAGATTTTGGAAACATATTTTTCTACCAGCCCGTTAGTGACGAGCTTCGTTTATGGTTTTGGGGGCTGGGTATGGCAGCCTCTAACCATGCTACAGCTATGACAGCTATGTCGTTACGAGATGAGGATTTACGTTCTGACTTAGCCAAGATACATGTACCAACGGGAATTTTTCATGGAAAGCATGATCAGGTATGCCCGTATGAATTTGCTTTGATGATGCATCAAGGGATATACGGATCGCAATTGTTTCCATTTGAGCAGAGCGGACACGGGATATTTTATGAGGAATTAGCTCTTTTTCAACAAAGATTTTTGTCTTTTTTAGAGACCTAACATTTTTTATAGGTTGAGTAGCGTGAGCGAATGTATTAAGATGTATATCGTTGAATAATTATTTGTTTGTATGCAATATGACAAACTTTTGAGGAGAGCCATGCAGACAGTTAAAAAAGAGACTTATGTTCATATAACTACATGTAAGCAACTTATGCGCTTTTTACTACCGTCTATCATCGGGGTGTTATTATTTATTACCCCGATTTCTATTGATGGACAGGTTACGATTCCAATAGCATTATTGTCCCAATTATTACAGGAGCAATTTGCGTTTATTTTACCACAGCTAGTAACCATTTTTATTAGTACGACTGCGCTTTTGAGCTTGTGGGCCAAGCTATTTCGTCCAGCGGCTTTGACTACGAAAACCTCTTTTTGGACGACCTTATGCCGAGTTTCTCCATTTTGGCTCGTGATGCGAGTGGTCGGTATGCTTTTGGCTATTTGCACATTATTTCAAATAGGCCCAGAATGGATTTGGTCTGAAAGCACTGGTGGTATGCTTTTATACAAATTGTTGCCGTTACTAGTTACCGTGTTTTTATTCGCTGGCCTATTCATGCCTCTCTTAATGAATTTTGGGCTATTAGAATTTTGTGGTACGTTATGTTTAAAAGTAATGCGACCTTTATTCAAGCTACCCGGACGATCCTCTGTCAATTGCATTACTTCCTGGCTTGGGGATGGGACAATCGGAGTATTGCTGACTAGCAAGCAATATGAGCAAGGATTTTATACAAAACGTGAGGCTGCAGTTATTAGTACAACATTTTCGGCGGTATCGATTACGTTTTGCTTTGTTGTGTTATCTCAAGTAAATCTTGCGCATATGTTTGTACCGTTTTATCTGACCGTTACTTTTGCAGGACTCGTTGCGGCTATTATTATGCCTCGCATACCGCCATTGTCTCGTAAAGCCGATACGTATCATGAAGGTGTAGTACCGCATAAAGAGGATGAGGAGCAAGAACAATCGTTAGTGCGAAAGGGATTGAGACTAGCAGTAAAGCGAGCTGAACAAAATAACAGCTTCTTTGCTTTTTTAAGAGAAGGCTCACAGAATGTATTGGATTTGTGGCTCGGTGTTACACCAATCATTATGGCTGTCGGAACCATTGCGCTGATCATTGCGGATCAAACCCCTATTTTCGCATGGCTAGGCTTACCATTTACTCCTTTGCTAGAGTTATTGCAAATACCTGAAGCGCAAGCAGCTTCGCAGACATTAGTTGCTGGTTTTGCTGATATGTTCCTGCCAACGGTACTTGCCAGTGGTATTTCTAGTGAACTGACTAGATTTGTGATTGCTTGTATTTCAGTTACTCAACTGATCTATATGTCTGAGGTAGGTGGTCTGTTACTAGGTTCCAGATTGCCTGTTACGCTCAAAGATCTTCTCCTGATTTTCCTATTACGGACCTTAATTACATTACCGATTATTGCTGGTATAGCACATATGTTGTTTTAAATTATGATAAGTTCGCGATGGTTCCATAAGAATCATCGCTTTTTTACTGCTCCTTGTTGAGAATTTGATATAATACCCAATAGACTTGCTATTTAGATAGAAAGGATAAAGCATATGAACAATACGGCCAAAGGAGCCAATCATTTTATAAAGGCAGCAGCGATTCTGGCGATTGCAGGGTTAATTTCAAAGGTTTTAGGTGCTGCCTATAAAATTCCTTATCAAAATATTACAGGGGATATCGGTATGCATGTGTACGGTACCGTGTATCCGCTCTACACCACTCTAATTGCCTTGGCTACAGCGGGCTTCCCTCTAGCCATCTCCAAAATGATTGCAGATCGTTATGCAGTAGGAGATAGCAAGAGTGTGCAACAAATTTTTCGGATTTCATCACTTACTTTGGGGATTTTAGGGGTTGTTTTCTTTTTACTAACCTTTATCACCGCGCCAATGATTGCGAATTTGATCGGCGACCCTAATTTGACCAATCCGCTTCGAGCTATTTCAGTTTCATTGGTATTGGTGCCACTAATAGCTAATACACGCGGGTATTTCCAAGGTCATCAAAACATGCTACCAACGGCCGTATCTCAGGTGACAGAGCAATTCTTCCGCGTCATTATTATCATTGTGGGAGCTTATATTGTGATGAAGCTCTATGATGATCCTTATTTGGCCGGTACAATTGCCGTGTTTGCAGCAACCCCAGGCGCCATTATTGCTCTGTTGGTATTAGGCTATTTTTATCGAAAACAAAAACGTGCCATACTAGCTCTCCCAAATCAAGCAGGAGATCAGGCGGAAAGCTTATCAGACGGAGCGGTTTTTAAACGGATTATCATGTATGCGATCCCAATCTGTTTAGCTTCACTGGTATTACCGTTAATACCGCTTGCCGATAGCTTTACAATAATTAATATGCTGGTGTACACCGGAATGGATAACGAGACGGCTATCCTATTAAAAGGTGCCTTTGATCGTTCTCAGCCATTATTGCAGTTTGGAACATTCTTTGCTACGTCTCTATCACTTGCTATTGTTCCATCAATCAGTGAAGCCATTGTTCGAAAACAGGATGATCTTATCCACTATCGCACACAAACAGCAATTCGGCTGACTTTTCTCTTAGGAGCGGCTGCTACAATAGGCTTGGCTATCTTAGCAAAACCAATTAATATTATGCTTTTTGGCGATGAAAATGGAACGCTGGCACTTGCCGTCAATGCTTTTGCTATTCTTTTCTCGACGCTTGGTATCGTGTCTTCAGGTATCCTGCAAGGGATGGGAAAGGTAAATTTGCCACCTAAGTACTTATTAATTGGGGTACTTGTAAAATTTGTAGCTAACTTGATTCTATTGCCTCTTCTGGGCGTTGCAGGGGCAGCGATCGGCACGGTGCTTGCTTATTTAGTCTCAACGGTTTTAAACCTGCGCGCTATTGGAAGATTAACACAAGTGACCCAGCAGGATAAGCAGAAATATGGTCGATCGGTGCTGGCTGTGCTGATGATGGGAATCATTGTGGCTGTTGTTGCCTTTGGACTTATGGCGGTATTACCTACTGTAATTGGGAAGGGACGTTTGTTATATACGATCGTATCTCTTGCTTCTGTAGGATTAGGAGTTCTTGTCTATGGAATTTCACTGATTAAATTTGGCGGAATTACAAAAGATGATATTCAATTTTTGCCTAAGTCGGGTAAGATTTTAGCGTTGTTGCAGAAGATGAGATTGCTAGAGAAATAAGTAGGAATTAGCAAAAAACTAGATGAATAAAAAACCAGCATAGGACCCGTTCCTTGCTGGTTTTTTTGTGGGCACTTGGAGAGGAAGCTTCCCACAGCCTTCAAAAAAAGCGGAGATAGGAATCACATCCTATTTCCGCTTATACGGTTTAGTAGATGTTATAGATAGGACTATCCGCTATTTTGCTAATAGATCAGCAAATGCTTTGGCATATGCAGGTAGGTCTGGCGGACGACGAGACCCTACGATGTGTCCATCTACAACTACCTCTTCGTCAACCCAAATGGCCCCGGCATTTTCAATATCATCCTTAATCCCCGGTGTAGAAGTAGTCGTTACACCCTTGAGAATTTTGGCTGAGATTAATACCCATCCTGCATGGCAAATGTGACCTATTGGCTTTTTGGCCTGATCCATTTGCTGAATGAAGGAAATGATCTCTGGATAACGACGCAATTTATCTGGTGCCCAGCCTCCTGGCACGAGTACAGCATCGTAGTCTGATGCCTTCACCTCGGAGATTGATTTATCAGAGGTGCAAGGAACACCGTATTTACCTATATATTTTTTATTCGCTTCTGGTCCTACTAAGTGAACAGTAGCCCCTTCTTCACGTAATCGATAAACGGGATACCATAGTTCTAAGTCTTCAAATTCATCTTCCACATAACATACTACTTGTTTACCCTGTAAGCGCATGATTGCCCTCCTTGTATTTCCTAAATCATGTTCTTTTTCTATTGTAACCGTTTCTGATGGCTACGACTCGTTTTAATGTGCTCTAGCCATGCTTCTTATCAAGAATAACTCTCGTTCTAATCTGTTTAAACAAGTCGTATAAATCAAGAGAAGGGGAGCGGTAGCTTGTGACAAAAGAAAGGATGACAGGATGCTTTACACAGAATTTATTGTGGATGTGGTTTTACTTGGATGTGTGATTTTTGTAGTTGGAGCTTTTTTTATCATAACAAGTGACCAGAGAAGGGAAGTACAAAAAAAGAAACATCCTGAGCAATAAGTAAATATTTTTCACTTTTCGAATGGATTTTTCTAGGATTAAATAAAATGTGATTCGCTATTCATTTAATGGATTCTTACAATCAAACAGCACATATTCCTAACGTATTGTGAGGAGATGTGCTGTTTATGTTTGTGAATAACTGGGCATAACCTTGGGTTCAATCTAAACTATTTTCATAGAGGGGCAGTGTTTTTTAGCCTTCAAATTATAGTAGATGGTTTTTCTGAAGAAGAGGGCTTTTGGCTTAACAGAAAAACCATGATCAGAACAGATAAGGTCCCTACAGATTGGAAGAATCCAAATGGAACTTGTAAAAATAAAACGGACGTAATAATAGCTGCCAGCGGCTCTGTACACCCTAGTAAGCTGGTTTCTTTTGGAGTAATATATCTGATGCTCTCCAGATAGAGATAAAAAGCAATTAATGTACCAAAAATAACAACAAATCCTATTAATAAAAAAGCTTCTAATGTTAAATTATCAATGCGTGTTAGTACTATCATTTCTTTCGTGGAGATAAAGTGTAATAAGATTAACCCAATTCCACCGATAATCATACCCCAGCCAACTACTATAGAAGAAGCCCATTTTTGCAATAAGCCCTTTGAATAAAGGGTATAGAATGCCAAGGATAAGCCAGATAAAACGCCCCAAATAATTGCCGACATGGGCACTGTTAAATTATCGGTTGATCCATTGGTGAGCAATAAAAAGGTTCCTAATAAGGCTAAAAAAATAGCAACAGCATCAATTTTTGTTGGAATATTTTTACATTTTATAATAAGATAGAGAGTGATAAAGATAGGCGCTAAGTACTGTAATAAGGTTGCTACAGCCGCATTTCCCACGTTAATCGAGGCAAAATAGGTGTACTGAACTCCTAACATGCCTAATATCCCGAACAAAAGTATTTTGATTGATTCGCTTTTATGCTTCCATATACCAAATATTTGATCTCTATTGGGACTGCATGATGAAAGGAGCAGCAGGATAATACCTGAAATCAATAGTCGGACGGTAACGAGCCATTCTGTAGAAATGTTTAGCTGTTGGAAAAGCTGTTGAGCAACGGTACCTGATACCCCCCATAAACCAGCACCTATAATTGCCATTATCATTCCTTTCATACGATTCCCAGCTACTACTTTCAAGATGATACCTCCTTTTTACAAAATATCCATAAACTGCAAATATATAATGAAATATATCATGAGTGATGTTAAAATGAAATGGGTTAAAAAGATTATAAATATTTTAAAATTTTTATAGGTATGTTTCGTATCAATAGGTAACTGATCATTCTCATTGAGCTGTAAAGGAGGAAATAATGTGTTATCTGAGCTACGAGTAGTACCAATTAATCAAGTATTTTTACATGAAGAATACGAAGTAGAGAGGCTAAAAAAACTTTGCAGCAAAATTAAAAATGAACAAAAGGTAAAAAATCCTCCTATTGCTTTGCAACTTGAACATGACAAATATTTGATTCTGGATGGAGCTCATCGCACATTATCTTTACAAAGATTAAATTGCAAACGAATTGTGATACAAGTGGTGGATTTAGAGTTTCTTTCCATAGATGCCTGGGCTCATCATCTTGTAGATGCTGAGAATCTTATCGAGGAATTGCTACAGAACCCCGATTTATTATGGCGGAAGGAAAAATATGCTGTAGAGCCGATCGCGACACTTTTCGTTAGGAATGAGAAACACTATGTATACACTCCCGCAGATTTTTACATGGATGTAAAAAAGAGAATTATGATTTGGAAGGAGATTGTTAATTCCTATTCCAGTAAATATAACTTTGATCGTATAACAGCAGAGCAATTGCCTGTTGACCGAGGCATTGTATTTCAATATCCTGCTTTTCATATTGATCAGATTAAAAAAATAGTTGATGAAGGCCTTCTTTTACCAGCAGGTGTAACAAAATTTACCCTTACTTGCGGGCGAATTTTGAATTTGAACATCCCGCTTAGTTTTTTGATTCGAGAAGATTACGTAGAAGAGGATTGGCTTGAATTACTGGCATTATGGAGAGCTTCTATTAGGCTTTATACTGATCCGGTTTTTTTGTGTGAAATTTAGACTGGGAAAGGTAAAAAAGAGGAGGAGACTTTAGATGGAGCTGAAAAAGGCTAAAGCTCATCTGTTACTGACAGAGGGAAGTTTTCACGCTGTATATTTAATCAGAGATTGGTATGAAAGCTTTAAAGATATGACTTCATTCAAGGGCATTGTTATCAGAGATAATCAGGGTAACAGTGAACAAAAGGTGCAATTCCACCGTACCTTCTCTGGTAAAAAGCAACTTACAGAGAATGAATACAGTGAACTTCTTTCGCTATACGGAACCATCAGTGAAGCAGAAAAAAGTATGATTTCATTATATGGAATCCCCTCCTATCCTGCTGATGTCGTTGGGCATATCCATTACAGCGGACCCAATTTGAATCACCCTGACATGGAAGCATTTATCAGCAGTTTGACCAAGGAATATGATCTTACGGTATATATTTTCTTGGATCAGATTTTAAAACCCTGGTGGATTGAGTATACAGAAGGAAACATTATTAATGCTCATTCAGCAGTTCTTCCGTATGCGAGAGGAATGTATGCCATCGAAAATATGGCTGTGAAGGGTAACCAGAATGACTTTCAAAGAGCCGCTGGAGCATCCATTCATTATGTAGATAACGGAATCGATACAGGGCCAATTATCAGAGCGGTAAGAATAAAGGACCCATTTCGTTATGAATCCATTTGGGAAGTGAAAGCTACCTCCTATCGATTAGCTTTTGAGCTTTTAGTCAATCAGGCGGGGGCAGAATTTGAAAATCCTGATTTGCAATATGTAGGAGTTAAAAGCGATAAAAATAATTTGGGAGAAAATTTTTTAAGTAAAAATTTTGATGAGGATAAAAAGAAGGTAGCCCAAGAGCAATTTCTATCAATGAAAAAGTCTCAAATGTCATTTAAAAAAGCATGGGAGGCCAGAACATGATTTATGAAAATGCTTTAGAATTAATAGGTAATACGCCAGTGGTGAAGCTTAAGCATTTAGTTCAGAATGAAAATAGTGAATTATTTGTAAAATTAGAAGGCTTTAATCCCGGTGGAAGCTCAAAAGATAGGGTTGCCAAGCGCATAATTGAGTTTGCTGAAAAAAACGGGCAACTAAAGCCCAATGGAACAATTGTTGAATCCTCATCAGGCAATCTGGCTATAGGATTAGCTATGGTAGCGAAGATGAAGGGCTATAAAATGATATGTGTAGTAGACCCTAAAATTAGCAAGGTTAATTTAAACCTGATTAAAGCATTTGGGGCACAGGTTCATATGGTAGAAAAGGCAGATGAGCATGGAAACTATTTAAAAACACGGTTGGCCACGGCTCAATTATTAGAAAGAACGATAGAGGGGGCTTATTGGCCCAATCAATACAACAATCCAGAGAATCCTAGAGCGTATATGGAGTCATTAGCCCGTGAAATTCACAGTGATTTTCAGGATACACTGGATTGGATTGTTTGCCCGGTTGGCACAGCAGGATTAATTACAGGAGTGGCAGCAGAAATGAAAAAATTAAGCCCCTCTGTAAAAATTTTAGCTGTAGACGCTGTAGGATCGGTTATCTTTGGCGGGCAACCAGGCCCACGAAGGTTGCTGGGGATTGGCAATGCTATTGTTCCAGGGAATTTAGATAAAAGCTTGTATGATGATGTAAGCTATGTAAATGATGCAGATGCGTTCTATATCACAAGGCAATTGGTACTACAGGAAGGATTACTCGTAGGAGGATCATCAGGGGCAGCCGTTTGTGCAGCCCTGCGTTTACTCGATGATTTAGCTGAAGGACAAAGAGTATTAGCCATTTTGCCAGATAGGGGAGATAGATACTATAGCACCATTTTTTCAGATGAATGGATGAGTCAACATGACATTACACTGCCTACCTCTATTTATAAATCTGTTTCGATTAAATAAAGCGACAGCGATAAAGGAGTGGTTATGATGTTAGTGGAAACTAAGCCGGAATTAATTTATCTGAACAAGCAAGATATTATCGACGTAGGTGGCTATAAGTCGCAAATATACGTACAGGCTATAAAACAAGCTCTTAGCCTACACTCAGAAAAGAATTTCAGTCAGCCTCTAAAACCGTATCTCAAAACTAATAAAAAAGATGAGCATATCGCTGATAGAATCATAGCTATGCCGGCCTACTTGGGGGAGCCTGCCATCTCGGGCATCAAGTGGATCGGAAGTAAATTTTCCAATCCTACGAAAAAGAATTTGGAAAGAGCAAGCGCTTTGATTATTTTAAATGATCCTGAAACAAACTTCCCCATCGCTATTTTAGAAGGCAGTGTTATCAGTGCTATGAGAACGGCGGCAGTAACAGTAGTAGCCACTGAATACTTGGCTAAAAAAGACTTCCAGCATTTATCCGTTATAGGTTGTGGATTGATTGCTAAGATGCAAATAAATTCTTTGTTAGAGCAGTTTGACCAGATTAAGAATGTTCACTTGTTTGATTTAGATTTACAAAAGGCTAAAATGTTTGGCAAGGAGATGCAGCAGCGCTTTAGTCATGTTGTATTTCAGATTCATCACTCAGCTCAAAGTGCAGTAGAGAATGCAGAAGTTCTCGTCACGTGCACCGTCACAGACCAGCCGTATATTAAAGCGGACTGGATCAAGAAAGGAACATTTGTCAGTAACATTTCTATTATGGACGTAGAGAAGGAAGCTTTTTTACGGGCAGATAAAGTGGTGGTCGATGACTGGGATCAATCCAATCGTGAGAAAAAAATTATTAATCAGTTAGTATTAGAAGGCAAATTTTCAAAGGAAATGCTTCATGCAGAACTAGGAGATATTATCACCAATAAAAAAGCCGGCCGAGAAACCGATGATGAGATTATTATTTTAAATCCGATGGGGATGGCTATAGAAGATATCTCGTGCGCTTATGAAATTTATAGAAAAGCACGACAAGAAGGAGTAGGTACAGTATTGAGCTTGTATTAAAGGGAAGTAAATAAGCAAGCAGTAGGCTATACGATAAAAAATGATTTTGTAGCGATATAAAAGCACATGGTTTGGCACTAATAGTCAAACGAAGTGCTTTTTTTATTTACCTTATTTCTTTTCCACGTTTTACATATACATGATGTAGAGGTGAAAAGGAGGGATTGTGGATGAACCAGGAGGAACAACGTCAACTGGAATATGCAATTGATGAAATAACAGAAATTGCCAAAGGGTTTGGCTTAGATTTTTATCCTATGCGGTATGAGATATGTCCTGCGGAGATTATTTATACGTTTGGGGCCTATGGCATGCCAACTAGATATTCGCATTGGTCATTTGGTAAGAGAAAGAACCGGACGTATGAAACTTAATCAAAGACATTCCAATATACTGTTGGCTCTGCCTTTTTATTAAGAACCACTTTCTTGATTATTGATCTGATCATTGTTTTTTGTTCCTCAAAAGTAAGGTAATCCCAAGCTTCCCCAATTTGTTTGATAAGGTCTTGAACTTCTCCAGAATCTTTATAATTTGGAGAGGTGTCCTTTAAATCTTCCAAATGAGCCAAGATGGCTTCTTGTTCTTCCTCAAGCGATCTAATACGTCCTCCAACAGCCGATGCTTTAATCGCCCCTGCTTGTATTGCATCATAAAGATTTTCTAATCCCTCATGTACCTTTATTAATTTATCCTCCAACGATTTGATAGCTTCTTCATTTTCTAAATAATCCTCTTTGCTAGTAGAAAAATCTTCAAGTAACATAGGATTTAGTGCAGTTGCTTTTATTTGTTCTATAACAAATTTCTCAACATTTTTTCTATGTTGATACCCTAACGAGCACTTTTCTGTCAATCTGCGGTCTCTAGCTCTAACGTGTTGATGTTTGCAAGCGTAAAACTCGTAAATGGCCTCTCTATTATCAAGGCTTTTTTTGCGGCGAACGTGCACGATTGGACCACCACATTGAGAGCACTCGAGTAATCCTGTTAAAAGATATTCCCCTACAGGAGGTAGTCCACCTCTTCTTTTTGCATTTTCTCTGCGTGCAGCTTCCCAGGTCTCATAATCTATTATTGGTTCATGTTTTCCATCTACAACTACACCGGCATTCTGTAATTTACCAGTATAAGTAATTCTAAATAATATGTTATTTATTTTTGTATGATCGAAATATCTTGATTTGGTTCTAGTTACAGCCCAATCAGAAATGGCAGATAGGGAATCACCACGTATGTACCTTTTGAAAATTTCTTTTACAACTAATGCTTCTTCAGGAATGATTTCAAGTCGTTTCTCCTCTTTGTTCCAACTATAGCCATATGGAATTCGTCCTCCATACCAAAGCCCCTGATTAAAACGCTGTCTTCTACCAAATGTTGTACGTTCAATGATCATATCTCGCTCTAGTTGGGCGAATACAGCCAATATGCCCAGCATTGCTTTCCCTAGTGGGGTAGAAGTATCGAATGGTTCAGTTGCCGATTTAAAAGATACTCCGTTTTTTTCGAATACATCTTCAAGTAGATGTAAGACATCTAATTGTCTCCTTCCTAGACGGTCTAACTTATATACAAGCACTATATTGATCTTTTTTTCTTCTATATTCCGTATTAATCTTTTTAAAGCAGGTCTTTCAATGTTAGTCCCTGTAAATCCATCATCAATATATAAAGTGTAATCTTCCCAACCTTGGGATTTGCAAAAAGCAATTAAACGCTCTTTTTGACCATCTATGGAAAATCCGTGCTGTGATTGTTCCTCTGTACTAACCCTAATATAAATACCAATTCTCATAGTTAACCTCCATTGAAGTAGGATGTATTTTTTCTTTAACTGTAGAGGTATGAATGAACAGTAGAAATAATTAGACTACAGGAAAAACTTTCATGCCATAATATCTAGGTACAATAGAATCGGCTCCTCAAGGGAGGTTGGCTCACTCTCTTTTACCCCTACAGGGAAGGGGGTGAGAATATGGAGGTATATCAAGCGTTATCGCTGATGTTCATGTTTGGCATGTTCATCCTCGCTTTGTTAACCTACTTAAAAAAGAAATGACCTCCCTTGAGCTTGAAAGGCTGGGAGATCATTCTCACTAGTTCTTGAGCCACCCCTTTGAAGGGACAGTCTATTGTATCGACCGTAGGTGTTAGAGCACCTGCGGTCTTTTTTTATTATATGCGTACTTGTACTCTTATAATACCATATTCTAGGTATTTATAAAAAGCATTCCAACAATATAAATTCTATTATTAAGAAATGTTCAATAAAATTAATTAAGTTTGACTTTTTTTTACATTGTGGTAATATTTAGCGGGGATGAAAATTACAAATATTAGAAGGTGATATGATGTTTGCAAAAAAAGGGATTTATTACTTTTTTTTAGCTTGTTATATACTTGCATTTTCACTGATATTAATCTCATGTGACGATAAAAAAAATTCGGTAGTTCTTGATAGCAATAAATTTAACAACATGTATGAGAATATTAAAAATAATTTTAAACCAGAAGGGTATATTGAAATTACTGATGATTGGAAAATTTCAACTATGGTTCCAACACTAGTGGGAGAATCTGAAAAGCAGCATGATGTATTTCAAGAAAATAATAAAACTTTAGTATATAAAAACGAAAAAGAAGGAATTATTGTTCAAATGGGTTTAACGCCTAGTAACACCGAAGCGTTTGAGTGGAAAAACGCAATTAGATATGCACCGAATTTTTATAACTCTCAAAAAAAAGATTATGGGATCTCAGATCATTATAGTGATGTGTATCCCAATACCGAGGTTAATACCTATGTTTTCACCGGAAAAGGGCTGAATTTAAGCATAGTTTCTATTTCAGACAAAATAAAAGTACCAAATGGAATTGACCTTTCTGGTGATTTCCTCAATTCTTTCATGGAGTTTTTAAGTAAACAACCTTAACTATGGTTTTATAGCAAAATTGGCTATGAAATATATAATTTATTTTTAGGAGGATTATTTTTATGAAGAAGAGTAAGGTATTACCATTATTGGCTTTAGGGGTGGCTTTATTATCAACTAATGTAACCTCTACTGTATTTGCAGAAGACATTACTACCTATGAAAAAGATAGTAATCATCCAGATAAATATCGTGAGGTGGGCTCTTACAGTGAACCAGAGTCTACTAGAGTGAAGAGAGATACTGGTATTACATATTATGCGAACGGGTATGTTGATGGTACAGCTAAAGCAGAATATTATAAAGATGATAAAAGATTTAAATTGATTCACAAAGAATATGTAAGCTTTGTTAAAGGGGTTAAAATTAAGCATGAATATACTTCGAATGTTAAAGAAGTTGTTGAAAGTGAACATAATTTTAAAGGTGGTGTAGAATTTCCAATCAAGGTAGTAAAAGCGGATTTAGGATACGAGTATGTCTCCAAAGTAACTCATGTAATTGAAAAAGGGCAAAAACTGAATGCCGAGTTTGATGAACCAGGAGAATATGTTGTAAATATATATGCAGTAGGAAAAGTATACGATATTACTGCTGATTGGAAGGCAGTTAAATACCCTAATAATAAAACTACTGTTCGTGACAGACATATTGGTAGAATCACAGTTCCAACTGAGTTCCGTCATACTCAAGTTATTTTAGATAATTAAATGTAAAAGGGCTGGATTAACAATGATTTTCTCTAAAAAAAGAAAATGATCTCCTTTAGCTAACGAGCTAGGAGATCATCTTCAAGTAAATTTGACCCATTTTGAAACGTTGACCGTAGGTGTTGGTAGCACTTACGGTCTTTTTTATTATACCACGAACTAATTATTCCTGTTAGACAATAGAATTTGCAATCTCATAGCGCTCATATATAAAGGTCACGATGGTACTAAAGCAGAAGGTAATATTGTAATCATCGCTCGAAAATAAATTAAGGTAAAAGCCGGCTGCTTAAAGTTGCAGTCGGCTTTCTTTATGAGATTCTTTAGATTTAGACAAAATTGCAATAAACGAAAACCAGCCTTTAACAAATACAAATCCAATCACACCACCTATTACATTCAGGATGATATCGTCGATTTCAAAGAAGCCAGCTTGAGTTATTATTTTAACTGAATTCATTAAAAAGCTAAGGATCAGGGTAAACAAAAAGGTTCTAAGCATATTGTTTATAGAACTGAATAACAGAGGTATAAGAATCCCAATAGGAATGTAAAGCAAAATCTTCCCTAGTAATTCATAGCGACTAAAATATTCAAAGTTTGTAAAGAAATCTATGATTTTTTCAAACGGCATCAATCTTATTCCAAAGTAATCGCTATGCAAACGCTCAGTGCTTAGATAAATATACAGTAGATAAAGGGGCAGGAAAAAGAAAAACGTGTTATACAGGAGTGTATTCTTTTTAATCATCGTAATAGAACGCCTCCTTAACGTAATTAATTAAAAAACAAATCTTACATATAAGGAAAAGTATACCAAAAGATTAAGTGCAACTCCAATTAGAGGGAATAGTTAATTTAATATTTTAGTTAGTGTCCCATAAAAAACGTTTTTTTGAAATTCTGGGAATCTACTTGGATTTTTTTGATTAACTGTTATAATTTTCTTATTACAATAGATCGGTACTCCTCGTTGGCGGTCGGCTCATCCCCAAAAGGAAGGGGGTGGGCGAATGGTAATTACTCACGAAACTCTTTCTTTATTGTTCCAGTTTGGAGGCTTTATTGTGGCCTTGCTGGGATTAGTCGTGACAATAGTCGTTGCCTTGACCAAAAAAAAGTAAGACCGCCATCGAGCCCTCAGAAGCTTTAGCGGTCTTACTATCTTAGAATTCCATATGAGCCGCCCCATTGGGGACAGTCTATTGTATAGACTGTAGGTGCGCCAACACCTACGGTCTTTTTAATTATAAGCAAGGTGATTTAAAAATATTCAGTTGATACGTTTTTCGTATCAATACTTTTATTATAAACGTATTAGAAAAAACCGCAACAGTAAAGTTAGGTGTGATTTTCTTCTACCTGTTATTCAAACAGCTTCCAATAAAATCATGATATATTTTTATACATTTAGTTAATTGAGAATACAACATAAAATATATCACAAAAACGGCATAGTCCATTCCCTGATATATTTTAAATTAAATGGAAATTATTTATTTTTACCAAAAAATCTATCGAAACATACAAATAAATGATGAAACTCTTCGTGATATAGACACTTTCAAGAACATATGTTCTATTTTAATTAACAAAAAAAGTCAAATATGTAAGTGTTAATTTCTACTCACTTATTTGAGCTCTTTGTAACGCAAGTCTAATTACAAGTCCAGTCAAACCGACAGTATAAAAGGTAGCAAATAGAAAGATAAATACTTCTAAAAAGAAAGAGCTTAACAATAACAAATCAAATTGGAGGATTATAAAAACATATATAAAAATACAAATGACAATACTTATTGCCCATAGAACTACTGCAAACCAAAAAGGTAATAAAAACATTTGTAAGACTTTTTCTTTTAACATTAAAGGGAGTAATGATTGATGAAATAATGTTAAAGTCAGTGTTAAAGCAGCTATTACAATCCCAAAAATACCAGCTGAAGCTCCTAATAGAACTCCAGCTAAAGTATTTGCTAAATTTAAAATATCTTTGCTCAAGTTATCACTACTACAAAATAGAAGGACAAAAAGAATTAATGTAATAATTAGAGACCAAACCCAAGACCAATTTTTATAAATGTCATCCCCTACTGATTTAATAAGGCCTCGAAAAGTGGTTTCATCAAATTTTATAGAAACATCAATTTTATCCTTTGACACTTTTTCACCTTCTTACATATTCTTTTTTATTACATTAAGAATAAAAGTAACTAATTTGGAACGCAAGCGAACAGGCTCATCTTCCGTTACGTTAATTCTCCGAATTGAATTCTCGGAGGAAAAATTACGAGGTTTTTTATCTATGTAATTCTTAGTTTTACCTTTTCGTATAGTTTCGTCAAATCCTTTAATTTTTATTTCACCATAACCAGATTCGACTAGCTGGATACCATACTCTATATAAGTTGTTAGTTTTTTTCCTAAAGTAGTGTTTGATGACTCATGTTTCTCATGAGTTGAAGTATCTGAATGTTGATCAGTTGTAGATGTATCTTTTTCTGAATCATTTTTGAAATCTAATTGTTCTTCTATGATCTCTACTCCATCTTTATTAGTCATTTTTATATCTAATGATTTTAGTCTGTTTTGATGAATCATTTTTTGATAAAGGTTGAAGGATTTTCTTCTCCCGGGATTCGGATGAATAAGATGGAATTGAATTTGTGTAACTTTCTGGATAGATAGTAACTCTTTTCGAATAAATTGGTCTTCTGTGATTGACTTAATAATAACTTCACCAATTACAGGATTTTGACTTAATAAGTAGGTAAACAGATTAAGAAATTCTTTTACAGAAATAGAAGAGGTACTTTCATGAGCTAAGATTTCACTCTCAAGATCATAAATAAAAAAAGCAGTATAAGCTAATTCATGTTCAGATATTACGTTAGTCGTGACTGTATCAATTCGTACTTTTAATTGCTTGTATTTTGATTTGGTTACATTTCCAAAAATAATTTTTCTTCCTTGATGGATTATTTGATTTATGTCAGTAAAAGTCCAATTCCAAGATTTTAGCTTTATTGTTTTTGATTCCATAATAGTTTTTGGAATTTCATATTCAATAATTTTGTCTAAATCTTGACTAAAAATATTTTCATGTACATTTATTTTAGCAGCGTAAAAAGTACGTTTAGCCATTTCATATGCTCCTTTAAATTTAATTAAATTATACTGTGTCTAAAGCGATTAATAAGGTAAAAACTTTAGAAAATATAAATGACGACATAAAAATACCTACAGATTGATGAATATGTAGGTATAAACTATCAGATTTTTCTTGTTAATTTTATAGAGTAATCTGGGTCAGAAATACCCCCTTCTCCGATTACAAGTAACATTAGGTTGGTTTTGGAGAGGATTTAATGTGTAAAAGATTCAGGTTGAAACAAAACACTTTCCTAATAATACCATATTATAGGAATTTAGTAACATCATATATCATTTAATTGATATAAAATTAATGAATATTTAGGTGGATTGGAAGTATCTGGAAGGGTAAAATGTTAATTGAAGTGAAAAAATCAGCATCGGGGAAATGTTATGGATATTTTGTTATATCTGGTGTTTGGTGTGCTGGACCAAATGGCTGTCATGATTATTGCTTTTAAGATGTTCCGTTTTCCTGTTTTAAGCTATATAAGAGATTTTTTACTAATTGCAAGTGTTTTATCACTAATCTCTTATTTTAATAGGTTTATACTGGATATTCCTCAATACGATACCGGTATACAGTACATAGCACTAGTTATATTCTTTAGACGATTGTTAGAGTTTAGATTATACGAGGCTACATTGGTTACAGCTGCAGGATGCATAGCCTTTACAGGAATACAATTTATAGCACTTTCCTTGCTTTTAAAAACCAGTTTGGTATCTCTTAATGATCTAGGGCAATTTACAGAACTAGGAACGTTTATCATACAGTTTGTTGCAGATGCTTTAGTAGTGCTGGTTGCGTGGTTGCTGAAAGTTTTAAATCTAGGCTATAGTTTCATTTCTCAGCCTCCGCATAGCATGACTTACAAGCAAGAAATGAACAAGTTACCATTCTTATTAATCTTAGCAGTAGGGCTGTCAGTATTTGCTTTAACAACAGTTTTATATGTATTGATCATGAGCCAAGCTAATACATTTATTATATTGGGATATGTATTGATTCCACTTGCTATTTTATTATGGCTACTAAGGAAACGGGATTACTTATGATTGAAAAAATGTCGAAGAAAATTGCTATATTAATTAATAGAACAGATCCTGCTCAAACAAGCAGTGTTGCTGTATTAACCTATTCTATATCTGTGACCATAAATTTTATTGTGGTATTGATGTTTTCAATTTTGTTTGGTTATCTATTGGGAAAATTGGCTGATACAATGATGGCTTTATTTTCTTTTATGATACTGAGATCCTTTTCAGGAGGGTATCATTTCAAATCGTTAGATGGATGTGCAGAAGTTACAGTAGCTATCATGTCTATTATTCCGCACATTCCTATGAGACCTATAGTTACTATTGCATTAACTGCAATTTCAATGATTCTGGTACTGTTACTGGCTCCAAATAATGTGTACGACGAAGTAAGAATACCTAAGGAGAGGCATTTATTTCTAAAGGTAATGTCACTTCTGATTATTTGTTTTAATTTTATTCTTTATTCTCCAATATTATCTTTGTCGTTCTTTGTTCAATCTATTTTATTACTCCCTAAAAAGGAGGTGACATCATGATGAAAAGCAAAACGGCAATTACACTATCTGAAATTTTTTCTGCACTTGCAGGTGTATATGTAGTTAGTTTCAAGTTTACGATTGGTAGCCCTGAGGTACCAACAGAATTAAAAAATAAGTGAGTGTAATCTATGACAATGTTTTCGGGTATTCGTTTTGGAACCAATGACATTGAAGAGTTTAGCATTGAAGAGGTCAATAAGGTCGACCTCTTCAGACCCAAAAATTCGAAAAATGGTATATTGCAATACCACACCAATAATGGAAAATTTCTCGGACTATCAACCCTTGAGGATGTTTGGCAAAATTGGGGAAAGTTCGGTTTTATGCAGTTAGATCCCGTAAATGTGGTAAATCTATACGCAATAAAATATATAGTAGATGATTCATTTTCAATACGAGCATATTTTGAAGATGGGACATATGCTACAGTACCAAGGCCAAAATATAAGCAAATTGAACACTTGGGAATACCAAAAAGGGATCATCCAGATTAAATCGGATGACCCCTTTTTGGTATTTTAGGAATAGTATTATAATTTCTGTAGATTGGGATGTCAAGATAAATCGTCCCGGGTCAATTGTTGTACAAAAATCGCAAAATTCGACAAAAAATTCATTTGTTAAGTGATACCATTTTTTACAGAAATAAAATTTTAGTAAAGAAATATCTAAAACCACTTTATCACTCAAGATAGACTTTTAATACGAAGGGAGATCATTCGATGGTAGATTCTAAACAAATAAAAACCTCTAATTTAACCCAACAGGAAGTGGAGTGGGTTAAGGTGGTTCTTAAGTGTCAGGATGATGATCCCAAAGCTAAGGAATTGATTGAGAAAATAAAAAAAAGCCGTTCGCTATGGTATTATCCCCTTTGAGTAGACAGTGTAAAAAGCCCGCCCACCTGACGGTGGGTGGTACACTCTACTTGGAGGGGATTTCCTATGGCTAAAAAAGGTCAAAAATTCAAACGTTATTCCGAGGAGTTTAAGCTGAAGGCTGTAAATTTGTATCAAGAAAAAGGGATGTCTTATAAAGCGATAACTAAAGCATTAGGAATACCAAGTTCAACTCAGGTTAAGCAGTGGGTTCGAAAGTTCAATAGCGGAGAAGGGGTTATGGATAAACGAGGGAAGAGCCGTTCTGGTGACCACCCTTTTATTGGTCGTCCACGCACCAAATTTGCTACTGTGGAAGAAGAAAGAGATTATCTTAAAGCGCAGGTAGAATACCTAAAAAAGCGCAATCCGAATCTGCATCTGGGGGGAAGGTATGGAAAGTAAATCGGTTTTTAATCATAAATGAGCTACGTAAAAAATATCCCCTTACTTGGTTAGTGGAAATTGCGAGAGTGTCTCGATCCGGTTACTACAAATGGCTCAACGCAAAAGGAAAACCATCATTGAGACAAGAGCAGAATCAAAATCTGAAGGAACATCTAATAGCGATCCACCAAGCTCATCCATACTTCGGATATCCAAGAATGCAAATTGCATTAAGAAAGAAAGGATGGAATGTGAATCACAAACGAGTATACCGGTTGATGAAGGAGCTAAACCTTCGGTCTATTATCCGAAAGAAGAGACGTTATTTTGGTAAAACAGTATCTGTTATTCATCCTAATTTACTTAACCGTAAGTTTAAAACGGACAAGCCAAATCACTTGTTTGTAACAGATATCACCTTTGTATCGTTTCAAAATCGATTTTACTATCTCTCAGTCATCCAGGATCTCTATAACAACGAAGTTGTTAGTTGGAAGATTTCTCATCGAAATGACTTACAGCTCGTATTGGATACTGTGGAACAACTGAGCAAAAAAAGAGACGTGCAGGAAGCGATCCTGCATTCTGATCAGGGTTTCCAGTACACGTCTAAGCAGTACAATAAGCTAATAAAGGAACTTGGCATAAAAGGCAGCCACTCTCGCAAAGGAAACTGCCTCGATAACGCCTGCATTGAATCCTTTTTTTCGCATCTCAAAACCGAGACATTGTACTTTTCTGAGTGTAAAACAGAAGAAGAACTCTTTCAAGCCATAAAAAAATACATATGGTTTTATAACCATGAACGATTCCAGAAAAAATTAAACCAGTGTGCTCCGGTGGAATACCGAAACACACTGGCTGCTTAGGCTTTTTTAATACTGTCTACTTGACAGGGGTAAGACCACTATTTATTAGTTGAACGGTTTTTTGCTTTTAAACCCTCAGTAAAAATTCTTGCTTGGTTAATAATAATAGTTCTTTCCTCAGGTGGAAGCTGCATGAGGTCATCAAGTAATTCTTTGATTTCACCTGTTACGGTAGGGTCTTTAGTATAATCATAATTTTCTTCCTGTCTTCCTAACAAGTAATCAATCTTGACATTAAAAAAGTCAGCTAATTTTTGGAGGGTTTCATTATCTGGTTCTCGCTTATTTTGCTCATACATTGCATATGTAGTACGTGCAATACCAATTTTCAATGCGACATCTTCCTGACGCAAATTCCTTCTAATCCTTTGTTCTTTTAAGCGCTGACCTAACATATAAAGCACCTCCCATATTGTAATTATAGCTACACAAAGAGTGACATTAAATTCATGTCACGAAAAGTGTAATTAATCATTGATATGTCACGTGGTGTGTATTAAATTAGTAATTGAGATACACGATTCGTGACATTGCGGGAGGTGAACTATGAGACATTGGATGATTAAGAAACGTGTTGAACTCAATTTTACACAAGAACAAGTCGCTAACAGAGCTGATATTGCAAGAACAACTTATGCAATGATAGAACAAGAAAATCGTAGGCCAAGTGTTAATGTTGCTAAGAAAATAGCAAGAGTATTAGGAGTAGATTGGACAATTTTTTTTGAAGAGAAATATCACGATTCGCGTCATGGAACACAAAAACTAGCTTGAAAGCAGTTAAGGCTTCAAAGAAATACAAAGAGAACCGACCTATCGTAATCACATCCATTGAGACGCATTTCTCCATAAATAACAACGGATAGGACAAACTTCCCCACTCATACACATAGATACAGGGAGGGATAGAGATGATCGTTAGAAATTTTCCGCCAGAGGTTAACAAACTTGTGCACCAACTCTGCTGGAACGCCATCCAAAGGGCTAAACGAAATGGTACATATAAGCCCCCTGTAAAAGAAGAGAGCAGAGAAATTCAACAAGAAGTGACTGAAAATAATGCAGTTATTGCTTAACGCCCAGTATGGGCGTGATGGACAAGCTTTAAAAAGCCCCAGGTAAGCGCCTGAGGGAGAGCATGATGAAAGATGAACAAAATTCAATCATACATGACAAATATATCCAATAGGAGTGAGAACAAATGCCGAACATAGGATACGCCCGTCAACAGATAGGTCTTTACCTTAAACATTTTCGAATAAATAGCATGCAACCTAGTGTTCGGACTCAGGTTGCTCTGGGAATAGCCCTTGGAATCGATCAAAAAAGGGTAAGCAATATTGAATGTGGGTACGACGAACCTTCTATAAAACTAGCTGCCAAATGGTGCGAGATAACTGGATGGTATGAAGGATGGGATATGTTAACGCACATGTATCGACTTGATCCGTTTTCTCTTGCTCCAGTTGATCCAATTTTAAACCAAGACGTTTCAGATGCGATTTTAAACCTAAAAAAGCGTGATAGAGGCAGGAGAAGCAATTGGAGCTTTAGAGAAAGAGGAACCAAAGTTGAAAAGAATGGAGCTTAAAGGCGTTAGGCCTATGAGCATGTCTATGCAGAATCATCAAAAGCAGCTTATCGACTTAATACCTGCCGTTAAAACATTATTTTATTCCTTACAACGTTCTGGAAGAGCAAACATGGGAGAGGTTGGTTCTATGTGGAATAACGAGGCATTTCGGAATATGTAGCAATGCCTAAGGTAGAGGACCTTAAAACAAATATGGCGCTGTAGAGGAGGTGAGAAGATGAAAGAAATGCTGGATGGTCTGGATGAAGAGGAGTTGTATCACATCATAAATGGGATGCTGGATCTTTCTAAGATTAGTCTCAGAAATGGAGACACAGTTGATGCCAAGAAGAAGGAAATCATAGCTAAGAAGGTATCGGATATCAGGATAGCACGTCAGCATGAGCAAGCTAAACGAATCCTGGATAAGGAGGAAAAAAGGTGAGTATTGAGACTGCTAAACGAAGATTCTTGTTTTATCAGAGACTAATGGTCACAGCTAAAACAGATGGAGACACAGTTGCCTATGAAATCTATAAAGAGATTACTCGTGAGTTAGAAAAAACGATTAGAGAGCATGAAAAAACCGCCTGCGGCAAACAGACGGCATCTTAAAACATTTAACTATTTATTAGGATAGCAAAATAGCTATTTATAAACAAGGAGGAATATTCATGATCAGTTTAGATGATTTTGCAGAAGGAGCAGTGGCAGAAGCTTTTCGTATTGAGTTATCAAAAGTTCTTGCTAATATCGCTGATCCCAATACAGATGCTAATAAGGTCAGAAAGCTTTCTATCACAGTTGCTATCAAGGCTGATGAAAAACGAGATATTGCTGCTGTACAGGTACAAACCAAATCAACCTTGATTCCTGCAAGACCAATAGAAACTAAGTTAATCATGGATTATGACAACAATGGACAAGTCATTGGGCGCTGAATTGAAATCAGGCATGAAAGGTCAGACCTATATAACGCCTGATGGTGAAATTGCTGATGATAAAGGGAATGTAATTACAGATAACGTGGTTAGTTTTAAATAAAAATTGATATAGAGGAGTGTTTTGAATGTTGAAAAGTGCATTGGAATATTTAATCGGGTTAGGCAACGTAGAAATTCAGGATATTGGTGGACAAGCTTTTTCTACTCAGAAACTGCACCATGTTACGGCATCGGTTCCAGATCACATCCCAGTAAATAGCTTATCAGGGTTAATCGAATACATTAAATCAAGTTTTGACGGAGATAAAGAACTGATGGTTCATGTTGTTTCACCAACAGAAGTACAATGCTTCACTACATTTAATCGAGATTATCAAAGAAACTTCATGATTTGTGCAAAGGCAATGATTCCTCAATTTAGATTTGACAATTGGTATGATCCAGAAAATTTTAACATCAAATTACAATCTTGCTTTGTGGCTAATGAGGATAGAGACATTATGTTAAAGGTCGTTGGCAACATCAAGGAGGAAAGTGTAAACACCGTTGGTGACGATGGAGTTTCCCAAGCTGTGGTAGCTAAAACAGGTGTGGCAACTGTAGCAAATGTAAAAGTGCCTAACCCAGTATTACTTAAACCATACCGTACTTTTGTCGAAGTTGATCAACCAGAGAGTGATTTTATCTTCCGTATGAAATCTGGGCCAAGTTGCGCTTTGTTTGAAGCTGATGGAGGAGCGTGGAAGCTAGAAGCTATGAGAAATATTAAAGAATTTTTAGCAGAAAACCTACAAGAACAAGTGGAAACTCAAAAGGTAGTAATCATTGCTTAAAAAATAAAAAAATCCCCTGCTACCAACAGGGGATCCCGAAACAAAAATTTGTACCTCTACAATACCAAATAATCGGAGGTTGGACAAGCATGGAACGAAATATCAGAACCGTTCAAATGGAACTAAATGAACAAAATCGTGCTATCGAGCGCTTGTATACAGAAATTAGATCAACGGATGAAGACATGCGAGCTTTAGAAGAAAAGTTAAACAAGATCGGCAGAGAGCTTGCTGAAATGGAATCAACAAGAAGTGGTTTACAGGAAGAGTTACGGCGCCGTGAAGATTATGTAGCAGCCTTAGTACGGGAGGGAAAACATTATGCCAGCATTGCTTGATTTTCCGCAGTATGTGGAACGTACTGAACCAATAAGACAACGTTATAGAAGACGTGGAAATACGGCTTTCCACGAGCAAGCAGATTATTTGTTCAGACATTTAGACAGTCATATCGAGGAAATGTTGTACCTAAGAGACACGCTTGCAGATCGTTCTATGCATGAAAATAGACAAGCTGTTAAAGAACTTACAGAGCAACTCCTGAGTGGACTAGGGGAATGAGGCACACTTTTCCACTGCTTGAGATATATCGAGCTTTAAATGATAAACAAACATTAAAACGGTTTGCAATTGCATACATGCAACGGAATTTCCCGAATTGGAAGCCAGTCCAAATTATCAGTAATAAAGTACTTGCTGAATATATTGGACTTGGCGAGAAAGGGTGAATGAAATGTTAGCCCAACGCTTAGTAGATACAAAGAATATGGGATATGAGGAATGGCTTGAATATCGGCGTCTAGGCATCGGTGGTTCTGATGTAGCAGCTATTTGCCAGATGAGCCGTTATAGGTCACCAATGGCTGTATACGTCAAGCTCCTCCAGTAGAAGACAATCAAAAAATGAAAGCAGGACGTATGCTAGAGCCACTTATAGCTGAATGGTTTGCAGAAGATACAGGATATAAAGTATGGCGGCAAAATGCAATATTTCAGCATCCAGAATATGATTTTATGCTAGCTAATATTGACCGATGGCTACCAGGTCAAAATGCAGGATTAGAATGCAAGAACACGGCTGAGTATTGTCGGAATGATTGGTCAGGAACACAGGCTCCTACAGAATATATCCTTCAGTGCAATCACTACATGGCTGTTACAGGAGCAGATAGATGGTTTATAGCAGTGCTTATCGGTGGTTGGGATTTTCAGTGGCGAGTCATCGAACGAGATGATGAGTTAATCAAAAATCTAATTACGGTGGAACGTGAGTTCTGGAATAGCCATATAAAAGCAAAAGTACCTCCAGCATACTCTCAACAAGACACTGAGTATCTGAGTGACCAATATCTTGAATCTATCTCACGATCCATCATTGAACTTCCAGAAGACGCCTATGACAGTATACAGATGCTTTATCAAGCAAGGGCCGAAAAAAAAGATGCAATGAAACGCGAAGAAACAGCCGTGAACCAGATCAAAGGATACATGAAAAATCACGAATTAGCTTACTTTCAAAGTGAGTTAAAGTTCTCTTGGAAAACCGGAAAGAGAAGTAGAACATTCAGGGTTATCGGAGGAGACGAATAAGAATGACAACGGATAAAAAAGTAGATCAATCTAATATCTCAAAACAACTTGCTGCTAGAACGCAAACTAAAGGCGAAAATTTCAACATGATAATCAAAAAGGAGCTTGCAGATAACTTCCAAGCTATTAAATCAATCGTTCCAAAGCATATGACACCAGAGAGGCTTGCGAGAATAACACTAACAGCAATCAGTCGCACTCAAAAGTTAGCTGATTGCACGCCAGCATCAATAGTAGGAGCTGTAATGAATTGTGCAACGCTTGGACTTGAACCTAATTTAATGGGACATGCGTACCTTGTTCCATTTAAGGATAACGAAACTGGAAGATGGGAATGCCAATTCCAAATCGGTTACAAAGGGCAGATCGACTTGATACGGCGCACAGGTGATGTATCAAAAATCTATGCAGAAACAGTGTACGAAAACGATTTGTTTATCTACTTAAAAGGCGAAGATAAGAGGTTGGTTCATGTCCCGTTCGACATGTTACATCTACTAGAAAATTTTCAGCCTAATAAGGATGACTTCTTAGAAATCATGATGGATCAAGCAATTACCCGTATCAAAGAACGGAATCCTAAAGATGAAGGAAAAGCAGTCAGATATTATTCAGCTTACAAGTTAAAGGACGGCGCATTTGATTTTTTTACTCTCACAGCAGAGCAATGTCAGCAACACGCTACGAAACATTCGAAGTCAAAGAAAAACGATAAGCTCGTGGGGCCATGGGTAAATCACTTTGATGCTATGGCAAAGAAAACATGCATTAAAGAAATGGCAAAATACATGCCTATCAGTATTGAAGTACAAGAAAAATTAGCTCTTGATGAAGCAGTGTTGAAACCGCGTAGGGATAACGGAAGTGAATCAGACAATATCTTTGATGCAGATTACAAAGTGATAGAAGTAGAGGAAGAAACGAAACCAGATACACAAGAAGAATCAGCATAAGAATGGGGTTGATCACATGGGAATGTTTGATGAAGTAAGAGCCGTACCAAAGCCAGATTACAAGCGTAGAACAAAAAAACGGGTAGATCAGGGGAGAATTACTCCCCAGGTCTACAAAGAAGTAATGGTGCGAGACAAAGGGCGTTGTGTGCTGTGTGGTAAGACGACATGGTTACAAGCACACCACATCATTTTTAGAAGCGAGGGAGGCACTGGAGAGGCCCATAACCTCGCCTTAGCTTGCGGACCATCTACTCAAACAGGCACGTGCCATTGGAAGGCTCACCACACGAAAGAAGGGCGTCAAGCGTTTCGGAATTATCGAGAGAAAGTATTGCTCCCGTACTACACAAATGGAGCGTCGTAGAGGTGAGGACATGATCAAATGGCTGAGACTTTATCCAGAAATATTAGTTGACCCGAAATTACGAAGATTAAACGCAACACAGAAATGGTTATGGATTGCAGCTATGTGTGAGGCATCTAATTCAACAGATCGAGGTCGGTTGTTCATTGCCGATGGCATTGAATACACCGATCAAGATTTAGCCCATGTTGCTGGCCTAACAGCGTCAGAATTAGATCAAGCGAATGGTTTTATTGAAATGTGTGTCACGCTCAAAATGATGGAGCGTCACGTCGATGGTAGCGTGACATTGATCAACTTCATGAATCGACAATATGAAAAGCCATCTGATAAACCAGAGAACACAAGAGAGAGAAAAAGGAAACAACGCGCTAAAGAAGCAGAAGAGAAGAAAAAGCAGAAAGAGTCAGAAGAGAAAAAAGCTAATGATGACGCTGGTTCTACTGATTCTAAGCGTGACGGTCACGAAGTAAAAGAAGGCAAGTCACAAGATGTCACGCCAAGTCACGCTATATATACAGATACAGATTCATATACAGAATCAGAAATATATACAGATAATACACCACCTCCTAAATCCTCCTGCGAGGTGGTGGAGGTAGGTGGTAGAGATTTATACGTATACAACAGTACCTTTGACCAATACAAAAAATATTTCGTTTTCGAGCCAACTTTCATCATGACGGAACTCTTACATAGTTACCTCGATGACGGAATAGAAATGTCAGCTATTGCTTGGGCCATGAGAGAGGCAGCAGAGAAAGGAAAGGATTGGAACTATTGCAAGGGCATTATTAATAAATTCCCATCAAGAGGCATTAAAACAGCCGAACACGCTGAACTAAATAAGCAAGATCATGAGCGTTCCAAAGCAGAGAGGGCTAACCATTTGCAAGTTGTACAAGGCAAAAAAGGATATGGCAATAGACCAGTTCTGCAAGACAAATACCCAGCTGCTGTTCAACGCCAGATAGATCGAGAGCAACAGGAACAACCAACACGCGTTACACAAAAGCAAACGATCATGGATGATCCCGAGCTGAAAGAATTATACGAATCACTAAGACAACCAAGGAGGAATCAAGCATGAATCAACTAGTCTTTATTCAAAACAATCAGGTGTTCACAGATAGTCTAAAAATCGCAGAGGTCTTTAGAAAATCCCACGACAATGTAATGCGTGATATCCGAAATCAAATGGAAAAATTGATTGAAGCTGGTGAGAAAGAATGGGGTACCCTCAACTTTTTGAGGAGACCCATTACATACACCCTCAAAACAAGCAAATGTATCCTAAATACAATCTAACAGAAGATGCTTTTGCTCTAGTAGCCATGAGTTATGTAACACCAGAAGCAATGAAAATGAAAATTCGCTTCTTAAAACAATTCAAACAGATGAAAGAAAAATTAAATCAAAACAAAGTGGTTCCTTTGAATGATCGACAAGCTCTTATTCAATCTCTCAAACTCACAGCAGAAATGGTTGAGGAAATGGAAGAGGTTAAAAGCATTACACAAACACACGGTCAAAAACTCAGTGAACTAGAGTATAAGGTAGAAAGGCAAATTACGTTGGATAGTGGTCAACAGCGTAATTTACAAAAAGCAATTGCTCGAAAAGTGTACGAGCTGGAAATAGATCAAGAACGCAGAAGTGAATTATTTCGACAACTGCATCGAGAGATAAAAGATCGTTGGGGAGTATCGAGTTACAAGGATGTACGTCGTAAGGAGTTAGAGCAAGTTTTACGTTATGTTGATGCTTGGATGCCACGTAAGGTTTCTTAAAACTAACAATGGCGTAGACCTTTGGCAAATAAAAAAATCGGAGAGTGAGGATTGATGGATACACAGGACAATCAAATAGTTAAATAAATATTGAACAAAGAGCAACTAGATTGGCAGAAACAAGTCATTCGTGAGGAGATGGACACTGATGTTAAATGATACTGATTTTAAACCATTTAAAGAGAACAATATTGATCTGGAACCACTTTTCGAAAGGCAGCGCCTACTAAATGATTACATCATCAAGAAAAAAGGATTGGAAGATCAAGACCTATGGGATAACACAATCCTTGCTTTAAGAGTTGAGCTATCTGAGTTTGCTAATGAAGTAAGGTGCTTTAAGCACTGGTCTGATAAACCTATGAATCGAGATAGGGCGCTTGAAGAGGCAGCCGATACTCTTCATTTCTTCCTATCCTTAGGGATACATCTAGGCATACCGGATAAATGGGATTGTAACGTTCAAAGAACTTTAAGGGGATCTGATGCTACTGATTTGTTCAACCGTATCTTTGACAAGCTATCAACAAAAATGGATGAATGGGATTTCTTCGATGCTATTGCAGACTTTATAGCATTAATCTACATGCTTGGATTCACATGGTATGAAATCACCGAAGCCTATATAGATAAATGGCAAATCAATATCTAACGTTCAGGAGAGTGGGGTAGCTTCTGATTCCAATCAAACTTCAACGGTTGCCCAACAAAACGGTAATTGACGACCAAACTACGAGATCAACTCATAGAGAAGAAAAGAAGGCAAAGAGTACGAGCATAAATATGATTGGAGTACTTACGGGATGTAAAGGGCAAGCAACCAAAAGCAGAGTTTGATGTAATAACCGCGGCTCGCTCTTCGCTTATATTAGTCGGAGTCCAAGACTGAATACTTTATTGGTGAAGTTGTATCAACACTACCTACAGTCACATCCAAAAAATCCTGTGCATCCACGGTAGCATGCTTCTTTATTTGGACTTTGTGCACAGAATATCTTGCAGAAAGGCCAAACAGTCCAACAGTACAAATAATCAGACCAACCGCATTCATCAGGCGGGGGTGGAAGTGGTAGGGAGCATGGTCGTTTGAAGCAGTAGTTTCCAGTAGGATAGTGTATACAACAGTACTCTGAATATCCTGTAGGAGAACTGGGATCTGGTTCGCAATATCCACAGGTTATGGGACAGTCTCGATTTAAATACTTGCAATTACATTGCCTTATGCAATCAGACCTTGCTTGTTTATTCTCCAAACGGAAGCATTCCTGAACGCAGGATAGGTGATTTGAGAAAACTTGCGGCATCTGTATAGCTTCTATTGGTTGACTTGGAGTGATAGCCATTTGGTGGTTTTCACAAATTGGCGGTGCTGGATACCCATATTTTAAAGGATAAATTGGTTGTATCGAATTTATCTGTGGTACTTGCTGTGCTTTTGCTCCGGTCTTCCGATTATAAAAATTATAATTTTCTTGGTTCTTAATCATAAATACCTCCAATTGCCCAAGATTTAGAATAACTTATGAGCAATTAACCGAGATGGATTGGATAGGTGCCTATTTATTTAGAAATTATTAATTATTTAGCTATGCTCAGGCGTTGCGAGTTGGGAGTAACGACAACTTCAGATACGACGAAAGAAGATGTAAATATCAAGGACTCACATTTGTCATACATCGGACATTCCCTATAGGTTAGTGGTAAAAGCCTAAACAGGGCGTAGTAGGAGAAAGCGTGAAACAGGAAACGAACTTATGGCCATGCTCCGGTCGGACAATATTAGGCTGTAAATATGACCCTATGATTCTTTCGTCATCTCCCATAAACAATGTTATCAGTTGGATCGAAAATCGAAATGTCTGCAGCGATGTCAAGCGGCTGTGGCCAATCAACTAACACATAAAAATTAACTTCACCGTCGGACGGTGTAATGTTCTGCACGGTAATACTTGCGCTCCCAAAAATTCGATTAAAAGCCGCACCAAATATACCACCTAAAGGTCGTGCTTGGCTAACTGAAATGTGGATAACTGAGTCGCGTGTAATATCAGGATTTGCTAAACGAAGGTGGACACGCCCTCTTCTTTGGGGCACATGCAGGCGAACAGTATACTTATACATTTTCAATCTCTCCTTCTACTTGTGAATAACTGATATGTGTGTACCATCATATGGAAGTCAGAAGGAGTATGATACTTGCCCATCTTATGTTTGGGCGCAGGAGTGACGAGGCTCAGGCGCTGCGAGAGTATCAAATAATAAGCATATGCAAATGTGTTAGCTGAAAATATTGCATTCTCTTATTTCTAGCTCTCTCGACAGTTTAAGCAAGAAATAGCAGAGTTTCATTCGCGGAAAAAAATTTAATATTTTCAATTATATTTATACTCTTTTAACTTTACTAAATTTTATTTACCATTATAATCAATAATTACCATGGTAAAATTTATAAACGGAGGTTAAAATTATGAAAAAGATTTTTGCACTATTCTTTACTGTCGCAATGTTGTTTGGTGCTGTTTTACCTACTTTGACGCCTAATACGGCACAAGCAACTGGTCTCACTCTTTATATGTATCTATTGGAAGGATATGAAGATGCAAAAGAAGAAGGCGAGGAAACTGGCAATCATGAAGTTGTAGATGATAAAAGAGTTTTGCCGACTAAAGGAGATAGATTGTCTTCAAAAGATTTAGTTAAAAAAGGTGAGTTAGTGCAACGTAGATACTATGATCACACCGGTAAAGCCGATATGGATATTGACTATACTAATCATGGAAACGCAAAAGAGCATCCAAAAGTACCTCATAGACATGATTGGAATTGGAAGAATACTCCTCCAAGAGGAGATGGGTACTAGAAGTACCAGAACCACCAAATGGTGGTTCTTCAGCGTGTAGACAAAATACCGAAAGGTATGGAGGTCTGCACGCTTTTTTGTTGAATGTATGAATATAGCAGAAAGGAGTGAGTTACTTGTTAAAAAGACAAGATGCAGAAGGCCGTTACCAACTGTCCTTTGTTTCGTTAGATGAACTTGTCCCTTCTGATCATTTAGTTCGTAAAATTGAGAAAGCAATTGATTTTACTTTTATATATGATCTTGTAAAAGACAAATATTCGGAAGATAATGGGAGACCAAGTATCGACCCTGTTGTGCTAATAAAGATCGTATTTATTCAATATTTATTTGGTATAAAATCTATGCGTCAGACAATTAAAGAACTGGAAACGAATGTAGCTTATCGGTGGTTTATCGGTTATGACTTCACTCAACCAGTACCTCATTTCTCTACCTTCGGTAAAAATTATGCTCGCCGTTTTCAAGATACAGATCTCTTTGAAACCATTTTTGCACATATTCTTGGAGAAGCTCTTAAGCATCGATTTGTTAATTCTTCTGTTATGTTTATTGATTCTACTCACGTAAAGGCTAATGCGAATAAGAAGAAATACAGAAAGACCATAGTTGAACAAGAACCTAAAAAATATCTATCTTATTTAGAAGAAGAATTAAATCAGGATAGGATCGATCACGGAAAGAAACCCTTGCCAAAAAAGTCTGAGTCTATACAAAAGGAAGTGAAGTTGAGCACTACTGATCCTGATAGTGGTTGGTTTATTAAGGATGAAAAAGAAAGATTATTTGCATACTCCTTCCATGCCGCAAGCGATAAGAACGGATTTATATTGAGTGCAAAAGTAACAGCTGCTAACGTTCACGACAGTCAAATGTTTCAGGATGTATTAAATCAAGCTATTCATCAAGTAGGAAAACCCTATGCAGTAGCAGTAGATGCAGGCTATAAAACCCCTTATATTGCTAAAACCCTCATTACTTCTGGTATACGTCCTGCAATGCCATATACACGACCACGTACAAAGGAGGGATTCTTTAAGAAATACGAATATGCTTATGATGAATATTATGATTGCTATGTTTGCCCTGCAAATGAAGTATTGTCTTATGAGACAACAACCCGTGAGGGGTATCGAATATACAGATCGAATCCATCAATTTGCAAAGATTGTGCCTTTCGGAACCAATGTACAAATAGCAAGGATACAGTGAAAAAAATCAGTCGTCATATATGGGCAGAATATATAGAAGAAGCTGATCATCTTAGACATACACTCAAAAATAAGGAAATCTATTCAAAAAGAAAAGAAACGATTGAGCGAGTATTTGCAGATTTGAAGGAAAAGCATGGCTTGAGATGGACCACTTTACGAGGGATTAAAAAAGTGACCATGCAGGTGATGCTTGTTTTTGCTTCTATGAATTTAAAAAAGCTCGCTACGTGGCTTTGGAATCCTGAAAAGGAGAAGCGTAAGCTTCTTCAACTACTAACCTTTTACCAGCAAAAAATAAAACAAACTCCCCTTATAGCAGTAGCTTAAGAAGAGTTTGTCCACAGCCTGCAGAACCACCAAATGGTGGTTCTTTTCTTTAATTTAGTGTATAAAGGGTAATAGGCATTCACTTTATTGAGTTGATTTTAGATTGATTTATATCCCTATTTTGTGAGGAGAAATGTAATGGACTATACATACAAGCAATTTAAATCGGATTTACTAGACGGGAGAGAAGTGGAGTTTAAATATAAGGGAGACGATTATTCAATTACGAATACAAAAAACGGTTTTTGTTTTTGCAAATTTTACGAGGACAGTGTGTGTTTTACCACCCCTCAAGAACTTATTGATAAAGTTAGAATTGATGGGAAATCTTTTGAAGAAATTTTTAATTTAAATGAGTTTGCATTGGAAGTATTGTATTAAGAATCTAATTAGGCACATAAGCACCCAAGTGGTGCTTTTTCTTTTGCAAAACAAACTCAATAGGTGGTGGTGATAATGTAAATGGCTAGAGTAAGAAGTCCAAACCGCGACAAAGCCTTGGAGCTATGGCTCGAAAGTAGCGGAAATATTAGCAATCGAGAGCTTGCTGACCAACTAGGCGAAAAAGAAAAAACAATAAGCAACTGGAAAAGCCGAGACAAATGGAATGTAGTACTACAATCAGGTCAATGTAGTACTACAATGAAAAGTGAGTCAAACGCTGAGCTGTGTACTGAATCATGATGTTTTCCCACAACATATCAAGAGGGGACTTAGTTTCAATCTCTTCTATAATCTCGGCTACATCATCAGGGAAGTATCTACGAAAAAAGCCGTGGCTTACCGCGTTGCTGTTCCTCTTGGGTGCAGCTCCTCCGCGATTGCCTACGGCGTTTTTATTTCCCTCTGGTGCCCCAACCGATCCGGCAATTGCTAAACTGCGAGCTGGTTGGCGTGTGGATATCTTGGAGCGGAATGGCAAACAAACACAGTGGATTGTAACGTCTAGTAGTGCTCAAAGCAAAGGAATGGAATATATGATGGACCTTTCCTTGGAAAGTAGGTAAAGCCTATGCAACAAGCGATTAATCGATTAATTACCCAAGCGAGAAGTGGCATAAGTGATACCCAGATTGAATTTGGTGTTCTACAAAGCTATGTTCCTGTGGTCATTAAATTGGATGAGGACCCTGCGCCTCTAAAAGAGGTGGAGGATGATCTAGTATTTTTTAAGGATGAGCTATTCACAGAACTTCAATTGGGAGCAAAGTACGCTTTAATGCGATGCACCAATGGTCAATATTTGGTGCTAGGGGAGGTGCGGTAATGTTTCCAGTATTTGAAGAAGACAGGGAAGTGAAGGAGGAAAAGGAGACGACTCCATGGAGGTATAAAATGGATTGGTCTACTAGGCAGCTTGTCAAAGGAGCAGCAATTAGATGAATACCGTTTCTTGCAGTGGTTTTTACCTTGGTCTGATGGGGAATTTCTGGATGCTTGGGGAGTATTTTTAGTCTTATCCAGAAAAGAAAATGAACCAGACGATTTGTATTTACAACGATTAATGGAAAAGGCGGCCTCTGAAGAGGGGAGGGGCGCTGAATCTGACTACAAACGATGGATAAAAGAAGTCGTTAATGTAGGCGATCCGTTTATTTGGGGGGAAGCGCCAAACACTGTTCACATTGCTTTGATCAGTCAAGACGGGATGCCAGCAAGTGAGGAGCTTATTAAAAAGCCGTAGAAAAACATTTGGCTTTACCAGACAAGCATCATATGAACGATAAAATCATTGTAAAGCCTGCTCCAATAATTGAAATTACTGTCTCAGGTAAATTGCTCGAATGGGAGCATACAACCGATCTTACCGCCACTATTGCACAGATTGAAAGCAATATACGTGCTTATGTTTCTGCTCAGAAAACAAAGATATTATATTCCGAGATTTACCGTCTGTTTAAAGTACCAGGTGTCATTGATTATAGTGAGGTCCAGTTAAACGAGGGTCAAGCTAATATCCCTATATCCTTTGCTACGATTCCCATTATCAAATCGGTAACGGTGACAGCGATATGAGGATGATTCCAGAGAGATATAGAGAATGTTTGCCGCCATACTGGTATGAAAACATAGCTACTATTCAGCATTTTGATGGAGCTGGCGGGGAGATAGATTACCAGCGAGGTAAGAAAACCGATCTGGAGCAACAAATGAATATCCAAACAGCCACATGGGGCTTGGTGTTTTGGGAATACATGTTTCAGGTTGTGCCAAAGTTTGGAGATTCCTATGAGACAAGACGGGCGAGAGTAATTGCAAAGTACCGACAGGTTAATCCATTTACTCCTGCTATGGCAATAGAAATAACTCAATTATTTATCTCACCAGATGGAATAGACCGAATTGGGATAACAGAAAGCCCAGATACAGGTTATTTCTATATCTCGGTTCCCCTATGGTCAATTTATGACATTGCTTCATGGGTACATGATATTCATAAGCGAAAGCGGGTTCCCCATGTTTTTATGCCGCAGTTAGCAAGCTACGATCGAATTGAGTTCGTTGAGACTATCAAAGTAAATCAGCGGAGATATCACAAGGTTCATGAGTTTCGAGTTCGCATGACCCCTCTTACATATCAAAATGAGGTGATTATTGATGGATAAAGCCTATTTGGAAAGGGTTGTAGAGGATTTGGCAAAGAGAGCGTCTACCCTTATATTAAATAACCAAACTGTCCAATTGAGGTCTATCAAGCAGGAGGGAGGTAATGTCATTGTGATCACAGAACCAGTGATCGGAATAACCAAAGTGTCCTCTTTGAAGCTATTGGACGATTTAGGGAATCCCATAACTGAAAGGACTGCGAACATAGATGTGCTGGACGATCAATCGTTGGAATTTCGGTTCGAATTTGAAGTGAGAGGAGTGAAAGAGTAATGCCGTACCAAGCAAAGCTTGACTGGCAGGGTGATGATCCTGTCATGGAGACAGATATTAATCGATGGGAAAAAGGGATTGACGATGCGCACAAGCTACTGGAACAGCATACGGTAGCGATTGCTGCGCTCCAGATCGAGGTACAGACGATTAAAGACGCATTGTTTAATAATTTTACAGGGAATGTGTTCTTCGAGAATTTTGTGACCTTAAATGACGTGAGCCTAACAGAAGGCTGGTATGACGAGGTTAACAAAAGGTTGGTGGTATAGTGGCAACGATAAAAAAACTTGAAAAACAATTCGATGAATTATCATATAGCGCACAAACACACACTTTAACCATACCAGGCCTAAATAGTATTAAGTCTGTAACGGTTAACACGGGGACGGTATCATATAAAGTGAGCGGCAATACTGTAACGTTCACTTTCTCCGGAGGTTCCCACACTCGTTGGGCACAGTCAGGTGGCTCCTATGTACCTTCTGAAACTAAAGTGGTAACTACTTCGCAAACAAGCTCATCCAATTCCTTTCCAGGTAGTATACCGTATAACGAAGGTGGATTCAGCGGAAATCTAGGTAAGAGTGGAAGCCCAACTGAAACACTAGTAAGTGGGTCTCCTGGAACCAGTAAGTCTGTATCTAAAAGCCATACGGTATCAAGTGGAAAAATGAATTCTTGTCCTGAAGCGGAGAGAAGTGCGGAAAGATCGTTACCTAGTTCTATCCCATACAATGAGGGGGGACTTAGCGGAACTTTATACCGCACTGGTTCCGTTTCTTTTGGGGCTTGCACCCGATCTGGACGTAACCCAGATGAATATTGGAGTATGACAGCAACGGCAACATATTCAGGGATGGCAACGAGACCTTCTACAGCAGTTTATAGATACACACAAGTATATAGTGGTCCTGTAACGAAATCCGGATACGATACAAGAAGCTATACCCATTACTATCAGTATGCGGTAACTATCGAGTATTCCGATAACTCTAATCCGAATATCAAACTCACGTCTCCACCCCAAAACCAAATGCTTGCGGAAAATGCTACGTTGGGTATTAAGGGGCACGTAACCGACACCGACAAGGACAACGTAGTCACAACAAAATACCGTATCGACAACGGTACGATAAGGGCGATTGCTTCCGGAGTGTCAGACGGATCAACGCCTATTTCTTTTGTCAAGAATTTACGATACAGCAACAAACGCATTTGGGATGGCACAACAGATATAACAGGCTCTGACCTAACCGAAAACACCGATTACACTCTATCTGTTTGGGCTGAAGATGACCAAGGTGGTAAATCTACCGTGTTTGGATTTACGTTCCGAGTCGTCCACAACCGACCACCCGTTATTAGCGGTCAAAATGAAGACCTTGGCACACTTAGTTCTGTTCCTTCAAAGAAATACACTGTCACAGAGCCAGAGGGTGACACGTTTACCATCACGGAGAAAATCAATGGTAAGGCAATCCGTACATTCGCTGGAACTGACAAAATGGAAAATACGTTGACTATCCCACTGGACATGTGGCTGCGGCTCTCTTTAACAGAAGCCCACACATTAACGATCGAGGCAACCGACAGTAAAGGCTTGAAGTCGACTAGGACGTTTACTTTCCATCGATCAGCCGACAAGATAGCATTCTCTCTAAAGAAACCTTTTGATACCACTATCGCTGCTAAACGTATTCTTATAACGATTGATGCGACAGTTCCTCCTGGTGCAGATTATAAAGTCGAGGTGTGTAACAATGCGTTTGACGATTCGCCTACGTGGGAAGATGCCACTAACAACGTCAAATTCAACCGTGGCTTTATCTTCACCAACAAGGAAAAAACAGCAGAAAAATGGGGCGTTAGTGTGCGCTTTGTTTTTGTTAAAGGAGTTGCAACTGAGTCTGTGATTGTAAAAGGATTCGGAGGTGCATTCGATTGATTTTAATGAAACCTATGGATTTAGATGAATTGGAGAAAGAGCGGGAGAAGGGTAAAATCTCGCCAGAGTTAATAGAAGCCTATGAAGCTATTGCTCAGTTACAAGAGATGGTAACTAGAATGGAAGCAAAAATAAAAACACTAGAAGGAGAGAAGTAGAAATGGTTAAAGCGTATATGATTCCTGTGTACAGCCTATTGGTAAAAGTCGGTCGCAGAGAAATTGAATCTTTACCAGAAGTTTATAGGGTTCCCGTAGCAGAATATTTAGTTGAACAAACTGAATCATAAAACGCCTTTTCCGATCTGGAGAGGCGTTTTTTCGTGGGGAGCTGCGGCTCCCTATTTTATTTACCCCAAGGGGTATGATAAGGAGAGGAAAAGCATGGAAGAGAGCGTAATGAACACATTGCTTCAACAGGGCCCGTTCGCTGCTCTGTTTGTTTGGCTGTTATTCTCTACAAAAAAGGAAGGAAGAGAGCGCGAGACCCAACTAGTGAAACAGGCTCAGACACGCGAAGCCAAGCTCATGGAGCATAACGAGCGGATGGTAATTCAATTAGAACGTAATACCACTACATTGCAACAGATCGAACGCAGTCTAAACGGCTTAGAAAACGAATTACAAGAGCTAAAAGAAAAGGTGGGCTAATGATGATAGAAATTGGTTTAGTAATTGCAGTCGTAATGGCGTCAGGAGCATGGTTGAAAACACGGAGCTGGTTCCCAAACGATTACATTCCTCTTGCTATTGTTGTGATGGCGATAGCTTATAATGCGATCAATGCTTTACTCTACGGTGGCGACTTACTCGAAGCTGGCAAGATTGCGTTTCTTGAGGCAACAGCTGCTATTGGGATTCATTCGGGTACAAAAAACTCGTTCCAGAAAAGAGATGTGGAGCAATGAGACCACAGGACTTTATAGACAAATTAGCCCCTATTGCTATCCATGAAATGCAACGTACCGGTATCCCTGCATCCCTAACCATTGCACAAGGGATATTAGAATCAGGATGGGGAGCTTCCGAGCTGGCAGTTAATGCAAATAACTGGTTTGGCATTAAGGGAGTCGGACCTGCAGGTAGTTACGAAAGGGATTCTCCAGAAGAAGAACATGGAAAGAAAATAACAAGGAAATCTCCTTTTCGTAAATATCATGACTGGGAAGATTCTGTGTGTGATCATTCGGAGTTTTTGTTGAGACCACGTTACGGCAAGATTATTAACACCGATTGGCGTACTGCTTGCCATGAGATTGAGAAAGCAGGATATGCAACAGATTCACAATACGCTGAAAAGCTTATCAAACGAATCGAAGAGTACCAACTTTATAAATATGACCAGGGAGTTGATAGAGTGGCCACACCTATTTTAATTATCGATCCAGGACATGGAGGTACTGACTCAGGTGCAGTCGGGAATGGAATGAGGGAAAAAGACCTAACTCTCCAAATTAGCTTGTACCAATTTAATAGATTTAAAGAGCCAGGATTGCCAGTTGCTATTACAAGAACAGCAGATACTACCCTGATGCCCCCACAGCGCACAGGAGCGGTTAAGCAGAGTAGGGCTAAGTATTGCATTTCAAACCATATAAACGCTGGTGGTGGCGAAGGTGTGGAGGCTATCCACTCGATTCATGCTACTGACAAGCTGGCAAAAGTGCTCGTTCAATCAGTCGTGGATTGCGGCCAGAAATTCCGTAAGGTGTATAGTCGCCTGGGGAATGTTGGTACTGACTACTATTTCATGCATCGAGAGACAGGCACTGTAGACACAACGATCATGGAATATGGTTTTATCGACAATACGGGTGACGCAGCACTGTTAAAAGCTAACTGGGAGATGTATGCAGAGGCTGTTGTCAAAGCATTTTGTGGATACGTGGGACATCCGTATAAACCAAAAGGAGGAGTTGCATCTATGAGTGATCTAGATAAATCATTAGAGGTTCTTGTAAAAGCTGGCATCATTAAAACGCCTGAATATTGGCAAAATAACGCCACCAAAGGTGGAACCGTACTAGGTGATTATGCTGCCACGTTAATTATCAATATGGCTAAAAAATTAGGTTCTACTTAGTTTGAAGAGATTTTATTAGTAGGTGATACTATTGACCGATGAACTCATGAAAGAACATTGTAAAAGAATACTTAGACGAATTGCTTGGCGCTTACAATACACCTCTAAAAAACGCAGTATTAGTGAAACAACAATGATTGAACCACGATTTGGTGAAGATACGATGGAAACTGTAGCCTCTCAACTCTATGTACAACAGTTATTAAGTGAACTTCCTGAAAAAGCACGTTTTATCATCAGAAGTACCGTAATTGACGGAATGACTGAAGAGGAAGTAGCTAGAAAATTAAACATCACAAGACAAGGAGTTAATAAATGCAAAATAAAATATCTAAGGTTACTAGCAAAGAGAATAACTCGTTCTATATAATGCTAAAACGTGCTCAAACTGGTGATAATCAGGCTTCGATGGAAATCATTGGATATCTTGAACCGGACATGGAATATCTCGCGTGTTTTATTAAAATGTCAAGGGAGGATAGCATTCAGGAAATGAAGGTTGCCATGATAGAAGCTATTCGCAAAGGCGATATTTGGCCAAAGAGTGCTTGATACTCTCCGATATCTAAAGGTAGTGGTTTTACGTCGCAATTAATAAAAATAAATTAGTTGCTATTTCCTTTGATTTTTTACCTAGATAAGTGAAAGGTGATTCTGGCCAGATTATCTTATCTTATACTAGTAGGTGAGTTTAATAAATGAGTAGAATTTTAAAAGGTAGAACAATTATTATTGATCCAGGGCATGGTGGGCGATTCGATGGAAAGACCAATCGTGATAGAAAAGAAAAAGATATTACTTTAGAAATGAGTAAAATTCTTAGAGATAAACTAGAGGAAAAAGGTGCAACGGTTTATTTGACTCGTACTCGGGATACAGATTTTGGTGGCAAAGATATCAACGATGATATCAATAAACGAGTAAAGTACATTAATAAAAAGTTTTCTCGAATGGATGTATTAGTCAGTATTCATGTAAACACTGAATACGGTCGAGTTGGTGCATTTCATCATCCCGACGCAAAAGCCTCCAAAACTTTGGCTAAAGATATTGCCATTAATAATGATATGAACTATTACGAAGAGGACTTTGCAATACTACGAGACACTAAGGCCAGTGCAAAAACGTTACTTGAAATTGGCCAAATTGATGAAAGCTGGTTAGATAGTTCCCGAGAATTATCTTACGTTGCTAAAAATATTGTAAGAGGTATTATTGACTATTTTGATGATTTGCGAACAGCACGTTGGTAACTTAAAAGTCATAAGAGTATATAGAAGCTATAAAAAAAGGTTGAGCGAAATTAGAACTGCTCAACCTTTTTTGTAAAGAGGACGGCTTAACAAGGGATTAATTTTTTTAAGTCAACCCTTTATTAAATTTAGTTATTCTTTCAATAAATGCATCGATTTTGTCAAAATGTTTAATGTGCAATTCGGCTTTACCACCTTCAGTATTGTTTTTTACATAATAAGTTTCAAGAATGATTGTTTTTAGTTCTTGTATTAGACCCTTGATTTCAATTAGCTCCTTTGATTTATTATTACCAACTGAAGCACTAATATTTTCAAAATGTGAAAAAATCTCAGTAAATTTAAAATAGATTGTTTGTAAGTCCCCGCGACCTATAGCAGTATCAATGGTTGATGAGAACTCTTTTATATTTTCAAGTTTCTTTTTTACATTAATAATAATATCAGTGCTTTTCTTATCTGAATTAAGCAAGTCTTGTATTTCATCGTAAGTAGTTAAAAGAAGAAATAAATTATGTCCTGCAAGAATTTCCAGTCTTAATTCAAGTTCCTTTTTTTCGGTTTGAAGATTAATTGCATAAATGCAAATCAATAGAAAGAGTACTACTATACCGATTTTCTTTGCCATGTAATTACAACTCCTCTATTTAATACCTTATTGTCCTAATCTTATGGACGATTATTCATTTCCAAAAGTTTCATAAACCAGTAACTTTTCTTCTTCGTACAAACATTACAATAGTAGAGGGACTGAGAAAATTTTGAATGAAGCATGTTTTTCTATTCAATCCGTTTACTCTTTTACGCAATAAGTACATCTTTGTTCTCATCATCATATTTCGTTTTATATTCTGGGGAGAAGGCAATCCTTCTTGTTGTTTATAAGCATCTCTCTAAGGTTATGAATTACATTATTGGTATAGAAAATAGGACACTTCAAGGTCAATGGACTTTCTATAATCAAATGGGAATGAAGGATAAGGCTGTTAGGATCGGTCAATTGGCAGATGAACTAAGGGTTGCTAGTGGGCAAGCAAGAAAGAATTAATAAGAACAGTTTAAAGAGCATGTCAGCACACACTTGGAATGCCTTTTTTGATTGAACAGGAACATGCGTTCCGTTTCTGGCCATTTTGTGGTAAAATAAGAATAGAAAACAAATTACAAATGCTCTATGAAAATACAAGGAGAAATGGAAAAATTGCATTAAAACATAAAATGATACCATATATTGTATGCGAAATGATCACGAGCACAAAATATGGTATTATAAACTTTTTTGAAATAAAATGCAATACAATTGGTGACTTTTTTAAGGGAATAACTTAGAATTAAATTAATAACTAAAGAGGAGGATGAAGAAACATGTTAAATGTATTTGATGTCGCTGTGTTTTTTTTATCAAAGAGTGTTTCAGACACGCCTCATGCTATTACCCATTTAAAATTACAAAAGCTTGTATACTATGCTCAATCTTGGCATAAAACCATACTAAATAAACCATTATTTAATGAAGAAATCGAAGCCTGGGTTCACGGACCAGTTATACCTTCTTTATACAGTATGTACAAACACTGGGGATATGACGTTATTACTCCACCACAAAAAGAAACTTTAAATCAAATAAACATAAAGCTCGATTCACTTCCGAAGACAAAAGCTATACTTGAATTTGTATGGGGGCTTTATGGTACCTATACTGGAAAAGAGCTTGAAGAATTAACCCATCGAGAAGCACCTTGGAGAATTGCTCGTGGAGATGTTGCTAACCATGACCATTCCAATAATATTATTACATTGGAAAATATGAGTAATTATTACAAACAATTTTTAGTAGGGGAAAGTAATTAATACTTCTTTCCTCTCTTTTTTTGTACAGAGGGTGGTTTGATTAAATGGAGAAAATTAGATGGTCATTATTGTTCTTTTCATTAATAATTATTAGTCTACAGGTAGTTTTTATAGAAATGGAACAGAGAACATTCGAAAAGTTCCGTAAAAACGTTCGGGATTTGCCAAAAAGATTTAAATTTGTCCAAGAGTTTATATTTAAATCTTTAATTGGTGTTATTGTATTTATAATCCAGATAAGAATGGTTTGTGATTCTTGGGTCTCTTCACTTGGAAAAATCCTTATCAGAAATATATGGATTAGTTTAATTTTACTGCCGACTATTTTTATTACATTATTTAACTTTCTTGGCTCGTTATATATTAACAACATAATAGGATTAACAGTTAATCAATTTTTATTAGATATAATAACCATAACAACAAATATTTTGGGGATTGCCTTACCGATCAGTTTAACTCTTTATGTATTTTCTTATCGAGAACAAAAAACGGCATCAGCAAGTGGGATTTATTCTAGAAACAAGTCACTTATAATCTTTGTTATATTATCAATTTTAACAATTTTATTTGGGAAAACGCTAGTGTATGTTATAAAGCTAGATACAATATCAATGAATATTGATACTACTTACCCACATTCAACGAGGGTTATGATTTGGCTAATAGTAGCTTTTTTTTCGGTCATATACGGAATAAGAATGCTAATAGATACTTTAAGGAATGTGAACGTTCGTTGGTTGATAAATGATTTGTTGAAAGAAACTGATGATGTCATTTCTAATTTGCTATTCGCTCCAACAAAAAAGCGAAGAATCACTACGTACCCCATTTTACATATGTATATCGAAAGTATATATCAACTATTGACTGTTTCTGTTGAGAAAAATATGAATGAGGTTTATGAGATAAATTATAAGAAATGGGAGTTCATGTTGAGTAAATTATTTGAATGGCCACGTTTAAGTTACATAGATAATACGGTCAGATTCGAATATTTATTAAAAAAAGATAAGGTAGAATTTCAGGGGTTGTATAAGACCATACTAAGAAATCACATATCATTAATTAAAGAGTTATCAAATTATCATAAAATCGAAGAAGCATACAAAGCAATTAACACTTTCTTTGTTTTAAAGCCACGCTCCAAGGAATTAAATACTGAGTTTTTAACCTGCCTACAAGAATTGGCAATATTAATGTCTGGGGATAAGCATATTGGTCTTGATCCTATTTATAAAGGAATGGAAGAGTTAGCAAAAGATTGGGATGAGAAAAAAGGTTTAGTGTTAGTATATAAAGCTCTTTTAGTCAATGCTGTCCATCAAAATGATACAAAACAAATTTATAATAGTACACATTCTTTGTCGAGATGTACTGAACAAGAAGAATTTTCACTTTTGCAATCTGATTTGCAGGAAGCCACGAAGAGACTACAGATGGTTGAAGGTATAAACTCTATTCCATTTAATTATATTGCACCTACAGGGGAAAATGAGCCAAAGGAATTACAAGAATTCAGGCTTGCAGTTATTTTTGTACTATTACAAGTAACCCTAAAAACAATTGAATTGGGGCAATATTCTTCAACAGGTTTTTTGATTAAATATATAATCACAAATTTTGATTATATATTATTTAATCCCGTGTTTAATGTGTTTTCAGAAAATAAGGCAAAAAATAATTTATATCTTAATAAATCAGAACCATATTCTAAAATTAATGTTTCCTTTAATTTCAATAAAAAGACAATAGAATACTGTTTGAATAAATTGGTTATTTTGACTTATGGACAACAAAAGTACATTAAGGAGAATATCATTGACTTTGGATTCGTGCCTGAGACCTATATTAATACTAAACATATTGATTGTTCATATTTGGAGCATTTATTTAATGCTATTGAAAAAGTGGGAGATAAATATAATTTGAATTTTATTGAGAATAAAGTTTTTTGGAAGGAGATCCAGGATGTTTTTACAGTGAAAGAACTTGTGTAATAGAGGTTAGAAATATAATACTAGACTAGATGGATCTTTAATTATTTATAACCCACGAAATCCCTCTAGGGGCTTCCTAGAGTAAAACAACTTAATAATCACCTTAAATAACATGAGAACCCCCTCCGTAGTGTAGGAGGGGGTGTCTTATTATCTACTGTACTCTTGAACTTCAAAGCTTTCAATATGACTGTAGCTAATGAAGTCTTTTCTAGAATTGAAAGGTCCGATGTTGTATTTCTTATTAACGATGTATGCTTCTCTACCGTTTCCTTTTGCTCTACCTTCATACCATTCGGTAAAGTTTCTGATTTCTTCATTTGTCATTTCAAATTCTTTGACTAAACCACTATCCATGTAGATTACTAAGAGTGCATTTCCAGTTAGATTTGGGTTAGGATTTGGCTTAGGATCGGGATTTGGATTAGGGTCTGGGTCTGGATCTGGAGTCGGGTCCGGATTAATTAGATTAGAAAGATTTAACTCTACTACATCTGAAGTAGCACCAGATGTGTGGTTATCAACAATGTAGGTACCTCCAATAACATATAATTTATCATTTACAATACCATCAGCACCTCCGCCTCTGTTTAGAGGGGGGATTGGGTAAGGTGTTAGTTTTTTTGTACTTACATCATAACTACATACTGTTAGGGGAGTAATAAAGATGATTTTGCCATCAAATTGTAAGGAACTATCAATAAACCCAATTTCATAAGAGAGTTCATCTGTTTGTGTCCATGTATCTTGTAAATGGTCATAAAGATATATAGTGAGTTTTTCTTCAGCGATATTAATATGAATCACGTATATAGAACCGTTATTAACAAACGGGTGTGCATATCCTTTAAAAGGCATAGGATTTTTAGAAATCCAAGAATTCGTTTCAGGATTAAATGAGTATACTAAATCAGTCTGTTCATCTCCCTTATGGATTCCCCCAAAAGTATAGATAGTATTATCTAAAGAAACAGCCTTAATCATACGAAGAGATGTTGGCATAGACTGAGCTGATGTCCATATTTTTGAAACAGGATCGAACACTTCAACAATGTTAGTCGGACCAGAACTACTGTCTCCCCCGATTGCATAGAACTTCCCTTGATTTTCTACAAATGCCATATCTGATCTAGCATGAGAAGAACTAGGTAACGTTTTCCACTTATCTTTTGCTGGATCATATACTTCAAGATTATCAAAGGAACCAATTCCAGGAGTTCCACCATATACATAAATCTTATTATCATATACTATGCCACCAACGCTGTATCTAGGAGTCGGGATTGGTGCTTTTTTAACCCATTCCATTTCTTCTGCTGCAAACGAATACGTTTGAAAACTAAACAAGGTCATAATCATCGCAATAGCGAATAATCCTATTTTCTTTAGGCTCATTTGTTTAACACTTTTACTCTATCTGTAGAGAAAGAGAAAAGTGCTTACCTCCTTTATGAGTGTATGTAAGAATAACGAATAAAAAATGTTGTAAGAATATTAGCTATGTCGGCCGACACATTTGCATTATACGAAATTAGATTTCATAAAACAAAACATAAATTGAAAAATATGTAATTAATTATGGTGCATTTTGTATATTTTTAAAAAAATATTTTCCTTTTTAATTTAGATAGTCAAAAACTGTTCGTTGCATAATCTCCTTAGTATCAAATAAAATAAGAACGCGTATTCGTATTTAAGGAGATGTTTTGATGGCTAGTAAAATCCTTGATCCGCTTGTAACGAAATTCATCTTACCAGAACATGCAGAAAGGTTACGGCAGTATCATGAGGATAAGAAGCTGATCGAGAAGCCGATCATTGAAGAGGATGAGCTGGCCGAGTTTTGCTACAGGATATCTGACTCACGTCAGTATGACTACGCCCTTACGATTAGCTGGTGGAAAGAGACAAAAGAGGGTAGAGGAGTAATTGAATCCGCATGGGGATGGGTAGATAGGTTTGATTCTCAATTTAAACAGATCAAGCTAAAGAACGATGAGGATTTCTGGTGGATTCCTGTTGAGGATGTAGTGAAGATAGGGAAATAAACTACTCTTAATTAGTTTCATACGTCCGGTCGTTTGGTAAAAACTTCTTCAAAATGAAACTTCAATACGACTTAAACCTTAGTAAAATTTATGAGTTAGTGATCAACTCTAATCCATGCTATGCCTTTTTATTAGACGGAAATAGCTTGATCCAAAATAAATTAATTGTGGCACATGTACTGGCTCACTGCGATTTCTTCAAGAATAATGTACGCTTCAGTAATACGAATCGCAATATGGTAGAAAGTATGGCAGCTAGTGCTGATCGTATCCGGGAGTACGAAATTGCCTATGGGAAAGAGAAAGTGGAGGACTTATTGGACGCTTGCATTGGGATTCAAGAGCATATTGATCCAAGACTGATCCAGCCCAAAAAAGAAAGAACAACGTTATATGCGGAAAAGACAGATACTCCTAAGACTTATAAGCCTAGCTCACCTTATGATGATTTGTGGAAGCTTGATCAAGATGCTCCGATAACAGATACTGAATCTAATCAGCATCAACGATTTCCCGAGCAGCCGGAGAAAGATTTACTCTGGTTTATTCAGGAATATAGCCCATATTTGGCACCATGGCAGCGTGATATCATGACCATTATACGTGATGAAATGTTATATTTTTGGCCACAAATGGAAACGAAGATTATGAATGAAGGCTGGGCTTCCTTTTGGCATTGCCGGATTCTTCGTGAAATGGACTTAACGGAAGCGGAAACAATTGAGTTTGCTAAGCTGCATTCCTCGGTCATACAGCCATCTACGACTAGTATTAATCCGTATCATTTAGGCTTAAAAATGTTTGAAGATATTGAAATGCGTTATAATAATCCTACGAAAGAAGAACAGGAGCGTTTCGGTCGCAAACCAAATCAGGGAATGGAAAAAATCTTTGAGGTGCGCGAATTAGAGGGAGATATTTCTTTTATCCGTAACTATCTTACAGAGGATCTTGTAAGGCGATTGGATATGTATACTTTTGGAAAGCAGGGGAGCGACTGGGTGATCACACAGAAGCAATGGGAGCTGGTGCGTGATCAATTGGTACTTTCCCGTGTAAATGGTGGATTCCCCTACTTGATCGTCCAAGATGGTGACTACCTGCGCAGCGGAGAATTGTATATCAAGCATCTATACGAGGGATTAGAGCTAGATGTGAAATATATTGAGAAAACCCTACCGTATGTTTATACATTATGGGGCAAAAACGTACACATTGAGACTACATTGGATGATCGGGCTGTGGCTTTTAGCTATGATGGGAAAAAGGTCCAACGAAAATTTTTATAGAATATAGCTAATCTGTTCGGTTAAAACAGATCAGGGTATGTACATCTCGAATCATCTGCATGGATGATACGGGATGTTTTTTGTTTGCTTGGACTATTCACAAAATCCTCTCTATTACTGACAAATTGCTAACCTTTTTTGAATAACAATATTACATATCTGTGAAGTTTAGTATAATAGCTAAAATGGCGTAAAAAACTAAGGAGTAATCTGTTAGTTGCATAAGAAGCATAGCGACTCAGGGGATATAGCACCTTAGCTTATCTACAGGAAACTAGACATCTCGAGCAGAAGGAGCTTAGCCTGTTCATGAACAAACCTGGCAAAAGGAAGTTACAGCTTAGCTTACACACAAAAATTATCTTGCTTATTGGAATTGTCGTTATTAGTTCTCTATTGGTTACAAATGTGCTGATTAGCAGGGATATTGCTAGCCAGACCAAGGATAGCTTGTCTGAGAAGGTGACCGATATTGGGCGAATTGTAGCTAATTCGGTGATTGTTATTGAGGGGTTAACAGGCAAGCGAGATCAAGCCGAAATTCAGACCTTCTCTAATCGGATTAAAGATTTGACGAATGTGACCTTTGTGGTCGTGCTTGATATGAATTTAATTAGAAAATCCCACCCGATTCCTTCCAGAGTAGGACAATCCTTTTTGGATCGAGAAGATGCGAACGCTTCATTATCTGGTAAGGAATACATTTCTATCGCAGTAGGAGTGCTGGGGGAGGCTTTACGAGTATTTACACCTGTATATGATTACAATGGAAAACAGATTGGCGTTGTGACTGTCGGAATCGCATTAGATGATGTAGGAAAGGCAGTTAAGCAGAGCCGATCGGTGATTTATCTAAGTATGATACTCGGGATTGTAATTGGTATTATTGGAGCGTTGCTGCTAGCCAGACATATTAAAAAAATTCTGTTTGGACTAGAGCCCTTTGCTATTGCGAAAGTGTTAGAAGAACAAAACGCGATGCTTCAATCCGTACGTGAAGGCGTTATAGCCGTGGATCGGGAAGGAATTATTACCTTGGTCAATTCGGAGGCCCGCCGATTATTACAGCTAGCGGACAGCTCTGAAGAAATCGTAGGAAAGTGCGCTAGTGACCACATGTGGATATTGGAGGAAACTCTGCGTACGGGCAAGGCACAGTTAGATGAGCATTACAGCATCAATGGAATCTCTCTTGTGATTAACTGTGTGCCAGTAGTGGTTGATGATCAGGTAGTAGGGGTTGTGGCTACGTTCCGAGATAAAACAGAAATACAACAACTGGTAGAACAAATTACAGGAATCCAGCTCTATGCTGATGCACTTCGGGCCAAATCGCACGAATTTAAAAATAAATTGCATGTCATTCAAGGCATGATACACATGGGCTATTATGACCAGCTCAATGAATATATTAAACAAATTTCCATTCAGCACCAAAAAGAAATTGGATTTATTGTGAGAAGGATTAAGAGCTCAGTGTTCGCTGGATTTTTATTAGGGAAAATTAGCGATGCTAGAGAAGATGATGTAGAGCTGATTTTAAATGAAGAGAGCTATTTAGCGGAGACGGAGGATTCGGAGCTGATTCATTCTCTCATTACCATAGTTGGAAATCTGATTAATAATGCTATGGAAGCCTCTATACAAGCAGAGGTTAAAAAAGTAGAGCTGAAGATTGAACAAACAGAAGAGCAGATTTTAATTGAACTAACCGATAGCGGACAGGGAATTCCACCAACATTTAGACGAGAAATCTTTGTGAAGGGTTTTTCGACTAAAGGAGAAAATAGAGGATTGGGGCTGTATTTTGTTACTCAGCATGTGGATAAGTGGAAAGGTGAGATTGCTATCCATTCTGTTGAGGGCAAAGGAACAAGCTTTGTAATAGCCCTGCCTTACAAAATGAAGGATGAGTATGATGATTAAGGTGCTAATCGTAGAGGATGACCCAATGGTAGCGGAATTTAATAAAAGATATCTAGAGATGGTAGAAGGCTTCACCGTTCAGGCAGTGGCCAATGATGTTAAGAAGGCTTTAGAGATTATTGATGAGATAGAGGTTGATCTCGTTCTCCTTGATGTGTTTTTGCCTGGAAAAAGTGGGTTTGACTTTCTCACACAAATACGTCAAAGAGAAAGAAGTATTGATGTCATTATGATCACGGCAGCATGCGATACGAAAAGCATTAATAAGGCGCTGCAATTCGGTGCTGTTGATTATTTAATTAAGCCGTTCGAATTTGAACGCTTTCAGGAGGCGCTTCAAGATTACAAAGAGAAAGCTAGTGTGATGAAACGCCAAAAAAAATTAAGTCAAACCGATTTGGATAAATTTTTGTTAGCAAAGGATAAAGATCATACCCAAATTTTATTGGACCTTCCCAAAGGATTAACGCGCACGACGTTGCAATTGATTTGGGATCATATTACCGAGAGAAAAGGACAAGCATTCTCCACGGAAGAAATGGCGCACGAGGTAGGGATTTCACGTGTATCCATGCGGAAATACTTAAATTTTTTAAGCGAAATCGGAGTATTGAAGGCTGAAATTATGTATGGTACGGTAGGACGGCCTGTGTGTAAACACCGTACAGTTGAGGATAGCAGCGAGCGCATTAAACAATATATGTAAGAAAAAGGCGACTAGCATTTGACTGGTCGCTTTTTTTATTTATGAAAGCGGACATCCTACCTATTCAGTTACATTAGTTACATAATCGATTTAATAAGTTATATAAGGTAGGCAGAATAGAAAAGTAGGATTATGATAGAACCATAAAGAATGTGAATTGATTCACAAGGGTAAAACAAATAACTCACTTATTTTTTTGAACCATAATGTGAAAGTATTCACATTTTCGATACAAGGGGGAGTGCTCGATGAACATCGGGGAAATTTTTATTAGCACATTAACAGATAGCAAAATTGTTAGTGCCATTAGTTCTTCTGTCTTCATTATTTTCTTAGGATTCTTTTTACGCAAGAAAGAAGTTTTATCAAAGCAAACAGCTAAGATTCTAAGCAACGTTATCTTATCTGTGGCTCTTCCAGCACTAGCATTTACGGCCTTTATGACTGACATTGATACTGAATCCTTGAAACAAGGGATTAACCTTCTGATTTGGGGAATCTTGGTCTACATCGTACTCATTATTGTTTCTAAACCACTGTTTGCTAAATATGCAGGTGATAAACAAGATGTATTACGTGTTCTAACGATCTTTGGTTCTACTACTTTCTTCGGAATTCCAATTGTACAAGTTATGTATGGTGCAGTTGGTGTTATGTACGCTTCTATCTTTAACATTGGATATCGAATTTTCCTTTACTCTTACGGCTATATCAAAATGTCTGGTTTAAAAATGGAAGCGAAAAACATCAAGACAATGTTCTTAAATCCAATCGTATTAGCTACCTTTGCAGGATTGTTTATCTGGATGTTCCAAAATTACATTCCACAGGTTCACATGATGGCAGATGGAAAAGAAGCAAGTTACGCATTCCTGCGCATTGATAAAACAGCTTTGTGGCTATTCAAACCAATGGATTATCTAGCTAAATTAGCTTCTCCACTTGCTTGGTTGTCTATCGGTGCTACTCTAGCTGAGATTTCTTTAAAAGATGCTGTAAGAGTTAAAGATGCTTGGTACTACAGCTTAAACAAAGTAGTTATTGTTCCAATTATTAATATCGTGATCTTGACTGTGCTAACAGTGACTGGTCTATTGCCAGTATCTCACGTAGCTCTAGCAACAGTAGTAATCATGATGGCTACACCAACAGCAACAGTGGCAGCAGCTTATGCCATCAGCTTTGATAAAGAGGCAGTATTAACATCTAACTGCTCCTTGTTATCCACAATACTTGGTGTCCTAGCAATGCCTTTATGGATTGTCGTCCTAGAAATGATTAAATCTATGGGACTGTTTGTATAAAAGAAATAACGAAATACAGAGAAGCTTATAAATAGGTTCACAACAGAGAGGGAGGATTTCAAATGAAAACAGTTAATCTAGTTTGCTATGGTGTACGAGATGTAGAGGTTGAATTCTTTAAAAAACTAAACAAATTTAATTATAATTTAACACTAGTAACAGATTTAATGAATGATACGAATGTTGAGATGGCTAAGGGTGCAGATGCGGTTATGGTTCGCGGTAATTGTAAGGCGACTCGCACGAATATCGAAAAATTAGCTAGCTACGGAGTAAAATATTTACTGACTAGAACAGTAGGGTTTAACCATATTGACCTACAAGCGGTGAAGGATTGCGGTATGAAAGCTGCTCGCGTACCAGCTTATTCTCCAAATGCGATTTCTGAATTAGCACTTACACTTGGCATGATGCTGATGCGCAATGCTTCTTATACAGCTAATAAAACAAAAGACAAAGACTTCACAGTTGATGCTTCTATGTTTAGTAAGGAGATTCGCAATTGCACAGTAGGTATCCTAGGTACCGGTAAAATCGGGTTAACAACTGCTAAATTATTCAAAGGCTTGGGAGCTCATGTAGTAGCATACGATGTGTTTGAAAATGAAGCGGCTAAAATCATTGTAGATTACCTGCCTTTAGATGAAGTATTAGCAAAATCTGACTTGGTATCTGTACATGTTCCGTTCTTCAAGGATCAGAACTACAAAATGATCAACGATGAGTTCCTTGCGAAAATGAAAGATCAAGCTGTGCTAATCAACACTTCTCGCGGTGAGTTGCAAGACAACGAAGCAATTCTACGAGCTTTGGAAACAAATAAACTAGCTGGATTTGGTACAGACGTATTCGAAAATGAATCTACTTTCTTCTTCAAAAACTTGAAGGATCAGGCTTTGCCTAATGAAACAATTGAAAAACTAATCAACATGTTCCCTCGTGTACTGGTAACACCGCATATCGGTTCTTACACAGACGAAGCGCTTACCAACATGGTAGAAATCTCTTATGAAAACCTATATAGCTTCCTTACTCAGGGAAGATGTGATAACGAAGTAGCTTAACAATTTGGCAAAGGAATAGTTCCTTTGGTAAACAGCCACCTTTCATCTAGTTAGAGAAAGGTGGCTGTTTTGATTTGACTGATTTGTTCTATTGAATATGCAGTTGTTTCTGAGCCGGTTCGGGAATGTCCTTAATAGCTACGTTATCAAGTGTTATCACTTCACCTTGCTGATTGATTGTGAATTTAACTAAAGAGCCCTCAGGTATTTTAGAATCTGCGATGTAAGTTAGGATTTTCTTATTGCCATCTTTATCATAGGTAGGGAGAGTATATTCCTTGCCTTTGTCGGTTAAGTCTTTACCTTCACTTAACATGGCAGCGTAAAATTCTGTTTCATGACCTAACACATTGTATTGATCCCGTTCACAGCCCACCAAAGCCATACTTCCTAGTAACAGAATGATAAGGCCTAGATTCTTTTTCAATACAAACACACCCTTTCTATCGTTATCGATATGATGAAATCCCTTTATATACAACATTTCTGCAAAAAAGTCTTCTGCTTCAAGCGCTAGCTAAGTGGTGACTAGCTTACCAAATCAATAGGATATTCAGCGTACAATCACGAAAGTTATACAAAACATACGAAATATTCATTTAATTGTCAACTTTTTTGACAGCTTAAAATGGAACAGCCAGCCTTAGGTTTCCCACAACTTTTCCTTAAGGTGGACATTCACCTGACATACTCCCTTAGTAAATTGATACTTGTAAGAAGTTCTTCTTGCAAATCAATTATGAAGGAGTTTGATTTGAATGAATAAAAAAGCGTCGAAATGGATGATCGGAGCATTAGCTCTTGCAGTGTTTGCACCAACTGCTGCTTTTGCGGCAACTACTTCAAATGTAGAGACAACAAAAGTAGAACAAACCTTTCAAAAACGAGGACATTTTTCTTTAGAGGATAGACAAGCCAATCAGGAGGAATTAATGAAGATCATTAATAAATACAATCCTGATCTAGCTGACGATTTCCAAAAGCTGTTTGATCAGCAGGAAAAAATGAAAGAAAAACTTCCTCAAATGGATGAAGAAACGAAGAAAAAGCTAGATGAAATTCGTGAACAGGTAAAGGATGGCTCATTAACGCAAGAGCAAGCCAAGGAAGAGATGGAAAAGCTTGGACTGAAAGGCTTTGATAAGGTTAAGATGATCAAATTTAATAACTTAGATGAGGAAACAAAAAAGAAACTGGATGAAATTCAGGAACAAGTAAAAGCTGGAACATTAACGGAAGAACAAGCAAAAGAGGAAATGGAAGAGCTAGGCATCAAGCAGCCTGTTCATAAAATCATCAAGTTTGACGAAGAAATGAAAAAGAAACTGGATGAAATTCAGGAACAAGTAAAAGCTGGAACATTAACGGAAGAGCAAGCAAAAGAAGAGATGGAAAAACTGGGTGTCAAGAATGTGATCTATAAAGACATCAAACTTGACGATGAAACCAAGCAAAAACTAGATGAAATTCAAGAGCAAGTAAAAGCTGGAACATTAACGAAAGAACAAGTAAAAGAAGAGATGGAAAAACTGGGTGTCAAGAATGTGATCTATAAAGACATCAAACTTGACGATGAAACCAAGCAAAAATTAGATGAAATCCAAGAGCAAGTAAAAGCTGGAACATTAACGAAAGAACAAGCAAAAGAAGAGATGGAAAAACTAGGTATCAAGCGTTTTAGTCATGAAGGAAAAGAGAATATCATGGAACAGATCAAAGCAGCCGCTGATGCAGATGATGCTGATACCGTAAACAAGCTACTACAAGAGTGGTTAGAAAAAATGCAAAACAAGAAAAATCCAAAAGCAGAGACAGAGTCTGAAGCAAAGGATGAGTAATTGAAATAGATAAGTAGCAAAAAAGCAAAGCTAGTGGCTACTATTACGGCAAATAGTAAGCTGCTAGTGGGTGTAAAAGGCAAGGTTAAAAAACGGCAGTAGTATCCGGCAAAGTAGCAGTAAGAATGCGGCAAAAAGTAGTATCCTCATGTTTATAGTACCCTCCCACTTTCAATATAATGCGTGATGATTGGCATGGCTTTCCTGAATTTACAGGAAGGCCATGCCTGTGTGTAGTTTTTTATGCATGAATTGCCAAAACATACCCTCTTTTCCTTTCGGGATGTTTTTCGTATTCTTTTGATAAAGCCCTAGCCTCATATACTGGAAGGGAGCAACTTATGCAAACAATTGTAATCGTAGAAGATGAAGTACCGATCTCTCGGGTTCTACAGGTATATTTAGAAAAAGCGGGATATCAGGTAGAGCTTGCCTTTGATGGTGAAGAAGCGATACATACATTTGAACGTGTGGCACCTTCCTTGGTTTTATTGGACGTCATGCTACCAGGGCAGAGTGGATGGAAGGTTTTAGAGCATATTCGTACCAAAAGTAGCTGTCCTGTCATCATGCTGACAGCGTTGGGTCAACTGGATCAAAAGATAAATGGGCTAAATCAGGGGGCAGACGATTATATTACCAAGCCTTTTATTGGTGAGGAGGTCGTAGCACGTGTCAATGCCGTTTTACGCCGCTCCTTACTGGTCATGGGTGACTGCCAAACTCGAATTTTTGGAAGTTTAAAAGTAGATTATCGAGCCCATTCTGTCACCTTGCACGGTATTGATCTTACTTTTACGCCACGTGATCTTTCTTTGTTTTTATTTTTAGCGCAGCATCCCAATCAGACCTTTACTAGAGAGCAATTAATCGAGCAGGTTTGGGGGATGGACTATGAGGGCAGTGATCGTGCTGTCGATCTTGCAGTGAAGCGTATCCGTAGAACCCTGCAAAATTGGCCAACCGATGAAGGAGAAATTCGTACACTACGAGGATTGGGGTATCAGTTCTGTGTCAATGAAAAATAAAGAGCGGAAAACGTTATTAACCTATTGGACAACTCGTTATGTATTAACCTTATGCGTTGGTCTTGTTGTCATTGGACTTTTCTCTAGCATGTGGATAAGCTACAATGAAACGCAAAAAAGGCTAGATGTCATGAGATACATGGCTCTGGAGATTTCGGAACAAATTGTATCAGCAGACGGGACGACGATTGTGATACCTGCATTCCTGCCACGATTGGTAGAGAATCGCCAACGTTTCATGGGTGGATTTAAGCCCATGGTTATGATATTAGATGCACACAAGCATATTATCTTTGGAAAATCAAATCGATTTGTTGACGATATCCTCCGCCGAATCTCTCCAGATTGGGAAGAAGATCAGGTCGTGCAAGAAATACAGACGCGCTCAGGAGATACTGCCATTTTTCTTACCCAGAAGATAGAGGAGAATGGTCAAACACTGGGGTGGGTATTTCTCTTCTCGCCGAAAAAAGAGATGGATCGCAGCATAGAGACGTTGCAACAATTATGCATTATGCTAACAAGTCTTGGACTATTAGGCTGGATCGTGATTTATTATCTAACAAAAAAATTATCAGAGCCCGTGAAGGAAGTAGCGGATGCCGCTAAACAGATTGTGACGGGACACTATGATATTGAACTAAAGAAGGATATCAAGGAAAAGGAAATCTATGAACTAATTCATTCGTTTAAAGATATGGCTGATCGACTACGGCAGTTAGAATTGATGCGAACGGAGCTATTGGCTGGAGTTACCCATGAGCTGAAAACACCCGTTACCTCTATCAGTGGGCTGTTACAAGCGGTTAAAGATGATGTGGTGACCGGTGAGGTAGCAAAAGAGTTTCTGGAGATTTGCTCCAAAGAAATTGTGCGCTTACAAAAAATGGTGGAAGATTTATTAGATTTTAACTCATTTGCAGTAGGAGATATTAAAGTTAACAAACAACCACAGAACATGAATCATCTGGTGCAGGAAATTACGCATCAATGGCTCATTGGACAAGATGAGAATACGCTTGTCCTACAGACGAATATTCCTGAACAAGAAGTATGGATTGACACCGACCCGCTACGTATACAGCAAATTTTATATAACCTATTAAATAACGCAAAACAAGCAACAGGATTAAACGCAATGATACAGGTAACTCTATTACAGCAAGATAACGTTCTTCAAATTTGTGTTCAAGATAATGGTGTCGGCATTCCAGCAACAGAAAAGGAATATATTTTTGAGCGATTTTATCGCGGAGAAGAGAAGAAGCACAAGGTTAGAGGGCTTGGATTAGGATTACCCTTTAGTAAAATGATGGCAAAGGCACTGGGTGGCGATCTTGAATTGATAGAGAGTGTTCAGGAAAAGACCATTTTTACGTTGTCGTTAACCAAATGAGGAACATCAAAAAGATTATCCACAGATAAATAAAAACATTCTATAGAAGTTGTCCACAATTACTGATTTCAAAGGTAGCTGTGGACAACTTTTTTTAATAGTCCTTTTGCTATCTTGTAAAGGCTTCCTTTCCTTTGCCCCCATTTTTCACCAAGTTTCCCACAAGACAGACATCTAGCTGACATACAGCGAACTTATAGTTAGTTCATCACGAATGCGGTTTACAAAATAAACGATTTTTTGGGGGAAATCTCAATGCTTGGAAGCACAACGAGGACATCATTTTTAAGTAGAATGGGAAAAAGGAAAAGAAGGGTCATCATGGGAGCAGTAGCTATAGCCTTACTGTGTGGAACGGGTGTTTTTGCCTATAGTAAGCTGCTATCTCCTTCACGTGCAGCTTCGATTATGCAGACAATCCAAGTCCAGCGAGGGGATGTGTCGGAGGTAATTACTGCTTCAGGAACCGTACAAGCTGCACAGCAGGTGACAGTTAACTTTCCGAGTGGTGATCAGTCCGTAACAGCAATCAACGTTAAAATAGGTGATACTGTTAAAGCAGGGCAGGTACTGGCTACAATGGATCAATCCGATGCTTTGATGCAAATAAAGATTGCAGAAGCTAACCTCTTATCAGCTAAGGCAGGTTTAGCGGAAAAAATGCAGGCAAAGGATGAAAATGAAATTGTAGTACTACAGTCAAATGTAACAAAAGCAAAAGCAGCATTAGAATCTGCTAAGAAAAATTATGACAATCAAAAGGCCCTGATCCAACAAGAGAAAGCGAGCGATGGCTTACAAGAGGCTCAAAAGAATCTGGAGACGCAAAAAAAATTATACGAAGCCGGCGCTATTTCCAAAAGTGAATTAGATCAGGCGCAAAATAGTTTGAATCAGGCAGAAGCTGAATACAAAACAGCCAACATGCAGCACAGTCAGACAGTAGACCAAAGTAATAATAATGTTGCCCAAGCACAGGCTGCCTACGATTCTGCGCTAGCTCAATTTAATCAAGCTAAGGCTCCAGTCCAAGAGTCTTCCCTACAAGCCGCAAAAGCATCAGTTACTCAAGCTGAGGTACAACTGCAACAACAACAGCAGAATTTAGAAAAGCTAACCTTAAAAGCACCAATGGATGGTGTTATTTTACAGGTGAACGGGCAGGTAGGAGAAGCGGCAAGCTCTCCCTTTTTGATGATGGACAATTCGAATTCTGAACAGTTGGGAGTAATGGCCCAGATTAGTCAGAACGATATCGGTAAAATCAAGCAGGGGATGGAAGCTACTTTTACGATTGGAACCTACAATAATAAAAAATTTCAAGGAAAAGTAGAAACAGTGTACCCAGAAGGGAGTACAGAATCAGGTGTGACAACCTATAAAGTACTTCTTACTGTCGAAAATAAAGAAGGATTGTTAAAGCCAGGCATGACGCTCCAGACAACAATTCATGCAGGGGAACAAAAGAATGTGCTCTATGTTCCAATTACTGCTTTGCGTGAACAAGGTGGGAAAACTGGAGTTTTGGTAAAAGGAAAAGATAGTGCTAGTACAGATACGGAAACACAAGCCGATTCAAAAGGCAAATCGCGTGACAAGGGGCAAACTGTATCAGGTTTTCAATTTAAGGAAGTAACGACTGGACTAATAGGCTCAGATCGCGTTGAAATTACGTCTGGACTTGAGGAAGGAGATCAAATCCTTTTAACTATGCAGGTAGCTAACAGCTCCTCGAATAGTCGTCAAATGGGTCAGGGGCCAATGTCGTCAGGTATGGGTGGTATGCCTGTAATGGGAGGAGGTATGCCAAGTGGCGGAGCTGGTTTCCAAGGTGGGGCAAGAGCAAGATAATGCTAGAGCTGTAATTCGGATTGCAGATGTGAAAAAGAAGTATGTGATTGGAGATCAAGAAATACATGCCCTGCGAGGAGTAAATCTTAGCATTGAAGAAGGGGATTTTGTAGCCATTATGGGGCCTTCAGGATCAGGTAAATCTACTATGATGAACATGATTGGTTGCTTGGATCTGCCTTCAAGTGGAACCTTTTATCTCGATGGCTATCCTGTTTCGGAGGCAGAGGATGAAGAGCTAGCTAAAATTCGGAACCAAAAAATAGGTTTTGTTTTTCAAAATTTTAATCTGATTCCGCGTACACCCGCAGTGGAAAATGTGGAGCTTCCACTTTTATATGCAGGTGTAGATGCTAAACAAAGACGACAGCGAGCTATTGATTCCCTACATAGAGTCGGACTTGGCAATCGGTTATATAACAAACCAAATGAGTTATCAGGTGGGCAGCAGCAACGTGTTTCTATTGCGCGTGCCTTGGTTAATGAACCTGTGATTATTTTGGCGGATGAGCCTACAGGTGCCCTTGATACGAAAACAAGTCAAGAGATCATGGGAATTTTTCAACAATTAAATAATGAAGGGAAAACGGTTATTCTAGTCACTCACGAACCAGATATTGCTGAATATGCTAAGCGAGTTATCCATTTCCGTGACGGACAGATCGTAGCTAATGAGGTAATTCAAGAGCGAAGAATAGCGAATTCCGAGGAAGTGGTGTTATGAATTATTGGGAAGCTATGCGCGTATCACTGCGGAGTGTCACAGCTAATAAGCTTAGGTCTTTTCTAACCATGCTAGGTATTATGATCGGCGTATCTGCTGTGATCGCAATGGTAGCGATTGGAGAAGGAGCAAAAGCTAGTGTAGCCAATCAAATTAACGGGTTAGGGAGTAATCTGTTGATTATCTCGGCAGGGCAAGCAAGGCAAGGTGGCATTAGCTTGGGGGCAGGCTCGCTTTCACTTAGTCTAGAGGATGCAGCAGCCCTTCAACAAAAGGATTCGATAGCAGATGTTACCCCCGCGGTTAGCACCCGAGCCCAATTGGTGTATCAGAATAGTAACTATTTATCTAGTTTGGAGGGCACGACGGAAGCTTTTCCACAGGTACGAAACGTTAGCTTGCAAGAGGGACGATTTTTTACTAGCTTTGAGGTAAGCGAGCAGGCAAATGTGGCGGTTATCGGTCCAGAGATCGTCACCAATCTCTTTGCCAACTCCAATGAAAGTCCTATTGGCAAAACGATTGAAATTAATCGTATTCCATTTACAGTGGTTGGTATTTTAAAAAGCCAAGGAAGCTCCGGCATGACTAATAACGATGATAAGGTAATGATTCCAATTACTACGGCGATGGAGCGTCTAGGACAAAGCAGCATTCGCACGATTTATGCCTCGGCAACATCAGCAGATGAGATGCTTCAGGCTCAGTTTGATATTCAACAAACCTTGCGATCTCAGCATAAGCTAATGCCTAGCCAAGAAAATGATTTTACTATAAGCTCTCAATCAGATATTTTGGAAACAGCGCAAAGCGTAACCAGCGTAATGACAACATTACTATCGGGAATTGCTGCGATTTCTTTAGTGGTAGGCGGCATCGGTATTATGAACATCATGCTGGTCTCCGTAACAGAGCGTACTCGTGAGATTGGGATTCGCAAGGCCATTGGAGCAACTAAGACGGCGATTATGCAACAATTTTTGATTGAATCAGTTACGCTGAGTATCTTGGGTGGGTTCATTGGGATTGTGCTGGGAGTTGGAGCGGCTTGGGTCGTGAACAAGCTGGGAGGAGTGGAGATTGCCATTACAATAACTCCCATGCTGTATGCCTTTTTATCATCCTTATTGGTAGGTGTGGTATTCGGCGTGTATCCTGCAAAAAAGGCCGCAGAGATGAAGCCAATTGATGCATTGCGATATGAATAGAAATACATGTGTTCTACTATAATTAAAGCGTAAAAAAGAAGATCTGTCATTTATGTTAATGTGAAGATAGGAAAAGCCTTTTATTCCTGGTTTTGCCAACAGGAGTAAAGGGCTTTTTCCTATATAATGATTTAGTTAGATATAAGTGAAACCTTTTCTCATTTATTCTGTATTACTTAGTAAGAAGTTACTATGTACCGCCAAAGATGAGAGAGTATATTTGCATGATTGGTAGAAGCTATTTTTACCATAAGAAAGGAGTCCCTTTTAGGGATAGATGGACATGAGAAAAGAAAGATATCGCCAAATTCAAATTATGAAGCTCCTCGGTGGAGAAAATAGATGGTTTACAGTTCAGGAGTTATCAGAAAAAATAGGTTGCTCATATAAGACTGTTGCCAAGGAAATTTCCATATTGAAGGATTTTTTGCCGCCTGGCTGGGAGATTAGTTCTATAAAAGGGAAGGGAGTCCAATTATTTTTACCGGAAAGCTCCTCTGTAAATGAAGTGATATCTTTATTTGTAAGAGATTCTTTTACTTTTCAAGTATTTCAGCAATTGCTTGAAGGAAATTGTAAAACCATTTCCCAATTAGCCGAACATTTATTTATCCAAGGACCTTCTCTTCAAAACGTTCTAAGAAGGGTAGGAAAACATTTAAAGACCTATAAATTACAGCTTCAAAGAAATCCCCTCCAAATTGTGGGGAATGAACTTCAAATCATCATGATGTTTTTTGAACTATATACTAGCTCTTATACCAATAAAGAATGGCCGTTTACAGAATACGAGGAAGTATGCATGCGGTACTTAGACGAGATTGAAGAGAGATTAGGTATTACTTTTGATGTATACGATAGGCACAAGCTCTCCTATTTTGTAGCGATTGTATTAAAAAGAAACAAACAAGGCTATCAAATCAATTTAGGCAATCCCATTTCTCACTATAATATTGAGACACCTTATTACCATACAATATCCACGATACTCGATCAGTTAACCTCGGAGTATAATATCTCTTTAACAACAGAGGACAAAATCATTATGACGATTGTTATTAAGGCTTCTAAGCATGTGTATAAGGATGTCGGCAAAGTAAAAAGGGAAGCACTTCAATATTTTCATGAAGGAAAAATACAAGTATTCATATATATGAAAGATTTCATTCATATGCTTGAAAATAAAATCAACAAGCCATTGATTCATGATGAGGAATTTGTTTTTACCTTAATCGATTACTTTAAGCGAACCATGTATACCCTAAAGTATTTCTCTACGATAAAAGTAAAGGAAAAATCTATTACCAAATATATTAGAGAAAAGCACCGTAAAACGTTTTTACAGGTGAAAGAAATATATAATGAATGGGCAAAAAAATACGGGATGGCAGATCATATCATTGATGATGAAATTGCTAATGTCACCATGCAAATAGAAGCTATGATTTCATTTAAGCCTAGATCTAAAAAGGCTCTTATTATATCTGGTGATGGGACAAGCTGGAAACGATATATGGAGGCTATTTTAAGAGAAAGGTTTGGCGAGAAATTACAAATATTAGATCAGTATTTGTATGATATAACAGAGGAACAAATCAAAACGCTAGGTATAGATATAGTCATTACGACTATTCCTATTGATATACAATCCATTCCGGTTATTCGTGTTCAATCCATTTTATCTCAACGTAACCTTCATACCCTTCAGCAATTTATTAACGACGATAAATAATATACCTGTGAATGTGAAAAAGACGTTTACTCTTTCAATCATAATGAGAGAGAACGTCTTTTTTTCTGTGAGAGTCCATGAGTAGAGCGTTAAAACGCATAAAAATGGATGGCCTTGCATACAGGAAAGGCATCATCAAAATGAATAGTGAGAGATGACATGATCAAGGAAGAAAAAAATTACCTTTAGTAACGGTAATTAATGCACTTGATAGGAAAATCAATTCATATGTAATATATGTATTACGACTTAGGTATAAAGTCTTATGCAATGTCAGCTTTTAGGGAGGATTTATAAATATACATGCAGTTACTTTCTCAAAATCACAGTGGTTCTGGTATGAGGCTTTCAAGCGATATTTATAGTAGCAATCGCTCGATTTCGGCGGGCAATGGAGGAACTTTCACTCAAAGTTTGTTTGGACACAATTCCATCCATGTTCAACATAAAAATATAGCGGATACTCCTGCTAAGGATGTTATATCTGGACAAGCAAGGAAGGAAGCCATAGATTTTGTGCATACCACATTGGATAATTCCTACTCTAAAGCTATCGCAGGAGAACAAATGGGCTCCAGCGCTCAGGATATGCTGGCAGATTTAATTTATACATGCAAGAATAACTCAATGATCATGGATTTACTAGGAAGGATTTGTGTTTTTGATAAAAGCATATTTGTCCATTCCTTTCATGTAATGATTTATAGTGTATTAGTTGGATTGAGAATGGGCTTGAATAAGCAGCAAATCACAGATTTAGGGTTAGGGGCGCTTTTACATGATGTAGGGAAATTGATGATCCCAACTCAGATCATTCAGAAGCCGGATTCACTAACGAATGAAGAATATGACATAATGAAGACGCATGCAAGCAAAGGATTTGCTTTGTTGAGACGACTGCCAGCAATTCCAGAGATCGTTGCACAATGCGCTTATGAGCATCACGAACGTATGGATGGAAATGGGTATCCACGTAACTTGCAGGAAAAAGATATTCATTTATTTGCGAAAATCATTGGAGTGTGTGACGTCTTCGAAGCTTTAACGAGCCAGCGTGTATATCGAAAGCCGATGCTACCGCATGATGCCATGGAATTTTTATTTGCAGGCTCAGGCACCCAATTTTGCCAGAAGGTATTGCAAGCGTTCCGTAATTCCATCTATTTATATCCTGTGGGCATGTTTGTAACGTTAAGCTCAGGCTATTCAGGTGTCGTTGTCAAAAATAATCCGGGTATGCCTTCACGACCTATTGTTCGTCTTTTAGAAAATAAAGCACATGTTTCATTACCTTCATTTGAAATAGATTTGTCGAGCGAATTGAATTTGGTGATTTCCGATTGCAAAGCGATCGGATAAGAATGGAATAAGAAAACTACATAAATCCATGTAATGAACTGTCTATAGGAAGGAATGTTTCGAAATTTATATCTGAAACATTCCTTCCTCTCTTATAATAGAACTAACATCTGGTGCTACTTGTCAAAAGTAATTTAGGAGGAATTCAAATGAATGACCTAAATGATTTACGGCAGTTATTTCGAGATGATCAGGTTTCTATAAGTGAGAGTGTTTTAGAGCTACATAGCAAAGATGAATCTTATCACACCCCTGTTTTACCTGATGTAGTGGTGTTTCCTGAATCCAGGGAGGATGTATCACGTCTGCTTGCTTTTGCTAACGACCGTGAGCTACCTGTGGTTCCATTTGGTAGCGGAAGCAGTTTAGAAGGACATGTGATTCCTGTGAAGAAAGGAATATCCTTAGATTTTCAACGAATGAATCGAATTCTGGAGATCCGGCCAGATGATTTGTTGATACGTGTCCAACCAGGGATAACTAGGACCCAAGTAAATAAAGAACTGAAAAAATACGGCTTGTTTTTTTCTGTTGATCCAGGGGCAGATGCTACGCTTGGTGGAATGGCCGCGACAAATGCTAGTGGTACTACTGCTGTCCGATATGGTGTTATGCGTGATCAGGTGCGTGACCTAGAAGTCGTATTAGCTGATGGAAGCATTATTCATACCGGTGGTTTAGCAGCCAAATCATCATCTGGATACCATCTAAATGGTCTGTTCGTTGGTTCGGAAGGGACATTGGGTGTATTTACTGAGCTGACCTTACGCGTGTACGGTATTCCTGAGGAAATGATGGCCGTTCGAGCTACATTTCCTGATGTGGAAAGTGCTGTTCAGACAGCGGTGACTATTCTTTCTGTAGGAATTCCTGTTGCTAAAATGGAGCTGGTAGACGAATTATCCATTCAAAAAATGAATCGCCATAAAAATACCTCATACGAAGTGACACCCACCTTATTTCTTGAGTTCCATGGAAATACAGCAGGATTGATGCAGGATGCACAATTTGCTAGAGAATTAGCGTTAGAGAAAGGCTGCCTGCATTTTCAGCAGGAGATAGATTCAAAGGCCCGGGCGCAATTATGGGAGGCTAGGCATCATTTGTACTATGCTTTTGCTCATTCCGTACCGGGAAAGCGTGTTATGACGACGGATGTATGTGTGCCTTTATCCGAACTGGCTGGTGCAGTACGTAATGCACAACAAGTCGTGCAAGAATTAAATTTTGAGGGCGGAGTGGTTGGACATATTGGTGATGGTAATTACCATACGCTACTCTTATTAAATCCACTTGATTCCGAAGAGCTTGCCCGTGCAGAAGCGGCGAATACCCGTATAGTTGAATATGCCTTAGCACGCGGTGGTACATGTACGGGAGAGCACGGTGTAGGGCTGGGGAAACGAAAATACCAGCAAACAGAGCATGGCGAAGCATTTCATTCCATGTTAGCTGTAAAAAAAGCCTTTGATCCTAAAGGAATATTAAACCCAGGAAAAATTTTCAGCTAGCAGCCAACTACGGAGTGATACTGGTAGGAACCTCTGGTGGCATGTGCTGTTTATCGTTCGAATACGTGAAGGACTCATCTCGATTTTCTTTGAGAGGAGTCCTATTTTTTGCTGTGAAGAGCTACCACAGCTATAAGCCCTAGATGGAATCCTCCCTCCAATGAGCAATAACCGCAAGCTGTGAGGGACATATGTCCTTCCCAAAAAATACGGATTATCATTTAATAATAGAGAATCGGATTGGGGGAGAGAGAAAATGAAAGGGAGCTTATTCGCGTTTTTAGGCGGGGCTTGTATTACCTTGCAAGGAGTAGCGAATTCTAGGATAAGTCGAGATATTGGAACTTGGCAAACGGCGACTATCACCCAATTAACTGGATTTGTTCTAGCTTTGCTTATTCTGATGTTCGTCAGAGATGGAAATTGGCAAAGGGTTAGGCAAGTAAAGCCGTTATTTTTGACTGGCGGTGCTTTAGGGGCGTTCATCATTTTCAGTAATATCACCGCTATCCAACAGATCGGTGTTACCCTTGCGATATCTACACTGCTGATTGCTCAGTTGAGCCTGACCTTTATCATTGATAGTAATGGATGGTTCGGCGTGTTGAAACAGAAGATGAGACTGCCACAGTTCATCGGCATAGCAATGATGATTGCTGGTGTGGTGATACTAAGATTTTGATCGTATAAATATTTTAGAATGCGACAGATGATAGACTGGGGGTAAAACGAGTAATGAAGGAAATCTCAGATCGTGAGCAATTGAATCATTATCTACATGCTCATCAAATAGAATCTGTATTTAATGAACAGGTACTACCTCATTTGGCACTGTACAGCTTTAAGCAGGGAGAGATTATCTGCTCCCAAGGAGAATCTGCACAGTATTTGTACCTTCTTGTTAAGGGAAAGGTTAAGATCTATACTACCTCGATGGAGGGGAGAACACTGATCCTCTCTTTTAAGACACCTCTTGAGGCGATTGGGGATATCGAATACGTACGTGGTACTGATATTCTCAATACGGTTGAGGCAGTATCGCCTGTCCATTTGATTGGTGTTCACCATCGTTGGCTGAAAAAATACGGAAGAGATCACGCACCGTTTCTCCAATTTTTACTGGAGATCATTACTCGAAAATTTTATATTAAATCCAATTCTTTAAGCTTCAATCTGATGTATCCCGTGGAAGTGCGGTTGGCAAGTTATCTATTGTCTGTCTCCTATGACGAGTCTAATTCTCTCTTTAAAGGGCAACTAAGCACAGTCAGTCTAAGGGATGTAGCGAACTTAATTGGAACCAGCTATAGGCATCTAAATCGGGTAATTCGACAATTCTGTACAGAGGGGCTAATAGAGCGAAACAAAGGTTTCATTCTTGTGAAGGACAGAGCTGGATTAAGTGCGCTGACCAGTCATAATATTTACGAGTAGTTAAGCAGGGATAACATCAGTAAAGGGAGAAAATGCAATGATTCTAGGGATAGTATTGGCTTTGATCGCAGGCTCGCTAGTTGGCTTACAAAATATTTTCAATGGTAAGGTAAATGAGCATGTTGGCTCTTGGACAACGACTACATTAGTATTAGGAATGGGTTTTGTGGCTTCGCTTACGATGGGTTTCATCTTTGAAGGGAAACACATATTTACATTACAAAATATGAAGACCTGGTATTGGTTTAACGGTTTGATCGGAGTAGGGGTGGTAATCTGTCTGGTGCAGGGGATAAGACTGCTTGGTCCTACGTATGCCATCTCTATCGTTGTAACATCACAGCTTGGGTTTGCTTTATTGTGGGACTCGCTAGGCTGGTTTGGACTGGATAAGGTTCCTTTTACTTTTAGGCAGTTAATAGGCGTACTCGTTATCGTTTGTGGTGTTATTCTATTTAAATTAGGAAATGGATGTGAGAAGCAGGTGGCGGGTGATTCACAGCATTCTGTCAGATAAGTGGTTTTACATGTTAGCTGCTGCCAAACGCTTAAATAATAATAGTAAGAAGGTTGTGGATAGCTGATTATTCGAAGTATGGTGACATATGATAGACTAAGATTATAAATATTTACCATATCGAATACGAATGGAGCATATCATGATCATTAACAAACAAGAATTTGATGTAAAAGGGCTAAGCTATACGATTCGATCTGCAACCGAAACAGATGCGAAAGCTTTGTCTAAGCTTAGATTACAGTTAGATGGGGAGACTGAAAATTTAGACAGGGAAAAAGGGGAGGCGTTCATAGATCCTTTAGGGTTTGAACAATTAATTAAAGCAGATACTGAAAATAAAAGAAACTTATTTTTAGTTGCGGTCGTTCATGATCAGATAGTCGGGTTTTCCAGATGCGAAGGAAATCAACTGAAAAGATTCTCACATAAAATAGAATTTGGTGTGTGCGTTTTAAAGGAGTTTTGGGGATTTGCCATAGGCAAAAATCTGTTAAAAGAATCTATTGCTTGGGCTGACTCGAATGATATTAAAAAAATTACATTGAATGTTTTAGAAACGAATGAGAAAGCCATTACCCTTTATAGAAAGCTTGGCTTTGAAATAGAAGGCATACTAAAAAAAGACAAAATCCTGTCTGACGGTAAATATTATAACACCATTATCATGGGGAGATGCCATGAATAAGAACAAGCTAAAATTGCTAGGTATACTAATTCACTTCAGTTTAGTCGTAATAGAGTGCATAACCAGTCGGAGCTACTGGAGGCACTCTATTATTTATCCCCTCATTTGTATATCTTTGTATCATACTTACGTTAGACGGCCTACCGTTCTATCGAAAAATGCTCAACGACTTGGGACTTAAATAATTTAGCAGGAAAATGCAGCTCCCTATCCTTATGGACAATAAGCCCGTGTGTTGAGTAAATGGGCGGGCATAGTGGTAGCGTTTGGAACTCTTTTTCTTCTAGTTCTTTTTTTACGCATATTTCTGGAAGTAATGCAAAGCCAATGCCACATTTCACAGCTTGCTTAATCATTTCTATGCTTGGAAACTCTAATGCACTATTTCCTTCAATTCCAGCCTTCTGCAAAATCCTACTAGCTTGAGTGTGGTATAGGCAACTGGTTCCAAAGCTTATTACGATTTCATCGTGTAACATATCCAATCCACTAGATTCAACTCTTTGCACCAAGGCATCCGAGGCAATAAAAACAAGTTTTTCCTCTAAAAGTGGGTGGAAAATTAGATCATTGCGATTGGGATTTTGCGGAACAATGCCAAAATCTACAGCGTGATCTAAAACCCTCTTCAGAATATCCGGCTGAAATCCCGCTTCTAGTCTTACTTTTATCCGTGGATATTGATTCATAAATTGTTGGATAAAGGAGGACATACGTGTTAAGAAAAAGGATTCCTGCATACGAATATGTATCGTTCCCTGCGGTTGATCCAATTCGTTCATTGCATGCTCTAAGGACATACCTAAATGTATAAATTGATACGCAAATGTAGCAAGTCTAACACCCGCTTCTGTAGGTTTTACACCTCTGGATAATCGATGAAACAATTTTTGATTGCAGGCTTGCTCCAATAACTGAATATGACTAGTTACAGTAGATTGAACATAGCCTAATTTCTCTGCGGCTCGACTAAAGCTCTTTTCTTCTATTACTGCAATAAATGTCTGAAAGAACTTCCCTTCCAGTAATTCAATCATTGTATATCTACCTCCATGATATCGGGAATCGAAATGGATCGTATCACAAACATTCATAAGTAAAATCGGTAATTCAATGATATAGTAACTCTCGTACAGAAGAAAGTACTATTTCAAAAGCAGACTGATCCAAAAGGAGGAAACAAAACATGAACAAAAAACAAGGATTTAGATTAGGCGTGTACATTTTTAAAGACGCAGAGGTTATTGATTACGCAGCTCCCTACGGCGTATTTTCGGTAGCACGAAGATTTGACCCTGAATTGGATGTTTTTCTTGTAGCAGACGCGATGAAACCAATTCAAACTCAAGCGGGATTAACTGTACACCCTAACTACAGCTTCAATGACATGCCCGATTTGGATGCCTTTTTAATTCCTGGTGGCTTTGGTACCCGACAGGAAACGAATAATAAGCGACTACACCAATACATTCGATCTCTTCCTGAAACAACTCTGCTTACAAGTGTATGTACAGGCTCATGGATTTACGGCAGAATGGGGCTTTTGGATGGTATCCCTGCAACAAATCGTAAAGAGCCAGATCATTTGGAGGCTACGGACATGGGCAAGGTACCAATCGATCGATTAGCTGAAATTGCACCAGCTTGCAAAATCAGTCGTGCTCGTATAGTTGATACTGGTAGAATTATAACCGCAGGCGGGATTGCTTCTGGCATGGAAATGGGCTTTCATTTGTTAAGAAGAGCAGGCTATGATGAAACCTTTATTTCTGAAGTAGCTCGCGTTATGGAGTATAAAGTAGCATATGACAACTACAAGGATGATATTGAATATTTTGAGTGTTAGGGTAATTAGGTTGGAGTAGAGAGGTATATTTTATTGCCAAAGTCTATTCGAATCAATATGAAGCCACCAAGCTAAAAAGCGGGGTGGCTTATATTTTTTGACAATAAGAGGGGTGATTTAATTGAAAATGAAGTGATAATATATATTCTAAGCGCTAGAAAGTACCACTAATAATGGTTGGTGACGTTTAGAAAAACTTCTATGTAAGTTAAATAACTTTTTGAAATGGGAGGTATTCTGTACGAATGAAAATAAAGAATTATTGGATGCTCCTATCGTTAGTGTTAATGTTAAATTTGATGCTTACAGCTTGCTCAAATGAAGAGTATTTACATGTTAAATATAAACAAGATGATATTTTGGTTATTCAGGGTGAAAAATTTTCCAAAAGTGAACATACTTTACTACATAATAGCCCTGTTGAATCCTCTTCTTTTACTGCTGCAACGGGGTTTGTTCCAGATGAAAGATGGAAAAGTCAAATAAAGGTACAGGATGAAAAATATACGTTTCTTGATATACATTCATCTAATGTAATAACAGGTACATTTATTCTTGATAATAATTCAAAAAAAGATATTAGATACAGGCTACTTGCTTATCAGGGGAACATAAACATACCAATTAATATTGATGGTTATGATAAAAAAATTGGAATTGAAGTAACGGTAAAGAGCAATACCACAGTAAAGCTACCTGTATCGATTCCATTTTCAACAACAGGCGATAAGGAATTAACTATTTTTCCAATAACTATTTCTAATCAATTAGAAAGATATAACGGTGGAAATCTTGGCTTAGTGCGATTTTTTGTCTCAAATGGAATGGATTCTCAAATAACGAAAGAGATAATTGCTAAACAAGAATTCTCTTTACCTGAAAATTATGACACGCAAAATATTTCTTTACTCCCTACGTTATCCTGGATGGGGGATAAGTTCGCTGAACCGAAATACATGAATAGGAATAATAAGCTATACACTACAAAGAAAGTGAAAGGGTTACAAGTAAAGCCATTACCATATGATACAAAGCTCGATATAATTTGGGCAGATGAATTTGGGAATACAAGCCTACTTGCAAAAAATGTTCCTGTAACTAAAAATCAAGCTACCTCCATTAATATAGAAGATCAGATATTATCTGACATCTATAAAAACGAACAACGTCAATTTTTATTTGTTTTTGCTAACAGGAATGAAGAAATCTTGGCTGATGCGCTTGCCCTTGATCAATTAAAAAAACCTTATATGACTACCTTTCAGGGGATCATTGAGATATATCCAATTATAGAGAAAAACTAGCCTACTAGGTGGAAAGACTATAATTTTCCTTCTGAGATGAAAAGGAAATTTTGAAACATCCTTTGAAACATCCAATGAAGCTTAATAGAAGTTGTTAGAGGAAATGGAGCCTGAGTACAGTTAAAAGAATCATAAAGCAATGTCCCAACAGCGCAATAAGGCTATGCTGGGACATGCTTGCAGCTCGGTTTTCTCTACCTTTCATAAGGAAAGACTTTATGGCTTGTTAACAAAAATAGCAGTTAGGAATAAAAAAATGCCGGTAATCCATACAGGAATACCGGCTAGTTGGTTTTATGGGAGCCAATTCAGACTAAGCTCAAATCAACTCCTTTATTTCCAAACGTAGTCATATCAACCAAAGCACCCATGTCCTTACTTATCAGTAACCGCATATTTTTTGCCGTCAATTGTAATGGTATAATTTGTAGGACCGCTGATAGGCACGTAATAAACGATGCTCATATCTATGCTTTGTCCAGGCGCTACTGATTTCCAAGTAGGAATAGTGACTGCCACACGGTGAAAATCACCCTTTAATCCACCGACGTTTGGCCCCGTATGACCAGCAGAGATTAGTTTTACACTATCCCCGCTATAGCTACTAAATTGGGCTGAGGTAGAAGTAGGAACATCGAACTCAATGACGGAGCCGCCTGTGATAGTTAGATTACTGTTATTGGTTATTTTTAGCGTAGGATTGATTGGATAATTTTGATCTCCTAGTTGAAATCCAGTGACTTCTATTTTTAGGGCTAGTTTATCGGCTGGTAGCGGGGTTTTACTATTTGAAACATCATATGGAGTTGCTACTAAAAATTTACTATGCATCAATTTGGTTAAAGTAGAACCCATGTGGTATTCTCCTTTACCCTCATTGCGATCCTTGTACCAGTCGTAGTCACCTGCCAATTCCCAAATCATAATGCCGCCAATCCCATTTTTTATAACATAATCTGCTTTGGCGCCGATAGATTGTTCATCCTCGGTAGATAGAAAAACTTTCTTCTCAGCATTCCAAAGCCATGGGGCAACAAGAGTAGAATCGTAGTTACGCTTATAGGTACCAGTCAACACTGGATTTACAATCCCATGATCCTTCAAATAGGAGCCAGCAATGCCCTTTTCGAGATTTTTGGCATGCCACATTGGATTTGAGCCTGCCCCTTCCTCTTTTCCATTCTCATCTTTATCATGCCAGATGTTATCAATTCCTGTGGCGCCATCCCCGCAAGCGGTTAGTCCAGTTGGGCAATTTTTACCTACAGCTTTTCCCCATAGCCCATCTGTTCCTCCCACAACATTTTGAAAGCCACGAGTATAATAGGGAACTCCGATGTTGATTCGTCCTGCTTGCATCATCCCACGCATGTAATGGTAAGCCCAATCTGTATTGAGGTAGCCAATGCCGCCATATTGAGGCGTGTTATAAATGTTGTATTTAATTAACTCTCCATCCTTGCCATCATCAAATAATGCAGCATTAGGACCAACGAATTCATTCCAAGCCCCGTGAAGATCATAGGACATCACATTCACATAGTCGAGATACTTCAAAGCTTGGAAAGACTCCATTCCACGCAACAAATAGGCAGAAGAAGGTGAGGCTATGGTTAGCATGTAATATTTACCGTCCTCAGAAGATGCCTGATCCAGCTTCACTCGCAAGGTTTTTAACAAGGCGTTATAGCCTGTCATTAGTCCTTTTAAGCGAGGAGTGGAAAATTGCCAATCTAATGGATTGCCGGCTTGATTCATTGTAGTTGGGTATTCGTAGTCGATGTCGATTCCTTCAAAATTATATTTGCGTAAAAAATCAACAGCAGAGGTAGCGAATGTGTCAATTGCCGCTTGATTGACGGAGCCATCTGCATTAGTCGTCATCGTGTAAAAGCCTCCAGAAGCAATTCGCTTTCCATTCTCATCAATATATCCTCCTGATTCAGCCCATCCTCCAACGGAAATAAGGGTTTTTACACCAGGATTTTTTTTCTTCCACTGTGTTAGCAGATTGAAGTGTCCTTTATATGGCAGGGATGGGTCCATTAGGGCATCGGGATACTCTGGCCAAGTTAAGCCTAGCGCTGGATTGGTTGGATCAGTGGGGGAACCAACAGATACGCGGTTATTACTGTCAACATGAGCAAAAGCGTAGTTGATATGTGTTAGGCTTTTCCACGGAATATCGGTGACTAAATATTTGGATTGTCCATTTTTCCCCGTTCTCCAGCTTGTAAAGTAGCCAATTATTCGTCGTTTAGAATCATTGGCTAGCTTTTCACGTCCATCCTGATCATATGCTTGGCAATAAGGAATGTTTTTTACGCCAGAATCATATAGACCTGCTGGACGGCAAGGGGTGGCTGGCTCAGGTGGTAAAGTGTCTGTATCTGTAGTGACTTTTAACGGTTGACTAGCCTCAGACTCCAAGCCTTGATTGTCTTTTGCTTTTACTGTAAATGTGTAAGTGGTATTGGGAGTCAGATTGGTGATCGTAGCATTGGTTTTTGTAACCGCTTGCAAATTATCGTTATAATAAACCGTATAGCCTATCACTTGCTTATCATCGGTAGAAGCAGCCCATGTGAGAGAAACACTTGTGGAGGTTTTTGCTGTTACAGCTAGATTGGTAGGTACGGTAGGAGGAGTATTAGAAGGATCAGGTGGATTAGTGGGATTAGTAGAGCAAACGCCAAGATCCTGCCACACATCACTGGTACCTGGCTCTTCACCCTGTGTCCACCATTTTGCTGTCCATTCATGACCCTTGTAGGAAGCTTGTTGTCCACTGGTGTAAATTGTTTTACTATCCCAGACAGCAGAGCAGATCGGCGAAGCAGAGACGCTAGCTGGTAGAATAGCCGGGAAAATACTTGCAAAAAGAACGAAGGCTAACAACAAGAAATTGAATTTTCTGACTGAATGAGCAGTAGGAATGCGTTGATACATCTTTCTCATCTCCTAACTTTCATTTTTTACTTAGGTCAGTTCATATCATTGTTGTTATATTAGATTGGTTCGTTTAAATATACAATAGTCTGAAATAAATGAAAAGTGTAATTTCGTGAAATGAAACAGTTTGCAAAAAGAAGGGAGGAAAGACCTGGGTATAGTTTCGTGCAATGATTTGTACAATTTCAGTCTAATTCTTGCACAAATGTATAACGAACATTTGGACTAAAACTTTCAACAGCTAGGCGATATAATAAAGCCATAAAGCGATTGATATAATTATAAAATATCTATAGAAAGCGCTAACATTAATTTTGTTAGTTAGGTGCAAAAGTGGTTCCAATAAGGATGAAGCACTAAGAAGCACTGGAACATGGGGAAGGAGGTTAAAGGATCACCATGCTACGTGAACTATTAACCAGAGACCGCATTCAAGTTATTGAGGAGGTTCCTACTTGGGAGGATGCGATACGTCTAGCTGCTCAACCGTTACTAGATGATGGGAGCATTCAAGACTCCTATATTCAGGCTATGATCCATAATGTGAAGGAGCTGGGGCCATATGTAGTGATTGCGCCAGACATTGCTATTCCTCATTCACGTCCTGAGAACGGCGTCAACAGAGTAGGCATGAGCTTTCTGAAATGTCATAAACCGGTCTCCTTTTCAGAAAAAGCAGAGCATCGGGTAAGATTGCTCTTTGTGCTCGCAGCTACGGATAATGACTCCCATTTGGGTGCACTATCTCAATTGACAGAAGTATTATCTGATCCAAATTCTTTACAAATCCTGTTAACAACAGATTCTATTGAAGAGATTCTTCAGCTTATTCAGGTTTAAAACAATCAGTAAATATAACAATGACATTTGAGGAGGAATTAAGTATGAAAAAGATTTTAGTTGTATGTGGAAACGGTCTAGGAAGTAGCTTCATTGTGGAAATGAACGTGAAAAAAATCTTAGGAGAGCTAGGCGTTGAAGCGGAGGTATCCCATACCGACTTGGCTTCTAGTAAAACAGAGAGAGCTGATCTGTATCTAGGCTCTAAAGATATCGTGGGTAATCTTGAAGATGGTTCACGTGTTGTTGAAGGCCTAACCAACATTCTGGATCAGAACGAAATTCGTGAAGTCCTGAAAAAACACTTCTAAAGCTAGAAGTGTTTGGATTCCTCTTTATGGCACCATGAAAAAGAAAAGTGGAGGGATTGTCCATGCTAGACTTTCTGATGAATGATATTTTAGGAACACCTGCAATCTTGGTCGGACTCTTCGCTTTATTCGGCTTGTTGCTCCAAAAGAAAAATATAGCTGATATCATCGCAGGCACTTTGAAAACCACTATGGGTTTTATTATTCTAGGTGGTGGAGCTAGTATTTTAATTGGCTCTTTGGATGCCTTTAGCAAAATATTCACAGAAGCCTTTCATATTAACGGGGTTATTCCCAATAACGAGGCGATTGTAGCCATTGCCCAACAAACATTTGGGAAAGAAACAGCGATGATCATGTTCTTTGGTATGGTAGCAAATATTTTGTTTGCCCGCTTCACTCCGTTTAAATATATCTTCTTAACGGGGCATCATACGCTGTTCATGGCTTGTCTGTTATCCGCAGTATTATCCACAGGTGGTTTTACAGGTGTACCGTTAGTTATTATTGGATCAGTTTTATTGGGAGCTTTAATGGTTTTATCTCCAGCAATGACGCAACCATATACGCGTAAAGTAACTGGTTCGGACGATTTCGCCATGGGTCATTTCGGATCATTTGGATATCTAACAGCGGGCTTTATTGGGGCAAAGTTTGGTAATAAAGCAAAATCCACCGAGGATATTAAAGTTCCAAAATCTCTTGGCTTCCTGCGTGATACCTCGATTTCTATCTCTTTGACGATGGCGCTCTTGTATTTGATTATTGCACCATTTGCTGGACAAAGCTTTATCGAGAGCCAACTATCTAATGGTCAAAACTTCATTGTATATTCCTTTATTCAAGCAATCACTTTTGCAGCCGGTGTGTATATCGTGCTTGCTGGTGTACGTATGCTGATTGCAGAAATTATTCCTGCTTTTAAAGGGATTGCAGATAAAATTGTACCAAATGCAAAACCAGCTCTCGATTGCCCAACTATTTTCCCATTTGCACCAAACGCTGTGATTATTGGTTTCCTATCTAGTTTTGTGGCAGGCTTAATCGCCATGTTTATCCTGCCAGTGATTGGGCTCAAGGTTATTGTACCTGGTGTTGTTGGTCACTTCTTCACAGGTGCTGCGGCCGGTGTTTATGGAAATGCTACAGGTGGACGACGAGGTGCGATCATCGGTGCTTTTGTAAATGGACTATTGATCTCTCTCTTGCCAGCCCTATTATTACCTGTACTAGGTGGTCTAGGCTTTGAGGGTTCTACATTCGGCGACGCTGACTTTGGAATTGTAGGGATTATTCTTGGAAAAATGATTACCTTGTTTCAATAGATAAAATAGTAAACAAATAAGGAAGGCTAGTTTCGCTTTAGGTGAAACTAGCCTTTTTCATCGGGGAAAGCCCAAAATCCTACATATAAAATGTATATTGATTAGAGGAAGGTATTTTTTGGATGAAGTTTGCAAAATCTGAGTAAAATACGGGCATAAATTAAAGAGTGCAAAGGAAGAGAAATCGCTTTATTCACGGATGACGAAAGCGATTTTTTTGATCAGAAAAACCGAGTTTCTTCCTATTATAATAGGCAACTGTGCAAAGGCTATAAAATGGACCTGCAAATTGTGCAAAAACATCGTTCTTTTTGCAAATGAAAAATAGAAGTCAGCACGGGTTTGTGCAAGAAAAAAGTAGCTGTCAAGAAATGGACGAGATTTGTAAGAGCTTACCGTTGATTTGTAGAAGAATTATGTATATAATCAAAAACAATCACAAACAATTAAAAACGATCGAGTATTAATCACAAACGATCAATTGTGTGATTTTTACTAAAGGAGCGACAATAGAATGTTAACTCCAGAACGTCATCAGCTCATTTTGGCTTTACTCAAAGAAAAAGAAGTCGTTACTGTTCATGAACTGGTAAATACCACGAATGCATCTGAATCCACAATTCGTCGAGATTTAAGCGAATTAGAGGAAAAGCGTTATTTAAAGCGCGTTCATGGTGGAGCATCCATCTTACATCGCAAACTTGAAGAACCGACTGTGCTAGAAAAGGTAAAGAAAAGTGAACAAGAAAAAGTAGCGATTGCTGCTTATGCTGCTTCTCTCATCAAGGATAAGGATTCCATTTATGTAGATGCAGGTACGACAACAGAACAGATGATTCACCACATCACAGCTAAACAAATCGTAATTGTTACGAACGGTCTTAATATTGCCCTGACTGCCCGCCAATATGATTGCAAGGTTATTCTAATCGGCGGAGAGCTAAAAGCAGGTACGATGGCCGTGATTGGGAGAGGGGCTGCCACTGGAATGGGGCAATATCGCTTTGATAAATGCTTCCTTGGTATGAATGCCTTTGATCTGACACATGGCTTTACTACTCCTGATCCAGAGGAGGCCTATATTAAGCAATTGGCGCTTTCTTATTCAGATGAGAAGTATGTGCTGTGTGATTCACAAAAGTATGGAGAGGTGACGTTTGCTAAAGTAGCGGATATCAGTGAAGCGATGATTATTACAGATGATCGCATAAATCCGACAGAAGCAGAGAAAGTAAGAAAACTAACAAGATGCAAAGTGGTGAAATTATGATTTATACGGTAAGTCTTAATCCTTCGATAGACTATCACATCTGGTTGCCAAGCTTGCAAGTAGGAAGAATTACCGGAGCAACAAAAGAAATCAAGATGGCTGGAGGCAAAGGAATTAATGTCTCCAAGGTATTAAAGAATGTAGGAAAAGAATCGGTGGCCCTCGGATTTATTGGTGGATTTACAGGTGAATTTATTGCTCAAGAGATGGAAGCGCTTGATATATCCACTTCGTTTATCAAAGTAGAGGGAGATTCACGAATTAACGTCAAGATGAAAGCGGAGACAGAAACAGATATCAGTGGTGTTTCCCCAGAGATTCCAGAAGCAGCGTTTGCGCAATTGATGGGCCAAATCCAATGTTTGCACAAAGATGATTATTTAGTGCTAGCAGGAAGCGTGCCTAAAAGCTTAAAAAGTGACACCTACGAAATAATGATGGACGTTCTTGCAAAGAAAGGTTTGCAAATTGCACTAGATGCTAGCGGAGATGCTTTAAAAAGCGGTATAACCAAAAAACCATTTTTTATTAAACCCAACCATCATGAGCTAGGCGAATTGTTTGGAGTAACCATCGCCACACCAATGGAAGCCTATCAGTATGCTAAGCGCATAATTGATCAGGGAGTTGAGAATGTCATTGTTTCATTGGCAGGTAAAGGAGCAGTCTTTGTAAACCAAGAAGGCGCTTACGTTGCCGAATTTCCTGAGAGTAAGCCAGTTAATTCGATTGGAGCAGGGGATTCGGTGGTTGCAGGCTTTTTATACGCTACATGCGAGCAGATGCAAGAGGCAGAAGCTTTTCAGTTTGCGATTGCTTGTGGTACTGCAACAGCTTTGTCCGAAGGTTTTTGTACACCAACGACTATCGCGAAATACTTGCCAACCATCCGAGTGGCAAAAATATAGAACCAGGGGGACAAGAAATGCGTATCTTAGACATGCTGCGAGCAGATACTATTGTTATGCAACTATCTGCAACCTCCAAGGCAGAGGTCATTCAAGAATTGATTGACCAATTGGATCAAGCAGATTGCCTGAACGATAAAGATGGAATGAGAGAAGCAATCTTAGCCCGTGAGGCCCATGCTTCAACAGGAATTGGTGAAGGAATTGCCATTCCGCATGCCAAAACTGAGGCGGTAAAAAAACCAAGTATTGCGTTTGGCTACTCCCGTGAAGGAATAGATTACGATGCATTGGACGGACAAAAATCGCATTTATTTTTTATGATTGCAGCTACTGCCGATGCTAACCAGGCGCACTTAGAAACCTTGGCACATCTGTCTGAAATGCTCATGGACGAGTCCTTCCGAAATGAATTGACTCAGGCTACGAGCAAGGAAGAATTATTAAAAATGATTGCGAGAAAAGAAAAGGAAAGTCATAATGTAGAGGAGCCCTCTGTTTTACCAGGTGAAACAGGACGAGTAAAAGTTGTCGCTGTGACAGCTTGTCCAACAGGAATCGCTCATACTTATATGGCAGCCGATGCCTTGAAAAAGAAGGCAGAAGAAATGGGCATAGCCATCCGGGTAGAGACAAATGGTTCCGGTGGTGCAAAGAATAAATTGACATCTGAAGAGATTGAACAGGCAGATGCGGTAATCGTTGCTGCTGACAAACAGGTCGAAATGGACAGGTTTAAGGGCAAGGTAGTGATTGAGGTGCCGGTAGCTGATGGAATTCGTAAGGCAGAGGACTTGATTACACGAGCAGTAAATCAAGATGGCCCCATCTACCAAGGTAGCACGTCAACGTCTTCCGCAGATTCCTCTGAAGATAAGTCAGGCAGATCAGGTTTTTACAAGCATTTAATGAGCGGTGTATCCAACATGCTGCCATTGGTGGTTGGTGGAGGTATCATCATCGCTATTAGCTTTATGTTTGGGATAAATGCAGCCAAACCGGATGACCCCACTTTTAACCCGATTGCCAAGCTGTTGAGTGACATCGGTGGTGGTTCCGCTTTCAAACTGATGATTCCTGTCTTAGCGGGTTATATTGCCATGAGTATTGCTGATCGACCAGGTTTAGCCCCTGGTTTAGTTGGTGGATGGCTAGCCGCGGAAACAGGCTCTGGATTTTTAGGTGGATTAATTGCAGGTTTCCTTGCCGGCTATTTGGTGGTAGGATTGAAAAAAGCATTCTCTGGTTTACCACAGTCTCTTGAGGGTATTAAACCAACTCTGTTGTACCCGTTGTTTGGTATCTTGCTTACAGGTCTAGTGATGCTTGGTGTTATTTCACAACCGGTCGCAGCGCTTAATAACTGGTTAACTGATTGGTTAAGTAATATGGGACAAGGGAATGCTGTCATTCTTGGTATTGTAGTTGGTGCTATGATGGCTGTTGATATGGGCGGTCCTGTGAATAAAGCGGCGTTTACATTCGGTATCGCTATGATTGCAGCAGGAAACTATGGCCCGCACGCAGCAATTATGGCGGCCGGCATGACACCCCCGCTAGGAATTGCATTGGCAACGACTTTGTTTAAAAAGAAATTTACTGCACAGGAAAGAGAAGCAGGTAAAACCGCATATATTTTAGGAGCTTCCTTCATCACGGAGGGTGCAATTCCGTTTGCAGCAGCAGACCCAACACGCATAATTCCAGCAACAGTTCTGGGCTCCGCTGTAGCAGGTGGCTTGTCGATGTTCTTTGGATGTACACTACCAGCTCCTCATGGGGGAATGTTTGTTCTTCCAGTTGTAGGTAATGTTGGGATGTATATTGTGTCAATTTTGGTAGGGACATTGATTACTGCCTTGATGATCAATATACTAAAAAAAGAAGTTCATGAATAACTAATTTAACGAGAAAAAGGAGAAATATTCCATGTTAACAAAAACTTGCGTAATTCAAAACCCTGCTGGCTTGCATGCTCGCCCGGCTACAATGTTCGTACAAAAAGCAACTTCTTTCTCTTGCGATGTAAATTTAATTAAAGGCACTAAAAAAATTAACGGCAAAAGCATCATGGGTGTTATGACACTTGCAGCGAAAAAAGGCGATGAAATCGTACTTGAAGTAAGTGGCGATAACGAAGCTCAAGCTCTAGAGGAATTGGGCGCGATCCTAGAAAGTGCAAAAGAATAGTTAGGAGATGATCCGTCTTGCTTTGTAAAGGTATTGCAGCAGCCCAAGGGATCGCTCTTGGTCGAGCTTTGGTAAAGGTAGAAGAAACCCTCTCTTATACACGTAAAACGCTTGCAGCGGATCAAGTGCCTGCTGAAGTGGCGCGTTTGAAAGAGGCTTTGAATAAAACCAACTCCCAATTAGAAGCGATTAAGCAAAAAGCGCTTCGCGACATTGGGGAAGCAGAAGCAAAAATCTTCGAGGCTCACCAACTGTTCTTGGAAGATCCAGAATTCGTTGGAGCAATGGAAGGTAACATCGAGAATGATAAAGTGAACGCTGAAGCAGCTTTAGAAGATGTTCGCGACATGTTTGTTGGCATGTTTGAGAGCATGGACAACGAGTATATGCGCGAGCGTGCGGCAGACCTACGTGATGTAAGTCAACGAATTCTAAAGAACTTGCTAGGTGTGGAAGACACTTTGGTTGGTGACTCCAAAGAACCAGTAATTTTGGTTGTTCATGACCTGACACCATCCGATACCGCACAACTTGATAAGAGCAAAGTGAAAGCGTTTGTAACCAATATTGGTGGTCGGACTTCTCACTCTGCGATTATGGCACGCACGATGGAAATCCCTGCGATTACCGGTCTTAACGATATCACTGAGAAAGTTAAAACCGGCGATATGTTGATTGTTGACGGTGAGACAGGTGACGTATACGTAAACCCTGAACAAGAGCTCATTGCTACGTACCAGAAAAAACTAGAAGAGTACGAAGCACAAAAAGCCGCTTGGGCACAATTAATTAATGAGCCATCTGTATCTAAAGACGGTCATCATGTTGAATTAGTTGCGAACATCGGAAATCCTCATGACGCTGAAGTAGCTGATAAAGCGGGCGCTGAAGGTATTGGTTTGTTCCGTACAGAATTCTTGTACATGGGCCGTGATAACTTCCCGACTGAGGAAGAACAATTTGAATCATATAAAGCCGTAGCGCTTACGATGGACAACAACCGTCCTGTAGTCATTCGTACGTTGGATATCGGTGGAGATAAAGAGCTTCCATACTTGCAATTGCCACATGAAATGAATCCGTTCCTAGGCTACCGTGCGATCCGCATTTGCTTAGATCAAGTGGACTTGTTTAAAACGCAATTGCGTGCCCTTTTACGAGCAAGCGCATTTGGTAACATTAAAATTATGTATCCAATGATCGCTACGTTAAAAGAGCTGCGTCAAGCAAACGCAATTTTAGAAGAAGTGAAAGCAGAGCTTCGCGATAAAGGTATTGCCTTTAACGAGGAGATAGAAGTGGGAATGATGATTGAAATTCCTGCAGCGGCTGTCATTGCTGATCAATTGGCAAAAGAAGCTGACTTCTTCAGTATTGGTACAAATGATTTAATTCAATACACCATGGCATGCGACCGTATGAACCAACAAATTTCTTATCTGTATGATCCGTTTAACCCTGCGGTATTACGTTTGATTAAAAACGTGATTGATGCGGCTCATAAAGAAGGCAAGTGGGCTGGTATGTGCGGAGAGATGGCAGGGGAAGAGTATGCATTGCCAATCCTTCTTGGCTTTGGACTTGATGAATTTAGCATGAGCGCACCTACTGTATTGCGTGCACGTCATATGCTAAAACAACTAAGCTATGCAGAACTTCAAGCAGTAGCTGAGCATGTACTTAGCCTAGAAAGCGGCGAAGAAATTCGTAACTATATCAAGGTTAATGTATTGGACAAGTTATAAGGTAAACATGAAGCAGGCTGTTGAGATAACTCTCAATGGTCTGTTTTTTTTTATATCAAATTAGGATATTTTAACTTTTGTAGAGATTTTACAGAAAAAATGCAAAATCTGCCTTTTTTCTCTTGTATTGATAATGATAATCGTTTACATTTATAGGTGAGTACTATCAATTTTTATTAAAAAATCTAAATATCTACTTTTTTGGTAAAAAAAGCGTAGCAAGCAAAAGGAGTTGCAATATGAAGCATGTTAAAGATATTGCCGAACACGCAGCTATGCAAAGCTTTCTGAACTGCTATCTCCGGGAAACAGGAAACGGTAGATGGGTGACGACAAATGGAGAGAAATATCTTCATGTGCCGTTGGTGTCTCAGAAAATGGATTTATACGTCAAGGCCAGCTATCAATCTCCGACAGGAAGGCATCAATTTGACTATCCAGCCTTTTATCAAAGTAGAGAAGAGGCTCCAGCAGTTGAAGCTGATTATGTCACGATGACCGTATTATTGGTTAAGGAATTGTCGTTACAGCATGGAACGAAGGCAGTACCAGACGAACTGGTATTGCGAGTTATTCAGAGCTGCCAAAATATGGAGAGATACTTAGCGGCTCGCTATGACGACAGAGAAGAGCTATATGGCTTTGAAATGGATTTCATTACAGCTGAGCAAGCTTTACTCTTTGGACACCTTTTCCATCCTACACCAAAGAGTCGGCAAGGCATTCCTGATACAAAGCAGGCTGTTTTTTCGCCAGAACAAAAAGGAGCTTTTCCTCTACATTATTTTGCAGCCCATCACTCCTTAGTCTTAGAAGGATCAGGACTTAAGCAGTCTGCTACTGAGATTATCAAAGCAGAGCTGGGGCAGGAAGTGCTAGAGCAAGATGGGATTAGGCAATATGCAAAAAATGAAGATTACTCACTTATCCCTCTGCATCCTCTACAGGCAGAATGGATGCTGGATCAGCACTCTGTTCAAAAGTACATCAAGTGTGGGCTGTTGCATAATCTAGGTCTTCTAGGTGAATGTTATCAAGCTACTTCTTCATTGCGAACGGTTTACCATCCGGATAAGAGCTTTATGATAAAGCTTTCTATCCCTGTTAAGGTGACTAATTCCTTACGTGTTAACAAACGAGCAGAGCTAGAAAGCGGTGTAGAAGCAAAAAAGGTACTGGATATGTTTGAAGAGGAGATGAGCAAACAATTTCCGGGGTTTGCTTTTATACACGATCCAGCTTATATCACACTCAAGCTGGACGAGCAGGACGAATCAGGATTTGAGGTTATCCTTCGTCATAATCCCTTCCAGGGTAGTGCGGCTGAAAATGCTACCGTGCTCGCTGCTCTCATTCAAGACCCATTACCGGGACAAAAGAGTAGACTGGCTGTTATTATTTTACAGCTTGCGAAACAGGAGGGACGGACGCCTTCAGAGGTAAGTCTTGAGTGGTTCCGCCGTTATCTCGAGATTTCACTCAAGCCAATGGTATGGCTTTATCTGAAGTGGGGAATTGGCTTAGAAGCTCATCAGCAGAATAGTATCGTCAAGCTTCAAGACGGGTACCCTAGTCAATTTTACTATAGGGATAATCAAGGATATTATTACTGTCAGTCAATGAAGGAATTGTTATCACGAAATTTTCCCAATCTTGGTGAAATGAGCCAAAATGTAACCGAAGACAGCTTAGTGGACGAGCGATTGCGTTATTATTTAATTTTTAATCATATGTTTGGGCTTATTAACGGCTTTGGGTCTGCGGGATTAATAGATGAACAGCAGTTATTAGACGAGATGCGTAGTGTGTTACAAGAATTTTTGCCATTAAATCGAGAACCATCTCAATTTTTACATAGCCTGCTGACTTCTGAAAAGCTTGCTTGCAAGGCGAATTTACTTACTCGTTTTCATGATGTAGATGAACTAGAAAGTGAAGAGAGCAATTCTGCTATTTTTGTTAAGATCGATAATCCGCTTGCAAAAGCAAGGGAGCGTCAGATAGAGCTTGAAGCTGTAAACCAACTGGCACTACGTTAACAAAATGAAAAATGACTTGTTGATAATGGAGGCTTTGGTCATGCAAGTAACGGACTGCGATGTGAACATTGGACAAGCCATTCGCTCCGAACAACACATAAAGGTGCGAAGAAGAGTGTTTCGTCAATGCATCGAATCTATGATCTATGAGGGAATTTTAACTCCTGAAACACAGCTAGAAGAGACATTTACACCTATCACTATCTCAGGATGGGATGAACACGACCAACCAGTAGCTTACCGATTCTGGGCGCGACGGACTTTTACATTTGGAATGATTCGGCTTTTACCATCTAAACCGCTGATGCGTGTTGTGGGTAAGACAGAGCAGGAGGCAGAGTCGATTACGCGTTTTTTAATGGAAATATTCCGTAAAAGAGACGTGAATGAGCAAAAGCTAGCCTCGTTTGCTCAGGAGTTGGAGCAAACCCTGCTGAAAGACACATTAGCTCAGTACAGTCGATCAGAACGAAAAGTGTGGTTAAGAGGAAAAGGCTACGACGAGCTGGAAGGGGACCTGATGGACGGTCACCCCTATCATCCTAGCTACAAATCCCGCCTAGGATTCGATTACCTTGACCATTATGCATATGGACCAGAGTTTAAACAAGAAGTACAGCTATTATGGCTAGGCATACATAAACAGTATGCCCATGTAAAAATAGATGAGGATATGGAGACTCAGCAGTTTTTTTTAGATGAATTAGGAGCAGAGAAGAGAGAAGCTTTTCGTTCGGTTTTCGTTCAACAAGGATGCGACCCTGAGGAGTATGATATGGTACCAGTGCATCCATGGCAGTGGCGCAAACATATCGTTCCTGCTTTCCAGGCTGATTTGCATGCCAAAAGAATTGTGGAGCTGGGGTTCTCCAACGATCGCTATCGGTCTCAGCAATCAATTCGAACCTTTACCAACAGCAGCAATCCAATTAAACCTTATGTGAAGCTGGCGATAAATGTAGTCAATACGTCCGCAGCTCGTCACTTAACCCCTCATTCACTTGCTAGTGCACCGCTCATTTCTCGTTGGTTAAAGGAAATGCGAGATTCCGATCCATTTTTAAAAGACGAAATGAAGCTAGTTATGCTTGGGGAATTTGCGACTGTTTGCTATGATCCACCCCCTCCAGCCGATTTGGTTGAAATGGTGACGTTTGGTGTGATCGGTTGCATGTGGAGAGAAAGTTTACATCAATACTTGGAACCTGATGAAGAAGCTGTGCCCTTTAATGCTTTATCTGCCAAAGAGTTAGATGGAGTCCCGTTTATTGATCCGTGGATTCAGGAGCATGGTATAGAGAATTGGCTGAAACAATTGGTTGAAAAAAGTGTGCTTCCAGTTGTTCATTTGCTAATCAAGCATGGAATTGCACTGGAATCTCACGCTCAAAACATGATACTGATCCATCGAAACGGGGTTCCAGTTCGAGTTGCATTAAAGGATTTTCATGAGGACTTGATTTACTGCAAGCCATATCTAAACGACCCGGAAGCATGTCCTGATTTTGCCAAGGTACATGAATTTTATGCAACGGTTGAACCTAATGTCATGTTTCACATGGACGATCCCTCGCTTGTACGAGACTTGACGTTAGAAACGCTATTCTTAATTAATTTAGGTCAATTGGCGCTTTTGTTGGCTGAACATTATGATTTTGCTGAAAGTAGATTCTGGATGCTTCTAGCTCAAATGATTGAGCAGTACCAAAATCGTTTTCCTGAGCTCAAGGAACGATTTGAGCTTTTTGAATTATTTGTCCCAAGCATTCTGGCTGAGCAATTAACCAAGCGACGTTTGTATCCTGATAATGTGATGCATGTACATCAGGTGCCTAATGCCCTGTATCAAGCTAGAGAAAGCTTGCGATCTACTCCTGTAGGAGGTGATAAGCCATGTTAATCATCAATGACAATGAAATCGGTTTAAATCAATTTGATTCTCGGTTGCTAAGCTATTCAGGAATGCCTCATTTTCAAAAACCAGAGGGAAAACGATACGCTTTATGCTTGTCCGATGCTTTAGACATTATTAGTCTTGTCCTTTATTTACGTGATCATGGTGGTTCTGTCCTGCTCATTCATGGAGAAACGCCAGAGAAGACAGCTTATCAAATGGCAGTGGATGGCCAATGCTGCGGGCTTATCTACCATGTTCCCGAAAACTTTGTGTTGGTTCCGCAAGAAGGGGCGATAGAGCAGGAACCTTCTGTTTATCAATACAGCTCAGGAACGACTGGTCAACCAAAGCTGGTAAGGCGTAGCTGGCAGGAAATCAGAGTAGAAATGTCGGCATATAATCAGGTGTTTGGTGCATACGAGGAATTAATCCCGATTGTAATGGCGCCAGTTACCCATTCCTATGGATTAATTTGCGGGGTATTGGCTACTTTGGAACGAGGAAGTAAGCCATTGGTGGTTACTCATAAGAATCCCAAATTTGCTTGGGAGGTTATTAAAAGGACGCCAAAGCACATCGTTTACGGAGTGCCGTTGTTATTCCACGTCTTATCTAGCTTTACCAATGAAGCCGTTCGCTTTCATCGAATCATGGTCTCTGGAGCTCCAATGCCGGAGCAATTGTTTACAAGGCTACAGGGGATGACTGATACGATGATGCAACAGTATGGCTGCTCAGAGTCGGGGTGTATAAGTATCAGTGAACAGATGACCTCTCATGTTGATCTGGGGAAGCCCCTTTCACATGTGACGCTTACAGCAGGAATGGAATTGGAGAATCCAGCGGAGATTACGGCTACGCTCCATCATAAGACGATCTATACACAGGATTTGGGGTATTGGCAAGCAGGGCATATTCAATTTGTTGCCCGAATGGATGATGTAATTAATGTATCAGGATTAAAAGTGTTTCCTATGGAAGTAGAGGAAACGATTTTGAAGCTCAGCGGGGTTAAAGAGGCTGTTGTTTATAGAGGCCAGCATCCTGTAATGGGTGAGGTAGTCAAGGCGATGGTTGTGGCTGATGAGAGTATCACTCCTTCTAGCATTCGAGAATGGTGCTTACCGAGGTTGCCAGCTTACAAGGTTCCTTTTGAAATTAGATGTGTACAAAGGATTCCGAAAACACCGAATGGTAAAGTAAGTCGTCGCTTGTTAGAAATGGAGGAAGCTGTTCATGAAGCGTGAGGAAAGAATGGAACAAGTGAAGGAAATCGTTACGAAGAAGCTAAAATTGAAGCATGTCGTCAGCCTAGATGAATCCATGCGATTACAGGAGGATTTATTCATAGATTCAATCATGCTCCTTCAATTGATTGTTTATATTGAGGAAGAGATGAAGTTGATGGTTCCAGCAAAAGAATTGGACCCGCGTACTTTTCTTACTGTAGGATCGTTGCTTGATTTTATTGAGCAGCTACAGCCAGTTGATTCTAATGCGTTATCATCTGCTACTGCGAAATAGATTTTTAACGTTTTTGTACCAATACGTACAGCTCAGGGGGATTTCATGGTTAAGGTTCATTGCTTAATTAGTTGCTTTTGTGAAGTGATCAAACGTTATACCCATGTGGATTACCGCCCTTATTATTTTGGGGTTTGGGATGCTGATTTTGTTAAAAAGGAAGACGGAGTTCTAACCTACTACACAGACAATCATGAACCAATTATAAATGGATTTGAACACCTTTTTCGTGCTAACGTACAGGAATGGTACGATTCTGATAAAGATAAAGAAAGTAATTTGCAAACCTTTTTAGAGCTTCTTGATTCGCGTAACGAGCATCAGTTTTTGCTTGTACAGATAGATATGTCGCTTATTCCTGAACGCGATAATAAATTCGCCTTAAAACCGTTCCCTCATTTTCTGATGATCGCTAAGACAGAGAAGGAAGACGAATGGTTTATGTTTGACCCAGATTTTCGCTGGGAAGGAAATGTTAAAAAGGCAACAGTTATAGAAGCATTCCTGCAAAATCCATTCGGAGGCGGCTATTTATTTGATGCTAGGGATATCGTAGCACCCTCATATGAAAAAACGGAGCAATATTTTCATACCACCTTTCAACGAAATCATAATGAATTTACAAGTAGTTTGAAAGAACTGATTACGGATATGGCAGAGGAGAGAAATGGATATACCCTCGATATGCTATTACCGGCTGTGAAACAGGTGAAAGTGATTGCGATTCGAAAATATAGTTACGAGTATGCATTTATGTTTTTTAAAGATTATCTCCAATATTCCCGTGATGAATTTTTACGATTAGCATACCAGATTGAAGATGTTGTCCAAGCATTCACTACGGCGCAATATCTAGCGGTAAAAATGTCTATGACGAAAAATCTAGCACTTCTACCTCCGATCATTGAGGCGCTAGAGGAAGCCGATGCGATTGAACTGCAAATTAAAGAAGAGCTAGAGAGACAGTTTGTACAATGGACATTGATGGATAGGGCAGCAGTGACTCTTAATGAAGAGGAATGGAGGTAGGGTTGATGAAATTTTCATTATGTACAATTTCTTTTCGCCATCAGCTAATCTCTTTTGCCGATATGGTTGATTTTGCTAGGCGACATGATTTTGATGGTATTGAATTATGGGGGATTCATGCTCAGCACCTGTATGATGGAGATCGAGAAAAAGCCGAAGAACAGCTTCGTATTTTAACAAATCATGACATGCAGGTATCGATGCTAAGCGACTATTTAGATATATCTTCTCATCAACCGTTCTCCAAAACACTGGATAAAGGGAAACGATTAATTTCCCTAGCAAAGTGGTTAGGGGTCAATCGCATTCGGACGTTTGCTGGGCAAAAGGCAAGCGCTGAGGTATCGGCAAGTGAACGGACATTATATGTAAAGTATCTGCGCGAGCTATGCGAGCTATGTGGAGAAAATGGGATGGAACTGCTCTTAGAGACGCATCCCAACACCTTGACGGATAACCTCGCTTCTACGCTGACTCTCTTAGAGGAAATTAACCATCCAGCGGTTGCTATCAACCTTGACTTTTTGCATATCTGGGAATCTGGTGCCAATCCGATAGACAGCTTTGAAAAGCTACAGCCTTGGGTGCGCCATTATCATCTGAAAAATATTGTTTCAACGGAGTATCTGGGAGTCTTTCAGCCAAATAATGTTTACTCGCCGAGTGGAAGTAGGGAAGGGATTGTTCCATTAGCATACGGAGCAGTAGACTATAGCTCTATTCTTGAGGTAATTGCGAAGACAGAATATTTTGCTTCAATCGAATGGTTTGGTCCTAACCCAGCTAAGGTTTTACGTGAAGAGATGAGATGGTTGCGCCAGCAGGTACCGGCTCAGTCATTAAGCCTTTTATAGAAGGTCATATACATTCAAAATAGTTAGTCGCATCATACAAAAAGATAGCTATTCCGGCTATCTTTTTGTATGGATAAAACTTGAAAAAGCATAATCTGTTTCAGTAAACGCATAACATGGTTAAGAACCTTTGAGGTTAAATACTGTTGTATCGCTATCTCTAATGAAATGTGATGAAACAACAAAGTAAAAGGAGGATACCATGTTTAACAGCGTTTTTAAATGGATTTCTGCTGGATCTGCCTTCGTGCTATTTTTATCCACCGTACACACAGACGTATGGGCATCATCTAAGGCACAGGCGATGGTACCGGTCGCCGAAGTCAAAGATATTAGTCACATGAGCACAAAACAAGAACCAGAGCCATTTAACGAACCAAACACAAAGTCAAAGGCAGGGCAACAAAAACCAGATGTCTCATCCCAGAAGGAACCCACTGAATCTGAGGTAAAATTCAAGGAACCACGTAAGGAACCTTCTAAGAAACCATCTTTGCCCTTACCAACACCCCCACCACTCCCCGCAAAGAGTAATGCTTCCACAACTGATGCAATCTCCTTGAAAGAAGCAAAAAAGCTCTTATCACAGTTTTCCCTGACACCTGAAAGGCTTAGCATTCACGTAGATCACTGTGTTGATGTGACTTTGGTAGCTCCTACTACAGAGCTAGATTTTACAGTAAAAAGCGATAATCCAAACGTAGCCATTATCACGAAACAAGCTGATAACCGACTGCGAATCCAAGGAAACTCTCCTGGTAAGGCCCGTTTTTATGTTTTTATAGATAAAGCCTCCCCTGCCTATATTGGCGAAGTGCAAGTATTTGCGAATACCGATGTCAATCAAGATGGGCTGCTAACCTCTGAGGATGTAGCGTATGTCCAAAAACACATGGGTAAAGATAAGAATGATCCTACCTGGGAAAAAATCAAAAGCGCTGATGTCAATGGAGATGGAAGGATTGATAGTCGCGATAAAAAATTGGTGCAACAGCAGCTTGATCAGTATAAACATGTACCCTCGTATGAACATGTTATGTTGATTGGTATCAGCGGTCTTGGTAACGCTAACAAGAAGATTGCTACTCCAAATATTGATAGCTTGATTAAAAACGGGTCTTATACGTACACCGCCAGGCCTGTAGCTGAACAAAAAAGCGCGGAGAACTGGGCAAGCATTTTACTTGGCGTCCCCCCTAAGGAACATGGCATTACTAGTAGCAATGTAGATACGAATTTACGTACAGCATATAGTCCACATGCTTCTGTAATTCGGTGGTTACACGAGGAAAGACCGGGAGCTCATATCGGGGTTTTTACAGCTAACGCAGATATACGCCGAGGGATTTTGGAGGAAGAGTTAGCAAAAGTCAGCCAAATTACCATGAACGCTGGTAGTCAAGATCTAGCTGATGCAGAAGTAGCCAAGCAAGCGGCATCGTACATTTTACATCAAGACAATAAAAATAGATTAACGTTTGTACAATTACAAGGTCCAAAGCTAGCGGCAAATCAAAATGGCTATTATTCGGCACAGTATGTAGACGCTGTGCGAAGGGTTGATCAGGACTTAGGACTTATACTAAAAGCGCTAGAGAAACAGAAGCAAAAAAATAAATCCTTAATTCTATTAGTAACGGATGAAGGCACTGATTTTGATTCCCCCACTTCGTCGAGCAGGTTTAACAGCCTCACATGGGTAGCATCCGGACCGAGCATAAAGCAGGGCAACAATCAAAATCCAATTTCAAACATGGATACGGCGGCAGTTATTATGGAAGCGCTAAAGCTAAATAAGCCAACTGTTTTCGCGGCAAAAGTACCGCGAGATGTATTTAGTAAAGAGGTGAAGATTAAGAGTATTCGAATCAATAAATCAAGAATTAGATTGGATAAAGGTGATACCGTTACGGTTCGAGCCGTTATTTCTCCTAAGGATGCGTCTAATCAAAACATCGAATGGAAAAGTAAAAACAAACGGATTGCGACTGTAAAAGACCGAGGGAAGGGTAAAGCCGAAATAAAAGGAAAGCGAGAAGGAACTACCTATGTCTACGTTGTTACTGATGACAAAGATAAAGAGGATAGAGTTAAAGTAATCGTCGAGGATGATTCTGATTCCAGAGCGGATTCTCGTAAAGACAAAGAGAATCAAAAAGAGTGGCAACGTGAAATGATAAGAGCTGTTGAAAAGGAGGGCGGCAGGGTAATCTCAAGAGTCATGCATTTTGATAAAAAAGATAGCTATACTTTTACCATAGATGGGAGAATAGATACAAGCACGAAGGTCTTGCTCCACTATGATGAAAAAAAGAATCGTTTCACTTATGTACCAGCTGATTTTGAATATGTACGTGGTGATACTAGAGTCAAAGTACGGGATAAGCGTTTGAGTGGGACCTTTGCACTCGCAGCCTTTACAAAGACATTTCGAGATATGTACGGACACTGGGCACGTTATGATGTGGAATGGTTAGCCAACAGACTCATAATCTATGGACAGTCTACTAATCAATTTGTACCAGAACAACCAATTACCCGTGCTGAATTTGTGGCGATGGTAATAAGAGCGCTTGGAGAACAAGAAGGAAGCGGGTCACACTTTAACGATGTTTCTTCTTCCGCATGGTATGCTGGTGCTGTTGAGACAGCAAGGAGCCGAGGTTATGTTGTTGGCTACCAAAATCGCTTGTTTGAACCAAATAAAACAATTACTCGTCAGGAAATGGCAGTTATTATGAAACGCATGATCGAAAAACGGGGACTTCGTGTTAAGATTACTACCGGTCAACAAGCTACATTTAATGCTGCATTTCATGATCTAGGCCGGCTATCATGGGGAAAACGAGATATAGCAGAGGCTTATTATGCTGGACTCATCCAGGGTGTCAGATCTGGATACTTACAACCACAGGCAAATGCAACCAGAGCCCATTGTGCAGTAATGATCAAACGAATGATGGGAAAACTTAACCTATTGTAGAGTAAAAGGATAGAGACAAGCATACGAATCGGAGTGAATCAAATGGCCCGGTTCGTATGCTTTTTTTGTCGTGTATGCCGATATTTTTTCTTGTTAGTTAGCGTGGCATGGACAATAATGTTTTTACTCTATAAGGTTTCGAGGAATGTGGGTAAATATTTTTCAAAGGTTTCTTGATTGATACGCAAAAATTTAGACTGACCTTCATTTCGCATATGGATGAGTCCAGCTTCTCGTAAGGTTCGAAAATGATAAGAGGCATTAGATTTTGACATGTGACAAAGTTCACCTACCTCCCCGCACTTTGCCTCTTGTTCTTTTTGGAAAAGAACCCGAATGATCTGCAGTCGTGTTTCATCCGCCAATGCTTTTAAAATTTTGATTCGCTGTTTATCTTTAACTAAATTATTATACATGGAAAAATAATACAAAAAATAGGTATTATCTGCAAGTTTTTTATTTATCAAAAAACAATCATACTGACCAAATAATCCCATAAATAAATAGGCAAGCCCATCCTGCCAGAAAAGCCAGCCCACCGAGTGGGGTGATAGCACCTAGCTTACGAACGCCTGATAAACTCAATGCGTATAAGCTTCCTGAAAATAGAACGATTCCCACAAGAAACAACCATCCGGCAGCAGTAAGCAGTGTACTTGTCCCTAAAACTTTAAGCAAAATGGCTGTCATCACTAAAGCGAAAGCATGATACATTTGATATTGTGCACCGGTTTGAAAATTGGCTAGCATGTTATCGCTTAGCTTTCCTTTTAAGCCATGAGCTGCAAATGCTCCTAGCGCCACAGATAGAAAACCACCTATGCCGCCTAGTATCATAAAGGTTTGAGCCATATTTCGTCTTCCTTTCTCTAATAACGTTGATTTACAAATATTGTACATCAATAGCAAGGAAAACCACATCAATGCAAACACATCGCAAGAAGTATCTTATTAATCAAGATGAATGTTTTGTTAAAAATGAAAGTATTTCTATTCGTTATGGTTATGGAGTGATACAATAGGGCTTATTATGAAGCAAGTCCGATATGTAAGGAAGGGAGAGAGGTAAGATGAAGCGTTTTTGGAAAATGAAAGAGCCAGTGAATACATGGACGCATTTTATTACGTTCCTGGCTGGCATTGTTGGTCTTGTGTTTTTGATCGTTTTGTCCCGTCACAATGTTTCCAAGCTGATCACATTAACCATTTTTGGTGTTAGCATCATCTTGTTATACGGTGCAAGCTCCTTATATCATTGGGTGAGAACAACGCCAGCAAAAGAAATGATGCTCAAGAAATTTGATCACATTGCTATTTATTTCCTCATTGCAGGCTCGTATACGCCCGTGTTTTACTATGGTTTATCGGGTGGCTGGAAATGGAGTATGCTAGCTGCTGTGTGGGTGTTAGCGTTAATCGGAATGTTCCTGAAAATTTTTTATATTCATGCACCTCGCTATGTGTCCACGGCTTTTTATGTGACGCTAGGCTGGATTGCGGCCGTTCCGTTCGTTCAATTAATCCATCATTTACCGATTGGAGCAATCGCTCTCATTATTATTGGTGGCGTCATGTATACGATAGGGGCCATCATTTATGCAACCAAGATATTTGATTTTTTCCCGAATCGGTTTGGGTTTCATGAGATATTTCATCTGTTCGTGATGGCAGGAACCACGCTCCATTTTATCATGGTAGTAAAGTATATTTTGCCCATCTAATCAAGCATTTCTTAAGGGATTCCGTTGGTTGTAATTAGTTGCTTTTCATCAAAAGACATGATATTGTTATTACGTTGCGATGAAACGCCTATATCCGTGGGAAATTCGCGAGTAACCAATGGCGATGGACTTGATGCTCCATCCTTATGAATGCCATTTTTTTATAAAACACGAGAATGTGCAGGCATTAAGTGTGAATTCTGCTTAATGCTTTTTTTTGTGAAAAACGAGTGCTTACAGACGATCATTCCACTGATAGGTTTATCAGAAGCAAATAAAATATTAGAGGCTTATATACACGATAAAGTGGCAAACTATAAATGTTACGTTTTCCGGCACTTATTGTGTATAAAGCATGAAGGATTTCATCCGTAAATAAAGGAGATTGAAAAATTTTGGCTACATTTAATGAACTAGGATTGAGTCCATCCGTACTTCGATCCATCAGTAACATGGGTTTTGAAGAAGCGACTCCAATCCAAGCTTTAACGATTCCAGTTGCATTAACAGGAAGAGACCTGATTGGTCAGGCTCAAACAGGAACAGGGAAAACCGTAGCATTCGGTATCCCAATGATTGAAAAAATTGATACCTCCTCTAACCACATTCAAGGGATTGTATTGGCTCCAACTCGTGAGCTTGCAGTACAGGTATCTGAGGAATTGATCAAACTAGGTCAATACACAGGTATTAAAACCTTGCCAATCTATGGTGGACAGGATATCATGCGTCAAATACGCGCATTGAAAAAGAACCCTCACGTTATCGTAGCAACTCCTGGACGTCTAATTGACCACATTAACCGTCGTACAATCCGACTACAAAACATTCAAACCTTGGTATTGGATGAAGCTGATGAAATGCTAAACATGGGTTTCATTGAAGAAATCGAAAGCATTCTAGAGCAAATTCCAGACGAGCGTCAAACTTTGTTGTTCTCAGCAACAATGCCACGCCAAATCGAATCTTTGGCACAGCGCTACCTTAAAAACCCAGAAAAAATTACCGTGAAAGCAAAAGAAGTAACGGTTCCAAACATTGAGCAAGTATACATGGAAGTTCAGGAAAAATTGAAGTTTGATGTAATGACTCGCTTATTAGATATTCAGTCCCCAGAATTAGCTATCGTGTTTGGTCGTACAAAGCGTCGCGTTGATGAATTAAGCGAGGCCTTGAACAAGCGTGGCTATTCTGCAGAAGGTATCCATGGTGACTTGACACAAGCGAAGCGTGACAGCGTTCTTCGTCAATTTAAAGAAGGTACTATCGACATTCTAGTAGCAACAGATGTAGCTGCTCGCGGTTTGGATATTAGCGGTGTTACACACGTGTATAACTTTGATATTCCACAAGACCCTGAGAGCTATGTTCACCGTATTGGCCGTACAGGTCGTGCAGGTAAGACAGGGGTTGCGACTACATTTGTAACATCTCGCGAGATAGATCACTTGCGCATGATTGAACACGTTACAAAACGTAAAATGAGTCGTCGTCCTGTACCAACATTAACGGAAGCTATTGAAGGTGCACAGCGCATTACAGTTGAGAAACTGTTGACTGTAATCGGGGAAGAAAACTACCGTGATTACCATGGCTTGGCAGAAACTCTGCTTCAAGAAACTGATTCCGTTACATTGGTGGCAGCCGCTTTAAAAATGCTGACAAAAGAGCCAGATGTAACTCCAGTTCGTTTAACAGAAGAAGCACCTCTTCGTTCTAAAAAGCGCCGTCCATTTGGCGATGATAAGCGCGGTGGTGGTCCACGCCGTGGTGGTTATGGCGATCGTCGTAGCGGCGGTGGCAACTATCGTGGAGGACGTTCAGAAGGTGGTCGTCGTAGCGGTGATGACCGTCGTCGCAGCAGCGGCAGAACATCTAGCAAACCATCATCTGAAGGTAGAAAGCCTCGCGTATAGTTGTTGGTTCAACTGTAAATAGCTAATCTATATCTACAAGACGTGTATGATTGTCCGAATCCGACAGGAGAAAGGGCAATCTACACGTCTTTTTTACATGCCAGTAAAGGTGGATTTTTCAGAATATGCTTTTAACTTATCAAAAGACAGAGGAAAAGAAAAGGAAGTTTAACAAGTAAGCTATTTTTCAATAACAATCATGCTATAAGCTGGGATTTCTGGATTTAGGTTGGCAGGAAATGAAACATTTACTGATTGAAAGGTTACATAATACAGGTGGATAATAAGCAAAGAATATTGGTATTTGCTTATAAGTTTATGAATAGGCAAAAGCACCAAGGATTATAAAGGAGGAACCAATAAGTAATGAGTGTTTCCTATACAAAAAAGACCCGCCTATTAATGGTGATGATAGGTTCATTGCTGTTTATAAGCTATCCGCTAATGGCTCAAGCGACTGAGGAGAAGACTGTACATTCTCAAGCAAGTGAAGAAGAAAACAAGCATGAGCTAACTCCCAAAAAAGCTGGCGAGTTGGCCTTGGATCAAAATATTGATCTGAAGAAATTCCGCCTGGAACTTGATACGGCTGATATTAATGCTAATCAAGCCATATATAATTCCGTAAAGATGAAGGAATCAAATATTTCTTCACTTGGCGAGGCTCAGCAGAAATATGTGCAAACAGCCAAAGCGGAAGCGGCGCGAAATATCCACAAATATATGCTACAGGCCATGGAAGATAAGACCAAGCTAGGTGCAGAGAAAGCCTTTTATGAGCTATGGCATGCCAAGCAAGATTTGCAGCTACAGGAGCAAAGCTTAACTCGTGCCCAAAAGCAGGTAGATATGGCAAACGCCTTATTTAAAGCAGGAATAAAAGCCAAAAATGATGTTTTGCAGGCTGAAACAGGATTAGCCCAAGCAAAAGCTAATCATGAAGTAGCTCGCAATCAGGTCCACCTATCTACCCTTTCATTAAATCAATTTTTAGCAGAAGATTTGACGAAAGAATGGGAGCTCTCTATACCTGAAGGAGATATCCGCGACAAAGAGATCATTTCATTGGAAGAAGCCAAGCGTTTGGCTGTTGTTCAACGTGCTGAAATTCTGAAAAGTGAAGAAGAAGTCAACGCGGCGAAAAAGAGTGTAGATACGATAGAAAAATATTCAATCTTGTCCTCCTTCCAAGGACAGCTTGCCAAAAATGAATTGGAAACAGCAGAAATGAACAAGGAGCAAATCAAAAACGATATTTTGTTAGAGGTGACTCGAAACTATGAAGCTCTAACCTCCTCTAAACAAGGTCTAGAGGCACTTGATAAAGCAAGAGAAGCTTCCAAAGAGAATTATCGTTTAACACAATTACGCTATGAAAATGGTCTTGAAACAACCTTGGATGTTATGACTGCTGAGGAGGAGCTAGCAAAGAGAGAAAACGAATATGAAACAGCTCAGCACAATTATCAGTTAGCTTATCTCAACTACAAAAACTCGATGGGAAGATCTGTTTCTTAATAAAGAAACGTATAAATTTTAAGTTTTTTTTAAGAACTTGTACCCTTTCTTGTTAAGATCCGTCTTATAAAATAGGACAAAGGATCAGACAAGAAAGGAAGAGCATAAATGAAAGCGAATAAAAGCGCTGTAGAAACGACCACTTGTCTAGCTATGCAACGTTACGTTAGAGATAAAGTTCGGTTCTTTACTACATTTGTTAAATCTCCTCGCGAGGTAGGGAGTGTGACCCCAAGCTCAGCACGTTTATCTAGCAGAATGCTGGAAGGAATCGACTGGGCGGAAGTTACGTCAGTGGTTGAACTAGGCGCAGGAACAGGTGTCTTTACACAAAAACTGAAGCAAAAAATTTCACCCAATACAAACGTGTTTGTATATGAACAAGACGTAAAACTTCGAGCTGATTTACAAGAAAGATTTCCTTCATTTCACCATCATTGCGATGCTCAGTGTTTGTCAAAAGACTTGAAGCAAGCCGGTGTAGAACAGGTAGATGTCATCATTAGCGGATTGCCGTTTATGAACTTTCCGCAGGAATTACGGGAACGGATTGTTGCGGAGGTTATGCAATCGTTAAAACCAGGCGGTGCTTTCATCGCATTCCAATATTCCTTACAAATGAGAAAACAACTGAAAGAGACCTTTCGTGAGGTATCTATCTCTTTTGAACCCTTGAACATCCCTCCTGCATTTGTCTATCGGTGTCGTAAGTAACGGACAATCTGATGAGAAAGAAGTAGAATGAACATGCGGTGCTAATTGTTCACGGGAGGAGCTTCGATGATGAAAGAAACAATATTAATCATTGATGATGAGAAAGAAATACGTGATTTGATTGATATATATCTAAGTAACGAGGGCTTTCAGGTTTTGAAAGCGGCTGATGGAGTAGAAGGGTTAAAAATCTTAGAGGAAAAGCAGGTACACGTCATTATTTTAGACATTATGATGCCCAGACTGGATGGATTGGCTGCCTGCATGAGGATCAGGGAAAAGCAAAATGTCCCGATCATCATGCTGTCCGCCAAAGCGGAGGATATGGATAAGATTATTGGGTTAGCTACTGGAGCAGACGATTATATGACAAAGCCGTTTAACCCGATGGAACTTTTGGCACGGGTAAAGTCGCAGTTAAGACGTTACATGCGGTTAAGCGGTTTTTCAGAAGTGAAGACTGATGAACTGGTAGTCGATGACTTAACGATCAATGTCTCCACGCATGAGGTGAAGGTAGATGGGCGAGAAGTCAAACTAACTCCACGGGAATTTGCCATTTTAGAACTATTGGCTCGCCATAAAGGAATTGTATTTAGCGCTGAAAAAATCTACGAACGAATCTGGAACGAGCCTTTTTATCAATCTGATAATACGGTTATGGTACATATACGTAAAATCAGGGAGAAAATTGAGCAAAACCCACGAAAACCTCGCTATATCAAAACCGTTTGGGGAGTAGGTTATAAAGTTGAGATGGAATCCATTTAAGCTAATACCATATACGTTTTATGCGTGTTATAAGCTTGCGAAAAAAATGATTGCTCAGGGAAAATCAAGTTTACGTATTCAATTGATTGCGGCTTTTGGGCTATGTGTACTGGCTGGATTTTTTGTGGCGAATGTCCTTAACCCCTATATGCGAACGCAACAGGCATATATTGATTATACGCAAGGTATGGAAAATATTGATAATCATGCGCGTAATTTGATAAGCACCCTTCGAACAGAAAATGAAAATAAACAACTAAATCCTTCCTATCAATTTGATTTGCAAGAAATAATTGATGACCGTTCGGATAGCGGGAAGTATCGTATTTTATTGGCTGATGAACAAGGAAAGGTTTTATATAAGAGTAAACAAACCTCTGAGGCTACGATCGATATTCATTCTGTTATCCAAAATGCAATGGATGTGCGTATCTATCGCCAGGATTATCAGAATGAGGCGAAAGAATTCGTGTCTTTTTATCCTGTGGATGTGGGGGAAAAAAAGCTATATCTAATAGTACGAGGTATGCCAGAACCATCTATCATCTATCGAACAGGCTATAGTCAGTTACCTGGACTGATTGGTTTTGGTGTATTTATTTTTTCCTTTTACTATCTTACAAAGCGAAAAATGTATCAGATTCAAAGCATTTCTCAAGGCATTCAAGAAATGGCACTGGGGAATCTGGATATCCGTGTACCGGTTAACAGTAACGATGAATTAGGACAGTTGGCCCAGAATATTAATGTTATGGCCATGCAATTGCATCATACTAGAGAGGAAGAACGCAAGGCGGAGCGAACCAAGCATGAGCTAATTACCAACGTTTCACATGATTTACGCACTCCGCTTACTTCTATTATGGGCTATTTACGGTTGATTCAGGATAGGCGTTATCATAGTGAGGGGCAATTGGAGGAGTATGCTGGAATTGCTGTAAATAAGTCGGAACAATTAAAACGCTTAATTGAAGACTTATTTGATTATACGAAGCTCTCTACAAACGGTGTAGGAATGCAAATGCAGCGAGTTGATATATTAGAAATGTTGGAGCAGTTAATGGAGGAGCTTGTACCGCAAGCGGAGGAAGAAGGCTTGTCCTTTCGAAAAAACTATGCTGTAGATCATCTATTCGTACATGTAGATGCAGATAAAATAGTGCGTGTGTTTGATAATTTATTAATAAATGCCATTAAATATAGTGATAAACCAGGGGAAATTTTAATAAATGCAGAGCAACGGGGAAGTTCTATTCGTATCTCGATTGGGAATAAAAGCCCTAAACTGACTCCTCAGGAATTAGAGCGTTTATTTGAACGTTTCTATAAGGTTGATGAATCACGAAGCATGGTAAAGGAAGGTTCAGGATTGGGCTTAGCCATTGCTAAAAGCATCGTTGAATTGCATTGCGGAAAAATTTGGGCTGAATCGCATGACAACATGATCCTTTTTTACGTGGAATTGCCGCAGTAAAAACCCTATCATACTTGCAAAACGCATGTCATTCTCTTTAAAAGAGGAGCATGCGTTTTTTGCTGTACGTGATTTATTTCCTATGATAAGTTTTTCTAATGATAAGCATTGTATATCTGTATTTCACTTGTCAATCAAAAGAACTTATAGTGAAAGCATGGTAGGGGAAGTTCCTTGATAGACAGAATGGAGAGATACAATGGAAAGTAAAACAGAAACCAAAGAGCTTGTCAAACAAGAGAGGCAGACCGTTGGTTTTATCATGGGAGTAGTAATTACTCTCATAATTGCTTTAGCGGCTAGGTATTTGGCTCAATTTCCTTTCTTAAGCATAATGGGACAATTGGTAATTGCAATCCTGATCGGTATTATCTGGCGTGCTGTGGCTGGTATTCCGCAGCAAACGATTGCGGGTACAAATTTTTCTAGCAAAAAATTGCTTCGATTTGGCATTATTTTACTTGGGATGCGATTAAATTTGATGGATATTTTATATGCTGGTCCCAAAGTGTTTGCTATGGCGGCATTAGCCATTATTTTTGGATTGAGTGTTGTTTATCTTTTTACACGTTGGTTCCAGGTAGAGAAAAAGTTAGGCATTCTAACGGCATGTGGAACGGCTATCTGTGGTGCGGCAGCGGTTGTGGCAATTGCACCACAAATCAAAGCTAATGATGAAGAAACAGCAATTGGAGCGGCTACTGTAGCTATTTTGGGCACTATTTTCACACTTTTATATACGCTTCTCTATCCTTTTCTTGGTTTTACACCTAATGGTTATGGTGTTTTTTCGGGTGCGACCCTACATGAGATAGCGCACGTAATTGCCGCAGCGGCACCTGGTGGAAATAATGCTGTAGATATTGCTGTCATCGTCAAATTAACTCGGGTTGCTCTTCTTGTTCCGATCGCCATTGGCATAGGAATATGGAGCAGTCGTTTAGAACAAAAGATGACTGGGGAAATCAATAAACGGTTTTCTTGGAGGTCACTACCTATTCCATGGTTTATCTTTGGATTTTTGGCGATGAGTGCTGTTAACTCACTAGGTATTATTCCTCAGGAAATAGCTACACAAATCGTTAGCATCGCTTATCTATTAATTGCGATGGCGATGGCCGGTTTAGGGTTAAACGTAAATCTAGTTGCCTTTAAGCGGATGGGATTAAAATCGTTTGCAGCCGGCTTAGTTGGATCGGTGTTGCTTTCCCTATTTGGTTTTGCAATGACCTATGCTTTTCATTTAGCTTAATAAAATACTGCCTCCATTCCTATTGGGAGTGGAGGTTTTTTTATCTCGAAAGACATACATATGTTACAAGCTTGTGAACAGGAGTAGTTTGCTGTATGCTTCAAATAGCGGAAGCTTGAAAAGGGGAGTACAAGGTATGCATTACTATGGAAATGAAACGATTATGTCGATAACGCAAGCCATTCATTTAAAGCCAAATGAAATCAGGGTTCTTGAGTGGGTTCGTACCTATGAATATGTTGAAAATACGTATGGTGTAGACGAGAATGTGCCAATATTTTTAGAGATTCAGCTTGTACCGGAAGGGGTCCGTGTTCAAAAGAATCAAATTACGGATTTTCCTACTTTTACCTGTTTGCAAAAGGAAGTATATAACGATATTGAATCAGCTCTTCGTGTATTTAAAGAATGGGCTGACGAGATCATTGATCGCTTGAAAAAACAAGGAACGGCCATCGAATAAGGGGATGAATGTATGCGTGATACAAATAGCCGATACGGAAATCTACCTCCGCGGCCCCCTGCTTTGTTATTTCAGATTGTTCAAAAATTTTATCGCGGGGCTGTTAGTCATTATCCGGTCATTGAGCTAGCCAAAGAAGAGCTGCGTCAAGCTGTATTTGATTGGGAGGCTTGTATAGAAACAAAAAACAATGATGAATTAGAAGCAGAGGAGTTGGTTCGAAAAGCGCTTACTACTTTATTTCTAGAGTTTCACTTTTATGTGACGTGCTGGTTGCAAATTGATTTGGCGCTCCATCGGTTATGTACCCACCCGAATGGCTCTGTGTTCTGTCGATTGAAGCAACGCTTTTCAGATGATATAGAACGGCATCTTGCTGTACGACATTGTGTAGATGACACTGAAGCGTGTGTTAGTGCCCAAATGGAACACACCGAGGGAGATTTGAGTCAGCTTGCAAACGATAGTTACTGGTTTGATGGACGATTGTTTACTGTTGATACGACTAGTCTACATACACTAAATGAGCTTTATCGTGCGATTATGGAGAAAAGAGGTAGCGTATGAAAATAAGTGGGAAAGTCGGCTGTGTCCTGATAGGTTTTTTGGTTGTTTATCTGTGGATTATTCATTTACCCTATCCTCCGTTGCCTATTGCCTCAATGCCGGTTGAACAAGCGATGGCTATGGTAAAGGAACATCCTGAACAGCTAGTTAACATCGGTAAAGAAGAGGGTTACGTGTATTATATGATGGAAGGAACACAAAAGGAGGCGGCAGAAAGGGTAAAACAGCAAATGGCTCAAAAGGGATATCAATTTGTTGAGAAGCAAGGAGCAGGGTATTTCTTTGAACGTAATGGCCAAAAACAGGTGATAACGAGTAACATGTGGACTGGCAATTATGTGATCTTGAAGACGACGAACCCTCTCTAAAAGGAGAGGGAAGCATTGCCCCATCTCTATAGCAATGGAGAAGCTGTAAGCGGACAGCAGTGCTCGTCTTCAGAGTTCTTGCTTTTCGATTTCACTTGTAATAAGCTCTCTACAATGTATAAGTGTAGAGCATTATATGATTTGTTGCGGAAATGCCGGAAAATCAAAAAGACTAATAACGTGACAAAACCAACAATTAGCATAGAGAGCAAAGGGATGCTATTTGCAATGTAATGTGTAAGTTTGCTGGAAAAAATGATGAAAACGATGGGAACGGTAGAAAAACAAAACGGTATGTAGCCAAGCTGAGCTTCTGTTTTTTTAATAGCAGCACAAAGAATGCGCAATTCATGAACGGTGAGTGTCTCATAAAAGTGCCAGATTTCTTCAATTTCTAACAGATCCTCACTGCGTTGAACAGCAATCTGTTGTGAATCATAGCGCCTAAGAGATTTATACAGCTTGCGAAAGTCGCCATACGGCTTCATGTTCAGCCTCCTCTTAAGAATAAAAAAGACCGCCTGTGAAGAGCGGTCTTTTGTTTACGGCTAGGCAATAGGGGAAGGATTACATGCCGCTATAAGAGTGTAATGTACCGTATCCACCAATGTTTTGAGCTTTTACTTCTTGAGGATTGGTTCCTGCGAAGCCACTTTGAAAAATGCTTGAAGCAGGAGAACTATAGTTTTGATAGCTTTGTTGAGCTTGTTGAGAAAAAGCTGGTGTTGCTAATCCTGCATTTAACGATCTAACCTCTTGCACATTAGTTCCAGCAAAACCAGGCTGGAATACACTGTTAGCCCCAGCATAGCTCACTGGATTGCTGTATGAAGGAGCTTGGAATTGATATGATTGAGTTTGCGGGATGTGGGCTTGGTACGGCTGTTGAGCTACAGTAGGCATAGAATAGCCGGCGTTCAAAGCGTGTACCTCATTTGCATTTGTACCTGCAAAGCCTGGGGTATACACACTGTTAATGTTACTGTTCATACCTTGAGATAAAGCAGTTCCTGCTTGGCCAGCGTTTAAATGGCGTACCTCTTGGACATTTGTACCAGCAAAACCAGGTTGGTACACGCTGTTTGCATTAGTAAATCCGCCTTGTACCGCATAGTTTTGGTTTTGTCCGTAAGCTAGGTTTGTTAGGCTTGCAACACCTGGTGTAGGCTGACCTGCGTTTTGAGCTCGTACTTCTTGAACGTTTGTGCCAGCAAAACCAGGCTGGAATATGCTATTTGCACCAGTAAATCCAACTTGTGCTGCATAATGTTGATTACCATAAGAAGGGACTTGTCCGTAAGCTTGATGTGCCAAAGCCGGAGCAGACTGACCTGCATTCAGAGCTCGAACCTCCTGAACATTTGTACCAGCAAAACCGGGGTTGAAAACACTGTTAGCAGTTCCAAAACCACTTTGTGTCCCATAAGATGGGCTTGGTACTTGGCTAAAGGCTTGGGTTGTTGGATAAAAGCTATTGTTCAAAGCTTTTACCTCCTGCACATTTGTACCAGCGAAATTCGGATTGAAGATCGCGCTTGCAGGTCCAGACATTTGGTTGTAAGCAGAAGTATGATAATTTTGATTGTAGGTCATGTTGACCACCTCCTACCCTCAGTTTTTACCAACAAAGGAAACTCAATTCATGCAAAGGAAAAAAATTTCGTTTTTACTTATAAAAAAACAGGGAACGGCATCAGTAGGATTGATGAGACTCCCTGTTTGTAAGCAATAGATGTGATTTGTAAATAAATTCAATTCTATTCTATTTAGCAATGTGCCTTTTCAGTTAGTTTCTATTTCACGTTTCATTCGTTCTAGGAATTCTCATGTGCTCTTCTTCCTTTTGAACATGCTCCTCTTCTCGATTAGAACGCTCTTCCGAAAATAATTGCTTAATCCTCTTCTGCTCTGCTTTCGGCCCAAGCACGTACAAGATATCACCTGCTTGTAAAATGGTATCTCCCTTTGGTATCAGCAATTTTTTCCCTCTGATAATCGCGTTTACTAGTGCCTGGTCAGACAATTGAAGATCAAGCAGATTGATACCCACGACATTGCTGTTTTCCCGAATGTGAACTTCAATCATTTCAGCGTTGGTTTTTGCAAGCGAAACCAGTTCCATGCTATAGGGAGCTACTGTCTTTTCCCCTTTAGAAAAGCCAAACCAGTTGGCAAGCGGCGAAATAGTCGCTCCTTGAATAAGAGCAGAGGTTAAGACAACGAAAAAGACCACATTAAAGATTAGCTGAGCATTCTCTAGTCCAGCAATCAAGGGATAAGTAGCTAATACGATTGGGACAGCACCACGTAAGCCTGACCAAGCGATAAAAGCTCGTTCTTTAGTTGAGAAGCTCATACCAAGTGTACTTACATAAACTCCGATCGGTCGTGCTACAAACATGAGTAGAAAGGAAAGGGCAATACCTTGCCAAATCACTTCCAACAAATCTGATGGAAAAACCAGCAAACCTAACAGGATAAACATTAGGATTTGCATCATCCAGGCAAAAGCTTCGTTAAAGCGCAGAATGGAGTGCCGATAGGGAATGTCAACATTTCCTACAAAGACAGCCATCACATAGACAGCGAGTAAGCCACTTCCGCCCAATATGGATGTGGCACCGTAGGCTAGAACTGCCAGCGCGATAGACAATACCGGATAGAGTCCGGATGAGTCCAGATTAATGCTTTTAATAAGCATAGTGGAGATTTTGCCTAATAAATAACCCATTACTAGGCCTAACCCCATCTCCCATAAGAATTCTAATATCATTGTTAAAACATTCACTTCTGGATGTTGCATGAATTCTATCAGGGCAATGGTCAAAAACATCGCCATCGGATCGTTTGTGCCTGATTCTGCTTCCAGTACGGAAGTCAGCCGCTTTTTTATATTTTTATTGCCTAATACGGCAAAAACAGCAGCGGCATCTGTAGAACCAACAATTGCTCCGAATAATAAGCCTTCATTCCAAGACAAGCCTAAAATAAATTTGGCACATGCACCAATAAGAAAAGTGGTGAGAACAACACCTATAGTTGCTAAGGAGAGAGAGGGTTTAGCCACAGCGCGAATGTCAGTCCATTTCGTCTGCATGCCACCATCGAACAAAATAATGATAAGGGCGAGAATACCGAAGAGTTGTGTTAACGAGGCATTATCATAATAAATGAATTTACTCAGGATCATTCCAACCCCAACGAAAAAAACAAGGGAAGGAAGACCGATGCGTGAAGAAAATTTGGCTGTAACAACGCCAGTAACCAAGAGAACAGCAAGGAGCAAAATGATATTATCCGTTGTGAAAATCAACCATACACCAACTCCTTTAGATAAAATAAAAAGTAAGAAATCAATTCTGTGATATTTGTTACCCGATAGCTCTTTCTTTTAAATGTACACGAAACTGAGGGAGATGCAATATTTCAGGTGCATTTTTATGCTTTTTTTGTAATAAATCTCACAAAAAAGTACGTTTATACGTTTAAATTCGTTGTTGTATTCTATGTAAACGCAACATATGGACCTATTTTTAATGAAAATCGTAAATGTTTATAAAAGAATAATTTCATTATTATAATGGTAGTGGAGTGAGCATAGAAAAATACCCTTCCTATTAGGAAGGGCTGAATAAAAGTAAGGCTCTTCTCACTTGCACATGTGCTGTGAATAAAAAATAATGTTGCGCAGTGAAGCACGGCGGATATCTGGTTCATCGAATTTTTCTGGTTTAGAATTTGCTTCAAAAAACCAGATATCACCATCAGTTGTTATTCCTAAATCCATAGACATCTCAGCAAGATCTCTCATATTCTGCTGAAGAGCTTTAGCTATTACAAGTACAGTTTTCCTGATGTTCTGTAGAATGAAAATGGACCATTCTTCTCCAAAAATTTGGGGAAGGACTTTATCAGGTGAAAGAATAGCACCCCCGCGTGGGACGTGAGTGGTAATGCTTCGGGCCCCTGCTTGTCGAATTCCTATCCCCGTTATATCCCAAAGTCCCTTACCATTTTTTTGAGTAAGGACACGCACATCAAATGGGCGATCATTATAAGTAGCAAGCATAATCCCCTGCTGAACGATGTAGGGTTTCCGCTGAAGAATCGGCCACAGATATGTCCAGAGTTCATCTAGCGTGTCAAATGTTCTACATAAGGATTTTTGTTGATGAACACGGCGTAAAAGCCAGGCCGTATCGTGTTTTTCAAGACGCATGATTCCTCGCCCAGCTTTTCCACGTATAGGCTTTAGATAAAGAACATCATGTTTTCTAGCAAAGGACTTCAGTCGCTCAAAAGAATCTAATTTGTAAGTATCGGGCAAGAAAGGAGCGACTTCCTTTTTGGCTTGTAGGGTGGCAAATAAGCTTTCCTTATCGAAGAATTGACGGTTGAACAATGTCACGTTCTTCAGTTGTGAGATGCGCTTGAGAGTTTCTTGCATATGCTCTTTTTCCTCTACTGTACGTGTTGGAACCCGATTATAGATAACATGAGGAAAGGGAGTTTCAAAGCTTTGCCAGAATCCATTACGTTTATCATATAGATAACCTCGTATTTTATAAGTTTCCCAGTCTATACCATCTGGTGTAAATACGAATACGAGTGCTCCTAGCTTTTGTCCTGTTTTGCTTATCTCCTGAAAGTTTTCCCTATTTCCTTTAAATGCCTCGCCTTTGCCAGAAGTAAGAATGCCAATAAGAGGAGCAATTTGCAGCATATTGTTATACATGCTCCATCTGATGCGGGTACGATAGCGACCTGTTACAGTAGGAGCCAATCCTAGGTTTAATGTTTGCTCAACATGGAGGGGACCCAATGGCACAGTGATATGATTTGTGGAAGTAAGCGGGATGGGAAAGTGGATACCCTCTACATACCATTGTCCTGAGGGGAGTATGGTCAGCCAACCGGCTTGCCAGTGGGACATTAGAAACTCCTCCTTCCTTCAGCCCGTGTTAAAAATTAGCTAAATAGCGACCGTAATCAACGAGTAAACTACGCGACATTTCATCAGCTTGTTTTAGGCGTGAATGTTTAAAAATGGAGCGTCCTGGTTTGGAGTTAGCCTCGAACATCCATATATTCCCTTTTTTGTCGATGCCTATATCTAGACCGAGTTCACCTAGATTCGTACCGTAAGCAAACTCAATTGCATTTGCTAAACGAATAGAAGCTTCACGAACACGCTTTTCTAACGTGTGATGCTGATCTGGGAATAGGGTTTCCAACAGTTCTTTACCTGGGATAACCATTCCTCCAGTTCGAACATGGGTAGTGACACTTCCAACACCGGCTACTTTGGCAGCTAGACAGGATACGACCCAACTATTTTCCACGTTTTTGTGCAAGTGAACACGGAAATCGAGTGGACGACCTGAATAAGTGCATAAATCAATGCCCTGCTGAATCAGGTAGTTACTTGCACGGCGCGTTTGAAACACATGCTGGTATAACTTAGTTAATTTTTGAAAGCGTCGGGTGACATTACCTGCTCCGCTATGGTAAGAGAGCTGATATCCTTTTGGAATCTGCTTTATTTTTAGAATCCCATAGCCCAGACTGCCATCTTTTGGTTTTAAATAAACCATAGAGTATCTTTCAAGCATGCTTTTTAACATGGAGAGTGTAGGAGCTACCTGGGTTTCTGGAATGAATTCATTTATTTCCGGCATGGGATACAAGCGTTGGTGAACACCCCATTTATCAAAAAATCCAATATTAAACATGGGGACATACTGTTCATTGGCTACACGAAATTTAAAGTCCTTGACAGACTCTTGGCGTTCCGCTGCACGAGAGGGAACGCGATCATACAACACGTCTGGCATGGCAGTCCAAAATCTTTTCCATACGTACTGCCTCTTATTTGTAGAGCGCAAGAACCAGCCATATACTCGATTTGATGACCAATCTACATCATTGGGTGAAAAGATAAAGTAATAAACCCCTTTTCCTTTCTGAGCTGACAATAATTTTTGAAAAAAGCTTGATCTAGGGCCAATCGGGGCTCTACCTCCATCGCGTATTCCTGTGGTGACTATACCAATGGAGGGACCAACCCGAATTGTTCCATCTTCGTGTTTTAAATGGATCATACCGGGATGAGGGATGGCTAAAGCTTCTTTTAGTGGTGATGTTACTTTTACTTGATTACCGGTTTTTTGTTTTTTTTCTTCAATAATGATTCCATGTACCGTTATTTGCCCGTGCGAGATAGCAACTCGTTGTCGATTCTTAAATCCCCAGTCCCGGCATAGATGGGAAGGGAGCACGATGCCTTTGATACGGGAGTAGGTAAGAAATCGTAACCGTACTGAGATGGTTTCCATGTACTCCTAACCTCCTATACGCTCATTCAAGAGATATTCAGCGTATTTTACTGGCTGTGCGACCGAATGTAGTCTGGCATTCCCATCTTCAATTTGGCGGAATACCGTCCGGCCTGGTCGTGAATTTACTTCAATAATCCATACATGCCCTTGCGTATCGACCCCTACATCTATTCCCAGCTCTACCAAGCGACCATGATGTTTTTCTAAAAAAGGGGGAAGGAGTTGAGCAAGCCTACCCACTTCTTCTATGATTTGATGACATAAGTCATGTGGATAATGTTTAATTAGGAAATCTTCTAATGGTACGGCGATTCCCCCTCCGTGCAGATTAGAGGTAATGCTTTCTTTCTTCCCTACTCGTACGGCCTTGCCGGTTGTTGTCCATTTACCCCTCCCGTTTTTCTGGACTAAAATACGTATGTCAAAGGGGAATCCATCTGAGGTGTGCAGCTTCAAATAAGGTTGCAAGATGTACTTACGCCCCTTCGTTACCTTTTTAATATAGGAGAGAAGATTTTTTTTAGTTGTTAAGGTACGTGTAAAGGGTTTATTATCCCTCGTTCTACCCATAAGTTCATACCCTTTTTTTACAGAGCAGATACGAATTACTCCGCTTCCATGGGTTCCGGCCATGGGTTTTATAATGACAGCCCCTTGTTCAGCCAGATTTGTTTCAAGAAGAGTAGGGCTAAAGAGCTTTGTTTGCGGTAACCATTTTTGTAAATCCTTTGATTTCATAAGGATGTTATGCACTTGCCATTTTCCCGATAATCCGCGACCTAAGAAGGTAATTTTAGGATCATTTTGCAGTCGTTCAATAATCGGTCTATATTTAGCGATATGGGGTCCCATAAAATACCTATCATAGATTAATTGTGGAAAGGGAATTTCTATGCGCTTCCAAGTATGTTCAATAAGTTCAAAGCCTACTATGGTACGTGAGATAAAATCAACCTGACGAGGAGAAAAGACGACTATGCGTATACCTAGCTTGCTTCCAATACGTGTTAAAGTGGTATAATAAGACTTTTCCCGGAAGGTTGGCTGGTTTGGCGATCCTTTGAAAATGGCCATAATTCCTAATGTTTTTTCTTGTTTTCTCATTTTGATCACCTACGCTGTCTTATCTATTCTTCTTTTTCTGAGGTGTTGTTTGAAAGATTGGTTGGGTAAAGCCATTTAAAAAAGCGGTGTAGCTTACTAAATGTCGAACGGACGGTCTTGCTTGTCGGGGAGAAGTTTCATTGTCGCGTAAACGTAAGCTGGTAATGCTTTTGGAGGGTTTGCTGTTAACCTCTAACAGCCAGACATTTCCGTTAGTATCAATACCTAGATCAATACCAAACTCTGCGAATTCTCCTTGTAAAGCGTATTCTAACCGTTCAGCGATGAGCAGAGCGACCCTTTTGAGCTTGTGAATAGATGGCCTTCTATTACGTTTCCATGGACCGCATACTCGTAGGGCCTGTTTAGCGGACATAATACTACCACCACGGGCTACATTTGATACAATCGAATTTTGACCTGTTCGAGCAACGATGGAGGTGGTTGCCCAAATGCCTCGATTGTTCTTTTGTACCAAAACACGAAAATCGGTTGGATTGGAGTCGATGCCAATAAGGTGCAAGCCTTGTTGGAGAACATAAGATTTTCCTTTAGAACGCTTTCGTAGGAATTTTTGTAAAGAGTACAGACTTTTTTGCCTTAAGGAGATAACCTTTTCTTTTGATACAAATCGAACACCATATTCACCATTTGCTTTTATCAGGCGAAAAATACCCCTTCCCAAACTACCATTAGCAGGTTTGGCGTACACGATACGGTGGGTTTGTAGCATGGTTGATAGTTCACCGTTTGGGCCAAATAACATGGTTTTGGGCAAATAAGTGGAGACGGCTACATCATTGCGAAGAGCTTTATGAACCTGCCATTTGTTTAAGAAACGCTCATTAAAAAAGGGGATCCTCAAAATTTTACAGCGTTCCACAAAATCCACTACCTTTTCACTCTGCTCTCGTTGTCGAGAAGATAGCCGATTATAGATTGAATGGGGGAGTGGGAGTGTGGTTTTTTTCCAGATGTTTTTTTGCCTAACGAATGCGGAAACCGTTTTATTCTCCCAATCAACGTCATCTATGGAAAAGATACAAGCGAAGCCACCTTTCTGTTTGAACGTATCAACCACTTCATTAATAAACGAAGAGAGGGAACCAAAAGGCTCTTGTTTATGATCCTGTTGATAGCTGGTGAGCAAAATCCCCAAATAGGGACCGAAATAAAGCGTTTGCTGTTGTGAATCATAACGCATGAGAAATTTGGTCCCGGTAGGAATATGGAGAGCACGAACAAGGGAAGGACACATCGTGACACAGGTATCCTGATCTACTCCTGAAACCTTTGCTTGTGCCTTTGATACACCAAAGCAAACGGTGATAAAGATGTCTGAGGGAATGTCTAAACTCTTCATGATATGAAGGGGAAGCTGTAGATCAGACCGCTCTTCTATGGGTATAGATGCCTGAATGATAGTGCGAACATATGACATGATGATCCCCTTTCCATAGGCGTTAGGTTAGTCTATCTTATGAGTTCTAAAAATAATTGGTTCCAGATAGGAGTAGAAACATGAATGCTTGGATAACATTACTTCTCAATGTAGGTATTGGCTCAGCTATTGGTGGCATTACGAATGATCTGGCTATCCGTATGCTGTTTCGCCCCCATCGTGAGATAAAAATAGGCGGATTTCGAGTTCCTTTTACCCCAGGTCTTATCCCAAGGCGGCATAAGCAAATCTCAATTGAAATGGGGAAATTGGTAGAAAATCACCTGCTGACTAAGGAAGGGGTTAGACAGGGATTACGAGCAGCAGGAGTCGAACAAAAGCTTATACACATAACTGAGGGACTCCTGCAAAAATGGATAGCTAGCGATGTAACCTTTCGTGAGCTAATCGACAAAGCTATGCCAAATGCATTAGTAGATGGAGATAGGCTGGCTCCGCAAATAAGAAAAAACGTGTATTCGGTCTACGATGAGCGTGTGACAAATTGGCTAAAAGGCGTAGAGGATAAGACGGTAGAGTCATTGCTTTCGCCAGAAATCCTGAATAAAGTGGAGCTACTTGTAGATCAATTTGGGGACATGCTAATTAGCCGATTAAAGGACTATCTGCATGCGCCAGAAGGTCAAGCTCAGGTTCAAGCCTTGATTCGTCAACTTGTAGGGGGAAGCGGAGGCATGTTGGGCGGTTTAGTGGGGATGTTCTTAGGGGACGAGAAGCTGGTTGCCAAGATTATGCCCCACTTGGAATCAATCCTAAGCAATCCACAGCTTATCGATAAATTAAAATCGACACTTCAGGTAGAAATGAATAAGCAATTGGAGCGTCCAATAAGTGATTTTCTGGGGATGATAAGCCAAGAAGAATTGAGTAAGTGGAAAGAGAAGCTGTTCGCTAAAGGTGAAGAAGTGGGAATTGAGTTATTGGACAAGCGTGTGGGAGAAGTCCTTCTTACATTCGAGGAACAAATATCTATATACTGGTTACCAAGAGTTGCCCAGTGGTTTACAGGGAGATTAGAGGAAAACGTAGATAGACTGTTCGATTCTCTTCAGATCAAGGAAATTGTTACGAAACAAGTAGAGGGATTTCCATTAGAGCGACTAGAGGAAATGATCATCGGCATTTCGGGAAGGGAATTCCGTATGATTACAGTACTAGGTTTTGTACTGGGAGCAATTATCGGACTTGTGCAAGGCTTACTTAACTTTTTAACATAAAACAAGTAAAAATAAAAAATTGTAAGAAGGGGACAAGAGATGAAGAGGAGAGCTTTTCCAAATGAAAGGAAGAAAACATTGGCTGGGCCTCTCCATCTGTCCCCTATTTCCAAAACCTATCCTTACCCAGAGTTTTCCCAAGCTTCTTAAGTGCTGAGGAGCTTGCAGTGAAATGGTTGAAAAAGCATTCATTTTTTCTTTCGTTAAAGTAGAGATACCTGCTAATGTTTAAAACAAAAGCGATTTGCCACATGAATGACAAACCGCTATTACTCTGATAGTATATTCCATTATTTACACTTTTGATTGTTCCTGTATCTTGGGGACAGATACTTCATTTGGAACTCCAATTCCCGTAAAGCCTAGAATGACAGTAATAATTGGACATAGTAGACAGAAGAAGGCATAAGGCAGATATTCCAGAGTCCCGACTCCTAGCACTCCCGTTAAGAATACCCCGCATACGCTCCAAGGAACAAGTGGATTAACAACTGTCCCGGCATCCTCTAGCACACGCGACAAATTTTTACGGGCTAGCCCTAGCTTTTCAAAGCTTGGAAGAAAGGCTCTTCCTGGCAAAATAATGGACAGATATTGCTCCCCAACCAGCACATTAATACTAAGGCTTGACATAGCAGTAGACAAAATCAGTCGTCCGCGAGTTTTTACAAACCGCTGAATACAGGAAACCAGATTCGAAATCACACCGATTTCATATAAGATTCCGCCTAAACCTAAGGCTAATAAAATCAGTGCGACGGACGATAGCATACTTTGAAGACCCCCGCGTGATAGAAGAGAATCCACTTCAGCTTGTCCAGTTGTTGAAACAAAGCCATTTTGCATGATGGTTAATAAAGAAACCAATGATTGATTCGGTTGAGTAATTAAAATCAATAGTAAGGAGGAGACAATTCCTACAAATAGAGCAGGAATAGCTGGAATCCGTTTGTAAGCCATAAAAAATAAAAGCAATGGTGGCAGGAATGTACTCCAGTGAATAAATGAACTCATTTCCAAGCCCTTACGGATGGTTTCGAAATTTAGTGGAACCTGACTTGTAACAGAACTCCCCAAGTAAAAGTAGAGCACTAAAGAAATGATAAAAGCAGGAATAGTGGTCCACATCAAATGACGAATGTGTTCGAATAAATCTACTTTTGCGACCCCGGGAGCCAGATTGGTTGTATCTGATAATGGCGACATTTTATCTCCGAAGAATGCTCCAGAAATAATAGCCCCTGAAATCAATGCCAAATCAATTCCCAGCATTTTGCCCATACCAAGAAAGGCAACACCGATAGTAGCTACTGTCGTAAAGGCACTTCCAATACTAGTGCCAACGAGCGCGCACATAACAAAAACGGTGATCAGAAAGTAGTCAGCGGAAATAAGAGAGAATCCGTATAAAATCATGGTTGGAATCGTTCCGCAGGCAATCCAAACCGCAATTAATACCCCGATCAGCAAAAAAATTACTATAGAAGGAATACCAGAAATAATTCCTTCTCGAATTCCTTTATCCATTACCTTCCACGGTATTCTTTTACAAAACCCAAAGGCGACGGAGATCATGATGCACAATAAGATAGCGATTTGCGGAGGGGCCTGCAGATTGAGCACTAGATAACCAATCACCACCAATAAAATGAGAATAAGAGCGAGTGAATCTGGAATTTTCGTCCAATTAGATGATGGTTGATGCTGCATCTGAGTGACCTCCTTTTTCTGTTAATGGTAAAATTTGTTTAGTATTACTTTAACGCTTATACGCTTTCAAGCACTAAAGCTAATTATTTATAATATCAGTGTACATGAAAAACGATAAGTTTACAATGAGGCTAAAAAAATTTTGTTTTCTGTACGTAAAAAGGAGTGTAACCTTTTTTTATTTTCTTACGACTAGTGGGGCAAAACAGCAAAAAGGAATTAGGAGCAATGAATTGGGAAAATGAAAATCGTCCTCTGAACCACGGCCAATAGGAACAAATAGGAACAGGCTCTGGGGCAATTATAGCCAAACAGTTAATCCATTTTTAAACTACCTATATGGATTAGATGAATTACAATTTTGTTATCAGAAACAAAAAACATCGGTTAAAAAGAAGATTCCTTAACACTTCCTTTATGATTGAATGAAGAGTTTTTTTGAATCGTTCTCTTGTTTATAATGAAAGAATGGAGGAAATCGAGAGTTTGATAGTTGTCTCATCCTTTGGTTTTGGTCATAATACTACAATGTATAATGCAGAAGAAAGGTGATGAATATGTGGAAAGAATTTCGTGAATTCGCGATGAAGGGCAACGTCGTAGATTTGGCGATCGGTGTTGTAATAGGAGGAGCTTTTGGGAAAATTGTTACTTCTCTAGTTAATGATTTAATTATGCCATTGGTTGGCTTACTCTTAGGACGTATCGACTTTTCTAATTTGTTTATAAACTTGTCTGGAACTCATTATAATACGATAGCAGAGGCAAAAAAAGCAGGTGGAGCAACACTAAACTACGGTTTGTTCCTGAATTCTGTTTTGGATTTTCTCATTGTAGCCTTTAGTATTTTTATTGTGATTAGACAGTTAAATAAACTACGTAAGAAAAAGGAAGAAATCAAGCAAGAAGAAGCAGTTACGACCAAGGAGTGTCCATATTGCATTTCTAGCATTCCTTTACAGGCTAAGCGTTGCCCAGCATGTACCTCTCAATTAGTGGAAGCTCATCCTTCAGCCTAATAGCTAGAGGAGAAGATAAGTAACCAAAGATTGTCAGTTTAAAAGCAAATCTGTTACACTACTTACAATACATCCTAATATAAAAGTGAGGGAATACTGTGAACTACGATAAAGCACATGAATTGGCACGTGCCATTAAAGATAGCGACGAGTACAAAGCATTTCTAGCAGCTCAACAAAACGTGAGTGCAGACCCAGAGGCTAGTCGCATGCTAGCTGATTTTCGTCAAAAACAATTTGAATTGCAGATGAAGCAAATGAGCGGACAAGAAGTAGGTCAAGCAGATATGGAGCAAATCCAAAAATTGTATGAAACAGTTCAGCTTCATCAAGAAATCCGTAAGGTGCTAGAAGCAGAGCGCGTTCTTGGACAGATTATGGAAGATGTTAATCGCATCATAGCTGAGCCTCTACAGGTTCTGTACGGTATTGAAAATTAATTTTTGTTTGTAAACAAAGAACGAATGAAATGAAATGCATTTGTAATTCGTTTGTAACATTCCTGTAATATTAAGGGGATAAGATAAAAACATGATGAAAACCCCCTTAAATTATATACGTGATTTGGTGTAACGGGCGCCGTTACACCCTTTTTTTTTGTCTAGGCATGGGGTAAAATTGTTGCAAGGAGCCTTTTTAAGTTAATGAAGTACATACATGATTCGTATGATAACGATATAATATCCTTCATTTGTAAAAACGGTAAACAAAGGGTAGGTGGCTAGCTTGGCAACAAAGCACGAACAAATCATACAACATATTGATCGCCTTCCCATCGGAACTAAGATCTCTGTCCGACAGATCGCCAAGGATCTCGAAGTAAGCGAAGGAACGGCTTACCGCGCGATCAAAGAGGCGGAGGTACAAGGGTATGTTAGTACCATTGAACGGGTAGGAACTGTCCGGATTGAGAAAAAGAATAAGGAAAACTTTGATCGTTTAACTTTTGCCGAGGTAGTAAATATTGTGGATGGCAGTGTGTTGGGTGGTAAAGAGGGTTTACACAAGACTTTACATAAATTTTTGATAGGTGCCATGAAGCTAGAAAACATGGTCAAATATATCCAACCGGGTAGCTTGTTAATTGTTGGAAACCGAGAGCAGGCCCATCGTCTTTCTTTACAAAATGGTGCGGCTGTATTAGTTACCGGTGGATTTGATACAAGTGAGGAAGTTAAAGCGCTAGCAGATGAGTTGGAATTACCGATTATTTCTACTACGTACGATACATTCAGTGTGGCTTCTTTATTAAATCGTGCTATTTATGACCGTCTTATCAAAAAAGAGATTGTCATGGTAGAGGATATAGTAAAACCATTAGATGAGGTTCCCGTTTTATTGCCTACAGATCAAGTGAAGAAGTGGCATTTGTACACAGAAAAATATAAAGAGACACGCTTTGCTGTAGTCGATGAGTTTCGTCGGCTAGTTGGTATCCTAACATCTAAGGATATCATCGGTAATGAAGATGATGTTACTGTGGATAAAGTGATGACACGCAGCCCAATTACGACGTCACCAAGGGTCTCTGTCGCTTCCGCCGCTCATTTGATGGCATGGGAAGGAATCGAATTGTTGCCGGTTGTGGATAATTTCAAAAAGCTGCTGGGAGTCATTACACGTCAGGAAGTTCTGAAAGCGTTGCAATACATGCAGAAGCAACCGCAATTAAGCGAAACCTTTCCAAATATGATCATGAGTCAGTTCCGAGAAGAAAAGGATCGGGATGAAGTCACCTACATTGGTGAAGTAACTCCTCAGATGACCAATCATTTGGGAACGATTGCAAGTGGCGTACTGACGACTGTCATGACAGAAGTAGCCTGTAATGAATTGCGCCGACATCGACGTGGTGATATGGTGCCGGAGAATATTACCGTTTATTTCTTAAAGCCAGTTCAGATCGAAAGTCAATTAAAGATAAAACCGCGCTTGCTAGACGTGAGCCGCCGCTTTGGCAAGGTGGAGGTAGAAGTGTTCCACCGCGATCAAATGGTTGGAAAAGCAATGGTTACAGCGCAGGTTTTGGAAAGATAATGCAGATGATAAAATGATAAAACCGGAGCGAGGAATGGATTTCCTGCTCCGGTTTTTGCGCTGTGGAAACGTGAAATTTTTTGAATTGAGAGTAGTAAGAACGATCGGACTTTACAAATCATCTGAGCACTTATCAACAACTTCTTACATACGGAAACCCATATAGGTTACACCAGCGATGAATAACATAAAGATCACGACAAGCAATTGACAAAAACCTGTGCCGGAAAAGAAAAAACTACCTAGTTTCCATTTCCGTTGATGCGTAATATAGTTGGGCGGAGCGGAAGGCTCCGGCTTTGGCAGCTGGTCCATATAAGCTGAGACATCTAGTTTTAAAACGCTAGCGTAACTTTTCACAAATCCTTGGACATACACTTGATGAGGAATTTTAGAAAATTCCTCTTGTTCGATTGCCTCCAAATAAGACAACGGGATATTTGTTTTCTGATGAATATCTGTTAGGCTAATCCCTTTTGAAATCCGTGCTTCTTTCATAACGAACCCAATTCTTTCCATACAAATTGCTCCTAAACAAAATTCTCGCATGCTTGCTTACACACTCATGAACAGACCTGAATTTATTACTCATTATATGACGAGTAAATCAAACCTCCTGTTACATCTGTCCAAAAAATTTTCAAACATTCTTCATTATATTGTGTTATGAGAAAAAGAGATACCTGATCTTTATATTTATGATAAGTATATTATTTGTAAAGATCAATATATGATAACCCATTTATTTTCGTTATCACAATAGTAAAAAACTGCCATCCTTCTTCCGTTTTGAAAGGATGGCAGTTTTTCGTTACTTTATAGATCATTTTATTTTAGTGTTTCCGCTACTCGTAACCATTCTTGTTTGTTGCGGATATAGTGTTTTGTACCAAGCACGAGATTAATAATACCTACTAACAGCATTACAAAAGCAACCCCAATCCGAATTCCATCTAAGTCCTGAAAGGAAAATTGATTGAGACCAAATAAGATGAGCAGGCAACCTAAGGAGATATTCATTTTTCCAAGTGTCATACGGGATTGCAATGGATGAAGACCACGACGACGAGCGTTAATGCTATAGTAGACTCCCATGATGAGGGAGGCAATCATGCCGGTAAAATAAATAGCAAACCACATCATGCAACACCTACCCTTCCTTTTTCAATTAACAAATCATGACATCTGTATTATAGCATACTTATTGACGGAAAAATTCGTATGTTCTTACAAGTCCTATCCTTCTGTTACACGAATAAAGGTTCGCCTCAATTGCTCCTTCGGGTATAATAGGAATATACGAAGATCAGTAGGGAAGGAGCAAGATGATGACAGCATCCTTCGTTCATTTACATGTGCATAGCGAATTTAGTTTATTAGATGGGGCCGCACGGATTGATCAATTGGTGCAAAAGGCTGCTGAGCTTAAGATGCCGGCCTTAGCAATTACAGACCATGCGAATCTATACGGAGTCATTCCTTTTTATAAAGCATGTCTTGAGAAAGGAATTAAACCTATTATTGGCATGGAAATTTATCTAATTGATGGAGATTTGCGTGATCGGGTGACACGACAAACCAAGGCCCCTTATCATTTGACATTACTTGCCGAGAATGAGCAAGGCTATAAAAATTTAATTCAGTTATCTACAATTGCTCATACAGAGGGGTATCAAATACTGCCGCGAATCAATCGAGAAAGGCTGAAGGGATATGCAAACGGCCTGATTGCGCTAAGTGGTTGTACAGAAGGAGAGATTAACCAGCTTTTATTAGAAGGCGATATAGAGGCAGCAAGACAAGCCGCTAGCTGGTATGCTGATGTTTTTGGCCCACAGCGCTTTTATCTGGAGCTTCAGGATCATGGGACTGAAAAAGAGCGTCGCCTAAATCAACGTATATTGAGATTGCATGAGACGACACACATTCCGCTAGTAGTCACAAATAACGTGCATTATGTGGAAAAGCAGGAAGCAGAGCTACATGACGTGCTGCTGGCTATCGGCCAAGGTGCAACCATTACAGATACTAACCGATCTCGCTACGAGACGGAGGAATATTATCTTAAATCGGCAGAAGAGATGGCTGGTCTGTTTGTCTACGCGAAAGAGGGACTACAAAACACCCTTCGTATAGCGGAACGCTGTCAGGTGGAAATTCAGTTAGACCAGCACATTTTGCCACGGTTTCCGTTGCCAGAGGGAGTAGAGGCGGAGCAATATTTACGACAAATATGTGAAGAAGGCTGTGTCAAGCGTTACGGTGCTCTACATGCCGAGGTGCAGGAGCGCCTAGATTATGAACTATCTGTCATAACCGGAACAGGCTTTACCGATTATTTTTTAATCGTTTGGGATTTTATGAAATATGCTCATGAGCAAAAAATAGCAACCGGTCCGGGGCGAGGATCAGCGGCAGGCAGCTTGGTCGCCTACGCGCTCTCCATTACCAATGTAGATCCGCTTGCTCATGATCTGTTGTTTGAACGCTTTCTCAATCCAGAGCGCATTACGATGCCTGATATTGATATTGACTTTGCAGTGGAGCGGCGTGACGAGGTTATTCATTATGTAGCAGACAGATACGGTCATGATCGGGTGGCGCAGATTATTACCTTTGGTACACTTGCTGCACGGGCGGCCGTGCGTGATGTTGGCCGAGCCTTAGGCTTATCACTTGCTTTGGTAGATCGTGTAGCGAAAATGATTCCACAATCTCCATCTATGACCTTTGATAAGGCCTTCAAGCTTAATCCTGACTTAGAGCGTTTAACGGAGGAGAATCGAGACGTAGCCAAGCTGATCCAGCTAGGCCGGGGATTGGAAGGATTACCGCGCCATGCTTCTACGCATGCGGCTGGGGTAGTGATTTCACGTGAACCCTTAACAGAATACGTACCCCTGCAAGAGGGAAGTGAAGGGCTATTACTTACTCAGTTTCCAATGGATATTCTAGAACAGGTCGGTTTGCTAAAGATGGATTTTTTAGGTCTACGCAATCTGACTATTATTCAGGAAACGTTAAAGGAAATGAACCGTCAGGGCATCCCTTTGTCATTAGACTCATTGCCAATGGAGGATGCAAAAAGCTTTGCGATGTTAACACGCGGTGATACAACAGGTGTGTTTCAGCTAGAATCAGCGGGAATCCGTAATGTACTTCGTGACTTAAAGCCGACCTGTCTTGGTGATATCGTAGCTGTTCTTGCTTTATATCGTCCAGGGCCTATGGAGATTATTCCAGACTATATCAAAGCCAAGCATGGGAAAACTCCCGTACACTATGCTCATCCCGATTTAGAAGCCATTTTGCAAGAGACGCACGGCTTTATTATTTATCAGGAGCAAATCATGCAAATTTCTTCTAAAATGGCAGGCTTTACTCTAGGTGAGGCTGATATTTTACGGCGGGCCGTAGGGAAAAAGAAACGTGAGCTATTGATGGAACAACGTGAGAAATTTGTGGCAGGCAGCATTGCCCAAGGATATGAGGAGCAGCTTGCCAATGAGGTTTATGATTTGATTGTTAAATTTGCCGACTACGGTTTTAATAAAGCCCATTCAGTTGCGTATGCGATTATTGCGTATCAAATGGCGTATTTAAAAGCGAATCATTCACTAGCTTTTATGGCCTCATTACTATCCATGTCAATTGGCAGCCAAGGGAGGATCGCGGAGTATGTAGAAGAAGCAAAGCGCTTGCGCCTAACGGTGCTTCCTCCTTGCGTAAATGCAAGTGAAGCATTATTTAGTGTTGAGCCAGATAAGCAGGCGATTCGCTTCGGACTGGCTGCTGTCAAGAATGTAGGGTATGGTGCAATCGAGTCAATTGTTAAAGAACGGATAAAAGCTCCGTTTTCAGATCTGGTTGATTTTTGTTCAAGAGTCGACAGTCGATTGGTTAACCGCCGTGTGATTGAGTCTTTGATTATTTGCGGGGCACTGGATTCATTGCCAGGTCATAGAGCTCAGCTTTTATTGATGCTTGATGAAGCCATGGACAAGGGTGGTACACGTCGAAAAGACAAAGAAGCTGCTCAGTTAAATTTGTTTGCATTTACAAGTGAAGCCGGCTCTGACGATAAAGGGAATCAACCAGAACCAGAGAAGATAGAATATCCAGAGGTTCCGCCCTTCTCGCATATACAGAGCTTAAAAGAGGAAAAAGAGCTATTAGGTGTCTATCTGTCCGGTCATCCACTCGATCCCTATTCTTATTTAACACAGCATAAAGAAGTAACCATGATCCCTGATATGGATGACCTACCGCATCAGCATGTAGTAAAAATTGTAGGGATGATAACAGAGGCTAAGCGAATTCAAACAAAAAAAGGCGACCCGATGGCATTTCTACAGGTAGAGGATAAAACGGCTCAAGTAGAGGTAGTTGTTTTTCCGAAAATATTTCAAACGGCCCAAACCTTTTTATATAAAGAGGCGATCGTTGTGATTGAAGGACGTATAGATCGTCAGGGAGATACGCCTAAATTGATCGCTAACAGAATCTGGGACGGAAAAGCATTGCCTAAGCCACAGATGGAAAGCGTATTATTTATTAAAATCTCTCCAGAGCATGAAAGAGGCGATACCCTGGTTCGGTTAAAAGAGTTGTTTACCAAGCACAGTGGAATGACCCCAGTTCTGCTTTATTATGAGCAGAAAAAACAAATATTACGCCTACCAAACGAATATCGAGTGGAAGCAAATATCGAAATACTGGAGAAAATGAAAGAAATAGTGGGAGATGAGTGTGTAATTCAGAAAGAATTGCCCATAAACGGGGGAGGATGAACGAAGTCCTCCCTTTTTTGCACTTTATAGCAGGTTTACAGTTGGAAATGATTTGATATAATGAACAGTAACGGCGTTTGAGTGGTCTGACCACTTCGACATACAACAATATGGGTAATTTACTCAGGCGGGAATGGAGTGATTTAGGTGTCGAATTTAAGAGAAGAAGCTCTTGAACTTCACAGAGTACATCAAGGAAAGCTAGAAGCAGTTACGAAGGTGCCAGTGCGCGATGCACATGATTTAAGCCTAGCATACTCGCCTGGTGTAGCCGAACCTTGCAAAGAGATTTTTAATGATCCTAGCAAAGTGTACGAATATACCATGAAAGGTAATTTGGTAGCTGTAGTTAGTGACGGAACGGCCGTGCTAGGACTTGGTAATATCGGTCCAGAAGCTGCAATGCCTGTTATGGAAGGAAAAGCCGTATTATTTAAATCGTTTGCTGGAGTAGATGCATTCCCGATCTGCTTAAATACAACGGACAAAGAGAAGATTATTGAAACAGTAAAGCTTCTAGAGCCAACTTTTGGAGGCGTAAACCTAGAAGATATCGCAGCACCTGCATGCTTTGAGATCGAGGAACGTCTGAAAAAAGAAACCAACATTCCAATTTTCCACGATGACCAGCACGGAACAGCCATTGTAACTGCTGCGGGTCTCATCAATGCTTTAAAATTAGTGAATAAAAAAATAGAAGATATCCGTGTAGTTGCCAACGGTGCTGGAGCCGCTGGTATTGCAATTATTAAACTTTTACTTAGCATGGGTGTAAAAGAAGTAATTATGTGTGATACAAAAGGAATTGTATATGAAGGCCGCCAATTTGGTATGAATCCAGTGAAAGAAGAAATCGCTTTACTAACGAACCGTGACAAAATCGAAGGCGAGCTAGCAGATGCAATGGTTGGGGCTGACGTTTTCATTGGTGTTTCCGCAGCAGGAGCTGTTACCCCTGAGATGGTTACATCTATGAATCGTGATGCGATTATTTTTGCAATGGCTAATCCTACACCTGAGATTATGCCGGATGAAGCTAAAAAGGCAGGAGCGGCAGTAGTAGGAACAGGGCGCTCCGATTTCCCGAATCAGGTTAATAATGTACTAGCATTCCCAGGCATTTTCCGCGGTGCGCTGGATACAAGAGCGACTCAAATCAATGAAGAAATGAAAGTAGCGGCGGTACATGCTATCGCTGATCTAATCGAGGGAGATCAGCTGCACGCTGATTTTGTTATCCCAGCTCCGTTTGATCCTCGTGTTGCTGCGAATGTAGCAGCCGCGGTTGCTAAAGCTGCGATGGATAGCGGTGTAGCTCGGATTCATGTCGATTTAGAAGTAATAAAAGCTAAAACCGTAAAACTTTCTGCTTTCTCAGATCAATAATTAGGAAGTAGCCGTATAAGAGAAGGCGATAGCAATCGCCTTCTCCTGATTTTTAGCCGAAGGAGTGGAGTACGATGACAGACTCCTCCACCAATCGGAAAGTGTATGAAGGAATTCTCATGCAATTGAACGAAATCATTGCAGAAGAGAATTTACGTCCTGGGGATAAGCTCCCCTCAGAGCGAGAGCTTTCCGAGCGATTAAGTGTTGGGCGTTCCTCTGTACGTGAGGCGCTACGAGCTTTAGAGCTGTTGGGTCTAATAGAGACAAGACGTGGGGAAGGCACTTTTTTAAAGCATTATCGGCATAACCGGTTGATCGATTTATTAGGCTCTTACATTCTACGTGATGCAAAAACCAAAAAAGATCTCGTAGAAATGCGTAAGATCCTAGAACTGGATGCTGTACGTCTTGCGTGCACCAGAGCAGGGACTAGGCACTTTGAGGAAATGGAGCGCATTTTGGATTCTGCTTGGGATAAGTTGGAGCGAGGAGAGATTCCTTGGGAGGAAGATTACTTATTTCATCGGGTCATATGCAGATCGAGCCGCAATTCTGTCTTACACCGGATATGGGCTCCGCTCGTGGAATATAGTGGTGGGATTCGCAAAGACTCAATAGCACGTGAAGGAAGAGCGCGTATTGCTCATCAGGAACATGTGCAGGTTATGGAGGCAATACGCGAAGGTAACGCAGTAAAGGCGATGGAATATATGAAGGTACATCTTGACAACAGCATGTTATAAATTGCAGGTGCTGTAGGGGCTGTGATATGATGAGGCACAGATTGTCAGATTTACAGCAGTAAGGAGGATTATCATGTGGACTGTCATCTACATCGCTCCTAGCGCCAAGATTGCCGAACGTATTCAACACCGTTTAACAAGTGAAGGATTTCTGGTGAAGGTTCGTGAGGCTAAAGTATCCAAGCAATATGAGATACTGGTGCCAGAGGGCGAACTGTCCGAAGTGCAAGAGGTTCTCGGCACGGTTCTTCACTGAAACAAATGTGAGGTGATAGTGTGCTCAAAGATCTTTTTGGGAAAAAGCGCAAATTTGCGACTGTACCAAGCGTGTCAATGACGCAGGAAGTCCCGACTGTTGAACCCAAAGAGGTTCCAGAAGGTCTTATGCATAAATGTTCCCATTGCGGAACAATTCATTATTCCAAGGATTTGGAGAAGAATTTAAGAGTCTGCAAAGGCTGTCAGCATCATTTTCCTTTATCTTCTCCAGAGCGCGTACAATCGCTACTGGATAATGGTAGCTTTACGGAAGAATTTGATGCTAATTTAATTTCAGATAACCCTCTTAATTTTCCAGGGTATGAAGATAAATTAGAACAAGATCGTTCCAAAACAAATTTGAACGAAGCGGTTATTACGGGTGAGGGTCTGCTTCAGGGGATGCCTGTTGTGTTAGGTGTCATGGACTCGCGCTTTCGGATGGGAAGCATGGGCGCAGTTGTTGGTGAAAAAATTACACGAGCAATTGAACGCGCTATTGAGCGTAAGCTGCCATTTATCCTGTTCTCTGCTTCTGGTGGGGCACGTATGCAGGAAGGAATGATCAGCTTGATGCAGATGGCAAAAACCAGCGCTGCATTGGCTCAAATGGAAAATGAACGCTTGTTGTTTATCTCCGTATTAACTCATCCGACTACCGGTGGTGTATCTGCCAGCTTTGCCTCGCTTGGTGATATTAATATTGCCGAACCAGGTGCTCAGATTGGGTTTGCTGGTCGTCGTATCATTGAACAAACGATTCGTCAGGAGCTTCCTAAGGATTTCCAAACTGCGGAGTTTCTATTAAAGCATGGGCAGCTTGATATGGTAGTGCATCGCAAAGATATGCGAGATACTTTAGGTACATTGGTCGCTTTGCACACACATAGGGAGGGAGAATAATGGCAACAGATCTCTCATTTGAAAAACCATTAGTAGAGCTGCACGATAAAATTAAAGAACTACGTAAGTTTACAGAAGAAAAAGGGATTGATTTTACAGATGAAGTAAAGCGTCTGGAGGAAAAAGCGAAGGATTTGGCCGAGCAAATCTACGGGAATTTAACCCCGTGGCAACGCGTGCAGATTTCTCGTCATCCAGAGCGTCCCACTACGTTTGATTATATCAAGCATATCTTTACTGATTTTATGGAATTACATGGGGATCGTTCCTACGGAGATGATTTGGCGATTGTTGGTGGTATTGCACGCCTAGAAGGCCGGCCTGTCACAGTTATCGGTCATCAAAAGGGGAAAGATACCAAAGAAAATATTAGCCGTAATTTTGGTATGGCTCATCCAGAGGGTTATCGTAAAGCGTTGCGGTTAATGAAGCAGGCCGAGAAATTTGGTCGACCGATCATTACATTTATTAATACGCAAGGGGCTTATCCAGGTAAAGCAGCAGAGGAGCGCGGACAGAGCGAAGCGATTGCTCGAAATTTACTTGAGATGGCTAATTTCACGGTGCCTATTATTTGTGTGGTCATCGGAGAAGGTGGTAGTGGAGGAGCTTTAGGCATTAGTGTCGGTAACCATATCTATATGCTTGAGAACTCCGTTTATTCGGTTATCTCTCCAGAGGGAGCTGCGGCTCTTTTATGGAAAGATTCTAGTCTCGCTATGCGGGCAGCCGAAACCATGAAAATTTCTGCCCCAGATTTATTAGAATTAGGTATCATTGATCAAATCATTCCAGAACCATTTGGTGGGGCACATCGTGATTTAATCCAGCAAGCAGGTTTTATTAAGCAGTCATTGCTTAATGGTTTAGCTGAGCTGGAAAAACTGTCCCCTAAAGAATTAGTACAGCATCGTTATAACAAATTTAAACAAATTGGCACATTTACTTCCCTTTCATAAAAAAGGGGAGTTTTTTGCTTTTTTAGACGCTCAAAATCTGTTAGAATCAGTATTCGGAAGACGATCTTGGCAAAAAAAGAAAAACTAACAAAAAGTATGTCACAAATTCCAAAATGGAGTGGCTAAAACCGGAAGTTTGTTGTATAACAGCCTATCAATATACGCCATTTATACATACTGCGTGACCAATTTACCGGATTGGTATAACACCATCCTGTTTTCCTAATTATTGGATAAATATTTGTGGTTTCGATTGTATGAATTTGGTGTCTATAGACTGTTAGCAGGATTTTGTTAACAAAATTTTCCCCAGGTTTCTCATTTTCGTTACCAATAGAAAATGATGCAGAGAGCCATCCTAAGGAAAGGAGAAAATGAAGAGGTGAGTACGATGAAAAAAATTGCTGTTTTAACTAGTGGTGGCGATGCTCCAGGTATGAACGCGGCTGTCCGTGCTGCGGTACGTCGAGCTATTTACAAGGGCGTTCAAATTTTTGGAGTTTACAATGGATATAATGGTCTTATTAGCGGTAACATCAAGGAATTAACACTTGGTTCTGTAGGTGACATTATTCATCGTGGTGGTACAATGCTTTTCACAGCTCGTAGCGACGAGTTCAGAACGGAAGAAGGACGAGCAAAAGCGGTTGAGCAATTAAAGAAACACGGAATTGAAGGTCTAATTGTTATCGGCGGTGATGGTTCGTTCCGAGGTGCGCAAAAACTAACGCAGCTTGGCTTCCCAACAATTGGTGTTCCGGGTACTATTGATAATGACATTCCATGCACTGACTTTACAATTGGCTTTGACACAGCATTAAACACTGTAGTAGAATGCATTGACAAAATCCGCGATACAGCTACTTCACATGAGCGTACGTACATTGTTGAGGTTATGGGGCGCGATGCAGGTGACTTGGCTCTGTGGGCTGGTTTAGCTGCTGGAGCAGAATCCATCATCATCCCTGAAGCAGATACGGATATGAAGGATATTCTGGAGCGACTACGTTCAGGACATCGCCGCGGTAAAAAGCATTCCATCATTATTGTGGCAGAAGGGGTAGGCCAAGCTTCCCAGTTCGCAGATGTCATCAAGGCAGAAACAGGCTGGGAGACTCGTGTCACTGTTCTAGGACATATTCAACGTGGTGGTTCTCCAACTGCTTTTGACCGTATGCTAGCAAGTCGTTTAGGTGCAGCTGCTGTAGATTTGCTGCTTGAGGGCAAAGCGGATCGCATGGTTGGAATTAAGAACAATACCATCGTAGACGTTGATATTGATGAAGCGCTTGATCAAAAACATCAACTAGACTTGTCAATTTACCAATTAGCGCGTTCTCTATCCATTTAATTTGGTAACTTTTCAAGAAGCATAACAATTTCAGTGGCGTTCTCATGCATCTAGTTCGTTAATGAACGCCCTGTTCTTTTGTAAAACAAGAATTACTAAGCAATTTTTGGAGGGATTATTTTGTTACGCAAGGCAAAAATCGTATGTACTATTGGACCAGCATCCGAATCGGTGGAAACACTAAAAAAACTAATTAGCGCGGGTATGAATGTAGCCCGTTTAAACTTTTCTCACGGTGATTTTGAAGAGCATGGCGCTCGTATTAGAAATATTCGTCAGGCAGCAAAAGAAACAGGTAAATTGGTAGCGATCCTACTAGATACGAAAGGACCTGAAATCCGTACAGGAAACATGTCTGTAGACGCTGTAGAGCTAGTAGAGGGCAACACCTTCACTTTAACAACTCAAGAGATGGCTGGAACAGCTGAGCGTGTATCAATCACATATCCTGACCTTCCTAACGATGTAGAAGTAGGTAGCCAAATTCTAATCGATGATGGTCTAATCGGCTTGGAAGTTACAAAAATTGAAGGTACTGAAATCGTTTGTGTTATCAAAAACGGCGGTACACTAAAAAGTAAAAAAGGTGTAAACGTTCCTGGAGTTTCTATCAACCTGCCAGGCATCACTGAGAAGGACGCTGCAGATATCAAGTTTGGTATCGAGCAAGGCGTTGACTTTATCGCGGCTTCCTTTGTGCGCAAGGGCTCAGACGTATTGGAAATCCGTGAAATCCTAGATAAGCATGGCGCAAAAATTGACATCATCTCCAAGATTGAAAACCAAGAGGGTGTTGACAACATCGATGAAATTTTGGCAGTATCCGATGGTTTAATGGTAGCTCGTGGAGACCTTGGTGTAGAAATTCCTGTTGAGGAAGTTCCTGTTTGCCAAAAAATGATGATCCAAAAATGTAACCTGCTAGGCAAACCAGTTATTACAGCAACACAAATGCTGGATTCTATGCAACGCAACCCACGTCCAACTCGTGCAGAAGCAAGTGACGTAGCGAACGCGATTTATGATGGTACAGACGCTATCATGCTTTCTGGTGAAACAGCAGCAGGTAAATATCCTGTAGAATCGGTTCAAACCATGAACAGCATCGCTCTACGTGCAGAGCAAAGCTTGAACTATCGTGAAGTAATGAAGGCTCATGCAACTTGCAACCGTGTAACAGTAACAGACGCAATTTCTCAAGCAGTAGTAAAATCTGCTCTTGATCTAAATGCAGCAGCAGTTATCTCCTCTACAGAAAGTGGACATACAGCTCGTCTTGTTTCTAAATACCGTCCAAAAGCACCAATTATCGCAGTAACTCCACATCAAGGTGTTGCTCGCCGTCTTTCCTTAATGTATGGAGTGTACCCAGTTGTAACGAAACAAGCAGAAACAACAGATGAAATGTTTGACATCGCTGTACGTGAGGCTTTGACAACAGGTATGGTTAAACACGGTGATTTGGTTGTAATTACAGCAGGTGTTCCGGTTCGTGAAACAGGTACAACCAACCTATTGAAAATCCATGTAATTGGCGATGTACTTGCTAAAGGACAAGGGATCGGGCAAGCAGTAGTGACTGGTAATGTTGTCGTTGCTCGCACAGCAGAAGAGGCAATGAGCAAAGTACAAGAAGGCTCCATCTTGGTATGCCTAGGTACTGATTCTGATATGATTCCTGCATTTGAACGTGCGGCAGCAGTTATCACTGAAGAAGGCGGACTTACTTCTCATGCAGCTATTGTCGGCTTGAACCTAAATACACCTGTTGTAATCGGTGTAAACAAGGCTACTGCTATCTTTAAGGATGGTATGGAAGTAACGGTTGATTCAGAACGTGGTAAAATCTTTACTGGTATGGCTCCTGTACTATAAGAGGCGTTTGTTTCTAGAAAGAAAAGGACTATCGAGATTATTCGATGGTCCTTTTTGTGCTACTATATGAGAGAAGGCTTTACGAAGTTAGGAGGCTATAATGAAATGAATCCAGCTTTTTATCATACCTATCAGCTTCGGGTTCGCTACAGCGAAACAGATCAAATGCAAATTGTATATCATGCAAACTATCTAACATGGTTTGAACTTGGACGAACTGAATATATTAGAGAAGTAGCTGGAATATCATATAAAGGGGTAGAGGAGAAGGGCGTACTATTGCCAGTAACCAACGCAACCTTATCTTTTCATTCACCAGCACGCTATGATGATGAGATTGAAATCCGCACGTTTATTGAGCATATAACGCCCATCCGTATGAACTTTGGTTATGAGATTTATCGGGTCAATGACAATAAATTATTAGTGTCAGGGAAGACAGAGCATGTTTTTACGAATCCACAAATAAAACCAATCCGTCTTCCTAAAGTGATTCCAGAGCTGTATTCCTGTTTACAAGCTGAACATGAAAAATATCTCGGATAAAGAATTGGTTTGATTAACCGGCAGAGGAAGTGATATGCCCATGTGGTTACGAATGTTGTTTGTGCTTTTTTTAATCATACCGATTTTGGAGATTTGGGGAGTTATTGCAGTAGGAAAAGTGATTGGAGGACCTTGGACGATCCTGTTGGTCATTTTAACATCAGTGGTAGGGGCCTATCTTGCTAAAAATCAGGGAACGCAGACCTTAAAATTATTACAGCTACAGCTATCGCGCGGACAAATGCCGACTGACGCATTGTTGGATGGCTTGTTTATCCTATTTGGCGGTTTTTTACTTGTGTTTCCTGGATTTTTCACTGATATCATTGGTATTATCTTTTTAATACCATATACGAGAATGATATTGCGCTATTTCTTAAAAGCATGGATTATGTCGATGATTGCTTCTGGGAAAATGATCAAGTTTATTCATTTTAGAAGATAAGAAAAGAGGGGCAAGCGACCTGATGGGAGCGAGCCTCTTTTTTGTTGAATAGGAGTTAGTGTGTGGGATAACCAAGAGTATCTGAAATGCTAGGAGGCTACTTATTGTGCCGTTAAACATATGAAAAAGGCGCCAAGTCCAAATGCTATGGCGCCTTTAACTCAGGGAAGCTGTAATACAATCGTATTTACGAATTACGCTAGTTACAATTTCCCCTTTACGATATACATCCATAAATCTTCAAAGATTTTCGCCTTAACTAAAGCGTTGATAATCACTAAGCTAACTGGTCCAATAATCAAACCTAGCACACCGAACAATTCTAATCCCGCAAATAGGGCTACCAATGTGAGTAAGGGGTCTAATCCTACACTTTCAGCAACAATCTTTGGCTCGATAATCTGACGGAAGATCACAACGATGCCATACAAGACTGAAAGACCTACTACAAGCCCATATTGCCCCTTAAAGAACAAGAAAATGATCCAAGGTACAAAGACTGTACCTGTGCCCAAATATGGTAGCAAATCGACCAGACCGGTTAATAACCCTATCGTAATTGCATACTCCACACGCAAAAGCAAAAGACCAATAATGACAATGGCTGCGGTAATTGAAATAAGAGTAAGCTGCGCTTTTAAAAACCCTACCAATGCGGAACGCAAGTCTAAGACGATTTGATCCATTCGATGATTAACACCAGTGGGTAAAATCTTGTGCATGCGTGATTTCCACAGGTAAAAATCCTTACTCAAGAAAAATGCACCTAACAAGGAGATGACAAATACCGTACCTAAGCTTGGCAGTGATAAAAGGAAGGCATTGATGCCAGATAAAGCTCCCACGATAATAGTTTGAAAGCTATTGCTAATCGTGTGCAGTGCTTCTTTTACGTTAGAATCAATCGTAGTCTGAGAGTTTAAATCCAATTGTGTATAGAAAAACTGGAACCGATGATATAAATTAGCGATAAAATCATGCGCTAGAAAATTTTGGATATATCCAGTAAACTCTACGGAAAGTCTAGGGAGTAACTTGACCAAATTTCCGATTTCATTTACGGTCGTATTGATCACCAATGTAATGACCCCAGTGACAATAAGTAGCAAAAGCAGCAAAACTACTGTTACGGACAGCCAACGGGGAAATCGAAGCCGTTCCGTTAAATTAGTGACTGGGCGGTTTACAATAATCGCAATGATTAAAGAGATAATAAATGGGTAAATAAGAGGAGTGATCTTGATGACTGCAAAATACAAGGCCACGATGCAAAGAATCACCCATAAAAAACGAATGCCTTGAAAAAGGCGCGTTAGCCAAGTTTCCGGGGTCAGTGTAGTTCCCTCCTGATCTATCAATTCATTAAACTTTCACTTTTTCTGTCACGTATTATTATGCAGGAAGAGGTACATTTTACGCAAGTTTTAAGACATTTTGAGCCTAAAGTATAACTGTTTGAATTTTTATCATTCACAAAATCGTCAATATCTTTTATAATTGGTGTCGAAATCATGTTTTGTTGTTTTACTCTTTCTTTTCTAGTTTACCCGTTATATATCTTATGTCTTACTTTCCTGCCTTTTACTTTATGCAAAAAGAAAATTCTTTTTTTTCGATTTTTTCGCAAAAGAATAGGGGGAGAAGATTTATCAAGAAAAATAGCATTTAAACCTATACAGAAAAGGAGAGACGCATATGACAGCTACTAAAGGTTTAGAAGGTGTTGTTGCTGCTCAATCGGCAGTCTGTTCAATCATTGATGGCGTGTTGTGCTATAGAGGTATTAATGTTGATGAATTAGCTGAAAACGCTACCTTTGAAGAAGTGGTATATCTACTTTGGCATGGAGCCCTACCGAAGCGCGATCAGCTGGAAGCCTTCCAGAAGGAATTAGGAGCAAACGCCCAAATCCCTCAAGAGCTTATTGAAAGCATTCGTAATTTTCCCGAAGGCGTTCACTCTATGGCGGCATTGCGCACAGCTGTCTCTTCGCTAGCGCTCTACGACAAAGAGGCACAGGAAATGTCAAAGGAAGCAAATTATCGCAAGTCGATCCGACTAACCGCTCAGACGCCAACTATCGTTGCGGCATATGACCGTCTTCGTAAGGGATTGGAACCAATTGCACCTAGAGAGGAGTACTCCATTGCCAAAAATTTCCTGTACATGCTAAGCGGAGAAGAACCATCTGATACGGCAGTAAAAGCATTTGATACAGCATTAATTTTACATGCCGACCATGAATTTAATGCTTCTACATTTTCAGCACGCGTGACAGTTGCTACTCTAACAGACATTTATTCTGGTGTGGTATCAGCAATTGGAACCTTGAAAGGCCCATTACATGGAGGAGCTAATGAAGCTGTTGCCACGATGCTAGAAAAAATCGGGTCTGTAGACAAAGTCGTTCCTTATATTCGTCAGGCTTTGGACAATAAGGAAAAAATCATGGGCTTTGGTCATCGTGTTTATAAAGATGGCGATCCGCGTGCAAAGTGGTTGCGTCATATGTCTAAAGAATTAACTGAACAACAAGGCAAAACAGAATTGTACGAAATGTCAGTGAAGATTGAAGAGATGGTTACAGGTGAAAAAGGATTAAAGCCTAACGTAGACTTCTATTCTGCTTCGGTTTACGTATCACTTGGTTTAGCTATTGACTTATTTACTCCTATTTTTGCGATCAGCCGTATGTCTGGCTGGACGGCTCACATCATGGAGCAATATGAAAACAATCGCTTAATTCGCCCGCGTGCAGACTATATTGGGCCAGTAAATCAACATTTTAAACCGATTGATCAAAGATAGTTCACTTGCAATGAAAATTCTGGAACTGCCAATCGTGTGAGATTTGGTGGTTCTAGGCATGTCCTTTGGCAGGATTTTCATGTATTATAAAAAGAGATCAGATTATAAAAACATGGAGGGGTTCCTTTGTTTAAAAATCTTTCTGCACCAACACATGGAGAAAAAATCACCGTAGATAATGGCAAAATGGTTGTACCTAACAATCCAATCATTCCTTTTATTGAAGGGGACGGAACTGGACCTGATATTTGGAATGCATCTGTTCGCGTTTTAGATGCAGTCGTAGAAAAAGCATATAAAGGCGAGAAAAAAATCGCGTGGTTTGAAGTATTTGCTGGTGAAAAAGCATTTAATCAATATGGTGAGTGGCTGCCTGAAGATACATTAACAGCAATTCGTGAATATCTGATCGCAATTAAAGGACCTTTAACAACTCCAGTTGGAGGTGGAATTCGATCTATCAACGTGGCATTGCGTCAAGAGCTTGATCTGTATGCTTGCGTACGCCCTGTTCAATACTTCGATGGAGTACCATCTCCTGTTAAACACCCAGAACTTACTGACATGGTGATCTTCCGTGAAAATACTGAAGACATCTATGCTGGTGTCGAATGGGCTGAGGGGTCCGATGAAGTTAAAAAAGTTATTCAATTCTTACAAAGCGAAATGGGCGTAAAGAAAATTCGCTTCCCAGAATCTTCTGGTATCGGTATTAAGCCTGTTTCCAAAGACGGTACAGAACGTTTAGTTCGCGCTGCAATTGAGTATGCTTTAGAAAACAACCGTAAATCTCTAACCCTTGTTCACAAAGGTAATATTATGAAATTTACCGAAGGCGCATTTAAAAACTGGGGTTATGAAGTTGCTGAAGCGGAATATGGTGATAAAGTATTTACATGGGCACAGTACGACCGTTTAAAAGCGGAAGGAAAAGATGCCGATCAAGCCCAAAAAGAAGCAGAAGCGGCAGGCAAGCTAATCGTAAAAGATGTGATTGCAGACGCTTTCTTGCAACAAATCTTGACTCGTCCAGCAGAATATGATGTAGTAGCTACATTGAATCTAAATGGTGACTACATTTCCGACGCATTGGCTGCACAAGTTGGAGGTATTGGTATCGCCCCTGGTGCCAACATCAACTATTTGACAGGTCATGCTATTTTTGAAGCAACCCATGGTACAGCTCCAAAATATGCTGGTCTTGATAAAGTAAACCCATCTTCTGTAATCCTGTCTGGTGAAATGATGCTTCGTCATTTAGGTTGGAATGAAGCAGCTGATCTGTTGATAGCAGCAATGGAAAAAACAATTTCATCTAAAGAAGTTACGTATGATTTTGCCCGTCTGATGGATGGTGCAAAAGAACTGAAAACATCTGAATTTGCAGATGCCTTAATCAAAAATCTTTAGGAATCGAAAACTTGAGGAGGTCTATTACATGTCTTTTCAACGCAAAAAAATCGCAGTCATCGGTAGTGGTTTCACAGGTGCAACAACAGCTTTTATCCTAGCTCAAAAGGAATTGGGTGATGTTGTTCTTGTTGATATCCCTCAATTAGAGAATCCTACAAAAGGAAAAGCATTAGACATGATGGAATCTTCCCCTGTACTAGGCTTTGATTCAAAAATCACAGGTACTGCTAACTATGCGGATGTCCAAGGTGCTGATATGGTTATCATTACTGCTGGTATCGCTCGTAAACCTGGTATGTCCCGTGATGACTTGGTAAATACCAATGCTGGTATCATGAAATCAGTAGCAGAAAACGTAAAAATCTATGCTCCAAACTCAACTGTTATCATATTGTCTAACCCAGTTGATGCAATGACTTACACATTCTACAAAGCATCTGGTTTCCCTAAAGAGCGTGTTATTGGTCAATCAGGTGTCCTAGATACAGCTCGTTTCCGTACATTCGTTGCTGAAGAATTGAACGTATCTGTAGAAGACGTAACAGGCTTCGTACTAGGTGGACACGGTGATGACATGGTTCCACTTGTTCGTTATTCCTATGCTGGTGGTATTCCACTAGAAACATTAATTCCAAAAGATCGTCTTGATGCAATCGTAGAACGCACCCGTAAAGGTGGCGGTGAAATTGTTAGCTTGTTAGGCAATGGTTCCGCTTACTATGCACCGGCTGCTTCTATCGTTCAAATGGCAGAAGCGATCCTAAAAGACAAAAAACGCATTCTTCCATCAATCGCTTTATTGCAAGGCGAATATGGTTACCAAGATCTATACCTAGGTGTACCAACCCTGCTTGGTAAAGATGGTATCGAAAAAGTCTATGAACTAGAATTGACAGAAGACGAAAAAGCAGCTTTGGAAAAATCCGCTGACGCTGTTCGCAATGTCATGAAAGTTCTTCAATAGAAAAAAGTATGACTAAAAAGGAGAGCCATCGTTGCTCTCCTTTTTGTTTGTAACCGCTATCTATCCCACCACTTCGCCATCCATCAATCCTTACAGGAAGAAAACCAAATCTTTACAAGAAAATTACTTGCACCGCTAAATGTCATCTGTCAGACTGAGATTACAAGCCTAGAATACAATGCATAAAGGCAATACTATAGAAGAGATAAGTTGAGAATTACATGTAGGGGGAAGCATAGTGACGAAGATTTTGGTAGTAGAAGATGAGGTATCTATTTCTAAATTGATTCAATTTAATTTGGAAAAGGCGGGCTATGAGGTAATTACCGCTTTTGACGGCAAACAGGCGTTAACAATGGCGCGTGAAGAGAAGCCAGATTTTATCATCTTAGACCTAATGCTTCCATATATGGATGGTCTAGATGTCTGCAAAACACTTCGTCAGGAACGAATCAATACTCCTATCCTTATCTTGACGGCAAAAGAGGATGAGCTGGACAAAATTTTAGGACTCGAATTGGGAGCAGATGATTATATCACAAAGCCCTTTAGCCCTAGAGAAGTTGTCGCACGAGTCAAAGCTATTTTGCGCCGTTTTAATGCTAAGCCAGAACCAGATCAGGAAAAAGAAGAGGAGCGTCAGTACTCATTTGGAGAAATCGTGATCTATCCAGAAAAATATGAGGTCTTCCTCCGTGATGAGAAGGTGGAGCTGACTCCGAAAGAATTTGAGTTGCTTCAATACCTTGCAAGTAATGTTGGACGTGTTTTAACACGTGACCAATTGCTTAATGCAGTATGGAATTATGATTTTGTAGGTGATTCTCGAATTGTAGATGTGCATGTCAGCCATTTGCGAGAAAAATTGGAGCAGGATACCAAAAACCCACGTTATATTAAAACGGTGCGTGGTCTCGGCTATAAATTAGAAGGCTAGGTCAGGGAGGGTACAGTGAATCGATTTCGCCTGAAGCTTACCTTTACAATACTAAGCTTAATTTCGCTTGTTCTTATTGTGATCGGGATATTTATTGGGAAAGTTATGGAACGCTCCTATCTACAGATGCAATATGATCTTTTAAGAAAAGAAGCCTTATTTATCTCTGAAACAATCATTGATCCAAAAATATTAACTCAGCAGGAGCGTTTGGAAGCCCAAATTCAGCACTTTACTGAATCTATGGAGGTGCGTATTACTGTTGTTGATCCTTTGGGAGTCGTAATGGCTGATACCTCAGGTGTAGACCAAAAGCTGAAAAATCATGCTCATCGGCCAGAGATCGAAGCGGCCCTCAGGGGGCAGGTAGGAATCGCTCATCGGGAAAGTGATACTCTTCATCAGCAGATGATCTATGTGGCTGTGCCACTGAAGGATAATAAAACAGGACAAGTCGTTGGGGCGGTTCGTTCCGCTATGTCCATGCAGACCATTACTCAATCTGTCCATCAGATGTGGTTTAGTTTGGTCATGGGACTTGTAATTACTTTGATTATCGGTAGCATTGTCAGTTCACGCATCTCTCATGGTATTACAAAGCCAATTGAAGAGATTATTCGGGTAGCAAGAAATATTACGCAGCGTCAGTACGAGAGTCGCGTCAAAATTAAGCCTCGCGATGAACTAGGTCAATTAGCAACAGCGATTAATTTTATGGCGTCTAGTTTGGAACAACAGATGTATCAAATATCGGAGAATCAGCAACGCTTAACAGGAGTGCTGGCAACGATGCCTAGTGGCGTGATTTTAATCGCCGAGAATGGGCGAATTGAGCTTATAAATAATGCGGTTGAAAAAATGCTGAACATATCCAGTTCTGAATTAGTAGGGAAATTACATTTTGAAGCAGGTCATAATTATGGCTTTAGTAAGCATATTGATGATGTTATGCGCACGGGGGAACGCAAGCGGGATGAAATTCATATTTTTTATCCAACAGAGCGGATGATCTATGCTGATTTTTCTCCTTATGTGAACTACCGTGGTGAAATTAAAGGTGTTCTGGCAGTGTTAAATGACATTACAGATATCCGCCGATTAGAAAAGATGCGCAGTGATTTCGTTGCGAATGTTTCCCATGAGCTACGCACACCTATTACCTCTATTAAAGGCTTTACGGAAACCTTATTAGACGGGGCACTTAAGGATGAAGAGATTAGCAGGCACTTTTTGCAAATTATTTATGACGAGAGTGAACGTCTTTTTAGATTAATTAGTGATATTTTAGATTTATCTAAAATTGAGCAGAAACGAATAACGCTGACTTACACTGAGGTAGAGATGCACCGGCTCATAGAAGAAACAGCAGTCTTGCTTCGGGAACAACTGCAACGAAAAGAGCTTAAGCTCATTTTGCCTGCCGATCAAGGAATTATGCTACGAGCTGATAAGGATTGCTTGCAGCAGATTTTGCTTAACCTGCTGGCAAATGCGATAGCTTATACACCAGAGGGCGGGAACATCACGATTGAACTAAGACGGGATGAGGATTATCTTTACCTGGATGTGGCAGATACGGGCATAGGGATTCCAGAGGATGATCTTGGACGGATTTTTGAGCGGTTCTATCGTGTTGATAAGGCTCGATCACGAGATTCTGGTGGGACTGGTTTAGGCTTAGCTATTGTGAAGCACATATGTGAGTCTTTACATGGATCAATTACTGTAAGAAGTACGGAGGGTGTCGGCTCTGTGTTTTCGGTTACCTTACCCTTGGACAATCCAATCTCATAGTTGATGGAATGAAATAGAGTGCCAAACCGCCATTAGAGCTGTAGCACTCTATTTTTACTGTAAAGATTTCCTGTGCGAAAAAAGATTTCCTAAGCATTAGTCATCGAGTGAAATAATCACCTCTTGTTCATACTACAAAAGGGAGGTGAAGGATTCTGTGATTAGTCTGATGGCAGGCTTGATGCTGGTTTTACAATTACAAGGAAATGTACCAGTTGTTCAAAAAATGAACCAGGATGTCGTCTCAATAGACCGAAAAGCATTTACTCTTCCATTTACACATATTCCTATTCTGGATGTTTCTAAACTGGAAGCGTATATGTCAAGGCTTGAGAGGCAGGTATATCGTTCCCCAATGAATGCTAAATGGGATGAACGTGAGAAAATCATCCCAGAAAAAAATGGTCAACGTTTAAATCGTCAAGCCTTTATGGAATCATTTATTTCTTATTTTTATACCAATCAACAAACTCACTTGCAAATTCCTACGCTTACCGTTTTACCTAAGGTAGATGCCTCATTATTGAAAGACGTTTCACAAAAACAGATTGGTGCTTATGTTACTTACTATAATCCTCGCAATAAGAATCGAGCTAGTAATATTGCCCTCTCTAGCAAATCCATTGACAATGTGGTGTTGTTTCCCGGAGAAACGTTTTCTTTTAATCAAACAGTAGGAGAAAGAACGACAAAAAGGGGATATTTACCTGCTCCAGTAATTGTTCGCGGGGAATTATCGGAAGGAATTGGCGGGGGAATTTGTCAGGTTTCTTCTACTTTATATAATGCTGTGGACAAGTCGGGTTTAAAAATTATACAGCGTTATGCCCATAGCCGTAATGTCGCTTATGTACCTCCAGGCAGAGACGCGACGGTTAGCTGGTATGGTCCCGATTTTCGGTTTCAAAATCGCTATGCATACCCAATCCTGATTCGAGCAAGAGCTTTTAATGGCATGGTGGCTGTTCGGATATTTTCCTTCTCAGATTTAGATTTCGATCCGCGTGAGGTACCTACCGTTCGTAAGCGATTGCCGGAAGAAACTGACCAGCCATTAGACAATGAAAGTAGTAAATCACAGCCAAAATTGCCAATACACTAAGGAAATTTGTACTCTCTTAAAAGATAGAAATTATAACCAAAGTATAAGAAATAAATGAAAAAAGTTGCAATCAACTATAAATATTTCTATCATTATTACTAGGTTTCTACTAGAGACGATCCACAAGAAAGAGGGAGTGCGATGAAAACATATGGCTAAGCAACACAAAAAAACGACCCTATCTTCGTTTTTACTAAAGTTTATTTTTATTACCATTGGAGCTATTATGATGGCTGTATCACTGGAGCTGTTCCTTGTTCCTAATAAAGTGATTGACGGAGGAATTGCTGGTATCTCCATTATGATGTCCTCCATTACCAATTTACCATTGGGATTATTTCTCTTCTTCTTCAACTTACCGTTTTTGATTGTTGGCTTTAAGCAAATCGGTAAAACCTTTGCTATTTCTACTTTGTACGGAATCGCAATCATGTCGTTAACGACTTCTATGCTCCATCATGTACCCGCATTTACGAATGAAAAAATGCTCGCCGTTTTGTTTGGTGGTGTCATTCTTGGGGTGGGTGTAGGTCTAGTTATCCGTTTTGGGGGTACATTAGATGGAACGGAAATCGTTGCGATCCTGCTATCTAGAAAAACTAGAGTTCCTGTTGGGCAGCTTATCATGTTTATCAATTTCTTTATTTTTATCATGGCTGGCTTTGTCTTTGAATGGGATTCTGCTATGTATTCGATTTTTACTTATTATATAGCCTTTAAATTGATTGATATTGTCGTAGAGGGCTTAAATGAATCTAAATCAGTAACGATTATTTCGAAAGAATACGAAGAGATTTCTGAGGCAATTAACGCGCGTTTGGGACGTAGTACAACTTATGTCTACGCACGCGGTGGATACAGCAAGGAAGAAACACAAATGATCTATTGTGTTGTTACGCGCTTGGAAGTGGCTAAGCTGCGTGCTATTATACACGAGATTGACGACAGTGCGTTCATCGCCATTGAGCATGTTTCTGATGTTTCTGGTGGTAATTTTGCCAAAAAAGATATTCATTAGGCGAAAAAACAAAAATCCCTTGTCAAAAGCAAGGGATTTTTAATATTCCTACCATAAGAAATGAATCACGCGGGCGACCATATAACCAAGCACGATTGTCCAAATTACTTTTCCCCATCTGGGAAGGTTAGCTATATATTCACCCATTCCTTTAAAAAAACTACGTCGTTTCATTTTGATTCAGTTCCTCCTTTGGCCTGTTAAAGCGGATAAAAAGGAAAATGCCGAACAGAATGATGAAGCCGCCCATCCATTGTGGCAACGTAACGATATCCCCAAAAATCAAATAAGCAAGAATGCAGGTGCCAATCGGTTCAAAAAGAATCCCTACGGAAACCGTAGTAGTATTTAGCCATTTAATGACCCAATTCAAAATAGAATGGCCAAGTAAAGTAGGGAAGAAAGCTAAACAGATAAACCATCCCCAGTCCGCGAGCGGATATCCTGTCAGTGCATGACCATAAAATAAACTATGTCCAAGCAAAAAGACAGAACTGATGAGATAGACAACGAAGCTATATGCTGTCGATGATATACCCCGACGAAGATACTGTCCAATTAACCAGTATAACGTCACAACAAAGGCTGCAAGCAAGGCTAGTAAATCTCCGTATAGAGCCATTCCTCCTACACGAAAATCTCCCCAACCAATTACAAAGCTACCCATGATCGCAAAAATACCACCAGCCATGGCTAATTTACTCAGGCGTTCCTTAAAGAGAAAATAGCCACCGACAAAGGCAAATAGAGGCTGAAGCGTTACAAGCACCGTAGAGCTTGCAATGGAAGTATAATGAAGTGATTCAAACCAGAGCAGGAAATGAGCGGCTAGAAAGCCTCCAGATAGAATACTTAATAGCCATTGCTTTCTGCTAAATTGAACGATTTCACGCCAAGTACCTTTGTTGATAAACAAAAAGGGTATGGTCAATATAACGGAAAACAACAGGCGATAGGTGGCTATGACTGGTGCTGGCGCCGATGATAGCTTAACAAAGATAGCAGATGTTGAAATGGCTAAAACAGCTAAAAATAAGGCAAAATAAGGCGGTATGATGGGTCTCTCCATGATTGTAATATCCTCTCAGTCACAACAGTTATCGTTATTGAAAAAATGAAAAAACCAGCTAGAATCACTGGTCGGATCATATGTAGTCCATCCTTATTTTACAAGAGGAAAGTCCAACTCACAACCGTGATGAAACGCTGATATGAAACGGACTCTTCGTGGGTAAGCGATTGCCCAGTTTCCTTTTTTCCTTTTAGGTCTACCTGTGGTAAGATGAAAGGTAATGAATTAACAGAAAGGGGTCGGACGCACATGAGCCATTTTGTGCTGATTGATGGGAATAGTATCGCTAACCGTGCCTTTTATGCGTTGCCGCTACTGTCCACCTCACAAGGACTTCACACGAATGCAGTACTTGGTTTTACGACCATGCTGCTAAAAGTAATAGATGAAATGAAACCGACTCATATTCTAGTTGCTTTTGATGCAGGTAAAGTGGTATTTCGCCACTCTGAATATACAGAGTACAAGGGAGGACGCGCTAAGACGCCCTCAGAGTTATCCGAGCAATTTCCATTAATTCGCGAGCTATTAGACGCGTTTTCGATAAAAAGATTTGAATTAGAAGGCTATGAAGCTGACGATATCATCGGAACGTTAACATTACGAGCTGAAGAGGAACAGATCAAAACGACCGTAATCACCGGGGATAAAGATATGCTGCAATTAGTGTCCCCGAATGTATCTACAGCAATTACGCGAAAAGGGATAAGTGAAATCGAGCTGTATTCGACAGAGGAAATCTTTGAAAAATATGGCTTAAAGCCTGAACAGATCATTGACCTGAAAGGGTTAATGGGGGATAGCTCCGACAATATTCCTGGTGTTCCAGGGGTAGGGGAGAAAACTGCACTTAAATTATTGCACCAATTCAGTTCCGTTGAAGAGGTGCTAGCTAATATCGAGCAGGTGTCTGGCAAAAAGCTACAGGAAAATCTACGCAACAATGTGGAGCAAGCAAAAATGAGTAAATCGCTTGCAACCATTATGCGTGATATACCAGTTGATATCAGTATTGCTGATTCTCAATTTACAGGATACGAGCCTGATAAGCTAATTGAGTTCTTTAAAAAAATGGAATTTAAATCATTACTATCTAAGGTAAAGGGTGGTAATAGCATTGCAGATAGCTATGGTCAGGGTAGTGTAGAAGCGTCTGAAGGCTCTTCAGCGAACACTTCGTTACCAGACAAGCCTTTTACTTATACCGTTGTCGAAGAAGGTAAATTGGCCGATTATGAGCCTCTATTGACATCTCCCATGAGCTTGGTGGTAGAGATGGATGGAGAGAACTATCATTATGCGCCAATTCTTGGATTTGGCTTAGCTACAGAAGAACAAGCTTTATTCATTTCTTATGAAACGGCTAAAAGCTGGACAGCCTTTACGGATTGGCTACAGGATGCTTCTAAACAAAAATGGGTCTTTGATGGCAAACGTGAAACGGTTGGACTTTGCTGGCATGAAATGGACGTAAAGGGAATTGATTTTGACTTATTCCTTGCATCCTATTTGATTAATGCTAGTGAGAGCAACCCTACCCTATCTGATGCGACTGCCAAATTCTCGTCTGTCAAGGTGGCGTCTGATGAGGATATCTATGGCAAAGGGGCAAAGCGAAGCCTACCGTCGATGGAGCTCATTAGTGAACACGTAGCGCGTAAGGCGCAGGCTTTGTGGCAGAGTGTTCTTCAAGCCAAAGAAGAGCTTACGGCTAACCAATTAACAGAGCTTTACACAAAGATTGAACAGCCACTTAGTCTCGTGCTGGCCGATATGGAAGAGATAGGTGTTCTGATTAATCAGGAGCAGCTTCATCAGATGGGCGAGGAGCTGGACAAGCAATTAGAGGCGTTGACTGAGAAAATTTATGAGCAGGCAGGTACTACGTTTAACATCAATTCTCCGAAGCAATTAGGGGAGATTCTGTTTGAACGCATGGGAATTCCGCCTGAGAAGAAAACGAAGACAGGCTATTCTACCAGCGCAGATGTGCTAGAGAAGCTGGCGCAAAAATATCCGATCGTGATAGATATTCTTACGTACCGTCAATTAGGTAAGCTACGTTCTACTTATATTGAAGGCCTTTTAAAAGAGATTCATGGCAAAACAGGTAGGGTGCATACACGCTTTAACCAAGCCACAACTGCTACTGGACGGCTTAGCAGCACGGAGCCGAATCTACAAAACATCCCGATCCGTTTGGAAGAGGGGCGTAAAATCAGGAAAGCATTTGTGCCGACAAATGACAACTGCTATATCCTTGCTGCTGATTACTCGCAGATCGAGCTGAGAATTTTAGCGCATATTTCGAAGGACCCCAACCTAATTGACGCCTTCGTAAATAATATGGACATTCATACACGCACAGCGATGGACGTATTCGGAGTAAGCGAAGACGAGGTAACTTCCAATATGCGCCGTCAAGCGAAGGCTGTTAATTTTGGAATTGTCTACGGAATCAGCGATTTTGGTTTATCTCAGAATTTAAATATACCGCGTAAAGAAGCGGCTGAATTTATAGCACGCTATTTTGATGTATTTTCAGGTGTTCAGAATTACATGGAAGAGATTAAGCATCAGGCAAAGAAGGATGGCTATGTGACGACACTGTTGCACCGCCGTCGTTATCTACCAGATATTGCAAGTAGAAACTTTAATCTACGTTCTTTTGCAGAGCGTACTGCTATGAACACTCCTATTCAAGGAACGGCTGCCGATATTATTAAATTAGCGATGATCCAGATGCAAGAGGCCCTCGTTAGGAATCAGCTAAAAAGCCGCATGCTTCTTCAGGTACACGATGAATTGGTGTTTGAGGTTCCAGAGGATGAATTAGAAACGATGCAAAAGCTGGTAGCTAACGTGATGGAGAACGCACTTAAACTGGACGTTCCACTTAAAGTAGATGTAAATTATGGGGAAACCTGGTATGACGCCAAGTAGGAGGGACATCTAATGCCAGAACTACCAGAGGTAGAAACCGTTGTTCGGACGCTGAGAACACTAGTGCTGAACAAGAAGATTGAACGGGTAAGCGTATTGTTGCCACGGATTATTCGCCGGCCTGCCGATGTGGAACAATTTAAATCCATTTTAGTTGGACAAACCATTCATGCTGTTGAACGGCGAGCAAAATTTATTAAATTTATCCTCGATCAGGATGTATTAATTTCACATTTGCGTATGGAAGGAAGATATGGAGTTTATCAATCCTCTGAAGAGATAGAAAAGCATACGCATGTGATTTTTCATTTCACGGATGGAACGGAGCTTCGCTATCGGGATGTGCGTCAATTTGGAACGATGGACGTGATTCCATTAGGTAAGGAACAAGAGGTGGAGCCACTTAAAAAGCTGGGACCAGAGCCTTTAGACGAAGCCTTTACACCTGCCTTGCTCTCCAGCATGTTACAGCGTAAGACCACTAAAATCAAACCATTGCTATTAAATCAGGAATTTATGGTGGGCTTGGGGAATATCTATGTGGACGAGGCTCTTTTCCGAGCAAATATACATCCAGAACGGGTAGCTAATACATTGACAAATCAGCAAATAGAGATTTTGCATACAAGTATTGTACAGACCCTACAAGAAGCGATTGATGCTGGAGGAAGCTCTATTAAATCCTATGTAAATGGACAAGGTGAAATGGGGATGTTCCAACAAGTATTAAAGGTGTACGGGAAAAAAGGAGAACTGTGTCCAAGCTGCTCCACAGAGATTGTGAAAATTGTTGTAGGAGGACGCGGAACGCACTTTTGCCCATCCTGTCAAAAATAGACCGCTAATCGGGAAGGAGGAGATAGCGTGATTTTGGGTCTAACAGGAGGAATTGCGAGCGGAAAAAGTACTGTTGCAGCCATGCTGCGTGAACGGGGAGTCACCGTTATCGACGCGGATCTTATTGCCCGAGAAGTGGTAGAGGTGGGCAAACCGGCCTACAATGGGATTGTCAAGTACTTTGGTACGAGTGTATTGGATGAGACAGGTGCCTTAAATCGTGCAGTGCTAGGGGAAATGATCTTTAGTGATAGAGAAAAACGAATGGTTTTAAATGAAATCGTTCATCCAGAAGTACGCAAGGAAATGCGTCTGCAAGCTACTCTAGCTCAGGAACGCGGGGAACGGCTTGTCTTTATGGACATCCCGTTATTGTATGAAAGCAAGCTTACCTATATGGTAGACAGAGTTGTGGTTGTTTACGTACCAGAATCCGTACAGTTTATACGGTTAATGGAGCGGGATGAATTTGATGAGGAGCAGGCGAAAAAGCGTTTGCGAGCCCAAATGAATATTGAAGAAAAGCGTAAATTAGCTAATTATGTAATCGATAACCAAGGTAGCCGCTCAGACACTCAGAAGCAGGTGGATGATTTGGTAACTAGCTTGCTTGCGGAGATAATCCCATGAAAACGCTACGCTCTGCTATTCTCTTGTTTTCCGTTTTGATTATCATCTATCTGCTGCTAAACTCCTCCTTTGTTTGGAAACTAATGTACCCGATCAAATATGAGGAACAAATTCGGTTAGTGAGTAAGAAATACGAAGTAAATCCATACCTTGTGCTTGCTGTCATTCGGTCCGAATCTAAATTTAAGCCAGATTTGGTTTCGAAAAAAGGAGCAGTCGGCTTAATGCAATTGATGCCAAACACAGCAGAATGGATACAGTCTCAGGGGAAGCTAGAGATGCTGTATCCTGCTGATTTGGAACATCCTGCAACTAACATTAATTTAGGTACCTGGTATCTAGCTTATTTGTTACAAATGTTTAAAGGGAATGAAGTACTTGCATTGGCTGCTTATAATGCAGGACAAGGAAATGTGAAAAATTGGTTGCATAATAAGCAATGGGAAGGGACTCGTGAAACGATCTCCAATATCCCGTTTGGGGAGACCCGTCATTATGTCCAACGTGTTTTATATTACGAAGATCGTTATAAAGAGGTATACGAAAATAGCTTTCCTAATCTTGCTCCCTGATGGTAATCTGTCAGGGAGCTTTTTACCACATTATCAGCTAGTGAAAAAAAGAATCTAGCGAAACAACTTTTTGCTAAAACGAATCCTCTTATTCCTCAAACAGTAGATTAATAGGCTCCTCAGGCAATTCAGGCGCGGTCTCTAGGTGCGTTACGGGTGTTTTTACATCTACTTCCTCAAAACGAAGACTATCCACCCAAATCTGACCACCGCCCTGTAGGAATGCGCCAAATGCAATCGCTTCACTATGAGCAGGGACATCCAATACGATGCGATACATATTCCATTCCGTGGTCCCTTGAATAGGACGATTACTCATATTATCAAACTGTAATATCTCTTCCTCACTTCCATCCACTCTCATCCAAAAGCCTGCCGAGCCTGTCACTGACTTTGTTTGAATAAATCCTGTTAATTGCATGCGCTTACCTAGGTATTTGTGTGCCTGAAACATCTGCATCATCGTGCCAAATCCCTCTGGATGAGGTTGTTTCGAACGAAGATAGCCAGAACATGTACCGTGGTGAATGCTATTATAGTCCACCCCCATCTCATAGGCTCCAGGATTGGTACCTTGTAGCATCCAGCCTGTGGGTTTTAGATCGGTAGAGATTGAATTCATAGAAAGCTCCTCCTGTTTGAATAAAAGTGTTTGCATATAGCGGCGATAGATGGCAGGTGGCATAAGGTATTCCTTTTTAAAGGCGCGAGTAAATGATTCCTGTGATTCAAAGCCTAGTGTAACTGCAATATCTAAAATGCCTAGAGTAGAGGAACAAAGCAGAGAAACTGCCTTTGCTAAACGGCGTTTTTTTATGTACTCGTAGGGGGGAAATCCTACGTGTTTAAGAAATAAAGCATGAAAATGAGCGATTGAATACCCAGCTTGTCGAGCCAAATCGGAAACAGTGATTTCATCAAATAATTGTTCCTCTATACAGTGAAGAGATTGAATGATTGCCAGTTCTTGTTCATTCATCTGGAATGCTTCTCCCCTCCAAGTTTTCTGTTTGATATGTAAAGCTTACCAAAACATAGCAACGGTCTTTTGATCAAATCTCTGGATATTGCTTTGCCTGATCACGGGCATCATTCTTTTTGGAAAATCTAATTATTACTGCTTGGGCAGATCATGTAGCAAACTGCCCAAATTTGCTGTTTTTAAGTAAAACACATTGTCAAATATGACATACTTAATATATTATTAATAGTGATTAGAGTAACTTATTTCAGGGAGGGTCAACATAAAATGACAATTAAAATCGGGATAAATGGGTTTGGACGTATTGGGCGCATGGTTTTTCGCAAAGCGATCCAAGATCCATCCATCGAGGTTGTGGCTATTAACGCTAGCTATCCTCCTGAAACCCTAGCTCATTTATTAAAATATGATTCCGTTCATGGGACCTTAGCCCATGACGTTACTGTAGATGGCAATTGCATTGTAATTAATGGAAAAAACACACAGGTGTTATCCGATCGCGATCCTTTGAACCTACCATGGGGGAAGCTTGGGGTTGAAGTGGTTGTGGAAGCGACTGGGAAGTTCACAGATCGTAGTGGTGCCGAGAAGCATATAAAAAGCGGTGCTAAAAAAGTAGTTATTACTGCACCTGGTAAAGAAGAGGACGCGACCATTGTTATGGGTGTCAATGATGATCAATACGATCATGAGCATCACCATGTTGTTTCGAATGCTTCTTGCACGACCAATTGTCTTGCACCTGTAGCTAAGGTGCTGCATGAAGCTTTTCAGATTCAATCCGGGCTTATGACTACGATTCATTCCTACACGAACGATCAGGTTAATCTGGATAATCCCCATAAGGATTTACGCCGCGCGCGTGCTTGTGGCCAATCGATTATTCCAACGACAACAGGAGCAGCCAGAGCGGTAGGTAAAGTATTGCCAGAATTAAATGGCAAACTGAATGGTTTTGCTTTACGTGTACCTACTCCAAATGTTTCTGTGGTCGATTTGGTTGTACAAATCTCTAAAAATGTCACTGCACAAGAGGTCAATCGGGTGCTGCGCGAAGCAAGCGAAGGGCCTTTAAAAGGCTATTTAGGCTATACGGATGCACCTCTTGTTTCTACTGACTTTAATGGTAATGAAAATTCCTCAATCGTGGATGGTCTGTCCACTATGGTGATGAGTGATAAGCATGTAAAGGTCATTGCTTGGTACGATAATGAATGGGGATATTCCTGCCGAGTTCTTGATTTGGTAAAGCATGTGTCAGAGCATGTAAATCAATCGAAACGGATTTTAACAGGCAGTACACACGGATAAATTGGCTTCATTTGGCATTTTAATTCTGAAAAATAATTGTTATTTGAATTTATGAAAAAAGCTGATTTCATAAGTGCTGAAATCGGCTTTTTTATTTTTTAACCCAAAAATCTTGCATAATCATTCCAGTAATGGATTTTATATCATTCGTTTATCTAGTTTCATGTAAAATATTGCTATAATTAATATGATTGGAAAGGCAGTGTACAAGAAGAGGAGGAATGAGATGAACAGGTTATCATTGCGTAAGTGGATAGCTGTAGGTAGCGGATGTGTGCTGGCGGCTGGTATGTTAGTAGCTCCATTTGAGATGTCAGGAAGCGCTTCTGTATTGTATGCACAGGAGAAGAAGGGAGCTTATGATAAGCTATTAACACAAAAAGAAGTGGAAGAGCGTGTACGGCAATGGATTACCATTCCTGCGGATTACAAACTAAGAAATTCCCGATTAGAAATAGATGACGAGAGAACAGGCTCTCCATACTGGTCGATAAGCTGGGAGACAAGTGATAAAAAAAGCAACAAATATATTCATGCATCAGTTAATGCTCAAACAGGAGAATTGATTGATTTCTATAAATATACACGCAACAATAAAACGGTGAAAAAGGCGGTTAGTGAGAAAGAAGCGGAAAAAACGGCATGGGCTTTTATTGAAAAGGTAGCTAAATCAAAAAAAGATTCTTTGAGTAAAGCAAATGAATTTGTCCCATTGACGAATAACAATCATTATACATTTGTCCATACCCGTATGTCTGACGAAATTCCATTCCTTGAAAATGGAGTAACGATTAAGGTTGATGCTGATGGTGAAATTACGTCCTATCATCTTACGTGGGATGACAGAAAAATTCCCTCTCCTAAGGCGGCCATTTCCCTAGAACAAGTGGAGAAAACACTAAAGGGACTACTAGATCCACAGGTACGATACATGAGATCAGATAGGTATAAAAACAGGAACAGCGGGGATGTAACGTATACTCCTGTTTATATATATGGCAACAATAGTGCAAAGTTTTTAGATGCAAATAGTGGAGAGGCGATCAGTCCAAATGGCCGCAAAGCGGAAACTAGCAATAAAATCACCCCATTAGGCGATAAAATTACATTTACAAAAAATCAAGCGCCTGAAAAAATCGGCAAAGACCAGGCAGAACAAATTGCAAAGAAATGGGCTGAAAAGCTAGCTAAAGGCTGGGTTTATAATGGTTCAGGTGGGACAGGCTCCAGTGCTGACGCTTCAGGTATCAAAACATTGAATTGGTCATTTCGATTTATTTCAACGAATCAAGGCTCCCCATCCAATGAGGAAGAAATAAGAATTAAGATAAATGACAAGGGCCAATTCCTGGCCTTTTCAAAACAGAACAACGAAGCATCGGAAAATACGAAAGGGAAACAAGCGATTGATAAGAAAGATGCGGAAAAGGTAGCAATAGAAATGATCAAAAGCCTTTACCCTGATCATACGGGGCAGTTGTATCTTAAAACAGGAGACGCCCCTTACATTAGAGGTGATAAGGGGCAATCTTACATTTTTACATTTGGATACTTATATAAAGATACTCCCATTGATGACCTAGACATCGAGGTAGAAGTAAATAAATTTACTAATGAAGTCACTGAAGTTTGGCTCTATCAAAGGGAAAATGGCTCCCCTTTGCGAAGTAATGATGTTTTCGAAAAAATTCAGGTATCAAAGAAAGAAGCGATAGAAAAGGAGATAAAAGAGAAAAAAGTAATACTTACTTATTATAAAGCTCCTTTCTATATGCCAGTCGCAGATGAGTCTGTAAAGGAGTCTTCTCAAGAGATTCCAATACAGCTTGTCTATCGTTATGTAGGAAATGAGAAATCTGTAAACGCAGCTACTGGTGAATTATTAGACCGATGGGGATTTAGTGATGCTGAGTCCGCTACTGATATTGAGGGACACAAAAGTGAAGAAGCCCTAGGCAATATGCTAAATAGAGGGCTGTTCTTCCTAGAGGATGGAAAGCTGGAGCCAGATAAGGAGATATCTAGGGCTCAATTTGTAGGATTGATGATTAGCGTATCAAACGAGCTGAGTCACGATTATCGATCCTATGACGATGAAAATGATGAGAAGCCTTATACGTACTCAGATGTACCTACAAATCATCCGTATTATGCTGCCATTTCTCAGGCCTCTCAATTCAAAATCATACCATCTACAGCCCGCTTTGAGCCTGATCGTGCCATTACACGTTCTGAAGCGATACAAATGTTGATGCAGACATTACAATTTGGAGCGTTACTATCCAAGTCTGATATCTTTCAATCCCCTTATCCAGATGTAACAGCAGAACAAGTACCTGCTTATACGCTAGCGCATGCTTTAGGTTATCTGAGCGCACCGAAGGGGACGAAGGTAGAGCCAAATAAAAATGTAACACGTGCAGAAGCGGCAGAGCTGATTTACCAATTTTATCAGAAATACAGACACGAATAAATCGAGGCAAAGCAAAACTCCCTCTCAGCATTTTGTAAGAGGGAGTTTTGCTGGTTGTAAATGAAATAAACTAGATGATTACAAGTCCGGTGCAATATGCTTAGATTCCATAAAAGTAAATAATGTTTCGTCTTCAAATTGAGTAATAAATAGTTTTAAATTATATTTCAAATTAACTTCGTACGGGGTAAGCAGGTCATTGCCACGTCCGTCTCGCAAAATGCGTATCGTTGGACGATGACAGCATTCTGGATCTACCTTACAGACTACGCCGCTTTCTCCATTATTGAGTACGACTCCGCTCCCAAGTGGAAAGACAGCGATATGCTTACGAAAGGCATCTACTAAATGATGATGGAACAAATAGCCGCCTGATCCAAGCAGGTATTCAAGCGCATCCTGTGGCATATAGCGTTTTCTCCAACGTCTTGGGGTAGTTAGAGAATCATACACGTCACAAATAGCTACGATTTGCGCATACTCATGGAATTTGTCCCCTTGTAGCTGTTGCGGATAACCGCTTCCATCCATTCGTTCATGATGCTGGAAAGCTACGTGAGCAGATAATAATGAAATATCGTGTTGTTTCCGAATGATATCAAAGCCAAGGCGTGTATGCTCTTTGGCCTGCTCCATTTCAGCCTCGTTCCAACGCTCGGTTTTTTCAAGCAATTCTTTTGGTAGCGCTGTTTTTCCAATGTCGTGTAACAGTGCCCCGATTCCCAAATCACGTAATTGCGTCGTGTTGTAGCCAAGCGACATCCCAACTGCTGTAGCCATGACAGCGACGTTAACGGCGTGATGATACATTGCTCCCGAGTGAGAGGAGATGTTAGCTAGATGAATCATGATATCCTTTGCACCAGATAGATCATTTAAAATCTTATGAAAGACCTGCTGGAAATGCATGCCCATGTCTTTAACAGAGACCCTACGAGCAACTTTATTCGTATTCCGTAGTTGTTGCACGGTTTTATGTATGACTTCCAAAGCATCTTGCCTTGTCTCTGGACGTATAACATCCTCTACCTCAATATCTGATGTGTGTGGGTCATCAATGTAGACGGAATCAATTCCCATGCGTTGTAGACCACTTACCAATCTTTCACTTAGCTCCATACCTGCCCCAAGCAGGACTTTCCCATCATCTGTAAAAACGGTCCTTCCCAAATTCATTCCAGGTTGAACATGTCGCAATGAGACTAGGCGCATGCAAGAACCCTCCCTTGCTGTTAGATACTATCTCATTTTAAAAAAATTATGGACAAATGGGAATAGGATATTCGCTTTTTCCTTGACTAACCTTACTGGATATGGGACTCTAAAGAAAAACTTCAATAATTTACACGCAAATTTATTGAATAAAATCAAGTCTTTCTTTTTTGGAATGATGTTGATCTAACTGAGTAATCATTTTGGAGATGATGGCTAATGCGTTGCCCATTTTGTGAATTTAATGGGACAAGGGTATTGGATTCCCGCCCATTTAATAACAACAAATCAATCAGACGCCGTCGAGAGTGCGAGGACTGCGGCAGAAGATTCACTACATTTGAAATGGTGGAAGAAACACCACTATTAATTATTAAAAAGGATGGAACAAGAGAAGAGTACAGCCGCGATAAAATTTTACGTGGGTTGATTCGTGCTTGTGAAAAGCGTCCTGTGACACTGGAGATATTAGAGAATATTGTAAATGAAATTGAACGAGAACTACGTAGTCAAGGGAAGGCTGAGGTCCCTAGCAAAGAGGTAGGGGAAATGGTCATGGAGCGCCTGTACCATGTGGATGAGGTAGCTTATGTTCGTTTTGCCTCGGTTTATCGTCAGTTTAAAGATATTAATGTATTTATGCGAGAATTGGAAGAGCTTTTAGAACAAGCGCGGAATCAGCCGCCTAAAGTGAATAAATCAGAATAAGAAGCATTTTTTTCTCTAAGCTTCCAAACCTCTCCTACGTAACATGACAGAAGAAATGATATAATAGAGAAACTATGAACGTAAGGAAGGATTTTGGTCGATGCGTGTCATGTGGAACGAACTTGCGCCCAACGATCGCTATTTAGTGAGATTCATAAGGCCGCTGAGTATGATGGAGATGGGATTCATAACCCATCTTTATTTGCCCTTGCTGGGGGTGTCATCCTATTCGTTGTATCAATTATTAATGCACGAGGTGGATGAAAAGAGTGGAGCAGCAAGCGAAGGAACGCACCGGAGTCTAATGATGATGACATCCTTGCCGTTGGATCGCTTACTGCAAGCCAGAGAACGTTTAGAAGCGATGGATTTATTAAAGGTCCGTCGTCGTGAGAATCGCGAACATGACTTTTTTTATGAGTATATTGTCTTGCCACCGCTAACTCCGGCTCAATTTTTTCAGGAAGATATTCTTCCCGTTATGCTGTTAAATCAAGTAGGAAAAGTCAAATACGAGCAGCTTCGCCGTACCTATGCTGATCAGCTATGGGGTAATCTGGCGGAGGAGTATCCGTATGAAGAAGATGTAACCAAGCGCTTCTATGAGGTATATCATAATTTGTCAGCTTCTGAGCTGGAAATTCGCCCTGGATCGGAAACGGATCGATTTTTTGCTCACATGCAAGAAAAACATCCTACAGCCTCCCTAGCTAATCATTATGAAGCGGAGCCAGACAAACAATTGGATTTATCCTTTTTGCGGGCTAGCCTCCCTAGTCATGTACAAGCCTCTAAGGTAGTAACGCAGGAAAGCATTCCGTTTTTTTATCAGTTGCTCGCTTTTTATCAAGTGGATAGCTATTTATTAAGCCAAGAGCTGCGGGATTGGAATCTTTATGATTCTCAAGGGACTCTTAGCACAGAACTATTGCGTAAACGAATACGCGAGCGATATGTAAATAACCAGCTAACTCGTGAGCGCCGTTCTTTAGCCGATGCCTATTTGGAGCATCTCGGTCCTGGGAAAATACCAGCTCCTGGAACGGAGGTTTTTCTACGAATCTGTCGAGAGCTTTCACCGCTGATTATTTTAGAGCAAGCGGTGGGAGGTAGAATTTCACGTGCGTTTTTAGAACGGGCAGAGAGCTTGGTTTTCACAGATTCAATGCCGTCAGAGGTAGTAAATGCTTTGCTCTTATATGCCATGCGTGAAACGAAAATGGAATTGCCAAAAGCTTACGTGGAAACGATTCGAGATAGCTGGAAAGCCAAAGCCATTTCTACCGTAGAGGAAGCAGTGAGGGTTATTTTGGAACGGGCAGAAGCTAAGAATCAGGCTATGGAGAATCAGACGGTTCAATCTCTAGCAGCTTCCCAAAAAGGTGGATTATCCTCTAACAGGGGCCGGCGCAGTAATTCACGAGCATTGCTACAGGATAAGCTACCTGCTGCTGTACAGCGACAGCTCGATCGTGAGGAAGCAGAGGCAGTTGATACTGATCGAAAAAAACGCGTAAAGCAAGTGAAAAAAACCATTATGGATGATCCAGAGCTTAAAGAATTATACGAATCACTACGACAGCCGATGAAGGGAGGCGAACATTAGATGGAACCTTTGCGTCAATTCATGGAGGAGTTAGCTAAGCGAACTCCACGGCATATTTTAAGTCCGGATGAACAATTGGATAAAATGATGCGCTCGTCTCTCTATCTAAAAGCCTTTCTGCAAAAGCATCCTGAATTAACTAGGGAGGATTTGTTTCGCTCCCTTTCGGCAGTGTATGAGTCGGTGAAGGAGCACTATTATTGTGAGAATTGCCCCGGACTGTCAGAATGTCCTAATTTAGTAAAGGGACATACGAATAAGCTACAGGTGCAAAACAAGCATATTGTATCCGCACTAAGCCCCTGTGATAAGCAATTATCATATGAAGAAACACAGCGTACTCGTAAAATGATGCGAAGCTACTACGTGTCTGAAGAAACACTTCAAGCTAGCTTTCATCATATGGATATGGATGATTCCAATAAAGAAGCGATTCGTCTGGCGATGCGTTTCTGCCGAGAAATGAGAGACAACAAGAAGCAGGCTGCACGAGGGCTATATGTTCACGGAGGCTTTGGGGTTGGCAAGAGTTATCTGATGGCTGCTGTCGCACGTGAACTATCAGAGAACAACATTTCATCCTTAATGGTATACGTTCCAGATTTCATTCGAGAGTTGAAAGAATCCCTCTCCGATCAATCCTATGTAGGTAAACTGGAGCTATTAAAGGAGATTCCTGTTTTGATCTTAGATGATCTAGGGGCGGAGAATGTCACTCCATGGATTCGGGATGAAGTGATTGGAGTTATTTTAAATCAGCGAATTAACAATCATCTGCCAACTTTATTTGCTTCAAACTATTCTCTTGAGGAATTGGAAGAGCATTTTGCCATGAGTAATGGCTCACGTATCGAAGTAACGAAGGCACGCCGGATTTTAGAAAGAATTCGTCATTATGTAGAAGAAGTAGTGATTGAAGGAATCAATCGTCGAAAAAGATAGCCTGTATAGAGGTATGTGTATATCAGCATTTCGTTTGACCGATCACCCAAGTATTGGACAAGCAAGTGAGTCCTTTTCTTGGGTTTTTTGCCGATCAGAGGTAGTTTTTTTGAAATAGGAGCGTAGTCGGTAGCCTTGCTGTTTATCTGAGAGTGTCCTTTTGAAAAAGACATCCAAAGCTTATAGGGAACCTTGATGGTAATATACAAAAAAAGACAGATGTTCTTCCTAGAAAAACATGGTAAGATGGTTACTTGAATATTCAGATAAAATGTTTTTAAGTTGAAAGCTTGTTATCAAAGGGTTTTAAGTGACTGATTACTATGAATTAACAGATGATATTGAAAAATGTTGTGTTTGTTGTGTGGACATTATGAGGCACATGTGGTACTTTTAAAACTAGAATAGGAAGATGATTTTGCGGCTGATACAACATTGTTATGTACATACGGAGAGGACTTTTGTTTTCTCTGGAGGGAGTGAATCATTCCGTCTTCCTTACCAACATGTAATGATAGTATCTCATTTATGTAAAGATAAAAAACCAAGATACCTATGGAGGGATAAAGGATGTCCAGCAGAGGATTGCAGGAGTTTTTACAAGAAAATTTAGCAGAGCTTAAAAGCAAAGGCCTTTATAACGTTATTGATCCTTTGGAGAGTGCCAATGGGCCTGTGATTACCATTAAGGGCAAAAACCTGGTTAACCTTTCTTCCAACAACTATCTAGGTTTGGCAACAGATCAGCGCTTGAAAGATGCAGCATACCAAGCGATCGAAAAGTATGGTGTTGGGGCAGGGGCCGTTCGTACCATTAACGGGACACTGGATATCCATATTACATTAGAAAAAACACTAGCGGAATTTAAACATACCGAGGCGGCTATTGCTTATCAGTCTGGTTTTAATTGTAATATGGCTGCAATTTCTGCTGTGATGGATAAAAATGATGCAATTCTATCGGATGAATTAAACCATGCATCCATTATTGACGGTTGCCGTCTATCTAAAGCTAAAATCATCCGTGTCAACCACTCTGACATGGATGATCTTCGTCAAAAAGCAAAAGAGGCGAGAGAGTCCGGTCTGTACAATAAAATCATGGTAATTACAGATGGTGTTTTCTCGATGGACGGAGACATTGCCAAGCTACCAGAAATTGTAGAGATTGCTGAGGAATTCGATTTAATCACATATGTAGATGATGCCCATGGCTCAGGTGTTCTCGGTAAGGGAGCAGGGACAGTGAAGCATTTTGGCTTATCTGACAAAGTAGACTTTCAGATCGGAACGCTGTCCAAAGCGATTGGAGTAGTAGGTGGTTATGTAGCTGGTAAACAGGAATTGATTGATTGGCTTAAAGTACGCAGCAGACCATTCTTATTCTCCACTGCACTTACACCAGGAGATGTAGGAGCTATTACCAAAGCCATCAATATTTTGACAGAAAGCACCGAATTACATGATCGCCTTTGGGAGAATGGGAATTACCTGAAGAAGGGCTTGAAGGAGCTTGGCTTTAATATCGGAGACAGTGAAACTCCAATCACACCTTGCATTATTGGTGATGAAATAAAAACACAGGAATTTAGTAAGCGATTGTATGAAGAAGGCGTTTATGCAAAAGCTATTGTATTCCCAACGGTTGCTAAAGGAACCGGACGTGTCCGCAATATGCCAACTGCGGCGCATACAAAAGAGATGCTAGATCAAGCGTTGGCCATCTACAAAAAAGTAGGAAAAGAAATGGGAATTATTTAACCCTACTGATCAAAAGGAACAACAGGAAGAAAGGGGTCAACCCACATGAAAAGAATAATGGTAACAGGAGCGCTTGGACAAATTGGCTCCGAATTGGTCACGAAGCTACGAAGTGTATACGGAACAGAATCCATAATTGCTACTGATATTCGTCAGGGCGAGGGGCAAGAGGGACCATTTGAGATTTTAGATGTAACAGATGCAAAGGCTATGCACGATATTGCTGCAAAGTACAAAGTGGATACCATTATGCATTTGGCAGCTCTGTTGTCTGCGACAGCGGAAGCAAAGCCATTGCTCGCTTGGAATTTAAATATGGGCGGATTGGTAAATGCACTTGAAGTAGCAAGAGAACTTAATTGTCAATTTTTTACGCCAAGTTCAATCGGTGCATTCGGACCAACAACACCAAAAGATAATACACCTCAGGATACAATTCAACGTCCTGTTACCATGTATGGGGTAAATAAGGTTTCTGGGGAATTATTGTGTGATTACTACTATCAAAAATTTGGAGTAGATACGCGCGGTGTACGTTTTCCAGGGCTGATTTCCTACGTAACGCCTCCAGGTGGGGGAACAACCGACTATGCAGTGGAAATTTATTACGAGGCAATTAAAAATGGTCGTTATACCTCATACATCCAAAAAGGTACGTACATGGATATGATGTATATGCCAGATGCGCTTAACGCTATCATCAATTTGATGGAAGCAGATGCATCTAAATTACAACACCGTAACGCCTTTAACGTGACAGCGATGAGCTTTGAGCCAGAGCAAATTGCACGGGAAATCAAGAAGCATATTCCGACATTTGAAATGGACTACCAAGTAGACCCAATCAGACAAGGAATCGCAGACAGTTGGCCAAACTCAATTGATGCCACAGCCGCTAAAGCGGAGTGGGGTTTTCAAGCAGAATATGACTTGGAAAAAATGACAACAGATATGCTTGCCAAGCTTCGGGATAAATTGCAAGTGGGAGCTGGGATCTAAAGCGAAAGCAAAGAATAGTCATGATAGAGCAGCTATACAGTCGTGTAGTGTGCTTACAGTCTATAAATGATGTGAATAAAAACAGCAGGGGAGTAATTTCCTCTGCTGTTTTTATGTAAAAAAGGAAAAATCGCTTGTTAAACCGATAAGGGAAATTCACAAGTGTTTGTATAAAAAATAGTCGAGAACGTGCATTGTAAAAAGCATAGGGAATCCATTACAATTTGTTTGGATAAAAGCAATAACGATAATCGTTATCAAATATAAGTTTTTCGGCAAATCGTAATTGTGTAGGAGAGGGGAAGAATTATGCTAAGATCACGTTGGAACATGATTGCTGGGATGGCTGTATTGCTTGTCGTGATGTGCATTGTTGCTGGGTGCGGAAAACAATCGCAGCAGGTAGACACACAGACTCAAAAGAGCGTGGAGAATGGACAGCAAGGTGAGAATCAGACCAAAGATACGCAAACCGCTAAGCAATCACAAACACGTGTGGTTAAGGATGAATTTGGGGAGGTCGAGATTCCGGTACATCCGAAGCGAATAGCCGCTATTTATTTAGAAGACCCATTAGTTGCATTAGGAGTTACACCAATCGTGCAGTGGTATCATCCAGCATGGGGTAAGCAGGATTATCTGGGCCTAAATGTACCAACATTTGATGTAACGGGCAGCATAGAAGCTTTACTTGCAGCTAATCCTGATTTAATCATTGTTGATGGTGGAGTAGATGCAACGAAATATGAAGCATATTCCAAGATAGCTCCTACTTATCGGGTGCCTGATTCTATTAATAAAAATGCTGTAGAAACGTTAAAAAGAGTAGCAGATATAATAGGGATGCCCGAAAAGGCTGAGCGTGTACTGCAAGCGTACCAGACAAAAGTGGCCGATGCCAAAGAAAAACTGAATTCATCAATAGGTAGACAGACCGTAGCGGTTATTCGTTTAAATGTTGGTGAAAAGCCATCATTAGCTCTTTTTGGCCTCAAAAACTCCTATACAAGAATGATTTATGAAGATTTAGGGCTGGAGCCGTATGAGCCTGTGAAAACGATTGAAACTCACGAGATTATGTCACTAGAAAAAATTCCAGAGTTTCATGCTGATCATATCATTATATTCCCATCTAATGGGACATGGACATCACAAGAGAATAAACAGGCACTTGCATTACTAGAGGACCCATTATGGAAGGCTCTCCCTGCGGTTAAAAAGGGGAATGTTTATCAATTAGAAAGAACACACTGGCAATCAGGCTCAATTAAAGCGAATGCGATGAAGATTGATGATTTATTGAAATTCTTTTCTGCTAAAACGAAATAGCAGGTTATCTGTCTAAAAGAAGAGAGGGCTTCAGCTTATGTTGAAGAACTTTCTTTTTTGTTTTATAATATTTTGAATGAGAATTATTATCAATGGAGTGGTATGATGAACCAGGTAGCAAGCTTGATTAGTAGTCCAAGCACCGTATTTCTCTTAGTAGATATCCAATATGACACGCTCCCTGCTGGACATCACCAGCATGATAATGAGACAAGCGACTATAGCTTAATTGTTGTGACTGATGGAAAGGGAAGGCTCCAAATAGAAGAGGATTGCTTTCATATGGAGCGGGAGAATTGCTTTATGATTGGACCTGGGGAATCTCTATTCATCCAAGCGGTAGATGACTCATTATGCTTGTATCAGTTAACTTTCAATAAGTTGTCCATTCAACCTACAGCTTCTAAAGTGACACTGGTAGATGAGGGTAAAAATGATTCACTTCCTTTTCTGGGTGCTGTAGTTTGCTCTCCTTTTTCTAAATGCCTTGATTTGGTAGAAGCGATATATTGTCATCGCAACGATGCCGATGATATGGAACGGTTTTCTAATCACGTACGATTTGAGGAATTGCTCCGCTTCGTGTTTCAACAAAATGCTTCTCAGAGTCATGTGGACATACGCCGTGCAGTGGAGCGCTCTATTGACTATGTGAGGAAGCATTACTATGAACCAATGACAGTAGATCAATTGGCGGCTGATGCTAACGTCGCTCGTTATAAATATACGCGTATTTTCAAAGAAATGACAGGACAGATTCCCCTTGATTTTGTAAATACATTACGAATAGACAGAGCTAAACAATTGCTCAGTAAAACAGACGATCGAATTCATGAAATAGCAGAGCAGGTTGGATTCAACAATGAATTTTATTTTAATCGTCGGTTTAAACAAATGGTTGGTGTGGCCCCGGGACAATACCGGGATAATCTGCGTAGTGATCTTCGCATCGTCTCCTTATTTTTAGAGGATTATTTACTGGCATTAGGGGTAACTCCGATTGTACAGTGGTCGCATGGAGGATGGGGAAAGCTTGATTATCTTGGGCTACAGCATATTCCGACGCACGATGTTCTGACACAGGACATTCATCAGCTATCCTATTATAAACCAGATTTTATTATGGTGAGAGAAGGGGTTCAAAGCTTAGCAGGTATCTATGATCAATGCAGGCAGATTGCACGTACAAGTGTCATTTCGCACCCTGTTGATGATTGGCGTTCGACCCTGCGTACAGTAGCTGATATGCTAGGGCGAACGAATATGGCTGAGCAGTTAATCAAGCAATACGAGAATAAGGTAGCAAAGGCTAAGGAAGCGTTGGCACGTTCTGTAAAAGGGAAAACCTTTGCTTTCCTGCGGGTATCCGCCCATTATATCAGCGTGGATTATCTTTACACAGGGCCTGTACTATATCGAGATTTAGAGATGAAACCACATCCATTCGTAAGCCAAGTGAAAGGAGAGTCTAAGCGAAGATGCTTGTCATGGGAAGCCCTTTCTGAGTTGGATGTAGATCATCTATTCTATACATTTGATAAATGGCATGACGAAGGTGAAGGCGCAGAAAAAAGGCAGCTATCTCATCCGATTTGGCAATCCATTCCGGCTGTTCAGAAAAACTGTGTGTATGAGGTAGATTTTATGACATGGATGAGTCATGGGGTTATCGCTAATAGCAGGAAGATTGATGATGTGGTGAGGGTGCTTACTCGCTAATTCTAAACAGATTGACCGAATGAGACAATTACAGTTCAGTATAAGGGAGATATTGCTCCTCTGGTTTATCAAGTCGGCTTTGAGTATTATCAGCTAGTCGAGTATACGGAAGAACATATACGATATAGTAAGAATCATGATAATCTGCCGCAAAGTGGCTGGATGACTGAATTCCTTCCGTACCAGGCATATCTATTCATGCAGCAAATCGTGGAGCAATATCAGCCGTTGGAAGCAGCACAGAAGAGCCGGTGTCGCTTCCTATTAGAGGAGCTCTTGCACATTGTCTTTTCTCAAAAGCGAAGGATTCGAAAACACCAGGAAATCCCGGTTACCAGAATAATTAGCCAATTGTAGTTTACTATATAGCAAAAAAAGCATCTGAACTGTAAAAAAACAGTTTAATAAGTTCTAAATAATGGCTCCCATTTTTATAATATTACTAATGTTATAAATGGAGGTGAGTATGGCGGTCTTGTCAGAACTTTGCTTTACCACATCATGGGAGGTCATTAAATGACAGAACAGTGCGTCATGAGCAAGGTGGCAATCAAGGTATGTGTTGCTTTTGGACTGCTAGTAGTAATGATAACAGGGGCTATGTTTATTGCTGAACGTGTATCAGCTCACGGCTATGTGGAATCACCTACAAGTCGGGCTTATATGTGTAAACAAGGCAAAAACATGAATTGTGGTCCCATTCAGTATGAGCCTCAGAGTGTAGAAGGAGAAGGGTCCTTTCCACAATCTGGCCCACCGGATGGACAAATCACAGGGGCAGGGCGCTATCCCGAGCTGTATACACAAACCGCTGATCGTTGGAAAAAAGTAACGATGCATAGTGGGGAAAATACGTTTAAGTGGAGATTGACAGCATCGCATAGCACAAGGGAGTGGAAGTATTACATTACGAAAAATGGCTGGAATCCCAATAAACCACTTGCTCGCTCCGACTTAGACGTAGTTCCGTTTTGCTACTATTACGATGGTGGAAACAGACCAGGTACAACGGTGACTCATACCTGCAATGTACCAACTGATCACAGTGGTTATCATCTTATTCTGGCTGTGTGGGAGATTGCGGATACCACGAATGCTTTTTATCAGGTGATAGACGTTAATCTGGTCAAAAGCACTGCTACTGAGCAAGTCTCGATCGATGTAAGCAAGACTGCTATAGCACCACAAGCTCCTCAAATGGAAAAGGTAAGCCCTATCTTTTCTACGATACAACAAATGAAACAGGGAAGTATTCTGCCGCGTGCCCACTGGTTTGCTGGTGATCAACGGGCGCTATACTGATTCATTATAGACCGAATAATAGGTGTCACTAAAACGCCTATTATTCGGCTTTTTTGAGTCAAAAAACCTATTCAGAAAAAATAATGTAATAATAACATAAATCTAGTTCTTTCATCCTAAAAAAAGTTACATAGAAAATACATACAGGAAAGAATTGCCGTTTCCATCATTTTACTGGATTTTATCATAATCAAATCTTTTACTTTTAAAAATTAGTAGATTTAAAAATATGACTATTGTAATGTGATAATTCAGTCGTAAAGAATCTATCTAATCTGCTACCAATTTTAATAAAATAACAAATGTTACAAAGTATTTCGTATAACCTAGAAAATCACATACTAGGAGGTAGACAGAATGACTTTGCAATGGAAAACAGTTTTTGGGAAAAGCTCTATAGCTTTTGGAATAACGCTGGCCGCTATGGCTGGTACGATGGTATTTGCAGGCAGCGCGTCAGCACATGGTTACATTGAATCACCTACGAGCAGGGCTTTACTTTGTAAGCAAGGACAAAACGTTGGTTGCGGTCAAATTCAATATGAACCGCAAAGTGTAGAGGGAGTAGGTAATTTCCCACAATCTGGACCTAAAGATGGGGAGATTACAGGAGCAGGAAAATATAAGGAACTCTTTGTCCAAACCGATAGTAGATGGAAAAAAGTGGACATGGAAGGTGGGAAAAATACTTTTACGTGGTATTTAACCGCTCCACATTCTACAGGTGACTGGAAATATTATATAACGAAAAAAGATTGGAATCCCAACAAGCCATTAGGGCGCAACGATCTTGAACTCATTGCTACATTTAACGATGGTGGCAAGGTTCCCCCTAAATCAGTGTCTCATGTTGTTAATGTTCCGACCGATCGCAGTGGCTACCATATCATCCTTGGTGTGTGGGAAATCGCTGACACAGGGAATGCTTTTTATCAAGCAATCGACGTTAATTTGAAAAACGATGGTAACCCAACAGAACCAGAGGTACAATTGCCGACAATTCCTAGTAACCTGACCTCTCCAGGACAGACAACAACAAGTATTGAATTGCGCTGGTCAGCATCGACAGCCTCTGAAGGTATCAAAGAATATGAAGTATATCGCAATGGTAGTCTAGCAGGTAAGACTAGCCAGGCATATTTTGAAGATAAGGAATTGACGCTCGATACGGCTTACACATATACGGTTCGATCCATTGATTTCGCTGGAAATAAATCTGAGATGTCCAAGCCATTCACAGTTAGAACTAGTAAAGAAGACGAACAAGTGGATTTGCCAACTGCACCAGGTAATCTAGTATCTTCAGCCAAAACTACATCTACAATTGAGTTGAGTTGGACAGCTTCCACAGCCCCCCATGGGATTCACGCCTATGAAGTGTACCGTGATGGCCGACAAGTAGGGACGACTACAGAAACAAGCTTTACAGACAAAGATTTGAAGGCTGACACAACCTATTCTTATATGGTAGTAGCTGTTGACCATGCAGGTAATAAATCTGATTTCTCACAAAAAGTAACAGTGCGTACCGAAAAAGAGCAGACTGGGAACACCGGTGACACATGGAATAAAGACAACGTTTATAATACTGGTGATCGAGTGATATATGAGGGCGTAGAATATGAGGCTCAATGGTGGACTCGCGGCGACCGTCCCGACAGCACTGATGTATGGAAGCAGGTGGGCGATGCTATACAAAAATGGAACAGCGACAAAGCCTACCAAGGTGGAGCAAAAGTATCCTACGAGGGTAAAACCTACCAAGCAAAATGGTGGACAAAAGGTGAAGAGCCTAGTACATCATCCGTATGGACACTTGTACAGTAAGTAACCGGAGCAGTAACAGATAGGATTAGAAAAAAGGAAAAAGGGACCATTCAGTAGCATTTTTGAATGGTCCCTTTTTATTTACTAAGCTAAGGCTTACTAGGGGAGAATGCTTACACGGGTTCCTTGATCTGCACTTTTCCTAATGATCCCCACTTTTCATTTAGATGTCGACATAGTTAGCCCTCTCCTTTTCTTTCTGGTTTGTACATTATAAAGAAAATACAGATATTTTCCTATTCTTGAAAAATATCTATCGTCCTAGAAACAAAGATCATTTTCAGTAGCCGATTTTTTCATTTACGTCCATTTCTTTTTCATCCCTAACAACTTCTGGTAGTATGGTATAGAGAATATAGACAGATAAAGCATTGATAGGGCTATTGATACACGGAGGAACGGATAATGAACAGAAGATATCTTGCTATTTATGAAGAGATTAGACAGGGAATTATTGAAGGAGTGTATCCACCAGGGGAAAAATTACCTTCTGAAAATGATTTTTGCAAAAAGTTTGAGACTAGTAGGGGCACGATTCGCCGTGCTTTAGATATGCTGGCAGAAGAAGGGCTTGTGAACAGCATGCATGGGAAGGGCGTCTTTGTATTAGATCAAAATACAATTAGCTTTTCCTTTGGTGGATTAGTTAGCTTTAAAGAAGCTAACGAAAATAGCGGATTGGTCTTTTCGACAACTGTGCCATTTTTTACAGAGCTGGTTATTGATAAAAAACTGGAACAAAAAACTCATCTTCCAAATGGTATAGACGTTTATCATTTATATCGGGTAAGAAAGCTGGATGGAGAAAGGGTCATATTGGATATCAACTATTTTAGCAAAGAAAAGTGTGCAGGCTTGACTCCTGAAATCGCTGAAAAATCTATTTATGATTATATAGAGAATGATTTGGAATTAAAAATTGGGTTTGCGCAAAGAGTAATTCAAGTAGAGCAAGCAACAGGAAAAGATCGAGAGTATCTGGATATGAAAGCATTTGGATTTGTTGTGGTCGTTCGCAACTATGTGCATTTATATGACGGTACGATATTTGAGTATACAGAGTCGCGACATCGTCCAGATCGATTTGTGTTTACTGATTTTGCACGTAGGCGATGAAATAATCGTTTACGTGAAGCAGTAGCTAGATAATGTAGGAACAATTCATGCCTCTATTGGGCAGCCCTGTTATATAAAACATAGGCTATGACTTCCTTTGCTTATTGATGTTTAAGGGTTCAAACAACGTAATGAGGTTATTGTCCAGGTCTAGTACGCTGAAATCACGATCACCCCCACGGCTGCTCTTTTACATGACCATTGGAATGTAGGATATCCAGCGGTTGAATACGCTGATAAAGCTCATCAATATTTTCCACTCTGATTCGGCAGCTGGCTGTACCTGCAAAAAACGATTCTGCACCCGAAACAATCAGCGAGAGGCATTTCGATTACGCCAGCTCTCATCACTGGCTATCCAAAGCTGAATCTCAACATGATGACATTTCATAATAATGAATCCTCCTTCGTGATAAATGACGGTAAAACCAAGTTTATCACGATAAAAATCCTCGTTTTTCCTCATATCTGTTATAGGCAATGCTGGAATGCCTTCCCTCATTCACAGGAGTAAACTTCCTATTCATATGCTGCATATGGCTTCTTTTCGAACAATCCCGATTGTAAGATTTATAGATTTCGCGAAGTTACATCGTTAATTCTATTTTTTTAAAAATAAAAAAGAGAACGCTTTAGTATCACTTTCAAAGCAGTATCAGTCAGTAGATATCATGAGATTTTTAGTGCCTAATCAGGTAGCTGGTTTTTTAGCGGGTTAAAGCGGAGCAGGGTGTTTTTGAGTCTGCATGCTAGATGTAGTGTTGTCTTGATAATGCAGGGATGGGCATTTCCGCTCGGTACTTTAGAATAATTTGTCTAGTATAACTTGTATAAACAAGTGTTTACAAACTTGTCTATACAAGTTATACTAAGATCAACAAATAAGGATGAAAGCGATTCCAAGGGGAGGTACATCTATGAGTGTTAGCAAAAAGTCCGTGGAGGAGATCGTTGAAGCACTAGGCGGTAAAGAAAATATTGTAACCGCTTCACATTGTGTAACGCGCTTACGCCTTGCTTTGCTGGATGAGGAGAAGGTCCAGAAGGAAGAGCTAGATAATAATGATCTAGTAAAAGGCTCCTTTTCAGCGAATGGACAGTTTCAGGTTGTAATTGGTCCTGGTCTTGTTGAAAAGGCTTATGCTCATTTATTAGAGCTTACTAGTTTAGAAACGGCTTCCAAGCAGGAGCTTAAGGATGCTACGGAAAAAAAATTAAATCCGCTACAACGAGCAATTAAAACATTAGCTGATATTTTCATCCCAATTCTACCCGCAATTGTGACTGCTGGTTTGCTAATGGGGATAAATAATGTTTTGACAGGGAAAGGGATATTTTTCCCAGACCAATCACTTATTCAGGTATATGGTCAATGGAAAGACCTAGCAGATATCATTAATCTTATTGCCAATACGTCCTTCGTGTTCTTGCCTGCCTTAATCGGTTGGTCTGCTGCTAAACGTTTTGGCGGCAGTGAGCTTCTTGGAATGGTACTTGGGTTAATGCTGATCCACCCTGATTTATTAAATGCTTGGGGATATGGAGATGCAGTTGCAAAAGGTACAGTGCCATACTGGAATTTATTTGGACTAAGTGTTGAAAAAATTGGGTATCAAGGTCAAGTGTTACCTGTTCTGGTTTCAGCGTTTTGTTTAGCGAAGATAGAACAATTCATGAATAAGCGTGTACCAGACGCTTTCAAGCTATTATTAGTAGCTCCAGTAACATTGTTAGTGACAGGTTTCCTATCATTTATCGTGATTGGGCCATTAACCTTCTCAGTCGGAACTGCTATTACGAATGCCTTTGTAAGTATTTTTGATAATTTTGCAGCGGTTGGCGGTTTCATTTATGGTGGTTTCTATGCCTTGCTGGTTGTAACTGGTATGCATCATACCTTCCTAGCAGTAGATTTACAATTGATCGCAAGTGTAGGCGGAACCTTCTTATGGCCGATTTTAGTGCTTTCTAATATTGCTCAGGGCTCTGCTTCATTAGCTACGATGTTTTTGATTCGCGATGAAAAAGGCAAGGGCTTATCACTTACATCAGCGATTTCTGCTTTCTTAGGAATTACAGAACCAGCTATGTTCGGGGTAAATCTACGGATGCGTTATCCATTTATCGCCGCGATGATTGGATCTGCACTCGGTGCTATATTTATTACAATAAATAAGGTGAAAGCGGCTTCGATTGGTGTGGGTGGTTTACCGGGCTTCTTGTCCATCTTCCCACAAAATTGGTTACCGTTCTTTGTCGGAATGGCAATCGCTTTAGTTATACCTTTTGTCCTTACTATTATCTTTGGCAAAATGCGTAGCAAAAAGGCAGAAGGGCAAGAGACAAAGTCTGTAGCGTAACAACTAACATTTATGACGCGTAAGTCATGCACATACAACTAGATTAAGTCTTTACAAAAAATGGTGGTGTAAGCAATGCAGAAAACATGGTGGAAGAAAGCAGTCGTGTATCAGATTTATCCGAAAAGCTTTCTTGATACAACAGGAAACGGTATCGGAGATTTGGCAGGAATCACTCGTCAATTAGATTATTTACAGCAATTAGGTGTGGATGTAATCTGGTTAACTCCTATTTATGCGTCCCCACAAAAAGATAATGGCTACGATATCAGTGATTACTATACGATCAATCCGGAGTACGGAACTATGGAGTCCTTTGAGGATTTGTTGCATGAGGCTCATCAGCGCAATATAAAGCTGATTATGGATATCGTTGTGAACCATACATCAATTGAGCATGAATGGTTTAAACAAGCAAGGTCTTCCAAAGATAATCCGTATCGCGACTATTACATTTGGAAAGATGGTGTGGATGGCAATCCACCTACGAACTGGCAGTCTAAATTTGGTGGAAACGCTTGGGAATGGGATGAGCAAACAGGGCAATATTACTTGCATTTGTACGATGTGACGCAAGCTGATTTGAACTGGGAGAACCCGACGTTACGACGCGAAATTTATGATATGATGCATTTTTGGCTGAAAAAAGGCGTGGATGGTTTCCGCTTAGATGTTATTAATGTAATTTCCAAGGATCAGAGCTTCCAAAACGATACGCTACAAAGCCCAATGGAGGATGGACGACGTTTTTATACGGATGGTCCGCGCATCCATGAATATTTAAAAGAAATGAATGAGCAGGTGTTTTCTCATTATCCTCAGATCTTAACTGTAGGAGAGATGTCGTCTACAACGATTGATAATTGTATTCGCTATACCAATCCAGACGAAAAAGAGCTCAGCATGGTCTTTAATTTCCATCATTTGAAGGTCGACTATCCGAGCGGACAAAAGTGGGCTGCAGGTGAGTTTGATTTTGGAAAATTGAAGAGCATTCTCAATGAATGGCAGGTTGGAATGCAAGCAGGTGAAGGCTGGAATGCTTTGTTCTGGTGCAATCACGATCAACCGCGTGTAGTTACTCGCTTTGGAGATGATCAGAAGTATCATAAGGAATCTGCGAAAATGCTGGGTACGGCTCTTCATTTTATGCAAGGTACTCCCTATATTTATCAGGGGGAAGAGTTTGGTATGACTGATCCTGGTTTTTCTCGTATTGAGGAATATCGTGATGTAGAAACGATTAATGCCTACCATTTGCTTCAGGAGACAGGCATCTCTGAGCAGGAGATTATGAAGGCGATCAAACAAAAATCCAGAGATAATTCACGTACACCAATGCAATGGATGGACGCTCCTAACGGCGGATTCACGGCAGGTACTCCTTGGATTCATGTAGCTAATAATTATCCATCTATCAATGCGCAGCGAGCGCAAGAAGATCAGGATTCCATCTGGTATCACTATCAAAAATTGATCCAGTTACGCAAAAAGCATGATGTTATTGCATACGGCGATTTTACAATGCTGTATCCAGAGCATCCTCAGATTTATGCCTATGTACGCCAATATGGTGCTGAGTCGCTAGTCGTAGTTAATAATTTTTACGCAGAGCCAACAGAATTTGTACTGCCGAAGGAAATAGCTCAAAAAGCACATATGGAGGTTATTCTGACCAACTATCCTGATGTGCCGGCAACATTGGACAAATTTACATTGCGTCCATATGAGTCGCTTGCTATTGTAATAAAATAACAGCTTAGAAAAACAGAATGCCCACCTCCCAGCTTCGGATCGGGAAATGGGCATTTTGTTTTTTTGTTTCTATTTGTACTCACAGCCATACAGCGGTATCATAAGAAGGAGAGTGGTTGACATAATAAGATCGTCATGTTCAACCGATAGAATCCGGTTTTGAGAGGATGACAACATGAGTAAAAAGATTGTTTTAGCAGAGAAACCCTCAGTGGGTAAAGATATCGCCAGAGTCTTGAAATGTACCAAACAGGGAAATGGGTACCTTGAAGGCGACAAATATGTAGTAACCTGGGCATTTGGCCATCTGGTTACGTTGGCTGATCCTGAAGCCTATGGAGAGACATATAAAGCTTGGAAGCTGGAGGATTTACCGCTGTTGCCGTCTCGCCTGCAATTAACTGTCATCAGACAGAGCTCCAAGCAATATCAGATTGTAAAAAAATTATTAGCGCGTCAGGATATTTCAGAAGTGATTATTGCTACTGATGCTGGTCGTGAAGGTGAGCTGGTGGCGCGATGGATTTTAGAAAAGGCACATGTGAAAAAGCCTATTAAACGACTATGGATTTCCTCTGTGACTGATAAAGCAATCAGTGATGGCTTCAGAAAGCTGCGAGATGGCAAGGAATACGAGAATCTCTATGCTTCTGCTGTAGCTCGCGCTGAAGCTGACTGGTTTGTCGGGATCAATGCCACTCGTGCTCTTACAACGAAGCATAATGCCCAGCTCTCCTGCGGGCGTGTACAAACTCCTACAGTGGCAATGATTGCCAAACGTGAGGAGGAGATTCAAAGGTTCGTTCCTCGCCCCTATTATGGTGTTCAAGCGATCACAGGTAATGGATTAAAGCTTACGTGGCAGGATCAGCAAACCAAAGATATGAAGACGTTTACCAAGGAGAAGGCTGAGAAAATTGTCGAAAGCAGTAAAAACAAGCAAGCTGAAATTATTGACATCAAGAAGGCTGACAAGAAAAGCTTCGCCCCAGCTTTATATGATCTAACTGAACTACAACGTGATGCGAATAAGCGTTTTGGTTTTTCGGCAAAGGAAACCCTCTCCATTATGCAAGGGCTGTACGAAACACATAAGGTACTCACATACCCGCGGACAGATTCTCGCTATTTGACATCAGATATTGTCGAAACATTACCTGATCGATTGAGAGCGATATCTGTTAAGCCATACACTCCGTTTGCAGCTAAGCTGTTAAAGCAACCGATTCGAGCTGGTAAACATGTAGTGGATAATAGCAAGGTATCTGATCACCATGCGATTATTCCAACTGAGCAATCTGTAATGATGAATAAGCTTAGCGATAGGGAACGTAAAATTTATGACCTTGTGGTTAAACGCTTTCTGGCTGTGCTATATCCGCCTTTTGAATATGAACAAATTAGTATTCGTGCCCGAATTGGCAACGAGGAATTTCTAGCAAAAGGGAAGACGATAACGCATCAGGGCTGGAAGGAAATTTATGATAACCACTTTGATGAAGAGGATCAAGGAGATGGATTAAAAGAACAGCTTTTACCAAAGCTTGTACAAGGTGAGCAACTATCTGTACAAACCGTTTCTTTTACAAAAGGGGAAACAAAACCTCCAGAGCCATTTACGGAGGCTACACTCCTTTCAGCTATGGAGAATCCTGTCCGTTATATGGGACAGGTTGATAAGCAGCTAGCTAAAACATTAGGTGAGACAGGTGGATTAGGAACTGTTGCTACTCGCGCCGATATTATTGAAAAATTGTTTAATAGCTTCCTCATTGAAAAGCGCGGCAAGCATATTCATATTACTTCTAAAGGAAAGCAATTACTTGAGCTTGTACCAGAAGGACTTCGCTCACCGGCTCTTACTGCTGAATGGGAAGTGAAGCTTGGAGCGATCTCGAAAGGAAGCCTGGCTAAAAACAGCTTCATACAGGAAATGAAGAAGTATGCAGAGCAAATCGTTCAACAGATCAAATTTAGTGAGCAAAAATTTCGTCATGACAATCTGACTCGCTCCAAATGCCCGGATTGTGGAAAGCTGATGCTTGAGGTAAATGGGAAAAAAGGAAAAATGTTAGTTTGTCAGGATCGTGAGTGCGGTCACCGTAAGGCCGTATCCAAGGTTACAAATGCCAGATGCCCACAATGTCGAAAGAAGATGGAGATGCGTGGGGAAGGAGAAGGAAAGATATTCGTATGCAAATGTGGACATCGTGAAAAACTGTCGACGTTTAACGACAGACGTAGCAAGGAGAAACAGACAAATGTTTCGAAACGAGATGTAGCACAGTATATGAAAAATCAGCAACGAGATCAAGAAAGCTTAGGTAATCCAGCCTTGATGGAGGCATTAAAGAATTTTAAGCTAGATCAGTAAGTCATTTTATATAGAAAAGATAGGCTCGAAAATAAGGCGCCCGCTCTCTTTATTAGCTAAGAGAAAGGGCGTCTATTTTAGCTTCTCTTTTCTATATGGAAAAAAGGAATTAACAAAATCTGAAGAAAATTTCAGAATTTATTATTTTTATGTTAAGAGATTTTGAAAGAAGTGCATCTATTTACTTTATCCATAAATGAAAGCAAAAATGAGATTGTTATATTCCATAAAATGTAAATGTTTTTATATCTTGGAAAACATAGAGTCGAGAACGCTGTTCACTATACAAGAAGACTATAGATACGAGCTTTTACGGCTATTTTTACGATTTGATAACGCCTTCTTTTTTTAGTCTAATAAAAAACAGTAACGAATCGAAAAAATAACAATAATTTGATTGGTAAATAACATTGTTACTAATTCACAGAAAACAAAATCATTATTTTTACATAATAAAAACATAATAATAAAATGTGATAGAAAAATATTGAAGAAAATGTCCATTATTGGTAGTATTGAAAAATAAACCTGTAATTTTATGTATTATAATGCAATTATTTGTCGCATATTTACTAGCCTAAATGTTAGCGATGATGTGAGCAAATCGTTACCTGTTAGAAGGAAGATCAGCTACATATGATTCGAAATTTTTCGTTTTTTTATTTTAAAAGACAAAGAGGTGGTCCTGATGGATTTATCTACATTAAATTTTTTGGGTGAAACAGAAAAGCATAAGTTATTGAATCAATTCAATGATACGGACGCTAATTTTCCTCAGGAGATGACCATTCATGGGCTGTTTGAAAAGCAAGTCCAAGAAAGACCGAATCAAACTGCGGTAATTTTTAATGAACAAAGTATGACGTATAAAGAAATGAATGAACGAGCCAATCAAGTAGCACATAGCTTACGGAAGCATGGAGTTGCTCCAGATGAGATCGTTGGAATTCTAGCAGATCGCAACATGGACATGCTTATTTCCATTCTCGGCGTATTAAAGGCTGGAGCTGCTTATATGCCTATTGATCCTACATACCCTACAGAACGTATTCTTTATATGATCAATGATAGCCAGACCAAAATTGTCTTAGCAGAACATAGAGAGATGGTTCCGGAAGGCTGTAATGCAGAGCTGATCCTCTTGTACGATAGCTCCCTTTTAAACGAAGAGACATCTGATCTAGAGCATGTAAATAAGCCTGAAGATTTGGCCTATATTATCTATACATCAGGTTCTACTGGTAAACCAAAAGGGGTTATGATTGAACATCGAAATGTCATTCGCTTGCTATTTAATGACAGAAACCTATTTGATTTTACTAGTGATGATGTCTGGACCGTTTTCCATTCGTTCTGTTTTGACTTCTCTGTTTGGGAGATGTATGGGGCTTTACTGTATGGAGGAAAAATCGTTCTCGTCTCTTTTGAGATAGCTAGAGATCCTCAGGCCTTCCGAAATTTACTTCAGGAGCAAAAGGTTACGATTTTAAATCAAACCCCTACAGCTTTTTATCAGCTCTCGTCTGAAGAGATGCAGCACTCAGACAGCAATTTATCGATTCGTAAAATCATTTTTGGTGGAGAAGCGTTGACGCCATCACAGTTGAAAGCATGGAAACAAAAATATCCAAATACAGCCTTGATTAATATGTACGGTATTACAGAAACAACTGTTCATGTGACTTATAAGGAGTTTCAATTACATGATATGGACAGCACAGTTAGCAATATCGGAAAGCCTATCCCAACGCTTAGAACCTATGTTTTAGATTCCAAGAGAAACCTAGCTCCAATTGGAGTGAAAGGTGAACTGTATGTGAGCGGCAAGGGAGTAGCCCGCGGTTATTTAAACAAACCTGAATTGACGGAAGAACGATTTATGGATAACCCGTTTGTCTCTGAAGAAAGAATGTATCGCACAGGAGACCTAGCTAGATGGCTACCTGAAGGAGAGCTAGAATACTTAGGCAGGATTGACCATCAGGTAAAAATCAGAGGCTATCGCATTGAACTCGGAGAAATAGAAGCCGAGCTATTGAAGCAAAAAGGGATTAAAGAAGCAGTAGTTTTAGTTACAAATGATAAAGATGCACAACCACAATTACATGCCTATTTAACATCTACGGAAGATTTGGCAGCAGCAGATCTTCGTAATCAACTTACTACAACATTACCCTCTTATATGATTCCGGCTCATTTCATTTTTGTGTCGCAAATGCCTGTTACGCCAAATGGAAAAATTGATAAAGAATCACTTCGTAAAATAGAACCATCACTTCAAGAAAGCCCTACAGAAGCTTATGTAGCTCCACAAACACCTACAGAAAAGCAATTAGTCCACATATGGGAAGAAAATATTGGAATGCAACCGATCAGCATAGACGATAATTATTTTGCTCTAGGTGGCGATTCCATCAAAGCGATTAAGCTATTGCATGCTATAAATAAAGAGTTTCAGATTAGTTTCCAAATTGGTGATTTGTACAAGCATGGAACCATTAGAGAAATGGGACAGCAAATCGGTGAACAAGGCAAGCAATCTAGCAATCAAAAACTGTTGAAACTTCAGGAATTGGACCGTTTAAAAGAGAAAATTTTGGGAAGTGAGAAATAGTCATGTCGGATAAGCTAAGCAACGCTAAAGACCTATTTCCAATGAGCGATATACAGCTAGGGATGGTCTACCATTCGTTAAAACATGTACACGAAGCTGTATACCATGATCAATTTGTTTATCAAGTAGATGATGATTCATTTGATGTTCATGTACTAGAGCAAGCGATGAGAATGATGGTTGATAAGCACGACATCTTAAAAACCAGCTTTCATATTGAGGAATTTTCCACTCCAGTTCAAGTAGTGCACCAGGAGGTTTCTGTTCGAATTGATGAGACAGACATTACGCATCTGGGAGAAAAACAAAAAGAGTATATCCATCAGTATTTGGCGCAGGATCGTCAATCCCCTTTTGATGTAACAACCGCTCCTCTATGGAGAATGAGCGTTTTTAAACTGAATGCAAGCCAAGTTGCTTTAGTCTGGATCTTTCATCATGCTATTTTGGATGGATGGAGTGTTGCATCTTTTATTACGGAATTAATTGATGTTTATTTCAAATTAAAGCACAAAACTTGCACTTTGGAGCATTTGAACACGACCTATAAGGATTATGTGATTGATCAGATGCTATTATCTGAGCAAAATGAGCTGCGTGAATATTGGAAAGAGGAATTAAAAGATTACAAACGGCTACAGCTCCCAGTAAAGGTGGATGAAAATGGCGGTGTTCACGTTACCGTTGTTGAGAAGCTAGACCCTGACATCATAAATAAATGCAGAGAAATTGCACAAGCTCATCACATTCCATTAAAGACCGTATGCCTAACAGCCTTTCTTTCTATGATGCATATGATTTCTTATGAGAGAGACCTGACTGTGGGATTGATTGAGAACAACCGACCAATTATAGAAGATGCTGAAAAGGTGTTGGGATGTTTTCTTAACTCAGTTCCATTCCGCGCCATTATACAGAAAGATATGAGCTACAGAGAGCTATTAGAGCAGACACAGCAAAAGCTTGTTGAGATTAAAACATATGGAAGACTTTCCTTTGCTAAGATTATTGAAGTAATTGGCGATACGGGAAGCGAGCGTAATCCAGTTTTTGACTGTCTTTTTAACTTTGTCGACTTCCATGTATTTAAAGGGATAAAGGATCATAAAGTAAAGTTTTGGTTAGATGGATATGAAAAAACAAACACCATGTTTGACTTTTCTGTTTCGACCACAATGGATGACTATTTTGTTCGGGTTGTATCTGCACTGCCAGAAGAAGATACCATAAAACTAATTAACTATTATCAACGAATTTTAGAAAAGATTGCTCTTCACATAGATGAAAAAATAGATAAACAAGCCAATCTTGATGAAAAGGAAAGCCACTTGCTACTAGAGGAATGGAATCAAACGTCAGTTGATTATCCAGACAAGCAAACATTGCATAAACGGTTTGAAGAGCAAGCAGCCAAAAATGAAGATCAGGTAGCGCTGGAATATGAGGATAAGCAGCTTACCTATAGGGAATTGAACGCTAAAGCCAATCAATTGGCACGTGTTTTACAGAAGCATAATACGCTGCCAACTCAGGTAGTTGGTTTAATGGCAGAGCGTTCACTAGAGATGATAATAGGCATTCTTGGGATATTAAAAGCCGGCGGAGCTTATATGCCTATTGACCCTACGTATCCTGCGGAGCGTATCCAATATATGCTCGAAGATAGTCGATCCTATCTCTTACTTGTGCAAAAAGCGGAAATGATTCCAGCCAATTATCAGGGTGAAGTACTTATCCTCACAGAGGAACTTTGGGCAGATGAGAATACAGAGAACCTGGATTTAGTCAATCAGCCGCAGGATGTTGCCAATATCATGTATACATCTGGGACTACAGGAAAGCCAAAAGGTATCCTGATTACTCATCGAAACATTATGACTACCATAATCAACAATGGCTATCTTGATATTTTTTCAACAGATCGAATATTGCAAATGTCTAATTATGCTTTTGATGGTTCTACCTTTGATATATACAGTGCTTTGCTAAACGGAGCTACCCTCGTGCTAGTTCCCAAGCAAACACTCATGAATACGACCGATTTGTTAGCAATCATCAAAGATAGCAATATCACGGTAGCTTTAATGACAACCTCTCTATTCAATACGTTGGTTGATCTTGATGTAACCAGCTTCCAACATACACGTAAGGTTTTATTTGGCGGGGAAAAGGCTTCATGTAAGCATGTAGAAAAAGCATTGGATTATTTGGGTGAAGGGCGCCTAGTAAATGGATATGGTCCGACAGAAACAACGGTGTTCGCTACTACCTATACAGTCGATAACGCGATTAAAAAGCTGGGAAGTGTCCCGATCGGACGTCCTTTGAGCAACACTTCGGTATATGTTTTTGGATTAGATGATCAATTACAACCACTTGGAGTACCAGGGGAGTTATGTGTAGCAGGAGAATGCATTTCGCCTGGATATCTGAATCGTCCCGACTTAACGGCAGACAAATTTATTGATAATCCACTTAAACCAGGTGAGAGAATGTACCGTACAGGTGACCTGGTTCGTTGGCTGCCTGAAGGTGTCATGGAATACATGGGGCGGATTGATGAACAAGTCAAGATTCGTGGACATCGTATCGAGCTAGGGGAGATTGAGGCAAAACTGCTTGAGCATCCTTCGATTCGAGAAACAGTGCTGGTGGCTAAACAGGATGCAAATGGCCATTCTTTTTTAGGTGCGTATCTTGTTACAGACAACTTCTGCCCTGTAACGGAATTACGGAATTATCTGATGGAAACCTTGCCAGAATATATGGTTCCTTCTTATTTTATCGAGCTGGATAGCCTACCGCTTACTTCAAATGGAAAAGTAGATAAGCGAGCATTGCCCGAACCGGAATCTCAGGCTTTACACGCATATACCATGCCGGAGAATGAGATGGAAGAAAAATTGGTTCAGCTATTCCAGGAAGTGATGGATGTAGAGCGTGTTGGTACCCAAGATAGCTTTTATGAATTAGGCGGTCATTCCTTAAAAGCAATGCTTTTGGTTTCACGAATTCATAAGGATTTTGGAATAAAGATACCGTTGAAGGAAGTATTCAGTCGTCCGACCGTGAAGGAATTGGCTGCCTATCTGACTGGGTCAGAAGAAGCAAACTATATTGAAATTGAAGCAGCAGAAGAGAAACCATATTATCCAGTTACTGCCGCTCAAAAACGGATGTATATCGCCCAGCAATGGGAGGATGAAGAAGCTACTAGCAGTTATCACATGCCGTTTATGATGGAAATCACAGGGCCTCTTCAAGTAGAAAAGCTACAACAAACAGTAAAGAGTCTTGTCGCAAGGCACGAGTCGTTGCGGACATCATTTCACATGATCAATGAAGTATTGATGCAAAAGATACATGCAGATGTATTGTGGGATTTAGATATTGATCTAGAGTCAGTTGTCGCTTCAGAGCAAGAAATTGATGAAAAAATGTTCCAATTCCTCCGTAAATTTGATTTGAGTCAAGCTCCTTTATTTAGAGCTAAGCTGATTCGTGTCAATGCTAGTCGGCATGTATTGTTATTAGATATGCATCATATTATTTCGGATGGATTTTCATACCAGATATTTTTTGATGAGCTTACCAAGCTGTATCAGGGCGAGGAATTGCCATCTCTCAAAATACAATATAAGGATTATGCCGTTTGGCAGCATTCGGAAGAACAACAGAAGCGTTTGCAACAACAAGAGGATTATTGGTTAGGTCAATTCCAAGGGGAAATTCCTGTTCTGGAATTGCCTACGGATTACCAGCGCCCGGTTGATAAACAATTTGCTGGAGCATTAATCACACACGAGTTATCTGCTGGTCTAACAGAGAAGCTGAGAAAATTAGCGATTAAGGAAAAAACGACGTTATACACCGTACTGCTGACGGTCTATAACATTCTATTGACGAAATATACAAGTCAAGAGGACCTCATTGTAGGTACACCGATTGCTGGACGTCCACACGCAGATTTAGACAGAGTATTTGGGATGTTTGTAAACACGCTGGCCATCAGAACAGCTCCAAAAGTAGAGCATTCCTTCTTAACGTATCTCTCAGAGGTCAAAGAAACAGTACTAGGTGCTTATCAAAATCCAGACTATCCATTTGAGGAGCTGGTTGAAAAAACGCTAGTTCAGCGCGATGTAAGCCGTAATCCTTTATTCGATGTAATGTTCTCCGTAGAGAAATTACCATCTGCTGTACAGTTCGATGATTTACGTTTCTGCCCACGCTTATTTGATTGGAAGAAGGCAAAATTTGACTTGGATTGGACAGTGGTGGAAGGTGAATCATTGGAGATTTTGGTTGAATATAGCACGAGCTTGTTCGATCGGGCGACCATTGAGCGCATGGCTAAGCATTTTGAGCATATTTTGGAGCAAATCCTTGATCAGCCAGACCTGTCTATTTCTGAGATTGAACTGCTGACCGAGGCAGAAAAACAACAAATTTTGATTGAGTTTAATCAATCGGATAAATCCTTTGACAGCGAAAAAACGATTCAGGAGCAATTTGAAGAATGGGCAGAAAAAGCTCCGCACAGCATTGCCTTAGTCTTTAAAGACAAGCAAATGACCTATCAGGAATTAAATCAACGTGCTAACCAAGTTGCGCATTTATTACGTGGCAATGGGATTTCCGCAAATGATTTTATCGGTTTAATGGTGGATCGATCGTTTGAGATGATCATTAGTATGCTAGGTATTTTGAAGGCGGGTGGAGCCTACCTACCTATTGATCCTGATTATCCTGAGGATCGTATCGATTATATGTTATCTGACAGCAAAGCGAAGATTCTCTTAACGCAAAGTGACCAAACTGCACCAGCTTCCTTTGAAGGTAAAGTCATCGCTATTGATACTCCAGAATTGCTAAAGATGAATATGGAAAATATTCCTAAGGTGAATAACTCATCCGACTTGGCTTATATCATTTATACATCTGGATCAACCGGAAAACCAAAAGGAGTATTGATTAATCATCGATGCGTGATCAATATGCAGCTTACAGCTGAAACCTTTGGTATCTATCCTTCGAGTCGTATTCTACAGTTTGCATCCTTTAGTTTTGATTCATCTGTGGGCGAGATTTTTTATACATTATTAAACGGAGCATGCCTGTATTTGGTAGAAAAGGATTTGCTTTTATCCGGTAATGAATTCGTGGCATGGCTAAAGAAAAATCGGATTAGCTCGATTCCATTTATTTCACCGTCGGCTCTGCGGATGCTTCCTTATGAGGATTTACCTGATCTCGCATATATAAGTACGGGTGGGGAGACATTGCCGGCTGACCTTGTTAAAGCGTGGGGAGAAAATCGTGTCTTCCTAAATGCATATGGCCCGACGGAAACAACTGTAGATGCCACTGTCGGTGTATGTACACCAGAAGGGAAACCGCATATCGGTAGACCCGTTACGAATAAAAAGGTGTATGTAGTAAATAGCAATAATCAATTACAGCCGATTGGTGTTCCTGGCGAGCTTTGCATTGGCGGGGAAGGGGTTGCACTTGGCTATCTAAACAGACCTGATCTAACCCAAGAAAAATTCGTTTCCAATCCGTTTGCCCCGGGTGAAAGAATGTACCGCTCCGGAGACTTAGTCAGATGGCTACCTGATGGAACAATTGAGTACTTCGGAAGATTAGACGATCAAGTAAAAATTAGAGGCCACCGTATTGAACTAGGAGAGATTGAAACAAGGCTACTAGAGCATCCAGCCATTAAAGAAGCCATTGTCATTCCACGTTCTGATGAGTCAGAGGCTACATATTTATGCAGCTATTTGATTACAGAAGGATCATGGAATGCGGCTGACTTACGTAAGTATTTGAAGGCTTCTTTGCCGGAATATATGATACCTTCGTATTTTGTGGAGCTGCACGAGCTACCGCTAACACCTAATGGAAAAGTTAATAAAAAAGCATTACCAAAACCAGAAAAGCAAATGCAGAGAGGGCAGGATTATGTAGCCCCTACTAACCCTATCCAATCCATTTTATCTCAGATTTGGACTGGTGTGCTTGGTGTTGAAAATATAGGAATTCATGACAATTTCTTTGAATTAGGTGGAGATTCAATTAAAGCCATCCAAATTTCAGCCCGACTTAATAAGCATAATCTCAAGGTTAAAATGCGGGAATTGTTTAAGAACCCAACGATTGCTGAGCTAAGTCTGCTTGTACAACAGATCGTTCAGGAGATCGATCAAGGAGTAGTAGAAGGGAATATTCCGCTTACACCGATCCAGCATTGGTTCTTTACCCAATCATTCCCGCAGGTCAACCATTACAATCAATCGGTTCTCCTCTTTAATGCGGAGGGCTGGGATGAGCAGAAAGTAGACAAAGCTTTTGAGATGCTAACTCAGCACCATGATGCACTGCGAATCGTATATAGCCTCGACGAGCAAGGGGTCGTACAGCGTAACCGGGGATTGGAAGGCTCGAACTATCATTTCGAAATCATTGATGCAAGACAAGATGGAGAAGATCAGTCGAACTGGAAAGCAGCGGCGAATCGGATGCAGGCAAGTATGGATATCGTAGAAGGACCTTTAGTGCAGATCGGATTGTTCCGTGCTAATGAAGGAGCTTATTTGTTAATTGCCATTCATCACTTAGTGGTAGATGGGGTGTCTTGGCGTATCCTACTAGAAGACTTCTATCATTTATATAACGGAAACGATTCTCTGCCATTAAAAACGACCTCGTTCCAAGCATGGTCTCAAAAGCTCCAAGAGTACGCCCAAAGCAAGGAGCTAGAACATGAGCTTTCCTATTGGCGCCATTTAGATGAAGCTATCACGGACTATACCTTACACAAAGATATAGAAGCCGCAACCTCAAATAAGACAACCTATGAGGAATTTTTAACTGTATCGATGTCTTTATCAACTGAGGAAACCCAGCAGCTAGTTACAGAGGCTCATAAGGCGTACCAGACGGAAATAAATGATCTGCTACTCACGGCACTGGCTTTAGCTTTGAAGGAATGGACGAATAAAGAGCAGTTGCTAGTTAGTATGGAGGGGCATGGACGTGAAGAAATTCTAGATAACGTAGATATCTCCCGTACAGTTGGGTGGTTTACATCAGAGTATCCGGTTGCTATTCATCTGACGAAAACAGACATTTCGTTTGCCATTAAACAAGTAAAGGAAACGTTGCGTCGTGTACCTAACAAAGGGTTTGGCTATGGGATTCTTAAATATTTGGCCAAAGAGACGTTCAAGCTTAAGCCAGAAATCAGTTTTAACTATCTAGGCCAATTTACAGATAAGGAAGAGGGGAACTCCTCTTTAATGGGTGATCTGATTAGCCCGGCAAATACCAGTGAGCTGTCCCTAGATATCAATGGAAGTATAGAAGCTGACAGACTGCAAATGCACTTTAGTTATAACTCTCGTGCGTACTATCCAGAGACAATCGCAGCCCTTGTTCAAAACTTCAAATCCTACTTGCTTGAGATTATCAATCATTGCCGGGCGAAAGAAGGAGTAGAGCATACACCAAGCGATTTTGATATCAATGATCTCACCATGGAAGAACTAGATGATATTTTTGATGACCTGGAAGAAGAGGTATACAAATAACTAGGCAAAAATATGGAGTGATTTAGATATGTTTAGCAGAAGTAATGTGCAAAATTTGTATCGTTTATCTCCTATGCAAAAAGGGATCTTATTTCATTCCTTAAAAGATAAAGAAAATCATGCCTATTTTGATCAACTGATCTTTACTTTGGAAGGTAAGGTAGAGCTTGAATATTTGGAAGAAACCTTTACCCAATTAATCAAAAAGCATGATATTTTACGAACTGTTTTTCGCTACAAAAAAGTAAAAGAACCTGTACAAATGGTATTAAAGGAAAGAAGCTCCACTATTTATTTTGAAGATATTTCTCATCTGGAGCCAGAAGAAAAAGTGAATTACATTAAGCAGTTTAAAATGAGGGATCGGGAGAAGGGGTTTGACCTCTCCCGGGACCTCCTCATCCGAATGTCATTATTTAAGCTTGATCAGGAGCAGTATCAGTTAATAATGAGTAATCACCATATCATTATGGATGGTTGGTGCCTTGGCATTATCCTTACTGATTTCTTACGTATGTATAAAGGAATCGTGAATCATACCCCTGTTCCATACGAGCATGTGACACCTTACAGTAAGCATATTCAATGGCTAGAAAAACAGGATCATCAGGAAGCAAAGGAATTTTATCAACAGCTATTAGAGGGATACGACAAAGTAACAGGTGTTCCACAGCAATTAGTACGGGCGAATCACGAAGAATATACTCACGGACAATGCATCGTGAAATTAAATCAAGAAACTGCCGACCGATTGATTGCCATAGCCAAAGCCTACCAGGTTACAGTCAATACCGTCTTCCAAACGATTTGGGGGATATTATTACAAAAATATAATAATACGGATGACGTAGTATTTGGATCAGTTGTCTCGGGGAGACCGGCAGAGATTCCTGATGTTGAAAAAATGGTTGGGCTATTTATCAATACAATTCCTGTGCGAATCAAAGCGGATCAACAAGAGCGATTCGACACGCTAGTAGCCAAAGTACAGGAAATGGCCTTGGCTTCAGAATCATATGATTATCTTTCGTTGGCAGATATTCATCCAGAAGCTGGCGATTTTATCAATCATATTATTGCGTTTGAAAATTTTTATATCGATATGGACAGCTTTAATCAGCTAGCAGATAAAAAAGAGCTTGGATTCTCGCTCGCATTCGCCACAGATCATCACGAGCAAACCAATTATGATCTAAGTGTGCAGGCGCAGATTGGTGATGAATCTTCCATTAAAATTTTATATAATTCCAAGCTTTATACATCGGAATACATAGCAAATGTAATTGATCATTTTGTTACTGTGGCTGACATAGTGGCTGCTGATCCTAGCATCCCTGTAAAGGAAATCGATATTTTAACAAAAGATAAAAAAGATCAGATTCTCTATGGTTTTAACAATACCTATGCAGATTATCCAAGAGAGAAGACCATCCATCAGCTATTTGAAGAACAAGTAGATAAAAATCCGAATCAGATCGCACTTGTGTTTAAAGAAGAGAAGCTGACTTACGGTGAGGTAAATGCGAAAGCCAATCAGTTGGCATACGTGTTAAGAAAGCAAGGTGTACAGCCTAATGATGTAATCGGCATCATCACCGAACGCTCCCCAGAAATGATCATAGGCATTTTGGCGATTTTTAAAGCAGGCGGAGCTTATATGCCTATTGATCCTTCTTATCCGGCTGAACGCATTCAATATATGCTACAGGATAATCAAACGAAGCTATTATTGGTGCAAAAACAAGAAATGATACCAGCCAATTATCAAGGAGAGGTATTGTTCTTAACCCAAGAGAGCTGGATGCATGAGGAAACATCTAATCCGGCTCATATTACTCAAGCACAGGCTTTAGCATATGTGATGTATACCTCTGGTTCTACAGGAGAGCCTAAGGGAATTTTGACAACACATCAAAATATTATGAAGACCGTCATTCATAACGGTTATGTTGAGATTACGCCAGGAGATTGCTTGTCGCAGCTCTCCAATTATGCCTTTGACGGCTCTACCTTTGAAATCTATGGGGCATTATTGCATGGAGCTACATTACTTTTAGTAACAAAAGAGGCTGTACTCAATATGAATGAGCTGGCACGTCTTATTAAGAAGGAGCAAGTGACGGTTTCCTTTATGACGACTGCTCTGTTTAATACACTGGTGGATTTGGATATAACGTGCTTTCAATCGATACGAAAGGTGTTGTTCGGAGGAGAGCTTGCTTCGGTTAAGCATGTCCTGAAAGCCCTTGATTATTTAGGCGAGCACCGGGTTATCAATGTGTATGGACCAACGGAAACTACCGTGTATGCTACCTATTACTCTGTAGATCACTCCATGCTGACGAGGGCATCTGTTCCTATCGGAAGACCGATTAATAACACGAAAGCCTACATTGTAAATACAGATGGACAGCCTCAGCCAATAGGAGTAGTCGGTGAGCTATGCATCGGCGGTGAGGGGGTAGCATGTGGTTATCTTAACCGTCCAGAGCTGACAAAGAAACATTTCGTGGATAATCCGTTTGTCTTGGGTGAACGAATGTATTGTACCGGAGATTTAGCCCGCTTTTTACCCGACGGCAACATCGAATACATCGGGCGGATGGATGAACAGGTAAAGATTCGTGGTCACCGGATTGAGCTGGGCGAAATCGAAAAGGTTCTTTTACAGCACCCAGCTATCAGCGAGACAGTGCTTTTAGCAAAACGAGATGAGCAAGGCCATTCCTATCTGTGTGCGTATATAGTAGGTCAGGCATTTTGGACTGTTACAGAGCTGCGTCAACACTTGATGGAATCCTTGCCAGAATACATGGTGCCTTCCTACTTTATCGAGATTGAGAAACTACCGCTTACGGCAAACGGGAAGGTAGATAAGCGAGCGTTGCCTGAACCAGACAGAAAAATGGGCAGTGCTTACGTTGCTCCAGAGAACGAAACAGAGGAGAAACTGGTTCAATTTTTCCAAGAGATTTTGGGTGTTGAACGAGTTGGCACGCAGGATACATTTTTCGAGCTTGGTGGTCACTCCCTTAAGGCAATGATGCTCGTTCTACAGATTCATAAAGATATGGGCATTGAAGTCCCGTTAAAGGAGATATTTACACGTCCTACCATCAAAGAATTAGCGGCGTATATTCATAAGATGGATCGCTCTGCCTACAGCATGATTGAGCCAACTGCCAAACAAGAGTATTATCCAGTCTCCTTTGCCCAAAGACGAATGTTTGTAGTGCAGCAAATTAGAGATACGAATACAACCAGCTACAATATGCCGATTTTGCTAGAAATAGAAGGGGCTCTTGATAGGGAAAATGTGAAACAAACTCTGAAGAAATTGATAGAGCGTCATGAATCAATGAGAACGTCATTCCACATGATTGACGAGACCTTGCTGCAAAAGGTGCATGATGATGTGGCATGGGAAATGGAGGAGATGGAAGCGTCCGAGGAAGAGGTTTATGCTTTGACAAAATCCTTCATTCGTCCTTTTGATCTCGGTCAAGCTCCATTGTTTAGAGCAGGATTAATTCGTGTTAATCCTGGGCGTCATTTGCTGCTGCTAGATACGCATCACATTATCTCAGATGGCGTATCTACTAACATACTCTTTCAAGATTTTACGCAATTCTATCGTGGACGAGAGCTGCCTGCCCTGCGAATTCAATACAAGGATTTCGCCGTCTGGCAACAAGGAGAGGCTCAGCTTGCTCGTCTGCAAGAACAAGAGGAATACTGGCTGAAACAATTTTCAGAGAGTGTGCCTGTACTAGAGCTTCCTACTGATTTTCCACGTCCAGCGATGCAGCAGTTTGATGGTGACGTATTGGACTTTGAATTAAATCAGCAAGTATGGCAGGAATTACAACAGCTCATTGTTAAAGAGGGCTGTACGGCTTACATGATATTGCTGGCGGCTTATCATGTCTTGCTTTCCAAGTATTCCTCGCAAAACGATATTGTGATAGGTTCCCCGATAGCAGGCCGCACAAATGCTGATTTACAATCGATTGTCGGGATGTTTGTTAACACGCTGGCTATCCGCACCAAATCAGAGGAAACTCAGACATTCCGCGAGTTTCTCTCTACGATTAAACAACTGGTTCTTCAAGCTCAATCCAATGCAGAGTATCCATTTGAAGAGCTGGTTGATAAGGTAAATCCAAGTCGCGATCTAAGTCGCCAGCCTTTATTTGACACAATCTTTGTCATGCAAAACATGGATATTACAGAGGTTGCGATACAAGGTCTTTCAATCGTAACGAAAGACATGGAATGGAAGCATTCAAAATTTGATCTTACATGGGCGGCTGTAGAGAAAGAATCCTTACATTTTTCAGTTGAATATAGTACCCGCTTATTTAAGAAAGAAACAATTGAGCGGATGGCGAAGCATTTTGCCCATTTGCTAAATCAAGTGGCGGAAAATCCTGACTTGAGCCTTTCAGATATGGAATTGGCAACGGATGAAGAAGTGTACCAGCTTTTGGAGGAGTTTAATAATACAGAAGCTGATTATCCGAGTGATAAAACGATCCACCAGCAGTTTGAGCAGAAGGTAGAGGAAAACCCTGATCAGATAGCGTTGTTATTTAAAGATAAGGAAATTACTTACGGACAGTTGAATGCAAAAGCAAATCAATTTGCTCGCGTATTAAGAAAGCATGGGGTACAGCCGGATCAAGTGGTGGGATTAATCACTGATCGTTCCATTGAAATGATGATAGGAATTTTGGCAATCTTAAAAGCTGGCGGAGCCTATTTGCCAATTGATCCTTCTTATCCAGTAGAACGGATTACCTACATGCTAGAGGATAGTCAGGCACAGCTTTTGATTGTGCAGGAAGCTGCTATGATTCCAGAGGGGTATCAGGGCAAAGTGTTGCTTCTAGTAGAAGAGTGCTGGATACAGGAGGAAGCGTCCAACTTAGAGTTGAATAATGATGCCCAGGATTTGGCGTATGTGATGTATACCTCAGGGTCTACTGGTAAGCCAAAGGGCAATCTGACGACTCACCAAAACATTTTGAGAACCATCATCAACAATGGATTTATCGAGATTGTACCAGCAGACCGTCTATTACAGCTATCGAACTACGCCTTTGATGGCTCTACCTTCGATATCTACAGCGCGCTATTAAATGGAGCGACTCTTGTACTGGTGCCAAAAGAGGTCATGTTAAATCCAATGGAGCTGGCGAGGATCGTCCGCGAGCAGGATATTACGGTTTCGTTTATGACCACGTCCCTGTTCCATACGCTAGTGGAGCTTGACGTGACTAGTATGAAATCCATACGCAAGGTTGTATTTGGTGGGGAAAAGGCTTCATACAAGCATGTAGAAAAGGCTCTGGATTATCTCGGAGAAGGCCGTTTAGTAAATGGATACGGCCCTACAGAAACAACCGTTTTTGCTACCACATACACGGTGGATTCTAGTATCAAGGAAACGGGAATCGTACCGATTGGCCGTCCGTTAAACAATACGAGTGTCTATATTTTGAATGAGAATAATCAACCACAGCCGATTGGAGTACCAGGGGAATTGTGCGTTGGCGGAGCAGGAATTGCACGTGGATATTTAAACCGACCAGAGCTGACAGCAGAGCGCTTTGTGGATAACCCGTTTCTTGTCGGAGATAGAATGTATCGGACGGGAGACATGGCTAGATTCTTACCAGATGGCAACATTGAGTACATCGGACGAATGGATGAACAAGTGAAGATTCGCGGACATCGAATTGAACTGGGCGAAATTGAAAAAAGTCTCCTGGAGTACCCTGCTATCAGTGAAGCAGTACTTGTCGCAAAACGTGATGAACAAGGTCATTCCTATCTGTGCGCTTATGTTGTAAGCACGGATCAATGGACGGTGGCTCAGGTACGTCAACACCTACTGGAGGCTCTGCCAGAGTACATGGTACCATCCTATTTCGTTGAGCTTGAAAAGCTACCTCTTACTTCCAATGGCAAGGTAGACAAGCGTGTATTGCCTGAACCAGACCGAGTGATTACCAATGAGTATGTGGCGGCAGTCAATGAGACAGAGGAGAAGCTAGTTCAGTTTTTCCAAGAGATCTTAGCTGTAGACCGAGTGGGAACGCAGGATACATTCTTTGAATTGGGGGGTCATTCCCTAAAAGCAATGATGCTGGTTTCAAGAATACACAAGGAATTAGAAATAGAGGTTCCGTTAAAAGAAGTATTCGCCAGACAAACCGTTAGAGAATTAGCAGCCTATATCAGACAGGCTGAACAGTCGGATTACAGCGAAATCCAACCGGCCATGGAGCAAGAATATTACCCGGTATCTAATGCACAGCGACGAATGTATGTAGTTCAACAAATGAGGGATGTAGAAACAACAGGCTACAATATGCCTTTCTATTTAGAAATGGAGGGTGCTCTAGAGGTAGAAAAGCTATCTCTAGCTTTGAAACAACTAATTGAGCGTCATGAGTCATTGCGAACCTCCTTCCATATGATTGAGGCTGAACTGATGCAAAAGGTACATGCAGAAGTCGCATGGGAGATGGAAATGATTCATGCCGTAGAGGAAGAAGTTCAACAGCTGACCGATTCCTTTATGCGTCCTTTCGATCTTGCCAAGGCGCCACTATTCCGTGCGGGACTCATTCAAATCAATCCGAAGCGACATTTATTGATGCTGGATATGCATCATATCATCTCAGATGGGGTATCGATGAATGTATTGTTTCAGGATATAACGCAGTTGTATCAAGGGATAGAGCTGAGTCCTCTCAAGATTCAATACAAGGATTTTGCGGTGTGGCAACAAGGCATGGCTCAGGTTGTCCGTTTTCAGGAGCAGGAAAGGTATTGGTTAAACCAATTCTCTGGTGACCTACCAATTTTGGAAATGGTAACTGATTATCCGCGACCAGCCATACAGCAGTTCGATGGAGATTCCTGGTCATTTGAAATTGATGCCAAAGTATTGGACAGCATAAAGCAATTGTCAGCTAAGCAAGGCACTACGTTGTATATGACTCTGTTGGCGATTTATCAAATCCTGTTAGCCAAGTATACCCGTCAAGATGACATCATTGTCGGAACTCCGATTGCAGGAAGACCTCATGCAGACACAGAGAGCATTGTGGGGATGTTTGTTAATACACTAGCCCTACGCGGTCAACCAAAAGAAGAGCAATCTTTCATCTCTTACTTATCAGAAGTGAAAGAAAACGTACTACAAGCTTATGCCAACGCTGATTATCCATTTGAAGAGTTGGTAGAGAAGCTGCATTTACAAAGAGATATGAGTCGTCATCCATTGTTTGATACGATGTTTGTTTTACAAAACATGGATATGTCCGATATAAATATTTCTGGTCTAAAGCTTCATTCGCGTGATTTAAACTGGAAAAATGCAAAATTTGATATGACCTGGATGATAGCCGAACAAAATAATCTATTGATTTCGGTTGAGTACAGCACCAGCCTGTTTAAACATGAAACCATTCAAAGGCTAGAAAAGCATTTCACTTATTTAGTAGAACAAGTGGCTAAGCATCCGGATTGCTTACTCAGAGATTTAGAACTCACAACAGACGAAGAAAAACAGCAAATACTGACGGTCTTTAACGACACTGCTACTGATGATTTACAGGATTTATCCATCTGCCATCTATTCGAACAACAAGTACAGCGTTTTTCAGATCGGCCGGCACTTGTGTTTAAAGACAAGCAGCTCACATACAGTGAGTTCCATGCAAAAGTAAATCAATTAGCCCGGGTACTCAGAAAGAAAGGTGTGCAGCCGGATCAAGCGGTTGGATTAATCACCGATCGTTCCATTGAGATGATGATAGGGATTTTCGCCATCCTAAAAGCAGGCGGAGCTTATATGCCAATTGATCCTTCCTATCCAATCGATCGTATTGAGCACATGCTAGAGGACAGCCGGACTAAGTTGTTATTCGTGCAAAAAACAGAAATGATCCCTGCTAGCTATCAGGGGGAGGTATTACTCCTAGCGGAAGAGTGCTGGATGCATGAAGATTCATCGAATTTGGAGCTGATCAATAAAACACAGGATTTGGCATATGTCATGTATACCTCAGGTTCTACTGGTAAACCAAAGGGTAACCTGACGACTCACCAAAACATTTTGACCACCATCATCAACAATGGCTATATCGAGATCGCGCCAACAGACCGTCTATTACAGCTATCTAACTACGCTTTTGATGGCTCTACCTTCGATATCTACAGCGCGCTATTAAATGGAGCGACTCTTGTACTGGTGCCAAAAGAGGTCATGTTAAATCCAATGGAGCTGGCGAAGATCGTCCGCGAGCAGGATATTACGGTTTCGTTTATGACCACGTCCCTGTTCCATACGCTAGTGGAGCTTGACGTGACTAGTATGAAATCCATGCGCAAGGTTGTATTTGGCGGGGAAAAGGCTTCATACAAGCATGTAGAAAAGGCACTGGATTATCTCGGAGAAGGCCGTTTAGTAAATGGATACGGCCCTACAGAAACAACCGTTTTCGCTACCACATACACGGTGGATTCTAGTATCAAGGAAATGGGAATCGTACCGATTGGACGTCCGTTAAACAATACGAGTGTCTATGTCTTAAATGAGAATAATCAGCTTCAGCCGGTTGGAGTACCAGGGGAATTGTGCGTTGGCGGAGCAGGAATTGCACGGGGCTATTTAAACCGACCAGAGCTGACAGCAGAGCGCTTTGTGGAAAATCCTTTCGTGTCAGGAGATAGAATGTATCGTACCGGTGATTTAGCACGTTGGTTGCCGGATGGAAGCATGGAGTATTTAGGACGGATGGATGAGCAGGTTAAGGTACGCGGTTACCGAATTGAGCTGGGAGAAATAGAGACAAGATTATTGGAGCATCCTGCTATAAGCGCAGCGGTTTTACTAGCAAAGCAAGATGAGCAAGGGCATTCGTACCTATGTGCTTACATCGTTGCAAATGGGGTATGGACGGTTGCGGAACTACGTAAGCATCTAAGTGAGGCTTTGCCAGAATACATGGTGCCTACTTATTTTGTAGAACTAGAGCAGATACCGTTCACTTCTAATGGGAAGGTGAACAAACGCGCTTTACCAGAGCCGGAAGGACAAATTACTAGTGTATATGTGGCCCCAGAAACGGAGACAGAAGCAAAAGTAGCAGCGTTATTCCAAGAGATTTTGGGTGTCGAGAGAGTTGGTACACAGGACATGTTCTTTGAGCTGGGTGGTCATTCGCTAAAAGCGATGATGCTCGTTTTACGAATGAATAAAGAACTGGGCATCGAGGTGCCTTTGAAAGAGGTATTTGCACATCCTACTGTCAAGGAGTTGGCAGCAACGATCGACCTTCTTGATCGATCAGGCCACTCAGAGATTGAGCCTGCTCCAAGGCAGGAATTCTATCCAGTATCCTCCGCGCAGAGACGGATGTACGTGGTGCAGCATTTAGGAAATGTCCAAACAACCAGCTACAATATGCCGCTTTTCCTTGAAGTGGAGGGAGCTTTAGAAATTGATAAGCTTCATCTAGCACTTGAGAAATTGGTCGAAAGACACGAGTCGCTGCGAACCTCCTTTCATATGGTTGACGAAGAGCTGATGCAGCAGGTGCATGAAGAGGTGGCCTGGGATTTAGAGATCATGGATGGAACGGAAGGAGACCTTGCAAGCATCACAGCAGGATTTATACGTCCGTTTGATCTCAGCCAAGCTCCATTGTTCCGTGCAGGCATCGTGCGGATTAGCCCTGAGAGATTCCTTTTCATGCTAGATATGCACCATATCATCTCAGACGGAGTTTCTACCAATGTATTGTTCCAGGATATAACGCAGCTCTATCAAGGAAAGGACCTGCCTCCTCTTCCGATACAGTACAAGGACTACGCTGTGTGGCAACAAGCTGATGCTCAAGTGACTCGCTTACAAGATCAGGAAAGCTATTGGCTACATCAATTTGCTGGAGAAGCTTCTGTCTTGGAAATGCCGACAGATTTCCCGCGTCCTGCAGTCCAGCAGTTCGAAGGAGATGTATGGACCTTTGAGATTGATGCTGACATTCTCAGCCAGTTGAAAAAATTATCAGTGAGTCAGGGTTCTACTCTATATATGACTTTATTGGCGGCTTATCAGGTGTTGCTGGCCAAGTATACCGGTCAAGATGATATTATTGTCGGTTCACCAATTGCGGGACGCCCTCATGCGGATGTAGAGAGCATCGTCGGTATGTTCGTCAACACGCTAGCTTTACGTGGACAGCCTGTAGGAGAGCAGACGTTTATTTCCTATCTGGCACAAGTTAAGGAACAGGTTTTACAAGCTTATGCCAATGCAGAGTATCCATTTGAGAAATTGGTAGAGAAGCTCGATTTACAACGAGATATGAGTCGCCATCCACTCTTCGATACGATGTTTACTTTGCAAAACATGGAGATGACTGATATTGATTTGGCAGGCTTGACCTTCAAGCCATTTGATTTTGAATGGAAAAATGCCAAGTTTGACATGGATTGGACAATGCTTGAGGAAGAAACACTCAAGGTAGCTATTGAATACAGTACAAGCCTGTATACAAAAGAAACCATTAGCAGAATGGCTCAACATTTCACCTATGTTTTACAACAAATTATTGAGCATCCAGCCATTCGTTTGGCTGAAATCAAAATTGCTACTCTGCCAGAAATTGAACAGATTCTAACGCAATTTAATGATACTAGGGCCAATTACCCTGATAACCAAACCATTCATAGCCTATTTGAGCAACAAGTGGAGCGTACACCAGAACAGATAGCTGTTGTCTATCAGGATCAATCCATCACGTATCGTGAGCTTAATGAACGTGCAAATAGATTGGCACGTTGCTTGATCGATAAAGGGATACAGAGAAATCAATTTGTTGCAATCATGGCGGATCGTTCCATAGAAACCGTTATTGGAATGATGGGAATTCTCAAAGCAGGAGGAGCTTATGTTCCAATTGATCCTGATTACCCTCTAGATCGAAAGCTGTATATTCTTGAAGACAGCCATGCATCACTATTATTGTTCCAGCAAAAGCATGAGGTCCCCTCAGAATTCACAGGTGATCGGATATTAATTGAGCAGATGCAGTGGTACCAAGCGGCTGATACGAATGTGGGGATCGTCAATACAGCTCAAGATTTGGCGTATATGATCTATACCTCAGGTTCTACAGGTCAACCAAAAGGGGTAATGATTGATCATCAGGCAGTATGTAATCTATGCTTAATGGCCCAAACCTATGGAATCTTTGCGAATAGTCGCGTTCTACAGTTTGCCTCCTTTAGCTTTGACGCTTCCGTAGGAGAGGTTTTCCATACCCTTACAAATGGAGCCACTCTCTATCTGATGGATCGCAATCTGCTAATGGCTGGCGTTGAGTTTGTTGAATGGTTACGAGTAAATGAAATAACTTCTATTCCGTTTATCTCGCCTTCTGCATTACGTGCATTGCCGTATGAGGATTTACCAGCATTGAAATATATCAGTACAGGTGGGGAAGCATTACCTGTAGATTTAGTCAGACTATGGGGAACTGAGCGAATCTTCTTGAATGCATATGGTCCGACTGAAACAACAGTAGATGCAACGATTGGCTTATGTACGCCAGAGGATAAGCCACATATTGGTAAGCCTGTGTTGAATAAAAAAGCCTACATTATTAATCAGAATTATCAACTTCAGCCAATTGGGGTACCGGGTGAGTTATGCATCGGTGGAGTAGGGATTGCTCCTGGATATTGGAACCGCCCTGAACTAACTAAAGAGAAATTTGTGGATAATCCATTTGCCCAAGGCGAAAGAATGTATAAGACGGGGGACTTAGTACGTTGGCTTCCGGATGGAAATATTGAGTTTTTAGGACGTATTGATGATCAGGTGAAAATTCGTGGACACCGAATTGAATTGGGTGAAATTGAGACGCGGCTTCTTGAGCATGAGCAGGTAATAGAGGCGGTTGTGCTGGCGCGTGAAGATGAACAAGGTCAAGCTTATCTGTGTGCTTATCTGGTAGCAGCAGATGAATGGACGGTAGCAGAACTGCGCAAACATCTAGGAAAAACACTCCCCGATTATATGATTCCTGCTTATTTTATCGAGCTTGAGGAGTTTCCTTTGACACCAAGCGGGAAGGTGAATAAAAAAGCTTTACCAGAGCCTGATGGACAAATACAAACGGGAGTGGAGTACGTAGAGGCTACTACCGAAAGCCAAAAAATCCTTGTTGAGGTTTGGCAAGAGGTGTTACGTGTCGAGCGGATCGGTATTTACGATAACTTCTTTGAGCTGGGCGGTGACTCCATCAAAGCAATTCAAATCACAGCAAGATTGCGTCGTTACCACCGCAAGCTGGAAATCAGCCATCTGTTTAAGCACCCAACGATTGCAGAACTTGCTCCATGGATGCAAACCAGTCAGGCATTACTTGAACAAGGAACTGTTGAAGGCGAAGTTATGCTTACGCCAATTCAAAAAGCATTCTTTGAAGAAAATCAGGAACAGCCGCAGCATTTTAATCAGGATTCGTTACTGTACAGCTCGAATGGCTGGAACCAAGATGCGATCGAGCAGGTATTTGAAAAAATAACGGAGCATCACGATGCCCTGCGAATGGTGTATCCGCATACCGAGGGCAAGGTGACTCAGATCAACAGGGGACTTGAGGACAAGGCGTTCACATTGCAGGTGTTCGATTTTACCCAAGAACCAACTAATACGCAGGCAACGAAAATTGAGCAAATCGCTACTCAATTGCAAGCGAGCTTTGATTTAGAAAAGGGACCTCTGGTACGACTTGGCTTATTTACCACCAAGGCTGGGGATTATTTACTGATCGTGATCCATCACCTAGTGATTGACGGCGTCTCTTGGCGTATATTGCTTGAGGATTTTCATAATGCTTATCAGCAAGTCATTCAAGGTCAAGCAATTGTACTTCCTGAAAAAACGACCTCCTTTAAAACATGGAGTGAGCGCTTGAATGAATATGCAAATAGTCATGCTCTTTTACATGAGATTTCATATTGGAAGCAGATGGAAGAAATATCGATCGCCCCTCTTCCTAAAAAAGGAAACAATGACGGTAGATATTATGTGAAGGACAGCGAATATGCCACGATGAGTCTAACAGAAGAAGAAACCCAAAATCTTCTTACTCGTGTACATCGAGCTTATCGAACGGAGATTAATGATCTGTTGCTTGCTGCATTAGGATTAGCAAGTAAGGAATGGACAAAAGAGAATCGAGTGGCTATCCACTTAGAGGGTCATGGTCGTGAGGAAATAGGTGAAGGGGTAGATGTCAACCGCACTGTTGGATGGTTTACCTCACTATTCCCAGTCGTGATTGATTTAGAAAATGACGAATTGCCTCTCATCATTAAATCGGTAAAAGAAACCCTGCGCCGAGTTCCTAATAAAGGCATGGGCTACGGCATACTCAAGCATCTGACAAGCGATGCGAACAAACAGGAGGTAACCTTCTCGCTTCGCCCAGAGATCAGCTTTAACTATCTGGGGGTATTTGATCAACAAGAGGAGGAGAGCGAATCTGCTGGGATTCCTACTGGTCAGCCGATCAGCCCGCAATATTATGACACGCACCTGCTGGAGTTTAATGGAGCGGTCTCGAATAACCAGTTGCATGTAAATTGCCGATTTGCTCCTGCAGCCGTTGATCGAGCGATTGTTGAAATTTTGATGGAGCGCTTCAAGCACCATTTACTTCTAATTAGTAAGCATTGCTTGGAAAAGGATACCGTAGAATTTACACCTACTGATTTTACAGAAAAGGAATTAAGCCAAGAACAGCTTGACGATCTATTAGATGATTTGTTTGAAGACATAGATGATCTGTAATCGCAATGAGATAGGTGGTGCCACACATCGTGCAAAAAAAAGACAAGATCAAAGATATCTATTCACTTTCTCCGTTGCAAAAGGGTATGCTATTTCATTCCATGAAAGACCCGCAAAGCGATGCCTATTTCGAGCAGGTTACCCTTTTGCTGGAGGGGGTTGTAAACCCAACCTATTTGGCTGAAAGTATTCAGGGACTCGTACAAAAATACGACATGTTCCGAAGTGTGTTCCGCTATAAAAAAGTAGACCCTGTTCAGGTTGTGCTTAGTGAACGAAAAATAGATTTACAGCTTGAGGACCTTACTCAAATCAATGAAGAAGAGCAACGGAAATTCATTGAGGAATATAGAAAAAAAGACCGGGAAAGAGGCTTCGACCTTTCCCGGGATATCCTGCTACGTTTTACATTGTTTCAAACAGCCGCCAATCGGTATGAATTACTGTGGAGTCATCATCATATCCTGATGGATGGCTGGTGTACGGGTATCGTTTTTCAGGATTTATTTCAAATGTACCAACGTCGCTTGTCAGGACAGGCCTTACTTCCAGAGGTGGCCCCTCAATATAGCGAATATATACGCTGGTTAAAGAAACAAGATGACCAACAAGCATTGGCATTTTGGAAGGAGTATCTACAGGGGTTTGAAAACCTTACGGGAATCCCGCGTCTAAGGTTAGGCAATCATCCCTACAAGCAAGAGGAATTCATTTTCTCCTTGGGAGAGGAAGCTACACAAAAACTAACGCAAACGGCTCAAAAGTATCAGGTGACCTTAAATACTGTTGTGCAAACAATTTGGGGAGCGTTATTGCAAAAATACAATAACACGAATGACGCGGCCTACGGTGTGGTTGTCTCCGGACGACCCGCCGAGGTGCCCAATGTTGAACAAATGGTGGGGCTATTTAGTAATACCATTCCTATTCGTATTAAAAAAGAAGCAGGAAAAACGTTTGGGGAAGTGCTGAAAAACGTACAGCAAACAGCGCTGGAGGCAGAAAAATACGGATATCTTTCTTTAGCCGATATCCAGGCGAGCGCAGCTTATACGCATCAATTGCTTGATCATATTTTAGCGTTTGAAAATTTCCCGATGGATCAAGAAACATTTAATCAAGAAAACGTACTCGGATTTGCCGTGAAGGATGCCCACACGTTTGAGCAGACGCACTATGATCTGACCGTGCTAGTCATTCCTGGCAAGGAATTAATCTTTAAGTTTATGTATAACGAAAGTGTTTATTCAAAAGAGTACCTCAATCTTTTAGAGCTGAATATGAAAAAGCTGGTCTCTTTGGTTATTGAGCAGCAGGATATCTTTGACCCAGCTACCGAGTTAGTATCTGATTTGGAAAAGGATAAGCTTTTAACCATTTTTAATCGTACGGATGCAAAGTACCCAAGAGAAAAAACGATTCATGAGCTGTTTCAAGAGCAGGTTGACAAGAACCCTGATCAAGTGGCACTCGTATTTGGCGAGGCTCAACTAACATACCGCGAGTTGAACGAAAAGGCGAATCAAATGGCCCGCGGTTTGCGCAAACAAGGGGTTTTACCTGATCAGGTGATAGGGTTACTTACGGATCGTTCCTTAGAGATGATCATAGCCATTCTAGCGATCTTTAAAGCTGGTGGCGCTTATATGCCTATCGATCCATCTTATCCGAGTGAACGCATTCAATACATGCTAGCAGATAGTCGTACCCATTTGCTATTGGTGCAAAAAGCTGAAATGATCCCAGCTAATTATCAGGGCGAGGTACTACTGTTAAAAGAAAATAGCTGGATGGATGAGAATACAGATAATTTAGATTTGGTCAACCAAGCACAAGACCTTGCTTATGTTATGTATACCTCAGGTTCAACAGGTAAACCAAAGGGAAATCTGACAACCCATCAAAATATCGTCAAGACCATCATGAACAATGGTTACATGGAGATTACGCCAAATGATCGTCTTCTCCAGTTGTCCAATTACGCGTTTGATGGATCTACCTTTGATATATACAGCGCATTGTTAAACGGAGCTTCTCTTATTTTAGTACCAACGCATGTACTGATGAATCCGACTGATTTGGCATCGGTCATTCAAGACCAGCATATTACCGTGTCCTTTATGACAACATCTCTATTTAACACTCTGGTTGAGCTGGATGTGACTAGTCTCAAACACATGCGTAAGGTGGTGTTTGGAGGAGAAAAGGCTTCGATCAAGCACGTAGAAAAAGCGCTGGATTATTTGGGAGCTGGACGTTTAGTCAATGGGTATGGACCAACAGAAACTACTGTTTTTGCCACTACCTATACGGTGGACCATACGATCAAGGAGACGGGGATTATGCCGATAGGTCGCCCGTTGAACAATACGAAGGTGTTTATTTTAGGAGCAGACAATCAATTACAGCCGATAGGTGCATTAGGCGAGTTATGTGTGAGCGGGGAAGGGCTTGCCCGCGGGTATCTCAATCTTCCAGAGCTGACTGCTGATCGTTTCGTTGAAAATCCTTTTGTGCAGGGAGAGAGAATGTATCGCACAGGGGATTTAGCGCGTTGGTTACCGGATGGAAGCATTGAGTACGTAGGTAGAATAGATGAACAAGTTAAGATTCGGGGACATCGGATCGAATTAGGTGAAATTGAAGCTAGATTACTAGAGCATCCTGCTATTAGCGAGACTGTTTTGCTGGCAAAGCAGGATGAGCAGGGGCATTCCTTCCTATGTGCCTATCTAGTGACAAATGGTGCCTGGTCAGTCGCAGAGCTTCGCAAGCATATCAAGGAAACATTGCCGGATTCTATGGTGCCATCTTATTTTATCGAGATAGATAAAATGCCGCTCACTTCAAATGGCAAGGCAGACAAGCGTGCATTGCCAGAGCCAGATGTTCAACAAGTAAGCTCTTATATTGCTCCTGAGACCGAAACAGAGGAAAAGCTGGTTCAATTATTTCAAGAAATCCTAAGTGTTGAACAAGTCGGTACGCAGGATAATTTCTTCGAGCTGGGCGGACATTCGTTAAAAGCGATGATGCTGGTTTCAAGAATGCACAAGGAATTAGATATAGAGGTACCGCTCAAGGACGTGTTTGCTCGACCTTCAGTAAAAGAATTGGCCGCATTTCTTACAAACACAGAAGTGTCGGATTATATAGCGATTGAACCGGCGGCAAAACAGGAATTTTATCCGGTTTCTTCTGCACAGCGCCGAATGTATGTAGTAGAGCAAATCGGTAGCAGTAATACAACCAGCTACAACATGCCTTTTTTGCTTGAAATAGGAGGAGCCCTCGATGTAGTAGGGTTACAAAAAGCATTAAAGAAACTGGTCATAAGACATGAATCGTTGAGAACGTCCTTTCACATGGTTGATGAGGTATTAATGCAGAAGATCCATTCTGACGTGGAATGGGATTTAATGGTCATGGAAGCAAAAGACGAGGACCTTCCGCAAATCATTGATGGTTTTATCCAGCCGTTTGATTTAAGTGACGCTTCTTTATTTAGAGCGGGACTCGTACGAATGGAAGCTGATCGACATCTACTGATGCTTGATATGCACCATATTATTTCAGATGGGGTATCAACCAATGTATTATTCCAAGACCTGATGCAAATCTATCAGGGCAAGGAGCTCCCTTCTCTTAGAATTCAATACAAGGATTATGCTGTTTGGCAGCAGGCAGAAGCCCAGGTTAATCGTTTACGAGAACAGGAGCAGTATTGGCTTAACCAATTTTCGGGAGAGTTACCTGTACTGGAAATGCCTACCGATTACACTCGTCCATCTATTCAGCAGTCAGAAGGGGATATATGGTCATTTGAAATTAGTGCCGAGATCATAAACAAAGTAAAGAAACTGTCCTCCTCGCAGGGTACAACCTTGTATATGACATTGCTGGCCGCCTACCAAGTATTATTGTCAAAATATACGGGGCAAGAGGACGTTATTGTGGGTTCTCCTATTGCTGGCCGACCTCATGCGGATGTAGAAAAGATTGTTGGTATGTTCGTGAACACGTTAGCCTTCCGAGGGCAGCCAAAATCAACTCAAACCTTTAGTACATATCTGTCCGAGGTTAAGGAGCAGGTATTGCACGCCTATGACAATGCAGAATATCCGTTTGAGGAATTACTTGAAAAGCTTGATTTAGAAAGAGATTTAAGTCGTCATCCACTGTTTGATACCATGTTTGCTTTGCAGAATATGGAAATGGCTGAAATCAATATCATGGATCTCTCCTTTCAGCCGCGGGATTTAACATGGAAAAATGCAAAATTCGACCTGACATGGATGATGGCGGAAGCGGAAAATTTGTATGTCACCATTGAGTATAGTACCTCGCTCTTTAAGCCAGAAACAATTGAGCGATTAGGCAAACGATTCACCCATTTACTAAAACAGATCGGGGATGCTCCTGAACGTTTGATTGCTGACTTAGAAGTAGCGACGGAGGATGAAAAACATCAGATTTTATCGGTATTTAATTTGACTCAATCGGATTATCCAGTAAATAAAACAGTTCATCAGCTCTTTGAGGAGCAAGTGCAAAATATGCCTGATCAAAAGGCGATAGTATTTGGTGAAGAGCAAGTAACATACAAAGAATTAAACGCCAAAGCCAACCATCTGGCTACCCTCTTAAAACAAAAAGGCATAACAAACGAGCAACTTGTGGCTGTTATGATTGAGCCTTCCATCGAGTTTTTTGTAGGCATTCTAGCTGTTCTAAAAGCAGGAGGGGCTTATCTACCAATTGACCCAACTTATCCGGCGGAACGAATTGCCTATATTTTGGAGGATAGTCAATCAAAGGTTCTGTTAGTGAGAGGTCATGAACAGGTACAGACACAATTTGCTGGGGAAATCTTGGAAATTGATAGCAAGAAGTTGTCTACCGAAGAGCTGAAAGACGTACCTATGAATAACAAAGCAACCGATCTAGCCTATGTCATTTATACGTCGGGTTCCACTGGGCAACCAAAAGGTGTCATGGTGGAGCATAGATCGTTGATGAATCTTTCAGCTTGGCACGTTCAGTATTTTGGCATCACAAAGGATGATCGAAGCACCAAATACGCAGGGGTTGGATTTGATGCATCTGTATGGGAGGTCTTCCCTTACTTAATAGCTGGTGCAACGATTTACGTCATCGATCAAGAGACAAGATACGATGTAGAAAAACTGAATCAGTACGTAACAGATCAAGGAATTACGATCAGCTTTTTACCTACGCAATTTGCTGAACAGTTTATGCTGACAGATCATACGGATCATACTGCCCTACGCTGGTTGCTTATCGGCGGTGATAAAGCCCAGCAAGCCGTTCAGCAGAAGAAGTATCAGATTGTAAATAACTATGGGCCTACTGAGAACACGGTTGTAACAACCAGCTATATAGTGAGTCCTGAGGATAAAAAAATCCCGATAGGGCGTCCAATTGCTAATAATCAGGTATTTATCCTGAATAAAGAGAATCAATTACAGCCAGTAGGGATTCCAGGTGAACTATGCGTGAGCGGCGACAGCCTAGCACGCGGCTATCTGCATCGTCCAGAGTTAACGAGTGAGCGTTTTGTAGCTAATCCGTTTGTCCCTGGCGAACGCATGTATAAAACCGGAGATATTGCCCGCTGGTTACCAGATGGAAATATTGAGTATCTAGGTAGATTGGATGATCAAATTAAGATCAGAGGATACCGGGTTGAATTAGGTGAGATCGAATCCGCTATTTTGGAGCATGAAGCAATTCAGGAGACAGTAGTGCTCGCAAGACAAGACGATCAGAATCAGACATATCTATGTGCTTATGTTGTACCGAAAAAATCTTTTGATGTAGCCGAGCTTCGTCAATATCTAGGCAGAAAGCTACCTCATTTTATGATTCCGGCCTTTTTTACGGAAATGACAGAGTTCCCAATTACATCGAATGGGAAAGTAGATAAAAAAGCACTCCCACTACCGGATTTGTCCAAGCAATCAGAGATCGATTACGTTGCCCCAACCACCACGTTAGAAGAAACGCTGGCGGAACTATGGACAGAAGTGCTAGGAGTTTCCCAAGTGGGAATCCATGATAACTTCTTTAAACTGGGTGGGGATTCGATCAAGGCTATTCAGATTGCAGCAAGATTAAATACGAAGCAATTAAAATTGGAAGTTAAGGATTTATTCCAGGCACAAACGATTGCTCAGGTTATTCCATACATCAAAACCAAGGACAGTAAAGCTGAGCAAGGAATTGTTCAAGGAAAGGTAGAGCTAACCCCTATACAGGAATGGTTTTTCCAGCAATCCTTCGATATTCCACATCATTGGAATCAGTCCATGATGTTTTATCGAAAGGAAGGGTGGGATCAGCACGTTGTACAAAGGGTGTTCCAAAAAATTGCAGAACACCATGATGCCTTGCGAATGGCTTATCAGCAGGAAAATGGCAAAACGATTCAGATCAATCGCGGAGTGGAAGGCAAGTTGTTTGAGCTAAGCATTTTTGACTTTAGACAACAGGCGAATGTGCCAGAGCTGATCGAGCAAGCAGCTAATCGTCTACAATCCGCAATGAACTTGCAGGACGGTCCATTGGTTCAACTGGGACTCTTTCAGACATCTGAGGGGGATCATCTTTTGATAGCAATTCATCACTTAGTGGTCGATGCCGTTTCATGGCGAATCATTACGGAGGATTTCATGAATGGCTATCAACTAGATTTGCAGGGAGAGCCGATTGCATTTACGAGCAAAACAGACTCCTACCAAAAATGGGCCAAGAGCCTGCTAGAGTACGCTACTAGTGAAGAAATTCAATCAGAGCTGAAATACTGGCAAAGCATGATTGCAAAAGAGCTACCTGCATTGCCAAGAGATTCAAAAGTAGGTGCCTCGTATCTACTCAAGGATGTACAAGAGGTCGCTATCCAATTGACAAAAGAGCAAACGAATAAACTATTAACGGATGCCCATAACGCCTACAACACACAGATTAACGATCTTTTGTTGACAGCATTAGCTCTAACTATTCAGGAATGGGCACAAAGCAATTCAATCGCAATTACACTAGAAGGCCACGGACGCGAGGATATTGGGGTGGACATTGACATTAACCGTACAGTTGGTTGGTTTACGTCCATGTATCCAGTGGTATTTGATTTGCAGAAGCAAGGGATTGCAAATGCGGTGAAGCAAGTAAAAGAAGAGCTGCGACAAATACCGAATAAAGGGATTGGCTATGGGGTTGTTAGATACCTATCGAATCAAGGAAGTACAGAGCTGGATCTAAGCTCCCATGCGATAAATCCAGAGATTAGCTTCAATTACCTTGGGCAAATGGATCAATCTGGACAGGAAGAGGAGTATCAATTGTCCCCATTGTCTTCCGGTCAACAGATTAGTCAGATGAATCAAGGCTTGTTCCCGATAAATGTGAGTGGAATTGTAGTGGAAAATCAGTTGTCCATTCAAATATCTTATGATAGCCAAGCTTATCATGATTCTACTATGGAAAAGCTGATTCAACGTTATCAATATCACTTGTTGGAGATTATTAATCATTGTGTTCAGCAAACAGAAACAGAATTAACCCCGAGTGATTTTTCCACCAAAGAGCTTTCGATGGAGGATTTAGAATCAGTATTTGAGTTACTAGATGAATAAACTTTGGTTATGTCATTAGGAGGCTTTATATGTTAAGTAAAGCAAATATTAAAGACATCTATACATTATCTCCGCTACAAAAAGGCATGTTATTTCAGCATTTAAAAGAAGAAAGCACGGCTTATTTTGAGCAATTACACTTTACGATTAAGGGACAACTATATGTAGATAGCTTCGAAGCCAGTTTTCAGCATCTCATAAACAAATATGATGTGCTACGAACCGTTTTTCTGTATAAAAATATGACCCAGCCCATGCAAATGGTTTTAAAAGAAAGAAAAACAAGTGTGCATTTTGAAGATATCTCCCACCTAGATTCTAAAGCTGTGAGTGAATATGTTGAAGAGTTTAAAAATCAGGATCGGGAGAAGGGATTTGAACTCTCGAAGGACATTCTCATGCGTTTTGCTATTTTGAAGGCTGGTGCTGAGTCCTATCATTTAATTTGGAGCTTCCATCATATTTTAATGGACGGCTGGTGCATGGGCATTGTGTTACAGGATTTGTTCAGAATGTATCAGCAGCATCGTCAAAATATACCGATTACCGTTGAGAGCGTTCCTGCCTATAGCGAGTATATCCGTTGGCTTGAGAAGCAGAATGTAACAAAGGCAAGGGATTACTGGAAAAATTACTTAGAGGGCTATGAGGAATTAACAGGTATCATTCGTCTCGATACGAAGCATACAAGTCATAACAACGAGGTACAGGAATGCGCCTTTACACTGGATAAGGACATAACGGAAGGACTTACTCAGCTTGCTCGTCATTATTCAGTGACAGTAAATACGTTTTTTCAAACAATTTGGGGCATGCTGCTGCAAAAGTATAACAATAAGGATGATGTTGTGTTTGGTGCGGTCGTATCTGGCCGCCCCTCTGAAATCCATGGCGTAGAAAACATGGTTGGCTTGTTTATCAACACTGTCCCTATTCGTATTCAAAAACAAACGAATGATACCTTTAGCCATTTATTAAAAAGAGTTCACGAATCTACGCTATTGTCTAAACAGTATGAGTTTGTATCCTTGGCAGATATTCAAACCGATGCAGGATTTTCTGGTCAATTGCTAGATCACATCTTAGTTTTTGAAAACTATCCGATAAGTGAAGGTTCTTTTGAGGAAGAAGAATTTACGATGGATAGTATAAAAACCTATGAGAAAACAAGCTATGACCTAAACGTGATGATTCGGCCTAATGAGGATCAGCTTGATATTGCCTTCCAATTCAACGATGACGTGTACTCAAGCGAAAATGTAACAAGACTGTTCCAGCATATGAAGCAACTGGCTCTAGCTGTAATCAAGAATCCGGATGTCCGGTTGGAAGAAATAGCAATGATCACAGAAGAGGAACGCTATCAAATCTTGCACGATTTCCAAGGGGAGATAGTTGATTTTGTAACAGAAAAAACGCTCCCTGAACTGTTTGAAGACCAGGTGAAACGAACTCCAGAAGCAATTGCACTTCGATTTGAAGATCAACAATTGACCTATCAGGAGCTAAATCAGCGAGTAAATCAATTAGCTTGGACACTAAGAATGAAGGGCTTGCAGCAAGAAGAACTCGTTGGAATTATGGTGCAGCGCTCATTAGAAATGATCGTTGGTGTGCTAGCCGTTATAAAAGCAGGCGGTGCATACGTACCAATTGATCCGGAATATCCGCTCGACCGAATCCAATATATGCTGGAAGACAGTGGAACCAATTGGCTGTTAACCACGAAACAGAGCGAAATTCCTTCCATCTATCAAGGGCATGTCCTGTATCTTGAGGAAGATACGGTGTATCACGAGCGGTCTTCAGATGTAGAGATTGTCAATCAATCCAGCGACTTAGCTTATATTATCTACACGTCCGGTTCTACTGGTCAGCCTAAGGGTGTCATGATTGATCATCGTGCTGTTCATAATTTGCATTTGTCAGCAGGAATCTATGGAATCGCACAGGGAAGCCAGGTTTTGCAGTTTGCCTCTTTAAGCTTTGATGCTTCGGTGGGTGATATCTTCCACAGCCTATTAACAGGAGCTACCTTGCATCTTGTAAAAAAAGAGCAATTGCTATCCGGACACGCCTTTATGGAGTGGTTAGACGAAGCTGGCATTACGACTATTCCGTTTATTCCACCAAGCGTCCTAAAAGAATTACCATATGCAAAACTGCCTAAGCTCAAAACAATCAGTACTGGCGGGGAAGAATTACCGGCCGATTTAGTAAGGATTTGGGGAGCAAACCGCACATTTTTAAATGCGTATGGTCCGACAGAAACGACGGTTGATGCTTCGATTGGTAATTGTGTAGAGATGACGGATAAGCCTTCGATTGGTACGCCAACCGTTAATAAGCGAGCGTATATTTTGGATCAATACGGTCATATTCAGCCAATCGGTGTTCCCGGGGAATTATGCGTAGGTGGAGAAGGCGTAGCTCGCGGATATTTACATAGACCTGAGCTTACAGATGAAAAGTTCGTGAACGATCCTTATGTACCAAACGGGAGAATGTATAAAACGGGAGACTTAGCTAGATGGTTGCCGGATGGAACAATCGAATTTTTAGGCCGTATGGATGGCCAAGTAAAAATTCGTGGATTTAGGATTGAGCTTGGAGAAATTGAAGCTCGGCTAAACCAAGCCCCATCTGTAAAGCAAGCTGTGGTTCTAGCTCGTTCAGGAGAACAAAAGCAGGTATACCTATGCGCATATTTGGTGACGGACAACGATTTAAAGGTTTCAGCCTTACGTAAGGAATTAAGTCAAACGTTACCAGACTATATGATTCCATCGTTTTTTATAAAAGTCGATAAGATTCCAGTCACAGTAAACGGAAAGATAGACAAGAAAGCCTTGCCAGAACCAGAAAAAGAAGTAGAGCTGCAAACCGAATATGTAGCTCCAACGAACCCAACAGAGGAGATTCTTGTACAGATTTGGCAAAAGGTGCTGGGAATGGAGCGAGTAGGGATAGAGGATAACTTCTTTGAGCTAGGTGGTCACTCTATCAAGGCAATGATGCTTGCTTCCAATATTTATAAGGAATTAAAGATTGATCTGCCTTTGCGTGAGATTTTTAAGCATACGACAGTAAAAGAAATGGCGCGTTTTATCGACGGTCGGGATGAAGAAGAATACGTCGGAATTCAACCCGCAGCCAAACAAGAATACTACCCTGTCTCTTCTGCACAAAAAAGGATGTATGTCATTCAATCATTGGAAGATAAGGCTCAAGGCACGAGCTATAACATGCCGTCTTTCTATAAAATGAAGGGCTCGGTAGATGCAGAGAAATTAGAGAAGGTATTCCAAACATTAATGGATCGTCACGAATCATTACGAACCTCCTTTCATATGATCGAGGAGCAGCTAGTTCAAAAAGTTCACGAACAGGTTTCATGGAAAATGGACATGAAAACCGTCAGCGCCAATGATGTTTCAAGATTAAAGGATTCGTTTGTCCAACCGTTTGACATCAGTACAGCTCCTTTGTTCCGAGCCAGTCTTCTTACGATTCATAAAGATGAGCACATTCTTATGATGGATGTACACCATATTGTAGGAGACGGCGTATCGACTACGATCTTGTTCCAGGAGCTTATCCAGTTGTATCAAGGGCAAGCGTTACCTGAAGTGAAGATACACTATAAAGATTACGCTGTGTGGCAATTGTCCCAGCAGGATCGTTTGAAAGAAAGTGAAAATTTCTGGTTGCAGCAATTTTCTGGAGAGTTGCCGGTGTTGGAGCTACCTACTGATTATTCTCGTCCCCCAATTCGCCGATTGGAAGGAGATTATGTAAGCCAAAGCCTACGTGGTGATCTCCATGAAAGCGTAACAGCCTTCATGAAAAATCACGAAGTAACGCTATATATGGTACTGCTTGCGACATATAACGTTCTTCTGCACAAATACACGAATCAGCGCGACATTATTGTTGGTACGCCTGTTTCGGACCGACCGCATCCAGATGTCATGTCCACTGTCGGTATGTTTGTAAATACGCTGGCAGTCCGAAATCAGTTGGAGTCTGAGCAATCCTTCGAAGAGTTTTTAGCAAATGTGAAAAATAAAATGCTAGAGGTCTATGGTCATCAGGAGTATCCGTTTGAAGATGTAATTGAAAAAGTAAAGGTTCAAAGGGATACAAGCAGACATCCGCTATTTGACACAATGTTTGGTGTACAAAATCTGGAGATATCCCACGTGGAGCTACCCAATTGGGGTATAGAAGCATTGGATATTGACTGGACTAACTCCAAGTTTGATATGAGCTGGATGGTATTTGAAGCAGACGGTCTAGAAATTGGCGTGGAGTATAGCACAAGCCTATTTGAGCGCAATACGATTCAGCGAATGATCGGACACTTTGAACATATCATCGAGCAGATTATGGAAAATCCTCAAATTCGTTTAGCTGATATTCAGTTGACGACAGAAGATGAGAGAATCCAAATCTTAGAGGAATTCAATCATCAACCAACAAAAATAACCTACGATCAGGCAATCCAAAACAGATTTGAAGAACAGGCTATGAAGACACCTGATGCAGTGGCACTTGTATATAAAGGTCAGGAGTTAACCTATCGTGAGCTTAACCAAAGATCAAATCAGATGGCTCGTACATTAAGAGAGCATGGGGTCGGGCGTGATCAAATAATTGCGGTCATGATTAATCGTTCACATGAGCTGATCATTAGTATCCTAGCCGTATTAAAGGCAGGAGGAGCATACCTGCCAATTGATCCAACGTACCCGCTTGATCGTATTGAACACATGCTAGAGGATAGCCAGACTGCAATGCTGTTAACTCAAAAAGAAATCCAAATACCTACAGGATATTCGGGGGAAGTTCTCTTCGTTGATCAAGCTGATATTTATCATGAGGATGCTACGAATTTATCTAGTATGAATCAGCCTGCGGATTTGGCCTATATTATTTACACATCAGGCTCTACTGGAAAGTCCAAGGGAGTAATGATCGAGCATCGTTCATTACATAATCTGATTCATATTTCTCACCCCTATAAAATGGGAGCAGGAAGCAGAGTCCTTCAATTTGCCTCTAGCAGCTTTGATGCCTCGGTAGCAGAGATCTTTCCAGCTCTTTTAACTGGATCAACTTTATATATAGAAGAGAAAGAGGAGCTATTAACCAATTTAGTTCCCTACTTACTTGAGAATCAAATAACAACAGTAGCATTGCCGCCATCTTTATTAAGATCCGTTCCTTATAGGGAACTGCCAGCTTTAGAGTGCATAGTTAGTGTCGGAGAAGCTTGCACATTTGACATTGTACAAACTTGGGGGCAAAACCGCACCTTTATAAACGGATACGGCCCTACAGAATCAACTGTTTGCAGTACCTTTGGTGTGGTTACAGCAGAGGACAAGCGTATCACGATTGGTAAACCGTTCCCTAATCAAAAGGCCTATATCATCAATGAAAATCAACAGCTACAACCAATCGGGGTTCCAGGTGAGCTTTGCATAGCAGGGGCTGGATTAAGCCGTGGGTACTTGAATCGTCCAGAGCTGACACAAGAAAAATTTGTAAACAACCCCTTTGCACCTGGTGAGCGTATGTATAAAACAGGAGACGTAGCTCGCTGGTTGCCTGATGGCAATATCGAATATGTCGGTCGTATGGATGATCAGGTTAAAGTACGCGGAAATCGGGTCGAGCTTGGGGAGGTTACCAGCCAATTACTTACGCATCCTTCGATTACAGAAGCTGTTGTTGTACCAATAGTCGATACACATGGAGCAACGACACTATGCGCCTATTTCATCGAGGATAAAGAAGTGAAAGTCAACGATTTGCGCCATCATTTGGCTAAAGCTCTACCTGAGTTTATGATTCCTGCTTACTTTATTAAAGTAGATCATATTCCATTGACAGGAAACGGAAAGGTAAATAAACAAGCATTACCTGACCCTTCCGAATTCATTTCAGCACAAACAGGCCATGAAATCGTTGCCCCTTCTTCTCAGGACGAGGAAATACTGGTTCAGGTATGGGAAGAAGTCCTGCAGTTCAAACCGATTGGGGTAGAGGACAACTTCTTTGAACGAGGCGGAGACTCCATTAAGGCATTGCAAATCGTAGCTAGACTTAGCAAATATAATCGGAAATTGGATAGTAGACATATTTTTAAAAATCCAACGATTTCCATGCTGGCTCCTTACCTTGAACAAAGAGGTGCTTTGATTGAACAAGATTCAATTGAAGGCGAAGTGCCACTTACACCGATTCAATCCTGGTTCTTTGAACAACCCTTTGTGCATCCACACCACTTTAATCAATCTATGCTTCTGCCAAATGAACAAGGCTGGGATCGTCAACGAATAGAACAAGCATTTACAACCATTGTTAGACACCATGATGCCTTAAGAATGAAGTACCAGTTTAGAGAGAAGATCATTCAAGAAAATCAAGGTATCGAGGGAGAGTTTTTTACCCTGCATGAGGTGGATGTAACCAAGGAAAGAGACTGGCAAATGCGCATCGAACAAGAAGCGGATCAACTCCAAGCAAGCTTTGATTTGACAACAGGCCCTCTTGTAAAGCTTGGCTTATACCATACGGCATATGGCGATTATCTTCTGATTGTCGTACATCATCTCTTAATTGATGGTGTCTCATGGCGCATCCTGCTGGAGGATTTCCAGACGCTTTATGAGCAAAAGGGTGAGTTGCCGGCGAAAACCACTTCCTTTAAGGCGTGGGCTGTACAACTGAAGGGGTATGCTCGCAGCAAAAAGCTACAAGACGAGGCAAGCTACTGGAAAGGGTTGTTGAATAAATCGGTAAGAGAGCTGCCTGCGGATAAGGAATCAAGCGATACATTCCTTTTTGGAGATACAAAAGAAGTACAGCTTACCTTTGATATAAATGAAACCCAAGACCTGCTTACGGATGCCCACCATGCTTATAAGACAAAAGCGGATGATTTATTGCTGGCAGCGTTGGTTCTTAGCATAAATGAGTGGACGAAGCAAAGCGATATCATAGTGAATTTGGAAGGTCATGGCCGTGAGACGATCGTCGAAGGCATTGATTTGAGCCGTACAATTGGCTGGTTTACTACAATTTATCCAGTTCTGTTTGAAGTAGAGAACCATCAACTTTCCAGCGTGATTAAACATGTAAAAGAAACGCTGCGCAATGTACCGAATAATGGTATTGGTTTTGGGATCTTACAACACATGTCTCATTCTGATGTAAGCCAGAGCCAATTAAGTTCTCATCACATAAGCTTCAACTACCTAGGTCAGATGGGAGAAGATTCCGCTAGTCAGTCTGAGACGGATAATGGAGTCCTTATCAATACAGGAGACCAGATAAGCCCAATGAACGCAAATCCGGGCTCGCTTAATATGACTTGCCTTGTAATGAATAACACGTTGCTTGTTACTTTTGATTATAATCCGAAACGTTACGAACAGGAGACAATTCAACGTCTGGCAGATCGTTATAAGAGCAATTTAAAAGCAGTCCTCGAACATTGTGTTCAACGAGAGCAGACAGAGCGAACACCTAGTGATTTTAGTACGAAGAAGCTTTCTTTAGAGGACTTAGACGACGTGTTTGCAACACTTAAAAATCTATAAAGGTATCCTGAGGAGGAGAAGATTAACTTGATTAATACCTCAGACGTCAAAGACATTTATAGTTTATCCCCGATGCAACGAGGAATGTTGTTTCATACATTAAAAGACAAAGAAAACCTTGCCTATTTTGATCAGACAACTTTTCAAATAGAAGGTGACATATGTGTCGAATCCCTTGAGAAAAGTTTTAACGAGCTGATTCGCAAGTATGATGTTCTGCGTACGATCTTTTTATATCAGAAATTAAAAGAGCCGATGCAGGTTGTGTTAAAGGAGAGAACAGCAAGCATTCATTATGAGGATTTCTCTATGAAGAGCGAGTCGGATAAAGAAAAGGCTCTTCGAGTAGCAAAACAGAGGGACCGGGACGAGGGCTTTGACCTCTCCCGGGACATCCTCATGCGGTTATCTTTATTAAAAGTCGCCCCTAACCAATACGAATTAGTGATCAGTAGCCACCATATTATCATTGATGGATGGTGTACAGGAATTTTGTATCAGGAGCTGTTCTATTTTTATCAATGCTTCGTAGCAAATCAACCTATCCCTGCTGAGAAATCGATTCCGTATAGCAGATATATTCGTTGGCTTGAAGAACAGGATGAAGAGGAAGGAAAAGCCTATTGGGGTGAATATCTACAAGATTTCGAGGGGGCATCTGTTATCCCTAAGCAAAACGCTAAGGGAGAGAAGGAAGTATGCTCCATTGATAAGGTAACCTTCCACTTTGATAAAAAGCTGACGGAGGAACTGGTGCAGGTAGCAAAAGCTTGCCAAGTAACAATAAGTACCTTGTTTCAAACAATGTGGGGCATCCTGCTCCAAAAGTATAATAACTCGCAGGAAGCTATATTTGGATCGGTTATTTCAGGAAGATCACCAGAGATTCCTGATGTGGAAAAAATAGTTGGAATTTTTATTAATACCATTCCTGTTCGCATTCGTACATTGGACAAGCAAACCTTCAAGGAATTGCTGATCCAGGTTCAGGAGGCATCTGTCAACTCTGAAAAATATAATTATCTAACATTGGCTGATATTCAAGCGGTTACCGGATCGAATCATGCACTTATCCATCATATTGTGGCATTTGAAAATTTCCCGATTGCCTCGGACAGCTTCGTAGATTCGAGTGAGTCCGATTCAGAAGAATTGAAAGTTGTGAACGTCATAGATGATCATGAAAAGACCAACTTTGATTTTAGTGTGCAAGTTCAGCTTGATACAGAGTTACTAGTAAAAATCTCTTATAATCAACATCTTTATCATAGAAGCTTTATTGAAAATATCTTTCATCACCTGCAACAGATTGCTGGGTCTATCATTCATAACCTAGATATTCAAATAAATGAGATAGCTATTGTTTGTAAGGAAGAGAAGAAACAACTATTACGCTATTCCACTCCAGCCAAGTCAGATTTTCCAATGGATAAAACCATTCATCAGCTATTTGAGGAGCAGGTATCACGGACACCAGAGCAGATCGCGGTCGTTTTTAAAGGGGAGTCCTTCACCTATCGCGAGTTAAATGAAAAGGCAAATCAATTGGCATGGGTGCTAAGAAAACGGGAGGTAAGACCTAACGAGATCGTTGCGATCATGGCAGAGCACTCTCTAGAGATGTTGGTTGGGGTGATTGGGACTTTAAAGGCAGGAGCAGCCTATCTTCCTATTGACCCATCCTACCCAGAAAAAAGAATCGCTCATATGCTACAAGATAGCAAAGCGGAGCAACTACTTATCCAGCCTCATTTGAATATGCCACAGGACTTTAAGGGAAGTGTCTTATGGTTAACAGAAGAGAGCTGGGCGAAGGAGAGTACGACCGATCTGCCGCTTGCAACGAGTGCAAATGATCTAGCATACATGATTTATACCTCAGGCTCAACAGGACTGCCGAAGGGAGTTATGGTTGAGCATCAAGCCCTGGTTAATTTAGTTATGTGGCATAACGAGGCATTTGGCGTAACCAAGACTGATCAATGCACGAAATTGGCGGGATTTGGATTCGATGCGTCGGTGTGGGAAACCTTCCCTCCGCTTATACAGGGAGCTACGCTTCATGTGTTAGAGGAATCGAGACGCGGGGATATTTATGCTCTGCATGAATACTTTGAAAAGAATGCGATCACCATTAGCTTCTTGCCTACTCAATTAGCCGAACAATTTATGGAGCTTACAAGCAGTACATTACGTGTGTTACTCATTGGCGGTGACCGAGCTCAAAAGGTTAAAAAGACAGCGTATCAAATCATAAACAACTACGGTCCAACCGAAAATACAGTAGTTACGACGAGCGGCCAACTGCATCCTGAGCAGGATGTCTTCCCTATTGGAAAGCCGATCACCAATCACAGCGTTTATATTTTAGATCAGAACAGACATCTTCAGCCGATCGGAATACCTGGCGAGCTGTGCGTCAGTGGTGCAGGGCTTGCTAGAGGCTACCTCAATCAGCCTGAACTCACCGTAGAACGCTTTGTTGATAATCCTTTTGTACCTGGAGAGAGAATGTATCGCACAGGGGACTTAGTTCGTTGGAGAATCGATGGTAGCATCGAATATCTGGGAAGGATTGACGAGCAAGTCAAGATTCGAGGATACAGAATTGAGTTAGGTGAGATCGAAACAAAGCTTCTTGAACATCCTTCCATTAGTGAGGCGCTCGTCGTGGCTCGAAATGACGAGCAAGGTTATACCTATCTATGCGCTTATATGGTAGCGACTGGGGCCTGGAGCGTATCTTCATTACGTGAGCATTTAATCGAAACATTGCCCGAATATATGATTCCAGCTTACATGATGGAAGTGGAAAAAATGCCGCTTACGGCAAACGGAAAGGTAGATAAGCGAGCGTTACCAGTGCCTGATAGGCAAAGAATGAACGAATATGTGGCACCTGCAACAGAGACAGAGGAAAAGCTAGTTCTACTGTTCCAAGAGATTTTAGGACTTGAGCGTATTGGTACTAAAGATCACTTCTTTGAATTAGGGGGACATTCGCTGAAGGCGATGATGCTTGTGTCTCGTATGCACAAGGAGCTAGGTGTGGATGTGCAGTTAAATGAGATGTTTGCTCGTCCAACGGTTAAAGACCTAGCTGCTTACATAGATCAGATGAATGGCTCTGCTTACACAGCAATTCAACCAGTGGAGGAACAGCCTTATTATCCTGTTTCTTTTGCACAAAGAAGAATGTATGTTGTACAGCAAATGAGAGATAGTGAAACAACGAGCTATAACATACCGGTTACGTTTGAGCTAAAAGGAAAGCTACATCTGGACAAGCTGAGAGAAGCGTTACAGATTCTGGTTCTACGACATGAAAGTCTGCGTACATCCTTTCATATGATTGATGAAAATCTTGTTCAAAAAGTGAATAAAGATATTTCATGGGATTTAGAAGTAATAGAAGCTCAGGAGTCAGAGATAGAAGTAAAACTGGAGGAATTTATCAGACCGTTCCATTTAAGTGAGGCTCCGCTTTTCAGAGCTCGTTTAATTTGCTTGAATCCACAGCATCATCTTTTGAGCTTGGACATGCATCATATTATTTCAGATGGAGTATCTATGAACCTGTTCCTACAGGAATTCATGACACTCTATCAGGGAGAAGCATTGCCAGCGCTCTCTATTCAATACAAGGATTACGCCGTATGGCAACAATCAGACAAGCAGCGAGCTAGATTAAAAGAGCAGGAAAAATATTGGTTACATCATTTTTCTGGAGAGCTGCCTACCTTAGAATTGCCAACAGATTTTCCACGCCCTGCAATACAGCAATTTGACGGAGATGAATGGGCGTTTGAAATGAATGCTGATCTTTTAGCGAAGGTCAAACAGATCTGCTCTAGCCAAGGCACGACGTTATATATGACGCTTCTCGCTGCTTATCAGGTGTTCTTAGCCAGATATACCGGGCAGGAGGATATCATTGTAGGTTCTCCAATTGCTGGACGTTCTCATGCTGATTTGGAAAACATGATAGGTATGTTTGTCAATACATTAGCTTTGCGCGGTAAGCCAAAGGCAGATCAATCCTTCCTCTCCTATTTAAAACAGGTAAAAGAGACCGTATTCCAAGCATACGCGAACGCAGAATATCCATTTGAAGAGTTGATTGAAAAACTCGATTTAGAACGAGATATGAGCCGTCATCCGCTATTTGATACCTTGTTCTCTTTGCAAAATATGGAAATATCTGAGTTCCAAATGAATAAGCTAGAGATTTTTCCTTATGAAACGGGACAAAAGAATGCAAAATTCGCTCTTAGCTGGTTAATAGCAGAAGGAGAGTCCCTTTATGTAACAATCGAATACAGCACCAAATGCTTTAAGCGAGAAACCATTAAACGCATGGCAAGTCATTTTGAAAAACTGCTAGCCCAAATTGTTGAGCAACCGGAAGCGCGCATTGGCCATCTGGAGTTAGTAGCAGATGCGGAAAGAAAAATGTTACTGGAAGACTTTAATCTGACAAAAGTCGACTATCCACGAGAAAAAACAATTCAAGAATTATTTGAAGAGCAGGTGGACAAAAACCCTGATCAAATCGCGCTTATATGTGGAGAGCAACAGTTTACCTACGAACAATTAAATGTGAAATTTAACCAATTAGCTCACGTATTAAGAAGAGAAGGCGTTCAACCTAATCAGGTAATAGGGCTAATTACGGATCGATCGCTGTCGATGATTGTAGGTATTTTTGGAATTATAAAAGCAGGTGGGGGCTATCTGCCAATCGATCCGACCTATCCAACCGAAAGAATTCAATACATGCTTGAAGATAGTCAAACTCACCTATTGTTGGTACAACACAGAGACATGGTTCCAGCAGGTTATCAGGGAGAGGTTTTGATAATAGAGGATGAGATAAGTCGAGATGAACAAGTAGCTAACATAGAATTGATCAATCAGCCGCAAGACTTGGCTTATGTCATGTACACATCTGGCTCTACAGGTAAACCAAAGGGGAACCTGACTACTCATCGAAACATTATCAAAACGGTATACAATAACGGATATATTGAGATAACGACTGAGGATCGTCTTTTGCAGTTATCTAATTATGCTTTTGACGGCTCTACCTTTGATATATTCAGCTCGTTATTACACGGAGCAACGCTGGTACTGGTACCAAAAGAAGTGATCTTGAATCCAACAGACTTGATTACATTGATACGCGAACAGCAGATCACTGTATCGTTTATGACTACCTCATTGTTTAATGCATTAGTGGAACTGGATGTAAGCAGTTTCCAAAATATGCGCAAGATCGCATTTGGAGGAGAAAAGGCTTCCTTTAAGCATGTGGAAAAGGCATTGGATTTCCTCGGAAATGGACGATTGGTGAATGGATATGGTCCCACAGAAACAACCGTTTTTGCTACAACCTACACTGTGGATGAGCGCATAAAGGAATGGGGGATTATACCGATTGGTCGACCGCTACATAATACCACGATCCACATTTTAAGCACTGATGACAAGCTACAGCCAATTGGAGTCATTGGAGAGCTGTGCGTAAGCGGTGAAGGATTGGCACGCGGTTACCTTAATCTACCAGAGTTAACGATGGAGCGATTTGTTGAAAATCCATTTAGACCTGGTGAAAGAATGTACCGCACAGGGGACTTGGCTCGTTGGTTACCAGATGGGGTTCTTGAATATGTAGGACGCAAGGATGAACAAGTGAAAATTCGCGGACATCGCATTGAGCTTAGTGAAATTGAAACAAGAATATTGGAGCATCCCGCGATCAGTGAAACGGTTCTGCTAGCCAAGCGAAATGAGCAAGGCAGCTCATACCTGTGCGCTTATATTGTTGCCCATGGCCAATGGAATGTCCAAGAATTGCGCAAGCATGTAAGAGATGCTTTGCCAGAACACATGGTGCCTTCTTATTTTATTGGCTTAGACAAACTACCACTTACCTCCAATGGTAAAGTCGACAAACGAGCATTGCCAGAACCAGAGGGCAGCTTGCAACTGACTAGAGAAATTGTCGCTCCACGCAATGAATCTGAAAAACAGTTAGTTGAAATTGTTGCTGAGGTTCTGGGACTAGAAGCTAGTGAAATAAGTATTACCGATAATCTTTTTGAGCTAGGTGGACATTCCCTAACGATTCTAAGAATCCTTGCTAAGGTTCATACATGTAACTGGAAGCTTGAAATGAAAGACTTCTATAATTGCAAGAACCTTGAGGAAATAGCAAGCAAGGCATCTGATATGCAGGAAAATCAAAATCTGTCTGGCAGTGGCTCAGTCTTTAAAAAGGGTGGGAAGAAATCAATCCCGGTAGTACCCGTCTGCGATAGACAAAAAGAGATGGAGCATGTTTTATTGCTCGGCTCCACTGGCTTCTTAGGTATTCATTTGCTACATGAGCTGCTACAGAAAACAGAAGCGACAATTCTTTGCGTCATTCGTGCAGAAAATGATGAGGCTGCTATGCAACGACTACGCAAAAAAATTGATTTTTACTTTACCTCACAGTACAGTAGCTCTCAAATTGATGAGTGGTTTACCCGCATCCAAATCATTCACGGTGATATTACGCAAGACAACTTTGGATTAGAGGCAAAACATTACGAGTCACTAGGAGCTGTCGTTGACACTGTCATTCATACGGCTGCATTGGTGAAGCACTACGGGCACTATGAAGAGTTTGAAAGAGCAAATGTACATGGAACTCAGCAAGTAGTTACCTTTTGCTTGAACAATAAATTACCAATGCACTATGTTTCAACCCTGAGCGTTTCGGGAACCACCGTTGAAGAAGCAACAGAGCTTGTAGAATTTACCGAGAAGGACTTTTATGTTGGTCAAAACTATGAGTCAAATGTATATCTGAGAAGTAAATTTGAAGCCGAAGCCGTACTTGTTGGCGGAATGGAAAACGGACTCGATGCACGTATCTACCGGGTTGGCAATTTAACAGGACGCTTTCAGGATGGATGGTTCCAGGAAAATATCAATGAAAATATGTTTTATCTCCTATCGAAAGCCTTCCTTGAGCTTGGAGGTTTTGATCAGGAAATTATGCAGGGTATGGTTGATTTAACCCCTATTGATATATGTGCACAAGCTATTATACACATCATCAACAGCAAAGGAATTGAGGAAAGAGTCTTCCATTTACAGAATCCGCACTTGGTAACATACGATGATATGTATCGTGTATTTGAAGGGCTTGGCTTTTCTAGACGGGTACAAAGTCGAGAAGATGTTACACGTGAACTAGATGTAATGATGTCTCAGGGTAATGAAAAGCTATTTTTGGCTGGGATTTTGACCACGATGTTGGATGATGTAGAGCGTGCTGAACAATTTAATGTTGCAGTCGATTCAAGTAGGACATTGCAGCTATTAGAGGATACCTCGTTTACCTATCCTGTTCCTGATGATGAGTATTTGCGCAAGCTGGCTATGCATATGATCAAAGTTGGGTTTGTTACTCCTAATCATACTGTTGCTGAAAAGATAGGAACTAGTCGTTAGCGCTATGCTAGCGACTGGTTCCCAACCTAAATGAATAGCTAAAGGAAGGAGAGGGAACCCATGGCAGTCATTGAACTAAAAAACCTTACGAAAAAGTATAATGAGGTCTATGCTGTTGATCATCTAAATATAGAAGTACCTCAAGGACATATTTATGCGTTTTTAGGTAGCAATGGGGCGGGAAAGACAACCACAATTAAAATGATGACGGGCCAATTGAACCCTTCAGAGGGAGAGGTTCTATTTCTAGGACGCAATATTTGGCAGGATCGTGAGGCAAGAAGAATTGCGGGCTATGCTCCAGACGTTCCACTTCTTCATGAAGGATTGACAGCCAGAGAAATGGTACGCTTTGTGGGGGCTCTTTATGATAGTGACGAAGATCTGAATAAACGTGTTGACACGTTGTTAGAACATTTTGAGCTGGCAGATAAAGCAGACCAGCTTATTAAAGAATACTCATTAGGAATGAAACGAAAGGTTTCGATTGCTTGCGCATTGATTCATCGCCCCAAAATCTTGCTATTAGACGAAGTTACGAATGGATTGGACCCAAAGGCGACCCGTGAAGTGAAAAATTATATTCGACATTTTGCCAAAGAAGAGGGTGGTACTGTTTTTATTACAACCCATATTTTGGACATTGTTGAAGAATTAGCCGATACCATTTCCATCCTGCATAAAGGAAAAATCAAAGTGACGGGAAGCATGGAAGAATTGCGCCATGTGGCAGGCAATGAAGAAGGTCGATTGGAAGATATCTTTTTATCCGCTATCGAGTAGTAGGAGGTGACAGAATTGTATGTGGGCACAAACGAAATGGATTAGTTTCTTTTACACAAGACCCTTCTTTAATCGCTTTTTTATCCATAGTCCTTCTAAATGGATCATTTATGTGGGCTTGGGAACCATTGCTATTGCCATGTACTTTTCGGAGAATTTTGGGCAGCTTCTCTTACATGCCAGTCTCAGTGCTAGATTGATGCTTCTCATAGGGGAATGTATTTTTGTCGGTTTGCTTCGTGGCATGAATACGTTGACACAACAAATGTACGCTGATCGATTACTGACATTGTTTTATGTATCGGGAGTTTCTCCGTTTCGGATGATCCTTGGGCAATCTACTTCAAGTCTACCTCTGTACACGTGGTCATCCATTATGATTGCTATTCCATTAACGATTGGCTATTCCGCCATGGAAAGAGTTCTGTATGTTTTGTTATTCCTAGTTGTTTCTCTATTGATGATTTGGTTAACAGACATCTTAAGCCGATTTTTAATGGTTCTGACCATGCGGTTTTTCCCTATTATTGTCAAAACATTCGTAGGTATCTCCTCACTTGCCTATGTTGCTTTAATTGGCCTATTGGTTTGGGCATTGATTGAGGTTGAAACAATTTCTCCAGAAGCTTGGCAGAGCTTAGAGCGTTTTATGGTATATGTTTTGTGCATTTTCGCGGTCGGTCTTGGAGCGTTGTTTCTATTCTCTGAACAAATTGGAAGGTTTTATTACGAAAGCTGGCTGAACCATGCGGAGTCGCAAGATAGGACCAGACCAGAAACACAGGAAAATCTATCGAATTTGGTCAAAAACGCTCATGATGCCATCGTTTTTAAAGACATAACGCTATTAATAAGAAACCCCATCACAAAAATCCGCTTCTGGTTTTGGGTGATTGCTATTATTACTGGAGCAGTTGTAGCGAAGTCGGGCGTGGCCAGTTCCTTTTTAACGGAAGCGAACCAAGCCTATTATGTCCTGTTGTTCGTTTCCCTGCTTACAGCACTCGTTTTTGGTGAGATTGTATCAGCTCTCTACCAATTTGAAGAACAAAACTACATTCTTTATTATGTAGCGGCTGTAAAGGGAAGTACGATTTTCTGGGCAAAAACAATGATAGCTTCGCTCTTGGTGGTAGCCCCAGCGATTATAGGTCATCTCATTCTAGCCATTGTCCTGCAATTCTCTTTCATGGAGTGGCTACTAGGTGGATTCCTTATTCTTGGCTTTACCTTTGGCTCCATAATCGTTCAATTAAGTATAGCCTCCCTTGATAAGAAGGGGAGAGGTGGAGTTAATCTTAAAGAAGGCTCGGAAGAAGAGGAAATGCTTAAGCAATCCCCGAAAAAGCCAATTGCCATCGTATCGTCTATTATGGGATTGATTTATCTAGGCGTATGTCTTTGGTTATATTGGATCAATATTGGCATTCCCATTCTAGCAACAATCGTACTGCTTACCTTGCTATTGAGTCTGGTTGGAGTTCGTTATAGCGCGAGATAAAAAGAGAATAATGTAATTTTGTGTCATAAATTGACTTTTAAGGTCAAAAATGTAAATATTAAAATAAGTTGTGTTCTACTTCATTTGTCTACTTATCTGTCAAGAGTGAAAAATATGATAGCGGAGGTCGTTTTATGGATTATGTACAATTAGGTTCATCTGAGTTAAAGTGCTCCCGTATTGGATTAGGAACCTGGGCCATTGGCGGTTGGGCTTGGGGAGGTACCAATGAAAAAGATGCCATTCAAGCGATCCATCGTGCTTTCGATATCGGGATAAATACGTTAGATACAGCTCCCATTTATGGATTTGGTTTATCAGAAGAAATATGCGGTAAAGCTATTAAGCAATATGGTCAAAGAGACAAAATTCATATCGCCACCAAGGCTGGCGTAGAGTGGGTAGGAGAAGAAGGCGTTTACTGGTGCAATTCCTCTAAAGAGCGTATTCTTCAAGAGTTCGAAGATAGCCTACGCCGTTTGCAAGTAGACTATATTGATTTATACCAGCTTCATTGGCCTGATCCGGGCTTACCGCTTGAAGAAACAGCAGAAATTTTTGCTCAGCTTCATAAGGAAGGCAAAATTAGAGCGATTGGGGTAAGTAATCTTTCCATTGAACAAATAGAACAGTGGCAAAAAGTAGCCCCGCTTCACAGTAGCCAAAACAGACTTAATCTGCTTCAAACAGAACATAAGGATACCTTCCTTTATTGCGATAAGAATCATATTAACACCATTACGTGGGGAACATTGGCACAAGGCCTGTTGACAGGAAAATTCACGAAAGACTCCACATTTGCTGAAGACGATTTACGCCATGGATATCCTTTATTTGCGCCAGAATATTTTGATCAGTATCTACAAGCAGTGGATCGTTTAAAAGAAATAGCTCAAGAAAAAGGAAAAACAATGGCACAACTGGCTGTACGTTGGACGTTAGATCACCCTGGAGTAAGCATATCTCTTTGGGGGGCAAGGAAGCCGTCTCAGTTAGACGAGGTATCTGGAGTAATGGGATGGTCTCTTTCAGCACAAGATGTAGAGCAAATTGATCAAATCATAAAAGAATCTCTGCATGATCCATTCCATGATCCGACATTGGGGCCACCTACTAAGGAAGAGTGGCAGGAGATGGGAGTTCTGTAAAAAAGAAAATACCTTAGTTCTTCTTCATGGACTAAGGTATTTCTGTATAGATTTTTCATGATACGAACATAGAGCAGGAGGAGACAATGAGTATACAAAAGCAATCTCAGATCGTTTTGGATATGGAGAAGAGTCTTAAAGGCCTAGAATATATCGATGAAGTTCGTGTGGTACAGGAAGAAAAAAATATAGGCAACCGAATATTGCATGCAAAAGATTTAATCCCAACCATGATGAAAACGGACAGGGTAAAAGTAGATACACCAAAATCAGAGCTGCTGCGGCAAAGCGAACGGATTGAAAGCTCTCTTCCCTTAGCAATTAGTCATGGGGATGAATTAAAGAGAACGTCTAGCAGTCCTACTACGTTAATTGATGTATTACTCAATGCTGCTAAGCTGGAGGATAAGGGAATCATCTATGTTTTGGATAACGGAGATGAAATTGAAACGAGCTATCGACAGTTATTTGAGCAAGCTAAGCGCCTATTAAAGGGACTGCGGAACATGGGGATCAAGCCTCAAGATCGGGTTATTTTTCAATTTCAAAAAAATCAAAACTATGTTCCTATGTTTTGGGCTTGCGTATTAGGTGGGTTTATTACTGTACCGGTTGCTACGTCTACCTCGTATGCAGAAAAGAATGCTGATACTATGAAGCTATACAATATCTGGAACATGTTAGATAAGCCAGTCATCATAACGGATGAAGATTTGCTGGAGGAAGTTAACAAGTTATCGGCAGTTTGGGAAACAGAAGAGTTTGTTATCAGCACGGCTGAGCAGTTAATGAATAATGATGAGGAACAAGAATTTTATACGTATCAAGAGGAAGATTTCGTCCTGTATTTGTTAACCTCGGGTAGTACTGGTTTGCCTAAATGCGTGCAGCATAGAAATGCTAGTCTGGTGGCGCGATCAATGGCCACAGCACAATTTAACCAATTTGACAGCGAAGAGGTTCTTTTATGCTGGATGCCATTAGAGCATGTTGGCGGATTGGTCATGTATCATATTTTAGGTGTTTATTTAGCCTGCCAACAGATATTACCACGAGTAGATTCATTTATTTCTCAGCCGCTGAATTGGTTGCATTGGATGGACAAGTATAAGGCTACCTTAACATGGGCTCCTAATTTCGCCTTTTCTCTGGTAAATGACCAAGAAAAGGCTATTGAAGAAGGTAGCTGGGATTTATCCAGTGTCAAACATATCTTAAATGGTGGAGAAGCAATTGTTGCTAAGACAGCTAAGCGATTTTTATCCATATTGCGTAAACATCAACTCCGTGACGATTGCATGTACCCCTCTTTTGGAATGTCTGAAACCTCTTCCGGTATTGTATTTTCCAAAACGTTCCGCAGTAAGCCTCAATCCGGCGTTCATTATGTAGATAAGATTTCATTTGAAACCCTACTTCGATTTGTAGATGATACGGAAAAAGAACATATTTGCTTTACAGAGGTAGGAGGACCAATCCCGGGTGTAAGTGTTCGAATTGTTGACGATAATAACCAGTTGCTACATGAAAATCATATTGGCCGCGTGCAAGTCACAGGCCCTACAATCATGGCAGGCTATTATCAAAATCAAGAGGCCAATCAGGAGGCCTTTATTGGAGATGGCTGGTTTTTCACAGGGGACCTAGGATTCCTCAATGAAGGTCGATTAACCGTTACAGGTCGTCAAAAAGATATCATTATTATGAACGGCAAAAATTATTATAATTACGAAATTGAATCATTAGTAGAAAGTGTTTACGGGGTTCAATCTACGTTCGTAGCCGCCGCAGCGTTTATTGATACCTCCAAAAGCGTTGAGGAGCTAGCGATCTTTTTTACTCCTATAAATAATATAGATGAAAGATTCCTAGGTTTTATCATTACAGAAATTAGACGAACAGTAAGTAGGAATTTAGGTATAACACCGAAACACATCATTCCGATTAGGAAGGAAACCTTTTCGAAAACGGAATCTGGAAAAATTCAACGAAATAAATTCACGGAGAGACTATATGCTGGGGAATTTGATGAGATTATAAAGCAAATAGAGACACAAAATGAGGACCCGCATCAAACCTTTCCAGAATGGATGTATGCAAGAAAGTGGGAAGAACGCCCTATTTCTGTACTAGCCTCCCCGCTTCCGCAAGAAACGTATCTTATTTTCCGCGATAAATTAGGGCTGGGAGATCAATGGTCAGCCTTGTCTCAGAATGGTTCTAGCACGATGATTATAGTGGATCAGGGAGAAAGCTTTAAAAAGCGAGGAGAATTCCACTACGAAATAAACCAGCATGAGCAAAAGGATTATCAGTTACTATGTGAGGAACTAAAAAAAGAATCGGTAATCATTCATCATGTTCTACATCTATGGACATATCAGGAGGACTTGGATGAAGCAAAAAAAGAGCTGTCCTATTTAAAAGAAAGTCAATTTTTAGGTAGCTTTAGCCTTATTTTCTTGTTACAAGCTTTACATAAAGAAGTAGGTATGCCAAAAACGTTGACATTCGTTTCTTCCAATGTATTCTCGTTAGAAAATCCTGAACATTCAGCTTACGAGAAAGCAACAATTCCAGGAATCATTAAGACAATGAAGCATGAATTTCCTAATACAATCGCTAAATTTGTAGATATAGACACGAACCATCCTCCTTATCATCCATTGCAAGCGTTACAAGCAGAGCAGGGGCTTCCGGACGAGGAAAGCGTGGTTATTTATTCAAAGGGCAAACGATTTGTCCCGAAACTGCAACAGGTAAATCTTCAAGAAGCTAACAAAAAACCATTGCCGCTGGTAGAAAAAGGATTTTACGTCGTTACAGGTGGTCTTGGCGGGGTCGGCAAGCAAATTGCTCACTATTTGATTCAAAAGTTAGATGCAAATATTCTACTACTCGGAAAGACTGCGCTTCCAGGTGCAACTGACACAAATACCGGTACACAGAGTGAGCGCTATCGAGCACTTCGCGAATTAGAGAAGCTGACTACTAGAGAAAATCAAATCATCTATAAAAGCACGGATTTATCAGATGCAACAGTATTGGAAGAGGCAATTCATGAATCAATGTTAGGTATGAATGCGGAAAAAGTGGATGGCATTATTCATTTAGCTGGCGTCTATTATGAAAAACCATTATTGGAAGAATCTATTGAATCACTGGAACATATGTATGAATCTAAAGTAGCTGGAACCTATCTATTAGGCAAATTGGTTGAAAAATACCCTGAAGCTATTTTGGTTACCTCCTCTTCCTCCAGTGGCTTGTTATCAGGCTATGGAGTGGGAGCCTATACTTCCGCCAATATGTTTGTGGAGACATTTACGGATTATGTAGCACAAAAACGTGATGGCGTACAGTGCTTTGCATGGAGCTTATGGAATGATATCGGTTTAGGGCAACAATTTACAGATATGAAAGATTTATTGATAAGAAAAGGACATCAACCGATCTCTGCACAAAAAGGAATCTTTTCATTTGAAGTAGGCTTGATGCTTGAACATAACATGCTGTATATCGGGCTGAATAAAGGGGTTTCCGAAATTGCAACGCTATGTTCTGAGGTGGTAGAAAAGGAACTAGTAACGACGGTTTATTTCTCCACTACCCATAATCAATTCTCCTTATCTGAAATGTACAACACTATTAGATTACACACCATTGATGAAAAGGGCCATTCCACAAAGGTTATTTTTAGACAGGTCGATCAGCTCCACTCAGATCAGGCTGAGGATCACCTTGTAAGTAATAACCGAAGAGTGGAAGAGGAAATCAAGCAGCTATGGTCTGAAATCCTACAGGTCGACCAGCTTCAGGCTTTTGATAGTTTCTTTGATTTGGGAGGAAGCTCACTAAAGGCAACGCAATTACTCTCCTCTGTACAGTCACGTTTTGGTGTAGCCATTCCTCTAAAGGTATTTTTTGAAAATCCTACAATTAAGGGATTAATCCATCGCATGGGAAATGTAGCTGGGACCAAGGCCAACGTCATGCGAATCTATGAGCCAGCTAAAAAGAGGGAAAAGATCATCGACTTATCTTCATCGCAAAGAGGGCAATGGTACTTATATCAAACGCGGCCAGACAGTCCTTTTTATAACATCACCTTCACTCTTACCTTTGAGGAAAATGTGAATAGACAAGCTTTATTAAAAAGCATACAGGCGGTTATTCAATCACAGGAAGCACTACGTTCCGAAATCAGAATGATCGAGGATGATCCAAAGCTATTTATCCACGATACCTATGTAGTGGGGATACCGATTATCGATTTATCCTCCTATCCTTTGGAACAAAAAGAACAGAAACTGGCAGCCTTGATTGATACGGAAGCAAACACTCCTTTTCAAATGATGCAGGAGTCTCTGTCAAGGTTTACCCTTATTCATGTTGGCGACAATGTACACATCCTATTGGGAAGCATGCATCATATTATTTCAGACGGCTGGTCAATACATGTATTTACCAAAGAGCTATTACGTTTTTATAAGGAAATACAAGAAAACGGTGTGATTGATAGGAAAGAGCTAGATTATACCTATACAAACTATCTGCTAGACCAAAAGGAATGGCTGACAAAAGAGAACCCAGAATATGCTGATCAACTATATTATTGGAAAGAGAACTTGGCAACTGAAACAGCACCATTAACCCTGCCTATTCAACTCTCACGCCCAGCTATTCAAAGCTATCAAGGGATGACCATTGAACAGCTTGTGACCCAGGAGTTAACGCAAAACATCATGGAAGCAAGTAAACATATGAAATCTACACCGTATATGTTTTTACTTTCTACTTTTGCGGCGCTATTATTCCGCTATTCCGGGCAGGATACCTTCCGTCTTGGGACGGTTTTAGCGAATCGGAACATGCCGCAAACAGAAAAGATTATCGGCTATCTAGCCAATACGGTGATACTATCCTTTGATTTCAAGGAAGAGCTCACTTTTGACCAATTACTAGATAAGGTAAGAGGAATGGCGTTAGAAGCGCATGATAATCAGAATGTCCCACTAGAAACTGTTTTACGTGAGTTACAAGTAAGGCATACTGCCGATATGGCGCCTTTGTTCCAAATTGTCTTCACAATGCAAAATGCGGTACAGCATCTCTATCAAAATGAACAAATAAAAACCTACTTGGACATTGTTTCCAATAAAACCTCTAAGTACGATCTAAGCTTACATGTTTATGAAGAGGAGCACCAATTGCGACTTAAGCTGGAATTCAATACCGACTTATTTGAAGAAGAAGCAATGAAAACCTTGTTGGGACATTACCTGAATTTTATTCAAGTGATCACCAACGATAAGGTACACACAGGATAATCCAGAAAGAAAAAACGCTCAACAATGTCTGCTTTTATAACGGTAAAAAGGCATTTCCTCCAGATCGGGTAGGAAATGCCTTTTTTATAGGTATGATGAGATAGCTAACGTATCGTTTATACCTTGAGCATAGTTGAGAGCAAGGTTTGATTAACTAGGCTGATCACAGCCTGCTCGTGCTCCTGAATGAAGAAATGCCCGCCGTCAAAGGTGGCAAAGCTGATATCTTCACTTGTATGTCTACTCCATTCTGTCATTTTATCTACAGATACGGTGTCATCCTTTGTCCCATAGAGAACTGTAACCGGTGTGGTAATAAGCTCTCTATTCAGATTAGGTGCATACGTTTCTACTAATTTAAAATCTCGTTTAAGAATAGGCGTGAAGATGTCCATTAACTCTGTGCTTGTCATCAGTTCGGCTGGAGTTCCGCCCATTGATCTAACTTCCTCCCAAAACGCTTTGCCTTCAAGCTTATGGCGATTCGTTGTGGGTGCGATATGGGGAGGATTTTTTCCAGAGAAAAAAGTGGTGATTGGCATAGGAGCATTTTGCTCTTTTAAAGCATGAAGCACTTCAAAAACGAGCAAGGCCCCCATGCTATGACCAAACAATGCATACGGGCTGGAATCTAATTTACTCTGTAAGAACGACAAAATATCGGACACCGCTTGCTCTATATTTTCGTACAGAGGCTGGTTAAATCGACTTCCTTTCCCGGCAAGCTCAATAGGGATTAGCTCTATATTTGGGAGAAAAGCTTTTTTCCAACTGGTGTATACGCTAGCAGATCCCCCGGCATAAGGGATACAAAATAATTTCATTTTGGTTGACACTTGTAACCTCCTTGTTTTCCTACCAGTACTAGTTGCAGGATGTATGTTTTGATAAGTCAGTATTTTTACATTATACAATAAATGAAGGGTATTTTTTACTTTTTTGCTCATTTTTGTGCCCTAAAATATGATGCAATCAGAAGCGGAGGGAACAAAAGTGAAAATGCCGGTAAGAAATGTAATGCCAATTGGAAGCGTAAAATGCGAATACATTTTTAAAAAAAGACGGCTTAGTTCTGCAATGGAAGGGATATCAGACACATAATCCAAAAAGACTATGACTTTTTAGTTAAATGAATAGGTAATATGAGTAAAGAACTAGGTGAAATACACTTTTAGTGAAAAAAATAGCGGCTAATGTAAAAAAAGTACGGTATTCTAAAAGAATATGAAAAATCATCTAGCAATATATAGATATTTTTGCATGAATTCATGGGAATTCAGTCTCTGTTGTTTTTAAAACATCTGACCGAAAATGAAAGAAGGGAAACTATTTATTTCCCTTCGCCTTTTCTTGGGCAGGCAGTACCAAAAGCTTATGATAGATCCATTTGGTATACGCAAAGCCTTCCTTCACACGATAGTAAGGGATATAGATGCTTGCTGAGTCGGTTCCAACCGGGTATGCATCCATTGCTAATACATTGGCCATTTCCATGGCACGCATTAAATGATAATTATGGCTTACGATCAATGCTGTGTGATAGCCATTTTCCTGCATGATTTTCTGGCTGAAGCTGAGGTTTTCTAGCGTATTTACAGCCTTGTTTTCTAGGTAGATGCTGGAGGCAGGGACCCCTTTCTTTAAAAGATAAGTACTCATAACATCAGCTTCGCTATGCTCTTTCCCTTTTCCAAGTCCGCCAGAAACAATAATGGATTTTATGTATTTTTGCTGATAAAGCTCGAATGCTTTTTCTAAACGTTCTGCCAAGGCGGGACTGGGCTGATCACCATGGACAGCGGCGCCAAGGACAATCGCAACATCGGCAGGCAGTGGCACAGCGGAACGTTCTACTTGAGCCATTCTATAAAAGATGAAGCTAAACCATAGGATGGCCAATAAAAAAATAGGGACTCCCACGCGTAGCATCCCTTTTTTTAGGAACAGTAACAATTTACTCGCCTCACTATTCAATAGAATTATAGGATGATGGAAATGACTTGGTCAAAACCTAGTAAAACTGCATATGTAACCACAAGCGTACTTCAAGATTTATCCGATCAGTCGGCACCAGATGATGTATATGCTTCTTCTGCGCCTACGAATGTCGGTTTTGATAAATTGATACGTGGAAACAAAAGAAAAGGATTTTTATCTTCAGCGGCCTATCGAAACGCTAACCATTCGTTTGATTCTTGCCATTCTGATGATCGGCTTGCTGCGTCTCACTCTTCTAAAAGAGTACAAAAGCTGCCAAACGAAATTGAGCGCCCTCTTCAAAGCTTTCTGAATGGGCTGCAAAATCTCCTTGGATCACAGCTCATCGGCTTTTATCTATATGGTTCTATTGCGTTAGATGCGTATGTTCCTGGCGAGAGTGATATTGATTTCCTCTGTGTTACAGATGGCGATTTACAAGAGGTGGATATGTGGCTGATCGAAAAGCTATTTTTCGATCAGATGGCTATATATCCAATTCTCGCTAAGCTAGAAGGAAATTTCCTCGCGGTACATCGGCTACCATTACATAATCGCTGCGAATGCGCCCAGTGCTTTGAGGGGGCTTATTTAGTCAAATCGCCCCGAGATTGGAACGCCATTACATTACTATTATTACGTAATCATGGAATCCCTTTGCTAGGACCAGCTACAACTGAAATAATACCAGAGGTTTCAGCCTCAGAGTTAGCGAATAACATGATTGGGAACCTACTGTATTTTGAAATAAATAGGGAGCATTATTTTAATCGAGGTCTACATGACCAGGTTTTTGCGGTACTAACGCTTTGCCGGATTCTATATACGATGCGCACCGGTGAAGTTGTGAGTAAGCAAGCCGCTGCTGAATCGGTATTGTCTCAGTTGCCAGCTCTCGGAAAGGTCATCATCAAGAGAGCGCTACGTGTATGGGAAAAACGACCAGATACAGTTAGGATGGCAAAAACCGGTACGGATCTCGCTCCAAAGGATAAGCTGCTAGAGTTTGTTTCGATTGTAAAGAAGCTTGCAGTGGATTAAAGGTAATCAATCTCTCACAAATAGTAAGACGTAACATAGATGATGAACGTAACGTCTTTATGTAAAAAAACATGTAACGTGGATTTTGCATGGAGAAGCTACTATTCACATTTTTGTGCGTCTTTTTTTGTTTTACAAATATACATTTAATGACAATAGAGTTATAATTATGAATATTTCATCTAAACAATGGGAGGTGCTTGTTCATGTTTTTAAAGGAAAAGGATACAGCCGAAATGCCGGCACATGTAGCTCTTCTTGAGAAACTATTTATGCCTTTCATGTTTCAAGCGATCTATGTAGCCGCAGATTTACACCTTGCTGACCATCTCAAGGATGGGGCAAAAAGTATTGGTGAACTAGCTCAAGTAACACAGACAGATGAATCAGCTCTTTATCGTCTACTACGCTCCTTAACTAGCATGGATATTTTCAAAGAAAGCGAAAAGGGAATCTTTGAGTTGACGCCAATGGCTGAATGGTTAAGAAGTGATGTGGAGGGTTCACTACATTCCATGGCATTGATGTTAGGTGGACAACCAATGTGGAACCTATTACCGGAATTACTGACGAGTGTAAAAACAGGCGAATCATCCTTCGAGAAAACCTTCAAGCAATCCTTTTATGAATATTTAAATCAATCAGAGAACAAAAAAGCTGGAGATATCTTTAATCTAGCGATGTCTCATAATACACAACGACAGATTAAACAAATCCTAGCCAATTACGATTTTTCCTCTTATCGTCAAATCATAGATGTGGCAGGTAATCATGGACAATTACTTACAGCGATTTTAAAGGAAGCATCGGATAGTAAAGGGATCATATTTGATCAGCCTTATGCGCGTGAACTCGCTTTAGCTAACCTAAATAAGGCACAAGTATCCGATCGATGCGAATTTGTAGTAGGTGATTTTTTCAAAGAGATTACAAAAGGCGGAGATTTATATATTCTCAAGCATATCCTACACAATTGGAATGATGAGAAAGTGATTGAAATTCTTACGCAATGTAGAGAAGCAATGGGGGATAGCAGTAAACTCTTAGTGATTGATTCCGTCATTGAAGAAGGAGACTCAAAAGATTTTGCGAAATTCCTTGATTTACAAATGCTACTTCTACTGGGAGGAAAGGAACGGACGCAGGAAGAATACTCCCAATTATGCGAGGCAAGCGGATTGTTTATTCACAGGGCGATTAAACTACCGATGAGCATGTCTTTACTGGAGATTTATCCAAAGTAGAGTATTTTATCTAGCATGGAAAAAATATCGGAATAGAACGGCCCCTATGTTTAGATGCGAGCTGATGGGCTGATAATGCTGTCTGAAGCGAAGAAATGTTCGCTCTCAGGCATTTTTTTTGTGTAGTCAATCTGGATTCATCCTATGATTGAGAGGGAGCAGGCAGGGGGAAAGTTTTGTAAAATATATTTGACATTTACATTCCTTTCTTAGTAAGATGATGTCAAATGTGTTTTACATTTTTGAGAGGGGATTTCATGGAGAATAAGATAAAGGAATATCGGAAAGCGCTTGGGCTGTCCCAAGATGATTTAGCCAAAGCATGCGATGTTTCAAGGCAGACGATAAATGCAATTGAAAATAACAAATACGATCCCAGTCTGGTTCTTGCTTTCCAGCTTTCTTATGTATTGGGCGGTAGTGTTGATACCATTTTTTTGTTTAAAAAATGAAAAGTCATAAGACTAGCAATGAAGGATGAGGAGTGCGTCAGATGCCAATTGGAAATAAAAGACTTATTGGGGGAATTATTTCGGGGATCGCAGTGCTTGCTATCGTAGGCTATAACCTTTTTAAATATATGCAGGGTCAGCAGTTAGGATTCAGTGACCTGATTAGTATCCCCATTATTTTGATGTTTTTTTTCAATACAATTTCATGGAATTCAGCAGAAGAGCAACGGGATGAGCTAGGTCAGTTAATCACATGTAAAAGTGCCAAGATTAGTTATTTTGCTCTGATGATCGTAATTCTTATTGTTTTCCTATGCGAGGAAGCTCCGTTCCATTCTCATCAGCCCATAAAAAATATGTCTTTGTTCCTGGTGCTTTGTGCATCAACCGTTATTTTACCGGCAGTTGAATTTATCGTCTCTAGACGATTTCGCTAACGATCCTGCAGCGTGGATTTATCATGAAAAGATTGGCAGGTAGTAAAATACCAATGTGTGAATATCTTCAGATTAAATTTTATATTTGAACCCAAAAATCTCTCTAATCGATCAGAGAGATTTTTTGTATGCAATCCTGTATCTAATCCTGATTAGTAGGGAACAGTTATATTCCGGATATAATTCAATGTACCGTTTTTGTAGACATAAATGGACGCATTGCCAGGCTGAACTGCGGTAAATTTATTAAACTGAGTACTACTATCGTATTCAACCCTGATAACCTCACGACTTTGAAATACTTTTTGCGACCAGCCATCCTTCGTGCTTATTCTGATATGTGACCCAAGATTCCATGTTTCATTAGAGGTGCGAATTGATGCTGTGACGTTACTAGAGTGTTTGGCTGGTGTAGCCATTGCACTTGATGCTGGTAAAAATGGTGTTACTGTGATCCCAAGAGCTAAAGAGAAAGCAAATAATGTTGAGACAGCTTTTTTCATCAAGGAAGCCCTCCTTACATTTTTGAATATTACAACAACTATGTTACCTTTAAAATCAAATTATGTAAATTAAATCCATAAAAATCAGAAATCTCTCTAATCCGATTACTTTTTATACTAGCTTTTTGTTTACGACCAAGAAGTATGAAAAGCTTCTATAAGGATTTTCTGATGTCTATTGGAGAGTGGCAAGCTATTACGCATATGCCTTTTACTCTTTTAGCAAACTAAGGAATAGATTTTTTACCTTTTACCATAGCTTCCTCGCAAATCCTTGACCTGTAGCCTGAGAACAGATGGAGGAATTTTTGATTTGTATAAAAGCATTCGTTTGATTGCGAAGCCCTCCCTCTTAAGCATGAGGGTATGGCCCTCGCTTCCTCTCGGGAAATGATCCCTCGCCTCGAATTGCCATGAGTGTTTCTTGTTAATGTGCTCGCGATAAAGGAAAAGTGATTCACTGGCATTCGAACAGATTAATAATACAGAGCAGGGAGCACAACCTAATGTTTACCTCGACTTATACCCCGTAGGATAGGCAAGAAAAAGCCTATGCCATCACCTCACTAAAGCCACAGTGATGTAGAATAAAACACATTTTTATGACTCTAATCAGCATACAACGAACGGGAATAAGCTTTATTGGTTACGACAGCTATTTTTGTAGCTTCGTGATAGAAATCTCACAGCTCACAAAAGAATAACGCATGTCAGTTCTTACAAAAGGAGTGATCTTGTGATCTTCTAGACGAACTCAGAACGAATGGAATGTCGGACGAAACGGCCATGTACGTGAAAATAAAACCAAAAGGAGAGTATCTATGCCTATCCATGAAATGCTTCGGTTAAAAATATGTAAGGTACTAGGTCTGACCCTGCTTATTTTTTCACTGATTGCTACACCGATGATTTATGCAGCGGAGACGAAAGTAAACCCGACTGGGCCCACGAATGCAAAAGAAGTAGAGAAGTTTGCTGATCAATTTTTCAACCGTCCCAAAATCAAAGAAAAGCTCACCGGTGCTGCTTTTGTTGTCGTGAAGGATGACCAAGTATTGTTCAAGAAAGGCTATGGATATGCTGATCTGGAGAAAAAGCGGCCTGTTGATCCAGACTCTACTGTATTTCGTATCGCTTCGATTTCTAAAATCTTCACGTCCACAGCAGCTATGCAGCTCGTTGAACAAAATAAGCTAGACCTAAATAAGGACATTCAGGAGTACCTGAAGGATTTCAATCTCAACAATAAAACAGGCAAAAAGCTCACCTTGGATCATTTAATGTCACATATGACTGGCTTTGAGTATACCGATCTTCCTTCTATGGATACAGAATCACCCAACAAGTATTATCCATTGGATGAATTTGTTAAACAGAATGCTCCAAGCATTGTATCCAATCCTGGAGAGGTGTTTCGGTATGACAATTATGCTTTCGTCTTGCTAGGATACATTGTACAGAGCATGACTGGTGTACCATTTCATCAGTATGTGGAAAATCATATTTTTAAACCTCTAGGCATGAATAGCAGTAGTTTTATCATGAGACCCGATATACATGCTAATCTGGCTACTCCATATGATGGCGCAAAAAAACCAATTCCTGAATATGGCTCGATTCCTACAGATGCACCAGACGGGAGTATGCTATCGACTGCAGGTGACATGGCGAAGTTCATGATCGCTCATCTTAATGGTGGTAAGCTTGCAGGGAAACAGATTTTGCAGGAAAAAACGGCAAAAACCATGCATCAGGTTCGCCATAATCTCCACCCTAAAATTCAAAATGGCGCATACGGATTCGAAACATTTTTCCAAAACCATTACAATCAACAAGCTGTGATAGGCAAGGGCGGGGATTTGCCTGGATACCATTCTTGGATGTGGCTTTTACCCGAAAAGAAGGTGGGGGGATTTGTTGTTTTTAATGGAGATGGGGCGAATTTTCGTGAAGAGCTGTTCAAAGCGTTTATGGATCATTACTATCCAAAACCAGTAGAAGATAAGGTAGATGTACAAACCACCAAAAAAGGGCTGCAACGCTTTGTCGGCGTTTATCAGGATTTACGCTCCCCGTATTGGGTGTTTCGAGTCAATGTATTAGATGACGGACAACTGATGGTTAAAGACCCTTTGGGTAATCATAAGTTTCGGCAAAAGGACCCGTTTTTGTTTGAAGATGAGCAAGGAATGAAAGCTGCGTTTAAAGTAAATCCGAATGGCTCAGTTGACTATTTTTATTACAATAAGGTGGATAGCTGGGCGCAAAAGAGACCGGAGCCAAAACCATATAGTGATGTCGCCAAAGACCACGAATTTGCCAAATATATTTACGATGCTAAACAGCTTGGGTATCTAGTTGAAACTCCCGACAATAAGTTTCACCCCGAAAAGCCAATTACTCGGGGAGAATTTATTGCTCAATTACTACGGGTTATAGGAGTTCCGCCTTCTAAAAAACCGCCAATGTTTAAGGATTTACCTGGTAATGAATACGCTGGGGAAATTCAAAGCGCTCTAGATTACGGGCTCGTAGAAAAACCAAATCATCAACGAATTGAGCCAAATAGACCAATTACCCGAGAAGAGGCGGCAATACTCGTTTGGCGGGTGGCCAATAAAAAACAGGTACCTCCTTCTGCAAAAGTGTCTTTGAGCGGCAAAACAGATTCCTGGGCTATGGATGGCGTTAACTATGTAGTCTCAAAGGGCTTGTACGGTCCAGAGGTTAAACCAAATAGTCGAGGAGAAATCGATTATAAATCCAAGCAGCCAATGCTTCGTCAGGAGGCGGCTGCACTGATCAGCTTATTTGCACAACGCTTTGTTTCGAGCGAATAGGAAAGGAGAAATGCAGCTCTGCTACCTTTGCAAGGTTTGACGCCTAAGAAGGACTGTATGTCTAAGGAGCAGAGGATACACATGACTCCACAGAGAACAGAAGGATTCTCTGTGGAGTTTTATTTGTAGTCAGGTTATGAGAAAGTTCAGGAAGTAAGCTGGGATTAATTAGAAAAATATCTTGTTATAAAAGAAGAAATACGTAATAATGTCTGTAGCTTTATATTTTTCTTATGAAGGGAATGAGTTATGCCAGGTAGCTGATGGTCTTTTCTTACTCAACGTATAAAACATTGGAGGTAAGACCATGAAAACAGAAGTAATCATTGTAACAGACAGATTGCTAGTAAGGGAAATGACGCTTGAAGATGCAGAGGTTTTATATCGCTATTGGTCAGATGAGGAAGTAACAAAGCATATGAACATCTCTTCCTTTACACAGGTTGATCAAGCTAAAGAAATGATACAACTCCTCCTTGATTTAGGGAAGGAAGGGAAAGCATATCGTTATTCCATTGTAGTAAAGGAAACAAACCAAGTCATTGGAACTTGCGGGTTTAATTATATAGATCGAGAAGATAATCGAGCTGAGATTGGATTTGATTTGGGGAGACCATTTTGGAAGAAGGGCTATGCTAGAGAAGGCCTAGAGGCGCTGGTTCGCTATGGATTTGATGTCCATAAGCTTAATCGAATTGAGGCAAAGGTTGAACCAGAGAATGTCAATTCAAAGATGGTTCTAAATAAGCTCTCCTTTGTGCACGAAGGACTGCTACGAGAACACCAAAAATCAAAAGGAAAGTATGTTGATTTACACATGTTTTCGTTACTGAAAAAAGAGTATCTTGAAAAGGAATAAAGAATTTCTCTTGAGATAGAGCATATAGTTGGTATCCTGAATAATGAGTAAGATCCCCTTTACGTAACCAGGAAGAGAAGTACCTTGCTGTTACATAAATGGGAATTATAATGGGAAGTAGAAATTAACATGAGAAAGGGCGATCCTAATAGGTCGCCCTTTCTTATATTAGCTTTATTAGTTTTCCGTAAGCGTAATCTTACCAGTGGATGCTTTTCCTTTGAAATCATACAAATCTTCATCTTCATCGGTATCAGTAATGGTACCTGTAATGTCTGCATCTTCAAAGGTAGAATCTTTCCATACCATTTTACAAATCTTTGTTACAAAATCCTTTAAATCATCCTCATCTAGATCATCGTACAGGTCTCCGTCCTCGTCCCTATCGAACTCAATCGTGATTTCGATATCATCTTCATCACCGTATAAGGTAATATCCCAGTCAATATCTTCCCAGTCAGCGTATTTTTTCTGGATATCATATTCAAGATCGTCTAAATCGTCGCTTTTGCTACTCTTTTTGCTTTTATCCAATTCATCTTGAGCATCCCGTAATTCTCTTTCCAAATCAGCAATTTTAGCGTCTTTGGTAGCCAATTGAGATTTCAATGAAGAGAAGGTTGGGTCTTCACGGTCTGTTACAGATACTGTGTAGGTTGCTTGATCCCAATCCACGTTTTTGTTGAACACATCTGCCATCATACGGATTGGAATGTAAGTTGTGCCATTCACAATAAATGGTTCGGTTGGAGTTGAAACCTCATAGCCGTTATGTTTTACCTTTACATTATTATACGTAGCTTGTACCGTTTTTTTCATAACAGCTGCATCAGTTGTCGCAGGTAGTGCCCCAATTAATAGAGCAGAGGATAATACGAGAATTGCCTTCTTTTTAAACATCAAGATCCCTCCAAGTAATCGTTCTTTCTAGTGCTGAATTTTGTACCAAAGCAAGAAGTTTGTCTGTTGTAAGAATAGAAAAATGCTGAAATTCTTTCCGGTTCTAACAATTTAGAACCTCAACTCCTTGGCTAACCCTTGTCATTTTACAAAAGAAAGAAGTCATGCAGATGTCAAAACAAAATGTTTTTTAGGGAATTTATGACAATGATGTAGTCGGGATTGAGTAATCAGCAACGAAAGAAGCCCCAACGTGGAAATGTGCTCTTCACAAAACCGACACTAATATACTATAGAGGGGTATAGTACAATGATTTTGAGTTGATAAATCATTATGTTGGAGGAGAGATATCATGAAAGTCGCAATTATGCTTTACAATGGGATTACTGCGCTAGATGCAATAGGGCCGTATGAAGTATTTGCTGGTGTAAAGGGCAACGAAGTGAAGTTTGTCGCCAAAGATAAGGGTTTAATCAAGCTTGATTCTAAAATGGGGTATTTGCATGCGGATTTTAGTTTTTCTGAGGTTACATCGGCTGATATTCTTGTCGTCCCTGGTTGTTGCCCTCCTAACTATAAGTCTTTGATGAATGACGAAGACACATTGAATTGGATTCGGAAAATACATAAGACGACGAAGTGGACCACATCGGTGTGTACCGGTTCTCTGATTTTGAGTGCGGTAGGCTTGCTAAAGGGATTGAAGGCAACCAGTCATTGGAGTTCCTTAGATTTACTTCGGTCCCTTAGTGCTATCCCAACTGATGAGAGAGTGGTTCGGCAGGGCAAAATCGTTACAGCGGCCGGTGTTTCCTCCGGTATCGACATGGCCCTCCAGCTAGTAGCATGGGAATCAGGAGAAGAGATGAGCAAATCAATCCAACTGCTTATGGAATACGATCCTATGCCTCCGTTTGATACTGGATCACTAAAGAAAGCTCCAGCTTCCATGGTAGAACAATTACGAGCGATGCTTCAAAAGCTTGAAAACAAAGAGCCTGAATTATAAATCACATATAAGACGTAAGTAATCTAGCTGAGCTTAATGAGTTTGCCCTCAACCAGTTACTGTGTAAAGTATACCAATGTTAAGTGGTATCGATGTAGCTCCAGCTCCAGCTTATCGTCATTATCATGAAAATAGATATCTACATACAAAAAAAGCATCATTCTTTCTTTATACTCATAGAAAGGATGATGCTTTTTTGGCCTAGCTGGGGGCAATAAGAGTAAGTCCCTTACTGCCAAAACAAAAACGCTCCTTTTCGGTATATTCACGGGTGAGTGAAGAGTGAACTAACACCGAAAAGAAACGTTTTATAAAAGCGTGTAAGCCGTTGAATGATCCGATCGTTCTCCTCTGAACTTAGCGAATTACCAAGGATAAGAATCTGGATTAATCTTGGCTATGATAAAAAATGATGGTGGACCCTATCGGGATCGAACCGACGACCTCTACACTGCCAGTGTAGCGCTCTCCCAGCTGAGCTAAGGGCCCACATTTAGTGAACTTATGGAAAAAGTATAGCATAGTGTCTTCTTCTTATGCAACAAAAAAACTTAAAATTTTGCCATTTATCATTCAAACATGTACATATTATAAATATAAGACTAAAATATTCCGATAACATTGATGACAACTGGAAAGGAACGGAAATATACCTCTTACTAACTTATTTGCTACAATCGACCAGTAATTCCGATTTCCAATCCAGAAAACACTTAAACGAGTTACCCAGTTATACGATCGAATATCGATCATGCCCAAGCCCAACAAGCCTAAGGAGGAGTTACCTTGTTTACAATTTGGAATAAAAAAAAACCATCACCAGCACATGAATCATCAGAAGTAGATAAGCAGCAGACGAAAATCCGCTTTTCTTCAGGCACTTCACCAGCTATAGCATCTACCAATATGAATTCTGTGGCCCGTACACATCCATTGATAGAAGCTGATACACATAATCACTTGCTTACAAGCATTGGTCTCTACGAACAAAATATGAAGCTAAGTCAAAGCGGCAAGCTTTTAGACGAGCTACAAGAGACAACGAAGCGGGCCATTCACGTGAGTAAATCCTCCGAGGAATTAGCTTGTTCGGTAGTCGACGTAGCCGAAAGTACAAGCAAAATGGCGCAGTTTACCGAAGAGACAACAAACAAGGCATATCAAAGTGGCAAGAGTATCAGTGAATCGCTGGCTATCTTTCGTGAGGTAGAAAATTCCGTTTGTTCTATGAACAATACCTTCGACAGCTTGCAACAGGGTATCATCTCAACACATAAAATTGTTGATACCATTCAGAGTATTTCTAACCAAACCCATTTACTAGCGCTGAATGCTTCGATTGAGGCAGCAAGATCGGGTGAGCATGGGCGAGGCTTTGCTGTCGTTGCGCAGGAAGTGAGAAAGCTGGCTGAGGAGACGAAGCGTGCTCTGGCGGATATTTCTACTCATATGGAAGAGGTCATGAAAACATCTCTGACAATGCGTGAACAGGTGCAAGCAACACAACAGCAGGTGGCAGTAGGGGCTCATCAGGCTACGGAGGCGGAGGTTTCATTGCGGCATATGATTGAGGAGATGCGCAGTATTGAGACACAGACCAGTAATATCGCATCCATTACGGAGGAACAAGCCGCAGCTACGCGCGAAATTGACGAGCATATACATAATATCGTGGAACAGATTTCAGAATCTAGTGAATCCTTGCGAAATATGGGAATAGAAGTGAATGCGCTTTCGCAAAAAATAAATCAGAATAGGCTATACAACATTGAGGAGTATGGGAAGCAACATGATTGGCATGACCATCCTGATTTGTTAAAGCAGGTCGTCATTCAAGATCATCTTTGGTGGGTGTGGAAGGTATACAATGCGATTTATGGATTTGAGGTATTAAATCCTCATGAAGTGATAGATCATACGGCATGTCGATTAGGGCGTTGGTATAAGCTAGAGCAAGATCGTGTTCCAAAAGCATTAAAGTCTGGTTTTGAGAAAGCGCATCACAATGTCCATCGCTTAGCAAAAGAGATTGCTGTCGCACTTCAGAATGGCGATAAACATCGAGCTAAAGCTTATCAAGCAGAGCTAGAGCGGGCTTCTAGTGAAGTTGTACAATTTATTGAGAAAATGATGTAACAGCACAAACGCCATATTTTCCTATTATAAATCTCTATATTCAAAAAAGCTCTCTAGGCCGATTAAACGTCCAGAGAGCTTTTTATTATCACTAAACCTGATTAATTGCCTTCATTTCCTATACAGTGCCTGCACAACCTTATGTAGTTGTTACAATGTTAATCATTTTTACCTTTTGAATAATCGTTGTTTCCAACTGTTCATTAAGCTTATCAATGCGTTTTCCGATGAGAAAAACATCAATAATGGCCCAAACAGTAATTGGAATAAACATAAGAAACCAACTGATGACACAAACAACGATCATACCAATAGCAATTCCATTGTCACCGCTATAAAATCGATGACCTCCGAAGATGCCTAAAAAAATCCACAGAAGATAGGTAATCAGTTTTGATTTTTTTCGTTTTTCAAATTCTGCGTTTACCATAAGTTGTTGATTGGTAGTTAAGCTTCGCCTTGCAGTCAAATTATCCATGACATTCCTCCCGACAGAATGAGCACATACCCAAGCTTTTATAACATCAAAAAGAATAGACAGCTCGTGGCTGTCAAATTCTTTGGGCATATGCATCTATTCTATGAGGGGGGATGAATAAATTTGCTTGTTTGTGGTGGATGTCTAAAAATATTCAAAATCGCAAAATGAACCACAAAATACATAAGGAATGGTGCTTTCATTACAAATTAAACTTTAAATCGCTTCAGTTCTTCCTGCAACTGCTTCGTCATGTTAGCCAACGTACTAGCGGTAGCATGTACTTCCTGAGCAGAAGCGGAGGCTTGCTCGGACGTAGCCGCAATTTCCTCTGAGGAGGCAGCGACTTCCTGCGAGATACTGGAGCTGGATTCCACTTTCGAGATAATATCTTCTTTTTGCTGCTGCATGTGCTGTGCAGATAAGCTAAGTTCCTCCAGCTTAGGATTAATGACGTCAATTTCTGCCATGATGTTACGGAAAGAGGCAGTGGCTGTGTCCATTTCTGATTTTTGCCCGGAGATAGCTTCTTTCATTGATGTTGCATTCATAAGCATTTGATCTGAATCGGCAGATACCGCGCTAATCATGTCTGCGATCATTTGAGAAGATTGGCGGGATTGCTCTGCTAGTTTACGTACTTCATCGGCCACAACAGCGAAGCCTCTGCCAGATTCCCCTGCTCTTGCTGCTTCAATAGCTGCGTTTAATGCTAATAGATTTGTTTGTTCAGCAATTTGATTAATGACAGTAGTGATATGATGAACATCCTTTAGGTTATCGTTGGCTGTGACAATATTATTGATGAAATCCTGGAAAACCAGATTAACCTCATCGACCGATGTGATGAGCTGATTCAGGTTTTCGTTACTTTCATTTGCTAACGTATGAATATTTTTTCCGTTAGTGTCTACTTCTTCGATCGCACGCACCATCTCATCTAATTGTGTACCATACGAGCTGAGAGTCTCACCGATCTCAATCAAATCTTCTGTTTGGGAAGTAACACCCGTTGCTACATCTTGAATGGAGATCGACACACTTTCCGTAGCGGTACTCATTTCATTGGAAACGTTACTTAGGCTCTGAGAAGATTGATCGATTTCCGTCGATTGCTTTTGTACAACACCAATTAAATTACTAAAGGAGTTCTTCATATTTTGTAGCATGTGAGACAGCTCACCAAACTCGTCTTTACGCTTGAGTAGCTTGTCATCGATTGATGTGTTTAGCTCGCCTTGTGCCATTCTTCCTAGAATGTCTTTAAAGGAGTGGATGGAACGACTTAGCGTATAAGCATACCAATAGGCAACACCAATAGAAGCTAACAAGAATAAACAAGAAATTACCATTAAATAATTTCGCATGCTAGTAATGCCGCTAAGTAGATCATCGGAATTGATATAGATCACAATTCCACCGCCTGTAAGAGGGATCGGGGCGTATCCAACATATTTTTTTATTCCTTGATAATGATAAGAGCCAGAACCAGCATTTCCCGTAATCAAATCGGACAAAATGGTAGCGAGTTCTTTAAAGCTGTCATCGGTCTGAGACATCACAATCAAGTTTTCTTGTTCTTTCATTTTTGGAATATCATCAGTGACGACAATCGTTCCGGTTTTATCTACAACAAAGCCTTGTCCTGTTTCACTGAAACTAAGCGTAGACAAAAACTTTACCAATTCATCAGCAGATTGAACGACGTATACAACACCAATAATCTGATTTCCCGTACGGATAGGTGCAGCAAACACGATAATAGGTTCTTTCGTTTGGCTGGCGATAAATACGTCTGATGTATTTGAAGCTCCGGTCAATGCTTTTTGGAAATAGACCTTTTTACTAATATCTTTCCCTTCATTACTACCAATCACGGTCTTACCTGTAGCGTCTGCAATACCCCAATCTATTGCACCATGCTCTTTTACTAGGGTATCAAGATTCTTTTTAATTGTTGCTGAATCTGTTTGATATTTTTTAACTGCTTCTCTAGCTGCTAAACTTTCTACAAATGTTATGTCATCTGTCAATTGAGCCTGATAATTTCCCGCTGCTTGTTGGGCAAGAGGCAAAAGCATTTCCTCTGCACTTGTGACCATTTGCTTTTGCGCTTCAAAAAAAGAAAGGCTTGTAAGTCCTAAGCAGGTAATGATCAGCAAGCCACAAATCATAAATAATAGCTGCCCTTTAATCGATTTAAACTGAAAGATTCCTTTCAATTTCAAAATAATCCCTCCATTTTTACACTTGTTAAAACAAGCATGTCTTTACATTTTCGTACTTTAACATTAAAAAATTTATGGACAATTTGTTACAGATGTGTAAAATAGCAAAAATAAAAAAATACGCAAGCTATTTAAGTGCTTTTATTTATAAATAAGTAAACCTATAGGAATTATGAAACTTTTTCGGGCTTGATTCGTATACCAAAAAAGTAATCAGCCCAAGAAATGATCAATAGTAATGTTTCGTAATAAAAAGGGTAAACTGATTACAGATTCTACATTATTTTTTATGTAGCGAGGAGGGCATTACAGCAATGGATATTCGTGAAATTGAACTACCTGGCATCGGTCGAAAATTCGAAATGATTACAAGAAATAATGAAAAAGTGGTTATCGTTATCCACGATGATGGTCGAAGAGAGATTTATCAATTCGATGCAGATGATCACGACGAGAGTATTTCTAGTGTTATTTTTAACGATGCCGAAGCTAGAAAAGTGGCTGAGATTCTAGGAGGAGTCGTTTATAAGCCAAAAGCGCTTGAGACAGTAGAAATGGCATTTCATGATTTAGTAATTGAATGGTTTAAGGTATCACCAAATGCTTTAGCGGTTAATCGGTCGATTCTGGAGGTGGATATTCGCAATAAGTACAGTGTGACTGTGATTGCTATTCTGAAAAAGAATTTGAAAAAAGTTCTGAATCCGGGACCTGAGGCGATTATAGAAGCTGGAGATACGTTAGTCCTAAGTGGGGAAAGAACTCATTTAAAGGCGGCGATTCGTGAATTATTATCGAACGAGGGGGACTAAAATATAGATGGATCATTTGGTATTTGAGGTCGGAACGGCACTTTTGTTGGTAGCGATTGCAGCATTGCTGGCGGGAAGATTAAAATTCTCGATTATCCCATTTTTAATTGTTTTGGGAATGATAGTAGGGCCACATGCTCCTACGATTGGAATTTTTGATTTTACCTTTATTGAATCCCAGGGAATCATTGATTTTATGGGTAGGATTGGCGTTTTGTTTTTACTGTTTTATCTTGGGCTGGAATTCTCAGTCGGTAAGCTCATCAAATCAGGGAAATCTATAGCCGTTAGTGGAACCATATATGTAGCTCTTAACTTTGTATTGGGGCTTCTCTATGGTTTTATAACAGGATTCCCAATGCTAGAAACATTAATTATTGCTGGTTTTGTGTCAGTGTCTTCCAGTGCGATTGTAGCCAAAATCTTAGTAGATTTGCGGCGAACGGGAAACTCAGAGACAGAACTTATCCTCGGAATAATTCTCTTTGACGATATTTTCCTCGCGGTATTCCTTTCTATTATGTCAGGATTGTTGCTAGGTGGGGCAACATCGATTGGAGGAAGCATTCTATCTGTCCTCATTTCAATCGGATATATGCTATTGTTTTTTGTAATTGCGCGTAAGGGAACCCCTATCTTAAATAAACTACTTAATATTGCTTCAGATGAAATTTTTATCATTGTGGTGTTTGCAGCTTTATTCTTTGTTGCTGGTTTTTCTGAAACCATTCACGTAGCAGAAGCAATCGGCGCCTTATTATTCGGCTTAGCATTATCAGAGACAGAGCACAGCAAACGCATTGAAAAACTCGTTATTCCATTCCGTGATTTTTTTGGAGCCATATTTTTCTTTAGCTTTGGGCTCAGTATTGATCCATTAACACTAGGCGGTGCCATTTGGCTTGCGTTAGGTGTTGTTATTTTAACTGTAGTGAGTAATTACGTTGCCGGTATGATTGCAGGCAGACGCTCTGGACTGTCTCATAAAGCATCTAGTAATATCGGACTTACGATAATGGCTCGCGGTGAGTTTACTATTATTGTAGCGAATCTTGGTATTGCAGGCGGGCTAATGCCTATTTTAAAACCGTTTTCTGCCTTATACGTGTTGATTCTTGCTATACTGGGACCTTTACTCACCAAAGAATCTAAGTATGTGTATCAGTTTATGAACAAGATTTTTGGCTGGAGTCAAAAAACAGCAAAAAAGGCAGAGAAGAAGATTGAAAACTCATAACGAGAAGAGAATACAGGCTTCGGCTTAAAGTATATAGAAGGCTAAATAATGGGGCTTAGTTCAGTACATATTGGACTAAGTTCTTTTTTTATTGGTTTTCCACAGAATTTCCACGTTTATTTGATAGAATGATAATAACAAAGAGTAAAACAAATACAAAAACAGAAATCGGAGACTAATATGTATATGGATTCGAGAATCGTCAAATCGTTGTTTATACTACAGTTGCTCTCATCATTTCTAGTATTTGCTGGGCATTATACCGCATTAGTGCTCAACTATACTGATCCATTCTGGGTTATTGCTTTAAATCAAATCAGCCGTTATGGAACTGTATTTTTAGCAATTATTACTGGATTTTTTACTGCAAGATCCCTAGAACGATTAAAGGGGAGTGGCTGGAGCTTTTTTTCGGGAAAAATTACTTATATTTTTATCCCGTTCCTTTTATTTGGTGTTTTGTATCACTATTTATTAACGGAACAGCTCCCTTCACAAGGAACTGATTTTCTAAATATCATACTTGGTAAAACAGGCGGACAGCTTTATTTTATCTTCATGCTGTGCCAATATTATGTATTCGCTTACATTTTTAGGAATATTATTAACAAAAAGAATATTCTTGTGCTGATCTGGGTGTTTATGATATTTCAATATGTGTATATTAATTACCTACACCAGCCTTGGCTTGGACTGAGTACACGGCATGCTTTCCCGACCTGGATTTTCACGTTTTATTTGGGACATATCATATATTGGTACAGGGAAGAAATCATTCTCTTCATGAAGAATAATCAGCCTATTCTGGTAGGCTTTGCTGGAATCTCCTTATTTAGTGCCATATTGTTTGTTCTATCTGAAACAACCTACGTGGCTGTTCATATGCGGTTTGTATTAGCGACACTTGTTACGTTGCTTACTGGCTTACTTTTTCTATTCGATTGGGCAGAGTATATTCCTTTGACCTTTCGTAAAGGTCTGACCTTCTTCATATACCTGACACACTCGGCTGTTACGATTATAGTAAATAAGACACTGATAGGTTATCTAGGTGATATTGCTTGGATTTTTGAAAGCACGTGGTATACGCTAGTTTATTTAGTCATTATTTATTGCATCACCTTTGGAATTTCCATGCTTTTGTCTAAAATGATGAACCTGATGGAGACACATAAACGGCGGAAGATTAGACAAATAGAAGGATCGATGTAAAAAAATGGTTGATGCATGTGTTCAGGATGCATCAGCCATTTTTTATTTGCCGACGTTTGGCTCTGATATTCAACCAGTAATTCATCGTCTCTTTTTTGTTTCATTCGTAACGTTTATAATAGATAAGTAATTTTTGTTTCCCTTCTTCTTAGCAGATTTGTATCTACGTGCATTCTGCTTGTGATAGGCGGGGTATCATCTAAGACAAATACATGGAGGTTTTCATGAATAAAAAAGAAGTGGCAGCTTGTCTGTCCGCGTTCTTGCTCCTATTATTGCTGGGCTGTCAGTCTGTGGAACAGCAAGCCCAACAAGCCTACTCTGAACCCAAACAGCTAGAATCGATGAATAAAACAGACATACAAAACATTTGTACTGATGAGCAAGATTGCATAGAGTTAGGCAATAGACTGGTTAAGGAAATCAGTGTAAACATACCCGAGCTACTTTCGATGGAAGAGTATGAGAAGGATAAAAACGCTGAGTCGAAAGCCAACGAGAAAGGCTTATCCATCGACGCAAAAAGACAAAATGCTATTGAAACACAAGTGCTGATGAAATACAAGATTAATGCACAAGATGAATTAGTAGAGCCGTATCAGCAAAAGCTGGATACCCAAAAATGGAGGAGCAACTCTTTTGCAACTGATCTAAAGCGTGAGGAGCTTGAAAAATGGCAAAAAGATACTCGGCTGCATCATGAGATGTGGAACTTCTATAAGGCGTTAATTCCTAAGGAGCAACGAAAACAGCTTACAGAATTCACGGTGATGACAGATGGGAAACAGCATGTCCTTGCGAATCTAATTCAATCAGAGGATGGTTCGAATAAATGGAGATTGGCGATGGATGCGCTAGATTTCCATAAAGCTGATCCACAGCTAGTTAAAGAACTGATCCATGAGACTGCCCACCTGATCTCGCTAGGAGAGGATCAGATGCAAAGTTACATAGAACATGATAAACCAAGAGCGCGGGCGAGTCAGAGTCGGTCAAAAAATAACGTAAAGTGTGACAGTCTACATGTAAACGAAGGCTGTACGAAAAAGGATTCTTATCTAAATAAATTTTATCAGCAATTCTGGTCGATGTATGAAAAAGAATGGGAACAGACAAATGTAGAGACCGATGCAGTAGCTAAACGGGTCTTCTACGATACCTATCATCAGGAATTTGTATCCGAATATGCCATCACCAACGTGGTAGAGGACTGGGCAGAGACCTTTACCATGTTTACACTACATGATTTTAGCCAAAATGAAACGACATCAGAAAGCCAGCAGAAGTTCGCGAAAATGAAATCGTTGTATGCATATTCTGAACTAGTTAAGGTGAGAACAGAAATTCTATATCAAGTGTATAAGCTGCTACCAGAGCTAAAGCAGTAGCAGAATTAAAGGACTAGCAGATTAAAGGACTAGCTTATACAAAATGAACCAAAAGCCAGAGGTCCCCAGTAACGGATATCTGGCTTTTGGTCTGTCATTTTTGTCAGTACGGTATGATGGGGATAGAGCCGCTATATGTATGTTCTTCTTTAAAGCGGCGAAATACATTCATTTGATAGGAGGCTTTTTTCGGAACAGGGAAGCTCGCCACGAAAGCTCTCGACACTGCGATAAGCCTTGATAAATACCTCCTGGGTAATATCCTCTGCCAGCGCATGGTTTTTGACAATCATACAAACCAGATGGAAGACGCGTTCCCCATATTGGTGAATCAAATCCTGAATCGCATTTGTAAACAATTTGTTAAGACAGAATATTGCTAGTGGTTTCTAGTGAATTTATAATAAATGAAATGTTTCGTGTTTATGTACATATACGGTTAGAGAAACAAACTTTGAAAAGGGAGCGGCGTTATCAAATGAAAATTCCTCAAGCGTTTTTCAAGGCTTTTCCAGCGTATGAAGACGTATTTTATGACGAGATAGAACAACACCGCAAGCATTTCCTGCCTATTTGTTCGATTAATTTACAGTGTGTGTTTCCAGAACGATCGGGATTTGGAAAAAGCGGTGCTGAAATGAAAGGCTGTCGGCGGGGGACTATCGGCAGCCTTTTCGTGCTTCAGGACATTCCGTTAGCGCGCATGTATTACCCCAAAAATCCTGCTGAATTATAACTAGTGAATCGTGATCAATTCTAAACTTCAATTCATAGGAATGGAATCTATCAGGTAAAAATCTTTTGAGCATAATAAAATACTATTAATCAATCCATTATTTTTTATTGTTATTTACAGAAATATACAGAAGGGTTAAAATTAATAAAAAATGCTACGTTCTATTAATATAGGAAGGGGATTCATATGGTCGACAGTAAAACTACCCAAACAATCGGGGAGCTGATAAGAGCAAAAAGAACAGAGCTAGGCATCAGTTTATCAGAGGTATCCAGAGTGACTGGGGTTAGTAAGGGGGTTATTTCCAAAATAGAAAGTGGTGAGACGAAGCGTCCAGAGTTACGAACCTTAAAACCAATCGCAGATGTTTTAGAAATCCCTTGCGAGGAGATCATTGAATGTTGTATTGAAATGGAACAACGAGTGAGTGTGCTGGATGTATTTTTATCAGAATCCATTGAAATTTCCAACCTTTCCTTACTCACAAAAGTGGCGAATAAATTTCTTGAGTCTCCTCAGGAGGATACATATACACTATTAGAACATTTATACCAGCTTGCGAATAAGAACATGAATACAGACATTCGGTTAACCCTCTATAATATCATTATTACCTATGCCAGAGGCCATGGAGTACCCATGTATATTGCAAAAGGATTATATCAAAAATACTTAATTGAGAGAGAAGATTTGAAACGTTTGGAAGAATCGTTTAGAGTAGGAGAAGAATCATTATATTATGTGGATTTTTTATCTGATGAAGAGAAAATAACTTTTTATTTTAGAATGACATTGCATGCTCATAACACGAAGAAATTTGCCGAGTGCATCGAGTTATGTAAGTTGGGCCTGAAAGAAGGAACCCCGGGAACAGAATTAAAGGCGAGAGCCCACTTAGCTATGATTAACTCTCTGTTATTTTTAGAAAATTATGATGAAGTAGAGCATCATTTGGATGTTTTCGAGCAATACCCGTATCATTTTGTCCCGGATGCTACGAAAATTACTCGTGCTATTGTGAAAGCAAAAACGAAGCAATTTGATATAGCGATTCCCATGTTAAAGGATTGTCTAGCTGAGGTTAGCAAGGACCTTAAAATACATGTGGCGAATGAATTATTTGATGTATATTTTCAAACGAGCGACATGAATTCTATTGCAGAATTGCTGACCAAAGAAGAGGAATGTATGCTTCATCATCCTCAAACTCCCTATCAGCATATTTCGATCGGAACATTCTACCAATTCAAAGGGAATTTTATGATGGAAAGCGGATTTCCTGAGCAAGGAAAAGAAAGCTATTTGTTGAGTTTAGGTACATTTAAAAAAGTGAATGCCTATCAGGAATTAACAGAGTGTATGAAACATATTTTTGAATATTTTGCAAAAAATTTAATGTCAGTAGATATTGAATATGTAAAAAGATTAAATGAAGTGTATAATGGGGCTGTAAGAAAAAAATGGTAACTAGAGGAGGAAAATGGAGTGAAAAAGACGGTTGCTGCAACGGTATTATCCTTAACTTTATTAGTCGCGATGAATGTGGTTCCTTTACACAAAACAACGGGTTCAAACATAACTGCTTTTAAAGTTATTCCAACTGTAGTTGATCCTGGCCATTAATATTATGAATTTTCGATAAGAGCGCTATCGTAATGAGGCGCTCTTTTTTATTGGCCAAAAAATCATGTCATCACGCAGTATTTCTCGTCCTCTCGAAAGTAAGGTCTTTGCTTGCGGAGATGGTATAATGCGAAGAAGAGATAAGAAACGGGTGAAAATATGGAAGAGATTCGGGTGCTTATTGTCGATGATGAAAAAGAAATTAGAGATTTACTACGCAAATATTTGGAAAGAGAGTTATATCAGGTTGATGTGGCAGTAAATGGAGAAGAAGCTCTTCAGATGTTTGAAAAAAAGAAATATAACCTCCTGATCTTAGATGTAATGATGCCCAAGATTGATGGGATCGAGGTATGCAGAAGGCTTCGAAATAAAACGAACATTCCGATTCTAATGCTCACTGCTAAGGATCATGAGATTGATAAAATTTTGGGTCTGAGTATGGGGGCAGATGATTATATTACCAAGCCCTTTAGTATAAATGAAGTGGTGGCTAGAGTTAAGGCTATTATGAGAAGATTTCTAATACTAGGGAGCGATGATCGTTCTCATGAAAACACATTACTAATGTTTAAAGGCATTACAATTGATCTTATAAAATATACCGTACATTTAGCTGGAGAAATGATAAGCTTAACAGCCAAGGAATTTGAACTACTGAAATTTTTTGCTTCCCATCCTGAACAGGTTTTTACGAAGACACAGCTCTTTCGTCAGGTTTGGAATAGTGAATACGTAGAAGATGACAATACGGTTATGGTACATATTCGAAAACTGAGAATGAAAATAGAAGCGAATCCATCCGAACCAAAGTATATTCAGACCGTTTGGGGAATTGGCTATAAGTTTGTAGGTGAAAAAAATGAGATATGACAAAATAACCTTCCTTCTTCTCCTTCAGCTCATCATCATGACATGCTTCCTATTTATAGATGTAAAGGGACTGACTGAAGGCTTCCTGAGAGGAGGGTTATTTACTGTTTTATTTGTGATAACAGGACTTCTTATTGTCATAAGGCTCGAATTCCTGGCGAAAGTAAAGAGGATGATTGAGGAGCTAAGACGTGCGACTCATGGAAATTTCCAGACAAGATTATTGGCTAATGAGGATTACTTATTTAATGAAATGATCTTTTGCATGAACGAATTAATTGACCAGCTAGAAAAAGTTCAAGTTCAGGCGATAAAATCAAAAGCAGCCAGAAGAAGTCTTTTATCTAGTATTTCGCATGATATTCGTACTCCTCTTACTTCTATGATTGGATATGTTGATGCTCTAAAGGATAATGTGGCAACTTCAGACAAGGAGAGACGAGAATATCTGGAGATCATTTCAAAAAAATCGAGCGGTTTGAAACATGTAATTGATGAAATGTTCCATATGGCGAAATTAGATGCGGATGAAATCCCTTTACAGCTAGAATTGCTCGACTTTGCTGAAATGGTTAGGGAATCATTAATTGAATTTTTGTCTGAGCTAAAAACATATCAGATGGAGCTGAAGGTCTGCATTCCTGAAGAGAAATGCCTGATCGTAGCTGATCGTCTGAGTCTGTTCCGAATTATGAATAATATGATCAAAAATGCTGTGCAGTATGGGAAAAAGGGGAAAGTGCTAGGCATTGAATTGACTGAGACCGACAAAGAGTACCAATTGTCTATATGGGACAAGGGTCCGGGGATTTCTAGGGAAGACGTACCTCATGTATTTGAGAGGATGTATCGTACAGATCGCGCGAGAAACTCATTACATGGGGGTAGTGGACTAGGTTTGGCTATAGCTAAGAGCCTTGTAGAAAAGCATTCAGGAAAGATATGGGTCGAGAGTGAGCCGGAAATAAAAACGACCTTTGGCTTTTCTATTCCCAAGCAAAAGCAGCATGGAATGGAATTTAAGAATTAATTAAGAACGAATTAAGAGGCAATTAAATTCGTCTGCTTATCATGAAACTATGAACGCTAGTGATAATCGTTTAATAGCAGGGGGACAACATGAGTGTAATCATTAAAACCACAGATGTAACAAAGGCATATGGTACGCAGATCGTTGTAAATAACCTTGAGATGAATGTAGGGCAGGGACAGATTTATGGTTTTCTCGGTCAGAATGGTGCAGGAAAGACGACTACCATTCGTATGCTGTTAGGATTAATAAAACCCACACGGGGGACGATTGAAATATTCGGAGAGAATTTACTGAAAAAAAAGAAAGAGATTTTAAGAAGAATAGGTTCTATTGTGGAGTCATCAGGATTCTATGAAAACTTAACAGCTAGAGAAAATCTGTTTATTAATGCAAAGCTCATGGGTGTTCATAAGAAAGATGCAATAGAGGAAGCCTTAGAGATCGTTGGACTTCAACATGAGACGAAAAAGCTGGTCGGTAAATATTCATTGGGAATGAAGCAACGTTTAGGGATTGCTAGAGCCATTCTGCATCATCCTGAGCTGTTACTATTAGACGAACCAACCAATGGTTTAGACCCGATTGGCATTAAAGAGATACGAAGACTGATTAAATCTCTAGCCCAAGAAAGAAATATAACGATTTTGATTTCTAGTCATATTTTATCAGAAGTAGAACAACTGGCAGATCAGATTGGAATTATTCATGAGGGGAGGCTGCTTGAGGAAATCTCCTTTGAAGAGCTTAGAGTTAGAAATCGAAAATACCTTGAGTTCCAGGTATCTAACGATAATAAAGCAGCTATGCTGATGGAGGATCAGCTTCAAATATCTGATTACCGGGTGCACGAAGACGGAATTATCAGGGTGTATTCACACTTTGGCCAACAGGGGAAGATGAACAGATTGTTTGTAGAGAATGGTATTGAAGTAAGTAAGATAACGATGAGCGAAGATAAGCTAGAGGATTACTTCACGAAGTTAATTGGAGGTGGGACTATTGGGTAATTTGCTTTATGTTGAACTTCTAAAGCTTAAGAGAGCGAAAATGTTTTTTGTCAGCATGATAGGAGCGGCTTCAGCTCCGATTATGGTATTTATCGGATTTTTAAATATGAAAATGAAAAATCCTCATGCATCTGTTGAGTTTCAAGAATCCTTTTACAATACGAATTTGTATACACTTCTACTCATAGGAACACTTCTGTATGGAGTGATTACTGCTTACCTTATTAATCGGGAGTATGTGGAAGATACATTAAAAAACCTGCTAACCATCCCCGTATCGAGAACTAGCTTTATTCTAAGCAAATTAGTTTTACTGTTGATTTGGATTTTACTATTAACAATAATGACTTGGGGACTGACTTTGATTTTAGGATGTATTGGACAGTTTGAAGGTTTAAGTACCGCTTTATTAATACAATCCTTTTCCCAATATATCATGGGTGGATTTCTACTGTTTCTGTTGTCAACGCCAACTATGCTTGTAACCTTTCTGTTTAAAAATTATGTTCCTACCATTATATTTACTGCCGTTATCACGATGGCAAACGTCGCACTTGCAAATTCAGAATATCGGGTATTGTTTCCTTATTCAGCGGTACATGCAGTGGCTATTAATCGGTTTGTTGCTGAATATGCTCCCGTATACTCCTATTTATCTATTTTGCTTACATCGATTCTTGGATTCATTATAACCACGGTGTATGTTAACAAGGTGGATGTTCATTGATTATCGTCTCTCTTGTTGTGCTATTATTGCTATTTTAAATAGGGGGAATGCGAAAAATGAGCGTTTCTGAGTTAAACATTGATGTTTTTCGAGCCATTAATGATGTAGGGAAACAGTATGCTGTTTTAAATCCAGGTGTGGTTTTTATTGCAGAATATATGGTGTATTTTTTAGGATTGGGTTTACTCGTCTATTGGTTTACTCGTAACCACAGAAATCGAATGATGGTCATTCAAGCGATGATTACCTTCGTCTTTGCCGAAATACTTGGAAAATTAGCGGGACTGTTCTATTCGCATTATCAGCCATTTGCGGTACTTCAGGATGTCAATCAGCTCGTTGAACATGCGATCGATAATTCGTTTCCAAGTGATCATTCGATTTTGTTCTTTTCCATCTGTGCTTCTTTTTGGCTTATGCGTAAAAAAGAAGGCTGGCTATGGCTTGTCCTCGCTGTAATTGTAGGACTCTCTCGTGTTTGGGTAGGTGTTCATTATCCAGTTGATGTCATAACAGGGGCATTATTAGGCATCGTCTCGGCCTTGTTTGTGTATTGGGCTGTACCAAGGCTTGCTTTTATACAACGGCTACTTGCACTTTATGAAAAGATAGAACAACAATTCTTGTCGGCCAAAAACAAATCCAAGAATTTTTAAGCAAAAAACCGCGGAGCTAATCCTGCGGTTTTTTTATGGGAATGGAGACAGTTTACTGAAAATTATGTCGCTTTGTCGAATAATGGCACAATTTGTCATACGTTTCAACATTTTCAATTGATATATTCTTGGCGGAACATTCTTTAGAATAAAAAGATAAAATAGAAAATATCTTATTTATCACAGGAAGTATTGTGTAGCATGTATGTAAAAATTAACGGAATGCGAAACTCACAAGACAGAATGGAGGATTTCAAGATGGCACTCGTATGGGCAGATGAACCTACAGATGGGAATAAAACTTCCCAGAAATCAAAAGAGCATGAAAAAAGAGAGGTCCCTTCCGCCGACCAAAGCCAAGGAACATCTCTTCGTTTTAAACAAAAAACGCTCTCTTATCTTAGTGTAAGGGACAGACAAGCTCCAAAGCAACAGAGTAGCACGGAATTTCCTAAAAAAGGTAAAGATGTTGTGGGAAGTATGTGGGCATATTTTTAAACAAATAAAGAGCATGAGGTAAGTCTACATCTAAATGCTACATGGTGATCCTAGTTGCTACAAGGCAAGACAAGCCTGAAAAGATAAAACACGAAAATTCATACAATGATGTATGTGATAAAACAGGTACAGGTCAGGTTGTTGTCCGAAAGCAACGGTAACAATTTAATAGGGAGTAGTGGCCGCCTAGCATTGTCTGGACAAAACGGACATCTACTAAAAACCATTGTGCCAGTTCCCGCAAATTTGTTCATTGTTTCCTAATCAATCTTTATTTACAAAACCATCACGAATGATCCCCTCTTCATTGGGGTCATTTTTTTTATGGAAGGATGATTCGATTGTCTTCGAATCATCCTGTTGCTGTCATTAGAGAATATATCTTTCAGATTCAAAGGGGGTTTTTGGAGGTAAATCAAATAAATGGAATCGGAAACCCAGAAAACTAGAAAATGCTTTATTACATAATCAGGAAGGCAGTTTTTGGATGGTTACACATTACAGGCTAATAATGTTAAAATAGAAGGCATGTTTCATTCAGCAGCTTTCTTTATAGAAGTTGCAGTCCAAAGAAAGGTGATGAGGAAGATGAAAAAAATGAAGGGGACCCTGCTTGTCCTACTAGCATGTGCTATGCTTACAGCTTGCTCCAATAACTCAGGAGAAAAAGCTCAACCTACTAAAGTAAACCCAGAAGGGGCACCAGCACCGGCACCAGCGGAAACAAAAGCTAATAATGATTTTAAAGGGGAGCCAATAAAGGACAGTAAAGGCTTACCTGAACCTAGTCAAATTAACGTATATAAATACGGTAACAAAAAGACTTTAAAATCTACAGATGCGGATTTCAAAAAAATTGTTGAATTGACAAACAAACGTGTAGGTATCGTGGGAGAAATCGTTCCTACCCAGGAAACAGAGCTAAGCATTGAGAAAGCAACCAAATTAGGTCTAGCGATTGAATATGTATATGATAAGCCAGTAGAGCATGAAATTGTGGCCAAAGAAAAACAAGGCGACAAGAAAGTAAATACTACGGTTAAGGTTACTTCTAAGAGCGATATCTTTGTCTTCTCTGGAAACGATAGTGACAGAATGTACTATAGCGAAGATGGTAAAACCTATACCGACAAACCTATTCGTCTAACGGAGACAACAGAATTAACCAAACTAATTTCTAAATAATAGATACGTTTTGACGAATAAAACAACTTGCAAGAACCCGTTTACATGATAAATGGGTTCTTTTTTTGCTATGCAATTATGCTAAACACGTTTCGATGTATGAAAATATAGAAGGTAACACACACAATAGGTGATAAATGGATTCTCTACATGCTACAATGAAACTGTTGCTGTTACATACAGCACTTTTAAAAAGCTGAGGAGGGGAACAGCAGTGATAAAACATCTCGCAGATTGTACAGTACTCCAAAATGGAGTGAAAATGCCTTGGATTGGTCTTGGTGTATGGAGAGTAGATGATGGAGCTCAGGTTGTTCACGCAGTGAAAACAGCAATTCAGCACGGATATAGAAGTATTGATACTGCTATGATCTACAAGAATGAAGAAGGGGTTGGCCAAGCAATTGCTGAAGCTGGAGTTCCCCGTGAAGAATTATTTATAACTACTAAGGTATGGAATAGCGATCAGGGCTACGATACGACGCTAGCTGCTTTTGATGAAAGCTTGAAAAAGCTTGGCCTGGACTATCTTGACTTGTATTTAATCCATTGGCCGGGTACAGACAAATATGCAGATACATGGAAGGCATTGGAGAAGCTATACAAGGATGGAAAGGTACGGGCAATAGGTGTCTGCAATTTCCACAAGCATCATTTGGAAGAATTGATGAAAACGGCAGAAGTGAAGCCGATGGTCAACCAAATCGAATTGCATCCGCTCCTGAGCCAGAAGGAACTGCTTACATATTGCAAACAGAACAACATTCAGGTCGAAGCTTGGAGCCCATTGATGCAAGGAAATTTAGATCATCCTGTTTTGGCTAAATTGACACAAAAATACGAAAAAACACCAGCTCAGATCGTGCTTCGCTGGCATTTGCAAAATGGTGTTGTTATTATTCCAAAGTCGGTTAAAGAGCATCGTATTATGGAGAATGCAGCTTTGTTTGACTTTGCATTGTCAGATGAAGATATGGGCAGAATCAATGATCTGAATCAAAATCAACGTTTTGGTCCCAACCCAGATGAATTCTTTTTAGTCTGATGGAATTAATATCAAGTAAGTAAAAAACGCCTCTTATGATGAGCATGTCTCATCAAAAAGAGGCGTTTTTTTTGTATGCGTCTAATGAAAACTAGATTGTAAAAACGCAGCGGATATTATTGTAAGTTCAAGACCGTAACTTTATCACGTGTCATGGATTGCAGGCTTTTTGGGACACCCTGTACACCTACACCGGAACCTTTTACTCCAATGAATGGGAAGTGGTCTGGACCGCGTTCTGTACGTCCATTAATTTGCACGGAGCCTGTTTCTAGCTTTTTCGCCAGATGGAATGCTTTGTTAATATCATTCGTAAAGACACTTGCTTGAAGTCCAAACTCGGATTTGTTTGCAATCTCAATCGCTTCTTCTGCGTCTTTAATTCGGATGATTGGCAGAACAGGACCGAATGGCTCTTCCCAGGCTACACGCATATCAAGCGTTACGTCTGCTAGCAGGGTTGGATGAATCAAATTGCCCTCACGCTTGTTGCCAGTCAAAACTTTAGCACCTTTTTCGATCGCGTCATCAATGAGACCTTGAATGTAATCAGCAGATTTCGTGTCGATTACAGGCACGACAGTTGCTTTGTCTTCCGGAGAACCGATCGATAGCTTTGCTACTTCTGCTGCTAGCATATCCGTTAGCTGATCAGCTACTTCATCCTGAACTAGCACGCGTTTGATGGCGGTGCAGCGTTGACCGGAATAAGAGTAGGCGCCCGAGATGATTTGACCCGTTGCTAATTTTAAATCAGCGTCTGGAAGCACGATAGCAGGATCTTTACCGCCAAGCTCCATCACAAGTGGTACCATTTTTGCTTTGCTTGCGATGTGATAACCAGTAGCTGTTCCGCCTGTAAAGGTAATCATGTTGATTCCTTTATGCTCAACCAAATAATCACCAATCACAGAGCCGCGTCCGGTTACTACGTTTACAATGTTTTTCGGAATTCCTGCTTTGTGTAGGGCTTCAATCATTTTGATACCACTCAAAGCTCCTTGTGTTGCAGGCTTGAAGATTACTGCGTTACCCATCATCAATGCTGGTGCAATTTTAGCTGAAGACAGGTTAACCGGGTAGTTGAATGGCGAAATAGCCAAAACGACACCAAGTGGAACACGTTCAACAATAGCGATTTTTTGTTTTGAACCACCAGGAAAGTTTTCACCACTCATGCTTTCGTTGTACATATGAATAGCTTCTTCAATGTTGTAGCGAATGAGATCCGCAGAGCGTTCCACTTCCTTCTGGGCATCAGCAAAAGTTTTACCCACCTCTTGCATCATGATATCAGCAATTTCGTCCTTCATAGCCAAAAGCTCGTCAATCCATCTATAGAGATAGGTAGCACGTTCACGAATGCTTAATTCAGCCCAAGCTTTTTGTGCTTCAGCCGCTAACTTGATGGCTTCGTCTACTTCTTCGCGAGTGATAGCTTGTACCTCGCCAACGACTCCGTCTTTATACGGGGAATATATTTTAACAGTTTCGTTAGAGGAGCTTTTTCTCCACTCACCGTTGATATAGTAAGGTAATTGCATATGTGCAGGTGCTGCTTTTGTAGTCATAGTCTGTACCCTCCATGATGTATTGAATATTTTGGTACGTTGATACCAAAAATGTGTTAATGTACAAATTGAACCACTTTAGTAACGCGGTCAATTGTCTGTTAATGAATTGACACGTTCATTATATTTGACATAAGATTAATTTGTCAAAAACTAAATTGTGTACAATTGAATTGGAAGTGTAAAAAGAGGGGAGACAAATCATGAATAACAAGAAAATGCTAGCGCTAGATCAACAGCTATGTTTTTCGATTTATGCCTGTTCTCGTGAGATTTGTCGGTTGTATCGCCCGCATTTAGAAGAAATGGGACTTACCTATCCACAATATTTAGTGCTTTTAATTTTATGGGACGAGCATTCCTGTACGGTGAAGCAGCTAGGGCAGCTCCTTTATTTGGATTCAGGTACGTTGACACCGATGCTAAAAAGACTGGAAGCTATGGAGCTAGTGAAAAGGGAGCGCTCTACCACTGATGAGCGAACCGTCAATATTACAATTACAGAGAAGGGGAAACAGCTTCAAAGCAGAGCGAATGGGATAAAAAATGCCTTAGTGGAAAGTACGGCGATCTCTATGGAGGAATTTGGACCGTTACTAGAGCAGATGCAAGCGATGCTAGAACGTATCCATGAATTAAATAAAAACAAAACCTACTGCTGTATTGAGGCTGACAAAGAGTAAGCGGCAGGAAAACAAGATTGCCAAAAAAGCTAGATGACCTTTAAAAAGATGTAAGCGGTCTAAAAGTAACCCGTGAATAAATAAAAGAATCCCGATTTACATGTATATTTGTTTTTTTGTTACCTATGGACATACACAAAAACCGCTCAAACGACTGCTGAGCGGTTTTTCTTTGTAGCTTTTCCTATATATTCCATTGATGCAATTCCAGACGGCGTACACCTTCTACTACATAAGGATCAGATTCAGCTATTTGTGTAGCCTCCTCTAACGTATCAGCAATATAGATTACCATCCCGCCTGAACCATCGGCAAAAGGCCCTTTCGCGAAGATTTTGCCTTCTGCTTTTAGCTTTTCGAGATATTCAAGATGATGAGGGCGAAATTCTTGATTTTTCTCTGGATTTTTCATATGTAAAATTGCAGCGAAGTGAGCCATTTTGAAATCTCCTTTAGCTAACAGGTTTTCTTTTTATTGTATCAAAATTCAGCAAGGTTTGCGATGTTAATGGCTTCATTTTTATATTTACAAAGAAAGCTTTGAAACAGGTTTGATGTATCAAAAAAGGTAGCAAAACCATGTAAAATATTGTAAAATTAAGGCTAGGTTAGTAGATTTATGTTGGAGGAAAAGAGAGCTGGGGGGGATGAACAGTGTTTCGTTCCGAACTGGAATGGACGCGTGAGGAATTACGCGATACGATCCGCAAGCATATGAAACAAAAAAGATTGACGCAAGCGGAAACAGCCCAGCTGATTTCCATTGAAAGAAGCGGATTTACCAAGGCCATTAATGGTAACCATTCGTTTACGCTGGAGAGCTTAGATAAATTGACCGTAGTGTTTGAATTGGAAGAAGGGGCTTTTTATCATCTGTTTTTTGGAGAGTGCATCGAACAGCGGCTCAAAAGTGTCCATCTGGTATTTATTAAGGACAAATACGAAAAGTTTCTAAGGCGTTGCCTAGAGGTTGGGAAGTATGATATAGCGTTTCAGCTATTGGAAATGCTGTTGGAGCAGGATAATAAAAAGCTCGATGTGATTTATACGATTGCGGATTCTATTTTTGAACAAGCAGAGTTAAAATATCCTGGAGTTCCCACTTATAAGGAATCAGAGTATCAGCAAGCTCTTTTTCTCTATAATTATTATGTAAACAATGAGGCTGACTATCATTCGGAGCAATTAGCCATTTGCTATTTTCGAATCTTTTATATTATGCGCTTTGATGTAAAAGAATCTTATGAAAAATTAGTAATGCTACTATCTGTCATTAATCGATTGCCGCTACAGGAAAAAATCAAAGCCTATGATCGAGTAATGATGTATTTTTATATTGCTAGCGATTGGGAAAAGGTATTGCATTATGCCGATATCTTAGAGAAGCTGGCAAAGGGTCAGAATATTGACATTTATAATCACTGTCTGATGATTAAAAGCTTTGCGCTAAAGGAAACAGAGGACTATCAGGAGGCTATGCGTCTAACCGATCTGTATTCTAAGTATAAACCGTTTCAGAATGTCGGATACGGGAATCGCATGATGATCGAAATTACCTCAGGTGATTTGGACAACCTTCTGACCTATGTAAGCTGGCTATCTCAGCAGGATCAGCGAGAATCAGGTCTGTCGATTGTCATCAGGAAGCTATTAGATGCTAATCGAGCACTGTTAGCCCGTCATATTTTTGAGATGTTTGCCAAGCGTTTAGCCCCTGAGGAAAATATATTAATTAATAAATATCGTTTTAATCTTTTTCAGGTTGCCTCTCAAATGTATTTCGAACTAGCTTTGTATAAAGAGGGTATCGATCAATTGTTAAAAGCAATAAATAAAGCACTCTCTCTTCAGAAGCAACAAGAACTAGGGGAGTTGCTTTATATGTTTGAAACACATAGAATTCATGCAACTCAAGAACAACAGCGTCTCTATTGGAATTTGTTAAAAGAGTGGAAGGAGGGTGAATTCGCATGAAAAAAGTGTTAATCGTTATTGGATTAGTAATGGCGTTTACAGCCCCAACAGCGGCACTAGCAGACAATGGCGCTAAACCGATTGATTACAGCAGCGGTACAGGACTTGGAAGCAACGATAAAGAGAAAGATAACAACTGTACTGAGAATAGCACTGAAAAAGATAATCATGGCACAGATCAGGGTAGAATTTGTGATAACGGAGCTAGACCAAAATAGAAAAATGGAAAGTAGGTGTTGCTGTCGCTCATGACATTGGGTGGCAGCTCTTTTTCTTCTATTTTAAGAAAAAGTGATAAAAAAATGGAAAACACCTGTAACTTATCACGTTACTTTATCATTATATAAAATTTTAAATTGCTGGAGAAAGGTTTGTGAGATAAGGTGAGCGGAATATTGAAGCATGCCCCTCCCATCAAAGACATGGTCATCACATTGCAACAACAACTGGTTGTTCTAGTTCAAGAGAAAGGTAGTTTTTCTCATCCAACGGTTGTGGCTTTAAGCAAGGAACTGGATGAATACGTGCTCCAACTACAAAGTCAACGCTTTCAGCAGTATAAGAAGAGTAGACAAATGGAAGAGAGAGAGCACTGTTGATCCTGTCCATGAAAAAATCAAAGCTGACATATCGTATATTTTTGCTGATAATTCCACATTCCTAACTAAGAACCCAGATGATGGGATTGTTTTAAAGACCATTACTGATTCTTAGAGAGGATGTTTTTGTTTATGCTATATAAAGCTTCCTGGGGTTTGATATTTACTGCTACTGCGTTCCTTTTTAGCACAAGCTCTGCTGATGCAACGCAAGAAATGCTACCATCTAGTACGATTTATTCTATAGCTGCCCCTGTCCCCCTTCCTACTGAGATCATGCATCGAAATCACTTCATAGATAACTCTGCACTGCAATCCCTATTACACCTATCTAGAGAGCAATTGCTTACTGAATTAAACAAAGGAAAAAGTTTGGCTGACATAGCTAATAGTCGCGGTGTCGATAAAGCAAAGGTGATCCAACTACTTAAAATGCAACACATGGCCAAGCTCGATGAAGCAGTAAAGAATGGCCGCATGACGAAGGAACGTGCTGAGAAAGTAAAAGAACATGCTACGAAAAGAGCGACTCGCCTTGTAGAAGGTACCTTTCGTGATGAGAAGAGAAAGCATATCAGGAGAGGAAAGCTAGCACCGTGGGAGAATCAGGAGCTTCTTACGTTGCTAAAAATGGATAGGGAGCAATTGAAATTAACTTGGATAAGCGGAAAATCTCTAAATGAGATTGCCCAAAGCCAAGGAGTTTCTACGCAGGCAGTGGCAGCTCTTTTACAAAAAGCATATATGGAGCGTATTGAGAAAGCTGTAGAGGATGGGCATCTTTCTCAGGAAAAGGCAGATGAAATAAAGCTCAAGGTTAGCGGCAAGATCGAAAAGATACTAAATAAAAAATGGAAAGATAAGAATGGACTTCAGCATGAGGGAACAAAGTAACATCAAAAAGAGAGGACAATTGTCTCTCTCTTTTTCTGCTTTATAGACAAGGCTAATGATAAGTAGAGTAGGATTTGGTTATAAGAGATGCACAGCGACAGTTGCGACATAGCGGGGGATAAGGATGCATTTTTCTTGCTGCTAGGGAGTCTAATAAGTGGTATCTACGACAATGAAGGCAGGGCTTTACACCTTTGGTAACCGTTTGTTCCCCCCAGGCTAACACTTGTGATGAAAAGGGGAGAAAATGTAATGATTGATAATGAAAAGCAGGCCCTGACGGATCGATCCAACGAACGATTTGTCCGTTTTCCCACAATGATAAATAGGAGTGATCCTCGTAAGGCTCGATAGTAATTTGGTAGCGATTTCCCTGCCAGATTTGTGGATGGGTCTTCACAAGCGGATCATCCCAGACAAATTGAAAATGTGCCATGGCGGAGTGCTCCTTTTTCATCGTTTTGCTTTTCAGTATGGTCAAAATATTAGCCGATCATAACAGCTTATTGCCTTCACCTTATTTAATTTCGCTTACCTTAAAAACCTGATACACTAATTGGAGTGAGGCAGATACAGGAAGGAAGATCAGTTATGAGATCAAGGACCTTTACCTTTACGGATAAACAGGGCTTTACTCTTTTCGTTTATCATTGGTCTCCTGACAATCAGGAAGAAGTGAAGGGAGTCGTGCAAATTGCTCATGGCATGACAGAAACAGCCAAACGATATGAACGTTTTGCTAGATTTTTAACAGATGCAGGCTATGTGGTGTATGCAAATGATCATCGCGGACATGGTAAAACAGCAGGTAGTATCGAGAAATTGGGCTATGTGGGACACGATGGATTTGTATGGATGGTCAATAATATGGCTCAGCTTAGTCAGATCATTCGTGATGAACAACCGAATCAGCCCTTATTTTTGTTTGCTCACAGTATGGGTTCATTCTTAGGCCAAAAATATATGTATGAATTTTCACAGTTGATAGACGGAATTATTTTATCAGGCAGTAATGGCAGTCGCGGAGTAGAATTACTTGCGGGATTAGGGGTTACCCATCTCATTACAGCTATGCGTGGGGATCAATACCGCAGTAGATGGATCGATTCCTTAGCCTTTGGTAGCTTTAATCGTCATATTCAGTCACCGCGTACACAGTTTGATTGGCTGAGCAGAGATCCGATTGAAGTGGATAAATTTATTGACGATCCATACTGTGGCGGGGTATCGACTACCAGCTTTTATCGCGACTTTTTTAAAATGCTACGCGAGATTCAACAAAAGCCATACCTGCAACGAATACCGAAAGACCTGCCTGTCTTCATTATTGCAGGTGATCAGGACCCAGTAGGAATGCGAGGCAAAGGAGTTCGCAAGCTTGTAGAAAGGTATGAGGAGCTACAATTGCAGCAAATGTCTTATAAATTATACCAAGAAGGTAGACATGAGCTGTTAAATGACATAAATCGAAAGGAAGTCATGCAGGATTGCTTAGAATGGCTCAATAAACAGGTGGAGCGTACTCGTGGTTAAACAGTTACTAGGTTATTCCTTTTTGGTTATACACAAATCCCCTCGATTGTCTTTTGCCGTCTTAGCAAAGCATTCGAGGGGAATTTTTTAGATTTATTTTACTACTGATGCGCGTGTAGGCACTAGCTCTTTTGCTTGCTTACGTTGATACATGTTGTTACATACTAAGGCTATAATGATTAGCATTGTGCCACCTACATCATAAATAGTCATGTTATAGCCTTGCATAACGGAAATGATAAATGTGGTAACAGGTACAAAGTTGATAAATAAGGTTCCGTTAATTGGTGATAACAGCTTAATTCCAGCGTTCCAACTAATCAAAGCAACCACACCAGCAAAAATAATCATAAAAGCAAATTCATTGCTAGCAGCTAGGATTGAACTCATAGTAGGCACATGTATAAAATGTAATCCAGTTAGAGATAGAACCACTACTACCGAAGTGAAGGTGCCCAGAACGCAGCTTAATGTGGAATAGCGTAAAACGGACCAGGTAGTAAAGTGATTGCCTCCAATTGTGTAGATTACCCATCCTAGCACTCCGATGAAGATAAGGAGGACAGCGAAAATACTGCTTCCACCAACTAAAAAGGCTTTTACATCTCCTTTTGTAATTACCATAAATACCCCTACTAAAGCTACTGCGATGCAACCAATCGTAAACGGTTTTGGTTTATTTGATTTATAAATCCATAGAACCAATACAGACAGCATTGGCATCAATGCTTCCATGACGGAGGCCAGAATGACTCCTGAGGTCCCTAATTGATTTTGTCCCCAAAATACTAATAGATTGTAGCCGGTGAAAGCCATTGTCCCAAAAAACCACAAGGACCATCCACGACCTTCCAAACGTAAGGCTTTTAAACCCTCTTTCCAGACTAATAAACCAAGTAAAATGAGGGAAACAACAGAATAGCGAATAACAGAGAAATAAAATGGATCAATAAATTCAAATGCACTTTCTGCAACTGGAAACATAGCCCCCCAAGCTACACTTGCTACTAAGCAAAGGAAGGCTCCCCTCATGATGTTGTCTGTCTTCATTTTCTCTCTACCTTTCTCTCTCTAAAAAATCTTACGTTGAACATCATATGTCGAAAACACTATCATGTAAAATGATTGAAATTGATATTAGCTATCACTATAATTGATATCAAATGTAAGGTGTAGAAAGAGGAAGAGAGAATGGAAATAAGCGATCTACGTATTTTTCAAATAGTAGCCGAGGAAGGTAGTGTGAGCCAGGCCGCTAAACGCTTAAATTATGTTCAATCAAACGTAACGGCTCGGATTCAGCAGCTAGAAAAGGAACTAGGAACATCGCTGTTTCATCGACACCGTCGAGGCGTGACGATAAATGAAGACGGGCGTAAGCTGCTAGGCTATACCCAAAAAATGCTGGCGTTAATGGAAGAAATGCAGCAGTCCTTTCAAACCAGCGAGGACCCATCTGGGCCATTGCTGATTGGCTCGGTTGAAACCGTTTCGGCGCTGCCTATCATCTTGTCGTCTTATCACAAAAAGTTCCCGCGGGTCGATTTATCTTTAGTGTCAGGAGTTACACAGCATCTAGTAAGTGATGTACTGCAATATCAGTTAGATGGGGCTTTTGTAAGTGGACCTATACAGCATCCAGATATTGTACAGGAGCATGTCATGGAGGAAGAGCTTGTGTTAGTGGCTGGAAAAGGCATTCTTACATTAGAGGAATGTAAAAGCAGGCCGCTCCTCGTATTCCGATCAGGCTGCGGGTATCGGGCGAGATTGACTCAGTGGTTATCAACACAGGGGATCACGCCTACCAAAATAATGGAGTTTGGCACGTTGGAAACGATCTTAGCAGTAGTAGAGTCAGGGCTTGGCGTTTCACTTGTACCAAAATCAACGGTGTTGCGATTACATTCGGAAGGAAACATCCGTCATTTTACATTACCTGAGGGATATAATCAGGTAACAACAGTATTCATCCGCAGAAAAGACTCCTTTCTGACAAATACCATGCGCTGTTTTTTACAGCAAATTGATCAGTTTCATGAACAACATCGGGAATAAATCTCCCTAATCTCCCTGCATAAAAAAAAATAACGTATGGCGAACGTTATTTGTGAGAAGAAATGCAAAATTTTATTTTGACAGAATTGCAACCTATGGCAAATTATATAAGGAAATCAGATAAAAACAATAAAAAAACGTAATAATTAAGAATAGCTTTATGTTATTAAGGTTATTTTAAGGTTTAAACCACAATTTGATATTTCTAGTAGAAATTTGATTTTTTCCATATATAAACGGATGCATGTTCATTCATCTAGCTAATAAATCTATGCTTTCGACTAGGCCTAATTTCGTTGTTAAGAAGCACAGTTGAAAGATAACTGGGTAGAAATAAATTTAGGCCTTTGACTCAGCATATCTGTCTGTATCGAAGCTCATACCTTTTGCATTGTATGTTAGTGGGGATATTGTTTAAGTTTTGGAAGTGTCTAGGAGATTATCATCTTCTCCACCGTTCCCCAAAACTACAAGTAGAGGTGATCAAGTTATGTCATCATGTCACAGACGAAGAAGACGCAGACGCAGATGTGTCAGTAACAGAGATGTTCGGAGAGCGAGAAGAAATATCCGTCGCGCAAAACGATTCCTAAGACGCGCTCTTCGCGACTTGAGAAGAAGACGTAGAAAACACAGAAGACATCATAGACATCATCGTAAACACCATAGACACCACCGTAGACACCACAGACACCACAGAAGAAGACGTCGTTGTAAAATTGTCTGCTAGAAGGTTGTGAGAGGCGCTCATGAATGGGCGCTTCTTTTTTCCATACATGCTGGAAAAGGAAGGACATGATAAAATAGAATCATACATAAACCCTTATATGAGGTAGAACATAAAGGAATGTAAGAGTCAGCGGGGTGTTAACTATACATGGGGCCCATCAGCCAAATTTATCTCGGTTTATCTGTCATTAACATTTTCCTAGCGATGGCACTCATCTTTTTGGAGCGACGCAATGCTACGGCTACCTGGGCTTGGATTTTGGTTCTATTTTTTATTCCTGGTTTAGGCTTTTTCATATACGTGATTTTGGGCCGCAATTTAAGTGGGCGTAAATTGTATCGGATCAACCAGCGAGAAAATAAAACCCTTAATGATATGGTCAGATGGCAAAAACAGAAGCTTCAGCAGGATAAGCTTGTTTATCAGGATGCCTCGGTGGAGACTTATCGTGATTTCGTTTATATGAATGTGACTACCAATAAGACGTTACTTACCCAAGACAATGAAGTAGAGATATACACAAGCGGTAAGGAAAAGTTTGAAGCTTTATTTGCCAGCTTGGAGCAGGCGACAAATCACATTCATTTGCAGTACTATATCTTTCGTCAGGATGCGCTAGGAGCTCGATTAGTTGATCTCCTAGTAAAAAAAGCAAAACAAGGAGTAAAAGTCCGAGTATTATATGATGATATTGGCTCGCTTGGCATCAAAAAGAATTTTTTTGATGAATTAAAGCAGGCAGGGGGCGAAGTGGCGGTCTTTTTCTCTTCCCCTATCCCTTATCTTAATTTCCGTTTGAATTATCGTAATCACCGAAAAATCGCCGTTGTTGATGGTAAAATTGGCTTTGTTGGTGGTTTTAATGTAGGGAATGAGTATCTTGGCCTAGATCAAGTGCTAGGCGATTGGCGCGACACGCACCTTCGAATAGAGGGATTGGCAGTCTCGTCGTTACAAATCACTTTTTTGCTTGACTGGAATCTGGCATCAGGTCAAAACATTCTTTACACAGAGGAGCATTTTCCGAGATGGAGGGGGTCTGGACAGGTTGCACTACAAGTAGTCACAAGTGGCCCTACTTCCAGATATCAGCGTATTCAATACAATTATTTAAAAATGATTCATTCTGCGAAAAAGAGTCTATACCTGCAAACACCGTATTTTGTACCAGATGAAAGCTTATTAAACGATTTGAAGATCGCTGTACTTTCGGGTATTGATGTAAGGATTATGATTCCGAAACGCTCAGATAATCGATTGGTTCAGTGGGCATCTTCTTCATACATAGGTGAGTTATTAGGGGCAGGAGCGCGTTGTTATCTTTATGAAAAGGGATTTTTGCATGCAAAAACAATGATGGTGGACGGCAGTTTAGCAACTGTCGGTACAGCTAACTTGGATATTCGCAGTCTCAAGCTAAACTTTGAAGTGAACGCAATTATTTACGACAGTCAAACCTCAAGAAAACTGGAGGAAATCTTTTTACAGGATATTTCTCATTGCACGGAGCTGACGCTAGAAGAATACAACAACCGTCCACGTCTACTCCGTTTTCAGGAGTCGATTGCACGGTTATTATCTCCTATTTTATAGGCTAATGTATGGGCGTGTCACCTGATTAAAGGGGACACGCCCTGTGTATAAAATTGGAAAAAATAATCTGGAATTGATAAAATATAGGCATAGGAGGTGATGTTAATGGGGCGTTTCAGAATTACAGGTATGCTTGTAATGATGATGTTTTTGCTCGTTCAAGGCTGTTCAACCCCTAGTTCGACTTCCACAATGGAGCAGCAGGCCTTGGAAATCGCTATGAATTTTAAGAAAGGACAGTATGAGGTTGGAGATTTCAAGACTGAAAAAGATGTACAAAAGATGAATGTGACTGAGCTTGCAGCAATGAACGACGCGGTCAAACCCTATCTAACTGAAAAAGCCTTTGAATCGCATGTAAAGAACCGTGAACAGTTGCTTAGCTATGATGTTGCCAGAGGGAGGCAAGCTAACATCAAGCTCAAGAAGCTGACTATGGAGAAAGCCGCCGAGGAAATGGACAAAATAACCTACCATTATAACATGGAGCTGGAATTAGCTTATGCTGACGGTAAGCAGAATAAAGTCATAACAACGAATGGACAGATGGATTTGGTAAAAGAGGGCGAGCAATGGAAAATAGCTCGGGATTATGATGCAAATCCGCTGATTGAGGAATACAATGCAATTCATAATCCATGATGGTAAGAGGAAAATACAAAGATGCTTGGAAATGACTCAAGGAAGTTATTTCAAGCATCTTTTTTTGTATCGAAAGCGATGTGTACATTTAGGTTGTTTGGTTGGGTGTATGAGTTACATTTGCCGCTATGCCTTTCGCTCGCCTTTTGGGAGGAACTCCGCCCAAAAGATGTATCCAAGAAAAGCGGGACAAGAGATAGGTAATTAGCAAAGTGACTATGACCGTAATCAAATACTGATTTACAATCCCAAGGTTCCCTTTCCACATAAACTCAAGCTTATTTGTCACAGCTAATGAGGATAAATAGGAGAGCAACAAGGGATGCAACAGAAAGATCAAAAAGGATTGCTCTGAAATCCAATTAAAGATAGAGTGAAGCGGATTTTTTTTCTGATAAAACAAACGTCCCATATGATAAAAAAGGAAAAAGCAAATGAAGCAGTACAAAATGATGCTAGGCTTATTAGATAGGGTATAGGTACGCGACCATATTGTATCCATCACAACCAGGCCAAATGTAAGGGCCCAAGCCAGAAGCAGCCATAAGGTTTTCCCTTTGAGCCAGTTTTCCCAGTGTTCTCTGCATTGGGCTAAAAACATGCCGGCCGTGAAAAAGAAAATCCAGACTGGGATAGGAATGCTATAGGACCACCATAATTTTGGCAGGAGAAACCCAACCTTATCATGCTGCGAGAGGTAAATCAGCGATTGTATGCCTACTGTCAGGATAAAGCTAACGATTAGCATGCTGTTAGGTGAGCGATAATACCAGGAGCGCAGCCATGGATACAACAAATAAAATTGAAAGACAATTAACATGAAGTACAGATGGACATAGCCTTTTCCTTGCCATAATGATTTGAATAAATAATCGATCCACATGAAATAATTCTGATTATGAAGCAACCCACTTTGGGTATACAGCGCATAGATGATTGTCCATAAGAGGTAAGGAATAATCAGTCTTTTCATACGCTTTTTCATGGATGGTCGTTGGTGAAGCTGAAGCTTGCGATCCTGATAAAAAAGAAAGAATCCCGATAAAAGCATGAACATGGGGACAGCAAAGCGTGATAATTGATTCCAAATAAAAGCGAAATCAGTTCGAGTAACAAAATGCGATGTCACATGGATGGCAATGACGCCCAGCACGCACAAGACTCGAATAAAATCGTATTCTCTTAAACGATTCTCCACAATAGTTTTCCTCTTTCATAAATGTCATACTTTTCTATTTTACATAACTTCCCTATTACAATTCAATATCTACCTTATGGAAATAGAAGCTGGAAAAGACGGATTAATTCCTAGATGTAAAAGGAAAGGGAGCATAACTTTTTTCTGTGTGATGTTTTTCACAATATTTCTTAGCAATACAACTTAAAATGACGAAAGATAGAAAGATAAAAAACAGTATTGACTAACACAATTTCTAAACCGGCATTAGATCAGGTAAGACAAGGTAATGATATAGGGATGTTACATAGGGATAATGGGAGGGTGTAAAAATTGAATGCACAAACAAGGCTGACAAAGATGAATGAGTTAGGCTTATACGAAATTCGTTTAGAATCAATCGGGGGACTGGGGGCAAATTTAGCTGGTAAAATGCTCGCAGAAGCTGGCGTTATTCATCTGGGGCTGAATGGCTCCAACTTTTCTTCCTACGGGTCAGAGAAAAAAGGGTCCCCCGTAAAAGCTTTCGTCCGTTTTGCCAATCCTGAAACAAAATTACGTGCCACTTCCCCTATCGATGAGCCGCATGTAGTGGGTGTATTTCATGAAGCAATGCTATCAACACAGAATTGTACGGCTGGCCTAGGATCAGACGGTATTCTGATCGTGAATACGACGAAAACGCCTGAAGAAATCAAAGAACGAACAGGGCTACTCGCGGGAACCATTCTATGTGTAGACGCTTTAGGGATTTCTTTGCGTGAAAAAACACGTATTAATACAGCGATGATGGGCGCCTTATGCCGAGTTGTAGATTTTCTACGTCCAGAGTCTGTCAGACAGATTATTCGTGAAACATTCGAAACCAAGTATCCTAAGCTAGTTGAGTCTAATCTACGCACATTTGATGCAGGGTATGCGGAAGGGACTCTCACAACATTTGCGGCAACAAATATGGAAGAAGGAAAATCCTCTATTCAAAGAAGCACGGGGACGGTGCTTGGCTATCTAACACAGCCGATCGGGGGCGTGATTACAAATCCAGGTAACTCGGTGTTAAAGGATCTGAGTACCTCTCGTCAAGGCTATCTACCGCATTTTAACGAAGAGACATGTATTCACTGTGCAGCCTGTGAAATGCACTGTCCCGATTTCTGTTTTGTATGGGAAGAGGGCGAAGATAAACGCGGTCGTACTCAGCAGTTTTTACGTGGTATCGATTATCAATATTGTAAGGGCTGTATGAAGTGCGTGGAGGTTTGTCCAACTGGATCGCTTACTCGTGAACGAGAAGAAGAACAATATGCACGTGAGCATGCCGTTAAACATTCATTTGCAATGGTAAGAGCGTAAAGGGAGGAGCTAGGGACATGAGTGTAAATACAACAACGTCACCAGAACAAAAACCCACAGCCTGTGTAGCGGAGACTGTTGATTTCAGGTCGGGTAATGAAATGGCAGCAAAAGCAGCAGCTCAGATCAATTATCATGTAATGGGGTATTTTCCGATTACTCCGTCAACAGAAATTGCTGAATATCTAGATGAGATGAAAGCAAATGGAGAGCATGATATCGTCATGATACCAGCAGATGGTGAGCATGGATCGGCTGGGATTTGCTATGGAGCTTCTACGGCAGGCGGACGCGTATTCAATGCCACTTCAGCAAATGGATTATTGTATATGCTGGAGCAGTTGCCCGTTCAATCCGGTACCCGTTTCCCGATGGTCTTAAATCTAGTAACACGAGCAGTGTCAGGACCATTGGATATACGGGGAGATCACTCTGATTTATACTATGCACTTAATACAGGCTGGCCGATTCTCTTAGCCAAGGACCCGCAAGCCGTTTATGATATGAATCTATTTGCTCTACGTGTAGCCGAGCATCAAGATGTTCGTTTACCCGTAATTGTAGCCTCGGACGGCTTTTTTACCTCACACCAGAAGCGGCGCGTGCAGTATTTTACAAATCGAGACGATGTTTCCCAGTTTGTCGGGGAAAATACGGTCTATGTTGACTCCACTGATGTGAAAAACCCGACTACCATCGGTCCATATATGAACGATCCTGATTATATCAATAACAAATACCAGCAGTCACAAGCCATGTACGAGGCGGAGCAGGTGTTCCTTGATGTGGCTAAGGAGTTTGAGGAGCTAACGGGCAGACGCTATGGCTTGCTGGATGAATATAGAATGGAAGATGCAGAGGTAGCTTTGTTTTTGCTAAACTCCGCGTCTGATACCGCCCGCGATGTAGTAGATAGCTTACGGGAAAAAGGAATCAAAGCAGGTGTGGTATCTCCAAATATCATCCGTCCTTTTCCGAAAAAAGCTGTGCAGGAAGCATTGCGTCATGTAAAAGTGGTGCTAGTAGGGGAGCGGGCGGATTCCTATGGAGCACATGGCGGGAATATAAGTCATGAAATTAAAGCCGCTATGCTGGATGCTAAGGCTGATACGACTATCCTAACGCGGATTTATGGTTTGGGAGGTAAAGACTTTTATGCTTCAGATGCAGAAGCCTTCTTTACACTATGCTTACAAAAATTACAGGGAGAAAAAGTAGCTTCTTTTGACTACCATGGCATTACTCCTGGAGATGAACAAGCTCGTCCAACACGCGTGCTTGAACCATTGACGAAAGAGCAAACCAGTGGCTTTATTACAGTTACTCAAGATGAAGAGAGCGGTGACTTGAAAGTAAAAGTACCACCAATGCGCATGCTGACCAAAAAAGCGAAGCGTATCGCCCCAGGACACGGTGCCTGCCCAGGCTGTGGAATTTTTTCTGGATTAGAAATGTTCTTTAAAGGAATTGAGGGTGACATTGTCGTTCTCTTCCATACAGGCTGTGCGATGGTTGTAACGACAGGTTATCCATATTCTGCTCATAAGGTTAATTATATTCATAACCTATTCCAAAATGGTTCTGCCACACTCTCAGGTGTCGTGGAGATGTTCTGGGAACGCATACGCCGAGGGGAAATTGAGGTAGATCAGAGCAACGTAACCTTCATCATGATTTCTGGTGACGGTGGTATGGACATTGGAATGGGACCTGCAATTGGAACAGCATTACGCAATCATAAGCTAATCATCTTGGAATATGATAACGAAGGCTACATGAATACAGGATCGCAAATGTCGTACTCCACGCCAATGGGGCATATGACATCTACCTCCAATCTTGGAGAAGGGCGACAAGGGAAGGCGTTCCACCATAAAGATACGGTACAAATCATGGCGGCAACCAACATTCCTTATGTTTTTACAGGAACAGAGGCTTTTCCACAGGATTTAATTAAAAAGGCGGCAAAAGCACAATGGTATGCACAGCATGTCGGTACGGTTTACGGCAAAATCTTAATTAGCTGTCCTCTCAACTGGAAAGCTCCAGAGGATAAGGGGAAATCTATCGTGGAAACGGCCGTTACTACCTGCTTCTTCCCGTTATATGAAGTAGAGAAGGGTATAACTAAGATCACGTTTAATCCCGAAGAGAAAAACAAACGTGTACCAGTGACAGAATGGCTTCAATTGTTAGGGAAAACGAGACATCTGCTGCGCCCTGAGAATGAATCCTTACTCAAGGAATTTGAAACGGAGATCGAACGTCGCTGGAATATGCTGAAAGCGAAGCACGAGAGTCCTTTTTTATAAAAACCAAATTGAATTGTTTTGGAAAAAACCCATCTCTGGTTGAAGCTTGAGATGGGTTTTTATACGATTTTTTTGAGAATAGAAAGATAATATAGTAGCTATTTCTTGTTCTAAATTTACATGTGTTCATTCATTTCTAATATGTACTTCGTAAGGTTTTTACAGATATTTTTTATAACCAGCAACCACTACTTCTGTAAGGTTTATACCTTTGATGTTCTCATTAATAAATTCATCATAATCAGTTAGATCTGTAATGGGTTCCACAATATCCCATTGGCTTTATCAGAGTTGATTAAAAGAGACACGGAAGTAATCCAAAAGCACGAGGAGAATTATTTGTTTGAAAAAAATATCCAAGTCATTAAAGAAAAAACAAGGCAACCTCTAAAAATATCAGGTAGCCTTGTTCGTATTCTTGCCGTTTGCTATTGCTGCTGTAATCTTTTTTCAGTAATTAATTGCTAGACACATGATCTATGGAATGATTTCCTTTTAACATCCCAATCGAAATTAAACGTTTCCGCAGAATAATACCTACGTAAGCAGCCAACACTGCTTTAATAATCCCACCAGCGATGAAGGGAGTAACCCCTGCGGCCATTGCACCAGCCCAGCTTAGATTCAGGACTAGCTTCAGTTGGACTACACCGAAGAGGAAGGTGACTACCATCCCAAGTAGGTTCGCAATCAATGCCATAGGGAAGGTATATTTTGTTTTTTCCAAAAGGTAGCCCATTATAAAGGCAGTAGCAATAAAGCCAAAGATAAAGCCTCCGGTAGGGCCGATCAATACTTGTGGACCACCAGAGAAGCCTGCAAACACTGGTACGCCAATTGCTCCTAGCAAGGCATAGAGTACCATAGATACAGTACCATAGCGACTTCCAAGTACTGTTGCCACTAAGCCTACAGCTAGAGTTTGGCCAGTAATGGGTACGGTTGGCAATGGAATTGTAATCTGTGCAAATACTGCAGTAATCGCAGTAAAAATAGCAATGACCATATAAGTTCGTAAGTTTTCGTTGCGATGTTGCATGAAGCACCTCGATTCTTAATGTAAACAAATAGTATATCTGAGTTTACTAAAATTGTATCAAAAGAATATTTCGCTGTAAATAATGGGATGCGATAAAAGGAAGAGTTTGAAAATTTGAGGAAGCCAGAATGTAAGATGTCTAGCTTGGCATGGTAGGGTAGAAAATATGGTACACTTGAAAGATAATGAGGGTTTATGATCATGAAAAACTAGCTTTTTTCTAACGACAGGAGTGGGACGATGGCAGACCAAAAACGGTTGTTACTAGATGTAGATACCGGCATTGATGACGCACTTGCTATTTTATATGCGTTGCAATCGAAAGAGGCTCGTGTGGAAGGCATTATTACTGGGGCAGGACAGGTTAGCTTGGACCAAGCTACTTATAATACTTTACAGATAATCGAAGCCGGACAAGCAGGATACGAGGTGCCTGTGATAAAAGGAGCCGGTAAGCCATTAATTCGTAAAGAGATTGTCTATGAGCAAAATGACAGTACGAATGGGCTGGGGCATGCTAATTTACCTGAGCCCAAGCAAACGGCCTTGGAAATGTCAGCTAGTGATTTTATCCTTTCGAAAGCGAAAGAATGCGAAAATGAGCTAATTATTGTCACGATGGGGCGCCTCACAAATCTAGCAAATGCGGTTGCCAAGGACCCTTCTCTTGGAAAAAGAATAAAGCAGGTGATCATTGCAGGTGGTGCAATTCGTGTAGCTGGGAATGTAACAGCGGCCGCAGAATTCAATTTCTGGGGAGATCCCGAAGCTGCCTTATTTGTGTTAGAAGCCGATTTGCCTAATACGATCATTGGCTTAGATATAACTCAGCCAACACTGATTACAGCTAGACACCTAGATCAATTACTCCACAAAAAAACAGAACACACAGAACGCGTACTTTCCTTGATAGAAGAGATGGTACGTTTTCAATTTGAGAAATGTGAGGCTGCCGAGCAGTGCCAGCCCTCAATTGCGATGCAAGGCCCGTTAGCGGTTGGTGTGGCACTAGATAGTACCTTAATTCGTACCGAAGAGACTTTTGTTCAAGTGGAATGTAAGGGGGAGGTTTCACGCGGAGCCCTTATCGCCGATTTGCGACAAACAGCGAGCGTTGGACGAAAAGTGCTTACGGGTGTAGAGGCAGACAGTGAGCGTTTCATACAGCATTGGATTACTACCTTAACGATGGATGCGAGCGGGAGGAATTAATCGATGAAATACGTTATTTTAGACGTTGATACAGGAATTGATGACGCGCTTGCGCTTGCGTATGCGATACAATCGCCTGCTTTACACGTTCTAGGCCTAACCACTAGCTTTGGAAATCACGTTGTGGATATCACGACAGAAAATACGCTAAAAGTGCTTGAGATTCTAGGAGCGACAGATATCCCTGTGGCAAAAGGAGCAGGGAAACCATTGCTACGTTCTCCTTTAAAGGCGAATGCTACGCATATACATGGAGAGGACGGTATAGGGAATACCTATTTACCCCAGCCAAAAGCTACGGCAATCGACCAGCATGCTGCTGACTTTATCATTGAGCAAGTTCGTAAATACCCGAAGCAAGTAACGCTTATTACTGTTGCTAGCCAAACCAATTTGGCCTTGGCAATTATGAAGGACCCTGAGATTGTTTCACTCGTAAAGAGAGTTGTCATTATGGGGGGAGCAGTTACAGTTCCCGGAAATGTAACCCCGGTAGCGGAAGCAAATATTTATACGGACCCAGAGGCGGCAGAGCTTGTGTTTCAATCAGGTATACCGATTACCTTAGTCGGGCTGGATGTTACTATGCAAACCCTGCTGACGAAGGAACATACACAAATGTGGAGAGAGTCGGGCACGCCAGTAGGCAAATTCTTAGCATCTTGTAGCGAATTCTATATGGATGCCTATGCTAAAATTAACCCCTACCTCGGAGGATGCGCTTTACACGATCCACTAGCAGTAGGGGTGGTTATTGATCCGTCCTTTGTTCAAGCATCGCCAATGTACGTACAGGTGGACACGGAAGGCTCGGCCTCTATCGGCAGAACCATCGGTGACAGACGAAATCCTCCAAAGCAATCGCCAAATATGGAAGTATGCTTACAAGTAGATGTTAATCGCTTTGTTTCCCATTTCCTCCAGCAGGTGATAACGAAAAACAACATCTAGGAAGATAGGTCTGAAGGAAGGATGCGAATCAAATCTTATTTAATCAGCAGTAGAGCAGGCAGTAGGATCTGCTCCTACTGCTGTTCCTCTGCTGGCGGTTGCGGTGTAAATGGAATGAGCCAGTACGAGCTGCCATCTGCCTTGCGATCCATATAGCCATATTCAATTAGATAGCGGCGTAAGATGGCGTAATCTTCGTAGACGGTTGTAAGTATGGCGTTTACCTCTTTTTCAGTATAGAGTGTATTGCGCTTAAAACGACCTACGATATGATGCAAAATTGCTGCTTTGCGCTTTTCTTTAAGTGGAAATTCCTTTATCCTTCCATCCAATCCATTAGGAAAGTACGTCCGTAAGATTTCTTGATATTCTTCTTCCGTCATAGCAAAACGCTCGTCTTGAAATCGAACAGTAGGTGGAACAGCTAGAAAAGGGCTTTTCGGTTCACGGATTTTTTTCTTGGGTGATGCGGTTTCGACTGAAGAAGCAGAGCCAGTGTTTGATTTTGGGAGAGACTGGTTCGCTTCTCCTAGCAATTCCATGATGGCGAGAAAAATCTTGGCCTGCTTTTCCTTCTCTCTTAACATAAAACGATGATTACGGATAGTGGAATTGCTTCGGCCTGTGCTATTTTGGACAATTTGGGCATCGGTTTGTCCTTCATAAAACTGGGCAAGGAGCTGACGCTGTACGTCGGTTAAACCAGTCACCTTTTTATCCAGTGATAGAAGAAAGTGAAACATTGAGGTATGAGCGTCATGAATATGGTGCTTCATGGCTTTTTTTGCTTCATACCAATTGTCATCAATTGGATAAATAATGCCTTCTTCATAGGTCTGACCACAAACTAGACATGTAAAGCTCTCTTGTTTTTCATTGTAAACATAGCCATTTTTTATTTCTTCCATAGATGATTTCCAAAACAAGTCAGCTAAAATATCCATAGATGAAAACTCCAATCGTTTGTTTATTTATAGACATATTAATATCTCGTTTGATTTTAGTCAAGATTAACGTATAAAAACCCACAAAGGTCGTTGAAGTGCACCCCTTAAAGTAGACATTGGAAAAAGCCCCAAGGTTATCCTATGGGACTGACCCTTGATCACTATGCAACATGCATTGCTCCAGTGGTGGAAGTTGTTGCAAAGTATCTAAAACCAAGGTAGTATCTTGCTTGTCAGTGTTAGGAGGATTTAAAAATGTTTAAACGTAATTCCATCTTCCTTTCAGTCATCTTGTCACTATCGATTTTATCTTCTTCCCTAGTATTAAGTCCTGCAACCATTTCAGCAGCAGATCATGGAGCTATACCGATCAATATTACGAAAGATCAAAAAGGTATTCTTCCTGTAATCTGGGCTATTGCAGCGATAGTAACAGCAGGAGCTACCATTTATACAGTCTATACCGTTCATGAAAGAAATTCTGAAATGGCCGAACGACGTGCTGAAGATTGTAAAGATGCAGGGGGAGTTCCCGAAGTAAAAAATACTTTTCCTGGTATTGGATTTGAAGTCAAATGCAAAATTCCACAATAATCAATAAGAAGAAAAAAATGTTCTACCCTCTGTTGATTATAATCTCAGTTATTGGTTGCTTTGTTTTTTTGTGCTTTCTACATGCTAGAAACTACAAGTTTGCGGAAGTGCAAACACAAGATTGTAAAGAAGCTGGAGGCATTCTAGAGGTAAGAAATACCTGGGGTGGATTAGGATTTGTAATTACATGTAAAACAAAAGATTTAAAATAAATAATACCATTTACCATAGTAGCGGATGCTACATCTTTTTTTATTATCTAAAATCCAAATCAGAAATGATAATCTTACTTATGAAATTGGCCAATGGGGACATGAACAAAAATAACTCTGCTAGTAACATGATAGCGGGGCTCTTTCTCGTCAAGGCTTCCAATTACTCGTCAAAGGATTCGACAAGGATACATGACGAATTATTCTTGGAGGGGATAGCACTGAATTAAGGTGCAAATGTTAATAGAGGGATAGCAAAATTGAAAATATGTCAGATTTTTATCGTGTGAAAAAGGGGATTGCATGGCAGCAAGTTTTCTCGTATGATCTTAGTGATAATAATTATCAATATCATAATGCAACCGAAGCGGTTTTGCAAGCTTCCGAGGAGAGGACATGCTAACATGCGGCAAACACAGAAACGGTGGAACGCCATGCTCCTGATTATGCTAGTGGTCGTCGTTTTGAGCGCCTGCGGCAAGCCCGCAGCAGAGGGCGGAACACAACAAGAAGGAGCAGACAAGCAGGCAACGGAACAAGCCCGCACGATCACGCATATGAAGGGGGAGCGTGTATTTGAGAAAGCGCCGGAGCGCATCGTTGTACTGGATACCCAATATCTCGACCAGTTGACAGCACTTGGTCAACGTGTGGCAGGTAGCGCGGTTGCGACGAATGAAGCAACGCCGTTCCCCGCTTATTTGGTAGACAAAATTGGCGATGTCACGCAGATCGGCTCGAGCAGCGGGGTCAACCTGGAGGCGGTATTGGCGCTCAATCCGGACGTCATCATTTGCACCGAGTTCCAGAACGAGATTTACGACGCTTTGGACAAAATCGCGCCAACGTTGATGTTTGAGCGCAACGAGGACTGGCAAAAAACAATCGTGACGTTGGGGCAATTGCTCCACAAAGAAAATGAAGCCGAACAGGTGATCAACGACTACAACAAGAAGGTCGCTTCCTTGAAGGTCGATCTGGCCAAAAAAATGGGAGACGAGACGGTAGCAATGATTCGTCCGCGTGACAAACAGATCCGGATTCATACGACAGCGCACCGGACGTCGCAGATTTTGTATCAGGATTTGGGGCTGAAGGCGCCGGCGATGGTTCTCGATGATAAAAATACGAGTGCGATGATCAATCTGGAAGTGATGCCGGAATTGAACGCAGACCATCTGTTTGTGTTGACGGACAACCAGTATCAGCAGTTGACCGAGGAGTTTGCGCAGACAGCGGTTTGGAACAGCTTGAAGCCTGTGCAGAACAAACAAGTGTATACGGTCAATACGACGACGTGGATCGTCTATTACGGTCCGCTGGCGATCAACCGGATTGTCGACGAGATTGCAGCATCGCTACTGCCATAAGAGAAGCAAGACGCCGCTCAAACCACGGGAGTGTGGATTGAAACACCATAATTGGGACTGGTGGCCCAAATAACTGTTTATCGCTCCTTACACAGGAGCGCGAATTTTTTGTAAGTCATCACAAATAAGCCTTCCTGTAAATATAGGGAAAGGCTTATTTTGTGTCTATGTAAACCTATGTGATTAACAAAGAAGTAGTTAAACAGGCTAGTACAGTGATTGTATACAATCTTACAGTGGGAAATTGATATAGAACTAGCACTTTCTAAATAAAGAGAGTGCTAGTCTTTGATGTTTTATTTATCAAAAAGTGTTTTTGGTAATATTTTTTTGGTTGGTTTCATTTTGATGAAAAAATATAAAACAATGATACGTTTAGTAAATTTATAAATGAGTAGAAAGAAGGGGGACTTTTGATTATGATATTTTTCCTTATAAGTATGTAGTAGAAACCTGATAGCGCGATAATCGCACTTTCGCGCTTTTTCTTTTACTGGTTATTATACCTTTAGTGTCGCACTCACTTGATTTTCGTCCTAGTATATCTTTACCTTTACTGTAATCGTTTTCGAAATTTCTCTTAATCCAAGTCAAACATTTTAATTCTAATTCCTTTATACGTGTCTCGTAAAACAAGTGCCAAGTATTATCTGATAATTTTGACTTTAATCTATCTAAATTTTTACATAAATATAAAATATTCGGTTGCTTTTTGCTGATGTTTTTCTCCTTGTAAATAGGAACCTAAATCAACTTTTAAAATAGTATTTTGGTCATAATTCCGGTAAGAAATTTGCCCATTCTACTTGAAAAAATGTAAAAAACCTTAGGTTCCTACTTTTGCTTGAAAAACTTTTATTGGTAGGTGGTACTTTTGTCCGACGAACTCATGAAGGAACATTGTAAAAAGATACTTAGACGAATTGCTTGGCGCTTACAATACAACTCTAGAAAGCGCCATATTCGTGAAACCACAATGATTGAACCACAATTTGGCGAAGATACGATGGGAACCGTAGCCTCTCAACTTTATGTACAGCAGTTACTTAGTCAGCTCCCTGAAAAGGCACGCTTTATCATCAAGAGTACCGTAATTGACGGAATGACTGAAGAGGAAGTAGCTAAAAAATTAAATATCACAAGACAAGGAGTAAATAAATGGAAGATAAAATATTTACGGCTACTGGCACAGAAAATGACTCATTCTGCATAATGCTAAAACGTGCCCAATCTGGTGATAACCAGGCTTTAATAGAAATCATTGAATTTCTTGAACCGGACATGGAATATCTCGCGTGCTTTATTAAAATGTCAAGGGAGGATAGTATTCAGGAAATGAAAGTAGCCATGATAGAAGCTATTCGCCAAGGCGATATTTGGCCTGGGAGTACATAGAATGGATTTGATATCTGTTTTATCATCAGTTGTTTGCTTTCTAGCTCTTGTAGTCACATTTAATCATTTGGATCTACAAATACGTATCAAAAACATATTAGACTTAAAGATAAAGGCTGATAAAGAAAATAATGTAGAAGAAAAAAATTCTACAGATCGAATTCCCAAATAAACACACGATAAAAAGGAAGTTATTAGAAATGATGACTGGAAGGAGGCTTTCCAAAGGTATGATAGAAGTTATATTGATCGGGAGTTCTATACTATTAATTGGTGTATTAAAAGGGCAACACGCACTATCAAGACGTATAAAATAATAATGCTGAAGGAAGCGATAGACCTATTTAATCGTAGGTTTGAGAGCTTCCTTTACTCGTTTTTGTACTCTATAAAAAAATATGAGCACTTTGGTTGCTATTTTGCTTCTATTTTTTCCTAGATAAGTGAAAGCGATGAATTGCCGGTCAAAATAAGTCGCTATCAAATACACTTCAAGGTTGGAGGAAAATAAAATGGCAAGAAAAACATTTAATAGGGATCTTGGAATAACGGATTGGAAACAAGCTGAAAAACCATGGGGAAAAGAGTATACTTCATGCGGTCAGACAATGGCAGATGAAGGGTGCATTATTACTTCAGTAGCCATGATTTTTGATAGTTTTGGTGATGATGTAGATCCTTATTCTCTATTAGAGAAATTAAAAAAATCAAGAAACGATTGTGATTTTAATTGGAGCGCTGCTGCAACAAGTTATAAGCATAAATATAAGGGTAAAAAATCTGGAAGTTTTAACAGTATAAAGGCTGATATTTTTGATCTTGTTGTAACTGATAGAGTACCTGTTATGGTGCGTGTTCCTGGTCATACAGTTGTTGTTACTGGATTCAGAGGAACCTTATCAGTTGATACAGATGGGGAGCCTTATTATACTGAGATTGATGCTGATATGTTTTTAGTTAATGATCCTGGTTATAAAAAACATACTACCCTTCAGGATGTCATTGATAAGCGTGGTAAAGTTGAATATTTTAACTATTATTTGGATTAATCTGAAGGCCCCGGTTTAATGGGGCCTTTTCTTTTATACTCCATCGTTAATGTAATTTGCATCTTCTGCTACCTTTACTTTTTTATTCAGAACATTTATATCTTTTAATTTTCTAGGATTTGCTAGCAGAATCGTCAGTTCTGTAAGTCCAGATAATGATTTGACAGATTCTACATTGGTATCTCGAATATCTAAGAATCTAAGCTTTGATAGAGAACTTAATATAGTAATATCCGTTACGGTTGTATTCATAAGTTGTAATCGTTCCAAATGGGAAAACTCTTTTACTGGATCAATTGTATGAAGTGGGTTATTGGAAACATCTAAGAAAATGAGGTTACGTAGTGATTGTATAGGAGAAATATCCTTGATCTTGTTATGTCGGACAGTTAGATACTGTAGTAATTCAAGATGTTTAATGATGCTCAAATCAGATAAGTCCCCTTCTTCTAAGGTAAGGTTATTTAGCTTTGGAGATAAAACAGGTAGCTGGTTTACTTTAAAACCGGTGATGGAAAGAGATTCGAGCTCTTTTAAATCACTCAAAAATAGATAGTCTTTCGCATTTATTTTATTTATGGATAACGATTTAAGTTTTGGAATGTTAGAGAGAAAAGATAAATCAATCTGCTTATCTTGTAGTTCTGGGGGGAGGTCTGATACCCTTAAGTAAAGTTCTTCAACCTTTGAATAGTCCTCTTTTTTTACCTCCTCTATTGGTTTATTAAGCGAATGACTTATAGCCTTTATAACAAAAGAGGGTAGATTCTCCGCTTGATATTGCCCTGTCGTTGACTGATCTATCCCCTTTATATTAGACTGGCAGCCTGTTAAGACACTAAAGGCTAGCAATAAACCGAAATATTTTATCATCATATCCCTCTCTCCTTTTAGTTCCTCTGCATGAACAAATCATTAAAATAAATTAAATTAAAATTACCAAAGATTACCTGTTACCACCCAATATAATACCAAATTTGATTTTTTTTGTAAATCCAATTTAAGTACTTCTCTACAATAGGATCAGCACTCATCATAACGATAGACTCTGCCATAAAAATGGATTACGTAATCCACTTTTTTTATCCATTTCCATTTTTATCTGCCAAGCACTCTTGTGCTTGTCCTTGTCCTTCTGTCTTTTGGCAAGTTGGCCAACAACCTGGACAAAAATCATTCGGTTTTTCGTTCGAAATTCTTCAGGTATTCGCTTTCAGCTCGCTTACTAAACTGATATTTGTGATGTTTATTAGAAAAAAGAGGAATTGATTTCCTTTTATTTCAAAAACATGAAACTTTTATTGGTGTTTACTCGTCAAAGAAATGGGATGAATCGAACTTTGATTGGGAAGGTGTTACGTAAATGAAAAAAATTTTTCTCTCGTTTGTATTGATTGGAATGTTAAGTGGATGTACAGTTCCTACTCAAGGTGAGATACATCAGGGAGGGGCACGGTCTGAGGAAAAACAAACAGATAAATCTACCATTGAAAAACTTGTTATACAAAGAGGACATGACATTTTTGAGTTCACAAAACCCTCGAAAAATATGGGGATTTTAGTAAATGCTATGGATTTATTTCGCCTAACCTATCGAAAAAGTGATGAGAATATAGTAGTGAAAAAAGAACAAGAATTAGGATTCCTTCAAGAAAGACAAGAAGAAGGAACCAGTCAGAACGACTATACGTATATTAGACTTATACAGACTCCCTTTATTCCAGAAGAGGGGGTAAATGCATTTCCTAGAAAAGATATTGTACTTTATATTGATCAACAGTATCCAAACGATGTTTTTATTGGTGTACAAAACCCAAATAAACTGGATGAATGGGAGGTTTATATAGTAAAGAACTATGGTAACTGGCTAAAAAAAGAAATTGATTTATATGTATCCCTACACAAGGGACTTTAAAAAGGAAGCACCTCTTGGTGCTTCCTTTCTTTTTTTATATATCACTTCGTCTACGTAGTGTATCAAGATAGTCTATTACTTCATCATAGTATTGATCGCCACCCCCATATCCAGCATCTGTAATGAATCGAATACATTTTTTTGAATTAGGTTGGTTTGTATTTTTCAGATAATCGATCAACTTAGAATAACGTGCATTGTTTTGAAAGAACTTCCCAAAGGATTTTGCATGAGTACTACGACCAATATAATAAGCCCATCCTTTATCTCCTTTTCCATAATTTCCAGGAGGATTAGAACTACTTACATACTTCATATTTGACCAATTTTGGTTATCTCGTTGCAACTTTTTAGAAGCCCATTCTGACTCTCCTCCCCACATAGCAAGAATCACTTCAACTGGTAAACCATAACAATCATCGCTAGCGTCTTGAGCTACTCGTCTGAAAGCATCAACGAAAGCTTGCACTTTATCATTTGCATTTGTATTTGGATTCAAGTCAACATAAGTATCGCGCACACCGTCGACTTTAACTGATTTAGTTGGAATTGATTTCAATGCCATAAATAATCTCTCCTTTTAGCCCATTAGATAAGACGACTTTTTGACCGGTCATTGTCGCTTTCATCTACTAGGTAAAAAAAAGAGAGGTTTAGCACCCTCGTTACGAAAATTTTTTTAAAAAACTATGTTTGAAAATAAGTATTATGTATAAACGCCCTCTATTTTCCAAGTTTTCTAGGGAGCCATATACCTAGATAATTGGGTTAAGCCTTCACATTACACATTATTATAATCATCACAAAGTATAATTGATCCTGGTCTTAACGTGGCTTTCATGATATTACAATCACTAAAGATGTACCCATCACTATAAAACGTTTTATTCCAAGATCCTTTCTGATCAATTTTGTTTCAAAACAAGCTTTTTTATATTGTTCATTAATCAACATTTGTGATTTTAAGCCTACAAGAGTATGATCTCCCCAAGTTCCATTTTTTCTACTCAGTTCGCTTTTGGGTAAGTTGGCCAATAAACTAGATAGAAAAAGTTCACCTTTTTAAACAATAATATCTAGGAATTAATCAGCTGCACAGTAACAGTTACTCGTCAAAGGATTCGACAAGGATAAATGACGAATTATCCTTTGAGAGGTGATAGCACTGAAATTAAGGTGCAAATGTAAATAGAGGGAGGATAGCAAAACTAAAACTATATTAGTTTCTGATCGTGGTTCGCAATTAATGGATTATGAGACTTTCTACTATGCTATTTTTTCCTGGTACTATCCCTTCCTTACACGGGAGTGTGGATTGAAACTATATGTTTTCCTGCGTGATCGACATTGAGATTGCTCGTTCAAAACAAATAAGCCTTCCAAATAATAGGTAAAGGCTTATTTGTTTTGGCCAACTAAAAATCCCTTGGAATTTTCTAATCAGAATGATGATGAAACATTATTAATTCGCCCCAGAGTAGGGATATCGCTAAAGCGAAAATTGATTGAGAATCATTTTGTGCGTCCGAAACTCTAAATTTTTCAATACTAATGATATGATATCGCTCATTTTTCATCCAAGTTCGCCTTTTGGGGTACCGCCAACCAAATGACATAAAACCCACGCTACGAGATTTTGCAGGTGAAAAAGCCGGTTTTTCCTACGCTAAGGAATTACCGGCTTCTGTGTCTTGGATACGGAGTGGTCGTAACGCATTCTCCCTACGGCTATTCTGCAACCTATTTGGGTATAGTAATGGCATAACCTGAACCACGGCCCGAAGGACGTCGGGTCCCGTTTGAGGGATCTGGAACGGAGTATTATGCTGATCCGCATAATACTCAGAGTCGATAGGGTGTGGAGACGCGAATCACTGGAAATTACCTTGCTCCGGGAAACACGTGTATGGGCGTGTTATGCCGACAACATAAGGGCGGCAGGGGTGATATGATGACAAGTATAAGTAGAATCAATACTGAAGGAGTAAAGACAATGACCATCATCGACTTCGACGACCTCCCTTCTAAAACGTATGTCCAGACACAATACGCGGATCGTGGTGTTGTGTTCCCAGCACAGTTCGGTCCCCTGATTATGGAGTTTACCTGTCCACAGAGACACGTACGCTTCTATGCGACTACCTTATCGAACATCGCACTCAATGGAACCCTACGTGCGCTAAATGCCAGCGGTGTGATCATCGCTCAGGACGGCCCAAAGTTAGTCGCTCCGAAAGAATTTACAAGGGCATTCGAGGTCAATACTCTCTATTTTTATCTGATTTACAAATAAGTTTAGAATACATTTCCAAAAATTTTTACAAAATAGAAGGTAATGAATAAAACTTCAAGTAATTACTTTCCATTTAAATTGCATTCCGTAAGTTGTAGGGCCGATCAGCGAAGTTATTCTGATCAGGGTCATCCCTATTCGGGGTAGTACCAGCGTTGCTGACACCACCCGCGAAGTAGAGTTCTATTGGGGTGATATAGATGCGTGTGGGCTAGCTACGCGGGGTATAAGATTTTGTGTAGCAAACAGGTGCGTGTTCGGGAGCAAACAAAAACTTAAGTAGGTGAATAAAAATGAAACGGCCAACTCTTATTACTAGAAAAGGTTATTTTTAGGAGGTGTACGATAATAGAATAAATTTAAATTTTAAATCCCCTGCAAATATTATCTTATGCTATAGAATTGGGACGGCCACTATTTCTGATTGTTGGAGCAATAATAGTATATAAAAAATTTCAAGGCGCTTAACTAAGCGTCTTTTTATTTTGCCCATCGTTGGGCTTCTGTAGGAAACTACCACAGCGCGACGGACTTCGGAACCCGAATGATGGGCAAAACCAACTATACGTTAAAGGGATAGCGTCAGGAAAATGCGGATTTACAACGATAAGCCTATCCCTCGATATAAATATACTGTTTTAACAACGTTAAGATATTTGAGACAAGTTATATGAGACATTATGAAGTCTTTGTTCTCAAGATTTCACTCTTGTATCAATAGGGTTTACTCTATGGGGACAAACTGGGGAAACTTGATACACAAGACTTCTTATCCTTAACGATGTAAAAGCGCAAAATACTGATGCTACCCCTACTTGATTATATATTTTAAAGGTGTAACATATAATTAATGGATTATTTACCTATAAATGGAAAGGTGGTATACAATGTTAACCGAATTACAAAAAAATTTTTTCTCCCGGTTACAGATATCTCCAAAAGAAGATGTAACCTTTGAAGATTTACATGGAATTCTTTTGCAAATGGGATATGTACTACCCTATGAAAATTTAGACGTTATGGACAAGAATATCCGAAAAATTTCTAGAGAAAATGTCCAAGAAAAATTACTATTAACCCATTGCGGAGGACTATGTTACGAGCTTAATTCCTTATTATATTATTTTTTAATTGATTGTGGATTTGATGTCTATCGAGTATCTGGTACGGTCTACGATTTAGGGAGTGGTAAGTGGAAACCTGATGATGGGCATGTGATTATTATTTTAAACTATAATAATCAGAAATACATTATAGACGGGGGGTTTGCCTCACATCTTCCTTTATATCCAGTCCCATTTAGCGGGGAAGTCATCTCATCTCAAACAGGAAAATACCGTATTCGTAAACAAAATACTGAAAAAGGAACCTACCTACTAGAAATGAAAAAAGGAGAAAATGGGGAGAGCGCCCAATTCCTTGATTCTGAACCTACAAATACATGGCGCACTGGATATGCATTTACATTAGATGAAATAGATACAAATAAAGTAAATGTCATACAAAATATTATTGTAGAGCACCCAGAATCTCCATTTAACAAAGGGTGTATTATCAGTAAATTAATTGAAGGTGGGCATATTTCACTTACTAAACGAAGTTTTACAGAAACCAAAAAAGGCCAAAAAAGAAAACGAACCATAAATGAAGAAGAGTATCATCAGATTCTTACAGAAGTATTCCGAATAAATACCTCGATAAAACTTTAGAAAGTGGCTAGCTTAAATCAACTCATATAAAATTTCTCTACCACTTTAAAGCCAAATTTGTTGAAATAAAATTGCATTTTATTCATATTGTTAAATAATTCCAATTGAAGCTGTTGGTATACTTTATTTGCAATATGTTTTGAGAGTGGAAAACAGAACTTCTTATGCAGTATCACAAAAAACCACTCGAAAGAGTGCTTTTTCCAGGCTGTGGAGAAAACTTTCTCCACAGCCTCTTATTTAACAGAAGCAACTACAGTAGTAAAGGGAAAAGGACTATTTAAGGAAGAGTTAATGTAGCATATATCACCATTGGGCTGGGAACATATCAATTTTCTTGGAGAATACTCTTTCGATATAAGCAAGACGATAAATATAAAAGCATTGAGACCCCTAACCATTTAATGACAAAACCGAACTTCCTTAGAGTAGGAAAATTGGATTTTTTCATGTCGAATTTTGCTTAGCGTATGTTTTCCGTGTTTTGCTATCGGGACCCCACTAAGGAGAAAATGGGCCTGTGATTGAAAAGAAGGAGTGAGGCAAAATGACATGAACGAGAGATATGTAGATCATGAAACAGGCGAGATCCTCGAAGAACGCTGTTTGCTACTCCGATGAGATTGTTAAGGTTATCAATCCGTATACAACGGGTGGCCGAAATTTGTTAAGTCAAAGACGAGTCAGAAGGCAAAGCGAAGGTTCTATCAGCTCAACGTGGAAGAAGAGGGAAGAAATATCGAATTGTGGAGAGTTTGTCTACAATATATCCAATTACTCAGGTTTGTAAGGTGTTAGGAGTTTCGAGAAGTGGCTATTACAAGTACCTCTCTACTAGAAACTTGTATAGGGATAAATCGATGAAAAAACGGATCAGAACGATCTATGAACAAAGAAAAGGAATATATGGATATCATTGAATTCAGGCTGAACTGTTACGCCAATTTGGTTGTAGGGTTAATCATAAGAAAGTATTACGCATCATGCAAAATCTGGGACTCAAAGCCATCATTCGCCGTAAACGTGTCTATATGACTACCTATCAGCAAAGGTATCGGATGGACGTGTTGCAGATAATTTACTCAAGCGTGATTTTACCGCTCAAGAGCCTAATCAAAAATAGGTAACTGACGTTACCCATTATCGCATCGGTGAAGAACGTATCTACCTTTCCGCAATCAAGGATTTATGTACTCATGAGATCATCGCTCATCATATCAGTACTCGAAATGACAATGCGCTTGTACTAGAGACTTTTAGGAAAGCATTTGAAATGTAAAAAGACGTGACTGGTTTGATCGTTCACAGCGACCAAGGTTCCCAGTACACGTCCCATGCATACCACAACATGCTGCCTACGGTTGGCGCCCAAATCAGCATGTCCCGACGGGGCAATTGCCTAGACAATGCCTCGTTTGAAAGCTTCTTTTCTCATTTGAAAACCGAAGCCCTATATCCCTATGATATACGAGATCTTCAAGATGCTCAAAGGAGAATTGAAAATTACATTTATTTTTACAACGAAGAACGTCTTCAACTGAAGTTAAATAAACTGACGCCTAGTGAATTTAGGCGTCAGTTAGCGGCCTAACGGCCGGGGCTTTTCTTACTGTCTACAAAACGGGGGCTTGACCACGTGACCCTGTGGGTTTTGTTTTTTTATCATGTAGTCTAGGGTATTAATGTTTTGAGCCTTTTAACCCGAATTCTCTAACATGCACTTTTACTTGAACATCAATAGGAATTTTGCTGAATTCATCATCCCAATTCTGTTTCATTTTTTCCCACACATCTGGATAGTGAACAGATAGGGCCTTGTGAAATCCCAAAACATCTATTTTCCATTTTTTTTGGAGCTTGTTAAGCGTGTTTCTCGTTAATTCCTTGACTTTTTTCTCAAAAGCTTCTCCAGCCTTCTGAAGATAGCTGTCCTTAAAGCTATTTTCCGTTTGAGACCAATCCTCGCCAATCCGTCCATTCAGATTTATCTGTACAGAAAATGAGACTTTTCCATTTTGGACGTTGGGCGTTATCTTACTTGACACGGTACGAATTTCATAGATAATCATGTTGTTATTTGGAGGCATACTCGTTTTAATCAGACCTGCGTGCTTTTCCCATTTCGATTTTCCACTTCCAATGAGCAGATTGGCACCGCGTACCTCTTTATCGCCTAACCATCCGATCATTTTTCCTGTGTCACCTTTAATAAGAGCAGCCCCTGATATCTTTATGGTCTTGTTTAATGGCTCTATGCGAGGAATCATAAAGCTATTTTTCATTGTCATATTCTCTGAAATATGCCCAAGTGAAGCAGGGGTGGCGATATCTAAGCTCTTTCTAACATTATCTATAATACTAAGGATTTCGATTGCAGGAAGCGCTTCATTAAGTGGTTTTTTATTCAGTATGTCAATAGCTCGGCCTTTGGCTACCACAACTAGTACAGTTCTGCGTAATTCTGTGTCGCGCAAAAAGTACTCTAGCATTTTGTTCAGGCTTAATTTTTTAGCGATAGCTTCCCCAATCACCATCGTTTTGACATGCAGAAAAAACGGGGGGCGGGAGCTTTTGGTAGCAAAATTACGGATTATTTCAAAGAACGAGTTCCCTTCACCTGAAATATTATAATAGGCTTGCTTCTGGGTACCGGTTACTTTAGCAGTGCCAACCAGAACCTTAGGCAACACATTTTGATGAGTTAAGAGAACGGAGACTTTTTGTTTGACTTTTGTTTCTGGGCTAGAATCATCTTTCTGCTGTGAGGATTCAGAGCCATCGTCAGATGAACCAGCTTCGTCCTCCTCTTGATTTTGCTGTGATTCAGAATGGTTTTCCTTCTGGGGAGAATCAATTCCAATTCCAATGACCATACCCAAATCTTCAATTTCCTGGCGATCCCAACACCCCGATATCAATAGGGTTAGAGAGAGTGTGAGCACACATGCCACCCAATTATGTTTGTTTTTCTTGTTGGGCATTGGCAGGTTTCCTCCATTTTGACAGGGTTAATAATAAAATCGGAATGACACCGGATGTTATTACTGAAGCGTAGCCAAGCTGGGTGCCTATAGAAAATGCTTGGTCTAAATTTTGTGGTACCATGGCGAATGCATACATAAGCGGGGTCAACAATACTTGTAGCAAAGGTAGCCGTATCGGTACAAGCAGACTTAAACCTAGACTTACCAAATAAAAGCAAAAGACAAAAGTAGTAAAAATACTAAATACCCAGATGACCATAAAAAACAATTCATAGTGTTCAAAGAAGGCCCCGGGAAATTCGATCTGCTTGACGAACTCCATCGTGGGCCAAGTCAGCGTTTTCACCTCATGTGCAGTCAGGGTTCCTACTACCATCAGGGTAATTGTAGTATAGATCAGGGTGGCAAAGCCAAGACCAATCACTACACTTTTCGAGGAATCCCCTGGAGATTTCATCATATAGGTCAAAAACATAATGGCCTCGAAACCCATGTAGGAGGGGGAAGTGGCTGGCAAGCCTTGGAGCAAAGGCATCCAGCCGTGATGCAGAACTGGCAATAAATTATCAATATGGAAGCTTTGATAATTAAGGAAGGTTATAGAAAATAAAATAAGGATCGTGACAGGAAAAAAGAGAAGGAACAGACGCACAATAGGGTGTGCACCTCCGAGTACTAAATATAACCCTGCCAGTAAAAAACAGATGATCGTCACATGAATAGGCGTTTGGTCTAATAAAAAATGACGAATAACCTCAGCTTGTACCCGCGCTTCATAGACGCATAAGAAAAAATAAAAGACGGAGTAGATTAGGATTATCAGTGAGCTTACCCATTTTCCTGCGATAATTTGCGTTATTCTATAAAAGTGATACGAGGGGTACTGTTGGCTTAATTTGGCGCAAAAATAGCCAGCTATCATTGCTAAAATTCCCCCAGCCAGTGCATCAATCCAGACATCCGCTGTTCCTACCGCTTCAACAGCAACACGTGGTAGAGTCAGAATAGATACTCCAATGACCATAGATGCAATAAAAGAGGACACATCAAGACCAGAGAATTTAGGCTGGAAATTAAGTGACATTCTTTCTCGTACCTCCTTTGTTTAGTTCCTTGTAGAATTGTCCCGAGGTTTTTTCTTTATTCTTTTCGTATCAAGCGGTTGAAAAATTTGAGGGCGCCTCACTAACAATTTGTGAGGTAGGCGCAAAATAAAATCTTTCCAATCCTTGGTCATGATCGGTGTTAAAGGTGCTAGATAATCGACACCGAAGCACTTGAGCTTTACCAAATGAGAGGTAATAATAATAAAGAACAAAATGACCCCATACAAACCTAGAAAGGCAGCAGATAGCATCATTCCAAAACGTAAAAAACGAATGACAACCCCTGCTTCATATTGAGGAATAGTAAATGATGAGATAGCAGTAAGAGCCACCACCACGACCATAATCGGACTTACAATCCCTGCTTCTACAGCCGATTGTCCGATAACTAAACCACCAACAATTCCAATCGTTTGCCCTAAAGGTTTAGGGAGGCGTAAGCCCGCTTCACGCAGAATTTCGATAGTAATTTCCATGATTAATGCTTCAATGATAGTTGGAAAAGGTACACCTTCTCGTGTTCCAGCAATCGTAAAAGCGAGCCGCATGGGAATCAGCCCTTGATGATAAGAGACCAGTGATACATAGAGAGAGGGAAGAAACAACGAGATTAGCACACAAATAAATCGTAAAAATCGTAGGATCGACCCGATATACCAAAGCTGATAGTAGTCATCAGGAGATTGCAGTAGCATGGGATAGGTAACGGGAACAATTAAGGTAAAAGGTGTTCCATCGATTAAAATGGATACTCTTCCTTCTAATAAAGCAGCCTCCACACGATCGGGTCGTTCCGTGCTTTGAATCAATGGAAACGGCGACCAAGGATCATCTTCAATCAAATGCTCGATATAGCTGGATTCTTGTAGATCATCAATCATAGTGTTGCTCACACGACGTATTACCTCATCTACTAAAGCAGGGTTTGCAATTCCTTCTATATAGGAGATAACTACCTTTTTAGGAGCAACCTCCCCAATTTCTTGGGAAAGGAAGGTTAATTTAGGATTTCGTATACGATGGCGCAATAGGGCAACGTTATCAGCGATGGTTTCTACAAAGCCAATCCTGGGTCCCCGAATAACTGATTCTGTGACCGGTTCTTCCATGGAACGTGAGGGAAAATAGGCTGTATCCAGTAGAAAAGCACAATCATATGAGTCGATTAATAGTGCCGTATATCCACGAAGAATATCCTCTACACAATCAGAGGGCCGTGCATACGTTTTTACTTTCCGACAAACGGCAAGTGTAGTAACGAGTTGCTCGATGGAAGGAGCCGTCGTCGCTTCTGCATTTGTCTGAGCAGATTGGTCCTTTACCTTTTTTAGATTGGAGGTAAAAGGGGATAAAAACTCCTTCCATTGTTGTTTATCAATAATTCCCTCTACATAGAGAATCGCCGCTTTTTTTTGTATTTGATTCAGGTAGATTTCGCGTATGGAGACATCGAAGCTTTTTCCAAAAACATCTTTTAATTGACAAAGAGATCGCGATAAATCCGATGAAAAGGGAGCACTTTCTTTTGAATTGTTTTTGGCAGACAAATGCTTCTGTCGTATCTGTTTTGCGCGCTGAAAAAAAGTGGACATAATTAACCCCTTGTATCGCAGTAATAAACCAAAGAGTAGTCAGATACCTAGCTTTCTGGTAGTCAATAGGAAGTATTTGTATTTTATAGGTAAAACATGCAGGCTCGCGTGGAAGTCCCTTTTTTTAATGTGAATCGACAAGGTGCCCAGACCGCTATACACTCCTAGATAGGCTCCACTTATCAGAAAACCGGGATGCAGTAAAACCCCATGTAAGGTTGTCATATATACGGTTATACGGTTTGATGACGGATAGCTTCATAAATAAAAAAAGGTGTCTCCACTGTCCTCCTAGTTAGGAGCTACAGGGATTCACCCAGTTTTGATATGTTCCTTGCTTTTTAAATGTTTACTTACGCATGGAACCTACAATTTTTCAACGAAGCCTAAAAACTCATCTAGCATTTTATTAGCAGCTTTGATACCACCAGACGTGTTCCAAATAATTTCGTTTACTTGGAAAGCTGTATTTTTCTTCGCTACATTAAGGCTTTGGAAGAGTGGATCGTTCATCCATTCTTGTTGGTTCTTGGTTCCGCCTTTTTTCTCATCATAATCTGCGTTAAAGAAGAACATGACATCGCCGTCTAAATCATTAATACGTTCTTTCGTAACGACTTCCATAAAGTTATCTTTATCTTGCGATGCCGGACGGGCAACACCTAAATCCTTGAGCATTACGCCAGCGAACGTGTCTTTTTGATAAATACGTACTGCATTTGGCAAGAAACGTACAATGGATACTTTTATATTAGCTTTGTCGCCCAGTTTTGCTTTAATCTCTTCCACGTGCTTATCATAAGCAGCCATGGATTTTTTACCCTCTTCTTCTTTATGTAAAGCTTTTGCGTATAACTTGAAGTTTTCTTTCCATTGACCTGCTAAATCGTCAGAGAATACAGTAGGTGCAATGCTTTTCAATTGATCGTAGATTTTCTCCTGACGGCCCTTGTTTCCAATGATTAAATCAGGCTTTAAGGATGCAATTAGCTCAATGTTTGGCTGAGATTCATAGCCTAGCTCGGTTACTCCATCCATTTCGCTTTTAATATGTGGATACCAGCCATCGCCAACACCTGAATTAACAGCACCTACTGGTTTTACTCCAAGTTCTAAAAGTGCTTCTGTGCCTTCATTGGTTAAAATAACGACTCGTTGCGGGGTCCCTTTTATCTCTGTTTTGCCCATCGCGTGTTCTATGGTGTAAGAATCACCTGATGCTGTTGCTGATTCTGCTTTTGCAGGAGCTGATGTTGCAGTGTTGGTTGTGCCGCCACAACCGGCTACAAGAAGAGAAAACACCATGCAAAGTAGCATCAATGCGGGAATCTGAAACCATTTTTTTTGGACCATGAATTGATTCTCCCCTTCATTGTTTTAAATTTGGAAATAATTAAATGATAACAATAATCATTATCAAGTATATTTTATATACAATAAATGGTACATGTCAACATAATTTCCAGAATAAATTGTATATACTTACTTTTTTCCTTGTCCACGATAGAGTAGATAGAGAAAGAATGGTGCCCCAATGATTGCGGTAAAGACTCCAGCAGGTATATCGGCAGGAGAGAATAGTATTCTGCCTGCAAGATCAGCTAGCACCAAAATAATGGCACCTAATAGAGCAGAGGCTGGTATTAACACTCCATAAAGCGAACTGACTAAGCGCCGAGCAATATGAGGTGCAGTAAGTCCAATAAATGATATATTTCCGGCTAGACCTACAGCGGCCCCAGCGAGTGCTACACTGATAAGAATGAGCAAAAAACGGGTTATCTGCACAGGATTACCCAATCCGGTTGCGATTCCATCACCTAGCGTTAGCACGTTCAATCTGCGAGCTAGTAGCCAAGCGAGTGGTACAAAAAAGATGATCCAGGGCAAAATAGCTATGACATGTTTCATGGATGTGCCGTAAATGGTACCAGTCAACCAGCCAAGAATCTGAGAAGCTAAATGTGCTGGGCCACTTATTAATAAAAAAGTGGTTAAAGCGGACATGGCCGTAGAAATTCCAATACCGATCAATACAAGTCGATAAGGCGAAACGCCACCTCTCCAAGCAAACGAATAGTTGATGAAGGCTGTTGCAAAGGCGCCGCCAATAGCAAGAAGCGGTAGCCAATGGATGCTAGCTTGTCCATTGCTAAATGTCATAAAGGCTACGGCTGCCACTGAGCCTCCTCCTGTCACACCTAATAAATCGGGTGAGGCGAGAGGGTTGCGGAAGACTCCTTGCGTAATAGCACCGGCCACGCCTAGAGCGGCACCAATCAAAATAGCCATTAATGTTCTTGGCATTCGCAATTCCAAAATGACGATTCGATTGGTTACATCTCCACCTACAAATGTGGCTAGGATATCTGGTATAGGAATTCGAGTCGTGCCAAAGGCAATGCTTAGTAGTGTGCAAACAATCAATACCAAAAATAGGATAACTAATACAAGTAAATCACGAATAGAAAGCTGAGCGGAGAGGGCTGGTTTGTTACTCCGAATGGTTATAAATTTAGGCACAAGAGATGGTTTACTCATAGCTACTCCTTCTAGCGATATAAATAAGGAATGGGACGCCTAATAATGCTGTGGCTACGCCAACGGGAACCTCTTTTGGCATCAATAAGAATCGAGAGGCAGTATCTGCTGAAACCAATAGAATAGCCCCGATTAGCCCGCTAAATGGAATCAGCCATTTATGATCAACTCCAACAATATAGCGGCAGATATGAGGGACAATCAGTCCCACAAAAGCAATTGGACCAGCTAAGGAAACAGAGCCACCTGCTAATAAAATGACAACCAGAATGATGAGAAGCTTAGCAAAAGCAGTATGTAAGCCCAAGCCTTTTGCCATATCATCACCCATTGCCATTAAATTGAGCGCGTGAGACAGACACAGAGCAATAATCCAACCGATCACCATATAAGGTAAGACCGTGGTAAGATGCTCCATTTTTCGTCCAGTGACAGAGCCTACTAGCCAAAATAGGGCTTGATTTAACGATTCATTATTTATGAGCATAATTCCTGAGGTAAATGAGGAAGCAAATACTGAAGCAGCCGCTCCTGCTAATGTTACTTTGATAGGTAAAAAACCATCCTTGCCCATCGTACCTAGAATCAGAACCAGCACGGCAGTCACACCGGCTCCAACAAAAGCGATCCAGACCATCTGTGTAAGGGTTAAATCCGAGTCAAAGAAAAATAGAGTGAGCACGATAAACAGTACTGCACCAGCATTAATACCGAATAAAGAAGGTGAGGCTAACGGATTTTTGGTTAGATTTTGCATTAAAACGCCAGCAATGGCTAGACTAGCTCCTACACTGGCTGCAATAAAAGCTGCGGGTAATCGAACATCTCTAAGAAGGAGATGTTCCTTTGAACCATCAAATTGGTATAGCATATCGAGCAACATGTGTAAGGTAAACATATGATAGCCGAACAAGATACTCGTCAGCATAGAGACTAACAGCAACAAGATACCGGTCAATAATGCCCAGACTTTGGCTCGGCGGCTCTGCAATAAACAAGACATGACAGAGACCCCTCTCTAGAAAAATATTACATATTGGCATTTTGATTGTAAAAAAATCAGAATATAATGTCAATGAAAATCGTTATCAATTATATGCGGATAAACTTTTTTCTATGAGATAGCCGTCGAAGAATTGCTCATGAAGGCATTATTGTGTACGGGAGGTGAGTGCCATGATTTTTACTCGCAAGGTAGCAAGTGAGGCAGATGATGGATTTTTATTTCAGATATATGCTAGTACACGTGAGCAAGAGATAGCTGAATGGGGCTGGACAAAGCAACAGCAGGAAGAGTTTTTACAGATGCAATACTCCTGTCAAAAGCGGTCTTATGAAAGTAATTATCCACACATGGAATGGAAAACCTCACAGAAATCAAGCATACAAGCAAAAAGCTAATCCTGTAGAAAGGGTTCTCCTAGAGGCTCATAAGGTATAAAAAAGCTACCGAAAATTCTCCGGTAGCTCGTAGTTTCTCATGTTATTCGCGAATCAATCTGCATTATTTTTGTGCAGCCGCGTTCTGTCCGGCAATGCGGCCAAACACGAAAATGTCTGCGATTGCGTTACCACCTAGACGATTTTTCCCGTGAATCACGCCGGTTACTTCTCCTGCTGCGTAAAGACCAGCAATTGCTTTTCCGTTGGTATCCAGTACGTGAGTCTCAGGGTCAATGACTAATCCCCCCATGGTATGATGCACGGAAGGAACCGCTTTTTCAATATACCAAGGGCCTTGTGTCATTTCGATTAATTTTCCACGATGATGAAAATCTAGGTCTTTACCATTCTTAGCAAATCCATTGACACGGTCAATTGTTTTTTGAAGCTCTGTTATTGGGATGTTAAAATGCTTTGCTGCCTCTTCCAACGTATCAGCTTTCACTAATAAGCCTTCTTTTACAAGCATGTCATATTCATCTTTATGCACGTCTATTGTTTTACCAATATCACCTACAGCTTGATTCCAGACCTGATAGGCATATTTACCCTCCTGAGCAAGAATCGCTTTCGAAATCACATCGCGGCGCTCTAATTCCTCTACAAAGCGTTTACCACTTTGGTTCACTAAAAGAGCTCCATCAAAACGCGTATCCGCTACCAGAGAAATAACACCGGTCTTAGGATTACAGATTGGGTATGTTTGAATACTCTCCATATTTGTGATAGCTGCCCCGATTTTTTCGCTCATCACGATACCGTCACCAGTTGTACCAGGAGTATCGGTAGACATGTAGCTTTCATCTAAAACTGGGTTGTATTTCTTACGCATTTCTACGTTGGAACCGAATCCACCAGTTGCAACAATAACACCCTTATTTGCGTTAAAGGTAATTTCTTGACCAGCAGCCGTTTTTGCTTTAACGCCAACGACACGGCCTTCGCTATTTGTCAATAACTCTTCCGCTTTTGTTTCCGTTTTTACAGGAATTTGCAGCTGATCCGCTTTTGCTTTTAGTTTTGTGACTACTTCTGCACCAGTGTGACCTTTAGGGATGAGGGCACGAGGCACAGAGTGACCGCCGAATTGGAATAGGTGATCTGGTAAAAACTCCACCTTTATTTCATCTCTCAGCCATTCTGCTGCGCTTGTTGCATTATCTGTCAACACACGCACCATAGCAGGATCCCCCACGTTATCTCCGCCTTTTAAGGTGTCTTGGTAGTGGGATTCCTTGCTATCTTTTATGCCTTTTTTTGCTTGTACCCAGTTGTTAGCAGCATTCATTTCTGCGCCGGAAATCAATGTGTTACCACCGATGGATGGCATTTTTTCCAGCAGGACTACAGAGGCCCCTGCTTTTTTCGCCTCCATAGCAGCCGCGAAGCCTGCACCACCTGCGCCAATGACGACTACATCGTAATTTTGAACAGCCTCCTCTTTGACTGTTGCCAATGTATCTGAACCTTTAGCAGTTAAGGTTAGTCCAGCTTTACCCACGGCGTCCTTTACAGCATTGATATAGCCTTGACTTGTAAGAGTAGAACCACTTATTGCATCTACCTCTGTGCTATTTTTTGCAATGATTTGGTCTCGCAATTTCTTGTATACGGGCTCGGATAATACTTCATTTTCTTTTTGTTCGAGGATTTTAATGTCTGAAAGCTCGTTGTTTGTTACTGTTACCTCAACCTTGATTGGGCCATGTTTACCATCAGCTTGACCGGTAGCTTTCACAGAATCACCTTTTGCAGGGGTGGTGCCTTGACCGCTACATCCAGCCATAGCTACTATGATTGCCATACTTAAGAAAAGCAGAAAAATCCTTGATAAACCCTTCAAGACGAAAACCTCCTTGGATATATGTATAGTAATGAGAAGGGAGAGTAGGAAAAAATCTAAAGCAGAAATGCATGATTGCAAGCATACTCGTGGTCGTTCACCATGATTGTAATAACCATTCATAAAAGCTTAAGTGAAAAAAATCACAAATTACGTATAGTGCCATCCCGTACATGTACGATGTACTTCTAAAGCGCTTTCATACCAAGTGTTTTAAGCATTGTGTTTAATCTGTGAAGTTATGTTGACGAAATTTTACGATGAATAATTGTACCATAAGTCTTAAAATTCCAACTAAACTTCCATCTGTTACAATGAGAAGAGACGATGATGCTACAGATGATAAAGGAGACGTATTCATGAAACGGAAATATGCAGATGTGACAGGGTGGACAACAGTGATAGACAAGCACTTTATACCATTGGCCCAACGTGGAGAGTACTTTGACGGCAGCATTACTGGTCTCGTCCTCACAAAAATGGAGGAACCATACTGGGTAACGTGTAACGGACAAGACATTTGTATCGCGGATGATGGATACGTTTGGATACAATGCTTTCCTGCGGGGCGGCATTATGTTATGACTGCGATGATAGATCAGACTGGTAAGGTAGTCTACTTCTATTTTGATATTGTTCTTAGGCATGCTATAGGGGAAAATGCTGTTCCTTGGTATGATGATCTGTATCTAGATTTAGCGATGATGCCTTCTGGGAGTACTGAAGTTTTGGATGAGGATGAACTGGAGGAAGCGTTCCAAAACAACACGATTAGTGAGTGGGAGCGCGATTTGGCCGTAGTGGAAATGGAACGGCTGGTCACAGAGGTAGCAAATGATACATGTATCTTACCAAAGCTGGTGCTAACGCATGCTACAAAATGGCGAGATATCGTCCTGCAAGTAAAAGAATCCTCCCAATAAAGGAGGATTCCTTCTGTATTATTTAGCTGGTGGCTCGACCTGCATTCTAGGAACCTCTGGCTTGCCTAGCGGATTGTTGTACAGATAGTCTGGCACTTCTCCCACGACAAGAGAGTTGGTAATGGGAATGGAGGTTGTGACAATGGTTTGATCAGTTGCAAAAGGTATGATCACTTGTAAGCGAACTTCTACTTGCAGATAGATCGTTACCATAACCATGTTAATCCCAGCTTCGGATAGCTTAGGGTCAAGCCATGTTTTTGCAGAACCAACAGGGCTGAAGGTGATCGGTAATTTAGGCCCCGTATCGGACAAGAAGGAGCTTCCTGAGGCTAATCCAAGAGGTACGCGAGCTTCAATTTTTTCACTTTCAAACTCTTTTAATCTGTTTTTAATGCGTTGATTGGCTTCCCCCATGATTTTTGAATATCCTTGAAAATTAAAATTAATAGCGCGTATTTTATTATCGCTATCCTTCTCAATGTCTAGAACTTCGGCTGTATTCATATCAATTTGAGCGATCTTTTTGGTCACCGCGTCTGCGATGGCCTCTTTGGCAATTTGTTCAGATTTCTGCTTGGCGATCACTAATAAAGTAGGTTTAATTTTTTGCTCTAGAAAGACGATACTCTGGATGATGATTGCAAGAAAGACAATGAAGGCAATAAAAAAAATTTTCTTTTTTGACGTCCGAATGCGCCGGCGTCTCATGCGAATAGCCATCTAGATCACCCCATCTGTAGACTATATGTTACAAATAGGGAGAAACATGACAGCTTGCCAAGGGTTCATGCAAAGAACCTCACTTATGTAGTAGGAATATTTCGTTTATAATGAACAATAAGTCAGAAAAAAGGAGAGAAGCGCATGCCCTATAAGGTTATCTTTTTTGATATGGATGGCACGTTGTTAAATGAGCAGAAGCAGATTCCAGAGGATACTCGAAAAGCACTCCGTCAGCTTCGGGATAGCGGGATTCATACGGTTATTGCTACGGGGCGTTCACCGTTTCATGTTCGAAAGCTCGCAGAGGATTTAGGAATTGAGACACTGGTGTGCTTTAATGGCGCTTATGTAGAGCACAAAGGGGAAGTGGTCTATTCTACTCCTATTGATGTTCATAGTATTGAGAAACTGTACCAGCTTGTGATGGCACGTAATCATGCACTTGTGTACTTGAGTGACGACTCCTTTTATGCGACACATGAGGGAAATGAGATGGTGAATCGTGCTGTTTCTTCTATTCTATTTGACCCACCCGGCATGGATGCAGAGGTATTCCGCAACAAGCCGATTTACCAATGCTGGCTTCATTGTGCTGAAGGGGAAGAAGGGGTCTACGAGCAAGACGATACGCTTCAAAACGTGCGCTTTTTCCGTTGGCATGATGTGTCCTTGGATGTGATGCCAAAGGATGGCTCTAAGGCAAAAGGCATTGAAGCTTTGCTACAGCACCTTACAGTAGATCGATCAGAAGCGATAGCCTTTGGTGATGGCAAGAATGACATAGAGATGATTCAATTTGTAGGAATGGGAGTAGCGATGGGGAATGCGCATCCTGACGTATTTCCACACGCAAACTACGTGACGAAGCACGTAGATGAGGGCGGTATTAGCCATGCTTTAAAGGAATTGAACATCTTGTTATAGAGGAAAGCCGACCGTCTTTATCTGGGACGATCGGCTTTATATAATTCGCTAGACAAATTGTCATTTTACCTGTGATTTTCCACACATCTGCTGGTCTTTTTCTATACTATACTCGGTCTGTACACAGATAAAAGAAGCAGTAAAATCCTTGGTATATCAGTGCTTTACATGAAGTAAAAATAGATTATGCAACGAATGTAGAATCACGTAGAGTTCCTTTTGTGCATTATTTCACAAACAATTATAGAAGATTTTGGGAGGATTGTCTATGAAGCAGCAACGTCTCGTATTAATTGGAAATGGTATGGCTGGCGTCAATGTTATTGAACAAATCTTAAAGCACAACAAAGAGATGTATCATATCACAATCATAGGAAACGAACCGCATCCCAACTACAATCGCATTATGCTTTCGTATGTGCTGGAAGGCAGTAAAACGATTGATGACATCGTGTTAAATGACCATAGCTGGTATAAAGATAATCAGATTGATCTACAAACAGGTACAGCAGTGACTCATATTGATATCGAAGCGAAAAAAGTGTACACGGATAATGGATCGGTATTTTCTTACGATAAAGCTATTATCGCTACTGGCTCTCAACCATTTGTTTTACCTATACCTGGTGCGGACAAACAAGGAGTAATTGGCTTTAGAGACATTCAGGATTGCAATCAGATGATGGAAGCTGCTAAGACCTGTAAAAAAGCTGCCGTGATTGGTGGCGGTCTGTTGGGCTTGGAAGCAGCTAAGGGCTTGGTTCATTTGGGGATGGAAGCAACGGTCGTGCATTTAGGCAATGTTTTGATGGAACGGCAACTGGATGACATAGCAGCAAACATGCTCAAAGAAGAACTAGAGCGTCAGGGAATCCGATTTGCAATGGAAAAACAAACGGTAGAGCTACTTGGGGATGAGCGTGTCACGGGACTGCGTTTTGCAGATGGAAGCGTATTGGAGGTCGATTTTGTTGTAATGGCAGTGGGAATCGTACCGAATACCAGCGTGGCCAAAGCAAGTAATATGGAGGCAGCACGAGGGATTGTTGTAAATGACCTGCTACAAACATCTGCACCAGATGTGTATGCGGTTGGGGAATGTACCCAGCATCGCGGACTTTGCTACGGTTTGGTAGCTCCTTTATTTGAACAGGGTGCTATATTAGCCAAGCATTTATGTGATATAGAGACGAAGGGCTATGAAGGCTCTGTTGTATCTACTAAATTAAAAATTTCTGGAGTTGACGTATTTTCAGCAGGCGAATTTCAGGATCAAGCGGATATGACCATCGTACGTATGCAGGATGATTGGAAGAAAATCTATAAGAAGATTCTGATTCGAGACAACAAAATTGTCGGAGGAATCCTATTCGGCGATGTTAGTGAGTCTGCTCGCTTACAAAAGCTGGTCAACACCCAGACAGAAATGACGGACGAGGTGTACGCTTCCATAATGGGCGGAGGAGCTTGTTGTGGTGGAGGAAATCAAGCAGCTTTAGTAGCTGAGATGTCTGATGAAGAGATCATCTGCGGCTGTAACGGTGTCACAAAAGGCAGTATTGTGACAGCGATAAAGGAACAAGGCTGCTCAACGGTAGATGAAATAAAAGCCTGCACAGGTGCAGCACGGTCCTGCGGGGGATGTAAGCCAATGGTGGAACAAGTGTTGCAGTATGTGCTAGGAGATCATTTTGATATCAATGCGAATAAACAGGGGATTTGTGGATGTACTACGTTAAGCCGTGATGAAATCGTAGCTCAGATACAAGAGATGGGTCTTACTACGATTAAAGAAGTAATGTATGTATTAGCATGGAAAAACCCAGAAGGCTGCTCCAAATGCCGTCCTGCATTGAACTATTACTTAGGGATGATTCATCCGACAAGGTATCAGGACGAAAAAGCTTCTCGCTTTGTAAATGAACGTTTGAACGCTAACATTAATAAAGACGGTACCTATACGGTAGTACCACGTATGTACGGCGGAGTAACGACAGCGGAGGATTTGAAAAAGATTGCTGATGTTGCTGTGAAATATGATGTGAAAATGGTCAAAATGACAGGTGGACAGCGAATCGACCTAGTGGGTGTACAGAAGGAGGACCTACCAAAAGTCTGGGCAGAGCTTGATATGCCGTCTGGTTATGCCTATGCCAAAGCCTTGCGCACAGTGAAAACCTGCGTTGGTTCTCGTTTCTGTCGATTTGGGACTGTTGATTCGATTGGGATGGGTATTGCGTTGGAGAAAAAATTCGAGCGTCTCGATATGCCAGCTAAATTTAAAATGGCGGTAAACGGTTGTCCGCGTAACTGTGCCGAGTCCTGCACAAAGGATATCGGGATTGTCGGTAACGATGGCGGATGGGAAATCTATGTTGGCGGTAATGGCGGTATTAAAGCACGTGTCGCTGATTTATTGTGCAAAGTAAAAAACGATGAAGAATTAATTGAGATTTGCGGAGCAGTCATCCAATACTATCGTGAAACAGGCAAGTATTTAGAACGTACTTCTGAATGGGTCGAGCGAATGGGATTAGAAATGATCCATCAAAATGTGGTCGAGGATGTAGAGAACCGTCAGCAGCTATTTGCTCGTATCGAATTAGCTCTTGCCCAAGTCCAAGACCCGTGGCAAAAAGTATTACAGGATCAAGAAACCAGAACAAAGTTGTTTGAACCAATTAAGGTGGAAAGCCTGTCATAGTACAGAAATGATAATGGACCAATGTCATGAAAAAAGGGGGAAAACAGCATGGGAGATTTCACTAAAACAATAACGATTGGACGAGTGGAAGAGTTCCCTGTTCAACTGGGGAGAGTGGTACAGATCGGAGAGGAGCAAGTCTGCGTCTTTCGATTATCGGAGGGGAGTATGTATGCGCTTGAAGATAAAAGTCCGTATCGAGGAGGACCTTTATCAGAAGGGATCGTTTCTGGCAAATATGTCTACGATCCTCTCTATGATTGGAAGATTTGCTTAGAAAGCGGTCAGGTTCAAGCGCCTGACACAGGCCAGGTCAAAACCTATCCATTACAGGTGATAGATAATATTGTTTCGATTAATATGGAGTGCAGGTGAAAATGAATGATACAGGTATATAACCTGTATCATTTTTCTTTTTTTATAATCCGAAATGTGTTATATATCAACGGTTTTTGGTTTTAAAACAGTTTTATGAATGAAATGAAACAAATTTGTGAACCATATCACAAAATAGGTGCATATGTGATCTTTTTCACACACCGAGCCGCAATCTCTCTTGTATGATGAAACTGTAAAGAGCAGTTGTTCAGAATCGAAACAAGCTCTTTTACGTATTAAATCCTTCAATAGCTTTTTTAATCATATAGATGGCCTTCGTTACAGGCAGAGACACCTCATGTAAAGAGTTGTGCTGCCGAGTACAGAACAACGAGCCAATACTTGAGGAGGTATGTAAGATGGCGATTCAAGAGAAAGACCTGCAAACATTTGAACACGCATGGAGAGGCTTTAAGCCAGGGAAATGGATGAAAACGATTGATACTCGTGACTTCATTGAAGAAAACATCACTCCTTACCATGGCGATGATAAATTTTTGGCTGGTGCTACCGCTAATACAAAAGCACTATGGGACATCATCTCTGACTTAACAAAAAAAGAACGTGAAAATGGTGGGGTTCTTGACGTAGATGTTAACACTCCTTCTACTATTACATCCCATAAACCAGGTTATTTGGATAAGGATAAAGAAAAGGTTGTAGGCTTACAAACAGACGAACCATTCAAGCGCTCTCTTCAGCCTTTCGGTGGAATCCGCATGATGATTGATGCTTGCAAAGCGTACGGCTTTGAAGTGCCAGAATCAATCATTAAGTTGTTTACCGATATTCGCAAAACCCATAACCAAGGTGTATTCGATGCCTATACAGAAGAAATGAAAAAGGCTCGTCGTGCAGGTATTATCACAGGTCTTCCAGATGCTTACGGTCGCGGCCGCATCATTGGTGACTACCGTCGCGTAGCTTTATATGGTGTTGATCGCCTAATCGCTGAGAAAAAAGGCGACCTCCAACAATTAGAAGTGGATGCTTTAACAGAAGATGTTATTCGTTTACGGGAAGAAATCGCCGAACAAATTCGCTCCCTTCAAGAACTAAAATTGATGGCAAAAGAACATGGATTTGATATCTCTGTGCCGGCTAAGAACGCACATGAAGCATTCCAATGGCTATACTTTTCCTACCTAGCTGCAATTAAAGAACAAAATGGAGCCGCAATGAGCTTAGGACGTGTTTCCTCATTCTTAGATGCTTACATTGAGCGTGATCTTGCTGAGGGTACATTGACAGAAGAAGCGGCACAGGAATTAGTTGATCATTTCGTCATGAAGTTGCGCATTGTTAAATTCTTGCGTACTCCTGATTACAATGAGTTATTCTCCGGCGACCCAACTTGGGTAACCGAATCCATCGCTGGGATGTCGTTAAGTGGTAAAACTCGTACAACGAAAAACTCTTTCCGTTTCTTGCATACACTCTATAATCTTGGTCCGGCTCCAGAGCCAAACTTGACTGTTCTTTGGTCTAAAGATCTTCCTGAGAACTTCAAAAAGTTCTGCTCAAAAGTATCCATTGAAACAAGCTCTATCCAATATGAAAACGACGATTTGATGCGTCCATACTTTGGTGACGATTATGGTATCGCCTGCTGCGTATCCGCTATGAGAATTGGTAAGCAAATGCAATTCTTTGGCGCACGTGCTAACCTTGCAAAAGCACTGCTTTATACAATTAATGGTGGTGTGGATGAGAAATCAGGCACACAGGTAGGACCTCAATTCGCTCCTATTACTTCCGAAGTGCTTGACTTTGATGAAGTCATGGCGAAGTTTGACAATGTTATGGAATGGCTCGCTAAGCTATACATGAATACATTAAACGTAATTCATTATATGCATGATAAATACTCTTATGAGCGTATTGAAATGGCATTGCACGATCGTGAAATCCTTCGTACGATGGCTTGCGGTATCGCTGGTTTATCCGTAGTAGCAGACTCCTTATCTGCTATCAAGTATGCGAAAGTAAAACCGATTCGTAATGAACAAGGTATTGCGGTCGATTTCGAAACAGAAGGCGAATATCCTCAATATGGTAATAACGATGATCGTGTTGACTCCATCGCAATTGATATCATGGAGCGCTTCATGAACAAAATTCGTAAGCATAAAGCCTACCGTAATGCGTTGCCAACAATGTCAGTACTCACAATCACCTCCAACGTAGTTTATGGTAAAAAGACAGGTACGACTCCAGATGGACGTCAAGCTGGCGAACCATTTGCACCGGGTGCGAACCCAATGCATGGACGCGATAAAAAAGGTGCTTTAGCATCCTTGTCTTCCGTAGCTAAACTTCCTTATGAGCATAGCTTGGATGGTATTTCTAATACATTCTCAATCGTGCCAAAAGCGTTGGGTAAAGACCTAGAATCTCGCGTTACTAATATGGTTGCGATGATGGACGGTTACATGACACCAGATGGCGGACATCACCTAAATGTAAACGTATTTGACCGTGAACAATTGCTGGATGCGATGGAACGCCCAGAAGAATATCCACAATTAACAATTCGCGTATCCGGTTATGCGGTTAACTTCATCAAATTGACTCGTGAACAGCAATTAGATGTTATCAACCGTACTTTCCATGGCAAAATCTAGGTTTACATGTATCCCGACTGTTTCCGAGGCAGCTAGCTGGCTGCTTCGGACAACAGCAAGGGAAGGAAAGTGACGGAGCATAACACACTAACTTAGAACAGCTTTCCTTCTCTTGCTGTTGTGTAGAAAGGATTGATCAACATGAAAGGTCGAATTCACTCCCTTGAAACATTTGGTACTGTAGACGGTCCAGGTATTCGATTTGTCTTATTTTTACAAGGTTGTGCTTTAAAATGCAAATTTTGCCATAATGCAGATACATGGGATACAAGCGGTGGAACAGAGATGACGGTAGACGAGGTCTTGGCTGAAATTGAGCCCTACCTGAATTACTATCGTAACTCTGGTGGAGGTCTGACAGTCACAGGTGGCGAGCCGACCTTACAAGCTCCTTTTGTAACGGAAGTATTTACTGCTGTTAAGGAAAAATGGGGTCTTCACACTACGCTAGATTCTTCAGGCTTCTGTGACACAGCTAAGGCGGATAAATTACTGGAAGTGACCGATTTGGTCCTTCTTGATCTAAAACAGATGAATCGTGAAAAGCATATCTGGCTTACCAGCCAACCAAATGATCGGACATTAGCATTTGCCAAGTTTTTATCTGATCGCGGCAAAAAAATGTGGATTCGTCACGTGTTAATCCCAGGTATTACGGATTCGGCTAGTCATTTGCTTGAAATGGGGGAATTTATCGGCTCCCTACAAGGAGTGGAAAAAGTAGAAATTCTACCTTACCATGAAATGGGTATATATAAATGGGAGGAGCTAGGCAAAGCGTATCCACTGAAAGGACAGCGCTCTCCCTCAGAGGAAGAAGTTAAACGTGCCTATGAATTAATTGAGAAAGGCAGAACCAATCAGCTTCAAGTCATTAAATAATAGATAGTTGATAAAGCCAAACTCTCCACTTTGGATTCAGGAGGGTTTGGCTATTTTATTGTGACAAATAATTCGGCGTGCAATCTTTTTATTTCTCATTCCTTTTTACGATAGAAAGGAATGGAATTTGGATATAGATAAGAAATGGTTTGGCCTTTTTTATGGTCAAGCTTTTTTACTGTTGCTTGATTAGTCCAAATCACTTGAGTAGCTGCTTACATTGCTCCTAATCCTCTTCAGTCACATATTCGAAAAAGAGATTCATGATTTCCTATCTACATAAAGTGCCAAATAAGGAGATTGGAAATGCCTTATAACAAAGCCTTTTTCCGCTATTAATTTAACTTTTGTCAACATTCTTCATGACGAAACTAGATTTTCATTTTGTTGAATAAGAAACGAGACCATTCTAGTATTAAGTCATGAACAAGACATTATTGTTACTCATATGGAGCTTGTGTTTGAAAGGAGTATGATTATGAATCAGACATCTGTAGCAGCGCAGCAGTCTCAAGATACAGGTCTACGAGTAAAGGTTCAAAAATTTGGACGTTTTCTAAGTGGGATGGTCATGCCAAATATCGGTGCCTTCATTGCTTGGGGACTGATCACTGCTCTGTTTATACCGACCGGCTGGATTCCTAATGAAGAATTGGGTAAAATGGTAGGCCCTATGATCACTTATCTTCTGCCGTTACTGATTGGCTACACGGGCGGTAAAATGATCTATGATGTACGCGGTGGCGTACTCGGTGCGATAGCTACAATGGGCATTATCGTTGGTGCAGAAATTCCGATGTTCCTTGGCGCGATGGTCATGGGTCCACTTGGCGGATACGCTATGAAAAAGGTGGACGGGTTATTTGAAGGGAAGATCAGGGCAGGTTTCGAGATGCTGGTGAACAACTTCTCAGCGGGGATTCTTGGAGCGATTTTGGCCATTATTGCCTACACAGGTGTAGGTCCTGTTGTTTCTGCTCTTACAAATGCTTTAGCGGCAGGCGTTCAAGCTATTGTTGATCTGGGGCTTTTACCGCTAGTTAGTATCTTCATTGAACCGGCAAAGGTTTTATTTTTAAATAATGCAATCAATCATGGAATCTTAGGCCCTATTGGATTAAAAGAAGCGGCAGAAACCGGTAAATCGATATTCTTCCTGCTTGAAGCAAACCCAGGTCCTGGATTTGGAATTCTGCTAGCTTATTGGCTGGTAGGGCGTGGTGCAGCAAAGCAATCAGCTCCGGGTGCAGCAATTATTCACTTCCTAGGCGGGATTCACGAAATTTATTTCCCTTATATTTTGATGAAGCCAAAGCTAATTCTAGCAGCAATTGGCGGTGGCATCAGTGGGGTATTTGTTTTCAAATTGCTAGGTGCCGGTTTAGTAGCGACTGCATCTCCGGGTAGTATCTTTGCGATAGCTGCTATGGCGCCGAAAGGTGGATTATTCCCAGTATTAGCCGGGGTAGTCATTAGTACGATCGTTTCTTTCCTACTTGCATCTGTATTCTTAAAAGCTTCTGCTGCATCAGATGAAGAGGATGGACTAGACAAAGCAACTGCACAAATGAAAGCAATGAAAAACAACAAAGAAGAAAGCGCTGTTGTAAGCGCTGACGTAAAAAATCAGGCAGACCAAGCTGCCACTAGCAATGCTTTACCTGCAAAGGAACAGGTGAAAAAAGTAATTTTTGCTTGTGATGCTGGAATGGGTTCAAGTGCTATGGGTGCTTCTATTTTACGCAAGAAGTTCCAAAAGGCAGGCATTGATGTAGAAGTAACAAATAAAGCAATAAATGATTTACCAAAGAATGTAGACATTGTTGTTACACATAAATCTTTGACCGAACGTGCTAAACAAACGGTACCCCAAGCGCATCATATCTCGGTAGATAATTTCCTAAGCAGTCCTAAATATGATGAGTTAACCACCTATCTAAGTAAGTAATCGATAGGAAATCCATGAGAAAGGCGGTGTACATGTGCAAATTTCAGCGAGACAACAACAGATGATCATGATACTACTACGGGAGAACAACGGGATTACGATTGCTAAAATTGCTGATGAAATCCATACGAGCACACGCACTGTACACCGTGAATTACCTGAGATAGAACCGCTGATGGAGCAGTACGGACTTCACCTAATGAAACGGTCGGGGGTTGGCTTGATTCTCCAAGGAGCGGAACAAGATAAAGAGCGATTAGAACGAGCACTGGAGAGGGCTATACAGCATTCCACCAAGCATGTATCTAATCCAGAGCAACATCAAGAGGCATTTCAAGTGACCCAAAGGGAGTTTAGCCCTGAGGAGCGACGCAGTATTATTTTGTGTACCCTGCTAGCGGCCAACGAACCCATCAAGCTATTTTTGCTGGCACATAATCTGAAGGTGGCGGTTCCTACTATTAGTCACGATTTAGATCAATTGGAAGAGTGGGTTAGAGGTTTGCAGTTACATTTGGTACGTCGCAGAGGATACGGCATTGAGTTGAAGGGGACGGAGGCAGCAAAGAGAAAAGCCATGATGTCCCTACTCTCCGAAAACTTAGATGAAACACAACTCATTGGGTTATTAAAAGAGAATATCCAGCAAAAAACGGCTCAAAGGGTAAACAGTGCTTCCGAGCAGTTATTAGGTCTGATTCAACGAGACAGATTGATTGCTGTGGAAAATACTCTACAGCGTGTACGGAATGATTTGCCTTATCCATTAGCTGATAGCTCCTATATTGCTTTAGTAGTTCATTTGTCCCTCATGATTGAACGACTCATGAAAGGCGAGCATATCGAGATTGATCAGCATTACTTTGAAGATTTGAAAAGGCAAACCGAATATAAAGTTGCTAAGCAAATCATTAATGAATTAGCAGGTACCTTTGCCATTTCATTTCCTGAAGCAGAAATTGCTTACATCACCATGCATCTCCAAGGCTCTAAGCTACGAATGAGTCAGCATGATCTATTAGAGATCAATAATGTAGAAGTAACCGCCGTAGCACAGAAGCTAATGGAGGGTGCCGGAAGAAGATTAGGGGTCAATTTTTATGAAGATCGCTCATTGTTATCAGGACTCTTAACTCATTTGGAGCCGGCAATGAATCGAATGAGGCGAGGCATGCACATTCGCAATCCGTTGCTCCATAAAATCAAACAAGATTATGAGCAAGTATTCAAAGTGATAGCGGAAACAGTCAAGGAAGCATTTCCCCCTGTACAGGTTCCAGAGGAGGAGATTGCTTATCTGGTTCTCCATTTTGGTTCCTCAATGGAGCGGTTAAAGAGAACACGTACCAAATACAGGGCACTAATCGTTTGTTCAAGCGGGATCGGATCTTCTCGTATGCTGGCAGACCGGATTGAAGCAGAAATTCCAGAAATAGAAGTTTTTAAACATGCTTCTATCTTTGAGGTACATCAAATTGCTTTTACAAAGTACGACCTAATTATCTCAACGATTCCTGTCCCATTTGAGCAGAAGCCGTACATTACAGTAAGCCCGTTATTATCACGTGAAGAAATTGTTAGTATTCGGAATTTCCTCAGTCAGGTACCAATAGAACCTTTGAATGATGCTAAGCCTAGTCAACCGCAAACGATAGAAAAAATTCTGGATCATATGGAGGCAGGCGAATCCTACTTTAGGTATACGCTAACTATTTGCAAGGGCTGGTATGATGTCCAACTAAATAACCAGAGCCAGGATATTATCGAAACGCTGGAAACGATATGTGAACAATTAGAGGATCTTGGGATCATGCGTGACTATCGAGAGGTTGTTCGTAAATTACTAGAACGCGAGGAGAAAAGCGGTCTTGGTATACCAGGTACCACGCAGGTTCTCTATCATGTAAAAAGTGCGGAAATCGTACAACCCTCCTTTTCCATTGGATATTTACAAGAACCGATCATTCGCCGGTCGATGAATGGGGAAGAGATGAGTGTTACTAAACTACTAATTTTGGTAAGTCCACAAGAAATGCGGAGTGAAGGAACAGAAATTCTGAGTGAAATCAGCTCTTTATTAATTGAAGAAGAGACAATGAATGTAATAGAAAACAAGCAGCCTATCGAGATTAAAACCTACTTTATAGAAAAATTGAAACAGTTTTGTTTCAGAAAAGTTAAAGAGAGAGGAAATCACCTATGACAAACATCGTAATTGCTAGAAATCAAAAAGCAAACAACAAACAAGAAGCAATTGAGCTAGCAGGTAAATTATTAATGCAAGCAGGTCATGTTGAAGCGGACTATATTACTAAAATGCAAGAGCGTGAAGAGCTGTTAACCACTTATCTTGGCAATGGTGTGGCAATTCCTCATGGTACGAATGAGGCAAAGACATTGATTAAAAGTACAGGAATTTCAATTGTACAGCTTCCAGATGGAGTAGATTTTGGGGAAGGGAATAAAGTGCGTTTATTGATCGGTATTGCAGGTGTAGGTGATGAGCATCTGGATATCTTGTCTGATTTAGCGATTGTGGTATCCGAGGAAGAAAATGTAGAGAAATTGGTTCATGCTACTACCGATGAAGAGATCATGGATATCATCAAGGGAGGTATGTAGGATGCGTGCCATTCACTTTGGAGCAGGTAACATTGGACGAGGCTTCATTGGACTGTTACTAGAACAGGCAGGGTTTGAGGTATGCTTTGTAGATGTTAATGAGGAGCTTGTTAAGGAAATAAACCAACGTAAATCTTATACCGTACAGATCGCTGAAGAAGAAACACAAGAATTCACGGTTCAACATGTAAGTGCCCTACATGGAGCAGACGAACAGGCAGTAGTTCAAGCCATTGCTACTGCCGATCTCGTCACGACAGCGGTTGGGCCTCATATTCTCCCATACATTTCTCAATCAATTGCTCTGGGCATGAAGGAACGTATGAACCAAACCAATGAGCCACTTAACATCATTGCTTGTGAAAATGCGATCGGTGGAAGCACTTTACTCAAGCAATACGTGTATAGTCACTTACATGAATCAGAGCAGGCAAGAGCGGATCAACAATTTGGGTTTCCAGATTCTGCTGTAGACCGAATTGTTCCGATGCAAAAGAATGATGACCAGCTAATGGTGATGGTGGAAGCTTATTTCGAATGGGTCATCGACCAATCACAGGCAAAAGGTAAATTACCTGAATCTTCTGATATATTGTATGTAGATAATCTAGAACCCTATATAGAGCGGAAACTATACACGGTTAACACAGGACATGCTACAGCGGCTTATCTTGGCTATTTAAAAGGTTATTCCTATATAGAAGAAGCGATGAAAGATCCACAGATTCGCCACTTAACAGAAGAAGCATTGCAAGAAACGGGTAACGTGTTGCAGAAAAAATATGGTTTTCAGGCAACAGAGCATGCTGCCTATATTAGTAAAATCCTTCGTCGCTTCGAAAATAAACACCTACAAGATGAAGTGACACGTATTGCGCGTTCGCCAATTCGTAAGTTGGGCTGTAACGATCGTTTTATTAATCCAGCTCGTCAAGCATTGATTTATCAAATGGAGCCCAAGGCACTTTGCTTAGGAATAGCAGCGGCTCTTTCGTTTGACTACAAACAAGATTCAGAAGCAGTCGAGCTGCAAAATAGTATTAGACAGCAAGGCTTGAAGGAAACGATCATGAAATATTGTGAGTTGCCAGAAGAGAGTCCGTTGATAGAATGGATTTTGGAAAAACATGAGATACTTCAAAAATCATAGTAAATTTTTCCTAGAAGGATCGGGAATTCCCCGATCTTTTTTCTTATGAACGAGCAAGAAACCTATTATTGACAAAAATGTAAATTAAATATAAGGTTTAAATGGAAAAATCAAATTATATTAAGGGAGGTAACAAAATGTCAAGAATGACGGAAACAATCGTTTCTGAAAGAGCAAGAGAGATGCAGAAGCAGGTAATGCAAAAATTCCGTTCCAAAATTAGTCCTTCTCTAGCAAAGATTGTGAAACAATCTCAGGGTGTAGCCAAGCAATTTGTACCAAGTCCCTATGAAGCATTAGAATATGGCACAGAAAAGCCTTTTGAAGAGGGTAAAAATAATAAAGGAATATATGGACTTGAAAGAATATACGAGGATCGAGCAGTATTAACTCCTTATTTCGAATGTTCTGCCTATTGTAGATACTGTTTTAAGAAAACCCGTACGTTAGCGGGAGAAGCCAAGCGGATGTCAGATGAAAATATTGCAGATGCGATTAACTATATAAGTAATGATGATCGGATTAAAACGGTATTAATTACCGGTGGAGACCCGTTTCTCGATGTAACATTACTGCACAAGGTTCTACAGCAAATCAAGGAAATTGATCATGTACGAAACATTCGGGTAGGTACCAGAAATATTTTATTTGCTCCTGAAAACATCACGGATGAAACAGCAGAGATGTTATCAGAATTTAATGAAATTAACTATGAAAATCCACGTTTATCCAAGAACCTTTCCATTGGCTTATCACTAAATCATCCAGATGAACTTACCCCAGAAGTTATTCGCGCTGCGCAAAAGATCATTTCCCGAGGCATTACGATAAGAGGACAAATAGTTTTGATGAAAGATATTAATGATGATACCAAAACGATGCGAGAATTAATAGAGCTGTTTCTCTGTAATGGGATTGTACCTTATTATCTGTTCCATTGTATGGCTGTAGTCGGCGCTAAGCATTTCCGTACATCAGTCCAAAAGGGAATTGATATTATACGTGAACTATCCGCTTTCTCTGGAAGCATTGCTCCGCATTATGTTTATGTAACCCCTATTGGAAAGCATAGAGTCGGTACGAATTCCCAGCTCGATTATGTAGAGATTGATGGTCAACGTTATATTCGTTCCACTACACCATATAAAGCGGCTGATTTCTTACATTTCTCTGATAACACGATGCTACCACCTCTTCATGAAATAAATGAAAACGGATACATTGTGTCTCATTATCTTGACGGGGATGATAATCCAATGGAGGCATTGATATGAAAGAATTAATCGTATTTATTGAAAATCTCTCGGTAGTTCCTACCATTAATCGCGCTGTTCATGTTACGAAAATGGGATACCAGTGTGCAATCATTACTCGCCCTCTCACAGAGCATGAAAGAACGAAAATCGCTCAATTAGAAGCAGAAAACGACATTCCTGCTTTATTTGCCGAAATAATGGAGACTACTGATTTTGGCTATGAGGAATTAGAAAAAAAGATGTGCATGCTTGAGGAAACATATAAAATTTCTGCTGTACTTAGTATTCTTGGGTTATTTTCAAGCGCTGGTTTATTAGGGGCTGATGTCGCTAAGATAGCAGAAAAAAGAGGATTACCATCTCAGGACTCAGATGCGTTGTATCGTACAAATAACAAATACCTTATGCGTGACGCACTAAGACATGCGGGAGTGCTAACGGTTGATTATGGACTAGCTGTCGATGTGGATTCAGCAGTCGCCCATGCGGAACGGATTGGCTATCCGGTGATTTTAAAGCCGATTAACGGAGTTGCTTCGCATTTAATTCTCAAATCCCACAATCAACAAGAGGTAAGGGATAATTTTACATACGCCCTGCAAAAGCTACCTGACTGTAATTATTCCAATCTTTATGCATCCTGTCACACCTATGCGACGAAGGATGGGAAGCTTATTGATTTTAATCCGATGGGTTGCATGCTAGTGGAAAAATATATGAATGGTCGGGAAGCTAGTGTAGAGATGGTGATCACAGAGAAGGAAATCATTCCTCTACTTGTGCATGATAAGCTAAAAGTCACAGAAGAAAAGCAGGTGTTCTATGAGCATCTTCTGGTCGTTCCCCCTCTTCGCTTTACGGAGAAGGAAATTGAGGAGCTCAAGAATTATGCAGTGGAAGCCGTTCGCGCTGTTGGCTTAAAGAATTCGTTGTCCCATGTTGAATTACGCTATGACGAAAAATTAGGCCCACAGGTATTAGAAATCAATCCGCGTATAGGTGGTATGTGTGTTAAGGATAGCTTAGAAACAATGCTTGGATTTGATTCTGTAAAAGCCCAATTGGGAATTGTTTTAGGAACCTTTGAACTACCAACTCTACCAAACCAAGAACAAACTCCTCATGCCATGTTTACTTTATATCCAAAGGAGAGCGGGATTCTTCGAGCGGTAAACGGACTAGAGGAGCTTGAAAAAATTCCTGGGGTATTAAGAGTAACACAAGTCTATCCAATAGGAGCAGAGATAAGAGGGGACGAGGAAGAAGTATTTCTCGTTATGTGCTGGATGCGTGGAGAAAGCTATGAACATATTGAACAAGTCTATGAAAAGGCGTGCGAGCTAGTCACGTTTGAAATCGAGAAATTGGTTAAGGTGTAGGAGGAAAGAACATGACAACAACAATTCCAGCAGGACAGAATAATAAAATGCGGTACATTTACCAGTTGATTGCTGGAAGAACCATTTCAGATATAGGCAGTTATTTAGATATGATTGCGCTAAATCTGTATGTGTACCTATTAACGGGCAGTGCTGTTTACATGGGATTATTTATGGCTGTTCGTTTATTGGGAAGCTTTTTAGCAGGTTTTTATTCTGGTATGCTAGCAGATAAATTTAACCGTAAAAAGCTAATGATTATTAGTGACGTTGCAAGGTTTTGTCTTCTCTTTTCTCTATTTATTACACCACAGGAATATCATTTTTATATGCTGTATTTTGTGATCTTTGGTATGGGAATGTTTAGCTCGATGTTTAACGTATCCATGCAATCCAGTATTCCTATGCTTGTGTCACCAGAAAATAGAGTAAGAGCCAATGCTTTATTACAGTCGTGGCAAGCCATTGCCATGGTTGTCGGGATGCTATCAAGTGGGATTCTCATTAATCTGTTAAGCTATCAAAATATTTTCTTGCTTGACTCCCTGACTTATTTGCTTTCGGCTGTGAACCTAATTAGCCTCCCCATTAAAACGAATGAAACACGAACCCAATCAGATCAAAAGGCTTCGTTTTTTTCAGAGTTTTCGTTTATTTATCGGTATTTACGTGTAATTCCTGTTTTATTATCTTTAATGACGATTCGATTATTTGATACGTTTGGTTCCGCAGCGCATAATGTAGGGATACCGATTTATTCGTCTATGATTAAGCCGGACAATCCCTCTATTATTATGGGCTTTATATGGGGAATCTGGGCAATTGGGAATCTTGTCGGTTCTCGTTTTATGAGTAAGCATTCTAAAAATGCTAAGGAAGTATTTACTGAAAAAGCATTTGGCATCTCGACGATTTTAATGTCGTTCTTCTTTATTTTACTGTTTGCATTCTCTACAACGTATCTTCTGCTTATCTGTGCTTTCCTAGCGGGAGTATCTGATGGTATATCGGCCATTTGCTATAACTCACGCCTACAGCAGGTATCAGATGATAAGCGCGGTCGTGTTTTTGGAGTATCCTCCACCTTGCAAACAATTGGATTTGCGTTTGGAATGCTAATTTGTTCCCCTTTATTTGAAATCATGCTGCCGATATGGGTAGTAGGTATCCTACATGGTGTACCTATGGTCATGGCGCTGATATTCACGATCTATTTCTATCGGAAATGGAAAGCACCAACTGAACTCACTTCATAAGAAAAGAAGAGATCAGCTTGGCACCGCCAAATGTAGCGGTGCCTTTTGTATCGTGGCGTCAGGTTATACACTCCGACACCTTGCTTTTAACCTTTACCTAGTTTTGCGTTATCGTTTACAATCAAAAAATTTTTTTCGGTAAAAAAAGCATACCATTCTAGCAGGAAACAGGTACAATGAGAGCTAAGACTTATACATAACAGGCGAGTTTTGCCAAGACAAAGGAGGATATTACATGCTACAAAATCTTAAACCCGTATGGGACTTAGATAGCATCTTTCCTGGAGGAAGCGAATCAAAGGAATTTGCTGCATTCTTGGATAAATTAAAGGAACAAACGTCTTCTTTAACGGCTGATTTAAAAGCATTAGAAGCTCCTACATCGCTAGAGCAGCTAAAAAAATTAGAAGCGATTGTAGCACGTTTTGAACAAGTACGCTCTGATTGGATGCAGGCAAGTTCATTCGTCTCCTGCCTTGAGGCACAGAATGTACATGATGGAAAAGCTCATTTCCTTCGTGACCGTGTAACACAATTAGGAGCGGCAAATCAAGAAACAGGAACATTGTTTGATCAGTACATTTTAGAAGTGCCTGAGGAGCTTTGGAAGCAATTCCTAGCGTTAGATAGTATGAAACCAATCGCTTTTATTCTAGATGAGCGCCGTCAATTAGGGGCAGCTAAGCTTCCTACTGAGCAAGAGATTTTGGCAGGAAACTTAGCAGTAGATGGGTATCATGCATGGTCGCAGTTATATGACGTGATCGTTGGACGCATGCATATCCCAAGTGAGAAAGATGGGAAAATTGAGAATTTATCAGTTGGGCAAGCCTTTAACCTGCTATCTGATACTGATCCTACAGTTCGCAAGCAGATGTTTGCCAATTGGAAACAAGCTTGGTCTGAAAATGAAGACCTATGCGCAAAAGCATTGAATCATTTAAGCGGTTTCCGTTTAGCCTTATATAAAGAGCGTAAATGGGATGACTTTTTGAAAGAGCCGGTCGAGATTTGCCGTATGAGTGAGAAGACGCTGAATGTCATGTGGGAGGTTGTAGAGAAGAATCGTGAGCGCCTCGTTCCTTATTTAAAACGGAAAAAGGAATTACTTGGCATCGATTCTCTGTCTTTCTACGATTGGACGGCACCATTGCCTGGCAGTACCAGCAAAATGAGCTATGATGAAGCAGCCCAATTCATTACAGAGCAGTTTGAGAAATTTAGTCCCAAAATGGCTGAATTCGCAACAATGGCTTTTGAAAAACATTGGATTGAAGCTGAGGATCGTCCTGGTAAGCGACCAGGTGGCTTCTGCACCGATTTACAGTCCAGCAAAGAAACGCGTATTTTCATGACGTTTGACGGTAGTATGTCTAGCACCTCTACACTAGCTCATGAATTGGGACATTCCTATCACACGTATGTAATGAAGGATTTGCCTGAGCTGGCGAAGGATTATGCCATGAACGTTGCCGAAACAGCTTCCACCTTTGCAGAATTAATCGTGAAGGATGCTGCCTTAAAAAATGCCAAATCTGATGCAGAACGTATTTCCATGATCGATGATAAGCTTGGTGATGCCGTTTCCTTCTTTATGGATATCTTTACTCGCTTTACATTTGAGAAGAAATTCTACGAACAACGCAAGAATGGAATGCTAAGTGCGGAAGAAATGAATCAACTAATGGAAGAAGCGCAGAAGTTCGCATTTGCGGGAGCTTTAGACGAATACTTCCCTAACTTCTGGTCCGCTAAGCTTCACTTCTATATTAGTGATGTTCCGTTCTATAACTTCCCATACACATTCGGATACATGTTAAGTGCTGGTTTGTTTGCGCAGGCACAAAAAGAAGGGGCTTCCTTTGAGGAAAAGTATATTGACTTCTTAAAAGACACAGGTCGCATGACAGTAGAAGATCTGGCGAAGGCTCATCTACATGTAGATTTGACACAACCAGATTTCTGGCAAAGTGCTGTAGATGCTGCTTTGGCAAACATTGATGAATTTATGACGCTTACAGAGAAAAAAGCGTAAAAATTCTATCTAACGTAACAAGCAGGAAGAAAAGGGAAAAGCTCTCATATAAGAGGGCTTTTTCCTGCATCTAAAGCAATCATCTAATCTACTAATTTAGAAGCGAGGGACTACATATGGCTAAAACACTTGAGGAAGTTTTACAGCATCCCGTATTTCATTATTTTGCAGAAATATCAAAAATTCCAAGGGGATCAGGCAATGAACAAGCAATCAGTACCTATCTATTAGATTTTGCGGCACAGCATGGATTAGATGCTACACGGGATGAGGCATTAAATGTAGTGGTTCGCAAGCCAGCTTCCGCAGGTTATGAGGCATTGCCCACCATTATTTTACAAGGGCATATGGATATGGTTTGTGAAAAAAATCAAGGAACCGTACATAATTTTCTAACAGATCCCATTCAGCTACGGGTAGTGGACAATATGCTATATGCTACGGAGACCACATTAGGTGCAGATAACGGTATAGCCGTAGCTTACATGCTTGCTCTGCTAGCTGATACGACTCTCCTGCATCCTGCCCTGGAAGCACTTATAACCACCGAGGAGGAGTCATCAATGGGTGGGGCTATGCATTTTGATTTTAATCAATTAAAGGGCTCCATTCTGCTTAATATTGATTCGGAAGAAGAAGGACGTTTGCTGGTAAGCTGTGCAGGTGGTGTCACGGCGAGACAACGACTTGAAATAGAATGGGCTGACGCCGATGATCAAAGTACCGCATTTCGATTGTCTGTACATGGATTACAAGGAGGACATTCAGGGGCTGAGATTCATAAGGGACGCGGCAATGCTAATAAACTGCTAGGTCGTGTGCTGCATGGTCTTCAGCAAGTGATCCCTTATCAGCTCCAGCATGTGCAAGGTGGAATGAAAACCAATGCGATTCCCCGAGAGGCAGAGGCCATTTTGTATATAAAAGGGGAAGAAATAGAAAAAGCAAAGCAGCTAGTGGGCGATCTTCAAGAACGATTTGTTACAGAATTACGGGCAAGTGATCCTGAGGTTTGTGTCAAACTCACAGAAGTACAAGGGAAAGAAAAGTGTGTATTTACTACCCAGACATGTGAACATGTACTTGCCTCTCTGATGCTCACACCAAATGGAGCTCAAAGCATTAGCCAAGAAATCGAAGGACTCGTAGAAAGCTCCACGAATTTAGGTGTTATACGAACAGATGACACTTACATTTATTTGGAAAATGAGGTAAGAAGCTCTGTGGCTAGCTTAAAGGGAGTTATTGTGAAACAGTTGGAAATGCTCGCCTCCTTAACAGGCTCTGAGCTTATCACCGATTCCGATTACCCAGAGTGGGCATACCGCCCGGATTCTGTGATTCGGGAGATTTGTGAGCAGGTATATGAAAAGATGAATGGTCAAAAACCAGAAATTACGGCGGTTCATGCTGGCTTAGAATGCGGTGTATTTGCAGAGAAAAATCCCAACCTAGATATGATCTCTTTTGGGCCAAATATTTATGGAGCACATACACCACAAGAGCATGTTGAAATTGATTCAGTGACTCGCATTTGGGAATATCTAGTAGCAATTCTGGCTGCAATGAAAGAGGCCGAGCGTTTCGCTGCATAGCAAGCGTGTTATGATGGAGGAAAAGATTTACGGAGGATAAAGATGGACAAGGCAGACACGGACAAATGGATGGGTCGTATTTTAGAACAGATCGTCCACTATTCGCATGAGCACCTGCTTATTACCGATGGAGATGGTGTAGTTCGGCTAGTTGGGCCTACGTGCGAAGCCATTTATGGTAAAAAGCAACAGGAATTACTTGGACGAAATGTAAGGGAATTGGAGGGAGCTAAAATTTTTTCTCCGTCAGCTACTCGTTTGGTTCTGGAATCAGGGGAAGCCCAGACAATGATGCAGGAGACGATTTATAAGCAAAAGCTGATGGTGTCTGCCTTTCCCATTTGGAAAACGCCTGATGAATTGGAAGGTGTAGTTAGTTTTTCACATGATTTGACTGAGATTCTTGAATTAAAACGCCGCTATGAGAATCTAACACAGCAATTGAAGCAATTCGAAAATGAGATTGAGGAACTGCGTGAGAAAAATAGTGGTTCCGATCAAGTTGTAGCAGTTAGCCCAGCTATGAAAGAAATTTATCGTTTAGTAGAAAAAGTAGCGGGGGTAGATTCAACGGTTCTTATTTTAGGGGAATCAGGCGTGGGGAAAAACGTTATCGCCCGGGAAATACATCAGCGAAGCCGTCGTTCACATGGAGAATTGGTGGAAATTAATTGCGGGTCAATACCCGATGGACTATTAGAGTCTGAGCTATTTGGTTATGAGGCAGGTTCTTTTACGGGAGCTGCTAAAGCTGGGAAGATGGGGATAATCGAACGGGCTAATCAGGGAACCCTATTCCTAGATGAATTGGGAGAGCTACCCTTGTCCTTACAAGCCAAGCTGTTAAAAGTCATTCAGGAAAAGCGGCTACAGCGTATCGGAAGCACTACGTATCGAGAGGTGGATTTTCGCCTAATTGCGGCTACGAATCGAGATTTGGAGGAAATGGTCAGGAATGGGACGTTCCGCCAAGACCTGTACTTTCGCTTACATGTGATTCCGCTACGAATACCACCTTTACGTGAGCGAAAGGAAGATATCGCTGCCCATTTGAAATGGACCTTACGTTCTTTAAATGATCGGTACGGACTACAAAAGCGACTTTCCTCTCAAGCGACCCAAGTACTCCTAAAATATGATTGGCCGGGTAATGTTCGAGAGCTTGAGAATGTTTTAGAAAGAATGGTGGTCATTGCTGACGAGGATACGCTAACAGCCGAACATCTACCAGCTGAAATCCGTTCGTTACGTCTTCCTGCAATTCTCTCAGGTGAACATTCCTTACCTCCAACTGTTCCCCTGAAAGAAGCTGTGGAGAGATTAGAGAAAAGTATGCTAGAACAGGCAGCTAACATTTGCCAGACAACGGTAGAAATGGCACAAATGTTAGGAATCAGTCAGCCTTCTGTAGTGAGGAAGGTAAAAAAGTATCAGATAAAACGATTCAAAAATGAATAATTATTTATAAATGAATAAAAATCTGATTTCTAGATAGAGTGTTTTGTATGGTCATGTTATTTTCTCCACTTCAATACTTTGGCACGATAATTGCTAGTGATAAAATAGTAGAAAATTGGCTGAGTAGCAAATATATAAAAGCGTAGCCAAAATATGAAGGGGGAGTATAACATGGCAACTACTAGATGCGTATCCATAAACACCAGCATTCCAGGACCAAAATCAATGGAGCTGATTGAGAAGCGAAAGACCTATGTACCTAAAGGTGTAGGTAATAATTCACCTATTTTTGTAGAAAAGGCAGATGGGGCACTGGTTCATGATGTAGATGGTAACGTGTTGCTTGATTTTGCAGGCGCAATTGGAACATTGAATGTAGGGCACCGCCCGGAAGAAGTCGTTGAAGCCATCAAAGCCCAGTTAGATAAATACATTCATACATGCTTTCATGTAGCGATGTATGAGCCCTATCTTGCTCTTGCTGAAAAATTGGCAGAAATCACTCCAGGCTCTTTTGAGAAAAAAACAATTTTATTGAACAGTGGGGCAGAGGCAGTTGAGAATGCCGTAAAAATTGCTCGTAAATATACAGGCAGATCAGGTATCGTTTCATTTACACGCGGATTTCATGGGCGAACATTGCTCGGCATGTCTCTTACCAGTAAAGTGAAGCCATACAAATTCCAAATGGGGCCGTTCGCACCAGCTATCTATAAAGCGATGTTTCCCTATCCCCTACATCGTCCAGGTGGTATGACAGAAGAGGAGTATGCTGAGTTCTGTGTTGGACAATTTGAGGATTTCCTGTACACAGAAGTAGCCCCGGAAGAATTGGCTGCAGTAATTATGGAGCCGGTACAAGGCGAAGGTGGCTTTATAGTTCCACATCAAAGATTCGTGCAAGGCATATATAACATCTGCCGCAAGCATAACATTTTATTTATTGCCGATGAGGTACAAACAGGCTTTGGGCGCACCGGTGAGATGTTTGCCTCCACGCATTTTGGTATTGAGCCGGATTTGATTACTATGTCTAAGTCTCTTGCCGCTGGTTTACCCATCAGTGCGGTTCTCGGGCGTGCGGAAATTATGGACGCACCTGCGCCTGGAGAAATTGGCGGAACCTATGGAGGAAGTCCGCTTGGATGCGCAGCCGCCCTAGCTGTTATTGAGAAGATAGAAAAAGAAAATCTAGTAGAACGAGCTCGCCAGATTGGTGAACAAATCATGGAGAATTTTACTGCCTTACAACAAGAGGTGCCGATTATCGCAGAAGTTCGCGGGTTAGGGGCAATGTGTGCCATTGAACTTATTCATCCTTCGACCAAGCAGCCGATGAAAGAATTTACGGCTATTTATACAAAAGCCTTATGTGAACAAGGTGTCATTGTGCTATCAGCAGGTGTACATGGGAATGTGCTACGCTTTTTGACACCACTTGTTATTACTGATGAGCAATTGCAAGAAGGTCTAAGCATAATGAACCGTCTTTTAGTCAGCATGTATCAATCAACAGTAGCGACGGAGGTAAAATAACATGAAGAAGCATTTATATATCAACGGTACTTGGAAGGAAGCAAAGGAATACCAAGCACTTACATCACCATTTTCGAAAGAAGTCATTGCACAGATTGGTCAGGCTGATCGAGATGATGTAGAGGAAGCGATTGAGGCGGCAAAGCAGGCAACTGCGATTATGGCGAAAATGCCTGCCCACCAAAGAGCTACCATTCTGGAAAAAGCAGCGGCGATTATGGAAAATCGCAAGGAAGAATTAGCTCGACTCCTAGCATTAGAAGCGGCTAAACCATTGAAGACTGGTCGAGCAGAACTAGCCCGTACCATTCAAACCTATAAATTTGCTGCGTCAGAAGCCCGGAGTATTCACGGTGAAACCGTTCCGTTAGATGCCGCTCCTGGCGGAGAAGGCCGACTTGCTTTTACTGTACGCAAGCCAATCGGAGTTGTAGGGGCAATTACTCCATTTAATTTCCCATATAATCTCGTAGCACATAAAGTAGGCCCAGCTATTGCTGCCGGTAATACAGTCGTTTTAAAACCTGCCGGGCAAACTCCACTCGCCTCCTTGGTATTGGCTGAGATTTTTGAAGAAGCAGGTTTACCAGCAGGGGCACTTAATGTGTTGCCAGGGAAAGGAAGCGTAGTTGGAGAGGCACTTGTTACAGACCCGCGTATTGCTGCTATTACCTTTACTGGCAGCCCAGAGGTTGGAATCTCTCTAAAGGGAAAAGCAGGATTAAAACGCGTTACTTTAGAATTAGGCTCCAATGCGGCACTGATTATCAATGATGATGTAGAGCTGACCCAAGAGCTGATTGATCGTTGTACATTTGGTGCATTCACATTTGCAGGACAGGTTTGTATTTCTGTACAACGGATATTTGTACACGAGAGCAAATTTGCAGACTTTGTGGAAAAGATGAAGCTAGCCGCAGAGAAGATGGTAGTGGGAGATCCGCTTGATGAGGCAACGGATCTGTCCTCCTTAATAGCTCCAAAAGAGATTGATCGAATGGAGGAATGGGTTAGTCAGGCTCAGGGCTTAGGTGCTAACGTGGTGACAGGTGGGAAAAGACTGGCTGAGCGTTTGTATGCACCAACGATCCTAACCGATGTGCCTACTCATGCAAAGGTATCTTGCCAAGAAGTGTTTGGACCACTAGTAATGATAACCCCATTTTCAACATTAGATGAAGCAATTGCCATGGTTAATGATTCTCGTTATGGCCTACAGGCAGGTATTTATACAAATAATATTCATGCAGCGATGAAAGCGGCCGAAGAGCTTGAGGTCGGTGGCGTTATGATTAATGATTTTCCAACATTCCGTGTAGATAACATGCCGTATGGTGGTGTTAAGGAAAGCGGTTTTGGTCGTGAGGGCATTAAATATGCTGTTGAAGAAATGACTGAATTAAAGCTAATCAGTATCAAATTATAATTAGGATAAAATTGGAAGGGGTCAGAAAGCAGGGAATAAATATCCCTATGAAGAAATAATTACATTTGTTCAAAAATAAGAAAAGATGGTATTATGAATGCAAGGATCTTTGTCCATATTGTTTTTTTCATAGACAAAGTTCACTTACTACCCAATCCAAATCTTTACCCTGTTCGAGCAGTTTGCTTGGATAGGGTATTTTTTTATTCGTTTTTAGGTGGGGCTTTGGGGGATTACATGCTATAGTCGAAATGACACGGGAGGTGGTTGGGTGGTAACAGATAGAGATGCCAAAAATAGTATTACATTACGCGGACATCATTTATTGTGTGTACATGGGTTTAGGGGAATGGGTTATAGCCCGGCCTTTGCGGTCAAAATGAAGGAGATTGTTGAAAGAATTAGGGATCATCAAGACGACTTCCCTATTCGAGTGGTTCATGCTTTAGATGATACCTGTCAATATTGTCCGAATAAAGGAGAAGGGATTTGTGTAGCTGACCCAACCTCAGAAGAGCATGTGCAGACAATGGATTTGGCTGCTCTTGAACAACTGGGTCTGATACCTGGACATATATACCGCAAGTCTGAATTGATTGAGCGGACAAAAAACAGGGTGGAGCCTGCCGACTTAGATCGGATTTGTGCAGGCTGCTCTTGGTTATCTTACGGGGTTTGCAAAAAAGGAATTGCGTTGCTAAAGGAAAACAAGTACATGGAGATAGATGCCATTTGATGGTTTAGAGCAGGGAGCAGATCACTTTATCGCAGCAGTAGCAAGATCTGTACAAATCTTTTAGGCATAGTCCATCGAGCATTTTTTAGTCAGGCTCTGTGTGGAAAGGTATGGAAAAGGAGAGAGGAGGGCATAAAGAAAGAAAAAAGCAGGTAAAGAAAGGAGATGTCTTACTTGTCAACAACACCAGCTCCTGATAAAAAACCATATTATTTATCCATTCACCCTCATTCTGTAAAGGGAGATATTATCGACAATCCTACAGATACGTCTTTTGATTATGAAGTATTAGCTACACCAGGCGAGATTAGACAGCTTCAGGAGTTATTTGAAATGGCCTACGACGAAGACCTAGGCGGCGAACCTGAGGAATATGATGAGGCTCTTGATCAGATCTATCAGCTTATTTACCACTTAGGCAGCTCAGACACTCGCAGGAGATTAGAGAGTATTGGCATCCATGGTGAAGATCACAGTGGAAGTACAAATATGTAAAAAAGTAGAGTTTTCCCTTCTGTAGGCATTGCTAATTATCCTCGGACGATGTATATATATGATACATTGACAGACGAGAGGGGAAACAGTATGACAGACTACTCAGGGCTACGCTCATTGGCTAAATTAGTGGAGCGTTTTGAGTCCAACATGGAACAAGTAACACTTACCATCATGACTGCAGATGACCGAGAACAAATTGTTACTTTGTTACTTGCCGGATTGCACGAATTAAATCCAGATATGCAAATAAAAATAGAAAATAGTACAGGGGAATACGCCAGTCATGTTGCCCAGCTTATCGTGGGAGACAACAAGTATGTGTTCTCCAAGGATTATAGAGAAACCTTTATAAGTGAGATGAATGTATACGCGTGCCGTATAACAGCAGAGACTCATGGGTTATTGGTGTACCATCATGATTACCCTGGCGTTATTCACGATGTTTCACGTATTTTGGCGCAGCATGAAATTAACATTTCAAAATTGAACGTCTCTCGTGAACAAAAGGGAAAGCTGGCGTTACTGGTTTCACTAACGGATGAGGAGATACCAGCCGAAGCAATTGAACAGATTGAAACGTTGCCTAATGTTACGAAAGCGATTTCATTGCAGTAACTTCAAGGCAAAACAAAAAAGCATGAAAAATGGAGAAAAAGGAAACTAGAGCGGAAAACATGGGTTTTCCGCTCTTTGATAGCGCTTGCAAAACATGATATGATTATTTTGTGATCAATGAAAAAAATCACAAAGGAAAGAGTCACCAGAGTCAAAAGAGTTACATTTGTATGAACAATTTGTGAATTCTTATCGCTCTTTTCCTAAAACAGCCGGAAATTGTTTACAATAGATGTATCTGTTTTTAAAATTAGCTTTTGTCAGTCTAGCCTCAATTTATTGTTTATTTACAATTGCGGCAAAACGACGCTACATATGAATGAGAAGGGGGCTATAATGGAACAGATAACCCAGTTTGTAAAAATTTTCATTTAGTAAGAAGAAAGATTTGTTATCATGATTTGTTCTTTTTACCAAATTTACATAATAACTATTGCCTCTAGTGGTAAAGATACGGAGCACATTCTAGATAACAAACATGATTGCATTAGTAGACTTAGTGTGATTACTATTAGTAAGTCTATTAAAGGTAAAAAGGAGAGAAAGTGAGGCTAGATCGCAATGATGAGACGATTGCAGCAAGTCGGGCGCCTGCTTCCTATGTTAGTAATGGTAGCGCTTTTACTAACTGGATGTGGCGACCCTTATCTGTCTGCACTGCAGCCTAAAGGGACTGTAGCAGGCATGCAATATGACTTGATTAAGCTTAGTGTTACCATCATGTTAGGCGTCTTCACTGTGGTTGTCGTTATCTTTACCTATGTATTGATCCGATACCGTAAACGTAAGGGCGATAACAGTATTCCAGAACAAATCGAAGGAAACCACAAGTTAGAAATTATTTGGACGGTTATCCCTTTCATTCTTTTGATTGTTCTTGCGATTCCGATGGTTTCGACAACATTTACATTGGCAAAGGATTATTCAAACGACAAGGATGCTCTTCAAGTCAAGGTAACAGGACACCAATTCTGGTGGGAGTTTGAATATCCAGATTTAAAAATTAACACTGCTCAGGAATTATACATCCCTGTCAACAAAAAAGCGTACCTTTCTTTAGAGGCTTCTGATGTTATTCACTCTTTCTGGGTACCAGCACTAGGCGGTAAAAAAGATACAAACCCAGGTATGACCAACCATATGTGGCTAGAAAGTCCAGTTGAAGGAACCTTCCAAGGACGATGTGCCGAGCTCTGTGGTCCGTCTCATGCTTTGATGGATTTCAAAGTAAAGGTTGTATCACAAGAAGAGTTTGATAAATGGGTAGTACAAATGACAAAAGGTGAAAATGCACCTGCTGAAAATAAAGCTGTTGCAACGCAAGGAGAAGAAGTCTTTAAACAAAGCTGTATTTCCTGCCATGCTGTTGATGGCAATGGTGGTAAAATTGGTCCAGACTTAACTAATTTTGGTAATCGCCAAACTGTAGCAGGTGTGTTGCCTAACGACAAGCAACACGTTGCTGAATGGTTGAAGGACCCAGAATCAGTGAAGCCTGGTAACTTGATGCCTAACCTGAAGTTAAATGATGATCAGGTGGATGCTCTTGTTGAATACCTGTCCAGCTTGAAACGTCAATAATAGCTGAATTTTGAATCTAAAAGAGGGGGCAAAACCGTGGCTCAACATGTTCGTCCAAGAAATACGGGCTTGTGGGATTGGATCACAACCGTGGACCATAAAAAAATCGGCGTTCTGTACCTATTAGCCGGTGGATTCTTTTTCTTGCTTGGTGGACTTGAAGCATTGCTGATGCGTATTCAGCTCATGTATCCAAATAGTAAAATGTTCATTGGCTCCACGTTTAATGAATTGCTAACGATGCATGGTACCACTATGATCTTCCTAGCTGCCATGCCATTGATTTTTGCTGTCATGAACGCAATCGTACCGCTACAAATCGGTGCGCGTGACGTAGCATTTCCATTTGTAAACTCACTAGGCTTCTGGCTGTTCTTCTTTGGTGGGTTGTTGCTTAACGTAAGTTGGTTCATGGGCGGTGCACCTGATGTAGGTTGGACAGCGTATGTGCCATTATCTTCAAACACATACAGTCAGACCGCTGGGGTAAGCTTCTATGTACTAGGTTTGCAGATAGCTGGTTTGGGAACATTAATCGGGGGGATTAACTTCCTGGTTACAATCATTAACATGCGCGCACCAGGGATGACCTTTATGCGTATGCCGATGTTTACTTGGACAGCATTTATTACTTCTGCATTAATCTTGTTCGCGTTCCCTGCGATCACTGTAGGTTTAGTTCTATTGATGTTTGACCGAATTTTCGGAGCACAGTTCTTTGAAGTAGCTGGCGGCGGTAACGTACTGTTATGGCAGCACTTGTTCTGGATCTTTGGTCACCCAGAGGTTTACATCCTAATACTTCCAGCATTTGGTATGATCTCTGATGTTATCAGTACCTTTGCGAAAAAACGTCTGTTTGGATATTCCGCTATGGTTTTTGCGACCATGGTTATCGGTTTCTTAGGCTTCATGGTATGGGTTCACCATATGTTTACAGTAGGTTTGGGTCCGGTAGCTAACTCGCTCTTCTCGATTGCGACGATGCTGATTGCCGTTCCTACCGGTATTAAAATCTTTAACTGGCTATTCACTTTGTGGGGCGGTCAAATTCGCTTTACCACAGCTAATCTGTTCGCTACAGGCTTTATTCCGACATTTACCATCGGTGGTATGACCGGGGTTATGCTTTCTGTAGCACCAGCAGACTATCAATATCAGGACTCTTACTTTGTAGTAGCTCATTTCCACTATGTTCTTGTTGGTGGTATGGTGCTGGGGCTGTTTGCAGCCTTCTACTACTGGTGGCCAAAAATGTTTGGTAAATTACTAAATGAAGCAATTGGTAAATGGAACTTCTGGCTATTCTTTATCGGTTTCCATTTAACATTCTTCCCTCAGCATTTCCTTGGCTTGATGGGTATGCCGCGTCGTGTATACACCTTCTTACCAGGTCAACAGCTGGAATTAGGAAACTTGATTTCCACTGTAGGTGCCATCATTATGACTGTCGGTACCGTGTTGTTTATTGTTAACGTGATTTACACGAATGCAAAAGGTAAAAAGGCTGTGGCAGATCCATGGGATGGTCGTACGCTTGAGTGGTCAATTCCTTCTCCAGCACCTGAGTATAACTTTGCTCAAACACCTCGCGTGCGTGGTCTTGATGCTTTCTGGGTTGAGAAAATGGCAGGCAACAAAGCAATGACTCCGGCTGAACCGCTTGGCCCGATTCATATGCCGTCTCCATCTGTTTTGCCATTCCTGATGTCTGTAGGGATGTTTATTGCAGGATTTGGTTTTATCTATCACAAATATGTGCTGGTCTTCGTAGGATTGGGGCTGTTTTTCCTTTGCATGTTTGCCCGTTCCATTAAGGATGACCATGGTTTCCATATCGAAGTAGACGAGATTAAGGAAACAGAAAAAGGGGGTAGGCTGTAATGCAACACACGGATCATGGTGTTCTACCTGCTGAGCCTGAAAAGGCAACCCTTGAAGGCAGAAATAAAATACTTGGCTTCTGGCTTTTCCTAGGTGGAGAAATGGTATTGTTCGGTTCTCTATTTGCTACGTATTTGGCTCTTAGAGATCAATATGTATCAGGACCAGCTCCGCATGAAATCTTTAAAGTTGAACTGGTTGCTATGGCGACAATTTTACTTTTGACCAGTTCTTTAACGAGTGTATTTGCCATCATCGGAATGCACCGTCATAACTTCAAAATGATGATGTTCTGGTTTGCTGTAACCGTTGTACTAGGATTTGCGTTCTTAGGGCTAGAAATTTATGAGTTCTATCACTATTACCATGAAGGTCATACAATGACTAGTAGTGCATATGGTTCCGCTTTCTACACGTTAGTCGGATTCCATGGAGCGCACGTATTGTTCGGGGTTACATGGATAGCAACCCTGATGGTTTCTGCTATGAAAAAGGGTCTGACAGTGGTTACTGCACCGAAGTTCTATATTGCAAGCTTGTACTGGCACTTCGTTGACGTAGTGTGGGTATTCATTTTCACAGTCGTGTACCTAATGGGTATCATGTCTGGACAAGGAGGAGCATAAGATGAATCAACACAATCATTCATCTCAACCTTCAAAACATTCCCATGCCCATAACACTAGCATGAAGCCACATATCGTTTCATTTATTTTGTCCATTGTATTAACAGCATTAGCGTTTGCGGCGGTTATCTACATGCCAGATAAAAAAGGTTTCGTTTATCCTTATATTATCCTGTTAGGTACCGTGCAGGCATTAGTGCAATTATACGTGTGGATGCACTTAAAGGATAAAGGCCATCTATTTCCAGTGGTGGCAATTTTCACTGGGGCGTTTATCATGGTAACATGCGTTGTCATGGCGCTGTATTGGGTATAAAGGTAAGGGAGAAGGTCCAACTTTGATTCTACAAAGGTGAAGACTTAGCCCCGATCCTGTTAAAAGCGGGCTACTTGAGTAGCTCGCTTTTTTCGTAAAGACTAGCTTGTTCTGCTAGTAACCAGACTGAGTAATTGGTTTGTTTTAGTGCTTTTATAGAAAATATGGCAAACAAGTGAACAGGGAGAATGCATTTCCATTCTAACCTACTAAAAAGCAAGTTGGTTGCTAGCTTGTCCGAGATCGGTTCAGTATAATATACATGTATGTTTCCACTTATCAGAAAATAGAAACCTTCCGCATGAGAGGGGGATATGGATGGGTACCCATGAACAGCATTTACTTTTGCATGGTTATCAACCGAAGTTTGCGGAGTTATGGAATCCTGAATTTTTAGCTTTTGTTGTCTTGCTTGGTGTGGCATATTTTATGTTAATTGGCCCATGGCGTAAACGGTTTAGTAATGCAGAGCCTGTTTCAGTAGGAAAGCAGATTACGTTTATGATCGCTCTTCTTACCTTATATGTAGCGATGGGAAGTCCACTCTATTTTTACGGGCATGTGTCGTTTACCTTGCATATGACCCAGCAATCATTGTTAGTAATGATTTTCCCACCACTTTTTGTGCTGGGCCTGCCAGTGTGGTTTATAAGAGCAGTTCTACAACCGGTTTTTGTAAGAAGATGGTTTGATCGTCTAACAAAACCGTTGATATCTTTATTTATGTTTAATTTATTTTTCTCTGTTTATCATATTCCGCTTGTACTTGATTTCGTGATGCAGTACCATGGAGTTCATATTGCTTATAAGCTCCTGTTATTAATTACAGCCTTCATGATATGGTGGCATATTATCTGTCCCGTTCCAGAGTTACAACGGATTAAAAACGTCAAGCTAATGGGGTATATCTTTGCAGCGGGTGTGCTTATGACACCGGCCTGTGCGTTAATCATATTTGCTTCCCAATTGGTCTATGAATCTTATAGCTATGGACCGCAATTGTTTGCCATCCTACCGATACTCGATGATCAGCAATTGGGTGGTGTTGTGATGAAGATGGTACAGGAAACAGCATATGGAGTTGGGCTATGGCATGTGTTTTCTAAATGGTACCGTGAGGAAAATCCGACAACGGGTATTGATGAAATCGATCCGCTTGAATCCTTTGAACCCATGGAACAGCGAAAAGAACTCACTATCGTTCCCACTAGTGGGCGAGTATAAATTTTAAAAAAGAATAAGAGGAAGTGATCGAGTGCTAACGTTGTTGCCTGCACTTAGTACAAGTTTTATTGCCATCAGTGCAATCCTTGTAGCAATCGGTTGGGTTCAAGTAGCCAAACGAAAATTTGAGGCCCATAAAAAAACAATGATTGTTGCATCCGTGTTTGCCCTAGCATTTTTCATTATTTATATGTCTCGAACGATTTTCGTGGGAAATATGAATTTCGGCGGACCGGATGAATTGCGCTTATACTACCAAATCTTTTTGATATTCCATATCACCTTGGCTACAACAGCAGCCGTTTTTGGATTGGTAACGTTATATTTAGGTTTTACCAAGCAATTTGCTAAGCATCGCAAATGGGGGCCAGTTACTTCTATTATCTGGTTCGGTACAGCGATTACCGGTATAGCTGTCTACTTTTTGTTGTTTATCATTTATCCAGGTGGAGAGACATCAAGCTTATTCCGAACCATTTTGGGCTTCTAAGTAAAGAATAACATACGCATTCAAAAAGCAAGCAACAAGCCTCCAGAGTTACTTTCAAGTGTACGTGGAGGCTTGTTGCTTATATTGTTCCACTACTCATAATAGGGAACCAGTTTATTTGTACATGGACGAGTTGTCTCTCTTGGTAATGACTAAGGATTAACGTGTACGAGCAAATGGATTTACTGGTGGAATGTAGTTAATTTCTTCATCAAAGGTAACATAATTTAGGTTTAGCATCAGAAGCAAATAACGCATACCGGTTTGCGGATCACTAAGGATGATATGATCTCGACCAGCAGTTTCGATGACTCCGCGGAAAATTTTTGCATTCCATTCGCTGTTATTTTCATAGGTCATATAGAAGGTACCGACTTTTCCTCGATTGAGACGTAAAATATTTTCTACGTATGATTCTTCGACTACTGGAAGGGGACCACCGGGTATAAAGCTTCCATTTGCATTCGGAGGCACGAGTTGCTGGGGCTGTTGCTGGATTTGTAGGTTAGGACTTACCTGTGTGGGACCCATTTGTGCGGATGGTGTCTGCTGTTGTGGAGTAGGGTAACATGGATACATATAGCATTGTGGATAATAAGAAGTGGGCTCGAATTCTTGCTGAGCATAAGTATTATAATACATCTGGTTTTTCTCTCCTCTTTAATAAACTCTAGGGCAATCCTGAACGGTTGGTGCAAAGAAACAATGTGCCTTAAATCGTCCTGTGTTTCTCTGGTTGAACCAAGTGGGAGGGCAGCTACCTACCGGGCGAAAGAACCAAAGTCCGTTGCTTGCAGGATGTGTCCTTTCTCCATTAATTACGCGTTTGGCCAAACGTTTCTCTGATTCTCTAGCCATTTGATAGAAATACGGTTTTTGAACAGATTCATATCCGCCGGGACTTTGATATACCATTTGAGGGATGGTTCGTATGTTTTTAAAATCTAAGCAGTTGGCAAGGACACGGTTAACAGAAACATTTCCGACCATTAACATTCCAAGATTTCCTTCTCCTTCAGCTTCTGCTCGAAGCAGCCTAGCTAGCATGTTAAGATCACTGGTGTTGTACTTAATAACAGCCATTCATTCACCTCCCCTTTATCTCTCCTCTTTCAATATATAAGTGTTTTCTTCGATAGGTGATTGTACAGTATAAAAAAACGAGTTTTTTTGAATTTTTAAGAAAAATCTATAAATAGAACAAAATGAATATTGTGTGGTAGGATACTTATGTGAAGGAAACAGTTATCAATCAAGGGGGGGCAATATGAGCAATCTTTTGAGAAAAAAATCAGTTACTGACTTATTGAAACAAGGTCAAAACAAATCATTAAACAAAACACTAACATCCTTTGATCTTTCTTTACTAGGCATTGGGGCAGTGCTAGGAACTGGTGTTATGGTACTTACAGGTATTGTAGCAGCTAGAGATGCTGGTCCTGCTGTTATTCTTTCGTTTATGATTGCTGCACTTGTTTGTGGTTTTGCTGCCTTTTGCTACTCAGAATTTGCTTCGACCATCCCGGTTTCTGGAAGCGCTTACACCTATACGTATGCAACACTAGGTGAATTTGTAGCGCATCTGATGGGATGGACATTATTATCTGTTTATTTTCTTACCACTTCAGCAGTTGCTGTTGGATGGTCTGCTTATTTTAATAATCTGCTGACTGGTTTTGGCTGGGGGTTGCCTGAACAGTTGGTCAGTACGCCGATGAGTGGCGGAATTATTAATCTACCGGCTGTTATCATTGTCTTACTAATCACTTTTGTATTATCTCGTGGAACAAAAGAAAGTAAGAAGTTTAACAACTTCATGGTATTAGTAAAGCTACTGGTGATCTTACTGTTTATCGCTGTAGGTGTATTTTATGTTAAGCCTGAAAATTGGAACCCATTCTTGCCGTATGGCGTTGAAGGAGTTTTTGCTGGAGCAGCAGCGGTATTCTTTGCGTTCCTAGGCTTTGATGCAGTATCAACCTCTGCAGAGGAATGTAAAAACCCGCAAAAGGCTTTGCCAGTAGGAATTATCTCATCACTTGTTGTTTGTACGATCCTTTATGTTATTGTGTGTCTTATCATGACAGGCATCACTTCTTATAAGAACTTAGATGTACCTGAAGCAATGGCGTATGTCCTGGAGCTTGTAGGTCAGGATACGGTAGCGGGAATCGTTGCTGTAGGAGCCGTTATTGGTATTATGGCTGTTATTTTTGCTTATGTATTTGCTGGCACTCGTGTAATCTTTGCGATGAGTCGTGATGGGCTGCTTCCAAAACGCTTCTCTAGTGTTAATAAAACAGATACACCTGTATTTTCTACATGGCTAACAGGATTAATCAGTGGTGGAATTGCAGGATTTGTAGAAATTAAGGAACTATCTAATTTAGCAAATATCGGTGCGTTACTCACGTTTGCTATGGTTGCATTATCAGTTATCGTACTTCGTAAAACGCATCCAAATTTGGAGCGTGGCTTTAAGGTTCCATTAGTTCCGTTCATTCCTATCTTAACAATGGTATTCTGTGCGTTCCTCATGATTAATCTTCCAGGAGCAACCTGGATGTATTTTGCAATCTGGGTGGCCATCGGAACGGTTGTCTATTTTGTCTACTCTAAGAAACATAGTTTGCTAGAGAACGTGGGCTCTTCGGACGGATCTAAGAAAAGAAGGTAATTTGATAGGTAAAAATCATATTTTCATGTAAAGATAAGAACAAGTCACCAGTAGGGGATAGCTGGTGACTTGTTCTTTTTATATACTTCAAAACTATCAAACAACTTAGGAGAATGTGAATTTATAGATTTTTTGTAAGCGCTTTCATTTTCGGTTCGTACATGATACAATCAATGCGTGGATAAAGCTTCTACTTTTGAATTAATCATCAGAACTGTTTGAAACTATTTATGTTTAACTTACTGAGGAGGTCGAAACATGCGCATCGGTATTCCAAAGGAAATTAAAAACAATGAAAATCGAGTAGCTATGACACCAGCAGGAGCAATGAATTTGGTGAAGAATGGACATGAAATCTTCATCGAAACATCCGCAGGGTTTGGCTCTGGATTTACTGATGAACAATTTGTAGCAGCTGGGGCTAAAATCGTCCAGACTGCACAAGAAGCTTGGGGAATGGACATGGTTATGAAAGTTAAGGAACCATTGCCTTCCGAATATCAATATTTCCGTGAAGGACTTATTCTGTTCACATACTTACATTTAGCTCCAGAACCAGAATTAACGAAAGCGTTAGTTGATAATAAAGTTATAGGGATCGCTTATGAAACCGTTCAACTGAGCAATGGCTCACTTCCGTTGTTAACTCCTATGTCAGAGGTTGCAGGGCGCATGTCTACCCAAATCGGCGCTCAGTTCCTAGAAAAACAGGAAGGCGGTAAAGGTATTCTCCTCGGCGGTGTGCCAGGGGTCCAACGTGGCAAAGTAACCATTGTTGGTGGAGGAGTAGCCGGTACTAATGCTGCGAAAATGGCAGTAGGTTTAGGTGCTGATGTTACCATTATCGACCTAAATCCTGATCGCTTGCGTCAAATAGAGGATATTTTTGGACATAGCGTAAAAACCCTGATGTCCAATCCATTTAATATTGCACATGCCGTACAGGAATCTGATCTAGTGATTGGGGCTGTTCTTATTCCAGGAGCAAAAGCACCAAAATTGGTTTCAGAGGAAATGGTTAAATCCATGCAACCAGGCTCGGTTCTAGTAGATATTGCAATTGACCAAGGCGGTATTTTTGAAACAACCGATCGTATCACTACTCATGATAACCCAACGTATGAAAAACATGGTGTAGTGCATTATGCGGTGGCTAATATGCCTGGCGCTGTTCCACGCACATCTACGTTTGCTTTGACAAACGTGACGGTTCCATATGCGGTGCAAATCGCCAATAAAGGCTATCAAAAGGCATGCTTAGAAAACCCTGCATTACTAAAAGGTATAAATACATTGAATGGACATGTAACATATCAGGCTGTTGCACAAGCATTGGGCTATGAGTCTGTAGATGCGAAGGAATTGCTAGAGCAGCAAAGCTAAAAAGCATAGAGTTGATATAAAAAGGGCTATCGTACATCGTAGAAGATGGATAGCCCTTTTTGGTGTGATTCTTATCGTTTGAGAGTTTCGTATTTTACAATCATCGTTGAACAAAAAGTCATCTCGACCAAAGGACTCTACTTTGAATGTAGGAGCCTCAAGGGCCAGGATAGCGATTAAAACATTTACTTTTTAGCAGCACGTCGCTTTCTTATTTGCATAAAGATCAGCCAGCCTACGGCAAGTAGAACAGCTACAATTAAAAGAGAAACATCCATATACTCATCAATTAACAATTTTGCTTGCTTTCCATATAAATGGAAGATTAAACCGATGAGAAAAAATTTAAAACCCCGACCAATAACAGCATAAACCATTAGTTTTTTGAAGGAGAAGCCGAGTACACCAGATAGGATGGTAAATACCTTAAAAGGAATAGGTGTAAATGAGCCAATGATAATGGCAGCATCACCGTTTTTAGTCATTTGTTCTGTAGCGAGACTGATCCATTTTTCCGGAACGATTTTGTCCATCAGCGGTTTACCGAACAGTTTACCGAGAATAAAGCCGCATGGTGCCCCCAGTAAAGAGCCGATGAAAGCAAAGAGAGCATATTCAATAGCAAGTGAAGGCTCCAATAGACTCATTGCAATCTGTAAAAAGAATGGGGGAAACGGCAAGATGATTGAATCTAGAAAGGAGAGTGTAAATAATCCCCACGCTCCGTATTGCTGAAAGATTTCATTGATTTGGTCAAGCATCGTAGTCTCCTTTATGTATAAAGTCGATTTTTCTTGTAGTCAAGGATCGAACAAAATTCGTACTTATTTAGATGTATGGTCGTCCAGTCTGGGATATGACAAGTTCGACCAATATTATAGCATGCTACAAGGTTATACGCACACTTGGGCAAAAAGGATTCAGTTTTTTCTCAATCTACACAGATAGTTGACGTTCTCAAACTTCTCTACTACTATTAAGATAAAAATTTTGAGAATTCCGAGGGATTGCATATGAAAGATATTGGTTCTGGAGTCATAATTTTCTGTTCGCCAGATGGAAAGCGTCAAGAGCTTAAAGGAGAAATTGTAGTACGAGGGGATCGTGTCTCCGTAACGGAAATCATTCGCTTCAATGGTCAGCCGAATGGTGCACGTGAAATTAATTTACCTCTAGCAAACTGTGTCATTTATTGGGAACCGGAAGTTTACGAAGAGATTGGCTACGAATAGCACTATACTTCTAGCGTAGGCAGGAATTTAATTTTATGATAGGATGAAAGGTGGAATATGCACAGGATAGGAGGAATTCCTCTTGATTGATCATATATTGGACAAAGCTCTTCGTGGCGAGCGACTTCAATTAGAGGATGGTTTAGCCCTTTTTGCTTCTGATGAAATTGAGAAAATAGGTCATGCAGCGAATCAGATCATGCAAAAGTGGCATCCTGAACCGATCACGACCTTTGTCATCGGACGGAATATCAACTATTCCAATGTCTGTGATACCTATTGCCGTTTTTGCGCCTTTTATCGCCCGCCTGGCTCGAAGGAAGGCTATGTTCTTCCAAAAGAAACAATTTTCGAAAAGATTCAAGAAACAGTTGATGTTGGCGGAACAGAAATTTTAATGCAGGGTGGTACGAATCCTGATTTAAAACTATCCTATTTTACGGATTTGCTACGCGAGATTAAACAGCGCTTCCCGACCATTACGATGCACTCTTTATCTACAGCCGAGGTAGCTAAAATGGCTGAGGTCTCCAATGTATCAGTTGAAGAGGCCCTAAGACAGCTAAAAGAAGCTGGTTTAGATTCTTTGCCAGGAGCAGGCGGAGAAATTCTGGACAATCGGACACGTAAAAAGATTTCGCGTTTAAAAGGAACCTGGGAGCAGTGGGTGGATATCCAAAAAGCAGCCCACCGAGCAGGTCTGCCTGGAACGGCTACGATGGTTATCGGTTTTGGTGAAGAAATGGAAGAACGAGTGTTATCTTTGCTGCGCATTCGTGATGCTCAGGATGAGACAAATGGATTTAAGGCTTTTATTGTCTGGACCTTCCAGCCTGATAATACCAACATGAAAGCTACGAAAAACACTCCAGAAGAGTATCTAAAAACATTGGCGATCAGCCGTTTGATGCTGGATAACATACCTAACTTTCAATCCTCCTGGGTAACAATGGGACCTGAGATCGGTAAACTGTCCTTGTCTTATGGAGCTAATGATTTTGGCTCGACTATGATGGAAGAGAATGTTGTATCAGCAGCGAAATGTGCTTACAAGGTAAATACAAACAAAATCCTAGAGTTAATCCGTGAAGCGGGAAAAATTCCTGCTCAACGCAATACCGCCTATGAAACTCTACATGTGTTTCAAGAGAGCGAATGGGCAGAGACGGATTTTGTTATGCAAAATTAATGAGTGTAGAGAACCGAATGAAAGCTGGCTTATTGATAGGTAATCGTCAGCTTACTTGATACAAAATCATAGTGAAAACTCGTCTTTTTATAGGACGGGTTTTTTTGTATATGAAGATTGTATGACGTTTTAAAGCGTTTTCATGCTGGGAATATTCATATTTTTCATTCATTTATCTCGTAGATTAGAATAAACAAAATCGTTCTCCAGATTGTCAAAAAAAGGCCTGTTTTTTAGCCTAATTTAACATAAAAATGGAAATAAAAGGTCTTGATTATTTAGTTAGGAATGTTAGAATGATGGCGTAATGATATTTGTGTAATTTTTCACATGCGTGTGGAGAAAAAGGGAGGAGAAAGAAAATGAAAAAACTTTCACTGATGATGGCAAGTGTATTAGCAGTTTCTATGCTAGCAGGATGCGGTGCTGCTACACAACCTGCTCCTGACAAGAAAACAGAAACAGCCGCCCCGGCTAATGCAACGGATAAAAAAATGGCGGATGGCGTGTATTACGCTCAACAAAAAAATGCTGATGCGGATTGGAACTATGCAGTTGTACTGGATGTAAAGGATGGAAAAATTACCAATGTGAACTGGACTGGGATCAGTAAAGATGCGGGACCAGATAAAAAAACAGTATCTAAAGATGGCAAATATGGCATGAAGGAAAAAGCAAAAGCTCAAGCTGAGTGGCATGAACAAGCCGAAAAAGTAGAAAAATTCTTGATAGAAAAACAAGATCCAGCGGCAATTACAGTGGATAACGAGGGAAAAACTGATGCCGTTTCAGGTGTATCGATTAAGATAAATGACTTTACTGCTTTGGTAACGGAAGCATTAGCGGCAGGTCCACAACAACCAGGTCCTTATAAAGACGGTGCATACCATGCGGAACAGCCAGAATTCGAAAAAGATTGGAAATATACAGCGGACTTTACTGTGCTAAATGGTAAAATTGTTGCTGCGAACTGGAATGCAATCAACGAAAAAGGTGAAGCAGACAAGAAAACCCAGTCTAAAGAAGGCAAGTATGGCATGAAGGAAAAAGCAAAAGCACAGGCTGAGTGGCATGAGCAAGCAGCAAAAGTAGAACAGGCTCTAATTGAAAAACAAGACCCAGCAGCAATTACAGTAAATAATGAAGGCAAAACAGATGCGATTTCAGGTGTATCTATTAAAGTAAACGATTTCGTGAAATTAGCTGAAGAGGCTCTAAAAGACGCGAAAAAATAAGGCAATTATGCATAGGGGGATTACCATTGCTGGTGAAAATCGTCAACGGGTAATTATCTATGGAAATGAGAGGACATGCTATGAAAAAAATAATTGTACTAGGCGGAGGTTACGGTGGTGTCTTGACAGCGAAAAAGCTGGCAAGCAAATTTAAAAAAGATACCGACGTCCAGATTACATTAATAGACCGAAAGCCATTCCACACTCTTCTAACGGAATTACATGAAGTAGCGGCTAATCGTGTTGAAGAGGACTCCATAAAAGTTGACCTGAAAAAGATTTTTGCAAAACGGAAGGTTGATGTGGTGCTTGATGAAATTTCCACGATCGACTTTGCTAGCAAAAAATTAGTGTCCGAGAATAGCACCTATGAATATGATTACCTAGTAATGGGGACAGGCTGTAAGCCATCCTTCTTTGGAATCCCTGGTGCAGAGCAGAATGCGTTTTCTCTTTGGTCCTTCGAGGATGCTGTTCACCTACGCGAGCAAATTCGCAGTATGTTTATTAACGCTTCAAAAGAAACGAATAAGCAAAAGCGTCAGGATATGTTGAGCTTTGTGGTAGTCGGTGCTGGTTTTACTGGCATTGAGATGGTGGGGGAATTAGCGGAATTCCGAGATGAATTATGCAAAACCTACGCCATAGAGCCATCTGAAGTGCAACTACACGTTGCTGATATGGCACCAAAAATCTTACCCATTTTGCCTGACAAGCTCATTCAGAAGGCAGAGCGACATTTACATAAGTTAAACGTTAACATTATTACAAACAGTAAAATTACTGGTGTTTCTCCAGATGGAGTTGAGTTGGGCGAGAGAGGATTGCTTCGCTCTAAAACAGTTGTCTGGACAGCAGGTGTCGAAGGCTCTGACCTATTGGAAAAGGTCGAATTAGAACAAAAGGGTCGCAAGCGTATCGTGGTTAATGATAAGCTACAGAGCCCTGAGCATAGCAATGTGTATGTCGTAGGGGACAACATTTTCTTTATTCCAGAAGGTGAAGAGCGCCCTGTACCCCAAATGGTAGAGAATGCTGAGCATTCAGCTCCAATCGTTGCGCATAACATCTATGTAGATGTGAAAGGTGGTACACACAAGTCCTACAAGCCTACATTCCATGGCTGTATGGTATGTATCGGTAGCCGCTATGGTGTAGCTAGTGTAGGAGTGCCAGGAAAAATGTTCTTGATGAGCGGCTTCATGGCAATGTTTGTTAAGCACTTTATCAACATGGTATATCTGGTTCAAATTTGTGGTTTTAATAAAGTTTGGTCTTATCTCATGCATGAAATTTTCCATGTTAATAATAGACGCAGTTTCTTAGGCGGGCATTTTAGTAAACGATCCCCTAACTTCTGGTTAGTACCTTTACGTGTTTTGGTCGGCGCCATGTGGTTGTCAGAGGGCTTAGCGAAAATGAACAAAGTGCTAAAGGACCCTACTAACATCTTCTTAATACCGCCATCTCCAAAAGCGGTTGACGGAATTACGTCAGCCTCACAAGCCGTACAGGATGTGGCCCAAACGGTAGATACTTCTTCGGCTGCTTCAGCAGTCGCTACAGCGAAAGAAGCGGTACAGGCACTCCCCGTACCTGGGTTTATTGACAGTATGGTAAAAGGCTCAATGGATATGTTCTTCTACAATGCAGATGGAAGCTATACAGCATTAGCCTCTGTGTTCCAAACGATGATGGTCTTCGCTGAAGTAATATTTGGCGTATTGTTGATCATCGGTTTATTCACAGCTATATCTTCCATAGCTACAGTCTGTATGGGTTTAATGATTTGGTCTTCCGGAATGGCTCCATATGAGATGCTTTGGTACCTTGGAGGAGGTATTGCCCTCATTGGTGGTTCTGGAAGCACATTGGGTCTGGACTACTATGTATTACCACAACTAAAAAAAGTGTGGAAAAAAATCCCGTTCGTCAAACGTTGGTATTTATACGTAGACTAATTGTATAACAAGATAGCTATATCATGGAATGGGGGAATGTGCTGTGAATTGTACATTCCCCTTCTTTCCACATATAGACCCATTAGTAGATAGAGAGATACGAAAAAGAAAAGCGTGAGTAGGGGATGAGAGAGATGAATGGAATTCGGGAATCATTGCAGAAGCTAGAAAAGCAAATGTCACCACAAGCTGGCATCACGCTTGAAGTGGATAGGCGGCTGTTGGAGGAGATGGGACATCTGCTTGATTCATTTGAGCTTTCATCTGCACGCAAAGAGCATATATTTGGGTGCTATGTCCTGTTGCAGGCTGCTTTTCGCAAGCATAAAAAGCTGACATTCGACAATCCTTGTTTGACAAAGGATATTTTAGATGGTGATTATCTGCAAAGCTTTTATTATGAATATGCATGTAAGCATGGAGAAAAGGATTTCGTGAATTTTTTGGCTCCTATTCTAAAGCAAATTCAAATCCGTTTGATCCAAGGTAAATCAATAGAACGTATTCTCTTTCAACGCATAGAAAAATTCCTGACAAAAACAGAGCAGCAGGTGACTTATGAAGTTAGCTGACCAATTGCACATTAATCTAGACATGATTGATAAAGAGATGCTGCGCATAGTTCGGACGGATATGAGTTTGCCCATGCTTTCATCCATCGCTGGCAATATAAGTCGTATGATTTTAGCAGGGGGGAAACGATTACGCCCCATGATGGTAATGGTCGGCAGCCGTTTTGGCAGAATGGCAGACCCACAAAAAGTATTGCAGATGGCAGCTGTGACAGAATTTATCCATGTAGCTTCACTAATCCACGACGATGTGATTGATCAAGCGGATACGAGACGTGGAAAACCAACATTGCATGTGCTTACTGACATACCCACAGCAATTCATACGGCTAATTATATGATGACGCGAGTAGCTGAGCTATTGAGCAAAATGGAGGATGATAGACACCCGTATCGGGAAGAGATTACTGGTCTATTAACCTCGCGACTTTGTTTAGGCGAATATCAACAGATGGCAAACCGATTTAATTTTGATTTATCTATGGATGCCTATTTAAGCAAAACGCGCAATAAAACAGCCGTGTTGATGGCAACCTGTCTAGAGATTGGAGCAAAGCTGGGACATGCAACCCCAGAAGTAACAGCTAAATTGGCGCAATTCGGTGATGATTTAGGTATGGCCTTTCAAATTCGCGATGATGTGTTAGATTTTACAGAGACATCAGAAGCGCTAGGAAAGCCAGCAGGCAGCGATTTAGCTAATGGCAATATTACGTTACCAGTTATGTATGCGTTGCAGGACGAGTGCTTGAGCAAGTGTGTACGCCAGCTCCATGAGCGATCCACACCGAGAGAAATACAAAATGTAGTCAAGCTAATTCTCGATAGCGACATTTTAGAAAGAGCAGACCAACTAGCAGATCAGTATTTGCAAAATGCGATGAAAATTGTCGGGGAGTTAACTGAGTTTGTGGCACATAAGGATTTGAGTGTGCTGATTGCGTATTTTGGGAAACGGAAGATGTGATAGCTACAAGACTAGTATTTTCTTCGTGTTGTATACCATTTTACTTCTTTTGTTTATTAAAGAAAAATAACAGATCAATGATGATTCCAAGTAGGATGTATGATACAAAATGTATAACATACCCTCCCAATAAAATGTTTCCTTCAATTTGATTATCATTTATTATCCAATCACGAAATGATTCCTTATAGACCATATAATCTAGAAGAGGGTTCAATCCAATTAATAATATATGTTTTTGGTCATTTCCATAAAAATCGTTTAAGCAGACTATAATGCTTAAAATTCCCAGCCAAAACCAAACTTTTTTAAAAATAACCATCTTTGGTATTCCTTCTTTCCTTTTTAATTAGCACTAATTTCATATGAGGAAAAAGAGACCGCATATAACCTATTACGGTCTCTTTTTTTCTACCAAGAGCCATGTTTTAAGATACGACTTAACTCATCTGTATCATAAATATCATAAGGAGCGTATCCGCCTATAGCAGCAGTTGGATTTTGATCCCTAAAGTTGATATCAGCACCATTGTAATATGCTTGTAATGAGGGATTGGCTGAGTGAAGTCATAACCGATAAACCATCGATAAGTAAGATTTGTCTTCAGTTCTTTGATTGTCTGACGCATAGAGCTTATTCAAATAAATATGGAATAAATACGATCTTTATTAGCACAACAGGGGCGACACTCGGTCTCCCATTATCTTTCGAGTATTTGTCTTTTACAAGTTCATATATAAAATCAATTTTACGAACTAAATGATCAGAAGGGACAAGGCTCCTTTAATGAAACAACGGACAGTTAGTAATGGGATTCTGCATCTAATATAGAGTGTTTATTAATAAACAATGATGACTGAGGAGTGATATTGGACTACCACAAAAGATGACTAGTAGCCCAATTAATCAAAACTATTACATGAGTTCATGGGGTACATATTTTATTTTTTGTAGGCTAAGATATAAATTGTAATAAACAATAAGAAACTAATAAGTGATAGTATCCGACAAGTCTTATAACGAGACATGTTTTTTTCTAATAATGATTTTATTACTTCAAAAAAATTAAACAAAAACGTAAAAGCAAATATCAATAACAAAGATAAATAATAGTATTTCATAAATACCTCCTAATATAGGTTTATCCTCATCGTCAACTAATGGGAGATAGACGAGAAAGTCCCCTTTCAAAAAGAGGACTTGTCTTGAAGTTTAGGAGGGTAGCAATATCTCTGTCTACCCTCGAAAAATATCTTGGAAGAGATTCAAGAAGGCAAAAAAAGTTGTTATATTCAAACTAATATTATTAATTTAAGGTTTCTTTCGAAAATACGAGGAATTAATTAATAATCAAATTCAATACCGAAATCAATTACCTCACTTACTGATTGAGGTTTAATTGAAAGTCCAGCTGGAAATATAGCAAATTCTACATTCCCACCCCAAGTTTGGTGGCCGTATTGAAATTTAATATTTGTTGACCCTGAATTCCTTTCGTCTGTGTATACATATTGACCAATATATCCTTTGTGAAGGTTGTTACTTGGCATTGCTTCTAAATCTATTTCTCCACCAACGCCTACACCCGGATCCCAATCTTTTGGTTTGTAACTTTTGGAACATTTCCATTTTTTATCTACGTTTTCTGGCTTATGACAATAGCGAAGTGCAAAATCTTTAACTTTCCCATTTGCTGACATCGGTAAAGTCCATTTATTACTTACTGGATACCCAATACTTATTCCGTCTGTTAATCCCCAACGTGGACTATCTGTCCATTCATACTTTCCATATAAATAAAACTTCTTTTTCCCTTTCTTATCACTTTTTTCTTCGAAGGCAGTTCCTCTTAACTCCAAAGTACCACCATCTATATCTTCACCAGATAGACCTTGTATTGCCTCTTCTTTGACGACTTTATAATTAGTTGCTATTTTCTTAGCATCATTTTGAATTAGTTGGTGAAGAACTTGGACCGGATAATCATTAATCTCACTTTCTTCCATTCCAACATCATATATCAATTTCTGTATTTCTTGTTCATTTAAGGAGGAGTCTTCTCCCCAATCTGAATGTTCTTTGCTTTGTGCTGCAAAGCCGATTGAAGATATCATCGTCATAAAGACTACAGCTAAGGATACAATTTTTTTCTTCATTTTAGTACCTCCAACTTGTAATTTAATAGTGATATTTACTATCTAACATTTTCTTGTCGTTCTCCTAGTTTCAACTACCAGTTCAAGTCTGCGTTCAGACCCATGGTTGTTGTAATTCTTGTTTTCGTAATATTCTTGCTGACTCTTTCTATTTCAGTTGATAAGATTGATCTCATATGAATAGAAAATACTCTAGCTATTTTTTCTGAATAGCTAAAACACGGCTATAGTTGTTCTAAAAGGTTTTCCGTACAGCTTATTCATAATGACCAACTAGTGTCTAAGCTTCTGAAAGATAGCGATGTACTCATCTAGTTGTTGGCTCATTTGTATTACGGTTGGGTTTAAAAATGAACCTTTTTTCAAATATAACCGTTCTAATTCTTGGCGGAGGATTTCTATAAGCTTCTGCAAATCATCTTTCGATTGGGTATTTTCCATTTCACATTCCTTTATTTGAGTGATACAATTAATCCGAATAACAATTTTTGTTATTTGTGATGTGGGGCGTTCCAGTTAGTATGCCGACTAGGGAACGTCCCTTTTGAATTAATAAACAAACTAATTTTAATACCTCCTTTCTTCCTCCTGTGTATTAAATTACCATATGTCCTATAAATTTCTGTAGTTCAAAAAAATGTAGGACGTTCTGTAAATTATGACAAAATATTACAAAACAAAAAGAACGCGATAAATATTGGCGTCCTTTAAATAAAATCGGTTTATTGTGGTCCTTTACTATTAACCTTGTGGATCATCATGGAATGTTTTTGCACTTTGCTGTTCTCCGTATTTCTCGAAATCTAAGAAGCTTGCTACAGTAAAAAGAGAGCAAATTACAAAAGAAACAGTTGCAATTATGGTCAGATATTTTTTCAACTTCTTCTCCCTCCTTTGTTTAACCTTTATTTACCACATTATATACTTCTTGTAATCTTTTCAGAAGTCCTAATTCCATTACTTTACTTTGCTCATTATGATGAGCGTAAACTTTTTCAGAACATTTCATTATACCGCTACGGTCATTAATTTTACTGTAGAAATCCATAGCTTTTAAATATGATTCCATACCTTGATTAAATAAACCGTTTCTAACAAGAAATGTTCCCTTTAATCTATAGTATTTACCTAATTCTGAAATCTTGTAAGCTGTGAAAAGCTTAACAAATGTATTTTTTTCCTCTTTATCAAGAATCTGTTGAGCAGTGTACAAGTCGTTAACTTTAAGAAGAACCTCTAATAAATCATTTACTCGATGTAATCGGTGATTATCTTCTGCTTCCTCAACACATTCTTTTAGCAAGGGAATTGCTTCGAATTCTTGACCAGTATTTGACAGGATTATCGCACGATAATATTTAATACGTTTTATAACAAAGTCAAAGTTTAGTTCAGCATACCTATTAAGATGTTCCTCCAAAGCAGTATAGTTGCCCATTCTGGAATAAGCATTACAAATTGCTAAAGCTACACGCTCTTTTACCTCATTATCAGTTGTATCTTCGGCATGTCCCATTTTACCTAGCTTAATACATTGCTCATATTTTCCTATACCATGTGCATCAAAAGCCATTAGATAGTAAAAATTGATTTTCTCCTCTTGGTCTAAGAAATCTGTGTAATATAGAATCTCTTCACCGCTTTTAAACGACTCTTCTTTCTTTTTTAGGTTTTGACTTTCTATGAAGTATTTTTGTAATAAACCCTTTGCTATATACTTAGGTACACCATGTAATCTTGCGTACTTTATAATGACATCGTATATAGTTAACTTTGCCTCATTGTCAGCTACAGTACTACTAAGATCATAGAGATGTTGTAATATTATATATGTATCCTCGTTAGGGGACTCCATGATCTGTTGTGATACCTTAGTAATCAATTGGTTGTTAGAAAGTTCAATCGATTCAAAAAGCAATTCACCTAGAATATCTATCCGATGTTCTATATCAATATAGCGATCCATAATCTCTTCGTAAGGAATTTCCAAAGCTTCTGAAAGTGATTTTAAAGTCTTTAGCTCCGGGCGTCTTGTTTCTCCCGTTTCTATTTTGGAAATAACTCCTTTACTTACTCCTGACACTCTTCCTAATTCCGATAGGCTTACACCTAATTCTGTTCTTTTTCCTTTTATCAGTTCCCCCAGTGTTGTGAAAGTTAAACTTTCAGCCATGTTAAGCTATTCCCCTTCCTGAATTTAATAAAGCATGATATTTCTTAACATTCTAACTTAATTGTATAATTATGTAAATATGAATAAAATTATGTAATGGTTCTCTGAGCATATCTTTCAAAAAATAAAATACCTCCGCCAAATTGTTATTTACGATTCAGGGAGGTGTTTTTCCTTGTCAGTTCATAATAGGGTGCAAGGTGTTTTATATGTTGATTGTATAGCGCTTATGGTGCTTCAATTTATAAACTTTTCTTCTTTCATAATATATTTCTAAGGTTAATATCTTTTTAATTAAAGAAACCGTATTTATTTCGCAACTAACTGTTTCCATTCCTTCTCAATCAATTCCCGACCATCCATCACTACTTTGAATTTTTTCTGTAGGTCTTCATTCGGAAAGATCAATAGAGGAGGTAGAGGAGAAGATCAAAAACTCTCTGGAGGTCATTAAGTAGTACCCCTTCCTACCTTGACATCTAAAAAGAGCCCCGCAATCCCCCTGAGAGTTTTCGATAAATTAGCTCATCATGTAAAAATCAACTAAGGTGCAAATCAAAATAACCATACTAATTACTTGATTCAGTTTATAGGAGGCCACTTTCATGAGGCTTCGATTAGCAGGTTTGATTATTTTATGTTCGGTTAAAAGCAGTACGGTCGAGATTGCTAAGCCCACTAGGTAAACAAAGCCCAAATTTTGATAGAAAAATAGGAATAACAGCAATAGAATCATGATGAAATGTAGGCCTCGTGCGATCCACAGTGCTGTTTGCAGTCCAAAATAGCTTGGGATAGACCATAGCCCTTCCTTGCGGTCAAATTCAATATCCTGCGTAGCGTAAATGATGTCAAAGCCAGCAATCCATAGCATCACGATGGTCCCCAGTACAAATGGTACAAATGCAATCTCACCGGTTACTGCAAACCAAGCCCCAATGGGAGCAGACGCGATGGTAAAGCCTAAATATAAGTGGCTCAGCCACGTAAAGCGTTTCGTGTAAGAATAGGAAGAGATCAATAAAATGGCTACGGGCGACAATAGCAGACACAACGGATTTAACATAGAAGAAGCAAAAATAAAGACTGCATAGTTTATGAGAATAAAAGTGATCACTTCTTTTTCGTGTAACAAGCGTTGTGGCAGATGGCGATGGCTTGTGCGTGGGTTTTTGCCATCAAATTCTTGATCCACGAGACGGTTAAAGGCATTAGCTCCATTTCGCGCCGCTACCAATGCCACCAATGACCAAATCAATACCTGAGCGGGGGCCAGTCCCTCGGCTGCCCATACCATTGCAATGATGGCAAAGGGGAGCGAGAACAATGTGTGGGAGAACATAACAAGCTCTCCGAACATGCGGGTTTTATGAAGGATCGTTTTCAAAACCATACTCCCTCCATTTCGCATCGACCATGCTCTTCACTTCGTCAGACATCTCTATATCATCGGGCCATTCACGTGTATGACCTTCACTTGGCCATTTCTTAGTAGCGTCGATACCAAGACGGTGACCATAGTAAGCGGTTGGAGAAGAGTGATCGAGAGCATCCAGAGGGCCCTCTGTTATGACAAGGTCTCTTTTTGGATCGATATTGTTAAACACTTTCCACATTACTTTGGAAACATCGTGAGGGTCTATATTTTCATCTACTATGATAATCATTTTGGTGTACATCATCTGTCCCATGCCCCACAAGCCATACATGACTTTTTGAGCGTGTTTCGGGAATGCTTTTTTGATTGAAACAATAGCGCAGTTATGAAACACTCCCTCAAATGGCAAATGCATATCCACGATTTCTGGTAGCATCAATTTCATTAATGGCAAAAATACACGCTCTGTAGCTTTTCCTATATAGCAATCCTCCATAGGTGGTTGACCCACAATTGTTGTGGGGTAGATCGGTGATGTACGGCGTGTCACCTTCTCCACATGAAAGACTGGATACATGTCCGCCAGTGAATAGTAGCCCGTGTGATCACCAAAAGGGCCTTCCAAGCGCCTTTCATCTAATTCCACATAGCCTTCCAAAATAAATTCGGCTTCAGCAGGAACATATAGCTCATTTGTTATGCATTTCACAACCTCGATCGGTTTCTTGCGCAGATAACCAGCAAATAGCATTTCATCAATCATCTTTGGTAAAGGAGCGGTAGCCGAGTAGATTAATGCCGGGTCACCACCAAGGGCGACTGATACAGACATGCGTTTATACCCTAATCTGCGATATTTTTCATAGATTTCCTTGCCATCCTTGTGTAAATGCCAATGCATACCTGTCGTGTTTTTATCATAAACCTGAAGACGGTACATCCCCATGTTTTGTTGTCCTGTTTCAGGGTCCTTCGTAATTACCAATGGTAGTGTAACGAATCGACCTGCGTCCTTTGGCCAACAATGAAGAACGGGAAGCTGTGTCAGGTCAGGTTCCTCTATTACCTCCTGGCAAGGAGCAGATGCTACTTTCTTTGGAAAAATTTTGGATAGCTTGTATAGGTCAGGGGCCATTTTGAGCTGATTCCATAACCCCTTGTAATTAGCCAAATCCATGAAATTTTGCATTTCTTCTGCAACCTGATCATAATTCTGCACGCCTAAAGCCATGCTCATGCGTTTATCCGTCCCCATGCTGTTAATTAACACTGGGTATGGGGAATTTTTTACGTTGGTGAACAATAAAGCCTTGCCATACTGTTTGGAAATACGATCAGTAATCTCCGTAATTTCTAAATAACTATCGACTTGAGTGTCAATCGTGTGAAGCTCCCCCTGATCCTGTAGGTCTTTTATAAACGCGCGTAAATTATCGTATGCCACAGTATGCTCCTCCAGTAAGTTTAGGTATTAGAGTAATCGTTTGAGGGTGTCTGCTAATGCCTCCAGCATGTTTGTAATATCTTGTTCGGTGATGACTAGGGGAGGCTGGAAGGCGATTACGTTGCGATTTACACCATTCTTTCCAATGATAAAGCCACGATCTTTCATTTCCTCTAAAATGGAATCAACAAGAGGAGCTGCTTTCTCAGGTTCATTGGCATAAAGCTCCATACCGATCATCAGGCCAAGACCGCGGACATCCGTAATAGCTGCTCGATAAGCTGTCTGAATGAAAAGCAACCCTTCTTTTAACTGCTTACCGAGCTGTTCTGCACGAGCTATTAGTTGTTCATTCTCAATATAGGAGAGGACAGCAAGAGCCGTCATAGACGAAACGGGATTACCTCCAAGCGTAGAAGCAGAAGGGCGGTTATAATGAGCCGCAATTTCGTCAGTTGTGGCAAAAGCGGCAATTGGCACGCCATTCCCTAACGCTTTTGCCATAGTTAAGATATCTGGAACAATGCCGTAATGATCAATGGCGAACATTTTGCCTGTACGGCCAAACCCAGTTTGTATTTCATCTGCGATCAACAGGACATGATGCTTCTCCAATAGCTTCTTTACCTCTGTGAAGTAGGAGAGCGGGGCAGGAACAATACCGCCATTGCCTTGCATGGGTTCTACAATCATGGCAGCGATGCGATCTCCTTTTTCCTCCAGCACCTTCCGCAGAGCTGATAGAGAGCGTTCTACTGCTTCTTGTTCATTCAGATTAGGATCATAAGGGCGAGGAATAAAACTGACTCCTTCCTCTAAATAGTTGTCAGAACGCCACATGGGAATGCCAGTTACGCTCATGGTTAAGAATGTCCGGCCATGTAAGCCATATTCCAATGCGATAAATTCCTTTTTGCCAGTAGCGAGACGAGCGAGTGTTAAAGCAGCCTCATTTGCTTCCGAACCACTGTTTACAAAGAAGGTTCGCTTCATATTTCCAGGCAGGATGCTTGCCATTTTTTCAGCCAGCGCTACATTTGGTTCCGTTAAATAGATGGTGCATGTATGCTGTAATGTTTCCAGTTGCTTGATCGTTGCTGCCGTAATTGCCGGATTGCAATGGCCGCATGCGACTACGGACACCCCGGAGAAAAAGTCTGTATACGCTTTGCCGGTGCTGTCGTATAAATATTGCATGTCACCTCGTACTAGCTGAGGGGGTCTTTCATAGAAATGAGCGGTGCACGGATAAAAATATTCTTTGCGCTTATCTAAAATGCCAGATGGGCCTAAGTACGTAGTCATATCTTTTTACTCCTTTTTATAAATGGTTTAGTCAAAGGATAGGGTGCCAAGCGTATATCCTGCATGGACAGGAATTGCTCTTTCGTAGATCTGCATAGATCGTTGTGGCTGCTGTAAAGCCTCCCGATACATACGGATAATGCTTTGTAATTGCTCAGTCGTATAGCTAGCGCCCTCAATACGGAAATGACTAACACCAACAGCCAGTAAGTCTTTTACTAGGGGCAGGAGACAAAGCTCCTTTGCTGTGGTCAAATGATTTCGTCCAAACTGATCGCAATACACAGGATTTTCGCCTTTATCTGTTAATAAAACGAGATATTTGTTATCCACATGTTTGTTATCCTCTTGGGCAATTGGTTCCAGCACACGGGTATTTGCATATAGATCGTGCTCTAGATACATCACAACAGGAGTGCCATGCACTAATACTTCAACAGGCAATGGTGAATGCAAAATGAGCTCAGCTAGGTTTTTCTGCTTCAGCTCAATGGAAGCGAATGCACGTGTCAATCCGAATTGTTGATAAAGTTCAATTGCTTTATGGTTATACAGGTTAAGTGATAAGTCTCCAATCATTGGCAGATGATATGGTTTACATGCATACATAGCTCCAATATTCGTAGCTACCAGCCCGTCTATTTCTACATCTAATGTAGATAAGAAATGATTGTATTGATCAAATTGCAGACCAAACATCATGCGTGGCATACCCAAGTAAATCTTGCTGTCGCCTTTTATAGCTACAAGGTGTTTTATCTGTTCTTTCGTAAATGGCAGATCAGGCAAGAAAACATCTCCAGCTAAATAGATGTGCTCCACTCCCTCAGCGATCGTCATTTCCGCCTGCTCCTGATTGTTTACACGAACACATAATTCTCCCTTTGCTTTTGCAGAGGATGATCGGCACTGATATTCTTGGAAAGCGTTTTGTAGTGCTTCTATGCGTTGATCACGAATTTCGCGTTCTTCTGTTGGTGTACTAAAGACTTTTCCCGTGCTATAAAATTTACCCGTACCCTCATAGCGTCGATTAATGTAAGCAAGTCCAGGCGAACCAAAGGCATATCCTGTACTAAAGTCCCGCTTACGATTTTCAAATAAGCTTTGTTTATCTTTGCAACGATCAAACCCGATTGGATCTTGGATGTAACGGTCAATGGCATCGCCGTAGCTGTTGATTAGCGTAACTAGAAATTCCGCGTCTCGCATGCGACCTTCCATTTTAAATGAAGTAATTCCAGCTTCAATTAACTCTGGTATATGCTCGTACATGTACATATCCTTAGCTGCTAGGGGATATTCTGTTGGGTAGACATAGCCATCCTTCTTCACGCGGTAGTCCCACCGGCAAGGCTTCATACACCGTCCACGGTTACTGCTGTTACCAAATAGCATCGAGCTGAATAAGCAGTTCGCACCATGAACCGTACACATGTCACCATGGACAAAGTATTCAAATTCCATTTTGGTCAAGGCTTGTAGCTGTTTAGCTGTTTGCAAATCCATTTCACGGGATGCAACGATACGTGTTACACCCAATGTTTGTAAGGCTTTGATCATTTCTAAATTGTGTACGTTCATCATGACAGAGGAGTGGAGAGGTACTGTTAGCTCTTGTTCCTGAATTAATGGGAAAATGGCCATATCCTGAACAATGAGAGCATCTGGGCGAATGCTGTCGAGAAAGCGTAGATATGTTTTCGCTTCTTCCAGATCAGCCTCGTCAAATAAATTATTTACCGTAATATAAACACGCTTGCCCTTTTCATGGGCGATTTGGATAGCTCGCTCCAATTCCTCATGAGTCAGGTTATAGCCTTTACGCATCATTCGCATATTAAGGACCGGTCCGCCGCAATAGATCGCATCACAATTGGTTTCTACAATTGTTGTAAAAATCTCAAATGTTCCAGCAGGTGCTAATAATTCAATTTCTTTGCCATTAAAATAACGAGCCATAGGTAAGACCTCCACAATCATTTAAAATGAATCCTACAAGGATATTTATTGCCAGCAACAAACCTAAAAAGATCGAATCTTGGCGCTTCCACTTCAACATTTCATACGGGATTCGAGGAGCGCCTAGCACATACCCCCGAGCTTCCATCGAATAGACCAGATCTTCTGCTCGGCGAAATGAGCTTACGGTAACGGGCACCAACAGCGATAAGAGCATTTTGCCTTTTTCGCGCCAAGGCAAGTCGGCTACATCGGCACCACGGGAAGCCTGAGCTTTCATGATTTTCTGTGTTTCTTCAAAAATGGTTGGGATAAAGCGCAGAGAAATGCTGATCATTAACCCTAGTTTTTCAGGTGAGATGCCAGTAAAACGAAATGGCTGTAAAATTCCTTCCACTCCTTTTGCTAACGATAAAGGTTTGGTTGTAAAGGTTAATAAAGAGGTGAATGCGAGTAATAAGATCATGCGCCAAGCTGTCATACAGGCAAGGCGTACTCCTTCCGCATAAAAAGAAAATGGGCCGATGGATAGCAAAAAGCGCCCTTCCTTTATAAAGAAAAGCTGGAACAAAAATAAGAATAAAATGAGAAACCGTAACGGTTTGACAGCTTTTACGAAAAAGCCAAAAGGTATTCGACTACTTGCCATAATGCCTATAGCGAATAGAAAAACAGCTATGCATGCAAGTAAGGAATTAGTCATCATAATTAAAAGAACAAACAGAAACATCCCGAGTAGCTTGGAACGCGGGTCTAAGCGATGAAGCCAGCTATTTGTGTCAATGTAGCGTCCAAACATCACTTTGTTTAACATGATGGATCACCCGCTTGTTGTTTCTTATCTTCCCGAAGATGCATCTTACGTTCTCCAAGATACCTAGCCCAGCCCTGTACGGATTGATCTGTAGGTAACGGGAGTTCGGGAAATCTTTGGCGAAAAGCGTGCTGAAAACGAAGCTGAGCAGGAATCGTAATCCCTAGTGTGGCTAAAATATCTGTTTGCTCACGTAACTCATGTGTCTCACCTTGAAAGGCAACTTTGCCCTCCTGCATAATGACCACCCGGTCGCAGTAAGATAGAACTTCCTCCAATCGATGAGTTACCATGATAACGGTCTTGTGCTCCTGTTTACATAGATGATGCAAAAGCTGTAGAAGCTCATGCCGACTTTTACAATCCAAGGTAGCGGTTGGCTCATCTAATACAAGGATGTCCGGGTTCATAGCGAGAATAGAGGCAATTGCGACTTTACGCATTTGACCACCGCTTAATTGAAACGGATTCTTATCTAAAAGCTCTGTATCTAAATTCACTTGATGTAGAGCCTGAACTGCTAATGCTCTTGCTTGTGAGGGGGAGGCCCCGTAGTTTTTGGGACCAAACACAATTTCCTTCTCTACTGAATCAGCAAACATTTGATGCTCTGGAAATTGAAAAATAAGTCCAACGCGTTGCCGAAGCTGGCGAATCCCTTTTTTCGAACGGTGCGGGGTAATTACATGATCAAGAATGTGAACGTGCCCCTTCGTGGGTAATAAAATGCCATTCATATGCTGTAATAAAGTTGATTTTCCACAGCCGCTAGGCCCGATAATGGCTGTAAACGAGCCGCTAGGAAATCCTACATCGATATTGTCCAAAGCAGTTTCCTGAAACAAATTTCCAAGTTGATACGAGTAGGTTACTTCATGAAAGTGAATCGCCATAAGTCCTCCATCAAAGCTTGTTCGTCTGAATGAACAGGTATTTCTGGATGTAAATCATGAATCATCTGACTTACTGCCAAAGTAAAAGGCAAATCGAGATGGCAAGCAGCAATCCAATCTGGTTGGGAAAATAATTCAAGGGGTGTAGTATCAGCCAGTAATCTCCCACCAGATAGAGCTATTACTCGATCAGCCGCTAAGATTTCTTCTGCATCATGGGTGATGGACAAGCTTGTGTAAGCGCCTTCCAAATGTAATTCATCGATTAGTTTTCCGATCTGGTTTTTCGCTGTTTCATCAAGCATTGAGGTAGCCTCGTCAAAAATGATGATCTTCGGCTGCATGGCAAGTATGGAGGCGATCGCCACTCGTTGTTTTTGTCCACCAGATAGCTCATCTGGATGTTTATATAAAAAAGGCGTAATATGTAATTTTTCAGCGTAGTGGGTTAATCTATCGTGCATAACAGAGCGTTCCAAGCACATATTTTCTAGACCAAACAGAATATCATCAGCAACGGTTGTTCCAACAAATTGATTTTCAGGATTTTGAAAGACCATGCCAATCTGCCGGCGAATACTCGGCAAGCTGTCATCCGATAAAGCTTGCCCTCCCACACTAATTTCTCCTTGCGTATGTCGAAGCAGACCATTCAGCAATTTAACTAAAGTGGACTTTCCACACCCGTTATGCCCTACGATGGCGACGCGTTCCCCTTGCTTGATTTGCAAAGAAATATCTGTGAGAAGCGGAGGCTGATTTGGAAATTGAAACGAAACCGATTCAAGCTGAATCAATGGTTGCTGGGACAACGCCTTCACCTGCTTTCGGATGTACTGATTCTTAGTCGACTGGAACGTAAGGCTGAAATAAAGCCATCTTGGATAAAGAACGAATTAAATAACGGACAGCAATACCAATAAATACTCCGGTAAGAATTCCTGTTATGAGTAAGGCTGGCAGATAATAAAATATTTTGCTTGTCTGAAAAATAAGTACAGCCGCAGTTAACTGCCCAATATTATGTGCCACCCCACCTAGAATACTAATCCCGATCAGGCTAAAGGATTTTCCGGTTAGCTTCATTAATCCGAACATAACGATGAAGCTAAATACAGCACCAAAAAAACTAAATAAAAAACTGGAGAACGTACCTAAAATCATGGCTGTTAACAGTGTTTTTAAGATGATCAGGGTAAAGGCGTCCTTACCAGATAAAAAATACAGGCAGGAAAGTACCATGATGTTAGCTAGTCCAAGCTTGGCCCCGGGCAACTGTAAGTTAATGGGGAGGGTTGATTCGATCAATCCAAGCACCACAGATACGGCAGCGAAGATGGCGATAATCACTGCTTTTTTTAATGCCTGTGATTGGGTATTTACCTGTGAAGAATTATTTGGCAAGGCCATCTACGTCAGCTCCTTCATCTGAAACGATTTCCACCAATACGCGATGAGGCAAGCAAACGATGGTTTGACTAGGATCAGTGATAAACCCGAAGGATAGGCAAACCTTATCATCACAATCAGCATCAACCATTTCTATGCCATAATCATGTATCTTCAGGATATTTTGGCCGTGCTCGGTATCAACCTTAATGGTTTGTTCTTCTTTGGTAAGTTCAATGGCTTTGTATAATTGGTTATTTACGGTAATCTTTGCTACTTTATGGACATTGTGCATTTTTTCACTTGAATCTGTACCAAACGAACGAGGCACAAGAAAAGCCAGAGCCACGACGAGCACAATGCCAATTAAAATAAAATCCGCTCGTTTCATGTTTTTGTCTCCTGTTATCATTTTTTCTCATTTTCTAAACATGCAGTGTCAATACGTATTATACACGATCTAAAATATGGAGGTGTGATACTCTTCCTTTCCAAAATATTATCCTAGTGGTATAATGCGCCACGTTCACTTTTGTCCGAAAGTCTACGTTTACAAGAGTGATTCTTTGGATAAGAGCGGGTAAAACTCCCGTAATGACCTTACTTTTGGCTCGAAACGGGAAAAGACAGCGGAGGACTGGCAACATGAAACCCAAATTTGCGCTTCTGTTTTTTTTACTATTCAGTCTCATCGTAAATGGCTGTGTCTCTAAACCTGATGAAGAAATTGTGAAAAATGCAATCCAACCACATTCTGAAAGCTTTTTTATTTATGACACGATTGTGACTGTACGTGTATATGATGACCAAGTGACAGACAAGCATTTTAAAGATCTGGAAGCCCGTATGAAAGAAATCGAATTCCATTTAAGCCGCACCTTGCAAGGCAGTGAGGTTTATCGAATCAATGAACAAGCGGGAAAACAAGCAGTTCCTGTATCTGAGGAGACGTATGGAGTCATCAAGAAAGCCGTGAAATTTGCAGAGCTATCAGAAGGAAAGTTTGATCCAGCGATCGGGCCATTAGTGAGTTTATGGAATATTGGGCAGGATAATGCTAAGGTACCTTCCGAGGAGAAGCTTAAAGAGGCGTTACAGGTGATTGATTATCATCAAATCGTCTTAGATGATGCGAAAAGAACGGTGTTTTTAAAACAGCCGGGCATGGCGATTGATCTAGGTGGAATAGGCAAAGGATATGCTGCTGACCAAATTGCTGCCTATTTAACAGAAAAAGGCTTTAACAGTGCCATTATTGATTTAGGTGGAAATATATTAGCATTGGGAAAGAAACCGGATGGAAAGGATTGGGTGATTGGGATTCAAGATCCTGATCGCAACCGTGGAAATCAATTAGGAAAATTGAAGGTTATCAATAAGACAGTGGTTACCTCAGGAATTTATGAACGTTATTTTGAAGAAAATGGTAAGCATTATCATCATATATTAAATCCAGCTACAGGATTTCCTGTGGACAATCATTTGTTTAGCGTTAGCGTTATCACGAATGAATCTGCCGATGCAGACGCATTGTCAACGACCGGTTTTGCATTAGGGCTTGAAAAAGGCATGTCATTTATGGAAAGCTTGCCCCATGTCGAGGCGATTTTTATTACAAAAGACAAAAATGTCTACATTACCAGCGGATTAAAAGGCAATTGGGAATTGACAAATGAACAGTATAAAATGGCTAATTAAATAAAGACTGAGATTTTCATGAGTCACAAAAATAAAATATTTGCAGTTTGCTAGCACCCTTTTTACTCGATAAAACCGTCAGATGAACGTAGCGTTCGTTTGATGGTTTTTCCAATGGTTTAAAAGTATATCGCCAAGGCTTGGGCATATACTGATTGTATAAACGGGTGGGGGGTGAACCACGTGCAAACAGTATCCGTATTCCTACAAACAACAAATCAACATTACATTGAGAGGTTCTGCCATATTCTCCAGAGCATGCAGGAGAAAATAGATACATCCCCTGTTCGCATTGAATGTCGAGTAGAGGAGCATGGATGTCATACGCAGTTTCGCTTTGTGAGTTGGTCACGGGAAGAGTATACCTGTGAGACCCTGGAATATATGGCTTCCTTTGTTGCTTTACTGGTTACTGAATGGACTGTGCAGGTTATAGAAGTAGAATTGTTGCGCACCTTTTTAAAACGAAAAGCAAAAGGAGCGTTTATTCATAAGTTTGACGAAATTTATCCTTATATTCAATTTGTATTCCATGAGTTAGACGAAGTACGGGAAAATATGAACCGATCTACGCGCAAAGCGGCCATTTACGAACAGGTATTCCGCTATCTGGATGAAGAACAGTACCTATATTTGGAAGGTTTTGTGAAATTCCGCTTGAAAAATTATCGTATCCTGTTGGACAAGGCCTTTGAAATGGGATTGCAGCAATATCAGCAGGATAAGGAATATCAGGAGTTTGTCGAATTACTGCGCTTCTTTGTATCGAAACAGGAGCATCGTTATCCGCTCGTTCATGTTGTGCTGCGGGAAACGCAAGAATTCATTATGTACGATCAAGACGATACCAAAATAGACCTAAGCCAAGTAGATACCATTTTAGGGTTCAGACCGGATCGACAAGAGGATCATATCATGAGTGCATTAATTGCGCTTGCACCGGAGAAGATCGTTATACACGGGGTGGAAGATAGCAACGTTTTGATGCAAACGATGCGGGCTGTATTTGGAGATCGTGTATTAGCGTGTGTGAGTTGTGCTCATTGTTTAACGACTCCTGGAAATCTTGACTTCCAATTCTCCAGTCACTATAATACATAAGTAATAAGAGTCAAATACAGTGAGAAGGACAAGAATCTTGTTTTAGCGTTATAGAGAGGAGAGCCCTGGCTGAAAGCTCACCACGCAGCGAACAATGATTTACCACCTTCGAGTAGCAACTGGGAACGGCATTTAGCCTAGTATCGGTTAGCCGGTGTAAAAGCCGTTATCGTTTACGTAGAGGGATTTATCCATGCTTTAGAGGATAAGTCTGAACTAGGGTGGTACCACGAGAAATAGCGCTCGTCCCTTTTGGGATTGAGCGTTTTTTTATTTTTTCAAGCCTGAGATGACTCGGGTAAAAGATACACATACGGAAGGGAAGTTATGAAAATGGCGCAAGTAAAAGTAACTCTGCCAGACGGCTCTATTCGTGAATACGAAGCGGGCGTAACAATTGAAGATATTGCAGGGTCCATTAGCACCAGCTTGAAGAAAAAAGCGATAGCAGGAAAAGTAAATGGAAAGGTTGTAGATGTAACTACACCTATTCATGAAGATACAAACGTGGAAATCGTGACGCTAGATACGAAGGATGGCCTAGAGGTATACCGCCACAGTACAGCCCATTTGCTAGCTCAGGCGGTAAAGCGTGTATTTGGAAACGATGTGAAATTGGGGATTGGTCCTGTTATTGAAGACGGTTTTTACTACGACATGGATATCCCTGTTAGTTTAGCTCCTGAGGATTTAATCAAATTGGAAGCTGAAATGAACAAGATCATCAAGGAAAACTTGAAGATCGAGCGTAAAGAAGTAAGTCGTGAAGAAGCATTACGCATTTTTGGTGAATTAAATGATCATTTGAAGCTAGAATTGATTCGTGATTTACCAGAGGGTTCCGTCATTACAATGTATCATCAGGGTGAATTTTTCGACCTATGCCGTGGACCGCATTTGCCTTCCACTGGAGTAATCAAAGCGTTCAAATTGATGAGTGTAGCAGGAGCTTACTGGCGTGGCAACTCGGATAACCAAGTATTACAACGCGTATACGGTACAGCGTTCCCGAAAAAGGCAGAACTAGATGAACACTTGCACTTCTTAGAAGAAGCGAAGAAACGTGATCATCGTAAATTGGGAAAAGAACTAAGCTTGTACATGTTCTCTGAAGAAGCACCAGGTATGCCTTTCTATCTGCCAAATGGTATGACGATCCGCAACGAGCTAGAGCAATTCTCACGTCGTTTGCAGGACCTAGCTTTATACGAGGAAGTTCGTACACCATTCATGATGAACCAACGCTTATGGGAGCAATCTGGTCACTGGGATCACTACCATGAGAATATGTATTTCTCTGAAGTAGACAATACAACGTTTGCCCTTAAACCGATGAACTGTCCAGGGCACATGCTGATTTATAAAAACGAGATGCATTCTTATCGCGATCTACCGATTCGTTATTCCGAATTTGGGCAGGTACATCGTCATGAGTTCTCTGGGGCACTAAATGGTATGCTGCGTGTTCGTACGTTCTGTCAGGATGATGCACACGTATTCGTGCGTCCTGATCAAATCGAAGCAGAAATCAAAGGCATGATCCAACTTATTGATAGAATCTACAGCGTATTTGGCTTTAAATACAGTGTAGAGCTATCTACTCGTCCAGAGGATTCCATGGGTTCTGATGAGCTATGGGAAATTGCAGAGAACTCTCTGAAAAACGTATTGGATGAGCTAGGAATGGAATACGAAATCAATGAAGGCGATGGAGCATTCTATGGTCCTAAAATTGACTTCCAAATTACAGATGCTCTGAAACGCAGTCACCAATGCGGAACAATTCAGCTAGACTTCCAATTACCTGAGAAATTTGACCTAAGCTACATTGGTCAAGATAACGAAAAGCATCGTCCAGTTGTCCTGCACCGTGCTATGTATGGTTCACTAGACCGCTTTATCGGTATTCTAGTGGAGCACTATGGCGGAGCGTTCCCAACTTGGCTTGCACCAATCCAAGCGCGTTTGATGACAATTAACGAAGTGCATGTTCCTTATGCAGAGGAAGTGCGCAAGCAATTGCTACAAGCAGGTATTCGTGTTGAACTGGATTCTCGCAATGAAAAAATTGGTTACAAAATCCGCGAAGCTCAAATGCAAAAAATCCCGTACATGCTGGTTATCGGGGAAAAAGAGATGGAAGAGGGAGCTTTATCCGTACGCAAACGTGGAGAAGGCGATCTAGGCAGCAAGCCAGTTGCTGAGGTGTTGGCTCATCTTCAAAACGAGATTTTAGAGAGAAAATAAGCTGCAAAGCTTGACAAACACCTAATTGTTATGTAAAATTACTGGGTGTGATAACTTCACATTTCGAGATTGAAGCAGAAGCGCCCAGCTTCTCACCTGAATCGACGTCTAGCTGGACAGTTGACGGGTCTAACGTATGCAAAGCCTCCGATTGATTCGTTGTTTTGCTAAAGGTGAGATTAAATGCGGGCGCTATAGCGTCCGCATTTTTATGTATGTGGCGGTTGATGATGATTGATCGCCACATGCTTATGAAAAGCTTTCAACTATGCAAGAACAGCTTTTCTATTATCCGTTTTTGCTCTCGAAAGACTATGGAGGTGGCAAATCATTAGCAAGGATCAAATGTTGGTAAATGAGGCGATTCGTGCTCGAGAAGTACGCTTAATTGGTGCTAACGGTGACCAACTAGGTGTAGTACCACTAAGAGAAGCATTACGTATTGCACAAGAATCTGATTTAGATCTTGTAAACGTAGCTCCTACAGCAAAACCTCCCGTTTGCCGTATCATGGACTTTGGTAAGTTCAAGTATGAGCAATCGAAAAAGGAGAAAGAAGCTCGCAAGAATCAAAAAATTGTTGAGCTGAAGGAAGTTCGTTTTTCCTCTAACATTGAGGAGCACGATTTCCAAACGAAACTTCGCAATGTGCTAAAGTTTCTGGGTGAAGAACACAAAGTGAAATGTACGATTCGTTTCCGCGGTCGTGAAATTACCCACTCTGAAATCGGACAACAGGTGCTGGAACGTGTAGCAGCCGCTTGTGAACAAGTAGCAACGGTTGAACGCAAACCAAAAATTGAAGGTCGTAGCATGATTATGATCTTAGCTCCAACTCCGAAATCGGAAAAATAGGATACGAGACAGGAGGATTTCCCAATGCCTAAAATGAAAACTCACAGTGGAGCAGCAAAACGCTTCAAAAAGACTGGTAGCGGTCGTTTGAAACGTGATTCTGCTTACACGAGCCATTTGTTTGCTAACAAGAGCACTAAAGCGAAGCGTCATCTTCGCAAAGGTGGAATGGTTTCTAAAGGAGACCAAAAACGCATTGAGCAAATGATCACTTACTTGTAAGATTCATTTCTGCTCATTTTCCGCAACGAAAAATTTTCTAGCATGAGCCCCATAAGCGTCTATAGAGAGACCGCCATGCTACAGATCAGGAGGAATTGATTATGCCAAGAGTAAAAGGTGGCATTGTGACACGTCGTCGTCATAAGAAAATCTTGAAATTAGCCAAAGGTTACTTTGGTTCTAAACACCGTCTGTTTAAATCCGCTAATGCACAAGTAATGAAGTCCCTGATGTATGCTTATCGTGACCGTCGTCAGAAAAAACGTGACTTCCGCAAATTGTGGATCACTCGTATCAATGCACAAGCTCGCATGAATGGTCTTTCTTACAGCCGTTTAATGCACGGTTTGAAACTAGCTGGTGTTGAAGTAAACCGCAAAATGTTGGCTGATCTAGCTGTTAACGATAAAGCAGCTTTCAACGACATTGCAGCAGTTGCTAAAAGCAAATTGAACGCGTAATACCGTTCTTTTAGAAAAAGGCTGTCGAATTTATTCGGCAGCCTTTTTTGATTGATGCGAAAGAAAACCACTTGACATCGTTTAAAGTGTCTGATAATTTTAGAATCAACACAAATTGAATAGCATGACTTCTTATCCAGAGAGGCGGAGGGACTGGCCCGTTGATGCCCGGCAACCACTTGTTTATTGCAAGATGGTGCTAATTCCTGCAGGACAATTTTGTTCTGAAAGATGAGAAGGTTTGCTTACGGATTTCTTTGCGTAGCCAAAGCCTTCTTTCATCGAAAGAGGGCTTTTTTGTTTGGAAATAAGGCGAGATAGAGGAGTGGAACAGGATGCATATTGACACACGTTTGGCACAAATCGGGGTAGGGAAAGACAAAACAACAGGATCGCTCAGCTTTCCGATCTATCATGCAACAGCTTACCGACATCCAGCATTGGGGGAAAGCACAGGTTTTGATTATACGCGGACGGCTAATCCGACGCGAGCGGTACTTGAGGAAGCAATCGCTAATCTAGAGGGAGGAGACGGTGGCTTTGCCTGCTCTTCCGGAATGGCAGCGATACAAACAATAGTAGGCTTATTCTCCTACGGCGACCATTTGGTTGTTTCGCTTGATCTATATGGCGGGACATATCGATTATTCGAGCAAATCATGAAACGATACGGTATAACCTGCACGTATGTTGATATGTGTCAGCCAGAGCTAGTGGAGGCTGCTATTACTAGTCAAACACGCGCTTTGTTCATCGAAACCCCTACCAATCCCCTTATGCAAATTACAGATTTGAAATGCATGATTGATATTGCCAAACGCTATCAATTGCTATCCATTGTTGACAATACATTTATGACCCCCTATTATCAGCGACCGTTGGAGTTAGGAGCAGATATCGTCTTTCATAGTGCTACGAAGTATTTAGCTGGACATAATGATGTGCTATCTGGCTTGATCGTGACGAAGGGTGCTGATCTGACCGAAAAGATCGGTTTCTTGCATAATTCTATAGGAGCAGTGCTTGGCCCGCAGGATTGCTGGTTGGTGATACGTGGATTAAAAACATTGGCATTACGCATGGAGCGTCATCAATCAAATGCTTTTGCTGTGGCTGCATTTTTGCAAACTCACCCAGCGGTGTCAGAAGTCTTTTACCCTGGATTACCTACTCATCCGGGATATGATAGTCAGACGAAACAAGCAAGTGGCTACAGTGGAATGGTTTCCTTTCGCATTAAGGAACAATCAATGGTCGCTATCTTTTTAGAGCAATTACGAGTGATTTCATTTGCAGAAAGCCTAGGCGGTGTAGAATCCTTATGCACCTATCCTGCAACACAGACACATGCCGATATACCAGTAGAAGTACGGGAGCATGTAGGAGTCTGCAACCGATTGTTGCGTCTATCAGTAGGAGTTGAACATCCAAAAGATTTGATCGCTGACCTAACCTTTGCCTTGGATAAATGTTTACAAATAGAGGAGTGTATCCGATGAACTTTGCAACCAAAATCCTTCATGGTGCGTGTGGAATGGATCGTATAACGGGAGCTTCAAGCATCCCAATCTACCAAGCCTCTACTTTTCATCAACAAGATATTGATCAGCCTGGTACCTACGATTATGCAAGATCAGGGAACCCTACGCGGCAGGCGTTAGAAGAGACGATTGCCGCGTTAGAGGGGGGAGAACGGGGTTTTGCTTTTTCATCTGGAATGGCTGCCATTTCCAGCGTATTTCTTTTATTTTCAAGTGGCGATCACTTGGTAGTGGCCGAGGATGTCTATGGCGGAACATTTCGCTTTTTAACAACCGTGCTTGAACGGATGCAAATTGAAGTGACCTTTGTGGATACAACTCAACTGTCTTTCGTGGAGGCAGTGATTCAACCAAATACGAGGGCCATATTTTTAGAAACACCCTCCAATCCGACATTAAAGGTGACTGATTTGCGTGGGGTGATTGCAATTGCTAAACGACACGGGCTATTGACGATCGTGGACAATACTTTCTTGACTCCCTACTACCAGCGACCGCTGGAGTTAGGAGCTGATATTGTGTTGCATAGTGCGACCAAGTTTATCGGTGGTCACAGTGATGTGGTTGCAGGTCTGGCAGTGACAAAAACAAAGGAGCTAGGACAAAAATTATATGCGATTCAAAATGGATTTGGCGCCATTCTTGGCGTGCAGGATAGCTGGCTAGTAATGCGGGGCTTAAAAACCTTAAAGGCACGTTTGGATATTTCAACCCGAAATGCTGCCATTGTAGCAGACCATTTAGCAGAGCATCCTTTGGTCAAAAATGTCTACTATACGGGTTTGCCGACTCATGCTGGCCACAAAATTCAAGAGAATCAAGCAAATGGACACGGGGCTGTGCTTTCGTTTGACCTGGGAAGTCGAGCGCGGGTAAAGGCTTTATTTGAAAATGTGCAATATGCTCTCGTAGGAGTTAGCCTTGGAGGAGTGGAAAGTATTTTATCCTATCCAGCGCAGATGTCACATGCGGCGATGCCGAAAGCGGAGCGAGAAAAGCGTGGCATTACAGATGGATTAGTAAGGCTATCGCTTGGTATAGAGGATGTAACGGACGTATTGGCAGACCTAGAGCGTGGCTTGAAGGCGGGGGAGAGAATAGAGGAGCAGGTGAATGTGTAGGAATGAGTAAACGTAGTAAAAAGTTCGGATTTATCGGAGTAAATAACCATTCTGTTTACCAAAAATAGGGTAAATCATGTATGAAAAAAAGAAATGAAAGCAAAAAGAAATCCAGCCTTTCTCTGACCTCCTATCAGATGTAGCTGGATTTCTTTTTGTGCTAGGAAATAGCAAACACGTATCCTTTCCCTTTTTCTATATACTTTTTTTCAAGTAAGGTACTAGTTTTGATAGTGGGAGTTGGGTGGAATTGGCGCTTGGTAAGAGCATGAGCGGTGTGAAAGGCTGCTTCCTCCGTTTCCGCAATAACGGCAGCTACCAGATTTTTTTCCTCAGTTGTTACAATCTCGACATGATATAGATACATGATATTCCCCTCTTTTCATACTTGCTGAGCTCAAATGAGGGTTCTAACAATACCCGCATTAGATGACTCTAGCTAATCAAACCAGTATTCTCTACACATTCACACTAGCAATAATCTGTGTAAAATGCTCCTGAATGTTAGCGACTCCGAACCTACGAGCGAACTGGTGAAACTTTTCTCCCGATTCACGGTTGGTTTTAAACAACTCCACTAGCTGAGCGATGACAGGAGCTACTCGATCAGCGACAACGCGTCCTTTTAAACGGCTGTTAAATTGGGCATCTGGACCAAGACTGCCTCCGACGAAAAAATCATAGGCGTCCACTGTGCCTTCTGCCGTTTTAACCAAAGAACCCTGTAGTCCAATATCGGCTATCTGTTGCTGACCACACGAATTGGGGCATCCGATCATGTGAATTCTTATGGGGGTATCGATTTCCACATGTTCATCTAGCCAGTGAGCGATAGAAGTCATCCGCGCTTTTGTCTCAACGATTGCCAGATTGCAAAATTCATTGCCCGTACAGGAAACAGCGTGCCCAATAAATGTTCGTGGCGTCGGGGAATAACGAGTGAGTAAGGCTTCTGCAAGCAAGGAATCCAGATGTTCATCGGGAATGTTTGACAGGATGATATTTTGGGAATTGGTAGTCCGTATCGAGCCGTTTCCATAACGATCGGCTAAATCGGCCAGCTCAGCTAAATCCTCAGCAGTGAGTCGTCCTACAGGCAATAATAGTCCCACATAATGTAAACCGGGCTGTTTTTGTTTATGGACACCAGTAAAGTAGCCTGCATTCCAGCCAACTGTCCGATCGTCTCCATGCTCTTCTAATGGCCCAGTCAATTCGAGTAATTTCTCAGTAAATTTTTCAGGACCCCAATCTGCCATTAAAAATTTAAGACGAGCCTGATGTCTCTTTTCGCGATAACCATAATCTCGAAAAATACGCGTCACAGCATCTGCCACCTTTACAACCTCTGTGGGCAAAACAAAGATAGGGAGCTGCTTTGCTAGATAAGGCTTAGCTGACAAACCGCCGCCTACCCAGACATGAAAGCCAATCTGTTCCTGACCATGTATGATTTTAGAGGCTGGCGTAAAGGCGAGATCATTTATCTCTGCATGGCCGGTATTATAGATATTTGCTGAAATGGATAATTTATATTTGCGTGGGAGGTTTGAGAATTCAGGGTTTAATAAAAAATGCTCTTCTAGTTGTTGTACTAGGGGTTCGGTATCCATGAGTTCGTGAGGGTCAATACCTGAGAGTGGATTTCCGACAATTGTACGCGGAACATCTCCGCAAGCCTCATAAGAGAATAATCCTACATGCTCTAAGCGATCAAATATATCAGGGAGATCAGGTGTTGTCAGCCAATGAAACTGCACCGCCTGTCGGGTTGTGATATCTACTAGATTTCGCCCATATTCCCGACTGATCTCTGCGAGAGCTCTTGCTTGATCTGCTCGTAAAATCCCTCCTGGAATTCGGACTCTCATCATAAAAAAACCATTGCCTTTAGGTTTTTGCTCATAGATTCCTGCCCATTTAAAAAAGGCGAGATCGTCAGCGGAGAACGCTTGGTAGCCCTTTGAACCTAGTTGTCGAATCTTCTCGATAATATCCAAGCCGTCTCGTTCTAATTTGGTTAGTTCAAACGCATTTAATTTGCTCTTATCTGCTTCCCAAGGGCGAGATTGTTGATTGCTCATTTTCAATGATCCTCCCTTAATTCATATTGATTTTGTCGGAATACTTTGAACTGAGTATAACCGCTGGAAACAACGAGGTCAACGATAAAAAACGAAATAGTTTGAATTGACACAACAAAAAGAAATGACTATCATGTAGGGCAAAAGCTTCTAAATCCTACTTTTCAACTTGGTTTTAAGTCTCAGGAGCTTATCGATTCTCTGGTAAGTGTCTGAGCAATCTCAGTAGGCAAGCATCCCCAGGGGAACGTGCTACATAAGATGAGTAGGTGATAGCTGAGGAGGAGAGATAGAGCAATGAACAAATTGACCTTACCCGAGATTGGATCGTTGGCCAATCGGTTCGAGCATGCAAAAGCAGAGGAATTATTGACTTGGGCAACGCAAAACTATGGTGCCGGCATTGTACTTGCATCTAGCTTCGGGGCCGAGGATGTGGTGTTAATTGATATGCTGCAAAAAATTGCGCCAAAAACGCCTGTGTTTTATCTGGATACAAATAAACATTTTAGAGAGACATATGAAACGCGTGATCGACTTGAGAAGCATTATGCCACCTCTTTTATTAGGGTGTCACCGTTACTGACCCTAGAAGAACAGCGTATCCAGTATGGAGATGAGCTGTGGAAAAGCAATCCTACAGCCTGTTGTAACATTCGCAAGGTAGAGCCGCTAAAACGTATTTTGAGCAACTACGAGGCTTGGATTACAGGGATTCGCCGCGAACAGGCTCCAACGCGTGCCAACAGCAAAAAGATAGAGTGGGACGAAAAATTTGGTCTGCTAAAATGCAATCCGCTAGCAGCATGGACGAGTGAGGATGTATGGACATATATCCGCAAGCATGATGTTATTTACAATCCGCTACACGATCAAAATTATCCGAGCATCGGTTGTTCAGTCTGTACCCGCGTGGTGCTCCCCGGGGAAGATTCCCGTGCCGGACGTTGGTCAGGTTTTGAAAAAACAGAGTGTGGTTTACACAAATAAATTCCCTGCATAAAGACGACAGTGAGGAATGTTTAGAAAGGAATGAGAATAATCGTGGCAGAACACTATCTAGCTCATGGTGGGACTCTGGTAAATCGTTTGTTATCTCCTGTATTCGTAGAAGAGAATAACCAACGCTTACTTCCCTATCGTTTCGTTACTGTGGATGAATGGACTTTGTCTGATATTGATTGTATAGGGATTGGAGCCTTTTCTCCGCTAAAGGGTTTTCTAACAGAAGAAGAGTATGATTCAGTGGTAGAGCACATGCGCTTGCCTGATGGAACGGTTTGGTCGGTACCGATCACATTGGCAGTACCTGAAGAGTTTAGCGATTTAGCTGTTGGTGAGAAGCTGGTGTTACGCGGACAGGATGGTAAGAATTATGCTGTCCTTACGGTTCGGGATGTCTACCTGCCGGACAAAAAGAGAGAAGCTCTTCAAGTATATAAAACGACTGATCTAGCTCACCCTGGAGTAGCTAAGCTATATCAACGCCCTGCTTTTTACGTAGGTGGGAGTATACAGGTAATTCAACGTCCACAACCAGAGCTGTTTGCCAATTATTATTATACCCCAAGTGAAACGAGAGATTTTTTTAGAAGGCTTGGTTGGAAAAGTATCGTAGGCTTTCAAACAAGAAATCCAGTACATCGTGCACATGAATATATTCAGAAGGCGGCTTTAGAAATTGTGGATGGGTTATTTTTAAATCCGCTGGTAGGTCAAACAAAATCGGATGATATACCTGCCTCTGTAAGAATGAAGAGCTATTTTGTTTTACTCGAAACGTACTATCCGAAAAATCGTGTTTTTTTGGGAGCCTTTCCAGCGGCAATGCGTTATGCCGGGCCAAGGGAAGCTGTCTTTCATGCCCTAGTAAGAAAGAATTATGGATGCACGCATTTTATCGTGGGACGAGATCATGCTGGTGTTGGCGACTATTATGGCACATATGATGCACAACATATTTTTTCAGAATTTACCCCAGAGGAGCTGGGAATAACGCTCCTGTTTTTTGAGCATAGCTTTTTCTGCCAAGCATGCCAAGGAATGGCTACGACGAAAACATGCCCGCATGACAAAGCGCATCACGTTGCATTATCAGGGACTAAAGTACGGGAATTACTCCGAAATGGCATTACTCCTCCACCAGAATTTTCACGTCCAGAAGTAGCGCAGGTGTTAATACAAGGTCTTCGCGAACGAGAAAAAATGCAAGGATAAACTGTGAACACACAGAAGTAGAGGAATACGAATTGAGAGGGAAAAGTGGATAAATACAGTGAAAAATAGACATACGCAGAGAAATGATAGCTTCTCTGCGTTTTTTTTATGCATTTGGATACATAGGGCGTATGGGGAATAAAACAGCAGATAACTAGGTCGACTATGAATGAGTAGGTATTGAGAAAATAACGAACATTATGTATTTGTATCGTTTTGAATGTTAGTGATTTGTTTAGTTCTGCTTTTAAGGAATATTCGTGTGGGACAAATGCTTCAAAGAAAATTCTTTTTAAAAAAACAGGTATGTGAACAAAAAATCTTGTATGCGCTTTCAGTTATGATCCATAAGAGCCTGATCAATTCTAGTGAGCAATCGTTCGGGAAAAAGTTTAATAAAAAGAATTTGATTTGATTGACACATATTTTCGGGCTGGCTATAATCAGTCATAACAATTATTTTCAGACAATTCACATGACACTTTAAACTGAATTATTTCGATTTGAGAGAATATTTCGATGGCTTTGATGAGGACATGATTGGTTACTCATTCTTTCACAGAGAGTCCGGGATGCTGAGAACCGGATAGGAACGTAATGAATTGCTCGCCTCTGAGCTGTTAGCTGAACGATTTAGGTCTAGTAGGTGTAACCGCTTAGCGCCCGTTATCGCGCTGACAGTCAGAGTTATCACTGACCTGTCCAAGGCTGATCTTCCGCGAGGAATCAGCAAATTTGGGTGGTACCGCGAATCCCTTCGCCCCAATCAGACATCTTTCGTATGTCGGGGTGATGGGATTTTTTTATGCAAAAAAAGACTTTTACTTGCTAAAAGGGATAGGGAGGAGAGAAGATGATCGAGACCGCAGAACAGACGCGGATGTTACCTGAAATGAGATTTGGCGAAGAACTGACAGGGGCAGAAACCCTGTTGCGTTGCCTATTGCTAGAAGGTGTTGAGCATATTTTTGGTTATCCTGGAGGAGCCGTTCTGCCAATTTACGACTCACTCTATGGCAGCCGTTTAAAGCATATTTTGGCAAGGCACGAGCAAGGGGCTATTCACGCAGCCGATGGATACGCAAGAGCAAGTGGAAAAGCGGGAGTAGTAATGGCAACATCAGGGCCAGGGGCTACCAATTTAGTCACAGGCATTGCCACAGCACAAATGGACTCCGTACCGCTCGTCTGCATTACCGGAAACGTTGCCCAAAACATGATTGGAACAGACGCTTTTCAGGAAGCAAACATTACAGGAATTACCATGCCGATTACCAAGCATAACTATTTTATTCGTGATATCCGCGATATTCCGCGCATCATAAAAGAGGCCTTTTATATTGCAACGACAGGTCGTCCAGGTCCGGTGCTGATTGATATTCCCAAGGATGTTTGCAATAGCGTAGCACCGTTTCACCCGCTTGAGGGTGTTAGCGTTCGCGGCTATTCACCTACTTTGATACCCTCAGACGATGAGATGGAGCAATTTATTACAGCGATCAATAAGTCTACACGCCCAGTCATTTTAGCTGGAGGGGGTATTTTAGCTGCTAACGCTCATCAGGAATTACTTGCTTTTGCAGAACTGACCCGCATCCCTGTTATCAGCACATTTATGGGACTAGGAAACTTTCCTGGAACACATGAATTATCACTTGGTATGCCGGGCATGCACGGGAATTATACGGCTAATCAAGCTTTAATTAATGCAGACTGTGTGATTGGTTTAGGAGCACGTTTTGATGATCGCATTACGATGGGGCGCACGAAGGAATTCGCACCAAACGCCACAATTGTCCATGTGGATATCGATCCGGCAGAATTAGGCAAAAATGTTAAAACAGCAGTCTGTGTAGCAGGAGATATCAAAAGTACGTTAGAAAAAGCATTATTACTAGCTAAATCGCTCCAAACCAGTGCATGGCTGAAACAATTGCATGGATGGAAGAAGGCGCACCCGTACAGCTATAAAAAAGATGGTCAGCTTAAACCGCAGGAAGTAATCGAAATGCTTTATGAAACAACAAATGGTGAAGCAATTGTGACAACGGATGTTGGGCAGCATCAGATGTGGAGTGCCCAATATTACAAGGTCAAAAATCCGCGCTCATTTATTTCATCTGGTGGTCTTGGCACGATGGGCTTTGGTTTTCCAGCAGCGATTGGAGCGCAGATTGCTTATCCTGGCCGTACTGTAATCAGCATCGTAGGAGATGGGGGATTCCAGATGACCAATCAGGAGCTAGCGATTTTAGCCCAACACAAGCTTCCTGTCAAAGTGGTTATCATAAATAATCAATGTCTAGGCATGGTGCGGCAATGGCAAGAGATATTCTACGATCAGCGCTATAGTTCGATTGATTTAACATGTAGCCCTGATTTTGTGAAATTAGCAGAAGCCTATGGTATCAGAGGAATGCGAGCTACTACCTCAGCAGAAGCTCGGTCTGTCTGGAAGGAAGCATTGGAATTCAATGGACCTGTAGTAATTGATTTTAGAGTAGCAGCTGGAGAAAACGTGTACCCAATGGTGGCAGCGGGATGCACGCTAGATCAAATGATGCTGGGGGATGAGTAACATGCAGCGACATACATTAGCCCTTTTGGTAAACGACCATCCCGGTGTTCTGACTCGAGTAGCCATACTGTTTGGCCAACGCAATTTTAATATCGACAGTATTACTGTAGGCTCAACAGAAGAAGCAGGTTTGTCCCGAATGATTATTTCAACAAACGGAGATGAGCATCAGCTTGATCAATTGATGAAACAATTGTGTAAGCTTATTGATGTTATCTCGGTAACCCATCTGAGTAAGGACCCGATGGTAGCAAGAGAAATTGCTTTAATTCGAGTTCATGCCGAAGCTGGTCAGCGGACCGAGCTCACTGGTATTGTAGAACCGTTTCGAGCCTCCATTGTCGATATCGGACCCACATCCATTATTATTCAGGCAACTGGTGATAGTGAGAAAATCGATGCTCTGCTAGCTTTGCTATCTCCTTATGGAATTGAAGAATTAACACGCACAGGAAGCGTGGCAATGGCTCGCGGTCTAAGTCTGGAATTAATGCAAGTTTAATCAGTTAATTTAATAGAAATTGAATTTTTAAAATTTACAAATAAAAACAACCGAAAAACTAGGAGGAATTTACTTATGATGAAAATCTATTATGAACAAGATGCTAATCAAGCTGCTCTTTACGGAAAAACTATCGCGATCGTTGGGTACGGTAGTCAGGGTCATGCACAAGCCCAAAACCTACGTGATAGCGGATATCGAGTAATCATTGGTCTACGCCCGGGGAAATCCTGGAAACAAGCTGAAAACGATGGTTTTGAAGTGTACACAGTAGCAGAGGCTACCAGTCAGGCAGATGTTATTCAAATTCTGCTTCCGGATGAGCATCAGGGCCGTGTCTACAAAGAAGAGATTCAACCGAATTTAAAAGCAGGAGCGACCCTTTCTTTCTCACACGGATTCAATATTCATTTCGGTCAAATTGTAGCGCCTGACAATGTAGATGTCATTATGGTCGCACCTAAGAGTCCTGGTCACCTTGTTCGCCGTGTATATGTAGAAGGCTTTGGTGTACCTAGCTTGGTAGCTATTCATCAGGATCATAGCGGAAAAGCATTAGAAACAGCTCTTGCTTATGCAAGCGGAATTGGCAGCACCAAGGCAGGGGTTATTGAAACCACGTTCCGTGAAGAGACAGAAACAGATCTGTTTGGTGAGCAGGCTGTATTGTGCGGTGGCGTATCTGAGCTAGTAAAAGCAGGATTTGATACGCTAGTAGATGCAGGCTATCAGCCGGAAATCGCCTACTTCGAGTGTTTGCATGAATTGAAGCTGATCGTTGATTTGATGTATGAAGGTGGCTTAGCTCGTATGCGCTACTCCATCAGTGATACAGCAGAGTATGGTGACTATAGCACAGGGCGTCGCATTGTAACAGATGAAACACGTCAAGAGATGAAAAAAGTCCTTGCAGAAATCCAAGATGGAACATTCGCACGTAATTGGATTCTCGAAAATCAAGCGAACCGTCCAGGCTTCAATGCACGCCGCCGCCTAGAAAGTGAGCATGGCATTGAGCAAGTGGGTGAAAAATTACGCAATATGATGGCTTGGATTCAAAAAGAAAAGAAAGAGGAGCAAGCTCCAGTAAAAGCCTAAGATATCTGATTACGTCAAAAAGCACTCAATATATTTATTGAGTTATAAACAAAATGGAGAGCTGGGAGGAGGAAGTGTAATGCGTACTATCGAGATTTTTGATACCACATTGCGTGATGGAGAACAATCTCCAGGAGTGAATTTGAGCATGAATGAAAAGGTGGAGATTGCTCTCCAACTCGAACGTTTGGGTGTTTCTCGAATGGAGGCTGGCTTTGCCGCTGCCTCCCCCGGTGATCTTCGGTCGGTTGCTGAAGTCGCTAAACGAGTAAAAAATGCAACAGTTGTCAGCCTAGCCAGATCTGTATCAGGTGATATTGATAAGGCCTACGAGGCGCTACGTGATGCTCAAAATCCGTGCATTCATGTTTTTCTGGCTACGTCTCCAATTCATCGCGAGCATAAATTAAACATGTCAAAGGAACAAGTGATTGAACGAGCGGTAGCAGCGATCAAGCATGCGAAAAAGTACGTATCTAACGTACAGTTTTCCGCTGAAGATGCTGGTCGTACGGAGCTTCCTTATTTGGCAGAGGTAGTGAGGGCTGTTATTGCGGCTGGAGCCAATGTTATTAATCTGCCTGACACAGTGGGCTATTTAACACCGCAGGAATACGGAAACATTTTTCGCGAAATGATTATTCGTGTCCCTGAAACGGCGAGTATTAAGCTAAGCTGTCATTGTCATGATGATTTAGGAATGGCTGTTGCGAATAGCTTGGCCGCGATTGAAGCAGGAGTAACGCAAGTGGAAGGTACAATCAATGGAATCGGTGAGCGAGCAGGTAATACGTCGCTAGAAGAAGTTGTGATGGCCCTGGAAACAAGAAAGAGCTTCTATCAGGTAGAAACAAAATGGCAGTTGAAAGAAATTGCCCGTACCAGCCAATTGGTCAGCCGTCTAACGGGGATGATTGTGCCTGGTAACAAGGCCATTGTAGGTGCAAACGCGTACGCACACGAATCGGGTATCCATCAAGATGGCGTATTAAAAAATTCGGAAACCTACGAAATTATCCGTCCAGAAACAGTAGGGTACAAGTCTAATCTATTGGTACTAGGCAAGCATTCAGGGCGACATGCCTTTAAGGATAAGCTTGCAGAGCTTGGCTATCATTTGGAGACGGAGCAGATTGATACGGCTTTCCAGGCATTTAAAGTGCTATGTGATAAAAAGAAAGAAGTTAGTGACGACGATATTTTGGCATTAATTGATGCGAAAATGGCTGATAGTGAAGAAATGTATCAGCTTGATTCCATTCAGCTTTCCTATGGCAATCAAAGCACCCCCACAGCCAGCGTACGCATTATTCGCACAGATGGTGAGACTTATGAAGAAGCTGCTTGTGGCAATGGTTCGGTCGATTCCATTTACAAAGCTATCGATAGAGCGATCGGTGAAGATGTCACATTAATTGATTATAAGATTATCTCGGTTACACACGGGAAAGATGCTCTAGGAGAAGTGTATGTTCGTCTGCAGCAAGGAGATGAAATTTCTCAAGGAAGAGGGCTAAGTACCGATGTTATGGAAGCGAGTGCGATTGCCTATGTGCGGGCAATTAACAAGCTGATTCGGGCACGCGGAGAGGTACTTGACGCACAACCAGTCTAATGACCAGTTTACAGCCAAAAGTCCAATGATTCGGATTGAGGAAACAGAGAGAGAATTGCAAATGACCGGGAGTACCAGTTAGTTAAGAAGCGAAAGAGAGAGATCGAGATATGACAAAAACCTTTAATGTGGCCGTTCTTCCAGGGGATGGAATTGGGGCTGAAATTGTTGCCGAAGCGGTTAAAGTATTAGAAGTAGTTGCTGAGCAAACAGGTCACTGCTTTCAGTTTACTTATGGAAAAATCGGCGGTTGTGCGATTGATGAAGAAGGAACACCGTTGCCTGAGGAGACAATCCGCATATGTAAAGAGGCGGATGCTGTATTGCTTGGTGCAGTTGGTGGCCCAAAATGGGACCAGAATCCGGGCCACTTACGCCCGGAAACAGGTCTTCTGGGGATTCGCAAAGCCTTAGGTCTGTTTGCTAATTTGCGACCTGCAACCATGCATGAAAGTCTCGTAGAAGCATCCTCTTTAAAACCAGAAGTAGTGGCAGGCGTTGATTTAATCGTTGTACGTGAATTAACAGGTGGCATCTACTTTGGTGACAAGAAGCGCTATATCGGAGAGGATGGTCAGGATACAGCAGAGGACTTGTTACTATACCGTGAGGAAGAAGTGGAGCGCATCATACGAACCGCTTTTGACATCGCTCGAAAACGGCAAAAGAAGCTTGTCTCCGTGGATAAAGCAAATGTATTGGAAAGCTCACGTCTATGGCGAAAGGTGGCTGATCAGGTTGCTACCGATTACCCTGATGTAGAACTTTCACATATGCTGGTTGACTCTTGCGCCATGCAGCTAGTGCGTGCACCAAAGCAATTTGATGTGATTGTAACGGAGAATATGTTTGGGGATATTTTAAGTGACGAGGCTGCCATGCTGACTGGCTCTATCGGCATGCTGGCTTCTGCGAGCCTTGCTTCAGGTAGCTTTGGCTTGTATGAGCCAGTACATGGGTCAGCACCCGATATAGCCGGGAAGGGCATTGCTAATCCGCTAGCTACGATCTTGTCTGTAGCGATGCTACTGCGTTACTCATTGCATTTAGATGAAGCCGCAGACCGAGTCGAGCAAGCGGTATGGTCTGTATTGGAAGCAGGTCATCGTACAGGTGATCTGGCAGCCAATAAAGCAGAAGCGCTTAGTACGATAGAAATGGGGCAGTTGGTTGTTGCTGAACTAAGGAAGGCAGTCATTGCTAAATAAAATGGAAAAAAGACCACTACAGAAAATAAGTTTTTCTGAGTGGTCTTTTTGTGTTTTTCGCATTACCCGATCATAATTTTTCCTTTTGGATAGCGGAAGTATTCCTTTCGATTTCGCTGGGCTAATGCAAAGGCGATAGTTAACGGTCCTACACGTCCAGCAAACATGGTCAAGGAGATGACAATTTTTCCGATATCAGATAAATCAGGGGTAAGTCCCATTGATAAACCAACCGTTGCAAAGGCAGAGACACTCTCAAAGAGAATCATTAAAAAATCCTTGCCTGGCTCAGTAATCGTCAAAATCATACTTACTATAATTACGATAAATAAGGCAGTCATCGTTACGGTTAGGGATTTATAAATCATATGCGGCAGAATACGTTGACGGTAGAAAATAACATCTTCTCTCCCTTTTATTTGCGCCCATACTGCTCCTAATAGGGTGGCAAAGGTGGTAGTTTTAATACCGCCACCTGTAGATCCAGGTGAAGCCCCGATAAACATTAACACAATCATAAAGAACAAACTCGACTGATGCATATCGCCAATGCTTATCGTATTAGAGCCAGCCGTTCTAGCCGTAACAGATTGATAGAGCGCTCCAAAAAACTTACCAACAGGAGACAATGGCTGTAGCGTTTTGGGATTCGTAAACTCTAGGATAAAAATGGCTAGCGTACCTAGAATAATCAAAATGGCTGTGGTAGTTAGAACAACCTTTGTATGTAATGATAATCGTTTCGTATCTCGATACCCATATACCTCTGCCATCACAATAAATCCAATCCCGCCTAAAATAATCAGCAAACAAACTGTTATATTAACGATGGGATCACTCACATACTTTGTTAAGCTACTGAATTCGCCCATGAGATCGAATCCGGCATTGTTAAAGTTAGATATGGAATGAAACATACCGTAATACAAAGCTTTCGCAAACGGCATATCAAAGGCAAAGCGTAGTGTAAGCAAAATTCCCCCTGTCAATTCGATCAAGCCTGTAAAGATCAGAAGCATCTTGGCAAGCCTGACTACCCCCTCGATAGAAATCTGGTTAAGAGACTCCTGCAACAAGAGACGCTGTTGTAAGGATATTTTTTTCCCCATAAGAAGAGCAAAAAAAGTAGCAAGAGTCATGAATCCTAAACCGCCTACTTGAATGAGTGCTAAAATCACTAGTTGCCCAAACAGTGTAAAAGTTGTTCCAGTATCTGTTACTACTAGTCCTGTTACGCAGGTAGCAGACGTAGAGGTAAACACGGCGTTGATCAAAGAAAGCCCCTGGCCGTCGTTCGTTGCAATAGGAAGAGTTAATAAGATGGAACCAATTGCAATGATAAGCGCAAAGCCTAAGACGAGCACCTTGGGTGGGCTTAAATGGGATTTTTTAATTAATTTTACTAACATCGCAACCTCTTCCTTTGCCTGACATTACCTTTTAAGGAAATACGTCGTTATTGATAGTATAACCATTAAAAGTAAGGTCTTACTTTGGTTTGTAGTGGAAACTGCTCACAAGCGTAGCAGAAAATCAATTGTTCATCAATAAGAAAAAGTACCGAAATTCCAATAAATGTAACGTTAAAAAAAGAGTCCGGCATAAGTAGTAAAAGATTAATAAACATGAAGAAGGAGAGCGGTAATTGTGCTCTACAAACAGCTCAAAATAAAAAAAGGCCCAATCAAGGCCTAAAGAGAGTTCCTTTTCGTGCAAGGTGGCCATTGTATTTGGGCTTGAGGATAATGCTCATGTAAACGGCTTTCCATTAGCTCATAGTCTAAAGACAATAGTTCTTCCGTAGTAGGCTTGGTTAAGGTTAACACGATCCAGTTTACATGGGAGGGTTTACCTGGTTCTGAGTATTTTTCCCCTTCATATACCGCCTTTTTATACGTTAAAAGCAGATTTTGTCTGATATTACTTGGCGTATCTAATAAATGAAACGTACCTTTTCGTCTAGCTTGCCTAAATGCACGTAAGGGATGAAATAAACGACTCATAAAATACCAACAAAGAAAGAAGCAACCAATAGGTAAAAGTATTTTTAGTAATAAAGCCATAAGGATGGGATGCCTCCTTTTCTCGATATTTTCCTTGATCTATATGAATAGGAAGTAGTGTTTTTGCATGAAAAAATAATCGACATAAAACTTCGATTTATTCTGTATACGGAGGTAGAAGATATAAGTTTCAAAAAAGGACTCGATTCATTTTGTTTTCAATAAATAATTAGTTACTTTACAAAAGTTAGTTACTTTGATACGATGGAAACAAGAATATATCGTTACAATACCCACAAACTAAAGCTATGAGGTGAGCTACTATGATAAAAATTTTTCCATCAGATTCTCGTTTCCAAGCGAATCATGGCTGGTTGAAAACACAATTTAGTTTTTCCTTTGCAGAATATTATGATCCAGACAATATGAACTTTGGTCCCATGAGAGTGCTAAATGACGATACCATCCAAGCTGGATATGGTTTTGGAACACATCCGCACAAGGAGATGGAGATTGTTACGATCATGCTAGAAGGTGTTCTGCGCCATAAAGACAGTACAGGAAATGAAGAGGAGCTTAAGCCGGGCGAAATTCAACGTATGTCTGCTGGTACAGGTATTTTGCACTCTGAGTATAATGGCTCCACTACGGAGGAAGCGAAGCTGCTTCAATTATGGTTTGAACCGAAGGAGTATGGCTTAACGCCGTCATACGAACAGTTTGCTTATGATCAAAAGGCGATGCTAAATGCCTTGTTGCCTGTCGTATCGGCTAATCAACAAGAGCATCGTGTTGCACATATCCATCAAGATATGACTATTTATTTGTCTCGTTTAGAAGCAGGCAAGAACATCTTGTTCCCACAGCAGACGAATAGACGAACGTTCCTATTTATCATGGAGGGACAAGTAGAGGTCAACGGACAAGTATTAGAACGACGTGATTCAGCGCGAATTACCGATTTGGATAAGCTGGAGCTAGTAGCAGGACAAGACTCCTATTTTATGCTGATTGATTTGCCATAAGTGCTTTTCATTTATGTATGAATACAAGGCAAGAGATATGTAAGTAAGTTATCATCCATTAGCCCGAACTTTGTGGTCTAGAGTGCCATAGAAGTGTCGGGCTTTTGCGCTTGGAAAAAGAAGGGTATGATAGGAATTACAATCTAGTTTTTTCGTTGCTTGTCTCTATAATCTGGCTTATGATCGAGTACAATGGAACTGTAGCGTTTTGAAAAAGAGGTATCCGAGGAGGAATAATGAAATGAGCACAACCGAACATAAAGCAACTGCACCTAAAAGTGTGGGGGTAATGGTTGTCACCGTATCTGATACAAGGGACGAAGAAACAGATAAAAGTGGAAAGCTAATGAAAAATCTTTTGGAAGAAGCGGGTCATACCACTCTTCTTTATTATATTGTAAAAGATGAACCAGCGCAGATACAGGCTGTAATTGAGCAAGGTATAGAGCACCCAGAGGTAGATGTAATTTTGCTTAACGGAGGAACTGGTATTGCTCCTCGTGATCATACATATGAGTCGGTAAAAGGATTGCTTGATAAAGAGATGCCCGGGTTTGGCGAGATTTTCCGCATGCTAAGTTATACCGAGGATATTGGTTCCGCATCCATACTATCTAGAGCAATAGCGGGCACCTATAAGGGAAAAGCGATTTTTTCCACACCAGGTTCCACAGGAGCGGTTAAACTAGCAATGGTCAAATTAATCCTGCCCGAACTAGGACATGTTGTCAGAGAATTGCGCAGAACAGTATAATGAAGGGCGTAGAAAAAGGAGTGACCATATCTAATGAAAATTTTACTTGCAACCCTTAACGCCAAATATATTCATTCTTCTTTGGCTTTACGGTATTTGCGTAGCTATGCAAAGCCTCATTATCCAAATATCGAACTGGTCGAATACACCATTAATGATGTTTTGATTAATATTGTGGGGGATATTCATAAGCGTCAGCCTGATATTATTGCATTTTCCTGTTATATCTGGAATATTCGTGAGACGCTGGACGTAATTAATAATGTAAAAAAGATTTGTCCAAATGTGCCGATTATATTAGGAGGTCCAGAAGTCTCGTACGATACAGACGAATGGATGAAAAATTATCCTGCCATTGATGTAATTGTAATGGGTGAGGGTGAAGAGACATTTCTGGAATTATGTCAGGCTTATGACCGGGCAAAACAAACCGGTGACGCTCCGCTATTAAAAGAAGTACCAGGTATTGCTTATCGGGATGGGGAACGTGTCCGTTTTTCGATGCAACGTATACAAACGAAGGATTTAAACCACTTACCATCTCCTTATGAAGAGGATTTAGATGAATTAAATAACCGTGTCGTTTATTTTGAAGCATCTCGCGGTTGCCCTTTTCGCTGTCAGTACTGTTTGTCCTCCATTGAAAACGGAGTTCGCTATTTTGATCTAGATCGGGTGAAGCGCGATTTGAAGCGTTTAATAGATCATGGAGTGAAAACCATTAAATTTGTGGATCGGACATTTAATATTAATAAGCAGTATGCTATGGAGATCTTTCAATTTTTAATTGATAACCATAATGGAACCATTTTTCAATTTGAGATAACAGCCGACATCCTGAAGCCAGATGTAGTGGACTTTTTAGCTGAGAATGCGCCGCCAGGTATTTTCCGCTTTGAAATTGGGGTTCAATCAACCAATGACGAAACAAATCGTCTTGTACAGCGCCGACAAAATTTTGAAAAATTAAGTTATACCGTGCTGAAAATCAAAGAATCTGGTAAAATTGATCAGCACTTAGACTTAATCGCGGGATTACCAGAGGAAGATTATGCATCCTTCCGCAAGACGTTTAACGAAGTATTTGCTTTGCGTCCGGAAGAGTTGCAATTAGGCTTTTTAAAAATGCTACGAGGTACAGGTGTGAGGGCTCGTGCTGCAGAACATGGGTATATATTTATGGATCAGTCACCCTATGAAATTCTTGGGAATAACGTACTTTCCTTTAATGACATGCAGCGCATTAAGCGTACGGAAGATATTTTAGAGAAATATTGGAATGCTCATAGAATGGACAAGGCGTTTGAATGGATTATGGCTCATCATTTTGCGACGCCATTTGATTTCTTTCAAGAGTTTGGCGATTATTGGGAAGAGCAAGGCTGGGGACGCTTTGGGCACCAGCTAGAAGATTTGTTTATTCGTCTCCAACGTTTTCTTGAAAGGAAAGCTCCTAATCAAACAAGTCATTCATTAAGTATGTTAAAGTTTGATTACTTATTAAGTCAGAAATATCGGCCGCGTAAAATCTGGTGGGAAGATACGGTCAACAAATCAGAATTACAAGCGATTTATCAAAATGTAGCAAGTAAACGTAAAGATTTACGTGCAGATTTTGCCCTACACGCTGAAACAGAAAAGGAATATGCGAAACATACTACAGTAGCGCATGTCTCATTTAATGTAGAACACTATATAAAAACGGGTGAAATGGTTGAGGGTAATTTTGTTTTGGTGATGTATTATCCATTTGTGGAAGGGGCTTCCAATACATTCGTCTGTGTACCGGTACCACAAACAGTTGCCTAGACAGTACCCAGAAGGAAACAGACAGTAGTATAAAGTGACCTAGGTACGCGATCCACACTGCTATTTTTGCACCATGCCCAAAGTAGTTCTTACACATGACGAAACCTTTATTGCCTAAACTTTTCCTGCGAATTCGATGAGGAATGTAACGAAAATGATAAGTAAATCGTAATACCAACGATAAAGACGTTTGGATCTCAGATAAGACAAAAGGGGAGCTTCTTTGGACATGAGTGTGGATGTGTTACTTCATTTTATTGAACAATATGGATATCTGGCCATCTTTTTCCTCCTGTGGCTGGGCATTGTGGGTTTGCCTGTTCCTGATGAACTGGTAGTAGCAACAGGTGGACTAGTGGCTGCTCTTGGTTACTTGAATCCGTACTATGCCTTTTTTGCTGGCTATTTGGGAGTGGTTTCGGGTCTGTCTATCGGCTTTTTTTTAGGACGTTGGGTAGGTCCACCTATACTTACTCGGTTAGCTAAGAAAAAGAAATTTGGACCTTATATAGATCGATCGACCGCACTCATTCAAAAATATGGTACGTTTTCACTGTTTATCAGCTATTTGCTGCCAGTTGTACGTCATTTAGTGCCATATGTTGTTGCAGTCGGAGGTATGACTTTTCGTAAATATGCGCTATATTCCTACTCCACTGGTCTGATTTGGGCATTGGCGTTCTATTTTTTAGGTTATTTTTTTGGTAACCATGTCGATCATATTATCGCTGTGAGCCGTCATTATGGTTTTATCACATTGTGGGTGATAATAGCCCTAATTATAGGCTTGATTCTTTATCGCTTTTGCTGCTTTAAAAAACGTTCGAATAAAACACCAGAGGGGGATCAAAAGTGATCCCGAAAAAATTACAGGCTCATAAGCGCCAGAGAAATAGTATTTTTCTAGTAACATTGGTTATGCTGTTAATTGGAGTTGTATTACATCAGCTTCTGCTTATTTCAATAGCGATTGGATTCATCAATCTTTATGCGCTGTGTGCAATGGGATGGGACAAACGTCTTGCTCGCAAGCATAACTCTTGGAGAATACCCGAGGCTACGTTTTTTTTGCTAGCTGCGCTTGGAGGTGCTGTGGGCGTAGGTTTAGGGATGCTCTTATGGCGTCATAAAACTAAGCATCCGTCTTTTTGTGTTCTGATACCACTTTGTTTATTATGGAATGGTGGGGCTTTGTATGTGATGTGGTATTATGTGATACCATATTTCGTATGATACAACACGCAACGCAGAAAGGAATGAAAGATATGGATCAAAAGACTGAACAAATGCTACGTGATCTAACAGAGGCTCATGGTGTACCCGGTTTTGAACAAGAAGCTCGTCAGGTTATGAAATCATACATAGAACCGTACGCAGATGAAATTACTTATGATAATTTAGGGAGCCTAATCGCTAAAAAAACAGGCGATGCTAACGGGCCTAAAGTGCTTATCGCGGGACATTTGGACGAAGTTGGCTTTATGGTAACGCGGATTACAGATGAAGGTTTTCTGAAATTTCAACCGCTGGGTGGATGGTGGCCGCAGGTTATGCTGGCACAGCGCGTACATATTCAAACCAAGGATGGCTTCCTAGATGGAGTAATTGGCTCTATTCCGCCTCATGTTATGCCAATGGAAAAGCGCCGTAAAATGGTTGAAATCAAAGATATGTTTGTGGATATTGGAGCTTCCAGTATAAAAGAAGCAGAGGAATTCGGGGTTCGCTTGGGTGATCCGATTATTCCGGTGTGTCCATTTACCGTATTAAAAAATCCAAAAATGCTAATGGCGAAAGCATGGGATAATCGCATGGGTTGTGCTGCTGCTATTGACTTAATGAAGAGGCTTCAAGGTGTGGAACACCCTAATACCTTGTATGCAGCAGGAACTGTAATGGAGGAAGTTGGTACTCGCGGAGCTTTCACCGTAGCTAATTTGGTAAAACCGGATATTGGTATTGCAGTAGATGTGGGGATCGCTGGTGATACGCCAGGCGTCAGCAAAAATGATGCACCATCCAAAGCAGGTGCCGGGGTTGAAATTGGGCTATATGACGCTCGCATGATTGCACCGCAAAAATTACGTGATTTTGTTATTGAGACGGCTGAAATGGAAAATATACCGTATCAATTAACTTCTATTCCAGGTGGGGCTACAGACGCGGCGGCGTTTACTCTTACGGGTAGTGGGGTACCATCCATTGCGCTTTCTGTAGCAACGCGTTACATCCATAGTCATGCTTCTGTGCTTCATTATGATGATTATGAGAATCTGGTAAAATTATTGATTGCTTTGGTGAAGCGCTTAGATAAAGAAAAAGTAGCCGAATTGACTTCTTTTGAATAAGTAAAAACAAGGTGGGCTTTGGTTGTAAACCAAGGCTCGCTTTTTTCTATGCAAAAAAGACAACGGTAACTTAACTTGCAAGTCCCCATTGTCTTTTGGTAAAAAAGAAGTAGCAAAGTAGCGTTAAGTTCTTACTTTATACAGGAGAGTCTGTATTCGCTGGAATATGCTCGGAAATGGTAGTGACCATTTGTTGTTGCAGATCGGAACCGCTGTTTTGCCATAGCACCTCAAATAATACGCCAAGTCCTGGTAAGGTTTTTTCCATACGACTTTGAATCGCATCATTGATTGTTTCTTCTACGGATGCAGGACTGGAACCTTGCATTTTATACATGATAGCTTGACGAAGATTTAACGCATTAATATTCACCTGTATAACACTCCTTTTTACATCAAAAATATAGATGATCTCTTTTATTAGTATTCGTTGAACGCTACATTTACATTCCTTTTGTACTGTTTCAGCGCTATGTTATAATCTAGTAGGACAAATGGGAGGTTGAATCATGTCAAAACAATTTGCCGTTATCGGAATGGGACGCTTTGGTTCCAGTGTGGCTCATGCTTTATACGAAATGGGTTATGAAGTGATGGGAATCGATGAAGACGAAGAGCGTATTAATGAAAATATCCAAAATGTAACACATTCGGTTGCTGCCGATTCTACTGATGAAATGGCATTGCGAGAAATTGGGATTCGTAACTTTGACGTTGTCGTTGTATCCATTGGCGCTGATATTCAAGCCAGTATCTTGACTGTACTGATTTTAAAAGAAATGGGCGTTAAAAAAATTGTAGCAAAAGCCCAAAACGAGCGTCATGGGCAGGTTCTATATAAGGTCGGAGCTGATCGAGTGGTTTTCCCTGAGCGTGATATGGGAATACGTGTGGCTCATAATTTAATATCAGCTAATGTACTGGATTTTATCGAGCTTGCTGAAGATTATAGCGTGGCTGAGGTCGTCGTATCTCATTCGATGGTTGGACAGTCTCTACGCGACATTGACGTTCGTGCCAAGTATGGGGTAAACGTTATTGCTATTAAGAGTAACCAATCGTTTAACATTTCCCCGGGTCCAGACATTGTTTTGCAGCATGACGATGTATTGGTGGTTATTGGTCATAATATGGATTTGAAAGAATTCGAGGAGAAGGCATAAATACATGAAAGTAGAACATATACAATCCTTGCAAAATCCTTTCGTAAAGCGATTGAAGGAATTGCAAACTAAAAAAGGTCGAGAAGCGGCAGGGCGTTTCCTCATAGAGGGAGAGCATTTGGTGGAGGAAGCTCTATTGTCAAATATGGAAGTGGTGACGCTCTTATTTGACGAGGGCAAAGGTTTGCCTGCTACAGTGATGAGAGCGCTTGAAGCATTCTCTGACCATGTCAAATGCATATCTACAACGGATGTCGTGTTAAGTAAATTATCTGAAACGAAGACACCGCAAGGAATCGTAGCAGAAGTGAAAATGCGGTCTAATGATTGGGATACAGAATGGGAAAAAATGAGAAAATATGATTTTCTCATACTTATTCTTGATGAATTACAAGACCCTGGTAACGTTGGCACGATTATGCGGACAGCAGAGGCGGCTGGTGTAGATGCTGTTTTAATGGGACGAGGCAGTGTCGACCTTTATAATGGTAAGGTATTGCGTTCAACGATGGGTTCATTCTTCCGTATGCCTGTATTCACTTGTGATGTAAAAGCTGTATCGGAGGAAATAAAAATGGCAGGCGGACGTATACTAGTGACAGCTCTTGGACAACAAAGCCGAGAGTATGACGAACCGGTATATAGCGGAAAAGTTGCCATAGTGATTGGGAATGAAGCACGAGGCGTGTCTGATTCTGTGCTTTCTCAAGCAGACGAGCTGATTCACATTCCAATCTATGGACGTACAGAATCGTTAAATGCCGCTGTTGCCACCGGTGTAATGTTATATGAGGCGGTACGTCAACGTAAAGCAGATTGTGGTTGCGACTAATTTTTGGGTATTATCTGGTTTTCTTTTGCAAGTGACCCCCATTGTGAGGTATAATTAATCGCAAATTCTAAAATAATTGTCATAAATGCTAGGATTGAGACTAGTACATAGAACAGATGACGTGTTCAGGGAAAAGGTGCCGCATAAAAGCGACTGGAAGCACTTTTACGTGATCTCTATGGAATTCCCTCATGAGCAGACCTCTGAACTCAAGATTGAAAAACTGTGATCAAATGCTTGTGGTTTAACTGGCTACGATCAAAGTAACAATCGAATTTTCAAGTAGGAGGAACCGGTTTATCCACGTTACGGATGCGAAGGTGAGACATAATGAGATGTCTAACTAGGGTGGTACCGCGGAAATTAAACTTCGTCCCTTTTTTTAGGGAGGAAGTTTTTTTGTTGTATTTTTATTTGTAAACAAAGGAGAGATTGTTGTGCAAACGCGTTTACAACAGTTAAAAGAAAATGCACTTGCTTTATTGAAACAAGTGGGCGAGGGACAGGAGCTTCAGGATCTTCGTGTTAAATACTTAGGTAAAAAAGGCGAATTAACAGAAATCTTACGTGGTATGGGTGGATTATCTGCTGAAGAGCGACCAAAAATTGGCCAGCTAGTGAATGAAGTTCGTCAAGTGATTGAAGAAGCGATTCTTTCCAAACAGCAGGAATTTGAAGCACGTGTACTAGAAGCCAAGCTAAATAAGCAAACCATTGATGTGACACTGCCAGGTCGTCCTGTACCGACAGGAACTATGCATCCTTTGTCCCGTATTATTGAAGAATTGGAAGACATTTTTATTGGACTAGGCTATGAAGTAGCAGAGGGACCTGAAGTGGAGCTGGATCATTTCAACTTTGAAATGCTCAATTTGCCAAAAGGACATCCAGCACGCGATATGCAGGATTCCTTCTACATCACAGAAGAGCTGTTATTGCGTACGCATACTTCGCCTGTACAGGCTCGTACCATGCTAAAAAAAGAAGGAAAAACGCCACTTAAAATCATTTGCCCTGGAAAAGTGTATCGCCGCGATGATGATGACGCGACACATTCCCACCAATTTACTCAAATTGAGGGACTTGTGGTTGGAAAAGACATCAGCATGAGTGATTTGAAAGGAACCTTGCTTACATTTGCTAAGCAAATGTTTGGAGAAGACCAGCAAATTCGTCTTCGTCCTAGCTTTTTCCCATTCACAGAGCCAAGCGTTGAGGTAGATATTCAGTGCGTAATCTGTCATGGAGAGGGTTGCCGTATTTGTAAACAAACGGGATGGATTGAGATTTTGGGTGCTGGAATGGTTCATCCTCGCGTTCTTGAAATGGCAGGCTATAATCCGCAGGAAGTTAGCGGTTTTGCATTTGGTATGGGAGTAGAGCGCATTGCAATGCTGAAGTATGGTATTGAGGATATTCGTAATTTCTATACAAATGATGTGCGTTTCCTACGTCAATTTAACCGTTCCTAGTCGGTTCGCCAAAGAAAGGGGATTATGTAAGCAATGAAAGTATCATATCAATGGTTAAAAGAATATGTCGATCTAACAGATATAACACCGCAGGAATTAGCGGAAAAAATGACTCGCAGTGGAATTGAGGTTGAGGGTGTTGAATCCCTTAATAAAGGTGTAACAGGTGTTGTTATCGGTTATGTTCAGGAACGTGAAAAGCATCCTGATGCAGACCGTCTAAGCGTTCTAAAGGTAGATGTAGGTCAAGAGGAGCTATTACAAATTGTCTGTGGGGCACAAAATGTGGCACAAGGACAAAAAGTTCCAGTAGCGATGATCGGTGCAGTGTTACCTGAGAACTTTAAAATTAAAAAATCTAAGCTTCGCGGTGTGGAATCCCAAGGGATGATTTGCTCAGCAAAAGAACTAGGATTAAACGATAAATTGCTTCCGAAGGACCAACAGGAAGGTATTCTCGTTTTACCAGAAGATGCTGAGCTGGGTGCAGATGCGATTGAGTATTTAGGATTGAATGATTACGTGTTGGAATTGGGCTTGACCCCGAATCGCTCTGACTGTTTAAGCATGCTAGGAGTTGCTTACGAGGTAGCAGCGCTTTATGGACGTGAGGTTATATTGCCAGATACATCAGTAACAGAGGATGGAGGAGCAAATCCTGTTACGGTTGCAATTGAAGCTAGCGAGCAATGCTATGAATTTGTAGGTAGACACTTCACTGACGCAGTGATTACAAGCGCACCACAATGGATGAAGAATCGTCTGATGGCAGCAGGGACTCGTCCAATCAATAATGTAGTGGATATTACCAACTATGTATTATTAGAATACGGACAGCCATTGCATGCGTTCGATGCCAAAGAAGTATCCGATCAACAAATTATTGTTCGCTTGGCACAAGAAAATGAAAAGCTAACCACGCTAGATGATCAAAAACGTACTCTTGATCCAGAAGCATTAGTTATTGCTGACAAAGTAAAAGGCTTGAGTATCGCCGGCGTAATGGGAGGAGCGAACTCCGAGATCGTCGACAATACGAAGGAGATTATTTTGGAATCAGCTTACTACACGCCAGCTTCTATCCGCCGTACATCTAAAATGCTGAATCTGCGTACAGAAGGCTGTGTTCGTTGGGAGAAGGGCGTGGATCAATCACGTGTTTCTGTTGCATCCGATCGCGCTGCACACTTAATTCAAAAGCTAGCCCATGCCAAGGTATCGAAAGGGGTAGCTAAACAAACCATCACGGTAAACCAATCTGCTGTGGTTTCTGTCTCCCTTGCAAAAATTAATCAACATCTAGGTACAAGTATTGCAAAGGAACAAGTGGCAGAAATCTTTACTCGTTTACAGTTTACATTTGACCAGACAGAGCAAGCAGAGGAAACATTATTCACTGTAACGGTTCCTACTCGCCGTGGCGACATTACGCTACCTGAGGACTTAATTGAAGAAGTTGCACGCCTTTATGGATATGATCAAATTCCGGTAACATTGCCAACTGGAGAATCACTCCAAGGCGGGTTAACCAAAGAACAGCAATTACGTCGCATTACACGTCATCACTTAATTGGTGCTGGACTGTCTGAGACAATTTCTTATGCATTATTGCATCCTGATAAACTGGCACAATTTAGCGGATTGCAAGACGAACGTAATCTACACCCTGTGCCACTAGCTATGCCAATTAGTGAAGAGCATAGCGTATTACGTACCAATTTGCTAGCAAGCCTTGTAGAAACGGCTACGTATAACAAGAATAGACAAAACCAAGATTTAGCTTTCTTTGAATTAGGCCATGTCTTCTTATCCGAACAAGAACAATTAACAGAACAACCTGAGCAACGTTTGTATCTGGGTGGCCTTGTAACAGGTCAGTGGATGCCAGTAAATTGGATGGGTGTAAAAGCTCCTGTTGATTTTTACACGGTGAAAGGGCTGGTTGAATCCTTGTTTAGCCGTTTAGGAGTAAAACCTCTTGCTGTAACATATTCCGCGAATAAAAATCGCAAAGGAATGCATCCTGGACGTACAGCCGATGTCATCGTTGAAGGTGAAGTGATCGGTTATATGGGACAGCTTCATCCTAAGACAGAGAAGGATCATGATTTGGATGAAACTTATGTATTCCAATTTGATTTACAAAAACTGTTCAGCTTCGCGGCAGATCTTACTGATTACAAACCACTTCCGAAATTCCCTGCTATTACTCGTGATTTAGCGTTAGTGGTAGAACGTAGCTTGCCGGTAGCACAATTAGAAGCAATCATTCGTGAAGAGTCAGGGGAATTGCTTGAGTCAGTTACCTTGTTTGATATTTATACAGGAGAGCGTATTGCTTCTGACAAAAAGAGTGTAGCTTACTCTATTGTGTATCGCCATTCAGAGAGAACCTTGCAGGATGAAGAAGTGCAAGAGATCACTGGAAAAGTGATTGAAGCATTGACCAAGGTCGGAGCAGAATTACGTTCCTAGTAAATACCTCCATCAAATTCCTTGACGAATACAGTCATTTTCAGTAACCTAGTAGTAATGAGCGTATAGTCGGGCTATTCAAGGAGGAAGACTCCGTGCAGGAAGATGGGAAAAATCGTTTATCAGTCGAAATCTATGGTCAGCAGTATCGCCTGAGCGGGAAGGCTAGTAGTAGCCACATGCGGATGGTAGCCAGATATGTTGACGATAAAATGAAAGAAATCGCACAGGGGAACTTTCGGCTAGATACGGCTAAAATTGCTGTATTAAGCTCAGTAAACATTGCTGACGAATATTTCCGGTTGCGACAGGAGTATGAGGAGTTGCTCAGACTGCTCCAGGAAGATGCCAGTAAAATGCCTTCAAATGATAAACATACAACATAGACCGTATGAAGTTACAGGGCTGTTGAGATAATTTCTCAACAGCCCTTTCATATACCGCAGGCGAGATGAGCATCAGCATGCAAAAAGACCGCCATGGGCAGTCTCTTTTGCTAAACATGCGAGTATGTGTTGTTTTCCAAGCAGGCATTGCTTTACAGTAGGCTTCATTAGTCACCGTTGCGCATATCCATCTTATTTTTAATTGGGATAAACAAGTCAATAATACCGATGACTAAAGCAGCAAGCAAGGCGCCAAGAACAGTAACGCGGAAACCCGGTACCAAAAATTGTGTTAGGTAAATGACGATAGCACTTACGATGAAACCGACAATCCCACGATTATAGGGAGAGATTTTATCACCAAAAATGCTTTCGACACCCCAACCAATAAGGGCAATAACAACTGCTGCAAGCAAGGCAGTCCAGAAACCATTTACGGCAAAGCCCGGTACTAGGAAGCCGACGAACATCAGAACAATTGCAGCAACGATAAAGCGAATAACGTGACGCATAAAACTCATTAACGAGTCCTCCTTGTAGTAGGATAGGTGTACGTTTTCATTTTGGCTTACTAGGAAATAAAGTATGTACAACAAATAGCATGTAATTATTTCAATGGGCAACCTATCCAAATAGAATTGGATTTTTCATGAAATGGTTTTTTGTAAATTTAATAGCACGACATGGTATAATAAAATGATTAGATAAGAAGGGGGCAGCATACGTGGAGCGAAGGATTTTACGAACGCTGGAATTTAACAAAATCATCGCCATGCTGATGGAGAAAACCACATCAGAGCTCGGACGAGAACTGGCTGAGTCACTTGAGCCTTTTAATCATATAGATGCTGTTCGTCATGCACAAAGACAAACAGAGGAAGCAAGCACGGTATTACGTGTTAAAGGAAGCGTGCCTTTGGGCGGTATTCGCAATATCCGTGGGCCAATCCAGCGTGCTCGGTTGAACTCGATCTTAGCACCTCTGGAACTTCTTGATATTGCTACTACTTTGCATGCGGGACGTCGTCTTAAACAGTTTATTACTGATATTTCCGAGGAGCATGAGCTATCCATTTTGCAAAGCCTGGTAGATAGAATTGAGGGCCTTCGGGACCTAGAAACGGAAATTAAACGCTGTATTGATGATAACGGTGAAGTAGTCGATAGCGCCAGTCTTGAATTGCGTCAGATTCGTCAGGAGATTAGAAGCTCTGAAGCACGGATTCGCGAAAAACTTGACCAAATGACTCGTTCCTCATCTACACAAAAAATGCTGATGGAAAACATTGTCACCATACGTGGAGATCGTTTTGTTATTCCAGTCAAACAGGAGTATCGTTCGCATTTTGGCGGTATTGTACACGATCAATCTGCATCAGGGGCTACATTATTCATTGAACCTGAAGTGATTGTGTCGATGAACAACAAGCTACGCGAGGCTAGATTAAAAGAAGAACATGAAGTGGAACGCATTCTTTATACGTTAACCGTACTAGTAGCAGATCATGTGGAGATGTTATTGGAGAATCTTTCCGTGTTAGCTGAGCTTGATTTTATTTTTGCAAAGGCGCAGTTAGCATACAGCATGAAAGCCATTAGTCCAAAATTAAATGAAGAAGGCTATATTTTGCTTAAAAAGGGACGTCATCCGCTGATTGATCCAAAGGTAGTCGTTCCTCTAGATGTAGAATTGGGTAAAGGGTATACAGGTATTGTAGTCACAGGTCCCAATACTGGGGGTAAGACTGTATCCATCAAAACATTGGGCTTATTGTCCTTAATGACAATGGCAGGTCTTCATATACCAGCACAAGAAGAAACCGAGATGGCAGTCTTCTCATCTATTTTTGCAGACATAGGCGATGAGCAGTCCATTGAGCAGAGTTTATCTACATTTTCTAGTCATTTAACTAACATCATCCGCATATTAGATCAAATGGATGAAAAAAGCCTTGTGCTGTTTGACGAATTAGGAGCAGGAACAGACCCTACGGAGGGCGCAGCGCTTGCAATGTCCATTTTGGATCATGTGTTAGCCAAAGGGGCTAGGCTAGTAGCTACAACGCATTATAGTGAGTTAAAAGCCTATGCATATGATACTCCAGAGGTAGTGAATGCCAGTGTAGAGTTCGATGTACAGACGCTACGTCCAACCTACCGATTACTGGTTGGGGTTCCTGGGCGTTCGAATGCATTTGCGATTGCATCACGTCTTGGCCTAAATGAGCAAATCATCGATAAAGCTCGCCGTTCCGTGTCTAAAGAGGAAAATCAGGTTGAGAAAATGATTGCCTCTCTGGAATCCAATAAGAAAACGGCAGAAAAAGAACGTGAAGACGCTGAAAATATTCGCAAGCAAGCAGAAGAGTTACGTCAGCAATTAGAAGAGGAGCGTCGTCAATTCGCTGAGGCAAAAAATCGCTTGCTAGAAAAAGCGGAGGAAGAAGCGCGTGTCGCCGTGCAACTAGCCAGTGAGGAAGCGGAAGTAATTATTCGTGAGTTGCGTCAGATGCGCAAAGAAGGCGTTGATTTTAAAGAACACCGTCTCATTGATGCTAAAAAGCGGTTAGGAAATGCAGTGCTGGAGCTGGAAAAAGAAAAGGTGAAAAAACCAGCCAAAGCAGTTCGCGCCACTCAAATCAAGATTGGTGACGAGGTGATGGTAGATAGCTTTGGACAAAAGGGAACCGTTTTGGATAAGGTATCTAGCACTGAATATTTAGTTCAGCTTGGCATCATTAAAATGAAAGTCAAAAAAGACGATATGCATGTGGTGAAGGAATCAGTACAGCCGAAGAAACCGGTACAGTACACGACCATTAAGAGAGAAGCGAATAGCGTTAAATTAGATCTGGATCTACGCGGTTACAATGTAGAGGATAGTATTCAAGAAATAGATCGTTATCTGGATGATGCGGTATTATCAGGTTTCCACAAGGTATCCATTATTCATGGGAATGGTACAGGAGTTTTGCGCAAAGGTGTTCATGAATTTTTGCGCCGTCATCGCAGTGTGAAATCGTTCCGCTTAGGTGGCCAAGGTGAAGGCGGCGTGGGCGCTACCATTGTAGAATTGAAATAGCGGGGAGGAGAGCCTTTTATGGCGATCTTATTTCAAAATACGTATCTGGCCACAGCTACCTATTTTGCTGTGACAGGTCTTGCAATGATCCTGTTTATCTCTATTTTTGAATTGGTTACAAAGTATCGGGTCTGGATCGAATTAAAAAAGGGAAATCTTGCTGTAGCCATGGCAACAGGTGGGAAGATATTTGGGATTGCTAATATTTTCCGGTTTTCCATTCAGCAGCATGAGAAGCTAGGGGCATCCCTTTTACATGCTAGCTACGGATTTTTATTGATGTTACTTGCCTACTTTATCTTTGAATTCATGACACCAAGTCTAAAAATCGATCATGAAATCGAGCGAGATAACCGCGCAATCGGGCTGATTTCCATGTTTCTATCCATCGGTTTTTCATACATCATCGGAGCTAGCTTGGTGGTGTAGGTATAATTCTTGCTGGTAAGACTTTACATGTAAGAATTCATGAAATTAATTCAAAGCGTGATCAGGACGGCAATTTTTGTGAATGGCTGTCCTTTTTACGTTAGGCAGGGTATAATATGGCTTTGAGAAGGGTAGAAAGAATCTCTCATAGTGAGGGGGCAGCAATTTGGATAAACTGTACAAAGCGTTGTTTATTTGCGGCCTTGTTTTTCTGGGGTTAGGAATTTACTATCTATCGTAGTTACTACATACGTAGCATATATACGTGGAGAAACAAAGGAAAGAGGAGATTATTATGACACATCCTATTCGTGTCGCGGTTGTAGGCCTTGGTTTTGTAGGTTTGCCACTTGCGCTAACCTACGCGATGAAAGGTGCAAAGGTAGTCGGAATCGATGTTTCCAAACAGCTTGTAAAGGAAACAAACGAAGGAAAATCTCACCATCTGGAAGCATATAAAGGCAAGACATTGCCAGAAATTTTACAAGAACAGGTGGAGGCAGGTCGTTTTCATGCCACCACTTCCTATGAGGAAGCACAACAACAGGTTGACCACTATATCGTAACAGTAGGTATCCCGGTTAAAAATGGCGACCCTGAGTTGCAATATTTAAAAAGTGCTGCTCAAACATTAGGAAGCCAACTCAAAAAGGGCGATCATGTCATGATTCGCAGTACTGTGATTCCTGGAACAACGGAAGAGGTTGTGAAGCCAATACTTGAAGAAGCAAGCGGCATGAAGGCAGGCGAGGAGTTCTATCTTAGCTATTGCTCTGAACGTATTGCAGAAGGACGGGCTTTTGAGGAGTTTATTCATATGCCTCTAGCATTAGGCGGTATTAATGAAGCGAGTGCTGCCAAAGGTAAAGAATTGCTTTCCTTTATTAGTGAGACAGAGATTACTATTACAGATATTCGTGTAGTAGAAGCCTCCAAGGTTATTGAGAACATTCAGCGTGACGTTAATATTGCGATGGTTCAAGAGTTTGCAAGATTTGCGGAAGCAGCAGATATTGATGTTTTTGAATTAATTAAGGTTGCTAATACCCATACTCGCGTCAATTTATTAACGCCAGGTCCTGGTGTAGGCGGTTACTGTTTGCCGAATGCCCTTTATTATTTGGCTCCAAAAGCAAAGGAGCTGCATGTTGACCTACCGCTTTTGACTACTGCACGTAAAATTAACGATGGCATTCCTTCTGTGCTGGTTGACATGCTGGAGCAATCACTACAATCTGTTGGTAAACGTTTGGCTGACAGTAAGGTAGCTGTGTTTGGCTTAGCTATGAAGGATTTTTCCAATGATGATCGCATTAGTCCTGTGCACGATTTTATTGAGCTATTGCTAGCGAAAGGGGTAGAGGTTACCTCTTACGATCCTGCTGTCCATACGCCATATGCTCATAAAAAAGACAGCCTAGAAGCTGCTGTATCTGGAGCTGATGCTTTGGTGCTAGCCGCGATGCAGCAAGAGTTCACCGGGCTTGATTGGGCTGAGGTAACTGGAAAAATGGCGTCATCCCCTGTGGTCTTAGATTTAAAAAACCGAATTCCGCGTACGCTTGATGAGCAAGTGAAAGTGAAGCGAATTTAGAATGTAGATAAAGTTTTGCCAAGGAAAAGCATATAAAAAACGTCCTGTCCCAGTCGTAGCTGATGAAGGGGGCAGGACGTTTTTGTATCTTTAGGAGCTAAGAGCTAAGAGCGATGTTAACAGAAAGGGACTGAACTAGCTAAGTTCATCATCGCACGCATGGTTTTATACATATCAGACTGATTTTTTGCGTAGTAGGTAACTTCCGTGGTGTTCGGAATGATTACTGTTTCTGGAACAATTGCGGCCATTTCAGCTTGGCCGTAATGAGAGAATTCTATTTTTAATTCAAGTGGCAGCTTTGTAGTAAGCGGGACTATTTCCTTACAACGCTGCAAAGCTAGGCTTGCTTGCTCTTGCAGAATTGCACGGCTTTCTTGTAGCGAAAGGCAGATTGCGGAAGTGCGAGACGTTGCATATTTAACGATAGCGGTCTGGATGTCAGGAATGAGCCCTAGAGCTTCCTCCGCGATGAGGTTGTCACCAGATACCAGGCAGACTGGTACGCTGTATAAACCGGCATAGATGGCATTAAAGCCAAATTCGCCAACAACTTGACCATTTATATACATGTTTTTAATTACGCGTGACATCGTATGGCTAAGAACCCCTGGAACGCCGTGACGGGTGTGATAGCCGATTAAAAAAACGGCATCATAGGTTTCATCTAGGCCATGCATCATAGAGTGATCGCGTGGGGTTCCGCGTAGCAGGCGAGCTTGTGGATGCAAATCCTCCAAATGAATGTTATTAAGATTTTCATGGCTATCTGCTACCAAAATTTCAGTAGCGCCAGCGGCTATGGCACCTTCAATGACAGCATTCACATCGTGAGTCATATAAGCACGGCCTCTTTGATAATTACTGCCTGTTTCGGGGTTAATATAAGTAGGATCGGTAATGCCCGAGATTCCTTCCATATCGCAGGATATAAATACTTTCACGATTACGCACAACCTTTCTATGTAGTTCCATTTCTATTGTACAAGGATTCAGACAATGAAACAAAGAAAAAACGACTTTATTCCCTTAGCTGGACGGGAAGAAGTCGTTTTTGCAAATGAATGATGGGGATAAGCATGGATGCTTACGTTATTTCAAGTCATGATCGATTTTTTGTCGATTATGGCTTTCGTTTTTGCTTGTAAAGGTGAATCGTTTGTTCCGCCATTTGCTCAATTGTAAATTCACGGTCGATCATTTCAGTGCTGTTGTTAACCAAGCGGAGCTGAAGCTCATGATCCTGCCAAAGTCTGAGCATGGCCTGTGCTAAAACGCCCGCTTGAGCTGGTGGAACTAACAGCCCCGTTTCTTCTGAAATGACAAATTCACCTACACCTCCAACATCTGTAGCTATTACAGGTAGAGATGCAGCCATTCCTTCAGCGATCGTATAACCTAGTCCTTCGTACAACGCTGCGTGCACATACATATCTAATGCTTGAAGACAACGAGGGACATCGGTACGGAATCCAACGAAGCGAACTCGCTCAGCAATTCCAAGCTGACGTGCTTGATCTTCAAGAGCTGGGCGGTCTACACCATCCCCGATTATGGCTAGATAAAGGTTAGAATGGTTTTGCGTGCTAGCTAACACCTGAGCAAAAGCTTCAAGTAAATAAGGAAGTCCCTTGATTTGAACGATACGCCCGACGTTTCCAAATACAAAAGCATCAGCGGGGATTTTCCACTCTTCGCGTAGTGTGGCACGCACTTCTGCTTTATTTTCGATACGGAACGGGGTAATATCCATTCCATTAAAAATGACACTTGTTTTTTCTTGTGGGATGCCATCTTCTATTAAAACGGTTTGGAGTGCCTTACTTACCGCTATAAAGTGATCCGTCCAGCGACGTGTTTGTTTTTCCATAAGAGTTGCGCCAAAAGAAGCTAGTGGACTCACATAATCATATTTTAAATTACTATGGACTGTGGTAAATGTTGTGCAGTCCAATGAACGAGTCGCCAATCTTCCCAAAAAGTTAGCTTTAACTCCGTGCGTATGCACAATGTCTGGATTCATAGCGATAATTTCCTGCTTTAATCCCTGCAAAATACGGAAATCGAAGCGTCCATATGTATGTAATGTTGTCACTTTGATACCAGCTTCACGCAATTTTCTCGCAAATAACGCATCGTAAAAGCATACGACGGCTGCCTCTACTTGCTTCTTAGAAAAAGAAGTAAGCAGATTGAGAATATGCTGTTCAGCTCCACCAAATTCTCCACCGCCGATTACGTGGAGGACACGTAGTTTGCTTGTCATGTAATCCACCCGAACCTTTCCAACAGACCATTTCAAATATACCAGATGAAGCGGTGATTCGCAATATGACCGTACTTATGGTATGGTAAACGTGACATTTTTTTATAGACTTGTTTTCGCTTTAACAAGTGAATAATTGGGTTAGAAACGTGAATAAGGATGAGGAAAATAGATATGGACAAGCGACATAATGTATTAATACTCTCGTATATATTTCCACCAATTGGAGGCGGTGGTGTTCCACGTCCGCTTAAAATGGCTAAATATCTAGGGGAATTCGGCTGGGGTGTACATGTGCTTACTGCGGACCCGAGCTATCATGCTACCCTTGATCCTAGTTTACTGGCAGATGTTCCTACAGATGTGCACATCCATCGAGCAAAGGAGCTGACTGCGAAATTCCGTAAACCAGCAAACAATACGCAAGCATCGTCTGGTAAGCAAGCTGCTGCTAAGCAGGCCTCCAGTAATACTGCGGCAAGAAATAATGTATCCGATTCGAATTCTGATCGTGCAAAAGAACAAGGGGAAGACGACAGCAAGAGGGCTGTCTCAAAAGCAGAAAATGTCGCATTAGCTTCAAGACAACAGACTGAGGGAAGCGTTCAGCCTTCCTTGGTGGCACGGCTTACGAGCACATTATTTCAAACAGCCAAAAAAATAAAGCCGTACCTGCTTATCCCGGATGATCAAATATTGTGGTATCCTGAGGCATTGAAGGTGGGGCGTGAGATCATGCGCAAGCACCGCATTGATGTGATTTTCTCTACATCTGGTCCCGTAACAAACCATCTTGTCGCTCGTAAGCTAGCAGCAGAGTTCGGCTGTAAATGGATTGCAGACTTCCGAGATCCTTGGACTCAAAATATGCATCGATCAGGTATTGCTTGGCGTGAGCGTCTGGAAGAGCGAATGGAAGCAAAGGTCATGAAGCAAGCTGATGTTATTACAACAGTGACGGCTACATTTGCTGAAAATTTCCAAACGAAATATCCAGCTACCGCAAACCGAATGGAGCTCATTTATAATGGCTTTGACAAAGCCGATTTTGCAAAGCTGACTCCTGCACATACGGCACCCGATCGGTTTCATGCCGCTTATGCAGGTATTTTATATCAGAAACGCAATCCACGTTTATTGCTGGGTGCGATCAAGGAACTGATTGATGAAGGTCTAGTTGACCAACAGGAGATATGTCTTTCATTTGCAGGGGTCTTTGACTATCCGGGCTATACAGAAAATCGAGATTGCGTAGAGCAGCTTGGTTTGCAGAAAGTAGTCAGAGTGCTAGGCAATCTACCTCATAAAGAAGCACTAGGCCTGATGAGTGGTGCAGATACTCTATTGATGATCGGAGACGTGACTCCTGATGCGGGAGCTTATATCCCTGGTAAGCTTTATGAATACATGGGGGTTGGTAAGCCTATTCTAGCGTTAAATATGCCAGGTGAGGCGACGGAGATCATCCAACGCTTTGGTTTAGGGGAGGTAGCCAATCCTACTGATAAGGAAGCGATGAAGCGAGCGTATCTACATCTGTATCAGAATTGGAAACAGCAAAAGGAGAACGGGGCTAGTCCGCAACGCGATGAGAGCTTCTATGATCGTGTTAAGCTGTACGAACGCCGTGAACAAGCAGGCCAGCTAGCACAGGTTATGAATGAGCTAGTAGACGGGTACTAGGGAAGCTAAGAAAGCAGGTCCTGTGCAACAATAAACGAACAGCAAAAGCGTGTTGGAGTGTCACACACTCGCACGCTTTTTGTAATGGATCAGAACAAATACAAAAAAACTCTCTATCGGTCAGTAACTGACAAGCAATAGAGAGTTTTTATTTGTAATGCTGATCCTATAAATTAATCAAGTAAATATTTTTTCACTTCTTCTGGATCTTTCATTTTAATGTTTTCCCCATATTTAAAGAAAGTGAACTTAACCTCCTGATCCATGTAGCCACCACCTGGGATCGGCAGGATGATCCAGGTTTGATAGCTATGAATCAATCCATCGTCCTTCCCAATGCCCACAGTCATCTTAATGGTGGTGTTAGCCAGAATCTCATTGATATCAGGACGATCCTGTAATTGCTCCTTAAAGGCTGCAAAAAGATCGCTATCAGCCTTCTCTACCCATTCCTTACCCGTAATTTTGATCTGATACGGAATAGTCTCTGTGCTAATCACCTTTTCATCAGGCATCTGCACTGCTTTATCTAAGAAAGGTAACCAGGCTTCATAACCACGAAATACATCGATAGGAAGTGGTTCCTCGCGTGCAGTGATCCAATTGCCGCCTTTGAAAATATAGCGTTCGTCACCCTTACGGTAGTAAACAAATTCCTGACGAGCGATGCGACCAGTCACCTGATAAGCATCTGGGCCTTCCACGATACCATCAAACATACTTGTGGTCTCACGTGACATCATCCGATTTTTCACGTAGCCGCTAAACCAGTATTTACTAGGATCGACCTCTGTTTTGACACCATTTTTCATCATCTCAAAGGAAGATTTCCCCTTTTCCAAAGCAGCACGCAAAACGGCAGCAGGATTTTCAGCAGGGGTAATGCCGGCAGGAGCAGTATCTTCAAGCTTTACGAACTCCTTTGGAGCAGATTCATACGTACAACCGGAGAGGAGAGTGAGCGCAGTTATGCTCGCCAGCAACCATTTTCCCTTATTTTGAAGCATAACGAACCCTCCTCACGATACCAAAAGCAAACAGTGCTATGGTGATGCCAACAGCAATTGGGAAGACAGGGATCTGATGGCGTTTGAATACTAGAATACGATGATTATCGTACATCGTAGCAACCAGCTCGTTCTCCTGATCTCCGTCAATGTCTCCAACTTGCATTTTAATTAATGGTAAATAAATCTTCCAATTCTGCTTCAGACCATCCTGTGTATAGTCAAAGCCGGAGAGATAACGACGATCAAAGCTACTCACCCAGCTTTTTGCTTGGGCAATCAGCTCTGCATGTTCGTTTTTACCAATGCTTGCATAATTGGTTAATCGGAAGCTTGTATCTTTTTCGCTGCTTGCAAATAGCATCTCCCATTTACCGTCCGCGGTTGGGCGTAGGATATACGAAGGAACGCCGCCAATCAACAGCTCGTCCTTATTATCATGGTCGATGTCCGCTACCATAATATCGCTCATTGCAAGTCCACCCTTGAGGGATTTGCGATTTAAGCGGTAGCTTTCTTCCACAGTCGCATCAGGTTTAACGGTAATAACAGCTAGGTCTTCGTCCAATACCAGAAGTCCTTCTTGTCCATCAGGAAGGCGCATCGTGTCTAAAATCTTGGTACCACGAGTCTTGTACTGGAAGGAGATTTGACCATAGGAGCCAGTTAAAAATCCATTTTTAATTTCCACATCATGGAATTTGGTTAGCTTATTAAATTGATTGGTTTTATACGTATAACCATCTTGGTCAGTCAGCTTTTTATCCACCTGTGCTAGATCGAGCAATAAGGCGCGGAATGGCGCTGTACCGGACTGCATCATTGCTTCTGTGTAGCTTTGACGCTGTACGGTAGGAACTAATTGCTTCTCCGTTTGTGCGTAATATGGGAAACCAGGGTAGTCCGTCGGCATTTGTGCCAAAGCATTTTTCCACTGCTGTGGCGTAAACTGATCTTGCTTTAACCGTACAAGCTTGCCGTCTTTCCATTTTAAAACATAAAGCGAAAGAGGCTCATCTTTTAAATAGAGAAGCTTTTCGGCAGTTGCCTTTTTTTCTTCCGGTGTTTCTGGAATTTTATCTTCTTCTACATCTGCAACTTCATCTGCGTTACCATATGTCAGAATTTCCTTTGTTCCATCACCGTCAATGTCATAGAGGGTGATTGGGAAGTAGTCGACCCATTCCCCTTTATACAGACGGTCTGTTTCTGCTTTTAATACAAAATGATTAATCGCTGCCAGATTATCACGCGCATAGGTGAAATTAGTCAAGCAAGCTACTGCAACAAGTGCAAAAACAGCGTTCCATTTCACTTTCCCGTAAAACTTAACCAGTAAAGCAATGGCAATAATCGCTCCAATCGCGCCTATTACATATTTGACCATGATACGATCATCTAATGTGGTCAATGCTTTGTCTAACAGCAAAAAACCAATGGTAAAAATAATCACCTGACGCCGTTCCTTCTTATGAATAAGGAAGTACGTCCCAATAAGCAGTGGCACAAAGATCACGAGTGCAATCCATGACAGATCAATAAAAGCGACCTTGACCACCAAGTTATAAGCGATAAACAGGGCAAAGGCATAAACTGCCCAGTATAAGGTTTGCAGCCTAAACAGCTGTCGCATACAATTCACCTTTTTCTCGTTTAAGATCTGGAGCCAATTTTGCGGTTGGCGTACCGGAAGTCAAGAGTGGCTAGCGCCGCTACCATTCCGCCTAAGAGCCAGAAGAAGGTAGACATAAACGGCACTTCAAAGATGTTTTCCACAAAATTATGGAAGAACACTGCCAGAAAACCGCAGAATAACCCTAAGCCAGTATAGAAATACGGCGTGTTTTTCCAGCGCAGGGTCGCCTGAGCCGCATATTTAACAATGGCAAGCATCATGGAAACCAATAGAGTCAAGCCAATGATCCCTGTTTCAGCCAACGTTTTAAACATATAGCTGTCAGTATAGATGGTTCCAAAATAACGGGAACCCACGGCTCCGCCCCAATGACCAGGGCCAGCGCCAAATAATGGTTCTAGTCGCATCCGGTGGTAAGCATTCGTCCAACGCGCGACGCGGCCGCTTTGGCTACTCTTTTCCCAATAGTCCTCGGTAAACAGAGTAGTAATGCGGTTTTGTACCTTACCGATGACAGGAGTTGTCTCTGGTACAGCCAATAAAACAACACCGCCAATTATGGCTACGGCTACAATGGATAAGAAAACTTTCCGGTTCACAAAAACAGAGCCAATAACTAATACAGCTAAGAGAGCGAACCAAGCTCCGCGCGAGCCTGTTGCAATAAGACAAACCAGCATGATCAGGGATGTCAGCCCCCAAAGAAGCTTTTGCTTTTTCGTTATCCCTTGCAAAAATAAGCCGACTGCAATTGGGATGGTAAGGATCATGTAGCTACCCAATACGTTCGGGCTTGTTACAATGGAGAATGCACGTCTCTTCATTGATTCGTTTTCTCCTGTCCAGGAGCTGTTTACTTCCACCCCAAGCACAACCTGCATTACGCCAATCAAGGCTACGAATAGACCAACTAAGGTGAAGGCTTTCAAGAAACTCTGCATTTGTTCTTTCGACTCAATGAGATAGAAGCCGATTAATAATGCAACCATATATTGGAATATAGCTCGAAAACCTTCTACGCTAGCATTAAAATTAGTCATATCCATAAACATAAGTCCCAGGCCAAATATCAAAAAGGCAAGGAACGCATGCTTAATGCCAGGCATGGTACGGTGGCCTTTTGCATACGCAATAAAGGTAAACAGAAGGAGGACAGTAAGTACGCCTTCATCCCACAAAGAAACAATAAATCCAATCGGGATAAATTTACGCATTGCGTAATCAATGATAGGATAGGTGAGTAATAAGTAAATCCAGTTGGTAGGATTCATAACCAACTTTTTTAGATTCGTTTTCAAGCGAAGTCCCCCTACACATATGTTCGACCCTACCATTATAATGAATCATAAGATAGGGTAGCAAGGAAAAGAAATCTAGCGTTGTTAACTAACAGATAAGTAGCGCGCAAGAATTAGGAGATTACAAGCTGTGAATTTACTAAAAACTGCATCCATGATAGTAGTAATAACATTGATAGGACGCTTGCTAGGCTTTGTTCGCACACTCTATGTTTCACATTTGTATGGAACAGGAATGGAGGCGGATGCCTACTTTCTTGCCCTAACGATTCCCATGACCTTGTTCATGATCATTCCAGGAGCGATCAATGCAGTGATGATCCCCACTATGCGAGGAATACTAGAAGAGAATCAGACACAGAAGGCTTCTGTTCTCTACCATAAAATGCTTGCGCTCATAACCTTTAGCTTTTTTGCTCTGACTGTGGCCGGTTATTTCCTTTCTCCTCAGATTGCTCTGATGTATGGAGTAAGCGGTGAGAAAGCGGCACTTACCATCCGGCAATTACAGTTGATGTGGCCGTCTGTTTTCTTTATTGGTCTAGCTGGATTATGGGCAAGCGTCTTAAATGCACATCATCATTTTTTTACATCTACATTAGGCACGGTAGCGAACAGTGTTATTGTTATCCTTGCCATGGTTGCTTTAGTACCAATTGTTGGAGTAGATGGTTTATCAATAGCTACCACTCTTGGTTACGTAGCTGCTTTAGTCGTGATGTGGCCAGCCATGCGTAAATATGGCTATAGTCAACGGTTTAACCTGCAATATCGTCAGGATGCTGAATTGCGAAGCATGGGTGAACGGGTTGTGCCAATCCTCATTGGTTCCGTTATCTCGCAAACCACCACCTTTCTGGAACGTGGATTAACTACGGGGCTTGGAGATGGAAAGGTTGCGGCACTTTCTTATGCTAATCAGATTGCTCAGCTACCAATGGCTATCTTTGTTGGGGCGTTTACATTACCGTTGTTTCCACTGCTAGCCAATTACGTAAAGCGTAAAGAAATGCATTTAATGAAAGCTACACTGGAAAAAGGATTGTCTTATTTATTGATTTTGTTGTTTCCAGTGACAATTGGCTTCATTTTATATGGCGAAAATTTGATTAGTCTTCTATTTGTTCGCCAATCGGGTGCTTTTAATGAAGAAGCATTATCTTGGACTGCCTTTGGTCTTATTTTCTATGGCATGGGTCTTTATTTCCTAGCGGCCCGCGATTTGATTACACGTGCGTTTTATGCCTTAGAAAACACCCGTACACCTGTGATTGTGGGAGTGATAGGCATCGGAGTTTACGTGTTGACTGCCAAAATGTTCACCCCGCTTTTAGAGCACGGCGGTGTAGCATTAAGTGCTTCAGTATCTGCAATGGTGCAGTCCATCCTATTGTTTGTGTTACTCTGGCGCTCCATTGGTCAGCTTCTTACCTGGGACTTCCTTTTGACAGTAGCAAAGGTTTTGATTGCCTGCGCAGTTATGTCCGTTGTCGCCTTCATTCTCCGAGTTCTGATGCTGGAATCGGGTAGGCTTCTCGATTTACTGGTAGGCGGTACTGTGTCTACAGTCATTTACTTTACAGTGTTGTTTATTTTACGCGAACCGCTTGTGAAAGATATTGTCGGCAAGATAGCTGGACGCTTTATGAAGAAGTAGGAGACATTCTCTATCAAATGACGATTAGCAAGAGAAAAGGTTTCTTTCTATATAGAAAAAGGCATTCACTGTATTGTTTACGGTGAGTGCCTTTTCTCATTTCTATCACGTTTTGCCTACTTTAATTTCTTCACCTGATTAGGATTAAGACCAAAGCGGGACACTGATGCAGCACGAGTAGAGGCTAGCTGCCACTTATCTTTTATTTTGTGCAGCTCATATTCCCAGCATTGCTCATCCTGCCCGTGATCATCTATTTGATTCGTGCTAAGATTTTTCCATTTATCTTGATAAACTTCTCTGACCATTACTTTTAAATGGGTGTCATCTACTATTTCTAAAGAGCCAAAGTCAATTTCTAAATGAAGCAATTCACCTACAAAGACTTGTTTTAGAATGTCTGGTGTAGTTTCAAATTGCTCAACCTCACGCTCATAACTCTGTTTCTCATCGCCGTTTGGGGAGAGATAAGGTAAGAGAGGGTCAACGGTCGTTTTCGTCTTGGCATATTGCAGCCATGCTTTATTATAATTTGTAAAGAAAGCGGAGACATCGCCTTCAATATTACCTGCTTGAGAAATTTGGAGCGGTAAATCAATAAATGTATCTTGTTCGCCCAAGGTACCCGTCTTCGTTACCTCGCCGAGTGGTGTAGATGCTTTGACCGTAAATTCAAGAGCTTTTTTGGGAGCGTTTTTGATTAAAGCATCGTAGCCGGTAAAGCTCTTTTCAAAGGTAACGGGAATAGCCTGACCGTTATGGAATAAGGCAGCGTTTTTAACATTGGTGTACACCTTAATGTCACGAACAGGGAAATTCACTTTGAATCGTTTAGAACGACCATAATTAACATCAAATTTGATTTCGGTAGTCACTGTGCCGAGCAGGGTAGGTAAACTACCATTCATAAAATGCTCTCCCGGGAAGAAGGGGCCTACCTTGAAAGTAACTTGGTCTTCTTCGACATCCTGTTCAGATGTCTGTTTTTTCGCTTGTTTTTGATCAGACGGTTCTGATTGAGTCTCAGGAACAATCTCTACACCTTGCTCTCCTGTTGCTAGTTTGGTTCCTTTTGGTCCCATTAATTTCATGTAGATGGGACGTACCTGTACCTTGTATAAGCTACCTTCCTTTTTTAATACTAGTAAAGAATTTGCTTCTTCAGCATCGTCTAGGGCCTCTGGCTTATATGAGGGATTCGTTTGATAGCTCACAGCTTGATCGGCAAGGGAGCCTATGTATGTTTTCCAGGTTTCGGTATGCTGTGATAAATTTTCAATAATGCCAACTGCATTTTTGTCAGTCAATACGGCTTTGACACCAGTTGGAACAGTAGTCACTTGTAAGAAGACATCTGCTTGCTTCTGCTCTACCGCCTGTTTAAACAGCTTCACGACTGTTTCTGGATTTTTGTACACAGCACTACGTTGTTGATTAAAAACAAGAAAGCCTACAGCAACTATAAGTAAAATGGCAATAGGAATTATGATTTTCCATTTCATAGGAATCCTCCTTCTAAAAGAACCTTCTTCTTTTATTCTAGGTGATTATTTTCACACGTCAATGCAGGAAGTGGTTCATTGTAAAGAATGTTACAATATAAGTAAGACGAAACGCCGATAAAGAGGAAGAGAGGATTATGAATAAAAATGCTTAGGAGGAAAACTGACGATGAAAGAATACGTGACCCTAGAAGAATTGGAACAGGCGCTACAAGCATTTCCGCTCTGTCTAATTCTCCTTACCTCTAAGAATTGCGGTGTTTGCGAGGCTGTGCAACAAAAGCTACATACCTGGCTGTCAAAGGATCAGCCCTTACATCCTGAAGAACAGCAACCTCATATACTTGAAGGCTTTCATGTAAGCAAAGCTTCTATTGATAAGCTTCCTGAGCTGTCTGGAAGGTTCTTGGCATTTTCTGGACCCACCATACTTGTATTTGCCTATGGGAAAGAAATATATCGACAAGCGAGATTTATTCATATGCAAAAGCTAAGCGAGGCGCTCAAGCAAGCTAAAGTTATGATAGAATAAGAGAAGGTTAAACATGAAGAGAGAGGTAAGAAAAAGTGAAATCAGGTACCGAAGAGAAGGGATTGCCGAAAAGAATACGCCTTTGCGGACGTTACCAGATTAAAAAAATGATTTCGCAAAGCGAGCTGTCGATTGTGTATACTGCACGTCAGTTTGGCAGTAAGCATACGCGTGTTGTGAAAGAGTTTTTTCCGAGAGCACTTGCCTTACGTGATCTTGATCATAAGACAGTTTTTTGTCGGATGCCTTCTTTGCAGGAGAAATATAACGATCTATTACAGGCATTTATACGAGAAGCAGAAATCATAAAAGGACTGAATCATCCTAATTTTGTGTCATATGTAGATTCCTTTGAAGAGAATGGTACGGCTTACTTAGTAATGAATGATTGCCAAGGCAAACCAGTAAATCCGCTATTCCTTGAAGAGTTTTAGAGTAAATTATATATTTAAGGTGGGGAATCTTGGCAAAATTCTCTTTAGTACTTAACTCTAATATTAACAGTAGCTTGCTAATGACAATAAAGAAATACACAGGTGTATCTTTTTCTGAAATTAAAACCAATATTGCTGATAAGAAACCGATAATGGTCGTAAATCGCTGCAATAAAGAGGAACTAGAAAAGATGAAAGATTTAATCCAGATACTATCTAAGCATAAGGTCATATTCAGAATTCTAAAGCAAACTGACAGTGGGACTGAGGAATTAACACTAGAATTGTTCATGAATAGCTTTGAACGATCACGTCAAATTGCAGAAGATAGGGAACGTTTGGATGCGATTTTAGTAGAAGAGGACAGCGACTAATTAACAAGTAGTGTTTTCTGTTATTTCTTTTTTGTGTAACCATCGATTAACCTTGATTGGCTTCGTGCTTTACAAGGTTCCTTATCTAGTGACGGAAACCTAAATACTATAATGTAAATTTAGACAGGTTGAATTAATGTCGAGACATCTTTCTTGCCATGATCAACCTGTTTTTTCATATTTTTATTATGGAATATCAAATAAAAAATTCAATTTCAATATGCTATTCGGCAAAATATGATGAGGTTTTCGTACATTACGTTTTTCACAACAGATCTAACCCTGAGCCGACTTTGAACAACCCGGGGCTATTCCACGAGACGCAAAACGAACTCATCTCCCCACACCAATTCAATTGTATACATATCATTTTCCTAATAAAAAAAACAAAAAAGCTGTAACCATTTCCCGCTTGGTTCGACTAATAGAGGTTAAAAAAGGTAGAGATTGAGGAGAGATAAAATGAATACCCCCAAAAACAAAACGATGTCAGTACCCAGATATATAGCAATTGCTTCAGCTATAACACTACTTTCTGTACCGATCTCACCGGTTTGGGCTATAGATACGAAAACTACTGAGAAAAAAGTCACCTCTACACAAGGAGAGATCACCCAACAAGCTGATATCAATCGTCAGGTAAAGAGTGTGATAGATAAGCTAACGCTAGCCTTTCCCGAAATCAAGGAATATAAAAATCAGAAGATTGATCTTACAAAAAGGTGGAGTAAATTAATCAACGTAGAATTAAGCAAGAATGGTGCGGGTAACACGCCAATCGTCACTATTCAATTAGACAGACAAACCGGAGAATTATTATATTTCGGCTTTTTTGAACGAACAGAATATCCCAAGGGGACAAGTGTTTACACTTCCTTAAAGGGATCAGAAAAACAAATCACCGATGAAACAGCTAAACAACAAGCAGCCCTTTTACTAGAAAAATTGTATGGAGAAAAGGCAAAGAATTCTGTGCCTATTTCTATATGGAGAGAAGCCAAAAAAGAAGGGGAAGGCAAGCTAATTCCAGCTAAAACCCTGCCACCAGTCGTTAATTTCCGAATCAGCCTTCCAAATAAGAAAAATCTAACAACTTACGTTTCGGTACGTTTCGGTGAAAATGGTAGAATTGAAAGCTTGGATGCTGTAACAAAACCAATTTTATTTGATAAATGGTATGCGGCTGACCTCGAAAATCGGGACATGCCAAATGACGAGCTGACAAAGCCGGCACAGGCTATGTTTGATCGGATGCACGTACTTTACCCGGAATTAAGAGATTATCAAGTAAAAGAAATTAGCCTATCAACATATAATTCTTTTTATGATATTTCTTTTAAAAGGTCAAAGACTGATAAAAAAGAAGAAGTCAGAATGCAAATAGACGAAGAAACAGGCAAGCTTGTCTATATGCAATTTGAAAAACGCCCATCTGGGAAAGGAGCATCCCCAGAACTGGCCAAACAAAAGGCATTTGATTTCTTACAGCGTGTCCAAGGAGGCAAAGTAACAAGCTACACAGTTGGAAATATCATCATGCCGGGAACAAATGGAGTAACGCTAGTCATCCTAGATGGTCCAGCTCCTGAAAAAGAGCATTATGCCTTTGGGGTGGGGGCAGACGGTAAAATATACAGCTTCGATGGCTAATTGTTACTCAAATAGCCTGAGAGACTTATCAACAAGAGATTTTGAATGGAGGAACTGCATTGTATGGCGAAGATGTAAAACAGCAGGTGCTGTTCATTTATGAGCAGTATTATTTGGATGTCTATCATTTTCTGCTCTATTATACTGGCAATCAAAATGACACAGAGGACTTGACACAGGAGGTTTTTGTCCGTGTGATCCGTGCCTTGGAACGCTATGAGAGCAGGGCAAATATCAAAACATGGCTATTTGCGATAGCAAAGCACATTGCTATTGATTATCATCGCAAGAAAAGATGGAAAAGTCTGTTTTCCATTGATGTGCTAAAAAAACATGTGTCTTCAGATGGTTTGCCAGAAAAAGAAGTAGAAAGCTGGGAGGAGGAGCAGGAGTTGATCCGAGCGATCCAGAAGCTCCCACAGCATTACAGAATGGTTGTCATACTAAGAGGAATTCAGGGATACAGCGTCAGAGAAACCGCCTCCATCATGGATTATTCGGAATCACAGGTGAAAGTTACCTTGCATCGAGCATTAAAGAAGCTTGAAAAGGAATTAGCAGGACGGATAGGAGGGGAGCTGTACGATGGATTGGCAAAAAGATAAGGAATTGCTTGTTCGCTTAAGAAGATTACATACAAAAAACAAACCAAGTAAAGACTTTGTGGAAACGTTACGTGCCCGTCTAGAGTATCAGACGAATCTTGTGGTGCATAAAAGAAGCCGATTATTTCGGCCAATTCAATACGGACTGGGATTAGCAAGCATATTCGCACTTTTATTGTACCTATTTGCGCCTTCAATGCATAAAGAGGCTTTGCCACCTATGTCCAGCTATCCTACGAAACAGGAGTTTATTGCGAAGCCCCCTGTTGAGGTAGCAGATAAGCAAAAGCAACAGCAGGAACAAAAACAACAGCCCGTATCTAAGCAACCGATTTCTCTAAAGGATTCCCCTATCCAGAAACAAACGACGAAAGGAAAAGAACAAAACGATGTGACAACTCCAAGATCAGCAACAAAAGAGAATAGACAAGAACCAAACAATCCTACCCCGAAGGAAAAGGCATTGACCTATTTGCAAGAGCTCGGTGGCGAGGATGTAAGGGGATATCAAATAAATCCCGCACTGTCTGCTCCAGCTCGCGGATACATTTTCATGAACCGGATGGTAAATGGAATCCCTTTTTTGGCGGACAGTTATAAAGTGGAATTAGATGAATCAGGGCAAATAGAACAATCTACCATTACCAAAAACACAGATACGAATCTGAAATTTCCGTTGCCACAGCAAGCTATATCTAAAGCGACTGCTACACAATTATTTATGAAAAATATGAGGCTAGTCTACCAAGGGGATGAAAAGCCGCGTCTAACCTATGAATTTAATTTTTCGGGCTATATAGATGCGGTTAGCGGGCAAGTAAGAGAAGCGAAGGAAGAGGAGCAAGGTCAACAATCTAGTAAGCCTATTCCGATCGTAGCCCAGAGTAAAAAACTAATTGCTCATACCCCAGAGGAGGTTGTGAGAATCCTTCAACAGGAATTTGGCATCGCTGTATTTGGACCTAATGCGACAGATGATGCTGGATCTACGGAAAACTACAAACAATATTCCTGGCAAATGGAAGAGGGAAAAATACTTAAGGTTGAGACCCTTGATGGACAAATAATGGGATTTAGGATTAGTTCACCAGATGAGAAGGATGCGAATGCTTCTACCAATGCGATTCACAAGGAATTAACTGGAACGGCGACGAGGATCATCGAAAGATATATGGATGCCAATACGAAAGAGCTTCAATTAATCGACGTTAAAAAAGCAGGTTTGACTCAAACCTATCAATTTATAAGGTCGCATCAAGGTATACCCGTTATTAACCGAAGCTATTCGGTAACGCTTGATACCATAACAGAGAAGGTAATTGGACTTGATCTAGGCTATAGCCTACAAGGCCCTGCTACACTACCAGACAAATCGAAAGCAATGACGCCAGAAGCAGCAGCAGCTATTTACTTGAAAGAACGACCGCTATCTTTAGTCTATACCATGCTAGAGGATAAGAAGCAACAAAAAGTAACTCCTCACTTGGTTTATCAGATATATTATCATGACACACCTAGGCTATATGTGGATGCGGTGACTGGTGAAGTAATTAGATAGTAAGGTGATGTTACCTTCTATACCAGTTTTCTTGTAAGTTCGCTTTCTTTCTCCTATAATTAAATACGATAGTTTCTTTTACGAGATAATTGCATTCTTTATGTCAGATGGAGGAAAGCAGTCCTCCCGTTCAAGAGGCGACACCATCCCTAATCCGTCTGTTTGAAGGATTGGGGATTTTTGGTACATATGATCGATTAAAATAAGGAAAGAGAGGATATTTCCATGAACAAAATGAAACATCGTCTAACAGCATTGCTAACCGTATGCTTAGCTGTTTCGCTAACTGCGTGTTCCGGTGAAACAACACCAAAGGAAGGAGTACAGCCGTCCCCAAGCCAAAACCAAGCGACTGATTCTGCTGCGGATCATCAAGCGTCAGATGCTTCTCTAAAAACCATCTATCCGCTTAAGGTAAAAGATGTGACGGGAGAAGAGTTCATCTTCGAAAAAGCCCCGGAGCGTATTGTATCGGTATCGCCTGCCGAAACGGAAACCTTATTTGCTCTTGGACTTGAACAACAAATTATGGGTGTTTCTGACTACGATGATTACCCAGCATCAACTAAGGATAAACCGAAAATGGGGAGCATTATGGCACCGAACGTTGAATCTATTTTGGCTGCCAAACCGGATATTGTCTTTACAGGAATTTCAATGAAAGAAGAAACAGTGAAGAAATTCCGAGAGCTTGGTGTAAAAATCTTTAAAGTAGAGCCGAAGACCTATGATGACGTGATCGCCAATATTGAGTTGTATGGTAAAATCACCGATCATCAGGCTGAAGCAAAGAAAGCTGTGGACGAGCTACAAAAGACTCTTGACGAGGTTTTAGCTGTTGTTAAACCTATCAATCAAAAAAAGAAAGTGTATCTTGAATTTTCTCCTGGCTGGACCGTTGGTAGCGGAGAATTTTTGAACCAAATGATCGAGCTTGCTGGCGGAATCAACGTAGCTGGTGACACGAAAGGCTGGGTACAAATTAACGAAGAGACCATTATAAAACAAAATCCTGATGTCATTCTTTACACACAGGGTGTGGTAGACTCAAAAACCAACCAATCCTTAGAGGATATTATTCGCTCCCGTAAAGGCTGGAGTGGGATCGAGGCGATTAAAAACAACACAGTCGTAGGACTTGACCAAAATATCATTAGTCGTCCGGGACCTCGCCTTGCTCAAGGACTGAAAGAAATGGCGAAAGCAATCTATCCTGATAAATTTAAGTAAGTGGGGCTGACCTCTAGGATGAGTACAAATAGCGCTTACGGACAGATGAACGGGAAAAAAAGAATGGCAGCAGGAGCAGTGGGAATCATACTGCTCCTGCTGTCTGTTGTGGCTAGCTTGGCCATTGGTTCGGTTATGCTGCCGATGGATGAGATAACCCGCATTTTACTACACCAGATTCCTGGAATGCATTCCGTTATTCCCGTTACATGGGATGAATCCTCTACACAGATTATGCTAAACGTAAGATTGCCGAGGGTAATCCTGGCTTTGTTAGTCGGAGCTTCGCTTGGAATAGCGGGAGCGGCGTTTCAAGGTGTTTTACGCAATCCTTTAGCAGACCCTTTTACGTTGGGAGTATCCTCGGGTGCTTCAGTTGGGGCGGCGATACTTATCTATTTTGGCCTGCAATATGCTTGGTTAGGGCAATGGACAGTGCCATTGACTGCCTTTGTGACTGGAGTTTGCACATTAGTGATTGTGCTACAGATGGCAAGAGAAAACGGAAAGATTCCTATTGAAACCCTGATTTTATCCGGGGTAGTCATGCAAGCATTTCTAGGCTCGATCGTTTCATTTCTTGTGGCAATGTCCAAGCAAACCATCAATGAAATTTTATTTTGGGTGATGGGAAGTTTAGCTATGCGAGGCTGGTCATATACGGGAATCCTCTTGCCTTACCTAGCTATAGGACTTCTTGTTTTATTTGCATATGCTCGTCCCTTAAATATGCTTGCCTTAGGAGAAAGACAAGCGGGACACCTAGGCTTGCATGTAGAAAGGACGAAATGGATTGTACTATTGACAGCCACTCTTGTAACGGCAGCCGCTGTATCCGTGTCAGGTGTGATCGGTTTTGTCGGATTGGTCGTTCCGCATCTGCTACGGATGATCATAGGAGCTGATTATCGTTTATTGATTCCCATGTCTGCTTTAGGTGGTGCTGTTTATGTGTTGTGGGCAGATACCATCTCCCGCACGTTGCTTGCTCCGACAGAAATACCGCTTGGAGTAGTAACGGCCTTTATTGGTGCACCGTTCTTTGCCATGCTACTGATCCGCAATAAACGGAAACGTAGGGGAGGATGATTGCTGATGACGAACAGAGGACAACAACAGGTAATAGCAGATAAACAACAGCAAAGCCGTGGCTTTTCCCGACATTTCAATACCCAGCAGACCTTGCAAAAGGATCAGAATGCACCAGTCATTTCAGTCTGTGATGTCTCACATCGATATGGAAATCAAGCGGTTTTACATCAGGTGAGCATTGAAATTGGGGCGGGTGAGTGGCTAGGTATTATTGGACCGAATGGTAGCGGTAAATCAACCCTGCTATCGTTGATGTCACGAGCAGAGACACCATCTGCTGGACAAATTCTTGTATATGGAAAAGACATTAAATCATATGGGAGAAAAAAATTGTCCCAGCATATGGCTGTCCTCCAACAGGAAACAATTCCTCCGATTCATTATACGGTTCAAGAAGTCGTAGAAATGGGACGTTTCCCATATCAATCCTGGTGGGGAACAGAAGCAGAGGATAGCGGACCATTTATTGATAGTATCATGGAACGATTGCAATTAAAGAGGTTGGCAAACAAAAGGCTAGATCAATTAAGCGGCGGACAACGACAGAGAGCCGCGTTAGCTAAGCTCATGGCTCAGTCGCCTAGCATCGTTTTGTTAGATGAACCTACTACTTATTTAGATATTCATTATCAAGTGCAATTCATGGATGTAGTGCAGGAATGGCAGCGGGAGTGCGGGGTAACGGTCGTGTCTGTTTTACACGATCTGAATTTAGCTGCTCTTTACTGTGATCGGATTATTGTACTACATGATGGAAGGATTTCGGCTGAGGGAACACCAACGGAAATGATGACCACAGAACGACTTTCTGACGTTTTCCAAGTAAACACAGCGATTATCAGGCATCCTCAAACAGAGCGACCTCAAGTGCTAGTTTGCCCGAAACAGCAAGCAGAAAAGCTGATAATTGAATAGGCACATCGTAAGAAAACCCCAAGCAGAAGTTGACGATCTGCTTGGGGTTTTTGTCTTATTTCTTTTGATATACGCAAACAACCATCTTCACAAAATACTCGCGGAACAAAGATGTTTTTGCTAAATTCGCTACCACATTGCGCAAAGGGATTTCTTTTTGATATACAGCAGGGTAGTGAACGCCTTTTTGAATGTTGCGGAAACGTCTGATTGTCATGTGATTGATATACGAGAAGTACTCGGAACCATCTGGACGTTTGCTGATACGAAAGCCTAAACGATCTTTCCCGTCTGGCAAATCCTGCACGAGCTTACGATAGGCATCAATCAGGGTTTGTTCAGAAAAGAAGGAGTGAACCCAAGGGAATCCGATTGCATCTGACAAGTGAGCGCCGTATGGATGATAATACGGTGGGAAGTTAATGTAGAGATGACCGCCCTTTTTTAACACACGGAAGCATTCCTCCAGCGTTTTCTCTGGGTTATCTACATGCTCCATCGCATCATTCATAATAATTGTATCGAACGTCTCGTCTTCAAATAACATTTTGGATGCATCACCGGTCATGAAGGAAGCGATGTGATCCAAGCCTTTTTCCCTAGCAAAGGCATTACCTTCTTCTGCATAATGAGGGACAATGTCAATTCCGATAATCTTTTCTGGGCCAAATGTAGCGTAGTAGCAGGTTTTACCACCACCGCCACAGCCAATATCTAGCACGGTCTTATTTTTGAACATTTCTTCCTGAGAATGGAATGGCAGGAAGAATTGAATGGTCTGATCACCCTTGCGAAATTGCCATTCGGTATAACTCATTTTACCGTCATTCGCTAGATTGAACGGGTGGACCGGCAAAGGAAACATTTTGTTTAATGCGATAAGTAATGACGAAGAGAGTGACAAGGTATTTTGCCTCCTTACAAACAAACGACAGTTATTTCTTGCTGGCTAACGCTTGTAATACGAGCTCACTACTTTTCATAGCTTCCGCTTTGAGCAAGTCAGCCCTTTCACGGATGATGGCTTGCTCCCGATCTAGATGTAGCATACGATCGTCAAGTAGTGTAAGCAACTGCTCTGATGTTAAATCCTTGATATGGCCCGCACAGGTCATGCCTGCACGTTCCACAAAACGATCAATTTTAGGATCATAGGAAATCCCGATAAACGGAATGTGAAGCATACAAGCAAGGATCAAAGAGTGAAGCCTCATCCCCACCACGTAATCTGCTTGCTTCAGGATGCACATAATGTCATGAAAAGAGACATGGTCCTTGAGCATTGCCGCACCCTTATGCTGCATCGCCTTCAGAATATCCTCAGAAGGGGCGATATCGCTTGGAAAATGCATGGGTAGAAACAAGACGTTCCAACCACGTTCCTGATAATAATCCGCAGCATCGGCAATCACCTGTTTGAAACGCTCTTCCGTTTTCCAATCACGAACAGAAAAGATCACAAGCGGTCGGGATGAATCTTCGAACATGGGTGATACCAGCTCAGCCCCGCGTTCATCCGAAATGTCCTCAGGATGAATAGTGAGGGCAGGGTCCGCTGTAACATATAACGGTGCCTTGGTTACCCCACAAGCTTTAAAATCTTCACCTGATTCATGATCGCGTACAGTAATGACATCTACATGATTCACGACTGTTTTAATCATGGAACGGCTAAAGGATTTTAGGATAGGACCGAAGCCTTGCGCATAAAATACGACGGGCTTGCCTAATAATTTGGCAATTGTAACGATCCCGAGATAATAGAGTACACTGCGGGGGCTGGTAACGTCCTGCATGAGTGTACCACCACCCATTACCAACAGGTCGCTTTGCTTTAATTCTCGCACAATCGTGGAGAGCTTCCAACGATTATGGGCGGATATCCCAAATAGCGATGTTGTCCGCTCAGGCGTATTTGACAACACGGATAGGGAAATATTCGGTTGTTCTCGTCTGAGCGAGGTAATGATTCCGTATAACACAACATCGTCCCCGGCATTATTAAAGCCGTAATATCCGGAGATGAGAATTCGCGACATGAGAGAACCTTCTTTCTATTCAAACGTACTGGTAACGTAACTGATAAGTAGTATACAATCATAAGTGCCGTTTTTCTAAATTGGGCACATCCTCAAGTATAATCGAGAGGCGATAGGTAAGTAAAGCGAAGGAGATAGAACTACATAATATAGTAGATTCCTGCGGCAACTAACAATACACTTAGTACGATAAAGCTGATCATTACATACAGGATGCCTTTGTTTTTTCGTCTTCGATAGAAAAACTCATCAAACATCGTGTAGACCCCTCTCTTAAACACGCTCTAATACCGTTCATATTACCATGTCTACACTAGGATACGCTAGATTTTTGGAAGAAAGGAACTTGCTGCATGACAAAATATTGGATGAAATATACGCTTTCCCTATCGGGAGAATTAGAGGAGATATTTTCCTATACCATTATGGAAACCGAATACACATTAGGATGGATTGAACCTCAAGTAGAGGTCATTACGACTAATAATGGATATGATTATGCAGAACTGACTGAGAAACCGATGACCGCCTATTTGTTTGAGCCATTATCCACTACGGAGCAGGAACAGACAACTCGACTGCAGAGATATCTTGATCAATGGGAAGGCAGAATTAAAGTCACAGCCACTGAACAAGTAGAGGAGGAGAATGAATCGTGGAAAGATGAGTTTACCTCCATACAAGTGGGGGATTGGCTAATAGCTCCCTCTTGGGAAGATGCGCAGGTGCTAGAGCAAGCAGAGCATGTGCTCTACATTGATCCCGGTGCTGCCTTTGGAACGGGGTATCATGGAACAACACAGGATATTTTACGGATTTTACAGGAGAGCGAATTAGCTGGCAAAACCATTTTGGATGTAGGAGCTGGTTCAGGAATTCTCTCTATTTTCAGCTTGTTAAATGGAGCCGCATATCCTGTCTATGCCGCAGATATCAACCCGGAGACTGATTATCAGCTAAAGCAAAATCTGGCTCTTAATCAATTATCTGATCAATCTGTGAAGGTGCTGATAGGGGATGCATCCGTCGACGATCATCTGTTATCCTTGGAAAAATATTTTGATTTTATCTTCATTAATATCGGCGGAGAAGAAGTGATACAAATGCTGCCGCTAGTAAAACGTACCTTTAAGCCTACTGGCCGCTTACTCCTATCAGGAATAGTAGAATGGATTTTGCCAAAGGTAGTAGAAGCCTATGAACAAGCAGGATTTTATGTGATGGAACAAAAACAGAGCGAAGAATGGGTGACACTCTTATTGGAATTGTGCGACAATAAAGGAAAATAGTTGCATCCCAAAGGAGGAGTAGCATGGCAGAGCCTATCGTAATTGTCGCAGCAAAACGGACGCCCATTGGAACATTTGGCGGTATGTTTCAGGATGTGTCAGCACGTAAATTAGCTGAACTAACGATTCGTGACATCATGGATACAACAGGGATCGACCCCGAAGACATTGATGAGGTTATTCTAGGAAATTGTATTCAACGTACAGATGAGCCGAATATTGCAAGAACAGCTCTTTTAGACGCTGGTCTGCCCCAGCAAGTGACAGGATTGACTGTTCAGCGACAATGTTCCTCCGGTATGCAGGCAATTGTTTCAGGTCTGCAACAGATAGCTTTAGGAGATAGCGAGGTTGTAATCGCGGGCGGTGTGGAGAGCATGAGTCGCGCTCCTTATGTCTTGAAGCAGGCCCGTTTTGGCAAGAGGCTCATGCATGGTGAAATGACAGACGCTTTATGGGAGCTGCTTACAGACCCGCATCACGATATTTTAATGGGTGAAACAGCAGAACGTTTGGCCGATCGCTATAAGATCAGCCGGGAGGAGCAGGATGAGATCGCTTATTTAAGTCATCAGAAAGCGGCGCATGCCACGAAAGAGGGGCTTTTTAAGGACGAAATCATCCCGATTGTTTTGAGTAAAAAAAATAAAACGAACACGCTCACCGCAGATGAGCATATTCGCCCAGCCATTACGCTCGATGCCTTAGCTACATTAAAGCCAACCTTTCGTGAGGAGGGAACGGTTACAGCGGGGAATGCTTCAGGCTTAAATGATGGTGCTTCCGCCGTGCTATTAATGAAAGAGAGTAAAGCTAAAAATCTTGGACTTACCGTACTAGGGCGCATTGTATCTTACGCATGGGCCGGAGTCGAGCCTGACTTAATGGGGTATGGACCAGTGCCAGCCACACAAAAAGCCTTGAAGAAAGCAGGGCTTCGTTTGCAAGACATACAACTGATTGAGGTTAATGAAGCATTTGCTTCTCAGTATTTAGCGGTAGAAAAGCTATTGGAATTGGATCGAACCATTACGAACGTAAATGGCAGTGGGATATCGCTTGGCCATCCAGTCGGCTCAACAGGCTGCCGCTTAATCGTCACCCTCCTGCATGAAATGAAACGCCGCCAGTTGCATAGAGGGTTAGCTACTTTATGTGTAGGTGGCGGACTGGGTATGAGTATGATTGTTGAACGATAAAATGAAGCGAAGGCTGGCAGGGGATAATCCTGAGAACAGATTAGACTTGGTAGCTATTGCATAAATCGTACATTTTTTGACCATAGTATAAAGGACCCTGTATAGGGTTCTTTTTTGTATACACTGTGATGAGGTAAGGGGAAGATCAGATGCAAGTCAAGCAAAAGGAAACCGTCAAAAAAGTGATCGTCATTGTCCTTTGCGTCTTATTTTTAGCGTTGTTAGCCTATCTAGGTACTGCTTTTCAACAATACAAGCAGATGACGCAAGATTGGTATGAGCCGCTTCCTCAGGTGAGCGGCTCTTCATTTCCACACAACACCTCCATTTTGCAGACGCCAGGGGTTCCCTTGGATCAGTCCCCCAATCTTACAGCCGAAGAGCTTTATCACAAAGAACAAACCCTTCAGCCCTTTAGTATGATGCTAATCGGTACGGATAGCCGAAAAGGGGAGCGGGCACGCTCTGATACCCTGTTGATAGCTACCATTAATCCGATAACGCAACAAGCACAATTGATCTCAATTCCTCGTGATACCTATATAAAAATTCCCGGTAAAGGCTTTGATAAAGTAAATCACGCTACTGCCTTTGGCGGACCGGCTCTGTTAAAAAAAACCTTGGAAGACTACTTATCCATTAAGATTGACCGTTATGCCACGATTGATTTTGATGGCTTCCGAAAGCTTATTGATGAATTGGGCGGTGTAGAAGTAACTGTCAAAAAACGTATGAAATATACTGATCCTAGTGATGGAACCAATATTGATCTATATCCGGGCAAGCAGGTTTTGAACGGGAAGCAAGCGCTAGATTATGCACGCTATCGTAAAAGTGATGTAGGCCACGAAGACAGCGACTACGAACGAATTGTTCGTCAGCAGGAAATTATCCGAGCTTTAGCTAATAAAGGAGGCTCCATGGATGCATTTTTAAAGGCTTTTAAATTAATGGAGATCTTAGGCAAACATATTAAGACAGACCTCACACAAAATGAAATTTCCTCGTTACTTGTCACCTACTATGATCCTAAAAAAAATCACATCACGACAGAAACGATTAGAGGACGTGATGAACGCATCTGGAATCATTCAACACTTGGCTGGTACTATTTAGTTTCTTCCGGTGAGAGAGAACGAATCCAGGAAAAAATAAAAAAAGTATTGAGTGCGAAAGCAGAAGATAACCAGAGATGATGCTCTCTTATTTTTATACAGCTAAAAATGTGAAAACGAGAGATGTGGGGTAGGAAAGGCATAACTATGAGTTGGAACAGTCAATTCTGTTTCGTTTTGCCTTTCCTGGCTGGAAAGATTAGTAAAAAAATCTGGAAAAGTCTATCTATTTAGAATAAAATAGTCAAATAAGGAGAGATTGTGAATGTGAAGATGGGAAAGATGAGGTATCAAAGGTTGGAGGGAAAGCGATGTTAATTGCCAAGCCTTGGTTATCTTGTTACCCAGCAGAAGTCCCCGCTACAGTGGAATACCCCCGTGTTCCATTGACGTACTTTTTAGAAAAATCAGCACAAGATTATCCACAAAATTATGCTCTTTCTTTTATGGGAAAGCGCATAACCTATCAAGAATTGCTCACCCAATCCTATCGTTTTGCTCATGTATTACGATCGCGAGGCGTACAAAAGGGAGATCGCATTGCCATAATGCTGCCAAATATTCCACAAACCATAATCGCTTTTTATGGAGCGATGTTTGCTGGAGCGGTGGTTGTTATGACCAATCCTTTGTATACAGAACGTGAATTAACGCACCAGCTAAACGATTCTGGTGCAGTTGCCATTGTCACCCTCGATCTCTTATACAATCGAGTGCAAAATGTGAGGTCAAATACCAAATTACTTCATGTATTTCTAACCAGCATACGAGATTTTTTACCTCCAATGAAGAAAGCGCTTTACCCGATTGCCCAGAAATTTGATAAAAAAGCGGTGCCAGTCCCAGCGATTCTCTATCAGGACGGGGTAGAGAGTTTTGTGCGTGCTCTAAAACAGGCGCCAACGGATCCGATCCATATTGAAGCAAATTGGGAGGAAGAATTAGCCCTATTGCAATATACAGGTGGAACAACAGGTCTTGCCAAGGGAGTGATGCTTACCCATCGAAATCTTGTGGCAAACGCTGTTCAATGCAAGGCTGTTCTTTACAAAATGAAGCAAGGACAAGAGAAAATTCTGGGAGTTCTCCCCTTATTTCATGTTTATGGGCTGACTACCGTGATGAATTGCGGCCTTCAGATGGGCGCAGAAATCATACTTGTTCCCCGTTTCGACGTTAAGCAAATTCTACAATTAATACAGAAGGAGCGGCCTACAATCTTTCCAGGGGCTCCTACCATGTATATTGGTCTGATTAATCATCCAGACATTAAACAATACGATTTGTCCTCTATTGAGGCCTGTGTTAGCGGTTCGGCTCCCTTGCCGTTAGAGGTACAGGAGCGATTTGAAGAAATTACAGGCGGAAAGTTGGTAGAGGGCTACGGTTTAACCGAGACCTCTCCTGTTACCCATTCAAATAACCTGTGGGAAAGACGCGTTAATAGCAGTATTGGGCTTCCATGGCCAGACACGGAAGCTTGTATTATCGACCCAGCAACAGACGAAGCAATGCCTCCAAATCAAATTGGTGAATTGGCTGTTCGTGGTCCGCAGGTCATGAAGGGATACTGGAATCGTCCTGAAGACACGGCTATGGTTCTTAAGGATGGCTGGCTGTTGACGGGAGATATAGCATATATGGATGAAGAAGGGTTTTTCTACATCGTTGATCGAAAAAAAGATATGATTATTGCTGGGGGATTTAATATCTATCCGCGTGAGGTGGAGGAAGTTTTGTTTGAACATTCTGCCATTCAAGAGGCTGCGGTAGTCGGTATACCAGATCCATATCGGGGAGAAACAGTGAAAGCCTTCGTTGTGCTAAAGGATTCCTATCAGGTAACGGAGGAGGAATTGAATGCTTTCTGTCGTCAGCGATTAGCTAGTTATAAAGTACCGCGTTCCTATGAGTTTAGGGAAGAATTGCCTAAAACTATGGTAGGTAAGGTACTTCGTCGTCATTTGCAAGAAGAAGAAAAGAAGCGTATTGAATTAGAAAGTACAAGTAAATTGGGGTAAATCAAGAAAATGTGTCTAAAATGCGACAAAATTAGACATATGAAACGATTTCAGCACATTTCTATCTAGGAAGAATTGCCTATCTTTTCAAATAGAGGTACAATTATAGTAACGGTTTACCCTGACATGGGGTAAGCCGTTTTTTATTTATCCAATGCTTGACAGAGCCGGTTCGGTATTATAAACTTTTCTTGAATGAATATTCATTCATTTCTAACAAAAAATAAGGACATCTAAGAAAGTAAAATGGAGGGTAACATGGCCAAAAAAACGGGGGAAAAGTATCAAGCCATTATAAATGCAGCCGTCACGGTGATTGCCAAGCACGGTTATCATAACGCGCAGGTATCTCGGATCGCGAAAGAAGCCAAGGTAGCGGACGGCACCATTTATCTCTATTTTAAAAACAAGGATGATGTTCTTATCTCGTTGTTTAACGAGAAGATGGGACAGTTTGTAGAGAATTGCCGCGAGTTGACTTCTCAGGCTCAAGATGTTTCTGAGAAGGTGCGTATCCTCATTCGGAGTCATCTCAGCCAATTGGCGCAGGATCATAACTTAGCGATTGTGACACAAATTGAGCTGCGTCAGATTAATCCGGAGGTAAGTCAGGGTATTGGAGAAGTATTAAAATCATACTTTAATCTGATTGATGCAGTCGTTCAGGAAGGAATGGACTGCGGTATCTTCCGTTCAGATATTGATGTACGGATGGCACGCACAATGATTTTTGGTACGTTGGATCAGACGGTAACTTCTTGGATTATGAAAGAATGTAAGTACGATCTCGTCTCTCTTGTGGATCCCATTCATAATCTCTTCCTAAAGGGACTCTGCAAAAACTAGACCCCATTCAACCTAGGAAATCTCCATACAGCGTTTTGCAAAAGGTCTTCATTATTTCACATCAATAAAACTTGTAAAAACACTTTTGTATAGGGATTTCCTCTGATACAATGTTGCCTAGGTTCTATTTTGTACAAAGCTGATCGGGCGCTCATTCACTCGTTCGGTGTAAAAGGGGGACAAAGCATGTCGTATCCAAATCTTACGCTTGTAACAGAAGGAACTATCGCTATAGTAACGATTAACCATCCGCCAGCGAATGCGTTAAATCAAGCTACACTCACCAGCTTGGCTCAGGCTTTGGATGATTTGGAGCAAAATGATCAGATAAGAGCCATTGTTATTACTGGCGAAGGGCGCTTTTTTATCGCAGGTGCTGACATTAAAGAATTTACTGCACTGGCTGAACAGAGTCCACAGCAGGTGGCGGAGCGAGGACAACAATTGTTTTTGCGAATGGAGACGTTTTCTAAGCCGATTATTGCTGCAATAAATGGAGCTTGCCTAGGCGGAGGACTGGAGCTTGCCATGGCTTGCCACATCCGTTATGTAGCAAAGGAAGCAAAATTAGGCTTGCCTGAGCTTAATTTGGGACTAATCCCTGGATACGGTGGTACTCAGCGTTTGCCGCGTCTAATTGGACGAGGGAAAGCTACACAACTCATACTGACTTCCGATATGATTGATGGAGAAGAAGCTCTTGCGATTGGTTTGGCAGAAGCTGTTTATCCAGTGGAACAGTTATTGGAAGAAAGTAAAAAGCTAGCTCGTAAAATTTCAGAAAAGGGTGCGATTTCTGTCAAATACGCACTGGATGCCATTCACAGCGGTGTTGAGCTGGGATTATCTGCTGGAATGAAACGTGAAGCTGAATTGTTTGGGCAGGTATTTACTACTGAAGATATGAAAGAAGGCGTAACTGCTTTTCTTGAAAAACGTAAACCGCAATTTTCCAATCGATAGGAGGTTTCAACCATGAAAATCTTAGTTGCGATGAAGCAGACCTTTGACACCGAAGAAAAGATCATTATTCAGGACGGACTCATTAGTGATGATGGCGTGGAAACGATTATTAATCCTTATGATGAATATGCCATTGAAGAGGCAATCAAGCTACGAGATGATCTTGGCGGCGAGGTTATTGTAATGACCGTAGGCAAAGATGGTGCCGAAAAAGAGTTGCGCACCGCTCTAGCTATGGGAGCCGATCGAGCAGTGTTAGTAGATGATGAATCATTATTTGGTGATGAATATACAACGGCAAAGGTACTAGCGGCCGTTGCCAAAAAAGAAGGATTCGATCTTATCCTAGGTGGACAAATGGCTGTGGATTCGGGCGCAGGTCAAGGTGGTCCTCGTTTAGCTGAAGAGCTATCTATCAACCATGTTTCAACAGCGGTGAAAATTGACATTGAGGGTACGACGGTTCGCGTAGAACGCGATGTAGAAGGAGACACGGAGGTAGTCGAAACCTCCCTACCGGTCCTAATCACGGCACAGCAAGGCTTAAATGAACCGCGTTATCCATCATTACCAGGCATTATGAAGGCGAAAAAGAAACCATTGGATCGTCTGTCCGCAGATGATTTGGGGCTTACAGCAGAAGAGGTAGCAAGTAAAACCGAGATCGTGTATCAATATGTACCGGAAAAGAAAGATGCAGGTCGTATCTTGTCAGGTGATATTCCAAGCCAAGTGGCTGAAGTAGTGCAACTACTGCGTAACGAAGCAAAAGTGATCTAAGGGAGGACTTCCAAATGAAAAAAGTACTCGTACTAACTGAAGCACGTGATCATCAATTGCGTAACGTTTCCTTGGAGGCATTGGCTGCCGCCCAGATCATTGCAGAGGGTGGCGAAGTAGTAGCTGCCGCATTTGGTAGCGATGCAGATACATATGCCAATGCGCTGGGGGAATACGGAGCGACTAGCCTTTATGCAGTAAAAAATGCAACATTGGACCAATATGCTCCAGATGCTTATGCACAGGCTGTGGTAAAGGTCATTCAAGAGGTGAATCCAGACGCTATCGTAGCAGGGCATACAGCGATTGGACGTGATATCGCACCACGAGTTGCTGCTCGATTAGGATTAGGTCTGATTTCAGATGTGACTAATGTGGAAGCAGGTCCAGTTTTTACACGTCCTATTTATGCAGGGAAAGCTTTTCAAAAGCGCATCTTCTCCGATAACAAAATATTCGCAACGATCCGTCCGAACAACATTGCGCTGGGTGAAGCAAAGGCAGGTCAATCTGCTACAGTGATCGCAGTAGACGTAGAACTAAAGGATCTACGCAGTGTTATTAAAGAAGTCGTTCGCAAAACATCTGGCAAAGTAGATTTATCTGAAGCAAAGGTTATTATCGCTGGTGGTCGTGGCGTGAAGAGCAAGGAAGGCTTCCAGCCGCTAGAAGAACTAGCTGAGGTTCTAGGAGCAGCAGTTGGTGCTTCCCGTGGAGCTTGCGATGCAGATTATTGCGACTATGCACTGCAAATTGGTCAAACGGGTAAAGTGGTAACACCTGATTTATATATCGCTTGCGGAATTTCTGGAGCTATTCAACACTTGGCAGGAATGTCAAACTCCAAAGTGATTGTGGCTATCAATAAAGACCCAGAAGCCCCTATTTTCCAAGTAGCTGACTATGGAATCGTGGGTGACTTGTTTGAAGTAGTACCGTTGCTAACCGAGGAATTTAAAAAGGTAGTAGTGGGATAAAACATAATAAATATGATTGCTTAGACTACGGTTGCTTAAGAAAGAACCGTAGTTTTTTGCTTTTGTGGAGAAATTACTTTAGAGTAAGAAAAGATGAAAAAATCATATTAATGAAGAAATACAGAGCAACGATCCGCTACGAAATAAACAAGAGAGTCAGGAGGGGAAGAATTGCAGCAACTGATACAAATGTCAAAACGTATTTTATATCTTACCCCCTATCAGGAGACTGATCGTCCCCTATTAGCAGCAATAGTGGGAGATAGAAAAACACTTTTGATTGATGCCGGCAATTCTTCCAGCCATGCGAAGCTATTTCTAGAACAGTTGGGTGAATTACACATCAAAGGTGATTGGTTAGTCCTCACACACTGGCATTGGGATCATGTATTTGGTTTGAAAGAAATGGATATGCCGATCATTTCACATAGTCAAACGCTACAACATATTAAGGAGCTAATGGATGTAACTTGGACAGATTGTGCTTTGGATAAACGTGTTGAACTCGGAATCGAAATACCGTTTTGTGCAGAGGCAATCAAAAAGGAACTGGGAATGAATCGAGATATCACACTGTGTTTACCTGAGCTTACATTTGATAGTCGAATGACGATTGATTTAGGCGGGGTAAGCTGTGTGATTGAACATGTGGGTGGGGATCATTCATCTGATTCCAGTCTAATCTATATCCCTGAAGAAAAAATCTTATTTATAGGTGATTGCTTGTATCCAAATATCTATGCGAGCAAGTGGAATTACACGATTGAGAAATCACGAAGATTAGTAGAACAGCTTGAAAAATATGATGCAAACATTATTTTTCTATCTCATCAAGAGGTCCCTTTAACGAAAGCCGAGTTTGAAGAAGAGCTTCTGCTGCTAAAAAATACAGCTTTTCTCGCTGAAAAGTTCCAGGGTGATCAGGAAAAAATTAAGAGAGAGATGTCGGCACACCTCCAAAGAGAGTTAACTGAGGATGAGGAAGAAACGATTTGCTTTTTTGTTCATGGATTTGAGTAACTGTAACGAATGGATTCAATCATTTTGTAGCAGGATAAGATAGAAATAGGAATTATTTTTTCAAAGTATAATGAAAGTATTTTGAGTCATGGTCAATTTTGGCTATAGATGATATACTTTCAGAAGGCTTTAAGTTATTTTTTTAAGAGTAAAGGAGGATTTTATCCTATGGCTATTACAAATGCAACTGATCAATCTTTTGCACAAGATATCGAACAAGGTACAGTATTGGTAGACTTTTGGGCTCCATGGTGTGGACCTTGCAAAATGATCGCTCCTGTGCTTGAGGATATGGATAAAGAAGTAGGCGAAAAGCTTAAAATCGTGAAAGTAAATGTTGACGACAATCCAGAATCTGCTGGTAAATTTGGCGTTATGTCCATCCCAACTTTGATTCTTTTCAAAGACGGTCAACCTGTGGACAAAATGGTTGGATTTAAACCAAAAGATGCTTTGATGGAAACAATCAACAAACATCTGTAAGATTGTTGCAAAAGACAAGTGCGTCTGAGTCGAAATGTACAGCATGCGTTCTAAAAGCCCGGCTCCTGAAAAGGGGTGCGGGTTTTTTTGTTTCCCATCCCAATCTTTATAAGTAGGAAAAAGAGAACAAGTGTGCTAGGATAAAGGATAGACGAAAAAGCCATTTGGATTCGGAAGAAATAGATGGAGTACATACTACTAGGAAGGGAGAACGCGACGTGAGTCAGATCAAAGATAAGCTTGCGATATTGCCGGATAAGCCAGGCTGTTATCTAATGAAAAATGCGAATGGCGACATTATCTATGTGGGAAAAGCTAAGGTATTAAAAAATCGCGTTCGTTCCTATTTTACTGGCAGTCATGATGGTAAAACTCAGCTATTAGTAAATGAAATTGCTGATTTTGAATATATTGTCGTCTCTAGCCCGATTGAGGCGCTTATTTTAGAATGTAATCTGATCAAAAAATATGATCCTAGGTACAATATTTTATTAAAAGATGATAAGACATACCCCTATATTAAAATTACCAATGAAGCGCATCCGCGTTTGGAGATCACGCGTCGTACTTTAAAGGATAAGGCGAAGTATTTTGGACCGTATCCCAATGCAACCGCTGCCCAAGAAGTGAAGAAGCTGCTGGATCGTTTATACCCGCTGCGTAAATGTAAAAATATGCCGAAGCAGGTATGCTTGTATTACCACATGCATCAATGTATGGCACCCTGTGTGTTCGAGGTGGATAAGGCGGAGAATCTACGCATTGTTGATGAGATTGCTAGATTCCTAGATGGTGGTCATAAGGCGACGAAGGAAATCCTAACAGAGAAAATGATGATGGCTGCCGAAAATTTAGAGTTTGAACGAGCAAAGGAATTTCGTGACCAAATTCATAATATTGAAGCAGTCATGGAGAAGCAAAAGATTACATTGACTGATACAGTTGACCGCGATATTTTTGGTTATCATACCGATAAGGGCTGGATGTGCGTTCAGGTCTTCTATATGCGGGCAGGTAAACTAATCGAGCGTGATACAAGCTCGTTTCCTTTTTACGGAGACGCTATAGAGGATTTCATGTCGTTTGTAGCACAGTATTATTTTGAAAAACAGCAAGCTCTGCCAAAAGAGATTTTACTTCCTGAGGAAAGTGAGCCGGAGCTGATCTCGGAATGGCTAGGAGTAAAAGTGCTGACTCCAAAACGAGGGAAAAAGCATGAACTAATTGATATGGCTAACGAAAATGCTCGCATTGCCCTAGCTGAGAAATTTGCCCTATTAGCAAAGGATGATGCCCGTACTGTGCAGGCTGTCCATAATCTAGGCAACATTATGGGAATAGGAACCCCTCATCGTATTGAGGCCTTTGACAACTCTAACATACAGGGAACGGAACCTGTCTCGGCGATGGTTGTCTTTACCGATGGGAAACCAGACAAGAAGGAGTACCGAAAATATAAAATAAAAACAGTAGAAGGCCCTGATGATTACGGTTCCATGCGAGAGGTTATTTTACGTAGATATTCTCGCCTGTTAAAAGAAAATCAGCCATTGCCAAATCTAATTGTAATTGATGGAGGCAAAGGTCAAATTAGTGCGGCGATGGATGTGTTAGAAAATGAATTAGGACTGTTTATCCCCGTCTGTGGACTCGCTAAGGACGAGAAGCATAAAACAGCGATGCTACTCTATGGTGACCCGCCTATGCCTGTAGAGCTTAAACGGGACAGCCATGAGTTTTATTTGTTGCAACGCGTTCAGGATGAAGTACACCGCTTTGCTATCACGTTTCATCGTCAGGCCCGTTCGAAAACAATGCTTTCTTCACAACTAGATGAGATACCAGGCATAGGAGAGAAGCGGCGGAAGAAGCTGTTTCAGCATTTCGGCTCGTTGAAAAAGATGCGGGAAGCAACAGTGGAAGATTTCCGCCAGCTGGGTATTGGTGATAAATTAGCAAGAGATATTATTGCGCACTTAAGAGGATTGAAGGATGAGAAATAAGCTTATTTCTTCATAATTTTGTGTAATTGCTTTTTTACAAATAGCTCTATGAATCTCCAGGGTAATATTTTTTTACTAAAGAGTAAGCTTTTGATGCTTTTTCCAACCGGACAACGAAAGGACGGATTAGGAGCTTTTACAATACGTAATACGGTGTGGACTACTTCTTCTGGATCGCCAGAGTGCATGGCGTTGTGCTTGGCTTGCTGCTGCAAATACTCTAAAAAGGTATGATAGGGAGACTCAGATGAGAAAGCTGCTGCTTCTATGCTTTTTTCCCATATATCAGTTCGATATGGCCCAGGCTCTATTAGGACCACCTTGATGCCAAATGGGAGCATTTCTAAGCGTAGAGATTCACTGAAGCCTTCTAGTGCGTGTTTGGAGGCGGTGTAGGGACCGAGCATAGGGAAGCCAAATTGTCCGCAAATGCTGCTCATATTGATAATGAGACCGCTCCTTTGCTCACGCATGGGTTTTAAAACCGCTTGAGTAGTGGCTACCGCTCCAAAAAAATTGGTTTCAAACTGACTGCGCCAGTCCTCTAGAGGGATTTCTTCAGTAAAACCGCCAGTCGCATAGCCAGCATTGTTAATCAATATGTCTATCTTGCCAAATAGTTGTAGCGTTTGGTCGATGGCCTGCGTAATACTATCTTGTTTCGTAACATCTAAGGGGATCATGTGTAAACGATCCTTAATGCCACGGGCTGAAGCCTCTTGAAGAAGAGGCTCTTTTTTTGTTACATCACGCATTGTGGCGATCACTTGATAGCCAGCTTCTGCAAGAGCGATACTAATTTGTTTTCCAAAGCCGCTTGAACACCCAGTAATAAGAACAACAGACGAGGTGGATTTTGAGTTCAACTGTACGGGGGAAGGTGCGTTATTGTCCGTGTTTGCCTCGGTTTGGTTCTGTAAGGTTTTATTATCTTTCATTAGAAAGCCTCCTTTCATGTCCTATATAAAAAGATACGAAAACTATGCTCATTGTATCACGCTACTATCTTCTTATATCCTAAAAAGAATTGTAACGGGTAAAGTAACGTGATATAATTCTGAATAATCTCATAAGCAATAACCTCACTTCCCTATACAGGAGTGAGGTAGAGGCGCAAAAACCAAGAGTACCCTCCGGAGATATGGGAATCTATGATGGAGCTGGGAAAGGGGAATTTGCCGAAGTGTGCACGCGATACCCAAGCGGTGCATGCTGGGCTTACGTTGAATAAGCGTAAGACTGTCATTTGTATGTCCTACCCGTCATGCAAATGGAGAGCTATCTCACCGGGCTGCTAAAGCTATTATTACTTGCTTTGGCATTTCCGTGAATCAGGGGAAGGAGGGACCGTGTATGTCCAGTTAGGGCAACGACTAGGTATTCCTTTGTCGTTGCCTTTTTTGTACTTCATTTAGTAAAAAGCTTTCATTATAAATGAATCAAGGAAGGCATATGATCCAGACTAGCAGAATATACCAGAGGAGAGATTCGAAATGGAAATTGTGGTGCAAAAATACGGGGGAACATCCGTAGGCTCTGCGGAGCGTATTCAAGAGGTAGCACAGAGAATTATCCGGTATAAGGATGCCGGATATGCCATGGTGGTTGTGGTATCTGCTATGGGAAAAACAACAGATGTGCTGGTCGATTTAGCAAAGGAATTACATGAGAGCCCACCTGCTCGTGAAATGGATATGCTGCTTGCTACAGGCGAACAGGTTTCCATTGCGTTACTTAGTATGGCCCTACAAAGCAGAGGGTACGAAGCTGTGTCTATGACAGGCTGGCAAGCTGGCATTTTAACGGAAGAGAAGCATGGAAAGGCACGCATTAGTACGATCAACAGTCAACGGATTGAGCAAGAATTACAGCAGGGGAAAATTGTCATCGTAGCAGGGTTTCAAGGAGCTAGCGAAAACGGAGAAATTACAACATTGGGACGGGGCGGGTCTGATACTACAGCGGTAACAATTGCGGCTAGTCTACAGGCTACCTGCTGTGAAATCTATACAGATGTATCAGGGGTATTTACAGCCGATCCGCGCATTGTTTCTCGTGCACAAAAGGTAAGCTCCATTTCATATGATGAGATGCTAGAATTAGCAACTCTAGGAGCTGGTGTCTTGCATCCACGTTCTGTGGAAAGTGCAAAAAAACATCGAGTTCGACTTGTGGTTCGTTCCAGTTTTACAGAAGAAGAGGGAACATTGGTTGAGGAGGAGACAAACATGGAGTTAGGCAAAGTAATCAGCGGAATAGCTCATGACAAAGATGTATCTTCTATAACGGTTATCGGAATGCCTGTAAAAGTAGGCATGTTATCCTTATTATTTAAAGCATTGGCGGACGCTTCAATTAATGTAGATATCATTATTCAAAGCACCTATCATGACAAAGCAAATAATGTGTCATTTACGATCTCCGCTGACGATTTACATAGAACGCTGGAGACCTTGGCGGCTCATCAGGAAGAGTTAGGCTTTGAGCATGTGGAATATGAATCTGGCCTTGCAAAAGTTTCAATTGTAGGAGCTGGTATGATAACCAATCCGGGAGTGGCAGCCGATATGTTTAGTCATTTATCCAGCCAGGATATTCTCATTCGGATGGTATCTACCTCTGATATTAAGGTATCTTGTGTGATCCCGGCAGAAAAAGTGGCGCAAGCTGTAGCTACACTGCATACGGCGTTTGGATTGGATGTTTCTGCCGATGCTGTCGTGCACGCTTAATTTGTTTTAGATAAAACAGAATGTAGAGCGCTTCAAATGGACAGGGATAGGATTGGATTAATCAAGGAGCCTGGTGGAGAGATGTCCACCGGGCTTTATGTGTTTTTTCTGAATTCTATTGACAAATAGTACACTTTTTCAAATAATGGAGAGAAAAACTTTTGGAGAGGGAATTGTCAAATGATCCGAAAACTAACAGAAGCAGATTATGAAGCATTTATGGAATTGGTATCACAAGAGAGAAGCTTGAACTTATTTCTTATTGGTGATGTCGAAAATTTTGGCTTTTCTACCCCTTTTCAAGAGTTATGGGGAGAATGGTCAACAAGTGAACAGACAAAACTCTCCGCGGTACTCCTGCGGTATTATCACTCGTACGTATTTTATGCTTTGGATAGGTTTGATCTCGAAGGGTTCAGTGAAATTATACTTGCTGACAAGAAGCTGGAGGTTTTATCAGGAAAACAAGATTCTTTGCAAGCTTTTGCAAGCCATCTTCCGAAGCATGAGATCAAAACAACCTATTTTGCAGAATTAGAAGATGACTCTCGATTATCTCAGGCTGACATCAAGGGATTTGAGGTGAAAAAAGCCACAGTTCATGATGTCGTAAAAATCGTCAGCCTACGTGATCAGATACAAGAGTTTGGCAGATCTGCTGATGCAGAAGAAGCATTGAAACACACACTGGAAAGCGGTACAGGGAGAACCTATTATGTAGAGGTGAACACAGAAACGGTAGCCTGTGCTTCAACAACAGCCGAGTGTTCGATGGCTGCTATGATTGTTGGTGTTTGTACGCATCCCCTTCATCGTAAGTGGGGATATGCTAGTGCTTGTATGGTAGCGCTGTGCAGGGATGTTTTGGCGGAAGGGCGAAGCTTGTGCTTGTTTTATGATAACCCAGCGGCTGGAGCTATTTATAAACGTTTGGGCTTTCGGGACATTGGAATGTGGACGATGTATCAAATAAAAAGAGAAGAAGCCTTTTCGTTGAAATAGATTGACAATTCTTACTCAAAAGAAGTATGATAAACAGAATTATATAGAAATCTCTTATCAAGAGTGGTGGAGGGACTGGCCCGAAGAAACCCGGCAACCCCGCGAGAAGCGGAGAGGTGCTAAATCCAGCAGGCACACATAAAGTAGTCTGGCAGATAAGAGCGGGTCTAGTCGATACGATCAAACCCCTCTTCTCCGGAAGAGGGGTTTTTTAGCACATAGGTACCTGTACATTAGGGCATCAAGTGGAAATAGGAGGAATTGCATTGAGAAAAGCAACGATTCACAACCTGGCGTTGGAATGTGGCGAGGTGCTCCGTCAAGTGGAAATCGGTTATACAACAAGCGGTACGTACAACTCTGAGCAATCGAATGCAATTTTGGTTTGCCACGCATTAACTGGAGACAGTCAAGCGGTAGGTGATGGTGAAAAGCCAGGCTGGTGGGATGGGCTGATTGGGCCCGGAAAGGCAATTGATACCGATTATTATTACGTGATTTGCACAAACGTCTTAGGTGGCTGTTACGGAACAACAGGTCCTGCAAGTATGAATACGGAGACTAAAGAGCCATATGCAACTCATTTTCCTGTTGTGACGATCCGAGACATGGTACGCGCCCAATACAAGCTCATTGAGCAACTGGGGATTTCTCATCTTTATGCGGTCATTGGCGGTTCGATGGGTGGTATGCAGGTTTATGAGTGGGCGGTTGAATATCCCCAGATGATGGATGTAGTGATCCCAGTAGCTACCTGCGCTCAGTTATCAGCTATGGCCATTGCTTATAATGATGTGGCAAGGCAAGCGATTTGTAATGATCCAGATTGGAATAATGGACATTATTATCCTCAGTTAGGTCCTATTCGCGGCTTGGCAACAGCGCGTATGGTTGGCATGATTACATACCGGACAGCCGAATTATTTGAAGAACGATTTGGCAGGGCCCATCAAGGCACCGTGCATGCCGACTTAGTGGATACTACATTTGAAGTGGAAAGCTATTTACGTTATCAAGGCGATAAGCTCGTGCAGCGCTTTGATGCAAATAGCTATCTCTATCTCCTAAAAGCAATGGATACACACGATATTGGTAGGGGAAGAGAGGGGATTGAAAACGCATTGTCACGTATCAAAGCCAAGGTAGTCTGTATAGCTATTTCCAACGATTTGTTGTATCCAATTCCTCATCAGCTTTGGCTATCCTCTACGTTAAAACAACAGGGGAAGGATGTTGATTTTTTTGCAATTGACTCCGTATTTGGACATGATGGTTTTTTAGTTGAAATGGATAAAATGGCTCAGCTAGTAGGGCCTTATTTTCCTGTCACAGTGAAAGAGCAACAAACCTCACAATTGATTGGATAACCAGCTTATCAGATGTTGAAGAGAAAGCAGACAGGTAGGAAACCATGACAATGACAACTAGTAACGATGAAACGAATATAAGAGCTCTGCACGTAAAAACAGGTTGTTACCCTGAGATAACAACCTGAATGTGTGCAGTTGGTTCTTTTTTTTTGTCCTTTCCCAGAAGAGTGAGTGTGGCATTTGACTCACGCTCTAACCACTTGCCAATCGATCCGGCAATAAAGCCTGTCTCAAACTGTAGGGTGCGTTCTAGTCGGTTTGTAGTCTGCATAGTAAGATGAGGATGAGTCAGGAGATATTCAATTTGTCTAGCTGTACACAAGGTTAATTCCAGCTTTCCTAAGCCGAGCTGGATGAAGGCTAATATCAGATCTTCCGCTGCATGTATATGATAGGTCTCGCCTATCTCTTTCCCCATCCAATAAAGAATAGGAGCTTCGCAATCTCCCAGTAATTCCTGAGTGACTACATTTCGAAAAAAGAGATGACCGGCAAAAGGCATGTTCATTTGTTGCATGCGCTGACAATCATATACTGAAAACTCAGGTAAAAGCTGCTGTAGGATATCAGTAGCTTGTCTCACTCTAGCTCGTCCTCCTTTTGTGCATGATTTCTATTCTATGAGAGAAAAAAACAATTATGCTAAGACTAGGAAAATGATAGGAGTAAATGAGGGGTGAGTCAGAGTATATCTAATAGATACGTGGTCATAATAAGAATAAATAACAAGAAAAGCTAGGAATGATATAGATTACAATTAATCTAAGAATGTATTAAGTCTATTCAATTGCTTGACGCTACTAAGAGGTAGGAGTACAATTGGTTTTGGTCACATAATTTCCAATCTTTATTCTTTATTTAGACACATCTCGTTTGCGCCCGCGGTTTTTTATGCGTTGGATTGACAGACTTTTAAAACCATTTCGCAAACTGGAAACATTTTGTGTTTCCCTATTGAGGGATTGGTTTTTCGTGAATAGAGGATGTTCTTCCAAAGTGGAAGCGGAGCGGAACATGTGTCTTGCTTGAGCCTGCATGGTGATGGCATAGGTATTGTAAGATAACATTTTCCACACATCAATGAAGGGGGGACCCAAGGCATGGCAAGTAAGAAAAACTTCGCTTTGCACAAGCTTCACACTCTACTCGGGTTGTTTCCGATCGGGTTGTTTTTACTGTTCCATTTAACGGCGAACTTTCAAGCAACCAAAGGGCCGGAAGCATTTAACGAAGCGGTTGGCCTAATTGAAAAGGCACCGTTCTTATTGTTTTTGGAATTTGCATTCATTTATCTCCCACTGTTGTTCCACGCCATTTACGGTCTATATCTCGCATTTCAAGCAAAACCGAACAATGGCAACTACTCGTTTTTCCGCAATCAAATGTATCTCTGGCAGCGTATTACAGGTGTTTTCACGCTGATTTTCATAGCGTGGCATGTATGGCAAACACGTATTGTCAAAGCACTTGGTACTGCCGAAATTAACTATGACCTCATGCATGATATTTTTACTAACCCAGTAATGATAGCGTTTTACGCTGTAGGTGTTCTATCCGCTGTGTTCCACCTTTGCAATGGTGTATGGTCGTTCTTAGTGCATTGGGGCATTACAGTAGGGCCACGTTCACAACGTATGGCAACTTATTTCACCATGATCCTGTTCGTAGCATTATCCTACGTAGGCTTGCGTGCCGTATTCGCATTCGTGTAAGAGAAGGGGGAATAAAACATGGCGAAGGGTAAATTAATTATTGTCGGCGGTGGCCTAGCTGGACTAATGGCGACAATTAAAGCAGCAGAAAAAGGGGTAGCCGTAGAACTTTTTTCCCTAGTTCCGGTTAAGCGCTCTCACTCAGTCTGTGCGCAGGGCGGTATTAATGGAGCTGTTAATACCAAAGGGGAAGGCGACTCTACTTGGGAGCACTTTGATGACACGATTTATGGCGGTGACTTCCTAGCGAACCAACCACCAGTAAAAGCAATGTGTGATGCAGCACCTGGAATCATTTATATGCTAGACCGTATGGGAGTTATGTTCAACCGTACTCCGGAAGGATTGCTAGACTTCCGTCGCTTTGGGGGAACGAAGCATCACCGTACTGCATTTGCTGGAGCAACGACAGGACAGCAATTACTATATGCACTAGATGAGCAAGTACGCCGTTATGAGACGGAAGGACTTGTGAAAAAATATGAGTACTGGGATTTCCTCGGTGCCGTTCTTGATGATGCGGGTGTCTGTCGTGGGATAACTGCACAGAGCATGCGTTCAGGTGAAATTAAAGCCTTCCATGCGGATGCAGTTATCATGGCGACTGGTGGCCCTGGTATTATCTTTGGTAAATCTACTAACTCTATTATTAACACAGGTACAGCGGCATCTGCGTTGTATCAACAGGGTGTTATTTACGCAAACGGAGAATTTATCCAAATTCACCCAACTGCTATTCCTGGCGATGATAAACTACGCCTCATGTCTGAATCAGCTCGTGGAGAAGGTGGCCGCATTTGGACGTATAAAGATGGGAAACCATGGTACTTCTTAGAGGAGAAATATCCTGCATACGGAAACCTCGTACCACGCGACATTGCGACTCGTGAAATTTTCCATGTCTGTGTAGATATGAAATTGGGTATCAACGGCGAAAACATGGTGTATTTGGATCTGTCTCATAAGGATCCAAAGGAATTGGATGTAAAACTAGGCGGTATCATTGAAATTTATGAAAAATTTGTTGGGGAAGATCCACGAAAAGTACCAATGCGCATATTCCCAGCAGTTCACTATTCCATGGGCGGTATGTGGGTAGATTACAACCAAATGACAAATATCCCGGGTCTATTTGCTGCAGGTGAGTGCGATTATTCTCAACATGGCGGTAATCGTCTGGGTGCGAACTCGCTGTTGTCTGCTATTTATGGTGGTATGGTTGCTGGTCCAAATGCAATCAATTACATCAACTCGTTGGATAAGCTCTCAGATGATCTTCCAAGTAGCTTATTTGACAGCTATTCCAAGCAAGAACAAGAGAAATACGACAACATCTTAAAAATGGACGGTACAGAAAATGCGTACGTAATCCATAAAGAGTTGGGCGAGTGGATGACTGATAACGTAACAGTGGTTCGCTACAACGATCGATTGCAAAAAACAGATGATAAGATTTTGGAGCTCATGGAGCGCTACAAAAACATCAATATTCAAGATACACAGCAATGGAGCAACTCTGGAGCGCAGTTTACACGTCATTTGTGGAACATGCTTGTTCTAGCTCGTGCTGTTACAATTAGTGCCCTACAACGTGATGAAAGTCGCGGCGCACACTACAAGCCTGAATTCCCTGAGCGTGATGATGAACGCTTCATGAAAACGACGATGGCGAAGTATAATCCAGAAACAACAGCGCCAGAAATCTATTATGAGGATATAGACGTTTCCTTAATCAAACCACGTAAGCGTGACTATACCAGTGATAAAAAAGGAGGGAAATGATCATGGCTGATCGTTTAATCCATCTGATCGTTACCCGACAAGACACACCTGATTCCACGCCTTATAAAGAAGAGTTTAAAATTCCATATCGTCCAAATATGAACGTAATTTCAGCGTTAATGGAAATTCAACGCAACCCGGTTAACTCGCAAGGCCAGAAGACTAAACCGGTCATTTGGGAATCTAACTGTTTAGAAGAGGTGTGCGGTGCTTGCTCGATGGTCATTAACGGAAAACCACGCCAAGCCTGTTCCGCTCTCATTGATAAGTTAGAACAACCAGTGCGTATCGAGCCGATGAAAACGTTCTCTGTACAACGCGATTTAACTGTAGATCGCAGCCGCATGTTCGATGCTTTAAAACGGGTGAAAGCATGGATTCCGATCGATGGTACCCATGATTTAGGACCAGGACCACGAATGGCGGAAGTAGATCGCCAATGGGCATACGAACTATCTAAATGTATGACCTGCGGTGTGTGTTTAGAAGCATGTCCGAACGTAAATGATAAATCACCATTTATTGGTGCATTTGCTATTTCTCAGGTGCGTCTATTTAATGAGCATCCGACAGGAAAAATGAACAAGCATGAGCGTTTAGATTCCTTGATGGAGGAGGGCGGAATTAGCTACTGCGGTAACTCGCAAAACTGCGTACAGTCTTGCCCGAAAGGCATCCCGCTTACTACTTCCATTGCTCATATGAATAAAGAGACCACGAAGCATGCTATTAAATCCTTCTTCTTCTCGTAAGAAGATACCTTCTTCCCTTTTTATACGACATGAATTCAGAAAAAGCCTTCTCGATAGTGAGAGGGCTTTTTTTTATTTTGAAAAAATTGGTAGTATGCTTTCCTTCCCTTGTAATGGTACGGGTGTATACCCATAAGCTTCCTTTGGCAAACTGATGAAGATACTACATGAAGAATTTTCACCAGGAGGGGGCTGCGTATGAAGAAACAAATGATCAAAGTGCTTTGTACCGGTGCAGTTGTACCGTTGCTATATTATCCGGTCAATTACGTTGGAGCAGATACCGTTTTACATAACCACCAGACGATTGATAACACGCAGCAAATCATTTCACGTGAGCAAATTCAAAAAGATATTTGGGAGGCGACTAGTGCTTCTTTTCCAAAAAAAGCAGGCGGTCATTCCCCGGGCAATCTTTTTAACATGCTTCAGAATCAAGCAAACGAATGGAATTCCTTGAAGCATGTGATGAAAGGAGAGTCTGTGGCTAAAGCTGGAAAATCTACTTTGTCGATGATCGAGGCAGATAGAGCCTGGCAGGAGTTGGGTGTAAAAGGGGAAGGGATGTTGATTTCCATTGTGGATACAGGCATTAATCATAAACACCCTGATTTTCCAGCACCTCACGATAAACAAGCAGCACAAAAAAAGTCTGGAGCATCGCAAAAGGTTATTACAGGATATAATTGGGCTGATCGCAATCAAATAACTCAAGATGTAGGGGAATCTCAGCATGGTGTGCATGTGGCGGGAATAGTAGCTGGAAATGGTAAAGTAAAAGGGGTTGCACCCGAAGCTCAATTGCTTAGCGAAAAAGTTTTTAGCAATTATCAGGGGAGCATTTCTGGGCTTAGTGAATCCATTTTATTTGCAATGACCGATTCTATTGCTAAAAAAGCAGATGTGATTAATCTTAGTCTGGGGTCTTCCGCTGGATATGTAGATGAGACGAATACCGAACAGTATGCGGTCAAAAATGCTGTTGACAGTGGTGTTATCGTAGTCGCAGCAGCTGGAAACGATGCTTATTTTGGTAGTGATAAAGTAAAGCAAGCCAATCCCGATCACGCCATGATCGGGTCACCTGGACTGGCTCCAGATGCTTTTAGCATTGCATCGGTTAATGCCACTACGTTTGCTGGCAATAGTTTTGCGCTTGAGGGTGTTGATCAGTTGCCGCGTGTGGTCTATTTGACGGGAATTCCCATCAGTGGAAGCCCGTTGCAACCTGAGCAGTATTTATCCCAATCACATGAAATGGCGTATGTTGGGAAAGGAAAAAAAGAAGATTACAATGTTAGTGTTAAGAATAAAGTCGTTTTAATTGAACGCGGAGATATAACCTTTGATGAAAAGCTGCGTCTCGCTAAGGAAGCGGGTGCGGCTGGTGCTCTTATTTATAACAATCAAGCAGGTCCCTTTTTGATGAGTGGAAATGAGAGTAAAAATATACCAAGTGCATCTATTTTAAAATCAATGGGCGAAGTAATGGCAGAGAAATTGAAAAAGGGTAAAAAGGTAAAAATTACCTTTGATGGCCAGTTTGCACAAAATGAATTGCCATATCCAGAAGGTGGAACCATGTCCTCCTTTTCCTCATGGGGACCTACGCCGGATTTACAATTTAAACCGGAGATTTCTGCACCTGGTGGTGGAATTTTGTCCACTGTTTCCCAAGACGGATATGGGGTAAAAAGTGGTACATCAATGGCAACTCCGCACGTTGCAGGAGCAATGGCCTTACTCAAGCAGTATTATCAAAAACAAGGATATTCCTTAGAAGGACGAGAGCTGGTTGAAACTCTAAAAGCAGTAGCCATGAACACAGCTCAGCCTGTACTTGATCCGCGTACGTCTAAGTCAAAGGATGAAAAGCTCCCGCCCCTTCCTTATTCGCCTCGTGTGCAAGGGGCAGGCATTATGCAGGTGGTAAAAGCTGCAAAATCTCCCGTTGTCATTACTAATAAAGAGGGAAAAGCAGGTGTATCCTTAGGGCAAATCGGTGAGAAACGAACGTTTAGCCTCATCATTTCTAACAAATTCGGCAAAGAGCCACTCACGTACACACTTAGTGATGAATTCGGTGTGTTAACTGATCAGATAGAGAATGGATACTTTAGCATGAGAGAGACGCGATTGCCTGGGGCCAAGGTTCAATTCCAAACCCCAAGCGTTACAGTAGCTCCAGGTCAAAAACAAGAAGTTCAGGTAACCGTAACTGTGCCAAAGACTGCCCCTAAACAAAGGTTTGTGGAAGGATACTTACTATTTACCCCCAAGCAGACTCAGGTACCTGCCCTGCGAGTTCCCTATTATGGTTTTTATGGAGAATGGAATGAACCAAGAATCATGGACGCTCCGATGTGGAGCGCTGAGAGTCAGGAAAAGCTAACCAGTGTCAAAACAACATGGTATCACGATAAAGAAAGTGACAAATGGCGTTTCCGGGACGCACTGGGTGTGAATGGTGTAGATGAGAATGGTCATGTATTAATCAACCCAGACCATATTGCTTTTTCACCAAATGGAGATGGTCATTATGATAAGGCAGCGCCATCTATTACGTTCTTACGTAATGCGCGAGAGCTTTCTATTAATGTTACAGATTCAACAGGTCAGGTTGTTCGATCTCTCGTCAAAGATGGTAAGGTAAATAAATTTGACCAATCAAGAAAAGGTGATTCCTTTTTCTTCACGGAGAAAGAAGAGTGGGCTTGGGACGGAATGATCTATTCCTCAGATAAAGGGGCCTATGTACCAGCGCCTGATGGGTCATATCGCTTTGTCATCCGTGCGAAAAATGATGGAAGCAACGCCAAGTGGCAGACGCTTACCCTACCTGTACGCGTGGATCGTCAAGCACCGCAAATCACAGCGCAACTAAATAAAAATAAACTTCAGTGGCAGACAAAAGATAAGGATATTCAAGGGTATCTGCTGTATGTGGATGGAAAAAAAACAGGTGGACCTTATGCCCCGACGATTACGCAAGCAGTGGTTAGTCAGCCACACAAAAAAATGACGCTGGTTGCCTATGATTACGCGGGTAACATCTCCTATACTCATATCAATGGACAAAGTGATTTTACACCGCCGGGCATCGAGTTTCCTGATCAGATTTTTCAACAAATCATGGTTAGCAATCAAAATCATGTTGCTATTCGTGGCAAGGTGACAGGCGAAGACATGATGGATCGGGTTAAGCTTACGATCAAAGAGCAACTGGTAAAAGTGGAACCAGACGGTCGATTCCAGACAGTACTAGACTTGCCAGAGGGGATACAATATGTACCTTATAAAGTGACAGATGCCTTTGGAAACACCCGTGAATTTACCCAACGGATTATCGTGGATAAAACGCCACCTATTTTGCAATTTGTAAACGATGGTAACGAGGATATTGTGTTTGACGCGACCAGCAAAAAGATCGTGGTCCCTCTGCGCTGGATGTATCGTGATATGAATTATAAAGGAAGATTGAAGGTTAATGGTGAAATAATTGCAAGCTGGGAAGAGGATCAGATTGAGAAGCCTGTTCATAAATACTTTTCACATCAAATTGCTCTTAAGCAGGGTGAAAATAAGGTTTTAGTTGAGGCGATGGACGAAGCGAAGAACCTGACAACACAATCTGTTATATGCTATGCAGATGCAACGACAGGATCAGCGGTTGTTATGCAGGACCAAAAACGTATTATGTACAAGGCACTTCCTGCTAAGCCGCTTTCTGTGGGTTTTGCAAAGCCAAGCTATGACGATACAGCAGGTTCTACACTTCATGTAAGAGGACGGGTCATTAAACAAGCTGATACAGAGCTGTCCTTTTACTATGGCGATCAGCGTTTGTATGGTGATGTAAGCGATCAGGGAGATTTTCTATTAGAAATTCCACGGGTAAAAGAAGGCAGAGAAACGATCACCGTAGTGGCACAAGATCTATTAGGGCGAGAAACAAAGGCCCAGGCTATAGTGACAGGCAGTAAAATACAATCAAAGCGGTTAAAGCCGAATCGGCAAGAATAAGTGAACGTTTTTATCCCAATAAAAAAGAGTGGCCATCAAAGGAATGGTCGCTCTTTCTTTCATCATGAAGAGGTGAGGCTTGTGTTTTATCATGGCATTCATGACAAATATGTTATTGAACATTACCCAATCCTATCGCCCCGACGGACGGCTCCCTATAAGCATGGCAAGGATTTAGCCGACAGAATGCATTTAATTGAGCAGTTTGGTCTTGAACCGATTCATTTATTAGAAGAGAGCAGGGAGTATTCACAAGATATTTGCTTACGAGAGTGTTGCCGCTTCGGAAATATGGTTTTTTCCTTCCAGTCTTTACCTACTCCCGCATGGCAATTAAGCAAGCATGAAATAGGGGTTCCCATTCTTGATTTGCGAAAAACAGTAGCTATTTATGCTACACAGGAGCACGAGTCAATCAAAAATTTATTTCCATCCATCCCTTATGTCATCATGTAATTCTTAGTAAAAGCTTGTTATTACTAGGGATTATCGTTTGTCAAGAGACTTTGAAAGTGAGAGCAAAAAATCTATTGATAATGATTATCATTCGTATTATAATGTGGTACGAACTTATTTCTATTTCTAACAATTAAGGGGAGTACTTCATGAAAAAGTCTATTTTTACTCTATCAACAATATTTGTAGTAGGTGCATCACTTCTTGGATGCACGCAGCAATCTCAACCAACACAAGCAGATAATAAGGTTGCTCAAACAGATGCTGCACAAAAGGTAGAAGAGAAAAAAGATGCGAAAGATACTTTAAAAGGTGTAACTGAAGCATATCGAACCTATTCTATTGATCAGATCGATCAATTTGTAATTTCTACTGAAAAATTCGTAACGGCAGTAAAAACAGGGGATATGGAAACAGCGAAGAAACTATATGCTCCATCACGCATGTACTACGAGCGCATTGAGCCAATTGCAGAATCCCTAGGAGATTTGGACCCTAAAATTGACGCTCGTGACGGCGATGTACCAAAAGAAGAATGGGGCGGCTTCCATAAGATAGAGCAAGGTTTATGGGTAAACAAAACAACAAAAGGCTCTGAAAAAGTGGCTGATCAGTTGCTAAATGATGCGAAGCTATTGCGTGCTAAGGTAGAAACAGTAGAAGTGACACCAGAGCTTCTAGTAACAGGCGCGGTTGATTTGTTAAATGAAGTATCATCCTCTAAGGTAACAGGAGAAGAAGAGCGTTACTCTCACACTGACTTGTATGACTTCGCTGCCAACGTAGAAGGAGCGCAAAAAATATATGAGCTGTTGCAACCAGCCTTGGTAGCAAAGGATCAGAAGTTATCAGATGAGATCAAAAAACGTTTTGATGATGTATTTGGATTATTGGCACCTTTCAAAAAAGGGGAAGATTATGCTTCTTATACTGAATTAAAACCAGATCAGGTCAAAAAACTTAGCCAAGCAATTGATGCACTTGCCGAGCCACTGTCTAAAATTGGTGTTGTGCTGGAGGGATAGGCATCTATGAAAGAAGAACGTGAAAAAAAACATCACGAGCAACAACAGAACACAACTTCTGATCAAAATGAGACAAAGGTTTCGCGTCGAGATATGCTTAAAATGGTTGGGGTTGGAGGACTTGGACTTTTAGTCGGAGCTAGTGGAATGGGCGGTGTCATTGCTGCAGCTAACCACTTACAGGGTAAATCAGACAAGACAAAGGATAAATCAGGTCGTATGAAAGCTGATACTGTCCCTTTTTACGGAGAATATCAAGCAGGTATTACTACAGAAACGCAAGACTTTGTCTATGTAGCAGCTTTTGACTTAACGACAACCAAACGCTCTGATGTCATAGCGCTTTTTAAAGATTGGACTAAAGCTACAGAAAATATGACACAGGGCCTGCCAGTGGAGGATACGAAAACAAGTCAGTATCTCCCGCCGGTGGATACGGGGGAAGCAGAAGGACTTTCTGCTTCCCAGCTTACCATTACATTTGGTGTTAGCGCTCAGTTTTTTGTCAAGGACGGCATTGATCGTTTTGGGATTAAAGCGAAACGTCCGCAAGCTTTAATCGAGCTACCGCACTTTGCACAGGATGCTCTTCAGCCCGAATGGACGGGAGGAGATATTGTTGTTCAAGTATGTGCAGATGACCAGCAGGTAGCGTTTCATGCCTTGCGCAATCTGATTAGACGAGCGAGAGGCATCGCGACTATGCGCTGGAATCAAGCCGGCTTCCAACGTACCAAGCAGGCTGATCTAAAGGGTGAAACGGTGCGTAACCTGTTTGGTTTTAAGGATGGCACAGGTAATCCTAATGTGAAAGACCCGGCACAGCTTAATCAACATGTCTGGGTACAGTCTAGTGATGGGCCAGATTGGATGGCAGGCGGTTCCTATATGGTTTATCGCCGCATACAGATGCGTCTTGAAGTTTGGGATCGTACGAATTTGAGTGATCAAGAACTGACATTTGGCCGACATCGAGATAGTGGTGCTCCCCTAGGAGGAACAGACGAGTTCGAACCGCTACAGCCTAAGAAATTACCGGATGTTTCCCATGCCCGAATTGCGCATGGAGATGGTTCCATCAAAATTTTACGCAGATCCTATTCTTATGCAGATGGTATGGATGGGAAAACGGGAACTCTTAACGCCGGCCTCTTGTTTATATGCTACCAGCGAGACCCGATTAAGCAATTTATTCCGATGCAGCACCGTTTGGCGAAGAATGATAAGTTAAACGAGTATATTGTTCATCGTGGAAGCGGGTTGTTTGCTTGCTTCCCAGGGGTAAAAAAGGGAAGCTATATAGGTGAGGGCTTGTTCCAGTAGTAACATAGATCTATAAGGAGTAGGAGTTGTGAGCCCCATGTGGTTTTTAAAGAGTAAACAGCGTATGATAGCCATGTTCATGATGGCTACTTTTTTGATGGCTGTAAGTATGCCAGCTTGGGCTACAGAAGCGACAGACCGCCTTTTTGTCACGATGTCTGATGCCTTCTTGAAGACAAAAGAGCAGGATTGGCCTCATGTAGAAGCGACGATCACTACGTTTGCAGGGGAATGGACGAAAGAGAGAACCGATATCCCTCAAGCCAAAGAGGTTGACAGTGCAATAGCGCACGTACAGGCAGAGTTACAGAAAGAAACAAAGGATGATAAGGCCATTTATGCTGGCCTACAACAACTGTCCAAAGCCCTGAGAACTTACGAAGAAACAATAGCTCCTCCCAAAAAAGAGGAGAATCAACAGAAACTAAAGGATGTCCTTGCCCAACTGGAAAAATGGCAAAAGGATGTCAAGCAGCAAAGCCACCCAGAGATGCTGAAGGCCTATCAAGCCTTGGATAGAAATTGGACGAGAGCAGAATTAATTGTCCGCAATAAAAGCATCATGACATACGGTGATATTGAGAAACAATTGGCTTTTGTACGCATTGCGTTAAATGCCGAACCGCTGGATATGAAAAAGGTAGCTGAAAAAATGGACGGACTCCACCAATCTATCCAGGCATTTTTAGATGGAAAAACAAGTGGAGACGCTCCGGCAGAAGGGACTTACTCTGTTCAAAGCTTGTTGGATTTGCTTTCGACCACAATCTCTGCAATAGGGGCCAATGATAATGCTACTGCTATTGATACCCTTAATCAATTTTTAACGATTTGGCCACTGGTCGAAGGTGAAATTATGACGAGGGCACCTAGCTTGTATGCAAAAGTGGAGAATGAAATTCCATTAGCTATTAGTGAACTTAGCTCTAAGGTTCCCAAGACTTCACAGGCTACTGATCGCTTGACTCAGCTACAGATTGATCTTGCTCCCTATGTATCGAGCGGCTCTTATCATATGTGGGATGCAGCGGTGATTTTATTACGCGAAGGATTTGAGGCTTTAATAATCGTAGCAGCCTTACTTTCCTTTCTGAAAAAAACCAACCACGCCCATCAACAGAAATGGATTTGGGCAGGTGTGATTGTCGGAATTATATGTAGTGGTTTGTTGGCTGTTGGTATCCAGCTATTCTTTTCTCAAGCGACAGCAGGTGCTAGCCGTGAATACTTAGAAGGTGTATTCGGAATTGCGGCTGTTATCATGATGGTGCTGGTAGGGAATTGGTTACACAATAAGTCCAACATTCAAAATTGGAATGTTTATCTTAAAGGTCAGGTAGAATCGGCAGTTGCTAAGGGCGGGCTATGGGCCATGGCAACCGTTAGCTTTCTAGCAATCTTCCGTGAAGGTGCGGAAACCGTTATTTTCTATATTGGTTTAGCTCCATCCATTACGATGAAGGAATTGCTAGCAGGGATTGCCCTTGCGTTAGCTATCTTGTTGGTTGTCGGATTTGTGCTGATTCGTTACAGTGTAAAACTGCCGATTCGCTTATTCTTTACGACGGCCACAGTTGTTATTTATGCGCTAGCCTTCAAAATTGTCGGAGTCAGTGTGCATGCATTGCAAATCACTAAATCCTTACCTGTTCATCCGATAAGCCAACTACCATTGTGGGAAGGAATTGGTTTTTTCCCAACCATGGAAACTGTGCTGTCACAGGCTGTTTTATTGATAGTTGTATTAGGGGTGTTTGCTTGGACTCACAAACGAGCTAAAAATCCCGTAATTCCTGCATAAGAGCAATAGGAGAAAAAAGAGTCCGATCAAATTGATGATCGGGCTTTTTCTCTCTCTTTTCATTTTCCTTGACCTCTCCTGAAAAGAAAGGTACGATCAAAAAAAAGATCAGGAGCGATTGTAATAAACATTTGGTTTATCCTAAGGGAGGATCGTCAGCATGAAAATAGCCAAGGTTATTAACAACAATGTGATCAGTGTATACAACGATCAAAATAAAGAACTGGTGATAATGGGCAGAGGAATTGCCTTTCAGAAGCGACCAGGCGATAAGGTTGAAGAAGACAAGATCGAGAAAATTTTCAAATTAGAAAATAAGGATATCTCCGAGAAGTTTAAAACACTGCTTTATGAAATTCCAATGGAGTATATGGAAATCTCTGAGAATATCATTAACTATGCCAAAATGAGCTTGGGCAAAAAGCTAAATGAAAGCATTTACGTCTCCCTTACGGATCATATTTATTTTGCCATTCAGCGTAACAAGGACGGATTAGATATTAAAAATGCCTTGCTTTGGGAGATCAAAAGGTTGTATCAAGATGAATTTTCTGTTGGACAAAAGGCAATCAAACAGATCAATCAGAAATTAGGAATTACATTACCAGAAGATGAGGCTGGTTTTATTGCTTTACACATTGTAAATGCCGAATTAAACGAAGAAATGCCAACGATTGTTACAATAACAAAGGTAATGCAAGAGATTTTAAATATCGTTAAATATCATTTCAATATTGAAGTGGACGAGGAATCCTTGCATTATTACCGGTTTATTACCCATCTAAAATTTTTCGCTCAACGTTTGTGCAAGGAAACCCATATGGAGAGCAGCGACGATTTCTTATACGAGATGGTCAAAAGCAAATATAAGGAAGCTTATGAGTGTACGAAGAAAATCAAGCGATACATTCAAAAGGAATATAAGCATGAGTTAACAAATGAAGAAGTGCTTTATCTAACGATTCACATCCATAGAGTGGTAAATAAAAAGTAAAAATGAAAGCGTTGACATTATCAAGAGGACATGATATTTTATAAGTAACTTAATAAGACAAGTTCTTATTGATTAGGATTGTTACTGGTTAAGCAGGCAAAACCTAAATGGTTGTCTATTTATATGGACAGCGATTTAGGTTTTTTTTAATTTCATACTACTAGGATTGTTACTGGTAAGCAGGCAAAACCTAAATGTTTATTCATGTACAGACATGTTTGTCGATACGTGGGTAGATGTTTGGGTTTTTTTTATGAGATGATGCGAAACTTTTGATCAATTGGGCCCATTTGAACAAGTGCATTGCTTTTATCTCAGTCATGTTAGGAAAAGGATGTGTTTTTCTATGGATAAAGAAAAAGTAGCAAAGGAAATAGTAGCGCTTGTTGGAGGAAAAGAAAATATTGCACACGTTACCCATTGTATGACCAGATTGCGCTTTAACTTGCATGACGATCAGCTTGCTGATAAAGAGAGGCTGGAGAAGACAAAGGGTGTCATGGGTACCATGAAAAGTGGAGGTCAGTTTCAGGTCATCATTGGAAACGATGTTGCGCAGGTTTATAAAGAGATAATGAAGAGTAGCGATATAGCTGCAAGCATACAAGGAAAAGAGAAGGGGATGCAAAAGAAGCAAAATCCGATAAGTGCGATTTTTGATGTCATTGCAGGGGTGTTTACACCGATTCTTCCAGCGATAGCTGGGGCAGGGATGATTAAAGGTCTCTTGTCTTTAGCGGCAACGTTTGGCTGGATGTCGCCCGATGACAGTACCTATCAGATACTAAATGCGATCGGAGACGGTGCTTTCTACTTCCTACCGCTTATCTTGGCTTTTAGTGCGGCAAATAAATTTGGAAATAATCCTTTTATTGCTGTTTCTGTCGCAGCCGCCGTTCTCCATCCGCAATTGACAGCCCTGTTAGGTACAGGGCAAAGTACGAGCTTTATGGGGATACCGGTAACAGCCGTTACCTATGCTTCATCGGTTATCCCAATCGTCATTACGATCTGGCTGGCATCTTATGTGGAAAAATTCGTAGATAACCTAATTCATAAATCAATGAAGCTGATTTTAGTACCCATGCTTACCTTGCTTATTGTAGTACCACTCATGCTTATTGCCATTGGACCAATTGGAACGATTATTGGAAATGGACTTGCATCAGGCATTATCGCGTTGTTTGATCATGCAGGATTGTTTGCGGGATTGCTGCTTGGCGGAACAATGTCTCTTATTATCATTACCGGCATGCACTATGCGCTGATACCAATTATGATTGGTTCCGTAGCTCAGCTTGGCTACGATTACATTCTTCCGATTATGTTCGTCGCTAACCTAGCTCAAGCAGGCGCAGCCTTTGGCGTATTCTTAAAATCACGGAACAAGGAATTTAAATCAATTGCCATGTCTACAAGTATCACAGCAACGATGGGTATTACGGAGCCAGCGATGTATGGGGTCAATATGAGATTGAAGAAACCGTTCATCGCGGCGTTAATCGGTGGAGCAGTCAGTGGAGCCTTTATCAGCTTATTTAAAACAAAAGCTTATATTGTAGGCGGAAATGCAGGATTGCCTGGGTTGCCGATCCTCGTTGGGGAGACATTCTGGTATGCGATTATTGGTCTTATCATTGCTTTTATTGTTGGAGCAGTCATGACATATATTCTAGGCTTTATTGATATACCAACCAATGAAGATCAGGAAGAGTCGAAAGAAACAGTAGAATTCATCGGATTAGAAAAAGAAGGAACAACAGAAAATGCGCTTGTTCAAAATGAACAGATTTGCAGCCCAATAGCTGGTGTTGTTCATCCTCTACAGGCAGTCAGTGACCCCACCTTTTCTAGAGAAATTATGGGAAAAGGATTAGCGATTGAACCCGCAGAGGGACGTGTTGTTTCGCCAGTGAATGGAACTGTCGTCTCCATTTTTAATACGAAGCATGCTATAGGGTTAATCAGTGATGCTGGAGCAGAGGTATTGATTCATATTGGAATAGATACCGTTAAATTGGGGGGCAAACACTTTACCGCCCATGTAGAGACAGGTCAGCAGGTAAAGGTAGGGGAGCTGCTCATTGAATTCGATCTACAGGAGATTAGACAGGCAGGCTTTGAAACAATAACACCTGTGATCATCACGAATACAGACCAATATCCAGAGATCGAACCTTCGAGTCTAGCTGAAATAAAAGAAAAAGAGCTTTTGCTTACCCTGCGAGTCTAAGGGTTATGAATTGTTGATCCATCACCTTGTTTATATCGAAATTTTGCATAGATGCAATTCTACTTATAAGGAGGAAATAAGTTATGACGAAAATCGTGAAGAAATTTCCAGAAGGCTTTCTATGGGGAGGAGCGGTCGCGGCTAATCAGCTAGAGGGCGCTTATCAAGAGGGTGGCAAAGGTCTTTCAACAGCAGATGTGTCACCAAGAGGCATTATGTATCCGCATAATGAATCAATGGAAGGCTACTACCCTTATCATGAAGCGATTGATTTTTATCATCGCTATAAAGAAGATATTGCCTTGTTTGCAGAAATGGGCTTTAAATGCTTCCGCACCTCGATAGCTTGGACAAGAATTTTTCCGAATGGTGATGAGCTGGAGCCAAACGAAGAAGGCTTGAAATTCTATGATCAATTGTTTGATGAAATTAAAAAATACGGTATTGAGCCGGTAGTAACGATCTCACATTATGAGATGCCACTTTATCTGGTGAAGCAGTATGGAGGATGGAGAAATCGGAAGTTAGTTGAATTCTATGAGCGTTTTGCCAAAACACTCTTTAAACGCTACAAGGATAAAGTGAAATACTGGATGACGTTCAATGAGATTAACGTTGTGCTACATGCGCCATTTACGGGTGGTGGACTTGTATTGACAGAAGGTGAGAACGAGAAGAACGCGATGTATCAAGCGGCTCATCATCAGTTCGTGGCAAGCGCTTTGGCTGTAAAAGCATGCCATGAGATCATTCCTGATGCTCAGATTGGTTGCATGCTGGCTTATTTGCCAACCTACCCACTAACAAGTCATCCAGAAGATGTATGGAAAGCATTTACTACGGATCGGGAGACCTTATTCTTTACCGACATTCAAGTGAGAGGCTACTATCCATCCTATACGAAGCGCTATTTTGCTGAAAATGATATTCAAATCGTTATAGAGGAAGGCGACGAAGAGCTATTGCGCACGTATAAAGTAGACTATCTAGGTTTTAGCTACTATGTAAGTAGAACGGCAACAGTAACCCCTGAAAAAGCTGGAGAGACAAATGGCAATCTCATCATGGGTGGAGTAAAAAACCCGTATTTGAAAGCAACAGATTGGGGATGGGAAATCGATCCGAAAGGTCTGCGTATTGCCCTTAATATCTTGTACGATCGATATCAGGTGCCACTGTTTATTGTGGAAAATGGATTAGGGGCAGTTGATGTTGTAGAAGACGGGGATGTCATTGTGGATGATTACCGCATTGCATACTTAAAGGATCACATTGCGGAAATGAAAGAAGCGATTGCAGATGGTGTTGACCTGATTGGTTACACAACATGGGGACCAATTGATTTAGTTAGTGCCTCCACTGCAGAGATGAAGAAGCGTTACGGATTCATTTATGTAGATAAGGATAATGAAGGAAAAGGAACTCTGCGAAGATTGAAAAAGAAAAGCTTCTACTGGTATAAAAATGTCATTGCTAGTAATGGAGAAGTATTAGATTAAAATGCTAGAGGCGCTAGGTTTTTTATAACCTTTGCGCCTTTTCTTATTTTGATAGAAAAGTCATAAATAAAAATAAAATATAAAGAGTGGTCTGGAAGTTTCAGTACGCTCTTTATATCCTCTATGAATGGACTGGATTAATCGGACAATCACGCTCTTTTCTACAAACAAAGCAGTGGATTTTCTTTGCGCCACTAACCGCTTTTATGCTTGCGGTTCTAGGTTTTACTCTAATTGTAAATGCCATGAAGAAGCGATATGAAGAGGCTTATAATCGAACACCTTATGTCTAAAGAATGAAAAAATCCCCCCTTCTCTTCAAGGATTTGAAGAAAAGGGAGGCAGTTCACCTGAGCGGTCAAATTTTTAATTCGCCAAGCCTTACCAATTCTACTACGGCTTGTGACCGCCCTTTCACGCCCAATTTCTGCATGACGTTACTAATGTGATTTCTGACTGTTTTTTCGCTAATGAAGAGCTGTCCTGCTATCTCTTTTGTGGTCTTGTCTTGGACCAGGAGTTCAAACACTTCTCTTTCGCGATTAGTTAATAACGGTTTACTTTGGTCGCTACTCTTCAAAACGTGCCACCCCTCCTTGTGGGCTCTACAGGAACAAGGTTGAGGGATACAGTCACCTTATCCTATGTCAGGGGGAGTGTGTTGGTGCCGAAGTAGCAGGCTTTTTAGGCTTTTGCCTTACATACTATTCATAGGATAAGTGGGGGGTACCTCGGCCCACTCAATTTCTGTTTTTTTCCTATATCTTGTAAAAGATCTAGCTTGTTTCAACTGATTTTTCGCTTTTGTTAGATGCAAAGTCATAGAACGTACCATTGAAAAAACAATTATAATGAAGCAAATGAAGCAAATGACGCTTCAAAGAAGTACTTTGCAAAATAGTAGTAATATGTTATGGTATTATTTGAATTTGTAACATTGAAAACGAAATAAGCATGTACTAAACGGGGGCCGGGCAAATACGGCTGAGATTGTAACAGAATGCGTTACTGACCGTAGAACCTGAACTGGGTAATGCCAGCGGAGGGAGAGGTAGCTGACTTCAAGTGCGAAAGCTGTAGCTCTATCGTCGAGATAGGGTTGTATCGCCGAGTTGAGAACCATCCGTCTAGGGTGGTTTTTTTGTGTGTAAAACATGAAAAACGCTCTTTACAATCAACTGGCTGATACAATTTGCTCTAATTTGTATTTATAGTCTATATAAACTTGAGTTGGACCCTTTCTATTTCTGCTGCTTACATACATACTGCATCAGAATGAGGAGGAATTGAAATGTCACGAACACGACTGGTTATCATGATGGAAATAGCTATCATGGCAGCAATAGCTGTTATTTTAAGTAAGGTAAAGTTGTTTGCCATGCCTCAAGGGGGAAGCGTATCGCTGGTAATGGTACCGATAGCTCTCTTGGCGTTTCGCCGTGGTTGGGTAGCAGGCGTAATCACAGGCGGGCTAGTAGGCATGGTTAAATTCTTTTTTGGTGGCGAGATGGTCCATCCGATTCAAATGGTGTTAGATTATCCTCTATCCTATGCCGTGCTAGGCTTTGGTGCGTTCCTGTACGCTAGTAAGACACAAAGCAAAGCAACAAAAATTGTCTCCATCTGGGGAGGATTGCTAGTGGGAATTGCGCTATGCTTGGCTATTCGCACGACTTCAGGAGCTGTTTGGTTTGGGAGCTATGCCCCGGAAGGAACACCTGCAACACTTTATTCCTTCAGTTATAATGCAACTTATCTGATACCTGAGTATGTGATTACGGCTTTGGTCGTTACATTACTAGCAAATGGGGCACCTCAATTGTTTCAGCAGAATGCGGGCGCTTATCGACGTACATAATAAAGTAGTTTATAAAAAAGCGAAGAGAAGGGAGCTACTTCCTCTCTTGGCTTTTTTTAATATTAGTGAAAATAAAAGCGGTTTGTTACAAAAAAATATTCGAAAGAACGTGAAAAGGTATGGTTTTTTATTATGGAAAAAGTTACATAATTGTGAAATTAAGAAAAAACTATCGAAATTTTGCTCTTTCATTCCCAGTTGCTTACTAGAAGTAAAAACATTACGTTATACTGAGGATTGAAGGCTAGGAGGGATCGTGGATGAAAGAGGAGTTCTGGAAGGCGATAGTAGAATGCGATCCAAATTATGATCAACTATTCTTTTATGGCCTTAGCACGACGGGTATTTTTTGCAAGCCGTCATGCAAATCAAGGACACCCAAAAGAGAGCATGTGAAGATTTATTATGCGGCGTCCGATGCCATTGCTGCAGGTTTTCGTCCTTGCAAGCGTTGTAGACCATCTGAACCAACCTGGAAATCAGCGGAAGAAGATGCGGCGACCCGTTTGCTAGAGATGATTCACGATTGCTATAACCAACCCGTAACTCTGCGTGAAATGGCGTCACGTCTCTATGTGAGTCCTTTTTATTTGCAGCGTTGTTTTTCTCGTTGTATGAAGATAACGCCAGGGAAATATTTAACGCGCATCCGAATAGATGAAGCGAAGAAGCAACTACTAGAAACAGATCGAAATGTTTCCATGATTGCAAGCAGAGTAGGTTTTCGTAATAGTGCCTATTTTGCCGCTGTTTTTCAGAAAGAAACAGGTTGTACACCTACTCAATACCGCTTACAGCAGAAGAAACAGGGAAAAACAGGGACGACACGCTAAGTGCATCTGCTGTATAACGGGAGAACATACATATAAAAAAAGAATGGAAGAACAGAGTTGAAAGCGTTTCTGTATGCTTGCAGAAACGCCTTTTTGTACGAGGAAAAGACAGATAAAAAGCACCTCCTGTCATGTCGCGAGATTCGCAAACTAAGAGGTGCTTTTTGTCGTGTCTACATTTTTACCTTCTCTCACCCATGATGCGCTCTAAAAAATAATCGACTGTTACAGCTAATATGCCAACAAATAAGGGAGTTAATGGTGTTAACAAGACACCAGGAATCCATGTGGTATTCACGAGATAAAAAATGAAGGTCGTTGCTAAAATTTCAGGTATCAATTTCCAATTTCTTGAGATATGTAGTCTTTGCATTATGTATAAAAGGACTGGTTCAAGAATTAGTTCGTACAGCATTAACATGAAAAAGGAGACGACTGCAAAGGAAACGAGTGTCCAGAAATCAGATTTGTCGACAAACATAGGAAATAGAGTGCCGACTGTCCAGAGAATCGTAACCAATAAGAACACGACGATAGCGCTTGAGAATAAAACCAGCAAAGTTGCAATAGCGATAGCTAGACCATTAATCCAGAATCCGCCTTGCTGTCGATCCCCACTCGTCACAGCGCGTCGAAATAAAAAAAGTCCCGCTGTCGCACACAAGCCCACCAGTATGGCAAAAGTCATGTGGTTTGTCATATGTATCATCACCTACTATAAAAATAATACGTAGCAGGTGAGGGAAATGTTACAACAAAGCGGGGAAAAATGTAACCTTTTTGTAACCGTTCGAAATATGCCAAAGTTTACTCGACCCAGGTTGTTTTTTGAGTGATAGGCTTTCGAGCAGTTCGAGGTGTGGCTTCATCAGTTGGATAGCCAATAAATAAGGAACCAATTACTTTTTCTTGATCAGATAGGGACAAGAAGGCTTTGAGACGTTCATCCCTAGCTAAACCTACACCACGTGTACGCCATACAAAACCTAGACCTAGCTCAAAAGCCATCAGCCACATCGAATGAATAGCGCAGCTTACAGCATAATCATTATCAAGCGAAGAAGCTTCGTCGCCTTCTATGATTTGGGATGTAGCGACTATAATGAGAGGGGTGGCCAGAACATTCTTCATGGACTCTTCTACTAAATGAGGTTTGGTAGGAAAGCGTTCAAGCAAGAAATCCTGAGCTAGCTGGTTAAACCGTTCCTTAGCAGCGCCTTGAATGACATAGAAGTGCCAAGGCTCTCGCAAGCGATCATTGGGTGCTAATATAGCTGCTTCTAGAAGTTGCTCAATCTTTTCTTTTTCTACAGGGCGACCATCGTAGGCGCGTATAGCTTGACGTTGTTGTAAGGTGTGTAAGAGGGACATGTTTTAACAACCTTTCTATAATATGTTAATTATGATACTGTATATTCAAATATATTTTCCTCTATGCATAAAAATAGAAGATTTCTAATAGTATGTCAGTATACGATCTTCTTTCACCTCTTGTCCAGTCCCGTGTGGGCTAGACAGAAAAGTATGGACAATAAAATGCAAATTGGATTATGATAGAAGTAATCACATAAGCTTGGGAATAAAGGAATTGTTACATGAGAAACGATTCACATGGGGAAGTTGGTGAAAATCCAACACGGTCCCGCCACTGTAATTGGAGAGCCCGTTTTTGTCACTGGATATTATAAATTTTCAGAAGACGAAAAGGAGCAGAATATTCCAAGAGTCAGGCTACCCTCTTTATTCTAACAACACCGTCAGACCTACGGCAGATGGGGAGGTGTTATGAGAGCAGTTTTGCTACAGAAGGGAATATTCCTTTCAAAAAAATAACAAGCTCATCATAACAGCACTTCTCACGTAAGTCAGACGGGGAAGCGCTGTTTTTTTTATTGTATAAAAATGTAAGGTTGATTGCAAATAAGGATAGGGGGCTTGGAGTAGATGGAGAAAGGAAAAATTCTACTAATTGGCTTTGGACCAGGACATCATGATCACATTACGCATCGGGCAAAAGAGGCTATCCTAGAATGCGAAGTGATAATTGGCTACAACACTTATGTAGATTTAATTCGAGAGCTTATTTCAGACAAAAGTGTCGTGCGTACTGGGATGACAGAAGAGGTTAGCCGTGCTCAAGAAGCGGTAAGATTGGCTGAGTTAGGTCAAGTTGTTGGCGTTATTTCTAGTGGGGATGCTGGGGTATACGGCATGGCCGGACTAGTTTATGAAGTCCTAGTCGAAAAAGGCTGGACAGAATCTACTGGGGTGAAGGTAGAGGTTGTACCTGGAATTTCATCCATTCAGTCTTGCGCGTCTTTATTGGGTGCTCCAATTATGCATGACGCTTGCACAATCAGCTTGAGTGACCATCTTACACCGTGGGAAACGATTGCTAAGCGTGTAGAAGCAGCTGCTTCTGCTGATTTTGTCATTGCGCTTTATAACCCGCGCAGTGGTCGCCGTACACGACAAATTGTAGAAACACAACAAATATTATTAAAATATCGTTCTCCTGAAACGCCAGTAGGAATCGTAAAGAGCGCCTATAGAGATCGAGAACATGTTGTAATTACAACACTTGCAGACATGCTACAGCATGACATTGGAATGCTGACAACAGTAATCATCGGAAACTCGACTACCTTTGTTTACGACCAAAAAATTATTACTCCGCGCGGATATCAACGTAAATATACGTTAAATCGCATGGATCAACCGTTAAAACCTCATGAACGCTTGCAGGAGAAGGCAGAGCCTTGGGCGCTTCACAGCCAGCCTCAGAGTGGAAATCCGGTATCTGAGTCATCTTCTGTGCAAGAAGTGGCTGTAGCGACTTCACCGCAGGCTACAATACAAGAAGCTCAGGTTTCTGATTCCGCACCATCAGCGGCGATGGAAGCCCTTTCAAATCCCAGGCAATTCTCAAGGGAAGTAGAACAGAATTCTTTTCAGGCAGAGACAGAGAGCTTTCAAGCTCCTAAACAAGCGGTAAAGGCCTTTCAATTAGCGATGGAAGCGCTTGCGTGCGTTAATGAAAAGACAGCCTTAGAGTTAAATCAGGGTATCACTCCACCACCTCGCCCGTTTAGCGGAGTTGTTGATATTTTAGAGCTAGGCGTTTCGCCTGGTGTAGCTCGTAAGAATTTTACCTCTGAACAAATGCGTCTATTGGCCGATTTGACCAAGGATGGCGGAGAAATGATGTACAGCATTGAGCATCAAATTATTCTTCGCTTACCGCAGGTAGATCCAGAGCAGGTCACGCAACAATTAAGAGCAGTTGGCTTTCAATTGTTTCCGATCGGGGCTAGTGCGCAGGTGAAAGCTTGTGATTTTTGTGATTTAGAAAAGGATGAATCGATCCCTGTAGCTGAGGAATTAGGTAGACGATTAGATGGTCTAGCTGTGCCAAAGGATTTAAAAATTGGCTTTAACGGCTGCGGAATGGCTTGCTATGGTGCAGTTATGGAGGACATTGGTCTTGTATACCGACGTGGCGCATATGATGTGTTTTTAGGTGGCAAGCGTATCGGACGTAACGCTCATCCTGGACAACGTATAGCTGAGGGAATTCCAGAAGAACAGATTATTGGACTTGTAGAACGGATTGTGGATGAGTATAAGACAAAAGGTCATATCGAGGAACGATTCCATAAATTCTTTAAACGTACAGGGCAGGTACTTGAATACCGCTATCAGGAATTCGTAGCTCCATTGCAGATCGAAGAACCGTGTGGAGATTAAGGGGGGGAATTTTTTGAACGGAATACTTTTTATCGGTCATGGTAGCAGAGATGCCGAGGGAAATGAGCATCTTCTACAGTTTACACAGCGAGTTACTGAATTGTTACAGGAACAAACAGACGTGACACTGTATGAGACTTGTTTCTTGGAGTTAACCAGACCAACCATTATGCAGGGTGTGCAAAAAATAGTAGAACGTGGAGCTACCACTGTAGCAATGGTACCTTTAATGCTGTTTCAAGCAGCCCATGCTAAACTGCATATCCCGCATGAAATAGACGAGGCTAAGGCGAAATATCCCCATGTAGATTTTCGTTATGGGCGCCCCATAGGTGTGCATGAGGATATGGTGCAAATTTTGCGGGATCGCTTACAAAATACAACTTCCTATACTCCACTAGAACCGGCTAACAAGGATAGTGCCATTCTTTTAGTAGGTCGTGGTAGCAGTGATTCAGATGCAAACAGCGATCTTTGTAAAATAGCCCGCTTGTTATGGGAGAGCACAGGGGTAGGTAACGTTGAAGTGGCGTACATGGGCGTTACCTATCCGACAGTGGAAGAAGGGTTAGTCCGTTGTGTAAGACAGGGAGCTAAGCAGATTTATGTCCTTCCTTATTTGTTATTTACGGGTATCCTGTTAAAACGTCTAGAAGAAAACTTACAACAGTTTCATCAGGACTTCCCTGATATACATGCCTCGATGAGCGAGGCATTAGGCTTCCATGAACTGCTAGAACAAATTGTAGTAGATCGTTCTATAGAAGCATTACAGGGACGGGCATTAGCCAACTGCGATCTTTGTCAATTTAGAAAACTCGCTGTATTCGATCATCATCACGACCATGACCATGATCACGACCATGACCATGACCACCATCACGACCATGACCATGACCACCATCACGACCATGATCACCATCATGATCATCACCATGCAAACGGACATAGCCATACCCCTGTAACCCAAGATGGGCAAACAGCCTGTAGCAAGGAGTCTCAGGCTACAGAAGCTGATGATAAACGGGGGGTACGTGTATGATCCTGTTTTTGGCAGGGACAAGTGATGCACGCGAATTGGCTGTCCTTTTGAAGTCTACTGGTGTTAATCTACTGGCAACGGTTGTTACCGATTCTGCCGCTAAAAGCTTGGAGGACGAGGGAATTACGACGCGAGTAGGAAGACTACCACTAGCGGATATGATTGCCTTAGCCAAGGAACAGAAGGCTACAACCATTGTGGATGCAAGTCATCCTTTTGCAGAAGAAGCATCTAAAAATGCGATGGCTTGCGCAGAAGAATTACAGCTTCCTTACATCCGGTATGAAAGGGAGACCCGTAGTTATGTTGACCATCCTAATGTGCTCATAGTGGAAAATTATGAACAAGCAGCATTGGAAGCAAAACAAAGAAAAGGCGTAGTGATGCTAACCACAGGAAGCAAAACGCTTGGGACGTTTACGAAGCATTTGCTAGGTGATCCCGAGATTCGTTTGATTGCACGAATGCTGCCACGTAAAGACAATATGGAAAAATGTGAAGAGTTAGGCGTAGAGCAAAAAAATATTATTGCCATGCAAGGTCCTTTCTCTAAAGAATTGAATGCCGCTTTGTATACACAATATGGTGTTACTACAATGATTACAAAAGAAAGCGGTAAGGTAGGCGCTGTAGACGAGAAGCTAGCGGCAGCCCTAGAGCTTGGCATCTATACCATTATGATCGACAGACCGAAACTCGTGTATGGAGAGACGCATCACACATTTGAGAGCGTTTTGAAAGCGTTACGAACACAGGCTACGGTCTAAAAAATAACGGAACCAAAGAGGGGAGAAATCATATGTCATCGCAATTTCATACGGAGTTTAAACCAATCACGATTCAACCACAAGAAATTGAATCAAAAAGTTTTGAAATGATTACAGAGGAGCTAGGTCCACATCCTTTTACGGATGATCAGTATCGTGTGGTGCAACGCGTCATCCACGCAACAGCCGACTTTGATTTAGGGCGTAGCATGAAGTTTCATCCTGATGCAGTAGAAGCGGGCATTCGCGCTATTCAAGCCGGTGAACCAATTATTGCAGATGTTCAAATGGTTCAAGTAGGCATCAGTAAGCCGCGTCTAAAGGCGTTTGGTGGAGATGTGCATGTTTATATTTCTGATGCTGATGTCATGCAAGAAGCGAAAGCCGAGAATACAACTCGTGCTATTATCTCTATTCGCAAAGCTACGAGCCAAATTAAAGGTGGTATCTACGCGATTGGGAATGCTCCTACTGCACTGCTTGAATTGATTCGTCTTGTGAAAGAGGGTAAGGCAAACCCTTCATTGGTTATTGGCGTACCAGTTGGGTTTGTATCTGCAGCTGAATCCAAAGAGGAATTAGCGAAGTTAGATATTCCATTTATCACGAACTTGGATCGCAAAGGTGGTAGCCCAGTTGCTGTTGCCGCGGTTAATGCGTTGTCCATTCTAGCAACAGAACGGAGCGAGCGTGCATGACTAATGCAAAGGTAGCGGAGGCAGAAAATGAGAAGCCACTTCGTCACGGATATACAACAGGTTCCAACGCTACCGCCGCCACGAAAGCTTCCCTGCTAGCCTTACTTAGCGGGGAAGAAGTTTCGGAGGTGGAAATTCTTTTGCCTAATAAGGATCGGGTCACGTTTCAAATGGTATCTCAGGAACGAGGAGAAAATTGGGTGGAGACTGGTATCATCAAGGATGGTGGAGATGATCCAGATGCCACCCATAAGGCCCTAATTTTGTCACGTGTTTCTTGGCATGCAGATAGCGGTATTCATTTGGATGGCGGAATAGGTGTCGGTAGAGTTACAAAGCCCGGATTGCCGATTCCGGTAGGTGAAGCAGCTATTAATCCTGTTCCACGAAAAATGATTAAGGGCGTTGTCCAAGAGCTTTTAGATGAATATGAAATAGAAGATCGTGGAGTCAGCGTTGTCATTTCAGTGCCGAATGGAGAAGAGATTGCTAAGAAAACGCTGAATGGACGGTTAGGAATCGTTGGAGGTATCTCCATTTTGGGGACCCGAGGAACGGTCGTACCATTTTCAACTGCTGCTTACAAAGCATCGGTAGCTCAAGCTATTCAAGTAGCGAAGGCAAGCAACTGCCAGGCTATTGCCATTACAACAGGTGGGCGCAGCGAAAAAACAGCGATGGAACAGTATCCGGATTGGCCAGAAGAATCGTTTATTCAAATGGGAGATTTCGTGGGCTTTAGTGCCCTTATTGGTAAAAAGCAAGGATTTACCCACATTTCCATGGTTGGAATGATGGGAAAACTGTCTAAGGTTGCTCAGGGAGCAATGATGGTGCATTCCAAGGGATCTTCTGTTGATTTTGAATTTTTGGCGGAGGTAGCTAGAGAAGTCGGTGCAAGTGAAGAACATATTGCAGAAATACAGAGAGCCAACACGGCCATGCAGGTGGGCGAACTCATGAGCCAAGCGGGAAACTCCGCTTTTTTTAACTTATTGGCATACAAATGCTCCGAACAAATCAATAAGCACGTCGGCGGAGGCATGGTTATAGAAACGGTGCTCACCACATTGAAAGGCGAACTGTTGGGAAAGGCGGTAGTAGATGACACAGGTAACGATAATCGGGATCGGGGATGACGGTGCTCAAGGTTTATTTCCCCAAGCTATTGAACTGATCAAACAAGCGCAATTGCTGGTAGGGGGAGAGCGACATTTAGCCTTTTTCCCAGACCTTGACTGTGAACGCTTTGCTTTGAAAAGTGGTGTGCTAGCGGCAATTGGCGAAATAAAACAAGCGGTAGCAGCAGGTAAAGAGGTTGTCGTGCTTGCTTCTGGAGATCCATTGTTTTATGGGATTGGAGGTTTGCTCACCCGCAAACTCGGTCGTGATGTCGTGCAAGTGGTACCGCATTTGAGTAGCTTACAGCTTGCTTTTAGCAAAATGAAGGAAGCTTGGCAAGATGCTCATATTGACAGTGTACATGGTCGTCCAATGCTTGGATTAGCACAACGTGTGAATGGCAAGTCTAAGGTGGCTCTATTAACGGATAAGGAAAATACTCCGGCAAAAGTAGCTCACTATTTACTGCGTTTTGGTATGGATGAATATGAAGCGTTTGTAGCGGAGCGGTTAGGAAATAAAGAAGAACGTTGTCGGTGGTTTACGCTTGTGGAATTGGCAGAGACAGAGTGCGACCCTTTAAATGTCATGATTCTCAAAAGAAAAGAGAATGCCTCACCTGTGAATTGGACCTTAGGCATTCCTGATGAAGAGTTTGCTCAACGTAAACCAGATAAGGGACTCATTACGAAAAAAGAAGTGCGAGTAGCAAGCCTTGCTGAGTTGCAGATAAAACCTGACAGCATCGTCTGGGATATCGGAACAGCGACTGGTTCGGTAGCGATCGAAGCAGCGAAGCTAGCCCCTTTGGGAGCTGTGTACGCTGTAGAAAAGAATGAGCCAGATTTAGAAAATGCTCGCGCGAATATGCACAAGTTTCGTACGGATATCACATTTATCAATGCGAAGGCCCCTGTTGGATTGGATGAATTCCCTGATCCAGATGCGATCTTTGTTGGGGGAAGCGGTGGCGAGCTGACAGAGCTAGTCCAGTTATTTGCTAAGCGCCTGCGTCCAGGTGGGCGTGTAGTAATCAATGCTGTTACCATCGAAAATTTAGCAGATGCAATGCAGTCATGCAAAGCGGCGGGTTTTGACGTATCAGTCACAATGCTGCAGGTGTCGCGTAGTAAACCAATTTTGCATTTGACCCGACTTGAAGGGTTAAATCCTGTCTATATCATAACTGCTAAACACAAAGCCAAGGAGGAGAATAAAGATGAGCAACATGACTAATACAACTCTTGAAAATCATGAAAATACACTGACAAATAAACCGGTGAATACCTCTGTTGGGACTTTATATGGAATTGGAATTGGACCTGGGGACCCTGAGCTTATCACAGTCAAAGCGTTTCGTCTGATGAAGGAAGCGGATGTCATCGCGTATCCTAAAAAGCGTAAAGGCGGCAAAAGCTATGCACTAACGATCGTGGAGCAGTATACGGATGGTCTTGCAAAAGATCTGTTAGGATTAGTGTTCCCGATGACGAAAGAGGAAAACGTTCTAAAGAAACAATGGGCTCAGACAGTAGATCAGGTTTGGGAGAAGCTTTCTCAAGGTAAAAATGTTGTATTTGTAACAGAGGGAGATCCAAATTTATATAGTACGTTTATTCATATGGCTCGTCTAATGAATCAATTGCATCCAGAAGTGCCAGTGGTATCAGTTCCAGGTATTTCCTCAGTGCTGGGAGCGGCTGCCCAATTAAACATTCCATTAGCTGATGGAGATGAGCAGGTTGGTATTATACCGGCAACGGAAGATCGAGAATCTATGCGTAGAGTTTTGGAGCATCATGATACTGTCATTTTCTTGAAAGTAGCTAAGGTGTTAGATATGATGATTGGCTTGCTAGAGGAGCTAGGTATGGCAGACTGTGCGTCTGTAATTACCAAGGTGACATCTGGTGAAGAGACGATCTGGAAGGACGTTCGCCAGTTAAAAGGGAAAGAGCTTGAGTATCTTACACTAATGGTAGTACGGAAGGGATGAATGACATGAACAAACCTAGCGAACAAATGATAAATACAGGGCTTGAGCCTATGGTTTATATTGTAGGAGCTGGACCAGGCGATCCAGACCTAATCACTGTAAAAGGCTTAAATATTCTTCAAAAGGCAGATGTAGTAATTTATACCGACTCTTTAGTAAACGATGAATTAATTGCTCGTGCTAAACCCGAAGCAGAAGTAATCAAAAGCGCGGGACTTGCGCTTGATGAAATGGTAGAAATCATGATTGAGCGAGTTCGGGCAGGAAAAAGCGTTGCTCGCGTTCATACAGGTGATCCGGCAGTGTACGGAGCTATTTTGGAACAAATGGTGATCATGAAAAAGGCAGAGGTTTCCTTTACCATCGTTCCGGGAGTAAGTTCTGTATTTGCAGCGGCGGCAGCACTACAAGCAGAGCTAACCGTTCCTGAATTAACACAAACACTGATTTTAACACGAGCAGAGGGACGCACACCTGTACCAGATCGAGAGCAGCTTAAGGATTTAGCTAGTCACCACTGTACAATTGCACTATATTTAAGTGCTACGCTGACCAAAAAAGTTGTTCGTGAGCTGGTTGAAGCTGGCTGGAGCGAACAAACCCCTGTAGCGGTTGTGCAAAGAGCATCATGGCCGGATCAAAAAATTGTTCGTACAACGCTTGAGCATTTGGACAAAGATATGGCGGCTAATGGAATTCGTAGTCATGCCATGATTTTAGCTGGCTGGGCACTTGATCCAATGCTTCATGATTCCTCCGAGCATCGCTCCAAGCTATATGATAAGACCTTTACGCATCGATTCCGTAAAGGAGTGACTAACGGATGAGTGAGGGTACAGGAGTAGGAAGGCAGACAGGAGTCGAGGTAAATACCCCCGTACCTGCTGGACGTACCCCAAGCGAGATCGTGCAAAATCCGGAGCAACTACCATACGCTATAGTTGCGATTACCAAGCATGGGGTAGAGAAAGCTCGTCACTTGCATCAGGTGTTACCTGGTTCACATTTATACTACATGGAAAAATTCATGGTAGGAGATGAGCAAGAGCGAGATATTCGTACGTTTACAGGCTCTGTACGTCTATTGTTTGCTGACTTTTTTAAGAAATATAACGGTCTCATCTTTTTCATCTCGCTCGGTGCTGTTGTCCGAATGATGGCTCCGGTATTGCAGGATAAAAAAGTAGATCCAGGTGTTGTAGTCGTAGATGACCGAGGAGAGAATGTCATCAGCGTATTATCAGGACACCTTGGCGGAGCGAATGAGCTAACTCGTGAGATTGCGAGATTACTAGATGCCAATCCAGTGATTACTACGGCATCAGATGTGCAAAAAACGATTCCTGTAGATTTGTTTGGACGTGGCTTTGGCTGGGAGTTAGATAGCTTTGAAAAGGTTACTCCCGTAAGTGCTAGTGTGGTCAATGAAGAAAAGGTAGCTATTATTCAAGAAGCAGGGGAAAGCGGGTGGTGGCCTTATCCAGATAAGCCACTGCCGGGGCATTTTCAAGTGTATCATTCCATGGCTGAGGCTTGGAATGATACCTTTCAGGCAGCTTTGGTCATTACGCCACGTGTATTAACAGCAGAAGAGCAGACCCGCTTTTTAGAAAATGGAGTTGTCTATCGTCCAAAAACCATTGTACTTGGCATTGGTTGCAATCGTGGGACATCTGCGGAGGAAATCGAACAAGTCATTTTACAAACCTTAGAGCAACAGGGTCTTTCGGTTAAAAGCGTACGCAATATCGCAACCATTACATTAAAGCAGGACGAAGAAGGACTTTTAGCTGTTTGTCAAAAATATGGCTGGGAGTTAATCGCCTATACACCAGAGCAATTAAACGAGATGCCAATGACAGAACGTTCGGAAACAGTGTATAAATTTACGGGTGCCTATGGTGTCAGTGAGCCTGCCGCATTACGCTCCGCTAAGGCAGAGGCTCCCCACTTAGCGAAACAAAAAAGTGGAAATGTAACCTTGTCCATCGCTTTGGTTAACGGAGGAGGTATTTTACATGGAGAGTAAGGAACAGACTTATCAATGTCCACGAATCGTATTGGGAGGAACCAGTAGCGGCGCAGGGAAAACAACATTATCGATCGGATTAATGGCGGCCTTGCGCAAGCGCGGGCTCCAGGCCCAAGGATTTAAGGTTGGTCCTGACTACATTGACCCTACGTACCATACGGCTGCAACTGGCAGAATATCTCGTAATCTCGATACATGGATGATGCCGCCGCAGGTCATGCATGAGGTGTTTCTGCGTGGCAGCCAGTCAGCGGATATCAGCTTGATTGAAGGGGTCATGGGTTTTTACGACGGTAAAGATCCACTGAGCAATCAAGGAAGTACAGCCGAAATAAGTCTATTATTACAGGCTCCGGTCATCCTTGTTCTTGATGTTAAAGCAATGGCTCGTAGTGCGGCGGCGATTGTCAAAGGGTTTCAAGAATTGGAACCATCTGTAAAAATCGCCGGTGTCATTGCAAACCGATGTGGTAGCGCGAATCATTTTAAGCTAGTAAAAGCGGCTGTTGAGCAAATGTGCAAGGTACCCGTTATTGGATATTTACCTAACGATCCGTCCTTGAAGGTGCCTGAACGACATCTTGGACTAATTCCAGCGATTGAGCGCGGGGAGATGGAACCTTGGTTTGATCTGTTAGCCGAGAAAATCGAAGCGACAGTTGATTTAGATCTATTACTGGCACTGGCAAATGGCGCACCAGCCCTAGCAGAGCCTACAGAAAAATTGTTAGCTGGTCCATCTCCTACATCATCCGATCTATCCCCAGTGAAATTAGCTGTGGCAAAGGATGAAGCATTTAACTTTTATTATCAGGAAAATTTAGAGCTACTAGAAGCGTATGGAGCCGAGCTCTGTTATTTTAGCCCGTTACATGGGGAGCTTCCCCCTATGGATGCTGATGGCCTGTATATTGGTGGCGGCTTTCCAGAAGAATTTGCTGAACGCTTGTCGCAATGGACGAAAGAACGGCAAACCTTGCATAGCATGATAGAAGCTGGATTACCTACTTTTGCAGAATGTGGTGGGTTCATGTATCTATGCCAGTCGATCACAGATCGTGCAGGACAACAGCATGAGATGGTAGGCGCCATCCCTTATCAAGTAGAGATGCAACAGAAGTTGGCTGCACTGGGTTATCGAGAAGCGCTAGCTGAACGGGATTCTCTGTTACTTTTAGCAGGTGAAACTGCTCGCGGGCATGAGTTTCACTACTCTAAAATAACGGAGGAGACTACTGAGAATCATGCTTATCAGGTAAAAGGAATGCGAGGCGTGAAAAAGGAAGGCTACGCCAAAGGTAATTTGTTGGCCGGCTATACACACTTGCATTTTGCTTCTCATCCGGGAATGATTAAGCGTTGGCTAGATTCATGCAGGGAGTATGCAGTGCAGAGATCAGCAGTGAACAAAGCTTTTCATTAAGTCAGTCTTATTACATTGTAAAGGACTTGCCTACTGTACAAAGGTTAAAAGTGAATCATCAGGAGGGAAGCAAAGCATGTCACATCGAAATGACGTGAATCAAGGACAGGCACACAGCCAAGAGCAAAATGAAAATGGATCTACTGTAGCGGTTCCAGTGGAATCTCTTGATGAATTACAACAAAAGGACAGTCCAAAAGAAAGAGCCGAGCGACGTGGTTTGTTTTTAATGTATACCGGTGATGGTAAAGGGAAAACAACAGCGGCTTTGGGTGTTAGTCTGCGCGCCTTGGGACGGGGGATGAAAGTGACGTTTTTACAATTTATCAAGTCCCCGCAGCGATCCTATGGTGAGTCATTATCCATGCGTAAATTAGGAATGGAGATGCAACAGCTAGGAATCGGATTTACTTGGACCAAAACCCCAGAAGAGCATCGTGAGGCTTTAAAAAAAGCATGGTCATTGACGAAAGAGAAACTAAGCGACCCAACTATTGATTTATTAGTATTAGATGAATTAAATAATGCGTTAGCAATTTCTACATTTCCGATTGAAGATGTTCTCCCACTAGCAGAGATAGTAGAAGCGATCAAAAATCGCCCAATCAATATGCATTTGGTAATCACAGGTCGCAGTGCGAAAACGGAACTGATCGAGCTAGCAGATTTGGTCTCTACCATTGAGCCGTCTAAGCACTATTATAATGAAGGAATTCCGGCAGTAAAAGGTTTGGAATTTTAGAGAGGAAGTGCTTACATGCAAGGAAAAGCCATCATGGTAGTCGGCACAGCCTCAGATGTAGGGAAAAGTTTAATTTGTACAGCTTTGTGCCGTATCTTTGCCAATCGAGGATATCGGGTAGCACCGTTTAAATCACAGAATATGGCGCTTAATTCCTATGTAACAAAAGATGGGAAGGAAATCGGACGTGCTCAGGGCGTACAGGCAGAAGCAGCACGAACAATAGCCACTACAGACATGAATCCTATTCTGTTAAAACCAAAGCAGGATATGGTTGCCGAAATCATTGTACATGGAAAGCGTTACGCTGATATGGATGCAAGAGAGTATCGAGAAAGTTATGTAGAACAAGCTATGCCAATTGTAAAGGAAGCCTTAGAACGTCTACAAAATGAGTACGATGTTCTCATTTTAGAGGGCGCGGGAAGTCCAGCAGAGATAAATCTGAAAGATCGAGATATTGCTAACATGCGGATGGCTCATTTAGCGGATGCCGATGTAATTTTAGTGGCAGATATTGAACGCGGTGGAGTATTTGCCTCTATTATAGGGACACTGGAGCTACTCGATGATGAAGAACGGGCAAGAATTAAGGGATTTATCATTAATAAATTCAGAGGAAGACGCGATTTGTTAGACGATGGAGTGGAATGGCTGGAAAAAAGAACGGGAATACCTGTTTTGGCTGTTTTGCCCTATATGGCTGTTGAAATTGAGGCGGAGGATTCGCTAGCACTGTCATCACTTCGCTTTAAACAACCTCAATTAGCTGAATTCCCTATTGATATTGCAATTCTTCGTTTGCCACGTATTTCGAACTTTACTGATTTTGATCCGTTGTTTGATGAACCAGAAACAGGCGTGCGATATGTACGTAACCGACATGAGCTAGGAAACCCTGATCTGGTTATTATTCCAGGTACAAAAAATACCTTGGACGATCTGGCATGGCTTGAACAGGAAGGGCTTGTAGATGCCCTGCGCCAGTTGCATCGCTCAGGTACAAGATTGTTTGGCATTTGTGGAGGCTTTCAAATGCTGGGCGAGAAGTTACTCGACCCTGACGGTGTAGAAGGAGACGGAACAGTACAAGAGCGTGCTGGGCTAGGCTTTCTACCTGTTGAAACCACATTTTGTCAGGAGAAACGAACTGTGCAGGTCACAGGAGAGCTACATCCAAAGGCGCAGGAAATGCTGGGATTGTCGAGTGAGAAAGCAGGCCAGCAGCAAGAGTACACTATGGAACCAACAAAGGACAATCAGAATTCGTTGACAGAGGTAACAGGATATGAAATCCATCTAGGAGAGACCTGTATGACTGATCACTCCGGTTCTCCTTTCATTATCTTACAGGATGGAAAACAGGATGGTGCCATTTCGAAAGATGGAAGAGCTAGTGGAACGTACCTGCATGGGATTTTCCACAATCGACATCTTACCAGACAGCTTATTAATCTGTTACGTCAGGAAAAAGGGTTACAGATCTTTACAGAAGAGGTAGTCACCGAACAGATGAGACGCGAAAAAGCTTATGATCAATTAGCACATCACGTGGAAAGTCACTTAAATATTAGTCATCTTGAAGCATGGTTTCAAAAGAAGGATACTAATTAATTCCAAAGGATGATGGAAATGAATCGGAAATGGATTGCAAGTAGTCGTTTGTTATGGTTACTTCCTGTGTTTGCTGTGTATTTTCTAGTGAACTCGCCCGAAAGTGCCTATGCGATGCATATTGCAGAAGGTTTTTTACCTTTCGGCTGGGCGATCTTTTGGTGGGTAGTGTTTGTACCATTCTTTGTCTGGGGACTTCGCTCTTTAATACGTTTGACGAATGATAAACCACAATTGAAGCTGTTACTAGCGTTGGCTGGTGCGTTCAGCTTTGTATTGTCGGCGCTTAAAATTCCGTCTGTTACAGGTAGCAGCTCGCATCCTACAGGTACAGGACTTGGAGCAGTGCTATTCGGACCACAAATTATGAGTGTGTTAGGTAGTATTGTCCTTTTATTTCAAGCGATTTTACTTGCCCATGGAGGATTAACCACACTCGGAGCCAATGCTTTTTCTATGGCAGTTGTAGGGCCGTTTGTAGGCTATGGGATTTATCGCCTTTTAAGCGGTATGCAGGTAAAGCAAGGAGTCAGCATTTTCTTCGCTGCTGCTTTGGCTGATTTAGCTACTTATATCACGACATCTGTTCAATTAGCATTAGCTTTTCCAGCGGCCTCCGGTGGTTTTGCTGCTGCGTTCATGAAGTTTGGAACCATTTTTGCAGTCACTCAGATTCCGTTAGCTATTTGTGAGGGTTTACTTACTGTAGTTGTTTGGAACTGGATTAGCGCGTATAACCGTCAAGAATTGCAGATGTTGCTTAGCTTGCGGGGAGGTGCCAAATAATGAAAAGAGTAGCCAAATGGAAAAACTTGTTGTTACTTGCCCTTGTGGTAGTGATCGCGGTCATTCCACTGATGTTGATCAAGGACTCTGAATTTGGTGGAGCAGATGGCCAAGCGGAAGAAGCAATCCAGGAGCTGGCCCCAGAATATGAACCATGGTTTCAGCCGTTAATGGAAGTGCCAGGCTCTGAAACAGAGAGCTTGTTGTTCGCAGTTCAGGCAGCTTTGGGAGCGGGTGTGATTGGTTACGCAATTGGATTTTTTAAAGGTCGCAAAAAAAATGAAACGACACACGAAGTACAAGAATGAATTTTTGGATAGACCGAATAGCGTATCAAAATCGACTGCGTGATGTATCTGCTCGCTTCAAAGCTGGTTTTGCGGCAGGAATGCTTGTTCTTGCCTTATGTGCAGATATGGAAATCCAAATTGGCATTTTTATTTGGATGAGTATCTGGATTGTAGGGTATGCTAGTGTTCCCTTGCGTAGCTATCTTGTTTTTATCGGGGTAGCCTGCTTGTTTTTCATTAGCAGTACACCTGCCCTGCTAATCGACGTACAGCGCTTGTCAGGTTCAGTCAGCATCGGGCTAGAATCGAGCTGGCATTTACTTACCATAGGTGATTGGTATGTCTATATTGATCAACGTAATTTGTTTGTGATCGGTAAGCTGTTTACCCGCACATTGGGTGCTAGTGCTTGTTTTGCTTTTTTGCTGCTAACGACCCCTTTAGTTCAATTGCTTGACGTATTACGCGCATTACGAGTGCCTCCCATCATTGTTGAACTTATTATGCTGATGTATCGATTTTTATTTGTCTTTTTCCAAACGGCACATGATTTATGGATTGCGCAAAAAGCACGCGGTGGGCATGGAAGTTTTTCAGCCCAATTGAAGGACATGGGCCGACTAGTCAGCTTGTTGTTTGCTAAAAGTATGCAACGGTATCAGCAATTAAACCATGGTTTACTAGCGCGTGGATTCGATGGAAATCTGCAAGTGGTTACCATGGAAAAAGAGAGATATATAAAGCGTTATCTCATCGAAGCTGCGATGGGGGGAGCTTGCTGTGCAGCGCTGATCTTTTGGCACTCCCTTTTATAAGAGATAAGAACCGATAACCTGAGAGACTTGGCAATCGCCAAGTTTCTTTACTACCAGGAAGGGGGCGTGGCTCTTGTGGAAACCTTGATCAGTCTGGAAAAAGTAAGTTACGCCTACGAACACAAGACAAATAGCCTCGCTCTAAAGGAAATCAATTTACGTATCCCAAAAGGTAAAAAGATCGTACTTCTCGGCCATAATGGCTCGGGGAAATCTACGTTGTTTTTGCAGGCAAATGGTATTTACCGCCCAACAGAAGGAAAGTTGTATTACAAGGGAGAACCATACCGCTATGATCGCCGATTTTTACAAGAGCTACGAAGCAAAGTAGGATTGGTGATGCAAGACCCAGAGCATCAATTATTGGCGGCTACGGTGGCAGAGGATCTCTCCTATGGCTTATGTAATCAAGGTCTATCTACTGATCAGGTTCGTGAGCGTGTATTGGCCACAGCAGAAGCTTTTCAAATAAAAGAGTGGTTACATCTACCATTACACCAGTTAAGCTTAGGACAAAAAAAGCTAGTCACCTTAGCTGGAGTTGTTGTATTGCAACCGGAATTACTCCTGCTTGATGAGCCAACAGCTTATCTGGATAGCTATCATACACAGCTATTTCTGACGCAATTGGAACAAATATATCAGCAGGGTACGACCGTCGTTATGTCTACACATGATTTGGAACTTGCTTATGCTTGGGCCGATTGGGTCTTCGTTATGCATAGAGGCTCGCTTCTTTTAGAAGGAACTCCTCAAGAGGTTTTTTGTCAAAGAGAGCTTTTAAGCCAAGTGCAGCTTGGGGTTCCTCTGCTCTATAGCGTCTGGGAAAGTATCCAGCCACTTTTAAATGAGGAGCAGCGTGCAACGTGGACAGCGCCTAGAACCGTACAAGAATGGTGTGGCTATGCAGAACGAATAGGTATCAAGGAAAAGGAACTACTGCTCGTAACGAAAAATTAACGGGCAAAGAACATAGAGGATAGCGTGCAGATGGGCATTTCATCGGCAGGGAGCCATTTAATTGTTATTTCATTAGAAAAAGGCTAGCAAACAACCTTTGGTCATTTGCTAGCCTTATTTGTCTCTTCTTATGTAGGAAGAATGATTACTTAACAGCTTCTTTTAGTTCTTTACCTGCTTTGAAAGCTGGTAGCTTGCTTGCTGGGATTTCGATTTCTTCGCCAGATTGAGGATTGCGTCCTTTACGAGCAGCGCGTTCGCGTACTTCGAAAGTACCAAAGCCCATCAATTGAACTTTTTCTCCACCTTTTAGTGCGCCAGTGATTGCTTCGAATACGGCGTCAACCACTTGTCCAGCATCTTTTTTTGTTAATTCAGCTGTTTCAGCTACTTTTGCAATCAATTCTGTCTTGTTCATTTTCTTACCTCTTTTCTTTAAAAAACTACTACTCATCATACCAAAAAATCCTTTATTAGAACAGTAAAAAAGCAGAGAAACCCTTAAAAAATCACCTTTTTTTTCGAAAAGGGACAAAACAAAGGATAAAATTTTTTGTTTGCTCCTATATTTGCCAAATTTTACTTTTTCCAAACCTAAAAATCAACGAAAAGAAAACCAATTCAGGAGAAAAGAACGATAGAAAACAATACGGAAGAGCTTGCCCACTCTACAAAGAATCATGTTAGATTCCAGATATCTATCTCTATTTTACGCGAATAAAATGAAAGATGGTAAAAGAGCAAGCGGGTCATCCTCACTCGCATGCTCTTTTTGCATACTTGGCAGAATCATCCCCATATTACTGGTTATTTTGAATATGTCATATATTTCTCATGCATTTGATATGTTTTTCTCAAGGACTGGGGAGTATTATCATAGACAGTAGAGTACAGCCATACAGCTTAGAATGGTTTCCAGCGTAAACGGCTTGCTTGACGGAAGCGATTTTCTACCTCTTCCCAGTTGACAATGTTCCACCATGCTTTGATATAATCAGCTCTTTGGCTGCGGTAGGAGAGGAAGTAGGCATGCTCCCATACATCTAAGACTAGTAATGGAACTACATCCCACTGCGATAAATTTTGGTGTTTTTCCGCTTGTAAAATTTCTAAGCGGTGAGAGCGCGGAGACCAAACAAGAATAGCCCAGCCGCCGCCTTCTACTTTTTCAGCAGCCTGTGAGAAATGTTGCTTAAATTTATCAAAGGAACCGAAATAGCTATTAATATGGGAAGCTAGTTCTCCGGTTGGCATACCGCCACCATCTGGACGCATAACAAACCAAAAAATGGTATGCAGGTAGTGCCCTGCACCATTAAAGGCTGCCTCTCCTTCCCAGAACTTAATCAGATCAAAATTTCCTGTTTCGCGAGCTTGAGCCATCATTTTTTCAGCTTTGTTTAGGTTGTTCACATAATTGCGATGTAGTATATCATGGTGAATGCGCATGGTTTCTTCATCAATGTATGGTTCTAAGGCATCATAAGAATAGGGAAGGGGTGGAAGGGTATGACCACCAATCGGAACGGCTGTATTAGAATAATTTGCTTCTGACACCACTGGAACGATAGCTGGTGGCGCGGGTTGCTCTACTCTAGGCTGCCGTTGAAAGCGACCTCTTTTGTTCGAGTTGGCTTGCTTTTCTTCCTCTTTGTTCTCTTCCTCTGTTTTTCGATTTTGGACGAGACGGAGTAGGTCATGGAAGTGCCGCTGAATGTCTTCAGCTTGGGAGGCTAATTTCGAAATTTGTTCCTCGCGATCCTCTTTATCCTGGTAATAGTTGGCTTTGCGCCCTACTTCACTAAAGGCCACATGGAATTTGTGCAAATCCCGCTTCATCTCAGCACAATGAGGATTTTGACGCAGGTAATCGACCCATTGCCGACCCCATTCGCTCCAATCTAGGAGATGCTGTATTTGGTGGTTCAAGGTAATTCCTCCTTCAACTTTCCTGCTGTATACTTTATGATGATAAATGCCTACAGGTTCAAAATTTTTTAGCTGGTTCATCCTCTTTGTCTTTACATAGGATCAGGGAACAGCATATGGTAGAAAAGGGACTCTGACTTCAAAGGAGCTAACATCAATGAATGGAAAAGAAACCATCGGGATTATAGATTCAGGAGTGGGTGGATTGACCGTAGTAAAAGAAGTAATGCGGCAATTACCGCGTGAAAAGATTGTCTATTTTGGCGACAATGCCCGTTGTCCATATGGTTCACGCGATTCCGAAGAAATTCGCACATATACGAATCAAATGATTCAATTTGTTTCTCAATTTCAACTAAAGGCGCTGGTAATCGCTTGTAATACGGCTGCATCGGTGGTGTTGCATGAAGCGAAGGAACGAATGAATTCGCCCGTTATCGGTGTAATTGAACCAGGAGCACGTGCTGCCATTTCGGCATCTCGTACGGGGCGCATTGGAGTTATTGGTACAGAAATGACGATTCGTACAGGGGCTTACCTACAAGCGATGCGTCGTATTAATCCAGAGCTGTACACAGTGGGCATGGCATGTCCGGCGTTTGTTCCATTAGTTGAACAACAGCGCCTACATACAGAAGAAGCCCGACAAATCGTAACCAAGACCTTAGAGCCTTTCCGTCATGAAGAACTGGATACATTGATTTTGGGCTGTACCCATTATCCTTTGCTTGCTCCACTCATTCAGGAGGCAATGGGAGATAGCATTACCTTGATTAATTCTGCAGAAGAAACGGCGCGTGAGCTTAGTGCAATGCTGTCTATGCAGGGGCTATTGAATGAGCAACAAGAAATCGAGCCCAAGCACCATTTGTTTTATACAAGTGGCAGTAAACAGGTATTCCAGCAAATTGGCGAAGAGTGGCTAGAGTGCCCGTTGAATGTACAGCAGCAGGTGCTTGAGCATGTGGCCCCATTATTTTAGAAATTCTGGATAGGCGATAATCGGTGCGTGTAACGAGTCAGTTCTTGAAATACAGAGAACTGACTTTTTATTTTATCGATATTTTTTAAAAAAGTTCTGTCTCTCTTGACAAAAAGCTTACGTTAACGTAAATTGTTACTTGTTCATATAGTTGTATATCAAACTATTTGAGGGGAGGAGATACCATGACGTTCTTTAAAATTGATGAGGTAACCAAGCAGATTGGAGTAACGAAACGAACATTACGTTATTACGAGGAAATAGGTTTAATTAAGCCTCCAATTCGTACAGAAGGTAAAATTCGGCTGTATTCCTCTGACGATATACGTGATATCAAAAAAATTTTGGAAGCACGTGAGGTACTCGGCTTTTCTTTAACAGAGCTTCAACATTTTATCAGTTTAAAGGAAGAGATGGAGCGAGCGTATGAAAATGAAGATGTGCAAGCATCAGTCCATGCTGATCGACTCCACACACTACTAGAGGCGCAGGTGGATATGTTAACGGAAAAAATGAAACGTATGGAGTCTTTTCGTCAAGACCTTCAGCACATGCTTCTCAAAATAGAGAAGCTCCAGCAGAAAGACAAGTAGATAACATAAATTTTACGAAAGATGTATATGCAACTTAATGCAGGAACAAGGATTAAAAAAATAGGGGTGTATGGTAAAGATGCAGCTTAAACCAATTAATCGAAAACGTGCACGGATCATTACGGTGCTAGCCACTTTTTTTGCGTTTATGGGAATAGGAGTAGTTGATCCTATACTTCCAGTCATTGCTGAACAAATCCATGCGACACATTGGCAAGTAGAGATGTTATTTACTGCTTATATATTTACCATGGCGATTATGATGCTGCCATCCGGTATTTTAGCTGTGCGTTTAGGGGATAAAAAATTAATGATGATCGGGCTAGCAATAGTTACTGTTTTTTCATTGTTATGCGCTATGTCCTCATCTATTGTAGGATTATCTTGGTTTCGCGCAGGATGGGGATTGGGAAACTCCATGTTTTTTGCCACAGCGATGACGTTATTGATTGCCCTATCTGATGAGGTTAGTGGCGCAGTTGGAATGTATGAAGCGGCCATTGGGCTAGGTATGGCAGGAGGTCCCTTAGTAGGTGGACTTTTAGGTGGATTTGCATGGAATTATCCTTTTTTCGCTACTTCTTTCTTTATTTTTTGTGCATTGCTTCTTGTCATTTTCTTTGTTCATGAACCATCCAAAAAACAAGAACGCCAAACAGCGGGTCTAAAAGAACTTCTCAGTCTCTTAACCTACAAACCATTTATGCAAGGTGCTTTGTCTGGCATGTTGTATTATTATTGTTTCTTTGTTATTTTGGCATACTCGCCACTCGTCTTACACTTAACTGCTATCCAATTAGGTTTTGTGTTCTTTGGATGGGGATTAATGCTGGCTTATGGATCGGCGGTTCTTTCCCATAAGCTAGAAGCGCGACTTCCTTATAAAATGTTGATACGCTATGGATTACTTGCTTTAGTGGTTATTTTACTCGGTTTATTTGCTATTCCTAGCAGTACGGCTAAAATAATACTGATTATCGTCTCAGGCCTAGTACTTGGGTTAAATAATGCTCTATATTCAAGCTATGTTATGGAAATCTCTCCATATGAACGAGCAATTACTTCTGGCGTGTATAACTTTGTACGCTGGCTAGGAGCAGCGCTAGCTCCCTTATTATCAGGAGTAATTGGTCACACGCTAGCTCCACAAGCTCCATTTGCAGTGGCTGTTATCCTGTCACTTGCTGCGATTATTATCATGAGTATAAACATGGCTTCTAAAGAGAGGACAGTCTAAGATGGCTTGCTGGAGATTTCTTTTACTCTAGAGGAATAAACCCAAGCCCTGCTCGTATACATGGTAGTACAAAGTGTCAACGAGGAGGATATGGGATGAAAAAAAGACCTATCGGTAAAATGACAGCGGTTGTTGGGCTAAGTGCGATACTCATGACAGGATGTGGGCTGTTTGGTCCATCAAAAGAAACGAGTGTCCCTATACAGACTCCATCCATTACAGGTGCAGATCCTAATCCATTACAGATAACGGAAGAACAGACGGGAGAAGAGACGCAGGGAGCGGTTACCCAAACGACAAAGCGTACTGTTTATCTGCAAGATACCAATGGTTTTGTCGTCCCAGTCTCCTTGATTTTACCCAAAGCAGAAGGACCCGCTAAACAAGTGCTAAGCTATATGGTAAAGGGAGGTCCTGTGGAGACGCTGAAGCCGCAGGGATTTGAGGCTCTGTTACCCGAAGGCACGAAAATTCTAGGGATGTCTATTAAAGAAGGAAAAGCAACAATAGAATTCTCATCTGAGTTTAAAAATTATAAAGCGGTCGACGAACAAAAAATTCTCGATGCAATTACTCGTTCTATGACAGAATTTGATACGGTGAAGGACATTGCGATTTGGGTAAACGGGCAACCGTTAAGCGAGATGCCGGCAAACGGCACACCAATCTCATTGTTAAACCGTCAACAGGGCATTAATACGGAACTGGTTGAAGGGGCGCATCCTGGCAGAACTTCTGCGGTAACGATTTATTTTCAAAGTCAGCTAGATGATAAACGAACCTATTTTGTACCGGTGACACGCTTGATTCCAGAGACGCAGGATATGTCGAAAGCGGTTGTGGAAGAGCTGATAAAAGGGCCGAAAGAAGGCTCACCATTATTTAGCTCCTTACTGCGAACTACAAAGGTACTTGGCGTTGAGCAACAAAAAGATACGGTGGTTGTTAATTTAAGCAACGATATTTTAAAGTATGATAAGGGAAAGGAAGCAAACCCTGAAGCGATGGAATCACTCGTGCTGTCCTTAACAGAGAATACTGATATAAAGAAGGTGCAGGTTCAGGTAGAGGGAAAACCGTTAACGCAAGCAGGTTCAATGAAATTTGACCAGCCTGTATCAAGACCGCTTCAAATTAATGCCTTTGAATTGTAAGCTAACATCCACGTCTAGGGGCGTGGATGTTTATTTATAGTACATGTCTATATGGTCTACAGCCTTCAGGGGTGGTTATTTAGTATGATTCGCGGTGTTTTCTGATAAAATGAACACGTCCTTGCAAGAATCAGGTTGAAAAACTAGCAGTTCATGGTGTGCCTTGGTATACTAGTTGAAGGCTTTGTGATTAAACGTTACCATTCCACAGACAATAGTAAACAAGCACAGCGACATAATAACGAATTTGAAAATATGTAGGAGGTCTTTTATGAGATTGGATGGACGTTCGAGCGATCAATTGCGTCCCGTTAAAATTACCCGCAATTACATTAAGCATGCAGAGGGTTCTTGCTTGATTGAAGTAGGCGATACCAAGGTAATTTGTACAGCGACGTTAGAAGAAAAAGTACCTCCGTTTATGCGGAACGGTGGAAAAGGCTGGATTACAGCTGAATACTCTATGCTGCCGCGTGCCACAGAAACACGAAATGCCCGGGAATCCTCCAGAGGCAAGGTCGGAGGACGTACGATGGAGATTCAACGTCTGATTGGCCGCGCCCTACGCTCGGTTGTAAAATTAGAGGCGATGGGAGAGCGCACAATTTGGTTGGATTGTGACGTTATTCAAGCAGATGGAGGTACACGTACTGCGTCTATTACGGGTGCATTCGTAGCGATGGTGGATGCTATGAATACATTAGTAACGACTGGTACTTGGAAGGAATTACCGATCACGGATTTCTTAGCTGCTACTTCCGTAGGTGTAGTAGAGGGAGTACCAGTATTGGACCTGAATTATAAAGAGGATTCTTCCGCAATTGTTGATATGAATGTTATTATGACAGGCGCCGGTAAATATGTAGAGCTGCAAGGAACGGGGGAAGAATCTCCTTTCAGCACGGAGGAGCTAATGCAATTACTGGCATTGGGACAAAAAGGGATTCAAGACCTCATCGAACTACAAAAAGAAGTGCTAGGAGAAGTGAAGCTTCATAGTAAAGCGTAACTGTCTAGCTCTCAATAGGCCTACATAGGTGGTAAAACCCGAAAGCGGACATCTTCACATGTCTGTTGTTCGGGTTTTATCATGATATGTACGTAAAAATACAGCATGGATGAAACATCAAAAAGGATAACTGCGTCTAAGATTTACCATGGTTACATAGGAAAGGTGAATTTTTACAATGCTTGCGTTATAATGTGGGGTAATACATAAGCAATACAGAAATTGGATTGTAAAGTAGCTTTTATCACGAAAGCGAGGGACAAGCATGAGTGAACAAACAGCAAAGAAAAAAGTGGTATTAGCCACTAGAAATCAAGGAAAAGTTCGCGAATTCAATAAATTGTTTGAAGTATTGAATCTGGAGGCAGTCAGTGTTTCTGAATTTCCAGATGCACCCGAGGTGGAAGAAGATGGAGAAACCTTTGAAGCCAATGCACTCAAAAAAGCAAAAACAATCTCAGAGGTGTTAGGACTACCGGCAATCGGCGATGACTCTGGTTTAGAGGTGGATGCTTTACGTGGTGCTCCAGGAGTTTATTCTGCACGGTTTGCAGGAGAACAGGCTACAGATGAAGAAAACTATCAAAAACTATTAACCAAACTGGCAGATGTTCCGATGAAGGAGCGAACAGCCCGATTCCGTTGTACACTCGCTTATGTTGAACCGGGACAAGAGCCCGTGATTGCGACAGGGGCTTGCGAAGGTGCTATCGCACACGCTCCATCTGGTTCCAACGGCTTTGGTTATGATCCAGTCTTTTTTGTACCAAGTCAAATATGCACCATGGCTGAGTTATCTCCAGAACAGAAGAACACGATTAGTCATCGCGCCATGGCGATGAAGGATTTGCTAGAAAAACTGAAGGGGAGATAGGCGTGAGCATTCTCATCATCAGCGATACACATGGGCAAATCAAAGAGGTACAAGAAGTAGTGGATCGTCACCCAGCAGATTTCATTTTGCATTGTGGAGACTTCTGTGTCGACCAGAAGCAAGCGCCATTTTCAAAAATGCAACTTGTACAAGGAAACTGTGATTTTGAGCCAGTTGCTAAAGATCGGGTTACACGCTGGAAAGATTTAATCATTTACCAAACACATGGACATTTGTACGATGTTAAAAGCTCACTTATGAAGTTGCACTATCGTGCCGAAGAAGTTGGAGCGAACGTTGTGTTGTTTGGACATTCTCATTTTCCAGTATGTGAAGTCGAGAGAGATATTTTGTTCATTAACCCGGGCAGTTTGATGATGCCGCGCGGTTTTAGAACTCCTACATACGCTGTTCTGGAACAAATAGGTACTGATGATCTCCATATTAAGGTACAGGTGCGCTTCTACGATCGACAAGGACAAGAAATTTCTGAACGTGGTGGTCAATTTTTGGTACGACGGTGATTTCTTGAAATTTATTTGTTATGTGATATACTGAAATGGTTATAATGGCAGGTAAATTGCTTCTTAATGACATAGATTGTTTCTGTGTGGGTGAGGCAATGTTTTCTGGATTTAATCTAGGAGGGGAAGTTTAAGTGGTAGCAAAATGGGAAAAGTTAGAGAATAACCAGGGGGTTTTGACGGTAGAGGTTGATGCCGATCAAGTAAACCTTGCTCTGGATGAAGCATTTAAAAAGGTAGTAAAAAAAGTAAACGTACCTGGATTCCGTAAAGGTAAAGTGCCTCGCAAAATGTTCGAAAATCGCTTCGGCGTTGAGTCTTTGTACCAAGATGCATTGGACATCATTCTTCCACAGGCATACGGACAAGCTGTTCGTGAAACAGGTATCGAGCCTGTTGATCGTCCAGAAGTTGACGTAGAACAAATGGAAGCTGGTCAAAAATTGGTGTTCAAAGCAACTGTTACTGTAAAGCCTGAAGTAAAACTAGGCGATTACAAAGGTCTTTCTGTAGAAGAGAAAGATTTTACTGTAGGCGAAGAACAAGTTGCAGAAGAACTAAAAGGTATGCAAACTCGTCACGCTGAATTGGTAACAGTTGAAGAAGGCCCAGCTGAAAACGGCGACTCTGCAAATATCGATTTCGAAGGATTCCAAGATGGAGTTGCATTCGAAGGCGGTAAAGCAGAAGACTACGCTTTGGAACTTGGAACTGGCACATTCATCGCTGGTTTTGAAGAGCAAGTAGTAGGTATGAAAATCGGGGAAGAAAAAGAAATCACGGTTACTTTCCCTGAAGAATACCACTCTCCAAACCTTGCAGGTAAAGAAGCTATGTTCAAAGTGAAATTGAACAGCTTAAAACGTAAAAACCTACCTGAGTTGGATGATGAGTTCGCAAAAGATGTAAGCGAATTTGACACTTTGGAAGAATACAAAGCTGATCTAAAAGCTAAATTAGAAGAAAAAGCTGAAGCGGAAAAGAAAAACTACATCCGCGAGCAATTGGTTCTAAAAGCTACGGAGAACGCTGAGATCGATATTCCAGATGTTATGGTAGAGTCAGAGCTTGATCAAATGGTTAAAGAATTTGAGCAACGCCTACAAATGCAAGGTATGAACCTAGAATTGTACTACCAATTCTCTGGTACAGACGAATCTGCTCTTCGCGATCAAATGCGTAAAGATGCAGTGTTGCGTGTTCGCACAGCATTGGTTCTTGAAGCGATTGCGAAAACAGAAAACCTTGAAACAAAAGAAGAAGATGTGGATCAAGAGCTTGAGCAATATGCGAAGATGTATGGTCGTCCTGCTGACGAACTTAAGAAAATCTTTGCTGCACAAGACGGGCTTGCTGGTTTGTTCCGCGAAATCTTGACTCGTAAAGTTGTAGATTTGTTGGTTGCAGAAAGCAAATAAACTGCATAACCTTAGATATGGGCGCAAGGCACGAACGTTTTTTCGTGCCTTGTTTTCTCAGATAAAGAGAGCAGAAATTAGTGAAGGAGGCCATCCCTTATGCTGATCCCTATGGTCGTAGAGCAAACTAACCGCGGAGAACGTGCGTACGATATTTATTCTCGTCTGTTAAAAGACCGTATCATATTCCTGGGCAGTGAGATTGATGATGAAATAGCAAATGCAGTAGTAGCGCAATTGTTATTCCTTGAATCTGAAGAGCCAGGAAAAGACATTAGCCTATACATAAATTCTCCAGGCGGTTCTGTAACCGCAGGCATGGCGATTTATGACACCATGCAATTTATCAAATCGGACGTTTCCACGATTTGCATCGGCATGGCGGCCAGCATGGGTGCGGTACTTTTGGCTGCAGGCGCGAAAGGTAAGCGTTTTGCATTACCAAACAGTGAAGTGATGATTCATCAACCGCTGGGTGGTGTTCGTGGTCAAGCGGAGGATATTCGTATTCACGCTGACTGGATTATCAAAACAAAGCGTCAATTAAATGAGATTTTGGCAGAAAGAACAGGTCAACCTTATGAAGTGATTGACCGCGATACAGATCGCGATAACTTCATGTCTGCTGAGGAAGCGAAAAACTACGGGTTAATTGACAGTGTGATCGAACGCCGTTAAGGGGCCATCCTGTGCTTGGCTGAAAAAATCATCGACGTGAGGTGAAAAACATGTTCAAGTTTAATGACGATAAAGGTCAATTAAAGTGCTCTTTCTGCGGAAAGTCTCAAGAGCAGGTTCGCAAGCTTGTAGCTGGTCCAGGTGTTTACATTTGTGATGAGTGCATTGAGCTTTGCAATGAGATCGTACAAGAAGAACTAGGGACCGATGAAGATATCGATATGAAGGAAATTCCAAAACCATTGGAAATCCGTAATATCCTAGATGATTATGTTATTGGACAAAATCAAGCTAAGAAATCCTTGGCTGTTGCTGTATATAATCATTACAAACGAATCAATTCAGGTGCGAAGATTGAGGATGTGGAATTATCCAAATCCAATATCGTACTAATTGGACCAACAGGTAGCGGTAAAACGTTGTTAGCTCAAACGCTAGCCCGCATCCTAAATGTACCGTTTGCGATCGCTGATGCTACATCGCTAACTGAAGCTGGATATGTTGGGGAAGATGTTGAAAATATCTTGCTGAAGCTTATCCAAGCTGCTGATTATGATGTAGAAAAAGCGGAGAAGGGTATTATCTATATTGACGAGATTGACAAAGTTGCTCGTAAATCCGAGAACCCTTCTATCACACGCGATGTATCAGGTGAGGGTGTACAACAAGCATTGTTGAAAATTCTAGAGGGTACAGTAGCGAGTGTGCCACCTCAAGGTGGACGCAAGCATCCCCATCAGGAATTTATCCAAATCGATACCTCCAATATCTTGTTCATTTGCGGTGGTGCATTTGACGGCATCGAGCAAATTATCAAGCGCCGTATTGGTAAAAAAGTAATCGGTTTTGGTTCTGAAATGGTGGAAGGTGTTAAATCCGACTTAAAACAAGGCGAATACCTAAAATACGTATTGCCTGAGGACCTGCTCAAATTCGGTTTGATACCGGAATTTGTAGGTCGATTGCCGGTACATGCAACACTTGAGCCATTAGACGAAGAGACATTGGTACGAATTTTGACAGAGCCAAAAAATGCTTTGATCAAACAATACCAAAAGCTACTTAGTCTAGATGGAGTAGAGCTTGAGTTTACAGAAGGCGCTTTGACTCAAATTGCAAAAGAAGCAATTAAGCGTAACACTGGTGCTCGTGGTCTACGTGCAATTATTGAACAAATCATGCTGGATATGATGTATGAGCTTCCTTCGCGTGAGGACGTGGAGAAGTGCCTAATTACGGAGGAAGTGGTTACCGAAAAGGTAAAGCCACAACTTAAGAATAAAGAAGGCGACATCATCCAATCAGCGTAAAAACTCTCGATCAAGCAGGCTAACACCTGTTTGGTGAAAATGATAAGAAAAAGGTGCTTCGTTCTTCGGAACAAGCGCCTTTTTTTGTGTCAAAGAATAAGTGTACTCTATGCTAAGGGCTGGTAGTGATCCAGATTTCGACGGATGTAGGGATGTAAGGATGTAGATGAAAAATTGAGGTGCTCGATCCATAAGAGCTTACATGATACCCAAAAGGTTGTGTAATGATCCTGTTTACTCTCCCATGCACTAGGTAATACTACTTTTATATCGTTTTGGAGGTATTACCAGCATTACTTGGGAGGGTATAGAATTGGAATATACAACAGTCATAGTAGGGGCTATTGAGCTTGTCGTTGGGATCATTATAGGCATCTACTTTTTTAATCTGTTAAAGATGCAAAGAACAACAAAGGTTTCAACGGAAAAAGAATCCCGTAAAGAGGTAGATCATTTACGTAAAATGAAAATGGTCGCATTGACTGAGCCATTATCTGAGAAAACACGACCTAGTAAGCTAGAAGATATCGTTGGACAGCAGGACGGGTTAAAAGCATTACGAGCAGCGTTATGTGGGCCTAACCCGCAGCATGTTATTATTTATGGACCCCCAGGGGTAGGGAAGACAGCTGCTGCCCGTGTCGTGCTGGAAGCTGCCAAAAAAAGCTCGCTTTCCCCCTTTAAGCAGGATGCTAAATTTGTGGAAATTGATGCAACTATTGCTAGGTTTGATGAACGCGGCATTGCTGATCCGCTAATTGGTTCCGTGCATGATCCAATTTATCAAGGAGCGGGCTCTATGGGGCAAGCTGGTATCCCACAACCCAAGCCAGGTGCCGTTACCAAGGCACATGGAGGGATTTTATTTCTAGATGAAATAGGCGAGCTACATACAGTACAGATGAATAAACTGCTAAAAGTGTTGGAAGACCGAAAAGTAATGCTGGAGAGCGCTTATTACAGCGAAGAGAACACTCAGATACCTGCCCATATCCATGAGATTTTTCAATATGGACTGCCGGCTGATTTTCGTTTAGTCGGAGCTACAACACGTACACCTGAAGAAATTCCCCCCGCTTTACGCTCGCGGTGTTTAGAGATATTTTTCCGTCCTCTACAGCCTAATGAGATTGGAAGTATTGTTTCTAAGGCCATGAAAAAAATGCAAATTCAGGTGGAGAATGACGCGATTGCAGTGATAGAGCGTTATGCAACCAATGGACGTGAAGCCATTAATACATTACAGATAGCTGCAGGAATATGCATGACAGAAGGACGTGAGATCGTAACTACTCAGGATGTGGAATGGGTGGTACATAGCAGTCAAAAATCACCTCGTCAAGAAAAACAAGTACATGAGCAAGCTCAAATTGGCGTCATCAACGGGCTGGCTGTTTATGGTCCTAACATGGGCACCGTGATGGAAGTGGAGGTAACGGCCTCATTAGCCCCTATTAAAGGTGCAGGCAAACTTACTCTGACTGGTTTAGTGGAGGAAGAGGAGTTAGGGGGTCCGAGCCGAACCATTCGCCGTAAATCTATGGCGAAAGGCTCCATTGATAATGTATTAACTGTTCTTCACCGCCTAGGCATTCAGCCATATGACTATGATTTACACATTAATTTTCCCGGTGGTGTGCCCGTGGATGGCCCTTCCGCAGGCTTAACAATTGCAATCGCAATCTATTCGGCTATCAAAGAAAGACTTATTGATAATTTATTGGCCGTTACAGGCGAGGTTAGTATCCATGGTAAGGTAAAGCCAGTTGGCGGAGTGGTTGCTAAAGTAGAAGCAGCTCGTCAAGCAGGGGCTAAACGTGTTTTCATTCCAGCGGAGAATTGGCAGACGATCTTTGCGGATATAGAAGGTATTGAAGTAATCGCAATCCATTATGTAGAGGAAGCAATCCAAATGTCATTTGTAGACCAAGGTGTTTTAACTCAAATTGACGAAACAGACCAGACCGAAGACACGTACTTGCCGCCGTTTAGTGTACCTGTACAAGTGGAGGGCATTCAGCCAGGCACTTTACCGTTATAGCATAAGAGGATAGATTCATTTGTTTTACACATAGGCTCCGTTCCTATATGGTTAGGCGGGGCCTATCTCTATCCCATATTTTTTTAATCAAAGTGTACGAAGAAGCAGAAGCTTCTATGAAAGATTAGGAATTTTTGGGTATAATAAAAACGGCTTCATCATCGTATGTGTGTTACAAATGTCGAAATGAACAGCATGTAATATAAGCAAATGCATGTGGTCATTAGACATTGGGTATCATTTTGCGATACAATGAGACGATACCGTCTTTCAGACATTATAAAAGAGAGATATCGTGGCCTTAGAAATGGGAGGTGCTTGGTCATGAGTGAACATACAGGATCCCGTGAAATACCACTGCTTCCGCTTCGTGGTTTATTGGTTTACCCAAGCATGGTGTTGCATTTGGATGTAGGACGTGAGAAATCCGTAAGGGCTCTTGAAAGAGCGATGGTAGATGATAATTATATTCTGCTATCAACGCAAGAGGATGTGCAGGTGGAGGAACCGGATGCAGAACAAATTTATTCGGTAGGTACAGTTGCACGAGTGAAGCAGATGTTAAAGCTACCTAATGGAACAATTCGTGTACTAGTGGAAGGCTTAGAGCGTGCCTCTATTAACGAATATCTGCAAAAAGATGATTATTACTACGTTTCGATTACATATTTACCGGAAACCGTGGAAAATGAAAATGAAATCGAAGCTATGGTGCGAACTGTTTTACAGCAGTTCGAGCAATATATCAAAATTTCTAAGAAAGTATCCCCTGAGACGCTAAGCTCAGTTAGTGATATTGACGAAGCGGGGCGCATGGCGGATGTCATTGCATCCCATCTACCGCTTAAAATAAAGGATAAGCAAGACGTATTAGAAGCAGTAGATGTGCATCGTCGTCTAGAAATCTTACTTAATATCTTAAATAACGAACGAGAAGTACTGGAGCTAGAACGACGTATTGGTCAGCGCGTTAAAAAGCAAATGGAAAAAACGCAAAAAGAATATTACCTGCGCGAACAGATGAAGGCCATACAAAAGGAGCTAGGTGATCGTGACGGGCGAAATGGGGAAATGGATGATTTACGTGAGCAATTGCTCCAATCCGACGCCCCAGAGCGTATCAAGGTTAAGCTGGAGAAAGAACTCGATCGCCTAGATAAGATGCCAGCTACTTCTGCAGAAAGCAGCGTGGTTCGCACTTATATTGATACATTACTCTCCTTGCCATGGACGAAAAAGACAGAGGATAATCTAGATATTGCCCATGCAGAATCGATTTTAAATGAAGACCACTATGGCCTTGAAAAACCAAAAGAGCGCATTCTAGAGTATCTTGCTGTACAAAAATTAGTAAGTGATTTAAAAGGACCGATTCTATGCCTTGTAGGCCCTCCAGGTGTAGGTAAGACCTCCTTGGGTAGATCTATTGCAAGAGCGATGGGACGGAAGTTTATCCGTATCTCGCTTGGTGGTGTGCGTGATGAAGCAGAAATTCGTGGACATCGTCGCACCTATGTAGGAGCGATGCCAGGCCGAATCATTCAATCCATGCGCCAAGCAGGTACTGTTAATCCTGTTATTCTGCTTGATGAGATCGATAAGCTTGCGAGTGATTTCCGCGGAGATCCAGCGTCAGCCTTATTAGAAGTGCTTGATCCAAATCAGAACGAAAAATTTAGTGATCATTATGTAGAAGAAGTTTATGATTTGTCCAACGTTATCTTCTTAACAACGGCAAATACGCTTCATACCATACCAAGACCATTGCTTGATCGGATGGAGACGATCGAAATTTCCGGCTATACCGAGCTAGAGAAATTCCATATTATGCAGGATTATCTCCTTCCTAAAAATATAAAGTCCCATGGTATCACAAAAGAGAAGCTCCAAGTGGCCGATGAAGCCATGATGAAGGTGATTCGTCAGTATACACGAGAAGCAGGGGTACGTAACCTGAACCGTGAAGCAGCGAATCTGTGCCGTAAAGCTGCAAAAATCATTGTCAGTGGGGAAAAGAAACGCGTAGTTGTGACACCTAAGACCTTGGAGAACCTGCTAGGTAAACCGCGATTCCGCTATGGTCTAGCAGAGAAAGAAGACCAGGTGGGTTCTGTTACAGGATTAGCATGGACTCAGGTGGGAGGAGATACCTTAAATGTTGAAGTAAGTGTTTATCCTGGTAAAGGTACTCTCACATTAACTGGTCAACTAGGTGACGTGATGAAGGAGTCAGCTCAAGCTGCCCTCAGCTATATTCGTTCTCGTGCTGGTCAATGGGATATTACTCAGGAATTCCTAGAGAAAAATGATATTCATATTCACGTGCCAGAAGGAGCAATTCCAAAGGATGGTCCTTCCGCAGGAATTACAATGGCAACGGCCTTGTTATCTGCTTTGACAAATATTCCTGTGCGTAAAGAAGTGGGTATGACGGGTGAGATTACATTACGTGGTCGTGTATTGCCGATTGGCGGTTTGAAGGAAAAGGTACTGTCTGCCCATCGTGCCGGCCTAACTACCATTATCTTGCCAATTGAAAACGAGAAAGACTTAGAAGATATTCCAGAAAGTGTGAAAAATGATATGACGTTCCATCCGGTAGAACAGATGGATGACGTGATTAAATATGCTTTTGTGCAAGGGAAAATGGTGAAAAAGAAATGAAGATTACTTCAGCAGAATTTATTATTAGTGCCGTAGGGCCTCAACAATACCCAAAGGATCGCCTGCCAGAGATTGCTCTGGTGGGTCGTTCCAATGTGGGGAAATCATCTTTAATCAATAAAATGTTAAGTCGTAAAGCAATTGCTCGGACAAGCTCGCGTCCCGGAAAAACGCAAACACTTAACTATTTTAAAGTGAATAATCAAATGTACTTTGTGGATTTTCCAGGCTATGGATATGCGAAGGTTTCCAAGTCCATTAAGTCGACCTGGGGCGGTATGATTGATGCTTACCTGAGCAAGCGAGAAGAGCTTAAATTTGTTGTTCAGCTAGTGGATATTCGCCATGCTCCCTCCAAAGAGGACGTTAGCATGTATGAATATTGCAAGGAGCTTGGAATCCCTACTATCGTGGTAGCAACGAAAGGCGATAAGATTTCTCGCGGAAGATGGCTACAGCATTTAAAAGTTATTCGTCAAACTTTGAATTTCCAGTCAACGGATGCTCTCATTGTTTTCTCTACAGAAATGGGACAAGGCAGAGATGAATTATGGGGAGAAATTTTACGCAGGTTAAAAGGCAAGCAGGAATCGCCGGAAGAATCTGCTCATATACTGGAAGGTAACGAGTAACTAAATCAGGCTACGTTAGAAAGACACCAGCAGCTTAGATAGACAAACAGCTTCCCGAGGAGGAGAAAGGATGTCTTCACAAGGATTTGCATTACGGGGACTTATTGAAGGATTTTACGGTAAGCCGTGGTCGCATGAGGAGCGGATTGATATGCTACACTTTATCAGTCAGCATGGCTTTAATGCCTATTTTTATGCGCCCAAAGATGATGCGATCCTGCGAGATGATTGGCAGATGCATCATTCTCCCGCCCAAATGCGTCTCATTTCGGAGCTGATTTCAGAGGCACATTCGGTGGGATGTGCCTTTTATTATTGTCTCAGTCCGGGAATGAGTATGCAGTATGCCAACTCGAAGCACGTAGATAGATTGATAGAAAAGTACGAGAACCTCCTTGCCTGCGGTGTGACGAAATTTGCTCTGTTGTTTGATGATATTCCACAGGAATTAATGCACAAAAGTGATCAAGAGGCATTCATTCATTTAGCAGAGGCGCATGTGCAGGTTACTCTTTTGGTCTGGAACAAGCTAAAAGAGACTAGTAAGGATGATATCCATCTCGTGGTATGCCCTACGGTTTATCATGGTAGAGGTGATGAGGCGTATATTACCTATCTGGGACAGCATTTACCAACAGAAATCGATCTGTTTTGGACGGGGAGGTTTGTCTGTTCTCCTTATCTAACGGAAGCAGACTCCCAATACTTTTTTGAACAAACACGACACTACCCGCTTTATTGGGATAATTATCCAGTTAATGATCTGGCAATGTCGAGCGAGCTGCACATTGGTCCTTTGCAAAATAGGGATGCTACTCTGTTCCGTTTTGCTACGGGGTATGTAGCTAATGCAATGGAATATCCGGAAAGCTCCAAGATTCCTATCATGACGATCGGCGAATATTTAACCCATCCTGATTCCTATGATCCTGAAGAAGCCTTCCAACGTGCAGTGAAAGAGATAGCGGGGTCTGAAGATTTTGATGCCTTTCTTTTGTTTGCCGATCATGTGCGCGCATCGTTTTTGTGTGACGAAGAAGCGCCGCAGCTATTGGAAAAATTACATCAATTTCGCTACCACTTTTTTCACGGCGATCAACAGAAGGCTGTGGAAATCCTAGAGCATACCTTTTCTGAAATGGAGAGCTCTGCAAGGCACCTATTGAACGGTATGCAAAATGAAAGGTTATATAAAGAAATAAAAGGCTGGCTGAAAAAGTATGCATACTGGGCTAAATTAGGCAAAACGGCAACACGTTTAATTGATGCTGGTCGGAAGGGACAAACGATTCGGGCAATCTTCTACTTTTTACGAATGAGGCGAAGATTACGGCAAGCGGAAAAGCTTCCTGAGAAGGTAAGTAGCAATGTCATGCGGTTAATGGTAGAGGCGCTTAGCTTGGAAGTGCGAAATTATCGAACTTGGAAACGTCGTGTATAGAGTTGAAAGCAAAATCAAACAGGCACCTTTCTATTCGCAAGGAAGATGTCTGTTTGATTTTTTACGTACAAAAGCTAACTCTATAGAGATAAGACTGTAGAAGGCTAAGCAGATATTTTGGCTTTTAGATTGCGTAGCCAGAATAGAATAGGCAGTTCAGAAAACAGCATACCACTTAGGATAAAAGCACAGCCGATCAATTGTTTCATCGTCAACAGCTCGTGAATCCATAGATAGGAGGTGAAGGCTGCAAAGACTGGTTCTAAGGCAAAGATCAGTGCCACGTGCGTTGGAGAGGTGTCCTTTTGAAAAGAGGTTTGCACTAAGAATGCGAGGGCAGTAGCTGGAATTGCCGTGATAAATAGAGCCCATAGAACCTCAGGGTGTCCTATGATGAGAGGGTCATATATCGCTTGCCAATCCTCTAAGAGAAGGGCGTAGCACATACTGAAAAAAGAGACAGTGAACAATTGAATGATCACTAAGGGCATCGTAGGAAACCGAGGAGAATATCGACCGGTCAACACAATCTGCATGGCAAAGCAAATCGCACAGCAAAGCACTAAAAAATCGCCAAATGTAAGAGAAAGAGTTCCATTCATTGTTAATAAGTAAAGTCCAATTACGGCCATGCAGACGCCGATAAAGGTAGAGGCTTTCACTTTATGCGTAAGTACAACAATCGAGAGTAAGGGCACAAGCACAACCGACAGACCTGTAATAAATCCTGCCTTTGATGGTGAGGTATACAAGAGTCCTACTGTTTGAGTTGCATAGCTGACAAACAGCCAAAAGCCTAGAAATACACCGCTGCGTACCAAAGAAAAGTTACAGGTTTGCCAAGCCCTTGGATTTCGAATAAAGTAGATAAGGGACAAGAATAACGAAGCGCTAAAAAAACGGATCGCATTAAACGTATTGGGAGGAAGCATGTGAACCGCATTCTGAACGACCACAAAGGTTGCTCCCCAGATAAAAACGATACATAACAATAAACAGTCAACCATCAATGCTTTTTTCACCCTACTACCTCGTTTCTAGAAAATATGTTGGCCGATTCCGAGCTATAGTACTCATTATAAGAGTAGATAAACAGGGAAGGAAGGAGTTTTTTGATAGTTCCGAAAGAAGCATGAATAAGTAAAAACGAGACAAACTAAGATAGTGAAAATCTGGATAAAATTAACAAGATGAACAAATGTTAATTTGTGGAAAAAGATGTGAAATCCTGAAAGTAATTTGTCGAACCAGTGAATAGCACATTTGACAAGGTTTTTTGGATAACTTTAATGAAAATTTCACATTTTAAACTACTTGCTTACGGACATAATGTTATAATAAAGAAGCTAAAATCCGTATTTGAATGACACGGGAGGAAGGCTATGGAAATCTTACTGCTCGGCCTAAATTATAAGACAGCGCCTGTCGAAATTCGTGAAAAATTCACGTTTAATGACGACAGCACGCCGAGAGCACTTCATATTCTATCTCATACCAAAAGCATTCTAGAATGTATCATTGTAGGAACCTGTAACCGTACTGAAATCTATGTGGTTTGCGATCAGTTGCATACCGGTAGATTTTATACACGGAATTTTCTTGCAGAATGGTTTGGCGTAGAGAAAGAGTCGCTTCTCGATTATATGTACGTAAAGGAAAATGACGAAGCGATTGAGCACTTATACCGTGTAACCTGTGGACTCGATTCCATGGTAATGGGAGAGACACAGATTATTGGTCAAATTCGCAACGCTTTTCTCCTAGCACAACAACATGAGACTACTGGAACCATTTTTAATACACTGTTTAAACAGGCTGTAACCCTTGCAAAACGGGCTCATACTGAGACTTCTGTAGGCCAAAATGCTGTATCTATCAGCTATGCCGCGATTGAACTGGGCAAAAAGATTTTTGGAAGCTTTGCTGATAAGCATGTACTGATCTTAGGTGCAGGTAAAATGAGCTTGTTAACAGCTAAGCATTTGCACGCAAACGGAGTGGCGCATGTGACAGTAGCAAACCGTACGCTGGAACGTGCACAGACCTTAGCGGAACAGTTCCGCGGTGAAGCCTGTACCATGGAGGATCTGCCCCAGAAGCTGGCTAAAGCAGACATCGTCATCAGTTCGACGGGAGCAACCGGTTTTGTGTTAACAAAAGCACAATTAAAGCCGATTATGAAGCAGCGTCCTCATAAGCCATTGTTTATGATTGATATCGCCGTGCCGCGTGATCTTGATCCTGATATTCATGGGCTAGAAAATGTATTCCTGTATGACATAGATGATCTGGAGGGCATTGTTCAGAGCAATCTAGCTGAACGCTCCAAAGAAGCAGAGCGTATTGAACTTATGATTGAGGAAGAAAAGCAGGAGTTCATTAACTGGAAACAGACGCTGGGCGTTGTGCCTTTGATTGCGGCATTGCGTGAAAAAGCATTTTCCATTCATGGAGAAGCAATCCGCAAAATTGAAAACAAGTTGCCTCATTTAAATGAGAAGGAAATGCATATTATTCGCAAGCATACACGTGGAATTATTTCTCAATTGCTGCATGATCCAATCGTACAACTGAAGGAGTTGACCGTCCAAAAGAAAGGAGAAGAGGTACTCGATATCTTTTCTACAATTTTTGCTTTGGATGAAATATTGGAAGGTAAAAAACAGGAAGCATTATGGGAGCAACAAAAGCGTGAAAGCTTAAGACGTGAAAAAGCTGTTTCATTACAATCACGTGAACAGCGTTTCTAGCAAGAGACGAGGAAGAAATGGATTTCTTCCTGCTCCGCCTGTTTTCACAGGCAATTGAGAAAATGGGCGTGATCTAGATAGTAGGGAAAGGTGAGCGTGTATGGCAAATGCAAGGTGGCTCTATGACTTGACCATCTTTCTCTATGCAGCGGGTGTACTTTGTTACTTCAATGATTTTTTGCAGAGTAACCGGCGAATGAAGCAAATTGCGCTAGGACTACTCTCGATTGTCTGGTTGTTACAAACCATCTTTTTTGTTTACCAAATGATCGTAAAGTCATATTTGCCCGTTGTTACCTTTTTTGAAACCTTAGTTTTTTATTCTTGGGTATTGGTGACCCTTTCTCTGATCATACATGCTGTAGCTCGCATTGATTTCTTACTATTTTTTACTAATGTAATCGGGTTTGGAGTTCTCACCTTATCCATGTTCTTTTCAGAGCCAGCAACTCCGCAGCACAGCGGAGTTATCTCTGATTTTATTTTTATTCATGTGACAATTGCTATCATTAGTTACGCATTACTGGCCGTGTCCATGATATTCTCAGGTATGTATCTAGTGAATCTACATATGCTGAAGCAAAAAAAATGGACACCACTGTGGCAACGGCTCCCAAGTTTGGAGAAATTGGATGCGTTTTCTTTTAAACTAAACATTTTTGGTGTGCCGCTACTTTTGTTGTCAGTCATTTTAGGCAGTATTTGGGCACAATTGATTTTTTCACATGGATTTTGGATGGACGCGAAAGTGTGTATGTCGATCGTCGTTCTGATTTTATATAGTATGCTGTTGTATCAAAGGGTTCGGAATCAATGGTTGGGAAAAGTGGCAGCATGGATAAACATCATTGCATTTGTATGTTTATTGCTTAATTTTTTGCTGATTGATCCCTACTCACAATTTCATCAATGGTCGTAGAGAGGTGGGGCAGATGAATCCGCATTATCCAATTCATGTTAAAATGGAGGGAATGCTCTGTGCAGTTATTGGTGGTGGAGAAGTAGCTCAACGCAAGGTAGGTTCTCTACTGGAATGTGGGGCAATAATCACCATTATTTCTCCTGAGATAACGCCATTGTTAGCTGAATGGACCGAGCAGGGGAAGATCAATTGGAAACGTGAGCTGTATCAGGGACAGGATTTAAGTCCGTATTTTTTTATCGTAGCTGCGACCAATCATCGGCATGTCAACTATTCGGTATATGAACAAGCGAAAAGAACCAAGGCTTTTATAAATATTGCAGACCGACCAGACCTATGCAATTATATCGTTCCCTCTACGGTCAAGCGAGGCAGGCTAGTGATTTCTGTATCTACCTCAGGTGCAAGCCCTAGTTTGGCAAGTAAATTGCGTAGAAGGCTAGAACGAGAGTTTGGTCAGGAATATGAGGGCTATGTTGACTTTTTAGCCCAGATGCGTTTAAAGGTTTTACAGGAGATTAAAGATGCGACCGTGCGCAAACAAATCTTTCAAGAGTTGCTTGATGATAGATATGTAGAGGCGCCTTCCCTGCAAAGAGAGCAGATGGCAGATGCTTTACTACAACAGGTGAAACAAAGAGAGCAATTATAGGGAGGCAGACATGAAAGAGTGGAAAGTTGGATCGCGTAAAAGCATGCTGGCACTTACCCAAACAAAATGGGTGCTGGCTCGTTTGCGTGAAATAGACCCTGCATCAAGTTTTAGCATCACAGAGATTGTTACAAAGGGAGATCGCATTCTGGATGTTACACTTTCCAAAGTGGGCGGTAAAGGTCTGTTTGTTAAAGAAATTGAACAATCCCTGTTGGAAGAACAAACTGATATGGCTGTCCATAGTTTAAAAGATATGCCTGCTGTCTTACCAGAAGGTTTGACGATCGGTGCCATTCCAAAAAGGGAAGACCCGAGGGATGTGCTGATTTCCAAGGACGGTAAGACGCTTGATGAGCTAAAACAAGGCGCTGTGGTGGGAACGAGCAGTTTGCGCCGCTCCTCCCAATTGCTACATTACCGACCTGATCTCATTATTAAACCGATTCGGGGAAATATTGATACACGAATCCGCAAGCTAGAGGAAGAAGATTTTGATGCAATTATTCTGGCTGCTGCCGGTCTTAAACGTGTGGAGTGGAAGGGCACGATCACGCAGTATCTTGATCCACAAATCAGTCTTCCTGCGGTGGGGCAGGGGGCGCTTGCTATTGAGTGCCGTACACATGATGCTGAAATGATGTCACTTTTACAACGGTTTGATCATCTGGAGACCCGTTATGCGGTTAAGGCGGAGCGAGCTTTTCTTCACAAAATGGAGGGAAGCTGTCAAGTGCCGATTGGCGCTTATGCAGAAGTACAGCTTGATGCAGATCAAAAGCCTTCCATTAGCATTACAGGGATGGTAGGGTCTCCTGACGGAAGCCAATTGTTTAAAGCAACATTGACTGGAGACAATCCTCAAGCATTGGGTGAAAATTTGGCAGAAGAGCTGCTCCGTCAGGGGGCGCGAGAAGTGCTTGCTAAAGTATTGGAGGAGAACCGTCAATGAATAAAGGAAAAGTTTTCTTAGTAGGTGCTGGGCCTGGTGACCCTAAGCTAATTACGGTGCGTGGTTTGGAAACGATTCAAATGGCTGATTGCATCGTGTATGATCGCTTGGCAAGTCCACGATTGCTAGCACATGCAAAACCGGACGTAGAGTTAATCTATTGTGGAAAACTGCCTGATCGTCATACCCTAACCCAGGAAGAGATCAATCAGGTATTAGTCGATAAAGCATTAGAAGGGAAAGTGGTTACTCGTCTAAAAGGCGGGGACCCTTCTATCTTTGGGCGTGTTGGAGAAGAAGCTGAAGAATTGGCTAAGCACGATATTTTATTTGAGATTGTACCAGGGATCACTTCAGGGATTGCTGCTCCGGCGTATGCAGGCATCCCCGTGACCCATCGCGATTTTAATTCCTCGTTAGCAATAGTGACAGGACATGAGCGTCCAGAGAAAACAGAATCAAGCATTAACTGGGAAAAATTAGCCACGGCTGTTGGTACGATCATCTTTTACATGGGAGTAGGCAATCTCCCCTATATTACGGAACAATTAATGAAGAATGGTCGCTCTCCACAAACACCGGTAGCTTTGGTGCGTTGGGGGACTTTAGTCGAACAGGAAACCTTGGTCGGTACCTTAGAGGACATTGTAGAGAAGCGTGAGCAGGCAGGCTTAACAAATCCTTCTATCATTGTGGTTGGTGAAGTGGTTACGCTTCGTGAAAAATTACAATGGTTTGAGAAAAAGCCGTTGTTTGGGAAGCGTGTACTCGTTACGCGTGCTAGAAGTCAAGCCAGTGAACTATCGAATCAAATCAATGAATTAGGCGGGGAGGCATATGAATTCCCGCTGATAAAGATGGTTGATCCACAAGCTTTACCGCAATTGGATACCGCATTGCAACAGCTATCAGCTTTTGACTGGGTCATGTTTACTAGTCCAAATGGGGTTCAATTCTTCTTTAAACGCTTGCGTGAGTTAAAGATTGACATTCGTACCCTAACTGGTAAAATTGCGGCCGTTGGTCCGAAAACCGCCTCCATGCTAGAAGAAAGAGGCTTGACTGTAAATGTCTTACCTGGTGAGTTTCTTGCAGAGGGCTTGGTTGAATCCCTTAAGGATGAGTTACAGCCAGGCTCTAAAGTCTTGCTTCCACGTGCGGATATAGCGCGCGAAACATTGCCACGAGAGCTGAGAACTCTCGGCATGGAAGTGACGGAAGTAGATACCTATGATACAGTTATAGATGCACAGAACATTGGGGAAACGGTTTCCCTGTTGGAAGAAAAGGCGATACAGATCATTACATTTACCAGCTCCTCTACGGTCAAAAACTTTGTGGAAGCGCTGAAGGAATACGATCTTACCCAATTACTTCAGGGTGTACAGATTGCTTGCATTGGACCGATTACAGCGGATACGGCAAGACAAGCAGGCTTGCAAGTGGATATCATGGCAAGTGAATATACAATTGAAGGACTAGTCAATGCACTAATTACCACGTAAAAGGGGAAGTAGATCATGATTAAATTTGACCGTCATCGTCGTTTGCGCCGAAGCCAAGCGATGCGTAACCTTGTACGAGAAAACCATGTGCGAGTAGAAGATTTGATCTATCCGCTGTTCATAGTAGAAGGGGAAAACATCAAAAATGAAATTTCCTCTATGCCTGGTGTTTATCATTTTTCCTTGGATCGTCTTCATGAAGAAGTTGAAGAAATCGTTAGTCTAGGCATTCAGGCTGTTCTTTTGTTTGGGGTTCCAGAGCATAAGGATGCGCTTGGAACAGAAGCTTATGCAGATAATGGGATTGTACAGCAAGCAATTCGTCACATAAAAGCCTCTTTCCCTGAGTTGCTTGTTATTGCAGATACATGCCTATGCGAATATACGGATCATGGCCACTGTGGTGTTTTGCATGAATGTGGAGAGCTACTAAATGATGAGTCTCTTGTTTTATTAAGCCAAGCTGCTGTATCACAGGCTAAAGCTGGCGCTGACATCATTGCGCCATCTAATATGATGGATGGATTTGTTACCGCCATTCGTGAAGCTTTAGATGAAGCTGGATTTACACATATTCCGATTATGTCTTATGCGGTTAAATATGCTTCTGCATACTACGGCCCGTTCCGTGAAGCAGCTCAATCCGCTCCGAAGTTCGGTAACCGTAAGTCCTACCAAATGGATTATGCTAATGCGCGTGAAGGTTTGCGCGAAGCAGAATCCGATGTGATGGAAGGGGCCGATTTCTTAATGGTAAAACCAGGTCTTGCTTACATGGACATGGTTTTACGCTTACGTCAAAGCTTTGATTTGCCGTTAGTTGTTTACAATATCAGTGGAGAGTATTCCATGGTAAAAGCAGCTAGTGCAAATGGCTGGATTGACGAGCAAGGCGTTGTTATGGAAACAATGACGGGATTCAAACGCGCAGGTGCTGATTTAATCATTACGTACCATGCTAAAGATGTTGCCAAGTGGCTACAAGGAGGTTCATAACATGTCGGTTGACTTATTAGACGCGTTAGATAAAGAGATTTTGGATGCCATACAAAAAGAGATTCCATTGGTTCCTGAACCATTTAAGGTTATGGCAAAAAATTTAGGGACAACAGAAGAAGAGTTAATGGCTCGCCTGGAAAAAATGAAAGGTGATTCTATCCGTCAAATCTCTGCTATTTGTGATACAAAAGCATTAGGATATAAATCAAGTCTTGTAGCGGCTCGGATTGCTCCTGATAAATTAGATGAAATGGCTGTAAAGATTTTTAACTCCCATCCGGGTATTACACATAACTATAAACGCAACCATGACTTTAACCTGTGGTTTACGATTGCTCTACCTCCGAACAGTCGTTTTGGGTTGGAAAAAACGGTTGAAATCCTAGGAGAATTGTCTAATGTGGAATCGATTCGCATTCTACCTACTCTAAAACTATTTAAAATCGGAGTACAACTAGATGTGAAAAAAGAGGCAGATGCGAATACAAAATCTGCTCCAACTTACACAGAAGAAATGCGCCAGGCAGCGATTGATCTTGGGATCACTGATGAAGATATCAAGGTGATTATCGAACTGCAAAAGGATTTGCCAATTGTATCGCGTCCATTTGATGAATGGGCAAAGAATGCTGGCATGACAACAGAGGAATTATTGAACCACGCGAAAGTATTGGTAGACCGTGGCCAAATGCGTCGTTTCTCTGCGGTACTAAACCACCGCAAAGCTGGATTCCGTGCAAATGGGATGGGTGTATGGAACGTACCAGCTGAACAAGCAGAGGAAATTGGAATGAAAATGGGTTCCTTCCGAGCGGTTAGCCATTGCTATTTACGTCCTACCTATCCAGATTGGAAGTACAGCATCTTTACGATGGTACATGGTCGTGATAAGGAAGAGTGTGAATCAATCCTACAAGCCATTGAGGATGAAACAGGTATCACTGACCGTATTACATTGTACTCTACGAAGGAATACAAGAAAACACGCGTATCCTATTTTACACCTGAGATTTATGAATGGGAAAATGAGATGGCGGCAAAACTGGGATTGGATAAGTAATCGCGCACAATATCCGATAGCATGGAATGCATGCGCTGTTTCCTGATAAGGAGCATATTGTCATAACAGGAAAACGCTTGTTTGATCACCTTCAAACAAGCGTTTTTTCTACCAGTTTCACGATAACAGATTCTAATGGGGTGAGTGGAATGACTCGACAATTCACGAAATCAATCGAACTACATAAAGAAGCGGTACAATACATTCCCGGTGGGGTTAATAGTCCTGTGCGTGCATTTAAAAGCGTAGGGGGCAATCCTATTTATATTGAAAAAGGGGAAGGTTCCCGTATTACAGATGTTGATGGGCATACTTATATTGATTATATTGGCTCCTGGGGACCTTTGATTTTGGGGCATGCTCATCCAAAAGTATTGCAGGCGATTAGTGAAACTGCTTTACTGGGTACTAGCTTTGGGGCACCTACAGAACGTGAAACCACAATGGCAAAGCTAGTGTGTGACATTGTTCCTTCAGTAGAAGTTGTGAGAATGGTAAATTCAGGGACTGAAGCAACAATGAGTGCGCTTCGTTTGGCGCGTGGGTACACAAAGCGTGATAAAATTATGAAGTTTGAAGGCTGTTATCATGGCCACGCGGACAGTTTACTGATTAAGGCTGGTTCGGGTGTTGCCACCTTAGGCCTGCCGGATAGCCCTGGTGTGCCTGAAACAACTGCAGTAAATACGATTACGGTACCATATAATGACATCGATAGTGTACGCCTTGCCTTTGAAAAATTCGGCTCAGAATTAGCTGCTGTTATTGTAGAACCAATTGGCGGAAACATGGGTGTAGTACCACCTCAGCCGGGCTTTCTAGAGGAACTGCGTAGCATTACGGAAAAACATGGTACTGTACTGATCTTTGATGAAGTAATGACAGGCTTCCGTGTAGCTCGCGGCGGTGCGCAAGACTTGTATCGTATCACACCTGATTTAACCACGATGGGTAAGGTCATTGGTGGCGGTTTGCCAGTCGGTGCATACGGTGGGAAACGTGAGATTATGCAGCATGTAGCTCCAGCGGGAAGTGTGTATCAAGCAGGAACCTTATCGGGGAATCCATTAGCAATGGCAGCGGGTATTGCTACATTAATGGAGCTTGGTAAGCCAGGGGTCTACGAACAGCTTGATGCTCGTTCAGCACGACTAGCAGAAGGCTTAGCGGCTAATGCGACTAAATTAGGAATTCCTCATACCGTAAATCGTGTTGGTTCGATGGTATGTTTATTCTTTACAGATACCTCAGTAATCAACTATGAGACAGCTAAAACTGCAGATGTAGATAAATTTTCGCGTTACTTCCAACAGTTGCTGCAAGAAGGGATCATGATTCCACCTTCCCAATTCGAAGGAATGTTTGTCTCCGTTATGCATACAGATGAAGATATTGAAAAGACCATTCAAGCAAGCTATAAGGCAATGGCTACCCTAGTCTAGATGAGATGTTTTCAAAGAAGAATATAGATTGTGAAGCAGACAGATGAACTTATCTGTCTGTTTTTTTGTATTCATAAAACTTGCTGAAAAAAGTAAAGTTCACCTACTTTTCCTAGCAAGATGATATAATAAACGAGGGGGTTTATCACAAAAAGAAAGGGACACCAAGGGAGGAATGACATGGGAGGAGAGCGATTTACCGCACCAGTCACCGTACATATTTTTTTGCGAAAAGATAACAACATTTTGCTATTAAGACGATATCAGACCGGATACGAAGATGGTAATTACAGTGTTGTAGCCGGTCACCTTGATGGTGGTGAGCAGGTGATAGAAGCTGCGATTCGTGAAGCGCGTGAAGAAGCAGGCATCATCTTAAAGCCTGATCAAGTAACGATAACGGGCATTATGCATCGCTTGTCAAATGATGAGCGTATCGATTTTTTTGTAACGGCAACAGAATGGTCCGGAGAGATTTATAATGCAGAGCCGCATAAATGTGATGAACTAGCATGGTTTTCTATTCATGATCTTCCCCAGAATACCATTTCGTACATAAAAAAAGCGATTGAGCTTTCGGTCAGTCAATCTGACATTTGGTTTAATAGCTATGGATTTGACAATAAGGAGGGATAATGTGCAAACAGCGCTTGTTTTAGGGGGAACTCGTTTTTTTGGAAAAAGGTTGGTTCAGGAGCTTTTGGATAAAGGCATAAAAGTTACCCTTGCAAACCGAGGGATTACCGAAGATCCATTTGGTAAACAGGTAGAGAGAATTATTGTCGACCGTTATGATGAGGAATCCATGCTGTCTGCATTTGAGGATTATGAATTCGATATGATTTTTGATAATATTTGCTATTCATCAGAGGATGCTCGGATCGCTATAAAGGTTTTTACCGATAAAGTGTCCCGTTATATTTTTACATCTACGTTATCTGTTTATGACGAGGCAGACAGATTTGTAACGGAAGAGGATTTTGATCCTTATCACTACCCTGTTGAATATGTGACGCGACAAGAAACATCCTATAAGGAAGGCAAACGTTTGGCCGAAGCTGTGTTCTTTCAAGAAGCTCCTTTTCCTGTAGCAGCCATTCGTTTTCCGATCGTTCTGGGGGATGATGATTATACGCGTCGCTTGCATTTTCACGTAGAGCATGTGATGAAACAATGGACGATCGGGATTCCAAACCTAGATGCAACTATTGGGTTTATTCCAGCTAACCAAGCTGCACGCTTTTTGCTATGGGCTGCTGAAGAGGAGCTGGAAGGGACCTTTAATGCTTGCTCTCATGGGGGTATTACATTAAAAGGACTTATCAGTCTGATTGAAGATAGTACAGGCAAACAAGCTATTATTATGTCAGAAACAGCAGATGAACATATGTCTCCGTTCGGGATAACCCAATCAGTATGGTGCATGAGTAACGAAAAGGCAAAGGAGACAGGCTTTTTATTCGTTCCTTTACAAGAATGGCTACCATCACTTATTCAGAGAATCACGAAAACATTCGAAAAAGAAGAGAGTTATTTAAGTAATCATGAGTAAATATGTACGATCATCTAAAAGAGGCTGGTTGTACGTTTTAATGAGAAGTCCCGTTTTACCTATTAAGGTAGAGCGGGATTTTTTTTGATCCGACTAGCTAAGACGTAACCTTATGCCAAATCATTCTCTTATGTTCTATTTTTGTTGCTCTGTCCATATAGATATAGGGAAATGCTTGTGGAGCTGAAAGGAGGAGCAGGTGTGTCTGTACAAGATGGACTGTTATCGTTTCAAATGAAAGAGACTATATTTCTCTCATCAGATAAACCAGAAATTGAAGAGCTACGGGAACTGGAGTTATTACCCGATTTAGAGATAAGGGAAAATGATTATGAGATTACGATATGTGGGTCCTTACAACTGCGAGGCAAGTATGTGCCGACCAAGAACGCCAATGCAAATGGCGGAACGGACACCTTGGTTTCGGCAATGAGATTTACTCCGTTGCAGTTGGAACAAGGAGATGCTAGCGTTTTTTTCTCTGATGAAGAGGCGGAGATCATGCATCGTATCCCAATAAGTATCTCTGTTCCTATTTCTAGAACCAAAGAGGTTTCTGATATTCATGGGATTATTGATAGTTTTGATTATGAGATAAAAGGCCCTAAACAATTGCTAATTACCGCTGACCTGATAATAGATGGAATCCAGCTAAAGAATGAACAGGAGATTCGTGCTGAGCAGCAATCGCAAAAATCACCTGACACCTGGGAATATATACAAGTAGCTGACGATGAGAGTGAAGAACAGGGATATCAGCATGTCACTATTGATGATCTAGAACGAAAGCTGACCGCTCTAGAGAAAGAAGTAGAGTCTCAATTGGAACATCAGAACGAAGACGGACAAGAATTGATAGATGAGATTGCGCATGCAGAGTACCAGCAAAATGAACAGTACGAGCAATATGGGCAAAATAATCAATATTATCAATACGAGCAAAATGCGCAAAATGATCAATATCATCAATACGAACATAGTGCGCAAAATGATCAATATCATCAATACGAACCTAATGCGCAAAATGATCAATATCAACAATACGAGCATAGTGCGCAAAATGATCAATATCAACAATACGAGCATAGTGCGCAAAATGATCAATATCATCAATACGAACATAGTGCGCAAAATGATCAATATCATCAATACGAGCATAGTGCGCAAAATGATCAATATCATCAATACGAACCTAATGCGCAAAATGATCAATATCAACAATACGAGCATAGTGCGCAAAATGATCAATATCAACAATACGAGCATAGTGCGCAAAATGATCAATATCATCAATACGAACATAGTGCGCAAAATGATCAATATCAACAATACGAGCATAGTGCGCAAAATGATCAATATCAACAATACGAGCATAATGCACAAAATGACCAATATCATCAATACGAGCAATATGAGCAATATGAGCAAATTAATCAAAATAATCCGTTTGATCAATTCGAGAAAACCAACCAATACCAGCCATATCAACCATTTCCGGGTTTTCAGATGCAGTCAGAAGATATAGCTCAAAATAACTGGGATCAAGATTCGGCGACACGGTTTCGTTATCAGCATCCACAATATGAAGCATATGAAACAGCAGCTGATGAAGCAGAACGGGAAGAAATCGATGAAATCCAGCAATCAGGCAATGGACCTTATCAAGCATATTCAAATCTACAAGCAGATTTCAAAGGACAGCAATCACCTTACGAACATGGATTTCACCCAATTTCTAGGCCAGAACCCCCGCAGTATGCACCGCCGTATGGTACACCGCCGTTTTATCAAACAAATTCTTACCAGCAGGGATCAGGACACCAGGGACCGGGCCGCGGATTAGGTGCAGACTCGAACCCTATTCCTTTTGCCCCACCACCTCCAAATCCATTTCAGCCGATGGCAGGGCCGTTTTATCAACAGCAGCCACCACAATATCCGTTTGCCCAGATGCCACCATATGCACCACCACAACAAATGTTTTATCAACCACCTCCATTTCCACCTGGCCCAGTCCCTCAACCTGTTGCTGGCATGCAGTACCAACCTGAGCATATCGCTAAATCTCTATATCAAGCTTCGTATCAGCCGCTTAATCCTAATGAATATGTGAATGAGTCAGTGGAAGATCAGGAGGTAATGACTGATGGTGTGTATGTAGAACCTGTCTCCTATCATGAGCAGGTTGAAACAGAAGTAGATATAGAGGAGAAGGAGAGAGAATCTTTTTACGAAGAAGTTACTTTTAAGGAGGAGTCACCTCACCTTGAGCAATCTGCATCATTTGAATTAATTGCAGAGCATCAGGAAACATCTAGAGAGCCAAAGGAAGCTGTTGCAAGGCACCAAGAGACCGTTCCAGAGCTAAAAGAAGCCGTTGCAAAACCGCAAGAGACAGTTGCCGAACCAAAAGAAGTTGCTGAAAAACGCCAAGAAACCGTTCCGGAGCCAAAAGAAGCCATTGCAAAACCGCAAGAAATAGCTCCAGAGCCAAAAGAAGCCGTTGCAAAAACCCAAGAGACAGTTGCCGAACCAAAAGAGGTTGCTGAAAAACACCAAGAAACCGTTCCGGAGCCAAAGGAAGCCGTTGCAAAAACCCAAGAGACAGTTGCCGAACCAAAAGAAGTTGCTGAAAACCGCCAAGAAACCGTTCCAGAGCCAAAAGAAGCCGTTGCAAAACCGCAAGAAATAGCTCCAGAGCCAAAAGAAGCCGTTGCAAAAACCCAAGAGACAGTTGCCGAACCAAAAGAAGTTGCTGAAAAGCGTCAAGAAACCGTTCCAGAGCCAAAAGAAGCTATTGCAAAACCGCAAGAAATAGCTCCAGAGCTAAAGGAAGCCGTTGTAAAATCCCAAGAGACAGTTGCCGAACCAAAAGAAGTTGCTGAAAACCGCCAAGAAACCGTTCCGGAGCCAAAAGAAGCTATTGCAAAACCGCAAGAAATAGCTCCAGAGCCAAAAGAAGCCGTTGCAAAAACCCAAGAGACAGTTGCCGAACCAAAAGAAGTTGCTGAAAACCGCCAAGAAACCGTTCCGGAGCCAAAAGAAGCCGTTGGAAAACCGCAAGAAATAGCTCCAGAGCCAAAAGAAGCGGTTGCAAAATCCCAAGAGACGGTTGCCGAACTAAAAGAAGTTGCTGAAAACCGCCAAGAAACCGTTCCAGAGCCAAAAGAAGCGGTTGCAAAACCGCAAGAAATAGCTCCAGAGCCAAAAGAAGCCGTTGCAAAAACCCAAGAGACAGTTGCCGAACTAAAAGAAGTTGCTGAAAACCGCCAAGAAGTAGCTTCAGAGCCAGAAGAAGCCGTTGCCAAACGCCAAGAAGTAGCTCCAAAACCAAAAGAAGCTGCAACGAAACACCCGGAAGTAACTCCAGAACCAAAAGAAGTTGTTGCGAAACAACATGAAGAACGGATAGAGAATCATCACTCTCAATCAACGGTGCAATTAGTTGAGGGGAGTGAAGAAGATCAGGTAGACATAACCACAGCAGCAAAAAAAGAAGCAATAACAGAAAGAGTAACAGAAACAGCAACAGAAACTGCCAAAGTACATGTCGAACTAGATGAAAATAAGGTGAAAGTTCATACAGCAGATTATGATCAGGAGCAACAAGAGCCTACTATCAGGACGGAATTAAGCACAGAAGAAGAGGCAACTGTGCTCATGGCTCAATTGGAGAAGGAAGAAGCAAAATCGGCAGAGGAAAATACAGCATCCCAAGTTGAACAGGAAAAAGAAATGAAGGTTGCAATTGGCTCAAAAAACAATCATAAAGAGCAAAATGAAATGATGAACTTCTCCAATATTCTCTCACACTTACATGGAAATGAGAAAAATAAAAATCTGCGTGAGGAGAGTAAACAAGAGGAGGAGCTTTCAGAGCAAACGAAAGCAAAACGTGATACCAGTAGTTCACGTAAAGATGCATTAGGGAATCTAACTTCATTTGTTCAAGATCGCACAGAAAAATTCAGTAAATTGAAAATGTGCATTATCCAAAAAAATGATACCTTAGATTCTATTGCACAGCGGTATGAAATGTCCGTGAGCAAAATTAAAGAAGCAAATCGAATGTCAACAGATCGGGTAGAAGAGGGGCAAATTCTTTACATTCCGCAATAAGGGGAGAGAAGGGCATGGCAAAGGAACAATTAGATATTTCCCCCATCTGCAAACGATATAAACTGAAAACGACCAAAATAACACCAAAAGTGGATTACTATTTAATAGAAACAAACAGGGGAACCAAAGAGGTAAGGGTATGGCCTCGTATAGAATATATGCGTTGGTCTTACGGATGGCGTGAGCAAATGGCGCGTCAGGGGGTTAAAAACGTAGAACGATTTATTCGTACCAAAGATTCGAAGCCTTATATAGTATCAAATAAAAAGGGTTATAGCATGATGGACCACCATCGCGTAGAAGAACCTATCGCCTACACCACTGATAACATGCTGGAATGTGGTCGTATAACAGCGCAAATGCATTTAGCCCAACAAGCGCAATCCCTCCAAATTGGTGGAGAATTGTTGAAACGAGAACAATTACATGCACAGCAAGGGCTGGATCGGACAAAAAAATTTTTAAAGCAGTGGGAACGAGATCGTAATGCCAAGAAGCGCAATAAATGGGGAAGCTTGTTTCCGTCAATCTTAGAACGGATGGAGCGCAGTGCTACCTTGATTCAGAGCGTATCCTTACCAGATGAAGTACTTGCAGCTTCTCATAAGGACTTATCACGGAAGAATTGGGTAATGGTTGACGATCAAGTGTTTTTGCGAGGCTTTTATAAAACCTCTCTCACTGTTCAGCATAAGGATACAGCAAGCTTTTTACAGGAGATTGCATTGGATGGTGGAGATCCGGCATTGGTTGACGCCTTTCTAGATGGTTATGAAGAGGTAAAACCATTGAATTATGAAGAGTTTCGTTTACTACTCTCCTTTATGGCCTATCCGCATGAATTGTGGAAAACGTTGGAAAAGGTTCTTCAAGCTAGCACAAAAGAGGATAAACAAGCAGCAGAGGATGTCAAACAATCAGTCATGCGACAGCGAGAATTGGATTATCATCTGCAACGCTTGGCGAAGCGAGCAGAGCGGGGACGGCAATCGTCATGAGTCAGTACGATCAACTCTTTCCCTTGTTTAACGAGTACGATATGTATGTACAATCAATTGAGTTGGTTAAAGCTCCAAGTGTATTCAAAGGGGTTACTCCAAATGGGTGTTATTCCTGCAAAAAAACAGCCACACCGGCCACTCGCCTACTTTATGTGGGTGGCGTATTGAGGCATTTGGAGCAAAGAGGCTGGGATGGTGCTATCCCTCTTTTATATACCAAAATTGATGAGCCATATGTAAAGCAAGGGGGAGAGGTCTATTATTTAACCCAATGGGAGGACAGTGTCTCAATTTCCAAAGCGAATCTGTCCAGCTGGGCTTCGGGCACAGTTGTTCGATTGGCGGAGTTTCATCAGCTAACGCAAAATTACCGAATTGAAGATCCAAAGCAGGTGGAGCCGCTCGTTGATGCCCTAATTAATAGATGGCAAAGCTGGATTCGTCAATTGGCTATGTTCCGTGATCTCGCTAATGAACGTGATTATGCATCTCCGTTTGATGTGGCGTTTTTAGCAAATCATACTTTTATTGCTGACATTGCTAATCAAGCCTTGGAAAATTTACGAATTTGGCGAAGACGACACGAAACAAGCAATCAATTTCGACTCTCGCTCATCCATGGTTATCCAGATCCAAGTCATACGGTTATGAATGAGAGCGGCAAAGTGCGTTTACTAAATTTTGACCGAACGGTGTTCGATACCCCCATTCGTGATGTAGCGGTAATGCTACGTAATTATTTTCAGCTCGGGGGGGAAAGTAAAACAGCAACTGATCTTTTTGAACAGTATAGTGAAGTGTTTCCCCTTCGACCAGAAGAGATTTCGCTGCTACGATACTTTTTGCAATATCCTGAGAGGATCATGCGTAATCTGGAGTCCTACTATAATCGACGGTACGAATGGACGGAGCTATATGCAGTTAAACGATTGGAAAAGGATTTGGATCGGCTGGTGAGCTTAAATAGATGGACCAATCAAGCATTTTGATTTAGACGCCTTCTTGGGAAAAGGAGGCGTTTTTTTGCATGATGGGTGGGTAAACATAATGACGTGACTACAGCCAATCCATCGAGAATGCGGCATAAGAAATGGCGAGGAAGCCGAGGATTAATACATCGAGAGAGGTGGGCAATAGTAAGGTTCTAATAAACTGAAAGGCTGTAAAAGGCAATAGAAACTGCTTATAAGAAGCTTTTACATTGTGTAGAAAAGAACTGTATTTAAAGCGTCGCCAATTCATAATGATCACCCCTTACTGCACAGTGTATGCAGTATGCGGATAGAGGGTGAAGCCCAGCAGCACTTTATGAATCGTTTCTTTACATGAATTGCAGTAAAATATAAAAAAACAAATAAAGAAGAGAGGATGTGGTTCTTTTGATTGAACATAGAAGGGTTAATACCGTTCAACTATTCAAGAGAGCTTTTTTTATCATTCTAGGGTCCATGATTTTTTCATTTGGACTAGAAGAATTTTTGATTCCCAATCAAGTCATTGATGGAGGAATTACGGGTGTTTCTATTATTTTTAGTCATTTGACAGGCTGGCCAATTGGTCTTTTCTTATTTTTATTAAATATTCCCTTCCTCATTATTGGTTATAAGCACATAGGTAGAACCTTTGCCCTATCTACATTGTTTGGAGTTACGACCATGTCAATTGCTACAAGTTTATTGCACCCAGTCAGCGCTGTTACGAGAGAACCGTTTCTCGCTGCGGTTTATGGTGGCGTATTTTTGGGGATAGGAGTAGGCTTGGTCATTCGTTATGGTGGGTCGCTGGATGGGACAGAGGTTGTAGCCATTTTGTTTAACAGGAAAACAGCCTTTTCTGTTGGAGAGGTAATCATGTTTTTCAACATATTTATTTTAGGCAGTGCGGGATTTGTATTTGGCTGGAATCAAGCGATGTATTCCTTACTTGCTTACTACATCGCCTACAAAATGATTGAATTAACACTTGAGGGCTTTAACGAATCTAGGTCAGTCTGGATCATTAGTGACAAGCATCGAGAAATTGGTGAAGCTCTGCTAGCAAGGCTAGGACGTGGTGTTACTTATTTGAACGGGGAAGGTGGATATTCTAGAGATAATAAGACAATTATCTTTACCGTTATCACCCGATTGGAAGAGGCCAAATTAAAATCAATTGTAGAAGAATGGGATCAGTCTGCATTTTTAGCCATTGGAAACATTCGTGATGTAAAAGGCGGTCGTTTTAAGAAGGAAGCGATTCATTAAAAGGAACGAAGGCTGTCTGATTTAGAAGGGAAGGTAAATCAAACAGCTTTCGTTTCTGTCTGTAAGCATTCACATTTTTCTCTATTTGACGTACCATTAGGGGTTCGCTATAATATGCTGTATATGATTATATATGCAATGCTATGATTGGAAAGAGTACATATACCCACCTTATCAGAGAGGGAGAATCATTAGCTGCGAGATTCTCTAAGGAGTAGGGATATGGAAAGTCATCCATGAGCAATTCCAATGAAATGAGAAGTAATAAAGTAGTTGGAATCGGCGTCAAACCGTTATCTTGTTAGAGTGAACGCGTGAGTTCCGTACTTTCACATAGTGGGAAATGTATTTGAATGATGACGCGCGTTAACAAAGGTGGTACCGCGAAACAAACTCCTTTTCGTCCTTTGATGATGAGGAGTTTTTTTATTTGCCCATGTAATGATGTGCAATTATAAGGAGGAATAGGTTTATGGCAAACGAACAAGCATCTCTTGATTCACAACTACCAAAAAACTATGATCCAAAGGCAGCGGAGGCCAAATGGTATCCCTACTGGATGGAACAAGAATTTTTTAAAGCGGAGCGCGATCCAAAGAAAGCTCCTTATACGATTGTAATCCCACCTCCAAATGTAACGGGTAAGCTACATTTGGGTCATGCATTGGATACAACGCTACAAGATATTATTACACGTGCTAAGCGTATGCAGGGATACAGTACGCTGTTTCTACCAGGAATGGATCATGCGGGTATCGCAACTCAAACGAAGGTAGAAGCAAACCTGCGTGAAGAGGGCTTAAGCCGTCATGATTTGGGCCGTGAAAAATTTATAGAAAAAGTTTGGGAATGGAAGCATGTCTATGCTAATCATATTCGTGAACAATGGGAAAAACTTGGGCTTGCTCTAGATTACTCACGCGAGCGTTTTACGATGGACGAGGGCTTATCACGTGCCGTTCGTGAAGTGTTTGTTCGCCTCTATGACAAAGGTTTGATCTACCGCGGTAAGCGCATCATTAACTGGGACCCAGCCGCTCGTACAGCCTTGTCTGATATCGAGGTTATTTATAAAGAAGTAAAAGGCGCGCTGCACCACATGCGTTATCCATTAGCTGATGGAAGCGGCTTTATTGAAGTGGCTACAACTCGTCCTGAAACGATGCTAGGCGATACCGCAGTAGCCGTTCACCCAGAGGATGAACGTTATAAAGATTTAGTTGGCAAAATGGTTGTTCTGCCGATTACAGGTCGTGAAATTCCGATTGTTGCGGACGATTATGTAGACCCTGAATTTGGTTCTGGTGCGGTTAAAATTACGCCTGCACACGATCCAAATGACTTTGAGCTGGGTCAACGTCATAATTTGGAACAAATCATTGTCATGGATGAATCAGGGGTAATGAATGAAAATGCTGCTTCCTATAAAGGGCTTGATCGTTTCGCTTGTCGCAAGCAAATTATTAAAGACTTACAAGATCAAGGCGTTATGTTTAAAATCGAGGAGCATATTCATCAGGTTGGACATAGTGAACGAAGTGACGCGGTAGTAGAGCCATACCTATCGACACAATGGTTTGTTAACATGCAGCCTCTTGCAGACGAAGCGCTAAAAAATGCTGCTTCCGAAGACAGTGTTACATTTGTTCCTGAACGTTTTAAAAACACGTACCTGCGCTGGATCGAAAATATTCGTGATTGGTGCATTTCCCGACAATTATGGTGGGGCCACCGTATTCCTGCTTGGTATTGCCAGGATTGTGGCGAGTTGCATGTATCCCGAGTTGATGTTACAGAATGCTGCAAATGTCACTCCAGCAACCTTTCTCAGGATAATGACGTCTTAGATACGTGGTTCAGCTCTGCGTTGTGGCCATTCTCCACATTAGGTTGGCCAGATGAAACGGAAGACATGAAATACTTCTATCCAACTAACGTACTTGTAACAGGCTACGACATCATTTTCTTCTGGGTAGCACGTATGATTTTCAGCGGTTTGGAATTCACTGGTGAGAAGCCATTTGAGCACGTGTTAATCCACGGAATTATCCGCGATTCTGAAGGGCGTAAGATGTCTAAGTCGCTTGGTAACGGGGTTGACCCGATGGAAGTAATCGAGAAGTACGGTGCGGATGCCTTGCGTTTCACATTGGCAACGGGTAATTCCCCGGGTAATGACCAACGTTTTTATTGGGAAAAGGTAGAAGCGAACCGCAATTTTGCAAACAAGATCTGGAATGCTTCACGTTTTGCTTTGATGAATCTACAAGACTTTACGTATGAAGATATCGATTTAACCAAAGAATTATCTGCACCTGATAAATGGATTTTAACCCGTCTTCAAGGAACCATTGTAGATGTTACTCGATTGATGGATGCGTTTGATTTTGGAGAAGCAGGCCGTCTGCTATACAATTTCATCTGGGATGATTTGTGCGACTGGTACATTGAGATGGCTAAATTGCCATTGTACGGTACAGATGAACAAGCGAAAAAAGCAACTCAATCAGTGCTTGTATATGTGCTAGATCAGACGTTGCGTTTGCTACACCCATTCATGCCTTTCATCACGGAAGAAATATGGCAAGCCCTACCGCATCAGGGTGAAAGCATCACAATTGCTGCTTGGCCGCAGGCAAAAGGCGAGTTAACTTTTAACGATGCTGAAGCTGAAATGAGCTTGCTTATGGATATTATCCGCAGCGTGCGTAACATCCGTGCAGAAGTAAACGTGCCAATGTCTAAAAAAATTGAACTAGTAATCAAGGCTAACGATCAACAATCTCTTCAAAGTCTACAACGTGGAGAAGAGTTCTTGGTACGTTTCTGCAACCCTGAAAAACTAGTAATTGGTACTGATTTGGAAGCGCCAGAAAAAGCAATGTCCGCTGTTGTTACTGGTGCAGAGTTATTTTTACCGCTTGCAGGGTTACTTGACTTAGAACAGGAGCGCAAGCGTTTGGAGAAGGAAATTGATACACTAAATAAAGAAGTAGAACGCATCGAGAAAAAGCTGAACAACCCAGGCTTTATGGCAAAAGCTCCCGCAAATGTTATTGAGGAAGAAAAAGCTAAAATGGCAGACTACGCGAACAAGCGTGAAAAGGTCATCGCTCGTTTAGCTGATCTAGAATCCTAAGCTTGTCTGCTTCATTCTTGTCATAATTAAACGATTGGGGTCATACGGTAAATGAAGGCAGATCATATTCTTACTTATGATGAAGCATTGGATTGGCTTCACAGCCTGTTACGTTTTGGACTTAAACCTGGTTTAGAGCGCATGAATTGGATGCTAGAGGAGTTAGGGCATCCTGAACGAAATTTGTTATTTGTTCATGTGGCAGGTACCAATGGAAAAGGCTCTACGTGCACTTTTTTGACACACGTAATGCTGGAAGCGGGAATTAGTGTTGGAACCTTTACTTCCCCATATATCACTGATTTTCGCGAACGTATTCGATTTAATAACCAACTCATTCCACAGGACGACCTTGTTCGTCTTGTGGATGAAATAAAGCCGTTGGTGGGGCGCTGTGAACGGGAAACGGAGTATGGCTGTCCTACTGAGTTTGAGGTTATTACTTTACTGGCGATCTGTTATTTTAGCAGAGTGGTCAGACCTGCGATTGTGATTTGGGAAACGGGGCTTGGTGGACGTTTGGATTCATCGAATGTTGTCCATCCCATCATAAGTGTCATTACCAATGTTGGTCTTGATCATACCAATGTTCTAGGCTCAACGATTGGTGAGATTGCTTTGGAAAAAGCCGGCATAATCAAATCAGGAGTGCCTGTTGTAGTAGGACATCTGCACGAAGAGGCACTTGATGTTATTTCTCGGATTACCAAACAAAAAAACAGCAGGCTTTATAGGCTAGGTAACGAATTTTATTCCAAGCCTCTCTTTACAGAAGCTTCAAGAGGAGCCCAGCATATCGAATATGGTAGTTTATTTCGTCTCAACTCTTCCACATATCAATTGGGGTTACTAGGCAAACATCAGGTACAAAACGCGGGCGTTGCCTTGATGGTTCTAGATCTCATGAGAGAATTCTATGCTTTTTTTGTGGAGGAAGAAGATAGGAAGAAGGGTTTGGCGCAAGCTACATGGCCAGGGCGCTTGGAGATTGTCTCACGAAAACCGTTATGTATGATAGATGGAGCACATAACACGGAAGGTATCACGATGCTAGTCGACAGTTTAACTGAGCTGGCAAGCGATACAAAGCGAGTTCATTTAATGTTCTCTGCTCTTGAGGATAAACCGTTGCCTCAAATGGCTCGGGTTCTTAAAGAGGCGCCGCTCGAATTTGCCAACGTGTATCTCACGAGCTTTGATTTTCCAAGAGCCGCCTCTGTAGATACCTTAGAGGATGCTTTTTTGATGGGTGGCTTTAATCAAGAACAACTGGAACGTGTTGATAATTGGGAAATCACGTTGCGTGAATGGCTGAGCGACGAGACGAAGAGCGATGAGACGTTGCTGATTTGCGGATCACTTTACTTCATCTCTTTGGTACGCTCAATCTTTTTAATCCCCGTAGAACAGGTAGGTGAATAAAGTGGAACCATTGCAACATGTCCACTTCGTCGGAATCGGCGGTTATGGTATGAGTGGAATTGCACGCGTATTAGTTGATTTAGGATATAAAGTAACAGGATCGGATGTAGCGATGAACGATCTTGCCCGAAAGCTACAGGAAAAAGGAGCACAAGTGATTATCGGTCATGATGCTTCTTATATTGATGGGGCAGATATCGTCGTTTATTCCACTAGTATATCGAAAGAAAATCCTGAAGTTGCAGCGGCCCTGGAAAAGGGGATTCCGCTGCTGCATCGTTCACAGATGCTTGCCAAGATTCTAAATGAAAGAACAGGTGTAGCTGTAGCTGGTGCTCATGGTAAAACCACTACAACTTCTATGACAGCTCACATTTTAGAAGCATGTGGCGAGGATCCTACTTTTATTATCGGTGGTGAACTAGTCAACGCTGGTACGAATGCAAAAGCTGGTAAAAGCGACTATGTAGTGGCAGAGGCAGATGAAAGTGACGGCTCCTTTAAGGAATACCATCCAGCATATGCGATTGTAACTAATATTGAGCCAGATCATTTAGAGCATTTTGATGGAGATTTTGCCAACCTAAAAAAGGCTTATGTTCATTTTCTAGGTAACATCAAACCAGATGGTACAGCTATTGTGTGTCTGGATGATCATCATGTACGTGAATTAATGCCTTCAGTTAATCGAAAGGTAATTACCTATTCTATTGACCCTGTATATAGTGGGTCAGCGGATTTTTATGCTACGGAGATTGTATGCGGTGATCTGACTACAACCTATCAGGCATGGCATAAGGATGTTCATTTAGGCGAAGTAATTCTTCACTTCCCAGGCAAGCATAATGTAGCTAACTCCTTAGCAGCCATGATTGTAGCGTTAGAAGCAGGAGTTCCCTTTGAAAAAATCTCACAGGCCTTGAGTACGTTCCGTGGTGCAAAACGTCGTTTCCAAATTATTGGGGATGCACAAGATATTTTAGTGGTTGATGATTATGCTCATCATCCAACAGAAATCATGGCAACATTAAATGGAGCGAAGGCTTGTGGGCGTCGGGTGATCGCAATATTTCAGCCACAGCGCTATACTCGCACGTTTTTCTTGATGGAGGAATTTAGCCGAGCTTTTTCAGAAGCGGACGAAGTGATTATTACGGATATTTTTTCTCCCGCAGGGGAAAAGAAAATCGAAGGGGTATCCTCTGAGATTTTAGTTGATAAAATTAAAGTGAATAGTCATCCGCGTGCACAGTACATCCCTACTAAGGAAGAAGTGCAGCAACAACTGGTGAAGCAATTGCAGCCAGGTGATCTCGTCTTAACAATGGGAGCGGGAGACATTTGGAAATCTGCATATTGGTTCGCTGAGCAATTGCAACAAAAAGTTAAAGAAACACAGGAAAACTGAGCATAAAAGCATTTATTGTCATACTAAACTAGATAGTGGTAACAAAGGAAACTGCCGGATTTGTCTGGCAGTTTTTTTGTCTCTATCTAATGAGCTAGGATACAAATTGAACGTAGTAACAAGCCGAGGCAGGTGTTTATGATGCTACAGTGGGGGTGGCCCATTATATTAGGGGAAGAAGCTGAAATCGAACGACTAATTTGCTGGATCTGCGGGGGGTTACTAGGAGTGATTTGCTTTTCGGATATAAGGAAACGCCTGATCCCTAATTCTATTGTTTTGCCCGCTATTTTTACATTTTTATGTGTACGTGTGATTCATCCATTAGAAAAAGAGACATTTACAACGCATATGTTAGCTATGTTATTGGCTTTTGTGCTTTTATATGTAACAGCAATTGTTACGAAAGGAGGACTGGGAGGAGGAGATATTAAGTTAGCAGCCTTATTAGGATTAATTGTAGGGAGGACCTATATAATTTCTCTGTTGCTCGTAGCCGGGATTAGCACAATCGCACTTGCGATTCTATTAGCTCGACAGCCGCGAATAAGAAAGGAAGGAATGCCATTTGCCTGTTGTTTGACAATTGGCTGGTTGTTTACGTATGTAGGCAGGATAGATGTGCTGCATGTCTATGCTATATTTTTTCTTCCCTGAGCAGTCATAACTTGTTAGGTCTGTTCGTAAACTAGTAGTACTAGAGTTAAGAGAACGAGGAGGACCTACTATGAGCGGACAACCTTCCAATCGAATATCTATAAAACTATCACCTGTCATCCCGCCCCAAAATAAGATGGGGGCAAATACACCTGTACAAAATATGCAGGTAAAAGAACAGAAGCATGACAAAAAAACACAGCCAGAAAAGGCCGCAGATACTAAGGTAGTACATGGAAAAATACGGGAGCTAGTAGGCGATGACAATAAAGAAACAAGGCAAGAATATGGCGAGCAGCAAGCGAAGGAGGCAGAGCTGGAATTAGCTGAGGCAATGAGTAGATTGGGGAAGCTGGAGGAACAAAACCTACCCACTCATACGAGTAAGGAACAGTTCCTAGCTGAATTGTCTAAAGCTGAGCGCTTATTGGAAAAAGAAGAGCAGGATAAATCGTTTGTAGAAGGTCGGCTGGGTGAAGAGGGATATCAGAGCCCATATTACGAGGGGGTTTATCCCTCTGATTGGGAGCAAGAATCAAGGAAGCCGGCATGGTGGGAAAAACTAATAAAAAATCAAAGCCATATGTCAAAGCGACCTATTTTACGAGTATTTCTTACGACAATAAGTGCCGTTATCCTTGGAGTGTTATTTGGCTTTATTGTTTTAAATATCTTCGTACAAGAACAGCTAGTGCATCCCTCACAGGCGGGTGCTACAGTGCCGAAATCAACGGAAGCCACACAGAATTCTGCTGCTACTTCTGAAGGGACGAGTGCATTCAATGAAAAAGCTATTCCCGTAAATGGTGAGCGTCAGCCTAATGAATCAAATGATGCACGAGAAGCGGGCTTGTCTAAAGAAGGAGCGTCACAGCAGGTGAGATCGCCACTTGGCTCTACTAGTCAGAAATCAGATGCCGTGCTTGCAACCGTCCAATTTCCAGAACAAAACTATTACATGGTTCAAATGGGGGTGTTTACTGACCCAAAAGCAGCCGAGCCCGCTATTGCCTCTCTCGACGAAAAGGGATTACCTCATTTTCTTTATCCAATCGAAGGAAGACTTCATTTATTTACGGGAGTATCGCCAAGTCGTGATGCCATTTTGGGATTGGCAGATAATTTCAGACAAAAGCAAATGGAAGTCTATGTAAAAGAAGTGAAGCTACCAGCTACAGAGAAACAAGTTCAGATTGTCCCTACCTCCCCTTTAGAAGTAGGTGCTTCCTCTGATAAAGGGGTTGTTAATGCTTTTATCAAATCGGGAATAGATATCATTCAACAGCTTTCTACTTTATCCAGTCAAGTGGTTAATACAGATAAGCAAAAAGTACAGCCGCTTACAGCAGAGCAAGAAGCTAAGCTCAAAAGGATGCATGTCGCCTTTTTAGATAATAGTAGAGCAACACAGCAGGCCTTGTCACAAAAGGAGCAAGTCTATATAGCGGGGATGGTGCAGGGGATGAATCAGGCAATGAGTACGATGACCCAACTAAAAACGGGCAATGCAGAGCCATATGCTTGGCAGGTACAAAAAGGAATTATGCAATATTTACATTATTATGCTACATGGATGAAGGAGACGAATTAGGAAAATGGCTTTGTTTGCAAAAGGTTTCTTGCAAACAAGGTCTTTCTTTCGTTATGATCATAAAAATAAATCTGAAAATCAACTGCTTCGGTAGTTGTCTCTTGATGTCAAGTTTTGCTACACTTAGGTGTGATTATAACGACTTTCTTCCAAAAAACAACGATGAAAAAACGAGGGTAGAGAGAATGACGGGGAAAGAATTTGTAATTTTATTGATTGTCCTGTTATCAGGTCTCTTGTTTGGTAGTCTATTAGGGCAAATATTAGGTCCTTGGATTCCTTTTCTTCGAGAGAGTAAGATGTTAACATGGAGTCCTGCGGCAGATTTGGACATTTTGAAGTACAATCTTCATTTTGAGGTAAAACTAAACCTAGCCAGTATCGGAGGGCTTGTTCTCGCTTTTTGGATATATAAGAAAATTCGATAGGGGGAGATAAAATGAATCCAGAACAGCCAATCGTATTAGCTTCTTCTTCCCCGCGACGTCAAGAATTGCTGGCATGCTTGGGCTTGCCTTTTCGCGTTCAGGTGAGCAATGTAGATGAGACGATATCTGAAGAGATTGCGCCAGAAGAAATCGTAAAAATCTTATCTCATAGAAAAGCAGATGCAGTTGCCAAAAATTTGTCATTTGGTCTAGTTATTGGCTCTGATACAATTGTTGTGCTAGACGGACAGGTATTGGGAAAACCGCATGATGAAGAGGATGCATTTCGGATGCTCACTTCATTACAAGGGCGCGAGCATGAAGTATTCAGCGGCCTAGCTATTATTGATGTTTCAACTGGGAAAACAGCACTTGATTATTCATCTACAAGGGTTAAAATGCGTACAATGACAGATCAGGAGATACGTGGATATATCGCCAGTAAAGAACCAATGGATAAAGCAGGTTCCTATGCTATACAGGGCCTTGGATCGACGATTGTAGAACGAATTGAGGGCGATTATTTTACGGTAGTGGGACTACCGCTCAATCGCTTGGCCCAGATGCTTACTCAATTTGGAATTTCCCTGTTAAACAAGTAGGTGTTCCTCTTAGATTGCTTCTCCATGATAACAGCCGCTTGGCAGGAATGAAGGAAGGGGCAAAATAAGAGATGAACTGTAACAATTTTAAGTTAAAAAACGTCCCTACATATGAGCGTCCGCGCGAACGTTTGTTAAGGCAAGGGTCTGGTGCTTTATCTGATGTCGAACTCTTAGCGATTTTACTTCGGACTGGCACAGAAAAAGATCCAGTCCATAGGGTAGCGCAGCGCTTATTAGCTGTGTTTGGTGATTTGCAACAACTTGCAGCAGCTACTAATGAAGAGCTGACAGATATCAACGGGATTGGTCCCGTTAAGGCTGTGGAAATACAGGCAGCGCTGGAGTTAGGACGAAGATCTGCCATTAAAGCTCGAGATATTCGTATCAGTATCCGCTTGCCAAAAGATGTAGCAGATTTTATGATGCCGGAAATGGCTGGTCTCGTACAAGAACATTTTGTATGCCTCTTTTTAAATACGAAAAATCAGGTGATTGGGAAGAAAACAGTTTTTGTGGGAAGCTTAGATTCTTCTATTGTTCATCCACGGGATATTTACCGCGAAGCAATTAAACGTTCTTGTGCCTCTATAATCTGTTTGCATAATCATCCAAGCGGAGATCCTGCTCCAAGCAAAGAGGATATTAATGTGACTAAAATTCTGCTCCAAGCAGGAGATTTAGTAGGAATCCCTCTTTTGGATCATCTTATTATTGGAGATGGTCATTACGTTAGTTTAAAAGAACAGGGATATATGTAACACGTACCCTTTCACAAAACAAATAATACCTGTCTGTCAGCGGAAGCATCCTAGGAAAATGACCGTTTTGACAAAATGGAAGGAGATTTTCAATATGTTTGGTAGTTTCACACGCGATATGGGGATTGACTTGGGAACAGCTAATACCCTCGTATACGTTAAAGGAAAAGGAATTGTGGTGAGCGAGCCTTCTGTTGTAGCGATCCGCACTGATACAAATACAATTGAGGCTGTAGGTAATGCAGCCAAAAACATGATTGGTCGTACACCGGGAAATATCGTGGCTGTTCGTCCGATGAAAGACGGAGTTATTGCTGATTTTGAAACCACTGCAACCATGATGCGTTATTTTATTCGTCAAGCTCAGAAAAATCAAGGCTTCTTTAGCCGTCGTCCTAGTGTAATGGTTTGCGTGCCATCTGGGATTACAGCGGTTGAAAAACGTGCGGTAGAGGATGCAACGAAGCAAGCAGGAGCAAAAGAAGCATATACAATTGAAGAGCCATTTGCGGCTGCAATTGGTGCTGATTTGCCTGTTTGGGAACCAACAGGTAGCATGGTAGTGGACATTGGGGGCGGTACGACGGAAGTAGCTATCATCTCATTGGGTGGAATTGTTACTAGTCGTTCCATTCGTGTAGCTGGTGATGAAATGGATGAGGCAATCATTCAGTATATTAAACGTCGTTACAATCTGATGATTGGTGAGCGTACTGCTGAGACGTTGAAAATGGAGATTGGTTCCGCTATCGCCCCGGATGAACAAGAAACAGTAGAAATTCGTGGTCGAGATCTTGTGACAGGTTTGCCAAAAACGATCTCTGTTACAAGTACAGAAATTGCCGAAGCATTGGCTGAAACGATTATGTCAATTGTTGAAGCTGTGAAAATTACATTGGAGAAAAGTCCTCCGGAGTTGGCTGCAGATATCATGGATCGTGGAATTGTACTAACTGGAGGCGGGGCATTACTACGTCACATTGAGCGTTTATTAACACGTGAAACAGGTATGCCTGTTCATGTGGCGGAGAATGCACTTGACTGTGTAGCCATTGGAACAGGGCGAGCGCTTGAGAATTTGCATCTCTTTAAATCTAAACATGGAATAACATCTTCTCGTGCAAAAAGACGATAAGCGGGTGACGTGTCTATGTCATTCTTCGGTAATCGAAAACTTATAATTGTATTAATTGGCTTAGTTGTTCTGTTGGTAGTGATGGGTTATACCGCCAAGGACAGAATGAACCTGACATGGCCAGAAAAATTCATGAAAGATACAACCAGCGTGGTGCAGGGCCTATTTTATCGCCCTGCCCAGGCTGTTTCGCAGTTTGTTCATAATGTTCAAGATGCTTATCATGTGTACGAAGAAAATCGTGTATTAAAAGCAAGCTTGGATCAATACGCGCAGATGTCTGCTGAGTTAAAAGCTATAAAGTATGAGAATGGACAACTGAGAGAGAGTCTTGGCACAAAACAAAAATTAAATGATTACAATGTCATTTATTCAGAAGTAGCTGCAAGGAATTCGAGTCAATGGAATGATGTGTTGGTCATCGGTAGCGGTAGCAAACAAGGTGTTAAGAAAGACATGGCTGTTATGACCTCTAAAGGTTTGATAGGGAGAGTGAAGGATGTTTCCAATTTCTCTGCGACAGTTGAATTGCTTACAAGCAGAGAGAGCTCTAACCGCAACCATGTTTCTGGATACATTTTGGCCACTCAGCCAATCCAAACTCCGCCTTCAACTACTGGTAATGGCCAACAGACGAATGGCACAAGCAATACAGCAAATGCGGCTAATTCGAATAAATCAAATACAGCTACCACGCAGGCGAATAACCAACAGAAGCCAGCAACTACTACGAAGTATGTAAGCGGAATTTTAGAGGATTACGACTCGGTTGAAAAATTATTGATTATGCGCAAGATTCCTTTAGATCAAAAGATCAGTGTGAATGATGCGGTAATTACGTCTGGGTTAGGCGGTATGATTCCTAGTAAACTACCAATTGGTGTAGTGGTCAAAACAGAGCCAGGAGACTATGGATTAACCCAAACAGCCTATATAAAACCGTATGCTGATTTCACATTAATTTCTGATGTCTTGGTTATTGATCGTAAGTCTGTGGAGACTCCAACTGGCGATTCGAGTTCTTCCAGTCAAAAAGGAACCACTCAGCAATCGAAGGGAAAAGGGGGTAAATAGTATGTTATCTCGAACGAAATTGACCCTCTTTTTGCTATTGCTGTTTATATTGGAAGGATCGGTAGTACAAGTTTTTGTGCCGAGTGCATGGGGGATGTCTTACGAGACGATTCCCCGCTTTGCTTTGGTGGGAACTATCCTGATTTCCTTGTTTATCGGGAGACGGGAAGGATTGCTATATGGATTGGTCTTTGGACTGTTACAAGATGTTGTTTTCGGTCATATAATCGGCGTGTATACGTTATCTATGATGGTGGCAGGGTACTTTGCTGGACTAGTCTTGATGCTATTTCATCGTAGCTTTGCCGTCGTGTTTACTACGCTGCTTCTCGTTTTGTTTGGGCATGAGTGGCTTACTTATACGCTGTTTCGCTTATTTATGACCAATCCTGTAGATGTTCGTTGGACACTTACTCACGAAATTTTTCCGACAGTTCTTCTAAATATGCTGTTTGCGGCTTTTGTTTATTTACCGATGAAAAAGCTTTGCTTGCAAGTGAAAGAAAACAAAGAGCGCTCTCATGAGTAGGATCTGACAGAAGGAGGAGTAGCTCGCATGGGAGAGAACCAACAACAACCTAAATCCCATATTGCCACTAGATTAAACGTTTTGTTTTTTTTCGTGTTTATATTTTTTGCAGCTGTTATTTTGCGACTTGCCTATGTGCAAATCGTAGAGGGAGAACAATATCAACACGATTTGGAAAAGTATAGTATTAGACAATTACCAATACCTGCACCGCGTGGTCGTATCATAGACGTGAACCACAATGTTTTGGTTTCGAATAAGCCCGTTTTTACGGTTACTTATACATCCGAGCAAAAAAGGGAAATTAATGAGGAAGCAGTAGCCGAAAAACTGACGAGCTTGCTGCAAATGGATGAAAAGATTGGGACTGATAAAGAACTGATAAAAAAAGCGACTGAATTGCAGACCACATTACCGATCACTTTTAAGCCAGAGCAATCTCAAAAGCTCATCCAGCAGCTAACTCCCAAAATTAATGCTCTTCCAAATTCGGCTCAATTAAAAGGGATAAAGGACTATGATTTAGTAAAAACAGCCTTTGCCTTGGGACTCTCAGTAAGATCCCCTTTCGATGAAAATGATCGTGAAGCTTTACAAAAAAAATTGCCAGCAACGATTCAGGTAGACGGCAAGAACGTGGATACGAAGGCAGCCTATGACAGTCAATTGTTAAAATATGTCATCTCAGCTAGTGTACCGTATCCAATTGCTCTTGAAGACAAAGTAAAGGAATCTTTGCAAAAGGATGTAAAATCACTTTTAAGCAAGATGCCTTCTGCTGAGGAGCTAAGCAGTAAAACAGATGCAGAATTACTCCAATATGCTGCTAGATTTGATTTGGATGTTGCATTGCCATTAACTCCGGAGCAACGTCAGTATCAGTGGCATCGTATTAGCATTTTAAATAGCATGCGAGATTATAGTATGCCTAAATTCATTCCTCGTCGAATTAAGGAAAACGCTACTGAAATTGAAGTAGCCAAAATCAATGAAAATTTAAGTGAATTACCTGGAATTAATGTAATTGTTGAACCCGTACGGCAAATTAGACAAGATGAGGATGGCGCTTTTGCCACACATATTCTTGGCTACATCAGTCCAATCAGTGCAAGTCAGGTTAATGAGTATCTTGCGATGGGATATTCCAAGACAGATCGTATTGGAGTCGAGGGGTTAGAAAGATATTACGAGAAAGATTTACGTGGAAAAGATGGCATTATGGACGTGCAGGTAAACAAGGATGCAGAGACGGTCGTGAAAGGAAGAACTCGCGAAGCAATACCTGGTAATGATCTAGTTCTTTCCTTAGATTATCGCTTCCAAAGTAAATTGGAGGAAATTCTTAAACGAAATGTCAATGAGATGAGACGCTCTGCGAAAGGAACAGTGAACGCTGCCTCTGCGGTCGTAATGAATCCTAATACAGGTGAAGTTTTGGCTATGGCTAACTACCCTGATTACGATTTAAACCTCCACTATAATCGAAAGCTATTCAATGAGAATTATGAGAAGGTAGTTGCTCCAGCACAGCTTAATAATGTCACTAGGGGTGTTTATCCACCGGCTTCTACAGTGAAACCTATTTCGGTTATGATGGCCTTACAAGAAAAGTTAACTACACCCAATGAGTCAATTTTTGACCCTGGTTATTTCCAATTTGGGGATGTAAAGAAACGAAACTGGAAACTAGGTGGCCATGGTCAAGTTGATGCAAGACGAGCAATAGCTGTATCCAATAACACATACATGTACACAATGGGCTGGAGATTAAAGGAGCGCGAGATAGGAAAAGGAAATAGTTATCGTGAATCCTTTAAGATCATTAATTTTTACAATCAGCAGTTCGGTCTAGGAGTTAAGACTGGTATTGATTTACCAAGTGAAAAGGCAGGCTGGCCAGCTCCAACATTTGAAATGGGACGTATTGCCGATGCTCTTATTGGACAGTATGATAGCTTTACTCCTATCCAATTGGCTCAATACGTTTCTACAATCGCAAATGGCGGATATCGAATTCGACCGCATATGGTTAAAGAAATTCGAAAAGGCTCTATTGATCCTAAGAAGCCAGGAGATGTCATTACAACCATAGAGCCGCAAGTTTTGAACAAAATTAATATCAATCCAAGCTACCTCAAGGTAGTTCAAGAGGGGATGCGCCGTGTTACTCAGCCTGGAGGTACTGCTGCGACAGCGATGGCAGGCTTGCCGTTTAGTGTAGCTGCTAAAACAGGTACCGCTCAAACAGGCGGAACATCTTCTGATAACTCCTTGATCCTTGGATATGCACCTTACGAAAATCCTAAAATTTCCTTTGTAGTAGTGGTTCCGCATTCTGGAGGACATGGTTCAGATAGGATCGCGCGTGAATTGCTGGAGGCTTATCATGCCTTGTATCCACTTAACAGTACGGTAACGCCGACAGAGTAGGCTTTCTAAGATTAATTCGCTGAGTTTTTTGTTAGCGAGGCAGGAGTTTGTTGTATAAATGGCGAATGGTAACGGTCGAGGTGAAACATCTCCATGAATACGGCCAAAAGTAAAGTAGTCATTAAAGGAACCAAAGATGGACTTGTCTTTTTTATGGACGATACCTGTTCATTTTCGGAGCTTTTAGATGATTTACGTGAAAAAATTGAGCACAGCCATCCACAATTTTTTAGTGGTCCTCTCATCAGGATTACATTAAAACTTGGGAAGCGTTACTGCACTCCAGAGCAACAGGAAGAGTTAACGCAGATTATTCGCATGAAGGGTAATCTGGTTATTCATATGATCGACTCGGATGTGATTCTTAAAGAAGAAGCATATAAAGAAGCCAAAGCTCCCGGATTGATTGTACAAACAAACACGGTTCGTTCCGGTCAGGTATTAGAATACGACGGAGATATTTTGCTACTGGGTGATGTTAATCCTGGTGGTACGATAAGAAGTACGGGGAGTATCTTCGTGTTAGGTAATCTTCGTGGTGTAGCGCAAGCGGGAACGAATGGCGACAAAGATGCTGTAATCGCCTCCGCTTGCTTACATCCAACCCAACTGAGAATTGCGGAAGTAATCAGCCGTCCGGGAGATGAATGGTCGGACTATAGCGGTACTACTGAGTTTGCTTATTTGGAAGAGGATCGGATGGTAGTCGCTAAAATGAACTTTTTGCATCGCTTACGCTCAGATTTGGGTAAGAAGAAAGCATAACGGTACGGAATGAAGGAGAGGGAGCATACGTGGGTATTGCAATAGTTGTTACTTCAGGGAAAGGCGGAGTGGGGAAAACCACCTCATCTGCTAATATAGGAACCGCATTGGCTCTTAATGGCCAGAAGGTGTGTATGGTAGATACAGATATCGGCTTACGCAATCTGGATGTGGTCATGGGACTAGAAAATCGGATCATTTATGACCTGGTTGACGTAGCAGAAGGCAGTTGTCGTTTGCAACAGGCTTTAATTAAAGATAAGCGTTTTGAGACGTTGTCATTATTACCAGCAGCGCAGACCAAGGATAAATCAGCGCTTACAACAGATCAAATGGAAGATATCGTCACCCAATTGAAGCGTGATTTTGACTACGTCATTATCGATTGTCCAGCAGGTATTGAACAAGGATTCCGCAACGCTGTAGCAGGGGCTGATCAGGCTATTGTTGTGACGACTCCGGAAAAGGCGGCAGTACGTGACGCAGATCGTATCATTGGCCTGCTTGAACGTGAAAATGTAGGAATGCCTAAATTAGTAATTAATCGAGTGCGGTCCCATATGGTTAAGAATGGTGACATGTTAGATGTAGAGGATATTCTGGATTTACTTGCCATTGATTTACTGGGTGTGATTCCTGATGATGAATATATCATCAAATCAGCAAATGCAGGCGAGCCGGCAGTGATGAATCATGAATCCCGTGCGTCCTTAGCATATCGAAATGTAGCAAGACGTTTGTTAGGGGAATCAGTGCCTTTACTGCCACTTCAGGAAAAACCAGGAGTTTTTCATAAGTTCCGTAAGTTTTTTGGCTTAAAATAAGGAATGCTAGTCGAGAAACAAGAGAACAGGGGTATACTCCTGTTTCTTTTTTACTGATCCGAACTTATGGAATTTTTATCTTATAAAGTGCAACGAAGGTTCTTAGTGCCAAAGGTTTGGTTTTCAAGTTTTTCTTTGCATTTCCGAATAATATAAGACTTACAGATACTAGACCTTAACATGCACGGGGGAAAAAAATGGATTTTGAAAAGCGATATATAAAGCAGTTGGATTGGTTGATTCTGTTGATCCTTCTAGGTCTTGGCTTGTTTAGTTATCTCGGCATAAGCGGATCTGCCCCAGGAGTGGCGACAGCGAACCGACAGCTTATGTGGTATGCTATTGGTTTTGGCGTATTGTTTTGTACACTGATTATTGATTATCGGGTGTTCCGGCAGCTATCATATGTAGTTTACGCTATAGGACTAGTTTTGCTTTTCGGCGTATTTTTTACGAAGGCCATTAACAACGCCACTAGTTGGTATAATCTGGGTGTCGTTCTGTTTCAACCATCCGAACCTATGAAAATTTTTACGATAATAGCTGCTGCACACTATATGTCCAAACGTGAAGAAAAATTAGGTAAGCCTTATTATCTTTATGAATGGTGGCCTGTATTTCTGATCGTTGGGGTACCGCTTCTCATGATTTTTAAACAACCAGACTTGGGTACAGCTTTAGTCTTTTGTGCTATATTAGCAACCATGCTGATTGTTGGTGGAATTCGAGTACGGCATATGATTACGTTTAGCGGGATTGCTGCTCTTGGAGTAGGGTTAGTTTCCTATGTTTATATGTACCATAAAGATGATATCTTTTTTAAATTGATCAAACCTTATCAATGGGCTCGGATTGAATCTTGGTTAAACCCTTATCTTGATCCAGTAGGTCAAGGATTTCAGCTTTTACAATCGCTTATTGCAATTGGATCGGGGCAGTTAACAGGTAAAGGCTTGAACACAGCCACACAGGCTAGCTTGCTATGGGTTCCGGTTGGTGAGAGTGATTTCATTTTTACGGTCATTGGAGAGCGTTTAGGGTTTATTGGAGCAGGAATTATGATGATCCTGTTTTTCGTGTTAGTATATCGAATGATTCGGATTGCGATGGAGTGTAATGATCCATTCGGTGCCTATGTGGTATCAGGTGTAGTTGGAATGCTTACGTTTCAAATTTTTGAAAATATTGGAATGACCATTCAGCTAATGCCAATTACTGGTTTGCCTTTGCCATTTATTAGTTATGGTGGAAGCTCGCTTTTAACCAATTTCTTAACAATAGGTGTAGTATTGAATATTGGGATGAGGAAGCAGAAACTTAGTTTCGATTAAGTTAAAAATCGTGACAAACCAATAAATGTGTGATATATTCAAGGTAAGTTAACCATTTTACTTACCTAGTGATTTGATGGATTGGATGATATGCCGTGCTTTTCAGAGATAGCGTCACCATGTGATCAAGTCTCTGTTGGGCACGGCTTTTTTCCTTGAAACAAGCTTTAAGTGATGGTTAACAGATATTTTAATCGTCTGAAAAGGCGAACATTTCTAGGAGGTTTTTTCCATGCAACAAGGTACTGTAAAATGGTTTAACGCAGAAAAAGGTTTTGGTTTCATTCAAGTTGAAGGCGGAGAAGATGTATTCGTACACTACAGCGCTATCCAAACTGAAGGTTTCAAAACTCTTGAAGAAGGTCAAAAAGTTGAGTTTGAAATCGTTCAAGGTAGCCGTGGACCACAAGCTGCTAACGTTAATCGTCTGTAAGATCAAATACGTATAAAAAGAAGCAGTCTCTCTTTTGAGGGGCTGTTTTTTTTCATTTATGCTAATAATTACAGCTCTGTTTTACAGTGTCATATCCCACCTAGACAAGTCATATAATCCAAGTAAAGCTTGGCCTGAAAAGGGGTGGGATGCATGTTTCATGAAAGAGAACGGGTAAAGGAGAGAAGACAGGAAAGAAAAGAACAGCTTCTCTTACAATCGCGCGACAGTATGCCGCCACACATTGATGAACTACACGATCCGATAAAAAGAGTGCTTATTCCTGATCAATATGTAAAAAACACTGATTTCAGCAACGAGACTCCCCCGAGCAAACCGGTGGGATTCCAGCTTAAAAGGCAGATCTATCTTTCTCTAGCGGTTATTGGTGTGGCCTATGTCCTATTAAAAAGCCCGTTTGGTGTTCCGAATACATGGCGAGATTTATCAAGAGAAGTGATGACTCGCGATTTTAATTTTGAAGGCGTGGCGGTTTGGTACGAACAAGTCACAGGTCACTCGTCAAGCGTGCTACCGGTTCTTTTTAACAAAAAGGAGAAGGAGAGTGTGCCAGCCAACGCGTATCAGCTAAGTAAGTGGAGTTTGCCGAAGGAGTGGAAAATAGCGAAGGAATATGATACGAAAAGCGCCAAAATAGTTGTTGACTTAGGAGACAAAGGAGAGGTCGTCAACATGGATACCGGCTGGGTAACTTTTGTTGGGGAAAAACCTGGTTATGGAACCACTGTGGTCATGCAGTATACCAATGATCGAGAGATTTGGTATGGAAACCTTGAAAAAGTCAATGTATCTGTAAATGACTGGGTGAATAAAAAGGACACAGTTGGGGTTGCTAAGCCTTTTGTCGATCAAGTGGTTAACACGCGTTACCTTTTTATGGCGATGAAACAAAACGGAAGATTTACTAATCCATTGGACGTGATCTCATTTGAGTGATTTTTGGCCAGGCGGTATTCGTATCCGCATCCACCTTTTATTTTGGCTGGTCATAGGCCTAGCTGTAATGGCTGGTTATTTTATTGAAACGATTGCGTTATTTATCATTGTACTTATCCATGAGCTTGGTCACATAGCGGCCGCCCGTGAACTTGGCTGGGAAGTAAAAGAAATTCAATTGTTACCCTTCGGTGGAGTCGCGGTTATGGAGGAATCTCCAACATCTGATGCCATAGACGAGATTGTCGTAGCATTAGCAGGCCCTTTTATGAATATCGTTATGATTTTTTTTTCTCTTTTATTTTGGTGGGTAGGTATATGGTCGGAGCATTGGGCCCATTTTTTTATGAAAAGCAATATGATGATTGCTTTGTTTAATTTATTACCGATGTGGCCCTTAGATGGTGGCCGCATTGTGCAGGCAGTCTTAACATCGTTCATTTCTTATCGGAAAGCGGCGATTTTATCATTTAGCAGTAGCTGTGGATTAGCTATTTTACTTCTAGGAGCCGGAATTTGGTTGCTTCATGCCAATCTAACTGCTATTGCCATCTATTTGGCTCTTACCAATGGGCAAGCATACAAACGCTTTCCTTATCAGTTTATTCGCTTTTTACATAAAAGATATCAGAGAGCGCCCAGACTAGAGCCGATAGAGCCTGTACGCGTACCTTCGTCTCTCTCTGTTTGGGAAGCTACCCATAAGCTACAAAAAGGGAAATATCATTTGTTTTATATTACAGGGAAACAAGGTGGCGTACTGCCTGAGGAGAATGTACTTTATGCTTGTCTAGTGGAGCGGCGTCAGCGAGATTGGATCAGCAGCCTACTGTAGCGTATGATGCTTTTTGACTTGATCATTGAAAAGCTACTTCTGTTATTTTTCAAATCGAATAGAAATGCGCTACAATGAGAGGATAGGACAGACCTCCAGGAGGAAGATTAGTTGAACAAAAAACAACAACGTGCTCTCCAACAAATTATCGTGAGCCGTGACATAGAAGAAACACGTATTGCTGTCATGGAAGCAGGGCGACTTGCAGAATTGACAATGGAACAGAACAAACCAATGGCGGCGGTGGGAAATATTTATAGAGGGCGAGTAAAAAAAGTCTTACCAGCCATGCAAGCTGCCTTTATAGATATTGGAGAAGAGCAGGAAGCGTTTTTATATATTGACGAGGCATTGCCCCCAGGCTGGAAAGTACAGAACCGAGGGGCGGCCAAGCCTAATATTCGAACATTGGTACAAGTAGGCGAGGAAAAAATCGTCCAAATTAGCAAGGAAGCGATAGGAAGCAAATCTCCAAGACTTACCTCTGAAATCAGTCTGCCGGGCCGCATGCTGGTTTATTTGCCATTTGCAGGGCTAATCTCGTTGTCACGTAAAATTGTAGACGTAGACAAACGGGAACGACTAAGAACATGGGCAACAGATAGCTTAGCTGAGGGAGAAGGGATTATTGTAAGAACGATGGCCGAGGAAGCTTCCGTGGAGCAGTTGCAGACAGAGCTTAATTTCCTCCGTGCAAAATGGAAGGCGGCCTATCAGGAAACGGGAAAGAAAAAAACGCCGTCCCTTCTATTGTCAGCAGATAATGCAGTAAGCCGCATTTTATTAGATCGCTCGGAAGATCAGATGCTGGAAATCGTAGTGGATGACGCAGAGCTGTATCATGAGCTTAGGGGACAAGCAAAGGCTATTTATCCAGCCATGTTTACTAAAATTCAATTCTATCAAGGAAAAACCTCTGTGTTAGATGCCTATGGTGTCGACAAAGAAATTGAAAAAGCTCTGTACAGGCAAGTGTGGCTCAAAAGTGGCGGCTTCCTGGTAATTGATCAAACAGAGGCTATGACTGTGATCGATGTTAATACAGGGAAATTCACGGGGAAGAGCGGTCAGCAGCTAGAGGATACCGTGACGGCAACCAATGTGGAGGCAGCCCAAGAGATTGCTAGGCAACTAAGGCTTCGCGATATTGGCGGTATTATCATAATTGATTTCATTGATATGAAGCAGGCCAAAAACCAGCAGATTGTACAGGGAGCCTTGCAGAGAGAATTAGACAAAGACGTGACCAATAGTTATGTCATGGGCTTTACACAATTAGGCCTTTTGGAAATGACAAGGAAAAAGGTAAGAAACAACCTTGCATCTGTTCTAACCAAGCCATGCATCACTTGCAGTGGTAAGGGGAGGATTTTAACGGAGCAGGAGGTAGCTGGGCGTTTTATTCGAGAGGCTAAAGCATTGATCCGGGGACAGGATGCAGAAGCTATTGTAGCCGCTTTTCATCCTCATGTGTATGAGTATGTTCAAGCTGAGGGAAGACGTGAGCAATTAGCGAAGGATTGGGGCGTTTTGGTTCAATTTATTTCACGTGAAACCATGCACCCAAGTGAATATCAGATTTTGCATGTTGGGAAAAAGGCTGACTCTAAACGTTTTTCTTGACCTTTTCTGCTAGGTATGATATTCTCTGATTGTTATGCAGCTATGCTTGTACCTTGAGCATACTGTAACCGCGCGAATCAGGTTTTAGTAAGATGGTTTGTAAAGCCACACCTGCATAAGGCGAGTCTGAGTATAGGAGGTGCAATAGAATGTACGCAATTATCGTAACAGGTGGTAAACAATACAAAGTTGAAGAGGGTGCTACTCTTTTCATCGAAAAACTAGCTGCTTCCGAAGGTGAAACAGTTACTTTTGATCAAGTATTGTTCGTAAGCAAAGACGGTAAAGTAACTGCGGGTACTCCAACTGTAGCTGGTGCAACTGTAACAGCTAAAGTTGAAAAGCACGGTAAAGGTGAGAAAGTTATCGTGTATAAGTACAAAGCAAAGAAAAACTACCGTCGTAAGCAAGGTCACCGTCAACCATTCTCTAAAGTTGTTATCGAAAAGATCAACGCGTAATGGTTAAGGTCGAGGTAATTCGATCTCAGACGGGCATTGCAGAGATTGCTATGACAGGTCATGCCAATGCTGGCAAATACGGAGAGGACATTGTTTGTTCGGCTGTATCGGCTATTATTTTAGGCAACCTGAATGCGGTACATCTTTTGCTCGGTTTGAAGCCGGATGTGGAAATGAACACAGAAGAGGGCGGATTTTTAAAGTGGCGGCTTTCATCTTTGGATGATCCGGCTCTTGAAGAGAAGCAACAACTACTAGCGGAAAGCACAGTGGTTGCTCTACTGGCTATTTCCCAAAACTACGGAACATATATTTCTGTACAAGATTCAAAATGGCAAGGGGGTGCTCACTCATGATGAACATGCTATTCACTATGGACCTGCAATTCTTCGCATCCAAAAAAGGGGTAGGTTCTACAAAGAACGGTCGTGACTCCATCGCTAAGCGCCTTGGTACAAAGCGTGGCGACGGCCAATTCGTAAAAGCTGGTAACATTCTTGTTCGCCAACGCGGAACAAAAATTTATCCAGGTGCTAACGTAGGCATCGGCGGCGACGATACTTTGTTCGCGAAAGCTGACGGAATCGTTCGTTTCAAACGTCTGGGACGCGATCGCAAGCAAGTTGTGATCGAACCAGTTGTTGCTGAAGCGTAATAACGACAAGAAGCTAAAACCCAGCCAATCGCTGGGTTTTTCTTTTTACTCACTATCCTTTACTCTACTCGTACTTATGTTAAAATAAAAGATGGAATCCATATAGTGACAGGTGGGAAAACATGAAGGACGAACAAAAGTTTATTACGGATCATGCGGACACGTTATTGAGAATTGTAAACCAGGATCGTCATGATTGGCTCAATCATCTTCAGGTTCTCCATGCTTATTTGAAGCTGGGACGCTACCAAGATGGAGAGGATTACCTGCAAAAAGTGACCGAGGAAGCTCACCGTGAAAGTATGATTGCTCGCATAAACTGTTCGCGTTTGTCTGCTTTCTTTTTGACGTTTAATGCGTTAAATCGAGACATAATAGTAGAAGTAGAGGTTAAAACACAGGTAGATGTGACCAAGCTAGAGATGCAAAGCGATAGCTTTTTTTATTTGATTTCAACTTGCATCGGTCTATTACAACATCACTTGCATAAAGAACAAGTGGAGCATCCTCACTTAGCGGTGACGTTGTTTCACTCGGATAATGAAGTATTTGCCAACTTTGACTTGGAAGGTCAGGTCTCTGCATTAGTTGCAGGGGAAGTGGAAAAGCTTATTCATGATCACAAGGGTATGGCCAAGCTCGTAAGTGAACAAATACATACCGATACAGGCTGGATTGCTGAAATGAGCTTTCCTTGCAAAATGTAGAGAGGTGGCAATTTCGTGTTTGTTGATCAAGTAAAAGTTTATGTAAAAGGTGGAGACGGCGGTAATGGAGCAGTTTCATTCCGTCGTGAAAAGTATGTAGCACTCGGAGGTCCTGCGGGTGGAGATGGTGGTAAGGGAGCGAACGTTGTTTTCGTCGTGGACGAAGGGTTGCGTACGCTTATTGATTTCCGTTACCAACGACATTTTAAAGCAAAACGTGGTGAACACGGAAGAACGAAAGGAATGCACGGTGCTGGAGCAGAGGATATGATCGTTCGTGTTCCTCCAGGTACTACCGTGTACGATGATGATACGCAAGAAGTGATTGCTGATCTTATTGAACATGGTCAGCGTGCAATTATTGCTAAAGGTGGCCGCGGCGGACGAGGTAATATTCGTTTTGCCACGTCTTCTAATCCGGCTCCAGAGATTGCGGAGAACGGTGAACCAGGTCAAGAACGCTATATTCGTATGGAATTAAAGCTGATTGCGGACGTAGGCTTAGTTGGTTATCCAAGTGTAGGAAAATCAACGCTTCTATCTTCCGTTACAGCAGCAAAGCCTAAGATTGCTGCGTATCATTTCACAACAATCGCTCCAAATCTAGGTGTAGTAGACCTAGGTGAAAAAAGCTTTGTAATGGCTGATTTGCCAGGCCTTATTGAAGGTGCTCATGAAGGTGTTGGGCTTGGTCATCAGTTTTTACGTCATGTTGAGCGTACAAGGGTGATTGTACATGTGATTGATATGGCTGCGACTGAGGGCCGTGATCCATACGAGGACTATCTTCAAATTAACGAAGAACTTAAACATTACAATGCCCGCATGGAAGACAGACCACAAATTATTGTGGCTAATAAAATGGATTTGCCGGATGCAGAAGTGCATTTACAGGCTTTCCGTGAAAAATGTCCAGATGCGAAAATATATCCGATTTCTGGCGCCACTCGTCAGGGTGTACAAGAACTCATGTATGCTATTAGTGATTTACTTGAGACGATCCCAGAGCGTTTCGAAGTAGAGGAAGTAGTGGAAGTAGAAGAAAGAGTTGTATTTAAAGCAGAGCCAGAAGAAATACCATTTGTCATTACAAGAGAGAATGACGTATTTGTGGTGAGTGGTGAGAAGCTTGAAAAATTAACGAAGATGACTAACTTGAACAGCTATGACTCCATACAACGTTTTGCACGTTTGATGCGCACTATGGGAATTGATCAGGCCCTTCGTGAACGTGGTGCGAAAGACGGGGATACCGTTCAGATTGGTAAATTTGAATTTGAGTTCCAAGAGTAAACTTTCGTTAAAAGTGAGTGTGGTGAGATGGGGACTATGGGGGAAGACAGACAGCTTGTACGCGGAACCATTGTACATGTATCACGTGAAAATGAATCCGTTGCTCTAAAGGATGCTATGATAGAGTATCAGAAGGGAGATTATTTACTACTCTCTTGTATTTTAGATCAGGCGAATCCTTCTTTTTTGGGTTGTATTCTTCATGTGCGTTTCAATGAAGGTCAGGAGTATCAAGCCTACGAGGTATATACAGAGAAGATCGCATGGCCGGTTGTGATTATGGGGCTACTCCCTGTACGCACAGAATCAGTAGCTGAGGGATCGAAGCAGCAGAAAGGACAAACCTCTTCCTCTGTTGAAAGCTCTCATGATGCTACTCGCCAAGCTATCCTAGCAAAATTAAAGGGAAGCAAGCAAGATGCATCCGCTCTCACGAATAACCAGTCTGGTAATCGAGAAAATCAGGCTCAACAATTGGTGAATCCTGACTTTATTATTAATGTTCCTTACAAGCGAATGGGAGCTAAACCGAATGAAGAGCTGGGAGAGGGAGTACTCCTTAGCTTTTCGGAAAAGGAGCTTCATGTAGGAACAGATGGTTATTTGGCAAAGGGGGATTTTGTTAATCTCTCGTTTGTAATTCCACGTACGAAAACGGAAGTAGTAGCTATGACGAAAGTAATTGAAAAGCGGTTTGATAATAATATCACAATTGTTACGCTCTCGATCACAGATGTTGATCCTGCTCAGCATGCTGAGCTAATCGCCTACCACAAGACGATGTTATCATAAACCTTAATAAAGGCACCTCGTTTACCATAACGAGGTGCCTTTTTATTTTGCTTTGTGAGCGTCAATCAGCCTCCGCGCTCGTTGTCTATCTGATAATTTGGAGAAACAGCCATGCGCTTCTCATCTAATTTTTTCCCGAATTGATCCAGCGATCCCGGTTTTCCAACACCATTGTGGTTACGTCTTTGTGATTTATCAGATTTTCCACGTCCACCCATTTGTTACACCTCCTTTATTAGAGTAAGATGGTACATTTTTTGATTGGGAAAACATGGACAGTATAGGGTTTTTGCCTGTTTTACTGTCACAGCCTAGTGTGTACGTCGATAGTCGCTTTCATGTAATCCGCTTTTTGGGGTTGTCATAGTATCAGAGTCAGCGTATAATGTCCTTTATAAGAAAACACTTGTATTTTTCAGGAGGACACATGAGTAAACGAGATGAAAAATTCTATTTAATTCGAGCGGACATCCTCCCAGAATCGATCGCGAAGACGATTGAAGTAAAAAAACTGTTAGAATCAGGCGAAATTGACACGGTGAATGAAGCGGTCGAGCGGGTTGGACTGAGTCGTAGTGCTTTCTATAAATACAAAGATGCGATTTTCCCTTTCAATGCCATGATGAGTGAAAAGATTATGACCGTGAGTCTTACGTTGGAGCATCGTTCAGGTATTTTATCAAGGGTATTGCAATTTGTAGCAGAAAAAGGCGGGAATGTCCTAACAATCAATCAAACCATTCCGTTGCAAGGGATTGCCAATGTAGCAATGTCTGTAGATATGGCACAGCTACATATGCCAACGACGGAGTTTTTAGATTTGCTTGAAAAGCTACAAGGAGTACGCAAGGCATTAATCGTGGGCAGAGGCTAATAACGAGGACAACCAAGGAGGCGTAAGCATGGAGAAAAAGCAGGTAAAAGTAGGCTTGATGGGACTTGGAACGGTAGGAACAGGTGTAGTTCGGATTGTGGACGCTCATCAGGAGGACCTGTTTAACCAAACGGGTCTGAGCATTGAGATTCATAAGATTCTGGTACAGGACAAAGAAAAAGCCCGGAGTATCGTAATTGATCAGGAGAAAATCACCACGAACGCGGATGATTTAATAGAAGACCCGGATATTGATGTCATTGTTGAGGTAATTGGTGGCATACACCCTACAAAAGATTATCTGCTAAAGGCTCTTGCAAAAGGGAAAAATGTAGTCACTGCAAATAAGGATTTAATGGCGTTGCATGGTGCAGAGCTATTGCATAAAGCACAAGAAAAAAAATGCGATGTTTTTTATGAAGCGAGTGTTGCTGGGGGAATTCCGATACTTCGCGCTTTGGTAGAAGGCTTTTCCTCGGACAGAATCACTAAAATGATGGGGATTGTAAATGGTACGACTAACTATATTATGACGAAAATGAGCAAGGAAGGGGCTGAATATCGGGAAGTACTGGCTGAAGCTCAAGCCCTTGGATATGCAGAGTCTGATCCGACTGCCGATGTGGAAGGCTTCGATGCCGCTAGAAAGATGGCAATCCTCTCTACACTGGGCTTCCGTGTTCCGATGAATTTGGAAGATGTACAGGTAAGAGGTATTAGCAAGGTTAATAAAGAGGATATTGCTTACGGAAAAAAATTAGGCTACGAAGTTAAGCTGCTTGGAATTGCACGTCGCGATAACGATGAGATTGAAGTAAGCGTACAGCCTACAATGGTTCATAAGTCTCACCCGTTAGCTTCTGTGAATGGCGTGTTTAACGCGGTGTATGTTCATGGGGAAGCGGTGGGAGAAACGATGTTTTATGGACCTGGAGCTGGTGAGATGCCAACGGCTACAGCAGTGGTTTCTGATTTGATTAGCGTAGTAAAAAATATGAAATTAGGTGTAAATGGACGTGGAACAGTGGCCCCATACAAAGAGAAAAAGCTAAAAACTGATGATAAAAAATTCTCGAAATACTTCATACGACTGATCGTTGCAGATAAGCGTGGCGTACTTGCTCAAATTACAAACCTGTTAGCAGAAAAGGATGTTAGTTTGGATCAGGTTATCCAACAGCCGTATCAGGATAGCGGTCAATCCGAGATTGTAATGGTTACACATACTTCCTCCAAATATAATGTGGCATCCGTACTAAAAACGCTAGAGGGCATGGATGTGATTAGCGAAATTAAGAGCTACTATCAGGTGGAGGGTACAGATAAGGAAGCAGGTGCTGTTCATAATGAGTAAGGATAGACTAGGGATTATCGCACAGTATAAAGAATTTTTGCCCGTATCAGAAAATACGCCTCTTTTGACCCTGCATGAGGGAAATACTCCATTGGTCCATGCAGCTCGCTTATCTGAAGAGTGGGGAGTAGAGCTTCACTTTAAATATGAGGGGTTAAATCCGACCGGCTCCTTTAAGGACCGAGGCATGGTGATGGCAGTTGCCAAGGCAGTGGAAGAGGGAAGCAATACCATTATGTGTGCTTCAACAGGTAATACATCTGCTGCCGCTGCCGCTTATGCAGCTCGTGCAGGACTGCGTTGTATCGTATTAATTCCAGATGGAAACATTGCCCTGGGTAAATTGGCCCAAGCAATTGCTTATGGAGCAGAAGTCATTTCAATCAACGGCAATTTTGATGAAGCCTTGCGCATTGTCCAACGAATTACACAAGAAGAGCCCATTACTTTAGTTAATTCGGTAAATCCATATAGAATTGAAGGGCAAAAAACAGCATCCTTTGAGATATGTGATCGTTTAGGAGAAGCTCCTGATATTTTAGCAATTCCAGTTGGAAATGCAGGTAATATCACAGCTTATTGGAAGGGCTTTACAGAATATCATCGAGCAGGTAAGATTACCGCCCTACCAAAAATGTATGGATTTCAAGCAGCAGGAGCAGCCCCACTTGTCTTAGGGCATCCTGTAGAACAGCCTGAAACAATTGCAACAGCGATTCGTATCGGGAATCCTGCTAGCAAAGCTGGAGCTTTACAGGCATTGAAGCAGTCAAATGGTCGCATAGAAAGTGTCACAGACGAGGAGATTTTAGAAGCGTACCAGCTTTTGGCTAAAAAAGAGGGCATCTTCTGTGAGCCTGCCTCTGCAGCCTCCTTTGCGGGTATCATTAAATTGCACCGGATGGGACAGTTGGCACAAGGAGCTCGCATCGTATGCGTCTTGACTGGGCACGGCTTAAAAGATCCGAGCATCGCAATTAAGACCATTGCCAATGAACCCGTGAAAGTGCCTGCAACAAGAGAAGATGTCATGGGACTGATCAAAAAGTAAAGTAGGTGTCAGCATGTCAATACAGAAAGTAACAGTGAGAGTACCAGCTAGCACAGCCAATCTGGGTGCTGGTTTTGATACAATCGGTCTTGCTTTCCAGCTTTATACAGCCATAACCATGAGCATTGCCGAGCAAACTGCGATTCGATTAGTGGGACCAGAGCTTGCTAGCTTGCCTCAAGATAAAACCAATCTACTTTACGAAGTGGCGGCCTTCTTATTTGAGAAGGCCTCGCTTCCTATACCTGAATTATTTATTGAGGTAGAGACTGAGGTTCCCTTGACTAGAGGGCTTGGCAGTAGTGCAGCGGCAGTTGTAGGTGCTCTAATCGCAGCGAATGTCCTTGCAGGTAAGCCGTTTACAGACGGACAGCTCTTTACGTTTGCCAGCCGTTGGGAGGGACATCCAGATAATGTAGGAGCTTCACAATTTGGGGGTCTAATTATTTCAGCGTTACCAGATAATGAAGCTGAGCAAGTTCCTTATGCTAAATTTTCGGTTCCTGAGCGATTGAAGACACTGGTAGTCATTCCTGATTTTGAATTGTCTACTCATCAAGCGAGGAAAGCATTGCCTGATCAATATTCCCGTGAAGATGCGGTTTATAATATTTCACGTGCAAGCTTATTGGTTGCTGCGTTTGCTCAAGACCGTTTAGATTTATTGGCTACTGCTATGCAGGATCGTCTACATCAGCCTTATCGTACAGCATTAGTTCCAGGCCTATCTGAGATTGTAGAAAAAGCACAGGATTACGGCGCCTTAGGAGCAGCCTTGTCAGGAGCAGGGCCAACCATTCTTTGCTTTTTCGAACATGATCAAGCAGAGCAGAGACTGTTACAATTTATTGAACAAGTAATGCAGAAAAATCAATTAAGCTATTCTACTATGGTTCTCTTTCCTGATGATAATGGGGCAATTATTGACACAAGCCCTGTATATACAGCATAATGCATAGAAAAACATCAGATGGGAGCATGAAGTATAATGGGGAGAACACTAGCTTTTTTAGGACCTTCTGGCACATTTACAGAGGAGGCAGTACGTCATTTGCCTATTCAAGAGGAGCTTACAACTCAGCCATATGTAAGCATCCTTGATGTGCTGGAAGCAGTTAATACGAATCAGGCCGATTTTGGTGTGGTACCCATTGAGAATTCAATTGAAGGAACAGTTAATTTAACGATGGATGGCTTAATACATGGGGAGAAACTGCCTATTTTAGCAGAATTGGCTCTACCAATCACACAGCACCTATTAATGGCAGTTAGGCCAAAGCCTCTTTTATTCCAGCAGATTACAAAGGTCTTCTCTCATTCGCATGCGATTGCCCAATGTCGCTTGTTCCTACAAAAATACTTGCCACATGTAGAGATTGAATATACCAACAGTACGGCGTCAGCAGCTAAACTTGTAAGTGAAGAACCAGATCAACCATGGGCGGCTATTGGAACGAGATTAAATACAGAAATATACCCGCTTTTTCTCGCTCAAAAAAGCATCCAGGACTATGCTAACAATTTTACGAGATTTGTGCTGGTGGGAAAAAGTCAGTTAGATTTACCGGTATCTGATAAGTATAAAACAACCATATTGGTCACATTACCCGAAGATTATTCAGGGGCACTGTATCAGGTATTGGCAGCATTCGCTTGGCGCAAATTGAATTTGTCCCGCATCGAATCACGACCTACGAAAAAAGGTCTGGGTAGCTATTATTTTGTATTGGATATCGTACAGGGCATGGACACAGTGTTAATGCCAGGCGCTTTTGCGGAGATAGAGGCATTAGGGTGTCAGGTTCGTTTACTGGGTAGCTATCCAGTGTTCGCCTATAGGGGTATAGGTGAAAAGAATTGACGCTATGTTGCATATAGATTTATACTATTCAAAAACGTTAGAAAAAAGGGTGAAGTAGCATGACGCAGCAGTTGATCTACTTAAACGGTGAATTTGTAGAAAAAGAAAATGCAAAAATTTCTGTCTATGATCATGGCTTCTTGTATGGCGATGGAATTTTTGAAGGAATTCGTGTTTATAATGGTAATATATTCCGCTTGCAAGAGCATATCGAACGTTTATATGAATCCGCACTATCCATCATGCTCGTTATTCCAATGAAAATAGAAGAAATGATGGATGCAGTAGTCGAAACCGTTAGAAAAAATGAACTGCGTGATGCCTATATACGACTTGTAATCTCGCGTGGCGATGGGGATTTAGGTCTTGATCCTCGTAGCTGTAAACGGGCGAATATTGTTATTATTGTTGAACAGCTTCGACTATTTCCGCAAGAATTATATGAGACAGGATTAAAAATTGTGACAGTTCCAACACGTCGCAACAAACCAGATGCATTGAATCCAAAGATTAAATCTCTAAATTATTTAAACAACGTTATGGTGCGTATGGAAGCTAGCATGGCTGGTGTTAGTGAAGCGTTAATGCTAAATAGCGAGGGCTATGTAACTGAAGGATCAGGCGATAATATTTTTCTTGTAAAAAAAGGTGTCATTTATACGCCTCCTACATACTTAGGTGCGTTGGATGGCATTACACGTCAAGCGATTATGGATATCGCTAGAGAACTAGGTTATGTGGTTAAAGAGGAACCTTTCACTCGTCATGATGTCTATATTGCTGATGAAGTATTCCTGACCGGGACAGCAGCAGAGGTAATCTCAGTATCAGAAGTAGATGCACGAGTAATTCGTGACGGAAAACCAGGTCCTGTGACAAAACAATTGCTGGAAGAATTCCGTCGTTATGTCCAAGTAGATGGTGTAAAAGTATACAAATAAAGGAAAGAAATCTAAAAATAACGGAGAACAGAGCCGGTAAATATTTATGGCTCTGTTTTTTTTATGCGATAAATTGAACAGGAGCAAAACGCCTAGAGGCGCATAACATGGTAGGGACTCAAGTATGAGAGGAGAGGCAGTAGTGAAAATCCATATCGTACAAAAAGGGGACACCATGTGGAAGATTGCTAAGAAATATGGTGTCGACTTTCAAGAACTATTGAATCTAAACAAATCAACAATAAAAAATCCGGATAAAATTATGCCTGGAATGAGAGTAAAAATACCAACAGGTAAACCTAGAAGACCGGGAATGGAACACCGACCGCACATGGAAAGACCGATGAAAGAAAGACCTGTGCCTCAGATGCCGAGCAAGGAGATGCCAATACCTCCAGCATATGAATCACCGGAGATGATGGAGTCACCGGAAATGATGGAGTCACCGGAAATGATGCCGCCACCTGTTGCGCCTGTACCGCCTGTACCATCTCCACCACCAGTAATGCCAGCACCGCCTAAGGAAATGCCAAAAAGGGAGATTCCACCTTTGAAAGAAATGCCCAAACGACGTGTTCCAATCCCAATACCTATACCAGTACCTATACCAAGACCAGCACCAAGACCGGTACCGCAACCGCAACCTAAACCATTGCCGCCCAAGAAAGAAATGCCTATACCAGCACCAAGACCAGTACCACAACCTAAACCACTGCCACCCAAGAAAGAAATGCCCAAACCGGTACCATGTCCACCATGCCCAACATGTCCACCATGTCCACCAAGTCGAACATGTCCGCCATGTCCGCCATGTCCAACATGTTCGCCATGTCCGCCATGTCCACCAATGCGGCCACAGCCACCAATGATAAGACCGTTTCCAGTACCCATGCCATATCCACTTATGTGTCCGCCGCCACCATGTCCACCATGTCCACCGCCGATATGTCCACCGCCAATAGTCATTCCAATGTATCCGCCAGCCGTAGCACCTTGCCCGCCTGATTGTAAACCAGAATGTTCGGAGTATTCATCTACTACTTCTAGTTCATGTACTCCAGATCACATAACAAGTATGAGTCCTTCTAGCACAAGCAGTTGCATGGAACAGAGTCCACAGCCACATCATCGACCTAGAGAAGCAGATAGTTCATGTCAGGAAAGTAGTATTTCCCATGCTCATAAATGGGTGGAGGATGATTGCACTCCAGAACATAAAACCGCTTATCCTTACTCAGAGTCAGGGTTCCATCAACCGATCAATCCTTATCCACCTGTTTACCCGGCACCTTCAATGCCACAGCCCTATCCGCATATGAAGCAGTATCCGCATATGAAGCAGTATCCGCAGTCCAAACATTGCCCGCATGTTCAACCCTACCCACATTCATCTTCAGATATGTATGGACATCACGTACAACACATGCCTACCAATCCTAATGTACCTCGTCCAGAGATGTGGCCAAAATGGGATAAAGGTCATGAAGAATCCTCGTTTACACCTTTCTGAAGGTAAACAGTCTAAATGGATGCCAACTTTATAAAAGCGTTAGAAAAAGCGTTTAGCTGTAAGATAGTAGGGATGAAAGCCCAACGAAGCGTTTTTTCTGTTCGCACCGATCGAGGGGCATGGATTGTCAAAGGGTATGCGGAAGAAGAGAAGGCCTTATGGGTTACGCATTTAGCTGACGTACTGCGAGAACAAGGTTTTTATAATACCGTGAAATACGTAGCGAACTCCTATGGTCATAAAGTGCAACCGATTGGAGACCGATTCTACACTGTCATGAAAGAAATAAATGGTAGAGATGCTACTTATACAAATGTAGGGGACATTAAAAAATCAGTGACTGCATTGGCTAGATTTCACCTAGCTGCAGAGGGTTTTCCCACTTACCCTTTTTTATCAGAAATGGAATTCAGCAAACCGCCTATTTTAGAAAAATGGGAGAGGAGACTGGAACAATTTCAGCGAATTTCCAAACGAATTGCTACGCGCGGTCCGCAAAATCGATTTGAGCTAATGATTCAAGGCATGGCGAAAGAGATTAAGAGAGATGGGCAGGAAGTCTTACAGGTTGTTAATCAAATGCCAATTAATCAGCAAATGGAGCAGGCTCATTATTACGGCACCTTAGCTCATCGAGATGTAGCTAGTCACAATTTTTTAATTAAGGAATCGGGTAGTTGTTATTTAATTGATTTAGATACTGTAGCTCCTGATATGCAAATTGTAGATCTGGTTCAGATAGCAAGTCGTATGCTATTTTTGCATAATTACGATAAGCGTATTTATCATCAGGCAATCGAATCTTATCACAAGATTAAGCATTTATCTGATGATGAAATTCAAATGATTTATCATTTACTCCGTTACCCAGATAATCCCTTACGTGAAATTACAGGTATCTATAATAAGCTACCAGGCTACCGAATAAAAAGTGTCACACATTTATTGCAACTGGAACGCAAATTAAAACGTGAACGTAGAAGGTTCTTTAAAGAAGGCTATTATTAATAAAGGAGCGACAACAGGTCGCTCTTTTTTGTTCAAAAAATCCATCGCTACATTTATGAAAACAAGCTCTATATGTGTGCAGGCAGCTTCACAGGAAGAAAATCATGTAGTTTTCATGAAAGCAGTTGTGATTTCTAGTAAAACTTTACTTAGAAATAAATTTTATCCTATAATTATAAACATGATTTCATAACGAATCGACTAATCAACAGGGTTTATCATAAAAGATAAAGATGGTGAGTTATAAGGAGAAAACGGGATGAATTTATTCAAATATGTGTGGAAAACGTTAAAGTATTCTTTCTGGAATATCTTGTTATTTGAGATTATGTATCGTCTATTTACGATCATAATTGTGATTCCATTCTTATCAGTAGTGTTGAAAAACTTAATCCAACAGAGTGGCTATACCTATGCAGCAAATAAGGATCTCTTATACTTTTTTCTCACGGAGTATGGAATTCTAGCCAGTGTGTTGCTGATGATATTTTCTGTTCTGATTATATTTTATGAGTTTGCCGTGTTAATCCTATTGATCTATTATGCAGGTAAGGAACAGAAAGTGCATTTACGCTTTGTGCTACGTAAAGCGTTATCACCATTACAGGCCCTGTTTACTTTTTCGTTGCCCGTTTTTGCCCTCTATCTATTGTTACTGCGTCCTCTGATGAAGCTGGGGGTCAGTAGCACCTTACTTCCGACATTAGCTATCCCTAATTTTATTACAGGCGAATTATTTAAAATGGAATATGGCGTTTATTTGTACATCGGTGTACTTTTCGTAGTATTTTGTATTAACATTCGTTGGATGTTTGCTTTACCAATTATAGTTCTTGAGGAGAAAAGCTTTTGGAGAGCGGCTAAAAAAAGTGGGGAAATTGTAAAAAAAAATCTAGGGCGTATTGTGGTTGTAGCTCTTTTTACCATTGCAGGGCTGTTCTTATTGTTTTTATCTGTAGATGGGGTTTCTGAACTATTGTACCGACTTTCTACATCAACAGGCAACGGCTATCTGGCTGCTTTAGGGGCGATAGTATATACGCATCTTATTTATATTTTTGCCATCTTTTTAACACCATTAATGCTGTCTATTATGACTTGGTTTTATATTCGTAAAGCTGGTGAGGAAGAGATCCACGTAATGGATGATCCTCATGTCTGTCCAGATAAACATCCTACATTTGTAAAAAGACATAAGTACAAATTACTTATTAGCTACATGGCTATCATTAGTGTGATTATTATAGCTGTTGTTAACTTTTTGTATGTGTTTCCAGCTTTCGAGCATAAACCAATAACGATGGCACATCGGGGAGCAACAGAAAAAGGGGTAGAAAATACTCTGGAAGCCATACAAGGAGCTATTGATGCACATGCTGACTATGCTGAGATTGATATTCTACAGACGAAAGACAAGCAGCTTGTCGTTATACATGATATTAATTTAGCTCGGCTTGCAGGTGTAGATAAACATGTTTATGACATGACGTTAGCGGAGTTAAGAGAGGTCACACTGCGTCAAGGAAGAGATACTGGAAAGATTAGTACATTAGATGAAGTCATCAAATATGCGAAAAACAAAATCAAATTAAATATTGAGGTAAAACTACATGGACACGAGCAGGAACAGGAGGTTATCACGGACCTGCTGCGTATCATAAAAGAAAATAGCTTTGAAACGGAATGCGTTATCCAGTCCTTGCATGATACAGTAGTGTACAACGTCAAGAAAGCAAATCCAAATTTACAGGTAGGGTTTGTATTATTTGCTAATCGAACAGGCTTAAAAGACTTGCCAGGTGATTTTTTCGTAATGGAGGAATACATGCTGAACAAGTCTGTATTGAAGGAAGCAAAATCGTTAAATAAAGCTGTTTATGTCTGGACTGCCAATAGCTATGATGCCATTTATACCTTCTTAAAAATGGGGGTAGATGGGGTAATTACAGATTATCCCGAATATGTTCATGAAGCAATTTGGCAGATTACTCAGGAGCATAAACAATACGGGCCATTCCGAGTGGCAACTGAGGCGATGGAGTCCATGTTTGATAAAATTATTCGTATAGAGTAGGGGACGGTTTTGGTTTAGTAAAAAAAAGAGAAAGGAATTTCCTTTCTCTTTTTTCATTGCATAGAATTATTTAATTGTTACTCCGAATGTTTCCTCCAAAAGACCAACTGGTAGGAATAGACGGTTTTTCACAATGTCGGAATTTGTTTCTAAGGTTTTACCATTAGCGATTACTTCAGAAGCCCCAAGGACATAAACAAGTTTTGCATCTCCTTTAGTCAAAGTAACGCTTCTTGTTTTATTGTCGTAGGCTACTTGAATACCTAAGCCCTCAGCCGTTGTACGAACAGCAACTAGTTTATTCAAGTCTTTCTTAGGTTCCTCTTTTTTCACGTCTTCTTTAGAAGCATCGTCTTTCTTAGGTTCTTCTTTTTTCACGTCTTCTTTAGAAGCATCGTCTTTCTTAGGTTCCTCTTTTTTCACGTCTTCTTTAGAAGCGTCGTCTTTCTTAGGTTCTTCTTTTTTCACGTCTTCTTTAGAAGCGTCGTCTTTCTTAGGTTCTTCTTTTTTCACGTCTTCTTTAGAAGCGTCGTCTTTCTTAGGTTCTTCTTTTTTCACGTCTTCTTTAGAAGCATCGTCTTTCTTAGGTTCTTCTTTTTTCACGTCTTCTTTAGAAGCGTCAGCAGATTCAGCTACTTTTTGAGTTGTAGTAGAAAGGTCAATGGTATATTTAGCAAAACCGTTTTCTCCCTCACCAATATACTTGATGTATCCGAGCTTTTCAGCAACCTCTTTTGCTTTAGGAGAAGAGGTTAGTGTTACTTTCATGTCACCTTTGATTGGTGCAAAACCCCAGTTTCCATCAGCGGTTGGATTGAAGGATTTTTGCTCTTTAATGTAGTTAATTAACACTTCGCGGTTTTCGTCTGGAGAATCGATGATGACATTAGAACCATCAATACCAGGGAAGTTACCGCCACCGAAAGCACGATAGTTATTTGTTACCACGATGAATTTTTGCTTAGGATCGACAGGTTTACCGTTATATTGCAGGTTAATTACACGATTTGCTTTTTCATTAACCAAAGTACCCTTGATATCATAACGAGAAGGCTGAGTCAGATCGAATTGATACTCTACACCATCCAATGTATCAAAGTTATAAGTTGGGAAAGCATCATTAACTAATGCTTGCTCTTCTTTTTTGGTTGGATCGATTTGGTTAAATTGTCCAGCGGAACGCTCTAACCATTCTTTTACTTGGCTACCGTCGATTAATACAGCTTTAATTGTATTTGGGTAGATATATAGATCTGAAACGTTTTTAACAGCAATTGTTCCAGCCTTAATGTCTGTATAGTATTCAGCACCGTTACGTCCACCTGCTTTAAATGGTGCGGCTGCAGACAAGATTGGAGTACCTTCATATTCCGTTCCTTGCGTTGCTTTTTCTGCCCACCATCTTTGTGCGTTTGAAACGATTTGAACAGATGGATCGTCATTAACTAATGCAAAGAAACTGTTGATTGGGGCTTTTGTTTCGCCAACTGGTCCACGAACATAGCCTAAAGTGTTTTCATGGTCTTCTTTTACAGCATTAAGAATATCCTTATCAGCTTCTACAAGAGCTTTTTTGGTAGCAGCATCATAAACTGGACGAGCTTCAGTTGTGGAATCAACCACTTGCCATTTTCCATCTACTTGTTTAAGAGTTAGGTCGATAACACCTAGATGATCGCCCCAGAAGCCTGGCATAACAGATGGAATACCATTGATCGTACCTTTTGCTGTGTCAACGCCTTCAATTCCATCAAAATCTTTGCTTGGGAATAGCTTGTGCGCATGACCAAACAGGATAGCATCAATGCCTTCTACTTTACTTAGATAGTAAACGGCATTTTCGTCATTTCCTTTTGCTGGAGCTTTTTCAAATCCAGAATGAGGAATTGCTACGATGATGTCTGCCCCTTCTTTTTTCATTTGAGGAACGAATTTATTCGCCGTTTCAATGATATCCTTAGCGATTACTTTCCCTTCTAAGTGACCTTTGTCCCAAGCAGTTACTTGTGGAGGAGCAAATCCGATTGCACCGATTTTAATTGTTACTTCTTTTCCGGTTTCATCTTTTACTTTCTTTTCAAAGATGTGGTAAGGTGTGAAGTAGTTTTTATCGTTGTCAGGATTGTTATCCTTGTCGTCGATATAGATGTTAGCGTTTACGTATGGAAATTTTGCGCCTTTAAGAGAAGCTTGAAGATAATCAAGGCCAAAGTTGAATTCATGGTTACCGATGTTGCCTACTTCATAGTCAAGTAGATTCATCGCTTTGTAAATTGGATGAACATCTCCATCTTTCAATCCTTTTTCATGAATGAAATCACCAAGCGGATTTCCTTGAATCAAGTCACCATTGTCAAACAAAACGCTGTTTGTAACCTCTGCACGTGCTTTCTTGATCAAGGTAGCTGTTTTAGCTAGACCAAATTGATCAGTCGGAGCATCCTTATAGTAGTCATAGTTCACTACGTTTGTATGGATATCAGTTGTTTCCATTAAACGTAATTTAATAATGCTTTCTCCCTCTGCACCTACATGAGCTGTAGGAAGAGCAAACATACTTAGCACCATGGAGGTAGCTAGCACACTGTGTAGATGTGTCTTCTTCAAGTGAAAAGCCCCCTTAAAATATTATAAAATGATGAGAATTGGACAAGTTCGATCATATCACAAGTTTTTCATTTTCGACAGATAAATCGGGAGGAGCAACACAAAAATTACGAAGATTTTACGAGTAAAACGGGAAATGACTGACATAAAAAACGCTTACACTAACAATAATAACGAAATATAATATAACTCATATTAAAAACGTTCGTGATTTATTCGGTGATCTACTATTGTATAAAACTCGTTGCAGATGGAGAATAATAGGAGAAAAACGCCATCTAAAGGGGTTTTTCTGCTATGCTCAAATCATTGCGCCCAGCAAAACTGAAGTGGAAATGGCTAATGTTGTTTCTTGTGTTAACAATAGGCTTAGTATTGGGATTCTGGGTTTCTCGTCTTGAAATGAAGCTGACGAATCAAGTAGATAAAAATAGGATGTTATCGCAAATGGAAGGGAATGAAAGTGTCCCTGTATTCTCCATGCCAAGACAGGTCGTCTTAACCCGTACATACGTATGCGGTGTAACGGATGAGGAGAAAAAAGAAGTAAGAGAACAAACCTTAGAGCAAATATTGAAACCGTATGCCGGCTGGGAGCTGGTTTCGGTTCATCCAGATTATATTGTGCTACATAAAGAAGAGAATGACCTTGCTCCTATTTGTAAAGAGAAGGGTTACTTTGGTTTATCACCTGATGGTTTTTTAACCTTCTTTGAAGGGTTGCCAGATTATCAGAAAGTGATTCAAACCTTTTATCGAATTAACACGGATAGTATGAAAGCGAGCCTTTCTAAAGAAGAGCTTGGACATTTGTATAAAGGTATCCGTGTACATGATCTCGCTGAATATAACAGTATTTTATCTACTTTTAGCGAATTTCAACGACAGATTGAGCCTCAGTAATCAAAAGTCCGCTCATTTATTGAGTAATAAAAAAAACAATTAGCTTCTCTATTGCATTTCGATTGATGAGAAAAGCTGGTTGTTTTTTGTTGGACTGATTTGTTTGAATCTTAGGAGGAGAAAGGGTAGATCAAATATTCTCTACTATGTAATCGCTTCCTATTTATAATGGGAAAATATTGTTTGGGAGCGGGATGTGTTTCCTGCTTGTCGAAAAATAGTGGGTATGTTACAGTGTACCTATTCAATTTCAAATGACTCGTATAATTCTTGGGGATATGGCCCATAAGTTTCTACCAGATGACCGATCATCTCATCTGACTACGAGTGAAAGTGCATCTAGGGTTCCGCTTTTGTTATCCGTTTGTTGACAAGAGGGCTGGTCCAAGCGATGCAAGCTTTGTTATATACAAAGTACACCTAAGGGATAAAAACCCAGAAGGACAGGTTTCACTTGAACATTGTTATTCAAGTGCCTTGTCCTTTTGGGTTTTTTTGTTTTTTTAAAATACTTTGTTGCAAATGTGGAAAGGGGCTTTTGGCTACTCATGAAGGTATTACAGGAAAGAATTTGTCAGGACGGAAACGTATTGTCCGATACGGTTTTAAAGGTAGATGCTTTTTTAAATCATCAGGTGGACTCCAAGCTAGCCATGCTGATCGGGGAAGAATTTGCGAAGCGATTTGCTAAAGAAAACATTACGAAGGTTTTAACAATCGAGGCGAGTGGAATTCAATTTGCAATGGCAACAGGCTTTGCGCTACAAGTCCCTTTTGTTTATGCAAAAAAGAAAAAAGCAATTACGCAATCGGATGATGTATATACGGCATCTGTGCATTCTTTCACACGTAAAGAAACATACCAGATTAGTGTGGCTAAAGCCTATTTAAAGCCGGGTGAGCGCGTACTAATCGTAGATGATTTCCTAGCTACTGGAGCTGCGTTAGTAGGATTGTGCGACATTGTGAAAGAAGCTGGTGCCGAATTGGTTGGCGTAGGTGCTGTTATCGAAAAAAGCTTTCAGGAAGGCCGAGGCTTGCTTGAGGAAAGAGGGATTGCTATTCATTCGTTAGCTCGAATTAAATCGATGTCCCCAGAAACAGGTATTGAGTTTATCGAGGAAATCGGTGCCTGCAAATCGTAAGGCAAAAAGGGAGAGGTAGAGCGCAATGTTAAGCAAGCAAAAGATATTTACCTTGGGCTTTCAACAGGTTCTAGCGATGTATGCAGGGGCTGTTATCGTTCCGCTTATTATCGGTAAAGAATTGGGATTAACACCACAACAGATGGCATATCTAATCGCGGCGGACCTCTTCACCAGCGGGCTTGCGACCTTGCTTCAAGTCTATGGCGGAAGGTACATTGGATCGGGACTTCCCGTAATGCTCGGATGTACTTTTACAGCAGTAGGGCCCATCATTGCCGTGTCCCTTTCAGCAGGGAACAGCTTAACAACTGCATATGGTGCTATTATCGTATCTGGTATTTTTGTATTTTTATTTGCACCTTTGTTTGGTAAATTACTACGCTTTTTTCCAACAGTGGTTACAGGCTCAGTCGTTACCATCATTGGTTTATCCTTAATTCCTGTCGCGATGAAGAATGCGGCTGGTGGGGAAGGCAGTGCATCTTTTGGCTCTCCTACTAATTTACTTCTAGCTTTTTTAACCTTGCTTTTAATTCTGTTGTTTAATCGTTTTTTTACTGGATTTATTCGATCGGTTGCCGTATTGATTGGACTTGTGACGGGTACCATGATCGCCTTTTTCTTAGGCATGGTTGACTTCTCACATGTGTGGACTGCCTCCTGGATCAGCATTGTACAACCATTCTATTTCGGTACGCCGCGCTTTGATATAATGGCAATTCTAACGATGATAATCGTCAATATAATCAGTATGGTGGAATCTACCGGTGTTTATTTTGCTGTTGGAAAAGTAACGGACACCAAGATTGACTCCAAAACAGTAGTAAAAGGCTTACGTGCAGAAGGCCTTGCTATTACAATGGGTGGTGTCTTTAACGCGTTCCCCTATACAGCTTTCTCACAAAATGTAGGGCTTCTTTCATTGACGGGGATCAAAGGTCGAGAAGCCATTATGGGAGCAGGCGTAATTCTTGTTACATTGGGAATGCTGCCAAAATTGGCTGCACTTACAACCGTTATTCCCGATGCTGTACTAGGCGGGGCTATGATTGCTATGTTTGGGATGGTAGTTGCATCGGGTATTAATATTTTATCGAGTGTCGATCTATCCAAAAATGAAAATCTTTTAATTGCAGCTTGCAGTATTGCAGTAGGCTTAGGCTCCGCAGTGGTTCCACAAATGTTTGATCAGCTACCAGGTATGGCAAAGATGATTATGCAAAATGGAATCGTTACAGGCTCGTTAACCGCGATTGTATTAAATATTTGTTTGGCTCGAAAAGATAAGGCGGTTAAAAACGCTTCTCAGACGACCTCAGAAACGGTCTCTGTATAACGACAATTTCAGGTTAAAAGGTAAGAAAGGATGTTCCGAACAGCAAGATTGCTTAGGGAACATCCTTTTTACATCACCGTTTTTTGTTATTCACCAACAAGCTCCATTTCGGCGATTCGCCAACGATCCCATTGTGATCCTCTTACTAAGGTAAAATAACAGATTCTTTGATAGTTTTTCCCTTTCTTAGCATAGGAGAGTTTGACAGGGATGGTGACTGAAAACATATCGCTAGTTTCCTCCTCCGCTGTCATCTTATCTAAAAGCGGGTGCAACCGTTCACGAACATACACGGGATCATTCATGGATGTCAGAGAGCTTGGTGATCCCGCAACCAAAAAGGAAGCAAGAGGCTCTTCTTCCCGCAGACAGGTGAGATAATAATCAATAATTTGAAGCGGGCTAGCCTCCCGCAGAGCTGAATAGAGTGTTCCAGCCGCTTTTTGAATCATAAATTGGTGGCCAGCATCCGGCTCATGACGCTTATGAGTCGAGCTGCCTAAGAAGTGAATACAAAAATGCCCATTAAATTGATTTCCAGGAATTCCATCACCACCGTGAGGCATACCGTGCATGGAACCCGCATAATGTTTTCCGTTTATGGTCAGTAATATGGCGCGCCTTTTCCAGCTCCATTTCCCCTGATATATCCTTTTCATAATGAGAGTATCCTGCTTGGTTAAAGGTTGTACGTCAGCATGATCACTACCAGCTCGACGCTGTACACGGAATTGTTCACCTGATTCAATATCTGTGACAGTTCCGTAAGCCATACGTTTAAAGTTTTGTTGTACCTCGCTCCACGGCGATAATAAACCGTAATGCTTTTGTTCTGTTAAAGAAACCCATTTTTCAAGATGTGTACGCAATGAATTTGTTACTAGTACTTCCCGATAGGAGTCTTGTTCAAATAACCGCTGCTCATCACTATATAGATAACGATTTTTTTCCGTATAGATGATAGCCCGAATAAATTCTGGTTCAAAGCTTGAAATACGTGGGCTAGCTTCAATTAGCTGCCCCCATTTTTCCTGACCTGATATTGTCAGCTTCGATTGAAAAGCAGCATGTACAGAGGTTTTTACAATGATGGTAATGCCCCCTTGAGGCAGGGAACCCGGGGAAAATGGAACGAGTTTATTTGTTTCGTTTACGTACACATGATGTTTTCCGAAAACAGTGGTGGGGGAAAATAGTAAACAAAAGCAGATTAGCAGAAAATAGAGACTAGAAAAGGATTTCTTCTTCATAATATGTCCCCCTTTAAAATGACAAATGAAATCGACTTTAGTTATAGGATGCTTCCAGAAATCCATTTCATTCTAAGCTTGTTATCCATTACTGATCGAATGCCAATAGGTAAAATCGGGATACATACCGCAATCATCAACATCACATACTGTAGGGGACGGCCATGTGAAGGAGGAGTTCTTGTATGTCTTCAATGCCTAGAGGAAGCTACAAAGACCAGTTCCATCAACGCTTGTATGTTCAGCTCAACCAAGGTCATAACAAATTGGACTATCGAAAAATAAATAGTATCGAGAATCAGATGCAGCACGAAGTAGACGATTACGCCCATATGCAGCATGACTTAGCTGATGAGCTTGGTATGAACAAACACTAATTGGCCGTCCCACGTTATGAAACGAGGCAGGGGGAGTCTGTTGAGAATATCTCAGCAGGCTTTTTCTGCGTGCTCTGTCATGAATCAATGAAATGGGCTTAGGGGTGGAACGATAGAAAAAGCTAGGGCTCGATTGCTTATAATGGGGTTATCAAACTTTCAACGGAAATGCATGTTCGCAATCTGTCTGGTTTGTGTTACAGTTAAAGGAAGACAGGAAGAAGCGGAGAGAATGGAATGCGGATAGTCGGAATTGACCCGGGGATTGCAATTGTCGGGTTTGGTTTTATCGATAAAGAAGGAAGTTCCTTAAAGCCTGTACAGTATGGTAGCATACAGACAGAAGCTCATACACCTGTGCCGTTACGATTGCGTCAAGTGTATGATGCTACCATTGAGCTTTTGGAAACATATAAGCCTGATGAAATGGGCATAGAAAAATTGTTTTTTAACCGAAATGTGACCACGGCTTTTACTGTAGGACAGGCTCGGGGTGTTATTATTTTGGCTGCGGAGCAAAAAGGTATCCCGGTTTTTGAATACACACCAATGCAAATCAAGCAGGCAGTGACTGGCTACGGTGGAGCTGAGAAAAAGCAAATTCAAGAAATGGTACGGATGTTATTGAAGTTAAAAGAAGTGCCAAAACCAGACGACGTAGCAGACGCATTAGGTGTAGCGATTACACATGCTCAAAGCCGCACGTATTATGATATATCGGAAGGTGCAAAGAAATGATTGATTTTGTAGAAGGAATTGTCTCATATATAGATACGGAATACGTTGTGGTGCAAGCAGGTGGGCTTGGTTACCGCATTTTTTGTCCTAATCCTTATTATTTTGTGAAAGATGAAGGGAAGTCTTGCCGATTATTTACGCATCACCATGTACGTGAAGATGCGATTCATTTATATGGATTTGCAACCAGAGATGAACGTGATTTATATCGTCGACTGCTTGATGTGAATGGCATCGGACCAAAAGGCGCATTAGCTATCTTGGCTGGGGCTACACCTGACCAAATTGTTTCTGCTGTTCAACAAGAGAATGTGACTTATTTAACAAAGTTTCCTGGGATTGGGAAGAAGACGGCCCAGCGCATGATCTTAGACTTGAAAGATAAGTTGAAGGGCTTTACACCGTCTATGCTGGTTACAACTGCACCAGAATCTTTATTGGTGAAGGGAAATTCCGATATGGCTGCTTTAGAGGAAGCTATGCAGGCGTTGATGGCTTTAGGCTATTCAGACAACGAAACACAAGGGATTCGTCCTACATTGCTGGAATCAGCTAAATCGGGGGCTAGTGTAGAACAATTGATTAAACAGGGGCTTGCGCTCTTTATGAGGGGATAAAAAAAGATGGACGATAATCGGATTATTACCACCCATATGCAGTGGGAAGAAGATGCGAATGAATTTAGTTTGCGTCCTCGCTTCTTATCCGAATACATCGGGCAAAAGCAGGTAAAAGAGAATTTAAAGGTCTTTATCGAAGCTGCTAAAATGCGAAAAGAGGCGTTGGACCATGTATTATTATATGGACCTCCAGGTTTAGGAAAGACAACTTTATCCCAGATTATAGCTAATGAACTAGGTGTGAACCTAAAAACAACCTCTGGACCCGCGATTGAACGACCAGGTGATTTAGCTGCCATCCTTACGAATCTTCAAGAGGGGGATGTGCTGTTTATTGACGAGATACATAGACTAAATCGCAGTGTAGAAGAAGTCTTGTATCCAGCAATGGAGGATTTTGCTTTAGACATCATCATCGGAAAAGGGCCGAGTGCTCGCAATGTCCGACTTGACCTGCCGCCCTTTACCTTAATAGGGGCTACGACGCGTGCGGGCTTACTTTCGTCTCCGTTGCGCGATCGATTTGGGGTCGTTAATCGTTTGGAATTTTATACAATTGAAGAATTAGCTTTCATTGTGTCGCGTGCAGCAGACATCCTGCAAATTGGGATGCAAGAAGGTGGGGCTCTAGAAATTGCCAGGCGCTCCCGAGGGACACCGCGTATTGCCAATCGCTTATTAAAACGTGTCCGGGATTTCGCTCAGGTTCAGGGCGAAGGAATTATTACCCAAGAAATTGCCCATGAAGCTTTAGTCAGACTTCAGGTGGATGCTTGCGGACTCGATCATATTGATCATAAATTACTTCTTGCCATCATCGAAAAATTTGCAGGCGGACCAGTAGGACTAGATACGATTGCAGCTACCATTGGGGAAGAATCACAAACGATTGAAGATGTTTGTGAGCCTTATTTACTACAAATTGGGTTCATTCAGCGAACACCGCGTGGACGTATTGCGACACCAGCATGCTACACGCATTTTCAACTCCCGATGCCTTCTGAGTCTTAGAAGGATTTGTCCAACAGCAATGAATTGCAAAAAAGGAGATTAGAGAGACGTGGATGTAACTTTATTTGATTTTGACCTGCCTGAAGAGTTGATTGCCCAGCATCCACTTGAGGATCGCACAGGGTCTCGCTTGCTTGTTCTTGATAAACAAACAGGTGAAGTAACTCATCAGCAGTTTACGGACTTACTTACGTATTTAGAAGCGGGGGACGTGCTGGTTGTTAATGACAGTCGCGTGTTGCCCGCCCGTTTGATTGGCGTAAAAAGCGAGACAGGGGCTAAAATTGAGATTCTGTTACTTAAGTCGCTTGGGGATGACCGTTGGGAAACCTTAGCACGTCCAGGGAAACGATTTAAAGTAGGGACTGAGATAGAGTTTGGTGATGGTATGCTTCGCTGTGTTTGCGAAGAGATTACACCAACAGGAGGACGAATTGTTCGATTCTCCTACGAGGGAATTTTCTATGAGATTTTAGATCGATTAGGCTCAATGCCCCTGCCGCCTTATATTCATGAACAACTAGATGATCGCGAACGCTATCAGACTGTTTACTCTAAGGAAGTAGGCTCTGCAGCGGCACCGACAGCAGGTTTGCATTTTACACAAGAATATTTGGATAAGCTTCAGCAAAAAGGGATTAAACTAGCCTATGTTACTTTGCATGTGGGATTGGGAACCTTCCGTCCGGTGGAAGCAGATGTGATTGAAGAGCATGTTATGCATGCTGAGCATTATCAATTGACACAGGAAATGGCTGATCTGATCAATGGTGCAAAAGAGGCAGGTAAGCGTGTCATTGCTGTCGGCACTACATCTTGTAGAACGCTGGAGACTATTGCAAAAGAACATGGTGGCAAGCTAGTTGCTCAATCTGGCTGGACGGATATTTTTATGTATCCTGGCTATGAATTTGCGATTATTGACGGGCTTTTAACAAACTTCCATTTACCTAAATCAACGCTGGTCATGCTAATTAGTGCTTTGGCTGGACGTGAAAATGTTCTTCGTGCTTATCAAGACGCGATTGCCCGCAAGTATCGTTTCTTTAGTTTTGGAGATGCGATGTTAATTAAATAAAAGAATTTTTATGCGTTTTCTTGTGATTCGTGATCATACCTTTTATAATAGATAAGACGTAGGAAAAACATGCTAATAAAACAGATGGTGTTCACATCTGGTTATTGAGGAGTGCAGAGACTTTGGCAGTACGCTACGAATTAATTAAAACGTGCAAACAAACTGGCGCACGACTGGGACGAGTTCATACCCCGCATGGTACTTTTGAAACCCCAGCATTCATGCCGGTTGGGACTCAAGCCACAGTTAAAACCATGTCCCCTGAAGAAATCAGCGGGATGGGCGCTAACATTATTTTAAGTAATACGTACCATCTATTCTTGCGTCCGGGTCACCAGATCGTTAAAGAAGCAGGTGGCTTGCATAAATTTATGAACTGGAACGGAGCTATTTTAACAGATAGTGGTGGATTTCAGGTATTTAGTTTAAGCAATTTACGTAAGATTACAGAAGAGGGTGTATCTTTTCGCTCTCACTTAAACGGGGAAAAGCTGTTTATTGGACCTGAGGAAGCGATGCAGATTCAAAATGCACTTGGTGCCGATATTATGATGGCTTTTGATGAATGTGCCCCGTATCCAGCCGAGTACGATTATGTAAAAAAATCGATGGAGCGGACAACCCGTTGGGCAGAGCGTTGCTTACGCGCGCACGAGCGCAAGGAAGTTCAAGCTTTATTCGGGATTGTACAAGGCGGTATGTATCAGGATTTACGGGAACAAAGTGCGCGTGACCTTGTACAGATGGACTTCCCGGGGTATGCCATCGGCGGACTTAGCGTAGGTGAGCCATTCCCGTTAATGTATGAAGTGCTAGATTACACAGTTCCATTGCTTCCGGATAACAAACCTCGTTATTTAATGGGTGTAGGTTCTCCAGATGCCCTCATAGAAGGGGCGCTTCGTGGAATTGATATGTTTGACTGTGTGTTGCCAACTCGTATAGCTCGAAATGGGACATGCATGACGAGCCAAGGAAGGTTAGTCGTACGCAATGCAAAGTTTGCGCGCGATTTTACTCCACTTGACCCTAATTGCGACTGCTACACGTGCAAGAATTATACGCGTGCTTACATTCGTCATTTGATCAAAGCTGAAGAGACCTTTGGCATTCGTTTAACTACGCATCACAATCTGCACTTCCTCATTAAATTGATGGAGAAAGTGCGCCAAGCGATCCGTGAAGATCGTTTGAAAGATTTCAGAGACCAGTTTTTTGCCCAATATGGATTGGGTGAAAATAGATCTTTCTAAGAACTAAGGAGGATGAACCATGCAAGGTTTAGGTGGATTGTTGCCGATTATTATTATGTTTGTGATCTTTTACTTTTTGTTGATTCGCCCTCAACAAAAACGTAATAAAGAACGCAATTCAATGTTGGCAGCTATGAAAAAAGGGGATCGCGTTGTAACAATTGGAGGACTGCATGGCACTATCCAAGACATTACTGACGATACACTTATTTTAAAGGTTTCTCACAATGTACACATGACGTTCGACCGCGGTGCAGTAAATGCTGTTTCAGTTTCTAGCCCTACTAAAGAAGTAGCGGAAACGAAAAAAGAGGAACTGGAAGCACCTGCTGAAGATACGAAATAAATCATAAACACAAGAAAGCTGTTAGCGATATGCTAACAGCTTTTTTCCTTGTCAACAGATCATGCCCTTTGATCTATAAGCCTAATATTTTCGCCGATTGGTTGTATTTACACCGAAAACACCGCCAATCCCTGCGATAAGAAAGGCAAAGAGAGTGTACAATAAGGTTGAAAAATTAAGCGGAGCATTAAAGCCTAGGAAACCGATCAGTAAGACGAGAAAGAAATAGCCTAAACCGGTTAAACCTCCATAATACCAGCCGCGTGCGCCGCATTTGCGCCCCGTTACAAAGCCGCCAATCAACAAGCTGCAAATGTTAATGACATAGCTAAAGTAAGGTAGAGAGCTTTCCTTGACACTGGTAAAGGAAAGAAGTAATGCAGCAAAAATAGAACCTAGCAAGACAAGTCCAAGCGTTAGAAATAATCCCGTCATCACCGAGGCGGAATGACTGCGCATAACACGATCCCATCCTCTCTTTATGATTCATTTTCTTATTACCATCTATATGAGAGGCTTGACAGGCTTATTCATCTCTTGATTGAACATCGCCGCGAATTTTCGTATGATGGATAAGGGAAAAAAACGGGGGTGAGGATACCGATGATAAAAACCTATTTTTATAATCATTCCGAACAGAAGATGATCCACGATGTAGATTTAACAACCAAGGATCAATGGCTGAAATCTCCTGAGGATTTATTATGGATTGATCTGTATGATGTAGGTAATCAGGAACTGCATTACATTGCGAAAATTTTTGAGTTTCACCCATTGGCCATTGAGGACTGTTTGCACGTCAGCCCGCGTGCAAAAGTGGATAAATATGATGACTACTATTTCTTCGTTTTTCACGCGCTGCGTTATAATGAGGAAAGCGATAACGAGATTACTACAGTAGAGCTTAATGTTTTCCTTGGTCCGAACTACATTGTTACTATTCATAAATCACCAATGAATACGATTGGGCGCATTGCTGCTCAATGTCATCGCAGTAATTCCTTCTTAAATCGAGGTCCGGATTATTTGTTGTATGCCATTGTTGACGGGATTACCGATGAATACTTTCCAATTATGGATCGCTTAAGTGTCCGTATTGATGATTTAGAGGATGAGATCTACGAGCATCAAACTGAAGAAATTACAGAGGAATTCTTAGCGTTAAAGCGTACTTTGATTTTAATACGCCGCGTGATTTTGCCGCAAAAGCGGATTTTTGCCAATGTGAACGGTCGCTATTCGTTTGATATCTCAGAGGAAAATGTTCCTTTCTATGTGGACTTAACGGATCACTTGGAGCGAATCGTAGACTCAACAGAAACATTTCGGGATTTAGTAAACGGTGCACTAGATACTTATTACACGATTATTACGGGCAGAAGTAATGAAACAGTACGTATCCTGACTATTATCTCTACTGTTATTCTGCCACTAACCTTTATCACAGGGATCTTTGGAATGAACACCTTTGAATGGATGGGGGATAAAGCAGAGCCTGTCATGTTTGTCATCGCATTCGGTTCAATGATTTTATTGACATCGTGGATGCTCTATGTCTTTAAAAAGAAAAAATGGCTATAACAGAAAGGAAAAGAGAGGGACGCATAAGGTAGGATTGACCCGTGGACACTACTAAATAAGGTAGATGAACATGTGGGAGGTCTTATACCGTGGAGCTACTAACCATACTTATGCGTACCCTCTTTAGTTATTTTTTCCTCCTACTCATCATGAGGCTGATGGGCAAAAGAGAACTGGGTCAAATGTCTTTGTTTGATGTAGTCATTTCGATCATGCTTGCAGAAATGGCGGTGCTTGCCATTGATCAGGTGGAGAAACCACTTCTGCACATGTTTTCGCCCATGATCCTTATCATGCTGTTGGAAATAGGAATGGCCTATTTGTTTATGAAAAGTAAAAAGATCAGGAACTTCGTTAACGGAGAAGCAGATGTTTTGATTGCAAATGGTGAGATAAGGGAAGAAGCATTGAAAAAAAATCGACTTAACCTAGATGACCTATTGATTCACCTACGACAAGAAAATGTAAAAAACCTAGCTGATGTTGAATTTGCTATATTGGAAACGACAGGCAAAGTCAGCGTATTTACGAAACCGGAAAAATCACCTGTTACCCTGCAAGATTTAGGTTTACAAGAAAAGAAACCTAAAAAATCCTTAACAGGTGTTACTGTGGGTTTTCCCATTCCCTTAATTATGGATGGGGAAGTACAGACGGATGCTGTAGAAAAAATCGGTAAAAATATATTCTGGCTTAAGCAGGAATTAAAAAAACAAGGTTATCGTCATACGAACGAGATTATGTTTTGTAGCATTGATGAGCAAGGGAAGCTGTTTGTAAATAAAACACAATACCCCCGCAAATAATCATCTGCGGGGGAAAAACATGCTCAATTGCTGACCAATCCAAGGAATGCGGGCTACATCCTGTTTTCCCAGTACCTTCATACTAACAAGTAATACTAAGTAGAGAAGCATAGAAGCAGAAGAGCATATTGTTAGCATATGGAGTAAGCTAGTATCTTTGAACCAGTGCTCAGACATATACGTGCTACAATAGCCGATAGCCAGCATAGCAAAACCAATTTTTACAAATTCGCCAACCTGAATAGTAAACCCAATCCCTTTGACGAGGCTAGCAAAATGGAGCATTGTTACCAACGTAATGTTTAAATTCAGCGCAATGATCGCCCCGCTAATTCCAAATTCAGGGCGAGATGTCAGTATAAACATGGATGCGATCTTGACGATTGTGCCAATCAGGGTGTTACGGAATACAACATGTGCTTGATCCAAACCCTGTAGAGCAGCGGCTAATGGAGCCTGGAAAAACAAAAATACAGAGAATGGTGCCAATTGCTTTAATAATAGGCCGACCTCAGCCTGCTTATATAATAGTTGACAGAGAGGCTCTGCAAATACATATAATAAAACAGCACAGGGAGCCCCGATGACCAGCGTAATACGCATGGCTTGATAAATGCGGCGATGAACCATCCTGCTGTTCTTCTCAAAAGCGGCTTCTGCAACAGCAGGAACCATTGAAATGGATAACGAATAGGTAAGAAAAGTAGGGAAAAGTAACAGAGGGACAGCCATTCCAGAAAATTGACCATATAAGGAGGTCGCCTGAATGGTTTTATATCCTGCTAATATAAGCGCATAGGGGACAAGCATTGGTTCCATTACATAAGCAATAGAACCTACTACGCGGCTCATCGTGACAGGCAGCGATACATGCAAGAGCTGCATGATAGCCGGGGAGCTTTTTTGAAACAATGCCCGACGTGAGCCGGGTCGTTTAAACAGATCGCCTAGTTCGCGTTTGTTCTTTTTATAATTCCATATCATGTATAATAGGCCGGCTAGCTCACCTAATAAAATGCTACAGACTGCACCAATGGTAGCAATGAAAATTCCGTAGGGAGCGAGTGTCAAGGTCATACCTATTACTATCAAAATACGGACTATTTGCTCGATCAATTGAGAGAGGGCTGTAGGCACCATATTTTGTTTTCCCTGAAAATAACCGCGCAAGACAGCCGAGACACTAGCGATTGGTAGAATAGGTAAAGCTGTCAGCAATAACAGATGGGTGCGCGAGTCCGTAAAGAACAATTCCGTAAAAAAACGAGCACCAACAGCTAACAATAAGGAGACTAGCGTACTCAGTCCAATTGTAATAGCTAGGGCCAAATAGAGGAATCTTCTTGATTGCTGGCGATCTTTGGCTGCTTCCGCTTCTGCAACCTGTTTAGCGATGGCAACAGGCAAACCAAATGTAGTAATGGTAATCAGAAAGTAGAGAAGTGGGACGATCATTTGGTACAGTCCCATACCTTCTGAACCAATTAAGCGGGAAAGAATAATACGATGGGCGAAACCAAAAACCTTAGTAATGGCGCCTGCTACGATGAGTACCATGGTACCGTAAAAAAAGGATTTTTTCATAGGGATAGCCCCTTCTCTTTAACATTTACCTTAAGCTTTATTTACTACACTATTACCATATGGACGTGCCACCTAGGGCATGACTAGATTTTATGTGTGGGAGAAACATTTTATAACAACAAAGGTCACGTAAAGAGGTGTAGAAAATGGAGAATAAAGAGAATATGATGAGCTTTATCGAGGTTGACAAATATCAGGAAATGTTAGTTTTATGCAAAAGTAAGGCAGAGGAATTTTTGATTTTAGGTTACGATAACATTACTCCTGAAGAGATATGGGAGTGTGTGATATCAGCCTATAAAGGAGAAGAACGCCCCACTCTACATCGTCTTGTTAACGATATCCTCTCCTTAAAAATTAGCAAATATATGAACTATGTGATGATTAATATGTATAAAAATAACGGCGTAATTTGACATGCATTTTTCTACAAGTCTATAATGGGCATATTGATTCTTTGAATTGGGATATTTGCGTATGAACGCTTGGTATCCATTGGGAAAGGGGCATTATGTTAGATGATAAAGTGGAGTAGATTTGTTCTCTTCCTACTGGTGATCGGACTCTTAGGTACGCTCATGGCCACTACTACCACAAAAGTAGCGGGCAATATCGTACTTGGTCTTGACTTAAGAGGCGGATTTGAGATTTTGTATGAAGTAGAACCACTTGATGCAAAGCACAAAACAAACACTGAACTACTTGCAGCAACAGCTCAGATGATTGAGAAACGTGTTAATATCGGGGGAGTTTCTGAGCCAGAGGTAACCATTGAAAATCCTAACCGCGTACGCGTTAAATTGGCAGGGGTTACTGATCCTGAGAAGCTGCGTACGTTGATCGGGAAACCAGCCGTATTGACGTTCCGTGACATGACAGGTGAAGTCGTTATGCGTGGAACAGACCTAGCGCCTGGTGGTGCTGCTATTGGTTATGGTGAGCTAAATGAGCCACTTGTTACTCTGAAGTTTGCCGATGCAGAAAAGTTTGCAGAAGTAACACGTAAAAATTTAGGAAAACCAGTTGCTATCTTTTTAGATGAAAACTTGTTAACAAATCCTACGATTCAAACTGTTATTACAGGTGGTAGCGCACAAATAACAGGTAAATACACAAAAGATGAGGCACGTGAATTAGCAGAAACGTTAAATGCAGGTTCATTGCCAGCTAAATTAATTGAAAAGCAAGTAACGGCAGTAGGAGCAAGCCTTGGTGATCTTGCTTTGAAAAAGACTATTTATGCAGGGTATATCGGCGGAGCACTAATTTTCCTCTTTATGCTTTTTGTATACCGTGTTCCTGGTATAATTGCAAATATCACGTTAACAGCGTTTATTTATGTATGTTTAGTAGTGTTGCAATGGATGCATGCTACGCTTACGCTACCGGGTATTGCCGGCTTTATTTTGGCTGTAGGTATGGCGGTAGATGCTAACATTATTACCTATGAACGTATTCGAGAAGAAATCATGACAGGTAAGACCATTCTGTCTTCTTTCCGTGCGGGTGAACGTCGCTCGTTGATTACAATCATTGATTCACATGTTACTACTTTGATTGCGTGCGTCGTGCTCTTCTACTTTGGGACGAGCTCCATTCAAGGTTTCGCGATTATCCTAGCAATGACTCTTATTGTCAGCTTGATTACCAACGTGTTTGGCTCTCGCTTTTTGCTATGGTTGCTTCTTCGTTCCAATGCGTTTAAGAAGCCGCGCTGGTTTGGTGTAAAGGAGAGTGAAATCGGTGAACTCTAAAGAAAAAGATATTGTTAAATTTGATATTGTTAAAAACCGACACAAATTCTATTGGTTTTCAGGTATCCTACTAGTTCTAGGTTTAGCCTCGATGCTAATGTTTGGACTAAATAAAGGCGTTGACTTTACAGCAGGTACTCGTTTGGATTTATTTATTAACAAACAGTTTAATGAAGCAGATGTTCAACAAATTATTGCAAAAGTAATGCCTGATGTTCACTTTAAAGATGTAACTAAATATGGTAATAATAAGGAATTCGCAACAACAACGTTTACAGAAACGATCACTCCAGAAAAGCTGAAAGAGATTGAGGCTGCTGTTAAAGCAAAATATGGAGATCAGGTAACGAAACAGGAATCTACGGTTGACCCCGTGATTGCTAATGAGCTAGTGAATAAAGCCATTATCGCTGTTTTAGTTGCTTCTGCAGGGATTGTTGTCTATATTGCGATTCGATTCCAATTCTTATTCGGGATTGCTTGCGTAATCTCCATCTTACATGATGCTTTTATCCCGATTGCTTTGTTCTCCTTGTTCCGTTTGGAAGTTGACTTAACGTTTATTGCAGCGATTTTAACGATCGTTGGTTATTCTATCAATGATACGATTGTTATCTTTGACCGTATCCGTGAGAATATGCGGACAATGAAAACAAAAACCATTGAAGATTTAGAGCATATGGTCAACGTGAGCTTATGGCAAAGTATGCGCCGTTCTATCTTTACAGTTTTGACCGTGTTCATTACAGCTGCTGCGATTGCTATTTTTGGTAGCGAAGGCATTCGTAACTTCTCCTTGGCTCTTATCTTTGGTCTGATCAGTGGTACGTATTCTTCCATCTTTATCGCTGCACAGATTTGGGTATCTATGAAAGAACGTGAAATGAAGAAAAAAGGATTAAAAGCTACTCCTAATGAGAACTAAATTGGATAGAATAAACCGTGGGGGATATCCCCTGCGGTTTTTTTATGCTCAAGAAAATACAATAAGTAGTGGATGGGCAAATGATACAATAGGTTCATCCAACTGATACAAGGAGGAGGAAACTAGGTGGAAAATCGTTTGGCAAAGGCTCAGTTTGCTGCATGGGTCGGTATTGTTGGTAATCTGTTGCTTGCGCTTGTCAAATTGCTTGTGGGCTGGGTAGCTGATTCGCGAGCGATGGTAGCTGATGCTGTTCATTCTGCATCTGATGTAATCGGGTCAGTAGCTGTTTTAATAGGGCTTCGCGCAGCGGAGGCACCCCCAGATCAAGACCATCCGTATGGGCACGGAAAAGCAGAGTCAATTTCAGCTATTATCGTATCTATCCTACTTGCTATTGTGGGCTTTGAAATTGCGTATTCCTCGTATAAATCACTCTATGAGCCCCTTGAGCCTCCTGGCATGTTAGCTGTATGGGCGGCGTTAGGCTCCATGATTATAAAAGAATGGATGTTTCGATATAAGTATCATCTAGGGAAAAAATTAAATAGCCAATCATTAATTGCGAATGCCTGGGAGCATCGTTCTGATGTATATTCTTCCTTCGCCGCGTTAATTGGTGTTGGCGGGGCAATTCTTGGGGAGAAGCTAGGGGTAAGTTGGACCGTATATCTTGATCCCATTGCAGGGATTTTTGTATCCTTCCTTGTATTAAAAACAGCCTACCATATTTTAAAGGAATCCATTCATTCCACGATGGATCATGTATTGCACGAGGAAGATACCTTGCCTTTGCGTAAAACAGTTATGGAGGTAGAGGGAGTCTTGCGAATTGATGAGCTGTGGGCCAGAGAAACTGGTCACTATCAAATCGTGGATATTAAGGTTTCTGTTGATCCGAATATAACGGTAGAGGATGGACATCGAATCGGAAAACAGGTTAAACGCAATTTAATGGAGAAACATCAGGATATTCGAAATGTGTTTGTTCACATTAATCCATATGATGAAAAAGGAAAGTCATGGGATGAGGAACCTGCTAAGACGCATGAATAATGCAGTTATTATTGGACTTTTTCACAATTCAAGCTAATTTATGACATGATGTTCGTAAAACATACGCTTTTTGCGTTTAATAAGAAAGCTTGGCATGCCCTCTATTTCTTTATATAATGGATGAGGATTGGAGGGCTGCCTCATGCTACAAGCGAAATCGCGATGGCAACTCACCCCATATGACGAAGCAATAAGTGAAGAGATTGTCCAAGCGTGTGGGATATCGCCTTTGCTTGCACGTTTGCTCGTTCAAAGAGGGATGGATACGTCACAAAAGGCACGTGACTTTTTGCATGTGAGTCCAGAACAGCTACATGATCCATTTTTATTGGATGGAATGGACAAAAGCGTGCATCGAATCCAACAGGCGATTGAGCGCCATGAACCGATTTGCATATATGGAGACTATGATGCGGATGGAGTTAGCTCCACTGCTTTAATGGTGCATTTGTTACGAAAATTGGGAGCCACATTTGATTATTATATACCGAATCGTTTTAAAGAAGGATACGGGTTAAACCAAACAGCGTTGTCATACATTTATGACAGCGGTTTTCGGCTTGTCGTGACTGTGGATACTGGCATAAGCGCAGTAGAGCAGGTAGCGCATGGAAATCAGTTGGGGCTTGATATCATCGTGACGGATCACCATGAACCACCTGAGCTTCTACCTGATGCGTTTGCGGTAATGAATCCTAAAAAACCTGGCTGTTCCTATCCGTTTGACATGCTGGCCGGTGTAGGTGTTGCTTTTAAGCTGGCCCAAGCCCTGTTAAAGGAGCCTCCGATGGATTTCATCGATTTGGCTGCGATAGGAACGATTGCTGACCTTGTTCCTTTAGTGGATGAAAACAGGGTATTAGCTAGTTTAGGATTGCAACGATTGAATCGAACACACAATGTAGGCATCCAAGCTTTACTTGATGTGTGCGGGCTTCAGGAGAAAGAAATTACTGCGGGACATGTGGGCTTTGCCATTGGACCACGGATTAATGCGGGCGGTCGTTTAGAAACAGCAGAAGCAGCGGTTAAATTGCTCGTGTCAGAGGATGTACAGGAAGCGAAGGAACAAGCGGAAGTACTTGATGAGTTGAACCGGGAGCGCCAAGAGTTAGTTCAAGCGATGGCGGAAGAAGCCATTGAAATGGTTGAACAGCTGTATCCGGCTGATCAGAGTGGAGTAATTGTTGTAGCCAAAGAGGGATGGAACGTTGGCGTTGTTGGTATTGTTGCTTCTCGTTTAGTGGAGAAATTCTATCGACCTGCTATTGTGCTTGGCATCGATCCTGAAAAAGGCGCAGCAAAAGGCTCGGCTCGAAGCATTGCTGGCTTCGACATGTATGAGGCATTGACGGCGTGCAAGGAGCTTCTACCACACTATGGTGGTCACACAATGGCAGCGGGTATGACATTGCCCATAGAGAATGTAGATCCGCTACGCAAGGCGTTGCATCGTATTTCACAGGAATGGTTGCAACCAGAAGACTTCATCCCCAAAACAAGAGTAGATCTTGAAGTGGCTTTTGATGATATGAATCTAGATCTTGCTATAGAGTTGGAAGCTTTAGCTCCATTCGGCATGGGTAACCCTACTCCAATGCTTGTCTGTGAAAAAGTCGGTCATCAGGGTATGCGTAAAATTGGGAAGGATGAGACACATCTAAAATGTGTATTGTCACATGAGAAATCGCAACTTGATGCTATCGGCTTTGGTTTTGCCCCCATTATGGAACAGGTAGCTCCAACATCAAAGCTTTCCGTGCTTGGTGAATTGCAGATTAATGAATGGAATGGGTTGCGAAAGCCTCAATTCTTGCTTCGTGATGTAGCGGTCAAGCATAAGCAGATTTTCGACTGGCGAGGCACGCGCGATAAAGAGAAAAAATGGTTGGATAAAATCGTTGCGGAAGAGTTGATTACCATCACATTCCAAGCAGCTAACCATCAACGGTTGCACTCTTTACTTGCAAGTCAGCAGCTTACCCAAAGGTCGCTTCTGTATGTAACGAATGCTGGAGAAATGCAAGGAGATTGGAAAGAAGGATGTCGCTCGATCATCTTATATGACCTTCCTTCCTCCAAAAAAGCATTGGGACAAGCGATGACTGCGTTACATGAAATGGACTCCATTTACTGCTTGTTTGGCGAAGCGGACGAGGCCTTTGAATTGCTACATGTACCGAGCCGAGAAGATTTTAAAGCGCTGTATCAAATTTTTCGACAATATGGTAAAATCAACAAGGCTCATCTCGATGCATTGGCTAAAAAATTGAAGCTAAAGCGTTCCATTGTGGAGCGAATGCTTACTATTTTTATAGAGCTTCGTTTTATTGAAGATAGCGAGCAAGCATACCTATTGCATCCAGAACCGGCTAAAGCGCCCTTGGATACATCTTCACGATACCTAGACTGGCGCGAGGAAGCCGAGCTACACGCCGAACTGCTCCTTTCTAATCATGATGGACTAGGAAAATATTTGGATATACTTCATCAGTCTTAGAAGAAGGGCATCCAACTTACTTTGTTTTTATTCTTTTGTAGGAGGCATTCCTTAATGAACTTTAAAGATTATATTCGCGTGATTCCAGATTACCCACAACCGGGGATTCGTTTCAAAGATATTACTACCCTATTAAAAGATGGCCCTGTATATAAAGCGGCAATCAATGAACTGAAAACATTTGCTGATACCCTAAACGTGGATGTAATCGCAGGACCGGAAGCGCGTGGTTTTGTTGTAGGGGCACCATTGTCATATGCGATGAACGTTGGGTTTATTCCGATTCGCAAGGCAAACAAACTACCTTACAAAGCTATTCAAGCTGATTATAGCTTAGAGTATGGCAGCGATGCATTAGCAATGCATGAAGATGCAATCAAGCCTGGTGATCGTGTATTGATTGCAGATGACCTACTTGCAACAGGAGGTACGATCGAGACATCTATCAACCTTGTTGAACAATTGGGTGGAATTGTAGTAGGGGCTGTATTCCTGATTGAATTAAGCTATCTCGATGGTCGTGAAAAACTAGGTGACATCCCGGTTTCTTCTTTAATCACATACTAATCTGTTGGATAAAAACCTCTGTGAGCCCTTCGCTTGCGGAGGTTTTTTGTGGATTTACCTGAGAAACGCAAGCTGAAAGTGTCTATTTTGTGTGTTTTAAGTAGAGAATGGAAGATTATTACCTTTACATTCTCCCCTTCATACCAGATAATAAAAGGTAATACGTTTAAGGGAAAGATAGACGGTTTTCATCTTCAGAGTGAAGATTAAGGAAGGGAAATATGACTACGGGCATCGAGGAAATTTTAAGCAAAGCGAATAGCTATATGTCAAGCGAGGACGTTACTATGCTGGAGCGTGCCTATGATTTAGCACGCAAAGCTCACGAGGGCCAAGTGCGTAAATCTGGGGTGCCTTACATTATGCATCCGATTGCGGTTGCAGGCATTTTGACGGATATGCACATGGATGCAGTAACTGTTGCTGCCGGTTTTCTCCATGATGTTGTGGAAGATACCGATATTACGTTGGATGATTTACGTAAGGAATTCGGGTCAGAGGTAGCACATCTGGTAGACGGGGTCACAAAGCTAGAAAAAATTAAATACAAATCCAAAGAAGAGCAGTTAGCGGAAAATCATCGTAAAATGCTTGTAGCCATGGCACAAGATATTCGGGTCATTTTAATTAAATTGGCGGACCGATTGCATAATATGCGTACGTTACGCCATATGTCCGAGGAAAAACAACGTGAAATTTCGGATGAAACGCTAGAAATCTTTGCGCCACTGGCTCATCGTTTGGGGATTGCGTTTGTAAAGTGGGAGCTAGAGGATACAGCTCTGCGCTATTTGAATCCGCAGCAATATTATCGGATTGTAAACCTCATGCAGAAGAAACGGACGGAGCGCGAGGAGTACATTTCAGAAGCAAAAGCAATGATTACTGATAAATTACATGAGTTGCATATTGAAGCGGAGATTGCTGGCAGACCTAAGCATATCTATAGCATCTATAAAAAGATGGTGTCACAAAATAAGCAGTTTAACGAAATCTACGACCTGCTGGCTTTACGTATCATTGTGAATGATATTCGTGATTGCTATGCTGTCCTTGGAATTGTGCACACGTTATGGAAGCCTATGCCAGGACGATTTAAAGATTATATTGCTATGCCAAAGGCCAACATGTATCAATCCCTGCATACCACTGTAATTGGGCCAAAGGGTGAACCATTAGAAGTACAAATTCGTACATGGGATATGCATCGAACAGCAGAGATTGGTATCGCTGCTCACTGGGCCTATAAAGAAGGAAAAGGAGAAGTGCAGGGCTCCTTTGAAGAGAAAATTGGTAATCTCCGTGAGATTATTCAAGGTGGACAAGAAGAGACACCAAATGCCCAGGAATTCATGGAATCCCTCAAGCAGGATTTGTTTTCTGATACGGTATTTGTCTTTACGCCAAAAGGCGATGTGGTGGAGCTTCCAAAAGGCTCGGTTCCTTTGGACTTTGCATATCGCATACATTCGGCTGTCGGCAATCGAACCATTGGTGCTAAAGTGAACGGTAAGATCGTTCCGCTAGATTTTGCGTTGCGTACGGGTGACATTATGGAAATCTTGACTTCCAAGCATTCATATGGTCCAAGTCAAGATTGGCTCAAAATAGCAAAGTCTGCCCATGCCCGCAATAAGATCAAGCAATGGTTTAAGAAAGAAAAGCGTGAAGAAAATGTTGCTAAAGGGCTATCGATGATTGAAGCTGAGGTAAAAGCGCGCGGCTTTGATTTAAAAGAGACCATGACTGCCGAGAATTTAAAAGAAGCAGCAGCTAAGTTTAATTTCCAATCTGACGAAGATATGTTTTCTGCTGTCGGATATGGCGGGCTTACTTCAGCACAAGTAGCCAATCGATTGACGGAAAAAATACGTAGAGATCGAGAAGAACAGCAACAGCAACAACAGCAAACCATTCAGGAATTTAAATCTCATGCACCTACCCAGAAGCAGACGCGAAGCGACACAGGCATCCGCGTAGAAGGCGTAGACAATTTGTTGACTCGTATTTCTCGATGCTGTTCGCCGGTCCCAGGGGATGACATTATTGGTTTTATTACAAGGGGACGAGGGGTCTCCATTCATCGCAAGGATTGCCCGAATGTGACGGTAGAAGAGAGTGATCGACTCATACCTGTACAATGGGAAGGGGACCAGAAACAAAACTACAATGTAGATATAGAAATCACTGGCCATGATCGCACAGGCTTATTAAACGATGTGCTACATGTAGTTGGGGAAACGAAAACCAATATAGCGGCTGTGAGTGGAAAAGCGGATCGCAATCGGGTAGCTACGATCAACATGACAATCTGTATTAACAATATAGATCATTTGCATCGCGTGGTAGAACGGATCAAGCGTATCAAAGATATTTATTCCGTTCGTCGAATTCTAAATACCTAGCATATCTTTATTATTATGTGGCAGACAGTGGTTCCTTGGGGACACTGTCTTTTCTTTACATAACCATAAATGCTGGCATAAATTCAAAACAACAGAACCGGAGTGATAAGTAGTGCGAGTCGTTGTCCAAAAAGCAAAAGCATCCAGTGTATCCGTAAATGGTGAAGTAGTCGGTAAAATTGAGCGAGGGCTGGTTTTATTAGTCGGTATTACCCATGAGGATACGATAAAAGATGTAGAGTTTGTAGCAGATAAGGTAGCCAATTTACGGATTTTTGAAGACGAGGAGGGAAAGATGAATTACTCTGTTCAAGACACAAAGGGGCAAATTTTATCTATTTCCCAATTTACGTTATATGGAGATTGTCGAAAAGGTCGTCGCCCTAATTTCATGGCAGCCGCTCGCCCAGAAGCCGCTGAACCATTATATGAGCAGTTTAATGAGATGCTGCGGAGTAAAGGGCTTCATGTAGAAACAGGGCGGTTTGGCGCAATGATGGATGTGCAGATACATAATCATGGACCGGTGACATTAATCGTTGAAAGTTAATGTCAGGTGAAAAAAAGGGCTAGTTAATTTGCGTAAGCTCGATACCTAGAAAGAAAGCAGCTAGTCTATTTTTTGACTAGCTGCTTTTTTGTGTAAAAACTAGCTTGGATAAACCTGGAAGTAACGCAGTATGCCTCGGAACAACCCTTCCGCCGCATTTTGCTGATGCTGGTCGTCACGTAAGTTAGCTTCTTCCTGTGGATTGGTTATAAAACCGATTTCAGCAAGAATCGCTGGTTTTGGATTCTCGCGAATAACATGAAAATCACCAAATCTGGATGTTAAATCCTTATATTGTGTTGTCGCGATGATCTCTTTTTGAGTCATTTGGGCTAATTCCATCGATTTTCCTTTGTGATAGTAAAAAATGATGGTACCATTGGTAGCTGCGTTAGGATGTGTATTGTGATGGACACTTACAAACATATCCGCATTGTTTTGTACAGCAACCTGAACACGCTGATTCAACGTAAGAGTCGTATCATCGGCACGAGTCATAATGACACGTGCTCCAGAAGCTTCTAGGCGTTGTTTTAGCTTCAGAGCAACCTGTAGGTTAATCTCTTTTTCAAACGTCTTGTACGTCGTCCCTACAGCGCCACTATCTGTTCCGCCGTGTCCAGGATCAATTACAATCAATTTGCCTCCTGCTTCATTACCGGTTAAAGGAGGCAGATTGGCTATATCTGTTGATTCCTTTTGAACGACCCAGCTAGCGATGTAGGCTGTTGAGTTATCTTTTAGGCGAATTTGATACCAATCGCCCTCTGTTTTGATTACCGAATAGCTTTCTCCTGCCTGTACAGTACCTACCGGTTCATATTGGGTGCCAGGGCCAGAACGAATATTTGTGCCTTCGTTTATCACCTTGATTTTCATTTCTGATTGATTATTGCTTGGCACCGAGGGCTGAAGAGAGTTTTGGTTCTTATGTTCATTTGGATCAACTACTCCGAGTGTAGGAGGAGCTTCTGTTGATTTCGTAACTAACCAACTGGCAATCCAACCTGTTTTCCCATCCGGAGTTTTTACCTGAAACCAATTGTTGCTTTGAGACAGTACCGGTAGAACTACTCCGTTATTTACTTGGGTGAGAACTTGGCTTGTTGTATTAGCCTGACTTCGGATGTTTACATTATTTGCCGTTACCTTCACCGTAGAGCCTGATGTAGCAGGGTTTTGCTGTGTCGGAGGAGGTGTTGCTTGTCCGGTTTTAGGAGCTGCTGGATTAGCAATCCAAGCTGTTGTTCCGTTGTACAGGATTTGATCCCATCCATTTGACTCCGAATATTTACTTACCTGATCCCCTGCACTTAACTGCCCGATAATCATGGCTGAGACATTAGGCTCTGCATACACGTTGGTTACTGCAGAGATTTTAATACTACTGGTAGATGGTGGCTGTACAGTTGGTTCTACAGGTGGCAATACAACAGCAGGTTGATTACTCTGACTCGGTGATGTTGCTCCTGATACGGGTGCTGATGTAGTAGGCGGCGTAGCATGTTTTACAAATTTAGCATTAATCCAGCCTGTTACCTTGTCAGACACCTGAATTTGTGCCCAGATGCCTTCCTTTTTAATCATTTTATAGCTTTTTGTCTTATCCATGACCTGAATGATTTGAGCATCAGTCTTTGGTGCAGTCCGAATGTTTAACATATCAACCGTGCTTTGTAAATAAATCACCTTTGGTGGTTGAGGAGCTGCTTTAATCTCCTGAAGGTATGTATTCAATCCCCAGCCTTGTTTGCCATTCGGTAATTTTACCTGTATCCATTTATCTTTTTTTGATATAACGGTTAGTTTTGTCGACTTAGGCACGGAACTTACGAGTTGATAGTTGGTTCCTGGACCAGAGCGAATGTTTAAATTATCGGCAGTTACCTGCACCTGGCTGGCTGCCCAGACCATTTGGAAGGGGGCGACCAAGCTAGTGAGACACGTTGCAATTCCGATAATCATCTTCTTGCGAGAAAACACGTTTGTCCCATCCTTTCTGTTTTTCATAATTCCTACGAGCGGAATATCAAATTTTCCACAAAACAATAATCTTCTTCATAGACCTTGTATTTTCCTGCAATTTTCGACATTTTTTTCGAGATGCATGCAAATCTTCCCATGCGGAAACAATAGGGCAAGGAGGGATTAAGCATGCGCCAATCCAATAAAGAACGTTTCGCTCAAGAATTAAACCGTCGTATTTTTTCTGTCGATTTTCATGATTTCTTGCAAAAAGAAGCCATTTTAAACGATGTAGAAATGTCTCAGGAGTTTCATATCAGCATCCGCGAGGTACAAGAACTACGTCGGCGTGCTAAACAATAGCAAAGTAGCGAAAAGCTGTTAACGTGTGCAGGAATAAAGCTAGTTACGTTTGATAGGGTCGTAGCTTCATGTAGCGAAAATCAATGATCCAGTAGGGAATCTCATGTACTTCTTTTTCGTAATGATTGTGCCAAATCGTTCTGATGAAACGAACGGCTTTCTAAATCCGTCCATTTTTGACGGGAACAGTTGGTGTCTTCTCTGAAATTGACCACCTTATGCTGGTAAGGTAAGATGAGAAGGATTGCGAAAGAAGCAGGTGAAGAACATGTTGCAAATAAAATGCGTGGGTCATCAGTTTGAACGTGAAATCGGCTTTATTGCCGCACTGTTCTATGAAGATCCCGCGATTCATTATGTACAAGATTGGGAGAATTGCTCCCATCAAGATATTAAGATAGAGCTGTGCTGTGAGTCACAAGCCGATGGCGTCCATGCTACTGGGCATCTATTGTTTGCCGATCAAAAGCATACATTTGAGTATGATCGTCCCTATAAGGAGCTTTCCGAAAAAGGTATGCGCAAAACAGCTAAGCAAGCCATTAGCTATACGCTATTAACATTGCTGGAGCGTCATACTGGAATGGAGCAGGGATGGGGCATTTTGACCGGTATTCGACCGACTAAATTGCTTCACAAGATGCTACAATCTGGGTTGAGTCGCGAGGAGGCTCATCGCCAATTACGCGAAGACTATATGGTTCGCCCCCACAAACTACAGCTCTTACAAGAGATAGTGGATCGTCAGCTACATGTTGTTCCTGATTTATATCAAATAGATCGGGAAGTCTCTGTATACATTGGAATCCCATTCTGCCCAACAAAATGTGCGTATTGTACGTTTCCAGCTTATGCGATTGGTGTGCATCGCCGGAATGTAAATCCATTTTTGGCAGGTTTACATGAAGAGATTCGCTCAATAGGTGATTGGTTGACCCGCCAAGACTTGGTAATCACCTCCATTTACTTTGGCGGAGGTACACCTACCAGTATTACTGCTGACGAGTTAGACGAGCTTTTTGTTACACTTTATAAGCATTTTCCTCATATGGATAAAGTGCGTGAACTAACAGTGGAAGCTGGAAGGCCTGATACCATCACTCCTGATAAAATTGAAATCATGAAAAAATGGAAGGTTGACCGTATCAGCATCAATCCGCAGTCGTTTACACAAGAAACCCTTCAAGCGATCGGTCGACACCATACAGTTGAAGAAACCGTGGATAAATATAAATTGGCCATGGAGATGGGTTTAACGAACATTAATATGGATTTGATCATAGGGCTGCCAAATGAAGGGATGCAGGAAATGAAGCATTCTCTTCAGGAGGTTGAAAAGCTAATGCCTACTTCTCTCACAGTCCATACACTTTCATTTAAACGTGCTTCGGAAATGACCCAAAATAAAGAGAGATATCAGGTGGCTAGCCGTGAAGAGATACTAAGCATGATGCAAGAGACTGAAGAGTGGGCCAAGAAACAAGGATATGTTCCATACTATCTGTATCGACAAAAAAACATTTTGGGCAATCTTGAAAATGTTGGCTATGCGCTACAAGGTCAAGACTCTATCTATAACATCGTTATGATGGAGGAAGTGCAAACCGTTCTTGGCTTAGGCTGTGGGGCTGTCTCCAAATTGATGCGGCCTGGTAGCGGTGTATTATCACGTTGGCCGAATCCGAAAGATCCGAAAACCTATAATGATACGTATAAGCAGTTAATTGAGAAAAAGTTGCAGGATTTAGATGCTCTTTACTCTGATAAATAATCGGGTGATTGTATAGTTGACGCTCACTCGCGATTTTGCTATGATCTGTAATATATTTTGATCTGATGACGGGACCAAGTAACCTTTAGACGGATAGCTAGAGAGGAAGCATCGTGGCTGAGAGTGCTTCTCTATTACGTTTAGGCGAATGACCTCCCTGAAGACCCCAGTGAAAGATAGCGTTGCTACGAGTAACTGTAAGGCGCGGCATCGGCGTTACGATGAAAATGAAGTGGGATATGATTACATATATATCCAAGCAGGGTGGCACCACGGGAGAAGAATACAATCTCTCGTCCCTGACATGTACGTAAGTTGGGCATGTCAAGGACGGGAGATTTTTTGTGTTTTCTAACAATTATTTTTCCTGACTTGCCCTGTACGGATTCTTTTTATATAGCACGTAAAAAACAAAAAAGGAGAGACTCACATGGCGAAAATCCAAATTCCACGTGGTACACAAGACATTATGCCTGGCACAGTGGAGCTTTGGCAGCACATCGAAGGAAAGATGCGAGATCTTTGCACACGCTACAATTACCAAGAGATCCGGACGCCCATTTTTGAGCAGACAGAACTGTTTAGACGAGGCGTAGGTGAGACTACGGATGTAGTGGAAAAAGAGATGTACAGCGTTGAATCCCGTGGAGAAGGGGATTTCACCTTACGTCCTGAAGGCACAGCAGGGGTTGTGCGCTCTTATGTGGAGAAAAAATTGTATGGTGTTCCCAATCAACCTACGAAACTGTATTACTTAGGGCCAATGTTCCGACATGAACGTCCGCAGGCAGGTCGATTCCGCCAGTTCGTTCAATTTGGAGTGGAAGCAATCGGTTCGGCTGATCCTGCAATTGATGCCGAAGTAATTGCTGTGGCAATGCGAATCTATCAGGAATTAGGGCTTACAGGCTTGTCCGTAGAGTTAAACAGTGTAGGAACTCTGGAAGATCGCGCCCGTCACCGTGGAGCATTGCTTGAAGTATTAAATAGTGTACGAGACGAGCTTTGTGAAGATTGCCAATCACGTATTGATCGGAATCCTTTGCGAGTTTTGGATTGCAAAAATAAAAAATGTCAGACCCTTACAAAAGATGCACCTTCTATTTTAGATTATCTAAGTGATGAATCTAAAAAGCATTTTGAAGAGGTGCAGGCATATCTTACTGCAATCAACATTCCGTTCCACATTAACCCGCGTCTGGTGCGTGGTCTTGATTACTACACACTGACTGCTTTTGAAATTAAAATGGCAGAGATCGGTGCAGTTGAAACGTTATGCGGTGGCGGTCGTTATAATGGATTGGTTGAACAAATTGGCGGCGAAGATATGCCGGGTATTGGTTTTGCGATGAGTATTGAACGCTTGTTAATGGCCTTAGAATCGCAAAATATTCAATTACCAATTGAAACAGGGCTAGATGCTTACATCGTTTTACAATCTGAAACAGCAAAAACGAAGGCATTCCAGTTGTTAGATTCTCTGCGTGCTAAGGGTGTTAAGGCAGAGATGGACTATTTAGGCCGTAAAATGAAGGCACAGTTAAAAGCAGCAGATCGTGTAGAAGCAAAGTATGCTGCTATCATTGGCGAATCAGAACTGGAAAAAGGCGTGGTCATGCTAAAAGAACTAGCGACCGGCGATCAGCAGGAAGTAAGTTTTGCAGAAGTAAGCGATTGGCTATTGGCTAAACGTTAAGGATATAGAAAAAAGAACGAAATATTGACCTATTGGAGGGACCAACGATGAAATTTGATGTACGCACTATCTATTGTGGCGAAGTAACCAAAGAACATGTAGGACAAGAGATAATTTTAAATGGTTGGGTTCAAAAGCGTCGTGACCTTGGTGGTGTTATCTTTATTGATCTGCGCGATCGCTCAGGAATTTGTCAAGTGGTGTTTAACCCAGAAGTAAATAAAGAAGCATGGGAAAAAGCAGATCGTGTGCGTAGCGAGTATGTCTTATCTGTAAAAGGTAAGCTGATCAATCGTGAACCGGAAGCAGTGAACCCGAAAATTAAAACTGGCGAATTCGAATTGCTAGCAACGGAGATTACCATTTTAAACGATGCGAAAACCCCTCCGTTCTTAATTGAAGATGAGATTGATGTAGATGAGCAGGTTCGCCTAAAATATCGCTATTTGGACCTTCGTCGTCCTGAAATGCAAAAAGCATTCTACTTACGTTCAAAAGCTACAAAAGCGTTCCGTGATTTCTTGGATCAAAAGGGCTTCTTAGATATTGAAACGCCAATGCTTACGAAGAGCACTCCAGAGGGAGCTCGTGATTACCTAGTTCCATCTCGTGTACACCCAGGTGAATTCTATGCATTGCCACAGTCTCCTCAGATTTTTAAACAATTATTGATGGTTTCCGGATTCGAGCGCTACTATCAAATTGTACGTTGTTTCCGTGACGAGGACTTGCGCGCTGACCGTCAGCCAGAATTTACTCAAATCGATATTGAAACATCCTTCTTGCCAATGGAACAGTTATTGCCAATGATGGAGGAAATGGTTCAACATGTATTTAAAGAAACAGTTAGTACAGATGTAGGAACATCATTCCCTCGCTTAACGTATGCAGAAGCGATGGATCGCTTTGGCTCTGACAAGCCAGATATTCGTTTTGGCATGGAGTTGACCAACGTATCCGATCTTGTGAAGGATAGCGGCTTTAAAGTATTTGCAAGCACAGTAGAGGCCGGTGGCCAAGTAAAAGCGATTAATGCAAAAGGTTGCGGGCATTATTCACGTAAAGATGTTGATGATCTAGGCAAATTTGCTTCACGTTACGGAGCAAAAGGTTTAGCATGGATTGCATTTAAAGATGGCGAAGTAAAAGGGCCAATCGCTAAATTCTTCTCTGAAGAAGAAGTTACAGCAATTAAAGAGCGCTTGCTAGTAGAAGAAGGCGATCTATTGTTGTTCGTAGCTGATAAACCGAAAGTAGTAGCAGATTCTCTAGGTGCTCTACGCAGCAAGCTAGGTGCTGAACTAGGCTTGATTGACCACAGTAAGTTTGCTTTCCTATGGGTAGTAGATTTCCCATTGGTAGAGTGGGATGAGGAGGCTAAACGTTATGTAGCTCTGCACCATCCATTCACTCGTCCAAAAGACGAAGATTTACATCTGTTTGAAACAGACCCAGGTGCGATTCGCGCACAAGCCTACGACTTAGTTCTAAATGGTTATGAATTGGGCGGCGGCTCCATGCGAATCTACAAGCGTGACGTACAAGAGAAAATGTTTACTGCGCTTGGATTCAGTCCGGAAGAAGCAAGAGAGCAATTTGGCTTCTTAATGGATGCGTTTGAATATGGTACACCTCCACATGGTGGTATCGCACTAGGCTTAGACCGTTTGGTAATGTTGCTTGCTGGACGTACGAACTTACGCGAAGTAATTGCTTTCCCGAAAACGGCAAGCGCTAGTGACCTAATGGTTAACGCTCCAAGTCAAGTAGACGAAAGTCAATTGAAACAGTTGTTTATTGCGACTATTGAAGAAGAGAAAAAAGAAGAAGTAACAAACAAATAACAAACAAGTAAATTTACTTGGGCAAATGGGTCCAACCAAGGCAAGGAGTCTTTTGGTTGGACCTGTTTTTTGTTTGCTTTGTAGAATTCAATGTGCTAGCATATGTCTGATTCGACAACCACTTAGAGTCCTAGTGGAATAATAGGAATTGAATATCAGCCTATTGCTAGGTATAATCGGAATGTCACTATTTTTATGATTGTATAAAAAGTATAAATCTGAGAAGATTACTAGGTCATATATGGATGACATGAAACTGTAATTATAGATTAAATGCTACTTGCAAAATAGATGAATGTAGGAAAGGTTGTTAGTGAACATGTTACATCAATTCTCGCGTTGTGAACTGGCATTTGGTCCAGAGGGCTTGGAGAAAATGAGGAACAGTACCGTTGCCGTGCTTGGTGTCGGTGGAGTAGGGTCCTTCACAGTAGAAGCTTTAGCACGTACTGGCGTAGGAAAACTGATCCTAATTGATAAAGATGACGTTGACATCACAAACATTAATAGACAAATTCATGCTACTTTACACACGATTGGTCAACAAAAAACAGAGCTAATGAAAGAGCGTATCCACTCCATTAATCCAGAGTGCGAGGTAGTGACGCTTCAGATGTTCTATGACGATGAAACAGCTCCTCGTCTATTCGAGCATAAGCTAGATTATATTGTTGATGCTATGGATACCGTGTCTGCAAAAATTCATGTTATCCTAGAAGCAAAAAAACGTAATATCCCAATCATCTCTAGTATGGGAGCAGCTAATAAGATGGACCCAACGCGTTTTGAAGTGGAGGACATCTCTAAAACCAGCTATGACCCTATTGCCAAGGTAATTCGTCGTGAGCTTAAAAAGGCACGCATTTATAAGGGTGTTAAAGTGGTATATTCTAAGGAAATCCCTGTAACAATTCGTACGGATGTACGGGAACAGATTGTTCAAAATCCGGATTCCCCTATTCGTAAAGTAAAACAACCGCCGGCAAGTAATGCATTTGTGCCATCTGTGGCAGGCTTGATTTTAGCTAGTGTGGTTGTTCAAGATATAGTTGGCTGGGTACCGAAAAAAGGGTAGCAAAAAAGAGTGCCCAGATGTAGTACGCCTTTTATAAATAAGTGATTCACAATGTTGAAATGGATAGCGCAGAGGCCTTCGGGCTTTTCTGCGCTACTTTCTTTACCCGAAGGAAAGCTCTCTTTTATGTCTTGAAGCAATTGTGATCTATAAGATAATGATTTGATTGATGGTAGTAAGCAATCAGCTTGCCTTGTTACTTAGCTTTTCGAAACTTGGCGTAGCTTGGTTTTCTAAGTAAAATGAACAGGATGATAGTTTAAGGTTATGGTAACAAAAGACAGATTATAGTTGCAAATCGTTTGAAGAAACCAGATTGGGGTTGAGAAGGATGGATTTATTTTCTTTCGCCCATGAACAGGAAGATTCCAAAGGGCGCACCAAGCCGCTTGCGGCACGAATGAGACCAAAAAACCTAGATGAAGTAGTTGGCCAACAACATATATTGGCTAAAGGATCACTGCTTCGAAGAGCTATTGAAGCGGATCAAATCTCTTCTTTAATTTTCTACGGGCCCCCAGGCACAGGAAAAACAACCTTAGCAAAAGTCATAGCGCGTACAACTAAATCGCATTTCAGTGAATTAAATGCGGTTACTGCAGGAGTAGCAGACATTCGCCGTATCGTAGAGGAAGCGAAGGATCGCTTAGTAATGAATAACCAGCGTACTACGTTATTTATTGATGAGATCCACCGTTTTAATAAATCTCAACAGGATGCGCTGTTGCCCTATGTAGAGGAGGGAACGGTCATTTTGATTGGAGCAACAACAGAAAATCCTTTTTTCGAAGTCAATGCAGCGTTGCTCTCTCGTTCACAAATTTTTTCCTTGCAATCCCTAACAGATGAGGATTTGGGGCAAGTTATTGATAGAGCTTTAACGGATGAGCTTGAAGGGCTGGGAGAATTACGGGTTAAAATGACACCAGAAGCCAAGGAACATCTTAAGCACTATGCAGAAGGAGACGCTCGTCGCTTATTAAATGCATTGGAATTAGCAGCAACGACTACACCACTAAATGAAGCAGGAGAGATTGTCATTACGTTGGATGTGGCCGTAGAATCAATCCAGCGTAGAGCTGTCCGCTACGATAAAAGTGGAGATAATCATTACGATACTGTTTCTGCCTTTATTAAGTCTATTAGAGGGTCCGATCCAGATGGCGCATTGTACTGGTTAGCAAGGATGATTGATGCAGGGGAAGATCCGCGCTTTATAGCACGCCGCTTAATAATCTCTGCATCAGAGGATATCGGTAATGCTGATCCTCAAGCTTTATCCGTTGCCGTATCTTGCTTTCAGGCTCTTGAATTAATTGGTATGCCAGAGGGGCGCATTGCTTTGGGACAAGCCACTACCTATCTTGCAACTGCTCCGAAAAGCAATGCAGCTTACATGGGCATTAATCAAGCGCTTATGCATGTCCAAAAAGAGGGGCATAAGCCTGTACCTGTTCACTTACGGGATCGCCATTATAAAGGGGCTGCTAGGTTGGGGCACGGGGAAGGGTATCTATATCCGCATAATTATCCCGAAGGCTATGTGAAACAGCGCTATTTGCCTGAGGGTGTAGAAGAGAAATTTTATGAGCCTAAGCCGATAGGATATGAGGCAGAAATTCAAAAGCGTCAAGCATCTCGGAACTAACCCCTATTATTCCGATGCCTTTACATTCTTTTGGGAAAAGTTTATATTTATCGTAATAAAAAACAACTAGAGCGTACTGATCATTCTTTGTTTTGAAGAAAAAGAAGAACTTCGACCCTCTGAGCAAGAGAAATCGAAGTAATAGCATGCGAGAAGGGTTTCTTACATAGTACATGACTATGGGCGTTAAAATACTACATTACATGTAGGAACGAATATTTTTCCAAAAAAATAATGATAAAGGAATCTGTCGGGAAAGTACAAAGCTTTAGTAAGGCAAAAGAAGGCCAATTCATTCTTATTGTTTTTACGTCCGTACATTTCCGCCCGGTTTATTCGGTAAATCTCCGTTCTCATTTGGTTGCTTGCTGATTTTGCTTGCACCAAATCTTGCTTTGTGAGCAATGGTTCCGGCTGGTACTTCATAAAGAACGTCAGATGGATGGTTTCGTCCACGTTCGGAACGCTTATTGGTTGCCATATAAGCTCACCTCCCTGACCATATTTTGACCGAAAGCAAGCAACTCATGTGCTACAAATTCAGGGAAGTTTGTCAGAGACGTACAGTGAAACATAGAGGAGAGTTGTTAACGTTGAAAATTTCGACTAAGGGACGCTACGGCTTAACGATTATGATGGAGCTAGCCACCCGCCATGGGGACGGCCCTATTTCATTGAAAAGCATTGCTCAGAGGCATGAATTATCTGAGCATTATTTAGAGCAATTAATCGCTCCCCTGCGAAATGCAGGGTTAGTAAAAAGCATCCGAGGGGCTTATGGTGGCTACGTGCTCTCCAAATCACCTGATGATATTACATCGGGAGATATTTTACGAGTGCTAGAAGGTCCAATTAGTCCTGTGGAGTTTGCGGAGGAAGAGGACCCGGCAAAACGTTATCTATGGTTGCGCATTCGAGATAGTATAACGTCTGTAATTGACTCCACTACATTGCGGGACCTCATCAATTATCAAGATGATGGACGCACTGATAATTATATGTTCTACATTTAGATTGTTAGATTACAAAGTAGGGGATTAGAACATGAACTCACACATTTATTTGGATAATGCAGCAACGACTCCTGTTCATCCACAAGTGATAACGGCCATGCAACCATATTTCTCTGAGGTATATGGAAATCCATCCAGTATTCATGGGTTTGGCCGTGAAGCACGTAAAGCATTGGAAAAAGCACGGGAAACAATCGCAGACTTTCTCGGGGCTGATCCCAGTCAAATCATTTTTACTAGTGGCGGAACAGAAGCTGATAATATGGCATTGATCGGTGGAGCGCTTGCTAATGAACAAAAAGGTAAGCATATTATTACAACTCAGATCGAGCATCATGCGGTATTGCATGCTTGTGAGCATTTAGAGCGAATGGGATTTGAAGTAACGTATTTACCAGTGGATAAAACGGGAATGGTTAGCCTAGACGATGTTAAAAAAGCGATTTGTCCCGATACCATTTTGGTTTCTATTATGTATGGAAACAATGAGGTTGGGACAATTCAACCCATTCAAGAAATCGGGAGCTTTTTACAGGAGCAAGGAATTCTATTTCATTCAGATTGTGTACAAGCCTTTGGTTTATTGCGCATTAAAGCAAATGAGCTACCTGTCGATTTAATTTCGTTATCTGCCCATAAAATCAATGGACCAAAAGGTGTTGGTGCGTTGTGCATGGGACGTAAAACGACAATTACTCCGTATTTACACGGGGGAGCACAGGAACGTAAGCGACGGGCGGGGACTGAAAATCTCGCTGGTATTGTAGGGTTTGCTCAAGCAATCGAGCTAATGCGTTCCGACAGGGAAGAGCGTCGACAAAAATATTTAGATATGCGTGAAGCTATGCTACAGGTTTTTAGGGAAGCAGGTATTGCTTTTGAGGTAAATGGTCATGAGGAACAATTTTTGCCCCATATTTTAAATGTTAGTTTTTTAGGGGTAAATACGGAGACAATGCTGTTTAATCTAGATTTGGTTGGTATTGCAGCAGCAAGTGGTTCTGCGTGTACATCAGGCTCGTTGGAGATATCTCATGTGCTTACAGCTATGAATTTGCCCAAGGAGCGCTCAAATACAGCAATTCGCTTTAGTTTTGGCATGGCCAACACAACAGAAGAAGTAATAACAGCAGCTCAAAAAATTGTACAGATCGTAAAGCGCTTAGTAAAATAAAGAATAAATATACGGTTTGTTATCAGCTTAATTAGTTGTGAAAGGTTTGGAACGCTTGTTCGAATCAAGTTGTCAAAACCCTTTTCAGCAAAGTACAATAAAGTAGCACACATCCACTATCACATCGGATAGTGGAATTTTTTTTACGATGAATCTTTACTTATAAAAAGCTTAATAAAGCAGTTCGAGCTAAGGCTTTGCTGGGCCCAGAAGTCTTCCAAAGCCAAGGCTTTATAGAAAAAAGGAGGCGTACTACCGTGCAACAACAGGCGCTCCCGTTGTTTCGTGAGACCTTTATCCGAGGACAAGTAAAACACGAAATTTTTTATAACGAAGAGAACTGGTATGCCATCATTCGTTTTAAAGTGGAAGAGACAACGGAACCGATTAAAGATAAAGAAGTCATTGTTGTAGGGCATTTTCCGCGTCCTCACGAGGATGAGACGTATACCTTTTATGGTGAGTGGAAAGATCATCCTAAATACGGAAAGCAGTATGTGGCTGAACGTTACGAGCGTGAAACACCAAAAACCAAATCGGGTGTTGAAAAGTATTTAGCAAGTGGACTTTTTAGTGGGATTGGTAAAAAGCTAGCAAAGCGGATCGTGGAACATTTAGGAGTCGATGCACTTACCATCATTGCTGAAAATCCTGACGATTTAGCCGCTATTCCAGGGATCTCTCCTAAACGCGCTAAGCAAATCTATGAATCCGTCCTAGAGCATCAATCTTTAGAACGTACCATGGTTTTCTTATACGAATTTGGAATTGGCGTTCATTTAGCTTTACGTATTTATCAAGCCTATAAGCATAATACCATGACTGTATTGACAGAAACTCCATATAAGCTGATTGAGGATGTGCAAGGCATCGGGTTTAAACGTGCAGACGAGATTGCCCTATCCACAGGAATTGCGGCCTCGTCCCAGGAACGAGTGATGGCAGCATGCCTGTATGTTTTACAAGAAGCCGGTTATAGTGAGGGGCATGTATATTTTCCCCATGAAGAATTAATCGCGCGGGCGATTTCGCTATTAACGGAATGCGGCGGACACGTTTTCGAGGCAGAGGATGTAAAGGGCGCGATTGAACAATTAGTAATGGATAACAAAGTACACTGGGAGGAAGAGCGTGTTTATCTTCCGTCCTTGTTTTTTGCAGAGATTGGTCTGGCCAAACGACTTCATTATTTTGCCTCAAGAGAAAATCCTGATAGCTATCCGGCATCTGAGTTTTACCAAGCGATCGGAAAAGTAGAGGAAGAATTGGGGATTAGCTATGCATCTAAACAGAGAGAAGCAGTAGAAAAAGCAATGGATTCGGGACTAATGCTACTGACTGGAGGACCTGGTACGGGTAAAACAACAGTCATTAGGGGAATTTGCCATGTTTTTGCAAATTTGCAGGGAATTAGTTTGGACATGAAGAAATATGACACACAAGATAATCCTTTTCCTATTTTACTGGTAGCTCCTACTGGTAGGGCAGCAAAGCGTATGTCTGAGACAACAGGATTGCCAGCGATGACGATTCATCGTCTTCTTGGTTGGAAAGGTGAGAGCTTTGAACACGATCAAGATAACCCGGTTCGCGGCAAAATGATTATTATTGATGAAATGTCGATGGTAGACGTTTGGCTAGCCAATCAGTTATTCCGCTGTCTCCCGAAGGATATAAATGTTGTGATGGTAGGAGACCCTGATCAATTGCCTTCTGTAGGTCCAGGAAATGTTTTGTTTGATATGCTGGAGTCCAATGTGATTCCGGTTGTCCAATTGACGGAGATTTATCGGCAGGCAGAGGAATCCTCCATTATTCGATTAGCTCATGACATTCGGGCGGGAAAAGTACCACAAGATTTACTTGCTCCAACCCAGGATCGGAGATTTTTCACAACTTCGCCACAAAATGTTGTTGAAGTTGTGAAACAAATCTGCTCCAGTTCCGTAAATAAAGGATATACAGCAAAAGATATACAGGTTCTTGCCCCCGTATACAAAGGGGTAGCTGGTGTAAATCACATCAATGAAGAGCTGCAGCTTCTATTCAACCCGCCTTCGGATCAGAAGCGGGAGGTAACCTTTGGTGAAACGGTTTTTCGGGTAAAAGACAAGGTACTTCAATTGGTAAATAATGCGGACGAGCAGGTATTCAACGGAGACATGGGTGAAGTCGTTGCTATATTTCGTCCTACAGAAAATGAGGAAAATGAAGAGCAGCTAGTGGTGTCCTTTGAAGGACGAGAGGTTGTATATCGTCGATCACAGTATCACCAGCTTACTCTGGCTTACTGTTGCTCGGTGCACAAATCACAAGGCAGTGAATTTCCAATTGTTATTTTACCTTTAGTGCGTAACTATTATCGTATGTTACGCAGAAAATTAATTTACACGGGTGTAACACGTAGCAAGTCATTTTTGCTAATGTGTGGCGATCCAGATGCTTTTCGCATTGCGGTGCAAAATGATGAGGAAGGAATTCGTTATAGCTACTTGCAAGATCGGCTACGTTTGTACGGATAAAGGAAGGTTTGGTTTAGGTGGAACAGTTTTGGCAGGATATAAGGTCATCTCAACCGCAATACTAACATAGCGGGAGGAGATGCCCATGAAGAGAGCATTGGACGTAGTAGGCTTGCCAGTTTTGGCCATGAACACCGGCGAAGAAATTGGGATTGTCCGAGATATCCTCTGTGATCTTCACTTGCAAGTCATTGGTCTGGTTTTGCAAGAAGCAGGCTGGTTCCAGCAGGGACGCTATATTCATTCCAACCATATCGGTACAATCGGGGACGATTTCATCACTGTAGAGGACAAGCACGTTGTGACCTCAATGCGCCATCTAGATACGAATCAAATGTTCTGCCTATTTACAGGTGAGCATGCACTAAAAGGAAAACAAGCTGTAACAGAGACCGGTGCTTGGCTAGGAAAAGTGGAAGATGTTTATTTTTCCGTTGACTGGGAAAGGATGGTAGGGTACGAGTTATCGGACGGTTGGATTGCCGATATTACCGAAGGACGCAAGCGAATCAATGCGGCATCGCCTGTATCAATCGGAAACGAACACCTTATTATCCCCATGCACACCGGATTTAAGGCGCATTAGCGTTTAGGAGGTTAATTTGCATGATGACGTGCCCCAATTGTTCATCAAAAGATATTGGTAAAATTGGAACGAATCAGTACTACTGCTGGAATTGTTATGTTGAGATGAGTATGTCTGGAGACCAGATTTCTTCTATTTATCAGGTAGAAGAAGACGGTTCATTAGAATCGTTAAATGACTTGTTCTTAGATGACCAAGAGCTAAGAGCGCAAGCGTAACACCTCAATCTTACCCCATTAGAATCTGAAGGAGGCTGCTAAATGAGACGCGGAATTTTTCGAACTTTGATCATGAGTGGGATCGTAGCTGCTATTGGATATTTGATGAGGTCTAAGCGGAGTCAAAAATTCTTTAGCGGATGGGGAAAAATGAAGTTTTCCCAGCGAGATATTCAGAGACTAGGTCGTTTTGTGAAGCGTTCGTTCGCACGTTAATCCTCTATTCAAACTGGAATGCATGCAATGTGTGGCAGTAGAGTTTTACCCATAGAAAAAAGAATGAAAAGCAACCTGTTTCCTTAGATGGAGCAGGTTGCTTTATTTTGGATTCAAATAACAGCACTCCCGCATTTTTCCTCTCTGTTTCGCACATCCTACCAAAAGGAGTTTTTAGCGAGGATATGGGGGATATGCCATGGAACAACTGACAAAACAGCCAACACCGCAACAAAAACGCTATCGTTTTTATCATATCGCTGTGTCAATTATCTTATTGCTAATTATAGCTAATCTTTTTGTGTTGCTGCGCCCTGCATTGAAGCCTCTGTATTTTTTGATTGAAGAGGTAACTCTTCCATTTTTTGCGGGGCTTATTATAGCTTATTTGCTGCATCCTGTCGTTGCGAGTTTAGAAAAAAGGAAGGTACCGCGCTTAGCGGCTCTTCTTTTGATTTATTTGGGGTTCGTACTGCTAGTAGTCATTACTGTGATAAATGCAATTCCGGTTTTTACGAAACAAATGATAGAACTATCAGACGATCTGCCCCGTTTAACGAGCTGGTATGAGACATGGATACAGGAGTGGGAGGCACATAAATATTTCTTGCCGGATAGTATCCAGCATGGTGTCGATCGGGCTATCATTCAATCGCAGGAAAAAATGTCGCGGGATATCTCTTCGTTTGTGGATGGCGCTAAAAAAACGCTGGGAAAGGTGCTGGGGTATGCGGTTGTTCCCTTTATTGCATTTTATCTATTAAAAGATATGAAAGAAATTCATCGGAGTCTGATCTTATGGGTCCCGCGGAGGTTCCGTCAACAAACCCAAGTAGCCTTACGAGATATTAACGATTCACTGGGAAAATATATTCATGGACAAATGGTTGTGTCTCTCATAGTAGGAGTGCTGGTTTTTATTGGATATTGGGCAATTAAGATGCCCTATCCATTTGTCTTAGCTTGCTTTGTGGCTTTAACCAACATCATTCCCTTTATTGGTCCCTTGATTGGTGCTGTGCCTGCGTTGCTGATTGCCCTTACGATTTCTACTAAACAAGCCTTATTTGTTATAGGAATAAACTTAGTCATACAAATCATTGAAGGGAATATCATTTCGCCCAATATTGTCGGAAAAACACTTCATCTTCATCCGCTCACGATTATTTTTGCTTTGCTTGCAGGGGAAGCGATCGCGGGAGTGGTCGGGATGATCTTGGCTGTACCCGTACTCGCTGTACTAAAAGTGATCATTCAACGCGTTATTTTGATTCGAACTCAAAGTTGACATGACTTAGAAAAAAACACTATAATGACGTTGAAACGTTATTCACTAAAACCAATTATATAGCGACTAGATCGTTGATGGAACGAGTAGGTTGCACCCTTTTCCAAGAGAGGACGCTCCCTGGCTGAAAGAGCATCCAAAAGAAGGACAACCGAAGGCTACTCCGAAGACCGGAAAAAACCGGCGGCAGGACCCCGTTATGGTCATGAAAGCGACAGATTCTCTCATAAGAAAAGCGCTGTTTCAGTGTTGGAGAATAGAGAGTTCTGTAAGCAGGGTGGTACCGCGAGACAATAGCTCTCGTCCCTGAGGGGATGAGGGCTTTTTTTATTTGTCTTCTAAAGGTAAGCAAATGTATACAAAGACGATGGTGGACCGAATGAAAAAGAAGTTGGTCATTCCCTCGTGTTGAAAAATAAAGGAGGAAAACAGCATGAAGAAGTTGACAGGTAATCAGGTTCGTCAAATGTATTTAGATTTCTTTGTGAGCAAAGGACATCGAATTGAACCAAGCGCATCTTTAGTACCGGTGGATGACCCATCTTTGTTGTGGATTAACAGTGGGGTAGCTACGTTAAAGAAATATTTTGATGGACGAATTATCCCTGAGAATCCACGCATTACGAATGCCCAAAAATCCATTCGTACAAATGACATTGAAAACGTAGGACGTACAGCGCGTCATCACACCTTCTTTGAGATGCTGGGTAACTTCTCTATCGGGGACTATTTTAAAGTGGAATCCATTCATTGGGCATGGGAGTTCTTGACAAGTCCTGAATGGATTGGTTTTGACCCAGAAAAATTGTCGGTTACCATACATCCTGAAGATGATGAAGCATTTGAAATTTGGAATAAGGAAATTGGCATACCAGAAGAGAGAATTATTCGTTTAGAGGGTAACTTCTGGGATATCGGAGAAGGTCCGAGCGGTCCGAACACGGAGATTTTCTATGATCGCGGTGAAGCATTTGGGAATGACCCAAGCGATCCAGAATTATATCCTGGTGGGGAGAATGAACGTTATTTAGAAGTATGGAATCTAGTATTCTCCCAATTTAACCATAATCCTGATGGTACTTATACTCCATTGCCTAAGAAAAATATTGATACAGGTATGGGCTTGGAGCGTATGGTTTCTATTATCCAAAATGTTGATAACAACTATGAAACAGACCTGTTATTCCCGTTAATTGAACAGACGAGCCAAATTTCAGGTGTAGCTTACAAAACCAATGATGAGCTGGATGTAGCACTAAAAGTAATTGCAGATCACGTGCGTACAGTTACGTTTGCTATTGGAGATGGGGCTTTGCCTTCGAATGAAGGCCGCGGTTACGTGCTTCGTCGATTGCTTCGCCGTGCTGTTCGCATGGGTAAAATGCTTGGAATTCAGAAGCCATTCTTGTACACATTGACCAAAACAGTTGGCGATATGATGGGAGAATTTTACCCAGAAGTGGTTCAAAAGCGTGACTTTATCGAACGTGTAATTCGTGCTGAGGAAGAACGCTTCCATGAAACATTGGAGGAAGGCTTGTCCATTTTAGAGGGTATGGTAACAGCTACAAAGGCTTCTGGTGGCAACCAGCTAAGCGGTCAGGATACCTTTAAATTGTACGACACATACGGCTTCCCGGTTGACTTGACAGAGGATTTCGCAATGGAGCATGGTCTTTCTGTTGACCGCGATGGCTTCGAACAGGCAATGGAGGAGCAACGTGAACGCGCTCGTGCAGCTCGTCAGGATGTAGACAGCATGCAGACGCAGGGCGGGGCATTGTCGGAATTAACAGTAGCAAGTGAATTTATCGGGTATACAACATTGTCTACTGACGCTAAAGTTGAGGCAATTATTATTGACAATCAGCTTGTAAAAGAAGCACAAGAGGGTGTTACCTGCCAAGTGGTACTCGATCGTACACCTTTCTACGCAGAGAGCGGCGGGCAGATTAATGATGAGGGAACTTTGACAGCAGATACGGTTAAAGCACGCGTGATTGACGTACAAAAAGGGCCTCATGGTCAAAACGTTCATCAGGTACTAATTGAAGCCGGTACGTTACATGTAGGAGATCAGATTGCGGCTGAGGTAGACCAACAAGGACGCAACGCTACGATTAAAAATCATACAGCAACGCATTTGTTGCACCAAGCTCTAAAAGATGTTCTAGGAACACATGTCAATCAAGCAGGTTCTTTGGTATCTCCTGAGCGACTTCGCTTTGACTTTACACATATCAGCTCCATTACAGCGGAAGAGCTGGAGCGTATCGAACAAATCGTGAATGAGCAAATTTGGAGTAACTTAGCTGTAAGCATTTCGAACATGAAGATTGCTGAGGCCAAAGAATTGGGTGCGATGGCGCTCTTTGGCGAAAAGTATGGAGACATTGTGCGCGTAGTTAATGTTGAGGGCTTCAGCATTGAGCTGTGCGGTGGTTGCCATGTAGGAAATACAGCAGAGATCGGTCTCTTTAAAATTTTAAGCGAGAGCGGCATTGGGGCTGGCACACGACGTATTGAAGCAGTGACAGGTCGCGGTGCTTATCAATATTTAAATCAACAGCTAACCACACTAAAAGAAGTGGCACAAGCGGTTAAGTCACCACAGTTGCATGAAACTCCTGCTCGCGTAGAAGGCGTGTTAGCTCAATTGAAGGAATCACAGCGCGAAGCTGAGTCACTACGTACAAAATTGGGCAATATTGAAGCAGGAACTCTCACAGAGCAGGTACAAGAAATTAAGGGCGTAAAGCTTTTGGCTACTCAAGTATCTGCAACGGATATGGACAACCTTCGCGGTATGGTCGATGAGCTTAAAAATAAACTAGGCTCTGCTGTAATTGTCCTTGGTTCGGTTGAAGGCGATAAGGTAAACATTGTAGCTGGTGTGACCAAAGACTTGATGAGTCAAGGATTCCATGCTGGTAAAATCGTCAAGGAAGTTGCTACACGTTGCGGCGGTGGCGGTGGCGGTCGCCCTGATATGGCACAAGCGGGTGGTAAGGAACCTGCTAAGTTAGGCGAAGCACTTTCTATTGTTGCAAGTGTAGTCGAAGGACAGGCGGTTGCAAACCAGTAGGTAAAACGTCTACAATATAAAGTAACAAGGTGAACTGGATTCATTCGCTTTGCGGGTGAATCCTTTGCCTTTCCGATAAACACGAAAAGTGAGTTCCTCATTATATACTTATAATAGGCTCATTTTTAAATAAAGCGAGGTGTTAGGCTATGTCTATGGACAATACCATGAAGTTTAGCGCACCAAAGGAAGCAAGTGAAGCTGAAGTACGTGCCACTTTGGAAGAAGTATACAGCGCTCTACAAGAAAAAGGCTATAATCCGATTACACAGATTGTAGGATACCTATTATCAGGAGATCCTGCATTTATTCCTCGCCATAACAATGCTCGCAGTTTGATTGGTAAAATTGAACGCGACAAGCTAATTGAAGAAATGGTGAAAGCTTACTTGTCACCAAAAGGTTCATAACATCATAGGAGATAATTATGCGAATACTTGGATTGGATGTGGGTGAAAAGACCATAGGCGTCGCAATAAGCGATGAGCTAGGTTGGACCGCTCAAGGAATCGAAACGATTAGACGCTCGTCCAAAGAAAATGATTTTGGGCGTATCGAAGAATGGATTGCGACGTACCAAGTACAAGCATTTGTGGTCGGTCTGCCGAAGAATATGAATGGCACGATTGGCCCTAAGGGTGAATACTGTCAAGCTTTTGCTGAGCAACTGAAGGAGCGGACAGGGTTGCCCGTTCATCTCTGGGATGAGCGATTGACGACGATGGCAGCGGAGAAAATGTTAATATCGGCTGATGTGAGTCGCCAAAAGCGCAAGAAAGTGATTGATAAAATGGCAGCCGTACTCATCCTTCAGGGGTATTTGGATGCTAATTCGAGGTGAAAACAATGAGTGAAGACATGCAAAATGACTATGAAGTAGGCGACGTGATCGCATTGGTGGAGGAAGGAGAAGACGATTCAGCTACCCGTGATTTCCGCATTATGTACATCCTAGAAGTGGAAGACCGTAATTATTTAGTTTTAGTTCCGGTTGATCAGGAAGATGACGAGGAATATGAAGTTCATTTCTTGCGCTATGATGGAAGCGATATTCTTGAGCCGATTGAAGATGATGCTGAATGGGATGCTGTAGAAGCTACCTTTGAAACATTGATCGACGAATTGGAAAGCGAAGAGAACTAGGATTTGATCACGTAGTAAAAACTAGCATGGGTCCACTGGAGAAAAGGACGTCACAGGGATGATGACTTTTCTTCAGTAGCTCATGCTTTTTTTAATCAAAGACGAAAGAGGGAGCTTATGGCGACAAAAATGGTAAAAACGGTAATTGCACACGAAGATCAATGTTTACTGATTCGAGAAGATAGGGAAGAGCTTGGAAACGTATGGAACATCCCATCAGGAATTGTACAAGCAGGGGAAAAAATTATGGATGCTGCTGTGAAAAGAGTAGCTGAGAAAACGGGTCTACAAGTAGAGTTAACCAGTCTTTCAGGTATTTATCAATTTGTTGATGAAACGAAAGACTCAGTGGTGTGCAATGTTTTTACAGCGACGGTGAACGAAGGCACTATTCAGATAGATGGAACAAAAATTAGGGAAGCAAAATGGTTTCGTTTCACAGAGATTGAGCAGTTGGATGATGATTCTCTTTATCAGGCTCATTTGCTGAGAAGAGTTTTTGCAGATATAAAAAATACGGGTAAAAATTGATAGATAAACGGTAAGACTCTATCAAAACGTGCAAGATATTTGATCTTTTTGTATAATGAATGGCGATGTAATGTGAGGAGGAGTGTGTGAGCTTGGCAAAAGGTAGTGAAGAGAGACAGGAATTATTGAGGAATCAATCCCGATCGCGGAAAAAACGAAGCGGTGGGTTTATCGTAAAAGGATTGCTTTGGTTTACATTGCTTGTCCTAGTTGTTGGCGGAGTGGGAACCTATTATGTATATCAACAGCTACAACCAAGTCCAATCACAGCTACAGCCGAAATAGATATCCCTTCAGGTTCTAGTGTTAAGCAGATAGCTGCCTTGCTAGAGCAGAATGGCATTATTAAAAATGCCACTCTATTCTCGTATTATGTGCGCTATCAGGGAGTAGCTGGTGATCTAAAAGCAGGAACCTATCAGTTTGATCAGCAGGTAACCATCGATCAATTGATTAAAATGCTGAGCGAAGGAACTCAAGCAGAAGTGGCGCGCTTTACCATACCAGAGGGGTGGAATGTAGGCCAGATTGCAGATGCGCTTGCTAAAAAAGGACTAATTGAGAAAGATATTTTTATACAGGAAATAAATGAAGGGGATTTCCCAGAATTTCCATTTGTCTCGTCTATTCCGAAGAAAGAAGGGCGAAAATATCGGCTAGAGGGATATTTGTTCCCAGAAACCTATGAGGTTCGTAAGGGAGCAACTGAGCATGAGATTATCGCCAAAATGCTGGGGCAGTTTGAAAAAGAATGGAAGCCAGAATGGAACGAACAAATACAGAAGCACAAGTTAACAATGGATGAAGCAGTTAATTTGGCGGCGATTGTCGAGCGTGAAGTGGTAGTAGACGATGAAAGACCAATTGTAGCCGGAATTTTTTATAATCGCATGCGTGATGACTGGAAATTACAATCATGCGCCACTGTACAATTTGTTTTAGGCAAGCAACGTGACCGCATTACATTTGATGATTTAAAGATAGCAAGTCCATATAACACGTATCTTCATGAGGGCCTGCCACCTGGGCCCATTGCGAGTCCTGGTAGAGCGTCGCTTGAGTCAGTCGTAAATCCGCAAAAAAACGAATACTTCTTCTTTGTGACGAAAAAGGACGGGACACAGGAGCATTATTTCTCTAAAACATTTGCAGAGCATGCTTCCAAAAATGCGAAAAGTCAAGGAAGCTGGTAACAAAACGATAGTGGCTGTTTTGGCGAAATGTGTTATAATAGAACGGTTGTGAATTAGTTTATGACAGATTCTATACCAAAATGTATATTATCTGGTTGAAAGAGAACGGGGGACCTTCCACATGATTACGAACCCTGCTATAGATCATTATTTACAAAATCTCATTCCACAGCGCTCCCCGCTATTAACGCGACTAGAGCAGGAGGCACATGAAGAGAATATCCCTATCATTCAATTGACCGGGGCTCAATTCTTACGTACCTTACTGTTAATCAAAAGACCCAAAAGCATCTTGGAAGTAGGTACAGCCATTGGTTATTCAACAATCTGGCTGGCTGAGGCTGCTCCTACGGCAAAAATAGTAACAATGGAACTTGATGAAGAGAGGATCACCCGCGCGCGCGCTTCCTTTAAGGAAGCTGGCCTAGAAGATCGAATTGAACTAATTGAGGGCGACGCGACAAAGGGTTTGTCTGGGTCATATGAGTTTGATTGTCTGTTTATTGATGCTGCTAAAGGGCAATACCTCACCTTTTTACAATTATACCTTCCTCTGTTAAAAGAAGGAGGATTAGTAATTACGGACAATGTTTTATACCGTGGTCTTGTTACCGATCCGCAAGCGGCGGGAAAACGGCAAAAGAAAATGGTTGAGAAGATTGATGGATTTAATAAGCATCTCATGGGACACCCCCAACTAGAAACGTCAATTGTACCTATAGGGGATGGGATCGCGGTTAGTGTAAAGCAGACGAGAGGAGAGGGCAATGCGTGAAAAAGCCTGAACTATTGGTTACGGTAAAAAAATTAGCTGATGTCCTGCCGCTAATTGAGGCCGGTGCGGATGCTCTAAGCATTGGAGAAGCACGCTACGGACTACGCAATGCAGGAGACTTTACCGTTGAAGAAATAGACGAAGCGATTCGCTTGGCACATAGCAAGGGTGCTAAGGTGTACATCAATATAAATTCGTTATTACACAATGAAGAATTAGATGGATTAGACGATTATCTCATTCATTTGGAAACAGTAGGAGCAGATGCGGTGGTGTTCGGTGACCCCGCTGTGCTGGTTGCTGCTAAACAAGTGGCTCCGAAGCTAAAGCTACACTGGAGCATGGAAATGCTATCCACAAGCTACGATACCATTAATTATTGGGCAGAAAAAGGGGCAAGCCGTGCTGTATTGGCACGTGAATTAACCATAGATGAGACGATCGAAAATCAGCAGGAAGCAAAATGTGAAATTCAAGCACAAGTACATGGACCAACCTGCATTTTCCAATCCAAACGTGATCTTGTTTCGGCTTATTTTGGTCATCAAGGACGCGATATGGAGCAGGAAGGTACCAGCATGGATCGCGGGATGTATGTGAAGGAAGAAAAACGCCGCAATATTAGCTATCCTGTGTATGAAGATGCCCATGGGACTCATATTATCAGTGCAGAAGATATTTGTATGGTTGATGGTCTTGAGGACTTTGTGAATGGTGAATTGGACAGTTTGAAAATTGAAGGATTGCTGCATACATCTGAGTATGTAATCGCAGTGACGAAGCTATATCGTGAAGCATTAGATTTGTGCGTATCTGATGTAGAACAATATCGTGATAAAGCGGCTGAGTTTCTGCAAAAAATGGAAGCTCTGCAACCAAAAAATCGACCTTTAAACACTGGATTTTATTATAAACCACCGATTCCTTACCATGCTTAAATGGGAAAGAAGACTTGCGTAAATTGAACTTGAGAGGTGAATCATCTTGAGCACGATTATAACTCCAAACCAAGCCGGATTGAAACCGGTGATTGCTAAGCCTGAGCTACTGGCTCCAGCAGGTAACCTAGAAAAATTACAGTTTGCGATTCGCTATGGAGCAGACGCCGTATATATCGGTGGTCAAGTATACAGCTTGCGTGCGAATGCTGATAACTTCTCCTATGATGAAATGCGTGAAGGGGTTAAATTTGCCCATGCTCACGGAGCTAAAGTATTTGTAGCGACCAATATTATTGCCCACAACGAAGATTTAGGCGGTATGGCCGAGTATTACCAGGAGCTGCAAAATATTGGAATTGATGCGGTTATCGTAGCAGACCCTGCTTTGATTCAGGCATGTAAGAAGGCGGCTCCTAAAATTGAAGTTCATTTGAGCACTCAGGCCTCCACAACGAACTGGCGCTCTGTTCAATTTTGGAAAGATGAAGGAATTTCCCGTGTCGTGCTAGCACGTGAAGTATCCATGAAAGAAATTTATGATATAAAATCTCATGTTGATGTAGAAATCGAAGCGTTTATTCACGGCGCGATGTGTATTGCTTATTCCGGTCGATGCGTATTGTCTAATCATATGGCGATGCGTGACTCTAACCGAGGTGGCTGCGCACAATCCTGTCGTTGGAAATATGATCTATTCGAAGACGGATTTAACTTTGAAGAGGCAGAGAAAAACGGTGCCAAGACATTGTTTGCTGAAGGAGACGAGCAATATACGATGTCTCCGAAGGATTTAAGCATGCTACCATATATTGCTGATATGATTGAAGCCGGTGTTGATTCCTTAAAAGTGGAAGGCCGAATGAAGTCTATCCATTATGTAGCGACCGTTTCTCGTGCATATCGCATGGCAATTGACTCTTACTTTGAAAATCCGAAAGACTTCAAGATCAAAAAAGAGTGGATCGACGAAGTGTATAAGGCTGCGCCGCGTACGCTGTCCACTGGATTCTTTTACGGAAGCCCAAGTACACAAGAACAAATCTTTGGTGAACCAGATCATCCGATCCCTTACGATTTTGCGGGATTGGTTATGGATTACGATCCGGCTACAAGCATTGCAACTGTTCAAGTGCGCAACCACTTTAAAGTGGGCTCGAAGGTAGAATTTTTTGGACCAGATACATTCTTTGCACAACAGGTAGAACAAATTTGGCACCATGTCACCGATGAAGCATTAGATGCAGCACGTCATCCAATGTCATTGGTCAAAATGAAGGTTAACCAACCGGTGAAGCCTTATGACATGATGAGGAAGGAGCTATAGAATGGGTCGCCCCGTACTTATTGGGGTAGCCGGGGGAAGCGGGTCCGGTAAAACCACCGTTGCAAGAGAGTTATACCGCCAGTTTAAAGACGAGAGCGTCTTGATGATTGAGCAGGATTCTTATTACAAGGATCAAAGCTATATGACAATGGATGAGCGTGTAAAAACAAATTACGACCATCCGTTTGCTTTTGATAATGACCTGTTGCTAACACACCTCCATGAGCTACTCAACTATCGAGCAATCGAAAAACCGCAATATGATTTTAAGGAGCATACCAGAGCGGCAACGACAGTCCATGTCCAGCCAGCCGATGTTATTATCCTTGAAGGTATGTTAATCTTAGAAGACCAACGTATTCGCGATATGATGGATATTAAGGTATTTGTTGATACAGATGCCGATGTTCGCATCGTGAGGCGTATTCAGCGCGATATTGAGGAGCGCGGACGTAGTTTAGACAGTGTTGTCCAACAATATTTAAATGTTGTTCGTCCTATGCATTTGCAATTTATCGAACCTACTAAGCGCTATGCAAATATCATTATTCCAGAGGGTGGCTATAACAAGGTAGCACTTGATCTGCTCTCCACAAAGATTCACAACATCCTGCATGATAAGAACCAATGTTTTTTTGAATAAGCATAGCTATTACATGAATGGAGAAAGACTCATGCCATCTTATATGGTGTGAGTCTTTTTGGTTTGAAAAAGTGCCTAGAGGGAGATACTGGTGAGAAAAAAGAGAGGAGGTTAGTTATAGAAAATGGATCTGCAAGTGCTAAATAAACGCAGAAGCTTTCTCATCCTATTAATCATTAGTTTGTTGTTCGGGGGCTTATTGCTTAGGCTTTGGTGGATTCAGATAGCAGCAACTAATTCGTTTTCCCCTCATAAAATTGATTTGGTTAAAGCGGCGGTTAGGCAAAGACAGCAAGCTATTACATTAAACAGTGGTCGAGGCGAAATCACAGATCGTCATGGAGAACCGCTTACAGGCGTAGAAAAGAATGCGCTCATTATTTTTCCGTTGGCTCGTGGAAATGCGGAGGTAAATGAGAAGATTAGAAAGGTAGCAGAAATTGTGCAAAGCAGGGAGTCTGAAATCATGAAAATGATTCAGAAAGGAAAAAATCCGGCTCCTTTGCGTGACTTCGCTGGAAATATGATTGAGTTAAATGAAAAACAGATGAAGCAAATTAATGATTTAAAAATTCCAGGCATTTTATCCGTAGCAATGACGGAACGCTATGCTCCAAACGGTATCGCTAAACAGGTGATCGGGTATGTAAGTCAAAATCCTGAGCGAATCGCACAATTATATCCAGATGATTTACAGAATGGAAAAATGATGCCAGATACCCCAATTGGTTCTTCAGGGCTGGAGAGAACGTTCGATCGATTTTTACAAGGAATGCAGCCTTCCATTCTCTCTTATTATGTAGATGGTCAAGGAAATCCATTGAGTGGATTGGATACCAGATTTTCGATAGAGGATAATGCCTTTTATCCATTGACAGTTAAAACAACAATGGATCGCCAAATTCAAGCATTTATGGAACAAGCAATGGATATGGCAGAAATAGAAGCTGGGGCGATCGTAGTGCTCGATGTGAAAAATAGTGATATCCTGGCAATGGCTTCTCGTCCCAAGTTTGATCCAACAAAGGTGAATGTGGAAGAAGGAAATTGGAAAAACCAAGCATTGATTCAGATTTCTCCAGGGTCGGTTTATAAAACAGTCGTAGCTGCTGCTGCACTAGAAGATGGGGTTGTATCCCCTAGTGAAACCTTTACCTGTGAAGGCAGCTATGGAAAATACGGATTCTCCTGCTGGAAAAAAGAAGGTCACGGACACTTAACGATGCTGGAGGCCTTTGCAGAGTCATGTAATATTACTTTTGCAGAAATCGCCAAGCGTTTAGGAGGAGAACGGCTCCTGAAGCAAGCAGAGAAAATGGGACTGACTAAGCAGGTTGGCTGGCAGATTGACCAGTTATATAAAATGGAGAACTTTACACAACTAGATGGTGAAGAGAGTGGACAAGTGTTTGCTAAAGAGGTTTCACCAAATGATGAGGGTGTTCTCATTCAGACAGCAATTGGTCAGCGAGATGTACAAATATCTCCTTTGCAAGCAGCAAATATGATGGCGATGATTGCCAGAGGCGGTACAGCAAAAGAAGCTCGTCTTGCCTCGGATATTGAATATCGAAATGGAAGTCGTTTTTATGAGTTTTCACAGAAGGATGTAACTGGAGTAGGAGTGGATAAGGTTACTTCTCAAAAGCTCTCGCGTTTTCTACAGGAGGTTGTCCGGCAAGGTACGGGCAGCTCCTTGAAAGACCTGCCGTTATCTGTTGCTGGTAAAAGCGGAACCGCACAGGTCTTATATAAAGGAGAGCCTAAGGTGCATCAGTGGTTTGCTGGATTTGCTCCTGCTAATAGTCCTCGATACGCTATTGCAGTGGTAGCGAAAAACCAGCAGATATCTGGGGCGAATAAAGCGACTCAAGCATTTAAATTAGCTATTGAGCGGCTTGCGACGTTTGAACTTCGATCTTAGAAAAAGAACGAATCCCTTTTTCTAGGAAGTATCCACGAGCCATTAGCTGTTTCTGTCGGTTATATCCGACAATCAACATGATAGGTGAATTTGATCGATATTCATTTTGATTACTTTTTTGAACAAACGTATTTTTGTCGGTTCGACTGGGCGTAAGACGCGGCATAGTATGACTGTGCCAGTCACCAATGTACTGTATTTTACTATTTGGTCGTGTTTTACGCTTAATGATACGGTGAAGATAATTATCATCAAATAAAATGGAATGCTGCATGCGTAGTGCATTAGGACCAGGTTCACTAGCAAATGTAATAATCCAACTATTGGCATCTTGTTTATAGCCTAAAAGAATTCCACCTGTTTCTAATTCTGGATAATGTCCAACCGCCCTTCGTATCTGTGACCATGCGGTTTCTGTAAGGTATAAGGTTGTCATTCCAAGACCTCCTTTCCAAAATGACGGAACTGCTAACTATCTTGCCAGTATATGTGAGAGGCTGGGAGGACGTGTATTGGTCAAGTGGTTATAACCAAAAATAAAAAAAGAAGAATAACAGGACAAAATACCCTGTTCTTTTGTGTAAAAAGCTATAATCTCGAATTTTTTACAAATAGTATGTAATTAGGCCTAAATTTTTTGATGTATATTGACGATATAGATAATGCATAGGTCTGTTCAAATCACTGAAAAATGTGGGGGGCGATACCATTTGAATCACAAAAGCCTTTCGTTTCGTGCGATAGCTTTCATCTCAGTCATCATTTTATTATTTGCCTCGGTTTCTATTGTTTTATCGTACGATCGTCAGAAACAGATGTTTATTCAAGTAATTTCAGCAATTTCAAAAACAGTCGATACCCAGCTTGAAACCTTATCTTCAGAAATAGATGCCGTGAAGCGTCTACTCACTGACGATTCAAGCACCTATTCGGGGTACACCAACGTGTTTATAAGTCTGTCCAATAAGTTGGATAATTCTTTAAAAGCGGAATATATAACAGATGGTTATCTATTTGCTCCAGACCTTATTGAAACAGATCAAAAGAGCCGGCTTAAGGTTATTTTAGCAAGTGACAAGCTTGTCGAGGCGGGAGTTAAGCCTAATACTGTGGTCGAGCTTAATCCATCACAGCTTACCGCTTATCAAACAGCATTGGAAAAGGGAGAAAGTATTTCAAAACCCTTTTTTATGGAAGACAGAGAGATTTTAACGGTATTTACCACGATTAAGAACCGTTCTGATCAGGTCTCGGCTGTACTCGCTATTCACTTTGATTATGATTTGATGCAAAAAGATCTTTTGCAAAGCTTACAAATACCTGTATTAATAAGTTTATGCATGGGTGGTCTTTTACTTGGTGGCAGTATCTTTGCCATTCGTCATACGTTGAAGCGCATCAAAGATATATCTGACCTATCTTTACAGACTGCACAAGGAGATCTTACTGTTCGTGTTCCAGGTACTTCTAAGGATGAGATAGGGGTACTAGCAGAGAACTTTAATGCGATGTTATGTAGCATTGAAGAGGTGGTGAAGGGGATTGATCGAACAACAGCAAGTATGGTCGACTCTTCAGAAAATCTCTTTGTTCACGCGGAACAGACAACACAAGCCACGACACAAATTTCCGCCGATATTCAACAGGTAGCAGCCGGTTCGGAAACCCAGATGCAAGGGGCTATGGAAAGTGTACGTTCCATGGAAGAAATGGCTACAGGAATTCAGCGTATTGCCCAGTCTGCTTCTCAAGTAGCAGAAGTAGCTGTTGAAGCAACAAAAGAAGCCGAGCAAGGAAATATAGTGGTCCAAAATACGATTGAACAAATGAAAGCACTAAGTCAAACCGTGAATGAAGCTGTAATGGTTATTAATATCTTAAATGAGGTTTCTACTGAAATCGGACATATTACTGGAGCCATTACTACAATCTCTAATCAAACCAATCTACTTGCATTAAATGCAGCGATTGAAGCGGCACGTGCAGGTGATGAAGGAAAAGGCTTTGCTGTTGTAGCTAATGAAGTGCGTAAACTAGCTGAACAATCGAAAGAATCATCAGATCAAATCCGATTGCTGGTACAAGGCATTCAGGAGGGCACGCAACAAGCAATGGACTCCATGACAAGAGGAGAAAAAGAGGTAGTAGAAACGGTAGAAGCTGTCGAGCAGGCTGGACAGGCTTTTGAGAAAATTGTTTCGTCCATTCAAAATATTACCGGACAAATTGAAGAGGTGTCCGCTTCCTCCGAACAGATGTCAGCTAGTTCAGAGGAGGTCACGGCGACGATAGAGCAATTATCACAAATTGCTCAAGGTGCTACACAATATACACAAAACGTAGCCTCCTCCTCTCAGCAGCAGTTAGTCGCCATTGAAGAAGTTGCCGCTTCCGCAAGTGAAGTGAATCGAACGGCAAAAGCGTTACAGACTGCGGTTGAACATTTTACAGTGAAAAAAGAATAGTAAAATTCACAAGTACAACCTGATACTTTTTTAATAAGAAAGATACCTACACAGGAACAGACTAGAGAATTGTAGGGAACGAATCATTGTAGACAATAGATACATGTAGGTTCGAAATTATGTGGAAAGACGGCAGGGAAGCAAGAATCCTGTCGTCTTTTTTAGAACGGATACATATATTCTCTTTGTTAGAAAAGAAGGTTTCGTCATAAAGCACTTTGGAATTGGACAAAAATCAGGTATAATATAAAGTTTAGGGGCCTTTAGAGGGGCCAATGAAAGTAGCAGAGAAAAGTCAGGAGCGGAGTATAGTATGAGTCATCAGTCAGAACAATGGACTTCACGAATTGGATTTATTTTGGCAGCAGCCGGATCAGCAATTGGATTAGGCGCCATTTGGAAATTTCCATATGTAGCGGGAACCAGTGGGGGAGGAATCTTCTTTCTATTATTTCTATTCTTTACTCTACTGATTGGGTTGCCACTGTTACTATGTGAATTTGTTATTGGTCGTAGTACAGGAAAGGAAGCGGTGTCTGCCTACCGAGAATTAGCTCCCGGAACGAAATGGTACTTCTTGGGTATCATGGGAGTCATCACGTGCTTTTTACTATTCTCCTTTTATAGTGTAGTAGGAGGCTGGATTTTACTATATTTGGGCATGGCAGTCACAGGAAAATTAAGCCATCCCAATATGAATTATGAGCAATTATTTGGGCAAGTCATTTCTGAGCCTTATCTAGCGTTATTTGCTCAATTTATTTTTATCGTGCTAACAATTATCATCATTTCGCGCGGCGTTCAAAATGGCATTGAAAAGGCCAATAAGTATATGTTTCCTGCTTTATTTATTTTGTTTATTGTGCTTATGGGACGAGCCTTAACGTTACCTGGCGCATGGGAAGGAATCGTTTTCTTCTTAAAGCCTGATGTGAGCAAAATCGAATCTTCCACGATTTTAGCTGCGATGGGACAATCATTTTTTGCACTAAGTCTTGGGGCATCTGCGATGGCTACTTATACATCCTATTTGGATAAATCAGTAAGCTTAACTCGATCAGCCGTTTCCATTGTAAGTCTAAATTTACTCATATCCTTGCTCGCAGGGTTAGCGATTTTTCCAGCCGTATTTGCACTTGGATTTACACCTACACAAGGACCGGGACTACTCTTTCACGTGTTACCCGCTGTATTTAGTCAGATACCATTTGGGGGACTCTTTTTAGCTTGTTTCCTGGCCCTTTTCTTTTTTGCCACGATTACATCTGCTTTCTCCCTTTTAGAGATAACGGTAGCTTCCCTGACGCGAAAAGATCCAAGCAAACGTCGACGCTATTCTTGGATAGCTGGAATGGGGGTATTTGTACTAGGAATACCATCCTGTTTGTCTTTTGGAATTTGGTCAGATAAACTTATTTTTGGCAAAAGTATTTTCGAAGCAGCAGATTATCTAGTTAGTAACCTGTTGCTACCATTAGGAGCCTTGCTTATTGCCCTGTTTGTTTCTACAAAAATGAAACGAGAGCTACTACAGGCCGAATTCGTACGCGGTTCCAAACTGGCAACAAGATTCTTTGGGATTTGGTTTCTACTAGTCAGATATGTGTTACCTGTTCTCATTATTCTTGTGTTCTTAAATACGTTGGGAATTGTTACGTTTTCCTAAAATCTAGATTACATTCGTATTCGCCAGCTAATTAGCTGGCTTTTTTTGATAGTAGCAAGCTTATATGTTCATTTTATTGATAGATAATACTATTTTAGGTTATTTATTTTATTTCGAGATTTTATTCGTTTTGTTCCTGTACAGGCACGTATAGGCAATTGCCTACATATGGATAGGGAGAGGAGCAGACTGAAGGGGAGGTGGCAGATTTGTCAAGTGTCTTCGTGGCGCTTTCGCTACTGTTTAAGGAATTGGTTATGTTTGTTGCGTATGTAAAAAACAATGCGTTTCCGCAACCGCTGCCCGAGGTAGAAGAAGAGAAATATCTTAAATTAATGGCAACGGGAGACCCCATCGCTCGAAATAAATTAATTGAGCATAATTTGCGATTGGTGGCGCACATCGTCAAAAAATTCGAAAACACCGGCGAGGACAGCGAGGATTTAATCTCTATTGGTACCATCGGACTGATTAAAGCCATTGAGAGTTACCAGGTGAATAAAGGAACGAAGCTTGCTACCTATGCAGCAAGATGTATTGAAAATGATATTCTAATGTCATTAGTCATGCGTTTCCTTTTTGATCAGGCTAAACGGGTTGTGTGTGAGTTGTGCTACTATTGTTGTCAAAAAAAGAAGCAACCGCGCTGAGCAAGATATCAGCTCCTACGGTTACTTCTTCTTCAAAGGTGGACTCTCCAGTGTGGGAGAGACTATGTATAGTTTGGAAAGCACCCACGGGTGTTTCGTGTATAAAGTTAGCTATTGCAGTTTGATGGCATGAAGCAATAATTAGGCCTTTTTAACAAATTGAGATTTTAATTTCATAGCCCCAAAACCATCAATTTTGCAATCAATATCATGATCCCCATCAACTAAGCGGATATTTTTTACTTTTGTACCAATTTTAATGACGGAAGAGCTTCCTGTTACTTTAAGGTCTTTGATTACTGTTACAGTATCCCCATCGTTTAAGACATTTCCATTTGCATCCTTAATAATTCTTTTATCCTCACTATGTTCAGCTTCTGCTGCTAAAGTCCACTCGTGAGCACATTCAGGGCAAATAAACAGACTTCCATCCTGATACGTGTATGCTGAATTACACTTTGGGCAATTTGGCAAATCTACCATTCTTTCATTTCCTCCATTCGTTTCATGCTAATGAATATATAAGAATAATTTTCAATTTCTGTTTTACAACTTCGAAGAAAAGCAACGAACTCGAAATCCACAAAAATATAGGTAGTTTCTTATATCCTTATATACTGCCATAGTCTTCTCGTATTGACAACCTTTCCCTTTATGATCCTCATAAAAAAGCAGGTAATACCTGATACAATATCGCTTGTTTTCCATGTGAATGGGATATAACTATTTTCCTATGTACATGTACCCCTGAAGCAAGATAAGAAAGGATACCGCCCGCTTATCAGGGGGACGGTATCGGAGTAAGATCTAACAGAAGAAGCGACGACGACAGCAGCAACGACGACGTCTTCTGAAACAGCAACGACGGCGTCTGCGGAAGCAACAAGACATGTACGCCACCTCCTTATCGTTTAATACTTTATAATAAGCAGAAACAGTGACAAATGATTGGACGAACCTTCAGGGAAATGCGTTTGTTTATTCGGATAGCTATTTGAGCAAGTATAGGATTACAAAAACAGTAGGTGCTGGAAAGTATGGACGGGCAGGTAAAAAGATAAGAGGCAGTATGTCAAATCATCTGCCGCTCTCTATGATCAACTCAGCATCAGTCATGTGAAAATAATGGCTAGTCCAAATTTTTTTCCAACTATAAAACACTTTATCCTAGTAGGTTCTCCCATCAAAATGTTTATAGCCATGAGAGGTCCAGAAACGTCACTTACTATACAACGAAACTGTTGGCTGATAAATAAAGAAGCTTTTTTCGAAAGCAGACAAGCACAACCCGCATAACCTTTATGGGGGGGATGCCTAGATGCATATCAAAGTGATCGAAGGTGATTCTACTAGCGAGATACGTCTATGCTGCTATGCTTATCTGGAAGAAAAGTACAGAAGGGAGAGGTTAGATGGTCGGGGTATATGCGAGGGTAAGCACCGAGGAGCAAGCCAGGAAGGGGTTCAGCCTGAAAGACCAGATAGCCGAATGCCGAAGAAAGGCCAAAACGGATAATGTTTTAGAATATGTGGATGAAGGAATTTCAGGGGAATTTCTAGATCGGCCTGCATTAACAAAAATGCGTCAGGATGCTCGGGACGGACTTATCAAAAAGATCATATGTTTAGACCCGGATCGACTTTCGCGTAAACTGATGAATCAGCTTATTATTACAGATGAGCTAGATAAGCGCGGTGTTGAATTGGTCTTTGTTAATGGCGAATATGCGAAGACTCCAGAGGGTAATCTGTTTTACAGTATGCGCGGTGCCATTGCCGAATTCGAGAAAGCAAAAATTACAGAACGTATGAGCCGAGGGCGCAGACAAAAAGCACGGCAGGGTAAAGTTCTGCGAGATTTTCAAGTCTACGGATACAACTTCGATAAAGAGCATGACCGAATGATTGTCAATGAAAACGAAGCGGAAATTGTGAGACTTATATTCGATTTATTTACAAAACCGAACAATCTCGTAAAGGGGATTAATGGAATTGCTCATTATCTTACAAAAAAAAATATACCGACAAAACGCGGAGCAAATGTCTGGCATCGTCAAGTAGTTCGACAGATCCTTCTAAATCGTGCATACATCGGTGAGTTTTATCAAAATCGTTGGAACACGGAGGGGATGCTAGGCAATAAGCATAGGGCTCCAGAGGAACGTATCCCAATGAGACAACGCCCGAAAGAGGAGTGGATACAAGTACAGTGTCCAGCTATTATCAGGAAAGAAACGTATGAACACGCACAACAGTTAATGGACGAGTCACGGCGTAGATGGGCGAAGGAGAGCAACCACAGATATCTTTTAAGTGGGCTGGTACGCTGTGGAAATTGCGAGAATACGATGACAGGTAGAAAATCAAGTAATTGGGGAAAGCCCATACTTGAATATACGGATGTAAAAAATTTTTCTGGTGCGAAACATTTTGGTTGCGGTAGGAAAATAAAAGCGAAGGAGCTGGAGAATGAGGTATGGAGAACAATTAGGACCTGGCTGAATCAACCGAACGAAATTGCGGCAGCAAGTGAGATAGCGCAGCTTGATCAAAATTCTTCTTTGGAGGAAGCTGAGATATCTCGATTGGAAAAAGAGATCGTAAAGGCGAAGTCGGGTAGGAAACGGCTACTTATGTTATTTTCTCAAGGACTTGATATATCCCAAGAAGAGATTCAACAATCTATTCGTGAGCTTAAAGAAAGAGAAGCAGAATTAACAAAGGAATTAACTGCTCTTACAGCTTCAGTTTTGCATCAGGAAAGGAACAGGTATAGTATGAGCCAGCTTCTGGAGGCTGTCGAATATTACCTAAATAAAGGACGAGAGGAGCTTACCTTTGAAGAGAAACAGAAAATGATTCGTCACATCGTCCGTGAAGTAAGAGTTTTTGAGGACAGTGTAGAAATTTACACATTCTAACCATGCATCACTATTGACTGTAAAATGGAAATTCTGATGCACCTACGTAGTTTGAAAAAAACCAAAAAGGATGTATCTCTGCATGATCCGATTGGAATGGATAAAGAAGGAAATGAATTGACACTTAGATGTTATCCATCTGAGTGTCAATTTTTTATTGAGGTAATTTAGGATACAGGGTTATCTCAAACTGGTCATTTCGTTGATGCTTTTCCTTTCGATAGATCACTTTATCGAGGACTGATTTTATCAGATGATTCTTTTTAGCAGGGTCATCTGTTTTTTCATATAAATCTATTACTGTTTCAACCCTAGGAATCATGTCATGCTGCGCTTTTTCTTTTTGTAGTTCTAGACGCAATTCTTCTTGTGTTTGGATAATAGCTGCTTTTGTAGCGTCCATGCGTGATGTTATGCGGTGTGATCTGTCTACATATGTTTTTTCGTCATAAATTCCGCGTTCCAAAAGGTCATGTAATTTAGACCTTTGATTTTCTAATTCCTTTCTTTCACGTATGAGACTTTTTACAGCAAATTCCTTCAGTTTGATAGAGCTGGTACTTGATTCAGGCTCTTTATATGCATCCCAATTGGCTTTATATTGATTTAACCATTTCTTCAAATTTTTTATGATGGCGTTTTCTACATAATCAAAGCGGCTACTTTTATTTTTGCAACGCTGGTTATAGCATTTCAAATGTGGCGCATTATTACCATACGGGCGGTAAACCATAGATGATCCGCATAGATCACATTTGATAACACCAGCGAATGGGTTCGTAATGCCATTTACCAATTGATAAGGAACATGGTATTTCTTCTGTAAGATTTCTTGCGCTTTATAAAATAACGCTTCCGAAACTAAAGGTGCATGCTTCCCCTTTGCATCAATCCACTTTTCAGGAGGTCGAAGTTTTTTTTCGCTCTTTTTTGTTACATCCGTGGATTTCTTGTAGCTTGTTTTTTTCCACTGTACACGCCCGATGTAGACAGCGTTTTTTAATATGACTAGGACAGATGGGGCCGTCCATGTTTTTTCTGTATAAGTTCTATACCCAAGCTTGTTTAATTGATTAGCGATATGACTTGTTCCAAGTCGTTTTTGGTAGTCATCATGTGCATACCATTCGAAGATCATTTTCACAACAGGTGCTTGTTCGGGATGGGGAATGAGGTATCGTTCTTTTCCCTTCTTTTCAATTAAATATCCATATGGTGGGCGAGTGCCTATGTAATTGCCATCTTCAATGGAACGAATGCGTCCGCCCTGTAGCCGACGATTAATGATTTTTAGCTCTTTTCGAGCCATAAATGCTTCGAATTCGCTGTATTCTTCGTCCCACTCATCCTCTAGGTCATAGATTTTTCGGGGGGTAATGATTTTGGTTTTAGATTGGCGGAATGTTTCAAGAATCAGGCCTTGCTCCTGCATATTACCTCGTCCTAGACGATCCATATCCATCACCAGTACAGCATCATATTCATGTGCTTGAACTTCTTTTAAAAGCTCTTGCATTTCTGGGCGGTAGAGGAGACTTTCGCCAGAGACGATTTCCTCACGAGTTCTGACGATATTTAGTTGTAATTGCTTTGCCACCTTCAGCAAGGCTTTTTTATGTTTTGCAAGGGTTTCCCCTTCACCACGAGATTCTGCTTCGAGGTCTGCTCGGGATTTGCGTAAATAAATAGCGATGCGTTTCATACGATACCTCCCAAAAAGCAAGATCATGCTTATGATAAATGAAATCCATTGTCTTAAGCAAAATGAGTAGAAATAATTTGTAAAAAATCCTATATTGATGTGTTCGAATGAAGCAACAAAATCAGGATTGTCCCATTGCCATCACCTCATATAGATAAAAGTGAGGAGGGATCATTACATGAAGTACGATATGTCCATTCAAGATGGCCAAACCATTGTGAATATCGTAGCTCCTCCCCCTATGACAGAGGAGGAAAAGCAAAAGGTTCTCCGTGATTATCACAACGCTGGCTGGGCCATTATTAAATCCCTTTATGCCAAAGATGCCTCGGTATGATCGCCCAATCTGGGCGTGATGTACAAGCTTATAAAAATTTTCTTCCTTTACACACACATTATTGATTAATCCGTCAGATGTAGAACTGATCGTAAAAGGTGGATATTTCCTATTGTTATTTCATATCGTCCTTTCTCTTTTATATAACCTAAAATATGTTTCTTAAGCTGGAGGTATGTTTGGAGATTGCCAAGCGTACAGCTTCGTTTCACTCGCTAAAATAAAAGACCTCTCTAATGAGAGGTCTCAGCGTGTAGACAAAATACCGAAAGGTATGGAGGTCTGCACGCTTTTTTGTTGAATGTATGAATATAGCAGAAAGGAGTGAGTTACTTGTTAAAAAGACAAGATGCAGAAGGCCGTTACCAACTGTCCTTTGTTTCGTTAGATGAACTTGTCCCTTCTGATCATTTAGTTCGTAAAATTGAGAAAGCAATTGATTTTACTTTTATATATGATCTTGTAAAAGACAAATATTCGGAAGATAATGGGAGACCAAGTATCGACCCTGTTGTGCTAATAAAGATCGTATTTATTCAATATTTATTTGGTATAAAATCTATGCGTCAGACAATTAAAGAACTGGAAACGAATGTAGCTTATCGGTGGTTTATCGGTTATGACTTCACTCAACCAGTACCTCATTTCTCTACCTTCGGTAAAAATTATGCTCGCCGTTTTCAAGATACAGATCTCTTTGAAACCATTTTTGCACATATTCTTGGAGAAGCTCTTAAGCATCGATTTGTTAATTCTTCTGTTATGTTTATTGATTCTACTCACGTAAAGGCTAATGCGAATAAGAAGAAATACAGAAAGACCATAGTTGAACAAGAACCTAAAAAATATCTATCTTATTTAGAAGAAGAATTAAATCAGGATAGGATCGATCACGGAAAGAAACCCTTGCCAAAAAAGTCTGAGTCTATACAAAAGGAAGTGAAGTTGAGCACTACTGATCCTGATAGTGGTTGGTTTATTAAGGATGAAAAAGAAAGATTATTTGCATACTCCTTCCATGCCGCAAGCGATAAGAACGGATTTATATTGAGTGCAAAAGTAACAGCTGCTAACGTTCACGACAGTCAAATGTTTCAGGATGTATTAAATCAAGCTATTCATCAAGTAGGAAAACCCTATGCAGTAGCAGTAGATGCAGGCTATAAAACCCCTTATATTGCTAAAACCCTCATTACTTCTGGTATACGTCCTGCAATGCCATATACACGACCACGTACAAAGGAGGGATTCTTTAAGAAATACGAATATGCTTATGATGAATATTATGATTGCTATGTTTGCCCTGCAAATGAAGTATTGTCTTATGAGACAACAACCCGTGAGGGGTATCGAATATACAGATCGAATCCATCAATTTGCAAAGATTGTGCCTTTCGGAACCAATGTACAAATAGCAAGGATACAGTGAAAAAAATCAGTCGTCATATATGGGCAGAATATATAGAAGAAGCTGATCATCTTAGACATACACTCAAAAATAAGGAAATCTATTCAAAAAGAAAAGAAACGATTGAGCGAGTATTTGCAGATTTGAAGGAAAAGCATGGCTTGAGATGGACCACTTTACGAGGGATTAAAAAAGTGACCATGCAGGTGATGCTTGTTTTTGCTTCTATGAATTTAAAAAAGCTCGCTACGTGGCTTTGGAATCCTGAAAAGGAGAAGCGTAAGCTTCTTCAACTACTAACCTTTTACCAGCAAAAAATAAAACAAACTCCCCTTATAGCAGTAGCTTAAGAAGAGTTTGTCCACAGCCTGAGACCTCTCTAATGAGAGGTCTGAGGATCATTAAAATATTAATTCACAACCTTGGGGGTATCCACACATAGGTTTAGCTGCTGCATATGAACTAGTAGAAATAGAGAACACTAAAAATGCAGCAAATGCAATAGTCACAAACTTTTTCATTATGTCACCACCTTTTTTGTAATATTCAGACACTAATATAACACAGATTGAAATATTTGGATACAAATAATAAAATTTTTTCATCAGGAACAAATATGTGTTGCTAACGAGGAAAGATTGAAAAAGAAATAAGAATGAAAAATAAGCACCCAAGGTGGATGCTTATTACTTTTTCTATCAAAGGGTACATACTTCTTAGATAGACGAATACCTAATACATGATAAATAGGCTATTCGAGATTACATAGATTTATATACCCATCAGCAAGGGAGTGAGCTCATGACTTACTCCCTTGCTGGTTGCTGTTAGGAGATTTTGTCTTGCTAATAATACATCGTACCAGAAAATTTTAGGTCGGATTTTTTTCTAACATACAAAAATGACAAGACAACAGTATGGTATTAATCGGCTACTCTTTCAATCGTAGGTGCAATTGCGATTGGAGGAATTGACAAAGTCCACGCTTTAGCAAATACATTCAACTTTTCACCCAGAACATAATGGTCACCAGCAGATACAGGGACTCTTAAAATTTTGTTTTGAGAAGCTAATTCCCACCAATTATCTTGATAAGAAAGTGCTTCTTCTTTTGTAGAAGTATTGGCTACAACCATGTATATGTCATCAATCGAAATAACGTAGCCAGTGAACGGTAGCTGTTCCTCTTGCTCAACAGCAGAAATAGAGGAATGCTGTAAAGAGGATTGATTTGAATCCGCAAAAGCAGGTGTTACCCCCATTGTGAATCCAAAGCCTACTGCAAGAGTGGTTACTACCGTTACTAATTTGTTTTTTGAAATTTTCATAATCAAATATCCTCCTTAAATTTTATCCGTACATAGTAGGGGTTCTATTCCTGTGTCGCAAAACCTTTATGTATTCAAATATTTAACAAATTAGTCAAATTTATGGATGATAAGGGATATCAGGAAAATTCTAAATTAGATTGCCATGTATAAATAGAAAATCATTCAAAATTATTGAGCATTCGGAAATGGATGCTGATGTATAAGGTAAGAAAATTATTTGTTTTTGGGTTAGGATAGTACACAATGTAAGGTAAGCAACAGGAGGTTTTCTTCAAGTATTCAATTTAAGAAACTCCTGTTTGTTGTTTGTTGGATTATTCCTTTAGACACCCCTTATTGTGGTATAAAAATACATTCAGTACATTTGGTTTAAGCTTTATGGATAATTCTATTAACTCTTTATTCTTTTTACTAATAGCTCCATCTGCACAAACCTTGTTATCCGTCAATCAATCTCTGTAAAATAAGCCTATCTCATTGAAAATTGTCCTCTTTAGCATCCTTTATAAGGAAGGCCGGTTCTACTATGTGATGTAGTAAAACCGGCGATTTTTGCTCGTATGGAGCCTGATAGTAAAGCTGTGTGAAGATATCTTCAATATAAGTAAAAGCTTACATACGTTGTATAGAATAGAGCGTGAACTTACTTTAGGATGAATAAATCAGATTTTCATTAAACCTGAGTGGTATATAGACCTTACATTTTTATGGAGAATGAAAAAGGGATAAAACAGCCGCTCAGGATTGAGTGGCTGTTTGAAAACGCTCATGACTATAATAAAGCTCCCGTAAAGGTGATCCCCCCGATTACCGTTGCCGAACCGCCACCAACAATATGGGCGGTAATCGAGTACGTAACATTACCGGTTCCAGGGGTTAAATCAACATGACTTATACTTGTGGTACCCAACGAATTTGCTCCTGTTCTTTGATCATCAGTGCTATAGATGACTGTTGTACCACGCATTATTCGAAATTGGATGATTGGATTACTAGCTCCGTTTTGCCAACCTATTGCTCCATTTAGCCAGATGCGATTTAATGCGGAACTTCCTGTGATAGTGATTGTTTTTAATGTGGTTGGAGTGCTACTTAATGCAATGGATGAGCTACCACTAGTATTGGGATTATTCTCTGAAACTTGGAAATTTGAAAAGCTTCCAGTAGCCCCAGTCGGTCCAGTAGAGCCAGTTGGTCCAGTAGCCCCAGTTGGTCCAGTAGCCCCAGTTGGTCCAGTTGGTCCAGTAGAGCCAGTTGGTCCAGTAGCCCCAGTTGGTCCAGTAGCCCCAGTTGGTCCAGTTGGTCCAGTTGGTCCAGTAGAGCCAGTTGGTCCAGTAGCCCCAGTCGGTCCAGTAGAGCCAGTTAGCCCAGTAAAGCCGGTAGGTCCGGTAGGCCCGGTATCGCCAGTCGGCCCGGTATCGCCAGTCGGCCCGGTATCACCAGTCGGCCCGGTATCGCCAGTCGGTCCGATGTCGCCAGTCGGTCCAGTGTCACCAGTCGGTCCAATATCGCCAGTCGGCCCAGTGTCGCCAGTCGGTCCAATATCGCCAGTCGGCCCAATATCGCCGGTCGGCCCAGTGTCGCCAGTCGGTCCGGTGTCACCAGTCGGTCCAATATCGCCAGTCGGTCCGATGTCGCCAGTCGGTCCAGTGTCACCAGTCGGTCCGGTATCACCAGTCGGTCCAATATCGCCAGTCGGCCCAGTGTCGCCAGTCGGTCCAATATCGCCGGTAGGCCCGGTATCGCCAGTTGGTCCAGTATCACCAGTCGGCCCGATATCACCAGTCGGCCCGGTATCGCCAGTCGGCCCGGTATCACCAGTCGGCCCGGTATCACCAGTCGGTCCGATGTCGCCAGTCGGCCCGGTATCGCCAGTCGGCCCAGTGTCACCGGTCGGCCCGGTATCGCCAGTCGGCCCGGTATCGCCAGTCGGCCCGGTATCACCAGTTGGTCCGGTATCGCCAGTCGGCCCGGTATCGCCAGTCGGTCCAGTGTCACCAGTCGGTCCAGTGTCACCAGTCGGTCCGGTAGCCCCAGTAGCTCCAGTAATCCCTCCACTAGTCTGTAACAATTCGATGTCATCAAGAATCACGTCTGCTGTAGATAGTGCAGGAACCTTACTAATAATAAGTAATGCTTCAATAGCTGTAGCTGGTACAACAGCTGTTGTTTCGTATATTGTAGTCCATATATTAGCTGTATTATCCGGAAGGTGGCCTACGGGAATTGTCAGATTAAGTCCAATGCCAACAGGAATGTTTGCTGCATCTAAATAAATAAGTACAATATTTACCTGCGGGCTTATTAAATTTCCTGATTTTGCAATAGATAAAAACAATTCAAAACTATCTCCAGGTGTTACAGGTACTGTTTGAAACAATAAGCTATTAGCTGTACCTCCAAATAATAATGCACTAAAAAAACCACTGTGACTCTGTAAATCTGTAATCGCCGCATTTGTAAAACTCCATGGCAACAGAGTTCCTGATTCAAAATTACCATTTTCAACTATGTTACTAAAGGGCAAATAAATCACCACTTCCATAATAAGGTTTATTGGTACTGAAGCATTATATGTTGACTCTCCTATTTAAGAAAGGGCTAGTACCACTAGATAAAAATACAAATTTGAAAACGTGTACAGCTACCCGAAAATAAAAATCGAATGAATAAGGGAATTCGATAAAAATAAACATGTCACGCGATGCTCTGCTTATTACAAAGAGGGACTGATCATATAGATAACCTCAAGGGGTGAATGAAATTACCCTGATAGATGTTCTGGGCACAGAAACAGATGAGGTAGTAGATGCGGTCCAGCTAAAGCTGGAAAGCAATAAGATTTATCAGCATATTCATATTTTAGATGAACGTGAGAAAGAGGTCATCATCGGTCGTTTTGGCCTAGATCAAGACAAGGAAAAAACACAGCGGGAAATAGCGCGTGAATTGGGGATTTCTCGCTCATATGTATCTCGTATTGAAAAAAGAGCATTGATGAAGCTGTTTCACGAGTTTTATCGAACGAAACAGACGCAGGGCGGGAGATGATTTGATCGTGGGGGAGTACAAGAGAAACGTCAATCGAACACTCCCCCAAAAATTTCATCATTGATCCGTACCTTTGTTATTTACATGCTTAGAACTAATACATAGAAAAGTTCAAGTATTGAAACTTTTTTTATTGATGGTTTACTTAACGTATAAGGAAAAGAATATAAGGGATGTGGCATATGATTACGAATCTTCATGTAAGCGACGAAGAAATAGCTAAAAAAATTCTTAACGTACAAATTCCTGCATATAAAATAGAGGCAGAGATCATTCATTTTTACGGAATTCCTCAGTTAAAAGACACAGTTGAAACTATTCGTACATGCAATGAAAATTTTTTAGGCTATCTGTTAGAGGAAGAATTAGCAGGGGTTATTTCTTATACAGTGGATCAAAATCATTTGGAAATCTGTCGATTAGTGGTTCATCCCAACCATTTTCGAAAAGGCATAGCCAGAAGCTTGGTGGGTTATGTAATAGAGAATGTGGCCAAAGGAAAGAAAACAACGGTTAGTACTGGTGCAAAGAATATTCCGGCGAAAAAGCTCTATTCGATGTTTGGATTTATAGAAGTGCAAGACATTGAAGTTGCACCTAATGTTTTTATTACATTATTAGAAAAATAGACAAATAAGTATGGTTCATGATGAACGAATGAAATCTCGTTCGAGAGGAATCCAAAAATATTACATGTATGCTAGTCTTGGTCAGTCTGGAAATCTTGTAATTGTGATGTGTAGATAAAGGTGTTAAAGGCCATTAAATTTACATTAGGATGATCAGAGGAAAAGTGGTATAATTTGATTATTCAGTCATTTATTCAATGATAAGGAAGTGTTCAGAATGCCTATTCAAACATTCAAAGCAACTTCACATTTGCAAGATGGAATGGTCGTTAAAGCCCGCTCCAGAAATTTTGAGTTGACGATTGATGAACCAAAAAGCTTAGGTGGGACTGATACTGGAATGAATCCTGTAGAAGTGGTGCTTTCCGCATTAGGTGCCTGCCAATCTATCGTTGCTAGAGTATATGCCAAAAAATTTGACATTCATCTTGATGATTTTTGGGTAGAGGTAGAAGGTGATCTCGATACAGATGGTTTCATGAATAAATCTGATGTTCGTCGTGGATATTCTGAGATCAGATACACCTTTCATGTCAAAACAGATGCTCCAAAAGAACGAGTAGAATCATTTGTAGAATTTTTAGAGCGAACTTGTCCAGTTGGAGACACAATTGCTAATCCGGTGGACCTAAAATTAAACGGAATTATTATTGAAGCCTGATCTATAAAATACGTAAATGATACTAGCGGTTGTAAAGGCACCTCTTACAGGTGCTTTTTCATTTTTATAAATATAACGATAAGATGATAGCTATACAGGAATCGACTCAGTTAAATTACTAGTCTCCTGATAGTAAGAAGATCTTCCATGTAACAAAAGAAATTACAATTAGGTTTACTTTTGGTAGTAGATTAAAATAAAATAAGATATAACTTCTTTCAATTAAATACTTCGATGAGGAGTGTGGTTACTAATGAATGTCTACACCGAACCTCCTAAAAGATGCCCAGTTTGTAAGAACCAAAAGCTTCACAAAACCGAAAGCCGCATTCAGGTATTCGACGATCTTGTAGACGGAGAGCCAAGAAAAATAGAGGTAAAACGCCAAAGATACAGATGTCCGAATTGTCTGACTAAGTTGTGGGACAAGGTTCACGGAGCATGTTCATATCGAAGGAAAACGTACACATTTATGGAAAGAGAGCAAAATATCCGCAAAGAAAAAAACATTCGATAACAGAATCGTATGTTGAGAAAGAAGAGATTCTGAACGACTCAATGGTTTTATGATCACTCTCTACGTATATAGACAGGTGTTCCGATTGGCACTAGTTTGGCAAGGGTCTCTACGTCACGATTATACATACGAATACAGCCGTGTGATACATATTTTCCGATGGAGGCTGGATTGTTGGTACCGTGGATTCCGTAGTGAGGTTTGCTCAGACCCATCCAATATGTACCAAACGCACTTAAGGGACCGCCTGGGTAAGAATATGGATAAGGGACTTTGCTAATAATGGTAAAATTCCCGTACGGTGTTGATGTAGCGATTTTACCTAAAGCTACTGGGTATGATCGAACGAGCTTGTTTCCATTGAATAAATATAATTTTCGCTTAGATATGGAAACATGGATGTGATAAGACAAAAGACATCACCCCCTTCCTTTAGCGTTATACATTTTATGCTTAAAAAGTGAAAGGGTAACAAATCCTTGTGTATGATTCTAAGGATAGCTTGAACAAAGAAAAGATCGAAAAACTCCCTACCAGGATTGATTTAGATTCGGAATATGAACGAGAAATAGGGTAAGCTTATGGGAGCTTACCCTATTTCAGACCTTATTTATGAGGAATGACTAGTTTTTTTCGATGTATCTAGCTGTGTTACATAAGCATCTTTACCTGCACCTAGACCCACGAGTAGCTGTAGGAAAATAACCACAATAATCCCAAGCAGAGAAGGATTCCAATCATTCGTGATATCGTGTAAAAATCCAAACAAAATAGGACCACAAGCTGCTAGTGTATACCCTATTGACTGGGCCATACCAGATAACTCTGCTGATACCATAACGTTGGGAGCGCGCAGGGCAAACATAGTGAGAGCCAGACTGATACTTCCACCCTGCCCTAATCCAATAAACATAATCCATAGAAACAACAAAGCGCTATTACCTAAAAGAAGCCCAGTAAAGCCAATCATGCCAAGCAGCGAAACGAAAGCGGCTAGTCCACTCTGATTCCTACTGCGACTAGCTATCATTGGAACAATAAAACTAACTGGTAAACTGATAAATTGCATGAGAGACAAAATCCATCCTGCTGATTCGGCACTATAGCCACGCTCGATTAAGATAGCCGGTAACCATGAAATACTTACGTAAAAAGCTAATGACTGCAAGCCCATAAAGAGTGTGACCTGCCAAGCAAGAGGACAACGCCAAATGCTTTTTCCAGACACCTTATTTATTGATGATTTTTGCGGAATATGTAGAGAGTGAAGCTGAGGAATCCATATCAATGTAGCCACAATGCTCAGAAAGACCACACTGAATAGCGAGCCCCTCCACCCAACCTGTAATCCGTGTGCAATCGGTACACTAAGTCCAGATGCTAGTGCGGCGAAGATCCCCATTGATAGAGAATAAGCGCCCGTCATAATTCCAATGTTATGGGCAAAATCACGTTTGATCAGGCTGGGTAACAAGACGTTTCCGACTGCGATTGCTGACCCAATCAAAGCGGTACCAACAAATAGAAAAACAGTTGAAGGAAAATAGCGTAAGAGAATACCTAGGCTAAGTACAAGTAGCCCAATAAATAAAGTTTTTTCCATACCAAATTGACGGGCTAGTTTTGGGGTAATAGGAGATAGGATTGCAAAAGCAATTAAAGGCAGGGTAGTTAACATTCCAGCAGTAGTACCAGATAGACCTGTTGTATGAAGAATATCACCAATCAGAGGTCCAACTGCTGTTATGGCAGCACGGAGATTGGCGGCAATTAAAATAATTCCGAGAACGGTAAGGATTGTCCGGATTTTGGACTGATGTGCATGGATACGATTCGACTTATATGGCTGCGTATTCATTTAATCCTGTCTCCTTCCCAAGCATATAGGATCTGCTGTGGTCTAGTTATAGATGAGCAGGCGATTGCCTCCATGGTGTCTGCATCTGGGATGATAATATAATGTAGATGGTACCATATAATGGATATTGACTCAAAGAGAAAGGTTCATACATGTCTAAGCGTTTTTTTAGTGCTTCAAAAAAATATAAAAAAATTTTATTTCACTCTTGCTAAATAAATTTACATCAGTTATAATAGATTTTGTTGAGAGGTTGTTACCAACATTTACTACACGGAGGGATACCGAAGTGGTCATAACGGGGCGGTCTTGAAAACCGTTAGGCGGCAACGTCACGGGGGTTCGAATCCCTCTCCCTCCGCCATACTTTATAGAAAAGCCGATGAAGATAATTCATCGGTTTTTTTGTGTTTTATAAGATAGGCGTCTAAGATAACAATATAGGTGATGACGACCGTTCCTACTAGAATTACTAGAGCGCTTAGATTTGAAGAAAGGAGATAAAAAACTACTTACGATATCAGAAATGCCTCCTAAAACAAATACTCGCCCTTCTACATAGCATGATGAGCATAAAGACAAGAAAAAGGCATAGCTAAAGTTTTTGATCAGTACTCTTTACCTTAGTATATGTTTCCTGACACAGATCAAGAATGTAGCGTCTGATTGGATCTGCTATCATCTGAAGGCGAAATAGAAAAATTGAGGATAATACCAGCTTTGTATATAGCAAAACGCTCCCTTTCTAAATAAAAGGGAGCGTTTCATTGGACATATGCTGCTGATAACATGTTGTGGATCACCTGCCATATCTATTGCAAAGAAGATAGCTTCTTATACTGCTCGAACGTGGTAAAAGGAGAACATAATTTTGGTCGCTAGGGCTTTTGATTTTTCAATAGCCAATACCTTTGCTTTGCGAGCGGCGTCCAACATGCTGTTCGCTTCTACACGTTCTTCCCATCTGTTCGTTTTTGTTTCGAACAAAAATGTGTACGTCCTCATCACTCTTTCAACTCCTATTTATATTCTTACTTGTTTATACGATGCAGAAACAAATAAGTTTCAAAAAGTTTGGTAATACAAGAGGCTTTCTACTTCCTATTATGATCCAAAATAAGGAAAAAGATAGGAGGTAATTGTTAATTATTTTTGAACATTTAGAAAAAATATCATGATTGGTAAAAGGGAGATAGCTAGTGTGATACTAAAAACAGCACGAACTATTCTATTCCAAAAAAAGAAAAAAGATACCATTTACGCCCTGTTTTTTTTAAAAAGGCAAAAAAGACAATCGAACCTCACCATCTGCCGTTTCGCTTCATGTACATTGAAATAAGATAAGGTAGGAGGTGAAATCAATGAGTCACAAACTTATTGTTGACCCGCGGGTCTTTCCTCCGACTTCGCAACCGTCTTATAAAAGTTATAGTGATTGGGCGATAGAATGGTGGCAATGGGCTTTTTCCATTCCAAAGGCTATTCATCCATTATTGGACCTAACTGGCGACTACTCAGAAGTGTATCAAATGAAACAACACGAAAGACCCGTTTGGTTTTTGGCTGGAAGTTACAGTGGACGCCCAGCGAATCGTACATGTACGATTCCACATACAAAGCCGATCTTTTTCCCCGTATGTAGTGCAGTCAGTAATGACCTTCTTTTACCGAAAATAACAGGAATGCCCCTAGATTTATCCGGTGGTGCAAAATATCTAGCAGACCATATTGTAGAAGCAAACGTTATTTTGGATGGATATCCAATAAAAACAGAAGTGTATCGTGTTTCTTCTCCAATTTTCCCCATTCAGCTACCTTATGATAATCTTCTTGACATAGAGGTTCCTGTTGGTACATGTAAAAAGGCGAATGCAGCTACCGATGGCTTTTGGCTCATGCTAAAACCATTAAGCATTGGAGTTCATCAATTACAGATACGTGGTAAAATGAAGCTTCCTGATACGCCAGACCCATATGTGACAGAGGTAACATACGAATTGCTAGTTCAATAGGGAGAATAACAAACAGTAAAAATGGGTGAGAAAGTGACCCATTTTTGTCTTACATAAATGAACAATCAAAAGCAACGAAAGATGCTCCAAACTGTCAGTGAAGTTTTATTGGCTGGATTATCCTATGCTATACTAGCGAAAAGCATGCGTAACGCTGGAGATATCGCTTACTTGAGACAATCACTTATCATGAAAAAAGGGGGAGTTGAGCTAATGAAAATTCGCTCCATTGAACCAACACCAAGTCCTAATACCATGAAGCTGACGTTAGATGAACAGCTTCCGAATGGTGTTCAACATAATTTTACCCAAAAAACAAAAGGACAGGCCCCGCAGTATATCCAAAAGCTGTTAGGTATTGAAGGAGTGAAAGGGGTTTTTCAGGTTGTAGACTTTATTGCATTAGAACGATTGTCAAATGCAGCTTGGCAACCAATACTAGCAGAAGCGAAAGAGATATTGGGTGCCGAAGAAATGAGTAGCAATGATTGGGCTCATAATCAGGAAGAAGCACCTGCCTTTGGCGAATTACAAGTATATGTACAAATGTTTAGAGATATTCCTATGCAGGTAAAGGTTATTGCAAATGGAGAAGAAACCCGTACGGGACTTCCAGAACGGTTTGCAAAAATGGCCATGCAGGCTGGAGTTAGTTCCCCGAACTTAATTACAGAGCGTCAGTGGGTTGAGCAAGGCGCACGTTATGGAAATGCAAAGGAAGTCGGTGAGGAAGTAGCACAGGAATTAGATGCTGCTTATGACGAGGCGCGTTTACAAGCGTTACTGCAGGTAGCATTAGCTCAAGGGGGACAACAGGAGCTGCCAAAACCACAACCACTGCTAAAGGTGACGATAGAAATGTTTACCGATCCTGATTGGCGTAAACGCTATGCTGTATTAGAGCGAATGGAGCCAACGGAAGAAGACCTCTCTCTGATGAAAAAAGCATTGGAGGATGAGAAAGCGTCTATACGTCGCTTGGCTGTTGTTTATTTGGGGATGATTGGGACAGAAGAAGTTCTTCCTTTGTTGTATCTAGCCTTACGGGATGCTTCACCTTCCGTTAGAAGAACAGCAGGTGACACCTTATCTGACTTAGGGAATCCTAAAGCGATCCCAGCGATGATCGAAGCTTTGCGTGATTCCAATAAATTAGTTCGTTGGCGTGCTGCTCGTTTTCTATATGAAGTAGGCGATGAATCAGCCTTGCCAGCTCTACACCAAGCTGAAGAGGATAGGGAGTTTGAAATTAGCTTGCAAATTAAATTAGCTATTGAGCGAATCGAGGGTGGAGAAGAAGCAAGCGGGACAGTGTGGCAACAAATGACGAACCGCTCAAGAGAGTAGAGGGGGGGAAATCATATGGGGAAAAAAGGTTTAGCAATCGGGCATAAAGCTCCAGATTTTGCACTGGAATCCACCAAAGGAACGATCAGGCTAGATCAATATGCGGGTAAGCCTTTGCTTCTTTTATTTATTCGGGGAACCTGGTGTCCGAATTGTCGTAGACAGTTGGAAGCCTTACAGACGGCCTGTACTCGTTTTGACAAGCTAGGTGTACCTATTGTTATTATTGCGGGTCAAAAATTACAAAATCTCATGCAGTATGCCGATAGCACCAAGCTGCCATTTCCCATGCTCTCAGATTCAACTCGTGAAGTAATAAAAGCGTATGAGGTGTTTACTCCTATCAAATGGGATTCTTTTCGGATTGCTGTTCCGAGCGCGTATTTATTGGACAAGGAACAGGTTATCCGCTATGCCTATATCGGCAGTTCTCAGTTTGACAGACCAGGCGTAGAGGAATTGCTAGAGGAAGTGCAAAGACTCATAGCGGAGCCATAGCAAGCCCCAATCATAAGTTGAAAAAACGGTAGTAGTAAAAGGCGTTCGTGTTGTTACGAGCGTCTTTTTGTGTTGAAATCAGATTATTTCTTTTACAACATGGATTAGAGAAGTACATCGCTAAACAAACTATTGGTAAGCTAGGTAAAATGGTCTTTGATTGATTCAAGACTAGCTGAATAGACAAGATTGTTTTCTTTATGCATAAAATATTCACCCGTAGAAAGATACTTTATATAGATTCCTCATTGGCCACCAGCCTTTTCCGTCATTTCCAGCATCTGTGCTCCAAGTGATATTATCATGAAAATATCACCATCGTTTGATTACATTTGTATATACATGAATAAACGAATCCACTATAATAATAAAAAGTTTTCACTGAGGGCATGAGCCGAAAAGCGCATTAGGACAAGAAAATATACCGTTGATGGTATGAATGATTATGCAAAAATTCGATTTCTTACTCTAATGGTAAAGTGCTTTTCCTTGAGAACCTCGTGAAGAAAGATCGAAATGATTTTTTGCTATTTGAAAAATGAGGAGTGTAAACCGATGAAGCGATTTCCCATCCGTTCCCTCTGTACTATCCTGCTTCTGTCTTCCGTGCTAGCGGGGTGTGGTGTAGTTAGTACAAACAGTTCCGATTCAACTTCTAAACCTGAAAAGACAGCAAATGCTGGAACGAAGGAACAGAAATTACGCCTCAATATTAAAACCGAACCGCCAACTGCTGACCCAGGTTTAGCACAGGACGCCATTTCCATGGCTGTTGCCCGCTCCGCCTTTGATGGCTTGTTCCGTTTGGGCGAGGATGGCAAGCTGCATGAATCAGTAGCAGAGAGCTATACGATTTCAGACGATTTGAAAACCTATACATTCAAATTGCGCAACTCTACATGGTCAAATGGTGATGCGGTTACCGCTAAGGATTTTGAATATGCTTGGAAACGTGTCCTAGATCCGAAAACAGGCTCTGAGTATGCCTACCAGCTTTATTATATTAAGAATGGTCAAAAGGCCAATGCCAAAGAGGTAACATTAGATCAAGTAGGTGTAAAAGCGCTTGATGATAAGACACTGGAGGTACAGCTAGAAAATCCAACTCCTTTCTTCCTGGAGTTACTGTCCTCCGTGACCTACTATCCAGTGAACCAGAAGGTGGTAGAGGCTAATGAGAAATGGGCAAATAATGCGTCCACACTAGTTGGAAACGGCCCATTTATCATGAAAGAATGGCAGCATAAATCTAAGATTACATTTGAGAAGAATCCGACGTATTGGGATAAAGCGAATGTAAAATTGGAAAAGTTAGAGTTTAACATGATTGAGGATTCTACAACAGAATTGAGCATGTATGATAACAACGAGCTAGATTGGTCTGGTTCTCCCCTAGGAGATATTCCGTCAGATGCGATTGGTGCATTAAAAGATAAATTGCATACCCAAGCGACCGCGGGAACGTACTGGTATGTATTTAACACCAAAAAAGCTCCATTCAACAATAAAAAAATACGTCAAGCATTTGCCTATGCGATCAATCGTCAGGCACTGATTGATAACATTGTGCAAACGGGGGGAACAGCGGCACTTGGAATCCTACCTCCATCCATGTCATTAAACCCTAGTGGTTATTTTACAGATAATAATATTCCGAAAGCGAAACAACTGTTAGCAGAAGGCTTAAAAGAAGAGAAGCTGACAAAATTACCGGAAATCGAGCTTTTGTATAATACGGATGAGTTACATGCAAAGCTTGCGCAAGCTATACAGGATCAATGGCGCAAAACCTTGAACGTAGAAGTGAAACTGAAAAACATGGAGTTAAAAGTAGTACGTGAAGCGATGAAGGAAGGCTCCTTCCAAATTGCACGTGCTAGTTGGATTGGTGATTTTAATGATCCAATTAATTTTTTGGAGGTATTTAAAGCAGAAGGTGGTAGCAACAAATCTGGATGGTCTAACCCAACATATACCGAGCTTTTAGCCAAGTCTTCAGCAGAAGGTAATCAGGAGAAACGTAGGGAGCTATTAAAACAAGCTGATACGATGCTCATGAATGAAATGCCAGTCACTCCGATCTACTATTACACATATAAATGGTTACAAAAGGATGATGTGAAAGGCGTAGTCATCGACGCACTAGGCTTCGTCGATTATAAATACGCCCGTCGCGAGTAGAAAGGGAGCGAGATGCTTGCGTCCGGTTATCGGGATCGCTAGTTCCAAAATGTATGTTTCAGACAATCGTGTGGATCATTTTTTCTACACGAGTCATTGTTACGTGGAAGGCATTATCAGAAGCGGAGGAATACCGCTTCTTTTGCCGTTAATACACGAGGAATTCTATCCAATTGCTGAGATGCTTGAGGCTGTGGACGCTGTGCTTTTGACTGGTGGCGTTGATCCTGCCCCTCATCTCTACGGAGAAGCTCCTCATCAACGGCTTGGTGAAGTGGACTACGAACGTGATCAAGCCGAGCTCCGACTAATCCGTGCTCTATTACGTGCACGTAAGCCGATGCTTGGAATATGCAGAGGGGCACAAATGATAGCTGTAACAGTCGGGGGTAGCCTGATTCAGGATATCGAGTGTGCATATCCAAACGCGTTGCAACATCAGCAAATTGGTTCAAAGCAGTACGGCTCTCACTACATTCAGGTGTCAGATGGCTTTTTAAAGAGGGCTTTACGATCTGAAACCGTTTTAGTCAATAGCTCTCACCATCAGGCTGTTAAAACATTGCCTACAGGTTACCGTGTGACGGCTGTGGCTCCTGACGGGGTCATTGAAGGCTTTGAAAGCGAAGATGGTCGCACAATTGCAGTCCAATGGCATCCTGAACGTATGTGGATGCATGACGAACAAATGCTTGGGATTTGTAAGGCGTTTGTACAGCTAGTGAACCAGCAAACAGAAGCATAAGGAAAACGAAAGCGCGTGAACAAGGAACGAGGGATTCCTTTGTTTACGCGCTTTTTTGCTAGATATAAAGCGTAACATAAGGGAAAAGTTTGTTAGGTTCTATGCACAAATCGACTAATTTTGGGCAATCTAAAAAAAACATTTGACAAAAGGTTTAGTTGTAACTAAAATAGTTACAAGAAGAGCGGTTGTCCAATGACTTGATCTGATCTGATTTATTCAAATGAGCACCGTGTTTGATATTTGATTCCTAAATAAGGAGGCCTATACTATGAAAATCGCTATTATTGGAGCAACAGGAAGAGCAGGAAAATTGATCATGCAAGAGGCATTGCAAAGAGGTCATGAAGTGACAGCTATTGTACGCGATGCATCTAAGCTTGATCAAAACCAAAAGGTAGCTGTACTACAAAAAGACATATTTGACCTAACTACTCAGGATTTAAATAAATTTGATGTTGTTGTTAATTCCTTTGGTGCAAAACCAGGCGAAGAACATTTACATGTGGAAGCAGGAAATGTTTTGATTGAAGCGCTAAAAAATGCTCCACAAACAAAGCTATTTGTAGTTGGAGGAGCGGGAAGCTTGTTTGTAGATGAAGCGAAAACGGTTCGTCTATTTGAAACACCAGAATTCCCTAAAGAATATTTGGCTACAGCGACAAATCAAGGCAAAAATCTAGAGATTCTAAAGCAATCCAATCTACCTCAATGGACTTTCTTGAGCCCATCAGCCATGTTTGAACCAGGTGAGCGCACAGGGCGTTATCAAAAAGGGGAAGACAATTTATTGGTAAATGCAAAAGGTGAAAGCTCTATCAGCATGGAGGATTATGCGATTGCAGTACTAGACGAGCTTGAAAATCCACAATTTGTAAACAAACGTTTCACTGTTGCGTCTGTATAACTTGACGCCATTAGGGCAATGTTTTGAGTAGCATTATTTTTTCTAACAACAGGGAGGCATCTACCATGGCAAAAGATTTCTATACAGCAGTTGAAGGAAGACGTTCTATTTATGGTATCAGCAAAGAAGTAAGCATCTCAGATGATAAAATCAAAGAAATCATCGAATTTGCCCTAAAGCATACGCCATCTTCATTTAATTCCCAAACAGCTCGCATTGTGCTTCTATTAGGAGAACAACATGATAAATTGTGGAATTTGACAGAAGCAGCATTGCGTAAGGTAGTTGGGGATAACAACTTTGCTCCAACTGAAGAAAAAATGAAATCTTTCCGTAATGGTTACGGAACAGTGCTTTTCTTTGAAGACCAACAAGTTGTAGAGCAATTGCAAAAGGATTTTGCGCTTTATAAAGATAACTTCCCTATTTGGTCTCAACAATCTTCTGGTATGCATCAATTTGTTATCTGGACTGCTCTTGAAATGGAAGGCTTAGGAGCTACCTTGCAGCATTACAATCCATTAATTGATGAAGACGTGAGAAAAGAGTGGAATACTCCAGCTCATTGGAAACTAATTGCTCAAATGCCATTTGGTCAACCAACAATGGCTCCTAACGAAAAAGAATTCAAACCACTAGATGAGCGTTTTAAAACATTTAAATAAGCAACACAGCAACATATAAGAATGTAAGATTTCCTTGATCGTAATGAACAGTGTAGTGGAGAAAACCTAAAAAAAGATAAATGGGAGCTACCTAACCTTGTGGGTAGCTCATTTTTTTTTGTCTGCATGCTTATCTCTATTCCCATCCACCTAACATCGCGTTATAATGAACAAATCTTTGAGAATGAATCGATGTCAATGGAGTAAAGAAGGATGAATGTGAACACAGAAACAAACAAATATCAGCGTCAAACTCTATTTCAAATTACGTGGCCGATCTTCTTTGAATTAGCGCTACATATGGGGATGGGGATTATTGCAACTCTGATGCTGAGTCATTATTCCGATGACGCAGCTACAGGTGTAGGCGTGGCAAATCAGCTCTTAAATATTTTTATTTTAATTTTTAACGTGACGTCAATTGGTGCGACTATTTTGATTGGTCAAAGACTAGGAGCTAATCAATTAGATCAGGCAAGACAGCTAGCACGATCTGCTTTTGGCTTAAATTTTTGGTTTGGAATGGTTGTTGCTGCAATTGTAGTAATATTTGGTAAACAATTCCTTGGTCTTTTTGAGCTTGAAGGAGATGTTCTTACCTATGGACTTTTGTTTGTACAAATTTGTGGGGCGTCCTTGTTTCTAGAATCAATTGCCTTAGCTTTAAGTGCTGTACTTCGCAGTCATGGATATACGAAGGACTCCTTGATGGTTACCCTGTTGATGGACATGATTAGTGTAGGTGGTAATGTTATCGCGATTACCGGTATTTTTGGATTGCCTATTACGGGAGTGACTGGCGTAGCTTGGGCAATGGTGGTCGCACGTGCCTTTGCAGTGGGTGCTTTGATATATTTGGTTTTTCGTCAGCTTGCTTTACGTATTCGATTTAAAGATATCTTTATTGTAAGAAAAAAGGACATCCAAGGCCTTTTAGCGATTGGGATTCCTTCGGCTGGTGAAAATTTGTCCTACCAGCTATCACAAGTAATCATTACAGGATTTATTGCGATGATGGGAACTGCATCGCTGGCAGCACGTGTCTATGTATTGAATATTTCTATGATCTGCTATCTATTTACATTAGCGATTGCACAAGGTACACAGTTGCTGGTGGCCCGTTATATTGGCGGGAAACAATACGATCAGGCATTACGTCGAGGGATGCGCACCTTAAAAATTTCAATGTGTGCCTCGTTTGCCACGACACTGATTATCGCATTGTTAGGCTCGCCGATCTTACAAATGTTTACGACTGACCCAGCTATTATTGCTGTAGCCCTCCCTGTTTTGTGGATTATGGTCCTTACCGAAACAGGTAGAGCGATGAACATTGTTTTAATGGGTTCGTTAAAGTCCGCTGGTGATGTTCGATTCCCTGTAATCATCGGCATTTTTGCGATGTGGGGGATTGCGGTAGTCTTTAGTTATACGCTTGGTATCTATTTTGGACTTGGTTTGCTTGGGGTATGGATTGCACAAGGAATGGATGAATGGTTCCGCGGGTGCTTTGCCATGCGTAGATGGGTAAACAAACCCTGGGATACTACTCAAAATGCAAATAGCCCAACGAAGTGAATTGAATCGTTACACCCAGTGTTCTATAATAACAATAGAATCGGATGAGAATATATGTTTGGGTGAAGCGACTATGAAAAAATTTATTCATGTGGACATCGATGCATTTTATGCTAGCGTAGAACAACTGGATCATCCAGAATGGCGGAATCAGCCTGTCATTGTGGGAGGCACCGGCAATCGGGGCGTAGTAGCTACCTGCAGCTACGAGGCCCGTTCGTTTGGTGTGCGTTCTGCTATGCCAGTTGCTCTTGCACGAAAAAAATGTCCACAGGGTATTTTTGTTCCATGTCGCTTCGCTCGTTATCATGAAAAATCCGAGGAAATTAGACGGATTTATACCGAGTATGCGGAATTGTATCAGCCCATCGGACTAGATGAAGCTTACTTAGATGTGTCCCATTACGAAAACGCAGTTCCCATTGCCAAAGAGTTGAAAAGACGTATTAAACAAGAAACGGGCCTTACCTGTAGTATCGGGTTATCCTACAATATGTCTCTAGCCAAAATCGCCAGTGATTTGAAAAAACCAGATGCTTTTGTCATTATCCGTGCGGAAAATGCTTTGGATGTTCTGGCTCCGTTACCAATTAGTGTTTTACATGGTGTAGGTAAAAAATCGCAGGAGGTTTTATCTAAAAAGGGGATTGAGACAGTTCGAGATTTGTGGGAGCTGTCTGTAGAGGAAATGGTTCAACTATTTGGCAAGTGGGGACATGCGCTATACGGGCGTTCACGCGGAATTGATCAACGAGAAATTGAAATGGATCGCCCTGTAAAATCCATTAGCCGTGAAACCACCCTAGTGTACGATTTGCAGGAGCGTGACCGAATCGCTGAAATTGCCCGTGAATTACTTGCTCATATAAAAGAAGAAGCGGAGCAGGAGGGGGTACATCCTCAAACCCTCACGCTAAAAGTAAGATTTACTGACTTCACAACAAAAAGCAAACAGCGTAAAGTAATGTCAGGAACATCCTGGGAGGAATGGTTAGAATTTTTATTGGACGAATTTGATTTCTCAAGCGGCGTTAGATTGATTGGTGTCGGCTTTTCTAATTTTCTGCGGAAAGAGGAACAGAAGGAAAGATTTGAACAGCTTAGTATTTTTTCACTCCCCGCTTGGAAAGAAGGAATGTAACATGAGTAAGACTATTGTTTATTATGATGAGCATTGCAAGATGTGCTGCTTTATTCGTGAACGGTTAACTAGTTTATTGTTACCTGGGAAAAAGCATCAGATAGAGTGGCGTCATTACGAGGAAGCGCCTGCTTGTGATTTACAGGATAAAGCATGCGGAGAAGCAATGGAGGTCCTTCTTCCCTCAGGAGAACGTCTGCGAGCATTTTATGCAGTGAGAAAATTGCTTGCCCTTACTTATTTTTGCTGGTTATCCCCGTTCTTTTATTTGCCCGGTGCTGCTTATTTCGGTGAAAAAGCATATGCTTGGGTTGCCCGAAATCGATATCATTGGTTTGGAAGAACAGAGGAATAAACGAGATGGCTGATACGAATCGGTTTCATTGCTGTGCGACATGTCAGCATTTTTGTGTGCACAAGGGTGGTCAGGGTGATAAAACCACGTACTCCTGTGGTAGGCTCGGGTATGAGACGAAGCCTTCCTATCGTTTTGATTGTTGGCGGCCAACAGAGCGGGTTTGCAAATTAATTGAAAAAGAGAACCTTTCTTTATAGCAGATTTGATTTTGTTTTGCAACAAGCCTTCCAAATATGGTATAGTTAGTCCCGATATCTCGTTCGTGGTGCATGCAAGACCAGTGAACGGTGAACGGGAGGTACGGGCATTTGCTGTTACAGAAGTTAACCCCAAATGAGTATGTGGAATCCATCTTTTCCATTAATATAGATGAACTCCGAAAACGTAACATCAAAGCGGTAATCACTGATTTGGATAACACGTTAGTTGGATGGGATACACCTGATGCTACTCCAGAGGTAATGAATTGGTTTAAGCGTTTGGATGAAGCAGGAATTCAAGTGACGGTTGTATCCAATAATAATAAGGCAAGGGTTTTACACTTTTGTGAACCCTTACAATGCCACTATATTCCAGCTGCGCGAAAGCCTACCAATCAGGCGTTTAAACGTGCGATTGAAATTATGAATGTTCGCATTGAGGAGACAGTCGTTATTGGAGATCAATTGTTTACAGATGTGCTGGGCGGCAACCTTTTAGGGTTTCATACCATTTTGGTTGTTCCAGTTAAAAATTCGGATGGTTTTTTTACGCGATTTAACCGGAAAATGGAACGACTTGCCCTGCACTGGATGAGCAAGAAAGGAATGATTTCGTGGTACAACAACAAGAAGTAAATCAGGACTTCGAGGGCCCAGTTAGCTGTGCGGGCTGTGGAGTTGAAATACAGACAGAAAATAAAGCGAAGCCAGGCTATGCACCAGCTTCTGCATTGAAGCGTGAAGTAGTGATTTGTCAGCGTTGTTTTCGCATTAAACACTATAATGAAGTAGCGCCTGTAGAAATGCATGATGATGATTTTCTCCGTATTTTAAATGGAATTGGTTCCACAAAATGCTTAGTGGTTATGGTAGTTGATTTATTTGATTTCCAAGGTTCTTGGCTACGGGGATTGCCGCGCTTTGTTGGACAAAATCCAATCTTGTTGGTCGGAAATAAAGTAGATTTATTACCGCGCAATATTAATCTTAATCGTGTGAAAAACTGGATTCAGCATGAAGCGAAAGAACGTGGTTTAAAGCCGAATGAAGTGGTTCTCGTGAGTGCGGAAAAAGGAACAGGGATTGATGAGCTACTTGCTCGGATTGGTGAATTCCGCAAAGGACGCGATGTTTATATTGTAGGGGTAACGAATGTTGGTAAATCCACGCTGATTAATCGGATTTTACACGATTACGGTGCAGCGGACATGGAAATCACCACATCGCCCTTCCCAGGAACTACCTTAGATAAGATCGAAATTCCTCTAGAGGATGGACGTTCTATATTTGATACACCTGGTATTATTAATCGTGATCAGATTGGTCATCTTGTGTCACCTGAGGATTTACGCAAACTTACTCCGAAATCACGGATTAATCCGCGCGTCTTCCAATTAAACGATAAACAGACGTTGTTCTTCGGTGGATTGGCTCGCGTTGACTATGTAAGGGGAGAACGTCAGCCATTTGCTTGCTATTTGGCTAATGACCTGTACATTCACCGTACAAAATTAGATAATGCGGAAGAAGTGCTGGAGAAGCATCATGGGGAGATGCTTGCCCCACCTTCAGGAGAAGCGGCTAAAGCGTTATTGCCATTTACCCGCTATACGCTAAAAATTGATACAAATGGACCAACTGATATTGTTATTGCTGGGCTTGGCTGGATTGCGCTTCAGGGAAAAGTAAAAGGGGTCGTAGAAGTACATGTGCCAAAGGGTGTAAGTGTCGGATTACGAAAAGGCTTAATTTAATCAAGTCTGTGTCGATCACTTGAACAACAAGCAAGCCCCTTCTTTGCGGAGGGGCTTTTCTAACTTTACTTGGGGGAGGGGTCTTCCTGTTACATAGTAAAACGACAATGGTTGGGCTGTTTGGACGTCCTGTAGGACATTCCTTATCTCCAGTGATGCATAATACGGCTTTTGAACAAAAACAATTGCCATTTGCTTATGCAGCTTTCGAAGTTAATGATGATCAGATTAAAGAAGCGGTCGAGGCTATTCGTGCTTTAGGCATGCGAGGCGCTAACGTCACCATACCGCATAAGGTAGCCGTTATTCCGTATTTGGATAAAATTGATCCCTTGGCAGAACGGATTGGAGCCGTTAATACTATTGTAAATGAAGATGGCACCCTGATTGGATATAATACGGATGGAACAGGGTATGTTCGCTCGTTATTAGAAGAAACAGGGATTGATTTAACAGAGCAGACGGTTACGCTATTAGGTGCTGGTGGTGCCGCTCGCGCAGTTGCATGTACATTGGTAGAACGTGGAGTAAAAGAAATTCGGATTGTGAATCGCTCACTTGAGCGTGCAGAATTATTGGCGATGGCTCTGGGGTCTCAAATCCCTATACGTGTATATTCATTTGCTCATGCGGAGCTAGCAATTCAAGACAGCACCCTTTTAATCAATACGACTTCTATTGGAATGTACCCTCATATTCATGAAATGCCTGTAGATAGAAAATGCTTACGGCCTGATTTAATCGTAAGCGATTTAATCTATAACCCATTAGAAACACAATTGTTACAGTGTGCCAAAGAAATCGGAGCAACCCATCACTCAGGTCTTGGCATGTTTATAAATCAAGGGGCGCTGGCTTACGAACTGTGGACAGGTGAAGCGGCGCCTACTGACAAAATGAGAGAAATTGTGTTGCAGCATTTGCAACAAGGAGGAAATTAAATGCTAACTGGTAAACAAAAACGTTATTTGCGCTCTATGGCTCACCACCTTACGCCTATTTTTCAAGTAGGGAAGGGCGGAGTAAATGAAAATATGGTAAAGCAGATTCAAGAGGCTCTAGAGGTACGCGAGCTTATTAAAGTCTCCATTTTGCAAAATAATATGGATGACAAGCATGCAGTGGCAGAAGATTTGGCAACTGGAGCAGGTGCGGAAATGGTACAATTAATCGGTCATACCGTTGTTTTGTACAAAGAGTCAAAAGAAAATAAAACGATCGTGCTACCATAGGGATTAAAGAAAGCATATGAAACGTATTGGGATAATGGGTGGCACATTTGATCCAATTCATAATGCACATTTATTAATTGCCGAGCAGGCGAGAGAGCAGGCAAAACTTGATGAGGTTTGGTTTATGCCTGCTCATGTTCCGCCCCATAAACAACAGAAAAAAAGTGTAGCAAACGCTATTCACCGAGCAGAAATGGTACGATTAGCAATACGTAATCATCCGCAGTTTCGAATTACGACGGTAGAGCTGGATCGAGAAGGTCCTTCTTACACTGTTGACACGATGCAACAATTAGTTACATTACATCCTACTTACGAGTTCTCATTTATTATTGGAGGGGACATGGTAGAGATGCTACCACAGTGGCATGCCATAGAAGAGTTGGTAAAGCTGGTACGTTTTATTGGATTTCATCGTCCTCACTTCGCACCACAGCCTTCAAGATGGACAACCTATGTGGATTTTATCGAGATTCCGCTTTGGGACCTTTCTTCTACGTATGTCCGCGAACAGATCCAGATTGGAAAAAGTATTCGCTATCTTGTTCCTTCAGCGGTGGAATGCTATATAAAGGAGAGCGGGTTATATGGAGCAGATCCAACATAGAGAAGCCTTGCTTAAGCAGGTTAGAGCTCAAATGCATGAAAAGCGTTACCAGCATACCTTAGGTGTCGCAGAATCAGCCAAAAAGCTGGCCATTCGCTACGGAGCAGATCCGATCAAAGCTGAGTTAGCGGGACTGCTGCATGATTACTGCAAATGCTGGGAGATTTCGCGGCTACGTGATTATCTTCTTCGTTATGATTTACCTCAGGATCTGCTCTCAGGGGATAAAGAATTATGGCATTCTTTTGTAGGAGCGATTGTGGTACAACAGGAGCTACAGATACAGGATGCTGAGATACTGCAAGCGATTCGTTATCATACAACAGGTCGTGAGAACATGTCCTTGCTGGAGAAGGTTGTTTGTCTGGCTGATTACATTGAACCCAATCGCAATTATCCTGGTGTAGAGGACATTAGGTGCCTAGCAGAGCAAGACTTGAATCAGGCGTTAGCACTTGCGCTCGGAGGAACAATACGGTTTTTAATTGAAAAAAAACAGCGGGTATATCCGCTCACTTTGCTTGCTTATAATGATCTTGTAATAGAATGAGGAGGCCTTTCATGGTACAATTAGACAATCAATTACTTCAACTAGCATATAAAGCGTGTGAAGATAAAAAAGCAGAAAATATTGTGGTGCTTGACATCCACACCATCTCAGTTATGGCAGACCGTTTTATCATTTGTCACGGTAACAATGAGCGTCAAGTACAGGCGATTGTTCGTGAAATTCGTGATCAGGTGCATAAAAATGGGTATAATATTCGTGGTATTGAAGGGGAAGAACAAGGTCGTTGGGTATTAGTTGACTGTGGAGATGTAGTTGTTCACGTTTTCCATAAAGAAGAACGCGACTTCTATAATCTTGAAAAACTATGGTCTGATGCACCTCGCGTCACTGTAGAAGTGTAGGAAAAGGCTATGTCATATACGCATTTAGCTACAGTCTACGATGCGTTGATGGCGGATACGCCTTATCAGGATTGGCTGGTTTGGGCGGAGGATTATTGGCAGCTACACGGTAAGCCACAGACAATTCTTGACTTGGGATGTGGTACAGGCAGTATTGCCATTCCTCTGGCCCAAAAAGGCTATCAGGTAACCGGTGTTGACTTATCGCCAGAGATGCTTGCAATTGCCTACGAAAAAATGAAGACAGCACATGTTGATATTAATTGGGTTGAACAAGATATGACAGAGCTCTCTGTCAGCCCGGTTGATTCGGTTATTTCCTTCTGTGATTGCCTTAGCTATATTACGGAAAAGGAAGCTGTGCAAGCTACGTTTCAGCGTGTGTACCAGCATCTAAAACCAGGTGGAACTTTCCTTTTTGATGTACATAGTCCTTATAAAATTCTCACCTTTTTTGGAAATAACACATTTACGCATGTAGATGAAGAGATCAATTACATCTGGCAATGCTATACGGATGAAGAGCGAATGGAAGTAGAGCATGATCTTACTTTCTTTATTCGGGTAGAAAATGGATGCTATCAAAAACGGGAAGAAACACAATACCAAAGAGCTTATCAGCCAACAGAGATTATTTTGTGGCTACGAGAGGCTGGCTTTGAAGAAATTAAGCTAACTGCTGATTTTGTGAATCTTCCTCCTGTTGCTGAAAGTGAACGGCTATTTTTTTCAGCCAAACGTCCTCATGATTGACATGTTCCGGTAAAAACGACTATAATCGATTCATATATGAACAAAGCGAAAATGAGGCCTAGTACAAAAGCTAGATCCGGCATAAGAGAGTTGACGGTAGGTGCGAGTCAACCCGATTCTTTTTGGAACTCCCCTCATTGCTTTTTTGCTGAAGACTTTCGTTGTGTAGGCAAAAGCGTCTGTCCACGTTACGGAAAAGGAAGGGAGTAGGGCACTGGGTAACATTTCATCATGTTAAACTGTTGCTTTGCTAACTAGGGTGGTACCGCGAGAAGAAAAACAACCTCTCGTCCCTAGCAGCTTTTTCGGCTGTTAGAGATGTGAGGTTTTTTGTGTGTCTTAGGGGCAAGACGGTTTTTTTGTCTGCTAATCATGAGACGCGGGTAACCTTTTAAACATGTTACCAATGTAAGAAGGATTTGTGAAAGAGTAGAAGGAGGATGTAGCAAATGTCTATGCCGTATAATCCACAAGAGCTGGAAGTCAAATGGCAGAAAAAATGGAACGAACAAAAAACAAACAAAACGGTGGAGGATTCCTCTAAGCCTAAATTTTACTGCCTTGAGCAATTTCCGTATCCATCTGGGCGTTTGCACATGGGCCATATGCGTGTATATTCAATCGGGGATGTTATTGCTCGTTTGAAGCGTATGAGTGGTTTTCAAGTATTGCACCCAATGGGCTGGGATGCATTTGGTTTGCCGGCTGAGAATGCTGCAGTTAAATTCGGAGCACAGCCAGCTAAATGGACATATGAAAATATTGATTTTATGAAAATGCAATTAAACCGTCTGGGTGTAAGTATTGACTGGAGTCGTGAAGTGGCGACTTGCTCCCCAGATTATTATAAATGGACGCAATGGCTATTTTTAACTTTCCTAGAACAAGGTCTTGCATATCGCAAACGTGCTTTTGTAAATTGGTGCCCAGAATGCTCAACCGTGCTTGCGAATGAGCAGGTAATTGATGGCTTATGCTGGCGCTGCGATTCAGAAGTAACGAAGAAGGATTTGGAACAGTGGTTCTTTAGTATTACTGATTATGCAGAACGTCTGTTGACGGATTTAGACAAATTGTCTGGTTGGCCGGAAAAAGTACGTACGATGCAAAAGAACTGGATTGGGAAAAGCGAAGGAGCTAATGTTACTTTCACAATTCCAGAGCTTAATGATGAGCAGGTAAAAGTATTTACAACTCGTCCTGACACGCTTTATGGTGTAAGTTATATGGTATTGGCACCGGAACATCCATTAGTACCAAAATTGATCGCTGGTAAAGAACAAGAAGCTTCTGTTCTTGCTTTTGTCGAAGAAATGAAGAAAGAAAGCGACATTACTCGTACAGCGACTGATGCTGAAAAAGTGGGCCTGTTCACAGGAGCATACGCGAAGCATCCTCTAACAGGAGAGCAAGTACCGATCTGGGTAGCCAACTATGTACTGCTTGATTACGGTACAGGTGCTGTAATGGGTGTGCCAGCCCATGATGAACGTGATTTTGCATTCGCGAAAAAGTATGATTTAGCGATTAAAGTAGTTATTAATCCGGAAAATCCAGAAATTCTAGCTGAGGAAATTGGTATCGATGCGCCTTATACAGAAGACGGCACCTTAATAAACTCTGCTCAATTTGATGGGATGCCAAACCGTGAAGCGATTAAAGCGATTGCTGATGTACTTGAACAGCAAGGTAAAGGCGGATTGTCTACCACTTATCGTCTTCGCGACTGGCTGGTTTCTCGACAACGCTATTGGGGCGCGCCAATTCCAATCATTTATTGCGATAGCTGTGGCGTAGTACCAGTACCAAAAGAACAACTGCCTGTGTTATTACCAGAAGATGTAGTTATCGATGGAAAACGGAATCCATTGACTAGCTCTGAGGAATTCATGAAAACCACGTGCCCAACATGTGGTGGAGCAGCAAAACGCGAGACGGATACAATGGATACCTTCATCGATTCTTCTTGGTATTATTTACGATATACTGATGCAAGCAACAAGGAACTGCCTTTCTCTAAAGAGAACGCAGACAAGTGGATGCAAGTCGATGAATACATTGGCGGTATTGAACACGCAATCCTGCACTTGTTGTATTCCCGATTCTTTACCAAAGTGCTACATGATGCAGGCATGCTGTCCTTCGACGAACCGTTCCGTAGCTTGTTAACACAAGGAATGGTATTAAAAGACGGGGCTAAAATGTCTAAATCAAAAGGCAATGTGGTAAGCCCAGACGAAATGATTGAGAAGTATGGAGCGGATACGGTTCGTTTGTTTATTCTGTTTGCGGCTCCACCTGAACGCGATCTAGACTGGACAGATACTGGAGTAGAAGGAAGCTTCCGTTTCTTGAATCGTGTATGGCGTTTGGTAGAAAGCAATCAAGAATTATTCCAAGCTTCTTATCAAGTAGCTGCGAATGATGATGCAGCCAAAGATTTGTACCGTACTACGCATCATACGATTAAGAAGGTAACAGAAGATATTGGTGAGCGTTATACCTTTAATACAGCGATCAGTACGATTATGGAGCTAGTTAATAAGATGTACAGCTACCCAGCAGAATCAGACCGCGGTACCTTTGCTTTTGCCATGGAGACTCTTATCATTCTGCTAGCACCAATCGCACCACATATCTCTGAGGAAATGTGGCAACAATTGATCGGTAAGACTAGTAGCATACACATGCAGGAATGGCCAACATTTGATCCTAAAGCATTGGTGCTGGATGAAGTAGAAATCGTAATCCAAATCAATGGTAAAGTACGTGACAAGATGGTAGTCGCTAACGGACTTAGCAAAGATGAGCTAGAGAAGCATGTACTTGCTCATGAAAAAGGAATTGCACTTATTGACGGTAAAACTGTTCGTAAGGTAATTGCTGTCCCAGGTAAACTGGTTAATATTGTAGTAGGTTAATCATCTGTTTCGTATTCGTGTAAAAAAGACAGCCTCTTCTCCTGATGCTAGAAATTAGCTATAGGAGGGGGGCTTTTTTCTTTTGCGAATTGTTGACACTCTTTTATTCTCCTATATGTTACCTATGTACATGGAATAAGTAGTACATATAAGTCATATTGAATTTTAGGTGAATAATCGAGGTCAATAAATCATCTGCCACATAATAAAGCCCCATGCTATTGGCGTAAGGATGAACGTAATAGGTTAAAACAGCCATGTCTATAAAATCTTTCTTTCATGATTCTTTCCAATACTGACTACCAATTTTCCAGCTGTTCCTTCAGTTCTCGTTGATCCTCTTCAAATTTCTTTTGTGTGATGCGGAATACATGATGAAATACCCCAGGTAGGGAACCTTGTAAAATTCGTAGCCCTTCTCCGGTAATTCCTCCTGGTACGCAGACACGCGCCTGTAGCTCTGGTAGGGTAAAATGTCCTTGTTTTAATAATTCAGCTACTCCAATTAGCATTTGGGTTGTCAAATGAACGGCTGTTTCGTGGGGTAGACCAGTTTCTTCTTCCGCAGACCGAATTATTTGTTGCAGTGTATAGCTGAGAAAGGCAGGTCCACAACTAGCGATATCTGCCGAGATTCGTAAAAATGGAGCTTGAATTTCCAAGGGGAGGCCGATATGTGATAGAAGGTGGAGTAAACGATCCTTTGACTCATCTGTGGCAGAACGACCGTATTCGAGCAAGATGAGTCCACTCAAAGCTTGATTAGTGATACTTGGAACTGCACGTATGACCTGACAAGGGACGAATTTTTCCAGGTCTTCTACTACTATGGGACTTGTAATTGTAACCAAGACCTGTTCGCCGGAAAGAGCAGATGCGAATTCAGCTAATGCTGATCGATATTCTTTTGGCTTGACACATAAAAAAATCAGATCGCTATTTGTAACGACGTCAACATTGCTCATAGCGATTTGCAATTCTGGAAATTGTTCTTGTAGAAGTGCCAATTTTCCTGGGGTTCGATTATAGGCTCTAATTTGGTCGGGTAACACAGCCTGAGATCGAATAAAAGATTGTATGAGCATGCCCCCCATACTTCCAGTTCCAATAAACCCAAGTTGCATGATAATCCCTCCATATTTTTTTTGTAAAGAACGGTACAAGTCATGCTATTTTTCGTTCTAAAAAGAGGTCTTTACATCTTATGTGCTGAAGGAGGGGTTCATGTTTTTTGGAGAGAGTAACGTTTTTATTTCCATAACAAACCTATCTAATAAAATAACAAAAATATCTTTATTCCCCGGGAAAATGAGCTTACGAAGCTGATAAATTGTCGTTCTTAATCTACTCGCTTAGAAAAATTTTTTTGGGATACTCACTAGAGGCTTATTTCTTCATGAGCCCCGTCCCATCTAATACATATATCTAAATATTTGGGTTCATTTATTCACAGATTGCAATCTTTTTTATTTTTTCAAAGATTTTCTTACCTATACCCGAAATTTTCATTAAATCTTCTATTTTAGTAAAACCCTTCTTATCGCGATAGGCAATGATATCCTCTGCTCGGGTTTTTCCGATTCCTGGTAATTTCATAAGTTGCTCCAATGTAGCGGTTTTAATATTGATTTTAGTAGCAGAAGCTTGGGGTGAAGAAGATGGCAAACTGTTTTGAATTGGCAAGCTAGGGTGAAGGGATGAATTAGTAAACTGGTTAGGCAAAGAAGTAGCTGACTCTTGCAAGGTAGGAACATATAAAACCATTCCATCCGTTAGCTTTTGTGCCAGATTAACTCGCTTCTGATCAGCCTGTGCTAAGAAACCACCAGCTTTTTGAATAACATGCATGACTCGTTCATTTGAGTCAAAAGAATATAAGCCAGGATGTGTGACAGCTCCCTTTACATCAATATAAGAGGAATGATTCATATTGCTTATTGGCTCATCTTTAGAAAGGGGGGAATCTACGGATACAGAAGCTCTAGTATCAGAAAGGAGCTTTTCTTTAGAATCATTATTTTTATCTGAGCCTGTATAAGTGTTCACAGTAGCATTTTTTTGTTCGAAATCTGCAAGCTTAGTTGTTTGCAATTCGGTCGTAGCAGTGCTTTCCTTTTCCGCGAAGGCAACAGGAGTAAGTCCGGACATAGTGGTGGATTCAGCGGCGGGGTATATCCAGAAGCTAAGTCCAATAAATAAAAGGGCAGCACTCACAAAAATCCATTTTTGATAACGATCCCACAATTCCATAACCATGATTTATCCCTCCATCACATCTTTAAAGACATCGTATAAAAAGATAGAGGCAAGTGCAAAAAAACCTTTCAATCACTTAGATTGAAAGGTTTTACAGATTATTATCTTGCTATGCTTGAAGCGTTGTTTTGCTTGCGAATTTGAACAGCAGGACTTACATAAGGCTGGAAGGAATATTTCTGCTCGATAAAAATCTGATGCCATAGCATAAAGATTAAAATGGTCCAGATCTTACGGCTATAATCACCGTGACCTTCCTTATGCTCATCAAGCATGTACAACACATAAGCTTTATTAATTAAATGATCTACTTTCGCTTCAAAAATCAATTCTTTCGCCCATTTGTAGAATTCATTCTTCAACCAATGACGGGTTGGAACTGGGAACCCAAGCTTAGGACGAGTCTTGATTTCAGGAGGCAAAAAATCCTTCATTGCTTCCCTTAAAACATGCTTGGTTGTACCTTCTGCAATCTTGTATTTGGTCGGAATAGTTGCTGCGAATTCAAATACCTTTGGATCAATGAACGGTACACGCAACTCCAGAGAGTTTGCCATTGTCATTTTGTCAGCTTTCATCAAAATGTTGCCGCGAAGCCAAGTATGGATATCCAAATACTGCATTTTGGTTACATCGTCATAGCCTTGGACTCGCTGATAAATTTTTTGCGTGATATCTAGTGGAGATTTGTAATGACCAGCATGTTTAATATTCTCCATCACTACTTTTTCCTTGATCTCTTCACTGAAGATCATGGCATTTCCAAAGAAACGCTCCTCAACTGTTTTAGAGCCGCGAATCAAGAAGTTTTTCCCTTTCATGCTATCTGGCAAATGTTCAGCAACACCACGCATGGAGGATTTCATCCAAGCTGGCATATGCTTAAACATCCGAAGGGAGTGAGGCTCACGATAGATGTTGTATCCGCCAAAGAATTCATCTGCCCCTTCACCAGAAAGAACAACTGTAACGTGCTCGCTAGCCATTTCTGCTACGAAATATAGGAGAATAGCTGATGGATCTGCTACTGGTTCGTCCTGATGCCAGATGAGACGAGGCAATTCCTGTAAATAACGCTCTGCGTTCATGGTGACTTCGTGATGCTCTGTACCTAGATATTCTGCTGTACGGCGCGCGTAATCGAGCTCGCTGTATCCCGGGATATCAGAGCCAATTGAAAAGGTTTTAACTGGTTCAAACTTACGTAACATGCCTACGATGCTACTGGAGTCTACACCACTGGATAAAAATGCACCGCGAGAAACCTCGCTAACTCTGTGTTTATCTACAGAATCTAGCAAAATAGAGCGGGTACCTTCTACAAAATATGAGAATGGCTTACTTTCATCCGGTTCAAAGTGAACATCCCAATATTGTTCAAGTGTCAGCTTATCATCTTGAATGATAAAGAAATGACCTGGAGGGATGCGATATATTCCTTCATACATTGTCTCAGGATCAGGGACATATTGAAAGGTTAGATAATGATAAAATCCTTGTTGATTGACTGCTCGATGCACGCCTGGCAGTTCAAGCAAGCTCTTAATTTCACTAGCTACAGCAATTGAATCGGCCGTTTCCGTATAGTAGAGCGGTTTAATTCCAAAATGATCACGCGCTCCAAACAGTAGACGTTTACGGCTATCGTAAATAGTGAAACCAAACATACCGCGAAGTTTTTTCGGTGCATCAAAGCCAACCTCTTCATACAAGTGAAGAATGGTCTCAATATCTGAATCGGTCTGGAACACGTGACCTTGTTCCTTTAGCCATGTCTGTAGTTCTTTGTAGTTATAAACTTCCCCGTTACCGATAATCCAGATATCTTTTGTTTCATTAAACAAAGGCTGATGACCGCCAGCAACGTCAATGATGCTAAGACGGCGGAAGCCTAATGCAATATTATCTTCTACATGGAAACCATCGTCGTCAGGACCGCGGTGCAAAATCACGTCGGTCATTGCTTTTATCGTTTCTAGTTGTGCAGGTGCTTGATGCTTATTGAAGAACGAAACAATTCCACACATTCTCTTAGACTCTTCCTCTCACAGGGTGGTCCCCTGAAAATACACTATCTTAATCTAACATGGATTCCAAGCAAGCGCAATGCGACAGTTGACTCGATTATAGCAGGGCGAGTGGACAACAAAATATAAACGGTGAGCGTAAAATGTTTTTTCGTTTCGCCTACAAGTCAGTTCTCTTGCTCGATTCGGTTAGCCTTTTGTATCTTATTGATAAACAAATAAGAGGTCCTCTTGTGCGAAAGAGAACCTATGTCGACATCGTAGTTTAGTTAGTTGTTTCTTGCATCCGAAACAGGTAAGTGAACGACCTCTATACCTTTAAGGAAATGTTCATTCCATTTATTTGGATAGGCATTACGGTACACGATCCGTGCGATCCCTGATTGAGCGAGTGTTTTAGCGCAATTTTCACAAGGCTCGTGTGTAACGTAGGCCGTAGCTCCCTTTAGACTATCTCGATCTGCGTGTAAAACACTATTAACCTCGGCATGCACTGTTCGCACACAACGTCCAGCTTCATTAATTAGACAGCCACCATCATCACAATGATCGTGACCATGGATGGAGCCATTGTAGCCCGTTGCAATAATATGTTTATCCTTTACAATTACGCTACCCACATGAAGGCGGGGGCAGGTAGAACGGGTGGATACCTGATCGGCAATATCTAGGAAATATTCATCCCAACTTTTTCTCGCCATGTTGCTTCTCTCCTTTGACACCGAACACTGTTCTTACTACTATGTATCATAATTTTGCTCTATTATACTATAACCCTCTCCGCTTTCTCTATTATTTTTGTCCATATTCTTGCTCCTATAATGGATTGAGAATAGAGAGAAAGGTGGAGAACGGGTGGCAGCCTATCAGTTTTTTCTGACATCACTATGTTGGATTATTGGGATTGGGCTTAGTAATTTGGGTAGGCTCAAGCTCTTTTCACCTCCTTTTTATTTATGGATCGGATTTGTTCTATTAATATTGGCCGCGATTGGGTTGAAGGGCAAGATGAGGAAGTGGAGCTTGCTCTTAATGGGCTCTCTCCTTGCTGGTGCCTGTTATTTTAGCTGGTACGATAGTCGTTATGCTTCTGAATTAGTGCAGTATGCAGAGGAGCTTGTTTTCCTAGAGGGAAAAATTGATTCTCCCGTCGAGCGAGACGGCGATTTGGTGAGGTTCTATGCACGAATTAACAATGTGAACAGAAAACAGAGAATGAAAACCGCATACCAGACAACAGATTTAAATGAGCGAGTTCTTATTCGTCTCAAGCTACAGCATGAGGAGCAAATTAATACTATAGAAGGCTGGCATTCGGGTAATTCCTTTCAGGCACAGGCTACAATAAAGCTCCCAGGTACAGCTCGTAATCCACATGCGTTCGATTACAGATCCTATCTTCGGTATCAAAAAGTAGCAGTAATAGTTGATATGGATGTTACGGATATAGAGGTTGAGGAGGGAGAAGGGGATTGGCGGGCTTTTTTTACTAGATGGCAAAAAGAAGAAGCCAGACAATTAGAAAAGCTAAGTATGGAGCCTGAAAACATTGGGTTTTTCAAATCACTTTTATTAGGTCAGCAATCAGAGGTAGAAGCTGATCTTCAAACAGTTTATGCTGATTTAGGATTTATTCATGTGCTTGCCATTTCCGGCTTACATATCACAATCGTGTCTAGCGGCTTTTTATGGATTGTACAAAAGATTGGTGTTCCCACAAAGATTTCTTATGTGATAGGAATACTATTTATTTTGATGTATATAGGGCTAGTGGGTATGGGGGTATCAGCCGTACGATCAGGCTGTATGGGGATTCTTGGGTTATTAGCACGATCTCAAGAAAAATCTGCGCAGGGCCTAGAAATACTTGGTGTCACTGGGCTTATTATGTTAATCTACGACCCATATCAATTATTTCATCTAGGATTTCAATTATCTTTTTTTATTACGATGGGATTATTAGTATTTGTACCGTTGCTAGTCCAATTGGAATGGCCTATGCCAAAATGGTTGGTTTCTACTTTAGCCGTCACACTAGTTTCGCAACTAATTTCATTTCCCTTTCTCATTCATTATTTTCATTTGTTTTCACCGATTTCATGGCTGGTTAATGTATTATTAGTACCTGTCTATTCGTATATTATTTTGCCGCTTGGCTACATCCTGCTATTTTTTTCTCATATTCATATTGCATTAACTTACATACCTTCTGTTGTAGCTGATTATCTTTTATCCTTTGTTCATTCCTTTCTTACATTTCTCCACCAAACAAAAATTCCCTTGCGGCATTGGTCACATCCTGTTTGGTGGTGGCACGTACTATATATGGGCTTTTGCGTTGGTTTTTGGGCAATGTGGCATTTAGGCTATCACCGTAAAAAGGATCTTTTTATGGCGACCTTTCTCTTCATTTTATTGGTGATGATTGCTCGTGACCCATGGGGAAAAAAGGACGAGGTAGAAATTACCATTATTGACGTGGGGCAAGGAGACTCTATAATAGTTGAGATAGACAATTCTTTTGTATATGTAATAGATGCAGGAGGAACGATCTCCTTTGGAAGAGAGCCTTGGCAAAAACGTAGAAATCCATTTGAAGTCGGAAAGGATGTTGTAGTGCCTTATTTGCGCTCTAAAGGAGTGGAACGCATCAACTGTCTTGTGCTGACACATGGGGACCATGATCATGTAGGAGGGGTAAAAGCCTTGTTGCCTGCTCTGAAGGTGGATCGTGTCCTTACCAATGGTAGACAACCTAAGGCTGAGGCAGAATGGTTTCAAGCTTTACATAGTGAACAAATCAGAATGCATACTGGATATTCAGGCTATACCTGGCAGGATAATCCGCAGGTTACATGGACCTGGCTATCGCCTGATCCTAAAAGGACACAAGGGAGCTCTGAGAATAATGCTTCTGTTGTGCTGCTCTTGTCTGCATATGGTGTAAACATATTGTTAACAGGCGATTTGGAAGAATCGGGAGAACAAGAATTGTTACGACGCTATACATTACCTCCTATTGATCTTCTAAAGGTAGGGCATCACGGGAGCAAGACTTCTAGCAGTGAGGAATTCTTACATGCGATTACTCCTAGTGTTTCATTGATTTCAGTAGGAACTAACAATCGATACCATCATCCATCTGAGCAAGTAATAGAGCGTTTTAAACAACGGAATACACAGATTTATCGCACTGATCATCATGGAGCGATTACTGTTACAATTAATGAAAATGGATATAAAGTTACTCCTACATTACAACCAGAATAATTACAATGATGGATTATGTTTGCAACTTTCATGAAGTTGCCTACGTCTGAAAGGAAGGAGAGAGCGCTAATGATTGAAGCTGACCTGATCAAAAAGGCGCAGGCAGGAGATCAAGAAGCTTTGGTGGAACTGCTTCGCTCCATTGAAAACACCGTGTATCGGAGTGCTTTCTATATTACGGGTAACGAACATGATGCAATGGATGTAGCCCAGGAAGCTTTATTACGCGTCTTTAGAAAAATTGGCACCTTTCAGGAAAAAGCCAAATTTACCACATGGGTTCAACGTATTGTCAGCAACATTTGCATGGATCGTTTTCGGGCAAAAAAGGAGACATTATCCATCGATGAATACGAACTGACGCTACAAGACAAACAAAATGTTGAAGATACGATTTTGTTGCATAGCATGTCAGAGGATGTTCATCGAGCAATTGCCAAATTACCGGAGCATTATCGAGTAGTTGTTGTACTTCGCTATTTGCAGGATTTTTCCTATCAAGAAATTGCTGATACCTTGGACGTACCGCTCAATACGGTAAAATCTTATCTGTTTAGGGCTAGACATCAATTGCAGACACTGCTGCAGGAGTATGAGAAGGGGGGGATAAGAGGATGACGCAGGATGACATCCATGAATGGATGCAAAGAGATTTGGACGATGATTTGTCTGAGGAAGAAAAACGAATTTTACAAGCGAAGTTAGCTGAAAATCCAGAGTATATGCTCCAGTACGAACGTTTAAAAAAGGTTTCTGATGGATTGACAAATCTACCAAGAGTTACACCACCGTTTAGTATTGTTGATGCGCTCTTACCTCAACTGGAGCAGTCCCGAGAAACCCCTGAACCAGCGGCTGTTACACAGACGGAACTACCTCGTCTAGAGTTAAAACAGACAGAAGACAAATCAGTAGGTAAAAAACGCCGTTTGCCATTGTGGATGGCAAAGGTAGGAAGCGGTGTTGCGGCAGCTTGCTTGCTGTTGGGAATTTTTGTTATGGCCAATAAGGACAAAAATGAGCCAATTGCTCTTACGAATGGAGCTTCTGGTCATGTACAAGAGAATGTATCCAAAAATTCATCAGGTGACCCGATCGTTAAGGAAACCCCAAAAACAGAAAAACCTAAATCTACACCTACTGATAAAAAAACAACTGACGATGAGAAGGACCAAAATCCACAAGATGCTTCAAAAGAGGTGCCAGATGTTACACCAAATGACACCTCGACTGAATTAAAAGGAGAACAAAAGCAAAAAGAGAATAAACCGGATCACCACCAGGGCGGATCTAGCGACAGTAAGTCTGATACTGAAACTAGTGTAGCAATGGGACAGACGGACGGTCGTCTGAAGGGTGGTAACCAAACAGATGAGAATCAAACACAGCACGAGATTGCTATTTCTCCTAAAATAAAGGATAATCACACTTCGGCTTCTGATAAACAAGCATCTGCCCATGAGCAGTCGATATCAGAAGGGGCACTTTTCTCCTTGATTCCTGATCAGGTGGATAACTACAATAAGCTGGATCAAGAGGGCAAAATTCAAGCATGGGAGGAAGCGTCTAAAGAAGTGCAGGAATTTTTACAGGAGCATCCTGATCTGCAAAATGTTAAAAATCAGAAGGATTTAGAGAAGGTTATTCAAAATGCCATTGAGCGGGCGCTGAAGGAACAGAAAAAACGAGAAGAAGAAAAAAAGCAAAGAGCGGAGCAGCAAGCTAAAGATAAGCAAAAAGAATTAGAAAAACAGCAAAAAGAATTAGAGAAGAAGCAAAAAGAACTACAAAAAGAATGGGAAAAACAGATGAAAGAATGGGAGAAGCAGCAGGAAAAGCAACGAAAAGACACAGAAAAGCACCTAGAAGAGTGGACCAATCAACAAAATGGCTGGAATTGGCAGAAATAAGATTGGGTATAAATAGCCAGCAGCTACTGGAAATCAGGAGGCACCGTTTCAAGAATGCTTATACAAAAAGAGCAGAGTATATTCTTGCATTCAGGGGCCATTGGGTGAAAGAGAACGGGCTAAAAAAACAACCCTCAGTTATAATGACAATAGGCTGTTTTTCATTAATGAACGATAAGTATTTCGAAGCTTGGGGATAGCATAGGCTTCCTTCCTGCATTTTAGGCTGACTCATTATGTGAAGATAGGACGAACGCCAAATTTTGCAGAAGACTGACACCAAAAAGTGCGTTTCGCGTAAGATAAAGTATCAAGCACCCCCTGCTTCCCGTATAGAGAGAAAACATCCGGGGTTTTCTCTCTAGCGTTTACATAAAAGCGAATGTTGCTTGGTTAAACCATGGCTGACGAGGTCGTGGTTTTTTTGCGTGCAAGCCTAAGCGTGTTATAATTAAAGTAAGAAAAAAATAGAGGAAATAGCGAGTAACAAAGGAGAGATCGGAATGCCGTTACGCACGGCGATGCGGGAGATTAAACAGAAGCGATTTGCTCCGGTATATGTACTTTATGGGCCGGAGACGTATCTAAAAGAGGAATTTATGACCTTGCTTCGTAACGAGATAATTGACCCGACATACGCTGATTTAAATATAGGAATGTACGATTGTGCTCAGACACCTTTAGAAGACATGTTAGTAGAAGCCAATACCTTACCATTTTTGTCTGACTATCGTTTGGTAATTGCCAGTAATGCTTATTTTTTAACCGGAGCAAAACCACCAAGTAAAATCGAGCATAACACAGATGTCCTCCTGGATTACTTAAAGGACCCGACTCCAAGCAGTTCTCTCGTGTTGGATGTACAGGCCGATAAGCTGGATGAACGTAAAAAATTAACAAAGCAACTGCAACAACGCGCTGTTGTTCTAGGGTTTCAAACATTGCAGGATACAGATTTATATGGATGGATTGAACGGACGGCACAACGCTTTGGTGCACAGATTGAACGAGAAAATGCTATGTTGCTGGCAGAGCGTGTTGGTTCAGAATTACGGTTATTAGTCAAAGAGATCGAAAAAATGGCGCTCTATGTAAAGAAAGGCGATAATCAAACGGGGGAAATTACTCGTGAGACAATTGAGCTTTTGGCCTCACGAACGTTAGAGCAGGATGTTTTTTTTCTGGTTGAAGCCGTTGTTACTGGTAGAGTAACAGATGCGTTTCGCACCCTATATGATTGCTTGAAAATGGGAGAAGAGCCGATTAAGTTGATGGCGTTATTAGCGAGACAATTTAGATTGATATACCATGTGAAGACGCGTGCTCCACTAGGCTATACGCAGCAGCAGCTAGCTGGTATGTTAAAAATGCATCCTTATGCCGTTAAAAAGGCGCTGGAGCAAGCCAGACATTTTTCGGAGGCTAGTTTACGCCGGTTGCTAGGAATCCTCGCAGAAGAGGATTACCGGATGAAATCAGGACAGACCGACAAGAGATTAGCTCTGGAGGTATTTATTGCGAAGGTAGGACAAGAGCTACAACGATAAAGCCTAGATAGCTTTTCCAGACATGAGGGACTCGTCTATTAGCAAAATCGTAAGTACAAGCATTGTGTTTTATGTTAGCAGAATAAGATAGCTCTACAGGGTGCAGACACTTGAAGTGCACCCCTTAAAGTAGACATTGGAAAAAGCCCTGAGGTTATCCGATGAACTTTAGGGGGTGTAGTTTTTTATGGCTAAACTTACAACAAGATCAAGTTCAGTTGTCAGGAGATGAGAAAGGGAATCTTGGTAAAAAGTCCGTGCTGTTAGCTATGTCGCATTGGAGAATAGAATCCTTGATAGCTGGGAGGTATGCTTTTAATTTGACGATCCATATTGATGGAATCCGCCAACTGAAGTAGGGGGGAATGGGGAAGTGTCAATAGGGCAAGCAGAACAAAATTTCCTAAGCTAATGAAGCTTGTGTTGTGTGCGATACGGAAGTGGTTCGTTCATTACACGAAAATGACATAGGATGCGTGCTTACCTCTAAAATAAAAAACCCTGCAAACCTAAGGTTGCGGGGTTTTTTGGCCTGTCAAACGAAATTATGCTACAGGAGCAGTAAGAACGTTAAGTTTTTTCATCAGGCGAGATTTTTGACGATTAGCTGCGTTTTTATGAATAAGACCTTTCGTAGCAGCCTTGTCAATTTTCTTAACAGCTGCAAGAAGGGTTGTTTTAGCTAATTCCACGTCAGAAGCAAGAACTGCTTTTTCGAAGTTCTTGATTGTTGTACGAAGATCAGATTTTTGAGAAGCGCGTTGAGCACGGCGTTTTTCAATCGTCTTTGTACGTTTGATAGCGGATTTAATGTTTGGCATACTTTCACCTCCTTAAAACAATAGAAAAGACCATAGCAAAAGAAATGCAACAAATAGTATTCTAGCATGCGTTTGGTGCATTTGCAAGGAATGATTTTGCGAATAAAAATGACAGAAGCAAGCAACCTAGTAGTAAGAAATAAGAACAGAACACATGATAATCTGGTTCTTAATCAGAAGGACAGAGGAATGAGCCAAATTAGCTTGTCGTACGGTTATTTTTCTCTACTTGGAGGCGAATAGAATGGATGTACATAACATTGATCTAGCTAAGTATACAATCCGCACTGATCTGGCAGTAGAAGCGCATGAGATAGCTTGTGAGCAGAATCAAAGCGATATTCCAGGGATTTTCCTAGCAACAGATAACTCTGAGCCGGGTATTACCGTGACCAGAGTGCAGGTTGAGAATGAGGAGGCAGGTAAGCAAATCGGAAAGCTCCCAGGAAATTATGTGACAATTGAAGTGCCAAAACTCAGAGATAACGATTCAGAGCTGGAGGGTATAGTAACGAAGCGATTCGCCCGAGAGTTTGCTAGATTTCTGCAGGAACTCGGATTAACAGAGGATAAAAAGGCATTAGTCATTGGTCTTGGAAATTGGAATGTAACGCCTGATGCACTAGGCCCTCAAGTTGTTGAAAATTTATTGGTGACTCGTCATCTATTTGAGCTAGCACCTGAATCCGTTCAAGATGGATATCGTGAGGTTAGCGCACTGTCTCCCGGTGTATTAGGGATTACGGGTATTGAGACTAGTGAAATTGTGTTTGGTGTGGTAGAGAAGAGCAAGCCAGACTTTGTAATCGCGATTGATGCCCTTGCATCCCGAGCCCTACACCGTGTCAATACAACGATTCAGATTGCCGATTCGGGTATCCATCCCGGTTCGGGGGTAGGAAATAAGCGTAAATCCATTGACCACGCCACATTAGGAGTTCCTGTCATCTCTATAGGGGTTCCAACGGTGGTATTTGCTTCTACCATTGTAAATGATGCGATTACTTATTTATTAGGTCATTTTAATCAATCGATGCAGGAGCAAAATCGAGCATTTAATCGACTTACTGCTTCGGATATGCCTGAGCGCAAAGAACCTTACACAGAGGAAGACTTACCTGATATGGAAAAAAGGGGAACCTTCATGGGATTAGTAGGGCAGCTCTCTGAGGATGAAAAGCGACAGTTAATTCATGAAGTACTGCGTCCGTTAGGGCAAGAGCTAGTAGTGACACCTAAGGAAATAGACGATTTTATGGAGGGTATTTCTAATATAGTAGCTACAGGACTTAATCAGGCGTTGCATAGAGCCGTCTCTGAGGAGAATGTGAGTGCCTATACACATTAAAGAAGAGTAGACTGCTTCGCCATAAATAACCAATAAAAAACTGCAAAAAACGAAACGTTATTTTACTAGGGTGATCGTTCTATCTACTCTATGACATGCATACTATAAAGCATATGCAAAAGAAACGTCAGAGGAGGAGAAATGAAAATGATCACCCTATTACAACGCTATTTTTTTGCACTCTCTGCCGGCACAGCACTGTTATTTGTGCTTGTGAGTCTTTTGCTTGTAAGCCCCAATCATCAGGATTTTCTCTACTCTAGTAGCATTCAACGAGCGGCTTCCAACGTATCAAGTATTACGTTTCTCGATGCGATGGGTATGGAAATCCCTAGCTTGCATCGTACCGTTCAAGCCCAGGGAGAGCCTGAGAGCTCCACGATGCAAAGCTTCTTCTTTCAACTCATTACCGGTATTTATCCTGGTGATTTACGCAGTCTGTTAGGCAGAGAGCTGCCAGGCTTGCTTACCTACGATGATGCTCGCATTATTGTGCCAGGTCAAGGATTAGAGCTAGTGGATTTGTACGTGGAATCTGCCGCACCGAATGCAGTTGTTCAGGATGTGAATCGAGAAGAACATACAAAAGCAAGGGACATCGTACAGCCGGGACAAATCGAAAAGGATGAAACGAAGACGCCCAGTCCTCCTAGCATAGCTGGAGAGAAGCGTGTTTTTATTTACAATACACATAATCGGGAATCATGGACGCATGTAGCACCTACTGTAGGAACGTCAGTTGATCATCCAACAAAAAATATTCAGCTCGTTGGCAAACGATTCGGAAAGCTTTTACAAGAAAAAGGGGTAAATAACATTGTAAGTGAAAATGATTTTATTCAGCAATTGATCGACCAGAAAAAGACATATCCGATGGCATATGCTGAGTCATATAAAGCTGTGAAAGCTGCCGCTCAAAAAAATCCTGCTTTACAGTATTATTTTGATATCCATCGCGATGGGGATGTGTCGCGTACTAAAACGGCAATCACTATAAACGGAAAAACGTATGCCCGCATCCTATTTGTCATTGGAACACGCAATCGTAATTTCATGCAAAATGAACGGATGGCCAAAGAATTGAACGCTTTGGTAGAGAAAAAATACCCGGGATTATCTCGTGGTGTAATCGCCAAAGGTGCTCATGAGGGAAATGCCGAGTATAACCAGTCCATCTCTCCGGGTAGTCTATTACTAGAATTTGGTGGAATCAACAACACGCTTGAGGAATCTTATAATACAGCGGAAGCATTTGCAGATGTTTTTGCGGAGTATTACCAAAAAGCAGAGAAAGTGAACAAAGAGCAGACACCAAAGAGTAGTAAGAGTAAGGAGTGAGAGCTTGGATGGCGCATACGATACGATTTATCGGTATGGTGATTCTGTTGTTAATTGGCATTGTACTGGGTATGCAAACCGCTGAACGGGGTATCAATAAAGTGGACGGAAGCTTACGCGAGCAATCCCAGACCTTTGCTATTACCAAGGTTGATAATAATCAGGTAGAGATAGCGGTTATGGGGAAACAAGTAAGAACAGAGCCAAAACGTGTCGTTAATTATGTAGGTGAAGCCGGGGAATCGGTAGGAAGATGGATTAAAAAAGGGACTGAAGCTACAGTAAATTGGATTTCTGGATTTTTTGAACCATAAAGCGAGTAAAGAAACAAGATGAGAGCAAATACGGTAGATTGGGAAAGGCAATTTGTGCTGAGGCGTTCGCAAGTTGCCTTTTTAGCTGGAGTACAAGTTTTTTGGGAAAAAAATAATTGGTTTAATTATACAAAATTAATTTTTGTTCATACTATATTATTTTGATGTTGCTAGTTTTATAAATAAATGCAATAATTATCTAAGTTATCAAAAAATAACCCATAAGAACAATGGTATAGAGAGGTGCGGTCCCTTTGACGCAAAAGATTTTGCACATTGAGAATCTAGAGACCCATTTTTTTACGGATCGTGGACGAGTTCCGGCCGTTGATCGAGTTAATTTATCCATCAACAAAGGTGAAGTGTTAGGTATTGTAGGTGAGTCAGGCTGTGGCAAGAGCGTTACGTCACTATCTGTCATGCGATTAGTACCTAATCCTCCGGGAAAAATTGTGGGCGGTAACATTTTGTTTAAAGGGGAAAACCTGTTAACTGCCAGCGAAAAACGAATGCGAGAGATTCGAGGAAACGAAATCGCAATGATTTTTCAGGAGCCAATGACTTCACTGAATCCCGTTTACAAAATTGGTGATCAGATTAGAGAAGCTGTTATTCTACACAAAAAAGCTTCTAAAAAAGAAGCAACAAAGCGTGCCATCGAGATGCTACATTGTGTGGGGATTCCGCGTGCTGAGGAAATTATTCATGAGTATCCACATCAATTATCTGGTGGAATGCGTCAGCGTGTCATGATTGCGATGGCGATGGCCTGTAGCCCGCAATTATTGATTGCAGACGAGCCCACTACTGCTCTTGATGTTACCATTCAAGCTCAAATACTTGACTTGATGCGCAGTCTAAATGAGGATATGGGAACCGCAATCATGTTGATCACCCACGATCTAGGGGTAGTGGCAGAAATGTGCCACAGAGTGGTTGTGATGTATAGCGGAAATGTGGTGGAAGAAGGAGATGTCAGAAATATTCTGAAGAATCCGAAACATCCATATACGCAGGGCTTACTCCAATCTATTCCGCACTTAGAAGAAAAGAAGGAGCGTCTTTATTCCATCCCAGGTAATGTTCCACTGCCAGGCACGATTAAAGAGGGCTGTCGATTTGCACCGCGTTGTGAATATGTGACAGACAAATGCCGGATGACGATGCCGCAGCTATTGGAAGTGGGAACAGAACATCGAGCGCGCTGTTTTCTACATGAACAATAACATCGGTAGGGGGGCAGATTGGTGGAGGAGTTATTAGTAGTGAATCGTTTGAAAAAATACTACCCAATCACGGGTGGAGTTTTTGCCAGAGAAATCGGTGCAGTAAAAGCGGTTGATGATGTCTCTTTTCGGGTGAAGAGAGGGGAGACCTTAGGATTGGTAGGAGAAAGCGGGTGTGGCAAGTCTACAACAGGTAGATCTATACTCCGATTAATAGAACCAACAAGTGGTGAAGTGCTATTTGAAGGAAAAAATGTGGCCCGGATGAAAAGAGAGGAAGTACGGGAAATTCGTAAGGATATGCAGATTATTTTTCAGGACCCATTTGCGTCTTTAAATCCACGTCATACAGTCGGAAAAATTTTAGAAGAACCTCTGATTGTTCATGGGATCAATTCCTCCAAAGAACGGAGTAAGCGTGTTCATGAATTACTAGAGGTAGTCGGACTATCTAGCTATCATGCGGGACGTTATCCTCACCAATTTAGCGGAGGACAGCGTCAGCGAATCGGAATTGCTCGTGCACTGATTTTAAATCCCAAATTAATTGTGGCTGACGAGCCAGTATCCGCCTTGGATGTATCTGTTCAATCACAGGTGCTTAATCTTATGCAGGATTTACAAAAAGAATTTAACCTGACGTATTTATTCATTGCTCATGATCTAAGTGTGGTTCGACACATTAGTGATCGTGTAGGTGTTATGTATTTGGGCCGCATTGCAGAGCTCGCGGATAAAGATGAGCTGTATACGAACCCTTTGCATCCATATACAAAAGCATTGCTGTCAGCCGTACCTGTAGCGGATCCTGATAAAAAACAGGAAAGGATTATTTTGCAGGGTGATTTACCAAGCCCAGCTAATCCACCGTCAGGTTGTACATTTCATACGCGATGTCCTCATGTGATGGATGTATGCAGGGAAAAACGTCCTGAAATGCTTGCATCGAGAGAAAATCATCTGGTAGCCTGTCACTTATATAGTTAATATTCAAAATTTTATGAAAAATAAATGAGCATATTTTTATAAAAAGAACGTACTGTTTTGACAAAACCTCTTTTTTACATGGATTTGTTACAGGCAGGAAACGTCAAGAATGCATGAAGCAAGGAAGCAATGGAGATATGTTGCTTTCTGTTCATGAAAATAGAAAACAAGGGGGATTAAAATATGAAAAAAAGGAAGCTGGCAGCGGCTCTTTGCGGAATAATGGCTTTTTCTGTAGCATTGACTGCCTGTGGAAGTAATACAAACGAAGCCGCCAAACAAGGGGAAACAAAGACAGCAGACACCAAAAAAGATGGAAAAACCCTAATTGTGGGGCGCGGTGGAGATTCTGTAGGTCTTGACCCAATCACGATTACCGATGGAGAGTCGGCGCGAGTTACAGAAAACATTATGGAAACACTGGTAAAATACAAAAAAGAAAATACAGAAGTGATACCAGGACTTGCTGAAAAGTGGGATATTACTACGGATGGTAAGAAATACACCTTCTATTTGCGAAAAGGAGTTACCTTCCATGATGGGACACCTTTTAATGCAGAGGCTGTTAAATTTAACTTTGAACGTTGGATGGATAAAAGCAATCCATACCACGATAAAGAAGGCTATGAATATTATAATGACATGTTTGGCGGCTATAAAGGCGACAAGGACCATGTCATCGCTTCTGTAGATGTGAAGGATGAGTACACGATCGTCCTTACATTGAATCGTCCTCTAGCACCTCTTATGCAGAATCTAGGCATGTTCCCGTTTGCTATCGCTTCACCAGATGCAGTGAAGAAGGGGACAAAGGAATTTAATGAGAAGCCTGTTGGAACTGGTCCATTCAAATTCGAGAAATGGAACCGAAATGATAGTATTGCGATTGCGAAAAATCCAGATTATTGGCAAAAAGGTCTTCCTAAGCTAGACAAAGTTATTTTTAAGGTGATTCCAGACAACTCCGCTCGTTTAACAGCGCTTACATCTGGGGAGATAGACATTATGGATGGTTTAAATCCTGATGATGCGAAGCCTGTGAAGGAAAATAAAGATCTACAGTTATTTATCCGTCCTTCTATGAATGCTGGCTGGCTAGGCTTTAACATTGAGAAAAAACCTTTAGACAATGTGAAGGTACGCCAAGCAATGGGGCATGCCATAGATAAGCAAGGTATGATCGAAGCCTTCTACAGCGGTTTTGCCCAGCCTGCTACTAATCCGCTGCCTCCCTCCATTTGGAGTCATAATGATCAAATTAAGGATCGCGAATATAACCTAGAAAAAGCAAAGCAGTTACTGACCGAGGCAGGGTATCCAAATGGGTTCAAAGTGAAATTCTGGGCAATGCCAGTACCGCGTCCATACATTATTAATGGTCCAAAAATGGCTGAAGCGATACAGCAGGACTTTAAGAAAATTGGTATTGATGCCGAAATCGTTTCTATGGATTGGGCAACTTATTTAGATAAAACCAGAAAAGGGGAACAGGAGCTTTATCTGCTTGGCTGGACTGGAGATAATGGCGACCCTGATAACTTCCTAAACAATCACTTTAATAAAAATAATATAGGTGGTAGTAACCGTTCCTTCTACAAAGATGAGAAGGTTACTGACCTGCTGGTGAAGGCGCAATCTGAGGTGGACGTTGCAAAACGTACTGCAATTTACAACGAGGTTCAACAAATCATCTTTGATCAAGCAATTCTCATCCCATTGGTGCATTCGACACCTCCAATTGCAGCGAAAGCAACTGTTAAGGGCTATGTGCCACATCCCAAAGGTAATGAAAGCTTAGAAGAGGTGGATATTGAATAGGTTTCATATGTAAAAGGGTAGGAGCTGAGCTTTCCTCTTACCCTTTTCTTTTCCCATTCATTTATCCGCTATCGTTTTAATACACAAGCAAGGAAAGCGAGGAGATGGTATTTGCTAGCTTACACTATACGACGCTTGCTCATGCTGATCCCTGTATTTTTGGGCATGTCTATTATCGTGTTTTCCATTATTCACGCCATCCCTGGGGACCCAGCCTTAACGATTTTAGGAGAGAAGGCTAGTCCGAGTGCCGTTGAAGAACTCCGTGAACAATTAGGATTAAATCATCCATGGTACATTCAATATTTTTCTTATCTTAAAGATGTACTGACAGGTCATTTAGGCGTATCACTTCATACGAAAGCAGCTATTGCCAAGGAGATCGTTCCTTATTTATCTGCTACTACCGAATTAGCTATTGTCAGCTTGTTGTTTGCTCTTGTTGTAGGGATTAATGCTGGAATTATTTCTGCTTGGAAACAAAATTCTTGGTTTGATTATGTATGCATGCTCATTGCTTTGATTGGTGTTTCTATGCCCGTTTTTTGGCTAGGGTTAATGGAGCAGTGGTATTTTGCACAGGAATTAAAATGGTTACCTTCAGTAGGGCGGGATAATCCGCGTGATGCTGTAGAGGCGATTACCCATTTTTATCTACTCGATACGATCATTAGTGGGAGATGGGATCAATTCAAGGATGTGATCTTGCACCTTATCTTACCTGGCATTGCACTAGGAACTATTCCAATGGCTATCTTTGCTCGAATTACGCGTTCCAGCATGCTGGAAGTGATGCGTTCTGATTACATTCGTACTGCCCGTGCCAAAGGATTAGCTCAGTTTTTCGTGGTGTACAAGCACGCGCTAAAAAATGCTTTGATTCCGATTTTGACAGTAATTGGCTTACAGTTAGGAATGCTTTTAGGCGGAGCTATTCTTACGGAAACTATTTTTGGCTGGCCGGGGATCGGGCGTTACATTTATACAGCGATTGGCAACCGTGACTATCCCGTTATCCAATCCGGCATTCTTGTGATTGCTTTTATTTTCGTATTGATCAACTTAATTGTGGATTTACTCTATGCCTATGTTGATCCACGTATTAAATATCGCTAAGGGGGGGGGCAACAGTGGTGCAAGTAACTCCAGAGATGCAAGCTGTCTCTTCTAAAGAGCAGGTTGAAAAAACAACGTCTCCTTGGCGAGATGCCTGGCGAACGTTACGGAAGAATAAAATGGCTTTGTTAGGGTTTGGGATCATCATCTTTTTTATTCTGGTTGCGATTCTTGCTCCTGTTATTACTACGCATCCTTTTGATGAGGGGGCATTAAAAGAGAGAAACATGCCGCCTTCTGCAAAACATTGGTTTGGAACTGATTATAATGGTCGGGACGTCTATACCCGTGTAGTATATGGGGCACAAATCTCTTTATGGGTAGGGACATTTTCGGTTATAGGGTCGATTATTATAGGGACCCTGCTTGGATTGATTGCTGGCTATTATGGAAGATGGATTGACATGCTTATCTCTCGTACATTTGATATCATTTTAGCCTTCCCTAGCATTTTGCTAGCTATTGCGATCGTTGCCATTCTAGGACCTTCTCTACAGAATGCACTAATGGCTATTGCGATTATCAATGTTCCTACTTATGGGCGATTAGTGCGTTCGAAGGTGCTTAGTTTAAAAGAAGAGGAATTCATTATGGCTGCTAGGGCTATTGGAATGAGGGATGCTCGGATTATTTCACAGCATATATTGCCAAATAGCATAGCTCCTATTATTGTGACGGGGACCTTAGGGATTGCAACCGCTATTTTGGAAGCGGCTGCGCTTGGATTCCTCGGACTTGGCGCACAACCGCCGCAACCCGAATGGGGTAAAATGCTAGCCGACTCTCGTGAATACATCCAGCAGGCACCTTGGACGGTTATTTTTCCTGGTCTGTCCATTGTGCTGACCGTCCTTGGATTTAACCTGATAGGTGATGGACTAAGAGATGCCTTAGATCCCCGGATGAAGAATTAGAACGAAAGATTGCTCCTGCTCCTTGATGACTTCAGTTATGATCTAGGGCAGGAGTTTGTTTACGTATACGAATATCGGAGTGGAGAAAAACTAGCGTTCCTCTAAATTGAGATAATCTTCGGATAACGGACATTACCATTAGTAAGTCAGTCACACATTCGTATTTTCGCCTATATACTGTGGGAAAACCGGAAAAAGGAGATGATCCCCGATGTATGGTTATTCATCAAACTATAACAATTACGTGTTCAGGCCAGTTTCATCCGTGTGTTGGACACCTGCAATGGTGGAATTGAACCGTCAGTTGAGGGCTTTATGGGAACAACATATTTACTGGACAAGATTGGCGGTGAATAGCATCGTAGGCGACCTACCTGATAAGGATGCAACGATTAAAAGGCTTCTTCGGAATGCCACCGATTTTGCGGCTGCTTTTCAACCTTTCTATGGACCTACAATTGCGGCAAGATTTGGCGAGTTGATGAAGGGACATCTTACGATTGCAGGGGAACTCGTTCAAGCACTGCACACAGGCAATTCCGCCGCCGCAGCAGATGCACAGCGACGTTGGTACGCAAATGCCGATGACATTGCTATCTTCCTGGGCAGAATTAATCCTTATTGGTCCCAAGAGGAATGGAGACAGATGATGTACCAGCATCTTAGACTTCTAACTGCCGAAGTAGCAACACGTATTGCGGGTAACTATGAGGAAAACGTCTCAACAAATGGTCTGGTTGAGCCCCAGGCACTGGAGATGGCTGATGTTATGACCAGCGGAATTATACAACAATTTCCAAATCAATTCATAAGATAGATCAGTATCTGATTCCGATTTACTTGTAATACACATGTCTTGCTATCACATGACCTCATCTGTAAGTGGTGAGGTTTTTGATTTTTTGAAAAAAGGAGTTATCTTTCAGATATTATCCGAAAGTATCGTTTCCGCACGGTCACCCTGAATTAAGCTAAATGTCCAAATATGAATCAGTTTGGCGGCGATGCTCATGGGGAAAATCTTTATAGAAAAAACCTTCGTACATTGTTAATTGGCTTCCCTTTTTCATCTAATATGGTACATTCTCTAAAATCGTGGGAATTATTAGAATTATAGTCTTTCAATAGAAAGTAACCTTACCTATTAATCACGTGTTAGCAAGAAGATTTATTTTACACAAGGAGGATGTATCAATATGAAATCCTATGGTATCCTCAAGATAGGAAAGATCGCTAAAGAAAGGTATGGTGGGCGAAAGTGGATCAAAGACGTCTTACCCAACTACGTTCGTTTATGGAAGAACAGCAAGCGGATGCTATTCTTGTAACTCTTCCTATGCATGTATATTATTTGACTGGTTTTTTTACAAATCCACATGAACGGTTTATGGGGCTTGTAATCCCTGCTAATGGAGAACCGGTCTTAATCGTACCTGCGTTAGACCGTAATGCAGCAGAAGCGGTTTCTAGCGTGCAAAACATTATGACACATACAGATATCGACAATCCGTATCAAATTTTAAAGCAGGCTCTCCCGCAGAATATGAACAGCTTGGCTGTGGAGAAGAGTCATTTGACTGTTTCTATCTATGAAGCAATGGTCAAAGAATTAGATGTTCCTACATACATAGATGTGGAAGAGCCGTTACGCCAAATGCGTTTAATAAAGTCTGCTGATGAAGTGGTTCGAATTAAGCGAGCATGTGAGACAATCGAGGAAGTTCTTAGACAATGTCTGCCAAAAGTAAAGGTTGGCGTAACAGAAGCTGAGATCGTAGCAGAGCTGGAATTCCTAATGAAAAAGCTAGGCTCGCAAGGTCCATCGTTTTCTACAATGGTGTTAAGTGGCCCTAACTCAGCATTACCGCATGGGAAGCCAGGTAGCCGTAAGATTGCGAGCGGAGAGTTCCTATTGTTTGACATGGGTGTATTACAAGATGGCTACATCTCTGATATTACGCGGACATTTGCTGTTGGAGAGATTAATGACAAGCAAAAGGATGTCTATGAAACGGTATTAGCGGCGAATCTAGCTGCGATTGAAGCTACGCGACCAGGTGTTGTGCTGGCAGATTTAGACCAGGTAGCGCGTCAGGTTATTGCTAACAAGGGGTATGGGGAGTATTTTACCCATCGCTTAGGTCATGGCATGGGTATGGATGTACACGAATACCCTTCTGTCCATGGGGCTAATCAGGATAAGCTGGTAAGCGGAATGGTGTTTACTATCGAGCCGGGAATCTATTTGCCAGAGGTTGGCGGTGTACGTATCGAGGATGACGTGCTTGTAACAGATACTGGAGTCGAAATTTTAACAAGCTATCCAAAAGAGCTTCAAATCATTGGTGTGTAAAAAATCCTATTTTATCTAAAGAAAAAGACGAGCGAGAGGCTCGTCTTTTTTTATAGGTGGGGGAGTATTCCATCTGCTACTAGTAGGGATTCCTGTTTCTTTTAGAAAGATACTCTGTTATAGAGTGAATGATACCTTCAAAATAAGCCTGCTCATGAGGAACGAAATCGTGTTTGCCCACCATCCAGTTAAGCGAAATCCTTTCACCTTTGGCATTCCTTTCGAAGCCCTCAACAAGCAGCTCCTGTTTGTCATGTAACCAAAGCTCGCAAAATCCAGCAAATTCAGCTTTTACCATACCAGAAACCTCTTCTGGCTGGAGTGTATAATCACTTATCGCATGTTTACTTTGGTAAAGAAATATGTGACTTAATTCTTTATCAATAAATCCTTTTTGGATAATGCAGTTTTTGATGACTCCTAATGATACTAAGTCATGGAAAGAAACACGTATGCCTAATTCTTCTTCTATTTCTCTGATTCCATCATAAATCGTTTCATGAGCAAGCAAATGACCGGCGGCTGTAATATCCAACAGAGAAGGAAAGTCCTTTTTCTGCTCACTCCTGATTTGAAAATGAATATAATCAGTCCCATTTTCATTACTAATAAACCAACAATGAAACGTCTCGTGCCAAAGGCCCTTGCGATGAACCTCTGCACGTGAAGCTGAACCTAGATGATTGTGAGACTCGTCAAAAATGGCAAGCAATTCTGTTTCCATCATCTGTACCTCTTCTTTTATTTTCTAGATAACGATAACGTAACAAGGCTAGGCTTAGCCATCGAGAAGACAGCAGATCCTAAAGCTAGCATAATGATAAGCCCACCCACAGTAGCATTCCAATCAATGGAGGCTCTCTCAATGACGATTCCGCCAATTAAGGAGCCAAAAGCAATCCCAAAGTGAAGAGCAGAATTGTTTAAGCTTTGTTGAATGTCAGAGGATTCTGGAGCAGATTCAATTAAATAGCTTTGCAATGCAGGGGTGATCGCCCAGCTTAACATACTCCAGATAATCATCACTACAAGGAATAGCGGTAAAGCAAAGGTAGTGTAGGGAATCATAAAGATTGTCAAAGCAAAGATAGAAATAACAGATAAAATGGTACGTTTTGTCCCAAAGCGATCTGATAGAAAGCCTCCAAAGCCTCCGCCAAATACGGCAGCAATACCAAAAATAACATAGATAATGCTTACCCAGGTTCCATCTAGTCCTAGCTTCATTTTTAAAAATGGTGTTAGATAAGCATATAACGTTAAATGACCGGCTAAAAATAAAAATGATGTCAATTGAATAAATAATACGCTACGATTTTTCAATGTACCTAACTGCTTCCAAACCGGAATGGCAGGCTTCGGCTCAATTCGATCCATAAAGAAATGAACACCTGTCATCGAAAGTACGGTCAAAATTGAGATTAGGATAAACGGAGCTCGCCAACCAAAGGAATTACCTATTAGTAATCCAATGGGTACTCCAAGCACAAGAGAGGCGCTGATTCCCATAAAAACAACTCCGATTGCTCGGGCACGGTATGGGATAGCCACGAGGCTTGATGCGATTGTAACACATAAAACAACCAGTAAAGAGCCACTTGCAGCTGAGATGATACGTGCAAGTAACAGCATCGTATACGATGGACTGATGACTGCTATTACGTTACCGATCAAAAATACGAATAAAGAAAGCATCGTTAACCGCTTTCGTTCTATGCCTGCGGTTAATGTTAATAGAATGGGAGCTGAGATAGCAAATACAAGGGAAAACATTGTAATCAGAAATCCTGCTTTACCAAGACTCACTCCCAGATCAGTGGCTACTAAATCTAGAATCCCACCTATAATCAATTCAACCATCCCTACTACAAAAGAGACAATGGTTAGCAAATAAACTCTTCTATTCATGTCCTAACAACCTTTCTCTCTAAAAAGTTACCACTGCAATAGTAACTTTTTATGCAAGAGAAAACAAGTGTAAATTTCATCATACATAATAAACCAGAGAATATGCTATGATGGTACTACTACCTACTAAATGGTTAAGCAAGGGGTCAAAGACAATGCTTCAACAATTCGGCTTCACACAATATGAAAGTCAAGTTTATCAAGCGCTGATAACCGTTGATCAGCCATTAGATGCCACAGGTATCGTCAAGGGGTCAGGTGTTCCGCGTTCAAAGGTATATGAAGTCCTTCATCGCTTGTCCGAAAAAGGGATGATTCTTGAAACGACCGTTGAAAAAAAGCGACTGTATACCGCTCTTCCTATTGAATCGATCATTGAAAAACTAAAAGCTGATTTTGAAACGAATGTTCAAAAATTAAGAAGCACGCAAAAAAAAGAAGCTCCCAAGGATGATCGAGTATGGACCTTAAGAGATAACCATTCGATCCAAGCCTTGCTAAAGGATTTGTTACTGCAAGCCAGTCAATCGATTTTTATTTCGGGATGGGCTGATGATTTAGCTGCTTTTCTCCCCATTTTAGAGCAAAAATACGCTGAGGGAATTACCGTTAATATTCATGTGATTGGTGAATTTCCAACCGCGATTCCTACAGTGTCTACCTTAATTCCTGATGTACAGCACGCGAGCTTAGAGAGAAGTCGCATCCTTATTGTTGATGAACAGGAATTGCTTTTTGCCGGGATAGAAGAGAGTAAGTGGCAAGCTATTCGCACAGGCTCGCGTCCTTTATTGAAATTCTTTACTGAGTTTTTCTATCATGATGTTGCCTTAACCGAAATTACCCAAAGATATCGAGATACCGTGATGAAAGATCAGGCCATTCGCGATGTATTGTTAAATTTAAGGTATTAGCTGAAGGATTACCCTTTGCAAAATAAAAGCCTCTCTCTTATCTAACCTAAGAGAGAGGCTTTGCTGTTAGAGTTGCAAGCCAACGCAACTATTCCTGCTCAGATACACGTAAGCTGCGACGGGCAAGTAGCTTAGAAATAAGACCATAACGCGGTGAGAATATAAAAGCTAGGGCGAATAATAGCCCCGCGATAACTGTCATGGCGCCAGCGATGGAGCTATCTAACCAGGTTGCCAAAGCATAACCGAGTGCAGAGCATAGGACACCGATCAGCATGCTTAACCCTAGCATGACAGGTAGACGGTCTGTCAGCAGGTAGGCAGTCGCTCCAGGTACAACCAACATAGCAACAACCAGAATAGCGCCAACACTTTCAAAAGAGGCGACAGTGGCCATAGAGACCAGCCCCATTAGAAGATAGTGGAACAAAGCGACTGGAATACCAATAGCAGCCGCCATTGCAGGATCGAATGTGCAGAGCTTAAATTGCTTATAAAAGAGCGAGATCACCAACAGACTGACCAAGAAGACGATGCCGATTCCCCAGACTGCTCTTGGCCCCAAATCCAGATCACCGATAGTAAGTGTATCCCACGGAACATAAGCGATTTCTCCATATAATACACAATCCAAATCTAAATCTACTTGTGAGCTGAACAAAGAGATGATCACAACCCCAATAGAAAATAGAGCGGTAAAGGTTACCCCGATGGCTGCATCTGATTTAACACCACTGTTTCGAAAAAGCTGAATCAAAAAGACAGTAAGCAGACCAAATGCTCCGGCACCGATTAGCATAGGCAACGTTTCTCGACTATTCGTAATGAGAAAAGCTAGGGCAATACCAGGTAGAATCGCATGACTTATCGCATCACCTAGCATAGCCATTCGTCTTAAAATGAGAAAACAACCGAGGAAGCCGCATGTAGCGGCTACCAATGATCCGGTTAAAATAATCCAAAAACTGTTCATACGGGAACACCTCCCTGTTCCGATTTCTTTCTGGAAGTAGGGGGGGACATATGTCCGAGAAGTAAAGGCGTCATATCATAGTGTTCTAGCTCAGCCAACATTTGTTTCAGTTGTGGTTTGGTTAGCTGATGTACAATTAGCTCTTCATTTTGATCAACACCATAGCCCTGATACTTTTGTTCATTCATGAGGAACAAATCCCACAGGCGTTGATTCAAAATGAGATCGTGTGCTTTTTCTACACCTGTTTTCGTAAATGTCCAATGCTCCAGACGGCTTTTGTCAAAGGCAACCCAGCCCTTCTTTTGCAAGCTAGATAAGGCTTTGACTACAGCAGCATGTGCTTTTCCACTTTTTTGACTAAGCCGATTCACAGGTATATACAGATTATGGGATATACGCTGTTGTTTAATCTCGTGTTCCATACATTCATATAGGGAGCGCAGGACATCTTGTTGCAAAACCTGATTTCGCAAACGCAAAAAACGAATGAGTTTAAACAAGACACCACGACTTGGTGAAAAAATGAGTGAAAACAAAAATAAAGCTGTGGCACCCAGTACAATAATGGGACCAGTCGGTAAATTTTGAACCTGTGTGCTAAGCAATGTTCCAAATGCTCCGCTCAATGCTCCAAATACACCGGAGAGTATAACCATTGACCCTAGTTTATTCGTCCAATAACGGGCTGTAACTGCTGGGGTAATCAGCATGGCTGCCATTAGCACAACTCCTACCGCTTGCAGACCAATTACCACAGACATCAGTAGCATGACCATTAATAACCCATCCAGCATTCCCATAGGCAATCCCAAACCGCGACCAAATCCAGCGTCAAAGGAGAGCAGTTTAAATTCTTTAAACAATAAGCTTGTTAACAAAATTAAAATAGCTCCTACAACAACCATTGTATTGACGTCGTTACCAACTAAAGAAGCAGCTTGACCAAACAAGAATTTATCCAGACCGCTTTGATTTCCACTGGAGCTATGCTGGATATAAGTAAGCAAGACGATTCCGATTCCAAAGAACACGGATAAAATAAGCGCAAGGGCAGTATCTTCTTTAATTCGTGAGTGGCGCGAAATCATACTGATAAAGTAAGTAGCAACCAGCCCGGATAGGACTGCCCCAAGTAAAAATAAGCCAACTGATTTTGAGCCAGTAAGTAAAAAGACTAGACAAACGCCAGGTAATGCTGCATGGGCGAGGGCATCACCCATCAATGAACGACCGCGGAGAAAGGCAAAGCAACCGAGTACCCCGCTACTGATTCCAAGTAGAATGCAACCAGCTAGAACCCATTGTGTGTTAGGATCTAGCAAAGCCTGCCACCAACTCATTTTGACCCCTCCTGCTTGGACCTGTCTGTGGATAGGGCCAGCCGATCACCTAAGATTTGTAAGCGGCCTCCATAGGTTTTTTGTAAATTCTCTGTGGTAAAGGTTTCTTCTGTTGGACCGTTTACGATCATTCGCTTATTAATCATGACAACCCAATCAAAATATTCCGTAACGGTTTGAAGATCGTGGTGAACGACCAACACCGTTTTATTTTGTTCCTTTAATTCGTTCAAAAGGAGAATGATTGCTTTCTCCGTAGCAGCATCAACACCGGCAAAGGGTTCATCCATGAAATAGATTTGAGCCTCCTGAGCCAAAGCACGCGCTAGGAAGACACGCTGTTGTTGTCCACCCGAAAGTTGGCTGATTTGACGATCAGCAAAATCAGCCATCCCTACTTTACGCAGGCATTCCATGGCCCATTCCTTATCGGTTTTGCCAGGCCTACGGAACCAGCCAAGACGTCCGTAACGCCCCATTAGGACAACATCAAGAGCATCTGTGGGGAAATCCCAATCAACGGTTTCACGCTGTGGGACATAGCCTACTAGCTTGCGTTGCTCGCGATAGGGTTTTCCATAGATGTGGACTTGGCCAGAGGCAGCAGGGATGAGCCCTTGAATGGCTTTGATAAACGTTGATTTCCCTGCACCATTGGGTCCAATAATTCCGATTAATTTGCCTTCAGGAATGGTAAGTGTGACATTTCGAAGGACTGGTTTTTTCTGATAGGCAACCGTCAAATCGCTGACGGAGAGTGGTTCGTATGATGTAACGGGATTCATTTAGGACCCTCCTTTTTTATTTGAGAGCAGAGACAATTGTATCTACATTATGCTTTACCATACCGATATAGTTCCCCTCAGGCGTGCCTGGCGTGCCCATTGCATCAGAGAATAACTCCCCGCCGATGACAACGTTGTGGTTTTTGGCAGAAGCCCCTTCAACTACGGCTTCAATCGAGCGCTTTGGTACTGAGGATTCTACGAAGACAGCTTTGATTTTTCGATCAACAAGGGTAGTTACCAGGTTCTGGACATCCTTTAAGCCATATTCAGAAGCTGTACTAATCCCTTGCAGGCCTACAACTTCAATATCATATGCCTTACCAAAATAAGCAAAAGCATCATGAGCGGTAACTAGGACACGTTGCTCTTTAGGAACAGTTGCAACTTGTTGTTTGGCATAATCGTGCAATTCTTGCAATTGTTTTAAATAGTTTGTCGCATTTGTGTGATACAGATCTTTATGTAGGGTATCAATTTCAGATAAGGAGTCGCGAACTTGCTCTACAGCTTTCATCCACAGGGATACGTCGAACCAAACATGTGGATCTGGCTGATCTGGTGACTCAGGATCTGCGTGTAATAATTCTTTCGGAATTTGTTTTGTCACTGCAATAACTGGCTTTTTTTTGCTCATTTGTTCGAATATATCAACCATTTTTCCTTCAAGATGAAGACCGGAATAAAAGACAATGTCGGCATTCTCAATTCGTTTGATATCCCCTTGAGATGCTTTGTATAAATGGGGGTCTACACCAGCACCCATTAATTGAGTAACCTCTACTTGATCTCCACCGACCTTTGCTACAATATCTGCGACCATACCAGTAGTGGTGGTGATTTTCCATGTTCCTTCGTGTTGTGGTTTTTGTGTATCACCGCTAGTCGCTTGTTGTCCGCAGCCTGTCAGCATAAGTGATAAGGCTAAGACGGAAGCGCTAAGGAATGAAAACCAACGCTGTTTTTTCAATAGTTGCATAGTTGTCCTCCTACAAGTTTTTTATATTTATGCCAAAAAGTTTCCTGAGGTCAACTTTATCACAAACATTTGCCCGAGTGCAACAATTTTACCATATGCTACCTTAATGAAATTGGTGCTTGATCATGTATTCATTCAGGAATAAGGATACCTAAACTCTGTTAAACTCCGTAATACTCGAATGAAAGGGAGCCAATCGAGATTTGAGACGCAAAAGCATACAGGACTTGTTTGTAAACAATAATAACTGGGTAATTTGTTCGATAGGGTAGTAGAGTGCAGGGGAGAGAAGCGGGTGCTGAAGTATCTCTTTGGCAAATAAAAAACTCGGCTATCACCGAGTCTGTATCTAATAGAAATGAAAAAGCCAATTCGTTATGATCTGGATGAAGAGCTAAGAAGTGTGTACCCAACTAAAGCTTTTTTAAAACTAGAGCCAGAGTCTTACACATATTTGGTATCATCTAGGAGCAGTCCTTTTGGCTCAAAATAACTAAAGCTGTTAGCATCTGCTGACTCCAAGCGTAAGGATGCATTTGCTAGCGGGAGAAAACCTGTTTGCATATCCAGATATTGTCCCAAGGTTGCTGAAAAGCCAATCAATTTTTCCAGCAATTGCACGTCCGCTACCAATGATGCTGTGCGGATGATGGCTGCTTGGGGATAGCCGGGGCGTGGTACAGTGGTTTTTTCGTATTGAACAAACCAAGGCAGATGTTCGTGAGTGCCAAGCATACGCATCATCATCGGTTCCCCTGAGGGAAGAGCAATTTGCTGTGTACCAGAAAAATGAATGGGGTATCCTTCTTGTTGTAAAATGGTTTCCACGTGATTCATATCATCGGTCTCTAAGACTAAGCTATAATAACCCTCGTGGTGTTTTTGAATGAAGGCTTGCAGCGCTAGACCAGATTCTGACTCTGGTACACGTGATTCATCTTCTATGTAAGCAACCTCAAGAAAACCACCGCCTGCTAACGGATAAAGACGAGTAGCAATCCCAGGGAAGGATTGGCCAGTAGCAATACAAGTATAGCCCCGCTCCTGTGTTATGATTTGGTTGATTTCATCGGGCCGGTTCGTTGCGTAAATCAATCGGTCTAACAAGAACATAAAATATCTCTCCTTCATGAACAATTCACAGTCGGCCAATAGCTTTGCACGTATTAAAAGTGGGATGCTGTTGCATTCAATGTATCACAAGTTCAATAGAAGAGGGAGCGAGAATCGAAATAGGCGCGTTTATCAATAGCCATTTCTTGCTCAAATACTACCTTTTTGCTATTATTAATCTTAGTGTATTTTTTAGCGGATACGAATGAGCAGATCATTCTATCCGTGGGAGGGAACGAAGAAATGGATCGTCTGGAAAGGCAGAAAAAAATTCGCAATTTCTCTATCATCGCCCATATTGACCATGGGAAATCTACCCTGGCAGACCGTATTCTTGAACTGACAGGAGCTTTGACTGCTCGTGAGATGGAAGCGCAGTTCCTTGATACGATGGATTTGGAAAGAGAGCGTGGCATTACGATTAAATTAAACGCTGTTCGCCTGAACTATAAAGCAGACGATGGCGAGGAGTATATTCTTCACTTGATCGACACACCAGGACACGTCGACTTCACCTATGAAGTATCACGTAGTTTGGCGGCTTGTGAAGGAGCGCTGCTAGTCGTGGATGCAGCGCAAGGTATTGAAGCACAGACTCTAGCAAACGTGTACCTGGCGCTTGATAACAATCTGGAAATCATTCCAATCATTAATAAGATTGATTTGCCAAGTGCGGAACCAGATCGTGTGAAACAAGAGGTAGAGGACGTTATCGGTCTAGATACGAGCGACGCTGTTCTTACTTCTGCAAAATCGGGAATTGGTATTAAAGATGTGCTGGAAGCTGTGGTACAAAAAGTACCGGCTCCAACAGGAGACCCTGAGGCTCCATTGCAAGCCCTAATTTTTGACTCTTATTTTGATGCGTATCGAGGTGTTATTGCTTCTGTGCGTATCGTCAATGGTACCTTGAAAAAAGGTATGAAAATTAAGATGATGGCAACCAACAAGACGTTTGAGGTTACAGAAGTAGGTACCTCTACGCCTCGCCAGACTCCAGTGGATGAATTGACGGTTGGGGATGTAGGATACGTAGCCGCTTCTATTAAGACCGTTGGGGATACTAGAGTCGGTGATACGATTACAGACGCGAGTCGTCCGGCTGCGGAAGCACTGCCTGGTTATCGTAAAATTAATTCCATGGTATTTTGTGGATTGTATCCAATTGATACCAGTGATTACAACGATCTACGTGATGCTCTTGATAAATTGCAGCTTAATGATGCTTCTTTGCAATTTGAACCAGAAACATCGCAAGCGCTTGGATTCGGTTTCCGTTGTGGTTTCCTAGGACTTTTACACATGGAAATCATTCAGGAGCGTATTGAGCGTGAATTCAATATTGATCTGATTACTACAGCGCCGAGCGTAATTTATCGCATTACACAAACCAATGGTGAGGTTATTGAAATTGATAACCCATCCAAAATGCCTGAGATACAAAAAATCGAGCTAATTGAAGAGCCATATGTAACCTCTACCGTCATGGTGCCAAAGGATTATGTTGGAGATGTTATGCAGCTCTGCCAAGGCAAGCGCGGTGATTTCCTTGATATGCAATATCTAGGCGAAAATCGTGTTCAATTGAAATATGATATGCCATTGTCTGAGATCGTATATGATTTCTTCGATATGTTGAAATCAGGCACAAAAGGATATGCTTCCTTTGATTACGAAATGGCAGGCTATAAACCATCTAAGCTAGTGAAAATGGATATTCTCCTAAATGGCGAGATTGTCGATGCCCTGTCCTTTATCGTACACACGGATACAGCTTATCCTCGTGGTAAAGTGATTTGTGAGAAGCTAAGAAAATTAATTCCTCGTCAGCAATTTGAGGTGCCAATTCAAGCAGCTATTGGTCAAAAAATCGTAGCGCGTGAAACGATAAGCGCAATGCGTAAAAATGTATTGGCAAAATGTTACGGGGGGGATATTTCCCGTAAACGGAAGCTATTAGAGAAGCAAAAAGAAGGTAAAAAGCGCATGAAAGCGGTAGGTTCCGTTGAAGTGCCACAAGAAGCATTTATGGCTGTTTTACGTATGGATGATAAGTAAGAAGTAAGTTATACCAACGGTTTGAGTGGTGTTAAGGGTGGCGCGCGGATACCTTTTAGGTGGAAGTTGCCACCCATTTGCCACCGCTTCGAAAAAATGCCGACAATTATAATTCGTGTGCAATAGAATCAAATATGTCAGCAGCGTCACGTGCCATTTTTTGTGTAAGATGAACATAACGGTCTTCAGTAATAGCTGATCGGCTATGCCCTAATCTTTTTTGGACTGTTTTAATAGGCATACCTCTTTCTATTAGCATTGTTGCATGAGTATGTCTTAATGAGTGATAATTAAATTTGATATCCAAAGCCTCACAAGCTTTTCTAGTGTGGTATTTGGCGACGGATGGAGTGATTATCTCTCCATTTTCTTTAATGCAAACAAAATCACCTAAGTCTGACTTGAGGTAAAATTCACCATACTTTATACGATTTTGTTTTTGACGTAACCTCTCCTTTCTTAAAATTTCCACTAATGCGTTGCTTATTGGGATTGTACGATAACTCGCTTTAGATTTTGGCGGACCAAGAGACCAATTTGTTTTACCTGTTTCTTGATCTTTAATACCTACTAATTGTTGATTGATCTCCATTGTTTTTTCCTCAAAATCTATTTGATCCCATTGAAGCCCACAACCTTCTCCTACCCTCACACCTGTATGTAGCCCAATTTGGAAAGCAACATGAAACGGATGTCCTTCACAAAAGTAACGGCTTAACTTTTGTAGATTCTCTTTACTTTGAATCTTTAAATCTTCCCTAGTAGGCTTTCTAGAAGTTTCAATCATCAACTCGACATATTGCATTGGGTTCTCGCTAATGTATTTGTATGGGTACACAGCTTGTTTTAAAGATTTATTTAATATTCCAGCTAAAATATTTAAGGTTTGACGAGCAAAACCCTCACGGACTTTTAAATTCATGAACTGTTGTAAAACATGTGGCGTTAATGAACGTAATTTATATTTACCTAAATTAGGTAGAATATGAATCCTTATTGCAGACTCATAATTGTACTGTGAATTAGGCTTTAATTTGAGTTCGACATATTCTTTCTGCCAAAACATTAAAAAGTCGTGAAGGGTCATATCTGACGGTTTAAACACAGTACCAACATTTTCATACTCAAGTATTTTTCTCCGCAAGACTCTTTCTGCTTCTTGTTTTGTTTGTGCCCCTTCGGCTGGATGCTCTATTTTTTTTCGTTTACCATCAATTTTTCCAGCTTCAAAGTAGTAGTACCATGCATTTCCACGTTTTCTAACTCCGCCTTTCATAGTCTCCTCCTAACATAGGAATATATGTTCTGTTTTCATGTATAATAAACTGCCTTTCGGCTGGAAAGCGCAAAAAATTATGCATTTATTCCTCGTTGTCGGGTATATGCTCAATAATTTCCTCAATGCTAACCCCAAAATAATTACAAAGTTTGTCCAACACCTCCATCGATACGTATTCATCTTTGCCCAACTTTGCAATAGTGGCACTCGATAAAAAACCTCTTAGCTCTCCCTTTTTTACTCCTCGATCAATCATTAATTTCCAAAGCTTTTTGTATGAAAACATATATCTACCAACTCCTCTTATGGTGATTATAATATATTTTGTGCATAGATGTAAAAATAAATTTGTTTTTGCAAACAAAAATATGTTGACAGGGATACTGGAACAGGTGCTATTATGTTTACGAATACAAACAAAAATTTATATGTGTAAATGAAGGTGATGACTTTGTTTTCTCCTGACCAGACTTTAGAAATGGCAAAATACAGCTATTTCAAAATCCATACAAGAGCACTTGAGCAGGGTGAAAGAAAAACTTGCCCCGTCAACTCTAAAAGTACTTGACGTGTTAAGAATGCGAGCCATGAAGGTTTTTGGGGTAGCTTATCTTAAAATTGAAACCATAATGAAGTTGACAAAGGTTAGCAGGGCGAGTGTTGAGAGAGGGATAAGAAAGCTAGAGCAGCTGGGAATTATCAAACGTATTACCACAGCTAGAAAAACGGGGCTTCAGGGCGCTAATATGTTTGTCTTTTTACCCTCAAATGACGGGGTTGAAATGAAGGGGTTAGACAAAGGGGAGAAGCCAATAGCACTAAGCTCTGAGAGCGACAAAGGCATGTCTAATACAGGTGTTTTTAATACTCCAAAAAACCAAAAAGAAAAGAACAAAGATAACGTTAATATAGCTCGGCTAGAAAAGGATTTCTCAGTTACTCCAAGCTACATTCCAGGAGATTTTGTTAAGGCAATCAAACCAGCATTCTCTTGTGGGACAGTTATCAAGCAGTTTTGGAGTAGAGTAGTGATGTTCAAGCGAGTAACAGGCTGGGAAAGAAACGAAAATGTCATGCCTGTTGCCTTAGATGCCTGGGAATACACGAAAAATGAGTATAAACGGGACCAGAAGGAATGGGGGTTAGATAGATTCCTAAGATGTTTTTACGGGACAATGAAGCGGATAGAGGAGAAGAGAACCAAAGAGCTGGTTGCTCAGTGGGCATAAAAAAACTATATACCAAATATTCCATTTGCTGTTATAATTCACCTTAATATAATAGATAGCTCCTCAAGGGTGGTCGGCTCACTCCTATTCCAAATGGAAGGGGGTGAAGCTATGACGGTATTTCAAGCATTGACACTCATGATTTCTTTTGCAACTTTGGTCGTGTTAATACTGTCTTTCCATAAAAAGAAGTAGATCACCCTTGAGTTTAGCACCTCAGTGATCTACTTCATCTGTAAATGAGCTACCCCTTTGAAGGGACAGTCTATTATATGACCGTGGGTGTTGGCAGCACCTGCGGTCTTTTTATTATACGTATTTACGTTTAGTTTAACACAGAATCGGGCTAAACTAAACTAAATTATGGCACAAAGAAAAATGGGTGTTTTTATCTTTTTTAACAAAAAAATATACGATGAGTAATATGTATAAGTAAAGATAAATCGTTCCGGGTTAATGGATGGGTTAAATCAGACAAAAAAACAATAGATCAATCCAATTAGCGCCATAATATGGAATTTAACAAATAATTATTCCAAAATTTTCATAGTTAGGTCTAGTCTAGAAAGTTAAATTTTGTTAAGATAAAGAAAAATTTAGTGAAAATAAAAAGCAAGCCAACTTGCCTAACTAGATTGGCGAATCTAGTTAGGTCTGACCACCGACCCTACTCGGTGAACAGAAGCACTTTTCGTACCCGTCAGCTTACTTGCTATCCATTGTAGCGAGTTTTCAAATTTTTGTCATTAGAAATTATTGAGTATTTGGCAAAAGTTTAGTTGATGGACGAAAGTTTTCCTTGCGGAAAAAGCTCTGTCACCAGAAAGCAAACGGTGATGGAGCTTTTTGTTTTCAGAAGGGGAGATTTTTGTGAATAGTTGTACTTTAGGTCAGTTAATTCATACCTACCGTAAGAAATGTGGAAAATCTATAGCTGATATAAAAAATGAAACGAACATATCAGAGAAAGTTCTACGCAGATTAGAAAATGACCTGACAAATCACCCAAAACTAGAAACGATTGAAAAAGTTGCAGAATCATTAGTTATTCCATATACGGAGATTGCTGAAAAGGTTGTGCCGATACAAAGAAACCAAGAATGTGTAAGAGAGATATTAATTCGAGTTTTACCTGAAGCATCTAAAAAGCTTTTGACTGAAGTTGTCCACCAATATGTGACGTTAAGTAATGATATACGAGAGGGATTGATTGAGGTCTTAAATATTGCTAAGACAGCCAAAAATATTGATAGCGCTGAAAAGCTATATTCTGTTTTGGGAAAACATGCGATGAATTACCAAGAAAATGACATTATGGCAATTGCTATGTTTGAGGAATATCTCATTGCACGTGATAAAGAATTATCAAATAGTTATTATCTAGGAAAGCGATTATTTGAAGTTGCTCATTTTTTGCCAGAGGAAAATCGTGTAGTAGCGTACTATAAAGTAGGAGTCCATGCTCGTATTATTAAGAAGTACCATGAGAGTAATGAATACTTAAAAAATATTATTGATAATCCTAGATCAAAAAATAAGCAGTTCCAAGAGAAAGCCTATCATGCTTACTACAATAACTTAATAACGCTAGAAAAGCTTGATGAAGCTGAGTTTTACTTGGAAGAGTACGGTAAGTTATTTAATAGATATAATAGTGCGTATTACAAGATTGATAAAGCTATTATTTATGCCAAAAGGAACCAAATTACTCTCGCAATAAGTCTACTTGAAAAATACCTAGAGGATTATGAGAATCACCATAATACAATTTTTGTGATCTGCGAATTAATGCAACTATACATCAAAACCAATAAAATATACGATGCCCGAGAGTTATATCGTTTTGAAGCTACATTTGATAAGATTTTAGAGAGAAACAATCTTAGGGGACCTTTTAACGAGCTTTACTATGGGTTATACTTACGTATTAAGGGGCGCGTGGAATTTTTACTTGGCGACATAAAGGAATCTGTCAAGCTTCTTTTAGAAAGCATGAAGACATTTGCAGAACTAGGACTAAAACAGGAGTTTTTAGAGAGTATGAAATTAATATACGGTTTTAATACTTCGCAATTGATAGGTCTGCAAGCCCCGGGAAAAGCAATCATGGATGTTAATATACAGCTAAGAATTTCAGAATTATTACACGTAATTACAAGCACAGAAGAAAAGGAGTATTTGAGATGAAGAAAAAATTAGTAGCTTTTTCACTTGCTTTAGTAACTTTAGTGGGAATTTCATCGGTAGTTGGTGCAGAGAAGTCTATCCAAAACGTGCATAGTAAACCATCGGCAATTCAATATATAACTGAGCCTGAGTGGTAAAAACTGAAATCTTTGTTAGTGAAACCCCTTGAAAAAGGGGTTTTTTTATGTCGAATTTCCATATAATTTGTCGAAAGCACAAAAACGTGTCCCTCATAATATAATGGTTTCAGGAATAACGTGTAAAAGAGAAAGGCTTTTTTAGAGGGGGAAAAGCAATTGAATTCAGACAGCAATGCCAAGATCGAGTTTGTTATTTGGGAGATAGCAAAACTGTTAAAGCAATCAGAAACTTGCGATGAGTCGAAAGAAAAAATAGAAAAAATAAAAGCCCTTCTCCATAACTAATTAGAAGAGGGCCTTATGATCTTAATTAAAGCATCCACGATATCCGGTCTATTTTTTATTTCTTCTAAAAGTTGTTTTTGACTGGTAGTTAAGGCAGTATCGTTGTGGAAGTCGTAATTGTTTGGTTGCCTATTATCTGTTCGTCCTAAGATATAGTCAGTAGAGCAATGATAGAAATCCGCAAGCAACTGGAGCGTATCAACATCTGGTTTTGATCTACCGATTTCGTAATGCCCAAGTCTGGCCCTTGATATACCTATTTTATCAGCTACTTCTTCTTGGGTCAGAGAGCCTCTAAGTTCTATCAACCTTTTACCGATCATAATGATCACCCTTTTTTTACCCATTTGTGTATCATTATAGATACTTCTTGTATCGTTTTCTAGCATATTTCATAAATACGATTGACGTTTTTTGGTTTTAGGTGTATCTTGTGTATTAAGAATGATACGTACGGTATCAAAAAAGGAGGTGCATGATGAGACGAATTGCATTAAAAGCAGCAAGGTTAGAGAAAAATAAGTTACAAAGGATTGCCGCAAAAGAGATAGGAATTTCTACTGTGTTTCTTGTAAAGTTGGAATCTGGAAAGCGTAAACCAGGTAGAGATACATTGATACGTATATCAAATTACTATCAAAAACCTGCTGAAGAGCTATTCCCCGATCTTTTTTGTGCCTTCAATGATACGTAGAGTATCAAAAAAGAAGAGGGCGAAATCAAATGAACCAATTGGTTTTCATTCAGTTCTTTCTTAGGGTAGTTAACAGCCTATGAAATCTGAACTACCAATACAAAGGAGATGGTAATTTGAAAATCAACCGCATTGTCCGTCGTGGTCACTGGCACTTGGTTGTTATTGGAAAGGCAAGCGACATCCAGAAGTATGCACAGAAGAACATGGAGACTTTGAGGGAGATTGGAAAAATGAACGCTGCTAAAGATTTTAATTGTGCCTGGAGGGGAGAAGCCTAATGGCAACGATTCAAGATGTTATCCGCGCAATGAAAGGTAATTGCGCTGAACGACGCATCCCCGTTGCAAGACTGGAACTCAATTATGAATTGGCCACTTTATCAGATGCATTGAAAAGTGGAGATCAAGAACAAATTCAACAGTCTAATGCAAGGCTTCGAGAATTAAGAAGAGAGCTGCTTCTATTGGAAGCATGAAGGGTGAATAAGGGGGAGGTTAGTTAAATGAACCGTCTACATCCAGTAACAGAAGTTGCAGAAATACTCGGCGTAAACACCAACTTTGTCTACGAATTAATAAAACATGGGCACCTACAAGCACTGAAGTTAGGTAGATTGAAAGTATCAACGTCTGAATTGCATAGTTTTATGGAACGTAATGCCGGGAAAGACTTTTCAGATTTGAAAAATATTAAAGACATAGAGAAAGTGGTGACATCATAAAAAAGACCCTGCGTAGCACCGCAGAGCCTTCACTAAGTTCACTAATACACCCAGCCCTATAGTACCTTTTTCGGGTTGGAATTTCAAGTCGGATTAGTAGGAAACCAGAAATTCAAATATTTCTATAGGGGGACAAGCTTTTGACAATTGATCATCGTTTGAAAGCTCTCGAAGCGGAAATAGATCGCATAGCAACCGAACAGAGACAAACAAGGGAAGAGATTAAACAACTTGTAGTTAGCCTGGGAGCGAAATACTCAAAGCTTAGAAAGTTATTAACGTATGATGCTGAGTTGACAAACTTCATTCAGTTAAGACGCGCAGCTATTACCAAACTGAAGATAGATAAAGCTAACATTCACTAAGTGTGTTTGAAAATATAGAAGTGGGATAAACCAATCAAAAATTAGGAGGACTTACCTTATGAAATCAACAGGAATCGTTAGAAAAATTGATGAGTTAGGAAGAATCGTTTTACCGAAGGAAATACGGAATGCGCGGGGTTTAGCGCATGGTACTCCTATGGAATTGTTTGTTGACGAGGATTTAATCATTTTGCGAAAGTACGAGCCTGGTTGCATCCTATGTGGAAGCGTTAAGAATCTAAAGATACACAAGAGTGGGAAAAAGATTTGTAAGAAATGCCTATAAACCATGGAGGTGTTTTGACTATGGGAAAATTCTCTCAAATGGGATTAGAAGACAAGGGTGCAGAGGTTTTTGATTATTGTGAGAATTGTGAGGTGGAAATATACGAAGATCAAAGCGCATGGATGGCTGGAAATGAATTGTTTTGTAGTAAGGGGTGCCTAGAGAAAGGCTTGAAAATTAAACATGTGAAAGTTAAAGACAAGCGTAAGTAGTCGAAACCAGGAGTTCTCTCCTGGTCGCAGGGAGCTGACCTACCCTGCCTGATGAGACAGGTCTATGTATAAATCAAAAACGAGGTCACAACGGGAGCAGTCATTGGAGCTGTAACAGCTACGTAGAGGTTGGGACGTAGCAGGCCTCGTGACTAATAGAAAGGGGTGAGATTTTGGATCTAACAAAAAAATGTTGGAAGAGGAATTAGAATCGTTAGACGAAGATTCATTGCTATATCATTTCGGTTGTTCATGCACGAAATATTTAGAAGACCAAGTAGGTTTCCGTTATCTGGAAAAAGTGAAAGGTGTAATTCTTCAAAGACTTGCAAATAAAAATGGCCCGTCTGCCAACGGGCCAGTAGAAAACACTTATCAGCCCTAGTCTACTACGACCGCATTAGGGGCACAAGAGGGAGGTTTCATCGATGAATCTCTTTTGGAAGATTTTCAAGCTGGATGGGGAGGGTGCGGAACTACGAATTGAAAACGCACCTAACGAAATATGCCGGCTCATTGTCAAAAAGATGGTAACTTTACTGCCTGATAAAGAAGCTGTAAAACCTTCTAGAGTCGATAGGATTCTTTCAGGCATACCTGCTTATAAATATTCGCCAGTTGTGGAGAACACACCACATGAGGAGAAGCAGGGTAACTCTAAAGTAGCAATAGTAAAATCTCGACCGAGACAGCTTCCTTTTGTCAACGGATCAAACTCTTTAAGTCAAAATGTAGGCGAGAAGATCAAAGAGGCTGTACAGAAACAATACCCAAATGGATCAGGTATCAGAGAGGTAGACGGGCTCTCACTATACCAAACCGGATATAGTTGTCCGGCATGCAAACATAGCGGTATTCGCTATATGCAGGAGTCCTCGAATTTTTGCAAATGCCACGAATGCAAAACAGAGATAAGAATGCATCACGCTACACCAGAGGGCTTCCCGTTCAGAGATGAAAAAGGAAATTACTTCATTGCAGAAGCACCGTGGAATTAATTTCACGAAAAATAAGGAGGATTTATATATGAACTTCACTGTCACGATCAGCGCACCAGAATTGGCAAACGCCATTCAGTCATTAGCTCAAGCTATTACGAACAACCCGCACATCTCTGCTGCTGAATCAATCCCCGCTACTCTTGTGCCTTCGGTAGCGCCACCTGTAGGAGTACCAGTTCAACAACCGTTGCAAGGTGTCCAACAACAATATGTTCCACCAACTCCTACAAGCTATCAGCAGCCGCAACAACAGACACAACCCGTGCAGCAAACTTTCAATCCTGCACCTGGAGCATCAGTCCCGACAACAACCCAAACTTATACTATGGATCAACTAGCAGTAGCGGCTACTCAGCTAAACGATGCAGGACGTAGGGCAGAACTTGTATCCTTGTTATCCTCATTCGGTATTCAAGCATTGACTGCACTGCCTCAAGAACAGTATGGAGCTTTTGCAACCAAACTAAGAGAAATGGGAGCAAAAATATGAGTATAGCTCATTCCGAGCGTGAGCATGCCCTATTATCAGCTAGTGCTTCTCATCGGTGGCTCCATTGTACGCCTAGCTCACGATTGGAAGAAACGTTGCCGGATACAGAGTCTCAGGCGGCAAAAGAGGGAACTCTTGCCCACGAGATTGCGGAACTTAAACTGCGTAAGCAATTTATTGAGCCGATGGGTACTCGATCGTTTAATAGCAAGTTGAAAAAGATGCAAGCTAAACCTCTGTATGACAGCGAGATGCTGAAACACACAGACACCTATAAGGATTATCTGTCTGAACTTGTTCACAGCTACAAATGCGCTCCTTACATTGCAGTCGAAAAGAAAATCGATTACAGCTCGTTTGCCCCTGAAGGTTTTGGGACAGTAGATTGTCTCATGATTATAGGAGAGACAATGTATATCAGTGATTTCAAGTACGGGAAAGGTGTGCCAGTTTCTGCTTACGATAATCCCCAATTGAAGCTGTATGCATTGGGGGCTTACGTTGAGTATAGCTTTCTCTATCCAATTAAGAACATTCAACTAGCTATTGTTCAGCCACGACTTAATAACATTTCGGAATACACTCTGTCCGCTGAGGAGCTGCTGGCTTGGGGAGAAAGTATCAAACCCATAGCACAGACCGCTTTTGCAGGTAAAGGGGAGTTTATTCCGGGGGAGCATTGCCGGTTTTGTCGGGCAAAAGCTCTTTGCAGGGCACAGCTGGAACAATATACAGCTCTTGAAGATTTTAAACAGATGAAACCGCCTCTCATCTCAAATGAGGAAGTGGGGCAGATCCTAAAGACAGGAAAGAATCTCGCGGCTTGGGTGAAAGCCCTCGAAGAATACGCCCTTTCGGAAAGTTTGAAAGGTACAGAGATTCTTGGTTGGAAAGCGGTAGAGGGACGTGGATCACGGCAGTTTATTGACCAAGATGTTGCTTTCAAAGCGCTAACAGAAGGTGGCATTGAGGAGGTCATGCTGTACGAACGAAAACCGTTAACTGTACCTGCTGTTGAAAAGTTACTGGGTAAGGCCAAATACAAAGAATTGCTAGCTAATCACGTTATTGTTAATCCTGGCAAACCCACTCTTGTAGAGTTTTCCGATAGCCGCGAAGCGATATCACGACCAAGTGCATCAGATGATTTCAAAACCAAGGAGGAACTATCGAATGAATAATCAAGATCCGCAACGAGTTATAACCGACAAAGTAAGATTGAGTTTTGTTCATCTTTTTACTCCTAGAGCGAATCCTCATTCTCCTAACTCTGAACCTAAGTATAGTTGCACCGTTCTGATTCCGAAGTCCGATTTTGCTACGAAACAGCGTATTGATTCAGCTATTAATGCGGCCATTCAAGAGGCTGTCGGATCAAAATGGAGCGGTGTACGTCCACCTTTCATCCCTTTACCGATTCACGATGGAGACGGAGTGCGTCCAAGCGACGGTATGCCGTTTGGTGAAGAGTGCAGGGGGCACTGGGTGCTTACTGCATCATCTAAGGCAGATCGAAAACCAGATGTCGTTGATATTAATTTAAATCCAATTATTAATCAGTCGGAGATATATTCAGGAGTTTATGCTCGTGTATCGTTAAGGTTTTTTGGTTATGTGAACGCTGGAAAAAAAGGTATTGGTTGCGGGCTTGGTAACGTTCAGAAGTTGGAAGACGGGCAGCCATTGAGTGGAAGTGTTTCAGCTGCTTCCGACTTTGGAACGCCTGCCGGATATACTCCTGCACCTCAACAATCGTTCCAGCAAGCACCTTCTTTCCCACAACAAGGCTATATGCCCCCTATGCAAAATCCACAGGCTAGCCCACAGCAACAAATGTATCCACCACAGCAACAGGGGTATGCACAGCAGCCGTATGGTGGCGCACCTGTACAACCACCACAGCAGCAAGGCTACGCACAGCAACCGTTTGGCGGAGCGCCTACGCCTACACAAGCTCCACAGCAACAAATGCAAGTTGACCCCATTACAGGGGCTCCCTTAGGTGGAGGAATCATGGGGCTGTGAGGCATTTATCCATAGATATTGAGACTTTTTCTAGCGTAGACATTAAGAAGAGCGGACTGTACAAATACGTACAGTCCGTTGACTTCCAAATACTTTTATTCGCTTATTCTTTTGATGGTGGACCGGTGCAGATTATTGATCTGGCACGGGGAGAGGCTTTACCAGCTGAGGTAATGTTCGCTCTACACGACCCTAATACTATCAAACGCGCATATAACGCAGCATTTGAATGGTATTGCCTAAATAAATTTTTCTATTCTCCTCTTGAGCAGTGGAGATGTACCCAGGTCCATGGATTGTACTGCGGATACACAGTAGGCCTAGCGGAAACGGCTGTGGCTCTCGGGCTACCAGATGATAAACGAAAAATGGGCGTGGGTAAATCACTAATTAAGCTATTTTGCACGCCATGTAAACCGACCGCAAAGAACGGACACCGGACAAGAACTCTACCATACCACGAACCGGAAAAATGGCAATTATTCAAGGAGTACTGCAAGCAGGACGTTGTTACCGAGATGGAGGTAGAAAGACGATTATCGTCGTTTCCGGTACCCGAGCAAGAACAAAGCTTATGGGTGATAGATCAGATGATTAACGCTTATGGAGTAGCTGTAGATCAACAATTAATAGAGGGTGCGCTGTACTGTGACGATCTTGTCAGCAATGAGTTGATGTCAGAGGCGGGTCAGCTAACCGGGTTGGATAATCCGAAGAGTGTCAAACAGCTGTCGAAATGGTTGACGGATGAGACTGGAAATGAAATTGACAACCTACGGAAAGATACTGTCGGAGAGATGATCGAGAGTATGGACGAATGCGACGCCCGACGTGTGCTGGAGATTAGAAGAGAGCTCTCGAAAACAAGTGTAAAGAAATACACTGCAATGCGTGAAGCCGTATGTCAGGACGGACGAATTAGAGGACTCCTTCAATTTTATGGAGCTAATCGATCAGGGCGCTGGGCGGGGAGACTCGTGCAGGTACAGAACCTCCCAAGAAATTATCTGGAAACGTTAACTCTTGCTAGGGATTGCGTGAAAGCAAAAAAGGTAGATGCTTTAAAACTCATCTATGGGAATGTACCTGATACCCTATCACAGCTAATTAGAACTGCGTTTGTTCCTTCTCCCGGAAATGTGTTTCTTGTTTCTGACTTTGCTGCTATCGAGGCTCGGGTTATTGCTTGGCTTGCTGGAGAATTGTGGCGCCTAGAAGTTTTCGCTACCCACGGGAAAATCTATGAAGCGTCTGCCTCTCAAATGTTTGGCGTGCCTATTGAATTAATTAAAAAAGGCAACCCTGAGTACGAATTGCGCCAAAAAGGGAAAGTGGCAGAACTCGCATTGGGTTATCAGGGTTCAACAGGAGCTCTTATTTCAATGGGGGCTTTGACTATGGGATTAAGTGAAGCCGAGCTTCCTGATATCGTTCGTCGTTGGAGAGGTTCCAACAAAAGAATCGTTGATCTTTGGTACGGTCTTGAGAATGCCGCTCTTACTGTAATGCGAACTGGTCAACCGGTAGGCTTTAAAGGGCTGTTAGTGGCTTGTGAGGGTGACTATAGCAATCAGCAAGATTTTCTAACGATTATGTTGCCAAGTGGTCGCAAGCTATTCTATGTCAAACCTCACCTACGTTGGAATGAGAAAGGGCGAGAAGCTATCCACTATTACGGAATGAACCAAGACAAGAAGAAATGGACGATAATCTCCACTTATGGAGGCAAGCTGGTGGAGAATGTAGTCCAAGCTATTGCCCGTGACTGTCTTGCTGAAACACTTAAACGGCTTAGTGTAGCTGGTTACCAGACTGTAATGCATATCCATGATGAGGTTGTATTAGATGTACCAGCTTTGCAAGCAAACTTAGAAGAGGTAACGGAATTAATGGGACAGCCCATAGCATGGGCTCCTGGTTTGCCTTTAATGGCCGATGGATTTGTAACGGAATTTTACAAGAAAGATTAAAGTAGGAGGCTTTGACATGGGAGATATATCGGAAATGATTTTACAAGGATTACTGTGCCAGGTTTGTGGATCTTATATGGAGGACTTCAAAGAGCCTGGATACCCTAGAACTTGCGAAGATTGTGAAGAGGAATAATGTGTTTATTCCCACAGGAAGGAGGATATCAATGCTTGAGATTACGCTTGTATGCACACACTGCGGATCGGAAGAATCAAAAATGCCAATTGCGGAGCAAAAGTCCTTTTATGACACTTTTTCAGTTCAGTGTAAGTGCGGAAAATGGCTGATAGAGAAAGGGGTATTTGCAAAGAAAGGTTATCTCATTCGTGCAGATTTAACTCAATAGATTGAGGGATAGATAAACGGGAGGAATTCAATATGAATTTGAAAATAAAAGCATGGGTTACGGGTGGCCCATATGGTTCAGGCATTTATGAAATCCATGACAATTCAAAAGGGTTTCAAGGCTATCTACCTGTTCAAAAGTTGAAAGATAAGGGGCTAGTGAGACGGATTGACCATACCAAGAAAGCAGATGAATACCTCAGTACCCCTAAAGGGGAAGCTTACTTTCTTGCAAATAAAACGCTTAATCCGAGGGGATGAAATAACTATGAAACCTATACCGATGCTGTATAGAATATTGGCCCAGACTGAAACGTTTAGTGTCAAGGCGGTAACGAAACGAGCTGTAACGGAGAAAGAAGCAGTAGCAGATGCTAAGAAGCATATACTGCATCCAGATACGGTAGCAGCAGGAGGGTATAGGCCGTTCGTAGTTCTACCTCTGGGAACCGAAGACGAATGGAAATATGGTCACATTAACTACTGCCCTCGATGCGGTGCATACATCGGTGAAGATTTCGCGACCACAGAACGAGACATGGCCAATAACGAACAGGAGTTTGAATGCTCCAGTTGCGATGCCACAGTGTATGTGAATATATCGCGAACAGTTGAAGATCTGGGAGGGTAGCAGTGACTTATCTGTTAGAAGAACTAGAACGTACAATTGAACGCGTTTAAAAAATGAAATTACCAACAGTCGGTAGACCTATGATTCCAACGCTCGAAAACAATAGGGGCGTCTAAATTGCGGATAATGCAGGGAATAGGTAGTGTGGTTAATCACTTAAAAATGAGGAGTGAACCCTTATGTATGCTGGTGCAGTTTCTAAGATTAACAATGAAATAAAAGCTAGTAAGGCTAATCCATATATCAAAGTTATAGGCGATTTTCTACTGAAACATTTAGAAAGTAATCCAGTGGATGCCGAAAAATTCCTAAGCTCAGATAAGACGATCGGGAAAAGCTTAGAAGAGATGAAAAAGGCAGCAATGAAAAAGAAAGTGGGCCATATGGCGATCTTGACTGACGCGGAGGGGTTTGCTGTTGTCCTTAAATATTTTGGTATCGCTAGCAAACCTGTCATCCCTCCAGCGACTTCTGTAGTAGCAGCTCCTTCGCCTTCTACCGTTGAATTTGATGTCAAGTTAGAAGACTTTTTGTAGGGAGGTGCTGATATGCCAGAGCAAAACAAAGCATTTGAAAAATTTAAGGAGCATTTTCCGAATGACATAGGTAAGGGGGTTGAGGAGTTTGCAATAAACATCGCCCTATTGCGTAGTCGCTACATTTTTACACGTCGTGCAAAAGGCATTCAGTTTGGGTACTGCACCCACTGCCAAAAAGAACATATAACAGAAGGAAACTTAAAACATAATCAAATGACGGTTTGCCCAAAGTGTCAATCTAACTGCAAAGTAAAGGCTAGTGGGATAAGCCGGAAGTACCTTTGTGATGCCTCTTATTTCATCTATTACGAGAAGTCGCTACTTAATCCTGAAGTGATCATTGCTCGTGGTTTCTTTGTTGCAAGAGATTATAGTCAGGATTTTAAAAATGTACAGACAAGGTATGATTGCTGCTATATGTACCTTTTTGAACCTGGTAACAGTGAGCTATATGAAAATTCTTATTTGGGTTACTGGAAAAAGAGAAAGAGTATAATCTCTCAATTTGAAACATCTATGGCTCATGAATGTCGTTACATCTCCTACGAAAATGTACAAGAGGCTGTTCATGGAACACCTTTTCAGTACAGTACTTGGGAGCAGTATTTTGACAAAAACTTTTGTTCAAACGATATGGTCAAGTTTTTTGACTTGGCATCTAAATATCCGTGCATTGAATACCTTACAAAAATGGGGTTAAAAACTGTTGTTGAAGCGAAGCTCTTTGGCAGTTGTACTTACCGGATGATTAATTGGCGAGGTAAATCTATTACGAAGGTGTTGAAATTAACGAAACAAGAGTTGAAAGAGCTTCGAGCAGTCAAGTTTACAGTAAGTCCTTTAACCCTAAACAGCTATCACTTTTTTAAAAAGAATGGAGTGCCGCTTTCATTTGAGCACGCTCATTTAATGGAGACTCTTTCGTCTACTAGATACTATCTAAATGATTTGAACCGTATGCTCGAATACGCACCATTAAAAGAAATTGTTAAATATTTTTTAAAGCAGTTTAGGCGTACAGATTCTTCTAAATATTACCATAGTGGATCAACTGTTTTAATTTCTTGGCGTGACTATATTAAAGAATGCCAAGAACTAGGAATGGATTTGAAACAAGAACATGTGTTATTTCCGAATAACCTGCAAAGTGCCCATCAGAAGACGATGAAGCAGGTAAAAATTAAAGCTGATAAAGCCTTAAACCAACTCATCGCCGTAAGGGTGAATGAACTCGATAAATATAAGTTTGAAAAGGATGGCTTATTTATCAGGCCCGCTAAATCTCTTGAAGAACTATTTCATGAAGGAAAAGCCCTAAACCATTGCGTGGCAAGATACACAAAAAATTATGCGAATGGCTTTACTGATTTGCTTGTACTACGGAAATCAGCAGAGGAAGATAAACCGTTTTATACGGTTGAAATTATCAAAGGGAAAATCAGCCAAGTCAGAGGCTATAAAAATTATCAACCTACTAAAGAGGTAAAGGAATTTATCAAAGCTTTCGAAGCTGCAAAGCTATCTAAGAAAAAAGCAAGAGCCAAAGTACCAGCATAACGGAGGGAGATAACTGTATGACTGATGTAATGGAGTCTGTAGAGAGAACGCCGCATGTTATCGCCACAGAGATAGAAAGTATAAAGGGTCAAGTAAGGCAGGTTTTCTTATACAGCAGCGTAGAGATCGGCCGCCGCTTAGTCGAGGCTAAAGCTATGCTACCTCACGGTGAATGGGGGCAATGGCTTAAAAACTCAGTCGACTATTCGCAATCAACAGCTAACAACCTTATGCAAGTTTACAGAGAGTATGGGTCTGATATATCCAAAATCCCAGCGCTTGGGAATTTGAGCTATACCAAAGCCTTAGCCCTTCTTGGTGTCCCAGACGATGAACGAGAACAATTTGTACAAGAGCATGACGTTGAAAATATGTCATCTCGTGAACTACAGGCTCTAATTAAAGAAAAGCAAAAGCTAGAACAGCAACTAAAGAAGAGTGAATCCTCTGCTGAAAAAGAACGTCAAAAGTTAACTAAAAGCCTTGAGAAGCTGGAGATTCAAAGCAAAGAACATAAGGAGCTGGCAGATAAGTTAAAAGCTGAGCTTGCTGTAGCTAAAGAAGCAGGTAACGAGAAAGAAATGCTGAAGCTTCATAAGGACTTAGACAAGACCAAGGGTGCATTAGATGAGTCCAAAAACAAAATTAAAGAGCTAGAACGTCAGCTGAAAGAAAAACCAATTGAAGTGTCAGCCACGGTAGAAAAAATACCGGAAGAAATCGAAGCAGAGCTTGCCGATCTACGAAAGAGGGTAGCTGAATCAGGAAATGAACCGTCAGCAAAGTTTAAGTTCTGCTTCGAGGCTTTAGTAGATAGATTTAAAGATTTACTCAGTGCCCTTGATGATATTACGGATTCAAAAGAGCAGGAAAAGTACAAAGCTGCTGTTTCCGGCTTAATTGGTAAAATGTCTGAACGATTGTAATAACTAACATGAAACGGGGAATGGCGCCGTGACTAATGACAGACAAATAGTAATCTCTGCTGCCGGTAGCCGTAGGGCTACTCAGTGGCCCTCCCAAACACTCTACTGGTCTGAGCTAGTGGATCGGTTGCGTACTCCTGTACGTAGTACGGAGACGCTGGAAGAGTATCTTGCTCTAACAAAGACAAAGCAAGACGACCTCAAGGATGTTGGGGGATTTGTAGCTGGTACGTTAGAAGGTAATAAACGTAAAGCAAACAATGTAACAGGACGTGACGTAATAACGCTAGATTTGGATAACATTCCGTTAGGTGGTACAGCCGATACATTGCGCCGGATAGAAGCACTAGGGTGTGGATACGTTGTGTACTCTACACGTAAACACATGGAATCCAAGCCGCGTTTACGTGTCCTGGTCCCCCTAAATCGTACAGCGACAGCAGATGAATATGAACCGCTAGCACGTATGCTGGCAAGCATTATCGGGATAGAATTATGCGACCCGACAACGTTCCAAGCTTCAAGGTTAATGTATTGGCCATCTTGTTCCGCTGACAGTGTGTATATTTATCAGGCAGGAGATAAATTGTTCTTAGATGTGGATGGTTTATTGGCCAGATATGCAAACTGGCGGAACATAGCAGAATGGCCAGAAGTACCCGGGGCCCAGCAGTCGCACGTTAGACTCGCGGCAAAGCAAGGCGATCCAACAGAAAAGAACGGAGTAGTCGGTGCGTTTTGTCGGATATACGATGTGTACCGTGCAATGGAAACCTTTTTACCGGGGGAATATGTTCCCTGCGAAGATGGTACAGGGAGATATTCGTACAGCGGTGGATCAACAACGGGCGGTGCTGTCATTTACGATAATGGCTCCTTTCTTTATTCGCATCACGCGACTGATCCGGTTGGCAGTCGTCTGGTTAACTCGTTTGACCTTGTTCGGTTGCACCGCTTTGGAGATAAAGACGATAACGTTAAACCAGATACACCAACGAACAAGCTGCCATCATTTGTTGCCATGTGTGAGTTTGCTATTGCAGACGCAGGTGTTGCCGCTTTATTAAACCAGGAACGCTATGAGAAGGCTGTACAGGATTTTTCTACTCCTCTAGCTGGGGACAGTGATACGGCTAATTGGATTGGTAAGTTAGCGGTGAGTGCGACCACAGGGGCGCCCGCTAAGACGACTGATAACGTACTTATTATTTTAGAGAATGATCCTTTATTAAAAGGTAAGTTGGGATTTGATGAGTTCGCAAGTAGAGGAGCTGTGCTAGGGGCTCTGCCATGGAATGCAAGTAATGAACGGCGACAGTGGACAGATGTCGACGATGCCGGTTTACGTCATTATCTCGAACGTACGTACGGTATAACAGGCAAGGAGAGGATATTTGACGCTGTTGCTCTGCACGCTCACAAGCATACGTTTAACGATGTACAAAAGTGGCTGACAAGCTTAGAGTGGGACGGGGTGAAACGCTTAGATAGGCTGCTTACGGATTACTTAGGGGCAGCAGATTCAATGTACACACAAGCTGTATCCCGTAAATCACTTGTAGCAGCTGTAGCACGCGCTATGACTCCTGGATGCAAATATGATCAGATGCCCATACTTACAGGGCCGCAAGGGCTGGGAAAGAGTACATTCTTACGCTTATTAGGAAAGCGGTGGTATTCAGATAGCCTTCAGACGTTTGAAGGAAAAGAAGCATCAGAGATGATACAAGGCATCTGGATTAATGAAATCGGTGAGCTTACAGGTATGACAAAATCTGAAGCTAATGCGGTAAAGCAGTTCCTGAGTCGGACAGAGGACATTTACCGTGAACCATTTGGGCGACGTACAAAAGCGTTTCCGAGACGATGCGTGTTTTTTGGGACTACAAATGACAGTGAATTTTTAAAGGATCGAACAGGGAATCGCCGTTTTTGGCCTGTGGAGGTAGGCGTACAACAACCAACGAAAAGCGTATTTACCCAGCTGGATGCTGAAGTATCTCAAATATATGCAGAAGCTTTCTTCTACTGGCAAATGGGCGAGAAGCTGTATTTAACAGGGGATGCAGAAGCGGAGGCTAAGGCACAACAGGAAAAACACCAGGAGAGTAATGCAAAAGAAGGCGTAATCCGTGAATTTGTGGAGCGCCGAGTACCTGTGGGCTGGGAGAAACGTTCGCTAAGTGAAAGGCGCATGTATTGGTCCGGTGAGTTTGGCCGGAACGAGGTAGACACGGTGGAACGGGATCGTGTATGTGCTTTGGAAGTGTGGTGCGAATGCCTGGGAGGAGAAATAAAGATGATGCGCAGGTCAGATGCACTAGAGATTAATGGAATATTATCATGCATTCCCGGCTGGAAACGTCACGGAAGCACGGACAGATTCGGGTATTGTGGAACACAAAAAGGGTTCGTAAAACTGTAAACTTTTCCTTGTAAACTTTATCGATTCTGTAAACTTTCAAAGTAAACGTTGTAAACCTTCCAAATTAAGAAAGTTTACGGGTAAGTTTACAGCTTCAACCCTTATAAATAAAGGCATTTCTCCTATTTGTAAACCTTGTAAACTTTAATAGTTATATAAATAAATAATAAAGGAAATAGGGAGCGCGCGTAACACCTAACACGCCTAACGCACCTGTATACACACGCGTAAGGGATTTTGGTTTCGAAAGTTTACATCAAAATTCCCAAACGATTGTGATTTTGGACTGGTCAGAAGAGGTGAAATCTTATGAGAGAGAAAGACATAGAAGCATATCTTCGAAAGCAAGTTAAGGCTATAGGAGGACGTGCATATAAATTTGAGTCACCCGGGAATGCAGGGGTTCCTGATAGGCTTGTCCTTTTTCCGGGCGGCAGAGCAGCTTTTGTGGAACTGAAAGCACCGGGTAAAAAGCCTACTGCTTTACAGCTAGCCCAAGGGAAGAAGATCAGTGGATTAGGATTCACGGTTTTGGTAATTGACAGCAAGGAAGGAGTAGACGAATTTATCCGAGAGCATCAAGAGGTGGGTAGCAAGTGAAGTATGTTCCGCATGCTTATCAACGCTATTGCATTAACAGACTAATAACTGACGAGACTTTAGGGTTGCTATTGGATATGGGACTTGGCAAGACTGTTATCACTTTAACCGCGATAAACGATTTAAAATATAACCGGTTTGCTGTCAGTAAGGTGCTGGTTATCGCCCCGAAGAAGGTTGCGGAATCGACATGGGTAAAAGAAGCAGCTAAATGGGATCATTTGCAGATGCTACGCATTATTCCGGCATTAGGATCATTGGCCAAGAGGGTAAAGGCTTTGAATACACCCGCTGACATTTATGTTATTAACCGTGAGAACGTGCCGTGGCTAGTTGAATATTACCGGAATGTATGGCCGTTTGATATGGTCATTGTAGACGAATTTAGTAGTTTCAAGAACCATCAAGCAAAGCGGTTTAAAGCTTTAACATGGGTACGTAAGCATATCAGCAGATTTGTAGGATTAACAGGCACACCAGCTCCTAACGGGTTATTGGATTTATGGGCGCAGGTGTATTTACTAGACGAGGGGGAGCGGCTAGGTGTAAAGATTGGTGATTTTCGAGAAAGATATTTCGAGCCAAATCAACGAAATAGAGAACGGATCTTCAACTACGCACCAAAGCCAGGAGCAGAAGAGGCAATTCAAAAACTGATAGGAGATATTTGCGTTAGCATGAAGGCAGAGGATTATTTGGAACTCCCGGACTGCATATCAGTTACCGTACCGGTGGTGCTTGATAGAAAGGCACAGGTTGCCTATCAGACCTTAGAGAAAGAAATGCTACTTGAGGTAGATGAGACTACTATCGACGCAGGATCGGCGGCAGTGTTGACAAACAAACTACTACAGCTGTGTAATGGTGCGGTCTACGATGAGGATAAGGAGATGGTTGAGATCCATCGATGCAAGATAGAGGTTTTCCTTGAGCTTGTGGAGGGATTGAACGGAAAGCCGGCCCTTGTATTTTATAATTTCCAGCATGACAGAGATCGAATTAAAAAGGCATTAGAAGGATCGGGGCTTAGAGTGCGAGAATTAAAAACGCCCCAAGATGAGGACGACTGGAATAGCAGACAGATTGACATTTTACTTGCACATCCAGCAAGCGCAGCTTATGGCCTTAACCTTCAGCAAGGAGGAAACCACGTCATATGGTTTGGCCTTAATTGGTCTTTGGAACTATACCAGCAAGCGAATAAACGTCTACATCGACAAGGACAAACAGAGAAAGTGATTCTACACCACCTAGCTGTAGAAGGGGGCGTTGATGAGGACGTCTTAGCAGCACTAAATACAAAAAGCGCCACCCAAGCCGGCTTAATGAAGGCATTAAAAGCAAGAGTCGAAAGGGTTAAAGGAGAGTGAGTAGAATGCAAAATCAAACAGGACTTAATCCAGAGCTTCTTGAAAGTATCACACGTGCCGCCGTACAAGCCGTGATTGATTTTCAAGTGAAGGAGAGGAAAAAACAAGAGAAGGCGAAAAAAGACTGGCGTTTACGAAATACAAAACTTTTACTGAAAAACTATCGATCTTTTGTAGCGCATAGCCATGATATCCAAAAAGAGATAGACGCATTCAAAAAAGCCAAGGCACTGGAAGAGTTATATTCAGAAGACTTTGCTGTTGAATCTATCAAACGCAGTAAGCAAAGAACATATGCCATGGTACAATTCATGGAACGGATGCTAGATGTATACAGAACAATGTGTGAGGAATCAGAGCAACCTGAAGATATGAGACGCTACCAAGTAATCTGCGAAATGTACATCTCAGCAGAAAAAACGACGGCTGAGAAGATCGCAAAGTGTCACTTTATCGATCTGCGAACTGTGTACAGAGACATCAATGAAGCCTCCAAAGCATTGTCCGTATTGATATTCGGGGTTGACGCCATTGAATTTTCTTGAGTCAATTGCAAGTCAATTTAGTGTCATTTCAGCGTCATTATATCCGTGTTAATATGGTAGTGTGCGATAAATAGATAGTTTATAGTCCGAGCCATCGCTAAGAAGTCGGGTTGCACTATATTTGCACTTTTGGCACTTAAAAACGTGGTAAAGTGGTAGTGTAGGATAAATAGTTTAGTAGAGTAAAGCCACTCAAAGTGAGGTGTCATGCGAAATGTATGACCTAGCATTGAGTGGCTTTTTGATTAAGTTTTTGAGGAAATAGGCGATACCTTTAGCAAATAGACAAACTCCTACTCTTTTAATTTCGCATATGTTGAAATGGATAAATTTCTTCACATCTGCGATAAAGGAGAGTAGATATGTATCGATTTGCACCCAATCCAAAACAATTGAACATTGATGGAGTCTACAGATCAAAAGAGGGAACCACTCTAAAATTTGAAACTCATCAGAATGTAATTTATGGTTCAATATGGACAAAGGATCAAAACCCTACAACAGACCCCCCGGGAATTATCATTTCCGGAAAGTGGTTACGAGCCGGGCCTTTAGAAGCGTTTTTACAGAACGGTACTTGGCACATGAGTGGTACTAGTCTGTATTTAGACGGTGAAGCAGATTTTTATTTTGATGAGCATGAGAAAAAGGTTAAGGTTGAGGTAAGATTGTTTGTTTCGCATGACCCAGAAAAATACTCTATATGGAGAGGAACAAAAATCCGATAGTGCGAGAAAAATAGGTAAACCATTCGAGCCACTCAAGGTGATGCTTCATGTGTAATGCGTGAACAAGCAATAGGTGGCTTTTTGCAATGGAGTGATAAAAATGGGAAAGATGATTGTTAAACCTGTACCAAAGCTCGATAGTAAGCACCCATGTTACAAGTGTCCATGGGTATCACCCACTGGTAACAAGGTTACATGCTTACGCCCATGGTGAGCGTAAAAATCACCAAGTAAATGATGATATTTGACGAACAATTTCTCGTCCCGAATAATCCTCACGTACATAGTAAATAATTGTTAAAAAATTGATTATTTACTTTAAAGGAGGTCATCATAATGTCACTTAGAATCGACCCTTCAAATATTCAAATGTATTACGGATTTCGAATAAGACAAATAGGGGATGTTAAAGTTTATCTTATCGATAATAATGGAACAAAGCGGTGGATAACAAATCTATCTGTTTACGATCGCCTTTTCAGAGATCGAGAGGGTGTCCATGAAGTATTGCTTGAGGGTATTCCTGAAGGAAAACCAATTGACGTAGGAACCTCCCTGGTAAGATTTGAATCAGAGGATCCCGCCACAAATGCAAAAGTTTTCTGGATTGACAAAGATGATAATAACAAGGTAGTTAAGCGATGGGTTAACAGTCCTAGTGCTAGGGATAGATACCATTTTAAGGGGGATGACATACCAATGATGCCTGGATATTTTTATGAAGTGGTACCTGATGGTAGCGTTATAGCAGCGGAGTAATTCTTAGATCTTAGGACTATCATTCCCGTTTGGATCACCTTCCCTCTGCTTAATACGAAATGCATTTTTTTCACTTCCTTTTAAGTTGATAGATGCGAGTAAGTAAGGCAAAAGGTAAGCATACGTGTGAACTTTTTGATAGACAAAAATTGAATGTACATGTCCACTCATCGTGGACAAAAAGGGATAAGGGGCTGTAAAACACCAGCTCCTTTTTTCTCTGTTTTCTTTGATTTTCTTATTTTCAAGTAAAGGAGGAAAGAGAAGGACATGAATACATTGAATCAATCAGATCGGATGAATTACTTGTTTACTTATCTCGATCAACTAATCAACTAATCAAATTATCTGAGCTTGAATGGGACTGTGATAATTTTATTCATGAATATTTAGATGAGATAAAGAAAGAGTTGAAATTACCAAATGCCAAGTAAAGCTAAACGGCCGTGTTCTTATGTTCGTTGTCCAGAGCTAACGACAGAACGTTTTTGCCAAGCACATAAGAAACAGTATGACCAAGAACGAGGATCTTCTAAGAGCCGAGGCTATGACGCAAAGTGGAGAAAGGCAAGGGAGTTATTTCTAGCACAGAATCCACTTTGCGTCCATTGCATGAGTAATAACCGGTTAACAGCTGCTACTGTGGTTGACCATATTACAGCCCATAAGGGAGATCGTGCTTTGTTCTGGGATAGGAAGAACTGGCAACCGTTATGCAGCTCTTGCCATAGCAGGAAAACCGTACTGGAAGATGGAGGTTTTGGGAATGGTTGATATCAAAAGCAAGTATGATGAGTTTTTGAAGATAACGTCCAACGAGGTGGCGGCAAATGGCTTTATCTCAGCAGTTACAAGTCTCCAGATGCTTAGGCACATCGCTTCGTTGGAGAATAAGCTTGGTATTCTGTATCCCAGTGGAGAAGAGAGTGACGAATAGGGGTAGGGGGGTCAAATCTCTAGGGGATTTAAGACTATAGACCGCGCCCCCCTCGAACGCAAAAAAAAGTCCCCAAAAATTTTTCGTTAAGGGGGTGGGCAACTTGGCTGGCGTTGTAAATTTCGATCATATGCGAGTTGGGAAAAAAGGTGGCGGAAAGCATTGGACTAAAAAGGAAGTTGAGCAACGTCAAGCAGCTGCCCAAAAACTCCAACGTCAAAAAAAGAAGAAATTAAAAATGCCAGATTGGCTAGATGATGAAGCAAAAAAGGTTTGGAAAAAGACATTAAAAGATATGTCTGAATTTGAAATTTTAGACAAAGTAGACGAGGACGTGCTAGCAGCTTATTGCGACGCAGTAGCTCGGTACAAAGAGACATCAAGTTTAGTAAGCCTTAACGGATATACGGAAATGAATAATGCGGGTGTAAGTGTAGTAAGTGGCTACGTGAAAGCTCAACAGAGTTATGCTCGTTTGATTCTACAGTATTCAGACAAGCTGGGATTGAATGCAAATTCTCGTGCAAGATTAGTGAAAAAAATAGCGGAGGAAGGAGATGATCCAAATGCAGACCTCTTCAACTGATTGGGAGGACGTGCATCCTACAAACCGATATGCCGCAGAAATTGTGGGGGGTATACGCCCAAGTTGCCGCATGGAACGATTGGCGTGTGAGCGCCACTTAAAAGATTTGAAGCGTCAAGCTACAGAAGATTTCCCTTACGTGTTCGATGAGTCGAGAGCCGATCGGGTTTTTGAGTGGTTTGAAAGTTGTTGTCGGCATGTTCGGGGGCCTTTTAGCGGGGAGCTCATAGAATTACTACCTTTTCAGAAGTTTGATTTGGGTTGCGTATTTGGCTGGGTTCACATGGATACTGGTAAACGCAGATTCCGTAGGTCTTTTAATATGCGAGCACGTGGAAATGTAAAGTCTACAGAGATGTCAGGACTTGCCTTGTACGGCATGTGTAGCGATTGCGTTTATCCACCAGATAGACCAGGTGAAAAACGGTATGAAGACAGCCCAGAGGTTGAGTGTGCGGCCGTTGATAGACTTCAGGCGAAACGTGTTTGGACTGACGCAAAGAAAATGGGCGAGAAAAGCCCTGATATTCGCAAGCGCTTGCGAATTAAGGAGACTTATATCAAGCACGCATCAAGAGACGGATGGTTAAGGCCACTCTCGAAAGATACGAAAAATAAGGACTCAGGCGCACCTTGCCTTGTGATTATTGATGAATATCATGCCCATCCAACAAGTGAGATTCATGACGTGCTGTACTCTGGCTTCGGAAAGCGACTCCAATCACTCATGATGATTATTTCAACAGCGGGTAAGGATGCCGAAAACAATCCGTGTAAACAAGAGTATGATTCATGTTGTAAAATGCTCAACGGTGAAATTCCTGTGAATGAATCGTACTTTGTGATGATCCGTGAGATCGAGAAAGAAGACGATCCCCACGATGAAAATGCATGGGTTAAAGCTAATCCTATCTTGCAGGGGGACAATGAATATTCCAGAGAGCTACGGGATCAGATACGTACAGAGCATGACGATGCCTACAACACTGGAAATCCAGCAAAGATTCGGGAATTTCTCACGAAACGGGTTAACAGATGGCAAGCAGACAGTGAACAAAAATATATGTCAGGGATTATGGACATATGGAAAGAGCTTGCTGTAAGTAGAAGTGAATTTCTTGCAACGGTCAAGGGAATGGGAAATTGGACAGGACTCGATCTTTCTAAAACAACCGATTTAACAGCCACAGGGTATGTGTTTCGATTGGAGGATGGCCGTTTTGCTTGTACAGCTCACGGGTTCATGCCAGAAGAATCCACAACAAGGCATGAACATTCTGACCGTGTACCATACAGGTCTTGGGCAGAAGAAGGATGGTGTACGCTTACAGAAGGGGCTGTTACTGATTATCGATACGTTAAGTCTCATATCCATGACAAGGAATTTGATGAGAAATGGAAAATCAAAGAAATCTGCTTTGATGGGTACAATGCCACTCATTTTGCGCAGGAATTAGCTAGTGAAGGCTATGAAACCGTCGAAATACCTCAGACAATGAAGTATCTTTCAGAGCCTACTAAGCTTTTCAGAGAGTTAGTCTTAAAAAGAAAGATTGTCCATGACGGTAGTCCTCTCCTTACTTGGTGTCTATCAAACGCAGTAGAAATTGTGGATTCCAACGGTAACATAAAGCTATCGAAGAAACATAAAGATGACAGCCAACGTATAGATTTAATCGCGGCCATTATCAACGCACTGTCAAGGGCGATGTTGAACAGCGACAATCGATCAGTTTACGAAAAACGGGAGCCGAGATCGCTCTAACACATAGAAAGGAGGCAGTTTTGTGGGTTTTCTCTCTAAAATACTGGAAAAAAGACCGAAAATTACAGTTGAAAATGCACGAGAAGCCTGCCTGTTGGTAGGTTTTTTTAGTTTTGGGTATGGACTTTGGCAAGTCTACCCACCCTCTATGTGGATAATCTGTGGATTAATGGTGCTGTTTGTCGGTCTGCCAGCAAGAAAAGAGGGCCGATAAATGGGACTTTTCACAGATTTAGTAGATAAAAGACCATACTCAATGAATGATTTTACGCGTGATGTCAGGTCGTTTTTACGTGGGAAACAGGTTTTATCGGGGGTAACTGTTAATGAAGAGACAGCCCTTCGGTACATTACTGTCTATTCGTGTGTTCGTGTACTGGCTGAGACATTGGGCAGTCTCCCTTTGTCTGTCCATCGTACAAGATCAGACGGCGGAAGTGACAAAGCTCAAGATCACCCAGTGTATGAACTTATCCATGACCTCCCTAATGACGAAATGACAACGCAGACCTGGCGTGAAGCATCAATGGGCCATCTTACATTAAGCGGTAACTGCTACTCGATTATTACGCACAACAATAAAGGACAGGCAGTTGACCTCTACCCTATAGATTGGCATATGGTTGATCCAAAACGTAACCCAAGTACTGGAAAAATTGAATATCACATTGTTGATCGGGGGAAGGTAGAAGTTTTTCCGATTGAAAAAGTTTTTCACATACCAGGTTTCGGATTTGACGGGATCAAAGGCTATAGTCCTATCCGAATGGCTGCTGAATCTATCGGGATCGGAATGGCTGCTTCTGAGTTTTCAGCCAGATTCTATGGTCAAGGTATGAATATTGGGGGCGTTTTAGAGCATCCGAATGCGTTGAGCGATGATGCATATAAACGCTTACAGACATGGATTGAGGAGAAAGGATCAGGAATGGCTAACTCATGGAAGCCCCTTATTTTAGAAGAAGGGATGAAGTTTAGTCGAATCCCGATGCCACTTACGGATGCTCAATTTGTTGAAACAAGAAAATTCACCCGTGATGAAATAGGCGGGTTATTTCGCGTGCCGCCCCATATGATTGGAAATTTGGAGCGAGCCACTTTCTCAAATATCGAGCATCAAGGCATAGAATTTGTTCAGCACACGATGCTCCCGTACATCACCAGATGGGAGCAAGCGATTAATTGGAAGCTGTTCACAAAAGAAGAACGTGAGAAAGGGTATTATGCAAGATTCAACCTTTCTGGTCTTTTGCGTGGTGACTACAAGAGTAGGCAAGAAGGCTTGGCAATTATGAGACAAAACGGCGTTATCAATGCTGACACTTGGCGCGGTTTGGAAGGGATGAATCCGATCGATGGGCCAGAAGGACAGGAATATTTAGTTAATGGAAACATGATTCCAGTAACAGCGGCAGCTAGTAAAGGAGGTGAAACAGTAAAATGAGTGTTTCTGAAATCAGAGCAGAGATAGATAAGAAAAAGGATAAAACCCGTCCCAAATTCTGGTCCTTTAAAGTCAATAATCAGAATAAAGGAGAACTTTATCTTTACGGGACTATTGAAAATTACTCGTGGTGGGGCGATGAATTGACGCCAAAAACGTTTCAAGCGGAACTTGATGCTTTAGGCGATGATATTTCGGAGTTACATGTTTATATCAACTCAGATGGCGGAGATGTTTTTGCAGGGCAAACCATCTATAGCATGCTAAAACGCCACAAAGCACAAGTAATTGTCCACATTGACGGAATAGCGGCGTCAATTGCGACTGTTATTGCAATGGCTGGTGACATCATTCACATGCCACGAAATGCCAGTATGATGATCCATGGGCCGTGGACATATATTAGCGGCAATGCGGAACAGCTACGGAAAAGAGCAGATGATTTGGACGCTGCAAAAGAGGGAATGATTGCAGCCTATCAAGAAAAAACAGGTATAGATCGAGATGTTCTTTTACCAATGTTAGCGGTAGACACATGGTTGACGGCAGAAAAAGCCGTTGAACTAGGGTTTGCGGATGTAATTGATGAAGATAAGCAAATTAGTGCGTGCCTAACTGACGGTAAGTGCGTAATTAACGGACAACAAATGGATTTGATAAGAAAATACGAAAATGTTCCTCAAGATTTATTAACTGCTAATGCTTCAGCAGAAAAAGAAAAAGCAAATACACCCCCAGAAACAGAGCGTCCGATAAGGTCGCTTTCTTTATATGAGAAAAGGATTAAAAATAACAATCACCGGAGGTTTTAAACGATGGAAAAACAAAAAAACATGCTTTTTCCCATGAATCTTCAATACTTCAGCGAGTCTACCGTGCAAGAATTGTTACAGATGCGTGCGGAGAAAATTAAACGTCAAGAAACCATTATAACGCTTGCTAAATCTGAAGAGTCCCGTAACTTAACGGAGGAAGAAGACCAAGAATTTGAAGCGTTGGAATCAGAAATCTTAGAAATGGATAGTAAAATTGAGGCTCGACAAAAGATGGCACGCCGTGAAAGCATTGTGGCCACTCGGACAAAAGAATTAGGAACACCAGTAACTCCTTTTCGTCCAAGCGCATTATATGGGACTTCCGTGCAAGATACACCGAAAGACGATGGCGGTTTTTCTAATTTTGGAGAATTTGTTCATGCGCTTCGTTTCGGGGACGATAAAGGACGTTTATCAGCTCTAGCAACTGGACAGGGAGATGGAGGAGGCAAACAAGTTCCACCAGCATTCCATGACCAATTGATGTCTTTTAGAAATGAGTGGACAATGGGTGGAGAAGGCGGAGCCGAATCATTTTTACCGCAGCAATACCGCCCCAATACAGTATTACAAATCAACCCTGAGACAACCATTGTCCGTCCAAGAGCTAATGTATTGCCTGCTGGAGATCCGCCTGATGCAAAAATCACTCTTCCATCCTTAGACCAAGGATCAAAAGGTGTATACGGGGGTGTGGAAGTAAAATGGATTGGAGAAGGAAAGACAAAGCCAGATACTAGCGGAGAATTGGACGAAATTACTCTTCAACCGAATGAGGTTGCAGCCAGTACGGTTGTCACTGATAAGCTATTGCGAAACTGGCAGTCAGCAAACAGATTTATCAGTAGCCTCTTAACAAAAGCAATGGACGCTGCCGAAGATATCGCCTTTTTAACTGGAAATGGAGTAGGTAAACCTACAGGAATTTTAAATGCAAAGGGCGGACTAGCAGTAAACAGAGAAACTGCAAACAAAATTTCGTATGTCGACATTGTATACATGCTTGCAAAACTACTTCCTGATTCTATCGGCGAAGCGATGTGGGTAGCTCATCAATCAGCGTTACCTCAACTCATGACATTGCAGGACGGAGCAGGTCGGTATATCTTTGTTCAAGGTGACGCAACAAAAGGAATCCCAAGTACACTAGCTGGAATCCCTATTCGCTTCACTGGCCGGACAAAACCGTTGGGACAGAAGGGAGACTTAGCTCTCTTAGATATTTCTTACTACCTCATTAAAGATGGATCTGGCCCATTCATTGCCGCATCTGAGCATGTGCTTTTCCGTGACAATAAAACAGTTATCAAAGCATTTTGGAATGTAGACGGGAAACCTTGGGTTATTGAACCACTTACACTTGAAGATGGTGTCACACAAGTTAGTCCTTACGTTGAATTAGATGTACCGAAAGTGTAGAGGAGTCTTCTGGGGCTCCTTTTTCATATTAAAAAACGGAGATGATGAGACATGTCCACTAAAAAATACGACGTAATAGCCGATTTCATTGACGAAATGACGGGCAAAATCATACCTGCTGGCTCCATTTTCGAAGCAGATGAACCACGTGCTGAAAGGGCCAAAATTGCACTTGTTATCAGCGACAGAGGGAACGAAACACATGAGGATGAAGTCGAAGGATTAGTCAAATTAGGTGGAGGGTATTACGAATTGCCTAATGGTGAAAAGATTCGAGGAAGAGAAAAAGCGATAGAGGCTTTACAAGCTCTAAAAGCAGGTGAGAGTGATGGCGATGAAATTAGTAGTGAAACCGACGCAGGAACCGATAACCTTGGAGGAAATGAAAGCTTATCTGAGGATTGATGACAACGAGTTTGATGACGTGATCCCCTCTCTTATTCAAGCAGCTGTAGAGCACTGTGAAATCTACCAGAATCGAGCTTACATCACTCAAGCGTGGGAGATAACATTTGATCATTTCCCACAATCCTACATCAAGATTCCTAAACCTCCATTACAAGAGGTGGTAGGTATCACATTCATAGATAAAGACGGGAACCAAATAGCCTGGGGGCCTGAGAACTATATCGTGGATAACTATTCAGAACCAGGGCGCATAGTTTTAGCACATGGAAAAACGTGGCCTTCTGTGACTCTTCAGCCTATTAACGGGGTACGGATACAATTTGTTGCGGGATACGGAGATCCTACCGACATACCTGAAAGAGTGAAACAAGCGATAAAAATATTTGTTGCGCATCGATTCGAATTTCCTGAGTCAGAGGACGTTCCTGCGGTAGTCTATTCCCTATTAAGACCAACTAGGATATCACCTCTATGAGAATAGGATCTTTGCGACATCGAATTACGATTCAGGAGCGACGCGGGCTTATTTTTCAAGATTGTGCAAAGGTATGGTCGTCCATTGAACCAATCAGCGCAAAGGAAAAATTAGAACGTCCGGATATGGAGCAGTCTATTACCCATCGAATTAGGATTCGTTACCGAAAAGGGCTCACTTCTACGATGAGGGTTATCTACAAAGATAGGCTATTTAGCGTTGAGTCCATTATTGATCCAACAGAAAGGCAAAAGGAATTGGAGCTGATTTGCGAAGAGCTGCTTCCTCTCATCGATGTAATTAAGGTTCTTAGAAAAGCTCCAGTAAAAGATGAACGTAATATAGTCACCATGGATAATCCTGTTACTTGTGAGATTAAAGCATGCATCACAGCCATAGAGGATAGTTTTAAACGCTTTGACAATGAACCTGTCGAATGGGGTAAAAAAGCCAAGCTTATCTGCGATTTAAGTGAAGATATAAAAGCTGGAGACACCGTAACATTACTTAGCGAAGGTGATTTTTTCGTTGTCGATGCTAATCAAGGTAAACACTTTTTAGAAATTACTGCCCACCAAGATAAACGAGGTGCAGAGAATGGATTTTAACCAGTTACAAAAGCGACTCAGAATGCTACAAGATAAAGATATTAAAAGGATTGAAAAGAAAATCATTCGACGTATCGGTACCGTATTCTTACGGATGTTACGGCAGCAAATTAAAAAGATGGGGCTTGTTGATAGCGGTGAATCAATGAAAGCTTTTATGAAAGGAAAAAGGGGTAACGTTTGGATTATGGACATTGATCGTAACTCCTTTACCCTTGAATTAGGAGCTAGTTACTTCGTCCCACGACTTTTAAATGATGGGTATACGATTGAGAAAGGGCATTTCGTACCAGGGCGCTTTGAAGGCGGTAAATTCATCTATGATCGAAATGCAAAGACAGGTGTATGGATGAAGCCACGTAGCTTCATTGGTAAAAATTATTTAGATATCACACTCCAAGGCTTCCAAGGTGGCATTCAAGGATTAATGGAAGACTTATTATCAAAAGAGTTAAAGAAGGTGCTTGGATAGTGGAAAAAGACCTTTCTACATTAGTAGATTTAGTTAATCAAGCTTACCCTGAGCTTGCCATCATTGTTAATCTCGAAGAGTGGTTATCCGGTTCCTTCGAACCTCCTGTTGCTTTTATCGAAACGCAATCCGTGACGGAAAAAGCCAACAGTTTAACTACTTATCGAGTCATAGCAGACGCCGGTATTGTGATTCATTACCCCAAGGAGAATGGCTACTATAAAACCATTTCATCCGAACCACTGAGAACGATCCTCCGAAAAGAAAAGTACAGTTATCGGGGGAAAACGGATGGTCTACTGATTGATATTAACCCAAGTACTCTGGAGGTAAACAACAGCAAAAAGGATCGTACAGAAATTACTTTTCGCTTTGAATATTTACTCACTGTACCAAGAGAAAAAGTTGAAAAGATTAATACCTTCGAGGTAGAGGAGGGATATCATGGCTAAAGCAAAAGAGCAACGAGAAGATACAGCCATCCGACGATTAAAACAGGATTGGATTGAGAGCGCAGGACAGGTAAAAGCAGAACGCTTTGAACTAGTCGGTGCTCTTTTTTATGTCCCTGACGCAGAAGCTTTGACAGAAGATCAGGTAAAAGAAAAACTTGCGAGATATCGAGGTGAAAAGTAGATGGCCATTGAACGCGAGCGTCCAGGAGTCGTTGTATTGCTGAAAGCGAAAGCGAAAGAACGCATCTTACCCAAAAGTGGTGTGGTGCTTGTCCCTTATCAAGGAGAATGGGGAGCACCCAATCAACTAGTGACCATGAAGGGGTACGAGGAGCGAACTTCACAGTTATTTGGTTCTGTAGAAACAGTTGAATTAGCGGCTGAAGGCGGGGCAACGATCATTTCCTATCGAATCACAAACGGGACTGAAAAAGTTGCTACATACACCCAAGCTGACTCCCTTACTATCGAATCACGATATCCAGGATTAACAGGCAACAGAATTGCTATTTCGATTAGTCCGTCATCTGCCGAGCCAGGTAAAAAAGAGTTGGAAGTGAAGGGAATCATTACGACTGAAAAATATTCCTTTGCTACTGTGGAAGAGCTACTAAAGAAAACAGATCAATCTATTTACATTCGTGTCAAAAAGGTAGGAGATCAACCTGTAGAAGACGTTGCTCTCACAGCATTAACAGGTGGTACGTCTGGTACAAGTAATTTACAGCCTAAAGACTTTACTTCTCTGTTCCTTGCCATTGACGGTGCTAATTTTGATGTCCTTTATCTACCGTCTGATGATCCAGCTATACAGGCAGTCGCCAAGCAGTACATTTTGGACAGGGAAAAATTCACACGAAAACGCAGCACACTTGTTATTGGTGGAAAAGTAGATCAAGACACGCGAATGGACGCTCATATAGAACGTTCTATCGCGAGCAACTCACGTCGGATTGTCAATTGCGCTATTGCTGGTACACATAATAACGGTAAGACCTACGGAAGCCTAGAATGGGCCGCATGGCTAGCTGGCATGATTGCGGCTACTCCGGCTCATATTTCGTTAACGGCTCAGCTCGTACCTATGAAGAGAGCGGCAAAGGATTGGGGACATACCGAAATTCAAAACGCACTTAATTCTGGTACATTGATTGCTGTTCGGGACGGTGACGTGTACTTAATTGAAAGTGCGATCAACACTCTAACCACATTGAAAGAGAATGAGCGTGAGGATTATGGGAAAATTCGTGTTTCGATGACGATTGACCAGATTGTAAATGACATTACCTCTGTAGGCAAAAAGTATAAAGGTAAATTGAATAATAACGATATTGGTGGAGCTACCTTCGTAGGGGCAGTAAAAACCTATCTCGAAGCTCGTGAGTCACAAGGCGCGATTGACACAGGCTGGATATTCGAGGACAAAAAGAATGGTGAAGGGGATAAGCGCGGATTCCTTTTAGCTGCCAAACCGTTAGACGCCATTGAAATTTTCGACGTAGAGTGGGAGGTGTTATAACGTGCGCCAGAGCGATATTAAATTAAAGAATTGCCAAGTTTACGACGAGAACGGCGATCCGATCTACGGGGCGTTAGAAGGCAAAGCCGCCTTGAAAACGGAGTACGGAGACGTGAAACGTCTGCAAAAAGGTTCTGTTCAGACCATTGATTCTTGGCACATCGAAGTGACTCTCCGTGTTTCATCGGTTAATTCGGCATTAAAGTATTTTTGTGCAGACTTGATTACGGAAGGAAAAACACCAATTATTCCACAGTTGATTGGGGAATCTGTGGATAAAGAGAATGACAACATTGAACGGGTCCGTATCAGTGACATTTACTTAAATCCTGAAGAAATAACATTGTGGGAAGCGAAGGCCGACGGTAACGATAATGCTACTTATGAAATAAAGGGACGTAGTAACAAGAAGCCTGATTTCCTTGATAGATTACCTGAATATATGGAAGACTAGGAGGACAAGAACATGTCAAAATTAGAGAAATTCTTATCTAAAGCATCTGAGGTTGAGCGACGCAAAGAAATAGAGATTGTTATAGATGGTGACGTTTGGAAGGTAAGAGAGTTGACGCTTACTGAAAACCGGCTTTGTGAACGGGAAGCAGATAAAGGGGATAAGTTCGACTGGTATCGGTATAACGATGCTCGCATTGTAAAGTCAACCGAACATGATTTCAACTGGAATGATCCGGAGCTATTGAAGGCATATAGGGCGGGGGATAAATTTGAATTACCTGCTAAATTGTTTGACCGCAATCCGAATGGTTACACTGCTCTCCTAGAAGCTGTACGAAATATAAACAGTGGCAATAACGAAGCAGATGCAGTGGAAGAAGCAAAAAACTAATTAAGTCCGATGCGGAGGCTTGGCACGTTGCCCAGGCTTTTTTAAATGGAAGAGGCCTTCCATCGGAAATCGTTGATTACGAAGTAGATCGTTATAAACAAAAGCTTTTTATTATGGCTTGTCAGATGATTGAGCAATCACAAGAAGAGGGAGAAAAGTAGCTTCTCCCCTTCTCCCGAGCAAATGGGGGCTGGGGAGAAGGTTCTATGTATTTATACGGTATCCAATGTACACAAGTAGTACGATTCCGAACATGGTACCAATACTTGGTCCCGGTCCCCATCCAAACAGTAACATAGGGATAAACGATAACAGGAAAGCGATGATAAAGAAAAAGAGTAACATACCAAACCGTAGCGCAAGAAAAACGATAAGGCGAAAGAGTTGATAGAAAGCTGTGGGTATAATCCTCCAAAATTCCATGATACCCCTCCTTTATATCCAAATTGTACCATAATGAATAAATCAGGAGGTGAGCAACTTGGCAAAAGTAACAGCGTTATTTGAGGCGAGGGATAGGATATCACCGGAATTAATCCGGATGAGACGAGAAACAGATCGAACCAGTCATTCCTTTGGTGGAATGAGAAGAGGTTTTAAACGAGAAGCCCAACGAATGGAAAGAGAGATTCATAGTCTGCGATCCGATTTGAAACGCCTACAAAGTGTGAAAGCAAGACCGAAAGTTGAACTGGATGATAAAGCGTCCCAAGGTATTGCTGATGTAAGACAACAATTAATGGGCTTGGCCGGACTGGCAGCAGGTATTACGATTGGGGCAGGCGCTGGTGGTATCATGACTGATTTACAAGCAGCGTTTAGGGAAAGGGCACTTTATGCCGCGAAAGGGAAAACCCAAGAAGAGATAAAAGCTTTCGATAAACGTTCAAAAGAACTAGTAAATATGAATCCTTATCTGAATCTCCAAGAATCAATGGCGATTCAATCAAGAAGTGAGCAGTTAAACGGGAAAAAGGGTGGAGCCTATGCCGAGGAAGCGGCTAAATTAGGTGTTACGACCAAATATACATCTGATGAACACTTGAAAATGCTAAGTGTAATGTCCAAAAGTATGGAAGTTGATGATCCAAAAAGACTGGCAAATGCCATTCAATATATGTCAAATAATTTAGTGGATTTTAAAGATGAGTTTGTCGATTCAGTTGTTGAATACACGGTTCAAACCAGTAAATTTTTAGATACACCTGAAAAGCTAGCTACGTTAGTAGGCGAAATAGGACAGCTAGGGGTATGGTCGGACGATAAGGCACTCGATGCTTTAAAAGAAGCTTCGCTAAAGTTTACGAACCAAGGTGATTTAACCAACGTATTGAAAACTGGATTTGAAACCGGAGGAATGAAGTCCGAAGACGCACAGAAAAAAGCAGAATCGGAAGCAGAGATTGTCAACGAGCTGCTCCATTCAGACAACGAGGCAGATAACAAGTCTGCCATGGGACGTTTGATGATGGCCGTAGCCACGATTGAAGATAAGAATATGCGTCAACAAGTATTAAATGAGTTGGGAGCGGGACCAGGCGAAGACTTAGCGAAACACTTTGCTCCACTTTTACAGGTCGCAGGTAAAATTTCTACAGGGGAACTAAAATCAAAGGTAGCCAGCAATGAAGCTGACAAAGCATACAAGCTAGCTGTTGATAGCAACCCCTTATTTGAATACCAGCAGGCTCAAAATAACGCAAAACAAGCAGTTATGGACTTTGGAGCAAAATTAGCTAAAGATGCTACGCCAGCTTTGACTAGTTTAAGTAAAGCAGCAGGGTGGGTTGCTGAAAAGTTTAATGGATTAAGCGATACCACACGTATCGGTTTAGAATTAGCAGGTGCAGGTGGCGTTTTATTAGGTAGCGGCTACATGTTGATCCGATCAGCTAAAATGCAAATGATGGCAGCACAGGCTTTAAAAAGGGCTGCTGGTGGTAGTGGAGATTTCGATTTTGATTCGGATGGACGGAAAAACAAGAAAGAAAAAGGAAAAGGAAAGAAAAGAAGCTGGAATCCCTTTAAACGAGATAAGTCTGTGCCGAGGGGACTATCACCCGAAGATGCAAAAAGGCTGGCGTTTTACGGTTCTGAACCTGCCAAACAAGGAATGTGGGATAAGGCAAAGAATTTCGGAGGTAAAGCCGTAGGCGGGATAAAAAGTGTTGGTGGTTCTATCGCTAAAAAATTGCCGTACATTGGCACTGCTGCTGGTGTGGGCTTGATTCTAGCTTCAGATGATAGTGATCAGGATAAGGTCACGTCGTTAGCCAGAATGGGAGCCGAAATAGGTGGTGGAGCACTTGGAGGGGCCGTAGGTGGCGCTGTTACAGGTGCCATTGTAGGATCAGTTGTCCCAGGTATCGGCACTGCTGTAGGGGCCGCCATTGGAGGAGCTGGGGCTTTAATTGGTTCTGCTATCGGAGCATGGGGTGGCGGCGAATTGTTTGATAAAGCCAAAGACTGGTGGTTCGGGAAAGAAGAACCGCCTGATACAGGACCAAGCAGATCCAAAGAGGAAATGATAGGTTCAATCGTTGATCCTCTAAAGGGAATGGCCATGAAAACAGCCATGGGTCAAACGGTTTCTCAATTAGCAGACAAATTCTCTCCTGGTATCAAGACGTGGTGGAAGGGGCAAGTCAAAGATTATGCCATTAAAAACGGGATGCCTGTTCCAGAAGATAAGTCATTTAGCGACGTTATCAAACCTTTAGAAACCTCTGTCAAAAAGATGGTTATGAATACCGGGATGGGGCAAGTTGGCTCCCAATTATTTGATAAATATTCGCCAGACATTAAAAAATGGTGGGATGGTCAGGTTAAAGATTATGCACAAAAGTTATCCGTTCCGACCCAATCGCCAGCTGCTAAGAAGGAGGAAGAAAAGCCGAAACTAACAGCATTAACCGTATCTAGTTTACCTATAACTTTGAATGCGGCTGGTGTCCTACAGGATGTCTCAGGTCTTATTAAATTATTGCGAGATCCAACTGTAACAAATGAAGTTAAACGCATTATTGAAACTGCTTTTGTGAATGCCTATGAGACGGGAGGAGGGAAAGCATGATTCGTATGCAAGGAAAGTATCGGCTAACGTTTCCGGTAACACCAGCCGAGGTGCAAATGAACGGATATGGAAATGATACAGAAACTACAACGAGTATTTCGCTTGTCTCAAAAAATAGACTAGCTGCCTATCGTGCCAAATCTATCTCTTTTGATTTTTGGCTTCCGGGAGATATAGAATCACCCTTAATCGAAGTGGAAGGCTATCCAGGCCCGCGAGAATGGTTGGCGGGTATAGATCGAATTTATGGGAAAGAGGTTCTTCTGACCATTGAAGAATTAAATTTAGCTTGGAACGTTTATATTGGCCCGATTGACGGGACATTTAAGGGAATTAACGGAGACTTTTACGGCTCTGTTGAATTCCCTATTTTTATTAAGGATGAGTTTCTACAGTGGTCTAATAACAAAGACTTACTATCTCCACCCAAGGTATTTGCTAAGCAACAAAAGGCGCGAGCAAATACTAGCGGAAAAAAAGGAAAGAAAAGTTTATCTTTCATGAGTTCTGCCATTCAACAGATTAAACGTGATCGTATACGAAACAAAAATATACCGAAATAAGGTGGTGAAAGAACATGAAAATGATCTACGGCCGTGGATCTGATCGGATTGATCTTACCCCTGCGGTAACAGAGATGACATGGTCCTCATCAAGAGGTCAAATCGCTCAGGTATGCCAAGCAAAAATACGTAACGCTCCACCTCTTGGGGTCGCTGGGTATTTAATGCTGTTTAGCAAAGAACAGAAGGTCAGAGACCAATTTTTTCATGGACCCGTTGTAGAGTGGAATCGAGATGAAAAGACGGGGGAGGTAAGCGTTACAGCTTATGAGCTGTCCTGGTATTTGCAGAAGAATGACGTACAAAGACCATACATCAATGGAGATGTAGGTAAAGAACTAGGAAGAATCATAAAAGAGGCGGGTATCTCTTTTGAGTGCCCGTCTTTTGGTTGCAGGCTAAAGGAGCGTATGAGTACGCAGTCTTATACCTCTTTATACACGCAGCTCACAGAAGAAGCCTACGACAAAACGGGAATCCGATATTTTGTTCAGCACGAGCGGGATAAATTAAAGGTTCTAGCTGAGGGAAATAATCCTTATGTCCCTGTATTTAAAGCGGCAATGCTAGAAGCTAGTTCTATGGGAGAAAGCATGGAAGAACTTTATACAGTTGTTACGGTACAACGCTATAAGGATGATAAGTTGGCCAGCAGTGTCAGTAAAGAAAATAGTGGTGCTGTCAAAAGGTATGGTCGCATGCAAAAAATCATTGAAGCTGGCAAGGACGATAACCTAGCTGCAATAGCTAATAATCAACTAAAAAAATTATCAGAGGTATCACGCACTCGTGAAATAACCGTTCGTTTTACCGATCCGGCAATTGCTAAACTACGAGCTGGCTGGCGTGTGGATATCTTGGAGCGGAATGGGAAACAAACACAGTGGATTGTAACGTCTAGTTCTGCTCAAAGCAAAGGAATGGAATACACGATGGACCTTTCCTTGGAAAGTAGGTAAAGCCTATGCAACAAGCGATTAATCGATTAATTACCCAAGCGAGAAGTGGCATAAGTGATACCAAGATTGAATTTGGTGTTCTACAAAGCTATGCTCCTGTGGTCATTAAATTGGATGAGGACCCTGCGCCTCTAAAAGAGGTGGAGGATGATCTAGTATTTTTTAAGGATGAGCTATTCACAGAACTTCAATTGGGGGCAAAGTACGCTTTAATGCGATGCACCAATGGTCAATATTTGGTGCTAGGGGAGGTGCGGTAATGTTTCCAGTATTTGAAGAAGACAGGGAAGTGAAAGAGGAAAAAGAGACGACTCCATGGACGTATAAAATGGATTGGTCTACTAGGCAGCTTGTCAAAGGAGCGGATGGTCGCCATGTAAAGACTAGTAATTATGCGGAGTATTTAGAAGAGATTGCGAAAAAAATTCTGCATACCAAGCGCTTCCAATACAAGATTTACACGGACCGAGTGGGAGTAGATTTTTTTGAACATATCGGGAAGCTACCAAAACATGTGCCGTTAGCTATTATCAGGCGAGAGACCGAGGATGCGCTGGAAGCTCATTCAGAAATTGAAGGTGCAGAGGTTACGAATATCAGCCAAAAGGAAAGTAGGATTGCTTTCACGGTCCAGATCGAAGGAATAAGAGGAAGAACAAAGGCGGTGATTGACATATGGCAACGCTAGAAAAACCGGACATGCCCGTCCTTAGAGAATCTCCGGATGAAATTTATCAACGTATGTATAACAGAGCGAGAGACATGGCTTTGTCTCGTGGAGAAATCCCTCCGTCAGAAGAGGAAGGAGAAATTTTCTACGATTTTCAATATCCTTTGGCTATGGAAATTTCCGAGCAACAGCAATTAGATGAATACCGTTTCTTGCAGTGGTTTTTACCTTGGTCTGATGGGGAATTTCTGGATGCTTGGGGAGTATTTTTAGTCTTATCCAGAAAAGAAAATGAACCAGACGATTTGTATTTACAACGATTAATGGAAAAGGCGGCCTCTGAAGAGGGGAGAGGCGCTGAATCTGACTACAAACGATGGATAAAAGAAGTCGTTAATGTAGGCGATCCGTTTATTTGGGGGGAAGCGCCAAACACTGTTCACATTGCTTTGATCAGTCAAGACGGGATGCCAGCAAGTGAGGAACTAATTAAAGCTGTACAAAACCATTTGGCTTTAGAAGGTAAGCATCATATGAACGATAAAATCATTGTAAAGCCTGCTCCAATAATTGAAATTACTGTCTCAGGTAAATTGCTCGAATGGGAGTATACAACCGATCTTACCGCCACTATTGCACAGATTGAAAGCAATATACGTGCTTATGTTTCTGCTCAGAAAACAAAAATATTATATTCCGAGATTTATCGTCTGTTTAAAGTACCAGGTGTCATTGATTATAGTGAGGTCCAGTTAAACGAGGGTCAAGCTAATATCCCTATATCCTTTGCTACGATTCCTATTATCAAATCGGTAACGGTGACAGCGATATGACGATGATTCCAGAGAGATATAGGGAGTGCTTACCGCCTTACTGGTATGAAAACATAGCTGCTATTCAACATTTTGATGGAGCTGGTGGGGAAATAGATTACCAGCGAGGTAAGAAAACAGATCTGGAGCAACAAATGAATATCCAAACAGCAACATGGGGCTTGGTGTTTTGGGAATACATGTTTCAAGTTGCTCCCAAGTTTGGAGATTCCTATGAGACGAGACGGGCGAGAGTAATTGCAAAGTACCGACAGGTTAATCCATTTACTCCTGCTATGGCAAAAGAAATAACTCAATTATTTATCTCACCAGATGGAATGGACCGAATTGAGATAACAGAAAGCCCAGATACAGGTTATTTCTATATTTCTGTCCCGTTACAATCCATATATGACATTGCTTCATGGGTACATGATATTCATAAGCGAAAGCGGGTTCCCCATGTTTTTATGCCGCAGTTAGCAAGCTATGATCGAATTGAGTTCGTTGAGACTATCAAAGTAAATCAGCGGAGATATCACAAGGTTCATGAGTTTCGAGTTCGCATGACCCCTCTTAAATATCAAAATGAGGTGATTATTGATGGATAAAGCCTATTTGGAAAGGGTTGTAGAGGATTTGGCAAAGAGAGCGTCTACCCTTATATTAAATAACCAAACTGTCCAATTGAGGTCTATCAAGCAGGAGGGGGGTAATGTCATTGTGATCACAGAACCAGTGATCGGAATAACCAAAGTGTCCTCTTTGAAGCTATTGGACGATTTAGGGAATCCCATAACTGAAAGGACTGCGAACATAGATGTGCTGGACGATCAATCGTTGGAATTTCGGTTCGAATTTGAAGTGAGAGGAGTGAAAGAGTAATGCCGTACCAAGCAAAGCTTGACTGGCAGGGTGATGATCCTGTCATGGAGACAGATATTAATCGATGGGAGAAAGGGATAGATGATGCACACAAGCTACTGGAACAGCATATGGTAGCGATTGCTGCCTTACAGATCGAGGTGCAGACGATTAAAGATGCACTGTTTAATAATTTTACAGGGAATGTGTTCTTCGAAAATTTTGTGACTTTAAATGACGTGAGTTTGACAGAAGGCTGGTACGACGAGGCTAACAAAAGGTTGGTGGTATAGTAGTGGCAACGATAAAAAAGCTCGAAAAACAATTCGATGAATTATCATATAGCGCACAAACACACACTTTAACCATACCAGGCCTAAATAGTATTAAGTCTGTAACGGTCAACACGGGGACGGTATCATATAAAGTAAGCGGCAATACTGTAACGTTCAATTTCTCCGGAGGTTCCCACACTCGTTGGTCGCAGTCAGGAGGCTCCTATGTACCTTCTGAAAGTAAAGTGGTAACTACCTCACAAACAAGCTCATCTAATTCCTTTCCCGGTAGTATTTCCTACAATAGCGGGGGCTTTAGCGGTACATTAAGTAGAGATGGTAGTCCAACACAAAGACTTGTAAGTGGTTCTACTGGGGATAGTAAGTCTGTATCGAAAAGCAAATCTGCATCAAGTGGTAAGATGAACTCTTGTCCAGAAGCGGAGAGAAGCGCGGAAAGATCGTTGCCTAGCTCCATTTCATATAACGAGGGTGGGTACAGCGGAACTTTATACCAAACGGGTTCCGTGTCTTTTGGTACGTGTACGCGATCAGGGCGGAACCCTGATGAATATTGGAGTAACACAGCAACGGCAACGTATTCTGGTACGGTTACAAGACCATCCACTGCGGTTTATAGCTATACGCAAAACTATCGTGGCACTGTCACGAAATCTGGATACGATAACAGAAGTTATACCTATTACTATCGGTATGCGGTAACTATCGAGTATTCCGATAACTCTAATCCGAATATCAAACTCACGTCTCCACCCCAAAACCAAATGCTTGCGGAAAATGCTACGTTGGGTATTAAGGGGCACGTAACCGACACCGACAAGGACAACGTAGTCACAACAAAATACCGTATCGACAACGGTACGATAAGGGCGATTGCTTCCGGAGTGTCAGACGGATCAACGCCTATTTCTTTTGTCAAAAATTTACGATACAGCAACAAACGTATTTGGGATGGCACAACAGATATAACAGGCTCTGACCTAACCGAAAACACCGATTACACTCTATCTGTTTGGGCTGAAGATGACCAAGGTGGTAAATCAACCGTGTTTGGATTTACGTTCCGAGTCGTCCATAACCGACCACCCGTTATCAGCGGTCAAAATGAAGACCTTGGTACACTTAGTTCTGTCCCTTCAAAGAAATACACGGTCACAGAGCCAGAGGGTGACACGTTTACCATCACAGAGAAAATCAATGGCAAGGCAATCCGCACATTCGCTGGAACTGACAAAATGGAAAATACGTTGACTATCCCACTGGACATGTGGCTGCGGCTCTCTTTAACAGAAGTCCACACGTTAACGATCGAGGCAACCGATAGTAAAGGCTTGAAATCGACTAGGACGTTTACTTTCCGTCGATCAGCTGACAAGATAGCATTCTCTCTAAAGAAACCTTTTGATACCACTATCGCTGCTAAACGTATTCTTATAACGATTGATGCGACAGTTCCTCCTGGTGCAGATTATAAAGTCGAGGTGTGTAACAATGCGTTTGACGATTCGCCTACGTGGGAAGACGCAACTAACCATGTCAAATTCAACCGAGGCTTCATCTTCACCAACAAGGAAAAAACAGCAGAAAAATGGGGCGTTAGTGTGCGCTTTGTTTTTGTTAAAGGAGTCGCAACTGAGCCTGTGATTGTAAGAGGATTCGGAGGTGCATTCGATTGATTTTAATAAAACCTATGGATTTGGGCGAAATGGAGCAAGAGCGTGAGAAAGGCAAAATCTCGCCAGAGTTAATAGAAGCCTATGAAGCTATTGCTCAGTTACAAGAGATAGTCACAAAAATGGAAGCCAAAATAAAAACACTAGAAGGAGCGAAGTAGAAATGGTTAAAGCGTATATGATTCCTGTGTACAGCCTATTGGTAAAAGTCGGTCGCAGAGAAATTGAATCTTTACCGGACATTTATAGGGTTCCCGTAGCAGAGTATTTAGCTGAACAAACTGAATCATAAAACGCCTTTTCCAAATTCGGAGAGGCGTTTTTTCGTGGGGAGCTGCGGCTCCCTATTTTAATTACCCTAAGGGGTGAGGAGGCATGACACATGCGGCTAACAAACGAAATTCAAACTTTATTCAAGCCAGGGAACGGCATTGCTGCTCTTGTAGGGGGCGTGGTCCTCCCGTGGATCGACATTTTATATGGTGCAGAGCGTCGAGACGTATTGTTTTTTTTCTGTCTAATAATTGGAGCGGATTGGTTTACAGGTGTTTTCGCATCGAAAAGAGAGAAAACTTATTCATCAGATTACGGGATCAGGAAAGGAATACCACGTACTCTTTTCATTTTCTTGTTACCTATCATTGCTAATTTTTTTGATGCTGCCTTAAAGACTCCTGGTTTCCTTTTTTACGGCGTTGTATTTGCTTTGTGTTATCACACATGGGTAAGTATAACAGCAAATGTGGTACGAGCGGGATGGGGGCGAATTGTCCCTATATCTGTTATGAGAATCATAGGCTCAGAACTAAAGGCAAAAGCTGAGCGATCACAGAGACACAAGGAGGGAAAATGATGGAGATGACTACTGATATTGCTACATTAGCCGCAATCGTTGCGGCGCTTACCGGTGTGGCTAAAGGGTTTGGGGTCCCTAACAAATACGCTCCATTAGTCGCTATGGCTTTTTCGGCCCTTTTTGTATCTCTTCCAAACGGGGAATTAAGAAACAATTTACTAACAGCAGTTGTGGTGGGATTAACGGCTTCGGGAGCCTACAGCTATGCAAAAACAGACAACGGGGGGAACAAGCAATGAAACCACAGGATTTTATAGCTAAAATAGCACCAAGTGCCGTAGCTGATATGAAGAAAACAAAGATACCTGCGTCTCTTACAATCGCACAGGCAATCCTGGAATCAGCTTGGGGAGAAAGTGGACTAACCAAGCGAGGAAATAACTTATTCGGTATCAAAGGAACAGGACCAGCGGGCGTCTGCGCTATGCCCACCAAGGAGAATTACAACGGTAAATGGGCAACCATTACAGCTAATTTCAGAGCTTACAACAACTGGGGAGAGTCTATTGCAGACCATTCGAAGCTAATTCTAAACGGTACAAAAGACAAGCCTGAACGCTATCATGGCGTGCTTGGAGCTGATTATGAGACTGCTTGCCATGCTATCCATAAGGGCGGATATGCTACTGATCCGAATTATCCAGGTAAGCTAATTGGGTTGATCGAAAAGTACGGTCTAGCTAAATATGACAAGGAGGAAATAACGATGAAACCAGAGGTAGCGAACGAAATTATTAGCCATTTACAAGGACAATGGGCTTTTTATAAACAAATGGGGATGAAGGATGAGGCTGTGAGGATTGGACAGTTGGCAGATGAACTAAGGATTGCGAGTGGACAAGCGTCTCAAAATAAATAAACTATCTCGTTATTTATTTGTTGTGTTTAATTTTTCATTGTTTACGTTAAATTAATAATATCTTTAAAAATATGTGGATAATTGTGGGGGATATACTTATAATTAATAATATTATGTTATCTAGTATCTAAATCGACCAAGAAGGTGAAAAGAGTGATACTGAATTTTGATGAATCAGGGAATTTAGGTACGGCAGGTCGATATTTCACTATTGCTTGTGTAGGCACCCCTAATACTAAACCTCTTACCAACATCATGAAAAAATCTTCTCTAAGGGTAAAGCAAAGATTTCCTCAATTCGAATCTGAAAGAGAAATTAAAGCAAGCGATTCATTCCCAGTAATAAAAGATTATATTCTTAGGAAGATAGCTAGTAAAGATGTTGATATTAGATATGTAGTAGCAGATCTTCAGCACGTTATGGAAAGCCTTTTGAGAGATGAAAATCTACTTTATAATTATTTGTTACAATTCTTAATTGTTCCCGTTGCTAAAAGAGCAGACGTTACAAATCTAGTCCTAAATTTAGACAAAAGAACTATAAAAGTAAAATCAACAAATTCATTTGAGGACTATATAAACATTAAACTGAATTACGAATTGAACTGTAATGTTAACTTAACAGTTAACTATTTGGAGTCACAAAATTCTTACGCAATACAAGCTGCTGATTTTATCGCTAATGCTGTTTACGCTAAGTATGAATATGGAAAAGATGAGTATTATAATTTGTTTAATCACAAAATAGTTCACCGAGAGCTATTTCCGCGGAAGCTGTTTGGAACTGATAAGATTATTAATTTAAGCTCATAATGGGATATAATTTTAAGGGCTTCTAAGTAAAATAGAGTATTTACAGATGATTTCACATGTAGTAAAATCTAAATGTAGGAAATAAAAGTTACCAAAACTTAAAAGTTACCAAAACCTAAAAGTTACCTAATTTAATAAATTTGTTAATTATGCGCGAGTAAGCCCTATATAAACGTGTGAAAATATCTAACACATAAACTGCCTGTAAGGTAGTCGTTTTGTAGGCATCGCGCTTAATATATTTTTAATGATTTTTGGTTATAAATTAGTGTTGTACTTCCTATAATTATAATGACAGAGTAAACCCTCTGTATACGTGTGCAAGTATAGCGCATATTAGCTATCATGTGGGTAGCCGTTACTTGGGTATCTGTCTAAAGGGCCCCAACCATCGCGTCGGGGCTTTTACAGTTTAATTTATTAAACAAGTTTAAAAAGTTATTAGTCCCCATTAATAAAGGTTTTTTTCTATTTAAACAGCTTATTAATACCTTAAAAACAAGAGAACCCCTTCCGTATGTAGGAAGGGGTATCTTATTATCTGCTGAATTCTTGAACTTCAAAGCTTTCAATATGACTGTAGCTAATAAAGTCTTTTCTAGAATTGAAAGGTCCGATGTTGTATTTCTTATTCACGATGTATGCTTCTCTACCGTTTCCTTTTGCTCTACCTTCATACCATTCGGTAAAGTTTCTGATTTCCTCATTTGTCATTTCATATTCTTTGATTAAACCACTATCCATGTATATAACTAAGAGTGCGTTTCCAGTTGGATTAGGATTAGGCTCTGGGTTAGGATCTGGATTAGGGTTTGGTTCAGGAGAAGCATTAGTGTTCATCATTTCCATTTCATGAATATTTATAGTTGGATAACCATTAGTAGCAGTTATATTAATCCGATATTTAATATATGGAGTATTATTATTGAAAATAAACTCTTTATTTACGTATCCCTTCCAATCTTCAATATCATTTTGCGAATCTAATACAACCCATTCAGTACCATTCCATCCTTCGAAAGTCCATGTTTTAGGAGCATTTTTATCCCAGGCAGTAGGGCGTAAAGTATATTTATTAACGATTGTTTTGGTTGGGAATTCGTATGCTAGCCATCCTTGTGGTTTATCAGATTCCCATCCAATATTTGAATCAGTATGATCAAAGGCATGATAGGGAGGAGATATAGGATATTTCTGACTACTAGCACTAACAATACCTTCCGGAGATGTATTACTAGTCATTTTAGGAATCAAGTTTTTGGATGCTGGGTCTAGATCAGGATCTGGAATAGTATTTATTTTTTGACTCATTTCAAAAGAAGTTAATTTGATACTTTTTGGTTGTGAAGGGCGGTCAGATGTAACATCAGTTATATTAATCCGATATTTAATATATGGAGTATTATTATTGAATTCAAAATTTACACGCGGAGGATTCCCCCATGATACGAAATTATTTTTTTGATCTAACACAACCCACTCAGAGCCATTCCACCCTTCAAAGCTCCAATCCATAGGCATATAGTAAGGATTTGCACCGACTAAAGTATATCTATTAACGATTGTTTCAGTAGGGAATTCAAAAGCTATCCATCCTTGTGATACATTGTCAGGAGTTTCCCACTGAGATTCTGTACGATCAAATACTACAAAAGCATCTTCATTTTGATGACTAGCACTAGCAATACCTTCCGGAGATGTATTATTAGTCATTTTAGGAATCAAATTATCCGAATATATGTCTTTTGCAAAAACAAAACTTTGTCCAGACAGTACGAGAGCAAAGGTGAAAGTTAACAATAGAAAATGTTTAAGTTTAGATAAGAACATTGCTTCCTCCATAAATAAGTTCTATGTCGGCCGACACATTTGCATTATACGAGATTAAATTTCATAAAACAAAACATAAATTGAAAAATATGTAATTAATTATGGTGTATTTTGTATATTTTTAAAAAAATATTTTCTTTTTTAATTTAGATAGTCAAAAATTGTTCGTTGCATAGTCTTCTCATCATCAAATAAAATAGGAACATATATTCGTATTTAAGGAGATGTTTTGATGGCTAGCAAAATTCTTGATCCACTTGTAACGAAATTCATCTTGCCAGAGCATGTAGAAATGTTACGTCAGTATCATGAGGATAAGAAGCTGATCGAGAAGCCGATCATTGAAGAAGATGAGCTGGCCGAGTTTTGTTATAGGATATCTGACTCACGTCAGTATGACTATGCATTAACCATTAGTTGGTGGAAAGAAACAAAAAAGGGCAGAGGCGTGATAGAATACGCTTGGGGATGGGTAGATAAGTTTGATTCAACTTTTAAACAGATCAAGCTAAAAAACGACGAGGATTTCTGGTGGATACCTGTAGAAGATGTAATGAGTGTGGAAGCCTAATCAGCGATACCTTAAAGTGAACAAACTTTAATACTAATTGGAACAGCCGGATACAGCAAACCCGCCAATAAGTTTGGCGGGTTTTTTTATTAGACGGAATTTGATTTGTAAGTTTTGCTTTTAATCACGAAATGATATGCAAAAAATAAAATAGTCGAAATCAAAGGATAATAAAAAAGCTCAACAGATTTAAACATCAATAAAGCAAGTAAAGAAGCTACCAGTGTACCAAGTACGCCAAATAAGAGACGACTTTTACTTACATGATAGCAAATGATTCCTAAGATCAGGGGGATCAAAACATACATGAACAAACTTACTACTAGTACCATTCATTACACCGTCCTCTCTTATAATAATATATACGCAATCTTCATAAAATAAAAGCTTGTATGTGTATTATTTTCCAAATATAATAAAAAATGTAATATTTTATGTAATTAATTTGTTAAGGGGGTAAATTATGAAAAGTTTTTTGAGGTCTATATTTAGCTTTGTAATGGTTGCATGTTTATTTTCTGTACAAGCAGGTGGTGTATCGGCTCAGGAGGCTGATAGCAAGGTTCACGTACAATTTTCAAAGGAATTATTGGAAGAAATGAGTCGACTTTCTGAGGCCAATCCAGTAGGTCCTAAGAAACCAAGAGTGGAATATCACCTATCAAATGGTTATAAAGTGGTAAAAACATATTCAGAAAAACCAATCAAACAGCCGCGTGGGATTACCCAGTATGCTGACTCTGTGAGTAGTAAAACTACGCTTGAGTACAAAGAGCAAATTTGGGTTGGTGGCCTAAATATAGCTCAATTTAGAGGTGCCTGGAATGTGACTCTCTACCGTGATAAATCAGGAGTTACAATTGATTCATGGGATTATTTCACTGTGAACTTAAGAGGAGAGGGGACTTACTCCAAATCAGAGAAGCCTGACATTAAACGTGCTAGCGGTACTATGAGAAGTCCGGCTATTGCTCGCAGTTATGTGACTTTTACGACAAAATTTTACCAATCTGATGTAATTTGGGAGGTCCAAATTTCACCTGACAAATCAATCTCCACAAATTTAATCGAATCATAATTACAAACAGATACCAACCCCCTCCAACAATTGAGCTAAGGAGGGGGTTCTTCTATTTAAAGAAATTCTTGAATATGTCAAACGATGTCCTTACGGTAAACCTTACCCTCTCAACTCCAGTTAGTTATCATTCATCAAAACCTCTGTTTTCTCGATAAAGGATTCGACAAAGCCGACACGTAATAACGTATTAACGTAATTACGGAAGCGAGGCGAGGATAGTTGATAAAAAGTCGGTTGAAAGTGATTTTGGCCGAGCGAAACATGCAACAGCAAGATTTACTTAGGCTGATGAAAAAACCAGTTTCTCACGGCGCTATGAGCAAGATAGTAAATGGGACAACCCCTAAGCTAGAAACAGCAGCGGATATAGCGCAAGCCTTAAACGTACATATAGACGATATTTGGTTCCTGGAATGAAGATTTTTTATTTGGACAAGCAATATATTCCTGACAGGAACATACACTGTACCATTAAGATTAAGGAGCTGGTGCAGATGTGGATCGTCCATCAACGTATGGCAGAGCTTTGGTTCATCAACAAGACAAGGGAGCTTACCGACTCGGAAATGACAGAAATGAGTCATTGTCTGAGTGCAAACGCTCAAAGAGCTTGGGAGATCGCAAAACTCAAAAACTTATCCTTAATAGCCAGTATGACGAACGACACGGACTGGCAGCATGAGTTATGTTCAAGGATAGAGAAGATAGAGGGCTGAAATGAAAAGCCCTCTATAATAGGTGCATTTTATGCGATTCTTTGCTATAGTTTCGCGAATGAATGATTGAGATGGGAAGGTTCCATTGATTAGTTCATTAAAAACACTGCCACCCTACTGCCACCGTAATTAGAGGGAGAACGTCGATATACCATGCTGTACTAGAATACACTATGATATTTCAGTTCTTATAAAACCTTGTTATATCAATAGTTATAGGATGTAGTAGAATACAACTAGATACAGCTCGTTGCTCAATAACTACAAGAAGCATTTATGGCTGTTTTACGTATGGATGACAAGTAATAGCTGATAAATAAAGGGTTTTACGATTTGTGTTAATACCAAAAATTCACTTCCCCCACCCTATAGCCACCAAAGTGGTAAAATGGTGGGGGATTATTTTAGCCTCATTCATGATTCGTTCGAATATACGAAAGTCTATCGTGGTACGGATACAAACAGTATGTCATTCTAGGAGCTGGATTAGATACCTTTTGTTTCCGGCACCCAGAATTAAACGACAGCTTAGAAATATTTGAAGTTGATTATGCAGACGACAAGCTTTTTGAAGAAAAAGGAATGTCTAATAGAGTTCAAAATATGGTTCAAATGGCTTCAGCTAGTGGTGAGCCAATGAAATCATGTTTTTCTTATGATGAAATGGAGAAAATGTTAGAAAACTCAGGTTTTCTCATTTATGAACATTTATCACCAGTTACTATTAATAATCAATTTTTTCGTAATCGTACAGACTATTTGTCTGCATTCGAAACGATTCATTACATCCATGCTGTAAAAAAATAATATTTCAGTTAATAACAGACTTACCTCTCGATCTTCCCTATGGTTGATCGGGTAATCAAAACGATCAAAAAAACCACAATAAATTAAAAATTTCAAAAAAGCGCCACTTACAGCGTTTTAATCAATGTCCAGGATCATCTCTGTTTGTTTTTATGTTATTAATTTGCGAAGATGATAACCCATGTTTTGAAGAAATGATTTCCATAGAATGAAGATCAAAACTTGAGGGACATCAAGTCAATTTGGCAAGCCCCTGTTTTGTAGACTGTAAGGAAAGCTCTGGCAGTTAGGTAGTTAACTGACGTCTAAATTCACTAGGCGTCAGTTTATTTAGCTTCAAACGATTAGATTTCATGCGATTAAATGTAATTAAATGCAATGAACCCTTGATACTTTTGCATGTAAATAAAAAAGCACCCTACACGGGTGCGAAAAATTCAAATTAATGCCTCGTCTGTATAGCTAGCCCACTAAAAGAAATGGGTCCAACTACATCCGCTCTAGTATCTGGAGCCAGGTTTTCTGCAGTTAAACTGTAAACATGACAACCTGATCTTACATTACTATCAATCGCCTGAAATGTAACGACATAGTTTTGTTCAGAATCAGTTGACTCAATACCTACTAGTGTATTAAAAATCTCTATTCCGTCACGGAAGATTCTAAAAAGGATCTGAGAGATATTAGTAATGCCCCGAACACCAACAGTTGCTACTAATTCCACGCGATTAGGCACAGCACAGGAATGGGGTATTCTAATTTTAATGTTTGCTAAGTCAGTTCTATTTGGCGTGCTATTGATAGTAAATGACTGTGCTATGTCGAAACGATCAAGTGGCTGAGTTGCATTATAATCGAGAATACGTACCATAAGAATCACCTCCTCACATCTGCTAGTTAAAATATGTTGGACAGGGGGGATTTGCTTGGACATCGGTAAAAGTTCCGCAAACGGCAAGTCCCGGAACAAAGATAACATCGTTAATCCGTAATGAATTCCTTGGAATCATTCATCGATCTATCTCTCAAAAGTTCCTAAAAAGTAAAAAGCCCTCTAAAATTGGGTTGACCCCATAATGTGTGAGACGAAGGCAATTGAGCTTAGACTAGCAGGTGTTCCAGTAAAAGAAGTTATAGAGGAGTTACATATACGGAAATTTTGCTCAATTACAAGTATGGATGAAATGGTATCGTGAAGGAAAACTTCACTGCTTAGAACAGCCTGTTCTATATCAATCATATAAAGGGGTTACGGCAAAAGTTGCAAAGCAAGAAGGGGAAACAAGAACATCTCTACGTATGTATGCGGAAATTAGCAAGTATCCAAATATACACGGCCCTTTATTATCGTAGACTTTAGTTATTATATTGTTTCTATTATAATAAGCCCCTTTGTTGAATAGAGTTTCTTACATCTACCTATCGTGACCCCCGTTATACTTAGAGGATGACGGCGAGTTGACGTGATAGATAAGAATACATTATGATGTTCTAGCAACCTACAAACATTGCTTTATCAATGTTTGTAGGTTAAACAGAATACAGTTTTGATACAGGTAAATGCTCTATGGCAACGAAAAGCATGAAGGCTGTTCTATGCATAGTTGATATCTTAGAGTCGTGGCCTGACACCATTATGGCTGTCAGGTCTTCGCTTTGTTAGGCCCAATTTCGTAAACAAGGAGGGGTAGAGATGTCCCCAAATGCTGTATATATCCACATCCCTTTTTGTACTAATAAATGTTACTATTGTGATTTTAATTCTTTTGTTACCAATAATCCTCAGTTGGTCTGGGATTACTTAGAAGCTTTACGCCGGGAAATGACGTTAACGTTCCAGCAAAATCCTCCTGAGAAGATAGAGACAATCTTTGTTGGGGGAGGCACTCCAACGTATTTAGATCAGGAGCAAATGGCGCTATTTTTGCATATGGTAAATGAACATCTGGCTCCTTATTTTAGTGCTGATCTGGAATGGACCATGGAAGCAAATCCAGGTACTACTGATCTGGAGAAATTGAAGCTGATGAGGTCATCTGGAGTAAATCGAATTAGTTTTGGTGTCCAATCATTCCAAAGTGATTTATTAAAACGAATTGGCCGTATTCATGATGTAAATGAGGTTTATCAAAGTGTGAATAATGCGATTCAAGCTGGGTTTGACAACATCTCAATTGATTTAATGTTTGGTCTGCCGGATCAGACCATGGAGATGTTTGCTCAAAGCTTGCAAAAAGCCATGGAACTACCAATCACGCACTTATCCTCCTACGGTTTAAAAGTAGAGGAGAATACCTTATTTCATACTCTGTATCAAAAAGATCAATTACCACTACCGACAGAGGACACTGAGCTAGAGATGTATCTTCTTTTAATAGAAACACTTGAGAAAAACGGGATGTCCATGTACGAGATTAGTAATTTTGCCAAGCCGGGTAAACAGAGCAAGCATAATAAGACCTATTGGTTAAACCAGGATTATTATGGTATTGGGGCTGGAGCGCATGGATATATAAATGGAAAAAGACATGTTAATGCCGGTCCGCTAGCTGTGTACACACGAATGGCAATGGAAGGCTCTCCGCGTGTAGAGGAATTTGAGGTAACGCAGAAGGAAGCAATGGAGGAGCAAATGATTCTGGGCTTACGTTTGCGTGAAGGAGTAGATATGGAGAGCTTTGCTAATCGCTTTGGTCGAACCGTCCAAGAAGAATTTGGAGAAACATTACAGCAGGAACTTCAAAAGGGAATGATAGAAATCGTAGACCAGCATGTACGTCTAACACCAAAGGGCTTACCACTTGGCAACGAAGTGTTTGCTGCTTTTTTACGCGTGTAGATGGAATATCATATGAATGAAGTAGGAAGAGAAGAGACAAGGTATCAAATTTTAGAAAATGACATCAGGAAGCACTTTTATGCGGAGAAACCCGAAAAAAGTGCTTTTTTTCTCCTATTTTTTTGCATTTTTCATAGGAGAGAAGTTGACAAATCATCTGTCACTTGATAAGTTAATAGTATCCGTTAGCACTCGCTTGATCTGAGTGCTAACAAAACCAAACCAGAAGTTGCCAATCGACATAGCCAAACATGTTAGAAGGAGGGCGTTTAGATATGCTAACGGAGCGACAAAAGCTTATTTTGCAAGCTATTATTGAAAATTATATTCATTCGGCAGAACCCGTTGGCTCCAGAACCATTTCAAAACGGCCTGAAATCACCTTCAGTTCGGCTACGATCCGCAACGAAATGTCTGATTTGGAGGATTTGGGTTATTTGGAGCAGCCGCATACCTCTGCGGGACGTGTTCCTTCCACGAAAGGCTATCGCTTCTACGTGGACCACATAGTGGAGCCTAATTTGTTGAAGAATAATGTAGATGTAAGCACTTGGAAGCAAATGTTTGCTGATCGGATCTTGCATTTTGAAAATGCCGTGGAACAGACAGCATCGGTCTTATCCCAATTGACTAACTATACGGCAGTTGTTCTTGGACCAGAAATCTTTGAACATCGCTTGAAACATCTGCAAATTATCCCTTTGAGTGACACACAAGCTGTAGCGATTATTGTAACTCAAACAGGGCGTGTAGAAAATAAGCGTATTGATTTGCCGACGGGACTATCACCGAGCGATATGGAGAAATTGGTTAACGTTTTAAACACAAGATTGCAAGATACACCATTATGGCAATTGCGCCAACGCTTGTATCAAGAAGTATCTGATGAGTTGAAGCGTCATGTGAATCATTATGAAGAGATGCTAACTATGATTAGTAATGCTATTGAAAGTGATTCATCTGATCGTTTGTTGCTGCGAGGAACTACTAAGTTCATGGAGCAGCCAGAGTTTCAGGATGTAGAAAAAGTCAAAGAGATTTTAGAGCTGTTTGAACGCAGTGACCAAATGACGCATCTGTTTGAAACCAATGAGAAGGGATTGCAGATACGCATTGGTCATGAAAATCATCTTGATGCCATGAAGAATTGTAGCATCGTTACGACCAATTATTCCTTTAACGGTAAGCCTGTAGGTACTATTGGTATACTTGGACCTACGCGTATGGAGTATGGTAAAGTGATTGCTGTCCTGGATTTCATTGCTTTGGGATTGTCACGGATGTTAACTGCACAGATAGAAGGACGATCTTCAGAGGAGCAAGAGGATTCATGACGAACAAGGCGGGCGGGTTACAGTTGCTCGCTTACATAGATTATTAGTCACACAAGAGGAGGTAATCAGATTGAGCGAAGAGAAAGCAAAGGTTGAACTTGAGCAAGAGGAAATGGCTCAAGACCAAGCTGAGCAAAATGAGCAAGCTGAAACTGAGGCAACAGAAACAGGTGAAACAACTGACCTAGCAATGGAAGTGGAGCGTCTTCAGGCTCAATTGCAAGAGCAAGAAAACCGTTTGCTACGCAACTTGGCAGATATGGATAATATGCGTCGTCGCTCACGTAAAGAGCAAGAGGATTTACAAAAGTATGCCTCTCAAAAGGTAGTGGAATCCTTACTGCCAGCGCTTGATAACTTTGAACGCGCTCTTGCTGTTGATCCTAATACTGCTACTGCTGAAAGTATTTTACAAGGGGTGCAAATGGTGTACCGCCAAGTAATGCAGGTATTCGAGCAAGAAGGCCTACAAGCTATTGAATCAGTTGGTCATGCGTTTGATCCACATGTACATCAGGCTGTGATGCAAGTGGAAGATTCTAAATACGAAGCAAATGTTGTCGTAGAAGAATTACAAAAGGGTTATCAATTCAAGGACCGTGTTATCCGTCCTGCAATGGTTAAAGTAAACGCGTAAATGAAGATGTTTTAGCCCAAGAATCATTCACATATTGTAGATAATCGAGGAGGAAAAGATTTATGAGTCGTGTAATTGGTATTGACCTTGGTACAACTAACTCTTGTGTAGCGGTTATGGAAGGTAACGAGCCTATCGTTATTGCCAATGCTGAAGGAAACCGTACAACACCTTCTGTAGTTGCTTTCAAAAACGGAGAGCGCATTGTTGGTGAAACAGCAAAACGCCAAGCAATTACAAACGCTGATAATACGGTTATCTCCATCAAACGTTGGATGGGTACAAACCATAAAGAAACATTAGAAGGTAAAGATTATACACCTCAAGAGGTTTCCGCAATGATTCTGCAAAAGCTTAAAGCAGATGCAGAAGCATATCTAGGACAACCGGTGACTCAAGCAGTTATCACAGTTCCTGCTTATTTCAATGACAGCCAACGCCAAGCTACTAAAGATGCAGGACGCATTGCTGGTTTGGAAGTTTTGCGTATTGTCAACGAGCCTACAGCAGCGGCACTTGCTTATGGTTTAGAGAAAAATGAAGACCAAACAATCCTAGTTTATGACTTGGGCGGCGGTACATTCGACGTATCTATCCTTGAGTTGTCTGAAGGTTTCTTTGAAGTAAAAGCTACTTCTGGAGATAACAAACTAGGTGGAGACGACTTTGACCAAGTGATCATGGATTATTTGGTAGCTGAATTTAAGAAAGAAAACGGCATTGACCTAGCTCAAGATCGCATGGCTATGCAACGTTTGAAAGATGCGGCTGAGAAAGCGAAAAAAGATTTGTCCGGCGTTGTTACTACTACGATCTCTTTACCGTTTATCACAGCAGATGCTTCTGGTCCTAAGCATATGGAGATTAGTTTGTCCCGTGCGAAATTTGAAGAGATTTCTGCTGGTTTGGTAGAGCGTACTATGGGTCCTACTCGTCAAGCTCTATCCGATGCTGGTCTTTCTCCAAACCAAATTGACCGCGTTCTTCTTGTTGGTGGTTCTACTCGTATCCCAGCGGTACAAGAAGCAATCAAGAAGTTCATTGGCCAAGAACCTCATAAAGGTGTAAACCCAGACGAAGTAGTAGCCCTTGGTGCTGCTGTTCAAGCGGGCGTGTTAACTGGTGATGTTAAAGACGTAGTACTTCTTGACGTAACACCACTTTCTCTTGGTATTGAAACATTGGGTGGAGTATTCACGAAGTTGATCGATCGCAACACAACGATCCCAACAAGTAAATCTCAAGTGTTCTCTACAGCAGCGGACAACCAAACAGCGGTTGATATCCATGTTCTGCAAGGGGAGCGTCAAATGGCAGCAGACAACAAAACGTTGGGCCGTTTCCAATTGAGTGATATCCCACCAGCACCACGTGGTGTTCCACAAGTAGAGGTTAGCTTCGACATTGATGCTAACGGTATCGTAAACGTTCGAGCTAAAGATTTGGGAACAGGTAAAGAACAAGCAATCACAATCACTTCTAACTCCGGTCTGTCTGACGAGGAAATCGACCGCATGGTAAAAGAAGCGGAACTAAATTCCGAAGCAGATAAGAAACGCAAAGAAGAAGTAGAAATTCGCAACGAAGCAGATCAGTTAGTATTTACTACTGAGAAAACACTAAAAGATCTTGAAGGTAAAGTAGAGCAAGCTGAGATCGATAAAGCTAACGAAGCGAAGGATAAAACGAAAAAAGCTCTAGAAGGCGGTAACATCGACGAGATTAAAGCTGCGAAGGAAGAGCTTTCTGAAATCGTTCAACAATTGTCTGTTAAATTGTATGAGCAAGCAGCACAAGCACAACAAGCGGCTCAAACTGCGAACGGTGAAGGTGCAGATCAAGCAGGAAAAGACAACGTAGTAGATGCTGACTATGAAGTAGTTGACGAAGAAAAGAAACAATAAGAATAAATACAATACAATGATTGTAAGAGGAGTCAAAGTCACACAATGTTGACTTTGACTCTTTTCCTTTTTGGAATGGGGATTCTATTGAAGCTTGAAAGTATACATGCTAAGATTATCTTTGATTGTCTTGGATACGGGAGTGATAGACAAGTATGAAACGAGATTATTATGAGGTGCTGGGACTTGGAAAAGACGCCAGTGCAGATGATATAAAAAAGGCATATCGCAAGTTGGCAAGACAGTATCATCCGGACGTTAATAAAGAGGCAGATGCTGAACAGAAATTTAAAGAAGTAAAAGATGCATATGATGTACTCTCCGATGACCAAAAACGTGCCCAATACGATCGTTTTGGGCATCAGGACCCGAACCAAGGCTTTGGCGGAGGTTTTGATGCTTCTGGTATGGGCGGCTTTGGTGATATCTTTGACATGTTCTTTGGTGGCGGCGGACGTCGTGCTAATCCAAATGCACCGCGCCGTGGGGCTGACTTGGAGTATGCGATCAACATTGACTTCTTGGATGCTGTATTTGGCAAAGAAAGAGACATTGAGATTCAACGTGAAGTAGAATGCGATACGTGTCACGGCAGTGGAGCCAAACCTGGTACAAAGGTAGAAACCTGCTCAAGATGTAATGGATCTGGACAGGAGGAAGTTCAGGCAAACACTCCATTTGGGCGCGTTGTTAATCGCCGTGTTTGCTCTGTTTGTCATGGTAAAGGAAAGCAGATCAAGGAAAGATGTACAACGTGCAAAGGCACTGGTCGCAATAAAGTCAAACGCACGATCCACATTAACATCCCTGCTGGGGTAGATGATGGACAGCAAATGCGCATTACAGGCGAAGGTGAAGCTGGTGTGAATGGTGGACCAGCGGGTGATGTTTATGTTATGTTCCGTGTACGTAAACATGATTTCTTCGAACGTGACGGCAACGACATCTATTGTGAGATGCCAATTAATTTTGCTCAAGCCGCTCTAGGTGATGAAATTGAGGTGCCTACAGTAGATGGACGTGTGAAGCTGAAAATCCCAGCAGGAACACAAACCAACACTTTCTTCCGCTTACGTGGAAAAGGTGTGCCACACTTACGTGGAAATGGACGAGGCGATCAGCACGTGAAGGTTAAAGTAGTGACACCTACGAAATTAACCGATCGTCAAAAAGAGCTGTTACGTGAACTTGGGGGACTAGAGGATGGTGCACCCCTGCATGAACAACCAGAAGAGAATTTCTTTGATAAAATCAAGCGTAAATTACGTGGCGAATAAGGCGAATAATATGTTGTGGAAAGCTAGATGGGGGATGGTAGAGCATGAATTGGTCAGAAGTTAGTATTCACACCACGGCAGAGGCGGTTGAGGCTGTCTCTAGTATTTTGTATGAAGCGGGAGCAGGTGGCGTTGTCATTGAAGATCCCGAAATTTTATCCCGTGAGTGGAGCACGCCTTTTGGTGAAATCTACCACCTCTCACCAGATGACTTTCCAACTGATGGTGTGATTGTAAAAGCTTATTTCCCTGTGAATAGCTACTTGGGCGAAACCGTTGAAGAAATTAAAACACAGGTAAATGAACTTCTGACCTTCGGATTGGATGTCGGTAAAGGAACCGTTACAATGACCGAGGTTCATGAAGATGATTGGGCATCTGCTTGGAAAAAATATTATAAGCCAGTTGCCATTTCAGAACATATCACGATCACACCGATCTGGGAGGAGTACAAACCAAAGCGAGAAGGGGAGCTTATTATCGAAATGGACCCTGGCATGGCTTTTGGTACAGGTACACATCCTACCACTGTGCTGTGCATTCGTGCGATTGAACGCTACCTGAAAAAAGGGGATCGCGTTTATGATGTGGGAACAGGCACAGGAATTTTAAGTATTGCTGCTGCTAAGTTAGGCGCATCTTCCTTGACGGCCATGGATTTAGATGAGATTGCGGTTCGTTCTGCTCAAGAGAACTGTAGCATTAACAAAGTGGCTGACAAGGTTTTGGTGAAACAGAACAATCTGCTCGATGGGATTACTGAAAAAGTTGAAGTCGTGGTTGCCAATATCTTAGCCGAAGTAATTATTCGTTTCACGGATGATGTTCATCGTGTATTATTGCCTGGCGGTACGTTTATTGCTTCAGGGATTATTGGAGCGCGTGAAAATGATGTAAAAGAGGCATTAGCTGCCTCGAATTTGGAAGTTATAGAAACAGTTTACATGGAAGACTGGGTAGCAATTATCGCTAAAAAACGTTAGAATAATGGGGTTAATAATCAGATGCAACGTTATTTTATAGATAGCCAACAATTTTTTGACAATCAAGTGGTTATTACCGGGGACGATGTTCACCACATTGTGAAGGTTATGCGCACAGAGATTGGCGATCATATTTTGGTTAGCGATGGGAGAGGACGGGTGGTTAAAGCCCGTCTTTCTGCCTTGGAGCCCAAAGAAGTGCGCGCTGAGATCGTGGAGCATATCACGAAACAAACAGAATTACCCGTATCGGTAACGATTGGTCAGGGGTTGCCAAAAGGGGACAAACTAGAGTGGATTTTACAAAAGGGAACGGAGCTTGGAGCGACTTCCTTTGTACCGTTTCAATCAGAGCGTACCATCGTTAAGCTAGATGCAAAGAAAGAAGCTAAAAAGCTGGAACGTTGGTCAAAAATTGTAAAAGAAGCTGCTGAGCAATCACATCGGGCCTATTTACCTGAGGTGTTAACTCCGCTTTCCTTTAAGCAAGTGGTTGAACATGCGAAAAGCTATACAACTGCTGTTATTGCTTATGAAAAAGAAGATACCAAACGATTGGGCGAGGTGCTGTCAAACTTGTCTGTTGGCAACTCGCTTTTCGTCATGATTGGACCAGAAGGTGGATTTTCTGAAAGTGAAATTCAGTACGCAGAAGAAAATGGTATCCATTCTGTTTCGCTAGGTCCCCGTATTTTACGCACGGAAACAGCTAGTCAGTATTTGCTAGCTGCCGTTTCCTATCATTTTGAATAAGTCATACGTAACAGTGAAAGGAGGAGAGCAATGAATAAGGTTGCTTTCCATACATTGGGCTGTAAAGTAAACAGTTATGAAACAGAAGCGATTTGGAATCTGTTCAAGCAGAATGGCTATGAACGGGTAGACTTTGAGCAGGATGTAGCCGATGTATACATTATTAATACCTGTACAGTTACAAATACTGGTGACAAAAAAAGCCGTCAAGTAATTCGACGTGCTATCCGTCGTAACCCTGAGGCGATTGTTGCTGTTACAGGGTGCTATGCACAAACCTCACCAAAAGAGATTGCTGAAATTCCAGGTGTTGACATCGTGGTAGGTACACAAGGCCGCGATCGATTATTGGAGTATGTTGCACAGATTCGCGGAGAACGCACACCGATTAACGCGGTAGGAAATATCATGAAAACACGTGAATTTGAAGAGCTTGACGTACCGAATTTTTCCGATCGTACGCGTGCTTCCCTTAAAATTCAAGAAGGCTGTAACAATTTCTGTACCTTCTGTATTATTCCGTGGGCACGTGGTCTCATGCGTTCCCGTAAGCCTGAAAGCGTGATTGAACAAGCTGAAAAACTAGTAGCAGAAGGATATCTTGAGATCGTTCTGACTGGTATTCACACAGGTGGATATGGAGAGGATTTAGAGGATTACAATCTGGCTAAATTACTAGTTGAATTGGAAAAGGTAGAAGGCCTAAAACGTATTCGCATTAGTTCTATTGAAGCGAGTCAAATTACGGATGAGGTCGTGGCAGTAATTGACCGCTCCGAGAAAATTTGCCGCCACCTGCACGTACCACTGCAAGCAGGTGATGATGCTGTATTAAAACGCATGCGTCGCAAGTATACTACGGCAGAATTTATGGAGCGTATTCAAAAAGTTCGTAAGGCATTACCTGGGGTTGCTATCACAACGGATGTGATTGTTGGTTTCCCGGGTGAGACCGAAGAGCAATTTGTAGCGGGTTATAACTTTATTAAAGAACTAGGCTTTGCAGAGCTGCATGTCTTCCCGTATTCTATGCGCACAGGAACCCCTGCTGCACGTATGGAAGATCAGGTGGATGAAGAAGTGAAGAAGGAACGTGTAGCGAAGCTTATTGAATTAAATCAACAGCTATCTGTGGAATATGCACAGCCGTTTATCGGTGATGTTCTTGAGATCATTCCAGAGCGTCCGTATAAGGAAGACCCAACGAGCGGCATGCTAATGGGCTATTCCGATAATTACTTGAACGTGGTGTTTGAGGGTACAGAGGATATGATCGGGAAAATTTGTAAGGTTCGTCTCGATGAGGTTGATGCTGAATATTGCAAAGGAACGTTCGTTCGAGTGATAGAATCCCTACCTATCGAAATGGATAGCAAAGGAAAAGCGGTATGAAGGAAATCTCCGCAGGCGGTGTCGTCTACCGAAAACGAGATGGAGAGATTAGCTTATTGATGATCAAGGATCGTTTTGGAAAGGTAACCGTTGCGAAAGGCAAGCAAGAGCCAGGCGAGACCTTGATGCAGACTGCTATTCGAGAAATTGAAGAGGAAACGGGCATACAAGGGGAACTAGGTCCATTGCTAGAGGTTGTTCACTACACCTACCAGCATCCGATTCAGCAAATTTTGATCGAAAAAGAAGTACACTATTATTTAGTCAAAGCGTTGACGGATCAAGTAACGGTTCAGGTAGAAGAAATCGATGCAGTGCAATGGCTCAAGCCAGAGGCTGCTTGGGAACTACACGAACAAGCCGGTTACGAGAACAACCGCAGTGTGTTACGAAAAGCTTTTGAAGCCTTGGGAATACAGGTTATATAGAACAATGAGAGCTCGACCAGAAATGGTTGGGCTTTTGTTGTCCAGTCGCATTTCGTGGCAGGATGAACCTTGTATGGTTATGAGGACAGGAAGATATAGGCGATTGTGGACCTTGTCATTAGGGGGAACAGTAAAAGAAAGTCAAACACCAGAGCAGAGCATCTAAGAAACCCCTTACAAAAATGAACAATTACGTATAGTGTTAAAAAAGGGTTTGTTCCGTAGCTCAACAGCGTTATGATAAAGAACGACAAATAGAAAAAGGGAGTGGTAGGAATGTACGGATGGATCATCCTGTTTGCCTTTTACGGTATAGGTGTTATCTTTCATAATTACCTGTATATTCCTCTTCCAGGCAGTCTCATTGGGCTTATACTTTTGACAACGAGTTTGGTAACAAAGTTGGTACCATTGCGATTAGTGGAAGGGGCGGCAGATTTTTTACTCAAAAACATGCTCTTGTTTTTTGTCCCTATTATCGTTGGAGTTACACCTTATTTTCATTATTTGGAGCAAAAACCGCTTGCCATCCTTGTGGCATTAGTGGCAGGTCCAGTAGCTGTCATGATGGTAACCGGAATTGTGGTCCAAAAATGGCGTGACTGGGAAAAACGAAAAGAGGATGTACTTCTACAGCAAAGTGAACGGGGGGACTGAGGATTATGTGGGAGGTTATCGCGATTCTCCTAACACTAGCTGGTTATATGGTAGCTAAAATGGTATCAAAAAAATATCCGTTTGTGCAGCCAATGATAGCAGCGTCGATTTTAGTGTGGTTAGTGTGGTGGCTCATCAATAGTGATTGGCAACTCTATGATAAAGGGGGCTCGTATATTTCTTTCTTTTTAGGGCCGGCAACAGTAGCGTTAGCCATCCCATTGGCAAAACAATTTAAACAGGTATTAGAGCTGTGGAAAGCTATTTTAGCTGGTGTCGCTAGCGGATGTATTGTGGCGATTTCTTCATCATGGTTCATGATTTGGATAATGGGAGGAGATCAAACCCTGATTCGTAGCATGATTTCTAAATCAGTCACGACTCCTATCTCGGTTGAATTAACCAATACAATTGGAGGAATACCTGCATTAGCGGCCTTATTTACAGCCGTAACAGGTATTGTGGGAAGCTTGTTATATCGGCTTGTCATACGTGTGGGACGCATCTCAGATGATTGGGCCATTGGATTAGCAGTGGGAACCAGCGCTCATGCAGTCGGCACAGCAGGTATGATGAATCAGAGTCAACGAAAAGCTGCGGCGTCTAGCTTGGCAATGATCTTAGCGGGAATTATTACATCTATATATTTTATCCCGATTCAGATGCTGCTTTCTTAACCATCGTGCAGTTTATTTAACACTTATCGAGCAACAAAAGCTTTGCCTATAATGGAACTAGAACTACCTATGCGTATTTTTGCATGCCACTAAATCTTCTTCTTGCGAGGTGTTTAACGGTTATTCGTCACGTTAATCCTTCAGATTATGCAATCGTATCACCGCTTATTAATGAGTGATGGGGTGGTAGACAGATGGCGGACATGCTCCCTAAATTATTTTTTGAGCATTTTACTTATACAGCTTCATTCAGCTTCATTGCTGAAAAGAATGGCGAATTGCTAGGCTTCTTAATTGGTTTTTTGTCTCAAACTCATAGAGATGAAGCTTATATTCACTTTGTAGGTATACATATTGAGTAACGGAAAAATCAACTGGGAAAACGCTTGTATGAGCCAATTTTTTCAAAAGGTGTTAGAAAGTAATCGCAATGTTGTGCGCTGCGTAACGTCGTCTGTCAACAAGGCTTCATAGCCTATCATCAGGAAATGGGATTTGAAATCGAAAAAAGGATACGGAAGTAGATGGCATTTTTTTGTTTTTACTGACTATGGTGGAAAAATGAGCATCGTGTTTGATTTGTGAAGCAATTAACCGACTCAAATATGTGAAAAAAGGTAAGTAACTATGGGGGAAACTCCATACGTACTTACCTTTTTATTGTGATTTTACTTGCGAAAAGGGGATTTAAGATAAAGGTTATTTGTGTTCTGGGATTAACCACTGAATTCCTTTGGCTATGCTAGAAGCGAAGGGGAGAGCAATTACGGAGCATAATAAGTTAAAAATCGTTTGCGCATGGGCAATTTGCATAGAAGGATTGGTTGTCAATAATCCTGCTAAATAAGCTAGCATTGATACAAATGGGAGGAATACAAGTCCCCCTACTACATTAAATAGCGTGTGGCACCAAGCCACTTGCTTGGAAGCGGTATTTGTGCCAATGCTAGCAATGATGGCGGTGATACAGGTACCGATGTTACCACCTAACACGATGGAGATGGCTGTGTCCATGGAAAAGACTCCGTAGGATATTAATGTCATGGTAATGGCTGTTGTAGCAGCACTACTGTGAACTAAGGCTGAAAAGACTGTCCCAGTCAAAAGACCAATCCAAAGGGAGTGCTTGCTTTCAAGAAATAAGGTTCGGAACGTTTGTGAGTTTTCTAAAGGCTTGGCAATGACTTGCATCGTATCAATGCCTAGAAATATGAGGCCAAATCCCCCAATAATTAGTCCTATTGCTTTTGATCTACGCTTGGGCTGTAACCACATAGCCACTCCGATTAATAACATAGGAACGGCAAAATCCTCGAGATGTAGCGCAATTAATTCTGTAGTAATCGTAGAACCTACATTGGTTCCTAAAATGATTCCAATAGTCTGTGAGAAGCCAATAATACCTGCTTGCGTCAGCCCGATTGTTAAGACCGTAACAGCCGTAGAGCTTTGCAAAACAAAGGTAGAAAAAAGACCAGAAAAAAAACTATGTGTTGTTGAACGGGTAAAACGTGTTATAATCAGTTCCATTCGCCGTCCTGCTAATTGATTAAAGCCAATTCTCATAGCGTACAGTCCAAGCAAAAAGAAACTGAGTCCCATGAAAAACGGCAACAAGATGTGATATAACATGGACAATTCAATTCCCCCCATGAAGGTACCTTATAATACGCTATGCTTGTACAGAGACAAGCATGACTAGGAGGATATAGAGAAGTGACGAAAGTATTATTGCAACGAAATCGTAAAAAGCGTTTGGAAGCAGGTCATCCTTGGGTGTTTCAATCCGAAGTATTGGAGATTCAGGGAGATTTTCTAGCTGGGGATATCGTAGAAATTTGTAATCATCAAGGACATTTTTTAGCAAAAGGCTATATAAACCCTGATTCCCAGATGATCGTGCGTGTAATGAGCTATAATCCAAAAGAAGAGATTGATTATGACTTTTTTGTTCGTCGGTTCCGCGAGGCAAAAGAAACACGTGAACGCTTTGTAGACAATCCTAGAGCTTGTCGCGTCATATATGGAGAGGCAGATTTTTTACCAGGTCTTATTGTTGACCGTTATAACGATGTTCTGGTTATGCAAGTTCTATCTATGGGGATGGATATCCGTCTCGATATGATTAAAATGGCTTTGATAGAAGTATTTGAGCCCGCCGGCATTTATTTGCGCAATGATGTGCCTGTGCGAGAGCTAGAAGGATTGGAACAAGGAAAGGGCGTTTTGTATGGAGAATGCCCGGCTGAGATTGAGATCGAGGAAAACGGTTTGAAATATGTCGTGGATATTGTGGAAGGGCAGAAAACAGGTTTTTTCTACGATCAGCGTGAAAACCGAGCAGCGATTGCTCCGTTAATGACCGGTTTGGGAGAAAAACATGGCATCAAGCTTTTACCAATAGGCGAAGATGATGAGCCTATCTACGACAAAAAAGGTAAAAAACGCGATGTGTTACCAAAGATGGATGAGGCGGGTCAACCAATCCAGCGCCCAGTAGATAGACGCGGTAAAGTAGTGAAAAATCCATTCTGGGATGGAGCAGAAGTATTGGAATGCTTTACACATACGGGTTCCTTTACTCTAAATGCTTGTAAGCACGGTGCAAAGAAGGTAACAGCACTTGATATCTCGGAGCATGCTATCGAAACAGCAAAGCGCAATGTAGGACTGAATGGATATTTACATCGAGTTGATTTTGTGGTGGCAAATGCCTTTGATTATCTGCGCGAAAATGTGGAAGCGGGTAAGAACTGGGATGTTGTTATCCTAGATCCTCCAGCCTTCGCAAAATCTCGCGGTGCAGTAAAAGGTGCTTGCCGTGGCTACAAGGATATTAATCTACACGGCATGAAACTAGTACGTCCAGGGGGGTACTTAGTAACAGCATCATGCTCGTATCATATGTCACCAGATTTATTTCTGGAAACCATTCAGCAAGCAGCATATGATGCGAAAAAGATTTTACGTTTAATAGAATGGCGTGGCGCTGGCAAAGACCATCCGCAAATTAGTGGAGCGGATGAAGGGCACTATTTAAAATTTGCAATTTTTGAAGTAAGAGACCGTAAATAAGAGAAGTAACTCACGGCTTTTGTAAAGAAAACAAGAAGCATCCTCTCACTATTAAATGAAAGTGAAAAGGGTGCTTTTTTACTTATACTCACCTCTGGAAGTTGGAAATAAAGGGAGTGTACAGTGATCAATTGTCATTTTTGCTTTTCACTTGTCTCTTCAGGATATTTCATTGAGCTTCGTAGCAAGTACTTGAAACTCTTGCTAGTTTATCCAAGAATTGTTGCACGTCCTCATCTGCTAACGATGCAGCAACCGGCTGATAGTGACTGGAATATGGATTGCTAAAACCATGAAGGGCTGGATACTGTTTTAAGATAACCTCCGGGGTTCTGGCTAGTGTTTGCAATAAAGGAGAGAGATCAAATGCAGGCTCAGACTGTCCGTAAAGAAGAAGAACAGGGACTTTGGGAGTGATGTTCGTATAGTGACGGATACGGGAACCGTAGTAACCAACGCTACCATCGCATAGGCCTGTGTACCCTGCTAGTAACCAAGCGACTGTTGCGCCAACGCTAAAGCCCATCACAACAATGTGTTGGTATATAGGACGTTGATTTTGTAGCACTTCAGCTACTTGCCTAGTGGCTTGTTCAAAGCCAATAGACATAAACCGTTGGTAAGCCTGCTCTTCTTCCTTTTGGAGGAAAAAAGGTATTTCTTTGTACCAGGAGAAGCCGAACACATCCCACGATTGATTGGCATACTGTCGGCAAACATCTAGCATGTGCTGATTAAGTCCATATATCTCAGGTAGAATTACCAATAATCTTTTTTCGCTGCTACGCAAGAAATACATAAGGACATAGCCTACTTTCTCATCCAAATAATTTTGTTCATCATATCAAACGTACTATTATTCTGACAACAGGATTTACTCATAGATTTTTTTTGTATCATTTGTCACGGTATTTACTATATCTTTGCTATAGTTGTTTGGCTGGAACGTTGTATTTTTATTGAAAACGATGTAAAATGGCACGAAATTCAATGATGACCTGTGAAGGTATCTTATTTACATACATTTTGTTGACTGTTCTCATTTACTATTCCTCTTTCCTTCTGAAGAATTGTAGTAGACATAGCTATAAGTACTCAGAGCTGTATTTTCCACTTATCTGTTAACGCGTAGTAATACCCTCGAACCAAGTTAATATACTTCACCTTAATTCATGCAGATAACATGATGATAGTGTACTCAGTTCAACTCTCTTTTACTGGTGAGGGCTGGATTTAGAGATGAGTAGTAGCAACGTTAGTAGCTATCTTAGATAGGAAAGATTTGTGAGTCTTCTTAGAATTAACCCCATTCACTCTTGTCAGCCACAGTAACATTTTGTATGCTGAGAAAGGAAAATGTGTAGCAAAAGCACTTTTTAGGCTGTGAGCATATGAATAAGAATTAAGCGAATCAGCCGTGTCGAACAGAAGGGAAAGGGGCATATACATGGGAAACAAAATCCGATTGGGCATTATTTACGGAGGAAAGACATCTGAGCATGAGGTATCGCTCTTAACGGCCCTTTCTATTATGAAGGCAGTAGATAAAAATAAATATGAAGTACAACCGATCTATGTACAAATGGATGGGACTTGGTTAAAAGGTGGACCTATCGCAGATCAAGTCCTTGAAAGTGTGAATGTGTTACGCTTAGATGGGGGAGTATCTTCTGGTAGTAATGATCATGATCAAGAAAAACAAGGGCAAATAACTCATGCGAGTAACCAATCACTGATGGGTAAGCCAGCTAATGTGATGTCCATTCATCAGGAAGTAGATGTTATTTTTCCAGTGATTCATGGTCCAAATGGTGAGGATGGTACTGTACAGGGTTTATTAGAATTAGCTGGTATTCCTTATGTGGGTACAGGAGTTATGGCATCTGCAGTGGGAATGGACAAATTGATGATGAAAAATGTTTTTGCTCAGGCAGGTCTTGATCAAGTTCAATACATGGGCTTCTTACGTTCTCAAATCGAGCGTGATGTAGACAGCGTTATGAACCAGATTGAACAAAAGCTAGGCTATCCTTGTTTTGTAAAGCCAGCCAATATGGGTTCTAGTGTTGGAATTACTAAAGCTAAAGACCGAGAAGATTTGCGTAGAGCTTTGGAACTTGCTTGTAAATTCGATCGTCGTATTATTGTTGAAGAGTTCATTAAAGCCCGTGAAGTAGAAATTGGTGTATTAGGGAATGGAGAATTACGCACCTCCGTCATTGGGGAAGTTATTGCAGCCAAAGAATTTTATGATTATGAAGCGAAATATAAAGGTGGAGGCACTGATCTCAAAATCCCAGCTGATCTACCACAGCAAGTAGCCGATCGTATTGCTGAGATGGCAAAAACGGCATTTCAGGCATTGGATGGCTCCGGTTTATCACGTGTTGATTTCTTCTATGATGAGGAGAATGACCGTGTAGTAATTAATGAGGTTAATACGATGCCAGGTTTTACCCCATTTAGCATGTATCCAATGTTATTTGCAGAAGCAGGCATTCCGTATGCTGAACTAATCGATCAACTTGTTCAACTAGGGCTAGAGCGTTATGAAGAAAAACAAAGGAATATTGTAGCAGCTGAAGAGCTAGAATAGAGTGGGAGCCTTCTCGTTTGGGAAGGCTTTTTCTTTACGTCCAATTCTTAGTAATAACGATGTTTTCTAATTTGGTCTGATTACATTTTACATTAAGTAGCGTAATGTCCAAATCTTTTGCTATCTATCTTTTTGTTCATCGTTTTTAGGATAGCTAGGATATCTTGTGTTTGGTTTTCTTCAATTCGTTGCAGTAGGTGTGTATGATCAGTTTGGACAGCTTTTACATCATGAAGCTCTTTTTTAATAATACTCAAATCATTCTTAATGCCACTAGATTCGGATTTGATCGCGTTTAATTCTTTTTTGATACCACTAGATTCAGATTTGAGTGCATCTAATTCTTTTTTGATACCACTAGATTCAGATTTGAGTGCATCTAATTCTTTTTTGATGCCACTAGATTCGGATTTGATCGCATCAATGTCTTTTTTGATACTATATGACTCAGATTTTAACCAGTCTATATCTTTTTTAATAATACTTGAATCTTGTTTTACAATGTTTAACTCTGCTTCGATACTACTCACTTTTGAATTAATCCCACTTACCTCTTTTTTTATCTCTTTAGTTTCTAGCTGAGTAGCCTTAATATCATGGTTCATGCTGTCGAGTTTGGCATTAATTCCCTGTAAAGCCTCCATTACTGATATGTGAAATTCCATGTCCATCCCCCCTAAGTTTGATTCTAACATACGATATGTTAAGGGGTGACTGCAAAAAAAAACGAGCAAAAAGCGCGATTTCCCTATTTTTTAGATGTTTCGGTTGATAAAGCTTTCTATTTACTATCTTTATTAAAGGATATAAAAAAAGCCCTCTTTAATCCAAGAAGGCTGTATGGATCACTCTTATGTTTGAGGTACTTTATCCCAGCAGGTGTGATTCACGAAGCTTATTACAATCCTCCCTTAATTTAATCTGATCCGCAACCTCCAGAATCACTACTTCCGGAGTCACTACAGCTGTCCCAACTAGTTGATACCTCCCCACAACCTGGTTGAGTATCATTGTGAGACAAAAATGTAGAAGAGTTAGTTGAAAACGAATGATGATCTGTAGATTGTGAACGCGAATGTGAATGGGAGTGGCGGAGTTTTAGCAAGAGGGGGACAATGAGTAAGAGTAGCATGATAAGTATTATAATATCAAACAAATTATGTACCTCCGATCATCTTTACTGATGGTTGAGATATTTTTCTTCCTCACTAAGTATAACGTTTGTTTTGAAGGGAAGTTTCAGAAAATGATTAGCTAACAAGGATTAAAAACAAAAAGCACCTCTTTCAGCAATAAATTAGACGCTAAAAGAAATGCTTTACTCAACTAATTCGAACAACATGTAGGATAATTAGGGTTAAAAAGCTTAAATCTCCAGCAAGGAAGGTAGCAGTGTTTCTAGCTTCATGCCTCGGGAAGCTTTTAGTAAAACGGCAGAATGTGGTTTTACTAAAGAACGAAGGTAGACGATCGCTTCTTCCTTAGAGCTAAAATGATGGCTTTCTCCCTTATAGTGCTCTCCAATAAATCGTGAATTCTCTCCAATAGTTACCATACAAGTAAAGCGGTCATCCCACTTTGATACGTATTCTCCTACTTCAGCGTGTAATGCTTGGCTATCTGAGCCTAATTCCAATAGATCACCTATTATTAGTACTTTGGTGCGGTCTTGAAAAAGGTCTGCAAAGTTTTCAATAGACGCCTTCATGGATAAGGGATTGGCATTGTAGGCATCATTAACGATAATCATCCCGTTTTGAGATGTATGAATTTCAAACCGCATACCTGAAATGCTTAGGGTAGCCATTGCTTGTTGAATGTCCTCAAGGCTCATTCCTTGCTCACGGGCAATTCCGATAGCTGGTAAGGCATTAGATACATTATAGGTCCCAAATAGCGGCATAAATACACGCAGGGTTTGCTGATCTTCAAAGTGGACAGTGAAATGCGTACCTTTATCATCTGTAAGTAAATCCGATGCCCATAGATCAGCAGGGCCTTTCACGGAATAATAGCAAATCGGGCTATCAGATAAGTGTTTAACTTTCTGGAGGTATTTGTTATCTCCATTCAAATAAACACGTCCTGCTGGTGCAGTATGCGGCAATAGTTCTGCTTTTGCTAGAGCAATTTTTTCTAGTGAACCAAAGTATTCCATATGCGCCTCACCAATACTTGTAATCACGCTATAGGTTGGTCTTGTAATAGAAGCTAATAAATCAATCTCTCCAGCATGACTCATGCCGAGCTCTAGAACTGCGGCTTCGTGACTATTGTCTACATGTAGGATGGAAAAGGGAAGACCGATATGATTGTTAAAGTTTTTATACGTACTGCAAATAGGACGTGTACTAGCTAAAAGGTGAGAAATCATATCTTTCGTAGTTGTCTTTCCTGTACTGCCTGTAACTGCAATGAATGGAATAGAAAACTGATTTCGATAAGCACTTGATATTTTTTGGAATGCTGTCAAAGTGTCATTTACAAGAATCAGACCGAAATCTTTAGGAAGAGTAGCTGGAACTTTTGACAAGTCGGATACCAGTGTGGCGATTGCTCCAGCTTCCTGAGCCTGCTTGATAAAATCATGTCCATCGCGTGTTTCTACCAGTGGTACAAATAAACTGTCGGGTTGTAATTGACGGCTGTCAAAGTGAGCGCTGGTAACATTGGCTGCGGGATTCCCTTGAACGAGTATCCCTCGCGCCATTTTAGCAATGGTATTTAAAGTAGTGGGTAGCATAGTTTTATTCTCTCCTTGTCATCATTTCTGCTATGTCCACAGATAACGATGGGTATAACCGATATGGATAAAAAATAGCCTATATAGAAGGCATCCCACGTCATGCTAACACGGTGGACGAATTGCCGCAATAGCAAGAACATGAAAAGTGGATAAAATGGAAATAGGAGTATGCGTCTATTGCGGTAGCTGTTTCTATAAGGTATGATAATAGTATGCCTTGCTTGAAGAATCTTTGTAAAAGATACTCAAGCAAGTTTTTGGGTTGAGGGTTGGAAAAAGGTTGACCTACCGCCCTTTCCTGATTTATAATGTAGTCTGACAGTCTGTAGAATAATGAACAGTTGTCCCACGGTTTCAAGCGGAGGGAGGGAAAATAGATGGCAGAAGTACGCGTTAGAAAAAATGAATCTTTGGAGAGCGCGCTTCGTCGTTTTAAGCGTGAAAATGCTAAAGCTGGAGTGTTGGCTGAGCTTCGTAAGCGTCGCCACTTTGAAAAGCCTAGCATTGCTCGTAAGAAAAAATCCGAAGCGGCTCGTAAACGTAAGTTCTAATTAACGGGAGGGCTCATCATGAGTGTAATGGAGCAACTCAATCACGATATGAAGCAAGCTATGAAGGACAAATCGGTCTTAAAGCTCTCCGTTATTCGCATGGTCAAAGCCACCATTAAAAACGAAGAGATTAAGTTGGGTCGAGATCTGTCCGACGATGAAGTGCTGACTATCTTGACCCGTGAGTTAAAGCAACGCCGTGACTCCCTCCATGAGTTTGAGAAAGCCGGTCGCGAGGATTTAGCGACAAAGACACGTGACGAGTTGGATATTATATTGGCTTATATGCCTGCTCAATTAAGCGAAGATGAGATTCGTCAAATCGTTCGCGAGGCTGTAGCTGCTGTTGGCGCTACGTCCAAAAAAGAGATGGGCAAAGTCATGGGAGCCATCATGCCTAAAGTAAAAGGCAAAGCTGACGGCAACCTTGTCCAACAAATCGTCTCTGAAGAATTACCTTCATAAGCAAATGAAATCCAGTCTCACGCAGGCTGGATTTTTTGCGGTACAGTAAATAAGCAGCCTTGTCAAAGAGAAAGATTTCTCATTGACAGGGCTTTTCTTTGCTTATAAGCGATTTATACAACTTAATGAAACTTCCTTCCTATCTTCTCGTATACCTACATAAGATGTTACAAAACATGATAGGAAAGGAGGAATTCACATCTTGAGACAGCATCTAGCCTTTACTCGCATGTTTACCTGTATGCTTGCTCTTATGATGTTTGCTGGAGGGATGTTGGCTTGGACAGCTTGGTCTCAGCCTGTAGAAGCAGCAGGTAAACGCGTTTTTTATGTGCCTGTTGAGCAAGATATTGAGCGTGGTCTGGAAAGCTTTTTGCGACGTGCTTTTCAACAAGCCAATGAACAACGTGCTGATGTCGTTATTCTTGACATTAATACTCCAGGTGGAGATGTGGTTTCGGCTGGTAATATTGGTGCATTGATTAGGAGTGCACCTATGAAAGTCGTTGCATATATTAACAATCAGGCTTTTTCAGCAGGAACTTATATTGCTTTGAATGCAAATGAGATTGTAATGGAACCAGGAAGTAGTATCGGAGCTGCTGCACCAATTGATGTACAAGGTAATGCGGCTCCAGTGAAAATTACTTCTGGATGGGCTCAAATGATGGAGGAAGCAGCTAAGTTAAACGGCAGAGATGCTTCCGTAGCAAAAGCGATGGTTTATATTGATCAGGATTTTGCTGGATTAAAAAAGAAGGGGGAAGTTTTATCCCTTGGTGCTGAGGAAGCACAGAAACTAGGCTATGCTGATAAAATTGTTCGTAGTAAAGCAGAATTGTTTCAATATGTAGGGGTAAATGAGAGTGAAATTGTACACATTTCTCCTACTCCTACCGAGAAGGTCGCAAGATTTGTAACCAATCCAGTTGTTCTAAGCTGTCTCTTGTTAATTGGAATGCTGGGAGTCATTATTGAGTTGTTTGCTCCGGGGTTTGGAGTTGCGGGCACTATTGGTATTTTGTCCTTTACACTCTATTTCTTCGGACATTTTGTGGCAGGTTTTGCTAATTGGCTGGATATTGGCCTGTTTATTATTGGGGTCATTTTGATGATTCTAGAAATCTTTTTACCGGGTGGCATCGTAGGCTTCCTTGGGTTTGCAAGCATGTCCACAGGTCTAGTATTAGCTGCTTACGATACAAAACAAGGGCTTACATCTCTGGGGATTGCGGCGATTATTACGCTTATTGTAGCGTTTATACTAGTTAAATATTTCGGATTAAGAGGAACCTGGAGTAAATTTGTTCTAAAAGAGGAGCAGCATAGGGATACAGGGTATGTCGCTCCTAAAAATCAAAATGATCTACTTGGGAAAACTGGTGTAGCATTAACCAATTTGCGCCCTGCTGGAGTGATCTTGATTGGCGAACAACGTATTGATGCTGTAAGTGCAGGTGGATACATTGCGGCTGGCAGCGAAATAAAAGTGGTTCAAGTAGAAGGAGCACGGATTGTCGTGCAAGATTGGAAAAATGAAAGTAAGGGGTAGATTTAGATGGACACAAGCATGATATCTTTCGTGTTTATGATCGCGGTTGTCATCATTGTATTGTCTGTTTTCTTTTCATTTGTACCGGTAATGCTATGGATTTCTGCTTTAGCTTCAGGTGTGAACGTGAGTATTCTAACATTGGTAGCAATGCGTTTGCGCCGTGTAACACCGGCTCGTATCGTCAATCCGTTAATTAAGGCACGTAAGGCTGGACTTGACCTTAATACGAATCAATTAGAGAGTCACTTTCTAGCGGGTGGTAATGTTGATAGAGTCGTAGATGCCTTGGTAGCAGCTCAACGTGCAGATATTCCACTAGGCTTCGAACGAGCAGCGGCGATTGACCTAGCTGGCCGTGATGTGTTGGAAGCAGTACAAATGAGTGTAAATCCGAAAGTGATTGAGACCCCAATTATTGCCGCAGTAGCGATGGATGGGATTGAGGTGCGTGCGAAGGCGAAAGTAACAGTACGTGCGAATATTGATCGTTTAGTTGGTGGTGCTGGTGAAGAGACAATTATCGCTCGTGTTGGCGAAGGGATTGTCACAACTATCGGTTCGTCCAACAAACATAAAGATGTATTAGAAAACCCAGATCTTATTTCACAAACCGTGTTAAATAAAGGTCTAGATGCAGGTACAGCCTTTGAAATTCTATCGATCGATATTGCGGACGTAGATGTAGGTAAAAATATTGGCGCCCAATTACAAACAGACCAAGCAGAAGCTGACAAACGTATCGCGCAGGCAAAAGCAGAAGAACGTCGTGCTATGGCTGTGGCAACGGAGCAAGAGATGAAAGCGCGCGTTGAAGAGATGAAAGCGAAAGTAGTGGAATCTGAAGCGGAAGTACCACTTGCTTTGGCTGAAGCATTGCGTTCGGGTAAGCTAGGTGTTATGGATTATTACAATATGCAGAACATCATGGCAGATACCGCTATGAGAGAATCATTTGGTGACCCTGAAGGTACAAAGAAAAACGATATAGATAAGAAATAGGTGATGAGGCAATGGAAACTCTCATCGAGCTGATCATTGGTTTATTAACGGGTAAATTTAATCATAACAAGACACCTAAGACGTATCCGATGCAACCTACGAATAGGGAGCCGGGAGGAATGCTACCACCCTATCAACGTCAGGTAGTAAAACGGAACCCAAGACAGGAAGCAAAACCAGGTGTGTTTGAATTTCCTTCAACGTCTCAAACGCAAAATTCAGCCCCTTACAATACTGACTCAACTAGTTCACCCTCAATGCCAGCAGAATGGCAGGGAACTTATATGGAGGGGCAACCTGCACAGTCAGTGAACGACTCGACACGGGATGGAAGAACTGAACTGGAGAAGGAGCTCGAAGAAGGTCGATCAATGTTAGAAGAGCGGTATGAACCAAATGCCGCTCAAATGGTGTTAGCACCTATCGAGCATAAAAACAGTAAGTTATTGAACGTTGAATTACATGGATCAACCATTCCTACATCACAGAAGCAAACGGGAGCTACCACTAAAAGACATTCGGTTAAACTAGCTGGAACAGCATTAGATGGTATGAGATGGGCGATTATTTTAGGAAAGCCGCGCAGTAAAGATCCTCATCCTACATCAGCCTTTGGCGGCTATAGAATGGGGAAATACCGGTAGCCGTTTACTAATTTTTTCACTAATAAAAGAACCTCGGGCACTGTTGCCTTGAGGTTCTTTTTTTCAGCGCTATCAAGCACATCTTTAGCTAATGCATAAAATAATATACTCCCATGTACACTTTCCGCATAAAAAGATAAGGGCAAGATTCCTATGTCGGATTTTTGTTACTATTGAATAGAAGATGCAGGTGTCCAGCGAATTGCACAACCTACCTGCGACATAGCTAACGCTTGTATGCTCTTTAAGTGCTTCACAGCTACGATCCGTCAAAAGGATTGAGGGAGCCTATCTTTTCAATAAGGAGGATATGATCTTGCAATCAGACATTACAATCTTAGAACGATGCTCCACACCACGCGGTGACATTCAGCTTCAGTATCGGAATAACAATTATGAGATTATTAGCAATGGTACTTTTTTAATGGCAACTTATAATGGAGAATCCGAACGTCTTTTGGTTAAGGCATCACTTGACAGCGTTCATCATCCCCGAAAAGTAATGATTGGTGGATTAGGTGTGGGATTTTCCCTTTCAGAAGCTTTAAAAAATAACAGAGTAGAAGAGGTAGTTGTTTTAGAAATAGAGGAAAAGATCATCGAATGGAATAACCGATATTTGGGCGAATATTCTAATCATCCACTCACTGACTCCCGAACCCGTGTTGTTAAAGCTGATCTTCTCCAATGGATTCAGGAAGCTAACGAAAAATTTGATGTGATCTGTCTTGATATTGACAATGGGCCTGATTGGACCGTGACAGAAGCGAACCATTCACTTTATAAGGAATCAGGTCTCAACACCTTACTTGGTTTGATGAACCCAGAGGGTGTTATTGCATTTTGGAGTGCTAATTCTTCTGATGCTTTTGCTCTGCGATTATCTGAGTATTTTCATGAAGTAGAGGAGTATAAAGTAGAGGTGGAGCGAGGCGAGCCAGATGTTGTTTATATCGCAAAATTACCGAAATGATTTAGAGGATTACATAAGATAGTGATAACAAAATAGTTCATTAAATCTCTCGAAGCTTGCAACCTTATAGGTAACAGAATGTGAAATGCTTGGGGATAACCCTTAGCATTGTATCTAATCGTGCGACTTTACTAAAGCATAAAACATACTTAATGATGAATCAGAATCGTCTTCAATAGATCTATTTATTAGCCCACTTGAGTGTAATAAAGAATACAAAGCCTGACTATGTTTTGTGATCCATGACAAACGGGGCTGTTCTACGCTTGGTTTTTTCCTTCATAAAGGATTGGTCTACATCTAAAACCTACTAACTGAGGACGTGCTATACTAGAAGTAATACTACCTACCACTAGATAGGCTAAGTGAACAAAGGAGAGAAAACCTTATGGCCCTCTATGATAAAAAAGGTCCGATTGTTGTGAAGGAAGAACCAGGCGTTACATTTTACTGTATGTGCGGCCTCACAGAGGATGCACCTTACTGTGATGGCTCTCATAATGGACAAGGAACAGGAAAAACCCCGTATATTGTTAGATTTAAGGAAGCTAAGACGGTAAGGATCTGTGGCTGTGGAAAATCGGAAAAATTACCTTATTGTGATGGGGCACATGGACAAGACGAAAAGTAAATGATGCAAGACCCGTATGTTGTACGTAGACATGCGGGTTTTTTTATTTAGAAAAGGAGGCTTTTCTCTTTTCTAGCCATGTAAATTCTTTTAGAGCATGCCTTTTAAACCACTATCTGTAACCGTAGTCCATCAGGAGGTTTTTGCCGTTTTTTAACGTATGAAAATCCCCCTTTCCTTTTTCAAATTCCCAGCATGATAAGCCCTACCCCCTGCATAGGTATAAAAGAACGGATTTTGTTTTGCAAGCACACGGCTATCCCATTAAACAGACTCCGCTTACGCATGTCTAATGCATATGCAAGGAAAAAGGGGGCTTACATATGAAGAAATGGAGCCGCCGACTGCGCCGAATGGCTGTGGGCGTGTTGGATTTACCTCAGGACGTGGTACTTGAAGTCCCGAGAATTACGATGATTGGTCATTTGCAAATGTATATAGAAAACCATCGAGGTGTCCTGCAATTTAGTGAGAACGAGCTTCGTTTATTACTTACAAACGGACAATTGCTTGTCATAGGGGAACAACTGGTGATTCGTGCTATTTTGAAGGA